>NZ_JBPRLW010000001.1:0-4189634 GCF_051417955.1 Roseovarius sp. B08
AATACGCCTTCGCTGGTCAGCCACGCTCCTCAGCGCTCTGGACAGGTCTTCTGTGGCGTACACGATAGATACGTCTGACAGACCTTCCTGCCTGCGGACATCCACCGTCGCATCGGCCTGATCGAGGTCATCCTGCAGCAACTCGAAGGCTCGCCTCAGGCATCTCTCCTCCGGCCAATTCGCGGGGGCGTTCGCAAGAACCCAGCCTTTCGTGGAAGTGCGGTTGCCCTCCAATCGGGCAACACGCTTGGCAAATCCGGTCATCTGCTTTCCTCCATCTCTGCCGCGACTGTAGCCGCGCCGCCAATCACGTAGGGCAGGAGGTACGGCACGAAGTCATCCTGCGCCTTCGCCGTGCCGCGTCCGCGCAGCAGGGCCTTCATCAAATCGGGATCCGTGATGGCATCTGAGATAAGCTGCGAAGCTTTGTCAGATGCGAGGCGGTTCAGCATGTCCCGCGTTCGACTGGACGCCATCTGTGCAGTCTGAATCGATCCACCTGAGCCACCGCCAAGCTGCGCGCCCTGTCGTGCCGCAATGATGCGCGCGATTGTGGAAAGCATCTGGTTTGCCTGTGCACCTGAAAGGCTCTCGCCCACGTTGGATGCGTTGGCCTGGGCGTTCTCTGCCCTGGAAAGAGCGCGGGCAATCGTGCGCAGTCGCGCCCGCTCGTTCTCCGTCATGATCTGATTGATGACGCGCTTGATTTCGGGCTTTTCGATTTCTGCCGCAAGTGCATTACCCGAGAACACCGTCTCGCCCTGCACATGCTTGCTGGCGCTGGAAATCAGGTACTTAGCAACAGCACCCTTAAGGCCGCGAGTAGCCGCCCCACTCTTGTCTTTGCGGGCCGCGTTGGCTGTGAGACGCGCCGCCCGCGTCGGGTTCTGCGCATTGAACAATGCCCCTATGGCTTTTTCTGGCTGTTCCCCAAGGAACTTTTGGGTGGCGCTTCTCTTTGCATTCTCTATGTCGGCTATCCGTCGCGACATGCGCGCCGAGAGGCTTTCTGCCGTTTCCCGCTGACCCACGGCTTCCAGCAATTCGGCCCGCAGCTCCGGGTAACGGCGCAGCAATTCCTCGTTCTTCCGCATGAAACCACGCGCACCTGCGCTTGTAAATTCACCCCTCGCGGTAAAGGCTTTCTCGCCAAACCGGCTTT
The DNA here is from genome assembly GCF_051417955.1 of Roseovarius sp. B08. Taxonomy (NCBI): domain Bacteria; kingdom Pseudomonadati; phylum Pseudomonadota; class Alphaproteobacteria; order Rhodobacterales; family Roseobacteraceae; genus Roseovarius; species Roseovarius sp. B08. The sequence continues at coordinate 1,163 of NZ_JBPRLW010000001.1, forward strand.
TTACGAATTCTTCAATGCCGTAATCCGCCCGGTCGCCACCCGCACGCGAAAGCCGTTCTGCATCCTTTGCGCCCTGCGGACCACCACGCCCAACCGTCGAACGCAGTGCGGCCTCCGGTTCAACGGCAGCTTCGCCAGACCGTTTTTGCTGCGTGATCCGACCGACCGCGCCTTGGTCGAAAACCTCGTGCATTCCCGCTGAATAGGCACGCGCCCGGTTCATAGCCGCACCTGCCGCCGTCGAGCCATCAAACGCGCCCATATCTTCCAGCAGTGAATCCGCCAGCCTGTCCGTCAGCGCGATTTGCCGCCTGTTCGGCTCCTGTTGCGCACGCAATTCCCGCGCCTTTTGGCGTAGCGCCGAGTACGCACCGTGCATTTCCTTGACCGAAGCCTGATCCCCGAAAACCTGATCGGCCTCCAGGATGTCTCTGGCTTCGCGGGGAATGATGCCGCGCAGTGCAAATGGCGTATCTTCAATGATGCTTTGCGCAGTTGCCTTTGCGTTTGTCGTCGGCACCATTTCCGAAAAATCAACCTCGGCCCAAAGGTCCGCTTCTTCCAGCTTTGCGGTGCTGAACGCATTATCAACGGCGCGAACCACGTCATCGCTAATGTCGCCTTCCAGTTGGCGGGACCGCAATTCGGAAAGTCGCGTGTCGGCCTGTGAGAGGGCATCGTTTACCTGTCCTTCAATTCGCTTTTTGAAGTCCTGGCGCTGCCTCGCAAAGAAACGCTGTGTGTCCTCGACGTCGCCCCCAAGAGCATCGACCTGTTCCCTGCCGACTTGCTGCGTGCGCCGCCCTTGTTCCGCAACGCGTTCGCGAACATCAACGCTTTGCCGTGCGGCCAGGTCTTCCAGCGCCAACAGGTTCGGGTCGCCGGTCTGCTGCGCGGGCGTCAAACCAAACTCATCATCCGGGTTGATGCCTCGGCCCAACTCATCTGCGCGCTCCGGTCCACCTGCAAGGGTCTGAACGCGCTCCCGCGCCACTTCCGTTGCGCCGCTCTTGGTGTAAGGGGCCATCTCCGCCTTCACACGCCCCGCAAGAGCCCCCATGGGCGTCCTGGACGCCGTATAGCCTGCTGCGCGCCCCAAGCCCGCCAACGTGCCCGCAGCCGCCACAGGGGCCGCTACAGCCGCTGTGTTCTGCACCCACTCCGGGGCACCGGCCCTTTCCGCCGCATCCTCGGCCACGCGTGACACGCCGCCTGCCGTCATTTCCGCGCCGACACCCATTTTCGAGGAAATGGAGCGCAAGGCATCGTCTGCATACTGCCCGACCGCTCCACCCGCCTGGCTGAGCATTCTCAACCCGAGTGCAACAGAGGGAAGGGAGCCTGCGGCGTCCCCGGTGCCAAGCGCAAAGCTCTCAATGAGGTTCTGCGGGTCACGGTCTGCGACACGAATACCGCCCGCCTCCATGACGTTCTCCAGGCCCTGCGCAGCCGATCCTGTACCTTCGTCAAATGGATTGAGCGCGTGCGGCTCATCGAAGGGATTGAGCAGATCCACAGCCCCGCCGACCGTGCGGGCAATGCCCTTGTTCACGAACGCCATCGGGTCGGATTGATCCTGCGGCTGACCCTTCCGCATCTTTAGCGCGATTTCAGCCACGCGGCGCGCGTCGTCCTTTCTGCCCGCAGCGTTCAGCTCTTTAGATTTGGTAATGAGGGTTTCATAAGTGGCCATCAGTCGACCTCCAGTCCAAGGCTTTCGAGGTACTCGCGGTCTTCCTGCGAGATTTCGCCGCCAGTGCCGGGTTCATCGAGGCTGGCAATGCCCCGATCAATCCGACGAATGACCTGCTGCAAAGCGAGGGCCTTGCTCCTGATTTCGCTGATTTCACGGCGATTCTGCGGGCTGATAACCTTTTCCTGCTGCTCCAGGGTTGCAAGGTCGTCCATGAACCGCTGCCGTAATTCGTTCATGCGGTTTCGCGCACCTGCCGGACCTTGCGTAAGGTTTCCGGCGCGGGGAAGCGTGTCCCGGATGATTTCCATGTATCGCTGCGCAGGTTGGCGGTCGAAGCTTTGCGAGATTTTCGCGAGCAGGTCAGTTTCGAGGTCCGCAAACAGTCGGGATTGACGCGCCGCCTCCGGGAACGCTTCGGTGCCAGTCGTAACGTCAGTCACGGTGTTCGCAACGCCTTTCAATATGCCTTCCAGGCCAAACGCTTCATTTCCGACCGCTTCTTCATCCGGCGTTTCAACATCAGTCGTTGGGATCGGTTGATCATTGCTTGCCGGGGGCGAACCAACGCCCGTCCGATAACTGAAACCGTCGCCCTCGAATTCCGTGAACTCTGCGGGGCGTCCACCCGTGCGCATGAACTCCTGGTATTCCGGCGTGCCCGGTTGAAGGCCAGCCTCTTGCGCCCGGATACGAAGGGTCTGCATGGCTGCGGGATCTTGCGGCCCCTGGGCATACTCCTGAACCTCTGTCAGCGCCTCGATGGTGCCTGTGGCCTGCGCGAGGTGCGCAGGGAATTGCTCGAACGGATATTGGTTCGGGTCAAGGCCGTTGTGCTGCACCCACGCATTGTAGGTATCGCGGTCACCCGCTTGGTACATCGCAGCCGCACCACGAAGGATACCTGAGAGCTTGTCAGCCGTCGCCTTGCGCTGCTCTGCTGAGAGGTTGGCCGCATCAAGTCGGGCCTGGCGCTTCGCTTCGTCACGCAGCATCGCCATTTTCTCACGATCAATCTGCATGCTCTGGCGGGTCCGCTCCATGCCCAGACGGTTGCTCTGCACATCCATTGCGGCCATCGGATCCACCTGTGACAGTGCGTTCAGCGCGTTCTGATCACCTTGCATGATGGCAGGGCCTTGGGTCCGGTAGACGTCAGCCAAGGCGTTCCTGCGCTGGTTTTGGTTGGTCAGTGCTGCCGCCTGTGTAGACCGCGCGAGGGTATTGACCAGATCCGGGCTTTGACCGCCTAGAATAATTCGGGCGTCCATATTCATTTTACTGCTCCTGATTTCTTTCCTGTGAGGCTGTTTCCTTCAGCCGGTTGATGACGGTGTTCAGAACATCGTCGGGAATGCTCCCTGTCTTTCTCAGGGAAAGCGCTGCTTCCTCGTCTTGTGATGCAACGAGGATTTCCAGTTCATCGTCTGTCTGGTGTTCGATGGGTTTGTCCGCGCAACGAGACGCGTAGACCCGCATGAGGAATTCGCCCTCGGTTTCGCTGTCTGTTCGTTTGAACTTCATGCCGGACGTGAGCGCCAAAGAGCATTCCGCGTCTTCGTCCTGCGTAGCGACGAAAGACACCAGGAATATCGGCATCTCGAAGCCAGTGCCGTTCGCGCCCTCAAGCTTTTCGATTCTTCTCTTAATCGACATGCTTGCCTCCAGCTTTCCTACGGATGCGCTCCAAGATTGCGGGCCATTCGTTTTTGAGAAATTCGGACGCACGTTCTCGTTCGGGGTCATCGGGCGGTTCCTGCCGCTCAGCGATGCGGTCTAGGTATTCGGCTAGCCGCCGTTTGCCTTCACCCTCCGGCGAGGGCTGTCGGCTGTTTTGCGTTTCCAGCGCTTTGATGCGGTGTCTCAGGTTCATGCTGTATCCCTTCCTTCTTCCCGGCCCGTCACAAGTTGATTGCGTCAGCTTCGAGCACGACCACGTTGCGGTTTGCGGACTGGACGCGTGCGACGAAATCGGCATCGGCCTCGCCAGGCTCTTGCTGCCACGTGCGTCCATCGACGACGACGAATGCGCAGTCGGATGACCCAGGGGTCGTTTCTTCGTTGAGAAGGGCAACCACGAGGCCCGAGCCCGCTTGCCGCTCCAGTCGTTCCACCCTGTTTCTGATCCCGGTCATTTCGTGGCCTCCAATGCTGCGATGCGTTGTTCCAGTTCGGTCGTTTCCAGAGCTTTCCGGTAGCCCTCCACCAGCGCCATGACGCTTGCGCCTTCCAGCGGGGTTAGCTGACCCTCTGAGACGGCCTGTAGGACCGCCTGAGCGGCCTGTGAGGCGTCCTGGGCGGATTTCATGGGGGGAAGGTCGAAATTGACCGGTGTGTCCTTCCTGGCGGGCGCTATGCGCTCCATGCAGAGGCGTAGAGCGGTCGTGTCGCCTTCGAGGGCCAATTCCACCGCCTTGCGGGTCAGACCCTCGGCCTCTCCGTCCAGAAGATCCTCGACCGCACGGGTTGTCTTGTGGCGTGCGCCCTTGGGGCGGCCAGGGTTGCCCTCGGCAAACTTGCCGGTCTTGTCGGTGTACGTTGTCGAGGCGTTTTTACGTGCCATCACGCCCTGCCTTTCTGGCTAGCGGAGGCGTGCACCCCGCCGCCAAGGGCGGGTGCAACGCCAGTGGGGTATATAGGGGAGTGTGTCGCACCCCGTTGCACGGGCGTTGCACGGGCGTTGTACCCCTCGTTGCACCCCCCGTTGAACCGGCGTTGCACCGGCGTTGCACCCTATCCCTAGTCATCCTGGCGCTCCGTTTTTCTGGCGATGTGATTGCGGGCCTTGGCCCCACTTCCGTGCTCGGCCACCGTGATAACCCCGCGCTGGAACAGCCTTTCCATGGCCATCTTGAAGGCCCGTTTTGTCATCCCCTCGGCATTCGGATTCCCCTGGAACGCAGCCGGGGCATAGGTGCTGGATGGGCTGGCTGAAACGAAACGGCCTTGTGCCGTGTATTCGTCCAGAAGGCGCAGGAAAACGCGTTCCGCTTTGGCGTCCGCCGCCATGCGGTCGAGGGTTCCGCCTTGCGAAGTGTCGGTGACGAATACGCCGTTTTGCCACCGGAGTTTCAGGACGATACCTGCAGGTCCATAGTTGGCCTTCATCACTTCAAGCTCGCGGGCATCCGGATCGATTTCCTCACCGTCGGACCTGAGCCGACGGAAATACAGGCGTGAGCGAACCGAGTTGTTCCAGCCCGTCGAACCGGAACTCCCAGAGCCGCTGGCCATGCCAGAAAGCGAGGGGTGAGCCAGCAACGGGATGGTCGTCCCGTGTTTCAGAGCGAGGCCTTTCAATATCCCGATGAACTGGCGGGCCTGTGCTCGGTTGTTCTCATCCCCGCCGAAAAGGTCGGCCAACGTGTCAAATACCACAAGCGACGGGCGATAGCGGCTGATCCAGTGTTCCATGACTTGGAACAGCGGCGTTTCATTCAGGATGTTCGTTTTGCCCTCTGGGCAGGCGAGAAGCGCGTCTTTGCCTGCCAAGCTACGGAATACGAGCTTGTCGAGGTCGCTGAAGGTTATGTCCTCTGCAGCGACGACATCTGCCAACCGCCTGTGCAGTTCGTTCTTGTCGTCCTCAGCACTGACGAACAGGACCGTGCCGCTCTTGCACTCCTGTCCAAGCCATTGGCGACCTAACGCCGTTGCTACGGCCAACTGGAGCGCAATCAAGCTTTTCCCTGTACCGCCATCGCCGTTGAGCAACGTAACGGTTCCGGCAGGGATGATATCCGGCACGTGCCATTCGCGCGGGGGCACGGGAACGCCGTCCAGCGAGGCGGCGCATATAAATTCCTTGTCATCATCTGCAGGGTAAATTGCGGCAGCCCGCGCCATGTTGCCCTCGCCACCAGAGGGTTCGCGGGGGTGCTGCATGCCCGCCGACAGACCGCTTTCAATGGTGGCTATGGCTTCCTGCTCGGGCAAGCCGATTGCTTGGGCCGATCCAAGAAGCCGACAACGGACCTGTGAGTCGTCAAGCCGTCCTGAACCGACGATTTGCCCGAGGCGAAAAGCCACCGTGTTCAGGGTATCATTTCTCCTGCCCTCCGGAGCCGCCATCAGCTTCCCGAGTTCGCCTGACAGCGCGGCGTCGGCCCATGCGGATTGGTTGCCGACATCAAGGTGTAAAACTTCCGATGCCTTTTTTGGCGTCTCTAGCAGGTCGCGCACAGATTGGGGCAGGGCGGGCAGTGTCGCCTTGTCAAGATTGCCGGTGACAGCGCGGTAACTGTCGGTTCCGAATTGGGATCCTGGAGCAATGACGTAGCCGCCGTCTCCCCTGGTATCTATGCCATTGCCGAGCCGCTTGGCTGAATTTCCGAAACCTTCGCCCGGATGCCTGAAGTAGATATGCCGCCCTCCGCTTGGGGTGCACACGCTCAAGCCCTCAGCCATCAGGTCGGCCATTCCAAGGGCGCTCAGGCTGGCTTCTCCAACCGCTTCGCCGGTGTTCTTGTCCACATCGAGGTCTATGACGTAGAGACCGGACTTAGGCCCTGTCGGCAGCCCGATCATCGCGTAGGGATGCTGACGCCACATGCTTTCGACCCTCTGCGGGTCTGTCGTCGCCTCTTTGGTCCACTTGACCAGTGGCCGCTTGTCTTGCCCGCACGGAAAGACCGGAAACCCCTTAGCAGCGAGGTCCAGGGCAGCGTCGACCGGACGCGAGGCCAGAAGGTTCTGTTCAGCCATGGGCAACCTCCCTCCGTAGGGGGATGACCTCAGCCGTCGCCAGGTTTCGCCCATGCGTCTCGGCCCACTCTTTTGCGAACGCGATAGCTTTGGGGCGTGTGTCGAAGCTGCCGACGATTGCCGCGCTGTCCCGGTGGCGGGACCAGTCATAGACGTAGTAGACCGTCAGGTAGCGGTATGGGGCGATTTCCTCGCCCCAACCTTCGCGGACCTCCACATAACCCCTCAGGTCATCCTCGGGTTTACGTGAACACTCAGTCATGCCGCCTCACTTTCCACAGCGGGACTGGCGACAGTGCTGGTTTCGCCGAGGTAGCGCACCTGGTCTACAAGGACGTAGATGCCGAAGCGTGTGTTCTCGATCCCATCATTCTCCTGGAAGAATTCGGTTTCGATGTTGATCCCGTTTTCATTCCGCAGAAGCAGAACGATGTCGGACAGGCGAACCGGGCTGGCGCAGTAAATTGGGCTGCGGACCAGCGCGTCCAGTACTTGCCTTTTGCGATTGCTCAAGGTGATGGTTTCACGCTCACCGTCCGCGTGTTGCACCTCGTAGCGCGCGCCGCCTCGACGGCGCGGTAGATCAAGCCTCGAAATGATCCATTGGGTGTTTTGAGGCGGTTTAGTGTCTGTTTTCTTATTCATGCTCGTTACCTTTGTCTTGAAGGAACGGGCCGGATGCGTTATCTTCTATGTGTACGCACAGATAGATACCGCCCCTGCCCGAACCTTTGGGTGGGGTTTTCTTTCACGCTGCTTCCTGCAGATGACTGATCAGGGCCTCATCAACCTGGCGCTCAATCCAGTACAGCCGTCCGCCTAGTTTGATGGGCTTGGGCAGTCGTCCTGCCTCGATGTCCCTGTAGACCGTTGACCGTCCGCGACCGCCGAGCTTTTGGCGAAGTTCGCTGAAGCTGAGATATTTCATCGTTCGGGCCTCTTGCTTGCTGGAACACCCCAACAGTGTCCCTTCTGGACCTATTATGCTCTCCGGGGTTCAGCTTCGTCTAAATGCCAACTCCAAATTAATTCTCTTTGAATTGGTTTGCCTTAAACGCTGCGATGGCGTTGCTCGTTTTCATTTGACGGCGAAGGTACTCGCTCCGGACAGCCTCTGCTGGTCGCCGCCAGTCGCTGTCGATTCCGAAAAGGCCAAAAGCATAGTCAACGGTTTGACCGTACTCTGTACTTGGCGACCCTTCGAAGACGCCCCACGTTATCGGCTTTCCCAGAACCCGGAAGGCCCGATGAACTAATTTCGCGACCGCATAAGCAGCTGGATTCCTCCCTCCGGGACGCGGATGAGTTGCTCTGAATTTATCCAACTGTCCGATGTCTCGGCCTAGTTCTTCGGCTAGTTTGTCAATCTGGTACATTGTGATGCAACCCGCTTGGACCAGAAGCTGCTGGCTCTCAGGGTCCAACCGGGACAAATGCCTAGCCAGGTTCTTTGCGGACTGTCGGGCTTTGTTGAGGGCATCGATTTCCTCTTTGACTTGATCGATATGTTTTGACGAAATCCATTCTGGCACCCCTAGCCCTTTCGAGCAGGCGTCGATCAGTTCTTCGGAACAATTGAGACGCCAAGCCAATCTCCGATGTGGCTCGTGACCATCATCAATGACCTCTGGAAAAATCTTGGTACTCATCGTGGGCAACCCCGAAAAGTGTATGACGGCTCAGCCTCGCAATCAGCAATCCAACCCTCAATCGCGCTTTCCCGCCAGCCAATGGCGCGCAGGCCAAGCTTTTGGGGTCGCGGGAAATCACCGCGCTCGATCATCCGGTATATCGTGGATCTGCTAAGACCGATTGCGTGCTGCACTTCCCGGCAGCGAAGAATTTTGTCCGTCATTCTAAAACCTTTCTTCTAGGACTGTCCGCAATCTGGCACAGGAAGGTTTAAGCAGAATTAATGCCCAAAAATTAGGCAAATCGAAACACCTCACTTGTGTTTTCGCCGGTGACATGATCCGCCCAACGGGCCATCAAAACACGGCGTTGATCGAGGAAATCCGTGCGGCGATAGGCACGGGCAACTTTCGTTCCGGTCACGTGCGCCAAAGCCACCTCGGCAATGTTCTCCGGCGTACTCGTTGCCTCTGCGCACCAGGTTCTGAAGCTGGATCGGAAGCCATGCGGGCGGGCGTCCATGCCGCGCCGTTTCATCAATGCACTCATCGTCGCGTCGGAGAGAACGCCCCTACGCACACTCGGGAACAGGTAGCCATCCCGCGCCAGCGGCTTGGCTTGCTCGATGACGGCCAAGGCCTCTGCGGACAGCGGTACCCGAAATTCCTGTTCATATCCCTTCTGCGACTTCATGTTTTCGGCGGGAACGGTCCACACGTCGCCTTCAATCTCATCAAGACGACAGAACCGGATCGGCTTGGAGCGCAGAGCTGTCAGAATCAGGAGCCTCAAGGCCAGGTGCGTCACTGTTCCCTCGGAAAGGCTTTTATAGAAGCTTGGCACCTCTTGCCAAAGCAGCGCTGGAATATTGCGTGCTTCATGTCGGGACTTGCCCAGCAACGCCTTGGCTTTTTCCGTTGCCTGAACGTCAACATCGAGTCCCATGGCAGCAGCATGCTTCAAGGTGATGTTAAGCCGGTTTAGAGCCTTTCTCGCGGTGTCTGACTTCGTATGCCAGATAGGTGCCAGGGTGTTCTTGATGTCGCGCTGGTCGATATCCTCGACCGGGACTTTTCCAATCTTCGGCAAGACGTGCAGTTCGAGGGGAGTGAACCATCGGCCTGCCTTGCCGTCGCCTTTCAATTCGGCCTTCTTGGCTTCGAATGCCTCCACGGCCACTGAGGATAGAGTGTGGTCGTCGCGCATCGCATCGCGGCGCAGGCGCTCTCGTTCCTTGATCGGATCTTTCCCGTCCCGCACTACGGCCCGCCAGCGCTCGGCAGAATCGCGAGCTTCTTTCAGGCTGACATCGCTCAGGGCACCGAGACCCATTTCCCTGCGCCTGCCGTGGACAGTGACACGGAGAACCCACTGAGCCCCGCCGTCCTCACGCTTGTGGAGCCATAGACCAGCGCCATCGGAATACTTGCCGGGTTTCGCATTCTTGACCTTGGCGGCTGATAGCTTGTGTTGCGCGGGCAAATATCTGTCCCCCTCTTAATCCACCTCTATATATAGTATAGAACGCGACAGCATGAAACAGCATGAAACGATGAAGTTACCGTTTTTATTGAAAAACCGGGGTGTGTGACACAGATTGGAACCACATGATATAGGGTTTCAATGCCCTTCAGCGGCACCACCTTCCCGGGCAGATTGCAGTTCTGACAAGCAGGCGCCGTTTCGCTTGGGCGTTTACTGCGCCGTGTCGACCCACGGTGCGATATGGAACGCTGGAACCGCTGTCGCCTCGACGCAGGAATTGTCCAGCGTCCGGGTCGGATCGTTCACAAAGGCTGCGGTCATGTCTCCGACGCAATCGACATAGGCCAACGCGCCGTGACCGGCCTCGGCGATGAAGAAGTGCTGCGCATTGGTCAGACCGCGCGTGGCTTCTTTCGCCCAGCTTGCAGCGGTCTGCGTGTCCCATCCGGACCCGATCGAGACGGTGGGAATATCGCTTTCCACCACCTCGTGCCAATTTTCGCGCTGGGTTGATGTGAACGCAGTGCAAACCGTATAGACACCCGCCGCCGCTCCATCGAAAAACGCCGTCACGTCAAAAGGCTGTTCCGCGGACGTCTGCCGGTAACCTTCCATCGTATTGTAGGGCATGTCCTCCTGGCATGCATAGAGCATCAGATCGATGGAGTTCTGCTGAAATTCCAACGTATGCGTCTGCACCGATTGCGCCGCGTCGGCAAAGACCGCGGCGATCTCCTCGTCGGTCATGGCCTCGACTATGGCGAGCAGTCGCGAAAGATGCGGCCCCTCGAAATGCGTTTCGACGAACTTTGACAACCTTTCGCGCGTCGGCGCACCCAGCTGCAACGCCGAATACCCTTCCAGCGTCGCGCGGGCGGCATCCGAGGTCACGATCGTGTCGGGAACGGCGGCAGACAACTCGGCATCGAACAATCCCGGCATCGGGCCCAGCACGCGGTCACGGCGCAACTGACGGCGCAGGTCAGCCACGGCGATCCCGAGCGCCGTTGTGGCATCGTCGATAATCGCGGCATCGCCCAGCGCCATTTGCAGAAGATGCACCTGCTGCTCGGTCAGGTCGTCCCGCCGTGCCGCAAGAACCGCGTCCGCATCCTGTTGCGGCACCGAAAAATCCCAGTCCTTCACGACCATTTCGATCGTTGGCGTGTCGTCGCCCCTGTGCAACTCGTACACCATCGCGGGGATATACGGCGTGAGCGAGCCGAGGTTGAACCGATCGTTGCGTTGCGAAAAGAAGTTGAGCACCAGTTGCAGCGGAATGGTCGAGCCGTCGACCACCAGGTCCCCCGCCGTCGACCGCGCGAGGACGTCGCGCAGCACCTCGCCCAGATCGGGATAGGCCGTGTCACAGGCCATGTCCGCGGCGCAATCCTCGACCAGGCGCTGCATCGACTCCGCCAGTGGCAGGGTCAGCGTGTCATAGAGCCGGACCCACGGTGGCGCGACCCCGTCTATCACGGCAGACCGGACACCCTCGGGCGCACTGCGCAACACCTCCAGCGTCAGCTTGGTACCGTAGAAAATGCCGTAAAGGTTCCACTCCTCGTAGCCCAGCGCGGTCAGGATCATCGGCACGTCCAGCGCGTTCTGGCGCGTGTTGTATTTCGAAAGATCCGTGCCGTCCGCCTCGATCTCCGACAGGCAGTCCTTCAGGAACTGGCTGACCACGGGGCTTCCCTCCGGGTCGGCCTTCAGCGCGCCGGTCTCCTCGGTAATGACCTGGCTGACATTCTGCGCAATCTGCTCGTAGCAGACCACGCTGCCCGAAGAGATGCCGGCGGCCCGCTGATCGAAGATGATCACGTCGCGGTTGGCACGAAACGGCGCAAAAGCGTCCGCCATGAAGCTCAGACCGCTGTTCAGGTTACCGATCCCGGGCCCGCCATGCAGGTAAACCAGAGGGTCCGGGGCCGGATAGGTCGTCTCGGATCGCAGGATCGCAAAGGCGAGGTCGACACTTTGCCGGTTCTCCGGGGCGTCGTGATCCTCCGGCACGGTTTGATCGTGACCTGTCCTAAGCGGGCGATGTCCCGGCTTTTCATTGAGCACACGCAGCTTTTCGCTTAAGCAGGCTCACATTGCGCGGCAGCGCCCTATATACGTTTCAAGCAACCCCGGCGGACCATGGCCAATCATCTCTACAAATCCGATCTTCCAGACGACCTCGACCTCGGTCCGGTCGTCGCAATCGACTGTGAAACGATGGGGCTCAACCCGCACCGCGACCGGCTTTGCGTGGTGCAACTGTCGGGCGGCGACGGCGATTCGCATATCGTTCAGGTGATGCAGGGCCAGACCAGCGCACCCAATCTGGAGCGTCTTCTGACCGATCCGAGCGTGCTGAAGCTCTTCCACTTCGGCCGCTTCGACATCGCTGCGATGTTCAACGCTTTCGGGGCTCTCGCCGCGCCTGTCTACTGCACAAAGATCGCCAGCAAGCTGATCCGCACCTACACCGATCGCCACGGCCTGAAATACCTGCTTCAGGAACTGCTTGGCGTCGACATATCGAAACAGCAGCAATCGTCGGACTGGGGCGCGCCCGAACTGACCGGGGCCCAGCTGGACTACGCCGCATCCGACGTTCTCTATCTGCACCAGCTACGGTCCGAACTCGATGCGCGGCTGGCCCGCGAAGGCCGTACCGAGCTTGCGCAAAGCTGTTTCGATTTTCTGCCCACGCGCGCCCGGCTGGACCTTGCGGGCTGGCCGGAGACGGACATTTTCGCGCATTGATCATGGCAACAACCGACAATTTCTATTCGCGGCTCGTGGCATGGATGAAGATCATCCTGCCCCTGACCGCGCTTGGCCTGTTGTCGACCCTGTTCTTGATCTCGCGCCATATCGACCCAACCAAATCCATTCCCATCGCCGAGATCGACCTCGAGCAGCGCGCCCAGGAACAGGGCGCAACCAATGCTGCCTTCGCCGGCGTCACCCGCGGCGGGGACGAGATCATGGTCACGGCCGAAACCGCACGGCCCAACCCGCAGGATCCGCGCCTGATCAATGCCGAGGATGTCACCGCCGAGATGCGCCTGGCGTCGGGCAGCGTCGTGACGGTGACCTCCGACCGCGCCAGCATGCACCAATCCGATCTGAACGCCTCGCTGATCGGCGATGTCCACGTCGACACCACCACCGGCTACAAGGTGAGGACCGAACGCCTCGATGCCAGGCTGGACGTGCTTTATGCCGAAACGCCGGGCCAGATCTCTGGCACGGGTCCGCCCGGCGACCTCAGCGCCGGACGCATGGTGCTGACCGGAGACGAGGAAACCGGCGCGGCACATTTGCTTTTCACCGATGGGGTGAAGCTGATATATACGCCCCAGCCCGCCGAGGACATCGAACAGTGACCCATTCGTTTCGCCTTTTGATTCCATTCATTCTGCTCTGCCTGCCGCTGGGCGCTCTCGCCCAGGGGGCGCAGGTGGCCTTCGGCAACACGGCGCAGGACAGCACCCTGCCTGTCGAGGTCACGGCCGACAATCTGGACGTGAACCAGCAGGATGGCACTGCGGTCTTCACTGGCAACGTGCTGATCGGACAAGGCGAAATGCGCCTCTCGGCACCGCGCGTGCTGGTCGTCTACAAGGCCGATCAAAGCGGGATCGAGCAGCTTCAGGCGACCGGAGGCGTCACGCTGGTCAGTGGCGAGGATGCCGCCGAGGCGTCTCAGGCCGATTACAACGTCGACACCGGTCTGATCGAGATGGAAGGCGATGTCCTGCTGGTGCAGGGGCCCAACGCGCTGACCGGCGAGCGGATGTTCGTCGACACCCGCGCCGGGACCGCCCGCGTCACCGGCCGGGTCAAGACCATCCTGCAACCCGAAGGCGGCAACCAGTAAATGTCCAAGCCCGACCTGCATATCGCTCACGAAAGCACCGGCCTTGCCGTTGAAAACCTGCGCAAGAGCTACAAGAAGCGAGTGGTCATCAGGGATGTGACCCTGTCGTTGCGCCAGGGCGAGGTCGTGGCGCTGCTTGGCCCCAACGGCTCGGGCAAGACGACGACCTTCTACGCCATCGCGGGCCTGATCTATCCCGAGGGCGGCCATGTGCGCATCGACGGGCGCGATGTCACCGCCCTGCCGATGTACCGCCGCGCCAAGCTTGGCGTGGGCTACCTGCCGCAGGAAATGTCGATCTTTCGTGGCATGTCGGTCGAGGACAACATCATGGCAATCCTCGATATCTCGAAAGATTCGCGCCACAAGCGCCGCGAGCGGCTCGAGGAGCTGCTGTCGGAATTTTCCATCGAGCACCTGCGGCGCGCACCCGCGCTGGCGCTGTCGGGCGGGGAACGCCGCCGGGTGGAAATCGCCCGCTGCCTGGCCGCGCGGCCCAGGTACCTTCTGCTCGACGAACCCTTCGCCGGGGTCGACCCGATCTCGGTCGGCGACATCCGTCATCTTGTCGCAGATCTCAAGAAACGCGGCATCGGCGTGCTGATCACCGATCACAACGTGCGCGAAACGCTCGAGATCGTCGACCGCGCCTATATCCTGCACGACGGGCAGGTGCTGATGTCCGGCACGCCCGCCGAGGTCGTGTCGAACGAGAACGTCCGCCGGGTCTACCTGGGCGAAAATTTTCGTATATCCTGAGCGATCTTGCGCCGCCTGCTGACGCAATGTCCATTGACAAGTAGCCCATATCGCGGATCAAATAAGGGCATGACGCTTTCAGTTTTTGCACTGTTCGAGCTGAGCGACCCATCATCTGGGCCGAGGCCGAGCACACAGAAAACGTCATTTTATCCCTCACAGATTTGACCTGAATCAGGGCGAAACACCGCCCCAAGGTTATTTCTGTTCACATGTTGGAGGTTCTGAATGCGCTATCAAATCAGTGGAAAACAAATCGATGTCGGCCAGGCTTTGCAGACGCACGTCGAGAACGAATTGAACTCCATTGTGGAAAAATATGCCGAACGCCCCACGGACGCACACGTCATCTTTTCCAAGAGCGCGAGCGAGTTCGTCTGCGAGGCGACGGTGCATTTGTCCACGGGTATGACGGCCACGGCCAAGGCCAACGCGCACGAAATCTACGCCGCCTTCGACGGGTGCAGCGATAAACTGGAAAAGCAGTTGCGCCGTTACAAGCGGCGTCTGAAGGACCATCATCGCGACCGGGCGGAACCTATTGAACTTTCTCAGGCTTCCGCCTATATCCTCGCCTCCGAAAGCGAAGGGGAAGAATCGGAACCAGAAAGCCTTCAGCCGGTTATCGTAGCAGAGATGGAACATCCCATTCCCTCTCTGTCGGTCGGAGAAGCCGTCATGCAGATGGAGCTTGCCGGCGCACCGGTGCTCGTGTTCCGAAATGAAGGTAAGAATGGGCTGAACGTCGTGTATCGCCGTGATGACGGCAACATCGGATGGATCGACCCATAAACGATCGAGCAAGCAAGGCGGCGCCGGCCGCCGATGGAGCGTAGCTGAATGCAGTTCTCTCAGATTTTGCGGCCTGACGCGGTTCGGGTGTATTCCTCCGTGTCCAGCAAAAAGCGGCTGTTGCACGAACTGGGCAGCATTGCCGAGTCGGTCTACGGCCTCGATCATCAGGCCGTGGTCGACGCGCTTATCGAGCGTGAAAATCTTGGTCCGACGGGCGTCGGGCACGGTGTCGCCCTGCCCCATGCCCGTCTGTCCGGCATCGATACGGTCGTCGGTGCGCTCGTCCTTCTGGAAACCCCGATCGACTTCAACTCGGTCGACCGCCAGCCGGTCGACCTTGCCTTCGCCCTTTTCGCGCCCGAGGATGCCGGCGTCGAGCACCTCAAGGCGCTGGCGCTGGTGTCTCGCACGCTGCGCGATCCGGCGATCTGCGCCAAGCTTCGCGCCAATGACGATCCGGCGACGCTGCACACCATCATCACCGAGGCGCAGTCGGTTCAGGCCGCGTAAGGTTTGAACCCGAACATCATGTAGTCGCGCTGGTAGATGTCCGCGACAAGGTCCTCGACCTCTTCATCGTAGAAGTCTTCAATCGCGAAGGGCTGGTCTGCCGGCGCAGATCTCGGTTCTTCAGCGGTCTCGTACCCGACCGAGGCTGCCAGCTGCGGCAACCCCTCGGCCAGCTCATCCTCGCGCAACACCACGTCCGGAACGCTGAACTGCGCCATGCCCTGCATGATGGACGCCTGCGTCGCCCAATGCGCATCCACCCGGATGTTGGTCTGACCCGCCAGGTTCGCCTTCAGGAATTGCAGGAATGCGCCAAAGGCCAGCTTGTGGGCCCTGAGGTCATAACCCTCGTCCGGCATTTGCCCCGGCAGTGGCAGCTTGTGAAAATTGCGCAATGTCTTGCGGATATCGGCCAAACACCCCGGCCCGGTTTGCAGAATCTTGCCGCAGAACGCGGCGTGGGCCCGCGCCACCGGATGCCGCAAGACGGTAAAGCTGCGGTGGCCCGGCTTGCGCCGTTTCCACTGTCGCAGGCCCTTCTGGTTCAGCTGCGTGGGCAGATCCTTGACCGTCACGCCATCCAGCCCGGCCAGCCACGCGCACACTTCCGCCTCTGGCCCCGACCGGATCGGCATGTAAAGCAGCGCTGCATGTGCCCCGGTCACGAAGCTAGGCACCGCCGGGCCCCCGGCGCGGCTCGAAATTGGGCGTCCGGGTCAGGTTGAACGGGTCCAGCCCGGAAAATGCCTGCTCCATATCCCTGAAATTCGACACCTTTTCTTCCAGCGCGCTGGGATTCTGCTTTTTCAGCGACGCGTCCAGCGCCTCCAGCCGCTCGTCGCTGCCCAGATATTTCGCCAGCCCGTTCAGCACGTCGAGATCTTGAAGGTCCTCGTAGGCAATGTAGAACGCCGTTTGCCCCGCGGCCTGAAGACGGTTCAGCAACTGCACCTGAAATTCCTGCAGCTTCGTCACGTGCGTCTCGAACTCGGCCTTGTCGAACCGTACCTGGCTGTCCTTGCGCCGCTTGACGTTTGTCAGCTTCCACTGCCCCGTCGCCTGCGCGATCTTCCAGCTGACATAGCTGTCCAGCGGGTTGCGCGTCAGGATGATCTTGGCGCAGCGCGGATCGTCCAGCATCACCTCCAGAATGCGCGGATCATGGTCATGAAAATACCGGAACCCGCCCAACTTGCCGGGCGTGTCCCTGACGGCCTTGATCAGCTGCATCGGGTCCGCGTCCCGCGTAATCTGCGCCACGCCGGCGATCTCGTCGCGGTTGGGATAGCCGATGAAATGCGGGTTGAACGCCTCGCCAAAGCACTCGAAGCTCTCGAACGCGTTCAGGTTCGCCTCAAGGAAGTTCGAGCCGGTGCGCATTTCGGCGAACACCACGAAGTAGTCGAAATTGAATGCCATTCATCGCACCAGGTAGGGTTTGCGCGTTTGCCCCTGCGGCTCGTGCAGGCGATGCTCCACCGGGAAATCGCCCATCAGGTAGGGATGCATCCCCTGGTTCTTGAGGTTCTGCAGGAACTGCCCGAACCCGGTCAGGTCGGCCATCTTCGGCACCTCCGCCAGGCCATGCACGCTTTGCTTGCCAATCTCGTCGATGATGGTCTGCAAGGGCTCCATAGGGGCCTCGATGAATTCCGCCATGGTCCAGATCCGCACCCGTGCCTTGCCCCATTGCGAGCGCAGCACGTCCAGGTGCTTGCTTTCGACCTGCTGCAACAGCGCGGCCTCCTGCCGGATATCGGCGAAGTTCATGTTCGACTTGAACAGCGGCACCGCCCAAGCGCCCGAAATCACCGAGATCTGCGCGTTCTGGTCCCTGGCCAGTTGCCACTCGATATCCTTGATATTATCGCGCGGCCCCAGCTGGAAACACTGCCGCTCGCCCCGCGTGTTCCAGATCAGGCTCGCCAGGAATGCTTGCGGATTGTAGTCGCGCAGCTTCGCACTGTCGCTCAGCGCGCCGTTCATCACGGTCTGGCCATCGGAAAACTCGGCCCGTTCCGGTGCGAACAGGTGCCCATGCACGCGCGTGCCCGTCACCTTGGCCAGCCAGGGCTCGAAATTCTCGAACAGGTCGCTGAATCCCTCGAACACCGAGTATTGCGCACAGGTCAGCCCGTTCTCACGCCCCTCCACCGGGAACCGGCTCTGCATCAGCAGGCCGGGCCGGCCCCGCGTGCGCCGCTCCACCGCCTTGGCAAAGATCCGGTCGATCTTGCCGGGGTTGGGCTCCGTGCGCTTCATAGCACCCGCCGCATCGGTCAGGAACGCGTTGTAGAGCCGATTGGCAAAGGGCCAGATCTTGCGCGCCACGAAACAGTCCGAGCGCCGCAGCAATTGCAGGTGATCGTCGTAGAAGATGTGCGGCTTGCCCTGGTAGTCGAACTTCGACAGGGTCAGCGACCGGCTCTCGATCTGCCTTGAATAGAGCCTTGACAGCGTCTGGAAATAGCTCTCGTCGGGGATCCACACACGCTTGAAATAGCGATCATAGGTCGCCCGCTCGGGGTCGGTCAGTATGGCCGATAGGGTCTGGCGGGTCAGGCACCACCACTGGCTGCCCATATGCGGCACGATCCCGTTGGGAATGCGCCGCTTGTAGCCGACCTTGCGTTGCAGCGCGACATAGCGGTCAAACAGCTTGCGATGCCGCCGCCATGAGAACGGAAAGCGCAGCGTGAACCGCTCGTGATCCAGCCCCCCGATCGTCCACGGCACATCCGCGGTCGTGGCGCTTTCGATGAAGTCGGTCTGCGGCCGATCTGCCAGATAGTCGATCAGTTCCTGCACCGGGCGCAGCGGCAGGCACGAGCCGGACGCGAGGTAGACGTGCCGCACTTCCGGGAAACTCTTGAGCATTATTTCCGACGCTTCCTGCGTCGCCGCCACCAGCCCCCATGTCCCCCATTCGCAGCGGTGGCGCCTGGCAAATTCCACCTGGTCGAGGTCGGACAGGGCGTTGACGAATTTACGGTAGGTCGCGTTGGGCACGTTGCGGTCGGCGTGAATGACCAGCGGACAGCCCGACGCGGCCCAATGGCGCGCCACCTGCTCGGCCCGGTCAAAGGCCGTGTGGACCAGCATTATGATGCCGACGCTCACCCTCTGCCCATCCTCATGCCCAGTTTCCCTTGGACATCAGCCCAAGAATTTCTAACTGCCGCCAGTTTATATATTTTTCGGACCATTTGCACCAAAGGTCGGGACTGTCCTGAAATTTCTCGGCATATGATTTGTATTCGACACTGCCGGCATAGTGCTGGCCACGCTGCAACTCTTCCTCCGCCTTGGCGGTGAAGGTGTTCAGGAACTTCGCATGCAGCAGGATCCCGCTGGCCTTTTCCCCGCCCCACTCGTCATAGGTCAGGTTCAGTCCCCGCGGCAAAAGCGTGTGGGTCGAGCTGATATATGTGTACCGCTTGTCCCACCGCACCAGCGGCGTCTTGTTCAGCGCGGGGGCCTTTTTGGGCCGGTCGGGAAAGAAGACCCGGCTGCGCGGCCCGCCCTGGATCCACAGGTTGCCGTATTGCCGGTTCTTTTCGATCACATAGTTCCCGGGGTCGAACCACCCCGCGATTTCCAGCGGGTCCTGCCCGGGCAGGTATCGCACCTCGTCGATGCGCCCCTTGGGGTACATATCCAGCAGCATCGCACCGAAGGATTTGACCTGACTGGTGTCCAGCCAGTCGGTCAGCGCCCGGATGGGCCGCGTGTCGCAGAACGGATAGATGAACAGCTCATCGGGATCGACCACCAGCGTCCAGTGCCCGTGGCCATATTTGCGCTGCAACCAGTTCAGCCAATCGACACCGAATTTCGATCCCTTGTAACTGGCCTTGGTGGTCCAGATCGACACGTCGGGCTGGTCGGCCATGAACTCTCTGCCGCCATCGCTGCTATCATTGTCGACGATCAGGAAATGCGACACGCCAAGGGCGCGGTAGTAGTGCAGGAAAAACGGCAGGCGCACGAATTCGTCGCGCATGGTACTGAAGAGCAGGATATCGCCGGAACGGATCTTGCGCGTGCGGTCCACCACGGGCTTGAGCGAAAAATGCTTGCGGAAGGCACGCACCCTGTGCCGCTTCCGGCGCAGCCGCATGGCATATGACTGCAACAAACTCACCACTCACATCCTCTGGGCCACCGAACTGACCGGCCGCCAACATACACGCTCCGTGTTAATACATTCTTTTCCACAATCGTACACCGCCGAAATCGCCGGTTCCGGTCCCCTTCCGCCGGTATAAGCAGTTGTTTCCAAAACGCAAACAATTCCGGTCCTCAGATCCAGTTGCCCTTCGACATCAGGCCCATCGCCTCCAGCTGGCGCCACCCGATCAGCCGCGTCGAGGCCGGACACCACAGATCGGGGTTCTCGGTCAGCGCGTCATAGTAGCTGTCGTAAAGGTCGCTGTTGGCGAAATGCTCCTGCCGCCGCTTTTCCTCGGCCGAGCGGTCGACCACCGTGTTCAGGAACTTCGTATGCAGCAGGACCCCCGACAGCCGCTCGCCCCCACCCTCGTCGTAGACCCGGTTCAACCGGCGCGGCAACAGGGAATGCGCGCTGCTGACATAGGCATATCGGCGATTCCACTTCACCAAGGGCATCTTGCCCATCGTCGGCGCCCTTTCGGGCCGGTCGGCAAAGAACCTGCGCGCCCGCACCCCGCCCTGGATCCAAAGGTTGTGCAGGTCCGGCTTTCGCCGGATCATGTAGTTGCCCCCGTCGAACCAGCACAACCGCTCGAAAGGATCGGCCCCGGCAGCATAGTCATGTTGCGCCAGCGGCCCTTTGGGATACATGTCCAGCATTAGAACCCCGAACGAGTCGCGCCCCGATTGCTCCAGCCTTTCCACCAGCGCAGGCAAGGGGCGCGTCTCGTGATGCGGATAGATCAGGATCTCGTCGGCATCCAGCGTCAGGCACCAATGCCCGTGTCCGTGCCTGATCTGCAGCCAGGTCAGCCAGTCGACCCCAAAGCGTGACAGCTTGTAGCTGGCCTTTGTCCGCCACAGCGACACGTCTTCCTGCGCCTGCAAATATTCGCGCGTGCCGTCGTCGCTGTCATTGTCCACGAACAGAAAATGGCGCACACCCAGCGCCCGGTGATGCTCCAGAAAATAAGGTAGCCGCACCGCCTCGTTTCGGACGGTGGAAAAGCACAGGATGTCCCCAGGCGCGACCCGGTTGGTGCGGTCCATCACCGGGCGCAACTGCCGCCGCTTGCGCAAGGCGCGGAACAAAAGGCGCCGACGCTTCCATCGCAGCCTGTACGCGGTCCATGCCTCCGAAAGCACGCTCATCGTCTTGCCTGACCTCTTCGTTGTCTGGCAAGGTCGGCTTTATTTCTCGTAATGTCCAGTTTGATGCCACCGCCACGCATCGCGGATCATCTCGTCCAGGGTCGAGCGTGCGGGTTTCCAGCCCAACTCTGACAAGGCCCGCTCCGATCCCGAAACAAGCTTGGTGCAGTCCCCCGGGCGCCGTAGCCCCTCGACCACGGGCACGTTCTTTTTGGTGATGTCGCGCGCGTGCTCGATCACCTCGCGCACCGAGAAACCGCTGCCGGTGCCAAGGTTGAAAACCCGGCTGTCCTTGTCGTCCTCCAGCCATTTGAGGCCAAGCACATGCGCATCCACCAGATCGCAGACATGCACGTAGTCCCGGATGCACGTGCCATCAGGCGTATCGTAATCCGTGCCGAAGATCGTCAGCGCATCGCGTCGCCCGTCGATCGCATCCAGGATGAGCGGCACAAGATGCGTCTCGGGCTGGTGGAACTCGCCCACCTCGGCCTCGGGGTCGGCTCCGGCCACGTTGAAATACCTAAAGATCACGTGCCGCAAGCCGTGCGCCGCCTCGAAACCGCGCAGCATGTCCTCGATCGCCCGTTTCGACGCGCCATAAGCGTTGATCGGCGCCTGCGGGCTGTCCTCGTTCAGCACCACGTTGTCCTGGTCGCCATAGGTGGCACAGGTCGAGGAAAAGACGAACTTTTCACAACCCGCCGCCACCGCCGCCTCCATCAGGACAAGCGAGCCCGTGACGTTGTTGTCCCAATAGCGCCCCGGCTCGCGCATGCTCTCGCCCACTTGGCTCAGCGCCCCGAAATGCAGCACCGCGACCGGCTGATAGGCGGCGAAGACCGCGTCCAGCCGCCCCCGGTCGCGCAGGTCTCCACGCTCGAACGGACCGAACTTGACGGCGTCCGCCCACCCGGTGCTCAGGTTGTCATAAGTGACCGGCGTATATCCGGCAGTGGCCAGAGCCTTGCAGGCATGAGAGCCGATATAGCCCGCGCCGCCGGTGACAAGTACATTCGGCACGAGCTGCCGCGCTCCTTCGTTACTGCGCCGCCTTGGCGGGCTGCACCACGTCCGTGATATAGCTCAGCAGGTCGTCGCGCAGTTCCGGGCGGTTCAGCGCGAACGCGACCGTCGCCTGAAGGAAGCCCGCCTTCGAGCCGCAGTCGAACCGCTCGCCCTCGAAACGGAAGCCAAAGACCTCCTCGCCCTCGTCGCGCGCCGCGTCGATGGCGTCGGTCAGCTGGATTTCGCCGCCGGCGCCGGTCTGCTTCTTGTTCAGCTTCTGCAAGACCGTGGGCGTCAGGATGTAGCGTCCGATCACCGCGAGATTGGACGGTGCCTCGCCCGCTGCCGGCTTCTCGACCATACCCTTTGTGGTGACCATCCGGCCCATGTCTTCCTTGATGTCCAGAACGCCATAGGCCGAGGCCTTGTCCGCGGGAACCTCCATTGCGGCGACCATGTTGTTCTCGCCATCGGTTTCCTTGAATGCCTCCGTCATCTGCGCCAGGCACGACTTTTCCGCCGCGATCACGTCGTCCGGCAGGATCACCGCGAAAGGCTCGTTGCCGATCAGCCGGCGCGCACACCATACCGCGTGACCCAGGCCCAGCGCCTTGTTCTGGCGGGTATAGGCAATCTCGCCACTGTCCATGTTGGTGGATTTCAGAATCTCCAGCAGCTCTTCCTTGCCTTTCTTGCGCAATTCCTGTTCCAGCTGCGGCGCATTGTCGAAATAGTCCTCCAGCGCGCCCTTGCCGCGCGAGGTGACAAAGATGAATTCCTTGATTCCGGCCTCTCGTGCCTCGTCGATGGCGTATTGCACCAACGGGCGGTCGACCAGCGTCATGATCTCTTTCGGAACCGATTTGGTCGCCGGTAGAAAACGCGTTCCCAGCCCGGCCACGGGGAAAATCGCCTTGGTAAGTTTTTTACGCATCTAAAGCTCCTTAGCCGCTGTCGGCACTCGTCAGAAGAAAACCCACGTCACGCGCCGGAATACAACCGGCTCAATGTGGCAACCCTATGAAATTCGGGCTCGTTTCCTCGCCTTGCCTACGACATGTGCATAGTTCGCATCATGCCTTCTATCCTCTCAATATCTTCCGGGTTGTTAAGTTCCCAGAATTGTCGGCCGCGCGCCTCGACCTCGACGCACAGGATCGACCGCCGGTTCTCCAGAAAGCGCAGTTGCTCGAGCCCTTCCAGGGTTTCCAGCGGGCCCGCCGGCCAGGCACCATATGCATACAACGCTTCGGGGCGGTAGGCATAGACCCCCACATGGTGAAACACCGGCGTGTCCTCTTTGTCGTCATACACGCGCGACGTATAAGGCACCACTTCCTTCGAGAAATAGAGCGCGTGGCGCGATCGGCCGAAAACGGCCGTCGTGCCGCCCACCCGGCCATTGGCGCGATCCTCCAGAAAACCGTTCAGCGCGCGCCCGTCGCAGCGCAGCACCGGCGTGGCCACATCGGTTTCCGGGTTCTCGCGCATCCCCGCGATCAGGTCCTCGACAAACCAAATGGGGGTCAGCGGCGCGTCGCCCTGCAGGTTCACGACAATCTTGTAGTCGCCGCCCAGCTTGCCCAGCGCCTCGGCGCAGCGTTCGGTCCCGTTGGCGCAGTCGGGCGACGTCATCACCACCTCTGCGCCAAAGCCGTGCGCCGCTGCTTCGATCCGCGCGTCGTCCGTGGCCACGACCACCCGGTCGACGCCCGAAACGCTGGTGGCCGCCAGCCAGCTGCGTTCGATCAGGCTTTTCTCGGTGCCGTCCGCGCCGCGCAGCATGGCCAGCGGCTTGCCCGGATACCGGCTCGAGGCGTAACGCGCCGGGATGACCACCAGCACGCTCATCAGGCGGGCTTAAGCTCAACCTTGGGCGCGTAGGCAATGAAGAACGGGTTGGCGTACTCCGCCTTGCCATAGCCCAGCGGGCTCTGGTCGTCGAAGCGCACCACCCGCCCACCGGCGCCCAGCAGCACTGCGTGCCCGGCGGCGGTGTCCCACTCCATTGTGCGGCCCAAACGCGGATAGATATCCGCCTCGCCCGTCGCGATCAGGCAAAACTTCAGCGAAGACCCCGCGCTCTTCATATCCTTCACGGCATATTTGTTGATGTAATCATCCGTCGCCTGGTCCCGGTGCGACTTGCTGGCCACCACCATCAGCGCCGCGTTGTCCGGATCGGACACGCCGATCTCGGTCAGTGCTCCCGTCCTGTGCCGCGCGAATGGGCCGGTTTCCTCTACCGAAACCCCGTCGCCACGGGTAAAGAACATCCGCCCCTTCGCCGGCGCATACACCACACCGCGCGTCGGCGTGCCATTCTCGACATAGGCGATGTTGACGGTAAAGTCGCCGCGGCGGTGGATGAATTCCTTGGTTCCGTCCAGAGGATCGACGATCAGGAACGTCTCGGCCTGCTCGCCATGGGTCGCGGCCTGTTCCTCGGTGATCAGGGTCACGTCCGGGAACTCCGCCCGCAGCCCGTCCGAGATGATCTTGTCCGCCGCCTCGTCCGCCGCGGTGACCGGGCTGTCATCGGATTTCACCTTCACGTCGAAATCGTCGGCGTCGTAGATATCCATGATGCGATCGCCGGCTTCCAGCGCCAGGCGCCGCATGACCGTGACAAGTTTGTCGTAATCCAAGGCCCGCTCCAATTCTTTTGTTTGGCCCGCAAAGGCGTTT
Organism: Roseovarius sp. B08; assembly: GCF_051417955.1. Taxonomy (NCBI): domain Bacteria; kingdom Pseudomonadati; phylum Pseudomonadota; class Alphaproteobacteria; order Rhodobacterales; family Roseobacteraceae; genus Roseovarius; species Roseovarius sp. B08. Next base: position 25,639 of record NZ_JBPRLW010000001.1, read on the forward strand.
GTTGCGGGACCGCTGCGCGCCCCTTATGATATGTCACTAACGGGACAGCAAGAATTCCGTGCGAGAATTTCAGCACAAGGCGGTTGCTTCAGACAGGTCATGTTCCAGAACACGCGCAAGAAATCCCTGCTTTCGTCGGTTACGACGATATGCGAGCTGATCTATCACACCACGGTCCGCGACGTGCGCAGCACCCATGGCAACGCGTTCATGGCGCTGTTCGTCAACATCAGCACCGCGATCATCTTCGTTCTTGCCTTCTACTTCATGTTCTCTGTCCTGGGTCTGCGCGGGGCCAAGCTGCGCGGCGACTTCCTGCTTTACATGATGTCCGGCGTGTTCCTCTTTCTCACGCATGTCAAGGCGCTGGGCGCGGTGGCGGGTGCGGCCGGACCGTCCTCGCCGATGATGCAGCACGCGCCGATGAACACGATCATATCGATCACCTCCGCCGCGTTGGGCGCGCTTTATATTCAGGTCCTGTCGGCGCTGATCATCCTTTTCGTCTATCACACCGCCTTTACGCGGATCGAGATCGACGATCCCATCGGCGCGTTCGGCATGCTTTTGCTGGCATGGTTCACCGGCTGCGGCGTCGGCCTTCTGATCATGGCGGCGAAACCCTGGTTTCCGACAGCCGTGAACCTGATCCAGATCGTCTATACCCGCGCCAACATGATCGCCTCGGGCAAGCTTTTCGTCGCTAACACGCTGCCCGGCTACATGCTGGCCATGTTCGATTGGAACCCGCTCTTTCATGCCATCGACCAGTGCCGCGGATATGTCTTTGCAAATTATTTCCCGCGCAACACCAGTGTCGAATACGCCCTGATCGTGGGGTGCGTTCTGGTCACCATCGGCCTTCTGGCGGAATTCTACACCCGTCAATTCGCCTCCAGCAGCTGGTATGCCCGCCGATGAAACGCCTTGTCTCCGCCTGCCTGCTTCTGCTCTGTGCAACTTTCGCGCAGGCCCAATCTCTGCCGGCATTCTACGACGTGTCCGGCGTAGCGGCGGATGACGTGCTGAACGTCCGCGCCGGGCCCGGTGTGGGCAATTCCATCATCGCCAAGCTGAACGCCGACGCCAGCTTCATCGAGGTGGTGGCCTTCGACGAAACCCGCGAATGGGCCCGCGTCAACGTGGACGAGGCGTCGGGTTGGGTCGCTGTGCGCTTCCTCGACCGGCGCCTGGATCAGCCCGACAATCAGCTGCCCCGCCCGCTGATCTGCACGGGAACCGAACCGTTCTGGTCTCTCGCGATCGACCGCACCGCCACGGCCACGCTCGACCGCATGGACGACGAGCCGATCACGGTTGCGACCCTCGAACCGGTCACGTCCCAAAACCGGACCGACCACTACGCCATCTTCGGACAGGCGCAGACACAGGTCTTCACCTTCATGTTCCAGCGTGACGCCTGCACCGACGGCATGTCCGACCGCGCCTATGGAATGAGCGTCGATCTCTTCGTCACCGAAGAGTCCGGCGTCACCTTCCTGACCGGCTGCTGCAACCTTGCGCGCTGACCGCCCGGGGCCGTCAATCCACCACCCGGCAGGTCAGGTTGATCCGCCCCGGTTTGTCCAGCAACATCGAGGTGCCCGGCTTGATCCGGTCGATCCCGTGATAGGTCAGCCGCGCGTCGCCGCCCATCACCACAACGTCCCCCGACTGCAGCCAGTGCGATTCCGTCTTGCCGCCCCGGGTCGTATTCCCGATCCGAAACAGCCCCTCGTCGCCCAGCGACACCGACAGCACCGGCCAGCTAAAATCGGCCTCGTCGCGGTCCTGGTGCATCCCCATCCGCGCATCGGCGTCATAGAAGTTCACCAGGCAGCAATCCGGCATCCGCTCGCCGCTCACCAACTCGCGCCAGATCGCCAGAACCTCGTCGGGAATGGGCGGCCAGGCCATGCCCTCGGGATGCCGGTCTTCGTACCTGTACCCACGCCGGTCCGACACCCAGCCATAGCGCCCGGCGGAGGTCATCCTGACCCGCATCGGCTTGCCATAGGGCGTCATCGGCGAAAACAGCGGCGCGGCGCGCACCACGCCCCGGATCGTCTCCACCAGCGCGGCCTGCTCCGCCGCTTCAAGGAATCCCTTGAAAATACGGAAGCCGCGTATCTCCAGCGTCTCGTCGGTCATGCCCAACGGGATTCCATCGAATCCGGGAAATTAAAAGCCGAATCCTGCGATTCAGCGCTTTTCAACCGCTTGCAGCGTCATATTCCCCTGCCTATATACCGTCCGAAGCGCAGGAACCGCTTTCGGGATCTGCAACTCATATGGTGGCCAGATGCCTTTGACGGGTCCGGTCGCCCCTCAATCGCCTTAAGAACAGAAGGGATCGAAAAACATGTCCAAAGTCATTGGTATTGACCTCGGAACCACCAACAGCTGCGTCGCCATCATGGATGGCAGCCAGGCCCGCGTCATCGAGAACTCCGAAGGCGCCCGCACCACCCCCTCGATCGTCGCCTTCACCGATGACGAGCGCCTTGTCGGCCAGCCGGCGAAACGCCAGGCTGTCACCAACCCTGAAAACACCATCTTCGGCGTCAAGCGCCTGATCGGTCGCCGCGAGGACGACAGCGATCTGGCCAAGGACAAGAAGAACATGCCGTTCGAAGTGATCGACGGTGGCAATGGCGACGCCTGGGTGCGCGCCAAGGGTGACAAGTATTCGCCCAGCCAGATCTCGGCCTTCATCCTCGGCAAGATGAAAGAGACCGCCGAAAGCTATCTCGGCGAGGAAGTGACTCAGGCCGTCATCACCGTGCCCGCCTATTTCAACGACGCCCAGCGTCAGGCCACCAAGGACGCCGGCAAGATCGCCGGTCTCGAAGTGCTGCGCATCATCAACGAGCCGACCGCGGCCGCACTTGCCTACGGCCTCGACAAGGAAGACACGCAGACCATCGCGGTCTATGACCTTGGCGGCGGTACCTTCGACGTGACAATCCTCGAAATCGACGAGGGCCTCTTCGAGGTCAAGTCCACCAACGGCGACACGTTCCTGGGTGGTGAAGACTTCGACATGCGCATCGTCAACTACCTTGCGGACGAGTTCAAAAAGGAACACAGCGTTGACCTGACCAAGGACAAGATGGCGCTGCAACGTCTGAAAGAGGCGGCCGAGAAAGCCAAGATCGAGCTGTCCAGCTCGTCCCAGACCGAGATCAACCAGCCGTTCATCTCGATGGGCTCGAACGGCCAGCCGCTGCACATGGTCATGAAACTGACCCGCGCCAAGCTGGAAAGCCTGGTTGGCGACCTGATCACCAACTCGCTCAAGCCCTGCAAGGCCGCGCTCAAGGATGCCGGTCTGTCGGCCAGCGACATCGACGAGGTCGTTCTCGTCGGCGGCATGACCCGCATGCCCAAGGTCGTAGAGGAAGTGACCAAGTTCTTCGGCAAGGAACCGCACAAGGGCGTGAACCCCGACGAGGTCGTCGCCATGGGCGCCGCCATTCAGGCCGGTGTTCTGCAAGGCGACGTCAAGGATGTCGTCCTTCTGGACGTCACGCCGCTCTCGCTCGGCATCGAAACCCTGGGCGGTGTCTTCACCCGCCTGATCGACCGCAACACCACGATCCCGACCAACAAGTCGCAGATCTTCTCCACCGCCGAAGACAACCAGTCGGCCGTGACGATCCGCGTCTTCCAGGGCGAGCGTGAAATGGCCGCGGACAACAAGCTTCTGGGTCAGTTCAACCTCGAGGATATTCCGCCGGCTCCCCGCGGCATGCCCCAGATCGAGGTGACCTTCGACATCGACGCCAACGGCATCGTCTCTGTATCGGCCAAGGACAAGGGCACGAACAAGGAACAGAAGATCACGATCCAGGCATCGGGCGGTCTGTCAGAGGAAGACATCGAGAAGATGGTCAAGGACGCCGAGGCCAACGCCGACGCCGACAAGGAGCGTCGCGCTCTGGTCGAGGCCCGCAACCAGGCCGAAAGCCTCATCCACTCGACCGAGAAGTCGATGGAAGAGCATTCGGACAAGGTGGACCCGTCCACCATCGAGGCCATCGAACTGGCCATCTCGGCCCTCAAGGACGACCTCGAGAAAGAAGATGCCTCCGCCGACAAGATCAAGGCCGGCATCCAGAACGTGACCGAGGCCGCCATGAAACTGGGCGAGGCGATCTACAAGGCCAGCCAGGAAGACGGCGACGACGAGCCTGCCGCGGCCGATGAAATGGGCAAGGACGATGAAGACATCGTCGACGCCGATTTCGAGGACCTCGACGAAGATAAGCGCGCCTAAGCGTCAAACGGAAAGGCAAGGGGCGCATCTGTGCCCCCTGCTCTCCGATACAAAGGAGAAATCCGATGGCCAAACGCGATTATTACGAGGTTCTTGGCGTCTCCAAGGGCGCCAGCGCCGACGAGATCAAGAAAGCCTACCGCACCAAGGCCAAAGAGCTGCACCCCGACCGCAACAAGGACAACCCCGATTCCGAGAAGAAATTCAAGGAAGCGGGCGAGGCCTATGACATCCTGAAGGACGCCGAGAAGAAGGCGGCCTATGACCGCTTCGGCCACGCGGCCTTTGAGGGTGGCACCGGCGCGGGCGCACGTCCCGGCGGCGGGTTCGGCGGGGCCGGTCCCGGTCAGGGCGATTTCGCCAGCGCGTTTTCCGACGTGTTCGACGATCTCTTCGGCGATTTCATGGGCGGCGGTGCACGTGGCGGCCCTGGCGGACGCCAGCGTGCGGCGCGCGGCGCCGACCTGCGCTACAACCTGCGCGTCAACCTCGACGAGGCTTATCGCGGCCTGCAGAAAACCATCAACGTACCCACCTCGGTGGCCTGTGACGCCTGCGACGGCTCCGGGGCCGAAGGCGGCGCCGAGCCGACCACCTGTCCGACCTGTTCGGGCATGGGCAAGGTCCGTGCGCAACAGGGGTTCTTCACGGTCGAACGCACCTGCCCCACCTGCTCGGGCCTGGGCCAGATCATCAAGAATCCGTGCAACGTGTGCGGCGGCCAGGGCCGCGTCCAGAAGGACCGCTCGCTGTCGGTGAACATCCCCGCGGGCGTCGAAACCGGCACCCGCATCCGCCTGGCCGGTGAAGGCGAGGCCGGAATGCGCGGGGGTCCTGCGGGCGACCTCTACATCTTCATCGAGGTCGCGCCGCACAAGATCTTCGAGCGTGAGGACACCAACCTCTTCTGCCGCGTGCCCGTCTCGGTCGCCAAGGCCGCGCTCGGTGGCGATATCGAGGTGCCCACGATCGACGGCGGCCGTAGCCGCGTCAAGATCCCCGAAGGCTCGCAATCTGGCCGACAGATGCGCCTGCGCGGCAAGGGCATGCCCGCCCTGCGCGGCGGCGGTCACGGCGACATGTTCATCGAACTGGCGGTGGAAACACCCGTCAACCTGACCTCGCGGCAGAAAGAAATCCTCAAGGAATTCGACACGCTGTCAGAAGACAACAACCCCGAAACCAAGAGCTTCTTCAAATCGGTGAAGGGATTTTGGGACTCGATGAAAAGCTAGAGCACTAACGTCATCCACGGGTCTGACCTGCGGATCTCTGACTGCATGAGATCCCGGATCAGGTCCGGGATGGCATCGCGCCACCGCAAAGCCCCGCCCCGGGCCTGACCCGGGGCCTCTCTTCCGACATTAACCATTCACTAACCTTCCCGCGCCACTGTCAGGCGCATGTCCGACTCGCGCGCCTTCAAGGAAATGACCCTGCCGCTCTTTGATAGCGACGAGGTTGTTGTTCCCGCCGGGTCTGGCAAGCAACCCTCTTACATCCGCGACCACCGCAAGCGCCTGCGCGACCGCTTCATGTCCGGCGGTGCCGACGCGCTGCCCGATTACGAGATGCTGGAACTCGTCCTGTTCCGCGCTATTCCCCGGCGCGACGTCAAACCGCTGGCCCATGTCCTGCTCGACCGGTTCGGCAGTTTCAACGCCGTGATCTCCGCCCCCTTCGACCAGCTCGAAACCGTGCCCGGCGTGGGCGAAACCGTAATTTGCGAGCTCAAGGTCGTCGAGGCTGCCGCCCATCGCCTCGCGCGCTCCCGCGTGGCCCAGCGCCCCATCGTCTCCAGCTGGGACGCCCTGCTGGAATACTGTCACACAGCCATGGCGCACCGGGATATCGAACAATTCCGCATCTTCTATCTCGACCGCCGCAACACCCTCATCGCGGACGAGGAACAGGCGCGCGGCACCGTGGATCACGTGCCGGTCTACCCCCGCGAGGTGGTCAAGCGCGCGCTGCATCTTAACGCCAGCGCGCTGATCCTCGTGCACAATCACCCCTCGGGCGATCCCACGCCATCCCAGTCCGATATCGACATGACACGCCAGATCGAAACCGCGGCAAACGCGCTGGGCATCACGCTGCACGATCACATCATCATCGGCAAATCCTGCGAGACGAGTTTTCGCAGCGAAGGCCTGATATAGACCCTATCGCACCCACACCTCGACCCGCCGGTTGATCTGCCGGCCCCATCCGGTGCCATCGCACGCCATCGGCATCGCCTCGCCAAAGGCTTCCAGTTCCATGCCGATCCGGTCCATGTTCGCCGTCTCCGCCGCCGCGATCACGGCACTCCGCACCGCCTCGGCCCGGCGTAGCGCGATCCGCCGGTTGTTCTCGGCCGGGCCCGCCCCGTCGCTGAACCCCACGAAGATCAACCGCCGCGCGTCATATTTGCCGACCTCCATCGCCCGCGCCAATTGCGCCACGTTAGACCGAGACTGCGCGTCCAGCCGTGCCGACCCGGCCTCGAAGCGGAACGTGGTGGTCAGCCGCTCGAGCGGCGTCAACGCCGCCACCATACGTTGCAATTCCTCCAACCCCACCTCCTCGCCCGCCTGGGCGATCGCGTTGGCAAAGCGGTCACCCTGCTCGTCGATCCCGATTTCCTCGGGCGCCTGATCGACGAAACCGGCCCGCCGGATCACCAGTTGCGCCGACGGGTCCTTCAGATAGGCAAGGAAATCCCGTCCCAGCTTGGGCAATCGCCGCGCGGGCAGGTACAGGAACATCGGCGCCGTCAGGGGTAATCCTCTGTCTTGACCCCCCGCCGCGTGGCGCGCAGGGCAAACCCGCATTCCCCGCTCAACGCCAGAACCTGCGTGTTTCCCGTCTCCGCCCGCGCCGTCAGGCCCAGCGCAAAGGGGTCGTTCGCCACCGCATCGGCCAGCGACACGCCGTCCGCGTGCCGCATCACAGTCTCGGCGAAACTGGCGCCCGCCGGACGCAGCACCAGATCCTCGCTGGCCTGTCCCAGCCCGGACCGCGCCTCAAACATATGCACCGCGATCGGCGCGTCCGGCCCGCCCAGCGCGTTCCAGTTGTCTATCTTGCCCGACAGAACCTCGGCCAGTTGCGTCAACGTCACCTGCTGCACCGGGTTTGACGGCGCCACCACCGGCACCAGCGCCTCGAGCGCCATGACCCGCCCGCGCCCCTTTGCCGACATGTCGCCCAGCGCCGCGTCCTTGCCCAGACGCACCTCTTGCGGACGGATCTCTCGCATCGACATGGCAATGTCCGCCACGTCCGCGATCAGGTCGGCAAAGCCTTCGTCGGAATTCGTCAGCCTGAACAGAAACTCGCCCACGACACGACCCTCGCCGGGGTCATGGATCGACAACAGAACGCTGCCATCCTCCAGCGTGTCGCGCGCCATGTCATAGCCTTCGCGGATCGCGAACGCCTCGACCAGCGCCGGCATCAACAACCGCCCGATGGTCGGCGCCCCCGAAAACACCACTTCGGCCACATAGGTATCCAGGTTGGGGCACCCCGGCCCGGCGCAATCCACACCCGAGCCATCCACCGTCAGCTCGCCATAGATCGTCTCGACCCGGTAGAATTCGCCATCGAATCCCAGCAGGTCACCGGAAATCTCCACGTTCCCGTCCCGCGACGTCAGCGTCACGTCCTGCGCCCCTGCCGGAAAAGCGCCCGCAAAAGAAAAGGTGCGGCGAAAGCCGCCGCACGTAGCATTTTCATGGATGCCCTCTGATCGCAGCGTTCAGTTGCGCGCGATCTTCAGGTCTTCGTACAGGTTTTTCAACACCAGAAAGTCACCGACGGCGTCGCACTCCGGGATCGCCATCGTCAGGTCCCGGGCCGAGATCTCGCCGGCCCCGGGCTTGATCAGTGTCTGCGCCTCGATATCACGACCACAATTCGCGGCGTTGATTTCGGTTTCGAGACTGACCTGCACCTCACCGTCGCGCACAGCGTCCCGGCTCGGGAACGTATAGACCTCCGCCATCAGGGTCGTCTCCTCGATCACCCCGTGGCCAAGGCGCAGAAGAAACCCGCCCTCGCCGCTCGCCGCGCTGGCCGCATCACGCGCGGCATCGTACCAGACGTGGCCCTGCTCGCCATAATCAGCGCCATACTCCATGGCATGAAGCTCCATCCCGCTGCGGCCCTGCCATTGCACGACGTAACGGTCGTAATAATCCAGCGTGTCGACAATCGCGTTCGCCACCGCACCCTCGCTGTTGTCGAAAGCCGCGATGAATACCGCGTTCTGTGCCAGTGCCGGCACCTGCATAGACCATGTGCCGTCGACACCGGTAATCGCGCTGAACATCATTCCGTTGTGGTGCAGCGTGAACTGCGTGTCCGCCTGGCACGGTGCTGTCAGATCCAGCTGAACCATTGCCGCGGCGGCGGGGCGCGCCGTCATCTCGATCCCACCATGACAGGCGGCAAGGGCCGGTGCCTTTTCTTCCCGCGGAAGCGACTGGATTGGCGCATCTTGTAACGCGGCCTGGTGCAGCGGCGCGGCGGGCAACGCCTCGGGCTGCGGCGCGGTGGCCGGCGGAACCGGTTCGGCCGATGTCAGGGTGACGCGTTTGATCTCAAGGCCCTCGGCCTCGAAGCTCTGCTCGCTCGTCACCGCAGCTCCTTGAAACAGCTGCTCTTTTCCGGGGTCGTCGGCAAACTCGAGCGCGTCATGCGCCCCGGTCTCGGCGGTATCGCCGATCTCTTGATCGGCCGGGGTCATCACAGGTGCCTGCGCGGCCGCCTCCCGTTGAGGTTGCGGAGCTTCCTCGACAAAGGCCTGCGCGAACGCCTTGGCGGACGTCACCGTGACTTCGGGCTTCTTCTCCGGCGTCACGCCGCGGTCGGGGCCCGACTGCATGATATATCCGATGCCAAGGGCGCAACTCAGGGTCACACCGGCCATGACGATACGTTTCGGATTGCCTAACTTGATCATCACGATCTCCCACACCTGCCATAGGTCGAGAGAGTGCTATCTGGCGAAAGTGGCTCCTTGAGGGCAGCCTGAGGGTGTCATTTGGGCCGGATTGTGACGTGCCGGGGCGTCAGCCAAGCCGCCCATGGCAATGCTTGAATTTCTTGCCCGATCCGCACGGGCAGGCCTCGTTCCGGCCGGGATTGCCCCAGGTCGTCGGATCGTTCTCGTCGAAACCTGGCAAAGCCGCGCCCTTGGGCTCATCCAGCGTCACTGCGCCGGGTTCGCGCTCTTCGGTCTGGGCGGGCCTGGGCGTCGCCGCGGCCTGTTTCGCCTGCAGGTCTCGCAGCATCTGCTGCTGCTCTTCTTCGGTCATCGGACGGATCCGGGCCAGCTGCTGCGTCACGTCCTGCCGCAGACTGTCCAGCATCGATTCGAACAGCTGGAACGCCTCGTTCTTGTACTCGTTCAGAGGATCGCGCTGCGCATAGCCGCGAAAGCCAACGACGCTGCGCAGGTGTTCCAGCGTCAGAAGGTGCTCGCGCCATTTGCTGTCGATGGTCTGAAGCAGAACCTGTTTCTCGATCATCCGCATCTGTTCCGGGCCGAACGCCTTGGTCTTTTCGGCCATCATCTCTTCGGCGGCCTCTTCCAGGCGGTCGGCGACCTCGTCGTCGTCCACGCCTTCCTCGTCGCCCCAGGCCATCACCGGCACATCCAGGTTCAGCCGCTCGATCACGGCGGCATAGAGCCCTTCCATGTCCCACTGGTCGGCATAGGTCTTGGGCGGCATGTACTGGTCGATCAGGTCGTCGATCACCTCGCCGCGCATGTCCTTGATGATCTCCGACAGGTCCGTGGCTTCCATGATGTCCAGTCTCTGGCGGAAGATCACCTTGCGCTGCTCGTTCATCACGTCGTCGAATTTCAGCAGCTGCTTGCGGATGTCGAAGTTGCGCCCCTCGACCTTCGCCTGCGCGCGTTCCAGGCTCTTGTTCACCCACGGGTGGATGATCGCCTCGCCTTCCTTCATGCCCAGGGTCGACAGCACCTTTTCCAGCCGTTCAGAGCCGAAAATGCGCATCAGGTCGTCATCGAGGCTCAGGAAGAACGCCGACCGCCCCGGGTCGCCCTGGCGGCCCGACCGGCCGCGCAGCTGGTTGTCGATCCGGCGGCTTTCGTGGCGTTCCGTGGCCAGCACGAACAGGCCACCGGCATCGATCACCGCCTGTTCGTCATCCTTGTGCCCTGCTTCCAGCCGCTTGCGCAGCTCTTCCGGGTCCGCGTCCGGGTCGGCGGCAATCGCCTCCATGATCTTGAAATCAAGGTTCCCGCCCAGCTTGATGTCGGTGCCGCGCCCGGCCATGTTGGTGGCGATGGTCACAGCATTCAGCTTGCCCGCATCCGCGACGATCTGCGCTTCCTGCTCGTGCTGGCGCGCGTTCAGCACGTTGTGCTTCACCCCCGCCTTCTTCAGCAGCTCGCTCAGCATCTCGGATTTCTCGATCGAGGTCGTGCCGACAAGGATCGGCTGACCCTTTTCGTGCGCTTCCTTGATGGAGGCGACGATCGCATCGAATTTTTCCTGCGCGGTCCGATAGACGGCATCGTCCTCGTCGACCCGCGCAATCGGCTTGTTCGTTGGAACCTCGACCACGCCCAGCCCGTAGATCTGCGCAAATTCCTCGGCCTCGGTCGCGGCGGTGCCGGTCATGCCTGACAGCTTGTCGTAAAGGCGGAAATAGTTCTGGAACGTCACCTGCGCCAGTGTCACGTTCTCGGGCTTGATGTCACAGCCTTCCTTGGCCTCGATCGCCTGGTGCAGACCGTCCGACAACCGCCGCCCGGCCATCATCCGGCCGGTGAATTCGTCGATCAGCACGACCTCGTTGTCGCGCACGATATAGTCTCTGTCCTTGAGGAAAAGCTTGTGCGCCCGCAGGCCCTGGTTCATGTGGTGCACGATGGTCGTGCTTTCGGGGTCGTAAAGCGACTGCCCTTCCTCCAGCAGACCTTTCTGATGCAGAAGCTCTTCAAGATACTCGTTGCCCTCGTCGGTGAAGGTGACGTTCTTGGTCTTCTCGTCGATCTTGTAATGGTCTTCTTCCAGGCTCGGGATCAACCCGTCGACCGTTACGTACAGCTCGCTGCGGTCCTGCGCCGGGCCCGAGATGATCAGCGGCGTCCGCGCCTCGTCGATCAGGATGCTGTCCACCTCGTCGACGATGGCGAAATAATGCCCGCGCTGCGCCATCTCCTCGAGGCTCGATTTCATGTTGTCGCGCAAATAATCGAAGCCAAGCTCGTTGTTGGTGGCATAGGTGATGTCGGCGGCATAGGCGCCTTTCTTCTCGTCATCCGGCTGCTGCGGATAGACCACGCCCGTGGTCATCCCCAGTGCGGAAAAGACGTTGCCCATCCACTCGGCATCCCGCTTGGCAAGGTAGTCGTTGACCGTGACGATATGCACGCCCTTGCCCGTCAGCGCATTCAGGTAGGCGGGAAAGGTCGCCACGAGGGTCTTGCCCTCGCCCGTCTTCATTTCCGAGATATTGCCCTGGTGCAGGAAAATCCCGCCCATCAACTGCACGTCAAAGGCCCGCAGGCCCAGCGTCCGGCGCGCCGCCTCGCGGCAGTTGGCAAAGGCTTCGGGCAGGATCGCGTCCAGCTTCTCGCCATCCGCGACACGTTGTTTGAATTCCTGGGTCTTGGCGATCAGCCCGGCGTCGTCCAGCGCCTCGTACTCGGGCTCCAGCGCGTTTATCTTCTCCACCAGCGGGCGGGTCGTCTTGACCTTGCGGTCGTTCGGGGTGCCAAAGATCTTTTTGGCAACCGTTCCAATACCCAGCATATCCTATCCGTTCCGGTCTTTCGCTATCTCGTGAATGGCAATCGCTTGCCCCGTCCGCCGCACCGCCCTAGAACGGGCCCAAGGGGACGGCCCTGCCTTTGATCATAAGGCGATGTAAGGGGCCGCTCATGGACTGTCAACGTCACAACGCGCCGCTGCCGGCGCGAGAAAGCAAAGGGTTTTCCATGTCACATGCGATCAAATCGATCCTCGCCGCCACCTGTACCGCCGCGATGCTGGCCCAAGGAGCGTGGGCGCAGGAAACCGCCGAAACAGAGCCTGACGCGGCCCCTGCCGCCGATCCGTCGCAGGTCGTCGCAACCGTCAACGGCACCGAAATCACGCTGGCCCATGTCATCGCGCTCCGTGCCACCCTGCCGCAGCAATACGACCAGTTCCCGCCCAACATGCTGTTGCAGGGCATCGTCGACCAACTCATCCAGCACACCCTGCTGAAACAGTCTCTGGAGGGCGAGCCGTCCCTGCGCAGCCGCGTCTCGATCGAGAACGAGGAACGCGCCATCATCGCCGGCGAGGTCATGGCCGGTGTGATCGAGCAGGATCCGTCAGATGAGGACCTGCAAGCCGCTTATGACGAACAGTACCCCGCCGACGTTCAGGAAACGGAGTATCGCGCCTCGCATATCCTCGTCGAAACCGAGGAGGAGGCGCAGGAACTGGTAACCGCCCTCGAAGGTGACGCCGATTTCGCCGCTTTGGCCCGCGAAAGATCCACCGGTCCTTCTGGTGCGTCGGGCGGTGATCTCGGCTGGTTCGGTGCCGGCGACATGGTCGCGCCCTTCTTCGATGCCGTCGCGGCGCTCGAACCCGGCGAGGTTTCCGATCCCGTCGAAACCCAGTTCGGCTGGCATGTCATCACCCTGGCCGAGACCCGCAACAAGGAGCGCCCCGCGCTGGACACCGTGCGCGAAGAGTTGACCTCGCAGATTCAGCAAGGCGCGCTCCAATCCTTTATCGAGGGCCTGAGATCCGACGCCGAGATCGACCAGGTCGACCTTGAAGAGATCGACCCCAACGTCATCACCGATCTCGAACTTCTGGAGAACTGACAATGGCCAAGACCCTCGCCGTTTCGCCACTGGCGCCTGCCGCGTTTCCGGATCTTCCCGCCATAGGCGGCGTGGAATTCGCCAGCGTCCAGGCCGGCGTGCGCTATGCCGGCCGCAAGGACGTGATGCTGGCACGGCTGGCCCCCGGAACGGCCATGGCGGGGTCTTCACCCGGTCCGCGACGCGCTCCGCCGCGGTGCTTGACTGCCAGGAAAAGATCGCTTTCCAGTCCGCAGAGGGGGCCGCGATCATCGTCAATTCCGGCAATTCCAACGCCTTCACCGGGCGCAACGGGGTCGAGGCCGTCAAGGCGGTGACAAATGCGGTGGCGAAGACTCTATCCCTGCCGGAATCGCGTATTTTCAGCTCCTCCACGGGCATCATTGGCGAGCCTTTGAAGCACGAGCGCATCACCGCGAAACTTTCCGAACTCGCAGGCACGCTCTCATCCGACGGGATCGAGGATGCCGCCCGTGCGATCATGACGACCGACACCTTTCCCAAGGGCGCCACCGCCACGATCACGATCGACGGGCAGGAAGTGCGCATCGCCGGCATCGCCAAGGGTTCTGGCATGATTGCGCCCGACATGGCGACCATGCTTGTCTACATCTTCACCGATGCCGCCATTGCCCGCGAGCATCTGCAACAGATGGTCTCGGCGCTGAACGAAAAGACCTTCAATTGCATCACCGTCGACAGCGACACCTCCACCTCCGACACGTTGCTGGTCGCCGCAACCGGCGCGTCGGGCGTGCGCGTCACCGATCAAAGCGTCGGCTTCATGGAAGCGTTGCGTGGCGTTATGCTCGATCTCGCCCACCAGGTCGTGCGCGACGGCGAGGGCGCCACCAAATTCGTCACCATCTCCGTCACCGGCGCCTCCAGCGACAAGGACGCCAAGACCCACGGTCTGGCCATCGCCAACTCGCCCTTGGTCAAGACCGCCATCGCCGGAGAGGATCCCAACTGGGGCCGCATCGTCATGGCCATCGGCAAGTCCGGCGCCCCGGCGGATCGCGACACGCTCTCGATCTGGTTCGGCGACACGCTCGTGGCCGAAAAAGGCTGGGTTAGTCCCGCATACCGCGAGGAAGACGGCGCCGCCCACATGAAGAACCAAGAGATCACGATTCATGTCGATCTCGGCCTTGGCGGCGGCACGGCCCATGTGTGGACCTGCGACCTGACGCATGGTTACATCTCGATCAACGCCGACTACAGGTCATGAAACCGAAGCAATCACAGGAAAAGTGGCCTCCGGTTTTCCGTCCGGGATTGCGACAATGAAAACTGTTCTGGTCTCTGCCGTCGCCCTGATCGACGTCGACGGCCGCATCCTGCTGGCGCAACGCCCCGAGGGCAAACCCATGGCCGGCCTCTGGGAATTCCCCGGCGGCAAGGTCGAACCGGGCGAGACACCCGAGGTCGCGCTCATCCGCGAGTTGGAAGAAGAGCTTGGTATCAACACGTGGAAAAGCTGTCTCGCCCCGCTGACTTTCGCCAGCCACAGCTACGACGACTTTCACCTGCTGATGCCTCTCTTCGCCTGCCGCAAATGGGAAGGCGCGCCGCAATCCCGTGAAGAACAGGCCCTGAAATGGGTCCGCCCCAACGCCCTGCGCGACTATCCCATGCCGCCCGCGGACGTGCCGCTCATCCCGATCCTCCGCGACTGGCTCTGATCTCCGCAAAAGCTTTCTGAAAGCTTTTGCGGAGTCTTTTCAGAAAAGACTTGGGTCCAGCACGCGAAAAAGGGCGACCCAAAAGGCCGCCCTTTCCCGAAAACAGTCTCTGACAAGGCTTAATCGAGGTTCCGTTCGACTTCCTCGCGCTCGAAAATCTCGATCACGTCGCCTTGGCGGATATCGTCGTAATTCTCGAACGCCATGCCGCATTCTTGGCCCGATTGCACCTCCGACACTTCGTCCTTGAAGCGCTTCAGCGTCTTCAGCGTGCCTTCGTGGATCACCACGTCATCGCGCAGCAGGCGCACACCGGCCGACCGGCGGGCAACGCCCTCGGTGACCAGGCAGCCGGCAACCTTGCCGACACCCGTGACCCTGAAGACTTCCCGGATCTCGGCATAACCGATGAAGTTCTCGCGGATTTCCGCGCCCAGCAGACCGCTCGCAGCTGCCTTCACGTCATCCACGAGGTCATAGATCACGCTGTAATAGCGGATCTCGACACCCTTCTGGTTGGCCGAATTCCGCGCCGGCGCATTGGCCCGCACGTTGAAGCCGATCACGGGCGCACCCGACGCTTCGGCCAGGCCGATATCGGATTCGGTGATCGCGCCGACGCCCGAGTGCAGCACGCGCACGCGCACTTCCTCGTTGCCGATCTTCTCCATCGCCTGAACGATCGCCTCTGCGGAACCCTGAACGTCGGCCTTCACCAGAATCGGCAGTTCCTTGACGTTCTCGTTCTCCTTGGCCTGCGCCAGAAGCTGTTCCAGCGTGGTCCCTGCGCCGGCAGCGGCACGTTTTTCCTTCGCGGCCTTCTCGCGGTACTCTGCGATCTCGCGGGCCTGGCCCTCGGATTTCACCACGTTCAGGACATCGCCCGCCTCTGGCGTGCCGTTGAGGCCCAGAACCTCCACGGGAACCGACGGCCCGGCTTCCTGTACACGCTCGCCCCGGTCGTTGATCAGCGCACGGACTTTCCCGTACTGCTCGCCCACAACGAAGATATCGCCCTGTTTCAGCGTCCCGCGCTGCACCAGAACGGTCGCCACGGGGCCACGTCCCACATCCAGCTGCGCCTCGATCACGGCACCCTCGGCGGCGCGATTCGGGTTCGCCTTCAGCTCCAGGATCTCGGCCTGAAGCGCGATGGCTTCCAGCAGTTCATCAAGGCCCTGACCCGTCTGGGCCGACACCTCGACATCCTGCACGTCACCCGACATCGCCTCGACGATCACCTCGTGCTGCAGCAACTCGGTGCGCACCTTGTCGGGGTTCGCCTCGTGCTTGTCCATCTTGTTGATTGCCACGATCATCGGCACCTTGGCGGCCTTGGCGTGATTGATCGCCTCGATGGTCTGCGGCATCACCGAATCGTCGGCCGCCACCACCAGGACCACGATATCGGTCACCTGCGCGCCACGCGCCCGCATACTGGTGAACGCGGCGTGACCCGGCGTATCGAGGAAGCTCAGCGTCGAGCCGCTGTCGGTCGTCACCTGGTAGGCACCGATATGCTGGGTGATGCCCCCGGCCTCGCCGGCAACCACCTTTGCGTCGCGAATGGCGTCCAGAAGCGATGTCTTGCCGTGGTCCACGTGACCCATGATCGTGATCACCGGCGGGCGCGGTTGCAGGTCTGCATCCTTGTCCTCGACCGAATCGATCACGTCCTCGACATCCGAATCACTGACCCGCACGATGCGGTGACCGAATTCCTCGACGATAAGCTCGGCGGTGTCGGCGTCGATCGACTGGTTCTGCGTGACCATCATGCCGTTGTTCATCAGCGCTTTCACCACGTCGCCGACGCGCTCTGCCATCCGGTTGGCCAGCTCGCTGACCACGATCGCCTCGGGCACCTGCACGTCACGCACGACCTTTTCACGCTCCTGCGCGCCGCCCATCGCCTTTTGCCGGGCGCGTTCCTGCTTGCGCTTCATGGCAGCCATGGATTTCTGCCGGCCACCTTCGCCACCCGACAGCGCCTGGTTCAGCGTCAGCTTGCCGGACCGGCGGCCACCATCGTCGCGGCCCTTGCCACGGCCCCGGCCATCGTCGCCGCGCTGGTCGCGCTCGGGCGCCTTGCCGCGCGGGGCCTGCTTGGGCTGGCGGGTCTGCTGGTCTTCGACCGGAGGAGCTGCGGCAGCGGCAGCGGCCTGCTTGGCGGCATCTGCCTCCTCGCGCTTCTTGCGCTCTTCCTCGTCGGCCTTCGCCCTGGCACGTTCCTCGGCCTCGCGCTGTTCACGCTCCTTGGCCTCGGCTTCCTCGCGTCTGCGCTGCTTTTCTTCCTCGCGTTCGCGGGCTTCGGCCTCGCGCTGCGCGGCCTCTTCCGACTCGCGTTCCTTCGCGGCGGCAAGCGCCTTCATCCGGCGTTCCATCTCCTCATCGGAGATCCCGGCAGGGCGTTTCGATCCCGCGCCCGGCGTACCCGGCTTGGCACCACCCGGCGACGGCGCCGCGGCTCCCGGCTTGGGTTTCACGATGCGCTTGCGCTTGGTTTCCACCACGACGTTCTTGGTGCGGCCATGGCTGAAGCTCTGCTTCACGTTCCCCGACCGAGGACCGCCACCACGTACACCCAGAGTTTTCTTTCCGTCGTTGTCGCTCATCTATCTCAACTTCCTTTCCGGCGGGGTCGGTCCCCGTCCGTGACGCGCAAGCCCTTGAGTCTTGCCGCCTCCTCTACAACACGTTCGCACAAACCGCCAGCAGCGAGTGCGGCATGGATGCTTGTTTCACGCCCGAAGGCCTGGCCCAGCTCATCCGCTGTCACCCAGCCGATCCAGCTGCCGCCATAGGGCGTGCTCAGTTTCGTCTTCCCGCGCGCGGACCCGTCGCTGGCCTGGATCAGAACCTCGGCCTCTTCCTTGGCCAGCCAGTCCTTGACCTTCTCGTATCCGGCCACCGCCTGCCCGCCCTTGCGCGCCAGGCTCAGCAGTTCCACGACCCGCCGCGCCAGCATTGCCTCGACCTGGTCGACCAGATCCTCGGGCACCGTGACGCTCTTTGCTTGGCGCTGCGCGAAAACAGCCCTTTCTTCACGGCCGTTTCCAGCGCCTGCCGCGTCGAGCTTACCCAGATGCCCCGGCCCGGCAGCTTCTCCAGGATATCCGGCACCACCTGCCCCTCGGGACCGATGGCGAACCGGATCAATCCATGCTTCGGACGCACCTCGCCCGTTGCAATACACTTGCGCTCGGGACCATTCGTCCGGTCCTTGGGCTGCCCACCGCGCCCCATATCAGCGCCTACGAGGCCTGACGCATCAGGCCCCGGCCTCCTTGAAAGTTTCGCTTTCGGCGTCGGCATCTTCTTCGGCCTCGGCTTCCAGATCCGCCGGATCGACCCAGCCCAGCATGACCCGCGCGGTCATCACCAGGTCCTGCGCCTCTTCCAGCGACACTTCGAAAGGTTCCAGAACGCCATCGTCCTTGACGCGCTCACCGTCCACGGTGGTCCAGCCGCCCGCCAGTTCCCAGTCTGCGCAGGTGGCAAAGTCTTCCAGCGTCTTCACGCCATCCTCGGCCAGTGCCTGTACCATCTGGGGTGTCAGGCCCTCGAATTCAATAAGACTGTCCTCGGCGCCCAGCGCGCGGGCCTTCTCCAGCGCCTCCTTGGCCTGTGCTTCCAGAACGTCACGGGCGCGCGCCTGCAATTCGTTGGCGGTGTCCTCGTCCACGCCGTCGATCACCAGCAGCTCGTCGATCTCGACATAGGCGACCTCGTCGAGGTTGGTGAAGCCTTCCGACACCAGCAGTTGCGCAAAGAACTCGTCCAGGTCCAGCGTGTCCATGAACAGCTTGGTACGCTCTTCGAATTCCTTCTGACGGCGTTCGCTGTCCTCGGCCTCGGTCATGATGTCGATGTCGAGGTTGGTCAGCTGGCTGGCCAGCCGCACGTTCTGACCGCGACGGCCAATCGCCAGCGAAAGCTGGTCCTCGGGCACCACGACCTCGATTCGCTCGGCTTCCTCGTCCAGAACCACCTTGCTCACCTCGGCGGGCTGCAGCGCGTTCACCAGGAAGGTCGGCTGGTCCTCGTTCCACGGGATGATGTCGATCTTCTCGCCCTGAAGCTCATTCACCACGGCCTGCACGCGGCTGCCGCGCATACCCACGCAGGCGCCCACCGGGTCGATCGAGTTGTCATAGGAAATCACCGCGATCTTGGCGCGGCTGCCCGGGTCACGGGCCACGGCCTTGATCTCGATGATGCCGTCATAGATCTCCGGCACTTCCATCTTGAACAGTTCCGCCATGAACTCGGGCGCGGTGCGGCTCAGGAAGATCTGCGGCCCACGGGCCTCGCGGCGCACATCCTTGATGTAGCACCGGATGCGGTCGTTCGGGCGATAGCTTTCGCGCCCGATCTTCTCGTTCCGGCGCAGGATCGCTTCGCCCGCACCCACGTCGACGATGACGTTGCCGTATTCTTCGCGCTTGACCACGCCGTTGATGATCGTGCCGGCCCGGTCCTTGAATTCCTCGTACTGCCGGTCACGCTCGGCCTCGCGCACCTTCTGCAGGATCACCTGCTTGGCGCTCTGCGCGGCGATCCGGCCCATGTCCACGGGGGGCACTTCCTCGACGAAGGTGTCGCCGACCTTGGGGTCGTCCAGGTATTGCTTGGCCTGCTCGACGGTGAACTCCGCCTGGTAGTTCTCCAGCTCCTCGTCCTCGACCACGGTGCGCACGCGGGTGAACGTCGCCTTGCCGGTCTTGCGGTCGATGCTGACGCGGATGTCCATCTCGGCGCCGTAACGGCTCTTGGCCGCGCGCGAGAGGCTCTCTTCCATCGCCTCGATCACAAGGCCCGGGTCAATCATCTTCTCCCGCGCCACCGCCTCGGCGGTCTGCAAAAGCTCAAGCTGGTTGGCAGAGGTAATAGCCATTGTCTCAGGTCTCCTCGGACGAGTCAGTCTCTATGTCGTCAAAATTGTCTTCGTTCAGAACGCCCGCATCCTTGCGCGCCTTCAGCATGTCCTTGATCAGCTCATCGGTCAGAACCAGCTTGGCATCCGCCAGCCAATCGAAATGCAGCCCGATCGTGCCTTCCTCGACGTTGATCAGCACCTCGCCGCCCTCGGTCCCGGCCAGAACGCCCTTGAACCGCTTGCGCCCGTCGATCAGCTCGTGGGTCTCCAGCTTCGCCTCGTAGCCCTCGAACTCGTCGAAATCCTTCAGCCGGGTCAGGGGCCGGTCGATGCCGGGGCTGGACACTTCCAGCGTGTACTCATCGACGATCGGGTCTTCCACATCCAGCACGGCGCTGATGGCGGTGGAAATCTCGGCGCACTCGTCCACCTCGATGCCGCCCTCGGGCCGCTCGGCCATGATCTGAAGCGTGGCGGTCTTGCCGCCCATCAGACGCACGCGCACCAGCTCGAATCCCATGTCCTCTATGACAGGGGTGACGATCTCGGCCAGCCGCCGATCCATCGAGGTTTTCGCAATCAGGTCGTTGCTCATGGGTCTTTCAAACACAAAAAAACGGGCGCGCGGCCCGTCGATCTTTCCCGGTGGAGCGCCGGGTGTGGACCCCAGCGCGCCGCTGTTGAAAGGGCATATACGTCGTGATGGATGAGTCTGCAAGGGCTAAAGCCGGGACATACAGAAACTGCCTCCGGTATGCTCTCGATCAGGACCTTATCGCCCGGTCACCATCCGGTCCATGATCTTCACCAGCTCGGCACTGATCCCCGGCTCGGACAGGGCGTGCCCCGCCACCGGAATGATCCGCAGATCGCCCTTGGGCCATAGCCCCGCCAGCCGGTGCGCCGCCTCGGGCGGGCAGATCATGTCGTACCGCCCCTGCACGATCACGCCGGGCGTGTCCGCCAGCTTGTCCATGTTATCGTAGATGTAACCGTCCTGCCCCAGGAAGCCGCCGTGCCGGAAATAATGGTTCTCCAGCCGTGCAAAGGCGCGGGCGTAATCCGCCGGGCTGTCGCCGCTGTGACCGTTGGAATTGACCGTCGCCAGCGCATTTTCCCAAGCGCTCCACGCCTTGGCAAAGCGCACTTCCTCGGCCCGGTCGCCGGAAAACAGCCGCTTGTTATAGGCCCCGATCATGTCGCCCCGTTCATCCTCGGGGATCAGCGCTCTGAACTTTGCCCAGGTCTCGGGCCAGAACCGCCCGGCACCGCCGCCATAGAACCAGTCCAGCTCCCGCTGCGTCATGGTAAAGACGCCCCGCAACACGAGATGCGCCACCGCCTCGGGATGGCTCTGACCATAGATCAGCGCCAGCGTCGCGCCCCAGCTTCCGCCGAAGACGATCCACGTTTCGATGCCCAGCGCATCCCGGATTCGCTCGATATCCGCCACCAGATGCCAGGTCGTATTGTCCTCGACACTCGCATGGGGCTTCGACCGGCCACAGCCGCGCTGGTCGAACAGCACGATCCGGTAATGGTTCGGATCGAAATACCGCCGCATCGCCGGGCTGCATCCGCCACCGGGCCCGCCATGCAGCACGACAACCGGCGTGCCCTCGGGGTTGCCCGACTGCTCGACATAGATCGTGTGCCCGTCGCCCACGTCCATCATCCGTCGGTCGAACGGCTCGATCGACGGATAGAGGAACTGCGCTGCGTTCTTTTGGCTCGAAAACTTGTCCATGAATGCCCTATATAGACCGTCTGAGACATTGAGCACATGGAACGCGGAATGCAACCCAACTCGACCACGATCGACACCGATGAAGTCGCCAAGTTCGAGGCGATGGCCGCCGAATGGTGGGACCCGAACGGCAAGTTCAAGCCGCTGCACATGCTCAATCCCTGCCGGCTGGATTACATTACGTCGCAGATCGCCGCCGAATTCGACCGCGACCTGAAAACGTCGAAACCCTTCACCGGCCTGCGGCTTCTGGATATCGGCTGCGGTGGCGGCTTGCTTGCCGAACCGATGGCCCGCCTTGGCGCGACGGTCGTCGGCGCCGACGCCGCAGCGGGTAACATCCCCGTGGCACAGGTCCACGCCGCACAATCCGGCCTCGACATCGACTACCGCAACACCACCGCCGAGGATCTGGCAGCGGCGGGCGAGCAGTTCGACGTTGTTCTGAACATGGAAGTGGTCGAGCATGTGGCCGACCCTGCCACCTATCTCACCGCCTGCCAGCGCCTGCTGAAACCGGGCGGTCTGCACATCTGCTCCACCCTCAACCGCACCGCCAAGAGCTTTGCCGCCGCCATCGTCGGGGCGGAGTTCATCATGCGCTGGCTGCCGAAAGGCACCCATGACTGGACCAAGTTCATTACCCCGGAAGAGCTGTACGGTCTTTTGCGCGACGCAGGCCTCGACCCGGTCGACCGCAAGGGGTTTGTCTTCAACCCGCTCAGTTGGTCCTGGTCCCTGTCGGATCGCGACCTGGCCGTGAACTACGTCACGACCAGCCTGAAACCCTAAGGGTAGAGCCTAACTTTCGTCCGACAGCTTCGCCCGCATTTCGCGCAGCACGGGGAGGGTGGCACGCACGTTGCCCTCGCCCAGCTCGCTCACCACCTCGGTGATCAACGGCATGATGGCCGAAATCGCCGCGTCCCGCGCTCGCGTACCAGCGGGACTTATCGACACCATCTTGCGCCGCGCATCGTCCCAGTCGGGCCGGATATGCACATACCCGGCCCATTCCAGCTTGCTCAGCGTGTTGGTCATCGCCCCGCGCGTGACGTGAAAGCTCTTGGCCAGCTGCGCCGGGCTCCGCTCGCCATTGGCCCGCGCCAGGTGATTCAGCACCGAGAAATGCGAGATCTCCATGCCTTTCGGCAGCACCCGGCTCAGCCGGCTCCGGATCAGCTGCTCGTTTGCCAGAACCTCGCTGAACAGCGAAACGGCAATCGAATGCAGCGTGTTATCCGTGGTTACGACCAAGTGATATCGACCTCACTGTTTACTGCCGGTATCCGCGCCCGTGCCTGGGTCACCTCGTCCCGGTTCACATCCACGAATACCACACCCGGGGCCGTTCCGGCATCTGCCAATACGTCACCCCACGGCCCCACGGCCAGCGAATGCCCATAAGTGCGGCGTTCCTTGCCCCGCGTGGCCGAATGTTGCCCGGTCTGTGCCGGGGCCAGAACGTAGCACCCCGTCTCGATCGCCCGCGCACGCAGCAACGTCTCCCAATGCGCCTCACCCGTGGGCACGGCAAAGGCCGACGGCACTGTCAGGATCTCCGCGCCCGCTTGCGCCAGCCGCCGGTACAGCTTTGGAAACCGCAGGTCATAGCATACGGTCAGGCCGACCGTGCCGAACGGCGTCTCCGCCATCACACCCCGGTCGCCCGGGCGATAGCCGGCCGATTCCCGGTACTGTTCGGTCTCGGAAACTTTCACGTCGAACATGTGAACCTTGTCATACCACGCCGCGATCCCGCCCTTGGAGTCGATCAGAAAAGACCGGTTGGCAAAGCGCCCGTCAGCGTCATCCGTCTTGACCGCAATCGACCCGATCAGCAGCCAGATCTCCAACCGTTCCGCCTGCTCCCGAAGGCCCGCGAGCGTCGCGTCGTCCTCCTGGTGGCGTAGAACTTCCTTCTGCCGCGTCCGGCTCGCCGACAGGCAATTCGTCACTTCCGGCGTCAGCACGAACCCCGCGCCCCCCGCCGCCGCCTCGTCGATCAAGCCTTGCGTGACCGGCAGGTTCTCGTCCGGGCTATCGGACGAATTCAGCTGGATCAGAGCCGTTTTCATGCCTTCAGCAACGCATCCAGCTTGCCCGCCCGGTCCATCGCGTAAAGCTCGTCACAGCCGCCCACATGCACGTCCCCCACGAAAATCTGCGGCACCGTCCGCCCGCCCTTGGCACGCTGCGTCATCTCGGCCCGCTTCTCGGGCTCCCGCCCCACGTCGATCTCGTTGTACTCGACGCCCTTTTGCGACAACAACCGCTTGGCCGCGTGGCAGAATCCACAAAGCTGCGAGGTGTAGATTTCGACGGGTCTCATGACAGGGTCCAATCCTTTCCGTGGTTGGACCCTACTTAAGCATCCTTGACCACGCGCGCCAGTGTCAGTGTCCTGACCTCCGCCGCGCCTCCCGCCAGCAAGGCGCCCGCGCAGGCCGCCAGCGTCGCGCCCGACGTCATCACGTCATCCACCAATATCACCGCGCGCCCCTGTATCCTCACGCGCCGCCCCTGCCGCAGGCCGACCGCCGCATCCAGCGTCGCGAACCGCGCCTCCATTCCCAACCCATCCAAGGACGGCGTGCGCTTCACCCGCTCCAGCACGTCGGGGCACCACGCCGCGTTCACCTCTTTCGTCACCGCCTGCGCCAGCAGGGCTGACTGGTTGAACCGCCGCTTCAATAGCCGCGTCCAGTGCAGCGGCACCGGCACGAACAGGCAGTTCGGCACCAGCAGCGGTCCCGCCGCCCGCTTCATCCAGGTCGCCGCCAGCGGCACCACGTCATGCCGGTCGCCATGCTTCAACGCCAGCACCAGCTTGCGCGCGTTGTCCTTGTAGATCAGCGCCGCCCGCCCTTTCTGCCAGGGCCGCGCCACCCGCAGGCAGTCGTCACACCGCGCGTCCCCAACCGCCTCCTCGCCGGGCAGGGGGCAGCCACACAGGTCGCAGACCAGCCCCGACACCACCGGCGTATCGCGCCAGCACGGCCCGCACAGGCCGAACTCGCTGTCCACCAGCCCGCCACACAATGTGCAGCGCGGGGGATAGACCACGCGAAGCGCCGTTTGAATTGCCTCGAAAGCCACTCTATTTAGCCACCATGACCAGAACTCTCACCGATCGCACAGCCCTCATGCGCAACCGCCAACGGGCCAGCCGCAACCCCGCGCTGTTCCTGCACGAGACCGCGGTCGACGAGGTCAAGGATCGGCTGAGTTTCGTTAAAAAATCCTTTACGGATACGAGCATTGTCACCGGCCTGCCCGACCCGTGGCAGGCCGCGTTTCCCGACGCGCAGATTATCGAAGACGCCGAAACTCTTGCGTTAGAGCCTGAATCGCGTGACCTGATCCTGCACGCCATGTCCCTGCACTGGGCCGACGACCCGGTCGGCCAACTGATCCAGTGCCGCCGCGCCTTGCGCCCCGATGGCCTGTTCATCGCGGTGTTCTTCGGCGGCCAGACCTTGCACCAGTTGCGCGCTGTCCTCGCCCAAGCCGAATCCGACCTGCGCGGCGGCCTTTCCCCCCGGGTCCTGCCCATGGGCGATATCCGCGATCTCGGCGCGCTCCTGCAACGCGCCGGCTTTGCCCTGCCCGTGGCCGACACCCTGCCGCTCGAGGCCAGCTACGAAAGCCTCATCGCCCTGATGCACGACCTGCGTGCCATGGGCGAGGCTAACGCGCTCGACGCCCGGCCGCGCAATTTCTCCCGCCGCGACGTCCTCCTGCGCGCCGCCGACCTTTACGCCGAGACCTTCGGCACCCCCGACGGCCGCATCCCCGCCACGTTCGAACTGATCACCCTCACTGGCTGGGCCCCGTCCGAAGACCAACCGCAGCCCCTCCGCCCCGGCAGCGCGACAACACGTCTCGCCGATGCGCTCGGCACGTCCGAGACCCCCTCAAAGATTGACGACCGACCGCAATCCTTTATGTGTCCGTGATCCAATCCGACCAGAAAAGACGCCCGCCATGTTTGACGCCGCCAAGAACAAGACCTGTCCTGTCCATGCCCCGTCCGACCATCCGGCCATTCCGGAGCCCAAGACGGGCGTTCTCATCGCCAACCTCGGCACGCCCGACGATTACGGCTACTGGTCCATGCGGCGCTACCTGAACGAGTTCCTGTCGGATCGCCGCGTCATCGACTATTCGCCCTGGCTCTGGCAGCCGCTTCTGCAACTGGTGATCCTGTCGAAGCGTCCGTTCACCAGCGGCGAGGCGTACAAATCCATCTGGAACGAGGACAAGGGCGAAAGCCCCCTGATGACCATCACCCGCGACCAGACGACGAAACTGTCTGAAGCACTGAAAGCGCGCTATGGCGACAACGTCATGGTCGATTTCTGCATGCGCTACGGCAACCCCTCGACCAAGTCCAAGGTCCGCGCGCTGGTCGAGGCCGGCTGCACCCGCATCCTCTTCTTCCCGCTCTACCCACATTATGCCGGGGCCACATCCGCTACCGCGAATGACCAGTTCTTCCGCGCCCTGATGGACGAAACCTGGCAGCCCATCGCCCGCGTGGTCGAACCCTATTTCGAGCATCCGCTCTATATCGAGGCGTTGGCCCAATCGGTCGAAAAGGCCTATGCAGAGACTGACAAGAAGCCGGAAATCCTCGTCGTCTCCTATCACGGTATGCCGCAGCGCTACCTGAAACAGGGCGACCCATACCACTGCCAGTGTCAGAAAACGACGCGACTTCTGAGGGAGCGTCTTGGCTGGGACGACACCCAGATCACCACCACGTTTCAGTCGGTCTTCGGCCCCGAGGAATGGCTGCGCCCCTACACGGTCGAACACGTCGCCAAGCTGGCCGAGGACGGCAAGAAGAACATCGCCGTCATCGCCCCTGCCTTTTCCGCCGACTGCATCGAGACGCTCGAAGAGATCAACGAAGAGATCAAGGAAAGCTTCGAGGAGGCTGGCGGCGAGGAGTTCCTCTACATTCCCTGCCTCAACGACAGCGACGCCCATATCAAGGCGCTGAGCACGGTGATCGAGGACAACCTCAAGGGCTGGCTGGATTAGAGCTGCGCGATTGCCAGACCGCGCAATGGCGACCTGACATGTGTTCAGGGCAGTTTATGGCGGCCACATCCGCAAGACCTCGAACCGACGCGCCAACCTGACCCAATCGCCAGCCCGGGGCGGTCTGGCGATCGCGCGGCGGCCTGCGGCCTTGATTCCGCGCGGGCTCACGCGAGACCCGTCCACGAAAAAGCAGCGCCGAAACGCTGCCCTCCTTCGTCTCTATTCCAGCGCAAAATGCCTCAGATCACCAGAACCTGCGTGCCGACCTCGGCCCGGGCGAACAACTGCGCAATATGCTCGTTGTAAAGCCCGATACACCCGTTCGAGGACCGCCTTCCGATCTTGCGCGTGTCATGCGTGCCGTGGATCCGGTAATAGGTCCATCCCAGATACAGCGCATGTGTCCCCAACGGGTTGTCCGGC
Organism: Roseovarius sp. B08; assembly: GCF_051417955.1. Taxonomy (NCBI): domain Bacteria; kingdom Pseudomonadati; phylum Pseudomonadota; class Alphaproteobacteria; order Rhodobacterales; family Roseobacteraceae; genus Roseovarius; species Roseovarius sp. B08. The sequence goes on from NZ_JBPRLW010000001.1 coordinate 52,555, forward strand.
CCCGGCGGCACGTAGGACGGCCAGTTCGGGTTCCGCTTCAGCATCGACGGCGTCGGACGCCAGTCGGGCCCCTCCACCTTGCGCACCACGCGGGTGCGCCCGCGCCGCGTCAACTCCTCGGACATCGGGATGCTCGACGGGAACAGGAATTTTGTCTGCCCGTCCTCGTCCCAGAAATGCAGCGCGCGGGACGAAATATCGACCAGGATCGCGCCATTCCTCAGGCTGCTGAAATGCGGCCGCCAGTCCGCGGCGCGAAAGCTCGAGATGTTGCGCTGCACCGACTGGGTGATCTTGGTTTCCATCTCGGTGGTGGTCGGACCTGTCTGGGCCAGCGCGGGCGCGCCAAATGCTGCGGCGGTTCCGGCCAGAAAAGCACGGCGGCTGAACGAGGTTTTGGGATCACGGGACATGTTTGCCTCCCGACTGTCTGCTTGTACATTGTTTTCAGCTTATGGCGCGAATGCCTCAGTCGCAAATCAAACCGGCAACATTCGCCCACCCGAGGCGGATGTGGGTTTGAAACGTCACGCAAGCCACGCTAAGAGGCGAGTCGAACGAACTTCTGGGTGGTAGACACTGATGACGCGTATATTTGGCCTGCTGGTTTCCGCACTTGTGTTCTTGTCGGCCTGTGCTCCGCCGCCGCCCGAGTCCGGTGCCGTCGGCCCGAACGGCGAACCGCTGCCCCAGGTTTACCGCATCCGCCCGGGCCAGACCGCCGAGATCCAGTACCGGATGCTCGATGCCGTCAACGCCCTGCGCCAGGCCGCCGGGCGCCCTGCCGTTCAGCTGAACGCGCAACTCAACGCCGCCGCCGCCACCCATTCGCGCGATATGTCGGTCCAGAACCGCCCTTGGCATTTCGGCTCCGACGGCTCCTCGCCGATCGATCGTGTCCGCCGCGTCGGCTACACCGGGCAGCTGGTGGGCGAGAACATCTCGGAAACCTACGAAACCGAGCTCGAGACCCTGACCGCCTGGATGGACGAACCCTCGACAAAGCAGGTCATCATGGCGCCCGAAGCCCGCGAAATGGGGTTCTCGTGGGAACAGGAGCGCAACGGCAAGATCTGGTGGACGCTGGTGATGGGCCGCTAGGCCCACCGCTCACGGCAGGATGCGGATCGGGGTGCCTGTGCGCACCATCGCATAGATCTTTTCCATTTCCTTGTTCCGGACGGAAATGCACCCGGCGGTCCAATCGCGTCCCAACCGGCGTTTGCGGATCCAGCCCAGGTCATTGGGCTCGCCATGAATAAAGATATCCCCACCCGGCTTTTTGCCATGCGCCTTGGCAAAGGCACGGTCCGCCTCGTTGGGGTACGAGATCCCCAGCGACAGGTGGAACGAGCTGTTCGGATTGCGCCGGTCGATGAAATAATCGCCCTCCGGCGTCTTGCCATCGCCCTCGAACTGCTTGTGGCCTGCTGTCGTAAAGCCCAGGTCGACGTCATACGCTTTCAGCACCTTGTTGTGGTGGAAAAGATACATCCGCCGCCGGCTCTTGCTGATCAGGACCTGCGTCACCTCCGGCCCGTCATACGATTTGAATTTGGATCCGCAGGCCGTCAGAAACGCGCTGGCGACCGACAAAAGTAGGAAATTCCTGCGATTCATTGCTCGATAAACCTGTTGCCTGTCCCTGATCGCGTTTTACAGCGTCAACCCCGCCGCGTCATTTCAAATTTACGCCGGTCAGCTTATTTTGCGGCGAATTGCTGCAACAAGCTCAACATGGACTGACCATCGGAACTGGTCCACCGGGCGGACCCACTCCACCACGTAGCCTGCGTCGGTCAGGATCTCCGCATCGCGGGCGAACGTCACCGGATTACAGGACACATAGGCGATTACGGGCACCTGCGCCGCGGCCAACTCACGGCACTGCGCCTCGGCTCCGGCCCGTGGCGGGTCGATCACGACGCCACCAAAGCGCTTCAGATCTTCGGCCAGGATGGGCTGACGGAAAAGGTCCCGCGCCTCGACCGTGACCTGCTTCAGCCGTTCACTGTGCCGCCACCCTTCATCCAGCGCCCGCGTCATCACCGCGCTGCCTTCCACTGCGTGCACCGCCCGCTCCCGCGCCAGTGGAAGGGCAAAGGTGCCACAGCCGGCGAACAAGTCGATAACTGGCTCTGCTCCAGCCAAGATCGCCGCAACCTCGTCCTGCAACAGCCGCTCGGAGTCCTTGGTGGCCTGCAGGAACGCCCCCGGCGGCGGCGTTACGGCGATCCCGTCGAAGTCCTGTATCGGCGGTCGCCGGGTGACCACGGTTTCATCGTCCCAGGCCAGCCTTGCGAGGTCATCGGCCTCGGCCAGTTGCGCCAGTGCGATCCGCAGCGGGCCATCCAGCGGCTTGCCGCCCTCCACGCGCACGTCCAGCCCCGCCTCGGACAGCGTGACCGCCACGCTCAACTCGCCTTTCCGGCTGGTGCCGATCCGGGCCAGCTCCTGCGCCGCTCGGGCGCCCTCCAGCAATTCCGGCGCCAACACGTGGCACTCGCTCAGTTCCACGATCAGGTCCGATCCCTTGGCGTGAAACCCTGCCGTCGCACCCTTCTTGGTGCGCCGCGCCGAAAACCCGGCCCTGCGCCGCGCATTTGCAGGGGAAACCGCGATCTCACGCATCTCGGTCTCGATCCCCTGCGCCGCCAGCGCCTCGCGCACGATCCCGATCTTCCACTCGGCCAAGAAGGCGTCGTCGGCGTGCTGCAATTGGCAACCGCCGCACGATTTGTAGTGCCGGCACGGTGCCTTCACCCGCATCCCGCACGGCTCCACGATCTTCACATCGCGCAGCACATTGCCCTCGAATGTGCCGGTCACCCGCTCGCCCGGCAGCGCGCCGGGCACATAGACCGGCCCCTCGGCAATCCCGTCGCCAAGATGCCCCAACCGTTCGATCACGAATTCGGACATGCCCTACTCCGCCGCCTCGTCCTCGTCCGCATTGATGAATCCGCCCGACTGACGGCTCCAGAACCGGGCGTAAAGCCCGCCTTGCGCCAGCAGTTCGGCATGCCCGCCTTCTTCGACAATTCGACCCTGATCCAGCACGATAATGCGATCCATCTGCGCGATCGTCGACAGGCGGTGGGCAATCGCGATCACGGTCTTGCCCTCCATCATGCCATAGAGCGTCTCCTGTATTGCCGCCTCCACCTCGCTGTCCAGCGCACTGGTGGCCTCGTCCAGCAGCAGGATCGGCGCGTCCTTCAGGATCACCCGCGCGAGCGTGATCCGCTGCCGTTGCCCGCCCGACAGCTTCACCCCGCGCTCGCCCACATGGGCGTCATAGCCCCTGCGCCCCTGCGGATCCTGCAGGTCGAGGATGAACTCATGCGCCTCGGCCTTCTTCGCCGCCTCCAGCATCTGCGCCTCGTTCGCCTCGGGCTTGCCATACAGGATATTGTCCCGCACCGAGCGATGCAGCAGTGAACTGTCCTGCTGCACCATCCCGATCCGGTCGCGCAGACTGTCCTGCGTCACCTCGCGGATGTCCTGGCCGTCGATCAGGATCTGGCCCTTCTCGGCATCGTAAAACCGCAAAAGCAGCTTGACGAGGGTCGATTTCCCGGCCCCCGACCGACCCACGAGCCCGATCTTCTCGCCCGGCTGAATGCTCAGCGAAACCCGGTCGAGACCGCCACTCGCGCGCCCGAAATGGTGTGTCAGCTCCCGCAGCTCGAGTCGGCCGTCCCGCATGTCCAGCGGCCTGGCATCCTTGGCGTCCACCAGCGAGATTGGCTGGGCAATCGTCTCCATCCCTTCGGCCACCACCCCCAGCTGCCGGAAAAACGAGGTCAGCGCCCACATGATCCACCCGGTCATCGCATTCAGCCGCAGGGTCAGCGCAGTCGCCGCGGCCACCACGCCGACACTCGCCTGCCCCTGCATCCACAACCAGAACGCCCAGCCGACGACCGCCACGATCAAAAGACCGTTCAACAGCGTCAGAACCACGTCCATCACCGTGTAGATCCGCATTTCGTTCTGAAAGGTCTGCCGCGCGTGTTCGATAGCGTCCTTGGCGTATTCCACCTCGCGCGTATTGTGCGCGAACAGCTTCACCGAATGAATGTTGGTATAGGCATCCACTACGCGCCCCGTAACCTGGCTCCGCGCATCCGACGCCGCCTTTGACGCCGGCTGCACCCGTTTCACCGTCCAGTGCACCAGCAATCCGTAAAGCGCCAGCCACCCGATCAGAGGCAGCATCAGCCGCGGGTCGGAATCGCTCAGCAATATCCCCGCGCCGATGATATAGGCGATCGAAAACGCGATGGCGTCGAACGCCTGGAACACCGCCTCGCCTGCCGCGGGCGGCGTCTGCATGATACGGTTGGCGATCCGCCCTGCGAAATCGTTCTCGAACCAGCCCACCGATTGCCGCAGTACATGCTTGTGCGCGCGCCAGCGGATCAGCGTGCCGAAGTTCGGCAGGATCGTGTTGTTTAGCAACAGCACGTCGAACGCCTGAATCGCGGGCCGGATCAACAGGATGAACACCGCCACCGCGATGATCTCCGTGCCATACTGCTCCCACACCTCCATCGGGTCGCCCGCCAGGATATCGACGATCCGCCCCATGTAATAGATCAGCCAGATCTCGATCGCGGCCACCACGACCGACATGATCCCGGCCATCCAGAACACCCGGCGAAACGGCACCATGTATAGCCGCATGAACGGCCACAGGCGCGTCGGCGGCCTGTCCGTCTCTTCGTACGACACATACGGGTCAACGAGGTTTTCGAAAATCTTGAACATGGAGGGAACTCCGCGAAGGGAAAGACATGACAAAGGGACGCGACGCCGCGCACGGGATCACTTCTGCGATCCGGCGCTTATGAGCGTTCAAAATCCCCGATAAACATGTCTCAACCTCCATGTGGTGCGGGCAAGATGCCGCCAAACCCGCGCAAAGTCAAATGACCCTTTCATGTCGCGAGGCTCAGCAATGCCTGCCGGTCAAGTGTAAAGCCCGACGCGATCCACGCGTCCTCCAGCGTTTTCAACGCCTTGCCCAATGCCGGGCCTTGCCGTGTCGGCATCAGGTCCTGCGCGCTGACAGGAAAGACCGCATTGGCGCCCAGCTCCGCGGCAGCGAACGCATCACGCGGAACAGGCATCTCGAACAGGGCCGCGCGCAACAGCACGATATCCCGCGCCGTCTCCGACCCGTGGTAATAGCCCAGCGCCTCGGGCGTCTGCGTGCCAGCGGCCTCGTCGCTCAACACCTCAAGCCGTCGCGCGTTCTTGCGGCTCAGCCGCAGTGTCTCGACGGTGCTTTCCCCGCCCAGCGCCGCCAGTCGTCGCATCGCGTCCGCCCCAATTCCGTGCGTCTCTTCCAGATGCACCAGCGGCGCAAGGGCCCGGTCATTTGCCCCTGGCAAAACATGCGCCAACACCCCAGCCTGCCGCATCGCGGCGACGGACGGCGCAGGGTCATGCGCGGCCAGCATCTTGCCCATCTCCGCCCCGATCCGCTCTTTCGACAGCTCGTCGATGCCGTCCGCAAGTGCCGCACAGGCGGCCAGCCCCTCCGGGTCCAAACCGCCGTTCGGGTCGCCATAGACCGCGTGAAACCGAAAGAATCGCAAGATACGCAGGTAATCTTCCCGGATCCGCGTCTCGGCGTCGTCGATGAACCGGATGCGCCGCGCCTCGATATCGGGCAATCCCCCAAGCGGGTCGATCACCTCACCCTTTCGCGTAGCATAAAGCGCGTTCACGGTAAAATCCCGCCGCCGCGCATCGCTTTCCACGTCATCGGCAAAGGCGACCACGGCGCGCCGGCCGTCCGTTTCCACATCCTTGCGAAACGTGGTTATCTCGAACGGCACGCCCCGGCACACCACCGTCACCGTGCCATGCTCGATCCCGGTGGGCACCGGCTTCATCCCCGTCGCTTCGGCCAGCGCGACAACGGCATCGGGCCGCGCATCGGTGCTGATGTCGATGTCGTTCACCGCCACGCCCAACAGCGCGTTGCGCACGCAACCGCCGACCATCAACGCTCGATGTCCGGCTGCCTCCAGCATCCGGCACACATCCTGCGTCTCGTCCGCGTCAATCCAGTCACCCGTCAGCGTCATGCTGCAAACGTACAGCCTCCGCCATCGCGCGCAACATCCGCGCGGTCGCGCCCCAGATGTAATAAGGCCCATAGGGCGCGGCGAAATAGCGCCGCCGCGTCCCGCGCCAGCGCCGGGATTCGACCCTGAACCGGCTTAACTCCAAAACGTGGGCCAGCGGAACCGAGAAGACTTCCTCCACTTCGCCCGCCTCGGGCACCGGCGAAAACGGCCCCGATATCACCCCGATCACCGGCGTCACGTAGAAACTCGTCACCGTCTCGTGCGGCGGCAACGTGCCCAGCACCTCCACCATGTCCGGGGCCAGCCCGATCTCCTCATGCGCCTCGCGCAGCGCGGCGGCCACGATATCCGCGTCGCCCTCCTCCTGCTTGCCGCCGGGAAAGGCCACCTGCCCCGGGTGGTGCTGCAATGCCGAGGACCGCTTGGTCAGCCACAGCCTTGCCCCCCCCTCGGTCTCCTCGATCGGCACAAGCACCCCGGCGGGCCGCAGCTTGCGCCCCTCCGGCAGCACCACATCCGGGTTCAGGTCATAATCCGACGACGGCGCCATGTCGCCCTGCAAGGCAGCGCGCAGCGTCGCGATCAGGTCACTCGTCATCGCCGTCCTTCGTTTCAGCCTCGAACCCCAGCGTCTTGGGGTCCAGCGCGTAATGCGCCCCGCAGAACTGGCAATCGGCGGTCACGATGCCTTCTTCGGTCGTCATCGTCGCGATGTCTTTGGCCGAATAGATCGACAGGCTGCTGCGTACCTTTTCTTCCGAACAGGTACATCCAAACCGCACCGCCTGAACGTCGAACACCCGCGGCACCTCCTCGTGGAACAGCCGCACAAGCAGGTCCGAGGACGACACCGAAGGCCCGATCAGCTCAAGATCCTCCACAGTGTCCAGCAACGTGTTCACCCGGTTCCAGTTCTCTTCGCTGTCCTCGTCCAGGATATCCGAAGCCTGCAACAACCCGTCCTCGCCGCTGCCGCCGCCCCCGTGGCAAAGGGCGACGCCTTGGGCATCAGTTGCAACAACACGCCACCGGCGCGCCAATGCTCGCGCCCGTCGCCTTCGGTCGACCGCCCATAGCTCAGCGCGAACCGCGTCGGCAGTTGCTCCGACTGCGCGAAATACGCCTCTGCACAGTCGCTCAGCCGGTCGCCCGCAATCGGCGTGATCCCTTGGTACGGCGCGGTATCCTGGCCCTGGTCCAGGATCATCGCGAAATACCCTTCGCCCAGCTGCTCGAACGGGGGGGCGTCGGTAATCTGCTCCGGGTCGAAACTGGCATAGGCGCGAATCCATGCGGCCTCGCCTTCCTTTTCCGGAGCGAAGTAATCCGTCGCGATCATTCGCACCGGGCCTTGCGACTGCACCTGCAACGACAGCTTCCAGCGCAGCTTGATCGTCTGCCCGATCAGCGCCGTCATCAGCGCCATTTCCGCGATAAGCGCCTCCACCGGCGCGGGATAGTCATGCTGTTTCAGCACGCCGTCCAACACACCGTCCAGCCGCACCACGCGGCCGCGCACGTCCGACTGGTCCAATTGAAATGGCAGGACGGTATCGTCCCAGGCGATCTTCTGGCCGAGTGTCATCGCGTATCCTTTGGGGGGTTTTCTTGTGCGCCCGTTCTTGGCATATCGCGACTATATATGCGCAACAAGGCATACTCCAAGGGGGGCCGCACCATGCGACGCTTCGGCAAGCCGCCACGGCCAGATATCCGCTACACCCCGCGCCCCGGCGCCTATGCCATCCTGCCGCGCAACGGAAAACTCCTGCTCACCTGGCAGGAAGAGCCCAAGCCCGAGATGCAATTGCCCGGCGGCGGCATCGACCCCGGCGAATCGCCCCTGCAAGCCCTGCACCGCGAAGTGTTCGAGGAAACCGGCTGGCGCATTGCCGCGCCCTGGCGGCTGGGCGCGTTCCGCCGCTTCGTCTACATGCCGGAATACGATCTCTGGGCCGACAAGATTTGCATCATCTACCACGCCCGCCCCGTCCGGCCGCTCTCCGCACCGTCCGAGCCGGGCCATACCGCCTTTTTCGCCGATCCCGAAACCGCCGCGCGTCACGTCGGCAATCCGGGCGACAGGCATTTCGTCAGGGCGCTTTTCCGACTGGCTTGAACTCCAGCAACGCCACCGACACGTCATCGTCGAAATCGTCCCGCCCGGCATACTCCGCCAGCTTCCAGATCACCGACTCCAGAAACGCCATGCCTTCGGTCTGCCGCAGCTCCTGTAGAATGCGCCGCACACCGTCCTCGCCCAACAGCGTGCCCGTGCCATCCGCGCATTCGTCCACCCCGTCGGAATGCAGGAACAACCGATCACCGGGACAAAGCTGCACGTCGAACCGTTCATAGGTTGCGCCGTCGATCAGGCCTACGGGCAATCCCCCGGGGCCTTCGATCTCGACCCGCCCATCAGCGCGCTGGATGGCCGGGCTCGGATGCCCCGCCTGTGCCATGATCACGCGCCCGGTCGCCAGATCCGCATCGGCCAGCAACATCGTGAAGTACAACTCAGTCTCTATTTCACTCAGAAACATCTGGTTCAGGTCCGCCAGCACCTCGTCGGGCGGCCGAGGCAGAAACCCGTCCGGGCCATGCGCCAGCGCCACGTTCTGCTCGGGTGACGTGGCCGAAAGGTACCCCGCCAGCCTTGCGGTCATCAGCGCCGAACTCACGCCATGCCCCGACACGTCGATCGCATAAAGACCGATCCGCGTCTCGCTGACCGGAAAGACCCCCACAAGGTCACCCCCACATGCGCCGCCGAGCGCAACAGCAACGACACCTGCGCCGGCCCAAAGTCCCTGAACCGCTCTGATATCAGGGACTGTTGCAGCTTTTTCGCCTCGATCAGATCATTGTCGAGCGAATCGTAAAGGATCTGCAGCTCTTCTAGCGTTTCGAGCACCAGCCGGTTTGTCTCGCTCAGCTCCCGCTGCATCCGCACGATCCGGTCCCCCGCCGCGATCCGCGCGCGCAACTCACCGGGATTGATCGGCTTGGTCAGGAAATCGTCCGCCCCGGCATCCAGGCCCAGCGCCACCTCTTCCTTCTCGCTTTTCGAGGTGACAAGGATGAAATACCCGTAATCCTCCCGCGGCAGCGCCCGGAAGGCGCGGCACAGTTCCAGCCCGTTCATCCCCGGCATCATCCAGTCACTGATCACAAGGTCCGGCGGCGCCGCTTCGCAAATGGCAAGCGCCTCGGTGCCCGATCCGGCCTCGACCACGTCCAGCCCCAGCCGCGACAGGGCCGCGTTGATGATACGCCGCTGCAACCGGCTGTCGTCGACAACCAGCACACGGCGTATGCTCATCTGATCGGGCGGCGGATCTGGCGCCTTGCTGGGGTGGGCCGACACGGTCTTGCCTATGTGTTTTCGCCCATATGTAACCACGCGCCTCTTAATGCCGTGTGAAGCCTAAAATGCCGTCTAATTCGCCCCCATCCTTCACCCACCCTTAATCCCGCCACGCCTAGCGTCCGGGACAAAGGAGGATGCCATGATCGATTGGAACCGCGTCACCCAGCTGCGCGACGAAATCGGGGCCGAAGATTTCGACGAGGTGGTCGAGATCTTCCTCGAGGAGGTCGAGGAAGAGATCGCGGAACTCCGCGCCAATCCCGCGCCCGAAACGCTCGAGGCCAAGCTGCATTTCCTCAAGGGCAGCGCCCTCAACCTCGGCTTCGACGATTTTTCCAGGCTCTGCAAGGATGGCGAGCTCACGGCCGCGCGCGGCGACGCCACGGATATCGACCTTGCCCATATCGTCGAGACCTACACCTCGTCCAAGACCGAGTTCCTGGGCGAACTGCCCCGCCTCACCTCAGATTAGGAATTCCGCAAGGATCTGGTCACTGGTGATGTCGCGGTGCTCGAATCCGCCGGCGGTCATCTCCGCCTCGATCCGCTCGAAATTGGCCGCGTCACTGGTCTCGATCCCGATCAGGACAGACCCAAAGTTGCGCGCAGATTTCTTCAGGTACTCAAACCGCGCGATATCGTCGTCCGGCCCCAGGATCGTGAGGAAATCCTTCAGCGCCCCGGGCCGCTGCGGCATCCGCAGCACGAAGTATTTCTTCAGCCCGGCGAACCGCTGCGCCCGTTCCTTTACCTCCGGAAGGCGTTCGAAATCGAAATTCCCACCCGAGGTCACGCACACGATCGTCTCGCCTGGGATCACATCTAGGTCCTTCAACGCATCCACCGCCAACGCGCCTGCCGGTTCCAGAACCGTGCCTTCGATGTTCAACATCTCCAGCATCGTCGTGCAGACCCGATCCTCGGCGACGGCAATCACGTTGGCCGGATTTACATCGCGCAACCGTTCAAACGTCCGCGCCCCGATCTGTGCCACCGCCGCCCCGTCGGCAAAGGTGTTCACGGATTTCAGCCGCACAGGCTCCCCGGCTTCCACCGCAGCCGCAAGACAAGCACCGCCCACCGGCTCCACGAACACCATGTTCGCCTCCGGCCCGAAGTAACTGCGCACGCCCGACGACAATCCTCCGCCACCTACCGGCAAAACGATCCGGTCAGGCACCGCGCCCAATTGCGCCTCGATCTCCACCGCGCCCAATTGCGCCTCGATCTCCACCGCGACCGAGGCTTGCCCTTCGATCACGTCCTCATCATCGAAAGGCGACAGAAAATGCCCGCCCACTTCCGCACAATATCCCTGCGCCTGCGCCAGCGTATCGTCGAAATAGTCTCCAACCATGCGGATCGTCACTGCATCGCCGCCAAACTTGCGCGTCTGCCCGATCTTCTGCTGTGGCGTCGTCACCGGCATGAAGATCACGCCCTTCACCCCAAAATGCCGGCACATGAACGCCACGCCCTGCGCATGGTTGCCCGCGCTGGCACAAACGAATACCGGAGCATCCTCGCCCGCGGCCATCACCTTGCGCATCGCGTTGAACGCCCCGCGCAGCTTGTAGCTGCGCACCGGGCTCAGATCCTCGCGCTTCAGATACACCTCCGCGCCGTACTTCTCGGACAGGTGCGCATTGCGCTGCAACGGCGTCGGCTCGAAGACGTGCCGCATTTCGGCCTCGGCGGCCCGGGCTTGGGTTCTGAAATCGCTCATGCCTCGTCCTTCGCCCATCGCGGCCCGCGTGGCAAGCCTCCGCCGCCTTGCCCCGCCTGTGAAAACCCGGTAATCGCCCCTGCAACATCATGCAAAGGGGTACCAAGATGACCGCGCCCAAGAAAGTCGTGCTGGCCTATTCCGGCGGCCTCGATACGTCGATCATCCTCAAGTGGCTGCAAACCGAATATGGCTGCGAGGTCGTGACCTTTACCGCCGATCTCGGCCAGGGCGAAGAGCTCGATCCGGCCCGCAAGAAAGCCGAGCTTCTGGGCATCGACCCCGACAATATCTACATCGAGGATATCCGCGAGGAATTCGTCCGCGATTTCGTCTTCCCGATGTTCCGCGCCAACGCCCTCTACGAGGGCCAGTACCTGCTCGGCACCTCCATCGCGCGCCCGCTCATTTCCAAGCGCCTTGTCGAGATCGCCGCCGAGACCGGCGCCGATGCCGTCGCCCACGGCGCCACCGGCAAGGGCAATGACCAGGTCCGGTTCGAGTTGGCCGCCTACGCGCTCAACCCCGATATCAAGGTCATCGCCCCTTGGCGGGAATGGGATCTGACCTCGCGCACCCGCCTTCTGGAATTCGCCGAGAAGAACCAGATCCCAATCGCCAAGGACAAGCGCGGTGAGGCCCCGTTCAGCGTCGACGCCAACCTCCTGCACACTTCCTCCGAGGGCAAGGTGCTGGAAGACCCGGCTGAACCTGCGCCCGACTACGTCTACCAGCGCACCACCAATCCCGAGGATGCGCCCGACGTCCCCGAACTCGTCGAGATCGGGTTCGAAAAGGGCGACGCCGTGTCGATCAACGGCGAGGCGATGTCGCCCGCCACGATCCTGACCAAGCTGAACGAGCTGGGCGGTAAGCACGGTATCGGCCGGCTCGACTTCGTGGAAAACCGCTTCGTCGGCATGAAATCCCGCGGCATCTACGAGACCCCCGGCGGCACCGTCCTGCTCGAGGCCCATCGCGGCATCGAACAGATCACCCTCGACAGCGGCGCGGGCCACCTCAAGGACAGCCTGATGCCCCGCTACGCCGAACTCATCTACAACGGCTTCTGGTTCAGCCCCGAGCGCGAGATGCTGCAAGCTGCCATCGACAAAAGCCAGGAACACGTCACCGGCACCGTCCGGCTGAAACTCTACAAGGGGTCGGTCAACTGCGTCGGTCGCTGGTCCGATCACTCGCTCTATTCCGAGGCCCACGTGACCTTCGAGGAAGACGCCGGCGCCTACGACCAGAAAGACGCCGCCGGCTTCATCCAGCTGAATGCGCTGCGTCTGAAACTTCTGGCTGCCCGCAACCGCCGCCTGAAAGGTTAAGCAAGGCGGCCCAAACGGGCCGACGAACGTTCGGCCCGTTCACCACGGAGTCCAGCGAAAATGGCACCGTCGGAATACCACTGAAATACCGACGCGATACCGACGTGCTATTTTCGACCCTGATTCGCCCGTTAACCCTCCAACGGTGCCTTAACCGCTTCCCCGCGCAACGCCTCGTAATAGGGCATCGCGGCGGCGGACAAATCAGCCTTCCAGCCCGTCAGTTCCGGCACCTCTCCCTCGGCCGATGCGAACCCGGTCGAGCCGTGCACAGCCCCGTACCAGTGGCTGGCCCAGACCCCATCATCCGCGTGCCCGCCCTTGGGCCAGCGCAGCATGTCCGGCGTCCAGTCCAACCCGATCCGGTCGCACAAGGCCCGCAAGAGACCCTCGGGATCGCGCCGGATATCAGCGCTGTCGATCACCACCGGATCGCCGCCCAGCGCCTTGACCTGGTCGAACAACTCCGCCTGCTGACGAAACCCGATATCGTCCAGCGTGGGCTTTTCATACTTGGCCGAGAAGCTCGCCACCACCCGCGCCGGATGGCGGATCAGGAACACGTTCACCACGTCCCGGATCCAGTCGCGCGGCACGCCGTCTATCATGTGCTGCGCCATGTGCTTGTGGTAAAAATGCTGCTTTCCCTGTGGGATAGGCCCCATCAGACCGGCCACAACATTTGCCGGCTCACTTGGCTGCGAGGCAATGATCTCGTCCCGCATGGGATGCTCCAGACCCGTCTTCGTCAGGTAGGCGGCATAGAACGGCTCGTCGATCACCGCGCAATCGCCGCGCGCCGCGAAGGCATACATCATCGCCGTCGACAGGTTCCGCGGCCCCGACCACATCGCGATCCGCATCAGGCGCATTCCTTCGCGATCAGGTCCTTGTAGAGCGACTGTATTCGCTGCGTCACCGGCCCGGCCTCGCCATCGCCAATCGGCCGGCCGTCGATCTCGCTCACCGGCGTCTGCGCGCCGAACGTGCCGGTCAGAAACGCCTCGTCGGCACCATAGGTATCCACCAACGAGTAATTCCGCTCGAAAACCGGGATGTCGTATTCCCGACATAGATCGATGACTTTCTGCCGCGTGATCCCGTTCATGCAATAATCCCCGGTCGAGGTCCAAACGGCCCCTTTACGAACGATAAAGAAGTTGCAGGCATTAGTAGTGTTCACGAAACCATGCACATCCAGCATCAGGGCTTCGTCCGCACCCGCTTTTTCCGCGGCGATGCAGGCCAGGATGCAGTTGAGCTTGGAATGGGAATTCAGCTTCGGGTCCTGCGTCATCGGCAGGCCCCGGATATGCGGCACCGTGGCCAATCGTATGGGCCGCGCGATCTTGGGGCGTGAATGCTCCATGATGATCGTGATCGTCGGCCCCTGCCGCGACAGGCTTGGGTGCTGGAACGGCCGGGTCTTGATGCCCCGCGTCACCATCAGGCGTGCGTGCGCATCCGTCGTCATCTCGTTGGCAGACTGGGTATCCAGAAGCGCCTGCAGCACCTCCTCGCGCGACAGGCCGATATCCAGGTCGATGGCCTTCGCCGCCTCGAATAACCGATCAAGATGCTCTTCGACAAAGGCCCACGTCCCGTCATACAGACGCAGACCTTCCCACACCCCGTCGCCCAGCATGAAGCCGCTGTCATAGACACTGACAAGCGCTTCTGCCCTCGGCACGATCCGCCCGTTCAGCCAGATCAGGACCTCTTCGTTCCGCGCATCCTCTTCCGCCTGGTGTGTCGTCTGATGCTCTGCCATGCCCGTAGCCCTTTCGCTTTGTTACAAACCGCCGCGCGATTTGTTTCAGCACACGCTAGGAACAGGCAATTTCGATGCCAAGGGGTAAATTCGCATCACCGGCCCGTGACCTCACGCGGTGGTGAGTTGGAACAGTCGTGCATGCGCGGCAGTTTGACCCTAGGCAAAAGGAGGCTGCGCCATGAATTACCTGCGGAACATCAAGGCGACCGTGCTCGCCATATCCATCGCCGTCGGCTTCGGTGTCCAGACCAACGCCGCCAAGGCCGCCGAAACCGAAACCCTGACGGTGGCCGGCGGCTGTTTCTGGTGCGTCGAGGCGGATTTCGAATCCGTCGAGGGCGTCAGCGAGGTCATCTCGGGATACACCGGCGGCACCGTGGAAAACCCGACCTACAAACAGGTCGTGCGCGGCGGCACGGGCCATTACGAGGCGGTGCAGATCGAATACGATCCCGCGCAGGTCAGCCGTGAAGAGCTGTTGTCGCTCTTCTTCCGCTCGGTCGACCCGACCGACGCCGGCGGCCAGTTCTGCGACCGGGGCGACAGTTACCGCACCGCGATCTTTGTCGATGGTGCGGCCGAGGAAGAGGCGGCAAAGACAGCCAAGGCCAAGGCCGCCGCCGCCCTAAGCCAAGATATCGTCACGCCGATCCTGCCCGCCTCGGATTTCTATGAAGCGGAGGAGTATCACCAGGATTACTACAAGGGGGACCGCCTGATCATCACGCGCTTCGGTCCGAAAACCCAGGCCAAGGCCTACAAGGCTTATCGCGAGGCGTGTGGCCGCGACGCACGCATCCGTCAGATTTGGGGCGACGACGCACCGTTTATCGGGTCCTGACCCCAGAAGGCATGAACCTCCGCCAGCGACGGGATCGCCTCTGTCGTCCCGCGGCGTGTGACCTTCAACGCCGAGGCGCAGACGGCGCGCTCAACTGCCTGTTCGGCCGGCAGCCCGGCGTCCAATCCGGCGGCAAAATAGCCCGCGAACGTATCGCCGGCGCCTGTCGTATCGACCGCGTCGACCTTCGGTGCCGGGAAGTTTCGTTCCGACCAGCCCGCACTTTCTTCCAGTAGCACGGCCCCTGCCGCACCGCGTGTCACGACGATGGTTTCCACCCCAAGCGTTGTGATGTCCCGCCCGGTGGCCTGCATCATCTGGCCGAACTCCATCTCGTTCAGCACCAGGATATGCGTCTGTGAAAGGAAATTCTCGACCGTGTTTTCGTCGTAGGGCGCCGGTACATACATCACTTGCAATCCTCTTTTTCGAGCCTGCGCCACGGCAAATTCCTTACCGTTGGTTTCGTTCTGAAACACCAGAAGGTCACCCTCGCGCGCATCGTCCAGTGACGCGGCAATTGCCCGGTCCGATTGCCTGTGGTTCGCGCCCGGGAAAATCACGATGGCATTTTCTCCTTGGCGGTCGACATTGATGATCGCATGTCCTGTCGGGATCTCGGCATCTGCTATGTACTCGATGTCTATCCCGTATTCCGCCAACCGTGTTTTTGCCCAAGCACCGTCGGGTCCGACGGCGCCGATATGGCGCACCCTTCCTCCGGCCTTGGCGATGGCCACCGACATATTGGCGCCTTTTCCCCCCAGCCCGGTTTCCATCGAGGTCGCCGCCAGCGTCTCGCCTGGCTGCGGCAGGTGCGGTACGTCGTACACATAGTCAATATTGATCGAACCCAGGTTGAAGATCATCCTGTCCCTCCCTCGCTACGCACTAAGGCCGCGCTTTGGTGTGGTTTTCAAGCCTTGCTTCGCTTTTGCCTTTCACCCCCCGCCCGTGATTTGTAAGCTGCCCGCCAAAGCCTATGGGGGGCAGTTTGGCATCCACGACAACAGCCGTGACGCCGATGATGGCGCAATACCTGGAACTGAAGGCGCAGTACCAGAACGCACTTCTGTTCTACCGGATGGGTGACTTCTACGAGCTGTTTTTCGACGACGCCGTTGCCGCCGCCGAGGCACTGGATATCGCGCTGACCAAGCGCGGCAAACATCTGGGCGAGGATATCGCGATGTGCGGCGTGCCCGTACATTCCTCTGAAGGCTACCTGCTGACACTCATCCGCAAGGGCTTTCGCGTCGCCGTTTGCGAACAGATGGAAGACCCCGCCGAGGCCAAGAAACGCGGCTCGAAATCCGTGGTCAAACGCGACGTGGTGCGCCTGGTGACGCCCGGAACCCTGACCGAGGAAAGCCTGCTTGAGGCACGCCGCCACAACTTCCTGACAGCCTTTGCCAAGATACGCGAAAGCTCTGCGCTGGCCTGGGTCGATATCTCGACCGGCGCGTTTCACGTCATGCCGCTGACCGGCTCGCGCCTGTCGCCCGAGCTGGCCCGTCTGGCACCCAGCGAACTGATCGTGGCCGATGGGGACGAGGCTGTCCTCCGCGACATCGCCGAGGAACATGGCATTTCGATCACACCGCTTGGCCGCTCCGCGTTTGACAGCGCGGGCGCAGAAAAGCGGCTCTGCGCCTTGTTCGACGTCAACACGCTCGAGGCGTTCGGGCAATTCGAGCGCGCCGAGATTGCCGCAATGGGCGCGATTGTCGAGTACCTGGAAATCACCCAGAAGGGAAAGCTGCCGCTCCTGCAAAAGCCCTTGCGCGAGAATGAGGCGCGCGTCATGCAGATCGACGCCGCCACGCGCCGGAACCTGGAACTGACCCAGTCACTGACCGGTGGGCGGGCGGGGTCTCTGCTGTCGTGTATCGACCGCACCGTCACAGCCGGCGGCGGCCGCTTGCTCGAGCGGCGCATTTCCAGCCCCAGCCGCGTACTGTCCGTGGTTCAGGATCGGCTTGATTGCGTGGACTTCATGGTTGGGAAACCGAGGTTTGCCCAGGATCTGCGCGAAACGCTACGCAAAGTTCCCGACCTAGACCGCGCCTTGTCGCGCCTCGGGCTAGACCGGGGCGGGCCCCGCGATCTTGCTGCCATTCGTAACGGCCTCGCGCAAAGCGCAGAGGTTGCGCGGATGCTTGAGGGGCAAGACCTGCCAAAACCGCTTCGGGAGGTCTCTGTTGCGCTGACTGGCCACGATGAGCTGCTCGACCTTCTCGATGAAGCCCTGATCGCCGAGCCGCCTTTGCTCGCCCGCGACGGAGGGTTCATCGCCGATGGCTACGATGCCGAGCTGGACGAGGCGCGCAAACTGCGGGACGAAGGGCGCGGCGTCATCGCCGGAATGCAGGCAGACTATGCAAAGATGACGGGCATCCAGAGCCTGAAGGTCAAGCACAACAACGTGCTGGGCTATTTCGTCGAAGTCACCGCAACCCATGCCGACAGGATGCTGTCTGAACCGCTCAACGAAACTTTCAAGCATCGCCAGACCACTGCCAACCAGGTGCGGTTCACTACGGTGCCGCTTAGCGAAATGGAAACGCGTATACTCAATGCCGGCGGTCGCGCGCTCGAGATCGAAAAGCGGCTCTACGATAGCCTCAAAGTCGCTGTTCTGGCAAAATCCGGAGAGGTGTCACTGGCCGCGCGGTCTCTTGCGGAGTTTGACCTCGCAGCCGGTCTTGCCGATCTCGCCCGATCGGAAAATTGGTGCCGACCCCGGATCGACGAAAGCCGCGCGCTCGACATTGAGGCAGGCCGCCACCCGGTGGTCGAGGCGGCCCTTCGGTCTCAGGGCGGTGCGCCGTTTATCGCGAATGACTGTGCGCTGGGAGACACCAGCGATATCTGGCTGTTGACCGGGCCGAACATGGCGGGCAAGTCGACCTTTTTGCGCCAGAACGCGCTTGTCGCGGTTCTTGCCCAGATGGGAAGTTATGTCCCGGCCACGCGTGCGCATATCGGTCTTGTCAGCCAAGTGTTCAGCCGCGTGGGTGCCTCTGATGACCTGGCCCGTGGCCGCTCGACCTTCATGGTCGAAATGGTGGAAACCGCCGCGATCCTGAATCAGGCCGATGACAAGGCACTGGTGATCCTGGACGAAATCGGGCGTGGCACGGCCACTTATGACGGGCTGAGCATCGCTTGGGCAACATTGGAACATCTTCATGAAACCAACCGCTGCCGCGCACTTTTCGCCACTCATTATCACGAACTCACGCGGCTTAGCGACAAGCTGGAGCGAGTCGACAATGCGACCGTCACGGTCAAGGAGCATGATGGCGACGTGATCTTCATGCACGAGGTGCGGCGCGGCGCGGCCGATCGAAGCTATGGCGTGCAGGTGGCCAAGCTGGCCGGGCTCCCGGCCGCGGTGGTCGAGCGCGCCCGCGTGGTGCTCGACGCTCTTGAAAAGGGCGAACGCGAAGGCGGAAGCAAGCGCACGGCCTTCATCGACGATCTGCCGTTATTTGCCATGACACCGCAACCGGCACCCCAGCCGAAACCGCAGGATTCGCCCGTCGACAAGCGGCTGGGTGAAATCCTGCCCGATCATCTGACACCGAAAGAGGCGCTGGATCTGATCTACGAGCTGAAGGAGCTGTCGCAGAAACCCTGAAGCTCAGCCAGTGAAGGAGGATACACCCACTTGCGCCGGACGCAGGATGCGGTCGTAGAGCATGAAACCCTGAGCTGAAACCTGAATGATCTCCCCCGCCTTGGTGCCGGGCACGGGCGCTTCGAACATCGCTTCATGCTGCTTGGGATCGAACTTGTCGCCGACCTGCGGATCGATCACGTGGATGCCGTGCTTGGAGAAAACGTTGACCAGCTCTCGCATGGTCAGCTCGATACCCTCGATCAGGGCCGCAGCTTCCTTTCGTTGCTCCTCGGTCACGGTCTCGACCGCGCGTTTGAGGTTGTCGAACACCGGCAGGATATCCCGGGCAAGCTTGGACCCGCCATAATTCTCGGCCTCGGTGCGCTCCTTCTGGGCACGCTTGCGCGCGTTCTCGGCGTCGGCGAGGGCGCGCATGAACTTGTCCTGGAACGCATCCCGCTCTGCCCGCAAGGATTCGACCTCGTCCTTCAGGCTTTCCGGAGCGTCTTCTTCCGTCAACGCCGCCTGCTCTTCTTCTTCAGCCTGCTCGACGTCGTCCAGAAACGGCTCTTCCTTCGACTGTGCCATGCTCATCCTCTACTTTCGGTCCGCGATCAGCTTTCCGACAAGCTGCGCGGTGTAATCCACGATTGGAACAATGCGTCCATAGTTCAGGCGGGTGGGGCCAATCACACCGACCGCGCCCACGATCTTACGATCAGCGTTCATATATGGAGAGACCACCAAAGAGGAACCCGAAAGTGAGAAAAGTTTGTTCTCTGACCCGATAAAAATGCGCACACCTTCTCCCTGATCGGTCAATTCCAGGAATTCCGCGATGTCCCGCTTACGCTCAAGGTCATCGAACAGCGTCTTTATCCGGTCAAGGTCCTCCTGCTCTACCTCCGAGTTGATCAGATTCGAACGGCCCCGAACGATCAGCCGTTCGTAGCTGTCGGCCTCGCCTTCCCATACGGCCAGCCCACTTTCGACCAATTGATGCGCAAGCCCGTCAATCTCCTGGCGGCGTTTGTCGATTTCCCGGGCAATCACGGTCTGCACATCGGACAGGGTCTTGCCCTCGATCAGCGCATTCAGAAAATTCGCCGCCTCGCGCATCGAGCTTGGCGTCTGGCCCGGAGGCGGATGGAAAATACGGTTCTCGACATGCCCATCCCCGAAGACCAGCACCACCAATGCCCTATCGTGGCCCAGCGCAACGAATTCGATATGCTTGATCGGCGCTTCGTGTTTCGGGGCCAGCACCAGCGAAGCGCCTTGCGTCACTCCGGACAGCGCAGAGCCGATTCGGTCGAGCGCAAGGCTGACATCATCGGAGTTGGATCCCAGCGTCGCGTCGATCTTTTCCCGGTCGTTCAACTCGAGGTCGCTGACCTCCAGCAGGCCGTCGACGAACATCCTCAGCCCTTGCTGTGTCGGCACCCGTCCCGCGGAGACATGCGGACTGTCCAGCAGACCGAGATACTCCAGATCCTGCATCACGTTCCGGATCGTGGCGGCAGAAACCTTCTCGCTCATGTCGCGTGTCAGGGTGCGCGAGCCCACCGGATCACCCGTTGCGAGATAGCCTTCCACAACCCGGCGAAACACTTCCCGCGAGCGGTCGTTCATCTCTTCGAGGATCTGTCGCGCGTTTTCCATCTGCATTTCTGTCGCCCCGTGGAGTGCCATTAAAAACGGCCCGCTGAAAAGGTCAATCGGGGTTGCTATCGGGTTTCGGTCGCCTGTATCTCCATCGGGCAATAAGGGAGATAAGGCATGCGTCCTTCGGGAAGAGACTTAAGTGAAATGCGCGCGGTTTCAATCGAGACGGGCGTAACGAAACATGCCGAAGGATCCTGCATGATCCGCATCGGCGACACCCATGTTCTGTGTACCGCGACGATCGAAGATCGGGTGCCGCCTTTTATCAAGGGGTCCGGCCTCGGCTGGGTTACGGCGGAATACGGTATGCTTCCACGTTCCACGACGTCGCGAATGCGACGTGAGGCCTCTGCCGGCAAGCAAGGCGGTCGGACTGTCGAAATACAGCGCCTCATCGGCCGCAGCCTGCGCGCCGGAGTGGACCGTGTCGCCTTGGGTGAACGCCAGATCACCGTCGATTGCGATGTCATCCAAGCCGACGGCGGCACGCGCTGCGCCTCTATCACTGGTGGATGGGTCGCACTGCGCCTGGCGGTCAACAAGCTGATGAAGACCGGCGATGTGGTCAGTGACCCTCTCGTCGATCCCGTTGCCGCTGTCAGCTGTGGTATCTACGCTGGCCAGCCGTTGCTGGATCTCGACTACCCCGAAGACAGCGACGCCGGCGTTGACGGCAATTTCATCATGACCGGGACCGGTCGTCTGATCGAAGTCCAGATGAGCGCAGAAGGCGCCACCTTCAGTCGCTCCCAGATGGAAAACCTGATGGATCTGGCCGAAAAAGGCGTCGGCGAACTCGTTGCACTGCAAAAGGCGGCTGCGGATGCGTAAATTCAACGGCGATACGCTTCTGGTGGCCACCCATAACGGGGGCAAGCTGCAGGAGATCGCCACGTTGCTTCAGCCGTATAACGTTAAGGTCGTGGGTGCGGCAGAAATGAAGCTGGACGAGCCCGAGGAAACCGAGACGTCGTTCATTGGCAATGCAAGGATCAAGGCCCACGCCGCAGCCCGGGCAACCGGCCTTCCCGCGCTGTCCGACGATAGTGGCATTGAGATCGATGCGCTGGGTGGCGCTCCGGGCGTATATACCGCGGATTGGGCCGAAACGGAGACTGGCCGCGACTTTGTGATGGCCATGAACAAGACTTATGATCGTCTCTTGAAGACCGGTGTAGAACAACCATGGACCGCACGCTTTTGCTGCACCCTTGTTATGGCCTGGCCCGACGGGCACGACGAGGTTTTTCCAGGGACGGTCGAGGGCCGGATCGTCTGGCCCATGCGGGGTGCACAGGGCCATGGCTACGATCCGATCTTTCAGCCGAACGGCCATGACGTCACTTTCGGTGAAATGGATGGCACGGATAAGAACCGAATAAGCCACCGCGCGGATGCGTTCGCCAAACTCGTGAAGGGCTGCTTTGACTGAGGACTGGCAGGCAGGCGGTTTCGGCCTTTATGTCCACTGGCCGTTTTGCGAGGCGAAATGCCCATACTGCGACTTCAACAGCCACGTGCGAGCAGAGATTGACCAATCGCGCTGGCTGAGAGCCTACCTGCAGGAACTGGACCGGTATGCCGACCGTTGTCCGGGGCGTGTTCTGAACTCTATCTTCTTTGGCGGTGGCACGCCCAGCCTGATGCAACCCGAAGTGGTAGGCGCGATCATCGAACGTGCCTGCCGGATCTGGACGCCCGCCAACGATATCGAAATCACGCTCGAGGCCAATCCCGGCTCGGTCGAGGCAGACCGCTTTTCGCGTTTTGCGGAGTCGGGAGTGAACCGGGTCTCTCTCGGGGTGCAATCCCTGCGGGACGGCGATCTGCGCCGTCTTGGTCGAATCCACACCGCCGCGGAGGCAATCAAGGCATATGAGACCGCGCGGGCGCATTTCGCGCGGGTCAGTTTCGATCTGATCTACGCGCGGCAGGATCAGACCCTGGCGGATTGGCACCAGGAACTGTCCGAAGCGCTTGCACTCGCTGTCGACCACCTCTCGCTTTATCAACTCACGATCGAGCCCGGCACCGTTTTTTCCCAAAGACGCGCCAGGGGCGGATTGCGTGGCCTGCCGCCCGACGATCTTGCCGCAGACATGTACGAGTTGACGCAGGAACTGTGCGAAGCGGCGGGTTTCAAGTCATACGAGGTGTCAAACCATGCGCGGTCCGGGGCCGAGTCGCGCCATAATCTCGTTTACTGGCGGTATGGGGATTACGTCGGGATCGGTCCCGGGGCTCATGGTCGCATCACTTTGAATGGCACACGGCATGAAACCGAAGCTTGGTCCAATCCGGAACAATGGCTATCGCGATCGGAATCTGATAAACCATTGAAAATATTAAACGAAGTAAGTTCTGGAGATCAAGGGGCTGAACATCTTCTGATGGGTTTGCGGATCAGCGAAGGCGTTGATTTGGATAGGCACGCGGCCCTGTGCGGCAAGCCGATCCCACAATTAAAGATAGACCATTTGACCGAGCTCGGCTTGCTGAACGTCCGAGACGGGTGGATATCAGCCACTCCTGGCGGTCGGCTCGTGCTGAATCAAGTGATCGCGAAATTGCTGGAAGATTAGTTTCCGGCCAGCCGCCTGCAAAGATCATCCAACTGGTCAAGGCTTTCATAGGATATGGTCATGCTCCCATTTTCCCGGCCCGGCTTGTGATTCAAGGCAACTTTCATCCCGAGGTTGGCCGCCAGGTCGCCCTCCAAGGCCTTGGTGTCAGCATCCTTTTGTGCGGGTTGTTTCTTCTTTGGCGCACTCTCATCCGAAAAGATGTTGCCCCCGCTCTTCTTCGCAAGTTTCTCGGTCTCGCGGACCGACAGACCCTTCTTGACGATCTGGGCAGCAAGCCCCGATGGGTCCTCCGCGGTGATCAACGCCCGAGCATGGCCCGCGCTTAATCTTCCGTCACGCAGATAGGTCAGAACGTCGTCGGGCAGCCCGAGCAGACGAACAAGGTTAGCAATGTAACTCCGGCTTTTGCCCAACGCTTGTGCCAGCTTCTCCTGCGTATGACCGAACCGTTCCATCAACTGGCTGTACCCGGCCGCCTCTTCGACCGGGTTCAGATCGGCCCGCTGGATATTCTCGATAATGGCGACTTCCAAGACTTCGGTGTCGTCGAACTCTCGGACAATGACCGGAATCTGATGCACCTTGGCCAACTGTGCCGCCCGCCAGCGCCGCTCACCTGCAACGATTTCATATGCGCCGCTTGTTCGTGGGCTGGGCCGGACAATCAGAGGCTGAATGATGCCTTTGGCTGAAATCGACGACGCCAGATCCTGCAATGCCGAATCATCGAAGTCTCGCCGAGGCTGTTCCGGGTTGGGCTCGATCTTCTCGATCGGAACCGTTTTGTCGGCTGCCTTGGTCGTATCCGCGGGAGCATCCTGCGCGTCTGCAACGTCCGACATTAATGCCGACAACCCGCGCCCCAGGCCCCGCTTCGATTTCTTGTCCGACATTTCGCTCTCCCTACGCTGCCTGCCTTTTGTTATTGGTCACCAGCTCCCTTGCCAAGGCACGATATGCCTCTGCCCCCTTGGAGCCCGGATCATACGAAAGAACCGGCACGGCATAAGACGGCGCTTCGCTGACCCTGACATTTCTCGGTATCTTCGTCTGAAACACCAGCGGCCCAAGATTGTCGCGCGCATCCTGTTCCACTTGGGACGACAGGTTATTCCTGCCATCGTACATCGTCAGGACCACGCCCTCGATGCGCAAATCCTTATTCGCGGATTGGCGCACCTCTCGAACCGTGAGCATGAGCTGCGACAGACCTTCAAGCGCGAAAAATTCCGATTGCAGTGGAACCAGAACCGAATGTGCGGCAACCATTGCGTTCACGGTCAGCAGGTTGAGCGATGGCGGGCAGTCGATAAGGATATAGTCAAACCCGAAATTGTCCATCGCGGGCTGGCGTAAGGCGTCGTGCAGAAGAAAGCTGCGCTTTTCGTTCGAGATCAGTTCCATATCTGCCGAGCTAAGGTCAACCGTGGCTGGCACGATGCTCAGGTTGGCTTGGGCCGTCTCCTGTATCACCTGGTCCAACTCAATTTCCTCGAGCAACAGCTCGTAGGTCGTGTATTCGCGCTCGTTTGCCTCGATTCCCAGGCCCGTCGAAGCGTTTCCTTGGGGATCCAGGTCGACGATAAGGACTTTGAAAGCCTCTTCTGCAAGCGCCGCCGCCAAGTTAATTGTCGTGGTCGTTTTTCCCACACCGCCCTTCTGGTTCGCTATAGCGATGATTTTTGTTTTGGCAGAGCGCGTGAGATCAAGCACGGCGTACTCCTGAAATGCGTAGAATGACGGATTGTGCGTTCGTTTTGCTTTTAGCAACCTCATGATCGAAACACCACTTCGATTGCGCCTCGGACAGCTCCGCCTGCCAGTTTTTCCCCTTCGGAAAGAGCATGACGCCCTGCGGTTCCAAATGCCTATGCGACAAGGAGAAAAGCTTATTCAAATCCGCCAGTGCGCGGGCCGAAATGATGCTTGCGCCCAAAGGCGGCAAATCCTCGATTCGTTGAGAAATAACCGTCGCGTTTGTTGATGTCTCTCTCACTACGGCGCGAAGGAAAGTTGATTTTCGATGATCGGATTCAACGAGGGTGACAGAAAGCCCTTCCCGCAATTCACTCGCCAGAATCGCTACGACAAGACCCGGAAAGCCTCCCCCTGAGCCGAAATCTGCCCAACTCTTGGCCGACGCCGGTGCGAACTCTATAATTTGGGCAGAATCGACGAAATGCCGCGTCCATAAATCCTCGATCGTTGATTTTGAGACCAAATTGATCTTTGGATTCCATTTTTTAAGCGCGTTGACATAGTGCTCCAGCTTTTCCATTGTTTCACGTGAAACACTTAGATCGCCGAGCTTGCTCATGCTGATCTGGACCGTTTCTGCTGCCTCAGCTTTGCCAGAATGGTCGTTAGTGCCGCCGGGGTCATCCCATCGATCCGACTGGCCTGCGAAAGGTTCGTCGGACGCACAGCATCCAGCTTGCTTTTCAATTCGTTTGACAGGCCGTTAATGCCTTCAAATTCAAAGTCCGCCGGGATGATGTGCTGTTCGTCTTTCTTCATCAACTCGACATCGCGCTTTTGCCGCGCGATATAGTTGGCGTAAAGCGCATCGCGCTCGAGTTGGCGACGGATCTCCACATCAATGTCCGCGAGGGTTGGGTCCAAAGCGAGAAGATGCTCGAACTTGACATCGGGAAACGACAGCAAGTCGAAGCCATCGCGCTTCGTCCCGTCCTCGTTTACCTTGATGTCCGCCTCATTAAGCTGCTTCGGACTGTAGCTCGTCGCTATCACACGCGCTTTTCCGGCCTCCAACCTTTCGAGCTTGTCACTGAACGCAACCTTCCGGCCTTCCCTTACACACCCCAAGCTCATTCCAATAGGCGTAAGTCGTTGATCCGCGTTGTCCGCTCGCAGAGACAGCCTGAACTCGGCCCGAGACGTGAACATCCTGTATGGCTCCGTCACACCTCGCGTCGTCAGGTCGTCAATCATAACGCCAATGTAGCTTTCCGAGCGGCTGAAGATGATCGGTTCGCGCTCGAACGCAGCGAGCGCGGCGTTCAGACCGGCCACCACACCTTGTGCGGCCGCCTCCTCGTATCCCGTCGTGCCGTTGATCTGTCCGGCAAGATACAAACCGGGGACGGTGCGAACGGCGAGCGACATGTCGAGCGCACGGGGGTCGACATAGTCATACTCTATCGCGTAACCGGGTTGAAGAATCTCCGCCCGCTCCAGCCCCTTGATGGAATGCACGTAGTCGCGTTGTATTTCCTCGGGCAAAGAAGTCGAAATTCCGTTGGGATAGATGACATCATCCGACAGGCTTTCCGGTTCCAGAAAGATCTGATGAGAGCTTTTTTCAGAAAATCTTACGATCTTGTCTTCGATTGATGGACAGTACCGTGGACCAATGCCACCGATATGGCCCCCATACATGGCAGATCGTTCAAGATTTTTGCGAATAATCTCGTGGGTCTTGTCGTTCGTATGCGTGATCCCGCACGAGACCTGCCGTGCAGACGGTTTCTCCGACAAGAACGAGAAAAGCACGGGATCATCATCGGCGGGCTGCAGATCCAAACCATCCCAATCGATCGTCTTTCCGTTCAGCCTGGGCGGGGTACCTGTCTTGAGGCGGCCCAAGGGCAATCCGAAGCCGTCAATTCTCTCCGCCAGTTTGACAGAGGGCTTGTCACCCAACCGCCCACCAGGCCGCGACACATCACCAATATGAATCACGCCACGCAGAAACGTCCCTGTCGTCAACACGACGGAGTGCGCCATGATCTCGCTGCCGTCCGCCAACACGACCCCGCAACGGCGTCGCCTTGAAACACAAAGTCAGCAGCCTCGCCTTCGACAACGGTCAGGTTCGGACACGTCGCGATTTCTTCTTGCATTGCCTCACGATAGATTTTCCTGTCGGCTTGCGTGCGCGGGCCTTGCACTGCGGGACCTTTCCGACGATTCAGCAAACGGAATTGAATTCCGGCTTTGTCAGCAATGCGCCCCATCACGCCATCCAGGGCGTCAATCTCACGTACCAGGTGACCTTTGCCTAGCCCACCGATCGCAGGGTTGCAGGACATAACTCCTATTGACGCCCTCGTTAAAGTCACAAGCGCTGTCCGCGCGCCCATTCGCGCAGCGGCGTGCGCTGCGTCGGTCCCGGCATGACCGCCCCCTATTACGATGACATCAAAATGTTTCACGTGAAACACTCCGCTATTTTCCCAAGCAAAAGCTGGCGAATATCTCGTCCAGAACGTTTTCGATATCTACCCGACCTACCAGAGAATCAAGTGCTCGCACAGCGCTTCGCAACTCTTCTGCCACAAGATCCGATGCACCATTTTCGCCGATCAACAAAGCCATGGCGTTGTCCAGGTAGATGCTCCCGGCTTCCAAAGAGTGCTTGTGACGCAGGCGCGTAGCAACGCCTGCATGTGCCGTTCTGTCGGAGAAGATGTTCGTTATCCGCTGGACCAATCTGGCCACGCCATGCCCAGTTACACCGGATATGGCGTTATCTGGAAGTCCATAAAGGTCGGCCTTTCCGACAAGAACCAAATCATCATGCTGTGGCGCAAGGTCTGGTTGCTCCCCTGGCGTCACGAGAAAAATTCGAAGATCTGCTACCTCGGCCCGGGCGCGAGCTCGCGCAACGCCGATAGATTCGACGGTGTCCTCGGTATCCCTCAACCCCGCGGTATCCAGCAAGGTCACGGGAAGACCGTGTAAATCCATACGCACCTCGATTACGTCCCGCGTCGTGCCCGCGACCTCCGACGTAATCGCGGCGTCACGCCCAGCCAAGGCGTTCAGCAACGTGGACTTCCCGATGTTAGGCGCCCCGATGATTGCGACTTCAAACCCTTGGCGAATTCGCTCTGCAGTTTGAACACCCGCAATTTCGACGGTCAGTTCACTACGCACATCCGACAATAGCTGCTCAACTTCCGGCGTCACATCTTGGGGAACGTCTTCATCAGCAAAATCAATCGTCGCCTCAAGAAGTGCGGCCGCCCGGATCAACTTGCCGCGCCATCGTTCCGCCCGCTCTCCCAGCTCACCGGAAAAGACGCGCTGTGCTTGACGCCGCTGTGCTTCGGTTTCCGCGTCGATCAGGTCGGCAAGTCCTTCGACCTGGGACAGATCCAGCCGCTCGTTCTCAAGGGCCCGGCGTGTAAATTCCCCAGGCTCCGCAGGACGAAACCCATCGAGTTGTCCAAGGAGATCAAGAATTGAAGAAACGACCGCGGGCGAACCGTGGCACTGAAGTTCGACCGTCGGCTCACCCGTGAAACTGTGTCCCTCGCTGAATACCAACATCAACGCGGTGTCGATCACATCTCCGCTTGGCGATCGTACCGTGCGCAACGCGGCATTCCTAGGCGACGGAAGGTTGCCCACCAGCGTTTCGACGCCGGCAAATGCATCGGCGCCGGAAACGCGAATGATGGCGACGCCCGCTTTGCCGGGCGCCGTCGACAGGGCAAAGATCGTATCCATGGGTCTTTCGATGAACGGTCAGGTCAGGTGTTCATGGAATCGAAGAAATCTGAATTGGTCTTGGTCTGCTTCAGTTTGCCAAGCAGGAACTCGATGGCATCGGTCGTTCCCATCGGGTTCAGGATTCGTCGCAGCACGTAGGTTTTCTGCAGATCGACCTTGTCGATCAGCAGATCCTCTTTCCGCGTACCGGACTTGAGGATGTCGATGGCCGGGAACACGCGCTTGTCGGCAATTTTTCGATCCAGAACCAATTCCGAGTTACCCGTGCCCTTGAATTCTTCAAAGATCACCTCGTCCATCCGGCTGCCGGTATCGATCAGCGCAGTGGAGATGATTGTCAGCGAACCGCCTTCCTCGATGTTCCGCGCCGCACCGAAGAACCGCTTGGGTCGTTGTAGGGCATTGGCATCCACACCGCCCGTCAGAACCTTACCCGAGGAAGGCACGACAGTGTTATAAGCCCTACCAAGTCTTGTGATCGAATCTAGAAGAATAACAACATCTCGTTTATGCTCGACCAAGCGCTTGGCTTTCTCGATCACCATTTCGGCCACCGCTACGTGCCGCCCCGCCGGCTCGTCAAAGGTCGAACTGATGACCTCGCCCTTCACCGATCGCTGCATGTCAGTGACCTCTTCGGGCCGCTCATCGATCAGAAGGACGATCAGATAGCATTCGGGATGGTTCCGCTCGATGCTGCTAGCGATGTTCTGAAGGATAACCGTCTTACCCGTCCGCGGCGGCGCCACGATCAATGATCGCTGCCCCTTGCCGATGGGTGCCACCAGGTCGATGACGCGGGCTGACTTGTCCTTGATGGTCGGGTCGTCAATCTCCATCTGAAGCCGCTCATCGGGGTAAAGCGGTGTCAGGTTGTCGAACGCGATCTTGTGCTTGGCATTTTCAGGGTCGGCAAAGTTGATCTGCGTCACCGATGTCAGTACAAAATACCGTTCGTTTTCCTCAGGCGCCTTGATCTCACCCTCAATCGTGTCGCCGGTCCGCAGCGAGTGTTTGCGGATCGTATCGGGCGAAACGTAGATATCATCCGGCCCTGGAAGATAGTTTGCTTCCGACGACCTCAGAAAGCCGAAACCGTCTTGCAGAACCTCCAGCGTTCCGTCGCCATAAACCACCCATCCTTCGTCTGCGCGTTCCCGGAGGATCTGGAACATCATCTCCCCCTTGCGCATGGTCGAGGCATTCTCGATCTCCAGCTCTTCGGCCATCGAAAGCAAATCCTTGGCGGATTGCTTCTTGAGATCGGACAGGTTCAGACGTTCGTCAGACATGGATAGGTCCTTGCGAAATCGACGCGTGGAGCACGCGGCCGTTCAGATATTTTCTTATGGAAGACGGCAGACCCGGACGGGTTCCGTTTTACGCTACCTAGGATCAGTCTTGGCGCGAGTCAATCTCAGAACTTCACGACGACGGATACGACGATGACCACCATAAGGATCGTCGGTACCTCGTTCATCATGCGGTACTGTCGACCGGACAGCGCGGCACTTCCCCCTGAGAACGCCTTGCGCTGGCGACCCAGCCAGTGATGGAACCAGGTCATGCCCAGCACACCCACAAGCTTGAAATACGGCCACACGGCGCTCCAGTCCACGATACCCGGCGTGGCCACTAGCAGGAGGCCGGCCCCCCACGTCACGATCATCGCCGGGTTCATGATCACGCGCAAAAGCTTCTGCTCCATAGTTTGGAACACCTCGTCTCGGCTGTCACCCGGCTTGGATTGCTCAGCGTGATAGACGAAAAGACGTGGAAGATAGAAAAGACCTGCCATCCAGGAAATCACTGCAATGATATGCAGCGCCTTCGTCCATGGATAAAGCGAGGCCAGAAGGTCTGTCATGTTTTCCCGCATCTCTCTACCTTTCTCCTAATAAATAAATTTAGAAAGAAAAAGGATGATGATTTTGTAGGGAGCAGGCCAGGCTGGGGATTACGGAATTATACATGATTTCTCCCCCGTCGACGTCCGATGTGGATAAAACTGTTTAACTCTTCTCGCAGCGGCTGCCCTGCAATAGGTAAACGCTTATTATTATTATTGCATAATTATACTTTTTCAGGTGAAGGACATCGGTGGATGAAAACCTAAAAACATCGCCAAAACCGTCTTTCTACCGGGTAAAGGGTTTTCCATATCCCCACGTGCAAAAAACCTACGGGATGAGGCGGGAAGAACAACTTATCCCGCTGTCCTCGGAAATGTTGGAAACTTCGCAGATTCATCCCTAGAAACCGGAAGAGATATGCAACGGAATATCCACATGTCACGCAGGATCATTCTGGCTTCGGGGTCGGATATCAGGAAATCGCTGCTCACGAACGCAGCGCTTGAATTCGAGGTTTCTCCGGCCCGTGTCGACGAAAACACGGTTCGGGATGCCTTGTTTGCCGAAGACGCGTCGCCGCGCGACATTGCGGATGCCTTGGCAGAGTTGAAGGCCACCAAGCAAAGCGCCAAGAATCCGGACGCCCTGGTCATCGGCTGCGATCAGGTTCTCAGTTTCGAGGGCTGTATCCTGTCGAAACCAGAAACACCGGACGAGGCGCTGGAGCAACTTCGCGCGATGCGCGGCAAACGGCATGAACTGCTTTCCGCCGCCGTGATCTGTGAAGAGGGCAAGCCGGTCTGGCGGCATGTCGGCGTCGTACGGATGATGATGCGGCAGGTTTCGGATGCGTACCTTCGAGGCTATGTCACCCGCAACTGGGATAGCATCCGCCACGCTGTCGGTGCATACAAACTGGAAGAAGAGGGTATCAGGCTGTTCAGTCAGGTTCATGGCGACTACTTCAATGTCCTGGGCCTGCCGCTTCTGGAACTGCTGTCGTACCTGGCGCTGCGCGGAGAGATAGAGTCATGACCGAGAACAGGATACCGCTGGCGGCCGTGATCGGATCTCCTGTTGCGCATTCGAAGTCACCGCAAATTCACGGCCATTGGCTCAAGACCCACGGCATTGCAGGCTATTACATTCCTATGGACGTAGCGTCCGACGATCTCGAGCATGTCCTTCGCACGCTCCCTAAAATGGGCTTCGTCGGGGTCAACATCACCGTTCCGCACAAGGAAAAGGTGCTGGAGATTGCCGACCTGATCACCGATCGCGCCACGCTGATCGGTGCGGCCAACACGCTTATCTTCCGCAAGGACGGCAAGATTCATGCCGACAATACTGATGGCGTGGGCTTCATTCAGAACCTGCGCCAGAACGCGCCGGACTGGAATCCCAAGGCGGGCCCGGCGGCCCTGCTGGGTGCGGGTGGTGCGGCCCGCGCGGTTATCTCTGCCCTGCTCGAGGTCGGCGTTCCGGAAATCATGATCGCAAATCGGACCAGGGTCCGCGCAGAGGCGCTGAAAACGGAATTCGGCAAGAGGATCGCGGTGGTCGATTGGGTTCAGGCCGGGAACATGATGGAAGATGCCGCAACCGTCGTGAACACGACCTCGCTCGGTATGATGGGTAAACCGCCGCTTCGCGTTCCGCTTGACGGTTTGAACAGGGGTACACTGGTGACCGACCTTGTCTATGCCCCGCTCAAGACCCGCCTTCTGGCAGAAGCCGAGTCAGTGGGCTGTCGGACAGTCGACGGTCTGGGCATGTTGCTGCACCAGGCGGTACCAGCCTTTGAACGCTGGTTTGGCGTACGCCCCGAGGTGGACAGCGCAACGCGCGCGGCGGCGCTCAGATGACATTCAAGCTGGGCCTGACCGGCTCTATCGGGATGGGCAAGTCGACAACCGCGAAGCTGTTTGCCGAATACGGCTGCGCGGTATGGGACGCCGATGCTGCAGTTCACCGTCTATACGCAACGGGCGGCGCTGCGGTCGGTCCCATCGGCCGGGCATTTCCTTTGGCTATCGTTGACGGCACGGTTTCGCGCGACCGCCTGAAGGAAGTAATCGCTGACGATCCCGATGCCCTTCAACAGATCGAACGCATCGTCCATCCCCTCGTTGCAGATGATCGCACGACCTTCCTGTCCGGCACGGACGCCGATGTAACCGTCTTTGATATCCCCCTTCTCTTCGAAACCGGCGCAGATGCGCAGATGGATGCCACTGCTTGCGTCACCGTCGCGCCTGAAACACAGAAGGCCCGCGTGATGGAACGGGGAACCATGAGCGAGGCGCAGTTTCAGGCAATCCTGTCCAAGCAAATGCCGGACGCGGAAAAGCGCACACGTGCCGATTATGTCATCGTGACCGATACGCTTGAACATGCCCGCGCACAGGTTCAGGATATACTAAAGGAAATCCGAGACAGGCAAACCCATGCGTGAAATCGTGCTCGACACTGAAACGACCGGCTTTGATCCCGAACAGGGCGACCGTATCGTCGAGATTGGTGCCGTCGAGTTGTACAATCACATGCCCACCGGCCGCACCTTTCACGAGTACATCAATCCCCGCCGCTCCATGCCGCAAGAAGCGTTCGAGGTTCACGGCCTTGGCGACGATTTCCTCCGCGACAAGCCTGTCTTCGAGAAGATCGCACAAAGTTTTGTCGACTTTATCGGCGACGCGAAGCTCGTGATTCACAATGCGGCGTTCGACATTAAATTTCTGAATGCCGAGCTTGGCTGGCTCAACATGGCCAGGATTCCTTGGGAACAGGCCATCGATACGCTCGACATCGCCCGCCGCAAATTCCCCGGCTCTCCCGCATCGCTCGATGCGCTTTGCCGCCGCTTCGGTATCGACAATTCCTCGCGCACCCTGCACGGAGCCCTGCTCGACTCCGAGATTCTGGCCGAGGTGTATCTGGAACTGATCGGTGGGCGGCAGCCTGATTTCGCACTGGCCGGCGCCTACTCGCCGGAAACCACGGAGGACAACAGCGATGCCGATTGGCATCCGGGTGCCCGCCCGAAACCCCTGCCGGCCCGTCTCAGCGAAGAGGAGCGCGCCGCGCATCAGGCCTTTGTGCAAAGCATGGGCGACAACGCACTCTGGAAGCAGCTAACTTGATATGTTTTGCGAGCCGCAATGGCCTCAGGCCATCGGCAGGTCGTTTCAGGCGTCTGGCGTCGGTTTCTCTTCTGCCGCGGCCGCCTGGCGGCGCCTGATCTCGTTGCGATAAAGCTGCACGAAATCGATCGTCTCAAGGTTCAGCGGCGGGAAACCCCGTCCCGTGTCACGTCGCTGACGATGCGGCGCACAAAGGGGAAAATCATCCGTGGGCATTCAATCAGCAGAAAGGGATGCATCTGATCATCCGGCACGTTCTCGACCTGGAAGACGCCGACATACTCCAGTTCCATCAGGAACAGAGTTTCCTCGGTGCCCTTGTTCTTGGACGTGATCATCAGCTTGACCATCACCTCGAACTGATGCTCGGCTGAACGTTTCTTGGCATCCAGATTAACGGCCACCTGCACATCCGGATTCACGTCTCCGCCCGAGCCTCGCTGCGCCAGAGCGTTTTCGAATGACATGTCCCGTATGAACTGTGTGAGCACGTTCATTTTCGGCGCGGTTTGTGTTGCTTGGGTGTCCGTCTTGGCGGCACCGTTATCCTGTTCGGCCATCTGCTGTCTCCTGGCGGATAAATACATCGCGCGAAGCCTTAGCAGGATGCCGTACGCGCCTCAATGCCTGCTGTCTTAGTGCCGGGTCCAGCCAGAGCCGTCATGTGTCGGCTTCTTTGGTGTATCCACTTCCTTGTACTGGCCCTCGATCACATCATCGCGCCGCCCCGGTCTCGGATCGTTGCGCATGTCTCGCTGCCCGTCGGGACCCATCTCGAAACGCTGCACCTTGATCCGTTTGCGCAGGAACTGGAACAGGGATTTCCGGATGGGCGGTGCGAGCAGCGAAAAACCGACCGCGTCGGTAAAGAACCCAGGCGTCAGAAGCAGCGCACCGGCGATCAGAATCATGGCCCCATGCGCCAACGGCTCGGTCGGATCGTCTAGTTTTTGGAACGACGACCGAAGTTGCCCGATGGCCATGGCCCCCTGCGTGCGCACCAGCCATGTGCCAATGATCGCGGTCAAAACGACGATGGCCAGTGTGGGCCACAGCCCGATCAGGCCACCGACCTGGATAAAGAGCGCGATTTCGATCAGCGGCACCGCGAGAAAGGCTACAAATAGCCACATGAGCATGATCCTCCTTGGTTTCAAAGGCGGGCATGGTGGACTCGCCCGGATCAACACCCTACATAAGAACAACACCGGGAGGTTTCCATCCTGGGCACCTTGAGAGGTTTGAATGAATTCGCCCCTACTTCAATTGCTGGTCCTCGCAGGCATAGCGATTTTCCTCATCCTTCGACTGAAAAGCGTGTTGGGCACCCGCGACGGGTTCGAGCCTTCTCAACAGACGCGACCGTCCACGCCCACGCCATCGCGCCGGCAGGATTTCGAGGTGATCGACGGCGGCCCGGATCACGACATCACTGACCATGTGGCCGAGGGCTCCGACGACGCCAAGGCACTTGCCGACATGAAACGCACCGATAGCAGCTTCGCCGTAGGCGAGTTCCTGCAAGGTGCAAAACAGGCCTACGAGTGGATCCTGATGTCCTTTGAACGGGGGCAGATGGATGAGATCCGTCCCTTTCTCGACGATGACGTGTTCGATGCATTCAACAGCGTGGTGGAAGCCCGTGCGCAGCAAGGCCTCACCATCGAAGCCGAATTCGTCGGCGTGCGCGAAACCACGCTGGCCGGCGCGCGCTTCGACAATGCGACCAACACTGCCGAGATCACCGTGCGCTTCATCGGTGAACTGATCTCCGTCGTGCGCGACCAGAACGGTGAGATCGTCGAGGGTGAGCCCGGTAAAGCGAAAAAGCAGAAGGATACCTGGACGTTCGAACGTGTCATGGGTTCCGATGATCCCAATTGGCGGCTTGTTGCAACGGACGAATGATCGGACGGGCTGCAGCGGGATTCCTTCTTCTGTTGATGGCCGCAATCGCGGCCCGGGCCGAAGACGTGACACATACGGTGCTCGACTTCGATGAACTGAAGGGCTGGGAAGCGGATGATCACGAGCAGGCGCTCGATGCGTTCCTTCTGACCTGTCCGGATCTCGATGACCCGGATTGGCGCGCCCTGTGTGCCCTTGCCCAGCAGAAGCCGGACGCCAAGGAATTCTTCCGCCTTTTCTTTCGCCCCGTGCTGATCGAGGATGGAAAACGGGCTCTTTTCACCGGCTATTTCGAGCCCGAACTTTCGGGATCCCTGTCGTCGGACGATCGGTACCGTTACCCGCTATACCGCAAGCCACCAGAAGCCGCAGGCGATATACCCTGGCTATCGCGCCGGGAAATCGAGGCCGGTGTCGCCATGCAAGGGCGCGGGCTGGAGATCGTCTGGGTCGACGATCCGGTCGAGAAGTTCTTTCTTCAGATCCAGGGTTCCGGCCGTGTGACGCTTCCCGACGGGCGCAAGATACGGGTTGGATATGGCGGGGCGAACGGCCACGAATATCGCTCGGTCGGTGCCGAACTTGTTCGCCGCGGTATCTACCAGGCTCATCAGGTTTCGGCGCAGGTCATCAAGAACTGGGTTCGGCGCAATCCCATCGCCGGGCAGGAACTGCTTTGGCATAACCCATCCTATGTCTTCTTTCGGCGGATCGACTCTGTGCCTGCGCATATGGGCCCACTCGGGGCGATGAACCGTTCGGTCACCGCAGGGCGCACAATCGCCGTAGACCCGGCCTACGTTCCGCTCGGTGCCCCGGTCTGGATCGAGAAAGAGGGAGCCGGCCCGATCCGCCGCCTGATGATTGCCCAAGATACCGGTTCTGCCATCAAGGGCGCACAACGGGCCGACATCTTCATCGGCACCGGAGACGAGGCCGGTCGCACGGCCGGACGATTGCGCGATCCCGGTCGCATGGTCGTTCTGTTGCCGATCCAGCGCGCTTATGCCACGGCAACGGAGCCGAACCTTTGAGCCGGAGGCGGATCACGCCCGAGGAGCTCAAGCTCTGGCAGAAGGTGGCAAAAACGGCCGAACGGCTCGACCCCAAGCGGGACACCACTGCGCCCAAACTGTTGCATCCCAAGCATAAAAAAGAAACTGACACGGCAAAACCAGATCTGTCTCTTTTCGAGATCGGCCAGAACTCCCGTGGCTCGGATCACAGGCATGACACCCTGCCCGGCCTGCACGAACGTCTTGCGCATCAGCCGCTGCAGATGGACAAGCGCACCAACACACGTCTGAAGCGTGGCAAGGTCGAGCCCGAGGCAAGGATCGATCTGCACGGCATGACCCTGGCACAGGCGCAGCCTGCCCTGACCGGTTTCATCCTGCGCGCGCAGGCGCAGGGCAAAAGGCTGGTTCTGGTGATCACCGGCAAGGGCAAGAACACCGACACCGGCGGACCGATCCCCACAAGACATGGTGTCCTGCGTCACGCGGTGCCGCAATGGCTGGGCATGGCGCCGTTGTCTGGGCTGGTCTTGCAGATCACCCAGGCGCATGTGCGACATGGGGGTGGCGGGGCGTATTACGTCTATCTACGCCGCACCCGGTAACAGGGGTCTGGCGCGTGCGATGCCGATGGTCATCATCAGCGTGGTGAAGACGAAATAGCCTGCGACGATCAGGTATTGGCTTTCCAATCCCAGCCCCAGATCGATGCCAATGCCGGTCAGGCCGGGGCCGATGGCGGAGCCGAAAACCATGACGGCGGCGGCCATGGCCTTGATCGATCCCAAGCGGGCGGTGCCGTAGAATTCGGCCCAAAAGGCGTTGGGGAGTGTGGTGTTGGCACCCGTTGTCAGGCCAAGGAAGAAGAGGCCGGCGAGCAGAGTCAAGGTATTGTCGGAAAAGGCAAAAATCGCAAAGGCGGCAACCATGGGAAGTTGGAAGAACGGGATCAATCTGGCTGTGCCGAAGCGGTCGAGAGCCCAGCCGGACAGGACCATCGCGACGATGCCGACGGCGGTATAGAACGGGTAGAGGGCGACCAGCTGGACGTGGCGGATGCCCTTTAGATCGGCGAAGTGGACCTGGTGGAAAAAGAAGGCCGTGTTGAAGGCTGCGGGGCCCAGAAGTGCGGGGACCATGAACCAGAAAAGCCAATGAAATAAGGCCTGATTGCGAGTCCAGTGTCGGTTCTCCATGCCGACGGATTGGTCGGTTTGGGCCAGCATTTGCGGGGTGCGTTCGAGGCGGAGGAGGCGGTGGATGACGGGGACGCCGGCTAGGGCGATGAGGGCGGCGGCAACCCACAGCATGTGCCAGTCGTAGACGGCCAGAAGTGCAACGAAAACAAGGGGTAACAGCGCCTCGCCCAAGGCGAAGCCGAGGGTGGCGATGGACAGGGCCTTGCCCCTTGTGGCGATGAACCAGCGGGACATGGCGACGACGGCGAGGTGGCTGGTCATGCCCTGGCCGGTGAAACGCAGGGCAAAAATAACCGCGATCAACCCCCACCAGACCGGATTGAAGGCCATGGAGAGGCAGGCAAAAGCGAGTAATATCAATATGATAGGGGCGAGGGTGCGGACGCGAAAAAAATCCGTGAGGCCGCCGGCCCAGACCATGACCAGGGCGGAGGCGGTGGTGCCCAGCGTATAGATCCCGCCCCATTGCCCGTGGCTGAGTTCGAACGCGGCCCGAATCTCGCCGGCGAAGAGCGAGATAAAAAACGTTTGTCCAAAAGAACTTAAGAAGGTCAGCAGCATACCCGCCGACAGGAAGGGGAGGTTGTCACGGAGAAAATCGAGGAGCCGCATGGCCCCCTTCGTGGCCCGAAACCCGGGGGAAGGAAAGGGGATTCAAAGGGGTGTCGAATCGTTTCGTTAATTTCCCGGATCGGCCCAAAAGGACGTCGGTATCGCGTCGGTATCTGGGTGGTATGCCGACGGTGCGGTTTTTTGGGCTGGGGGTTAAGAGGGAGGGCGTTTGTTTATTGCGAAATAGCAGATACATATCGAGCAAATTTTCCAATCAATTTGCTCGAAGCGTAGAAAGTTGGTTATTGGAAGTTTGCCGAGATCGCGGCTATTTGCGGACCGGTCGCCTTCTTTGTTTCAGAACCGGAACGGTAGAACGCATCATCTCCGACGAAGCTCATTGCTTTTTGAGCCGGCACACGTACACGCACTACTTCAAGGTCTTTGTAAGTTATCGAGTCGATCGAAGTTAGAAGCGTTGTTTTCAAAGGCTCCGATAGGCTGGAGCCTTGGATATGATCAGTAAGTATCCTGAGATAATCGTCGAGAGATTTTCCGAGTAGTTTGGCTTCGCGTTCGATTCCAACGATGTTCACATGACGAACCTTGACTGGATCCGTTCCGTCAAGTTTCTTAATTCTATCTGCGTGCTCATCTTTGTCTGCGATACCGATGTAGAGGTACCCAGGTGCATCAGGACCAGCGTTTGCTATGCCACAGACTGTCTCAACAATTGTATCTAAAATTGATGGGTCCATCTCTCGAGTCTGATTTAGACGCAAAAAGCCTTGCTTGAACTCGTAACGCGAGGTTTCAGTTTTGGCCCGGCTTATGGAGTTTTCAAAATCAAGAATTACACCTGGTCCGTGAGAAAATGATGCGATGTCTTTTTTGGTAAAATGGTCGCGGATCAGACCCTTGGTGATGTTGATATTTGTTTTTCTGTCGTCCGCTTTTGTTTGTTTTTGGCCCACTTCGATTTTGTTCGTGAGATTGTTCAGGCAACCCATGATTTTATTCGGATCATCAGGAAACATGCTTTCTTTGATGATTAGTTCAAAAAAGGCCATGAAGGCTGCATAAAAAGGAGATTTTTGAGCGTTGGACGTTGCGCTAGGATAAACGGTTTTGCGAAAATAGTTTGTTTCTGAGCTACTGTTTTCAACCACGGATCTAAATGCTGAGAACACCATTTTAATTTCAGCAGAAATTTTTTCCTTTCCATAGGCCGCAAGACGTTTCTCGATGTCTTGAGCCTGCGCATGTGCGCTGTCGTACAGACTGTCTCGAAACAGTCTGGTTCCATCGACCGGGCCGCCTTTCAAAACAGATGCACAAATGTCGATGATCATTTCTTCATCATCGCTGTCCCTTAAATCACTCGTTCTAAGGATACCCTGCTGACACCAAAAAATTTCCTCGGCCTTCAGTTTGTAGCCGTGTGGGTTCTTTGAGGTTTCAATGCTTATTTCAGGCATGCTGTGCAAAGCCAGGCGGTCTTTCGATACATCACCTCGTAATTCAGCACCTAATTCGCGCACCAATTCAGCAAAGTTGCTCAAGACTCCTGCTTGGCGACGCTCCTGATCACTCAGTTGTTTTCCTCCGGAGTTAATCCTCCCGAAAATATCAGTTATCCGATTGTCATCCTCTCCAGAGAAGGATGTGACCGCCATCTGGTAGTCAAGAAAGTTCGAGCAAGTCTTTGGATCGAGACGCTTCACCTCATCATCAAGCTCTTCAAACAATCCTTCTTCCTGCGCCTGTCTAGCGCGGGCAAATTCTTTAAGGTCGAAGCATCTATCGTTAACCGTGTATCCGTGCTCAATGAAACTGAATATGGCGTTGAGCCGCTGCATACCGTCAATGACTTCGACAACAGCCGTGTCCTCAGGTCCTTCACTCGGTTTCTCTGCCAATAAAATCAGCGGAATTGGATATTGCAGCAAAATACTCTCAATGAGCTTGACCTTTTCTGCGATCGTCCAAACCAATTTTCTTTGATACTGTCGATTTACTACAAGCGTTCCATCCCGATATTCGCGATAAAGCGATTGAATACTAATGCCTTTGGGCGAAACGGCCATCTTTTGCTCCTACACGACAGTTCTTCCGTGCAACATGCAAGAAGGCAGTTGAACTCACAACTTAAAACAGATCGTTTTTGTTTGAGTTCTCACAAAACATACCTGCTCAAATCCGTCGACTTCATCAGCTCGCCCAGGTTGGCGTCCACGAAGGCTTCGTCCACGACCACCTTCTCGCCCGCACGATCCGGCGCGGTGAAGCTGAGTTCCTCGAACACGCGTTCCATCACGGTATAGAGCCTGCGCGCGCCGATATTCTCGATGGTCTGGTTGACCTCCGCCGCGATGCGGGCGAGGGCCTTGATGCCGTCCTCGGTGAATTCGACGTTGACCTCCTCGGTCCCCATGAGGGCGGAGTACTGGCGAGTCAGGGCGTTGTCCGTCTCGGTCAGGATGCGCACGAAATCTTCTTCCGTCAGCGCGCGCAACTCGACCCGGATGGGCAGGCGGCCCTGAAGTTCGGGCAGGAGGTCGGACGGCTTGGCGATGTGGAAGGCGCCGCTGGCGATGAAGAGGATGTGGTCGGTCTTGACCGGGCCATGCTTGGTCGAGACGGTCGTGCCCTCGATCAGGGGCAGCAGGTCGCGCTGCACCCCCTCGCGCGAGACGTCGCCGCCGCGGGCCTCTTGGCGGGCGCAAACCTTGTCGATCTCGTCAAGGAAGACGATGCCGTTCTGCTCGACCGCTTCCAGGGCGGTGCGGTTGACGGTTTCGTCGTCCAGCAGCTTGTCGGCTTCCTCGGAAATCAGGATGTCGTAGC
Organism: Roseovarius sp. B08; assembly: GCF_051417955.1. Classification (NCBI taxonomy): domain Bacteria; kingdom Pseudomonadati; phylum Pseudomonadota; class Alphaproteobacteria; order Rhodobacterales; family Roseobacteraceae; genus Roseovarius; species Roseovarius sp. B08. The sequence goes on from NZ_JBPRLW010000001.1 coordinate 93,575, forward strand.
TTTCGCGGACGGTCATCTTCTTGCGGGTGGTGCGTTGCCCGAAGGCCTTGCCGAAGATGTCGCCGATATTCATCATGCCCATCTGGCCGCCGCCGGGCTGGCCGGGGATGTCCATCATGCCAAGGGGTTGGACGTGTCGGCGACGTCAAGCTCGATCTCGGTGTCGTCGAGCAGGCCATCCTTGAGCTTCTTGCGGAACATTTCGCGGGTGGATTCACGGGCATCCTCGCCGGCGATGGCGGCGATGACGCGATCCTCGGCCTGTTGGTGGGCGCGGGATTTGACGTCTTCGCGCATGAAGTCGCGGGTCTGGGCGATGGAGCTGTCGACGAGGTCGCGGATGATCTGTTCGACATCGCGGCCGACATAGCCGACCTCGGTGAACTTGGTCGCCTCGACCTTGATGAAGGGGGCGCGGGCGAGTTTGGCCAGGCGGCGGGAGATTTCGGTTTTGCCGACGCCGGTGGGGCCGATCATCAGGATGTTCTTGGGGTAGACCTCCTCGCGCAGGTCGTCGGAGAGCTGCTTGCGGCGCCAGCGGTTGCGCAGGGCGACGGCGGTGGCGCGCTTGGCGTCCTTCTGGCCGATGATGTAGCGGTCGAGTTCCGAGACGATTTCGCGCGGGGTGAGGTCGGTCATGGGGCGTCCTGTGGTTGCGTTACGGGGGAACGTAAGCATGGGGGGGCGAAACGCAAGGTGCGGTTATTCGGAGGTTGCGGTGACGTCGTCATAGGGGGGCAGGCGGGTCTTGCCGGGGAAGTTGGGCAGGGCCCGCATGAGGGCGACGCGCAGGTGGGTCCAGAAGGTGCCGAGGCCGGTGATGAAGGCGCCGATGACGAGCATCAGGAGCGGCAACTGCGTGCCGCCGCCATCCATGCTGAAGAGCCAGTAGATCACGGCGGCGAGATAGCCCATGCCGGCGGTCAGAAAGGAACGGCGGTCGATCACGAGGGCAAGGCAGGTGACCAGAAGGAAGCCGATGATGGTGAGGATCGTGCCGAGCGCGCCGTCGAAATTGTAGACGGTCATCATAACCGTGTTCACCAGCGCGGGCGCGGCCAGCAGGTGCAGCCAGAAAGCCGAGCGGCCGCGGCGGCCGATGCGGTGCGGGTCCTGCATGTCGAACCAGAGGCCGGCGATGAAGGCGAGAATTCCGAAGATCAGCGTGCCGATGGCCAGGGACCCGCCCTGGCGCAGGTCGAAGAGGCTCCGGACACTGCCGGTGATCAGCGTGTCGACGGGGCTGGTTTCGGTGGTGATCGCGTAGATGGTCATGAAGCCGTAAAGGCCGACGAGCAGCATCGAGAAGGGCACGCGGAACCGGCGGTAATGCAGAAGGATCGAGGCCATGCCGCCGAGGCCGAGGAGGATGGCCGCCAATGCGCCGGAGGTGAGGCCGATCATGTCGAGCACATAGCCGATCAGCCCGCCCGCGCCGGTGGCGTAGGTGCAGACCAGCACGATGGAGGGCAGGCTCATCCTGCGTTTCAGTGTGAAGTAATGGGCCGCGAACCAGCCGACGGCCATGAGCGCCGCCATGACGAACACCACCCCGCCCGCGGCGAAGGCGAAGGTTACGGCGCCGGAGGTCAGCAGGATCAGGCCCAGCGAAATGAAGATCTCGGCAAAGCCCGAAAAGAGCTCGAACGGTTCGTCCTCGTTCGCGCGGCGGGCGATGCGGCCAGCGCGTTCGTGCGAGAGGGCGCTGAGGCGCGCGGCCTGGGCCTCGTCAATGATGCCGGCGGCGGTGGCGGCGCGCAGGTCGTCCTGGGTCAAGGTCATGGGAAGTCCTCTGGTCGTCTTCGCGCCAGCACTAATGGACCGTTTGGACGAAAGAAAGACCGCATTCCGACCTGCCCTGACTGACGAGCAATGCTCGCCAAGCGCTCGCTAGGCGCTGATGGTTTCCACGGTCAGGTTGCCGTTGGTGTAGACGCAGATGTCCGAGGCGATGGCCATGGCATCCCGCGCGATCTGTTCGGCGGACCTGTCGCTGTCGATCATGCCGCGCGCGGCGGCCAGCGCATAGTTCCCGCCCGAGCCGATGGCGGCGACATCGTGTTCGGGTTCCAGCACGTCGCCCGCGCCGGTGATGACGTAAAGCTGCGAGCCGTCGGTGACGATCAGCATCGCCTCGAGCTTTTGCAGGTACTTGTCGGTGCGCCAATCCTTGGCGAGTTCGACACTGGCGCGTTGCAGTTGGCCGGGGTCGCTTCCAGCTTTGACTCCAGCCGTTCCAGCAGGGTGAAGGCGTCGGCGGTGGACCCGGCGAAACCGGCGACCACGTCATAGCCGCCGGGGCTGATCCGGCGGACCTTGCGGGCGGTGCCCTTGATGACGGTATCGCCAAGACTGACCTGCCCGTCGCCCGCGACGACGACCTGTCCGCCTTTGCGGACGCCGATGATGGTTGTGCCGTGCCAGCCGGGGAAATCGCTCATGGTCGGGCTCCTTTGATCTTTGGACCTATATGGAAGGCGTGAGGGGGCGTGGCAACCCAGGTGGGCAAATGGAGCCGCGCATTGGCGGGCCGCGGTGCGGCGAACAGACGGGTGTTCGGGGCACTTTATGTCAGCCAAGTCCGCAAAACATTTGAGCGGAGTGCCAAGTTTAGCCAAATCGCCGTGCCGTGGGGGCGGCCCGGCGATGCGCGGCGGCGCAGCGTTGCTGCGCCTTGATTCCGCGCATTTTTCCACAACGTAAAAGGGCCGCTCATTAGGCGGCCCTTTCTTAACTTTATTCAACTGTTCTTCAGATCGACTCTTCGATCCAGCCTTGCAGCGCGGCCTTGGGCGCGGCGCCGGTCTTGGTCGACACGACCTCGCCGTTCTTGAAGATGAACAGCGCCGGAATGCCGCGCACGCCCAGTTGCGACGGCGAGTTGGGGTTCTCGTCCACGTTCACCTTGGCGATCTTGACCTTGCCGTCCATCTCTGCGGACAACTCCTCCAGCGCCGGGCCGATCTGCTTGCAGGGGCCGCACCATTCGGCCCAGAAATCCACCACGACGGGAATGTCGGAGTTCTTCACTTCGCTATCGAACGTATCGTCGGTTACGGCAACGGTGGCCATCTTGGTCTCTCCTTGAGCTCGGGTTCGACAGCGAACCTATGTAGCGGCATGGGGAGCGTCAAGCTATATGGGTGTCGGCCAAGGCTTGCGTCACAAGATCGTGTGGCAGCGGCATGAGAGTGGCGGTGCGGGTCCAGAGCAGCGCGGTCTCGATGGTGCGGCCGGGATAAATCTGTTGAAGGGCATGGGCATAGGCTCCCATCTGACGCAACAGCCCTGACGGGACGTTCTGAGGCGTGTCGGGTACCACGGCGTTGGTCTTGAAGTCGACAGCCAGGATTTTCTCGGGCGTCACGATCAGGCGGTCGATCGCGCCGTGAATGCGTTGGCCGTTCAGCGTGTCTATGTTGGCCGAAATGGACACCTCGGCCAAGGCGTCGGACGAGAAGAGCGGGCGCAGATGGTCCTGAGACAAAACGGTCTGCGCTTCTGCCAGTAGCAGGGCGAGGTCCGGCCCCTGCGCCGCGTCTGGCCCGTGGGCCAGCAGCGAGGCCGCAGTGGCGGGCCATGCGGCCATGTCATGCTGGGGCAGAATCTCCAGCAGGCGGTGCATCTGTCTTCCCCGGCGCTTGGCGGAGTCCTCATTGAGCCCCGCCTCCCCCGGCAGGGCCTTGTCGCCGCCAAGGTCGGACGGCGCGCGGGTCTCTGGCGCGGGCGGCGCGGACGGCGCGGGATCGGCGAACCACGGCGGGAGCAGTGGTGCCGCGGCGACGGTGACATCTGCGGAAACAGGCTCTAACCCGGCCCAATTCCCGCTTTGCAGCCTCAATCCCTGACCACCCTCGAAGACGTGCTCGGCCGCGTCCGAGCGCAGCATCCCGCCGCGCACCTTGCTGTACCAGTCGCGCCCCTCCTTATCGAGGTCGCCTGCGGCGGCGACGATCAGCCATTGCTCGGCCCGGGTCATGGCGACGTAAAGCAGGCGGTCGCGCTCGGCCCATTGCGCATCGCGCCCGGCGGCGTCGATGGCCTGCAGCGCGGCGGGAAGATCATCCTTGCGCGTCCGCCAGACGGCGGTATCGCCGGCCCCCACGAGCCTGGAATCGACGCGCAGATCGCGCTTGGCGCAGTCGGGCAGGATTACGATGGGCGATTCCAGCCCCTTGGCGGCATGCGCGGTCATAACGCGGATCCGGTTGCCCGCATTGTCCAATTGGCGCTTGATTTCGAGGTCGTCGGTTTCCATCCAGACGAGAAAACCCGTCAGGCTGTCGACCGCGTTGCGCTCATAGGCCATGGCCTGCGACAAAAGCGCGTCGATACCGTCCTCGGCCTCGGGTCCGAGCCGCGACAGAAGGCGGGCGCGCCCGTCGTGACGGGTGAGAATGCGCTCGATCATGTCGTAAGGGCGCAGGAAATCGGCGGCGCCGCGCAGATCGTTCAGGATGGCGAGGGTTTCGGGAAACTCGGCCGCACGGTCGCGCAGGGCCTGCCAGAGATAGCGTTGAGTGCGATAATGCGCGAGGTCGAAGATCTGCCCCTCGCTCCAGCCGAACAGCGGCGAGCGCAGGGCGGCTGCGAGCGAGAGGTTGTCTTCGGGTGTGGCGAGGAACGAGAGAAGCGCCGCGATATCGCGCACGGCCAGTTCCGCGCCGACGCGCAGGCGGTCGGCCCCGGCGACGGACAGGCCTTCGGATTTGCAGGCGCGGATGATCTCGTGAAAGAGGTCGGACCGGCGCTGGACGAGGATGAGAATGTCGCCTTCGGTGATGGCCTGCGCTTCGCCGCCGTCCTTGGATGGCAGGGGCGTTCCGAGAACGGTTTTGATGTTGCGCGCGATTTGCGCGGCAAGACAAGTCGCCGGGTCGCCGGGGGCCTTGATGTCGACTGGGTCGTACCACGGGGGCGGCTCCTCGGCCTCTTCCTTCTCGACGGGAGGCCAGAGATCGACACGGCCCGGCATGGCGGCGTGAAACGCCTTGTGCTTTTCGCGCTGGGTGAATCCGCTCGACTCAAGCCCCTGAAAGGTCTCGTCGACCAGCGAGAGGATGGTCTGTGCGGAGCGGAAGGAAAACTCCATCTCCATGTCCTGAAGGGGCGCTTCGGTGATTTTCAGCTTATTGCGAAAATCTGCCTTCATGCGGTCGAATCCTTCGGGATCGGCGCCCTGAAACGAGTAAATCGACTGTTTTTTGTCGCCAACGACGAAGATTGTGCGCTGGCGGTCGGCGCGTGCACCGGTGCCGCTGGTGAATTCCTGCGACAGGCGTTCGATCAGTTTCCACTGCACCGGACTGGTATCCTGCGCTTCGTCGACGAGGATATGGTCGATGCCGCCGTCGAGCTTGAAAAGCACCCAGTCTGCGACCTTGGGATCGTTTAAAAGGTCTCGACTGCGCAGGATGAGATCGTCGAAATCCAGCATGCCGCGCGCTTCCTTGGCGGCGGCGTAAGCGGGCAGGAAGATGGCGGCAAAGCGGTGCAGTGTCCACGCCGCGGCGCGGGCATCGAGCGCAAGCCGGGTATCGCGGCCGGCCTCGACGCGGGTCATGAACGCATTGAGTTTCTCGATCAGGTCCGGGTTGTCTTCGCGGACGGCTTTGGTCGGGAAAGAGCCTATCTTGGCCGAAAACGGCGATTTGGCACCGCTGCCGGTCAGAAACACTCCTTCCACGACCGGCAAGGCCTGAAGCGATGGGATATCGGCCATGGTCAGCTTGACCGCAGCGATGGCATCGGTCTTGCTGCCGGCCGTCAGGAGCGGCAGGAGATCGGCAATCAGATCCGCCTCGCCGCCCAGAAAGACCGAAGCCACGAGCCCCTGCTCGGTGTCGTCCGGTTTCAGGCCAAAAAGGCTCGACAGATCGGCATCGCGGATCGGTCCGGACAGCAGGTCCCGCTTGCCGACAATTTCCTGCGTCAGGCTATCCAGGTCTTCGCCGGTATATTGCTCGGCCAGATCGTAAAGCACCTGAGCGTCGGGGCCGCTGGCGATTTTCTCGACAACCTCGGACCGCAGCAGCGCGGCGGCGCGGTCTTCCATCTCGGTGAACTGAGGGCTGACCCCGGCCTCGAGCGGGAAGCGTCGCAGCAGGGCGGAGCAGAAGGAGTGGATGGTCTGGATCTTCAGCCCGCCCGGCGTTTCGATGGCCAACGCAAAAAGCCGCCGCGCCTCGCGCAGGCGCTCATGCGTGACCGGCGCGTCGATGCCAAGGTTGGTCAATTGCTGTTCCAGTTCCGCGTCGGACTGCATCGCCCATTCGCCGAGACGGTCGAACAAGCGGTTCTGCATCTCGGATGCGGCGGCCTTGGTATAGGTCAGGCACAGGATGTTCTGCGGGTCTGTTCCGGCCAGAAGCAGCCGTGCGACCCGGTCGGTCAGCACCTTGGTCTTGCCCGATCCCGCATTGGCCGACAACCATGTGGAGCGGTCGGGCCGGGCGGCGTCGATCTGACGCTGGGTGGCGTCGTCTACCATCTGCCCACCTTCTCCGGATCGGCGTCGTCAGTGATGTCCCACTCGCCGAAACGGGCCAGCTGATCGTAGTCGCCCGGCATGTCCTTGGTCTTCATCGCGCGGCGTGACAGGTAGCCCTGTCCGGGGTCCATGTAGCGGGCGACGAGATCCTTCAGCTCCGCCCATGTCTGGCCGGTCGGCACCTCGTCCAGCGGGGCCGGCACCTCGCAGGGGTCGCCGGTGAGCCCGATGAAGACGGCGCGGGCGACGGGGCCGGGGGCAAGATTGCCGAACCCGGCGCGTTCGGCCAGCGCGGCCTCGAGCAGAAGCTGCTTTTCGAATGCCTTCTGCGCCTTGGGCGACGGCGGCGCGCCGGTCTTGTAATCGTAGATATGCAGGCCTCCAGCGGCGTCGATGTCGATCCGGTCGGCCTTGGCCGTCAGGGTGAAGGCGTGCGGCTCGACCCGCGCCTTCGCCATTTGTTCGAACGCGGTGGGCCGGGCCAGCGCACGGCGGCCCGCCTCGGTTTCGATGAACCATTCCGCGATACGGGCGATCCGCGCGAACCAGAGCGCCCGCGCCTCGCCCCAAGGCACGGTTTGGTCGAGAACAGAGACTGTTTTCTGCGTCAGGTACGCCGGTGTCAGGTTGTCGGGATCATCCAGCGTGTCCTTGATCACATGTTCCAGCAGGTCGTGCAGCACCTCGCCACGCAGGCGCGCATCGGGCAGTTTCATCAGCGGATCGAGCGGGCGCAGGCGCAGGATCTTGTCGGCATAGATCGCGTAGGGATCGCGGATCAGTTTTTCGATGCGGGTGACGGACAGTTCCCTGGGTCGCGTTTCGACCGGGGGAATCGGCGCCGGACGCCGGGCGGAGGGCGTCGGCGCGACCGCCTCGAAAGTCTCGGCCAGCGCGAGCGCGTCGCGGCCGCGTTGCTTCATTTCGGCAAGCGCCGCTGCGCCGCCCTCTTCTTTCAACCCCTGAAGCAGGTTCGTCAGCCGGTTCAGCCAGCGAGACGGCACCGTTTGCGCATCGTCCGAGCGTATGGCGCGGGTGATCCAGACGGTGGGCGTGGCCGTCACGGCCTGCTGGAAATCATGCGCGGAGAGGCCGATCCTGCGCTCGGGCAGCAAGAGGCCGGCCTGGTGCCGCATATCGCGGTTGAGCCAAGGGTCGCGCGGCGGGGCCTCGGGCCAGGTCCCTTCGTTCAGGCCCGACAGGATCAGCAGATCGGCGCCCTGCACGCGCGCCTCGAGCGTGCCCCAGATCAGAACGCGAGGGTCGGGGTCGGTCTGTGCGCGGACGGTCTCGCGGGACAGGATGGCGTGAAAGAGGTTGATGTAGTCGAGTGCCCGCATCGCCTGACCGTGTTCGGCATTTTCGGCAATGTCAGAGACGCATTTATGCGCTTCGCGCCCCGCGCCTTCGTCCCAGAGCCGAAGCGGGGCATCGGCGTCGGGGCCGCGCGATATAGCCTCGGACAGCGCGATATGCGCGGTGACGATCTCGGTCAGCGGGCGCGCCTCGGGGTTTGCGTTGTCGAAAAAGCAGGACCGCAGCCAGTCAAGCCAAGGGCCGATATAGGGGTCTTCTATCGTTGCGGCCCAGGTTTGGAGTGTTGCGAGATCCGGCTCTGGCGGGCCTTGGCGGCGCAGGAATAGCTCCAGCTCGCGCGTCAGGCGCAAGTGCGGACCGCGTTCGCCGGCCATGTTCGTCAAGGGATGTTTCAGCAGGGTGAGCAGTTGCGCCACATCCAACGGCGCGTTCAGGATCTCGGCCACGTGGCGCAAAAACCGGCCGGGCGCGGAATGGTGCAGTGGCACGCCCGCGCTGTCGTCGGGCCGGATGCCCCAACGGTCCAGCGCAGAGGCGACCCGCCGGGTCAGGGTTCGGTCGGGCGTGATCAGCGCGGCGGTCTGGCCGTTCTCGACCGCCTCGCGCAGTCGCATGGCGATGCACAGCGCCTCGAGCCGCGCCGAGGGCGCCTCGAGCAGGGTGATGCCCGCGGTCGCAGACGTAATGTCGGGGGCCAGAGCGGGCCCGTGCGACAGCCATTCATCCGTCACGGGCGCGGGGCGCAGGGCCAGCGACACGAGACGGTTGCGTTCGGGCGATACAGGCTCTGTTCCCGGCCAGGCGCGGATGATGGCCGGCGCTGCGCCGAGATCGGACAAAAGCTGTGCAAAGCGGTATTGCGGGTGCTCCTCGCTGGTGCGCGGATCGGTCAGCTTGTCCCAGACGTGATCGGGCTGATCGGCGTCAAAGCCGGGCAGCACGACGGCGCCCTGCGGCAATTGCGCGACCGTCTTCATCAGCAGGCGCGTTGCGCCGCGAGATCCGGTGGAGCCTGCCAGGATGATCGGGTGATCGGGCGGCTGATCCTGCCAGAGGCGGGCGTAGGTCTCGATCACCAGGCGCTGGCGCGTCTCGACATCGGGTGCGTCGCTGCTGGCCTCGAAATAGGGGCCGAGTATGCCCAGAAACGTCTTGATCCGCGCCCAGTGACCGGACTGGTCGCCGGTGTCGATGCGGGTGATGTCGTCGGGCACGACGCCTTCGCCATGCATTTCGTCCATCAACTGGGCCAGGCTGTCGGACAGGTCATAAAGCGCGGCGCGCGGCGCGAGATCAGGCTCCCGGTCCAGCAGGGCGGAGACGAGGGTGATGAGTTCCAGTCGCCGTCGCAGGGGCGGGACCGGCTCGGGGATATGGGTGAGGCCGAGGACCTCGCCGAAGTCGGTGACAAGGCTGATCCGGGGCAGCAGGCGCGCCGGGCCTTGATCGAACAGCGCCCGGATGCGGCGGGCCATGCGCCGGGTGTTGACGACAAGATGCACGCGGGCCAGCGCCTCTGGCGGTTTCTCGGCATAGGCGTCGAGCAGGCCGCGCACCAGCTCCCGCGGGAAGTCGGCGCCCAGCGGCATGCCGAAAATGCGCGGGGTGTCGAGCGGATCAAACATGGGCGTTTCGCAGCATTTCTTCGGCGAGGGGGATGCCCTCGGGCGTACCGACGTCGCACCATTGGCCGGGATATGTCTGCGCATGAAGACGGCCCGTGTCGCGCATCCGGTTCCACAGGATGTTGAGCGAGAACGCAGGCTCGGGGATGGCGGAAATCCCGTCTGTCTTCAGGATCTGAAGGCCGGAATAGATGGCCCCGGGGCCACGCGTGGCGCGGCCGGACGCGTCGATGATGAAATCGCCGGTGCCGGCATGGCCGATGGCGTTCTGCGGCGGGATGCAGAGCAGAAGGGCATCCATTCTCTCGGGGTCCCACGCCGCGGCAAGCTGTGCCAGCGGGTTGGGGCCGGACCAGACGGCATCGGTGTTCATGGTAAAGACCGGGCCCTCGCCCAGCAGCGGCAGCGCCTTGCGCAGCCCGCCGCCGGTTTCGAGGATATCGGGCTGTTCGACGGAGACCGCGATATCGCGCCCGGCGAGGTGGGTTGCGACCTGGTCGGACAGGTAGTGGGTGTTGACCACCGCGCGCGCAGGCCCATACGCCGCCACGAGGTCGAGCGCGTGATCGAGAAGCGGCTTGCCCGCCACCTCGATCAATGGTTTGGGTCGCGACGCGGTCAGCGCCCCCATCCGCGTGCCAAATCCGGCGGCAAAGAGCATCACTGCGTCGGGGGCGTCGCGCATTTCGATTTCAGCTTTTCCAGAAGGGCCGCGTCGGGGGCGGGCAGCGTTTCGGCAAGGATCGCCTGCAAAGGCGCAAGGACCGGGTGGGCGAGGTCGCGCTGCAACAGGTCCCAGACGCGGGGGATCAGATCGATGTAATGCGCCTTGCCGTCCCGGATGCACAGCCGGGCGAACACGCCCAGGATGCGCAGGTTGCGCTGGGCGCCGAGCACGGCATAGGCGGCGGCAAAGGCCTCGGGGTGCTGGCTGGTTTGAAGCGCGTAGCGGTCGCGCATCCGTGCCTCCAACTCCGGCGGTACATCACGGCGGGCGTCCTGAAGCAGCGAGACAAGGTCATAGGCGCGATGGCCCAGCATGGCGTCCTGAAAATCCAGCAGGCCGACCCGGGCGATGCCTTCGCGGTCGGGCAGCCACAGCAGGTTTTGCGCGTGGTAATCGCGCTGGATCAGCACATCGCAATCCGCGGCGTGTTCGGCCAGAAGATCATGCAGGCAGGTTTCGAACGCGGGCTGGCTGGCCGGATTGGATGTGTCCGTTGCACCGGGAATGTACCAGTCGAAAACCAGCGCGGAGAGAGCAGTCGCGGTGGGCGGGTCATAGCGGGCCAGCCCGGCGGGCGGAGTCTGGGCGTGCAGGTGGATCAGAACGTCGATCGCGGTGGAATAGAGCCTATTTTCCAGGTCCGGATTGCGCGGAACGATGCTGGCGAAGAGCGCGTCGCCAAGGTCTTCCAGCAACAGCAGGCCGCCCGTTTCGTCGCGCGCGAGCACGCGCGGGGCGCTGAGCCCGATGCCGGTCAGATACTCGGCGATATGGATGAACGGGCGCACATCCTCGCCCTTATGGGGCGGCGCGTCCATCAGCACGGCGCGCTGGGCCGAGGAGGGCCGGATCAGGCGCAGGTAGCGGCGGTTCGAGGCATCGCCCGCGAGGTGCGACACCACCGCGTCGGCCCATCCCGCGCGTTCGATGAAGTCGCGGATTTCACCCTCGCGGCTGTCCGGTTCAAGATGACTCATGCGGAAAACTCCCCTGCGCGGTCATCCCATCGCGGATCGCGCCAGGTGATGTCAAGAACACGCTGATCGGGGTCGTCATGCGGCGCGAAGGCAAGTGTCAGCGCATTGGTCGGAACAAGGGTGCCCAGCCGGTCGGGCCATTCGACAAGCGTGACACTGTGATCGAAAGCCTCGAGCAGGCCAAGCTCGATCACCTCTTCCGGTGAGGACAGGCGATAGAGATCGGTGTGCCAGATGTCGAAGCCGGCCCCTTCGTAGGTCTGCACAAGGGTGAAGGTCGGGGATGGGACATCCTCGGGCACGGGTAGCAGGGATTGGATCAGGCTGCGGGCGAAATGGGTCTTTCCGGCACCCACGGGCCCATCGAGCAGCAGCACGTCGCCCGGGCGCAGACCGGCCCCGATCCGCCGGGCGAGGGTGGCGGTGGCGTCCGGGCCGGGAAGGGCGAGATGGAGGGTGCGGGCGGGCATGGGCCGACACTACACCGCCGGGAATGGCCTGCAACCCACAGCGCAGTTCAGACGGACACTTTTGCAGCCGTGCGGGACACCTTGCCAAGGGCACTCAGCGTTATGATCGCAGAATTGCCCGGCAGGTGCCGGACATGGCAGGACAGCAACGCACCATTCTGCCCGGTCAGCGTGACCTTGACCGCGTCGCGTGCCAGCACCGCCTGTTCGATCCGTGACCAGTCCAGACCCGGCAGCACCTTGCGACTGGCGGCCAGGAAATCGCGCAACGTCATGTCCGCGAACGAGGCGTCGGGATCGACCCCGAGCATCTGGCGGCAGGCCAGGTTGCACAGGGTCAAGACGTTGTCCGGACCGAAGACAACCATGGCCTGGTCGCTGGCGTCCAGCACGGCATCCCGCAGGCAGATCTGGCTGTTATAGTGCCGTGTAAGCGAGACGTTGTCGGTGATATCCTCGAACAGAAAGGCGATTGCCCCGTCCGGGTGCGGACGCCCGGTGACGCGATAGGTCATGCCGTTGGGCAAATGCCAGTCCTCGAGATACAGACCCCCGGCGGCGGTAGTGATCATGTCCTCGATCTGCTTGCGCCAGGTGGCGTAGTCCTTCGGCTCCGGCAGAACGCGATTGTCGCGCAGGCTGTCGAAGAACTGCATCAGTGGCAGTTGCGCCGACAAGAGCGGCGCGGGAAGCCCGGTCAGGTCCAGCAGCGCGGGATTGAACAGCGCCAGCTGGCGGTTCCGGTCAAAGATGGCAAGGCCGGTCGTCAGGTGGGCGAATATCTTGGTCAGGGTCTGGATGAATTCGCGCCGGACGGTTTCGGCATGTGCGACGCGGGTGACGTCGGTGGCAAAGACGGCGCGGACGTCGCTCGTCTGGACGTGCTCGACCTCGAAGATACGGTCCGGCGGGGTGTCTTGCGAGGGTACACGCACGCGGGTCGCGCCGCCCGCCCCGGTGGAAGCCTCGACCAGACGTTGCGCAAGGGAGTGGGGATGATCGGCGAAAGCGGCGTTCTCCCAGATCGTCTGGCCGGCCGTATCCAGCATGCGCACGGCACAGGGAGCGTATTCGAACACCGCCTGGTAGCGCGCGACGGCGTTGTCCAGCCGGCGCGCGCGGTGCCGGTCGAGCGGGCCGGGGGCGACAGGCTCGGTTACCTCGACCCGTTCGGCACCGTGGTGGCGCGAGAGGGTCAGCGAGGCACTGTCGCTGTTGCCTGTTGCGGGTAGATCGCGGCTTTCGCCGTCTTTTAATTCGGTCAGGGAGCGGGGCAGCGGCCCGAAGCGGTTGCCCAGCCAGTGGCGCAGGTCGGACCATTGGCCGATTTCGCCCGAGGCAAGACCCGACAGGGCATCGGGCCGGGTATCCAGGTGCGTGAGCTCGTCGTCGTGAAAAAGAAAACTGGCGGAGAGCGCAGCCTGATTGTCCGGCGCGGGCGGGTCCTGTGCGGCGGCGCGCCACCACCGGCCCAGCATCCACAGAACCAGCAGCGAGATCACCGCCGAGGCGGCGAGGGCCAGTGCAAGCGAAAGAGGCGTGAAACCAGCCATGCAAAATGTCCCTGCTCCCGTGACAGGCACCAGAATGACGCGCCAAGGTTAATGCGCCGTTAACAAGTCTTGCCTCAGGTCTCGATCAACTGGTTGTCGCCAAGGGACTGGCGACCCTGCCGGTCGTCGCTTTCCAGCCGTGACCGCGGCCAGGACACCTCGACAAAGGCGCCGGTGCGGTCGGAATAGCCCTCGCGCTTGCGGAACGAGTCGCTGCCGTTGGCAAAGGTCAGGTCCGCGCCCGAGCGTTCCAGAAGCGTCTTGGCGATGAACAGGCCCAAGCCCATGCCCTCATAGCCCGGGCGCTGTGCGTCGGAGCGTGCGGCGCGCCGTCGGATGAAGGGCTCGCCGATGCGGCCCAGAAACTGCTGTGGGTAGCCGCGCCCGTCGTCCATGATCCGGACAGTGATGTTCGTATCGCTCCATTCGCTGTCGATCCAGACACTGTTTCGGCTGAAATCAACCGCATTCTGGATCAGGTTGCGCAGCCCGTGGATGATTTCGGGACGGCGCAGGACGGTGGGTTGCGGCCCGGCATGGGCGATGTCGGCGACGATCTCGAACCGGATGTCCTTGCCCCGGTGAAGATGCGGTTCGGCGGCCTCTTCCAGCAGGGCCGAGAGCGGCGCGCGGCGCAGGTGCAAGTCATCCTTGCCCGCCCGCCCCATGGACCGAAGGATATCGCGGCAGCGGTCGGCCTGTTCGCGGATCAAGAGGGCGTCGTCGCGCAGGTCGGGATGGTCGTCCAACTCCTCGGCCAGTTCCGCGCTGGTCAGCTTGATCGTGGCAAGAGGCGTGCCCAGCTCGTGCGCCGCTGCGGCCACCACCCCGCCTAGGTCGGTCAGCTTCTGTTCGCGGGCCAGTGCCATCTGCGTGGCCTGCAACGCCTCGGACATGGCGTACATTTCCGAGACGATCCAGCGGGAATAGACCCCCAGGAACACCACCGCGATCAGGATCGCGGTCCAGTTGCCGAAAAGAAAAAGGTCGGGGATGAACAGCAGCTGCCCGTTCTGCGCAGTCAGCGGCATGTAGAAACGCGTCAGCAGGGACGTGATCAGGATGGCCGTGCCACCGAGAAAGATCGTCGAGCCGGCGGTCAGCGCCGAGGCCGAGACCGTGACCGGCCCCACGATCAGGATCGAGAACGGGTTGTGCAGACCCCCGGTCAGGTACAGCAGCACGCTGAGCTGCAGCATGTCGAACAGCACCACCAGCAGCGTCTCGCGCTGGCTGAGCCGCTTGTTTTCCGGAAAGACGAAATAAGCCGTGACGTTGGAGATGATCGACAGGCCGACGACGAAATAGCACAGCCCGAAGGCGAGGCTGAGCCCCAGCACGTATTGCGCGACCAGGAGTGCTGCCAATTGCCCGGTCACCGCCCACCAGCGCAGCATGATCAGCGTGCGCAGCGGGACCGACTGCCGGCCGGAGCCGAATTCCTGCGAGGTCGCGTGGGTGTGTGCCATGCGTGATCTTGTCTCTCTTTCCTTCGCCGAAGGGTGGCTTTAGATGTGCCACAGGCAAGCGGATATTCCTAGCGAGAGGGCGGGCGCCATGACACGAGTATATGCAATTCTTGCGGGAGTGGCCGTGATCGCGTTGCTGGGCGTGACTTATTTCGTCACCCAGCGAGGTGGCGCGGACGGCGAACAGTTCGCCCAGTGCCGGGGCGGCGCCGTGGCCGGCGGGGCCGGTGCCATCGGCGGGCCGTTCACCCTGGTCAGCGAAACCGGCGAGACGGTGACCGAAGAAGACGTGATCGACAAACCGTCGCTGATCTACTTCGGCTATACCTTCTGCCCCGATGTCTGCCCGATCGACAACGCGCGCAACGTGGCCGCCGTCGATATCCTGGAGGAACGCGGCAAGGACGTGAAGCCCGTCTTCATCACCGTCGATCCCGAGCGCGACACGGCCGAGGTGATGCGCGAGTTCACCGATGCCTTCCACCCCGATCTGCTGGGCCTCACAGGCAGCGAGGAGCAAGTGAAGACCGCGACCAACGCCTATCGCGCGTTCTCGTCAAAACAGGACAGCGATGATCCCGATTACTATCTCGTGGACCACTCGACATTCACCTATCTTACCCTGCCCGAACATGGATTTGTCGAGTTTTTCCGGCGGGATGACACGGCAGAGCAAATGGCCGACCGTGTCCAGTGCTACTTAGATGCCAGTTGACCCTGCGATAGTTTGACGCATCATGGGCAAGCGCTAGATCTAAAGGCGCAAGCGGGAGGAGACTTGCATGACAGCCGAGCACACGGAGATCGGAGCCGACAGGACATTGCTGCTTGTCGATGACGACGAGCCCTTTCTGCGGCGCCTGGCAAAGGCGATGGAAAAGCGGGGCTTCGAAGTGGAAATGGCGGGCTCCGTAGCCGCGGGGCAGGCCATCGCCACGGCGCGTCCCCCGGCCTATGCGGTGTGCGATCTGCGGCTGGAGGACGGCAATGGCCTCGACGTGGTGGAAACCATTCGGGAAAGGCGGCCCGACAGCCGGGTCGTGGTGCTGACGGGCTATGGCGCGATTGCCACCGCTGTGGCGGCGGTGAAGATCGGGGCGACGGACTACCTGTCGAAACCCGCCGATGCGACGGACATCACCAACGCCTTGCTGGCCAAGGATGACGAGATGCCGCCGCCCCCCGACAATCCGATGAGCGCCGACCGCGTGCGGTGGGAGCATATCCAGCGGGTCTATGAGCTGTGCGACCGCAATGTCAGCGAGACGGCGCGGCGGCTGAACATGCATCGCCGGACGTTGCAGCGGATCCTGGCGAAACGCTCACCGCGATAAGGCATTTCGACTTCTGATGGATCACCTTTCGCTGCTTGAAATCTGACGATTTCAACGCAAAAGGTGATGCAGTTCGATTTATCCAAAGCCGAAACGCTACAGATCGTAGCGCTTGCACAGGCGGTCGACGGTGGTGCCGTCGGCCAGCACCGTGTCGGGCAGGCGTCGGTAATCCTCGAACCCCTTGCTTTGGTAATAGGTCAGGCCGCTTTCGTTGTCGGCGCGGATCGTGGCGTTTATCCATTCATAACCCAGCCGCCTCGCGAAGGTCTTTGTAGCCTCGAACAGGTGCGAGCCGATCCCAAGGCCGGTCTGACCCAGCCGCACGAAAGTGGCGATGTCCGCGGCCTCGGGCGGCAGCTCGGGATGCGGGCCGATATGCTGGAACCCAAGCACATGAGCGTTGTCGTCCTCGGCCAGTATCCAAGCGGTTTGGCCGGGATAGAGACGCATTTCAGACCGCATTTCATCCGCAGTGATCGGAGTGGTCCGCGCGGTGGTGCCACCTTTGGCGATGATCTGGTTCAACAGATCCGCCATCTGGCGCGCGTCGAGCGGATTGGCCTGCCGGACGTGGATCATTCGGTCAGGCGCATCAGCTCGGCGTGGCGGGCGGTGTAATCGGCGCGGGCCTCCATCGGCGGGCGCAGAACGATGCGGAGACCCTCGACGATTTCGGACGGGGGCGTCCCGAAAAAGCGAGTCGCCTCGGCTTCGGAAAAGCCGGCGATGGTCGTCGCCTCCATCCAGGCGCTGATCCTGTCGGCCTTCTTGATCGTCTTCTTGACCTGCGCCGGGATCGTGGCCGGCAGGCCAAAGCGCAGGTGCACCGCCGCCGCCAGCCGCTTGTCGAGCACGTCATACCCCGGCCCGACGGCATTCTTGACCGGCGAGATCATGTCGCCGATCACGTATTCCGGCGCGTCGTGCAGCAGGGCGGCCAGTTGCCATTTCGGCTCGGGGCGCGGAACAAGGCGGGAATAGAGCCTTTCCACCAGCAGCGAATGCTCTGCCACGGAATAGGCGAAATCGCCGTTTGTCTGCCCGTTCCAGCGCGCGACGAAAGCGAGACCGTGGGCGATATCCTCGATCTCGATATCGACGGGCGTCGGGTCCAGCAGGTCGAGACGGCGACCGGACAGCATCTTTTGCCAGGCACGGGGAGGCGGCACGGCGGGCTCCGTGGTAAGGACGATCGTCCTTGGTGTATGCGCGGGCCGGACGAATTGCAAAGCTTCGCTGATCCGAGCCGCTTGCCACAATCTCGCCACATTTCATCCGCACACTGGCCATATCGCATCACTGCTGCCAACGATGCCGGGCTCACGAGGCAAATAGACAATCGAGCACCGCCCCGCATCGACGTGACCGCGACCATAAACGGGGCTGGCCGGGTCTGCTGCGGCGTGCCTTCGATAAACCTGTGAAAGGAGCTTGAGATGATCAGGCAACTGACAGCGGTCGGGGCAGCACTGGGCGCATTCACCACGAGCACGCCCGCCATCGCCGCGCAGTGTGCAGACCGCGAGACGGTCGTGGAGCGGCTGGCCGCCCATTACGACGAACAGCCCACCGCCGCCGGCTTGCAGACGGCGGACGACAAGCAAGCGCTGGTCGAGGTTTGGTCGTCGCGTGAAACCGGGACCTTCACCGTGATGATGACCATGCCCGACGGCAAGACCTGCATCATGGCCACCGGCACCGACTGGCACCAGCAAGGACCGGACGCGCATGTGCTGGGATCGGCCAGTTAGACCGCGCTTGAATTGAAACGTCCGGACCGGGCGTCGCAGCGGGGGCAAGTGTGCATTGCCCGTGGAACGCGCCGGTGCTATCTGCCCTGCAACACGCGATTGCAAGGATTGAACAGATGGCAAAAGACTATGTGGTGAAGGATATCAGCCTCGCCGCTTTCGGGCGCAAGGAACTGGATATCGCGGAAACCGAGATGCCGGGCCTGATGGCCCTGCGCGAGGAATACGGGGCGGAGAAGCCTCTGAAAGGCGCGCGCATCGTCGGCAGTCTGCACATGACCATCCAGACCGCCGTTCTGATCGAGACGCTGAACGCGCTTGGCGCCGATGTGCGCTGGGCCTCTTGCAACATCTTTTCGACGCAGGACCACGCCGCGGCGGCGATTGCCGAGGGCGGCACGCCGGTCTTTGCGGTCAAGGGTCAGACGCTGGAAGAGCACTGGGATTACCTGGACAAGTCGTTCCTGTTCGAGGACGGGCCGAACATGATCCTCGACGACGGAGGCGACGCGACGCTGTATGTCCTGCTGGGTGCACGGGCCGAGGCGGGCGAGGATGTGATCCCGACGCCGACCTCGGAAGAGGAAGAGGTCATCAAGGCCCAGATCAAGAAGCGGATGGAGGCCAGCCCCGGCTGGTTCACCAAGATCCGCGACCAGATCAAAGGCGTCAGCGAGGAGACCACCACCGGGGTCAATCGCCTGTATCAGCTGGTGCGCGACGGGCAGCTGCCCTTCCCCGCGATCAACGTGAATGACAGCGTGACCAAGTCGAAATTCGACAACAAGTACGGCTGCAAGGAAAGCCTCGTCGACGGCATCCGCCGTGCCACCGACACGATGATGGCGGGCAAGGTCGCCGTCGTGATGGGTTATGGCGACGTGGGCAAGGGCTCTGCCGCCTCGCTGAAAGGCGCCGGTGCCCGTGTGATCGTGACCGAGGTCGACCCCATTTGCGCGCTGCAGGCCGCGATGGACGGGTTCCAGGTGACGACGCTGGAGGATGTGGTGAAGACCGCCGACATCTTCGTCACCACCACCGGCAACAAGGATGTCATCCGCATCGAGCACATGCGCGAGATGAAGGACATGGCGATCGTCGGCAATATCGGCCATTTCGACAACGAGATCCAGGTGGCCAGCCTGAAGAACCACAAGTGGACCAACATCAAGGAACAGGTGGACATGATCGAGATGCCCTCGGGCAACCGCATCATCCTGCTCAGCGAAGGGCGTCTGCTGAACCTCGGCAACGCGACCGGACACCCGTCCTTCGTGATGTCGGCCAGCTTTACCAACCAGGTTCTGGCCCAGATCGAGCTGTGGAAGAACGGCGGCGAGTACGAGAACAAGGTCTATATCCTGCCCAAGCATCTGGACGAGAAAGTGGCCCGTCTGCATCTGGACCGGATCGGCGTGAAGCTGACGGAACTGGCGCAAGACCAGGCGGACTATATCGGCGTGCAGCCCGAGGGGCCGTACAAGCCGGAGCACTATCGCTACTGAACGTTAAGGTATTTCGACCGCCGGGATGCCCTGGCGGTCAGCCTCTCGTGCGCAGGTCAATCCCGAGGGCCTGCGCCATCTGGTGAAGAGACACAGGCCCGACGGTGAGTTGCCAAAGCACCTTTCAGACTTTGGTTAAGGCACCTTTACCCGCAGATTGTTCTGCACGTGGGTCACGCCCGAAACGTCGTGGGCGCAATCCTCGGCGCGGCGCTTTGCCCTGCGCGAATCGACCGTCCCGTCCAGCGTGACCTCGCGGTCGCTGACCGAAACCGTGATTTCGCTCGCGTCGACATACGGGTCGTCGGTCAGGCGTTCGTGCACGTCCTCGTCGATCCGCGCGTCGGACCGGACATAGCCCTTGGGGCCGCGTCCGCGGTGGTCCTCCTCGCGCCGGGCGTGGGCTGCCTCATCTCCGAACCAGGAGGCTATCTCATCCCCCGCCCGGTCCAGGAAACCGCGATCCTCGCCCTGTTGATGTTCGGGCAAATGCCGGTCGCGCTGGCGTTCTGCGCGGTCCGGGCGGGCATAGGGGCCGTAGCCGGCACGCGGTTCGTCGAACGGCATCGCGCCGTGGCCGTAACTGTCGGACATCCCGCCCGCGTAACGTCCGGGCGGATCCCGCCATTCGTCACGCTGGCCCCGTGGGCCGTAGCCCGGCCTGTCATCGCTGTGACGGTGCGGGTGATCCTCGGGGTGGTAACCGCGCTGTTCGCCGTTACTGCGGCGTTGCCGATCCTGCAGGCGTTCGTGACGCGCAAATTCCTCGCGTCCCAGATCATCGTAATGTCGTGCCATGGTAATCCTCCTCTCGACCCGACTTCATGTCGGAACGTGGTGTCATGGTGCGGGAACCACGGATCGGTCCGTTTGTTCCCCCCACGGGCCGACCCTGCCCGGCAAGGCGCGGGAAGTCGCCGAAACCCTTCATCAATCCGGGAACATTGCGCCGCACCACCTGTTGAGGTTGGGAATGGAGGCAATTCATGGAACATGATTACAGAGTGAATGTCGGCACCAAGGGGCGCGACGCGGCCCTGATGCTCGGGGCCGGTCTTTTAACGGTGGGGGCGGTGGCATACTGGCAACAAACCCGGACGCCGCCCCGGTTGCCGGGGGTCCCCGACAGCGCGCCCGGGCGAACCAGCCGGCAGAGCCGCTATGGCGACTACGCGGTGTCCGGCCGCAGCGTCACGATCAACCGGCCGATAGACGAGGTCTATGCCTTTTGGCGCGACTTTTCCAACCTTGCCGGTTTCATGTCTCATGTCGAGAAGGTGGAGACCGAGGGCGACATGACCACCTGGACCATCGCCGCCCCCGGAAACCAAAGCGTGACGGTGCGCAGCCGCATCGTCTCGGACCGCGAGAACGAGGAGATCGCCTGGCGCTCGGTGGAGGAGTCGGACATCGACACCGAGGGCAAGGTGATGTTCCGCGAGGCGCCCGGCGGGCGCGGCACCGAGGTAGAGGCCGTCATCGCCTATGTCCCGCCAGCAGGACGCTTTGGGCAGATGATCGCCAAGCTGTTCCAGAGAGAACCGCGCGTTCAGGGGCGACATGAACTCAAGCGCCTGAAGATGTTGATGGAAACCGGCGAGATCACGACCTCGCAAAATCGCAAGACGGATTGAGGAGAGCAAGATGCGAGCGCTGACTTATCACGGAACCCATGACGTGCGGGTCGACACCGTGCCCGACCCGCAGATCGTCAATCCCCGCGACGCGGTGATCGAGGTGACGGCCACGGCCATCTGCGGCTCGGACCTGCACCTGTATGACGGGGTCATCCCCGGCGTGATGCAGGGTGATATCCTGGGCCACGAATTCATGGGCCGGGTTGTCGAAACCGGCCCCGACAGCACGCTGAAGAAGGATCAGCGCGTGGTCGTGCCCTTCACCATCTCCTGCGGCAAGTGCTTTCACTGCATGAAGCAGCAGTATTCGGCCTGCGACAACTCCAACCCGGCCGAGAAGCAGGATCTTACCGAGCCGCTTTATGGCGAGGCATTGTCCGGCCTTTTCGGCTATTCGCACCTCACGGGCGGATACCCCGGCGGGCAGGCGGAATACGTGCGCGTGCCCTATTCCGATATCGGTCCCATCGTCATTCCCGACGGCCCCTCGGACGAGGAGGTTCTGTTTCTGTCGGACATCCTGCCCACCGGCTGGATGGCGGCGGAGAACTGCGACATCGAGGAAGGCGATACCGTCGCCGTCTGGGGCTGCGGGCCTGTGGGTCTGTTCGCGATCCAGAGCGCGCTGCTGATGGGCGCGCATCAGGTTATCGCCATCGATCACTACCCCAATCGACTGGGCCTGGCGCGCAAACTGGGCGCGAAGGTGATAGACTATCGCCGGACCCACGTTCTGGAAGCGCTGCGCGAGATGACGGGTGGTATCGGCCCGGACGCGGTAATCGACGCCGTGGGCATGGAGAGCCACGGATTTTACCCCGACAACGTGATGGATACGGTCAAGCAGAAGGTCGGCATCGGTGCCGATCGCGGCCACGTGCTGCGCGAGGCGATCATGGCCGTCCGCAAGGGTGGGCGCGTTTCCATGCCCGGCGTCTATGGCGGCTTTCTCGACAAGTTCCCCACCGGGGCCTTCATGGAGAAGGGCCTGCAATGGCGCACCGGGCAGACCCATGTGCAGAAATACAGCGAAGAGTTGCTGAAGCGCATCCAGGAGGGCGAGATCGACACCACCTTCCTGATCTCGCATCGCCTGTCGCTCGAAGAGGCGCCGACAGGGTACGAGAATTTTCATTCCAACCAGGACGACTGGACCAAGGTGGTCCTGACGCCTGGAGCGTGAGGAAGCGATCATGGCAGACGAGACCAAGCTTGCGGTCATCACCGGCGCCTCCACCGGCATCGGGCGGGAATTGGCGCGCATCTGCGCGGAGGAGGGGCACGACCTCATCCTCTGCGCCAACGAAGCGAAGCTGGAAGAGGTCGGTGCCGAACTGCGTGACAAGGTCGATGTCGACCTCCTGCACGCCGACCTGGCCACCGAGGACGGCGTGAACGAACTCGTCGCCCATCTGGGCAGTCGGCATGTCGACTACCTGATGGCAAACGCGGGTGTCGGGCTGGGCGAGGCGTTCCTAGATCAGGACTTTGCCGAAATCAGTCGCGTCATCGACCTGAACGTCACCGGCACCACGCTGCTGCTGCACAAGGCGGGCCGCCTGCTCAAGCGGCAGGGGCGGGGCCGCATTCTGGTGACCGGGTCCATCGCCGGCCTAATGCCCGGCAGCTATCAGGCGGTCTACAACGCCACCAAGGCCTATATCGACAGTCTCAGCTACGCGCTGCGTAACGAGTTGAAGGACACGGATGTTTCCGTCACCTGCCTGATGCCGGGTCCGACCGAGACCGAGTTCTTCGACCGGGCCCACATGGAGGATACGCCGGTGGGCCAGGATGATGGCAAGGATGATCCCGCCATGGTGGCCCGAAAAGGATATGACGCCATGATCAAGGGGCAGAGCGGCGTCGTCACCGGCTTCATGAACAAGGTGGAGGCGACCTTTTCCGGGCTGCTGCCAGATACCGTCATCGCGCAGATGCATCGGCGGATGGCCGAACCTGAGGATAGCTGAGACGCAGGCAGAACGCGCCGCACGGTGGATGGCGCGCCAAGCCCGGATGGCTTGACCGTTTTTCCTGACGTATCGCGACACTTCGGACGCATTCAGCTCAATATCGCGAAGACCACCAGTGCTCCGAAGGCAATCAGCAGGAAAGGTATCAGCCATTTCCGCTTTTTGCCTCGGGCAGGTTGGTTCATGCTTACAGGACGAGGGCCGGTTGGACTTGCAGGTCCGGCAGGGCGTTTTTCGATTTCATGTTGACGTGCAGTGCGAACTTCCTCGGGTGTAGGGCTGAACCCGCCCGCTTCTGCATCGGTGCCAAGAGGCGCGGCGGCCGGATCGGGAAATCCGACTTTATCCGCCCCTTCGCCACGATCTATATCGTCCCGCAACTTTGCGGTCGTGTCGTGTGTGTTTTTCTCGGTCAAGGTGGTCTCCTTTCGAACAACGCCCCATCGGGACGCGTCAGGGACGGTCCGAGTACGATCGCCGTTGCCTGTTACGGCGGGCACACGGCCGGGGCTGTCGCTGAGCAGTGAGGCGGTAATTACCGCCTCACTGGCATGGCATGTCGCTCAGGCTTTGGCTTCGAGGTTTCTGGACCGTTCTGCGAGATCGGTCATGAAATCGTCAGACCCATAGATCTTGTCCAGCGCGCCATCGAGCTTCGTCGCGGCATCGTCCAGTTCGAGCGCTTCGGCGAAGGCCTTGGTCGTTCCGAAGCCGGCGATCCCGTAGTGGCACAGCCGCTGGTACTGCGCGATGATCGCGACATCCAGTGCGGCGCCGCTCATGTCGCTGTCGAGCGCGTGCTTGCGGGCCTCCGACACGAGGCCTTCCATCCCTTTGCAGTGCTCCTTTTGCACTTCCGCACCGGCGTCTTCGAGAAGGGATTTCAGAAGGTCGATGTGTTTGCCGATGCCATCCTTCGCTGTATTCAGTCGGTCCGCCAGCTTGCTGTCGGACGCCTTGTCCGCCATGGACGAAACGACGCCCGACATCTGGTCATTCGCGGACCAGAGATCCTGAAGTTCTTCGATATAAAGGTCTTTCAACGTTGTCATCCTGGGCTCCTTTCACGGTCGGCACGGCCGACACGTTGGTTTGAGTTGATGCAGGAAAGCGGCCTCATGGACCAGTTCGCCTGCAGATCGACGTCAGCGAGGATGTTCACTGACGCCTTGTCCGGTTGCAGCCCGCCAGAGTGGGAATCGGGCAATGCTGTCGCCGGAGCCATCGCAGCGGTCTTCGACCGCTCCGAATTCCGAAATCTGTCCAGTCGTTCGATATGGCGCGGCAGGTCCCGCACACTGAAACGCAGGCGGGCGGGCACTTGCGGCGGCCAGACATCGAGCGATCTGCGTTCGACATGGCTGACAAGCCAATCCGCCGGCGGCAGGCAGTCGTCGACCAGGTAATCCGACGCCCCGATGCGCGACCTTAGCGTGTCCGACATGCCTCCGGATGCCCGACCCGAAAGGCGGCAGGAGGCCTGCACGGTCACATCGTCGGCGTGACGCACCCGGCGCCGGGCGGAGCGAAGCGCCCGCACGATCCGACGGTCTTCGCCGCAGGGGATCGGGGCAAAACCGCCAGCCGCAAGGTATCCGCTCTTCGAGAACGCCAGGCTTGCGCCCGCGGCCTCGCCATGCGTCCCGGCGACGTCCGCGCACCCCTGGGCGTGACCGGCGTAGATCTCCTGCACCAGCTTTCTGTAAGTGCTTTCCAGCGATACAAACTGGGGGTTCACGCCATCGAGGATATCTGCCTCGACCGCGATCGGCTCGACCTTGCCGCACACCGCGTCGGACGTCTCGAGATGTGCCAGGTTTCTGGCGAGCCATTGGGGGGCAACGATGCAATCCGCATCGGTCGTCAGCAGGTATCTAAGCGCCGGAATGTGCTGAAGGGCATGGTCACACCCGATACGCCGTGCGGTTCCGACGCCCTCGTGCGGCTCGAGCCTGCGCTGCAACACCGTCAGATCCAGGCCAAGCCTGAGGGCCGCGTCACGGGCCCTGGCAACCGTGCTGTCTGTCGAGTTGTTCACGACCACGATCACGACGACCCTGGCCGAGCATTGTTCGGCCAGCGCGTTCAAACAGTGCGCTATGCGTTTCTCCTCGTTCCGGGCGGGGATGACGATGGCAGTGTCTTTTGCGGGGGCGGGCCTCATGATTGTACCCCCGGCAACCCGCGGTCGATGCGATAACCGTCGGTATGCACCACGCGGTCGAAATCATGTGTGGCCAGCGCCCGCGTGAAAATGGCCAGCGCTTCCTCGCCCTGCAGATCGTTCCCCGTGTCACCCAGCCAGGACACGCAGAGCACCTCTGCCTCAGGCCAGGAGGTTGCGATTGCGCCGGCCAGCGTCTGCAGACTGCCGGAATCGAGAAAATAGAGGATCTCTGACAGGATCAGCAGGTCGAACTCGTCCGCGGGAAGCGGACAGGGAAAGAAGCCGCGGATGAAGCGGGCTTCCGGCACCGTATTGCGTGCGGCCTCGATTGCAACGCTCACCGCATCCATGCCGGTGTAACGGTCGCAGATGTCTACAAGAGTCCGGGCCAGTTGACCGTTGCCGCAGCCCAGTTCGAAGGCTGAAACATAGTGAGGCCGGGACAGGGCGGCCCGTGTTGCGGCGAACTTGGCCTGCTCGTAATCGCTATGCTCGAAATCCCATGGGTCCGGGGTGTCGGCATAGAGCGCGTCGAGATGAGTGCGGCCCACAGCCATCACGGCATCCTCCAGAAGATCTCGTCTTCGGTCAGGAATTTCTCGACGAACCCCGGCGGAAGGGTAAAGCCCGATGGATCGTCGGTGACAACCTGCCCCAGTTGGGTCCGATGTGCGTGGATCGCTGCGTGCTTTTTACCGGTCAGATCACCTGGAGGCAGATATATCGGAGCGCGATGGGCGACGGTCTGCTCGAACTGCGGATCGTGCCAACGACACCAGACAGGATAGCTGTAGAACGTCCAATCGGGGCGTCGGTCGCGCAGTCCGGTCGCGATACGCGCTGTGACCTGATGATCCGCGTGCTGGTCTTCGGCTGCGGGAACGAAGACATGGCGCGCGCCAAGGGTTTCGATGACCAGTTCCAGCCGGGCGGCAACGGTCGTCTCGTCTGCCTGACAAAGGCGACTGTCGGCCATGCCCAGCCATGTCAGATCATGCGCGCTGCCGCCGAGGTGTTCGATGGCCTGGGTCAGTTCGGCCCGTCGCAGTGCCGCCAGCCGCTTGGGTGTCCAGACGCTCGACCCGGGATGGCTTGCACTTCCATCGGTCAGGCAGACGACATGAGCGCCTGCGCCCCTGAAGGCGCGCGCCAGCAATGCGCCGCAGCCCAGGGATTCATCGTCGGGATGCGGGGCCAGGACAACGAGTTTTTCGTGGCCCTGGAAGGCGTCCGGCAACAAAGGCAAGTGCGCGATATTCATCCGAACACCCCCCAGATACGCCCGTCATTTCCAAGGGCCGTTTGCGCGGCACGCTGCAGGAACGCATCCCGGGCGACCTGCCGCAGATAGACCGACAGATCGCGGGCCATGCGACCGGTCTCGGACCCGACCTCGAAATGTTGCAGGCCGATGCTTTGTTCGACCGCCCGAATGGCGTCGAGCCCCACCTCTTCGGTATAGAGCCGGGCGGCAATCGATGTGGCAACGATGTCGTCCTGCGCGATGAAGTGGTCGGCGCTTGCGGCGGCGGCCCGCTCGGTCATTGCCATGCCGGCCCAGGCGCGCATCAGCACGTCCATCAGACGAGCCTTCTGAGCCTCTGCATCCATGCGTTCCGCAGCGCGAAGTTTGGACGCGGCTCTGTCCAGCAAGCCCACGGTGGCGCCAGCCTGCAGCGCGGCGATCCGCCAGACCCCACCGACGAAATGCGGCTCCTTCAGGTAATCGCCGGGGCCGCCGATCCATTCGACCTCATCGGCTGGCACCCCCGTGAAATCGTACCCGCCCGAGGCTGTCGACCGCATCCCCTGCATGTTCCAGGTCGAGGGGTCGGCGCGGGCGGCGTCCGTCACATCGACCAGGGCCAGTCGTACTTCGGGACCAGAGTTAACCGTGACAAGCGCGCGGGTCACGGTACCCAGACCCGAGGCATAACGCTTGTTGCCATCAAGGCGCTTGGCCGTTGCATCCAGCGTCACGGGCACATTGCCATCGGCCCCCCAGACGCCCAGCAAGGCTCCGTCGGCTGTACGATGGGCCGCGTCCCTCTTTTGCGCCTCGGAACCATGGAGGCGAATGAGGTACAGCGCGTTGACATGCCCCTCCCAAAGCCGTCCGACGGACAGATTTGCGGCGCCGACCTGCATGAGCGCGCGAGCGGTGCGGGCCGGATCGGTCGCGCCGTCATCCCTCAGAAGGCCAGCCTGCCGCAGCAGATCGATGGAGCGGCTGATCGGTCGTTTTCCGCGCTCTTCATCCGCGGCGGCGGCCTGAAGGGCCTGTGCTACATCGGGCGGCACCGGTTCGCGGGCATGGGATGGGGACGGCTGGTTTAAAGATGCGAACGTTGTCATGGTCTAAACTTTGCTCATCTGCGGGCGCGTCGGGACGGAATCGAGTAGTCGGGTCCAGTCCCTGGCGACCTTGCTTAATCGAAAGGCCGGGTTGGCGGTGACCTGCGGCGGGGCGTCGCGCCATGCGCGGATGCGCGCGAGGATCTGAGCCGGGTCATGCCCGTCCACCCGCTGATCCGCATCCGCGACGATTTCCGCATTGGCGCCCAGTTCGCCATGCACCACGACGGGCGTGCCGATTGCGTTGGCCTCGGCCAGGACGAGGCCGAATGTCTCTGCAAAGGTTGTCTGGGGGTAAAACAGGCACAGCGCACGGCGCATCTGCCGGATCAGGGACCGGTGTGACAGCGACCCCATGAAAACCACGCCTCTTGGGACCGGGCCGGTGTCCCACCGCAGATAACCGGGATCCGCGACGGCGAGCGTCAGAGTCGGTAAGGCGTCGCGCAGGGTGGCGAATTGTTCGAACACTTCTCCCAGCCCCTTGTGAGGCGAGCTGGCGAACAGCAATCGGTCGCGATTGCGGGGCGTGTCGTCGGGGCGCAGGGCGTCGTCGATCGGATTGCAGATCACGCGGATGCGTGGAGCATTGTCCGCGCCCAGAAAGGCCGCGAGTTCACGCGCGTGGGTGTTGGATACGCAGATGACGGTGATGTCGGCGGCTTTCAGTGCGGCACCCATCTTGCGATTGTGACGACCGGGATAGACGTGCAGCCAGAGGAATACAGGCGTGTCGGGGTGTTGCCTGCGCAGTTTGATCGCCACCTTCCAGCGGTTGATGACGATCAGGGTGGCAGGCTCTTTCGCGGCATCGAGGTCCTGGATGGGCCGCAGCTCTCCCGCTTCGGACAGGCGCCGATCGTCGCGGCCGTTCTGATAATGCGTGATCGCGAAGCGTGAGCCGAGGGCCTTCGCCACCCGCAGCACTGTCGCTTCCGTACCGCCAAGCCCGCCAGAGTTCAGATCCGGCAGATCATAGCCCCTGGCGCTGCAGGGATCGACAATCGCGAGGGGGGCGCATGCGGTCCAGTGTCTTATCGTCTTCATTGCGCGGCCACCTGTTCCGCCGAGACTGGCGCCAGGATTCTTTCCAGTTGCACACAGGTGTCATGCGTTGCCGGGATGTCGCGCCGCCGAAGAAGGTCGGGTCGGCTGACCCAGCTTACGCCAAGCGCCGGGATATCTACCGGCACGGGATCGACCCTGCCGCTGCGCCGCCAAAGATCGACCTTTTCCCAGACCATCTGCCGATCGGCCTTGCGTCTGGAACTATCGTAGTCCGAGATTGCCGACTGCGTCAGGCTGTCGGGCGTCTCGATCTTGGTCAGCAGCAGTTCCGGCACGATCCAGATGATCTCTCCGTTCAGGATCAGCCGATTCCGGAATTCCCGGTCCTCCTCGATACAATCCTCGAACCCGCCAAGCCGACCGAACACGCCGGCACAGAACAGACCCGAGTTGATATGCGTCCAGTCACCGGGAACGCGCGAGCCCATCTGGAGATTGGGAAACACGTCATCCAGCAGGGAGATGTCGCGGCGGATTTCGACGCGGCGCCCGTCGGGCAGGATCATCTCGTGATGTGTCAGTGCCGCACTGACCTGGAGCCACTGACCCGCTGTCTTGCCCGCCAGGTCCCAGTTCAGGCAATCGTCGGCGCCGATGTCCTGGGCCGTCAGGACACGCACCTGATGCAGCACCTTGTCACGGTGGGGCAAGTCGTCGGAATCGTGAAACGTAACCGCATCGCCACCGGTCAGCAGAAGGCCCGCATTCTTGGCGTTGGCGGTGCCCAGGTTGTTGGCCAGCCGGATATAGTTGAAACGTGCGTCGGACAGGAACGGGCGGACGGCCTCTTGGGTGGCGTCGGTGCTTGCATCGTCGATCAGGGTGACACGAATGTTCCACCAGCTTTGATCCAGCGCGGCGCGGATGGCGCCTTGGATCAGGTGCGCCCGGTTGAAGGTCGGGATGACGATATCGACCAGGGGTGCGCGCGGATCGGACGTCATGGCGTGATCACTTTCTTCGGCGCAATCAGCGCCTTTCGATACTTTCGCAGGCTTTGGTCGGTCATCACCGCGGCAGGCAGCGGCAGCATCAGGCAAAATAGTGCCGTGAGGATGAGCGGATTGCTTTGCGGTGCCGTGATCAGAGCGATGAGCGCGGCTGCGAACAGCAGCAGATGACAGGAATGCAGATCTCTGGAGTTCGTGCGGCATGCGCCGGACTTGTCGGTCACGATGAAGGTCAGCGACCCGCCGCAGAACGCATCGAAGGTTGCCTTTGCCGATTGCGGTGCCAGAGCGATACGACAGGCGAGCGCGTGCAGGATCACGCCGGGCGCCAGATGATCGCGCACGCCGCGTCCGATGACCCGCAGGACAATGTCGCAGAGCCCGAGCACGATGACCGCGGCCGCCAGCGTGGGCGCGATGGTCTGATCCCATCCTGCCATCAGCCAGACCAGCAGCATGATGCCGGGCACCAATGCCGGGTTGAACCAGGCTGTCAGTTGCGACAGGATCACCAGACGCTTTGGCAGCAAGAGCGAGCCTGCGGGGGTCATGATCGTCCGGAAGTGACGTAACAAGGTCTGGAAGTTGCCGCTGCTCCAGCGATACCTCTGTTTTTCAAGATCCTTCAAAGACAGCGGCAGCAGGCCCTGGCCCACCACCTGATTGATGAACCGACCGGTAAATCCCGCATCGCAAAGACGTACACCGAGTTCCGCGTCCTCGGTCGTGGTGGCGCCGGACCAGCCGCCTGCGGCAACGAGCGCCGGTTTGGAGATCACACAGAGCGTGCCGGTCAGCAGCACCGCCTCGGCCTCGTCGGCGACAGCTGCGTTGGCTCGGAAATACTCTTCGAGTTCGGCATCTATTCCCGGTGCCGCGGTCGTGGTGGCGACGTAGGATTGCGGGAACTGGACATAGTCCGCTCCGGTCCGATGCAGGGCTTCCGCGGCGCGGCTCAGGAAATCCCGGTGCACGACATAGTCTGCGTCCACCGTCACAACATGGGTCGTATCGGGGCCGGAATGCTTAAGCGCGATGTTGAGAGCACCGGCCTTGGCGCCGCTGACGCCTGTCCGGTGCAGAAACGTGATGCGGTCTGGATGGCTTTTGCAGAAGCGCTCCACCGGTTTCCACAGGGTCGGATCAAGCGTGTTGTTGTCCATCACGATGATCTCGCGGAAATCGGGATGCCAATCCTGATCCAGCAGGGCCCGCAATGTCCGGATGACCATATCGGGCGGCTCGGAGTGGGTTGCGACATGCACCGAGAAGTTGGGTTTCTCAGTGTATTTCCGGGCCGAGCCAATTCGTGCCGGCAGCCGCGCGATCAAGGGTCGAAGGGCGATCAATGTCAGCTGAATGGCGATAATCGCCACGCACACCGTGGCCCCAACCACGGGTATTGCGACCACAAGAATCGATGCTCCCCAGACAGGAGCCAGCCGGCGTTTCATTGAGTATCCTTAAGATGTCGCGTCCGCACACTGCTTTCGCGGAAGGTCGTCGAGGCCAGGCCACTGTCCTCGAAGCATTAACCCGATCCGAGCACAGGTTGTTCCACCCGGGAATCCCGGTAGCGGGAAAGAGCCGACCGACTTCATTGGGGGTCACATCACGCAGTGGTGTCGACCCAAGCGAGCCCTTGCTTTGGGGAACCGAAACCCCGCAGCGACGGTTAAATTCGAGATACGGAAATGAAAGGAAACGCCATGCGCAATAGCGCATTATTGGCACTTGGAACCACGGCATTGGCCTTGGTGTTCGTGGCTACGCGAAACCGCAGGTCTCACTCACCATCCGTCTTGTCCCGACAAGGCTCGGAAAACCGCGTCCGTGTCGCAGGGCCGCGCGAAATGACGGACCCTCCAAGGCAATGGAATATGGTTGATGAGGCGGCGGACGAATCCTTCCCTGCGAGTGACCCGCCTGCGAACTATTAGGGTAAATTCGGATCAGCCTTTATCATCCAGACCAAGTCCAGCTCGAGAGACGTCCTGACGAGAAAGGCCGGCGCGATCCACGCGCCGGCCTCACTCTTTGCGGTCTGGTCGCCGTCAACTGGCGGTTTCCATCCAGGCGCGGTGCCGCCGTTCGTCCGACAGGCCTTTTTCCAGGATGGGCCTCAACTCGGCGCTGGCCTGAGCGTTTTCCAGGGCCTGATCGTAGGCCATGACCGTGTCGTCCTCGTTGGTCTTCATCGCCTTGAGCAAGCTCTCGTCACCGGCAAGATCAGCCAGAGCGACCTTGCCCGTCGTCAACCACTGCTTCATGTCACCTTCCTGAGGCGGGGTGACGCCGATGCTGCTTGCGAAGCGGTCCAGGTCGGCCACGTGGGCCTCGTGCTCCGCCAGGAAAGACTCCATTTGCTGGCGAAATTCCGGCTTGTCGAGCCTCTCGACGGCAGACTGGTAGGCTGCGATGGCGTCGTGCTCGAGCGTCAGCAGATTGCGCACGAGGTCTTCGACGTTGTTCTCAGTTCCGACTGTTGTAGGCATGGTTCTCCTCCGTTTCCTTACTGTTGCTCGGTTTGGGTGCCCGAATGCGGACGGGCCTTGCCAAGGCTGGGCTTCTGGCCGAGCGGCTCGGGTTTGTCGCGCTTGGTGAATTCGCTGCGCCCGTCCAGCGAGGGACCCGAAGTCCAGCGGCCTTCGGGCGTGGGTTCGTCGAGGGAAGTGTTCAGGAAGTAATAGGAATGCTCGGTCGCTTCATGCTCCGTCGGGGTGGAGTTGGGGATCGGCATCTGCGACTCCAGTCCGCCAAGTTCTTCAATGACGGCCATCCACTGCTGCTGGTGCATCGTGTCGCGCGCAATGAGGAAGGACAGCATGTCTTTCATCCCGGTGTCGTCGGTCATGTTGTAGAGCCGCGACGCGAGAACACGTCCACCGCTTTCCGCCGTGACGTTGGCCATCATGTCCGCCGCGAGGTTGCCGGTCGCGTAGACATGGCTCATGTCGAAGGGCACACCGTTGGCATTGACCGGCATCGCGGAAAGCCCCGAAGAAAGGATGTGCCGTGGGTTGGCGCCGCCCATGATCGCGTTGACCACCGGGTCCTTGGCTGCCTCTTCCTGAACCGTAAGGGGTGCGCCCTCGAGGTTGAGCGCGACCGCATGGCCAAGAAATTCGATGTGCGACAGTTCTTCCGTGGCGGTCATCATCAGCATATCGCGGTACTTGTCATCGCCGCGCGCCCCCATGGCTTGGAAGAAATATTGCATTGCGACGCGGATCTCGCCTTCAACACCGCCGATGGCCTGCTGCAAGAACTTCGCAAACTGGGGATCAGGGGTATCGACACGTACTTCGTATTGAAGCTTACTCGAATGATGGAACATCTTCCCTACCTTTCGTTGTACACTCGGCCAACGGACGGCTTTCGGTTCCGTTCCATCCAGGCATCGCTTTAGCGCTATCCATTCCGTCGAGCCTTGCACGAGCCTCGCAGAGGCTGCGGCATTACCCCTTGCCGGTGCTGTTTAATTTCTTGTTGAGACATCGGCAGCGACGGCCAGATAGTTTTCACGGAACAAGTCGATAAATGAGGGTAACGTGGCATGGTTGGCATTTCGGACGATACGAAGTCTTCATCTGATCCGCTGGCGGAGCGCGCCAAACGGGTACTTGCCCGTTGTTGCGAACGTGACCTTACCCTGGCCACCGCCGAAAGTTGCACCGGTGGGCTGGTCGCCGCCCTGGTCACCGACATCGAGGGCTGCTCGCACGCGTTCGACCGCGGTTACGTGACCTATTCAGATGCCGCCAAACACGAGCTTTTGGGCGTGGAGCAGGACTTGCTGCGTCAGAAAGGCGCCGTTTCGAAGGAGGCTGCCATTGCCATGGCTCAAGGTGCGCTGCGGCTTTCGGGCGCGAATGTCGCGATGTCCGTGACCGGGTTCGCGGGACCGGGCGGAGAGGGCGATGAGGAAGGCCTCGTGCATTTCGCTGTGGCCCGGGAGGGAGAGCGCCCGACACATCTGGAAAGATCATTCGGAGCCATCGGTCGGGATCAGATCAGGCAGAGGTCGCTGGAAACCGTACTCGACCTGCTCGAAAGGGTGCTGTGCCCGTGAGCAGTCACGTGTTTCCGTTATTCCGGCTTCTGGAAGGCTTCAACAAGATCGTTCAGGACCACGCTCGTCCTGCAATTGAGCCGGGCTATACCGCTATGTGTCTCGTCGGCAACATCCGAGCACCTGTCGTTGCCGGCAGAATTTCGCGCGGGGCAACGGCTTTGATGCTGTACGGTTGTTCGTCCAGACACCGCGGTCTACCAATTCCAATGGCGCCGCCACGCGATATGGCATACCATGACTAGGAATATCAGAGGGCGTTCCACATGAGCCGGCTAGCTTTTGGCGACGATGCGTCTTCACAGATCGACATCTCGATAAACCTGAACGAGTATCTTGCTGCGATTATCGACAGTTCCGACGACGCGATCATCACCAAGAATCTCGATGGTATCATACAGACCTGGAATCCGGGCGCCGAGCGCCTGTTCGGCTACTCTGCCCTGGAGGCCGTCGGGCAGCCGATCCTGATGCTCATACCCGAGGAACGGCAGCACGAGGAGGTGGACATCATCTCGCGGCTTCGCCGCGGTGAACGCATCAGGCACTTCGAAACGGTCCGTCGGCGTAAAGGTGGGTCGCTTGTGCCGATCTCCCTGACGATCTCGCCGGTAAGAAATTCGAGCGGTGAGATCATCGGTGCCTCGAAAATCGCGCGCGACATCACGCACCAGGTCGAGGCGGCCGAACGGCAGAACCTTCTCCTTGCGGAAATGCGCCACCGGATCGGCAATTGCTTTGCGGTTGTCGGAAGCCTCATTTCAGTCAATGCCCGACAGGTCGAGACAGCCAGCGAACTTGCAAGCTTGATGCAGAAACGTCTGACGGCGCTTTCCGAGGCTCACAGGCTGGCAGTCGCTGATCCTGCCGGAGACTCCACAGGCAGCACATCGCTGCGCGATCTCATCGATTCGGTCGTCGCACCGTTTGCCGGAAATCAAGCCGTCGAACTCGACGTGGAAGATATCAGTGTTGCTCCGGATGCGCTCATGCCGCTCGCGCTTGTCCTCTATGAGCTTTGCACCAATGCTGCGAAATACGGGGCGCTCGGTCAGAGTGATGGCGGCCTTCTGATCGTGGCGCGCCGCGAGGGAGAAAGATTCCTGATTGACTGGCAGGAACGATGCCGCCTCGACCCGCAGGAAGGGGGACATAAGGGTTTTGGCACGCAAATGTGCGACAGTGTCGTGAAATCGTCGCTCGGGGGCGTGGTTGCCCGGACGTTCGAAGCCTCGGGAATGACTGCAACGATCGACCTCGATCTGCACTTGCTTCAGGCGAAATAGCCGTCGCGACATCTGCACGAGATGAAGCCTTTCACACCGATTTTGCGAATGGTGACTGGGGAGCTTCGGGTGGTCTTGGGAGACGCTGCCGCATTCCGTCTGCTCCACATTGAACAGTCGCAGGTACCTCTGCGCTTGCTGTCATGGTGGAACATATACGGAGCTTGTCGGTTGGGTTCAGTCCAACTGTTTGGATAGCCCAAGGTACCCCGAAAGGAACGCTCCATGAGTATCGAGAAAATGATTTCCGAACATCCCGACGTGGCCGGTCGTCTGAACGAACCCCTGGCCAAGGCCGTTCGCCATGCAATGTATTGCGCGGCGATCTGCAACTCATGCGCAGACGCCTGTCTGGCGGAAGACGATGTCGAAAAGAGGGTCGATTGCGTGCGCCACTGCATGGATTGCGCTGACATCTGCGCCGCGACCTACCGCGTTGCCACCCGTCGGACCGGCAGCAACCAATCCGTTCTGCGCTCTATGCTCGAGCTTTGCGCGAGCGCCTGCGATGCCTGTGAAGAGATGTGTTCTCATCATGATGATGCCCACTGCAAGCGCTGCGCACAGATGTGCCGTGAATGCGCTGAGGATTGCAGGACCGCAGCTGAAAATCTCTGAGCGTCCGGGAGGGCCGGACGACGTCCAGAACTGGTTGAAAAAATGACCAAACGTCGAAGGGCGATTTGATCCGTCCCCTGATTTGAACCGCAAGGGTCGCGCGTGATCGGCTGCTTTTGCTCGCGGTCGGCGGCGTTGGCGTTGGCCTGAATGTGGAACCCGGCCTTGAGGACTCCGTTACACCAACGTGGCTTCGGCGCAGCCGATAGCGGCTCCGAGCACTCGATAGTGTCATGCGAGTAACCTTGGAAACCAACTCAGGTCAGGAATTCGCCATGAAAAACCCCCTGCAGCCGTCGGTCGATAAAATCGGTTCCAACGAGAACGTGCTGAATCCGACCGTGGGCGCATGCGACCCGGACGGCAGATCGGCCGCGACCGCAACGTGACGCCCTCGGTCCCACTCCCTGCGCCGTACGCAGCGAAGCTGGCGAAAACACCACGGCGGTGGGTCGCGACCGTGATGCGCTACCTGGCGCTGCTGCCATTCGTCCTTTTGTCGACCATGTTCGAGGCGGCGGCACAGGATGGAAGCGATTACTGGTACGCGTCCGAAACCCTCAATTCCGGGCTGTCCGAGACCGTCGGAAGCGGTCTTGACCGATCGACCCCGCGCCAGTCCATGCGCGGTTTCATCGCCTCCGCCGATGCCGGGGACTTCACCCGCGCCGCGCATTATCTCAACCTGTCGCGGCTGGAGCCATCGGTGCAGTCGGAACGCGGGCCGATACTTGCCCGGAAACTGGCTTCGGTCCTTGCGCGGCAGGTCTGGATCGATTGGACCAGCCTGCCCGCTCGCCCCGATGCGCGGATCGAACAAAGCGGCGGCTCCGCAGACCGAGCGGGGCAACCTCGCCGTGATCTGGCCATCGAGACGCTGGAGGCCGACGAAACCGCCTATGACATCCGCCTGGCGCGTTACAAGCCGACCGACGCGCCAGCGGTGTGGCTGTTCACCCCACAGACCGTCGACAACACGGGTCCGCTCTATTCCGCTTTCGGCCCACGAAAATACGAAGACCTCATCCCGACCGTGCTGAAGCGCGAAATCTGGGGCTTGTGGCTTTGGGAATGGATCGCGGTGCCGCTGGCAGCAGGCGGGGTACTTCTGCTGGGCTGGGCGACGTACGCCGCGGTGACAGCACTGTCCAAGCGGGCGGATCGAGGCTGGCTGAGAGTCGGGCTCGAGCGCAGCGGTCTGCCCCTGGCGATCCTCGTCATGGCCGCGTCAGGCCAGATGATCCTGAGCTGGGTTCTGTCTTTCTCGGGACAGATACAGGCGTTCCTGCGCCCTACATTGACGATCCTGATGGTATGGGGCGTCGGGATGACCCTTCTGCGTATGCTCGATGCCATGCTGCACCGCATCACCCTGCGCTTTGTCGGCGAGATCGACGACAAACGCGGACGCGACGAACGTGAATTCTACACATCGATCTATGCGCTGCGACGGTTGATCGTGCTGGTCATGGTCGGCTTGGCCGCCATCGTGATACTGGCGCAGCTGAACCTGTTTGACAGCGTCGGCATGACCCTGTTGGCCTCGGCGGGTGTGCTGACCGTGATCTTCGGTATCGCCGGCCAGGCGGTGCTCGGCAATATCCTCGCTTCGCTGCAGATCGCCTTTGCCAAGCCGGTGCGCATCGGCGACGCGATCCTGTTCGAGGGCGACTGGGCCTATGTCGAGGCAATTTTCTACACGTTCATGCGGCTTCGAACCTGGGATCTGCGGCGGATCGTGGTGCCCGTCACCTATTTTGTCGCACGACCGTTCGAGAACTGGTCGGTCACGGAGGCGCGCATGATGCGGGTGATCGACCTGTGGCTCGACCCGCTTTGCGATGTCGACGCGTTGCGCCGAAAATTCAGCTCCCTGCTGCACGAGGATCCCGACATCTCGGAACCCGACAACGCGTTCACCTATACGACAGACCATACTGCCGAAGGGCTCAAGATCAGCTTTTTCGCAATGATGCCCGATCCCTCGACCGGGTGGACGGTGCAAAGTCGCCTGCGAGAGCAACTGCTGGCGTTTCTGCGTGATAACCACCCGGACTGGCTGGTCCGCGAACGCGTGCTCGATGTCGGAAACAACGAGAAAGGCGATGGCAGTTCGGCCCGGACTGCAGGAATGGACTGAGAACCCAGCCGCTTCGATGAGGGCATCGGCAATCCGGGTCCGGAACCGGTTTCCAAATCGCTGGTTGAGTTCCTGATGCCGAACACTCACTGTAGGGAGGATTGCGAGGACTAATTTGAGTCAACTTTCTTCAAAGAAAATTCTTCGTCCAGGCAAGACATGCTGGCGGATCGAGAGCGCGGATAAGCTCTCCGTGATAATCGACGCGGCCGACTATTTCTCGGCCTTTCACTCTGCGGTACAGCAAGCGGAGCATTCCGTCATGATGATCGGCTGGGAATTCGATACACGGATCTCACTCGACCCGCGCGAGAGCAAAGCCGATGTCCCGCATAAGCTGGGTGAGTTCCTGAACTGGGTGACGAAAAAGCGTCCAGACCTGAAGATCTACATGCTCGAATGGGATACGGGCGCTCTGCTGACGCTCGGTCGAGGATCCACGCCTCTCAGGATCATCGATTGGGTTTCGAGTTCACAGATCAGGCTGAGGCTCGATCACGCCCATCCAAGCGGCGCGGCCCACCATCAGAAGATTGTCGTGATTGACGATGTCCTGGCCTTTTGCGGCGGCATCGACACGACAGCGGAGCGCTGGGACACGCGGGATCATGTCGATGACAGCAAATTGCGCCGCAGGCCGACGACAGGGCGTCCTTACGGCCCTTGGCACGACGCGACCACGGCGGTCGACGGCGACGTTGCGGCGGCTCTGGGCGAATTGGCGCGCGACAGATGGCGGGTCGCCACAGGTGAAAGTCTCGAAGCGCCGCCCAGAAGAGACCCATTCTGGCCCGAGGGTCTGGAGCCGTCCATGACTGACGTGGATGTCGGTATCTCACGGACCGCGCCGGCCTATGACAGCCGGGAGGCTGTCCACGAGATCGAGGACTTGTATCTCGAGATCGTTTCCGCCGCGGAGCGAAGTCTTTACATCGAAAGTCAGTACTTCGCGTCGCGCCGGGTCGCCGACGCCATAGCGTCACGGCTGGAGGAGGCGGACGGGCCCGAGATCGTGATCGTGAACCCGGAATCCGCGGACGGCTGGCTGGAAGAAGAGGTCATGGGATCGTCGCGCGCACGCCTTCTCGAGATGATAGCGCAAGCCGACACATATGAACGGTTCCGGCTTTACACGCCCGTGGCGGACGAGGGCACGCCGATCTATGTCCATGCCAAGATCGTGATATGCGACGACCGACTGCTTCGTGTCGGTTCCTCGAACCTCAGCAATCGCTCCATGGGGCTGGACACGGAATGCGACCTGTCGATCGAAGCCGGCACCGGGGATGCAAGCGATGAGAGGCTGCGCAAGCAGATCTCGGCACTTCGCAGCGATCTTCTGTCAGAGCATCTTGGCGTCACCATCGACGTATTCGACGCGCAGCTGGCCAAAGCCGAAGGATCGCTCATAAAGGCGATCGAAGCGCTTCTTGGCGAAGGCCGCAGCCTGGTTCCCTTCGATCCGCCTGAACTCAATTGCGCCGAAGACAACATCCTCGGAGAGAACGACTTGCTGGATCCGGAGCGTCCTGCGCATCGCTGGCGCCCTTTCAGCCTGAAACGCGTTGTCGATATCTTTCGGGGCGCGAAGGCTTCGTGACAAACGGCTGCGGTTCCGCGTGCCTGCCCTGAAGACCGGAACAAGCGTCACTACCGCGCGTTGAGCAGGCACATGCTTTCCACGAACGAGCAATTCTCAAGTCTGGAAAAGTTCGTGAAGGCTGCCGGCAAAGGAGGCCGCAAATGAACCGTCAGACCCCAACCAAGCCCGAGGCATCTTCCGAAGATACAAACCGGCGCGCGCCTGATCCGCGCGACGAGGCGGACGTGGTCGAAGCGAACCGTGCCATGCGCGACGGACATCCCGAGGCCGCGCGCGACGATCGACCGCTGGTCAAACCTCGTCCTTCAGCCCTTGACCAGGAACTTGCCGAGGCCGCCACGCATCCCGACGCCGACCCTGCCGATGTCCGGGCCGGACCCGGCGACGCCGGTGGTCAGCGCAGTCCGAACGTGCCGACACGAGAGCCGGCAAACCCGCGACGCAGCCGAACATCCCTGATCTTCCTTTGCGTCATACTCGCTGTTCTCGCCGTCGCGATGGTCGGGGCCCTGCTCTAGTCACCGGGCGCGGTCGTCAGGTTCCCGCCCTTTCTGGCGCGGATTAGATTGTGGGAGATTTCCATGAGCGTCAAAAGGCTCGTCCTGTTGGGGGGCGCACATGTGCACCTGCCTGACCACCTCGATCATTTGGACCGGCGCGGCTGGCGGGTGACGCAAGTGCATGACCGGGACCCGGCCCGCCAGAACCGGCTTGCCACCGAACTGGACGCACGACCCGTGTCTCTTAACGAGTTGGGGCAGTCAGACTGTGTTGGTGCCCTGGTGTGCAGCGAGACCGCGCATCACGAGGCCGACATTTCGGCCGCGCTACGCGCCGGGTTGGACGTGTTCAGCGAAAAGCCTCTGGCAGGAAGCGCCAGTGCGGCAAAGCGATGCGCCGACCTGGCAAACGCGGAGGGCCGGCGTTTGCACACGGGCTATTTCTTTCGCACCAACCGGGCCCTGCGATGCGCGCGCGACCTCGTGAAAGATGGCGCGCTGGGCAGGATCTCGGAGGCGCGCATGCGCTTTTCCCATGACGGAGGATATGCCGACTGGTTGGATCTCGATTGCTGGATGACCGACCCGGCGCTGGCCCGCTACGACGGATTTGCCGACGAGGCAGTCCATGCCATCGATGCGCTGCAATGGCTGCTTGGTCCCATCGATACGGCCCATGCCGTGACGGGTAACGTGCTGGGTTGGCCCGTGGATGATCACGGCGCAGGGGTGTTGACCTTTCGCAATGGCGCGACCGGCCTTGTCGAGGCCGGCTGGACGGACAAGACCATGCGCCTGGAACTCGACATCGTCGGCGATGCGGGGTGGCTGAACCTGAATGACGGCGTGCTGACCGCAGGACGCCGATCAGAGGCGCGTCCGACGACCGAGATGAAGTTGGCACCTCTCGATGCCGGCGAAGGGATCGAGCCGTTCCTGGATGTGCTGGAGGGCAAGGACGCCATGGGACTGGTGCCTGTCGAGGATGCAGTGCGCGTCAACGAGGTGCTTGACCGGATGGATTTGAACCTTGGCGAGGCGGCAATGGCGCAAGACCGTGCCACGACCTGACCCCGCGCAAGGCGTTTGAGACAATTTAAGTGCTCGAAATCGGGAACTTTCCCGCACGGTCACGGCTTTTAACTAGAGGAACGAAATAGCTCAAGGCGGAGATAGCTCATGTCCGAACAGCCACCGCGTCCATCCCGAAGAGCCCTGTTGAAGATGATCGGACTGGCCGCCGGCTCTGGCACGATGATGAATGCGATGGCAAGTTTGGGACATGCCCGCCAAAGCCCCTACAAAGGTCCGCCTGACCTGTCGGGCGCCCCCGAAGGCGCATCGGTGGTGGTCCTTGGGGCCGGATTGGCCGGCATGTGTGCGGCGTTGGAACTGCGCAAGGCCGGCTACTCGGTCCAGATCCTGGAATATCAAAAACGCGCCGGGGGACGCTGCTGGACGCTCAAGGGCGGCGACACGATCGAGGAGCTTGGCGGCTATACGCAGAATGTCGAATTCTCGGACGGGCAATACATCAACATCGGCCCTTGGCGCATTCCGCATCATCACCTCGCCCTGCTCGACTACTGCCATCGCCTGAATGTTCCGCTAGAGGTCTTCGTTCAGGAAAATCACAACGCCTATCTGCATTCGGCCGACCATTTCGATGGAAAACCGGTGCGATACGGGCATGCCTGGGCCGATTACGTCGGCCAGATCACGGAATTGCTGGCCAAGGCCACCGACGCAGGCGCGCTCGACCAGGCAGCCACCGTCGAGGACACCGAGATTTTGCTGGAGTCGCTGAAGTCCTTCGGCATTCTCGACAAGGATTATCGCTATGTGGAGCGACTGGAGACCGCCGAGTACCGCGGATATCCGGATGCCGGCGCCCCAGGCGGCGGCCTATGGAACGCCGCGCCGGAGCCGTCGGAGCCGATCGCGCTCGACGATCTTCTGACGTCGCGCTTCTGGCAATACATGCGCAACCACACCACCTATCGCCACCATGCCCCGATGTTTCAGCCGGTGGGCGGGATGGAAGAGATCGCACATGCTTTCCACCGGGAGGTCGGCGACCTTATCACCTACAATGCACGCGTGACGCGCGTCGTGCAGGGCGAAGATGGCGTGACGGTCGATTACGAGGCCGCAAGCGGCGATGGCGATGGCGGTCAGGTCAGCGCGGACTACTGCGTATGCACCATCCCCTTCACGGTCCTCAGCCAGCTGGATGTCGACGTCTCGCCGGAGATGCGCCGCGTGATGCGGCAGCTGCATTACTATGAGGCCGTGAAGGCGGGCCTCGAGTTCAAGCGCCGCTTCTGGGAGCGGGACGAGCAGATCTACGGCGGCATCACCCTCACCGACCTGCCGATTGCCGAGATCTCCTATCCATCCAACGAGATGCATTCGGATGGGCCGGGTGTCATCCTTGGCGCGTATGTCTACGGGCCGCACGCCTATGCCTACAATTCCATGTCCCCCGAGGAACGGCTGGAATCGGTGATCTCGCAGGGTGAGCAGATCCATCCGCAGTACCGCGATGAATTCTCCAACGGCGTGGTCCTGAGCTGGCACCGCGTGCCTTGGATGCTTGGATGCTACAGCAAGTGGGACGACCGGGGCAGCGACTACGAGA
This sequence comes from Roseovarius sp. B08, assembly GCF_051417955.1. Taxonomy (NCBI): domain Bacteria; kingdom Pseudomonadati; phylum Pseudomonadota; class Alphaproteobacteria; order Rhodobacterales; family Roseobacteraceae; genus Roseovarius; species Roseovarius sp. B08. The sequence goes on from NZ_JBPRLW010000001.1 coordinate 135,809, forward strand.
TCGCCGCGACGATGGACAACCGCTTTGTCTGCGCGGGCGAGCACATCTCGTACTTGCCAGGCTGGCAGGAAGGCTCGCTTCTGTCCGCGCTCGATGCCGTGCGGCAGGTGCATGACCGCGCGACCAGCGCGCCCTGACGCCCGGAAGGAGCCATGGAATGAGACACGCGACCCTGACCGCCCTTTCGCTCTGCATATCTGTCGTTGCAACCAGCGTGCTCGCGCAGCAGGGGTCCGAACCCAAGACACCGCAGATCGAGAAGCCGGGTGCGGGAACGTTAGGCGCCACGACCGAGAGTTTCGTCGGAACGGATGGCGCCACGCTCTATCGCCGTGCCTGTTCGGGCTGCCACGGCCCCGAGGGCGGCGGCGTGATGGGCGCGGCCGCCTACCCTGCCCTTGCGGGCAATCCCCGCCTTGCCAGTGCGCGCTATCCCGTCAACCTTGTCATCGAAGGCAACGGCGCCATGCCGTCGTTTGCGGAATGGCTGGACGATGAACAGGTGGCCGCAGTGGTCAACTATCTGCGCAGCAACCTTGGCAACGAGTACGACAGTCAACTGACAGCCGAGGACGTGGCGCAGATGCGCGCAGATTTCGCAGACCTGGACGGAGGGTAGGACCATGCGGGCTTGCACTCCATTTCCCTCCGGCATTGGCCCGCTTTGCGCGGTGGTCGTGTGCCTGGCCGGACCCGCTTTGCCCCAATCCACGGACCTTTTCGACGCCACTCCGCCAGACTCCGCCCGGGCACAGGCGCCGTTTGACGAAGACCGCATCGCGCGGGGCCGCGCGATCGCCAAGGGCGGCGCGGCGCGTGGTGGTGTGCAGATGAAATGCATGGCCTGCCACGGGCTTCAGGGACACGGCGACGGGAGCGTGCCGCGCCTGGCCGGGTTGCCCTATGACTATCTCGCGCGGCAGATAACCAGCTTTCTTGACGGCAGCCGCCCGCACGAAGTGATGACGCCTATCGCCAGTTACCTCGAGGCGGGCGAGGCGGCGGATGTGCTGGCCTATTATGCCAGCCGCGACACACCGCAGATCGAAGCGCCTCGCGATCTCGACTGGCAGCTTGTCAGTGCCGGAAAGGTGCTGGCCTATGCCGGTCGCCAGATGCCGAAGGAAGGCGGAGGCCCCGAGGTCACGGCCTGCGTCATGTGCCACCACGCAGTCGGCGAGCTGGACGACAAGGCGATCGCTCCGCCTCTTGCGGGTCAGCCCGCAGCCTATATCGAGGCGCAACTGGAGGCGTGGAAGACTGGTGACCGAAGCGGTGGTCCGCTTGACGTCATGTCCCGGATCGCCAATGCCCTGACGGAAGAGGAAATTGCGGCGGTCGCCGCCTTCTACGCCAGCCGGAACCCGGCCGAAACAGCAACGGCAGACGACTAGCTGAACCCGCTGCCGCGCCTCATTCGAAAACCGGAGCTTTTTTCTCGACCGTATCGCTTCGCAGCACGGCACGGGCCATCAGCGCCACCGCGCCCAGCATCACGACGCCGCCGCCTGTCCACATGATGGCGCCCGCCAATTGCTGGTCCGCCGCAGCCGTAAGGCCATAAGGCACGGTCGTCAGCACATGCCAGCCATGCCAGACCGAGCGCGAGAACACCAGAAGCGCCGATAGAAGGGTCATTTGTGCGGCCGTCAGCGCCAGCGCTAGAGCGACGAGGTGCGGGCGCGCTTGGATGCTGTGTCGCACCGCGGACCACAGCACCCAGGCCGCGCCCAGCAACGACAGGTGCATCGCCCAGTAAACCAGGTCAGAGTCCAGCGTGGCCGCGTATGGTGCAGGCGCATGCCAGACCCAGAACAACACGCCGAAGACGCCCGCCGCTGGCAGAACCGCACGTATCGGCGCAGGCGCGGCCCGCGCCAGCAGCGGTGCCGCGATCAGCGTCAGCAGAACGTGCTGCGCGACCCGCGCCGAGAAAAGCGCCATCGACGCCGCGCACAGGGGCGACACGAATAGCAGCGCCACCAGCACCCATCCTGCCACGGCGGCGCGGCGGTCGCTGGCTTTCCACGCCAGCGCCAGGGCCAGTGCCGCCAGCCCGGCCATCAACAGCGGATCGAACAGCCAACGCGTCCATAGGTCGGAAGGCACCGGCGGCGTGCCGCAAAAGGGGATATAGGCGTCTTCCATGTGCTTTTCCTTTCCCTAACCGCAGGCCGGCGCCAGCAGGACCGGCGATGCGCTGAACACGATGGCAACCAGCGAGATCACCGTGGTCCAGCGGGCTGCGATGTGAAACTCGGTTCTTTTGCTGCGAAACAGTCTCCAGCCGGCGACGACGAGGGCCACGACCGTGGCGAGCCCGATCGCGATCGCAGCTGTCGTGTAGGATACAACCGCACGCTCGGCGCAGGTCGCGGAGAGTGCCGCATAGACAAAGATGAAATGCAGCGCCCAGGTCAGGGCCGGGCGGGCGATGCCCCAAAGCAGCGGTTCCAATTCCTCGGCGTCGGTTTTTTCGATCATGCGAACACTCCCAGCTGCGGCGCTCCCAGCATGACGGCGGCAGCCACCAGCATCAGGAACGTTACCAGCGCGTAAGGCGCGCGGTTGACCTCCGGAATGCGCTGGCCCTTGCCCGCCAGGCCGAAGACCTTGCGCAGAACGTTGAAGACGCTCCAGTAGCCCAACACGAAAAGCTGCACCGCGACGAAGCCCGCCATCACCCACAGCGTCGCCGCCAGCGCGGTCTGATCCGGCGTCACGGGGCGCAGCGCCTGGTAAAGCGCCCAGCATGCCCCGCCCGCCAGCACGGCGATAACGATGTCATAGAGCACATAGCCATTGCGCCGCGCCAGATACGCCATTGCGGTCAGCGCCGCGCCGGCGACGACCGCCAGTACCGTCCACAACAAATCGGGATCGCCCGCGCGGCGGGTGAAGTCCGGCTGCACGTTCCACAAGTAGAGGACCCCGAAGAGGATCGATGCGAACAGCGCCACCATGATCAGAAGCGTTCCGATCACCGCGATGTAGGTATGCCCCAGCCGCGAGGCGATATCGACCGGAAGTATTCCCTCGGGCCCGGTGTCGACAGTCTGGCCGGTTTCGGATTTCTCCCATGCCCATACGGCAAACCCGATCAGCGTCGTGCCCAGGGCGGCAGCGGCGACATAGTAGAAACTTGCCAGAAGGGCCACCGCCGATACGGCCACGAAAAAAGCGGTGATCATCGGCACCCAGGTCGGATGCGGCAGGCGGACGATCTGCAGGGGCTCGCCGGAGACAGGATGACACCCCACGGTTTCGCGGCGTCCGTGGGGGGCATCGCGCAGCATTCCTTCGATCTCGTGCGCCTCGTTTTCCAACAACTCCGGCTGATCCCACAGCGGTTCACGCGAATGAACCCTGGGGATGGCGTGAAAGTTGTGGCCCGGTGCGATCGGGGCATAGAGCCATTCCAGCGTTCCGGCCTTCCAAGGATCGCGCGGGGCCAACGGCCCGCGCCAGCGGTGCGCGATGAAATCCCAGACAAAGATCAGCACCCCGGCCGCAAGGATATAGGACCCGATACTCGACAGCATGTTCAGCCGGTCCCAGCCGATCCCCTCGGGGTAGGTCGCGATGCGGCGCGGCATGCCGCGAAGGCCGGTGATATGCATCAGGAAGAAGGTCACGTGAAAGCCGATGAACATCAGCCAGAACGCCCATTTTCCCAAACGCTCGGACATCATCCTGCCGGTGAAATGCGGCGTCCAGTAATAGAACGCCCCGATCAGGGGAAAGACCATGCCGCCGATCAGCACGTAATGCAGATGCGCCACCACGAAATAGCTGTCATGCGCCTGCCAGTTGAACGGCACCGAGGCCAGCATGACCCCCGTCAATCCGCCCAGCACGAAGATGAAGAGAAACCCGAGGATGAACAGCATCGGTACCGTCAGCCGCGGTCGCGCCTGTGCCATGGTCAGGATGAAACAGAAGATCTGCACGCCCGTCGGGATCGTCACCACCGTCGATGCAGCCGAAAACAGCGACAGCGTGACGGTCGGCAGCCCGGTGGAAAACATGTGGTGCGCCCAGAGGCCAAAGCTGATGAACCCCATGGTGACCACCGCCGCCACCGCAAAGCCATAGCCGAAAAGGGGTTTGCCGACAAAGGTCGGCAGCATCGTCGCCACCATGCCGGCGGCGGGCAGGAAGATGATATAGACCTCCGGATGCCCGAACAGCCAGAACAGATGCTGCCACAGCAGCGGGTCGCCCCCCATGGCAGGGTCGAAGAACGGCAGGCCCAGCACGCGCTCGATCTCCAGCAGTATCGAGCCGATGATCAGCGGAGGAAAGCCCACCGCGATCATGAAGGCCGTCACCAGCATGTACCAACCGAAGATCGGCATCTTTGCCAGCGACATTCCCGGCGCGCGCGTGCACAGGATCGCGGCGATGATCTCGACCGCTGCCGTGACGCTCGCGATCTCGGCAAAGGTGATGCCGATCAGCCAGAAATCCGCCGACAGTCCGGGCGTGTATTCCTTGGTCGACAGGGGGTATACATGAACCAACCGCCGTCCGGCGCGGCGTCGAACAGGAACGACGCCAGCACGATCAGACCGCCGAAGAGGTAGCACCAATAGCCGAACGCCCCCAGTCGCGGAAAGATCAGGTCCCTTGCGCCCAGCATCAGCGGCAGCAGGTAAACCCCGAACCCCTCGAGGATGGGGATCGCGAACAAAAACATCATCAACGTGCCATGCATGGTGAAGACCTGGTTGTAGGTCTCGGCATCCAGGAACGTGTTTTCCGGCACGATAAGCTGGGTGCGCACCAGGATCGCAAGCATCCCCGCGATGAGGAAAAAGATCAGCCCCGTGACAATGAATCGTTGCCCAACCACCCGGTGCGACACCGACGACAGCTTGCGCCAGCCGGGCGGTGTGGCCCAGGCCTTTTCGTAGGTGGGCAGGCTGTCGAGAACCGGACCCTGAACAGGTTTGTTGGGAGTTTCAGTCATTTCAGGCTCGACAGATAATGCGCAACCGCCCGCAGATCAGGGCCGCTGAGATGATTGTAGGAGGGCATGTTCGCGCCCGGCTTCATGTCCTGCACATCGGCGATCCAGCCCGCCAGGTTGCCGACATTCATCCGCCACATCCCGGCCCCCAGCGCCCGCGCGCGCCCACGCGGGTCAGGTCCGGCCCGACACGCGCGCCCTCGGCCACGCCGCGAATGGCATGGCAGGCGCTGCAGCCTTCGCTAAGGAATACGTCGCGCCCCTGTTTCAGTTGCAGCGTGTCGGCATCGCGCGCCTCGTCCGAAAGGCCGGCCGTGAAACTGTCGAAGTCGTCCTTTTCCAGAACCACCACTTCGAAGGCCATCAGCGGATGAGACAAGCCGCAGAATTCGGCACATTGGCCGCGAAACCGGCCTGTCCGGCTGGCCTCGACGGTCAGTTCGTTCACCCGTCCCGGGATCATGTCGATCTTGCCGCTGATCGACGGCACCCAGAACGAGTGTATCACATCCTCGGACTTCAGGCGGAACGTCACCGGCGTATCGACTGGCAGGATGATCTCGTTGGCGTCGCGCAGCGCGCGGCCGTCGGGATCATAAACCACGTCCCACCAGTACTGGTGGCCCGTCACCTCGATCACCAGCGCGTCTCGATCGACCCGCGCGATGGAGGCAAGCGTGAATGTCGACCCGACCATCAGCGCCACCAATGCGATCACCGGCAAGATGAACCCGCCGGCCCATAGCCACCAGATATGGCCGGGCCTTTCCCGCCGCCAGGCCAGCCAGACCGCCGCCATCACGGCCAGGAAGATTAACGTCGCCGCCACCGACATCGTGATGGTCAGCACCAGCGTGCCTTCCGCTCCGGTTCCGGCGGGGATCAGCGAGGTCTGGCTGTCGAATTGACCCAACGTGCTCTGCTCGCTCATTCGAACCCTCCGAGCGTGTAGAGATAGGCTACCATGTCTTTCGCATCCGCTTCAGTAACGCCAAGGTCGGGCATCGCCGTGTCTTGCGAAAAGTAGGGGGGATTGATCAGCCACCGGGTCAGATCGCCCGGCGCGTTCGTCAAGACGCCCGCAATATAGGCGCGGTCGGCCAGGGACGTCAGCGAGGGGCCTACCGTGCCGCGGGCACCCGGCACGCCGGGGACGACGTGACAGGCTCCGCAACCGTATTCGTTGATCAACTGCCGACCGCGCGCGGGATCTCCGCCCGCTACCCGCATATGCATAGACTGCCACTGCGGGGTGGCGGCCACCGGGTCACTCGCATACCAGCCAGCCAGAGCCTCGCCTCGCTGTTTGCTCCAGGCCAGCGCTGCTCCGACAGGGTCAAAGGCCGGCGCGGCCAGCGCCCAGAGCGTAACCACTCCAAGGACTGCAGCAGTCAAGACGGAGGTCAGGGCGATGCGGATGATCCTTGCGGGCGACATCTGCCCTAGTTTCCGGTGGTCACCGGATTATGGACCCGGTTGTAATATTCGCTGACAGCTTCCATGTCCTCGCGCGTCATCTTCTTGGCGATGCTGCTCATGACGTTCATCGCGTCATTGTCGCGCACGCCCTCTTTCCACAATTGCAGCTGGTAGGTCATGTAATTGGCATACTGCCCTGCCAGGTACGGCACCGACGGAGGATTGCCGGTGCCCTGCGGGCCGTGACAGTTCACGCAGGCCGGAATGCCCTTTTCGGCCGACCCCACCGCGGCCAGCTGACCACCCCATTGCAATTCTCCCTGATCGGCAGCGCCCAACGGCTGGGGGATCGGTGCGCGCACCACCGCGTAATAGGCTGCGACGGCCTCGCGCTCGTGTTCGGTCAGACGTTGCGCGATGCCCGTCATTATATCGTTCGGACGGGCCCCAGAGGCATAGTCATTGAGCTGCTTGTACGTGTACCATGCGGCCTGCCCGGTCAGTCGCGGGAACGATCCCGCGCCGTCGCCGGCACCCTGCCCTCCGTGACAGGTGATGCAGGCCATGCCGGATCCGCCGTTCTCCGCGCCGCCCATCGCGACCAGCCGCCCGAGTTCCAGAAGATCGTCGTCCGGCGCATCCTCGACCGTCGCCGCGAACAGCGTTCTTTCGTCATCAAGCCGCGATTCCAGCACGCCCGGCTCTTCTGTCTCGGTACTCTGCGCGTTCAACACGAGCGGGGCCAAGCCGGCAGTCGCCGCCAGGAGGGAGGCTGCAAGAGCAAAGTATTTCGTGCGTGTCATGGTCATGTTGCAGCTCCTTTACGCATCCATCAGCGGGCGAGGATTCTCGAGGTAGTCGTTCTTGAGATGCTCCAGCGTCCAGTACGCCAACCCCATCAGCGGGCCGGTCGGGTTGTATCCGAGGTTCTGCGGGAAAAGGCATGCCCCGAAGACAAACACATTGTGGTGATCCCACATCTGGCCATACCGGTTCACCACGCTGGTGCTGGGATCGGTGCCGATGACCGCGCCGCCGACATTGTGGGTCGTCTGGTAGGGCACGACGGAATAGTCTTCGCCTTCGGCGGCGAGGTTCGTGGCGCTGACGCTGGTCACGTGATCCATGTTCTCGGCAATCTCGACGGCGCGCTCGGTCACGTATTTCGCCATTTTCCGGTCGTTCTCCGGGAAATTGAACGTCATCCGCAACAACGGTCGACCATGCTGATCGGTCCAGGTGGGGTCGAGGTCGAGAAAGTTCTCCGGCGTCGACATGCTGGATCCATGGATGACGAAATCGGCGTGATGCAGGTAGTTCTCGCGCACAGCCCGTTTCCATTCAGCCCCCCAACTGGGCGTACCGTCGGGCACGGGCTGATAGCTGATCGGTCGACCGTGATATTGTTTGCAGGCGATATAGCCGCCACCGACGAACCCGAGGTCGGAATGGTCGAAATTGTCGCCGTTGTAATCGTCCACCACCATGCCCAGGGCGCCGGCTCCCATGAAGGGGTTGGTGACGATGTCCTTCTCAAGAAACGCGTCCACTGCCGAGATGGTCTGATAGGAATAATTCCGGCCGACCGTGCCGGTGCGCGTTTCCGGATCGTAAGGCGTTCCCAGACCGCTCACCAGCATCAGGTGCACGTTCCACAATGCATAGGCATTCATGCAGACGATATCGGCGGGCTGAAAGATTTCACGCCCGTCGGCATCCACGTAGGTCACGCCGGTGGCAGTCTTGCCGTCCTCGGATTTCTCGACCCGCAGCACGGTGGACTTGAACCGGATTTCAAAGTTCTCGTGCTCCTTGATGCGGTCGTAGACACAGATGATCGGATCGGCCTTGGCGAAATATCCGCAGCCGAAGCGCTCGCAGAAACCGCAATAGGTGCAAGGGTGCAGTTGCGCGCCGTAAGGGTTTTCGTACGCCTTTGTCACGTTTGCGGACGGAAAGGGAAACGGGTGCAGATCCATTTCCTGGGCAGCGCGACCGAACAGGGTGCTGCTGACTGGCTGCTTCATCGCCGGGTTGGGATACTCGTTGCTGCGCGGCCCTTCGAAAATGTTGCCGCCTTCCCGCTGCTCTCCGTCAAGGTTGCCGGCGGTTCCGGCTGCCCCGCAAATCCGCTCGAAGAAATCCAGATGCGGCTCAAGCTCGTCATAGGTCACGCCCCAATCCTGAACGCTCAGATCGTCGGGGATGAAGTCGCTGCCATACCTGTTGTCGTAATGGCTGCGCATTTCCAAGTCTGACGGCAGGGGGCGCCAAAGCTGCCCGTTCCAGTGTATGCCGGCGCCGCCAAGCCCCTCGCCGGGCAGGAAAGACCCCAGCCTGCGCATGGGCAAGGCGCGGTCGCCACGACTGTTGCGGAACGTCAGGGTGTTTTCCCGCACGTTCATCATGTGCGTGTAGCGCAGCCCGTATTTCAACTCGTCATGTTCTTCCGGCGCACCGAAGCTCGTGGCGTCGTGGCGATGATCGCCACGTTCCAGGATCACGCATTTGCGCCCCTCATGCGCCAGTTCGTATGCGGTCGTCAGACCGGTCCAGCCGCCTCCGATGATGACCACGTCTGTCTTGGGTAGTGTCTTGTCCGCCATGCCTCAGGGCTCCTTGCGTACCGGGGCGACGGGCAAGCCGCCATCGCCGCCGGGCTGGTGATTGATACCCATCGGCGCCTTGGGATACGCCACGTTGTGCTTGTCCACGAAAGATTGGTAATAGGCGTGCGCACCGGGGAACCCGACCATTCTCCAGCCGGCATAGTTTTCGTTGCCGCCATAGATGGGGTCGGCGAAGAACCCCTGGTTCGTCAGCTTCCAGACCTCGTCGAAAAATGCGTCCGAGGGCAGGTCGCCCATATCGAGCTCGCCCTCCGACATGGCCGTTACTACGTCGTTGCGCCGTGCATCTTCCATCAGGGCAAAACCGCTTTCCGCCTGTTCAAGGCGCGACAGCCCCTCGCGCATCAACTCCGACGGAAGCAATGGCAGCTGGTAGCCCTGTGACGGTTTGCCCTCGAAAAAAGGACCCTTCATGTACAGCCCCTCGCCGTGCCCGTAGGGTCCGGCCATCTGCAAATCTATGAAATCGACCACGCCGGCCTGGCTTGCGCTGGGGTATTCGTCCTCGGGAATGAGCGTGTCACAAAGTGCCGCCAGCATCCGCGCCTCGGTTTCGGTCAGAAAGGCGAACGGCTGATCGTCCAGGGCCGCAAAGGCATGCTGAGGCTTGGTCAGAGCAACGCCGCTTGTCGCGGCAAGACCCAGGAGCACGGCCCGGCGAGAAAAGGGGTGAGTCATGAAAAATCCTCGTGATGTGAAACGCTCCGTCCTAGATCAACCTCAAACATCCACATCAGGTTCCAGTAATCGCACAATCGGTGCCGCAGGCGCGTCCGCTTCTGTCCCGATCGCACGATCCCGGCGCAAGGACTGTGCCTGCAAATGGAACTTTTGACGCTCCACTTGGCTGTACCGGCAAAGGAATCCAGATGCCCCCTACGGACAAGAAACACCCCCGCCCCGGTGAAACCGAGGCGCATGCGCGGTCCCGCGGACGCGCCGAGAAGCGTGAGCAACGCGAAAACGCCACGTCACCGCCGGAAGAAATCCTGACGGGCCCGGAACGCGACAGGGTGGCGGAAAACGGGCGGCTTTCGGCGCTGACGGTCTATTCCATCATCTTGCGCGAAGGTCAGGAAGAGCTCGAGCGCCCGGCAACTTCGCTCTGGTGGTCCGGTATTGCCGCGGGGATCGGCATTTCCACATCGGTCCTCGCGGTCGCGATCCTGCGCGTGAATCTGGGCGAGGACCACCCGTATCTTTCCGCCATCGGAAGCCTTGGATATACGTTCGGCTTTGTGCTGGTGATCCTGTCACGCCTGCAACTGTTCACGGAAAACACGATCACCGTCATCCTGCCGCTTCTGGCGCAGATATCGCGACATCGCCTGATCTGCACGGCGCGCCTTTGGGGCATCGTGCTCGTGGCGAACCTGGCCGGGACCTTCCTGACCGCCGCGATCGCCGTCCATGCGAACGTGCTGACGCCCGATATCCTTGACGCCGTTTTCGCCATCTCGCGTCACCTTGCGGAACTGTCGCCGCTCGAGGCGCTGTTGCGCGGCATACCGGCGGGATTCTTCATCGCCGCGCTGGTCTGGATGCTGCCGTCCGCCAGGGGAACCGAGGTCTTCGTGATCATCATGTTCACCTGGCTCATCGCCGCCGGGGAATTCACCCATGTCATTGCAGGCTCGAACGAAATCTTCGTGTTGGTCCTCGCCGGGGAAATGGGCCTGCTGACCGCGCTATCGCTGCATATCGCCCCTGTACTGGTCGGCAACATCCTTGGCGGCACCGGGCTCTTTGCCGTGCTTGCCTATGGCCAGATCCGCAACGAGATGTAGCGGCCTGGCTCAATCCTCCTGCGCTCCGAACATTTTTCGCAGACCTTCCCCGACATTGCTGCCGGCGGCGACAAGCACCTTGTCCCCCTCCTTCAGCTTTTCGTCCGCGTCCAGGATCGCATCTTCCTCGGTCCGCGCGATCGCGACCGCCCGCGCGGACCGAGGCATGTCCAGTTCATCCAGGGTCTTGCCGACAAGTTCTTCCGGCACGGGGTAGGTGGTGAAGTGCACCCCCTCGATGATCCCGAGCTGCGACCAGACACGCTCTTCGTTCTCCAACGAGTGGGCGATCGAGGACGCAACGGTGGTATGGGGCGTCACCACGTCTTCAAAGCCCAGTTCCTCGCAGACTTCCAGCAGTTGCGACTGCACGATCTGAAGAACCACGCGCTGGAAACCGATCGATTGGCCAACCACGGCGGCCAGGATATTCACGTCGTCCTGGTTGGTCATCAGCATCAAGGCATCGGCCCCGTCGCCATAGGCGTCGCGCAACGTCCGGGGCAAGGTGCCGTCGCCTTCGATGAATCCGCAATCCAGTCGATCCGACACGTCGTCCAGCCGCTCGCGCGACCGGTCCACAAGGACGATGTTGTGCCCGTTATCCAGCAGTTGCGACACCACCGCCTCGCCAAGCCTCGATGCTCCGATAACGATAATCCTCATGGGTCAGGTCCTTCTCATCCAGGTGCCGGGAAGGCACAATATGATCAATGCGATGAATTCCAGCCGACCAAGCAGCATCGCCACGATCAGCGTCACTTTCAGGTGCGGCGCGAGGTCCGGCGCGACGACGCCCTGGCTCAGTCCCACGGTCGACAGGGCTGACACGACGTCGAACAGACCGGAGAGTGGCGGGATTTCCGAGACCAGGAATATCACCCAGCAGATCAGAACCGCCGCCAGGTAGGTGACCAGAAGCGCGGTGACCGCGATCACCCGGTCCACCGCGACCTTGTCGCCACCATCGCGCAGATAGGTGACCGCACTTGCCGGGACCCGCACGCGCAGCAGGCTCAGCCTGACCATCTGCAACAGCACGACAAGCCGGGCGACCTTGATACCGCCCGCCGTCGACCCCAGGTCGCCGCCGATCACCATCGCGAGCAGCAGCATCGGCAGCAGTGCGATATGGCTCGACACCTCGTTGGTCGAAAACCCCGCCGTGCTGAACCCGCTCAGGAAATTGAGCGCCCCGGAATAAAGTTCGACCAGGCTTGGCGCGTTCACCGCCAGGTCGACAATCGCGAAGATCGTGACACCGCCCGCCATCAGCCCCAATGTTGCCAGAACATGGGATTTGCCCAGCGCAAGGCGCAGGCCGTCGCGCCAGATACGGATATAGAACAGCAATGATACCGCCCCCGCGATGCAGATGCCGATGACCACGCCCTGCGCCAAATAGGAATAGCTGGCCAGGCTGTCGGCACGGGGGAGAACCCGCCGGTCGACGCAGCCGCCAAGGCAACGCTGATGGCTTCCCACCAGTTCGGCAACAGCAAAAGGCACAGGACCATCGCAACGCTTGTCAGCGCCACATAGGCCAGCAAGACCTGCCGGGCCTGTGCCTTGATCGACGACAGGTTATCGCGGTCGGTGATGTTGGTGCTGCTCATGGACAGGGACGCGCCCGAACTGCCGGCAAAGATTGCCAAGCCTGCAAGGGCGATGGCGAACCCCCGCACCACTGGATCCAGCCGCGCAAGAGATGCCCCGGGATGGGCCAGTCCTCGGCGCCAACCGCAAGGCTCAGCCCGGTCGAGGTGATACCCGACACAGCCTCGAACACCGCATCCAGTGGCGGCATCCCAAGCGCCATGAAAGGCGGGGCGACCAACAGGCTGGCGACAACGAATATTAATGCGAAGACCACAAAGGCTTCGACCCGGCGCAGGTCCTGTGGGAACGCCCGCGCGCGGTACCGCAATGCGATCAGCGTCAGGAATATTGCCTGCGGCGTCAGGGACAGGACGAAATTCCACTCCGCGAAGGCCACGCCGGCAATCAACGGCGCCCCGACAACCGCGAGAAGCACGATCGCCTGCTGGGCCATTGCCATGGCTACGACATTAGGGCGGGCACGCAGCGCGGTGGAGGTCGTGAACGCGCTCAAGGCTGACCGGCTTTCTTCCTGAGCATGGCGTTTCAACGCCGGTGCGCCGACATGGTTCCCTGACGGACGAGCCACGGCGGCCAGCGTTCTGCCGGAACTGTATATGCTACCACGTGTTGACTCACTGGCTGCATCCGAAGCGTATGCAGGACCATCCATAGGCGGGAGTTCCCAATGAGCAATGCCGATGAGGGCAATTCCGATGGCGTCCCCAGATCGTTGTCCGATATTCTCGACTCCGTCGAGGACGTCGCGAAAGCCAATGATCAGGTCAGCGTCGGCGACGTTGTCGAGGCGCTCGGCCGCGCCGGGACGGCCGCGTTGATCTTCCTGCCCGCCGTTGTGGCGACGACACCGCTCAGCGGCATACCGGGCCTTTCGGCGCTGTGCGGCATAATGATCGCGCTGATCTCGGCACAGGCCGTCATCGGACGTCGCGGCCTGTGGTTGCCCGGCAAGATCTTGCGCCGGAATGTCGAAGGCGACAAGCTTTACGACGGGCTGGAAAAGGTGCGCCGTCCGCTGATGTTCCTGGAGCGACACACTCACAAGCGATTGTCGTTTCTGACCACCGGGATCGGAGCCCGGCTGTTGTTCTTTTTGTGCATGCTGGGCGGAATGACGATGCCGTTTCTCGAGGTCATCCCGTTCTCGGCCTCTTTCGTCGCGGCAAGCGTTTCTCTTCTGACGATCGCGATCCTGACGCTTGACGGCGCTTTGGTCGTTGCGGCGGCGGCGGTGCTGATGCTTCTGGTCGGTGTCGTAATTTACGTGATCTGATCAGGTCAGGTCCGCCACAACGCGATCACCGATCCGCAAGGACAGCGCGGCGATGGTCAGTGTGGAATTCACGCAGGCCCCCGAGGCAAAAACCGACGAACTGGCGATGTAGAGGTTTGGGTGATCGTGGCTACGGCAGTCACCGTCCACTACCGAATCCGTCGGATCGTCCCCCATGATCGTGCTGCCCATGATGTGATTGTTGGGCCGGAAGCCTTCGCTGCCATCTTCGATGCTGACCAGCGACGCTTCCAGCTTGTCGACGATGTCGCGGAACATGCCGGCCGTGTGCTGGGCGCTGTCCCGCACGTAGTCTCCGATGCTGTAGTGGATACTCGGGCGCGGAAGGCCCAGCGGGTCGGTTTTGTCCGGGCTCAGCGTCAGCCGGTTTTCAGGATCCGGCAGCTGTTCGTGGAAATTGGCGATGGCACAGCGGCGGGCGGCCCTGTCACGCACCGTGGTCGCAAGAGCCTCGCCGGTAAGACCTTCGTCGATGGCCTCCTCCGCCACACTGTCGACCGATGACCCGTTCCAAAGGTGCAGTTTCTTGGCGGACATTCGGCGGCGATGATCGCCATCCCGGAATTTCAGGATCGAGGTATTTTCCTGCGGTCCCCGCCCGGGCCAGACCGGCATCGGCATGTCAAAGACCACCTGCGTGCCCGGGTGATCCATCAGGTTGCGCCCCACCTGCCCGGAACTGTTGCCGATACCCTCCGGCGCATCTTCGCCGGCAGACATCAGCATCAGCCGTGGGATCTCAATCCCGTTTGCCGCCAGAACGAAACTGCGCGCACGCACGCGATGTTCCGACCGGTCCGGTTTCAGATACCGGACCGCGACGATGTCGCCATTGGCGTCCTGTTCGATGAAATGCGCGACCGCCTCGGTAATCACCCTTGCGCCTTGGCGCTCTGCCTTCTCGACAGCCAGGTTGCCCGAGTACTGCGCCCCGATGGGGCAGATCGGCATACAATTGTTGTTGCCACAGCAGGGCGGGCGCCCGTCATAGAGTTCGCGATTGCGGGCCACCGGCTCGGTCTGCATGAGATACCCGTGCGGATTCAACCGTTCGGCGATCACCCGGTCCATATAGCTGACCGGCATTGCTTCCATCGGAAAGGGCGCGCTGCGCGGGGCAAGGCCCTCGTCCGGCTGTCCCGCGACGCCCATGAGAGTTTCTGCTTCCAGGTAATAGGGCTCCAGGTCGCGGTAACCGATGGGCCAGTCGCGACCGACGCCGTAAAGCCCCCTCAGCTTGAAGTCGTTCGGAAGAAAACGCCAGGTCGCCGCGGCCCAGTGCCATGTCGTGCCGCCGACACCGCGGACGAATTGCTGATTATACGGGTCCGGGCCGGTCTGGATCAGATAGTTGCCCCAGTTGCTGGGATCCGGCACCGGTGCATGGGCGGGTTGTGGATACGGCGCCATGAAATCCGTGCGCGCCGAGTGCCGCCAGTTCTGCACCAGCTCCTCTCGCCTCAGGCGTGGGCCGGATTCAAGGATCAATACCTTCAGGCCTGCGGCAGAGGCCTTGTCCGCCACCATGCCTCCGGCGACGCCCGCGCCCACCACGACGATGTCGGGCTCGTACTCCACTTCAATGATCGCCACCGCGGTCCTCCTGGAAACGTCCCGTGCCAGAATGACAACACGCGCCGCGTCACCCGGGTTCCGATATTCTTGGAACGGTTGCGCAGACTGCACGTTGACCGGACAATCAGCGGAGACAGCGGCATGACAGCAACGTACCGAGCAAGCGCATTCCTCGCCGCAGGCGTGGCACTCCTGGCGCCGGGTACGGCAGCGTCGCAATCGTCCGACATCTTGCTGAATTGCACCTCCTGTCACAGCCTGTCCAACACGGAGGCGCCGCGCTATCCCGTCCTCAACGGGCAACCGGTCAACTACCTCATCGAACAACTCGCCGCTTTTCGGTCCGGCGCGCGCACCCATCCGCAGATGCGTCGGACGGCGATCGCGCTCGGGTCAGAGGGCGCGCCGGCAATGTCACGCATGTATGCCGATGCACCCCCACCTGAACTCACGCCGCAGCCCCGGGAGGAGCGCTTTGCCGATGCGATCCGCCTCATGACCGAGGGTGCCTGGGAGCGCGGGATCGCACCCTGCGCGTCCTGTCATGTTCTTCCCGGCGCCGACGAAGACGGCATTGAGACAGGGGCGCATGATGCCCCCTGGATACACGGTCAGCCGGAAACCTATCTGGCCGGCACCTTGCGGGCTTTTGCCAGCGGCGAACGCGATACGGGGGGGCTGCGACGGATGCAGGCCTACGCCGAACGCCTGACCGACAACGAGATCGCCGACCTTTCGGCCTACCTCGCCGCATATGCCACGACGGAGGATGAGCAATGACCGATAGATCGAACCATCACTTGTCCCGCCGCGAACTCGTGATCAGCGGCAGCAGCCTGATCCTGTTCGGCGCAACCGCTTCGTCCCAAGTCGCGGCGCAAACATCCCATATCGACATTTCCACGCGCCTTGCCGCGCATGCCGGTGTCGAGGCGTTGCCACGCGAGCTTTTCGCCAACCTGACGGATGCGCTCTCGCCCGAAACCCGCGACGTTCTGGGCCGAGAGGACACATTGCCCGAGGATCTATCCAAGCGCGTCCTGAAGGGCCTTTACTCCGGCGTCCTGCCCGCCGCGAGCGAGGACGGTGATCCGACGCGCATCGGCTTTTCCAACGCGCTGAAGTGGGAGGCCATCGACGCCACCAACAACGTCATCACCTATTGCGGCGGCGTCCCGCATTTCTGGGCGGACCCGCCTGAGGTGACATAACTGCGCCACGGACGGGACTGCCCCCGACGATCCGGCGCACACACAGACATCGCCCCCCGGCTGGTTACCGGGTTATTTCGGGACGATACCAAGACAGATTAAGAGATTGAGAATACTTATATTTTGGAACCATGCCGACTGTCTTTGGTTGATCACCCATGATCACGAAGACTTGAGGTATCAACGATGGAAGAAGCAAATTTCTCGCTAAGCTGGATCGATTACGCAATAGTCGTTGTCTACTTCGTCGGCGTGGTGGCGCACGGCATCTATGTCTCGCGCAAGAGCAAGGGGTCCGGCTCCGAAGGCTATTTTCTCGCCGGGCGAACCATTCCCTGGTATCTGATCGGGTTCTCGCTGTTCGCCTCGAACATGTCGGGCTCCAGCTTCGTCGGACTGATGGGCGGCGCCTATGACAACGGCGTCGTGATCTTCAACTACGAGTGGACCGCGGCCTTCGTCCTCGTCATCTTCGCGGTGTTCATCTTGCCAAGCTATCTCAAGGCCAAGGTATCCACCGTCCCTGAGTTTCTCGAACAACGGTATGACGTCCGCTCCCGGCGGGCGTTTTCGCTTTTCACGATCCTCGCAATCATGTTCATCGACACGGCTGGCGCGCTGTACGCGGGCGGGCTGGTGATCGCCAACGTGACCGATTACCTCAACCTCTGGACAGCCGTCGCCGTGCTGGCGCTGGTCGCCGGCATCTACACCATTCTCGGCGGCCTGTCGGCGGTGGTTGTCACCGATACGGTACAGGCGATCCTTCTGATCGTGGGGGCCGCGGCCCTGTTCTGGATCGGCCTCGACGAAGTCGGCGGCTGGCAGGAACTGTTCACCGATCTCGACGACAGCAAGAAACACCTGATCCTGCCGGCCTCGAACGACTTCCTGCCGTGGACGGGCTTGTGGGGCGTGATCCTGCTGGGGTTCTATTACTGGACGATCAACCAGTTCGTCGTGCAACGTACACTTGGTGCGAAATCGCTGCGAGAAGGGCAGATCGGCGCCCTGTTCGCGGGCTTCCTGAAAATCCCGAACCTGTTTCTGATGATCCTGCCCGGGCTGATCGCGCTGAAACTCTATCCCGATCTGTCGACACCTGACCTGGCCTTTCCGACGCTTGCGTTCGAACTGATGCCGATCGGGCTGCGCGGGCTGATCATGGCCGCCCTTATCGCGGCGATCATGTCGTCGCTCGACTCCGCGCTCAACTCCGCCGGCACGCTGGTCACGCTCGACTTCGTCAAGCCGCTCAAGCCTGACCTGGACGAACAGACCTACGTGAAGATCGGCAAGGTGGTGACCGGTATCTGCATGGTCATCGGCGCGATCTATGCCCCGATGATCGCCGGGTTCGAGTCGCTCTTCTCCTACTTCCAGTCGTCGCTGTCCTATATCATCCCGCCGATCGTGGTGGTCTACATCCTGGGCCTGTTCGTGCCTTGGCTGAACGGGAACGGCGCCTTCTGGACGATCCTCTTCGGGCTGGTCGTGGGTGTGCCGATCTTCATCACCAAGGAGGTCTATGACATCTGGTCCAATCTCGGCCTGCCGGAAATACACTACACGGTCATGTCCTCGATCATGATGTTCATCGCGATCGGCCTGCATTTCGGCATATCCGCCGCCACGCGCCAGTCGGAAAAGGAAGGTGTCGAGGATCTCGTCTGGAATGCGAAGGAAGCGCGCGAGGAACTTTTCCAGCTCGAAAGCCCGATATACCTGGACCGGACCCTGCTTTCGATCCTCCTGATCGTCTGCATGGGCGGCATGATCTGGTGGTTCTGGTAAACACGTCACGCGCGGGGCGCAAAGATCGCGCCCTGCGCACCAGGTACCGGTGTCAGATATCGACCGATCCCACAGACCCGCCATCAACCCGGTAATACGCGCCCGTGACGAACGAGGCGCGCTGACTGGCCAGACAGGCAATGACCGGCGCCACTTCTTCGGGCTGACCCCGACGCTCCAGCGTCAGGAAGGGCCGTTCTTCCTTCAGGAACCCGTCGACCGCATCCTTGACCGAGCCACCTTCCGCCTCGGCGCGTTTCTCCATCATGCCATCGGTCATCGGCGTCTCGATAAAGGCCGGCGCCACGCAATTCACCGGCGTATGTCTTCAATTCTGCAATCAACGGCTCGGAATCGGCCCGGTTCCGATGCTGAAGCAGGAACCACATGCGCCACCGGTTTGTTCTACGGGCAAGTATCATCACCCCCGGATGCAGGAGCACATCATGAGCACGAACATGCACATTCCCGCCCAAGCGCAGGACAAGATGCCTGCCGACGAGCACAAAATGGACCCGCCACCGGATTACGCGCCCCGCTACCCCGGCGTCGGCAAGCTGAAGGACAAGGTCGCACTGATCACGGGCGGCGACAGCGGTATCGGCCGGGCGATCTCGATTCTTTTCGCGCGAGAGGGCGCGAAGGTGGCCATCGCCTATTTCTATGAGGACAAGGACGCGGAAGAGACCAAGCGCCTGGTCGAGGAAGAAGGCAGCGAGGCATTGCTGATCCGGGGCGATCTGGCCGATAAGGATCACGCAGAGAACGTCGTGTCCCGCACCGTCGATACGTTAGGCAAGCTCGACATCGTGATCAACAACGCAGCTCAGCAGTGGCTGGACAGTGGCGCCGAAGACCTCGACGAGGAAACCCTGCGCCGTACCATGGACAGCAACGTGATGGCTTATTTCTTCGTCACGCAGGCCGCGCTGCCTCATCTGGGCGAGGGTGCCGCCATCGTCAACACCTCCTCCGTCAACGCGTTCAAGGGCAACGCATCGCTCGTGGCCTATTCCACGACGCGTGGTGCATCGCTGGCCTTCTCGCGCTCCATGGCCGAGGCCCTGGTCGAAAAAGGCATCCGCGTCAACACCGTCGCGCCGGGCCCCATCTGGACGCCGTTCATTCCCGGAACCATGCCGCCCGAAGAGGTCGAGGATTTCGGCAGCCATGTGCCCATGGGGCGTGCCGGCCAGCCTTGGGAGGTGGCGACCGCCTTCCTTTTCCTTGCCTCATCCGACGGCAGTTATTTCAGCGGCCAGACGCTTCACCCCAATGGCGGGGCGATCGTTGCCGCCTGAGCCCTGGCCCCGCTGCCCCGTCATCTATGAGATCTACCCGCGCTCGTTCCGCGACACCACCGGATCGGGCACGGGTGATCTGCAGGGCGTTCTGAACGGGCTCGACCATGTGGCCGACCTCGGTGTCGACGCCATCTGGATAGCGCCGTTCTACGCCTCGACCATGGAAGACGGCGGCTATGACATCATCGACCACTGTGCCGTGGACCCGGCAATGGGGGATCTGGATACCGTACGCCGTATCATCGATCGCGCCCACGAGTTGGGGCTGCGCGTCCTGACGGATCAGGTGCTGAACCACACCAGCTATCGCAACGTCTGGTTCGAGAAGAGTGCCACTCGGCAGGACGGGTTCGACGACTGGTACGTGTGGCGCGATGCCAAGCCGGACGGCACGGCGCCTAACAACTGGATGAGCTATTTCGGCCCTCCGGCCTGGACATGGGACCATAGGCGCGAGCAATATTACTGGCACCAGTTTCTCGCTTGCCAGCCCAACCTCAACCTGCGTCACGAGGACGTTCAGGCAGCGCTGAAGGCTCAAATGAGGTTCTGGCGTGACCTTGGAGTCGATGGCTTCCGCATGGATGCGATTTCGGCCTATCTTCACGATGAGACCTTTCCCGACAATCCCGTCGCCACGCCCGACCTCCGCGAACGCGTGGCCGGACCCTCTTTCAGCCCCTATGCGCGGCAGGACCATAAATACGACCTGCTGCCCGGCGATGGGGCCGCCTATTGCGACAAGGTGCGCGATTGGGCCGGGGAGGACGCCTATCTTCTGGGGGAGATCAATGTCGGCAACAAGGCGGTCGAACTTGCCCGGCAGTTCACCGAAAAGGGCCGTCTCGACACGACCTATACGATCGATTTCCGGGAGCGCGGGTTCACGCCCCGGGTGATCGCCGACGTGCTCGACCGAGCGGCCCGAAGCGGGGAACCGGCCGGGCGTCTGACGATGTGGCTGTCTTCGCATGACCAAGCGCGTCATGTTTCCATCTTCGGCGACGGCAGCGCGCGCGACGCCAGGTTTCTCGCGATGGCTGCCGGATGCCTGCCGGGTCCGTGGCTGATCTTCCAGGGCGAGGAGCTTGGCCTGCCCCAGCCCGATCTGAGCCGCGAGGAAACCACCGATCCTTTCGATCTGATGTTCTGGCCCGACGGCCCGGGTCGCGAAGGGCCACGCGTCCCGATCCCCTGGACCGAAGAGGGCAACGCTTTCGGCTTTACCTCCGGCACCCCGTGGTTGCCGATGCGCTGGTCCGAGGGCGCCTCCGTTCAGGCGCAGTCTCAGGACAACGGCTCGGTGCTGAACTTCTACAAGATCCTGCTGCGCCTGCGCCGCGCTCACCGCTTTGCCGACGGACGGATAGAGGCAATCGAGGCGAAGGACGATCTGCTTTACCTGCGTACAAGCTGTGATGCCGCGTCTTTCGTGGTGGCGATGAACTTCGGCACCGGGGAGCGGCCTGTTTCCGGCATCACCGGCGGATGTCTGTTGGCAACGGAAAATGCCGTCTCCGCCGACCGCCTGCCGGCCCGCGCCGCGGGCTTGTGGCGGTTATCCTAACAACAGGCCGATCAGGAATGTCACTGCGGGCAGTCCTGCGAAGACGGCCAGGCGCACCCGGTCCGCATCCAGGATCACGCCCGTGTCTTTCGCCTTCTCACCATAGCTGCCGCGCGCATTTGCCGGATAGTCCGGGTCGGGGTCATAAAGATTGCCGTCCAACGTGTCGCCCGTGGCCTCCCGCTCGGATTTCTGCTGTTGCGTCCCGCTGTCGGCCATCTTGCGGTCCAGCCAGTCCGGCAAGACCATGTCCCCCAGCACCAGTTTCAGCACGGATTGGCCGACGAACAATTCGCGCGGCCGCGACTCGATCGCCCGCATGACCGCCTTGGCCGCCACGTCGGGGTCATAGATCGGTGGCGCCGGTTGCGGTTGCTTTGGCAAGCGGTGTCTGGCCCAGTCGAACTGCGGCGTGTTGAGCGCGGGCAGTTGAACCAGCGACAACCGCACAGGATGCTCGGCGCGGATCAACTCGGATCGCAACGACGAGGTGAACCCGTTGATCGCGTGCTTTGAGGCGCAGTAGGCCGATTGGAGCGGCACCGCGCGATAGGACAAACCCGATCCCACGTTCACGATGACCGGCTGGCCACTATGGCTGTCCATCACCGACAGCGCCGCGCGTGTTCCGTTGACCTGTCCGCCGAACGTCGCCGCAATGATGCGGTCGAATTCTTCGGCCTTCATTTCGGCAAAGGGTGAAAAGCTCGTCAGCATCGCGCAATTGACCCACGCCACAGGCGGACCGAGATCCGTGGCAAGCCGCGTTGCGGCGGCCATCATGGCATCGGCGTCGGCCACATCGCATGCCACGGTGGCGGCGCGTCCCTCGGGCGCCTCATTGCGCAGCGCGTCAAGCCGCCCCTGACCCCGCGCGATCACGCCCACACGATAGCCATCCTCGAGCAGTCGCGCGACCACCGCGCGGCCCACTCCGGCGGTTCCGCCGGTTACGATTGCGACCTTGTCGACCATTGCTGGATTCCTCTCGGGCTGTGATGTGATGAAATACGCAGCGCTCAGAATGAACGCTCGGCGGACACCTCCGGCGTCTGCTCTGATTGCGGCCCGCCGCCGACGTGCAATTCGCCGCGCATCCGCGGCAGCGACTGGGGATAGGCCGCGCGCAGCCATTCAAGCATCTTCTCGCGCACCTCGCAGCGCAGGTCCCACACCATCGGGGAGGTCCGCGCCGTCATCAGGGCGCGGATCCTGACTGTCTCCCCACCCGTCTCGACGACCTGCAAGTTGGCGACATCGCGGTCCCACAGCTTGCTCTCTTCCAGAAAATCGCTCAGCTTGTCGCGCATTTCCTTGACCGGAACCGTGTAATCGAGGTCCCAGGTCACCACGCCGATCACCTGCGCACTCTCCCGCGTCCAGTTCTGGAACGGCTTTTCGATGAAGTAGGACAGCGGCACCACCATGCGCCGTCTGTCCCAGATCCGAACGACGACGAACGTGGCGAAGATTTCCTCGACCCAGCCCCATTCCTCTTCGACGATCACGACGTCCTCCAGCCGGATCGGCTGGGTAATCGCGATCTGGATACCGGCGATCAGATTGGTCAGGACCGGGCGCGCCGCCAGGCCCAGAATCAGGCCGGCCGCGCCCGCCGAGGCAAACAGACTGACCCCGTATTCCTGAACCTCGTCAAAGGTCAGCAGCGCCGCCCCCGCCGTGACGAGTGCGATGATGATGTTCGTGGTGCGCTTCAGCAGCCGCAACTGGGTGACATGCTTGCGCGCGGTCAGATTGTCATCGACGTTGAAGTTGAAGCGCCGGCTCGAGCGATCGGCGAAATGGTTGGTCAGCACGATCAGCATCCAGCCGACGAGGATGATCAGCAGAACTAGCGCGGCATGTTCCAGCGTGTTTTCCGCCCGATTGCTGAGATCCGTGCGCGGCACCGCAAAGATCAGCGCCGCAAGGACAAAGGCCGGGCGAAGCGGCCGGCGCGCCCGGCGCAGCAGCGAACGCGTCATGTCGAACCGCTTTTCGATCCGCGCCAGAAGAACCCGGTACAAAAGCGCGTGCACCAAAAGCGCCGCGCAGGCGACGAGGGTCAGCACTATCGCAACACTGACGCCCTCGGGCAGGCCCGAGATCCATTGTTCAAGCGACACCATGATAGAAACATCGCTCATATCGAAATTCATACAGGGTCCTCCTGCGAAACCGTTCTCGGTCGACCCCTGAAAGCACTGCGGGGCCTCGCAACGGCGCGACGGGCCTTTACCTCGTTCAGGTCACCAACGCCCGGCCTACCAGAAATGTTCGACCTGAAGCCCGATGCTCAGCCCATCGCGGCCCGAAACGCCGGGCGCGATGCCCGCCTGTTCCGCCCCGTCGTCCCATCCGGCATAGGTCACATAGGCGCGGTAGCTCGGGCGGTCGAAGAACTTCGGACCCTCACGCCATTCCAGCGCGCTGGTGATCTTTCCCAGCGTGCGGCTGTCGCCGCTTTGGGGCACGACGTGATCAAGACCCGTTTCCAAGGCGAAGTAGATGTTGTTCGGGTTCAGGCGCCAGATCTGGCGCGCACCGATCGAATACCAGTTTCGATCGTCCGACTGCCATTCCGCCACACCCGTGGCCATCACGGAATACCTGTCGGTTGCGTTCCAAAGGTAGGATCCGACCAACCGGGCCGACATGTCGCTGTTGGCCGCCTGCGGATCGGACGCGAAAGACAGGCTGCGCCCTGCCCCCCAACCGGTCTGCAAGGCCACCACGACTTTCTGACCGCGCTTTGTCTCGTGATCGACCTGAAAGGTCATCATGCCGCCGCCGTCGTTGGCCAGCCCGCTTTCATCGGCAAAGCGAAAGTCCAGCCCGACGGTCAGGTCGGTGTTCTCTGCCAGCGCGATCTCTTCGAGGCGCGTGTCGAGACGGATATACGGTGTGCCGTCCAGCGCTGTTTCGATATCGCCGGCACTTGCGAAGAACAGCGCGACCGACCCCTTGGCAAAATCGAGATCGACACCCGTCACGCCAAGCCCGCTGCCGGTGGCGTCCCAATAGTAGAAATCGTTGATATGCACATCCTGACGCTTGTAGAACCTGTGCCCGGCCCAGATTTCCGCTCCCGACATGGCCCCCGTATCAGTGAACTTCGACACCCCGATCCAAGCTTCCTCGCCGAAGAACTGGACATCGTCATATGCATTGAGCGGCGTGGCAAGCAGACTTCCGCGAAAGGTCAGCGCCACCTCCGGTCCGCCGCCCTCTGCGCCGAACGTCAATGTCCCGCCAAGCTCGGCATAGGTCTCGCATTCGTTGCCAAGCCTGTATTTCGCCCGTGCGCCCGGAAGTTGAAAGCAGACCTGCCGGTCGCCGTCTGCATTTATTCCGAAACCAGATCGGACATAACCGAAGGATTCAAAGCTCGGGCCGGGGGTATCGGCAGTGTCGTCCTGCGCATGAACCACCGTGGCGAACATACTCAAAACGGCGGCAATCAAACGACGCATATTGAACCTCACGTTTTTGTGTGAACGCGTGATCGCGCCATACCGTTCCGTAATTCGCGCGTCGCGGTCGTGGAACGCGGCTCGACCGCCATCCCCCGTTCCCGCGCCTTGCGCGGCTGAACGCAGATTCTCCGAGGTGGCCGGCAACTGGTCCTTGAAGCCCGACACGGCGCACTAACTTTCGGTCATGACACAGCTTTCCGAACTCCACGACGCCAGCGACGGCGCACACCCGCCCGACATAGACTGGCGCCTGAGCGCGGCTTTCCTCGATTTCGACGGCACCCTTGCCCCGTTGGAGCAGCACCCCGATGACGTCCGCCTTCCGGACCGTGAACGCAGGCTGGTGAACCGATTGAGTGACCTCACCGGCGGCGCCGTGGCCGTCCTGACCGGTCGTGACCTCAGCAACATCCGCGGCTTCTTCAAGGACATGCCGGTCGTCCTGAGCGGCAGCCATGGTGCGGAGATCGAGGGCCACGACAGCCCCCTGCTTCGGCCGGGCGCACAGGCGGAGCTGACCCGGTGTCACGATGCGGTACGAGGCTATGCCGAAAAATACGGTTTGCTCGTGGAAAAGAAGGCAGCGGCCGTGGCCGTGCACTATCGCGAAAAGCCGGATATGCAGCAGGCAGTGACCGCCTTCGTAAGCGATCTGGCCGAGACCAGCAGTGCCCTGAAGCCCCTGCATGGCAACATGGTCAGCGAACTGACCTTGCGCGACGTCGACAAGGGCACTGCCCTGCTGCGTCTGATGGAGCATGGTGCCTTTCAGGGCCGGATCCCGGTCTCGGTCGGGGATGACACAACAGACGAAGACACGTTTCGCGCGGCCCGGTCTCTGGGCGGTATCGGCTTGCGGATCGCGACCCGCACGTTGGCGGAAACGGCGGCAGAGCACGTTTTCGCCACGCGCACCGATTTCGTCGACTGGCTCGAACACAGCCTCGAGCAAGAAACGGAGGCCGGCTGATGGATCTCGGACTTGTCGGAAACTGCTCCGTCGCCGGGCTAATAGACCCGCATGGCAGCCTGAACTGGTTCTGCCTGCCCCGGTTCGATGGCGACCCCGTCTTTCACGCCCTTCTGGGGCATGGTCCTGACAACCCCGATGACGGCGCCTTCAAGATCGAGATGGAAGAACTGGCCGAGGCCGAGCAGGCCTATCTGCCCAACACCGCGATCCTGCGCACCGTGCTGCGGGGCAGCGGCGGCGCGGTCGAGATACTCGACTTCTGCCCCCGTTTCGAAGCCTTCGGCAGACGTTACCGCCCCCGCATGTTCGTCCGCCAGATCCGCCCGCTCGACGGCTGGCCGCGCGTCCGTATCAAGATCCGGCCCCGTTTCGAATACGGCGCGAGAAAACCTTTTGTCTCGTCAGGATCAAATCACATCCGCTACGTGGGCGAGCAGGAGGTCATCCGCCTGACCTCCGACGCCCCGCTCGATCACGTGCAAAGCGAACAGCTGATCCATCTGGACCGCCCCTACACCTTTATCCTCGGACCGGACGAAACGCTCAACGAATCCGCCGGCGCGACCGGAGATCAGTTTTTCCAGAAAACGCGCGCCTATTGGAAGACATGGTCACAACGCCTCGCCGTGCCGTTCGAATGGCAGGATGCCGTCATCCGCTCGGCCATCACGCTGAAGCTCTGCAATTACGAACAGACCGGCGGAATCGTCGCCGCAATGACCACTTCGCTGCCCGAGGCGCCGCATAGCGGCCGAAACTGGGATTACCGGTTCTGCTGGGTGCGCGACGCCTTCTTCACGGTCCGTGCGCTCAATTCACTCGCCGCGACGCGCACGCTCGAGAACTACTTCAAATGGCTGATGAACGTGGTGTCGGACGCCAAGGGCGGCCACATCCAGCCCGTTCTCGGCATCGGATTGGAGACAGAGCTGACAGAGTGGCAGTCCGATCATCTGTCCGGCTTCCGGGGCATGGGCCCGGTGCGCATCGGCAACCAGGCGCACGAGCATTTCCAGCACGACACCTACGGCAATGTCATCCTTGGCGCCGCTCCTGCCTTTTTCGATCAGCGCTTGCGGATGGACGTGGGCCGGCATGCCTTTGAAATGCTGGAACCGCTGGGTGAGCAGGCCTGGCGGCTGCACGCCGAACCCGATGCCGGGATATGGGAACTGCGCACACGCTCCCGCATCCACACGTCCTCTTCCCTGATGTGCTGGGCCGCCTGTGACCGGCTGGCCCGCATCGCCGCGCATCTGGGTATCGCAGACCGGGCACGTTTCTGGAGCGATCGGGCGCACCGGATCCGCGAAAGAATCCTTGCCGAGGCCTGGTCCGACAAACGCCAGACCTTCGTCGAAAGCTTCGGTGGCGAAACCCTGGATGCCAGTGTCCTTCTCATGGGCGAGGTGAATTTCCTGCCGCCCTCTGACGAGCGCTTCAAGCTCACCGTCGAGGCACTTTCGCGCTCGCTCGGGCGCGGTCCGTTCATGCTGCGTTATGAGGAGGCCGACGATTTCGGCGTTCCCGAGGTTGGTTTCAACGTCTGCGCCTTCTGGCGGGTGGACGCGCTGGCCCGGATCGGGCGCAAGGAAGAGGCACGCGAGTATTTCGAAGAATTGCTTCGCGCCCGGAACGGGCTGGGCCTCATGTCCGAGGATACCGCCTTTGACACAGGTCTGGGATGGGGCAATTTTCCCCAGACCTATTCCATGGTCGGGATCGTCAACGGCGCCATGCGACTCTCTCAATCCTGGGAAAGCCAACTTTGAACGAGACTGCGCTGGTTTCCGAGGAACGATCTCGCGGGAGTAAAGTTATTTCCACGTCGCTTCGAACCAACGAACAGCCAGAAAAGCGCGTGCGTGATGCCCGGAAGATTGATTGTCGTTTCCAACAGGATACCCACCGGCGGTGCAACGGCCGGCGGCCTCGCTGTGGCGCTGCATGACGGGCTGGCGGAGAACGGCGGCATCTGGATCGGCGCACATCCCGAACCCGGCCCCGAAGAGGGCCTTTTCGAGATTGGCAGCGATCCCTACACGCGCCTCGCTTTCCGCCTGAGTCCCGAGGACTATAGCAACTATTACCTCGGTTTCTCCAACTCCGTGCTCTGGCCCTTGTGTCATCGCCGAAGCGACCTCGTCGATCTGCGCCCGGAATTCTACGACCAGTATCTCGCCCTGAACGAACGGCTGGCGGATATGATCGCAGAGGTCGCGCGCCCCGATGACGATATCTGGGTGCACGATTATCACCTTCTTCCGATCGCACACGCTCTGCGCGCGCGCGGCGTGTCCTGCAAGATCGGCTACTTCCTGCACATCCCTTTTCCCGCGCTGGGCGACATGTCGGTCCTGCCTGATCCCGGGATGATCGCCGCGTGGCTGGCCGCCTACGATCTTGTCGGGCTGCAAACCCGTGCCGATACCGCCCGCTGCCTCGAGATGTTCCGCGCCGACCCGCGCGCAGAGCCTTTCGCGGACGGTTCCATCAAGTTCGAAGAACGCCTGGTGCGCGTGCGGTCCTTTCCCATTGGCATCGCCGTCGATGAATTTCGCCAGATGGCCGCGGACGACGGGACGGCGCCCTTCGGCTCGGAACAGCCCGAGGAATTCGTCATCGGCGTCGACCGCCTTGACTACAGCAAGGGGTTGCCCAACCGCTTTCGCGCCTTCGGCGAGTATCTTGAACATCATGCCAAGGGCCGCCGCCCGTGCCTGCTTCAGGTCGCCCCGCCGTCGCGCGAGGTGGTCGAGGCCTACCGCCAGATCACCGAGGAACTCGAAGAGCTGTCGGGCCGCATCAACGGGCGCTATGCCCAGCTTGACTGGACCCCGATCCGCTACATCCACCGCTCCATTGATCGGGGCCGCCTCGCGATGCTGCACCGCCAGGCCAGCGCGTGTCTCGTGACCTCCCTTGCCGACGGCATGAACCTTGTCGCCAAGGAATTCGTCGCGGCGCAAAAGCCGGAGGATCCGGGCGTACTGATCCTGTCGCGCTTCGCCGGCGCCGCCGAGGACATGACCGAGGCGCTGCTGGTCAATCCCTACGATGTCGGCGAAATGGCATCCGCGATCGATGCCGCCCTGAACATGCCCCTCGAGGAACGGCAGCGGCGTCACCAGTCCTGCCTTCGCGCGGTGGAGAATTCCGACATATCCCTTTGGACGTCGCAGTTCCTGCAGGCACTGGCGCGCTGCCCGGGCACGATGACCATGTCCGCGCGCTCAACGCACAAACGCCGCGAAAGCGTCGCGGACACAACGGGAGTTGAAAGTTCGATTGGAACCTGAGCGCCTGGTTGCGGATATCGGCGGCACGAATGCCCGTATCGGCCTCGCCGCCAATGGCTCGGTGCGCGCCGACACTGTCCGTACTTATCGTAACGCTGATTTCTCGTCCCTCGAGGCCCTGCTGAAAGCCTATTGCGGGGACCGGCAAGATATCCCTCACGATGCCGCCCTTGCCGCAGCCGGGCCCAAGTCCGGCGACGCGATCCGGCTGACCAACCGCGACTGGACGATCCTGCCGCGGACGCTGCGCGACGCTTTGGGCTTTCGCCGTGTCGGCCTTGTCAACGATCTCGAGGCGCTGGGCCTGTCCCTGCCCCAGATCGCGGCGCATTCCGCCACCATCTACCACGGCCGGGACGACGGGCCGCAATCCCTCGTGGTCGGCATCGGAACCGGATTCAACGTCTGTCCGGCGCTAAGGCTCTCCACCGGCGCCTCCGTCACCTTGAGCAGTGAAACCGGGCATGCCTCATTGCCTTCGGACATCGCGGCCCTCGTCGCGCCCTTCGGCGTGCAGGCGAGGGTATTCGAGGACATTTTTTCCGGCAGCGGTTTCCTCGCGCTCTTTCGCGCCACCTCGGGGATCGACGTCACCGATCCGAGTGCAGCCACCCGCCTGATGTCCGAGGAGGCAGAGGCCACCTCCCGGTTCGGGCGTCTTTACGGGGCCTGCCTTGCGCGTCTGGTCCGGCATCTCACCTCCTGCTTTCTTCCCACGGGCGGCATCTACTTTGCCGGGAGCGTCGCGCGCTCGGCGCTGCGCGCTTCTTTCACCGTCGAGGAACTGCGCGCGCTGCGCGGTCCAAGCGTATTGGGCGAAGACTGGATTCCGGCCATACGGCTTGTCGAGTACGACGATGCCGCGCTGACAGGCCTCGCGCAACTTTCGCTGAGCGAAAGCGACGCCGTCACCAGGAATTGAGCCCCCGGACCCACGTTTGGACCCAGCCCGGTCGCCGAGCCGCCAATGTTGCCAAAGGTTCGAACCGGGACCCCGATCACATTCAGCAGGACCAGAAACCGCCGTATGCGACCCTCGGCCCCGGGTCGAGGGTGAAGGTCAGCCGATCGTCAAAGCGCCATGCGTCCACCGAATCGATTGCAATCTCGAGCTCCTCGGTGGCGAAGCCCGCGCCCCCTTGGCCGCCATCCAGGGACAGGATCACGCCGTTCAACAGCACCGTTGCCTCGCTCCCGTCCTCATTGGCCACCAGGATTGGTTCTTCGGTGCGGGTGCGGCGAAAGGAGCAGGTTTGCCCGGCGGGAACAGCCTCGTCGGAGAGCGGGGCGAGATCGAGTTCGGCCAGCAGTGTCGTATTCAGCGCGTCCGAGAGCGTGCCGCGCTCTGGCGCCGGATCTTCGTAGACCTCTCGCACGACCTCGCCCGCTTCAAGATCGTCGATCAGGGCGCGCATTTCGGCAATCTCCTGTTTCTGGGCGCCAGAGATGGCCTGCGCGAGCTTGGCAACGCGGGCGTCTTCTATTCCGGCCCGCTCCGAAGTCATGATGGCGATGGAGTGGTGGGGGATCATCGCCCGCATGTAGCTTTCGCCACTCACCGTGGTCTGGCTGCGCACCAGCCAGAGCGACAGTCCGAACACCGCGATGCTGCCTGCCAGGATGCCGATGTTGAGGGCGCGGCTGGGATACATGGAGGCCATGAAACCCATCATCACGAAGGCCATGGTCGCCCCCATGAGAATCGCCATGTACAGGCGCGTTTCACTGAAGAAGACATGCTCGAAAGCATATGTGTTCAGATACATCAGTACGAACATCACTACGGTGGAGGTCAGGATCATCAGGGCGAAACGAGTATATGTCATGGTTGCTCCAATCTTACGTGACTCAACGCGGGCGCGGGGCGGATGTGTTCCTGAAGGAGCCTGCCGCACCGTGTAGGAGGCCGTCTGCTTTGAGAGCCGGGTGCACCAAAGGCGCTCCAATATCAAACGCTGGGCGAAACAGGACAGGTCACTGGCCAAAAAGCGATAATCACGGCATCTGGGACGGTTTCGCCCTGAAACAAAGGGCCATCGCACACCGCCGGTGTCGGCAATAAAATGCCGCCCCGCAAATCGCCCTCCGGCATTTTCGATTCAGCAGGGAACTAACCTCGGGCGGCTGATGTTGAGGCGACATAACGCAAAGGAGGAAGATCCAATGTATAAGACACTGACCACTTCTGTTGCCGCCATCGCCCTGATGGCCGGTGCCACGTTCGCTCAGTCGGACAGCACCGCTTCCGAAGAGCTCAACCAGGCTGCCGACGAACTGGAGCAAGCGGCCGATGAGCTGGAATCCACTGGCGAATCCACTGCCCAGGCGACCGAGGACACGGCCGAAAGCGCCGCTGACTCTGTCGAGCAAACGGCTGAGGATGCCACCGACACGGCCGAAGACGCGACCGACGACGTCGCAGAGTCTGCCGAAAGCACCGCAGATGACATGACGGACGAAAACGTCGCGGCCGAAGCCGAAGCGGAGACCGATGTCGACCCCGGTACGCTGACCGCCGACACCGAAACCGACGCCGAGACGTCGGACGAGAACATGGCCGCCGACACCGAGACCGACACTGAAATGTCGGACGAGAACATGGCCGCCGACACCGAAACCGACACTGAAATGTCGGACGAGAACATGGCTGCCGACACCGAAACCGACACCGAGACGTCGGACGAAAACATGGCCGCCGACACCGAAATGGGTGCCGATGACGGTAACGCAGTCACCAGCACCGAAGGCGGCATGAGCTCGTCCTTCAGCGGTATGCTGGTCGGAGACATCCTGGGCCAGAACGTCACCACCCAAGCCGGTGAAGACGTCGGCGAGATCGACTATATCGTGCGCCAAGGCGAAGACCTTGCAGCCGTGATCGGCATCGGTGGCTTCCTTGGGTTGGGCGAATACACCGTCGCCATCCCGCTGGAAGAGTTCTCGATGGCCGCCGAAGGTGAAGGCCTCATGCTCAGCTCCTGGACCGAAGAAGAGCTGAAGGCACAGCCGGAATTCGACGAAACCGGTGTCGAGGGGCTGGAAGACGACGTGCCGCTCGACAACGCGATGTAAACGGTACTGCATTTGTAAGCAGGCATTCGGGCGTCCCCTCGTGGGGCGCCCTTTGTCGTGCGGGCAGGTGAAACCCGGCGAAAATTCCCTTTGTCAGCTTCCCGTCTGTGGGTATCCTGCCTCTGGCCTTGGGCCGGTATTGAAAACAAGACCCGGCGACACGCCGGGACACGTGGGAGACTTTTCATGGGACGTCGTGATGAATTGATCGCGAAATATGCGGATGAGCTCAAGACAAAGTGCGGGATGACCCCCGACATGGATCTTCTGACCAAGGTGACCGTGGGCTGCGGGCCGGCGATCTACAACGCCGATGCCTCGACCATCGCGGCAGGTCAGGAACACGAGCTTGAAACGGTCAAGGACAATTTCCTGGTCAAGAAACTGGGTCTTGCCGACGGTCCGCAACTGATGGACGCGATCAATCAGGTCATCGAGACCTATGGCAAGTCCGAGCGCAACAAGTACCGCGCCGTGATCTATTACATGCTGACCAAGCATTTCGGCAAGGAGTCGGCCTACGGCTGATCCTGGCCGAAGAAGCGCGCGGCGCCCGCCCGTAAGGCGGGCGTTTTGCGGTTCGGGCTCACGATGGACGCGCCCCTAGCGAGAGACGCCTTCCGCATTGCCGGAGCGTTTCGGCGCCGATCTCACCACCACCCGTGCGGCCGGCCCGCGCGTGCCGTCCGGTGCCACCAGGCGCAGGTCGAATGCGGCGTCGATCGGCTGGTGCTGCGGCGGCGGGCCTTCGTACCAGGCGTTGCCGAGTTCCAGCGTATCCGCCCCCGCCTCGCTGGGCATCACGGGCCCTTTGGGAAAGACGTGATCATGAAACCTCCCCTCGGCCAGGGTGATCTCGGTTCCGACCTGCCCCAGGGTGTAGGGCGCGCCGGGCGGCAACGCGATTTCGACATTGATATAGCCCATCCCGCCACACATCGACGACTCCCCCGGCGCTCCGCGCGCCAAAGAGGTCTTGCGGATGACCGGCTTCGTCCGGGCGACAAACGCGGCGATGTCGCCCGCCTCGGCATCCCCTGGTCGCGGCTCGTAGGCGGTGTAGAAAATCGCCGGCGGTTCGCAGGCGAAGGCAAGCGTGGGGGCCAGTGCAACAAGGCACGCGGCAAGGCAGTGACGTGGCGCCATGATTCCTTCCTCCTGCGCAGGTGTCAGGGCGCAGAATAACACGCCCTGTTTCCATCGGTCGCGCCAATGATGCAAAGGGTTCAATGCTGCGCAGGCCCAGGCAATCGGAGCGAGAAGGCCCTGAACCGAAAGCGAATTAGCTCGCTTTCCGGCTCTTGGAAGCCACCTCGGCTATCGCACGCAGGTCGCTGTAAGCAAATTCCGATGTGTCCTGGGCCGTTGCCCGGTCTTCATCCGAGTTTTCGATCCGGTCGAAATCGACGTAGAATGTAGACCCGATACCCAGCGCGCTGACATATCCGATCCTTGCGTCGTGGTGTTCAACGATCTGCTTGGTGATGTTGAGGCCGAGGCCGGTGCCGCCGACCTTCCGCACGTCGGAGGAATCGACCTGGCTGAACTTGCCGAAAACGCGTTCCTCGGCGTTTTCGGGGATACCCATGCCCTTGTCCTCGACCGAGATGCGAACACGGCTTCCCACGTTTTCGACGCGCACCTTCACGACACCGTTCTCCTTGGAGAATTTCAGGGCGTTGGACAAAAGATTGTTCATGACCTGAATCAGACGTTTCTGATCTCCCGAGATCACACACTCATCCTCGCAGGTGTGTAGTTCGACGCCGATCCCGAGCATGTCGGCATAACCCGAGATGGAGTCCACGGCCTCTTTGGCAAGGTCGTTCCCGCAGAGCGGCTGCATCTGGAAGTCGATCTCGCCTGCTTCGATCTTTTGCAGGTCTAGCAGATCGTCGATCAGGTTGGCGAGCCGGCGACTGTTCTTGGCTGCGATGTCGATGACCGGCTTGAAGTTCTGAGGCATCTCTCCAAGCACACCGTTCTTGACCAGCTCGAGCGACCCGATGATCGAGGTAAGCGGCGTGCGCAATTCATGGCTGACCGTGGACAGGAACTGTGACTTGACCTCCAGGGCCGCCTTGGTCCGCTCGTGCT
This sequence comes from Roseovarius sp. B08, assembly GCF_051417955.1. Lineage (NCBI taxonomy): Bacteria > Pseudomonadati > Pseudomonadota > Alphaproteobacteria > Rhodobacterales > Roseobacteraceae > Roseovarius > Roseovarius sp. B08. The sequence goes on from NZ_JBPRLW010000001.1 coordinate 169,899, forward strand.
CTTCCTCCATCAGCCTCATCTGTTCCAGCCGGTCCTGGTAGCCGCGGTAGAACTTGGCGGAGATGTCCACGATGAAGTATAGCACGAACATGATCGTGAAGAACTGCAGCCAGATCGGGGAGGTGATCGGCGGCAAGTAACGCACGACGTCCAGAAACGCGATGAACATGAACGTGACGCTGTAGATCGACAGGCGCAGGATCAGGATGCCGATCATCTGGCTGTTGTACATCGCCGCAAATAGCGAGGCCGAAAATAGGAAGAACAGCGATGTGAACTGGCCGCCCGTGGTCTGCTGAAAGGCTATGTTGGCGATGAAGACACTGATCGCCAAGGCGCTGATGGCGGTGTTGATGGCGATGCGTTTCAGCAGTTTACGGCCGAATACGGGATCTTCTCCGTCCCAGGCCTTGGCATGCACTCCGAGGATCTGATCGAGCATCTCCGTCAGCACGACAACGCCGTAACACGCGAAGATCGAGACCGGGTCGAAGTAGAATGCCGCCAGAACGGCAGCCGCGAAGAAGCTTGCCTGCCGTTGCCAGATCAACTGGTTGGACAGGACCATGTAGTCCTTGATCCTTTGTTCGCGGCCTTGTGAGGCAAACCAGTCTCCCGGTGCCGACCAAGTCCCCAATAGCGTTCTCATATCTGCCTCGTCGCTACAGAAGTTGGCTCACCCTACGAACCCTATTTGTTTAAATTCTGCCGTTAATCGGGCAGAAAGCGGTATTTCGTCGAACAATCCAAGGCAGAAAGGCTTGTGCGCGCGTTTTGTCATGCGTTTATTTCGTGCAATTGACGCCCAAATCCGGCCGCAATGTGCCGCATTGCATGGTTCGCCTTCGTGGCCGAATGTCACGCAGCCTCGGAACTGCCCGATTTGGAGGGCGCATACACGTCCGAAAGCGACGGGAAATCTATACTCGCATCCGGAAAATCCTCCAGCGGGCCGAAGACCGGCGTCCGGTCCAGTACCCTTTCGCGCTGCTGCTGGAAATTGGCGGTCAAAAGCTGGATCGGCTTGGTCAGGCCGGGATATGTGCGCGGCTCCAGCGCCGGTTCGTACGCCAGGTAACGACGATAGAACGCCGTGTGCTCGGCGCGTACCGGAGCCAGGGCCAGGTCGATGTCATAGAAGATCGACGCCAGAAACGGGATGCGCAACGTCAGAAAGTTCAACGGTATCCGTTGCCGTCTTGCAGACGCAGAGATAACAAAGCGGGTCGGATCGAGTATGGTTTTACCCGCCTTGAGCTGATCCAGAAGTTCCGGAAATACCTCGAGGGTCGGTGATTGCCAGCAAAGCTTTGACAGAAGATGCAGCCGGACCGCCGCTTGTATCCTGCCCTCCATCCGCACCGCGACATGCAGGCAGTTCGCCGTTTCGTCGAACGCGTCGGTCATTCTCTTGTCCGCCCTCGCCGGCACGGCGCCTTCGGCACGGTAGCACGCGTATCTCAGGCGATAGAGCTCTTCCAGATCGTCGTCGTCCGTCAGAACGGAGTAACGCGCCTTTCTGAGAGCTTCTATGACGTGTTCGTTCATTAACTGTCCTTCAAACCTGCGGTGTCAGGGCGTCGCGCGACACACCAGAAGGTCGCTGTAGCCGCGATACACGGATCGTTGATCGAGAATGTCAAAGCCGGCCGCCGTGACGGCCGCCGCGATTTCGTCCGCGGAGTGCGTCCAGTACGTGCCGTCCTGCTGCGCCTCGAATATTGCCTTGTTCTGCTTGGCGATCTGCCGGCCCTGCCAGAAGATCATGAGTGCACCGAACAGGCCATGTTCCTGCCGGATTCTGGAAAAGAGAAACCTGCGCCAGTCCTGAACATCCATCGGACGGCCAAGATCGACGAGATAGAGCAGCCCACCCCGACGCAGCATCCTGCGCATGTCGGCCAGCCGTTGATGCGGGTCCGGCATGGCATAAAGCGAATGCACGCTGATAAGGAGATCGGCCTCTTCCGGCACTTCGGCATTCTCCAGACCGACATTCTGGTACGTGACGTTCTTTCGAGCGGACAGTTTGACCTTTGCGGCCTGCATCATTCCGGGGTCGGGTTCCACGAGGCAGATACTGCTCTCAGGGCACAGGCGGGCCGCGATCTCGGTGTAGTTTCCCGTCCCGCCTCCGACATCGTAGATGATCTTGGGGGCGTCGATCTCTGCCAGGAACTCTTCGAACTCCCGCATCAACGCCTTATACTCTGGGTTGTGCCTCGACAGCAGGTCGTAGGCCGTCGCATAGGCGCTCCAGTCAGCGTTCGACGCGTAACCGGTGCCGTTTGTTTCAACAAGACTCACGGCGAACACGTCCTTCTGAAAGAGTTGCGACGGCATGTGCACATCCGCCAAATGAGGTGCGAAACCAATCGCAGGCCGGTAAAATCATTAGTAAATTTTTAGTATTTCAGACCGACATTGCAAGCCGCAAGGGCAACAAAGGGTTGATTCAACACCCATTGTTTCTGCTGACGGTTAGTTTTGATGCAAATCGGCCACAACTTCTGCCTGGCTTGGGGCTCATTATCGGGCGCAGGCCGCATGAAACGAGGGATGTGCGGCGATCGGAAGTGGTGATCAACCTTTTGGTGCATTATTGGTCGATGGACCGTCAGGCATTGATGCGGCGGAACCGTCCAGGACCGAACTGTGGCCAGGTTAAGGCAGCTACCACAAAACGGCAGTAAAATTATCCCGGTTTCGACAAAAAACGACCGAAATCCTCGCCGACAAGACCCGTGAAGCGCTGGAGCGCAATGGTCTTGGAGTTGTGATGTTCGTAATGCCGTATACTGACGGCCCGGTCGTTCTGGACCTGGTTGCACATTTTCTGGGCGTCGCGGAGCATGACAACATCAATGCTGCCCCGTCCGGGTATCAAGCGCGCCATGGCGGGCCCTCGATCGCCCCAACCGGCACTCCGTACGGGCCGCAATCGATGACCATCCCGGACCGCTGGCGTGCGTCATGCGCTGCGCCGCACCGGGCGTTTGCGGGCCCGGAGCCCGCCACATTGACGTCCTATAACCTTAAAAATCACCTTAAAGTTGTCTTAATTTAGCCGATTTCCAAGGTTTAACTATTAACGAGGTGGTTAAGGGTGCATCCGTCAGCAAAAGGGCCCTGAACCGTCACCTGTCAGGAGCCATGGAAATGCATCTACTTGCCGTAGACGACGAACCAACAATCCTCGAGCTGCTTCAGCTGATCATCCAGACGCTGGGTGACCATACCGTGATTACGGCAGCGTCTGCTGCCGAAGCTCTGGAGATACTGGAGAAGCCCGAGACGCCGGCGATCGATTGTTTCCTTATCGATATCCAGATGCCGGATACCGACGGGATCTCGCTTTGCGAGACGCTTCGCTTGCGCCCCGAGTACCAGCTGACGCCCATCCTGATGCTTACCGCGATGACCGACAAGTCCTACATCGACAGGGCCTTCCTCGCCGGCGCCAGCGACTATATCACCAAACCGTTCGACATCGACAACCTGCGCGGCCGCATCCAGCTGATCGATGACCTGTCCAGGAACAGCCGCCAAACCGTCATCAGCGCCAAGTCCAGCGCGAGCCCGGTCAAGACGGAAGCCACGACGCTGGCGCTTCATGACCCGATTTTCGTTCAGGACGTCGAGGGGTGCATCACCTATCTCGCGCTGGAGAACTACGTTTCGCTGATGTCGCGGAAAAAGCTCTTCGGATCGTCCATCATCGGATTCACCATCCGGGATATCGAGGAACTGCACAGGAAATCCACTCGCTACGAATACGAGTGCATCGTTACCGACGTGGCCGAGGCAATTTCGATCGCCCTGGAAGAGTACGGCGCGCTGATTTCCTATGCCGGGAACGGCACCTATCTCTGTGTTTTGGAATGCGGAACGCAATTGAGGCCGGACGCGCTTGCGGATCAGGTGAACATGACCCTGCGCGGGATGGAGCTTTATTCCAACGACGGTACGCCGATCAGTGCCTTCGTGTCGGCCGGCGAACAGGTTCGCCTGGTGTGGAAGTCTGGCCAGAGTGCGGTGGACGCGCTGGCAACGGCCCACGAAAGCGCAGAGCGCGAAAGCGGGCGCCACGCACGGAACCTGGAAGATTTCTGGTACGACAAACGCAGCATGAACATCTAGGAGAGCCCGGCCTGGCGTGGCCCCTTGAAGGGGCCCGCCGTGGCTGCTCGGATTTGCCCTGGCGCCTTCATGAGCGACAGGGGTGGCCTTGCGCGTGCCCAAGGTCGATTTGCAGCGAAGGGCTCAATTCGGTGTCGTGGCTTCCGGACTATGTGCGGAGGTGCAAATTCGACATGCGCGTGTCTTTTTTTGCCCAGCATAGAATCGCGACACCTGCGATGTGTAGCGAGTTCTTACAGCAAACATTTGAGGATGCGCGCGGCGACCGCCGATGCCCGGCGGTTGCCGCAATTCGCGCTCTGCGAGATGGCTGCGCCAGGCTGAACCACGCTCGCTCGCCTGCTAGCTGCAAGCCTCTCAAGCCAATGGCGAATTTGAATTTTACAGAAGTTTGATGGTGCCCAGGAGAGGACTCGAACCTCCACGTCCATACGGACACTAGCACCTGAAGCTAGCGCGTCTACCAATTCCGCCACCTGGGCAGGTGTCGTGGAGGGGCATTTAGACATGACGCCTCACCATGTCAACGAGGATTCGTGCGGATAATTCGCATTGGGCAATTCGCCTTGTCGATTTCGCCCATCACGTCTAGTAGAAAGGAACCCAAAGGCGCAGACGGGAGCACCAATCATGTCCAGGCTTGTCACCATTTACGGCGGATCGGGGTTTGTCGGCAGGTATATCGCGCGGCGGATGGCGCAAAAGGGCTGGCGCGTGCGGGTCGCTGTACGCCGCCCGCACGAGGCGATCTTCGTCAAACCCTATGGCGTGGTGGGACAGGTCGCGCCCGTGGCATGCAACATCCGTGACGACGCCAGCGTGCGCTCGGTGATGCACGGCGCGGATGCGGTGATCAACTGCGTCGGCACGTTCGAGCGGCGCGGCAAGAACAATTTCGACGCCATCCAGGTGGAGGGCGCGCGCCGCGTGGCGAAACTGGCGGCCGAGATGGGCGTCGACCGCATGGTGCAGATCTCGGCCATCGGCGCCGACACGGAGTCCGCCAGCATCTACGGCCAGACCAAGGCGAAGGGTGAAGAGGCCGTGCTGGAGCATATGCCCGGCGCCGTGATCCTGCGCCCGTCGGTCATCTTTGGGCACGAGGACAACTTCTTCAACCGGTTCGCGGGCATGACCAAGTTCTCGCCGGTGCTGCCCGTTGTGGGGGGCAGCACCAAATTCCAGCCGGTCTATGTCGACAACGTCGCCGAGGCCGCGGTGATGGGCGCCACGGGCGAGGCCGCGCCCGGCATCTACGAGTTGGGCGGGCCGGACGTGCACACCTTCCGCGAACTGATGCAGCAGATGCTGGAAGTGATCCGCCGCCGTCGCCTGATCATGAACATCCCCTTCGCGGTTGCGCGGCCCCTGGGGGCGGTGATGGACGGGGTCCAGTTTCTCAGCGGCGGGCTGATCCCGGCGCAGATCACGCGTGACCAGGTCGCCAGCCTTGGCCGCGACAATGTCGCCTCCGACGATGCCAGGGGTTTTGCCGCGCTGGGCATCCGGCCCACGGCGATGGAAGCTGTGCTGCCCGACTATCTGTGGCGCTTCCGCCCGTCGGGCCAGTATTCCGACATCAAGGAGTCGGCGCGCAACCTGCGCGAGGGATGATCCCCCGCGCGATCTGTGCCGCGCTGATCGTTTTGCTGGGGACGCTTGGTGCCGCTGCGCAACCGATCCCCGAAAAGCAGGCGCAGCTGTTTCTCGAATTCGCGCGCGACGTGTCGGGCGAAGACCCGCAGGTCATGGATACCGCGCAGCGTCTGATCGAAACGCCGCCCACCACGCGCGAAGCCATTGGTTATTACGGTCTCGAGAACGCCCCGGCGGCAGAGCGCACGCTGCGCGGGATCATCAGCCTGCTCGACGCCCGCGGTCACATCCACGGGTTCGAGGACAAGTATATCTACGAGATGCCGCTGGTGCTGGAACAGCAAGGCCTGGCCGATTTCGCAGGCGACCCGCAAAGGGATATCATGACCCTATTTCCCGGCGAGATAGACCCAGAAACCGGGCCAACTGCCGATCAATGGCGCGCCTTCCGCAAGGGCTTTGGCGGGCATGTCCGCGCGATCGAGGGGGCGACGGCGCGCAAGGGGCATGTGCTCCTGTCGCTGGATCTGCCGCTGGGCGACACGTTGCACCTGTGGTGCGCCTCGCCCGCGATGGCAGAGAAATGGCGCGGACAAGTTCTGTATTTCGGAAGAAATACGCTCGACGGTTCGTACTTCACCACCTTCTCGACCGTGACCGTCGCCGTGACAGATCCGGCCTGGAACGACTACTGGGGATTCCTGACCTATGCGCTGTTCATCCCCGAGCGTTTCAGTGACCTGCCGGATTACGAATAAGCCACGACCAGCAGCACGACACCCAGAACGATCCGGTAGACCACGTAAGGCGTGAACGACACGCTGCGCAACAGCCGCATCATCAGGGTCAGCGCCAGCAGCGCCGAGACAAAGGCGAAGGCGGCGGCAATGGCGCCGTCGCGGATCAGTGCGGTATTCGCGGTGAAGATCGCCTCGCCCCCCAGGAACACGCCGCTTTCGATGATCACCGGGATCGACATCAGCATCGACAGCCGCGCAGCGTCGGACCGGCCGTAGCCCATGAACCGCGCACCGGTGATGGTGATGCCGGATCGCGACGTGCCGGGGATCAGCGCGATGGCCTGCCAGACACCCATTACCATCGCGTCACGCAGTGACCAGTCAGCGGCCTTGCGTGTCGCCTCGCCCGCCTGGTCCGCCCAATAAAGGACGATGCCGAAAACCAGCATCGTCCAGCCGATCACGGCGATCGACCGCATGTCCTCGTCCAGCCCCGTCATTTTCAAGAGCAAGCCGAACGCCACCACAGGGATAGACGACACGATCAGCAGAAAAGCCAGTCTCGCCCCGTCAGTGTCGATCCGCCCCGTCAGGGCGCGGGGCAGGCCCGACAGCGCCAGCTTCACGTCCGACCAGAAATACAGGATCACCGCGAAAAGCGTGCCCACATGCACCGCCACGTCGATCGCCTGTCCCTGGTCCTCGAGCCCGGTCAGGCCCGGCAGAAGGATCAGGTGGCCCGAGGACGACACCGGCAGGAACTCGGTAATCCCCTGGATCACCGCGACCAGGATGAGATGGAAAAGTGGCATATGCGCTGCTCTGCTCTTTTAAACCAGCTATACCGCATGGACCTACGGAAGAAAGAGGACATTTAAGTCCGAATCGGACCCAAGTTTTTGATCAAACTTGACGCAAGCCGGGATGGAAGATAGAAATAATGGAATATAGGTCAACTGTACTGACTTTATTTTACCATGACCTTGCACTAAACCATGTGGACCTAGGCGATCTTTGGAGAGAATCGTGGCAAAAACACCGATGCTGAAATTCGTGTCCGTCGAGCGGCACATGCCCACCAAGCGCACCGCTGATGCGCGGCGGGAAGATTTCAACGAGATCTATGCCGAATACGCCGACGATAAGGCAGCAGAGCAGTCCGGCCGCTGCAGCCAGTGCGGCGTGCCCTATTGCCAGAACCATTGCCCGCTGCACAACAACATCCCCGACTGGCTGCGCCTGACCGCCGAGGGGCGGTTGCAGGAGGCCTACGAGGTCAGCCAGGCCACCAACACCTTCCCAGAGATTTGTGGCCGCATCTGCCCGCAGGACCGCCTGTGCGAAGGCAATTGCGTGATCGAGAAATCGGGCCACGGCACGGTCACGATCGGCGCGGTCGAGAAATACATCACCGACACCGCGTGGGAGGAAGGCTGGGTGCAGCCCATCGCGCCTAGCCAAGAACGCGAGGAAAGCGTCGGCATCATCGGCGCGGGCCCTGGCGGGCTGGCGGCGGCGGACGTGCTGCGCAACGCCGGCGTGCAGGTTACGGTCTACGACCGCTATGATCGCGCCGGCGGCTTGATGACCTACGGCATCCCCGGCTTCAAGCTGGAAAAGCACGTGGTGATGCGCCGTGTCGAACAACTGGAAAAAGGTGGCGTCGAATTCGTGCTGAACTGCGACGTGGGCAAGGACATCACCTTTGACGAGATCCGCCAGAAACACACTGCCGTCCTCATTGCGACGGGCGTCTACAAGAGCCGCGAACTGCCCGGCCCCGGCGCGGGCGCCGCAGGCATCGTGCGGGCCATCGACTATCTGACCGCCAGCAATCGCAAGAGTTTCGGCGACGATGTGCCCGAGTTCGAAAGCGGCGAGCTGAACGCCGAGGGCAAGCGCGTCGTCGTGATCGGCGGCGGCGACACCGCGATGGACTGTGTGCGCACCGCGATCCGGCAGGGCGCCACCAGCGTCAAATGTCTCTATCGCCGCGACCGGGCCAACATGCCGGGCAGCCAGCGCGAGGTGATGAATGCCGAGGAAGAAGGCGTCGACTTCCAGTGGCTTTCCGCGCCCAAGGCCTTCCACGGCGATCCAGTGACCTCCGTGAAGGTGCAGCAGATGCGCCTTGGCTCGCCCGACGCGACGGGCCGTCAAAGCCCCGAGGAAATCGAGGGCGCGGATTACGACGAGCCCGCCGATCTGGTGATCAAGGCGCTGGGCTTCGAGGCCGAGGAACTGCCGACGCTGTGGAACCAGGACGAGTTGACCGTGACCCGCTGGGGCACGATCCGGGCCGAGTTCACCAGCGGCAAGACCTCGCTTCCGGCCGTCTACGCCGTGGGCGACATCGTGCGCGGCGCGAGTCTGGTTGTCTGGGCCATCCGCGACGGGCGGGATGCCGCAGCGGCAATCCTCGAAGAGATGGACGCCGGCGCAACGGCGGTGGCGGCGGAATAAGCGCTTATCGCCGCATTAGAGACTGTTTCAGGGCCCTGCCCGCACCCACTGAAAGGGTATAGTGATGACGAAATTCGATGAGAACTGGGCCTCGCAGGAAGAGGCCAAGCGCAAGTGGATGGCCGAGAACGGCATGTATTCCGAAGCGGAAGAGCATTCCTCCTGCGGCGTCGGTCTGGTGGTTTCGATCAACGGTAAGGAAAGCCGCAAGGTGGTCGAGGCCGGCATCGACGCTTTGAAGGCGATCTGGCACCGCGGCGCCGTGGACGCCGACGGCAAGACCGGCGACGGGGCCGGCATCCACATCCAGATCCCGGCACCGTTCTTCTATGACCAGGTCCGCCGCACCGGCCACGAGCCGCGCGAGGATCAGTTGCTGGCCGTGGGCCAGGTCTTTCTGCCCCGCACCGATTTCGGGGCGCAGGAAACCTGCCGGACCATCGTGGAAACCGAAGTGCTGCGCATGGGGCATTACATCTACGGCTGGCGCCACGTGCCCGTCGATATCAGCGTGCTGGGTGAAAAGGCCAACGCCACCCGTCCCGAGATCGAGCAGATCCTGATTTCCAATGCCAAGGGCATCAACGAGGAGGATTTCGAGCGCGAACTGTACGTCATCCGCCGTCGGATCGAGAAAGCCGCAGCTGCGGCGGGCGTCGGACAGCTCTACATCGCGTCGCTGTCCTGCCGCAGCATCATCTACAAGGGCATGATGCTGGCCGAGCAGGTCGCGGAGTTCTATCCCGACCTCAAGGACGAGCGCTTCAAGTCCAACTTCGCCATCTATCACCAGCGCTATTCCACCAACACCTTTCCGCAATGGTGGCTCGCGCAGCCTTTCCGCATGCTGGCCCATAACGGCGAGATCAACACGCTGAAGGGCAACACCAACTGGATGAAGAGCCACGAGATCCGCATGGCCTCGCAATCCTTTGGCGAGATGGCCGAGGACATCAAGCCGATCATCGCCCAAGGATCGTCGGATTCCGCCGCATTGGACTCTGTTTTCGAGGTTCTGGTGCGCGCCGGCCGCTCTGCCCCCATGGCCAAGACGATGCTGGTGCCCGAAAGCTGGTCCAAGCAGGCCGAGGAACTGCCGCAGGCATGGCGCGACATGTATTCCTACTGCAACTCCGTGATGGAGCCCTGGGACGGACCCGCGGCGCTCGCCATGACGGATGGCCGCTGGGTTTGCGCCGGGCTCGACCGGAACGGCCTGCGCCCGATGCGCTATGTGGTGACGGGCGACGGCCTTGTCATCGCCGGGTCCGAGGCCGGGATGGTTCCGGTCGACGAGGCCACCGTGCGCGAAAAAGGCGCGCTTGGTCCGGGCCAGATGCTGGCCATCGATACCGAAAAGGGCGTTCTTTACCACGACACCGAGATCAAGGACAAACTGGCCCGCGCCCTGCCCTTCGACGAATGGGTCGGCAAGATCACCGACCTCGACGAACAACTGGCCGGCGTGACCGAGACGGCGACGTGTTCGGGCACCGACCTGCGCCGCCGTCAGATCGCCGCCGGCTACTCGGTCGAGGAACTCGAAGGCGTGCTGGCCCCCATGGCAGAGGACGGCAAGGAAGTCGTGGCCAGCATGGGCGACGACACGCCCAGCGCGGTTCTTTCCAAGAAATACCGCCCGCTCAGTCACTATTTCCGCCAGAACTTCAGCCAGGTGACCAACCCGCCGATCGACAGCCTGCGCGAGTTCCGCGTCATGAGCCTCAAGACCCGGTTCGGCAACCTCAAGAACGTGCTGGACGAATCGAGCGCCCAGACCGAGATCATGGTTCTTGAAAGCCCCTTTGTCGGCAACGCGCAATGGCAGGCCATGCTGGGTTGCCTGAACGCCGAGGTGTGCGAGATCGACTGCACATTCGAGGCCGGTACCGGCGCGTTGCGCAACGGGCTGGAACGGATCCGCGCCGAGGCCGAGGATGCGGTGCGCTCGGGCTCGGGGCATATCGTCCTGACCGACCAAGGCGTGAGCGAGACACGCGTCGGGATGCCGATGATCCTGGCCACCAGCGCGGTGCACAGCCACCTGACCCGCAAGGGCCTGCGCACCTTCACCAGCCTGAACGTGCGGTCCGCCGAATGCATCGACCCGCATTACTTTGCCGTGCTGATCGGCGCCGGCGCGACCGTGGTCAACGCCTACCTTGCCGAGGACAGCCTGGCCGACCGCATCGACCGCGGCCTGCTGGACTGTTCGCTGACCGAGGCCGTGGCGCGCTATCGTCTGGCGATCGACCAGGGCCTGCTGAAAATCATGTCGAAGATGGGCATCAGTGTCATCTCGTCCTATCGCGGCGGTCTGAACTTCGAGGCCGTGGGCCTGAGCCGCGCCATGTGCGCCGAGTATTTCCCGGGCCTCACCAGCCGCATCTCCGGTATCGGGATCAGCGGCATCCAGGCCAAGCTGGAGGAAATCCACGCCACCGCCTTCCGCGGCGGCAAGAACGTGCTGCCCATCGGCGGTTTCTACAAGTCCCGCAAATCGGGCGAGACCCACGCCTGGGGCGCGCAGACGATGCACATGATGCAGATGGCCTGCAACAAGGCCAGCTTCGAGCTGTGGAAACGCTACAGCCAGGCGATGCAGGCCAATCCGCCGATTCACCTGCGCGACCTCATGGCGATCAAGCCCATGGGCGAGGCCGTGCCTCTGGAAGAGGTGGAAAGCGTCACCGCGATCCGCAAGCGGTTCGTCACGCCAGGCATGTCGCTGGGGGCACTCAGCCCCGAGGCGCACAAGACGCTGAACGTCGCCATGAACCGCATCGGCGCGCGGTCCGACTCGGGCGAGGGCGGCGAGGATCCGGCACATTTCGTGCCCGAACCCAACGGCGACAACCCCAGCGCCAAGATCAAGCAGGTCGCCTCGGGCCGCTTCGGCGTGACGGCGGAATACCTCAACCAGTGCGAAGAGCTCGAGATCAAGATCGCCCAGGGTGCCAAGCCCGGCGAGGGCGGCCAGCTTCCGGGAATGAAAGTGACCAAGCTAATCGCGCGTCTGCGCCACTCGACCGAAGGCGTGACCCTGATTTCGCCGCCGCCGCACCACGACATCTATTCGATCGAGGACCTGGCACAGCTCATCTATGACCTGAAACAGATCAACCCGAATGTGAAGGTCTGCGTCAAGCTGGTGTCGCAGTCCGGTGTCGGCACCATTGCCGCCGGTGTCGCCAAGGCCAAGGCCGACGTGATCCTGATCTCGGGCCACAATGGCGGCACGGGCGCCTCGCCCGCCACGTCGATAAAATATGCCGGCCTGCCCTGGGAAATGGGCCTAACCGAGGCGCACCAGGTTCTGTCGATGAACAACCTGCGCGACCGCATCACCCTGCGGACCGATGGCGGCCTGCGCACCGGGCGTGACATCGTCATGGCCGCGATGATGGGGGCCGAGGAATACGGCATCGGCACCGCCGCCCTGATCGCGATGGGCTGCATCATGGTGCGCCAATGCCAGTCCAACACCTGCCCCGTGGGCGTGTGCACCCAAGACGAATCGCTGCGCGAGAAGTTCACCGGCAATGCCGACAAGGTGGTGAACCTGATCACCTTCTACGCCCAGGAAGTGCGCGAGGTGCTGGCCAGCATCGGCGCACGCAGCCTCGATGACGTGATCGGACGTGCCGACCTGCTGACCCAGGTCAGCCGTGGATCGGCGCACCTTGATGACCTTGACCTCAACCCGATGCTGATCACCGTCGATGGCGCCCAGCACATCACCTATGACCGCAACAAGCCGCGCAACGAGGTACCCGATACGCTGGACGCCGAGATCGTGCGCGACGCCGCGCGGTTCCTCAACGATGGCGAGAAGATGCAGCTTCACTATGCGGTGCAGAACACGCACCGCACCGTGGGCACCCGCGTCAGCAGCCATATCGTTCGCAACTTCGGCATGCGCAACGCGCTGCAACCCGATCACCTGACCGTCAAGCTGACCGGCAGCGCGGGTCAGTCCCTGGGTGCCTTCGCGGCACCGGGGCTCAAGATCGAGGTGTCGGGCGATGCCAACGACTATGTCGGCAAGGGCCTGTCGGGCGGCACCATCGTGGTGCGCCCCCCCATGGTCAGCCCGCTGGAGGCGGCCGATAACACCATCATCGGCAACACCGTGCTTTACGGTGCGACCGAAGGATACCTCTTTGCCGCCGGCCGGGCGGGCGAACGCTTCGCCGTACGCAACTCCGGCGCCAAGGTGGTGATCGAGGGCTGCGGCAGCAACGGCTGCGAATACACGACCGGTGGTATCGCCGTGATCCTCGGCTCGGTCGGAGCGAACTTTGCCGCGGGCATGACCGGCGGCATGGCCTTCCTCTATGATCCCGAAGGCGCCACCGACAAGCTGATCAACCGGGAATCCGTGGTGACTTGCCCGGTGACCGAGATCCACTGGCTGAGCGAGCTGAAAGGCCTGATCGAACGCCACGTCGATGAGACCGGCAGCGTCAAGGCCAGCGAGATCCTGCAATACTGGGAGGCCGAGAAAGACAAGTTCGTCCAGGTCTGCCCCAAGGAAATGCTGGGCAAGCTGGAGCACCCGATCGGCATCGAAGAAAGCGCCGTTCCGGCGGAATAGGGTCTGGATCGAGATCTTGCCGAGGGCGGACTCGACCTGCCCTCGGCCGAGATGCTTCGCGTCAGAAGAACGAGCCGATTGACCATCGGACCCCGGTTTGCACTATTGCGGGCAGCGATGGCCAGGAAACAGAGCAGCAGAAAATCCAGACCTTCGGTGATGGATCGGATCGCGGCCCCCGTGGTGTGGGCGCGCAACTGGGTCGTGCGCGTCTTCCTGATCGTCGTCGTGATCGTCTGTGGCACGGTCCTGGCGCATCGCTGGTGGGCCCCGCCGGACACGCTCTACATGAAGCAGGAAGCCCACCGCCTGGGCGAGATCCGGCACCAGTGGGTGCCGCTCGGTGATGTGGCGCCGGTCATGGCGCGGTCGCTGGTGGCGGCCGAAGACGCCAATTACTGTCTGCACTGGGGCTTTGACATGAACGCCATCCGCGATGCGCTGGAAGACGGCAGCGGTCGCGGCGCCTCGACCCTCAGCCAGCAGGTGGTCAAGAACGTCTATCTCTGGCACGGGCGCAGCTGGACCCGCAAGGCGCTCGAAGCGGCCCTGACCCCAGTGGTCGAGTTGTTCTGGTCGAAACGGCGGATCATCGAGGTCTACCTCAACGTCGCCGAGTTCGACGAGGGGATTTTCGGCATCGACGCCGCCGCACGCCACTATTTCGGCGTCGCCCCCGCCGCGCTGAGCGATGTGCAGGCCGCCCGGCTGGCGGCCATCCTGCCGAATCCCAAGGAGCGCTCCGCCTCTCAGCCCAGCGATGCCACCCGCAAGCGCGCCGCCGGCATCATGGACGGGGCGGCCACGATTCGCCGCGACGGGCGCGCGTCGTGTTTCGAGGATTGAAATGGACGCGGTTTGAGGGCATGGAAGAACAGATTCTCGCAAGCCGCCCGGAGTCATGATGGCCAAGCTGTACCACGTTCCCCTTTCCCCGTTCTGCCGGAAGGTGCGGCTCTGCCTGGCCGAAAAGCGGATCGAGTGCGAGTTGATCGAGGAACGCTACTGGGAGGCCGATCCCGATTTCCTGCGCCGCAACCCGGCGGGCAAGGTGCCCGTGCTGCGCCTTGATGGCATGACCCTGTCGGAAAGCACGCCGATCTGCGAGTACCTCGAAGACAAGTACCCCGAACCCGCCCTGCTGCCCAAGGCGCATGAAGGGCGCTACGAGGTGCGGCGGCTGGTGGCGTGGTTCGACGACAAGTTCCACCACGAGGTGTCGTCGAAACTGCTCTACGAGCGGGTGAACAAGAAGGTCATGGGCAAAGGCTTTCCCGACAGCACCAATGTCAAGGCGGGCGCCAAGGCGATCAAGTTTCACCTGGATTACATGGCATGGCTGCTGGACCGGCGCCGCTGGCTGGCGGGCGACGTGATGACTTTGGCAGATTTTGCCGCGGCCGCGCACCTGTCGAGCCTTGACTATATCTCGGATGTGGACTGGAACCGCTCGGACGTGGTCAAGGACTGGTACGCCAAGATCAAGTCGCGCCCGGCCTTCCGCAGCATCCTGGCCGACCAGGTGCCGGGTTTCCCGCCGCCGTCGCAATATGCCAATCTTGATTTCTGAGGGGCTTTGCCCCTCGGCCTACGGCCTCACCCCAGGATATTTTTGGCCAGAAGAAGAGCCATGGATGGGCTGAAACAGAGACTGGTTGCGCAGGCTTTGGCCGAAGGGTTCGACCTCTGCCGGGTGTGCCGGCCCGGCGACGTGCCGCAGGTGGCCGAGCGGTTGGCCGCGTTTCTGGAAAAGGGGTATCACGGGCAGATGGGCTGGCTCGCCGACCGGGCGGATTGGCGCGGCGCGCCCGATGTTCTGTGGCCAGAGGCGCGATCGGTGATCATGCTGGGCGAAAGCTATATGCCCGACACCGACCCGATGGCGACGCTGGCTGACCCCGAGGTGGGCACTGTTTCGGTTTATGCCCGCAACCGCGACTACCACGATGTGGTGAAGAAGCGGCTGAAGCGGCTGGCGCGCTGGCTGATCGCGGAGGCGGGCGGCGAGGTGAAGGTGTTCGTCGATACCGCCCCGGTGCCCGAGAAACCGCTGGGCGAGGCGGCAGGGCTGGGCTGGCAGGGCAAGCACACCAATCTCGTGAGCCGCGACATGGGCAGCTGGTTCTTCATCGGGTCGGTTTTCACCACGCTTGAAATCGACGCTGATCCGGCAGAAAATGACCATTGTGGCAGCTGCCGCGCCTGTCTGGATGTCTGCCCGACAGATGCCTTTCCGGCACCCTACCAGCTGGATGCGCGGCGCTGCATTTCCTACCTGACGATCGAACACAAGGGCCCCGTCGACGAGGAGTTGCGCGAAAAGATGGGCAACCGGATCTATGGCTGCGACGATTGCCTTGCGGTCTGCCCTTGGAACAAGTTCGCGGTCGAAGCGACCGAGCTGCGCTATCACGCGCGCGACGATCTCGTCGCGCCGCCGTTGGCAGAGCTGGCGCAACTGGACGATGCCGGATTTCGGGCGCGGTTTTCCGGCAGTCCGATCAAGCGCATCGGGCGGGACCGTTTCGTGCGCAACGTGCTTTATGCCATCGGCAACTCGGGCCGTACCGGTCTGACGCCGGTGGCGCAGGATTTGTGCGACGATCCCGACCCAACCGTGGCAGATGCGGCGCGATGGGCGGTAAAGCGGCTCGCGGATGCCGCAAACGGGCGCGATTAGCCCGCGGTTTGGCGTAAACCGAACCCCGAACGAGAGGGACCATTATGGCGATACTTCTGGGCGTGGATACCGGCGGCACCTATACCGACGCCGTTCTTGTGCGCGACGAGCGCGAAGTGATCGCCAGCGCCAAGGCCCTGACCACGCGGCAGGACTTGTCCATCGGCATCGGCAACGCGACCGAGGCGGTGCTGAGTCAAAGCGGCGTGACGCCCGATCAGATCGGGCTTGCATCGCTCTCCACCACGCTGGCCACCAACGCGCTGGTCGAGGGGCAGGGCGGGCGGGTCGCGCTGGTCTATATCGGGTTTCGTGAGCGTGACCTCGACACGCACGGCCTGACCGAGGCGCTGGCCGGGGACCCGGCGCTCGTGCTCAGTGGCGGGCACAATCACGCGGGCAGTGAGGCGGCAGCATTGGATGAAGGCGCGCTTTCCGCATGGTTAGACACTGAATTCGGCGTGTCTGCCTTTGCCGTCGCCAGCCAGTTCGCCACACGCAACCCCAGCCACGAGCTGCGCGTGGCCGAGATGATCCGCGCCGCGACCGCCAAGCCGGTCAGCTGCTCGCATCACCTGTCGGCCAAGCTGAATGGGCCCAAGCGGGCGCTGACCGCGCTCTTGAACGCGCGGTTGATCGGCATGATCGCGCGGCTGATCGAAAAGGCCGAAGCCACGCTCATCCGCTTCGGCATCGACGCGCCGCTGATGGTGGTGCGCGGCGACGGTGCCTTGATCTCCAGCGCGCAGGCGCGGGAGCGGCCCATCGAGACCATCCTCAGCGGTCCGGCGGCCAGCATCGTCGGCGCGCGCTGGATGACCGGCGCTACCGAGGCGTTGGTGTCGGACATCGGCGGCACGACCACGGACGTGGCGGTGCTGCGCGATGGCCGTCCCATGATCGACCCGGCGGGCGCGCAGGTCGGCCCCTGGCGCACCATGGTCGAGGCGGTCGCGATGCGCACCACCGGCCTGGGCGGCGACAGCGAGGTGCACGTCATCGACGAAGGGCTGGTCGGTGGCGTCACGTTGGGCCCGCGCCGTGTGGTCCCGGTCAGCCTGATCGCATTGGAAGACCCCGCAGCCCTGCATGCCGTGCTGGACGACCAGCTGCGCAACGACACGCCGGGCGAACATGACGGGCGCTTCATCCGCATCGTGCCGGGGATCGAGGCCGACGGACTGGGGCCGAAAGAGGCCGCTCTGCTGGAGCGGATCGGCACCGGGGTCCAGCCGCTGGGCGCGGTCCTGCGCAACCGGATGGACGGCGCGGCGTTGCGGCGACTGGTGGTGCGGGGTCTGGTGCAGGTCGCGGGCGTTACGCCTTCGGATGCCAGTCACGTGCTGGGGCGGCTCGATGCTTGGGATGCCGGGGCCGCGCGCAAGGCCGTGCAACTGGTCGGGCGCAAGCGCACCGGCAACGGCATGCGCCTGTGCCCCGAGCCTCAGACGATGGCGCAGATGATCGTCGATCAACTGACCCAACAGACAAGTTTGGCCTTGCTAGAGACTGCTTTTGCGGAGGATGACCACGACTTCGGCCTGCCTCCGGCGCAACTGGCGCGGCATGTCCTGATGCAGAAAGGGCTGGACCGGCATCGCGGCCTCGTGCGGCTCGACAGCGGGCTGAACGTGCCGGTGATCGGGCTTGGCGCCTCGGCCGGCAGCTATTATCCGGCGGTGGGCGTGCGCCTTGGCTGCGACATGATCCTGCCCGAACATGCCGGGGTCGCCAATGCCATCGGGGCGGTGGTCGGGCGGGTCACGATCCGGCGGCAGGGCACCATCACCAGCCCCGCCGAGGGCCGCTTTCGCGTGCATCTGGAAACCGGGCCGGAAGATTTTTTCGAGTCCGACAAAGCCATGGAGCGGTTGATAGACGTGTTGAAATCCGATGCACGTCAGACAGCCCTCGCCGCTGGCGCCGAGCATCTTCAAACCGGCATGACCCGCGATATCAGGACCGCGCAAGCCGAAGCGCGCGAGGTGTTCCTCGAGGCCACCATCACGGTGGAGGTCAGCGGCCGACCGCGCATCGCCACGTGACCGGGTCACACATCTGACGGCTGCGCTTGTGATCGGCGGATGCTACATTGAGTATTTGAGGAACGATGAAAGCGAGGGGGAGCGTACCATGCGGGCGGCCGAGAAATTTGACGCGGATATTGCCGGGCGCCTCGACGGGTTGCGCGACGACGGGCTGTATAAGACCGAGCGGGTGATCACCTCGATGCAGGCCGGCGAGGTGACGCTGGAAGGCGGGCACGAGGTGGTGAACCTCTGTGCCAACAACTACCTCGGCCTTGCCGACGATCCCGAGGTGATTGCCGCCGCCCACGATGCGCTCGTCCGTTACGGGTTCGGCATGGCCAGCGTGCGGTTCATCTGCGGCACGCAGGAAGAGCACAAGGCGCTGGAGGCGCGGATCGCGGGGTTTTTGGGGACAGAGGACAGCATCCTTTACGCCGCCGCGTTCGACGCGAATGCAGGTTTGTTCGAGACGATTCTGGGCCCCGAGGACGCCATCATTTCGGATGCGCTAAACCATGCCAGCATCATTGACGGCGTCCGCCTGTGCAAGGCGCAGCGCTATCGCTATGCTAACAGCGACATGGCCGACTTGGAACGCTGCCTGAAAGAGGCGACGGGCGCGCGCCACCGCCTGATTGCCACAGATGGCGTGTTCAGCATGGACGGCTATATCGCCAGGCTGGACCAGATCTGCGACCTGGCCGAGCGGTACGACGCGATGGTCATGGTCGACGATTGCCACGCCACCGGCTTTCTTGGCGCCACCGGGCGCGGCAGTCATGAGCATTGCGGCGTCATGGGGCGGGTCGATATCCTGACCGGCACGCTGGGCAAGGCGATGGGCGGTGCCTCGGGCGGGTACACGGCTGCAAGCGCGCCGGTAGTGGACTGGCTGCGCCAGCGCTCGCGGCCTTACCTGTTTTCCAACACGCTTGCCCCGGTGATCGCCGCCGCCTCCTTGCGCGTCTTCGACCTGCTGGGGGAACGCGGCGACGATCTGCGCGGTCGGTTGTGGGACAACGCCGCCTATTTCCGCGAGCGTATGGGCCAGCTGGGCTTCGAATTGCTGCCCGGTCAGCACGCGATCATCCCCGTCATGCTGCGCGACCCGAAGCTGGCGCAAGAAATGGCCAGGCGCCTGAACGAGCGCGGCGTCTATGTCACCGCCTTCAGCTTTCCGGTCGTGCCGCGCGAACAGGACCGCATCCGCACCCAGATGAGCGCCGCCCTGACGCGGCCCATGCTGGACCGCGCCATCGACGCGTTCGAGGCCGTGGGCCGCGAACTGGAGGTCATTTCATGACCGTCCTGCCCTCCGTCATCGAGGCCATGGAAGAGACGCCCTTGGTCGAATTGAGCCGTATCAGAGACACATTGCACCTCGATGGCCGCATCCTCGCCAAGCTCGATTACCTGATGCCGGGCTTTTCCAAGAAGGACCGCGCGGCACGGGCGATCGTCGAAGGCGCGCGCGCCATGGGCGACCTCGCGCCGGGCCAGACCGTGGTGGAATTGACCTCGGGCAACATGGGCACGGGGCTGGCCATTGTCTGCGGCGTGCTGGGGCATCCGTTCGTCGCGGTGATGAGCGAGGGCAATTCCGAGGAACGCGCCCGGATGATGCGCGCCTTGGGGGCGGAGGTGATCCTCGTCCCGCAGGCGCAAGGCAGCCGCAAGGGAGAGGTGTCCGGCGCGGACCTCGCGCTGGTCGACGCCGCCGCGCAGGAGATCACGGCAGAACGGGACGCCTACCGCGCCGACCAGTTCGAACGGGCCGGCAACCCCTGGCGCACAAGACGGGCACCGGGCCAGAGATCTGGGCGCAGTCGGGCGGCACGGTCACCGCCTTTTGCGACTTCATCGGCTCCGGCGGCACGCTGGCCGGGGTAACGGCTTATCTTGGACCAAAAGGCGTGCGCTGTTACGGGATCGACCCCGACAAACCCGATCATCCGATCCAGGGAGGCGGCTATTCCATGCCGGACCTCACGCACCTGAAAACCGCTGATCTGGCCGGAACAGTCACTGTTTCCGGTCGTGACGCCGCCGAGGCCGCCCGTCTCCTGGCCCGTACCGAAGGCATATTCGCCGGCTATTCCACCGGGGCCAACCTCGCCGGGGCGATCCAGCTGCTGGGCGGGCTCGAACAGGGCGGCACGATCGCCATCGTGATGTGCGACAGCGGCCTCAAATACCTCAGCACCGATTTGTGGGACTAGACCATGCAGAACCAGATGAAAGCCCTCGTGAAGTCCAAACCCGAACCGGGGCTGTGGATGGACCATGTCCCGGTCCCCGAACCGGGGCCGAGCGACGTGCTGATCAAGGTGAAGAAATCGGCCATCTGCGGCACTGACGTGCATATCTGGAAATGGGACGAATTCAGCGCCAAGACCGTGCCCGTGCCGATGGTCGTGGGCCACGAATTCGTGGGCGAGATCGTCGACATGGGCCCCGCCGCGCTGAAATACCAGATCGGCCAGCGGGTCAGCGGTGAGGGGCACATCGTATGCGGCGCCTGCCGCAACTGCCGCGCCGGGCGCGGGCACCTCTGCCGCAACACCAAAGGCGTCGGCGTCCACCGCCCCGGCAGCTTTGCCGAATATCTCTGCATCCCCGAGTCCAACGTCGTGCCGATTCCCGAGGATATCCCCGACGAGATCGCCGCCATCTTCGACCCGTTCGGCAATGCCGTGCACACGGCCCTGTCCTTCGACCTCGTGGGCGAGGACGTTCTGGTCACCGGCGCCGGCCCGATCGGCATCATGGGCGCGCTGGTCGCGCAGAAGGTCGGCGCGCGCAAGACCGTGATCACCGATATCAATCCCTATCGCCTGAACCTCGCCCGAGAGATGGGCGTGCAGCACGTCGTGGATGTCAGCCGCAAAGAACTGCGCGAGGTGATGGACGAGATCGGCATGACCGAAGGCTTCGACGTGGGGCTGGAAATGTCGGGCGCCTCGGCGGCCATGCAGCAGATGATCGCGCGCATGAACAATGGCGGCAAGGTCGCCCTGCTGGGCATCGCCCCCACCGAGTTTCCGGTCGACTGGAACACGGTCATCTTCAAGATGCTCCATATCAAGGGCATCTATGGCCGCGAAATGTACGAGACGTGGTACAAGATGATCGCGCTGGTGCAGTCGGGGCTGGACGTCTCCGGCCTGATCACGCACCGGATCGGCATCGACGACTTCGAGGAAGGGTTCGCCGCGATGATCTCGGGCAATTCCGGCAAGGTGGTGATGGACTGGGGCGAGTCCTGAAGCCATGAACCGGCCAACGACACGAATCTGACGGATTGGGTCAATTCATGTCGCCTGCGGACAGCTTCGCGCCGAAAACACGCGCGACAGGCAGGGCCGGAATGGTTGAGGGAAGCCCGATCATGCATCCCGCAGACACGCCTTTCGTGACCCACAGCCAGAGACCATCTGATGCGCGACAGAACCCAGCCGCCGAAACGCTATGTCTTCCTGCTGATTCCGGGCTTCTCGATGCTGGGCTTCACCTGCGCGCTGGAATCGCTGAGCCTGGCGAACCGGCACTCCAGCAACCGCAGCTATTATGAATGGCGCCTGCTGAGCGCCGACGGCGCCCCGGCCGAGGCCTGGAACGGCGTGACAGTCGCCGTCGACGGCGCGCTGGAACAGTTGCGCCGCGACGATACGCTGGTGGTCTGCGCCGGTCACGCCGCCGCCGCGGGCAGCACCAAGGATGTGCTGGCCTGGTTGCGCCGCGAAACGCGCAAAGGCATCAGTTTCGGCTCGCTTTCCAGCGGCGCCTACACGCTCGCACTTGCGGGCCTGATCGCGGGCCGCCGGGTCAGCACGCACTGGGAATATGTCGATGCCCTGACCGAGGCGCTGCCTCAGGTCACGGTGCAGGACACGATCTATTCGGTCGACGGCCGGGTCTTTTCCTGTGCTGGCGGTGCCTCCTCGATGGACCTGATGCTGCACCTCATTGGCGAGGATTACGGGCTGAAGCTTATGGAATACGTGGCCGAACAGATGGTCTATACCGCTCCGCGCGACCACAGCCAGTCTCAGCGCCTGTCGCTGCCTGCCCGCGTCGGGCGCGGAAACCGCCGCCTGACGCAGGCGATCGAGATAATGCGCGGCAATATCGAGGATCCGCTGAAGCTCAGCGAACTGGCGGCGATGGTCGGCGTCTCGGTGCGCCAGCTCGAACGCCTCTACATGGCGTTCCTCAACACCTCGCCCAGCCGTTATTACCTGGAAATTCGGCTGGAAAAGGCTCGAAACCTGCTACGGCAGACCGAGATGAGCATCACCGAGATCAGCGTGCTATGCGGCTTTACCAGCCCCACGCATTTTTCCCGCGCCTACCGCAAGCTCTACAACATTGCCCCCAGCAAGGAGGCCGACGCGACCACGCCGATCAGCCGCCCGTCCGCGCCAGCAGCTTCTCGATCTCGCCGGTGATCGCGGACGACATCGGCTTGACGGGCGAGCCGTAGGTCGCAACGACCTCGCCCTCGGGGCTCAGCAGGATCTTGTTGAAATTCCACGCTGGCGTGAACCCGGCCTCCTCTGCGACCGAGCGATAGAACGGGTGAGCGGCCGCGCCCCGCACGTTGGTGATGCCGGTCATCGGCAGCGTCAGGTCATAGTTCACTTCGCAGAAATCCTTGACCTCGTCCTCGCTCGCCAATTCCTGGTTGAAATCGCCTGACGGCACCGCCAGCACCACCAGTCCGCGGTCGCGATACGTGTCATACAGCGTCTGCAAATCCGAATATTGCCCGGTGAACCCGCACATCGACGCGGTGTTGACCACCAACACAGGCTGTCCCTGCCAATCCGCCAGGCGGTGCGTACCGCCGTCGATATTGGTGAAGGTGGATTGCAGGTCCAGCGCAAGCGCGGGAAGGGCAAAAACCGTGGCCAGAAGCCCGAAAAGAAAGCGCATCATCATACTCCGTGATTATAGGGCGATACGCGCCATCGCCCAGCCCGGATCAATCCCGCATGGCGGCCTTGCGTGCGCGGCGATTGATTTTGCCGCAGCTTTGGGCCAATTCAGGGTGACGGAGACGCTCCATGAAACCTCTCAAAGGTATTGCCCTAAAACTTGTCGCGGTGACTCTGTTCATCGTCATGTCCGCCCTGATCAAGGCCGCATCAGACACTGTTCCACCCGGGCAGGCGGTTTTCTTCCGCTCTTTCTTCGCAATCCCGGTGATCCTCGCCTGGCTCGCGATCCGCGGCGAAATGTCGACCGGCCTTCGCGTGAAATCGCGCATGGGCCATTTCTGGCGCGGCTTCGTCGGCACCACGGCAATGGGCCTGATGTTCGCCGGTCTCGGCCTTCTGCCTCTCCCCGAGGTGACGGCGCTGGGCTATGCCGCCCCGCTTCTGGTGGTGGTCTTCGCGGCGATGTTCCTGGATGAGAAAGTCGGCATCTTCCGCCTTGGGGCCGTGGCGCTGGGCCTTGTCGGAGTCCTGGTGGTCCTGACCCCGCGCCTGACCACCTTTGGCGGGGCCACCGTGGAAACCGCACAGGCCGTGGGTGCGGTACTGGTCCTTTTGGGCGCGGTCTGCGCCGCCTTGGCGCAGATCTATATCCGCAAACTGGTCCAGACCGAACAGACCAGCGCGATCGTGTTCTATTTCTCGCTCACCTCGACGCTGCTGTCGCTGCTGACTCTGCCCTTCGGATGGGTCATTCCGGGCGGAACAGAGACTGTCTACCTCGTTCTTGCCGGCCTGATCGGCGGGCTTGCGCAAATCTTCCTGACCTCGGCCTACCGCTTTGCCGATGCCAGCGTCATCGCGCCCTTCGACTATGCCTCGATGCTCTTTGCCATCGCCATCGGCTACGTCATCTTCGACGAGGTGCCGACCACGCAGATGCTGGCCGGCGCCGCGCTGATCGTGCTGGCGGGGATCATCATCATCCTGCGCGAACGTCAGCTTGGAATCCAGCGCGGCAAGGCCAAGGCGGCAAAGACGCCACAGGGCTAGCGATCAAGCCACGCGTAATGCAGGTAGGCCGGCCGCATCAGCATCCGGCGGAACCGGCCCAGCGGGAACTTTCGCGGCTTGTGCCGCAGTGGCGCGGGGTAGGGCCTGTCGGGCGTCTCGCCTAGCACCAGATCGGCCAGCAGACTGCCCGCATAGCTGCCCATCGACACGCCGTTGCCGTGATAGCCGAACGCCGCGAACCCGCCCGGCATCTCCGGGATCGGACCGGCATAAGGCACCAGATCGCGCGTCACGCAGACGAAGCCCGACCAGTAATGCGGCGTTTCCACATGCGCCCAGGCCGGGAACATCTTCTCGAAATCGGCGCGAATCATCGCCCTGATCTGCGCCTCGGTGCCAGGTGAATGCCGCAGCCCGCCGCGCATCCCCATCAGCATCCGGTTGTCCGGCATAAGCCGGAAATAGTGCAACAGGTGCCGCGTGTCGTAACACATCTGTCGGCTGGTCCAGCCTTGGGCGGCCAGCTCGTCATCGCTCATCGGGCGCGTTACGATCACGCTCGATTGCGTCGGCAGGTACCGCGCGCCCATCCAGTCCGGCAGGTTGTCAGAGCTATAGCCGTTCGTCGCGACAATGAAGTTTTCGGCCGTAACAGAGCCTTTATCCGTGTGTAGCCGATAGCGCCCATCGACCAGGCTCTCGATCCGCGTGACGGCACTCTGCCCATGCACCACGGCCCCCGCCGCCTCGGCCGCCCGGCAAAGCCCAAGCGCGTATTTCCGCGGGTTCAGGGCAAAGCCGATCGGCATGGTGCAGGCGCCGTGGAACGGGCCTTTCAGCCCGGCCTGCGCCAACTCCTCCGGCGGCGTCAACATCGGCGTCACGCCGTAAAGCTCCTGCGTCGCACCGACATTTTCGCGCATCGCGTCAAAATCGCCCGGACGGTGCGCCAGTTGCGTCTCACCCTCCGAATGGCGCTCCACGTCCAGCCCGAAACGGTCGATCAAACCGCCCACATGCTCCACCGCCGCCATCTCGGCCCGGGCAAAGGCGCGCGCCTCGGCCTCGCCGAACTTCGCCTTTATCTCGGCATGGCTGGCCTTGGCCCCGCCCAGGCAACAGAACCCGCCATTGCGCCCCGAGGCACCCCAGAAGGGATGCCGCGCCTCCAGTACCGTGACGCCGATTCCCGCCTCGGCCAGCGCCAGCGCCGCGTTCAGCCCGGTGAAACCGCCGCCGATGATCGCCACATCGGTGGTCGTGTCACCCTCCAGCGCCGGCCAGTCGCCCGGCGGCACGGTATCCGTCCACCAGAAATCGGCCACCGGCGCGGCGCCATAGGCCCCGTCTTCCCAGATTCGCTTGAGCTTGGTCATGCCTCGGCCCGGACCGCGGCCTTTTCATCCGCATCCTGTCGCATCAGCTGGCGCTTTGACACCAGCGATGCGGTGATAACCCCCACCGCCACGATACCGATCAGGATCGTCGACAACGCGTTGATCTCGGGGCTGACGCCAAGGCGGATCGACGACCATATCTTGATCGGCAGCGTCGTGGCCGACGGCCCCGCGGTAAAGCTGGCGATCACGAGGTCATCCAGCGACAGAGTAAAGGCCAGCAGCCAGCCGGAAATCACCGCCGGCGCGATGATCGGCAGGGTGACCAGGCGAAATGCCTGGAACGGCGAACATCCCAGGTCCAGTGCCGCCTCTTCCAGCGACCTGTCAAAGCTGACCAGCCGCGAGGAGACAACGACGGACACGAAGCACATCGAAAAGGTCGTATGCGCCAGGATGATCGTCAGCACCCCCCGGTCCAGCCCGATCCCGATGAAGAGCAAGAGCAGCGACAGGCCGGTGATTACCTCGGGCATCACCAGCGGCGCATATATCATTCCCGAAAACAGCGTCCGCCCCCAGAACCGCCCGGCGCGCACCAATACGTAGGCGGCCATCGTGCCCAGCACCGTCGCGATGGTGGAACTGACCACCGCCACCTGCAACGTAACCCACGCGGCATCCAGAAACGCCTCGTTCTGCAACAGCTCCCCGTACCATCTGGTCGAGAACCCGGCCCAGACGGTAACCAGCTGCGACGCATTGAAGCTGTAGATCACCAGGATGATCATCGGCAGATAGAGAAACGCGAAGCCCAGCGTCAGGGAGGTCGTGTTGAACCACGATAGCCGTCTCATCGCACAGCCCTCCACGCCGGAGCGCCAAAAGCTTTGAGAAAGCTTTTGGCAAAACTCTTCGCAAGAGTTTTGCTGCCGCTCATCCTTCCGCCTCCCGCTGCTTCTGCTCGTTGCGCTGGAACAGCACGATCGGAATGATCAGGATCAACAGCAGGATCACCGCCACCGCACTTGCCACCGGCCAGTCGCGGTTGTTGAAGAACTCCTCGAACAGCACCTTGCCGATCATCAGTGTCTGCGACCCGCCCAGCAGGGATGGAATCACGAACTCGCCCACCACCGGGATGAAGACCAGGAAGCAGCCTGCGATGATGCCGTTTTTCGACAACGGCAGCGTCACCAGCCAGAAGGCCGTCAGCCGCGAACAGCCCAGGTCTTCTGCGGCTTCCAGCAGGCTGTCATCCATCCGCTCCAGCGTCGAATAGATCGGCAGGATCATGAAGGGCAGGTAGGTGTAAACGATCCCTATATAGACCGCGATATTGGTGTTCAGGATCGTCAGCGGTGACGAAATCAGACCCAAACCCAGCAGAAGTTGGTTCAGATACCCCTCTGTCGACAGGATCCCCATCCACGAGTAGACCCGGATCAGAAAGCTGGTCCAGAACGGCAGGATCACCAGCATAAGCAGCGTCAGACGCCAGTGGTTCGGCGCGCGCGCCATGGCATAGGCGATCGGATAGCCCACCAGCAGCGTCAGGATGGTCGAGATCACGGCGATCTGCAGCGACGACAGGTAGGATTTCCAGTAAAGATCGTCCTCGGTCAGGAATACGAAGTTTTCAAAATCGAGCCCGGCGAAGAACGTCTTGATCCCCTCCCAGCCCTCGGACAGGTCCAGCTGCGGCGTATAGGGCGGGATTGACAGCTCGATGTCGCTGAGACTGATCTTCAGCACGATGGCGAACGGCACCAGGAACAGCGCCAGCAGCCACAGGTACGGCACGAGGATCAGGACGACGCGGCGCATCATGATGTCAGAACCACCCCGGCTGTTCCCGTCCAACTCACCCAGACTTCATCCTCCCAGGTTATGTCCCGGCGCGAGATGCGCCGGGTGTTCGCCAGCTGCGCCTTGATCATCATGCCGTTTTCCAGCTCGACGTGATAGGTCGACAGGTTGCCGAGGTAGGCGATGTCGATCACCTTGCCTTTCAACGCATTGACCGCATCCGGTTTCGTCTTGGATATCCCGACCTTCTCGGGGCGCAGGGCCAATTGAACCTGCTGGCCATCCTTCACCTCCGGCCCGTCGAGCGCGATCAACGGCGGCTGCCCCTCGGCCCAGTCGATGGTGATGCCCCCGCCCGGAGCCCGGGTGGACTCGGCGGAAACGGGCTCTGTTTCTGCGCTCTTCACAGTGCGTTCCGCATCGCTCGGCGGCGGCAGTTGCCGCACGATATCGGTGCGCGGCCCAAAGACCTTGGCCCACAGTTTGTCATGCAGCCACAGTCCCATGCGGTTGGGCTGCGGGCCTTGCGCCGCCTTCGCCGGTGCGGCCGCGGGTGCTGGCTCGGCACGTGCGGGCTCGGGCGCGTCGGGTTCGGCGGAAATGGGCGCTTCCGGTTCCGCCGGCACGCCGATATCCGTCACCGCTTTGGGTGTCTCGACAGTCTCTGTTTCGGGGTTTTCCGCCTCTCCCGGCGCCGCCTCGGTTCCGGCTTCGGCGGTCTCCTGAATGGGCTCCGCCTCCGGCGCCCGGTTCATCGCGGTGCCGGAAAACAGCGTCACGTCCCCGATGAAGTCCGCCACATAGGCCGAATTCGGCGCCTCGTAAATTTCGTCGGGCGTGGCGATCTGAACGATCCGCCCGTCATCCATCACCGCCACGCGGCTCGCCACGGTCATCGCCTCTTCCTGGTCGTGGGTGACGATGACAAAGGTGGTGCCGGTCTTTTCCTGGATGTCCATCAGCTCGAACTGCGTATCCTGCCGCAGCTTGGCATCCAGCGCGCCCAGCGGTTCATCGAGCAGCAGCAGCTTCGGCCCCTTGGCAAGGCTCCGCGCCAGCGCCACGCGCTGTCTCTGACCGCCGGAAATCTGGTGCGGCTTGCGGCTGGCGAATTTTTCCAGCCGCGTCAGTTTCAGCATCTCGTCCACCCGCGCCGCGATCCTGTCGGCGGGCAGCTTGTCGCGTTTCAGGCCGAAGGCGATGTTGTCGCGCACCGACAGGTGCGGGAAAAGCGCATAGGACTGGAACATCATGTTCACTTCGCGCTTGTTCGGCGGGATCGGGGCGATATCGCGCCCGCCCAGCAGGATCGTGCCCTCGGTCGGCGTCTCGAACCCGGCCAGCATCCGCATCATCGTCGTCTTGCCACAGCCCGACGGTCCCAGCAGCGCAAAGAATTCCTTGGCATAGATGTCGAACGACTGGTCGTCGATGGCGGTGAACGTGCCGAACCGCTTGGTCACGTTCCGGAACTGGATCAACGGCTTTTCATTCGGATCGGTCCACGGCGCGAACTTGGTTTCCGGCATTCCTGTCCCCTTGAAAGGAATGGACCCGCGCACAAACGCGGCGCGGGTCCTGGCGTGTCTTGGTTCAGGTGCCGGACTTGATCTTGGTCCAGAGCCGCGTCACCACCCGCTGCACCTTCGCCGGATAGGGCGTGGTGGTGTAGAGGTTCTCGAGCGTCTCCTCGTTCGGATAGACCGCCGGGTCGTCGATGACGTCCTCGATCAGGTATTCCTGCGACGCCTTGTTGCCGTTGGCGTAATACACATAGTTCGAGGCCGCCGCGATGTTCTCGGCATCCATGATGAAGTTCAGGAACGTGTGCGCCCCTTCGGGGTTCGGCGCATCGGCCGGAATCGCCATCATGTCGAACCACATCAGCGCCCCTTCGCTGGGCGCGTTATAGGCGATGTCGACGCCGTTGTCGGCCTCGGCCGCACGGTCGCGCGCCTGCAGGATGTCGCCCGACCAGCCGAAGGCCACGCAGATGTCGCCATTGGCCAGCGCGTTGATGTATTCCGAGCTGTGGAACTTCTGCACGTAGGGCCGCACGCCCATCAGCACCTCTTCGGTCTTGGCGATGACGTCGGGGTCGTGGCTGTCGGGGTCCTCGCCGATGTATTTCAGCGCGGCGGGGATCAGCTCGGTCGGCGCGTCCAGGAAATGCACACCGCAGCTTTGCAATTTCTCCATGTTCGCCGGGTCGAAGATCAGCGACAGCGAGTCGACGGGCGCATCCTCGCCCAGAACCTCGGCCACCTTGGCGGTGTTCACGCCGATGCCGGTGGTGCCCCACATGTAGTTGATGGCGTATTCATTGCCGGGGTCGTATTTCGCCGTCCGCTCTTGGATCACGTCCCACATGTTGTCCAGGTTGGGCAGCTGCGACTTGTCCAGCTTCTGGAACGCGCCCGCCGCGATCTGGCGCTGCAGGAAGGTGCCCGACGGCACCACCACATCATAGCCCGAGCCGCCGGCCAGCATCTTGGTTTCCAGCACCTCGTTGCTGTCGAACACGTCATAGACCAGCTCCAGCCCGGTCTCTTCCTCGAACTGGCTCAGCAGGTCCTCGTCGATATAATCGGACCAGTTGTAGACGCGCACTTCCTGCGCCATGGCGCTTGTCGCGCCCAGCGCCAGAACGGCGGTCATGGTCAGAAACTTCTGTGTCATTCGGTATCTCCCCTTGGTTCGATGCTTGTCGCATCTTGGGCCAGGATTTGATCAAACAAAACCCGGTATGGCAATATGGTAATGCTTTCACGCAGCCGCTAAACTCGCAAGGCGATTGCTGAGATCGCCGCGACGGAAAGCATATGTAATGAGCAGACACGCCCAGAAATTCGGCACGGACAGCGCGGAGGCGGCCCGCGCTCCGGCGCATGAGCTGATCTATCGCGAACTGCGCGCGCTGGTGCTGTTCGGCGACCTCGCGCCGGGGCAGGCTGTCACGATCCAGGGTCTGACCGACCGCCTGGGGGCCGGCATGACCCCGGTACGAGAGGCCATCCGCCGCCTCACCGCCGAAGGCGCGCTGGAGTTTCGCGGCAACCGCCGCGTGGTGGTGCCAACGCTGACCGCCGACAACATTTCCGAGCTGATCCTTGCACGCCAATGGCTTGACCCGCACCTTACTTTACGGGCGACCGAGCGTGCGGGGCTGGAAGACCTCGATCACCTGACAACCCTCGACCGCGATCTTGACGCAGCGATCGACCGGGGCGATCTGCGCGCCTACTTGGAACGCAACTACGCCTTTCACGCGCATATCTACAGCATTGCGGACGCCCCGATTCTTGCTGATCTGGCCGAGGGGCTGTGGCTGCGATTCGGTCCTTCCCTGCGGGTCGTCTGCGGACGCATGGGCACCCAGAACCTGCCCGACAAGCACAAGGACATGCTGGACGCCATGCATGCCCGCGATGCCGAAGGGGCGGCCCGCGCCATCCGCGAAGATGTGATCCAGGGAATGGAGCAGGTCCGCGTTTCGCTGGAGCAGTCCGCCGGTTCGGCGTGATTCGATTGACTTCGAATAATTTGATCATATCCTGGGGAAAACGGACCGGCCCGCCCTGTCCGATCCCCCGATCATGAAAGGCACCACCATGACCGCGATCACGAATCATATGCCCACCGCCGAGCTTCAGGCGCTGGACGCTGCACACCACCTGCATCCCTTCACCCATGGCGACGCGCTCAACAAGAAGGGCGCGCGAGTCATCACCCGCGCCAACGGCGTCACCCTGACCGACAGCGAGGGGCACGAATATCTCGACGCCATGGCCGGGCTGTGGTGCGTCAATATCGGCTATGGCCGCGAGGAACTGGCCGAGGCCGCCGCCCGCCAGATGAAGGAATTGCCCTATTACAACACCTTCTTCCAGACGACCCACGTGCCAGCCATCGCGCTGGCCGACAAGCTGGCGCAACTGACGCCGCACGACCTCAACCACGTCTTCTTCGCTTCCTCTGGCTCCGAGGCGAACGACACCAACATCCGCCTCGTGCGCACCTACTGGGAACAGAAGGGCCACCCGGAAAAGAAGGCGATCATCAGCCGCAAGAACGCCTATCACGGCTCTTCGATGGGCAGCGCTTCGCTTGGCGGCATGGCCGCGATGCACGCCCAGGGCGGCATGCCCATTCCCGACATTCACCACATCGACCAGCCCTATTGGTACGGCGAAGGGAAAGACACTGATCCAGCCGAATTCGGGCTTGAGCGCGCCCGCCAGCTTGAGGAAAAGATCCTCGAACTGGGCGAAGACAAGGTTGCCGCCTTCATCGGCGAGCCGGTGCAGGGCGCGGGTGGCGTGATCGTTCCGCCCGAAACCTACTGGCCCGAAATCCAGCGCATCTGCCGCAAGTACAACATCCTGCTGATCGCCGATGAGGTGATCTGCGGCTTCGGGCGCACCGGCAACTGGTTCGGCTCGGAAACCTTCGACATCAAGCCCGATGTCATGACCATCGCCAAGGGCGTCAGCTCGGGCTACGCCCCGCTGGGTGGCTCGCTGGTCAGCGACGAGGTGGCCGAGGTGCTCAACGGCTGCGAATTCGCCCACGGCTACACCTATTCCGGCCACCCGGTGACCTGTGCCGTCGCGCTGGAAAACCTGCGCATCCTTGACGAGGAAGGCATCGTGACGCGCGTCGGTACCGAAACCGCGCCCTACCTTAAGGAAAAATGGCAAACCCTTGCCGATCACCCGCTGGTGGGCGAGGCGGCGATCTGCGGCCTGATGGGCTCCATCGCGCTCAGCCCCGACAAGGCCAACCGCGCAAAATTCGCCGCCGATGGCGGCACGGCGGGCCTGATCTGTCGCGAGCATTGTTTCTCGAACGGTCTGATCATGCGCCACGTCGGCGACCGCATGGTGATCTCGCCGCCCTTGGTCATCACCAAACCCGAGATCGACACGCTGATCGAACGCGCGAACATCGCGCTCGACCTGGCGCACAAGCAACTGAAAGATGAAGGTCTGATGAAGGCGGCGAGCTGAGCCGTTCGACATACCGTGGCGCGAGGGAGCACCGCGCGCCACCGTAACGATCGGATGGATGCGGCTCTTACCGACGGCATACCACCTGAATACCGACGTGATACCGACACGGTTTTCAGGCGGTAACCTTCCGCGCGGTCAGGTGATTCGCCTCAGTCCTTGACGAACATCTGGCGGGGCATGTTGCACAGGCATTCCGCCGGTCCGTCCTCGTTGATCAGGATCGTCTCGGTCGTTTCCAGCCCCCAGGTATCCATCCACAGCGCGGGCATGAAATGGAACACCATGCCGGGTTCCAGCACCGTCTCGTCCTCCAGCCGGATCGACGCCGTCCGCTCGCCCCAGTCGGGCGGATAGCTGACGCCGACGGGATAGCCCATGCGCCCCTCGCGCTTGATCTCGTACTTGGCCAGGACGTCCAGCAGCGCCTGCGCAATGTCGCGGGTCTGGTTGCCGGGACGGGCCGCTTCCAATCCCGCCTGGATGCCTTCCAGTTGCGCTTTCTCGGCGTCGCGAATACCTGCGGCGGCTCTCCCCCAAGAAAGACCGTGCGGCAGAGCGGCGCGTGATATCGACGGTAACACCCTGAAAGTTCAAAGAAAGTTGCCTCTCCCGGCTGCATCGGGTTGCCGTTCCACGTCAGGTGCGCGGCGGTGGCGTCAAGGCCCGAAGGCGTCAGCGGCATGATCGCCGGATAGTCGCCCCAGTCATCGTCCACGCCTTCGATGCCGGCCTTCAGGATGCTTGCCACAAGGTCGTTCTTGCGCAGCCCCGGCTCGGCCATGTCGATGGCGGTGCGCATCACTTTTTCCGAAATTCGGGCGGCCTTGCGGATCAGCACCAGTTCCTCGTCCGACTTGACGATCCGCTGCCAGTTCACCAGCGAGGTGGCGTCGACGATCTTGGCATTCGGCATTTCCTCGCAAAGCACCGCATGGGCCTTGGCGGAGTAGTAATAGTTCTCCATTTCCACGCCGATCGTCGCGGTCTCAAGCCCGTACCGCTTGAGCACCTCCGCCAGGTCCTGCATCGGGTGGCGCTCGGTCGACTGCACGAAATGGTCGCCATACCCGAGGATGAAATCGTTCTCCATCCAGCAGGTCCTGCGACCGCCCAGCATATCCATGTGCCGCCCCCACCACAGCGGCGGCCCGTCCATTGTCAGGATCGCGCCCTGGTGCACGTAGAAGGACCAACCGTCATATCCGGTCAGCCAGTTCTGGTTCGACGGGTCGGTGATGAAGATCGCATCCAGCCCGCGCTCTTCCATCGCGGCACGGGCCCGCTTGAGACGGCGATCATACTCTACTGGCGTAAAGGGCAAGTCTTTCATCGTGGATACTGAACCTCGTCTGTCCGGGCCGGGCCGAACGCCTCCGGCGCATCGAGCCTGCCTACGATCGTACTGGATTGCACGAAAAAATCTGTCCCGAGCAAATCGCATGCTGGGCCGTCATTGGGGTAAACCGCTGGTGCATTCGTGCGTAAGATGGGTCCATGTTTGGCACCTTGCAGGAAAAGTGACTGTTTGATGAGCGTAGCCAGTCGATTCGCCTTCAGGGGAAGAATTTAAAGGAGATCGCTTGCATCACTGCCGGAATCTGTCTTTATTTCCTGCCGAGCGCGGAGCAACCGCGAGTAAGAATATTATGGGGAGACACTCTTGACCGAATCGCAAGCGAGCGATGCGTTCGTCGCATTTGATCGCGTTCAGAAAAGTTACGACGGCGAGACGCTGGTCGTAAAGGATCTGAACCTTTCCATGCCCAAGGGCGAGTTCCTGACGATGCTGGGGCCGTCGGGATCCGGCAAGACCACATGTCTGATGATGCTGGCAGGTTTCGAGACGGCCACGCACGGGCGAATCCTACTGGACGGCGTCTCGATCAACGATATTCCGCCGCACAAGCGGGGCATCGGCATGGTGTTCCAGAACTATGCCCTCTTCCCGCACATGACAGTGGCCGAGAACCTGTCCTTCCCGCTGGAGGTGCGCAAGATCGGCAAGTCCGACCGCGAGACGAAGGTCAAGCGGGCGCTGGACATGGTGCAAATGGGTGCCTTCGGCGGACGCCGCCCGGCGCAGTTGTCGGGCGGTCAACAACAGCGGATCGCATTGGCCCGGGCGCTGGTGTTCGAGCCCGAGCTGGTTCTGATGGACGAGCCTTTGGGCGCGCTCGACAAACAACTGCGCGAGCACATGCAGTTCGAGATCACCAAGCTGGCACACGACTTGGGCATCACCACTGTTTACGTGACCCACGACCAGACCGAAGCGCTCACCATGTCGGACCGCGTCGCGGTGTTCGACGATGGCCGCATCCAGCAGCTGGCGCCGCCGGACGAGCTGTACGAGAGCCCGCAGAACAGCTTCGTCGCGCAGTTCATCGGTGAGAACAACACGCTGGAAGGCACCGTCAAGGAGATCGAGGGCGGCCTCGCGCAGGTGCAGTTGGATGATGGTGGAATCATCGACTGCAAGCCGGTCAACGTCAGCAAGGTCGGCGAGCGCACGCGCGTCTCGATCCGGCCGGAACGCGTGGAATTCGATAAAAAACGCCTCAAGGAAGGCACGCATACGATCAAGGCCGAGGTGCTGGAATTCATCTATATGGGTGACATTTTCCGCACCCGTCTGAGCGTGGCGGGTAACGACAATTTCGTGATCAAGTCGCGTAACGCGCCGGACCAGACCCGGCTGACACCGGGCGAGACGATAGAGATCGGCTGGCTGCCCGAGGATTGCCGCGCGCTGGATGCGAACTAGGAGTTAAAGGCATTCGAGCAGGCCACCGCGCCAGCCCGGATAGAACGAGGTCCGCATGTTGTTCCCGTGACATGGGGCCCGAAAGGTAAACGGGAGTACTTTGGGAGAATGACATGAAACTGACGAAAACACTCATGGCGACGACCGCACTGACGGTTGCTGCCGCGTCGGCTCACGCACAGGAAATGGCCGACTCGATGACCGTCGTGTCCTGGGGCGGCGCCTATCAGGCGAGCCAGCAGAAAGCCTATACCGAGCCGTACATGGAGATGAACGAAGGCCTGGAAGTGATCTGGGACGAAAGCTCGAACGAGGCCGTGGCCAAGCTGCGCGCCATGGACGAGGCCGGGAACATCACCTGGGATGTTGTCGATGTGGTGGCCGCCGATGCGCTGCGCCTCTGCGACGAAGGCCTGGCGATGGAAATCGACCCCGAAGAGCATCTGGCCGCCGCGCCCGATGGCACCTCGGCAGAGGAAGATTTCGGCGAACTGCTGGTCGGTGACTGCTTCATCCCGCAGATCGTCTACTCGACC
Source organism: Roseovarius sp. B08 (assembly GCF_051417955.1). Lineage (NCBI taxonomy): Bacteria > Pseudomonadati > Pseudomonadota > Alphaproteobacteria > Rhodobacterales > Roseobacteraceae > Roseovarius > Roseovarius sp. B08. The sequence continues at coordinate 205,554 of NZ_JBPRLW010000001.1, forward strand.
ACCTTCGGCTATCGCACCGACATGGTGCCGGAAGGCGTGGAAGCGCCGAACGACATCTGCGACGTGTTCGACCTGGAAACCTATCCGGGCAAGCGTGCGCTGGAGAAGCGCCCGATCAACAACGTCGAGTGGGCGCTGCTTTGTGACGGCGTTGCGAAAGAAGAAGTCTACGACGTTCTGGCCACCGACGAAGGCCAGCAGCGGGCGCTGGACAAGCTGGCAACCATCAAGGACGACGTGATCTGGTGGTCCGCCGGTGCCGACACCCCGCAGCTTCTGGCAGATGGCGAGGTCTTCATGGGCTCGACCTATAACGGCCGCCTGTTTGCCGCGATCGAAGAGCAGGATCAGCCGATCGGCATGATGTGGGACGCGCAGGTCTTCGACCTGGACGGCTGGATCATCCCCGAAGGCCTGCCCGAGGATCGCCTGGCACGCGCCATGGACTTCATCATGTTCGCCACCGACACCCAGCGTCTGGCCGACCAGGCCAAGTACATTTCGTACGGTCCGGCACGTGCCTCCTCGGCACCGCTGGTGGGTCAGCACGCCGACCTGGGCATCGACATGGCGCCGCACATGCCGACGGACCCGGAGAACGCCAAGAACACGTTCCTCTACAACTACGAGTTCTGGGCTGACTACCGCGACGACATCGACGCCAAGTTCCAGGCGTGGCTGGCACAATAAGCGGTTCGCATAGTGAAATCCGGAAGGGCCGTCCGCGGCCCTTCCACACCGACAAAAAACAGAACAACAAACGGCCGACGGGGACTTTATGAGCGATGTGACTGACGCGACGACCGGGAAGGTGGCACCCACACCCGATGACGGGCTGCGCATTGCGGACAGCAACGAGGGCGGCCCGGTTCTGGCTGCAGACGGCACACCGCTAAAGAAAAGCCTTTCGCGCACACTGCGCCGCCAGAAGATGCGAGCGCTGCTGCTCATCGCGCCGTTGCTGATTTTTGTTCTTGTAACCTTCATCGTTCCCATCGTCTCGATGCTGCTGCGCTCGGTCGACAACACGATTGTGCCCGATACCCTGCCGCAAACCGTCAGCGCAATTTCCGAGTGGGATCCGACGGCGAGCGACCTGCCGGACGAACCCGTCTATGAGGCGCTCTACTATGACCTGTTCCTTGCCTCCGAGGCGAAGGAGCACACCAAGCTGGGCACACGCCTGAATTACGAACAAACCGGCCTGTCGTCACAGTTTCGCTCGGTCGGACGCGACCTTGACGAGATCGGCGAAGACCAGATCGATGCGCTCGAAGATCTGGCCGAGGACACCTGGGACAATGAGACATTCTGGTTCGATCTGATGCGCGGCGGCGAAACGGCCGAGAACTCCGACCAGGATGTGCTGGACCGCGCCCGGGCGCGTTTGCGGACCCTGACAGGCGACAGCTTTACCGGCGGAACCGGATTTCTGCCCGGAGCGGAAATTTCCGCGTTGCTGCCGCGAACCGCATATGAATATGCCAGCTTTGCCGTCTATACCGCTATCGCTGAAGAAGACGTCGTCGCCGAGGAAGAACCCTGGGAGTCGGTCAAGATCGCCCTGATCCAGGAATTGCAGGCCGGTGCCGATGTGGCGTCCTACAGCGGTTTCGGAGCAGAGCAACTTGTTGCGGCGCAGGAGATGCTAGCAGATCAGCCGCAGCTGAATTTCAAGGACTCGTTTCTGGAGATCGACGAGGGCTGGGGCAATCCGCGAACCTGGAAGACGCTTAGCGTCTACAAATCGTCCTACACGTCGGGATATTTCCTGAACGCAGCCGATTATCAGCTTGGATTCGAAGGGGTCGAGGCGCGGCCCGAGAATCAGCAGATCTACATCACCTTGTTCATGCGCACGCTTTACATGTCGCTGATCATCACGGGCAGTTGCATCCTCTTGGGCTATCCGGTGGCGTGGATCCTGGCCAATCTGCCGTTGCGCACGGCGAACGTGCTGATGATCCTCGTTCTGCTGCCGTTCTGGACTTCGCTGCTGGTGCGGACCTCCGCGTGGAAGGTGCTGTTGCAGCAACAGGGGGTGATCAACGAGATCCTCGTCTGGCTGGGCTTCGTGGATAATGCGAACCGATTGATATTGATGAATAACGCGACGGGCACGATCATTGCCATGACGCATATCCTGTTGCCGTTCATGATCCTGCCGCTCTACTCGGTGATGAAGACGATCCCGCCGTCCTACCTTCGCGCGGCGAAATCGCTGGGCGCGACGAATGTCACGGCCTTCTGGCGGGTCTACTTCCCACAATCTGTGCCGGGCATCGGCGCGGGCTCGATCCTCGTGTTCATCCTGTCGATCGGCTATTACATCACGCCCGAGATCGTGGGCGGCACCGACGGTGTCTTCATCTCGAACCGGATCGCCTATCACATTTCCAGCTCGCTGAACTGGGGTCTGGCGGCCGCGCTGGGGACCATCCTGCTGGTCGTCGTGCTGGTGCTTTACTGGTGCTACGACAGGATCGTGGGCATCGATAACGTCAAGTTGGGGGGCTAGGTCATGACTGATCAAGACGACGGATACACAGTCACCATCCCGCGCCCGCCGCTGACCGGGTTCACACTTCCGCTGACGGCGGTTCTGGGCGCGATGTTCGGATTTGTCGCCGGTAACGTCTATGGTCAGCCTTGGTTTGGCGCGCTTGTCGGCGCGGCCATCGGCGCCGGGATCGCGATGCTGGCGCATCAGATGTCACATCAGCGCACGCAAACCCGCTGGGGTATAATCGCGGCCTTCGCCGTCGCGGGATTTGTCGCCGGCGGGCTTGGCGCGGCGATTTCCGGCGTTATCATCGGCGCGGTTCTCAGTTGGTTCGCGTACTGGCTCGACACCGGCGATTACCGCAAGAACGTGCCGATCTATTACACCCCCGGCCAGGTGCTGTGGCACAACACTTTCCTGTTCATCTGCGGGCTCGTGTTCTTCTTCCTGATCGCGCCGCTGATCCCGGTGATGTGGCTGAGTTTCAATGCCGAGAACTTCTTTACCTTTACGCCGGAAATGCTGAACTTCCAGGCGGAAGGATATTCGTTGAAGCACTACCGCGATTTCCTTGGCACGGACGAATGGATGACGCCGCTGAAGAACTCGCTGATCATTGCGCCCTTCGCCACGTTCATCTCGGTCAGCCTCGGCACCCTGGCGGCCATTGGCCTGTCGCAAAGCCACGTGCCCGGACGGCAGGCGATCATGGCGATCCTGATCTCGCCGATGATCGTGCCGCTGATCATCTCGGCCACCGGCATGTTCTTTTTCTATGCACCGCTGGGCAACTGGCTGGAGGCGAACCTGGGACTGGACCAGGCCTTCGTCGGATACGTGAAAGTCATCCTGGCACACGCTGCTCTTGGGGTGCCGTTTGTGATCATCACGGTGACGGCGACGCTGGTAGGCTTCGACCGCTCGCTGACACGGGCCTCGGCCAATATGGGGGCGAACCCGGTCACGACGTTCTTCCGGGTTCAGATGCCGCTCATCCTTCCGGGCGTGATCTCGGGCGGGCTTTTCGCCTTCATCACGTCCTTTGACGAGGTGGTCGTAGTGCTGTTCGTCGGCTCGGCGCAGCAACAGACCCTGCCGTGGCAGATGTTTACCGGCCTGCGCGAGCAGATCTCGCCGACGATCCTTGCCGCGGCGACAATCCTTGTGACAATCTCGATCCTGCTGCTGACCACGGTGGAGCTGTTGCGCCGCCGGTCGGAGCGCCTGCGCGGACTGAGCCCGGGCTGAACGTGAATCTATCCAATCGGAAAGCCGGGCCTCGTCGCCCGGCTTTTCTTTTGCTTAAGGGTCCAGCGCGCGCACGTGGTCGATCACCGTGCCGTCCGGCGCTTCGCATTCGGCAACGATGCGTTCAGCGAACCTGGGCGTTGCACTTTGCGTGGCCTGTGCTTCGGCCTTGCCGCGCAGGTCGTCGAGAGACGTCAGAGGCAACCCGGCGCTCTTCGCGGCCCGCGCTAGCTCTGGGACGGCGGGGGAGATGGCGATGCCTTCTTCCGTGACCACGGCGCCAATGGTGTCGCCCGGCGTGGTGAGACAGGTCAGCCGTTCGACCAGCTTGGGAAACCCGCCGGCGCAAAGCGGGGTTGTCACGATGGCCAGCTTCGCGCCAGCAGCGGTGTCGGCATGGCCGCCCGATCCGCCGATGATACGCCCGTCGCTGGCGCAGGTGACGTTGACGTTGAAATTCATGTCGACCTCGGCCGCGCCGAGGATCATCACGTCAAGCCGGGACGCCGCGCTGTCGGGATTGGCCGGGCTCGCGTAATCCCACGCGGACATCGCGTAATGCGCGGTGTCATTGGCATAGGAGGCCACGGCGGCTCCGTCGAAGGCCTGAACGTCGAGCAGTCGGCGGAAGAGACCGGAATGCAGCATTTGCACCAGTGGTCCGGTGATGCCGCCCGCCGCGAAATCGCCAACCACGCCGCGTTCGGCCATGACTGGCGCCAGGCTGCGTGCGACGGCAAGAGATGTCGCGCCCGCGCCGGTCTGGAAACTGAACCCGTCTTTCAGAAGGCCGCTGCATGCAATGAGGCGGGCGGTCAGGTCGGCGATGGCCTGCCCTTTGGCAGACGGCGCACGAGCGGTCGTGCCGGAGGCCACCTGCTGCGCATCACCGATGCTGTCGACGGTGACCACGAGATCGACCTGCGCGGCCGGGATGCAGACACGCGGCAAGTCATAGACATAGTGATCGGTGACCGCCGTGACGTAACGGGCATGGGCGGCATCGACCATGGCGTACCCCAGCGGGCCGCAGGCGTTCGGGCCCGCAGCGCCGCCGAGGTTGCGTTCGGTGTCCACCGCGGGTGTGGCGATGAACGCCGCGTCGATTTTCAGTCGGCCTGAGGCGATGGCCTCGGCCCGCCCGCCATGGGTTTGCAGACGGACCGGATGAGGCAGAAGACCGCGCTGCACCGCCTCGGCGAGGGGCCCGTTCATGTAGGACGTGGTGATCCGTGTAACGGTACCGTCTTTCACGAAAGGGATCAGGGCCGCATGGCAGGGAAAGAGCGACGAGGGCGCGACGTGCAGGTTGCGCAGGCCCTCTTCGGCGCAGGTCTGCAAGACCTCGCGCATAAGGTCGTCGCCGTTCCGAAGGTGATGGTGAAACGACAGTGTCGCACCGTCCCGCAGGCTCGCAGCCTCGATCGCGGTGCGCACACTCATTTCCTGGCGCGGCAGGCGAAAGCCATGGCCTTACGCCCGCACCAGTTTCTCGTAGCTCTCCGCGATGTCGCGGGTCAGCGCGCCGACCTCGAAATTGTAGTCGCCGATCTGGCCCACGGGCGTGACCTCGGCGGCGGTGCCGGTCAGCCAGCACTGCTCGAAGCCTTCCAGCTCCTCGGGCATGATGTGGCGCTCGTGCACCTTGACCTGGCGGTCTTTCAGCATCCCGATGACGGTCTGGCGCGTGATCCCGTTGAGGAAGCAGTCGGGATCGGGCGTATGCACCTCGCCATCCTTGACGAAGAAGATGTTGGCGCCCGTCGCCTCGGCCACGTAGCCGCGATAATCGAACATCATCGCATCGGAACAGCCCTTCGCCTCGGCGGCGTGCTTGCTGAGGGTGCAGATCATGTAAAGACCGGCCGCCTTGGCGTGGCTGGGGATGGTTTCGGGGCTGGGCCGCTTCCACTTGGAAATGTCGAGCTTGGCACCCTTCATCTTGGCATCCCCGTAATAGGCGCCCCATTCCCAGGCGGCGATGGCCAGGCGGACGGGGTTGCGGGCCGACGCGACTCCCATATCCTCGCCAGCGCCGCGCCATGCGACTGCGCGGACATAGGCGTTCTCGAACCCGTTGGCCTGAAGGACTTCCATCTTGGCGGCCTCGATCTCGTCCACCGTGTAGGGGATTTCGAAATCGAGCTGGCCAGCGGAAAAGTGCAGGCGTTCCGAATGCTTGCGGCTCTCGAAGATCTTGCCGTTGTAGCACCGCTCGCCCTCGAACACGGAACTGGCGTAGTGCAGGCCGTGGGTCAGAATATGCACATTCGCGTCCCGCCATTCGACCAGCTTTCCGTCCATCCAGATCTTGCCGTCACGATCATCATACGCTGCCATTTCCGCCTCCTCAGCCTGACCTTTTCCATTTGTTGCGCGTCAAACGTCCGAAGCGGACATAAAATTGCGCAGAAACTGCGATTCGCTACCAGTTTGATCTTGGAATGTCAACAAGGCTGACTTATCTTGTCGCCGAGTATGACGGGAGGATAACGATGGCCGAGGTGCATAGCGGCGAAAGCCTGCTGTTCCTGACCGATGAACAGCTGCGCCAGGGGATCGAGGCGATGTTCTTCGCCTACCGGGGATTCACTGCGGACCCGGATCGCATTCTTGCCACCATGGCCTATGGCCGTGCGCATCACCGCGCGCTGCATTTCATCGCGCGGAGGCCGGGTACCACGGTCAACAACCTGCTGGGCATCCTCGGCGTGACCAAGCAGTCGCTGAACCGTGTACTGCGCACATTGGTCGAGGACGGGCTGGTGGAAAGCCGGCAGGGCAAATCGGACCGGCGTGAACGCAACCTAACCCTGACGGACAAGGGCCGCGCGCTTGAGCAGACCCTTTCGGACGCACAGCGCGCCCGAATGCGGGCCGCGTATCGCAAGGCGGGCCCCGAGGCCGTCGCGGGGTTCCGGCAAGTGCTGGAAGCAATGATGGACCCTGACATGCGCCGAAAGTATCATGCGATCCGGGAGACAGATAAATGAACGATCCGGCGCCTCACCTGCTGATCATCGATGACGACGAGCGCATCCGCGATCTTCTGCGCAAGTTCCTTGCGCGCAACGGTTTTCTGGTATCTGTGGCGCGGGATGCCAGCCACGCGCGTCGTGTTCTGTTGGGGTTGGAGTTCGACCTGATCGTGATGGACGTGATGATGCCCGGCGAGGATGGCGTGATGCTGACACGGGCGTTGCGCGAGACGATTCAAACGCCCATTCTATTGTTGACCGCAAAGGGTGAGACCGACGAGCGTATCGCGGGGCTCGAGGCCGGTGCGGACGACTATCTTCCCAAACCGTTCGAGCCCAAGGAGCTGTTGTTGCGGATCAACGCGATCTTGCGGCGGATGCCGGAGCCCGCACCGGAACAGATCGCGCCGAAAGTTCTGAGCATGGGCCCGGTGCGTTTCGATATCGAACGGTCGGAACTGATGCGCGGTGAAGACCTTGTCCGGCTGACGGCAACCGAGGTTCAGCTGATGCGCATCTTTGCCGAGAACCTGCGCGAGCCGGTCAGCCGCACCAAGCTGGTCGAGGACCTGGGGCGCGACAAGGGGCAGGCGCAGGAACGCGCGGTGGATGTTCAGATCACTCGGTTGCGGCGCAAGATCGAGGCCGACCCGAAGCAGCCGCGCTATTTGCAGACGGTGCGCGGCGAAGGATACATGCTGGCGCCGGATTGAGGCGTGATCCGAAGGGCGGCTGCGCCGCGCAGGTTTGGTCGATTGGGGGCCAGCCCCCAGGGTTGAAGCGCTGCTTCAACCGAACCCCCGGGATATTTACGGCCAGAAGAAGAGGCGGTTCGGTCCGCGGTTTCGTTGTGCTCTTGATAGACTCGGAGCGGGGTTGTATCTGACAGTGATGATACGGGTTTTCGACATGGACGATCGTGCGCGCCTGCCCTGGCGTTTCTTCGGTGCGGCCTGCACGGTTCTGGCACGCCTATAAGGCGGTGCCGATACCTGCCATTTTGAGATTTCACTGACACGACGGGAGAGGACCGATGTCCCCCAAGACACTTTATGACAAGATCTGGGATGCCCACCTGGCACATGAGGCCGAGGACGACACCTGCCTGCTTTATATCGACCGGCATCTCGTGCACGAGGTGACGAGCCCGCAGGCCTTTGAAGGGCTGCGCATGGCGAACCGCAAGGTGCGCGCGCCGGACAAGACCATTGCCGTGCCGGACCACAACGTGCCGACCACAGAGGGGCGCGAGAATCCCGATGCCATGCCCGAGGACAGCCGCACCCAGGTGGCCGCGCTGGACAAGAACGCCAAGGATTTCGGCATCCATTATTACCCGGTCAGCGACGTGCGGCAGGGAATCGTGCATATCGTGGGCCCGGAACAGGGCTGGACCTTGCCGGGCATGACCGTGGTTTGCGGCGACAGCCACACAGCGACCCATGGCGCGTTCGGTGCGCTGGCGCACGGGATCGGCACGTCGGAGGTCGAGCACGTGCTGGCGACCCAGACCCTGATTCAGACCAAGTCGAAGAATATGAAGGTCGAGATCACCGGTAAGCTGCGCCCCGGTGTGACAGCCAAGGATATCACGCTTTCGGTGATCGGCCGCACCGGGACCGCTGGCGGTACGGGCTATGTCATCGAGTATTGCGGCGAGGCCATCCGCGACCTTTCGATGGAAGGGCGGATGACCGTCTGCAACATGGCGATCGAAGGCGGCGCACGCGCGGGCCTGATCGCACCCGATGAAAAGACCTTCGCGTACATCAAGGGCCGGCCCCATGCACCGAAGGGCGCACAGTGGGAAGCCGCCATGGACTGGTGGAAGACGCTGTATTCCGATGACGACGCCCATTGGGACAAGGTGATCACGATCAAGGGCGAGGATATCGCGCCGGTCGTTACCTGGGGCACCAGCCCCGAGGACGTGCTGCCGATCGACGGAGAGGTGCCTGCACCCGAAAGCTTTACCGGCGGCAAGACCGAGGCGGCCAAGCGCGCGTTGGAATACATGGGTCTCAAGCCCGGTCAGAAGCTGAAGGATATCGAGATCGACACGGTCTTTATCGGGTCTTGCACCAATGGCCGGATCGAAGACCTGCGCGCCGCAGCCGAGATCCTGAAAGGCAAGAAGATCAAGGTGAAGCGGGCGATGGTTGTGCCCGGCTCTGGCCTTGTCCGCGCGCAGGCCGAGGAGGAAGGCTTGGCCGAGATCTTTACCGAGGCCGGCTTCGAGTGGCGGCTTGCGGGCTGTTCCATGTGCCTGGCCATGAACCCCGACCAGCTGTCGCCAGGTGAGCGCTGTGCGGCAACGTCGAACCGCAACTTCGAGGGCCGGCAGGGCCGCGGCGGACGGACCCACCTGATGAGCCCGGCCATGGCGGCGGCAGCGGCGGTGACCGGCAAGCTGACTGACATCCGGGAGATCATGTGATGGAAAAATTCGTGAAACTGACCGGCGTCGCGGCGCCGATGCCACTGGTCAACATCGACACCGACATGATCATTCCGAAACAGTTCCTGAAGACGATCAAGCGATCGGGGTTGGGTGTGAACCTCTTCGACGAAATGCGCTATGACGACGATGGCAACGAGATCCCCGATTTCGTGCTGAACCAGCCGGCCTATCGCGAGGCGAAGATCCTCGTGGCCGGGGATAATTTCGGGTGCGGCTCCAGCCGCGAGCACGCGCCGTGGGCTCTGCTTGATTTCGGAATTCGCTGTGTGATCTCGACCAGTTTTGCCGACATCTTCTACAACAATTGTTTCAAGAACGGCATCCTGCCCATCGCGCTTCCGCAGGAGAAGGTGGACGAGTTGATGGATGACGCGGAGCGCGGGGCGAACGCGGTGCTGACCGTTGATCTGGAAAACCAGGAAATCACCGGCCCGGATGGCGGCACCATTGGATTCGACGTGGACCCCTGGCGCAAGCACTGCCTGCTCAATGGGCTGGACGACATCGGACTGACTATGGAGAAGGCCGCTTCGATCGACGCGTTCGAGGCTAAAGCGGCGACGGAGCGTCCTTGGGTCTGATCCAGAAAACGCAAGAGATGCGCCGGTTGCCTTATGCGGCCGGCGCAATCGTGAGATAAAAAAGTTAATCAAAATTGCAACGAATATTAGTGAATTATTGTGGTAGCTTAGCCTGAAACCCCCACATGTAGCGGGTGACCACAACGGTGCCTCGAACCCGTCAATAAATTGATGCAAACCGGCACCACCCTCACCATCAAATCGCCGGAAATTCTAAGTCTAACGACTTGGTGTCTTGAGCCGAATGGTGAAAGAAGGCAAAAATTGGGCAAGAATGAGGCAAGCCGTCATAATCGACGGACCCGAATTGGAACAATGTCGCGGCATCGCACCGCGGCAGGCCAGTTGCGAGGGAACCGGACAGTGGTTTCGCAGATCATCAGCGCGCTGACGCGTGCCATACTCGTGGCTTTGCTGGTGGCGACACCGGCCCTAGTGCTGCCGTCGGTCGCAACGGACACGGCACAGATCGTCGTGGTGATCGCGCTACTCTTTTCGCTTCTGACCTTCATCGAGTATTTTGGCCGGTACCCGAGTATCGTCGAATTCCGGTTTGCCCCGCCTTTCAACCGGCTGAAATTCCTGGCGCTGGTCCTGGTGGTCGTCTTGCTGTCGCTGATTGCGCGCGGCAAGATCGAGCCGAGCGCGATCACCCTGATAATCACTTACTTCGCCCAGGCAATCGGCAACGCGATGGACTTTCCGTTCTCGCCGGTGAGGCTTGTCGTGCTGATGTTGCCGCCCGAAGCGACGCTGGACTTGGCCAACAGCGTCCGGATCGCGGCGGGGGTGGCCTACAGCGTGTCGCTGGTGATGATTCTGGTCTTTGTCATTCTTGTGCGCCTTCTGGGGTGGCCTATGCGCAACGGAGCCTTCAACGTCTGGGTGAACCTGCCGCTGTTCGACCCCACCCGAGGGGGCGATATCGTGGACCGGCTGCGTCGCGACTCGGGTCTTAACATTGTGTTAGGGGCTTTGCTGCCATTCTTGATCCCGGCGATCGTGAAGGCGGCATCGCTGGTGATCGAGCCGGTGTCGTTCCAGAGCGAACAAACTCTGATCTGGATGATGACCGTATGGGCCCTTCTTCCTGCAAGCATCCTGATGCGCGGCATCGCATTGATGCGCGTGGCCGAGCTGATAGAAGAGAAACGCCGGCGCGTCTACGCCAAGGCCGAGGCCGAAGGCTTGCAGAAAGCCTGATTGCCGGACTCCTGGTCTGCATCGCGGGGGCATGGCCCGCGTTTTCCGAGACCAAGATCCGCGTTGCCACATTCAATGCCGAGCTTGAGCGAAATGGCCCCGGGCTGCTGCTGCGTGATATCTTGTCCGAGGATGATCCGCAGGTCGAGACGGTGGCACGGACCATCGCGGCGGCAAGGCCCGACATCATCGCATTGCAGGGCATCGACTATGACCATGACCTTACCGCCTTGCGCGCACTGGGCCGGCGGGTTGCGCACCACGGATATGACATGCCCCATGCTCTTGCGCTGCGCCCCAACTCCGGAATGGCCACAGGGCTGGATCTAGACGGCGACGGCCGGCTAGGGCGCGCCAGGGACGCGCAGGGATACGGAGAGTTTGCGGGCCAGGGCGGCATGGCGGTTCTGTCACGATTCCCCATCTTGACTGACGATGTGCGAGACCTGAGCGGATACCTATGGCGCGACATGCCGGGTGCACAACTGCAACTTATGGACGGGTCGCCGTTGCTGTCCCCGGGTGTCGCCGCCGTTCAGCGGCTGTCGACCGTGGCGCATTGGGATGTCCCAATTCAGGTTGGGGATACAACCCTGCGGCTTTTGACCTTTCATGCCAGCCCGCCGGTCTTTGACGGAGCGGAAGATCGGAACGGTCGCAGGAACCACGACGAGATTGTATTTTGGCTGCATTATCTCGATGGCTTGCTTGGCGAGGCGCCGGTCAAGCGGTTCGTGCTTGCCGGCGATGCCAATCTTGATCCTGTCGACGGAGAAGGGCGCAGGGCGGCAATACGGCGCCTTCTGGCAGATGATAGATTAGCTGACCCCAAGCCGATGCGCGATAGCGCCGAGGCGAAGGTTGGCGCGCACAAGGGTGATCCTCACCTCGACACGGTGGACTGGCCCGCGCCCGATCCGGGATCGCTGCGGGTCAGTTATGTGCTGCCGTCCATCGACCTGCGCGCCGTGGATAGCGGCATGACGCGGGGTGAGGCGGAGGCGAGCCGTCACAGGCTTGTCTGGGTCGACCTCCTGGTGAAGTGACAAGGCCGGACGCAGCGCTGCTGCCGGGCCTGGGCCAACCGCCCAGCAGCGGCCTGACCGAGCGCGTCTTCGATGTCCGTATCGCGGTAGGTGGGACACAGGTCGTGCAGGCGGATCGAGGCGAGGCTGTGAGGCGTCTCCCATAGATAGCGCAGTTCCAAGAGTGCCTGAGCCATGGGCCAGACGGGCGCTGTCATGTGCAGCGGCAGCCACGGCATCCGTCGCGTGGTGACCGTGCGACCTGCAATCCGCGACAGATAGCCGGCAAGATGTTCGCCCGTCACGGCGTAGCCGGGGAATACAATTTCCTCGAACGTTCCCAGGCTGTGCTTTTGCCGCGAAAGGTGTTCGGCGGCTCGGGCCAGATCGGGCAGAAAGGCCCAGGCGTGCAGAGCGGTCGGTTCACCGGGATAAAGCAGTTGCCCCTGGCTGATGCGCGAAAGCAAAACACGGTCGAACCAGCCCGCTGTCGCGTCTGTGTCGATGAAATCGCCGGCGCGCAGCAGGATCGTCTGCACACCGCTGTCGCGGTAGCCCTGTTCGATTTTCTGCCTGACGCGCCCCAGCGGCGTGGGTGCGGCCTGAGGCGTGGCCTCTGACCAGGGCACCGTGGCGTCGGGCGCGTAGACATAAGCGTTTCCGGGCAGCAGAACCGTCGCACCGGAGGCTCGGGCCGCGGCCTGAACCTCGGCGTGAAGCCGGGGAAGGTGGGTCCGCCACAGGGGGTAAGGCGGGTTCCATGCCGCAATGATGATGTCCGCGCCACGGGACGCTTTCATCAGATCGTCGCGCCGGCGGTCGAACAACTGGACGGTCCAGCCAGCATTCCAGAACGCTTCGGCTGCATGACGGCCGAAACGCCCGGTGGCGCCAAGTACAAGAACGGTTTTCTGCATCGGCTTTCGCTCCGCACGGTCTGAATTTGACGTCACGTTAGATAATTGCGTGAGAATGGGAATTGCCAATTTCTGCGCATTGGATATGCATTTGTGAATGGTAAGCCGCATGTCTGATCTGGATTGGTCGTTGATCCGCGCCTTTCTCGCCGTCGCTGAGAAGGGCTCGCTGTCCGCCGCGGCGCGGATGGTCGGGGCCAGCCAGCCAACACTCGGGAGACAGGTCCGGCAGTTGGAAGAGCAACTGGGACAGGTCCTGTTCCATCGCAAGCCGAAGGGCCTGGACCTGACCGAGAGCGGGCGGTCGCTGCTAGAGCCCGCCCGCGCCATGCATCGTGCCATGGTCGAGATCGAGCTGACCGCCGCCGGCCAGCAAACCCAAGCCACGGGTGCGGTGCGGCTGACGGCCAGCGAGACCGTTTCGGTCTACATCCTGCCGCCGGTCCTGGCACGGCTGCGGGACGAACGTCCGGGCATCAGCATCGACGTGATGCCATCGGATAGCACCGAGAACCTTTTGTTCCGCGAGGCCGATATCGCCGTCCGCATGTACCGGCCCGAACAGCTTGAACTCGTCGTACGTCACCTCGGAGACTTCCCGCTCAGCCTTTTCGCGTCACGTGCCTACCTGCAACAAGCAGGGCGCCCGCGGACGTTCATGGATCTCTACGATCATCCCCTGATCGGTTATGATCGCAACGAAGAGATCATCCGGGGTATGCAGGAACGCGGCATGCCAGCCTCGCGCGAGATGTTTGCCTTTCGCTGCGACAGTCACACGGTGGGGTGGGTGCTTGTCCGCGCGGGATGTGGGATCGGATTTGGAATGAAAGCCCTCGGAACCTTGCACGACGATGTCGAGGACCTGGACTTCGACATTGACCTGCCAAGCCTTCCGGTCTGGCTGGCCACGCATCAAGCCCTGCGCAACACCCCGAGGATTGCAGTGGTCTGGGAGGCGCTGGCGAAGGGATTGAAGCCGTACCTTTCTTGACCCTTCCCGCTGCTCGGGCTACGCGGTGGCAACGACAGTGTTTCGAAAGGATTGCACATGAGCACGCCCTCGCTTCTTATTTTGCCCGGCGACGGGATCGGTCCCGAGGTGATGGTAGAGGTCCGCAAGGTGATCGACTGGTTCGGAGCCAACCGCAGCCTTTCCTTTGACGTAAGCGAGGATCTGGTCGGCGGCGCGGCCTATGACAAGCACGGCACGCCGCTGCATGACGACACGATGGAAAAGGCGCAATCCGTGGACGCAGTTCTGCTCGGCGCTGTCGGCGGTCCGAAGTACGACAACCTCGATTTTTCGGTAAAGCCGGAGCGCGGCCTGTTGCGTCTGCGCAAGGAGATGGACCTTTATTCCAACCTGCGCCCCGCACAGTGCTTTGACGCCCTGGCGGATTTCTCGAGCCTGAAAAGGGACGTGGTTGCGGGCTTGGACATCGTGATCATCCGCGAACTGACCAGTGGCATCTATTTCGGAGAGCCGCGTGGTATCGTCCAGGAAGGCAACGAACGGGTCGGCATCAACACCCAGCGATACACCGAGTCCGAAATCGACCGTGTCGCGCGGTCTGCGTTCGAACTGGCGCGGCGCCGCTCGAACAAGGTCTGCTCGATGGAAAAGGCCAACGTCATGGAATCTGGCATCCTCTGGCGCGAAGTGGTGCAAAAGGTGCATGACGAGGATTACCCGGACGTCGAACTGAGCCACATGTATGCCGACGCCGGCGCCATGCAGCTGTGCCGCTGGCCCAAGCAGTTCGACGTGATCGTCACGGACAACCTTTTCGGAGACCTTCTGTCGGACGCCGCGGCCATGCTGACAGGCAGCCTTGGGATGCTGCCCTCTGCCAGCCTCGGCGCGCCAATGGCCAATGGGCGGCCCAAGGCGCTTTACGAGCCGGTACACGGCTCGGCGCCCGATATCGCCGGGCAGGGCAAGGCCAATCCAATCGCCTGCATCCTGAGCTTTGCAATGGCCCTGCGGTACAGCTTTGATCAGGGAGACGAGGCGACGCGACTGGAGGCGGCGGTCGAAAAGGTGCTGGCCGATGGTTTGCGCACCGCAGACCTGCTTGGTGAAGAGGGGGTCGAGCCGGTGTCGACCAGCCAGATGGGCGATGCAATCGTCGCGGCCTTGTCTGACGGCCTTTAATCCGAGGCGACGTCCCAGTATCCGGCGACCCGCCGGGACAGGGCCGCCGGTTTTTCGAGCATGAGGCGTGGCGCGAGCGCGAAGGCGGCTCGCCTGAGGCAATGGCTCTGCTCCGCAGCGCAGCGGGCGATAACGTTTCGCGCGGCGTCCGGCGCGTCTTCCGCCTCCAGCGTGTCAACCAGAACGACGAGGTCATGATCGTCGCCAAGCAGATCGCCGAGCCGGTCAAGCGCGTCGATCTGCGGCATCAGGATCTCAGGCCATCCTTCGCGTAGCAGGCGGCAATGATACCAATGGTATTTTACCCGCTTGCGCCACTCGTGAAGCGGGCCGGGGCCTGGCGTTTCCTGAACGAATTCGTAGCGTTTGCGGGCGCGCTTGTACGTCTTTTTCAGGCCTTTCCGCAAAATGTCCTCCGGAGGACCATCGATGCGCCACGCGTCGACGTCGGCAAGAGCGTCCCGCAGCCTGTTGCGGGCGGTGGACATGCGGTCACCGAGGTCGCCGGAAGTCAGAACGCGGTCGCGCCGATCCTGCGCCCAAGCCCTGAGCGGCTGAAAGCTCTGCCCGGCTGCATCGCCGTTTGCTGCCTGTTGCAGGGTGTCCAGTGTTTCGCACAGCACCTGCGGATCCCGAATACCCGAAAACAGGCGTGCTATATCACGAAAGTGTTTGTTTTTTTCGTTAAAAGTATCTCCCAACCCCGTTCGGACCAGCCTCGCCAGTCCTCGAAGCTTCTTCATGCGCTTGCGCAGGTCGTGCACGGCGCCATCGACATCGTCGCCGGCGCATTCGGTCGCGGCGAGGGCGCGGTTCAATTGGTCCTCGGCGACCCTGTGCACCTCTTCCGGCAGGGGCGCATGGGGTTCGAAATGAAAGCTCATGATCCGTCGTAAACGCCTTCCCGCACTTCCGGGTTCCCGACGATCTGCCCTTGCAAAAATATTTGCGCCGGTATAATCGGCGGGCTTACGGTCGGAGTGTAGCTCAGCCTGGTAGAGCACTGTCTTCGGGAGGCAGGGGCCGGAGGTTCGAATCCTCTCACTCCGACCAATAAAATAAGGGCCCCGAGGGGCCTTTAGGTTTTTCAAAATGTGGTTTTATCTGGGACGCGTCCCAGAAATGCGACACCGACTTCGTCTTACGGTGGGGTCTGCCCCTTCTCCTTTGGAGGCAGGCCGGCGTGAAGCTCAGCGTTGGCGTGTCCGTTGGACATTTATGATTTGCCCATTTTGTTGGCGACGTTGACCGCCGTTTTCACGTAGTCGGGATGGTGGTGCGCGTAATACTTCTCGAGCGTGTCCATCGTTACGCCGAAGAACCCGGATACGTGCCAGACATTCGCACCGCCCTGCATTGCCCAGGTAATCGCGGTGTGTCGCAATGTGTGGGGCGTGACCTCCGGCATCCCGGCGATCTCACGGATGGTTTCCCAATCGTTCTTTATCCCTCCAACGCGATGTCCTTCGATCTCGACAACCCATTTCGCACCATTCTTTTGCCACCGCTCGAAATGTCGGAGCAGCCGATCCGGAGTCGGAATGGTCGGCGCATTCTTTTTGGTCTGCTTTTGGGCATTCCCCTTGCGGTGAAGCTTTCCGGTTCGGAAATCCACATGGCCACCAAAAACGTGAGGAATGAAACCCAGACCAAGTATCACCGATTTTCGGGATCCGGTGTAGAGAGCCGTTAGAATGAACCTCGCGAGGTATCGTGTCCTTGGTGATTTGCGTGCCGCGCGAATGAGCCTGGCCACCTCGTCGCGGGTCAACCAACGATCTTTGACCGGCGGAGCCGGTGGGAGGGTGACTGTCGGTACCGAACTCAATAGACCCTTTCGACCGCACAGATTCAGCGCCGCGCGAAGGCAACCAAGTTCTCGACGGATGGTCCCGTCGCCGACTGGACGCCGCCGAATTTCGGCTTCGGGAGGCTGATAGCCCTCGCGCATATCTCGCGCGTAAGCATGACAAGAATTTTCGTTGACATCAGAGACCGTACGGCCGGACCACCACATGCTCAAAGCATCGATGGCATACCCAATTCGCTCCGGGTTTTCCGTGTTCTCGGCTCGTTCTGAGCCATACGTGAAGAGCGCATCTGTGACCAAGTAGTTTTCCGATGAAGCCGCTCGCGGCTTGTCTCTTTCGTTCAAGTAGATTCGGAGCGCTGTTTCAGCTTCGCTGAAATCCGTTGTGCCCGTTGAGTACTCTTTTCCGCCGTCGCGGATGACATAGACTGCCCTGCGTTTGTTTTTTGCTTTCCGGAAGTAGAGGCGTGCGCCTTTGGATTTTCTCGGCATGCTTTCACCAATTCTGTAAGAGAAGATTTCTCGAGACGGATTGTCCGGGTCCCCATTTTCACGAGGAAGCCGTGTTCCTTTGCCGACTCCAGCAACTCTGTTGCTGGAACGCCGAGTTGTTTGGCCGCGGTCTTTATTGTGATGAGTTCCGGGTTGGACATTCGTTCTGCTCGATCTTCAGTTGCGTTCCGCGGAGGCTCAGGGCGCCCGCAAAAGAGAGATCGATACTTCCCGAGAAGCTCGGCAGAACTCTGGAATAAGGTTTACTGACGCCGAGGCTTCGAGAGGTATCGGTGCATATTCGCTGGTCCGAAGATTGAGAAATTGCACCGATACCGCGTGCCTTAAGATAAGCCGAATGCGCGCTTGAAATCTCTTTCGAGGTCCGTGAGTTGTGCCGCATGCCAGCGCATCGCAGCGTCCAGTTCCGGCGCCTTGTATGCGCGATCGATGTTGTTTGCCGGCGTGCCGAGTGCGCCGAGAAGCTCATCCGTACAAGCCCGCAAGCGTGCTACGACTTCCTCTGCATCGGCTCTCGAGAGTCGCTTGGGCGCGAAATCATTCAGCATGTGCCACTCGCCAACTTCCGGTATTCCTCGGACTTGCCGAAGGAGCTCTTCCAAGCTGACTCTCTCTTTAGAAAGGTGTCGACGAAGGCGATCTTGGACGGCTTTAGGATCGATACTGTGAAAGCCAGGGATAACGGTGTTCATGTTCAGAACCATACGCGACCAGCTCGTGACGACGATCGACACGATCAGTTTAGCTGGCGCGGTCAGACACCGCCCGGCAGGAGACCAGGGCGGTGCGGGTCGATCGCGCAGTATTACGCGATGACCCTTTGGCGGGGTGCCAGTGCGGTGGTAGCGTCCGCACAATCAAGGGCATCCCGCAACTCGTCTGTGAGCAGACAGATTTCTTCGACAACCGAGTCGCTGGAGTCGATCGCTGCGAAACGTGCAGCTTCTTCGCGCGAGAGATCATTCACGTTCTCCAGCGACAGGATATCGAGGAGACGTTGGAGAGCGGTCTTTACGCCCCGACCCAGATGGTCATTTCGCTGGAGCGCGTCTCTGATCGCGAACACCAGCGCAGCCCCTTTGGATCCCGCAAGGAGCGTGGCGGCATTTGAAAGCGCGTCTGCCCGCTCTTGGAACAGGCTCTTCAACGGGTTGAGATTTGGAGGCTGAACCGGCGTTGCGGAATCATGGAGATCGGGAAGGCGTATATACATTTTGAGCACCTCATTCTGAGGACCTGCCGGGATTGGCATGTCAGCTGCGCTCTTCCCCTTATGAGAACTGTCATCTCCTTTTCAGCGTCTCACCAGGACGGCGCGGAAAAGGAGATGGCGAGATCCCCCTTGCGAAATCGATCACAAGGTGAGGGGTGATTGGTGATAGAGGTCGCCGTTTTTCTCTGTGTCAGGCCATGCGGCTGCGCAAGAACGGGGAGAGGTCCAGGAGAGGGGCCACTCCCCTCTCCTGGCTGCGTAGAGCGAGCAGGAGGGGTTCAGGGGAGGAGTGCGGAACGACCTCCCCGAGCCGCCGGCGGGCGACAGGGGTGCAGGGGGAGTGTCGAACGACGCCCCTGCCGCACTCCGCGCAGGAGGCCTCCCCGGTGAGGGGCCCTCGGAGAGCCGCTTGTGTATTGTTCGGCGCCGAAGAAGCCGAACAATACACATAGTCGGTCCCTAAGTTTATTCGCGGTCTCTTGATACACACCCGCGCGATTTTTCGAACACGGATAGGTTTACCTAATTCCGATCCACCGAAAACCAAAGTGGAGGTGGAAATGCAAGGTTATCAGTTCGCACATATGGAAGTCTATTCTGCGAAGGGCCGCACGGCCGCAGGCCCGGAAGATCAGCATGGCAATAAGAAGAATGGACAGCGCGCGTGGACGGCTCAGGAAATCATCGACGAGCTTGAGCGGCTCGAGCATGCGTCGCGGCACGTAATTGCAGACCGGCCTGCGCCAGAGATTTTTCCGGGCGCGGTCGATAACTTCAGCGACCTTCGAAAAGCGCAGATCGCGGCTGCATCGGTGAAGGAGAAATTTCCTTATACAGGAAAGGACGGAACCAGATCGATGCGCCAGCGCAAACTCCGAGCCGATGCAGCATCGATTTATGCGAGCGTCGTATCGCTCCCTGTGAGGACAGAGGAGGCCCTGGAGGATGAGGATCTGAAATCCAGGAGTGTCGAGCTCTTGAAAGATTCTATTGATCATGAGCGGCGACGTATCGAGAAAGCCGGAGGCAGATTCATGATGGGTGTCGTGCACTGGGACGAAGAGTATTTGCACGTTCACATCATTGCGCTCGAACCTGAACTTGGCCGTGTCGACCATTTGCATCCGGGACGGGCTGCAAAGAAGCGCGTCTTCGAGGAAAGCCAAGGTCAGAATTTACCGAAGAAGGAGGTCAACAAGCTCGGGAACGCGGCATATTGCGATGCAATGCGCGCGTGGCAGACAGATTTCTACGAGGAGGTCTTTCGGGACGCTGGCCTGCTTCGTGTTGGCCCCAGGCGCGAGCGTATGTCACGCGCGGACTACAAGAGGATGAAGGAGGCCGCAGGCCTTCGGTCCGAGGATGAGGAACGTAGAGCGGGGCTTGAGCGCTGGGACGCAGATGTCTCCGACAGAGCCAAAATGGTCCGGATCCAAGAAGACGTTATCGCTGAGAAGATGATCCAAGCGGAGCATTTGCGTGAAACGGCTGAAAGGAAAAATGACGAGGCTGCAGAAGCCATTGAGAGGAGTGAAGCGCGTGAGGCCAGTGCGGCCGCTCGCGCGGATGCGCTTGATGCTGGAACGACGGCTGTTTTGGAGAGGCAGATCGCGTATCGGCCGAAGACAAAACACAGACCCGAAGGGTTGCAATACGGGCCGAACGCACCTGAAGAGAAATCGGAGCGGTGCAAGCTGGCTGATCGGATTCTACCTGCATTCGATGGTGTGATTGCGTTTGCACGCCGGTTTGCCGCGATCGAGCGTCGGGAACAGGAACTCCAAGAAAGCGAGGATGCCCTGAGCGCGCGTTCCGCCGATCTAAGGCAGCGTGAGGCCGAGCAGCGGGCCGAGGAGCAACGGCAGGAGGCACAGGCCGCGCATTTGGGATGGCGGGCCCGCATGATCGCAAAGGCTGGTCGAAAGCTGCGGGAATTCGTTCCTAAAGGCCTCCATAACATCCTCGAAGCAGTCGAGCGCGGTGAAGAGCCCGATCTTTCCAAAGGCATCGAGATGTTTCCCGACGCGTATGGCGTTTCAAAGGAAACGGATCGGAACGCCGTCCAGAAGCAACTTGATGCAATGTCGAACGCTGGTCTTGCGAGGTGCTTCTCGGCGACGCAGGACGCGTATCTCCTTTCCGAGAGCGACGAGACGCTTCAGTCGACATTCGGCATGGGCGTGCGGGTGCTGGCATTCGAGGCTCGTCAGCGGGGCGTCGACCTCGAGAAGGGCCGATACGACCCGTCAAAAGCCGAAAATCCGAAACGAGCCACCTTGCACACGGATACACCACATGAAGCAATTCGCGTGCGCCGCGCAGTGAGAGACCGCCAGCTTGTCAGGTGATGGTCACGACATGGGGAGTTCGGGTTCCTCGGGCTCATTCGGGGACGCGTTGTCACGTTCTTCGCTCTGAACATTTGTGGCTGGCGATTTCGCGGATGTTTTCCGAGACGACGCTGCCTTCCGGGGAGACGGCTTTTGTTCGCTCGGCGTTGCGGCGTCGGGCGCACTCCCGGTGATAGTGGAAAAGAGTGAGCGGAGTTCTTCGAGGGCTGCGTTCGCATCACGGAGCTCCGCCTGTTTCTCCTCAAGCTTTTCGGATTTTTCCAAATCTGTGGCTTGCAGGGTCTCAAGCATTGCTCGCAACCCGTCGCGCTCCTGGACGAGGCTGTCGATAATCTCGTCGTATTCGCCACGTTCACGATCCATGTTTTCACGATCAATCCGGCGTGCATTGCGAAGTTCCGAGGCATTGACGTCCGCGGCGTCACAGGCCTGCTTCCAAATGCTCAGCGCGAACCGCTCGAACTCTGACCCTATTTCCGGGGGAAGTTCGGGGATAGCCGCGATGGCTGCCTCTTCGGCCAAAATCTTTTCTTTCGTCGTCCGCATCATCTTGGTCAGGTCACGCTCGGAGCCACCGACGGCTTGAAGAACCTCCTTCCAAGGCATCCATGCGGCCGGGTTTTTATTGCGAAAGTCTCGAAGTAGCCGTTCGATCGCGGCGGGGCGTTGGTCCTTTGGAATTGGAGTTTTCTGGGTCATGAACTTGTCCTCGATTTGGTAGTGGTAGTTGCTGGTAGGAGGACTACCCGCTCCTACCATCCGGTCCCCATTTGGGCCGGCGAGGAGGACGTGGGTTTAAGTTGAGCGCATGAAAAAGAAATAGGAGGATTCGGTACTGGGTGAAGTATTTTGAAAGGAATTGGTGAGCAGTGCGGACACTCTTTGTCGGCCGTGTTCTGCGCTCGGGTCCGCGAAGGTCGCGAACCTATTTCACCGAAGGAAGAGCGATAGATTGGGTTGAGAGCACAAATTCAAAGCCGAACAGGACAGCGGAACTTTTGCCGTACGCCATGCCGTTTTCTGAATCGAAGTATGACCTACAGTGGCATCTCGGTTCGAAAGCCAATAGGTGTTAGGTATCGACGTCAGCTCGTAGAAAGGCCGATTTTTTGGAAGCGGAGTGTATGATTATCCACCTTGAGCGAGCAGAGGCCCGTCTGCCGCAGGTTGAAGCCACGAAAAAGGCCGTGCCGCTTGAGTCTCATGTCGTCAGAGCCGTGGACGGCCAGCAGATGAGCGATGTCCACGCCGACGCCTATCGCCGCAAGCTTATGCGGCCGACCTATCCTTTCACGATGCGGCCATCTGAAATCGCGGCCTTTCACAGTCACCGTGCCTGCTGGCAGAAAATCCTTGATGACGATCTGGACGCGGCCCTCATCCTCGAAGACGACCTGCATCTTCAGGAAGATGTTTTCCCCAAGGCCCTGAACCTGGCGCTCTCGAACATCCAGCCGGGGGAGTTCATACGCTTTCCCATCAAGCTGCGCGAGGAGAAGACGGAAGAGGTCGATACATCGGGTGAACTTGGGTTGCACCTTTATGACCGGATCGCCCTTGGCATGGTCGCGCAGCTTGTCACCCGTGATGCGGCACGCGCGCTCCTTTCCGCGTCCGAACAGTTCGACAGGCCCGTCGATAACTTCCTGCAGATGCAATGGGTTCACGACGTCCGCGTGCTGACGGTCTGGCCTTCCGGTGTGCGCGAAGTGTCTGCCGAGCTTGGTGGCAGCATGATCGGGCGGAAAGAGGGCCTTTGGCAAAAACTGCGCCGCGAGATCCTGCGCCCCTTCTACCGGCGCAGAATTCGTGCAATGGCGAGGCAGCATCTGAATGCCCCGAAGTAGCGCCGAAGACCGCGTGACGATCATCACGGTCGCGTATAACAGCACGGGTGTGTTGCCTGATATGCTGGCCTCTGTGCCGCAAGGCACACCTGTTGTGATCGTCGACAACGCCTCGGACGATCGCGGCCAGCTGCAACGGATCGTCGCCGCACGGTCGAACACGACACGCCTGGTCGAGAATGAGCGCAACCTTGGCTTCGGTGCCGGGTGCAACAAAGGTGCGGAACAGGCGAACACGGAATTTCTCCTGTTCCTCAACCCAGACACGGCGCTTGTCTCTGACACGTTGCAAAAGCTGATCGATGCGGCCGAACGGCATTCGGATGCGTCAGCCTTCAACCCACGAATTCTGGACGAGACAGGCAGGACGGTCGTTAAGCGTCGCAGTGACCTCGTCGATCGCTCGATGTGGTTGCCAAAACGCGAACTGACAGAGGACACGGTCGTCCCGGTCCTCTCCGGCGCCGCGCTCTTCGTTCGCCGGCGCGCCTTCGAGGCGGTGGGCGGATTCGATTCCGGGATTTTCTTGTTCTTCGAGGATGACGATCTCAGCCTTCGTCTGTCCCGATCTCAGGGCTCCCTGGTTTACGTGGCAGATGCCGTGGTCCACCACGCTGGTGGCGCGTCATCGGGCGGGTCGTTGAAAAGCGAGCGCATCAAGAACTGGCATTGGGGCCATTCCCAGATCTACACCACACGCAAGCACGGCATGCGCCGCAACTGCTATGCTGCGATCCTCAAGACCGGGATGCGCGCCCTGTCACCTGCAACGGTCTTTTCATCCCGGCGCCGACAAAAGTACTTTGCGCGTTTCTCGGGGATGATCGCGGCCCTGCGCCAGGCAGATAGCTAAAACGGCGCGGGTCTTCAGGCAAGGTCCAATACCTTTTCGATCACGTACTCGGTCTGCGCTGTCGTCTGTCCGGGGCACATGGGCAAGCTGATGACCTCGTTCGCCAGCCGCTCTGCCAGCGGAAAGGCGCCCTGCCCATGGCCAAGGTCGGCGTAGGCTTTCTGCAGGTGGGGCGGGATGGGATAGTGAATCACGGTTCCGATGCCGGCCTCCGACAGGCGCGCCTGAAAGCGGTCCCGGTCGGGATGACGCAGCACGTAAAGGTGCCAGACCGGCTCGGCCCAGTCGGGCACGTAAGGAACGTGCAGCCCAGCGCGGGAAAAGGCATCGGTGTAGTCGCGCGCGATGGCGCGGCGACGCTCGGTCCAGCTGTCCAAAACCCGTAGTTTCACCGATAGCAGGGCTGCCTGCAGAGGGTCCAGGCGGCTGTTGAAGCCAAGGATGTCATTTTCGTACTTCCGTTCCGAGCCGTAGTTCCGCAGCAACCTGACAGTTTGCGCCACATCGTCGTCCGATGTCGTCAGCGCCCCGGCATCGCCCAGCGCACCCAGGTTCTTGGTGGGATAAAAGCTCCACGCGGCGGTGCCGTCGCTGCCCACACGGCGCGACTTATAGCGTGCGCCATGCGCCTGTGCGGCGTCCTGCAGCATTTTCAGCCCGTTCGAGTCTGCCACCGCATTCAGCGCGTCCATGTCAGCGGGCTGCCCGTAAAGGTGCACCGGCAGGATGGCCTTGGTTCGGCCGGTGACCGCTGCGGCGGCACCCTCGGGGTCGATGTTGTGCGTGTCCTCAAGGGGTTCGACCGGCACCGGCACCGCGCCGCATTGACTGACGGCAAGCCAGGTCGCGATATAGGTGTTCGAGGGCACGATCACCTCATCGCCCGGCCCGATACCCAGCGCGCGAAGCCCCAGGTGCAGCGCATCCAGCCCGTTTGCCGTCCCGATGCAGGCGCCCGCTTCGACATAGGCCGCAAAGGCGGCTTCGAAACGCTCCAGTTCGGGTCCCATGACATAGCTGCCGGAATGCGCGGCCCGCAGCAATTCGCGGTCCAGCTCAGCCTGTATGCCCGCCCGTGCCGCCGCAAGATCCAAGAAGGGGACGTTCACGCCGCCCCCACCGCTTTGAGAAACTCGTCGCGGTCGCGGATATAGTCGGTCTCGTCATAAGGCGCGGAGGCCAAGACCATGCAGACCGACCCGGAGGAGAAGTTGTCGAGATAGCGCCACGTCATCGGGCAGATGTAGACGCCAAAATATGATCTGTTCAGGTGGTATTTCGTCGTTTTGAAACCGTCGTCCAAAAGAATGTCGAAACTACCCGACATGCATATTACAAATTGATGAAGGGTTTTGTGCGCGTGCTCTCCCCGGTCCGAGCCGCCGGGAACATCGTAAAGATAATAAACTCTCTTGATGTCGAAAGGGACGTGGTTACCACCTTCCACAAACGTGAGGTTGCCACGTTGATCCATGATTTTGGGCAGGTCAATGATACGGCAATCAGCGAGCGGCATGGTGTATTGATCCCAGTTAGATACATGGTTTCCTAACCAAACACGCGCGCTTGAGCAATCTTTGTGCTGTTACATGCGCGAGGTTGAAGACCCTTGGCATGCAGACACATTTTTGCGATAGCGATCTACGGCATGTCAATTTTACTCGATGCGTTAAGCGAGGTGGAACGTAAGGATTTGGGTCTACTAATCACATCTGACCTCTGGGTAAGACATCTCTTGACCAACAAGCGAAGCTCTTCAATGCGCATCGTTGCGCCGACTTCCGCCTGCTTGTGAACGGAAGGCGGAATTGACTGTATGAAATCGCAATCACTCTTGGAACTGAAGCTTCTGTCAGATCTCTTGAGTTCGGCGGCCTTGTCCAGCACAAGTATAAACGATGCGCTCGCGTTCTTGCGTTTGTACGCTCGCTTGAATTGGGAGAACATCTCAGGATTTTTTTCAAATGAGCCTTTGGAAGACGCGATATACAATGAATGGCGGCAATCGCTTTGTTGCTCCGACCATAACTCGTTTCCACAAGCGGACTTCTTGCACATCGCAACACAAACCCATCGACAGGGTGGTCACACACGCCTGCTTTGGAACTTAAGTGAAGGGTTGCGCGACTATGGTACGCAGGCATTGCTGCTCACCGACGCGCGCAAAAGGAATTTTGTAGACGACTTCCCGGGTCCGGTATCTCGTTTGGAGGGACCACTCGCGGCTCGCTCCGCAGGAATTGTTGCCGCATCCCGCAATGCGAAGACCGTCCTCCTGCACATACATCCTGACGACAGTCCAGCAGCACTGGCGGCTCGCGTTTTGCGCGCAGAAGGCAAAAGGGTGCTGTTTGTCAATCACGCGGATCATGTTTTCTCGTTGGCAACAGGCGCCGCAGATGTCGTCTTGGAAATCTGTATGACCGGCTGGAAGACCACCAGCGGTCACCGTTCCTTCCGAGCTCAAAGCTTTATGGGTATCCCGATTGCGACTGACCGCAAACCGCAGGTTCCACACGTCGCCCCCAGAGATGGTCCCATTGTGTCAATGGGGAACTCTTGGAAATACGATCCGGCTCAACAGTTGAGCTTTCCGGATTTCCTGATGCGACTTCTACCCAAGATCCAGAATGATGTCGTTCTTATTGGGCCTTCAGAAAAAGACGGATATTGGAAAGAGGTGATGGATGCATTCCCGGGGCGGATTCGTTTGTGTGGCCTGCTGCCGACGAATGAGGTTGACCGCATTTTGAAATCAGCATCCTGCTATATAGACAGCTTTCCCATCGAGGGAGGCACATCATATCCTCAGGCTGTTATGGCGGGCGTTCCATGCTTCGCCCCGAACGCGAACGAAGCTTCAGGGATTACCCCTGTCGAAGAATTGAGGTTTGAGACCGTTGATGAGCTTGAACATGAAGTGGTGAAGTTTCTCCACGGAGAACCATATCCCTTCGACTTGAATGCAACTCAACGGAGGCTCCGTCGGGATTTCTCTGAAGCTGCGGTCGCAGCACGGGTACTGGCCGCTATTCAGAACAATTTCGTTCAACCTTTCGACTACTTGGAAAGAACTGGACGGAGAGACCCCGACTACAATGCAAAGAGATGGATCGAAGCGGTCGAAGTAAGACTACCAAAGCGCATTTGGAGGGACTTGTCTCCATTCGCGAGGATTCGCTTTTTGGGTATGGTGCGAAAATCTAAACTTTCCAAGACCAGCAAGAATACGGTGACCCGAGAACTTGTAACTCGCTGGATTTGACGTTCCTCAATAGGGCGAAAGCACTAATTTCCGCAACCCGGACCTGTGGTTCGTGAAACGAGTTTACGGTATCGTTTTCCCGCGTACATATCGGAAATCCAAGCAGTTTTCCTCAGACTTTGTCACTTGTCCGACGCCACGATCACAAGCTCCGCAGCGATATCCGGATAGCGCTCGCCCAACTTCATGAACGCTTCCAGCATTTCCGGCGTCCATTGCTCCTCGATCTGGCCATCTGATATGGGCTTCATCCAATAGCCCCCGAAAAAATCGACCGTCATGCCCGCCTTTGTGAAATCGGCCCTGAGCGTCTCGGGGCTGTAGACTCGGCGGTGTCCGTGATGCACATCCTTTTCCGACATGTCTTGCTCGGTTTCCATCAGGCCCATGATGACCGCCGCCTGGCGGTGCAGCGATCGGCAATTTGGCACCGAACACACGATTTGCCCGCCGGGCCGAAGCCAATTTTTCGCGCGTGACAAAATAGCCGGGGGATTGTCCACGTGTTCCAGGACATGGCCAAGCAGGATGACGTCGTAGGTAGGTTCACACTCCCAATCTTCGAAAAGCGCCACGTGTACCTTAAGATCGGGAAACTTCGATCTGAGGATCTCCGCAAATTCCGGCGAACCTTCCAGGCACTCAATGTCACAGCCGGCCTCGATCAACTGCTTCGTCATCGTGCCTTCGGCCGGCCCCATTTCCAGGATCTTGTCATCATCCTTCATGAAACGACGAAAAATATCGAAGCTGTAGCGAATGGTCGCGAGTGCAGTTGGCTTCTCGTACCAACTGTCCTTGGCAATCTCGGAAATACGCTTTCGTTCTTCGTTTGCAAATGCCAAAATTGTATTCCCTACTGCCAGAAGTCGCGCTCGTAATGGAGGGATGGCGGTCTTTATGTCAAGCGAAGAGTATGCAATCGCTGTGGGTTCGGCAGGTTCCGCCACAGGGCTGGGCGTTCTGCGTTCGTTGGCCTGTTGGGACAGAGTGGCCTCGTGTCTTGCCTGCGACATCAACCCGTCTCACCTTGTGGCTGCGGCAACAGAATTCGAATTCTTGCGGGTTTTGCCAGCTACCTCTGCAGATTTCGCTGAAACACTTGCGGATGAATTTTCTTGGAAAGGTATAAAGGCGTACTATCCAATCCACGATGTCGAAATTGCGGCCGCCTCGTCTGAGCGCGCTCTATTCGCGGCTCGAGGAATTACCTTGTTGGCGCCGCGCGACGACTCAATATCAATCGTGCGTGATAAGCTGCGCATGGCCGAAGTTTTAATCGACGCGAACGTGCCTACGCCAAAGACGACACGTCTTGATCTCGCACAGTGGGATGGTACCGCGCTGCATATCAAACCCCGCACCGGCGTTGGTAGCCACGGCGCGATAGCGATCCACGATGCGGATAGCTTCGCCTCGTACCAGGCTTCCAGTGACGCTGAACTTCTGATTGCGCAACCATTTATAGCGGGCGACGAAATCACAATAGACGCCTTCTGCCCGGAACCCGGCAAGGTCCAAGCAATTGTTTGCCGGGAAAGGGTCGAGGTGAAGGCCGGCGTTTCGACAAAAGCGCGCATCTTTGTTGACCAGGAACTTACCGATCTCACTGGGGCGCTCTCCAAGGCACTCGGCCTAACGGGCAGCTTTTGCCACCAAGTACGCGGCACGGCCACGGAAGGATGGCAAGTAATAGACGTAAATCCTCGGGTCGGAGGTGGAACGGCAATGTCCGTGGCCGCAGGGCTGGATTTCCCTTCAGCCCATGCAGCACACTTTCTCGGCCACGACCCAACTGAATTCTTCACGACCCTACCCAACAGCGATGTCTTTGTTACACGCTCATTCCGCGAACATGTCGCATGGCAAAAAAACCCGTAATTGGCATCGACCTCGACGGCACTGTGCTGGACTGTCGCCCGCGGCAACAAGCTGTCACGTTGAAGCTTTTACCCGAAGCAGAACCATACGCCGACGCGCTGTGGACACTGAAGCGGGAAGGTTACGCCACTCGAATAGCTCTTGAGAAACTGGATATTGCTGTCCCAGAAAGCTTTGACCATCACTGGATAAATTTAATCGAGCACCCGCGTTACCTTGCCCTTGATCATTTGCTTCCA
The DNA here is from genome assembly GCF_051417955.1 of Roseovarius sp. B08. NCBI lineage: Bacteria > Pseudomonadati > Pseudomonadota > Alphaproteobacteria > Rhodobacterales > Roseobacteraceae > Roseovarius > Roseovarius sp. B08. Next base: position 234,600 of record NZ_JBPRLW010000001.1, read on the forward strand.
AGCGTTGAAACAGCACTGAACACACTTTCTAAGTTCGCTGAATTGCACTTAATCACTGCGCGTCAAGATTCAGAAGGCGTACACAGTACCCTTTCACGTCTTAAGATTTCTGATTTCTTTGCGAATGTTAAAGTCGTCCCGGCGGGTTCCGGCGCAGTTATTGAAAAGGCCGGCTATCTAAGTGTTGCGGGCGCCGTCGCACATTGTGGCGACACCGAAGTCGATGGTCGTAGCGCTGCCAATGCAGGTGTGCGATTCTGGGCCGTGACGTCTGGTCAACGATCCGAGTCGTTCTTGCTCACCCACACGACGCCTGACCGAATTGCACATTCACTCCAAGGTATTGCCAATAAATATTCCGAAATGAACTGACGAACTCGAAAAACGCAAGATGAGCATGTCTACTTGGTCATGTTTTGAGCGTTGGTGGTTCTCATTTTCGGAGTAGAACGATTTAGGGACGGTCCCAGATATCGTGGAATTTTCTGGGTACTTTTGCCTCGTAAGTATGAAAAATATGCTTGTTTAATTGACCTTGAAAGCTCCGAACTGTCTTCGGGAGGCAGGGGCCGGAGGTTCGAATCCTCTCACTCCGACCAATAAAACAAGGGCCCGCCAGGCAAGCCAATGCAAAACGGTCTGCTGGAGAGCTTCAACGGTTTTGAGCCTCCAAAACGACTTGTTCTCTGTATTTTTGATTACTTCAGAGTAAGCTCACATGGCGGCCCGACCGGCGGCCTTGAACCAGATATCTGTCAGAACCCGGTAATGACCGTCGCGCCGATGCCTGCGAAGCTGTCCATGGATGTGAGCGCATCGATGGATGCCTCGAGTGCAATCCGATTGCCAATCAACTTGTCGGGGGACACGAGGCCTGACTGAATCATCGCAAGCATGGCATCGTAGCGATGCGCCTGCATCCCGTGGCTGCCGAGGATTTCAAGCTCTTCGCCAATGACCTTCGCCATTGGCGTGGCCGGGGTGGCCTGGTCGGCGAGAAGCAGGCCGACCTGCACGTGACGCCCGCGTCTGCGCAGGCTGGAGACGGAATTGAAAAAGGTCGTCGGATGACCGAGCGCATCCAGTGAGACATGCGCGCCGCCGCCAGTGGCGTCGCGCACCGCTTCGCCGATGTCAGCCACCATGTTGGCGTTCACCGTCGCGGTTGCGCCGCAGCCCCTGGCGAGAGCAAGCTTGTCGTCCGAGATGTCGATGGCCACGGTATTCGCTCCGATGGCCCGCGCGATCATCAGCGCGGAGAGCCCGACTCCGCCGCAGCCATGCACCGCGACCCATTCTCCGGCCCGGGTGCGGCCTTGGTCGACAACCGCGCGAAAGGCCGTGGCAAATCGGCAACCCAGGCTCGCGGCGGTCTCGAATGACATCGTGTCGGGCAGAGCGACCAAATTCAGATCGGCCTGTCCGATGGCGACGAACTGCGCAAAGGAACCCCAATGGGTGAAGCCGGGCTGGAACTGGTTGTGACAGACCTGCTGATGACCCGCGTGGCATTCCGGGCAAGCGCCGCAGCCGCCGGCGAACGGCACCGTTACCCGGTCTCCGACCTGCCACTGGCGCACCTCATTTCCGACTGCCGCGATCCGCCCGGCAAGCTCGTGCCCTGGGACGTGCGGCAGCGTGATGTCGGGGTCGTGTCCCATCCAGCCGTGCCAGTCGCTGCGGCACACGCCCGTCGCGCCAACCTCAATCACGACACCCTTGGCATCCGGCGTCGGGTCCGGCAGCGTCGCGATTTTGGGCGTTTCGCCGAACCGCTCGAACATCACGGCCTTCATCGTGTTTTCCCTTCGGTCAAACTGTCGTCTATGATTGCGATCTAGCAGGGTCATCCTGTCTGCAAAAGCGGGTTGAAGCAGGTTTCATGCCAAGGTTTTCCGCCAATCTCGGTTTTCTCTGGGCCCAGCTGGCTCTGCCGGAGGCCATCCGGGCCGCCGCAGGAGCCGGTTTCGACGCGGTGGAATGCCATTGCCCGTATGATACAGCCCCCGACGTTTTACGCGACGCGCTGCACGAGACGAGCCTGCCCTTGTTGAGCCTGAATACCGCGTGGGGCAATGCCGATGCCGGGGACTTTGGCCTCGCCGCCCTGCCTGATCGTGGCGCGGAAGCGCGCGCGGCGATTGGTGCCGCTGCCGAATATGCGCGCGTGGCCGGTGCCGGTGCGATTCACGTCATGGCCGGCAAGGCCGAGGGGCCGGCGGCAAAGACGGCATTCCTGGAGAACCTTTCCTATGCCTGCGACATTGCCCCCGATCGTACGATTCTGATCGAACCGATCAACCCGTTCGACGTGCCGGGCTATTTTCTTCGCACCACTGCCCAGGCGCAAGAAGTGATCGCTGAAGTTGGCGCGCCGAACATTAAGTTGATGTTCGATTGCTACCATGTGGCACGGGTCGAGGGAGACGTGATCGCACGTTTGCGGGCGGTCCTGCCGGATGTTGGACATATCCAGTTCGCCGCGGTTCCGGACCGTGGTGCGCCGGATCACGGCGACGTGGACTATGACATGGTCTTCCGCGAGATAGACGCGCTTGGCTGGACCAACCCTCTGGGCGCTGAGTACAGGCCCGCGGGTGAAACCAAGGCATCGCTTGGCTGGCTTGCACAGGCGCGGTCCCGCGAACGTGTGATGCGGTGAGGCAAGGTGTCATGACATGTGCAACGGGTCGGAATAAACTGGGATCGGTTCTGCCGGGACGATAGATGCCACGCAAATCCCCATCGCCGTTTTCCCGCCGCGCTATGCTTGGTGCCGGCCTGGTCGTTGCCGCAGCGGCCGCGGCAGGTTGGACTGTCTGGCCGATGGCGGAATTTGACGGCCCTGCCTACTCGGCGCGCGACGCGTTCGAGGCAGCGAAAGCGGGGGAGATCATCCTTGTCGATATCCGCCGGCCCGATGAGTGGTCGCGCACCGGCATCGGCCAAAGCGCCCATCCGATCGACATGCGACATACCGGGTTCACCGCAAAGCTCGATGCATTGACTGGCACGCGCAAGGACGTGCCGATCGCCCTGATTTGTGCACGCGGCGTCCGATCCGCGCGGCTGAGCATCGCGCTGACCGAGGCAGGTTACACACGGGTCATCAACGTACCCGAAGGGATGTTGGGCTCGAACGCTGGCCCGGGCTGGATCGAGACGGGATTGCCCGTGACCCCTTTCGACGGCTGAGGCGCACCTATTCCGCGGCTGGCTGCGGAGATGGCTTGCCCTCCAGCGCCAGCTTCAGTTCCGCGCGGTAGTGTCGGGCGGCCTGGGTGATCGGGGGTTCGCGCCACAACTCCTTGGTTCCCATCCACTTTGAGACCAGCCCCTTCAACGACACGCCGCTGAGCGCCGACAGGGGCACAGCCAGCACAAGGCTTACCGCGATAGGCAGCAGCCACAAGGAGACCAGCCCCGCCGCCATGCCCGCAACCAGAAGCACGCCGCTTACCGTTTCCAGCGCATGGCAGATCAGCAAGGTGCCTAGCCCGTAACGACCGCCCTCGCGCTGTTGAGGGCTCCAGCCGCTTTGCAAGCCAAAGACGGTGCGAAACACCGCGATCATCTGCTGCACCATCAGGATAGGCGCGTAGGCCACGGACAACGCGAGTTCGGACAGAAATGACAGCGCGAAACGCCATGGCCCACCATATTCGGCAAAGCGCGACCGTGTCAGAGGCACCACCAGGATGCCCAGAAGCTTGGGTAGCAAGAGCAGCGAATACATCAGCGCGATGATCAGGATGTGCCGCGCCTCGGTCATCTCGGGCCAGGCGGGCATCAGCGGGTTGTCGGGGCGGAAATAGGTCAGCACCGACTTGTCGCCGCCTTGTCCCATCAGCGCCCACATCACCAGGAGTGCGAACCAGATCGGTGACGCGAGATAGCTCATGGCGCCGTGAAACATATGAAAGCGTGACGCGGTCCGCAGGCCGCGCGTCGACAAAAGGCGCAGGTGTTGCAGGTTGCCCTGGCACCAGCGGCGGTCCCGCTGAATGTGGTCGATCAGCGTCGGCGGCGTTTCCTCGTAGGAGCCGCGAATGCGCGGGAAAACCCGTACGCTCCACCCAGCGCGGCGCAAAAGGCCGGCTTCGACGAAATCGTGGCTCATGATCAACTGGTGGCGTCCCGTCAGCGAACGCAGGCGAGGTAGGCCGGCACTGGCGGCGAAAGCCTCGGTGCGGATGATCGCATTATGACCCCAGTAGTTGCCTTCCTGCCCGGTCCAGCGGGCCAGACCTTCGGCCAGTGCGGTGCCGTAAACCCCGTTGGCGAACTGCTGCATCCGGGAAAAGACGGTGTTGGCGCCGATCAATTGCGGGCAGCTTTGGATGAGGCCGGCGCCGGGATCCTGCGCCAGCGCATCGGTCAGGCGGCCAATCGCGCGGCCGGACATCAGGCTGTCCGCGTCCAGCACCAGCATGGCGGGCCAGTCGGCGCCCCAGTTCTGGACCCAATCGGTGATGTTTCCGACCTTGCGATCGATATTCTCGGCCCGTCTGCGATAATAGATGCGCAGCCCCGGCGACAGCGTGGCCTGTAGCGAGCGGATTGCGTCCTGTTCGGCCCGCGCGATGGAGTCGTCCCGCGTATCGCTCAGGATGAACATGGCGTAATCATGCGGACCGCCACGCGCCCTCAGTTCTTCGAGCATGGAACGCGCGTTGCCGAGGACATACCAAGGCACCTCGTTGTAGATCGGCATCAGCAGCGCCACCTTAAGCGGCCGCGGGTGCCCGGGACGTTTCAGCGCTTGTGTCAGAGAGCCGATCCCCAACAGAACGGTGGTGACCGTCAGGCAAAGCCAGAATACGTTGAACGACATCAGGCCAAGCAACACGCCCTCGACCCAGGTGATGCCATCGGCGCCGAACCAGTCCCACATGAACCAGACAAAGCCTATGGTGGCCAGGATCGCCGGAATAAAGACCACACAACGCCAAAGCGCGACGCGCTCTTCCGGTCGGGCCGGGGGGGCCTTGGGGTCGGCATAATACGCGTCAAGGTCCTGCTCAGGCATGTCGAGCGGGGCAAGCGGAGGCATTACGCGCAGATCGTTCATACTCATGCTGTCCACCTGTAAAGCCATACTTCGGACGCGTCCTGTCCGTCCTTGCGCAGTTGCGCGCGCAGTTCGACATGCCCGCGTTCGCCGGGGTCGAAATTGAACGCCAGTCTCAGTCCGCCCGTGGCCGGGTTGCGTTGCAGGACGCCATCGCTGACCTCGACATGTGGCGAGTGGATGTGCATGTCGATCTCGTCCGGTCCGTCATCGAAGAGCGGGCTATCCTCGAAATCGATCACGACGACCCGACCTTCGCCAAAGGCCCGTTTGCCCATCGCAGTGTTCAGCACGCGGGGCACGTCACGCTGCACCGGCGCCTCTGCTGCCCAGGTCAGCCGGTACGATAGGTCAACCTGTTGACCCGCCGGCATGGGGTCTGCCGGTCGCCAATAGGCGACGATATTGTCGTAGATCTCTTCCCGGGTCGGAATCTCGACCAGTGTCACCGCGCCTCGGCCCCAGTCCCCCTTGGGTTCCACCCAAAGTCCGGGGCGGTTGTGATAAAGCGCCTCTAGATCGGCGAAATCGGAGAGCTTCCGGGCGCGCTGCATCAGCCCGAAACCGCGCGGATTGGTGTCGACGAAGCTGGACACCTGAAGCTGGCTGGGGTTGGCCAGCGGACGCCAGATCACCTCGCCGTTGCCATTCAGCATCAGCAAGCCGTCATTGTCGTGTACGGCTGGCCGGAAGTCGTCGAACTGGTTGCGGTTGGTTTGATCGAAAAGGAACATGGAGGTCAATGGCCCCAAGCCCACGTGGTCCAACTCGACCCGCGGAAACAGGGTTGCCTCGACCTCCATCACGCTGGCTGGCCCGGGGGCGATGTCAAAGCGGTAGGCCCCGGTCACGCTGGGGCTGTCCATTAGGGCGTGCACGACCATGTTAGCCTGATCGGGCCCCGGAGCCTCGAGCCAGAACTCGATGAACTCCGGAAATTCCTCGCCCTCGGGATCGGCGGTTCTAAGCGCCAGCCCCCGCCCGGACAACCCGTAGGTTTGGCCGATCCCGATCGCCCGGAAATAGCTGGCGCCCTGGAAGACGCAGAATTCGGTCTTGTATTCCGGATGCCCCAGATCGGTGCGCAGGCGGATGCCGGAGAATCCCAGACTTTCGGCGGTCTTGGTCAGATCCGGGACAAGGTCGCCCTTGTCGAACATGGCAAGATCGAAAGGCACGGGGCGCACGGTGCCGTCCTCGACCGCGGACACCTTGGTGGCGCGGGGAAAATAAAGCCCCGGCGCGAAGAAATCTATGTTGTAGGAACGGTCGGTGTCTGCCCAGAGCGCATGCTCAATCGGAAATCGGATATCGCGATACTGGTCGTAACTCAGCGCGCGCCAGTCCTCGGGTACCGTATCACGCGGCGTGAAATCGCTGCGAGACAAGGCGCGGGCTTTCTCGACGATCATGTCGCGGCTGAAGGCAAGCGGGCCGTCGGTTGCGGCGGCAAGGCGCGGCAACGCGGACGAAAGCGCCGACGCCGCAACCCCGCCGAGAAGACCGCGGCGCGAAAGAGAGATGGCGTGGCTCATGCTGCAGCCCTCGCAGGTTTGCGCGGTTTCCATGGGGTGGATTTGAACCAGGCCGCCGTGTACGCGCAGGCGACAAGCAGGGCGAAGCCGCACAGGTTGATGAAAGCATTGGTCCAGGGGTCACGTACAAGGTCGTCACCGACCAAGGTCGAGGTTTCATCCAGCCAGACCCCGAGGAACCGCGCCAGCAGCATCGAGAAGACGAACACGGCAAGCGACTGCTGTCCAACCTTCATGATGATGTTGTTGACCACCCACGACCATGTTTGGCCGATCTTCAGGTTGCTGCCGCCCTCGCCCACTGCAACCCAGGCCAGATACCCGAGCGCCAGCAGGTGAAGGTATCGAAAGAGGCCGAATTCCGTCTTGTTGCGAAGCACGCCCATGTCGCCATAGGTTTCGCGTTGCCACTCGCGGATGCCGGTCCACCATTCCGGCTGCCAGTCATAGGAACGCATGCCGACTGACGAAAAGATGAAAGCGAACAGTACATAGGCCACCGCAACTCCGATCAGAAATCGGTTGACCGGCGGCCGCGGCAGCCAGCCGATCATCAGCGCGAAGCCCGTGAAGAAACACAGCTGCCAGCCGAACGGGTTGAAGAACCACGGGCGGGTGTCCTGTCCCTCGGGAAACCAGAACTGCGCGGGCAGTTGCAGAGGCGTGACGTCGGCGCTTCCGAAAAGCTCCATTATCTCGACATTGGCGGTGCACCAGATCAGAACGCTGGCCCCCAGTGCGACCATCGGGTGAATACGCGAAAGCGCCATCATCAGGGGGATCATCGCAAGGATGACAAGGTACATGGGCAGGATGTCGAAATAGTTAGGGACGTACGTCAACGTCATCAGGCCGATAAGGTTTCCCTCGATGTTGTCGAGGAACGGCGGCAGGTTCAGTTGGCTGACATAATCGCGCAGCGTGAAGCCTAGATAGGGCAGCGCCAACATGCAGGTCAGAACCACGAAGAAAAGGCCGATATGCGCCCAGTAGACCTGCCAGACCCGAAAAGCGATACGGGCCGAGCCGATGGCCAGTCCCTTGGTCTGAAAAAGCTTGCCGAACGCGATGGCCGAGGCCATGCCGGAGCAAAACACGAACATCTCGGTTGCGTCGGAGAACCCCCACCGCGCCGGAATCCACTTGGTCCACAGATTGCCTGGCGTATGGGCGAGAAGGATAATGAACATCGCGATGCCGCGGAAGAAATCCAGCCGTGGGTCGCGAAGCGTGGCGACGGGCGTTGCACTTACGGCCGGCGCCTCGACGGTCTTCTGGTAGTCGGATGATGGCGAAATTGTCGCCATGGCGTTCGTCTTTCTATTCAGTATCCGGGAATCGAGTTTGATCTATTCGGCCGGCAGTGAGGTTGCATCGTACCCGCCACGCCCCGACGCGATCAGCGCACGGCGGGCTGCGGTATATCCGTCTTCGCGCCCCGCACGCTTGGACTGTCGATCATCTAGTATTGCTTCGGCCTGATCCAAGTACCCGGCGCGGATTCCGGCGTCGATTGTTATGCGCTCGAACACGTCGCGCTGCGCGTGGCTGCCACCTGCGCGCTGCATCCCGGCACGGGCCCGGGCAAGGTTGGCGAAGGCGGTGTCATAGCGCGCTTCGCCGAACGCCTCGAGACCCTGCGCCGCGGCGACGCCGGGGTCGCTCATCCGGCTGCCCATCTCGCAGTTCGACTTGGCATCCTGCGCGATCCGTTGCAGCAGCCGGTTGGTAGCGCCGGGTCTCTTGTCGCCGGTCAGTGCCATGAGATAATGCAGGTCAGCGAAGATCAGGCAGCCATCCTCGGTCCGGTTGGCGCAAATCTCGGACAGTTCCTCCCAACGGTTACCGACATTTATACCCTCCAGTTCCAGCCGCATCAGCAGCGAGGTCGCGTTCGAGATGTCGCGGTAATCGTCGGTCTGTTCGCTGCGGATCTGGGTGTCGTACAGGTTCAGGACAGCATCCGCTTGCCCAAGATCGAGATGCATCAGCGCCTTGTGCCACCAGACGTGATACCGGAAATTGTTGCAATGCGCCCAGGCGTCCTCGCGTCCAGTTAGCCACTCCAGGCCTTTCGCGGCATTCGCCGTCATGTCGTGGACGTGGGCAACCGCGTGCAGGCCCCACGCATCGTCAGGAGACAGCCACAGCGCCTGGCGCCCGGCGATCTCGGCCTTCTCAAATTCCCGAGTTTCCTCCAGCGCGAAGGCATGACACCCCAGAAGATACCCCCGTGCCGCATGGTCGTGGCCATAGGCCGGAAGAATCCTTTCGACAGAGCGGCGCATTCCGCTCGCGTCGCCCAAGACAAAGCGCAGCGCGTGATCGAGTTTCATCGCAAGAGCGTCCTGCGGATGGCCGTCAAGGATCTCTTCGAAGTGCGCCACTGCACCGCTCGGGCTTCCGTCCAGCCAGACCCCGAGCGCATCGACGTAACTTCGTTCGCGGGGCGTCGCGCCGCTGTTCTTGAGTGCTCTACGCGCGGTGATATGGGCCTCCCGCGCTGTCTGCATAAGCTCACGGCGTCCCAGCAGGACGTAAAACATCCCCTTGACCGCATGCCCGAGCGCAAAGTCGGGCTCGATCTCCAGAACTTCGCCAAGAAGTTTGGGCGTGACCGCAGCATGCGCTAAAAAGCCCAGCATCGTCTTGTTCCACGCGTCAACGGCATTGTCCCGGGACAGGCTTATGGGCTGGTCGAATATATCGAATTTCATGAACTCTTCCGTAACTGACGCGGGTCCAGCCCGCTGAACCTGTTTAACAAACAGTTAGGGCAGGCATGTAACCGTATCGTTCGCGCTAACGTATTGGTGAAGCTTCGTGTATGGAGTCTGGGGCACGGCTGCGAAAAATCGCCTAAAAATCATGACGCTCGGCGGAATTACCCCGATACGGGTAGGGATTCGCCGTTTTTTTGGGCGAATGTTACAAGGTCAGCCGACGTTGGGGTCAAATCCGGCCGTCATACCCGCCCGGTTCGATTTCGGCTGCGATCACCGTGAACGTTTTACAGTTCATAGCCTCTTTCAGGGCCTCGCGGAGTTCGGGTCGGCTGCGCACCGTGTGGCCGGCTCCGCCAAAGGCCCGGCCCATCGCCGCGAAATCATGCCGGGCGAAATCGACGCCCCGGTTCGCCATCTGCCGCTGGCGCTGCTTGAGTTCGATCAGCGCAAGGCTGGCATCGACGAAGACGAGGAAGATTGGTGTCAGGCCCAGTTCCGCCGCCGTGGCCAGTTCGCCGACGACCATCAGGAAACCGGCATCGCCGGAAAAGCCGATCACCGGACGGTCCGGCTCGGCGATCTTCAGGCCCATGGCCAGAGGTACCGCACACCCCATGGTGCAAAGCGCAGACGACTGGACAAGGCCGCGGGGTTCGGTGCAGCGCCACATCTGGCTGATCATTATGCGGTGCGCCCCGCTGTCGGCGGTGGCAAGCGTGGTGTCGGGCATTACGGCACGGGTTTCCGCGATGACCCCTGCGGGCCCCCACCTATCCGACGCCGGAAAGGCTTCTAAAAGAGCGTTTTGCGTTCGGGCGGGGGCACCATCTGCCCAGGTTTCAGCCACCGGCGTGTTCCGAGCCAGCATCTCGAGCGTTTCACCACAATGCCCGACGAAGTTCAGCGTCGCCTGGTGCATGTAATGCGTGTTCGGCACAGCGGCGATGTCGATCACCGTCTGTCGGGCCGGATCGACAGCATTGCGCCAGCCCGTGCGCATCTCGATCGGGTCATAGCCGATGCAAAGGACAAGGTCCGCCTGCGCGACCAAGGGAAGCAGATGCGTGTCGGCCAAGGGCGACAGGCCGGCGGCGCCGAGGCATAGCGGATGGTCTTCCGGCAGCACGCCCTTCGCCTTGTAGGTCGTGATCATGGGGATGCCGAATTGTTCGAGAAAGGCCCTCAGGACTGTCTGGGACTCTTCCTGCAGCACGTCCAGCCCGACAATGGCGATGGGACGGGTGGCGTCGGCCAAAGCCTTGCGCGCGCGCGCCGCGTCGGCGCCGCTGGGCGCAAACCGAGATGCGGTTGGCCGTAGGGGGCGGGATATATCGCTGGCCACGGGCGCATCCGCGACGGTGATCGGGACGTCTATCAACACCGGACCGCAGCGCGGCTCCGTCGCGATCGACACCGCCTTGTCCGCAATGATGCCGGCTCCAGCCGCGGTCAGTTGGAATGTCGCCTTGGTGATCGGGGCGAACACGGCGCGGTGGTCGAGGACCTGATGTGTATAGGTCAGCGCCTCGTCCGCGTCGACACAACCGCTCAGCACGATCATCGGAACACGGTCCTGCTCGGCGTTGGCGACGACGTTGGCGCAGTTCATGGCGCCGGGCCCGACGGTGGCGACAAGAATCGCCGGCGCCCCATCACGGTGGTGAACGCCCTCGGCGATGAAGCCGCCTGCATTCTCGTGCTTGATCAGCGTAAACCTGATGCCCGCGGCCTCCAACGCATCGACGATGGTCAACACTTCGCCGCCCGGCATACCGAAGGCGTGGCGACAGCCCGCCCGGTATAGACGCTGGGCAAGGATGTCGGCGGCACGCAGTGGCGGTGTGGTCATTGTCTGTCCCTGAGGCATTTATCCTGCCCCGAACCCTAGCCGCAGTTTCAAAGTGTTGTCCCGTGCCATTTGCACAACCGTATTCACGGCTGCGTCAGAACCCGGAAACTGCAAATCAAAACGGCCCCCAGACGCGCCGGGGGCCGTTCCGTGCCAAGCGGCCCCGGTTCAGTCTTCGATCATTTCCGCCGACTTGACGATGACCTCGGCTTGCTTGATCGAGGCGATGTCGATCAAACGGCCCTTGTATGTGGTCGCGCCCAGGCCCTTTTTCTTGGCTTCTTCCATCGCTTCAAGGATCTCGCGCGCCTCGGTCACGGCTTCCTCGGTCGGCGTGAAAATCTCGTTGCAGGCCTCGACCTGGCTGGGGTGGATCGCCCATTTCCCGACCATGCCTTGCGTCAGCACGCGCAGCGCCTGCGCGCGAAAGCCTTCGGGGTCGGAGAAATCGCCAAACGGGCCGTCGACCGGCAACAGGCCATGGGTGCGGCAGCAGGCGACGATCTTGGCCGTGGCCCAGTGCCACGGATCGACCCAGTAGTTCTCGCCCTTGCGGTGCATGTAGTAGTTTTCCTGCGTGCCTCCGATGCCGGTGGTCTGCATGCCCATGTAGGCGGCGAAGTCGGCCGCGCCGAGGCTCATCGCCTCCATCCGGGGGCTGCCTTGCGCGATATCCTCGACATGGCAGATGCCCATCGCGGTTTCGATGATGCATTCGAACGCGATGCGTTTCTTGTGACCCTTGGCAAGCTCGATGGAACTGACCAGCGCGTCGACAGCGTAGATGTCATCACCCGAGCCCGCCTTGGGGATCATGATCATGTCGAGACGGCCGTTGGTCTGTTCCAGCAGGTCGACCACGTCACGGTACCAGTACTGGGTATCAAGGCCGTTGATGCGTACGCTGAGGGTCTTTTTGCCCCAGTCGATGTCGTTGATCGCCTCGATGGCGTTCTTTCGCGCCTGGTCCTTGTCCGACGGCGCCACGGCATCCTCGAGATCGAGGTTGATGACGTCAGCCTTAGAGGCGGCCATCTTCTCGAACAGGCTGGTATTGGATGCCGGGCCAAAAAGTTGGCAACGGTTGGGCCGCGCGGGCGCGGGGGTTGCGGGCGGAAACTCATATTGTGATCCTTTGGTCAGATTGTTGCGAATCCACGTCGCTGACCAGCTATAAAATTGCGCGGGAAATGGCAAGCAGATGACAACGACCTGCATGCGTCGCAAACGCGCGTTCGTGCAGCGACGCGGCTGCTACCTTGGGCCGCATGAGACGCGCACTTCTTGAAAACTGGGCCCTTTTCCTGGGCATGATGATGTTGATGGTGGCCAACGGGTTGTTGGTGACACTGCTGACGATCCGCGGCGCCGCAATCGGGTTTTCCGACTTCTCCATCGCGCTGATGCAGGCTTGCTATCCTTTGGGTGCCCTGGCCGGGACGGTCCTTACGCCAAGGCTGATCGAGAAGGTCGGGCATATTCGAGTCTTCTCGGCACTGGCGTCGATGGTGTCGGTGGCGGCGATCGCGCATTTGCTGACCAGCGACCCGGTCAGCTGGAGCGTCATGCGCCTGTTGGCGGGGTTCTGTTTTCCGGGGCTTTACGTGATTACCGAAAGCTGGCTGAACGCCAAGGCCGAGAACCGGCTACGGGCGCAGATCCTTTCAGTCTATTTCATCATCCAGACCGCAGGGCCGGCGTTGGGCACCGCGATGGTCGGCCTGCCGGACCCGACGGGCAACATGTTGTTCGGGCTGGCCTCGATCCTGTTGTCGGTGGGGATCGTACCTCTGCTCTTGTCGAACAACCGCGCGCCCGACTACACCGCGCCCGAGCGGATGCCGGTGGCACGTCTCTATCGTGTGTCGCCGATGGCGGTGCTGGGCATCGTGATCATGGGAGCGGGCGTCGTCTCGTGGTTTATCGCGTTGCCGCTTTACGCCCTGCGCAGCGGGTTCTCCGAGGCGCAGGCGTCGGGGGCGCTGGTCGTGGCCATGATCGCAGCGGCGGCGGTGCAGTACCCCGTGGGCTGGGTCGCCGACCATGTGGATCGACGGTTCGTGGTGATGGGGCTGGCGCTGCTGTCAGGCGCGGCGGCGTTCTGGATGATAGTGGATACGTCGCCTTCGCGGCTGGTTCTGGGGTTTTCGATCATCGCGGCGGTGTCCTTGCCCGTCTATTCCGTACTGGCGGCCCACGCCAACGACCACCTCAGCCCCGGCCAGATCGTGGCGGCCAGTGGCACCATGGCCTTCCTGCTGCAACTGGGACAGTTCGGCGGGATGTTGCTGGGGCCCAACCTTGTTTCGATGCTGGACGGGAGGGGGCTGCAGGCTTTCATCTGCGCGACAAGCCTTGTGGTGGCCGGCATTGCCGTCGCACGGCGTGTCACTTCCGAGCCGCCGGACGAAACGGGAACGGTGCAGGCCATGGGCGTTCTCGGTGTGCCGCAGCCCGGGCTGTTGCAAGCCGAGGCGCTGTCGGAAGAGATGGAGGAGCGCGCGGGAGAGGCCGAAGTGGCGGCGCAAGAATCTGCTAAAAATTTCGCAGGATGACAGAGAATCTTTCCGCGCTATCGTCATTGGTGGCCAATTTGGTATGACATGCACCGCCATTCAGCGCACGATTGTGCAAACCTGATTCCGGAAAGGATTGCGAGATGATCGAGACCCCATACCTGCTTTTTCTCGGCGATGCGCCTGACATGCTGGCGGCCAAGGTGGCCATCGGCATTCGGGACTGGCGACCGGAATACGCACTGGGGCAGATAAGGCTGCCGGGATGCGGGGCCGACCTTGGCCTGACAGACATGACGCTGGGTGAGGCGCGCGAGGCGGGGGCCAAGACGCTGGTGATCGGCGTGGCGAACCGGGGCGGCGTGATCTCGGAGAAATGGAAGGAAGTGCTGCTGGAGGCGCTCGGCATGGGCTATGACATCGCGTCGGGCCTGCACAACTTGCTGAAGCACGAGGAGGACCTTGTGGCAGCGGCTGAGGCGCATGGACGCACGCTGCATGACGTGCGGGTGCCCTCGGTGCGCTATCCGATCGCGGATGGCAAGAAACGCAGCGGCAAACGTTGTCTTGCCGTCGGCACCGATTGTTCGGTCGGCAAGATGTACACGGCGATGGCGATGGAGCGGGACATGCAGGAGCGCGGCATGAAGGCCACGTTCCGCGCCACCGGGCAGACGGGTATCCTGATCACGGGCGACGGCGTGCCGCTGGACGCGGTGATTGCCGATTTCATGGCCGGGTCGATCGAGTACCTGACGCCGGACAATGACGACGATCACTGGGACCTGATCGAGGGGCAGGGGAGCCTGTTTCACGTGTCCTATTCCGGGGTAACGATGGCCTTGATCCATGGCGGTCAGCCCGATGCGCTGATTCTGTGCCACGAGCCGACGCGCACGCATATGCGGGGCCTGCCGGATTACAGCCTGCCCAGCCTTCAGACGCTGCGGGACACCGCGCTGCCGCTGGCGCAGGTCGCCAACCCGGAGTGTCGCGTTGTCGGCATTTCGGTGAACACCCAGCACATGAGCGAGGGTGACGCCAAGGCGTACCTGTCCAAGGTCGAGGACGAGATGGGCCTGCCCGCGACGGACCCGTATCGCTTTGGCGCGGCCAAGCTGGTGGACGCGCTGGAAGCTTTCTGATCCAACCGTCCTGGCTGGTGGCGTCTGGCGGATGCCTCCGGCGGGGATATTTCTGGCCAGAGGAAGGGCCCGGATTCATGCATATTTCCGTGACGCGCGATGTCTTCCGGCTGGCGCAGGTGTTCACCATCAGCCGAGGTTCGCGCACCGAAGCGAAGGTTCTGACCGTGCGCGTGACCCAAGACGGCGTCACCGGGTGGGGCGAATGCGTGCCCTATGCGCGGTATGACGAGACGCTGGACAGCGTGACGGCGCAGATCGAGAGCCTGCCCGAGGAAGTTTCCCGCGAAAAGCTTTACGATTTGTTACCCGCGGGTGCGGCGCGGAACGCGGTGGATTGCGCGCTGTGGGATTTGCAGGCGAAACAGGCCGGAACGCGGGTGTGGGACCTGGCCGGATTGCCTGCGCCGGGGCCCGAGATCACGGCCTATACGCTATCGCTGGACGACCCCGAAAAGATGCAGGAGCAGGCGGCGAAGAATGCGCATCGCCCGCTATTGAAGATCAAGCTGGGCACGCCCGATGACATGCCGCGTCTGGAGGCGGTGCGCGTGGGCGCACCGGGTGCCAAGATTATCGTCGACGCCAATGAAGGCTGGAGTGCCGAGGTCTATGCCGACCTTGCGCCGCATCTGGTACGCTTGGGCGTGGCACTGGTGGAACAGCCCTTGCCGGCGGCGGAGGATGAAGCGCTGCTGGGCGTGGAGCGGCCTGTGCCGGTTTGCGCGGATGAGAGTTGTCACGACCGTGCCAGCCTGCCCAATCTGAAGGGCAAGTACGACATGGTGAACATCAAGTTGGACAAGACCGGCGGGTTGACCGAGGCACTGGCGCTGCGCGAGGCTGCTCTGGCCGAAGGGTATGACGTGATGGTGGGTTGCATGATCGGCTCGAGCCTTGCGATGGCGCCCGCGGTTCTGGTGGCGCAGGGTGCGACGGTGACCGACCTTGACGGGCCGCTGTTGTTGGCGGAAGACCGGGACGAACCTTTGATTTTCGACGCGGCCGGGGTGCATCCGCCCACCGCAAAACTATGGGGATGACGATGCGGACCGTGTATGTGAATGGCGATTACCTGCCTGAGACCGAAGCGAAAATCTCGATCTTCGACAGGGCGTTCCTGATGGGGGACGGGGTGTACGAGGTGACCAGCGTGCTGGGCGGCAAGCTGATCGATTTCGAAGGGCACAATCGCCGGCTGGAACGGTCGCTGAACGAGCTGGACATGCCGCACCCGGCGGTGATGGGCGACCTGCTGGAGATCCACCGCGAGCTGGTGCGGGTGAACGAGATCGAGGATGGCCTTGTCTACTTGCAAGTCACGCGGGGCGCGCCGGGGGACCGGGATTTCGTTTTCCCGGATCCGGACACGCCGCCGACCGTGGTGCTGTTCACCCAGTCGATGCCGGACCTCGCGAACCGGCCGGCGGCCAAAACAGGTATCAAAATCATCAGCATAGAGGATATGCGCTGGGGCCGTCGCGACATCAAGACAACACAGTTGCTGTATCCGTCGATGGGCAAGATGATGGCCAAGAAAGCGGGCTGCGACGATGCCTGGATGGTCCAGGACGGGTTCGTGACCGAGGGCACGTCGAACAACGCCTATATCGTCAAGGACGGCAAGATCATCACCCGGGCGCTGTCGAACGACATCCTGCACGGGATCACCCGCGCCGCCGTACTGCGCTTTGCCGAAGAGGCGCAAATGCAGGTGGAAGAACGGAATTTCAGCGTCGCGGAGGCCAGAGAAGCGGATGAGGCGTTCGTGACATCGGCCAGCGCCTTCGTGATGCCGGTGGTCGAGATCGACGGGACCCGTCTGGGCGACGGAACGCCGGGGGCGGTCGCGACGCGGCTGCGGGAAATCTACATCGAGGAAAGCCGGAAAGTCGCGGTCTGAGCGAATCGAAGGTCAACGCGGCCCGATTCTGCCGAAAACGCGACGTCGGTATCGCGTCGGTATTTGAGTGGTATGACGTCGGTGCGAGTTTCCTGGGTTGGCCGGGTTAACAGGGCGCGCGCTCGTCAGCCTGCACGGGCGGCCTCATGTGGGTTTTACGCCATCCTGCGCCGTCAGCTTTTCGGACCGACATTCTCGGCGAAGGACTTGTCGAAGGCCTGCTTCTTGTCGTCCGACGCGTCGGTCTGGTAGTTGGCCTTCCACTCGTCCATCGTCATGCCGTAGAAAATCTCGCGGGCCTCGTCCTTGGTCATGTCGATGCCGCGCGCGTTCGCGGCCTCCTGGTACCAGCGGCTGAGGCAATTGCGGCAAAAGCCGGCGAGGTTCATCATGTCGATGTTCTGCACATCGGTGCGCTTTTCCATCAGGTGCTCGCGCAGGGTGCGGAACGCGGCGGCCTCGAGTTCGATGCGGGTCTGGTCGTCCATTTTTCGGGTCTCCTTTTTCGGTCAGAGCATACGTTTCATATAGGGCTGATGAATGTCATCTAAGCGGACGGTCAGGCTGCCGATGTCCGGCAAATGGCTGTCGAGCGTGTCGAGCACGATCTGCGCCAGCTCGGCGCGCGTCTCGTCGCTGCGGCCGGGCAGGAGGAGGAGCGTGGCATGGGCGAAGCTTCGCGGTTCGACCCCGATGCGTGAAGCGGTGGCGGCGATGGTGCGGGTGCGGACGGTGTCGGGGCTGGTGACGGAGGGATGGTTCGCGAATTTCTGCCACAGGTCGTCGCACAGAGCCTGAAGGTCGTGGCTGTCTTCCAGTCCGCGGGAATGTTCGATGATGATGTGCGGCACGGGGTCTCCTGTCCTGACGATGGATTGTGGCGGTGGATTTCGGGGAAAATCAACCGGATTGGGGTGAAACAGTCTCTAATCCGGCGCCAGCATGTTCTGCGGCCTCGAGCAGCATGGGAGCAAGGCGGGCAGCCCAGGCGGTTTGCTGGTCCTTGGTGACGATGAGGTCGTTTCGCAGCTCGATCAGCGCGTTCAGGCGCTGGTAGGCGATGCCGTGACGGGCAATAGCGTCCCCGGGCAGGTGGCCGCCATATGGCTCGTTCGCGCCGACACAAATATCGGGCTCGTTTGCGAGCCGGTTGATCAAGGGGCGCGTGAGACGTTCGTCCGTGGCATAGAGCACACCGATATGCCAAGGCCGGGGCGGGCGGCCCTGAAGCTGCCGGGTGAAGGAGTGGATGGACACGATGATGGTGCCCTCCTGCCGCGCCGCCAGGTGGGCCAATTCGCTGTGATAGGGTCTATACAGCCGATTCAGCCGCTGTTCGATGTCGTCCGGGCCGACATGGCGGTTGGCCGGGATGATTGTGCCGTCGTAGAGCTTCATCACGAGGGTCGGGTCATCCTCGCCCCGATTTGGATCGATCACGAGGCGAGAGAAGTTGGACAGTATACAAGGCGCATCAAGCGCTGCCGCCAGTGCCCGGGCCACCCCTGCGGCGCCCGGATCATAGGCGATGTGGCGGGCCATGTCGGCAGGATCGAGCCCCAATGAGCCATCGTTCACGAAAGCCGGGACGGTGTTGGCGGCATGGTCGCAGGTGACGAGCCATCGGGAGGGACGATTTGTCCCTTCTGTGAAAAACGGGTGGTATGTCATGCTGATGTCATCTCTTGCCCGCCACTTTTATGTCAGTTGTCAGGGAATGGGAATTGGGTAATAAACTCCGCGTAAGTTTAGCGCTAACGCCGGCTGAACATAAAGGTAAGGACAGACATGAGACGCTATCGCAACGTGAAGATCGTGGCCACGCTGGGCCCGGCATCGGAGACCTACGAGACAATCCGGGCGCTGCACGAGGCGGGGGCGGACGTGTTCCGGCTGAACATGAGCCATGGCACGCAGGACGATATCCGCGCCAAGCACGAGATCATCCGGCAGGTCGAGGAAGACCTGGGCAGCCCGATCGCGATCCTGGCTGACCTGCAGGGGCCGAAGTTGCGTGTGGGGCCGTTCAAGAACGGCTCGGAAGAGTTGGAAGAAGGCGCGGCGTTCCGGCTGGACCTTGACGAGGCGGAAGGCACGATCGACCGGGTGAACCTGCCGCATCCCGAGATTTTCCAGGCGTTGAAACCCGGGGCGCGGCTGTTGGTGAACGACGGCAAGATCCGGCTTCGGGTCACGAAATGCGGCACTGACTTTGCCGAAACCGAGGTGATTACCGGCGGCACTATTTCCGACCGCAAGGGTGTGAACGTGCCCGACGTGGTGCTGCCGCTGGCCGCGCTGACCGAGAAGGACCGCGATGACCTGGAGTTTGCCTGCGAGTTGGGCGTGGACTGGCTGGCGCTGAGTTTCGTGCAGCGGGCGCGGGACGTGATCGAGGCAAGCGCGCTGGTGCGCGGACGGGCAGCGATCATGGTGAAGGTGGAGAAACCCTCGGCGGTCACGGATTTCGACGCCATCCTGAACGAGGTCGACGGGATCATGGTGGCACGCGGCGACCTGGGCGTCGAGTTGCCGGTGCAGAACGTGCCGCCGCTGCAAAAGCGGATGGTGCGCAAGTGCCGGGCGGCGGCCAAGCCGGTGATCATCGCCACGCAGATGCTGGAATCGATGATTTCAAGCCCGATGCCGACCCGTGCCGAGGTCAGCGACGTGGCCACCGCGATCTACGAAGGGGCGGATGCGATCATGCTGTCGGCGGAATCGGCGGCGGGCGAGTACCCCATCGAGGCGGTCCAGACGATGGACAACGTGGCGCGCGAGGTCGAGGACGACCCGACCTATACCGAGATCATCGAAGCCTCGCGCAAGGCTGACCGGACCACGGTGGCGGACGGGATCGTCGCCGCGGCGCGCGAGATTGCCGAGACCACGCAGGTTGCCGCGATCTGCTGTTATACCCAGAGCGGGACGACGGCGCTGTTGACCGCGCGGGAGCGGCCGCGCGTGCCGATCATCGCCATGACGAACGTGCGCAACACAGCGCGACGGCTGACGCTGAACTGGGGGACGGAATGCGTGATGACGCCCGAACTCTCGCGGTTCAAGATGGCGGTGCAGAACGCCACGCGCGCGGCGCTGAAACAGGGCTATGCCACCGAGGAGGACCTTGTGATCGTGACTGCCGGCGTGCCGTTCAACGTGCCGGGCACGACCAATATCCTGCGGGTAGCGCCCTGTAACCAAAGGGAACTTTCTTCGACTGACCAGGACTGAACTGCGCTATACTGCGCGTCAGAGCAGTTCATGGAGGGTCTTTTGAATGGATCCCGATCTTATTTTCGTCATCGGCCTGGTTCTGGGAGTCTTTTCGATCCCTTCAATCCTGTCGGCGCTGTCAGACGGGCACGCGCCGCGGGTGGCGGCGGTCACGATCATCGCGTCGGCGGTAATGATCTTCTGGGCGGTCAGCAACAATCCGGGCGGCTATGAATTCAACGAGATACCCGACGTCTTCGTTCAGGTGGTGGCAAGATACCTGACCTGAGACCCCGAGGCCGCACGACGGCGAGTGCGGCAGGAAGGCGATCCGAAGCCACGTGAATCGACGCGCCAACGTTCCAAATCGCCAGCCCGTCCAAGGCCCCCCTTTCGGCGAGGCCGCGCGGCTGAACTTAAAGGCGTGCGCCGCCACCAACCCCCTTGCTTTACGCACGCTGTCGTCCTATACGGCGCTCTCATTCGCGCGGCCGGCCGAAGTGGCATGCCGAGTCGCGCATAAGACCGACCATCAAGAGGAGCCGGAAATGCCCAAGATGAAGACGAAATCGAGCTGCAAGAAGCGGTTCAAAGTGACGGCCAAGGGCCGTGTGGTGGCTGGCCAGGCCGGCAAGCGCCACGGCATGATCAAACGGACCAACAAGTTCATCCGCAACGCGCGTGGCACCACGACGCTTTGCAAGGCTGATGAAGGTATCATCAAGCCGATGATGCCCTACGCACGCTGAGGAGGTTCGAGACATGGCAAGAGTCAAAGGTGGGACCGTTACCCACGCACGTCACAAGAAAATCACCACCGCCGCCAAAGGGTACTATGGCCGCCGCAAGAACACCTTCAAGGTGGCGGCACAGGCCGTGGACAAGGCGAACCAGTACGCCACGCGCGACCGCAAGAACCGCAAACGGAACTTCCGCGCGCTGTGGATCCAGCGGATCAATGCCGCCGTGCGCGCGCATGACGAATCGCTGACCTATTCGCGGTTCATCAACGGCCTGTCGCTGGCCGGTGTCGAAGTGGACCGCAAGGTCCTGGCCGATCTGGCCGTGCACGAACCCGCCGCATTCGGCGCCATCGTGGAACAGGCAAAAGGCGCGCTGACCGCGTAAGCCTGCCGTTCGAGGGACAAGAAGATCAGCGCCGTCGGGTCATCCCGGCGGCGTTTGTCATTGTGCCGGGATCGTTAACAATTTTCTAAAAACAGACATACTTTCTCCGCAAGGTTGTGCGATGCCTTCTGGCACAACGGCCCGAAAAGGGTGGAAAACCAGGAGGCAGAGACATGGTACGCGTGATCGTGCAGACCCGTAACGGGCAATCCGAACTGAGTGAAAAGGCCAAGCGGCTGCTGGCGGCGCATGACCACGAAGTGCGCAAGTTGCGCAGCACGTCAGCGGCCTGATTTCCACTGGCCCGGCACTGGGCGGGCGCGTGGATGCGGCTCAGGCCGCGTCTGGCCGTCCGAACGTCGCGGTGTTGGCCGGCGCAAGGAAGATCGACGTGGTCAGCAGGCTGAAGATGAACTCGTAGACCTCCCACTGGCGGGGGATATCGACCACCAGCATTACCACGCTGGCGATAACGCCCATTACGCCGTGACGCCATGACGGCACCGGCCATGCCAGACGATCCGCGACGCGCGTGACAAGGCGGGATTTGCCATAAAGTGCCGGCAACGCCAGCAGGTAGAGCAGGATCGCGACAGTCAGTCCGCTGCCGAACACCGTCTTGGTCAGCTGCTTGCCGCCCACGACTATGTTGTGTAGCGTGATCTCATCCTGAAAGTTGATCTCCCGGAGCGCCTCGGGAGTCTCCAGCCCAAGGATGCGCTGCCCCCAGGAAATCTCTTCGCCCATGCCGAAGACGAAAATCAGCGCGTAGATCGACAGGCAGATCCCGGCAAGTGTCTGGCCTTTCCGGAACTGGCGCGCGGAGTGCCACGCCAGCACCAGCGCCGACACGAAGAGCATGACGGCGCTGCCGTATTCGACGGGGCCGTCCTCGATGGCGAAGCCGGTGGCGAACTGAGTGTCGAAGCCCAAGATCCAGTAGACCAACGTGAAGATGAGGCTGGCGTTCATGAGCCCGAAAAGGAACTGGTCCGCGGGGGAAAGATTGCGCATGGGGAACTGCTTATGTTGATTAAAAAGCCTGCCCGGCTGCGCTATGGTTCGTCGTTGGGGGTGTCAAGTAACCCGTGCGTGAGCGGGGCCGGCGATCTCCCCTTGCTGGAGCGCGAGGGGCAGCCTAGGCTTTTCGGCATGGATCACCGGGAGTTCACCGCCGCCCTGCCGCGAGACAAATTGGCCGGGCTGACAAAGGCCGAGAATGCGCCCGGCCTGGTCCGATTGGCGGGGCATTTCGGTCTGATCGGGCTGTTCGGTGCCTGGATCGCGCTGGGCTGGCCGCTTTGGTGGGCGCTGCTGATCCCACAGGGGATTGCTCTCTGCTTTCTGTTCACGCTGGAACATGAGGCCACGCACAAGACGCCGTTTCGAACGCTATGGCTGAATGAATGGGTGGGGCGGCTATGCGGCCTTTTGATCGTGCAGCCGTTCGAGTGGTTCCGGTACTTTCACCTTGCGCATCACCGGCATACCAACATCCCGGGCAAAGACCCGGAACTCTTGGCCGCCGGGCGAAACCCGAGGGTTGGCGCGCCTATCTGTGGCATGTCACCGGCCTGCCGTTCTGGACGGCCATGATCGGCCAGACCCTGCGCAACGCGGCGGGACGCGATCCGGGCCGCTACCTGCCCCAGCGTGCCCGGCCGCGGGTGGTGAACGAGGCGCGGGTGATGCTGGTGGTCTATGCTGTCGCTCTGGCCAGCCTTTTGGTGACGCCGGTGCTTTTCTGGGTCTGGATCCTGCCGGCGTTGCTGGGGCAACCGTTCCTGCGGCTGTACCTTCTGGCCGAGCATGGGCGCTGTGCCTTCGTCGCGGACATGTTCCGGAACACGCGCACCACATATACCAACCGGGTCGTGCGGTTCCTGGCATGGAACATGCCCTATCACACAGAGCATCACGCCCTGCCGCAGGTGCCGTTTCACCGCCTGCCGGAATTGCACGGGATGATGCAGGGGCATCACGGTGTCGTCTCGGACGGATACGTGCAGTTCACACGGGACTATGCGGCGACCTTGCGCTGATGCGCCAGTCGGGGTAACCGGCCTGCGAACCGGAAACGAGTGACACGCCATGGATGACCTGAGAGACAAGTACCTGAAAGCCATTGCCGAGGCCGGTGACGAGGCCGCGCTGGAGGATCTGCGTGTGCAGGCCGTGGGCAAGAAGGGCGAGGTCGCGCTGAAGATGCGCGAGCTGGGCAAGATGACGCCGGAAGAGCGGCAGGAGATGGGGCCGAAGCTGAACGCGCTGAAGGACGAGATCAACAGCGCGCTGGCGGCCAAGAAGGTGGCGCTGGCGGATGCCGCGCTGGACGAACGGCTGCGCGGCGAATGGCTGGACGTGACCCTGCCGGGGCGGCCGCGCCGCGAGGGCACCATTCATCCGATCAGCCAGGTGACCGAGGAGGTCACGGCGATCTTCGCCGACATGGGCTTTGCCGTGGCCGAGGGGCCGCAGATCGAGAGCGACTGGTACAATTTCGACGCGCTCAACATTCCCAGCCACCACCCGGCGCGGGCCGAGATGGACACGTTCTATACCCACCGCGCGGAAGGCGACGACCGTCCGCCGCATGTGCTGCGTACGCATACCAGCCCGGTGCAGATCCGCGCGATGCAGGCGCAGGGCGCGCCGATCCGGGTGATCGCGCCGGGGCGTGTTTACCGCGCCGACTATGACCAGACGCACACGCCGATGTTCCACCAGGTCGAGGGCTTGGCCATCGACAAGGATATTTCGATGGCGAACCTGAAATGGGTTCTGGAAGAGTTCGTGAAGGCGTTCTTCGAGGTCGACGAGGTCGAACTGCGGTTCCGCGCGTCGCATTTCCCGTTCACCGAGCCGTCGGCGGAAGTCGATATCCGGTGTTCGTGGGAGGACGGCACGTTGAAGATCGGCGAAGGCGATGATTGGCTGGAAATCCTCGGGTCCGGCATGGTGCATCCCAAGGTGCTGGAGGCCGGGAATATCGACCCGAATGAATGGCAGGGCTTTGCATTCGGCATGGGGATCGATCGGATCGCGATGCTGAAATACGGCATCCCCGACCTGCGGGCGTTTTTTGATAGCGACCTGCGGTGGCTGCGGCATTATGGCTTCGCGGCGCTGGATGTTCCGACGCTGCATGGGGGCCTGAGCCGCTAGGCGTCTTTGGGCAGAGCCCTAAGACGAGCTAATGACAGAGTGAGCGTCGGCACATAGAGTGTGGGTGAAAGGAGCCCTGCCATGGCGCTCATTCAGTTGATCTATGCTTCCCGCCCATTCGGATATGACGACGCGATGCTCGCCGGCATCCTGCTGGATGCGCGGCGGTGCAATGAGCGGGACGGTATCACCGGGGCGTTGATCTGTCGGGCGGATCTGTACCTTCAACTGTTGGAAGGATCCGAACAGGCGGTTCGGGAGTGTTACGCCCGGATCAGGCAGGATGACCGTCACGTGGAGCCGCGCAAGCTGGTGGAGCGGACGATCCGGACCCGGCTGTTTCCGGGCTGGGCGATGCGGGACGATCCGGCGCAATCCTGGGTCTGGAGCCGGGAAGCGGTGCGCGCGGGTGCCGTCGAGCAGGCGACCGAGGACGAGGTGCTGGGTTTTTTCCTTCGGCTGGCGGCGGATGGTGCGGTGCCTTTTCCGCAGCGCTAGGGGCTTTTACTTGTCAAAAGGGACTGTGTGGTCTTTTTAGAGCCCGTCTTTTGACAGCCCGGAGAGAACGCCATGCAGATGTTCAAGGACAAGCGCCACATCAGCCCAAAGACGCGGCGGCTTTATGCGATTTTCGAACTGCTGCACACGCTCGCGGATTTCGTCGCGGCGTTCTCGTTCCTGGTGGGGTCGATCCTGTTCCTTTGGTCGGACACGGAGACTGCGGCGATCTGGCTGTTTATCTTCGGATCGGTATTCTTCTGCCTGAAGCCGACGCTGAAGCTGATCCGGGAGATGAAACTGCTGTCGATCGGGGACACGGAGGACCTGGCGGAGCGGTTCGAGCCGTAGGCGTCTTGCTTGGACGGCTCTAATTTGCGCATGACGCGGGTGGCGCGGACGGTCGGGTGCGGTCGCGCTTGACTTGGGCGCGGCATCGGCTCAGCCTTTCGCGCAAAGGAGACCTGTCATGAAAGATCAACCGGCTGACAATTTCACCCTGCGTGCGCGGCGCGAGGGCGGGGGCACGCCCAGGCTGAACGAATGGGGTGCGGATAGTGATTATGGCACGTTGCGGTCGGTCCTGCTGGGGCCGATCGAAAATTACCGCTGGCTGAAGACATCCTCGGTCAGCAAGAAGACGTTGCGGCGGGGCGTTGAGTTCGACCCTGACATTGCCCGAAAGCAACATGCGGAGATGGTGAGCGCCTATGAAAGTGCGGGCGTCGAGGTGCACACCCATGTGCCGGACCCGGAGCTGCCCTACCAGGTCTATGCGCGGGACAGTTCGGTGATGACGCCCTATGGCGCGATCATCACGCATATGTCGCAATACTGGCGCCGGGGCGAGAATTTCCGGGCGATCGAGACCTACCAGGGGCTTGGCATCCCGATTTACGATTTCGTCACGGCGGGCACCTTCGAGGGCGGCGACTTCAACGTGATCGAGCCGGGCTGCGTGCTGATCGGCTGGGAAGGCGAGGAAGGACGGACCATGGAGCAGGGTGCGAAACAGGTCGCGTCGTGGATGGAGGCCGAGGGCTGGGAAGTGAAACTGGCCGATATCGACCCGTTCTATGTGCATATCGACCTGATGGTGGTGATGCTGGCGCCGAAGCTGGCAGCCGTTTGCACCGATTGCACCGATCCCGAGATCGTCGACTGGCTACGCGCCAAGAAGATCGAGATCGTCGAGGTGCCGTTCCAGGAGACGATCGCGCTGGGCTGCAACGTGGTGGCGCTGGGGCAGGACCGGGTGCTGTTGCCGGAAGGGTCGAAAACGCTGAAAGAGAAGCTGAAGGCGTTGGGATTCGAGATTTACGATCCGGACTTGACCATGATCACCCAAGGGGGTGGCGGCGTGCACTGCATGTGCCAGAGCCTGATCCGCGACCCGGGGTGACCGAAATGAGTGGCTGCGCCACGCTCGACGGTCGTGAGGAGGGGCCAGCCCCTCCGGTCGAAACAGGGTTTCGACCTCCTCCCCGGGATATTTTGGGCCAGAAGAAGAGATCGTGAGACAGCTCGTTCCGTTCTGTCTGGTCCTGTTCTGGGGCGGGATGGCGTGGGCGCACGCGTCGGAGCAGAGCTTCGTTCTGTTGCTGCCGACGGACGTCTATATCGCGGCAGGGGTGGCGAGTGTCGTCCTGACGGTGCTGTTGCTGGCGATGCTGCCTTCGTGGGCGGGAGAGGCGGTTTTTGCGCCGGTGGGTCTGGTGCGGCGGCCGCGCTGGGCGGTGCGGCATGGGACCAGCCTGTTGGCGACGGGGGTTCTGGCATTCGGTGTTTGGCAGGGCTTTGCCGGGCCGCGCACGCCGATGGAGAACCCGGTGCCCCTGCTGATCTGGACGGTGTGGTGGGTGGCGCTGGTGAGCCTGCAAGGGCTTGTCGGCAATCACTGGCGCTGGACGAATCCGTGGACCGGGGTGGTGGCGGTGTTGGCCCGTTGGACGGGGATGCGGGCGTTGATGCGATATCCGCGCGGCTGGGGGTATTGGCCGGCTGTTGTGCTGTTCCTGGCTTTTGCGGCGTTCCTGTTGTGCGACCCGGCGCCGGCGGATCCGGCGCGGTTGGCGAGTGCCGTGGGGCTTTACTGGTACGCGGTGCTGTTCGGAGTGCTGCTGTTCGGGCCCGCGTTCCTGCTGCGGGGCGAGATGGTAACGGTGATGATGCGGGCCTATGGGCGGATGGGGCTGCTTGCCCAAGCGCGCGGCCGGCTGGCAATTGGCCTTTGGGGTTGGCAGGGCGTGGTACGGCGGGCGCCGCCGCTGGGGATGGCCGTGCTGATGGTGTTTCTGCTGGGTACGGGCAGCTTTGACGGGCTGAACGAGACCTTCTGGTGGCTGGGGGTGATCGGGGTCAACCCGCTGGAGTTTCCGGGCCGGTCGGCGGTGGTGGTGCCGAACCTGATCGGGTTGGTGGTGGCGAATCTCGGGTTGTTGGCGGTGTTCACGGTTTGCCTGTGGCTGGGGGAGCGGATCGCCGGGACGGGGGCAGAGCCTGCGGCAGGCGGTGTGCCTCTTCGCTCCGTCGATCCTGCCGATCGCGCTGGGGTACCACGTGGCGCATTACCTGCCGACGTTCCTTGTAGAGGTGCAGTACGTGGTGCAGATGCTGGACGATCCGCTGTCCAATGGCGCCCATTTTCTGGGCATGGACGGGTTTTACGTGACCACCGGGTTCTTCAATACGCAGGATACCGTGCGGCGGATCTGGCTGAGCCAGGCCGGCGCGGTGGTCGTGGGGCATGTTGTGGCGATCCTGATGGCGCACGCGCTGGCCATGCGGGACGGGGCGGACCGGCGGCGGGCCGTGCTGGGGCAGGCGCCGCTGGCGGTGTTCATGGTGGCCTACACGTTCTTCGGGTTGTGGTTGCTGGCCTCGCCGCGCGGGTGACGCCGCGTCGGTCAAAACACTGGACAAACCGGGGCGGGCTTCGCAGGATCGTGCCAAAGTCATTTCAAGGAACGGGGAGAGTTCGCGATGACCAAGCTGATCAAGGGCACGTCGCGCCGGGGCGCGTTGAAAACACTGGCCGGAGCAGCGGCGGGGGCGGCGAGCCTGCCGCTTTGGGCGCGGTATGCGCAGGCACAAAGCTCGGAGCCGATCAGGATCGGGTTCCAGCAGCATAGCACGGGCATCGGCGCCGCCTATGGCCGCTGGTACGGGCGCACCACCGAGGCGGCAGTGAAGCTGATCAACGAGGGTGGCGGGATCAATGGCCGGATGATCGAGATCATCGCCGAGGATGACGGCACGGACCCCAAGCGCGGCGCCGAGGTGGTGGAGAAATTCGCCAACCAGCATGGGTGTGACGTGGGGTTCGGTACGCTGTTCAGCCACGTGGTGATCGGGTCCGCCCCTCGGGCAGGCGAGTTAAAGCTGCCCTATTTCGTGGTGTCGGAAGGGCATCACGTGGCGAGCGGGATGCTGAACCGCTATACGCTGCAGCCGGGCATCACGGATGTGAAGAGCCAGGTGCAGGCGATGGCGCCTTACGTGTCGGAGAACCTTGGCAAGAAGGTCACGATGATATTTCCCGATTTCGCCTTCGGTCACGATCACCGGGATTTCTTTACCGCAGCGATCGAGGAACAGGGGGGCGAGGTGCTGGAGCAGATCGCGATCCCGCCGAGCGAGACGAGCTTTACCAAGTATTTCCCGCAGATCCCGCGCGATACCGAGGTGCTGTACCACGTGATGGTCGGCCCTGCGGTGCTGACCTTCGTGAAGGAGCTGGGCGAATTCTTCGGCGACCAGGGTCCGGAGATTTTCGGATTCATCGACAGCCTGGAGGCGGTGGACATTTCCAGCCCGGGCCTGGAATTTCTGGAAGGCACGTATTTCTGGGAAGGGATGCCGCGTTACGCGCAGGAGGATCAGAGCGAGCACGAGAAATTCTATCGCGAGGCCGTGGGCGTGGACGAGAACGGCGCATCTGTCAGCGACCCGAACGACGTGTCGACCTATGCGCATATGTTCGGATGCTGGGAGACGCTGTACATCATCAAGGCCGGGATGGAAGAGGCCGGCTATGCCGGGCCGGACGACCGGGCGAAGCTGATCGAGGCCGTCGAGGCGATGGAGGAGATGCCCGAAAGCCGGGCGCATCCGCAGGGGGCCAAGCGGTTCAACGGCAAGACGCACCAGGTGTTCGGGCATCAGCATATCAGCCGGGTCGAGAACGGGCGTTTGGTGAAGGTGCACACGACGTCGATCGAGGACACGATGTATCCCGACGAGGTGGATTATACCACGCAGCCGCTTTGACGTATTGTGAGGCGCGCTGGGGCGTGTGACCTGACCTGATGGAATTCGGACCTCATCTTATCCTCGCCACGCTGGAAGGCGCGGTGACGGCGGCGGTGCTGGCGCTGACTGCCGTGGGCCTGAGCCTTGTGTTCGGCGTGATGCGGGTGGTGAATATCGCGCATGGCGAATTCTACATGCTGGGTGCGGTCATTGCCTGGTACGTGGCGCAGATGGTGGGCGGGCACCCGGCGCTGGGGTTTGTCGCAGCACTGGTGATCGCGCCGCTGGTCGTGGGGGTGCTCGCGGCGGCGGCGGATGTGACCATACTGAAGCGTATCGAGTATGATCCGGAGCGGACGATCGTGGCGACGATCGGCTTGCTTTATATCATTCAGCAAGTGACCTTAATGACCTACGGCCCCGAGGCGCGGCCCGTGGAGGCGCCGTTCAGTGGCCGGGTCGAGCTGCCTTGGTTCGACTGGTTCGAGACGCTGTTCGGCATGGCGCAGCCCTGGGGGTGGAGCATCACCTCGTACAAGCTGTTCGTGATCTTCGCCGCGGGCGCGGTGCTGTGCGGCGTCTGGGCGATGATGGCGCGGACGCGGATCGGGTTGTTGATGCGGGCGACGCAGGCGGATCGGGACATGGCGCTGGCATTTGGCATCCCCGTCGAGCGGGTCTATGCGCTGGTCTTCGGGATCGGCGCGGGGCTGGCGGCGCTTGGCGCCGTGCTGATCGTGCCCATTCAGCAGGCGCATTACCTGATGGGGGTCGAGCCGTTGTTGCTGGCCTTCATCGTGGTGATCATCGGGGGGCTGGGGAGCCTGCCGGGCACGGTGCTGGCGGCCTTGTTCATCGGGCTGAGTGACGGGATCATCTCGGTCTTCTTCTCGCCGACACTGGCGAAGATTCTTGCCACTTTGCTGGTGGGGCTGGTGCTGGTGTTCCGGCCTCAGGGCCTGTTCGGGACGCGGACGGCATGAGCATGGGCGGGCGTGTTCTGGGGCTGCACCTGGGTCTGCTGGTGGTGCTGTTCGCGTTGCAGTTCGTGCTGCCGGCGTACCATCACGGGAATATTGCGCGGATCATGGTGCTGGCGTCCTACGCTGTCGGGTACAACATCCTCTTTGGCTATACGGGGCTGTTGAGCCTTGGGCATGCGCTGTTCTTTGCGGCGGGGATGTACGGGATGGGGCTGACCATCCAGCACGCGGGGTTCACGCCCGCGCCCGCGTTGATCGTGGGGATCGTGGCGGGGGCGCTGGTGGCCGGGGGGCTGGCGTTGTTGGCGCTGCGCACGGCGGGCGTGGCGTTCATGATCGTGACGCTGATGTTCGCGCAGGCGGGGTACCTGACGATCCTCTACTTCGGGGAATACACGCGGGGCGACGAGGGGTTCGTGATCCAGCAGGCGCAGAGGGCGCTGTGGGGGATCGACCTTAGCGACCCGACGGCGCGGTATTTCGCGGCTTGGGGGCTGTTCTCGGTCTGCTTCGTGCTGTCGCTTTGGCTGGTGCAGAGCCGGTTCGGGCGGACGCTGATCGCCATCCGTGAGAACGAAGAGCGGGTGCGGATGCTGGGGTACGACACCTATGCGCACAAGCTGGGGGCGATGGTGGTGTCTGGTACGATCTCGGCGGCGGCGGGGGCCTTTTATGGCCTGCTGTTCGGCTATGCGGGGGCGACATTCGGGTCGGTGCAGTATTCGATCTTTCCGCTCTTGTGGGTTTTGTTGGGCGGGGCTGGCACGGTGCTGGGGCCGTTCGTGGGCACGCTCTTCATGTTCTACCTGATCGACCTGAGTTCCGGCGTGACCTCGGCCTATATGCTGATCGCGGGCGTGGCGCTGGTGGCGCTGACGCTGTTCGCGCCGCAGGGTCTGACCGGGGAAGTGCGGCGGCGGCTGTGGAAAGGGTTGCCGTGATGCTGCTGAAGGTGCGGGGGCTTTCCAAGTCGTTCGACGGGTTGCAGGCGGTGACCGATGTTGACTTCGACCTGCCGCAGGGAGAAGTGCGGGCGCTGATCGGTCCCAACGGGGCGGGCAAGACGACGCTGGTGGGGATGATCTGCGGGCGGATCCCGCCGAGCTCGGGGACGGTGACGTTCGATGGCGAGGACATCACGCGCCTGCCGGCGCACAAGCGCATCCTGAAGGGGATGGCCTATACGTTTCAGATCACCTCGATCTTTCCGCGTCTGCCGGTGCAGGAGAACGTGGCGCTGGCGGCGCGGCGGCGGTTGCAGGGCCGCGCGGTGGAGGCTGCCACGGCGGAGGCGCTGGACCGCGTCGGGCTGGAGGGGCAGGCGGACGAGGAGGCGGGGAACCTCAGCTATGGACACCAGCGCCTGCTGGAGATCGCGATGGGGCTGGTGCAGGCGCCGCGGCTGCTGATCCTGGACGAGCCGACTCAGGGGCTGTCGGAAGGCGAGATCGACGCGTTCAAGGCGTTGATCCGCGAGCTGGCGGGCGAGACGACGATCCTGTTGATCGAGCACAACATGAAGGTCGTGATGGAGACCGCCGACACCGTGAGCGTGCTGAACTTCGGCGAGATGCTGGCCGAGGGGACGCCGCAGCAGATCCACGAGAACGCCGACGTGCAGGCGGCTTACCTGGGGACCGGATGATGCTGGAGCTGAATGCGGTCAATTCGGGGTATGGCGCGGCGCAGGTGCTGCGGGACCTGTCACTGCGCGTCGAGGCGGGGGAGATCCTGTGCCTGCTGGGTCGCAATGGCGCGGGCAAGACCACCACGATGCAGACGATCATGGGGCTGTTGCCGCTGATGTCGGGGCGGATCACGCTGGATGGGCAGGATATCGGCAGCCTGCCGCCGCACGAGGTGCCGCGGGCCGGGATTGGCTATATCCCGCAGGGGCGGCGGCTGTTTGCCGGCCTGAGCGTGGCGCAGAACCTGGAGATCGGGCTGCAGGTGCGTGGCGCGGGCAAGGACGTTCTGGACGAGGTGCTGGACCTCTTTCCCCGGTTGCGGGAGCGGATGGACCAACCGGCGCAAACGCTGTCGGGCGGAGAGCAGCAGATGCTGGCCACGGCGCGGGCGTTGTGCATCCAGCCCAAGGCGCTGCTGTTGGATGAGCCGACCGAGGGGTTGCAGCCCTCGATGATCGAGGCGATCCGGCAGGTGATCGTCAGGATGCGCGCGCAGGGCGTGGCGATATTGCTGGTGGAGCAGCGGGTGGACGCGGTTCTGTCGGTGGCCGACCGGGTAGCGTTTATCGAGAACGGGTGCAACGGCGAGGTGCTGAGCGCGGAGGCGTTGCGGCAGGATCATTCGATCGTGGACCGCTACGTGGGGGTCTGAAAGGCGGCACATCAGTCAAATGTTGCACGTGTTTCGCGTTTCGCTGATGCCCCAGGTCAAAGGCAAAACGCTTTGAGTTGACAGGACGAAACGCCGCGTCGCACGATACCCGCACCCCGACATGGAGAGCGGCGTGACCGGATACACACGGCCCGAAACCCTGGACGATGCGCTGGCACTGCTGGCGCAGACAGGCGGGCGCGTGGCGGCGGGGTGTACCGACCTTTTCCCGGCGACGGGCGCGCGGGCGTTGCAGGGGCCGGTGGTGGATATCACCGGGCTGGCCGGGTTGCGCGGGGTCGCCGTGACCGATGAGGGTTTGCGTATCGGGGCGGCGACCACATGGACGGATATCCTGAAAGCGGAGCTGCCCCCGGCCTGCGACATGCTCAAACAGGCGGCGCGGGAGGTCGGCTCGGTCCAGATACAGAACGCGGGGACGATCGCGGGCAACCTGTGCAACGCCTCGCCCGCGGCGGACGGGGTGCCGTGCCTGCTGGCGCTTGATGCAGAGGTGGAACTGGCCTCGGCGCAGGGAGGGCGGCGATTGCCGCTGGAGAGTTTCATTGTGGGGCCGCGCCGCACGACGCTGAACCCCGGCGAGATAGTGACAGGTGTTCACCTGCCGCGATCGGCGCTGGAAGGACGGTCGCGGTTTCTCAAGCTTGGCGCGCGGCGGTACTTGGTGATTTCCATCGCCATGGTGGCGGTGCGGTTGGTGGTGGAAGACGGGCGCGTCAGCAGCGCGGCGTTAGCCGTGGGTGCGTGCAGTGCCGTGGCCACGCGGTTGCCACAGGTGGCGGCTGCGCTGACGGGGTGTGCGGCAGACCATACGCTGGCGGATGTCATTTCCGAGGATGCGGTTTGCGCGGCCCTGTCGCCGCTGGACGATATCCGGGCGACGGCCGGCTATCGCGCGCACGCGGCGACGGAGCTGTTGCGCCGGGCGGTGACGGATGCGGTCGGCGCAGAGGGTGTGTGGTGAACCGCCCGATGGATACGTGCACTCTGATGGTGAACGGACAGCGTCGCGTCCTGCCCGCCGATCCGGCACGGCGCTTGTCGGAGGTGCTGCGCGACGGTTTGAACCTGCGCGGCACGAAGGTGGGCTGTGACGCAGGCGATTGCGGGGCCTGCACCGTGCTGCTGGACGGCGCCCCGGTCTGTGCCTGCCTGACGCCGTTGGGCCAGGCCATGGGGCGCAAGGTCGAGACGATCGAGGGGCAGGTCCACACGCCTTTGCAGCAGGCCTTTCTGCGGCATGGGGCGGCGCAATGCGGGATCTGCACGCCCGGAATGGTGATGACGGCAGAGGCGTTCCTGCGCGAGACGCCGGAGCCGACGCGGGCCGAGGTCGAGGTGGCACTGGGGGGCGTGCTGTGCCGGTGCACCGGGTACACCAAGATCATCGACGCGGTGCTGGATGCCGCCCCCGGCGACGTGGCGAGGATGCCCGATGCAGGACAGGCCGTGGGCGCGGCCGTCGCAAGGTTGGACGGTGCCGCGAAGGTGGATGGGACCGAGGCCTATGGCGCGGATCACGTGCCGGAGGGTGCCTTGCTGGTGCGGGCGGTACGCGTGCCATACGCACCCGTATCCTTTCAGTTTGGAGAAATTTCGGACTGGGCCGCGGCGCGGGGCGTACAGGTGTTCACGGCGCAGGACATCGGCGGGACCAACCGCTTTGGCGTGATCCCGGCGTTTCGGGACCAGCCGGCGCTGGCAGAGGACCGGGCGCGGTTGGCGGGCGAAGCGGTGGTGCTGGTCGCCGGTGAACCTTCGGTTGTGGAGGCTCTGGACCTGTCGGACTTTCCGATCACCTGGCGCGAAGACCCGGCGGATCGGCCCGTGCATGACGCGCATCCCGACAACCTGTTGATCGCCGGCAAGGTCCGACGAGGGGCCGCGCGGCAGGCGATGCAGGACGCCGCCGTCACTGTCAGTGGCGCGATGCAGACGGGCTATGTCGAGCACGCCTATATCGAACCCGAGGCCGGTGTCGCCTGGATGGATGGCGAGACGCTGGTGATCCGGGCCTGCACGCAGGCGCCCGTCATGGATCGCGACGATACCGCGGCCGTGCTGGGCCTGCCGCCGGAGGCCGTTCGGATCATTTCGGCGGCGACGGGGGGCGGTTTCGGATCGAAGCTGGACGTGTCGTTGCAGCCTCTGGTGGGTCTGGTCGCGCTGAAGACCGGACAGCCGGCGCGGATGGTCTATAGCCGGGCCGAGAGCATGGCCGCGACCACCAAGCGGCATCCGTCTGACATGCGCTGTACCCTTGGCGCCGACGGCGACGGGCGGATCGTGGCGATGGAGTTCGACGGGGATTTCAATACGGGAGCGTATGCTAGTTGGGGACCCACCGTGGCGGGACGCGTGCCGGTGCACGCGTCGGGGCCGTACTTCATCCCGAATTACCACGCCGAGGCGCGGGCGAATTACAGCTACGCGCCGATCTCGGGCGCGTTCCGGGGCTTTGGCGTGCCTCAGGCGGCGATCATGCAGGAGACGCTGTTCGACGATATGGCGGACAAGCTGGGAATGGACCGGCTGGCCTTTCGCAAGTTGAACGCGTTGCGCGACGGACAGGCGACGGTGTTCGGCCAAACTCTTCATGGGGTTGGCATCGCGGCTTGTCTGGAGGCGCTGGACGGGCCTTGGACAGAAGCGCTGGAACGGGCCGAGCGGGCCAATGCCGGGGGCGGGCGCGTGCGGCATGGGGTTGGCATCGCGTCCTGCTGGTATGGCTGCGGGAATACGGCGATTGCCAATCCGTCGACCATTCGGATCGGGCTGACGCGCGAGGGGCGTCTGTGCCTGCACCAGGGCGCGGTGGATATCGGGCAGGGGTCGAACACGGTGATCCCGCAGATCGCGGCGGATGCACTGGGGCTGCCGCTGGCGCAGATGCAGATCATCGGGGCGGATACCGCGTTGACGCCGGATTGCGGGAAAACATCCGGGTCGCGCCAGACGTATGTGACCGGAAGTGCGGCGTTGCGCGCCGCTCAGGCGTTGCGGGCGCTGATCCTGAAGCAGACGAATATGGGGCCGGATGCGGTTCTGCACCTTGAGGGCACCATTCTGCGCGTGAGTGACGGCGCGCGGGAGCAAGCGATTGATCTGGCGACGCTTTCCGAGCAGGCGCATGGCTATGTCCTGTGCGCCGAGGAAAGCTATGATCCGCCGACGCAGCCCTTGGACGAGGACGGGCAGGGTGTGCCCTATGCCGTCTATGGCTATGGCGCGCAACTGGTGGAGCTGTCGGTGGACATGGGTCTTGGCACGGTGGAGGTTCACAAGGTCACCGCGGCGCATGATCTGGGCCGGGTGATCAACCCGCAGCTGGCCGAAGGGCAGGTCGAGGGCGGTATCGCACAGGGGTTGGGGCTGGCGCTGATGGAGGAGTTCATTCCGGGGCGGACGGAGAACCTGCACGATTACCTGATCCCGACGACGGGCGACATGCCGGAAATCGAGACGATTTTCCTGGAGGTGCCTGACCCCGAGGGGCCGATGGGCGCGAAGGGGCTGGGAGAGCATGTGCTGATCCCGACCGCGCCCGCGATATTGAACGCGATCCGGGATGCGACCGGGGCGCTGGTCACACGCCTGCCCGCGTTGCCGCATCGCGTGCTGGCGGCGATCCGCGAGGCCCGAGATGGCTGAGCGCGGGCGCGAGGAGAAGATCCGCTGCGATGCGTGTCCGGTGATGTGTTACATCGCGCCGGGCAAGATCGGGGCATGTGATCGCTATGCCAACGAGGATGGCCGGATCGTGCGCTGTGATCCGCTGACCATACTTGATCGTAGGGTTGCCAAGGGGGACGCGGTGAACCCGTTTCTTGGGCCTGAATGGGACGGCGAGATCCTGGGTGGCGAAGAGGTGTTCGTCAGTGGCGTGGGGGCGGGCACGACCTATCCCGATTACAAGCCCGCACCCTTCATCGTCAGTCGCGAGGTGGAGGGCGCGGATTTCGTCACCGTGGTGACCGAGGCGATCTATTCCTATTGCGGGGTGAAGGTGAAGATAGACACCGACCGGCACCTGGGCCACGAGGCGGCCACCGTGCGCAGCAATGGCGAAGCGGTGGGGCATGTGACCACCTCGGAATATGGCTCGCAGATGTTGTCTTTGGGTGGGGTGGATCACCTGACCGGCGGTGGCAAACCCGAGGGGCGCGCGACCTGCGATGCGCTGATGCGGCTGTGCAACCGCGAGGCGGTGGAGCTGGAGATCGACGACGGCGCGACGGTGGTGGTGCAGGCGGGGCAGGCGCCTGTGGTGAATGGCCAGCGCGAGGAGCGGATGCGCGTTGGCTGTGGCTCGGCCACGATCGGGATGTTCGCCAGCCAGTGGCACGGGCTGGTGGACGAGGTGGTGGTTGTGGACGACCACATCACCGGCGTGGTCAGCGAACACCAGGCGGGCAAGGTGCTGGGCTGGGCCGATACCGGCATTCGCATCAAGGGGCGTCGGTCGACGCCGGGGCGGTATTTCAAGGTGGCCGAGCCGGGCCAGGGCTGGGGCGGGACCGATCTGGACGATCCGCTGGCGATCCTGAACCCGTGGCTGGAGAAGAAAGGCGCAAGACCGGGACTGACCCTGTTGATGGTCAGCACCACGGGCGAGCATCACGGGTATTATGTGCTGGACGATGATTTGCAGCCGCGCAAGGCTGCGTTGCCGAAGGCTTTGCGCCCATCCGTGGACCTGATCGCGGAGAATTGCGAACCGGCGCTGTGCACGGTGATGTTCCAGGCGGGCGCGGGCGGGTCGCTGCGGTCGGGCGTGACGCAGAACCCGGTGAAGCTGACCCGGTCGGTGCAGGCGCTGAAGACGCGGGTGACCTGTGGCGGCGCGCCGGCGTTTGTCTGGCCCGGGGGCGGGATCACTTTGATGGTGGATGTGCTGAAGATGCCAGAGGGCTCGTTCGGACATGTGCCGACGCCCGCGCTGGTGGCGCCGCTGGAGTTCACGTTGAGCCGGGAGGATTACCGGGCGTTGGGGGGGCATGATTCGGCGGTGCGGACCATCGCGGATATCCTGAAGCATGGCGGCGAATACGGCGGCGCGGTGCGCGTGCTGGAGGGCGACTGATGCAAAGGGCACAGGCGCGGTGGCTGCCCGACGGGAAAAGGCTGCACCTGCATCACGGGCCGATCGACATGATCCTGGGCATCGAGGGCGCGGGGCGCAACGCGGCGTTTCAGAGAGCGGTGGCGCGGTTCGAAACACTGCTGGAGGAACTGGTGGCGGAGTTGCCGAGATTGCGCAGCAACGATGGAAGCGGCGTTACGGGCGGGGCCGCACGGCGCATGGTGTCGGCGGTGGCGCCGTTTGCGCCGGAGTTCATCACGCCGATGGCGGCGGTGGCCGGGGCCGGGGCCGAGACGATATTGCAGGCGGTGCTGGACGGGCCGGACGTGCGCAGAGCCTATGTGAACAACGGCGGCGACGTGGCGTTTCACATCGGTCCGGGAGAGGTGATGCGGGTGGCGATTGCAAGCCCGGTACCGGGGCATGTGACGGTACGGCATGGTGACCCGGTACGCGGCGTGGCGACCTCGGGCGCGGGCGGGCGCAGCCATTCGCTGGGGATCGCCGATGCGGTGACGGTACTGGCGCGTGGTGCCGCGCCCGCGGATGCCGCCGCGACGATGATTGCCAATGCCGTGGACCTGCCGGGGCATCCGGCGATTGACCGCGTTCCGGCCTGCGAGGTGTCGCCGGACAGTGACCTTGGGCCGCGCGCGGTGACCCGGGCAGTCGGTGCGCTAAGTGCGGACGAGGTGGCCGAAGCGTTGGACGCGGGACGCGCCTATGCCGACAGACTGGTGGCGCGGGGTGTGGTCCATGCCGCCTGCCTGACGCTGCGTGGGCAGTGCGTGAGCGTCGGCGAGACTTTGATGATCGAAGAAAGTGACCCTGAACATGCCTGAATTTACGCTGCGCAAGACCGCGCTTTTTGTCGAGGAGATCCACCATGACGGCGGGCCGGTCGCGGAACGGCCCCGCCGCCGCGCCGCAATGGCGGCGCTGGTGAAGAACCCGTTCGCGGGCGCCTATGCCGCCGATCTGCAATCGGCGATGGACGATCTGAAACCCCTGGGGCTGATGATGACCGACCGGCTGATCGAGGCAATGAGCGGGCCGGAGGGCATCGACGGCTATGGCAAGGCCGCCATGGCGGGTGAGGCCGGGGAGCTGGAGCATACGGCGCTGTGGCACGTACCGGGGGGCTATGCCATGCGCGCGCGGCTGGGCGAGGCGAAGGCGATCGTACCGTCCTCGATGAAGCAGGGCGGGCCAGGCACCCGGATCGACGTGCCGCTGGGCCATATCAATGCCGCCTATGTTCGCAGCCATTTCGACGGGATGGAAGTGGGCCTGCCCGATGGACCCCGCTCCGATGAGCTGCTTTTCGTTTTGGCCATGAGCCGCGGCGGGCGTATTCATGACCGGATGGGCGGGCTGACGGTGGACGAGGTCAAGGGCGAGGACGGGTTGCGCTGAAGGTATTGGGGGCTTTGCCCCCGTCCCGGGCAGGCCCGGGCCTCCCCCAGGATATTTTTGGCCAGAGGAAAAGGGGCGTCTGCGCGGGGGGCTGACCTTTGGTGATGAAGCCTCTATAGGCGTCGGGTGAGAAGTGATCGGACTGAACCTGACATGAGCGATACCCCAAGAAAGACACGTCAGCCGCTTTACAGCGCGGCGGACAAGCGGAACATGCGGTGGTTCTGGCAGGGGTACCTGCGGAAGCATTCGGGCAAGCTGTTGCTGGTGCTGGTGCTGATCCTGGTGCAGGGGCTGGTCTATCAGCAGTTCCTGGCGATGACCGAGGACGGCCTGCGGGTGATTTTCGAGTCTGGCGCGATGCGGGAGCTGATCGAGGTCTGCATCGTGGTGTTCGGATTGTTCGCGGTACGCGGTGTCGTGTCGTTCCTTGCGCCGATGATCACGGTGAAGGTCTCGAACCAGGCGATTTACGAGATGCGGCGGGACCTGATCGGGCACCTGATGTCGCTGGATCTGGCCTATTTCGAGCGCACCAAGTCGGGCGAGATCATCCAGAAGCTGGTCACGCAGACGCAGGCAATCGGCGTGTTCGTGGGGCTGGGTGTGGCTGGGGCACTGCGGGATGCGGTGACTGTGGTGGTGGTCTCGGGCTACCTGATCTGGAAGAACCCGATCCTGTTCGTTTCGGCCATCGTGGTGCTGCCCTTCATCATCATGGTGATGAATTTCGTCTCGGACCGGGTGAAGCAGGCGCAAGGCGAGGCCGAGGAGGCGCTGGGCGGCTACATGAACGGGATCGAGGAGACGGTGAACGGAATGCGCACTGTCAAGATCGCCCGGCAGGAGGAAGTCGAAAAGGACCGGTTGATGGGCGGCACGGATGCGATCCGGCGGCTGATGAACCGGGTGCAGGTGACCCAGGCGCTGGTAATGCCGTCGATCGACCTGAGCTCGGCCTTTGTCTACGTGCTGGTGATCGGCGGTGGCGGATACATGGTGCTGTCGCCGGAGTTCGAGGTGGACGGGGCCGGGATCATCACCTTCCTGCTGGGCATGGTGATGGTGTTCGACCCGGCGCGCCTGCTGGCGCAGTTCTTTGGCGGGCTGCAATCGAATCTGGTGCTGCTGGACCGGGTGCGGAACCTTTACGACCAGGAGCCGAGCATCAGGGATGCCGAAGGTGCGAAGACCGCGTTCGACACCGGCGGGGATATCGTGCTGAAGGATGTGACGTTCTCGTACTCCGACGACCAGCCGTTGTTCGACGGGCTGAACATGCGTTTCGAAGGTGCAAAGGTTTCGGCCATCGTCGGCTCGACCGGCTCGGGCAAGACGACGATCCTGTCGCTTCTGTCGCGGCTATACGATGTGAAGGGCGGTGACATCACGTTTGGGGGCAGGCCCATAAGGGAGTTGCAGGTGGCAGCCCTGCGCGGGGCGTTTTCGGTGGTGGCGCAGGATATCGTCATCTTCAACGCGTCGATCTGGGACAATATCCGCTACGTCAATCCTGCGGCGACCGAGGCGCAGGTCTGGCAGGCGGCCGAGGATGCCGAGATCGCCGACCTGATCCGCGCCCGCGGCGATGTGCCGGTGGGGCCCAAGGGCGCGCAGTTGTCAGGCGGGCAGAAGCAACGGATCGCGATTGCGCGGGCGTTCCTGCGGGATGCGCCGATCCTGCTCCTGGACGAGGCGACCTCGGCGCTGGACCAGGCGACGGAAGAGCGGATCAAGTCGGCACTGGCGCGGCTGACGAAAGGCAAGACGACGATCGTGGTGGCGCACCGGCTGAGCTCGGTCGCGGACGCGGACCGGATATTCGTACTGGAGTCCGGTCAACTGGTGGAGCAGGGGCGGCACGAGGATCTGTTGGCCGAAAACGGACTTTATGCACGACTCTACCAGGCGCAGAAGAAAGGTTATGACGGCAGGTAGGCGGTACGGCGTTGCCGCGCAGGTTTGTCTCGACGGCCTTTGGCCTCGGCTTCGGGCGAACTGCGGATGTGACGCTTGATTGTCCGGGCGCTGCGCGCGTGGTTGGGTCCGGTTTCGGCCGGAGGGGCAGTGCCCCTCCTATATGCTCTGATCGTATTCGCCGACCGATGGCTCGGTACGGATGACGGTGTCGATCTCCTTGAAGATCGCGCGCATTTCGTCGTCGGAGGTGGCGCTTTCGCAGACCACGACAAGGTTGGGCGTGTTCGACGACGCACGCACCAGGCCCCAGCTGCCGTTTTCGAGGATGACCCGCGCGCCGTTGACGGTGACGACTTCCTTGATGGGCTGGCCGGCGAAGGTCTCGCCCGCCTCATGCTTGGCGACGAGTTTCTGCACCAGCCGGTCGAGGACCTGATATTTCTCGGTATCCGGGCAATGGGGCGACATGGTCGGCGTGGACCACGTGGTGGGCAGGGCGCGGCGCAGGTCGGACATGGACATGTCGGGGTTGCGGTCCATCAGCTTGCAGATTTCCACGGCGACGCGCATGCCGCAGTCATAGCCGCGGCCCACGGGTTCGGCCAGGAAGTAGTGGCCGGATTTCTCGAACCCGGCGAGCGCTCCCAGTTCCTTCACGCGCCGTTTCATGTGGCTGTGGCCGGTTTTCCAATAGTCGGCTTTCACGCCATTTTTCTGCAGTTCGGGGTCGGCGGCGAAGAGGCCGGTGGATTTGACGTCGGCCACGAAGGTGGAATTGGGGTGCAGTTTGCTGAGATCGCGGGCCATGATGACGCCCATCTTGTCGGCGAAAATCTCTTCGCCCTCGTCGTCGACCACGCCGCAACGGTCGCCGTCGCCGTCGAAACCGAGCGCGAAATCGGCGCCCGACTCCTTCACCGAAGCGGCCATGTCGTGCAGCATTTCCATGGCTTCGGGGTTGGGGTTGTAGTTGGGGAAGGTGTAGTCGAGCGTGTTGTGCGAGGGGATGACCTCGACGCCCAGACGCTCGAACAATTCGGGCGCGAAAGCCGACGCGGTGCCGTTGCCGGTGGCGCAGACGACGCGCAGCTTGCGGGTCATCTTGAAGTCGCCGACGAGGTCGTCGAGATAGGCCTCGCGCACGCCGCTCACGAATTCGTAGCC
Source organism: Roseovarius sp. B08 (assembly GCF_051417955.1). Classification (NCBI taxonomy): domain Bacteria; kingdom Pseudomonadati; phylum Pseudomonadota; class Alphaproteobacteria; order Rhodobacterales; family Roseobacteraceae; genus Roseovarius; species Roseovarius sp. B08. The sequence continues at coordinate 276,530 of NZ_JBPRLW010000001.1, forward strand.
GCCGCCGGAATGAGGCTCGCCCTCGCCATTCAGGACGATGTCGCGCAACTCGCCCATCTCGTCGGGGCCGTGGGTCAGGGGGCGGTCGAAGCCCATCTTGACCCCGGTCCAGCCGTTGGGATTGTGCGACGCGGTGACCATGGCCACGGCGGGCACGTCGAGGTGGAACTGAGAGAAATAGGCCATGGGGGAGAGCGCCGGGCCGATATCCTTGACGTGGATGCCGGCCTGCATGAGGCCGACGATCAGCGCGTTCTTGATCGAGAGCGAATAGTCGCGGTAGTCGTTTCCGACCGCGATCACAGGGTCGATGCCGCGGCGGCGCATCTGAGTGCCGAGGCCGAGACCGAGGGCGGTGATGCCGGGCAGGTTGACCTCGTCGGGGTATTTCCAGCGGGCGTCGTATTCACGAAAGCCCGTGGGCGTGATCATCGGGTCGCGCAGGAATTCCCAAGTGTTCTGGGTCACGGTGGCAGCGGGTTTGGTCACGGAAATACCTTTACGTTGGATCAATGCGGCAGGGGTGTTCCTTGGCGAGCCTGTCGAATTGCATGAGGCTCTGCAAGAGGGCGGGCATTTGATCCAGCGGGATCATGTTAGGGCCGTCCGAGGGCGCGGTGTCGGGCGCCTCGTGGGTCTCGATGAAGACGGCGGCGATGCCCAGGGAGACGGCGGCGCGGGCCATGACGGGGGCGAACTCGCGCTGACCGCCGGAACTGCCGCCCTGGCCGCCGGGCTGTTGCACCGAGTGGGTGGCGTCCATCACCACTGGATAGCCGGTCGCGGCCATCTGCGGCAGGGGACCGCATGTCGGCCACGAGCGTGTTGTAGCCGAAGGAGGTGCCGCGTTCGGTCAGCAGGATGCGGGTATTGCCGGTGCTCTCGACCTTGGAGATGACATTGGGCATGTCCCAGGGTGCGAGGAACTGGCCCTTCTTGACGTTGATCGCGGCGCCGGTTTCGCCGGCGGCGAGCAAGAGGTCGGTCTGGCGGCAGAGGAAGGCGGGGATTTGCAGGATGTCCACGACCTCGGCCACGGGGGCGCATTGCTCGGGCAGGTGGATGTCGGTGAGCACGGGCACGCCGAGCGCGTCCTTGACGGATTGCAGCGCCTTGAGGCCCTCGTCGATGCCCATACCGCGCTTGCCCGACAGCGACGTGCGGTTGGCCTTGTCGAAGGAGGCCTTGAAGACGTATTGCGCGCCGGCGGCTGCGCAGGCCTCTTGCATCTGGCCCGCGATCATCTGGGCGTGGTCGGCGCTTTCCAGCTGGCAGGGGCCGGCGATGACGGTGAGCGGCGCGTCGTTCCCGACGCGCAGGTCTGCGATTTCAACTGTTTTCATGTCTTACGACGAAACCTGTTCCTTGAGCACCGATGCGGTCAGCGACAGGAGTAGGTAGATACCGCCGAAGATCAGGAAGGCAAGCAAAGTGTTCTCGAACTTGCGCGGATAGGAGGGATCCTGCGAAGCGACGGGTTTCACCGCGACGGTCAGGTAGCGGACCTGCTTGTTCGCCTCGATCTCGGATTGGCGCTTGGTTTCCAGCGCGGATTGCAGCACGAGGTCGGCGGTGGCAAGGTCGGCCTGTGCCATCTGGATCTCGGCGGCCTGGCTGGCGAGCGAGGCGTTTTCCTCGGTCGCCTCGGTCAGGCGGGCGTTCTGATTGGCCAATTCCTGTGACAGGACCTGCACCTCGGAGCGCAGGGCCTCGACCCGGGCAGTGTTGGGGCGGGCGTTGGCGAGCTGAGTGTTCAGATCCAGCTGCTTTTCCTGCAATTGCAGTTCCACGTTGCCGATCAGCTGGCGGATATTGGCGATTTCGCCCTCGGGATCGAGGATCGAGCCCTCCTGCAGTTCGACCAGCCGGCGCTGGGCGGCGCGGCGTTCATCCTTGGCCTCTTGCAAGGCGGCCTCGGCGGTCTTGACGGCATCGAAGCGTTTTTCCTGGCTGAGCGCGTCGACGCGTTCCTCGGCATATTCGATCAGCTTTTCGGAGAACTCGCGGCTGGTCTCGGGATCGGCGGTGGCGACCTCCAGCCGGATCACGCCCTCGGTCGGGTCATAGCCGAGGTTCACGTATTTCTCGTAGACCTTGTAGGCGGCCTCGTTCGTGGCATCGGGATCGAGCCGCTGGATCGGGTCTATCTCGTCGCCGCTGAACATCGCCTTGAAACCCACATCCTCGTTCAGGCGCAGCATGGCATCCTTGGATTCCAGGTAGGACTGCACCGCGATGGAATCCTGCCCGGTGGCGAATTGCGACGGCAAGAGCCCGCCCAGGCCGCCTTGGCTGCCGCCACCGCCGTCGGCGGTGATGATCAGGAATTCGGACTTGGTGGAATACATTGGCGTCGCCATGGTGTAGAAATAGTAACCCGCGATCAGCGTCGGCAGCATGACGAAGGCCGCCAGCCGCGACATGAGCAGCAGCATCTTCTTGCGGCGGCGCGAGGCGATGTCGCGCTGGATCTTATGGATTTCCTTGGCGCGGCGATCGGCCGGGCTGAGCTCGGTCGAGGGCAAGGCGATCTGGCCTACCGGCACGGTCTGGGGCAGTTGGATGCGTTCGGACGGGGTTTCGGCCGGCTGGGTGTTCTCGCCGCCCGAGACAAGCTCGACGATGTTCGAGCGCTGGAACGGGTCGATGCCGCGAGCGCGCAGGAGGCGCACCGCGTCGAAGTCCGAGGTGGGCGCGAGCCCGTGTTTCTGGGCCATGCGGCGGGCCATGCGCAACTGTCGGCCGGTCAGACCCTCCTTGCGGATCTCGTCGATGTTCTGAGACACAGACATCTCGCGCGCCGAGGATACTTCGCCTTCGTGCACGGTCTCGTGCTGTGGGGTATCCTCTGCCGGCGGCTGCGGCGTGGTGTCGGGCGTCTGCTGCACGTCCTCCTCGGCCCGGGTGTCAGAGTCGGGCGCGGTGGCCTGCCCACTCCCCGGGGTGGTGCGGCGGATGCGGAATTTCCTAGCCTTGGGTTTCGTAGTCATAAAGCCGTTTCGCCTCTTCCAAGGTGTCGAAAAGATGCAGTTTGCCATCCATCAGGACGGCGGCCTCGCGCGCGAATTTCTCAAGCGTTGAAGGCTGGTGCGATACGATCACCACTGTGGTTGTGCGCAGTCGTTCCCGAAGGATGTCGCCCGCGCGCCGGTTGAATTCCACGTCCGTGGAACTGGGCATACCCTCGTCGATGAGGTACATGTCGAAATCGAGCGCCAGCATCAATGAGAATGTGAAACGCGATTTCATGCCCGAAGAATAGGTGCCGAGCGGCTGGTCGAAATATTCGCCCAGATTGCAGACATAGCGGCAATAGGCCTCGACATAGTCGGGATCGAGCCCGTAAAGCGTGGCGATATACCGCGCGTTTTCCTTGGCCGAGACGCGGCTGATCACCCCGCCCATGAAGCCCAGCGGGAAAGAGATGCGGCAGCCGCGCCGGATCTCGCCCTCGTCGGGCTTTTCAAGGCCTGCCATCATCTTGATCAGCGTGGTCTTGCCGGTGCCGTTGGGCGCAAGGATTCCGAGCGAGCGGCCAAGCTCCACCCGGAACGAGACGCGGTCAAGGATCACCTTGCGCTGCGTGCCCGTCCAGAAGGACTTGCTGACATTGTCGAACTCGAGCATCTCAAAGCTCCGTCGCTGCTCTTACCCTCGTTTATCGAGGTTTTCTTAAGGCGTTGTTAGCCCTGATCCCGCGCATTATGTCGGAATTGTCCACGATGTGACAACAAATCGGGGCAAATTTGTGTGCTTGATGAGAAAAAACGAGGAAGTGGCGCGAAAGCCGGGGAAGCTCTCGCGCCGCATGGTTGAGGTGCCGGTGCGCGCAGGGTCAGGCGACGGCGTGCCAAGCAATGCCGGCAAGCACGGCGCCTGAGAGGCCGAAGATGAAATAGGCGAAGAAGATCCGCGGCTTGACCAGCGCCCAGACGGCGATGGCGGCGGGGATGCAGCTGACGCCGCCGGCGATGACGAAGCTCATGGCGGCGCCATTGCTCATGCCCTGATCCAGCAGCGCGTCGATCAACGGTACGGCGGCATAGCCGTTGAGGTAGGCAGGTGCGCCCACGAGAGCCCCGAGGAGGATCGTGCCGATCCCATCGCCGCCCAGCACCTTGGCGATGGCGTCGGCCGGAATGTATTCCAGCATCACCGCCTCGATCACGTAGGCCAATGTCAGCCATTTCAGCAGAAAGATGCCGTTGTCGATGGCGGTCTCGCGGAATGTATCATTTCGGGCGGGGTCGGACCAGAATCGCCAGACGGGCCGGCCCTGGAACGGCTTCTTCGCGCTGCAGCAGCCGCCGGTCCGGCGGTTTTCGCGCAGCGGATCGGCGAAGAGGGGTGACCGGGCCAGCGCCATGGTGGCGAACCCGCCCAAGAGGCCGACACCCACCGCGGCGATGGCCTTGGCCACGGCGAAATCCCAGCCGATGGTGCCGGAGGTGATCAGGAACATGGCCGGGTCCATCAATGGCGAGGCCAGCCAGAAGGCCATGACAGCCCCCAGCGGCGCACCGAGGGCCAGCATTGCGGCGATGAAGGGAATGACCTCGCACGAGCAGAAGGGCGAGAGACCGCCGAGCAGGGCAGCGAGGAAGATCATGCGGATCTGGCGGCCCTCGAAGGCCTTGGCCAGCAGGGTCTCGGCCCCGGTGGCCTTCATGTAGGCCACGGCGAGGACGGCGAAGAGTATGAACGGCGCGGTGTGCAGCAGCGCGTCCCCCGTGAAGATGACCGTGGGCCAGAATTGCGGCGGGTCGAGCACGGCCACGGCGGCGAGGATCAGCGCCAGCGCCAGCCACGCCTTGTCAAGGCTGGCCCATCTGCGGCGCAGGGTGGGAGCGGTGATGTCAGCCATGGTCGTGGTCCTCGGTGTCCTCGTGGGCGCAGTGGTCCCTGTCGGCGCAGCATTCGCGCAGCAGGAAGTCGGCCAGCGCGTGCAGCTCGTCATAGGCGACGGCGGCGCAGATGATGCTGCGGCCCTGTTTTTCCTGCCGGACAAGCCCGGCCTGCGCCAGAATCTTCATGTGATGGGTCAGGGTCGAGCCCGCAACCCCGGCGCGTTCGCCCAACTCGCCGATGCGCAGCCCTTCGGGACCGGCGCGCACGAGGGTGCGCAGCACGGCGAGGCGTTGCTCGGAGCCCAGTGCGGCAAAGGTCGAGGCGGTGAGGGCGAGATCGAGGTCGGGAATCGAGGTTTGTTTCATGTTTCTAGAATTATCGAAATTATGGCCGCTTGCAAGCCATATTTCTAGAAATATCGAAATGACAGCCTGTCCGCGCCTTGTTCAGACCCTTTAACATCGCGCTGCACTGCGGTATGAGCGGCGCTATTGAAACCCGAAACGAAGAGGATTTCCCAAGATGGGTTACAAGATCGTCGTCGCGGGCGCCACGGGCAACGTGGGCCGCGAAATGCTGAACATCCTGGCCGAGCGCCAGTTTCCTGTCGATGAGATCGCGGCTTTGGCAAGTCGCCGCTCCATCGGTACAGAAGTCAGCTTTGGCGACAAGACCCTCAAGACCAAGGACATCGAGGGGTTCGATTTCACCGGCTGGGACATGGCGCTGTTCGCCATCGGCTCGGAGGCCACCAAGAAATACGCGCCGATCGCCGCCAAGGCGGGCTGCGTGGTGATCGATAACTCCTCGCTTTACCGCTATGACGCGGATGTGCCGCTGATCGTGCCGGAGGTAAATGCGGATGCGATTACGGGCTATTCCAAGAAGAACATCATCGCCAACCCCAACTGTTCGACCGCGCAGATGGTCGTGGCGCTGAAACCGCTGCATGACCGCGCGAAGATCAAGCGCGTGGTGGTCAGCACCTACCAGGCGACCTCGGGCGCGGGCAAGGAAGGTGTGGACGAGTTGTGGGATCAGACCAAATCGATCTACAACCCCACCCAGGAAGTGCCGCCGAAGAAGTTCCAGAAGCAGATCGCCTTCAACGTCATTCCGCATATCGACGTCTTCATGGAGGACGGATCGACCAAGGAAGAGTGGAAGATGGTGGTCGAGACCAAGAAGATCGTGGACCCGTCGATCAAGGTCACGGCGACCTGCGTGCGGGTGCCGGTCTTCGTGGGGCACGCGGAGTCGGTGAATATCGAGTTCGAGGAGTTCCTGGACGAGGACGAGGCCCGCGACATCCTGCGCGAGGCGCCGGGGATCATGGTCGTCGACAAGCGAGAAGACGGTGGATACGTCACGCCGGTGGAATGTGTGGGCGACTTCGCCACCTTCATCAGCCGCATCCGGCAGGACAGCACGATCGACAACGGCATCAACCTGTGGTGCGTCAGCGACAACCTGCGCAAGGGTGCTGCGCTGAACGCGGTGCAGATCGCGGAAACGCTGGGCAACCGGGTGCTTCAGAAGGGCTAAGCCCTTTCAGCAGCTTTGAAATTCCGGCCGCGCCGCCCCTGACAAAGGGTGGCGCGGTTTCTTTTTGCAAACAAGTTTCGATCGTCGCCCAAGAACGCCGCGCTTGCACGCGTCCCAATAGAGACCGATCATCCGGCCAACTATCCTGGAGTAGACACCATGCGTTCTCTTTCCCTTATCATCCTTGCCGCCCTGCCGTTTCCCGCACTGGCCGAAGACTTCGCGCTTACAAGCGAGGTGGACGCCGTCACGCTGTACCCCAAAGGCGCCACGATCACGCGGCAGGTGCCTTACAGCATCCCGGCGGGGCAGCATCAGCTGATTCTGACCGATCTGCCGCGGTCGACGCCACTGGCCTCGGTGCGCGTGTCGGTCGAGGGCGCGGCGATGGGCAGCGTCACGGCGCGGCGCGATTTCGTGCCGCCGCGCACGGAAGAGGAAACCGTCGCGTTGCAGGCGGCCCGCGCCGAGGTGGAGCGGCTGGAGGACGAGTTGCGGGACGCGCGCGCGGCGGTCGAGACCATCCGGCTGGAGGCCGAGGCGGCCCGGGCCCGCGTGGCGTTTCTGGAAAAGCTGGGCGAGGGCGAGGGCGTGACCGAGCTGGACATTGCCGCCCTGCGCGACCTGTCCGCGATGATCGGCGAAGAGACCCTGGCGGCGCTTCGCACGGCCCAGGATGCCGAGCGTCGGGCCGATGCCGTGGCGCGGTCTCTGGAGGATCTGAAAGAAGAACTGGAGCGCGCGAAACAGGCCGAAGCCGCGCTGGTGCCCGAGGACGAGGACCGCGCGATGCTGGCCGTGGCCGTGACGGCAGACACCGAAGCCGACGGCGTGGTGACCGTCACCTACAATACCGATGCGGCGGGGTGGGAGCCGGTTTACGACCTGCGCCTTGACCGCGCCAGCGGTGCGTTGACGCTGGAGCGCGGCGCGTATGTCGCGCAGTCCACCGGCGAGAACTGGCAGGCGGCGGAACTGACCCTGTCGACCGTGCGCCCCAGCGAGCAGACCGCGCCCAGCGAGGTCTGGCCATGGCTGCGCCGGATCTACGAGGAGCCGGTGCCGCAACCGCCCATGCCGCTGGCGCGCGGTGCCGCCGAGTCCGACATGACGGCGGGGGCTGCCAAGGAAGAGGCGATGGCGGTCATGCCCGAGCCTGTCACCGCCGCCGCCGATTTCGACGGGCTGTCAGTGACCTACAGCTATCCGGGCACGGTGTCGGTCGCCACCGGGGCGGACCGCGTGCGCCTTGCGCTGGGGACGCTGGAGACGCAGGCCGAAACGGTGGCCAAGGCGGTGCCGCTGAACGACCCCAGCGCCTTCCTGGTGGCGGAGTTCACCAACGACATGGGCGAGTTGATCCTGCCCACCGCCGAGGCGAGCTTTTACCTGGATGGGCGGTTCGTGGGACAGCGTTACTTTGAGATGATTCCGGCGGGTGAGGAGGCGGAGCTGTCCTTTGGTCCGATCGAAGGGCTGCGCCTGTCCCGCACGGTCGAGGACCGGGCCGAGGGTGACCGCGGCGTGATCTCGAAATCCAACCGGATATCCGAGACAGTGCGCATCGAGGTCGAGAACCTGACCGGCGAGGCCTGGCCGCTGCGAGTGCTGGACCGGGTGCCCTATTCCGAGCAGGAAGACCTGAAGATCGCCTGGGAAGCGACGCCCGTCCCGACCGAGAAGCTCGTTGACGACAAGCACGGGGTGCTGGCGTGGGAGTTCGATCTTGCTGCAGGTGAAACGCAGGAGATTCGCCTGGAGCACACGATCCAATGGCCGGATGGCATGATGCTGCAGTAGGGCGCGTCGGGTGATCGCGAGGTTCCGCGGCGCGCTCATAATACATTGAACGGCCGCGGCGCCGATGCGATCAGGGTGAATAGGGTTCCGACCAGGAAGGTGACGCGAAAGAGCGGCTTTTCCGGCGCGGTTGTGGGTGCGGCTGCCCGCGCATGGCGGCGCGCCGCCTTGCGTACCTTCGGTCGGCCCCGGAAGCTGGTCGGGGCCGTCGCCACCTCGCTCGTTGCCTGGATGTGTCAGGCCCAACCTGCCGCCGGTAGGCGGCGAAACTTCAGCGGCATGGCGGTGATCGCCCGGCTCAGAACCGTTCGGCGCGAAGCACCTGGCAATCGGTGACGCAAACGACGCCGATGTGGCGCTCGACCACGGAAAAGGCCGCTTCCAGCAAGCTGTCGAGCCGCTCGGGCCGGATGATGCACACGACCTGCACCATGCCATCAGCCCGGCCCACCTGGCCAGTGCGATCCCAGGAGCCGGACCGGCCCGAGCCGCCGAAGACGGGAAGGATCGTGTAGCCGGTCACGTCAGCGGCCAGAAGCGCATCGGTCAGGCGGCTTTGCATGACCTTCTCGATCGTGATTTCGACTCGTTTGGCATTGTGTGTCTGCATGTCAGCCTCCTGCAGCGGCGCTGGCAATCGCCACGTAGAGCGGGATGCCCAGCACGAGGTTGAAGGGGAAGGTCACGCCAAGCGAAAGCGTCAGGTAGATCGAGGGATTCGCCTCGGGCAGGGCGACGCGCATCGCGGCGGGAACGGCGATGTAGCTGGCCGAGGCCGAAAGCACCATCAGCAGGACCGTGCCGCCGGTGGAGAGCCCAAGAAGCAACGCGGCGCCGAGACCGAAAAGGCTGCCGATGACCGGCATGAGAAGGCCGAAGACGACACCGCCGAGGCCGATGGCCTTGCGCCCCTTGGCCATCCCGCGCCCGGCAACAAGGCCCATGTCCAGAAGAAAGAGACACAGAACGCCCTTGAAGGGGGCGACGATGAAGCTGTCGATCTCGGCCAGCCCCGAGGGGCCGGTTGTCCAGCCTATGAGGAAGCTGCCGACCAGCAGGACGATGGAGCCGTTCAAAAGGATCTCGCGCCAGAGGCCGGAATCCATTCGGCCCGATTTCTCGCCGCGCGACACGAGCCAGAGGGCCGACAGGATCGCCGGGGCCTCCATCGCAGCGGCGACGGCGACCATGTAGCCTTCGGACGAGATGCCCCGGCTTTCAAGTATCGAGGTTGCGGCGACGAAAGTGACGATGGAGATCGACCCGTAATGTCCCGCCACGGCGGCGGCATTGAGGCGGTCCATGCCGGTGGCGACACGCAGGAGCGCGAAGGCGACGAACGGCAGAAGGCCCGACAGGATCACACCGGCCAGCAGGGTCAGGCCAAGGGTCGCGTCGATGCCGTGATCGGCGACGCTGACCCCGCCCTTGAACCCGATGGCGAAGAGCAGGTAGATCGACAGGGCCTTTGCCGCGGCCTCGGGCACCGAAAGGTCCGACCGGGCCAGCGCGGCGGCGAGGCCGAGTGCGAAGGATAATACGATCGGCGAGATCAGGTTGTCGGCGGCCAGCGCGAATATTTCCATCATCCAGCATCCCCTCCGAATGAAATTTAACGGGGTTTAGGACATTCATGAAAGAAGACAACAGGAAATCACGCGGGGCGGCGGACGGCGCCAAGGTCAGACCGGGACGAAGCCTTTTTCCTCGGGCACGTAATGCTCGATCACGCCTTCGCCAATATCGTGCCAGAGGCCATGCAGGGTGAGGTTGCCCGATTCAATGGCGGCGGCCACGAAGGGGAAGGTGACGAGGTTTTCGAGGCTGACGAGCACGGCCTGCTTTTCCAGTGCCGCAACGCGTTCTTCGGTGTCCTTGATCTTTTTCACCCGCTCATAGCCGGGGCGCAGGATGTCCATCCAGCGGCCGACAAAGCTGGTCTTGTCGTTGAGTTCCGGCGCCTCGCCCGAGCACATCGCGTCGCAGCCGCGCACGCCGCCGCAGTTGGAATGGCCCAGCACGATGACATGCGCGACCTTGAGTGCGGTGACGGCATATTCGACCGCCGCCGAGGTGCCGTGCTGCTGGCCGTCGGGGGTGAAGGGCGGCACGAGGTTGGCAATGTTGCGGTGCAGGAAGAACTCGCCCTGGTCTGCGCCGAAGATGGCGGTGACGTGCACGCGGCTGTCGCAGCAGCAGATGACCATGGCGCGCGGATGCTGCCCCTCTTGGGCGAGGTGGCGGTACCAGGCCTGGTTGTCCTGGTACTTGGTGGCCTTCCAGCCCTTGTAACGTTGCACGAGATAGCTGGGGAGCGGGCGGACTCTTTTCATTTCGGCGCCTGTCGGTCTGTACACTGTCCGGGCGGTGATAGTCGGAATTCGAAAAGAATTCGAGACAGAAATTGGTCGCATGGCAACCATTCCCAAAGGCTTTGTCGCCATGGTCCGGCGTGCCGAGTGGGCTTGGATATGTGGGAAACACCGTGGAAACGATTACCCTTTTGAACCAGACCGAGGTCGTGCAGCTGGACGAGGGTCGGCTGGAGCAGCTTTACCTGCAACTGGGCGAGGCCGGGGCGGAAGATGTGCTGTGCCGGGCGCTGGAAGAACTGGCGGTGCGCCTGTCCCATACCGAGCGGTGCTTTCGATGCAACCGGGTGCAGGACATGCGCAAGAGCGCCCGCAGTCTGATCGCCATCGCCGAGCAGATCGGTATGAGCAAGCTTGCCGGCGTGGCGCGGGACGTGACGCAGAGCATCGACCTGCACGACGAGGTCGCGATGGCCGCCACGCTGTCGCGGCTGCTGCGGATCGGCGAGCGGTCGCTGCTCGAGGTTTGGGACTTGCAGGATTATTCCGTCTGAGGTCTTGCAGGTGCGGCGCGGCAGGCTAGGCTGAGCGGGAACGAAACCATCCCGGGACATGCGACATGCCGCTTGAGTTTGCACCGGAAGGGGCTGATGCCCTTCCGCTTCACGTGATCGATCAGGAGGCGCTGGAGGACTGGCTGTCGGGCCAGACGGCCACCGTCTCCACCTGGGTGAAGGCGGCGGGCTTCACCGGTGGGCTGGGCCAGTCGGTGCTGGTGCCCGACGGCAATGGCGCGCCGGTGATGGCGCTGGCGGGCTACGGGACCGAGGCGGCGCGCAAGCGGGGGCGGTTCCACCTGGCCGCGCAGGCCGCGAGCTTGCCCGAGGGGGTCTATCGTCTGGAAGGGCTGGCGCCGGAGCGGACCGCCGAAGAGGCGCTGGGCTGGCTGTTCGCGGGCTATGCCTTTGACCGCTACAAGGATCAGAAACCCGCCAAGGCAAGGCTGGTGGCACCAGAGGGCGTGGATGCGGCGCGGCTGCAGGCGATTGCCGCCGGCGAGGCACTGACGCGCGACCTGATCAACACGCCCGCCTCGGATATGGGGCCGGTGGAGCTGGAAGCGGCCTGTGCCGACATGGCAAAGGAACAGGGCGCGGAGATCGAGGTCGTTCGCGGCGAGGCGCTGCTGGACGAGAATTTTCCGATGATCCACACGGCGGGCCGCGCCGCCGCGCAGGCCCCGCGCCTGATCGACATGCGCTGGGGGATACGGGGCCCAGCCTGACGCTTGTGGGCAAGGGCGTGTGTTTCGACACCGGGGGGCTGAACCTGAAGCCGGGCGCGAGTATGGGCCTGATGAAGAAGGACATGGGCGGGGCCGCGACGGTGCTGGGGCTGGCGCGGATGATCATGGCGCTGAGGCTGCCGGTGCGGTTGCGGGTGCTGATCCCGGCGGTGGAGAACTCGGTCAGCGGCAATGCGTTCCGGCCCGGAGACATCCTGACCGCCCGGAACGGCAAGACGGTGGAGATCAACAATACCGATGCCGAGGGGCGGCTGGTGCTGGCCGATGCGCTGAGCTTCGGGGCCGAGGCCGAGCCGGACCTGATGATCTCGATGGCGACGCTGACCGGGGCCGCAAGGGTGGCCGTGGGGCCGGATATCGCACCCTACTTTACCGACGATGGCGTGCTCTCGGGCGCGCTGGACGCGGCGGCGGCCGAGGTCGCGGACCCGGTCTGGCGGCTGCCGTTCCACGAGCCCTACGAGACGATGATCGAGCCGGGGATCGCCGATCTGGACAACGCGCCCTCGGGCGGGTTCGCCGGCGCAATCACCGCGGCGCTGTTCCTGCGCCGGTTCGCGGCTGGCACGCGATACGCGCATTTCGACATCTACGGCTGGAACCAGAGCGCCGCGCCGGGCCGGCCCAAGGGCGGGGTCGGCATGGGCGCGCGGGCGCTCTTGCAGGCGCTGCCCGAGGTGCTGGCGCTATGACCGACCGGCGGCGGCTGCATTCCAATGGCCGCGTGGCCGAGGCGGGGCTGCTGGGGCAGGTCGAGGCGGAGTTGTTCGTGGAAGGCGAGGACCGGCAGGTGATGGTGCCGGTCACGCCGATCCTGTCTGAGCCGGAGGGCAAGCGCGAGCGTGAGCTGATTTTTGGCGAGGGTGTGCGCCTGCTGGAAGAGCGCAACGGCTGGGTCTTTGGCTATGCGCTGCGCGATGGCTATGCGGGGTATGTCAAAGCGGATGATTTGGCCGCGCCGAAAGGGCCGCCGAACCACATCGTGCAGGCGCGGATGACCCATGCGCTGGGAGCGCCGGATTTCAAGGCGCAGACCGAGCATATGATGCTGAGCCTGGGGGCCCGAGTGAGCGTTACCGGCACCAAGGGACGCTGGGCCGAGATCCTTGCGCCGGAGGGCCGGATGTATGTGCCGTCGATCCACTTGCGCGAGGCCAGCGCGGTCGAGAGCGACCCGGTGGGCGTAGCCGAACGGCTGATCGGCACGCCCTATGTCTGGGGCGGAAACTCGGCGCTTGGGATCGACTGTTCGGGGCTGGTGCAGGTCGGGTGCCTGGCCTGCGGCGTGGCCTGCCCCGGTGACAGCGACATGCAGGCCGCCGAGCTTGGGCAGGACCTGCCCGCAGATGCGCCGTTGCAGCGTGGCGACCTGCTGTTCTGGAAGGGGCATGTGGCCTGGGTGGTTGACCCCGAGACGATCCTGCACGCCAATGCGTATCACATGGCCGTCGCTTATGAACCATTGCAAGACGCCATCGCGCGGATCGAGGCGCAGGGAGACGGGCCGGTGACGGCCCGCAAGAGACTGGAGACAAAGACATGAGTGATCCTTTCTTTCAACCCGTTTCGGGCTTCGAGCTGCCGCGTTTCGCCGGTGTGCCGACCTTCATGCGGCTGCCGCATCTGCTGCCGGATCATGCGCGGTATGGTGATGTGGATGTGGGGATCATCGGGGTGCCTTGGGACAGCGGCACCACCAACCGGCCCGGACCACGCCACGGGCCGCGGCAGTTGCGCGATGCGTCCACGATGATCCGGGCGCAGCATGCGGTGAGCGGTGTGCGGCCATTCGAGGCGCTGAACTGTGCCGATCTGGGAGACGTGGGCCCGAACCCGGCCGACATCGCGGACAGCATGGAGCGGATCACGACGTTCTATAAAGGCGTGGTGGATGCCGGGATAACGCCGCTGACGGCGGGGGGCGATCACCTGACCAGCCTGCCGGTGCTGCGCGCGGTGGCCAAGGATGGCCCTTTGGGCATGGTGCATTTCGACAGCCACACGGACCTTTTTCACAGCTATTTCAACGGGCAGATGTATACCCACGGCACGCCCTTCCGCCGCGCGGTGGAAGAGGGTCTGCTGGACCCCAAGCGCGTGGTGCAGATCGGGCTGCGGGGCAGCATGTACGATTCCGAGGACCGCGATTTCGCAAAGGCCGAGGGCATCCGCCTGATCCTGATCGAAGAGTTCTTCGAGCGTGGTGTCGCCGACGTGATGGCGGAGGCGCGCGAGATTGTGGGCGAGAAGCCCACCTACGTGTCCTATGACATCGACTTTGTCGATCCGACCTTCGCGCCCGGCACCGGGACGCCCGAGGTGGGCGGGCCGAATTCGTACCAGGCGTTGCAGGTGGGCCGGGAGCTTGAGGGCGTCAATATCGTGGGGGCCGACATGGTCGAGGTGTCGCCGCCGTTCGATGCCAGCGGGAACACCGCGTTTCTGGGCGTGTCGATCATGTTCGAGATCCTGTGCGTGATGGCGGCGGGCCGTGCGTCATGAGCGGGATCGTCAATACCGAGCAGGCCGAGCACTGGTCGGGCAAGGCCGGCGAGGTCTGGGTGCGCGAACAGGCCATGTTCGACGGGCTGATGGCGCCGGTGCTGGACCTTTTGCTGGACCGGGCCGGATTGCAGGCAAGCGACCGGGTGGTCGATATCGGTTGCGGCACCGGGGCGGCGCTGATCGCAGCGGCGCAGATCGTGGGCGAGGGCGGCCACGTGACCGGGCTGGACGTGTCGGGGCCGATGCTGGAGCTGGCCCGTCAGCGGCTGGGCGCGGAAGGCGTCGGAAACGCCACCTGTGTTCTGGCGGATGCGCAGGTGCATCCGTTCGGGGACATGGCGGCGGATCACGTGGTATCCCGCTTTGGCGTGATGTTCTTTGACGACCCGGTTGCGGCCTTTGCCAACCTGCGGACGGCGCTGAAGCCGGACCGGCGCATGACCTTCGTGTGCTGGGCCGGGATGGAGGTAAATCCGTGGTTCCGCATCCCCGCCGAGGCGGCGAAATCGGTGGTGGGCGCTCCGCCGCCACAGGACGCGCGTGCGCCCGGGCCGATGGCGTTTTCCGAGGCGGACTATGTGCGGGACGTTCTTGAAAGCGCCGGATTCGAGGGGTCGGGCTGACCACCGAAGAGATCACGCTGACCCCGATCGGGGACCTGGAGCAGAACGCCACATTCGCCTCTCGCGAAGGGCCGGCCGGGCGGATCGTCAAGGAGATGGAGGGCGGCCGTGCGGAGTTCGCCGCCGTGGCGGCGAAGCTGCGCGAAACGCTGAAGGTGTACGAAACCCCGGACGGCGCGCTGCGAATCCCGGGGCGGGTGCACGTGGTCAGCGCGACCGCAGGCGGTTGAGCACCTCGCGCGAGGCGTAGCCGTCGACCTTCATGCCCGCGCTTTGCTGGAAGCCCATGATCGACTTGGACGTATTAGGCCCGATGATGCCGTCGATCTTTTCCAGCGGATAGCCCATCTGCTTCAGCCGGCGCTGGATTTCCTTGCGCTCCTCGAAGCTGACGGGGGTATAGCCGCGAGGCCAGCTGGCCTGGATCGCGGGGCCGCCCTTGATGCGGTCCGACAGGTGCCCGACGCCGATGGCGTAGGCGTCGGCATTGTTGTAGCGCTTGATCACGTCGAAATTGGAAAAGACCATGAAGGACGCGCCGGCAGGGCCGGCCGGTTGCAGGATGCGGGCCGAGCCGTAATCGCGCACCGGGCGGCCATCGACGCCAACGACGCCCTGGGCGGCCCATTGCGAGGGCATCCGGGACGTGTTGCCGAAGCGGGCGCCGCTGGGCACGCGCACCTCGACGCCCCAGGGCATGCCTTTGCGCCAGCCGAAACGTTTCAAATAGGCGGCGGTGGAGGCAAGCGCGTCGGAGGGATCGTTCGACCAGATGTCGCGGCGGCCGTCGCCGGTGAAATCCACGGCGTAGGCCTCGTAGGAGGTGGGGATGAACTGGGTATGGCCCATTGCCCCGGCCCAGGAACCGAGGAAGTTGCGCGGCGTGGTGTCGCCGTTCTGCAGGATCTTCAGCGCGGCCATCAACTGTTTTTCGAAGAACTCGCCGCGGCGGCCGTCGAAGGCCAGCGTCGAGAGCGCTTCGATCACGGGGATGTCGCCCATGCGGGTGCCGTACTTGCTTTCCAGCCCCCAGACGGCGGTGACGACCTCGGCCTCGACGCCGTAGGCCTGTTCGATCCGGTTCAGGGCGCGGCGGTGGCGGCGCAGGGCTTGCTGGCCCATGCCGACACGCTCGGGCGAGGCGGCGCTGTCGAGGTAGTCCCAGATCTGACGCTTGAACTCGGCCTGGTTTCGATCTTTCGAGACAACATCGGCGTTGTAGTTGATGCCCTGGAAGGCGGCGTCGAAGACCTGCGCGCTGATGCCGCGCGACAGGGCGCGGTTGCGGAACGAACGGACCCAGTTGTCGAAGGCGGGGTTCGAGACGCGGGTGACCTGCGCCTCGTCCGTGCTTTCGCTCAGTGCCTCGGGGCGCAGGCGGGGGCGCAGGGATTTGGTGGAAAGCGCCACGCGGGTGACCTGTGGGGTTGCCGTGGCGGGGGGACCGCTGCGGGCCGCGCGACGGGCCGGACCGACGATTCGATGGCCGTGGCCGCGGCTCCGCCCGACAGAAACGCCGCGCCCAGAACTGGAAAGAGATACCTGACAAACATTGCTCGCCCCTTTTTGATGGGTTTGAGCGGAGCATAGCCTGAAACAGCCTGTTTCAAAAGTGTTCAATGAGGATGTCGGGCGAAGTGTCGCCGGTGCTCAGCCCGTTTCACAGGTCATGGCGGCGAGGCATTCGCGCAGCAAAATGGCACGACGCGGGCGGAACGAGGCGCCGGTAAGTTCGAGCCCGCGCATCCGGTCGAGGCGGAAGGCGCGGAAGTCGCCGCGCAGGTGACAGAAGGCCAGAAGGCAGAGCGAGGATTGCATGAGGACGACCGATAGGGGATCGACCTCGCGAGTCGTTTCGCGGCCTTCGGCGTCGGAATAGTCGAAACGGATCGTCTTCTCCTCCCAAGTGGCGCGGCGCAGGCGGGCGGTGTCGACGCCCGATTGCGGGAGGGGGTAAAGCGGCGGGCCGACAAAACGGCATGATCGAGCCGGTGCGCCTGGGCCTGCGGCAGGCGGGCGCGCAGCTTGGCAAGCGCCGACTGCGCGGCGTCGGCCAGTGTGCTGTCGCCGACTTCTTCGACCTCGCGCAGGCCCAGCACCAGCGCCTCGAGCTCGTCTTCGTCGAAGTTGAGCGGGGGCAGGGCTGCGTCCTCGATCAGGCGATAGCCGAAGCCCGCCGCGCCGTCGATCACCGCGCCCAGGCAGCGCAGGGCGTCGATGTCGCGATAGATGGTGCGGGCTGTCACGTCGAGCCGATCTGCCAACGCCTGCGCCGTGGCGGGGGGCGGCAGGATACGCAGGGTCTGCATCAGCTTGAAAAGGCGTTCGGTCCGGGTCATGGCGCGGAGTATGCTGCCATATGATGACAGGTTTTGTCAGCAGGGTTCGGCGCTTCAGGACGCACAGACATGTAACCCAGGCGGAAAATTTCCCGCGTCATCTTGACGTTGCGGTGCGGCAACCAAGATTCTCAGGCAACGCGCCCGGGGCGCGGGATCGGAGTTACCTGGATTGGATATCGTTTTCGTGATCGCCGGGCTGGCTGGGCTGGTCCTTGGTGGCGAATTGCTGGTGCGCAACGCCGTTCAGCTGGCACGGGGTTTGGGTGTGTCGCGGCTGGTGATCGGGCTGACGATCGTGGGATTCGGCACCTCCGCGCCGGAACTGGTGACCAGCTTGCAGGCTGCATGGGTCGGCGCGCCGGGTATCGCGCTGGGCAACGTTGTGGGCAGCAATATCGGCAACACGTTGTTGATCGTGGGAATCGCGGCGCTGATCTCGCCGATCCTCGTCGCGCGGCGGGCGCTGGCGCGGGACGGCTCGGTGATGATGGCCGCGACGCTGATCTGCGCGGGCCTTGTGCTGAGTGAGCAGATGGGGCGCGTGGCCGGGGTGGGTCTGATGCTGGGGCTTGGGGCCTACCTGATCTTTACCTTTCTGGCCGAGCGCAGGGGACCAACCCCGGCGGGCGAGGTTTATGCGGCGGAAGGCGATTTGCTGCCCGAAGCGCCGGTGCGGGCGGGCCGTGCGGCACTGGGCCTGCTGATCGGGTTGGTGGTGATCCTGGCGGGCGCGCGGTTCTTGGTGTCCGGGGCCGTGGGACTGGCCCAGATGCTGGGAATGAGTGACGCGGTGATCGGGCTGACTGTGGTGGCGATCGGCACGTCGATGCCGGAACTGGTGACCTCGGTGCTGGCCGCCCGAAGGGGGAGGGTGAGGTCGCCTTCGGCAATATCATCGGCAGCAACATCTTCAACATCCTCGGCATTCTTGGGGCGACGGTGCTGGTGGTGCCGATGGCGGCGCCATTACCGATCACCAGCGTCGATCTTGCCGTGCTCGTGGGGTCTGCAGTGGTGTTCGTGGCGTTCGCGTTTACCGGCGCGCGGATCGACCGGCGCGAAGGGGCCGTGCTGCTGGCCGCCTATGGCGCTTACATGATCTGGCTTTTGGCAGGCGTCTAACGACGCTTGCGTGACACCTTGCGCCTGGTCTTGTCGGACTTGTGCTTTTCGCGCGCCAGCTTGCGCTTGGGGCCGCCGCGTCCGCCCTTGGGCCCGCCGCGTCCACGCCCCTTGCGGGGTGTGTCCGATGCGCCAGGCGTGATCGTCTTGCCGTCGAGCCGCACGAGGTCCAGCCCGAGGCCGCCGGTGACAGGCGCCGCCTCGCTGAGGCGGACGACGACGCGCTGGCCGAGGCCGATGATCATGCCGGTATCCGAGCCCATCAAGGTGCCGCGGTCGCGGTCGAGGTGAAAATACTCGTTGCCAAGCGCGCGCATCGGGATGAGGCCGTCCGCGCCGGTCTCGTCCAGCCGGACGAAGGCGCCGAACTTGGCGATGCCGCTGATGCGGCCGGTGAATTCCTCGCCGATGCGTTCCGACAGGAAGGCGGCGAGGTAGCGGTCGTTCGTGTCGCGCTCGGCCATCATCGAGCGGCGCTCGGTTTCCGAGATATGCTCGCCGGTGCTTTGCAGGCGTTCCTCGTCGGCCTTTGAAAGCCCGTCCTCGCCCCAACCATGGGCCGATACGAGCGCGCGGTGCACGATCAGGTCGGCATAGCGGCGGATGGGCGAGGTAAAATGCGCGTAGGATTGCAGCGCGAGGCCGAAATGCCCGAAATTGGACGGGGCATAATAGGCCTGGGTCATCGAGCGCAGGGTGGCGAGGTTGATGACTTCGACGTGGTCGGTGCCCGCCGCGCCGTGCAGAAGCTGGTTGAGGTGCGAGGTTTTCAGCACCTGCCCCTTTGCGAGCGTCAGGCCCGCGGCCTCGGCCACCTCGCGCAGGGTATCGAGCTTTTCTGGCGGCGGTTCTTCGTGGACGCGGAAGAGGAGGGGGGATTTCTTGGCAATCAGCGTCTCGGCGGCGGCCACGTTGGCCAGCACCATCATGTCCTCGATCAGCTTGTGGGCATCGAGGCGGTCGGCGAAGTTGACGGATGTGACCTTGCCTTCGTCGCTGAGCACGACCTTGCGTTCGGGCAGGTCGAGGTCGAGCGGTTGGCGGTTGGCGCGGGCCTCCTGAAGGGCGGCGAAGGCCTCGTAGAGCGGGTCGATGACCTCCTTCATGAGGGGCCCGCATTTGTCGTCCGGGGTGCCGTCGCGGGCGGCCTGTACCTGCTGGTAGGTGAGCGAGGCGGCGGAGCGCATCAGCCCGCGCACGAAGCGGTGGCCGATCTTCTCGCCATGAGCGTCGATCTGCATCCGCACGGCAATGCAGGCGCGCGGCACGCCTTCGTGCAGCGAACAGAGATCGCCCGACAGGCGGTCGGGCAGCATCGGCACGACGCGGTCGGGGAAGTAGCTGGAATTGCCGCGCTTGCGGGCCTCTGCGTCGAGGGCCGAGCCAGGGGTGACGTAGCAGGCGACATCGGCGATGGCGACCCAGATGACGTGCCCGCCCTCGTTCCTGGGGTCATCGTCGGCATGGGCCCAGACGGCGTCGTCGTGGTCGCGGGCGTCCGCCGGGTCGATGGTGACGAGCGGCAGGTCGCGCAGGTCTTCGCGGCCCTTGAGGCCTTGCGGTTTCTTCGAGTCGGCCTCGGCAATGACGTCGTCGGGGAAATCGTCGGGGATGCCGTGCTGATGAATGGCGATCAGCGACACGGCCTTGGGCGCGGAGGGATCGCCCAGCCGGTCGAGGATGCGGGCCTGCGGCAGCCCCATGCGGCCCTTGGGGCCGGCCTGTTCGGCCTCGACCAACTCGCCGTCCTTGGCGCCGCCGGTGGCGGAGGACGCGACCAGCCATTCCTTGCCGTCGCCCTTGTCGATCGGCAGGATGCGCCCGCCCTCGGCGGTTTTCTTGAAGACGCCTAGCACCTTGCGCGGGTTGGTCCCGATCCGGCGGATGAGCCGCGCCTCGTAATGATGCGCCTCGCCCTTGACCTCCTGCAGCCGGCCCAGGATGCGGTCGCCGGGGCCGAGCGCGGGATCGCTGGCGCGGGGGATCAGCAGGACGACCGGCTCGACCCCCTCGCCATGCCACTCGAGGGGCCGTGCCAGAAGCTCTCCATCGGGGGTCTGGTCGCTGACCTGCAGCACGCTGACCGGGGGCAGCTTGTCGGGGTCGCGATAGGTCTTCTTGCGCTTTTCCAGATGCCCTTCGGCCTCAAGCTCTTTCAGGATGCGCTTGAGGTCGATCCGCGCCGCCCCCTTGATGCCGAACGCCTTGGCGATGTCCCGCTTGGAGGTCAGGGTCGGGTTGTCGGAGATCCATTGCAGGACCTGTGATTTGGAGGGCAGTTCGCTCATGCCTCGGGACGTAGCACGAAGGTGGGGGGCGTTCCATGCGAAGATTGCGGAACCGGGAGAGACGCCCTGCTTTTTCGGGGCAGGGCGGGTCAGACGGGGCGAAGGTCGTCGACCGTATCCACGTCCCGCAACGTATCGACAAGACCGATGCGCGCGTCCGGCAAGGTCGCCCTGCTGTCGGCCAGCGCGTGTTCGGTGGACCAGCGGGCGCCCTGCAGGAAACCGGCGGGCACGGCGCGCGTGCGCTTCAGCCCGATCAGCCAATAGCCGCCGTCGGGGGCAGGGCCAAAGACCGCGTCCTGCCGCCCGAGGGTGGCAAAGGCGCGGGCGATGTGAGCGCGGGTGATGCCGGGAATGTCGCCGCCGACGATGCAGACCGGGCCGGGCGGGCGGGTCCGCATGACCCGGGCCATGCGGGCGCCGAGATCGCCGGGGCCCTGGGGCGTGCGTTCAAGGTCGGCAGGCCAAGCGCGGCTGGTCATGCCTGCCACGTCCGGGGCGACGGCCAGCACGAGGTACCAGCGGGGATCGCGCAGGCGGCGCAACAGGCGGGCGGTCTGGTGGCGGACCCACCAAGTTGCGTCGATCGTGCCGATATCGCGGGCCAGGCGGGTTTTGACGCGGCCCGGGCGCGGGTTTTTCAGCATGACGACAAGCTGTCGCCGGATCACGCGAAATAGTCTTTCAGGATGCGGGCATAGATCGCCTTGAGCTGTTCGATCTGCGCCACTTCGACTCGTTCGTCGACCTGGTGCATTGTCTGTCCCACGAGGCCGAATTCCACCACCGGGCAGTGATCCTTGACGAAGCGTGCATCCGAGGTGCCGCCGCTGGTCGACAGGACGGGCGTGACGCCCGTCTCGGCCTCGACCGCGCTTGCCACGAGATCCGACAGCGGACCCGGTGGGGTGAGGAAGCTTTCGCCGGAATTCTTGACCTGCATGTCGCCGCGCACGCCGAACACCTCGCACACCGCATCGAGTTCCGATTGCAGCCAGTTGGTCAGGCTGTCGCCGCTATGAGCATCGTTGTAGCGGATGTTCACGGTCATGCGCGTGGTTTCGGGGATGACGTTGGTGGTCGGGTTTCCGGTGTCGATGGTCACCACGGCCAGGGTCGAAGGGTCGAAATGGTCGGTGCCCTCGTCCAGCTTGTGCGACGACAGGCGGTCCACCAGCCGCGCCATGGCGGGCAGCGGGTTGCAGGCGCGGTGCGGATAGGCGGAATGGCCCTGCACGCCGGTGAGGGTGATCCAGGCGGAAAGCGAGCCCCGGCGGCCGATCTTCATCATCTCGCCCATGATTTCCGGGCAGGTTGGTTCACCCACCAGACAGTCGGTCATCGCTTCGCCCTCGGTTTGCATCCAGTCGAGCAGGGCAAGCGTGCCGTCGCGGGCGTCGCCTTCCTCGTCGCCGGTGATCGCAAGGATCACGGCACCGTCGGGGGGCGTGTTGCGCACGAAGTCGATGGCGGCCGCGGCGAATGCGGCGACGCCGGATTTCATGTCGGTGGCGCCCCGGCCCCAGAGCTGGCCCTGGCGGATCTCGGCGCCGAAGGGATCAGCCGTCCAGGCCGCGGCGTCGCCCACCGGCACCACGTCGGTATGGCCGTTGAAACCGAAGCTGCGTGTGGCGGCCTTGTCGCCCCAGCGGGCATAGAGGTTGGCAATGCCGCTGCGGTCGACGCGGGTGCAGGTGAATCCGGCCGCTGAAAGGAGTTCTTCCAGCAGCACGAGCGCGCCGCCTTCCTCGGGCGTGACCGAAGCGCAGCGCACCAGCTGCGCGGTCAGGTCGACGGGATCTATCGGGGGGTGTCCTGCGGCATGTGGATTCATCCTGTGGGGCATTTCCGCTGACCTAGCGCGACTGGGGCGAGACCGCAAACCCGGAGCGGCGGAAAAGCATCACCTGCGCGACAGGACCGTCGAAATTCTTAACAAGGCGCGGCAAACGTGCTAACGCATCCTTAATAAACGACCCGAGGCAGGGCACAAAGAGCAGCTGGGCAAATCGCCCGACACGCAAGCAGGCACAATAAATCAAAGCCGCAGCGTGTCAGACCGGATCACCGGAAAAGCCGATTCTTGGCATGCGCTGACCTTGGACAATGATGAGGTGGGCAGTATGGTCAGGGGCGTCGAAATCCCTATAGACGATCGTGCGTCGGCGAGAGAAATGGCCGAGACGATCTTTGGCGACGGCGTTCAGGTGCTCGGCGCCTCCTACACCGGCGATAACGATTCATCGGGGATCTACACACAGGGCAATTCCGTCTCGCCAGGGGTGATGCCGTCGGACACCGGGGTGATGTTCTCGACGGGTGACCTGAGCGGGTTTACCAACTCGACCTGGTGGTGGTCGAACGATTCCAACCAGTCCACCAACACGACGACGAGTTCCAGCGGTCCCAACAACGACCCGATGTTCAACGCGGCGGCTGGAACAAATACCTACGACGCCTCTTACCTCGACGTCGATTTCATCCCGACCGGAGATGTGATGACGATGCAATTCGTCTTCGCCTCGGAAGAGTTCCCCGAATACGCGATGGGATCCTTTCAGGACTTCGTAGGAGTCTGGATCAACGGCACGCAAGTCCCGCTGAGCGTAGGGGACGGGGATATCGACCCCAACAACCTCAATGCCGGGTCGAACGCGAACCTCTACGTCGACAATACCTCGGACCAGTACAACACCGAGATGGATGGATTCACCGTCACGATGACGCTGACCATTCCGGTCAATTCCGGCGACGTGAACTCGATACGCATCGGCATCGCGGACGTGACGGATGCCAACTACGATTCGACCCTGATCATCGCGGGCAACAGCGTGCAGACGACACTGGTGGCGCAGGACGATGTATCGAACCTGTTTCCGACCGGATCCAAGACGCTGGACGTGCTGGACAACGATGTGAACAACACCAGCGGCGCGCTGACGATCACCCAGATCAACGGGCAGAACGTCGTGGCGGGCAGCACCGTCACCCTGGCCACGGGCCAGACGGTTCAGCTGAACGCGGACGGCACCATCACGGTCGTGGGCGACGGGGATGTAGAGGAAGTCAACTTTACCTACACGGTGCAGAGTGCAACCGGGCAGACCGATACCGGCTTTGTCACGCTGAATTCGATCCCCTGTCTTGTGCGCGGGTCGCGTATTTTGTGCGAGCAGGGCGAGGTGCCGGTCGAGGAGTTGCGGGTGGGAGACCTGGTGGTGACCCGGGACGACGGCCTGCAACCTCTGCGCTGGGTCGGGCACCGGGAGGTTGCGGGAGCGGCGGCCTATGCGCCGATCCGCATCGCGGCGGGTACGTTCGGCGAGCATAATGAGCTGTGGCTGTCGCCATTGCACCGCGTGCTGATCCGGGACAGCCTGGCCGAGCTGCTGTTCGGCGAGCGCGAGGTGCTGGTGGCGGCCAAGGACCTTGTGAACGACGGCAGCGTGCGGCGTGTCGAGGTCGAGCGCGTCGATTATTTTCACCTGCTGTTCGACCGACACCAGGTGATCATGTCCGAAGGTCTGCCGACCGAGAGCTTCCTGCCCGGACCGCAGATCAAGAACAGTTTCGAGGCCGAGATCGTGCACGAGATCTGCAAGCTGTTCCCCGAGTTGAATATTGAAACCGCCGAAGGGTACAGCCCCGCGGCACGACGGATGCTGCGCGGCTATGAGGCGCAGATCCTTTCCAGAAAATGGGCGGCATGACGATGGGTTGGATCGGACTTCGAGACAGAAATGACGGCTGGTTCAAGCTGGACCCGCGGCTGACCGAGACGGGCGCGGACAGGGTGGTGCACCGGGGCAGCCTTGTGATCGAGACGCGCATCTCGGCCGAGGCGCGGCCGCAGACCCTCTTGGCGTTCCGGCGGACATGGCCGATGCCGGGAGTGTTCTCGATCCAGGCGGTGCCGCAGGGCGGGATCGTGCTGGTGGACGCGCAGGGCGACGATATCTGCCATGCAACCCTGCGATTGAAAGGCGACGGGCGGCTGGATATCCTGCGGCTGACCTATTCGTGGGACAGCGCGCAAGGCTGGGCCCGGCTGACGCTGGAACGGCCCGAGACCGACCAGGTGGAGAGTGTCGCGCTTAATGCCACCTTGCCGCTGCCGGTCGACGACCTTAACGCCATCTTCGCGCATGGCTGCAATTTCGAAGTCGACGAAGAAGTGGTGTTTCTGGCCCTTTCGGACAAGATCGAGCCGGTCGGGCCGTTGCCCGCGCTGACCGCGCAGGTGCCGATCTTGACCGACCGCGGCGAGCGCCCGGCGAGCGAGATCAGGCGCGGCGATATCGTGGTGACGGATGACGGCCAGCGCGTGCCGGTGTTGCAGGTGGTCAAACGCACCGTGCCCGCGCGTGGCAGTTTCCGGCCAATCCGCCTGCGGGCGCCGTTCTTCAAGCTGACGCAGGATATCGTGGTGTCGCCGCAGCAGCGGCTGGTGATGCATGGCAGCGAAGTGGAATACATGTTCGGCCGCGAGGCGGTGCTGGTGCCGGCGCGGCATCTTGTGAACGACCGCTCGGCCTTTCACGCCAAAGGGCCCGACCTAGTGACCTATCATCACCTTCTGTTGCCGGGTCACGAGGCCGTGCTGGCGGCGGGATGCGCGCTGGAGAGTCTTTATATCGGCCGGATGCGGCGCAATTCCGAAGCGATTGCGTCCAGTGTCCTGGCCGCGTTCGACCGCAACCGCCTGCCGGAGCACGCCAAGCCCGTCTGGCCTGTGCTGAAACCGTTCGAGGCGGTGACGCTGGCGACCAGCCGCGCGGCCTGAGGTTCGCGCGGGGTCAATCGTAGAAGGGCGTCATCTGGGCGACGATTACGGCGTTCTCGTCCAGCGCGCGTTGCATGAGCTCTTTTTCGTCGTCGCTGATTTCATGGCCCTCGGCCAAACGCTCGTCAAGCGTGCCGTAACCCGAGACATCCAGCGGCGCGGTGTCGGCCTGTTTCAGGATCGCCACGGTTTCGCGCACCGCCTCGGCCTCGTCGACGCCGGAGGCATAAACCACCAGCGCGGCACCGGTGGCGGTGTCGGGCAGGCCGTCGCCCTGTTTGCGGCCGATCTCGACCAGCAGGGTGAAGACCTGCTGGGGTTTTTTCTTGTCAGGGTCTTTGGCCATGAGGACCTCGTGCCGGGCCTGCCACGCAGGGATCAGTCGCGCAAAAGCTCGTTGATGGCGGTCTTGGAGCGGGTTTGTTCGTCCACCCGCTTGACGATCACGGCGCAGTAGAGGTTGAGGTTGTTCTTGGTCGGCATCGAGCCCGACACGACAACCGAGTAGGGAGGAACTTCGCCCATGACGACCTCGCCGGTTTCGCGGTCGACGATCTTGGTGGACTTGCCGATATAGACGCCCATGCCCAGAACCGAGCCTTCGCGCACGATGCAGCCTTCGACCACCTCCGACCGCGCGCCGATAAAGCAGTTGTCCTCGATGATCGTGGGGCCGGCCTGCATCGGTTCCAGCACGCCGCCGATGCCGACGCCGCCCGACAGGTGCACACCCTTGCCGATCTGCGCGCACGAGCCTACGGTGGCCCAGGTGTCGACCATCGTGCCCTCGTCCACGTAGGCGCCGAGGTTCACGAAAGATGGCATCAGCACCACGCCCGGCGCGATATAGGCCGATTTGCGCACGATGCAGTTCGGCACGGCGCGGAAGCCGCCGGCTTTCCATTCGGCATCGCCCCAGCCCTTGAACTTGCTGTCGACCTTGTCCCACCAGGTGCTGCCCTGCGGGCCGCCGGCCTGCGGCTCCATGTCTTTCAGGCGAAAGCCCAGAAGCACGGCCTTCTTGGCCCACTGGTTGACGTGCCAGTCGCCGTTGTCACGACGCTCGGCCACGCGGAGTTCGCCACTGTCGAGCGCGTTCAGGGTCGCCTCGATCGCCTCGCGGGTTTCGCCGCCGGTGCTGGGCGTGATCTGGTCGCGGGTCTCCCAGGCGGATTCGATGGCGGTTTCAAGCTGTGCGTTGGACATCTGTTGCGTGCTCCCGGTGCAGGTCGTGTTGTGTTGGAATGCCCTATACGGGCGGACGGGGAAGATCGCAATGCGACGCTGCCCCATGCTTTCGCGGCAGGTCCGGTCGCGTAGGCACGAAAAGGCGGGCGTCCAAGGAACGCCCGCCTGAGTGCACTGCTTTGAAAGAGGCGTTACCGCACCACGTAGACCACGCGGCGCTCCGCCGGCTCCACCAGAACCGGTACGCCATTCACATAGGCATAACGGTACTCGGTTTCGGGGACAGGTTGCAGGGACACGACTTCGGGGAGGGTCGCGCCGGTCACGATCTCGCCGTCGAGATAGATCGGCTCGACCGGGTTGTTGCGCACGTAGACCAGGGCGTTGTCCGCGGGGACAGACGGAGCAACGTAGGTATCGCCGACATAGGGGCTGATAGCGCCACCCGCCTGAACGGTGTCGGCTGCGCTGTATTCGTAGGTGACGGTGGGCACCTCGATCATGCTGCGGTTTTCGATCACGCGGACCGAACCGCCATCGGTGGATGCGGCAAGATAGTCGCCGTACGCCCAGCCCTGGGTGCCGTTATAGTTGACCTCGCACCACGAGCTTGCTTCGATGCAGCCCTGGATGCTGACGGCCCCCGCATTGGGGATGACGGCGATGACGGGTTGTGCCGGGCTGGGGCCGGCGCGCAGGTTCAGGTCGGTGACGGCGGTTGCATCGACATCGGCCAGTGCAGCGCCTGCGCCGAGGGTTCCTGCTAGGGTCAGGCTCAGAAGTCGGGTCTTCATGGGTGTTCCTCCTACTCACGTGTACCCGCCATGCGGACGGGGCGCCCGCTGGCATTCTGATGCTGCAACGCGTCGTGTCGAAGAGTGTTCCCGCCGCTGCGACGGGGCCGGGAAATGCGGCGTCAATCCGCCGATAGGGGTCCGGCGCGAGGTTTCCGCCGCAGATGAGGACCGCGATGCGCTCGCCTTTTTCGGGCCGGTAGGCGCCGCTGGTCAGGGCCGCGAGCGCCGTGGCCCCGGCGGGTTCGACAAGCTGGCGGGCATCTTTCCAGAGCGCGTGCTGGGCGGCGGTGATGGCGTCGTCCGTGACGGTGACGGCGGTCACGTCCTGGGCCTGCGCAAGCTCGAGGCAGATCGACCCGATGCGCCGGGCGCCAAGCGCGTTGGCGGCCACGCCCGACACTTCGACATCGACACCCCTGCCCGCCTCGAGCGCCGCGTTCAGTGCGGCGCAGGTTTTCGGCTCGACCGCCACGACCTTGCGCCGCGCGTCGAGCCACGCGAGCGTACCCGCAATCAACCCGCCGCCACCCACGGCGATCAGCACCGTGTCGGCCTCCAGCCCTTGGTCCTCCCACTCGGCGATGCAGGTGCCCTGGCCCACCACGGTGGCGGGGGCGTCATAGGCGTGGATCTGCATCGCGCCGGTTTCGGCCTCGTATTCGCGGGCGGCGTCCAGCGCGTTGGAATAGGCGCCCTCGACCACATGCAGGTCCGCGCCCTGGTCGCGGATCAGGGAGATCTTGGCGGGGCCGGCCATTTCGGGGACATAGATGCGGGCGCGGTGGCCCAGTTTTGCGGCGGCAAAGGCGACCGCCGCGCCATGGTTGCCGCCCGAGGCCGCGACGATCCCGGCCTTGGGCACGTCCTGCGTCAGGAGGGTGTTGAACGCGCCGCGCGGTTTGAAACTGCCGGTGTGCTGGGTGTGCTCCAGCTTGACCTCGATGGGGCGGTCGAGATCGAAGCCCGACACATTGGCAACCGGGGTGCGGCGCAGGTGCGGCGCAATGCGGAATTTCGCGGCTGCAATCTCGGTTTTCCAGTCCATTTCAACCCCTTTCGCACGCGCCCGTGGCTAGGCAAATCGTGCGGAACCCTATACGCCTGAGGAAACGAACCCAACAGGGAAGTGCAGGATGAAAGACGACCGCAATAGCCAGTTCCGGGACGCCGAGGCCGACCGCAGCACCGCCGCGCAGGTGCCCGACACGCCGCAGACCCGTGCGCCGGCGTATCGTCTGGCCTTTGCCGATGACGATTTCCTGTGCCGCGACGAGTTGCGCCCCGTGCGGTTGCAGCTGGAATTGCTGAAGCCCGAGATGATCCTGAACGAGCGCGGGATCGAAAGCACGGTGGTGTTGTTCGGCGGTGCGCGCATTCCGCCACCTGCGTTGAAGGACACCGCCCGGACCGAGACGCTGGCGGGCCTGTCGCGGTTCTATGACGAGGCGCGAACGTTTGCCAAGATGCTGACCGAGAAGTCCATGCAGAGCTATGGCCGCGAGTTTGTCGTGGCCACGGGTGGCGGGCCGGGCGTGATGGAGGCGGGCAACCGCGGGGCGGCGGATGCGGGCGGCACGTCGATCGGGCTGAATATCGTGCTGCCGCACGAGCAGGCGCCGAACGAGTACGTGACGCCGGGACTGTGCTTCAACTTCCATTACTTCGCCATCCGCAAGATGCATTTCCTGATGCGGGCCAAGGCGATCTGTTGCTTCCCCGGCGGGTTCGGCACGCTTGACGAGATGTTCGAGGCGCTGACCCTGATCCAGACGGACCGGATGAAACGTGTGCCCTTCCTGCTGTTCGGCGAGGAGTTCTGGCGTCGCATCATCAACTGGGAGGCCCTGGCGGATGCAGGCACGATCAGCGCCCAGGACCTTGACCTCTTTCAGTTCGTCGAGAGCGCCGAGGAGGCGGTGAAGATCATCGACGATTGGTACGCGGAGCTTTAAAGCGTTTCCGGGAAACATTGAATCGCTTTTCGCTGCCTTTTCAAACGCAAAAAGCGATGCATGATTCAGACTGACCCGGAAACGCTCTAGTCGCCTTCGAAGGCGCAAAGGGCGTGGACATCCATGCCGAGCGCTTCGAGCCGGGCGCGGCCGCCGATATCCGGCAGGTCGATGACGAAGGCGCAGCCGACGATCTCGCCGCCCAGCCGCTCGATCAGCCGGATGCCGGCCTCGGCGGTGCCGCCGGTGGCCAGAAGGTCATCGACCAGCAGAACCTTCTCGCCGGGGGTGATGGCGTCGTCGTGGATCTCGACGATCGCCTCGCCATATTCCAGCAGATACTCCTCGGAAATAACCTTGCCGGGCAGTTTGCCCTTCTTGCGGATGGGCACGAACCCCTTGGCCAGCTGGTGCGCCACCGCGCCGCCAAGGATGAAGCCGCGCGCCTCGAGCCCCGCGACCTTGTCGATCTCCATGCCCGCATAGGGGTGCAGGAGCTGGTCCACCGCCAGACGCAGCCCGCGCGGGTCGGCGAATAGCGTGGTGACATCGCGGAACATGATGCCTTCATGCGGGAAGTCGACGATGGTGCGGATGTAATCCTTGACCGTTTTCGCGTTGGGCATGGCGGGGTCTCCGGTTGGGCCTGTCCGCCTTGTCGTTTGGCGCAACTGGCGCAAAATCGCAAGGTTTGGCTGAGATAGGCGGGGTTTCGGCGTGCAAGGAGTTGAAATGCAAGAGGGTTTGCCAACGCTGCATATGCTTTGTATATACCTTGGCAAGCCGGTGACGGAAAACGCAAATCAGGAGCTCGCGTGGCCAAGAGTGACGACAAGAAAGCCGGGAAGAAGGACAGCCAGCTGATCCTGCGGCTGAACAAGAACGACCGCGACACGTTCATCGAGCTTTGCAAGGAGATGGACACCAGCGCCGCACGGGAAATTCGCGGGTTCATCCGGAAATTCATCAAGAAGAACGGCTGATACGTCTACCAGAGCGCGGGTTTCGTGACCATCATCCAGAAGACGCATGTCAGCGCCGCGAAGGCGGGCCAGCCCAGGGCGAACCAGATGCGGTAGGCGCGGCGCGCGGCCTGCGGCAGGGGGGCGTCGGTGCGCAGGGCCTCGGCGGCGAGGTCGCGGATGCGGATTTGCAGACGCACCACGGGCGCCCAGCAGAGGAAAGCCAGAAGGTAGAGCGCATAGGTTGCCAGCAGCCACGGCGCGAACGGGTCGAAGCCCGCCATGTGGATGAGGGCAAGTCCGGTGAGCGGCTGAACGATTCCGGCGGGGGTGGTGAAGAGCCAGTCGGCCACCACCACGCCAGAGGCGACGGAGTGGATGGTCTGCACCCGGCCCGTGCGCATCGCCCAGACCATCTGGAAGGCGGTGCCGACGCCGGTGCCGAAGAGGACGGTGGAACTGAGGATATGGAGCCATTTGGTGATCAGGTACGGATCCATGTCTACCGCTCGTCTTCGAGGATGAAGTGGATCGCGATGAGGGCGAGGATGGGCAGGTTCTTGAGCAGACCGCCCAAGGGCAGAAGCCAGAGGCCGGGGGCGAGGGTCGTGAAGGCAAGGGTGTAAGCCCCCACCAGCCCGGCCTGAAGCGCGGCGACAAGGCGGGGGCGGCAGCCGCGGAAGAGCGCGGCGGCAAGGGCGAGGTCGAGAACACCGCCCGCGCGGGCCATGACGACGAGCGCCGTGTCGGGCAGGGCCGTGGCGGGAATGAGCGGCAGAAAGTCGGCGCGTGGCAGGAAGAGGCCCAGGAGGCCGGAGGCCAGCCACAGAAGGGCCAGCACGATGCGCAGAGCCGGACGGGCGAGGTAGAGCCGGGCGTGCCAGAGATCCTGCGTGCCGGCGGGACGTGCGGCGAGAAAGGTGGAAAAGCCGCGCGGTTTCTCCGGCAGGGTCTCGGTCAGCCTGGCATGGTCGGCCAGGACGCCGTTCTGGAGCTGCGCGACGGAGGTGGCGGAGATGGGGCCGAGGCGCATGAGATCCCCGACGCGCCCCATCCAGCCAGCCAGCTTGACAGGCAGACGTAGCAGGCGTGTCGGGGGCAGGCCGAACCAGGCGCGCAAGGATTGCAGCATTCCGGCCTGGGTCACCGTCTCGGGACCGCCGATGTCATGCGGGCCGGGGCCGGGGGGATGGCGCAGCAGGTGATCGACGGCGCGGGCGAGGTCGGCGGCGTGGATCGGGTTGAAGGTCTGCTGGCCGTCGCCGACCACCGGGGTGACAAGCGGCAGGGCCGCCAGAGCGCGGGCGAGAGAGGAGCCGCCATAAGAGGTCTCGCCCAGAACGAGGCCGACGCGGAGGGTGGTAACGTTATGATCCAAGGCGATTTTCTCGCCCGCGTGGCGAAAGCGGGCGAAGTCGGTGACCGATCCGTCGATGCCGACGGCGGAGATCAGCAGGGCCTGTGCGTCGGGACACGCGGAATAGAGCGCCTCGGGGGCGGTGACGTGCACGGCTGTATAGATAGCTTGGGGCGCGTCGAGGACGCCGGCGCTGTTGACGATGTGGGTGACGCTGGTGAGGTGGTTGCGCCAGAAGGCAGGATCGTGGGCCCGGGGGTCGGTGAGATCGACCTGCAACGTGCTGAACCCCATGTGTTTCAGGCGCGCGGTGCGGCGGGCGCAGGCGAGCACGTCCCAGCCCGCGTCGCGCAAACCGAAGGCGAGATGGCGGCCGATGAAGCCATCGGCCCCGAGGATGAGGACGGTGCCGGGCGCGCCGCTCACGCGGTGCGGCGCAGGGCGGCTGTCATCACGCCCATCCCCACGAGCGCCGCGCCGCCGCCGCGGGTGAGCCAGGTGATGACCGAGGGACGCCCGATGGTCTGGCGCAGGCGGTCGGCCAGAAGCGCATAGGCCAGCGCGTTGAGCCAGGCGAGACCGACGAAGGTGGCGATGAGGATGGCGAATTGCGGGGCCAGGGCCCTGTCGACGCTGACGAATTGCGGGACGAAGGCAATGAAGAAGGCGATGGACTTGGGGTTCAGCGCGGTAACGGCGGCGGCGTGCCAGAAGACGCCGCTGGTGGGTTTGGCGCCGGTTGCGACCTGGCCCAGGCCGGCGCTGGGGGCGCTGCGCAGAAGCTTGATCCCGAGATACACCAGGTAGACCGCGCCGATCCATTTCAGCACGGTAAAGAGCGTGGCCGAGGCCAGCACCAATGCGCCGAGCCCCAGAAGGGACGCGGTCATCGCCACGAAATCGCCCAGGGCGACGCCTGTGGCCGAGGCGACGGCGATTCGCCTGCCCTGGCTGAGGGCGTAGGACAGGACCAGCAAGACGGTCGGTCCGGGGATCAGCAGGAGCGCGATTGTCGCCGCGACGAAGGTCAGCCACAGGTCTAGAGGCATGAAGTTAAGCCTTTCTAAAGAACGCGGCCTGCGACCGCGTCGAGGCGGGACACGAGGGCGGGGTCGCGGGCATCTGGTGCGGTGAGGATGGCGTGTTCGAGCGCCCGGTCGCAACCATGGGCGCAGGCGTCGCGGTCCTCGGAGCCCAGCAGGGCGGGCAGGCGGGCGACCATGTCGCGGGCCTTGTCGGCGTTGCCCAGAAGCGTGGCGATGATCTGCGTGACGTCGACCTCTCCGTGGTCGGGGTGCCAGCTGTCGTAATCGGTGATCATGGCGACGGAGGCGTAGCAAAGCTCGGCCTCGCGGGCGAGCTTGGCCTCGGGCATGTTGGTCATGCCGATGACGTCGGCGCCCCAGCTGTCGCGGTACATTTTCGATTCCGCCAGCGTGCTGAATTGCGGGCCTTCCATGGCGAGGTAGGTGCCGCTCTCGTGCACCGTTACACCGGCTGCACGGGCGGCCTCGGCGCAAGCCGCGCCAAGGCGGGGACAGGTGGGATGGGCCACGCTGACATGGGCGACGCAGCCATGACCGAAAAAGGAGTTCTCGCGGGCGACGGTGCGGTCAATGAATTGATCCACAATGACAAAATCGCCCGGTGCCATCTCTTCGCGGAACGAGCCGCAGGCGGAGACGCTGATGATGTCGGTCGCGCCCAGACGCTTGAGCGCGTCGATATTGGCGCGGTAAGGCACCGTCGAGGGGCTGTGCACATGGCCGCGCCCGTGACGGGGCAGAAAGGCCATGTATGTGTCGCCCAGCATCCCCGTCAGGATCTGGTCGGAGGGCGCGCCCCATGGCGTGTCCACCGTGACCCATTCAGGGTATTGCAGGCCGTCGATCTGATAGAGGCCGGAGCCACCGATCACGCCGAGATAGGATGTCATGGATGTCCTTTCCGATTTGCCACAGCGAATACCGTGCGGCGCGGAAATTCAACCCTGTAACCGCGGTATCAGGCGGCGGCGCCCAGCGTGCAGAGATCGCCGCGGCCGGTCAGCGAGGTGACCATCGGGCCCTGCTCGGTGTCGCGGATGGCAAAGCCGTAGCCGCGCAGCCGGAATTTCCATTCCCGGTCCGAGACGCAGCGGAGGCGTTCGCGCATGACGAAATCGCGGATGTCATTCTTGGTTTCGAGTCCCATCGTTTCCTACCCTTCCACAAATAGGTTGATGAGACGGGGATAATTCTGCGACGTGGCGACAATCGTCCCGAAATGTGGCGCGGAAAAGATTTCTGCAAATTGCCGACAGATTGGTTAACCGCCGCTTCGATCACCGAAATCGCGTGTCGGTATCGCGTCGGTATTTAGGTGGTATCGCGACGGTGCCGTTTGCGCAGGTTTGTCGGGTTAACTGACCGCACGGTGCCGCCCGGAGAATGCGCAAGTTTCCGGAACATTTTCTGCTTAGATAACGCCGGGCATGGCGGGTGCGCCGACTCCGTCAGGTGTCGGGGTCGTCTTTCATGTCGAGATGGGGGTCGGGGGTCTTCTTGGTGTCCTTCGCCGGCAGCTGGTCGGACGTTTCGGCGGGTTTGGTGTCGACCGTCTGATGTTCCAGCCGCAGGTGGGTGGCGGCTCCGACCTTGTCCTCGCCGAAATAGACGGTCTGGTGCGGGAAGGGGATCTCGATCCCGCGTTCGTCCATGATCCGCTTGCAGATCTCGTTATAGGCACGGCCGATGCCCCATTGCGTGCCCGGCACGGTCTTGATCCTGGCACGCAGCACCACGGCGCTGTCGCCCAGCGACTGCACCCCGAACCATTCGAACTCGCCGGTGATGTTTTCGCCGGCCTCGGTCGCGCACAGTTCCTCGAAGGCGTCGACCATGGCCTCTTTGCCCTCGTTGACGTTCTCGCGGTAGGCGATGCCCACATCCGCGACGAAGTAGGAATAGTCGCGCACGTAGTTCGAAACCATGTCCACGGAGGAGAACGGGATCACGTGGACCACGGCGTGCAAGTCGCGCAGGGTGACAGAGCGGATGGTCAGTTTCTCGACCGTGCCGGTGGTGCCGCCCAGCGTGACGACGTCGCCCACGTTGATGGCGTTCTCGAACTGGATGAAGATGCCGGTGATGATGTCCTGCACCATCTTTTGCGCACCGAAACCGATGGCGAGGCCCAGCACACCGGCCGACGCGATGAGCGGGGCGATATCGACGCCAAGCTCGGCCAAAACGAACATCAGGATGATGACCATGAGCGCGATGGTCGCCGCATTGCGCAGGAGCGTCAGTAGCGTGATCTCGCGCGAGGTGGGGGCGGTGCCGAACTCGGGGTTGAGGCGATAGTCGACCCACGACACCAGCGCCAGCCACAGGATCGCGCCGGTCAACAGGATGAACGCGATGCTGACGATGGCGCCGGCGGCCCGGACCCCGAACTCGCTGCGCATGAAGCCGGAGATGTCCCAGAGGCCGATGGCATCAAGCGCGAAGGCCAGCACGCCGATCACGATGAAGATGCGCACGACCTGGATCACGCGACCCAGGAGCGAGTTTATGCGCGGCTCGAGCGTGGGCATGCGGCTGCTGACGTTCAGCGGCATGTGCATCCCGCGCGACGCGAAGCGCGAGAGCCCGCCGGAGAGCAGGATGCCCAGCACGATGATGCCGACCACCTGTGCCGAGTTCAGCAGCAGCGGCAGGATCAGCCCATCGGGCCGGGCGGCCACGATCACTGCGAGGCCGGCGAGGTAGAGCAGCACGGGAATGTACCAGTTGCGCGCGATGAAGCGCAGGGCGCTGGGCCGCTCTTCGGGGGTGGGGCCGAGGATCCAGCCGGTGACCTCCTTGCGTGAGCGGACCACCAGGATGGCGGCCATGGCGATGGCGACGAAGGCAAGAAGGGTCGAGATGCCCCGCCCGGCGGCGTAGGAGGCCTGCCGGTTGACGATGGGCACGATCAGAAGCTGGCCGTAGCCGATGACCGAGGCGATGTTGCTGAACCATGCCGACATGCGCCGGGCGGCCTTGTCGGAGATGGCGATGAAGCGCAACTCGTGCGTGGTGGGCGACAGGACGGCGCGGATGGCCACCTTGGCCAGTCCGACGATGAGAAATGCGTTGAGATAGAGCGTCTGACGCAGGCCTATGACGCCCGTTTCGCCGTAGAAGTAGAGCGCGGCGAGATAGCCCAGCCCCCAGGCGGCGAGGACAACCAGCACGTCGATGAGGGTCGTGGCGATGACCACGGCAAGCGTCCGCACGAAGCCCCAGTCATGGGCTTTGTCGCCCATGCGCCGATAGATCAACCGCGCCCCGGCCCGCAGCAGAAGGTAGGCGGCGACGGTGACCGCTATGACGAGGGCCAGCGCCTGAAGCGCCTCCCACAGCACGTCGAGATTGCCGCCATCCAGCGCCATGAGCGTGTTGGGCAGGGCGATGACCGCGCCGAAGGCGGCACCGATGGAATTGGCAGCGGTCTCGAAGAAGGACTTGGTGAAGTCGGCCAGCTGGCGCCCGACGGAGGTGTCTTCCTCCGGGTCGACGACCTCGTTCGTGGTGGTCTCGGCGGCGCCGCGCAGCGACTGGATCAGCGCCTCGCGGGCCTCGGGATTTTCGAGAAGATCGATGAGTTGCTGCGCCTCGGCGGAGGGCACGTCGGCCTCCTGTGCGCTGGCCGGCGCCAGGAAAATCAGGCCGAGCGCGGCCACGAACAGGATACGGGTCAGAAGAAACATCGATCGTCCAGTGCTGGTCTTTGGTTTGTCAGACACTTAGCACTGTCATCCCTGACCGCAACCTTGAGCTTGCCGGGGCGTTTGCGCGCGCGCGAGATCAGGCGCGCACGACAAACACCGAGCATTCGGCGTGGGTGACGACGTGGCTGGCGGTGGTGCCCAGCAGGTAATCCTGCACCTTGGGGTTGGCCGAGTTCATGACGATGACGTCGACCTTGCGCTCGCAGGCCAGCCTGACGATCTGGCGGTGCACCGCGCCCTTGCGCACGATGGTCTCGACCTCCACGCCCTCGGCGGGGTTGTCTTTGACGAACTTCGCCAGTTGCTGGGACCAATAGGCCTCGGAGTCGCGGATGTTGAGATTCCGCTCCATTTCGGGGGCGACGGTGGCCACGATGAGCCTGGCATTGCGGCGCCGGGCCATCGCGACGGCCTCGTCATAGGCGTTGGTGTTGGTTTCGGCGTGGCGCAGGTTGACGGGGCAGAGAAGCAGTTCGACGTCGCGGGCCATATTGGTATTCCAGTCTTTTAGGGATGTGCGGGCGGTCGGCGGGCAGGCGGGGTGGAACCCCGCCCTACAGGCCGGCCTCGGCCTCGATCTCGCGGCGGGACTTGCGCTGGCGTTCGGTGGCGGATTTGAGCTGGCCGCAGGCGGCCATGATGTCCTCGCCCCTTGGCGTGCGGATGGGCGAGGCGTAGCCGGCCTTGTAGATGATGTCGGCGAATTTCTCGATCCGGTCCCAGTCGGAGCGCTGGTGCGGGGCGCCGGGCCATTCGTTGAAAGGGATCAGGTTGATCTTGGCCGGGATGCCCTTGATCAGGTTCACGAGGCGGCGGGCGTCGGCGTCTGAATCGTTGACGTCCTTGAGCATGACGTACTCGAACGTGATCCGCTCGGAGTTCGAGGCCTTGGGATAGGCGCGGAGCGCATCCAGCAAGGCGGCGATGTTCCATTTGCGGTTGATCGGCACCAGCTTGTCGCGAACCTCGTCGGTGGTGGCGTGGAAGCTGACGGCGAGCATGCAGCCGATTTCCTGCGCGGTCTTGTGAATTTCCGGGACGATGCCGGAGGTGGACAGCGTGATGCGGCGGCGCGAGAGCGCGATGCCTTCGCCGTCCATCGCGATTTTCATGGCGTCGCGGACGTTGTCGAAATTGTAGAGCGGCTCGCCCATGCCCATCAGCACGATGTTCGACAGAAGGCGCGGGCCATCGGTGCCCATGCCGACACCGGGTTTGGGCCATTCGTCCAGATCGTCGCGCGCCAGCATGACCTGGCCGATGATTTCGCCGGCGGTCAGATTGCGCACCAGTTTCTGGGTGCCGGTGTGGCAGAAGGAGCAGGTGAGGGTGCAGCCGACCTGGGAGGAGATGCAGAGCGTGCCGCGGTCTTCCTCAGGGATATAGACGGTTTCGACCTCATGCCCGCCGGCGATTCGCACCAGGTACTTGCGGGTGCCGTCGGCGCTGACCTGGCGGTCGACGATCTCGGGGATCTCGATGACGAATTTCTCGGCCAGCTCGGCGCGGTAGGCCTTGGAGAGGTTGGTCATGGCGGCGAAGTCGCGCACGCCCCACTGGTAGATCCACTGCCAGATCTGGTTCACGCGCATCTTGGCCTGCTTTTCCGGGGTGCCGTGGGCGACGAGCGTGTCGCGCAGGGCGTCGCGGGTGAGGCCGACAAGGTTGATCGGCCCCTCGGGCAGCTTGCGGGGGATGGTCAGGACATCCTGGGTGATGGGCGCAGAATCGGTCATCGGCTAGATCTCAACGGGTTCGGGTTGCGCCATCATATAGGCGCGGACGGCTGATTCCAAAACGGGGGAGTGCCCCCTGAAATAAAGACAAACCCCCGAAGCGGGTGCCCGGGGGTCGTCATGACAATGCGTGTGGCCTTGGCGGCGGGTCCTAGAGGAGACCTTCGCGCTGGGCCTTCTTGCGTGCGAGCTTGCGGGCGCGGCGGATAGCCTCGGCCTTTTCGCGCGCTTTTTTCTCGGACGGCTTCTCGAAATGTTGCCGAAGCTTCATCTCGCGAAAAACGCCCTCACGCTGCAGTTTCTTTTTCAGGGCACGAAGCGCCTGATCGACATTGTTGTCGCGAACACTGACCTGCATGTGGTTGTCACCACCTTTCTAGGTTGAAGTTGCATAAAGTGCAGGAAGTGGCCGTCTAGCAAACCGCGGCGGGCTTGTCCAGCCTTCAGACGGGGGCGGGCACGTGGCCCGCGCCCGGATCAGAATATGAAGTCGCCCGATTGAAGGTCGTCCAGCGAGACGTTGTGGAGCGTCATCGTGTTGCCGTCGAGGTCGTCGATAACGGTCGCGCTGCCGGATTGGTAGATATGGCCGCCGTTCATGAGGTCCCAGTAACTGGTGATCGCGGCGGTCTCGCCGAGGTCGATGCGTTCCCTGGCCAGCGACGGATCGAAATCGAGTACGTCGTCATCGCCGGAGGTGAACACGAAGACGTCCTCGCCGCCGCCACCGAGCAGAACATCGTTGCCGGCCTCGCCGAACAGCTTGTCCTTGCCGTTGCCACCGTCGAGTAGGTCGTTCCCCGCCCCGCCGAGCAGCGTGTCCTTGGCCGACCCCCTGCCGCCGTAGATCATATCGTCACCCGACCCGCCGCGCAGGCGGTCCTTGCCGGAGCCTCCGTCGAGCGAGTCGTCACCCGAACCGCCCGAGAGCGTGTCATTTCCGGATGCCCCGATCAGCGTGTCGTTACCGACGCCTCCCTTAATCATGTCGGCGTCCTTGCCGGCGTCGAGCATGTCGTTGCCCATCCCGCCATTCACCTCGTCACCGCCGTCATGCGCATAGACCGTGTCGGCGCCGTCGCCGGCATTGATTTCGTCTGCGCCGCCTTCGCCGCGCAGGGTGTCGTCGCCGCCCAGGCCGATGAGCGTGTCGTTCCCGACGCCGCCTTCGAGGCGGTTGTCGGAGTCGGTTCCGATCAGTTCGGCGTCCGGACCGTTTTCATCCGGCGGCGGCGGGTCGTTAGCGACCACGTCGAGCTGCAGCGGCGCGCTGGTGCGGGCGAAGACCTGGGTGACATAGACGGCCTCGTAGCCGCGGTTGAAGCCGGTCTCGATGCCGAGGCCGATCACCTCGAAATCGGGATTGAGAATGTTGGCGCGGTGGCCCGGGCTGTTCATCAGGCCGTTGTGCAGGTCCACCACGTCGTCCGAGAGGCCCGGTGCGCCGCGCTCGGATTGCCAGGCAATGTTCTCGCCCCAGGTCCAGTTGCCGGAAAAGACGAAACCCGCGTCGCGCATCCGGTCGCCGGGATTGGAGTTGTCGACCCCGGTGTGGCTGAAGATCAGGGTGTCGTCCATCCAGGTGCTGTGATCCTCGCTGGCCTCGTTCAGGCGCAGTTCAAGCGTGAGGGGCGCGAGGCCGCGCGACGTGCGCTCGGCATTGATGAGGTCGAGCATCTGGCGTTCGTAACTGTCGGCGACGGACATCGTTGTAACCCTGTAGTTGTGATCGGCGCGCCGTTATGTCGACCGACGCAGCAAACAGCGCAAGCAAATGCGGACGCGGCGATGGTTCCGGCAAAAAAGTGCAGAAATTGGGCGGCAAGCTGGCGATATTTTGCGCGCGGGCGCCGGGCGCGGGTGGAACGACGCGACGTCGTGACGGATTCGCGTTTCGCAACCGGGGGCCACCCGGGCAAATGTTCCCTGGTCGCGACCGTGTCCGCCAGGGCGATTGCGCGTTGTTGCCGTGGAGCGATCGCCGCCCTACATTCAGCGCATGACCCAGCGTTCATCAGATACCAAGGCGCG
Source organism: Roseovarius sp. B08 (assembly GCF_051417955.1). Classification (NCBI taxonomy): domain Bacteria; kingdom Pseudomonadati; phylum Pseudomonadota; class Alphaproteobacteria; order Rhodobacterales; family Roseobacteraceae; genus Roseovarius; species Roseovarius sp. B08. Next base: position 316,783 of record NZ_JBPRLW010000001.1, read on the forward strand.
GCTTCTGGAGAGCATCAAGCCGCATGTTCCCTTCGACGGATGGAGCGAGGCGAGCCTGCGTGCCGCCGCCGAGGATGCCGGCATTTCGCGCAGCCTGGTGAAAGCGGCCTGTCCGCGCGGTGCCGTCGACCTCGCGCTGGCTTATCACGAGGAAGGCGACGCCGCGATGCTGGCGCGGCTGGAGGCTGCGGAGCTGGACCAGATGCGGTTTCGCGACAAGGTGGCCGCGGCGGTGCGGTTTCGGCTGGAGGTCGTGGAGGACAAGGAACTGGTGCGCCGGGGCGTGACGCTGTTTGCGCTGCCGCATCACGCGATGGACGGGGCCCGGGCGATCTGGGACACTTGCGACAAGATCTGGGATGCGCTGGGCGATACCTCGGATGACGTCAACTGGTACACGAAGCGGGCGACCCTGTCGGGGGTCTATTCGTCCACGGTGCTTTACTGGCTGGGGGATGAAAGTGAAGGACATGCGCGAACCTGGGCGTTTCTGGACCGGCGGATCGAGGACGTGATGCGTATCGAGAACGTCAAGGCGAAGGCGCGCGAGAACCGCCTGGTGAGCGGGTTGATGGCCGGGCCGCTGTCGGTGTTCTCGAAGATCCGCAAGCCGGCGCCGGGGCGGACCGGCGGGTTGCCGGGGCGCTGGACGCGGTAGCGGGTTTTTCGTTTGTGGGAGTGGTGGGTTGTCACCCACCCTACCCGGTGCGGGCGGGCGGCGCGCCCGGTGGCACCCGCGGGAGCCTCCGGCGGGGATATTTTTGGCCAGAGGAAAAGGTGGGGCCCTGGGGTCTCCGGAGCGGTGCTTGCGGGCGCCGTTTGTTGCTTTTTCCGGGGGGGCTGGTACGACGGGGCGACGGGGAAAGATGATGCCGGACAGGATGAAGGTTATCGAGATCACCGCGCCGGGCGGGCCGGAGGTGCTGGCGCTGGCCGAGCGGGACTGGCCGAAGCCCTCGCATGGTCAGGTGGTGATCCGGGTGGCCTATGCCGGAGTGAACCGGCCCGATGCGTTGCAGCGGGCGGGGATGTACGATCCGCCGCCGGGGGCGAGCGATCTGCCGGGGCTGGAAGTGTCGGGCGAGATCGCGGCACTCGGGCCGGGCGTGAACGGGTGGGGCGTTGGCGACCGGGTCTGTGCGCTGGTGCCGGGCGGCGGGTATGCCGAAGCCGTGGTGACGGACGCCGCGCATTGCCTGCCGGTGCCCGGGGGCATGGGGATGGACCGGGCGGCCTGTCTGCCGGAGACGTTCTTTACCGTGTGGACCAATGTGTTTGGCCGGGGGCGGTTGCAGGCCGGCGAGCGCTTTCTTGTGCAGGGCGGGTCGAGCGGGATCGGGACCGTGGCGATCCAGCTTGCGGCGGCGCGGGGCGCGCGGGTCTTCGCGACGGCGGGGTCGGACGAGAAATGCCGGGTGTGCGAGGAATTGGGCGCGGAGCGGGCGTTCAACTATCGCGAGGTGGATTTCGTGGAGGAGATGCGGGTGCGCGGGGGCGCCGATCTGATCCTGGACATGGTGGGTGGAGATTACCTGCCCCGCAACATCGCGGCGCTGGCGGACGAGGGACGGTTGGTGCAAATCGCGTTTCTGCAGGGGCCGGAGGTGGAAATGGACTTTACCCAGGTCATGACGCGGCGGCTGACCATTACCGGCTCGACGCTGCGGCCGCAGAGCGGGCTGGCAAAGGCGCGGATCGCGGAGGATCTGCGGCGGGAGATCTGGCCCTTGCTGGCCGCCGGGCGCGTGGGGCCGGTGATGGATTCGGAGTTTCCGCTGGAGGAGGCCGCGAAGGCGCATGCGCGGATGGAGACGAGCGCGCATATCGGCAAGATCGTTTTGAAGGTGGGCTGAGGCGATGGGTGCGGCGCAGGTGGTGATCCTTTGCCTGATGACGCTGAGCATCGGCCTGAGCGCCTGGGCGGTGGCGCGCGACGTGCCGCCGGTCTGGCGCTTTGCCGTGCCGGAGAAGGTGCCGGAGACGGGTGTGCCGCGGTTCGAGACGGTGTTCGCGTACGATGTCGCGGTAGGCCAGGCGCATTCGGCGTCGGTGGTGGTGACCGGGGACGGGTTCGACGTGTTGTGGTTCGAGGGCTCGCAGGAGGCGCAGGCGGATGTGGATATACATGGCGCCGCGGTCCGGCGCGGGCCGGAGGGCTGGCAGGTGGCCGGGCGGGATGTGCGGATCACGCGGGGCGCGCTGGGCGAGGCGATGGAGCCGCCGCAGCTGGTGGTGACGCTGGGCAACACGGTGGAGAACGAGCGCGTCCCGGGCCGTGTGTTCGCCACGGTGGTGTCGGTCGGAGGCTGGGCCATGGCCTCGGTCGCGAATGTGGAGATGGGGGCGGGCGGGCCTGTGCGGGCCCGCAAGCTGAACCTGTCGCCGTTTTTGAACCGCTCGCACCTGGTGAAGGCGCCGATGGTGGCGTTTGCCGACGGGAGCGTGGGATTGCCGGCCTATTTCGAGATGGGCGCGGCGCATGGGGTTCTGGTGCGGTTCGGGCCGGGTGGCCGGGTGCGGGATACGGCGCGGATGGCGGGCAAGGGTCAGCCGATTCAGCCGATGATCGTGCCCTTGGGCGAGAACCGGGCGGTGGCGTGGCTGCGGGATTTCGCGCCCTCGGGGAAGCTGTTGGTGAGCCATACGGAAAATGGCGGCAGGACGTGGTCTGAAGTGATGCCCTCCGACATGCCGAACCCGAGCGCGCCGGTGGCGGCGCTGGCGTTGGGCGGTGGACGGATCCTTATGGCGGCCAATGACGATCCGGATGGTGGCGACCGGCTGCGGTTGCTCTTGTCCGAGGATGAAGGGGACAACTGGCGGGTCCTGCGGGAGCTGGCGCCGAACGGGGCGGGGGCGCGGTATCCGATGTTGCGGCGGCTGGAGGGCGGCGAGATCGCGCTGGCCTATTCGGTCGGGAACAAGACGGGGCTGCGGGCGCATGTGCTGAACGGTGCCTGGGTGGCGGCGCAATGAGCGGCGTCGGGGCGACTTTGGGCGTGGCGGTGGTGCTGGGCTGGGTGGTGTTCGCGCTGAGCGGGCTGGTGCTGTCGTCCTCGCTGGCCGCCGGGCTGGCGCTGGTGGCCGCGGTTCTGGTCGGCGTCTTGTGGCGCGATACCGTGGCGGTGAATGGCGCGGTGGCGGTGCTGGCGCCGTTCGGGGTGATGCTGCCGGCGCTGGCACTGCGGCATGTGGCGGTGTCGGTTGGTTGGGACGTGCCGGGGTTTTCGGGCGTGGAGATCGCGGTGTTCCTGTGTGCCTACGTGGCGTTCCTGGCTTGTGCGTTCGGGGTGATCCCGGTGGATGTGTACCGGGTCGGCTATGCGCCGGTGCCGGTGGCGGGGATGGTGCTGGCGGTGTGCCTTTATGCGCTGGTGACGGGGAACTGGTTTCTGGCGGGGGTGGCCGTTCTGGGGCAGTTGGCGTGGGTCATGGGCTGGGGCAGCAGCAACTGGTTCGACATGGTGCTGCATGTGCTCTTGGTGCCGGTGGCGGTTGTGGTGCTGGTGCTGCGGGTGTTTTGAGTGGGTGGTCGCGGGGTCGTTTCGCAGGTGAGCTTTGGACGCTAAAGACAAAGGTGGTTTCGAGCCCGACATTGGGTTTGACCATCCAGCCGATTAACAGCCGCGAAGCGGCCCGGCCATCGTCAGGCCCTCCCACGGGCTGGCGATTTGGCGGGGGCTGGGCGCAACGATCATTCCGAGGATGTCTTTGGCAGGCATAAAGTGCTTCATAACTGCCGTCGGATCATCACCCCAGGGGCTGACGATAGCCTCCGTCTTTAACGGCAGCAACGTTCGCGAGTCGGTCCTTTACGCAGTGGCAAAGGTTACAGGCGCAGAGGCGCGTGGCAGGCTCTTAGCGAATCGGATCGAATAGCGCGTCGTCCAGCGTGCAGTCGCGGATCACGTCGCGGCCGCAGGGGACCGGGGAGAGGTCGCGGGAAAGGCAGATGCGGGCCTCCTGGATGCGGCCCGCGCGGCAGGTAATGGTGATGCCGTCGGGCTCGAGCGTGGGGTTGGCCTTGAGGAACGCTTCTTCGACCACGGAGGCAGGGAGCTTGACCGGGTCTTTCAGTTTGCGAAAGACCTCCGGCCTCGTGATGCGGTCGTAGGCCTCTCGTGACAGGGCGTAATAGGCGGGGGCGGAGAGGCCCGAGCAGGTGCCGTGTTTCTTCCACTGGTACCATGCGAGGCCGGATGTGCCCATGATGTCGGCCATGTCGTTCGTCATGGCGCGGGACGGCGGGCGTTCGGGCGACTGGCAGTGTTCGGGCCAGCCCCGGTGGTATTGCGGCCAGAGGCCGTGCAGGATCCAGCCATGGTCACGCGCCGCGTCGCATTGGGGCGAGGCGCGGTCGTCGCCTTCGAGCGCGCACCAGGTGGGCGACCAGCTGAGCGACAGGACGTAATAGTCGAAGTCGCCGGGGCGGTCGCCGTCGGCCAGCGCCGGGGCGGCAAGGAAAAGCAGGGCGAAAAGCGCGCGCATGTTCGCTCTTTCTTTTTGTGTTCGGGGCTACTATATAGCCGCCAAGTTCCCCGACAACGAGAACCCGTCCCGGCCCCCGGGACCGCCGTTTCAGGCGAGGGGAAAGATATGCGTGAAGGAGCCTTTGAGAAATGTCGAAACCGTTGATGGCCAAGGCCACCGCCGTCTGGCTGGTGGACAACACCACGATCAGCTTCAAGCAGATCGCCGATTTCGTCGGGATGCACGAGCTGGAGATCCAGGGGATCGCCGATGGCGACGTGGCCGCCGGGGTGAAGGGGTTCGATCCCGTCGCCAACAACCAGCTGACGCAGGACGATATCGACAAGGCGGAAAAGGACCCGCTGCACAGGCTGAAGCTGAAGTTCAACGCCGCCGCCGTGGGCGAGGAGAAACGCCGCGGGCCGCGTTATACCCCGCTGTCGAAGCGGCAGGACCGGCCGAACGCGATCCTGTGGCTGGTGAAATTCCATCCCGAGCTGGCCGATGCGCAGATCGCCAGGCTGGTGGGCACCACCAAGCCGACGATCCAGACGATTCGCGAGCGCACCCACTGGAACATCTCGAACATGCAGCCGATCGACCCGGTGGCGCTGGGCCTGTGCAAGCAGACAGAGCTGGATGCCGCCGTGCAGAAGGCTGCCGCGAAGAAGGCCAAGGAAGGCCAGGCGATGGACGATGACGAGCGCCGCAAGCTGCTGTCGACCGAGCAGAGCCTGGAATCGGATGTCGAGCCGCGGATGCCGACGGCCATCGAGGGGCTGGAGACGTTCAGCCTGGGCGGGGACGACACGGAGAAGGCGGAACCGGAGAAGGAATACGACGCCGAGAGCTTCTTCAACCTGCCGGACGATGACGGTGAGGATGACGAGGACGACGACAAGGCGTAAGGCCTGTCGGACCTCGCGACAGATTGGAACCGCGCCCCGGATCGGGCGCGGTTTTTTCTTGGGCGGCGCGCGTGATCAGGGGACGGCTGCGGGGCGCGAGATGGCTAGCAGGCCCGCGCCGACGATGCACGCAATGCCGAGCGACGAGAGCGCGTCGGGGCGTTCGGTGAAGATGAGCCAGCCCCAGAGCGCCGAGAACCCGACATAGGTGAAGTCGAACGTGCCGATCACGGCAGGCGGTCCGTTCTGGTAGGCATAGGCGGCTCCGATGCTGCCGATCAGGATGGCGGTGGCGAGCACCGCGATGGTGCGCCAGTCGGCGGCGTCGAGCGTTGTCCATGCTGCCGTGAAGGGCGCGGGCGTGCCCGTCGGGGCCGGCAGGAGGGCAAAGGCGAAGCCGCCCGCCAGGATGAAGGCGACGTTCAGCACGGCCGAGAGCATCAGCGGGTGCTCGCCCCGGCAGCGCGTTCCGGTCATCAGCATGGCGACGGCATAGAGCATGGCCGCGAGCAGAGGCAGGAGCGCGTAGGCCGAAAGGCCCGAGGGTGTGGGCTTGATGATCAGGAGCACGCCGGCAAAGCCGATCGCCACGGCGAGCCAGTGGCGCGGGGCGATGGCGCTGCGGGTGGCCAGCGCGCCGAAGAGCGTGATGAAGAGCGGCGAGGTGTAATAGCCCGCCGCCGCGACCGACAGCGGCACATGCGGCAGGGCGGCATAGTAGGCGACCCACATCGCGACGAGGACCAGGCTGCGCAGGCCGGTCCAGCCGGGGTGGCGCAGGGCAAAGGCGGACCGCGCGAAGAGCGCCATGAGGGCCAGCAGTACGGGCAGCACGAGGGCCGAGCGCAGGATGAACATCTGCCAGAGCGATTTCGCGCCCGATGAGAGCTTGATCAGCGCGTCGCCGAGCGCGAGGGCCGCCACCGCGAAGGTGATGACGAGGATGGCGCGGGTGGTGTTGTTCGGGGACGTCATGTTGGGGGCGTGGGCTTTCACCCATCGGAGTGGTGGGTTGTCACCCACCAAAGTGGTGGGTTTTCACCCACCCTACGGGGTGTTGCGGACAGGTCGCGTCAGGAGCGGATCAGAGTGCCTTGCGGGCATTGAGGGCGGCGGTGATGGTGCCGTCGTCGAGATAATCGAGCTCGCCGCCGATGGGGACGCCTTGCGCCAGCGAGGTGAGGGTGACGCGGTCCTCGAGCTGGTCGGCGATGTAATGGGCCGTGGTCTGGCCGTCGACGGTGGCGGCCAGCGCCAAAATGACCTCGGTGATGTTTTCCGTCTCGATGCGGTCCACGAGCCGGGGGATGCGGAGCTGTTCGGGGCCGACCTGGTCGAGCGCAGAAAGCGTGCCGCCGAGCACGTGGTAGCGGCCCTTGAAGACGCCCGCGCGTTCCATCGCCCAGAGGTCGGCCACGTCCTCGACCACGCAGATCATGCCGTTGGCGCGTTTCGCCGACAGGCAGATATCGCAGGTCTCGGTGGTGCCGACATTGCCGCAGACGATGCATTCGCGGGCCGTGAGGGCGACCTGGCCCATGAGGTCCGCAAGCGGCGACAGCAGAAGCTCGCGCTTGCGGATCATGTGCAGCACCGCGCGGCGGGCCGAGCGCGGGCCCAGGCCCGGCAGCTTGGCCATCATCTCGATCAGGGCGTCGATGTCGCGAGTGGAGTTCATGAGCGCGGGGGGCGCCTCAGAACGGCAGCTTCATGCCTTCGGGCAGGCCCATGCCCTCGGTCAGCTTGCCCATCTCCTCCTGCGCCTTTTCGCTGGCCTTGGCCTGCGCGTCCTTGATGGCGGCGAGGATCAGGTCCTCGACCACTTCCTTGTCGTCGGAGTTGAAGATCGAGGGGTCGATATCGAGGCTTTTCAGCTCGCCCTTGGCGGAGCAGACGGCCTTGACCAGGCCCGCGCCGGATTCGCCGGTGACGGTGATGTTGTGCATCTCTTCCTGAAGCTCGGCTATCTTGGTCTGCATTTCCTGCGCGGCCTTCATCATTTTGCTCATGTCGCCAAGCTGGCCTAATCCTTTGAACATCGTTCTCTCCCGGGGTTTGAAGGGTGTTGGGACATAGATACGGGCCGTGGGGGTGGTCGGCAAGGGGAGCGGGACGGAAGGCGTGGGTCTGAGGTGGGTTGTCACCCACCCTACGCGGGTGGGGATCGAGTTTGGCGCGGGGGGGGCGATTTCTTGAAAAGAAATCGGGTCGGATTCTTTTCAAGAATCCGGGTGCGTCGAGCCGGGGGGCAAAAAAAGAAACAGGGCGGGGAAAATCCCCGCCCTGCGTTTGGTTCTGCGTTGCTTACTCGGCGGCCATGGGTGCCTGCGCGAGGTTGCGCAGGACGTAGTGCAGCACGCCGCCGTGTTCGACATATTCGATCTCGATCGCCGTATCGATCCGGCACTTGAGGGTGATCTCCTTCGTCGAGCCGTCTTTATAGGTGATCGTGCAGGGCACTTCGGCCTGCGGCTTGATGTCGTCCAGACCGTGGATCGAGACCTCTTCGTCGCCGGTGAGTTCCAGCGTCTTGCGGGTGTCGCCGCCGGTGAACTCGAACGGGATGACGCCCATGCCGACGAGGTTCGAGCGGTGGATGCGCTCGAAATTCTCGGCGATCACGGCCTTGACGCCCAGAAGCGCGGTGCCCTTGGCGGCCCAGTCGCGGCTGGAGCCCGCGCCGTATTGCTCGCCACCGAAGATCACCAGCGGTGTGCCTTGCTCCTGGTAGGCCATGGCCGCGTCGTAGATCGACGTCTCCTTGCCGTCGGGGCCTTTAGTGTAGCCGCCTTCGACGCCATCCAGCATCTCGTTCTTGATGCGGATGTTGGCGAAGGTGCCGCGCATCATCACCTCGTGGTTGCCGCGGCGCGAGCCGTAGGAGTTGAACTCGCGCACCGGCACCTGGCGTTCGCGCAGGTATTGCCCGGCGGGCGTGGTTTCCTTGAACGAACCGGCGGGCGAGATGTGGTCGGTGGTGACCATGTCGCCCAGGAGCGCCAGAACACGGGCGCCCTCGATGTTTGAAATCGTGCCGGGGTCCTTGCTCATGCCCTGGAAGTAGGGCGGGTTCTGGACGTAGGTCGATTGCGGCGGCCAGTCGTAGGTTTCGGCGTCGGAGGTCTCGACCTCCTGCCATTTCTCGTCGCCCTTGAAGACGTCGGCGTATTTCGACTGGAACGCCTCGCGGGTGACGGTCTTTTCGACCAGCTCGGCGATTTCGCTTTGCGACGGCCAGATGTCCTTGAGGTAGACGTCGTTGCCGTTCTTGTCCTGACCCAGCGGGTCGTTGGCGATGTCGACGTTCATGTCGCCCACCAGCGCGTAGGCCACCACCAGCGGCGGCGAGGCGAGGTAGTTGGCGCGCACGTCGGGAGAAATGCGGCCCTCGAAGTTGCGGTTGCCTGAGAGCACCGACACGCCGATCAGGTCGTTGTCGTTGATCGACTTTGAGATCGGTTCGGCCAGCGGGCCGGAGTTGCCGATGCAGGTGGTGCAGCCGTAGCCCACGAGGTTGAAGCCGATGGCGTCGAGATCGTCCTGGAGCCCGGCGGCCTCGAGGTAGTGCGACACCACCTGGGAGCCCGGCGCGAGCGAGGTCTTGACCCAGGGCTTGCGGGTGAGGCCCAGTTCGTGCGCCTTGCGGGCCACGAGGCCGGCGCCGATCATCACGTAGGGGTTGGAGGTGTTGGTGCAGGAGGTGATCGAGGCGATCACCACCGAGCCGTCATGCAACTGGTGGCTGTTGCCGTCCTCGTCGGTGTAGAAGCCCATCCTGTGATGACCTTCGTTGCCGGGGATGTCGCGCGGCTCGGGTGCGCCGCCTTCGCCTTCCCAGCGGGCCTCGGTGTCGGCGCTGGCATCCTTGCCTTCGCGGATGCCCTTGACGTAGGCGTGGAAGGCGGTCGCGGCCTTGTCGAGGGCGATGTAGTCCTGCGGGCGCTTGGGGCCGGAGATGGCGGGCACGATGGTGCCCATGTCGAGATGCAGCGTGTCGGTGTAGACCGGGTTGTAATCCGGCCCGCGCCAGAAGCCGTTTTCCTTGGCGTAGGTTTCCACCAGCGCGATGCGGTCCTCGTCACGGCCGGTCTGACGCAGGTAGCGCAGGGTCTCGTCGTCGATCGGGAAGAAGCCGCAGGTGGCGCCATATTCGGGGGCCATGTTGGCGATGGTTGCGCGGTCGGCCAGCGGCAGGGTGTCGAGCCCGTCGCCGTAGAATTCGACGAACTTGCCAACGACGCCCTTCTCGCGCAGCATTTCCACGACCTTGAGCACGAGGTCGGTGCCGGTGGTGCCTTCGACCATCTTGCCGGAAAGCTCGAAACCGACGACCTCGGGGATGAGCATCGAGATCGGCTGGCCCAGCATGGCGGCCTCGGCCTCGATCCCGCCGACGCCCCAGCCGAGGACGGACGCGCCGTTGACCATGGTGGTGTGGCTGTCGGTGCCCACGAGCGTGTCGGGATAGGCGACGGTTTCGCCGTTCTGGTCCTCGTCGGTCCAGACGGTTTGCGCCAGGTATTCGAGGTTCACCTGGTGGCAGATGCCGGTGCCCGGTGGCACGACGCGGAAGTTGTTGAAGGCACCCTGGCCCCATTTCAGGAATTGGTAGCGTTCCATGTTCCGCTCGTACTCGCGGTCGACGTTCATCTGGAAGGCGCGGGGGTTGCCGAATTCGTCGATCATGACCGAGTGGTCGATCACCAGGTCGACGGGGTTGAGCGGGTTGATCTTCTGCGCGTCGCCGCCCAGTTCCTTGATTCCGTCACGCATCGCGGCGAGGTCCACCACGGCGGGGACGCCGGTGAAATCCTGCATCAGCACGCGGGCGGGCCGGTAGGAGAGTTCGCGCGTGCCCTTGCCGCCTTCCTTGGCCCAGTCGGAGAATGCCATGATGTCGTCGGTGGTGACGGTTTTGCCGTCCTCGAAGCGCAGCATGTTTTCCAGCACCACCTTCAGCGCGGCGGGCAGCTTGGAGAAATCGCCAAGGCCCGCCTCTTCGGCGGCGGCGATGGAATAGTAGGCGACGGAGGTGTCGCCGACCTTCAGGGTCTTGCGGGTCTTGGAGCTGTCGTGACCGACGGTGATGGGCATCTGGATATCCTTTCACGTATGAAGGCAGGATTGTCTGGCTTGCTTCTGACCGAAACCGGGGAGTCGTTCAAGAGGGGCAGGCAATTATTGTATACTATTGCACACAATTTGTGAATGTTACAGTTTTCACGCGACTCTCTCGAAACCTTGATTGGCAGTTTCATGCCGGGATGAATACTCAGAAGCGACGTCACGAACAACGAAGTAGAGCGCCAGACATGGATTTCAGCAAAGTGTACACGGGGGCTGCGGCCCTTGTGCTGTTTTTCGCGGCACCGGTGGCGGCACAGGATACGGGCCGCCCCGTGGTGGTGGAATTGTTCACCAGCCAGGGCTGCTCGTCCTGCCCCGAAGCGGACAAGTTCTTTCACAAGCTGGCGAAGCATGAAGACGTGATCGCGCTGTCGTTGCACGTGGATTACTGGGATTACATTGGCTGGAAGGACAGTTTCGCGAGCCCCGCGCATACCAAGCGGCAGAGGGCCTATGCCAAGACGGCGGAGCGGAACGTGATCTATACCCCGCAGATGGTGATCAACGGGGCCGACGACGTGGTCGGCAACCGGCCCATGGATGTGGTGGACGTGATCGACAGGCACCGGCGGCTGCCGCAAACGGTGGATATGGACCTGACGCGGCAGGGCGATAGCGTGGTGGTCGAGGCAGAGCCCCTTGCAGAACTTGACGGGCCGCTGACGGTGCAGCTGGTGCGGTTCCAACCGGAAAGTACGGTGCATATCAAGCGCGGCGAGAACGCGGGTCGGACGATCACCTATGCCAATGTGGTGACCGAGATGCGGGAGCTTGGCAAATGGGATGGGGCGGCGCCGTTGCGTTTGGCCGCGGAGGCCGGCGGCGATGCGCCGGTGGTGGTGTTGTTGCAGAACAAGGGCGGCGCCGGGTTGATCGAAGCGGCGGCGGTTCTGGAATAGGGTTGACGGTTGGGGTGTGGTGGGTTTTCACCCACCCTACGCGGGGAATGTGCGCGCCGGTTCATGGTCATTCAGCGGCGCGAGGTCCCGGATCAAGTCCGGGACAGGGGGGCACGGCTTCATCCGATCGCTTCGACCAGCGCGGGCAATTCGCCCAAATCCTGCACCTTTCGGAACCGCGTGGCATCCTCGGGTGCGTCGTCGACTTCGTAGCCCCAGGTGAGGTCGTGGGGGACGTGCACGCCCCAGCCGCCGGCGGCGATCACCGGGTTCACGTCCGAGCGCAGGGAATTGCCGGCCATCAGCGCGCGAGACGCGCCGTCGCCGTGGCGGTCGAAGATGCGGGTGTAGACGTCCGGCGTCTTGTCCGAGACGATCTCGACCGCGTCGAAAAGATCGCCCAAACCGGACTGGGCCAGCTTGCGCTCCTGGTCGAGAAGGTCGCCCTTGGTCACCAGCAGCACGCGGTGGGTGCCCGCCACCGCCTCGACCGCGTCGCGGGCATGGGGCAGAAGCTCGATGGGATGTTCCAGCATCTCGCGCCCCGCCGCGATCAGTTCGGAAATGACCGAGGCGGGAACGCGGCCGTCCGTCACGTCGATGGCGGTTTCGATCATCGACAGGGTAAAGCCCTTGATGCCGAATCCGTAATGTCCGAGGTTGCGTTTCTCGGCGGCCAGCAGATGCTCGGCAAGGTGAGGCCCTTCGACGTAATCGCGCAGGAGATCGGCGAATCTGTCCTGGGTCAGCTTGAAGAACCGTTCGTTGTGCCAGAGCGTGTCGTCGGCATCGAATGCGATTGTCGTGATATTTTGCGCCATTGCGACCTTTGCCCCGGTTGCGCCCCCTTTTCAGACGCATTCTGGAAGTTATATAAAACGCTCACGAAATGCCATACGCGCAACGGGGATCGATGCAGCACCAGGTGATCATGTCGGGCAAGGACGATGACGGCGACGGCGATGCCGCCGTGGTCGTCGATACCAAGCCCAAGACGAAGCGGCCGCCACTTTACAAGGTGTTGCTGCTGAACGACGATTACACGCCGATGGAATTCGTCGTGGCGGTGCTGGAGCGATTCTTCGGCATGAATCACGCACAGGCGTTCGAGATCATGCTGACCGTGCACAAGAAGGGTGTCGCGGTCGTGGGCGTATTCAGCCACGAGATCGCGGAGACCAAGGTGGGGCAGGTGATGGATTTCGCCCGGCGCCACCAGCATCCGCTGCAATGCACCATGGAAAAGGAATAGGGTGAGCACGGCATCGCGCCTGTCGCTGGCCGTGGAAGATGGCATGATCGCGTGGCCCGAGGGCGCGCGGGTGGCCGTGTTCGCGCCGCGCACGGGGGCGGATCTGTCGGCGCTGCCCAAGGACCGTACCCAGATCATCACGCGCCTCCGGCCGGATTGGGAGGCGTTTCAGGCTGACGGTTGGGACTGTGTGCTGGAGGCCGAGGGGCGGTATGGCGCGGCGGTGGTCTTTGCCACGCGCGCCAAGGCATTGTGCCAGGGGCTGATTGCCGAGGCCGCAAGTGTCAGCGACGGGATCGTGGTGGTGGACGGGGCCAAGACGGACGGGATCGAATCGATCCTGAAAGCCTGTCGCAAGCGCGCCGAGGTGTCGGCGCCGCTGTCGAAGGCGCATGGCAAGCTGTTCAGCATCGAGGCAGGGGCCGATTTTTCCGACTGGGCGCTGGCGGAACGCGGGACGGTCGAAGAGGGTGGCAGGACATTCGTCACCGCGCCGGGGGTTTTCTCGGCCGACGGGGTGGACCCGGCGTCGCGGCAGCTGGCCGACGCCCTGCCCGAGAAGCTGGGTGCGCAAGTGGTCGACCTTGGGGCCGGCTGGGGGTACCTGGCGCATCACGTTCTGAGCCGTGAGAGCGTGCAGGCACTGCATCTGGTCGAGGCCGATCACGTCGCGCTGGGCTGTGCGCGCCAGAACGTGGGTGACGCGCGGGCCGTGTTTCACTGGGCCGATGCGCTGAACTGGTCCGCGCCGGGGCCGATGGATGCCGTGGTGATGAACCCGCCCTTTCATATCGGGCGGGCCAGCGACCCCGAGCTGGGACGTGCCTTCATCCGGGCGGCGGCGCGGATGCTGAGCGCGCGCGGGCAGCTTTACATGGTGGCCAACCGGCATCTGCCCTACGAGGGTGATCTGGCCGCCAATTTCGGCGACGTGCGCGAGATTGGCGGCGATACCCGGTTCAAGATCGTTCAGGCGGCACGACCGTCTCGCACCCGCGGCTGAGTTGCGCTAACAAGGTCCGACGGGCCATCAGGGAGAGATCGAGCCATGTCCTTTTCGATACAGGGAAAGACCGCCATCGTGACAGGCGCGGCCAGTGGCGTGGGTCTCGCCATCGGGCGGCATTTCGTCGACAAGGGGGCGAACGTGATGTTCGCCGACACGAACGAGAAGCTGCTGAAGCACGAGCTGGGCGAGAACGAGGACGGCGCGAACAAACGCTGGTACGCGGGGGATCTGCGCGAAAAGCTGACGCTGGCCAACCTGTTGTCGGCGACGATCGACGCCTACGAGGACGTGGACGTGCTGGTGAACGCGTCGCGGCAGATGCTGCCGTCGGACCCGCTCAACCCCGATGACGACGCGGTGGAGCAGCTTTGGAACCAGAACCTGATGACCGCGCTGCGGCTGAGCCAGCTGGTGGCGAAGCGGATGATCAAGCAGGCGGAGGGCCGCGACGAGGGACCGGTGGGCTCGATCGTGAACCTGTCGTCGATTGCCGGGCGGCGGACGCATCCGGACCTGCTGGGCTATTCCATCGCCTCGGCGGCGGTGGACCAGATGACGCGCAGCCTGGCGGTGGCGCTGGCGCCGCACCGGATCCGGGTGAACGCGGTGGCCTTCGGCTCGGTGATGAGCGCGTCGTTGCAGGACACGTTGCGCGACAACAAGACCTATCGCGAGGATATCGAGGCCCATACGCCGCTGGGGCGGATCGCGGCGCCGAACGAGATGGCCGAGGCGGTACAATACCTCGCCTGCGACGGATCGAGCTTCATGACCGGGCAGATCATGACGGTGGATGGCGGGCGGTCGCTGCTTGACCCGGTGTCGGCGCCCGCGCACTGATGGGCCCGCTCGGACGCCCGCCGGGGCGGTCTCGCTGAAGGAAGTACCATGACAGACATGACAGAGCAGAAAAGCCGCGCAGCGACATGGTTTCACCAGTTGCGCGATGAGATCGTCGCGGCCTTCGAGGGGCTGGAGGACAGCCACGCGAGCGGCCCGCTGTCGGAGGCGGACGCGGGGCGGTTCGAGGTGAAACCTACCCGGCGCACCAGCGAGGACGGCTCGGACGCGGGCGGCGGGCTGATGAGCGTGATGCGCGGCGGGCGCGTGTTCGAGAAGGTGGGCGTCAACGTCTCGGAAGTGTTCGGCCAGCTGGGAGAGCAGGCACAGAAGGCCATGGCGGCGCGGGGCGTGCCGGGGATGGAAAACGATCCCAGTTTTTGGGCCAGTGGCATCAGCCTCGTGGCCCATATGCAGAACCCGCATGTGCCGGCGGTGCACATGAACACGCGGATGTTCTGGACACCGCACGCCTGGTGGTTCGGGGGCGGATCGGACCTGAACCCGTGCATCGAGTATGACGAGGATACCGCGCATTTCCACGGCCAGCAGAAGGCGCATCTGGATCCGCACGGAACGGATATCTATCCGGCGCTGAAGACCTGGGCGGACGAATATTTCTATATCCCGCACCGCCACCGGGCGCGGGGCGTGGGCGGCATTTTCATGGATGATCGCAATACCGGCGACTGGGAGGCGGATTTCGCCCTGACGCAGGATATCGGGCGAGCCTTCCTGAAAGCGTATCTGCCGCTGGTGGAAAAGCGCCGCGCGCAGGACTGGAGCGACGCCGACAAGGAGGTGCAGCTGGTGCATCGTGGGCTTTATGCCGAGTACAACCTCGTCTACGACCGGGGCACCAAGTTCGGGCTGGCCACGGGCCATGATGCCGATGCCGTCCTGATGAGCCTGCCGCCAGTGGCGAAGTGGACCTGAGCGCCGGAAGAGAAGAATGCCTTCGGCAAGACTACTTCGGGCAGGAAAAAGCGCGGGTCAGAGGAAGCTGGCAAACGGGATGTAGGTGACCGGGTCGCCGGGATTGACCGTGGCGGCGCCGTCTGGCAGTTCGACGAGCCCCTCGGCCCAGCTGAGTCCGCTGATGCGCCCGGAGCCTTCGGATTTGAACACCTCCGCCTGCCCATCGGTGACACGGGCGCGCAGATACTCGCGGCGGCCGGGTTTCTTGGACTTCGAGAAGCCCGCGGGCAGGACAAAGGTTTGCGGGCGTTTCCAGCCCTCGCCCGAGAGCAGGCCCATGGCGGGGCGGGCGAAGATCAGCGTGCAGACCAGCGCGGCGACCGGGTTGCCCGGAAGGCCGAAGACCGGGGTCCCGTTCCAGAGGCCAAGCGCCAGTGGGCGGCCCGGCTTGACCGCGATGCGCCATTGGGACATCGCGCCGGCCTCGTTCAGCAGAGCCGAGACATGGTCTTCGTCGCCCGCCGAAGCGCCGCCGGAGGTGAGGATCACATCGGCCTGCTTTGCGCCGCGGTCGAGTGTGGCGCGTAGCGTCGCGCGGTCGTCGGGCACGCGGCCCAGGTCGACAGGGGTGAACCCGAAGCGTTCGATGAGGCCCAGGAGCATGGGGCGGTTTGCGTCGAAGATCTGGCCCGGTGCGGCGGTGGCGCCCGGCTCGACCAGTTCGTCGCCGGTGGAGAGGGCGGCAACGCGCAGGCGGGCATATACCGGGAGGTCGGTATTGCCGGTGGCCGACAGGAGGGCGAGGTCGGCGGGAGTGAGCCTGCGACCCTTGCGCAGGATCATATCGCCCGCCTGTACGTCCTCGCCCGCCTTTCGGGTGTTGGCGCCGCGCTTGATGCCGGGGCGGAAGGCGATGGCGGTGTCGCTGGCGGTGACGTCCTCTTGCAGGATCACGGTGTCGACGCCCTGCGGCAGGGCCGCGCCGGTGAGAATGCGGATGGCATGGCCGGGGGGCACGGTGCCCTCGAAGGCCATGCCTGCGGCGGCGCGACCGGGGATGAGGGGCAGGGTCTGGTTGCCCTCGGTCAGGCTGGCATGGGCGAAGCCGTAGCCGTCGACCGCGGTGTTGGGCAGGGGCGGGTTGGCCCGTCTGGCGGTGACGTTGGCGGCGAGGATAAGGTTCAGGGCCTGGTCCAGCGACACGGTTTCGGTCGCGACGAAGGCGTGGAGCCGGTCGCGCAGCAGGGTCAGCGCGTCGTCGACCGGGGTCCAGTCCACGCCGGCGGGCAGCGCGAAGCAATCGTCGCGCAGGGGCGGGGGGCGAAGTGTATCGTCGGCGGCGGCCATCAGCGTTTCCTCGTGTCCGAGCCCCATGATCCAGCCTTCGACCGGGGCGGTGACGTCCAGCATGGCGGCCAAGGCGTCGGGGTGCAAGCGGGCGACGGCCCGGGCCAGCAGGCGGACCTGGTGGGCGTCGCGGATGCCGCCCCGCGCCTCGGCCTGCTTGACGATCGGGTGGATGAGGCCGGGCCAGATTTCGACGAGGGCAACGAGCTTGTCGAGGGGCTCGAAGGGCCAGACGGCGATGAGGTCGGGGAAGCGCTGGCGCAGGCGGTGCAGGACGGGCAAGCCGGTGAGGACCTGGCCGCCGACCGCGCCCGCGCCAGAGAGTTGCCAGCAGGTGAAGCTGCCTTTGGCCTTCCGTTCGACCGCGCGGCGGTCGGGGAAGGGATTGTGATAGCCTTGCTTGGTGCGCGGCAGGCCGGGGACGTCGTGACCGGGGCGGCCATTGCCCCAGAACGGGCCGGTGCCGTTGCCGAGAGCGCGGTTCACTCGCCCCGCCACGTCGAAGCGGTTGTTGGCTTTGGGAGTGTCGGTGACGTGATCGGCCAGCCATGCCCAGACGGCGAAGGGATCGTCGGCGCCGGTGAGGGCGCGGGAGAAACCGGCGGGATAGGCGAAAGGGAAATCGAGGCCGATGAAAAGGCGGCGATTGGCGGCTGTCTCGGTTTCGATGAGAGCGGCGAGGATCGCCTCGGCGTCCACACGATTGCGAATGTAGCGCGGCTCGGTATCGATCCCGTCACGGGTGATCCCGAGCCATATGGCGTCTTTCCGGGGGCGTGTGCCGGTGTCGTTGCCGCCGGACCAGTCGACGATCGCGACCGTGTCGAAACCGGTCACAAACCGACCTGCCCCAGGATGAAATCGGCGATGGCTTTGGTGTCGTCGAGGTCGAAGACCGGGCGGTCGAGGTCGAGAGGTGTGTCGCTGGCCACGGCGCGGATCGTCTGGTCATCGGGCGCGATCAGCGGGTTGCCGGTGACGGCGCGGTGCGCCTCGACCTTGGGATGCGCGTCGCGCTTGTAGCCTTCTATGAGAACGAGATCGACGGGTGCGAGTTTGGACAGGAGTGTGTCGAGGGACGGTTCGTCCTCGTCGCGCAGTTCGTGCATCAAGGCAAAGCGGTTGCGCGAGGCCAGCAGCACCTCGGTGGCGCCGGCGACCCGGTGGCGGTGGCTGTCTTTTCCGGGGTGGTCGACGTCGAAGCGGTGATGGGCGTGCTTGACAGTGGAGACGGAGAAGCCGCGACCCGAGATTTCGGTCACGAGCCGTTCCATCAGGCCGGTCTTGCCGGCGTTCTTCCACCCTACGACACCGTACAGTTTCATGCCTGATCTTTCATCATGTCCTGCGCCCGCGCCAGATCTTCGGGCGTGTTCACGTTGAAGAACGGATCGCCCGGGATGTCAAACAGCGCCTCTCGGCCGCCATGCTTTTCGGTCCAGAGGACGACCTTGCGCAGGCCGTCCTGCAAGGCGGCGCGCAGGTCGTCGCGCAGGGCCACGGGCCAGAGGCCGAAAGTGGGGTGGCGGATGAGGCCGGAGCGGGACATGGACTTGGTTTTCTCGTCCGCGCCGCGCGGGGTGGCGGCGAGGACCAAGGGATGGGGCATGTCCTTTGCCGTCTCGGTGAGATGGGAGACGAGAGCCTCGGGAAAAAACGGCGTGTCTGCTGCGACGGTGGCGATGGTCTCCGCGCCTTGGGTCGCGGCCCAATCCAGACCGGCCAGCACACCCACGAGAGGCCCCGGAAAATCCGGCAGGGGTCGGGCAGGACGGGCAGGCCGAGATTCGTGAAGCGTTCGGGATCGCCGTTGGCGTTCAGGGCCATGCCGGAAACCTGCGGACCGAGGCGGGCGATGACCTGATCGAGTATCGTGCCGTCGCCCAATGGCAGCAGGCCCTTGTCGCCGCCGCCCATCCGGGTGGCGAGGCCGCCCGCGAGGATCACGCCCAAGGGTTTGCTCATGCGTCGGCGCTTTTGCGGCGGTGTTTCTTGTCCTCCTCGGGGATCGAGGACGGGTCGGCGTCGCGCACCAGCCGTTCCTCGCCCGCAAGGCAGACAAAGCGGCGGCCGCGCATCCGGCCGATAAGCGTGAGACCGACCTCGCGGGCGATCTCGACCCCCCAGGCGGTGAAGCCGGAGCGGGAGGCGAGGGCGGGGATGCCCATGAGCGCGGTCTTGATGACCATTTCCGAGGTCAGCCGGCCGGTGGTGTAGAGCAGCTTGTCGTCGGGAGAGACACCTTCGGACAGCATCCAGCCGGCGATCTTGTCGACGGCGTTGTGGCGGCCGACATCCTCCATGTAGACCAGCGGGCGGTCGCCCTGGCAGAGCACGGTGCCGTGGATCGCTCCGGCCTCGAGGTAGAGCGACGGCGTGCGGTTGATCGTCGCCGACAGCGCGTAGAGGTCCGAGGTCTTGACCCGCAGGTCGGGCAGGGTCGTGTCCTCCAGCCCCTCCATCATGTCGCCGAAGACGGTGCCCACGGCACAGCCGGAGGTGCGGGTCTTCTTCTTGAGCTTTTCCTCGTAGGTGGTTTCGCCATCGGTGCGCACCACGACGGTTTCGAGATCCTCGTCATAGTCGACGCCCTTTACCGTCTCGCCGTCCTTGAGCATCCCCTGGTTCCGCAGGAAGCCGAGGGCGAGATAGTCGGGATAGTCGCCGATGGTCATGGCCGTGACGATCTCCTGCCCGTTGAGGAAGATGGTCAGCGGGCGCTCCTCGACCACCGCGATGCTGGTGGGAGTGCCGTCATGATCCACCCCGTCCACGGCCCGCGTCAGGCGCGGCGCCTTGGGGTCGGGGGCGATGATGTACGCGTTCAGATTGTCGGTCTTCGCCAATTGCGATCCCCCCAATTGCAGGATAGGCACTTTCGTACAGATGCTAACTTAGGGCGTCGGGATGACAACGGAAACCGACAAGTCGATTTTCTTCAAAGGGGTACGCGATGCGGCCCCCTTTGTTTTGGTCGTGTCGCCCTTTGCCACGCTCTTTGGCGTGGTCGCGACCGAGGCCGGGCTGAACGTGCTGGAGGCACTGACCTTTTCCTTTGCGGTGATCGCGGGGGCGGCTCAGTTCACGGCACTGCAGCTGATGGTGGACCAGGCGCCGGTGATCCTGGTGCTGGCCTCGGCGCTGGCGGTGAACCTGCGGATGGCGATGTATTCCGCCGCGCTGACGCCGTACCTGGGCGGGGCGCCGCTGTGGCACCGGGCGCTGGCGGCGTATTTCATCGTCGACCAGAGCTATGCGCTCGCCTCGATCCGCTATGAACAGAACCGGCAATGGAGCCTGCGCCAGAAGCTGATCTATTTCTGGGGGACGGTCGTGCCCGTCTGTCCGTTCTGGTACCTGTTCACGGTGGTCGGTGCCGTTCTTGGCACGTCGATCCCCGAGTGGATGGCGCTGGATTTCGCGGTGCCGATCACGTTCATCGCGCTGATCATGCCGATGTTGCGGACGCGGGCGCATCTGGCCGCGGCGCTGGTGTCGGTGGTGGGAGCTTTGGTCTTTGCCTTTCTGCCCTATAACCTCGGCCTGTTCGTGGCGGGGATCCTGGCGATGATGACAGGCGCCGAGATCGAGCGGCGGACGCAGCCGGAGGGGGGCGCGTGATGGACAGCGTAACCATCTGGACCGTGATCATCCTGCTGGGGCTGGGCAGTTACGCGCTGCGTTTTTTCTTTATCGGGATCGTGGGGGACAGGCCGATGCCGCCCTGGCTTTTGCGGCACCTGCGCTATACCGCGGTCGCGATCCTGCCCGGGCTGGTGGCACCGCGGGTCCTGTGGCCCGCGGCGACGGAGGGAGAGATGGACCCCGCGCGACTGACAGCGGCGGCGGTGACTGTCGTGGTGGGCGGATGGACGCGGAACATCATCGCGGCGATCCTTGCGGGCGGTGCCGCCCTTTACTTGATGCTGTACCTGGTGGGGTGACGGGCCGGACGAGGGCCGGAGCATTGCTGCAAAGCAGAACGCCCCCTCGGTTTCCCGGGGGGCGTCGGATTTCTGTCGGTTGGCCGATGCGCGGCCTAGATGTTGATCATCGCCAGCAGGATAAGAAAGATGATGGAGCCGGCCGCGACGTAGGCCGACGCCTTCAGGAAGCCCTCGAAGGTCTTTTCCTGAACCCTGATATCCATTTCACCGTGCTTGTGTTCGTTGGCCATGATCCCGATCCTCGTGTGCGGTTGTCACTGTTCGCGTCTGGATAACGGATTCCGATCCGGCTGTCACGGCCCGGAACGTCGCAGTCAGGCAGAGGTTTCGAGGTCCTGCGCCAGCCGGAAGCCGATGCGCACCGGCTCGGCGGTCTCGGGCGGTTTGGGCAGGGCGCGGAGCATGACGCCAAGCTGGCTGACATGCTGGATGAGCTGGGTCTTGGCGCCCGACGGATCGGAGCCGTAGAAGGTAACGATGTCGGGGTCGAAATAGCCCATGCCCTCGATCCGCAGGGTGCCGGGGCCGCCGCCGGCGAAGCCCATGGCGACCTCGTGTTCGTTGTCGAGCGTCTTCTCGAAATTCTGGATATAGAGAATCAGCCGCTCGTAGGCCCATTTCGCGGGGCTTTTTTCGGCCAGGGCCTGTTTGTCGGCCAGTTTCTCGGGCACTTCGGTGCAGGGGTGTCGGGATCGGCGTGCACCTCGTGACAGCGGGCGAGGACCGCGCCCTCGATCCGTTCGGCGGTGGTGTCGATCTTTTCATCCATGCCGGTCTAGTCCTTCGTCTGCCAGAGCCACGCGCCATCGTCGCTGAGGGTGCGCGTGATGCGGCCAGCCTGATGCAGGTGGTTGAGATGTGCAACCGCTTCGACCAGGGCAAGCCCGTAGGTGCCGCCGTCGATCTTGCGCTTGAAGAGCGGGGGGAAGCATTGGGCGGCGGTGCGGGGCGTGGCGAGGTGCTTTTCCAGCCGCTTGAGCGCGCCGTGGTGATTCTCGGCCAATTGGCGCATTCGGGTGGGCAGCCCGGTGAAGGGAAGCTTGTGACCCGACAGGACCAGTTGATCGGGGCGGGCGAGGGCCGAGAGACGCTCGCAACTTTCCAGCCAATCGCCGATGGGATCGGCCTCGGGCTCGGTCGGATAGACGCCGATATTGGGGCTGATGGACGAGATGATCTGGTCGCCCGCGATCACAAGCGCGTCGTCGCGCGACCAGAGCGTGAGGTGCTCGGGTGCGTGGCCGTAGCCCACATGGATATCCCAGGCGCGGCCGCCGGCGGTGAGCGTGCCGCCCTGTTGCAGGCGGGTGTAGCCCACCGGGATCGGCGCGCAGGTGTCGGCAAAGTTGAAGGGGCGGTCGTTCTTGCGAGCCTCGAAGATGTCCGGGTCCATGCCCGCGCGGCGCCAGTATTCGAGCGCCTGCGGTGTGGGGCGATCCTCGACGTCGAGGATCAGCATCCGGGCCATCAGGTAGGCGGTGCGGGTCATGGCGAGCTCCGCGCCGAAGCGGTCCATCAACCAACCCGCCATGCCGATATGGTCGGGGTGGTGGTGGGTGAGGATCACGCGGGAGACGGGTTTGCCCTCGAGCGGACCGGCCAGCACGTCCTGCCAAAGCGCGATGGAGCGTTTGGTGCGCACGCCGGTGTCGACGATGGTCCAGCTGTCGCCCTCGTCCAGCGCGTAGATGTTGACGTGATCCAGCGCCATGGGCAGGGGAAGGCGGATCCACAGGATGCCGCGCGCGACCTCGACGGCCGCACCATGCTCGGGCGCTTCGTCCCAGGGGGTGGTGATCTTGCTTCCGTCGGCCATCAGGCGGCGAAGTCTTCTGGTGCGAGGGCGTAGAGGTCGTCGGCCCCGGCGGTGGCGTGGGCGATATGGGCCTGCGCCTCGGGCAGGATGCGGGTGATGTAGAACCGCGCGAGACGTTTGCGGGTGCCATCGGTGTCGTGCATCGCGGCCAGCAGGTGCGCGTGGCCGCCGAGGACCCGGGCGAAAGCGCGCAGGAACGGCACGGCGCCGGCGAAGCGGTTGTTCATGTCGTTCTGGGCGACCATCCACTCGGTCGCCTCGCGCAGGGATTCGGTGGCTTGCCAGACCGGCTCGGCCAACTCGGGATGCTTGGCGCGGGCGGCTTCGGCGGTGCTTTCGATCTCGTCGAGGATGGCATAGGCGGCCTCGCCCCCGTCCATCAGTTTGCGGCCCACGAGGTCCATCGCCTGGATGCCGTTGGTGCCTTCGTAGATGGCGGTCACGCGCACGTCGCGCAGGTATTGGGCGGCGCCGGTTTCCTCGATGAAGCCCATGCCGCCGTGCAGCTGGATGCCCATGTTGGCGACGGAAATGCCGGTATAGGTGCCGAACGCCTTGGCGATGGGCGTCAGGAACGCGGCGCGCGCGGCCCAGTCGGGCGCGGCGGTGGCGGTTTCCATGTCGATTGCGGCGGCGCAGGTGAGCGCGATGGCGCGGGCGGCGAAGGTCTCGGCCTTCATCGTGGCCAGCATCCGGCGCACGTTGGCGTGGTCGATGATGGTGCCGGTGCCGTTCTCTATCGTGCTGCGGCCCTGCTTGCGCTCTTGGGCGTAGGCCAGCGCGTGTTGATAGGCGCCTTCGGCCACGCCGACACCCTGGGTGCCCACGCCAAGGCGGGCGTTGTTCATCATGGTGAACATGGCGCGCATCCCGTCATGTTCCTCGCCCACCAGCCAGCCGGTGGCGCCGTCATACTGCATTACCGCGGTGGGGCTGCCATGCAGGCCCATCTTGTGTTCCAGGCTTACGACCTTGAGGTCGTTCGCCTGTCCCGGTTCGCCGTTCTCGTCGGGGATGAATTTCGGCACGAGAAACAGGCTGATGCCCTTGGTGCCGGGCTTGGCGTCGGGCAGACGGGCCAGCACGAGGTGGCAGACATTGGGGGTGAAATCGTTGTCGCCCCAACTGATATAGATCTTCTGGCCGGTGATGGCGTAGGTGCCATCACCGTTGGGCACGGCCCTGGTGGTGAGCGCGCCGACGTCGCTGCCGGCCTGAGCCTCGGTCAGGTTCATGGTGCCGGTCCATTCGCCGCTGACCAGTTTGGGCAGGTAGGTCTGCTTGAGCGCGTCGCTGGCGTGGTGTTCCAGCGCCTCGATCTGGCCCTGGGTCATCAGGGGGCTGAGTTGCAGGGACAGGCAGGCGGCGGACATCATGTCGTTCACGGCTGTGGTGACCACCATGGGCAGGCCCATGCCGCCATGCTCGGGGTCGGCGGCGATGGCGACCCAGCCGCCCTCGGCAATGGCCTTGTAGCCCTCGGCATAGCCGGGGCTGGTGCGCACGACGCCGTTTTCCAGCCGGGCAGGGTGCAGGTCGCCGGGGCGTTGCAGGGGGGCCAGAACCTCTTCGCACAGCTTGCCGGCTTCGGACAGGATCGCGGCGGTCACGTCCGGCGTCGCCTCGGCAAAGCGGTCGGTGGCTCTTACGCGATCAAGGCCGACCACGTGATCGAACAGGAACTGGAAATCCTCGACAGGGGCGCGGTAGGGCATCGGTATCTCCCAAATGGCGATGGGCGGCACGGCTTGGCATCCGGCACGCGCATCTGTAACTGTGTCGTGGGTCTTGGGGCAACTCTATTGCAAAGGCCCGATACGGCAATCAGAACGCGGCGTCAGACCGGCCATGACACTTGAGACACGACACCTGGCCGCGGATGCGGGCGGCTACGCGCAGGCGGCGGGGGTCTGGCGTGACGGCGGGCTTGTCGCCTTTCCGACCGAGACGGTCTACGGCCTTGGCGCCGATGCGCGGAACGACCGGGCGGTGGCGCGGATCTTCGAGGCCAAGGGACGGCCCCGGTTCAACCCGTTGATCGTGCACGTGCCGGACGCGGAGGCCGCGAAGGCGCTGGTGGACTGGTCGGATTCGGCGGAAATCCTCGGCTCGGCCTTCTGGCCCGGTGCGCTGACGCTGGTGCTGCCGATCAAGGATGACGCCGGGCTGTCTCCGTTGGTCACGGCGGAGTTGCCGACGCTGGCGGTTCGGGTGCCGGCGCACCCGGTGGCGCAAGCGCTGCTAAGAGCGTTCGATGGGCCGGTGGCGGCGCCATCGGCCAACCCCTCGGGGCGGATCAGCCCGACCGAGGCGGCACATGTGGCGGCGGGCCTGTCGGGCCGGATCGAGGCGATCGTCGAGGGCGGGGCCTGCGAGGTGGGGCTGGAATCGACGATCCTGGGGCTGGAGGGGGCACCGACCTTGCTGCGGCCCGGAGGTATTCCGGCAGAGGCGATCGAGGCCGCTCTGGGCGCGCCGCTGGGGCGGCATGAGGCGGGCGGAACGCTGACCGCGCCGGGGCAGATGGTGTCGCATTACGCGCCGGGGGCGGCGGTCAGGCTGAACGCGACGGTGGCCGACGAGGGCGAACTGTTCCTGGGGTTCGGGCCGATGGACTGTGATCTGAACCTGTCGCCCACCGGCGACCTGGTGGAGGCTGCGGCGAACCTCTTTGGTGCGCTTCACCGGCTGGATGCGAAGGGCGCGGCGGGCATTGCCGTGGCGCCGATACCCGAGACCGGGCTGGGCCGGGCGATCAACGACCGTCTGCGCCGCGCGGCGGCCCCGCGCGACGTGATCATTTGAACGGCTGAAAAGGTTACTGGCAGCGCTTCTCGGCTTCTTCCAGGGCGGCGGTGTAGCCCAGAAGCGAGAACGTGTCCTTGGTGACCGTGCCGCGTCCGGACCGCGCGGTCAGCACTGCATCGGCGCCACGCTTCATCGCCGCGATGATCTTGGCATCGTCGGCGGCACTTGCCGGCCAGGCCCACTCGCCCTCGGTGAACATCTCGAACTCGGTCCCGCCGATATTGACGTTCACCGTCGAGCCGCCCGCGAAGGGGTAGCCGCCGGTAAAGGTGATCTGGCCCTGCACCCCGGCCCCGGGGCGGAAAAAGGTCATCAGCAGGATGTCGCCACGGCGCACGGCGACAACGCGCCCATCCTTTGTGTTCACCGTCTCGGTGGGTGAACTGACGGCCCAGCACTCTTTCGGGTCGGCGTCTTCAAAGACGCTCCACGCGGTTTTCGCGGCGACCTGGTTGGTGCTCTCTTCTTGTGCGGTTGCGGTCGTCGCGCCCATGGCCAGAAGGGCCGCGGCGGCGCCGAATGCTTTCAATGATCCCATTTGTCCAGCCTCCAAGCTGTCCTTTAGCCTCAATCGTCCCTGGCGGCACCCATTCCCTGGCGGAATTTTCTGCACGTGCAGCCATTTCATTCTCGACATTGCAACACTAGCCTGAAACACGCGAGACATGAAAGGTGCAATTGGCGAATTTTCGCCGCAGGAATGACGCGCCGAGACGACCTGCCTGACGACCGGAGACCCCAAGTGACCAATGCCGTTCCCCTGACCGAAATCTGGCGTGGAGACATCGTGGAAAGCCTGCATCTGGGCCATGCCGTGATCTGCAACGGCGCGGGCGAGGTGATCGAGGGCTGGGGCGATTCGGATGCCATGATCTATCCGCGGAGCTCGGCCAAGATGATCCAGGCGATGCCGCTGGTGGACAGTGGCGCGGCGGATGCGTTCGGGCTGACCCAGCAACAGCTGGCGCTGGCCTGCGCATCGCACCAGGGGGCGGCGGTGCACACGGATGCGGTGAACGACTGGATCCACGGGTTGGGCCTGAGCGACGACGATTTCCGCTGCGGGCCGCAGATGCCGCAGGACCGCGCCGCGTTCAACCACCTGATCAAGACCGACGGATCGCCCTGCCAGGTGCACAACAACTGTTCAGGCAAGCATGCCGGGTTCATGACCCTGTCGAAGCACCTGAACGGCGGGCCGGAATATGTGGACCCGGACCACCCGGTGCAGCGCGCCTGTTTCGAGGCGTTCGAGGAACTGACCGGGGAGCGGAGCCCGGGCTTTGCCCCGGACGGGTGCAATGCGCCCAATTCGATCACCACGATGCGGGGGATCGGCCGGGCGATGGGCTGGTTCGCCAATGCGACCGAAGGTGGTGGCAAGCGACAGGATGCGGCGGTGCGGCTGCGCGATGCGATGATCGCCAACCCGCTGCTGGTCGCCGGGGAAAAACGCGCCTGTACCGAGCTGATGAAGGCCTGTCACGAGCCCGTGGCGCTGAAGACCGGGGCGGAGGGGTTTTTCGTGGCCATTGCGCCGACGAAGAAGCTGGGGATCGCGCTGAAGGCGGCGGATGGCAGCACGCGGGCGGCCAATTGCACCATCGCGGCGCTGCTGGTGCGGATCGGGGTGCTGGAGGCAGACCATCCGGCGACCCTGAAATTCATGAACGCGCCGATCCTGAACCGCCGCAAGGTGCGGACCGGCATCGTGAAGCCGGTCGCTGGGTTGCTGCCCTGAGTCCTTCAAGGTCGCGTTGATGCAATCGTGCGCGGGCTGACGGGTTTCTGCCGAAAGCCCGGTACGCGATGCGCTGCTTTCCGCACCGCCGCGATAGCCTGCCCATTGGCGGCAGACCGGCGCCGAGTCGAAAGCGCTGTTTGGGCCTCTTTCCGCGAGATGGACGACCCCTTGCGCCGGATCTCTTCCGGGAGGGACGGTGTGTGGTCATGTTGAGGGTCCGCGGGCAGCAAAGCCCCGGACAACCTGAACCCACAAAAGGGAACCAAAGATGACCAAGACACTTTCCGCAGCAACCTTCGCGCTTGCCCTGACCGTTCCGGCCATGGCGATGGCACTCGATGCCGATACCGACGGCGATGGCATGGTCACGATGGAAGAATTCCAGGCCGCGATGCCCGACGCGCCCGCGGGCACGTTCGAGCAGCTGGATTCGGATACCGACGGGCTGCTGAGCGAAGACGAGATCGCCGCAGGCCAGGAGGCCGGCATCCTGCCCGCCTAAGCTGCGACGCGGCCAATGGGAGCGCGCGGTGCTTCCCCCATCCTTTCCGCGCGCTTCCGCCTGATACCGGAGCGTTCTTCGATAATGCTTCGGTCGCGGCACGGGCCGAAGGCGGGCACCATTCCCCAGATGTTTTCATCGGTGTCCCTCCTTGCCTTCGAGACCGAATACGGCTTGCCCGTGCCGCACCTTTCCCGCAATCTGGTCCGTGTTCTCAGGGCGGGGTGAAACTCCCCACCGGCGGTAAGCGGCATGTCATGCCGCAAGCCCGCGAGCGCATCGGGGGTGCCCTGCATCCCCCTTGGTCAAGCAGACCTGGTGCAATTCCAGGGCCGACGGTCACAGTCCGGATGGAAGAGAACGCCGGGAAAGGGCACCGCCCATGGTGCCCCTTGGGTGGGCTGCCACCTTTCCTGTCGTGCTGCGCCTTGGGTGAACGTGTCGCGAGACGGAAAGGAGACCTGCAATGACACACACCCGTTACGCTTTTATTAAGGCCAACTGGCATGCCGAGATCGTGGATCAGGCCCTGAAGGGGTTCTGCGAGGCGATCCCGGCGGAGGATGTGGACGTATTCGATGTGCCGGGGGCGTTCGAGATGCCGCTCCTGGCACGGGACCTGGCGCGGTCAGGGCGATACGGCGCCGTGGTGGCGGCGGCGCTGGTGGTGGATGGCGGGATCTATCGCCATGACTTTGTGGCGCAGGCCGTGGTGGACGGGCTGATGCGGGCCGGCATGGATGCGGATGTGCCGGTGCTGTCGGTGTCGCTGACCCCGCATCAGTTTCACGAGACGGCGCATCACATCGGGATCTTCAAGGCGCACTTCAGAGAAAAGGGGCAAGAGGCGGCCCGCGCGGCACTGATGATCGGCAGGACGCGGGCCGGGCTGGCGGCCTAGCCGAGATAGTCGCGCAGGACGGGCGGCGGGTTGTCCAGCAACTCGCCGGTCGGGCGCGGTGCGTGGGCGGTGCCCTCGGCGACGAGAACGGCCTGTGCCGTGATGCGACGGGCATCTTCCGGTGCGTGCGATATCATCAGAAGGGTCGCGCCGGTTTCACGGGCGATCTCGGCCACGAGGTCGAGCATTTCCATTCGCAGGGCGGGACCCAGAGCAGCGAAGGGTTCGTCCAGCAACAACAGCGGTTTGTCCTGAAGCATGACGCGAGCCAGTGCGGCCCGGCTGCGCTGGCCGCCCGAGAGAGCGCCGGGTTTGCGGGTGGCCATGCCGGCAAGGCCGACCCGGTCCAGTGCTTCGGTGACGCGGGTCTTGTCCTGGGCGGACAGGCGCAGGTTGGGCGACAGGCCCAGCCCGACATTCTGCGCCAGTGTCAGGTGCGGAAAGAGGTTGTCCTCCTGGAAAAGCATGGCGACGGGGCGGGCGCCCGGGGGCTGGTCGGTGATGTCGGCGCCGTCCCAGGTGATGCGGCCATGCGCGACGGGCAAAAAGCCCGCGATCCCTTCGATCAGGGTGGACTTGCCCGCCCCCGACGGGCCGATCACGGCAACGGTCGCGCCGCCGGATATGGTGAGGTCGGCGGCGAGCGTGAAGCTGCCGTTGCGGATATGTGCGGCGTCAAGTTTCAGCATGGCGATGACCCCCGCGATCGAGCAGCCAGAAGACCCCGAAGGACAGGATCAGGAGCAGGAAGGAGGCGGCGGCGGCGGCCTCCATCTGGTAGGAGCCCATGAGGCGGTAGACCTGTAGCGGCAGGGTGGCCACGTTCGGGTCGGCAAAGAGCGTGATGACGCCGAGATCGCCCATCGAGAGGGCTGCCGCAAGACCGGCGGCAAAGCCGATCTGCGCGCGCAGGCGGGGCAGCAGGACATGGCGTAGGAAGGGCAGCCCGGCCATGCCGAGCGAGAGGCCGAGGCGGCCCTGGCGCGACACGATATCGCGGGCGCGGGGGACGAGAATGCGCAGGGCGAAGGGCAGCACGGTGATGGCGTTGACCAGCGCCGTGACGGGCAGGGCGAAGTCCTGCGGGTTGGCGTAGGGGCGGATCGCGATGAAGAGCCCGGTGCCGATGACCAGTGGCGAGGCGGCGAGGCCCAGAAGGCCCGCGATTTCCACCATGCGCCCCCGTCCGGTGGCGATGGCGGTCGCCATGGGCAGGGCCATGCAGAGCAGCAGGACCGTGCTGAGCGCGGCGACGCCGAGCGAGGTTGCTGCTGCCGTCCAGACCTGGCGCGGCATGGCGGCAAAGCCGGGCAGGCCCGACAGCGCGATGGCCATGAGCGGCACCAGCAGGAAGACTGCCGCGACACCGATGAACAGCGCGTCAATGCACCGTGCGGTGGTCGTTTTTCCGTCGAACCGGCGCAAACCGCGATCGAGGCCGGAGCCGAACCCTTCGCCGCGCGCCAGCCAGAGGGCGATGCCACCGGCAAAAACCGTCAGACCAAGCTGCACGGCGGACAAGAGCGCGGCCCGACCAAGACCGAAGTCAAACCTGAACGCCTGGTAAATGGCGAGTTCTATCGTGGTGGCCCGCGGCCCGCCGCCGAGGGTGAGGGCGACGGCGAAGCTGGTGAGGCAGATGGCGAAGATCACGGTGAAGGCGCCGGGGATCAGGCGCAGGAGCATCGGCATTTCGATCACGCGGAACATCGCCCAGCCGTCGATGCCCAGCAGGGCGGCCAGGCGGAAACGCTCGGCGGGAATCTCCTGCCAGCCTTGCAGGACAAGGCGGGTGGCCAGCGGCAGGTTGAAGAACACATGCGCGAGGACGACGCCGTGCAGACCGTAGATCTGCACCGGGGGCAGGCCGAGCGTGCCCAGGGCCGCGCTGACCCAGCCGCCGCGGCCGAAGACCTCGATCAGGCCCAGCACGGCGACGATCACCGGCAGGATGAACGGGGCGCCCAGCAGCGCGATCAGCAGGCTGCGGCCCCGGAACCGGCGGCGGGCGAGGGCGCGGGCCACAGGGATGGCCAGCAGCACGGAAAACAAGGCCGAGAGCGTGGCCTGCACCAGTGTGAAGCGAAGCGCCGCCCAGTCGGCGGCGTTGAAGCCGCGGCCGGTTTCGGCGCGCAGGGCAACGGCCAGCAGCGCGCCGAAGATGAGCACGGCCACGAGGGCGGCGGCGCTCCATCCCGGTCTGGCACTTAGCGGCTGAGCGCGTTCAGCCATTCATCGAGCGCATCGTCGCGGGTGGCGGCGGCCTCTTCGGCGCTGAGAAGCAGGGATTTTTCCGGCTGGATCAGGGTGTCGAACCCGTCGGGCAGGGCCCCCTCAAGCTCCTTGGCGGGGTACATCCAGTTGGTCGTCGGGATGACGGACTGGAAGTCCTGGGTCAGCATGAATGCGAGGAACTGGTCGGCCAGGTCGGGCTGGTCGGTCGAAGCCAGTTTGCCGGCCACTTCGACCTGCATGTAATGGCCTTCGTCGAAGGCGGCGGCGGTCTTGCTGTCGTCCTCCTCGGCGATCAGGTGATAGGCGGGCGAGGTGGTGTAGGACAGCACCATGTCGGCCTCGCCTTCGAGGAAGAGGCCGTAGGCTTCGGTCCAGCCCTTGGTGACGGTGACGACGTTGTCCGAGAGCCCCTCCCAGATTTGCGGGGCCTCGTCGCCATAGGCGGTCTTGACCCACATCAACAGGCCGAGACCGGGGGTGGAGGAGCGGGGATCCTGAATGACGATGGAGGTGTCGCTGTCGGCCAGGGCCTTGAAATTGCTGGGCGCTTCCATGTCTTTGTCATGGACGAAGGCGAAATAGCCCCAGTCGTAGGGCAGGAACACCGGGTCGTCCCAGGTGATCGGCAGATCGAGGTCCGGGGACTGTCCGTGCTCGGCGAACAGGCCGGTGTCCTTGGCTGCGGCGATCAGGTTGGTGTCGAGGCCGAGGACGATGTCGGCGTCGGTATTTTCACCCTCGAGCCGGACACGGGCCAGCAGGGCGGCGCCGTCCTCGACGCCGACGAGGTTGAAGTCGCAGTTGCAGGTGGCCTCGAACGCCTTTTCGATTTGGGGGCCGGGGCCCCATTCGGCGACGAAACTGTCATAGGTGTAGACGGTCAGTTCGGGCGTCTCGCCTGTCTCTTGGGCCACGGCGGTCGTGGCGGTGAGCAGACATCCCGCAGTGAAAACAAGGCGTTTCATGGCATCCTCCCTTTCGGCGGAAGGGGCGGCGCGATGCGGGTGCATGACCTTCCCTCCGCCGGTGTCAGCCGGTTCAGGTTCAACGGGTTTGCTATGTGCATCTCAGTCGCCGGAGGTGGCCGGTCGACACCCCGAGGTTTCAACAAGAACGTAGGGCCAAGCCGGGGAAGGGACAAGGTGAATTGGCGAATCGGAAGGTTAATGCCGCCGGAAGGGCTGAGACGACGTCGGTATCGCGTCGGTATTCGGGTGGTATCACGTCGGTGCGGGCGTCGCTGGCGGGCGTTTGACGCGCCGCGCGGTGGGCGCGGGGGGCAGAGGACGTTCAAAGCCAGCGAAAGGGGGAAGGAGGTCCCGGGTCAAGCCCGGGACTGCGCGGGCTACATTTCCATGATGGGGGCGACCTCGACACTGCCCTTGCCGCCGTCGAGAATGGGGCAGCCGCGGGCGATCTCGCAGGCCTCGGCGTCATCCGCGGCCTCGACGATGGAATAGCCAGCCAGAGGGTTGGAGCCGCCATTGTCGGCGATGCCCTCGGTGCTGACCGTCTTGGACATGCCCACGGGGTTGCCGGGGTCGATGAGCTTGCCGCCGAGGCCGCCGAGCCAGCTTTCCCAGGCCTTCATCGCCTTGATGCCCTCTTCTTCGGTCTCGGGCCTGCCGCCGCCGTGATAGGCGAAGATGTACTTGGGCATTGGTTGGTTTCCTTTCAGGGATCAGTGGGGACAAGTTTGCAGGTGGCGGGCGAGGCGGACCATCGGGCCGCTTGTCCAGCCGGTTTCGTGCCGCGCGGCGCGGTCGTCATTGGGCAGGTCGCGGTGGTCGATGGTCAGCCGGGCGCCGTCACGCGTGGGTGTGACGGTGAAGGTGACGTGGCTTTCGGGGGCCTGCATGCCTTCGGGCAAGTGCCATGTCCAGGTGAAGCCCACGGAGCGGGGCGGGTCGACATGCGTGACCTGTCCCGACATGCGGTAGCGGTTGCCGTCGCTATCGAGCATTTCGGAATGCCACGGGCCTTCGCGGGTGAAGTCGAGCGCGGTGTCGGGCAGGGTCATGCCGTCATGGCCCCACCATTCCAGCACCTCGGCCCGCTGGGTGACGGCGCGGAAGAGACGCTCGGGCGTGACCGGGAAGTCGCGGGTGATGCGGACCTCGCCCATCCGTCAATCCTTGTCTTCGAGGGCAAGGTGGGTCGCGAGGCGGTCCATCGACGCCTCCCAGAAGGCGCGGTGATCGAGCGCCCAGTCGGCGATGGTTTTCAGCGCCTGTGCCCGGACGGAATAGAGCCGGCTGGTGCCCTGGGTGCGCTGCTCGACGAGGCCCGCCTGCCGCAGCACCTTGAGGTGGCGGGACACCGCCGGGGCGCTGATATCGGCCTGTTCGACGAGACGGCCGGCGGGCAGTTCACCCTCGGCCATCAGGCGCTCGACCACGGCAAGGCGGGTGGGGTCGGAGAGGGCGGCGAAGGTGTCGGTCAGGTGGGTCATGGAACGGTAATTAACAGATCAGTTAATTAACGAAAAGATTAAATGATGCGGCGGTGCGTGGGCTTTCGCCCACCCTACAGGATCTGGAAATCGTTGCGGTCGTAGCCTTGCAGGTAGAGCAGCGCGGTGAGGTCGCCGTGGTTGATGCGCAACGCGCATCCCGCGGCGACGGCGGGTTTGGCGTGGAGTGCGACGCCGCTACCGGCGCGGGCGAGCATGCCGAGGTCGTTGGCGCCGTCGCCCACTGCCAGCACGTCGATTTCGGAAATGTTGAGGCGGGTGGTGATGTCGGCGAGCGCCTGCATCTTGGCCTCGCGCCCGAGGATGGGGCGGGCGACGTCGCCGGTGAGTTTGCCATCCTCGACAAGCAGCGTGTTGGCGCGGTTCTCGTCGAAACCCAGAAGCGTGGCGATATGCGAGGTGAAGGCGGTAAAGCCGCCCGATACGAGGGCGGTGTAGGCACCGTGGGCTTTCATCGTGGCCAGCAGGGTGGCGCCGCCGGGCATGAGGGTGATGCGGGTGTCCAGGACCTCGGCGATGACATTCTCGGGCAGATCGCGCAGGAGGGCGACGCGTTCCAGGAGCGCGCCTTCGAAGTCGAGCTCGCCGTTCATGGCGCGGGCGGTGATATCTTTCACATGGGTGCCGACGCCGGCCTCTTCGGCCAGTTCGTCGATGCATTCCTGTTGGATAATGGTGCTGTCCATGTCGGCCAGCAGCATGCGCTTGCGGCGGTTCCCGGACGGCTGGACGACAAGATCGGTGCGCAGGGTTTGCAGGTTGTCCCAGACCTCCCACTGGTTGTCGGGTAGCGCGGCCATGTCGAACTCCGCCGCTTCGTCGGGTGACAGCCAGCGGGCGTCGAACCCGCCCCAGGCGTTGCGCAGGTTCTCGACCAGGGCGGGGTCGAGCGTGCCCGGCGGGGCGATGAGGGTGGTGGTGAACATGGGGCATCTCCGCGCTGCGCATCGGGTTCGGGCATAGCGCAGGTTGGGATGGGGTTCCAGCCGGGGAGAGGGCCCTTCGCGCTGCCGCGGCACGCGAAGGGCGTCAGGGCCTTAGCCTGCGACGTCTGGCACGTCCGGCAGGGGCGGCAGGGTCCGCAGGTAGAGAATGATCGCGGCGAGGTCGTCGTCCGTCATCCGCGACAGGTAGGAATAGGGCATGGGCGGGAGCATCGCGGTGCCATCGGGTCGCTTGCCCAGGGTGATCATGTCCGCGACCTCGGCATCGGTGTACCCGACCAGGCCGTCGACATGGCTGGTGATGTTGGAGGCGATCGACGTACCCCACGGCCCGTCGATCCTGAGCCCGCCGCGGCCGAGGTGGGTGTCCAGCATGGGGCCTTTCGGCCCGAAGGTGGTGTGGCAGTCGGTGCAATGCGCCACCGGACCGGCGAGATACGCGCCGTATTCCGCCGTGACGCCGCGGGGCACCTCGGGGACGGTGCCGACGGGCGGGCCATAGGCCGGGGGCAGGGGAATGTTGTACTGCGACAGGGGCACAGGGTTTTCGACCGCGGGCAGGGTGCGGAGATAGGCGACAATGGCCGATACGTCGCCGTCGGAAAGGCCACTGTAGACCGAAAAGGGCATGGGCGGGCCGATCACGGAGCCGTCGGGCCGAATGCCCTCGCGGATGGCGCGGGCCAGCTCGGCGTCGGACCACGTGCCGACCGGGCCGGCTGGGGTGAGGTTGGGGGCATAGGCGGTAAACTCGGGCGTTTCCATCACGAAGCGTCCGGCGAGGTTCTGCCCCGTCAGCGGCTGGCCTGTCTGGTCGATGGGCGAGTGGCAGTTGCCGCAGGCGGCAGGCCCCTCGACGAGATACGCGCCGCGTTCCTCGGGGGTTTCGGCTCTTGCGGAGGGGGAAAGCAGGGCGGCCGCGAGCAGGGCCGGCAAGAGTTTCATATGCATGGGTCTGATCCTGTTGATGCGATGCCGGGTCGCCGCGGCGCACCCGGACGGGTCGTGGCGGCATTATAGCACCGGCCAGCGTGCACCTTGGCGGATTTGCGACGCGCGCGTTTCCGATCGGAACCGAAAAGGTCGTAAAACGTCCATGAACCGGCGCTGAGGGGCCGTTTACCGTCTTGCGCGACTCTTCCGGCGGGCGTATCCCGCTAGGTGGGACACCCCTCCCCAACGAGGGGCGCTTATCTGGAAGGATAGCAGCAATGGCTATTGAGACACCCGGCACGCGGCCGGACACTAAACCTGTCGCCGTTCCGGCGAACCCGCGTTTTTCCTCCGGCCCCTGTGCCAAACCCCCGTTTTCGACCTGAGCAAGCTTGCCGACGCCCCTCTGGGCCGGTCGCACCGTGCCGCCGTGGGCAAGGCCAGGCTGAAGGCTGCCATCGACGGCACGCGCGAGGTGCTGGGGATTCCCGACGACTACAAGGTGGGGATCGTGCCGGCGTCGGATACCGGCGCGGTCGAGATGGCGATGTGGAGCCTTCTGGGTGAACGCAAGGTCGAGATGCTGGCCTGGGAAAGCTTTGGCGCGGGCTGGGTCACGGATGCGGTCAAGCAGCTGAAACTCGATGCCGAGGTCAAGACCGCCGAGTATGGCGAGATCGTCGATCTGGGCGGCGTGGACACGGACAATGACGTGGTGTTCACGTGGAACGGCACCACCAGCGGCGTGCGGGTGCCGGACGGCGACTGGATCAAGGCGGACCGTCAGGGGCTGACGATCTGTGACGCGACCTCTGCGGCGTTCGCGCAGGACCTGCCTTGGGACAAGCTGGATGTGGTGACGTTCTCCTGGCAGAAAGTGCTGGGCGGCGAGGCGGCGCATGGGATGCTGGTGTTGTCGCCTCGGGCCGTCGAGAGGCTGGAAAGCTATACGCCGCCCTGGCCGATGCCGAAGATTTTCCGCCTGACGAAAGGCGGCAAGCTGAACGAGGGCATTTTCGAGGGGGCGACAATCAACACGCCGTCGATGCTGGCGGTCGAGGATTATTTGCTGGCGCTCGACTGGGCGCGGTCGGTCGGCGGGCTGGAGGGCCTGATGGCGCGGGCGGATGCCAATACCAAGGCGGTGGCGGATTTTGTCGGCACCCATGAGTGGGTCGAGTTCCTGGCCAAGGACCCGGCCACGGCGTCGAATACGAGCGTTTGCCTGAAGTTCGACGATGACCGGATCAGCGATGGCGCGGCGTTTGCCAAGGCCGTGGCCAAGCGGCTGGAGACCGAGGGTGTGGCCTATGACGTGTGGGGCTTATCGCGACGCGCCTCCGGGGCTGCGCATCTGGTGCGGCGGCACGGTGGAGACCGCCGATGTGGCCGCGCTGATGCCGTGGATCGAATGGGCGTTCAACGCCGAGATCGCGGCGCTTTCCGAGACCGTTTGAGGTGGGGTGAAACCCCACCCTACGCCGGACGCACTGGGTGGGGTTCAAACCGACCGCCACGTGAACCGTAGGGTGGGTTTCAAACCCACCATTCCCAGAATTCAAAGACAAAGGACCAGACAGATGGCTGCCAAGGTACTCGTATCCGACAAGCTGAGCGAAACCGCCGTGCAGATATTCCGCGACCGGGGGATCGAGGTGGATTTCATGCCCGAGCTGGGCAAGGACAAGGACAAGCTGGCCGAGGCGATCGGCGATTATGACGG
Organism: Roseovarius sp. B08; assembly: GCF_051417955.1. Classification (NCBI taxonomy): domain Bacteria; kingdom Pseudomonadati; phylum Pseudomonadota; class Alphaproteobacteria; order Rhodobacterales; family Roseobacteraceae; genus Roseovarius; species Roseovarius sp. B08. The sequence continues at coordinate 353,579 of NZ_JBPRLW010000001.1, forward strand.
GCTGGCGATCCGCTCGGCCACCAAGGTGACGCCGACGATCCTGGAGGCGGCGAAGAACCTCAAGGTGATCGGCCGCGCCGGGATCGGCACCGACAATGTCGACAAGGCGGCGGCCTCGAAGAAAGGCGTGATCGTCATGAACACGCCCTTCGGCAACATGGTGACCACCGCCGAGCACGCCATCGCGATGATGTTCGCCGTGGCGCGCCAGATCCCCGAGGCGAGCGCCAGCACCCATGCCGGCAAGTGGGAAAAGTCCAAGTTCATGGGGGTCGAGCTGACCAACAAGACGCTGGGCATCATCGGCATCGGCAATATCGGCGGCGTCGTGGCCGACCGTGCGCGGGGCCTGAAGATGAAGGTGATCGCGTATGATCCCACGCTGAGCGAGGAGAAGATCGCGCAGAAGGGGGCCGAGAAGGTGGATCTCGATACGCTGCTGGCGCGGTCGGATTTCATCACGCTGCACACGCCGCTGATCGACGCCACCCGCAACATCCTGAGCCGCGAGAACCTTGCAAAGACCAAGAAGGGCGTGCGGATCGTCAACTGCGCGCGCGGTGGGCTGGTGGACGAGGCGGCCCTGGCGGAGTTGCTGCAATCGGAACATGTCGCCGGGGCGGCGCTGGACGTGTTCGCCGAGGAGCCGGCGACGGAGAACCCGCTTTTCGGTCTGCCCAACGTGGTGTGCACCCCGCACCTGGGGGCCGCGACCAGCGAGGCGCAGGAGAACGTGGCGCTTCAGGTGGCCGAGCAGATGTCGGACTACCTGCTGACGGGGGCTGTGACCAACGCGCTCAACATGCCGTCGGTGACTGCCGAGGAAGCCAAGGTGATGGGGCCGTGGATCAAGCTGGCCGATCATCTGGGCAATTTCATCGGCCAGATGACGGACGAGCCGATCAAGGCGATCAACCTGCTGTATGACGGCGTGGTCAGCCAGATGAACCTGGAGGCGCTGACGAGCGCCGCCGTGGCGGGGATCATGAAGGCGGTGAACCCGGAAGTGAACATGGTTTCGGCACCGCTCATTGCCAAGGAGCGGGGAATCAAGATCTCGACCACCAAGCAGGACAAGTCTGGCGCGTTCGAGGGCTATATCAAGCTGACCGTGGTGACGGCGGAGCGCGAGCGGTCCATCGGCGGGACGGTGTTCAGCGACGGCAAGCCGCGCTTCATCCAGATCAAGGGAATCAACATCGACGCCGAGATCGGGCAGCACATGCTGTACACCACGAACCGCGACGAGCCCGGCATCATCGGCGCGCTGGGCCAGACGCTGGGCGGCAACGGTGTGAACATCGCCAACTTCACCCTGGGGCGGTCGAAGGCGGGGGCGGAGGCGATCGCGCTGCTCTACGTCGATGCGCCGGTGCCGGAGGACGTGATCGCCAAGCTGGACGAGACCGGGCTGTTCCAGCAGATCAGGACTCTGGAGTTCGATGTGGGGTGATTGGCCGGAACGGGTGGCTTTGGCGGGCGAGACCGGGGTGAACCCCGGCCTGCCGGCCGGGGTGGAACCGCGCGAAAACGACCGTTCTCGGGTCGCTGCGGCGAAAGTCGCGTGGGCCCGTTTGCGTTAGGGGAGGTGCATTCGACCGAGGAGGTTGCGATGCACGATCCGTTCCAGCTTTTCCTGTCCGAGATGGCTGCGGTGTTCCGCGCCGAAGGGCGTGAATGTGCCGCCGAGACTGCCGAGGCGCTTTTATCGGTCACCGAGGTCGCGCGGCTTGCCAACGACTCTCCCGGCGATACCGAAGCGATCTGTGGCTTGCTGGCCGCTTCGCCGCTGGCGGTGGCACAGGCTGCGTTGGCCGCACATGAGATGCTGCCCTGGGGTCACAACCCGGTGGCCGGTCAGATCGCTGCGGAGGACAACGCCCTGTTCTCGGTCGTCGACCTGATGGGACCGGAGGCGCCGCTATATTCACCGAGCCTGCGGGCCGGGCTGTATTACCAGCGGCCCAATACGCGCTATGGGCTACACTCTCACGCCGCCGTCGAGACCTATGTGATCATCGCGGGCCGGGCGCTATGGACGGCGGGTGACGCGCAGCGCGAGATGGTGGCAGGCCACGCGGTGCACCATTCGACCTACCTGCCCCATGCCTGCCAGACCGGCGACGAAGGCGTGGTGGCCCTGTGGCGCTGGTCTGGAGATATCGGCATCGAGAGCTATCGCGTGCACCACGGGGCCGAGGCGTTCGGGGCCTTCGCCGCCTGAACGAGGGTTTGCAAGGCGTCGCAGCTGCATTAGGTGATGGTGCATGACCAAGCCGCTTTGTGTGATTCCGGATATTCATGGCTACCGCGCCGAAATGGATCGTGTGCTGAGCCTCGTCGCGCGGCATGAAGGCCCGGATGCGCGGATTGTCTTTCTGGGTGACTATACCGACCGGGGCCCCGACAGCCGCGGCGTGATCCAGACGCTGATCGACGGCATCGCGGCGGGGCGCGACTGGACCGCGCTGCGGGGCAATCACGATCAGATGTTTCTGAATGCGCTGGAAGGCACCATGGAACCCGAACGATTTCAGTGGTGGATGCAGGGCAACCTTGGCGGGCGGGAAACGCTGGCCTCTTACGGAATCAAGTCGCCCGCGTATGAAGGGGACTGGCGCGAGCAGGTGCCGGGCGTGCATCGCCAGTTCCTGAGCTCCTTGCCTTACACCCATGAAACCGATCAGCTGTTCCTTTGTCACGCCGGGATCTCGCCCGGCACGCCGCTGGAGCGGCAGGTGCCGGAGGACCTGTTGTGGATCCGCGATGCGTTTCTTTACGACACCCGCGATCACGGCAAGCTGGTGGTGCATGGTCACACCCCGGTGGACGCGCCCGAACATCACGGCAACCGCGTGGCGCTGGATGTCGGTGCGGGATGGGGGCGTCCGCTGCGGGCTGCGGTGTTCGAGGGGCGACGCTGTTGGGTGCTGACGGAAGCCGGCCGGAAGCCGCTGGAGCCATGACGGGACGTCGGGCTTGCGGGTGGGGACGCGGGGCGCGATGATCATCTCAGGTAATTCAGGGAGGCTCTGATGACGGATATCGTTCTTCTGGATGGCGTGCGCACGGCCATCGGCACATTTGGCGGATCGCTGGCGGGCACGCCGCCGGGGCAGCTGGGCGCGACGGTGACCAGGGCCGCGCTGGAGCGGTCGGGCGTGGAGCCGGGGCAGGTGGGGCACGTGGTCTTCGGCCATGTCATCAACACCGAGCCGCGCGACATGTACCTGAGCCGGGTCGCCGCGATGGAGGCGGGCATTCCCGAGACCACGCCGGCGATGAACGTGAACAGGCTGTGTGGCTCGGGCGCGCAGGCGGTGGTGTCGGTCATGCAGTCGCTGATGCTGGGCGATGCGGAGTTCGGCGTCGCGGGCGGGGCCGAGAGCATGAGCCGCTCGCCCTTCATCGTGCCGGAGCAGCGCTGGGGCGCAAAGATGGGCGATGTGCGCACGCTGGACATGATGCTGGGGGCGCTGAACTGTCCCTTTGGCACCGGGCATATGGGGGTGACCGCCGAGAACGTGGCCGCCGAGCATGGGGTCAGCCGCGAGGATCAGGACGCCTTTGCGCTGGAAAGCCAGGCACGGGCGGCGAAGGCGATCGAGGCGGGGCACTTCGCCAGCCAGATCGTGCCGGTGGAGGTGCGCGTGAAGCGCGACATGGTGGCGTTCGAGACGGATGAGCATCCCAAGCCGACGACCGCAGAAGGGTTGGCCGGGTTGCGGGCGGCGTTTCAGAAAGACGGCACGGTGACGGCCGGGAATGCCAGCGGCATCAATGATGGCGCGGCGGCGCTGGTCTTTGCCCGGGCGGAGGCGGCCGAGAAGGCCGGGCTGAAACCCAAGGCGCGGGTGCTGGGCTATGCCCATGCCGGCGTGCGCCCCGAGGTGATGGGCATCGGGCCCGTGCCGGCGGTGGAGAGCCTGCTGGAGAAGACCGGGCTGAGCGCGGGCGATTTCGACGTGGTGGAATCGAACGAGGCGTTTGCAGCGCAGGCGATTGCGGTGAACCGGGGGTTGGGGCTGGATACGGACAAGGTGAACCCGAATGGCGGCGCGATCGCACTGGGGCATCCGGTGGGGGCGACGGGGGCGATCCTGATGGTGAAGGCGCTTTACGAGCTGGAGCGGATCGGCGGGACGAAGGCGCTGATTACCATGTGCATCGGCGGCGGGCAGGGGATTGCCGTGGCCATCGAGCGGATGTGAGGGGCGCTGGCGGAATTTTGCAAAATTCCGCGGTGAAAAATTGCAATTTTTCGGGACGATTTCTTGCAAGAAATCGGGCAAGAATTTTCGAAAATTCTTGGTGCCGAACGGTGCCGTTTCGCGGGTACTTTCTGCGCAGATTGGGGCGTCAGTCGATCCAGACGGTGACGCTGCTGGAGCGGCCCATCGCGTCGATCACCGACAGCTTGGAATAGCCGCGCGCAAGGCCGTTCAGCTCAGCCTCGCGGCGGCGGGTGTCGGTTTTCTGTGGCGTGCCGTTGGCGAGCCAGGTGAAAGGCGGCTTGCCGTCGCGCAGCTTGACCGTCAGGCGACCGTCCTGGATGGGAAGGCGGGCGCCGGCGGGGGGGAAGATCAGCTTGGGCGCATCCTCGGACGGTTGAAACACCGCATCGCGGCTGGCGAAGCGGCGCAGGGGTTGCGGCAGGCGGGCGGTGGGCAGCAGCAGCGCCTCGGGCGGGGGCGGCGGCAGGGCGTCGGCTTTGGGTTTCAGGCGCTGGAACGCCTCGAAGAGGACGGGGGCGGCGAGGTCCCCGCCGAAGGCGCCGGGGACGGGCGTGCCGTCGGGGCGGCCGATCCAGACGGCGGCGACGTGCCGACCGTCGAACCCCACGGCCCAGGCGTCGCGGTGGCCGTATGAGGTGCCGGTCTTGTAGGCCAGTCGGCGTTTCGGCGCGCCCGGGGGTGGCGCGAGACCCGCGAGGATGTCGGCGACATGCCAGGCCGCGGCGCGGTTCAGGACATTCGTTGGCGTATGGTTGTTTGTGCCCTGCCGCCAGTGGAGCGGGCGGGTCTGGCCGCCATTTGCCAGCATGGCGTAGGCGGTGGTCAGGCCTTCGAGCGTAATGCCGAGGCCGCCGAGGCCGACAGCGAGGCCGGGCTGGTCGCCGGGCAGCTCGGTGGGCACGCCGGCACGGCGCAGGGTGTCGAGCAGGTGGGCGGGGCCGATCTCGTCCAGGAGCAGCACGACGGGGATGTTGAGCGACTGGCGCAGGGCGTCGGCCACGGTCAGGTCGCCCCGGAAGGCGCCGTCGAAATTCTGTGGCGCGTAGGTGCCGAAGGCGACGGGGCGGTCGTGGATCAGCGTTTGCGGATGGGCGAGGCCCCGGTCGAACCCCATGGCGTAGATGAAGGGCTTGAGCGTGGAGCCGGGGGAGCGCATCGCTTGTGTCATGTCGACGAAACCGGAGCGGGCGTCGCCGATGCCATAGGTGGCGGAGCCGACGGAGGCGAGGATGTCGCCGGTCTGGTGGTCGGCGATCATCATCGCGATGGAGACGTCGGCGGGCAGGTCACGCAGGCTGTGCGTGGCGAGGCGTTCCAGCGCGGCTTGCAGGGGGGCGTCGAGCGTGAGGTCGTGGCGCAGGCGGGCGGGATCGTCGGATATCGCACGGTCGGCCATATGAGGCGCGAGGAACGGAAAGGCGCGGCGGGTGTGGGGGACAGGCTCGGTCAGGGCGGCCTGGACCGCGCCGGGCGTCAGCAGGCTGTCGCGTTCGGCGCGGGCGAGGACGCGGGCGCGGGCCTCGGCCGCCTGGAAATGGTGGCGGTCGGGGCGGCGGGATTCAGGGGATTGGGGCAAGGCCACCAAGAGCGCGGCTTCGGCGGGGTCAGGCGGCGGGGTCCTTGCCAAACCATGCGTAGCTGGCGGCGCGGACGCCTTCGATATTGCCGCCGAAGGGGGCGCGTTCGAGGTAGAGTTGGAGGATCTGTGCCTTGGTGAGGCGACGCTCCAACGCCAGCGCGACGCGGGCCTGGCGGAGCTTGCCGCTGAGCTGCCCGGTGCCGCTGTCCTCGAGCAGGCGGGCGACCTGCATGGTGAGGGTGGAGGCGCCCGACACGACCTCGCCGTTCCAGAGGGCCTGCGCGGTCGCGCGGAGAATGGCGCGGGGATCGACGCCGGAATGGGTGTAAAAGCGCTTGTCCTCGTAGGCGATGAGCATTTCGAGATAGCCCGCATCCACCGCGTCGGGCGTGGCGCCGAGCCGCCAGCGGCCATCCTCGACCGTGTAGACCCGCAGGAGCGTGCCGGTGCGGTCGCGGACCTCGGTGGAGAGAGGCGTCAGGAGGGGCGGCAGGTCGGTGGCTGTGATCCACTGGTCGAGCTTGTCGCGCCCGAGGCCCGCGGCGAAGAGCGCGAGGGCCAGAAGCAGAAGCAGGCGGTCACAGCGGAACATGCTGATCTTCCGCGTGCCAGAGGCCGGGATAACCGGTGACGAAACCCGCGTCGTTGACCTCGAGCGTGGTGCTGTAATCGGTCTGTTCGGCGCGGTAGTCGATGATACCATACGTATGCGTACGTTGATAGGTCTGGTCGAGCGGCGCGAGGGCGGCGGCGGGATAGTGCAGCCATGCGGCGCGGGTGGTCAGGGTGTCGCCCTGCTGTTTTTCAAGGCGGCGCAGGGGCATGAGGTTGGTGGCGGGCGTGAAGCTGAGGTCGATGTCGGTGGCGTCCTCAAGCCCGGGTTGCGGTGTCTCGTTCAGCAGCCATTCGCCGTTGCGGTGGTCGATATGCAGGCGGACCTCGCTTTCGCCATGGGTGCCGGCGATATCGGCGTCGAGGGTCTGCCAGTTCTCGGTGCAGCGCACGACGTAGTCCAGCGCCGCGAAACCGGCGTCGTCGTGGAACCGGGCGTGGCCGACCAACAGCCAGCCGTGATCGGCGCGGGCGAGGCGGCAGGTGTCCTGCCCCTCGCAATAAAGCGCGCGCCAGGTGATCGTGGCGACGGTCTTGCCTGTCATATACCCTGGCCCGTCATACCGCCGTGACCGTCAGGCGCCCGGTGGCCGAGCGGGCGCGGTATTGCGGGCGGTACATGTCCTCGACCGAGGCCGCCGGGTGGTGGTAGCTGCCCGGTGAGATCGCGCGGACGATGTAGGCAAGGCGGAAGGCGTCGTCCGAGCGCCAGTCGACGGCAGCGATGAAGCGATCGGCGCGGAACTCGGAATGCTCGGCACTGGCCGGGTCGAGCCAGTCGAGCGCGTTCACGTCGCCCGAGCGCAGCAGGTTCGGGTTGTCGATTTCCAGCCCCGCCGGCAGCGGGTCGTCGATGATGAGCCGCGCCTCGCCCTTCTCGAACGGGCGGACCGTCAGCACGGTGACGAGGCGGGTGCCGGTGGTCACTGTCGACAGGTCCACCGGCGTGCCGTCCATGTCGAAATAGCTGCGTTCAATGGCATAGCCATAGCCGCCGGCCTCGGGCGGTGTCACCGGCACGCCGAGGGTGGTGAGGGTGATGTCGGTGGCGTTGGCGCCGGTGTTGGTGAGGGTTTGTGGCGTCAGGGACGTGGCGGAGATGGTGCGCACGAAGGGGCCCGAAACGGGCGTGCCGTCGAGCGAGAGGCCCGAGACGGACGGGTCGCTGAGGAGCGCGCGGGCGGCCAGAAGGGACCACGCCTGTTCCTGCGTCGACATGTGCGGGCCTTCCGCCGCGATGGCGCTGGCCAGCGCGTCGGCATTGACGGCATTGCTGCCCGCCTCGGTCGCCAGGGTCAGCACGCCGGCGCGGTCGCGCAAGCGGGTGCCATAGTCGGCGCGCCAGACCTGGCCTTCGGCGCCGGAGGTCTGGTTGATCGTCTGCTGGGCCGCGGCGAACATGCGGTCGGCGCGGGTCTGGTCGCCGTAGAAGGCGAGGGCCGCACCCAGTTGGGCCTGGGCCAGGGGCGTCGCGAAGGCCTGTGCCTTGACGTCGGCGTAGTAGCGCAGGTCGCCCATGCGGGCCGCGCCCTCGCGGGCGAGGACCATGAGCGCGTAGGCGATGTCTTCGCCGCCCTGATCGAAGTCGGGCGCGTAGTTGATGCGGTTGCGCAGGTTGTCCATCGCCATGGTGTAGGCGGTGTCGGGGACGTCGAAGCCTTCCGTCTTTGCGCGCGACAGGAAGTCGGCAACATAGGCGTCGAGCCAGAAATCACCCGAGCTTGCGCGCCAGAGGCCGAAGCTGCCGCCGGAGGATTGGCGCGTGAGGATGCGGGCGATGGATTGGTCGATGCGGGTCTTCGCCTCCGCCTCGGAGGCGAGGCCCATCGCGGCGGCGATCTGGTTGAAGTAGAGGAGCGGCATGGCGCGGCTGACCACCTGTTCGGTGCACCCGTAAGGGTAGCGGTCGAGCGCGGCCAGAAGGCGGGGCGCGTCGAGCTTCGCCAAGGGTCCCGCCGCGAGGATGGCGCTGGCCGTGTCGGGGCGCAGGTCGGCGAAGACGTCACCTCCCAGCGTGAAGCTGTCGCCCGCGCCGAGAGAGAAGCGGCGAGTGGTGGCGATGACCGGATCGTTGGCGCGGATGCCCAGCGGCATCTCCTTGGTCAGTTGCTTGCCGTCGGGCGTGGTGAGGGCGATGCGCACGGTGGCGTCGCCCACCTCGCCCGCCGTGATGGGCAGGGAGAGCGTAGTTTTTTCCTGTTCGCCCAGTTCGAGGCCGGAGGGGATGGTGCCGCCCAAAGTAAGGCCGGTGCTGGACACATCGAGGCCCATGCGGCCTGTTGGCCCTTCGGTGTGTTGAATCTCAAGCAGAAGGCGGCTTTCGTCGCCGGGGGCGAGGAAGCGCGGCAGGGAGGCGGTGACGACGACCGGATCGCGCACGATGGTCTCGTCCTCGGCCTGGCCCACGGCGGTGGGGGACCACGCGACGGCCATGAAGCGGACGGTGCCGTTGAAGTCGGGCATGTCGAAGCTGGCCTTCGCGGTGCCGTCGGGGCCGATCTCCAGCGGTCCGGTGAAGTAGGCGACGAGGTCTTCGGTGGGCGGCGGCTGGGTGCCGGAGAGCGGATTGCCCGCGTCGCCGCCGGAGCGGACCTGGCCCTCGGCGCCGTTCATGCCGTCGATGAGGCGGCCATAGAGGTCGCGGATTTCCACGCCAAGGCGGCGCTGGCCGAAATAGTGGCCCGAGGGATCGGGCGACTGGAAGCCGGTGATGTTGAGCACGCCAACGTCGACGGCGGCGAGGGTGACGTAGCCGGTCTGGCCCTCCGCCAGCCCGTCCACGCTCACGTTGACGTCCAGCGGCCCGCGCGGGGCGGCGGTGTCGGGGGCGTCGATGGAGACGGAGAGCTGCTTGTCGCCGGGGGCGATCTTGGCGTAGCTGAGGCCGAGCGAGCGGGCCGGGTTCTGGCCCGCGCTGACGTTCATCGGGCGGATGACCTGGGCTGTCACGTAAGCGCCTGCGCCCCAGTCCTCGGTGATGGTGAGAGGGATGGTGTTCTCGCCCTCGGTGACCTCGACCGCCTGCCGTTCGATGACGTGGTTCGACATGACGGTGATGAGCGCGGTGCCGGCATAGCGGGGCACGACGCGCAGCTGGGCGGTGTCGCCGGGGGTGTATTCCGGCTGGTCCAGCGACAGCTCCAGCGTGTCGGGCGTGTCGCTGGCGTCGGCGGGGGCGTACCAGCCGGCGTAGAAATCGGTGGAGGACGAGACGTAGTCGCCGCCGGTGCGTTCTACGACAAGTTCATAGTGGCCCCACTCGACGGGGGCGGAGACGGTCAGGGGATCGGTCCCGAGTGTGGCGTCGCCGGTGGCGACCTGTTCGCGGGTCGTGATCGGCTCCCAGTTCCACGAGCCGTAATCCTGGTACCACTGGTAGCGCGTGGTGACGCGGTTGACCGTCCATTTCACGTCCATCGGGACGGGCGTGAGATCGGGCGCGATGCCGATGACCTGGAAGCGGGCTTCGGAGTTTTCGGGGACGACGCCGTCGGCCATGGGCTTGATGCCGATCATGGGGCCGGCGGGGGCAAGCATGCGGGAAAGCGTGCGTTCGACCGGGCGACCGGAGCCTTCGCGGAGGGTCACGGTGATGTCGGCCTCGAACGGGCGGTCGGTGACGTCGAACTCGGGCATTTCGGCGGCCATCTGAAGCTGGCCATCCGCGCCGGTCTTGCCGCCGGGCAGGTAGGTGATGCGGGCGCCCGCCGGGTCGTCATGGCGGCCGAAGCGGTAGCCGGGGAAGTCGTCGAGCGTGGAGCGGGCGGAGACCTTGACGTTGCCATCGGCCACGAGGCCAGCACCGGGCGCGCCGAAGAGATAGCGGGCGTCGATGGTGAGCGGCGGCGTGTCGCCGGGGCGGATGGGGCCGTCCGGCAGCGACAGGTCGAAGTCGATGCGCTCGGGCAGGAAATCCTCGACCAGCAGCGTGCGGCTGACCAGCGGGTCGTCCTCGGGGGCGGACAGGATGTCGAGCGTCCAGCTGCCGGTGGGGACACTCGCACCGACCGGCAGGGTGAAGACGTGGCCGCCCGCGTCGTCATCGCCGGACAACTGGCGGGAGTATTCCACGCCGTCGGGGCGGCGCAGGATGGCGGTGAGGGGCAGGCCGGGGATCGCCTCGGCCACGTTGTCGCGCGCGAGGGCCGTCGCGTGGATCACCTCGCCCGGGCGATAGGCGCCGCGGTCGGTGGCGAGGAAGACGTCGATGGGCGGCGCGGGCGGGCGGCCCTCGACGCCGCGATCCGAAAGGTCGAAGGCGGGGTCGGTGAGCGACAGGAAGGCCATGTCGTCGTCGCCCGCGTTGGCGAGGATCATCGCGGGGGCCGCGCCGGAGGTGCCGCGTGTCAGGCCGGGGGCAAAGAGCGCGTGGCCCTGGTCATCGGTCGTGGCCGTGCCCAGCACGCTGTTGGAGCGCGACAGCAGCGAGAGCTCGACGCCGGATTGCGCCTGCGCATCGGCCAGACCACGCACGAAAACGTGCAGACCGTCATTGCCCTTGAACGTGGTCAGGCCCAGGTCGGTCAGCACGAACCATTGCGTGGCGCCGGGATTGTCGAAGGGATCGGCGCCGGGGATGGTGGCGGTCAGCGCGTAGATGCCGGGGGCCTCGTCGGCCAGCACATCGCCCAGCGGCAGGCGGGTGGTCATGGTCCGGTTCAGGGTGTTCTGCACCTCGCCGGTGCCGGTCCAGACCTCCTCGGCGATCTCGTTGCCGAACTCGCGTTCCTGGTACTGGCTGAACGGGCGACCGAAGAAATCCTGCTGCATGGTGCGGAGAAGATTGCGGTCGGAGACGCGGCGCAGGAGCAGCTCGACCTCGTCGAGGTTGACGGTCTCGATCGGCAGGGCGGTGTCGGCGGCCTTGGGCAGGATATAGGCCCGGCCCGGAAAGCTGACGCGCGAGGAACGGTCGCGGACGTAGAGCGTGATCTCGGTGTCGCGCTGGAGTTTCTCGCCGCTGGCGGCGGGCAGCCCCTCGCGGAAGGTGACGCGGTAGCGTTCGCCATGCTGGACGCCGGCGATGCAGATCTGGTTGCCGTCGGGCTGGACCACGAGGCCGGGATCGGGCAGGCGGACGAAGGGCGTGTAATCGGTGCCCGCCTCGACCAGCGGTTCGGAGAATTCCGCGCAGAGGCGGGGCTGGGCGCTGTCGCTTTCGGCGCGGTGGTCGGTGATGCGGAAGCCGTATTTGGCGATGGCGGCGTCGAGCGCGGTCATCACGTCGTCGCGTGGCTGGATCGATTCGGCCAGGCGCAGGGTGGGCACGGTGGCCTGGCCCCGGCCCATCGTCTCCAGCGCCTGCGACATCAGCAGAAGGGCGTTGATGCGCGCGGGATCGCCGGGCGCACGCAGGTAGGCGTTGATCGCGGCCTGGAAGGCGCGTTCCGCATAGTTGCGTTTCTCGGAGTCGTTCTGCGCCGGGATCAGCAGCGACAGGCGGGCGTATTCCGCCCATTGGTCGGCGGCGTCCGAGCGGGCCACGGCGGCCCCCATCCAGCGCATGGCGTTGAGGTAATCCTGCTGCGCGATGCGGTCCTGTGCGGCGTTGACCATGGCGGGCACGTCCCATTGCCCGCCGGGATGGCGCGCGCCGATGCCGGTGGCCTGGTCGCGGGCCTGGTTCAGATCGCCCGGATTGAGGAAGCCCAGATCGGCGGTGCGGGCGGACGCGTCGTCTAGGACGCGGGTATCGGTATTGAAGACCTCGGCGGAGATCGCGCCCTCGTAGGGCTTGGTCTCGGTCAGGGCGCTTTTGGGGAAGCAGGAATTGGAGCGGGTGTTGAAGGTGTAGGCGCGGCAGGCGTTGTTGGAAAAGCAGAGGTTGCGGCAGGCTTCGAGCGTGGTGTCGAAAAGCGGGTCGAGATCGGAACCGAAGAAGTCGACATCCTTGGTCACGACCTCGCGCCGTTCGGGCACGGCATCCTGGGCCAGCGCGCCGGAGGGGACGAGGCTGGCGGAAAGGCTGAGAACAATGGCGGCGAGAAAGCGTTGGAGCATAATGCCCTCCTTCAACGAATGGCGGCATGGTGCCATGCGCCCCACGGCAAGACAACGATTCCTGCGCCCGGGGCAGGTCAGGATTTAAGCACTTGTTCACCATAATAAGGGAGATTGAGGCACGAGAATGACCGGCAACGGCGGAGGTTGGGGCATGAGCCTTGCCAACAAACTGGCGGAGGAAAGGCGGGCCCGGTTGGCCGCCGAACGTCTGCTGGAACAGAAACAGGCGGAGCTTCAGGCCGCGAACCGCAAGCTGGGCCGCCATGCCCGTGCGCTGAGCGAGGAGATCGTCGAGACCCGCGCAGAAGTGCAAACCGTGCGGGACGAGAACGCGCGGGTGAAATCCGATCTGAACGTGGCCAACGAGAAGGTCGCCATCGCCGAGCGGCGGCTGTGGCATTCGATCCAGACGATCCAGGACGGGTTCGCCTTTTTCGATGCCGAAAGCCGGATGATCGCGGCCAACCACGCGTGGCTGGGCGTGTTCGAGGGGCTGGAGGACGTCAAGCCGGGGATCAGCTATGTCGAGATCCTGCAATGCGTGACCGAAGAGGGCGTCGTCGATATCGGGGATGCGGACCCGGCGGCGTGGCGCGAGAAGATGCTGGACCGCTGGCAGACCGTGGCGCCGGAGCCGGAAATCATCCGGCTGTGGAACGGCGCCTATATCAAGCTCATTGACCAGCGCGGTCAGACCGGCGACGTGGTCAGCCTTGCGCTGAACATCACCGACACGATCCGCTATGAGGAGCGCCTGAAAGAGGCGCGGCGCAAGGCCGAGGCGGCGAGCCGGGCGAAATCCTCCTTCCTGGCGAACATGAGCCACGAGATCCGCACGCCGATGAACGGGGTGGTGGGCATGGCGGAGCTGTTGACGGATACCGAGCTGGACGAGGAACAGCTGCTATATGCCAACACGATCAAGAATTCGGGCGAGGCGCTGCTCGTGATCATCAACGACGTGCTGGATTATTCCAAGATCGAGGCCGAAAAGCTGGTGCTGCACGAAGAGCCGTTCGACCTGGAACGCTGCATTCACGAGTTGATCATGCTGATGCAGGTGAACGCGCGGGACAAGGGGATCGACCTGCTGGTGGATTACGATCTGTTCCTGCCGACGCGGTTCGTGGGCGATCCGGGGCGGCTGCGGCAGATCATGACGAACCTTCTGGGCAATGCGGTGAAGTTTACCGAGGAAGGCCACGTTATGGTGCGGGTCGTGGGTGTGGAGGCCGAGACGGAGGGTGCGGCGCGTCTGCACGTGACGATCGAGGACAGCGGCATCGGCATTCCGGCCGACAAGGTCGGGCACATCTTCGGCGAGTTCAACCAGGTGGACGGCGAGAGCAACCGCAAGTTCGAGGGCACGGGGCTGGGGCTGGCGATCTCGGAGAAGCTGGTGCGGCTGATGGGCGGCGATATCTGGGTGGAGTCGGCCGAGGGGCAGGGCTCGACCTTCGGCTTTGCCGTGGAACTGCCGCTTGCCGAGGCGGAGACGGGGCAGGATTTCAGCGTGCCCGACGGGCTGCGCAAGGTGCTGATCGTCGAGACCAACGCGCTCAATCGCGCGATCCTGGAGCGGTTGTTCACGGCGCTGGAGGTCGCGGTGGTGTGCTGCGACAGCGGGGCGCGGGCGCTGGAGGCGATGGACGCGGAGGTGAGCCTTGTGATCACCGACCACGTGATGCCCGAAATGGACGGGATCGAGCTGGCCGAGGCCCTGAAAGAGGCCGGGCACGCGGCGCCGGTCCTGCTGCTGAGCGGCAATATCGGCAGCGTCGATCAGGACCCGGGCCGGCGGTTCGTCGATGCGGTGCTGCAAAAGCCGTTCCCGCGCAACGCGTTGTTTGCGGCTTTGGCGCGGATGCCGGGCCTGAGGGTTGGCTTGGCGGACGCGCCGCCGTCGCACGCCGCGACGCAAAGGGTGATGCGGGTGCTGGCGGCGGAGGACAACAAGACCAACCGGCTGGTGTTTTCCAAGATGGTGAAGGCAATGGATATCGACCTGAAATTCGCGGTGAACGGCGAGGAGGCGGTGGCCTTCTACCGCTCGTTTCGGCCCGACATCGTGTTCATGGATATCTCGATGCCCGAGATGGACGGCAAGGAGGCGGCCCGCGCGATCCGGCAGATCGAGGCGGAGAGCGGCGCGCGTGTGCCCATCGTGGCCATGACCGCCCACGCCATGGAAGGCGACGAGGACGATATCCTGTCGATCGGGATCGACCATTACCTGTCGAAGCCGCTGTCGAAACAGACGCTGATCGACCATGTGCTCGCGGCCTGCCCCGCGGGCGTGCGTCCGCCGCGGGAAGGACAGAGCGCCGCCTAGACCCTTGGGCAAGGCGCGGGTCGCGAGTGGCGTGTCGGGCATCAGGGCAACCGGGTTGTGGCCCAGGCGGCGCGGAGAACCTGCGGCGCATCCGTGACTGAATCCGCGCCAACGGTCTTTACTTTCTGATCAAATTCCAGGCAATTTCGCGCCATGAATGCGCATCTCAAAGGGCTGCTGCTGACCACGCTGGGCGTGTTGTTCGTGGTGCCCGACTCCCTCTTCGTGCGGCTGATCGAGGCAGAGCCGCTGGTCGTGGCCTTCTGGCGCGGGATCACTGCCGGGGTGTTCATCCTGGTGGGCGTGCTGGCCTTCATGCCGCGCGGGTCGACCCGTGCCGCGCTCAGCACCGGCTGGCCGGGGGTGATCTATATCGTGCTGATGGGCTCGACCGCGCCCGGCTTCGTGCTGGCGGTGACGCAGACCAGCGTGGCGAACGTGGTGTTCATCTTCGCCTCGATGCCGGTTTTTGCAGCCATTTTCGGCAAGGTGTTTTTGGGCGAGGGGATCAGCGCGCGCATGGTGCTGACCATGCTGGGGGTGTTCGCGGGGCTGGCGATCATCGCCTATGGGTCGGGCGAGAACGAGATCGCCAGCTGGAAGGGCGACGTGTGGGCGGTGGTCGTCTGCGCCTCTTACGCGGGGGCCCTGACGGCGGTGCGGCAATTGAAGGACGTCTCGATGATCCCGGCCATTCCGGTGGCCTATATCGGGGCGGGGCTGGTGGTGCTGCCTTTCGTGTCGCCCTGGGTGCCGGTGGCGGCGCAATGGCATTTGTTTGCGCTGCACGGGGCGTTCATCGCGGTCGCCACGTGCTTTCTGACATTGGGGCCGCGCTATATCAGCTCGGCGGAAGTGTCGCTGCTGATCCTGCTGGAATCGGTGCTGGCGCCGCTGCTCGTGTGGGCCGTGGTGGGCGAGGACCCGGGGCGCTGGGCCATCGTGGGGGGCGCGGTGGTGATCGGGGCGCTGCTGGTGTCGAACATGGTGGCGCTCAGGCGGCGGCGATGAGTGGCGCGGAGGACGATCCGGGTGGGGAGGCCCCCTGTTTCGCGCAGGACGTGGTGGGCGGCCATGTCGTGGATGCGCAAACGCGGGCCGACGTGGCACGGTTTCGCAAAAGTGATCGCGCCCGGCTCTATGCCCTGCGCAAGGAGATGTCCCAGGACGAGCTGGCCGGGCAGGCGGCGGCGGTGATGACCACGATTGACCGCGTTCTGGGGGACGTGGCGGGCAAGGTGATTGCCGGCTACTGGCCGATCCGTGGCGAGCTGGACCTGCGGCCGTGGCTCCGCCGGGCCAGCGCGGCGGGGGCGCAGGTGGCATTGCCGGTGGTGGTGGAAAAGGGCCGTGCTGTGGCGTTCCATCTTTGGCGGTCCGGCGCGAAGATGACGCGCGGCATCTGGAACATACCCGTCCCGGCCGAGGCGCAGGCGGTCGCGCCGGATATCGTCATTGTGCCGCTGCTAGGGGTCGATGACGGCTGTTACAGGCTGGGTAATGGCGGCGGGTATTACGACATGACGCTGGCGGGGCTGACGCCGCGGCCAAGGGTGATCGGTGTGGGCCACGATTTCTGCCCCTTGCAGACGATCTTTCCCCAGCCCTGGGACGTGCCGATGGATGAGGTGATCCTGGGCGACGGGTCGCATGTGCGCCGGGAAGGCTGAGCGCTGCAAGCGTAGTTCCCGTGGCCGATGCCGGGCATTCGAGTATTTTCAGCAAGAAAAAGCTCGGGCGCGCGCGTCATGAAACAAAAAGGTTTCTTTCGGGGTTGGACTTGTAACGCCAGGGAAGGACATGCCCCATGCCCGACAATCTGCACTTCGATGGCAACACTGGCCTGCAATCGACGATCCCGGGCCTGCATGGAACGCCGGTCGCGCCCCTCCCGTTCCTGAAAGGTGTGGTGGTGCGATCCTTCGTGCTGGAGCGACCGCAAGGCAACGTTATCCTCTACAATTCACCGGGCATCGACGCGGCGGCGCAGGATATCCGCGCCCTTGGCCCGATCGAACGGCTGCTGCTGAACCACCAGCACGAAGCAATGTTCGGCGCCCCGGATCTGGAGGCGCCTGCCTATGTCCACGCAGAGGACGAAGACCGGACCGATATGCCACTTGCAGGCACGTTTTCGGACCGGCAGAGGCTTGGTGACGATCTTGAAATCATTCCGACCCCCGGCCACACGCCTGGCACAACTGCGTTTCTGTGGGACAGCGGCGAGCAACGTCTGCTGTTTCCGGGAGACTCGATCTGGGTTCAGGGCGGTGAATGGAAGGCCGTGTTGCTGGGCGACAGCGACCGCGCGGCCTATATCGAAAGCCTCTCGTTGCTGATGGATGTGACGTTCGACGTATTGGTGCCGTGGGGGGTCGAAGAGGGGGAGCCCTATGGATACGGGGTCTCTCCGACACAGGCGCGGACCCATCTCGACGCAATACGACGGCGCCTCGAACGCGGTGAAAACGCCTGATCCAAACTGCGACAGTATCCGGGAAGAGTTTGCATTGGGCTCGAAGCTGGCGGTGAGGTCGCGCTGCTTTTTCTTGCCCTGAATACTCTAAATCCGGCGCCCGAGCGGTGCGCCGTCAGAAGTCGACCGTCACGCCGGGCAGGTTCAGGGCCTTGACCAGGTCGCGCAATTCCTGACGGGCGGCGACGTTGGATATGTTCAGGCCCTTCACGCCGATATCCTTGAGGTCCAGAAGGGTCAGACCGCGCGGGAAAAGCTCGCGGAAGATGACGCGTTCGTTGAAGCCCGGCGCGGTGCGAAAACCGATGCGCTTGGCGAGGTTTTCCAGTGCCGCGCCCATCTTTTCCTTGTTCACCATCTGCTGTGCGCCCAGCCGGTTGCGCACGACGACCCAGTCGATCGGCTTCAGTCCCGCCTGCGCGCGCAACTGCCGCGCGTTCCAGACCATCTCGGAATAGACCGAGGGGCCGAGGATTTTCAGCCCGTCGGTATCCACATGGGCGAGAAGGTCGAAATCGACGAAGCTGTCGTTCAGGGGCGTGACCAGCGTGTCGGCGAGCGAATGGGCCACCTGGCTGAGCCGGGTGTGCGAGCCGGGACAGTCGATGATGATGAAGTCGCTGTCGGGTTCGAGTTCGGCCACCGCCGCCGAAAGCCGGCGGTCATAGAGGTTTTCGCCGGGCTTGAGCTTGTCGGCGTCGACCTCGGGCAGGTCGTGGTAATGCGGACCGGGCAGGTCGAGCCCGGATTTTTCGAGATAGGCCCTGCGGTTGTGGGCGTAGCGGCCAAAGGTCTTTTGCCGCAGATCGAGGTCGAGTGCGCTGACGTTGTGGCCCATTCGGGCAAGCGCCGTGGCAAGGTGCATCGAGACGGTGGATTTGCCCGCCCCGCCCTTTTCGTTTCCGACGACGATGATATGTGCCATGCCCGTGCCCTTTTGCCCCGCTATTGATCCGGCGAACTGCCTTGCAGGTTCGGACGCTACTTTATGGTGTATGACCGTCCGGTTGAAGCCGGTTTGAAACGATCGCGCGGAAATATTGCATTTGCGCCATGCCGGGCCCCAAGACGAAAAACGCCGCCCCGGGTGGAGCGGCGTTTTCGATGTCGCGGACGCGGGTGGCTTAGAAGCCCAGGCCGGCGTACTTGTTCTTGAACTTCGACACGCGGCCGCCGGAATCCATCAGGCGGGTGCCGCCGCCGGTCCAGGCGGGGTGCACGGAGGGGTCGACGTCGAGCGACAGGGTGTCGCCTTCCTTGCCCCAGGTAGAGCGCATCTGGACGACGGTGCCGTCGGTCATCTTCACGTCGATGAAGTGATAATCGGGGTGCAGATCTTTTTTCATCTGGTCCGCTCCTTACGCGTTTGCGCCCGACTTGGGCTTGTAGTTGGAAACCTCTGCGATCCGGGCCGACTTGCCGCGGCGCTGGCGCAGGTAATACAGCTTGGCGCGGCGGACGCGGCCACGGCGCACCACCTCGATGCTGTCGATGTTGGTCGAGTAGAGCGGGAACACCCGTTCCACGCCTTCACCGAAGGAAATCTTGCGTACGGTGAACGAGCCGGCGATGCCTTCGCCGTTCTTGCGGCTGATGCAGACGCCTTCGAACATCTGCACACGGCTGCGGGTGCCCTCGGTCACCTTGAAGCCGACGCGCACGGTGTCGCCGGCCTTGAAGTCGGGGATGGTCTTCCCCAGTTCGGCGATTTGTTCCGCCTCGATTTCAGCGATCAGGTCCATCTGATCCACTCCTTAGGTTGCTTGCGGTTGTCCCGCAAAGGTGATGCGCGGCCTTGAGAGCTCCTGGTCTTCTATCGGGTCCACGTGCAAGTGCCCGCCGGAGGTCAGGTCGTCATGTCTTTTGTCTCTGCGCTGCGTGCCGGGCGGGTGGGTGCCGAAGAAAGCAGGCCCTTTTGCCAAACAAACAGGTCCGGACGACTCGGTCGAGCCCCGGACGGGCGGTGTATAGGGGCAAACCGTGTGTCGATCAAGAGTAGTGTTGCGCGCGGGGCGGGACCGTTTTCTGCGCAGAAAACGGGATAGAAAATACGTATTTTCTATCGCGGAATTTGCGCAAATTCCGCAGGCGCAAGGGTCAGTCGTCGCGCTTGAGAAAGTTGGCCCAAAGGTCAGGGCGCCGAACCTTTGTCAGTTCCTCGGACATGGCGCGCCGCCACTTGGCGATCTCGCCGTGGTGGCCGGACATCAGCACATCGGGGATCTTGCGCCCCTGCCATTCGGCGGGACGTGTGTATTGGGGATGTTCCAAAAGGCCGTCCGAGAAGCTTTCTTCCTCTGTCGAGCTTTCGTTGCCGAGCACGCCGGGCAGAAGGCGGACGGTCGCGTCGATCATGGCCTGCGCGGCGAGGTCGCCGCCGGTGAGGACGAAATCGCCCAGCGAGACCTCCTGGATGTCGTAATGGTCGATGACGCGCTGGTCGAGCCCTTCGAAACGGCCGCAGATCATCGTCACGCCGGGGCGGGTGGCCCAGTGGCGGGCCATGCCTTGGGTGAAGGGCGTGCCGCGCGGGCTGAGATAGACCAGCGGCGCGCCTTTGGGCGCGCGCGGCAGGGCGTGGTCGAGCGCGCGGCCCATCACGTCGGCCCGCAGGACCATGCCGGCACCGCCACCGGCGGGGGTGTCGTCGACGTTGCGGTGCTTGCCCTCGCCGAAACCACGCAGGTCGACCGCGTCGAGTTGCCAGAGGCCGTCCTTCAGCGCCTTGCCGGTGAGGCTGTGGCCGAGGATGCCGGGAAAGGCGTCGGGCAAGAGGGTGATGACCTGCGCCGACCACGCGCGGGCGAGGCGTTCGGGGCCGTCCATCAGACTGCGCGGTTTGAGCGACGCGGTGATCGATTTGCGGCCGTGGGATTTCGAGGCGGTGTCGGACATGGGGCTATGTGCGGTGCAAACCCGGGCGGCGTCAAGCGGGCGTGGCCGGCGTCTGGCGCGTGGCCCCGGCGGCCCGGTAGCGTTTGAGAACGGCGCGCTTGGCCTCGGCCAGGTCCGTGTCGGACAGGGCGGATCGGTTGAGCGCCAGCAGTTCCTCGGCGGCGCCGTCGGGCTGGACGTTATGGGCGGGAAGGCGCGCAAGGCTGTCGCGGGGCACGTCCAGATGGTCGAGGGCGATGCCGAGGGGGCCGAGCGGGTCCGTGCCGCACTCTTCGATCGGCGCGTCGAGCACGGTGGCGCGGTGGCGGATGCGTTTGTCGACGCTGTCGACGATGGTGTCGAGGTCGGCGGCGCTGGACAGGTGGGCGCGGTAGGTCTCGAAATCCTCGGTCAGGCGCAGGGCGCGCAGGTTTTGCCACCAGACGCTGCGCTGCCAGTCGCGGGGGCTGCGGGTTGTGAACAGCACGCCGAGCGACGCGTCGGGGCCGAAATGGGCGGCAAGAACGGCGGTGGCGACGTTCATCAGGGGGCCGCGGCGGCGTAGGTGGTGACGCCGTGATTGCCGGGGATATAGCCGCAGAGATCCTCGGAGGTAATCATCAGGGCGCGGGGATCCTCCGGGTCGGCAGCGCGGACGGCGGCGGTGAAGCCTTCGGCAAAGCGGTGCAGGTCGGTCTGGTCGCCATAGGCCGAGAAGCGTTTGGCCATGCGGGTGGCGTCAAGCAGATCGTGGGTGAACATAAGCCGCAGGTGGGGGCGCAGGGCCTGCTGAAGTTCGGCAGCGCCGCGTTGCAGGGAAGAGGTGCCGGTCTTGTGAAAGCCCGGATGCAGCAGGATTCGCGGCATGCTCAGAACAGGCCCTCTGGCGGGTCGGCGACGATCCGGCCCGAGGCGAGGTCGACGGTGGGCACGGCCTCGACCGTGAAGGGCAGCAGGACGGTGGCCTTGAGCCCCGGCCCGTGAATTTCGAGGATGTCGGACGCGCCGTGGTTCTGGACCGATTTGACCCGGCCCAGAAGGGTGCCGCCGGTGTCGAATACCTCCAGCCCGATGAGGTCGGCGTGGTAGTATTCGTCGTCGGGCAGCGCGGGCAGGCGGTCACGCTCGACGAACAGGCGCAGGCCGCGCAGGGCGTCGGCCTGTTCCTTGGTGGCGACGCCGGAGAGACGTGCGATCAGGGCGCCCTTGGTGGCCTGGCCGGTCAGGGTGATGGAAAAGCTCTGGCTGCCATCCTCGGAGGTGACGGGGCCGTAGGTGGCGATATCCTCGGGCGTGGCGGTGAAGGACTTGAGGCGCAGCTCGCCCCGGACGCCGAACGCGCCGGCGACGGCGCCTATGCAGATATGGTCGGTCATTGGCGCGCCTCTGCGATCGTGCAGAGACCCTTGCTGAAAAGCCCGCCCTGGGCCTTGCAGGTCTCGGACACGTTGTGACGTTCGTAGAACACGCCCGCGACGAAGGTCATCGAACTGAGAACGACAAGGCGAATGAGGCCGAACATGGGGACTGTCCCGAAAGCGAACATGGTGCGTGCCGCCCCGGCAAAGCGAGGGGCGGCACGAAGATCATGGTGCCGAAAGCGGCGGATATGGATCAGCTTTCGCTGGTTTCTTCCGCGGCGGGGGCCTCTTCGGCCGGGGCTTCCTCGGCGGGGGCGTTGGCGGCTTCGGCCGCTTCGGCGGCCTTTGCGGCTTTCTCCTCGGCGCGGTCCTTGGCTTTCTGGCCCGGCTCGGCCTTCTTCATGTTGGCGCGCTCTTTCTTCTCCAGCACGCCGGCGGCTTCAAGGAAGCGCGAGATGCGGTCGGAGGGCTGGGCGCCCTGGTCGAGCCAGTGCTGCACGCGCTCCATGTTCATCTTGACGCGGTCTTCGCTGTCCTTGGGCAGGAGCGGGTTGTAGGTGCCCAGCTTCTCGATGAAGCGGCCGTCGCGCGGCATGCGGCTGTCGGCGGCGACGATCGAGTAGTGGGGGCGTTTCTTGCTGCCACCACGGGCAAGGCGGATTTTCATGGCCATTGGTGTTCTCCTTTTATGGCGTTGGTGTGGTGGGGTGAAACCCCACCCTACGGTTGGTCTGGCGGGTTGTGTCCGCCGCGGTTGGTCTGGCGGGAGGGTTCCGCGTCAGGTCTGGTGTTGCTTGTGGTGCTGAATGACTTCAGCGATGATGAAGTTGAGGAATTTCTTGGCGAATTCCGGATCGAGGTCGGCGCGGTGCGCCAGCTCTTCGAGCCGTGCGATCTGTTGCGCCTCGCGGGCGGGATCGGACGGGGGAAGGTCGTGTTCGGCCTTGAGCGCACCCACGGCCTGGGTGTGCTTGAACCGCTCGCCCAGGGTGTAGACGAGGATGGCATCGAGCCGGTCGATGCTTTCGCGGTGCCCTTTCAGAAGGGCCGCGGCGCGGGAGGTGGTTGCGTCAGTCAATGGGCATCCCCTTCGGTTTGAAGAGCGGGTCGCTGTAGTGGCCGATTTCCAGCTCGATCCCGTCGCGGATCTGGCCGGATTTCAGGGTGGCGGGCGACGGGTGGCGGTAGACCGCATCGGAGCCGTCGATGCTGGGCGCCTCGTGGTCCTTGGTGCAGCCCAGCCGTTCGGCGAGGCGAATGGAATCGAGGTTCTTGGGGTCGATATAGCTGACCGCGCCGTCCCAGTTGGCGGCGGAAAAGAGGTGGTCGCGGACCTTGTGCGTGGCCTCGAGCGCAAAGCCCTTTCCGGCCCTGTCGGGCCAGATGATCCAGGCGATTTCGCGTTCCGGCCACTTGGCGGGGAACCAGCCGCCGGCCATGCCCACCGTCTCGCCGGTGTCGCGCAGGTGGATCATCCACATGCCGAAGCCGCGGATTTCCCAGTGGCCGATCTCGGCGGCGTAGAGCATCCACGCCTCGTAGGGATTGAGCGGTCCGCCCATGAAGCGCGAGCGATACGAGGCGAAAGTCGCCTTGAAATCGGGGTAATCCGTCGCCTCGGGGCCGCGCAGGACGAGGCGCCGGGTTTCCAGCACGGGGATGTCGCGGTGTCCCATGTCAGGCCTCCGCCGGATTCGGATAGCGGTAGATGCAGGACGGCGCGTCATCTTCCGGATCGGAGATATCGCCGACATACTGTGCGCCGAGACGTTTCGCCAGGGCGATGGACCGGTGGTTCCCGGCAGAAATGTAGCTGTCGAGCACGGGCACGTTCAGCGTCGACTGCGCGTAATCGCGTGCCGCGCGGGCGGCCTCGGCGGCGAAGCCCTTGCCTTCGGCGATGTCGTTGAACATGTAGCCCAGTTCGTGATGCGGGTCGCCCGGCTCGAACCCGATCACGACGAAGCCCAGATGCGTGCGCGAGGCGGTTTCCTCGACCGACCACAGGCCGTGTCCCCGCAAGAGCCAGTTGCCCACCATCGAGGCAAAGTCGTACCACGCGTCGTCACGGGGCATGGGGCCACCAAGACCCACGCCGCGCGGTCCGCAGACGATGGCGGCGTAGGCCTCGAAATCCGACAGGTTGGGGGCGCGCAGGGTCAGTCGTTCGGTGGTCAGCACGGGAAGGACTGCGCCGATCGCGGCGGCTTGTGCCATCGCTTTCGGGGTGGGCGCCTTTTCGCACGGTTGGGAAATGGAACGGGTCATGCCGCGGCCTCCCCGATCCTGGGGTGGCGCCAGACCTGGCAGGGGGTGCCGACAACGGTGCCGTCCCGCTCGTGCGTCGCGCCGAGGCGGTCTGCAAGGCGGAGCGAGCGGGTGTTGGTGGCGTCGATATAGGAGATGACGCCGTCGAGGCCGAAATGGCGTGCGGCGTGGTCGCGGGCGGCGAGAGCGGCTTGGTAGGCGTATCCCTTGCCTTCGAACCCGTCGTAGATGTGCCAGCCCAACTCGGGCTCGTCCCAGCCGTCGTTCAGGATCATGCCGACGCGGCCGGCGACGGTTTGGGACTCGCGGTGTTCGACGATCCACATGCCGTAGCCGCGCAGGGCCCAGTGGCCGATACCGGCCATGAAGGCGCGCCAACTGTCCCAACGGGTGTGCGGCCCGCCGACATAGCACGCGCGAGGAGACGTGCCGAAGGCGGCGAAGGCCTCGAAATCGGCCTCGTCATAGCCGCGCAGGATCAGGTCCTCGGTCTCGAGCACGGGGATGTCGACGGTGATCTTCATGCGTAGGCCTCGGGGGAGCCGTCGGCGTCGCAGTCGAGGCCCAGCTCGGACGGGCCGGGGTGACGGTAGAGGTAATCCTCGCCCATCTCGACGTTGTCGTAGGTCTTCTCGTAATACGCGCCGAGGCGTTCGGCCAGGGCGATCGACCGGGTGTTGCCGGGCACGATGTTGGAGGTCAGCGTGGTCAGGCCGAGATCCTGATAGGCCCAGCGGCGGGCGCGTTCGGCGCCCTCATAGGCGATGCCGCGGCCCTCGTAGCCGTCATAGACGACCCAGCCGAGTTCCGGCTCGGGCCAGCCTTCGGGCGCCCAGATTCCGGTGATGCCGCAGGGCTGGCCGGTCTCTTTCCACTCCATGGTGAAATAGCCGAAGCCGTGCAGCGCCCAGTGGCCGATGGACATGGCGAACCAGCGCCAGGCGCGGGACATGTTTTTTTCCGTGCCGAAGCCCCACGACCGTTCGCGGTCCAGCAGGAAGCCGGCCAGCGGTTCGAAATCGCCGGCTTCCGGCCCGCGCAGGACGAGACGGTCGGTCTCGATCCGGGGGATGTCGAGGCGGAGGGTCATGCGGCACCTGCCAAAAGGACGCGCTGCCGCGCGGCTCTTTTACACGCAGCTTCACCGCGACGCGCCGGGGCGGGCCGGGGCGTGTGCGGCAGGGGCCGGATTGAGTATTTGGGGCAAGAAAAAGCCATGGGATTATTTCTTTTTCCCGAAGCCGGAGAGGCCGGGGGGCAGCCCGCCGCCGCCACCCATGCCGGGAAAGCCGCCGCCGGGCATGCCCTTGCCCATCTGCCTGGCGGCTTTTTCGAGCGCCTTGGGGTCCATGCCCTGGGCCATGTCCTCGGGCGAGGGCTGGCCCTTGCCGCCGAACATGCCCTTCATGGCCTGTTTCAGCATGCCGCCCTTGCCCATCTTCTTCATCATGTCGCCCATCTGGCGCTGCATCTTCAGAAGCTTGTTGAGCTCGGAGACTTCCAGCCCCGCGCCCTGCGCGATGCGTTTCTTGCGGGAGGCTTGCAGCAGCTTGGGGTTGGCGCGTTCCTTCTTGGTCATGGAGTTGACCAGCGCGATCTGGTGGGTGATGACCTTATCGTCGATGCCGGCGCCTTCCATCTGCTTGGCCATCTTGCCCATGCCGGGCATCATGCCCATCACGCCTTCCATGCCGCCCATCTTCTGCATCTGCTCGAGCTGCATCTTGAGGTCGTTCATGTTGAACTGACCCTTCTGGAAGCGGCGCATCATCTTTTCGGCCTGTTCGGCCTCGATGGTTTGCTGCGCCTTCTCGACGAGGGAGACGATGTCGCCCATGCCGAGGATGCGGCCGGCGATGCGCTCGGGCTCGAAGGTCTCGATGGCGTCCATCTTTTCGCCCAAGCCGACGAAGCGGATGGGCTTGCCGGTGACGGCGCGCATCGAAAGCGCGGCACCACCGCGGCCGTCGCCGTCCATCCGGGTGAGGACCACGCCGGAGACGCCGATCTTGTCGTCAAACTCGGTGGCGACGTTGACGGCGTCTTGCCCCGTCAGGCCATCGACGACCAGAAGCGTCTCGCGCGGGTTGGCGACGTCGCGGACCGCTGCGGCCTGGGCGATGAGTTCCTGGTCGATATGCAGGCGACCAGCGGTGTCGAGCATGTAGACGTCGTAGCCCCCAAGGCCCGCCTGCGTCTTGGCGCGTTTGGCGATGGTGACGGGATCCTCGCCCTTGACGATGGGCAGGGTGTCGACGCCGATCTGGCGGCCGAGGATTTCGAGCTGTTCCATGGCCGCGGGGCGGTTGACGTCGAGCGAGGCCATGAGCACGCGCTTGCCCTCGCGGTCCTTGAGGCGCTTGGCGAGCTTGGCGGTGGTGGTCGTTTTACCCGAGCCCTGAAGGCCGACCATGAGGATCGGCGCGGGCGGGTTGTCGATCTTCAGCGCGCCGGGGTCTTCGGAGCCGGTGAGCGTGTCGACCAGCGCGTCGTGGACGATCTTGACGACCTGCTGGCCGGGGGTGACCGAGCGGGTGACGGCCTGGCCGGTGGCCTGGTCCTGCACGCGTTTGACGAAGTCGCGCGCGACGGGCAGCGAGACGTCGGCCTCGAGCAGGGCGACGCGGACCTCGCGCAGGGCGGTCTTGACGTCCTCTTCGGAAAGCGCGCCCTGTTTCGTCAGCCGGTCGAAGACGCCGGAGAGACGTTCGGAAAGATTTTCAAACATGCCTCGGCCTCCTTCGCCGGTTTCTGTCATGTCGCCCCAACATAGGGATGACGGTTCAAACGATAAACGCCCCCACGGCATTCGAACGAGAAGCGCCCCCACGGGCGACACTCGCTGGTGGGGGGCGATCCCGGGCTGCGCCCATGGGACCGGAAGAGCACTGTCTTCCGTGATGTTGTGCCGGCTGATAGGCCTTTGCGGGAGCCGAGTCAATACGGTGGCGCCTTGCAAGACGGCGGAGGCGGTTGACAGGCTTAAGCCGTTCTTCGAGAAGGATGACCCGGCGGAACAGCCGCCTTTCCGGTCAAGGAGCCTTTGGACATGGTCGATGCCTCTTCCGCCTTTCAGGACGGGCTGCCCGTGAGGTCCGATGATCTGCTGATGCGGATGCGCGCGGCTGGCGTGGAATTCGAGTATTACGAGCATATCCCTCTGCGCACGGTCGAGGACGCCAAGACGGTGCAGGGTGGAGCCGTTCCGGCAGGCGACGGACGGATCGACATCAAGAATTTCTACCTTAGGGACCGCAAGAAGCGGAACCACCTGGTGGTGCTGGAGCAGGATCGGGAGGTGGACCTGAAGGCGCTGGGCGCGCAGATGGGCGTTGCGGGGCTGTCCTTCGGCTCGGCGGAGCGGTTGATGGAGTTTCTGGGCGTGCGGCCCGGTGCGGTCAGCCCGCTGGCGATGGTCAACGGGGCGGAGGCCGGCGTGCAGCTGTGGATGGACGCAACGGTGCGGGAGGCAGGGCTTGTCCATGCGCATCCACTGGTGAACGACCGGACGGTGGCGATCCGGCCTGCGGATCTAGAGGCGCTTCTGGCGCGGTGGGGTGCCGAGGTGGCTTGGCTGGAGCTTTAGGACTGGCGGCAGGATTTGAGTATTTGAGGAACAGTGAAAACCGGGTGGCGCGCGCAATCTCAACCGCTTGGTTGAATATGCGAAATCCGATTCATGACGCCCTAAGATGGCTGCGGCGGAGCGGCGCAGTCTGATAAGTGCTAGATTTATCAAGGGGTTGAAGGGCGCTGCCTCGCGCTTGACTCGGAGCCGGGTGCGGCATAGCAACAGCGCAACGGTTTCGGAGGGAACAAGGTGGACGATCCTGACCGACAAGAGCGGCTGAGGCGGCTTGAAGACAGGATCAACGCGCTGAAAGGCGTGGATGCGCCGAAGCCCCACATGGAGAACCACTATTCCCAGGCACAGCTGGCCTGGCGGATGGTGATAGAACTTGTGGCCGGTCTGGGGATCGGCTTTGGCATGGGGTACGGGTTGGATTACCTGTTCGGGACGATCCCGATCTTCCTTGTGCTGTTTACATTACTGGGCCTTGCGGCGGGCATCAAGACGATGATGCGCAGCGCCAACGAGATCCAGCTGAAGAATGCGGCGGAAACGCTGGACGCAGAGCGAGCCCGCGAGGGTGACGACAAGAGGATGACAGATGGCCACTGAAGCGCAGGGCGAAAGCGAAGGGCTGGTTTTCCACCCGATGGATCAGTTCATCATCAAGCCGCTGACCGGTGACGGCCCGGTGGGGCTGTTCACGATCACCAACGCGACGCTGTGGATGGCGCTGACGGTACTGGCGATCTTTGCGCTGATGGTGCTGGGCACGTCCGCAAGGTCAGTCATTCCGGGCCGCATCCAGTCGATCGCGGAGCTGGCCTATGGCTTTATCCGCAAGATGGTCGAGGACGTGGCGGGCAAGGAGGCGCTGCCGTACTTCCCCTATATCATGACACTGTTCATGTTCATCGTCTTCGCGAACTTCCTGGGCCTCATCCCCGGGGCGTTCACCTCGACAAGCCATATCGGCGTGACGGCGGTGATGGCGATGATGGTGTTCATCGGCGTGACCGTGCTGGGCTTCGTCAAGAACGGCGCGAGCTTTCTGAGCCTGTTCTGGATCAGCTCGGCGCCGCTGGTGCTGCGGCCGATCCTGGCGCTGATCGAGGTGATTTCCTATTTCGTGCGTCCGGTCAGCCACTCGATCCGTCTTGCCGGCAACATGATGGCGGGGCACGCCGTGATGAAGGTGTTCGCCGCCTTTGCGCCGCTGGTGCTGATCTCGACCGGGGTGGGCCTTGTGGTCACACCGCTGTCGATCCTGGCGATCACCGCGGTCTATGGCCTGGAGGTGCTGGTGTCGTTCATCCAGGCCTACGTGTTCACCATCCTGACCTGCGTGTACCTCAAGGACGCGCTGCACCCGCATCATTAGGAAACGCGTGGGCTTCCGCCCACCCTACGCGGCGCGTGCGTCGCATCACTCGAACAACAGATCACTGAATTCCATCGTAAGGAGAAAAGACATGGAAGGCGATATCGCACAAATGGGTCAATTCATCGGCGCGGGCCTGGCGTCTGTCGGCATGGGCGGCGCGGCCGTCGGTGTGGGCAACGTGGTCGGCAACTACCTGGCCGGTGCCCTGCGCAACCCCTCGGCCGCCGGTGGCCAGACCGCGACCATGTTCATCGGTATCGCGTTCGCGGAAGCGCTGGGGATCTTCTCGTTCCTCGTCGCGCTTCTGCTGATGTTCGCCGTCTGAGCCAGACGGGTTTGATCCTTACGGGTCGGGGTGAGAGGCGAGATGCCTGTCCCCCGGCGTCCGTGAGGGGCCTCCCGCCGGCCCTTTGCCGCGTCCGGTCTTCGGGCTTGGCGACACGACACGAACATTGAGCCTTGCGCGGCCCCTGGAGCGGACCCCGGACAAAACCGGGCAAACCTGATACAAGGGGACAGGCGCAACAAGGAGAACGCAGATGGCGACCGATACCCTAGGAGAAGGTGCAGCCAGCGCTTGCGTCGACGCAGGCGGTGGTGCGATTGGCCTTCCGCAGCTTTGCCCGGACTGGATGGGCAATCAGATCGTCTGGCTGGTCATTGCGCTGGTCGTGATCTTCTTCATCCTGTCGCGCATCGCGCTGCCGCGCATTGCGGCTGTGCTGGCCGAGCGGCAGGGGACGATCACCAACGACCTGGCCGCGGCGGAAGACCTGAAGGAAAAGGCATCCGACGCCGAGGATGCCTATAACAAGGCCCTGGCCGATGCCCGCGCCCAGGCGCAGGAGATCATTGCCGAGGCCAAGGCGGAGATGAACGCCGAACTGGAAGAGGCCACCAAGAAGGCCGATGCCGAGATCGCGGCCAAGGCCGCCGAAGGCGAGAAGGCCATTGCGGAAATCCGGGCGAACGCCCTGGAAAGCGTGAAGGAAGTGGCCAAGGACACCGCCAAGGAACTGGTCGCCGCGATGGGCGTCAAGGCCGATGGGCGGACCGTCACGTCCGCCGTCAATTCGCGGCTGAAAGGGTGAGCGCCATGAAACAGTTGATCGCAACCCTGACTGCCATGGTCGCCGCTGGCCCCGCGCTGGCCGCCACCGGCCCGTTCCTTTCGCTGGGCAACACCGACTTCGTGGTGATGCTGGCCTTCATCCTGTTCATCGCGCTGCTGGTCTACCTGAAGGTGCCCGGCAAGATCGGCGAGATGCTGGACAAGCGGGCCGACGGCATCAAGTCGGAACTGGACGAGGCGCGCGCGCTGCGCGAGGAGGCACAGACCCTGCTGGCAAGCTATGAGCGCAAGCAGAAGGAAGTGCAGGATCAGGCCGACCGGATCGTGGCCCATGCCAAGACCGAAGCCGCCGAAGCCGCCGAGCAGGCCAAGAAGGACCTCGAGCTGTCCATCAAGCGCCGGATCAAGGCCGCCGAGGAGCAGATCGCCTCGGCCGAGGCCAGCGCGGTGAAGGACGTGCGTGACCAGGCGATTGCCGTGGCCGTCGCCGCCGCCAAGGACGTGGTCGCCAAGAGCCTGACCGCGGAGGACAACAGCAAGCTGATCGACCAGTCGATTGGAGAGGTGCAGTCCAAGCTGCACTGACGCGTTTTGCGCAGCCTTGAAAGTGCAAGAACCCGGTGCCGAAAGGTGCCGGGTTTATTTTTAATCACTTCCCGAGAACCGGTTTACCCGATTTTAAGAAAGACCCTCTTACGTGCTTCTTAACAGGTCTTAAGGAGAAGAGTGGTGGACGGAGTAAACGGTTTGGACGAGAGCCTGGTGCAGGTGGAAACGACAGCGTCGCCGGTGGGTGCGACGCGGGACAAGGGGCGGGCGCCCGAGGTCGCCCTCGAGCCTTGCGGGTTCTTCAACACCGTGAGCGCGACCCTGGCCGGGACACTGGAAGATACCGTCGGGCTGGAAGATGCGTCGGCCTTTATCGGCGTGGTCGGGGACGAGCTGGGCGACGAGATCAGCCGCCAGTATGCCGATGCGATGGACGGTGGGTTGTCGCAGGACGCCGAGGCGCTGGGGCACATCCTGGTGGATCTGAAAGCGCGGCTGGGCGGGACATTCGAGATCGAATCCTGCGATGACAGCGAGATTGTCCTGACGAACGGGCGGTGTCCGTTCGGCGTGCAGGTGACCGGACGCAGTTCGCTGTGCATGATGACGACCATGGTGTTCGGCCGCGTGGTTGCGGACCGCAACGGGTATGCCAGCGTCAAGATCGAGGAGTCCCTGGCGATGGCGCATGGTCGCTGTCGCGTGCGGGTCCGGCTGGTCGATGACCGGAAAGGCGATGGTGTAGAGTTCTTCAAGTGATGGGCGATCCGAGGCTTGCGGGGATCGAAATCGCGCTGAACGCCCTGTCGCAGGCGGCGATGGTGGTGGACGGGACGGGCGCCATCGTGCTGGACAACCGCCCGGCGCGGGATCGCTATGGCACGGGCCGGGCCGGCGGGATCGTCGAACTGGCCGAGGCACCGCGCGAGCAGGTCGTGGCGGAGCTGAGGCGCGTGTTGCGCACCACGGGCACGTCATTCCTGCGGCTTTTTCGCGACGGATCTACCACGGCCTTGTTCAAGCTCAAGCGGCTGGACCGGGCCTGTCCGGCGCAGGATCGGCTGATCCTGATGCTGGAAGACCAGAACAAGGGTATGGTCAGCAAGTTCCTGAA
This sequence comes from Roseovarius sp. B08, assembly GCF_051417955.1. Lineage (NCBI taxonomy): Bacteria > Pseudomonadati > Pseudomonadota > Alphaproteobacteria > Rhodobacterales > Roseobacteraceae > Roseovarius > Roseovarius sp. B08. The sequence continues at coordinate 385,009 of NZ_JBPRLW010000001.1, forward strand.
AGCGCGCGAGTTGGTGAAGACGCAAGACGGTGCGCTGCAACTCAGTCTGCGGAGGCAGGCGGACCTGCGCCGCGAAGCGCGAAAGCTGCGCGAGCTGGGCCGGATTGATCCTGTGACCGGGCTGCTGAACCGGCGCGCCTTCGAGGAGGCGGTGCGCAACGGGCTGCGTCGCGCAAGTGGCGCGGTGCTTTTCTGCGACCTCGATGATTTCAAGGCTGTGAACGACCGGCTGGGCCACGGCGCGGGGGACAGCGTGTTGCAGCAGGCCGCGCTGCGGTTGCGCGAGGTTTTCGAGGTGAACGGCATCTGCGGGCGGATCGGAGGGGACGAGTTTGCGGCATGGCTGCCCGCGGCCGGGCGCGACGAGGCGGAAATGAGTGCGCAGGCGGTGGAGCGGTCCTTTGCGCGACACTTTGGCGTCGGAGACGCGGAGGCGGTTGCGGTCGGCCTTTCCGTTGGGGTGGCCGTGGCCCCGGAGGACGGCAGCGATTTCGAGGCGTTGATGGCCTGCGCGGACATGCGGATGTACGCCGCGAAAGCGCGGCCTGAAGTCTCTAACGGGGCGCCGGGGGTGCCGGACCTGACCATGTAGAGGCCTGACGCCGCCGGTCGGATCCAGACAAAAAAATGCCCGCTCGTCGGAGCGGGCATTCGTCGTGAATTCCGGTTGATCGGGGCGTTTAGCGGCGGATGCCGAGACGCTTGATCAGGTCCTGGTATCGCGCTTCGTCCTTGCCCTTGAGGTAGTCCAGCAGCTTGCGGCGCTGGGCGACCATTTTCAGAAGGCCACGGCGGCCGTGGTTGTCCTTCTTGTGGGTCTTGAAGTGCTCGGTCAGGGTGGAAATGCGCGAGGTGAGGATTGCAACTTGAACTTCGGGCGAGCCGGTGTCGCCTTCCTTGGTCGCGAAATCTTTCAGCACCTTGGCCTTTTCTTCGACAGTGATCGACATCGGGGTCTCCTTTGGTTGAAGGGTGAAGGGCACGAGCCGGGATGTCGTCCAGCAAGGTCCTGTGGAGATACCTGCCGTTTCAGCGGCAGATGCGGGCGTATAGGAGATTCTCGGGCGTTTGGAAAGGGGGATTTGCCATGGCGACCCGGCGCCGGGGATCAGTCTTAGGTCTGTGGGATCAGGGAGATATGCGCCAGCGTCAGGGCGGTGGCGCTGGTCACCTCGGCCACCACGGCGCCGTCCAGAAGGATGCGATGCAGGTCGGATATTTCGCGATCGTTCTCGACCGTGACGTCGGGCGCGGCATTGCCGGTGCCGTCGTAGAGCACGACGAGACTGTCTTCGGCGGTGTTGAAATCGACGATCCGGCCCTGGTGCCCCGCGTCGGGCCAGTCGCGAAGGATGAAACCGTCGGCGCCGGTGCCGCCGGTGGCGATGTCGCCCGCGCCCAGGGAAATCCGATCGTCCCCGGCCCCGCCGTTGAGGTAATCCCGGTCGTCTTCGGGGGCGTGCCCTCGGGCGCGATTCCAGTCAGCTGGTCGTTGCCGTCGCCGCCGAAGAGCGTGTCGGCCCCGGCCCCGCCATCGAGCGTGTCGTCGTCGAGATAGCCGTGCAGCGCGTCGTCGCCGGCCCCGCCCGTCAGCGTGTCGGCGCCCTCGCCGCCCAGAAGGCTGTCGTCGCCGTTGCCGCCATCGAGCAGGTCGTCGCCGTCATGGCCCAGGACACTGTCATTGCCATCGCCGCCTGCGACGAAATCGTTCCCGGCCTCGCCATGCAGGGTGTCGTTGCCGCGGTCGCCGGCAACCACGTCCTCCCCTTCACCGCCGCGCGCGATGTCGTCGCCGTCGCCTGCCTGGATCGTATCGTCGCCGCCAAGGCCATCGAGAAACTCGTGATGGCGGTGCCGGGGATAATGTCGGCAGCGGTGGTGCCGCGTGCGAGGCCATAGTCGTCGCCCTCGGGGTCGTCGGGTTGAGTAGGAATTTCGGGTTCGGACGCGATGTCGAGAAGCGAGGTGCCGGTGCCACCGCTGTCGAGTTGTTCGGTGTCGCCGGGCGAATCGACATCGTCGCGCGCATTGTTGACGGAGACGTCATCAAGTCCCCAAACTGCAGCGGTGCTTACCGCCACCATACCGATCAGACCCGCCAGAAACAGCATCTACTCTACCCACAACAAAACCCCGCCCTACAAAGCCACATGAGCGGCGATTTTTCAATTCAAACCGCGTGCCATGGTTAACGGCCCAGTGCGTCGGACCCTGACACCGTTAAGTTAATCGAGGGTAAAGATTCGGATGGGTTTTCGGCGTCCGAAACGGACGTCTCAGGCGGTCCGGTCGGGGGTCCATTCGTACCGACATTGCGGAGCCCGCTGAAGCCGGTTTTCATGGCCAGCCCTCCTTCAGGTCTCTCAAATGGTGCGGGGCGGGACAGCCGCGATCCGGTCCGTCCGTGACGAGGCAACGGAGCCCTAAACGACTGACCCTAGATGCGGCGCAGGGTGTCACCGTAGGTGAGGGTGGGTTCCAGAACGATCCGGGACGGCCCCGCCGCGCTGTCGGCACCGGTGGCGCGGGCCACGATCAGTTCTGCAGCGCGGCGGCCGATTTCCTGGCGGCAGGACTCCATCGTCGCCAGTTCGCGCGGCAGGCCCTTGATCAGATCGACGCCGTTGAAGCCGGCAAGGCCCACCTGGCCGGGAATGTCGATGCCTTGCTCGGTGAGGTAAAGCAGGCCGCCCGCGCCGATCAGGTCGTTGGAATAATAGATGAAGTCGAGATCAGGGCTCCGGGACAGCACGTCGCGGGTCATCTCGCGACCCTTCTTGAGCGCCGAACCGCCGGAGTAGAACTCGTGGTCCTCGATCTCGATCCCGGCCTTGGCGAGGGTCTCGGTGAACCCCTCGAAGCGTTTGCGGGCGCGGTGGTCGAGGGGCATCTTGGTGCCAAGAAAGGCGATGCGCCGGTAGCCGGCCTTGATGATCGCCTTTGCCATATGCGACCCGGCGCGGCGGTGCGAGATGCCGACCACGGAGTCGATCGCGGTGCCGTCCACGTCCATGATCTCGACCACCGGGATGCCGGAGGCGCGGAGCATGGCGCGCGCGGCGTCGGAATGCTCCATGCCCGCTATGATCACGCCGGAGGGGCGCCACGAGAGCATCTCGTAGAGGACCTTTTCCTCTTTCTCGGGGCGGTAGCCGGTGACGCCGACGACGGGTTGCAGCTCGGTCTCGTCGAGCGCCTCGGAGATGCCGGTCATGACCTCCGGAAAGACCATGTTGGACATGGACGGAATGATGACGGCCACCAGGTTCACCCGCTGGCTGGCAAGGGCGCCGGCAATCTTGTTGGGCACGTAGCCCAGCGCCTTGGCGGCGGCGAGGACGCGTTCGCGGGTGGCCTGCGAGACATCGCCCCGGTTGCGCAGCACGCGGCTGACGGTCATCTCGGACACGCCGGAGGCCTCGGAAACGTCGCGCAGGGTCAGGGGGCGTGTGTCGTGCTTGGTCAAGTGGGGTGTCCGATGGGAAGCGTTGCGCAGATGTTACCGCAATCACGAGGGGCCGCGCAACTGGACGCTTGGAGGCTGACAAGCGCGCGGAGAGACGCTATGGAGGCGTCACGCGGCCCCGTGGCTCAACTGGATAGAGCAGCCCCCTCCTAAGGGGCAGGTTGCAGGTTCGAATCCTGCCGGGGTCGCCAGACTTTGCCCCGAAATGTCGGTCCCTGGATGGGATTCGTCGTGCGTTCGACCTGCCGGTGCGTCAGGAGGCGTTGCCTTCACGGCCAAAAGATGATGTTTCGCCGCTCTATCGGAAAATCTGACGCCGAACGACATGGGATGCGGACCGGTGCATGCGTCAGAATTTGGACAATCCCGGGCGTTTGCCGATCGAGATATGGTCGATTTCCTCGTTGCGGAAGCCGAGGATCAGCGCGGGTATCATCAGAAACACGAGGCAGAAGATCGGCAGGCCAACAACGGTGATGACCTGTTGCAGAGCTGTGAGCCCGGCGTCGCCCGCGAGCACGATCAGCATCGCGGCCACCAGCCCTTCGGACACGCCCCAGAAGACGCGCTGCCTTGTCGGTCCGGGCTCTGGCGAACCGGTGCAGAGCATGTCGACGACCAGCGAGGCGGAGTCCGACGAGGTGGCGAAGAAGATCGCCACCACCACCACGGCGATGCCCTGAACGAGGTCGGCAAAGGGGAAGTTCTCGAAGAAGGCGAACATGGCGAGCGGCACGGACTCGGCCACTGCGTCGCTCAATACGCCGGCCTGCGCGCCCAGGGCGTCGCGGGCGGCGGCGCCGATGCCGTCGATCTCCATCGCCTGCCAGCCGAAGATCGAAAACCAGACCAGCGTGAACAGCGAGGGCGCCAGAAGAACGCCGAAGACGAATTCGCGGATCGTGCGCCCGCGCGAGATGCGGGCGACGAAAAGGCCGATGAAGGGCGACCATGTTACCGTCCAGGCCCAGTAGAAGACGGTCCAGCTGCCCTGCCAGCCCCAGCCGTCGGACTCGGGGCCGATCTCGGACAGCATGTCGTTCCAGAACGCGAGGCGCGGCAGGTTGCCAAGGTAGAGGCCGACGGTTTCGACCATGCCGCGCAGCAAAAAGAGCGTCGAGCCGCAGATCAGAACGAAGATCATCAGGCCCACGGCCATGCCGATGTTGATGTTGGACAGAAGCTTTACGCCCTTGTCGAGGCCCGCGACGATGGAACCCACGGCGACCGCCGTGAGTGTCGCGAGGATCACGACCTTGAGCATGACGCCGTCTTCCCAGCCGAACAGAGCCTCGAGACCGGCGGCGATCTGCGACGAGCCGAGGCCCAGTGAGACCGCGACGCCGAACAGCGTGCCCAGAACGGCGGCGATGTCGATCGCCTGGCCCCATGGGCCATAGATCCGGTCCTTGAGCAGGGGATAGAAGACCGAACTGACACGCACGGGCAGGTCGTAGCGGTTGATGAAATAGGCGAAAGCGAGGCCGGGAAGGGTGAAGATCGTCCAGGTGTGCAGGCCGAGGTGATAGATCGCGATGGATATCGCGTCCTGGGCTGCTTCTTCGGAATAGGGCTCGACCCCCGGCAGCGGCGGCGTGGCGAAATGGCTCATGGGTTCGGCGACGCCCCAGAACATCAGAACGGTGCCGATGCCGCCGGCGAAGAGCATCGTGAACCAAGAAAGGTTGGTATAATCGGGGCGCGAGCCGCGCGGGCCGAGGCGGATATGACCGTGACGGCTCATGGCGGTCCACACGAGGAAGCCGAGCCAGAGGTTCACTCCGAGAATGAAGAACCAGCCGAGGTTAGAGACGATCCAGGCGCGTCCGGCGGCGAAGGCGTTGCCGATGGGTTCGGGAGCGATGACCAGCGCAAGAACGAATACGAGGGTAAAGATCGCGGATACGAAGAAAATCACCGGATCGGTCTTCAGGCCCAGCCGGTCAACCCACGTATCCATATGACTGTCCCCCTGGACGTTTTTTTGTTGCTATTGAATATCCTAACGCGAGGGAAGGGCGGGAGTTCCACAACGCCCGGTGGCGCGCGCCCGAGGGCGTCGCGCGCGGGTTCGGTCGGGCGCCGCGCGGGGCGTTCGGGGGTGGCGAAAGAAGCGGGGTGGTCAGATCACGCGGATGACGTTCTTGTCGATCGCGAGCATGTAGCCGCGGCGGGCGATGTTCTTGACCAGCAGTTCCGAGACCATCTGGTTGCCCAGCGTGTCGCGCAGGCGCTTGATGCGGGTGGCGCCGGCGGCCTCTTCGCAATCTTCGGCGGAGCGGCCGGAGATCACCGCCTCGATCTCGGCGCCCGAGAGCACGTCGTCGTCCATCCGCGCCTCGGCCAGAACGGCGAGGGTTTCCATGGCCGCATCGGTGAGCTTGAAGCCCATGTTGTTGAGATAGACGGCGTTTTCCTCGCGGCTGATGAGCAGCGAACTGACCTGTATGCCGGAATGTTCGATCTGCGCGAGACGGCGGTTCATGCCGACGAGCATCACGAGGAACACCAACGCCGCCACCAGGAGGGCTGTGGCGAAGATCAGCAGCACGAGGATCAGCATCCGGTAGCTGCCCAACGTTTCCGAGAAGGCGGTGCCGGAGAGGGCGAGGATCTCCAGCAGCTTGATCTCGGCATCCGATGTGAGCGCATCGTTCTCGGCGAAGATCCGGGCGACCTTGTCGTTGAAGGCGTTGGCGTCGGGCAGGGTGAGCACCAGCAGGACGGCGGCGGCGACAAGGATCGTGACGATGGCCACGACGCCGAAGACCACGATCCGGTTGCCGGACCGGCGGGTGTCGGTGATGGTGGTCTCGAAATCCTGCACGTGCCCCGGTCTCCTGCCCTAGCCTTCGCGGACCGAGAGGACCTTGAGCAAGGTCAGGCCCTGGCTGGCAAGGCGGGCGCTCAGCTCGGCGGTGGCGTTGGCGACGGTGCAGGGCCCGCTGACCTGCGCGACCTCGTAGATCAGCTCGAACGGGGTGTCGCGCTTGGCCTTGTACTCTGCATAGCAGGCGGCCTGGGCGGCGCCGGTCGTGGCGGCGGCCAGGCCGAGCGTCACGACGAGGGGGAGGAGTGTGCGTTTCATTGCGCCAAGATGCGCGTATCCCCGCCGCTATTCAATATCCGGTCGGCGGAAACGGCCTTTTGCGCCGTGTTATCGGATAACAGGCGGGCGATATTGCCTGTCCTGGCGGGGTGGACCCATCCTTGGTGCATCGCCTGACCCGGGCCGGCACGGTGACGTCGTTTCCGGTGTCGGGGACCGATCCAGGCTCAACACGGAGAAAGGACCTGACATGACACATCGCAAGTTCATATCGCTGATACTGGCCGCGGCGCTGGCCGTGACCGGGATGACATCGGCACCGGCGCAGGCCACCGACAGGGATGTCGCCAAATGGGTCGCCGGGGCGGTCGCCCTGGGGCTGATCGGTGCGGCCATCGCCGACCAGCGCCGCGACGACAGCGCGGTGACGCGCCATCACGGCGGACACGGGCCGCGATTCTACAACGGCCATCGCCGCGGGCATGACCGGTACGACAAGCGCGGTCACCGGCGCGGGCATGACGGCTATTCCAATCGGGGGCGTCACGGCCAGCATTTTGCCCTGCCGCAGCAGTGCCGCCGCGATGTGCAGGTCCGGGGCGGCGTGCTGCGCGGATATGGGCGGCATTGCCTGCTGAACAACTATCCGCGGTTCAACGCGCTGCCGCATCGCTGCGCCGTGGAGACACGCGGGCACGGCCGGCGTGACGTGGTTTACGACAGCCACTGTCTCGAGCGTTACGGGTTCTACGACCGCAGAAGCGACAAATACCGGAAATAAGGCCGCGAGGACCGGTCGAGCAGTGAAGGGAGGCGCGCGGTTCAATGCATCCTTCGGGCGCCTCCCTTCTTTTCCTTCCATGAGAACGCTATTATTAGGGGTCCATGAGCATGACCGTGCATGGACCCCATTTTCAGTTCGAGACCGAAGCGCTGGCCGCTGGCGCGTTGCATGTGGCCGGGGTGGACGAGGCCGGGCGCGGCCCTCTGGCCGGGCCGGTGACGGCGGCGGCGGTGATTCTGGCGCCGGGGCGCATTCCCGACGGGCTGAATGATTCCAAGATGCTGACGGCGAAGCGGCGCGCGGCGCTGCACGATGCGATCCTGGAGGTGGCAGAGGTTTCGGTGGGACATGCCAGCGTCGAGGAGATCGACGAGATCAACATCCTTCGGGCGGCGCAACTGGCGATGACGCGGGCGCTGGCGGGGCTGTCGCGCCCGCCCTGCCTGGCGCTGGTCGATGGCCACCTTCTGCCGCGCGAGATGCCGTGCGAAGGGCGCGCGATCATCAAGGGCGACGCGCTCTGCCTGTCGATTTCGGCGGCCTCGATTGTGGCCAAAACAAGGCGCGACCGCATCATGTGGGATTTGGCGCAACAGTATCCCGGCTATGGCTGGGAGACCAACGTGGGCTATGGATCAAAAAGCCACATGGCGGCTTTGCAAAATCTTGGTGTGACCCCACACCATAGACGTTCGTTCCGGCCGGTCCACAATATATTGTATCAAGAGAAAAACATAACCGACTGATTCAAAAAAGAAATTGACCGCGAATCCGCTTTGACTCATCCTTGGCCTCAACGACCAGAGCGCACAACAAGGCGCCGGGACAGAGGCAGAAAAGATGACGACAAAGACCAAGAAGGGCGTGCAAACGCTCCCGTTGAATACTGTCCTTGGTGGCGATTGTATCGAGGTCATGAACGGCCTGCCGGAAGGCAGCGTCGACCTGATCTTTGCCGACCCCCTTACAACCTGCAACTGCGCGGTGACCTGCACCGGCCGGACAACAGCCAGGTGGACGCGGTCGACGACGCGTGGGACCAGTTCGCCAGTTTCGAGGTCTACGACCGCTTCACACGCGACTGGCTGAAGGCTGCGCGGCGGCTGCTGAAGCCCAATGGTGCGATCTGGGTGATCGGATCCTATCACAACATCTTCCGGGTCGGCGCGGCGTTGCAGGATGCGGGCTTCTGGATCCTGAACGACGTGGTGTGGCGCAAGTCGAACCCGATGCCGAATTTCCGGGGCAAGCGGCTGACCAACGCGCATGAGACGCTGATCTGGGCCAGCCGCGACGAGGCGGCGAAATACACGTTCAACTACGAGGCGCTGAAATCGCTGAACGAGGGCATCCAGATGCGCAGCGACTGGGTGCTGCCGATCTGCACCGGGCATGAACGCCTGAAGGGCGAGCAGGGCGACAAGGCGCATCCGACGCAGAAGCCCGAGAGCCTGTTGCACCGGGTGCTGCTGGGCACGACCAATCCCGGCGATGTGGTGCTGGACCCGTTCTTCGGCACGGGTACCACCGGCGCCGTGGCGAAGATGCTGGGGCGCGAGTTCATCGGGATCGAGCGCGAGGAAGCCTATCGCAAGGTGGCCGAGAAACGGCTGGCTTCGGTGCGCAAGTACGACCGCGAGGCGTTGCAGGTCAGCACCAGCAAGCGCGCCGAGCCGCGCGTGCCGTTCGGGCAGTTGATCGAGCGCGGTATGCTGCGCCCGGGCGAGGAACTGTTGAGCATGAACGGGCGTCACAAGGCCAAGCTGCGCGCCGATGGCACGCTGGTGGGCGATGACGTCAAGGGCTCGATCCACCAGGTCGGTGCGGCGCTTGAGGGCGCGCCCAGCTGCAACGGCTGGACCTACTGGTGCATCAAGCGCGAGGGCAAGCCGGTCTCGATCGACGTGTTCCGGCAACAGATCCGGGCCGAGATGGCCGATCGCGCCAACTAGAAGTTTCCCAGAATTCAAGAACACCGCCGGTGCCTGTGGCCTGACACACGGCACTCACCTTGCCCCCGCCCCTGACGGCGGGGGCTTTTTTTGTGCGAGCCTACACCAGTCTTCTGAGGTAGGTGCCGTAGGTGGTCTTTTTGAAAAGCTTGGCGCGGGCTGCAAGCTGGCCCTTGCTGATCCAGCCTTTCTCAAAGGCGATTTCTTCGGGACAACCGACCTGCTGGCCCTGCCGTTCGGACAACGTGCGCACGAAGTTGCCCGCATCCAGAAGCGAGCCGTAGGTTCCGGTGTCGAGCCAGGCATAGCCGCGGCCCATTTGCTGAACGTTCAGCAGACCCTCGGCGAGATACATGTCCAGAAGCGAGGTGATTTCCAGCTCGCCGCGTTCGGACGGCTTCACCCGGGCCGCGCGTTCCGGCGCGGTGCCGTCAAGGAAATACAGGCCGGTGATGGCATAGTTCGAGGGAGGCCTGGCAGGCTTTTCGATGATGGTCTTTACCGTGCCGTCGGGGGCGAAATCGACCACACCGTACCGTTCGGGATCGGCGACGCGGTACCCGAAGACGGTGCCGCCGGTTTCCTGCGCGCTGGCCTCGGCCAGTTGATCGGGCAGACCGTGGCCGAAAAAGATGTTGTCGCCCAGCACCATTGCCGAGGGCGCGCCGTCGAGGAAATTTTCGGACAGGACATAGGCCTGGGCAAGCCCGTCCGGCGAGGGTTGCTCGATATAGGTCAGAGCAAGACCCCATTGAGCGCCGTCGCCCAGCGTGCGCTGGAACTGGGCCTTGTCTTCGGGGGTGGTGATCACCGCAATCTCGCGGATGCCGGCCAGCATCAGCACCGAAAGCGGGTAATAGATCATCGGTTTGTCGTAGACCGGCAGCAGCTGTTTCGAGACCCCCATCGTGATGGGGAGAAGCCGCGTACCGGAGCCGCCGGCGAGGATGATGCCTTTACGTTTCGTCACGTTCGTGTTCCTGCATTGCGCACATCTCGGGCCTCCATGAGGGTTTTCAGGATATCCTGCAACCCGATACGCCAGTCGGGGCGGGGCAGATCGAATGCGTCCTTGGTTGTGCTGCAATCGAGCCGGGAATTCAATGGCCGGGCGGCGGGCGTGGGATAGTCGGTGGTCGGGATGCCAGTCACTTTGCAATCAAGTCCAGCGGTCTCAAAGATTGCACGGGCGAATTCGGCCCAGCTGACATCCGGCGCACCGGAGAAGTGATAGGTGCCGGAGGCCGACGGATCGGTGCGCAACACTTGTGCGATGCGAAGGCAAGCGGCGGCGATATCGCGTGCCGGGGTTGGCCCGCCGACCTGGTCAGCGACGATGGTCAGCGCCTCGCGCTCGGCCCCCAGGCGGAGCATCGTCTTGACGAAGTTCGACCCGTGCGCTGACACCACCCACGATGTGCGCAGGATGGCGTGGATGCCGCCGGCGGCGCGCACCGCATCCTCGCCCGCCAGCTTGGTGCGGCCATAGGCGTTTTGCGGAGCAGGCGTGTCCGACGGCAACCAGGGGCGATTGCCGGAGCCGTCGAAAACATAGTCGGTCGAGATGTGCACGAAGGGGACACCCAGCTGGGCCGCCGCCTCGGCCATGCGGCGCGGGGCGGTGCCGTTGATCGTATGGGCCAATGCCTCTTCTTCCTCGGCGCGGTCGACCGCGGTATAGGCCGCGGCGTTGATGATCACGTCCGGGCGATGCGCAAGGATCGCGGCGCTACAGGTGTCCGGATCGGAGAGGTCGGCCTGATCCCGACCCAGGAAAAACGCGTCGGGGGCCGCGCGCCGCAGTTCGGTCGCGACCTGGCCGTTGGTTCCAAATACGAGAATCTTCATGTGTCCTGTTTCATGGCGTCGCAGATTGCAGATCCAGCCCGGCCGCGGAACGCGTTCATTTCGCGACCCCAAGGCGTTCGCCGACACCCTGCCGGCCCTGTAACGCGCGCCACCATGCTTCGTTATCGAGATACCATTGAACGGTCCGTTCCAGCCCCTCTTCGACCGTAACGGAAGGACGCCAGCCCAGTTCCTTCCTGATGCGGGTGGAATCTATGGCATAGCGCGCGTCATGACCGGGCCGGTCGGTCACAAAGGTGATCTGATCGGCATAGGAGCCGCTTTTCTTTGGGCGTTTGCCGTCGAGAATGGCGCAGAGCGTGCGGACCAGTTCGAGGTTCGTGCGCTCGTTCTCGCCGCCGATGTTGTAGCTTTCGCCCACCGCGCCGTTTTGCAGCACGGTCAGCAGGGCATCGGCGTGATCGTCGACATAGAGCCAGTCGCGCACGTTGGAGCCGTCGCCGTAGATCGGCAGCGGCTGACCCTCAAGCGCGTTGAGGATAATCACCGGGATCAGTTTTTCCGGAAAATGGTAGGGTCCGTAATTGTTCGAGCAGTTGGTGAGCACCACCGGCAGCCCGTAGGTTTCGTGCCAGGCGCGCACGAGGTGGTCCGAGGCCGCTTTGGATGCCGAGTAGGGCGAGCGCGGGTCGTAGGGTGTGGTTTCGGTGAACTTTCCGGTGGGCCCCAGCGAGCCGAAGACCTCGTCCGTCGAGATGTGGTGGAAGCGTAAGGTTTCGGGGCGGCCCCGTGCCTCCCAGTAGGCGCGGCAGGCTTCCAGCAGGGTGTACGTGCCCATGACGTTGGTGTCGATGAAGGCGCCGGGACCGTCGATGGAGCGGTCGACATGGGATTCAGCGGCGAGATGCATGATGGCGTCCGGCCGATGATCGGCCAGAGCCTGGTCAAGCGCCTTCCGGTCGCGGATATCGGCCTTTACAAAACTGTAGCCGGGGTCGGACGCGACGGTTGCCACATTTTCCAGACACGCGGCATAGGTCAGCGCATCGAGGTTTACCACCGCGTGCCCGCGTGCGATGGCCAGGCGCACCACAGCCGAGCCGATGAACCCGGCGCCGCCGGTCACAAGCAGCTTCATTCAGGGCCCTCCCAGATGAAGGGGCTGTCGAATTCGGCCAGACGTGGCGCGGCCGCGTCCTTGTCGGACAGGATCGCGTCTCCGGAAAGGTTCCAGTCGATGCCGATATCGGGATCATCGAACAGGACCGCGCCATCGCATTCGGGCGCATAGTAATCGCTGCATTTGTAGACGATCTCGGTGTCCGGCTCGCGGGTGGCGAACCCGTGCAGGAAGCCCTCGGGCACCAGAAGCTGAAGCCCGTTCTCGAAACTCAGGTCGTAGCCGACCCACTGGCCGTAGGTGGGGCTGCCCTTGCGGATGTCCACGGCCACATCGAAGAGCCGGCCGCGCCCGCAGCGTACCAGCTTGGCCTGCGCGTGGGGGGGCGACTGAAAATGCAGGCCGCGCACCGTATCGGTCTGAGCCGAAAGCGAGTGGTTGTCCTGGACAAAGTCGATTCGAATGCCGTGTGCCGCGAGCGTCTTGCGGTTCCAGCTCTCGCTGAAGAACCCGCGCGCGTCGCCGAAACGGGGTGGCTCGAGCAGCAATACGCCCGGTAAGGCAGTTTCGGTGATGTTCAAAGGGTGTCTCCGGTCGACGTCGCGCCGGTAGTATCAGCCGACAGGGGCCTTGTCACGAGGCCCGCTTTGCAGCCAGACAAGACAGACGCTGCCCGGAGAATCCTTGCGCCCGAGCGGGTTGGGTCATGAGCGGGCGTATACGTCCTCGTACCGGATAATGTCATCTTCGCCCAGGTAACTGCCGGTCTGGACCTCGATGAGGACCATTGGCACCTTGCCGGGGTTTTCCATCCGGTGCACCGCGCCAAGCGGGATGTAGACGGACTGGTTTTCGGTGATCAAGTCTTCGTTGCCGTCGATCGTCACCTTGGCCGTGCCCTGAACCACGACCCAGTGTTCGGAGCGGTGGTTGTGGCTTTGCAGGCTGAGCGCCGCGCCGAGATGCACGAGGATGCGCTTGACCTGGAAGCGTTCACCGATGGCGAGGCTTTCGAACCAACCCCACGGGCGGTGGTCCTTGGGAAACTGCGTTGCTTGCACCGCGGACTTCTTCTTGAGCGCGTCGACGGCTTTCTTCACCTCCTGCGCCTGCGAGGCGTGGGCCACCAGAACCGCATCGGGCATGGCGACGGCCACGATATCCTTGAGGCCGATTCCCACCAGTTCGAGCCGGTCGGATTCAGAGCGCAGGAGTGTATTCTCGCATTCCAGCGCGGTGGCGGAGCCACTGGTGGCAACGCCGCGATCATCCTTTTCGCTTTCACGCCAGATCGCGTCCCAGCCGCCAAGATCCGACCAGCCATGCGAAAGAGGCACCACCGACAGGTTCTCGGACCGTTCCATGACCGCGAAGTCGATCGAGATATCCTCGGCACGCGCCCAGGGCTCGGGCGCAAGCCGCAGGAAGCCCAGGTCGGGCATTGCGCCCTCAAGCGCCGCGCGGACGGGTTCTAACAGGTTCGGCGCGCTGGCAGCGAAGGCGGCCAGGATATCGCTGGCGCGGAACAGGAAGATTCCGCCGTTCCAGAGGTGACGGCCGTCCGCCACCATCTCGGCCGCACGGGCGGCGTCGGGTTTCTCGACAAAGCGCGAGAGTGCAACGGGATTGGTTCCGTCCGGCTCCTCGGCGAGCCGGAGGTAGCCGTAGCCGGTTTCGGCGTAGCTGGGCGTGATGCCGAAGGTGACCAGATCACCTTTGAGCGCGGCCGGGAGGCCGGCTTGCACGGCGGCGCGAAATGCGTCGGAGTCGTTGAACGCGTGATCGCAGGGCGCGACGAGCATCAGGCCGTCAGGATCGGTTCGAGACACGAGAAGCGCGGCGGCAAGGATGGCCGGGGCGGTGTTGCGACCCTCGGGTTCGAGCATGATCGTGCCAGGGTCGATACCGACGCCCTGCAATTGTTCCGCGACGATGAAGCGGAAATCCGAGGCGGTGACCACCAGAGGAGCGGCGTAATCCGGCCCCGACAGACGCTGCGCTGTTCGTTGAAAAAGGGTTTCCTGGCCCCAGATCGGCGCAAACTGCTTGGGGTAGGATTTTCGGCTGAGCGGCCAAAGTCGCGTCCCGGAGCCGCCGCACAAAAGCACTGGTGTGATCATGTCGCCTTGCCTTTTGTCACCGTCAGAAAAGACTTTCAGTTCGCTCTTACCGTGCGAAGTGTCACACTTACAGAAAGAATTTTCGCGCTTTCCGATTACGACGGCGCTTGCTTCGGTCCTTTCAGACGGTTCCGCCATGCCGGTTCGGCATGGTCTGACACGAAAAGTCGGGCGATGAATTGACTTTTTGAGAATGAATTGCATATTCATTTTAAGAAGCCTGCAAGAGGAGCTTTCCGCGATGCGATTGTCTCGCCGAGATTTGCTGATCACGTCCTTGTCTGCCGCGGCCTTGGCCGCAGCGCCGCTGCGGGCTCAGGACGCACGGTTGTCGGTGGTGGCCACGACCGGGATGATCGCCGATGCCGCGCGACGCGTGGGCGGGGAGCATGTAGAGGTCAGGGCGCTGATGGGGCCCGGCGTGGACCCGCATTCCTATCGCCAGACCCGCACCGACATCCAGGCGGCGATCCGGGCCGACGTGGTGCTGTGGCATGGTTTGTACCTCGAGGCCCAAATGGAGGAGTTCCTTCTGAAGCTGGGCGAGCGTGGTACGGCAGTGCCGGTGGGCGAAAGCGTGCCGCCGGAAATGCGGATCGCGCACGAGGACTATGCGGACAAGTTCGATCCGCATGTATGGATGGTTCCGGAACTGTGGAGTCATGTGGTGACAGGCGTGCGTGACGTTCTGAGCAGGGCGGCTCCGGACCACGAAGCGGCGTTTGCCGAGAACACGGCCACGTACCTCGAGGACCTTCGCGCCCTCGGCACCTATGCCAGGACCGTGCTGGCCAGCGTGCCCGAGCCTGCGCGGGTGCTCTTGAGCGCGCATGACGCCTTTGGCTATTTCGGCAAGGCCTACGATTTCGAGGTCGTCGGCATCCAGGGTATCTCGACCGAATCGGAGGCCGGCCTGAACCGGATCAGGACGTTGGCGGACATGCTGGTCGATCGCGGGATCGGCGCTGTCTTCGTCGAGACATCGGTCAGCGACCGCAATGTGCGGGCGTTGGTCGAGGGTGCGGCGGCGCAGGGCCACGAGGTGCTGATCGGTGGCGAGCTCTTCTCGGACGCGATGGGCGAACCGGGCACGTATGAAGGCACCTATATCGGGATGATCGACCATAACGTCACCACCATTGCCAGCGCGCTTGGCGGCGCGGTGCCGGAGCGCGGCATGCAGGGCAAGCTGGCGGCAGGAAGCTGAGGCGTCGGGCATGGAACTTGTCACCCCGGAAACCGGGACCGAAGACCGCGCCCTGCTGGAGGCCAGCCCTTTGGCCGTGCGCGGGCTGACGGTATCCTACGGCGAAAAGCCGGCGGTGTTCTCTGTCGACGCGACGTTTCAGCCGGGGGTCATGACCGCCATCGTCGGCCCGAACGGGGCCGGCAAGTCGACGATGCTCAAGGCCGCGCTGGGGATCGTGACGCCCTTGTCCGGGCGGGTCACGGCCTGGGGCGCGCCGCTGGACAAAATGCGGGACCGCATCGCCTACGTGCCCCAGCGCGCAAGCGTGGACTGGGATTTCCCGACCCGGGTGCTGGACGTGGTGATGATGGGCCAATACCGGCAGCTTGGGCTGTTGGGCCGGGTGCGGACAGAGCACATGCGCACCGCGCTGCACTGTCTTGAGCGGGTCGGCATGGACGGGTTCGCCGACCGGCAGATCGGCCAGTTGTCGGGCGGGCAGCAGCAACGCGTGTTCCTGGCCCGGGCGCTGGCGCAGGATGCCGACCTATACCTGTTGGACGAGCCTTTTGCGGGGGTCGATGCGGCGACGGAAACGGCGATCATTTCGGTCCTGAAAGCGTTGCGCGATCAGGGCAGGACGGTGGTCGCGGTGCATCACGACCTGTCCACCGTGCCGGACTATTTCGACCGCGTCTTCGTCATCAACACCAGCAAGGTGGCCGAAGGGCCTGTGTCCGAGGCGTTCACCCGTACCAACCTGCAGGAGGCCTATGGCGGGCGGCTTGCCGCGGCGCAGATGGGGGCCTTGGGTTAAGGCGCGATGGTGTGGGAGGCGCTGACACTTCAGCTGGGATACAACGCCACGCTGGTGACGCTGGGTGCCGCCTTGCTTGGCATGGCGGCGGGGGCAACGGGGACGTTCCTGTTCCTGGGCAAACGCGCGTTGGTCAGCGATGCGATCAGCCATGCGACCCTGCCGGGGGTTGCGCTGGCTTTCGTGGTGATGGTGGCGCTGGGTGGCGACGGGCGGGCCCTGCCGGGGCTGCTGGCCGGGTCGGCCCTGTCGGCGGCGGTGGGCCTTTTATGCGTCAGTGGCCTGACCAACCGCACGCGCCTGTCCGAGGATGCGGCCATCGGTGCGGTGCTTTCGGTATTCTTCGGTTTCGGGATCGTCCTGCTGACCGTGATCCAGTCGATGACCGCCGGGCGGCAGGCGGGGCTGGAGAGCTTTCTGCTGGGCTCGACCGCCGGGATGCTGTTGCAGGACGCGGTGGTGATCGCGGCCGGTGGCGCCGTCGTGCTGTTGCTGGTCGTGCTGTTGCGCCGGCCGATGACCATGGTGGCCTTCGATCGGGAGTTCGCTGCGGGTGCGGGCATGAACGTGCCCCGGATCGAACTGGCGATGATGGGGCTGGCGCTGGCGATCACTGTCGTGGGGCTAAAGATCGTGGGGCTGATCCTGATCGTCGCCTTGCTGATCATCCCGGCCGTTGCGGCACGATTCTGGAGCGACAGGGTGGGGCAGGTGGTGATCCTTGCGGGCCTGATCGGCGGCGCGTCGGGTTATATCGGCGCGGCGCTGTCCGCGACCGCGCCGGCGCTGCCAACCGGGCCTATCATCGTGCTGGTGGCCTTCGGCCTGTTCACCCTGTCGCTGTTCGCCGCGCCCAACCGGGGGGTGATGGCCGCGTTGCTGCGGCACCGGCGCTTTCGGGCGCGGGTGCATGTGCGGCAGGGCCTGCTGGCGCTGGCGCAGGCGCAACCGATCTACGAGGGGCTGACGCTGCGGCTGATGCGGCGGCGCGGGCTGATCCGGGCGGATGGTGTGGCAACCGACCTTGGCCGGATCGAAGCCGCGCGGGCGCTGAGGGACGAGCGACGTTGGCAGGTGCTGCGCTCGGACCCGGCGCACGAGGAGGCGGCGGCGAGCTACGACGGGTTGACGCCGCTTGACGACGTGCTGACGCCCGACCAATTGGCCGCGCTGGACAGCGGGCTGCGCCCGAAAGGGGTGTCGTGATGGGTGAGGAATTCGTTGTCCTGTCCCTGCCGCCGATGCTGATCGGGATTTGCGCGGCGGTGGCCTGCGCCATTCCCGGCAACTTCCTGTTGCTGCGGCGGCAGGCGTTGATCGGCGACGCGATCAGTCATGTCGTCCTGCCGGGGATCGTCGTTGCGTTCCTGCTGACCGGCGTGGTGGCGGCATGGCCGATGATGCTGGGGGCGGGGGCCGCCTCGCTTGTGGCTGTGGCCCTGATCGAGGCGATACGCCGGCTGGGTGGCATCGAGCCGGGCGCCGCGATGGGCGTGGTCTTTACCGCGATGTTCGCAGGCGGCGTGTTGTTGCTGGAACAGTCCGACACCTCGTCGGTGCATCTGGATGTGGAACACGCGCTTTACGGCAACCTGGAAAGCCTGATCTGGCTGGATGCCCGCGGTTGGGGCTCGCTGCTGGACATGGCGGCGTTGCGGGGCCTTCCGCCGGAGTTGCCGCGCATGGCATTGACGCTGGCGTTCGTCACGGTGCTGACCTGGGTGTTCTGGCGGCCGCTGAAGCTGTCGACCTTCGACGAGGGATTCGCCCGCACGACGGGTCTGCCCGTGGGCGCGATCGGGCTGGGACTGGTCGTGGTGGCCGCCATCGCGGCGGTGGCGGCGTTCGATGCGGTCGGCTCGATCATCGTGATCGCGATGTTCATCTGCCCGCCTGCTGCCGCCCGCATGATGACGAACGGGCTGGAGGCACAGGTGGCGTGGTCGGTCCTGTTCGCGGTGCTGTCGGCAATCCTGGGGTATGTGCTGGCAGGCTACGGGCCCCTGTGGCTTGGCTTCGACGACGCGGTCAGTGCGGCGGGGATGATCGCCACGGTCTCGGGCGTGATCCTGGCGCTGGCGGCCGTCTTCGGGCCGTACCGGCACCGGAGCGGCGCACGTGCGGAACCCGCCTAGCCCTCGGACAGCCCCATTGCCTTGCCGAGCGCAGCAAGACCCTGCCCGACAAGCTCGGCCGGGTCCAGTGCGGTCGCGGGAACGCTCTGAGCCTCGAGCGCGGTCATGTGCGGGGCCGGTGTGGCGCTGATGACAAGAACCTCCTGCCCCAGCCAGTAAGGCCGCGTCGCCGCCAGTTCCGCCCCCAGAAGGTGCCCCGTCAGCGCGGCGTGGTCCCCGGCGATTTCGGCCTGCCGCAGGTGCGCGGCGAGGCGTTCGGGGCGGCTGAGCGTGTCGGCCAGCGCATCGGCATCCACCGAAGCGGCGCCGCCGAGCGCGGTCACGAGGCGCGGGGTCAGGACCGTCTGGGCGCTGACCGCCTCGTCCGCGCTGATGTGGATCCAGTGGGTCACGTCGCCTTGCGTCGCGCAGATCACCCCGTCCCAGTGCGGGCGGCTTGCCAGTGCGCCGGCGATCCAGAGGCGGACCGATGCGCCGATGATGTCTGGGGGCGCGACCTGTTCCAGCGCCGGCAGGCCGCTTGTGCCTTGCGGCAGGATGGCGGTGGGCAGGCGATCGGGCGGGCCGTCGCCCAGCCGTAACATCCGCGGCGCATCGCCGAGATCGGCACGAACGGCGTCTTCGGTCCGGGCACTGGCCTGCCGCTCGATGCGGGCGCCGTCGAGCAGATAGCCAGCCGTTCCTGGAATTTCCGGGATCAGTGCGATCCAGCGGGTCATCGTGCCTGCATCTGGCGCACCAGCGGGCCGACGTCATAGCCGGCCTTGCCTGCGCGGGCGATGATCTCGTCATCTTCGCGCCGGCCATGTTCGACCGCCGCCCAGAGCATGGTGCATCGCGTCCCGCTGCGGCAGTAGGCGAGGATCGGCTTCGGCAATTCCTTGAGAGCCTGATCGAACGCGGCCAGGGCGTCGGGCGTGATCATGCCCGAAGTGATCGGCACGCAGCGCACCTCGAGCCCTTCGGCCCGGGCGGCGGCCTCGATCGCATCGAACTCGGGCTGGCCCGGCTCCTCGCCATCCGGACGATTGCAGAGGATCGATTGAAATCCCGCACCGGCGATTTCCCTGATATGGTCGGCGTCGATCTGCGGCGAGACTGCGAATTCCTTGGTCAGGGGGCGAATGTCCATGGTCTGGCTCCTGTTCGGGTCGTGCCCATATGGACAAAAACCCGGCGCAAGATCAATGCCCGCTTCGTTGACATTCCCGGGGCGCGGCCCAAGGGTGCAGGGCGAAACGGGGAGCGTGCGAAGATGGGTCATTGGGAATTCTGGATCGACCGGGGCGGGACGTTCACCGACGTTGTGGCGCTGGACCCGGACGGTGCGGTGCATACCCACAAGCTGTTGTCCGAGAATTCCGAACGGTATCGCGATGCCGCCGTGCAGGGCATTCGCGAGATGATGGGCGTCGACGGGGAATTCGCAGAGGGCTCGATCCACGCGGTGAAGATGGGCACCACGGTGGCCACCAACGCGCTGTTGGAGCGCAAGGGCGAGCGGGTGCTCCTGGTCATCACCAAGGGGTTCCGCGACCTGCTGAAGATCGGCTACCAGGCGCGGCCGCGGCTCTTCGACCTGGCCATCAGGCGGCCCGACTTGCTGTATGAAGATGTGGTCGAGATGGACGAGCGGCTGGATGCCGAGGGCGCAGTCGTGCGCGACCTTGACGAGGTGCCGGTGCGCGAGGCGCTGCAGGAAGCCTTTGACGCGGGCATCCGGGCCGTGGCCATCGCCGGGCTGCACGCCTACCTCAACCCCGATCACGAGGATCGCGTCGCCGACATGGCGCGGCAGATCGGCTTCACCCAGGTTTCGACCAGCGCCGATGTCTCGCGCCTGGCCAAGCTGGTGGGTCGGGGCGATACCACTGTGGTGGATGCCTACCTGTCGCCGATCCTGCGGCGCTATGTGGATCAGGTGGCCGATGCGCTGGATCTGGGACGTGCGTGCCAACGCCTGCTGTTCATGCAATCGAGCGGCGGGCTGACCGAGGCGCGGCGGTTCCAGGGGCGCGACGCGATCCTGTCGGGGCCTGCGGGCGGGATCGTCGGCATGGCCGCCACGGGCGAGGCCGCCGGGTTCGACAAGCTGATCGGGTTCGACATGGGCGGCACGTCGACGGATGTCAGCCACTATGCCGGCAGCTACGAGCGATCCTTCGAGACCGAAGTGGCGGGCGTGCGGATGCGCTCGCCGATGATGGATATCCACACCGTAGCGGCGGGCGGCGGCAGCATCTGCAAGTTCGAGGATGGCCGGTTTCAGGTCGGCCCTGAAAGCGCCGGCGCCGATCCCGGCCCGGCCTGCTATCGCCGGGGCGGCCCGCTGGCGGTGACAGATTGCAACGTGATGCTGGGCAAGCTCAACCCCGAGCATTTCCCTGCCGTCTTCGGGCCCGACGGCGACGCGCCCCTCGATGCCGAGGTGGTGCGCGAGAAATTCGCCACCCTTTCCGAGACCGTCGCGCAAGAGACCGGCGCGGCGCCGCGCAGCCCCGAGGATATGGCCGAGGGGTTCCTGCGCATCGCCGTGGACAACATGGCCAATGCCATCAAGAAGATCAGCGTGCAACGCGGTCATGACGTGACGGGATACACGCTGCAATGTTTCGGCGGTGCGGGCGGGCAGCATGCCTGCCTGGTGGCTGACGCGCTGGGGATGACGCGGGTGATGATCCATCCCTATGCCGGTGTGCTTTCGGCCTTCGGCATGGGGCTGGCCGAGATAAAGTCGATGAAGGAGGCGCAAATGGATGTGCCTCTCGATCGGATCGAGACGGCGCTGGCCCGGGCGCAGGACATGGCCGAGGATGCCTCCGCCGAGGTCGAGGCACAGGGCGGCACCGAGGTTGCGGCAACAAAGCGGCTGCATCTGCGCTACGATGGCTCGCACCGGGCGCTGCCTGTCGAGGCAGAGACCGAAGACGATGCGCGGGCTGCTTTCGAGACGGCGCACAAGGCGCGGTTCGGTTTCGCCTCGCCCGACCGGGGCGTGGTGATCGAGATGATCAGCGTCGAGGCCACCGGCAAGAGCGGGGTCACCCCGCGCCGCCGGTGCCACAGGGCGACGGGCAGGCCATCGCGCACGTGCCGGTCTATACGGACGGTGAATGGCAGGACGTGCCGATCCATGACCGCGGGACGCTGGGCGCGGATTCAACGGTCAAGGGCCCGGCCATCATCACCGAGCCCACTGGCACCAACATGGTCGAACCCGGATGGGCGGCGCGGGTGGACCGGCTGGGAAACCTGATCCTTGACCGGGTCGAGACCAAGGCGCGCGAGCATGCGGCGGGCACACAGGTCGATCCGGTGCTGCTGGAGGTGTTCAACAACCTGTTCATGTCGGTGGCCGACCAGATGGGGGCGACGCTGGCCAACACGTCCTGGTCGGTCAACATCAAGGAGCGTTTGGATTTCTCCTGCGCGATCTTCGACGCCAAGGGGGACCTTGTGGCCAATGCACCGCATGTGCCGGTGCACCTTGGGTCGATGTCCGACAGCATCAAGACGGTGATGCGGCTCAATCCCGATGTGAAGCCGGGCGACGCCTACATGCTCAACTCGCCCTTCAAGGGCGGCACGCACCTGCCGGATGTGACGGTGGTGACTCCGGTCTTTATCGAGGGCAGTCCGGTCTTCTGGCTGGGCAGCCGGGGGCACCATGCCGATATCGGCGGGCGCACGCCGGGCAGCGCCCCGCCTGACAGCCGCCACATCGACGAGGAGGGCGTGCTGATCGACAATGTCAGGCTGCTGGCCGAAGGCGAGTTCCAGTTGGGCGAGGCCGAGGCGGTGTTGTCCTCGGGCAAGTACCCGTGCCGCAACATTCCGCAGAACCTGGCCGACCTGCAGGCGCAGGTGGCGGCGAACGAAACCGGGCGGCAGGAGCTTTTGAAGGTTGTCGACCAGTTCGGCCTGGACGTGGTGCAGGACTATATGCGCCATGTGCAGGACAATGCCGAGGAAAGCGTGCGGCGGGTGATCGACAAGCTGACCGACGGGCAATTCACCTATCCGATGGACCACGGCGCGACGATCGAGGTGCGCGTCAGCGTAGATCGGGCCGCGCGCGAGGCGACCATAGATTTCACCGGCACGTCGCCCCAGCACGCGGGCAACTACAACGCGCCGCAGTCGATCTGCCGGGCTGTGGTGCTCTATGTGTTCCGCACGATGGTCGGTGCGGATATCCCGTTGAACGAGGGGTGCCTGAAGCCGCTGAACATCGTCATCCCGGATGGTTCGATGCTGAACCCGGTTTATCCGGCGGCGGTGATCTCGGGGAATACAGAGGTCAGCCAGGCGACCTGCAACGCGCTTTACGGCGCGCTGGGGGTCATTGCGGGGTCGCAGGCGACGATGAACAATTTCGTCTGGGGCAATGACGATTTCCAGAACTACGAGACCATTGCAGGCGGCACCGGGGCCGGGCCGGGCTTCGACGGCTGCGACGCGGTGCAAAGCCATATGACCAATACACGCATGACCGACCCCGAAGTGCTGGAAAAACGCTTTCCTGTGCGGCTGGAGGCGTTCACGATCCGCCCCGATTCAGGCGGTGCGGGCAAGTGGCGCGGCGGGCATGGCGTCTATCGTACCATGCGCTTTCTTGAGCCCGTGACGGTGACGACGCTGAGCAATCACCGGCTCATTCCGCCCTTCGGCGGTGATGGGGGCGACCCCGGAGAGGTCGGGCGCAACTGGGTCGAGTTGCCGGACGGCACGGTGCGCGAGATGGCGGGCAATGACGAGGTCGACCTGCCCGAAGGCGCGATCTTTGGCATGGAGACGCCCGGCGGTGGCGGATGGGGCGACCCCTCTGCATGAACTCGCGAGGCGTGTTATAGTCGGGTTTCGATGGTTGCCGACCGGCAACGCAAGGGAGGAGCGAAACCGATGACGGACAAGGACGCCTATACGAAGAAACTCGAAGCCCAGATGAAGGAGTGGCAGGCCAACATCGAAAAGATGCGCGCGCAGACCGAGACGGCGCAGGCGGATGCGCAGGTGCAGTACGAAGCGCACCTGAATGAGCTTCGTGCACGGCGCGACGAGATGCAGGTCAAACTGGACGAGTTGCAGCGCAACCAGTCGGCGGCGTGGAATGACGTCAAGGCCGGTGCCGACAAGGCCTGGGACGACATGTCAAAGGCGATGCAGGATGCGTGGAAGCGGTTCGGCTGAACCGCTAGACGCTCCGCGCCTCAGTCATAGCGCAATTCCGTCGCCTTGCCGCGGAAGATCACGTAGGACAGAACCGTGTAGCCGATGATCATCGGCAGGACCACAAGCGTGCCGACGAAGATGATCATCAGGCTTTCCGGTGCGCTTGCGGCCTCGAATATGGTCAGGCGATCCGGCACAACGTAGGGGTAGAACGAATACGCCATGCCGATGAAGCCCAGCGTGAACAGCGCGATCGTCAGGACGAACGGCGCGGCGCAGAGCGCGTCGCTTTCGCGCGGCAGGCTGCGCAACAGTCCCCAGAGCAGGAAGATCAGGCCCGCCGAGATCACGGGCAGCGGTACGAGGAAGTAAAGTTCGGGCAGCGTGAACCACTTGTCGAAGATCCGGCGGCTGACGAAGGGCGAGGCCAGCGATATGGCACCGAGCCCCAGAACCACACCCCAGATCCCGCCCTGCGCCCATTGGATCGCCTTGACCTGCAGTTCGCCCTCGGCTTTCAGGATCATCCACGCGGCCCCGATGAAGGAATAGGCCACCGTCAGGAAGACAGCCGTGAGCGCCCCGAAGAACAGGGTAAAGGGTGTCATCTCGAGGCCCATGACGTAGAGCCCCAGCATGAACCCCTGGGCCAGCGACGCCATCAGGCTTCCGATCCAGAAGGACAGGTCCCAGAGCCGCTTGCGCCGGGCCGGGGCCTTGGCGCGGAATTCGAACGCCACGCCGCGCAGGATCAGGCCCACCAGCATGATGGCGACCGGCAGGTAGAGCGTTGTCAGGATCACGCCATGCGCGGTGGGAAAGGCCACCAGCAGGATGCCGATGGCCAGAACCAGCCAGGTTTCGTTGGCGTCCCAGAACGGACCGATCGAGGCGACCATCCGGTCTTTTTCGGCCTCCGTGGCGAAGGGAAAGAGCACCCCTATCCCGAGGTCGAAACCGTCGAGGCAGACATAGATCAGGATCGACAGGCCCATCAGGCTGGCGAAGGCCAGCGGCAACCAGATCGCGGGGTCTCCGAACATGTCCATGCGTCTACTACTCCGCCGGTGTGGGGTTCAGGCCCGGCAGGTCGGGGCGACCACGCTTTTTCGCCTGCCGCCCGACGGAGGCGAGGTAGTAGAGCACGCCGATAAACGCCAGCAGCAGACTGGCATAAACCGAAAGGTAGATGACCAGCGTCGTTGCCACCATCGGTGCGGGCACTTCGGCCACGGCTTGTTCGGTCGTCATCACGCCGCTGACCAGCCACGGCTGACGTCCGATCTCGGTCGTGTACCATCCCGCGAGCGTGGCGACCCAGCCGGAAAAGGCCATCGGCACCAGCGCCAGCAGCAGCGGCTTGGGCAAGCCTTCGGGGCCGCGCCGTCGGAACGCCATGAATCCCACCGCGGCCCAGCTGAGCAGCAGCATCGCCATGCCGGTGCCGACCATGACGCGGAAGGCGTAGAACACCGGCGCGACCGGCGGGTGAAGAGGGGTGCCGTCCTCTGCGACAAAGTCGTTGAGGCCCGGAATTTCGCCGTCGGCATGGTGCGTCAGGATGATCGACGCAAGGTTCGGGATGCCGATCTCTGCACGGTTTTCGCGCGCGATCTCGTCCGGGATCGCGAAGAGCAGAAGCGGGGCGTTGCCTTGGGTCTCCCAGTTGCCCTCCATCGCGGCCACCTTGGCGGGCTGGTGTTCCATCGTGTTGAGCCCGTGCATGTCGCCCGCGAAGATCTGCATCGGGATCAGCAACGCGCCGAGGCCGAGGCCCGTGACGAGCGAGACGCGCACGTCTGCGCCCTTGTCCCCGCGCAGCCAGCGCAGGGCGGAAAGACCGGCCAGCAGGAACGCGACCGTCAGGCCCGAGGCCAGCAGCATATGCGTCAAGCGGTATGGCATCGAGGGGTTGAAGATGATCGCCCACCAGTTCGTCGCGTGGGCCACGCCCTCGCGCATCTCGAACCCCGCCGGCGTGTGCATCCAGCTCGACAGGACCAGGATCCAGAAGGCTGACATGGTCGTGCCGAACGCCACGAGGAACGTGGCCAGCGTGTGCAGCCAGCCCGGAACGCGGCTCATGCCGAAGAGCATGATGCCGAGGAACACGGCCTCGAGGAAGAAAGCGGTCATGACCTCGTAGGCCAGGAGCGGCCCGGCGATGTTGCCGACAGTTTCCATGAACCCGGGCCAGTTGGTGCCGAACTGGAACGACATGGTGATCCCCGACACGACACCAAGGCCGAAGGTGAGTGCGAAGACCTTGACCCAAAAGCGGTAGGCATCCATCCAGCGTTCCTCGCCGCTGCTGTTGAAGCGCAGCTTGAAGTAGAAAAGCACCCACCCCAAGGCGATGGTGATCGTCGGGAACAGGATGTGAAACGAGATGTTTGCACCGAACTGGATGCGCGAAAGCAGGAGTGTGTCCATGGCCCTCAGATTGACAGGTTGCGACGGGCGACAGCGACCGCCACCGATCAATCTAGGGCCGCATACGCGAATATCCGCCCAATGCGACCAGAAAGCGCAGCGGTTTCGGGAACCCTGGGCGCGGGCGCCGGGTAGCGGCTTGCCAAATGCCGCGATCAGGCGGCGGCGAACCCGGTATCCAGCGCCGACAGGATGCGGTCGACCTCTTGCTCGGTGATGATCAGCGGGGGTGACATCAGCAGGTTGTTGCCCCCGATCCGGACCATCGCGCCGGCCTCGTACGTGGCCTTGTGAACCCGCTTGACCGTTGTTGCGTCCATCGGGGTTTTGGCTGCACGGTCGCTGACCAACTCGATGCCGGTCATCAGGCCGTGTCCGCCCCGGACATCGCCAATGATGTCGTGCTTTTCCATCAGGTTCCGAACACCATCGTAAAGCTGCGTGCCGCGGGCCGCGGCATTGGTCTTGGTATCCAGCCGCAGAGTTTCCGAAAGGCAGGCCACGACCGCGGCGGCCCCGACCGGATGGGCGGAATAGGTGTAGCCCGTCCAGATCGCGCCGCCTGCATCGGCGGTCTCGAACACCTCCGCGACCGGCTCGCTCAAGAGGACGCCGCCCACGGGGAAGTATGCGCTGGTGATGCCCTTGGCGACGGTCATCATGTCGGGCTTCACCCCCCAGTGCCGCGCGCCCGACCAGTCGCCGGTGCGCCCGAAGCCGCAGATCACCTCGTCCGAGATCAGCAGGATGCCGTAGCGGTCGCAGATTTCGCGCATGTGCTTCATGAAGCTGGCGTCGGGCACGATGACGCCGCCCGCGCCCTGTATCGGCTCCATGATGAAGGCGGCGATGGTGCCGGGGTCCTGGAACTCGATCTCGTCCACCATGGCGGCGGCGATTTTCTCGGCCAGCCTGGCGGGATCGGTTTCGTGGAACGGATTGCGATAGGTATACGGGCTGGGCAGGTGGAAACAACCGGGCAGAAGCGGCTCGTAGGTGATGCGGAAGCGGTTGTTGCCGTTGACCGATGCGCCGCCCCAATGCGTACCGTGATAGCCCTTTTTAAGTGACAGGAACTTGGTGCGTGTGGGCTCGCCCCGCAGCCGGTGATATTGCCGCGCCATGCGCAGGGCCGTGTCGACCGCGTCGGACCCGCCCGAGGTGAAGAAGACGCGCGCCATGCCGTCCTCGGCAAAGAATTCCTGCACCGCATAGGATGCTTCGATCGCGGGCGGATTGGTGGTGCCGGCAAAGGCCGAGTAGTACGGCAACTGCCACAGCTGATCGGTGATCGCCTGTTTGATGGCGTCGTTGGAATAGCCCAGGTTCGTGCACCAGAGGCCACCCACGGCATCGACCACGCGATGCCCGTCGATATCGGTGATCTCGACGCCCTCGGCGCTCTTGATGATCGTCGGGGCGTGCTCCTGCTGCTCTCCGGGGTGGCCCATCGGATGCCACAGGTGTCGCGCGTTCATCTCGCGCAGGAAATTGTCGTCTTTCATGAAAGCCCCCGTCGCTGAGTCGCGGATTTGATCAAACGTGGCACCGGGGCGGGCGGCTGTCCAGAGACGCCGATAGGACCCCGTGCAAAAGAAAGGGGGCCGTTGGTTCGGCCCCTCATTCCCTCCTGCCGCGTTGTAGGATCACCGTGCCGGGCTTTTGCTTTCCTGTCCGGCGACGGTCTGCCGCGATTTGCTGGTCGCGGAATGCTTTATCGAGTGTGCTGGAACGGCGCGGCGTACGGCATGGGCGAAAATGCCCCAGCGGGTCGCCACGGCCGCGATCATGATGTGCGCCCCGCGTGTCGACGCGGTTCCGATATGTTGAAGTGCCACAGTGCCGTTCGCAACACGGCGTCCCCCGATACCGGCACGGATCCGATCCCCTGTCCCCGTGCGTTGGAATGCAGTTTTACAAGGTATAGGCGAAGCGATTCGCGGCGGTCAATATTCGCTGATTCGTTTTCACACGGCTTTTCGCTAAGCCCCGAAACCGACTCGATAAAAAAATCTCGGCGCACGGGCAATGCCGCCCGTTTCAAAGCGGTTTCGGGCACGTTCAGGTGTCGAGCCAGACGTTTTCGAAATGCATGAAGCCGGACTGGTGCACCTGATCGTTCTTCACATGCGGGGCAAAGTGCTTGGTTCGGTTGCGCCAGAAGGGCTGTATGATGACGCCGTTTTCCTGAAGGCGGGCTTGCAGCCTGGCGGAATACTCGCGCCGTTCATCTGCGTCGAAAACCCCCACGGCCTGTTCCAGCAGGGCATCGAATTCCGGGTCGGAATGCCCGGATTCGTTCCACGCCGCGCCCGATTTGTAGGCCAGCGCGAGCACCTGCACACCCAAGGGGCGCGGGCCCCAGTTGGTGGTCGAGAAAGGGTATTTCGTCCAGTCGTTCCAGAAGGACGAGCCGGGAATGACGGTGCGCTTGATGTTGAAACCAGCCTCGCGCAGCATCGCGCCGATGGCGTCGGCGGTCGCCGTGCGCCAGTCGCCACCGATCGAGATCAGCTCCAGCTCGGTTTCGCCGTGCCCGGCGGACCTCGCCAACGCGATGGCTGCGGCGGGATCCGGCGCTTTTCTGGGGAGCGCCGCATATTCCGGGTGGAAGGGCGCGACATGGTGGTTCTCGGCGGTGATGCCGTCACCGTTGATGCCCAGTTGCAGCGCGATTTTGTTGTCCACCGCCATCTGGACGGCATTGCGCAGCTGCTTCGAGCTGTAGGGCTCGGTATCCATGCGCATCCGGGCCACGATGGTGTTGGCGGTGGGCATGGTGCTCTTGACGAGGCCAAGATCGTCCAGCGCGTCGATGAATTCCGGCGTGGTCTCATCGTTGACGTCGATCTTGCCGCTTTCGAAGGCTGCGACGATGGCCGCTTCGTCGGTGCCGAAGTCGATGAACCCGACCCCGTCAAGATAGGCCTCGCCGCCCCACCATTCACCGTTCTCGCGGCGCTTCACCTCGGCACCGGTGCCGATATCCATTGAGACCAGTTCGAAGGGGCCGGTGCCGATGGGGTTGTGGACAAGGTCGGCCTCATCGCCATGGCTGCGGTGCACGATGAGAGCGGGATAGTCGGACATGCTGGCGATGAGCGAGATATCGGGGCGGGGCAGGTGCAGCTTCACCGTATGATCGTCGACCTGCTCGATCACGCCATCGGCCAGTTGCCCCGACTCCGCGTCGATCAGCGAGGCCATGCGGCCTGCCATGGAGTTGCCCTCGACCGACATGTCACACCAGCGGGTGATGTTGTGGATCACGTCCTCGGCGGTGAAATCGTCGCCGTTGTTCCACGTCACGCCCCGGCGCAGGTTGAGGGTGTAGCTCTGCGCGTCGTCCGACACGTCCCAGCTGTCCAGCAGAAGACCGGTAAAGCTGTAGTCGGCGTTCCAGCGCACCAGCGGTTCGCAGAACTGGCGGGCGAGGTTGCCTTTCTCGGCCCAGTCGTACTTGCGCGGATCGGTGATTTCCAAGACGCGCATGGCGACACGCAGTACGCCCCCTTTTTGCCGTCGCCATCCTGTGCCATCGCGGGCTGGGCCCTGCCCAGAAGGCCGTAAGCGGCGGCCGCGCTGGCGCCGAAGGTCGAGGCAAGCGCGATGAATTCGCGGCGGTCCACTTTTCCGGCGCGGGTGTCCGCGGCCAGTTTGCGCAGGAGGGGCCGCAGCTGGGGCGCTTGCGTGTCGGTCATTATCGATGTCTGCCTGTTCTGGGTACGTTTTTCCATCTTTATTCCGGCCTTTGGTCCCGCGAAACCAGCGGAGCGGGATTCGGTCTCGGGCCTTCGAGAGACCAATCGCAAACGCGCGACGTGTCTCCTGCCGGTCGCGGGCCTTCGGCGAATTTGCTTGAGACGGCAGGGGTGCACGGGTAGATCAGGCCGCAAAGGAGAAACGGCATGAGCCTCAATACGTTCGGACATCTGTTTCGCGTCACCACCTGGGGCGAAAGTCACGGGCCCGCCCTGGGCGCGACCGTTGACGGATGTCCGCCGGGCGTTCCGGTGGACGAGGCGTTTCTGCAGCAGTTCCTGGACAAGCGACGCCCGGGGCAGAGCAAGCATACCACGCAGCGCAAGGAACCGGACGCGGTGAAGATCCTGTCGGGGGTGTTCGAAGGGCAGACAACCGGCACGCCGGTGCAGCTTATGATCGAGAACACCGATCAGCGGTCGAAGGATTATGGCGACATCGCCCAGACCTTCCGGCCCGGCCATGCCGACATCACCTATCACCAGAAATACGGTATCCGCGACTATCGCGGCGGCGGGCGCAGTTCCGCCCGCGAGACGGCCGCGCGGGTCGCGGCGGGCGGGCTGGCGCGGGCCGCGCTGGCAGGCCTTGCGCCGGGCCTGGAGGTCAAGGGCTACATGACACGGATGGGGGAGGTGACGATCGACGCCGACCGGATCGACTGGGCCGAGATCGACCGTAATGATTTCTTCCTGCCCGATGCGGGTGCGGTGTCGGTGTGGGAAGAGTACCTGCAAGGCATCCGCAAGGCGCAGAACTCGGTCGGGGCAGAGATCGAAGTGGTGTGTCGCGGGGCGCCCGCGGGGCTGGGCGCGCCGGTATATGGCAAGCTGGACACCGATCTGGCTGCCGCGATGATGAGCATCAATGCCGTCAAGGGCGTCGAGATCGGCGAGGGTATGGCCGCGGCGCGGCTGACGGGCGTCGACAATGCCGACGAGATCTTCATGGGCGCGAACGGCCCGGAATACGGCAGCAACCACGCGGGGGGTATCCTTGGCGGGATCTCCACCGGGCAGGACATCGTGGTGCGCTTTGCCGTGAAGCCCACCAGCTCGATCCTGACGCCGCGCCGGTCGATCCGGATGGATGGCAGCCCGACCGAGGTGGTCACCAAGGGGCGGCACGACCCGTGCGTGGGTATCCGCGCGGTGCCGGTGGCCGAGGCGATGATGGCCTGCGTGATCCTCGATCACCTGCTGTTGCATCGCGGGCAGGTCGGCGACGGACCGCGGGGCGTTATCGGGTAGGTCAATCGTGCGGCTGCGCCGCGCAGGTTTGATTGGGTGAGGGGCTTTGCCCCTCACGTCGAAACGGCGTTTCGACGCTCACCCCAGGATATTTTCGGCCAGAGGAAGAGACGGGCCGGAACTCAGGTTTCTTGCTGGCGCGAGAGTTGCACGGCGAGGATGCCCGCCGTGACCACCAGCACGCCGATTATATCCCAGAACCCTAATGCTTCGTTAAGCACGAGTGCTGCGATGGTGACGCCGAAGAACGGGGTGAGGAAGTGGAAGGTGGCGGCCTTGACCGCGCCGATGCGGTTGACCAGCGCGAACCACACGAGCGTGGCGGCCAGGCCGGGGATCAGCGTGGTGTAGACGAAGGCGGCGATGAAGGGCCAGGACCAGGCGATTTCGAGTGTCTCGGTCGAGAGGCCAACGATGCCGAGCGCGGCGCTGCCGACCAGCATTTGCAGGCCGACGATCATCAGGAAGTTGCCGCCCGAGGTGGCGCCGCGCACCATCAGCGTGGCGAAGGTGAGCGCCACGACACCGCCGATGCAGAGCATGACGCCATAAAGGTCGGCCCCGCCCTGGAGCCGCGTGCCCATGATCAGCGCGACGCCGGCCATGCCCGCGGCGAGGCCGGCAAAGCCCAGGGCGCTGACGCGCTGACCGAGGATCAGCCAGCTGGCGAGGCCGACGAGCAGCGGCATGGAGGATGCGATGATGGCGGCGAGCGAGGCCTCGACCGTTTGCATGGCGACGAAGTTCAGGCCGAGATAAAGCGCGTTCTGGCACAGGCCGAAGATGATCGTCGCCCGCCATTGCGCAGGTGTCAGACGCCAGGACTGGCCCAGGGCGCGGGCGATCAGGACGCCCAGGATGCCCGAGATCAGAAAGCGCAGGGCAAGCGCGCTGACGGGGGGTGCGGCGGCGACGATGATGCGCGCGGAGGTAAAGGCGCTGGACCACATGACGGCAAAGGCCAGCCCCATGAATAACGCACGAAAGTCCATCTTCTACTCGTCCTGAAATGAAAAGGGCCGCCGGTGGGGCGACCCTTTCCGAAACCTGAAAGGATTACAAGGTCAGCCGTTCACGCTGTCCTTGAGGGCCTTGGCGATCGTCATCTTGACGACCTTGTCGGCATCCTTGTGGATCTGCTCGCCGGTGGCGGGGTTGCGCACCATGCGGGCCGGACGCTCGCGGCAGTAGATCTTGCCAACGCCGGGAAGGGTGACGGCGCCGCCGTTCGACACTTCCTTGGTGATGATGTCCACCATGGCATCAAGGGCGCTGGTGGCGGTTTTCTTGTCGCTGCCCATTTCTTCGGCGAGGGCCGCAACGAGCTGGGTTTTGGTCATCGGTTTTGCCATTTTCTGGTCTCCTTCAACTGCCCGTTTCTTGGGCCTCCTGCGCGGGATTTAACTGTATCTTGTAGGCAAACACAACAAATAGTGTCGCGAAACAAGGCCGATTTCTGCGTTTTGGGCCTGTTTTTTTGGGCTTTGCGCCGTTTTACACGAGATTCGGTGGACCACAACGCGCAAATGGCGATCTTGCAAGGGAGGCGGGGAATCGCCAGTCAAACTTGGTTAATGGGGCAAAACGGCCGAAAACCCACGTCGGTATCGCGTCGGTATCCGGGTGGTATTGCGACGGTGCGCGTGTCGCGGTTTACCGGGGTTGACAGGCCGTACGTGGTTAACAGGGGGCTGACGCTACGTGGCCGGGCGTTCCTGGCCCAGGGCCGGATCGAGGCGACCGGACGCCAGGGCCGAGGCTGCGACCATCGCGGTCGCGGTGCCCAGCATCAGGGGCAGGCCGCCCAGCTGGTAGGTGAGGCCCGAGAGCACGGTGCCGGCCAGCCGCCCGCCGGCATTGGCCATGTAGTAGAAGCCCACGTCCATCGTGACGCGCTCGGCCTGCGTGAAGGCGAGGATCAAGTAGGAGTGCAGCGAGGAGTTCACCGCGAAGACGGCGCCGAAGACCAGCAGGCCGGCCACCAGCGTGACGGTCAGCCAGGGCTGTGGGCCGGAAGCCATGAGCGCGGCGACGGTCAGGATGGCGGGAATGGCGGCGAGGGTCCAGGCCCAGCCGCGGGCGGCGGTGACCAGATCGGACTCGGGGCGGGCGGCGGCGCGCAGGAGGCGCGGGGGCGGTGGCCTGCACGGCGCCGTAGAGGATGACCCAGACGGCCATGAACGTGCCGATGAGGAAGAAGGCGGCGCGGTTGCCCTCTTCGGTGCCGTCGGAGAGGACGGCGTAGAAGTAAATCGGGATGCCGACGACGAACCACACGTCGCGCGCGCCGAAGAGAAAGACGCGGGCCGCCGACAGCCAGTTGACGTTCGGGGACTTGGAGAAGACCTCGGAGAACTTGGCGCCTTTGCGGCCCTTGGGCAGGCCGGGGGGCATGGCGAGAAGGACCGCCACGAGGATGAGGGCGAGGATGGCGGCCATGCCGAGCACGGCGCCGGTGAAGCCGATGACTGCCAGGAGGGCCGCGCCGAGCAGAAAGCCCAGACCCTTGACGGCGTTCTTGGAGCCGGTGAGCACGGCGACCCAGCGGAATAGGCCGCCGCCTTTCGTGGGGGCGAGCAGCTTGACCGCGGACTTGGAGGACATCTTGGCGAGATCCTTGGCCGCGCCGCTGGCGCCCTGGACGACCATCACGAAGGCGACCGAGAGGCCGATGGCCCATTCGGGATCGAGCTGGGTGAGGGCCAGGAGGGCCAGCACCTGTATGCCGAGGCCGGCATAGAGGGTGGAGGTCAGGCCGAAGCGGGCGGCGATCCAGCCGGCTGCGAGGTTGGTGACCATGCCGGCGATCTCATACAGGACGAAGAGATAGGCCAGTTGCACGGGCGAAAAGCCCAGCGTGTGAAAGTGCAGCAGCACCAGCATCCGCAACGCCCCGTCGGTGAGCATGAAGGCCCAGTAGGCCGCGGTGACGGCGATATAGGCCGAAAGGCCTTCGGGGCGGGTGGCGGTCTGGCTCACAGCGAGGCGCCGACCATCAGGGCCACGTCGACGAGGCGGTGGGCGTAGCCCATCTCGTTGTCGTACCAGGCGTAGACCTTCACGTGGGTGCCGTTGACGACCATGGTAGAGGGCGCGTCGACGATGCCCGAGCGGGTGTCGTTGGTGTAGTCGGCGGAGACGAGCGGGCGTTCCTCGTAGCCGAGGATATTCTTAAGCGAGCCTTCTGACGCGGCCTTGAAGAAGGTGTTGACCTCTTCGGCGGTGGTTTCGCGCTCGACCTCGAAGACGCAGTCGGTGATCGAGGCGTTCAGCAGCGGCACGCGGACGGCGTGGCCGTTCAGGCGGCCCTTGAGTTCGGGGTAGATCAGCGTGATCGCGGTGGCGCTACCGGTGGTGGTAGGAATGAGCGAGTTGAGCGCCGAGCGGGCGCGGCGCAGGTCCTTGGCGGGACGGTCGACGATGGTTTGCGTGTTGGTGACGTCGTGGATCGTGGTCATGGAGCCGTGCCTGATCCGCAGGTTCTCGTGCATCACCTTGACCACCGGCGCGAGGCAGTTGGTGGTGCAGCTGGCGGCGGTGACGATGCGGTGGCGGGCGGCGTCGTAGATGTCGTGGTTGACGCCCATGACGATGTTGGCGGCGTCGCCGTCCTTGACCGGGGCGGAGACGACCATCTTTTTCACGCCCGCGTCGAAATAGGGGGCGAGCTTGGCCTCGGTCTTGAACACGCCGGTGCAGTCTATGACCACATCGACACCACTCAGCGGTAGCGCCGACAGGTCGCGCGTGCCGATGAAGGGGATGCGGGTGCCGTCGATGGTGACGCTGTCGGCGTCGTGGGCAAACTCGGCGTCCCAGCGGCCATGCACGGTGTCGAATTCCAGAAGATGCGCGTGCATTTCCGCATCGCCCACGGCGTCGTTGATCCAGGCGATCTTCGCGCCGCGCTCCAGCAGCGGTTTCAGGATCAGCTTGCCGATGCGGCCCAGCCCGTTGACGGCGTATGTGGTCATGCGGAGGCTCCTGCATTGGTGCGGCCGATATCGTCCACGGCCTTTTGTAGGGAAATCCGGTCGAGACTGTCGAGTGACAAGCTTGTAAACGCCTTGATGCGGTTCTGGAGCGCGCCGTAAGCCTGTTGGAAGGCGAGCGCCTTTTGCGCGTCGGTGCCTGTCGCTTTCACCGGGTCTGGCATGCCCCAGTGGGCGCTGACGGGCTGGCCGGTCCAGGCCGGGCAATCCTCGTTCGCGGCCTGGTCGCAGACGGTGAAGACGAAATCGAATTGCGGCGCGTCGGGTCCTTGGAAGACCGCGACGTTCTTTGCCTCGAGCACCGAGGTGTCGTGGCCCTTCTGTTGCAGTACGTCGAGCGCGAAGGGGTTGAGTTCGGACCTGGGCTTGGTGCCGGCCGAATAGGCGTTGAAGCGGTTGCCCGCCTCGGCGCGCAGGAGGCATTCGGCAAAGATCGAGCGGGCGGAATTGCCGGTGCAGATGAAGAGCACGTTGTACTTGCGGTCGGTCATTTGGGGAACTCCGAGAAGGGTGTGGAGGGAGGTGGTGGAACAGGCATCGGGGCGGCCGCGGCAGCAGTCGCCGATGAGATAGTCGAGGGTTTGTCGCATCGCTGTCATGTCGACGCTGTAGCGCAGGAAGGTGCCGGTGCGCGTGCGCGTGATCAGCCCCGCCTGCACCAGCGCGTTCACGTAGGTCGAGAGCGTGTTGGGTTTGAGGTCGAGCGCGCGGGCCAGTTCGGTCGCCGGCACGGAATCGGGGTAGCGCCGCATCAAAAGGCGAAAGACCGCCATGCGCTGGGGATGGCCGAGGGTGGCGAGCCGGTGGGGAATCAACGTTTCCATAATTCATGAATTACTGAAATAAAGGATTGTCTGCAAGTCTGTGTTTGCCCGTGGCCCTCTCGCGTGAACGAAACCGGGCCGAGAGGCGTTGCCCCTTCATGGTTTATGGCACGAATAACGGGGTTCTCTGTGCACTGGGTCCCAAGACGCATTACGCGGTGACCGGACAATGCGAGGACGTGACGCTGAAGGCCGGGGCGGTATTGCAGCGCTCGGGCGAGGCAACGCACGCGGTCTATTTTCCCGAAACTGCCGTGGTGTCGGCGATTGCGACCTACAGCGACGGGTCTGGCATCGAGATGGCCAACATGGGGCGCGAGGCGTCGACGGCGGTGAACCTGCTGTTGGGCCAGTCGCACCAGTTGCACACCGACGAGGTGCAGATCGGGGGCGCGGCGCTGCGCCTGCCGGCGGAGCGGTTCTTGAAATTGAAGTCGGACCATGCGGACTTTGAGCGGGTGCTGCTGGCAAGTGCGCAATCGGTGTTCTACCAGGTCATGATCTCGGGTGCGTGCAACGGCACGCATGACGCGCGGCAACGGCTGGCGCGGTGGCTCTTGACGATGGCCGACCGGATCGACGGCGCCGAGATGCGGCTGACCCACGATTTCCTGTCCGAGATGCTGGGTGTCCGGCGCGCGACAGTCACGAAGGCGGCGCAGGATCTTCAGGAAAACGGCCTGATCTCCTACACGCGGGGACGCATCAGGATCACAAACCGGAAAGGGCTGAGGGAGGCGAGTTGCGAATGTTACGACCTTGTTCGGAATGCCAATCGCGCCCTGTTGCCCAATGCCGGTCGAAACGGTTGAATTCCCTTTAATAAGTACGTTACCGTACAGATATTGCAGTTGACCTGCCCTAAGGTTGGACCAACTTCGAAAAGTCATATAATCTGAGCGATTTCGGACCCGGGGGATTGCGCATGAAACCGATGGACGCAAGCATGGATGGTGACGATACAATGAAGAATGCCATTCGGCATTCTCCGTTGTCGATCGTGCTGACGGATCCGCGGATAGAGGACAATCCGATCACCTACGTCAACACCGCCTTCGAGACGCTGACCCTGTTCAGCCGCAGCTATGCGATCGGGCGGAACTGCCGCTTTCTGCAGGGACCGGAGACGGATACGCAGCATGTCGGGCGCATTCGCGACGGCCTGGAATCCGAGAAGGAATTCGAGGTCACGCTGACCAATTACAGGGCCGATGGCTCGGCGTTTCGCAACCAGTTGCTGGTCGCGCCGATTCATGGCGAGGATGGCGAGCTGACGGCCTTTTTCGGGTTGCAGCGGGAGGTGCCCGGCGGCGCCGAGGCGGCGGGAGAGGAGGACTCGATCGGGCTCTTGCGGGAGTTGCAGCACCGGGTCAAGAACCACCTTGCGATGATCGTCAGCATGATCCGCCTCCAGGCGCGGCAGGAGGTCACCGAGGACTCGCTGAAGGCGATCAGCCGGCGGATCGAGGCACTGTCGGTACTCTATGACGAGCTGTTGAGCGGCGGGAGCGAGGGCACCAGCGAGGAGATCGCGGCGGGCGCCTATCTGAGCCGGATCGCCTCGGTCATTTCCAGCCTGGAGCCGCGCGGGGCGGTCCGGGTGAACGTGGAGTGCGACGAGGTCTCGCTGCCGGTGGACCAGGCGGCAAGGCTGGGGCTGCTCTTGTCGGAGTTTCTGACCAACGCGCTTGAACATGCCTTCGAAGGCCGGTCGGCGGGCAGCGTCGAGGTGCGGTTCGCGCGGCGCGACGAGGGCGGGGTGCGTCTGATCGTCGAGGATGACGGCAACGGTTTGCCGGAGGGCAGCAACTGGCCCTTTTCGGCGGCCAGTATCGAGGCGCAGCGGGACCGGGCCGAGCATCACGAGGGCGCGCTGGACACGACCGGCGAAAACGGCAAGCCCGGCGTCGGCGGCAGCATCGTGCAGGCGCTGACACAATCGCTGGAGGCGGATCTGTCGGTCGAGCGTCTGGAACAGGGCACGCGGGTGACGGTCGAGCTGTGACGGGCCGAACCGGCGGCCCGGGTCTCGCGCAGGTTTCGGTGCGCGGCAATTGGTGGCTTGGCCTTTGCATCGTGATCGACAGATCGGTTTTGCGGAAGGGTTCCTACACGCGGGATGCAAAATTCGCGAAATCTGTTGGGCGCACTCGCTGAGATACCCTTATCAAGGATTTATGAAGCTGAACCCCCGCAACGATCATCAAAGCCGTAAGTGCGACGAGTTCCGGCACAAAGAACCCACTCAGGTTAGGCACCCACATCATGAGGATCAATATCGGACAGTGCATGAAAAAGATGATCAGGCTGTGACGGGAGATCCAGTCTATGAGCGGCATCTCCAACTGTTTTGTGCGCTCGAAAAGGGACAGGAACAGCAGCCCGAAAACAACCTTCTGAACCACGAAGAGGTCAACCGAACCCCACCTTTCGCCAAATGACGTCAGGTACACCTGATCCTGTCCGATCTCGGTTTGAATTGCGATTATGCACAGAACCGCAACAAAAAGTGGGAGTTCCTTGTTGCGAAGCCAGTCAAGCAGAACGGGAATGTTCGCGCCGATCATAAGCCCGATCCAAAACACCGGAATATAGTAAACCAAGGATTGGACCGCGCCAAAAAGTACGTACGCGTCCGGCCGATGGATGATTGCCGATACGACAAGTCCGGCAATGACCAGGCCCGTTTGTACGCTGACTTTTTGTCTGCAGAACAGGACGTGCAGCGGAGTGCAGGCCATCAACAGCATAAAAAACGGCACGTACCAGTACGATTGCGCCATACCCCCGTTCAGCATCATCCGAACGAAATGGAAAAGTGCATCTGGTCCCTCGCGAACGCCCTCTGCGAAACCGATGACGACCGCAAGAAACAGGCCCACGGTAAGGTAAAGGCCACTCAGTTCGGCCCACCGACGCCGCAAAATTTCCTGCGTGCCGGTTTTGCCGTCCACAATGCGTGGAATAGCGACTGCCCTGAACAACATGCCAGAGATCAACACAAAAAGCACAGTCGCCGACGAGATGAAAAGGAACGCGGGGTTCAGCAGGTATTGCGCCTGGTTGAGAGCGTACGGATGAAAGGAATGACCAAAAACAACCAACAGCGCGGCGAGGCCTCGCAACCTCGTCACGCTTGTTTGCCTTTGCGTCGGTGTATTCATTCAAGGCCCCTGGTCAGCGTTGAGAGAATACGAGCCATTCATGTCGCTTTGATGATCCGATCGGGGCAACAAAAAGGCGGATATTTCTTTTGCTCGACGCCGACATCCGCCGCGCTTGTTGAGAAGGCCGGGAGCAGGCTTGCACCGGATATTCGCGGCAACGCGAAATGCGAGGGGGCCTCTGTGGCAGCGGCGGCACCCCACGAAAAACCGCCCCCGCAGATCCTGCGAGGGCGGTGTCGTCGGCATGGCGGTCCCTGGCGGGAGCGCAGCGCCTTACTTGTACTTCCTGATCTCGCCCGAGCGCAGGCGCGCGGCGTAGCTTTGCAGCTCGCGCTTGACGATCGGCATCAGGAAGTAGAGGCCCAGCACGTTGACCACCGCCATGGCGAAGATCGCCGCGTCGGAGAAATCGATCACCGGGCCGAGGCTGGCGGCCGCGCCGATCACCACGAAGACGCAGAAGATCAGCTTGAACACCAGTTCTTTCGTCTTGCCCTCGCCAAAGAGGTAGGTCCATGCCTTCAGCCCGTAATAGGACCAGCTGAGCATCGTGGAGAAGGCGAAGAGGATCACGGCCAGCGCCAGGATGTACTTGAACCCGTCGATCGAGGACTGGAACGCCGCCGAGGTGAGCGCGACGCCGGTGTTGTCGCCCACCGTCTGGATCGCGGTGCCGGCCTCGTTCAGTACGAAGAGCCCGGTTTCGGGGTCGGTGATCAGCTGGTCGGTGATGATGATGACCAGCGCCGTCATGGTGCAGACCACGACCGTGTCGATGAAAGGCTCCAGCAGCGAGACGAACCCCTCGGTGATGGGTTCCTTGGTGCGCACGGCCGAGTGGGCGATGGCGGCAGACCCCACGCCCGCCTCGTTCGAAAACGCGGCGCGGCGGAAGCCCTGGATCAGCGCGCCGACCATGCCGCCGGCAACACCGAGGCCCGTGAAGGCGCCCTCGAAGATGCGTCCGAAGGCGGTGCCGATCTGGTCATAGTTCATCAGGATGATGACGAGCGCGGTGCCGACATAGAGGATGCCCATGAAGGGCACGACTTTTTCGGTGACCTTGGCGATGGATTTCAGGCCGCCGACGATCACGGCAAAGACGACCGCGGCCATGACGAGGCCGGTGATCCAGCCGGGATATTCACCGAAAACGTTGGTCAGCTGCGCATGGGCCTGGTTGGCCTGAAACATGTTGCCGCCGCCAAGTGCGCCGAGGATGCAGAAGATCGAGAAGAGAACAGCCAAAATGCCGCCGCCGAAGATGCCGCGTTCCTTGAAACCCTTGGACAGGTAGTACATCGGGCCGCCCGAGACCTTGCCGTCGGGGTATTCGTTGCGGTATTTCACGCCCAGCGTACACTCGGTGAATTTCGACGCCATGCCCATGAGGCCGGCGAGGATCATCCAGAACGTGGCCCCCGGACCGCCGATGCCGATGGCGACCGCGACGCCCGCGATGTTGCCAAGGCCCACCGTGCCCGAAAGCGCCGTGGCGAGCGCCTGGAAGTGGCTGACCTCGCCCGCGTCGTTGGGATCGGAATAGTCGCCCTTCACGAGCGCGATGGAGTGGCCGACCCAGCGGAACTGCACCACGCCGAAATAGATGGTGAAGACGGTGGCGGCGATGACCAGCCAGCCCACGATCCAGGGAAAGTTCGTGCCCGGGAAGTCGGAGAATATCAGGCTGACGAACCAGCCGGTGGAGTTGGCGAAGATCTCGTTGACGCGTTCGTCGACGGATTGCGCCAGGGCCGGAGCGCTGAGCGCCAGCAGGGCGAAGAGCGCCGCCAGGGGCGTCTCGAGTGAATGTTTCATCTGTGTCCCTCGATTTTCTTGTTGAATGCTTGGCGCGTTGTCACGGCACGATGGTGACGGGCACCGGCGCGGCCTGCGCGAGGCTGCCCGCGACAGAGCCGAAGATCCGCGACGACAGCGCGGAATGTCCGGTGCGGCCGATGACGACCTGCTGAGCCTTGTTCTCGTTGATGATCTCGACCAGCGTGTCGGCGATGTGGCCATAGCGCAGGACCGTGGTGGCGGTGATGCCGGCATCGGCGAGCTGCTTCAGAACGGGTTTGAGCAGCGCCTCCTCGGCGCGGGCCAGTTCCTCCTTGCGGCGCATGTGCCGTTCCTCGAGCTCTTCTTTGGTGAGGAAGGAATAGGGCGACCATTCCAGCACGTGAGCAACGATCACCTCGGCACCTTGTGCCTTTGCCATCGTGATGGCGAAGTCGAGAGCCGCCTTGGCGCTTTCACTGTCGTCAAATCCCAGGACCAGTTTTTTTGACATTGTTTTCTCCTGTCGTGTCATTCCGGATCGGAATCCGAGCAGCGTAGACGTAAAACGCGAGTCGGCGCGAGTATTTTCAATCTATGTGGGCAGGGCGGTGCCATTGGGGGCGGGTGGCCGATCATCGTGTTCATTGGGGTGGCAAAGCGCAGGGAGGTCCCGGATCAAGTCCGGGACGGGTGTTCTTCGATGCCCGGTCGAGTCTAGAGGAACGCCGTTTCGTCGAAGCTGCGCAGTTTGCGGCTGTGGATGCGTTCCAGGGGCATGTCGCGGATATGCTCCATCGCGCGGATGCCGATCATCAGGTGGCGGGACACCTGCGTCTTGTAGAAATCGCTGGCCATGCCGGGCAGTTTCAGCTCGCCATGCAGGGGCTTGTCCGACACGCACAGAAGCGTGCCGTAGGGTACACGGAAGCGAAAGCCGTTGGCGGCGATGGTCGCGCTTTCCATGTCGAGCGCGATGGCGCGGGACTGGCTGAGGCGCTGGACCGGGCCGGACTGGTCGCGCAGTTCCCAGTTGCGGTTGTCGAAGCTGGCGACGGTGCCGGTGCGCATGACGCTTTTCAGCGCGTAGCCTTCCAGTTCGGTTTCCGCTGCGACGGCCTTTTCCAGCGCGATCTGCACTTCGGCCAGCGCCGGGATGGGCACCCAGGCGGGCAGGTCGGCATCGAGTACCGCATCCTCGCGCAGGTAGGCATGGGCGAGGACGAAATCGCCCAGCGATTGCGAGTTCCTGAGGCCCGCGCAATGGCCCACCATGATCCAGGCATGAGGGCGCAGGACGGCGATGTGGTCGGTCGCCGTTTTCGCGTTGGAGGGGCCGACGCCGATATTGACCAGGGTGATGCCGCTGCTGTCCTTGCGCTTGAGGTGGTAGGTGGGCATCTGCGGCAGCTTGGAGGTGGGGCGCAGCACCTCGTCGGGGCCGGTGATGGCCGTGTCGCCGGGGCCGATGAAGCTGTCGTAGCCGCTGTCGGGATTGGCGAGCACCTTGCGGGCATAGGCCTCGAACTCGGCCACGTAGAACTGGTAGTTGGTGAAGAGGACGTGGTTCTGGAAATGCTCGGGCGCGGTGGCGGTGTAATGCGCAAGCCGGGCGAGCGAGTAGTCCACGCGCTGCGCCGTGAAGGGGGCGAGCGGCGCGGGGTCCTGCTGCATCACGGTGTAGGTGCCGTTGACGATGTCGTCATTGGTGGTCGACAGATCCGGCACGTCGAAAAAGTCGCGCAGGGTGAAATCGGCCGCGCCCTGTTGAGGCACGGTGATCGCGGGGTCGTTGGCCACCGCGAAATGCACCGGCATGGGTGTGTCGGACAGCTGGATCGTGACCGGCACCTCGTGGTTGTGCAGCAGGAGGCCGATCTGCTGTTCGAGGTAGTTGCGGAACATCCGGGGCCGGGTGACGGTGGTGCTGTAGGTGCCGGGCTCGGCGAGGTGGCCGAAGCTGAGGCGGCTGTCGATCTTGGCATAGCTGGACGTGCTGATGCGGATCTCGGGGTAGTAGGCGCGGATCGCCCGGTCGGGCTGGCCTTCGTGCATGGCGGTCTGGAACGCCTGGCACAGAAACTCCACCGCACCGTCATAGAGCGCGATCAGGTGGTCCACGGCGGCGGCGGCGTCCGAAAATTTTTGCGGCGCGGGGGCCTCGGGGCTGTGATAGCGGCCGAATTCGGCGGTGTGAGCCATGGTGTACCCGATACATTCAACTTTTGCGGGACACGTTGACAGAGCGGGATGCGGTTCGCAAGCTGGCGCGGATTTATCGCCGCAAGGGAGAGGCTTATGGATTTCGAGACGGTCACGCCGGAGGTGTTCGGCGCGTCGCTGCGGGGGCTGGGGCTGAACCTGCTGGTGCGCGACGTGCCGCGGGAAGCGGCGTTTCTGGAGGCCGTGTTCGGGATGACGGCCCATCGGGTGAGCGCGGATTTCGCGATCATGGCATATGGCGAGCAGTTGTTGCAACTGCATGCGGACGGGACCTATGCCAGCCATCCGTCGCTGAGCCTGGTGCCCGAGGGCGCACCGCGCGGGGGCGGGGCGCAATTGCATCTGTTCGACAGCGACCCCGACGAGGCGGCGGCCAGGGCCGAGGCCGCAGGCGGGCACGTGTTGCAGCCGCCCACGGACAAGCCGCATGGCCTGCGCGAGACGACGATCCTGTGCGAGAACGGTTATGCCTGGGTGGCGTCGCGGCCGCTGGAGGATATATCAGCCGGGTGAGGCACAGGAGAAACGCATGGGCAAGGTGTTGCTGTCTTTCGGGCACGGGTTTTCGGCGCGGGCGCTGGCCCGGCGGCTGGTGCCGCAGGGCTGGCGGGTGATCGGGACGACCCGGACGGCAGAGAAGGCCGAGGCGCTGCGCAAGCAAGGCGTCGAAGGCGTGGTCTGGCCCGGCAGCGACCTGTCAAAGGCGTTGGGGGCGGCGACGCACCTGCTGACGTCGGTCAGCCCAGGGGAGGAGGGCGACCCGGTGCTGAACGCTCTGGAGGACGAGATCGCGGCCATCGCGGAGCGGCTGGAATGGGCCGGGTACCTGTCGACCACCGGGGTCTATGGCGACCACGAGGGCGAGTGGGTGACCGAGGACACGACGCTGGAGCCTTCGACCGAGCGCGGTCAGAGGCGGGTCGTGGCGGAGGCGGCCTGGGCGGCTATACCGGGCCT
The DNA here is from genome assembly GCF_051417955.1 of Roseovarius sp. B08. Taxonomy (NCBI): domain Bacteria; kingdom Pseudomonadati; phylum Pseudomonadota; class Alphaproteobacteria; order Rhodobacterales; family Roseobacteraceae; genus Roseovarius; species Roseovarius sp. B08. The sequence goes on from NZ_JBPRLW010000001.1 coordinate 429,009, forward strand.
GCCGCTGCATATCTTCCGGCTGGCGGGCATCTACGGCCCCGGGCGCGGGCCGTTCGAGAAGGTGCGCCGCGGCACGGCGCGGCGGATCATCAAGCAAGGCCAGGTGTTCAGCCGGGCCCATGTGGAGGATATCGCGCAGGTGCTGGAGGCGTCGATCAGGCGGCCCAATCCGGGTGCGGCCTACAACGTCTGCGACGACGATCCGGCGCCGCCGCAGGACGTGATCGGCTATGCGGCGGAATTGCTGGGGGTGCCGCTGCCGCCGGCGGTGAAGTTCGAGGAGGCGGACATGAGCCCGATGGCGCGGTCTTTCTATGCGGAATCGAAGCGCGTGGACAACAGCCGGATCAAGGACGAGTTGGGGGTCGCGTTGATCTATCCGGATTACCGGGCGGGGTTGTCGGCGTTGTTGGCGGAAGAAGGGGCGCGCGAAAAGTGAGGTCGCGTGCGCGTGGGTTTTCACCCACCCTACGAGGTCCCGGATCAAGTCCGGGACGGGCGCGGCCTTTGCGTCATTCAGGCTGAAAATCCAGACGGTCGTGCCGATCTCTGCCCGCGGTATGTGAGTATTTCGGGAACAATGAAAGGTTTGGTCTCCCCCGATTTTCACTGTTCTTCAAATACTCATGCCGGCGGTACGACAAAACGCACCCGATTAGCCGTTTTCGCGCAGGATCGCGCCGGCGAGATAAAGCGAGCCGCAGATGAGAATGCGCGCGGTGGGGTCTTTTGCGGCGATGTCTTCGATGGCGGCGCGGGCGCTGGAGGCGGTGCCTGACGGCAGGCCGGCGTTGGCGGCGGCGGTGGCGGTGGCGTCGGCGGGCAGGGTGTTGGTCTCGCCGGGGATGGAGATGGCGGTGAGGCTTTGGGCGACGCCGGCGAGCGGCGAGAGGTAGCCCGAGATATCCTTGGTGTTGAGCATGCCGCAGACCAGGTGCGTCGGGCGGGGCGGCAGCGAGGCCAGATGCGCGGCCAAGGCGCGGCCCGCGGCGGGGTTGTGGCCGCCGTCGAGCCAGAGTTCGGCCTGCGGGGCCGCCTCGGCCAGCGAGCCGGCGGAGAGGCGCTGCATCCGGGCGGGCCAATGGGCGTGCGTGACCGCCGCCTCGAGCGCGGCATCGCCAAGGTGCAGGTGACGCAGGGCGGCGAGGGCGGCGCCGGCGTTTTCATACTGGTGTGCGCCGGGCAGGTTGGGCAAGGGCAGGTCGCGCAGGCCGGTTTCGTCCTGAAAGATAAGCCGACCGCGCTCGGTGGTGACGTGCCAGTGCTGGCCGTGGGCCAGAAGGGGCGCGCCCAAGCGCCGGGCGGCGGCCTCGATGGCGTCCATGCCTTCCTCGTCCTGCGGGCCGACGACGCAGGTGACACCGCGCTTGAGGATGCCGGCCTTTTCCATCGCGATCTTGGCCAGCGTGTCGCCCAGGTATTGCTCGTGGTCCATCGACACGGGCGTGATGATGGTGAGCGCGGGGTTCGCCACCACATTGGTGGCATCGAGCCGGCCGCCCAAGCCCACTTCGAGCAGGGTGTAATCGGCCTTGCTGCGCGACATGGCCAGCAGGGCGGCGCAGGTGGTGATCTCGAAATAGGTGATCGGCGCGTCGCCGTTGGCGGCGTAGCACTCGTCGAGCACTTCGGTCAGGTGCGGCTCGGTGATCAGCTCGCCCGCCAGCCGGATGCGTTCGTGGAAGCGGGCGAGGTGGGGCGAGGTGTAGGCGTGGGCGGTCTTGCCCGCCCCTTCGATGCCTGCGCGGATCATGGCAAGCGTCGAGCCCTTGCCGTTGGTGCCGGCGATGTGGATCACCGGGGGCAGGGCATCCTGCGGGTTGCCGAGCGCGTCGAGCAGGCGCCAGACGCGGTCGAGCGTGAGGTCGATGATCTTGGGGTGCAGGGCCATCATCCGGTCGAGGATGACGTCCGAGGTGGGGGCGGTCATTTGTCGGATGTGTCCGCGGCTTGTTCTTCGCCCGAGTCGGGCTGTGCCGCGTCCTGGGCCTCGTCCTCGAGCGGGAGTTCGGGGGCGGGAAGGTCGGCGGTGACGGCGGGGGGCAGGTTCAGTAGCATGCGCAGGATGGAGATGAGCTCGGCGCGCATCTGGCCGCGGGGGGTCACGCGGTCGAGCATCCCGTGGTCGAGCAGGTATTCGGCGCGCTGGAAGCCCTCGGGCAGTTTTTCGCGGATCGTCTGTTCGATCACGCGTGGGCCCGCGAAGCAGATCAGCGCGCCCGGTTCCGCGATATGCACGTCGCCCAGCATGGCGTAGGAGGCCGTGACGCCGCCGGTGGTGGGGTGGGTGAGCACGACGATGTAGGGCAGTCCCGCCTCTTTCAGCATCTGCACGGCGACGGTGGTTCGGGGCATCTGCATCAGCGACAGGATGCCTTCCTGCATCCGCGCGCCGCCGGCGGCGGAAAAGAGCACGAGGGGGCGCTTGAGCTTCACCGCCTCTTCGGCGGCTGCGATGATGGCGTTGCCGACATACATGCCCATGGAGCCGGCCATGAAGGAGAAATCCTGCGCCGCGGCCACAATGGGGGTGCGGCCGATTTCGCCGGAGGCCACCAGCATCGCCTCGGTTTCACCCGTGGCCTTTTGCGCGGCGCGCATCCGGTCTGGATATTTCTTCTGGTCGCGGAAGTGCAGCGGGTCGGGCGTGGGCTGGGGCACAGCGACCTGGGTGAAGGCGCCGCCGTCGAAAAGCGCGGTGAAGCGGTCGCGCGGGGTGATCGCCATATGGTGGCCGCAGGAGGTGCAGACGTTGAGATTCTCGCGCAATTCGCGGTGGAACAGCATGGTTCCGCACTCTTCGCACTTGGTCCACAGGTTCTCGGGGATCTCGCGGCGCGAGAAAATCGAGTTGATGCGCGGCCGCACGTAATTGGTGATCCAGTTCATCGGTGGCCCAGTTCCCGTTGCAAATCGCCCTTGAGATAAGCCGTGCGCGGGGGAAATGCAATCAGACGCGCAGGGCGAGGCGCGCAGTGAGCCAGCTGACGAGCAGCAGCATCAGGTCGAGCGGGGCCCAGACCCAGAGCGTGTCGGTATCGCCAAGCGCGAAGGGGTAGGTGTAGAGCGCCAGGCCGTCGAGATTGTTCTCGGGCGCGACCACGAGGATCGCGAAGAAATTGTTGACGAAATGCAGGCCGAGGGCGGCGCCGATGGTGCCGGTGCGCGCCGTGAGGTCGGCCGCGGCGATGCCGAAGAGCGTGGCCCAGCCGACGATCAGCCAGGTGGCGTCGCCGTTCATGATCGGGTCGTGATGCAGCAGGCCGAAGAGGATCGAGGGCACGATGAGCCAGACCCGGGGGCTGGCGAAGCGGGCGGCGAGCTGGCTTTGCAGGTAGCCGCGAAACACCAGTTCCTCGGCGCCGGTCTGGATCAGCAGCGCGGGCAGGGCCAGCGGCAGGAAGCTGAGCCAGAGGGAGGGGTTGAGGTTGGTCTCGGGCACGAGATCGGGGGTGGCGGGCAGGAGCAGCGACAGCGCCACGTGCAAGCCCACCATGTAGAGGCAGACGCGGCCGAAATGGTGCCGCGCGCGCCCGGGATCGCCGATGAAGCTGGGCAGGGTGCGGTTGTGCACCGTGCGCCCGGTGATGGCCAGCGCGAAGAGGATGAAGCCGAAGACATAGAGATTGGCCAGCACGCCGTAGGGTGTGTCCCCGCGTTCCAGCGCGGTCACGGTGTCGTCCATCGGCGTGCCGGGCACGATCACGTTGAGCAGCGCCGACGTGGCGAAGATCAAGGACAGGAACAGCACCGACAGCATCACCGCGCCGAGCACGAGGCGCACGAGCGATGCCGTGGGGCGGGCCGCGGCGACCAGGGCTTCGTGCGGGCGGTAGGCGTCGGACATGGGATCAGAGCTAGGGCGCGAGGGCAACGACCGCAATGGCGTTCGGGGTTTGCGGCACAAGAAAAAACCCGGGCGCGAACGCCCGGGTCAGGATCAAGGGTCGGGAGGACCCATCTCTGTCAGCGGTCTCAGCCCTTCGAGAACTCGGGGTAGGCTTCCATCCCCAGTTCGGACATGTCGAGACCTGCGATCTCTTCCTCTTCGCCGACGCGGATGCCCATGACGGCCTTGAGGATGAACCAGATGATCAGGCTGGCCACGAAGGTGAACACACCGTAGGCCACGATGCCGGTCAGCTGGGTGATCAGGTTGGCGTCGCCGTTGTAGAAGATCACGGCGATGGTGCCCCAGATACCGGCGAAGAGGTGCACCGGAACGGCGCCGACCACGTCGTCGATTTTCAGCTTGTCGAGCATCGGGATCGTCAGGACCACGATCACGCCACCCACGGCACCGATCCAGAGCGCACCAAAGAGCGTGGGTGCGAGCGGCTCCGCGGTGATCGAGACCAGGCCGGCCAGGGCGCCGTTGAGCACCATGGTGAGGTCCGGTTTCTTGTACATCACCTGGCTGAGGATCAGCGCGGTCACGGCACCGGCCGCGGCGGCCATGTTGGTGTTGGCGAAGATGCGGCTTACGTCGGAGACGTCACCCACGGTGCCCATGGCAAGCTGCGAGCCGCCGTTGAAACCGAACCAGCCGAGCCACAGGATGAACGTACCCAGGGTGGCAAGCGCCAGGTTGGAGCCGGGCATCGGGTGCACCTTGCCGTCCTTGGCGTACTTGCCCAGGCGCGGGCCCAGCACGATGGCGCCGGCCAGAGCGGCCCAGCCACCGACGGAGTGCACGACGGTCGAACCGGCGAAGTCGGAGAAGCCGGCCTCGGACAGCCAGCCGCCGCCCCACTGCCAGGAACCCGAGATCGGGTACATGAAGCCGGTCAGGACAACGACGAAGATCAGGAACGGCCACAGCTTGATCCGCTCGGCCAGCGCGCCAGACACGATCGAGGCGGTGGCGGCAACGAAGACCAGCTGGAAGAAGAAGTCCGAGCCGATCGACGCATAATCGAGGGCTGCATCTGCCGCGGCCACGCCCACCGGATCGAGCACGGTCTGCCCGCCGATGGCGAAGTAGCCGTTGAAGTCGCCCGGATACATCGTGTTGAAGCCGACGAGCCAGTACATGATCGCGGCAATCGAGAAGAGCGCGATGTTCTTGGTCATCTGCATGGTGACGTTCTTGGAGCGCACCAGCCCGCCTTCGAGCATGGCGAAACCCGCGGCCATGAAGAACACCAGGAAGCCGGCCATGCAGAACAGCAGGGTCGTCATGATGTAGGGGCCGATCTCGTCGAAGCCGGGTGCGGCTGCTTCGGTCTCGGCGGCTTCCTGAGCGAAGCCGAGTTGGGGCAGGACCGTGATTGCGGTTGCGGCGAGCCCCAGATGAATAAAGCGTTTCATTGTGATGTTATCCCTTCTATCGCGCGTGTTCAAAGCGCGTCATCGTTGGTTTCGCCCGTGCGCACGCGCATGGCCTGTCCGATATCGAGCACGAAGATCTTGCCGTCGCCGATCTTGCCGGTGCGCGCTGTCGTCGCGATGGTCTCGACCACCTGGTCGACCATGCCGGCGGTAACGGCGATCTCGAGCTTGATCTTGGGTACGAAGTTCACGGCGTATTCCGCGCCGCGGTAGATCTCGGTGTGGCCGGATTGCGAGCCGAAGCCCTTGATCTCGGTCACCATCATGCCGCGCACGCCGATCCCCGTCAGCGCTTCGCGCACATCTTCAAGCTTGAACGGCTTGATGGTTGCAATGATGAGTTTCACAGATGTCCCTTTCGGTTGCTTGGGCGAGGTTGGTTTCGCTGATGCAGAAAGTGACGGAGATGCGGCGGGCTGGAAGGGTGAGCGGCGAGGAAACGGGCGGAAATCGACGAGTTATGCACAAATTATGCGCAAATATGCGTGAATGACTAATAAATGTGCGATTAAGAATCGTGTTAGGGGCCCTACCCTAGGCGGTATGCCGCCGAGCGCGGCCACCGGGCGGCCGGGCGGATCACAGGCCGGGGTGACGCGGCGCAGAGGGCCTGCGATGCATTTCGGGGGTCTACTTTCGGGTTGAGGACCTGTAAACTGCCGCAAAACCAGAGGTCCGGGCAGGTAGGGCATGGGAAATCAGGGGCGAAAAGCGCCGCGACTCGTTGCAGACAGGCGATACGGCAAGACCACGAAGGCACCGGCAAAGGGTCGGTCCGCGGCGGCTGCGCGCAAGCCGGCGAAACCCCGGCGCACGCAACGCAAGAGCGGTGGCGGTTCGGGCGGCGGGCGCGGCCCGGTGGCGTGGATCAAGCGCCTGTTCCGCTGGATCCTGCGGCTGATCTGGGTGGTGACGTGGCGCGTGGCGGCGGTGCTGTTGCTGGTGACGGCGCTTGCCGTGGCTTACGTCTATGCCGGGTTGCCGGACGTGCGGGCGCTGCTGGACGGGCGGGCGCGCGGGTCGGTCACGATGCTGGACCGCGAGGGCGACGTCTTTGCCTGGCGCGGCGACCAGTTCGGAGGCGTGGTGACCGCCGACACCGTCAGCCCCGACCTGCGCAACGCGGTGCTGGCCACCGAGGACAAGCGGTTCTACAGCCATTTCGGCCTGAGCCCGCGCGGCATCGCCAGCGCCATCCGCATCAACCTGAGCGAGGGGCGCGGGCCGCTGAGCGGGCATGGCGGCTCGACCATCACGCAACAGACCGCGAAACTGCTGTGTTTGGGCGTGGAATACGACGAGAGCGAGTGGGAGAGCGAGGCGGATTACGTTCAGGACTGCCGCCGCGGATCGCTGAGCCGGAAGGCCAAGGAAGCGATCTATGCCATGGCGATGGAGGCGAAGTATTCCAAGAACGAGATCCTGTCGATCTATCTCAACCGGGCCTATTTCGGCGGTGGCGCCTTTGGTGTCGAGGCCGCGGCGCAGCGCTATTTCGGCGTCAGCGCGCGCGAGGTGAACGCGGCGCAGGCGGCGATGCTGGCGGGTTTGCTGACCGCGCCGACGCGGCTGGCGCCCACGACCAACCTGGAACGCTCGCAGGCGCGGGCGGCGACGGTGCTGCGGTTGATGAACGAGCAGGGCTATCTGACCGACGCCGAGGAGCAGGCCGCCCAGGACAATCCCGCCACCCTGTCGGAGGCCGCCGAGGCCCAGGCGGGGGGCTATTTCGCCGACTGGGTGATGGACAGCGGGCCCGAGCTTTTCACCCGCGACACGACCGAGGACGTTATCATCCAGACGACGCTGGATCAGCGCATGCAGCGCGCCGCCGAGGAGGCGCTGGACTGGATCTTCGAGAACAAGGTGAGCGACGGGTCCGAGGCGCAGGCGGCGATCGTCGTCATGAGCGCCGACGGCGCGGTGCGGGCCATGGTGGGCGGCCGCAAGTCGCGCGTCACCGGCGCGTTCAACCGGGCCACGATGGCCAAGCGGCAAACCGGCTCGGCGTTCAAGCCGTTTGTCTACGCCACCGCGCTGGAACTGGGCTACGAGCCGAACTCGATGGTGGTGGACGAGCCCTATTGCCTTGATATCACGGGCTCGGGCCGGTGGTGCCCTGACAATTACGACAACAAGTTTCACGGCCGTGTGCCGCTGATCACGGCGCTGGCGGAATCCTACAACATTCCGGCCGTGAAGGTGTCGGAAAGCGTGGGGCGCGACCTGGTGCGTCGCATTGCCAGCGATTTCGGAATCGACAACGAACTGGCCGATGGGCCGGCGCTGGCGCTGGGCGCGTCGGAAAGCACGCTGCTGGAGATGACGGGCGCCTATGCCGGGATCCTGAACGGCGGCTCGTCGGTGACGCCTTACGGGCTGGTCGAACTGAAGCTGTTGGGTGACGACGCACCGCTGATGCGTAAGAGCGGGGGCATCGGCGAGCGGGTGATCCAGCAGGAGGCGGCGCAGAAGCTGATGGGCATGATGTACGAGGTGGTGCAGTCGGGCACCGGCGCGCGCGCCAAGCTGCCCGACCGGCAGGCCGCGGGCAAGACCGGCACGACGCAGGCGGCGCGCGACGCGTGGTTCCTGGGCTTTACCGCGGATTACGTCACCGGCGTGTGGATGGGGTATGACGACAATACCCCGCTGAAGGGTGTGACCGGTGGTGGCCTGCCGGCGGATATCTGGCGCGAGACGATGGTACGGGTGAACGAGGGTGTTCCGGTCAGCGACCTTCCGATGATCCGGGTCGAGCCGCAGCCGCAGGTGCAGCAGCAGCCGCGCACGCAGACGCAGCCGCGCCAGGACAGGGGCAACACGATCAACCGGATGCTGAAAGAGCTCCTGGGGCCGGCCCACGGGGGGCAGTGAGCCGCGTTTGCCCTTGGCCTCGGGGCACAAGGGCCGCGGCTGCGCTCCGGTCCGGCCTGCCGGGGCGCGTTCTAAGCCGAGCGCAGTTCCGGCCGCTGGCTCTGCGCCTCGTTTCCCTGCGCGCGGGTCAGGTCCGGCGCGCCGGACGCCAGCAGCCGGACGATCTGGCCGGATGTCAGGGCGGTGCAGAATTCCCCGTGCATCGCCGCGACCGACAGGTCATGCACCAGTTCCGGATCGTGATCGACCCCGTTCAGATCGAGCCGGTTGCAGGTCGCACAGGCATCGTGGGCGAGATACACGTCGAACCCCATGTTTCCGGCCATGCGGACGGAGGTTTCCACGCAGAAGTTGGTGAAATAGCCGGCGACGACCAGCCGGGTGATGCCCGCCCGTCTCAGGTGCAGTTCCATCGGCGTTCCGATAAAGGCCGAATTGACGCTTTTCTCGATCACGATGTCGTCCGGCCCGATCTCGAGCCCATCCAGTTGTGCGCCGGTCGGCAGCGACAGCTTCAGCGGGCTGTCGGGCTCGATACTGTCGTGCCGGGTAAAGGCCACAACCCGACCTGCCTGGCGAAACGCGGTGAGAAGGTCGATAAGGCGCGCATGACAATCGGGATTGTTCATGCGCCCGGTCTTGCCGCCCCAGTGCCCGAAGTCGTGCACGCCCTTCTGGACGTCGATCAGCAACAGGGCGGTTTCTTTCCCGAATTGATCAATCATGTTCACGCATCCAGTCTGACAAGGGCTTTCACAGGTGGCCGGCGCCGGGGTCAGCCGGCGCGTTGCACGTCCGCGATGAGTGCGTCGATATTGCCGCCGTTGCGGTCGAGCATGGCGCCGATTTCGGTGCGCTCGCTGAGCCGCAGGCTGACGCCCTCGATCACCATGTCGAAAAAAAGGTCGCGGCCCGAGCGGTCGGAGACCAGGAAAAGCACGGTGAAGGGCGACTTGCCGCGCAGTTTCACCGTCGAGCGGACCTCGTGCCAGGATTTGACCTGGCGCACGCCCGTCACTTCGATCTGGCCGCCGATGAATTCGCGGAACCGCTTGCCGTACTTGCGGGCGATATAGCCCTGGAAGGCGGCGGTGAAGGCTCGCATCTGGGCCAAGGTGGCGCGGCGCGAATCCGCACCCAGCGTGGAGCGGGCGATGATGTTCACGTCGGCATAGCGGGCGAAGATGCGTTCGAATTCGCCGATCATGGCGCCGGTCGACCTGCCCGAGGCGATGACGCGGTTGATATCGGCGACGACCTGGTCGATGAGGCCGCGGGCGCGGGCCTCTGTCAGGGCAAAGGCGGGGTTTGCGGCGGCGGGCAGCAGCGTGGCCGCCGCGCCGGCGCCGATCAGGAAACGTCTGGAAATGTCATTCATCGTAGGGGTCCTCCAGCGGCGTGCCGAGTTCGGCATCATAAGGATCTTCCAGCGCCCCGCCCGAGCCTCCGCCCAGCTTGAAGCGCCTGTTCTGAATATAGAGCGAGCGCGCCTGAGCGTAACTGTCGGCGCTGTCGTAAAGGATGGAATCGATGGTGTCGGCGTAGCGGCCCCGGTCCGACAGGCCGGTCGCGGCGGAGGCGACGGTGCCGTAGTAGTTCTCGGGCTCGTCGAGCACATAGGTCAGCGGGTTGGTGAAGAGATCGACGATCCTGCCCGCCGCAGCGCGCTCGGTCGAGGGCCCAGCAGGGGCAGCTCGATATAGGCCCCCTCGCGCACGCCCCAGACATGGAGCGTCTGGCCGAAATCGGCGTCGGTGGCCTGGGGCATGTTGAGTTCGGACGCGGTGTCGAACAGGCCGCCCAGCCCGATCGTGGTGTTCACGAGGAAGCGGTAGGTATCTTCGGTCGCGCCCTTCATGTTGCCTTGAAGGATGTTGTTCACCACCGCGCCGGGGATCGACAGGTTGAAGGCGAAACGGCCGATCATGTTCTCGACATCGTCGGGAATGAAGCCGGAATAGCCCTTGCCGGCGGGGCCGACCAGGTTTCTGTCCAGCGCCCGGTTGAAGGCGTGGGTGCGGCGGTTTTCTTCCTCGTAGGGGTCAAAGGCCTGCCCGGCCGGATGGTTCGCCGGGGTTGGCGTGCAACCCGCCGCGACGAGAGTCACGATAAGCGCCAAGCCGATCGCGATCAGCTTTGGTTGACTGGAAGACGAGAAATGTGGCAACGGTCAGGCTTTGGTTAAGGTATAGCGGTCATAAATAAACGAACGGTTCAATTTACCCAGATACGTCAATTGGACGAAGATGTTCTGTGGCACACCGATGATAATGGTAGTAAGTCGGAACGGGGCATCGTTCAAGTGACGATCTGACGGGACGCAGAAGAGGCGGCATGCAACTTAGCAAGGCAAGACTTGATGCAGGCCGCGAGGAACTTCGCGCCGCCCGCCGCGAGAGCCGGGGGCTTTACTGGTTCGTGGGCATCTTCAGCTTTTTCGTCAACCTGCTGATGCTGACCGGGCCGCTCTACATGTTGCAGGTCTATGACCGGGTGCTGGGCAGCCGGTCGGTCGAGACACTGATCGCGCTGAGCGTGCTGGTGGTGTTTCTTTACGGCATGATGGGCCTGCTGGACTATGCCCGGGGGCGGATCATGGGCCGGGTCGCGGCGCGGTTCCAGGCGCGGCTGGACCGTCGCGTGTTCGACGCGGTGATCCGCAAGGCGGCGCTGGCCCCGGACGAGCATACGGAGACAGGGTTGCGCGATCTGGAGGCGGTGCAGCGGCTGATGTCCTCGCCGGTGCTGATGGCGATTTTCGACTTGCCGTGGACGCCGGTCTTCCTGGCCGGGATCTGGCTGTTCCACCCCTGGCTGGGGGCGCTGGCGCTGATCGGCGGGGGGATCATCATCCTGATCACTGTGGTCAACCAGTGGGTCACCCGCCAGCCGGCGATGAAATCGGCGCGGGCCACCGGCGCGGCGGAAATGCTGTCCAACCAGATCCGCAACGAATCGGAAATGGTGCAGGCGATGGGGATGCGCGACCAGGCGTTCTCGCGCTGGCAGAAGGCTCGGGACGTGTCGCTGAAATCGCAGATCACGTCGTCGGACCTTGTCGGCACGTTCACCACGACGACAAGGACCTTCCGGCTGTTCCTGCAGTCGGCGATGCTGGGGCTGGGGGCCTACCTGGTGCTGCAGAACGAGTTGACCCCCGGCGCGATGATCGCGGGGTCGATCTTGATGGGCCGGGCGCTGGCGCCGGTCGAACTGGCCGTCGGGCAGTGGGCGCTGGTGCAACGGGCCGTGCAGGGCTGGCATTCGCTGGCCGAGCTGCTGGCGCTGGTGCCTCCCGAGCAGCCGCGCACGCCGCTGCCCAAGCCCAAGGCGCTGTTGCAGGTGCAGCAGGTGACGGTCGTGCCGCCGGGCGACCAGCAGGCGGCGCTGAAGACCATCAGTTTCACTGTCCAGCCGGGCCAGGCGGTGGGCGTCATCGGTCCCTCGGGGGCCGGCAAGTCGACGCTGGCACGGGCGCTGACCGGGCTGTGGCGGCCCGCCGGCGGGCGCATCCGGCTGGATGGCGCGTCGCTCGATCAGTTCGATCCGCGCGTGCTGGGCGAGCATATCGGGTACCTTCCGCAGCGCGTGCAACTGTTCGAGGGGACCATCGCCGAGAACATCTCGCGCCTGGCCGAGCAGCCGGACGCCGCCAAGATCGTCGAGGCGGCGAAGAAGGCCGATGCGCATGACATGATCCTGAAGCTGCCCGACGGCTATGACACGCGGGTCACCGCCGGGGGCGGGCGCCTGTCGGGTGGCCAGATGCAGCGGATCGGGCTGGCGCGGGCGATGTATGGCGACCCGGTGCTGGTGGTGCTGGACGAGCCCAACTCGAACCTCGACAACGAGGGCAGCGAGGCGGTGAACCACGCCATTCGGGAGTTCAAGGCCGATGGCAAATCGGTGCTGATCATGGCGCACCGGCCCGCGGCGATCCGGGAATGCGACCAGTTGCTGATGCTTGAGAACGGCATGGTGCGGGCGTTCGGGCCCAAGGACGAGGTGCTGAAGGACGTGGTGAAGAACGCCGGGGAGATTACCGCCAGCGCCCTGCCGGGAGGTGTGCGATGAGCCACGACAAGCGCAATGCGTGGTCGGTGCGGACGCCGATGATCGTCGGGATGAGCGGGCTGATCATTCTGCTGGGCGGCTTCGGAACCTGGGCCGCGGTGACCGAGATTTCGGGCGCGGTGATCGCCGGCGGCCAGATCGTGGTCGACCAGAACCGCCAGGTGGTCCAGCACCCGGATGGCGGCGTGGTGGCGGCGATCGAGGTCGACGAGGGCGACACGGTGGAGGCCGGACAGGTGCTGTTGCGGCTGGACCCGACGACCCTGCGGTCGCAACTGGCGATCACCGAGAACCAGCTTTTCGAGCTTCAGGCGCGGCGCGGACGGCTGGAGGCCGAGCGCGACGAGCGCGACGAGATCACCTTTCCCGACCTGGTGACAGAGGTGGGCGCGCGCAATGACGAGGTGGCCGGGCTGCTGGACGGGCAGCGGCGTCTAATGTCGGCGCGCAACGAGACCGTGGCGAGCGAGATTTCGCAGCTGGAAAAGCGTCGCGGCCAGATCGCCAACCAGATCGAGGGGATCGAGGCCCAGCAGGACGCATTGGACGAGCAACTGGCGCTGATCGAGCAGGAATTGAGCGACCAGCAGTCGCTGTTGGACCGGGGCCTGGCGCAGGCCTCGCGCGTGCTTGCCCTGCAACGGGAAAAATCGCGATTGCTGGGCCAGTTGGGGGAACTGGCGGCGCAGGTGGCACAATCGGAAGGCCGGATCACCGAGATCGACATCGAGACGCTGAAGCTGGGCACGCGACGCCGGGAGGAGGCGATCACGACCTTGCGCGACTTGCAGTTCCGCGAGCTGGAACTGCTGGAGGAACGGCGCGCGCTGATCGAGCAGATGAGCCGGCTGGACATCACCGCGCCGGTGGGCGGGGTGGTTTACGGCTTGCAGGTCTTTGCGCTGCGGTCTGTCATCCGGCCGGCCGATCCGATCCTTTACGTGGTGCCGCAGGACCGCCCGCTGATCATCAACGCGCAGGTCGAGCCCACGGATATCGACAAGCTTTTCGTGGGCCAGGAAGTGACCCTGCGGTTTTCCGCGCTGGATCAGCGGACGACGCCGGAACTGATCGGGCAGGTGGTGCAGATCTCGGCCGATTCGTTCCAGGACGACAACACGCGGCAGAGCTATTACCGCGCCGAGATCGCGCTGAGCGAAGGCCAGCGCGAGCGCCTGCCGGAAGATGTGACGCTGATCCCCGGCATGCCGGTGGAGACCTTCATCCGCACCGCCGACCGCACGCCGCTGGCCTACCTGACGAAGCCGCTGACGGATTACTTCGCCAAGGCGTTCCGCGAATAGGCGGTGCGCCTGCGGCGCGCAGGTTGTCTCGGCGTCCCTTCGGGACGTCTCGGGGCGCGTTGCAGGCGTGACGTTTCGGTGTAAAGAGCGGGCCCCGGGGCCGGTGAAAGGGTCTGAGTATTTTTCGCAAGAAAAAGCCCGGGCCGGCTTTTGCGGTTGCATCGGTGTCGCGACGGGCTAGCGTGCGCGTCGAGACAACCGAGGAGATCGGAACCATGGGTAAATTCGAGGACAGGCTGGCAGAGATGGGCGTGACCCTGCCGGAGGCGGCCGCACCGGCGGCGAATTACGTGCCGTATGTGCAGGTGGGCGACATGCTGTACGTATCGGGGCAGTTGCCGAAGCTGGGCGACGAGATGATGATCGGCAAGCTGGGCGACGACATGGACGTGGCCGAGGGTGCGGAAGCGGCGAAGGCCTGCGCGATCAACCTGCTGGCGCAGGTCAAGGCGGCGTGCGGCGGCGACCTCGACCGACTGAAGCGCGTGGTGAAGCTGGGCGGGTTCGTGAACTCGACACCCGATTTCACCCAGCAGCCGCAGGTGATCAACGGCGCGTCGGATTTCCTCGGCGAGGCGCTGGGCGAGGCGGGCAAGCACGCGCGGGCCGCCGTGTCGTCGCCGGCGCTGCCCTTTGGCGTGGCGGTCGAGATCGAAGGCGTGTTCCAGATCGGATGACGCGGCTGGACCCTGCCTTTTTGCGCGCGCCGCTGGCGCATCGGGCGCTGCATGACGTGGGCTGCGGCCGGCCCGAGAATTCGCGCGCGGCCGTCGCGGTGGCGATACGCCACGGCTATGGCATCGAGATCGACCTGCAACTGAGCCGGGACTGCGCGGCGATGGTGTTTCACGATTATGACCTGAAGCGTCTGACGGGGCAATCCGGGCCGGTGCAGCAGCGCGAGGCGGCCCAGCTGGGAAAGCTGCCGCTTCTCGGTGGCGACGAGGGGATACCGACGCTGCCCGAGGTGCTGGAACTGGTGGCGGGCCAAGTGCCGCTCTTGATCGAGCTGAAAGACCAGCAGGGGCAGATGGGCCAGACGGATGGGCGGCTGGAGGCCGCGACGGCGGTGGCGCTGCGGGAGTATGCCGGGCCGGTGGCGGTGATGTCGTTCAACCCCGAAATGATGGTGGCGATGCGCGATCTTGCGCCGGACGTGGTGCGGGGCATCGTGAGTTGCGACTACGACGCGGCGGATTGGACCCTGCTGCGCTCGGACGTGCGTGAGCGGTTGCGGGAGATCCCCGATTATGACCGCGCGGGGGCGTCGTTCATCAGCCACCAGGCGCGGGATCTGGGCCGGTCGCGCGTGGCGGAATTGCAGGGCGCGGGGGCGGACATCCTGTGCTGGACGATCCGCTCGCCACACCAAGAGGCAGAGGCGCGGCGCGTCGCGCAGAACATCACCTTCGAGGGGTACCTGCCGGCGATTCCCGCTTGAACCGGCGCGGGCCGGCCACAGATTGAAGGCCATGATTTCCGAAAGCGAAGAGCGGCCCTGATGGACGGCGGATCGGTCCTTGTGAGTGTCTATGAAAGCCTGGGCGACGTGGCGCAGGCCGACTGGGACGCGTGCGCCTGCCCGGAGGTTGCGGAGGGGCGCGGGGCGGAAGATCCGTTCACGACCTACCGTTTCCTGAAGGCGCTGGAGGACAGCGGCTCGGTCGGGACCGGCACGGGATGGCAGCCGCATTACATGGTGGCCGAGATGGACGACCAGGTGATCGCCTGCGCGCCGCTTTACGTGAAATCGCACAGCCAGGGCGAGTACATCTTCGACCACAACTGGGGTCATGCCTATGAGCGCGCGGGCGGGCGGTATTATCCCAAGTTGCAGGTGGCGGTGCCGTTCACGCCGGTCACCGGGCGGCGGATGCTGACCCGGCCGGGATACGAGCAGCCGGGGCGCGATGCGCTGATGCAGGCTGCCGTCAGCATTGCGGACCGCAACGCGCTATCGTCGCTGCATGTCACCTTCTGCACGGCGTATGAGCGGGAAGTGGGCACCGCGATGGGCCTCTTGCCGCGGATCACGCAGCAGTTTCACTGGCTGAACCGGGGCTACGGAAGCTTTGACGATTTTCTCGGGTCCCTGAGCTCGCGCAAGCGCAAGAACATCCGCAAGGAGCGGGCGCAGGCACAGGGCTTCGGCGGCGAGATCGTGCAGCTGACCGGGGACGCGATCCGGCCCGAACACTGGGAAGCGTTCTGGGAATTCTACCAGGATACCGGGGCGCGGAAATGGGGGATGCCGTACCTGACGCGCGAGTTCTTCGACATCGCGCAGGAGCGGCTGCGCGACGATATCCTGCTGGTGATGGCATTGGAAGGCGGCGTGCCGGTGGCCGGCGCGCTGAACATGATCGGGCGCGACGCGCTTTATGGCCGTTACTGGGGGTGCACGGCGCATCACCCTGCGATGCATTTCGAACTGTGCTATTATCAGGCGATCGACTATGCGATCGCACACGGGCTCTCGCGCGTCGAGGCGGGCGCGCAGGGCGAGCACAAGCTGGCCCGCGGATACCTGCCGGTCGAGACCCATTCGCTGCACTGGTTTCGCGACCCGCCTTTTTCCGATGCGGTGGCGCATTACCTTGAGGCGGAACGGGATGCCGTGGCAGAGGATATCGAGATCCTGACGAGCTTCGGCCCGTTCAGGAAAGCAAACGTGGAGGAGCAGGAATGAGTGAGAAGTTGAGCGATACGGCGCGGAAAACGACGCTGGAGCCGCTGTTGGAGAGCGGCTGGGAAATGGTTGAAGGGCGTGATGCGATCCACAAGACCTTTGAGTTCGCCAATTTCGTCGAGGCGTTCGGATTCATGACCCGCTGCGCGATCTGGGCCGAGAAATGGGACCACCACCCGGAATGGTCGAATGTCTACAAGACGGTCGAGGTGACGCTGACCAGCCATGACGTGGAGGGTTTGAGTTCGCGCGACACCAAGCTGGCGCGGAAGATGGACAAGCTGGCCGAAGGTTGAGCGCCGCAATGGCGTTGCGGATTGTCGAAGGGGTTGTTGCAGCGCTGGATCTGCGCGGGCTGGACGATCCGCCCGATGCGGAGGGGTTTTCGAAGGACGTTCTGAACTCGTATTTCGCGCAAGGCGGCGTGGACGTGTCGCTGGTGTGGGTCGGGGCGGATCTGTACGCCAAGACGATGCGCTATCATCAAGAGAACCTCAAAGCCCCGCAGCAGGTGACGGTCGCGCGGATCGCAGAGGTTGACCTGGGCGGAGGGACGGCGACCGAGGTGGTCTATACCAAGGGGCGGCCCGTGGTGGACCCGGACGATCCCGAGCGGATCGTGGAGGGGCGCGAGGTGACGTGGCAGTATCTGTGGCCCGGCGATGACGGTGGCAGCCATGCCATGCTGACGATCTGGCGGGCGGGGACTGGCGATCTGTCGGCGCTGGAGATTGGCTTTGCCGAAATGCGCGCGCGGTGGCGGGCGGGTGCGCCTCTGCCGGGGGCGTTGTACGATCTGCGTCAGGCGGTCGAGGATGGATGGCTGCTGCTGACGGGCGTTGCCGTGGCGGGGACAGAGGTGCCGTTTGGCCGCGTGCGTGTGCCGGTGTTTCATGGGCACGAGGACTGGGCCGTGGTGGTGTCGCCATGGGATGGCGGCGCGGTCGCGGTGCGCGCGGCGCTGGTGCTGGAGGTGCCGGGCGTGCGGCAGTCCGAGGGGCTGGGGGCGGAACTGTCTGTCATCGAGGCGTGGCTGGCGCGGTGGGACGCCGTGCTGGGGCAGATGCAGCGGTGTGTGGAGGCGGCGGGGCAGGCCTTTGCCGATGCCGTGCAAAGCGCGGCGGATGATACGGATCCGGGCGGTGGGCTAATGCTGTTCGATGCGGCGATGGACGAGACGGGCGATGCGCTGGCGCTGCGCTTCGTCTCGGAGTGGCCGGACGGCGATACGCACGAGGGCACGGTGCGGATCGACGACAAGGGACGCGTGTTGGCCGTGGAGGTGGAAGGATAACCGGGACGCGGACGCGCCCCGGCCTGACCTGACGGATCAGATCGCGTCGAGCAGCGCTTCGCCGGCGGAGGTTTCGCAGACGCCGGGGTTGTCCTCGACATGCAGGACCTTGACGGTGCCGTCCTCGACCAGCATCGCGTAGCGCTTGGACCGCGTGATGAGGCCCACGGGCGGCGCGGTGAAATCCATGCCGACGGCCTTGGTGAATTCCGACTGAGGATCGCCCAGCATGGTGATCCCGGCGTCGCTGGCGCCGGTGTCCTTGCCCCAGGCGTCCATCACGAAGGCGTCGTTGACCGAGATGCAGATCACCTCGTCCACGCCCTTGGCGTCGAAATCGGCCTTGGTGCGGATGAAGCTGGGCACGTGGGCCGAGTGGCAGGTGGGGGTGAAAGCGCCGGGGACGGCGAAAATCGCGACCTTGCGGCCCTTGGTCTTGTCGGACAGCGCGACCTTCTCGGGGCCGTCGGTGCCCATCTTGAGCAGCGTGGCATCGGGGAGTTTGTCGCCGGTGGTGATCGTCATTGTCGCATCCTGTCTTTCGTTTGCGTTTCGATTGCCTGTAAGTATAGGCCCTGACGGCCCGAGGGCCATGTGGAATTTGCAGGAGGGGACATGTCGGGGATCGTTGTCGTGGGCGCGGGGCAGGCGGGCAGTTCGCTGGTGGCGAAGCTGCGGGCGCTTGGCTATGACGGCAAGGTGACGCTGATCGGGGAAGAGCATGCACCGCCGTACCAGCGCCCGCCCCTGTCGAAGAAATATCTGCTGGGCGAGATGGAGTTGGAGCGGCTCTATCTGCGGCCCGAGAGTTTCTATTCCGAGAACATGATCGACCTGCGGCTGGACGCGGCGGTGACGGCCATAGACCGGACCGGCAAGGTGGTCGTCGCCGGTGGGCATGAGGTGCCTTACGAGCATCTGGTTCTGACTACCGGATCGGTGCCGAGGCGGTTGCCGCCGGCGATCGGCGGCGCGCTGGAGGGGTCTATGTGGTGCGTGATCTGCGCGACGTGGACAGCATGGGGCCGGAGTTTCGCGAAGGCGCGAAGGTTCTGATCGTGGGGGGCGGATATATCGGGCTGGAAGCGGCGGCCGTGGCCGCCTCGAAGGGGTTGCAGGTGACTCTGGTCGAGATGGCGGACCGGATTTTGCAGCGGGTCGCGGCGAAGGAGACGTCGGATTATTTCCGCGCGCTGCACCGCTCGCGCGGTGTGGACATTCGCGAGGGTGTCGGGCTGGAGCGGTTGACCGGCGAGGACCGGGTCAATGGGGCGCTGTTGAGCGACGGTAGCGAGCTGGATGCGGATTTCGTGATCGTGGGTGTGGGGATCACGCCGGCCACGGCGCTGGCCGAGGCGGCCGGCGTCGAGGTCGAGAACGGCATCAAGGTGGATGCGCACGGGCGCACCAGCGATCCGGCGATCTGGGCCGCGGGGGATTGCGCGAGCTTTCCCTATCGGGGCGAGAGGCTGCGGCTGGAGAGCGTGCCGAATGCGATCGACATGGCGGAATGCGTGGCCGAGAACATCATGGGGGCCGAAAAGACCTATGTTCCGCAACCGTGGTTCTGGTCGGATCAGTATGACGTGAAGTTGCAGATCGCGGGGCTGAACGTGGGGTATGACCGCGTGGTGACGCGTGACAGCGAGGGCGGTATCTCGTTCTGGTATTTCGCGGGTGATACCTTGCTGGCGGTTGACGCGGCCAATGATGCGCGGGCCTACATGGTCGGCAAGCGGTTGATCGACAATGGGAAAACTGCCGATCCGGCGGTGGTGGCGGACCCGGGTTCGGACCTCAAGGCGCTGTTGAAGGCGTGAGGATCATCGGCGGCGAGTTTCGCGGGCGGCGGCTGGCGTCGGTCGGAAAGGGCGACGGGGGGGGCGCGGCTGCGGCCCACCTCGGACCGGGTGCGCGAGAGCCTGTTCAACGTGCTGATGGCGCGGTTCGGGGACCGGGTGGAAGGCGCCGTGGTGCTGGACCTTTTCGCCGGGACCGGGGCGCTGGGGCTGGAGGCGCTGTCGCGTGGGGCCGCGCGTGCGGTGTTCGTGGAAAGCGGGCGGGTGGGACAACGGCTCATACGGGAGAATGTCGGGATTTGCGGTGTTGCGGACCGGGTGCAGGTCGTGGGCCGGGATGCGCGCAAGCTTGGCGCGGCGACGGAGGTCTGCGGGCTGGTGTTTCTCGATCCGCCTTATGGCAAGGGGCTGGGCGAGGCGGCTTTGAGCGCGGCGATGGCCGGGGGGTGGATCGCGCCCGGAGCGTTGGTGGTCTGGGAGGAAGGCGGCGCGGTGGCGGTGCCGGAGGGCTGGAGTTTGCTCGACGAGCGGGGGTACGGGGATACGGTGATCCGGGTGTTGGAGGCGGGGTAGGGCGCGCGTGGGTTTTCACCCACCCTACGCGAGGATGTGGCGGATCGTGTCGGGGACGGGCCGCCTGCGAGGTCGCGCGGCTTCAGCCCTTCATCAGGTCTGGCAGGTCGCCTGTCAGGCCGGCGGCCTCGCGGATGAATGTGCGGCGCAGGGCGGGCATGGCGGAGAGTGCGCCCATGCCGATATCGCGCGCGGCGCGCAGGAGGGGATTGTCGTTCGAAAACAGCCGGTTGGTGAGATCGGTCGTCACGGCCAGCGTGGCGGTGTCGAAGCGGCGCCACTGTTGATAGCGGGCGAGCACGTCGGAGGCGGCGAAATCCTCGCCCCGGCGGGTGGCGTCGGTCAGGACCTGCGCCAGCGCGCCCACGTCGCGCAGGCCAGCGTTGAGGCCCTGGCCCGCGATGGGATGCATGCCGTGGGCGGCGTCGCCGATGAGGGCGAGCCGCTCGGCCACGAAGGCGTTGGCGAGCGTCAGGTTCAGCGGGTAGGTGAAGCGCTTGCCGCGCAGCGAGATGTTGCCCAGGAAATCGCCGAAGCGGGGGCGGAGGACTTCCATGAACTCGGCATCATCCAGCGCGGCGAAGCGGGCGGCGGTCGGCTCGGTCTCGGACCAGACGATGGAACTGACATTGCCGGGCAGGGGCAGGATGGCCAGCGGGCCGGGGGGCATGAAGAACTGGTGCGCGATGCCGTTATGGGGCAGCTCGTGTGCGATGGCGGCCACCAGCGCGGTCTGGCCGTAATTCCAGCCGGTGCGGGCGATACCGGCGCGCTGCGCGGTGCCGGAGGCGCGGCCATCGGAGCCGACGACGATGCCGCCCGTGAGGGTCTTGCCGGAGGCGAGCGTGAGGGTGACGCCGGTGGGAGAGACCTCCTGCGTGGTGACGGTGTCGGTGACTTGGGCGACCCGATCCTCGTCCTGCATAGCCTCGAGGAAGGCGCGGCGGAGGTAGCGATCCTCGAGCATGTGGCCCATCGGGCCTTCCTCGATCTCGGCATGGTCGAAATGCAGGAAGAATGGCGCGGCACCTTCGCCGGCGCGGCCGTCGGAGACCTTGATTTCCAGCATGGGCTGGGCGTTTTCGGCGACGCGGGGCCAGATGCCGATATTGGTGAGCAGGCGCACCGAGGCCATCGCCAGGGCATAGGCGCGACCGTCAAAGGTGGTATCCTCGCGCACGGCCTGGGGCAGGGTGTCGATGACGGTGACGGTCAGGCCGGCCTGAGCCGCGGCGAGGGCGAGCGCAGGGCCGGTGAGGCCGCCGCCGACAATGAGGATATCGCTGTCATGGTCCATGCGGTTCAATATGTCGGCGCGGGCCGGATTGTCCATGTGTGGAGGCATCAATTGTCCGGCGGGCTTGCGTTGCGCAGGGTCATCTGCATTCATGCGGGCGATTTTGAAACTGTGCGGAGGGCTGCGGAGTGAGTGACTGGCTGAGGATGAGTGCGGCGGATCTGGGGCGCGGGATCGAGGCGGGTGAGATCGGGCCGGTGGCGCTGGCTGAGGCGTACCTGGAGGCGATCGATGCGCATCCGGCGCGGGACGAGATCTATTCCGTGGTCACCCATGAGCGCGCGCGGGCCGAGGCGCAGGCGGCGGAGGCACGGGCGCGGGCCGGGCGGCGGCTGGGGCCGCTGGATGGCGTGCCGGTCAGCTGGAAGGATTTGTTCGACAGTGCGGGAACGGCCACCGAGGCGGGCACGCGATTGCTCAAGGGTCGGGTGCCGGAGCGGGATGCGGACGTGCTGCGCAACGCGACCGCTGCGGGGCTGGTGTGCCTGGGCAAGACGCATATGAGCGAGTTGGCGTTTTCCGGGCTGGGGCTGAACCCGATGACGGCCACGCCGCCGAATGTGAACGATCCGAAGCTGGTGCCGGGCGGGTCGTCCTCGGGCGCGGCGGCGAGCGTGGCGCATGGGCTGGCGGCCTGCGGCATTGGCTCGGACACGGGCGGGTCGGTGCGTATCCCGGCGGCGTGGAACGACCTTGTGGGGCTGAAGACCACGTCGGGGCGCGTGTCGCTGGACGGGGTCGTGCCGCTTTGCGCGAAGTTCGACACGGTGGGGCCGCTGGGGCGGACCGTGGAGGATTGCGCGCTGGTGTTGGCCGCGCTGGAAGGCGGGCGCGCGGCGGACCTGGAGGGCGTATCGCTGGAGGGAATGCGGTTTGCCGCGTTGCAGTCGGTGGTGTTCGACGACATCCGGGACGGACCGCGCGACGCCTATTTCAGTGCGCTGGAGCGGCTTAAGGCGGCGGGCGCGAAGATCGAGGAAGTGACATCGCCCGAAGTCGAACAGGCGATGCCGCTGTCGGCGATCCTGTTCACGTCCGAGGCCTATGGCATCTGGGGCGACCTCATTTCGGCCAATCCTGACAAGATGTTCAAGCCCATTCGAGAGCGTTTCGAGTCCGGCAAGGCGTTCCGGGCCTGCGATTACGTGGCGGGCTGGAACCTGCTGGCGGCGCTGCGCATCCAGTGGGCGGAACGGATGAAACCCTATGACGCAGTGCTGATGCCGACCGCGCCGAACCTGCCGCCCGAGGTCGACCGGCTGATGAGCGATGACGACTATTACGTGACCGAAAACCTGCTGGCGCTGCGCAACACGCGGGTGGGAAATCTGATGGGGCTGGCGGCCGTCAATCTGCCTACGGGAACGCCCGGTTGCGGGCTGTCGATGTGCGGTGAAGCCTTCGGCGAAGAGCGGATTCTGCGGGTGGCCAAGGCCGCCGAGGCGGCGTTGGCCTGAACAGGCGCAATCATCACTGGACGCAAAATCTTGTTTGGGTGATGCCAGGCGGCCACAACACTTGGCCTACATTAGAGGTATCCGCTAACCTCTTGCCAAAAATGCCACAATCCCCGCGACCCCGGTTGGTTTTGCTGGACGCAACGCGGGGGCTTTTGTAGATTTGCTCCAAACGGGGCGACAACGATCCCGAAGACCAGAGGCAGTGTTGATGTTTCCCGAGCGGTTCTCGAACCTTCCGGAATATGCGTTTCCGCGTTTGCGGAGCCTGTTGGACGTGCACGACCCCGGCGGTGATGTGATCCACATGACCATCGGCGAGCCGCAGCACGACTTTCCGGGCTGGATCATGGACGTGATCGAGAAACACGCAGAGGAGTTCCGCAAGTACCCGATGAACGAGGGCATCCCGGCGCTGAACACGGCGTTTTGCGACTGGGTTTCGCGGCGCTATGGCGTGGAGCTGAACCCCGACCGGCACGTGATGGCCCTCAACGGCACGCGCGAGGGGCTGTACAACGCGATGATGACGCTGTGCCCCGAGACGAAGAACGGCAAGCAGCCGATGGTGCTGCTGCCGAACCCGTTCTATCAGGTCTACATGGTGGCGGCCTTGAGTGTCGGCGCAGAGCCGATGTTCTTGCCGGCGACGCGGGAGACGGGGTTCCTGCCGGATTTCGCCGGGCTGCCCGCCGATGTGCTGGACCGGGTGACGGTGGCCTACCTGTGTTCGCCGTCGAACCCGCAGGGGGCGGTGGCGGACGCGGCCTATTGGAAGACACTGATCGGGCTGGCGGAGAAGCACGATTTCAAGGTCTTCGCCGACGAATGCTATTCCGAGATCTACCGCGATACACCGCCCGTGGGGGCGTTGGAAGTCGCCCGCGACATGGGCGCCGATCCCGAGCGGGTGGTTGCGTTTCACAGCCTGTCCAAACGGTCGAACCTGGCCGGGTTGCGGTCGGGCTTCGTCGTGGCGGGACCGCAGAGCATGAAGCGGATCCGGCAGTTGCGATCCTATGCGGGCACGCCGCTGCCGATGCCGTTGCAGCACGCGGCGGCCAAGGTCTGGGCGGATGAAAAGCACGTGGAGGTGAACCGCAGGCTTTACCAGGAGAAATTCAAGCTGGCCGATGAGATCCTGGGCGGTGTGCCGGGCTATCAGGGCCCCGAGGCAGGGTTTTTCCTGTGGCTGCCGGTCGAGGATGGCGAGGCGGCGGCGCTGAAGCTTTGGAAAGAAACAGGCGTGCGGGTGCTGCCCGGCGCGTACCTGGCACAGGAGGCCGGCGGGCTGAACCCCGGCCACGAATACATAAGGGTCGCGATGGTGGCCCCAAAGAAGGAGGTGGCACGCGGCCTGACGCAGCTTCGTGACTGCCTTTATAATTAACGAGGAAGAGGCGACATGGCATATCAGACGCGCGGACGTGACCCGCTCTTGGACAGCTCGATGGCGGAGGCGATCGAGAAACGAGGCAAGGAACTTCTGGGACTGGCGCTGCTGGCGCTGGGACTGGCCGCCGCAATGATGGTCGCATCCTATAACCCCGACGACCCCAGCTGGATGGCCGCGACCGACGCGCCCGTGCAGAACCTGCTGGGCCGCATCGGGGCGTCGATTGCAGCGCCCCTGTTCATGATCGTCGGATGGGGCGCGTGGGGTCTTGCCATTGTCCTGGGGGCGTGGGGTGTGCGTTTCGCCCTGCACCGGGGGCAGGACCGGGCCATCGGACGGCTGATCTATGCGCCGATCTGGATCGCGCTCCTGGCGATGTACGCCTCGTCGCTGGAGCCGAGCGCGGAATGGGCATCCTCGCACAGTTTCGACTATGGCGGGCTGTTCGGGGAAATGGCGCTGGGCACGGTGCTGGGGTTCCTGCCGATCAGCGCGACATTCGGGCTGAAGCTGTTGTCGCTGCTTCTGGCCGCCGGGATGGTGACGCTGGGCGCCTTCATCCTTGGGTTCAGCCGTCTGGAACTGTCGCAGATCGCACGGTTCCTGGTGGTGGGTACGATCATGACCTATGCCACGCTGCGCGCCGTGCTGGCCCATGGCGGCGGGATGGCGGCAGGGGCCGCGAAGACCGCGCAGGCCAAGGCCGCCGAGCGCCGGGACCGCCGGATGCAGGAACGCGCCGAGGCCGACGAGATGGCCCGCGCCGAGGCCGCCGTGCCCGAACCGCGCGTCCGCCGGGCCGAGCCCGCACTGGCCGCCACCGCCCCGCGGCACGCCCAGGCCGCGCCGGCCCAGCGCCACGTGCAAGACTACGAGGTGAGCCAGGTGCCGGAAAGGACCGGGGGCCTGCTGTCGCGGATGCCGTCGCTGATGCGCCGGCCCGAGCGCGAGCCGGAGCCGGAACTGGTCGAGGCGTCGGAAATGCCCGACATGCCCGCGCCCAGTGGCGACCGGGTAAGCGCCAAGATCGCCGATGTGATCAAGAGCCGCGTCCGCCAGAACCCCGCCGTGCAGGTCGAGACGGTCGCACCGCTGACCCGTGGCCGTGGCCGGGGGCCGGACCCGCTGATCCTGAACACCGCGCCGCGCAACGCCGTACGGGCCGAGCCGCCGCTGACGGCAGGCCATGCCGTCCCGCGGGCGGTCGCTGCCCCGACGCACGCGCCGATGCAGGAAATGGTCGAAGCCGCGCCGGAGGACGATGTGATCGACGAGGGCTACGGCGCCTATGAAAGCTATGAGCCGGAGGTGCCGATTTACGCGCGCGCTGCGACGCCCGCCGAGATGCCCGCGCCCGAACCCAGGAAGGTCGTGCAGCACCCGCCGCGCCGCGCGCCGCAACCCTCCGCACGGGCGCAGGCCGAGGCGCAGCCCAAGCTGCAATTCGAGGAAAAGCCGCAGATCGAGTACGAGCTGCCGCCGCTGAGCCTGTTGACCAATCCGGTCAATATCCAGCGCCATCACCTGAGCGACGAGGCGCTGGAAGAGAACGCCCGGATGCTGGAGACGGTGCTGGACGACTATGGTGTGAAGGGCGAGATCGTCAGCGTGCGCCCCGGCCCCGTGGTGACCATGTATGAGCTTGAGCCCGCGCCGGGCCTTAAGGCCAGCCGGGTGATCGGCCTGGCCGACGATATCGCGCGGTCCATGTCTGCCCTGTCGGCGCGCGTCAGCACCGTGCCGGGACGGTCGGTGATCGGGATCGAACTGCCCAATGACAACCGCGAGATGGTGAGCTTCCGCGAAATCCTGTCGAGCCGCGACTATGGCGACGGCAACCAGAAGCTGCCGCTGGCGCTGGGCAAGGATATCGGCGGTGACCCGATGGTGGCGAACCTCGCGAAAATGCCTCACCTGCTGATCGCGGGGACGACCGGCTCGGGCAAGTCGGTTGCGATCAACACCATGATCCTCAGCCTGCTGTACAAGCTGACGCCCGAGGATCTGCGGCTGGTGATGATCGACCCGAAAATGCTGGAACTGAGCGTCTATGACGGCATTCCGCACCTGCTGAGCCCGGTGGTGACCGACCCGAAAAAGGCGGTCGTGGCACTGAAGTGGGTCGTGGCCGAAATGGAAGACCGCTATCGCAAGATGTCCAAGATGGGCGTGCGCAACATCGAAGGCTTCAACAGCCGCGTGGCCGACGCGCTGGCCAAGGGCGAGATGTTCAGCCGGACGGTGCAGACCGGGTTCGACGACGAGACCGGCGAGCCGGTGTTCGAAACAGAGGAATTCGCGCCCGAGAAGATGCCGTTCATCGTCGTCATCGTCGACGAGATGGCCGACCTGATGATGGTCGCCGGCAAGGAGATCGAGGCCTGCATCCAGCGCCTTGCCCAGATGGCGCGGGCGTCTGGCATTCACCTGATCATGGCCACGCAGCGGCCCTCGGTGGACGTCATTACCGGCACGATCAAGGCGAACTTCCCGACGCGGATTTCCTTCCAGGTGACCAGCAAGATCGACAGCCGCACCATCCTGGGAGAGATGGGGGCGGAGCAGTTGCTGGGCATGGGCGATATGCTCTACATGGCGGGGGGCGGCAAGATCACCCGCTGCCACGGGCCGTTTGTCAGCGACGAGGAGGTCGAAGAGGTGGTCAACCACCTGAAGGCCTTTGGCCCGCCATCCTATGTGGGCGGCGTGCAGGATGGCCCCGAGGACGACAAGGCCGACAAGATCGACGCGGTTTTGGGCCTGTCGACGGGCGGCAACACGGACGGCGAGGATGCGCTGTACGATCAGGCCGTTCAGATTGCCATCACCGACCGCAAATGCAGCACGTCCTATATCCAGCGCAAGCTGGCCATCGGCTATAACAAGGCCGCGCGGCTGGTCGAGCAGATGGAGGAGGAAGGCGTGGTGAGTGCCGCGAACCACGTGGGCAAGCGCGAGATCCTGGTGCCGGAGCAGTAACGCCCGACCCGGGCGCCGGGAAACGATTGCCTGCCTGTCGCGTTGGCGTGGTACGAGATGCCAACGCGAACGAAGATGGGTGAATGTCCGGAAACGCCGAAGACCTTCTGAGCGAGATAAACGGACTGGCCGACGAGGAAGACAACGTCTCGGTCAAGGATGTGGTCGAGGCAATCGGCAGTCGCGGGTTCGGTCCGATCATTTTCGTCATCGCGCTGCTGGGCGCGTCGCCGCTGGGTGGAATTCCGGGCGTGCCGACGTTGTTTGCCGTTCTGTTGATCCTGATTGCCGCGCAGATCCTCTTGGGACGGCAGAGTTTCTGGATCCCCGACAAGATCGGCGACCGGGCAGTGGAGGACGAGAAGGTTACACGTTCGGTCGACAAGGCGCGCCCCGTGGCGCAGTGGATGGACCGCTATTTCGGGCATCGGCTGGAGGCGCTGACCGGGCAGCCGGCGCAGATCGCCGCCGCCTGCGTGGTCGTGGGCCTTTGCCTGATGATCCCGCCTTTGGAAGTGGTGCCCTTCGCGGCGCTGATCCCGTTTGCGGCCATCGCCCTTCTGGGGCTGGCGATCACGGTGCGCGACGGTGTGCTGATGGTGGTGGCCTTCGCGGCGAGTGCCGGGGCGCTCTATGCGGCGGTAAACTTTTTGACTGGCTGACGCGTTGGGGCCCGTGAAGCGGGTGCTCACGCGCAATTGCGCCGATTGCTATCGCATAACAGTGCGGGTGCGCCTATCTTTCGAGGACGACGAATAAAGGAGAGGTTTCCCCTCATGCGCATGGTTGCCCTGGCCCTGAGTTTTCTGCTGGCCACGCCGGCGATGGCCCAAAAGCTGTCGCTGAACGAGATTTCGCAATACCTGAACAGCTTCAGTTCGGCGACGGGCGAGTTTACCCAGATCAACGATGATGGCACGATCAGCACCGGGCAGATCTATATCAAGCGGCCCGGGCGGGTTCGGTTCGAATACAACCCGCCGGAACAGACGCTGGTGGTGGCCGATGGCGACACGGTGGGCATCATCGACCCCAAGTCAAACACCGGGGGCGAAGCCTATCCGCTGGACCGCACGCCGCTGAAGATCATCCTGCAACGCAACGTGGATTTCGGCCGCGCGCGGATGGTGACCGGCCATAGCAGCGACGGCAAGACGACCACGGTGCGCGCGCAGGACCCGGCGCATCCGGAATACGGCAATATCGAACTGGTCTTCACCGGCAGTCCGGTGCAACTGCGTCAGTGGGTGATCAACGACAGCGGTGGCAGCAAGACCACGGTTGTGCTGGGCGATCTGACCACGGGCACGCAGCTGGGCAACGACAGGTTCGTCATTCCCGGCAAGGACAAGTTCAAGCGGATCGACAGGTAACGCGGTTGGGCGTGGGGCGGCTAGCGCCGCCCGCACGCCCTGAGCTGTTGATCGTAGACGACCGCGCGCTGGCCGACCTCGCCCGAGACGCGCAGCAGCCACGGCTTGGCGTTGTAGCTGCCCCGGCTATAGCCGGTGCGGCCCTCGTGATAGGCGAGGTAATGGTTGCGGGCATCGTGCATGGGGATGCCAAGCCGCTGGTTCGACTGCGCCATGTACCAGCCCATGAAGTCGGTCGCGTCACGGATGTCGTTGCGCCGCGCGGCCCGGCGATTGCCCTCTTTCACATACTCGTCCCACGTGCCGTCAAGCGCCTGGCTGTAGCCATAGGCGGAGCTTTGGCGGCCCATGGGAATCACCCCCAGCGTCCAGCGGAAGGGCGTGCGCGCCTCGCCGTCGAACTTGCTTTCCTGATAGATCGTGGCCATCTGCACCGGCACCGGCACGCCCCAGCGGCGTTCGGTCGCGCGGAAGGCCCGCAGGTAATGCGGTTTCTGCGCCACGATGGCGCAGGCGTTGTCCAGGTTGTCGGGCGGCGGGCCGCTGGGACCACCGCCACAGGCGTTCAGAGTGGCCAGGGCCACCATGCCAATGATCGTGCGAAGACGTCTGCTCATCTGCCTCTCGCTATGTTTGTTTTTCTTTCAAGTTTAACGAAAGAATCGAGGCTTGGAAATGGCGGATTTCACCCTTTGGCGCGAAGGCGCTGCGCGGACTGTCGGTCCAGGGTTCACAGACTGTTTCCCGATAAAATGCCCGCGCAGATTGGACAAAACTCGGTTGAAGGCGGTAGAGTGGGAGGGTAGGGGCTTTGTAAATGTTGAAGACGCGCGCAAAATATCACCTGGGTCAGATCGTGAAACACCGCAAGCATCCGTTTCGCGGCGTGATTTTCGACGTCGACCCGGAATTCGCCAATACCGAGGAATGGTACGACTCGATTCCCGAGGAGAGCCGACCGGTGAAGGACCAGCCGTTCTATCATCTGCTGGCCGAGAACGATCAGACCTATTACGTCGCTTATGTCAGTGAACAGAACCTGATCGCGGACTATTCGGGCGAACCGGTGGGACACCCGGATATCCCCGATCTTTTCGGCCCGTTCGAGGACGGGCAGTACCCGCTGCATTTCCAGTTGAACTGAGCCTAGGGGCGCGTGGTGCCGCGCCCCTGTCCCGTTGGCGGCGTCAGTAGCCCAGGGCGCAGCCGTCCTTGCGCGGGTCGGAGCCGCCTTCGAGCACGCCGTTTTCCTTGATCTCGATCGCCTGGGCACCGCCGATCGCCTCGTCGGGCGCGACGACGTTGTGGCCCAGTTCGGCCAGCTGCTGGTGCACAGCGGGGGCATAGCCGGTCTCGACCCGGAGCTCGCCCGCGTCGGGAAAGCAGCGGGGCGCGTCGATCGCTTCCTGCGGAGAAAGGCCGAAGTCGCGCAGGTTCGACACGAACCGCGCATGGCCGTTCGACTGGTACGCGCCGCCCATCACGCCGAAGGGCATGGTGACGCGGCCGCCCTCGCGCAGCATGCCGGGGATGATCGTGTGCATGGGTCGCTTGCCGCCGTTCAGCTCGTTGGCGTGGCCTTCTTCGAGCGTGAAGCCCGCGCCGCGGTTTTGCAGCAGGATGCCGAACTTTTCGGACGCGATGCCCGAGCCGAAACCGTGGAAGATGGAATAGATCAGCGACACGGCCATGCGGTCGCGGTCGACCACGGTGATGTAGATCGTATCGCGGTGCACGGCCTCGCTGAGCGTGGTGGCCGAGGGCATCGCTTTTTTCGGGTCGATCAACGCGGCGAGCGCGCGGGCGGTGTCCATCGACAGCATGTGGTCCAGCCGCGCGGTGTGATCGGGGTCGGCGAGGAAGCGGTTGCGGGCGTCATAGGCGAGCTTGGTCGCCTCGGCCTCGATATGGGCGCGCTGGGTCCCGAAGGGCTCCATCGACGCGATGTCGAACTGCGCGAGGACGTTAAGCAGCAGGATCGCCGTGGCGCCCTGACCGTTGGGCGGGTGCTCGACCAGGTCGATACCGGCATAGCTGCCGCTGATGGGGTCGGTTCGGGTGCAGGCGGTGGCGGCGAAGTCCTCTGCCGTGTGGACGCCGCCAAGCGGGGTGAGCGCGGCCAGCATGTCGTCGGCCACCTCGCCCGAGTAGAACGCGTCACGCCCGTCCCGGGCGATTCGGCGCAGCACCTCGGCCTGGCCGGGGGCGCGAAAAATCTCACCCTGTTTCAACGGCTTGCCGCCATTGGAGAAGTGCGCGAGGCCGTGGCCCTGCAGGCACTCGCCCGCGGTGGGCCAGTCGTTGGCGACGCGGGGGGCCACGGGCACGCCTTCGTCGGCATAATGGATGGCCGGCGCGAGCAGTGCATCGAGGCCCAGCTTGCCGTGGGTGTCCGAAAGGTGGCAAAAGGCGTCGACGGCGCCGGGGATGGTGACCGCCTCGGGGCCGTGCAGGGGCACGGTATCGAGGCCGCGGGCGCGCAGGTCGGCCGCGTTGGCGGCGGCGGGGGCGCGACCGGAGCCGTTGAGCGCGTGGATGTCATCGCTGCCGGGTTTCGTAAACAGAACGAAGCAGTCGCCGCCGATCCCGGTCATCTGCGGCTCGCAGATCCCCAGCAGAACGGCGCCGGCGATGGCGGCATCCATGGCGTTGCCGCCGCGTTTGAGGATGTCGATGGCAGTTTGGGCGGCCAGGGGGTGCGACGTGGCGCACATGCCGTTGCCGGCCAGGACGGCCGAACGGCCGGGACGTTGGAAATCGCGCATGAAAGCTCCGAAGATTGGTCGTTTTCGGGCACATTAGGGGGTGCGCCGGGAAATGCCAATCAGGAGAGGAAGAACCTCGACGCCACGCACTGGGTGGGGGCTGTTAAACGCGGCGCCGAGGGAAGCCATATGCAGCTACAGTGTCGTGTATGCTGATCCATTACGGCGGCCTTGCGATTGCATTGGGGCAATTTGTTGGCATCAGGTTTTTTCCGCGTCGGCGTGGCGCGGAAAGGTCATGCACAGCGTGTTCGTCCCCGCTTGCCGGGAATAGGTCAGCTCCGGGCACAGCTTGTGGATGAGGTGCCAGCCGAACCCGCCTTCGGGCAGGTCGGCGCGAGTGCCGGAACTGTCTGGCAGGTGGCCTGCGGGCAGGCGGTTGCCGGGCATGGCGCGGCCCGAATCGGATAGGGTGACCAGCACGCGGTCAGGCAATAGATCGGCGATCATGTGGACCGGCCCGGGCGTACGCCCGGCATAGGCGTGCTCGGTCACGTTGTTGAGCGCCTCGCCCACGGCGAGGGTGATGGAGCCACGCTGGTCTGCGCCGATCCCCGCACCGGCGAGCGCGGCGGCGAGCGCCTGGACCATGGCGCGCACCGCGCGTTCCGTCGCGGGGGCGGACCGTGCGACAAGCGGGTCGGGGGCCGAGGGGGCAGTGGCGGCCACTGGCCCGGCTCAGCCCGCCGCGCGTTGCAGCGCCGCGGCCATGTCGGCATGGATGGCGAAGATCGAATCCATGCGCGTGAGCCGGAACACCTTGGCCACGTCCGGGGTCAGACCGGCCAGGTCCAGCCGCCGCCCGTCGCCCAGCTGTTTCATCGAGGCGACGATGGCGCCAAGGCCGCTGGAATCGACGAAGGTCACGCCGGAAAGGTCCAGCACCACATGCTCGGGGCCCTCATCCGTCAGGGTGCGCATCTCGTCCTTGAACCGGATGGCCGACGCCGCGTCGATGCGGTTGTCTTCGACGGTGATAACGTTGATGTTGTTGTGAGTGGCGCAGGTGAGTTGCATGATGCCTCCGGACACATGAATGTTGCTTGCATCCTAGACGCCATTCCTTACCAAACCGTTTTTCCGCGCCGGAAGAACGCGCCGGGACTCGGTGGACAGACATGAAAGGACAAAGGCCATGAAAGACGTTGTGATCGCAGGCGCGGCGCGCACGCCGATGGGCGGCTTCCAGGGGGATTTCGACGGGGTCGAGGCCAGTGTCCTGGGCGGGGCGGCGATTGCCGCGGCGCTGAAGGACGCGGGCGCGGCCACCGTGGGCGAGCTGTTGATGGGCTGCGTGCTGCCGGCGGGCCAGGGCCAGGCGCCGGCGCGGCAGGCGGGGTTCGCGGCAGGCCTTGGCGAGGACGTGCCGGCGACGACGCTGAACAAGATGTGCGGCTCGGGCATGAAGGCGGCGATGATCGGGTTCGACCAGATCGCGCTGGGCCATACGGACACGATGGTGACGGGAGGCATGGAGAGCATGTCGAACGCGCCGTACCTGCTGCCGAAGATGCGCGGCGGGGCGCGTATCGGGCACGGGCAGGTGATCGACCACATGTTTCTTGACGGGCTGGAAGATGCCTATGACAAGGGTCGCCTGATGGGCGCCTTCGCCGAGGATTGCGCCGAGAAATACCAGTTCACCCGCGAGGCGCAGGACGCCTATGCCATCGGCTCGCTGGAAGGGGCACTGGAGGCGCAGAAGTCGGGTGCGTTCGCGGACGAGATCGCACCGGTGACGCTGGAGACGCGCAAGGGCACGGTCGTCGTCGAGACCGACGAGCAGCCCGGCAAGGCCCGGCCCGAGAAGATCCCGCAGCTTAAGCCTGCGTTCCGCGAGGGCGGCACGGTGACGGCGGCCAATTCGAGCTCGATCAGCGACGGGGCGGCGGCCCTGGTGCTGGCCTCGCGCGAGGCGGCCGAGGCGCAGGGGCTGAAGGTGCGGGCGCGGATCCTGGGCCACGCCAGCCACGCGCAGGCGCCGGGATGGTTCACCACGGCCCCGGTGCCGGCGGCGCAGAAGCTGCTGGAGCGGATCGGCTGGACGAAGGATGACGTGGACCTGTGGGAGGTGAACGAGGCTTTTGCCGTGGTGCCCATGGCCTTCATGCACGAGATGGGGCTGCCGCGCGACAAGGTGAACGTACATGGCGGCGCTTGCGCGCTGGGCCACCCCATCGGGGCAAGTGGCGCGCGGATCATGGTCACGCTGCTGAACGCGTTGGAGAAACGCGACCTCAAGCGTGGGGTCGCGGCGATCTGCATCGGCGGCGGCGAAGGCACGGCAATCGCGATCGAGCGGTGCTAGGCCAAATCTTTTGGGAAAAGATTTGCCAAGAGTTTTCTGAAAACTCTTGGCGCGGGAGGTGAGCGATGCGTGCGGATTATGATCAGTTGTCGAAGACCATCGGGGCGCTGACCGAGGGCGAGACCGACGAGGTGGCGCTGATGGCGACCGTGGTGTGCGAGTTGCACCATGCCGACGCCCGGTTCGACTGGACCGGGTTCTACCGGGTGACCGCGCCCGACCTGTTGAAGATCGGCCCCTACCAGGGCGGACATGGGTGTTTGCAGATTCCGTTTTCGCGCGGGGTCTGCGGGGCGGCGGCGCGCAGCGGCGAGGTGCAACTGGTCGACGATGTCGACAGGTTCGATGGGCATATCGCCTGTGCCAGCTCGACCCGGTCGGAGATCGTCCTGCCGGTGCGGGACGGGCAGGGGCGGCTGCTGGGCGTGCTGGATATCGACAGCGATCAGCAGGCGGCATTCGAAGCGGCGGATGCTGACGGATTGGGCGCGATCCTCAAGATGGTGTTCGGACGCCTGTAGAGATTTGCCGACGCGCGCGGTGCGGGGGGCGAAGCCTCCGGCGGGAGTATTGTCAACTAAAAAATTATTTATTGTCTGTTAGTTATCTGGAAGGAGCTTAAGGGTATCCCACTTTCTGTCCACGTTCGACATTGCACTTAAACCCCTAGGTGCGTTTTCCCTAGCTCGCTCATTTCGTTCAGAAACTCTGCTGCAGCGGCCTCGAAGATCTGTTCCCCAGAGTAATGGTCTATAAAGACCCATTTGCACAAAGTTATTCTGTAAGTTGCGGCCTGGAGCGAAAGGCTATTCTATGACTTTGAGTTGCCGCAAGAAATTAACTGAGGCTTTCGATACAAAAGGCGCACAGCCGCCCTTCGCGAACGCCACACACAAATGCGTGCTGTACGGGATCGACCGTCATTCTTGCGACCTATTCTTATTAAGTCCGATAAGGCAAACTTATTGGACATAGCGAAGAACCGCAGAGTGGGGCGGTTGATATACACTATACGGTAGGCAAAAGCGCCGCCATGAGATGGTCTTGTGGCATGACATATGCTCGCCCCGTGGTCGAAAGCGACACTGAAAGACTACCCCAGATGCCCTCCTGGATCACCTCCGGTCGTGCCGAAACCGTTGAAGATGTGGCGTTTTTGTCGGGCGCGGCGCTCGCCCATCTGCATCTTGTGCTGGGGCGCGATGAGGTCTCCCATGGATTGTTGCGAGAGCGACTGGCGCTGCGCGCGGCGGAGGCGTGTGTCGCGTTTTCGGGGCGTCCCGAGAGGGCAGGGGAGCTGCGCGACGCAGTGCACCTTCTGCGCCCCGGCGATCTATCCGGACCGGCGGGTGAGGTCTACCTAGTCTGGCGGCGCGCGGTGGAGCGGCCGGTGTCGGTCAAGGCCCTGGGCCGAGCCTTGCCGGCCCTCGGGCCGGGCCAGATCGCCGCATGGCTGGACGCGGGGCAGAGGGCACCGGTCAGGCGTGCCGGACTGGTGTTGGAGGCGGTGCTGCGCGAGTCGCCGCGTGCCGACGTTCCGGGGCTGATTCTCGCGGATGCGGCCCTTGCCCAAGCTCTCGGTTGGGATCATCTCGTGCCGCTGCTGGCCCCGGGCCTGAAACGCGCGCCCACCTGCGCAAGCGTGGGGAAGACTTGCGGATGGCCTGTCATCGCGCGCTCGTCTCATCTGCGGTCGAGGCCGTGCGTCTCGCCACCGACCTCGCGCGTCGGGCGGCGCATCTGAAGGCGGTCGCACCCAAGCTCCGGGCCAAGGGGGCTGGCGACGCGGTCGAGATGTTCCTGACCCGCGATGCTATGGCGCCTTCGGCTTTGCCCTTGCCGGATCGCGCCGCGCGGCGGCTCTGCGAGCGGCTGGTCGAACTCGGCGCGGTGCGCGAGCTGACCGGGCGCGACACGTTTCGGCTCTACGGGGTGTAGCGTTGGCAAAGGATCGACCAGAAGCTGAGCTTGACCGCGAGTTGCGCGACCTGCCGCCAGAGTTGCGCTGGCGCGAATGGATGCGCCGGATCGAGGCGGTACTTTTTGCCTCTGCCTCGCCGGTGCCGCACGACGACCTGGGGCGGGTGGTGGGGCAGGGGGCGTCGGTCGACCTGCTGGTCGAGGACCTCAGCGCCGATCTGGAGGGGCGAGCGTTCGAGATCGCGCAGGTCGCCAGCGGGTGGATGTTCCGGACGCGGGCCGCCTACGCGCCCGCAATCCGCGCGGCGGCAGATGTCGGCAATCAATTGCTGGACTTGAGTGAATTCGATGTCGCGGTCCTGGCGGCCATTGCCTACCATCAGCCGATTACGCGCGACGGGCTGAAGGACATCTTCGGCAAAGAAATCAGCCGCGACCTGATCGGGACCGGGCCACGGTCGCCGCGACGAGGGGGCCCCCTATACCTTCGTCACCACCGAACAGTTCCTTGT
Source organism: Roseovarius sp. B08 (assembly GCF_051417955.1). Taxonomy (NCBI): domain Bacteria; kingdom Pseudomonadati; phylum Pseudomonadota; class Alphaproteobacteria; order Rhodobacterales; family Roseobacteraceae; genus Roseovarius; species Roseovarius sp. B08. The sequence continues at coordinate 464,957 of NZ_JBPRLW010000001.1, forward strand.
CGCCTTCGGGTTGGTGAGCCTGCGCGATCTTCCCGATCGGGAGCAGCTGGAGGATGCGGGGGTTGTCGACCAAGCGCCACAAGTTGATTTTGGGTAACGCGTTGCCGGTCTCCGTTGCCAATGCCTGACGCAAACTCTGTCGTTATACTTATTGTTTCATCTGCACTGCAACGATTCATGCGGAGAGCCAGAAATACTCACAATTTCAATGTGATAATCGTTGCATCCCTGTGAAGACGTCCATTTGCTCGATTCTGGTCGAGAGGATGTTGTCGCGTACGCCCGCGAGCAGTTCTTCGTCTGTTTTGGGCTGGAAGACCTTCGCGACCTTCCCGACTTGGAGCAACTGGTGAACGCTGTGTTGGTCGCTTCGCTGTGAGAGCGATGCGGTGTTCGCACGCTGTAACCCGTTTACACGATCTATACGAGTTTCGAATATTTCGAATATTGCGATTGTTCCGAATGAGGGATAGCCTATATCCAATACGAGACGAGAGAACCGGAGAGAAAAGATGAACGCCCTCAGAAAAGAGGCGTTCTTTGATCGTTTGCCCGACGAGGTCGAGATCAAGAACGCCGAACAACTCAGAACGATTGTCGCCTCCCAGATCAAGGAAGGCGAACCGACAAAGCTGTCGCTCGCCCTGGAAGGCGGCGAAGTTCGCACCGTGACGCTTGCGCCGGCCTTGACGGCTTCGCTACTCGAAGTGCTGCGGCTTGTGTCGAGCGGCCGCGGGTTTCGGATGATTCCCGTCGAGTCAGAGCTGACCACGCAGCAGGCGGCGGACCTTCTCAATGTGTCCCGCCCGTTCCTGGTAAAGCTTCTCGAGGAAGGCGAGATTCCTTTTGCGAAGACCGGCCGTCATCGCCGTGTTCGTGCCGACGATCTGTTTGCCTACAAGGAGAAGCGTGACGCGTCTCGCTCTAATGCTTTGAGTGACCTTGCTGCAATGGATGCGGAAGAAGGTCTTGTATGAGCCGATACGCTGGTCGGTTCACGGCTCTCCTCGATGCCTGCGTCCTGGGCGGAGCGCTCCGCAGAAACATGCTACTGAGCCTGGCCGAGGCCGGCTTGTTCCGGCCGGTGGAGCAGTCGCATTCTTGACGAGACCCGGAAAGCGATCACCCAGATCACCAAGGGCGAAACCGATGGTTCCCGGCAAAGGGCGGCAATCGAAGCAGCATTCCCTGAAGCTCTGGTGACTGGTTATGAGATGTTCGAAGACAAGATCGCGTTGCCCGACCCCAACGACAACCACGTACTGGCAGCGGCCATCGCGACGTCTGCTTCAGTCATCGTGACGGACAATCTTGCCGACTTTCCTTCCGCGGTTCTGGACCCGCACGCCATCCAGGCGATTTCCGCCGACGACTTCATCGCCGATACAATCGAGCTGGATCCCTCGGGAGGCCATTCTGGCCCTGCGTCGCATGCGGGAGCGCTTCAAGAACCCGGCGCTCGATGTTGCGGCTTTGATTCACAAGTCAGAAGCGCAGGCCCTATTGCAGGTTGCAACTTTCATGGACGAGTATCAGTCGTTCCTGTGAGGAGACGACCGGTGGATGCTATAGCAGAGACACGAAGTACTATCGGCGATTGTGGCCGGCTTTAGGCCCCTCCGGACGTGCTAGGCGGTCCATGGTAAAATGCAGTCGAAGCCCGAGGAGCATCAAAGAATGTTTCAAGGAGTTCGGCGTTCTCCTCGACAAGACGTTTCGCCTGCTGCGGAAGTTCGGCACTCGCTCGCGTGAAGTCATCAAGTGCAATGGGTTCGAGCGTCGGAGCGGATGTCAGACGAAGCATGCGGTCTCGCCTGATCAAAAGTCCGGCCTGTCCGAGGGCGTTCTGGCTTTGCAGGTGCATCGCGCTCTCGATGATTGTTCTCCAGTGGAATTTGCCGCCGCGCTTGATCTGACCGTCGGTCATACGAAGGTCTTGATCGCCACAACCAAGGCTCAGGACTTCGATTTTGTGCCTGTCGACGTTGAAACAGCTCATGGCATCCACCAGCGCCACCATGACGGGGTTGTTCGCCCAAACACCGCCATCGGCAAAGTGACGGGTGCCGTTTCGGTAGGTCGAGAAGAATGTTGGCGCGGCTGACGTCGCCAATGCCACCGTGACCAGTTCTTCCTGCCAGTCGAGGCGGAAGTCAGGGTGGAGCGGGGTCTTGAGGACGTTGACCTCGTTGAACCCATCGAAGGCGGGAATGTTCAAACGCACATTGACCGAACCCAGTGTCCTGTTGCCAAAGCGATCTCGAAGCGCTCGTTCCAAGGGTTCGCGATTGTATCGATAAACGGCAAGATCGCGGGCAAACTGGTAAGCGGATCGCATCGCGCGACCAAATCGAGTTGGCGGAGTTCAAGGCCGAGGAAATATTTCCGACCCGTGGCGCATATAGATTTCGAGAACCTCCTCGGCGCGCATCCCGCTGCCATGCCGAGCGCGATTATTCCTCCGGTTGAAGTGCCGGCGATCATGTCGAAGTAGCTGGCTGCCGAACCGCCCTTCAAGAAGCGACGCTCGCATTCCGCCAGCACCGCCGCAGGCAAAATGCCTTTTATGCCGCCGCCATCAATGGACAGTATGCGAAGATCATTTGCGGGCCACCTGATGCCGACTCCGCCATACTGCGCGCTGACGGCATGTAGCGCCGCCATGACCCGGGGCAGGGGGTAGAGCGCGTCGATGACGACGGACAGCCCGAGCTCTATCCCCTCACTCAGCCCACGGGCGCGGGCCCGCATCGCGTCGACCTTGACCAGCACGGCACGGGCATCGGCAAGCAGGGACTGGCCCTCTGGGGTGAGTACGGGGCGATGTCCGCTGCGGTCGAACAGGGCCACGCCCAGCTGTGTCTCGAGGTTTCCAACAGCATAGCTGATCGCGGATTGAACGCGCGAGAGGTGTTTGGCGCTTCCCCGGAAACTGCCGGCTTCGAGGGTCAGCGCGTCGATCATCTGTTCGATTCAATAGATTAAAACCATCATTTCTTTAGCAATTGTTTGAAACGATCCAATGCGATCTGCAAAGGGGTATCGGGCCACGCATGTCCGCTCCGGGTTCGCACAAGTAGAAGGTAATCCACTGATGAAACGCGCCGTTTTCTACGAATTCCCCAGGAATGATGCCGAACCCGACCATTTTGTTCATGACACGGCGGGAGGCGAAGTGACCATTCGTCTGGTGGATGATCTGGGCGACGTTCATTGCGATGACGCTCGGCTTGATGATCTCAACCGTCGGAATCGACCCGATGGTCCCCAAGGGGCGCTTCGATTTCGGCAGCTACCACCTTGTGGAGGGGATCGGATTGCTGCCCGCCGTGATTGGCCTCTTCGCGATCTGCGAGCTTCTGGTGCAGGCGGCAACTCCGGCCCGCAACGCCATGGGCGTGGCGGTGGCCGATATGCCGCGCCTGCGTCAAAAGGATTTCATTCCCGATTTCCGCATCATCCGCGAAATCGGCGCCTTTCTTTACGTGAAAAGCTCCATCATCGGGGTGCTGATCGGGATGCTGCCCGGCGGCGGGGCCGCCATGGCATCGTTTATCGCCTATGCCGAGGCCAAGCGCACGGCCAAGCGGCCAGAGGCGTTCGGCGACGGATCGCACGAAGGGCTGGCAGCGTCGGAATCGGCCAACAACGCGATGTGCGGCGGCGCAATCATCTCGCTGCTGACGATGGGCATTCCCGGTGACGCGGTCACGGCGATCATCTTCGGGGTTCTTCTGATCCACGGTCTTGTGCCGGGGCCGGGTCTTCTGGTTGATCATACGGCCACCATCGCTCCGATGTTCGCGGCGCTTTTCGTGGCGTCGGCCTTTGTCATGGTGTCGGTGCTGGCCTTCGGGCCGTACTACCTGCGCCTCGCGCGGATCAATCGCGGGATCCTTTACGCCTTCATCGCTTTGGTTTCAATGGCGGGGGTTTATGCCTCGTCCTTCTCGGGGTTCCAGATGTGGATGGCGCTGGCTATCGGCATCTTCGCCTTCGCGCTGCGCCGGTTCGATTACCCGGTAGTTCCGATGCTGATGGGCGTCATCCTTGGTCCGTACCTTGAAGAATTCCTGCCCCGCTCGCTGATCGTATCCAAAGGTGATCCAAGCATCTTTATCACCAGCCCGTTCAGCCTTTTGTTCCTTATTCTGACGGATGCACGTACCGTACACGGTATCGAAGAGGCGCTCCGACGTGCCGAAGCCTATGTGAAGGCCGGAGCCGACATCCTTTTCATTGAAGCTCCCGAAAGTGAAAAGAAAATGGAAACCATCTGCTCTTCCTTTGATGTGCCGATGTTGGCGAACATGGTGGAGGGAGGACGAACGCCAGTATTGAGCGGTCAAAGACTTGCAGAAATGGGTTATGCGCTCGCTATTTATCCGACGGCGGGTTTTCTTGCTGCGGCCGCCGCGATGCGCTCGGTCTACGGCCACATCGTTCAAACTGGGATCAGTGCGGGTTCTCAACAGAAACTGGAAGATTTCCAAACTTTTGGCCGTCTCATGGGCTTCGAACATGTTGGGGAGTTCGACCGGCAGTACACCCGAGAAAACGAACCTACCGGCGCGCGGTGACCTGATGCTGTGGATGGCCTCTTCACCGGCGGAGCGTGCATTGATTGGTCGTTAAGCCATGTGTGTAAACATCAAGATACCGCCGAACACGAAAGGACGGCTCAGATCTGCCCTCGGTCATTTAAGCAGTGCCAGTAGATCAAAGTTTGCTTTTTCCCACCCATAATCTGTCTGTTATCGTTTCTGATTGAAGGTTGGCAAAAGTGTCAAAAGATGAAGGCAAAGGATAGGGATCAGCGCGTTGGCAAGGAGACCTCGTGCCGCCTTTCCAGATATGCTACTTGCAACTGATGAATCATGATTTCGAGAAACTTTTCCTGGCCGCTCCGTCGCCATTCGTATTGCTGGATCACGACCTGCGGATGGTCTGGGCGAACGACGCCTACCTTCATGCGACGGGTCGCAATCGCGAGAACATCGTTGGTCGCGCAATGTTCGAGGAGTTCCCCTCCGACCCGGAGAGCGAGCCGGGCCGCATGCTTCGCGCGTCGTTTAAACGGGTTCTGGAAGACGGTGTAACCGATCACCTCCCCCTCATTCCCTATCCGATTGCGAGCCCTGACGGAAGGCTGGTGGAGCGATACTGGAGTGCCACTCATACTCCGATCCGTGGGGCCGGAGGCGAGGTTGAATTCATTCTGCAGAACACGCAAGACGTGACAGCACTCCATGATCGGGCACGTCCTGGCGCCTCATCGGCGCCTGACCTCGCCGATCTACTGCGACGGGCAGACCACGTTACGCGGCAGAACCTCGAGTTGGATTCCGCGGCGGAGTTCTTTCGGATGATCTTTGGTCAGGCGCCGAGTTTCATGGCGATCCTGACCGGACCGGAACACGAGTTCAAGATCGTCAACGACGCTTACATGCAGGTGGTTGGGCAAAGAGACCTTATCGGCAGAAAGGTTCGCGACGCCTTTCCGGAGATCGAGGGGCAAGGATTCTTTGAGCTTCTCGATCAGGTTTACAGCACGGGCGAGCCGATCAGGCTCAAGGGGGCGGAAATCAATCTACGACGTTCGGCCGGCGATCCCGCAGAGCGCGTATACATCGATTTTGTCTATCAGCCATTGACAGACGCAAACGGCAGCACGATCGGCATCTTCGTTCAGGGCCACGACGTTACCGCTCAGGCAGTTGCCGAGAGCAACCTAAGGGAAGCCGAGGAGCGGTTTCGTACGATGGCACAGACGATGCCCGTGCATGTCTGGACTGCGCGGCCGGACGGAGCTCTCGACTGGCTGAGCGATCAGCTCTACGCCTATACGGGCGGGTACGAGGCTGACCTTGGTGGCGCAGGATGGGTCTCCGTGGTCCACCCGGGCGACCGCGAGCGGGTTGTCGCGATCTGGGAACAGGCCGTCAAGGAGCGAAGCGCCTACGAGTCCGAGTTTCGCATCCGCCGGGCCGATGGCGCGTATCGCTGGCATCTCGTGCGGGCCACCCCGATTCTCGACGATCGCGGTTCGGTCCTACACTGGGTCGGGACCAACTCGGACATCGACGACCAGAAGGCGATGTCCGAGCAACTAGCTGAGCTGAACGCCACGCTGGAGGCCCGCGTCTATCAACGCAACCGCGAGTTGGAAGAGATGCATGGTAGGCTGCGTCAGAGCCAGCGGATGGAAGCGATCGGGAATCTTGCGGGCGGAGTCGCTCATGATTTCAACAACATCCTTCAGGCGCTATCAGGGAGCCTCTCGATGGCTCGCCGCGAAATACCCGACGTTTCCCCGGCTCAGGCGCGCATCGAGGCCGCCATGAACGCGGTTACCCGCGGAGCCGGTCTGTCCTCCCAGCTGCTCGCTTTCAGCCGACGTCAGGCGCTTCAGCCCAGACCGCTCGATCTGCGTGAACTGCTGCTAAACATGGGCCAGATACTACGCAGCGCGATCGGCGAGGGCGTGGCTCTCGAGGTCGAGGCTCCCGATGACCTTTGGCCCGCGTTCGTGGATGCCAACAGCACCGAGAACGCCGTACTGAATCTCGCGATGAACGCACGCGACGCACTGGCCGGGCGGGGGCGCCTCCGGATCGACCTCTCGAACCGCCGTCTTACCGCGCAGGACCTCGCGGAGGACGCTGAAATGTCTGCTGGCGACTACGTCGAGCTGAAAGTCATCGATGATGGGCCAGGGATACCTGCCGAGACACTCGACCATGTCTTCGAGCCATTCTTCACCACGAAACCTGTCGGCAAGGGGACCGGTCTCGGACTCTCAATGATCTACGGGTTCGTCCGACAATCCGGGGGTCGAGTGACGATCGAGAGCAAGCCCGGCGCGGGAACCGCTGTCATCCTCTCGCTTCCAAGGTCCGAGCGCCCAGTCGAACCTCTCCGGTCGCGCTATGCAGGGACTGTGCCTGGCGGCAACGAGTCCCTTTTGCTCGTGGAGGATGATCCAGAGGTTAGGGATTCGACCGCCGCCATTCTGGAAGAGTTCGGCTATTCGGTGTGCACCGCACCGGACCCGGACGCGGCGTTGGAGATCGCGGAAAAGGATGCACTCGATATGGTCATCTCTGATGTCGTGATGCCAGGCGAAATTGGCGTCAGAGAAATGGTCGACGCTTTGCTGGCTCGCCAGGGCGACATGCCAGTCCTGTTCATCTCAGGCTATTCACGTGGCGCCATCATTCGGGAAGGGCGCGTAGATGCAGACGTGGGATTCTTGAGCAAGCCGTTCTCCCCGGACGAACTCGCTTTGAAGGTGCGTGAAGCTCTTGATGCAAAAAACGATGCCCGCTATAGCGAGAAACAGGCGGAGGTTTCAGCCTCACCAGCGACCGCGGATACGTGCAGAATTCTCGTGTGCGAGGACGAAGCACTGATCCGGATGGACACGGTCGCCATGCTCGAGGGCATGGGCGCTGAGGTCTTCGAAGCGGCGACAGGCGGTCAGGCGCTGAAGGCGCTTGAGGCAGACGATTTCGATATCCTGCTCGTGGATGTGGGGCTTCCAGACATGTCGGGTGAGGAGGTCGCCCATCGTGCTCGAGCTTTACGAACCGAACTTGCTATCATCTTTTGCACTGGCCGCAGTGCATTTGCAGCCGAAGAGTTTGAACGGTGTTCAGTAATTCAGAAGCCGTTCAGCGACAAGGATTTGGCCTTTGTCGTCAAACAGTATTGGACTGTTAGCACCGGTGTCGCTATCTGCTAAAAGTGGGTCTGCACAAGCGCCAGTTTTTCAACGAAATTCGCTCATAGGAATAGATGGGATGACGCGGCGGTCGGAGCTGAAAGGATATTTGTTTACGGTCTCGGAACCGCGCAACCACTAATTGCCTACCTTGAAAACGATCTCGCAGCGCACCCCTCCCGGTTGGTATGCGGTTTCCACCTCTGCCCCTAGAGGCGCTTAAGGCTTGGGCACAAAGTTGAACGTCCATCCCACCCGGTACCGATCGCCAGGCCGTGCCGTTAGGACTTGTGCTCGGGTTTTCCCTTTCGGTCGGAACCGGCAAAGTCCTCTAGCTGGTTCTCGGACATGGAGTCGTACATCTCGCGCGCGGCGCCGTTCAACTCGCTCTTGTCGGTCTCACCGCGCTTGGCGGACAGCGCGGCGCCCGCGGCCTTCTGTTGTGCTTTCGATTTGGCAGGCATGGGTTTTCTCCTTTTCTTCAAACTTGACGTCCCTTCTGAACAGACCCGCCTCTGAAATGTTCCGGCAGGCCCCTTCCGGAACCGATCCGCCCCATGACGACGTTGAGTAAGAGATAGGTTCGGAGCCACCATGACATATACTCGTTTCGCCCTGATGATCCTGACCTCCACCGTAGTGATGTTCGTACTGATGTACCTGAACACATATGCCTTCGAGCATGTCTTCTTCAGTGAAACGCGCCTGTACATGGCGATTCTCATGGGGGCGACCATGGCCTTCGTGATGATGGGTTTCATGGCCTCCATGTATCCCAGCCGCGCCCTCAACATCGGCATCCTGGCAGGCAGCATCGCGGTGTTCGGACTGTCGCTCTGGCTGGTGCGCAGCCAGACCACGGTGAGTGGCGAAAGTTACATGCGGGCGATGATCCCCCACCACTCCATCGCCATCATTACTTCGGAGCGGGCCGGAATAGAAGACGCCCGCGTTGCCAAGCTCGCGCAGGCCATCTCTGGCGCCCAGAAACAGGAGATTGCCGAAATGCGCGCCCTGATCGACGATCTTGAAGCGGGCGAGGTCGTGCAAGAGGTCTACGAAGATCCGGCGCCAGAGCGCGGCACGCTCTCGAACGCGCTGAATACGACACTGCTGGCCGAACTCGATCTCGCCCCGCTCTCCGACGAGGCTGTTCCCGCCGGGCAAACCTGCTCCTTTCGCCGCACCCGCACCGAAGAACCAATCCTGGTGGCCAATGAGGACGGGGGCGAGGCAACGGTGCTGTTGAACGGCGTGATCCTGTCCCTAGATGGCGGCCAAGGGGGCGCGGGCTTCGCCACCGAGGAGCTCGAGATTGCAATCGATTCGGTGGACGCATGGCGCTTTGATGATCGGCTGACCTTCACCCTCGACCCGGGGCCGAGGGTCGCATACGGCGGTTTCTGGTCGTGCTGAAAGGTCTGCCGATTGCCGGACCGGTCGGCGTCTCCTTCCCGATTAGCTGCGCGGTTCGCCGCCCATGTCCCCTGCCACAGGAACCCGACCTCCCCGCTCCGCATTGAGTCCATGGCATGGGAAGGATTGGGCGCGCGTGTCCACGAAGAATGATATTGTCGATCTCATACCGGCGCTGCGGTCCTATGCTTGGGCGCTGACCCGACGCCACGAAGATGTCGACGACCTGGTACAGGACACCTTGGTCAAGGCGATCGGCAAGATCGACAGTTTCCGGCCCGAGACTAACCTGCGCGCTTGGCTGATGACGATCATGCGCAACACGTTTCTCAACAACATCGCGAGATCGAAACGCTCGACCACCGGTAAAGAAGATTGTGTCTCGGCCACGATGTCGACGCCGGCCACTCAGGAATGGTGGGTCAGGGGCGGTGAACTGATGCAGGCAGTCGAACGCCTGCCACGACATTACCGGGAGATTCTAATTGTCGTGGTGATGCTCGGCGAAAGTTATAAGGGTGCGGCGGAATTTTTCGGTGTGGAGATGGGAACGGTCAAGAGCCGCCTGAACCGCGCCCGGGCGATGGTGGTGGCCGATCTGGAATCGCGCGCACCGAACGATCCCCTGGCCGACGAGGAGCCGCAACTGGCGATATCCCGAGCTTCGTAGCTCACCGAGGAGTCTCACCCCGGTGCGCGTGCTCGGCAGCCCGGTGAGGCCATCCACCGCGGCACCGAGCGCAAAGTGCCCACTGCCGGAGAATGTTGTCTTAGACGTCATCCCGTGACGGCGCGTGCGATGCGGCTGCCGGCATCGCCGGGTTGGTGCCGGTCAGTGTGGCGGTCCCAGTCTCTGTCCCATCAATGCTAATGAAGCTTGCCTGCTTGTCCGCTTCCGGCCGCGGTGCCCGCAATGCCCAGTGTCGTAGTAATGACAAGCCCCAGGAGCGGGGCGCGATGACTATGTCCGACTGAATGGATCATGTGGTGCTCTTCGATCATGTTTCCACGGCGGCCGTTCGGGACCCCCGCCGTTCACATTTCGTGCCTTCATGTGCCCTCCGGCGGCTGAACGCGCAGGTTGTTTTGCACGTGCGTCACGCCCGAGATGCTGTCCGCGCAGTCCTCGGCGCGGCGCTTGGCGCGGCGCGAATCCACGGTGCCATCGAGCGTGATCTCGCGGTCCTTGACGCTGACGGTGATCTCGCGGGCATCGACGTGGCGGTCATCGGTAAGGCGGTCGTGAATGTCTTCCTCGATCCGCACATCCGAGCGCACATAGCCTTGCGGACCGCGCCCGCGGTGATCCGCCTCCCGGCGGACCGCTGCCGCATCATCTCCGAACCAAGAGGCGATCTCGTCACCGGCCCGGTCCATGAAGTCCCGCTCTGACGTGTCGTCGTATCCGGCACCGCGCCGCGGCATCGGACCGGGGCGACGAGGCCCATAACCATAGGGAGCTTCGCCATAGGCGGGCGGGAGGAAGGGCCAGCCATAAGCATCGAACGTCGGGGCAGGGCCGTACCCGTACTGGTCCATCCAAGCTCTGCGTTCGGGCGTTTCTCGCGCTTCGGGGTGGTGCCGTCGCGACAGGGCCTCGCGGGCCTCTTCTTCGGTCATATCGTCATAGGATCTCGGCATAATATATTCCTCTAGCATTTGGCAGTCACGCAAATCGGCGTATACCGGGAACAGGCGTCGTCCGGGTTTGTTCCTGCCGCTTCCGTTTGATTGCGGCAGGCGGTCGAGGGGCAGGACATTCCCGTCCGGCGGGTTAGGCCCGTCTGCCCCGCTCATCCCCGCGCCGCTGGCGGCTGGTCGGTCAGATCATTGGATGTCGCCGATGAGCTCTACCGGGCGCCGGTGGAGTGGCTCCACAGCAGATCGGCGAGCATCACGAAGGTGGTGTCGGACTTGATCGATGCGTTATTGATGATCGCATCGCCCATAGTTCATGATCGGCGCCACCGCTTGCAGGTCATCTCTTGCTCCTCATCGAGGATGTATTTCAGCTTATCCTAACGCATCTATTGGGCGGCGTCGTCTACCAGAACGTCCAGCCAGGTTAACGAGACACTGCACGCGCGACCCTATCCTAGGTTTAGATCAGCGATGACTGGTAGGTGATCGGAGGCAAATCTGGCCGAGCGGTCGGTCCAGCACCGACGCAGCATCGATCTTGGCTGACAATAGATGCGGTCCAGCGAGAAGATCGGAAAATAGGCCGGGAAGGTTTTCAGGTAGCTGTGCCCGGGGAACAGCCTGTCGAGGGCCTGACGCACTGCGCCCCGGACGATCCAGTCGTTGAAATCGCCCATCAGCACCGTGAAATCGCCGCCACTGCGGACGATCCGCGCGAGTTTCAGGACCTGGTGGCGCCGTTCCCGGTTGCTCAGACCAAGATGGGCCGCCACGACGTGCAGCGAGCCTTGCGGAGTGTGCACCACAGTATCGATCGCGGCGCGGGGCTCGCGCCGTTTGTAGGAGATGTCGTGGTAGCGGGCAGACGACATCGGCCAACGACTTATCAGGGCATGACCATAATCGCCTTGCGGGGTGCGGATCAGACGCCTGACATGCGCGTGCGGACCTAGTTCGTCGTTCAGGAACTTGTAGGCGTCAGGTTCATCGGTGCCCCCCCGGCGAGTGTCGACCTCCTGCAAGGCGACGATCTGTGGTCGATGTTTTTGGACCAAGTCGACCACGCGCCGCAGATCGTAGCGTCTGTCGGAGCCCACTCCGCCATGAATGTTCCAAGTCATGAGGCGGATTGTCGAGAGCGCAGAATTGGTCATGCCTCAACGCGACGTCCGGTTGCGTGCCGATCCCCGCATGACAAAATCCTCTTTCCGAGGATCAATGATCGGATACCGTGCGTTGAAGCAGCGAAACAGCGGAAGCAGTAACAGTCTTGCCAACCAACAACAAACCCGGGAACGAAGGTCGCAAAACCGCGTCGTGCAAACGCCGCTGGCTTGGATATGTCCTCGCTGCTGCTGTGACCGCGTTTGCGGTTTTCCTGCTTTACCGCACGTTGTCGCGCTATGAATGGCCCGAATTGGTAGACGCGGTCACGTCGGTGTCTTCGGGTCGGCTGCTTGTGGCACTGGCCTTTACCGCGCTCAGTTATCTGACCTTGACCGGATTCGATTGGCTGGCACTGCGCTACGTCGGGCGTCCACTGTCGTACCGGCAGGCTGCGATCGCTTCGTTTACCAGTCTTTCGATCGGGCACACGCTGGGATTTGCCGCATTGTCGAGCGGTACCATTCGCTATCGATACTATTCGCGCTGGGGGCTGCGGGGCAGTGAAGTGGCACAGTTGATTGTATTCTGTGGCATGACGGTCGGTCTGGGCCTTGCCATCCTCGGCGGTATTGCCCTGCTGATCGCGCCCGTTCTGGTGATCGAGGCACTGGGTCTCGACCGCGCCATCGTCAATTTGGTGGCTGCGGCGGCAATCGCGTTTCCCGTCGTTTACCTTGCCATGTCGGCCTTCTTCGGGCGCACCATCAACATCCGCGGCCGCGAGGTCAGGATGCCGCCACTGAAACTGGCGCTTGCACAGATCGTCATCGGTCCGCTGAACTTTGCCTTTGTGGCGGCGGCACTTCATCAGGCAGTCCTTTCCTTCGCCGATATCGATTATCTGCCGGTGGCTTCCGCCTATGTGAGCGCCAATGTCGCGACGCTGGTCACGCATGTTCCCGGCGGGCTTGGCGTAATCGAGGCTGTTCTGGCCTACCTGCTTCCGGGCACAGGGGTGATCGGGGCCGTTTTGATCTTTCGCTTCGTCTATTTTCTCATCCCCCTCTGCCTCGGCTTGGTGACGCTAGGCTTTTCTGAACTGATCTTGGCCCGCGCCGACAATCGTCCGGCCAGTCGCGACCAGACCGCGTAGAGCGCGCCAGTGAATCGAAATGGCCGTTCGGGATCTAGAATGAAGGTGCCGGGAACGGGTCGTGTCGCGCCCCGTGTGACGATCATGGGACGCAGGGAGTGCCCCTCGTGTATTCGCGACTCTATTGCCTCTAAGAGGCACTCGCCGCGTGCCCCTGCCTGATGCATGGTATCCGTTGTCACGCCAAGATGTTCGGCCAGCAAGGTGTCTCGTAGCCGCAAGATGGTCTGGCGTTGATGTGAGGTTTGCGCAATGATCGTCACGTCGCATTCGGTATCCAGCCCGACGGAACGGTTGTTGAGGTTTGCGGATCCGATCCGCAGGAACCTGTCGTCGACGATCATTACCTTGGAGTGGATCAGCAGGCGATGCAGTTCCTCGTTGTCGGCAACCGGGTAATAGACACGTAGCCGGTCATACCTGTCAGCGGCCTTCAGTCGGCGAAGCAGCCGCTCCCGGTTCGCCCCCATGATGAATCGTTCCACCATGCCGTTGGCCACACGCGTGCAAATGACCGCGATCTGCGGACCCTCTGGCCGCGCGAGCAGATCCTCAACAAGCCTTCCCACGCGTTGTCCGGTGAAATACTGCGTCTCGATGTAGATGGCCTTTTGCCCTTCCCGCATGAGATCGTCAGTCAGCTTTGCGGCCTCCTCGACTTCGGACTGGCCCTTGAAACGCGGCTGCGTACGCGAGATCGCAACGCTGACATCCGCGAAGTCGGGGGCAACCGCCGCGGGCCAACAATCGCCGCACCTCTGCGGCGACAGTGTCTCCCCTGTTGCGTCGCGCCAACGTTCAAGGGCGATGATTGCCAGATCGCAGACCACGGGCCCGTCCAGGACCATTTGGACATCGTGCACAGGTTCATAGCTTCTCCCGTTGGGGCGTCTTCGCAGGCTATCGTCAAGGGCATGCCCGGACCTGTCCCACCGTTCGACGGTCAGATCCATACCGCCGATGAAGGCGACGGCGTCGTCGATGATGACCATCTTCTGATGATGCGATGCATATGCCGGGTGATGTGTGTCGAGATGCAGGTGGATGCGCTCATGCGCCGCCCAATCGGCACCGAAAAGCAGAGGCCGTACTGCGCTTGGGGCATGAAGCGTCGCGAGGCTCCAGATCAGAATCCGAATGTGGAGGTCGGGATGTTTCTCGACCAGTCCCCTGAGCAGATCGCCCAGTGGCTGCGCCTGCGATCCATCTTGGGGACGAAGGCAAGTACTGGCATCGAAATCCCAGCCGACAATAATGATCGACTTTCGCGCGCGCCCGAGGCTGGAATGGAGGGCGGCAAAATAGGCAGCACCATCTATCAGCACCGCAGCATGATGCGCTTTCGATACGGCACAACAATTGCGCCCGGGCACGAGAATTGATCTCGTTTTGACGGTGCTTTTCTTCGCGTTTTCTGCTTCGCTTACGGGCTGCATTCCATCCCGTCGGTGCTGGATTCATGTTGCCAATAAACGCGCTGGCGCGAAATTGGTTCGCGTGAACCTTTGCCAATGTCGACGGCACGTATGGACCGGCATGGCCACAGCTAGGATTTCTCGCTGTCTGAGCACCGAGAGGGAACGGCGCCAGTTTCGGGGGGGAATACTTGTTCGACGTCTCTCTCATAATGCTTCATCTGTTCAAGAATTGGAGCCTCCGGCAAACCCGGGTCTGGTTCAGGTGCCGGACAACGAGTTCGTCGACGGCAAAGATCTCTGAGGCCGGAGGGGTGATTTCTATCCGTGTACCGCAGTGCGCGGATTGAGGTGATGGAACATCGACTTGAAACCCATTTCGGTCAGATGCGTTAAAAGTGGAAACACTTGTCGAGCCTCCCTCCAGGACCGAATGATCCTCAAATTCAAAGGATGTGGCTTTGAGAAAATGAATAATGAACGCGAGATCGGAAGCTGTGTGATCGGCGGTTCCCAAGCATGGGACGTAAGTCCAGCGGGGAAGTTGCAGTTGAAGGAGCGAAAGGGGAGGGGACCGGCATGAAAGAGAACACACAGGATGAGGTGATTTCTTTCCTCTCCAGTTCCGACGATGATCGCGAAACGGATCACGTCGAAACCCATGGCGCACACATCTTCCTTTCGGGTGACACCGCGCTGAAAGTCAAAAAGGCGGTTCGCTACGACTATCTTGACTATTCCAGTCTGGCGAAGCGCGAGAAAATGCTTCGGCGTGAACTCGAGCTCAATCAGCCGACAGCGCCTCAGATTTATCGCGACGTGGTTCCGATCACCCGGGACGCCGATACTCTGACGCTCGGCGGAACAGGCGAGCCTGTGGAATGGGTCCTTAGGATGAAACGCTTTCCGCAGGAAAACGAGCTGTCGGCCGTGGCGGGGCGTGGTGAATTGGATGATGCACTGGCAGAGGATTTGGGAACAGCAATCGCAGACTATCATGCGAGTGCGCCCCAGCGACAAGGAGATGGAGCTGACCGGATCCGAGCCATACTGGAGGAACTCGAGCGAGCCTTTGCATCCATGCACGACGAACTGGGGGCAAAAAGGGTAAAGGAGTTCTCTCGTAGTATCTGGACGGAGTTTGAGAACGTGGCCCCATTGCTGCGGTCTCGCTCAGAGGCCGGCCATTTGCGGCGCTGTCATGGAGACCTTCATCTACGTAATCTGGTGTTGATCGATGGAAAGCCAGTGCCTTTCGATGCGCTGGAGTTCGATGAAGAACTCGGCACTTGTGACGTGCTCTACGATTTGGCGTTTCTCGTGATGGACCTCCTGCATAGTGGCTTGGAACGGCAAGCCAACATCGTGCTCAATCGCTGGCTATTTGCCAACTCGGGACGTGAGGATGCCGGCCTTGCAGCACTACCGGTCTTTGTCGCGCTTCGTGCCGGTATCCGGGCAATGGTTACAGTTCAGACCGGGTCAGATGAAAGGCAAAAGGTTCAGGCCGAGGCGCAGGAATATCTCGGCACGGCGATCAGGGCGGTGAAAACATCCGAACCAAGGCTGCTGGCCATCGGCGGACTGTCTGGTACCGGTAAATCCACCATTGCCAGGCTTCTGGCCCCGCGGCTGGGGCGAATACCTGGTGCAGTACATTTACGCAGTGATTTGGAGCGTAAGGCCTTGGCGGGAGTGGCGACGCGTGAGGCATTGCCCGAGCGATCCTACACCCCGGCTTCTGGAAACAAGGTGTATCAACGCCTGATCGAGCGCGCCGCCACACTCTTGGCCGCCGGTCATACCGTTTTACTCGACGCAACATTTCTTTCGCCGTCCGACCGGTTGCGGCCACGGGCCCTTGCCGATGCATTGAACCTGACCTTCACCGGTTTATGGCTCGACGCCCCTGCTGAGGTCTTGATGGCGCGGGTCGAGCACCGTCAAGGTGATGCCTCCGATGCCGATGCTGCAGTCGTCCGCGAGCAGATGAAAAAAGACGCCGGCACGATCGAGTGGCTGCGGATCGATGCGACAGGTCAAGCTGATCGGGTCGCAGAGGTGGCGGGCGAACGGGTTGATCTGAACAGATCGAACGGATTGCTTTCTGTATAAAGTGTCTGACGCCAATAGAGGCGAGACCCGATGGCGAAAACCGAACGGCCACGCTTATCAGACACGGCGATGATCCGAAAATACACGCTTTACTCGGTTCTGGCGCTGATCGGCAATGCCCGACGCGTGGAGTGGCCCGCACCCGCCGAAGGGCCAACAAGTAATCCGGCGGATCGCGGTCACGTTCGGCCGATGCAAGCTGGATCGCACGAACGACATCGGCATTGACGAGCTTCAGCAGGCTCTCGGCAGTTTGCGGCGGAACAATTTCCCTTGCCGCCGGTTTTGGCCTTGAACCGGTCAGCGACGGGATGATCATGAGCACCTCAAGCCCTGATGTCGGACACACTGACGGCCCGCCGGCCGTTCCGCGCCTCATGCAGCGGCTCCACGACTTGGCGCAGGACAGAGAAGTAGTGAGCATTGCCTGCCTGACACGCGAAATCGGCGCGCAGGGTCACGCCCCGCTGCTGATGGTTGCCGCCGTCTTCATGATCCTGCCGATCGGCATGATCCCCGGTATCGGTGGCGCGCTCGGCGTCATAGTCGCAATCATCGGACTTCAAATGCTTCTCGGACGTAAGGGTCTTTGGATGCCGGCACCTCTAGGACGCCGCAAAATAAACGCCGAACGGATCCGGACCGCCACCCAGCAGATTCGGCCTGCGGCCGACTGGATCAGGCGACACCTGCACCCGAGATGGGAAATGCTCTCCAATGGAAATATCTCTCTGTCCCTGATCGCTGTGCTGCTGATCGTGACCGGAGCCTCTCTTCTGATACTGGGAGCGATCCCGGTGGCAACGCCGCTCATTGGTCTGCCGGTGGCGGTCTTCGCTGTCGGTCTCCTTGGGCGCGATGGGATGGTGGTGGCGGCGGGATATATCCTGATCGCACTGATTATCGCCGGCATCTGGCTGTGGCGCAGCAGCACGGGTTGATGACAGCCCGCAAGAGCGAGAAGGATTCCATGTGCCTTTGCTGCGTTGGAGAACACACGTGCTGGAACGGGATGTTCCCGCTGATGCCTCAGACAGTCCGAACCGGGTCCGTACCATGTCAGGAGGCGGCGATGATATCGGTCGGAGCGACTCCGATATCCGTCAGGCCGGGCAGAGCTTGATCGGCAACATTGTCCTTGCGCATCAGGGCCACCTGCGACCGGGTGAGCGGCGCGGCGGGCAGGCGCTCGGCGAGGGCGGCGAGACGCTGCCATACGGCGAAAGGCAATGGGAAAGGCCAGGCACGCCGGCTGCCAGCCTCCGCGATGCGGCGCACGAGGTCGGCGTAGGTGTAGACCTGTGGACCCCCGAGTTCGTAGAGCGGAGCTGGCCGCTTCATCGTCAGCAGCTTCGCGATGGCTTTTGCAATATCGTCACGGTGCACAGGCTGGAGACGGGTCTCACCCTGTCCGAAGAGGGGGAAGAAGGGTTGCAGCCGTGTGACGCCAAGGATTGTGGCGCGGATCGCATCGTCCTTCCCGACCATGACCGAGGGTCGCACTAGGGTGGCAAAAGGGCAGGCGGCCCGGACAGATGCCTCGCCCCGTCCGCGCGACCGGATGAAGGGATCGTTCGAGGTCGCGTCGGCGCCGATGCCCGAAACATGTATGAAGTGCGAAAGCCCGGCCGCCTTAGCCTCCTGCGCCAGACGCGCGGCGCCTTTCACGTGGATGGCCTCGAAGGTCGTCGCGCCCTGCTCCACGTATAGACTGACCGCGTTGACCGCGCCGTCGGCACCCTCCAGGGCCGGGCCGATAGTTTCGGGTCGCCGGATGTCCGCCTCTACCGGCGTGAGTTTCGCGGTTTCTTCGACTTGTCCCGGATCTCGAGCGACAACGCGGACCCGGTGGCCACTTGCTGAAAGCTGTCTGACAATGCGACTGCCGAGAAATCCGGTTCCGCCGAAGATCGTGAAGAGGGCCATCTCCGGTTCCCGCTCAAGCGGCCTCACGGTTGACGAGTCCTCGGGCGATCTCGGTCAGGCGGCCGTCGGCGCGATGCGCTTCCTCGACAGCGCTTTTGAGGATGTGTTTGTCCTCGAGGTCAAGTTGATCGGACCAGCTCGCCAGTGAGCCGCGGACTGCCATAGCATAATGCAGCATCCGCTGAAGTGAGGCGATGAGGGCTGCGTCGCGTACGGCCGGGCTGGCGATGGCCTCGGCCCAATCCTGGGCTTCGCGCAGGATCGCCTGCATGGAGCCATCAGTGTGGTCTTCATCTTTGACATCATGCACCTCGAGCAGTCCGCAGAGCTGCTCGCCGTGTTTTTGCGCGAGGGCCATCTCCTCCGAAAGGTAATCGCGCAGCGCCGTGTTCTCGGCCTTTTCGGCGAAGCGGGGCAGCGCCTCGGAGAATTGCGCCTCAAAGGAGCAGGCTTCCTGCAATTCTTTGATGTAGAGGGCTTTCAGGTCTTCCGGTTGCATCTGGGGCACCTCCTCTCGGTATCCGGGGGACGGGCAGCGGCTTGCACCGCACTGCCTGTTGTCCTTCAAGAACAACGCAACGCTTCGTATGTTCCTGCCGTAAGCAACGCGTCGCCGAATGAGGGCTTCACGTGTCATCTTTCGATCTCGTGGCCGCGCTGATCGGGCCGATGCAGGACAGCCGCGAATCTTCGCCGGGATTCTACGGAGCGCCGTCGCGGCCACCTGCTTGATTGTATGACGTGAGCGGTATGGCAAACGCGTAGACAAATGCCGGTCAGCCTTTGTGCTCCGGCTTTCCCTTCCGGTCGCTTTTTGCGAAGTCTTCGAGCTGATCTTCCGACATGGAGTCATACATCTCGCGGGCGGCGCCGGTCAGGTCGTTCTTGTCCATTTCACCCCGTTTTGCGGCGAGGGCAGCCCCGGCGGCCTTTTGTTGAGCTTTTGATTCTGCAGGCATGGTCTTTTTCCTTTGATGGTTTTCCATTCGTCGTATGATCGCGAACAGCCAGATCGTGGAAATGTTTCCGCCGCGGCAATCCGATCGCGGTCAGCTCCGCTTCAGCGTGTGCCACAGGATCCCCCCGGTATCCGGGTGTGACAACACCCCGGGGCGCAGCAACGCGCAGCCGCGCGTCACGATCCGGTTGCCGCTCTGTGCGCTGTCGATCCGGCGCATGGTAGTGCTCATCGGTTTCGAGGCCGTGACGCCTCATCGAGATAGGTCACCGAGGCGGGTAAGCATGGGCGGCGGAACGTCGTGTTGATCGGTGCTTCCAGTGAAAGCGTGGCCAATCCGGTTCATCTGGAACCGGAGGTCCGAGTACCTGACGTTTGCTGCGATCTCGGTACGCAGAGACGCGGCGCTACTTTTTGTAGGTCGGCGTGGAACATATTGAACCGTAAATAGTCTAGTAGAGGAGTAAGCAGAAAATGCATCCTGCAAGATGATAAGGAGGCTGTCAGCCTTGGACACGATTTACTGTGGTCCGGCTCCACTGCCTGCAGAACTTTGGGTGAGATGGAATCTCGACCCGGTTCTTCTTGTTACGCTGGGGCTTCTGACATTTCTGGTGCGCCGCGAGCCAACGGGTCTTCTTGCGGTGGTCGTGATGTTTGTGGCCTTCGTCTCGCCGTTATGCGCGCTCTCCTCCGCGTTGTTCTCGGCGCGGGTGGTTCATCATGTGCTCCTTGTCGCGACCGCAGCACCGCTCCTGGCATGGGCGTGGCCTGCGGCAAAGTCGGACCGCGTCTGGTTATCTTTCGCGGTTTCGACCCTGACGCTCTGGGTGTGGCATCATCCGGTGGCCTATGATCACGCTCTTGCGAATGTGGTTGTCTACTGGTTGATGCAAATCACGCTTCTGGGCAGCGCTCTTTGGTTCTGGAAATCGGTTTTTGCCGCCAGGGAAGCGCCCTTCCTGCAACTTGTCGTAATCGTCGCGGCCTTCGCGCAAATGGGGATGTTGGGCGCCGTGCTTACCTTCGCCCCCCATGCGCTCTATGCCGCGCACGCATTGGTGCCATTTGATTGGGGCCTGACACCGCTTGCGGATCAGCAGCTAGGCGGCCTGATCATGTGGGTGCCCGCGGGTATTCCGTACGCTGTCGCCGCCGCCCTGATGGCCCGGCAAAGCTGGTCGCGTCTGAGGGACTTGTCAGCGTGCTAGAATGGTTTCTCTCAACGATTCCGATCTTCAAGGTCGTGCACATCGCCGCCCTGCTGATCTGGTGCGGCGGTCTTCTGGTGCTTCCGCTGATGCTGTCGCAGCAGACTCCGGCTGTCTCGGCGCAAGACTACGTTACGATTCGCCGTATGACGCATGTCATCTACACCGTTTGCGTGACTCCGGCCGCAGTGATTGCCGTGATCGCGGGCACCTGGCTGATCTTCATGCGTGAGGTCTTTGTCCCCTGGTTCTACGCCAAGCTCGCCTTTGTCGGCCTGCTTGTCGCTGTCCATGCCTGGTTGGGTCATTCCCTCGCCGATTCCTCTGAACAGCCCAATGAACACCGACCGGCAAGCCCCGTTCTGTTAATCTCGGCGGGTCTCGTACCAGTTCTTTCAATCCTGGTCCTTGTACTTTCCAAGCCGGACCTGACTTGGATCGAGTTTCCCGAATGGTTGCTTGCGCCACGCGACGGTCAGCTGCCTTTTGATGTTCCTAGTCGATAATCGAAGACGAGCTTACCGCCGTGCCACCCTGTGAACATCACCATCAATACGCTCAGGCCCGACAGGAGAATGCCGTAAGGCAGGACGGCCGCCTCGTAACCGCCGAGGCGATGGCCCCAGTTCGCGCCAAGGATCGCCAACAGCGTCACCGCGATGATGAAATGGGTCCAAGCCATGGCGCGCGCGCGAATTCCTGGAACGAGCAGCAGCTCCGCCGTGCCGGAAAATCCGGAAAACATCCCGAAGAGAAAGCCGGTGCCCGAGGCCCAGAGCGCAGCGCGGGCCCAGAAGCCATCCTCTGTCCACCAATAGATGAGATCTGCGCCGAACGTGCAAAAGGTGAGCGCGACCGGAAAGGCAACACTCATCGCATGAATGGGGTGCCCGAACACGGAAACCCGCGACTCCGTCTCGTCAGACTGCACAAGCTCACCGATCGGGTCGATCGATTCTTGCTCATCGGTCCTGGTTTCATTCGCAGCCATTGTTCCTGGTCCCCTCGTGGTTACGTCATGGCCATAACTCTTTTGGCGCTTTGTGGTTGCAATGGAGACTCTTCGACTGTCGATCCGGCTGGCCCCGCCGCGCGGGCCATCGCTAGCCTGTGGTGGGTCATGTTCGCCGGGGGTGCTCTGGTTTTTGTCCTGGTCATGGTCCTTCTTGGTCTGGCGTTCCGTTCGCAATCGGGTGCTGGCGGCGAGCCCCGGCAGGTGCGAATCTGGATTTTGACGCTCGGCATTGGCTTCCCGATGTTGGTGCTCGCGGCTCTGCTTGCCTACGGGCTCGTGATTGGGGAACGGTTGCTGCCCCGCAACGATGCAGAGGTCGTGCGTGTCGGCGCGGAAGGGCGGCGCTGGTCGTGGACCTTTTCCTATGACGACGCTTCAGGTCAGACCACGAAGGATGTCCTCCACATTCCGGCGGGGCGTCCCGTAGATGTGGAAATCACGACCACAGATGTCATTCACAGTTTCTGGGTGCCGCGTCTTGCCGGCAAGTTGGATGCGATCCCGGGTCACGTCAACGTCCTCAGGATAGAGGCGGATGAACCGGGTACCTATCAGGGACTCAGCGCTGAATTCAGCGGCAGCGGCTACGGCTGGTTCACCTTCGAAGTGACGGCCCATGATAGGGCGAACTGGAACGCGTTCATGGGGAGCGGAGCAGAATGAAGGCCCTCGAGCGCCACCGCAGACTGACCGAGATCTGGGCATCAGCGCCGGGATTCCGGGGGTGGTTCTCGACGGTGAGCCACACCGATGTCGGACGTATGTTCCTTGTGACGGCCTTTCTGTTTTTCCTGATCGGTGGCCTGCTAGCGATGCTCATCCGGGCGCAACTGGCGACGCCGCATTCCGCGTTCGCAGGGCCTGACATCTATAATCAGATTTTCACGATGCACGGGACCATCATGATGTTCCTGTTCGCCATCCCCACCTTCGAGGGGTTGGCGGTCTACCTTCTGCCCAAGATTCTGGGCAGCCGTGATCTCGCGTTCCCGCGCCTGACAGCCTACGGCTATTGGTGCTATGTCTTCGGCGGCACGATGCTGCTCGTGTCGATGCTGTTCGGCATCGCCCCGGACGGCGGCTGGTTCATGTATCCCCCGCTGACCGGCGCGATCTATTCGCCGGGCATCAACACCGATTTCTGGCTGATCGGCATTACGTTCGTCGAAATCTCTGCAATCGCCGCTGCCGTCGAAATCACCGTGTCGATCCTGAAATACCGCGCGCCGGGCATGTCGCTTGCGCGGATGCCGATCTTTGCCTGGTATGCGCTCATTACGTCGCTGATGATCCTGACCGGTTTTCCGCCGATGATCCTCGGTTCCATTCTGCTTGAGATCGAGCGCGCGTTCGGATTTCCATTCTTTCAAGCGGAACATGGTGGCGACAGCCTATTGTGGCAGCATCTGTTCTGGCTGTTCGGGCACCCGGAGGTTTACATCATATTCCTGCCTGCGGCGGGTGTTGTGTCCACAGTTCTGCCGGTGATGTGCCGCACGACCCTGCTCGGATATGGCTGGATCGTCGCCGCCACGGTGGCGCTCGCCTTCTTGTCATTTGGCCTCTGGGTCCACCACATGTTCACGACCGGCATTCCCCATATGGGCCTTGCCTTCTTCTCGGCGGCCTCAACGCTGGTGGCGGTCCCGACAAGCGTGCAGGTCTTTGCCTGGATCGGTACCATGTGGAAGGGACGACCCGAGTTGCACCTGCCCATGCTCCATATTCTGGGCTTCTTCGTCACCTTCGTGATCGGCGGCCTGACCGGGGTCATGGTCGCGGTGGTCCCGTTCGACTGGCAGGCACATGACACTGCCTTCATCACCGCGCATCTGCATTATGTGCTGTTTGGCGGCTTCGTGTTTCCGATCCTCGCCGGGCTATACTACTGGTTGCCGCATTTCACCGGGCGCCGACGTTTCCTCCGCCTCGGCGAACTTGCCTTCTGGCTAATCTTTGCAGGCTTTCACATCACGTTTCTCGCCATGCATTGGGTGGGCCTGCTTGGCCAGCGTCGCCGCATCCCGACCTACGCTCCCGAGGATGGATGGACGGCCATCAATCTCGTCTCCTCGGTCGGCAGCTTCGTTCTTGCGATCGGGATCGCGATCGTCATTCTCGACGTGATCCTGCACATCGTGACGCCGCGCAGGGGACCGCGCAACCCCTGGGGCGCGACAACGCTGGAATGGGCGATGATCATGCCGCCGGCAAGCTATAATTTCGCCAGCCTGCCAGAGGTCACGGACCGTGACCCGCTCGCGGCGGAGCCGGATCTGCCGGGGCGGCTGGCACGCGGCGAAGGCTTTCTCGGGACGCCGCGCCACGGCTGGCGGGAAACCCTGACCGTGGATGTGGCGAGCGGTAAACCGGATTATCACATCATCTACCCGAAGAACTCACGGCTGCCCATCGTGATGGCGGCCGTCACCGGCCTGTTCTTTCTGTCGTTGCTTCTGAAGCTTTACTGGATGGTTTCCATTGCCCTTGCGGGTGTCCTGGCGCTGGCATGCAAGTGGGTCTGGTCCCTGGGTCGCAAGCGGGACCTTGGCCCGCAAAGCATCGGAGGCGGTCTGACTCTGCCGAATGCAGCCGCTGTCGAGCGGTCGCCGGGTTGGTGGGGGTCGTTCTTTCTGCTGATCGCGAATGCCACGTTGTTCGGCTCGCTGCTGTTTGGCTATGCCTTCCTCTGGACGGTTGCGCCCGGCTGGCCGCCACCGTCCTGGTTCGAACCGTCCGTCGGCATATTCAGCTTGGGTGCCCTTGGAAGCGTAACCGGCCCCATCGCGATCCGACTCGCGATCCACGCCCTCCGCCAGGGGCGCGCTGTTGTTCCCGTTCTCGCGGTCGCCCTGGTCGGCGCGCTTTTGCTCGGGATCGCGTGCGCGGCGGTATTGGTTTACACCCCGTCACCCGGCGGGCATGCCTATGGGGCCACGCTTTTCGTGCTTGGCGGTTACAGCCTCTTCCATGCCAGTCTGGTCGCGGTGATGGTGGCCCTTTTGATCACCCGCGTCCTGCGCAGCTTCGTCTCGCCCCTGCGGCAGGCGGAATTTCCGATCGTCGCTCTTTGGGTCGACTATGCGTCCTTTATCGGTCTGTTCGTGCTGGTGGCGACGCATCTGCCCGGAGTGAGCCAATGACCGACCTGCTCCGCATCCTGATTGCGCCGCTTGTGTGGCTGGCAGCCTTCAGCGCCGTTTACGCGGTGCATGGCCTTGTGTGCGGCCATGACATCAGCGACACGCTATGGGGCGTGCCGCTCTCAAAGCTCTTGCTGTGGGGGGTATATCTGGTCGCACTCGTGCTGCAGGCGGCGCTGCTCGCGGCCCTCTACCACCCGAGGGCCCGTTCGGCATCCCGCTTTGTGCGTCGGGTCAGTCGCATTACCGGCTGGGTCGGCCTTGTCGCAACTGCATGGTCTCTTTTCCCCGTCGCGGTGACGTCCTCTTGCCTGTGACTGTGCGGTGCTGACATCGGGAAACGATACCTCCTTTAGCCACAGGAATTCTTTGGAACCTTACCCTGATGTTGCTGGTTGAGGTTGGCAAAAGGGGCGTCCTGGCACCCGGAGGCCCTGCGACAATCAAAGGGGGGCTGCCATGACAGATAAAAGTGACAAGGCTGGCTTATCACGTCGCCAAATGCTTGCACTCGCGCCGTTTGCCGGAGCACACGCCGTCCTGCCGTCATCAGCCACCGCGCAAAAAAGCAGCGTGCCTCTGCGTGCCGACCCACGTGAGGTGCGGTTTCAGGATAACGACCATATTCGCACGTTCTACCGCCTCGCCAGAAACTGAAGTCCAGCCAGGAGAGGATACTGCATGCTGAGAAAGCGAACTTCCAGCACCGCGCCAGCCGCCAAACGGACCCGCACGCTGACACCGCCCGCATCGGGCAGGCTCAGCAGGCGGGCCTTTCTGCGCAACAGCGGTCTGGGGGGCTCGCCCTTGGCTCGATGGGTGCCACGGCAGGACTTGTCGAGCGGTCTCGCGCTGAGGGTCCCGTGGAAAAGGCAGATGTCGTGACCCGCAAGACAATCTGCCCGTTCTGCTCGGTGGGGTGCTCGATCTGGGCCGAAGTTCAGAATGGCGTCTGGATCGGGCAAGAACCGGCGTTCGAGAGCCCCATCAACCAGGGCACGCACTGCTCAAAGGGTGCGGCAACGCGCGAGGTCGCGGTGGGCGAGCGCCGTCTGAAGTATCCCATGAAGAAGGAAAACGGAGAGTGGGTACGCATTTCCTGGGAACAGGCGATCTCGGAGATTGGAACCGAATTCAGTCGTATTCGTGAAGAACTCGGCCCCGACAGCGTCTATTGGCTGGGTTCGGCCAAGTTCTCGAACGAACAGGCCTACATGTTCCGCAAGTTCGCCGCGCTCTGGGGCACCAACAATACCGATCATCAGGCGCGCATTTGCCATTCCACCACGGTCGCCGGTGTGGCCAACACCTTCGGCTATGGTGCGATGACCAACACCTATAATGACATCCGCAATTCGCGCTCGATCATCATCATTGGTGGCAATCCCGCCGAGGCGCATCCGGTCTCGATGTTGCATGTACTGAACGGCAAGGAAAACGGAGCGCCGTTGATTGTCGTCGATCCGCGTTTTACGCGCACCGCCGCGCATGCCGATGAGTACGTGCGTATCCGCCCGGGCGCGGATGTGGGTTTCATGTGGGGACTTGCTCGGGTGATCCTGCAGAACGGCTGGGAGGATCGGGAATTTCTCGATCAGCGCGTCTTTGGTTTTGACCGGGTCCGCGACGAAATCGACCGCTGGACGCCCGAGGAGGTCGAGCGCGTCACCGGCATTGCCCCCGAACAGTTGGAACACGTGGCGCGCACGCTCGCCGACAATCGGCCCGGCACGCTGATCTGGTGCATGGGGCTGACGCAATCCACCACCGGCAACAACAAGACGCGCGCCGCGTCGATCCTGCAACTAATCTTGGGCAATATTGGCAAAGTGGGCGGCGGCGCGAACATCTTTCGTGGCCATGACAATGTCCAGGGCGCAACGGATCTCGGCGTCGCAAATGACACGCTCCCAGCCTATTACGGTCTGACCGAGGGCGCCTGGAAACACTGGGCCAGGGTCTGGGATCTGGACTATGACTGGATACGCGACCGTTTCGCCTCCAAGGAGTTGATGGAGGCCCCCGGCGTTCCGGTCAGCCGCTGGATGGATGGTGTGCTCGAGAGCGAAGACGCGTTTGAACAACCTCACCTGATCAAGGGGATCGTCTTCTGGGGCCATGCCAGCAACAGCCAGACCCGTGGCTCTGATCGCAAACGCGCGCTGGAAACAGCCGATATTGTCGTCGTGATCGACCCCTATCCGACCCAGACCGCAATCGAGAACGAGCGCAGCGACAACCTTTATTTGCTGCCCGCCGGATCGACGATGGAGATGGCAGGCTCGGTCACCAATTCCAACCGCTCCTTACAATGGCGCGAAAAGGTCGTGGACCCTGTTTTCGAGGCGAAATCAGACTACGAGATCCTCTATCTCCTCGCGAGGGAATTCGGATTTGACGCGGAACTCTACAAACATATCGGTCGCGGCGAGGATGGCGTGCCGCTGGCTGAGGACATGCTGCGAGAAATCAATCGCGGCACCTGGACCATCGGCTATACCGGTCAGAGCCCGGAACGCCTGAAATCCCATATGGAGCATCAGGACAAGTTCGATTCGATCACATTGATGGGCAAGTCCGGCCCAGTCGAGGGAGAATTCTATTGCCTTCCCTGGCCAAGCTGGGGCCAACCCGGACAGGGCCATCCCGGCACGCCCCTGCTCTACGACACCTCAAAGCCGGTGGCTGCAGGCGGCCTGCCCTTTCGTGCCCGGTGGGGGGTCGAGCATAACGGCGAAAACCTCTTGGCCGAGGACAGTTTCACGCAAGGTTCCGAAATCCAGGATGGATATCCCGAAGTTACATTGGGCATGCTTGATGCGCTCGGCTTTGCTGACGAACTGACCGCCCGCGAGAAGCTGGTGATCGCCGCAATCGGTGCGGATCGTTACCGTCACGACTTGCTGTCTATATCCGAGGAAGAGGCCGGTTCAGCCCTTGACGCCCTCGAGTCGGACGTGCGTCGCAGGATCGCCGAGAGCAGCGGCTCTGGCGACAGCGAGGATGTCGAGGAATCCTGGGGCGCCGCGAACGGCGCCTCCCAAGGTTCGTCCGAAGAAGACATATCGGACCGCTTCCCGAACTACCCCGAAGCGGCGCTGACCGCGATCGAAGGATACCTCGCGGCGAATCCGCAGGCTGATAGCGACGACAAGCCACCGCTGCGCAACAGGATCATGCAGGTGAACTGGAAGACCGACCTGTCCGGAGGGCTGCAACGGGTCGCCATTGAGCACGGGCTTGCCCCCTACGGCAACGGCAAGGCCCGCGCCTATGTCTGGAACTTCCCTGACGAGGTGCCCCTGCACCGCGAACCGCTCTATACGACGCGGCGTGATCTCTTGCCCGAATACCAAACCTTCGAGGATCGGCGAATCTGGCGGTTGCCCTCGCTCTATCGCTCGATTCAAGAGGTCGACTATAGCAAGGACTACCCCCTGAACCTGACCAGCGGTCGTCTTGTCGAATTCGAGGGCGGCGGCGACGAAACCCGCTCGAACAAGTGGCTGGCAGAGTTCCAGCCGCAGATGTTCGTCGAGATCAATCCGCATGATGCCGCCGCTGTCGGCGTTGACGATGGTGCCTTTTGCTGGGTGCATACGCCGGAGGGGCAGATACGAGTGCAGGCGATGGTCACACGGCGCGTCGGTCCCGGCACGGTTTTCCTGCCGTTCCATTTCGCCGGGATCTGGCAGGGCGAGGATATTTCCCACCGGTATCCCGATGGTGCCGCCCCGTGGGTGATTGGCGAGGCGTCGAACACTGTCCAGACCTATGGCTATGACGTGGTGACCCAGATGCAAGAGACAAAAGCCACGCTCTGCCGGGTAGCCGCGATGGAAGGAGACGACAATGACGCGACTTAAGTTTCTCTGCGACGCGGACCGCTGCATCGAATGCAACGCCTGCGCGACGGTGTGCAAGAACGAGCACGAGGTGCCCTGGGGCATGGTGCGGCGCCGCGTGGTCACGATCAATGATGGCGAACCGGGTGAGAAATCCGTTGCCGTCTCCTGCATGCATTGCACGGATGCGCCTTGTGTGGCCGTCTGCCCGACCTCGACACTCTATCAGACCGATCTTGGAATCGTGCTGCACGACAAGGACACCTGCATCGGCTGCGGCTATTGCTTCTACGCATGCCCCTTTGGTGCGCCGCAGTTTCCAAAGGAGACGCTTTTCGGTTCGCGGGGCCAAATGGACAAATGCACCTATTGCGCAGGCGGACCGGAAGAGAACAACTCCGAGGCCGAATTTCATAAATATGGCCGCAACCGCATCGCCGAGGGCAAGTTGCCGATCTGCGCCGAAGTCTGCGCTACCCGCGCACTGCTTGCGGGCGACGGAGAGACCATCAACGAGATCTATCGGGAACGGGTCATACACCGTGGATTCGGAACCGGTGCCTGGGGCTGGAAGACCGCCTACTATCCGGAGCAGGAGACATGACCGATCAGACACCGATCGTCCGTGGCCGCGACTTCAAAGAATACCGCATCGGCGGCGCCATCGCCGCACTGCTTTTGCTCGTCGCGCTCACCTGGCAGATCATTGCGATCTTTGACGGCCAATCTCTCACTGTTCCCGAAACCCAATGGCGCCTCTCACAGCCCGATGGCAACTATGCCAGGGAAAGGCTGGCCTATGATGCTCTCACGGCCCGCACCCGTCTGATGGATGAGCGCTTCCGCACGGGCCCCGCCCCGTCAGAAGAGGCTCCGGTTCCCGGCCCGCGTACCGACCATTTTCTGACTGAAGAACCGTTCGTCGGTGACCCGCAAAGTCTCACGCAGACGTGGCTCACTGCTGACGCCCGGTCACTCGAGACGGCCCGGCAAAGTGAAAGAGTGGTCGGCATATCCTCTTTGCCTTACCCCAATGCCGCGCTCTTTGAGCGTCCAGAAGGGCGCGACTGGCGCTTTGGTATGGCCGACACGATCACACACCTCGGGGCTGTTATAATTTTGGGGTTTTCACTGCTGCTTGCGCTTGTTCTGGCCGTTCGGGGGCGGGTGCCGATCGCCTATGGACGCTCGCGACGCACGGTCAAGCGGTTCAACTTTCTCGAGCGTGCAAACCATTGGATGACGTCGACAAGTTTCATTGTGCTGGCATTGACCGGTCTTGTGATCGCCTATGGCGACACGCTGATCCGGCCGTTCGGCGAGGGTGTGCTCGGCTCTCTCGGTCGCATATCGACCTGGGGGCACGCGCTCTTCTTCCCGCCGTTCGCCGTGGGACTCCTGATAATGATACTGCTCTGGACGTGGCGCAATCTGCCGTCCCGGCTTGACCTGCATTGGCTGGCAAGTGGCGGGGGATTCTTCTCGGACGATCCCGACAACCCACCCGCTCGCAAGTTCAATGCCGGGCAGAAGCTGGTCTTCTGGGCGGCCGTGCTGGGTGGCATCGCAATGATCGCATCCGGCGTCATGTTGATGTTTCCATTCTTCGGGGTCGACCTGGAGATCATAGGTTGGATCATGCTGGGTCACGCCACGCTGGCGACAGTGCTGATCGCCATCTTCATTGGCCATATCTACATCGGAACGGTGGGCATGCAGGGCGCGATCTGGGCCATGTGGGATGGCGAGGTCGACCGGAACTGGGCCGAAGAGCACCATGAACTGTGGTTGAAGGACCTTGAAGCACGCGGTGATCCCGCGAGGGATGGTTAAGCCATGTACGCTTTCTTGTCGGGATGCCTGTTTGCAATCTGTCTGGCGGTTGCCGCCTGGTTCGTGTTCGACACGGCCGCCATCTCTGCGATCGAGCGCGCGAACACCCATTCCGTGGTGATCGACACCGAGGCCAATACCGCCGCGGAATGAGGATGCGCGCGTCGCGGCGACCTGACCATCAACTGGTCTCGGGTCGCACTGATGTGGCAGAGACATCTCCGGGAACCAACTCGATCACTCACGGTTTTGTGATGATAAGGAAATGATGCGAAGCTGCGGCTCGAGAGCGGTGCGTCGTAACCTGTCTTGTCCTGGGGCTACCGACGGCTGCATTGGGCGAACTCCTTCGGGTATCTGCGTTCCGGATCGGGCGTGCGCGGCGACGGCGATGCGCAACGTTGTTTCCAGCTACCCGGTGCCCGGGCCTAATTCCGTCTTGGCAATGAACGCGAAATCTATGGCGAGCCAGGTCTCGAACTAAGTTTCGGCCCTGAATCCGGAACCCGCGTCGGTTTTACTACCGGGGTTCCTTTATTGCCTCCGAAGTCAATAGCTTCGATGATAGATTACGACAGCGTGGAAGCCTGGAACAGCATCAAGGGCTTTGCCGATGGCGCTTTTTCCGAGGCAGAGATCTGGGCAGGGCAGCGCTTTTACAGACGGCACGACATTCATATCATTGATCAGCTTCGCGATGGCTTTTGCAGTATCGTCACGGTGCACAGGCTGGAGACGGGTCTCACCCTTTCCGAAGAGGGGGAAGAAGGGTTGCAGCCGTGTGACGCCAAGGATCGTGGCGCGGATAGCATCGTCCTTCCCGACCATGACCGAGGGTCGCACTAGGGTGGCAAAAGGGCAGGCGGCCCGGACAGATGCCTCGCCCCGTCCGCGCGACCGGATGAAGGGATCGTTCGAGGTCGCGTCGGCGCCGATGCCCGAAACATGTATGAAGTGCGAAAGCCCGG
This sequence comes from Roseovarius sp. B08, assembly GCF_051417955.1. Classification (NCBI taxonomy): domain Bacteria; kingdom Pseudomonadati; phylum Pseudomonadota; class Alphaproteobacteria; order Rhodobacterales; family Roseobacteraceae; genus Roseovarius; species Roseovarius sp. B08. The sequence goes on from NZ_JBPRLW010000001.1 coordinate 496,426, forward strand.
CCGCCTTAGCCTCCTGCGCCAGACGCGCGGCGCCTTTCACGTGGATGGCCTCGAAGGTCGTCGCACCCTGCTCCACGTATAGACTGACCGCGTTGACCGCGCCGTCGGCACCCTCCAGGGCCGGGCCGATCGTATCGGGTCGCCGGATGTCCGCCTCTACCGGCGTGAGTTTCGCGGTTTCTTCGACTTGTCCCGGATCTCGAGCGGCGACGCGAACCCGGTGGCCACTTGCCGAAAGCTGTCTGACAATGCGACTGCCGAGAAATCCGGTGCCGCCGAAGATCGTGAAGAGGGCCATCTCCGGTTCCCGCTCAAGCGGCCTCACGGTTGACGAGTCCTCGGGCGATCTCGGTCAGGCGGGCGTCGGCGCGATGCGCTTCCTCGACAGCGCTTTTGAGGATGTGTTTGTCCTCGAGGTCAAGTTGATCGGACCAGCTCGCCAGTGAGCCGCGGACTGCCATAGCATAATGCAGCATCCGCTGAAGTGAGGCGATGAGGGCTGCGTCGCGTACGGCCGGGCTGGCGATGGCCTCGGCCCAATCCTGGAGCCATCAGTGTGGTCTTCATCTTTGACATCATGCACCTCGAGCAGTCCGCAGAGCTGCTCGCCGTGTTTTTGCGCGAGGGCCATCTCCTCCGAAAGGTAATCGCGCAGCGCCGTGTTCGCGGCCATCTGCTTGGCTGTATGAGGGGAGCGGCATAGCAAACGCGTAGACAAATGCCGGTCAGCCTTTGTGCTCCGGCTTTCCCTCCCGGTCGCTTTTTGCGAAGTCTTCGAGCTGATCTTCCGACATGGAGTCATACATCTCGCGGGCGGCGCCGGTCAGGTCGTTCTTGTCCATTTCACCCCGTTTTGCGGCGAGGGCAGCCCCGGCGGCCTTTTGTAGAGCTTTTGATTCTGCAGGCATGGTCTTTTTCCTTTGATGATTTTCCATTCGTCCTATGATTGCGAACAGCCAGATCGTGGAAATGTTTCCGCCGGGGCAATCCGATCGCGGTCAGCTCCGCTTCAGCGTGTGCCACAGGATCCCCCCGGTATCCGGGTCGCCCTTCAGGATCGCGGTCGCATAGCTTTTCGCTTGCTTCATCGTGATGTGCGGCGGCAGGGTCGGCACATCAGGGTCAGTCAGCGCATCGATGACCACGGGTCGGTCGGCGGCGAAGGCCTTTTCCCAAGCGGGTGCGATCTGTTCGGGGCGCTCCACGCGGATACCCTCCAGTCCCAGCGAGCGGGCGTAGGCTGCATAGTCAAATGGGGGGACGTTCTGGGTTTCCGGCACACGGGGGCTGTCGGCCATGGCGCGAAGTTCCCAGGTCACCTGGTTGAGGTCGCCGTTGTTGAGCACGCAGATCACCAACCGGGGATCAGACCAGTCCCGCCAGTATTTGGCGACGGTCATGAGCGAGGAATTGCCCAGCATCTGCATCGCGCCGTCCCCGATGAAGCCCACGGCAACACGGTCGGGGAAGGCGAACTTGGCGGCAGTGGCATAGGGAACCGCGGGGCACATGGTAGCGAGGGTTCCGGACAACGTGCCCTTCATGCCGGCGCGAAACTTCAGCGCCCGGGCGTACCAGTTGGCCGAGGTGCCGCTGTCGGCGGCGATCAGGGCGTTGTCGGGCAGGCGAGAGGGAGGCCTCCCAGAACACCCGCTCGGGGTTGACGGGATCGGCCTCGACCATGGCGCGCTTCTCGGCGCCCTCCCACCAGTCCGAGACGCGGCGCTCGATCCTGCTGCGCCAGCTGCCACCCTCCTTCTGGTCCAACAAGGGCAAGAGGGCGTCCAGCGTGGCCGCGGCATCGCCGGCCAGGGCCACCTCCATCGGGTAGCGGATCGACAGCATTGTGGGATCGAGATCGATCTGGACGCCGCGCGCGTCGCCTTCCCGGGGCAGGAACTCAGAATAAGGGAAGCGGGAGCCAATCATCAGCAGCGTGTCGCAGTGGCGCATCATCCAGTCGGAGGGCTCGGTGCCGAGCAGGCCGATGGAGCCAGTCACGAAGGGCAGGTCATCCGGCAGGGCGCCCTTGCCCAGCAGCGCCTTCGCCACGCCACCCTGAAGCTTGTCGGCGACCGCCGAGACCTGTCGCTCCGCGCCGAGCGCGCCGGCGCCGACGAGGATCGCGACCTTGCGGCCTTCGTTCAACACCGTGGCGGCCTGCTCAAGGTCGGCTTCGGCCGGCAGGACGCGAGGGGTGGTGTAGGCCTGGCTCGTGTGCACCGTACCGTGGGCGTGCGGCGGCTCGGCAGCGTCGAGTTCCTGCACGTCATTGGGCAAGATCACCGCCGTCACGTTGCGCCGGGCCTGGGCGATGCGCAGGCCCCGGTCGATCAGATGGCGGGCCTGTTCGGGCACGGAGCAGGTGCCCAGAAACTCGGAGGCGACATCCTTGAACAACGCGTTAAGATCGACCTCCTGCTGGTAGTTGCCGCCGAGCGCGGGCCGGGCCTGCTGGCCGACCAGCGCCAGCACGGGCTGATGATCGAGCTTGGCATCGTAGAGCCCGTTCAGCAGGTGGATAGCGCCGGGGCCGGAGGTGGCGAGGCAAACCCCCACCTCGCCGGTCCACTTGGCGTGGGCGCAGGCCATGAAGGCCGCTTCCTCCTCGTGGCGGGCTTGGATGAACCGGGGCTTTTCCGTGCGGCCTATAGCGGCGGTCAGCCCGCCGATGCCGTCCCCGGGATATCCGTAGATCCGGCTCACCCCCCATTCGGCCAGTCGCTTGAGGATAAAATCGGCTACCTTATCTGCCATAGATAATTCTCCCCGGGGTTGCAGATTCGCTGGGTTGGATGTCAGCCCGGCGACCTCCAGCACGGTCTTGCGCCGGCGACGAAGCCATCTGTGCACACCGCCCGTCTTCTTCGCTCTCCTTGGCCTTGCCTCTCGAGGACAGCGCTCCGACGGCACGGTGGGCGCTTGGCCTAAGACGAGGAAACCGGTAGGGCTACCCCCGCGCACCGGATGGCACGCGGAAGCGGCGGCTGCGGCGGCTCGCCCGGTCACTCGGAGATTTGCTCGAGGGCGACGCCGGCGGCGGATGGGTCTCCGTCGGTGGAGAGATCGCCGAGCGACACAATGCCCACCAACCGCTTGTCGCGATCGACCACCGGCATTCGGCGGACTTGCTGCTCGCCCATGTTGCGCGCGACCTCGGCGACTTCTTGGTCTTCGAAGACGTAGAGCACGTCGCGCGACATGACCTCGCTGACCGCGCTGTCTGTCGATTTGCCCTGGGCGATACCGCCGATCACGATGTCACGGTCGGTGATGGTGCCGACGAGACGGTCATCCTGCCCGACGGGTACGAAGCCGGTGTCGATACGCCGCATGGCCTCGGCGGCTTCCTTGAGAGTTTGATCTGGGGTTAGCGTAACTGTGTGCGGTGTCATCACGTCATTGACTTGCATGGGTTCCTCCTTCGGTTGCAGCGGCGGAATGTCAGTCCGCATGAGCGTCAAGGAACAGGAAGGCTGCGCAAATGTTCCCGGGCAAGTTAGAGAAAACCTGCAGTATGGAAACGAGCGGAAACAGCGACAGTTCTGGCGCATTCTTTCGATTCGGTAGGATCCTGCTTGGAGGCCCGTTGATTAGCGCTGTTATACGACTGGTTCAGGAACTGCCGAATACTGAGAACGAGAGAAATCACGGCGGCTCCGGTTAAAGCTGAATGTCGAACTTTGGTCATGGATATCGGAATGCAAGGGTGGATTCCCCTCTCAACCGTCAGAAGCCAACAACGTTCAAAACATCTGAACTATTTGGAGCTCGAAACGTCCCGTCAGGATTGGGCGAGACAGGCGTGCCGTTGCCCAGAACGTATTGGCATGCATTCCCGTTTGACTGCTTGATGACGGTGACGAATGATCCGTCCGCGGTTTCGCATTCCAAAATCTGAAGATTGGTCCATTCGGTCGACATGATGCACTCCTGTCATGATAAAGTGGCTGTTGTCCCGTGGCCCCGCATGCCCAAAGTATTCAAGATTCTCTGCCTTCTCGCAAGGACAGGTTCTCGCGATAGTTGCATACAGCCAAAAATTGCCTGCCACGACCGCCGCTCGCCAATTCACAGGCCTGGTTCGGGTGATGGCTGGAAAAGGCGGACGACGAACCCGACTGCGCAGGCAAAAGCCATCACTGGTGAGGAAAGGCATTCTTTTCGATTACGCCTAGCTTTTTCCCTTACACTGGAAAACAAAACCGACTTCTACGCAGGCGGCTTTATCTGCCTCGAAGCCATCCGTCAGCCCGGCGCTCAGGAGATCGACGGCTTCTTGACGGCACAATCGCTGCGGCCTGTGAAGTCCGGTCGAGCCGAAAAACCTGAAGGCACCGTCGAGACATCAGACCAGGTCGCGTGGAATGGTTTCATCCCAGTTCCGGGAAAAGATCCGTCGAGAGCCTTCCCAGGCGTCAAGCTGCGCGTGAATGTAGAAGTTCTGGGGATCGCAGCTCAACACGGTCCTCGTGGTGGTTGTGGTTTGCCAGTCGCCTCGGGCGAAGCTGCGCTCTGTCCTGGTGACGCCCTGAAGTGACGTATGGTCGGACTGGCGAAAACTGTAGCGTTCCTCTGTCCGTCGGCGAATTTGCATGTCGATTTCGGGGATGTGAATCACGCCCTCGTCGTTTATCACCTCCAGCGCGGCCTCGTCCTGAACCATCTCGCGCACGACTCGCCACGAATGTTCGGGCCTTGTCACTTGACCAACCTCCAGCCCTACTGCGCCCTCCGGGGGGCCCAGATCCCTTAGAGGCGGGTCCTCCCGCCTGCGACGTTCGGGCAGCAGCAGGCGGCAGCCAGCCCCCCGCAGCGTGAGTTGAACCGGCTCGGGCGGGGCCCAGATCAGCGGGAAATAAGTCGAAGAGATCGAGAGACGCAGGCTGTGCCCCGCCGGAACCCGGGCGGCGAGCCCGTTCAGCTTGACCCGGACGCGGTAGAAACGTCCCGGCTCCAGTGGCTCAGGCTCTTCACTGCTGTCACGGTGCGTCAGGTTCAGCACGCCGTAGGAAATCCGCGTCGCCCTTCCGTCCGGCAGGACGTCTGACAACCGAACAGCCACCTGGGCAACTGGGCGGTCGGCCGCAACTTCAAGTTCGACCTCAGGCATACCCAACATCTCCAGATCGTGTTCGAGAGGGTCGGTATCGTAAACCAGGCAGCCGCCGTCTTCTTCGCGCTGATCATGCGGCAGGTCGGGCAAAGCTGCGTAGGAACACCATTTTCCCGCATAAAGGCCGACCGAGAGCGGGGAGGATAACGTTCCTGTTGGCGCCGGCGTTCCCCCGTCGCCTTCGTAGAGGCGTCGATAGCCCAGACGGAACTCGCGCGGCGCGACCCCGTCTGAGGGCCAGCGTGGTTCGCGCACCCAGCGACCCGGGCGTTCCTCGTAGGACGTGCTGGGCGGCACCGGGTCCTGCATCCAGACCCGCAACTCGGAGAACTCTTCCGCCCCGGTGTCCTTTCCCTTCAGCCAGTGATCGAACCACCGCAGGACTTCCTGAAGAAACCCGACCGCGGGACCCGGCACGCCCATGTGGGCATAGCGGTGTCCCCACGGACCGATGAGCGCCCGGCAAGGCACTTTCAGGTTCTCGATCAGACGAAAAATTGCGTTGGTATAGCCGTCGGTCCAGCCTCCGGCAGCCAGTACGGGACACTTGATGGCCTGGTAATCCTCGCAGACGGAATGTGCGGACCAATAGGCATCCCGCCGCTGATGCTCCAACCACTTCTTAATCCACAATCCACTGCCATCCAGCCGCTCCAGCCACATGTCGCGCCAGCGCTCGCCCACGAGCTCGGGATCTGGCGGCTGGCTGGTGTGGGCGAACATTACGGTTGCCTCGGACAATTGATCGCCTAACAGACAGCCCCCCATGTAGTGCATGTTGTCTTCGTACAGGTTGTCGGAGGCACAGCATGATACGATCGCCTTCAACGCCTCAGGCTGACGCGCTGCGATCTGAAGTCCGTTGAACCCACCCCAGGAAATGCCGAACATGCCGACATTGCGATCGCACCAAGGCTGCGCGGCGATCCAATCGATCACCGCAATCCCGTCGGCCAGTTCTTCCTCGGTGTACTCGTCCACCAGGACGCCGTCCGATTCGCCGCTGCCGAGCATGTCCACCCGCACGCAGGCATAGCCGTGGCCGGCAAGGTATGGGTGGTTGATCTGGTCGCGCGCTCGCGTAAGGTCACGCTTGCGGTAGGGCAGGTATTCCAGAATGGCCGGCACAGGCTTTTCGACCGCATCTTCCGGCATCCACAGGCGACCCGACAATCGTCGCCCGTCGGGAAGTTCGATCCATATATGTTCCTCGCTGCGGACGGGGGTGGCGAATTCCGTCACTTCCTTCATGGTGCCTCCGTTATTGGTCAGTGGTGAGACGCTCGCCGTCGCTGAATTCCATCGGAATTTTTGAAATCAGGTCGCGATATCGCTCGCGCAGTGCCTCGGCGCTGTCGGCCCCAAGCCAAGCATAGCCCACGTTGTAGCAATAGACCGGCTGGTTGGGCAGGTCGGCCAACCGGTCGCCCTCGCGTGCCTCGAACTCCAGCAATGCGCCAAATTCCTGCGACAACTTCTTGAGCTCGCGTTCGTTCGGCTCGCGTGTGATCTTGGCATCTTTGTGCTTGGTAATGTAAAACTTGGCTGCGGTTTCCGCCTCGCCCTTGTGGTCAGGCAGCGTCGGCTCATCTCCGAGCGCCACGCTGACCGCAATCTCGTGGTTCGACCGCCCGTCCACTATCCGGAACAGTTCACAGTGGCTCTGTGAGATGCGCGTGTTCACCTCGATCACCCAGAGCTTGTCGTTCTCCTGATCGTAGAGAAATTCCACATTGAAGCAGCCGTTGTCATAGCCGACCTGTTCCAGGATCCGCCGACCTATATCATTTGCGCGGGTCTCAAGTTCCGATGGCAGATCAGCGGGGTAACGCAGCCCTGCCACCTCCTTGGAATCCTCGCTCAACAACATGTCGAGCACGCCGTGAATGGAAACCTTGCCGTTACGGACATAGCCTTCGATTGCAAACTGGTCACCGCTCATGATGCTTTCGGCGATAGCATGGCTGCCTCCGACACCGCAAACTTCGGGCGGCAACACGGCACGATCAAGGCATTCATCGAAGATTTTGCCGAGTTCGCCAATGCCGTCACGCATTTGCTCCAACGCCTCGTCAAGCTCTAGGCGGGATTCGACCCGAAAGCCGAGTTGAGAGGCGAAACCCTTGATCGGCTTCAGCCAGATCGGGAAGTCGATTGACAGCTTTTCGGCGGCCTCGGGATCGAAAGGATCGACCGCCTCAAAGTCCGGGACGCATTCCGGTGCGGCCTTCCTCTGTTCGATCCGCGCCCAGAACTTGTGCTCGCAGCGCAGGACAGCTTCCAGCGACGGCGTCGGCAGACCGTATTCCGCGGCCAGCACCGGGGCGAGGCAGCTTGAAGGAAAATCCCAATGACAGACGATGGCGTCCGGTCTGTCGCTTTCGAGCAATTGCCGACGGGCCCGGGTCAGCAGTTCGTCGAAACCGGCCTTGTGGTCCATCACTTCCGGATGGGTAAGCAACGACTGGAAGCGGCAGAGATCCGCGTCTCGGATTGTCTCAAGCTCCGCACGCTGCCAATCCAGCAGGCCGAGGACATAAACGTTCTTCTTCATTGCGTCGCCTTTTCGAGAGTGAGACAGGGAAACATTCCTGCGAGACCGAAGTTCCCTGAAAAGGGAACCATCCGAGGGAACACGAAGGTCTTCTGTGCGTAGATCGGGTATAGTTGACGACCTTAAGTGAGACGTTCGCTGATCGAAATTGAGTGCTTACCAGCACAGAGAGATATGCTCGGCGGAGCGCGCGGCGGTCTGCGCCAGAACACCCGGTACGCTGGGGTTCCCGCTCAGGGGGCGGAATATCCCGCCTCGCGCGCAAGGGCCTGCAAAGAGGAGTCATAGATGGCAACGTACAACACTGATGTCGTGGTGATCGGAGCCGGCACGGCCGGGCTGGCTGCGGAGCGTCACGCGCGCGAGGAAGGCGCGACCACGCTGCTGATCGACCCGGACTTTGCGGGAACGACCTGCGCCACAACCGGCTGCATGCCCTCGAAGCTGTTGATCGCTGCCGCAGATGCCGCGCACGGTGCTCGACAAGCCGAAGACTTCGGGATCACGACGGAGCCCAAGATCGACGGGCGGGTGGCGCTGCGAAGGGTGCGCAGGCTGCGCGACGGTTTCGCCCGTAGCGTCCGCGAATCCATGGCCGACTTGCCGGAGGGAACTTGCCTTAGAGGCCGCGCACGCTTCGAGGCGCCGGGTTTGCTGAAGGTCGATACCGGCCACCGGATCGAAGCGCGGGCGGTGGTCATCGCCACCGGGGCGTTTCCGGCGGTGCCTGATTCCTACGAGGTCGTGAAGGATTGCGTCCTGACCAACGAGACGGTGTTTGAACTCGGGGAGTTGCCGGAGAGCCTGGGGGTGATCGGGGCAGGACCGCTCGGACTGGAATTGGCGCAGGCCATGAGCCGACTAGGGGTGCGGGTGGAGATGTTCGACGCTGGGGACCGGCTGGCCGGGCTGCCGAAAGAGATCAGCGATACGCTTCTCAGGATCCTCACCGAGGCTTTTCCGATCCATTTGAAGTGCAAGCCGGAGCCGTCACCGGCTTCCGATGGGGTCAGACTGACGTGGGATGATGGCGAGAAGGAGTTCAGCAAGTTGCTGGTCGCTGCCGGGCGGCCGCCAGCGCTTTCCGGCCTCAATCTGTGCAAGGCGGGTCTCGAACTGGATCGGCACGGCACACCGTATTTTGACGCCGGCACCATGCAATGCGGTGATGCCCCGATTTTCATCGCTGGAGACGCCAATCACGACCGGCCCTTGCTACATGAAGCCTCCGACGAGGGCGCGGTCGCCGGATACAATGCTGCGGCTTGGCCTGACCTGCGCGGGACGGTCCGCAAGGTGCCGCTCCGCATCGCTTTCACGCGGCCGGAGGCAGCGGTGGTCGGCACGATCCCTGACGCCGAGGGCCATGTCTGTGGGGAGGTCGACTTCACCGATCAGGGCCGCGCCAAAGTGGAGGGACGGGCCCGCGGGCTGGTTCGACTCCACGCGCGCGCCGAGGACGGCCGACTGGTCGGCGCGGCGCTTTGTGCGCCAGGCGGAGAACATCTGGCGCATATGCTCGCCTGGGCGATCCAGTGCGAGATGACTGCTTCTGACATGTTGAACTTGCCGTTCTACCATCCGGTCCTGGAGGAGGGTTTGCAGACCGCCCTGCGCAGCATCTGTCGACAAGCGAACCTCACGCGGCCTTGGCAGCGGGACGACGCACAGCGACCAGGCTCAGACGGCGGTGCGCCGATTGTTTGAGTTTGGCCTGTCTGAACTGTGAACATTGAGCCGCATCAAGCGACATGAAGCAGTCCAAATGCCGAGGAGGTGTTTCATCTGCCTCTGCGCGGAGGTTTCGCAAGTCGGACGTGCAGGAACCAACTTTCTTTTCAACAGTTAGGCTTTGAGTTTCATGGAAAGGACGCAGATGAGACAGCCGGGAAAAACCGCAAGGCCAAATTTATCGACAACGGTTGAGAAGCACGCACTTGCCCACGCGCTGGTGCCGATTCCCATGGTATGTTTCGGTCTCGTTCTGGTGACGGATATCCTTTACTGGCAAACCGTCAACCTGATGTGGAGCCATTTCTCTTCGTGGCTGCTGCTTGCCGGTCTGCTAAGCGCCGCGCTGGCGGTCATCGCCGGCGCAGTGGATCTGCTGACCGGGAGAGCGACGCTGAAGCGACAGAGCACCTTGGTTCACGTACTGGGCAGCCTTGCGGTGATCGTGTTGGCTATCTTCAACGCGCTTGTCCATGCGCGTGACGGCTGGACGGCCGTGGTCCCATCCGGCCTCATCCTGTCCGGCGTCATCGTCTGCGTCATGATCGCCACCCTCTGGTTGGGCCAACTTTATCGTCACCGCATCGGAGGCTACGTTAATGGCTGATCTACGCTCCACCTTCTGCTTCGCCTGTGCAGGAGTTCTGTTAGCGCTTCCTGCCGGGGCGCAGGATGATTTCGATATCACCAGTCAGATCGGCCCCGATCCCGTATTGCCCGAACCGCACCAGCCATTGTTTGCCGATATGAAGATCGCCGAGGTCATCGGATGGCAGGGTGATCAGACACCCGTCGTGCCCGACAGCCTGACGGTGACAGCCTACGCCACCGATCTGGTGAATCCCAGGACCGTTCATACTCTGCCCAATGGTGACGTGCTTGTAGTCCAGTCGCGCGCGCCGGGCGGCAAGCCGGTGGAGCGCCCCAAGGACCTGATCCGTGGCTGGGTCATGTCTCTGGCGGAGGGCTCTGGCGGACCGGAGCGAGACAGCAATCTGATCACGCTCCTGCGCGATACCGACAGGGACGGAACGGTTGACGAGCGCCACGACATTCTGACCGACCTGAACTCGCCCTTCGGCGTCGCCTGGGCGGACGATACGCTTTATGTCGCTGCCGCCGACGCGGTCTTGGCCTATAGCTACGAGCTTGGGCAGACGGAACTTACCGGCGAGCCGGACGTGCTGACCGACCTGCCCGGCGGACCGATCAATCATCATTGGACAAAGGACTTGGCTTTGAGCCCGGACGGAGAGTACCTTTATGCTTCCGTCGGCTCGAATTCCAACGCGGCGGAGCGCGGAATGGAGGCCGAAAAGGGCCGCGCTGCGATCTGGCAGATCGACCGCGAAACCGGTGCGCGACGGCTTTTCGCAACCGGACTGAGAAATCCTAACGGACTGACATTTCATCCCGAGACAGGTGTGCTCTGGACCGTGGTCAACGAACGCGACGAGTTGGGCCCGAACCTCGTGCCGGATTACCTGACCTCGGTTGAAGATGGCGGGTTCTATGGCTGGCCATGGAGCTATTTCGGGGATCACGTCGATACGCGCGTTCGCCCTCAGCGCCCGGACAAGGTAGAAACCGCGATTGTGCCAGATTACGCTCTTTCGAGCCACGTCGCCGCGCTCGGGCTTACGTTCACCAATGCCGCCGCCATGCCGGAACCCTATGCAAACGGGGCCTTCGTCGGACTGCACGGTAGTTGGAATCGCAGTTCTCTTAATGGGTACAAAGTGATGTTCATCCCGTTCGAGAATGGAGAACCTGCAGGCATGGCAGAGGACGTAGTGACTGGGTTTCTGGACGGCGATCAGGCCCGCGGCCGGCCGGTTGGCGTGACCATCGATGGCACAGGCGCATTGCTGGTGGCCGACGATGCGGGCAACACGGTCTGGCGGGTGGCGGCCGCCGATGGGTCGCAGACGGATACGCCAGTTGGGTCGGATGGCGGAAGAATGGATGCCGGTGAAGATCCAGCCATGTCGGTGCTGCCTGAAGACCCGGCTACGGATGAATCGCCTGGAGCAGACGGCGATGAAGCCGGCACGGGCACAGAATAGACCGGTCGCGTCCCGACATTCACTCTGCAATCATGTGCCTTGAGTTGCCTGCAATCCGGACCTCGAGAGGGGTGCGTAATGTTCCCCGCCGCCAAAGAGAATTGGCGGCTTCCGGAATGTCGCCCGCCGGGGCAGCGTCGTTTGTCGGTGTCGGCTAATTTTGCTGGAACACAATCGACGGTCGTCGGTTCTAGTTTTGCGTCGGCGTTGTCCGGCGACGCGATAGCCCGAGAGACATCCGGAGGCTCCGGTTGGAGTCTCGGCCCCTCGTCCGGGTACGCCGGAGTTTTCGCCTCGTGGACGTTGGCAGATTGCTTGAAAGCTGCTGATAGCGCCGTCCTCGAGGCGCTGTCAGGCTGAACCAGAGAAAGGCACACGAATGACGACCGACAACAAGACCCCCACCACAGCCGGCAAAGGTGGCGAGACCCACCAGCAAACCGGGGACGGTCACGAGACGATGACGACGCAGGTCGGCACCCCCGTGTCGGACGATCAGAACTCTCTCAAGATCGCACCGCGCGGCCCGCATCTTATCGAGGATCAAGTGTTCCGCGAGAAGTTGTTTCACTTCGATCACGAGCGTATTCCCGAGCGGGTGGTACACGCTCGTGGTTACGGCGCGCACGGCATCTTCCAGTTGAAGGAAGACCTCTCTGACATCACCAGCGCAAGAGTGTTGACCGAGGTGGGCGAGAAAACCGAGGTTTTCGTGCGGTTTTCCACCGTGGCCGGCAACAAGGGCTCGCCGGACCTCGCGCGCGACGTGCGCGGCTTTGCCACCAAGTTCTATACCAAGGAGGGCAACTGGGACCTCGTGGGCAACAACATCCCGGTGTTCTTCATTCAGGACGCGATGAAGTTCCCCGACCTGATTCACGCCGCAAAGCAGGAACCCGACCGGGCCTTCCCGCAGGCGCAGACGGCGCATGACAATTTTTGGGATTTCATCTCGCTGATGCCGGAATCCATCAACATGGCCCTATGGATAATGTCCGACCGGACGATCCCGCGTTCCTTCCGCTTCATGGAAGGCTTCGGGGTGCACACCTTCCGGCTGGTGAATGCCGAAGGTCAGTCCACCTTCGTCAAGTTCCACTGGAAGCCCCGACAGGGCTTGCAATCCGTGCTCTGGGATGAGGCTGTCAAGGTCAACGGCGCCGATCCGGATTTTCACCGCCGCGACCTGTGGGATGCGATCAACGCGGGCGATTACCCGCAATGGGATCTCGGCCTGCAGATCTTCGACGACGACTTCGCCGAGAAGTTCGATTTCGACGTGCTGGATGCCACCAAGATCATCCCCGAAGAACAGGTTCCCGTCCGCAAGGTCGGCACGATGACGCTGAACCGGATGCCCGGGAACTTTTTCATGGATACCGAGCAGGTGGCCTTTCAGACCGGCAACATCGTGCCCGGGATCGACCACTCCAACGACCCCCTGCTCCAGGGGCGCAATTTCAGCTACCTCGACACCCAACTCAAGCGGCTGGGCAGCCCCAACTTCAACCATATTCCGGTGAACGCGCCAAAATGTCCCTTCGCCCATCTCCAGCAGGACGGGCACATGGCGATGCACAACCCACGGGGCCGGGCGAATTACGAACCGAACAGCCACGGCGAGGGCCCGCGCGAGGACCCAGAGCGCGGCTTCCGCTCATATCCAGCGGATGAGGCCGGGCCCAAGGAGCGGGTGCGCTCGGAAACCTTTGCCGACCACTACAGTCAGGCGCGCCAGTTTTATCGCAGCCAGACCGACGTGGAAAAGGATCACATCGCCGACGCATTCACTTTCGAGTTGTCCAAGGTCGAGCGACTGGCGATCCGCCAACGCATGGTCTCTCATCTGTGCAACGTCGACGAGGACCTAGCCGAGACGGTGGCCGAAGGCCTGGGGCTGGAAGAAATGCCGGAGGCGGCCAAGCCCGCCCGCCCGGTGATCGAGACCGAGCCTTCCTCCGCGCTCAGCATCCTGAAGAACGCGCCCGACAGCTTTGCCGGCCGCAAGCTGGGCGTGCTGCTGACCGACGGGATTGATGCGGACCTCTTCGGCGCTTTGAAACAGGCCGCCGAGGACGCCGGAGCGATGGTCGAGGTCGTGGCGCAAAAGGTGGGCGGCGTGACCGCCGCGGATGGGCGCAGGATCGAGGCGGACCAGAAGCTCGATGGCGCACCCTCGGTCATCTACGACGCGGTCGCCGTTCTCGCGTCGGCCGACGGTGCCGAAAAGTTGGCCGGAATGCACGGGGCCAAGACCTTTCTGGCCGACGCGCGAGCCCATATGAAGTTCATTGCGCTGACGGACGCCGCGAAAGATCGGTTCTGGCCGGCCGCGGTTGCGGCAGAACCCGACGAGGGTGTTCATGTGCTCGACACGACCGATGCCGCGGAAAGCTTCCTCAAGGCATGTGGCAAACTGCGATACTGGCAGCGCGAAGCCTAACGCGGCACGCTCCCTAGGGCGGCGCCGCGGCTTTGCGGCTTAGGCACGTGACGATACTGCTAAACGAGGTTTAACGGGTTACGCCGCGACCCGAGTCGGTTGCAGGACAATCCGCGTCCAAGGCGCATGGGGCGGGATAGGTTTCCCGTTGGCTATCCGCGGCGCAATTGAAAACTAAAGGTCACAAACCGAAGCGACACAAAAAGGGGGAGACATGACATATCCAGGCATCTTTGCGGAGTCCGACCCGCAAGAGATCCCTGCGGATCCCGAACCGAACAGGCCGCCGCCTTCTCCTCCGGCGGGAGTATTGTCAAGTTATAAAGTCATTTTATATCAGCTGCTTACGAAAAAAGTGTTAAGAGTGTCCCTTTTTCTGTCCACGTTATGCTCTGCAGACAAGCACCCTAGGTGCATATCCATTTCGGCAGTTCTATGACCCGCGCAAACACGGGACTGGCGACCGAACGGTTGGGGCTGTCCGAGGAAGAGCTGACAAACATCCTGGAGCGCTATAGCCAATCCTTTAACCTTGGTGTCGAGGACCTGGCCCGCCTGATCGGAGCAGCGGAGATGCAGGCCGTGGCGCATTAATCCGTTCCGGTGACGGCACAGGGCATCGTGTCCCGCGACATTGTCACGAGCCGCCCCAAAACGCCCCTGAGCAAGGCCGCAGACCTGTTTCGGCGACATCGTTTCACATCCCTTCCTGTCGTCGGGCAGAATGCAAAGTTCTTGGTGGGTCATATTCAAGATCCAGCTGATCAGCCAGTTAAGAGAGGATGCATTGCGCCTAAAGCGTTTCGCCTTTATTCTGAGGCAACAGATAAAGGCGAAATGCGTACAACATCTGAGCGTTTCACTGCGTTTCGCGAAAATCTGTGACTCAGGTTTTTCGCAAAACGCTTTAGATCGAAGATACGGTGCCACCTTGCGACGACGGCTGGAGCGAAACAGGGAGGCTCCGACCACGGCCGGGGACATCATGGGTGTTGCTGGTCCCCGCGCCATGATCCAATGCGCCCATCGGAGCGTTGCTGCCGATGATGGTCCGTCTCGGGTTTCGGAACCGGCTCCGCTAACAGCTTGAGCCATTTGTACAGCGAATGCATGCTCACGCCCAAGCGTCGGGAAACCTTCCGCACCGGATACCCGTGCACCGTGATCTGATGCACCGCATCCTACTTGAACTCGTCGCTATTATTGCTCGTCCCAATGTTGGCCTGCTCGCCTCAAGGTTAGGGGGCAAAGTATCCACAAATGTAGGGGCACCTAAGTGATGGGAAGAAGCTTTACGTATAGGCGCGCGGCGTCACGCGGCGGTAAGGGCAGACCAGACCATCAGCGCCCCGAAGGCCAGAAATATGACGCCGGTCAACATGCGCCCACGCCGCGCGTGTTGCGGCTTGCGAAGCAGCCGGGCGAAGTGTCTGGCTCCGATTGCATAGCCACCGAGAATGATGAATTTGACGAGTACGAAGGTCGAAACCAGAAGGGCGAGGATCACCGGCCCACTATCTGCCGGCAGGAACTGCGGAAATAACGCGGCGAAGAACAGAACGGCTTTCGGGTGCCGCGCCAGCTTACCAAAGGCTTCAGTTGCAAGCGGTGCGGAACTTGCTGGGGTTTAACCACACTTGCGGTTCAATCTGAGAACCCCGAGAAGTCAGCCCGATGGGGCTTCCCCTCTTGCGCAGGCGTGGTGCCTGCCTCTGCTTTGACAGCAAGACGGGGCTGAGAGCCTTGGTTGCCGCAGCCGCCGGAGGATCTGGCAGGTACGGACTCGAATGCCGACATGACCGCAGGAATGGCAACCTCTCGGCAGATCCAGCGACGCGGGGTCCGCTTTCATTGGCTACGTTCAGGCTTCAGAGCCCCGCTCGCCCTCAGAAGAAAGGATATGACCATGACCTTCCGCAACGGCCTCGACTCGCTTCTTCGTCCCGAAGATTCGGTTCTCGTTCTGATCGACCATCAGCCCTACCAACTCGCCAACCTCAACAGCCACGATCCGCACATGGTCGTGAACAATACGACCGCCCTGGCCAAGGCGGCCAAGGTGTTCGGCGTGCCCACGATCCTGACCAGCGTGATCGCCGCCCGCGGCGGCGACATCTTTCCGCATGTCACCGAAGTCTTTCCCGACCAGGACGTCATCGATCGCACGACGATCAATACCTGGGAGGATCCCAAGGTCGTGGATGCCGTCAAAGCGACCGGCCGAAAGCAGTTGATCATAGCAGGTCTCTGGACAGAGATCTGCGTGGCGATGCCCGCGCTGCAGGCCGCCGGTGAAGGCTGGGACGTGACGGTGATCACCGACGCGTCCGGTGGCACCTCGGTCGAGGCGCACGAGGTCGCGATCCAGCGCATGACCGCGGGCGGCATCAACATGATGACCTGGCTGGCGCTTGCGTCGGAATGGCAGCGCGACTGGGCGCGGGCCGAGACGGCGACCGCGCTCAACGATGCCCTCAGGGATCACCTCGGCGGCAGCGCCATCGCCTATCTGTGGGAGCAGCAGTTGCTCAACACGCCGGTACCGGGGGTCGCGGCCTGACACGGGCGGGTATGGCGCGGCCGGTTCGCAAGCGGATCGACCCGCGCCACCCCCTTCTCCAAGCCGGCATCAAGGCGCGTTGCCACACCGGTAGGACATAAGCGACCACGGCGGCCGGCCAACCCACCCGCAAGAATGGTGCCATTGCAGCAAGGTCTGCGACGCACCTTTGCCGGTGCCGGCTATCCTGCTCCTGCGGCCCGGCCCGGTTCGGTCGGATCATGCCCTGACTCGATCGCGTATGTCGCTGACGAATGAATGAACATTATGCCCCGCAGCCACCGCCGGCCCTGACCACGCGGCCCCCTGCGTGAACATCAAATAAACAGATAATGGACCCCGATCATGGACACTTTACAAACGCTTCTGATTTCCGGCGCCGTGGCGATTGGCGCTGCAGCCGGGCAGCCAGGCGTGGCGCGCGCCGATGTGACCAAGATCGTTCTGGTGCATGGCGCCAATGTCGACGGCAGCACCTGGCGCGATGTGTATGACAATCTCACCGCAGACGATTACAAGGTCACGGTGGCGCAGATGCCGCTGACCTCCACCGAAGACGATATTGCCGCCGTCCAGCGCATCGTCGACATCCAGGACGGTCCGATGTTGCTGGTCGGGCATTCCTATGGAGGCGTGGTGATCAGCGAAATTGGCGTTGATCCTGACGTGAGCGGCCTCGTCTACGTTGCGGCGTTCCTGCCCGATGCCGGTGAAAGCGGCGGCAGCCTGCTGGCCTCCATGCCAACCGAGTTCACGCCCGACAAGCTTACGGTCTTCGAAGATGGGCACTACCTGATCCATGAAGAGGCCTTCCTCTCGGTCGTCGGCAATGGGCTGTCCGAGGATGACGCCATCTACGTGGCCAGGTCGCAGGCCGCTTCCAACTCGGCGATCCTTGAATACCGGACAAGGTCGGCGGCGTGGACCGAAAAGCCGAGCTGGTCGATCATCGCGACCCTCGACCGGACCATCGCGCCCGATCTGCAGCGTCAGATGTCGCAGCGAGCCGGCTCGACTGTCGTCGATGTCGAGAACGGTCACATGTTGCCAATGACGAACCCTGCCGAAGTGGCGAATGTGATCCGACAGGCCGCCGAAGCGGTGGAATGAATCGGCTGACGAACGGCCGGCACGACATACCGGAGACAGCCGGCCTCTTAACGCGGTTGCCGATCTTCGAAATCTCGAAACGTAAGAGCAGCACCGGCGCAGGATTCGGAACGCGGCGCGCGTAACAAGCCGGCGACCAGCCTCGCCGGACCCAACAGGATTGACCATGACCACCAAAGAAACACTGCCGCCCCGCCTGACGACCACCGCAGGCGCGCCCGTCGCGGACAACCAGAACAGCCTCACCGCCGGTCTTCGCGGCCCGGTTCTGATGCAGGACTGGCAACTGATCGAGAAACTGGCCCACCAGAACCGCGAGCGAATCCCCGAACGCGTTGTCCATGCCAAGGGGTGGGGCGCGCATGGCGTGTTGCGGATCACCGGCGACATATCGCACCTGACCTGCGCAGCCGCGCTTCAACCCGGTGCCGAGACGCCGATGATCGCGCGCTTCTCGACCGTGGCCGGCGAAATGGGAGCCGCGGATCATGAGCGTGACGTGCGTGGCTTCGCACTCAAGTTCTATACGCAGGAGGGCAACTGGGACCTGGTCGGCAACAACACCCCGGTCTTCTTCGTCCGCGATCCGATGAAGTTCCCGGACTTCATCCATACGCAAAAGCGCCACCCGCGCACCAATCTGCGATCGACCACCGCGATGTGGGATTTCTGGTCTCTCACTCCCGAAAGCCTCCATCAGGTCACGATGCTCTTCTCCGACCGTGGCCTGCCCGTCAGCCCGGTTCACATGAACGGCTATGGCAGCCATGCCTACAGCCTCTGGACAAGCGGCGGCGCACGGGTCTGGGTCAAGTTCCACTTCAAGACCCGACAAGGGCATCGCCACTATACCAACGCCGAAGCGCGGGAAGTCGTGGGGCGCACCCGCGAAGGCTATCAGGAGGCTCTCTTCGGCGCGATCGAGGCAGGGGAGTTTCCGCAATGGACCGTGCAGGTGCAGATCATGACGCAACCCCAGGCAGAGGCGTTCCCGTTCAACCCGTTCGACCTGACGAAGGTCTGGCCCCATGCGGAATTTCCCCCGATCGAGATCGGCGTGCTCGAGCTGAACCGAAACCCCGACAATTACTTTACCGAGATCGAACAGCTTGCCTTCAGCCCCTCGAACGTGGTGCGCGGCATCGGCCATTCGCCGGACAGGATGCTGCAAGGCAGGATATTTTCCTATGCGGATGCCCATCGTTATCGGCTTGGCACCCACTACGAAGCCCTGCCGGTCAACCGTCCGCGCTGCCCGGTGCATCATTACCACAAGGACGGCGCGATGCGCTTCTTCGAGAACGCAACCAATCCGGATGCCTATTACGAACCGAACAGCTTTGACGGCCCTCGGCAGGATCCGTCATTCGCCGAGCCCTTACTCGATCTGCAGGGTCCCGTCGGCCGGTTCGACCATCGCGACAGCATCGATGATTTCACTCAGCCGCGCGCGCTGTTCCTGCTCTTCGACCAGGCGCAGAAGGCCCGGCTCTTCGACAACATCGCCGAGTCGATGCGCGGCGTTCCGGCAGACATAGCCGAACGGCAGATCGGGCTGTTCCAGCAGGTCCATCCCGAGTTCGGCGCGGGCGTCTGCGCGGCCCTGGATGAACTGGACCCGCAATTCTGATCGAACGTCCCTGCGGGCTGCGTTCTGTCGGAAAGCCGCCTTCGGCACCGGCGCCTCGGCCTACCGGGCTGTCAACGGGCGCTCAACCCCTGTCCGGGCCAGAAACCGCCGGAGCCGCGCATCCTGTGGGGCATCGAAGATCTGTGCCGGTGTGCCGTGCTCCACGATCCTGCCGCTGTGCATAAACAGGACACGGTCGGCGATCTCGCGGGCAAACTGCATCTCGTGGGTCACGATCAGGAGTGTCTGTTTCTGCGCCGCCACCCGGCGCATCAGGTCGAGCACCTCGCCCACCCACTCCGGGTCCAGCGCCGAGGTGGGTTCGTCGAACAGCAGCACTCCCGCACCCAGAGCCATGGCGCGGCCGATACCGACCCGTTGCTGCTGCCCGCCGGAAAGCGCCGCCGGATAACTGTCGGCCTTGTCCGAAAGGCCGGTCTCGGCAAGCACGTCCCGGGCGCGGGCAACGGCATCGGCCCTCGGCAGGCGCTGAACTGTCACCAGCGCCTCCATGATGTTCTCGAGCGCGGTCTTGTTGGCGAAAAGCGCGTAGTTCTGGAACACGAACCCGGTGCGCCGCCGCAGCCCGAGGATGTCGGACTTGCGCGCACGGGCGGCATCCACGGTCAGGTCGCCAATGGAAATCTGCCCCGCATCCGGCTGGTCAAGATAGTTGAGACAGCGCAGCAGCGTCGACTTCCCGGTGCCCGAGGGCCCGATGATGACCACCCGTTCACCCGGAGAAACGTCGAGGTCGATGCCGTCCAGCACCGCCGCCCCGCCGAAGGTCTTGGTCAACCCCCTGACTGTCACGCCGGTCGTCGAACTCATCGGGCGTACGCCTTGTTCAGCCGGGTTTCCAGGGCTTTCTGCCCCTGGTTCAGCGCCTCGACCATGACCCAGTAGATCACCGCCACCACGAGAAAAGCTTCGAAGTAGAGGAAGCTGCCGGCGGCTTCCTTCTGCGCGGCGCCCATCATCTCGGTCACGCCGAGGGTAAAGGCCAGAGAGGTCCCCTTGAGCATGTCGATGAAGTAGTTGACCAGCGTCGGCGCCGCCACACGCGCGGCCTGCGGCAGGACGATGCGCTGCATCAGCTGTCGCTGGGTCATACCGACGGATGGGCCGCCTCCCACTTCGCAACGCTGCGCGCGGACGGCACGCTGACCAACATTTCGGAGAAGTGGTTCGGAACCGACGTTACCTCGCCTGCGGCGGAGTAATTCATGCAGGGGCTCGACATCGGGTACATGCTCGGGCTGGTGCCGGTCATCTTGGGTTATGTACCGCTGACGCTGGCGATGGCGTCTGCGGCCATGGTCTGTGCGCTGGTGCTTGTCGCGGTCGAGGTGGAATCAAGCCGTGGTGAAACGGCGCGAACAGGGGCTTATGAGGACGATCCTCGCACAGCGCGGTCATGACTGGAAGCCAATGCAGGACACATGTGAACTGACCTTCTCCAGCCCCGGCGCGCGGCTGCAATACTCGCTGCTGATGGCGTTGTTCCGGTTGGCAGTGTCACGCGGTCTCTACGGGCGTTTCGCCCGGGGTCTCGGACGGATTTTCAACCGCGACAACCAGGTTTTTCTGCGCATCGACGGAGCGCCGCCCTTCGGAATCTCGCTGGACGACGGTTACTGGACCAGGTTCGCGCTTTGGCACGAAGAGTACGAACCGGAAGTCGCGGCCGGGCCGCGTCCGGGCAGGCGAAAGTCTTCTGCGATTGCGGCGCCAACAAGGGCTATTGGACGGTGCGCGCCGCCGCGCTGTTCGATCGGGTGATCGCGGCGGAGGCTGCGCAAGCGACCTTTGCCGCGCTTGAGGCGAATGCGGGGCGCTTGCCGAACGTCGCCTTGCACCAGGTGGCCATCCACTCGGTCTCCGGCAAGCACCTGACCTTCGTGAATGTCGCGAACAGCCACGCCTCGGCACGGCTTTTGAGCGATGGGAAACCCGGCCCGGGCGACAAGACGGAAACCGTGGTGACCCGCCGCATCGACGATCTCGTGCCCAAAGGCGTTCCGGCCCTTATCAAACTCGACGTGGAAGGAGCCGAGGTCGAGGCCCTCGGAGGGGCCTCACGCGCGCTGCGAGACGGGGGCGTCATCATTTACGAGGACCACGGCAGCGACCCGGCCTGCGCCCCCAGCAGCCATCTTCTGAGTACCCCGGATACCTGTCTCTTCTTTTGCAACGACGGCTTCAGTCAGGTAACATCGATTGACCAGGTGCGCGCACTCAAGACTGATCCTTACAAGGGGTACAACCTTCTGGCCGCTCACAACGACTCTGCCCTCTTGGCCAGGATCTTGGAACGGTTGTGAGCGGTTGCCATCAATGGGTGGGGGCCGGGACGTAGACGGTTTTCCACTACGAGAGGGCAGCCCGGCGCCACGTTTCCAACAGGCGAAAACATGGTATGAAGCTAAACGCTTATTCCAAGAACGTTACCGGCATTGCTAAGTTGATATGTGCTTTGCGCCAAGGTTAGTTCGTCGTCATGAACATACCAGCCTCAATGCTCGCCTACAGGGCTTCCGCTTCCCCGTGAAATCATCGCTGACGCCGGGTGGCCGTACCATCGGTTTGCTTTGAGCACGGCTGATATCGAAGGTCGATTGGCCGAACACCGCAATATCGGCGCTTGGGCAGCAAGTCCTGCGCCGCAGGCCTCGAGCGCTCCAGCTAGGGTGAGGGAACTTAGCCAGCTGCCTCGGTAACACTCTGAAGCTTTTGAACATACAGTCAATTACAGGCGGAACTCAGAACGGAAGGAAGATGCCATGACAATCGGCAACGAAAACTCCATCCTCAGCGTCGGCTGCCGAACCATACTCCGCAGCGCCGTCGCGATTGACGCGACGACGTCCCTAGCCTCACCAGCGATTGCAGGCAGCCGTGGATGCGACGTAGTCGCCGTGGGTGGCGGCCCGGCAACGACACGCATCCTGAAAGCGAGGAAAGCATAATGATCACCCTTACCGTGAACGGAACGGAGCACAGTTTCGATGGCGACCGCGAAATGCCATTGCTGTGGTATCTGCGCGACGAATTGGGACTGACCGGTACCAAGTTCGGCTGCGGCATGGCCCAATGCGGCGCCTGCACGATCCATCTGGACGGCTATGCGACCTTCGCCTGCATCACCCCCATCTCGATGGCCGAAGGTTCCGACGTGAGCACCATCGAGGGTCTGACCGAGAACGGCGATCATCCGGTGCAGGTGGCCTGGCGCGATCTGAACGTGTCGCAATGCGGATACTGCCAAGCCGGGCAGATCATGCAGGCGGCGGCACTGGTCGATTCCACGCCCGAGCCGACTGACGAAGACATTGACGCGGTGATGAGCGCGAACCTCTGCCGCTGCGGCACTTATCCGCGCATACGGGCCGCGATCAAGCAGGCCGCACAGGCGAGGACAAAATGATGCAAATGACCTGCCACGGGATTTTTCCTCCATTTGGAATTAGAGTCCGCCCCAACGAAGGGACGGACAATGAAGCGAACGAGATACAGCGAAGAACAGATCATCGGCATCCTTACCGAGCATGAGGCAGGCGCGAAGTGCGCCGATCTGTGCCGCAAGCACGGGATGTCGGAAGGCACCTTTTATGCCTGGAAAGCCAAGTTTGGTGGGATGACGGTTTCGGACGCCAAACGACTGAAGGCGCTGGAGGACGAGAACGCCAAGCTGAAGAAGTTGCTGGCGGAGCAGATGCTCGACGCTGCGGCGATGAAGGAACTGCTCTCAAAAAAATGGTGAGGCCCGCCGTGAAGCGCGAAGCCGTTGCGCATCTGCGGGCCAGGCTTGGCCTGTCGGAACGGCGGGCCTGTCAGATTGTTGGAGCGGACCGCAAGATGATCCGCTACCGGTCCGCGCGACCGCCCGAGACCGGGCTGCGCCAGCGGCTTCGGGATCTGGCCAATGAACGCCGCCGGTTCGGTTATCGGCGGCTATTTGTGCTGCTGCGCCGGGAGGGAGAACCCTCCGGGATCAACCGTATCTACCGGCTGTATCGAGAAGAAGGTCTGGCGGTGCGCAAACGCCGGGCCAGGCGCAAGGCGGTAGGAACCCGGGCACCGATCCTGGTCGAGGCCCGGCCCAATGCGCGCTGGTCGCTGGATTTTTGTCCATGACCAGCTCGCCTGTGGCCGGCGGTTCCGCATCCTGAACGTGGTCGATGACGTGACGAGGGAATGCCTGGCGGCCGTTCCGGACACATCGATCTCGGGGCGGCGTGTCGCGCGGGAATTGGCGGCCCTGATCGAACGGCGTGGAAAGCCCGGCATGATTGTCTCGGACAACGGCACCGAACTGACCAGTAACGCGATCTTAACCTTCGCTACCGCGCAGGGGATCGAATGGCATTACATCGCCCCGGGCAAGCCGATGCAGAACGGGTTTGTGGAGAGTTTCAACGGGCGCATGCGCGATGAACTCCTCAACGAAACCATGTTCCGCAACATGCCCCATGCGCGCGCCGTGATCCGTGCCTGGGCAGCAGATTACAACGAGGAGCGCCCACATTCGGCGCTTGGCTATCAGACGCCCAAGGCGTTCGCCGAGCGCCTGTTCACCGCAACCGACACCCGCGCTGCGCCATCTGAAAGCTCCGCGCGGATGTCGGTTGCTCCACCTGCGCCAATCGGCGTATCAACCCGAAGGGCTCTGGTTCCGGATGGGTGAAAGTTCAGTGGCAGGTCAAAGACCAAAGCCGCCCCCTGGGGCGGCTTTTGCATGTCGTGGTCTGCACGTCGAGGTCGGCTTTGCGGACAATGCGACCCTTGGCTTCGGCAAGACCAGTGGCGGAATAGAGACGGTTCTGCGGCTTTCGCTTCATGAATGCCATTGGGCACCATTATCGACATTCAGATGCATTTCCGGCAACCTGATCTTTGAGTAAGAAATATCCATTCGTCGCAGCGATAAGCAGTCCTGACCGGTCGGTCAGATATACGGAGTTTTTTGAAGAAAAATACTTGGGCACATCGACCTGTGCACCCAGAATATCAATTTCTAGGCCGGAGGCTCTGTCGAACGCCCTCATTACGCCGTCGCCGATAGCAACGTAGGCCTTCGACTCTGGGAGATACACCTCAACAAATTGACCACGAATGATCTTTGTTCTACCGGGACCGGGTGCCGATAGTGCAGGCCTACGATAAACGCCCTCAAAATTAGAGAGCTGGTCTAGGTCCACTCCGGACAAGCCCTTGTCTGAAAACGAGTCAAAGTCGTTTAGGACGTTCCGGCGTTCCTGTTCCTTCGCAGGAACCCAAATCCCGCCTTCCAGTTCGAGCCGCACCAGAAATCGCCCCCTAAAAGGGCCATACGCTTCCTCCATGTCAATCAGTATTCGGTACGGAGCGGAAAGCAGAATCGCATCGTTGATGAAAACCCAATCCTTCGGCTCGAACGTGCCTAGATCATGAATGTTTTGGTTGGCATCGATTAAATATACTTTGTTTTCAACTTCAGTGCCCAGCAGTGTCATATTTATCTTTGGGAAATCAACTATTTTGGTGACCCATTCATCAATACCTTCGACATGACTTATCTTGTCATCCTGAAGCGCATACACCGCAGCACCGGGTGTGTTCCTCAAGCCGCCGCGTGTCAGCAGAAGCGCGTTCATGGGTGTTGACCACCCCACCGTTCGAACAGCCGCTTCGTTCGGAAACTCCTGGATGAGCATGCGGGTGAACTCTCCTGTCGTCGGGTCTTGCCGCCATAACTCCCGTTCCCCAATTAAGCCGAACACTCCTATGCGCTCTCCACTTCCTGTTGCGTAGATGTCGTCAACTTCCGTGATTTTTGGGTGATCTCCCCCAAAGTCATGAAGATATTGTCACGAATGAATCCGATTATTGTGTTCTTCACTATCGGATCGCCAAGGGACACAATGGTGTTGTCTGCAACGTCGGATATCACAACACTATGAATTTTGAACGGGGCGGCTGGTTGGTCCGCCTGGAACACGACTGGTTTAACGCAAAGGCGCGGGTCACTCTGCTCGGCGCTGACTGATGACTGTGCAATTGCCGCAATGAATGCAAACACACTTAGACGCATAAAACGGCCGTCCGATATCTTATTCATTTCAATGACGGTACTGTCTCAAGCACCTGTTAGCAACGCGTCAGTAGCATCGTCGACCAACACGGCTTGCAGACATTCGTGCATAGTGCAGCATCAGTCACTATGGGCTCGAAGCGGTCATCGCGCCACGAGCCCCTGAAACACCCATCTGCACCACAACATACAAAGAACTGACCCCCGGGGGGACGGCTTTTGCCTGCCCCCGGGTGCGGCCCGTCCTACATCTCGCAGTCTTCGACGTAGACGTTGGAGTGATCCTCCAGCGCGGTGCCGATGATCTTGTTGGTGTAGACGTCGCCTTCCTTGATCACCTCGCGGACATAGATGTCCTGTACGGGGTGGTTGTTGGAGGCAAACTCGAAATCGCCGCGGGTCGAGGCGAAATCGGCTTCCTTCAGCGCGGCGCGGAAGGCGTCGGCATCCGCCACGTCGGCCTTGGCCATGGCGGACAACAGCAGGTTGGCGGTGTCATAGCCCTGGGACGCGTAAAGCGAGGGCAGGCGACCGTATTCCTCCTGGAAGGCGGCAACGAATTCCTTGTTCGCCTCGTTGTCCAGATCCTTGCTCCACTGGCTGGTGTTCTTGATGCCAAGCGCGGCCTCGCCCACGGCCTGCAGGATACCCTGGTCGAAGCTGAAGGCGGGGCCGACGACCGGAAGGTCGACGCCGCTGTCGGCATATTGCTTGAGGAAGGAAATCCCCATGCCGCCGGGCAGGAAGAAGTACACGCTGTCGGCCTCGGACGCGCGGATCTGGGCGATCTCGGCGGCATAGTCGGTCTGGCCCAGCTGGGTGAAGACCTCGCCGGCCAGTTCGCCGTCGTAGATGCGCTTGTAGCCCGTGAGCGCGTCCTGCCCCGCGGGATAGTTGGGCGCGAGGATGAAGGTGTTCTTGAATCCGGCCGAGTTGGCATAGCCGCCCGCGGCCTCGTGCAGGTTGTCGTTCTGCCAGGCCACGTTGAAATAGTTGGGGTTGCAGCCCTTGCCGGCCAACGCCGAGGGGCCGGCGTTGGGCGACAGGTAGAACTTGCCCTGCGCCACGGCGGCGGGGACCACGGCCATGGCGAGGTTCGACCAGATGATGCCGGTCAGAACGTCGACCTTTTCGGATTGGATCATCTTGTCGGCCAGCTGCACGGCGATGTCGGGCTTGCGCTGGTCATCCTCGACCACGACTTCGATCTCCTCGTTGCCCGACATCTTGACCGCCAGCAGAAAGCCGTCGCGCACGTCGATGCCAAGGCCCGCGCCGCCACCCGACAGCGTGGTGATCATGCCGACCTTCACGGCTTCGGCATGGGCCATCGCGCCCAGGGCCGTCATCGCCGTGGCGGCCAGGATAGTTTTCAGTTTCATTGTTTCCTCTCCCTTGGAAGTGTCAGAACGCCTTGAACGTCAGCGTCGTCTCGGTGCGTTCGATATTGTCGATTGTCGCGAGGTTCTCGTTGATGAATTTGCCCACGTCTTCGCCTTCGGGGACATAGAGCTTCAAGAGCAGGTCGAACGGCCCGGAGGTGGAATAAAGCTCCGAATGGATTTCGCGCAGGGCGATTTCCTCGGCCACCTTGTAGGAGGTGCCGGGGCGGCAGCGGATATTCACGAACAGTGGGCGCATGTGACAGGTCTCCCGATCGGCTGGGGCCTATTTAGAACGGTTTTCGGCGCAGATGGAAATGGGCAATTTTCACCAGGGGCCGCGCCGGGATCATTCGCGCACGTGCCGTGCCCGCGCCCCGCGCTCGATGGCCGCAGCGTGCAGCCGGTCGATGTTCAGCTGATAGCGGATCTCGCCCAGAAAGCGCAGTTCGGTCTCGTCCAGAAGACCATCGGACGCAGCCACGTCGCAGGCCAGGGCATAAGCGGTTTCATACAGGCGCTCGGGCAGGTTGTCGGTGACGAGGCCGAAAAGCGCATCCAGACCGTCCTCTTCGGCGAAGAGGTCGAACACGGTCTGCGCCATGGTCTTCATCCGGTCGGTATCGTAGGTGGCGAAGATCGGCAGGTTGTCGATCGCGCTTTCGATCTTGACCAGTTCGGCGGTGCGGATTTCCTCGTCCGAGGCGGACACGGCGATCATCATGGCCACGAGGCAGTCCTGCGGGGTAAGCGGGTGGGAATCCTGGTCGGTCATGCGCTGTCCTTCGGCGGTCTTGTCGCGGTGCAGAATATTGACTGTCCGGGGGTGTAGCAATAGGAACCGAGGCGGCCCGCCGTTCGCGCGGGCCTCAACCTCTGGAGACCGACATGTCCGAACTGCGCGACGCCGCGATGAGTGCGAAAGCCTGGCCCTTCGAAGAAGCGCGCCGGCTGCTCAAACGCTATGAAAAGGCGCCGCCCGAAAAGGGATATGTGCTGTTCGAGACGGGCTATGGCCCCAGCGGCCTGCCGCATATCGGAACGTTCGGCGAGGTGCTGCGCACGACGATGATCCGTCACGCGTTCCAGCAGATCAGCGATATTCCGACGCGGCTCTTCTGCTTTTCGGACGATCTGGACGGGATGCGCAAGGTGCCCGGTAACGTGCCCAACCAGGAGATGTTGCAAGAGCACCTGCAAAAGCCGCTGACCAGCGTGCCGGACCCGTTCGGCGAATTCGAGAGCTTCGGCCACCACAACAACGCCATGCTGCGCCGGTTCCTCGATACCTTCGGGTTCGAGTACGAGTTCTATTCCGCCACCGATTTCTACAAGTCCGGCCAGTTCGACACGACGCTGCTGCGCGCGGCCGAGCGGTATGAGGACATCATGAAGGTCATGCTGAAATCCCTGCGCGAGGAGCGGCAGCAGACCTATTCGATCTTCCTGCCGCTGCACCCCGAGACGGGCCGCGTGCTCTATGTGCCGATGAAGAACGTGGATGCCGTGAAAGGCGAGATCACGTTCGACGACGAGGAAGGCCGGGAGTGGACCCTGCCGGTGACCGGCGGCAACGTGAAGCTGCAATGGAAGCCCGATTTCGGCGCGCGCTGGGCCGCGCTGGGCGTGGATTTCGAGATGTACGGCAAGGACCATTCCACCAACACGCCGATCTATGACAGGATCTGCGAGATCCTGGGTACGCCCGCGCCGGAACACTTCACCTATGAGCTGTTCCTCGACGACAAGGGGCAGAAGATTTCCAAGTCCTCGGGCAACGGGATCAGCATCGACGAATGGCTGAGCTATGCCAGCACCGAGAGCCTTTCGTATTTCATGTACCAGAAACCGAAGACCGCCAAGCGCCTGTTCTTTGACGTGATCCCGCGCGCGGTGGACGAGTATCACCAGCAATTGCGCGCCTATCCGGGCCAGGATGCGGCGGGCAAGCTGAACAACCCGGTGCATCACATCCACAACGGCGACGTACCCGAAAGCCGGATGGTGGTGTCGTTTGCAATGCTGCTGAACCTCGCTTCGGTGGCCTCGGCGCAAGACAAGGAAACGCTCTGGGGCTTCATCAACCGCTACGCGCCCGATGCCAGCCCCGAGACGCATCCCGATCTCGATGCCGCGGCAGGATCGGCGGTGAAGTACTACGAGGATTTCGTCGCGCCGACGAAGACCTATCGCGCCCCGACCGAGCTGGAGCGCGAGGCGCTGACCGACTTGCGTGACCAGCTGGCCGCCTATGACGGCCCGGTCGAGGACGAGGCACTGCAATCGGTGGTCTATGCCGTGGGGCGTGACCGCTTTGACCCGCTGCGCGACTGGTTCAAGGCGATCTACGAGACGCTGCTGGGCGCAAGCCAGGGGCCCCGCTTTGGCGGGTTCATCGCACTCTACGGTGTTGACGAAACCGTGGCGCTCATTGACCGTGCGCTGGCGGGCGAGCTGGCTTGATCCACGTCAAGGCGGGTCGTTCGCGGCCCGCTAGACTGGGGAAAGAGACAGGGAGCAGGACCATGATCAGACCAATCACCCTCGCCGCGTGCCTCGTGGCCGGGGCGGCCACCGCGCAGGACTCGATGCCCGAACCCGACGAGGGGCGCGCGATCTTCGAAGAGAATTGCGCCGTCTGCCACGGCAGCCGCGGCATGGGCAACGGTCCTTGGGCAGGGTCCTACAACCCGGCCCCCGCCGACCTGACGGCATTGAAGGAGGACGGCGTGTTTTCCCGCACGCGGGTCCTGTCGGTGATCGACGGCTATGACCGCACCGGCCTGCCGGGGCACGAGATGCCGGAATTCGGCCTGCTGTTGCAGGGCGACACGGTGCCGGTGGACGTGGGCGACGGGGTGATGACGCCGACGCCGCGCCCGCTGGCGGCCTTGCTGTTCTATATCGAAAGCATCCAGGACTAAAGCGTTTCGCCTTTTACCTGAGCCATCAGCAAAAGGCGAAACGCGTGCAACGATTGGCTGTTGTGCTGCGTTTCGCGATACGCTGTGATTCAGCTTTATCGCGAAACGCTTTAGACCCGGCAGATCCCGTTCAACTCGACCCCGTCCCAGGGCAGCACGACCTTGTCGGGGATGGTGAGCGTGCCCAGCGGAAACGCGCCTTCCAGCAATTCCTTCAGCCGGGCGGTGCGCGGCGCTTCGGGGTCCAGCGTGGCGCAGCAGACATATTCCTCGACGATCGAGGCCTGCTGTTCATAGCCGTAATCGAGGAATTGCGTGTCGGTGCCGACCTCGAAGAGGTAGGGGTCGTCGCTGACCTGATGCTCGCGCACGGCCTTGAGCGGGGAATAGCCCGTCTGGGCGCGGTTCTGCCATTGCCAGACATGGGTCATCTCGTGGGCAAAGAGCATCGCCTCGACCAGGTAGATGCGCTCGTCATAGTCGGGCAGGTAGTTTTCCAGGTACCAGTCCCTGGCGAAGAACACCTTGTTGAGAAAGACGAGGGCGGCGGGGCTGACGGTGACTTCCTTGGTCTCCTCGGCCTGCGGCGGGAATATGCGTTCGCGGCAGGCGACGCGGGGGCGTTTCTTGCGGGTATAGGTGGTCTTGCCGATGAGCGCGCCATCGACCAGCCGGATGCGGTTCGTGTCGATGGAGGTGCCGTGGATCTGCGTGGTGAACGCTTTTTCGGTGTCCGTCAGAGGGCGGCCACAAGACATCAGGACGGCAAGGGACAACAGGAAAAGCCAGCGCATGGCCGCGACGTTAGCGGGATTCGCGGGAAAAGAAACCGGCTGATTTCGCTTGCGGCCGGGGGCAGGGAGGTCCCGGGTCAGGCCCGGGACGGGTGGGTCTGGGTGGAGGTGCCGCGCGATTGCCAGACCGCGGGGTGGCGATCCGAGGGGTGTTCAGGGCACTTTATGGTGGCGGTGTCCGCATGACCTCTGATCGGGGGGCTTGCGTCAGCCAATCGCCAGCCCGGGGCGCGGTCTGGCGATCGCGCGGCGGCGCAGCGTGCTGCGCCTTGATTCCGCGCGGGGGATCAAAGCTTAAGGTATTTTTGTTTTTCTCGAGCCAAGAATTCTGCCTCCCTCGACTGATCGAGTTCATGGGCCAATCGAATTACGCAATCACAAAAAGAGTTGTCAAAAGCTGCATCAGATCAAAGTAAAGCAGCTTTCTGTCTTCAGTACTTTTGACGCCAAACATCTTCAAAGAATTAGTGATATGCACTGAGAAGGCATCTGCGTGCACAAAGCTAGAAGAAAGGCTGTGCCAGTCTTCAATCCACCGTATGAAGGCTTCCTGTTGGCCTTCAAAGCAATCGATTTTCTCAAGAAACTTTTTGAACTTGAGTTCCCGCTCGTTTCGCTGAATTGATTTGTTCGATGGAAGGTTTGAAACACCTTCGATCATGCCGTGCTTGCCTGATTGGACAAAGCTTTTATCCTCGTTCAAAGGGTTTGAGAACATTTTCCCAATTTTTCGAGGAAAGCTGTCGTTTTCATTTATCGACCCGAGCCATTTTCGCTGGCGTGAATAGCTGTCTCGAAAGTCATTTTCGTAATTGTAAAGCGCTCTTTCTCTTTCTTCCTCGGTCGAGCAAACAAGTGCTGTTCCTCGAACAAGTCCCTCAAGACTCACTCTTCCGATAGCAAGCCCACCTGTCAGGTCGCCGACAGCTATAGCTTTGCTGATTGTCGGAAACGAATTGACTGCGTTCACCAAAAGCGCACATGCAAAAGCAAGCTCGCGCGTGATATCTCGATAGTAGAAATCAGAGAGTGCGCGTGAGACCACCCAACATAGGGCATCAATGTCTTTCGCGCGTTTGGCATCAGCACCATTAGCGAGCATTTTTGCCACGTTCGGGTCTTCGAAATCGACGAAGTGCGATACGCAACCGTCGCTTTCCAGCAATATATTGAGCGGAGCGCGGTTGCGCTCAAACATCCAACTCCTCCACGAACCGCGCGTTTTCCTGGATGTACTGGAACCGCAGTTCGGGCTTCTTGCCCATCAGGCGTTCCACCAGGTCGCCGGTCTCGCCGGGTTCGTCCTCGTCGATGGTCACGCGGATGAGTTTTCGCGTCGCGGGGTCCATCGTGGTTTCCTTCAGGTCCTTGGCGTCCATCTCGCCCAGGCCCTTGAAGCGGCTGACGTCGATCTTGCCCTTGCCGCCCAGGCCCTTTTCCAGCCAGAGGTCGCGCTCGGCCTCGTCGATGCAGTAGACGCGCTTGGCTCCTTGGGTGAGGCGATAGAGCGGCGGGCAGGCGAGGTAGAGGTGGCCTGCGTCGATCATCGGGCGCATCTGGGTGAAGAAGAACGTCATCAACAGCGAGGCGATATGGGCGCCGTCCACGTCCGCGTCGGTCATGATGATGATCTT
The DNA here is from genome assembly GCF_051417955.1 of Roseovarius sp. B08. Taxonomy (NCBI): domain Bacteria; kingdom Pseudomonadati; phylum Pseudomonadota; class Alphaproteobacteria; order Rhodobacterales; family Roseobacteraceae; genus Roseovarius; species Roseovarius sp. B08. The sequence continues at coordinate 528,443 of NZ_JBPRLW010000001.1, forward strand.
GTCATAGCGCAGGTCGTCGATGTTGAACCGCGTGCCAAGCCCCACGCCAAGCGCCTGCGTCAGGTCGTTGATCTCGGCGTTGCTCCCCAGTTTCGAGCTGGCCGCGCCCAGCACATTGAGGATCTTGCCGCGCAGGGGCAGCAGGGCCTGGGTCTTGCGGTCCCGGCCCATCTTGGCGGAGCCACCGGCGGAATCCCCTTCGACAATGAACAATTCGGTGCCGTCGCGGGTTGAGGACGAGCAATCCACCAGCTTACCGGGGAGGCGAAGTTTCTTTGTGGCGGATTTGCGTTGTGTTTCCTTCTCGGCCCTGCGGCGCAGGCGTTCCTCTGCCCGCAGGACAAGGAAATCGAGGATGGCGCCGGCCGATTTGGTGTCGGCGGCCAGCCAGTTGTCGAAATGGTCGCGCACGGCGTTTTCCACCAGCCGCTGCGCCTCGGTCGTGGCCAGCCTGTCCTTGGTCTGGCCGACGAATTCCGGCTCGCGGATGAAGCACGAGACCAGCGCGCAGCCCCCCGTCATCAGGTCGTCGCGGGTGATGTTGGCGGCCTTGCGGTTGTTCACCAGCTCGCCATACGCCTTGATGCCCTTGACGATCGCGGCCCAGAAGCCCGCCACGTGCGTGCCGCCCTCGGGCGTGGGGACGGTGTTGCAGTAGGATTGCAGGAACCCGTCGCGGCTGGGCGTCCAGTTGATCGCCCATTCCACCTTGCCCGGCGTGCCGAAGCGTTCCTGGAAATCGACGGTTCCGGCAAAGGGATTCTCGGCATAGGTCGAGGCGGTGCCCATTGTCTCGCGCAGGTAATCGGCGAGGCCGCCGGGGAAGTGGAACGTGGCCTCCTGCGGGGTGTCGCCGTCGGGGATGGCGGATTTCCAGCGGATCTCGACGCCCGAGAAAAGATAGGCCTTGGAGCGGATCGAACTGAAGAGCCGCGCGGGCTTGAAACGGTGATGGCCGAAGATCTGCTCGTCGGCATGAAACGTCACGGTGGTGCCGCGGCGGTTGGGGGCGGCGCCGACCTCTTCCAGCTTGCCTTGCGGGATGCCGCGGGAGAAGCGTTGCTCGTACAGCTTCTTGTCGCGGGCCACCTGCACGATCAGGAGGTCCGAGAGCGCATTCACCACCGACGCGCCGACGCCGTGCAGGCCGCCCGAGGTCTGATAGGCCTTGCCCGAGAACTTGCCGCCCGCGTGCAGCGTGCAGAGGATCACCTCGAGCGCGGACTTGCCGGGAAACTTGGGGTGTTCGTCCACCGGCATCCCGCGACCATTGTCGCGGATGGTGATGGAATGATCCTCGTGCAGCTCGACCTCGATCCGGTTGGCATGGCCCGCCACCGCCTCGTCCATGGAGTTGTCGAGGATCTCGGCCACCAGGTGATGCAGGGCCCGCTCGTCGGTGCCGCCGATATACATGCCGGGGCGCTTGCGGACAGGTTCCAGCCCCTCCAGCACCTCGATCGAGGAGGCGTCGTAATTGCCGGAATCGGTGGGGGTCAGAAGGTCATCGGCCATGTGCGCTGCTCTTTGTTTTATGGGTTGGGGCGCAGTATGGCAGAGGGGAGGCGGTGGGGGAAGTGGTCAGGTGCGTTGAAACCGCACCCTACGCAGCTTTGGTGCGCAGCCAGTCGGCCAGGTCGTCCTCTGCCAGCTTGCCTTGGGCGAGGGCGATGATGATCTGGCCGATCTCTTCGGTGTCATGGGTGATCGACACGCCGTGCAGGGTCAGGCAGACCAGCATGGTGCGATAGGCCGTGCGCTTGTTGCCGTCGTTGAAGCAATGGCCCTGTGCGACGGCCCCCGCATAAGCGGCGGCAAGGTCGAAGACATCCTCGATCATGCCGTAGACCAGCCGGTTGTCGACGCGCGCGAGCGCGCCTTCCAGCGACTTGTCCCGCGCGCGTCCTGGCAATTCGCCGGGATTCAGGGCCATGTCGTGAAGCGCCTCCACCTGGTCGGCGGAGAGAAGCAGAAAGCTCATTTGTCCTTCAGATACTCAAGCACGGGCTGCGCCTGCTCGCGGGTCGCCTCGACGGCGGCCATGACCTCGTCCATCGTGGCATAGCGCGGCTCGCCCTGAAGCGACCCCTCTTCCGGCACCAGGTAGCCCACGCAGCGCGAATTCTTCATGATCGCCACCGGCTTGCCGCCCGCGCGGTCGAGTACCTTTTGCGGTTCGCGCAGTTCGGTCATGGTGCAGATCTGGTTCGTGTGCAGGCGTTTCATGGGTGTCTCCTGAGGTGCGCGTCATAATATACACTTCAGTGTATATTATTTCAAGCATTGCGCCAGGTATCGTGCGCAGCCGCGCAAGGCGGCGTTATCATCCGAGATCAGCGTAACCGGTATCGCGGTCAGGATATCGGTGTAGGGCCCGCGCGGGTGGAACGTGTCGGTGAAGCCCAGCGGGCTGAGGTATGGCGCGATGGCGCGGGCGGTACCGCCGATCAGGTAAAGCCCCCCGGTCGCCATATGCGACAGGCAGAGGTTCGAGGCCGAAAGGCCAAGCAATGACACGAACGCCTGAAGCGTCTTGCGCGGCTTCAACGCGATGATCTCGGCAGGTGTCAGCGTCTTGCCAGTGAAGAAATGGTGTAGCCGGGTGAGGCCGGGGCCGGAAAGGGCCGCCTCGATGGGCAGGTGTGATGCCTCGCCGCGCAGGTGATCGTAGAGCGCACGAAAACCCGGCGCGTCGGGCAGGGTGGTATGACCGGATTCTGACGGCGGCACGAAAAGGTCGTCGCCCACGCGGTGCGCGACCGCGATGTTACAGCCCGTGCCCAGCCCCAGCACCATGCGCGGGCCTTGCGGGTCGGGCGTGCCGAAAATCAAGGGGGTCAGGCTGTCCGCGTCCAGATCGTCCAGCGCGTAGGCTTGTGCCTGAAGGTCGTTCATCAGGTGAACCCGGTCGGCGCCGGTGGCGCGGGCCAGCGCCGCCGCCTCGATACGCCAGGCGTGGTTGGTCAGTTGCGCCGCCCCGGCACGCACCGGCCCGGCGACCCCGGCGCATATTGCCTTGACGGCGCCCGGGCGCACCGTGTCGAGATAGGCGCCAAGCAGGGCGGCCAGGCTGGCGTGATCGGCATTGGCAAAGCTGAGGGCGGGCTCGGGCAGAAGGCCGGCCCCGTCGGACAGTCCGACGCGGCAAAAGGTGCCGCCCAGATCGACCAGAAGGCGCGTCATGCCTGCCAGTTGCGCGCCAGCGCCCGGGCGGCGTTGGCAAAGAGCAGCACGTCGATCCCCACGCCCAGCATCTGCGCGCCCCAGTCGCGATAGGTGCGCGTGGTCTTCGCGTCGATGCCGAGGATGCCGGGCGCCTTGCCCGCGGCGCGAATGCGGGCCAGCGCGTCCTGCATGGCTTCGCGCACCTCCGGGTGGTTCGCGTCGCCGTGATGGCCCATGTCGTTGGCCAGGTCCGATGGCCCGATAAAGGCCGCATCGACGCCGTCGACCGCGCAGATCGCATTGAGGTTTTCCAGCGCGGCCACGCTTTCGATCTGGACCACGAGGCACATCTCGTCGTTGGCCGTGGCGATATAGTCGGGCACCGCGCCAAAGCCCGAGGCACGCCCCAGCGCCGCGCCGGAGCCGCGCACGCCTCCGGGCGGATAGCGCATGGCGCGCACGATCCGCTCGGCGTCGGCCGCGGTGTCGACCATCGGCGCCAGAAGCGTTTGCGCGCCCGCGTCGAGCACCTGCTTGATGATCCAGTCCTCGGCCACGGGCACGCGCACGATCGCTTCGCTGGGCGAGGCGCGCAGGATGCCGATCTGGGCCGAGAGGGTGTGAATGGTGTTGGGCGCGTGCTCGCCGTCGAGGATCAGCCAGTCGAACCCGGCGGTGCCCAGGATCTCGGTGGCATAGGCATCGACGAACCCGGCCCAGCAACCGATGAGGGGCTCTCCGGCGGCGAGGGCGGTCTTGAAACGGTTGACGGGGGCGGACATGGGCGGGCCTCAAAGGTCTTCAGTTCGAGGGCCAGTTAAACGCGGCGATGGGCCGAGGTCCAGCGGCGGGCGTCTGGGAACCGGCACCGCAACTCGCGCGTTGTCCGCGTGAAACGTCTGCGAAGGTGACACACGCAATGACATCGACCGAAACCCTGGGCCGCCCCGTGCGACACAGACCGACCCGGCGGACCGAGCGCGAACCGGGCCGCACCGGATTGACGATCCTGGGGGTCGTGATGCTGGTGGGCGGGATGCTGGCGTTCTTCAACCCCTTCGCCGCATCGCTGACCGTCACCGCCGTTGCGGGCGCCGCGTTCCTGCTGGCCGGGCTGACGCAGCTCTGGCTGGCCTTCAGTGACCGGGGCGACGCGCTGGGCGGTCGGGTTCTTGGCGGGCTGATCGGGCTGGCCTTGGTGCTCTTTGCTGTCTCGCTGTTGCTGAACCCGGTGGCCGGACTGATCACCCTGACGCTGGCGGTCGCCGTGCTGTTCGCCATATTGGGGCTGTTGCGCCTGGTTTACGCCTTCCGGATGCGCGCGCGTCACGGCTGGGGCTGGATCGCCGGTGCCGGGCTGATGTCGCTGGCGCTTGCAGGGATGATCGTGCTGGGCCTGCCGGGCGCCGCCGCCGACGTGCTTGGCCTGTTTCTGGGGGGTGGACCTGACGCTGTCGGGCATCGCCACGCTGGCGCTGGCCTGGAACAAGCCCAGGGCACCGGGGCAGGAACTTTCTTAAGCGGTAAACATGTTGAATGTGCAGGCGGGCGCGGTCCACTCAGGAGCGCGCCCGTCTCGTGCGCGGGTGTGCCTTGCCCCGATATGCGATCGCGCTTTGCAATGGACAGGGGTGCGGTGCTGTGATTCGGTGTCTGCATGAGCAACAGGCGCGTGACATTCGGCATCGTGGCCCTGATGGGCCTTGCCACGCTGGTGGTTCTGCTTGGAATGGGGCGCAATCCGACATGCCCCTGCGGGTGGGTGGACCTTTGGGGCACCGTGGGCACCAGCGAGGGCAGCCAGCAGGTGTTCGACTGGTACTGGCCCAGCCACCTGTTGCACGGGGTCCTGTTCTACGCGCTGTTGTGGCTGGTGGCGCGCCGGGTCGATCCGGGCTGGCGGCTGGTGATCGCGACGGCGGTGGAATGCGCGTGGGAGATCGTCGAGAACACCGACGCGGTGATCGAGCGCTACCGCGAGGTGACGATCTCGCTGGATTACTACGGCGACAGCGTGCTGAACTCGGCCTCGGACATCGCGGCGATGTGGCTGGGCTTCTGGCTGGCGCGGCGCTTGCCGGTCTGGGCCAGCGTGGCCGTGGTGGTGGGGTTCGAGCTGCTGACGCTGTGGGTGATCCGCGATAACCTGACGCTGAACGTGGTGATGCTGCTCTACCCGGTCGAGGCCATCTCCGACTGGCAGGCGGGCGGCTGAGGCCGCTCAGTCGTCGTCGCGTCGATGTTTGTCCCGCCGCCGGGTGCGGCGGCCGATGCCGATGAAGGACAGCACCACGATGGCAACTAGAAGAAGGACGACAAGGCCCATGCGGTGCGTCTCCGGCGGATGTTTCCATAATCAGGCCTACAGTTTGCGGCGCGGTGCCACAAGTCGCACCCCGTCCCGGGCCTGACCCGGGACCTCTTGCCGCGAGAGATCCCGGATCAAGTCCGGGATGGCGGTGAGAAAAAACCGACGCGCGGCGTCAACGTCACGGGGCCGGCGGGATACGAAAAACGCCCCCGCAAATCCTGCGGAGGCGTTCGGAATGCAAGCGCTAGCGAAGGGTGTCAGACCGCCAGGTTGGGAATGATCTGCTTCTTGCGGCTCATCACGCCGGGCAGGACCACCGTATCGCCCGACGCGGACGCGCCGAAGCTTTTCTCGGCCACGCCCTTCACCAGGTCGTTGGGCACCAGCAGGGTCGCTTCCTCGTTCAGGATGTCCACGACGAAGAGCAGCACCTGGTCGACGCCGTCCTCCTTGGCGACGTCCTGCATCGAGGCCATCAGGCTGTCCTTGCGGTCCAGCACGGTGGCGGGCGCGGTGGTTTCCAGGACCGAGACGCGGAACTTGGTGCCGCCGACCTCGTATTCCTTGCTGTCCATGCGGATCAGCTCGGCGTCGGAAAAGGCCGACACGTCCGACTTGGCCGCGAACATCTCGGCAGCGTAGTCGGCGACGCTGACGCCCAGGTCGCGGGCCAGTTGCTCGGCGGTGGCGCGGTCGTGGTCGGTGGTGGTGGGGCTGCGGAATTCCAGCGTGTCGCTGAGGATGCAGGTCAGCGCCGCGCCCTTGGCCCAGTCGGGCATGCGCTCGGCATCCTCACCCATAAGGTCGATCATGACCGTGGCGGTGCAGGCCAGCGGGCGCACTGTGATATCGATCGGCCCGGAGGTTTCCAGCCCGCCCACCAGCTTGTGGTGGTCGATGATGCCCTGCACGTCGGCGCCGTTGATGTTGGTCGGCAACTCGGCGGGGTTGTTGGTGTCCACCACGATGCAGGGCTGGCCGTCATCGACATTGGTGATGATGCGCGGCTTGGGCAGGTCCCAGCGTTCCAGCATGAAGGCGGCCTCGGTGTTGGGCTCGCCCAGAAGGACGGCCTCGGCATCGCCGCCCTTCACGTCGTTGAGGTACCACGCCCAGAGGATGGGCGAGCCGGTGCTGTCGGTGTCGGGGGATTTGTGGCCAAATACGAGCGTTGTCATCGGATGTGTCGTCCTCGGGGCTGGAATGAGTTTGTTCGCGCGCCTTATAGGGCTGTGCGAAGGGCTTGTCACCCATGCAACCTGCGGCCAAATTGCCGGGATGCATGACGCCCGCGAAACCCTGTTATACGCCCCGGTCAAGGCCTGGCTGGAGGCGCTGGGCTATGCCGTGAAATCCGAGGTCGGCCCGGCGGACGTGGTCGGGCTGCGCCCGGATGCCGAGCCGGTGGTGGTGGAGCTGAAGACCGGCTTTTCCCTGACCCTGCTGCAACAGGCGGTGGCGCGACAGGCGGTGACCGAGCAGGTCTATGTGGCCGTGCCGCGCTGGAAGGGCAAGGCGGGCTGGCGGGCGTTCAAGGGCAATATCGGCCTTTGCAAGCGGCTGGGGCTTGGGGTTCTCAGCGTGAAATCGGATACGGGCGAGGTGCAGGCGCATTGCCATCCCGCGCCGTTCCGGCCGCGCCAGTCCAAGGTCAAGCGCGCAAGGCTGCTGAAGGAGTTCAACGCCCGCCGGGGCGATCCGAACGAGGGCGGCACGCGCGGGCAGATCGAGACCGCCTACAAGCAGGATGTGCGCGCCTGCGTGGCGTACCTGTCGGAACACGGCCCGTCCTCGGGCGCGGTGATCGCCAGGGCGACGGGCGTGGCGCGGGCCACGCGGATCATGGCCGACAACCATTCCGGCTGGTTCTTTCGGGTCGAGCGCGGGGTCTATGCCCTGAGCGAGACGGGCATGGCGCTGTGCGAGGCGGAAACCGATGCGTGACGCGCTCCGCGCGGCGCTGCTGTCGCCGGTGCTGGTGCCACAGGCGGCCTGGGTCATGCTGCGCGCCGCGCGCCTGCCCGAGGCGTCAGGCCCGCGCGACGGCGTGGCGGGCGAAGGCCCGGACCTGCGGTTGCTGATCGTGGGCGACAGTTCCGTCGCCGGCGTGGGCGTCGAGACGCAGGCCGAGGCGCTCGCCGGGCGGCTGGCTGCGCATCTTGCCCCGCAATTCCGGGTGCACTGGCGGCTGGAGGCGCGGGGCGGCGCGACCACGGCAACCGCCCTGGCCGATCTGGCGCAGATGCGGCGCGCCCAATTCGACGTGGCGGTGATCGCGCTGGGCGTGAACGACGCCAAGAACGGGATGCGCCGGGCGCGGTGGCGGCGCAATTACAGTGACCTCGTGGCTTTGTTGCAGGACAGGTTCGGCGTGACGCGCGTCGTCGCCTCGGGCGTGCCGCCGCTGGGGCTGTTCCCGCTGCTGCCCCGCCCCTTGCGCGGGGTTCTCGGGCGGCGCGCGGCGGCACTGGATGGCGAGTTGTGCGACCTTGTGGCGCGAACGCCTGCGCTGCGCTACGTTCCAATGGCATTCCCGACGGACCGGGGCCTGATGGCCGCCGACGGGTTTCATCCCGCCGCTCCGCTCTATGACCTCTGGGCGGGCCGGGTGGCGGAGCGGATCAGGGAAGGTTGAGCGTCATGCTGTGTCGGATCGGTGAGGTGGAGGTGTGGCGCATCCTGGAGATCGACGCGCCGTTTCTGTCCCCCGAAGAGATGTTCCCGGGCGCCGGTAGGGATGTGGGCCGCATCATCGCCGAGAAGGTGCCGGGCGGGCTCTGTCCCCGCACGGGGCGCGTGATGTTGCCGATCCAGGGCTTTCTGCTGAAGACGCCCGATCACGTGATCCTGGTGGATACCTGCGTGGGCAACCACAAGACCGCCCCCAGCTTTCCCGACTGGCATCAGCGCGACACGCCGCGTTTCCTGAACGCGCTGGGCGCGGCGGGGGTGGGCGTGGAGGATATCGACTATGTCCTGTGCACGCATCTGCACGTCGATCACATCGGCTGGAACACGCGGCTGCTTGACGGGCGCTGGGTGCCGACCTCTCCCAACGCGCGCTACCTGCTGCCGAAGGCGGACGAGGCGTTCTATGCCGAGAAGGCCCGGGGCATGTATGACGAAAGCCTCCTGCCGGTGATCGAGGCAGGGCAGGCGGAGTTGGTCGAGGGCGCGCACGGGATCGGCGAGCACGTGACGCTGATGCCGACGCCGGGGCATACCGGAGGGCATGTGTCGGTCCGGGTGCAAAGCGGCGGGGCCGAGGCGGTGATTACGGGGGATGCCATTCACACCGCCGCGCAATGCTGGCATCCCGAGTGGTACTTCACCTTCGACCAGTCGCCGGAGCAGGCGGTCCGCTCGCGCCGGGCGTTGCTGGAGGCGGCGGCGGAGCGGGATGCGCGGGTGCTGGGCACGCATTTCCGGCTGCCATCGCTGGGCCGGGTGCGGGTCGAGGGGGACGCGTTCACGTTCCTGGAAGACATGTAGGGTGCGTTTTCAACGCACCGTGCCGGAACGGTGGTTGTCCGGCCCAGGAAAGGTGCGTTGAAAACGCACCCTACGGGAACGCCGCCTCCAGTGCGATCTCCACCATGTCGGCAAAACTGGCCTCGCGGTCTTCGCTGGAAAGGGCCTCGCCGGTCGACAGGTGGTCCGAAACCGTCAGCACCGACAGCGCCCTGGCGCCGTGCCGCGCGGCCAGCGTGTACATCTCGGCGGTCTCCATCTCGACCGCCAGGATGCCGTGGCGGGTCATCTGTTCATTCAGATCGGGCCGTTCGTCATAGAACGTGTCCGACGAATAGATCCCGCCCACATGGTGCCGCACGCCCTTTGCGTCGGCCGCCGCGACGGCCGCGCGCAGCAGGCCCCAGTCGGCGCAGGGGGCATAGTTCAACTCGCGGAAGATCGTCGAGGAGGGCGTCGCCACGCTGCTGGCGGTCATGGCCAGGATCACGTCGCGCAGCCCCACATGCCCCTGCATCCCGCCTGCGGAGCCGATGCGGATGAGGGTCCTTGCCCCAAAGTCGCGCAGAAGTTCGTTGGCATAGATCGACAGGCTCGCCATGCCCATCCCGCTGCCGTGGATCGTCACCGGGTGGCCGCGCCACGTGCCGGTAAAGCCCAGCATCCCGCGCACCGCGTTGACCTGGCGCGGCGCATCGAGGAACCGCTCGGCGGCCCATTTGGCGCGCATCGGGTCGCCGGGCATCAGGACGGTTTCGGCAATGTCGCCCGGTGCGGCGCCGATATGGATTGTCATGGACTGCCCTTCGCTGTGAGATCAGGCTAAGGTAACGCCTGCACCCGCCGCCGCAAGAGAGGACAAACGCCGATGCGGATACTGCCCCTTCTGGCGCTGTTGACGGTGGCGCCCGCCGCCGCGCCCGCGCAGACCGCCGACGAGATCGGCGTTGCGCGGCATGTCCTGTCTCAGGCGCAGGCCCGGTCGGTGGCCGAGAACCGCGAGTATTGCGGCTATATCGGTTATACCGCCGCGGGCCAGCTGGCCACCACGCGCGCGCGGCGGGGATACCTGAACTATTGCCAGCCCAACTGGCCCGAGGGACTGCGCGTGGTGGCCTCCTGGCACACCCACGGCGCCTATGACGAAAACGCCTGGTCCGAGGTGCCCACCGTCAACGACATCCGCGCCGACAAGGGCGAGCGCATCAACGGCTATGTCGGCACGCCGGCCGGGCGGCTGTGGTTCCTCGACACGCGCCGCATGGTGGTGCGCCAGCTCTGCGGTCCGGGCTGCATTCCCGCCGATCCGCGTCACGTGATGGGGGCCGAGGGGCCGATCGCGCGCTCCTATACCCTGCGCGAACTCATGCGCCGCGAGGCGGCGCAGTTTCCCTGAACCGGGGCGCCGGGGCGCCTTAGCGGGTGTACTTGATGAAGGGCGTCAGCTGCCCGATCCGGTCGTAGAGCTGCCGCGCCTGGCTGTTGAAATCCTGTGTCATCCAGTAGACCGAAGGTGTGCCGTTGGCATCGGCGGCGGCATAGACCGCCTCGATCAGCTTGCGGCCCACGCCGGTGCCGCGCACCGAAGGGTCGGCATAGAGGTCCTGCAGGTAGCAGATCTTCTCGACCCGCCAGTTGTGCGGGTGAAAGATGTAATGCACCAAGCCCACCGGCGTCTCGCCGTCCAGCGCCAGCAGGCCGTTCTGGTCGATCACCTCGGGCGCGCAGAGCCGGGCGAACGTGGTCTGGTAGACCTCCTCGCTGACGCTGCTTTCATAGAACTCGAGATAGGCGCTCCAGAGCCTGCGCCAGTGCGTCTCGTCCTTGGGTTCGATTGGGCGAATGGTAAGAGGCATGGCACGGCTCCGTTGCGGTCGGATGCACATTGTCCTGCCCGAGCCCCGGATTCCAGCGCTTTTTCGCCGAGCGCATTGCATCGGGCGGCGGGACTGTCCATGTGTCTGCCAAGTGAAACCGAGGCAATCCGTCGAGGAGACAGGAATGATAAAACGCATCGCAATCGCCACCACCGCGGCACTGGCACTGACCACCGCAGGCTTTGCACAGGAAGCCGCAGATGGCACCACCGAGCAGGGGGCCGCGCAGGGTGAAACCCAGCAGAACGCCGAGAAACAGACCCCGACCCGCACGCTCGAGGCGATCGAGCCGGCCGAGGGGATCACCAACGACACCCTGACCGACGAAAAGCTGCGCTCTTTCGTGCAGGCGCTGGTGGCCGTGAACGTCGTGGCCGAGCATTTCATGCCGCGGATCGAGGCAGAGGCGGACGGCGAGAAACGTGCCGAACTGATGGCCTATGCCAACGACTCCATCGTGAACGCCATCGACGTGATCGCCGATATCACGCCGGCGGAATTCAAGGCGATCGACATCGCGGCGCAGCAGGATCAGGAACTGAACCAGCGCATCCTTGACGAGATCAAGGTTGCCGCCGCCGAAGGCAAGGCCGCTCAGCAAGCCGCGGAAGAAGAGGCCGAGGCCGCCGAAGGTGCCGAGGACGGCGCCGAGACCGAAGACACCCAGACCGAGTAAGCGGGCCGGTTATCCGGTACGCCCAGTGCGTTCCGGGGTCGCGCCCAATCCCTCCGCGGACGATCCCGGGACGCATCAGAAAAGCCCGTTCTCGTTGGCCGACTGGCCGGCGATGACCTGCAGGACGTCCCAATGCTCGACGATCCTGCCACTTTCGTCGAAACGAAAGATGTCCATCCCCGCATAATCTTCGCTGCCGGGCCATGTCTGGTGGCAATGCAGCACCACGAGGTCGGCCTCTGCCACGGCGCGGACGAAACGCACCTGCTTGCCCGGATATTCGCGCGCCATGCGCTCGAAATAGTCGATGAACGCATCCTTACCGTCCGCGACATGCGGATTGTGCTGGATATATACCTCGCCCGCGTAGCGCCTGATGGCTTCGCGCGGGCGGCACTGGTTGAACATCAGGTCGTAAAAGGCCATGGCGTCGGCCTTGTTGCGATCCGCCCTGTCGCTCACTCCGCCGCGACGGCCTTTGGATCGGCCAGCGTGACGATATCCATCATGATGGTGTTCAGCTCGAAATCCTTGGGCGTGTAGACCCGCGCCACGCCCATCTCCAGCAGGCGGCGGGCGTCTTCCTCGGGGATGATCCCGCCGACGATCAGCGGCACGTGGCCCAGCCCCGCCTCGCGCATCCGGTTCAGCAGATCCTCTACCAGCGGCATGTGGCTGCCCGACAGGATCGACAGGCCGATCACGTGCGCCTCGTCATCCAGCGCGGCGGTGACGATTTCCTCGGGTGTCAGGCGGATGCCCTCGTACGAGATGTCCATGCCGCAGTCGCGGGCACGAAAGGCGATCTGCTCGGCGCCGTTCGAGTGCCCGTCAAGGCCCGGTTTGCCCATAAGGAACTTCAGGCGGCGGCCCAGCTTCTTGCTGACCGCATCGACCGCGTCGCGGATCTCGTCCAGGCCCTCGGTCCGGTTCGACGGGCTGCCCGAGACGCCGGTGGGGCCGCGATACTGGCCGTGGATCTGGCGCATCTGCTCGGCCCATTCGCCTGTGGTGACACCCGCCTTGGCCGCCGCGATGGAGGCGGGCATGATGTTCTCGTTCATCGCTGCCGCCTCGCGCAGCGCCGCCAGCGCGGTCTTCACGGCCTTGTCGTCGCGCTCTTCGCGCCAGGCGTTCAGGCGGTCGATCTGTTCGGCCTCGGTCGCCGGATCGACGCGCATGATGCCGCCATCCTCGGATTGCAGCGGGCTGGGCTCGGTGGTGGTGAACTTGTTGACGCCCACCACGGTGGTCTCACCCGCCTCGATCCGGCCAAGACGGTCGGCGTTGCTGTCCACCAGCCGCGCCTTCATGTGTTCGATCGCCCCGATCGCGCCGCCCATGCTACCCAGCGTCTCAAGCTCCTGCCGGGCGCTTTCCTTCAGCTGCTCGACGCGGGCGTCGACGGCGGGGTTGCCATCGAACAGGTCCTCGTATTCCAGCAGGTCCGTCTCGTAGGCCAGGATCTGCTGCATCCGCATCGACCATTGCTGATCCCACGGGCGGGGCAGGCCCAGCGCCTCGTTCCAGGCGGGCAGTTGCACGGCGCGGGCGCGGGCCTTCTTCGAGAGCGTCACCGCCAGCATCTCGATCAGGATGCGGTAGACGTTGTTTTCCGGCTGCTGCTCGGTCAGACCCAGCGAGTTGACCTGCACGCCATAGCGGAAGCGGCGGAACTTTGGGTTCTCGATGCCATAGCGGGTTTGCAGAATCTCGTCCCACAGGTCGACGAAGGCGCGCATCTTGCACATCTCGGTGACGAACCGGATGCCCGCGTTCACAAAGAAGCTGATGCGCCCGCAGAGCGCCGGAAAATCCTCTTCCGGCACGCGCGGCTTCAGCTCGTCCAGCACAGCGCAGGCGGTCGCCAGCGCAAAGGCCAGCTCCTGCTGCGGCGTGGCGCCGGCCTCTTGCAGGTGGTAGGAACAGACGTTCATCGGGTTCCACTTGGGGATATGGGTGTAGCAGTATTCGGCCACGTCCCCGATCATCTTGAGGCTGGGTTTCGGCGGGCAGATGTACGTGCCGCGGCTGAGGTATTCCTTGATCAGATCGTTCTGCACCGTGCCCTGAAGCGCGCTGACATCCGCGCCCTGTTCCTCGGCCACGGCGACATAGAGCGCCAGCAGCCACGGCGCGGTGGCGTTGATCGTCATCGAGGTGTTCATCTGGTCCAGCGGGATCTGGTCGAAGAGCGTGCGCATGTCGCCCAGGTGGCAGACCGGCACGCCGACCTTGCCGACCTCACCCTTGCTGAGAACGTGGTCGCTGTCGTAGCCCGTCTGGGTGGGCAGGTCGAACGCCACGCTGAGGCCCGTCTGCCCCTTGGACAGGTTCGAGCGGTAGAGCGCGTTCGACGCCTTGGCGGTGGAGTGGCCCGCATAGGTGCGGATCAGCCAGGGACGATCCTTGGGGGTGTCATTCTGCATCTGCGACATCGGGCGGCCTCGTGAATCGGTTTGCGCAACTTTCTTTCAACGTGGGCAAACTATTCGGAATTATGTGACGCTGTCAATTCGCTGCGTTGCGGCAATTCGGGGCGGGGTGGGGTGAGTGGCCAGATTGAGCAGACACGGCAGGCAATTATCCCTCGCGCGGAATCAAGGCCGAAGGCCGCCGCGCGATCGGCCGCTGACCGAAAGCGCGCGGAATCAAGGCCGAAGGCCGCCGCGCGATCGGCCGCTGACCGAAAGGCGATTGCCTGCAATCGCCGAAAGGGGGGCCGCCCGGACGGGCTGGCAATCGCGCGGCTTGCGGCGTTTTTCTTTGTACCCCCTCACGCGGGCTGGCATGGTGCTGGCAATGACGCAAACGGTTGAACTTCCACTCTGGCTGCTGGTGCTGATCCTGCTCTTCGCAGCGGTCACCTTTGCCTCGCATTTCCTGTTCCCGTCGGTACGCTGGTTCTTCCGTCGCCGGATGGAGCGCGTGGTGAACCGCCTGAACCAGCGGCTGGAGCGCAAGATCGAGCCGTTCAAGCTCGCGCGCCGCTACGACATGATCCAGCGCCTGATCTACGACCCCGAGGTCAGCAAGGCCATCGCCGAGCACGCTCAGGAAAACGGCATCCCCGAGAACGTGGCCTTCGAGAAGGCAAAGCGCTACGCGCGCGAGATCGTCCCCAGCTTTTCCGCCTTCGCCTATTTCGGCATCGCGATCCGGCTGACCAAGCTGCTGAGCACGGCGCTCTACCGCGTTCGCATGGGGCGGTTCGATGAAAAGGGGATCGGCACTATCGACCCCGATGCCACGATAATCTTCGTGATGAACCACCGCTCGAACATGGATTACGTGCTGGTCACCTGGCTCGCCGCCGAGCAATCGGCGCTCAGCTATGCCGTGGGCGAATGGGCGCGGGTCTGGCCGCTCAGCCGGCTGATCCGCACCATGGGCGCGTATTTCATCCGGCGCCGGTCGCTCAACGCGCTCTATCGCCGGGTGCTGGCGCGTTATGTCGGCATGGCCACCGACGGCGGCGTGACCCAGGCGGTCTTCCCCGAGGGCGGCCTGAGCCTTGATGGTGCGCTGGCCAGGCCCAAGCTGGGCATCCTGAAATACATCATCGAGGAGCGCGAGCCGGGCGGGCGCGACGTGGTCTTCGTTCCGGTCGCCGTGAACTATGACCGAGTGTTCGAGGACCGCATCCTTGTCGCTGCGGGAAAGGCGGGCAAGCGCCGCTTCGGCGCGCGGATCAGCGTGGTGGCGGGCTTCGTGCTGAAGCAATTCTGGCTGTGGATCACCCGGCGCTATCACCGCCACGGCTATGCCGCGGTCAGCTTTGGCGCGCCAGTGTCGCTGTCGGCGTTTCAGCGCGAACACCCGGGCGCTCCGGTCGAAACCCTGGGCGACCGCCTGATGGCGCGGATCGGGCAGGAGGTGCCGGTGCTGCCGGTGCCGATGGTCGCCCATGCCCTGCTGGAGGCCGGAACGCCGCTGCCCGAGGCAAGGCTGAAACAGGTGCTGTCCGAGATGGCTGGCAGCCTTGGCCAGGCGCATGTTCATATCGCGCGCGAGGATATGGATTATTCCGTCGAGGCGGGCCTGCGCATCCTGCGCAAGCGCGGGCTGGTCCGCGACACGGCACAGGGCATCGAGATCGTGCCCGAAGAGCGCGACCTGCTGGCCTATTACGCCAATTCCATCCGGCAGTTTTTCGCAGGTGCGGCGCAAAACGAGTGATTTTTCTGCATCTGCGGGGTTATAAAATTTCAAAAATCCATAAGTCGGCATTGCATTGTTGCGTGATGAAAGATATTTCAGGGCGGACAGGCGCGATTCTGCATCGCGGCAAACGCATATGAAGGAGGCCCCGATGGCTCTGGACACCGAAACCGGAATCGCACCCTACGACGCGCCCGAGAAAGACCTCTACGAGATCGGCGAGTTGCCGCCCCTGGGGTATGTGCCCAAGCAGATGTATGCCTGGGCGATCCGCCGCGAGCGGCATGGCGAGCCCGACAAGTCGTTTCAGGTCGAGGTGGTGGACACGCCGACGCTCGACAGCAACGAGGTGCTGGTCCTCGTGATGGCCGCGGGCGTGAACTACAACGGCATCTGGGCGGGCCTCGGCGAGCCGATCAGCCCCTTCGACGGGCATGGCGCCGACTATCACATCGCGGGCTCCGACGCCTCTGGCGTGGTCTGGGCCGTGGGCGACAAGGTCAAGAACTGGAAAGTGGGCGACGAGGTCGTGATCCACTGCAACCAGGACGACGGCAACGACATCCATTGCAACGGCGGCGACCCGATGTTCTCGCCCACGCAACGCATCTGGGGCTACGAGACGCCCGACGGATCGTTCGCGCAGTTCACCAACGTGCAGGCGCAACAGTTGATGCCGCGGCCCAAGCACCTGAGCTGGGAAGAAAGCGCCTGCTACACGCTGACGCTGGCCACCGCCTACCGGATGCTGTTCGGTCACCACCCGCACGAGCTGAAGCCCGGGCAGAACGTGCTGGTCTGGGGCGCGTCGGGCGGCCTTGGGTCCTTCGCGATCCAGCTGGCCAACACGGTGGGTGCGAACGCGATCGGCGTGATTTCCGACGAGGACAAGCGCGATTTCGTCATGTCGCTGGGTGCCAAGGGCGTCATCAACCGCAAGGATTTCAACTGCTGGGGCCAGCTGCCCAAGGTGAACAGTGCGGAATACAAGGAATGGTTCACCGAGGCGCGCAAGTTCGGCAAGGCGATCTGGGACATCACCGGCAAGGGCAACAACGTCGACATCGTGTTCGAACACCCCGGCGAGGCGACTTTCCCGGTCTCGGCGCTGGTGTGCAAGAAGGGCGGCATGGTCGTGATCTGCGCCGGCACCACCGGGTTCAACTGTACCTTCGACGTGCGCTACATGTGGATGCACCAGAAGCGCCTGCAGGGCAGCCACTTTGCCCACCTGCAACAGGCCTCATCCGCCAACCAGCTGGTGGTCGAGCGCCGCATCGATCCCTGCATGTCCGAGGTCTTTCCCTGGGAAGAGATCCCGGGCGCGCACATGAAGATGCTGCGCAACGAACACAAGCCGGGCAACATGGCGGTGCTGGTGCAATCCCCGCGCACCGGGCTGCGCACGGTCGAGGACGTGCTGGACGCCGGCAAGAAAGGTTAAGACTTCTCCCTGACGGGCCGGTCCGGCCCGCATCTGGCCTGCGAATCGGTGTCCCGGTTCGCAGGCTTTTTTCCATGTGTTTCGGGCAGAACCAGCGATTTCAGAGGCTTGGAAATCGCGCCCTCACCATTTTTGGGGAGGGAAAAAGCGCGAATACGGCAATAAAGTTTAACATGCTAAAGTTGAGTTAATCTATCGTTAACTACTCCCGTAGGAGGCTCACATGCAGAACGAGTGGATACTGGACGTCCTGGCCGATCTCAGGACCTTTGCTCGGCAGAACGGTCTTTGGGAACTCGCCGAACAGATCGACGACACGAGACTCGTCGCGGCGGCGGAGCTGGCATCTGAATCGACGCCGGCGCGGGAAGGGACGATTGGGTATGAACGTGCAACCGCCGCGGCGGCTGGAACCGATTTTGGAAGACCTCGAACGCGCCTGTGACCCGGCGGACCTGCAAAGCCTGGCAGACCGCCTGCGCGAGCTGTTTCAAATCGATCATCTCATCTATCACTGGGTCAGTGCCGCGGGCGACCAGTATGGCTGCGGGACCTATCCGCAAGCCTGGATTGATCGCTATATCGAAAAGGACTATCTGCGCATCGATCCGGTCGTAAAGGCGTGCTACCAGCGGTTCCACCCGGTCGACTGGAAGCGGCTGGACTGGTCCGGCAAACCCGAGCAGGCCTTCCTGAAGGAAGCGCTGGATCACGGGCTGGGCAACCAGGGCTATTCGATACCCCTGCGCGGGCCCAATGGGCAATTCGCGCTCTTTACAGTGAACCACCGCTGCGACGACGACGCCTGGGCAGTGTTCACCGAGGCGCATCGCCGGGAGCTGATCCTGTGCGCGCACACGTTCAACCAGAAGGCGCTGGAGTTCGAGCCCGACCGCGCCCCCGCGCCCGCGCGGCAGCTCTCCCCGCGCGAGGTGGATGCGCTGACGCTGCTGGCGTTGGGCTATGGACGGGCACAGGTGGCCGACACGCTGTCGATCTCGGAGCACACGCTGCGGGTCTATATCGAATCCGCGCGCTTCAAGCTTGGGGCGATCAATACCGTCCACGCGGTTGCCCGCGCCATCAGCCAGGGGCTGATCGTGATCTGACACCGCCTGTCAAAGCAACGCGCGGTGCCTGCATGGGCATTTAACGAGTCGTCGGGAATTTTCCTCTTATCAAAACGACAGAGGGGAAAACCGCCCGTGCTACGTTATCTTTACGCCGATCAACTGACCCGTTGCACCAAGCTGGCCGAGGGCATGTTCCGCGACCGGGCCGACCAGTTCGGAACCCGGCTGGGCTGGAACGTTACGGTCGATCCGCAAGGGTTCGAAAGCGACGCGTATGACGCCCTCAACCCGCTTTACGTGATCTGGGAAGGAGCGGATGGCCGCCACACGGGCTCGATGCGGTTCCTGCCCACCACCGGGCGGACGATGATCAACGAGCATTTCACTGATATCATTGGCGGCGGCACGATTGTCAGCCCGCATATCTGGGAATGCACCCGCTTCTGCCTCGCGCGGGGCGCCGAAAGCCGGGTCGCCGCCGCGCTGATGCTGGGCGGAGGCGAGTTGATGCGCCATTTCGGCGTGCAGCATTTCGCCGGTGTGTTCGACGCGCGCATGGTGCGCATCTACCGGATGATCGGCGCGTCGCCCGAGGTTCTGGGCAGCGTGGGCACGGGGCGCGACCGGATCAGCGTGGGCCTGTGGGAATTCACCGACGCCGCCCGTGCGCAGGTGGCCCGCCGCGCCGGTGTCACCCCGCAACTGAGCGAAGAGTGGTTCCGCCGCAGTTTCGGCGACGAGCGCCAGCCGTTCGCGCAATCGGCCTGATCTGCGCAGCACCGGAATTTTCGAAAATTCCGGGCCGGAAAATTGCAATTTTCCGATCCGATTTCTTGCAAGAAATCGGCCCCCGCGCTGGTGCCGGCCAAAGCGCGGTTGTAGGGTCGCGCCATGTCCCAGACCGCGCTCACCTATTCCGATGACCAGGCCGAGGCCCATGACCGCATCGCCGCCGCGCTGCGCGAGGTGGGCGTGGACCTTGACGAGGGGATGCTGACCCCGCCGCGCGAGGGCAAGTCCCGCGTGATGGCCGTTGTCGGCAAGGCCGGCTCGGGCAAGACCCTGCTGCTGGCCGCTCTCTACCGCGCGCTGGAAGAGGCGGGCGTCGACGTAGTGTCGGGCGACTGGGAAGGCCGCCGTCGCAAGGACCGCCGCACGCTGGCCATCCTCGCCCCCACCAACAAGGCCGCCAGCGTATTGCGGATGCGCGGCGTGCCCGCCACCACCATCCACCGCATCCTCTACACCCCCGTCTATGACCCCGAATACGAGCGCATCGCCGAATGGCTGGCCGGCAATGGCGACAAGCCCGAGATCGAGGGCCTGACCGAGGAGGCGCTGGAACGCGCGCGGCTGTTCTATGGCACGCACAAGTCCATCCCCGGGGCGCTGGCCGCCGCCGGTCTCAGGGGCAGCGATTTCATCACCGGCTGGAAACGCCGCGAGGAACCGCTCGATATCGGCTTCATCGACGAGGCCTCGATGCTGGATGAAAAGCAATACGAGGATCTGCAGGAGATCTTTCCGACGCTGCTGCTCTTCGGTGACCCGGCCCAGCTTGCCCCGGTGAACCAGTCCGGCGCGATGGTCTTCGACGGGCTGCCCGCGCCGGCCAAGCTGACGCTGAACCGAATCCATCGGCAGGACGCCGACAACCCGATCCTCGATCTGGCGCACGCCTTGGGCGACCCCGAGGTCGGGTTTCAGGATTTCGAGCGGCTGGTCGAGCAGAAGGCGGCGCAGGACGACCGCGTGCAATGGGCGCAAAGGGTCGAGGTGGACCTGATGGCGCGCAGCCCCGTGCTGGTCTGGCGCAACGCCACGCGCATCCGGCTGATCAACGCATTCCGCGCCGTGCATGGCGCGCCCGAAACCGAGCTTCTGGAAGGTGAGCCGCTGATTTGCGACGGGCTGGAACTGCCGCTCAAGCATCGCAAGAAACGGCTGGACCTCGAGGCGCGCGGCCTGATCAAGGGCGCGCAGGTGATCTATCTGGGCGCGGGTCGCAAGCCGGGCTTTTCCCGCCTGCACGTGATGGGCGCCGAGGACCCGCGCGTCAGCGCCGCCAGCATCGTCAAGATCGAGAAGCCGGACGAGGAGGAGCCCTTCATCCCCTTCGCCGCCCGCATGGGCGCCACGTTTCTGCATGGGGCGGCGGTGACGATCCACAAGGCGCAAGGGTCGCAATGGCCCGATGTGCAGGTCTTTGCGCCAGACATCTATGCCGCCGCCCGCATGGGCCGCACCGAGGCGGGGCAACCGCTGTGGAAGCGTCTGGCCTACGTCGCCATCACCCGCGCCGAGG
Organism: Roseovarius sp. B08; assembly: GCF_051417955.1. Lineage (NCBI taxonomy): Bacteria > Pseudomonadati > Pseudomonadota > Alphaproteobacteria > Rhodobacterales > Roseobacteraceae > Roseovarius > Roseovarius sp. B08. The sequence continues at coordinate 548,926 of NZ_JBPRLW010000001.1, forward strand.
AGCGTCTGCACTGGGTCGTGCGCAACCGGCTGTCGAAACCCACCGGCGCTCTGCGCATCGACGACCTGCGCGCCGCCCCCGCGCCCCTGGAACTGGAAATGGAGGCAGAGACAGAGCTATGAAATCCATTCTGATCACCGGCGCAAGCTCTGGCATCGGGCGGGCCACGGCCGAGGTATTCCTCGATGCAGGCTGGCGGGTGGGCCTGCTGGCGCGTCGCGCCGAAAAACTGGCGGAACTGGCACAGGGCCGCGAGGCGGTCGTCCTGCCCGCGGACGTGACCGACGCGGGCGCCATGGACCGCGCCTTCGAAACGTTTCTGGGCAAGACCGGGCGTCTGGATGCGGTGTTCAACAACGCCGGCATGTTCGGCCCTTCCACCACACCCGACGCGGTCAGCGTCGAGGAATTCGACCAGGTCATCGCCGTCAACCTGCGCGGCATGTTCATCACCGCGCGGCTGGCCTTCGCGGCGATGCGCGCGCAGGACCCGCAGGGCGGTCGGATCATCAACAACGGCTCGCTCTCGGCCTATGTGCCCCGCCCCGGTTCGATCTGTTACACCACGTCGAAACACGCGATCACCGGCATGACCCGCTCGCTGTCGCTGGATGGCCGGCCTTTCGACATCGCCTGCGGGCAGATCGATATCGGCAATGCCGAAAGCGAACTTGTGGCCGGGCTGAAGCAGGCCAGTCCCGAAATGCAGACGATGAACGTGGAAAACGCCGCCCGGTCCGTCCTGCACATGGCCGAAATGCCGCCCGAGGCGAACGTCCAGTTCATGACGGTGATGGCGACGAAGATGCCTTATATCGGCCGGGGGTAGAGAGCCGCGCGATTGCCAGCCCGCAGGATGGCGACCCGAAAGGTGTTCAGTTCGGGCGCACGCTCACACTCGGGCCTGATCCGAGGATCTCTGCCCCGCGCGGCCCCGGATCAAGTCTCCGATGACGCCGGCACCACACAGCCGGATGACCGACGCAATCCACAAATTCCTTGCCTCGGGGCCCATTTGCCGCAACTCTGAAAGGATGACATTCCAACCCACCTCCCCGTTCCCGCCTCATCCCGGTGCGCCTGAGGTGGCCTTTCACCGTACCGAACTTGCCGCGATCCTGTCGGTCTATGGCCGCATGGTCGCCGCCGGTGAGTGGCGCGATTACGGGATTTCCAGCCTGCGCGACGTGGCCGTTTTCTCGGTCTTCCGGCGCACCGCCGAAAACCCGCTCTACCGCATCGAAAAACGCCCCAAGCTGAGAAACCGGCAGGGGCAGTACGCGGTGATCGGCATGGACGGGCAAGTGCTCAAGCGTGGTCACGACCTGCGGACGGTGTTGCGCGTGCTGGAGCGCAAGCTTATCCGCGCGGTGGACTGAACCGACAGGAACACCAATGACGACGCTGCCCGAATTCCGGCTCGAAACCCATTTCGCCAAGTGGGAGTTCAAGGCCCGCCACCACCTGACGGCCTCGGACGCCGAAAGCATGGCGCTGCCCGAACTTCTGGCCATGGCCACCGCTGAGGACCGCGCCGGGTTCGAGAACATGTGGCTGGGCTATACCGAAACCTGCGGCGCGCCCGATCTGCGTGCAGCCATCGCCGCGACCTACGCGGGCCAGGGCGCCGACGACATCCTGTGCTTTGCCGGCGCCAGCGAAGGCATCTTTGCAGCCAACGCCGTTCTGCTCGATGCGGACAGCCACGCAATCGTGGTCACGCCCAACTATCAGTCGCATGAAAGCCTGCCGCTGGCCATCTGCGAGGCAACGGGCGTGCCTCTGGATCCTGACGACAACTGGTCGCTCGACCTCGACCGGGTGCGCGCCGCGATCCGCCCCAACACACGGCTTTTGACGATCAACTTCCCGCACAATCCTACCGGTGCGATCCTGCCACGGACCGGTACGACGCCTTGATCGACCTTTGCCGCCAGCACGGCATCTGGATCCTGCATGACGAGATCTTCAACGGTCTCGGCCCGTCGGACGCGCAGCACCTGCCCTTCATCGCCGATGTCTATGAACGCGGCCTGTCGCTGGGCGTGATGTCCAAGTCCTACGGCTTGCCGGGGCTGCGCCTGGGCTGGATTGCCTGCCAGGACCGCGAAGTGCTGAGCCGGATGGAGCGGATGAAGCACTACCTGTCGATCTGCAATTCCGGCCCCAGCGAGCGGCTGGCCCTGATCGCGCTGAAGAACCGCGATGCGATCCTCGCGCGCAACTGCGCCATCGTGGACGAGAACCTTCCCAAATGGGACGCGTTCTTCGCGCGCCATCCGGACCTTTTCGAGTGGCAGCGTCCCGATGGCGCCTGCACCGGCTTCCCGCGCTACCTCGGTGCGGACGGGGTCGAGGAGTTTGCCCGCAAACTGGTGGAGGAGGCGGGCGTCCTGCTGCTGCCCAGCACGATCTACCGCTCGGACCTCGGGCCGACTCCGACCGACCGCTTTCGCCTCGGCTTCGGTCGGCGCGGGCTGGACGACGGGCTGGCGGCGATGGAGGCGCATCTGACGCGCACCGGCTGAACCGTGCCCCACAAAATTCGTACGAGGGGTGTATCCCCTTGACATACGGTGGGCCAATTCCCATCTGTGTATTATGAAACAGACCAACGTCCGCCAGTTCTTCCAAAAGTTCCCCACCGACGAGGCTTGCCTTGAGCATTTGTTCAACGTCCGCTTCGGCCAAGGCCACGTTTGCCCCAAGTGTGAGCGCGAGGCCAAATGGTATCGCCTGACCAATGAGCAAGCCTTTTCCTGTCAGTGGTGCGGGCATCATATTCACCCGATGGTGGGCAGCATCTTTGAAAAGAGCCGCACCCCGCTTCAACTGTGGTTCTACGCTATCTTCCTGTTCACCACGTCCAAGCATGGCGTGAGCGGCAAGGAATTGCAGCGTCAGCTTGGCGTGACCTACAAGACCGCATGGCGCATGGCCCGCCTGATCCGCGAACACATGGCAGAAATCGACGGTGACGCGCCTCTTGGCGGCGAAGGTGAGATTGTCGAGGTTGACGAAACCTACATGGGCGGTCGCAAGCCCGGTACGCATGGCCGCAGCCCGCACAAAACAGCTATCATGGCGATGGTCGAGCGTGGCGGCGAGGCTATCGTTAAGGTGATCCCGAACGCCTCACGCGTCACCCTGCACGGCGAAATTGAGAAGGCCGTTGCCAAAGGTTCGGAGATCCACGCCGACCAATGGCGCTCCTACAATGGCCTTGACCAGTTGGGTTATGACGTTAAGCGGATCAACAAGGATCGGGACGGATACGTTGGCCCGAATGGCGAGACAGTCAATGCTGTTGAGAACTTCTGGCGGCACCTGAAATGCTCAATCCAAGGGACGCATACCAGCGTTTCGCCCAAGTACCTTGAGACCTACGCCAAGGAATTCGAGTACCGCTTCAATCGTCGGATGCGTCCTCAGATGATGCTGGACGAGTTGCTTTCCCGTTTTCCTGAGTTGGACGCTTAATCACAGCGTCTAACTTATCAAGATCTCCGTCTGGATCGTCTTCGTGTTCTTTAATGAACTCGTTAAGACTACCCTTCACTCTGGCCGTCTTTAGGTTTTTTGACTGCATCATTCTCTAAACCACCTTTATTTGACTTATTCTCGATCTGCATATTGCTTTCTAATTTTGCAAGGTAATTGCTAGTTAGATCGTCCGAGTCCAAGCGTATGAAAGCATGAGTTTGTTGTGTTTGATTGCTGATAAAAGTTGGGTCATCGACCAGCACCAAATTGTAAAACACGCAATTCAAAAAGTTGCATTTGTGAAAAACGTGTGTGAGGTTTCCTACCCGCGCAAAGTCTTGGTTCATGTGTATGACTACTGGCTCTGGGACGCCCGCGATATCGCACTTTTCTAGCTTTGAACCAAAAAGGGCCGCAACGCCAGGACCGACAATGTTTGCGTTTCTAAATGTAAGATTTGAACGTACTCCTGTACCTCCAAATATTTCAGATAAAGAGTGAGTCCCGCCATCTATTACTGCGTAAGGTGTGAATGTGGAATCATTCCACTGTATTCCTTTGTTCAGGGCGTTTGACGCACTCCACCTGTAACGCAAGTTGGCTACAGCAGACACAGAAAGCAGGAGTGCAGCGGCGAACCCAACTCCCGCAAAAACCCAAAGCGGCCATCCTTGATTAGCCAAAATTGGCATCTGTGATGCAATCCAAGTCCCCGCTCCCGTAGTCAGCATGGCTGGCACCCCTTTGTCCAAAGAGTGTGAAGCAATATGCCAGCCGAGGCCCAAGATTCAGTAGCTTGAACAGTGGAGTTTGTTTTTCTAAACATACCCAATTCATCTCACGACTCCTGCCGTGGAGTCGAGAGGTAAACGTATGCTGAGGGGATACACCCCTCGTACGAATTTTGTGGGGCCTATCGCAGAGTGTACACCAGGCGCGGCAGCGGCGAGCCCGGGGTCAAGGTTTTCTGACCTGCTCTCCGGCCAATCCAGACCTATGCTCTGCGCAGGGGCGCGACGCGGAGACTCTACCATGACCAGTACCGACCGGGTGCCGCACGCACCCGTCATCCTGTCCCTCTTCGCGGCAGCGATGGTGGCAGGGGGCTTTGGGGCGATCCAGAGATTCACTAAACGCACAGGGCAGGGGGCGTTCTTTTTCCACTCATGTTCGTGTTTCCGGTGACCTTTCTGGTCATTACCGTCGCGACGGCCATTCTCTATGTGATCGATCGGTGGGCCTGGAACCGGGATGGCCTGCGGGCCACATCTCATGTCTTGGCCCTCGCGGTTATCGTGATCGCGGTGCCGCTGGGCCAAGTCAACGTCCTTCTGGGAATATTGCCGCTGTTTTTCCTTTTCTACTGGCTTCTCACGGGCCGGGTCGCCGGTCGCCCCGGCTGGTCAATCGCACGTTTCCGCCAGACCCGGCTGCACGAGAAAATCTACCTCGTCGTCATGATCACCTTTCTGGCCCCGATGCTCTGGTCCAACCTGACGCGCGCTTTCTACGGTCTGATGCCGCAACAGCCCGGCGTGCCACCTGTGCAGGTGGAACACCCAAGCCATATGACCGGCGACCTGAAAACGCGCGATGCGGCACTTTCCCGATCCGCAATCCTGTCTGCGGGAAGGGTCCGATGCCACCGAACGCCAGGATCTTCTGCAAATGGACTGGGACCGGATCGACACGATCGGAGATGCCAAGGTCTGTATCTTCCGCCTGCTGCACGTATGGGGCGGTGCAGACGCCGCTGCCCTCCGGCTCGAGGCGCAAGGCTTTCGCGTCGGTACCGGGGCCGGGGTATATCAACCCCACCGCACGCATGACGGCAAGCTGCGGGTGGGCGGCGGTTGGTCGATCCGCCGGAACGGTCCACGCTTTCCCACGACGGGGGTGATCCGGCGCAGTCTACGGGCGACACCCTGCGGCATGAGGGTATCAGCCACCTTCAGCGGCGACGGGGCGGAGTTGCTTTACGTATCGATCAACTTTTCGACGCTCTGAAGTTGCAGCCCCACAAAATTCGTACGAATTTTGTGGGGCATACCGCAGATCGTACATCAGGCGCGGCAGCATCAAGCCCGGGATCGTCTCGAACGGGGCTCTGCCTGCCGCGCGACAGCCCATGGCGATATGGAACGGCACCGCGCCGGGGTCGGACTCGACGATCATCTCGCGCGCGCCCATGTCGCGGGCCGTCCTGACCGTACAGCCGCCGCCCCGTGTCCGCGCCCATATGCGCGGGATCGACGAAAAGCTTTTGCAGGGTACAGCCGTTGTTCCCGTTCGAGACCTGCACCATGCCCAGCAGCGTCTCGCCGTCGACCTCGGACATGGTCGGGGTGTTCCGCAACTCCGACTCGGTCAGCGTCAGCACCGGCACGCAGGCGGCCATGAACGCCGCGTCCTACCCCCAATAGGCCTTGGACCGCAGGCACAGCGCCGTGAGGTCGGCGACGTCTCGGGGGGAGGGGCGGCGCAAGTCGGGCATGGCGCAGCGTAATACGAAAACGGGCGGGGATGATCCCCGCCCGCGCATTCTTTCGGTGTTCGACCGGCTCAGTCGTATTGCGGTCCCAGCGCCGTCAGGCCCTTGAGGATGTCGATCGCGTAGGCCAGCTGATAGTCCTCCTCGCGCAGTTCGGCGGCTTCCTCGGCCTTTTCGCGCTCTTCCTCGATCTGGCGGATCTCGTCCTCGCTCAGGCTGTCATTGTCCAGCCGCCCGCGCAGGTCGGCCTCGGACCGGCCAAAGCGGTTGGCGGCGCCTTCCTCTTCCTCTTCTTCGGTCTCCTCTTCGCGGCGAGGCTGTTCCACCACGATGTCCGGGCTGACGCCCAGCGCCTGGATCGAGCGGCCCGAGGGCGTGTAATACCGTGCCGTGGTCAGGCGCATCGCGCCGTCGCCGCGCAGTGGCATGACCGTCTGGACCGAGCCCTTGCCGAAACTCTTGGTGCCCACCACGATGGCCCGGCGATGGTCCTGCAAAGCGCCGGCGACGATTTCCGACGCCGAGGCCGAGCCGCCGTTGATCAGCACCACGATCGGCTTGCCTTCGGCCAGGTCGCCCGGCTTGGCGTTGAACCGCTCGCCATCGTCGACCAGCCGCCCCCGCGTGCTGACGATCTCGCCCTTTTCAAGAAAGGCGTCGGCCACCTCGATCGCCTGGTTCAACAGGCCGCCCGGGTTGTTGCGCAGGTCCAGAACGATGCCGCTGATACTGTCGATGCCGCCGGCTTCCTCGATCTGTTCGGCCAGACCGCTTTCCAGGTTGCGGAACGTCTGGTCGTTAAACGTGGTCACCCGCAGAACGACGCTCTGCTGTTCGGTGCGCACCCGCACCGCCGTCAGCTTGATCGTGTCGCGCACGATCGAGACGTCGAACGGCTCCGCTTCGCCTTCGCGGACCACGGTAATGATGATCTCGCTGCCCACCGGGCCGCGCATCATCTCCACTGCTTCGTCCAGGGTCAGGCCCAGCACGCTTTCATTGTCCACATGGGTGATGAAATCGCCGGCCTCGATGCCCGCGGTTTCCGCCGGGGTGCCGTCGATGGGCGACACCACCTTGACGAATCCGTCCTCCTGGGTGACCTCGATGCCAAGGCCGCCGAACTCGCCGCGGGTCTGCACCCGCATGTCGGCGGCGTCGTCAGGGCTGAGGTAACTGGAATGCGGGTCGAGCGAGGTCAACATGCCGTTGATCGCGGCCTCGATCAGTTCGCCCTCGTCCACCTCCTCGACATATTGCGAGCGGATGCGCTCGAAAATATCACCAAAGAGATCAAGTTGTTCGTAAACATTCGTCGTCTTGGCCGCCTCCTGCGCCAAAAGCGGCGCCGCGACCTGGGTTGTCACGACCGCGCCGGTCAGGCTGCCGACGAGGGCGGCGATCAGAAACTTCTTCATCGGGTTGCTCATCCTTCGCTTGTCTCGAACCAGGTCTCCGGATCGACGGGTTCGTTTTCTTCTCGGACTTCTATATAAAGTGTTTGGGTCCGGGACGCACCCGCATCTTTGCCATTCTCGATCAAGAGAGCGTTAGTGCCTTGCCCGTCCGCGCCCTCTGGCGCCCCCATCAGGCCGATGGGGCTGCCGCCCGGCAGAACCTCGCCGATCTCGCCATAGACCACGTCGAGCCCGGCAAACACCATCAGGAGGCCCGCCTGCGGCTCGAGGATGACCACATTGCCGTAGTCCAGCAATTCGCCGCGATAGCGCAGCGTCGCGGGGGCGGGGGTGGTCACCAGCGCGCGCGGGCGGGCGGCCATCACGATGCCGGGGCGGACGATTCCGGCGGCGTCGGCCTCTCCGGCGCGGCGCAGGATGCGCCCCTCGACCGGCAGGCGCAGGCTGCCCTTGCGGGCGTCGATACCGGGCAGCGAGCCGGGCACCTCGTCCACCGCGATCTCGCTCAGACCGCTGGCGAACCCTTCCAGCGTTTCGGTCGAGGCCACCAGCAGCGCGGTCTTGACCGGGTCCTCGTTGAACCGGCGGGGCAGGTCGGTGCGGTCGGCAATCGCCTGGCTCAGCGCGGTGCGGGCCTCCTGCGCGCCTTGCAGCCCCTCGCGCAGCGTGTCCAGCGCGTTTTCCTGCAAGGTCCGCAAGACGGTCACTTCCTCCAGTTCGGCCCGCAGCGCGGCGGCGCGGGTCTCCAGCGCCGGGGTCACGTCGGACAGGATCATGCCGGACCGCGCCGTGCCGATCGGGCCCGAGGGATGCAACAGCAGCACCGGCCCCTCGGATTGCGCCATGCTTTGCAACGCGCCCAGCAGGCGGGCGATCTCGTCCTCGCGCGACTGCAGCCGGCGCGACAGCGCCTCTTCGCGGATGGCGGCGCGGCGCAGCCCTTCGCGCATCGCTTCCAGCCCGTCCTCGTAGGCGCCCACCACCTCGGTCAGCGCCTTGACGCGGTTGGCCGCTCCGTCGGCGGCCTCCATCAGCGCGGCGGCCCGGTTCAGCCGGTCCGACGCCGCGCGCGCATCCGCGCCCGGGTCCTGCGCCGGGGCGGGCGCGGCGGCCAAAAGCGCCAGCGACAGAAACCCCGCGCGGATCATCGCAGCAGACTCTGCCCGGTCATCTCCTCGGGCTTGGGCAGGCCCATCAGGTCCAGCACCGTCGGCGCAAGATCGGCCAGCCGCCCGTCGCGCAGCCGCGCGCCCTCGGGTGCGCCCTTGACGATGACCGGCACCGGGTTGGTGGTGTGTGCGGTGTGCGGCCCGCCGGTCAGCGGGTCGATCATGGTCTCGCAATTGCCGTGATCGGCGGTGACGATGATCGCGCCGCCGGCCGAATCCAGCGCTTCCAGCACGCGGCCCAGCCCCGCATCCACCGCCTCGCAGGCCCGGATCGCCGCATCGAGGTCGCCGGTATGGCCCACCATGTCCGGGTTGGCATAGTTCACCACGATGAAATCGTACCCCTCTTCGATGGCCCCCACCAGGTGGTCTGTGACCTCGCCCGCCGACATCTCGGGTTGCAGGTCATAGGTGGCCACCTTGGGCGAGGCGGCCATGTACCGCGCCTCGCCCTCCTCGGGGGTCTCGCGCCCGCCGGCCAGGAAAAAGGTGACGTGCGGGTATTTCTCGGTCTCGGCGGTGTGGAACTGGCGCTTGCCATGCTGCGCCAGCCACGCGCTCAGCGTGTTGACCGGCTGTTCGTCGGGAAAGATGCAGTCCATGTACCGGCTGTGCTGGCGCGAATACTCGGTGAACCCGCTGACACAGGAAAAGGCCGGGCGCCTGCCGGTGTCGAAATCGTCGAACTCGGGGTCGGCGAAGGCGGCCAGGATCTCGCGGGCCCGGTCGGCCCGGAAGTTCAGGCAAAGCAGACCGTCGCCGTCCTTCATGCCCTGGTAATCGCCCAGCACGCGCGGCTTGATGAACTCGTCGGTGCGGCCCTTGGCATAGGCGTCGTCGATGCCGGTGGCGGCGGTGTCGGCGGTATAGCCTTCGCTGTGGGCCAGCGCCTCGTAGGCCAGCTTCACCCGGTCCCAGCGGTTGTCGCGGTCCATCGCGTAATACCGTCCCGACACGGTGGCGATCCGCGCGCCCAGGGGCAGGGCCGCCCGCAGCGCCTCTAGATAGACCTTGGCCGAGGTCGGCGCCACGTCGCGCCCGTCGGTAAAGGCGTGAATGGCCACCGGCAGGCCGCGCGCGGTCAGCGCGTTGGCGGCGGCGATCATGTGCCCGATATGGCTGTGCACGCCGCCGTCCGACAGCACGCCCAGCAGGTGCGCCGTGCCGCCCGCCGCCTTGACCTTTTCGGCGAACCGGATGATGCCGGGCAGGTCGCCGAAGGTGCCGGTCTCGATCGCCCGGTCGATGCGCCGCAGGTCCATCTCGATCACCCGGCCCGCGCCGATATTCAGATGTCCCACCTCCGAATTGCCCATCTGCCCTTCGGGCAGGCCCACGTCATGTCCGTGGGTGACCAGCGTGGCATTGGGACAGCTCTGCATCAGGCCGTCGAAATGCGGTGTCGCGGCCAGCAGGGGGCGCGTTCGCCTCGCGCGCCTCGCTCAGCCCCCAACCATCGAGAATACACAGAACTACGGGTTTCGGCGCGCTCAATCCTGCCTCCTGAATCCTTGGCCGCTTCTAACCCGTCTCGCCCGGGGGTGAACCGCTTTCTTGCCTGCTTCCTCTGGCTGAAAATATCCTGGGGAGTTTGAGGGGCAGCGCCCCTCATACATGCAAAGAGCGTGGCGCAGCCACTCCGCCAGGTCACGCCCGATGATACGGCGCCCCCGCCAGGATCGAGGCGGCGCGGTAGAGCTGTTCGGCCAGCATCACCCGGGCCAGCATGTGCGGCCAGACCATCTTGCCGAAGGACAGCGTGAACTCCGCCCGGTCGCGCAGCGCGGGCGCGATCCCGTCGGCACCGCCGATCACGAAAGCCACATCACCGCGACCCGTGTCGCGCCAACCGGCCAGCTTGTCGGAAAAGTCAGGCGAGGACAGCAGCTTGCCGCGCTCGTCCATCGCCACGATCACGGCCCCCTTGGGCAAGGCGCGCTCCAGCAGCTCCGCCTCGGCGTCCATGCCGCCGCCCTTGCGGTCCTCGACCTCGTGCATCTGCACCGGGCCAAGCCCCAGTGCGCGGCCGGTCCGGTCGAACCGAACCAGATAATCATCGAGCAACGCGCGTTCCGGGCCGGCCTTCATCCGGCCCACCGCGCAGATATGGACGCGCATTCAGCTCTTGGCGGCCTTGGCTGCCTCGTGGCCTTGCAGCCACATCTTTTCAAGCTGGTAGAAGTCGCGCACTTCGGGGCGGAAGACATGGACGATCACGTCGCCCGTGTCGATCAGCACCCAGTCGCCCGCGTCCTTGCCCTCGACCTTGGTCAGCACGCCCATCTCGGTCTTCAGCCGCTCCGAAAGCTTTTCGGCGATGGCCGTCACCTGGCGCGAGGACCGGCCCGAGCAGATCACCATGTAGTCGCCGATCGCGGATTTGCCGCGAAGGTCGATCTGCACGATCTCTTCGGCCTTGTCTTCGTCGAGTGCGGAAAGGATGCGCGCAAGCTGTGCGTCACTGCTTGTCGCCATGTCGGACGCGCTCAAGGCTGCGCCCCGTTCAGCGGCAGGGGCCGCGTCGATTGTAAGAGACAGGACATTGTCCTCCTTCTACTACGCACCGATCCGCCCCGGTGCCGAGCATATCTCCAAAATAGCAACCCGCCTGTCACAATTCAATGAAGGCTTTCGCCAATCGGCGGAACGTGTTCGTGCGCGCCCCGAAAACCGGCACTATTCCGGCGCGACCTGCGCCTGACCGCGCCGGAAAGACCGCTTACCAGCCTTCCTCGGTATGGATGCCGTCGCCCGGAACGCCCAGGTCCTTCACCGTGTCGCGCATCGCGTCGACATAGCCTTGCGGCCCGCAGATATAAACCTGTCCGGACAGCGCCGCGTGGCGTTCGAGGAATGTCTTGTCCACCTTGCCGTAATGCAGGTCCGGCACGTCTTCCTCGGACAGGACGTGATCGACCCTCAGGCCCTGCATCTGCGCCCATTCCTCGCTCAGGATGATGTCGCCCTCGGTCTCGTTGGAAAAGATCAGCTGACAGCCCTCCAGGTCGGCCTCTTTCGCGCGTTTTCGCAGGATCGCGATGAACGGCGTGATCCCGGCCCCCGCGGCCAGGAACAGGCCCGCACCTTCGTCGGTGATCGCGCCAAAGGGGCCGTCCAGCGTGACCTTCTCGCCCGGGGTCAGCCCGGCAACTGCTCGGTCACGCCCTCATGCGACGGGTAGCTCTTGATCGTGAACTCCAGGTGATTGTCCGCCGGCAGCGAGGTGAAGGTGAAGGGTCGCCCCTCGTCCTTCCAGCCGTCGCGGCACATCGCCAGTTCCGCCGCCTGCCCGGGCTGAAAATCAAGGCCTTCGGGCCGGTCGAAGACATAACGGTGCGTATCGTGCGTGACGTTATCCTGCGATTGCAGGGTCAGGGTATGGGCCATGAGATTTCCCTTCTGGCCCGGTAACGCCACGGTCAGCCGCCTTGTTCCTCTGCCGCGCCGTTCCGCGTCGCTTTGCCCGGTTCGGCCCCGTCCAACGCCCGCGTGCCCAGTTCCGAGCCTTCCAGCACCTTGACCTCGCGCTGCGGGAAGGGGATGGAAATCCCGTGCTCCTGGAACGCGTCCCACAGCGCCAGGTACACATTGCCGCGAATGTTGGTCAGACCCCCCGTCGGGTCGCTGATCCAGAACCGCAGGATGTAATCCACGCTGCTGTCGCCAAACCCCACGATGTGACAGACAGGCGCCTTGAAGGCCAGCACACGCTCCACGCCCTTGGCGGCCTCGATCGCCACGCGGCGCACCAGGTGCGGATCGTCGCCATAGGCTGTGCCGAAATAGATATCCAGCCGCACGAACTCGTTGGAATGCGACCAGTTCACCACCTGCCCGGTGATCAGGTCCTCGTTCGGAATAAGGTATTCCTTCCCGTCCCGCGTGGTGATCGACACGTACCGCGCGCCAAGGCTGTTGATCCAGCCGAAGGTCTCGCCCAGGCTGATCACGTCGCCCGGCTTGATCGACTTGTCCAGCAGGATGATCACGCCCGACACCAGGTTCGACACCACCTTCTGCAGGCCGAAACCAAGGCCGACGCCGATGGCGCCCGACAGCACCGCCAGCCCGGTCAGATCCACCCCCACGACGCGCAGACCGATAAAGAACGCGGCGCCGTAGAGCAGGATCTGCATGACCTTTACCGCCAGCACCTGCATCGACGGCGAGATGTCCTTGTTCGACCGGATGCGCGAGGCCGAGGTTGTGGACACGAACCGCGCCAGGAACATCAGGAAGGCGATCATCGCGATGGCCTGAAGCACCATCCAGACCGATAGTCTCATCTCGCCCAGGTCGATCGCCGCGCTGTCGAGGATCTGGATCGTCTCGTCCGTAAGGCCGAGGATCGACAGGGTGACCCATGTCCAGGCCGCATAGCGCACCATGCCGCGCAGGAACGCGTTGACGATCAGCCGTGTGACGATGGCGATGACCAGCCACGCGGTGGCAAGGCTCGCCATGACCCCGATCAGGTAGGATCGGCTGGGCCACGTGACCTCCTGCATGATCCAGTAGACCGGCCAGATCATCAGTACCATGAAGATCAGCCGCAGCCGCCGGTGCACCATCACCAGGAACCGCATCCTCCACTTGGGCCAGCCTTCGCGGTTGCGCATCCAGTTGTGCAGGTGCGGGCCGAAGATCCGCGCCAGGATCGTCGCCGCGACCCACAGCCCCAGGATGATCCCAACCTGATAAAGGCTCCACGGCCGCAAGAGCCCCGCCACGAACAGCTGCGCCTGCTCCCACAGCCCGATGGCGATGGTCTGCGCCTGCTCGATCGCGTCGTTCGTCGGGTCCGGCGTCGCCTCGACGGGCGAGCTCATACCGGCCTCTTCGCCGGTTGCGGTGTCGGTGGCGTCCTCTTCCATGAGAATACCTTACACGCCCGCCGCTTGTGGACAAGTCGCGCTGGACAGTGGCCGCACGGCCTCTAAGCTGTTGTGAACATTCGGCGCGGCCCCGTTGCCGCCCGGAGCTTAGTCAAAGAGGAGGAGCCGCGCCCATGTCCACGCTACTAGTCACCCACGAGGATGGCCTCAACCACGTCACACCCGACGGTCACCCCGAACGCGTGGCACGGCTGGAACACCTGTGGCCCGCGCTCGAGGGCAAGGACGTGGTCCGCGCCGAGGCGCCGCTGGCCGAGGACGCCGACCTGACGCTCTGTCACCCGCAGGATTACGTGACCATGATCCGCGAGGCGATCCCGGCGCAGGGCTTCAACCAGCTGGATGGTGACACGTGGCTGTCGCCCGGCTCATACAACTGCGCGTCGCGCGCCGTGGGCGGCGCGATGCTGGCGGTGGACAAGGTGATGGCGGGCGAGGTCGGCAACGCCTTCGTCGCCATGCGCCCGCCGGGCCACCACGCCGAGACCGCGACGCCGATGGGCTTCTGCCTCTTCGGCACCGTCGCGATTGCCGCGAAACACGCGCTGGAGCGTCACGGATTGTCCCGCGTCGCGGTGGTGGATTTCGACGTGCACCACGGCAACGGCTCGCAGGACCTTTTGCGCGGAGAGGCGCGCGCGCTCTTCATCTCGTCCCACCAGATGCCGCTCTGGCCCGGCTCGGGCGGCGCGCACGAGACCGGCGACCACGATAACGTGCTGAACGTGCCCTTGGCGCCGGGAACGGCGGGGCAGGGCTTCCGGCAGGAATACGAGGGCCAGGTCTTTCCCCGGCTGGAAGAATTCAGGCCCGAACTGATCCTGATCTCGGCCGGCTTCGACGCCCATGCCGACGACCCGCTGGCCAACCTGAACCTGCGCGAGGACGATTTTGCCTGGGTCACCCGTCGCCTGTGCGAAATCGCGGCCGAGCAATGCAAGGGCCGCGTGGTCTCCAGCCTGGAAGGCGGCTACGATCTGCGCGCGCTCGCGGCCAGCGGGGCGGTGCATCTCGACGAGCTGATCCGGGCGGCCGGCTGAGAAAGGCGCCGGCCTGCCGTCACGTAAACTAACGGTTTCATCGAAACTTCATGGAAAATGCCGCGCCGCGGCATTATTTTCCGGGCAGGGAGGACATCCCGGCCCGGGCCTGGCCCGCGCCAAGGAGTCCATGACGATGAATGCCGACGTCAACCACGACAAGATATTGATAAAACCCGATATTCGCCGTCTGTGGCTGGCGGACAAGCGGCTCTTGCTGGACCATTTCGCCCGGCTCGATCCGGCAACCCGCCGTCTGCGCTTCGGCGCCAGCGTGACCGATGAGTTCGTCACGGGCTATGCCGAGACCGTCCTTGGCCTCGACAGCGTCGTGTACGGCGCCTTCGTCGAGGGTGATCTGCACGGCGTCGGCGAATTGCGGATGTTGCTCAACAGCTGGCCCGTCCGGGCCGAGATCGCGCTCAGTGTCGATCCCGACTGGCAGCACGAAGGCATCGGCGATGCGCTCTTCGTGCGTATGCTCGCGGCGGCGCAGAACCGCGGCGTGCGCTCGCTCTACATGATGTGCCTGCGCGAGAATGAACGCATGCAGCGCCTGGCGCGCCGTCACGACGCGACCCTGACCTTCGACATCGGCGAGGTCGAGGCCACGCTCGACCCGCCCTGGCCCACGGCGCTGTCCCTGGCCGAGGAGATGGTGGGCGAAACCCGCACCTACCTTCACGCGGTCCTGCGCCCGCCGTTCTGAGAAAACGGTAAGCCCAGAAAATTCGTACGAACTTTCTGGGGCGCAGATTATTCGCAGAATAATCTGCAAGACGCCCCGCGTCTCATTCCGCCGCGTATCTCTGCCGTGCGGCGCTTTCCTGCAGCAGCCAATGCGCCACGATGGCGCTTTCGTTGCGCGGCTCCAGCCCCTGCCGCCGCAACAGGTAATAGCCCGAGCGCGTGCGCACATGCTCGCCCCCCATCGGCCGGACCAGGTCGCCCGACTGCAGGTGATGGTCCACCAAATGCCCCCATCCCAGCGCGATGCCCAACCCGTCCCGCGCCGCCTGGATCGCCAGCGGATAGGTGTTGACCGATGCGGACGGACGGACCGTGTCGGGGTCGGCGCCTTTGTGGTCCAGCCAGGTGCGCCAGTTCAGCCATTCGGTGTGGTTGTTGCTGACCTCGATCAGGTCGTGCTGGCGCAGCGCCGCGATGCTGTCGATCCGCGCCTGCCCCTTCAGGTAGCCCGGCGCGCAGACCGGAAACACCGTCTCGCCGAACAGCCGCGTCGCCTCGAATCCAGGCCAGTCGCCCTCGCCGCGCAGGATCGCAAGGTCCATGTCCTCGGCCAGGCACTCTTCGTCCACGTCGGACGACGTGAGCGCGATGGTGATATTGCAATTCGCCTCGTGAAACGCCCGCAGCCGCGGCATCAGCCACAGCGACGAGACCGAGTTCGTCGCCGCCAGACGTACCGTGCTTTTCTCCAGCTCCGCGCACATGTCTTCGGACACCCGCACCAAAGTCTTCAGCGCCGGCGTGATCCCGGACAAGAGCTTGCGCCCCATATCCGTCAGCCGCACCGAGCGGTGCCCGCGCACGAAGAGCGCGCACTGATAATGCTGCTCCAGCAGCCGGATCTTGCGGCTGATGGCGGTTTCCGAGACGTTCAGTTCCTTGCCCGCCGCGGCAAAGCTTTCCAGCTCCGCGGCCACCTCGAAGGCCAGCAGGTAGTCAAGGCGCGGCAGCACGGCGCGATTGCGCAGCATCCTTCACACTCCTCAAACTCGGGACAACGGCCCGAGCCTAGCCGCGCCCACCCCCGTTTGCCAAACATTTCTAGAGGCATGGCACAAAAAGTTTATAATCAGAATTTTTCTGCACCTGCGCGATACTTCCCACTCCAACAAAGGGCCGGCACACAGAATCAGGCCCATGCAACCGACTGGGAGTTAACATGAAAATCAAAGCATTGATGTCCGCGACGGCCATCGCCCTGGCTTCGGCCACGGCAGGCTTCGCCGCCGAGGACAGTTCCGAACCCATCGTCATCCCGCTGCACAACTGGTCCAGCCAGATCGTGATGAGCCACGCCGTGGGCCAGATCTTCGAGGAGATGGGCAACAACGTCGAATTCGTCACGACCGACAGCCAGGCGGTCTACGAATCGATCCGGCTCGGCGACGTCACGCTGGAACTGGAAGTCTGGGAAGGTGCCTTCGGCGCGTCGTTCCGCGAGGCGCTGGAAAAGGGCGGCCTGCACGACGCGGGCGACCACGATGCCGTCACGCGCGAGGACTGGTGGTACCCGTCCTGGACCAAGGACGCCTGCCCGGGCCTGCCCGACTGGAAGGCGCTCAACGACTGCGCCGAGCTGTTCGCCACGCCCGAAACCGGCGACAAGGGCCTGTTCCTCGACGGTCCCGTCGACTGGCTCAAGCACGGCAAGGAACGCGCCGAGGCGCTGGACTTGAACTATGTCGTGAAGAACGCCGGGTCCGCCGCCGCGCTTTGGGCGCACATCGCGTCGGCCGAGGAAGACAAGACCCCGATCCTCGTCTTCAACTGGACCCCCAACTTCGCCGAGGCCGTGTGGCCGGGCGAGTTCGTCGAGTTCCCCGCATGGGAAGACGGCTGCGACACCGACCCGGCCAAGGGCCCCAACCCCGACGCGCTCTACGATTGCGGCAACCCCGCCGACGGCTACCTGAAAAAGGCCGCCTGGGACGGGATGAAGGACAAGTGGCCCAATGCCTACGAGGTGCTGACCAAGATCTCCTTCACCAATGCCCAGATCGCCGAGATGGCCAAGCTGGTGGATATCGAGGATTACGAGCCCGAGGAAGCCGCCGAAATCTGGCTGGAAGACAACGAGGACGTCTGGAAGGGCTGGCTGCCCGGTGGCGACACCTGACCTCTTCGCCTTTCCCTGTCCGGTGATGCGCCGGGCAGGGCCTTGCCGGCGGCTCGCATCGCCGGCGACAATCCAAGGACCAGCCCGCTCATGACCACCGACAGCCCCGTCATTTCCTGCCGCAACGCGTGGAAGCTCTTCGGCCCCAACCCGCGCCAATACCTCAAATCCATGCCTGCCGGGCACGGTTACGAGGATATCCGCGCCGACGGTTACATCGCCGGGGTCAAGGACGTGTCGGTCGAGGTTGCCAAGGGCGAGATGCTGGTCATCATGGGGCTTTCCGGCTCGGGCAAGTCCACGCTGGTGCGCTGTTTTTCCCGCCTGCACGACATCACCGGCGGCACGATCGAGGTCGAGGGGCAGGACATCATGGCCCTGCCCGAGAAGGAATTGATCGAACTCAGACGCTCCAAGATGGGCATGGTGTTCCAGTCTTTCGGCCTCTTGCCGCACCGCACCGTGCTGGAAAACGTGGCCTTCCCGCTGGAAATGCGCGGCCAGGACAAGCATGCGCGGCGCGAACGCGCACTGGAAGTCATCAAGCTGGTGGGCCTTGAGGGCCGCGAGGACTATTTCCCGCGCGAGCTCTCCGGCGGTCAGCAACAGCGCGTCGGCATCGCCCGCAGCCTTGCCATCGAGCCGGATATCTGGTTCCTGGACGAGCCGTTTTCGGCGCTCGACCCGCTGATCCGGCGCGAGATGCAGGACGAATTCCTGCGCCTTCAGGCCATGCTGGGCAAGACCATCGTCTTCATCACCCACGATTTCGACGAGGCGCTGCGCCTGGCCGACCGCATCGCCATCATGAAGGACGGCGCGATCGAGCAATGCGACACGCCCGACCAGATCGTGCTGGACCCGCAGACCGAGTACGTGCGCAAGTTCACCGAGGACGTGGACAAGGCACATGTCGTGCACGCCAGCGTTCTTGCGAAACCCGTCAACGGCCACGCGGTCGAGGGCGAGGCCATCGCGGGCGACCGCACCATTCACCAGATCGCGCGCCAGCTTGTCAGCGACCCGCGCGACCATCTGCCGGTGGCGGGCAAGGACGGCAGGATCATGGGCGTGATGGCCCGGCAAGAGGCGCTGGAGGTGCTTCTGGGGGACAGCGCCAATGGCTGATGTCGCCACGAACGCCACACGCACCTCCCTGTCGATGCGCCAGCCCGGCGCCACCCGCGACCCCGTGCTGGTGGCGCTGCTGGTGGCCGCGATCCTGCTCTGCGCGGCCAAGCCCGTTCTGCCGGATTTTCTCGTCCGCCTGCCCGAAGCATGGATCCCGCCGCTGGCGACGTGGCTGGATGCCTTCTTCGACGTCGTCACCGGCGACATGCAGGAGGGGCGCTTTGGCCTGATCTACATCACCCGCTGGTTCGCCGAAGGCCCGCTGGAGTTCCTGCTGGGCGTCACCGCCAACCTGCTTGAAGGCAAGTATCGCTGGCCTTACATGGCCGACCCCATACCGTGGGCCGCCGTGGCGGGGTTGGCCGCAGTGATCGGCTATTACCTTGGCGGCTGGAAACTGTCATTGCTGGCGGGCGGCACCTTCGTCTGGACCGCGTTCATGGGCCAGTGGGAACTGACGATGCAGACCCTTTCGGTGCTGCTGGTGGCCGCTCCGCTGGGCTTTTTCGTGGGCCTCGTCATCGGCATCGCGGCGTGGAAATACAAGTGGTTCGACAACGCCATCAAGCCGCTACTCGCCGTCATGCAGACGCTGCCCTTCTACACCTACCTCCTGCCTGCCGTGATCTTCTTCAAGGTCGGCCCCACCGCGGGGGCCATCGCCACCACGATCTATGCCACCCCGCCGATGATCCTGATGACGACCGTGGGCCTGAAAAAGGTCTCGCCCGAGACCGTCGAGGCCGGCAAGATGTCCGGCGCCTCGCGCTGGCAGATGCTGACCAAGGTGTTCATCCCCTCGGCCCGCACGGAAATCCTCGTCGGCGTGAACCAGGTCATAATGCTCTGCCTCGCCATGGTGGTTCTGACCGCCTTCATCGGCATGCCGGGCCTGGGCGGCAAGCTCCTTGCCATGATGAACTCCCTCAAACTGGGCCGCTCCTTCGAGATCGGGATCACCATCGTGCTGGTCGCCATCACCCTCGACCGCCTCAGCAAGGCGTGGGTGCGCAAGCTGCCCGAGCATCACCCCAAGGACACGCCCTTCTACATCCGCTACAAGTACACCGTCCTGTCGGTGTTGGTCTTCGCCGGGCTCTATCTGCTGGCCCAACCGATCGAGATCCTGAACGAGGTCGGCCGCCGCCAGTCGCTCTCCATGGGGCGCGAGATCGACGGGGTGTTCGAGAGCTTCCTCAATCTCGACGTGGTCGAGGCGATCACCGGCACCATCCGCTATGTCCTGAACGTCTGGGTCCTGATCCCCTTCCGCGACGCGCTTTTGTGGATTCCCACCTCGGCCTTCATCCTGCTGGTGGTGGCCTTCGCCTATGGCGTCGGCGGCAAGAAACCGGCGATCTACGCCGCGATCTTCTTCTCCATCGTCGCCTTCTCCGGCTGGTGGGACCGCTCGGTCATCACGCTCTACTCGGTGCTCTCGGCCATGGCGATCTCGATGCTGATCGGCATTCCCATCGGCATCCTTGCCGCGCGGTCGGAAAAATGGTCCGAGCGGATGCTCTTGGCCTGCGACACCGCGCAGACCTTCCCCAGCTTCATCTACCTGCTGCCCGCGATCATGCTCTTCGGGATCACCGACACCACCGTGGTGCTCTCCATCGTGATCTTCACCATGGTCCCGCTCACCCGCTACACCATCGAGGGGCTGCGCAGCGTGCCCGCCGAAATGACCGAGGCCGCCGACATGGCCGGTTGCACCCGCTGGCAGAAACTGACCTCGGTGCAACTGCCGCTGGCGATGCCCACCATGGCCGTCGGCTTCAACCAGGGCATCATGTTCGCCTTCTTCATGGTCATCATCGCGGCCTTCATCGGCACGCAGGACCTTGGGCAAGAGCTTCAGCGCACGCTGGCGGGCACCGACCTGGGCAAAAACTTCGTCCTCGGGATCAATGTCTCGCTCATGGCGTTGACCTTCGACATGGCGATCCTCAGCTGGGCCAACCGGCGCAAACGGGCGCTGGGCCTCGATTGATGCCACAATTCACGAGTGATAAAAGGCACATCCATGACCGTTAAGCCTGTCTTCGAGACCCCGTATGAACGCGCCGGCGTCATCACGCCCGGCTTGCCCATCCTGCCCCACGGAACGGAACGACACCCCATCCCCGGCGGCGGCTCCCGCGCCGTGCCGATCTATCGCGGCGACGAGATTTCGGTGCTGGATTTCCAGGGGCTGCAACCCGGCGAGATGGTGTTCTTCACCCCCGACGGCAAATCCGACCCCGGCCGCCTCGGCGCCTCCAGCCACGGCCGCCCGGACGGCGTTCTGTCGGTCCTGGCGGGTGGCTCGGTCTCGGGCCGCCGCGTCGCCTCGGCGCTCGACCGCGCGGGGTTCAAGCTGGGCGATGCGCAATGCATCAAGGTCTTCTCCGAAGGCTCCCGCGCCGGTGAGATGGCGACCTTCCACGCCGACAGCGACGGCCTCCTGATCGTCGCCGCCCCCGGCGGGCCGATGGACCCGGGCACGCAGGCCCCGCCCACCGACCTCATCCTCTATATCCGCCGCGCCGATCCCGGCATCGCCAAGGGCGGGCACATGCCGCCCGACCCGCTGGCCGATCCGCTGGTCGACATGAACATCCAGCCGGGCGAGGCCAAATCCTATCACGTGCAGAAAGGCCAGTTCATCCAGGTGCTCGACGTGCAGGGCCGCGAATGCTCGGACTTTCAGGCATTCTCGCTGCGCTCGCTCGACAAGGGCCTCGACCGCGAGATCGACCCGACCACGACGCGCACCCTGATGGGCTCGCTCTACCCGCAGCCGGGCATCTTCGCGAAGTACTGGAACGTCGATCAGGAACCGCTGGTCGAGATCGTGCAGGACACCTGCGGGCGGCACGACACGTTCGGCCTGGCCTGCACCCAGCGCTATTACGAGGAGTTGGGCTATCCCGGCCACGTAAACTGTTCCGAGAACATGAACCGCGATCTCGAACAATACGGCGTGCGCCCCCGCGCCGGCTGGCCCGCGATCAACTTCTTCTTCAACACCATGCTGGACGAGACCAACGCCATCGGCATGGACGACCCGTGGTCGCGCCCCGGCGATTACGTGCTTCTGCGTGCGCTCACCGACCTGGTCTGCGTCTCCACCGCCTGTCCCTGCGACGTGGACGAGGCGAACGGCTGGAATCCCACCGACATCCAGGTCCGCACCTATTCCGAAACCAACAGCTTCAGCCGCTCCATCGGCTACAGAAAATCAGCGGAGGCACCTTTGGAACACACCAAGGAAACCGGGTTCCACAATTGCTTTGCCAGGCACACGCGGGACTTTGTCGAGTATAACGGGTACTGGTTGCCGAACAGCTTCCCCTCGGTCGGCACCGTCGGCGAATACTGGGCCTGCCGCGAGAAGGCGGCGATCATGGACCTGTCGCCCCTGCGCAAATACGAAGTCACCGGCCCCGACGCCGAGGAGCTGATGCAGTATTGCGTCACCCGCAACGTCAAGAAGCTGGCCGTGGGCCAACTGGTCTATACCGCCATCTGCTATGAACACGGCGGCATGATCGACGACGGCACGCTCTTCCGCATGGGCGAAAACGCCTTCCGCTGGATCGGCGGCAACGACACCTCGGGCCTGTGGATTCGCGAACAGGCCGAGAAACTGGGCCTCAATGCCTGGGTCCGCAACTCCACCGATCAGCTGCATAACGTGGCGGTGCAGGGGCCGCTGTCGCGTGATATCCTGAAACAGATCATCTGGACCGCCCCGCCCAACCCAACGCTGGAAGAACTGGGCATGTTCCGCTTCACCCCCGCCCGGCTGAACGATTTCGACGGCACCGCGATTGTCGTGGGCCGCGCGGGGTATTCCGGCGAACTGGGCTACGAGATCTTCTGCCACCCCAAGGACGCCGAAGAGGTGTTCGACACGATCTGGAACGTGGGCGAGCCGATGGGGCTGAAGCCGCTTGGATTGGCGGCGCTCGACATGATCCGGATCGAGGCGGGACTGATCTTCGCAGGCTCCGAGTTCGACGACCAGACCGACCCGTTCGAGGCCGGTATCGGCTTCACCGTGCCGCTGAAATCCAAGAACGACGATTTCATCGGGCGTGCCGCGCTGGAAGAACGCAAGGCGCATCCGCAGCGCAAGATGGTCGGTCTGGAACTCGAAGGCGGCCGCGTCGCCAGCCCCGGCGATTGCGTCCGCATCGGCAAGGCCCAGGTGGGCGAGGTGACCTCTGCGGTCAAATCCCCCATTCTCGGCAAGAACATCGCGCTGGCCCGCGTGGACGTGACCCACGCCGAGCCGGGCACGGATATCGAGGTGGGGCAATTGGACGGTCTGCAGAAACGCCTCAAGGCCAAGGTCGTGCCCTACCCGCATTTCGACCCGACCAAGGAACGGGTGAAGGGCAACTACTGCTGATCTCTTTTCTGTCATCCTCGGGTCTGACCCGGGGATCTCTCTGCCCCGGAGATCCCGGATCAAGTCCGGGATGACGGTCACACCTTCGCACCCGCCACGCAGGGCGGGGTTCCACCCCGCCACCGCCCGCCTGTGCCGGGATGCCTACCTCCACCCCGTGCCGGGCGTGACCCGCGACCGCCTCCGTTCGGAATCTCCGCGTAGGGTGGGTGAAAACCCACGCGCCCCACGCACGCCCTGTTAACCACCCGAAACGCAAAAAATCGCACCGCTGCCATACCACTTGAATACCGACGCGATACCGACATCGCATTTTCGGCGAATCTGCCTCCTTAACCTTTTGATTCGCCTACGCAAACCGCCCCTGACAGAACCACCCCGACGACATCGTCCCGCCATGGGCGTAATACAGCCACAACCGCTCCCCCTGGCCAGTGGTCACCTGCCAGTAATCCCTGACCCCCGACCGCCAGTTCGGATCGTCCAGCCACCATTCCGGCGCGATCCGCTCCGGTCCCTTCGCCTCGGCCAGGTCATGCGCCCGCCCGCGCCACCGGAAGATGGCCGGCAGGTGCGGCGCATCCGGCGCGTTGACCGGCTCGGGCGACCACATCAGCAAGGGGCGCGGGGTGGCGGGGCGGGGCCAGTCGCCCGCCGGCTCGGACCATGCGGCGGCCAGGATTTGTGACGTCTTTTCAGGGATATGGCTGCTGGCGGGGTGCAGGCGCGTGATCGCTTCCAGCCCGATCCGCCCGCCGATGCGACCGATCAGATCCTCCACGGCCGTGTCCCGCGCCAGCCGGTCCCGGGCGGCGGCGGTGGCGTCCAGATGACCCGCAGCGGTGCGGTGCTGGATGGGCTCGCTGACGGCCGCGATCAGGCGCAACGTGTCGATGCCAAAGCCTGCGTCGATCTCGTCCAGCCGTATGGCCAGCAGGGGCCGGATGCGGTCGGGCTCGTCCGTCGCCCGCGCCAGCCCCGCCTCGATCCAGCCCATGCTGCCATCGGCGCGCCACGCCTCCAGCCGAACCTTGCGCACGCCCTGTCCCTGGTCCGCCAGAAGCTGGCACAGCCGCGGCACCAGCCGATCCAGCCCGGCCTGCAAATCATCAATCAAACCAATGGGTTCCGGGAGGGTCAGCCGGGTCGCCAGCCGGGGCTTCACCCGCGCCGGAGAGACAGGTTCCGGTGCCGCCCCCACCGCCTGGTCCATCCGCAACAAAAGCCCCCGGCCAAAGCGCCGCGCCAGCGGCCCGCGCGGCTGGTTCAGCAGGTCGCCCACCTTGCGTAGCCCCAGCCGGTTCAGGGCCGCGACCTGCTCTTCTTCCAGCCGCAGGGCGGCGATGGGCAGGGGGGACAGAAGACTGCGCGCCTGCCCGGGCGGCGCGATGGAAAACGGCTTTTGAGTTGAACGGCTTACGCCCGCCACCGGTGCGGCGCCGCCCCTTTCCCAGTGCCGCCGCTTGGCCGCGCGGGAGCGGGTCGCGCGGGCCTCCTGGTCGATGGCGTCGCCGCTGCGATCCGCCCCCGGCACAGCCCCGGCATAGCGCGCCAACGCCCAGGCCGCGCCCACCGTGCCGGCCAGCCCGCAGCGCGAGGTCAGCCCGAAAAGTGACGCCTCTTCAACGATTTGCCGGGCCATCGCCTCTTCCCCGCCAAAGAGATGCGCACAGCCTGTGATATCCAGCAGCAACGCATCGGGCGGCTGCGTCGCCATCCACGGGCTCAGCCGTTCGGCCCACCGTCCGAGGCTGGCCAGAAACACCGCCTCCTGATGCGGGTTCTGCAGTTTCGTGACCAGCGTGGCGCACATCGCATGGGCATCGCGCAAGGGCTGGCCCACGCGCAGCCCCGCCGCCTCGGCCGCCTCGGACAGCGAGCACAGCACCTGCATCTGCCCGGTGTCGCGCACCACGGCAAAAGGCACGTCCGCATCCAGCCCGGTCCGCCGCAACAGCCGTTCGGCCCCCAGCCGGGGAAACCAGACAGAAAGGATACGCCGTTCGGGCATGGCAGCGGGACCGGATCAGCAGCAGATGATTGTTCTTGATTTGTTCCAAATTAGGGTGCGCCGCGACCGGAGTCGAGTCCGCAATGCCCCTCCCAAGGCCCAATACAGTTGACGCGGCCAGTGTCCCAAGGCTTAAACGGTGCACCATGGCCCAATCGCTCGACACAGTATTCGCCGCACTGGCCGATCCCACCCGCCGCAGGATCCTGTCGATGCTGCTGGAGGATGACATGGCCGTGACGGACGTGGCGGAGCCGTTCGAGATGTCGCTGGCCGCCGTCTCGAAGCACCTTGGCATCCTGACCCGCGCCGGCCTGATCAGCCAGGAACGGCGGGGCCGGGTCGTGTGGTGCAAGCTGGAGCCCGACGCGTTGCGCGACGCCAGCATCTGGATGCAGAGTTTCGGCCAGTTCGAGGCGGTGAACCTGGATGCGTTCGAACAGTTCCTGGCGAAAGAGTTCCGCGATGATGGATGACGCGGCGCCCGGCCCAGGGCTGGATCCGCACGTCTTGCCGGAGCCGCATGTCGAGACGGTGGAACAGGCGCAGGTGGTCCCAATGTCGCAAGGCCGGGAACTGGCCTGCGGGGTTTTCCGGGCGGATGGCAGCTTTGTGGAGCAGTCGCGGACGCTTTATTCCTCCAATCGCTTTACCGCGCAGCCGGGTCTGCCGGGGACGGCGGAGGTCTTGCCGGGGCGACATCTCTTCATCGGCATCGGGCGGCATCATTTTGGGCATTTTTTGCTGGAATGCATCTCGCGGATGTGGCCCTTGGGGCAGCGCAGCTATGACGGCCTGGTCCTGATCCCAATGCATGGCATTGATTTCGGGGCGGTTTTCGAGCGGCGGCTGAAGGCGTTCGTGGACCTCTTGAGCGACGGGTTGCCGGTGCATTTCGTGGAAACCCCGGTGCGGGTCGAGGTGCTGGACGTGCCGACGCAGGGCATGGGCCACCGCGACTGGGTCACCGGCACGCCGGAGTTTCGCCGGTTCATCCGCGGACGGCTTCAGGCGGCGGTCCTGCCCGAGGGCGACGAGAAGATCTACCTGTCGCGGTCTCTGCTGAAACGCGCGGACCAGATGGTGGACCAGGAAGAGCGGATCGAGCGGCTGATGCGCAAGGCGGGCTACACGATCATGCATCCCCAGCGTCACAGCCTGCCGGAGCAATGCGCCCATTACGCAGCGTCGCGGCAGATCGTGGGGCCCGATGGCTCGGCCTTTCATCTTGCGCCGTTCGTGATGCGGCCCGGCACACGGGTGGGCCTGATTCAGCGGCGCTGGCGGCAGGGGGCGTTCGATGCACTGGCCAACCAGATCGACGCGTTCTGCGATGTGGACCTGGTAAAAATGAACGCGCTGCTGCGTACGGACGACGGACAGGTGTCAGAGGACGTGCCGCCGCCCATGGATTATCGCCGCCTTGTGCGGAAACTGGAGGCGGGCGGATTTCTCTGAGCAACCGGAGGATTCTTGCCATGAAGTCATCTGCCCTGACCCTGATGCTGGCCCTTTGGGCCGCCCCTGGCCTGGCCCAGAACGCCTGTGTCGCGCCACCCCCGGTGGGCGATCCCTGCATGATCGGACATTGGATTGGCGAGAACACGGCGCCGGCGCGAATCCGGGACGCTTTGCAGGGGATGGTGCCCGATAACGTGATCCGTGAAATCGCGGCGGGCGCGTCGCCCGCCTTGGGGATCTCGATCTACGATGACGGGTTCTATCACACGCTCCCGTTTCACCAAGCCACGGAATTTACCGATACGTTCGTCGAGACCGGCGATGTCGTGGACGTGCGGCTGGACCTTGCCGCGCCGACGCAGGTGGGGTTTATCAATGGCGAGGCTGGGCGGATCACTTTCTGCGATGCAGGCTCCGCCCCGGCCATGTTTACGATGACGGCCAATGGTGATGTCATGACCGCACCGGTTGCGGGAGCGGAGCGGTACGAGCCGACGATCACCTATGCATGCGCGGGCGACACCATGACGATGGACGTGCAACTGCCGGCGCCGATCGGCACGGTGCGGTATTTCCTGCGCCGTGTTCCCGAGCACGCGTTCGGCGAAGAATTCAGGCGGCTTTACGACGCGGCGCGGGACCTGGCGGAGTAGCTATTCGTCCTTCAGCAGCAGGACCAACGCCACGATGGTCAGCCCGACGCCCACGAGGATCAGGGGCGGGGGCAGTCCGTGGCCCAGCGCCGCCTGCCAGCAGATCACCCATGTGGGTGTAAGGTAGGTATAGGCCATGACCTTGGCGCTGGGCAGGCGGAGCGAGGCGTATTGCAGCAGGACGAAGGTGATCGCCGTAGCCGCGACGGCGGTATAGACGATGGTGATCCAGACGATGGCGGGCAGGCCGGGCCAGTCGGTGCCGCGCATGTCGGACCAGCCCGCCAGCGCGATCAGCCCGGCGGCGGCGACCATGGCGCCGAAGGAAAAGACGATGGGCCGCTCGCCCCGGTTCAGCTTGCGTACCAGCGGGGTATAGAACGCGTGCGCGATGCAGCCGAAGAAGAAGATGATCTCGCCCCGGCCCATTTCGAACCGCAGGAACGCCTGAAGATCGGCGTCGAAGATCACCCAGAGCGCGCCCGTGGCACCGATGGTCAGCGCGAAGCCCATGCGCGCAGTCATCACCTGACGCAGAAGGATATAGCCGAACAGGCCGGACATGATGGGGGTCAGGGTAAAGACCGCCGCCGCGCTGACCGGGGCGGCGGTTTTCAGCGCCTCGAACATCATCACGAAATAAAGCCCCATCGACCCGCCGAGCAGCAGGTAGCGCCAGGGCGCCTGCCACGTGGTGCGCGGGATGCCGACGGTCGCCCGGGCCGCGCTGCCCAGAAGGACCGAGGCAAGGATGAACCGCACGGCGTTGAGCGCGGTAGGCGCGATATGAGGCGCGGCCATCGAGCCAAGCGCGAAGGACCCGGCGATCAGCCCGGAAAAAGCCAGCATCGCGGCATGGCCGCGCAGCCGGTCGGTCATTCGACCTCCCACGCCTTGGCGCGGTCCTTGAGGAAGCGCAGGAAGGCCTGAACCTTGGTGGTGCGGTGCAGGTCCATGTGGGTCACCAGCCAGATCGGCGCGGACCATTCGTCGCGTGCGGGCATGACCTCGGTCAGGTCGCCGAGCTGGTGGGCCAGCACCCGGCTGAGAAATCCGATGCCGGCGCCTTCGATGATGGCGCAGCGCTGGGCATGTACGTCCTGGCTGCGAAAGATGATGCGCGCATCGGGCACGGTCTGACGCAGCCACTGGTTGAAGGGCGCGCGGTTCTTGGGATCGTCTGCGCTGACGAACCAGTGCTGTTCGAACTCGTCCTCGGACGCGGGCAAGCCGTGCCGGTCGATATAGGATTGCGCGGCATAGAGGGTGTGCGCCTGGGTATAGAAGGGCTGCACCACGTTGTCCGGCTGATCCGGGGCGCGGCCGGCGCGGATGGCGACATGCGCCTCGCCGTATTCCAGCCGAAACAGGCGGTCGCCCGTCAGGTAGCGCAGGATGATGTCGGGGTATTCCTGACGAAACTCTGCCAGGACCGGCACCAGAAGGTGGCTGAACCCGCCCAGCGATGTGACGACCAATTCGCCCGACACGTCGTTGCCGCGGCCTTTGATGCGGCCCGCCAACTGGCTAAATTGATCATCGGTGGCTTGCGCCACGCGCAGCAGGTCCTCGCCCGCCTCGGTGGTGGAATAACCGCGGGCGTGTCGCTGGAACAGCTTGACGCCAAGCCGTTCCTCGAGCGCGTCGATATGGCGGATGACGGTGGCGTGGTGGACACCAAGCGCATCGGCGGCGCCACTGACCGTTCCTACGCGTGCCACGTGAAAGGCGGTGCGGACTTCATCCCAGCTGTCCATGAGGGGCCTCGCTCGTTTGTGCGAAATCAAACACTTCTGCCAGCGCAGTATCAACTGCGTTGAAATAAGCGCAAGGCCGGAATTGAGGTGGGGTTCTGATCGTACTGCGGATCACGCGCCCGGGTGCGCGCCTATCCGCACCAGAAGCGCACGATGGTGTTGCTGCTGTCCAGGTCAACGTTCAACCGCTCGGGGTTGTAGTCCATCGTCACGATTCCGCCGGGCGGGATGACGCGCACCGGCTGGTCAAGCGCCGACTGGTCGAAAGCGCTCAGCGGTTGCCCGACAAGTGCGGCGTGAGTGGCAGCAAGACAACTGTCGGGGCCTTTTTCATCAGCCCGGGATGGCGCGCCGCCCTCGGTCATTGCGGGACCGCAGCCCGCCAAGCTAGCCACCGTCAAGATCATCCACCAGCGCATATGTCTTTCTCCTTCGCACGGTTCGCCGCAGCATTGGCGCAAGCACGCCCGTTCCGCAAGCCCCGTTGACGAAGTCGTTTCAGATGGCGGGTTGCACAGCTCCGTTTTCCGAAAGCCTACGGCGGTCCGACCCGAGGCGACGGCCCCTTGCACACAAATCTGTGCACCGGCGCACCTTGCATTGCCGCATATGTCGGTTAGCTCTCTATTTGAACAGATTGCAATGCGAGAGCCGTAAATGACCGACGATACCTACACACCGCCCGAAGTCTGGACCTGGGACGCCGAAAACGGCGGCACGTTCGCCTCGACCAACCGGCCGATCGCCGGGGCCACCCATGACAAGGAACTGCCGGTGGGCGAGCATCCGTTCCAGCTTTACTCCATGGGCACGCCCAACGGGGTGAAGGTAACGGTGATGTTCGAGGAATTGCTGGCCGCGGGCCATGATGCGGAATACGACGCCTGGCTCATTCGGATCGGTGATGGCGACCAATTCGGCTCGGGCTTTGTCGAGGTGAACCCGAACTCCAAGATTCCGGCAATGGTGGACCGCTCGGGCTCTGAGCCGATAAACGTCTTCGAATCCGGCTCGATCCTCATTCATCTGGCCGAAAAGTTCGGGGCGTTCCTGCCCGAATCCGGCCCGCAGCGGACCGAGGTGATGAACTGGCTGATGTGGCAGATGGGCAGCGCGCCCTACCTGGGCGGGGGCTTTGGCCATTTTTATGCCTATGCGCCCGAGAAATACGAATACGCGATCAACCGCTTCGCGATGGAGGCCAAGCGGCAGTTGGACGTGCTGGACAAGCAGCTGGCGGACCGGCCTTACATCGCGGGACAGGATTACAGCATCGCCGACATGGCGATCTGGCCCTGGTACGGCAACCTGGCGCTGGGCCGGCAATACGATGCCGGCAAGTTCCTGAGCGTGCATGAATACAAGAATGTCGTGGCCTGGGCCGAAAAGATCCTCGACCGTCCGACGGTGCAGCGCGGGCGCATGGTGAACCGCACCATGGGCGAGCTGCACGAGCAGTTGTGGGAGCGCCACGACGCGTCGGATTTCGAGACCAAGACGCAGGACAAGATCGGCGAGAAGGGCTGAGCGCCCACTATCGGCTTTCGCCGGGTGGACGGATAGGGCAGGGTGCGCCCTGAGAAGGAGTTGCCATGCCCGACCGTTCCCACCTGCTTGCCGTTCTGATCGACGCCGATAACGTGCCATCGAAGTATGCCGATGCCATCCTGAAGGAAGTCACCAGCTATGGTGAGCCGGGCCTGCGGCGCGTATATGGCGATTGGTCGAGCCAGCAACTGAGCGGCTGGACCAAGACGGCGCAGAAGCTCGGATTGGTCCAGCATCAGCAGACCGCGAACACCAAGGGCAAGAACGCGTCGGATATCGGACTGGTGATCGATGCGATGGACATCCTGCACGCGGGACATTTCGACGGCTTCGTGCTGGTTTCGTCGGACAGCGATTTCACCCGGCTGGCCAGCCGCATCCGCGAACAGGGCCTGACGGTGATCGGCATCGGCGAGGCGAAGGCCCCCGACGCGTTGAAGAATGCCTGCAATCGCTTTGTCGCTATCGAGAACATCTACCAGGAGGTCGGATCATCGTCGCGCGCCAAGGCCAAAGCGGGGCTGGATTCGAAATCCGCGGCCAATGCCCGCAACCTGATCTTCGACGCGATGGAGAAGATCGACCAGGAAGGCGAATGGTATCCGCTAGGACGCATCGGCCAGCAGATCCAGGCGGACAAGCCGGATTTCGACACGCGGACCTATGGCGAGAAAAAGCTGAGCGATCTTGTCGGCCAGTTGAAAGTATTCGAGACCAAGTCGGGACCTGGCAACCAGATGCTGGTGCGGCGGGTCGACTAGGCTAGAACGCGCCCATTTCCAAGCCCGCGCCAAGCGCCTGTCCAAGTTCGCGGCAGGGAGCGAGGTCGTCTTCCGACAGGTTCTTTTCGGCCAGGATCTGATCTTGCGTCTGGGCGTGGGTGCAGATGATGAACGGTTCCTGCACCGCTTTCAGCCGCCAGCCCTGCGCGATCCGGGCGATCTGTTTTTGCGCGTTCGTGCCGTCAGAGCCGGCGCAGACCATCTGGGCATAGGGACGCCCCTCGATCCGGCCCAGCACGGGATAATAGCAGCGGTCGAAGAAATCCTTCATCACGCCGGCGATGGCGGCAAGGTTTTCCGGCGCGCAGAAGATATAGCCATCGGCGCGCAGAAGGTCCTTTGGCCCGGTTTCTTCAGCGGTCTGGAGGGTCGTCGTGGTTTCTTCGCGCGCGGCGTCTGCGGCGGCCTCCGCCATCTGGCGGCTGCCGCCGGTCTTGGTATGGTAGACGATCAGAAGCTCCGCCATGACGCGCCTTGACCTTTCATCTCGTTCCCTTGCGCTGCGGGCAAGCTTGCCGTTTCACCGCAGAAGGTGAAGCAGATTGCGCCAAGGTAAAGGCGGGACGACCTAGTTCATCAGCCCGGCATGGCGCAGGCCGTCATCGACCAGCGCCTTGGTCTCGTCGCTGAGCTCAGTGAGGGGCGAGCGGACCTCGGCGCTGCACAGGCCCAGCCGGGACAGGGCATATTTTGCACCCACCAGCCCCGGCTCGGTGAAGATCGCCTTGTGCAGCGGCATCAGCCGGTCCTGAATTTCCAGCGCCTTGGCGTAATCG
Source organism: Roseovarius sp. B08 (assembly GCF_051417955.1). Lineage (NCBI taxonomy): Bacteria > Pseudomonadati > Pseudomonadota > Alphaproteobacteria > Rhodobacterales > Roseobacteraceae > Roseovarius > Roseovarius sp. B08. The sequence goes on from NZ_JBPRLW010000001.1 coordinate 580,809, forward strand.
CCGGCAAGCGTGGCGTTCTGCACCTCGGCCACCATGCGGGGTGCGACGTTGCCGGTAACGGTGATCACGCCGACGCCGCCCTGGGCGTTGAAGCCGTGGGCCGTCGCGTCCTCGCCCGAAATCTGGCAGAAGTCCTTGCCGCAGGTCATGCGCTGATGGCTGACGCGGGCGAGGTCACCCGTGGCGTCCTTGACGCCGACGATGCGCGGAAGCTTGGCCAGTTCGCCCATCGTGTCGGGCATCATGTCCACCATGGACCGTCCCGGAATGTTGTAGATGATGATCGGTAGGTTGCAGCAATCGTGCAGCGCGGTGAAATGCGCGATCAGACCGCGCTGGGTGGGCTTGTTGTAATAGGGAGTCACCACCAGGGCTGCATCGGCGCCGACCTTTTCGGCATGCTGGAGGAAGCGGATCGATTCGAGCGTGTTGTTGCTGCCCGCGCCCGCGATCACCGGCACGCGGCCTGCCGCGGCGCGCACCACCTCGGAGACCACGGTTTCGTGTTCCGTATGGCTGAGCGTGGGGCTTTCGCCGGTGGTGCCGACGGGCACCAGGCCATGGCTGCCTTCGCCGATATGCCATTCCACCAGTTCCTTGAGCGTATCAAGATCCAGCTCGCCGTTCTTGAACGGCGTGACCAGGGCAGGAAATGATCCTTTGAACATGATACGCTCCTCTCTATGTCTTAGCCCAAAGGGCTGGTGGATGACCGCGGGACACGGAAGTCTGCCGCGGCGTTGCCCAGCTTGTGAATGGACGTTCCGTCCCCTGGAAACTAGGCTGGCTGTGTCTATCGTCGCTGGCCCGGGAAAATGCAAGTGATGTTCAGCGTGCAACGACTTGTCGTGGCTTTATTGGCCCTGCTGTGGCCGCTTGTTGCGGTGGCCCAGACTGATGGCGTGGACGCGCCCGAGACGGGGGCGGAGGCCGAAGCCGTCAGCGTCAACGAGACTGCGGACGAAGGAGAGGGCGGGACTGTCATGATCACGCCCCCACCGCGTGTGCCGCCGCGCCCGTTGTCCAGCGCGTTCGACGCGATGCTGGCCGGGCGCTGGACAACCGCGGCGCAGATTGCGGAGCGCGCCGGGCCCGCGGCGGTCACCCTGATCGAGTGGCACCGTCTGAGGGCGGGCGAAGGGACGCCGGGCGAAGTTCTGGCCTTTCTGACCGATCACGCCGACTGGCCCGGCCTGGATTACCTGCACAAGCAGGCCGAAGGTGCGATGATCGGGGCGACGCCCGAAGAGATCGTTACCTTCTACGAGGATCGGGTGCCGCAATCGGGCCTGGGAGCTTTGTCCTACGCCCGGGCACTGCAGAAGGCCGACCGGCCCGGCGATGCCGATGTCGCGCTCGTCTTGGCATGGCGGACGCTGGACCTGTCGACCGCCGAACATGATGCCTTTCTGCGGGCGCGGCCGGAACTGTTGAAGCCGCATCACGAGGCGCGGCTGGACATGGCGCTGTGGAGGGGGCTGAGGGATGTGCAGCAGATGCTGCCGCTGGTCGACGCCGCCACGCGCGAGATCGCCGAGACCCGGCTGATGATCGAGGCCGGGGCGGATGGTGCGGACAAGCGCCTTGAACTGCTGCCCGACGCGGCGCAAAGCAATCCGCATATCGCCTATGCGCTTTACAACCGTCACATCCGCCAGGACCGGCCGGACGATGCGATCAAGTTGATTCTTCGCCAAAGCCGGCTGGAGGGGAACGGTCTGGGCGATGCCGAGCGCTGGGCCGGCTGGCGGCGGGAACTGGCGCGTGACCGGATGCGCGACGGTGCGGCACGCACGGCCTATGATCTGGCATCGGTGCACGGCCTGGTGGAAGGGTCGCATTTCGCCGACCTGGAGTGGCTGGCGGGGTTCATTGCACTGACCGATCTCAACGACGCCGAGTTGGCGGTCTTTCATTTCCAGCGGCTCATGGACGGGGTCGAGACGCCGATTTCGCTGGGCCGGGCCGGGTATTGGCTCTTGGACGGGCGCAGGAGGCGGCGGGCAACGAGGCTGCCGCCAAGCTCGCCTATGAGTTGGGGGCCCTGCATCAGACCAGCTTTTACGGGTTGCTGGCCGCCGAGCGGGGGGGCTTTCCGTTCGACCGGGCGCTCAATGGACGTCAGACCTTTCCGGATTGGCGCGAAGCGGAGTTTGCGCAGGGCGAGGTTTTCCAGGCCGGCGTTCTGGCGCTGGCCAATGGCCGCGTGTCGCTGGCCGAAACGTTCTTCACCCACCTCGCCGACACGCTGGAGCTGAAGCCGCTCAGGCAGCTGGGCCAGGCAATGGACGAGTTGGGTTCACCGCATCTGCAGGTGATGGTAGGCAAGGCGGCGGCGCAGCGCGGCATCACGCTGCCTGCGCCCTATTACCCGCTGCATCCGATGCACGAGCTGGACCTGCCCGTGCCGATGGAATTGGCATTGGCCATCGCGCGGCGCGAGAGCGAGTTCGACCAAGGCGTGGCCAGCGGCGCGGGCGCGATGGGCCTGATGCAACTGATGCCGGGCACGGCGGCGGAAGTGGCACGGCGGCTGGGCGTGACCGATCATACACGGTCGCGGGTGTTCGAGGACTGGGCTTACAACGCGCGGCTGGGCTCGGCCTACCTGGCGCAGATGGCGGCCCAGTTCGACGGCAATGTCATCATGATGGCAGCGGCCTATAACGCAGGGCCAGCGCGACCCCCGCGCTGGATGACGCGGTTCGGGGATCCGCGGCAGGACGGCGGGGATATCATCGACTGGATCGAGCACATCCCCTTCAACGAGACGCGGAATTACGTGATGCGCGTGGCCGAAAGCCTGCCGATCTACCGGGCGCGGCTGGGCAAGGAGCCGCACCCGGTGCCGTTTTCGCAGGAACTGGCCGGAAGCACCCTGTCACCGACGGTGGACTGAACGTCTGCGCCAGGGCGACTTCGGCGATGCGGCCCGCCCGTGCGGAAGGCATCCGTCAGTGATTGGAGTGGTCCATGGTCTCGCCCTCCTCGGGCCGGGACTCGACGTTGAACATGACCTCGACCTCGCCTGCATTCTCGAAAACCAGCGTAGCCGGGATTTCCTGGCCTTTCTCTAGTTGCGACGAGAGACCCATGAACATGACATGGTAGCCGCCGGGTGCGAGTTTTACCGTTTCACCGGCGGGGATGGGCAGGTTATCGACATGCATCATCTTGGCGACGCCGTCGGTTTCCTCGGTCGTATGAACCTCGACCTTGGGGAAATCAGCGCGGACCTCGAGCAGCACGTCGTCGGTGTCGCCATTGTTTGTGATCGTCATGAACCCCGCGCCGGCCTTGGCCATCTTGGGCGTCTCGAACGCCATGGGATGCATGATTTCAAGGTCGCCCACGGTGTAGTCATGTGCGGCGGTCATGCCAGCCGAGAGGATCAGGGCGGATGCAAGGGTGAGAATATGTTTCATGTCAGTCTCCTGCAGGGGGGCGACGCGTGCAATGTGTCGCGTGCCGGATAGGTTACGGAAACGCGCCGGGGCAAGCCCGACTGCATCGATGTTCCGGAGGTGTCGTTTGCGGGCGCTGAGCCCGCGCGGGGTCAGGCCGGCAGCGGCGGGGCACGCGCGGCGTTCTGAACCGAAGCGCCGGGTATCGGGAACGTTGCGCTGGCCGCGAAGACATTGAGCGCGGTCGGCACCACAGCCGGGGGCGCCAATTGTTTCTGCGTGTTGATATCGAACGCCGTGACGCCGAAGAACGGGCAGGGATCAGCCGCCAGGCCCGTGTCGTCGCCCGTGTCCACCGGCTGGCCGGTATCCATGGAGACATAGACGATCTGCCCGCCCGAGCAGAGAGCCATCACTCCCGATTCAGGCGCGGCGAGGATCGTGGGCTGGGCCACGACGCGGATCGCGATGAAAAGCGCGAGCAGCACCGTCAGGGCCGCCTTGCCGATCGCCGTCATGTACCGCGCCGTGCGCATGTGGTGCCCTTTGCCATTCGGTGTTCCTGATACATCGTCAGCCTTGCGGGGAAAAGCCCGGTAAAATGCCGCACTAGCCGCGCAGACGCTGGCGCCACAATGTAAACAGTCCGGCGGCCACGATGAGCCCCGCGCCGAACGCCACGTTGAGACGGATCGTCTCGGAAAAGAAGAGGATGCCGATAGTGCTGGCGAAGACCAGTTGCAGGTAGGCGAAGGGCTGGACCGCGCTGGCCTCGGCGACCTCGTAGCACTTGATGAGCGTGTAGTGCCCCGCCGCGCCGGTCACGCAGAGTGCAGCCATCCACAGCCAGTTATAGGCCGACATCGGTTCCCAGAACCACAGGCCAACGGCGGTCATGGCGACCGATCCCACCGTGCCGGTCCAGAAAAAGCTGGTGGCGGCGCTGTCGCGGCGGCCGACGTAACGGGTCAGCAGGCCGTAGAGCGCGAACATCAGCGCGGCGATGAGCGGCACGATGGCTTCGGGCTGGAAAACGCCGAAGCCCGGTTGCAGGATGATGATCACGCCGACGAAGCCGACCCCGATGGCCGCCCAGCGACGCCAGCCGACGCTTTCGCCCAAGACCGGGCCGGAGAGCGCGGCGATGAGCAAGGGGTAACAGGCGAAGACGGCGTGGCTTTCCACAAGCCCCAGCAGGGTGAAGCCGAAGATCATCACGCAGATCTCGGCGACCAGCAGGACGGCGCGAAATCCCTGTACCAGCGGTTGATCGGTGCGGGCGGCGGCGCGCAGGCCGCCGGCGGTGCGGGTGGCGACACTGATCACGAAGGCGGCAAAGAACCAGTAGCGGATCATGACGATCATCAGCACGTTGTATTCCCGCGCCAGGTATTGCGAGATGCCGTCCTGCACCGCGAAGATGAATGTGGTCGTTACCATCATCATGATGCCGAGGCGGGTGTTCTGCTCTGCCATGCTCAGGTCTTTCTTGCGCGGGTCATGTGCCGCTTGCGCCCGTATCCCGGAACGCGGTCAACTTCAAATCCCGCCGCCTGCAAGCCGCGCCGGACGAAGCCCGCGGCGGTGTAGGTGGCGGCGGTGCCGCCGGGTGCGGTGTGCTGGCCCACCTGGCGCATCAGGGACTCTTCCCAGAGTTCGGGGTTCTTGGCGGGGGAAAAGCCGTCCAGGAACCAGGCGTCAGCTTGGCTGTCCCATTGGGGCAGGGTGGCGCGCGCGTCGCCTATCATGACGCGCAGGGTGTAGTCGGAGCCTCTCGTCGTGTCACCGAAGGGGCCGCCATCGCTCAGCCCGAGCGCCTCGACAGGCAGGTCCGGGAAGACCGAGAGGGCGCGCGCGATTTGGTCAGGGTCCATCGGGAATGCCTCGAAACTTGTGAAATGGAAGGTGCCGGACACGTCTGCCGCGCGCCATGCCTGAAGCGCGGTCAGGAAGTTGAGACCGGTGCCGAAACCAAGTTCTGCAACATGGAACCCGTCGCGGAACCGTGCGGGCAAGTCATTGCCGCCGAGAAAGACGTGTCGCGTTTCCGCAAGGCCGTTCTCGAGGCTGAAATACGGGTCGTCGAAGCGGGTGGAGACCGGCACGTCCCCGTCGCGCCATTCCAGTTCTGCCTGCTGGTCCTGCATCGCGCCTTCCGGTAGTCAGGGAAAATCCCGGCGACCATGCCGCCGGGCCGGGGAAATGACAATGGCAGACGTCACCATATTCGGAGCCGGGATCTTCGGCCTGTCCATCGCCTTCGCGTGCCAGTCGCGGGGGGCGAAGGTGCGGATGATCGACCCCGCCGGTGTGGGCGCGGGCGCGTCGGGCGGCGTGGTGGGCGCATTGGCGCCGCATGCGCCGGAGAACTGGAACGAAAAGAAGGCGTTTCAGCTGGACAGCCTGTTGGCGGCAGAGGCGTTCTGGGCCGAGGTGGCGCAGGTGTCGGGCCTGCCCCCGGGCTATGCGCGGACGGGCCGGGTGCAGCCGGTGGCGGACGAGGCCGGGCTGGCGCTGGCGCGGCAAAGGGAGGTCACGGCGCGCGAGCTGTGGGGCGAGGCTGCGACATGGGGGGTGGTGGAAGCGGGTGCGGTGGCACATGCGCCGGTCACGTCGACTGGCTTGTTGATCCTGGATACGTTGTCGGCGCGGCTGCATCCGCGCGAGGCGGGCAAGGCGCTGGCGGCGGCGATCGTGAAGCGGGGTGGAGAGATCGTGACGGAGGGTAAGCCGCAGGGCCGCGTGGTTCATGCCACGGGGGTAATGGGGCTGGCCGAACTGTCGGACAAGCTGGGCGCGCCGGTGGGCAATGGCGTCAAAGGGCAGGGCGCGGTACTTGATTTTTCGGCGCCAGAAGCGCCGCAGGTATTTGCCGATGCGCTGCACGTGATTTTTCACCGCAACGGGACCACCGCCGTGGGATCGACCTCGGAGCGGGAGTATGACAGTGCGACGGACACGGACGGGCAGTTGGAAGACGTGGTGGCTCGCGCCCGCATTTCAGTGCCTGCGCTGCGCGAGGCAAAAGTGATCGAACGCTGGGCCGGGGTGCGCCCCCCGCGCCCGGTCGCGGGCGCCGATGCTGGGGGTGCATCCGCTATACCCCCACCAGTTCATTGCCAATGGCGGCTTCAAGATCGGGTTCGGCATGGCGCCGAAGGTGGCGCAGGTGATGGCGGATCTTGTGCTGGACGGGCGGGACGAGATCCCGGCGGCATTCAGGCCCGAGGCGTCTTTGCCGAAGTCGCGATGATCAGCCAGCCTTTGCGGACATGCATTGTCGCCCGTCCGGGCCACGCACCCAACATGCGCCGTCTTTGCCCCAGCATATCTCGGCCACCTCGTGATGCATCAGGGGGCTGGTCGCGCGGAAGCTGAAGCGCTTCAGACCGCCCAGTTCGGCATCGGCCATCTGCATCAGGTGATGCGCCAGAAGGGGCCCGTGGACGACGAGGCCGTCATAGCCTTCGACTTGCCGGGCATAGCCTTCGTCGTAATGGATGCGGTGGCCGTTGAAGGTGAGCGCGGAATATCGGAAGAGGAGCGTGCTGTCGAAGCTGACCGTGCGGGTTTTCACTGCGCCGTCGGGGGCGCGGGGCGGTTCGGGTTTTTGGCCCGTTCTATCCTCGCGATAGACGAGGTCCTGATGCTCGGCGATGCAGCAGGTTTCGTCCTGCCAAATTTCGTGCCGCAGGGTGACAAAGGCCAGCGGGCCGCTGCGGCCCTGCTTGTGTTCGGCCTTTTCGAGGGTGGTGCGGCGGGTGGCGGGCTTGCCCGCGCGGAAGGGGGCGTGGAATTCCAGCTGCCCGCCGGCCCACATGCGCCGAGGCAGGCCCATGTCCGGGATGACGCCGCCCAGTTTGGGATGACCATCGGGGCCAAGGTCGGCGGGCACCTGCGGGTCCCAGAAATAGATCTGGTGGAAGAAAGGCGGAAGGGCGTCGCCGGTTCCCAAGGTGGGCGTCTCACCCAGCGTGGCCTGAAGTGCGCGGGCGCGGGCCGGGTCGATGGGGTCGTGAAGGGTTCGCGTGGCGTCTGTCATCTTGGCCTGCCGTCCGGTTTCGGCATATGTCTATGCTGGCAGCGCGCGAAAAGACAATGCCTGCGACGAAAGGAAACCCCATGCCGCCCCGCCTGACATCGTTGGATCATCTTGTGCTGACAGTCGCGGATATCGACGCGACGGTGGCATTCTACACCCAATCGCTGGGGATGGATGCGGAGGCGTTCACCCCGACCGACGGCTCGCGGCGGTGGGCGCTGAAATTCGGGGCGCAGAAGATCAACCTGCACAAGGCGGGCGCGGAGTTCGAGCCAAAGGCGGCGCATCCCGCGCCCGGCACGGCGGACCTGTGTTTCCTGAGCGATGTGCCGCTGGCAGACTGGCGGGCGCACCTGGCCGGTCACGGCGTGACGGTCGAGGAAGGGCCGGTGCCGCGGACCGGCGCAACGGGGCCGCTGACCTCGATCTACATACGCGACCCGGATGGCAACCTGATCGAGATTTCCAACGTCTCTTGAGCGCCTAGTCCGGCTCAACGAAGCTTTCGGCGCAGAAGCGGTGGATTTCCAGCGTATCGCTCCAGTGATCCTTGGGCAGCCCCGCCTTGACCTTCAGCGCGGTCAGAAACGCCGCGGGGTCGGGCAGGCTCTCCCAGACCATCGGCAGGAACACCCCGCGCTTGGCCCCGTCGCGCAGGATCAACCCGTCGCGGTGCGGCGTCAGCCGTGACAGCAGGTCGGCCTCGCCTGAGAACGTCATCGGTGCGGAGGGGGACAGCACGGCGATCTTGAGGCGCAGGCCGGGGACTTCTTCGGCAGTGACGGGCCTGAAACGCGGGTCGGCCGAGGCGGCCTTGACCGTGTTCTCGCACACGTCACCCGCAAGCGGCTGATGCGCGGTGAGTGAGCCGATGCAGCCGCGCAGGCGGCCGTCCTGTTGCAGGGTGATGAAGCTGGCGGCGTGGCCGCGCAGCGCCTGCGGAAAGCTGGTTTCATCTAGCTTGGGCGGCTTGCCGCGCTTGGTGAAGGAGTCGAGCGTCTGCCGCGCCGCCTTGAGCAGCATCTCGCGGTGGCGCGGGATGATGATCTCGCCGGTGGTGTCGAAAAGCGCCCAGGCGCCGTAGCCCACGGTGCGAGAGGTGTCGCCGGTGACATCGGCGCTGGAGGCCATGGCGAGGCGGGCGAGGCGCAGGCCCGCGCCTGCGTCCGAGGCGATGAACCCTGCGATACCGCCTGCGCCGCAGGCATGACGGGATGTGAGCGTAGTGCCCCTGGAGGTTTCCAGAAGCTTGGCGGTCTCGGCATCCTTGGCATCCGCCGCGTCGCGGGTCAGGAAGTGGCTGAGATCGCTCGACAACACGAAAAGCGGCTGGTCAAGCGCACTGAGGTGGTCGATGGCCGCGGACACCTGGTCTTGAGGGGCGTTGCCGATGACGAGCGGCACCACCTTGGCGCGGGGATGCAAGCGATGCAGAAAAGCAAGCTGTGTCTCGATGCCGTGCTCGTGGTCATGGGCAGCGTCCTCGACATGGGCCAGCCCGGCCTGCACGAGGCTGTTGGCGGCGGGCCGGTCGATCATCACGTCGAAACCGGGCATGGCGTAGCCCTTTTTGCGACGGCAGGGCGATGCCGTCGAAGGCGTGGGCATGAGAGGGCGACAGGATGACGATGGTCGAGGGTCGCCCGCGTGCGGTGGCACGCCACGCTGCGCCGGCCAGCCAGCCGGAAAAGCGATAGCCCGCATGGGGCGAGATGATCGCGCGGGGCGCCGAGCCTTCGGGTCGCCAGCCGCTGGTGCCGCGGGTGATGCAGCTTTCGGCCTCGGACCAAAGCGCCTGCGCGTCGGCGGGATAAAAGGTTCCTGCGACGGCGGGTTGGCGCATGATGGGATCGGGTTCACTGTTCATTTCGGCGTCCAATACCTATCTGGTAACCAGGATAATGAAGGAAAACGACTGACGATGCACCCTGCGCGATTCTGGGAAGCCGAGAGTGACGGCAGGCTGCGCTGCACCTTGTGCCCGCGTTTCTGTACGTTGCGGGACGGGCAGCGGGGGATGTGTTTCGTGCGGATGCGGCAGGGCGACCGGATGGTGTTGGATACCTACGGGCGCTCGACCGGGTTCTGCATCGACCCAATCGAGAAGAAGCCGCTCAATCACTTCCTGCCCGGCTCGCCGGTGCTGAGTTTCGGCACGGCGGGCTGCAACCTGGCGTGCAAGTTCTGCCAGAACCACGAAATCTCGAAAAGCCGGGAGGTCGACAGCCTGGCACATGAGGCGGCGCCGGAAAAGATTGCCCAAGTGGCGCGGGCAGAGGGCTGTGCGTCTGTGGCGTTCACGTATAATGATCCGGTGATCTTTCACGAATACGCGCTGGACACTGCCGCCGCCTGCCGCGAGGCGGGTATGAAAAGCGTGGCGGTGACGGCAGGGTATATTTGCGATGCGCCGAGGACGGAATTCTTCGGCGCGATGGATGCGGCGAATATCGACCTGAAGGGCTTTACCGAAAGCTTCTATCGCAAGCTTACCGGAGCGGAGATCGCGCCGGTGCTGGAGACGATTGCCTATGCGGTGAACGAGACCGATTGCTGGGTCGAACTGACGACGCTGCTGATCCCGGGCGAGAATGACAGCGCGGCGGAGCTGGAGGCGCTATCGGGTTGGGTGATGGAAACTTGCGGACCGAACGTGCCGATACATTTCACGGCCTTTCATCCCGATCACCGGATGCTCTCCCACGAGCGCACGCCGCTGGATACGTTGTTGCAGGCGCGTGACGTGGCGCGTCAGGCGGGGTTGCGGCATGTCTATATCGGCAACGTGCATCACCCCGATGCGCAGTCGAGCTATTGCGCGGGATGCGGGGACTGCGTGATCGGGCGGGATTGGCACGTGCTTTCCGAATGGAAGCTGGACGATTCCGGCGGATGCGTCACCTGCGGCACGCGCTTTCCCGGAGTGATCGACGGCCCGCCGGGGGAGTGGGGGCGCAAGCGGCTGCCGCTGCGCATGGCCTGAGCACGCCAAAAGGCCCCGGGCGGCGCGCCACCCGGGGTCAGGTTGCCTGACAGGCGGAGGAAAATCTTACCAGTCCGTGGGACCCTTCTCGGCGAAGGCGTGGACAAGGAAGTCGATGAAGGCGCGCACCTTGGGCTGCGTGAAGCGGCCCGGCGGGTAGACCGCGTATATACCCTGGGTTTCCATCGGCAGGTCAGGGATGACGTCGACCACCTGACCGTCCTTCATCGCGTTGGCATAGAGGAAACTGGGCAGGTAGGCGATGCCGAGGCCCGAGATCGCGGCATTGAGCAGCGACTGACCGTCATTGACCGAAAGGCCGCCGGCGGTGCGCACCTGGCGCTTTTCGCCCGAAGGCGCGGTCAGTTTCCAGACCGAGCCGTTGGACTGGCTGGAGTAGTGCAGGAGCTTGTGCTCGTTCAGATCATCGATCTTGCCGGGGCAGCCGTATTTCTGCAGATAGCCGGGGCTGGCGATCATGCGCTTGTTGGTCTCGGTCAGCTTGCGGGCGCGCAGGGTGCTGTCTTCCAGCTCGCCGATGCGGATGGCCATGTCGAAGCCTTCGGAAATCAGCTCCACGTAGCGGTTGTTGAGCACCATGTTGACGGTGATGTCGGGGAAATCGTCGAGAAACTGGCCGAGGATCGGGCTGAGGTGGTTGACGCCGAAATCTGTGGCCACGGAAATGCGCAGCAGGCCAGAGGGATCGGACTGCATGGAACTGACCAGGGCGTCGGCCTCGCCGGCGTCATTGAGCACCCGCAGGGCGCGGTCGTAATAGGCCAGACCGATTTCCGTCGGGCTGACCCGGCGGGTGGTCCGGTTCAGCAGGCGCGCGCCCAGGCGGGCCTCGAGCGACGAGACGTGCTTGGATACTGCGGACTTGGAAATGCCCATCTTGCGCGCGGCGTCGGTGAACCCACCCTGGTCCACGACGGTCGCAAAGGCCTCCATTTCGGTAAGGCGGTCCATTCTCGATACCCTCGTCGTTTATTGTTGGAATGAAGGTATCGTGGGAAATTCGGGCACAACTGGGGCGCGGGCCAGACAATATCTTGGTTTTGTGATGCATCGTTGATGGCCCGGAAACAGCTTTCGCCAGCTATTTCGACGCCTGCCACCAATGCCGGGTGAGGTGAACCATGTGCCGCACGACCCGCCGGTGAAGTCGGGTCAGATCACGATTACCGTCGATTTGTCCCGGTCAGATCCACTTCAGCCTTCGCAGTATCCAGAGCGCGGCGATGGTCAGGATCACAAGCCCCAGACACAGGGCGGCAAAGCCCCAGGGGTATCCACGCCGGGCATCCCCGCCACGTTCACGCCGAAGAGCCCGGTGATGAACCCGAGCGGCAGGAACACCGCCGCGACGATCGACAGGATATAGCCGTTGCGGTTCTGCCGCTGGTCGGCCTGCGTTGCGTGGTGGTCCTGCACGGCCTGCATCCGCCCGATCATCGACTCCAGCTCCTCGACCGCAAGCTTTGCGAGATTGCCCAGCTCCCGCAGTCGGGCGCGCGCATCGGGGCTGACAAGCTCACTGTCTGTGCCGACAAGCTCGACAAGCGCGTCGCGCTGCGGGGCGAGGTAGCGGCGCAGGCGGATCGCCATGCGCTGGTCCTCGGCCAGATCCTCGGGCGGGTCTTCCTCGTCGTCCTCGACGCTGTCTTCCATGAGGTCCACGCGGCGGCTGAGGTCGAAGACGGTGTCCTGCACCCGCGTCATGAGGCGTTGTGCGAGGTCGTGGACGAAGGCGATGGGGCTGAGGGGGGCGGTGCCGGCTTCGACCTCCTGCCGAATGGCGTCGATGGCGAAGACCCTGCGCACTCGCACGGTTACGACCAAGCCCGCCGTGACCCACATGCGCACTGCCACCATCTGATCGGCAGGGCCATCGGTGTTGAGGTTAACACCGCGAAAATTCAGCATGAGCCCGTCGCCATACCGGTCGCACCGCGGGCGGGTTTCGGGCGCCAGCAAGGTTTCGGCCGGAATGCTGGGTACGCGGTCCGCGAGCCATGCCGGAAGCTCGGGATCCTTCAAATCGAAATGCCACCAGGCATAGCCCTCGGCCGGGCCGCTTTCCGAGGCCGGACGGGCGGTGCCATCGGGGGCTATATCGAATGCGCAAACGGGCATGGCGCGACATTACGGTCGGGTGCGGCCAGTCACAAGATGCCAAAACACCGTCTGCCTAGGGTGAAAAGGCCTGGCGCAGAGGTTAGCCCGCCGGTGGTACGACGAGCTTCGCCTTATAGCGTGGCCGCCAGCCGCGTGCCCTGGTCGATGGCGCGCTTGGCGTCGAGTTCCGCCGCCACATCCGAGCCGCCGATCACGTGACAGGCAATTCCCTTGGCCCCCAGCGCGTCGGCCAGGCTACGTTCGCTGACCTGTCCAGCGCAGAGCACGATGCTGTCGACCTCGAGCGTGCGCGGGTCCTCGCGGCCTTCGCCGTTCGAGACGACGAGGCCGGCGGGTTCGATCCGTTCATAGTTCACGCCGCCGACCATCTCGACGTCCTTCATCCTGAGAGACGCGCGGTGGATCCAGCCGGTGGTCTTGCCCAGCCGCTTGCCCACGCGTTCGGACTTGCGCTGCAGCAGGGTAACGGCGCGGGCGGGCGCATCCGGCTGCGGGCCTTCGGGCGCAAGGCCGCCGGGCGTCTGCGCGGGGTCACCGACGCCCCACTCCTCTTTCCATTCCTCGAGATTCTCGGTCGGGCTTTCGCCCTCGTGGACGAGGAATTCTGCCACGTCGAAGCCGATGCCGCCCGCGCCGACGATGGCCACGCGTTTGCCCGCCGGCTTCTTGTGCTTCAGCACGTCGATATAGCTGAGCGTGTTGTCGCCATCCTGCCCTTCGATTTCCGGGTCGCGGGGCAGGACACCGGTGGCGATGACCACCTCGTCAAAACCGGTCAGGTCGTCGGCCTGCACGTTATGGCTCAGCCTGACGGTGACGCCGGTTTCCTTCAGCATGGTGTCGTACCAATCGACGAGGCCGAAGAATTCCTCCTTGCCGGGGATCTGCTTGGCCATGTTGAGCTGGCCGCCGATCTGGTCGTCGCGGTCGAAGAGCGTCACGTCATGGCCGCGCTGCGCCGCCGTGATCGCTGTGGAAAGGCCGGCGGGACCGGCGCCGACGACGGCAACGGCCTTCGGCGCGTCGGTGGGCGTGATCGGCAATTCCGTTTCATAGCAGGCGCGCGGGTTCACGAGGCAGGTCGAGATCTTACCCGAGAACGTATGGTCGAGGCAGGCCTGGTTGCAGGCGATGCAGGGCGCGATGGTGTCGGCGCGGCCCTCGATGGCCTTCTTGACGAACTCCGCATCCGCCAGGAAGGGGCGAGCCATCGACACCATGTCGGCGCAGCCTTGGGCCAGCACGTCCTCAGCCACTTGCGGCGTGTTGATCCGGTTCGAGGTGATGACGGGGATGCCCACATGGCCCATCAGCTTTTTCGTGACCCAGGTGAAGGCCGCGCGCGGCACGGAGGTGACGATGGTGGGAATGCGCGCCTCGTGCCAGCCGATGCCGGTGTTGATGATGCTGGCCCCGGCCTTTTCGACCTCCTGCGCCAATTGCGCCACCTCGTCAAACGTCGAGCCCCCGGGCACGAGGTCGATCATCGACAGGCGGTAGATCAGGATGAAATCGGGGCCGACGGCCTCGCGCACCCGGCGCACGATCTCCAGCGGCAGGCGCATCCGGTTCTCGTAGGAGCCGCCCCAGCGGTCTTCGCGCTTGTTGATGTGACGCACGAGGAACTGGTTGAGGAAATACCCTTCGGACCCCATGATCTCGACCCCGTCATAGCCGGCCTCGCGGGCGCGGGCGGCGGAGGTGACGATATCGGCGATCTGCTTCTCGATGCCATCCTCATCCAGCTCCTTGGGCGGGAAGGGCGAGATGGGCGACTTGATCGGCGAGGGGGCGACGCATTCGGGGCCATAGGCGTAGCGGCCCGCGTGCAGGATCTGCATGGCGATCAGGCCGCCCGCGTCATGCACCCGGTCGGTGACCACCTTGTGGTTGGCAATGTCCTGCTCGTTGAAAAGCCCCGCCGCGCCGGGAAAGACGCCGCCCTCGCGGTTGGGAGCCATGCCGCCGGTGACCATCAGGGAGACCCCGCCGCGGGCGCGGGTGGCGTAGAATTCGGCCACCCGGTTCCAGTCCTTGGTCTCTTCCAGCCCGGTATGCATCGAGCCCATCAGCACGCGGTTCTTCAGCGTGACGTGGCCCAGGTCGAGCGGGGCGAGCAAGTGGGGGTATCGGGTCATGTGCGGCCTCCCGGGGGACGTTCGGATCAAAACGTAGGTTGACGCGCACCATGGTCACGTCAGCCGCGATTGTCACGTCCGACGCTGCGTTAGGCGGCGACGGGACGGGTCACCCGGTTGTGATGCCGGGTGCGGGGGCGGATGGTTGACGACGGCGCGCGAACCTGTCCAGACTCCGCGCCAACCCAGCCTGCAAGGAGACTGCCGATGCCGACCCGACGCAACTTTCTCGCCGGTGCCGCCGGTCTGGTGGCCACGGCCCCGCTTGCCGGCCTGGCGCAATCCGGTCCCGCCATTCATGTGATGAAAGATCCCAACTGCGGCTGCTGTGGCGCGTGGATGGAGGTTCTGCAAGACGACGGCTTTGCCGTGACCAGCGAGGATGCGTTCGGCACGATCCTGTCGCGCTACAAGATCGACAACGGCATTCCACAGCAGATGATCTCGTGCCACACCGGCAAGATTGCCGGGTACATGATCGAAGGTCACGTGCCGCCCGCCGATATCCGCCGCCTGCTGGACGAGCGCCCCGACGCTGTGGGCCTTGCGGTGCCGGGGATGCCCTATGGCTCACCGGGGATGGGGCCGGAGGACCGGCGCGAGGCCTATGACGTTCACCTGATCCTGCGGGACGGCGGGACCGAGGTCTTTTCCAGCTACGACGCGGCGGCCTGAGCGGCCCAGTCCCAGTACATCTCGCGCACCCGGCGAGTAACCGGGCCGATCTGGTAATTCGTGTCGTCGAAGGCAGTGACCGGCGTGACCTTCATCATGTTGCCGGACAGAAAGACCTCGTCCGCATCGTGAAAATCGTCGAAGGACATGACGCATTCATGCACCATGACGCCATCGGCGCGCAGATTCTCTATATGCCGCGCGCGGGTGATCCCGGCCAGGAAGGTTCCGTTCGGGACCGGCGTAAAGACCTCGCCATCCTTGACGGCAAAGGCATTGGCGGTGGCGGCCTCGGCCACGTTGCCAAGCGCGTCGGCCACCAGCGCGTTGGTGAAGCCCTTGGATTTCGCCTCGGCCAGCATGCGGGCGTTGTTGGGGTAAAGGCAGGCGGCCTTGGCGTTGACCACGGCATCCTCCAGCACCGGGCGGCGAAAGCGCGTGCGGGTGATCGTGGCGGAATGCTCGGGCGTGGCCATGGGGATTTCCTCGAGGCTGATGGCAAAGCCGGTGGCGCCGCCTTCCTTGGGGACGATGGCCGACATGCCGCCTTCGATGGCCCAGTACATCGGGCGGATATAGATGGCCGCACCGGGGGCATAGGCGGTCAGCCCGTCTCGCACGATCTCGACCATCTCTTGCACCGACACGGTCGGCGTGACCATCAGTGCCTCGGCCGAGGCGTTCACGCGGGCGCAGTGCCGGTCCAGATCGGGCGTCAGGCCGTGGGCAAAGCGGGCGCCGTCGAAGACGTTGGAGCCCAGCCACATGCCGTGATCGGCGGCGCGCATCACCGGGATGTCCCCGTCATGCCAGGTGCCGTCGAAATAGGTCCGGATGTTGCTGCCTGTGGCCATGGTCGCCTCCCTTTGGCGCGGACCCTAAGCCGGAGGCGCGGCAGGGTCCAGAGGGCTCAGCCGGCTTCGGCCAGCAGGGCCTCGATATCCAGCCGGCTGTTGACCATCTTGAGATTGCCTTCCGCGTCTCGCGGCCAGTCCTCGGGGGCGCGGTCGCGGTAAAGCTCGACCCCGTTGCCGTCGGGGTCTGACAGGTAGACCGCCTCGCTGACGCCGTGATCGGCGGCGCCGTCCAGCGCGATGCCCGCCTCCAGCACGCGTTTCAAAGCCTGCGCCAATGCGGTGCGATCGGGATAGAGGAATGCCGTATGGTACAAGCCCGTATGCCCCGGAGGCGGCGGTGTGCCGCCCTTGCTGTCCCAGGTGTTCAGGCCGATGTGATGGTGGTAGCCGCCCGCGGACAGAAATGCGGCCTCGGTGCCGTAGCGTTGTTGCAACTCGAAGCCCAGAACGCCGGAATAGAAGGCGATGGCGCGCTCGAGGTCGGAGACGCGGAGGTGCACGTGACCGATGCGGGTTTCGGGATGGGTTGTGAACGACATGATATGGCCCTTTCCTGATTGCCGCAGAAATGGGCCAGTTTCACGTGCCAAGCAATTCCACATGCTGCCGCAGAGACGGTGCGCAAACACACAGGACTTTCATCGTTCCGAAAGTACTCCGGGGTGTGGCAGCGCCCCTCATTCCCGCCAATCGTGCGTGGCGCAGCCACTCGATCGGGTCAGGCGCCGACCATGCCGATGATGTCCTTGGTGCGCTTGAGGATCGGCGCGGCGATCTCGCGGGCCTTTCCGGCGCCGTCCGACAAGATGCGGTCGATCTCGGCGGTGTCCTGCATCAGGCGGGCCATCTCTTGGGAAATCGGCGCCAGCTTTTCCACCGCCAGCTCGGCCAGCGCGGGCTTGAAGGTGCCGAATTGCTGCCCGCCCACGTCGCGCATCACCTGATCGACGCTCTGGTCGTTGAGCGCGGCGTAGATGTTCACCAGGTTGCGGGCCTCGGGGCGGTCTTCCAGCCCTTCGGCGTCGGACGGCAGGGGCTCGGGGTCGGTCTTGGCCTTGCGGATCTTCCTGGAGATCGTGTCGGCGTCGTCGGTCAGGTTGATCCGGGACATGTCCGACGGATCGGATTTCGACATTTTCTTGGACCCGTCGCGCAGGCTCATCACCCGGGTGGCGGCGCCCTCGATCACCGGCTCGGTGATGGGGAAGAAATCGACCTCGAAATCGTTGTTGAACTTGATCGCGATATCACGCGTCAACTCCAGATGCTGCTTCTGGTCCTCGCCCACCGGCACATGGGTGGCGTGGTAGGCCAGGATGTCGGCGGCCATCAGCGCGGGATAGGCAAAGAGGCCCAGCGAGGCGTTTTCCTGGTTCTTGCCGGCCTTGTCCTTCCACTGGGTCATCCGCTTCATCCAGCCCATGCGGGCGACGCAGTTGAAGATCCAGGCCAGCTCGGCATGGGCCGAGACCTGGCTTTGGTTGAACAGGACCGACCGCGCCGGATCGACGCCCGAGGCGATGAAGCCCGCGGTCAGTTCGCGGGTGGCGCGGCGCAGGGCCTCGGGATCCTGCCAGACGGTGATGGCGTGCATGTCGACCATGCAGAAGATCGACTCGACGCCGCTGTCCTGGCTGTCGGCGAACCGTTTCAACGCACCGAGGTAATTGCCCAGATGCAGGTTGCCCGACGGCTGGATGCCCGAGAAGACGCGGGGGGTGAAGCTGGCCTCGGCCATGGCGGACTCCGTCTGGAAATTCGTGTCCGCCTCGCTTACTGCTGCGGCCAACAGCCGTCAAGGAGGCCACACCGATGTCCGATCCCAATGCCGCCGGTCCCGGTGACAGCCCGGTCAACCCGATCCCGCCGCTGGTGCTGGCCATCGTGGCCGCCATGGCCGCCGCCGAGGCGGTGTTCCAATTGGGCGCCCGCGGCATGGTGGGCGGGCCCGAGGCGATCGGCTGGCGAATCTCGACGATCCAGCAGTTCGGGTTTTCCAACCGCGCGATGACATGGATGCTGGAGACCGGTCAGTTAAGGATTGATTATCTTATCCGCTTCGTCACCTATCCGTTCGTTCATGCCAGCCTGATGCAGGCGGTTTTCGCCATCGTCATGACCCTGGCCATCGGAAAATTCGTGGCCGAGCGCATGGCCGGATGGGCGGTGGCGCTATTATTTTTCGCCTCATGCATCTTCGGCGCGCTGGTCTTTGGCCTGATCTATCCTGACGGGCCGGGGTTAATAGGGGGTTTCCCCGGCGTCTATGGCCTGATCGGGGGCTTCACCTGCCTGATCTGGCTGCAACTGGGCGCGATCGGCGAGAACCAGATGCGCGCTTTCGTGATGATCGGCGTTCTGCTGGGGTTGCAACTGTTTTTCGGTGTGCTTTACGGCAACTATTTCACCTGGGTGGCCGATATCGGCGGATTCGTTGGCGGGTTTCTTCTGTCCTTCGTGCTGGTGCCTGGCGGAATGACGCGGCTGCGGCAGAAGCTGCGGCGGCGTTAGCGGCGCACCGCGGCGCGGAATTCCGAGAGGCGGAAAGCCCCCAGTAGCTGGCCGAGACCGAAATAGCTGACGCTGCCGAGGCCGATCAGCACCAGGAGGGCTAGCCAGCGCCAACCGCTCAGGCCGAAGAATGGCGTCATCAGCACCTGCAGGCCCCACAGGATGACGCCCAGGAGGAAAGACGCCAGCAGGATACGCCAGACGCGGCGGCGGAAGCGGTCGTCGAAGCGGGCGACCTCGCCATAGCCGCGCGCGCCGCGCACCAGCAGCCAGAGCATGGCCCAGCCGGCCGCCGAGGCTGCGATGGCGGCCGCCCACCAGCCGACGACCTGCGCCAACCCCACGGCCAGCGCGGCGTTCACCACCATGGCCACGAGCGCGTAGTGGAACGGCTTTTTCGTGTCCGAACGGGCGAAAAATAGCGGTTGCAGCACCTTTTGCAGCACGAAGGCGGGCAGGCCGAGGCCGTAGATCATCACGGCGAGCGCGGTGGCGGCGGTGTCGTCGGCATCGAACTTGCCACGCTCGAACAGCACCGACACCAGCGGCAGGGGAATGACCATCAGCGCCACGGCGCATGGTACGGTCAGCGCCAATGAGATCTCGGCGGCGCGGGAATAGGCGTGACGGGCGCCCTCGTGATCCTCGGCCTTGAGGCGGCGCGAGAGGTCGGGGAGCAGGACGATGCCTACCGCGATGCCCACGACGCCCAGGGGCAACTGGTACAGGCGGTCGGCGGCGTAGAGCCAGCTGACCGCGCTTTCGGTATTGGAGGCCACGAGTTGCCCCACCACGAGATTGATCTGCACCACGCCGCCGGCCAAGGCCGCGGGCACGGCGACGCGCACGAGGTTCGACATCTCGGGCGTCCAGCGGGGCCGGGTGGGGCGAATGCGCATCCCCGCCCGGTCTGCGGCGATCCAGACAAGCGCCAGCTGCGCCACGCCAGCGAAGGGGATCGTCCATATGAGCGCATCGGCCACGGGGCCGCCGGTGCAGTGCGCGATCAGCATGGCGCCGACCAGCAGCACGTTCAGGATCACTGGCGCGGCGGCGGCGGCGGCGAAGCGTCCGGCGGCGTTGAGAACCCCGGAAAACAAGGCCGCGAGCGAGATGAAGAAGATGTAGGGAAAGGTGATGCGCGCATAGTCGACGGTGATGTCGAAGCGCGGGTCGCCATAGTAGCCCTCGGCGGTGGCGTAGACCAGAACGGGCATGAAGATCATCGCCAGCGCGGTCAGTATGAGCAGCACGAGGCTGAGGCCGGAAAGCGCCAGGCGGGCAAAGCCGAACGGGTCCTCGTCGGCCTCGAGCCGCCTGGAAAACATCGGCACGAAGGCCGCGTTGAACGCTCCCTCGGCAAAGAAGCGGCGGAACAGGTTAGGCAGGCGGAACGCGGCGACATAGGCGTCCATCAGAACGCCGGGGCCGATGAGGTTGGCGATGATGACGTCGCGCACAAAGCCCAGGATCCGGCTGGCCAGGGTCCAGACGCCCACGGTCAGGACGCCGGAGAGAAGGCGGATGGGTTGCATGTGCGGTGCCTGCGTTCGTCTTGTTTTACAAGAGCAGTAGCCGATTGCCGGGGACGGGGGAAGGGCCGCGTGAGGCGACCGGCACGGGCGGGCGCGCGAATCGAAGGTGAATGGCGGAGGGCCGCGCAAATCCGGCTTCGGTATTACGTCGGTATTTTGGTGGCATGGCGTCGGTGCCATTTTCGCGGACCGGCCGGACCCGGTTCGTGACCGCACCGTGCGGTGGGTTCAGCGGGATTTGAGGTCTGGCGCCCCGCGACGAGAGTGATAGCGTGCTGGGCAACCCCACCCCGACCGGAAGGTGCCCCAGATGACGACCTCGCCCTATGACATCCTGTTCGAGCCGGTGCGGATCGGGCCCAAGGTCACGCGCAACCGGTTCTACCAGGTGCCGCATTGCACCGGCATGGGCTTTCGCTATCCGCAGGCCGAGGCGGCGCACCGGGCCGTGAAGGCCGAGGGCGGCTGGGGCGTGGTGTCGACCCAGGAGGTGGAGATTCACCCCAGTTCCGACCTGACGCCCGCGAACGAGGGACGGCTGTGGGACGACGGCGACATCCCGGCGCTGCGGCTGATGGCCGAGGCCGTGCAGGCGCATGGCAGTCTGGCGGCGATCCAGCTGGCGCATAACGGGCATCATGCCAGCGGTCGTTATTCGCGCGAACCGATGCTGGCGCCTTCTGGCACGGTCAGCGACTGGGGCGATCCGTGGCAGGCGCGGGGCATGGACAAGGCGGATATCAAGGCGTTCCGGGGCTGGCATGTGGACGCGGCGAGGCGGGCCAAGCAGGCGGGCTTCGACATCATCTATGTCTATGCCGGGCATGACATGACGCTGCTCATGCATTTCCTGCTGGCACGGCACAATCACCGGACGGACGAATATGGCGGCGGTTTCGAGAACCGGCTGCGCCTGTTCCGCGAGGTTCTGGCCGATACGAAGGAGGCCGTGGGCGACAGCTGCGCCATCGCGGTGCGGCTGGCGGTGGACGAGTTGATGGGCGCGGCGGGTCTGCGCCACGAGGTGGAGGGGCGCGACATCATCGAGGCCTTGGCCGAGGAGCCGGACCTGTGGGACGTCAACATCTCTGACTGGTCGAATGACAGCCAGACGGCGCGGTTTGCCAAGGAAGGGTATCAGGAGCCTTACACCGCCTTCGTTAAATCGGTGACGACGAAGCCGGTGGTTGGCGTGGGGCGTTATACCTCGCCCGACGCGATGGTGCGGCTGGTGAAATCAGGGCATCTGGATTTGATTGGCGCGGCGCGGCCGTCGATTGCCGATCCGTTTCTGCCCAACAAGATCCGGGACGGGCGACTGGAAGATATCCGCGAGTGCATCGGCTGCAATATCTGCGTGTCGGGGGATCAGTTGCTGATGCCGATGCGCTGCACCCAGAACCCCACGGTGGGCGAGGAATGGCGGCGCGGCTGGCATCCGGAGGTGATGACCGGCGACAAGGTGGTGTCGGAGCGGTTCCTGATCGTGGGCGGCGGGCCGGCTGGCATGGAGGCGGCGCGCGGGCTGGTCGCGGCGGGGCACGAGGTGGTGCTGGCCGAGGCGAGCGACACCTGGGGCGGGCGCGTGGCCATCGAAAGCGCGCTGCCGGGGCTGGCGGAATGGGGCCGGGTGCGTGACTGGCGGCTGTGGCAGTTGCAGCAGAAGGATGCGGCCGATCTCTACCTGCAAAGCCGGCTGAGTGCGTCGGATATCCTGGACTACGGGATCGGGCAGGTGGTGCTGGCCACCGGCGCCAGCTGGCGGCTGGACGGGGTGGGGCGCACGCATCGATTGCCGGTCGCGGCGTTCGGGGCCTTGCCGGTGCTTTCTCCCGAAAGTGCGATGCAGGGGGGCTGGAGCAGGATGATGGTACGGGGCCGGTCGTGATCTATGACGATGACGGGTATTACCTTGCCAGCGTGCTGGCGGAGCTGGCGGTGCAGACGGGGCGCGAGGTGGTCTTTGTGACGCCATCGCCCGTCGTCGCGCCGTGGACGGATAACACGCTGGAGCAAGAGCGTATCCAGGCGCGGCTGATCGAACTAGGGGTGACGATCATTCCGCTGCACAAGGTGGCGGAGGGCGACGGCAGTACGCTGGAATTGGCCTGCGTCTATTCGGATGCCCGGCGACAGGTGCCCTGCGCGACGCTGGTGCCGGTGACGTCGCGGGTGCCCAACGATGGGCTGTGGACCGGACTGAAGGACCGCGAGGCCGAGTGGGCGTCAGCGGGGATCAAGGCGGTGACGCGGATCGGCGACTGTTTCTGCCCGGGCACCATCGCGGCGGCGGTGCATGCGGGCCACGCCTTTGCCCGGACGGTCACCGGGGCGCAGGTCGATCCACCGCGGCGGGGCGAGCGGGTGGATTTGTCACCGGAGCAGTGATGCGGGCGCGGACCGGAATTTTGGAAAATTCCGGGCGTGAAAATACGTATTTTCACAGCCATTTTCTTCGCAGAAAATGATGTCTTCACGACCCTGCGGCGAACTTGTAGCGCAATGACCGCTTCGAGCCCTTTGCGGACAAATGTGATTTATATCCCCGAGCGCCACCGACGGGCCGCGGCGCGGCGATCCGACGGTAGTTCGGCAGCACTTTATCCAGCCAAATCCGAAACAGGATTGAGCGATGCACCGAACTTCACCCAATCGCCGGGCCGTGGGGGCGGCCCGTCGATGGCGCGGGGCCTGCGGCCTGTTTCCGCGCCGGGTCTGTAGATCAAACGTCTTTTATGTCCGCACAACCGCCATCGGTCAGCGTGTGGCCTGCTCCACCCCCTCAGAGATCGCCTGGCGCAGTTTGCGTTCGAGCGCCTTTTGCTTGGCGGGGGAATAGAATTTCAGGCCGAACATGTCCTTGACGTAGAACGTGTCGACCACCTGTTCGCCGTAGGTCGCGATCACGGCCGAGTTGATGTAGACGTTGCCGTTGGAAAGCGTGCGCGTCAGGTCGTAGAGCAGGCCGGGGCGGTCGCGGGTGTCGACCTCGATGATCGTGTAGATTTCCGAGCCTTCGTTGTCGAAGGTGATATGCGTGGGCACGCGGAAGGCGCGTTCGCGTTTCTTGATCTTGTCGCGCGACTGCATGGCATCGCGGGCCACCACCTCGCCCCGAAGCGTCTTGTGGATCATCTGCGTGAGGCGCGGCAGGCGGTCGGCCTCGTAAGGGCTGCCGTCGGCGTCCTGTATCCAGAAGGCGGCGGTGGCATAGCCGTCCTTGGTGGTATAGGTGCGCGCGTCCACCACGTTGGCGCCGACCAGCGCCAGCGCGCCGCACATGCGGCTGAAGATGCCGGGATGGTCGGCCAGCGCGAAGCAGACGCGGGTGGCGTCGCGGTCCTCGTCGGGGGTGAGCTGGATGCGGACCTCGTTTTCCGAGATGTCACGCAGGAGAAGCGCGAAATCCTCGTGCGCGGTGACGTGCAGGCCCTGCCAGTAGGGTGGGTAGTGGCGCTCCAACTCGGTCTTGAGGTCCTTGGCGTCCCAGTCGGTGAGCGCCTCGCGCAGGTTGCGCTTGGCGTCGGTGCCGCGCTGTTCGCGGTTGAGCGCCTCGAGCCCGCCTTCCATGGCGCGGCGGGTCTGGCGGTAGAGCGCCCGGATGAGCGAGGCCTTCCAGTTGTTCCACGTGTTGGGCCCGACGCCGCGGATGTCGCAGACGGTCAGGACGCACAGAAGATCGAGCCGTTCACGGGTCTGCACGGCCTTGGCGAAGTCGCGCACGGTGCGCGGGTCGGCAATGTCGCGTTTCTGGGCCATGTCGGACATCAGCAGGTGATAGCGCACCAGCCATTCCACCGTGTCGACCTCCTTGGGTTTCAGGCCCAGCCGAGGCGCGACGCGGCGGGCGATCCGGGCGCCGAGGATCGAGTGATCCTCGTCCCGGCCCTTGCCGATGTCGTGCAGCAGCATGGCGACGTAGAGCACCTTGCGGTTCACGCCGGCATCAAGGATCGAGGAGGCGATGGGCAGGTCCTCGGTCAGTTCCTTGCGCTCGATCCTGGACAGCTGGCTTACGCATTGGATGGTGTGCTCGTCCACCGTGTAGCTGTGATACATGTTGAACTGCATCATGGCGCGAATGGGCTCGAACTCGGGGAGGAAGGCGGAAAGCACGCCAAGCTCGTTCATCCGGCGCAGCGCGCGTTCCGGGTTGCCGTGCTTCAGCAGCAGGCCGAGGAAGAGCTTGCGGGCCTCGGGGCTTTCGCGGAAGTCGTCGTTGATGAGCTCGAGATTGGCGGTGACCAGCCGCATGGCGTCGGGGTGGATCAGCAGCCCGGTGCGCAGGCCCTCCTCGAACACGCGCAGGATATTGAGCGGGTCGGACAGGAAAGCATTTTCATTCACGATGGCCAGCCGGCCATGGACCTCCTTGTAGCCGTCCTTGAGCTTGCGCTTGCGGGTGAAAAGGCGTTGCAGCAGCGGCTCTGACTTCACATGCGCAGCTTCCAGCTTGGTCAGGAAGATGCGCGTGAGGTCGCCCACGGCGGTGGCGTGGCGGAAATACTCCTGCATGAACACCTCGACCGCGCGGCGCCCGGCGCGGTCCTTGTAGCCCATGCGCTCGGCCACCTCGACCTGGAGATCGAAGGTGAGCTGCTCGGTCGCGCGATTGGTGACGAGGTGCAGGTGACAGCGGGTGGCCCAGAGAAAGTTCTCGGCCTTGAGGAAGGTTTCGAACTCGTCCTCGAGAAACAGGCCGTGGCCAACGAGATCGGACACGTCATCGACATGGTAGAGGTACTTGGAAATCCAGAACAGCGATTGCAGGTCGCGCAGGCCGCCCTTGCCTTCCTTGACGTTGGGCTCGACCATGTAGCGTTCGCCCTGTTTTTCGTGGCGGGCGTCGCGTTCCTCCAGCTTGGCCTCGACGAATTCGCGTTCGGTGCCCTTGAAGAGATCGTTGCGCAGGCGGTGGTCGAGGTCGCCCGCCAGCCTGTCGTCGCCGTAGAGCAGGCGCTTTTCCAGAAGTGCCGTGCGGATGGTGAAATCGTCGGTCCCGAGGCGGATGCATTCGCGGATCGTGCGGCTGGCGTGGCCGACCTTCAGCTTGAGGTCCCAAAGCATGTAGAGCGTGCTTTCGATCACGCTCTCGGCCCAGGGGGTGATCTTGTACGGCGTGAGAAACAGCAGGTCCACGTCCGAGAAGGGGGCCATCTCGCCCCGGCCGTAGCCGCCCACGGCAAAGACGGTCAGTCGCTCGGATTCGGTGGGGTTGGGCAGGGGGTGCAGGTGGCGGCTGGCCACCTGGAGCGCGGTCATCACGGCACAGTCGGTGAGCCAGGTATAGGCGCGGGTCGCCTCGCGCGCGGCGAACGGTGTATGGCGCAGTGCCTCGGCGATGGCGGCGCGGCCGGCCTTCATCGCGTCGGTCATGGCCGCAACCGCCTCGCGGCGCAGGGCGGCGGTGTCCGAGGGATCGGTCTCGCGCGCGGCGTCGATGCGGGCCTCGACGGTGTCGTGGTCGAAAATGACCTCGGCCGGGCAGATCAGCGCGTCCGGCGGCGTCAGCGTGTCCTTCATGGCGTGTGCCGGCGGCGCGGGATCAGAGCCCCGCGCGACCGAAATTGGCAGGGGCGGGCGACAGCACCACGACCTGCTGGTTGCGGATGGTGGCCACGGCGAGGCCGCGCTGCGTCGTGCCGTTGGGCAGGAAGCGGAAGATGCCGTTGACGCCTTGGAACCCCGACGATTGCGTCAGGCTGGAGCGCGACAGGGCGTCGGCCCGGCCCGAGCTGGTCAGCGCGCCGATGGCGGCGATGGCGTCATAGCTGAGGCCGGCAAGGTCATGCGGCGCGTTGCCGTTGGCCGCCCGGAAGCGAGAGGCGAACTGGTTGGCGCGCTGCGGGTCGGGGATGGCGAACCAGCCGCCCTGGACCCCCGGCAAGGTGCGGGTCTGGGCCGGCTCGTCCCAGCGGGCGAGGCCGATATACTGCATCTCAGCCGGCGACAGCCCCGCCTCGGGCAGCATCTGGGAAAACAGCGGCAGGGCGCCCGCGGCGTTGGCGGTAAGGAAGATCGCGTCGGCGCTGTTGGCCTGGGCGTTTTGCTTGATCGCGGGCACGGCGCCGACGACGCCGCCCTGCGAGAATTCGTAGTTCACCACGCCGGCCGATGTGGCACCGTTGGCACGGATGGCCTGGGCGATGGCGTCGCGGCCCAGCTCTCCGGCGAGGTTGCGCGAATGCACGGTCATGATGCGGCGCTTGCCCTGGCTGACCGCATAGCCGGTGAGGCGGTTGGCGGTGTCCTGGAAGGTCTGGCCGAGGACCAGCAGGTTGCCGCCCGCGATGGTGGGATTGTTGGAGAAGGCCAGCACGTTGATGTTCTTGGGCGCCATGGCGACGGCGACCGCGTTGGCGGATTCGGCGTGCAGGGGGCCGACGATGATCTTGGCGCCGTCGGCGGCGGCATTGAGTGCGGCCTGCTGAGCCTTGCCCGCGTTGCCGGCGGTGCCATAGACGCGCAGGTCGATATTGACGCCAGACAGGTCCGCCACGGCCATGCGCGCGGCGTTTTCGAGGTCTCGGGCGAGTTGCTGTTCGTTCGGGTTGGCGGCGCCATGCGGCACCAGCAAGGCAACCGGGACGGCGGCGCCGGGGTCGATCCGCTGGCCGCTGTCGCCGCCGACCACGGGGATCCCGGCATCGCAGGCGGCGAGGACCAGGACGGTGGCCAGAAGGGCAAGTCGGTGGAACGGCTTGCGGACAGCATCGAAAACGGCAAACATCGGGTATGAACTCCTTCTTTCGCGCAGTCCGGCCGGACGGCGCAGTTGGCCACGATAATAGACGTCCAGAGAGGCGGGTCCAGTGATGAATCCCGACAGGCAGAGCCTTGCGCCCGGGCTGTACCTTGTGGCGACGCCCATTGGCGCGGCGCGGGACATCACGCTGCGGACCCTCGACATACTGGCCAGCGCCGACATGCTGGCCGCGGAGGACACGCGCAGCCTGCGGCGGCTGATGGAAATCCACGGGGTCAAGCTGAACGACAGGCCGCTGGTGTCCTACCACGATCACAACGGCGACCGCGCCCGCCCGCGCCTGATGGCGGCGCTTGGGCAGGGCAAATCAGTGGTTTACGCGTCCGAGGCCGGCACGCCGATGGTGGCCGATCCGGGCTATGATCTGGCCCGCGCTGCGGTGGCCGAGGGGCACGCGCTGATCTCGGCGCCGGGGCCGTCGGCGGTCGTGACGGCGCTGACGGTGGCGGGGTTGCCGACCGACCGGTTCTTTTTCGCGGGTTTCCTGCCGTCGGGCGGATCCAAGCGGAAATCCGCACTTCGGGAGGTGGCGGGCGTGCCCGGAACGCTGGTGTTCTACGAATCGCCCAAGCGGGTGGCGGCGATGCTGCACGACGCGGCGGAGGTTCTGGGCGAGGGGCGGCAGGCGGCGGTGTGCCGGGAATTGACGAAGAAGTTCGAAGAGGTGCTGCGCGGGACGCTGGGCGAGTTGGCCGCGGGGCTGGAAGCACAGGCGGTCAAGGGCGAGATCGTCGTGGTGATCGAACGCGGAACGGCCGAGGCAGGCACGGCGGAAGACCTCGACACGGCGCTGAGCGCGGCGTTGGAGACGCAGAGCGTGCGGGATGCGGCGGATACGGTGGCGGCGCGGCTGGGGCTGAAACGGCGGGTCGTGTATCAGCGGGCGCTGGAACTGGAGGCGTTAGGCGAAAATTAGGTGTTTTGGTGTGAAATGCCGGGGCAAGGTATAGACAAGGCGAATCGGAATGACATGCGACACCATCCTGCGCGGGCGTGCGGCACGCGGCGCACTGGCCTATCACAAGGGCGCGGCCGCCGAGAAATCCTTGGCGCTGGACTATGATCGTCGCGGGGCCGACCTGCTGGAAACGCGATGGCGGGGCCAGGGCGGTGAGATCGACCTGATCTTTCTCGACAGGGGCGTCTACGTGTTTTGCGAGGTCAAGGCGTCGGACACCGTCGACAGCGCTATGGCGCTGCTGCGACCGGCGCAGATGCAGCGCATCCATGTGGCGGCGTCGGAATACCTGGGGCAGACACCGGATGGACAGTTGAGCGAGGTGCGTTTCGACCTGGCGGTGGTTGACGGTCAGGGCGTCGTGACGGTGATGGAAAACGCGTTCGGTCATTTCTGAATTGATCCCTGTCGGTGCTTGGCCCATGTAGAGGGCACCACAAGACGGGGACGGCCCATGAAAATCGCCTTTCAGATGGATCCGATCGGCGGGATCGACATTGACGGGGACAGCAGCTTTCGCCTGGCCGAGGAGGCGCAGGCGCGGGGGCATGAGCTGTTCTACTATACGCCCGACAAGCTGGCCTATGACCGTGGACGGATCATCGCGCAGGGCTGGCCGCTGACGGTGCAGCGGGTGAAGGGCGATCATTTCAGCCTGGGCGAGGCGCGGGTGGCGGACCTGTCGGAGTTCGACGTGGTGTGGCTGCGCCAGGATCCGCCGTTCGACATGTTCTATATCACCACGACGCATCTGCTGGAGCGGGTGCGGGACACGACCCTGGTGGTGAATGACCCGTTCTGGGTGCGGAACTTTCCGGAAAAGCTGTTGATTCTCGATTTTCCCGAGCTGATGCCGCCCACGGCGATTGCGCGCGATCTGGATACCATCCGCGCCTTCAAGGCCGAGCATGGCGACGTGATCCTGAAACCGCTTTACGGCAACGGGGGGGCGGGCGTCTTTCACCTGCCCGAGAGCGACCGGAACCTTTCGAGCCTGCACGAGATGTTCAGCGGGTTCAGCCGCGAGCCGCTGATCGTCCAGAAATACCTGCCCGAGATCAAGGATGGCGACAAGCGCGTGATCCTGGTGGATGGCGAGCCGGTGGGGGCGATCAACCGCCTGCCCGGCAAGGGCGAGGTGCGGTCGAACATGCATGTGGGCGGACGGCCCGAGAAGGTGGCGTTGAGCGACCGGGACCGCGAGATTTGCGCCATCATCGGCCCGCGCCTGCGCGAGGCGGG
This sequence comes from Roseovarius sp. B08, assembly GCF_051417955.1. NCBI lineage: Bacteria > Pseudomonadati > Pseudomonadota > Alphaproteobacteria > Rhodobacterales > Roseobacteraceae > Roseovarius > Roseovarius sp. B08. Next base: position 610,062 of record NZ_JBPRLW010000001.1, read on the forward strand.
GCAGATCTTCGTGGGAATCGACGTGATCGGGCAGTACCTGACCGAGATCAACGTGACCTCGCCCACTGGTATCCAGGAGCTGGAGCGGTTCGACGGGATCAATGTGGCGCGCAGGATCTGGGACGCGATCGAGGCGAAACGCGCATGAGCGTGATGCGGCCACTGTTGAACCGGTGGCTGCGGCTGACCGAGAAGCCGCATTTGCGCAAGGCCACGGTCGCCAAGGCGCGCAGGTCCTTCGAGACCAAGGCGAAGTTTCTGTTCCACGCGCCGCGCGGCACCTCGGTGGCCGAGGATGAACTGGGCGATGTGCCGGTGCTGTGTACCTGGGCCTTGGGCGTGGGGCGCGAGGACGGGCCGCTGATCCTGTATTTCCACGGTGGCGGGTTCGTGTTCGGCAGTCCGCGGGTCTATCGCAAGATGCTGGCGGTGCTGTCGCGCGAGGCGCGGGCGCCGGCGGCGCTGGTGCAGTACCGGCTGGCGCCGGAGACACCCTTTCCGGGGGCGTTCGACGATTGCATGGCGGCCTACCGCGCGGTGGTGGACCGGCCCGGCGGCGTGGTGCTGGCGGGCGACAGCGCGGGGGGATGCCTGGCGCTGGCGGTGCTGGCGGAGATCACGCGGGAGGGCCTGACGCAGCCCAGGGGCTGTATCGCCCTGTCGCCGCTCACGGACCTGACCTTTTCGGGCGACAGCATCCGCGAGAACGCCGAGAGCGAGGTGGTGCTGCCGATCGAGCGGGCCGAGGAGATGTGCGAGTGGTATCTTGGCGACACGGACCCGAAGGACCCGCGCGTCTCGCCGCTTTTTGCCGATTTCGGCGGCGCGGCGCCGGTGTGGATCGGGGTGGGCGATACCGAGGCGCTGCGCGACGACACGGTCCGCATGGCGGCGCATTTGCGGGCGGCGGGCGTGGACGTGACCGAGGTGGTGGAGCACGACCTGCCGCATGTCTGGCCGCTTTTCCACAACATGCTGCCCGAGGGGCGCGAGACGCTGGCGGACCTGGGGGACTGGATCAGGTCTCTTTCATCGTCGTGAGGCGGTAGCTGACGGCTTCGGCCACGTGGGGGCGGCGGACGCCGTCCGCGCCGTCGAGATCGGCAATGGTGCGGGCGACGCGCAGGACGCGGTGGTAGCCGCGCGCCGTCAGCCCCATGCGTTCGGCCACGGTACCCAGCAATGCGCGGCCTTCGCTGTCGGGGGTCGCGATCTCTTCCAGGGCCTCGCCTTCGGCATCGGCATTGAGGCGCATGTCGGGCCGGTCGGCAAAGCGCGCCTGCTGCACCGCCCTTGCCGTTGCGACCCGCTCGGCCACCTGGGCTGAGCTGTCGCCCGGAGGGGGCAGGTCGAGATCGGTGAAGCTGACCGGGGGGACCTCGATGCGCAGGTCGAAGCGGTCCATGAGAGGGCCGGAGATGCGGGACATGTAATCCTCTCCGCACTGGGGCACGCGGGCGCAGGCGCGGGCCGGGTCGGGCAGGTAGCCGCATTTGCAGGGGTTGGCGGCAGCGACCAGCAGGAAGCGGCAGGGATAGCGGACATGGGCGTTGGCGCGGGCCACCACGACCTCGCCGGTCTCGATCGGCTGGCGCAGGGTTTCGAGCACGGCGCGGGGATATTCGGGAAACTCGTCCATGAAGAGCACGCCGTTATGGGCAAGGCTGATCTCGCCCGGGCCCGCCCTGCGCCCGCCGCCGACGATGGCGGCCATGGAGGCGGTGTGGTGCGGCTCGCGGAAGGGGCGCGTGCGGTTGATGCCGCCCTCGGTCAGGAGGCCCGCGAGGGAGTGGATCATCGAGGTTTCCAGCGCCTCGGGCGCGGTGAGGGGCGGCAGGATGCCGGGCAGGCGCGCCGCCAACATGGATTTGCCGGAGCCGGGCGTGCCGACCATCATCAGGTGATGGCGGCCCGCGGCGGCGATTTCCAGCGCGCGTTTGGCCCGTTCCTGGCCCTTGACGTCGCGCAGGTCGCGGCCCGAGGCGTCCGCCGTGACCTCCCCGGGCTCCGCCGGGGGCAAGGGGGACTGGCCGGTGTAGTGGCGCACGACGTCGGCGAGGGTGGCGGCGCCGATGACCTGGGTGGCGCCGACCCAGGCGGCCTCGGCGCCCGAGCCCTTGGGGCAGAGGAGCGTGCGCTCTTCCTCGGCGGCGGCCATGGCGGCGGGGAGCGCGCCGATGACGGGGATGAGGGAGCCGTCGAGGGAGAGTTCGCCCAAGCTGCACGTGCCTTCGACGGCGTCGGGGGGATGATTTCCAGCGCGGCGAGCAGGGCGAGAGCGATGGGCAGGTCGAAATGGCTGCCCTCCTTGGGCATGTCGGCGGGCGAGAGGTTGATGGTGATGCGCTTGGAGGGGAGCGCGATGGCCATGGAGGAAAGCGCGGTGCGGACGCGGTCGCGGGCCTCGGACACGGCCTTGTCGGGCAGGCCCACGAGAGAAAAGGCCGGGACGCCGGGGGTGACGGCGCATTGCACCTCGACCTGGCGGGCCTCGACGCCCTCGAAGGCGACGGTATAGGCGCGGGCGACCATGGGGGACTCCGTTCCCTTGAGAATGGTTAACGGATAGCCCGGGAGTGGTTTAGGAAAGGTTAACCAACTTTGAGATCGCGCTTTTGGCAGTCGTCGGAGCCTCCGGCGGGGATATTTATGGCCAGAGGAAGAGGCGGGTCAGGTCGTGGCGTCGCGCAGGGCGGTGAAGGCGGGCCAGGCCTCGGGGTCGGCCACCGTCTTGTCGCGGCAGGTAGCGTTGCAGAAGCCGAAGATCCGCCCGCCGGTTTCCATCAGATGCGTAGGGGCTTTGCCGGAATAGGGGCAGGTGCTGTTTTCGGATGTGCCGTCGGTGACGGCGCGGGCCTTGACGGGGGCCGGGCCGGGCCAGTCGGAATGGTCGAGCGGCCGGTCGTACGGGACAGGGTCGTAGGATTTCGTGAGACCGAGCGCGCGCCACTGGCGGAAGGCGGTGTCGGCGAGGGTGGTGTCGACATAGGCCTGAGCGGTGGCGTCCACGGGCAGCGCGTAGCCGGCGATGCGGGCAGCGACGGGCGCATAGAAGGCGTCGGCGAGGCTGTAGCGCCCGAAGAGCCAGGGGCCGCCCGCGCCGTGGCGGGTACGGGCCAGAGACCAGAGGGTTTCGATGCGGGAGAGATCGGCCTTGACCGCATCTGATGGCGTGAAGCCCTGCCATTGGTGCCGGAGCTGCATTGGGCAGTCGGTGCGCAGGGCGGAGAAGCCGGAATGCATTTCCGCGGTGATCGAGCGGGCGAGGGCGCGGGCGGTGGGGTCGGACGGCCAGAGGCCGGCGTCGAGGTGGCGCTCGGCCAGGGTTTCGGCCATGGCGAGGCTGTCGAAGATGACGATTCCGTCGGCATCGCGCATCACCGGCACGAGCCGGGCGGGGGCGAGATCCTTGAGGTCGTCGGCCATGGTGCCGTCATAGAGCCCGACCATGTGCGTGCGGTGCGGCAGGCCGAATTTTTCCAGCATGAGCCAGCCGCGCAGGGACCAGCTTGAGAAGGTCCGGTCGCCGATGAAGAGATCGTATATCATGGCGCGACGTTAGGCCGGGGGCGGGACTGCGCAAAGCGATCATTTGTGCGGGTGTGCATCACGGGGTGTGATTCATGCCCGCCACGTGCCACCCGGGGGGGGTGGTGAAGTTTGGTCACCGAGAGGGGGGCGGTATCGTGGTCGAACGCCTCGGTCGCGGTGAGGTCGCGGGCGCGCTGGACCTGGGTCAGGATGACGCCGAGTTGGGCGACGATCACGAGGTCCGTACCGGGATGGGCGGCGATGAGCGCATCGGTCGCCGCACCCGCGCGGGCGGCAAGCTCGGGCCAGGTTTCGCCCGAGGGCGGGCGCACCTCGCCGATCCCAGAACGCCTGGTAGCTGGCCTGGTCGTCGATGTCGTCGGGGGCCTTGAGATCCCAGTCGCCGAAGTGAAGTTCTCGCAGGGCGGGATCGTGGGGCAGGCGCGTGCGGCCCCTCGCCAGCGCGTCGGCGGTGACGACGGCGCGGGAGAGATCGGAGGAGACGAGCATGGCCCGCCGCGGCAGGTGCGCGTCGAGGCGGGCGACACGGGCTGTGTCGGAGAGATCGGCGGGCAGGTCGGCCTAGCCGACGAGGCCCCTGGCATGGGTCGGGCCGTGGCGGACCCAGAACAGCCGGGTTTTCACGGCAGGCTGCCCTTGAGCACCTGCGGCAGGCCGGCGGTGACATTGACCACGAGCCCCGCCGTGGCGGCGAGTTTCATGTTCAGCCGTCCGCGGGCGGTGCGCAGCGTGGCGTCTTCGCAGATTTCGGGCGCGCGGGTGATCATCACCACGGGCGCGGCGCAGAGGGCAAGGCCGGCCATGAGCTCTGCTTCGGGCTCGGCCAGGTCGTGGCCGGCCTCGGCCCGGTTGGCCAGCCAGAGCGGCAGCGCATCGACGAGAACGGCGCTGTCGCCGCTGATCCCGGCGAGGGCGCGGCCGATATCGAGCGGTTCGTGCCGGGTGTGCCAGGCGATGTGCGGCGACGCCTGACGCCGGGCGAGCGTGGCCTGGATCCCGGTGTCGTCAGGAGGTGTGGTCACCAGCGCGACGGGTGTGCGGCCGGTGCCGAGGACCAGCTCTTCGGCAAGGATCGTCTTGCCGGATCCGATGCTCCCTAAGACGATAGTGACTCCTGGCAACATTTTTTTGCATCCTTTTCGTGATCCGCGCGTTGGGATCGTGCGTACCACCACCAAAGACTGCGAAAAAGCTGCTTTGAACCGCGACCGGGAGTATTTCACCATGGCCTTGGATGGCAATTTCAGCACAAACATGTCACGCGCGGCGATGAAGGCCGAACTGCTTGACGCCGAGACCGAACTGACATTGGCCTATGCCTGGCGCGACCAGCGGGACGAGGCGGCGCTGCACCGGCTGATCACCGCCTACATGCGGCTGGCGATTTCGATGGCCTCGAAATACAGGCGCTATGGCGCGCCGATGAACGACCTGATCCAGGAGGCGGGCCTTGGGCTGATGAAGGCGGCGGACAAGTTCGACCCCGACCGCGGCGTGCGGTTCTCGACATATGCGGTGTGGTGGATCAAGGCCAGCATCCAGGATTACGTGATGCGCAACTGGTCGATGGTGCGGACCGGGTCGACCAGCAGCCAGAAGTCGCTGTTCTTCAACATGCGGCGGGTTCAGGCCCGGCTGGAACGCGAATCCATGGCCAAGGGCGAGACGCTGGACCGCCACCAGATGCGCGAGATGATCGCCATCGAGGTGGGTGTGCCGCTGCGCGACGTGGAGATGATGGAAGGCCGGCTGTCGGGCACGGATTTCTCGCTGAACGCGACGCAATCGACCGAGGACGAGGGCCGCGAGTGGATCGACACGATCGAGGATGACGGCAAGCGCGGTGACGAACTGGTCGAGGAAGACCACGACCGGGGCGCGCTGCGCAACTGGCTGGGCAGCGCGATGTCCAAGCTCAACGAGCGCGAGCGGTTCATCGTCGTGCAGCGCAAGCTGAAGGACGAGGCGCGGACGCTGGAGAGCCTGGGCGAGGAGCTGAGCCTGTCGAAGGAGCGCGTGCGCCAGATCGAGGCGGCGGCGTTCCAGAAGATGCGCCGGTACCTGGAGAAGCAGGGCGGCGAGGTGCAGAGCCTGCTGGCCTGAGCCGCTCGACAGGGTTCGAGAGACGAGAATTGACGCTGTCGCGGGGTGCGGCAGCGTTTTTTCTTGTCCGGGTGGCGGGCCTTGTGCCGTGCGGGGTCCGGGCATAGTGTCTGGCCGAGACTGAAGGGAGCCTTCGCATGCTGGCCGGAAAACGAATTTTGCTGATCATCGGGGGCGGGATCGCGGCCTACAAGGCGCTGGACCTGATCCGGCGGCTGCGCGAGCGCGGTGCCGCGGTGACGCCGGTTCTGACGAAGGCCGGCGCGGAGTTCGTGACGCCGCTGTCGGTGTCGGCGCTGGCGGGGACGAAGGTGTTCCGGGACCTTTTCGACCTGACCGACGAGGCCGAAATGGGGCATATCGAGCTGAGCCGCAGCGCGGACCTGATCGTGGTGGCCCCGGCGACGGCGGATTTGATGGCGAAGATGGCGACGGGGCAGGCGGACGACCTGGCGTCGACGCTGCTGCTGGCGACGGATACGGAGGTGCTGCTGGCGCCGGCGATGAACGTGCGGATGTGGGAGCATGCGGCGACGCAAAGGAATATCGCGACCCTCAAAGGCGACGGGATCGGATTTGTCGGGCCGAACGCGGGCGACATGGCCTGTGGCGAGCACGGGCCGGGGCGGATGTCCGAGCCGCTGGAGATCGTGGCGGCGGTGGAGGCGCGGCTTGCGGCCGGGCCTTTGGCGGGCAAGCGGATCGTGGTGACCTCGGGGCCGACGCATGAGCCGATCGACCCGGTGCGGTACATCGCCAACCGCTCGTCCGGTGCGCAGGGCACGGCGATTGCCAGGGCGCTGGCGGGCGCGGGGGCGGAGGTGGTTTTCGTCACCGGACCGGCGGATGTGCCGCCGCCAGAGGGGGTGGAGGTCGTGGCCGTCGAGACCGCGCAGGAGATGCTGGAGGCGGTCGAGGCAGCACTTCCCGCCGATGCAGGCGTCTTTGCCGCCGCCGTGGCGGATTGGCGTGTGGCGAGTGCCGGGGCGCGCAAGATCAAGAAGGAAGGTGGCGAGTTGCCGGTGCTGGAGTTTGCCGAGAACCCCGACATCCTGGCCACGGTCAGCCGGATGGAGGCCGGACGGCCCCCGCTGGTGGTGGGCTTTGCCGCCGAGACAGATGACGTGGTGGATCATGCCACGGCCAAGCGGGCGCGGAAGGGGTGTGACTGGATCGTGGCCAATGACGTGAGCCCGGCGACGGGGATCATGGGCGGCACCGAGAACGCGGTGACGCTGATCACGGCAGACGGGGCCGAGGCGTGGCCGCGCATGTCGAAGGTGGACGTGGCGCGGCGGCTGGCGGAGCGCATCGCGGCGGCGCTGGGCTGAGACCGGATGGTGCGCCGGAAGAGTTTAATGCCTTCGGCGAGGATATTTATGGCCAGAGGAAAAGCGGGAAGAACCGGCGCATGGTGAGCATTTCGGTGATGTGGGACGAGGGCGCGGACCGTGAGTTGGGCCTGCCGCGCTATGAGACAGCGGGGGCGGCGGGAGCGGACCTGCGCGCCAACCTGCCCGACCGGGGCGCGGTGGTGATCGCGCCGGGTGGGCGGGCGCTGGTGCCGACAGGGTTGCGGCTGGCGATTCCGGACGGGTACGAGGTGCAGCTGCGGCCGCGCTCCGGGCTGGCGTTGAAGCATGGGATCACGTTGCCCAACAGCCCCGGCACGATCGACAGTGATTATCGCGGGCCGTTGGGGGTGATCGTGATGAATGCAGGGGATGCGCCGTTCACGGTGGAACACGGGATGCGGATCGCGCAGATGGTGGTTGCGCCGGTGGCTCAGGCGGAATTCGATTTGGTGGAGCGCCTTGAGGACACCGCGCGCGGGGCGGGCGGTTTCGGGTCCACGGGGGCGAGCTGATGCTGTTGGTGCTTGTGCTGGCGGGTGCTATCTGGGGGCTGGGGGCGTGGATGGGCGCGCCGCGGCGGCAGCGCTGGATGATGATTGCGATCCTTTGGGCGTTCGTGGTGCTGACCCAACTGGTGCTGCCCGATGGGAACGGGTTGCGCGAGGCGACCGGCGGCACGGTGGCGCCGTGGCTTCTGCTGGCCGGAGCGGTGGCGCTGGTGCTGGCCTATCGCCAGGTGTTGCGGCGGTTGCGGGGCCGGGTGGCGGCGCCGGAGCCGGAAAAGCCGAAAGGGCTGTTCGCGCCGACCGAGCTGGAACGCTACGCGCGGCATATCGTGCTGCGCGAGATCGGCGGGCCGGGGCAGAAGGCGCTGAAGGAAGCGAAGGTTCTGGTGATCGGGGCCGGGGGGCTGGGCTCGCCCGCGATATTGTACCTGGCGGCGGCGGGCGTGGGCCGGATCGGGGTGATCGACGATGACGTGGTGGATGCGACCAATCTGCAGCGGCAGGTGATCCATACGGATGCTCGGATCGACATGCCCAAGGTGCATTCGGCGGCGCAGGCGGCGCGGGATGTGAACCCCTATGTGGAGATGCGCCCCTACGAGCGGCGGTTGAGCGAGGAGATCGCGGCGGATTTGTTTGCCGAGTATGATCTTGTGTTGGACGGGACGGACAATTTCGACACCCGCTATCTGGCCAATCGGGTGGCGGTGGCGCAGGGCAAGCCGTTGATTTCAGGTGCATTGTCGCAGTGGGAGGGTCAGGTGAGCGTGTTCGATCCCGCGCGTGGCGCGCCGTGTTACCAGTGCATTTTCCCCGAAGCCCCGGCTCCGGGGCTGGCGCCGAGTTGTGCGGAAGCCGGCGTGCTTGGGCCGTTGCCGGGTGTCGTGGGGTCGATGATGGCAGTGGAGGCCGTGAAGGTGATCGCGCAGGCGGGGGCGGCGCTGCGGGGTGAAATGCTGATCTATGACGCTCTATATGGAGAGAGCCGGAAGATAACACTGAGCCGTCGGGCGGATTGCCCGGTTTGCGGCCAAAGAGGAGAGCAAGATGACCAATCCGCTGTTGAGTGAGTGGAAGGCGCCGTTCGGGATGGCGCCGTTCGACAAGGTGTCGGACGAGGATTTCGCCCCGGCGTTCGAGGCCGCCTTGGAGGAGGCGCGGGGCGAGATCGCTGCGATTGCCGACAATCCGGAGCCGCCGACATTTGCCAACACGGTCGAGGCGCTGGAAGTGGCGGGAAAGAATTTGGACAAGGTGTTGTCTGTGTTCTTCACCGTGGCAGGGGCGGACAGCAATGACAAGCGGCAGGAACTGCAGCGGGAGTTCAGCCCGAAGCTGGCCGCGTATTCGTCGGAGATTTACGGCAACAAGGCGCTCTACCAGCGTATTGCGACGCTTTGGGAGGATCGCGAGAGCCTTGGGCTGACCGAGGAGCAGGAGCGGGTGCTGATGCTGACGCATCGCGGGTTTCGGCGGGCCGGGGCCGGGCTGGAAGGTGCGGCGGACGCGCGGATGCGCGAGATCCGCGCGCGGCTGGCGGAGCTGGGTACGGCGTTCACGCAGAACCTGCTGAAGGACGAGGCGGGGTGGTACATGGAGTTGAACGAGGCCGACCTGGAAGGGCTGCCGGACTTCGTGGTGCGCTCGGCCCGGGCGGCGGGTGAGGAGAAGGGGGCGGCGGGGCCGGTGATTACCTTGTCGCGGTCCTTGATCGTGCCGTTTTTGCAGTTCTCCCCGCGCAGGGATTTGCGGGAAAAGGCGTATGAGGCGTGGACCTCGCGCGGGGCCAATGGGGGCGAGACGGACAACCGGGATATTGCCGCAGAGGTGCTGAAGCTGCGCGAGGAGCGGGCGAAGTTGCTGGGATACGAGAGTTTCGCGGCATTCAAGCTGGAGACCGAGATGGCCAAGACGCCCGAGGCGGTGCGCGGTCTGTTGATGGATGTCTGGGGCCCGGCCCGCGCGCAGGCGGAGGCGGATGCCGAGGTGCTGACGGAGATGATGCGCGAGGACGGTGTGAACGGGCCTTTGGAGCCTTGGGACTGGCGGTACTATTCGGAGAAGCGGCGCAAGATCGAGCATGATCTGGATGAGACCGCGCTGAAGCCGTATCTGCAGCTGGACCGGATGATCGAGGCGGCGTTTGCCTGTGCGCATCGGCTGTTCGGGCTGGAGTTCAAGCGGCTGGACGTGCCGTTATACCATCCCGATTGCCGGGCATGGGAGGTGACGCGGGAGGGGCGTCATGTGGCTGTGTTCATCGGGGATTACTTTGCGCGTGGGTCGAAGCGGTCGGGCGCGTGGTGTTCGGCGATGCGGGGCCAGCGGAAGTTTCCCGATGTGAAGGGGCCGGTGGTGATCAACGTGTGCAATTTCGCCAAGGGCGATCCGGCGCTGTTGAGCTATGACGATGCGCGGACGCTGTTTCACGAGTTCGGGCATGCGCTGCACCAGATGCTGTCGGACGTGACGTATGAGAGCATTTCGGGCACGTCCGTGGCGCGGGATTTCGTGGAGTTGCCGAGCCAGCTTTATGAACACTGGCTGGAGGTGCCGGAGGTGCTGTCGGAGTTCGCGACCCATGCCGAGACGGGCGAGCCGATGCCGCAGGAGATGCTGGACAAGGTGCTGGGCGCTGCCACCTATGACATGGGCTTCCAGACGGTGGAATACGTGGCGTCGGCCATGGTGGATCTGGCCTTTCACGAGGGGGAGGCGCCCGACGATCCGATGGCGAAACAGGCCGAGGTGCTGGCGGAGATGGGGATGCCGCACGCGATCCGGATGCGCCACGCGACGCCGCATTTCGCGCATGTGTTCAGTGGCGACGGGTATTCGAGCGGCTATTACAGCTACATGTGGTCCGAAGTGATGGATGCCGACGCCTTTGCAGCCTTCGAGGAGGCGGGCGGGGCGTTCGATGCCGAGAAGGCGAAGGCGCTGGAGGAGAACATCCTGTCGATGGGTGGCTCGCGCGAGGCGGAGGAGTTGTACCTGGCCTTCCGGGGGCGGATGCCCGGCGTCGAGGCGTTGTTGAAAGGACGGGGGCTGGCGGCATGACACCGGAAGAGATCGAGAAACTGCCCTATCGGCCCTGCGCGGGCGTGATGCTGGTCAACGGGGACGGCAAGGTTTTCGTCGGCCAGCGGATCGACAGCGAGTATGACGCCTGGCAGATGCCGCAGGGCGGGATCGACGAGGGCGAGGACCCGCGCGACGCGGCCCTGCGGGAGCTGTGGGAAGAGACCGGGGTGAAGGCCGACCTGGTGACGGTGGAGGCGGAGACGCCGGAGTGGATTCCCTACGATCTGCCGCATGAGCTGGTGCCCAAGCTGTGGAAGGCGCGGTACCGGGGGCAGGAGCAGAAATGGTTCCTGATGCGGTTTCACGGGACCGATGCGGATGTGGACATCACCCTGCCGCCGGCGGAGTTTTCCAGGTGGAAATGGATTTCGCCGGACGAGGTGGTGGGGGCGATCGTGCCGTTCAAGCGGTCGGTTTATACAAGGGTTCTGGAGTCGTTTGGAGACAAGCTGTGAAACGGATTTTGACAAGTATGGCCTTTGTCCTGGCCGCAGGGCCGGCGGTGGCGCTGTCGTGCATGCGGCCGGACGTGGCGCGGACCTACGGCCAGGCGTCGGAGGCGGAGCAGGCCTATGTGGTCGTGACGGGCGAATTGCGGTTCGACGAGGCGCGGTTGCCGGAGAATGACGGCACGAACCAGGATCGGCGGGTGGTGACCATTCCGGCGCGGCTGGAGGGGACATCGCTGTCGCGGGCGGGGTTCACGACGCCGTTTGCGCGGGACATCACGCTGGAAGTCAACTGTTTCGGGCCTTGGTGTGGCGGGGCGCAATCGGGGGTGGAGTACCTTGCGTTTCTTGAAAAGCACGGGCGGAAGTTGGTGATGGTGGCCGACCCCTGCGGCAGCTGGGCGTTCCCGGAGCCGTCGGCGGAGCAGGTCAAGCAGGTGGAGACCTGCATGGGTGGGTTGGAGTGTGTGCCGCCCAAGTGAGGGGGGACGCGTGGGTTGTCACCCACCCTACGAGGTCCCGGATCGGGTCCGGGACGGGTTGAGTGGGGCCGCGCGGCATGATTGAAGGTGCGCGCGTGGGTTTTCACCCACCCTACGATTCGGACTCGAAATGAGAACAAAAGGTGAATATCATGGGGCCTGCCATGTTCACCGAGCTGTCGATCACGTCCAACTTCACGTTCCTGACCGGGGCGTCGCACGCCGAGGAATACGTGGCGCGGGCGGCGGAGCTGAGGCTGGCGGGGCTGGCCATCGCCGACGCGAACTCGGTCGCCGGCGTGGTGCGCGCCCATGCGGCGGTGCGCGAGATTGCACGGCTAGTGGCCGAGCGACAGCGGATCGAGGCGCGGGACGGTCCCATAGGCCCGCCCGCGCCGGAGCCGCGCGCGCCCGAGTGGGCCCATGTGCCGCGCTTCTATCCCGCCGCGCGTCTGGTGCTGCGCGAGGGGCTGGTGCTGACCGCCCTGCCCGAGACGCGGCAAGGCTGGGGGCGGCTGAGCCGGTTGATCAGTGCCGGGCGGCTGCGGGTCGAGAAGGGGGAATGCGACCTGCGGCTGGAGAACCTGTTGGAGGGGATGGAGGACATCGTGCTGTTGCTGCATCCGCCCGAGGGGGCGTTGCGGGACTGGAAGCGTCATGCGGGGCGGCTGGTGAAGGGTGTTGGTGGGCAGTGTTACCTGCTGATGGCGCCGCGCTATGACGGGCAGGACCGGGCGCGATTTGGCCGGTTGGCCGCGCTGGCAGGGGAGCTTGGGCTGGAAACGGTGGCTTCGGCCCTGCCCGCGATGCATCACGCGCGGCGGCGGCGGCTGGCGGATGTGCTGACCGCGATAAGGCAGGGGCGGCGGGTGGACGCGCTGGGCCGGGATGCGTTGGCCAATGGCGAGCAGCGGCTGCGGTCCGAGGCGGAGATGCTGCGGCTGTTTTCAGGCCACGAGGCGGCGGTGCGGCGCACGGGGGAGGTGGCGGCGCGGCTGCGGTTCTCGCTGGACGAGCTGCGGTACGAGTATCCCAGCGAGGTGTCGCAGGGGGAAACGGCGGCGCAAAGGCTGCGGCGGCTGGCGATGGAAGGGCTGCGCTGGCGCTATCCCGACGGCGCGCCGGAGCGGGTGCGGGGGATGATCGAGCACGAGCTGAGCCTGATCGCCAAGCTGAAATACGAGCCCTATTTCCTGACGGTGCGCGACGTGGTGGCCTTTGCCCGGTCGCGCGGGATCCTGTGCCAGGGGCGCGGGTCGGCGGCCAATTCGGTGGTGTGCTATTGCCTGGGCGTGACCTCGGTCAGTCCGGAAACCGGCACGATGGTCTTCGAGCGGTTCGTCAGCGAGGCACGCAACGAGCCGCCCGACATCGACGTGGATTTCGAGCATGAGCGGCGCGAGGAGGTGATCCAGCATATCTACGAACGCTATGGCCGGCACCGCGCGGGGCTGTGCGCGACGGTGATCCATTATCGCGGCAAGCGGGCCATCCGCGAGGTCGGTGCGGCGATGGGGCTGAGCCAGGACACGGTGGGGGCGCTCAGCTCGCAGTTATGGGGGTTCTTTGCCACCTCGGGCGCGGTGGAGCGGGAGCGGATGCGCGAGATCGGGCTTGACCCCGATGACCGGCGACTGCGCCAGACGATGGAGCTGGTGCGCGAGATCGAGGGGTTTCCGCGGCACCTGAGCCAGCATGTGGGCGGGTTTGTCATCACCGAGGGGCGGCTGGATGAGCTGGTGCCGATCGAGAACGCCACGATGGAGGGCCGCACGGTCATCTGCTGGGACAAGGACGATATCGACGCGCTGGGCATCCTGAAGGTGGATGTGCTAGCGCTGGGGATGCTGAGCTGCCTGCGCAAGGCGTTCGACCTGATCGAACAGCACCACGGGCAGGAACATACGCTGGCCTCGCTGCCGCCGGAGGACCCGAAGGTGTACGACATGCTGTGCGTGGCGGACACGATCGGAGTGTTTCAGGTCGAAAGCCGGGCGCAGATGAACTTTTTGCCCCGGATGCGCCCTCGCACGTTTTATGACCTGGTGATCGAGGTGGCGATCATCCGGCCGGGGCCCATTCAGGGCGACATGGTGCATCCCTATATCCGGCGGCGGAATGGCGAGGAAAGGGTGGAGTTTCCATCCGATGAGCTGGGTCGGGTGCTGGGCAAGACGCTGGGCGTGCCGCTTTTCCAGGAGCAGGCGATGCAGATCGCCATCATCGGGGCCGGGTTCACGCCGGACGAGGCGGACAGGCTGCGTCGGTCGCTGGCGACGTTCAAGAAACACGGGAATATCAGCGCGTTCCGCTCGCGGTTTCTGCGCGGTATGCGGGCCAATGGCTATGACATGGAGTTCGCCGAGCGGTGTTTCAGCCAGATCGAGGGGTTCGGCAGCTATGGGTTCCCCGAAAGCCACGCGGCGAGTTTTGCCCTGCTGGTCTATGCCAGTGCATGGGTCAAGCGGCACCATCCGGGGATATTCGCCTGTGCGCTGTTGAACGCGCAGCCGATGGGGTTCTACGCGCCGGCGCAGATCGTGCGGGACGCGCGGGAACATGGCGTCGAGGTGCGCCCGGTTTGCATCAACGCCAGTTTCTGGGACAACGCGATGGAACCGGATGAGGCAGGCGGGCTGGCCCTGCGGCTGGGGTTCCGGCAGGTCAAGGGGATGGTCGAGGAGGACGCCCACTGGATCACCGCGGCGCGGGGCAACGGGTATCGCGAGGTGAGCGACGTATGGCGCCGGGCGGGGGTGGCGCCCGAGGTGATGACGCGGCTGGCGGAGGCCGATGCCTTTGCCAGCATCGACGTGGCGCGGCGCGGGGCGCTGTGGGAGACCCACGCGATGGTTGGGAAAACCGCGCTGCCGCTTTTCGCCGGGGACATGGAGGGCGAGGCGGTGTTCGAGCCTGCCGTTCACCTCCCCGCGATGACGCAGGGCGAGGAAGTGGTGGAGGATTACGTCTCGATGCGGTTGTCGCTGAAGGCGCATCCGCTTGCGCTGCTCAGGGATGTGTTGACGCCTGCCGCTTCGACACGGCGCCCACCCACCCTCCCCGCCGTGTCGAAGCGGCAGGGGGACGAGGCGCATCGCGCGCGGCAGGTGGTGGAGCCTCCGGCGGGGATATTTTTGGCCAGAGGAAAAGGGCCAGGAGGCCCCGGGTCAGCGACGGGGCTGGCGCGGCTGGCGGGGCTGGTGTATGCGGCGGCCATGTCCGAGTATGACCCGCCGACGACGCCGCTGGAGGTGCTGCACGAGGATCACGAGATCCTGGTGGTGGCCAAGCCGTCCGGCCTGTTGAGCGTGCCGGGCAAGGGGCCGCACCTGGCCGATTGCCTGCTTTCGCGTGTGCAGGAGGCGTTTCCCATGGCTCTGCTGGTGCACCGGCTGGACCGGGACACGTCGGGTGTGATCGTGTTTGCCCTGACGCCCCACGCGCAGCGGCATCTTGGGCTGCAATTCGAGAAACGTCAGGTGAAGAAGATCTACACCGCGCGGGTCTGGGGCCGGGTGGAAGAGCGGACCGGGACGGTCGACCTGCCGTTGATCGTGGACTGGCCGAACCGGCCCCGGCAGAAAGTGTGCCATGAGACCGGCAAGGCGGCGGTGACGGACTGGCGGGTGCAGCGATACGGGCAGGGCGAGACCCGGATGCGGTTGATGCCGAAGACCGGGCGGAGCCATCAGCTGCGTGTGCATATGCGGGCCCTTGGGCATCCGATTTTGGGCGATCCGTTCTATGCCGAGGGCGCGGCGCTGGAGCACGAGCGGCTGATGCTGCATTCGGAGGAGTTGCGGCTGCGGCACCCGGATGGCGGGGCGGGGATGGTGTTTCGGCAGAAGGCGCCGTTTTGACGCGGGCGCTGCGGCCGGTGGCGCGGTCGTGTCATGAGTATTTTTGGAACAATGAAACTCAGGCGCGCAGCACGCGGTCCGTGAGGTTGAGGCGGTGCGCCACGATAGGCCTCAGCGTGGCGGCGAGATCGGGATCGTCAGCCTGCAGCTGTTCGAGTTCATCCAGGCGGTTGGTGGCAATGAGCGTGAGCGCGTCGAGCCGTGGGGTGCCGTCGGGGTGGCGGGGGAGGGCCGCGACGGTCTGGATGTGTTCGGGTTTTGGCGCGGGGGCCAGTTTCGTGACCTCGGGCGCGGTAAGCGGGGTTTCGACGAAGGCGTAGAGGCCGACGCCCTTGGCGGGCAGGGCGAAGGTGCAGAGGGCGATGTCGGTGATCTGCGGATGGGGGAGCAGGGCCTTGCGCAGGGCGGGGCCGTCACGCTCCAGCCGGTCCTCGGTGCCTTCGCCGTCGGACCAGTTCATGATCCGCCTTGTGATGAAATTGTAGAGCCGCTTGCCGGTGGCCATCCAGAGGCGCGAGGGCAGGGATTTCTGCGCCAGCATGCGGTGCTCGGAGGGCGTCAGCAAATGCGGCGCGTAGGCGCGTTTCTGTTTCAGCAGGTGGCGCAGGTCCTCGCGCGCCTTGAGGCGGAAGAGCTTGCCCCGGCGGGCGTGGACCGAGGCGAGTTGGAAGTCGATGACGGCGGCGCGGCCGTCGGGGGTCATCAGCCAGTTCTGGGGTTTGGCGATGTCGTTATGCGTGACCCCGGCGCGGCGCATCTGGCGAAGCAGGCGCTTGGCGTCTCGGTACCATTCCGGGTCGGTGGGCTTGGCGAGTTGGAGGGGCGTGCCTTGGGTCCAGCTGCGCAAAAGGCCCACGCGATCGGCGCGGATCAGCGTTGGGCAGCCTTCGATGCCCTGTACGGCGCGGAGGCCGCGGGTTTCCTTGGCGGCCAGCCAGCGCGAGAGGGGACGGGCGTAGAGCGGCACGGTGTCGAGCTTGCGCAGGACGACCGGGAAATCGGGGTGGCCGTCGAGGTGGCCGGAGATGGTTTCCGAGAAGATATCACGCTTGTGCACGATTTCGGGCACGAAGGTGGCCTGCGCGATATCGGGGGTGATTGTCATGTGGGGTGTGTAGAGGGTTTCGTCCTGTGGGGGAAGGTGGGGTGGAACCCCACCCTACAGACGTGTCCAGCGGTCGGGGATGAGGTCGGGGTTGCAGAGCGCGGGCGAGGTGAACCAGGTTTTGGGGGCGACGACGATCTTGTCCGAATTGACGTTCAGCCAGGCGGCCCACCACGAGAAGGTGGAGTTGGCGATCACGTTGTGGGCGCAGAGGGTCTGCAAGTGCAGGTCGAAATGGCCGGTGGCCTCGTCGTTGAGGTCGACCACCACGGTCTCGAAGCCCAGGGCGAGGTTGTTGCGGGCCCAGGCGGGATCGTTGGAGAAGACGAAGCAGGTGGGGTCGGTGCCGGTGGTGTCGGCGATGTGGCGCGCGGCGGCGCGGTAGAAGTCGGGCGTCATGGCGGCATAGGCGCCGGTGGCGATGTAATCGCCGCGCCGGACGTGGAGGGCGACGGGATTGGCGGCCCCGTCGATGCGCGCGGCCATATCGGCGTTGGGGCCGTCGAGCGGCGTGGTGAAGGTGAGGTCGGCGCGAATTTGCTCGGCGATGTCGGTGAAATAGCGTTCGGACTGCCAGTAGCCGTGCAGGTAAACATTCGGCGGCAATTCCAGTAATCCCGGATCGAAGCCCAGCGTTTTCTCGCGGTAGATTTTCGGCGACGTGCCGAAGGCGCGCCAGAGGCCATAGCGCAGCCAGCCATCGGACTTGGCCGGCGGCAGGGGCCCTTTCCGAGTAAAGCGGCCATTGGCGTAATGCGCGAAGCAGTCGCCGCGGTCGGCGGAGCCGGCGACGTAGCGGTTGTCGACCTGCAAGTCGCAGCAGAGCTTGTCGGCCAGCGCCCGGGCGGCCGCATACTGGAACATCTGGTTGCCGGCGCCACCGAAGAGGCGGGTGATGATGCGGTCAGTCGTCATGGGCATCCTTCGGCGCAAAACCGCCCCTGGCGGGCGCGGCGCTGCGGCGTGACAGGCGCGCGACTGCGGCGCGGTAGCGGGTGCGGTGCAACGCGCGCACGAGCTTTTCCGTCCAGGGCTTGTCGCCGGCCTGGATGGTGGAGCCGTCGAGCTCTTCCCCGATATCGGCAAGGCCCGAGGGGTAGATCATCGCGGGGCGCAGACCAGTGTGCCAGTGCGATTGAATGAGTGTGTCCACGGGGCGGTCGAACGGGTTGGACAGCGCCAGCAGGTGCGCGGCGGCGGTGCGGCTGACCATCTGGCCGGTGGTGCGCAGGCCGGCCTGCTGCGGCACCACGAGGCGGCAGTCACCGGACGTGTCGACGAGGTGCGACGGGCCAGTGGGGGCGCGGGTCTGGAACTGGATATAGCCGAGCTTGTCGATATGGGTTCTGGCGAGGTTGAGTGCAGCCTCGAACGTGTCGGGGGCGATCTCGGCGTCGTCCTCGAGGATCAGGGCGGCGCCGGCGTCGCGCATCTGAAGCTCGGCCCAGATCTGGCGGTGCGACAGGGTGCAGCCGATCTCGCCCGCTTTGAGGGGGAACGGGTAATCGGGCTCGAAGAGCGCGGCTCCGACGCTGGCCGACAGATCGGTGGCGGACATGGCCGAGCCGTCGACGGCAGGCCAGATCTGGCCTTTCATGCCGCCGATCTCGCGGGCGTCGGCCAGAAGCGCCTGCGCGTTGTCCCGCCGGGCCGAAGCCCGGACGAGATGCAACACGAAGACGTGAACCTCCATGCGCCTCAGGCGCCTTCGGTCCAGCCGGAAACCGCCTTGACCTCGAGGAAGTCCTCAAGCCCCCATTTGCCGCCTTCGCGTCCGTTGCCGGACTGTTTCATGCCGCCGAAAGGCGAACCGAGGCCGCGGCTTTGGCCGTTCATTTCCACCATGCCCGAGCGCAGGGCGCGGGCGCAGCGGTTGGCGCGCGCGGGATCCTGCGTCTGGACATAGTTGGTCAGGCCGTAGGGCGTGTCATTGGCAATCCGGATGCCGTCCTCTTCGGTGTCGAAGGGGATGATCGACAGGACCGGGCCGAAGATTTCCTCGCGCGCGATGGTCATGTCGTTGCTCACATCGGCGAAGATCGTCGGCTTGACGAAGAAACCGCGGTTGAGCCCGTCGGGGCGGCCGGTGCCGCCGGCCACGAGGCGCGCGCCTTCGTCGATGCCCTTCTGGATCAGGTCCTGGATCTTGTTGAACTGGGTCTCGTTCACCACGGGGCCCATGTGGCGGCCTTCCTCGGACGCCGGGCCGACGGTGACCTTGCCCGCCGTTTCGGCGGCGGTTTCCACGGCCTGGTCGTAGATCTCGCGCTGCACGAGCATCCGAGTGGGCGCGTTGCAGGACTGGCCGGTGTTGTTCATGCAATGTAGGACGCCGCGCTTGACGGCCTTGTCGTCGGCATCGGCGAAGATGAGGTTGGCACCCTTGCCGCCCAGTTCCAGCGAAACCCGCTTGAGCGTGTCGGCGGCATTCTTGGAGATGAGCCGCCCGGCGCGCGAGGAGCCGGTGAATGACACCATGTCGACGTCCGGATGCCCGGTGAGCGCCGTGCCCGCGCCCGCGCCGTCGCCGTTGACAAGGTTGAAGACACCCTTGGGAAAGCCCGCCTCGTCGATCATTTCGGCAAAGAGCAGCGCAGAGAGGGGCGATTCCTCGGACGGTTTCAGGATCATGGTGCAGCCCGCCAGCAGACCGGCGATGACCTTGAGCGAGATCTGGTTCATCGGCCAGTTCCACGGCGTGATCATGGTGACGACGCCCACGGCCTCGTGAATGATGCGGTCATTCGGGGCGTGATCGCCCAGGGGCTCGATCCAGTCGAATTCCGATGCGGCCTTGAGGATGGCCTTCATGTGCGACGACCCGGCGCCGACCTGCTGGGCGCGGGCGAGGTCGATGGGCGCGCCCATTTCCAGGCTGATGGCCCGGGCCATGTCCTCGGAGCGGGTCTTGTAGATCTCGCGCAGTTTCTCGACCAGGGCCATGCGCTCGGACACCGGGGTGGCCATCCAGCCGGGGAAGGCGGATTTGGCGGCGGCGACGGCGGCATCGCAATCGGCCTCGCCGGCCAATGAGATCACCGCGCAGGGGTCTTCGGTCGAGGGGTCGATGACGTGGTGATCGGTGCCCGCGACCGGGTCGACCCAGGCGCCGTCGATGTAGAACTGTTTCTTCTCGATCATTGCTTTTCCTTTCGGACCGGGCATTCCCGCCGGTCAATTGCCGCGCAGATGACCATAGGGGGCGGGATGCCGCAAGAGGTGGGTGTTGTTTTCGCCGCCGCCTTCCTATGTTGATGGCGAAGAGCCGTTTTTCAACACGAAGGAGATGCCTCATGGCACTGCGGATCAACGACACCATTCCCGACCTGAAAGTGACCACCGACCAGGGGGAGTTCAGCCTGCATGACTGGATCGGCGACAGCTGGGCGATCCTGTTCTCGCATCCCAAGGATTTCACGCCAGTCTGCACCACCGAGTTCGGCGCCGTCGCGCGGTTGACCGACGAGTGGGAGAAACGCGGCACGAAGGTGATCGGCGTCAGCGTCGACGGTGTGGAGGATCACAAGAAATGGAAGGGCGACATCGAGACCGCCGGCGGCGCGAGGGCGGGCTTTCCGATCATTGCCGATGACGGGCTGGAGGTGTCCAAGGCCTTCGACATGCTGCCCGCCGAGGCCTACCTGCCCGATGGCCGCACGCCCGCCGACAGCGCCACGGTGCGCTCGGTCTTCATTATCGGGCCGGACAAGCAGCTGAAGCTGACGATGACCTATCCGATGACGGTGGGCCGCAATTTCGGCGAAGTTCTGCGGGCGCTCGATGCGTTGCAGACCAGCGCCGGTCAGGGCGTGGCGACGCCCGCCGACTGGACCGTGGGGCAGGACGTGGTGATCCCGACCTCGGTCAGCGACGAGGACGCCAAGGCCAAGTTCGGGGAGTTCAACACGGTGCTGCCGTATCTGCGGATGGCGAAGCTGCCGGGTTGATCCGGCGGGGCGCTATTAAAATGTCGCAGGCTGCGCCGCGCAGGATATTGGGTCGGAGGGGCGCTGCCCCTCCGGTCGAAACCGGGGTTTCGACCTCCTCCCCGGGATATTTACGGCCAGAGGAAGAGGCTGCGGGGGTGAGTCAGGTCAGCGCGTGAAGCTTTGAGCGCCGGCGGGCTGGGCGATGCCCGAGCGCACGTCGCAGCGCAGGCGCAGGCCGCAGCGTTCGATCATCCGGCAGGACGCGAGGTTGGTGGTGCGGGCGAATTGCTGCACCCGTGCGGCGCCGAGATGGTCCACCGCCGCGCGCAGGGCAAGGGCATTGACCCGGACGCCGATGGCGCGTTTGCGCTGATCCTAGTGCACCGCCACGGGCCCGGCCCAGGCGGTGGCGTGACGCGGGCCATGGGTGTTGTAGGGAAAGTAGGCAAAGGCGGTGGCAGCGATGGCGCCGTCTGCCGGGTCGGCGAACACGGCGAGCGCGGCAGGCCCCGTCTGACCCGAGAGCACCTGCGCAGGGTAGGGCGCGATGCCGCAGCGGGCGATGAAATCCTGCACCCTTTCGAAGAACGCAGAATCGTCGGAACCGGATGGCGAGGCCGGCACGAGATCGTCGCGCGCCTGGCCGAGAGCGTCGTCGCAGGCGGCCCGGATACTGTCGCGCGGGCCGTCGAACACGTCCCACCAGGTGATGGTGCAGCCGATCTCGGCCAGGTGGCGCTCGATTTCAGGGCAGTCTTCTGTCGGGGTCATGCGGAACGTGATCGCGCCCTGGTCGCGCAGGATTTGCTCGATCCTGTTGCAGCCGAACAGGTTAGGGTCGTCCGTGCCGGCCATTCGGGCGGCAAAAACCGCGCCGGGTGTGTCGCGTAGCATGTCCGCTGCCGCGAGTGTCGCCGCCTGCAACTGTCGTTGGGTCGCGCTGCCGTAAAGGCCGTTCACGGTGCCGGTCATGCAGTCCCTTTCGCCCCTCGCCGGGATCACATTAGCACGGAGCGGGCAGATTGGTACCAACTTGCGCTGTGCGCCTCGGCGGTTGCCCGGCTTGTCGGTTGTGGACAGGGCCCGTTTTTTGCGCGACATAGCCGGGCATGGCGAAGCGAGACCCTTTCGAGATCGGCGAACAGGTGGTGAAGCCCGGCGCCCGTATGACGGTCGACGTGCCGGTGAGCACGCTGTCGGACCACACGCCGGTGAGCCTGGCGGTGCACGTGATCCACGGGCGACGGCCCGGGCCGGTTCTGTTCGTGTCGGCGGCGATCCATGGCGACGAGGTGATCGGCGTGGAGATCGTGCGGCGGTTGTTGCGGGCGGCGCCGTTGAAGGGGATGGCGGGCACGTTGCTGGCGGTGCCGATCGTCAACGGGTTCGGGTTTCACAATCATTCCCGCTATTTGCCGGACCGGCGCGACCTGAACCGCTGTTTTCCCGGAGGCGCGGAAGGCAGCATGGCGTCAAGGCTGGCGCATATCTTCATGGAAGAGGTGGTGCGGCGCGCGGATGTGGGGATCGACCTGCATTCGGCGGCGATCCACCGGACGAACCTGCCGCAGATCCGACTGACGCCGGGCAACGAGCGGCTGAAATCGCTGGGAGAGGCGTTTGGCGCGCCGGTGATGATGGCCTCGAAGCTGCGCGAGGGCAGCTTGCGGCTGGCGGCCGAGGAGGAGGGCGTCGACGTCCTGCTTTACGAGGGGGGCGAGGCGCTGCGGTTCGACGAACTGGCGGTGCGGGCCGGGGTGAGCGGCTGTCTGCGGGTGATGCGGCGGCTGGGCATGATCGGGTCCAAGGGCGTGCCGAAGCGGCGCAGCGTGCCGGTGGTGGCGAACACGTCGCACTGGTACAGGGCGCCGGTGGGCGGCGTTTTCCGCGGCTACAAGGCGATCGGCGACGCGGTGGACCCGGGCACGGTGCTGGGTGCGGTCAGCGACCCGATGGGCCAGACCGACCGGGAGGTGGTCTGCGAGGAGGTGGGCATCGTGATCGGGCGGTCGAACATGCCGGCGGTCTACGAGGGCGAGGCGCTATTCCACATCGCCGAGACGCCTCGGGCCGAACATGCCGCGGAGGGCGCGGCGGCGTATATGGACGCCGCGCCGCTTTACGACGAGGACGAGATCATCTGATTGGCTGGCTCAGGTCGTGTGCTCGCGGTTCTGGGGCAGCAGGAAGATCGAGGTGGCCAGCAGGCTGAACACGAGTTCGTAGACCTCCCATTTGCGCGAAACGTCGATGGCGGCGATTACGAGGCTGGCGGCGACGGCGAGCACGGCGTGACGGGTGCCGGGGACCGGGGCCGCGATGCGATCGGCGGCGCGCTTGATCCAGCCGACGCGCGGGTAGAGCAAGGGCAGGACG
The DNA here is from genome assembly GCF_051417955.1 of Roseovarius sp. B08. Lineage (NCBI taxonomy): Bacteria > Pseudomonadati > Pseudomonadota > Alphaproteobacteria > Rhodobacterales > Roseobacteraceae > Roseovarius > Roseovarius sp. B08. The sequence goes on from NZ_JBPRLW010000001.1 coordinate 632,863, forward strand.
GCGAGGTAGACCAGCAGGATCAGCGTCAGGATCGGGCCGAAGAGCGTCTTGGCGAGGTGGAAATCGCCCCACGGGGTGGGCACGATCAGGTTGTGCAGGTTGGTTTCCTGCTGCTTGTTGATCTGCTGGAAGGTCTCGCCGGTTTCCCAGCCGAAGATGCGCTGGCCCCAGGAAATCTCCTCGCCCGCGGCGAAGAAGAAGAGCAGGGCGTAGAACAGGGTGCAGGCGAAGGCGAGCGTTGCGCTGCGGGCTTTGAGAGAGCGGGCGTTTCCGATCAGCACGAAGCTGGCGAACAACAGGAAGATCGCGGTGCCGTATTCGACGAAGCCGTCCTCGCGCGCATAGGTGAGCGAGAAATATTCGGTGTTGTAGACGTAGACGCCGACGGTCAGCACCAGAACGGCAACGACGATGCCGAGGATCAGTTTGTCGAGTAGCCGGAGAGTGGATAGTGTCATGGTACGCCTCGTGCCACATCTTTTCGGCGGGCATAGGCGAGGTGCGGCGCGGCATCAAGCGCAAAGCCTGCCCGCATGGCGGAGACCCGCCCGGATCAGGTATTGACCCGCTCTGGCCCTCCGGTGCTCATGGACGTGCCGATATAGGGCTTCCTGGCCTCTTTCCACGCGCCGAAGCCGCCCTCCATGTGGGCGATGCGGTCGATGCCGGCCTCGATCGCGGCGCGGGCCATCTTTTCGGATCGCAGGCCGGAGCCACAGTGCAGGACGATGCGTTTGTCGGACTGGCCGGGCAGCTTGTTGGCGTCGAAGAAGGGCATGGGAAAGAGCATGGCGCCCTCGATATGCTGGAAGGCGTATTCGGGAATGGTGCGGACGTCGATCAGGACGATTTCGTTCGCGGCGAAGGCGTCGGCGACCTCGTCGATGCTCCAGGTTTCAAACGTGGCGGCGCCGATGGTTTCGGAGTGCATGGGATGGCCTTTCATGGGCTTGGCGTTTGAGGGAAAACCACGGGGTTACCGCACGGGTTCCCGCGGCGTGGTTGTCGTTTGAATGCCGGGGCTGGCCGGATCGTAGGAAAAGCTCTGTCGGAAGCTTTGGATGATGCAGTCGGACCTAGCAGAATCGTGCGAGGCCATGCTAGGTATAGCGGTATGAACGAAATCAGCCCCAATATAAGCCAGGAGCGGCCTGTCATCCGGCAGCTTGAGGAGACGGCAATCAACCGGATCGCGGCCGGTGAGGTGGTGGAGCGCCCGGCCTCGGCGGTCAAGGAACTGGTGGAGAATGCGCTGGATGCAGGCGCGCGGCGGATCGAGGTGGATATTGCCGATGGGGGCAAGACCCTGATCCGCGTACGGGATGATGGCTGCGGAATGACAAAAGCGGACCTGCCGCTGGCACTGAGCCGGCACGCGACGTCGAAGATCGACGGGTCGGACCTTTTGAACATCCATTCCTTCGGGTTCCGGGGCGAGGCGCTGCCCAGCCTGGGGGCGGTCGGGCGGCTGACGATCACCAGCCGGGCGCAGGGGTTCGACGGGGTCGAGATCACGGTGGCGGGTGGCGGGATCGGTGCGGTGAAGCCTGCGGCGCTGAACCGGGGGACGGTGGTGGAGTTGCGGGACCTTTTCTACGCCACGCCCGCGCGGCTGAAATTCATGCGCACCGACCGGGCCGAGGCGCAGGCGGTGGGCGACGTGATCAAGCGGCTGGCGATGGCCGAACCGTTCGTCAGTTTCACCCTGAGCGACGTGAGCGAGGGGCGCGAGCCACGCACGGTGTTTCGCGCCGATGCAGAGACGGGCGATCTGTTCGATGCGCTGCACGGGCGGTTGAGCCAGGTCTTGGGGCGGGAATTCGCCGAGAACGCGCTGCGGATCGAGGCCGAGCGCGAGGGGGTCGCGATGACGGGCTATGCCGCGTTGCCGACCTATTCGCGGGGGTCGAGCGTGGCGCAGTACCTGTTCGTCAACGGGCGGCCGGTGCGGGACAAGATGCTCTATGGCGCGCTGCGGGCGGCGTATCACGATTTCCTCAGCCGGGACCGGCATCCGGCGGCGGCGCTGTTCCTGGAATGTGAGCCGAAGCTGGTGGACGTGAACGTGCACCCGGCGAAATCCGAGGTGCGGTTCCGTGACCCCGGCGTGGCGCGGGGCTTGCTGGTGTCGGGGCTGCGTCACGCGCTGGCGGAGGCGGGGCACCGGGCGTCGACCACCGTGGCGGGGGCGACTCTGGGGGCGATGCGGCCCGAGCCGGTGCCTCAGGCGGGCGGCGCACGGGCCTACCAGATGGACCGGCCCGGGGCGGCGGCGCGTGCGGCGGGTTACCGGATGCAGGCGCCGGAGGCGGGCTTTGCCGAGATGCAGGGCGCGTGGTCCGGGCGGGTGGAGCCGGACGTGGTGGAGACCTCTGAAGAGGCAGTGGCGCCGCAATCGCTGCCGCTGGGGGCGGCGCGGGCGCAGCTGCACGAGAATTACATCGTGGCCCAGACCGAGACCGGGATGGTGATCGTGGATCAGCATGCGGCGCATGAGCGGCTGGTCTACGAGAAGCTGAAGCGGCAGATGGCCGAGAACGGCGTGGCCAGCCAGGCGCTCTTGATCCCCGAGATCGTGGACGTGAGCGGCGGCGAGGCGGGGATGCTGTTGGACATGGCCGAGGAGCTGGCGCGGCTGGGGCTGGTGATCGAGGCGTTCGGGCCGGGGAGCATTGCTGTGCGCGAGACGCCGGCGATCCTGGGGCACTGTGACGCGGGCAGGATGCTGCGCGACGTGCTGGACGAGTTGGCGGATATGGGTGAAGCGCTGCACGTTCAGTCGAAGATCGAGGCGATCCTGAGCCGGGTGGCCTGCCACGGCTCTATCCGGTCGGGGCGGCGGATGAGCGGGGAAGAGATGAATGCGCTTCTGCGCGAGATGGAGGCGACGCCGCATTCCGGGCAATGCAACCATGGGCGGCCCACTTATGTGGAGCTTAAACTGAGCGATATAGAGCGGCTGTTCGGACGGACATGATTACGATTGGCGAGACCACTTACGCGTTGGACGATCCGCTGGTGATGGCGGCATTGGCGGCCGGGGCCGTGGTGCTGTTGATTCTGCTGCTGGTGATCCTCGCGCTGCGGGCCGCGGCGCGGACGGCGCGGGCGACGGAGCCGCTGGCGCAGCAGTTGGGGCACCTGGGACAGAACGTGCAGAGCCTGGCCAACGGGCAGGAGGGGCTGCGCAGTTCGATCCAGATGGTCAGCGACACGGCGACCAGCGGGCAGACTCAACTGGCGCAGATGGTGGAACAGCGGCTGGCGGGCGTACAACAGCAGATGCAGGACCGGCTGGCGGACAACGCGATGCGCAGCCAGCGGGCGCTGACCGAGATGCAGGAGCGGATGCGCGAGACCCTGCACGGGTCGTCCAAGCAGACGGCGACCAGCCTGACGGCCTTGCAGGAGCGGCTGAGCGCCATCGACAAGGCGCAGGACAATATCACCAAGCTGTCGGGCGACGTGCTGACGCTGCAGGATATCCTGTCGAACAAGCAGACGCGCGGGGCGTTCGGCGAAATCCAGTTGACCGACATCGTCAGCAAGGCGATGCCGTCGGACAGCTATTCTTTGCAGGCGACGTTGTCGAACGGGCGGCGGGCGGATTGCCTCATTCACCTGCCGAACCCGCCGGGGCCGATCGCCATCGACAGCAAGTTCCCGCTGGAGGCCTACGAGGCGCTGCGCAATGCCAAGAGCGACTACGAGGTGAACGAGGCGGCGAAGTTCCTGCGGACCTCGGTGAAAAAGCATATCAGGGATATTTCCGACAAGTATATCCTCGATGGCGAGACGGCGGATGGCGCGCTGATGTTCCTGCCGTCCGAGGCGGTCTATGCCGAGCTGCACGCGAATTTCCCGGAACTGGTGCGCGAGGGGTTCGCCGCGAGGGTATGGATCGTGTCGCCGACCACCTGCATGGCCACGCTGAACACGATGCGCGCGATCCTGAAGGACGCGCGGATGCGCGAACAGGCAGGGGCCATTCGCAAGATGCTGGGGCAGCTGCACCGCGACGTGGAACTGGTGCTGGAACGCGCGGGCAAGCTGGAGACACATTTCGACCAGGCGCGGCGGGACGTGGAGGGGATTTCAACCGCGGCCGAGCGTGCCGGCAAGCGGGCGGCGAAGCTGGACAACTTCGACTTCGAGGAGCTTGCGCCGGAAGACCCGGTGAACGTGGTGAAGCTGGGCAAGGACGGCTAGTCGGCGGTCAGGCATGGCAGCGAAGGCCGGGAACGAGCTCATAGCTGGCACACTCACAAAGCGCCTGTGCGGAACAAGGGCGAAGCCCGCCGCGCATCGCCGGGCCGTCCCCCGGCACGGCGATTTCGCCGGTGAAGTGCCACGCTCTCAGGTTGGATGTGCTTGGCAGTCATAAACTGCCCATCACCATCGTCGGTTCGCCGTACCACGGCCCGTCGATGCGCGTCTCCTCACCGTCAGTACAGAACGTCCGCTAAGTCCCGCCCAGCGGACCTACATCGTCTTAAGGCAGTGGCGGCGGAAGGCGCGTTTGAGCATGTCGAGTTCTTCGCGCAGGAGCGTCACCTCGGCGCGGATGTCGTAGGCCAGCGCATCGCCCGAGACGATGGAGAAGCTGCCCAGGGCAGCGCCGGTTCCGGTGTCGGAAATCAGGAAGGTCTGCACCCCGTCGGCGATGCGGTCGGCGGGGATGGGGACGCGCAGGACCCAGGCCTGTTCTTCGGGTTTCTCGATCACCTCGACCCCGGCGATGGTGTCTTGCAGGTGCGTCACCGACACGTCCGGGCGGCGGTCGCCCGCGCCGGTGATGACCCCTTCCCAGACCCCTTCGAAGAGGCGCGTCTTGGTCAATGTCAGTTCTTGCATGGGGGCCTCCTAGAATTCCGCGCGGGGCCGGCGGCTGAAGGTGAGGTCGCGCAGGATGACCTGGCTCATCTGGGGGTTCTCGAAAATCAGGTCGATCCAGGCCCGTTCGATCCGCTTTTCGTTGAGCTTGGAATAGGCGAGGTCGAATTCGACCATGATATCCTCTTCGTGCAGCGGCAATTCGCGCACGATCTGTTCGGTGTTCGGGCCGTGCTTGATGTTCAGCCGGGCGAAGATTTCCAGCGGTTTTTCCATCTCGACGATGGTGTCCATGCGGATGAGGTGGCGGGACTGCAACCCGCTCACTGCTGCCGCGGGAAGGTCGAGCACGAGGGACAGGAAGGAGCCGTCGAAGCTGAACACATCCATGCGCAGGCCGAAAGGCGCAAGATCGGCCTCGCGCGTGTTGCGCAACTGGCGCAGCGACAGCTCGGAATGCTGACAGTCGTGAAACAGCGTCAGCTCGTGGCCCAACTGCGTCTTGCTGAGGACCGAGGATTGCCCCGGTACGGCCAGCGGTTCGCGCCAGATCGCGGGACGCCAGGACCAGTCGGTGCCATGCGGTTTGGGAAAGGCGTGGGAGCCGATCATGGGGAGAGCGAGGCGATTGTCGGCGTGGCTGATCAACTCGTTCAGGTGATAGCGCAGTTTGCGCGCCTCGGAGCGTTCGGCGCGAAGTTGTTCCAGCGTCATCGACGTGGCCTCGCGCACGGTTTGCCGCCATCGCCGCAGGTCGCGCCGATGGGCCAGCCAATCCAGTCCTGAACGTTTCAGCCCCATTGTCGTGGATCGTTTCCGGTTGGTTTCGCCGCACTCTGCCCCTGAGACATTGTCATAGCATTAAGCAGAGTTTGGAAACAATGCATTGATTGCCTTGGGTTACTGCGCGCTGGCGGCCCGCAGGGTCTGGGCGAGGTCGGTGATGAAGCCCCGGCCTGCCCCTCCGGCAAGGCGGCTGCCGGCCGGGGCGTAGACTGCGAGGCTGACGAAATGGTCGTTGATGACCATGCCGCCGCGCCAGTAGCGCGGGTCGCCGCCGGGCAGGGCCAGTTCGCCGCCCGCGTCGAGATGCACCAGCGCGAGACCGTCGGAATCTATCGCGGCCAGCGGCTTTTTCGGGGCGGCGCTGGCGGCGATGGTGGCGGCGGTGGGCTGGGCGCGGCCCGGCTGCCGGTCGGCCACGTTGACCACGATCAGGGCCAGGGGCACGGTGACGCCGGGTTCGCCGCTGAGCGACTCGCAGCTGCCGAGAAAGACGAGGCGGTTGGAGGGCTGGCGGCGGGTGTTGTCGGCGTCGACGCAATAGCCGCGCGGGCCGCGCACCACGACAGCGCCGTCATAGAGCGACAGCGCCCTGACCACGTTGGATGCGTCGGAGGTGCCCCCCACATCATCGCAGGCGGCCAGCGGCCAGAGCAGGGCCGCCAGCCAGATTGTTCGGAGCGCGCGCACGGGACGGCTCAGAGGTCTGCGTAGACGTGGCGCTCGGCCTTGGCGCCCGGATGGGTGACGGCGCCCTTGTAGGTTTCGCCCACGAGCTGGGCGTATTTCCAGAGCGCGCCGGAGGCGTAGATCGTCTCGCGCGGGCCGGGCCAGTCTTTCTTGCGGGCCTCCAGTTCGGCGTCGCTGAGATCGACGGAAAGCTCGCCCTTGATCGCGTCGATGGTGATAATGTCGCCATTTTTCAGCATTGCGATGGGGCCGCCATGGGCGGCCTCGGGGCCCACGTGCCCCACGCAGAAGCCGCGTGTCGCGCCCGAGAAGCGGCCATCGGTGATGAGCGCGACCTTCTTGCCCATGCCTTGCCCCGAGAGCGCGGCGGTGGTGGCCAGCATCTCGCGCATGCCGGGGCCGCCGGCGGGGCCTTCGTTGCGGATGACGATCACCTCGCCTTCTTCGTATTCGCGCTTTTGCACGGCGGCAAACGCGTCTTCCTCGCATTCGAAGACGCGGGCGGGGCCGGTGAAGACTTGATGCTCGGGCGCGATGCCCGCCACCTTCACGATGGCGCCTTGCGGCGCGATGTTGCCCTTGAGCCCGACGACGCCGCCAGTCTTGGTGAGGGGCGCGTCGACGGAGTAGATGACCTTGCCGTCGGCCTCGCGTTCGATGCGGTCGAGTTCTTCGCCGATGGAGCGCCCGGTCGCGGTCATGCAGTCCTCGTGGATGAGGCCCGCCTTGCGCAGCTCCTTCATCACCACGGGGATGCCGCCTGCGTCGTAGAGGTCCTTGGCAACGTATTGCCCGCCCGGTTTCAGGTCGACGAAATAGGGCGTGTCGCGGAAGATCTCGCAGACATCGTCGAGGTAGAACTCGATCCCGGCCTCATGCGCGATGGCGGGCAGGTGAAGCCCGGCATTGGTGGAACCGCCGGTACAAGCGACGACGCGCGCGGCGTTTTCCATGGACTTGCGGGTGACCACGTCGCGGGCGCGGATGTTCTTTTCGAGCAGCGCCATGACGGCGCGGCCCGACGCCTCGGCATACTGGTCGCGGGATTCATAAGGTGCGGGCATGCCGGAGGAGTTCATCAGGGCAAGGCCGATCGCCTCGGACACGCAGGCCATGGTATTGGCGGTGAACTGGCCTCCGCAGGCGCCCGCCGAGGGGCAGGCGACGCGTTCGAGCGCGTCGAGCGCCTTGTCGGACATGGTGCCGTTCTGGTTCCAGCCCACGGCCTCGAACATGTCCTGCACGGTCAGGTCGCGGGTGCGGAATTCCTCGGGGATCTCGTCGATCTGTGGGGCCTTGCCCGGCAGGATCGAGCCGCCGTAGATGAAGACCGACGGCACGTTGAGGCGGACCATGGCCATCATCATGCCGGGCAGAGACTTGTCACAGCCCGCAAGGCCCACGATGGCGTCATAGCAATGGCCGCGCATGGTAAGCTCTACCGTATCCGCGATGGCCTCGCGGGAGGCGAGCGAGGAGCGCATCCCCTCGTGGCCCATGGCGATGCCGTCGGTGACGGTGATGGTGGTGAACTCGCGGGGGGAGCCCTTGGCCTCTTTCACGCCGCCCTTGACGGCCTGGGCCTGGCGGTTGAGGGCGATGTTGCAAGGCGCGGCCTCGTTCCAGCAGGTGGCGACGCCGACGAGAGGCTGGTGGATCTCCTCTTCGGTCATGCCCATGGCGTAGTAATACGAGCGGTGCGGCGCGCGCGCGGGCCCTTCGGTCACGTGGCGGCTGGGCAGTTTGCTTTTGTCGAATTTGGTCATCTGGGCCTCCCCTGAAATCGTTGGATCCGGTCTAGGCCAGAGCCGCGACGGGGGCAAGCTTTCGCGCAGGCAAAGTTCAGCGTGGCGGCCGGGCCATGGCGGCCACGGGGGCATGGCGATGGCAAGTGATGATGTGGTCGTTGACCATGCCCACGGCCTGCATGAAGGCATAGACGATGGTGGGGCCGCAGAACTTGAAGCCGCGTTTCTTCAAATCTTTCGAAATTGCGCGGGATATTTCGGTCTCGGTGGGGACCTCGGCAAGGTTGGCCCAGCGGTTATGCAAGGGCGCGTCGCCCATCCAGGACCAAAGGTAGGTGTCAAAGCCCTGTTCGGCCTCGATCGTCTGCCAGGCGCGGGCGTTGGCGATGGTGGCCTCGATCTTGCCGCGGTGGCGGATGATGCCGGGATCGCCCAGAAGACGCTGCACGTCATCCTCGCCCCAAGTGGCGATGAGATCCGGGTCAAACCCTTGGAACGCTTCACGAAAATTTTCGCGCTTCTTGAGGATGGTGATCCAGCTGAGACCGGCCTGGAAGCCGTCGAGGATGAGCTTTTCCCACAGCGCGCGGCTGTCCCATTCGGGTACGCCCCATTCGGTGTCGTGATAGTCCTCGTAGATGGGATCGGTGCCGACCCAGCCGCATCTTTCCATGGTTCACGCCCCCGATTTCGCCTGTAGCGGACAATATGACTCAAATGCCCGGTTTAACAATTCCTTAGCTTGCGTGGCGCTTATTGGGCGGCTGTGGAGTACGGAGAGTTTCATGGGTGACAAGAGATTGAAGTGGGCGAATGTCCCGTCCGGGCATGACAACCCCTGGCCTATGCGGTGTCGGGGCGGGACCAGTCGGTGATCCGGATGGTCGAGGCGGCGGTGCGGCACGGCCACGTGATGCTGGCCTACCAGGCCGTGGTGCCGTCGGGGCGGCAGGACAGGCCGGCCTTTTACGAGGGGCTGGTGCGGGTGCTGGATGAAACCGGCCGGATCATTCCGGCGCGGGAGTTCATTCATGTCATCGAGACCATGGAGACGGGCCGGATCGTCGATTGCCTGTCGTTGGAAAAGGGAATCCGCACCTTGCGCGAGCATCCCGATATCCGCCTGTCGATCAACATGTCGGCCCGGTCGATCGGCTATCCGCGCTGGATGCGCACGCTGAAGCGCGGGTTGGGCCACGACCCGACCCTGGGCGAGCGCCTGATTCTGGAGATCACGGAAAGCTCTGCCATGCTGGTGCCGGAACTGGTGGTGAACTTCATGGCCAGCCTGCAAAAGAAAGGTATCAGTTTCGCGCTGGACGATTTCGGCGCCGGGTTCACCTCGTTCCGGTACCTGAGGGATTTCTACTTCGACATCCTCAAGATCGACGGGCAGTTCATCCGCGGGATCGCCGACAACCCGGACAATCAGGTGTTGACGCGGGCGCTGATCTCGATCGCCGAGCAGTTCGACATGGTGACCGTCGCCGAAAGCGTGGAGCGCCCCAACGACGCCGTCTTTTTGCAGAACATCGGCATGGATTGTCTTCAGGGCTACTATTTCGGGGCACCCACGGTGCAGCCGCCATGGCTGGAAACTGCCCAGGAAGCGGTGATCGCCTGACCTGTGACAACGGCTACAGTTGCCGCGCTGCGGCGACTGCGGTACACCCTGCGCAATGCGGGGAATCCGGGGCCTGCACGTGATGTGCAGGCCTGCGATCCTCGGCCAGCAAGAATTGGTGGAGGACACTATGACCAACGTTGTTATCGCCTCGGCAGCACGGACCGCTGTCGGCTCTTTTTCCGGCGCTTTTGCCAACACCCCGGCGCATGACCTTGGCGCGGCCGTTCTGGAAGCCATCGTCGAGCGCGCAGGCATCGACAAATCCGAGGTTTCAGAAACCATCCTCGGCCAGGTTCTGACGGCGGCGCAGGGCCAGAACCCCGCACGCCAGGCGCATGTGAATGCCGGCCTGCCGATCGAAAGCGCGGCCTGGGGCATCAACCAGGTCTGCGGTTCGGGCCTTCGGGCCGTGGCGCTGGGTGCGCAGCATATCCAGCTGGGCGATGCCGATGTCGTGGCTGCCGGTGGGCAGGAGAACATGACCCTGAGCCCCCACGCCGCGCATCTGCGCTCGGGCCACAAGATGGGCGACATGAAATACATCGACACGATGATCCGCGACGGGCTGTGGGACGCGTTCAACGGCTATCACATGGGCCAGACCGCCGAGAACGTTGCCGACAAGTGGCAGATCACGCGCGACCAGCAGGACGAGTTCGCCGTCGCCAGCCAGAACAAGGCCGAGGCGGCGCAGAAGGCGGGCAAGTTCGATGACGAGGTGATCCCGTTCACCGTCAAGACCCGCAAGGGCGAGACGGTCGTGGACAAGGACGAATACATCCGCCACGGCGCCACGATGGAAGCGATGCAGAAACTGCGCCCCGCCTTCACGCAGGACGGCTCGGTCACAGCGGCCAACGCCTCGGGCCTGAATGACGGTGCGGCCGCCGTGCTGTTGATGAGTGCCGAGAATGCCGAGAAGCGCGGGATCGAGCCGCTGGCGCGGATCGCGTCCTATGCCACGGCCGGTCTGGACCCGTCGATCATGGGCGTGGGCCCGATCCATGCCAGCCGCAAGGCGCTGGAAAAGGCGGGCTGGAGCGTTGACGACCTGGACCTGGTGGAAGCCAACGAAGCCTTTGCTGCGCAAGCCTGTGCGGTGAACAAGGACATGGGCTGGGACCCGTCGATCGTGAACGTGAACGGCGGCGCGATTGCCATCGGCCACCCGATCGGCGCCTCGGGCTGCCGTGTTCTGAACACCCTGCTGTTCGAGATGAAGCGCCGCGACGCCAAAAAGGGCCTCGCCACGCTGTGCATCGGCGGCGGAATGGGCGTGGCCATGTGCATCGAGCGCCCCTAAGATGCTGATTTAAAAATAGGAAGCAGGCCCCGCGGGGCCTGTTTTTCTGTCCAGGCCCACGGATGATCCTTGATGAAGCTGCCCGACAATCCCCCTCAGATCGTCTTTTCCGGCGGTGGGTTGCGGTGTTTCTGGCAGGGCGGGTTCATCACCCGGCTGGAACAGGAGCGCAAGTTCACGCCCAAGCGCGTGACCGGGGTCAGCGGCGGGGCTTTGGCCGGTGCCGCATGGATCGCCGGGATCGAACGGCGGCTGCTGGACGAGATGTGCGATGCGTTCGAGAAACGGGATCACAATCTCGATCTGTTCGCCGCCGATGAGGAGGGCATCACGCCGCATCAGCGGATCTATTGCGACGTAGTGGAAACGGTGCTGGACAAGGCAGCCTGCGCACGGGTCGCGGACGGCCCGGCCTTTCAGATCCAGATCGCGCATCCGCCTTCGACGGACAATCCAACGATGACGGGCACCGCGCTCGCGGCGGCCTACGAGGCGGAGTTGCACGTGAAGGGCAGCCCGCATTTCGACTGGGCCGAGAAGATGGGCCTGGCGGCGCAGCTGGTGGATGCGAACCAGGCGGCGCGGGACGGGCGGCTGGTGGAACTGGTGAACGCGGCGGCGGTGATCCCCCCGGTGTTCGAGCCGCCGCTTTGGGGTGACCGGCGCGTGGTTGACGGCGGCATGGCCGACCAGGCACCCCTGCCCGAGCCTGATGAGGGCGAAACGCTGGTGCTGCTGACGCGGCAGTACCGCAAGCTGCCCGATGTGCCGGGGCGGGTCTATGTCTGGCCATCCGAGGAGACGCCGGCCGACAAGATCGATTTTACCGATCCGCAGAAGCTGCGCGAGACCTGGTCCTTGGGGCAACAAGACGCGGAGGCGTATCTGAATGGCGGATGAGTGCCGCGCGACAAAAAGAATTGCGCAACAATGTTGCGATTTGTGCGTGAGATGAGTAGCAAAGTTTCCAAGCAACCCAACACTGAACAGAAAGACTGGAGGATTCCCATGGCAAGAGTTGCCCTTGTGACCGGCGGTAGCCGCGGTATCGGCGAAGCCATTTCGAAGAAACTGAAGGCGGAAGGATACGAAGTGGCCGCCACCTATGCGGGCAACGACGAGGCCGCGGCGAAGTTCACCGACGAGACCGGCATCAAGACCTACAAGTGGAACGTGGCCGATTACGACGCGTCGAAGGCCGGGATCGAGACGGTCGAGGCCGAGTTGGGGCCGATCGACGTGGTGGTGGCGAATGCCGGCATCACCCGTGACGCGCCGTTCCACAAGATGACGCCGGATCAGTGGAAAGACGTGATCGACACCAACCTGACGGGCGTGTTCAACACGGTGCACCCGGTCTGGCCCGGGATGCGCGAGCGCAAGTTCGGGCGCGTGATCGTCATCAGCTCGATCAACGGTCAGAAAGGCCAGTTCGCGCAGGTGAACTATGCCGCGACCAAGGCGGGCGACCTTGGCATCGTGAAGTCGCTGGCACAGGAAGGGGCGCGGGCGGGAATTACCGCGAATGCGGTCTGCCCCGGCTATATCGCCACGGAAATGGTGATGGCGGTGCCGGAAAAGGTGCGCGAATCGATCATCGGCCAGATCCCGGCGGGCCGCCTGGGCGAGCCTGAAGAGATCGCGCGCTGCGTGGCCTTCCTGGCGTCGGACGATGCGGGCTTCATCAACGGCTCGACGATCTCGGCCAACGGGGCACAGTTCTTCGTCTGAAGAGCGCTGAAATTATCGAATGCGAAAGGGCCGGTCAGGGGAACCGGCCCTTTCTGTTTCCAGAGACCTGCAACGATCACCTGGAAGAAGGCTTGCGGGAGAGCCAGCCGAAGACTTCGCCGAAAAAGCGGCTGCGCTGGTAGTGTGCGGCGCGGTAAGCGTCGCGGGTCTTTGCATCAGAGGCGGTCTCGATCATGGCCGTACCTTTCAGGTAAACTTGACTGGGTTCAACATGAGCCTTTTCGGTGCAGGCGACAAACGAGACTTTTCACGTCTTCGGTTAAGTTATACTTTATTGAAATGAGTGACCGCCTGCCCCCTCTTACCGCCTTGCGCGCCTTCGAGGCCGCGGCGCGGAACATGTCTTTCCAGAAGGCCGCGGCGGAGTTGAACGTGACGCCGGCCGCCCTGTCTTTTCAGATAAAGTCGCTTGAAGAGCATCTGGGGGCGCCGCTGTTCCGGCGGCTGAACCGGGCGGTGGAGTTGACGCAGGCGGGCGAAACGCTGGCGCCGGGGTGCCGCGACGGGTTCTCGGCGCTGTCGGCGGCCTGGGCGGCGACACGGCGGGAACTGGACGCCAGCACGTTGACGGTGACGGCGGGGCCGGCCTTTACCGCCAAGTGGATGGCGCCGCGGCTGTATGAATTCGCGCAAGCGCATCCAGAGATCGAGCTGCGATTCTCGGCGTCGCTGCGGCTGATGGATTTCGACCGCGACCAGGTGGATGTAGCGATCCGGTTTGGCCAGGGGCCGGACAAGGGACTGTATTCGCTGCCGCTGGCCGAAGAATGGGTAACGCCGGTTATGACGCCCGCACTGGCCGAGCGATATCCGACGCCAGAAAGCCTGCGCGAGGCGGTGCTGATCGTGGACCAGTCGATCGATTTCCTGGACCCGCCGACGGATTGGGCGGCGTGGTTCCGGGCGGTTGGCGTCGACCCGGTAGAGCCGCATGGCCCGAGGTTCTCGCAAGGCGATCACGCTATGGATGCGGCGCTGGCCGGGGTGGGCGTGGTTCTGGGGCGCCGGGCGCTGGTCATCAAGGACGTGATGGAAGGGCGGTTGGTGGCCCCCTATGGCAAGGCAATCAGCGGCGGCGCGGAATTCAGGTTCGTCTGCCGCAAGGGTGCGGAAGACAAGCCTCAGATCAAGGCGTTCCGCGACTGGATGCTGGCCGAAACCGCCAAGGGGTTCGATACCACGGCCAGACTGGAGTTGATCCCGCTGAGGCCAATGTGATCACGAGATGCGCCGCGAGGGCGCATCCCGATCAGACTTTGCGTGACATGTTAATGGGAAAGTCGTTCGATTTCTTCTTTCAGCCGGAGTTTCCGTTTCTTCATGCTTGAGATTTCGAGGTCTGGTGTGCCCGGGGCACGCTGTGCCGCTTCGACCTGTTCCGAGAGAGCCTGGTGTTTCTTTTTCAGTTCCTCGACGTGCGAACTCAAAGCCATGAATGCGTCTCCTCTTTCTGATGTGCACGGGATAGTGCAGCACAAAACATGTAATCTGTCACGCTGCGTACGCAAAATCGGGTGGCGGGATTTAGCTACAACTTGCCTAAATCAGTCTGGAAATGGCATTTCCCCGCCGTCGCGCAGGATGCAAGCCGTTGCCGGTGTGTAGTTTTCGCAATCGTTAACGTGGTGCTGCCCATTATGCAGGCACAAGCCGTCGTGCAGCCGAAATGCGGCCCGTCCACCGCGCCGTCCGCGCAGAAGGACCAGTCGCGCGGGGCGTCCGGGGCGGGGAATCAGTGGCAGAAGTTGGAGGCTGCCGAGGTGGCCTGCGGCGTGGGACAGAAGCTCTGGCAGGCGCTCGGCGCGCTGGATGAAGGTGGTGGTGCCCTTGGGCCGGGTGCGTTTCGCCGCGGCGGCCACCCAGGCGGCGAGGCGGGTATCCTCGCCCATGGCGCCTTCGCGGCCGGGATCGGCGGCCGTGGTGCTGGCGGCGCGGTCGAAATAGGGCGGGTTGGCGAGGACGTGGTGGAACTGGCGGTCGCGCAGGGTGCGCGGCATGTCCGACAGATCGCCCTCGACCACCTCGAAGGGCAGGTCGTTCGCCGCGCCGTTCGCCCTGGCGAGGTCGGCATAGGCGGGCTGACGTTCCAGGCCCGTCAGGTGGACCCCGGATACGCGCCGGGCCAGGCAGAGCCCTGCGACGCCGACGCCGCAGCCGAGGTCGAGCACGGTGTCGCCCGGCTTGGCAGGAATGCTGGCGGCCAGCAGGACCGGGTCGATCCCGGCGCGATAGCCGGCCCGGGGCTGCAGGATCTTCAGCCGGCCGCCGAGAAAATCGTCGCAGGTGGTGTCACGCGTCACGAGAGCGGCTCGACCTCTATCCCGTTGTCTTCAAGGGTCTGGCGAGCGGGAAGGTAATCTTCCTCTCCTACCATCAGGCGGCGCGGGAAGATCCCGATGCCGCCTTCGAGGATGCTCATGTTTACGTCCAATTCAAAGCAGTCTATATCCTCGCCCTGAAGCAGGGCCTTGGCAAACGCCATCACGGTCGGGTCGGTGGTGCTGAGAAGATGCTTCATGGGGATGACTTAAGGACACCGGACGCGCATTGTCGAGCCTGAGTGACAGGAGTTTGATGGGACTGGACCACGCCGCAACCAAACCGCACGAGGCGCTGGCCTCGCACTTGCAGGGCAAGCTGGACGAGGTGAACATCCTGATCCGTGAGCGGATGGCGTCGCGCCATGCGCCGCGTATCCCGGAAGTGACGGCGCATCTGGTCGAGGCGGGCGGCAAGCGGCTGCGCCCGATGCTGACGCTGGCGGCGGCGGACCTGTGCGGATATGGCGGCGGCGATGACGTGAAGCTGGCCGCGACGGTGGAGTTCATTCATACCGCGACGCTGTTGCACGACGACGTGGTGGACGAAAGCGCGCAGCGGCGCGGTCGGCCGACGGCGAACCTGCTGTTCGACAACAAGTCCAGCGTGCTGACCGGGGATTACCTGTTCGCGCGTGCCTTCCAGTTGATGGTGGAAACCGGGTCGTTGACGGTGCTGGACATCCTGTCCAACGCCGCGGCGACGATTGCCGAGGGCGAAGTGCTGCAACTGACCGCGTCGCGCAGCCTGAAGACGGACGAGGATGTCTACCTGCAGATCGTGCGCGGCAAGACCGCAGCGCTGTTTTCGGCGGCGACCGAGGTGGGCGGCGTGATCGCGGGTGTGACGGACGACCAGGTGCAGGCGCTTTTCGATTATGGCGATGCGCTGGGCATCGCGTTTCAGATCGTCGATGACCTGCTGGACTACCAGGGCGATACCAGGGCCACGGGCAAGAACGTGGGCGACGATTTCCGCGAGCGCAAGCTGACCCTGCCGGTGATCAAGGCGGTGGCGCTGGCCGACGAGAGCGAGCGGGCCTTCTGGGCGCGGACCATCGAGAAGGGCGACCAGCGCGACGGCGACCTGGACGAGGCGCTGCGGCTGCTGAACCATCACGGCACGCTGGAGGCGACGCGCGCCGATGCGCTGGAATGGACGTCAAAGGCCAACGCGGCGATGGAGCAATTGCCCGAGCACCCGGTGCGGGACATGCTGCTGGCGCTGTCGGATTACGTGGTGGCACGAATCCGCTAGGCCGCGCCCTCAGGGATGCGCATTGAGGCGGGTGGCGGTGACCCACCAGCCCGGATTTTCCTCTTTCAGGCGGCCCATCGCGGCGCGAGCGGTTTCCTCGCCGGTGTAAAGGCCGAAACAGCTGCTGCCCGAGCCGGTCATGCGGGCCATGCGGCAGCCCGCCGTAACGCTGAGCGCGCCCAGCACCTGCGAGATGACGGGCGTCTGCCCGATGGCCGCATATTCCAGATCGTTGCGCATTCCGCGAAGCCAGTCGATGAAGTCGATCGCGCTGAGATCGTGAGGTATTTCGGTGGGCATCGCTGTGTTGTTCTTCTGACCGACCGCGGCAAAGACATCGGGCGTGCGCATGGGCACACCGGGATTGATCAGCACCGCGTGAAGGCAGGGCAGGTCATGGGCCGCGGTTATCTTTTCGCCGATCCCCTGCATCCGCGCGGCGCCGTTGCCGAGACAGACGGGCACATCGGCGCCCAGCGGCGTGACATCGGTGGGAAGGGGCGTATCGGTCAGGCGCGACAGCACGCGCAGGGTCGCGGCCGCGTCGGACGAGCCGCCGCCCAGGCCCGCGGCATGGGGCAGAACCTTGTCGAGCGTGATGTCGGCGCTGATCCCCATCAGCTCGGCGGCCCGCAGCACGAGGTTGTCGCGCCCGTCCGGCACGCCCTTGGCCATCGGGCCGGTGACCGAAAGGTGCGGGGTGTCCGATAGCGTGACCGTCAGGTGATCGCCCACATCGGCAAACATCACCAGCGAATCGAGCAGATGCATGCCGTCGTCGCGCTGCCCGGTGATGTGCAGCGTCAGGTTGATCTTGGCCGGGGCGAAACCCTCAGCCGCCGTCATCCGCAACCTCCAGCGGGGGCGAGCCTTCTTCGCGCAGCACCGTGTCGAGGCCGACCTCGAGCTTGCGGCGGATCCGTTCCGGATCGATATCGGGCGAGGGGTTTTCCATGTCCACGAAGGACAGGGCGCGCCGCCACTGGAATTGCGCCTCGATCTCGCGGCCCACGGCCCAGAGTACGTCGCCGAGGTGATCGTTGACCACCGGGTCGACCGGCATCAGTTCGGCGGCGCGTTCCATGTGGCCGATGGATTCCTCGTACCGGCCCAGGCGGTACAGGGCCCATCCGAGGCTGTCGACGATATAGCCCGACTCGGGCTGGGCCTCGACGGCGCGCTCGATCATGCCCAGCGCCTCGTCCAGCTTGACCTGTTTCTCGACCAATGAGTAGCCGAGATAGTTCAGGACCTGCGGATGTTCGGGGTTCAGCTCGAGCGCCTTGCGGAAATCGGCCTCTGCCTGCTCCCAGTTGTCCTGCCGTTCATGGCTGATGGCCCGTGCGTAATAGACGAACCAGTGCTCCGGTTGAGTCTCTCCGAGAAGATCGAGCGCGTCGTCATAGGCCGACACCGCTTGGTCGTATTTTTCGGTTTGGCGATAAAGGTCGGCGGCGGCCACGTGAACCAGCGGCAGTTCGGGATGCGAGTCGCGCAGTTGCTCCAGCACTTCGATCGCCGCGTCCATCTTGTCGTCGCGGCGCAGCGATTCAGCGCGGCCCATCTCGGCGGCGGTGAAGGAGGGGTGATCGCGCGGCACGCTCTTGTAGGTCTGGGTGGCCAATTCGTAGCGTTCCAGCGATTCCAGCAATTCCGCGGACATCAGGATCGCGTCGACATGGTCGGGATTGAGATACTGCGCCACGCGGGCATAGAGCAGGGTATAGTCGTCGCCCATGTCGCCAAGCAGGGCCTGACCGATGGAAAAGAACACCTCGGCCACGCCGTCCTTCGGGCCGGAGATCATGTCGAAGGCGACCGGCAGGCCGCTTTCCAGCTCTGAGCGAAGCGCCAGGATCTCGGGATCGGCGGTGGGGCCGAAGGCATCGTCGAGAAGGGCGATGGCCTCGTCGTTGCGTTCCAGCTGGCTGAGCACGACGGCCCAGGCGCGGGTACCGCGGCGGGTGCGTTGCAGGGGGCGTCATCGTTGCCGCCGGCGAATATGGCCTCGGCCGCTTCGAAATCGCCGACGGAGGCGAGCGCCAGCGCCTTGTGATAAAGGGCAAAGTTCTTCAGGCCGCGTTCCTCGGAGACCTCGTCGAAGAGGGCGAGGGCCGCGTCTACATCGCCGCGGGCCAGTTCTGTCCAGGCCATGATCAGCCCGTCGGCCAGTTGGCCCACGCCTTGGCCGGCCTCGATCCGCTCGATCACGGCGTCGTGGTTGCCGGCGGCCACGTCCTCGGCAATGAGGGCCATGAAGGCGACCTGGCTTTGCAGCTCCTGCTCTTCGATCTGGCGGGCCACGGGCACGGCACGGTCGATCTGGCCCAGGGCCATGAAGGCGATGGCGGCGCTTTCCAGGATCACCGGGTTCGCCGCGTCGCGGGTCAGCGCCTGGGTGTAGTACCGGGCGGCCGCGTCGAAGTCGTTCTGGTAGCGGGCCTGTCGGGCGGCGAGATAGGCGCCGACATTGATATCTGCCAGAGCGGGCAATGCGATGCCCTGCAAGAGCGCGGCAATCGCGCCTGCGGTCAGGATTTTCACGGGTATGGGCTCCCTGCCTGTGCGGTCGATGATTTGCGCAAAGGTAGTATGAGCCGCCTGCCAACGCAATGAGGGCGGCCAATTTGCCGCCCTCGTTATCCGCGTGATTTCGCCTGTGGCCTACATATTCGGATAGTTCGGCCCGTCACCGCCCTGCGGCGTGGTCCAGTTGATGTTCTGTGGCGGATCCTTGATGTCGCAGGTCTTGCAGTGGACGCAGTTCTGGAAGTTGATGACGAACTGCTGCTCGCCGTCCTTTTCCACGAATTCGTAGACCCCTGCCGGGCAGTAGCGGGCCGAGGGGCCGGCATATTTGGGCAGGTTCACCTCGACCGGGATCTTCGGGTCCTTCAGCTTGAGGTGCGACGGCTGGCTTTCCTCGTGGTTGGTCATCGAGAAGCTGACATTGGTCAGGCGGTCGAAGCTGAGCTTGCCGTCCGGCTTGGGATACGCGATTTCGCTGTGCTTGCTGGCTTCTTCGGTCGACTCGGCGTCGGTCTTGCCGTGGCCCAGCGTGCCGAAGACCGAAAAGCCCAGCGTGTTGGTCCACATGTCGAGGCCCCCCAGCGTGAGCGAGGCGGTGAGGCCGTACTTGGACCACAAGGGCTTGACGTTTCGGACCCTTTTGAGGTCCGCGCCGATCGCGCCGTTGCGCACTTCGGTCTCGTAGTCCGGCAGTTCGTCACTGGCACGCCCCGCCTCGATCGCGGCATGGGCGGCCTCGGCCGCGGCCTTGCCCGACAACATGGCGTTGTGGTTGCCCTTGATGCGCGGCACGTTGACCATGCCGACCGAGCAACCCAGCAGGGCGACGCCGGGGGCGACCATCTTGGGCATGGACTGATACCCGCCCTCGGAAATGGCGCGGGCGCCGTACGCGACGCGTTTGCCGCCTTTCAGCAGGTCGGCCACCACCGGGTGATGCTTGAACCGCTGGAATTCCATGTAGGGGTAAAGGTGCGGGTTCTTGTAATTGAGGTGAACCACGAAGCCCACGTAGACCTGGTTGTTGTCGAGGTGGTAGATGAACGAGCCGCCGCCCGCGTTCTTGCCCAGCGGCCAGCCCATCGTGTGGGTGACGGTGCCTTCGCGGTGCTTTTCGGGGTCGATTTCCCAGATTTCCTTCATGCCGAGGCCGTATTTCTGCGGCTCCTTGCCCTGTGCGAGGTCGTATTTCGCGATGACCTCCTTGGACAGCGAGCCGCGCACGCCTTCGCCCAGGAACACGTACTTGCCGTGCAATTCCATGCCCGGCTCGTAGCCGGGGCCGGGGGTGCCGTCGGGGTTCTTGCCGAATTCGCCGGCCACCACGCCCTTTACCTCGCCGTTCTCGCCATAGACGATTTCCGAGCAGGCCATGCCGGGGAAGATCTCGACCCCCAGCGCCTCGGCCTGTTCGGCCATCCAGCGGCAGACATTGCCCATCGACACAATATAGTTGCCGTGGTTGTTCATCAGCGGCGGCATCGGGAAGTTGGGGATGCGGACCTTGCCCGCCTCGCCCAGCATGTAGAAATTGTCTTCCTTGACCTCCACCGTGACCGGCGCGCCCTTTTCCTTCCAGTCGGGGATGAGCGCGTCGAGGCCGCAGGGATCGAGCACCGCGCCCGACAGGATATGCGCACCCACTTCGGAGCCTTTTTCCAGCACGACGACCTCGCGCTCGGGGTCGAGCTGTTTCAGGCGGATCGCGGCGCTGAGGCCGGCGGGCCCCGCGCCCACGATCACGACATCGTATTCCATGGCTTCGCGTTCGACTTGGGTCATCTTGGTCCTCTCCTGGTCGTCCGGTCGCATGCCGGCCCGCGTAAGAAACTTCGCAACTGGTTATCGTGCGGGGTTGCGCAAGGTCAATTCGAACACGACGTAACAGGCGGTCAAAAGCGTCAAAAAGGCGCAAGTTTCGGCGCGATTGCGCGGTCGACTGTCAGGACCTACTTGCATTGGCGGGTCAGGTCAGGTCAATCTGTCGCGCATGGTTTGAGATTGGCACGGGGTCGCGCAAGGGCGGCCCCTTGGTGATACTAGGGACAGAAAAGAAGGACAGGGCATGGAAAAGATCCCGATGACACAGGACGGGTTCGACGCGCTGAACGCGGAGTTGAAACACCTGAAATCCGTCGAGCGCCCCGCCATCATCCGGGCCATTTCCGAGGCGCGCGAGCATGGCGACCTGTCGGAAAATGCCGAGTACCATTCGGCCAAGGAGAAGCAATCCTTCATCGAGGGCCGCATCAAGGAGCTGGAAGGCGCGATCAGCTTGTCGGAGGTGATCGACCCCAGGAAACTTTCGGGCCCGATCAAGTTCGGCGCGACGGTCACGCTGGTGGACGAGGACACGGACGAGGAAAAATCCTATCAGATCGTGGGCGAGTACGAGGCCAATATCGAGAAGGGCCTGCTGAACGTGAAATCGCCGATTGCGCGGGCGTTGATTGGCAAGGAGGAGGGCGATAGCGTAGAAGTGCGCACGCCCGGTGGCGACAAGTCCTACGAAGTTCTGAAGGTCGAGTATATCTGACCCGGCCTTGCCAGCCTCACCGCAATCAGGTTCACCGATGACCGACCGACCGCAAGCCCCACAGACCCCGCTGGGTGTCTACGACCGGCCCCGAAAGGACAGGGCCACGGGCGTCGAGGTTATTGCGCTGGCGCTGACGGTGGCCTGGCTTGTCGGAACGGCGGTTTTCTTTCTGGTTCTGGCGCCCATGGGGGTTTTCGGGGGAACCGGCGGGGCATTGCAGTTCGTGGTGGTCCTGTTGGCGATCTTCATGCCGGTGGCGATGATCTGGGTGGCGGCGACGGCGGCACGGTCGAGCAAGGTGATGCGCGAGGAGAGCCGGCGGCTGCAGACCGCGATCGACGCGATACGGCATGCCTATGTGGCGCAGAGCCAGATGGCGCATGAGACGGCCCAGCCTTCTGTGACCAAGAAGCTGGAGGAGATCGCGGCGGCGCAGCGCAAGACCGAGACCGCGCTGGCCATGTTCTCGACCTCGCGCAGCCCGGCGGATGTGCGGCCCGCGCCGGTGGCGACCGCGGTCGAGACGGGAACGGACCAGGTGGCGCTGCCCCTGGGCACCCCGCCCGAGGAGATGGCCCCGCCGCTGGCGACATCGGATTTCATCCGGGCGTTGAACTTTCCGGAGAATGCCGAGGACCGCGAAGGCTTTGCCGCGTTGCGACGGGCGCTGAAGGTCCGGCACAGCGCGCAGCTGGTGCAGGCCAGCCAGGACGTGCTGACGCTGTTGTCGCAGGACGGCATCTACATGGACGATCTGCGCCCCGACATGGCCCGGCCCGAGGTGTGGCGCCGGTTCGCCGCCGGGGAACGGGGCCGGGCGGTGGCGGCGCTGGGGGGTGTGCGCGACCGCTCGTCGCTGGCGCTGACGGCGGCGCGGATGAAGCAGGACACGATCTTTCGCGACGCGGCGCACCATTTTTTGCGGATATTCGACCGCACCATCAGCCAGTTCGCGGAAACCGCGACGGATGCGGAAATGTCCGAAATGTCGGATACGCGCACGGCGCGGGCCTTCATGCTGGTGGGGCGCGTGGCGGGGACGTTCGACTGAGTTTGCCCGAAAGCTGCTGTTGCCCGAAGCCTCCGAACCCGTCAATATGAGCGCCGCAAGACAAAGGGAAAACCATGCGCAAGTTTCTGGTGGTGCTGGATGACAGCCGCGAATGCCTGAATGCCATGCGGTTCGCTGCCATGCGCGCCAAGAATACGCAGGCCGGGGTCGAGATCCTGGCGGTGATTCCACCCGAGGAATTCAACCACTGGATCGGCGTGGGCGACATCATGCGCGAGGAGGCCCGCGAGCGCATCCATGCGCATTTCGAGGTTTTCGCCAAGTGGATGCGCGACAAGCAGGGGATCGACCCGGAGCTGGTGATCCGCGAGGGTGAGCCGGTGGCCGAGATCATGGCGCAGGTGCAGGAAGATACCGAAATCGGCGTGCTGGTGCTGGGTGCCAGCGCGGACAAGAAGGGGCCGGGGCCGCTGGTGTCGCAATTGTCGAAGAATTCGGGCGGTTTGCCGATTCCGATCACCATCGTTCCGGGCGATCTGAGCAAGGAACGGCTGGAAGCGATCACCTGAGGAGTCGCCACCGGAGAATTTAGAATCGTTCCAAACCTTGACAGCACCCGCGCCCCTGCGCATATCTTGGATAACAGTTTCGAAAGGGCGTGCATCATGTTCATCCAGACAGAATCGACCCCCAATCCCGCCACGCTGAAGTTCCTGCCCGGCCAGACCGTGCTGGAGACCGGGACGGCGGACTTCCCGTCGTCGGAGGGGGCCGACAAGTCGCCTCTGGCCGCCCGTGTGTTCGGAGTGGAAGGCGTGACCGGCGTTTTCCTGGGCAACGATTTCGTGACCGTGACCAAGCAGGACGCGGTCGAGTGGGACCATGTGAAGCCCGCGATCCTGGGCGCGATCATGGAACATTTCCAGTCGGGTCAGCCTGTCATGACGGGTGAGGCCGCCGAATCGGGCCACGCCGCGAGTGAGGGCGAGGATTCCGAGGTGATCGACCAGATCAAGCAGTTGCTTGATACGCGGGTGCGCCCCGCAGTGGCGCAGGATGGCGGTGACATCACGTTCCACGGCTTTGAGCGGGGCGTCGTCTACCTGCACATGCAGGGCGCCTGCGCAGGCTGTCCGTCTTCGACCATCACCCTGAAGATGGGCATCGAGAATCTGCTGCGCCATTACATTCCCGAAGTGACCGAGGTGCGCCCGGTCGGTGTCTGACACGCCTGTGACCGACGCACCGCTGATCCTGTCCTTTGACACCTCCGGCCCATGGCTGGAGGTGTGTCTGCTTTCGGGTCAGGAGGTACTGTCGGAGCACGCAGTCGAGATGGCCAAGGGACAGGCGGAGGCGCTTTTCCCGGCGCTGGAGGAGGTTCTTTCGGCCGCCGGCGTGGCGTGGGCGGAGCTTGACGCGATCGGCGTCGGCACCGGGCCCGGCAACTTTACCGGTATACGGATTTCGGTCTCGGCGGCGCGGGGGCTTGCTCTGGCGCTGGATATTCCGGCGGTGGGCGTGAGTATCCTGGAGGCGGCGGCCTTCGGGCAGGACGGACCGGTATTGGCGACGCGCGACGCGCCCTTGGGGCAGGTCTATGTGCAGGGATTCGGAACGCGCAGCCCAGTCGCACCGGCACTTGTGACTGTCGACGCCATCGACCCGGTGCTTGGCGAACCGGGGCTGGTCTGCGTTGGCGCGGCGGCAAAGGCCGTGGCCGAGCGGATCGGTGCCGAGGCGGTGGCGCAGAAACATCCCACTGCAGCGGCCATTGCCCGTATCGCCGTGCAGCGGCTGGGCGGCGAGATCGTCGCGCCCGCGCCGCTCTACCTCAAACCGGCCGATGCCGCGCCGTCGCGCGAGGCACCGCCGGTCATCCTCGATGACGCCTGAGGCGCTGGCGACGCTGCACGGACGCGCCTTTGCAGGGCAGGGGCGTGGCTGGAGCGCGGCGGAGTTTCGCGACCTTCTGGAGCGCCCGCATGTTTTCGTGACCGGCGACGGGAAAGGCTTTGCCATGGGGCAGGCGGTGGCGGGCGAGGCGGAGCTGCTTACCCTGGCGACCGACCCGCACGCGCGACGCGAGGGACATGGCCGGGCCTGCCTGCGGGCGTTCGAGGCAGAGGCGCGAGGGCGCAACGCCGACAGGCTGTTCCTTGAAGTGGCCGCGGACAACGTGGCGGCGCTGGCGCTTTATCTTTCCGAAGGGTTCACCGAGCTTGCGCGGCGCAAGGAGTACTACAACCGGCCCGAGGGAGGGCCGGTCGATGCGCTGGTGCTGGAAAAGCGGTTCTCCTGAGACGCCTCAGATTGCCGGGCTGTGGCCTGCGCGGCTGAGGTCGTAGCTGTCCAGGCTGCGGGCGATCATGCGGGTCAGTGGGCGCGCCGCAGGCGGGATGAAGAGGCCTTCGTTGCTGAGATCGACAAGCCCTTGGAACGCGCGCGCCGTCGGTTCCAGCAGGGTGCGGACATCGAGACGCGACATGCTGAAGGTTTCGCAGATCTCGCCCGCGTCGATGCGGAAGTCGCACATGACGGCCTCGATCAGACGTGCGCGCAAAAGATCCTGCCCCTTGAAGACGTGCCCGCGGCTGGTCGAGAAACGGCCCTCGCGGATGGCGCCGGTATGGGCGCCCGTGGCGGGGGCGTTCTGGGCATAGCCCTGCGGGAAACGCGAGATCGAAGAGGCGCCGAGGCCCACCAGCACCTCGGACGTGTCGTCGGTGTAGCCCTGGAAGTTGCGGCGCAGGCGGCCCAGCCTTTTCGCGCAACTGAGCCCGTCTTCGGGCGTGGCGAAATGGTCGATCCCGATCTCGCGGTAGCCGTCCCAGACGAACAGGCGGCGGGCGGCGTCGAACAGCTCCAGCCGCTCCTCGGGCGTGGGCAGCGCTTCGGACGGAATGAGCTGCTGGCGCTTGGCCATCCACGGCACGTGGGCATAGCCATAAAGCGCCACGCGGTCGGGGTTGAGCGAAAGGAGCTTCTGCACGCTTTCGACCATGCGCCCCCTGGTCTGGTGCGGCAGGCCATAGAGGATGTCGGCGTTGAGGCTGCGCACCCCTGCGGCACGCAGGGCGTCGATCGCGTCGCGGGTGATGTCGAAGGTCTGGATGCGGCCGATGGCCTGCTGGATCACGTCGTCGAAATCCTGCACGCCGACCGAGGCACGATTCATGCCGGCGGCGGCGAGTGCGTCGATCCGGGGGGGCGTCAATCTCGTTGGGGTCGATCTCGACCGAGAACTCGGTATCGCCACCGAAAGGCACGGCGTTGCGGACGGCCTCGGCGAGGTCGGTGATCAGGTCCGGTGACAGCAACGTCGGCGTGCCTCCGCCCCAGTGCAGGCGCGACAGGGTGATGCCCTCGGGCAGGGTGTTCTTCAGAAGTGCCAGTTCCGCCTTGAGCGTTTCGACATAGGCGGCGACGGGTGAGAGCGACTTGGTGCCCTGCGTGCGGCAGGCGCAGAACCAGCACAACCTGCGGCAGAAGGGCACATGCAGGTAAAGCGAGATTGCGCTGCCCGGTTCGATGTTGGAAATCCAGTTCCGCATGGTCGAGGACCCGACGGAATCGGTAAAATGCGGTGCGGTGGGGTAGCTCGTGTAACGCGGTACGTTCGCGTCGAACAGGCCCAGTCTGCGGAGTTGTTCTCGGTCAATCATGGCGTTAAATTAGACATGGGAAAGCGCAGAAACCTTGATGCAGATCAACCCGACCGAAAGCATTCTCGATGCTCAATGAGGCACAGGACCTGACCCCCGCGAGTGCGAGGAGTGCCCGATTCGACACAGGGCCGTGTGTGCGCGATGTGACGCGCATGAGTTGGAGAAGCTGGACCAGATCAAGTACTATCGCAGCTTCGAGGCGGGGCGGACGCTGATCTGGGCCGGGGACCGGATGGATTTCGTGGGCTCGGTCGTGTCGGGCATCGCGATGCTGACCCAGACGCTGGAGGACGGGCGCACGCAGATGGTGGGCCTGCTGTTGCCGAGCGATTTCGTGGGGCGTCCGGGGCGCGAGAAGGCGGCCTATAACGTGGTCGCGGTGAGCGACGTGGTGATGTGCTGTTTCCGCAAGCATCCCTTTGAAAACATGATGGAAACCACGCCGCATATCGGCCAGCGCCTGCTGGAGATGACGCTGGACGAGCTGGATGCGGCGCGCGAATGGATGCTGCTTCTGGGGCGCAAGACGGCGCGGGAGAAGATCGCGTCCTTCCTGGCCATCCTGGGGCGGCGCAACGCGGTCCTGAACATGTCCAAGGCCGCGGGGCAGGTGGTGTTCGACCTGCCGCTGACACGCGAGGCGATGGCCGACTATCTTGGCCTGACGCTGGAGACGGTGAGCCGCCAGATCAGCGCGCTGAAGCGCGACCAGGTGATCCACCTGGAAGGCAAACGGCATGTGACGGTGCCGGATTTCGACCGCCTGCTGGAAGAGGCGGGCGATGACAGTGATGGCGGGATGCTGGCCTGAGTGCGCGAATCGGGTTAACCTATTGAATTAAGGAGAAATTCGGTGTCGGTATCGCGTCGGTATTCAAGTGGTATTACGACGGTGGAATTTTCGCGATTTGGCGGGTTAACGGAGCGTTCGGGATTAATGCGTGGTTAAGGCGCGGCGCGTGGGTTTTCACCCACCCTACGGTGTGTCGGGCGGGCTTGACTTCGCGAGGGCGGGGGCTTTGTTACCGGGCATGGCTGACCTCTCGACCCATTCCCTGGAAGACCTCACGATCGACGAAGCCGCGCGGCCCAAGGCGCCGAAGGTTCCGGCCGCCACGGACAGGCACCGGCGCCAAGGTCGACATCTGGCGGCAATTCATCGTCAGTACCTTATGGAGATGGCGCAGGTCGGCGCGGTGCTGGCGCGGATCGAAGCCGGGGATACCCCGCCCGAAAACCTGAGGCGGATCGTATTGTCACTCGACATGGCCGAGAATTTCCGGGTGTTCGGGACGCTGTGCGGGCGCGAGTGTCAGGTACTGAAGTTTCACCACGACATCGAAAGCGCCGATATGTTCCCCCGGATCGAGGCGGCGGGGGGAGGCATGTTCCGGCAGGTCGTGGCCAAGCTGATGTCGGAGCACGAGGTGGTGCACGAGTTGATCGTCCGCCTAGGGCGCGCCGCCGAGGCATTGGCGGAAGACCCCGTTGAGGCGAACTTTGTCCAGGCCGCCGCGACGTTCCGGAAGCTGGAAGAGGTCGTGCGCTCGCATTTCGGATACGAGGAGACGGAACTGGAAGAGGCCATCGGGTATTACCTCGGGACGATCTGAGGCCGCGCGCACGAGCCCATGTGTCTGGTCCGTTGCGCGACCCCAGTCCCGACCTGAGTGTTTCCGGGAAACACTGAATCGCTTTTCGCTGCCTCTTGAGACGCAAAAAGCGATGCATGTTTCAGACCGACCCGGAAACGCTTTAATGCGCCATGAAGACCGGCAGGGGCGCGTGTTCCAGCATGTAGCGGGAGGCACCGCCGAAGACCGCTTCGCGGACGCGGGAATGGCCATAGGCGCCCATGACCAGCGCGTCGGCGTCGATGTCCTGCGCGCGGCGCAAGAGCACGTCGGCGACGCGGGGCAGGGTTTTGGACAACACGTCAATCTCGACCGTGACGCCGTGGCGCACGAGGAACTGCGAGACCAGCCCACCGGGATCGGAGCGGTTCGGGCCGTGCACCGGCGGATCGACCACCACGAGATGCACGCGGTCGGCGCGTCGCAGCATCGGCAGGGCGTCGCGGGCGGCGCGCAGCGCCTCGCGGCCGTCGTTCCAGGCGATCACGACCCGCTTGGGGTCGAGGGTGATGTCGGGCGTGTCCGGCAGGACCATGGCGGGGATGCGCCCGTCGAAGAGGATTGCCTCGGTCAGGCGAGCAAGCTCGGCGCCCAGCCCCTCGCCATAGGGCATGGGCAGAACGGCGAGATCGGCGAAGCGGGCGCGGTCGGCGACATGGTGCCCGAGATCGGCAAGCTGGGCGACACCCTTGTCGCAGGACCAGAGGAAACCGTCCTGCCGGGCAAGAAAGGCGCGTACGGCGCTGTCGATCTCGGCGGCCTCTTCGTGGCAACGCTGGAAGGTGTCCTGCAGCGCCACGGCGCTGACACCGGCGCCGGTGAAATAATGGGTTGCCGGATCGCGGGCGACGCCGAGGCTGAGCACGTCGAGATGCGCGCCGTGCAGGCGGGCGAGGGCGGCGGCGTGGGTCAAGGTGTGCTCGACGCGAGACACGTCTGACAGGGCGCAGAAGATCGTTTTCCAGGACATTGCGATTCGCTTTTCATTAACCATTTCGAACGCAGTCTGGCCCCCGGGGCGAGACGCTGCCTTGATGCCGGTCAATCCATTCCCGCAAATCCTTTGATGCAGATCAAAGCGGGGGCAGGCGGCATCGGAAATAAGCGGCCCCAGTCAAATGACTCCGTGCGCCCCGGCAGGGCCTGCGCGGACATACGGCAAAGGGACGCAAAATGGGTAACTACGTAAAACTGATCCTGTTGGGGCTGATCGCGTTTTTCGCGCTGTTCGCCGCCAACCAGGCGCGGGATATCGCGTACCTTGTGAATGCGCTGACCATCGCCCTGGTGGCGGCGGGCATGTTCATCTGGGTGCTGCGCAACACGGACGAGGAGCGGCCGGTGGTCGACCTGTCCGGCGAATACATGGACGGGGTCGTGCGCGCCGGGGTGATCGCCACGGCGCTTTGGGGTGTCGTGGGCTTTCTGGTGGGGACGTTCATCGCGTTCCAGCTGGCCTTTCCGGCGCTGAACTTCGAGTGGGCGCAGGGCTACATGAACTTCGGCCGGTTGCGGCCTTTGCACACCAGCGCGGTGATCTTTGCCTTTGGGGGCAACGCCCTGATCGCGACGTCGTTCTACGTGGTGCAGCGGACCTGTGCCGCGCGCCTGTGGGGCGGGAACCTGGCGTGGTTCGTGTTCTGGGGGTTCCAGCTGGTGATCGTTCTGGCCGCCACGGGCTACCTGCTGGGGGCGACGCAATCCAAGGAATACGCCGAGCCTGAATGGTACGTGGACTGGTGGCTGACCATCGTCTGGGTGTCCTACCTGGCCGTTTTCGTCGGCACGTTGGTGAAGCGGAAAGAGCCGCATATCTACGTGGCGAACTGGTTTTACCTGTCGTTCATCATCACCGTCGCGATGCTGCACGTGGTGAACAACCTGTCGATCCCGGTGAGCATCTTCGGCTCCAAGTCCGTGCAGGTTTTCTCGGGCGTGCAGGATGCGATGACGCAATGGTGGTACGGGCACAACGCCGTGGGCTTCTTCCTGACGGCGGGGTTCCTGGCGATGATGTACTACTTCGTGCCGAAGCAGGCCGGGCGGCCGGTCTACAGCTACAAACTGTCGATCATCCACTTCTGGGCGCTGATCTTTCTGTATATCTGGGCCGGTCCGCACCACCTGCACTACACCGCGCTGCCCGACTGGGCCTCGACGCTGGGCATGGTGTTCTCGATCGTGCTGTGGATGCCCAGCTGGGGCGGGATGATCAACGGTCTGATGACGCTGAGTGGCGCGTGGGACAAGCTGCGCACCGATCCGGTGATCCGGATGATGGTGATCAGCCTGGGCTTTTACGGGATGTCCACCTTTGAGGGGCCGATGATGTCGATCCGCGCGGTGAACAGCCTGTCGCATTACACCGACTGGACCATCGGGCACGTGCACTCGGGCGCGCTGGGCTGGAACGGGATGATCACGTTCGGCTGCCTCTACTTCCTGGTGCCCAAGCTGTGGAACCGCGAGCGGCTGTATTCCCTGAGCCTGGTGAGCTGGCACTTCTGGCTGGCGACGATCGGGATCATTCTTTACGCGGCGTCGATGTGGGTGACCGGCATCATGGAAGGCCTGATGTGGCGTGAAGTGGATGCCAACGGGTTCCTGGTGAACTCCTTTGCCGACACGGTGAGTGCGAAGCTGCCGATGTACGTGGTGCGCGGTCTGGGCGGGGTCATGTTCCTCTCTGGCGCGATCATCATGTGCTACAACCTTTACATGACAGTCAGACGGAGCCCGGCAGTGCAAGCCGACAACTCCGCTGTCCCGGCTGAATAAGGAGGGCCGGAAAAATGGCTGACGATAAAATGCAGAAACCCCCGATGCCGGCTTCGGCCACGGGCGTGGGGGACCGGCCCAAGAAGAAGACCTTCCTGGACCGGCACCAGATCCTGGAACGCAACGTGACCCTGCTGGCGATCTTTGCCTTCCTGGTGGTGACAATCGGCGGCATCGTGCAGATCGCACCGCTGTTCTGGCTGGAGAACACCATCGAGGACGTGGAGGGGATGCGCCCCTACACCCCGCTGGAGCTGACCGGGCGTGACATCTACATCCGCGAGGGATGCTATGTGTGCCACAGCCAGATGATCCGGCCGATGCGCGACGAGGTGGAGCGTTACGGCCATTACAGCCTGGCCGCCGAAAGCCAGTACGACCACCCGTTCCAATGGGGGTCCAAGCGGACCGGACCGGACCTGGCGCGTGTGGGCGGGCGGTACTCGAACGCGTGGCATGTGGACCACCTGCGCGACCCGCAATCGGTGGTGCCGGAATCGGTGATGCCCAAGTACGGCTATCTGGAGGAGCGGCTGCTCGACGGGCAGTACGTGGAGGACCTTCTGGCGACGCACAGGTTGGTGGGTGTGCCTTACGAGGACGCGCATGTGGAAAACGCGCAGGCGGATTTCCGGACGCAGGCCGACCCGGAAAGCGACTTTGACGGGCTGATCGAACGGTATGGCGAAAAGGTGCAGGTGGCCAATTTCGACGGCCGCCCGGGCATCAGCGAAGCCGATGCCCTGATCGCGTATCTGCAGATGCTGGGCACGCTGGTCGATTTCTCGACCTTCACGCCCGTGGCCAGCCGGTAAGGAGCAACGACGATGGACACCTATTCCCTGCTGCGGGAGTTCGCGGACAGCTGGATGCTGCTGGCGCTCTTCGCCTTCTTCATCGGCGTCGTGATCTGGGTCATGCGGCCCGGATCGCGGGACACCTACGAGAATGTCGCGGACATTCCGTTTCGCAACGAAGACGCGCCGGCACGGGCCGCGCGCCATGCCTCGGACGAGGAGCACTGAGATGGCCAAGACATCGAAAGACAAGCACGAGGTCGAGACGACCGGTCACGAATGGGACGGGATCGAGGAATACAACAACCCCTTGCCGCGCTGGTGGCTGTGGGTGTTCTATGCCACGATTCTCTGGGGCGTCTGGTACACAATCGCCTATCCGGCCTGGCCGATGATCTCGGGCGCGACGCAGGGCTATCTAGGATACTCGACCCGAGCCAATGTGCAGGTCGACATTGAAACGGCCGAGGCGGCCAACTCGCAGCTCAACGAGCGGCTGGCCAGTGTCGAACTGGCGTCTATTCCCGGCGACGATGAGCTGGCCGGCTATGCGCGCTCGGCGGGCGAGGCGGTGTTCAACACCTGGTGTGTGCAGTGCCACGGGCGCGAGGGCGGCGGATTCGTCGGCTATCCGACCCTGTCGGACGACTCGTGGCTGTGGGGCGGTACGATGGAGGCGATCCACACCACCGTCACCCACGGGATTCGCAACGACGACGACCCCGACGCGCGCTACTCGGCAATGCCGGCCTTTGGCCGTGACGAGCTGTTGACCAAGGAAGAGGTCGTGCAGGTGGTGAATTACGTCATGTCCCTGTCGGGCGAGCCGCAGGACGCGCAGGCCGCCGAGGCGGGCGCGGAAGTGTTCGAATACAACTGTGCCGCCTGCCACGGCGAGGACGCCACGGGCATGGTCGAACAGGGCGCCCCCAACCTGACCGATGCGATCTGGCTGTATGGCGGCGATTACGACGCGCTGTACGAGACGGTGTGGAACTCGCGCTTTGGCGTGATGCCGCCCTGGCGGGAGCGCCTGACGGAGGCCGAGATCCGCGCGGTGGCGGCCTATGTCCACCAGCTGGGCGGCGGCGAGTAATCTGACAGCCCGACACGAGATTCCCGGAGGCACTATTGCAATGCCCCCGGGACGGCACCGGCCCCTCCCTCTGTTCGCGCATTCCAGGAGGGGCCGGTGTTTTTCGTTTCACCAGGTCAGTTTTCGAGCACGCCCGACAGGGCGCGCAGAACCGCGTCGGGCGCTTCGAGCTGGGGCAGGTGGCCGACACTTGGCAGCGTCTTGAACTCCGACCGCGGCATCAGGGCGTGCAGGGCGCGGCCCCGGGCGAGGGGGATCCAGGGATCGGCCTCTCCCCAGAGGATCGTGACCGGGCAGCGGACGGCGCCGTAACGCGGCTCGATTTCGGCGGTGAAGCGTTCGTCGGCCTGGGCGAACTGGCGGTAAAAACTGGCGCGTCCGGCCTCGTCGAGCCACGGGGCGACGAGCGCCTCGGTGTCGTCGTCGGCAAGGTCGGTGACCAGCGCGCCGTCGATATAGGCCCGCACGACGGCCTGATGGATTTGCGGAGGCAGGCCGGTGAAGGCGTCGACATGGCGGCCGACATGGTCGAAGAAATCCGAGCCCCAGGGCCGCATCGCCACCACGTTGATCAGCACGAGACGGTCGAACTCGGCCCCGTGCAGCAAATGCGCTCGCAAGCTGGTCGCACCGCCGACATCATGTGCCACGACGCGGGGGCGGTCGAGCCCCCAGTGCGTCAGCATGTGAGCGAAGACCTGGCCCTGCACGTCGAGCCCGGTGGGCTGATCGGCGCGTTTGTCTGAGCAGCCGTAGCCGGGCATGTCGTACCAGTGGACGGTATGCGATTGGGCCAGCGCGGGAATGATCCGGTGCCACGTTACTGACGACCACGGCCAGCCATGCGCGAGCACAAGAGGCGGGCCGGATCCGGCGCGGCCCCAGGCGACGGTTCCGGCGGGGGTGTCTGCAGTGTGATCAAGGTTCCAGGTCATCACGATAATCCGGACGGTGAAAAAAGACCCGTGGCGCGGCCAGAAGGCCGGGACCACGGGTCAGTCGGGGAGACGCCCCGCGCGCCTAACGCGCGCGCGGGCCGACATCGGTGATGGGGTAGGGCCAGCGGCGTGTGCGCCAGGGCCAGGGACAGTGACGGAGCCGGAGGCGCGCGGCCGGTCTGGGGTGAAAGATACGGGCGTCGTACATCGCTTTGGTCTAGCGCGGCAGACGGCCGACGCGGTGCGCCTCGAGCTCGGCATCGCGGCGGTTGTCGAAGCGCGTGTTGGGCGCCCAGTGGCCGCGGCCCTCGCGAACGTTGGTGTCATTGAGGCGGGTGGCGGTGTGGAAGCTATCTGAAAGAATACCCAGCATGTCGTTCTCCTTTCTGGTTCGTGTGATAGCCTCAATCTGGCACCTATAGCGCGTTATTGCGACTCAGGAAAAATTTGGATATGTAAGGCAGGCTTACATGACCGATTGGCTGACCCTCCCGCCCCTGACGGCCTTGCGCGCTTTCGCGGCCCTTGCCGAGACCGGCTCGGCCCAGGCGGCGGGAGCGGCGCTGAACGTCAGCCACGCGGCGATCAGCCAGCAGGTCAAGGCGCTGGAGACGCGGATGGGGGTGCCGCTGGTCGATCGCAGCGGGCGCAAGCTGCAGCTGACCACGGAGGGGCGCGAGCTGGCCGATGCGCTGAAGACCGGCTTCGACACGATCGCGCGCAGCATCGATGCGCTGACGGGTGCGGATGCGGACCGGGCGGTGCAGGTGTCGACGACGCAGCTTTTTGCCACGACGTGGCTGATGCCGCGGCTGATGGATTTCCAGACGCGGCACCCCGGCGTGGACCTGATGATCAACCCCTCGGCGGAGCTGCACGAGCTGACGCCGGGGGGCTATGACCTTGCGCTGCGCTTTGGTGATGGCAACTGGCCGGGGCTGGAGGTGGAGATGCTGGTGCCGTCGGACATCGTGATCACCGCGGCGCCGAAGCTGGTGGGCGATTGCGAGATCACGCGGCCCGAACAGTTGCTGGAGTATCCGTGGCTGGAAGAGCTGGGCACCTCGGAATCGACCGACTGGCTGCGCAAGCACGGGGTGACGGAAGGCCGCGCCAAGAGCGTGACGCAGGTGCCCGGGAACCTGATGCTGGACGGCGCGCGGGCCGGGCAGGGGATCATCAGCACGGCCAGGTCGTCGGTCGAGGCGGAGCTGGAGGCGGGGCGGTTGAGGCTGCTCTTTCGGGATGCGGGCGAGACGGGGTATCATATCGTCACGCGGCCCGGCGTCTTGCGCCCGAAGGCGCGGGCCTTCGTCACGTGGCTGCGGCGCCAGAAGGAAGCGCCCTGCGACGAAAAGGGTTGATCTGAGTCAAGGTTTTGTAAAACGCGCCGTGGCAGAAGGACCTCGCGCAACAGACCTTCATCGGAGCGAGAGCTGCCGTGACTTCATCACCTGAATCTTCCGGGACGCCGCCGAGCCTTTACGCCGCGCGCGAGCCTGTCTTTCCCAAGCGTGTCAGCGGCTGGTTCCGCCGGTTCAAGTGGATCATCATGATCGTGACGCTGGGGATCTATTACGTCACGCCCTGGATACGCTGGGACCGGGGGCCGTCGCTGCCCGATCAGGCGGTGCTGGTGGACATGGCGAACCGGCGGTTCTTTTTCTTCTGGATCGAGATCTGGCCGCACGAGTTCTATTTCGTGGCCGGATTGCTGGTGATGGCGGGGTTGGGCCTGTTCCTGTTCACCTCGGCGTTGGGCCGGGTCTGGTGCGGCTATGCCTGCCCGCAGACGGTGTGGACGGACCTTTTCATCGCGGTGGAGCGCTGGGTCGAGGGGGACCGCAACGCAAGGCTGCGCTTGCACCGGCAGAAGAAGATGGATGCCCGCAAGGTGCGTCTGCGGCTGACCAAGTGGGCGCTGTGGCTGCTGATCGCGGTGGCCACCGGCGGGGCTTGGGTGTTCTATTTCACCGATGCGCCGACGTTGCTGGTGGACCTCTTCACGCTGAACGCGCATCCCATCGCCTATACGACCATCGCCATCCTGACCGGTACGACGTTCTTTTTCGGCGGGTTCGCGCGCGAGCAGATCTGTATCTATGCCTGCCCGTGGCCGCGTATCCAGGCGGCGATGATGGACGAGGACACGCTGACCATCGGATACCGCTACTGGCGGGGCGAGCCGCGTGGCAAGGGCAACGTGCGGCGGCGGCAGGCCGAGGACGCGGTCAAGGCCGAGGCGGCGTCGCACGCAGCCGGGGCAACGGCAGGCGGCAGTTATGCCAGGACGCCGGTGCCGAACAACGAGAGCGACATGGTGCCGGATGCGACGGCGGCGGCGAAGGGGCCGGGCGACTGCATCGACTGCATGGCCTGCGTGAATGTCTGCCCGATGGGGATCGACATCCGCGACGGGCAGCAGATGGAGTGCATCACCTGTGGCCTGTGCATCGACGCGTGCGACGACATCATGGCCAAGATCGGCAAGCCGCGCGGCCTGATCGACTACATGGCTCTGACCGACGAGGTGCGCGAGCGCGAGGGCAAGCCACCGAAGCCGGTGATGAAGCATATCCTGCGACCCAGAACGATCATGTATACCTCGTTGTGGTCGCTGGTGGGGGCAGGGCTGCTCTTTGCGCTGTTCATCCGGGCGGATATCGACCTGACGGTGGCGCCGGTGCGCAACCCCACCTTCGTCACCCTGTCGGACGGGTCGATCCGCAACACCTATGAGGTGCGGCTGCGCAACAAGCATGGCGAGGCGCGCCCGATGCGGATTTCGGCCAAGGGCGACCCGGCCATTCGCGTGCAGCTTGAAGGGACGCCCTATGAAACGGTAGAGGTGCCGGCCAATGAGACCTATCTGCAGCGCGTCTACCTGATTGCGCCGCCGGGATCGGACGCGGCGCAGAGCGATGCGACGGACGTGCGCCTGTGGGTCGAGGATATCTCGAACGGGGACCGCGCCCACAAGGACACGATCTTTAACGGGAGGGGCGAATGAAGCGCGATTTCACACTCAAGGGATGGCACGTCTTTGCCGGGTTTGCCGGGGCGTTTTCGATCATCATCGCGGTGAACCTGATATTGGCGTTTTCGGCGGTGAAGACCTTTCCGGGGCTGGAGACGAAAAACTCCTATATCGCCAGCCAGAGCTTTGACGACCGGCGCGACGCGCAGGAGGCGCTGGGCTGGAGCGTGGCCGCGACGCACAAGGCGGGTCTGCTGGAGCTGAAGATCACCGATGCTGACGGCCAGCCGGTGGAAGTGGCGGCGCTGGACGCAACTGTGGGGCGGGCGACCCATGTGCAGGATGACGTGACGCCGGCGTTCCGGTTCGACGGCGAGGCGTATTTCGCCACCGTCCCGCTGGGCGCG
Organism: Roseovarius sp. B08; assembly: GCF_051417955.1. Taxonomy (NCBI): domain Bacteria; kingdom Pseudomonadati; phylum Pseudomonadota; class Alphaproteobacteria; order Rhodobacterales; family Roseobacteraceae; genus Roseovarius; species Roseovarius sp. B08. The sequence goes on from NZ_JBPRLW010000001.1 coordinate 669,550, forward strand.
GGCAACTGGAACATCCGGATGGAGGCGCGGGCCGAGGACGGCACGGTGTTCCAGCAGCGCGTGGTACTCATCAAGGAGAGCGGCGCGTGACCCTGGCGATGCGGCATCAGGCGGCGATGGGCTGCCCGGCCTGTGCGGCGGCCCCTGCGGCAGAGGACGTGGAGGTTACGCCCGAGGGTGGGCAGATTGCGCTGTCCTTGCCGACGATCCATTGTGCCGCGTGTATTTCGAAGATCGAGGACGGGCTGAACGCGCATCCCGGCGTGCGCTCGGCACGGGTGAACCTGACGCTGAAACGGGCGAGCATCGACGCGGACGAGGACGTGACGCCCGCCGAGATGGTGAGCCTGGTCGAAGGGTTGGGATACGAGGCGCATGAGCTGGACCCCGGCACGCTGAACGCCACGGCGACGGACAAGGCCGGGCGCGAGCTCTTGATGCGGCTGGCGGTGGCCGGGTTCGCGATGATGAACGTGATGCTGTTGTCGGTGTCGGTCTGGTCCGGCGCGGATGACGCGACGCGGGATATGTTCCACTGGATTTCGGCGGCGATTGCCCTGCCCGCCGTGGCGTTCTGCGGGGTGCCGTTCTATCGCAACGCGTGGAGTGCGCTGCGGCAGGGTCGGCTGAACATGGACGTGCCGATCACGCTGGCCGTGGCGCTGGCGGTGGTGACGTCGCTATGGGAGACGGCGCTGTCGGGGCATCACGCCTATTTCGACGCGGCGATTGCGCTGGTCTTTTTCCTGTTGGCGGGGCGCTACCTGGATCACCGGACACGGGCCGTCGCGCGGTCGGCGGCCGAGGAACTGACCGCCTTGGAAGTGCCGCGCGCGTGGCGCATCGAGGACGGCCAAGAGGTCGAGCGGCCCATCGCGGAACTGGCGGTGGGCGACGTGCTGCTGGTGCGGGCCGGGGGGCGCGTGCCGGTGGATGGCGAGATCGTCGACGGTACGTCGGAACTGGATCGGTCGCTGTTGACGGGCGAGACGGTGCCGGTCTTTGCCGGGCCGGGGCAGGCGGTTTCGGCGGGCGAGGTGAACCTGACCGGGCCGCTGCGCATTCGCGCCAGCGCGGTAGGGGCGGAGACGTCCCTGCACCGGATGGCGGATCTGGTGGCCATCGCTGAGTCGGGGCGGTTGCGCTATACGTCGCTGGCCGACCGGGCGGCGAAGCTTTATGCACCCGGCGTGCATATCCTGTCGGCTTTGGCCTTTGCCGGCTGGTTTCTTTACACGTTCGACATGCGCACCGCTTTGAACATCGCGGCGGCGGTGCTGATCATCACCTGCCCCTGTGCGCTGGGGCTTGCGGTGCCGGCGGTGACGACGGCGGCGTCGGGGCGGCTGTTTCGCAAGGGGATGCTGATCAAACACGAGACCGCGCTGGAGCGGCTGGCGGAGGTCGACACGGTGGTGTTCGACAAGACCGGGACATTGACGGCGGGCGTGCCGGTGCTGACCAATGCGGAGGTTCTGGACGACGCGGCGCGGGGCGTGGCGCTGGCGCTGGCGCGCGGCTCGGCCCATCCGCTGGCGCGGGCGATTGCGAAGGCGCTGGGCGAGGCGGAGGCGAAGGCGGCGGACGTGACGCAGATTGCCGAGGTGCCGGGCTATGGCGTGTCGGGGCGCGTGGGCGATCTGGAGGTGCGGCTGGGTCGGGCGGCCTGGGTCGGGGCGGAGCCTGCGGCGAGTACAGCGACCTATCTGCAGATCGGCGAGGCGACGCCCGTGGCGTTGACTTTCGAGGATGCGTTGCGGCCCGGCGCGGAAGAGGCCGTGGCGGCGCTGTTGCGCGCGGGCAAGGCTGTCTGGCTGGTGTCAGGGGACACGGAGCCGGCGGTGAAGGCGCTGGCGGAACGGTTGGGGATCGAGGCGTGGCACGCGGGCGTGCTGCCCGAGGACAAGGCGCGGATCGTGGCGGAGTTGTCCGACACGGGTGCCCATGTGCTGATGGTGGGCGACGGGTTGAATGACACCGCGGCGCTGGCGGCGGCGCATGTGTCGATCTCGCCCGCCTCGGCGCTGGATGCCGCGCGGGTGGCGAGCGACGTGGTGCTGTTGGGCACGGACCTGAGCCCGCTGGCCGACGCGCTGGTCGTGGCGCGCAAGGCGCGGCGGCGGATCACCGAGAATTTCCGTCTGGCGACGCTGTATAACGTCATTGCCGTGCCGCTGGCCGTGGCCGGGCTGGCGACGCCGCTGATCGCGGCCTTGGCGATGTCGGCCAGTTCGATTACCGTGTCGCTGAACGCGCTGAGGCTGTCGGGGAGGCGTGCATGACCATTCTGGCCTATCTCATTCCGATTTCGCTGATACTGGGCGGGCTGGGGCTGGCATTTTTTGTCTGGACGGTGCGCAGCAACCAGTATGACGACCCAGAGGGCAATGCGCATCGCATCCTGAGCGACACCTACGACGACAAGCCGAAGCGGTAGTGCATCGCTGTAGAGCGGCGTGCCGGGTGGCGTCGGTGGTATCTTGAGTATTTTGGGAACAGTGAAAGCCGGGGGCGGGGCCCGCAACGGCAAACGCCTGCGCGGAACGAGGCGCAGGCGTTCTGTGGATCGGACGCGGCGTTACGCGCCGGGGTCGATCATGAAGCAGGTGATCTGCTTGGCCTGAAGGCGGCGGCAGGCGAGGTCGGCGGTTTCGCGGGTGAGGCCCATGAAATTGGCATCGAACCCGGTGGAGCGCTTGACCACCTTGCGCAGGGAGCCGTCGAGCGTCTCCATCTCGTTCAGCGCGGTTTTCAGCAGGACCTTCTGGGCCTTGTACTGGCTGGGATAGCGGCCGACGTTGATGCCCCAGTGACGCCCGCCGGAGGTGGAGATGCGGGTGACGACCTTCTGCACCGGGTCGCTGGCGGGCTCTTGCGCCTTCGGCGTGGTCTCGGCGGTGGGGTCGACGCTGGCCAGGACGAGGTCTTGGGGCCGGGCCTTGGGGTTGGCGCTGGGCGCGATGCTGCCCTGCGCGGCGGGCCGGGCGTCCTCGGTAATGGTTTCGGCGGCGGCGAGAAGGGCCTTTTCGATATCCTGCTTGTTGCCGACATCGGGCGTGGCGCTGGCCACGATGGCCTCGCCGGGGCGCGGCTGCGGGCGGAGCGATTTCTTGACCGCCGCGGCCGAGGCCAGGCGCACGGTCTTGCCCACGCCGCCGGGCACGGAATGGCCATCATCGGCCGGGCCGGGGCCGACCTTGCCCATGTAGACAGGCTTGGTCGGGCGGTTCACGGCGACGCGGCTGGGGGCGCTGCGGAAGCCGAGATCCAGGAGTTCGGCCACCTTGGCGTTGCGCGTTGCCGTGGAGCGGCCGCCGAACACGGTGGCGATGATGCGCTCGCCGCCCCGCTCGGCGCTGGCGGTGAGGTTGAAGCCGGCGGCACGGGTGTAGCCGGTCTTGATCCCGTCGGCGCCCTTGTAGTCGCTCAGCAGGCGGCGGTTGGTGTGATAGACCGTCTTGAGGCCCGCGTCGGCGGTGACGCGGGAGAAGAGATTGTAGTATTCCGGATAGTCGTAAAAGAGGTGCCGGCCCAGCAGGGTCATGTCGCGGGCGGTCGACAGGTGGCCCTCTTCGGTCAGCCCGTGGGCGTTCTTAAAGGTGGTGCGGGTCATGCCGAGCGCCTTGGCGGTGCGGTTCATGCGCCGGGCGAAGGCGGCCTCGGATCCCTCGATCGCCTCGCCCAGGGCGGTGGCGGCGTCATTGGCCGATTTCACAGCCGCGGCGCGGATGAGGTAGCGCAGTTTGATCGTCGAGCCCGACCGAAGGCCGAGTTTCGACGGCGGCTCGGAGGCCGCATGTTTTGAAATGCGCACGGGCGTGTCGAGGGTGATCTCGCCGTTCTCGACCGCCTCGAAGACCACGTAGAGGGTCATCATCTTGGTCAGGGATGCCGGGTGAAGGCGGGTGTCGGCGTTGCTCGCGTGGAGCACCTCGCCGGATCGTGCGTCCATCACCAGTGCTGCGTAAGGGGCCGCGACCGCGCTCAGCGGTACGATAACCATCATCCAGATAGTGGCCATAGCCACCAGACCCCAGCGGATGGGCTGCCTGCTTCGCGTTCTCATGGAACTGCTCTTTCTCTGCCTCGTTCACCGCCGATTTTTCGGCTGGCTTGTCATTATTGGAAAAAAGGTAGCACAGGGGTTGTTTTGGATAAAGTGCTTATTTTCAAAGATTTTGAAGGAGTTCCAGGGCAATGCAGGACACATGTTGTGGTTTCAGGCGCCTCGACCGCTAAACCGGCAATTGTGGCGGGATTATGTCGGCCCGACCGGCGGCCGGCGGGCCGGGTTCCACGCCGTCCGCGGAACTGGCGCATCACCCCGCGCGTTTGCGTGCGAAGAGGAAGGGGACCTCATGTCAAGTCGCAGTTTTGCCGTGATCGGCCTCGGGAATTTCGGCAGCACGGTGGCGACCGAGCTGGAACGGTTCGGCAACCACGTGATCGGCGTAGACATCGACGAAACCCGGGTCAGCCGCCACGCGGACAAGCTGGGCGAGGCCATAATCCTGGACGCACGCGACGACGAAGCCCTGAAGGAAGCGGGCATCGGCGAGGTCGACATGGCGCTGGTGGCGGTGGGCGACAACCTGGAATCGAGCATCCTCGCGGCGGTGAACCTGCGGCAGGTGGGCGCGGGCGCGGTCTGGGCCAAGGCCACCACCCGGACGCATCACCGCATCCTGTCGCGGATAGGCGTGGACCGGGTGATTCACCCCGAGGTCGAGATCGGCCAGCGCATCGCGCAGGTCATGCACAATCCGCTGGTGCGCGACTATGTCGGCCTGGGCAACGGTTTCTTCGTGGTGAACCTGAAGGTGCCGGAAGAGCTGGAGGACACCACGCTGTCGAAGCTGAACCACGTGGACAAGTTCGACCTGCGCTGCCTGGGCGTGATGCGGGGAACCAAGTTCCTCGGACAGGACGGGGACGATTGCACGCTGAAGGCCGGCGACCTGCTGTTGATGCTGGGTGAGCGCAACAACCTGCGCGACTTTTCCGCGAGTCTCTGAGCGTGGCGCGAAGATCGTCGATCAAGCTGGGCTCGACACGTCTGAACCTGTCGCCGCCGGCGGTTCTGGCGGTGATGTATTTCCTGACCGTGGCGCTGGGCGCGCTGCTGTTGTGGCTGCCGGCGTCGCATCACGACAAGGTGGGCTTGGGCGAGGCGATCTTCACCGCGACCTCGGCGGTGACGGTGACGGGCCTGGTGGTGGTCGATACCGGGTCGGATTTCACCCTGTTCGGGCAGATCATCATCGCCTGCCTGATGCAGTTCGGGGGCCTGGGCCTGATGGTGTTCGCGGTGCTGATCCTGACCGCGTTCGGCATACCCATCGGGATGCCGCACAAGGTGATGCTGCGCGAGGACCTGAATCAGGCGACGATCAGCAACCTGGGCCAGCTTGTGCGGATCATCCTTTACGTGGCGCTGGGCTGCGAGGCGGTGGGCGCGGTGCTGCTGGCCGTGGTCTTCGTGCCGGACCTCGGCTGGGGGCAGGGGCTGTGGTACGCGGTGTTTCACAGTATCTCGGCCTTCAACAACGCAGGTTTCGCACTGGAGCCCGACAGCCTGTCGAAGTGGGTGGGCAACCCGGTGGTCAACCTGACGGTCACGGCGATGTTCATCCTCGGCGGTCTGGGGTTCATCGTGGTGGGCGACGTCTATCAGCACCGCAAGTGGCGCAAGCTGTCGCTGCATTCCAAGCTGATGATCGCGGGGACGCTGTGGCTGATCGTGATCGGGGTGGTCTGTTTCGCGCTGCTGGAATGGAACAATCCGGGCACGCTGGCCGGGCTGGAGAGCACGGGCGATAAGCTGTGGGCCAGCTGGTTCCAGGGGGTGACGCCGCGCACGGCGGGGTTCAACACGATCGACATCGCGGCGATGAAGGATTCCACCTCGCTGCTGACGATCATGCTGATGATCGTGGGGGGCGGGTCGACCTCGACCGCGGGCGGGATCAAGGTGACGTCGCTGATCGTGATGCTGCTGGCGACGGTCGCGTTTTTCCAGAGGCGGCCGGCGCTGCATGTCTTCGGGCGGAGCCTGCCGCTGGATCAGGTGCTGAAGGTGATGGCGCTGGCGACGATCAGCGGGCTGTTGATGTTCGCGAGCCTGTTCGTGCTGACGGCGACGCAGAACATCGCGTTCCGGGACCTGGCGTTCGAGGTGGCCTCGGCCTTTGGCACGGTGGGGCTGTCGAACGGGGCGACCGGCGAATTGAACTGGCTGGGGCGGGCCGTGATCATCGCGGTGATGTTCCTGGGCCGGGTGGGTCCGCTGACGCTGGGATTCTTCCTGGCGGTGAAGAGCCGGCCGCGGGTGCGCTACCCGGGCGACAAGGTGTTCCTGGGGTGAGGCGAGGTGGGTTGGAAACCCACCCTACGGCGGATGACCAGCGCGATCCCGGCTTTTCCCACGCGTCCCCGTTGCGACTGTCAGGCGCGACCGGGTGTCAGAGGAAATAATCCTCGATCGTCAGGCTCCAGTCATCGCCAGCGTAGAACACGAGGTCGTCGGAGAACGTCTTGAATCTGAGGGTCTCGGTCGAATTCTCGTGGATCTTGTAGACATCGACGCCGGCTTCGAAATCGGTGATCGTGTTGTGGCCGGCCTGTCCGGTCCGGAACACGAAGCAATCGCTGCCGGCGCCGCCGGTGACGACATCGTTGCCGCGGCCGCCGATAAGCAGGTCATCGCCGTCGCCGCCCTCGAGCGTATCGCTTCCGTCGTGGCCGTAAAGGGTGTCATCGCCCTCGCCGCCCATAAGAAGATCCCGGGCCTGACCGCCGCAGAGCTCGTCGGTTCCGGCGCCGCCCATCAAGGTGTCGCGGCCCTTGTCGCCGTAGAGCCGGTCATTGCCGTCGCCGCCTTCGAGCAGGTCGGAGCCGGAGCCGGCCTTGAGCATGTCGTTGCCTGCGCCGCCTTCCAGCGTATCGGCCCCCTGTTGACCATAGAGCTTGTCGTTGCCCTCTCCGCCTTGCAGGTCATCGTGGTTCTTGCGGCCGCGGAGGATGTCGTTGCTGTCGCCGCCGAACATGAAATCGGCGCGGACGCTGCCTTTCATCACGTCCGCGTCCACGGTTCCGATGCTGCGGTCCATGGCGGCGAAAACGTCGTTCTGCAGGGCGCCGACATCGGTGTTGCGCAGGATGATGTCGCTGAGCGTCGTGTCCCAGAGCGCCGCGCGCGCCTCGTCGGTGAGCCCGTCGCGGGCCTCGCTCCAGAACGGATCGCCGTCGCGCAGGCGCGAGAACTGGTCGACCACCATGATGTGGAAGGTTTCCCCCAGGAGGCCGGTATCCAGAGGGTCCTCTGCCAGCCCGCCGATCCAGGCATCGACCAGGTCGACGGAGCCGTAGACCGCCGCGAGCTTGCCCGCGAGCGTGGTGTCCGAGGTGATGTCCTGAAAGGTCGTGGCCCTTGCGAGCCCAAGCGCCTCGCGCAGGTCGTTGTAGCTGGCGATGCCGAGGTCGCGGCCGCGCTGGATGTTGAGCGCGGCGAGATCGAACCCGCCCGCGCCCGGCGGGCCGAACAGGAAGGACCGCACGTCTTCGACCACCTGGGTGTCGAGCGCCTGTGCGTTCTGGGTGGCCGCGCCGCGCAGCATGTCCTCGATCAGATCCGGCTGGTCGAGGAGTGCCGGCTGGAAAAAGGCATCGCGCAGGGCCAGCGACGGGCCGACCGTGCCGTCCTCGGCGACACTTTGCAGGTTCGAGGACAAGAGCGTGTGCCCGAGACGGAAGACGGCGGTGGAGAACTCGACCGAGATGCCGGGGTTCACCGTCGGGTCATAGCCGTCATAGGCCTCGATGGCGTCTGCGCCGACGAGGATCGGCAGGAATTCCCTGAAGGTGATGGCCTGAACGATGGCCTCGACATGCGCGCGGGCCATGTTGAAGAGCGCCTCGTCGGTCAGCGTGGGGTCGTCCGCGGCCAGCTCATCGACGATGCGGTTGTGCTCTCGCGTGAAGATGGTGTGCATCGAGGACAACATCACGTTTTCCGCGGCACGCACGTCGCCGGTGAGCAGCGCGTCGCCGTCCAGCACTAGCCGCTGGTTTTCGTCCAGCAGCAGCTTGCCCCCGTCCACGCGCAGCGCGGCCAGCGTGGCCGCGTCGGAGCCGTAGATCATGGAGGCGTCGATGAAACTGGTGATCTCGTTCGCGTAGACGCCGTCGTGCTGATCGACGCGGAAGAACGGAATCTCGGCGGTGCCGGTGTGGAACGGGTCGAAATAGGGGTCGCCCGCGGGCACGTCGATCGGCACGTATTTGGTCGAGCCCGCCTCGGTCAGCGATATGTCGTGATCGATGAACTGGCCCCAGATCCACAAGAAATCCGAAGCGCCCGCCGCGTTCTTGGTATCGGCGGATTGCGCCGCCACCGCGTTGGAAATCTCGCGGGCGCCGGGCCTGTCCGCGCCGGACATTTCGGCCTCCGGGCCGAGGCCGCTCGGTGCGATCCGCAACAGGTGCGTGCCTGTCGCCCCCCATTCCGGATTGTCGATATTCGACCCGGTCCCGTCTGCCGGCCGGGTCAGTGTTGTCGGATGTGGCGTAGTTGAACTCTGTGACACTTGGCTTCCCCTCACCCTGTGTCGCGCTTACGACGCGCAATACATATTTTTCTGGGCTACCGGCGCCCTGAATTTATAAAAAAATGCGCAGCGGATTGCGTGCGACTCATTTAGTTGTCTCACAGGATATCACGAAACTGTGAGCGGTGTAATTCATTAACGAAGAAATTAACTGTTTACGGCGCCAGTCGCCGCGTGGCTCTGCCCGGACATTTTCGACCCTGCCGCAGCAGGTATCCGGCCCCTGAGAGAATGGGCGTTCCGCCCGGTGCCCCATGCGAAGGCGACAGGCGGAACGCGTCAGTTAAACGGCGATTGGCCTCAGTTCAGCGCCTCGTCCGTGATCTGGTGGGTCCAGGCGGCCTCGCCCGGGTCCTCGGTGATGACCGGGTCGGAGCCACCCGACAGCAGCGAGTCGACCGTGCGCTGGAAATCTTCCGGGTCGAGCGCGCCGTTGGAGCCGGCGGTCAGCTTGGCAACCTCGCTCATCATCCGTTTTTGATGCTCTTCCGTCTGGGCGCCGGTGGCGTCGTTGTCGAGCACGATCATCGCGGCCTCTTCGGGGTTCTCCTCGGCCCATTTCCAGCCCTTCATCGAGGCGCGGACGAACCGGACCATCTTGTCGACGAACTCGGGGTCTTCGAGGTTTTCCTCCAGCACGTACATGCCGTCCTCGAGCGTGGCGACGCCCTGGTCCTCGTACTTGAACACGACGAGGTCCTCGGGCGTGAGGCCGGCGTCAATGACCTGCCAGTATTCATTGTAGGTCATGGTCGAGACGCACGCCGCCTGGTTCTGTAGCAGGGGATCGACGTTGAAGCCCTGTTTCAGGACGGTGACGCCATCCTCGCCGCCCTCGGTCGGGATGCCGAGCTGGCTCATCCACGACAGGAAGGGGTACTCGTTGCCGAAGAACCAGACGCCGAGCGTCTTGCCCTTGAAATCCTCGGGGCCTTCGATGCCGGTGTCCTTGCGGCAGGTCAGCATCATGCCGGAGCTTTTGAACGGCTGGGCGATGTTGACGAGGGGCAGGCCCTTTTCGCGGCTGGCAAGGGCCGAGGGCATCCAGTCGATGATCACATCGGCACCGCCGCCGGCGATGACCTGGGCGGGGGCGATATCCGGCCCGCCGGGCTTGATGGTGACGTTCAGGTCTTCCTCTTCGTAGAAGCCCTGGTCTTGTGCCACGTAGTAGCCGGCGAATTGCGACTGCGTTACCCATTTGAGTTGCAGCGTGACGTCGTCGGCGGCCTGGGTCATGCCGCCCCAAAGGGTGGCGGCGGCAAGGCCGAGCGTGGTTGTGAGATGTTTCATTGTCTTCTCCCTGTTCTGGTTTGCTTTGGTTATGTCCGGCCCCGTTGGGACGGGTGCCAGAAGGTGACGGCGCGCTCGATCAGGGCGACCGCGCCGTAAAATCCCGAGCCGGCGAGGGCGGCGACGACGATCTCGGCCCAGACCAGATCCATCGCGAGGCGCCCCACGGAGGTGGAAATGCGAAAGCCCATGCCCTGGATCGGCGAGCCGAAGAATTCCGCCACGATGGCGCCGATGAGCGCGAGCGTGGTGCCGATCTTGAGCCCGTTGAAGACAAAGGGCATGGCGGCGGGCAGGCGGAGTTTCAGGAGCGTCGTCCAGTAGCCGGCGGCGTAGGTGCGCATCAGGTCGCGCTGCATCGCGTCCGCCTCGGACAGGCCCTGGACGGTGTTCACCAGCATGGGGAAAAACACCATGACGACGACGACGGCGGCCTTGGACTGCCAGTCGAAGCCGAACCACATCACCAGGATGGGGGCGAGGCCGATGATCGGCAGGGCGGCGGCGAAATTGCCCACGGGCAGCAGGCCGCGTTTCAGGAAATCGGAGCGGTCGACGGCGATGGCCGTCAGGAACGCGACGCCGCAGCCGAGGATATAGCCGGTCAGCGCGCCCTTGATGGCGGTCTGAAGGAAGTCGCCCCAGAGGATGTTGAGGGAATTGGCGAACGTCACGGCGATGACGCTGGGGGCGGGCAGGAGGGCGAGCTTGATGCCCAATCCCCAGACGAGGCATTCCCAGACGGCGATGAGCGTGGCGCCGAAAACGATGGGCGCGGCCAGTTGTGCGGCGGTGTTCTGCGGGTGGCGGGCCAGCCGCGTGTTGATCCACCAGCCCGCGGCCCAGATGAGCGCCCCTGCGATCAGCCAGCTCATGTCGCCATTCCCATGCGCTTGAGCGTGAACCTTTGGATCAGGCCGATCAGGCCAACGAGAATGGCGGCCAGCGCGGCGGCCATGATCAGCGCGCTCCAGATCTGGATGGTCTGGCCGTAATAGCTGCCCGCGAGAAGCCGCGCGCCAAGGCCCGCGACGGCGCCGGTGGGCAGTTCGCCGACGATGGCGCCGACGAGGCTGGCAGCCATGGCGATCTTTAGCGAGGTGAAGAAGTAGGGCATCGACGACGGCAGGCGCAGTTTCCAGAAGGTTTGCGAGCGGCTGGCGTTCCAGGTGCGCATCTGATCGAGCTGCATCTGGCTGGGGCTGCGCAGGCCCTTCACCATGCCGACCACGACCGGGAAGAACGACAGGTACATCGAGATCATCGCCTTGGGCAGAAGCCCCGAGATGCCCACGGCGTTCAGCACCACGATGATCATCGGCGCGATGGCGAGGATCGGGATGGTCTGGGACGCGATGACCCAGGGCATGACGCTCATGTCCATGGTGCGGTTGTAGACGATGCCGATGGCCAGAAGCGTGCCGAGGGCGGTGCCCAAGAGGAAGCCCAGGGCGGTGGAACTGAAGGTGATCCAGCTGTGGTAGATCAGAGAGCGCTTGGAGAAAGCCCGCCCGCTGGCGATCATCGCGCCGGTGGTGTTCCACATTTCCGCCGCAACCTGGTGCGGCGCGGGCAGCTTGGGTTTTTCCTGCGACCAGGTGTCGGCGACGAGTTCCGGGAAGGTCAGCGTGACCTCGGCGCGGGCGGCCTTGTCATAGGCCCAGGGCGCATTGAGGACGACGGCGCCCGCGTACCAGAGCGCGATGAGGGTCGCGACGACCGTCAGGACAGGGACGATGTTGCGCATCAGGGCGTCTCCCGCCCCGGCCACCGAGCCGGGGCCTCTGGGCCCGTGGTGAGCAGGAGGCCCCGGATCAAGTCCGGGGCGCGTTTTGCGAAGTCACTCCTCATAGCTGTGACCCGCGCGAAGCCCGTCGCGGACGCGGTGGGCGATTTCCAGGAATTCCGGCGTGTCGCGGATGTCGAGCGGGCGTTCCCGAGGGAGCGTACTTTCGATCACGTCGGTGATCCGGCCGGGGCGGGGGGACATGACGACGATCTTCGTGCTGAGGTACACCGCCTCTGGGATCGAGTGGGTGACGAAGCAGATCGTCTTGTTCGTGCGGTCCCAGAGCTGGAGAAGCTGTTCGTTGAGGTGGTCGCGGACGATCTCGTCGAGCGCGCCGAAGGGTTCGTCCATCAGCAGGATATCGGCATCGAATGCCAGCGCCCGGGCGATGGAGGCGCGTTGTTGCATCCCGCCGGACAGCTGCCAGGGGAATTTCTTTTCGAATCCCGCGAGATCGACCAGTTCGAGGACGCGGGCGATGCGGCTTTGCTGGTCGGCCTTGGAGTAGCCCATGATTTCCAGCGGCAGGCGGATGTTGCCGGCGATGGTGCGCCACGGGTAGAGGCCGGCGGCCTGGAAGACGTAGCCATAGGCGCGCCGCTGGCGGGCCTCGGCGGGGTCATTTCGTTGACCGAGATGCTGCCGCCGGTGGGATGTTCAAGGTCGGCCATGCAGCGCAGGAAGGTGGTCTTGCCACAGCCCGAGGGGCCGATGAAGGAGACGAAATCGCCCTTGTCCACGTCCAGCGTCACGTCCTTGAGCGCATGCACGGGCCCGTCATTGGTCTGGAAGGTCAGCGAAAGGTCGCGGGCGGCGATCACGGAGCTGGATGTCGTGGTGGCTTGGGCGTCTTGCATTATGGTGTCGTGTCTCCGGGCCGGGTGAAGGGAACAATCCCATGCCGCAAGGCGGTGTCAAGGCGGGTCCGGGCGTCAGATGCCTGTGGAGCAGGCACATGATGAATTTGCGGGCAATGGCGCGGGCGCATGGCGGCGTGGCTCATTCGCAGGGAACCAGGTCTTCGACCGAGCCGTCGGGCAGGGTCAGCGTGACGCCGGTGCCATCGGCGCTTCGGGTGATGCCGAGGACCTTTTTGCGGCTCTCGGCGTCGCCGGGGCAGGTGGCCATGAGCGTGCCGGTCTGCACGGCGGTGATCTGGCAGATCGCGCCGTGCAGGTTCAGGTGGCCCGCGACGATGGCGACCTCGTTTTCCTTGGTGGCCTCCTCGCCCAGGATGCGGGCGCAGCCGTCGGGATTGCCGAGGGGGGCGGCCAGCTGGGCCGTGGCCGGGCTGGCCAGCAGGAGAAGGGCGAGGGCGAGGCGCACGGGGTCAGATGCCCGCCGGGATATTCAGCGGATCGCGCTCGATCATCTTCGGAGCCGTCAGCGCCTTCCATTTCGACAGCGCCTCGTGCGCCGAGGGGAAGGCGGGGCGGGGGACGAAGCGGCCGCGGCCGGGTTGGGGCTGGGAGTTCTGGCCCCAGGCCCAGATCACCTCGCCGCGCGAAATGGTGTAGCGGGAATTGGCCGTGACCTCGAAGCCCTCGAACACGTTGTAGTCGAGGATCGAATGGTGGTTGGAGGCCGAGATCGTCTTGGTGATCTTGGGGTCCCAGACCACGATATCGGCGTCCGCGCCTTCGACGATGGCGCCCTTCTTGGGGTAGATGTTGAGGATCTTGGCGACGTTGGTGGAGGTGACGGCGACGAACTCGTTGGGCGTGAGGCGCCCCGTCTCCACGCCGCGGGTCCAGAGCACGGGCATCCGTTCCTCCAGCCCGTTGGAGCCGTTGGGGATCTTGGTGAAATCGCCCACGCCCATGCGTTTCTGCTCGGTCGAGAAGGCGGCGTGATCGGTGGCGACGACCTGGAGCGAGCCAGCCTGAAGCCCCGCCCAGAGGCTGTCCTGGTGGTCCTTGGAGCGGAATGGGGGCGACATGACGCGGCGGGCGGCATGGTCCCAATCCTTGTTGAAATACTCGCCCTCGTCGAGGGTCAGGAACTGCGCCAGCGGTTCGCCATAGACGCGCATCCCCTTCTGGCGGGCGCGGCGGATGGCCTCGTGCGCCTGTTCGCAGGAGACGTGCACGATATAGAGCGGCACGCCGGCGGCGTCGGCGATGGTGATGGCGCGGTTGGCGGCCTCGCCTTCGAACTCGGGCGGGCGGGAATAGGCGTGGCCCTCGGGGCCGGTGATGCCCTTGGACAGCATTTCCTGCTGCATGTCGGCCACCAGATCGCCGTTCTCGGCATGGACCATGGGCAGCGCGCCCAGTTCGCGGCAGCGCTTGAAGGAGGCGAACATCTCGTCATCCTCGATCATCAAGGCACCCTTGTAGGCCATGAAGTGCTTGAAGGAGTTGACGCCCATGTCGACGGCGTCCTTCATCTCGTTGAAGATGGTCTCGTTCCAGCCGGTCACCGCCATGTGGTAGCCGATATCGGAGCAGATCTGCGGAGCGGATTTGCGGTGCCATTCCTCGATGGCGTTCTTGATGGAGCCGTCCGCGCCGGGCAGGCAGAAATCCACCAGCATCGTTGTTCCGCCACAGGCCGCGGCCCAGGTGCCGGTCTCGAAGGTTTCGGCCGCCGTGGTGCCCATGAAGGGCATTTCCAGATGGGTGTGCGGGTCGATGCCGCCGGGGATGACATAGGCGCCCTCGGCGTCGATGGTCTCGTCGCCTTTCAGGTTCTCGCCGATCTGCTTGATCTTTTCGTCCTCGATCAGGACATCGGCCTTCCACGTGCGGTCTGCGGTGCAGACGGTGCCGTTCTTGATGACTTTGGTGGTCATTGGGTGTCTCCCTGGTGCTACGCAGTCCCGGACTTGATCCGGGACCTCAGAGAAACGAGGCCTCCATGCTCAAGTCGGACCAGCTTGGGTTTGCGTGTTCGATCAGCCTGTCTTTCCACTCGCGCCGCCAGCGTTTCAGCTTTCGTTCGCGGGCGACGGCGGCATCCAGTGTTTCGTGGGTCTCGAAGTAGACCAGCTTGGTGATGTTGTATTTCGACGTGTGCACGGAGCCGGCCCCCAACCGGTGCTGAGCCGCGCGGTCGCGCAGGTTGCCTGTGGTTCCAACGTAGATCGCCGTGTTTGAGCGGCAGGCCATGATGTAGGTGTAGAACGCCATGGTCCGGTGGTGTGGGAACATGGTTAATTTGATGTAAACGCGGCTTTGATGTTTGTGGCGCCACGCTGGTGGCGGGGAGGTCCCGGATCAAGTCCGGGACTGCGGTGCGCGAAGTGGCGGGGAGGTCCCGGATCAAGTCCGGGACGTTGAATGATCGTTTGACGATCATTCAACGATCTCCGCCGTCTCGACCACCGCGTGCATCAGCACGTCCGCGCCCGCCGTGGCCCAGTCCTTGGAAATCTCCTCGGCCTCGTTGTGGCTGAGGCCGTCCACGCAGGGGCACATGACCATGGCGGTGGGGGCGACGTCGTTGATCCAGCAGGCATCGTGGCCGGCGCCCGAGACGATGTCCATGTGGGAGTAGCCAAGGCGTTCGGCGGCGTCGCGGACGGCCTTGACGCAGGTCTCGTCAAACGCGGGCGGGTTGAACTGGCCGACGATCTCGGAGGAAAAGCCGACCTCGATCTCTTCGCAGAGCTTCGGCGCCTTTTCCAGCAGCTCCGCGACCATGCCTTCGAGCTTTTCCAGGTCGGGCGAGCGGAAGTCGATGGTGAAGACGGCCTTGCCGGGGATGATGTTGCGGCTGTTGGGATAGACGTTGGCCTGGCCGATCGCGCCCACGGCATTCGGCTGGTTCTTCATCGCGATCTCGTGCACCAGTTCGGTGATCCGGGCGAGGCCGCGGCCGGCGTTCTTGCGCATGTGCATGGGCGTCGAGCCGGTGTGGCTTTCCTTGCCGGTCACGGTGCATTCGATCCAGCGCAGGCCCTGACCGTGAGTGACGACGCCGATATCCTTGCCTTCGGCCTCCAGAATGGGGCCCTGTTCGATATGCAGCTCGAAGAAGGCGTGCATCTTGCGGTTGCCGACCGGCTCGTCGCCTTTCCAGCCGATGCGGTCGAGCTCGTCGCCGAATTTCTTGCCGTCGGCATCGACACGGTCGTAGGCCCATTGCTGGTCGTGCACGCCGGCGAAGACGCCTGAGGCGAGCATGGCGGGGGCGTAGCGCGTGCCTTCCTCGTTGGTCCAGTTGGTGACCACGATGGGGTGTTTCGTCTTGATGCCGAGGTCGTTGAGGGTGCGGATGATCTCGAGGCCGCCGAGCACGCCGAGGACGCCGTCATACTTGCCCCCGGTGGGTTGCGTGTCGAGGTGGGAGCCCACGTAGACCGGCAGCGCGTCAGGGTCGGTGCCCTCGCGCCGGGCGAACATGTTGCCCATCGTGTCGAGGCCCATGGTCAGGCCCGCCGCCTCGCACCACGACTGGAAGAGCGCGCGGCCCTCGGCATCCTCGTCGGTCAGGGTCTGGCGGTTGTTGCCGCCCGCGACGCCGGGGCCGATCCTGGCCATCTCCATCAGGCTGTCCCAGAGCCTGTCGCCGTCGATCTTGAGGTTTTGGCCCGGTGCGGTCATCGCTATCCCCCTGTCTGTCGTATCATAGCACGGGCGGACGCGATATTGGCTGCCATCCCGGTTGCCACTTTTTTACCAAATGGTAAAAGCACGATTGCGAAGCGGGGCGGGTCTGTCAAGCATTGCACCCGTCGCTGGCCAATTCGGGCCGGGCGGTGCTACATCTTCGGGCAGCAATGAGTGAGGGGCGCGATGGAAGACGGGACGCAGGCGGCCGGCGGAGCCAAGCCGAGCCGGATACAGTTGCGCAACCGCAAGCGCATCCTGGACGCGGCGCTGGACGTGTTTTCCATGCACGGGTTTCGGGGCGCGACGCTGGACCAGATCGCCGAGGCGTCGGGGCTGTCGAAGCCGAACATCCTGTATTACTTTGCCGGCAAGGAAGAGATCCATGTGACGCTGCTGAACGGGTTGATGGACACGTGGCTGGACCCGATGCGCGCCATCGACCCCGCCGGCGAGCCGCTGGAGGAAATCCTGCGCTATGTGCATCGCAAGCTGGAGATGAGCCGGGCGCTGCCGCGCGAGAGCCGGCTGTTTGCCAACGAGATCCTGCAAGGCGCGCCGATGATCGGGGCGGGGCTGGTGTCGGTCCTCAAGCCGCTGGTGGACGAGACCGCGGCGCTGATCGAATCCTGGGGCGCGGCAGGGCGGCTGAAGCCGGTGGACGGGCGCCACCTGATCTTTTCGATCTGGGCCACGACGCAGCACTACGCGGATTTCGACGCGCAGGTGCAGGTGCTGCTGGACGGGCGTGACGGGCATGAAGATGCGTCTGTTTTCCTCGACACGCTCTATCGCCGGATGCTGGCGGTGTGACGCCCGGCGCGGCCAAATCGCCTAAAATGCTTTCTTTTATGGCGTCGCGGCCCCCCTCGTGGCGTGGTACAAGGTCGGTTGGGTGCGGGCGCCGGATCTAGCGATCCCCCGTGTTTGGAGTGGACACATGAACATCACAGGACCAGCCCCTGTGACCTTCCTGCCCTCGGTGCCGGCCGGCGCCGGGCAGAACCTTCAGAAACTTGCCGTCAGGAGCGCCTCGGGGTCGGCGGAAAGCAGTGCGAGCGGCAACAATTCCGACAATGCCACGGGCGAGGACGGGCCGCGCACGGAGGCGACGGTGCGTTCGGCGCGCGACGAGGTCTCGCGGTTGCCGGCCAAGGCATCGGGCGAAAGCGTGCTCGATGCGCGAATCAAGAGCCAGGAGACCCCGCGCGATCAATTGGTGGCGGCGCAGTATGAGCTTGTAGGACGACAGCAGGACCTCCTGCGCGCCAGCACGCGGCAGGAACAGTCGCGGGCCGTGCGCGACATAACCGATCTGCGCGAGATGATCGAGGTTCTGAAGGTCGAGGTTAGCGGTGACCGGCCGTCCGGCCGGGCAGGTGCGCCGGCGGTCGACGGCGGAGCGTAAGGGCCAAAGGTCCAGGGACGCATTTGGCTCGGCTTGTGCTGAAGCCTTAACATCATCTTTACCATGGTGATGTCAGGTTCGGAGCATGATGCAGATTACCCGCCCCGTTCCCGCCGCCCCTTGGGTCTCACAGTTGTTTTCAAGCAAATCCGCCCGGAACGGCGCGGTAGTGCGCCGCTCGCGCCGCTGGGTGGAACGGGAAGTCGGGCGAGAGGCGTTCGAGCGGGAAGTGCGCAGACGCGGGTACCACTTGATCGAAACCGGCGACCAGATGATCGTCGTTTGTCATGCCGGGCCGATCCGGATCGTGTTTTGATACCGTGCGGGTGACCCCCATAAAATTCGTACGAATTTTCTGGGGGTTCAGATTCTTCGTACGAAGAATCTGGGGTTGTCATTCCGCGGCGCAGGTGCCGGGGTTGTTGGGATGGGTGGTCCAGTTGGCGTAGTCGGCCTCGACGGTTCTGCCGGTGCGAGGGTCGGTGGTGCCGGGAGCCATTTGCTCCATCGTGATGCAGTTCTCGACCGGGCAGACGTTGACGCAGAGGTTGCACGCCACGCATTCGGCATCGATCACCTCGAAGGTGCGGCCGGGAGACATCGAGATGGCCTGGTGCGAGGTGTCCTCGCAGGCGGCATAGCAGCGGCCGCACTTGATGCAAAGGTCCTGGTCGATGCGGGCCTTGGTGATGTAGTTGAGGTTCAGGTGCTGCCAGTCGCTGAGGTTCGGAACGGCGCGGCCGACGAGGTCTTTGGTGGAGGTGAAGCCCTTTTCGTCCATGAATTGGGACAGGCCCGAGATCATTTCCTGCACGATCTTGAAGCCGTAGGTCATGGCCGCCGTGCAGACCTGCACGTTGCCGGCGCCGAGTGACATGAATTCGGCGGCGTCGCGCCAGGTGGTGATGCCGCCGATGCCCGAGATGGGCAGGCCGGCGAGCGATGGCGTGCGGGCGATCTCGGCCACCATGTTGAGCGCGATGGGTTTCACCGCCGGGCCGCAATAGCCGCCATGCGCGCCCTTGCCGTCGATGGTGGGCTCGGGCGCGAAACTGTCGAGGTTGACGGACGTGATAGAGTTGATCGTGTTGATGAGCGAGACCGCGTCGGCGCCGCCGTCCTTGGCCGCCTGGGCGGGTTTGCGGACGTCGGTGATGTTGGGCGTGAGCTTGACGATGACGGGCAGGTTCGAGTGTTTCTTGCACCATTCGGTGACCTGGCCCACGTATTCGGGTACCTGGCCCACGGCGGAGCCCATGCCGCGTTCGGACATCCCGTGCGGGCAGCCGAAGTTCAGTTCAACGCCGTCGCAGCCGGTTTCCAGAACGCGGTCGAGGATGGACTTCCAGCTGTCCTCGTTCACCGGCACCATCAGGGACGCGATGAGGGCGCGGTCGGGATAGTCCTTTTTCACGCGCGTCATCTCGTCGAGATTGGTCTGCAGCGGTCGGTCGGTGATCAGTTCGATGTTGTTGAGCCCCAGAAGGCGGCGGTCGGCGCCCCAGATCGCGCCGTAGCGCGGACCGTTGACGTTGACCACGGGCGGGCCTTCTTCGCCCAATGTCTTCCAGACCACGCCGCCCCAGCCGGCCTCGAAGGCGCGGCGGACGTTGTATTCCTTGTCTGTGGGCGGCGCCGAGGCGAGCCAGAAGGGGTTGGGCGAGGTGATGCCGATGAAGTTCGTGGTCAGGTCTGCCATGGGGATACCTCCTCAGGTGCGGGGCTGATGGTCGGGGCAGTAGAACGCGGAGCGGCCGCCGACCTTTTTTCGGGTGATGGTTCCGCCGCAGGTGGGGCAGGTGGCGCCCTCCTGGCGGTGCGGGAAAAGCCATTCTTTCGGAATCCGGCTGTAATCGGCATTGGCGTCGAGCAGGCGGCCAAGTACATTGTGAGTACAGTCGAAAAGCGTGTCGAGCTGATCGCCGGTCAAAGCATCGCCACGGCTGTCGGGAGAGAGGCCTGCGTGAAAGAGCGCCTCGTCCGACCACAGGTTGCCGATGCCCGCGATCTTCTTTTGTGCCATGAGGGCGGACTTGACCGCGCCGCGCGTGCTGCCGACGCGGTCGGCGAAGGTGTCGCGATCGATATCCATCGCGTCGGGACCGAGACCGGCCTTTGCGATCCAGTCGTCGGGGCGGTCGATGACGCGGATCCAGCCCAGCTTGCGCGGACAGCGGAAGGCGAGGCGGCGGCCGCCTTCGAAGACGAAGGTCATGCGGGCGTGATCGGGTGCCGTGTCGCCGTCTTCATAGGGACGCAAAGAGCCTGTCATGCCGAGCGACACGACGATCCACGGGCCGGTCTGCGACCCGGCGAAGATCGCCTTGCCGCGGCGGCGGGTTTCGGTGAACTGGCGGCCCGTGAGGCGGCCGCGGGCGTTTTTGCCGGGCAGGTCCATGTGCGAGGTCTCGCCCATCTTGATCGCCTCGATGGTACGGTGGAGGCAGTGCGCCTCGACCCTGCGGCGGTTGGCCTCGCATTCGGGCAGCTCGGGCATGTCAGCCCGCCGTCAGCCGGGCGTGGATGTCTTCGGCGGCATCGCGGCCTTCGGCCACCGCCGTGACGGTCAGGTCGTCGCCGCCCGCGGCGCAGTCGCCCCCGCCCAGACGCCGGCGACCGAGGTGCGGCCCGGGCCGGTGACGGCGATCTTGCGACCGTCGAGATCGGGCAGGGCGTCGCCCGCGAGCGCCTGGCCGATGGCCTTGAAGACCTGGTCGGCGGGGATGCGGACGGTCTCGCCGGTGGGGGTGAGGGCGTCGTCGGTGTATTCGAACTCGATCTCGCGCACGGTGCCGTTGCCGTGGATGGCGCGGGGCGTGGCATTGGTGATGATACGCACGCCCTTGGAGGCGGCGAGGTCCTGTTCAAAGACGCTGGCGTTCATGCGGTCGCGGCCGCGGCGGTAGACCAGCGTGACGTTGAGCGCACCGAGAAGCTTGGCCTGCACGGCGGCGTCGATGGCGGTCATGCCGCCGCCGATCACCACCACGTCGCGGCCAATCTGCAAGTCGCGCAGGTTGCCGGCCTGGCGCAGGTCGGAGATGAAATCGACCGCATCGAGCATGCCTGTCTTGTCTTCGCCCGCAAGGCCGAGGGCATTGACGCCGCCCAGCCCGATGCCGAGGAAGACCGCGTCGAAGCGGGCGCGAAGGTCGTCAAGCGAAAGGTCGGCTCCAAGCGCCTTGCCGTTTTCCAGGGTGATCCCGCCGATTTGCATCAGCCAGTCGACCTCGCGCTCGGCGAAGCCGTCGACCGTCTTGTAGGCGGCGATGCCGTATTCGTTGAGGCCGCCGGGCTTGGGGCGGGCGTCAAAGAGCGTGACGGCATGGCCGTGCATCGCCAGACGATGGGCGCAGGCCAGACCGGCCGGTCCCGCGCCCACCACGGCGACCGACTTGCCCGTCTCGGCCGCGCGGGCGATGGGATGCATGCCCGTGGCTTGAAGGGTGTCGGTGGCGTAGCGTTGAAGTTGCCCGATCAGCACGGGCTTGCCTTCGGCGGCCTCGCGCACGCAGGCCTGTTCGCAGAGCGTCTCGGTCGGGCAGACGCGGGCGCACATGCCGCCAAGGATGTTCTGGGTGAGGATCGTCTTCGCGGCGGCCTCGGGCGTGCCGGTGGCGATCTGGCGGATGAAGAGCGGGATGTCGATATCGGTGGGGCAGGCCGTGATGCAGGGCGCATCGTGGCAGAAATAGCAGCGGTCCGCGGCCACCAGCGCCTCGTGCGCGTCGAGCGGCGGGTGCAGGTCGGAGAAGTTGCGGGCGAGGTCGTCCTCTGACAGGCGGCCGGAGGTGATGCCGGGGGTCAGGGCGGAATGGCTCATGGAGGGCTCCAGTGGCTGTGCGCTTTGGAGAAAGTATTGCACAGATCAAAATTTTATCAATTGGTAAAATTTGAGCAGTTTGTGAACGGCGCGAAATGAGTTCCGGAGGCGCGCGACAGGCCGCCATCTGCAGGGCGTGAGGCGCAGCGGTGGGTGAACCTGCGCGTCGCGCAGTACCACCCACCCTACGGTTTTGGTGAGGAATTCAGCGGCGGTTCTCGTGTTCCAGGCGCTGGCGGGCGATGTGTTCGTGGGCCTCGGCCTTGCGCTGGTCGGTCAGCGCCCGTTCGACGAAATCGAGGTGGGTTTCGACCGCCGCGCGGGCCGCGACGGGGTCGCGCGCGAGGATGGCGTCACGGATGGCGCGGTGCTGGTCCAGCAGGCTGGAGCGCCTGGTCGATTGGTTGAATATGACCTGGCGGTTGTAGAACACGCCTTCCTGCATGAGCTGGAACATCGAGCGCATCATGTGCAGCATCACGACGTTGTGGCTGGCCTCGAGGATGGCCATGTGGAACTCGGCGTCGAGCCGTGCCTCGCGTTCGGGGTTGGCGCGGCCCTTGGCGCTTTCCATGCGGGCGAAGGTGGACGCGATGACCTCAAGGTCGGTGTCCGAGGCCAGGCGGGCGGCGCGTTCGGCGGCGAGCCCTTCCATGTCGCGGCGGAAGGCGATGACGTCGAAGACGGCCTCGTCGTCGCTGGCGAAAAGCTCGATCAGGGCGGGGGAGAAGGCGCTGCCCAGAACGTCGGCCACGAAGATGCCGGCGCCGGCGCGGGTGGTCAGCAGGCCCTTGTCCTGAAGCTCGGCCACGGCCTCGCGCAGGGAGGGGCGGGAGACGCCGAAGCGGTCTGCAAGCTCGCGTTCCGATGGCAGGCGTTCGCCGGGGCGCAGGATGCCACGCAGGATCAGTTTCTCGATCTGGCGGGTGACCGCGAGCGAGAGTTTTTCGGGCGTGACTTTCTGGAACGGCATGGCGGCCCCGGGATTGGATTGGTCAAATCATATGACCAGAGGCGAGAGGGGGCAAGCGCCGGGCCGTTCGGAATTAGCCTGCGGTGTAGTTGCCGGACTGGTCGGGCAGGAACGCCTCGACCGCCGCGGTGGCGATGATGATGGTGTCGCCGGTGTCGGGGTTCACCACGTTATGCCCGCCGAAGGTGGCGGTGACGGTGGCCTTTCCGCGCGGCAGGCCGGCGGCGAGCGCGTGGGTGTCGAGCTTGTCGGGTTCCTGCACGCCGATGGTGACCTGGACGCGCATCTGCGAGGGGTCGAGCGCGGTGGTCGAATACATCGGAATGGCCGAGCGGCGGATGGCGGATTCGATCGCGCGGGCGGCGGCCTTCTGGTAATCCATGCCGTACTGGTCGTTGCCCATGCCCATTTCGATGATGAAGCGGTGATCTGTCATTGCGCGGGCTCCAGGTTGAGGCTGACATTGATGGCGGCGTTGACGATCACGGTGGGGGTGCCGCCGTCGGGGCGGGGCACGTCGAGGCCGCCCTTGTGCGCGGTGATGGAGACCTGGCCGTACGGGAAAACATCCGCCAGCGCGGCGATATCGACGGCGTCGGGGTCGGGGGCGGCGATTTCCACGTCGATGATCATCGCCTCTTTGGGCTGGCCGAAGAGTTCCGCGAGGTTGATGGAGTTGCGCCAGAGCGCATCCTGAAGTGCGCGGCGGGCGGCAGCGGTATAGTCGCGGTGGCGCAGGGACGAGCCGATGCCGAATTCGGTGAGAAGGCGGGTTTTGGGCATGTGGGGCTCCGAAGTGGCTGGCGTCGGGATCGGAGTATTTTTGGAACAGTGAAATTGCAAGCTGTCAGTGGATCGGCGGACGCGCCGCGTGAAAGGCGCAGGGCGGTGCATCGTCGTGCCGCCTGCGATATTGACGTTGGGGGCATTGCGTCTCACGGTGCCGCGGCGAGACGCGGCGCGGGACGGCAGCGATGACAGGGCATGGCCCCAGCATATCCCTGTGGGACAACTCGGCGGAGGAGCCGGAGAGCGGCGTGCCGATGCCGGGCGACGTGGTGACGGACCTGGCCATCGTGGGCGGTGGCTATACCGGGCTGGCGACCGCGCTTTACGCCGCCGGGAAGGGGCTGCGGGCGCATGTGCTGGAGGCCAAGCGGATCGGGTATGGCGCGTCGGGGCGCAACGTCGGGCTGGTAAACGCCGGCGTGTGGTATCCGCCGGCGAAGGTGCGCAAGCTTTTGGGCGACACCTATGGGCCGCGATTCATCGAGCGGTTCGGCAACGCGCCGGGGCAGGTATTCGACCTGATCGAGACGCACCAGATGCGCTGCGAGGTGACGCGGACGGGGACCATTCATGCCGCCCATGCCGCCCGGGGGATGCACGGCCTGCGGGAGCGATATGACGAATGGCAGCGGCTGGGCGCGCCGGTGGAGCTGTTGTCGCGCGAAGCGGTGGCGGAGCGGACAGGGACATGGGCGTTTCACGGCGGTTTGCTGGATCATCGCGCCGGGACGGTGAACCCGATGGGCTACGTGCGCGGGCTGGCCCGGGCGGCGCAGGGGGCCGGGGCGGTGGTGCATACCGGCGTGACGGCGACGGCGCTGCGGCGGGACGGCGAGGCATGGGTTGTCGAGACGGACCGCGGCACGGTACGGGCGCGGCACGTGGTGCTGGCGACGAATGCCTATACCGACGGGCTGTGGCCGGGGCTGCGTGATATCTTCACCACGATCGAGTTCTTTCAGTTGGCGACGCCGCCGCTGGGCGCGGAGATGGCGCATGTGCTGCCGGGCCGGCAGGGTGTGTGGGATACCGGCACGATCATGACCAGCCTGCGCCGGGATGCGGCGGGGCGGATGGTTCTGGGTTCGATGGGGCCGGTGATGGGCGCGGCGGGTCGGGGTCTTTCGCGGCGCTGGGCGGCAAAACGGCTGGAGCGGCTGTTTCCGGAACTGGGAAAGGTGACGTTCGAAGCGGCGTGGCACGGTCAGATCGCGATGACGCCCGATCATCTGCCACGGATCATCCGGCTGGCGCCCGGGGTGCTGACGCCGATCGGGTATAACGGACGGGGGATCACGACCGGAACGGTGTTCGGCCAGTGCATGGCGGAGCTGATCGCGGGGGTGATCCGGCGGCGTTGCCGGTGCCGCTGAGCGATCTGACCCGCGTGCCGTTCAAGGCGGCCAGGACCGGCGCGATGCGGGCGGCGTTCGTGGCGCACCAGTGGTGGAAGAGCCTGTAGCGCGCACCTGCCAAACGAAAACCGCCGCCCGGCAAGGGGCGGCGGCAATGGCGAGACGTGGCTCGGCTTAGTTCCAGAAGCCTTCGTCGACGCCGTTCATTTCCTCGATCTCTTCTTCGCTGAACTTGGTCACGAAGGTGTAGGTCGCGTCATCGACGGGGACGAGCTTGGCGTCCTTGACCGACAGCAGGACGTGCTTGTCACCGATGTCGAGGAACCCGCCGACTTCGACGACGATGCCGGTCAGCTTGCCGTCGCGAGACATGACGAGGTCTTCGATTTCGCCGATCTGGCTCCATTCCGAGCCGACTTCGTTATACTCGGACGTTTCCCAGCCTTCGCCTTCGTCGTTGGCTTCGTTGGTGGTGTAGACCGCGCCGCCGGTGATGTCGCGGCTGCGGATCAGATCACCTTGCATCTGGCCCATTTCTTCGCTGGATTTGTCCCAGGTCGTGCCGTCGTTCATGGCCGACTGGGTGTCGCCAGCGTCGCTGCCGCCTCGAGTGGCGGCGTCATCGGCCGTGTCCATTTCAGTGCTGGACTCGACCTGGGTGTTCTGGGTGTCGGGATCCATGTCGGTATCCGAGTCGCTCTGGGCGAACGCGGCGGTGGTGGCGAGCGCCATTGCGATGGCTGTTGTGCCAAAGAGTTTCATGATGTTTCTCCTTTTTTACGTTTTTACGTTCCGTATCTGGTAGATAAACGTGCGTGGCCCCCCGGGGCGTTCCCCGGAGACCGGAAAAAGAATCCGGGTTCGTGATGAAACAAATCGCGGACCTCTGCGTTTCGCCGCGCGAAAAAGCCAGTTGTTACTGTTTTTTAACGATATGCCTGCGAAGATTGGGCGATGCGCCTGCCTGTCCTGATACCGATACTTGCCGTCGCGGCCTGCGCGACGCCCGGCCCGGAGTTTTCCGGGGTTTCGCCGGTGCGGACCAAGATGGGCGCGTCGGTATTCGACATCCGGGTGGCGGGGCGGCGGGCCGAGGCGATCCGGTTGAACCCGCAACCCGCGATGCGCCTGTCGAGCGTGGGCGTGCCCGCGGTGCTGGCGATCGAGCGGGTCAGCGGGTGCCGGGTGGACCGACTGAGCGGGGACCAGGCGATGATGCGGGCCACTCTGGATTGCGGGGCGGGCGCCCCGGCGCCAAAGCGGCGCGAGACGTATCTCGAATGCGACGCGTTCGAACTGGACGCGGATGGCGGAGAACTGATCTGTTACCCGTTCTGAGCGGCGGGCCGTGACAGGATCTTTTCCATGAAGACGCTGGTGGTGTTCGGGCGGTAGTCGCCGAAGATGCCGCACCGGGCAAAGCCGTGGCGTTCATAGAGCCGGATCGCGGCGCCGAGCGCGTCGGCGGTTTCCAGGCGCAGGACGGGGATGTCCTCGCCGCGCGCCTCGTCTTCCAGCGCGCGCAGGATCGCGGCAGCGACGCCCCGGCCGCGGGCGGCCTCGGAGGTGAACATGGATTTCACCTCGGCATAACCGCGCTTGAGAGCCAGCGCGCCGGTGCCGAGTGTCTGGGCGCCGTCGCGGGCGGCGTAGAAGCGGATGTCGGGTCCGCGCAATTCCTCGATATCGAGGGCATAGTTGTCCTCGGGCGGGAACAGCTCTCGCATCAGGGCGTGGCTTTGTTCCAGCAGGGCGCGGGGGCCGGGGCTGGACGGGTTGGCGATTTCGACGATGAGCATGGTGCGCGGGCTATTCGATGGTCACGGTCGTCACGGCCTCGATCGGCATGCCGTTTGTGGCGAGGTGGCCGTGGTCGTTGGCGTTGAGCGTGACGCGGATCTCGTGGGTGCCTTTGGGCAGGGCGTCCAGTTGCACCCAGGGGCTGTAGGCGCGGGGCTGCTTGACACCGTTGATGTAGACATGGGCATGGCCGTGGCGGGGGCGGTGCGCGCCGTTCACGCCTTCGGGGTCGAAGGTGAAGTTGGTGGTCATGATGTGCAGGTTGCGGCTTTGCGGACCGTCGGGGTGAAGCTCGATTTCCAGTGTCGGGGCGGGGTCGGCGGCCTCGACCATCTTGTGATCGTGCATGGCGTTTCCCTGCCCGTGATCGTGGGCGGAATGGTCGTGGGCCATGCCCTCGGACATCGCCGCCTTGGACATGGCTGGCCGGTCGATCACCGTTGCGGTGACCAGCGCGCCGAGACCGGCCCCACCGGCAAGACCGGCAACGAGAAGGGCTATCGGATTGGACATGGCGATGTTTTCCGTGGCATCGATATTGATCTGCGTCGCAGCATATGTTTCGCGGGCACATGCCGCAATATCTTGCACGGACATGCGGGCCAGACGGGCCGAGTCGCCTTTGGTTTTGCCCAAGGAGGCGCAATATCTTGTGGATAAGTACCGCGCTCGCGCCATATGCAGGGGTTTTGCGTTGACAGGGTGCAAGGTCGTGCGCTTGCATGTGGTCCCAAGGCCGGAATCACGTCGAACAATCAGACCGGCCCCACCGGAGGGACACGCGCCGTGCAGTTCACCAAGCTGAGATTGACCGGGTTCAAGAGCTTCGTCGACCCCACCGACTTGTTCATCCAGAATGGGTTGACCGGGGTGGTGGGGCCGAACGGCTGTGGCAAGTCGAACCTCTTGGAGGCGCTGCGCTGGGTGATGGGGGAGAACCGGCCGACCTCGATGCGCGGCTCGGGGATGGAGGACGTGATCTTTGCCGGAGCGGCCACGCGGCCTGCCCGCAATTTTGCCGAGGTGAGCATCCACCTGGACAATTCCGACCGGCTGGCGCCGGCGGGCTTCAACGATGCCGATCACCTGGAGATCATCCGGCGCATCACGCGGGACGTGGGGAGCGCCTACAAGGTGAATGGCAAGGATGTGCGGGCGCGGGACGTGCAGATGCTGTTTGCCGACGCCTCTACCGGGGCGCATTCGCCGGCGCTGGTGCGGCAGGGGCAGATCTCGGAGCTGATCAACGCCAAGCCCACGGCGCGGCGGCGTATCCTGGAAGAGGCGGCGGGGATTTCCGGCCTCTACCAGCGGCGGCACGAGGCGGAGTTGAAGCTGAAGGGGGCCGAGAGCAACCTGGCCCGCGTTGATGACGTGATCGAGCAATTGGCCACGCAACTGGCGCAGCTGGCGCGGCAGGCCAAGCAGGCGGCGCGGTATCGCCAGATCGGCGAGGAATTGCGGCAGGCCGAGGGCTTGCTGCTTTATCGTCGCTGGAAGGAAGCGGACCTGGCGCGGGCCAATGCGCAGACCGAGCTGACCGAACGGACGAGCGATGCGGCCCGGGCCGAGGGCGCGGCGCGGGAAGCGGCGAGGCTGCGGGCGCGGGCGGACGAGGCACTGCCGCCGCTGCGCGAGGAAGAGGCGATTGCCGCCGCGGTGCTGCAACGCCTGCAAGTGAGCCGCGATACGCTGGCCGAGCAGGAAGCGGCGGCCAAGGACCGTATCGAGACGTTGCAGGCGCGCATCGAGCAGCTGGCCCGCGACATGGAGCGCGAGGACAGCCTGAACCGCGATGCGGGCGAGACGATCGAGCGGCTGGAATGGGAAGCGCAGGAACTGGCCAAAGCCTCGGACGGGCATGAGGGCAAGCTGGAGGCGGCGAGCGCGGAGGCGGCGGATGCCAGCCAGGTCTTGCAGGCGCGGGAAACGGAACTGTCGGAACTGACCGAGGATGTCGCCCGGCTGGCCGCGCGACACCAGTCAGCGCAAAGGTTGGTGGACGACAGCCGCAAGACCCGCGACCGGGCCGATGCCGAGGCGGCGCGGGCCAAGGACGCGGTAGAGGCGGCGCAATACACCGTGACGCGGGCCAGCGAAGAGTTCGAGGCGGCCGAGACAGCCGAGAAGAACGCGACCGAGGCGGCGCAGGCAGCTGAAACTGCGTTGACCGCGGCCGCGACGACGCGCGCGCCGATGCGCAGGGGCGCGAGGCGGATGCGCGGGCGGAACGCTCCGAGGCCGAGGGCGAGGTGAGTGCCCTGTCGGCGGAGGTGTCGGCGCTGGCGCGCTTGCTGGAAAGGGACACGGCCGAGGGCGGACAGATCCTTGACGCGGTGCAGGTGGCCTCGGGCTATGAAAAGGCGCTGGGCGCGGCCTTGGCCGATGATTTGCGGGCACCGGAGGTGGATGCGGACGGGCCGTCGGGTTGGGTTCCGCTGGACGGGTATGCCCAGGCGCAGACCTTGCCTGAAGGCGTCGTTGCGCTTGGCGCTCATGTGAACGTGCCGGGCGTTCTGGCACGGCGGATGGCGCAGATCGGGCTGGTGGATCCGGATGACGGGCCGCGTCTGCAGGCCTTGTTGAAACCCGGTCAACGGCTGGTGAGCGTCGAGGGTGACCTGTGGCGCTGGGACGGGTACCGCGCCTGGGCCGAGGACGCGCCGTCGGCCGCCGCGCTGCGGCTGGAACAGTTGAACCGGCTGGAGGAGTTGAAGCAGCAGTTGGCGCACGCCACGGCGCGGGCCGAGGGCGCGCAGCGGGCGCACGAGACGCTGAAGGCGCGGCTGGTGGAGTTGACCGAGGCGGACAAGGCGGCGCGCGAGGCGCGGCGCGCGGCGGACGGCAGGGTCGCCGAGGCGAACCGGGCGCTGAGCCGGGCCGAGGCGGAGCGGAGCCTGGCGGGATCCAAGCTGGAAAGCCTCGGGCTGGCGGTGACGCGGCATGAGGAAGAGGCGCTGGCCGCGCGCAAGACGCTGGCCGAGGCCGAGAAGGCGATGGGCGACCTGGCCGACCTGGATACCGCGCGGGCCGAGGTGGAAGACGTCAAGATGACGGTCGAGGCGGCGCGGATGACGATGATGTCCAAGCGCTCGGCCCATGACGAATTGCGCCGCGAGGGCGAGGCCCGGCTGAAGCGCAGCCAGGAAGTGACCAAGGAATTGTCGGGCTGGCGGCACCGGCTGGAGACGGCGAAGACGCGCAGCGCGGAGCTGGCCGAGCGCAAGGAAGCCAGCGAAGCGGAACTGTCCGAGGCCGGAGCGAAGCCGGGCGAACTGGCGGCGAAGCGCGAGGCATTGAACGCCGACATCACCAAGGCCGAGGCGCGCCGGGCCGAGGCGGCCGATACGCTGTCGAACGCCGAAGGGGTGGCGCGTGAGGCAGTCGGGAACGAGCGCGACGCCGAGCGCCTGGCCGGCGAGGCGCGCGAGGCGCGGGCGCGGTCCGAGGCGCGGGCGGAAGCCGCGCGGGAGACGCAGGCGCAGGCGGCGGGGCGGATCGAGGAAGAGCTGGACTGTTCGCCCGAGGACCTGCTGGAGACGTTGCAGGTCGACCCCGAGACCATGCCCGCATCGGAGGCGATCGAGGCGGATGTGAACCGGCTGAAACGCCAGCGCGATGCGCTGGGGGCGGTGAACCTGCGGGCCGAGGAGGACGCGCGCGAGGTGCAGGAAGAGCACGACACGCTGGTGAATGAGAAGTCCGATCTCGAGGAAGCGATCCGCACCCTGCGGGGTGGCATCGCGTCGCTGAACCGCGAAGGGCGCGAACGGCTGCTGACGGCGTTCGAGCAGGTGAACTCGAACTTCTCGATGCTGTTCAAGCACCTTTTCGGCGGCGGCGAGGCGAACCTGGTGATGGTCGAGAGCGACGACCCGCTCGAGGCGGGGCTGGAGATCATGTGCCAGCCGCCGGGCAAGAAACTGGCGACGCTGAGCCTGCTGTCGGGCGGCGAACAGACGCTGACCGCGCTGGCGCTGATCTTTGCGGTGTTCCTGGCCAATCCCGCGCCGATCTGCGTGCTGGACGAGGTGGATGCACCCCTGGACGACGCGAATGTGGGCCGGTTCTGTGATCTGCTGGACGAGATGTGCCGCCGGACCGAGACGCGGTTTTTGATCATCACGCACCATGCGGTGACGATGAGCCGGATGGACCGCCTGTTCGGGGTGACGATGGGCGAGCAGGGGTCAGCCAGCTTGTTTCGGTCGACCTGAAGAAGGCGGAGCAGTTGGTGGCGTGAGCCCTCCGTCGTTAAGATTTTACGAACATTGAGCCGATATCTCTGGTCTCGCTGCAACCCTTTGCAGTGAGAGGAGGTGGTTCAACTGAAGGAAAACACCTTCCGCAAATGGATGGTCGTTCTGGCAGCGGGAACGTTGGTTGTGACGATCATTCGACTTTGGATAGGGCTTTGATACCCTGACAAAGAAAGACCCCGCGAAGCAGCAACTTCGCGGGGTCACGTCTTTGGTGGTTCACCTGAAAGACAACTTCCGCATTCTCAATATGATGCGCTTTTCTTACGAAAAAGTAAAGCCGAGCGCGCGACCTTGGTTAACGCCTTAGGGCAGCGGTCCGGTCTGCCAGAGGGTGATGCGCAGGCCGCCATGGGCGACGGGCGGGCCGGGGTCGGTGAAAGGCAGGGCGGTGGCGTTGGCGAGGCTGGCATCGGTGGTCACGAGGCCGACGCGCCAGTCTGCGAACCGTTCCGCGAAGGTCTTGCCGAGGGCGCCGTAGAGGCCGAAGAGCTGTTTGCGCTCGCCGATGCGGGTGCCGTAGGGCGGGTTCACCATGACGAGGCCGGGCGGGCCCTCGGGCCGCTCGAGGTCGCTGACGGCATGGTGCGAGATCGTGATGAGGTCGCCGAGGCCGGCGGTCGCCGCGTTGGAGCGCGCGCCCGCGACGGCGCCGGCGTCACGGTCGCTGCCGTGGAAGTGGAGGGCGGTTTCGATATCGGGTTGGTCAGCCGCCAGCTCTTTCCATGCGTCTGCATCGAAATTGGCGAAGCGCTCGAACGCGAAGGGCCTGTCGCGGCCCGGGGCGCGTCCGAGGGCGATTTCCGCGGCCTCCAGCAGGAAGGTGCCGGAGCCGCACATCGGGTCCAGCACCGGTTCGGTGCCGGTATAGCCGCATTGGCGCAGGAACAGGGCGGCGAGGGTCTCGCGCATGGGGGCCTTGCCCACGAAGGGTTTCTGGCCGCGGCGGTGCAGCGGCTCGCCGGAGGTGTCGAGGCTGAGCAGGCACTGGTTGTCCTCGATGCGCAACTGGACGCGCACGGGGTTGTCGCCTTCGAGCGGGGCGCCGGTGATCTCGTGGATGGCGCGGGCGACGCGTTCGGCGGCGGCACCCTGATGGTAGATCTTTGATTTGCGGGTGGTGGCCTCGACTGTGATCGGCACGTCGGGGCGCAAAAGGTCCGTCCAGCCGATCTCTCGCGTGCGGGCCTCAAGCTGGTCGAGATGCATCGCCTGAAAGCGGGCGACGCGGGCCAAGACCCGGCCCGCACCGCGCAGGGCGAGGTTGGCGCGCCAGACGTCCGGCCAATGGCCGCGAAAGCGTACGCCACCGGGGGTGGCCTTGGGTTTGGCGAAGCCCGCCGCCTGCGCCTCGTCCTTGAGCACGAGTTCCAGGCCGGGCGGGGCGGTGAGAAAAATCTCGAACGCGCGGCGTGGTGTCATAGGGCGTTCAGGAGCGCGGGCGTGGGCCACGCGTCGGCGGGCATGCCCAGTTCCTGCTGTACGTCCTGCACGGCGGCGCGGGTACCGGAGCCGAGGATGCCGTCGACCCCGCCCACGTCATAGCCGCGCGCGGCGAGCTTTTCCTGCAAGCGCTTCATTTGCTCGCCGGAAAGGCCCGGATCGGGATTGCCCGCGTCGAAGACCGGCGCGCCTTCGAGCCGGTTGGCGAAATAGGCGGCGGTCAGGACGTAGACGTAGCTTTGGTTCCATTCGAAATAGACGTTGAAGTTCGGGTAGGCGAGAAAGGCCGGCCCGTTACGTCCCTGCGGCAGCAGCACGTTGGCGGGCAGGTCGCCGCGGATCTGGCCGTGGCGCGGCGTGACGCCCATCGCGGCCCATTCGGCGGCGGGCAGCGTGGTGCGCAATCCCGTCGTGGACCAGTCGAAATTGTCGGGTACGTCGACTTCCTGCAGCCACGGCTCGCCCGCGCGCCAGCCGAGGTGTTGCAGCATCTTGCCGCCCGACATCAGCGCATCGGGGGCGGAGGTCTTGAGGTCGACCTGGCCGTCGCCATCGGCATCGACGCCGTTGTCGATGATGTCCTGCGGCAGCATCTGGACCATGCCGATTTCCCCGGCCCAGGCGCCGGTGGTGCGCACAGGGTCGAAGCCGTCCATCTCGTAGAGCTCCAACGCGGCGAAAACCTGGGGGCGGAAGAGCTCGGGCCGGCGGCAGTCATGCGACAGGGTGACCAGCGCGTTGAGCGTGTTGTAATCGCCCTGGAAACCGCCAAAGTCGGTTTCGAACGCCCAGAAGGCCAGCAGCACCCCGCGGGGCACACCGTACTCGGCCTCGATCCGGTCGAACACGGCATCGTATTCCTGTGCCTTGGCAAGGCCGGTGTCGAGGCGACCCGAGCTGATCAGGCGGCGAGCGAACTCGGTGAAGGGTTTCTGGAAGACGCCCTGTTGGCGGTCGGCCTGAAGCACGCTCTGGTCCTGGCGTACAGAGGAGAAAAAGCTGTTCACGCTGTCCGGTGCGTGGCCGCGGGCAATCGCCTCTTGCCGGAGCGCGTCGACGAAGCCGGAGAACGAGCCACCGCAGCTTTGACCATAGGCAGTCGTGGCGGTGCAGAGCGACAGGGCGAGAGCGAGGCAGCGGATCATTCAGTACTTCCTTTTTGCGTCAGAGTGCAGCAGCGGGCGGGCCGAGGCCAGTCCGGAAAACCTGTAGTTTCGGGTGCGTGTTATTCAATATCACCTGCCCCGAACGCGCGGGCGGGCGGCGGCGTTTCATCCGACGCGCTTTGCCGGGTGTGCAACGCTGTGCGCCGCAGGGCATAGAGTGCCGGTTCCAAGGCCCGGCAACTTGCGAGGCCGGTTGAAATTAACCTTTTGTTAACCTTTGGTCGTGCAGAGATCGGATCACATGTGCGAACGGAACGACCGAAGAAGACCGAAGGGTGGCGAAGCGACGACTGCGTGTGCTGATCGTGGAAAGCGATGCGGCGCTGGGCCGGGTGTGGCAGCGGCACCTGGAACGGCACGGTATGTTCGTGCGGTTGGAGCATGACCAGCAGGGCGCACTGGATGCGCTGAGCGAAACCCGCTGTGACGTCGTGGTGCTGAACCTGATCCTGACGCGCAGCAGCGCCTTTGCCATTGCAGACGCGGCCGAGGCACGGTTTCCCGGTGTGCCGATCCTGTTCGTCTCGAGTACGTCGTTCTTTGCGGACGGGTCGGTTTTCGGGCTGTGCGCCAATGCACGGGCCTTCGTCAGCGCCGATACGCCGCCCGACGACCTGACGGCGATGGTGGAGCATTACGCGCGTTCGGGCTGAGCCGGGGTCTCGGGCGCGGCCAGCCGGGTCTCGATCCTGGACGTCTGTTCCAGCGTCCGGTGCACGGGGCACTTGTCGGCAATCTCCAGCAGGCGCTGGCGCTGGTCGTCGCTAAGCGCGCCCTTGAGACGGATGGTGCGAATGAAACTGTCGATCTTGGCGGGGCTGGTGCAGTCGGCATCCTGGGCATGGACCTTGTCGTGGGTGACGTCGACCGAGACGTGCTCGAGCGGCCAGCCCTTGCGACGGGCATACATCCGGATGGTCATTGACGTGCAGGCACCCAGGCCCGAGGCGAGAAAGCCATAGGGGCTCATGCCGCGGTCGGTGCCGCCATACGCTTCGGGTTCGTCGGCGCGGACATGGTGGCGCGGGCCGGCGTGGACGTCTTGCAGGAACCCGTCGGGATCCACCTCGCACACACGCACGACGCCTTCGGGCGCGCCGGGGGCGGCGCGGGATGCTTTAGGTCGAGATAACGCTGCGCCCAGGCGGCGATCACGCCGGCGGCGTACTCGGCATCACCGGGGTCGGTGACCAGGTGGTTCGCGCTGTCGAGGGTGACGAAGCTCTTGGGATGTTTCGCGGCCCTGAAAATTTCGGTCGCGTTGTCGATGCCGACAGTTTCGTCACGCGGGGCGTGCAGCACGAGAAGCGCGCGCTTGAGACTGGCGATGCGGGGGGCGAGTTTCTCGGCGCGGACATCCTCGACGAATTTCTGGCCGATGCGGATGCGGCGACCGCCCAGTTCGACCTCGGCCGAGCCGTCGGCGGCGATCCGGTCTAGCGCGCCACCGAAATTGTGGGTGACATGGCCCGGGTCGAAAGGCGCGGCTATGGTGGCGACCGCGCGGGCGCTGAAGATGCGCGACGCGGCGGCCAGCACGGCGGCACCGCCGAGAGAGTGGCCGATCAGCAGGCTGGGGGGCATGCCGCGGACGGCCAGGGCGTCGGCGGCCAGGACCAGATCCTCGATGTTCGAGGTGAACGACGTGTTTTCGAACTCGCCTTTGGAGTGGCCCAGCCCGGTGAAATCGAACCGCAGCACGGCGATGCCCGCGCCCATCAGCCTTGCCGCGATGCGGCGTGCGGCCGGGATGTCCTTGGAGCAGGTGAAGCAATGGGCAAAGAGCGCGGTGGCCAGGTGCGGCCCCTCGGGCAGGTCGAGCCGGGCGGCCAGATCATGCCCGTCATGGCCCTTGAATGTGAAACGTTCGCTTGGCATCGGAAATCCTCTCGGTTGCTTTCAAGATGGCGGTTCCGGGCCGAAGCGTAAGGTGTGTTTCACGGTCGTCTCGGGAATGTGAGGCTGTCCGCGGCGTGGGCAGAGCAATATGGGAGGCAGAGCCCCTGTTTTGTTGCCGCCTCCCCTTGGGCTGTGCCATGGTGGCGGCATGGTTGGAAGGTGATAGACGCCGGAATGTCCAGCGATTTCCTGATCGCCAAGTCGGTCATCCTGGTCCTTGCCCTTGGGTGCGGGGGCGTGGGGTTGTTCGCGCTGAGCGAAACGTTCATGACGTCGCAGCCTGGCGGCGCGGTCGATCCGGAGGCGCCGGAGACCGACGGTGCCTCCGAGACAACCGGACCCGCGGTGGCAAACGGCGGCGGCACGGCCCTGGAGCGCGAGGTCGCGCAAAGGGTGTCGGAGCATCTGACGCGGCTGAAGTGCCGGGAGGTCACGGTGCGCCGGGTGACCGCGACCGCGACGATCGTGCCGGAAGAGGAAACCAGCCACGGGTTCGGGGGGCATTTGCTGGACGGGGTCGTGACCCTGGAAGGCCAGAGCGGGCCCGAGCGCATCCGGCGGGCGGGTTCGGGCAAGGGGCCAAAGGGTGCGGTGAGCGCCGTCGACATGGCGCTGCGTGAGTTCGGGGATGTTGAGCGGATCGAAGACCAGCAGCCCGGCATAGTCGCGGTCCTGGATGAAGCGGGTCAGACGCTCCCAGCGGTAGCGGCGCATGGCTTGCAGGTCGGGGAGCTGCAGGCCTGCGGCTTCCCATTCGCGGAACGCCAGCTGGGTGGGTCCGATCTCGATCCGGTCGGCGTCGTTGGGGGTGTTGTCGCCCAGAACGGGGCCACGGGTGGGGTCGATCTTGCGCGTGTCGCGGTGATGGATGTTCATCCGGCAGGCCTCCCTCAAGCCAGCTTGACGGAGGCGCGACGGGGCGGCCCGCCGGGACGCGACATGTTTTTTGGTCGCTTTCGGACAGGTGGGGCGAAATCTTGAAAAGATTTCGGGGCGTTTTCTTTCCAAGAAAACGTCCCTGAGGTCAGGTGCTGCGCACCGTGTCGATCATCAGTTGCACGTTGTCGGGGTCGGCATCCGGGGTGATGCCGTGGCCGAGGTTGAAAATGTGCGGGCCGCCGCGGAACGCCTCGACCACGGCGCGCGTCACGCGCACCAGATCGTCGCCGCCGGTGACCATGTGGGACGAGGCGAGGTTGCCCTGCACGCAGCCGTCCTTTTGCACGTGTTCGGCGGCCCAGTCGGGGCTCACGGAATTGTCGATGGCGACGCAGTCTGCGCCGGTCTTTTCGTGGAAGCCGATATAGCCGTCGCCGGCTTCGCGGGGAAAGGCGATGACGGGGATGCCGGGGTGTTTTTCCTTGAGCGCCGAGATGATGCGGCGGGTCGGCGCCACCGCGAAATCTTCGAAATCCTGGCCCTTGAGGGAGCCGGCCCAGCTGTCGAAGACCTTGACCGCCTCGGCGCCGGCGTCGATCTGGGCCGAGAGGTAGTGGATGGTGGCTTCGGTGATGCGTTCCATCAGCGCGTCGAAGAGTGGGCGGTTTTCGGATTTGAGCGCGTGGGCGGGGCCCTGGTCGGGCGTGCCGCGGCCGGCGATCATGTAGGTAGCGACGGTCCAGGGGGCGCCGGCAAAGCCGATGAGCGTGGTCTCGGGGGGCAGGGCGCCGGAGAGATTGCGGACGGTCTGGTAGATCGGGTTGAGCGTCTCGTGCACCTCGTCGGCGGGGCCGAGCCTGTCGAAATCGGCTTGCTGGGTGATGGTCGACAGGCGCGGGCCCTCTCCGGTGACGAACCACAGGTCGGCGCCGAGCGCCTGCGGGACCAGCAGGATATCGGCGAAAAGGATTGCCCCGTCAAAGCCGTAGCGGCGGATGGGTTGCAGCGTGACCTCGGTGGCCAGATCGGGGTTGTAGCACAGCGACAGGAAATCCCCGGCCTGTTCGCGCGTGGCGCGATACTCGGGCAAATAGCGCCCGGCCTGGCGCATCATCCAGATCGGCGGCGTTGCCTGCGTCTCGCCTGCGAGGGCCTTGAGAATGGTTTTCTTT
Organism: Roseovarius sp. B08; assembly: GCF_051417955.1. Classification (NCBI taxonomy): domain Bacteria; kingdom Pseudomonadati; phylum Pseudomonadota; class Alphaproteobacteria; order Rhodobacterales; family Roseobacteraceae; genus Roseovarius; species Roseovarius sp. B08. Next base: position 706,757 of record NZ_JBPRLW010000001.1, read on the forward strand.
GGCGCCATGTGCGGTCTCCCTTTTGGTGGTTTGGTCCGCTTTGAGCCTTGGAAAGTCAACCAAAACTTGTCAGCCCAGATTTACACGTCTAGACCGTCTGCATGACAGTGACCATGCCCACCCCCGCCGCGCCGTTGAAGATCGGTACACGAGGTTCCCCGCTTGCGCTGGCGCAGGCGAACGAGACGCGCGACCGTCTGGCCGACGCCTTTGACCTGCCGCACGAGGCGTTCCAGATCGTGGTGATCAAGACCACGGGCGACCGGGTGATCGACCGACCGCTGAAGGAGATCGGCGGCAAGGGTCTGTTCACCCGCGAGATCGAGGAGGCGATGCTGTCGGGCGAGATCGACATCGCGGTGCACTCGATGAAGGACATGCCGGTGTTGCAGCCCGAGGGACTGATGCTGGACACGTACCTGCCGCGCGAGGACGTGCGCGATGCGTTCGTGTCGCCGCGCTATGAGGGGCTGGCGGGTCTGCCCGAGGGCGCCAAGGTGGGCACGTCGAGCCTGCGGCGCAAGGCGCAGGTGCTGGTGAAGTTCCCGCATCTGGAGGTCGTGGAGTTTCGCGGTAACGTACAGACAAGATTGAAGAAACTGGATGATGGCGTGGCGGAATGCACCTTTCTGGCCATGGCCGGGCTGAACCGGCTGGGACAGCCCGAGGTGGCGGTGGGCGCGGTGGACACGGGCGACATGCTGCCCGCCGTGGCGCAGGGCGCGATCGGGATCGAGCGGCGGGCGGATGACTGCCGCGCGGCCGAGATGCTGGCGGCGATCCATGACGTCGAGACGGGCAAGCGGCTGGCGGCGGAGCGGGCCTTTCTGGCGACGCTGGACGGGTCCTGCGAGACGCCGATTGCCGGGCTGGCGGAGTTGCAGGGCGACACGATCCGGCTGCGCGGAGAGGTGCTGCGGCCCGATGGCAGCGAGAGCATCAGCGACGAGGGCGAGGCGCCGGTCGAGGACGGGGCGAAGCTGGGCGAAGCGCTGGCGCGGGGGCTGCTGGAGCGCGCGGGGCCGGGGTTCTTCGACTGGCGCGAATGAAAAGGTTAACGGCCTTGTTTTGCTGATTTCGGACGTCGGTACCCGCGTCGGTATCCGGGTGGTATCGCGGCGGTGGAGACGTCGGCAGGCCGGGGTGTTAATGCGGCGTGCGGTGGGACGTGTGGGTTTTCACCCACCCAACGTAGTATTGACGGACTCCGGGGCGCGGGGCATCGTCGGTGGATGCGGATCGAGGACAAGACCGATACCACCCTGACCCTGGTCGATGAGCAGGCGGACAAGAAGCTGGGGTTGACGCTGGCCGGCGTGTTCGTGGCGGGCATGAGCCTCTTCATGGCGTGGGAGGGCTTTCCCGAATTGCTGTTGCCGGGAGCGGTGCTGATCGTCGTGATGGTGGTCTACTGGAAGCGCAGCAAGATGCGGTCCGTGCTGGTCTTCGACCGGGCGGCGGACCGGGTGCATCTGACGGTGACGGACCGCAAGGGTGCCGAGGAATGGGAATGGCGGTTGAGTGACGTCGAAACCGCCGTGATCGGCACGGTGGGCGCGCAAGGCACGGACAGCGGGATCGACCGTCCGCATTTGCTTTTGAAGGATGGGACCTATGTGCCGATGCGGCCCTATCACGCGGCGGGCAGCCAGAGCTGGCACGCGGTGGCGGCGGTGAAGCTGTTCCTGGGGCAGAAGCTGGAGGATGCGCCGGTAGGGTGGTTGCCGCCGGAGGAATTCGACCGGTATTTCGAGGACGAGATGGCGCGGCTTTACAAGAAGTAGCGGGCGTTGCGGCGCGTGGGTTTTACCCACCAAAGGTGGGTTTTCATCCACCAAAGGTGGGTTTTCACCCACCCTACGCGGTTGGCGATGGGCTTTTGCAGCGTGAGGTCCCGGGTCAGGCCCGGGACGGGGTGTCAGGTTTCCGATGCGCGCGTGAGCGACAGGCGGGCGGTTTCCAGGTGTTCCTTCATGATGGTCGCGGCGCGTTCGGGTTCGCGGGCGCGCAGGGCGTCGAGGATCTGGCGGTGCTGGGTGTTGTAGGTGGTGATCGTCGGCTCATCCAGCGTCAGGCGGCGCATCCGGGTCCAGTCATCCTGGCCGCGGACGCTGCCGATCTGGGTGAGGATCCAGACCAGGAGGCCATTTCGGGTGCTGTCGGCGATGGCCCGGTGAAACAGCGTGTCGGCCTCGGAGAACGCGGCGGGGTCGTCGAGACTGGCCTCCATCTGCTCGCACAGGGCCTCCATCCGGTCGAAATCGGCGTGGCGGCCGTGCAGGACCGACAGGCGGCAGCTGTGCGGCTCGAGCGCGAATCGGGCATCCATCAATTCCAGCGGCGTGGCATTGTCGATGGCGCTGGCCGCCGCCGTCTCGGTCTTGTGCAGAACATAGGTGCCGCTGCCCGGCCGGATCTCGACAAAACCTTCGGATTCCAACTGCATGAGCGCCTTGCGCACGGTGCCGCGAGCGGCGCCGTAGGTATCGGCCAGGACCCGTTCGGGCGGCAGGCGGTCATGCTGTTGCAGCGTGCCCTTGGAAATTTCGCGCCGGATGAGGCCGGCGATATCGGCCGCGCCCATTCTTTGTGCGTCACCCACTGTGATTCCTCCGTTAATTGGACCAATTATATACCATATAGCGGCCATTTCCAGCGAAATCTGCATGTTTGGATCAAATTCGGTTGACTTTTGGATTGAGCCTCGGAATCGTGAAGGGGCTGGGCGGTATCGCGATGCCTGCCCATGCCACCTAAAATACCAGCCGCTTCTTGGTCCCAGACCGAAGCAAGGCGGCACAACATCAGGGAGCTAAACCGTGGCTGAAATGGATCTTGAGAAATTTGTCGAGGCCCCCGGGCGCGACGAGAAAATCAAAGAAGTCCGCAAGATGATCGATGCGAAGGGCATCGAGTACCTTTATCTTCAATTCGTGTCGGTGACCGGCAAGATCATGGGCAAGGGCATTCCTGCCGATCACTGGGAAACCGTCGCGAAGAAGGGCTTTCAGCTGGTCTATGGCGCCACCGTGAACCTGTTTACCAACCGCGCGGGCGACTACCTGGGCTATGGGCCGGAAGCGGCCGAGCTGGTGGGCATCCCCGAGCCGGAAACCTTCATGCAGTTGCCGTGGGCGCCGACGATCGGCCGGTTCTACTGCACGCTGTTCCGCAACCGCGAGGAAAAGGAAAATCCGGGCGGCTTTCTGACCTCGGATTGCCGCGGCAACCTGCGGCGGATGCACGAGGACTTCAAGAAGAAGCATGGCCGGAGCCTGCGGATCGGGACCGAGCCGGAAATGATGTGGCTGAAGTTCGATGAGAACGGCAAGCCGCGCGACGGCTTCTCCAAGCCCTACTGCTATCACATCGACCAGTTCGAGAGCCTGCGGCCTGTCTCCATGCAGGTGATCCGCTATGCGCGGCAGATGGGCCTGGACATGATCCAGGGCGACCACGAGGACGCGCCCGGGCAGCTGGAACTGAACTGGATGTTCGACGACGTGCTGCGCAATGCGGACCGTCTGACCACCTATCGCCAGATCTGTGCGCAGGTCGCGCGCGAGAACGGCATTTTCGCCTGCTTCATGACCAAGCCGTTCATGGGCGTGTCGGCGAGCGGTTGCCACCACAACATGAGCCTGTGGCGTGGCGGCGAGGACGAGTTCGTCAAGTGCGGCAACGATCCCAAGGATCTGCCGGGCATGAAAGAGAACTACATGTACGTCAAGGGCGGCGAGAACACGTTCATGCCCGATGACGACGACCCGCAGATGCCCGGCAAGGAGGGCCTGGAGGCGATCGGCGGCGTGGTGCATCACCTGCAGGCGCTGACCGCGGTGGGCTGTTCGACGGTGAACTCCTATCGCCGGCTGTGGGACACGGGATTCTGGGCGCCGGTCTTTGCCGACTGGGGCTTCCAGAACCGCACCACCGGCCTGCGCGTGTCGGCGCCGGGGCGGTTCGAGTACCGCTCGGTCGACAGCATGGTGAACCCGTACCTGATGGGCTCGACCCTGCTGGCGGCGATGGACGACGGCATCGACAACAAGCTGGACCCGGGCGCGCCCGAGGAGCGCAACATCTACGCCGCGATCGAGGCCGGCAAGCAGGTCAAGAAGCTTCCGATGTCGCTCGGCGAGGCGCTGGACTTCTTGAAGAACGATGAGGTCGTTCAGCGCGGGATGCCCGGCGAGATGTACCGGCTTTACGACGAGTACAAGCACGACGAATACGCCCGGTTCATGTCCACCGTGACGGATTGGGACAAGGACACGTACATGGAGTGTCTGCCCTGAGGCACCCCATGCGTCTGGCGGCGGGTTGAGGAGCCCGCCGCCGATCTAACGACTATGCAACCCAGAGGAGGCGTTTCGCGATGTGTGGAATTGCTGGACTAATCTACAAGGGCAAGAGCAGCGACGTGGGGTCGGAGATGACCTCGATGCTGCTGGCGCTCAAGCACCGGGGGCCGGACAGCACCGGTTACGCGGTATACGGTGAACCGACCGAGGGCGATTACATCATGCGCCTGAAGGTGGCCGAGGCCGAGGACATGGAAAAGGGCCGCGGCGTTCACAAGGTGATCGAGGACCGGATCGCCTATGTCGAGCAGGTCATGGAAGAGCATGGCGCCAAGATCAAGTCCAAGGACGCGCCGCTGGAATACGCGCTGCGCTACGTGTTCAGCGGGGCCGACAATGTCGGCGAGATGGCCGAGCATATCGAGGAAACCGACGGGATCGAGATCCTGTCGATGGGCAACGGGCTGGAACTGATCAAGGACCTGGGCGATGCGTCGGTGGTCTCGAAAGCCTATGGGCTGAACGATTTCAAGGGCACGCACGCCATCGGGCACACGCGGATGGCCACGGAATCGGATGTCGACATCAAGTCGGCGCACCCCTACTGGGCGTTTCCCTATAACGACGTGAGCGTGGTGCATAACGGCCAGATCACCAACTACTGGATCATGCGCCGCGAGATGGAGCGCAAGGGCCACCGGTTCATGTCGAACTGCGACAGCGAACTGCTGGCGGTCTATACCGCGCATAACCTGGCCAACGGCATCACGCTGGAGGAATCCCTGCGCAAGTCGATCGAGGAGATCGACGGGGTGTTCACCTACCTGGTGGCCACCAAGGACCAGCTGGGCATGGCGAAGGACACGATGGCGGCGAAACCGCTGGTTCTTTACGAATCCGACGACCTCATTGCCATGGCGAGCGAGGAGGTGGCGATCCGCGCGATCCTGCCGCAGGAAATCGACACGACAGATCCCTACGATGAGGAGGTCCGGGTATGGCAAGCGTAAGCGATGCAGAACTGAAAAAGATGACCCAGGAGGAGCGGGTGACCGCGCTGGGGATGCGGACCGAACAGCTGACGGGCAAGTCGCTGTATGTCGAGTTCGACCCGGATGCTGAGGAGCGGTTCACCTATCCGTGGGCGCCTGATGTCGACTTCAACAAGCGGACCGAGATCGACTGTGACGGCAAGACCGTGACGGAAGTGAACTCGAACATCCGCGCGTTGATGCGCGAGGGCTATGGCACGATCGTGTTGCAGAACCCCCGGGGCATGCACAGCCTTGGCGTGGGTATCCTGAGCAAGCTGAACCTTATCATCGAAGGTTCGACCGGGTATTTTGCCGTCGGCCTGATCGACGGGCCGAACGTGCGCATCAGCGGGCGCGTGGGCTGGTCCTGCGGCGAGAACATGATGTCCGGGACGATCATGATCGAGAAGAATGCCGGCTCGACCTTTGGCGCGGCCATCCGGGGCGGTGACCTTGTGTGTCGCGGCTCGGTGGGCTCGCGCACGGGGATCGACCAGAAGGGCGGCACGATCATCGTCGGTGGCGATACCGGCGCTCTGTCGGGCTTCATGATGCAGCGGGGGCGGATGGTGGTTTGCGGCAACGCGGGCAAGAACCTGGGCGACTCGATGTATGACGGCACGATCTACGTGGGCGGAGAGATCAAGAGCCTGGGCGTGGACGCGGTTGAGGCGGAGCTGACCGAGCTGGACAAGAAGTGGCTGACGCGGAAGCTGACGCAATACGGCCTGATGCCCGACAAGGGTGTGGATCATTTCACCAAGATCGTCGCGGGCAAGATGTTGTGGAACTACGACAACCTCGAGCCGACCGAGAAGAAACTGATTTTGTAATGGTGGGGTGAAACCCCACCCTACGCCGGGCGTGTAGGGTGGGTTTGCAACCCACCTCACCATGCACGAAGGAGACAAACATGGCTGATGGTGATCTGCCGCAGAAAAAACAGCTGGACCGCGATGTGAACCGCATCGGCGACAGCTTCATCTTCCCGCCGCGTGTGATGGATGACATCCACATCAAGTCCGAGCTTGGCCGCTACCGGATGCGGGGTTTTCGCTGTTCAAGAAGATCCCGCACTGGGATGACCTGACCTTCCTTCCCGGCACGCTGACGCGGTTCGTGATCGAAGGCTATCGCGAGAAATGCGAGACCAAGACCGTGATCGGGCCGCGCGCCAAGGTGCCGCTGGAGCTGGATATACCGGTCTATATCACCGGCATGTCGTTCGGCGCGCTTTCGTATGAGGCCAAGACCGCGCTGGCGCGGGGGGCCACGATGGCGGGCACGGCGACCTGTTCGGGCGAGGGGGGCATGATCCCCGACGAGCGGCGCTATAGCTCCAAGTGGTTCTATCAGTGCATCCAGTCGCGCTATGGCTTCAACCCCAACCACCTTGTTCTGGCCGATGGCTGCGAGTTCTTCATCGGGCAGGGCTGTAAAGTTGGCCTTGGCGGGCACCTGATGGGTCAGAAGGTGACGGACCAAGTGGCGGAGATGCGCAGTTTGCCTGCGGGCATTGACCAACGCTCGCCGGCGCGGCACCCCGACTGGCTGGGCCCGGACGACCTGGCGCTGAAGATCCAGGAGATCCGCGAGGCGACCGACTGGCAGATTCCGATCCAGCTGAAGCTGGGGGCCTCCCGCGTGTTCGACGATGTGCGGATGGCGGTGAAGTGCGACCCGGACAGCATCTATATCGACGGGATGGAAGGTGGCACGGGCGCGGGCCCGCACCTTGCGACCGAGGATACCGGCGTGCCCGGCATGGCGGCGATCCGTCAGGCGCGCAAGGCCATCGACAGCCTTGGCAAGCGGGGCGAGATCAGCCTGGTCTACGCGGGCGGGATCCGGAACGGCGCGGACGTGGCCAAGGCCATCGCGCTGGGCGCGGATGCCATCGCGATCGGCCACTCGGCCATGATGGCGCTGAACTGCAACAAGGATATCCCCGAGGCCAACTATCCCGAGGAAATCGGGGCCGAGCCGGGCTATTGCTATCACTGTCACACGGGCCGCTGCCCGGTGGGTGTGGCGACGCAGGATCCCAAGCTGCGCGAGCGGCTGGACCCGGACGAGGCGGCGGAACGCGTGTACAACTTCCTGCACACGCTGACCATCGAGGCGCAGCTCTTTGCACGGGCGTGCGGCAAGACCTACCTGCACAGCCTGGAGCCCGAGGACCTGGCCGCGCTGACGATGGAGGCCTCGGCCATGGCGGGGGTTCCGCTGGCGGGCACCAGCCATACGGTTGGCGTCGAGGATTATCACCATTTCTAATCGGTGGGTTTGAAACCCACCCTACGGATATCGCGTAGGGTGGGGTTTCACCCCACCTCCCGACAAGGAGGGAAAACAATGGCTGGATCACAGTATCGCGGATCACAGATTACCGATGTCGACCAGTTCCTGAAGGACAAGGACGGGCTTGGCTCGGAACGTGAAAAGGAAATCGGGCAGCATATCGGCTATCGCTATGACGTGAACCTTGTGCCGGACTATGACCGGATCACGCCGTTCCTGGAAAAGTACATGGAAACAATGGGCTGGGACGACCTGAACTGGCTGGAAGACGTGCACATGGGCTACGAGGAAGGCGCGCCGGCGGTGTTCGACCGCAACAACAATGGCTGGGTGCGGGTGCCCGATTCTATCGACCTGCCGGACAACCAGCAGGACCGGGACATGATCGCGCGGGAGCTCTTGATCAAGTTCCAGATGTCGGACCGGCACCCTTTGGTGAACCTGCGCAAGGCCTATATGAAGTTCTGAAGGAACTTTGAAAGGACCAGACATGACGCGCCCGATCAGCATCGCCTGCCTGCAGACACGGCCCATGCCCGATTTCGCATCGGCTTGGGCGGAGGCGCGGCCCCTGGCCGAGAGGGCGGTGGCAGACGGCGCGCAGGTTCTTTTCCTGCCGGAATATTGCGGCGGGCTGAAAACGGAGGGTGCGGCTGTGGCGGCGCCCTCTGCCCCGGAAGGCGAGCATCCGTTCCTGCGCGACGCGCAGGCGTTTGCGCGGGCGGCGGGGGTGTGGATGAACCTCGGCTCCATCGCGGTGGACGGACCGGACGGGCGGATCATCAATCGCGGGATCATGCTGGACGCGTCCGGCAGGGTCACCGGGCGGTATGACAAGATCCACATGTTCGACATTCAGTTGAGCGAGACGGAAGTTTATCGTGAAAGCGAGCGGGTGGCGCCGGGCAGCCGGGCTGTCATCCATGACACGCCGTTCGGGCGGATCGGGCATACGATCTGTTACGACCTGCGGTTTCCGATGCTGTGGCGCGGGCTGGCGCAGGCGGGGGCGGAGATGCTGATCTGCCCCGCCGCCTTCACCAGGAAGACGGGCGAGGCGCATTGGCATGTGCTGAACCGGGCAAGGGCGATCGAGACCACGCGGTTCGTGGTGTCGCCCTGTGCGATCGGGCCGGTGCCGGGCGGGGGCGAATGCTTTGGCCATTCGCTGATTGTCGGGCCGTGGGGCGAGGTGCTTGCCGAGGGCGGTACGGAGCCGGGCGTGGTGCAGGCGGAGATCGACCTGGATGACGTGGACAAGGCCGCCGGTCGGGTGCCGAGCCTGACCAGCGACCGGGAGTTCGACATGGAAACGCCAGACCCCGAGAGGAGCGTGGCATGACATCTTTAGCGGCCCAACTGGGGCAAAGCTATTCCGACAATCCGCTGCGGCTGGGGTTCCTGAAGTGGCAGTGCCATGTGCGGCAGCTGGCGATGCGCAACAATGACGGGCGACCGGATGATGCGATCATGCCGGAGGTGACGCCCGAAGGGCATGAGGCGCCCATGGGCGTTGTGATCACGCTTTTGAACAAGGCGCCGGGGTATTCGGTGACGCCGGAGTTGCAGCATATGGCGGCCAAGACCAACGACCCGGCGCAGCGGCGGCAGAACGCGCTGCAGTTCCTGTCGGCGACGTATTATCAGAAGGCCAAGGAGTTTTCCGACATCCTGACCGCGACCTTCCCGCCGGGCAGCGAAGGCGCCAAGGCGCTGCACGAGGCGGGGCATGCCACGTTGCGCTTTGATGCCTACGGTCACGAGTTCGAGCTGGCTTGCAAGGTCTGGCGGCTGGCGCCGCACAACCTGCTGCACCAGGCGACGATGGCGCATAATGTCCTGTTCAACCCGGCCTTGCCACCCGCGACCGAGGTGCTGGGATTCGAGCCCGACTGGGACGCGAGCCGGGCCGATCCGCCGGTGGGTGGGCGGCGGTAGTCTTTCTATTTGGACGTCTTGCCGATCAAGGATCGTGGGGGGCGCTGACCGCGCCGATGCGCGCAAAAGAAATCGTGCTTCGGGGAAGACCCATGCGCGCAGGATGCTGAACGAGTATGAAGAGCCGAAGCTGGACGAGGGGGTGAAAGAGGTGCTGCTGGCGTATATTGCCAGGCGCGAGCGCGAAAACCCGACGCGATGAATCAGGAGTTATGAGACGCGCAGCGGCGCGGGAGAGTGACGCACATGGGCAACCTGCCGTATCTGAACCTTAAGGACCCGACGTTCTCGACCCGGGCGCCGGAAGTCATCGCCGCGCGGGAGGCCCATTGGTGCGCCGAGACGCCCTTTGGCCTGGCGGTGCTGCGGTACCGGCAGGTGGGCAAGATCCTGCGCGACCGGCGGTTTCGACAAGGCAGCCATAACTGGCCGGAGACGGTGGGCATCGAAGGCGCTTTCGCGGATTTCTGGCGCGATTCCGTGATCGGGCGCGAGGGGGACTCGCACCAGAAGTTGCGGGCGCTGGCGGTGCAGGCGCTGAGCGAGGACTACGTGCTGTCGCTGGTCCCTGCGTTCGACGAGATCGCACGGGACCTTTGCGCGGACCTGCGCGAGAAAACCACATGCGAGTTCCAGTCGGCGTTCTGCGAGCCGTTCGCGGGGCAGGCGATCACGACGCTGCTGGGCATGGAACGCGAGGCGTGGCCGCTGGTGGCGCATAATGCCGCCGACCTGGGGCTGGCGATGGGGATCGAGGCGCCGAAATACCAGGAGCGGTTCAACGCGGCCTGCGAGACGCTGTTCCAGTTGGCCGACCAACTGGTGACAAAGGTGCGGCGCGGCGAGGACAGCGAAAGCTACGTGGCCCGCATGGTGGCGGAGTTCGACCGCAACGGCGACTGCACGCACGAGGAACTGCTGAACACCATCGTCATTTCCATCTTCGGCGGCGTGGATACGACGCGGGCCTTGCTGGGGCTTGGCCTGTCACTGTTCATCGAGAACCCCGAGCAGTGGCAGATGCTGCGCGAGGACGAGAGCCTGATCCCCAACGCGGTGGAAGAGTTCATCCGGGCACGGCCCACCACGACGTGGTCCACCCGTGAGGCCGTCGAGGATGTGGAAATGGACGGGATGGTGATCCCCAAGGGAACGGTGCTGAACCTGCTGGTCCATGCGTCGGCCCGAGACCCGGAGATCTGCGAGGATCCGGCGTTCGACATCACGGTGAGGCGCAAGCGGCATTTCGGGTTCGGCGGAGGGGCGCATCACTGTATCGGTCATTTCGTGGCGCGGACGGATACGGGCTGTGCGCTGGATGCATTGCGGCAGACGTTCCGTACGGTGGCGTATGACGGCGCGCCGGAATGGCTGCCGGACAGCGGGAACACCGGTGCGCTGAGCCTGCCGATAAAATACGAGATCGCGTGATGCGGGGCCGTGGGCGAAGGGTCTGACCCGCAACCGAAAGCGGATTTTTAAGCAGCCGCCCGTGACGGAACTGCGGCGCGAGGGCGGTTGTGTAGCGGTTATAACGGAGGTCCGGGTGACGGCGCCCGGGGTCAATTTGACCCTGCATGGCCATGCCGAGAGCGAGATCGTGGAGCACGTCATGGCGCAAGGCGCGCCGTCGCGCCTGCCGTTCAGGTATATCGGGGCGGATGCGACGATGAGCGGGGGGAATGGAGAGCGGCGCGGAGGTTCGAGAGATTATTCGTACGAATAATCTTGGGGAAGAATTTTCGTACGAAAATTCTGGCGCTCAGTGGCGGGCGAGGTCGTTGAGGATCGGGCAGTCTGGGCGGTTGTCGCCGGCGCAGCAGTCGATGAGATGGCCGAGCGTGTCGGCCATGGACTGCAGCTGTTCGATTTTCTCGTTGATATGTTCGAGATGCTGGCGGGCGATGGCCTTGACGTCGGCGCTGGCGCGGGTGTCGTCCTCGTAGAGGGCCAGCAGGGTGCGGCACTCCTCGATGGAAAATCCCAGCGCGCGGGCGCGACCGATGAAGGCCAGCTTGTGCAGGTGCTGATCCGAGAAGCTGCGATAGCCGTTGGCGCCACGATCGGGCGTGATGAGGCCGATTTCTTCGTAGTAGCGGATGGTCTTGGGCGGCAGGCCGGTGCGGTCGGCGACTTGGGATATGTTCATCAGGTTCCCTCTGGCGAGAGGCGGCGCAGGCGCAGGGCGTTGGTCAGCACGAAGACCGAGGAGAGCGCCATGGCGCCGGCGGCGAGCATGGGTGACAGGAGCGTGCCGGTGACAGGGTAGAGCACACCGGCGGCCACGGGAATGAGCGCGGCATTGTAGGCAAAGGCCCAGAAGAGGTTTTGCCGGATGTTGCGCAGCGTGCGGCGCGAGACATGCAGGGCGGTCAGTACGCTTTTGGGGTTGCCGGAGACAAGCACCACGTCGGCACTTTCGATCGCGATGTCGGTACCGGTGCCCATGGCGATACCTGTATCGGCCTGCGCCAGCGCCGGGGCGTCGTTGATGCCGTCGCCGACGAAGGCGACCCGGCCGTGGACCTTCTGCAGGCGGGCGATGGTGTCGCGCTTGTCGGCGGGCAGGACCTCGGCCTCGACATGGTCGATGCCCAATGCGACAGCGACGGCGTGGGCGGTGGCCGGCGTGTCGCCGGTGACGAGGGCGGTCTGAAGGCCCATGGCGTGAAGGGCGCGGATGGTGTCGCGTGCGGTGTCCTTGACAGGGTCGGAGACGGCGAGCAGGGCCGCCAGGCGGCCCTCGATGGCGGCAAAGACCGGGGTTTCGCCATTGGCCGTCAGTTCGTCCAGCCGGTCGGCAAAGGGCGCGGTGTCGACGCCGTGGTCGCGCATCAGGCGCGCGGTGCCGGCCAGCAGGACCTGGCCACCGACGGTTGCCGACAGGCCGTGGCCGGGAATTGCGGAGAAGTGCTTGACCAGCGGCAGGGTCAGCCCCTCATCGCGCGCCGCGGTCTCGATGGTGCGGGCGATGGGGTGTTCGGACTGTGCCTCGGCGGCGGCGATGGCGGCGAGGGTTTCGGCGCGCTCGAAGCCGGCGGCGAGGTGCAGCGTGGTGAGGGTCGGGCGGCCCATCGTGAGGGTGCCGGTCTTGTCGAAGGCCACGACGCGGGCCTCGGCCAGGGTCTGGAGCGCGTCGCCCTTGCGGAAGAGCACGCCAAGCTCGGCGGCGCGGCCGGTGCCGACCATGATCGAGGTGGGCGTGGCGAGGCCCATGGCGCAGGGGCAGGCGATGATCAGAACCGAAACGCCCGCCACGAGGGCAAGGCCGAGCGCAGGCGCAGGGCCGAAGGTGAGCCAGGCGAGGATGGTCGCGAGTGCGGTGGCGATGACCACGGGCACGAAGATGCGCACGACCTTGTCGGCCAGCGCCTGGATCGGCAGTTTGGCGCCCTGCGCCTCTTGCACCATGGCGACGATGCGGGCGAGCATCGTGTCGCGCCCCACGCCGGTGGCGGTCATGGTCAGTGCGCCCTCTTTGTTGATGGTGCCGGCGACGAGGGGGTCACCCTGGGCCTTGGAGACCGGCAGGGGCTCGCCCGAGATCATGGATTCGTCCACGTGGGAGGTGCCGTCGGTGACGGTGCCGTCGACGGGAATGCGCGCGCCCGGACGGATTTGCAGCGTGTCTCCGACCGCGACCTCGGCCACGGGGATCTCCTGCGCCGCGCCCTTGCGGATCACGCGGGCGGTGTCGGGTTGCAGGCCGATCAGGCGGCGGATGGCGGCGCCGGTCTGGCCGCGGGCGCGGGCCTCCATCCAGCGGCCCAGCAGGATGAGGGTGACGATCACGGCGGCGGCCTCGAAATAGACGGCTACGGTGCCGGGGGGCAGGAGGCCGGGGGCGAAGAGGGCCACCGTCGAGAAGCTCCATGCGGCGAGCGTGCCCAAGGCGACAAGGCTGTTCATGTCGGGCGCGCCGCGCAGGAGGGCGGGCAACCCGAGGGTCAGGAACTGGCGTCCGGGCCAGGCGAGGACCAGTGAGGTGAGCAGAAACTGCAGGGTCCAGAGATTTGTCTGGCCTATGGTTGCGTGCAGCCGTTCGTGAAAGACGGGCACGAGGTGGCCGCCCATTTCTGCCAGGAAAACAGGCAGCGTCAGAACGGCGGCGATCAGGGTTGCATCGCGGGCATCGGTGATCTCTGCCGCGCGGCGGGAGGCGGCGGGATCGGGTGCGTCATCCTCGGCGGGGCGTGTCGGATAGCCGGTTTGCGTAACGATGCGGGCAAGCTCGGCGGGGGTGGTGGTGCCCGAGAGATAGGTGACCTGCGCCGTCTGGGTGGCGAGGTTCACGGCGGCGGTCAGGACGCCAGGGGTGGCGGTCAGGCCGTCCTCGACCCGGCCCACGCAGGAGGCGCAGTGCATGCCGTCGATGGAGAGGGTGGTTTGCTGGGTGCGGGCGGGATAGCCGGCGGCGACGAGCGCGTCGGTGATGGTCTCGAGCGATGCGCCGTCCGGGTCCACCTGTGCGGTGCCGGTTGCGAAGTTGACCGACGCCTTGCCCACGCCCGGCAGGGCGGTGAGGGCGCGCTCGGCCCGGCCTGCGCATCCGGCGCAGGACATGCCGTCAAGTTCGAGGGTGAGCGTTGTCATGGGACGCAGATAAGGGTTCCAGTGACTGGAAGGTCAAGGGGGTGGAACGCCTTTCTTCGGTCCGGGTGCCGGCGCGTGGGTTTTACCCACCCTACGCGTTGGCGAGGCATTTGTGCGAGTGGGGCGCGGTGGGGTGGAACCCCACCCTACGGTTATTTCCGGGAGCGCAGTTTGAAGACGCCGGTCGCCTCGGCGATGAGGGTGCCGGTGTCGTCGCGCACCTCGCCCCTGGCGAAGAAAGTGGAGCGGCCGCCGCCCGTGACATGCGCTTCGCAGATGAGCCGCGTGCCGGTGGCCCGGGCGAGGTAATTCACGGTCATCGACAGCGTGAGAGCGTTCTGCTTCACTTCGGGGTCGCCGGTGTAGCATCCGCAATACCCCATCGCGGTGTCCAGAAGGGCGGCGTAGACGCCCCCATGGGGCAGGCCCTGGCGGTTCGTCATGTTGTGCGAGATCGGGGCCTCGACGCGGGCGTGCCCCTCGGTCCACTTGGTCAGCCGAAAGCCGAAGGTCTGGGACAGCGGAGAGGGCGTCTCGAAAGTGGTCGGATCTGTGGTCTGTGTCATCCTGTTGCTGCCTGGAGGCCCGAACGGGCGAAAAAGGGAACGTAGGCGCCCAGTTTCAGGGCGCGGTCGGGGTCGGAGGCGTTGCCATCAAGGGCGCGTTTCTTGACGCCCTGCAGGATGGCGGCCATGCGGAAATAGGTGAAGGCAAGGTAGAAGTGAAAGTCCTCGATGCCGGGGAGGCCGCGCCTTTCGCAATAGGTGTCGATGAACTGCCGGTCGGACCAGAGGCCGTGGGCGGCGCGGTCGATCCCCTCCAGCCCGCGCCCCTCGGTGGTGGCGGGCATGGACCATTGCATGATGACCGCCGCGAGGTCGGCATAGGGGTGGCCGGTGGTCGACAGCTCCCAGTCCAGCACGGCGGCGACGCGGGGAGCGTCGGGCGCAAAGAGCAGGTTGTCGAGGCGGTAGTCGCCGTGGACGAGCGTGCGCTGGCCGTCGTCGGGGGGCATGTTGGCGAAGAGCCAGTCGATGAGGGCGTCCATCTCGGCGATATCCTCGGTCGCGGTGGCGCGGTATTGTTTCGTCCAGCGTTCGGTCTGGCGTTCGCAATAGTGGCCGGGGGGGCCATAGTCGGCGAGGCCGGTGCCGTCGAGATCGACGGAATGGATGGCCACGAGGGTGCGGTTCATGGCGTCGATGAGGGGGCTGCGGTCTTTGGGCGCGATGTCGGGCAGGGACGGCTGGTCGAAATTGCGGCCTTCGACGTGGTCCATGATGTAGAAGGCCGAGCCGATCACGCTGTCGTCTTCGCAAAGGGCGTGCATCTTGGGCACCGGCACGTCGGTGTCCGCCAGTGCCTTTTGCACGCGGTATTCGCGGTCGACGGCATGGGCGGATTTGAGCAGCACGCCGGGGGGCTTGCGGCGCAGCACGAAGCGGCCCGTGGGCGTGTCGAGCATGTAGGTGGGGTTGGATTGCCCGCCGGAGAACTTGGTGGCCGTGACCGGACCGCCGAGGGCGGGCAGGTGGGTTCTGGCCCAATCCTCCAGCGCGGCGGTGTCGAGCGAGAGGCTCACGCGCCGTCCTCGCGTAGGTCGGGGTGGACGTAATCGGAGAATTGCTTGCGCAGGGTCAGCTTGGAAACCTTGGCGGTGGCGGTCAGTGGCAGGGCATCGGTGAAGAGGATGTCGTCGGGCATCTGCCACTTGGCGAAATAGGGTTCGAGATGGGAATGAATGTCGCTCAATGTGGGTTTTCCATCGCCCGCCGGGACGACGACCAGCACCGGGCGCTCGTCCCACTTGGGGTGGGGGACGGCGATGACGGCACAGGTGTCGATCAGGGGATGCGAGATGGCGGCGTTTTCGAGGTCGATGGAGCTGATCCATTCGCCGCCCGATTTCACCAGGTCCTTGGCGCGGTCGCGGATGATGAGGCGGCCATTGCCGTCGAGGGTGGCGACGTCGCCGGTGCCGAACCAGCCGTCTTCGTCCATCGCGTCGGCGGTGGCTTGGTCGTTGTTGTAGTAGCCCGAGATCACGGTGCTGCCGCGCACGAAGAGCTCTCCGGGAGCTTTGCCGTCGTGAGGAATCAAGGTGCCGTCATCGTCCTTGAGCCGGAAATCCACGCCGAATAGGCGGCGCCCGGCGCCCACCTTGGCGTCGATGCGTTCGTCGAAGGGCGCGTCGTCGAGATGGCTGGGCAGGATGCCGCGAGTGCCGATGGGGCTCATCTCGGTCATGCCCCAGGCCTGGTTGACGTTGACGCCCATCTCCTCGAATGCGGCGATCATCGAGCGGGGGGCGGCGGAGCCTCCGACCACGAGGTCCTTGAAGCCGTTGGGCGGCGTACCACGCTTGGCGATCTCCTGTTGCAGGCCGGCCCAGACGGTGGGCACGCCCCAGGCCGAAAAGACCTGTTCAGCGTCCATCAGGTCATAGAGGCTGGCCCCGTCGAGATGGCGGCCCGGCATGACCATGGTCATGCCCGCCAGCGGCGCGGTGTAGGGCATGCCCCAGGCGTTGACGTGAAAGAGCGGGACCACGGGCAGCACGCGCGACCCGTGGCGCAGGCTTTGCGGGTGCCCGGCGATGACCAGCAGCGCGTGCAGCACGGTAGAGCGATGGGAATAGAGCGCGCCCTTGGGGTTGCCGGTGGTGCCGGAGGTGTAGCAGAGGCCGGCGGCGGTGTCCTCCGGCAGGGTGGGCCAGTCGTAGCCCGTGGGCTGATCGGCAAGGAGATCCTCGTAGATATGCGCGCCCTCGGGGGCATCGGGCATGTGGCCCGCGTCGGTCATGACGATGACGCGGCAGCCTTCGGGCAGGGTGACGTTGTCCAGCAGCGGCACGAGACTGATGTCGACGAAGATCGCGCTGTCTTGCGCGTGGTCGAGGATATACTGCATCTGCTCGGGCGGCAGGCGGGGGTTGATCGTGTGGCAGACCCCGCCGATGCCGGCGATGGCGTAGTAAAGCTCGAAATGGCGGTATCCGTTCCAGGCAAGCGTGGCGATGCGGTCGCCGGTCTTCAGCCCGAGCGCCTCAAGCGCGTGGGCCAACTGGCCGACGCGCGCCAGGGTTTCGGGGTATGTGGCGCGGTGAATGTCGCCTTCGTCGCGGACGGACACGAGGCCCTGTTCGGGGAAGGCTTCGGCGGCATAGATCAGGATATCGATGATCCTGAGCGGGCGGTGCTGCATCTGGCCGAGCATGGCGGGGGTCCCTTGAACGGAATGGCGGGGCCAATTGGTGGCACGAATGGGCCGGGGGATCAATCGGCCGGGATCAATCGGGTTTGCCCAAGGCTTGACGGCGCGCGCCAAACCCCGCATGTGCACGGCAAACCCCAAGGAGAGCCTGCCATGCCGTTCGACCGTTCCGTCAAGATTGCACCATCCATCCTGTCCGCCGATTTCGCCAATTTCGGGGCCGAGATCCGGGCGGTTGAGGAGCAGGGCGCGGATTGGGTGCATGTGGACGTGATGGACGGGCATTTCGTGCCGAACCTGACCTTCGGCCCGCCGGCGGTAAAGGCGTTTCGGCCGCATGTGAAAACGTTTATGGACGTGCACCTGATGATTGCGCCGGTGGATCAGTATATCGAGGCCTATGCCGAGGCGGGCGCGGACATGATAAGCGCACATGTGGAGGCCGGGCCGCATATCCACCGCACCTTGCAGGCCATCCGCGGGGCGGCGTGCAAGGCGGGGGTCTGCGTCAATCCCGGCACGCCGCTGGAGGCGATCGAGTATGTGCTCGACATGGTGGACATGGTGGTGCTGATGACGGTGAACCCCGGCTTTGGCGGGCAGAAGTTCATCACGTCCGGGATCGAGAAGACGCGCCGGCTGCGCCAGATGATCGGGGACCGCGAGGTGCATATCCAGATCGACGGCGGCGTGACGCCCGAGACCGCGCCGCTGGTGGTGGAGGCGGGGGCCGATGTGCTGGTGGCAGGATCCGCCGTGTTCAAGGGTGGTTCGGTGGAGAAGCCCGAGGTGTACGGGCAGAACATGAAAGCGATCCGGGCGGCGGTGGACGGCTGACGGGCCGGGTCGCGCCGGGACCAGTGGCGATTTGGGTGCGTGGCGCGGTCCGCCTAAGGTGCAGCAAGGTCAAGGCGAAACGCGTCTATTTTGGGCCACGGTTTCAGCGTGTGACTCGTCCGCGGGTGTCAGCGTGGGAAATGCGGTCGGTCGGTATTGTAGTGCGTGGAAAGGTAGTCGAGAATGACCTCTCGGTCCTCTTCCGGAATGGGCTGCATGCCCTGCTTCTCCACCATCCATATCAACAGCTCATCCCAGCCTTCACGGGTCTGGCCCTGTTGGGCGACAAGCATCTCGGAGTGGCAGCTTGCGCAATAGTCGTAGGTCACGCCCGCGCCTTGTGCAGGGTAAAGCGCGCCTACGTCTCCGACATCTGCCTTGGTATCGTCATGTTCGTCTTCCTGTGCGACGCCCCCCGAGGGCGGAGCGGCGGCAAGTGCCACCGCTGCAATAATTGCATTCAAACGCATTTTGGTTACGCACTCCCAGCTTGAACAGCGACTTTGTGGAACGAATTGTTGAGGTATCCCTTCGGATTCCATTTTATCGCAAATGGCTGCATGACACCGTCCGTGTCGGTCGCCCGGGCCCAGATCTCGTAGTAGCCGGCCTGCGGAACTGTAACGTTGGTCCGCCAGTGCTGCCAGGCGCCGTCGTTCACCGGATCATCCAGTTCTGCCTCCTGCCAGCTTTCTCCGTAGTCGGCGGAAACCTCCATCCGCTCCACTTCGCGGTCACCGGCCCAAGCGTGGCCGCGCACCTCGAACTCCTGCCCCACCTCGGCGCCGTCCTGAGGATGCGTGATCAGGGATTTGACCGGCATCGCATGGATGGTCTCGAAATCCTCGAGCGGAACCTCCGTTCCCGGCGCGACCGGATAGGTCGGCACGCTGTAGGACGGGGCCGCCATCTTGGTTCCGTCGTGCTTCTGGTCCAAGAGCGTGATCCGCGTCAACCATTTTTGGGAGCACGAGCCCGGCCAGCCCGGCACGACAAGCCGCAGTGGCGCGCCGTTCAGCGGGTGCAATGGCTCTCCGTTCATTTCGAACGCGATCAGCACGTTGTCGGTCATCGCCTTCTCGATCGGCAGGCCGCGCGAGAGGGGTGACCTGTCCGGATCGCCCGAAAGGTGGGCGTCCGCGCCGAAATGGCCGGTATAGACAACGCCATCCTGGATACCCGCGGCTTCGAGCACGTTGCGCAGGCGGACGCCCGTCCATTCCGAACACGCGACCGCGCCGTACGTCCATTGGTTGCCGGAGGCGGGTGGATCGAAAAACGCACGCCCGTTTCCGCCGCATTCCAGCGTCAGCGCCATCGTCACGACATCGAAGTTCTCCCGAAGCTCGTCGATGCTCATTTCCATGGTCTGGTCCACAAGGCCGTCGATGATCAGGGTCCAGTTCTCGGCCGAAGTCTCGGCGGGAACGATCCCGTTGTTGCGGACAAAATGGCGATCGGTCGGCGTGATTTCGTCGTCCAGAAGATGCGCCGGCGTTTCGGCGTTTACCGGTCTGTCGTTCAGCACGTCCAGTCCATCCTTGCCGTCCAGGCCGCTGCCCTGCGCCAGCGCGCGAGTGGCCGTCATCTGAACCGGTAGTCCAAGGCCCAGGATCCCCGCGGCAAGACCGACGCCCGAAAGACCGAGAAAACCGCGGCGTCCGGTGTCTTGCAGAGTGTCTTCGATACCGATTTCCGGATTCTGTTTCATGAAGTGGCTCCTCCTGCTGGAAAACATCAAGAATAAACGCGACTGGAGCCTCGTACGTTCCAAAAAATCTGCTGCTTTGCTCAGGAAAGTGCCATGCACCATGGGACATTGGAGGCCGCGCAGGGCTTTTCCGCGGCCCGACCTGGTTCGTGCAAAGAAAAAGCCCCGCCGGATGGCAGGGCCTTCGTCTTGTCGATGCGCCGGGGCGATCAGGCGTTGGCGGCCTGGGCCTTGGCGATCTCTTTCTTGACCTTCAGCACGCGGTCCGAAAGCTCGGTGTCCTTGGCCTTGGCCAGGAAGCGGTCCAGCCCGCCGCGGTGATCGACGCTGCGCAGGGCAGCGGCGGTGATGCGCAGCTTGATGCCGCGACCCAGCGTTTCGGACTGCAGGGTCACGTCGTTCAGGTTGGGCAGGTAGCGACGCTTGGTCTTGTTGTTGGCATGGCTGGAATTGTTGCCAACCATCGGGCCTTTTCCGGTCAGTTCGCAGCGGCGCGACATGGGTTCATCCTCGTTTTTGTCGGGCCGCTTGCGCGGACCCTCTCAATACAAACGGGCACCGCCATAGGCAGCGCCCTGAATTCCGTTGCGCGTCTTTACGGCCATTGGACCACCCCGTCAAGGGATTCGGGGCCGGTTTTTGCGGGGTTTGCCTTAACCGATCCGAAAGCCTGACCGGATTTTTCCGCCCGGCTAAACCGCCTGTTAGGGATTGTGCCTCTAAACCCGGGGCGTGCGACGTTCGAGGATCTTGGAAACCTGCCTTGCGGGCTTTGTTGCGGTGCAGCTTCTGGCGACGCTGCCGGTGACGGTGTTGATGTCCGCTCCGGCCCGTGCGGGCCGTCCGGCGCTGGTCGTGGTTTCGCCCTGGGGTGCAGACCCGGCCAGGATCATCGCGGCGGCCGGTGGGCGTGAAATCGGGCCGGGTTCCGCGCCCTTGGCGCGCCTGGCGGTTCTCGACAGGCCGGAAGACGTGGTTCCGGCTGGCGCCTGGGCGGTGATGGACGCCACGGCGCTTGCGTCGCTTTGCGGGATCGAAGGGTATTGAGATGACCAGGGACGAACCGATCGACGACGGAAATCGTTTGAAATTCGCGAGCCTCATGCTGATGCTCGTGGCGCCGCTGCCGGGGGCTGCGGCATGGCTGGCCGGCAACGCGGTTCTGCCCCTCGTGCTGATGTCCTTCGGCTTTGCCGGTGCGGGCGCACTGGCGCAACATTCGCGCAGCAGGCTGGCGGCCGCATTCATCGCCGCGGGCCTGGTCGGGCAATGCGCGCTGTTCACGGCGGCATTGGCCGGACATCCCTGGCAGATTGACACCCACATGATGTTCTTTGCCGTGCTGGCGGTGATTTCGACCATGGGCAGCATCCGGGTGCTCGTCATGGCCTGCGGCCTGACGGCGGTGCATCACCTTGGCCTGACCCTGGCGGTGCCGGCGATGGTGTATCCCTCGGCCGAGTTGATGAGCAACGTGATACGCACGGCGCTGCACGGTACGATCGTCGTGATCGAAGGCGGTGTGCTGTCGTTGTCCATGCTGGATGCCAACCGGCGCCGCGCGGCCATGATCGGCCAGCGCAGCGAGGCGCTGAGGCTGACGAAAGAAGCGGACACCGCGCGGAACGCGGCACAGCAGGCCGAGCGCGACGTGCAGGACATTGTCGGCGTTCTGCGCGAGCGGCTGAACACCCTTGCCGCCGGCAACCTGCGCGAGACGATCGACACGCCTTTCCCGGCGGGGTACGACAGCCTGCGTCGGGATTTCAACACGACCGTCACGAGCCTGCGTGAGCTGATCGGCGCGGTGGCCGAGAACGCGACGGAGATCCATCTGCGCGCAGAGGAACTGAGCGCCGGTTCTCTGGATCTGTCGCGCCGCACCGAAGGACAGGCCGCCACTCTGGAGGAAACCGCCGCGGCGCTCGAGGAAATGACGTCGAGCGTGCGGTCCGCCGCGGAAGGTGCGACGCGTGTGAAAGACGTAGCCCAGCAAACGCGTGGCCGCGCAGAAACCAGCGGTGACGTGGTGCGCGATGCCATAGGCGCGATGACGGAGATCAAGAAATCGTCGGACGAGATCAACCAGATCGTCGGGGTGATCGACGATATTGCATTCCAGACCAACCTTCTTGCGCTGAATGCCGGTGTCGAGGCGGCGCGCGCCGGTGACGCCGGCCGGGGATTTGCCGTCGTCGCCTCCGAGGTCCGGGCGCTGGCGCAGCGCAGCGCCGAATCCGCGCGCGAGATCAGAGGCTTGATCGGAGCCGGCAGCCGGCATGTGGAGAACGGCGTTTCGCTCGTGAACAACGCCGGCGACGCGCTGACCGACATCGTCACGCGGGTGGGCAACATCGCGGATCTGATCGCGGACATCGCGAGCGGCGCACATGAACAATCAACCAGCCTGGCCGAACTGAACACCGGGGTCGCGCAGCTGGATCATGTCACCCAGCAGAATGCCGCCATGGTCGAGGAATCATCGGCAGCCTCCACCAGCCTGAAGAATGAAGCCGAAACATTGCACGCCCTCGTGACGCGGTTCCACCTTGACGCGCAAGGCGAAGCCGGCGCGGGCGCTGGTGCTGCGGTCCGCGCAAATTCAGGCGGCGCGCCCGGCTGGCAGGCCGCCTGATCGCGTCGGTCAGCCGCGCCCGTGCGGCGCCGTCAGGTCAAGGTCGGGGCCGATCGGAATGATGCGGTGCGGGTTCACCGTGTCGTGGCTGTAATGATAGTGCCGGGTGATATGGTCGAAGTTCACCGTCATCGCCACTTCGGGCCATTGATAGAGTTCGCGCAGATACCCCCACAGGTTAGGGAAATCGACGATCCTGTTGCGGTTGCACTTGAAATGCCCGTGATAGACCTTGTCGAAGCGGATGAGTGTCGTGAAAAGCCGCCAATCGGCCTCGGTCACCTGGTTGCCTGCCAGGTAGCGCCGTTCGGATAGCAGCTCTTCCAGCCAGTCCAGCGAGTCGAAAAGCGGTCCGACGGCCTCGTCATAGGCCTTTTGCGTGGTCGCGAACCCCGCCTTGTAGACCCCGTTGTTCACCGTGTCGTAGACGCGGTCGTTGATGGGGTCGATCGTCGCGCGCAGGTCGGCCGGATAATAGTCGTCGCGGTTGCCGGTGATGTCGTCGAAGGCGGAGTTGAACATGCGGATGATCTCGGCGCTTTCGTTCGACACGATGGTTTCGCGCTGCATGTCCCACAGGATCGGCACGGTGACGTGGCCGGTCGTTTCGGGATCGGCGCGGATGTAGATGTCTCGCGCGAAAGGAAGGCCGTAGAGCTTGTCGCCGGTCGCACCGGGGAAGTCATCGTCGAAGGTCCAGCCGTCGGACAGCATGTCGGGGTGGACCACCGAGACGTCGATGAGGTCCGTCAGGTCCTTCAGCCGGCGGAAGATCAACGTCCGATGCGCCCAGGGGCAGGCCAGCGAGACATACAGGTGATAGCGCCCCGCTTCGGCCTTGAAGCCGCCGTCGCCGCTGGGGCCGGGGCTGCCGTCGGCGGTAATCCAGTTCCGGAATTGCGACGTGTCGCGCTTGAACGCGCCGCCGTGTTTCTTGGTGTCGTACCAGCCGCTATGCCAGACGCCGTCTATCAGTTCGCCCATCGGGTCCTCCTTTGCCTGTGGGTCAACACATAGCGGCAAAGATGGTTTCGGGCAGGCCCCTCGGCCGCGCAGACCCTGTGCAGACATACACAAGGTGGGCCAGCCGCGACGGCGCGTTCGCTTTGGTTTGCCCGTTCGCGATGCCTGATGTAGGTGTCGTGCCGACAGGTGGAGCAGCGCGCCGCAAGGCCCTCGCGCCGGGGATGGATGAGCAATGGATACACGTTGGTTGCATGTGGCGGGCATCGGCGAGGACGGCATGGAAGGTCTCTTGCCTGCCACCCGGGCCGTGGTCGAGGCGGCCGAGATCATCGTGGGTGGCGACCGGCATCCGGTCCTGCCCGGCGCGGGCGAGCGCGTGGCGTGGCCCGAGTCATTCGAGGACCTGATCACCCTTTTGCGCGGCCTGCGCGGGCGGCGCGTCGTGATGCTGGTCGCCGGCGACCCGCTGTGGTTTTCCATCGGGGCCCGGATCGGGCGGGTGCTCGATCCGGCGGAGATCACGTATCATCCGCAGGTGAGCGCGTTTCAGCTGGCCGCCGCCCGCATGGGCTGGAGCCTGCCGGACGTGGAAACCCTGACCGTGCATGGCCGCCCGGTGGAGCAGATGATCGCCTTCATCCAGCCGGATGCGCGGTTGCTGATCCTGGCCACCGGCGCCGGCACGCCGGGCCGGATCGCGCGGTTTTTGGCAGAGCGCGGGTTTGGCGCCTCCCGCATGACGGTGCTGGCCGCGATGGGTGGAACCCAGGAGGCGCGGTTCGAGGGCGTGGCGGACACGTGGGACCATGAGGTGCCGGCGTTCAACACCTTGGCGGTGGAGTGCGTGGCCACGCCGGACGCCGCCCTTCTGCCGCGGGTGCCGGGACTTGATGACGCGTTGTTCGACCATGACGGCACCGTAACCCCGAGAGAGGTGCGCGCGGCGACATTGGCCAAACTGATGCCGATGCGCGGTGCGGTCCTGTGGGACATCGGCACCGGGTGCGGCTCGGTCGCGGTGGAATGGATGCGCGGCGCCCGCTATGCCCGGGCCATCGGGATCGAGCCGCGGGCCGACCGCCGGGCGATGGCCGCTGCGAACGCACTGGCGCTGGGCGTGCCGAAGCTGGACCTCGTCGACGGAACGGCGCCGGACGCGCTGGGCGGGCTGCCTGCGCCAGACGCCGTGTACATCGGCGGAGGGCTGAACCGGGCAGTGTTCGACGCGGCGTGGGCGCGGCTGCGCCCGCTGGGCCGGCTGGTGGCGAACGCGGACACGCCGGAAACCGAAGCTGTCCTGTCGGATCTCGCTGGCGCGCTTGGCGGAGACCTTGTCAGAATGGTGGTCGAGCGGGGGAGGTCCTGGATGGCGAGCCCCGCTGGCGGCCCCTGGCGCCCGTCATGCAATGGAGCATGGTGAAGCGCTGAACAGGATGCCGGGTGACGCTGGTTGCGCCGCGGTGCAACGGCGCCCCACCCGCCATCCCGAAAGGAACGAGGACATGAACGAGATCCTGCTGGAATTTGCCGGCCGCCAGGCGGATGCCGGGGCGACGCAATTGCCCGAAAGCTACCGCCAACTGGCCGTCAACGCGGGCTTTTACCTGAAGACCCGCATGGCCGGCAGCGACCGTGCGCCGCCGCCGGACGGTTCGACCGGGTTTCGCCTGAACCTAAAGAAGGGCCGCATTGTCTTTTCGTCCGAGACCGGTCAGGAGACCGCGGCGCAGGCGCAGGTGGTCGGCACCTATTCGGACGATGGCAGCTGGATGTGGGCCTGGGGGCATCCGGATGTGCCCCTGCGGATGCAGCAGGCGGCCTGGGCGGTGCAGCAGTTCGGAGAACGGCAGGAGATCGAGGACCTGCTGAGCCGGGGCGGGCCGGTGGATGCGACGCGGCTGGCTGAATTCCAGGCGATCTGCGCCTATATATCGGATGCCGACGGCGTTTTCATGGGGCCGCATGGCGCCGGCGGGCAGGTGGCCGTGTGCTATTATCTCGGCGACCAGCTGGACGGGCTGCTGGGGGAATGACGCGCCGCGTCTGCATTGCGGCAATGCGGCGAAATTTTTACGTGACTGTCACGATTTAGCCTTACATTCTGTCGGGACGATTCTCTGCTCGGATGCCGGACATGACGACCTTTCTTTCCCCCGAAGTTCTTGCGGGCCTCGAAGAGGCGCGGATGCGCGGCTGGCAAAAAAGCAACCGGTTGCGCGTTGAGGCTGGCGCACAATCCCATGCGGTTCTGCGGGCCTGGCACGACGGTTTCGCGCTGCCCGCCGGGGCGGCGCCACACCTGCGCGGGCTGGTGGACCTTTATGACGGCGCGCGTCACCTCAAGCGGTGCCTGATCGTCGCGTCCGAGGAGGACGGCGGGGAGATCCGGTTTGAGTTGAAGGTGGTCAACGAGGCCTCGGGCGAGCAGCCGGTGGATTTCGAACGCCCCGACGACGCGCCTGTCGCGCTGATTGCGGAAGACTGACGCGGCGCGCCCCCGTGCCGGGATGGCGACCGGGGCGCATCCGGTCAGAGGCTATTGCAGGTCGGAAAACGCGTCCTGAAGCCGGGAAACGGCCTCTTCTACCCGCGCGCGGGTCGTGGCGATGTTGAAGCGCAGGAAGCTTTCGCCGCCGGTCCCGAAGGTCGGCCCGTGATTGGCCGCGATTTTTGCCGATTTTTCGACCCGGGCGGTGAACTCTTCGGGAGTCATGCCCGTGCCGGAGAAATCGACCCATGACAGGTAGGTCGCCTCCAACGGCATGGAGCTGAGGCCCGGAATGGCGTTGACGCCGGCGTCGAACGCCTTGCGGTTCGCATCGAGATAGGGCACCAGCGCGTCCACCCATTCCGCGCCGCCGGGCGAATAGGCGGCCTCGGCCATGACAAGCCCGAACGCGTTGGGTGACAGACCCAGCCCCGCCATGCGCTGGGCGAAGCGGCCACGCAGGGTTTCATCGGGTATGATCACGTTGCCGACATGGGCGCCCGCGATATTGAACGTCTTGGTGGTGGCGGTCATCATCACCAGCCTGTCGGCGATCCCGTCGATATGGGCCATGATGGTATGGTTTTGCCCCGGAAAGACGAGGTCGTGGTGAATCTCGTCGGACACGAGGACGAGGTCGTGCCGCCGGGCGAATTCGGCCACGCCTTGCAATTCTTCCCTGGTCCAGACCCGCCCGCCCGGGTTGTGCGGCGAACACAGGACCAGCAGTTTCTCGGACCCGTCGAGGATGCCGTCATAGGCGGCGAAATCCATCTCGTAGCGGCCCTCGTTGTTCGTCAGCGGGCATTCGACCACCCGCCGTCCCGCCGCAGTGATCACCCGTGCGAAGGCATGGTAGACCGGCGTGAAGAGGACCACCCCGTCGCCCGGCTGGGTGAACGCGTCGACGCACATGGCCGTGCCGTTGACCAGCCCGTGGGTGGTAAAGATCCAGGAGGGATCCACCTGCCAGCCGTGGCGGGTGTCCATCCACCACGTGATCGCCTTGCGATACCCGCTGTCATCGCCGTAATAGCCGAAGACACCGTGGTCGAGCATCCCGCGCAGCGCATCGCTGACACACTGCGGGGGGCGGAAATCCATGTCGGCCACCCACATGGCCAGCCCATCCTCGGCCGGCACGCCGTAGAGCTGTTCCATCTTGTCCCACTTGCTGCAGTTGCTGCCGCGGCGGTCGATCGGGTCGTCGAAATTCAAGGCTGTCTCCGGTGTTGGTGGCTTGGATCCTGGGCGCAAGCTATGGCGTTGCAGGCGCGGGCGCAATCGCCTAAAGCATTTGGCGCGATGGCCGGGTGCCCGGCTTCAAAAGAGTGCCACGAACGCATAGATAGGGCCGATGCTGCGACCGATCCTGATCCATCCCGACCCGCGTCTGAAAAAGGTGTGCGACCCGGTGTCCGACCTGAGCGACGATTTGCGCGCGCTGGCCGACGACATGCTTGAGACGATGTATGACGCGCCGGGCATCGGCCTGGCCGCGCCGCAGATCGGGGTGATGAACCGCTTGATCGTGCTGGATTGCGCCAAGGATGACGAGGCGGGCGAGCCGCCACGCCCGCTGGTGATGTTCAACCCCGAGGTGGTGGCGTCGTCGGACGAAACGAACGTCTACGAGGAGGGGTGCCTGTCGATCCCCGACCAGTTCGCCGAGGTGACGCGCCCCAAGGTGGTGGACGTGACCTGGATCGACCGCGACGGCAACGAACGGTCCGACACGTTCGACGGGCTGTGGGCCACTTGCGTGCAGCACGAGATCGACCACCTGAACGGCAAGCTCTTCATCGATTACCTTGGTCCGATGAAACGCCAGCTGATCACGCGTAAGATGCAGAAGCTGAAGCGCGAAAAGGCGCGGGGCTAGCCCCGTGGCCGTGCGCCCTTTCGTGCCCTGGCCGGACAGGCGGTTGCGCACGCCCGCGGCGGAGGTCAAGGCGGTGACGGAGGCCGAGCAAGCGATCTGGGAGGATATGATCGAGACGATGGACGCGATGCCCGGCGTGGGCCTGGCCGCGGTGCAGATCGGCGTGATGCGCCGGCTGGCCGTGGTGGATGCCAGCGACACGCGCGGACAGGCGGTGCGCATGGCCAACCCCGAGATCCTGCATTCCAGCATAGAGATGCGCGACCATGACGAGGCCAGCCCCAATTTGCCAGGTGTCCACGCGAAGATCAGCCGCCCGCGCGCGGTGACGGTGCGGTTCCTGAACGCGGATGGCGAGGTCGAGGAGCGTGATTTTGTCGGCCTTTGGGCCACCAGCGTGCAGCATCAGGTGGATCACCTCGACGGGCGGATGTATTTCGACCGACTGAGCAAGATGAAGCGTGACATGCTGCTGCGCCGCGCGGCCAAGCGACGCTGAACCAACGGCAGGAGAGTGTCATGCGCCTGATCTTCATGGGAACGCCCGAGTTTTCGGTGCCGGCGCTCGACGCGCTGGTCGCGGCGGGCCACGAGATCGCGGCGGTTTATTGCCAGCCGCCCCGGCCGGCGGGTCGCGGCAAGAAGGACCGGCCCAGCCCGGTGCAGGCGCGGGCCGAGGCGCTGCGGTTGAGGGTGCGCCATCCTGTCAGCCTGAAAGGCGCCGATGAGCAGGCCGCGTTCGCGGCGCTCGAGGCGGATGCGGCGGTGATCGTGGCCTACGGCCTCATCCTGCCGCAAGCCATCCTGGACTCGCCCAGGCAGGGCTGTCTCAACATCCATGCCAGCCTCCTGCCGCGCTGGCGCGGGGCGGCGCCGATTCACCGGGCGATCATGGCGGGGGATGACAAGACCGGCGTGTGCATCATGCAGATGGAGGCAGGGCTGGACACGGGCCCTGTCCTGTTGCGCCGCGAGACGCCGATCGGGGTGGAGGAGACCACGGGCGCCCTGCATGACCGTTTGTCCCGGATGGGCGCCGATGCCATCACCGAGGCGCTTGCGCGACTGAAGGATCTGACGCCCGAGCCGCAGCCGGAGGACGGTGTCACCTATGCCGACAAGATCGACAAGGCCGAGGCGCGGATCGACTGGACCCGACCTGCCGAAAAGATCGACCGTCAGATCCGCGGCCTCTCGCCCTTTCCCGGCGCGTGGATCGACCACGACGGCACGCGGATCAAGTTTCTTGCCTCGCGGATCGGCACGGGCAGCGGCGCGCCCGGCGAGGTTCTCGACGACGCGCTCACGATTGCCTGCGGCACGGGCGCGATCCGGGCCCTGCGCCTGCAAAAGGCCGGACGTGGGCCCCAGGCGACGGCGGACTTCCTGCGCGGCATTGCGCTGACCAGGGGAACCCGCCTCTGACCCGCCCCTTCCTCTGGCCCCAAATATCCCGGGGAGCGCGAGGGGCTGGCCCCTCGCCCCGGTCGGATTGCGCTCGCGCAATCCGAAACGCGCCGACACGCGCTTGCGTCCCGCCACGAAACAGGCCAGCATCCGGCCAGCCAAAGCGACGAGGCCGCATGTACCTTCAACTGTTCGGAACGGTCGTGATTGCCGGGATCGTCGGATATCTCAGCGAGAAGTCCGGCTTTACCCGCAACGGGACCCTGCAATCCATCATCATCTGCGTCGGCGGGGCCTTCCTGTTCTACTTCGTGCGGATCATGTTCGGGCTTCGCTTTGGTGCGCCGGGGGTGGATGCGATCATCTCGTCGATCGGGGCGCTGATCGTCATCCCGACCCATTGGCGCCGCGGGCGCTGACAACGGAGGGCCGCCATGGGGCTGATCTATCTCATCATCATCGGGGCCGTGGCGGGGTATCTCGCGACGCGGATCATGCGGTTCGACGCCGACCCGCTCGTGACCATCGGCATCGGCATGGCCGGCGCGCTGCTGGGTGGGTTGATCCTGCAAGGCATCCTGGCGTTTCTCGGTCTTCTGGGCGGGATCATCGGCGCGGTTCTGGGCGCGCTTGTCCTGATCTGGGGCTACCAGGCGTACAAGGCGCGGAAATAGCTCAGGCCCGCGGGGGGCGAGACCGGTAGACCGGCAGACGCCAGCCGAAGGCCAGTGAGCCTGCGCGCAGGGCCCAGGTTACCCCGGCACAGGCGAAAAGGGCGAAAAGTTCGCGATCGGTGACCATGAGCGCCCCCATCGCGGCCAGCGATCCGGCGAAGGCGGCGGTCACGTAAAGCTCGCCCTGTTTCAGCACCAGCGGCAGTTCGTTGCACACCACGTCCCGCATCAGACCGCCAAGGCAACCCGTGACCATTCCCATGATCACCACGATCGGCAAGGGCTGCGCCATCGCCAGCGCGGTGCCGACGCCCGCCGGCACGGCCACGGCCAGCGCCAGGCTGTCGAGCCACAACAGCAGGCGGTACCGGCTCTCGAACAGATGCGCGGTGAAGAAGATCAGAAGTGCTGCGGCACAGGCCGTGGCGATGAAACTGGGGTTGGCGATCCAGAAGATCGGGTTGCGATCCAGAAGCACGTCGCGCACCGTGCCGCCGCCCACCGCGGTGAGACAGGCGATGAAGGCAAAGCCCACAACGTCGAGCTGCGCGCGGGAGGCCACCAGAGCGCCGGTAAGAGCGAAGATCAGCACCGAGGCGTGATCGAGCAGGAAGAGCACGGTCATGCGCGGGACTTGCCCGGTTTGAACGGCGCCATGCCCGCGCGCGCCAGTTCGTCGGCGCGTTCGTTCTCGGGGTGGCCGGCATGGCCCTTGACCCATTCCCATGTCACGTCGTGGCGCCGGGCCGCCGTGTCCAGCCGCTGCCAGAGATCGACGTTCTTGACCGGCTTCTTGTTCGACGTCTTCCAGCCGTTGCGCTTCCAGCCGTGAATCCAGCCGGTGACGCCATTCTTCACATAGGCGCTGTCGGTGACGATGGTGATCCGCGTGGGCTTTGACAGGGTTTCCAGCGCGGTGATCGCGGCCAGAAGTTCCATGCGGTTGTTGGTGGTCTCGGCCTCGCCGCCGCTGAGTTCGCGCTCCTTGACGACCGCATCGCCCTCCTTGGCCTGGAGCAGCGCGCCCCAGCCGCCCGGGCCGGGATTGCCGGAACAGGCGCCGTCGGTAAAGGCGAAAAGATCAGCCATCGGTGGTCTTCCTTGCCAGGATCGTGACCCAGGGTGCGACGGTGCCGTCAAGGCCGGCGTCTGCGCCGGTTCGGGTCTCGAAGGGTGTCAGGCCCGCCTCCTGCAACAGGCCGGTCAGTTCATCCTCGGTGACATAGGTGTAAAGGCGGCCGATCCTGTCGCGCTGAGACCCTTCGCCGGTCTTCATGCCGATATGAAAGAGCCCGCCGGGCCGCAGGGCTGTGACCAGCGCGAAGAGGTGGCGTGGCAGGTCGGCACGGGCGGCGTGCAGCAGCGAGAAATTGGCCCAGATCGCGTCATAGGCCGACACGTCCGTCACGTCGTCGAAGGTTGCGAGCCGGGCGAACACGCCCGGCTGAGCGGCGGCGAGTGCGACCATTTCGGGCGTGGCATCCGTGGCCGTGACCGTATGGCCCGCAGCGGCCATGGCGGCCGAGGCGATGCCCGGGCCGCAGCCAAGGTCGAGTACGTGGCTGCCCATGGCGAGATGGTCGAGAAAGAGGCGCAGGACAGGGTCCTTTGCGGCATCCTTCGTCACGTCGGCATAGCGCGCGGCCTCGGCGCCGTAGACGCGGATGGTCTCGGCGTCGCGGCTCATTGCGTCAGGCCGATGACAAGGCAGAGCAGCACCATGGCAGTGATCGTCAGGCGCAGGCGCATCCACCAGCCGGGTGCCGCGCCGGCGCGCCAGAAATACCAGTCGAGGCCGAGAATGCCGGTGAAGCCAATCAGCAGCATGACCCCGGCATTATGGGCCCCGCCGCCCGTGGTGAAGAACACCCAGAGCGCGGGCAGAACAGACAGTACGTAGCCGAGATTGGCCGATGATCCGGTCATCTTCGTGGCAAAGCCCCAGAGAACCCCGGACATGAAGCTGAGGATCACCGTGCCATAGAAGAGGCCCGTATAGGGCCCGACGAACCGCGCGCCCAGCGTGCCCTGCGCCCAGTCCGACAGACCCGGCGACAGCACGGTCGCGGCGCTCCAGACGAACGGCAGAAGGCCGGCAAGGGCGAGGATGAGGGGCGTGCGGGGGATCTCGGTCACGGCGCGGGGCGGTCCTTGGTCGGTTGCGGTCGGTTCGGTTTAGAAGCCCGCCCGGACGGGATCAAGTGCCGGAACTGCCCGTCGGGCGGTCATTCAGGGCGCGGATCATGCGGACCGAACGGGAGACAACTGTCCAGCCCGTGCCGAGCACAGTGATGACCAGCGCCACAAGGAGCGCGTGGGCAGTGCCCCAAAGCCCGGTCTCGACAGCCGCCAGAACCGCGCCGCCGGTCAGGGCGGCCATGCGCTGAGGCTTGGCGAACGGACCGGAGAAATCGGAGCCCAACCCTTCGGCCCGGCCAAGTTCGCGAATATAGGCGGTGGCGATTGCCAGCGCGCCGCCAAGCAGGCCGAGATCAAGATACCCTGTGGCCAGCCCCGCTCCGGTGAGGATCAGAAGGTCGGCGACGCGGTCCGGCGCCTCGTTCCAGAACGGGCCGTCGGGTTCGGACTTGCCGCCTTCGACGGCGACCATTCCGTCGAAGAGGTTGCACAGCAACCGCAGCTGGCAGCAGAGCGCGGCAAGGAGCAGGAGGACGACGGCCCTGTTCACGGCGGTATGGGCGGAGGCCCAGAAAGCCAGGCAGGCCAGGGCGGCGAACAGGATCGAGCCCTGGCTGATGCGATTGGGCGTCAGCGATGTGCGGCCGAGCCAGCGGGCGATGCGGCGGGCCCAGCCGGTGTCGCGGCTGTTCAGGGGGCGGCGGGTGTTGGTCATGATGCATGTCTCAGGCGGTAATTGTAGAGCGCGGCGTAGCTGGTCGCGACCGTGACGGGCAGGGCGAGCGTCGTCGTGATTTCGGGCGTGCCGGCGGCATGATGCACGAGCGACAAAAGCGTGACCGATAGCGCGGCGCAGGTGAGCGGGGGCAGGACCAGGCCGGGCGCGCCGGAGAGGCGCGGCAGAAGGCGCTCGGTCACGGTTTTCAGCAGCAGGGTTATGCAAGCGGACAGCACGCCCTGAACCAGACCAGCGGTCAAAGGCGCGGGCATCGGATGGGCGGAGTTGGCCCAGACGGCCCAGCCGCCCATCAGGACGAAGCCGCCCGCCATGTGCGCGAAATTCGACCGCAGCAGGCTCACGTCAGCGACCAGTAGTACCGGGTCAGGTGAAAGAACAGCGGGGCAGAGAAGACAACCGAATCGAGCCGGTCGATGAACCCTCCATGGCCGGCAATCATGTGGCCCCAGTCCTTGACCCCGCGGTCGCGTTTGATCGCCGACATCACCAGCCCGCCGAAGAACCCCGCAAGCGTGATGACGAGCGACATGCCCGCCGCTTGCAGCGGTGTGAAGGGCGTGATCCAGAAAAGTGCCGTGCCGATCAGCGTGGCCGACGCCACCCCGCCGACCAGCCCTTCCCACGTCTTGGAGGGCGAGAGCGACGGCGCGACCGGGTGGCGGCCGAAAAGCTTGCCCCAGGTGTATTGCAGCACGTCCGACAGCTGGACCACGACGATGAGGAAGGCGATCAGCAGGACGTTGCGCGCCTCGAAGCCGGGAATGTCGAGGAAGAGGAGCGCGGGCACGTGACTGGCGCAGAAGACGCAGATCATCAGCGCCCATTGCATCTGGCTGATGCGGACGAGGAAGTTGCGGCTGTCGCCTTGCAGCACCGCGATGATGGGAAGGATGAGGAAGGCGTAGACCGGGATCAGGAGCGACCACATGCCGTACCATTCGTACCAGATAAGCAGGTATTGCGCGGGCAGGATCACGAAGAAGGCGGTCGCGATGGCCCAGTGATCGGAGGCGCGGCGGGTTGTGAGGGTGACGAACTCGCGCAGGGCGGCGAAGGATGTGAAGGCGAAAAGCGCGATAACGCCGCCGCGCCCGGCGAGGAAGGCCACGGCGAGGAAGGCGGTCATGCCCCACCATGCGAGGATGCGGGCGTTGAGGTTCTCGATCGTGGCGTTGGTGCCATCGGGCGCGACGCGCTGCTTGAGCACGTAGCCGAGGCCGCTGGCCACGATGAGGACGCAGAGGATGCCGGCCAGAACGGTCAGGAAATCGGCATGTGTTTCGGTCATGCGGGGGCCTCTTCGGCGGCGTCACCCGCAGGGGCCAGTGCCAGCA
The DNA here is from genome assembly GCF_051417955.1 of Roseovarius sp. B08. Lineage (NCBI taxonomy): Bacteria > Pseudomonadati > Pseudomonadota > Alphaproteobacteria > Rhodobacterales > Roseobacteraceae > Roseovarius > Roseovarius sp. B08. Next base: position 740,952 of record NZ_JBPRLW010000001.1, read on the forward strand.
GGGCGGCCTCGGCACGTTTCAGAAAATCCTTGCGCGCCTCGCCGGGCTCGGCCCGCATCGGCGCGCCGAAGGTAACGGTGCACAAAAGCGGAATCGGCACGAGTTTGCCCTTGGGCATGACGTCGTTGAGGTTGTCGATCCAGACGGGAACGAGGTCGACCTCGGGACGGGCGTCGGAAATGTTGTAGAGGCCGCTCTTGAAGGGCAGAAGGGGCTTGCCCGTGGTGTTGCGCGTACCCTCGGGAAAAATGATCAGCGAGGCGCCGGTATCGAGCCCTTCCAGGATGAGGTCCATCGGATCGCGGGTGCGGTCCTGGGCGTTGCGGTCGATCAGCACGGCATTGAAGACATCGCGGCCGATGAAGCTGCGCAGCGGCGACGTGAGCCAGTAGTCGGCACCGGCGACCGGCCTGGTCTGGGCGCGCAAGGTGGGCGGCAGCACGGTCCAGATCAGGATGAAATCGCCGTTGGAGGTGTGATTGGCGAAATAGACGCGCTGCGTCGGCACGGGCTCGGAGCCGTCCCAGATGGCGCGCACGGCGGTGATGAGCCGGGCGAAAGTGGTGATGGCGCTGCCCGTTATCCAGGCGAGGAAGCTGCGTGTCAAAGGATCGTTCCCGTCTTTCGAGGGAAACCTACAGTCACGGTGGGAATTGAAAAGGCAGGAAAACCTGACTCGCGATCAGGAGGTCCCGGGTCAGGCCCGGGACGGGCGGCGCAGGTGGCGCCGTCGCGCGTTTTCGAGTGACGTTGTGCTGGCGGCCCGGGAACGGATCACACGTATTCGCGCCAGTAAATACAGCGGCGGGCCATGTGATCAGGCCGGTTCGCGCAGAACCCGCGGGACCTTGAATTCGACGTTCTCTTGCGCGGTTTCCACCTGTTCGACGGTGACGTCATAGCGGTCGCGGAAGGCGTCGATGACCTCGTTTATCAGCACCTCGGGGGCCGAGGCGCCTGCGGTGATGCCCATTGTGGTGATGCCTTCGAGTGCGCGCCAGTCGATATCGGCGGCGCGTTGCACGAGTTGGGAATAGGAACAGCCGGCGCGGGCGCCGACCTCGACCAGGCGCTTGGAGTTGGACGAGTTGGGGGCGCCGACCACGAGCATCGCCTCGGCCTTTTCGGCCATTGCCTTGACGGCCTCCTGCCGGTTGGTGGTGGCGTAGCAGATGTCTTCCTTGTGCGGCCCGGTGATGTCGGGGAACCGGGTCTGGAGAGCGGTGACGATATCGGCGGTGTCGTCGACCGATAGGGTGGTCTGCGTCACGAAGGCCAGGCGGGCGGGATCGCGGACCTTAACATGCGCCACATCCTCGGGCGTTTCGACGAGCAGGACGTCGCCGTCCGGCAGCTGGCCCATGGTGCCGACGGTCTCGGGGTGGCCGGCATGGCCGATCATGATGATCTGAAGGCCGTTCGCGGCGTGGCGCTCGGCCTCGATATGCACCTTGGAGACGAGCGGGCAGGTGGCATCGACATAGACCATCTGACGCGAGGCGGCCTCGGCCGGGACCGACTTGGGCACGCCGTGGGCGGAGAAGATCACAGGCCGATCATCGGGGCATTCGTCAAGTTCCTCGACGAACACGGCGCCCTTGGCCCGCAGGTCGTCGACCACGTACTTGTTGTGGACGATCTCGTGCCGGACATAGACCGGCGCGCCCCATTTGCCGAGCGCCATCTCCACGATCTTGATCGCGCGGTCGACTCCGGCGCAGAAACCGCGCGGCGCGGCGAGGTAGAGGGTGAGGGGCGGCTTGGTCATGGACACTCCTGTTCACTCTCCAGACCTAAGGGCTGTGGCGTGCGGCGTCCAGAGGGGGCGGGGCAAAGGAGGTTGGCGTCTGTCGGCGCGGGACGTCGGAATGCCCGCGCCCCGGCCGTTACTTCGGCTTGCGATCCGTCAGGCAGAGGCCTGCTGACGTTCCGTTGCATCCTCGCGCGGGGGGCGCCCGATGACTTCCTTCAGGTCTTCAAGCTCGATGAAATTATCGGCCTGACGACGCAGGTCGTCGGAGATCATCGGTGGCTGGCTGCGGATGGTCGAGACGACCGAGACACGCACACCCTGGCGCTGAAGGCTTTCCACCAGCGGGCGGAAATCGCCGTCGCCGGAAAACAGGACGATGTGGTCGATGCGGGGCGCGAGTTCCATCGCGTCGACGGTCAGTTCGATATCCATGTTGCCCTTGACCTTACGGCGGCCCTGGCTGTCGGTGTATTCCTTGGCCGGTTTCGTGACCATCGTGAAGCCGTTATAGTTCAGCCAATCGACCAGCGGGCGGATCGGGGAATAATCGTCGTTTTCCAGAAGCGCCGTGTAGTAGAAGGCGCGGAGCAACTTGCCACGGCGCATGAATTCCGTTCGCAGAAGCTTGTAATCGATATCGAACCCCAACGCCTTGGCGGCCGCGTACAGGTTCGAGCCGTCGATGAACAGCGCAAGCCGTTCGTCCTTGTAAAACATTAAAATGTCCTTCCGCATGTGATTGCTCTGCCGCGACGATGTACTAAACGGTGTACGAGTGAGTGGATTGGGAACCCGACAGAACTAGGCGCTGTACTTAGAAGTTTAGTGGGACCTTCGCAAGACCGTTAGATAAAGAACAAGGATAAGGCCGCGGCATGTCTGAGCAACACTATCTGATCGCCTTGGGCGGGAATTCGCCATCCGATGCGGGGGCGCCCCGTGCGACGTTGCACGCCGCGCTGACGCGGTTGCCCGGCATGGGAGCGCGGGTGCTGGCGGCCAGCCGAATGTACCGCACGCCATGTTTCCCAGCAGGGGCAGGGCCGGATTACGTCAATGCGGCGGCGCGGCTGGCATTCGATGGGAACCCTGCAGAACTCTTGCTACTTCTGCACGAACTGGAAAACCGGTTCGGGCGCGCGCGGGTTCAGCGCTGGGGCCAGCGGACACTGGATCTGGACCTGCTGGCGGCGGGGGACAGGATCTTGCCGGACCGTGAGACGTTCGACGCGTGGCAGGGCCTGCCGCTGGAGCGGCAGATGCGCGATGCGCCCGACCGCCTGATCCTGCCCCACCCGAGACTGCACGAGCGGGGGTTCGTGCTTGTCCCGCTGAATGACGTCGCGTCAGACTGGGTGCATCCCGTGTCGAACCTGACCGTGGCGGCAATGCTGGCCGCCTTGCCGGAGGATCAGGTCGCCGAGGTGGTGCCGCTGGACTGATTCTCTGCTTGTAAACCCGTGACGGAGGCTTTAAATGAAGGGCTTCTTGAGAGATTTGCCCTATCCGGAGGCCCCATGGCGCGCGTAACCACTGAAGACTGCGTTGACAAAGTTCCGAACCGCTTCGACCTGGTGATGCTGGCGGCGCACCGCGCACGTGAGATCTCGTCGGGTTCGCCGATCACCGTGGACCGCGACAACGACAAGAATCCGGTCGTGGCCTTGCGCGAGATCGCCGAGGAGACGCAAGGGGCCGACGACCTGCGCGAACGCCTGATCGAATCGAACCAGAGCCAGATCGAGGTCGACGAACCGGAAGACGATTCCATGGCACTGCTGATGGGCGAGGAAACCGAGAAGCCGGCCGATGACGACATGTCCGAAGAGAAGCTGCTGCGCGCGCTGATGGAGGCGCAGGGCCAGGGTTGAACCACGGCCCAGGCGGCGGATGACGGAAAGCGGACCGGATGATTGGTGCAGATACGCTTGTCGATCTTGTCCGCGCCTACAACCCCAAGAGTGATGCATCTCTGATCCGGGCAGCCTATGCCTTTGGCCAGGAAATGCACGAGGGCCAGACCCGGCATTCGGGCGAGCCCTACTTCAGCCATCCCGTGGCGGTGGCGGCGATCCTGACCGAACAGCGGCTGGACGATGCCACCATCATCACCGCCCTTCTGCACGACACGATCGAGGACACCCGCGCGTCCTATAACGCCGTGGCGGAGCGGTTCGGGGGCGAGATCGCCGATCTGGTCGATGGCGTCACCAAGCTGACCAACCTGCAACTTTCCAGCACCGAGACGCAGCAGGCCGAGAATTTCCGCAAGCTGTTCATGGCTATGTCGAAGGACATGCGCGTGATATTGGTGAAGCTGGCGGACCGGCTTCACAACATGCGCACGATCCGGGCGATGCGCCCCGAGAAGCAGCTGAAGAAAGCGCGCGAGACGATGGACATCTTCGCGCCACTGGCGGGCCGGATGGGCATGCAGTGGATGCGCGAGGAACTGGAAGACCTGGCGTTTCGCGTGATCAACCCCGAGGCGCGGGCGTCGATCATGCGGCGGTTCATCACCCTGCAACGCGAGGCAGGCGACGTGATCGAGCGGATCACCGGCGACATGCGGCTGGAATTGCAGGAAGCCGGGATCAAGGCAGAGATCCTGGGCCGGGCCAAGAAACCCTATTCGATCTGGCGCAAAATGCAGGAAAAGGAGATGGGATTTTCCCGGCTGAGCGATATCTACGGGTTCCGGATCATCACCGCGGCCGAGGATGACTGCTATCGCGTGCTGGGCGTGATCCACCGTCGCTGGCGGGCGGTGCCGGGGCGGTTCAAGGATTACATCAGTCAGCCCAAGTCGAACGGCTATCGTTCGATCCACACGACGGTATCGGGGCGCGACGGCAAGCTGGTGGAGGTGCAACTGCGCACCCGCCAGATGCACGAGGTCGCAGAGACGGGCGTGGCGGCGCACTGGTCCTACCGGGACGGTGTGCCGGCCGAGAACCCTTTTGCCGTCGATCCGGCCAAGTGGATCTCCAGCCTGACCGAACAGTTCGACAGCGAGGAGGACCACGACGAGTTCCTCGAGGCGGTGAAGCTGGAGATGTATGCCGACCAAGTGTTCTGTTTTACGCCAAAGGGCGACGTGGTGAAGCTGCCGCGCGGTGCGACGCCGATCGATTTCGCCTATGCGATCCACACCCGCATCGGCAATGGCTGCGTCGGCGCCAAGGTGGACGGGATGCGCGTGCCGCTTTGGACGCGGATCAAGAACGGCCAGTCGGTCGAGGTGATTACCGCGGACGGTCAGACGCCGCAGGCGACGTGGCTGGATATCGCCACCACGGGCAAGGCGCGCGCGGCAATCCGCCGGGCGCTGCGCGAGGTGGACCGGGACCGCTATATCCGGCTGGGCCGCGAACTGGCGCGCGCGGCGTTCGAGCATGTGGGCAAGAAACCAACCGACAAGGCGCTGGAACGCGCCGCCAAGACCCTGCGCCTGAAAGGCCGCGACGAGGTTCTGGCGCGTCTGGGCAGCGCCGAGCTGACCACCAGCCGGGTTCTGAATGCGGTCTACCCGGACCTTGCGCCGGATACGGGCAACGAAGTGGGGTTGGACCGGGCGGTTATCGGGCTTGAACCGGACCAGCGATTCGACCGCGCGCCGTGTTGTCAGCCTCTGCCCGGCGAGCGGATCGTCGGGATCACCTATCGCGGCAAGGGCGTGGTGGTGCACACGATCGACTGCGAGAACCTGCAACGCTACGAAGAGCAGCCAGATCGCTGGATGGACCTGCAGTGGCATGGCGGCACGCACGCGGCCGTCTACGAGGCGACCCTGGATGTCACGATCGGGAACGACGCCGGCGTGCTGGGACGTATTTGCACGTTGATCGGAGAGCAGAAGGCCAATATCTCGGACCTGACATTCGTGGACCGCAAACCGGATTTCTACCGGCTGCTGATAGATGTCGAGCTGCGCGATGCGGAACACCTGCATGGCGTGATCTCGGTTCTGGATGCCGAAAGCGACGTGGCCACGGTGGAACGGTTCCGCGATCCCGGCCGGCTGGCGGCCAGTAGCGGAACGGAACAAAGCTGACCCGAAGGAGCCGCGCCCCGTGGTTTTCAAACGCCGTGACAGACTGCCTTGGTGGAAGGCCACGTTACGGTTTCTCTGGCCGAGATCGGGTTGGACGCGGGCTTTTCACTATGTAAAGCACCGGGTGCGGCGCCTGCCGGACCCGCCGCACCGGATCGCGCGGGGCATCCTGGCCGGCGTGTTCGTCAGCTTCACGCCTTTTTTCGGTCTGCACTTTCTCCTGGCTGCCGTCGTGGCGTGGATCCTGCGCGGCAATATCGTGGCCGCGTTGCTGTCGACCTTTTTCGGCAACCCGCTGACATTCGTGTTTATCGGGGCGTCGTCATTGCAGACGGGATATTTCCTGCTGGGCCTGCGCAACAATCCCGAGCTGGAGGCGCATGGCTCGCTTGGGAGCAAGTTCGTGGATGCGGGGCGGGACCTGAAGGATAACCTTTGGGCGATCTTCAATGAACAGAGCGCCGACTGGAGCCGGCTGACGGTTTTCTATGAAGAGGTGTTCTTTCCCTACATGGTTGGCGGGCTGATCCCGGGCACGATTGCGGGCCTGACCTGTTACTATGTCAGCCTGCCGCTGATCCAGGCCTACCAGAATCGCCGCCGGGGGATGCTCAAGGCCAAGCTGGCCTCGATCCGGGAAAAGGCGGCCGAGAAAGCCGCCGAGAAAGCCGCCGCGAAAGAGGCCAGGGGCAAGCGCAAGGACAAGGCTGACGCGGAGATCGAGAAGCACTAGGGTCTGAAGCGAGTCGTGCATCTGTAGCGGGAGAGGTCATGAGCGACACCGGAAAACTGCGCCTTGGCGTGAATATCGACCACGTGGCGACCGTGCGGAACGCCAGAGGCGGGGCCTATCCCGACCCGGTCCGCGCCGCCAAACTGGCCGAGGAGGCCGGGGCGGACGGGATCACGGCGCATCTGCGCGAGGACCGTCGGCACATCTCGGACGCGGATATCGACGGGCTTATGGCGGCGCTGAAGCTGCCGCTGAATTTCGAGATGGCGGCGACCGACGAGATGCAGAAGATCGCGCTGCGCCACAAACCGCACGCCGTGTGCATCGTGCCGGAAAAGCGCGAGGAACGCACCACCGAGGGCGGGCTGGAAGTGGCGCGCGAGGAAAACCGGCTGGCGCATTTCATCGCACCCTTGCGCGAGGCGGGCTGCCGGGTGTCCATCTTCATCGCCGCCGACCGCCGCCAGATCGAGGCGGCCCACCGGATCGGCGCCGAGGTGATCGAGCTTCACACGGGCGCCTATTGCGATGCCCATGCGGAGGGACATTTCAAAGAACGGGACCGGGAGCTGGAGTGCCTGCGAGACATGTCCGCTTTCGCCCATTCTCTGGGGCTGGAGGTGCATGCCGGTCACGGGCTGACCTACGATACGGTAAAGCCCATCGCGGCGTTTCCCGAGGTCATGGAGCTGAATATCGGGCATTTCCTGATAGGAGAATCGATCTTTCGCGGGCTGGGGCCGGCGATCGGCGAGATGCGGCGGCTGATGGACGAGGCGCGCAGCGACGCGTTGCGGACGGCCGGATGACCTGGCTGCGCTACGGGGTCGTTTTCCTGGCGGTCGCCATCGGCGTGGCGCAGGTTGTACGGCTGTTGGACATAACCAAGGACGAGATGCTGGGATCGGCGGCGCAGATCATGGTGCCGGCAATGATCGCCGCATTGATCGAAGGGCAGCAATATGTCCGCCGCCACGCGGCGCTGCCCGGGTCGGGCGGGGCATGGCGCTTTGCCTTCATCGCGATGGGCGTGGCAACGGTTTTGAACGTGGCTCTGACTTATGCCGGACCGACCGTGGCGCCGGAATTCGCCAAGCTGGCCATCGCCGCGCCGGGATCGCAGCAATTCGTGACGCTGCTGTTGATGTACGCGGGGGGCTATCTGCTGGCCAACCGGTTCTTTTTCGGGATCGGCGCGGGCAACACGATGAGCCGCGACAAGGCCCGTAACGAGCGGCCCGGAAAATGACAGGTGGCGTGGCTGATGGCCGATGCCTGCATCCGGAGGGGGCCGTCGCATCTTGGCGCGGCTGGGCTTTTTGATCTTGCCGGGTCACGCTTTGGCGGTGTTGGGGAGAGCGTCGGTCCGGGGCTGGCGCTTGCTTGGGCTTTGGTTGTAAGTTTCCCCCTGTTTTCAGCCGGATAAGGGGCGCACTCATGATCCTGGGAATCGGCACGGATCTTGCGAATATCGACCGGATCGCCGGCACGCTGGAGCGGTTCGGCGACCGGTTCCGCAACCGCGTCTTCACCGACGTGGAGCAGCGCAAGGCCGAGCGGCGCCGCGACGTGGCCGGCACATACGCCAAGCGGTGGGCGGCCAAGGAGGCGTGTTCCAAGGCGCTGGGCACCGGCCTGCGCATGGGCATCGCCTGGAAGGACATGGCGGTCAGCAACCTGGAGACCGGGCAGCCGGTGATGAAGGTCACGGGCTGGGCCGCGGAACGGCTTGCGGAAATGACGCCCGAGGGGCACGAGGCGATCATCCATGTCACGCTGACAGATGACCATCCCTGGGCGCAGGCCTTCGTGGTGATCGAGGCGCGGCGGGCGACGTGAAGCACCTCTGCGTGGTGGTGTCGCAGACCGCAACCCGGGCCGCTGACGCGAGCGTGGCTTGACACCCGTCCCCCCGCCCCGCATGTAGCGCAGAAGAGCAACCGGAGGCAGGCATGGCCGAAGAATCCAAGACATCGAGCACGATCTGGGAGACCATCAAGACGGTGTTCTGGGCGCTGCTGATTGCCGGTGTTTTCCGCACGATCCTGTTCCAGCCCTTCTGGATCCCGTCCGGGTCGATGAAGGACACGCTGCTGATCGGGGATTTCCTGTTCGTCAACAAGTTCGCCTATGGCTATTCCTATGCGTCCTGCCCGAACATCAAGATCGAGCGGATCGGGCTGGATATCGACGCCAAGAACATCTGCGGGTTCCTGGATGGCGACAACACGCGGCTCTTCGGCTCGGAACCCGAACGTGGCGACATCATCGTGTTCCGTCACCCCAGCAACGGCACGGATTACATCAAGCGCGTCGTGGGCCTGCCCGGCGAACGTATCCAGATGAAAGAGGGCGTGCTGCATATCAACGGCGAGCCGGTCGAACTGGAAGATGCCGGAAACTTCGAGGAAGTGCTGGAGCCGCAGGGGCCGCTGGGCAAGACGCCGCGCTGCGCCAATGGCGCGGTCGGCGTGGGCGGTATCTGCGAAAAGGAACGCAAGATCGAAACCCTGCCGAACGGCGTGTCGCACAGTATCCTGAACGTGGGTCCTCAGCGCTACGACAGCACGGGAGTCTACGAGGTGCCGGACGGGCATTATTTCTTCATGGGCGACAACCGCGACAATTCCACCGATAGCCGCGCGCCGCTGACGGCCCCGGGCGGGGTGGGGTATGTTCCTTTCGAGAACCTGATCGGACGCGCGGACCGGGTGATCTTTTCCTCCGCAGGCCGGTCGATGCTGTTCTTCTGGACATGGCGCGGCGACCGCTTTTTCGAAAAGCTGGACTGATGCAGTGATGAAGCTCTCAGGCGATCTCAAGGCTTTCGAGAGCCGCCTGGGGCATGCGTTCGGGCGGCCCGAACTGCTGGTGCGGGCCGTGACGCACGGGTCGATGACCACGGCCAACCGGGATGACAACCAGCGGCTGGAGTTCCTGGGCGACAGGGTGCTGGGGCTGGTGATTGCCGAGGCGCTTCTGGAAAGCGACAAGGGCGCCGCCGAAGGCCAGCTTGCGCCGCGCTACAACGCGCTGGTGCGCAAGGAAACCTGCGCCGAGGTGGCGCGGCAGATCGACCTTGGCGCGGTTCTGAAACTGGGCCGGTCCGAGATGATGTCGGGCGGGCGGCGCAAGCAGGCGCTGCTCGGCGATGCGATGGAGGCGGTGATCGCCGCCGTCTACCGCGATGCCGGGTTCGATGCGGCGCAGGAGGTGATCCTGCGGCTGTGGGGGGACCGCGTGACATCCGTCAAGGCCGATGCGCGGGACGCCAAGACCGCGCTTCAGGAATGGGCACAGGCGCAGGGGCTGGCCCCGCCCGTCTACGCGGAGACCGCCCGCAGCGGGCCGGACCACGCGCCGCAATTCACCATCGAGGCGCGGCTGGAGAACGGCGAGGCCGAGCAGGCGACCGCCGGGGCCAAGCGGCAGGCCGAGCAGACCGCCGCGAAAGCATTGCTGGCGCGGGTGACCGCCAAAAGCTCCTAGCGTATGACGATGACCGACTGGTTGGCATGGCGGGTGATCCGCGCAGCGTTGGGGCCGACGAGGTAGTCGCGCAACTCGGGCCGGTGCGCGCCCACGACGATCACGTCGGCGCCGATCTTGTCGGCCGTGCGCAACACGCTGTCATAGATATTTCCCTCGGTCACATGCACATGCGCCTTGCCGTCGAAGGCGCCATCCGTCCAGTCTTTCAACGCCTTTTCGGCGGCGCCTTTTGCGGAGCGGTTATAGTCGCCCTCAAACGCGGCCCCGACCATGTTCATGCCGCTGCCGGGAACCACGTTGATGACGTGGATTTCGGCGCCGTCGCCGGCGGCAAGCAGCCTGGCCGCCTGTGCCAAACGGTTGGCGCCTTCCATCGCGTTGATATCGATCGCCAGCAGTAGTTTCTGGAACATCGCGGTTCTCCTCAGAAGGCGGGTTGCTTGGCGCGGGGCCGCTGGATCAGGACGACGCCGGCCAGCAGGATCAGAGCGGGGATGAAGAACAGTTCCTTGGGCAGGCGCTCGTTCTCGATCTCGACCTTGCTGACCACCACGGGGCTGTCGCCGTAGAAGTCGTATTCGATGCCGATCGCCTCGAAATGCGGTGTGCCGGGGAAGGGTTCCTCGAGCTTCAGTTGGCCGTCCTCTTCGAAGATGCTGAGGCCCTGTTCGGACAGGGCGGCGGTGCCGTCGTCCTCGATTCCGGGCACCGAAATGGTGATGGGCCTGTTCTCGCCCGTGTCGAAATCGGGGCCTTCGATGGTCAGGCGCATCGGCTGGCCGGTGTCGGCGCTGTCCATGAGCGCATAGACCTCGGTTCCGGTGGCGGTCTGGTAGGGCTCCGAGATCTGGTCGAGGAAGAACCCCGGACGGAACAGCATGAAGGCGATGAAAAGCAGCGCCGCGCTTTCCCATTTCCGGGACTTGGCGATGAAATACCCTTGCGTCGCCGCCGCGAAGAGCAACATGGCTATGAGCGATATGCAGAAGACCATGATCGCCTTGGCAAAGCCGACGTCGATCAGCAGCAGGTCGGTGTTGAAGATGAAGAGGAAGGGCAGAAGCGCTGTGCGGATGTCATAGCCGAACCCCTGGATACCCGTCTTGATCGGGTCGCCGCGCGAGATGGCGGCGGCGGCATAGGCGGCAAGGCCCACAGGCGGCGTGTCATCGGCGAGAATGCCGAAGTAGAACACGAACATGTGCACGGCGATGAGCGGCACGATCAGGCCCGCCTGGGCGCCCACGGACACGATGACCGGCGCCATCAGCGAGGAAACGACGATATAGTTGGCCGTGGTCGGCAGGCCCATGCCGAGGATCAGTGACAGGACCGCCACGAGGAACAGCAGGATCATCAGGTTCCCGCCCGAGATCACCTCGATCACCTGGCCGATGACCTGGTGCGCGCCTGTCAGGCTGATCGTGCCGACGATGATGCCGGCGGCCCCGGTCGCGACACCGATGCCGATCATGTTGCGGGCGCCCAGGATCAGGCCGTCGATGAAGTCGCGCCAGCCGTGCCAGGTTTCGCCGGCAAAACCCTCGCCGCGGAACATCGCCTTGAGCGGGCGGTGCGTCAGCGCGATGATGATCATGAAGATCGTGGCCCAGAAGGCCGAGAGCGCGGGCGACAACCGGTCGAGCGTGTCGGTGCGCACCATCAGGTTCCACACCAGGATGAAGATCGGGATCGCGAAGTAGAGCCCGCCGATCAGTGTGGGCGTCAGACGCGGTGCGACGGGCGGGCCGCCTTCATCCTTGTCCAGTTGCAGATCAGGATAGCGGGCCGCGATGGCGACGAGCACGATGTAAAGCACGGCCACGAGCGCCACCGCCGCATAGACCGAGTTGCCCATGATCGGCTCAAGGATGCCGCGCAGGCCGATCATCAGGAAGGTGCAGAGGGCAAGGAAGAGGAAGCCCGACAGGAACAGGATCAGGATCATCAGAACGCCGATGCGGCGGCCGGGTTTTTCCAGCCCCTTGAGGCCCATCTTCAGGCTTTCCAGGTGCACGATGTAGAGCAGAGCGATGTAGGAGATGACCGCCGGAAGGAAGGCGTGCTTGACCACGTCGATATAGGGAATGTTGACGTATTCGACCATCAGGAAGGCCGCCGCGCCCATCACGGGCGGTGTCAGCTGGCCGTTGGTGGACGAGGCCACCTCGACCGCGCCGGCCTTTTCCGCCGGAAAGCCGATGCGCTTCATCAGCGGGATGGTGAATGTGCCGGTGGTGACGGTGTTGGCGATGGACGAGCCCGAGATCATGCCTGTCATCATCGACGACAGAACCGATGCCTTGGCCGGCCCGCCGCGCAGCGCGCCCAGAAGCGCGATGGCCACCTTGATGAACCAGTTGCCGCCGCCGGCCCGGTCCAGCAGGGCGCCGAACAGAACGAAAAGGAAGATCATCGTGGTCGACACGCCGAGCGCCACGCCGAACACCCCTTCGGTCTGCATCCAGTAGTGACCCAGTGCCTTGGGCAGCGACGAGCCGCCGTAATTGGTGATGTTGCGCGCCCATTCCGAATACCCGCCGAAAAAGGCGAACAGGATGAAACAGCACGCGATGATGACCAGTGGCAGGCCCAGCGAGCGGTAGACCGAGACCAGAAGCACGATCATCCCGATCGCCGACATGGTCACGTCCGTGGTGTTCCACAGGCCCGGTCGGTCGGCGATCTCGAACCGGAACACCACCAGGTAAAGACAGGCCGACACACCCAGGATCACCAGAGCCCAGTCATAAAGCGGAATCCGGTCGCGGGGCGAGGATTTGAACAGCGGAAAGGCGAGCGTCGCCAGCATGATGGCAAAGGCCAGGTGCACGAAGCGGGCCTGTGCGACGATATTGGCGAAGATCGACATGCCCGTGGCCTGGGCCACGATGCCGGGGACGCGGGAGGCGATGTAGAGCTGAAAGATGGACCAGGCGATACAGGTGCCGATGATCAGCTTGGTCTGCCAGGCCGCGGACGGGTTGCGGGCGCCGGTATCGGCCTCGGCCAACATGTCGTCGGCGGAACGTGTGTTTTCGGTCAGGTCGCTCACTGTCATGCCCCCTCAGGCAATTCCTATGAAGTAAAAGGGCGCCCGCGAGGGGGCGCCCTTCGAAGCCCGCGGGCTTATTCCATCAGGCCCAGTTCCTTGTAGGCCTTTTCGGCACCGGCATGCAGCGGGGCCGACAGGGCATCCTGAACCATTTCGGCAGGTTCCAGGTTGGCGAAGGCCGGGTGCAACTGGCGGAAGTCGTCGATGTTCTCCATGACCGCCTTCGCAAGCACGTATACCGTGTCTTCCGACACGTCGGCGGATGTCACGAGGGTCGCGCCGACGCCGAAGGTGGTGACGTCCTCGTCATTGCCGGCGTACATGCCGCCGGGAACCGTGGCGGTACGGTAATAGGGATTTTCCTCGATCAGCTTGTCGATCACATCGCCGGTGACGTTCACGAGTGTGACGTCACAGGTGGTCGCCGCTTCCTGGATGGCGGCCGCCGGGTGACCCACGACGTAGACCATGGCGTCGATGTTGCCGTCGCAGAGTTGCTGCGACATCTCCGACCCCTTGTACTCGGTGGCGAGCGCGAAGTCGTCCATGGTCATGCCGTACTCGGCCATCAGCACCTCGGTCGTGGCGCGCAGGCCGGAGCCGGCATTGCCGACGTTGAAGCGCTTGCCTTTGAGATCCTCGAAGCTCTCGATGCCGGCGTCGGACCGGGCGATCAGCGTAAAGGGTTCGGGGTGGACCGAAAAGACCGAGCGGATTTCCGGAAACGGATTGTCCGAGAAGGTCGAGGTGCCGTTATAGGCATGGTACTGCCAGTCGGACTGCGCCACGCCGAATTCCAGCTCGCCGGCCTTGATCGTGTTGATGTTGTAGACCGAACCCCCGGTGGATTCCACGGCGCAGCGGATGCCGTGATCCTTGCGGGACTTGTTGACGAGACGACAGATCGCGCCCCCGGTGGGATAGTAAACGCCTGTCACGCCACCGGTGCCGATGGAAATGAATTCCTGCGCCGAGGCCGGCGCGGAAATGGCGATTCCTGCGGCGGCGAAGGCGCCGAGAAGGTAGTTTTTCATGGTGTTCTCCCTTAGTTGCGAACATCATCTCGAGATGAGTCGATGGGGCCAGTAGAGCCAGAACTGGCCGGGCTTGCAAGACCATGAGGCGACAAATGAATAGATTCAAGGTGTTAGCCGAATGAGCCACGTGTTTCACCGCAACAGCCGCGTCGAACCGCCGACCGTCACGCGGGGCGAGGGGGCCTATCTCTTCGACCAGTCCGGAAAGGCCTATCTGGACGGATCGGGTGGCGCGGCGGTGTCCTGCCTGGGCCATGGCGATCCGCACGTGACTCAAGCGATCAAGGCGCAACTTGACCGGGTCGCCTTTGCCCATACCGGGTTTATGACGTCCGAGCCCGCCGAGGCGCTCGCGGCGCGGCTTGCGGCCGTGGCACCCGGCGACCTGGCGCGGGTCTATTTCGTGTCGGGCGGGTCCGAGGCGATGGAAGCGGCCCTGAAGCTGGCGCGGCAGTATTTCATCGAGGCTGGACAACCGCAGCGCAGCCGGGTGATCGCGCGGCGGCAAAGCTATCACGGCAACACGCTGGGGGCGCTGGCCACGGGCGGCAATGCGTGGCGGCGGGCGCCTTTCGCGCCGCTCTTGATGGAGGTGAGCCATGTCTCGCCGTGCTATGCCTATCGCGGCATGCAGGAGGGCGAGACGGCGCAGGGCTATGTCGCGCGGCTGGTGGCCGAACTGGATGCCGAGATCGAGGAGCACGGTGCAGAGACGATCATGGCCTTCGTGGCCGAACCCGTGGTGGGGGCGACGCTGGGCGCGGTGCCGCCCGTCGCGGGGTATTACCGCGCGGTGCGGGAGGTCTGCGACAGGCATGGCATCCTGCTGATCCTCGACGAGGTGATGTGCGGCATGGGGCGCACCGGAACACTTTTCGCCTGCGAGCAGGACGGAATCGCGCCGGATATCTGCGCCATCGCCAAGGGGCTGGGCGCGGGGTATCAGCCGATCGGTGCCATGCTCTGCACCGCCGAGATACACGACACGATCGCCGAAGGATCGGGGTTCTTCCAGCATGGGCACACCTACCTGGGGCATCCCACCGCCTGTGCGGCGGCGGGCGCGGTTCTGGGCCGCTTGCTGGACGACGGCGTGGCGGCGCGCGTCGCCCCTCTGGGAGAGGCGCTGCGCGCGCGGCTGGTCGAGCGGTTCGGGCACCATCCGCATGTGGGCGACATCCGCGGGCGCGGGCTGTTCCAGGGGATCGAGTTGGTGGAGGACCGAGACACCAAGGCGCCGTTCGACCCGGCCCGCAAGCTGCACGCCTTGATCAAGG
Organism: Roseovarius sp. B08; assembly: GCF_051417955.1. Classification (NCBI taxonomy): domain Bacteria; kingdom Pseudomonadati; phylum Pseudomonadota; class Alphaproteobacteria; order Rhodobacterales; family Roseobacteraceae; genus Roseovarius; species Roseovarius sp. B08. The sequence goes on from NZ_JBPRLW010000001.1 coordinate 756,353, forward strand.
CGGCGGCGTTCGAGGCGGGGCTGATCTGCTACCCCATGGGCGGCACGATGGATGGTCAACACGGCGATCACGTACTGCTGGCGCCGCCCTTCATCCTGACCGAGGACCAGGTCGATGAATTGGTCCACAAGCTGGGAACGGCGGTGGACACCGTGCTGGCCTGAGCGGCGTGCCTATTCGGCAGCGGCTTTCAGGCTGGACATCAGGCGGTGGAATTTCTCGCCCTGAACGGTGACGTGCTGGCGCAGCAGATTGCTGGCCTGCTCACCCTCGCCGGCCTCGATGGCCGCAAGGATCGCGTCATGTTCGGCCACCGATTGCGCCATCCGCCCGCGCCAGCGCAGTTGCAGGCGGCGGAAAGGGCGCAGGCGGCGCTGTAGCCGCAAGCACTCCTGTTCCAGAAACGCGTTGCCGGTCTGGGCGTAGAGCGTGGCATGGAAAAGGTCGTTCTGGTGGTAGTTTCCGTCGGCGTCCTGCGCCTCTGTCGCCGCTCGGCACCGGTCATTGATCATGCGCAGCCGGGCCAGCGCATCATCCGAAATGCGCGACGCGGCCAGCCGCGCGCAGATCGCTTCAAGCTCTGCCATCACCTCGAACATCTCGATCAGTTCGACCGGCCCGGGTTGCCGCACGAACACGCCGCGCCGGGGGATCTGTTCGACGAGGCCAGAAAGCGCAAGTCGTTGAAGAGCCTCACGAATTGGCGTTCGGGAAACGTCGAAACGTTCGGCCAGCTGAACTTCGTCAAGCCGGTCGCCATCGTCGAACGTCCCCTCGAGGATCAACTCCTCGATGGCGTCCGCGATGAGGTCTGCACGCTTGCGTTCCATGTAAATCCGCTAGCACAGCGCCGCGTAGAGCGCAAGAAATCCGTTCTTGTATACAAAAAATTTGACTGACGACACAATCTCGTTAGGGTTCGGGCAGTCCGAACACGAATCAGGACGTTTTGGGAGGAACACATGAAACTGAATTTCACAGCCGCGGTCGCGGCAGCAGCCCTTTTCGCAGGCAGCCTGACGGCAAGCGCCGAAGAGCTGCGCCTGTCGCACCAGTGGTCCACCAGTGACGTGCGTCACAAGGTGGCGCAGATGGTCGCCGACGAGGTCGCGGCGGCGGATGTCGATCTGGATATCCAGATCTTCCCCTCGCAGTCGCTGTTCAAGGCGCGCGAGCAATACAAGCCGCTGGCGCGCGGGCAGGTCGACATGATCGTCTTTCCGCTGTCCTACGCGGGCGGCCTGCGCAACGCCTACAACCTGACCCTGATGCCGGGGCTGGTGAAGAACCACGACCATGCCGCGCGTCTGAACGAGTCCGAGTTCATGGGCGATATCGAGGATATCATGGCCGAGGATGACATCATGGTCCTCGTGCACGGCTACCTGGCCGGCGGTTTCGCGGGCAAGGAAAAGTGCATCACCGCGCCGGAGGACGTGGAAGGCCTGCAGACCCGCGCGGCGGGCAAGGCGTTCGAGCAGATGCTGGCGGGCGCCGGTGCGTCGATCGCCTCGATGAGCTCGGCCGAGATCTATAACGCCATGCAGACGGGTGTTCTGGATGCCGCGAACACCTCGTCCTCGTCCTTTGTCAGTTACCGCATCTACGAGCAGGTGTCGTGCTTTACCCCGGCGGGCGACTATGCGCTGTGGTTCATGTATCAGCCGCTGTTGATGAACAAGTCCAAGTTCGAAAGCCTGAGCGAAGAGCAGCAGACCGCGCTGATGGAGGCCGCCGAGAAGGCCGAGGCGTTCTACCTAGAAGAGGCCAAGAGCCAGGACGGCAATGCCCGCGAAGTCTTTGCCGAGAACGGTGTCGAGATTGCCGAGATGAGCCAGGAAGAGTTCGACGCGTGGCGCCAGATCGCGCAGGAGACCGCCTACAAGGCCTTCCTTGAGGGCTCGCCCGAGGGTCAGGAACTGCTGGACAAGGCGCTGGCCGTCGAGTGATCCGCTGAACCAATCGTCGGGTCCGGCACCGCGCCGGGCCCGACCTCGCGTACCATTTCCACTTTTTCAACGGAGGCCGAGCGATGTCCGGTTCCGCCCACGCCACAGCGGCCGCCCGCCATGGTGGCAACCCCGTTCTGCGGATAATCGGCTGGATCAGCCAGATTTGCGGCATCGTCGCCGCGCTGATGATCGTCGCGTCCGTCCTGATCGTCTGCCAGATGATTTTTATCCGGTTCGTGCTGAACCAGTCGACGATCTGGCACACCGAGGGCGTGACCTACCTGATGATCGGCGCGACCATGCTGGGCCTGCCATACGTGCAATATGTGCGCGGCCACGTGAATGTGGATCTGCTGCCGATCATGTTGCCCAACAAGGCGCGGCGCGTGCTGGCCGGGATCGTCATGGCGCTGACGCTGGCGGTGGTTGGCGCGATGCTGTGGCACGGCTATCATTTCTGGCACGAGGCCTGGGACTGGGGGAGACGTCGAACACGCCGTGGAACCCCAAGCTGTGGGTGCCGTACCTCGCACTGCCGCTGGGCTTTGGCCTCTATGCGCTGCAATTGGCGGCTGACCTTTTCGCAATGACCACGGGCATCGACAAGCCCTTCGGGCTGGAGGACGTCTGATGGATCCGCTTGCACTGGGTGGCCTTGTCGCCCTCATCACCATCGTCGTCCTGTTTTCGGGGATATCCGTGGCCGCGGGCCTGCTGGTGGTCTCTGCCGGGTTCCTGATCATCTTCGACGGGATGAGTTCGCTGTCGCTGATGCCGGAGATCTTCTTTGGCAAGCTGGACAATTTCGCGCTGCTGTCGATCCCGATGTTCATCATCATGGGCGCCTCCATCGCCTCGACCCGCGCGGGTGCGGACCTTTACGAGGCGCTGGAACGCTGGCTGACCCGCGTGCCGGGCGGGCTTGTGGTGTCGAACCTGGGCGCCTGTGCGCTCTTTGCCGCGATGTCCGGCTCCAGCCCGGCCACCTGTGCCGCCATCGGCAAGATGGGCATTCCCGAGATGCGCAAGCGGGGCTATCCCGATGGTGTCGCCGCAGGCTCGATCGCCGCGGGCGGGACGCTGGGTATCCTGATCCCGCCGTCTGTCACGATGATCGTCTACGGTATCGCCACCGAGACCTCGATCGGGCGCCTGTTCCTTGCGGGTGTGTTCCCGGGGCTGCTGCTGGTGGGGCTGTTCATGGCCTGGTCGCTGTATTCCACTTGGAAGTCGGGCAATGCGAGCGTCCTGTCGGCGGGCAGCTATACCTGGAAGGAGCGGGTGGAGATCCTGCCGCGGGTGTTGCCGTTCCTGTTCATCATCCTGGGTGTGCTTTACGCCATGTATGGCGGCATCGCCACGCCGTCGGAAACGGCCGCCGTCGGCGCGCTGATGTGCATGTTGATCGCTATGGTGATCTACCGCCTGTGGGACCCGCGCCAGATCTGGACGGTGCTGCGCGACAGCACGCGGGAAAGCGTGATGATCCTGTTCATCATCGCGGCCGCCGGCGTGTTTTCCTACATGCTGTCGTCGCTCTTCATCACGCAATCCATCGCCGAGTGGATCGGCACGCTGGACGTGAACCGCTGGGTGCTGATGGGCGCGATCAACGTCTTTCTGCTGATCGCGGGCTTCTTCCTTCCGCCGGTCGCGGTGATCCTGATGGCCGCGCCGATCCTGCTGCCGATCATCACCACCGCCGGGTTCGACCCGATCTGGTTTGCCGTGGTGCTGACGATCAACATGGAAATCGGGCTGATCTCGCCGCCGGTGGGCCTGAACCTTTACGTGATCAACGGCATTGCGCCGGACATCTCGCTGAAGACGATCCTGACCGGGTCGCTGCCCTTCGTCGCCTGCATGGTGATCGCGATTGTCCTGCTGTGCCTGTTTCCGGGTATCGCCACGTGGCTGCCCGATTTGGTGATGGGAGCCGAGCTATGACCTTGCTTGCCGATCTTCTGTCCACCGTGTTCGAGCGCCGTTACGGCGCCGCACGCGGCGTGCCGCGGGACGACCGACCGATCGAGGACCTGACCGCCGACCTGATCGGGGCCACCGGCGAGGTCTCGGGGCAGGCCGTGGCGCGCCAGATCCTGACCCGGTACGAAAGCTGGGACGATACCGCGAAGCTGGAGTTTTTCCGGCATCTTGCCCGGGACATGGTGATCAACCCCGAGCAGGTGCGCGACGCGCTGGACGCGTATGAGCGCGGCCAGTCCAAGGCCACCTATCGCGCCTTCCTGAATGCCTCGGAGTCGCCCCGGCAGGAACTGATCCGGCGGATGAACCAGGTGCCCGGTGCCACCAGGCGGCTGGTCGGGATGCGGACCGACCTGTTGCGGCTGGGCCGGGACGATGACGAGTTGCAGGCGCTGGACCTGGATTTCCGGCATCTGTTTGCAAGCTGGTTCAACCGCGGCTTCCTTGTGCTGCGCCCGATCAGCTGGGAAAGCCCGGCGCATATCCTGGAAAAGATCATTGCCTACGAGGCCGTGCACGCGATCGACAGCTGGAACGATCTGCGCCGGCGGCTGGAGCCTGCGGACAGACGCTGTTTCGCGTTCTTTCACCCGGCCATGCCGGACGAGCCGCTTATTTTCGTCGAGGTGGCGCTGACCGACGGCATACCGGGCTCGATCCAGGAAGTTCTGGCCGAAGAGCGCGACCAGATCGACGTCGACCGTGCAAACACGGCGGTGTTCTATTCGATCTCGAACTGCCAATCCGGTCTGGCGCAGATCTCTTTCGGCAACTCGCTGATCAAGCAGGTGGCGGCGGATCTGGCGCTGGAGAATCCGGCGCTGAAGAATTTCGTCACCTTGTCGCCGATCCCGGGACTGACCCGGTGGATGGAAAGTGTCGACATCAATCCCGAGGCGCAGCAGCCCGATGCGCTGTGCGAATATGCCGCCTATTACCTGACGCAGGCCAAGCGGGGCGATGGCCTGCCGCTTGACCCCGTGGCGCGGTTCCACCTGGGCAACGGGGCGCAGGTTCACAAGGTTCACGCCAATGCGGACGTGTCGACCAACGGGATGAAGCAATCCGCGGGAGTGATGGTGAATTACCTCTATGACCTGGGCAAGGTATCGCAGAACCACGAACGGTTTGCGGCCGAGCAACGGGTCGCGGTCTCGAGCGAGATCAAGTCGCTGGCCGCAAGCGCCGCCAAGACGATGCCGGAGGAGGGACACGCATGACCAATCCCCTTTTCGATGCCCTGTTCGGAAATCACGCCGGCAAGGACACGCCGTTCCTGTATCTGCCAGACGGCGAGACGCTGACACACGACCGGTTTCTGCGGCTGGCCGCGCAATATGCCAACGCCTTTACCGCCGCTGGGCTAGAGCCCGGTGCGCGGGTGGCGGCGCAGGTGGAAAAATCGCATTTCGCGTTGGCCGCATATGCCGCCTGCGTGCAGGCCGGACTGGTCTTTCTGCCACTCAACACCGGCTACACGGTGGAGGAGCTGAGCTATTTCATCGAAGACAGTGGCGCGTCGATGGTGATCTGCAAGGGCGACAGGCGCGAGGCGCTTCAGCCTATCGCGTCCAAACATGGCGCGGCGCTGGAGACGCTCGACGAAGATGGCTCCGGCAGTCTGTCAGAAAAGGCGGCGGAGGCGCCCGAGACGTTCGAGACCGTGGACCGCAAGGCAGATGACCTGGCGGCGCTGCTCTATACGTCGGGGACTACGGGGCGGTCGAAAGGCGCTATGCTGAGCCAGGAGAACCTGCTGTCCAACGCCGAGACGTTGGCGGAACACTGGCGGTTCACCAGTGACGATGTCCTGCTGCATGCGTTGCCGATCTTTCACACGCATGGCCTGTTCGTGGCGACCAACATCACGCTGGTCGCCGGAGGGGCGATGATCTTCCTGCCGAAGTTCGACTTGGACAAGGTGATCGACCTTCTGCCCGAAGCGACCGCGATGATGGGCGTGCCGACCTTCTACACGCGCCTTCTGGACGACCCGCGGTTCGACAAGGACCTGGTGGCGCATATGCGGCTCTTCGTGTCGGGCAGCGCCCCGCTTCTGGCCGAGACGCATACGCAATTCGAGAAGCGCACCGGACATCGCATCCTCGAACGCTATGGCATGACCGAGACCAATATGAACACCTCGAACCCCTATGACGGGGACCGGCGCGCCGGCACCGTGGGCTTTCCGCTGCCGGGGGTGGAGTTGAAGATCACCGATCCCGAGACGGGCGAGGAGGTGGCGCAGGGCGAGGTTGGCCAGATCGAAGTGCGCGGGCCGAATGTGTTCCAGGGATATTGGCAGATGCCCGAAAAGACCGCGGCGGAGCTGCGGGAGAACGGGTTTTTCATCACGGGTGATCTGGGTGTCATAGATGATCGCGGCTACGTCCAGATCGTCGGACGCAACAAGGACCTGATCATCTCGGGCGGGTACAACATCTATCCCAAGGAGATCGAGCTGGTGCTGGACGAACAGCCCGGCGTTCTGGAAAGCGCGGTGATCGGTGTGCCCCATGCGGATTTCGGCGAGACGGTCGTGGGCGTGATCGTGCCCGAGGCGGGGGCCGAGCCGGACCTCGATGCAATCGGCGCGGCGACCTCGAAGGCGCTGGCGCGCTTCAAGCATCCCAAGAAGCTGATCGTCCGCGAGGAGTTGCCGCGCAACTCCATGGGGAAGGTGCAGAAAAACCTGCTGCGGGACGAGTTCAAGGACCTGTTCGTCACCGCGTGACGTATCGGCTCAGCCCGGCATCGTGCAGGATGTCGGGTAGCTTCTTCTTGACTTTGAAATAGCCTGCGGTGGCGTGGGGCCAGACAAGAGTGTCCCAGTCTCGGCGCCATTCCCGAAGTGGCACACCTGCCGCGTTCAGCGTCGGCCCGGCCATCGTCACCCAGTCGCGCAAGGGCCCCTGGGGAATGAAGGGCGTCACGATCTGGGTCGCGCCGTGTTCCGCGGCCCAACGCGCCAGCACTCCGGGGTCGTCGACTTGAAGGTTGTCCGCCCTTGCGGCGATGCGGTGGGCGGTGTCGGCCAGTGCCGCCGCTTCGAATTCCGTCACCTTGCCGGATACGGGTCGCGGCGAGCGAAGAGCGCTGGCCGCGAGCGTTGCCGTCGCACGGATGTCGAGTCCCGAGAGCGCAAAATCGTCGGGGCGACAATCCTCTTCCGTGATCAGCAGCGCAGCAGGCGCGCCGGCTTGCGGCGTCAATGGCTCGCGCAGCGGCTGTACCTGGGGCAAGCCGTCCGGCTCTTCGGCCTCCAGGCCTTCGGTCACATCTGCAAGGTCCGAGGCATGCGGCGTAAAGCGATTGTTGGTGAACCTGGCGATGTTCCAGGCCTCGGCCGCGTAGAACTTGCCCCGCGTATGCAACCCCGCGACCCAGCGCCAGCTCAGCGTGTTGGACGCCGGGTCACCGTCCAGCAGGTGCCGATAGAAGAAATCCGCGCCCAGCCGCCAGGGCAGGCGCAGGGTGAAGATCCAGATCGAGGCGAACCACATGCGCGCGTGATTGTGCAGGTAGCCGGTGTCGGTCAGTTCCCGCGCCCAGGCATTCATGCAGCCGAGATCGGTTTCGCCCGCCTCTGCGCGGTGAACGGCGTGGCGCAGATCGTCGTCTGCGTCCATGCGTTCGAGATCGGTGCGCAGGCCCTCGCGGTAGGCGCGCCAGACCGCGGGGCGGCGTTCCAGCCACCCTTTGAAATAACTCCGCCACATAACTTCCTGCACGAACCGTTCGGCGACGTCCATGCCATGTTCCTGCAGGACACTCGCGATGACAACGGGTTCAAGCAGAAGCCGGCGGCGCAAGTACGGCGAAAGCCTTGAGACGAAGTCGTGCCGGCCCGGCCCGTAATCGAAATTGCGGTCATGAGCATAGCGGGTTCCGAGGCTCGGCAAGACACGCGCAAAGTGCGCCTCGGCGGCGTCCCGGGTCGGCGTTGGCCACTCCGGCGTCAAGATCGGGTCGGTCATCACGTGCCTTTTCTGCAGATCGTGCAGAGACATAAGCCGGTCAAAGGGGATGTCGACAGAAGGGCGAGCGCGGCGCGCGGACTTAGCCAAGTTGGCGCAGGGCCCCGCGCAGGGCGCGCGCCTGAAGCGGTTCGGCAAGCTGAGGCCTGGCGCCGTAGCCCATGCGCTCCATTGCCGCGCCTTCCTGCGGGTGCGGGCTTGCGGTCAGGCCGGACCAGACCAGCGACAGCAGCGCGGGCTTGCTGTGTGCGGCCTCGCGAAGGCGGGACAGCGCTTTGACCAGCAGTTTCTCGGTCTCGGTGAAGTCGGTGCCCAGCGGGTAATCCAGCAGCAAGCCGTCCCTGTGAGGGGCAAGCCAATCGGCGATCGTGTCTGGCGCGTTGCGCCTGTGCGCGTCGGGGATGGTCCAGGCGGGGTCGAGCTTTCCGGCCTTTCGCGCCTTTTCCACCAGATCCGGCTGAAACCGGCTGTCGGCGATGCAAATCAGTCGCTTGATGACCTCTTCATCCGGCAGCCCGCGCAGAAAAGCCGCGCCATATTCGGTAACGACGATATCGCGCATGTGGCGCGGCACGGTGGTGACGGGCAGTTGCCAGACGATGTTCGACGTCAGATCCCCGCCGCTTTGCCGCGTGGCCGGCAGGGTGAGGACGGCATGTGCATCCTTCAACGCGAAAGCCTGTTCGAAGAAATTGAACTGGCCGCCGACACCGCTGACCACCTGGCCGGGTTTGGCCGCGTCGGACATGGCGTCGCCCAACAGGCTCACTTGCATGGCGCCGTTGACGAAGCGGGCGTCCTGCCGGGCAGCGCGCTTGGCCTCTTCATCGCCATAAAGCGCGTTGGTATAGCTGACCGGCATCATACGGATCTTGGCGCGGCGGTCCGGGGGCAGGGCGCGCAGGCGTTCGTACATGTCGCGGGCATCGACGAAGAACCCCGCGTGGATCACCGCGCCATCGACCTCGCGCCGCAGGATGTCGGCTTCGAACAGGGCGACCAGCCCGCCGACGAGCATTTCGGTCACGGCGTAAAGGCCCGTGCGGAAGGGTTCTTCCTCCACCCCTTGGAGTGGCAGGGGGGCGTCGCGCCATAGTGCGTGCAGCGCGGCCCGGTCCCGGGCGATCAGGGCATTGGCCACGGCATCGCCGATGGCACCTATGCCAATTTGCAGGGTGCCGCCGTCGGGCACGAGGCGCGAGACGTGCAGTGCGATGGCGTGTTGGGCGTCGCCCACCGGGCGGCGCAGCACCGAGAAGAGGTCAATCTGCTCGGGCGGGTCCAGCACCATGGCAACTTCGCCTGCATCGAGCGCGGCCGGGCCGTCCATGAACGGCAGGGCGTCGTTGATCTCGGCCACGGCGATGAAATCCATCTCGCCCGCGGCGCGGCAGGCGAAGAGATCGGCGGAGATGTCGGTGTTGCACGACATGCTGAACCGGTCACCCTGCCGTGGCATGAGCTGTGCCAGCACATTCGGATTCTGGTCGACAAGCACGTCGCGGGCATGGGTGTAGTTGGCGGAGATATACTGCCGCTGGGCATAGTCGTTGCCGAGCCACGATCCGGCCTGAAAGAAGAACTCCGAGACCTCGATATTGTCGGGGAGGCCCTTGTCCTTGATGAGATCGACATAGGCGAGCGACGGCGCGGCTCCGAAGAACCGGTCCATGGCGGGGTTCAGGAACCGGGCCTCGAGATCCGAAGACGGCTCGGGGCGTTGCAGGCTGAGGGCGGTGAAGATTTTCAGTGTAAGGGAAGGATCCTCGACCGCGGCGCGCACGAGGGCATTCACGAAGGTGACCGGCTTGCCCAGTCCAAGCGGCAGGGCCAGGCGTATCTCGCCGCCTGTGGCATCAAAGGTGGCCCGCGCCATCGCGCCGGCGTCGGTATGGACCTCGGGCCTTTCAGCCAAGGTCGGACCAGCCGGGATCAGGGGCGAAGCGCGGGCCGTGGGCGGACTCGAGGTCCGTCAGTCGTTTCGTGATGTCGGGGATGCCACGGGCCTTGGCATAGTGCATCGGTCCGCCGCGAAACGGCGCCCAGCCGGTGGCAAAGATCATCGCGGCATCCAGTTGGTCGGCGTCCCTGGCCACGCCCTTGCGCAGCACCTCGGCGCAGGCGTTGAGCATCGGCAGGATCAGCCGGTCGGTCAGGTCGTCGGGCGCGTGTTCCATGTCGGCGTCGGGATGGGGCGTGCCGTCCGACCAGTCGTAAAAGCCCTTCCCGGTCTTCTTGCCCAACTCGCCCTTGTCGACGCGACTCCGCAGGTCGTCGCTGATCGGTGGCATCGACGTGTCGAGGCTTTCGGCCAGGCTTTCGGCCACGTGCAGGCCGATATCCAGCCCCACCTGATCGGCCAGCGTGACCGGCCCCATGGGCATCCCGAAGCGGATGGCGGCGGTGTCGATGACCTCCTTGGGCACGCCCTCGTCCATCAGCACCATCGCTTCGAGCATGTAGGGCACCAGCGCGCGGTTCACGACGAATCCGGGATAGTCCGTCACCAGCGCGGGCAGCTTGCCGGTCGCGCCGCAATAGGCGGCAAGGCGCGAGGCGGTCTTGTCATTCGTAGCGCTGCCTTTGACGACTTCGACGAGGTCTATCTTGGAGACCGGGTTGAAGTAATGAAGACCGGCAAAGCGGGACTTGGCGGGCGCGGCGCTGGCGAGATCGTCGACCGACAGGCTCGACGTGTTCGTGACGAGGATCGCGTCCTTCTTCAGCTTGCCCTTGAGGCCCTTGAAGATCTTTTCCTTGATCTCCTGCTCTTCGCTGGCCGCCTCGATCACCAGGTCGGCATGGGCCAGGCCATAGCCATGCGGATCGGGCATGAGCCGGTCGAGCGCATCACGCGTCTCGGGTCCGCTAAGGTGCTTGGCCTCGCAGATCTTCGCGGCGGTTCTGACGGCCTTGCCCAGCGGATCGGTCTCGATATCGCCCAATGTCACGATCTTGCCCTTGATGGCGGCAATGGCGGCAATCTCGGCCCCCATGGCGCCGGCGCCGATCACGTGGACATGGACAATGCCATCATCACCGCGCCCGGCATCTTTGAGCGATTGCTGCAAAAAGAAGACGCGGCGCAGGTTCTTCGAGGTCTCGGTCTCCAGAAGCCGTGCGAAGCTGTCGATCTCGGCTTTCTGCATGGCCTTGCGGTCGTCGCCATGCTCTTCCCAGAGGTCGATCAGGGCGTGGGGCGCCGGGTAATGCTCTTTCGGGGCTTTTTCCTCGGTCTTGCCGCGCATCTGGCGGGCGGCGAGGCTACGGGCCTGATCAAAGGAAAATGCGCGGGATTTGAGGCCGGGTGTCTGGCGCTCGATCTTGCCGTCCCTGGCGGCCGCAATGGCACCGGCAACGTGGCGTTCCTCGACAACGGCATCGGCAATACCTTGCGACTTGGCCCGTCTGGTATGCGCGGTCTTGCCGGTCAGCATCATGGTCATGGCGTCCGTCGGGTCGATCAGGGCGGGCAGGCGGAAGGTGCCGCCAAGGCCGGGATGCAGGCCAAGCTGCACCTCGGGAAAGCCGAAGGACGCGCCGGGCGTGGCGATGCGGTAGTCGCAGGCGAGCGCCAGTTCGAAGCCTGCGCCAAGCGCCGCGCCGTGGACGACGCAGATGGTGGGGCAGGGCAGCGCCTCGATCCGGTCGAGAACGTCATGCGCCTGTCTCAGCAGGTCGGCGGCACCCTGATCGGTCATGGACTCGAAACCGGTGATGTCGGCCCCGGCGGCAAAACCGGCCTGCTTGGCAGAGCGGATGACGAGGGCGGCGGGCTTGTCCGCCTCGGCCGCGGCGATATGGTCGTCCAGTTCGCGGATCACATCCTCGGAGATGGTGTTGACGCTGCTGCCGGTCTTGTCGAGCACCAGCCAGAGCCCATTGCTCTCGTCCCGACCCGAGCGCCAGTTGCCGTGAGCCTCGCCCACCGGGCCAAGCTCCAGTCTGGTCTCTCCGAGAAATTTCAGAACATGTCCGGTCATTGCACAGCCTCCAGCAGCATCGCGCCGCCAAGGCCGCCGCCGATGCATTCCGTGGCGATGCCGCGTTTCGCGCCGCGGGCCTTCATCGCGTTTGCAAGGTGCAGCACGATGCGGTTGCCACTGGTGCCGACAGGGTGGCCCAGCGAAATCGCGCCGCCATCGACATTGAGCTGATCCCGGTCTATCCGTCCAAAGGCGCCGTCCAGCCCAAGGACCTCGCGGCAGAACTCTTCGTCGTTCCAGGCGGCGAGGCAGGAAAGGACCTGTGCCGCGAAGGCCTCGTTCAATTCCCACAGGTCGATATCGCCTATCCCGTAGCCATGACGTTTCACGATCGGGGTGGAAGACATCACCGGGCCGAGGCCCATGATCGAGGGATCAAGACCCGCCCATTCGCTGTCGGTGATTTCGGCCAGCGGCTCCAGCCCATGCGCATCCACGGCCTGTTCGGAGGCAAGAATGCACCAGCTTGCGCCGTCGGTGATCTGGCTGGAATTGCCAGCCGTGACCTTGCCATAGGGTGGCTCGAACACCGGCTTGGGCTTGGCCAGTCCTTCCATGTCGCTGTCGGGCCGCACGCCGTTGTCGTGATCGTAGACAGTGCCGTCGCGGGCGAAGGCGGGCATGAGCTCGTCCTTCAGCCGGCCTTCCTTGTGGGCGGCGGCCAGCCGGTGGTGGCTCTGCATGGCATAGGCATCGGCAGTCTCGCGATCGATGTTGAAATGATGCGCCAGCACTTCGGCCGTCTGGCCCATGCTGAGGGTCGTGATGGGGTCCGTCAGGCCACGTTCCAACCCGACGACCGGCTTGAAGAACTCAGGCTTGATCCCGGCCATGTTCTTTGCCTGCTCGAGCGGGCCCTTGGCGGTGCTCATCCGGCCGAACCATTCGACAGCGGACCGGCGCAGGGTCAGGGGTGCGTGACTCAGCGCTTCGGCACCGCCGGCCAGTATCATCTGGTGGCTGCCGTCGCGGATATAGCGATAGGCGGTGTCGATGCTCTGCATGCCGGACCCGCAATTGATCTGCACCGTGAATGCCACGGTCGCCTCGGGCAGACCAAGGCGCAGCCCGGCGACGCGGGCCGGGTTCATCTCGTCTGCGATGACGTTGACGCATCCAAGGATGACCAGATCGAGCGCCGCGCGGTCAAAGGGTTGCCGCGCCAGCAGGGGCCGACCGCATTGCACCGCAAGGTCCACGGGCGTGAAAGGTCCGGGGCCTGCCTGCGCCTTGAGAAACGGCGTCCGCGCGCCGTCGACGAGAAAGACTCGATTGCCGTTGATCGTGGTCATTCCGCGGCCTCGCGGTGGGGCCGTTCACCCTCGTGCGGTGCGGGAAAGAGCGCGGCAAAGTCTTCGGGGGCGTAGTCTTCCACCGCGACGACTTCATCGACCAGACGCGACATCTCCTCGATATCGGCCATTTCGGCATCGCTCAGAATGCCGGCTTCCAGCGCCTCCTGCGGGGTCTTTTTCGCATCGCGCAGGCGCTTCATGACCGGCGCCATCCGGGTGACCTTGGCGTAGCATTCGTTCAGCACCTGCACGCCGTCGCGGTTGCAGCCGTCAGCGATGCGCCCGACGATACGGTCGCGGGTATCCGACGGGTCGTAGAGCAGATCGCTGCATTGCGCGACGAGCCTGTCATCGGGCTTGCGCTGCGCCGCGCCGGGCAGGGTGAAGATGCGCAACAGCCACGCCGCCCAGCGGGCCGGCAGGTTGGCGATGACCTCATCCAGCGCTGTCTGGATATTGTGAAAGGCGTCGGCGGCCACGTAGCGCAGCACCGGCAGGTCGGCCTTCTGGCGGCCTTCGTCCTCCCACCGTTTGAGCGCGGCGGAGAGAATATACATCTCGGACAGGATGTCGCCCATGCGCCCCGAGATCATCTCCTTGCGCTTGAGCTCACCACCCAGCGACAAAAAGAGCATGTCGGCGGTCAGGGCATAGGCCGCGGACCAGCGCGACAGCTGTTTGTAAATATCCGTTGCGTCGCCTGCCGCGGGGGCCGGTGCGAACCGACCGCCCGTCAGGGCGCGGCCCCAGCTGCGAAAGAGCGTGCGCGTGCTGTGCCCGACATGGGCCCACAGCGACTTGTCGAACATCTCAAGCGCCTTGTCGGGATCGTCCTCTTCCAAGGCCAGCATGTTGTCGAGCATATGGGGATGGGCGCGGATCGAGCCCTGCCCGAAGATGATCAGGCTGCGGGTGACGATGTTCGCCCCCTCGACCGTGATGCCGATGGGCACGGCGCGATAAAGTGGCAGAAGGTAATTCGACGGCCCGTCGATCACCGCCTTGCCGGAATGTACGTCCATAGCATCATTCAGCGCCTCGCGCATGCGGAAGGTCGCGTGCGCCTTCATGATCGCCGAGATCACCGACAGCGCGCGCCCCTCGTCCAGCCCGGCGCAGGTCAGGTGCCGGGCGGCATCCATCGAATAGGCGTCGGCGGCTAGGCGGCCAAGGCGGGCCTGCACACCGCCGAACTTGCCAATGGGCAGGTTGAACTGTTCGCGGATGCGGGCGTAGGCGCCGGTGGTGTGGGCCGACAGGGCGATGGCGGCGCAGCCCATGGAGGGTAGCGAGATGCCGCGCCCGGCGGCAAGCGCGCTCATCAGCATCATCCAGCCTTCGCCGGCATACTCCTGCCCGCCGATAATGTTTTCGAGCGGGATGAACACGTCCTTGCCCGTGGTCGGGCCGTTCATGAACATGGTGGACGACGGGATATGGCGGCGACCGGTTTCGACGCCCTCAAGGTCGGTCGGAACAAGTGCGCAGGTGATACCGATATCCGGGGTGTCGCCCAGCAGGCCGTCAGGGTCTCTAAGCTTGAAGGCCAGACCCAGCACGGTGCAGACCGGCGACAGCGTGATATAACGCTTGGCCCAGTTCAGGCGGATGCCCAGCACCTCCTCGCCTTTCCACTGGCCCTTGCAGACGACCCCGTCATCGACCATCGCACCGGCGTCCGAGCCGGCCTCGGCACTGGTCAGGCCGAAGGCAGGCAGTTCGCGTCCATCCGCGAGGCGCGGCAGCCAATAATCCTTTTGCGCGTCGGTGCCGAACTGATGCAGAAGCTCGCCGGGGCCCAACGAGTTGGGAACCATGACGGTCACCGCGGCGGCGACAGAGCGCGTCGAAATGTAGCGAACGATCTCGGAATGGGCGAAGGCGGAGAACTCCAGCCCACCATGCGCCTTGGGGATGATCATGCCGAAGAACTTGTTCTCGCGCATGAACTGCCAGACATCCGGCGAAAGATCTCCGGTTTCATGGTTGATCTTCCAGTCGTCGATCATCCCGCACAGCTCTTTCACGGGCCCATCGAAAAACGCCTGTTCCTCGTCCGACAGGCGGGGTGTCTTGACGGCGCGCAGCTTGGACCAGTTGGGGTTGCCCGAGAAAAGCTCGGCCTCCCACCAGACCTCTCCGGCGCTCAGTGCTTCGCTTTCGGTCTTGGACAAGCCGGGCAGGACGCCCTTGGCCCATTTGAAGATGGGCTTGGTGATCGCGCGCGCGCGGAAGCTGGACATGCGGGAACTCCTTTCGGCACAA
The DNA here is from genome assembly GCF_051417955.1 of Roseovarius sp. B08. Lineage (NCBI taxonomy): Bacteria > Pseudomonadati > Pseudomonadota > Alphaproteobacteria > Rhodobacterales > Roseobacteraceae > Roseovarius > Roseovarius sp. B08. The sequence continues at coordinate 771,814 of NZ_JBPRLW010000001.1, forward strand.
AACGTGCGGCCCTGCGCAAAAGTTCCCTTCCCGCCCGTCGACCGGGACGGCACCCTGCGCGGCGTGCCCGCAGGATCCGGACAAAGCGATGAGTTCGCCGGATCTCCTGACCTGTAGGTCAACGCCCGTCCGGTAGTTACGGTTGCGGCGGCGGTCTCGGAATTGCGATCTTGCGCTGCCGGCGACCACTTGCCCCGGCTGTCACAAGTCGTTCGGCGTCAGGCACCCACTTGGCGATATCCGCACCGCATGGTGGCGCGTGAGGACGCAGGCGAACGTGTCAGGAGAGGCAGGATTGCACGGTTCGTACCACGTCTCCGGCATCCTTGGCGATGACAACGCCGGCGTCGCGCAGCAGCGAGATCTTTTCATCTGCCGACAGGTTGCCGAAGACAGAAAGCGTTCCCGCGTGGCCCATCCGGCGACCGACCGGCGCGTGACGCCCGACCACCAGCCCCACGACGGGCTTGCCGTAGTCGACAGACGACAGATACTCGGCGGCCAGTTCTTCCTCGCGCCCGCCCATCTCGCCGATCAGAACGACCGCCTTGGTGTCCGGGTCGTCGCGGAACTGCTCGAGACAGCCGACAAAGCCGATCCCGTGCAGGACGTCGCCCCCCACGCCGACCGTGGTGGACTGGCCAAGGTTGGCCGCACTGCAACTGGCCAGCACCTCGGAGGTCAGCGACGCCGAGCGTGACGCGATGCCGATATGGCCCGGCTTGGCGTCGACGGTGGGCATCACGCCGATCTTGCATGTGCCCGGTGTCAGAATGCCCTGGCTGTTGGGGCCGATCAGCACGGTGTCCGAGCCCTTGAGCGCGTCCTTGACCCGGCGCATGTCATGCTGCGGCACGCGTTCTGTAATGCAGACGATCACGCCCAGTTCCGCCTCGATCGCCTCGATCATGGCGTCGGCGGCCTTGGGGGCCGGCACGGTCACGAGGCTGGCGTTGGCCTGCGTTTCCTTGACCGCCTCGGCGCAGGTGTGGAACACGGGCAGCCCCAGATGAGAGGTTCCGCCGCGACCGGGACGGACGCCCGCAACGCAGGTCGTGCCATACCGCATCGCCTGATCGGTATAGAAAGTGCCGGCTCGGCCGGTCATGCCCTGCACCAGAAGGCGGGTGTCTTCGTTTACCAGAATGGCCATTACCGTCCTCCCCCGGATGCGACCTCGACAGCCCGTTTGACCGCCTCGGACATGGTGCTGCAAATCTCGACGGGGACTTTGCGATCGACGAGGATTCGCTGACCCCACTCGGCGTTCTGTCCTGCCAGACGGGCGATCACCGGCTTGGTTCCGTTGTTGCGTGAATAGGCGAAGTTGACGCCCTCGGCCACGGTATCGCACACCGTCATGCCGCCGCCGTGGACGTTCAGCAGGATCGCGGTCACCGACGGCTCCTGCAGCAGCAGTTCCACGCCGCGGGCGATGTCCATGCTGGTGGCCGTGGTCCGGATGTCCATGAAGTTCGCAGGCTTGCCGCCCGCGTCGATGATCATGTCATTGGTGGCCAGCCCAAGCCCCGCACCGTTCACCACGACGCCAAGGTTGCCGGTCAGCTTAACGAAGTTGATGTTGCTTTTCTGCGCCGTGCTTTCCACGGCGGGCAGACCCTCGCCCGAAACCATCGAATCCCATTCCGGGTGGCGGAAGGCGGCGCTGGCATCCAGCGCGACCTTGGCGTCGATGGCCATCCAGGTCCCTTCCGGAGTGCGCACGAACGGGTTGATCTCCAGCAGCGCCATGTCGTTCTCGATGAACGCTTCGCAGGCCGACAGCAGTTGCTCGACCGCTTTTTCGTCCTCCATCCCGATGCCGGACAGGAACTCGGTCAGCCCGGCACGATCCGTCTCGGGCTTGCCGGTCAGGCTGTGCTTGGCGACCTCGCTGGCGTTCATCTGCGCCTTCTGCTCGAACTCCACTCCGCCATCGGGGGAAGCGACGAGGAGCGGCGCCCCGGTATCGGGGTCTAGCGCGAAGGCGATGTAATACTGGGCGTCATGCTTGACGTCGGCCTCGACATAGACGGCGTGCACCGTCTCGCCCGTGGCACCGGTCTGGTTGGTGACAAGCTGCTTGCCCAGAAGTCTGCCGGCCTCGTCCTTGACGGCGGACGCAGTGGCGGCGAACTTGATCCCCCCCGCCAGACCGCGCGCGCCCGAGGTGATCTGCGCCTTCACGACAAATTTCCGCGCCGGAATGTTGGCGCAGGCGGCCTCGGCCTCGTCCGCGGTGCGAGCCATTTTGCCCGGCGGAACCGAGACACCATACTGGGCCAGCAATTCCTTGGACTGGTATTCTGCAAGCAGCATGCGCGGCCTCCCCTCTGCGACGGCTCCTTGGTGTGTGGTATACCAAGGGCGATTGAGCTGTCAATGATGGCAGTATGCGCGCTGATGAGAAATGGCACCACCCCCCTGAGGGTGATACCTTGGTCTCTGCCGCTTAGAGGAGAGCGACCGGGGCGTGTCGCCGCCCCGGTTCAGCCGTTTACTTCCCGATGGCTTCCAGCACCGCTTCGCCGAGGCCCGCGGGGCTTTCCGCGACCACGATGCCGGCGGATTTCATCGCCTCGATCTTGTCGTCGGCGCCGCCCTTGCCGCCCGCAACAATGGCGCCGGCGTGGCCCATGCGGCGGCCCGGAGGCGCCGTGCGCCCGGCGATGAAGCCGGCGCAGGGCTTGGAACGGCCTTTCTTGGCTTCGTCTTTCAGGAACTGGGCGGCGTCTTCCTCGGCGCTGCCGCCGATCTCGCCGATCATGATGATCGATTCCGTTTCATCGTCGGCCAGGAACCATTCCAGCACGTCGATATGCTCGGTCCCCTTGATGGGGTCGCCGCCGATGCCGACGCAGGTCGACTGGCCGAGGCCAACGTCGGAGGTCTGCTTCACGGCCTCGTAGGTGAGCGTGCCGGAGCGGGAGACGACGCCGACCGAGCCGCGTTTGTGGATATGGCCGGGCATGATGCCGATCTTGCACGCATCCGGCGTGATGATGCCGGGGCAGTTGGGGCCGATGAGGACAGAGCTGCTGCCCTCGAGCGCGCGCTTGACGCGCATCATGTCGAGCACCGGCACGCCCTCGGTGATCGCGACGATCAGCGGAACCTCCGCGTCGATCGCCTCGAGGATCGAATCGGCGGCAAAGGGCGGCGGCACGTAGATGACGGAGGCGTTGGCGCCCGTCTTGTGGACGGCTTCGTGGACCGAGTTGAACACGGGCAGGTCCAGATGCGTCTGGCCGCCTTTGCCGGGGGTCACGCCCCCGACCATTTGCGTGCCGTAGGCGATGGCCTGCTCGGAGTGAAAGGTGCCTTGCGAGCCGGTCAGGCCCTGGCAGATGACTTTGGTATTTTCGTCGACGAGGACAGCCATTTTGGCGTTCTCCTTGATATTATCTTGGGGGAGGTGGGGTGAAACCCCACCCTACGAGGCTCAGCCTTTGACGGCCTTGACGATTTTCTGGGCGCCGTCCTTGAGGTCGTCGGCGGCGATCACGTCAACGTCGGAGTTGTTGATGATCTCCTTGCCCTTCTCGACATTGGTGCCTTCGAGGCGCACGACCAGCGGGACCTTCAGGCCCACCTCCTTGACGGCCGCGACCACGCCCTCGGCGATGACGTCGCAGCGCATGATGCCGCCGAAGATGTTCACCAGGATGCCCTTCACCTGCGGGTCGCTGGTGATGATCTTGAAGGCTTCCGTCACCTTGTCCTTTGTGGCCCCGCCGCCCACGTCGAGGAAGTTCGCCGGCTCGGCGCCGTAGAGCTTGATGATGTCCATCGTCGCCATGGCGAGCCCCGCGCCGTTGACCATGCAGCCGATCTCGCCGTCGAGCGCGATGTAGTTGAGGTCGTACTTGGACGCCTCCAGCTCCTTGGGGTCTTCCTCGGTGGTGTCGCGCAGCTCGGCGATGTCCGCGTGCCGGTAGACCGCGTTGGAGTCAAAGCCCATCTTGGCGTCGAGGCACTTGAGCTCGCCGCCCTCCGTGAGGATCAGCGGGTTGATCTCGAGCATCTCCATGTCCTTTTCCAGGAACATCTTGTAGAGCGTGCCCATCAGCTTGACGCATTGCTTGACCGCCGCGCCCTCGAGCTCGAGCATGAAGGCGATGCGGCGGCCATGAAAGGGCTGGTAGCCGGTGGCCGGATCGACGCTCAGGCTGAGGATCTTCTCGGGCGTCTTCTCGGCCACTTCCTCGATGTCCATGCCACCCTCGGTGGAGGCGACAAAGCTGACGCGGGACGTCACCCGGTCGACCAGAAGTGCGAGGTAGAACTCCCTGGCGATGGCGGCGCCTTCCTCGATATAGATGCGGCCCACCTGCTTGCCGGCGTCGCCGGTCTGCTTGGTCACCAGCGTGCGGCCCAGCATCTTCTTGGCTTCCTCGGCGGCCTCGGAGACCGATTTGGTGATGCGCACGCCGCCCGCGTCGCCGGCGCCTTCCTCCTTGAAGGTGCCCTTGCCGCGGCCGCCCGCATGAATCTGCGCCTTGACCACCCAGACGGGGCCGTCAAGCTCACCCGCCGCCGTCTTCGCCTCTTCCGCGCGCAACACGACACGCCCGTCCGATACAGGCGCCCCGTAAGAGCGCAGCAAGGCCTTCGCCTGGTATTCATGGATGTTCATTGTCTCAAAGCTCCTCCCGATGCTTTTACTTACTTGATGAGATGCAACATGTTCTTGAACTGCGGTGTCCCGGCGCAGCCCAGCCACTCGAAGACGACCATTTCGGTGGTCACGATGCCGGCGCCACAGGCGCTCAGCCGTGCGATGCACGCCGCCTCGCTTTCCAGCGTGCGCGAGGCGGTGGCGTCGGATACGACGAAAACTTCATAGCCATCCTCGATCAGGCTGGCGGCGGTCTGGACCACGCAGATATGCGCCTCCATCCCAGCGATCACCGCCTGCTTGCGATCCAGGCTGCGGAAATGCGTGGCGAATCCTTCGTCTTCCATGCACGAGAAATGCATCTTGGGAAGCACGGTCGCATCCGGCGTCTGCAGCTCGGGCACGGTTCGGCCCAGACCCTTGGGATATTGTTCGGTCATCACGATAGGAATGTTCATTTCACGCGCACCGGCGCAAAGCGTTCGCGTATTGCGAATCGTCCGTGCCGGCGCCTGCATGGCGGGGACGAGGCGCTCTTGCATATCGATGACGATTAGGGCTGATTCGTCGGCGCGGATAAGCAAAAACAGGTCCTTTCCTGAACGTCTTCATGACCTTGTGGAATACCAGATACCAGCAAAGTCTCGTTACCGCAACCTGCGAGATTCCGGCCTGCAATAGCTTTGACTGATGGTTCGACCAGATTTTTTTCCCGTATAAAAAATTATTTAAATACTTATGGATAGACAGATTTTTCCGACCGGAATCCCGCCCTGTTTCGGCGATTTTCCGTCAAAACCTCAAAAATCGTTTGTCGTGCTAGGTATGCTGTGTATGGTATACCAACGTCGCAAATGACGCCGCGCAACTTGAGATCGGAGAGGGCGCATGAAGCTTAAACCTGTGCCTTCGAACTTCACGCTGAAGGATCACGTCTACGAAATGCTTCGGACAGCGATCACCGAGATGAACATCTATGATGCCGCGACCGATCTGCGCCTCGACGAGCGCAATCTGGCCGAGCAACTGGGTGTCTCCCGGACACCGCTGCGCGAGGCCGTGGCCCGGCTGGAGCGTGACGGACTGGTCGAGGTTCAGCCGCGCAAGGGTGTCTTCGTGCAGCGCAAGAGCCTGGCCGACATCCTGGACATGATCGTGGCATGGGCGGCGCTGGAAAGCATGGCGGCGCGTCTGGCCTGTGAATACGCGACCGACCGCGAGATCGCGAGTCTGCGCACCATCGCGGCAAAGTACAACGACGAGATCGCCAACACGCGCATCTCGGAATATTCCGACGACAACATCCGCTTTCACCAGCGCATCCTGGAGATTTCGCGCTGCACGCTGCTGCGGACGATGGCCGATGGCCTGTTCCTGCACATGAACGCGGTGCGTGTCCGGGCGATGGGCGAGGGCAACCGCGTGCGGCGGTCGGTCGTCGATCACGCTGAAATCATCGAGGCGATCGAGGCGCGGGATGCCGCGCTGTCCGAGCGCCTCGTCCGCGAGCACACGATGCGATTGCATACACATGTCAATCGCACTTGGAGCAATTTCGAGCTGGCCGAAGGCGTTGGAGGCGCCAAGGCCGGCTGAGAACAGGGAATGAGCACTAGCAAGGGGCCATTAGGGGGCCCCGAACAGGGAGGAAGACCATGGGTGTGACCCAGATGAACGATGACCTCGTCTCGCGGATCGAGACGGATCCGGAAACGCTGACCGACGGGTTTCATCTTCTGATCGATGCGCTGAAGCTGAACGGGGTGGAGACGATCTACAACGTTCCCGGTATCCCGATCACCGATCTTGGACGCTACGCGCAGGCGCAAGGTATGCGCGTGCTGTCTTTCCGTCACGAACAACACGCAGGTTATGCCGCCGCTGCCGCCGGCTTCCTGACCAAGAAGCCCGGCGTCTGCATGACCGTATCCGCGCCCGGCTTCCTGAACGGCCTGACCGCGCTTGCCCATGCCACGACCAATTGCTGGCCGATGATCCTGATCTCCGGTTCGTCCGAGCGTGAAATCGTCGACCTTCAGCGTGGCGATTACGAAGAGATGGATCAGCTGGCAATCGCGCGGCCCCATGCCAAGGCCGCCTACCGTATCCTGCACGCCGAGGATATCGGCCTCGGTGTTGCCCGTGCCGTCCGCGCGGCACTGACGGGCCGTCCCGGCGGTGTCTACCTGGACGTTCCCGGCGCTCTGCTGGGGCAGGTCATGGACGAGGTCGAGGGCAGCAAGTCCTTGATCAAGGTCGTGGATCCGTCCCCCGCCAGCGTTCCCAGCCCCGCAGCGGTGGATCGCGCGCTGGACGTCATGAAAAACGCCAAGAAGCCGCTGATCATCATCGGCAAGGGCGCGGCCTATGCACAGGCGGACGAACAGGTGAAGGAACTGGTGGAAACGCTGGGCTTTCCCTACCTGCCAATGTCCATGGCCAAGGGCCTTCTGCCCGACACGCATCCGCAATGCGCCTCGGCGGCCCGCTCTCTTGTGCTGAAGGAAAGCGACTGCGTCTTCCTGATCGGTGCGCGCCTGAACTGGCTGCTCAGCCACGGGCAGGGCAAGGCCTGGGGCGAGAAGGGCGCAAAGCAATTCGTGCAGATCGACATCGAACCCAACGAGATGGACAGCAACCAGCCCATCGCGGCCCCGCTGATCGGTGATATCGGCAGCTGCGCCGGCGCTCTGCTGGAAAAGATCCGCGGCAACTGGGAAAAACCGTCCGAGGACTGGACCGGCGCCGTGCGCTCCAAGGTCGAGGCCAATATCGAACGGATGGCCCCCCGCCTGAAGAACAACAACTCGCCGATGGACTACCAGGGCTCCCTGGGCGTCATCAAGGATCTGATCGCCGAGAACCCGGATACGGTTCTGGTCAACGAAGGCGCCAACGCGCTGGACCAGTGCCGCTCGATCGTGGACATCCACAAGCCTCGCAAGCGTCTGGACGTGGGCACCTGGGGCATCATGGGGGTCGGCATGGGCTCTGCCATCGCCGCCGCCGTGGAAACCGGCAACCAGGTCCTGGCGGTCGAAGGCGACAGCGCATTCGGCTTCTGCGGAATGGAGATCGAGACGGTCTGCCGCTACAACCTGCCCGTCTGCATCGTGATCATGAACAACAACGGCATCTATCGCGGTGACGGCGAAAACTGGTCCGGCGGCGAAGATCCCTCGACCACCGTGTTCGTCAAGGACAGCAAGTACGAATTGATGATGCAGGCCTTCGGTGGGGTCGGCGTGACCGCCAACAACCCCGACGAACTGCGCCAGGCGATCAAGGAGGCGTTTGCAAGCCGCAAGCCCACCCTGATCAACGCCATCATCGCCGAGGATGCCGGCAAGGAGAGCGGCAACATCGGCAACCTGAACCCGTCTTCGGTGGTGGCGCAGAACCGTTACCCCCAAGCCAAGAACATCTGAGCGGGAGAGACATTATGAAAGCATTGGACGGCATCAAGATTCTGGACTTCACGCATGTGCAGTCCGGTCCGACCTGCACGCAGCTTCTGGCGTGGTTCGGGGCGGATGTTCTGAAGGTGGAGCGGCCCGGCGTGGGCGACGCCACGCGGCAACAGCTGGTGGATGTGCCGGGCGCGGACAGCCTTTACTTCACCATGCTCAACCACAACAAGCGCTCGATCGAGCTCAATTCCAAGAACGAGACCGGCAAGCAGGTTCTGACCCGGCTGATCGAGGAATGCGACGTGCTGGTCGAGAACTTCGCGCCGGGGGCGCTCGATCGCATGGGCTTTTCCTGGGAGCGGATCCAGGAGATCAACCCCAAGATCATCATGGCCTCGGTCAAGGGCTTCGGCCCCGGCAATTACGAGAACTGCAAGGTCTACGAGAACGTGGCGCAATGCGCCGGCGGGGCGGCCTCGACCACCGGCTTCCGTGACGGCCCGCCCCTGGTGACCGGCGCGCAGATCGGCGACAGCGGCACCGGGCTGCACCTGGCGCTGGGCATCATGACGGCGCTTTTCCAGCGCGAGCGTACCGGCCGCGGCCAGAAGGTGCTGGCGCCGATGCAGGACGGGGTGCTGAACCTCTGCCGCGTCAAGCTGCGTGACCAGCAGCGGCTGGAGGCCGGGCCCCTGAAGGAGTACAGCCAGTACGGCGAGGGCATCGAGTTCGGCGAGGCGACACCGCGCGCGGGTAACGACTCGGGCGGCGGCCAGCCGGGCCGGATCCTGAAGTGCAAGGGCTGGGAGGACGACCCCAACGCCTACACCTACTTCATCACCCAGGCCGCGGTGTGGGAGCAGATCTGCGACGTGATCGGCAAGCCCGAGTGGAAGACGGCCGAGGGCTATGCCACGCCGCCCGAGCGGCTGGACAAGCTGAACGAGATCTTCGGCACGATCGAGGAGTGGACCATGACCAAGACGAAGTTCGAGGTGATGGACATCTGCAACCCGCTGAACATCCCCGTGGGCCCGATCCTGTCGACCAAGGAGCTGATCGAGGACGACGGGCTGCGGGCGACCGGTACGATCGTCGATGTGGACCATCCCAAGCGCGGCAAGTACGCGACGGTGGGCTGCCCGATCAAGCTTTCGGACAGCGCGGTGGAGGTGACCCGTTCGCCGCTTCTGGGCGAGCACACGGTGGAGATCCTGCGCGACGTGCTGGGCTATGACGGAGAGGAGCTGCAGGCCGTGCTCGACAGCGGCGCGGTCGGAGACCCGCAGAGGACTGCGGCGGAATAGTTGAAGGAAAGACCGGCAGCGTGCGGCGCAAATCCGCACCTGCCGGACCCAAGGGAGGACTAAAATGCGATTGATCGTCATGGGGCAGCAGGCCTTCGGCAAGGACGTGCTGGCCAAGATCATCGAGACCGGAACCGACGAGGTCGTGGCCGTCTACTGCGAGCCGGACCGCGAGGGCAAACCGGTCGACCCGATCAAGGAATTCGCGCTCGAAAAGGGCCTGCCCGTCGAGCAGCCGGCGAATTTCGACGCGCCAGAGACACTGGAAACGCTGGAAGGCTTCAACGCCGACCTGATGGTCATGGCCTTCGTCAACGTCTTCGTGCCCGAGGCGGCGCGTGACACGCCCACCCACGGCTCGATCTGTTTCCACCCGTCGCTGCTGCCGCTGCATCGCGGCCCCAGCGCGGTCAACTGGCCGATCATCATGGGTTCGGACAAGTCGGGCTTCAGCTGGTTCTACCCGTCCGACGGGCTGGACGAGGGCGACAGCCTGATGCAGTGGGAATGCGAAATCGGTCCCGACGACACGGTGATCGACCTTTATTTCAAGAAGATCTACCCCGCCGCGGTCGACAGCGTGCTGGAGGTCTGCGACCTGTTCCGCAAAGGCAATCCGCCGCATATCGTGCCGGACGAGGACGAGGCCACCTACGAGCGCCGCTGCACCGCGCGGCATTCGGAAATCTGCTGGCATCGCCCGGTGGGCCAGGTCTACGATCTCATTCGCGGCACCAACCCCGCGCCCGGCGCATGGACGACCTACAAGGGCGCCAAGCTGGGGATCTACGACAGTGCCCGCGCCCCCGGCGACGGCATTTCCGGCCGGGTCCGCGCCATCACCGACGACGGCATCGAGGTGCAGTGCGTCGGCGGACGTATCCTGGTGAAACGAGTACGCCCCGAGGGCGGGGACAAGACACCCGCCGCCCAGTGGGCATCCGAGGTCGGCCTTGAGGTCGGCGAAGAATTTCCAAGCTGAAACGCGACAAAGGGAACACAAAATGAGCCACAAATCAGACATCGAGATTGCGCGTGCGGCGTCGAAGAAGCCGATCCAGGAGATTGGCGACAAGCTTGGCATTCCGGGCGAGCACCTGCTGCCCTACGGGCATGACAAGGCGAAGGTGAGCCAGGACTACATCAACTCGGTCCAGGGCAACGAGGACGGCAAGCTGATCCTGGTGACCGCGATCAACCCGACGCCGGCGGGCGAGGGCAAGACCACGACGACCGTGGGCCTGGGCGACGGTCTGAACCACATCGGCAAGAAGGCGATGATCTGCATCCGCGAGGCCTCGCTGGGGCCGAACTTCGGGATGAAGGGCGGCGCCGCGGGCGGCGGCTATGCCCAGGTCGTGCCGATGGAGGACATGAACCTGCACTTCACCGGCGACTTCCACGCGATCACCAGCGCCCACGCGCTCTTGTCGGCGATGATCGACAACCACGTCTACTGGGGCAACGACGCCGAGATCGACACCCGCCGGATCGTCTGGCGCCGCGTGGTGGACATGAACGACCGCTCCTTGCGCCAGATCACGTCGTCCTTGGGCGGTGTGGCCAACGGCTTTGCCCGCGAGGACGGGTTCGACATCACCGTGGCCTCGGAGGTCATGGCGATCCTGTGCCTGGCGAGCGACCTGAAGGACCTCGAGGAACGGCTGGGCTCGATGATCGTGGCCTACCGCCGCGACCGCAGCCCGGTCTATTGCCGCGACATCAAGGCCGAAGGCGCGATGACCGTTCTTCTGAAGGACGCGATGCAACCCAACCTGGTGCAGACGCTGGAAAACAATCCGGCCTTCGTGCATGGCGGCCCGTTCGCCAACATCGCGCATGGCTGCAACTCGGTCATCGCCACGAAGACGGCGCTGAAACTGTGCGACTACGTGGTGACCGAGGCGGGCTTCGGCGCGGACCTGGGCGCCGAGAAGTTCATGAACATCAAGTGCCGCAAGGCCGGGATCGCGCCCTCGGCGGTGGTTCTGGTCGCCACGGTGCGGGCGATGAAGATGAACGGCGGCGTGGCCAAGGCGGACCTGGGCGCCGAGAACGTGGAGGCGGTCAAGGCGGGCTGCCCGAACCTGGGCCGGCATATCGAGAACGTTAAGTCTTTCGGTGTACCTGTGGTGGTGGCGATCAACCACTTCGTGACCGACACCGATGCCGAGGTGCAGGCGGTGAAGGACTTCGTGGCCGAGAACGGCGCCGAGGCGGTGCTGTCGCGTCACTGGGAGCTGGGCTCGGAAGGGTCGGCGGATCTCGCCAAGAAGGTCGTGGAGACGATCGAGAAGGGCGAGGCGGACTTCAAGCCGCTTTATCCCGACGAGATGGGTCTCTTCGAGAAGGTCGAGACCATCGCCAAGAAGATCTACCGCGCCGACGAGGTGATTGCGGACAAGAAGGTGCGCGACCAGCTGAAGCAATGGGAAGATCAGGGCTACGGCAACCTGCCCGTGTGCATGGCCAAGACGCAGTACAGCTTCTCGACCGATCCCACGCAGCGCGGCGCGCCCACGGGCCACTCGGTGCCGGTGCGCGAGGTGCGGCTCTCGGCCGGCGCGGGCTTTGTCGTGGTGGTCTGCGGCGAGATCATGACCATGCCGGGCCTGCCCAGCCGGCCGGCCTCGGAAAACATCCGCCTGAACGACCAGGGCGAAATCGAAGGGTTGTTCTAAGCCATGGCTTACGACTCTCTCCACAGCATCATGCTTCCGGTGCGGGGCGACGGCAAAGGCGACAACGTCTTTGCCCACGCCGCCGCCCTGGCACGGCGCTTCGGTGCCCGGGTCCGCGTGGTGCATTGCCATCCCAAGACCGAGGACATGATGCCCTACGGCGTCGTGATCCCGACCATGCTGCGCCGCCACATCGAGGATGCGGCGCATGCCAATGCCGACTCGACGCGCGACCAGCTGTACGGCGAGTTCGAGAAACAAGCCAAGAAGCTCGGGCTCGAGATCGCCGATCACGAGCTCGACAAGCCGACGACCCGGTTCATCGAGTACGAGGGCAAGCAGGTCGACGCGGTCCAGAGATACGGGCGCCTGTGCGACCTGGTCTGCGTGGCCAAGCCTGACCCGCAGATGAACCTCGGGATCAACACGCTGAAATCGGCGTTGTTCTCTTCTGGCCGCCCGGTGATGATGTGTCCCGACCAGGACGTGACAGATGCGAATTTCGCGGATCACGTGACCATCGGCTGGAACGGCTCGCTCGAGGCGACGCGGGCCGTTGCGATGGCCATGCCGCTGATCTCCAGCGCCAAGAAGGTGACGATCCTGCACACCGGCGACAGCCCCAGGGACGAACATCCCGGGGCAGACCAGTTGCAGCGCTACCTGGAGCTGCGCGGCGTCGCGTCCGATATCCGGATGTTCAAGGCCGAAGGCCGCAACGTGGGTCGGCAACTCTTGTCGGAAACCCGCGCCGCAGGTGCCGGTATGCTGATCATCGGTGCCTATCACGACAGTTACGAACGGGAATCCCTGTTCGGTGGCAACTCGCAAGTTGTTGTCGCCGAAGCGGATTTCCCGGTCATCATGGTTCATTGAGGAGACTAGGGAGGACAGGCGAAGACTGACTGCAGTACCAAGAATGGGGCGGGCGCCAAACACATCAAGAATGAGCGCGCATTAGCCCTGACACACATGGAGACCATAGGGAGGACAACCATGAAAACCTTTAAACTACTTGTAGCGAGCGCATCCGCGCTGGCATTGACGGCGCCCGCGGCGCTGGCGGAATGGCAGCCGAGAAAGCCGGTCGAGTTCATCATCATGGCCGGCACCGGCGGTGGTGCGGACCAGATCGCCCGCCTGCTGCAGGGCCTCATCCAGAAGAAGGATCTGAGCCCGCGGCCGTTCATCCCGATCAACAAGCCGGGTGGATCGGGCGCCGAAGCGCTGCGCTACATGCAGGACAAGGCGGGTGACAATCACACCGTCATGATGACGCTGAACAGCTTCTACACCACGCCGATCATCCAGCAGGACCTGAACATCGACGTGACCGAGTTCACGCCGATCGGCCTGATGGCGATGGACACGTTCCTGCTGTGGGTCAACACCGACCGCGAGGACATCACGGATCTCGACAGCTTCAACGCGGCTGTGTCCGAAGCGGGCAAGAACTGGAAGGTTGGCGGCACCGGGTCGGGCCAGGAAGACAGCGTTCTGACCGCGATGATGGAAGCAGAGTTCGGCTATGACGTGACCTACATTCCGTTCCCGGGTGGCGGCACGGTGGCCAAGAACCTCGTGGGCAACCAGATCGACAGCACGGTGAACAACCCCGCCGAGCAGATGGAGTTCTGGCGCGCCGGCAACACCAAGCCGCTGGTGCAGTTCTCGGCCGAGCGTATGGCTGCGTTCCCGGACGTGCCGACCGCCATGGAACTGGGCGTGGAGATCGAGTACTACATGCAGCGCTCGGTCAACGGCCCGCCGGACATGGATCCCGAGGCGGTGGACTGGTACGTGAACCTCTTCCAGGAGCTTTTCGACAGCGAGGAATGGCAGGCGTTCTGCAAGTCCGACGGCCTGACCTGCGAGAAGATGATGAAAGGCGAGGACCTGGCCACGTTCCACGAGAACCAGAAGGTCGCGCATGAAAAGCTGATCGAGAAGGTCGGCGCCGCGTCCATCACCGGCGAGTAAGCCAGTCCTGAGAACAGCAGGGTCCGGAGACACCGGGCCCTGCACCTGGATGCCTGATGATCCGGGCGCGGGCAGGTTGGTCCGGCAGGGACACGCCCCCCCGATAGATCGCAAACGAATTATACGGAGCCAAAGAGAATGACGGTCCGGACAGCGGAACTTCTGATGGCGATCGCGACACTGCTGGTGTCGCTCGGCCTGATGTTTAACGTATACTCAGACGACCTCAGTATCGGCTGGGTCAGGGGCAGGGGTCCTGGTGCAGGCATGTGGCCGTTCTGGTTGTCGGCGGGGATGGCATTGGCCTCCGTCGCCACACTCGTGCGGTGGGTGCAGCAAAAGACGCCCGAATCGCGCAACACCGAGCCATACATTTCGAGAGACACGATTTTCCTCGTGTCGATCTCGGCAGGGTCGGTCCTTGCACTGCTGATCATGATGACGTTCATCGGCACCTACCTGGCGCTGGTCGTCTTCATGCTCTTCTTCGTGCGCTTCATGGGGCGGCATTCGTGGCCGATGACCCTGGGCTTCGCGATCGGCACGCCGATCTTCGTCTACCTGCTCTTCGAGGTGGCGCTGACGAAGTACCTGCCGAAGGGGCTGCCGATCTTCGAGGACGCTTTCCTCTGGGTCGATAACTTCCGCTACGCATGGTTCTATTGAGAGGTCTGACGAAAAATGGAAACGATACTTGTATCTTTGACAGCAGGCCTTCTTGAGGCGTTCCAGCCCCTGAACCTGATGATGATTTTCGCGGGCTGCCTTGCGGGGCTGTTCGTGGGCTGTATGCCGGGCCTCGGCTCGGTCAACGGGGTGGCGATCCTGCTGCCCATCACCTTCCTGGTGCCGCCAACGACGGCGATCATCTTCCTTGCCGCGCTATACTACGGCGCGATGTACGGGGGGCGATCAGTTCGATCACGCTGGGCATTCCAGGGGCCTCGACGGCCGTGGCGACGGTGTTCGACGGGCGACCAATGGCCCAGAGCGGAAGGGCCGATCAGGCCCTGATGGCCGCGGCCATCGCGTCGTTCATCGGCGGCACGGTCTCGATCATCCTCTTCACGCTCTTCGCGCCGCCCCTGGCTGCCTTCGCGCTGAAATTCGGACCACAGGAGGAGTTCGCGCTGATGTTGCTGGCCTTTGCCACCTTCATCGGGCTGGGCGGGGACGACATACCAAAGACGATCTTCTCGATCCTTCTGGGCCTCGTTCTGGCTGCAGTCGGCTTCGACATCATCTCGGGCAGCCCGCGTCTGATCTTCTTCGACATGGTCGACTTCCAGCGTGGCATCGGCTTCCTGGTCCTGGCGATCGGTATCTACGGCATCGGCGAGATGCTCTGGACGCTGGAATCCACCAGCGGCAAGGTCCAGATGCACAACGTCAAGATCTCGATGTCGCGCATGAAGAACAACTTCAAGCAGATCCGCGAATACATCAATTCGACCTGGGTCGGCTCGGTCCTCGGCTTCTTCGTGGGCACGCTGCCCGCGGCGGGGGCCACTCCTGCGGCGCTGATGTCCTACGGTCTCAGCAAGACGTTCTCGAAGGATCCCGACAGTTTTGGCAAGGGCAACGTGGCCGGTGTGGCCGCGCCCGAGTCGGCCAACAACGCGGCCTCGACGGGCTCGATGCTGCCGATGATCACGCTGGGCATTCCCGGCTCGCCCACCACGGCGATCCTGCTGGGCGGCATGATCATCTGGGGCCTGCGCCCCGGGCCGCTGCTGTTCACCGAGAGCCCGGATTTCGTTTGGGGTCTGATCGGCTCGATGTACGTGGCCAACGCGGTGACGGTGATCCTGAACATCGCGCTGATCCCGGTCTTCATCCGGGTTCTGGCGATGCCGTTCACCCTGCTGACGCCGATCATCTTCACGCTCTGCGTGCTGGGTGTCTTCGCCACGACCGACCGGATGTTCGACACCTGGATCATGCTGATCATCGGTGTGGTGGGCTATCTGCTCCGCAAGCTGAACTACCCGGTGGCACCGGCGGTTCTGGCCATCGTGCTCGGGCCTTTGGCCGAACGCTCGCTGCGCCAGTCGCTGATCTCGGCCCAGGGTGACGCGACCACGTTCATCACCCGGCCGATCTCGCTGGTCTGCATCTGTCTTGCACTGGCGCTGGTCCTGTTCCCGGTGGTGCAGCGCATCATGCGCAAGCGCAAGAAGGCCGCGGAAAGCCAGGCCTGACCACACAGGCCGCGGATCTCTCCGCCGCGCCACAAGCCTGCCCTCTGATCTCCCGGGGGGCAGGCTTTCTCTTTGCACGTTCAGCTTTCGTAGCGTGTCGACCCGCGGCGATTTGCATTGATGGGCAGGTTGATGAACAACGGTTGATGCGCACGCTGCGAACAGGCCTGCCGCGGACAAAGCTGACAGTTGATGCCGATCGGATGATAAACGGTATGATCGTCGATCTTGAAGCTCGCGGCATAGCGGATGCGATGCGCGTGCCGCGCCTCGCAGCCAAGCGTCAGGGTCAGCCGCCGATCCTGCGTGTCGGCGCTGAAAACCGGACGGTGCACCGTCCTGCTGATGGAAAAGAACCGCTGCCCGTCTGGCATCTCCACGAATTGCGGAAAGATGACACCGGGAACCGAGAACGCCGCATGCACGTTCCACACCGGACAGGCGCCTCCGTACTCGGCAAGGTCGAATGACGAGGCGTTGAATCGCTTGGTGACATTCCCGGCCCTGTCGAGCCGCAACAGGAAGAACGGGATCCCGTGCGCCTTGTCGCGCTGCATCGTCGTCAGGCGGTGACAGGCCTGCTCGAACGTCACGCCGAACGCCAGCGCAATGCGGTCGATGTCGTACCCGGTGCGTTCCGCCGTCGCCAGGAACTCTTCGTAGGGCATCAGGAACGCGGCGGCGAAATAGTTTCCCAGTTCGACCTCCAGCCTGGGCCGGACCCGTTCGGAATCGGCCTGCGCGTCCTTCGCCATTTTCGAGATCATTCTTCCCTCGGTGAGAAAGGCCAGGATATGCGCCATCTGAAAGGCGCGGTTCTCGTTGTTGAGCGCCTGCGACAGCAACAGCGTGCGGCTGTCCTGGTCGTAGATGCGAAGCGAGTCGCCGAGTTCCTCGATGGGGCGTACCTCCACCGAAACGCCGTGGACGTCACGAAGCCCGGCGCGAAGGTCCACGAAAAGGGACTCCGATGCCACGGGAATGACGCGCCGGGCATTCTCTGCCGCGACCTCCAGAACGGCGAAGTAGTTGTTGTGCTTTCTGAAAAAGTCGTGGATCGCGGTTTCGGGAGAGGCGTGCAGCACCTGTTCGTCGCGCCCATCGGCCTCGCCCCGCATGATGACCCTGAGCGCGGCGCGATGGGCGCGATGCAGTTGCAGGAAATGATCGACGAACGCCGGCGCCCGCTCGATCGCGCTCCGCAATTCCTGCACGTCCGGCGGGGCCCCTTCCAGCGTCGTGTCGCTGAACGCGTTGCGAAGGTCCGCCAGCACATGCGCGCCGTCGTCCTGGGTCAGTTCCTTGACATCGACATCGAACGCCTCGGAAATCGCCAGCAACATCTTGACCGACAGGCTTCTCTGGTTGTTTTCCAACAGGTTGACGTAGGCGGCGCTCACGCCAAGCCGCTGTGCGACGTCGGCCTGCGTCAGTTCGCGGCTGATCCTGAGCTGACGCAGTTTGGGTCCGATAAAGGTCTTTGACATCCCGGGTCTTTACAAAATTACAAGATATAAGCTTGTTAATATTATCAATAACACATTTACACGAATTTTGTAGAAGAATCTCTCCGCGCAATTATGTTGCGTGATGAAAGTGCAAGGAGAGATCAACATGGCTCGCAAGGTTCTTATTCTGGGTGCATCCTACGGCTCGCTGCTGGGGACCAAGCTCTTGATGGCGGGGCAGGACGTGACGCTGGTATGCCGCCAGGCCACGGCCGACATCATCAACGAAAAGGGCACCGAGGTCCGCATCAAACTGCGGGACGAGGATGAGCACCGCGCGTTCAAATCCGGCGACCTTCCCGGCCAGCTCGACGCCAAGGCGCCTGCGAACGTGAAGCCCGAAGAATACGACCTCATCGCGCTGGCCATGTCCGAGCCGCAATACGGCAACGCCGAGATTACCGACCTGATGAAGCGGATCGCCGCGTCCGGGCGGCCTTGCATGTCGATCATGAACATGCCCCCCTGCCGTATCTCAAGCGGATCGAACGCCTGGATGCCGACGCCCTGCGCCCGGCATTCAATAGCATCGAGCCGTGGGAAGATTTCAAGCCGGGCCTCGTTTCGCTGTGCAGCCCCGACCCGCAGGCCTTCCGCCCGCCCGAAGAGGGGCCGAACGTGCTGCATGTGGGCCTGCCCACCAATTTCAAGGCCGCGCCGTTCGAGGACCCGGCCCACACCGCCATCGTGCGCGAGCTCGAGGAAAAGATCGAAGCGGTGCGCGTGGACGGCAAGGATGTGCCCGTCAAGCTGCGCCTCTTCGACTCGCTGTTCGTGCCGTTCGCGAAATGGGCCATGCTGCTGACCGGCAACTACCGTTGCGTTCAGCGTGACGGGGTTCGTCCCATCAAGGAAGCCGTGCACGGCGATCTTCTGGAGTCGCAGGCGATCTACAAGAAGGTGTGCGACCTCGTCACGGACCTCGGCGCCGACGAAGAGGATCAGGTCCCCTTCGAGAAATACGCCAACGCGGCAAACGGCCTTCTCAAGCCGTCTTCTGCGGCGCGCGCCATCGACGGCGGCGCCGAGGAGATCGAACGTGTGGACTTGCTGGTCAAATTGATCGCCGACCAGATGGGCACGCCGATGGCCGAGGCGGACGAGACGTCCGACATCATCAACAAGCGTCTGGAGGAAAACCGCCGCAAGGCGGCGGCCTGAGGCGGACGCGCTCGCGCGGGTGGCCCGGCCCACGACAATCCTTATGCACTTGGACTGCCGTGGCGCCGGATCATCCGGCCACGATGGTGACGTATCGCTTTGACACCCACCCGGCGCCGCACTGCCCGTCATAAGCCGCGCGCTAAGCCTGCGGTGAGGATATCTGGCAATCGGTTCGGCCGTCCGTCGCTTGGACATCGGCCAGTCACTTCTCCGGTCTGGCCGCACCTCCACAGCTCATGATCCGGCCCCGGAAGGGCCGCAAGCATTCTGGCCTCCGGTCGATAAATTCCCCTCCGCTCCACGCGAAAACGGGCTGCGAAAGGCATGGTGCCGGGCGGGCTCTTGCGGCCCGCTGTCTATTACGGTTGCGTTCCGACCGTCCCATCCCCCATCCTGCGCCAAAGCAATGCGGTGTTCGGCCCGTCCGTCCCCGCGCCGCAACCAGTTAAAAGGAGTGTCCATTTGGCCTTCGCCCTGTCCGATATCCTGGCCGCAAGACAGACCATCGCCGGTGTCGCCGACGGCACCCCTTTCGTGCCGTCCCCGTTCATGACGCAGAAGACAGGCTCGGAATTCCTGCTCAAGCTCGAGAACATGCAGCCCATCGGCGCATTCAAACTGCGCGGAGCGGTCAACGCGGTGATGAATCTGGCGGACGATGTAAAGGGCGTGACCTGCTGTTCCACCGGAAACCACGGGCGCGGGGTGGCCTATGCCGCCGCGCATCGCGGGCTTCGCGCGGTAATTTGCATGTCGAACCTCGTGCCCCAGGCCAAGGTCGACGGCATCCGGGCCCTGGGTGCCGAGGTCAGAACCTGCGGCCGCAGCCAGGACGATGCCCTGGCCGAAAGCCTGCGGCTGGTCGACTCCGAAGGGCTCGTCGAAATCTCCCCCTTCGACGACCGGCACGTCATCGCTGGGCAGGGAACCATCGGCCTCGAAATGCTGCTGGCGCGCCCCGATCTCGGCACGATCCTCGTCCCCCTGTCCGGCGGCGGTCTGGCCGCGGGCGTGGCGGTCGCGGCAAAGTCGATCAACCCCGGGATCAAGGTCATCGGCATCAGCATGGATCGCGGCGCGGCCATGCACGCCTCGATTGCCAAGGGGCGTCCCGTGGAGGTGGAGGAGGTCGCCAGCCTCGCAGACAGTCTCGGCGGCGGGATCGGAATGAACAACAAGCTGTCTTTCGCGCTTTGCCGCGACCACCTGGACGATACGGTGCTGGTGACCGAAGAGGAGATCTATCACGCCATGCAAGTGCTCTTCTACGAGGACCGCATAGTGGCCGAGGGCGCCTGCGTCGTCGGCATCGCCGCGCTGCTGTCGGGCAAGCTGTCCGGCCTGCCGGGCCCCGTGGGCACTATCATCACGGGCCGCAACCTCGATATGGGGATGTTCCACCGGATCATGGCGGGCGAGGACATCCAACTGGGTGATACGCTGGTAAAGGGAAAAACCTATGTCCCATGAGATACAGATCGTGACCGAAGCCGACCTGCGCCAGGCTGTCCGGCTGGACGTGGAGATGGTGGACGTCATCGAACGCGCCTTTGCCGCGCTTGCGGGGGGCGACGTCGTCATGCCGCCCATCCTGTCGATGGACCTTCCCCAGGCCAATGCCGAGGTCGATGTGAAAACCGCTTATATTCCCGGCTTCGACGGCTTCGCCATCAAGGTCAGTCCCGGGTTCTTCGACAATCCCGCCCTGGGCCTTTCCAGCCTCAACGGCCTGATGATCCTGTTCTCGGCCAAGACCGGCCTGGTCGAAGCCGTCTACCTGGACAACGGGTACCTGACCGACATCCGCACGGCGGCTGCGGGCGCCGTGGCCGCGCGGCACCTCGCCCCGGAAACGGTCGAGACCGCGGGCGTCATCGGAACCGGCGTGCAGGCGCGGCTTCAGATGCAGGCGGCCCATCTGGTACGTCCCTTCAAACGCGTGCTCGTGCACGGGCGCAACCCCGACAAGGCCGCCGCCTGCGCCGAAGACCTTGCCGCCACGCTGGGGATCGAGGCGGATGCCGTGGACGATCCCGCCGCCCTCGTGGCCGACAGCCAGCTTGTGGTCACCACCACGCCCGCGCGAGCGCCCGTGCTGATGGCCGACTGGCTGCATCCGGGGCTGCACATCACCGCCATGGGCTCCGACCAGGAAGGCAAGAACGAGATCGACCCGGCCGCTCTGGCCCGCGCGGACCTTTACGTCTGCGACCGCGTCAGCCAGTGCGAAACCAGCGGCGAGCTGGAAGCGGCCCGCGCGGCGGGCGTGCTCGCGGGGGTGACCCCGCCCGAGCTGGGAGAGATCGTCACCGGCTCCGCCACGGGCCGCCGGTCTGACCGGGATATCACCATCTGCGATCTGACCGGCACCGGCGCGCAGGACACAGCGATCGCCAGTCACGTCCGCGCCGCGCTGCCCGCCGCCGGCTCGCGTATCCGGACATGACCACCCGATGACCCGGCTCGACGCGCGCGACATCGAGATCCTGAAGGTCCTGGCCGAGGATGGCCGGATCACCAAGGCCGCCCTGGCCGAGCGCGTCGGCCTGTCGGCCTCGCCCTGCTGGGAGCGGCTGAAACGCCTGGAAAAGGCGGGGTTCATCACCGGCTATCGCGCCGAAATCGCTTTGCGTGAACTGGGCCCGCACGTCACGGTGTTCGTCGCCGTCGAACTGACAGACCACACCGCCGCGACCTTCCGCATTTTCGAGGACGCGGTCCAGCACCACCCCGAGATTATCGCCTGCTGGGGGATCGGCGGCGGCTACGACTATTTGATTCAGGTCGTGACCCCCGACATCAACGCGTATCAGCGGCTGGTCGATCAGATGCTGAACGACAGGATCGGTATGGCACGCTATTTCAGTTATGTTGTCACCAAGCCGGTCAAGGGGCCGACCGCGCCACCGATCGAGGTAATTGTCGGATTGCAGTAGATTCTTCTGCAGGCGGGCTGGATGCGCAGAAAATTCCTCTGGCACGACGGCCGCATTCAGGCTCGGTCATTGCCCGGACACTGTAGAACTCCTGTAACTTACAGGAGGACACCATGCCCGACTCGTCTCTGCGACTGATCGAAGACCTGCGCCTCGTGCGCAACTTTTCCTACGTGGGCGGCAAATGGGTCGCCGCCGCCGATGGCAGCACCCTTTCCGTGACCGACCCCGCCGATGGTGCCGTGGTCGGCGAGGTTGCGAGCCTTTCCGCCGAAGAAAGCGGTGATGCCGTCACCGTCGCCCAGGAGGCCTTTCCCAAGTGGTCGTCCAAGCTGCCACAGGACCGCTCCGCGATCCTGCGCCGGTGGTTCGACCTGATCATCGAGAACCGCGAGGATCTGGCCAAGCTGATGGTCGCCGAACAGGGCAAACCCCTGTCCGAGGCGCGGGGCGAGATCGACTATGCCGCGTCCTTCGTCGAATTCTACGCCGAGGAGGCCAAGCGCCCCAACATCGAGGGCGTCACCAGCCACCTGAACACCGCCGAGGTCGAGCTGTGGCTCGAACCCGTGGGCGTCGTCGCGCTGATCACGCCGTGGAACTTCCCCTCGGCCATGCTGACCCGCAAGGCCGCCGCGGCGCTTGCCGCCGGCTGCACCATCGTCGCGCATCCCAGCCATGAGACGCCGTTCTCGGCGCTGGCGCTGGCCGAACTGGCCGAACGCGCGGGCGTCGAGCCGGGCGTGTTCAACGTGGTCACGGGCCGCGCCTCGACCGTGGTGCCGCCCTGGACCGACGACTCGCGGGTGCGGGCGCTGTCCTTCACCGGTTCCACCGAGGTGGGGCGGTTGCTCTACCGCGCGTCGGCGGAAACCGTGAAGAAACTGGTCATGGAACTGGGCGGTCATGCGCCGGTGATCGTGTTCGACGATTGCGATCTCGATCATGCCGTGGCCGAGACCATCAAGGCCAAGTTCGCCACCTCCGGGCAGGACTGCCTAGGCGCAAACCGCATCTACGTCCAGCGCGGCATCTACGATGAATTCTGCAAGCGTTTCACCAACGCGACCCAGGAACTGACGATCGGCGTCGGCATGGATGACTGCGACCTTGGCCCGCTGATGAACGAAGCCGCCGTGGCCAAGCAGGAGGCGCACGTCGCCGACGCGCTGGAGAAAGGCGCGACGCTGGCCTGCGGCGGCAAACGCAATCCGCTCGGACGCCTGTTCTATGACGCGACCGTGCTGACCGATGTGCCCGACGAGGCCGAGATTATGCGCGAGGAAACCTTTGGCCCCGTCGCGCCGATCACCCCCTTCGACACCGAGGAAGAAGCCATCCGCCGCGCCAACGACACCGAATACGGCCTTGTGGCGTATGTCCACGCCCACGACCCGCGCCGCATCTACCGGCTCAGCCGCGCGCTGCAGTTCGGCATGGTCGCGGTCAACCGCACCAAGGTCACCGGCGCGCCCATTCCCTTCGGCGGGGTCAAGCAATCCGGCCTCGGCCGCGAGGGCGCCCGAAAGGGCATGGAAGAGTTCATGGAAATCAAATACGTCTGCCGCGATTGGGGCTAAGGAGACTACGAATGCTGAAGAACGATCAACTTGACCAGTGGGACCGCGAGAACTTTTTCCATCCCTCGACCCACCTGGCGGAATTCGCCCGGGGTGAGGCGCCGCAGCGCATCGTGACCGGCGGCTCCGGCTGCCATATCGAGGACCGCGACGGCAACCGCCTGCTCGACGCCTTTGCCGGGCTTTACTGCGTGAACGTGGGCTACGGCCGGCCCGAGATTGCCGACGCCATCGCCGCTCAGGCACGCGAACTGGCCTATTACCACGCCTATGTCGGCCACGGCACCGAGGCCGCGATCACGCTTGCCAAGATGGTGCTGGACCGCGCGCCCGACCACATGTCGAAGGTCTATTTCGGCATGTCGGGCTCGGACGCCAACGAGACCAACATCAAGCTGGTCTGGTACTACAACAACATCCGCGGGCTTCCCCAGAAGAAGAAGATCATCTCGCGCTGGCGCGGCTATCACGGCTCGGGCCTGATGACCGGCTCGCTGACCGGGCTGCACCTCTTTCACCAGAAGTTCGACCTGCCGCTGGCGCAGGTGCTGCACACAGAGGCGCCGTATTACTATCGCCGCGCCGACGTGAACCAGACCGAGGATGAGTTCGTCGCCCATTGCGTGGCCGAACTGGAAGCGCTGATCGAACGCGAGGGCGCGGACACCATCGGCGCCTTCATCGGTGAACCCGCGCTGGGCACCGGCGGCCTCGTGCCGCCGCCCGCAGGCTACTGGGCCGCGATCCAGGAAGTGCTGGCCAAGCACGACATCCTGCTGATCGCTGACGAGGTCGTCACCGGCTTTGGCCGCCTGGGCAGCATGATGGGCTCCGACCACTACGGCATCAAGCCGGACATCATCACCATCGCCAAGGGCCTGACCTCGGCCTATGCCCCCCTGTCCGGCTCCATCGTGTCCGACAAGGTCTGGAAAGTGCTGGAGCAGGGCACGGATGAGAACGGCCCCATCGGCCACGGCTGGACCTACTCGGCGCATCCCATCGGTGCGGCAGCTGGCGTCGCCAACCTGCAGCTGATCGACGACCTGAACCTGGTGCAAAACGCCGGCGAGGTTGGGGCCTACTTCAAGAAGGCGCTGACCGAGGCCGTGGGCGACCACGCCCATGTCGGCGAGGTGCGCGGCGAGGGCCTGCTCTGCGCCGTGGAATTCGTCAAGGACCGTGACGACCGCGTGTTTTTCGACGCCTCGGAAAAGGTCGGCGCACGGCTGGCCGGCGAATTGGTCAAGGAAGGCGTGATTTCCCGCGCCATGCCGCAGGGCGATATCCTTGGCTTTGCGCCGCCCTTTTGCATGACACGGCAAGAGGCCGACGAAGTGGCCACCAAGCTGGGCAAGGTCGTGAAGTCCGTGCTGGGCTAAGACCGCCCCGACGCAGACACAAAGGCCGCTCCATCCCGGCGCGGCCTTTTCGTGTCCGCCGCTGTGTGGCTACTTCGCCGGCGCGAACCCGGTGATCAGCTGTCTCAGCCCCAGCGCCGCCCCGGCGAAGATCGCCAGAAACGCCACCGGCGCGGAGAAGGCCAGCACAGAAAAGGCCGAAACCCCCTGTCCGATACTGCACCCCACCGCCAAAATCGCACCCGGCCCCATCAGGGCGGCCCCGAAGATCTGGCGCTTCAACTCTCGCGGGTCCTCGCAGGCTTCCCACCGGAAGTGCCCTTTGACGCAAGAGCCGATAAACGCCCCGATCACCACGCCCAGCACCGAGCCCACGCTGAACGACAGGCTGTTGCCCGAAGCGGTCATGGCAAAATAGATCGTGTCGCCGATGGGCGCGGCAAAGGAATGCGTCTCGGTCGGTTCGGCCTCGAACCCCGTCATGGCCACCCAGTAGGTGCCGACCCAGCCAAAGACGATGGCCATGCCCACAACGGCGGCCCAGAACACCATGCCGGGCGAGCGCAGCATCCGGGCGCTGGCGAGGGAAGACATCAGGATGGCCCCTCCCAGAAGTAGGCCGGTCAGCGCGGGGCCAATGCCCAAATGCACCTGTGCCAACTGGCTGAACCCCTGCGGCGAACGCGCGCCGTCCTCGACGGTGAAAAGCCAGACGCGGAAATGGGCCAGCGGGCCGGACATCACCAGGTAGGCCGACAGCCCCATCACGATCACAATGACGAAGGACCGCAGGTCGCCCCCGCCCAGCCGCGCCAGCGCGCCGTAGCCGCAATTGCCCGACAGCGCCATGCCATAGCCGAACATCAGCCCGCCGACGATGGTGCCCAAAGGGTTCCAGACCCTATCGAGATAGGCGGCGGCGGCCCCGTCCATCAAGCCACCGGCCATGGCGAAATGCGTGCCGATGATGGCCACGCCGATGGCGATGCCCCACATGCGGATCCGGCGATCGTCCGAGGAATAGAGCACGTCCTCGATCGCGCCCAGCGTGCAGAAACGCCCCAGCCGCGCGGCCAGCCCCAAGGCCAGGCCGCCCAATAGCCCGATCAGCGCCGCGCTATTCGCTTCGCCCAGAAGTTCCAGCATCCTGGTTCCCGTTCACCGACCGGGCGCTCTCCTCAGCCCCGGTCAGCCCTCCCTGCAAAACAGGTCATAGACGACTTCCATGATCTGCCTGGGTCTGTCGTCTGTCAAACTGTAGTAGATGGCCTTGCCCTCCCGCCGCGGTGTGACCAGCCCTTCCAGCCTCAGCCGCGTCAGCTGTTGCGACACCGCTGCCTGACGGGCCGACAGCAGGTCCTCCAGCTCGGTCACCGATTTTTCGCCCGAGGCAAGATGGCACAGGATCATCAGCCGCCCTTCATGGCTGATCGCCTTCAGGAAGTTCGACGCCCGCTGCGCGTTTTTCATCATCTTTTCCATGTCCTCGGCGCACATGTTGGCGTCGAGCACCGGCAGCCGCCGCGTTTCAGGCTCGGATGCGTCGGGGGAATCTTGAGGATCGAGGGTCATGGGTATCGTCAGCCTGTTTTGTCGAGGTCGATGCGCGCCTCTTCCAGCATCTCGCCAAGCAGCCCCCAGAAAAAGTCCTCTCCGGGGTATCCTTCGATCCGGCCCAGTTCGGTTCCGTCCCGGACAAGGATGAAGGTCGGGGTGAAGCGCACGCGCCGGGCGAAATCCACGTCCGGCGTTTCGCTGTATAGATCGTAACGGCGCAGAGGCGCGGCCTGTCCTTCGGGGGTTTTCGGATACGCCGCCGCAACCTCCTCGTTCCATCGGGCACACCAGTAACACCCATCCTCCTCGGCCATGAGCAAATAGGTCTCCGCCAGCAGGGGGCCGGGCAGCCAGGTCAGAATAACGAGCACGAACGCTCTGAGTGCAGCCACGTGAAACTCCGATTGACGGCTTGCTAAAACCCATCATAATCTAATATTTGAATATTTCAAGGAAATGCGACGGGTGAAGGCATGTTTGACGTAACGATTTACGGGGCGTTGATCGCGGGGCTATTGTCGTTCCTGTCGCCTTGCATCCTGCCCATGGTGCCTTTCTACCTCAGCTACCTCGCCGGCGTCGGCATGAACCAGATCACGGCAGAGGCCGCGATTTCCCGCGGCGTCCGGGTGCGCGCCTTTCTCGCGGCGTGTTTCTTCGCTCTCGGGGTAATCACGGTCTTTGTCGGCCTGGGCGCGTCGGCCACGGCCTTCGGCCAGCTGGTGCAGGAGTATTTCGACATCCTGCGCTGGGTTGCGGCGGCGATCATCATCGCGATGGGCCTGCATTTCCTTGGCGTAATCCGCATCGGGATTCTCTATCGCCAGTTCCGGGCGGATGCCGGCGATACCAGCAATGTCGGGCTCGCCGGTGCGTTCGTGATCGGCCTCGCCTTCGCCTTCGGCTGGACGCCCTGCGTCGGGCCGGTTCTGGCGGCGATCCTGTTCACGGCGGCCGGGCAGGACTCCGCGGCGCAAGGCGCTTTGCTGCTCTTCGTCTACGGTCTCGGCATGACGTTGCCGTTCATCGCGGCGGCGCTTTTCATCGGGCCGTTCATGCGGTTCATGGCGCGGTTCCGCCGTCATCTCGGCCTGGTTGAAAAGATCATGGGCGCGCTGCTGATCCTGTTCGGCGTCCTGATCGCGACCAACTCGGTGAACATCATCGCCCAGTGGATGCTTGAAAATGTCCCCTGGTTCAGCACAATCGGATAAATCAAAGGACACAGTCAGATGACCAGAATTTTCGCTATTCTTCTCACCGCACTTGTGGCGCTGCCGGTTTTCGCCGCCGAACTTGGCGATGATGGCCTGCACAAGGCCCCGTGGATGCGCGACACGTTCAAGGACCTTGGCGACGATCTCGAAGAGGCGACCGCCGAGGGCAAGCGCCTGCTCGTCCTGATCGAACAGCGCGGCTGCATCTACTGCACCAAGATGCACGAGGAAGTGTTCGTCGTCCCCGAGATCGAGCAGTTCATCGAGGACAACTATTTTGTCGTGCAGATCAACATGTTCGGCGATGTGGAAGTCACCGATTTCGACGGCGAGGCGATGGCGGAGAAAAAGGCCGTGCGCCGCTGGAACGCCATGTTCACGCCGACGATGATGTTCTTTCCCGAAGAATCCGAGGGCGAATTGCCTGCCGACGAACTGGCGGTTGTCACCATGCCCGGCGCGTTCGAGAAGGGGACCACCCTGAACCTGCTGCGCTGGGTCGTGGAAAAGGGATATGAAACCGACGAGCCGTTCCAGAAATACCTTGCGCGGAAACTCGCGGAGTGACCGCAGGAATTGCTGCATACGCAAAGAAAACCAACTCGGTTTTTCTGCAAAGGCGAACAGATTTAAAAATTCGCTTTCTTGAATTTGTTGTTGCGTGAATCGTTTTTGTGTGTGCAAGTTTACCTTAACTGTCATACGGGAGGGCACATGACACGTCTAACTGCTTTTGTATCCGCAACAGCGCTATTTGCGACCGTTGCGGCTGCGGAAACCATCGCACCCCAGGATGTTGACTACGTCGATGGGGCGGTTGAAACGTCGCTGACCGGCCAGCCCGGCGACCCGCAAGCGGGCGCCGAACTGATGAACAAGGGAGCGGGCAACTGCATCGCATGCCACGCGGTCTCGGACCTGTCGCACCTGCAGTTCCACGGCGAGATCGGCCCGCCGCTCGATGGCGTCGCCGACCGCTGGAGCGAGGCCGAGATCCGCGGTATCGTGGCAAATGCCAAGATCATGTTCGAAGGCACGATGATGCCGGGCTTCTACAAGGTCGACGGCTTCACTCGCCTGGGCGACGCCTACACGGGCGAGCCGCATGAAGGTGAGGTCGATCCGCTGCTGACCGGCCAGCAGATCGAGGACGTCGTCGCCTACCTGATGACGCTCAAGGACGAATAACTCAGATATCTGGAGGACAAGATGGAACTGAATCGCCGAAAGATGCTGGTGCTCGGCACCGCAGGCGCAGCCGTGACGGCCTTCGGCGCGCTGCCGGCCTCCGCGTCGGCCACCGAAGATGCGATCGCGAAATTCACCGGCGGTGCCGATGTGGGCGAGGGCGGTGTCGAACTGACCGCGCCGGAAATCGCCGAGAACGGCAACACCGTCCCGATCGAGGTCAGCGCCCCCGGCGCCGTGGCAATCGCGATCTTCGCCGATGGCAACCCGACGCCGCCCGTCGCGACATTCAAGTTCGGCCCGCTGGCCGCGTCGCAATTCGCGGCGACACGGATTCGCCTTGCCGGCACCCAGGACGTCATCGCCGTCGCCGAGATGGAAGATGGCTCGTTCAAGCAGGCCTCGGCAAACATCAAGGTCACCATCGGCGGCTGCGGCGGCTGAACAGAGGACAAGGAGAACAGAACATGGCCGAAGGTGTAAAACCCCGCGTCAAGGTCCCCAAGACGGCAAGCGCCGGTGACACGATCACCATCAAGACGCTGATCAGCCACCAGATGGAAAGCGGTCAGCGCAAGGACGATGACGGCAACACCATTCCCCGCTCGATCATCAACCGCTTCGTTGTCGACTTCAACGGCGAGAACGTGATCGACGTGAAAATGGAGCCGGCGATCTCGACCAACCCGTTCTTCGAATTCGAGGCCACCGTGCCGGAAACCGGTGACTTCAAGTTCACCTGGTACGACGATGACGGCTCCGTCTACGAAGAGACGCAGACGATCACGGTCGGATAAGGCGCCCGGGCGTCAGGGAGGATAACATGAAAAAAACGACTGTAACGGGTGGGCGTCTGATGCTGGCAGCAGCCGCCAGCGTGTTCGCGCTGGCGGCCCATGCCGGGCCGGACGAGGACGAACTGGTTGTCAATGAAGAGATCGAGATGGTCACCAAGACCGACGCGCCGGCGCATTTGGACGGGCTGGACACGATCTACTCCGGTTGGCGCTTCCGCTCGGACGAAACGCAGGCCGTGCAGACCGACGACTTCGACAACCCGGCAATGCTCTGGGTCGAACAGGCCGCCGAGGTCTGGAAAACCGCGGAAGGGTCCGAGGGCAAGTCCTGTGCCTCGTGCCACAACGACGTCGATAGCATGGCCGGTGTCAGGGCCGTCTACCCAAAGTGGAACGAGGACGCGGGCGAGGTGCGCACGATCGAGATGCAGGTCAACGACTGCCGCGAGAACCGGATGGGTGCAGAGCCCTGGAAATACGCCGGCGGCGACATGACCAACATGTCGGCCCTCCTGGCGTCGGTGTCGCGCGGCATGCCCGTGAACGTCGCCATCGACGGCCCGGCCCAGTCCACCTGGGAAAAGGGCAAGGAGATCTACTATACCCGGTTCGGGCAGCTGGAACTCAGCTGCGCCAACTGTCACGAGGACAACTGGGGCAACATGATCCGCGCCGATCATCTCAGCCAAGGGCAGATCAACGGCTTCCCGACCTACCGTCTGAAGAACACCAAGCTGAACGCCGTGCAGTCCCGCTTCAAGGGCTGCATCCGCGATACCCGGGCGCATACCTTCTCGCCCGGCAGCCCGGAGTTCGTGGCGCTCGAGCTTTACGTCGCCTCGCGCGGCAACGGTCTCAGCGTCGAAGGGCCCTCGGTCCGCAACTAAACTCAATTCAAGGCTCCGTCCGTCGGGCGGGGCCTTTTCACCGCGCACAACATTCAAATATGCGCATATGATTTAAGGGACGACTTACTCATGATTTCGCGCAGGGATTTCCTTCAGGTCGGCATGGCGGCATCAGCGCTCGTCGGGGCTTCGGGCTTTGGCAACTGGGCCAGACTGGCCGCACAACAATCGCTGACCCAGGATCAGCTCTTGCAGTTCGACACGTTCGGCAACGTGTCCCTGATCCACGTCACCGACATCCACGCGCAGCTGAAGCCGATCTATTTCCGCGAACCCTCGGTCAATATCGGCGTGGGCGAGAACAAGGGCGAGGTGCCGCACGTCACCGGCGCCGATTTCCGCCGCCTTTACGGCATCGAGGACGGCAGCCCCAGCCACTATGCGCTCAGCAGCGGCGACTTCACGGCGCTGGCCCGTGAATACCGCCGCGTCGGCGGGCTCGACCGCGTGGCGACCGTCATCAACGCCATTCGCGCCGACCGTCCCGACGCCATCCTGCTCGATGGCGGCGATACGTGGCACGGCTCCTACACCTGCTATCACACCCAGGGCCAGGACATGGTTAACGTGATGAACGCGCTTAAACCGGATGCGATGACCTTCCACTGGGAATTCACGCTGGGGTCCGATCGCGTAACCGAGCTCGTCGAATCCCTGCCGTTCGCCGCGCTGGGGCAGAACATCTTCGACGCCGAGTGGGACGAACCCACCGATCTCTTCCCGCCCTACACGATGTTCGAACGCGGCGGCTCCAAGATCGCGGTGATCGGGCAGGCCTTCCCCTACATGCCCATCGCCAACCCGGGCTGGATGTTCCCCGAATACGCCTTTGGCATCCGGGACGAGAACATGCAGGAAATCGTCGACCAGGTCCGCAGCGAAGGCGCGGAATGCGTCGTCGTGCTCAGCCATAACGGCTTTGACGTGGACAAGAAGATGGCCACCGTGGTCGGCGGCATTGACGTGATCCTGTCGGGTCACACGCACGACGCCCTGCCGGAACCCGTCCTGTCGAACGAGACGCTCATTATCGCCTCGGGCAGCAACGGCAAGTTCGTCAGCCGCGTCGACCTCGATATCCGCGATGGCCGGATGATGGGCTACCGCCACAAGCTGATCCCGGTCTTCTCGGACGTGATCGAACCCGACGCCGAGATGACCGCGCTGATTGAAGAACAGCGCGCACCTTACCAAGAGCAACTGTCCGAGGTCATCGGCCAGACCGACAGCCTGCTTTACCGCCGCGGCAACTTCAACGGCAGCTGGGACGACCTCATTTGCGATGCGCTCCTGTCCGAGCGGGACGCAGAAATCGCGCTCAGCCCCGGCGTCCGCTGGGGCCCGTCCCTGATCCCCGGTCAGGACATCACCCGCGAGGATATCTGGAACGTCACCTCCATGACCTATGGCGAGGCGTATCGCACGGAAATGACAGGCGAATTCCTCAAGGTCGTGCTGGAAGACGTGGCCGACAACATCTTCAACCCCGACCCCTATTACCAGCAGGGCGGCGACATGGTCCGCACCGGCGGCCTTGGCTACACCATCGACGTCTCCGCGCCGCAGGGCGAGCGGATCAGCAACATGACCCTGCTCGAGACCGGCGAGCCGATCGACCCCGCGCGCAACTACGTCGTCGCGGGCTGGGCCTCGGTCAACGAAGGCACCGAAGGGCCACAGATCTGGGACGTGGTCGAAAGCCACATCCGCACACTGGGCACCGTCACGGCGCAGCCCAACGACAGCGTCGAAGTTACCGGCATCTGAGCCGTCAATCAGGGAGCGTTCAGCCATGAATGATCTTTTCAAGTCCCCGTCCCGCCGCGCCTTCCTGCGCGGCAGCGCGGCGGCCGTCGCTGGATCCGTGGCAGGGGCCGCGGCAGCGACCGAACCCGATCCGCTGATCACCGAGGTTCAGGACTGGGCCGCCATCACCGGCGAAGGGGTCGATGAAACCCCTATGGCCTGCCGATCCGGTTCGAGGATGACGTGGTGCGCCGCAACGTGCCATGGCTGACCGCCGATCCGATCAGCTCGATCAACTTCACGCCGATCCATGCGCTTGACGGCACGATCACCCCGCAAGGCTGCGCGTTCGAGCGTCACCATTCCGGCGCCATCGAACTCGCGAAGGAAGACTACCGCCTGATGATCAACGGTCTGGTGGATACGCCGCTGGTCTTCACCTACGTCGATCTGGAACGCTTCCCGCGCGAAAACCACGTCTATTTCTGCGAATGCGCCGCCAATACCGGCATGGAATGGGCGGGCGCGCAGCTCAACGGCGTGCAGTTCACCCACGGCATGATCCACAACATGGAGTATTCCGGCGTCCCCCTGCGCATCCTGCTGAAAGAGGCGGGGCTGGATGCCGCCGACGACCTCAAGGACAAGTGGGTCTATGTCGAAGGCGCCGATGCGTCCTCGAACGGGCGGTCCATTCCGATGGAAAAGGCGCTGGACGACTGCCTCGTCGCCTTCAAGGCCAATGGCGAGGCGCTGCGCAAGGAGCACGGCTACCCCGTCCGCCTCGTGGTGCCCGGCTGGGAAGGCAACATGTGGGTCAAGTGGCTGCGCCGGATCGAGGTGATGGACGGCCCCGTGGAAAGCCGCGAGGAGACGTCGAAATACACAGACGTGCTGGCCGACGGCACGGCCCGCAAGTGGACCTGGGTGATGGATGCCAAATCGGTCATCACCTCGCCCAGCCCGCAAGCGCCGATCGCCCACGGCCCCGGCCCGCTGGTCATTTCCGGCCTCGCCTGGTCCGGCCACGGCAGGATCACCCGTGTCGATGTCTCCCGCGATGGCGGCATGACCTGGGAAACCGCCCGCCTCGGCACACAGGGCGACAGCAAGGCGCTGACCCGCTTCTACCTCGACACCACCTGGGACGGCGAGGAAATGCTGCTTCAGGCCCGCGCGATGGACGAGACGGGTTATGTCCAGCCCACCAAGGCGCAGCTGCGCGAGGTGCGCGGCGAGAATTCGGTCTACCACAACAACTGCATCCAGACCTGGCATGTTAAAACCAGCGGGGAGGCCGAAAATGTCGAAGTTTCTTAGAATATTCGCCCCCGCCGCCGGTGGCGCTGCCGGCGTCCTGACGATGTCCTACATGCTGGCCGACCAGTTCGTGGTCGACATCCCCTCATTCGGCCCCACGCTCGTGTCACAGGCCAACGCCGCCTCGACCGACGCTGCACAAACCGCTTCCACCGCAACACCCGAAGGCGGCTTCGGCCTGGGCCGCGAGGCCCTCCCCGAAGAGATCGCCGCTTGGGACGTCGACGTGCGCCCCGATGGCCAGGGCCTGCCCGAAGGCCGCGGTGACGTGGCCACCGGTGAACAGGTCTTCGCCGAGGTCTGCGCCGTCTGCCACGGTGACTTCGCCGAGGGCGTCGGCAACTGGCCGGTGCTGGCAGGCGGCTTCGACACGCTCGACAACAAGGACCCGGTCAAGACCGTCGGCTCCTACTGGCCGTACCTGTCGACCGCCTGGGACTACGTGCACCGCTCCATGCCATTCGGCAACGCGCAGTCTTTGTCTCCGGATGAGGTCTACGCCATCACCGCTTACATCCTCTATTCCAACTACCTCGTCGAAGACGATTTCGAGCTTAGCCACGAAAACCTTGCCGCGTTCGAGATGCCCAACGCCGACGGCTTCATCGTCGATGACAGGCCGGAAACCGAGTACACGATCTGGCGCACCGAGCCCTGCATGCAAGGCTGCAAGGACAGCGTCGAGATCACCATGCGCGCCTCGGTCCTGGACGTGACCCCGGAGGAGGAGAGCACCGAAGAGGAAACCGCCGCAGACCCTGCTCCCGAAGGGGCCGCGATGGCCGCCGCCGATCCCGCGCGCCCCCAGTCGGCCGCGCCCGGCGCCGTCGAGGACGCCGCCCCCGATCCCGAACTGGTCGCAGCCGGCAAAAAAGTCTTCCGCAAATGCAAGGCCTGCCATATGGTCGGTGAGGGCGCCAGGAACCGCGTCGGCCCCATGCTGAACGGCGTCATGGGCGCGACCATCGGCGGGCACGAGGATTTCGCGTATTCCAGCGTCTTCGAAAAAGCCGCGGCCGAGGGCCGGGTCTGGGACGAAGCCTCCATGGCCGAATTCCTGGCCGCGCCCAAAAGCTATATGAAAGGCACCAAGATGAGTTTCGCCGGTCTCAGGAAGCAAGAGGACATCGACGCCATCATCGCCTATCTGTCAAGCTTCGGGGACTGACCCCATGACGGTCGGACCGCGCGCACTGCCCTTCGCGCTGGCGGCAGGCGTTCTGACCTGCGTCGTCACCGCCGCACTGGCGGAAGAGGCCGACCCGGAGGCCGGCAAAAAGGTTTTCGACTCGTGCTCCGACTGCCACGAGGTGGGCAAGGGGGCCGAGCATGGCATCGGTCCGCACCTCAATGGCCTTTTCGGGCGTCGGGCGGCCACGCAAGAGGGCTTTGCCTATTCCGAAAGCTTCAAGCGCGCCGGCGCGGGCGGCCTGGAATGGCACGCCGACACCCTCGACGTCTATCTCCAGAAACCCTCCGCGCTCGTCTCAGGCACAAGGATGAGCTTTGACGGGCTCAAGGACCCGCAACAGCGCCTGGACCTGATCGCCTACCTGCGGGGCTTTTCGGACAATCCCCGCGACATCCCCGAGGCGGACCCGACGAGCCAGGGCACGGATCACGACCTCGACCCAGAGATTCTGGCGCTGAAGGGAGACCCCGAGTATGGTGAATATCTCAGCGGCGAATGCGTGGCCTGCCACCAGACAGGTGGCGCAAACGATGGTATTCCGTCTATCGTGCAATGGCCGGAGGAAGATTTCGTGGTTGCAATGCACGCCTACAAGAACAAGCAGCGCAACCATCCGGTGATGCAAATGGTCGCCGGACGCCTGAGCGACGAGGAGATCGCCGCGCTGGCCGCCTATTTTGGCCAACTGACCAAAGAATAAAAAGAAATTTACCCTAGGGAGGACCAAACATGACACTCGACAGACGGACGTTCCTCGGAACAACGGCAGCCATGGCGACAACACTTGCGGCACCCATGGTTCTGGCGCAGGACGCGGGCAAGCCGCGTGTCGTCGTGATCGGCGGCGGGGCCGGCGGCGCCACCGCGGCACGCTACATCGCCAAGGACAGCGACGGCGCCATCGACGTGACGCTCGTGGAGCCGACACGCACCTATTTCACCTGCTTCTTCTCCAACCTCTACCTCGGCGGTTTCAAGGAGATCAGCGACATCGGCCACACCTACGGCAACCTCGCCGCGGCCGGTATAAACGTCCTTCACGACTGGGCCGTGGACGTCGACCGGGACGCCAAGACCGTGACGCTCGCCAGCGGGACCACTCTGCCCTATGACAAGCTGATCCTCAGCCCGGGCATCGACTTTGTCGATGGCGCCGTCGAAGGCTGGAGCGTCGAGGCCCAGAACGCCATGCCCCATGCCTATAAGGCCGGCTCTCAGTCGGAACTGCTGCGCGCCCAGCTGGAGGCCATGCCCGAGGGCGGCACCTTTGCCATGGTCGCCCCCCCGAACCCTTATCGCTGCCCCCCGGGCCCCTACGAGCGGGTCTCGATGGTCGCGCATTTCATGAAGGAAAATAACCCGACCGCGAAGATCATCGTGGCCGACCCCAAGCCGAAATTCTCCAAGATGGCCCTGTTCCAGGAAGGCTGGAACAAGCATTACCCGGGCGTGATCGACTGGATCGGCGAGGAATTCGGCGGCGGCAACGTCTCGGTCGACCCGGCGAACATGACCATCACCATCGACGGAGAGGAAACCCAGGTCGATGTCTGCAACGTCATCCCCGCGCAAAAGGCGGGCCGTATCGCGGAAATGGCGGGCGTGACCGATGGCAACTGGGCACCGGTGAACCCTGCCGACATGTCCGCCCGGGCCGACGCCGATGTCTACGTGCTGGGCGACGCCGCCGAACAGGGCGACATGCCCAAATCGGGCTTTTCTGCCAACAGCCAGGCCAAGGTCTGCGCCAACGCCGTGCGCGGTGCGCTGACCGGATCCAAGGTGTTCCCGGCGAAATACTCGAACACCTGCTGGTCGCTCATCGCCACCGATGACGGCGTCAAGGTCGGCGCCACCTACGAGCCCACGGACGAAAAGATCGCCTCGGTCGACAGCTTCATCAGTGAAACCGGCGAGGATTCCGCCCTGCGCAAGGCGACCTACGAAGAATCCGAAGGCTGGTACACCGGCATGACGACCGACATGTTCGGCTGCTAGCCCGCGCAATTGCCCCGGCTTTGATCTCGCTCAAAGACCGGGGCATCGCCCGCGTGCGATCTACACACGACATCTGAAAGGACCCACCATGAAACCCGTGATTCTGACGGCGGCCCTGGCCTTTGCCACAACGGCCCATGCCGAAGCCCCGATCACCACGCCCTTTGAAGGCTCGTTCGACGACGCGGCCTTCGCCGTGGAAACCGCGATCGTGGGGCAGGGGCTCGTGGTCGACTATGTTAGCCACGTGGGCGAAATGCTCAACCGCACGGGCGAGGACGTGGGCAGCGACGTGATGCTGTTCAAGGAGGCGGACATCTTCATCTTCTGCTCGGCCGTCCTGTCGCGCGAGGTGATGGAGGCCGACCCGATGAACATCGCGCACTGCCCCTACGGCATCTTCGTGGCCGAGGATGCCGAAGGCGCCGTGACGATAGGCTACCGCGACTACCCCGATGGTCCGATGGAAAAGGTCGAGGCGCTCCTGGCCGAGATCGTGCAAGAGGCGACAGAGAACTGATGAACTACCAGGAATTTTTCCGCTCCGAACTCGATGGGTTGCGGGCCGAAGGCAACTACCGCGAATTCGCCGAGCTCGAGCGGCGGCGCGGGCAGTTTCCGCAGGCGAATTGCTATAACGGCCCCGAGAGCGTGACGGTCTGGTGTTCGAACGACTACCTCGGCATGGGCCAGCACCCGGTCGTGCTCGACGCCATGCACGATGCCCTCGATACCACCGGCGCCGGGGCAGGGGGCACGCGCAACATTTCCGGCACCACCCACGCCCATGT
The DNA here is from genome assembly GCF_051417955.1 of Roseovarius sp. B08. Classification (NCBI taxonomy): domain Bacteria; kingdom Pseudomonadati; phylum Pseudomonadota; class Alphaproteobacteria; order Rhodobacterales; family Roseobacteraceae; genus Roseovarius; species Roseovarius sp. B08. Next base: position 809,274 of record NZ_JBPRLW010000001.1, read on the forward strand.
GCAGCTCGAGGCCGAACTGGCCGACCTGCACGGCAAGGACAGCGCGCTGCTGTTCACCTCCGGCTACGTCTCGAACTGGGCGGCGCTGGGTACGTTGGCGTCGCGCATTCCGGGGCTGGTGGTCTTGTCCGACGCGCTCAACCACGCCTCCATGATCGAAGGCATCCGTCACAGTCGCGCCCAGAAAGTGATCTGGAAACACAACGACCTCGCCGATCTCGAGGCCAAGCTGGCGGCCCTTCCCGCCAACGCGCCCAAGATGATCGCCTTCGAGAGCGTCTATTCGATGGACGGCGACATCGCTCCCATCAAGGAGATCTGCGATCTCGCCGACAAATACGGCGCCATGACCTATCTCGACGAGGTGCACGCCGTCGGCCTGTACGGTCCGCGCGGCGGCGGAATCGCCGAGCGCGAGGGGCTGATGGATCGCCTGACCGTGATCGAGGGCACGCTGGGCAAGGCCTTCGGCGTGATGGGCGGCTATATCGCCGCCTCGACCGAGCTGTGCGACTTTGTCCGCTCCTTCGCCTCGGGCTTCATCTTCACCACGGCCTTGCCGCCCTGCGTTGCGGCCGGTGCCGCCGCGGCCGTGCGCCACCTCAAGCACAGCAGCGAGGAACGCAACCAGCAACAGGCCCGCGTGGCCGAGGTGCGCGCCCGGCTCGACGACATCGGCCTGCCGCATATCGAGAACCCCAGCCACATCATCCCGGTGATGGTGGGCGACCCGGTCAAGTGCAAATACATCTCGGACGTGCTGATGCGCGATCACGGGATCTACATCCAGCCGATCAACTATCCGACCGTGCCCAAGGGCACCGAACGGTTGCGCATTACCCCGTCGCCGGTTCACTCCGCCGAGGATGTGGATCGGCTGATCGGCGCCCTCGAAAATCTCTGGGCACAGTGCCAGCTTGCCCGCCTTCCCATCGCGGCGCAGTAATCGGAAAAATATTCCGCCAACGCAGAAAATAGGAAAATTCGTTTCGCCGGTCCGCTTCCTGACGGTACCGCGTCGCAACGCTGTCCGCGTTGCGGAACGTTGTTTCAAATCTGCCCTGCAACGCGGAACAATACTCTCACCTTGGGGTTTTGACTCGCGCGGAAACGCACCAGATAAGGACGGATTACCTGAATCAGGACGTGACCGATGCTGCTTGACTCCCTGCCGTTCGACCTGCCCGCGCAAACCCTGCATCTTCTGCTGGGCGCGCTTCTGGGCCTCGTTTTCGGCGTTGCCGCCCAGATTTCGCGCTTCTGCCTGCGGCGTGCCGTGGCAGGCGATGACGGCATGGACCACTCTGCCCTCTCGATCTGGCTGGTCGCGCTTGCCGTGGCGATTGGCGGGGCGGCCGTGGCCGGTGGCATGGGCCTCGTCGAGCTTGGCGACCACCGTTACCTCTCCAGCAGCGTGCCGGTCGCCGCGATTGCGCTGGGCGGGCTGGCCTTCGGCATCGGCATGGTGCTGACGCGAGGCTGCATGTCGCGCCTTACGGTTCTGGCCGGTACGGGCAACCTGCGGGCGGTCAGCGTCATCGCGCTCTTTGCCATCGTCGCGCACGCAACGCTCAAGGGTGTTCTGGCACCGGTCCGCACGTCGCTCGGCGCGGTCCAGTATGATTTCGGCATCGGCAGCCTTGCCGGCATTCCCGGCATGGCGCCGGCGATTGCACTGGCGCTTCTCGCTTTCGCCGTGTGGCTTGCGCACCGCTCCCGGCGCGCGCGTGCTGCATCTTGCCATGGGCGCGGTGATCGGTCTCGTCGTCGTCGCGGGATGGGCCGGAACCTCCGTTCTTCTGCTCGATGAATTCGATCCGCTGCCGGCACAGTCGATGGCCTTCACCCTGCCCTGGACCGACACGCTCTTTTACGCCATCGCCTCCACCGCCGTGCCCGCGGGGTTCGGCGTCGGTGTGATCGGCGGGGTCATCGTCGGCAGCTTCCTCAGCGCCGCCTCGCGCGGCGAGCTTGCCCTGCAAAGCTTTTCGTCCCCCGTGCAGACGCTGCGCTACAGCGCCGGCGCGGTACTCATGGGCTTCGGCGGTGTGCTGGCCGGGGGCTGCACCATCGGCGCGGGCCTCAGCGGCGGGGCGAACCTCAGCATCGCCGCCCTGCTGGCGCTTGGCTTCATCGTGCTGGGCGCGGTCGCGGCGCGCGCTGTCCTCTCGCCGCGCGGGGCCGCCGTTCCCGCCGAGTAAAGCCGGTCCCGACGCCGCCGGGGTGCCTCACACGTCCATTTCGACGAACCGATACCCGGATTCGGTCGCCTCGGCCCGGCCGACGCCGCCTTCCGGCAGGTGAAACCCTATCAGGGTCATGTCATCGGCAACCAGCCGATCCAGCAGGGCCTTGCGGGTCGCCACCGCCTGCTCCGGGTTCTGGTCCGATCCGCTGGGCCATTCGGGCCGGGCGAAGGCCACGTGATGATTGACGATCGCATCGCCAACGACCATCGCCGCCTCAGACCCGCGGCGCAGCTCGAAACTCATGTGGCCGGGCGTGTGGCCGGGCGTCGAAACGGCGGCGATACCCGGCAGCACCTCCTCGCCATCATCGAAAAGCTCGACCAGATCCTCGATCGCCTCCATCCGGTTCTTCGCGCCCACGGCGAACGCGGCGCGCGCCTTGCCTATCGTGTTCACGGTTTCGGGGTCCCACCAGTAATCCCACTCCGCGCGGCCCATCATGTGCACCGCCTGCGGGAAAAGAAGGTCTCCGAAATCATCCAGGACCCCCCAGATGTGATCGGGATGCGCATGGGTGAATACCACGTGCGTGATGTCCTCGGGCGCAAGTCCGGCGGCATCGAGGCTGGCCGGCAACTCGCCCGCGCTCGGCATGAAGTTCGGCCCTGCGCCGGCATCGAACAACACGGTATTGGTACCATCGCGGTAAAGCGTCAGGTTGCATTCGGGGCGCAGTTCGTCGCGGCTCTGGCCGGTGGCCTCGAGGATCGGCAGCAGCTTGTCCTGCGGCATCGGCTCGAAGACGAAGTCGCCCGGCAGCACCAGGTTGCCGTCGCTGACGGTCGTGACCGTCGCATCGCCCAGCGACATCTCCGCAAGGCTCCAGCGCGGCAAGGCTGCGGCAAGCGGCAGGGCCGCAGCGGTCGCCATCAGGCGGCGTCGGGTCAATCGCATGGTATCCCTCCCGAAAATTCTCTTATAAGAATATGTGAGAATGTTTCGAGCCGCGCAAGCGTCGTCCCTTACGCCGCCGGTTTCCATTTGATCGAGCACCCGACCGAGGCGACCTGATCGCGCGGTCCCTCGCCGGTTTCCGCCACCTGCTTCATCGCGTCAAAAAGTTCGCGCGGCGCGTCCTTGGGCGCGGGTTTCATGCGCGATGCGTCCAGCCGCCCGCGATATTGCAGCCCGCCGTCCGCGTCGAAGCCAAAGAAATCCGGCGTGCAGGCGGCGTGATAGGCCCGTGCCACCGACTGATCCTCGTCATGCAGATAGGGAAACGGCAGGCCGGCCTTCTCGGCCAACTTGATCATGTTCTCGAAACTGTCGTCAGGATAGGTCTTGGCGTCGTTGGAGCAGATTGCCGCGACCCCGATGCCAAGGTCCTGCAAGTCCTTCGCGTCGCGCACGATCCTGTCCAGCACCGCCAGAACGTAGGGACAGTGATTGCAGATGAACATGATCAGAGTGCCGCGCGGACCCGCAATCTCGTCCCAGGTGTAGGTCCGTCCGTCGGTGGCCGGCAGCCGGAAATCCGGGGCGGGCCAATTGAAATCACACACCGGTGGTTCGTTTGCAGCCATGATCTTCCTCCGTCGCGATTACCGGGGGACAGTCTTGCCGACCAAGGGCAGCTTGGCAACGGGTGTCTGCCCGCGACAGATCTAGCGAAACGCGAAGGGCGGGTCCGGGTCCAGGACACCCTCGGCATCCCAACGGTCCGCCAGGGTCAGCCCGCGTGCCGCCAGCATGTCCAGGATGCGCTTGTCGATCGTGTCGATCAAACGCCCGAACTCCATCTCGTCGCGTACAAGCTTGGCGACATCCTGCGCGATCAGCGTCCGCTGCTGCGCCAGAAGTTCGCCGATCCAGTGCCGGGAGGTTTCCGCCAGCACCTTGACCGACGCCATCATCAGTTCGCGCAGCTTGTCGATATTCAACTCGCCCTTGTCGAGACAATCCAGCGACCCCTGCTTGATCGACTCGATCGCCACGTCGGTGCGCATCCGGTTCGACATCATCACCACCGCGGCGGCAAAGTTCGTCGGGTGGCTCTGCACCATTTTCTGCGCCGTCAGACCATCGCTGTCCGGCAGCATATAGTCGATCAGGACGACATCGAAACTGCCGGCGTCAAGGGCCGCGCCGAATTCGCCGATCGTTGCGGCGCTGACCGCGCTCACGGGCATTCCGGTGGCGTCCAGCGTGCGCGCCAGCCTCTTTTGATCGAACGGATCGTCGTCGAGGATAAGCACGTCAAAGCAGTCGCCGCGCCGACCGCCGTTCAGGCAGGTTGCGGGAAGCGCCTGAGCGACCATCGGTTCCTTGGGGATGGGGGAAATAGACGCCATGTCATAACCTTTCTCACGAAAACACCCGGAAATCGTAAGCTGATGCTAGAGGCGCGAGCCTTACCAATATGTTACCGGCGCTGCTTCCGTTGCCGCGGATTTTAAACGATTGTTCCGCTTGCCCGGCAGCGGTGTTCACTGGTTGGAAACCCGCCTCTGCGAGGCTTGCGGTTGCGCGAACAACCAAGGAAAGAGAGGAGATACGTGTCACGTCCGTTCACCTCGAACAGCCAGGGCCCGGTGCAGGAGGCCGAGGAATTCCTCTATATCATGACGCATGACCTCAAGGCATTCGCCCGGGCCATGCGTACCATCCCCGACTGGATCGGGGAGGATCTCGCGGCGCAGAGGATTGTCCTGTCTGCCGACGCCGCGGACAACCTCGCCATGCTGCGCGACTACGCGCATCGGCTGGACGATACGCTCACTGCCCTGACAGAGCTGTCCCGTGTGGCGCGCCTGGCCGACCCGCCCGCCGCGCACGACCTTGAGGCGCTGGTGACCGGCGCGTGCACCCGCCTGCCGGCCACCCCCAGGCTGACCTGTGATACCGAATGCGGCGGTCTGCACGTGAAGGGGCCGCTGAACGATCTGAACAGACTTTTCGATGCAATTCTCGGCAACGCCGCCGCGCATCACGATCGTGACTTCGGCAACCTGCGGATCGTGGCCCGCACGTGGCACGATCGCGTGCAGGTCACCGTCTCCGACGATGGTCCCGGCATTGCTCCGGCTCACTGGACCGCCGTGTTCAAACCGCTCGCGACCCTGCGGCCCAAAAGCGAGACGGGCCATTCCGGCGTCGGCCTCGCCATCGCGCGCAAGGTCGTGCGCAGCCTGGGGGGCGAGATCGCGATCATCCCAACGGAAGCGCCGCGCGGCCTGAGCGTGCGGTTCGACCTGCCCGGGGCGGATGGCGGCGCCTGACCCTTCCGCCCGTTATCCTTTATCTGGTCAAGCGGGGGACAGGCTTGCTATCTATCTGCCATGTTGTCGCTTCTTCGCGCCCGGTGGGTTGTCATCGCCCTGTTCCTGCTTGCGGTCACCGCGGCTGCGGCGACCGTCTGGCGATACGGCTACGGTCAGGGTCTGACCCAGCTGTCCAAACAGGGCCGCGCCGATCTGGCGCTTGCGGCCGACCGTTTTACCGGAGAGATGCGCCGTTTCCGCGAACTGGCCGTGCTCATGTCGGACCACCCCGACCTCGCGGCGCTGACAACGGACACCCCCGATACTCCCGCGGCCACGCAATTGTTGCAGGAGGCCGTCGACAAAAGCGGCGCCGCGGCGCTGATCTTCGCCGATGCCACGGGCACGGTGCTGGCAGAGGCCGGCGAGGTCACGCTCGACCCCTCGGGCAGCAGCTATTTCGGCCGCGCCATGCACGGCGCGCTGGGCTCCTTCTTCGGCAGGCTCGGGCCCGACGGGCGCCGCGTCTATGCCTATGCCGCGCCATCCTTCGCGGAAAACGGCACAATCCGAGGCAGCCTCATCGCCGTCGTCGACATCGATGAAATCGAGTGGGGCTGGATCGGCGGCCAGCCCGTCGTGTTCTTTACCGACCACGAGGGCCGCGTCTTTCTTTCAAATCGTGCGGAAATTCTGGGCTGGCGCCTCCGGTCGGGCGCGGCCGGGCTGGCCGCACCCGACGCCGATGCACCTGCGCCCGACACGACGCGCGGCGATCGGGATATCTGGACGCTCGATCATGGCAGCTACCTGCCCGAGCAGGCCTTGCACCTTGCCAGCCCCAAGCCGGTGATCGGAATGACCGGACATGCCCTGATGGACGCCGCGCCCGTGTCCCGCATGGCCGGCCTGCAAGCGGCCTTCTTCGCGGCAACCTGTCTTGCCTTCGGTGCTGTGCTGCTGCTTCTGGCCGAGCGTCGCCGCGCGCTCGCCATCTCCAACGCCCAGCTCGAGGCGCGCGTGGCCGACCGCACGGCGGAACTGTCGCAGACCAATGTCGCCCTGCGCCGCGAGGTGGCCGAGCGGATGGAGGCCGAGGCGGCCCTGACCCGCGCCCAGGAGGATCTGGTCCAGGCCGGCAAGCTTGGCGCGTTGGGCCAGATGTCGGCGGGCATCAGCCACGAGCTCAACCAGCCCCTGATGGCGATCCAGCAATTCGCGGATAACGGCGCGTCGTTTCTCGACGCCGGGCAGGCGCGGCCCGCGCGGGACAACTTCAGCCGAATTTCCGACCTTGCCGGACGCGCCGCGCGGATCATCCGGAACCTGCGCGCCTTTGCCCGGAACGAGGCCGAACCTGCGGGCAAGGTCGATCTGGGAAGCGTGATCGACACCGCGGTCGAGCTGACCGAACAGCGCCTCGATCACGAAGGCGTCGCGCTGTCGTGGCACCGGCCGGAGTTTCCCGTCCATGTCCGCGCCGGCGAGGTGCGGCTGGGTCAGGTCTTTGTCAACCTGATCAACAACGCGATCGACGCCATGGCCGGACAATCGGACAAACATATCGAGGTCTTGCTCGTGCCCGGCATTCGCCCCACCGTGACGGTACGCGACACCGGGCCGGGCATCTCCGACCCCGCCAAGATATTCGAGCCGTTCTACACCACCAAGGAAGTCGGCGGCGAGGATGGCCTGGGTCTCGGTCTTTCCATCTCCTACGGCCTGGTCGAAAGCTTCGGCGGCCGCATCAGCGGCAGCAACGCGGCGGATGGCGGCGCGATCTTTCGCATCGAACTGGATCCCTGGCAGGACGAGGTCGCGGCATGAAAACCGATATACTCATCGTGGATGACGATGCGGCCGTCCGCGAGGCGCTGGCCCAGACGCTGGAGCTCAACCGCCTTTCTCCGCGCGTCGCCGGCTCGTTCATCGAGGCCAAGGATCACATCACCCCCGACTTTCCCGGCGTCATCCTGTCGGACATCCGGATGCCGGGCCGCGATGGCTTCTATCTTCTGGATTACACCCGCAAGACCGACGCCGAACTGCCGGTCATCCTGCTGACCGGCGAGGGCGATATTCCCATGGCGGTCCGCGCGATGGGACAGGGCGCGTTCGATTTTCTCGAAAAGCCCTGCGCGCCCGATGCCCTGCTGACCGTGCTGACCCGCGCCCTGCAGACCCGGTCGCTGGTGCTGGAAAACCGGCGCCTGAAGCGCCAGCTCGAGACGGGCGATGCGGCGGCGCGCATGCTTTTCGGCACCTCCGAACTGGCCGACAACCTGCGCGAACGCGTGCGCCGCGTGGCGGCCATGGGGGCCGACGTGCTGGTCACCGGCCCTCCCGGCGCGGGGATCTCCAAGGTGGCGGAGGTGGTGCACCTGATGACGCCCGCGGGCCGCGGGCCTTACGTCAAACAGCCAGCGGCGGCGCTCGATGTCGCCGCCCTCGACGATGCTCTGGCCTCGGCCCGCGGTGGCAGCCTTTTCATCGAAGAGATCACCGGGCTGCCCCCGCACGCGCAGCACGCCCTGCTGGACCGGCTGGAGGAAGGCGCGGAGGCCCGCCTCATCGCAGGCACCACGACGGATCTAGCCGTGGCCGCCGAGGAGGGGCGCTTTTACCCCGAGCTTTACTACCGGCTGGACGTGGCACCGGTGCGCATCCCGGCCCTGTCCGAGCGACCCGAGGACATTCCCGTTCTTTTCCGGCACTACGTGGCCCAGGCGGCCGAGCAGTCTGGCATCGCCGCGCCGGATATCGCGCCCGATCACCTCGCCCGCCTGATGGCCCAGGACTGGCCCGGCAACGCCCGCTCGCTGATGAGTGCCGCCATGCGCTTTGTCCTCGGGATGCCGGATGAGGTCACCCGCGCCGCCGATCTTGGCCTGTCCGAGCAGATGGCCCAGGTCGAGCGCTCGCTTCTGATCGCCGCGCTCGGTCGCCAGAACGGCCGCGCATCCGAGGCCGCGAAGGCGCTGAAGCTGCCGCGCAAGACGTTCTATGACAAGCTTGCCCGCTACGGCATCAAGCCCGAGGACTATCGGCGCGGCGACGGCTGAGCGTTGCCACCGCAATCACCTGATCACCGCGCTGGCCGGGCGAGATGATCGGCACGTCGCAGACCCGGTTTGTGCGGAAATCCGCACAGGTTACGCAAAGCGCGTGCGGGATTCCGCACAGACGTTTGGCAGAGTTTCTCGGCGCAGGTGATTCGAGTCATTCAAGCGTCGGAAAACATTAATGATATCCTGATTCGCCACATCGGCCGTAGATTCAGCTTGAGGCATTCCAACCAATCGCCATTCTGGCCTCGCAATACCGTATGGTATCCAAACCTGTCTCTAATTTGGGAGGAGAGAGCATGAAATTTCTGTCTGCCGCAACCGCGGCACTCGCACTGACCGTGTCTGCCGGCGCCGTGAGCGCGGCCTGCGACGATGGCGAAATCGTCGTAAAGTTCAGCCACGTCACCAACACCGACCGGCACCCCAAGGGCATCGCCGCCTCGCTGCTCCAAGAGCGCGTCAACGAGGAAATGGACGGCACGATGTGCATGGAGGTGTTCCCCAACTCCACGCTCTACAACGATGACCAGGTGCTCGAGGCGATGCTTCAGGGCGATGTCCAGCTGGCCGCGCCGTCGCTGTCGAAGTTCGAGAACTTCACCAAGGTGTTCCGCATCTTCGACCTGCCTTTCATGTTCAAGAACATCGACGCCGTCGACAGCTTCCAGGCCTCCGACGCGGGCCAGGACATGCTCGATTCCATGCAGCGCCGAGGCCTGCAGGGTCTGGCCTTCTGGCACAACGGCATGAAACAGTTCTCGGCCAACGTGCCGCTGATCGAGCCGTCGGATGCCGAGGGCCTGAAGTTCCGCGTGCAGACCTCCGACGTTCTGGTCGCACAGATGGAAGCCCTGGGTGCCTCGCCGCAGCCGATGGCCTTCTCCGAAGTCTACGGTGCGCTGCAAACCGGCGTTGTCGACGGTCAGGAAAACACTTGGTCCAACATCTACGGTCAGAAGTTCTTCGAGGTGCAGGACGGCATCACCGAGACCAACCACGGCATCATCGATTACCTGCTGGTCACCTCCAGCGACTGGCTGGACTCGCTTGAGCCCGATGTGCGCGATCAGTTCATGACCATCGTCAGCGAAGTGACGCAGACCCGGAACGCCGAAAGCTACAGCGTGAACCAGGAAAACCGCCAGGCGATCATCGACGCCGGCGGCGAGGTGCGCGAGCTGAGCGCCGAACAGCGTCAGGCCTGGGTCGACGCGATGCGCCCGGTCTGGGACCAGTTCGTCGAGGATGTGGGCCAGGACAACATCGACGCGGCCCAGTCTCACAACAGCGGCAGCTGACGCAGGGCCAAGCGGGCGCGCGCCTGCGGCTTCTCTGAGGCCCGACCGCGCCCGCTGCGCCGGATACCGGCGGCACCCCGCGTGCCGCCGGACCCTGCACCGCCTTACCCCACATGATCCGGAGGGAAACGCCATGAGCGTGAGCGGATACACACCATCGGGCCCGGTCGGACGCTTCGTTCACCGCGCCGAGGAAATCTTCATCGCTCTGATCCTGGGCGCGATGACCCTGATCACCTTCGCCAACGTCGTGTTGCGCTACGGCTTCGCCGAAAGCCTGCTCTGGGGGCAGGAAGTGGTGGAAATCCTCTTTGCCTGGCTGGTTCTCTTCGGCATTTCCTACGGGTTCAAGGTCACCGCACACCTGGGCGTGGACGCCATCGTCAACATGGTTAGCGGCGGTCTCAAGCGCGGTATGGCGATCATCGCCTGCGTCGTCTGCGTCGCCTATGCCTTTCTTCTGCTCAAGGGCGCCTACGATTTCTGGGCGCCATTCTCGAACCTCGATCCCACATCGGGCCGCTGGTTCCCCACCGGTTTCGAGGAAGCGCGCGACCAGGGATATGCCGTGGTGCGCCCGGTGCCGATCCCCTTCGGCAAGGAATTTCTTGAAAATACCTTCAACTGGTACATGGACGGCGACACCCGCGTGGTCGAGGAATACGACTACCTGCCGCGTGTGATCCCCTACCTGATCCTGCCCATTGGCGCGGCGCTGCTTCTCTTTCGTGTGGTTCAGGCCACCTTGGGCGTCCTTCGCGGCACGCGCCAGCGGATCATCACCAGTCACGAGGCCGAGGACGCGGTGGAAACCGCCGCCGACAAGCTTGCCCGTGGCGAAAACGTGAACAGGGGCTGAGACCATGGAAGTCGCATTTCTCTTCATCATGATCATCGGCCTGCTGCTGATCGGCGTGCCGATCGCGGTCTCGCTCGGGTTCTCCTCGATCGTGTTCCAGCTGATGTTCTCGAACACCTCCATCGGCGCCGTGGCCAAGTCGCTCTATGACGCGATGGCCGAACACTACACACTTCTGGCCATCCCGTTCTTCATCCTCGCCTCCAGCTTCATGTCCACGGGCGGCGTGGCGAAACGGATCATCCGTTTCTCCATCGCCTGCGTGGGCCACCTCAAGGGCGGTCTCGCCATCGCGGGGGTTCTGGCCTGCATGATTTTCGCCGCGCTCTCGGGCTCGTCGCCCGCCACCGTGGTCGCCATCGGCACCATCGTGATCGCCGCCATGCGGCAGGTCGGCTATACCAAGGACTTCGCCGCCGGGGTGATCTGCAACGCCGGCACGCTCGGCATCCTCATTCCGCCCTCCATCGTGATGGTCGTCTATGCCTCGGCCACCGACGTCTCCGTGGGCCGCATGTTCCTCGCCGGCGTCATCCCCGGCCTGCTGGCCGGCACGATGCTGATGATCACGATCTACGTCATGGCCCGCATCCGCAACATGCCGGCCGGCGAGTGGAAAGGCTGGGTCGAGATCTGGGACAGCTTCCGCGACGCCTTCTGGGGCCTCCTGCTGATCGGGATCATCATGGGCGGCATCTATGGCCACCCATGGGTCAACCTCACTGGCGAAGGCAGCCTGATCTACTGGCAGCCCGGTGCCTTCACCCCGACCGAGGCCGCCGCCGTCGCCGCCGTCTATGCCTTCCTGGTGGCCTGCTTCATCTACCGCGACATGGGCCCCCTCGCGGCACCGTCCGAAGAAGAAACATACACCGGCGCCATGGGCGAACGCAGTGTCAACGCCGCCGAGGCTCCGCGCCCCGCGACACTGCTGCAAAAGCCCTGGGCGCTGGTAACGGCCTTCTGGCACCGCGACACGGTGAACACCGTCTTCGAGGGCGCGAAGCTGACGATCACGCTGATGTTCATCATCGCCAACGCGCTTCTCCTCAAGCATGTGCTGACCGACGAACAGATCCCCCAGGCCATCGCCGAAAGCATGCTGGCCGCGGGCCTCGGCCCGGTGATGTTCCTGGTGATGGTCAACGTGATCCTGCTCATCGGCGGCCAGTTCATGGAGCCGTCGGGCCTGCTGGTCATCGTGGCCCCGCTGGTGTTCCCCATCGCCATCGAGCTTGGCATCGATCCCATTCACCTCGGGATCATCATGGTGGTGAACATGGAAATCGGGATGATCACGCCGCCCGTGGGCCTGAACCTCTTCGTCACCTCGGGCGTGGCGGGAATGCCCATGATGAACGTGGTGCGCGCGGCCCTGCCGTTTCTGGCCGTGCTTTTCGTGTTCCTCATCATGGTGACCTACATTCCCTGGATCTCGACCTTCCTGCCCAACACCTTCATGGGCCCCGAGATCATCACCAACTGACGAAGCCGGCGCGCGGTCCGAACTCCGCGCGCCAGAAAATCCTCCGAATTTTCAGGTGCCCGCTGCCGCGCTCAGCGCCCCTTCCACACCGGGTCGCGCTTTTCGGCAAAGGCCTTGGCCCCTTCCAGCTGATCCTCGGAATCGTAAAGCACATCGACACTCTCGAACTGCCGCCGCGTGATCCGGTTCATCGCGTCCTGGAACGTCATCGCCTCGGCCTCGCGCACGATCTCCTTGATCGCCGCATAGACCAGCGGCGGCCCGCCGGCCAAGAGGTCGGCCATCTCCCGCGCCTTGGTCATCAGCTGATCGCCGGGATGGATCTGGTTGATCAGACCCCACCGCGCGGCCTCCTCGGCGTCGATCCAGCGCCCGGTCAGAAGCATTTCCATCGCGATGTGATAGGGGATGCGCTTGGGCAGCTTCACGCTGGCCGCGTCAGCGACCGTGCCCGAGCGGATCTCGGGCAGGGCGAACTGCGCGTGATCGGCGGCCAGGATGATGTCCGCGCTCAGCGCCCATTCCAGACCACCGCCGCAACAGATGCCGTTCACCGCCGCGATGATCGGTTTGTTCATCGCGCGCATCTCCTGCAAGCCCCCGAACCCGCCGACCCCGTAATCGTCATCCACGGCATCACCCTCGGCGGCCGACTTGAGATCCCAGCCAGGGCAGAAGAACTTCTCGCCCGCCCCGGTGATCAGCGCCACGCGCAACTCCGGATCGTCGCGGAACTCCTTGAACACGTCGCCCATGATCCGGCTGGTCGCCAGGTCGATCGCATTGGCCTTGGGCCTGTCCAGGGTCACCTCCAGAACATGGCCGCGTCTTTCTGTCCTTACCGGATTATCCGTCATCTTGTTCTCCTTGCCGTATCAAGGCATCCGCCACGACCGCGCGCGTCTGCGTGCAGATCAGCGGATTGACCTCGATTTCCTCCAACGTTTCACGATGCGCCGCAACATGGTCCTGCAGACCCATCGCCGCCCGAATGACCGCTGCCTCGTCCACGCCGGGCTGGCCCCGATACCCTTGCAGGACCGGCGCGATCTTCAACCCTGCCAGCGCCTCGGCGATCTCGGTCTCCGAGACCGGCAACAAGATCGAGACCGTGTCCCGCAGTATCTCCGTCAGCGTGCCCCCGGCCCCCAATGTCATCACGAACCCATGTGCCGGGTCCCGTACCACGCCCAGCAACAGTTCGGCCACGCCACCACCGATCATCTCTTCCACGAGGTAGTCCTTGCAGGCCATCCGTCGCGCCGCCGCCTCGACCTCACAGGCACTCTTCAGGCCAAGCGCGACAAGCCCCGCCTCGGTCTTGTGGGCCGCGCCTGTGCCTTTCAGCACCACGGGAAACCCAACCTCCCCGGCCGCCGCCACGGCGTCGTCCACCGTATCGGCGGAACACGAGCGCGGCACGTCCAGCCCGGCCTCGGCCAATTGCCGCTTGGCCTCGACCTCATCCAGAACCACGGTGGCCCCGACCGGCGTCACCTGCAAGGCCGGCGGCGGCGGCGGGCCGGCGTTCCTGACGAATCCCGCGGCTTCCAGCGCGGTCAGGAAATCGTCGAGCCCCTGCATCGGGATCATGCCCCCGGCCACGGCCCGCACCGCCATGTCCTCGGGCAGCAGTTCCGGCAGGGTCGACACCAGCACAAGCGGTTTTCCGGTTTCCGCCACTGCCGCCGCACCGGCCGCGAACACGCAGTCCCATGCGGCCGGGTTGCAACGATCCGTGCGCGGGAAGTCGATGATCACGCAGGTCAGATCGGCCGCGCCGCGCTGCATCGTGGCAAAGACCTGCGCCATGCGTTCCGCATCGTTCCAGATAAAGGTGTGGTAATCCAATGGGTTGGCCAGCGCCACCATGGCTCCCAGAATCTCGCGCAAACGGGTGACTTGCGCAGCCGTCAGATCCGGGAACTGCACACCTCTTTCCTCTGCACTGTCGGCCATCAGGCTGGCCTCGCCGCCCGAGCAGGAGAGGGAGGCAAGCGACGTGCCCGGCAACGGACCGGCGAAATGCAAGAGCTTCGCCGTCTCCAGAAGGGCCGGCAGGCTGTCGACCTGCGCGATCCCCAGGCGTTTCAGCAGCGCCCGCGCCCCGGCATCGCTGCCTGCCAGCGACGCTGTGTGCGACACCGCCGCCGCCCGCGCCCGTGCCGATTTCCCGGCCTTTAATACCACGATCGGCTTGCCCAGCTGTCGTGCTGTCCGCGCCAATGCCTCGAACGCCGCCACGTCACCCACGCCTTCGACATGAAGCGCCAGAACGGTAACCCGGTCGTCGTTGAGCAGCGCCATCCCAAGCTCGGCCAGTCCGGTCTGCGCCTGGTTGCCTGCGGTGGTCACATAGGCCAGCGGCAGGCCGCGCGACTGCATTGAGATGTTGATGGCCATGTTGGAACTTTGGGTGAGCACGGCCACGCCGGTCTCGACACGCGCGCCGCCATGCTGATCCGGCCAGAGCAGGGCGCCGTCGAGGTAGTTGATGAAGCCATAGCAGTTCGGCCCGAGGATCGGCATGGCGCCTGCCGCCTCCAGCAAGGCAGCCTGAAGGTCGGCCCCGTCGCCGGTTTCGGCCTGCGCCTCGCTGAAGCCACTTGCAAAACAGACCGCCCCGCCTGCACCCATCGCACGCAACTGCCGCACGACGTCCACCGTGGCGTGCCGGTTCACCCCGATGAAAACCGCATCTGGCGGTTCGGGCAGATCTTCCAGCCGCGCCCGGGCAGGCTGTCCCGCGATCTCGGCCCTGGTCGGATGGACCGGCCAGACCGGCCCGGCAAAGCCCATCTTGAGGCATTGTTCCACCACGCTCTTGCACCACGCACCGCCGCCAATGACGGCAATCGACCTGGGCTGGAAAAGGCGGCTCAGGTGGCGCATGGGGCTGGTCGCTGTGTCAAAGAGTTTCTTGCCTCCGGCGGGGATATTTTTCGCCAGAGGAAGTTACGGACTATTAACCGAGGTTTGCCACACTGCATGTGCGGTACAGGCGGGGACGCCGATGACCGTGCCAGGGGAAGAGGCGACGCCTTTTCCCGGGGGGAGCTTTGCAGGCTCCCCCCTTTTCCTCTGGCCGTAAATATCCTCGCCGAAGGCATTAATCTCTTACGCCCCCAGGGGCCGCAAAAGCTCGCGGCTGATGATATGGCGCTGGATTTCCGAGGTCCCGTCCCAGATCCGCTCGACCCGCGCGTCACGCCAGAACCGCTCGATGGGGAAGTCGTCCATCAGCCCCATGCCGCCGAAGATCTGCAACGTAGCGTCCGTCACCCGCGCCAGCATCTCGCTGGCATAAAGCTTGGCCGAGGCGATCTCGCGGTTCGCCGGCAGGCCCTGGTCCAGCCGCCAGGCCGAGGCGAGCGTCAGCCAGTCGGCGGCGTCGATCTCGGTGATCATGTCGGCGACCTGGAAACTCACACCCTGGAATTTGCCGATACGCTGGCCGAACTGGCGGCGCTCGGCGGCGTAGTTCAGGGCATAGTCGAAGACCCGCCGCGCGCGCCCCACGCTCATCGTCGCCACTGTGATCCGAGTGGCGTAAAGCCATTCGTTCATCACCGCGAACCCGCCATCGACCTCGCCCAGCACCTGGGCATCGGGCAGGCGGCAGTCGTCGAACTCGAGGATCATGTTCTTGTAGCCCCGGTGGCTGACCGACTTGTAGCCGTCGCGGATGGTAAAGCCCGGCGTGCCGCGATCCACCAGGAAGGCGGTGATGCGCTTCTTGGGGCCTTTCGGGGTGTCGTCCTCGCCCGTGGCGATGAAGACGATGATGAAATCGGCATGATCCGCGCCCGAGATGAAATGCTTGGTGCCGTTCACCACCCAGTCGCCACCGTCGCGCCTGGCAAAGCACTTCATCCCCCGCACGTCCGACCCGGCATCGGGCTCGGTCATCGCCAGCGCATCCATCCGCTCGCCCCGTACCGCAGGCAGCAGATAGCGTTCGCGCTGCTCGCCCTCGCAGGCCATCAGGATGTTCTGCGGCCGACCGAAGAAATGCGTCAGCGCCATGGATCCGCGCCCCAGTTCCCGCTCGACCAGCGCGAAATCCACATGGCCAAGGCCCGCGCCGCCAACCTCCTCGGGAAAGTTGCAGGCGTAAAAGCCAAGATCCATGCACTTGCGCTTGATCTCGCGGGCCACTTCCGGCGCAACCTCTCCGGTGCGCTCGACCAGTTCCTCGTGAGGATAGATTTCGTTTTCGACGAAGCTGCGCACCGTCGACACGATCATTTCCTGCTCGTCCGTCAATCCGAAATGCATGGTCTCACTCCTTTGCGTGCAGGGCGACCAGCGCCGCCACCTTGTCCGCCACATCCTCGGGCGGCTCACAGGTGCGCCGGGTCTCCAGGCTCACATGCAGCATCAGCTGGTCGCAGGTGGCCATGACTTCGCCGTCGCTCTTGCGCTTCATTTCGTGGAAACAGCGCAGCTTCTTGCCGCCGCCTTCGGTCACGCGGCTTTCCACGATCACGGCTTCACCGGCATGGGTCTCAGCCAGGTACTTGATCGTGGTCTCGACGGTGAAATAGCTGAGGCCCCGCTCTGTCACATAGCGTTCGTCGGCGCCCGCAACCGCCATCACGCCCTCGGCGGCATCGCTGAAGATCTGGCCGTAGCGGCCCTCGTTCATGTGGCCGTTGATGTCGGTCCAGTCGACCGGCACGATGCGGTCCTGGCTGACCAGCGGCACCGCCTCGGCCGGGGTTTGCATCAGCATGCGCTGATGGTTGGCGATAAGACGGCCCGCCGCGTTGCCCTGTTGTTTCAGTGCGCGCATCATGGCGATCAGGTTGCGGTCGCGCTTGCGTTCCAGTTCACGGATCGTGAGGTGCCCGGACTGCGCGTCGGACTGGTCCGCGATCAGGTCCACCAGTTCGGGCGTGAATTCGGGCACGTCCATCAGCTTGGTCCACGGCCAGCTGAGCGCCGGGCCGAACTGCGCCATGAAGTGCCGCATCCCGGCCTCGCCGCCGGCCACGCGGTAGGTCTCGAACAGTCCCATCTGCCCCCAGCGCAGACCAAATCCATAGCGGATGGCGTTGTCGATCTCCTCGGTCGTGGCGATCCCGTCCTTGACCAGCCATAGCGCCTCGCGCCAGACGGCCTCTAGAAAGCGGTCCGCGATATGCGCGTCGATCTCCTTGCGCACATGCAGCGGATAAAGCCCCACCTCGGTCAGCACCGCCTTGGCCGCCTCGACCATCGCGGGCGCCGTGGCCTCGGACGGCACCACCTCGATCAGCGGCAGCAGGTAGACCGGGTTGAACGGGTGCGTGACCATGATGGTCGACGGATCGGCAGCACCGTCCTGCAATTCGGACGGTTTGAAGCCGCTGGTCGACGAGCCAATGGGCACGCCGGGTGCCGCGGCCTGAATCTCGGCAAAGACCTTGTGCTTCAGGTCCAGCCGCTCGCTCACACTTTCCTGGATCCAGTCCGCGCCCTCGACCGCCTCGGCAATCGAGCCGTGAAAGCTCAGCTTGCCCTCGGCGGGCAGGGCACAGTCATAGAGCATCGGCAACGCGCCGCGCGCATTGTCCAGAACCTCGCCCACCTTGCGCTCGGCTTGCGGGTCGGGGTCGAACACGGCCACATCCCAGCCGTTCAGCAGGAACCGCGCGGCCCAGCCGCCGCCGATCACGCCGCCACCGATGATTGCCGCCCTTTTCGTCATCGTCGTTCCCTTCGTCATCTCAGCTTGATCCGCGAGGTGTCATAGCCGTTGAAATTCAGGATCTCCGCCGCCGCCCGCAGCCGGTCCGCCCCGCCTTCGGGGCGACGGTCGAGGATCCAGCCATAGCTGCCATCGGGCGTCCCTGATCGCCGCCGTGCGGAAATCGTCATCCACCCACACGACCCACATCTGCCGCGGCGCTTCGCCCTCGCGATTCAGTTGCCAGCGGTTCTGCCCCAGCGGTTTGGCAAGCCATATCTCGGTGTCCGTCTCGCAGTCGCCGGACAAAAGGCAGGCCTCGGTGCGGAACTCCACCGCCTGCTGTCCGCGCAGGTCCGGCACAAGGGTCACCATCGCCAGCCCGCCATCGCCGGGAAAATACCCGCGCACGAACCACGGCCCGCCCATATCCTGCATCCCGTTGCCGCGCGTCGTCACCGACAGTGGCTGACCCGTGTCGCGGAATGATCTGTCCGGGGCCATGGGCCCGTTCGCGCAGCCCGCCAGCATCAGCAAGCCGATGCCTGCTCCGGTCACGTATCTCAGCATCGCGCGTTCCTTTCCGCAAAATCCGGGTCGTTCGGCCCGCCGAACGTGGCAAGACTGCCCTTGGTAAAGGAGACACATGATGAGCATCCAGTTTCAACCTCTGCCGACCGATCAGGTGCGGCACCTGCGCGGAACCCTGCGCGACATTTACAGTCAGCCCATCGCGGCGCTGGTGTCCGACGGCGTGGGAGTCCCTTGCCGTCACTGCCTGCGGAACGTTCCGGACGGGCAGCGTTATCTCGTGTTGGCATGGCGGCCGTTCCGGGGGCTGAACCCATACACCGAGACCGGGCCGATCTTCCTGTGTGCCGAAGACTGCGAGGCGGCCTCGCGGTCAGACGCGTTGCCGCCGATGCTTGCGGCACCGGCCTATATCGTCCGGGGCTACACGGCGGACGAACGGATATGCCCCGGCACGGGGCAGGTGACGCCGACACCGGATATCCGGGCCTACGCAACACGGCTGCTGGAGAACCCGCAGATCGCGTTCGTCGATATTCGCAGCGCGTCGAACAACTGCTTCCTGTGCCGCGTGGTGCGGTCCGGATAGGGCACATGGTCATGGCACCAGCGTTTCGGTGTGGCCGTCCACCGCCATCACCTGCCCCGATATCTTGGACGCGCCCGGCGATGCGAGAAACAGCACCATGTCGGCAAGGTCATCGGCGGTGACCCAACTGCGCAGGCTGACGCCCCTGACGTATTGCGCGCGCACTTCGTCCTCGGTCTTGCCGCTGGCGGCGGCCTCCATTGCCACGACGCGATCCATCCGGTCGCCTTCCACCGCGCCGGGGGCGATGGCGTTCACCCGCACGCCCGCCGGGCCCAGCTCCATCGCCAGTGTCTTGGTCAGGCCCACCAGCGCCCATTTGGCCGAGGAATAGGGCGAGCGATAGGGATAGCCCCATTGCCCCGCTGTCGAGGTCGTCAGCACGATCAGCCCCGCGCCCTGCGCCCGCATCACCCGCGCGGCCCAGCGGCAGGTCAGGAACGAGCCGTGCAGGTTGACCGCGATGCACTGCTGCCACGCGTCATAGTCCAGGTCCTCGATCAGTCCCGCCTGACCGCCCGTCCCGGCATTGGCGCAGACCACGTCGGCCCCGCCCCATTCGCCTTCGACCTGGCCGAGGAAAGCGTCCATCTCGGCTTCGTTGGTGACATCGGCCTCATGCGCGATCAGCGACGGGTTGGCCTCGGCCACAGCGGCCACCGCCACCGGGTCGGCGTCGCAGATCGCCACGCGGTCGCCCTCGGCCAGGAACCGCTCGGTCAGCCGCTTGCCGATGCCCGAGGCCCCGGCGGTGATGACCACGCGGCGGCTCATGGCCGGGTTGTCCGGCAGGCGCAAACGACACCGACGCGATGCCACCCAAATACCGACGCGATACCGACAGCCATTTTCAGACCGGCGCCCGCTTTGTCAGCCCCAGCTTCTTGCGCACGTCCTCGGGCCCGATCACGCGGGCGCCCAGCCGCTCGATAATCTCGCGCGCCCGCGCGACAAGCTGTTCGTTGGTGGCCAGCACGCCCTTGTCCAGCATCAGGTTGTCCTCCAGCCCGACGCGCACGTTGCCCCCCGCCAGCACCGAGGCGGCGACGTAAGGCATCTGGTTGCGCCCCAGTCCGAACGCGCTGAAGTGCCAGTCGTCGGGGATGTTGTTGACCATCGCCATGAAGGTGTTCAGGTCATCCGGCGCGCCCCACGGCACGCCCATGCACAGCTGCACCAGCGCGGGGCTGTCCAGCACGCCGTCGCTAACCAGTTGTTTCGCATACCACAAATGTCCCGTGTCGAAGGCCTCGATCTCGGGCTTCACGCCCAGTTCCGTCATCATCCGGCCCATCGCCGTCAACATGCCCGGCGTGTTGGTCATGACGTAGTCGGCCTCGGCAAAGTTCATCGTGCCGCAATCCAGCGTGCAGATCTCCGGGCGGCATTCGGCCACATGCGCCACCCGCTCGGTCGCGCCGATCATGTCGGTTCCGGCCTCATTCAGCGGCAGCGGGCTTTCGACATCGCCGAACACCATGTCCCCGCCCATTCCGGCGGTCAGGTTCAGCACAACGTCGACCTCGGAATCGCGGATCCGCTCGGTCACCTCGCGGAACATCTTCACGTCCCGCGATGGCACACCGGTCTCGGGATCCCGAACGTGACAATGCACCACCGCCGCCCCGGCCCTGGCCGCGGCGATGGCACTTTCGGCAATCGCTTTCGGGCTGCGCGGTACATGCGGACTCTTGTCTTGGGTTCCGCCCGAGCCCGTTACGGCACAGGTGATGAACACCTCTCGGTTCATGGCAAGTGGCATTGCAGGCTCCTCTTTCGGTGCCGACAGCATAGTGCGCTGGATACCTCGAAAATATTGCAATAATAGTCAAAAATCATGCCGGAATGGACAAAATCATCTGCGCCGCGTACACGGATAGGCTTTCTGCTTTTCGATCGTTTTTCCAACTTGTGCCTGGCCAACTGCATCGAACCCTTGCGCGCGGCCAATTCGCTTGGGGTAAGTACCGTGTTCGAGTGGACGGTGCTGAGCCTCGACGGCGCCCCGACGCGATCTTCCAGCGACATCGAGATGATTGCAAAAAGCGCGGTGTCGCAGATGGCGAAGGTCGATTACCTCTTCGTGCTCGCCAGTTATGGTCACGAGGCACATGACACCCCGCGGACCCGCCGGCAACTCCGCGATGCCGTGCGGCACACCAACCGGGTCGTGGGACTGGATACAGGTCCCTGGCTGCTGGCGTCGGCCGGTCTGCTCGATGGAAAGCGCGCGACGGTACATTGGGACGTGCTGGATGCGTTTACCGAACGGTTTCTGGCGGTCGAGGCGGAGCGCGCGCACGTTCTGACCGACGGCAACGTGATCACATGCGCAGGGGCCATGTCGGCATTGGGCCTGACGCTGGATCTGATCGCCCAGCATCTTGGAATGTCGGCCCGTTTGGATGTCGAGGCGCTGTTCCTGCAAGGCGACCCGCCCGTGGGTGGAGGCCGCGCGACCCAAGTCACGGATCCGCTGGTCCGCAAGGGGTTGCAGCTCATGCGGGATACGATCGAGAACCCCATTTCCGTGCAACAGCTTGCACAGCGCCTGTCCTGTCAGCCGCGCACGCTCGACCGGCGGTTCCGGGCCCGGTTGGGCGCGCCGCCGGGTAAGGTCTATCGGCATCTTCGGCTCGCCGCGGCACGCAAGTTCATCGAGGACAGCACCCTGGGGGTCGCCGAGATCGCAGTGCGCTGCGGCTATGATTCTCCGGCCGCCATGACCCGCGCCATCCGGCGGCAATACGGGACGACACCGCGCGAACTGCGGCGCCATTGACAGCCTTGCGAGCGCCGCTAAAGCTGCGCCCATGACAAGCATTCCCCGAAATGTGGCCGTAATCGGCGCCGGCATCGTCGGCGTGTCAACCGCGCTATGGCTGGCGCGGGAGGGGCAGCAGGTCACGCTGGTCGACAGGGCCGGACCGGGAGAGGCGACAAGCTTTGGAAACGCGGGGCTGCTGGCCTCCGCAGCCACGTTGCCCGTGCCGGGGCCGGGGCTGCTGCGCAAGGCGCCGCGCATGGCGTTGGATCCGCGCGAACCACTGTATCTGCGGATGCGACATCTTCCGGCTCTGGCCCCATGGCTGTTTCGGTATTTGCGCCATGCGTCAGCGGAAGCGGCACGAAAACGTGCCGACGCGATCCTGCCACTGATCGGCGACAGCCTTGCCGACCACCAGGCGCTGGCCTCTGGAACGCCCGCCGAGAAATACGTGCTGCCCTGTGATTATGTCTACGGCTATGCGGATCGGTCTGGGTTCGAGGCCGACCGTTTTTCGTGGGACCTGCGCACGGCACAAGGCTTCGATTTCTCGGTGATGGATCGCACCGCGTTCAGAAGCTACGACCCGATCTTTGGCGACGCGATCGGGTGCGCCGTCAGAATGCCGAACCACGGACGTATTTCCGATCCCGGCGCCTATGTCAAAGCGCTTGCGGCTGCGGCCGAAGGCCTTGGCGCCAAATTCGTCCGGAGCGAGGCAAAAGGGATCGTACGCAAGGATGGACAGGTTCGGGGACTGCGCCTCGATGGCGACACCCTGCCTTGCGACACGGTGGTTGTCGCGGCCGGGGCATGGTCCAAGGAATTGACCCGATCCTTGGGGCTCGTCGTTCCCCTACACCCCGAAAGCGGTTTTCATATCGAGTTGTGGGACCCGTCACAGACCCCGCGTGCGCCGTTGATGTTCGCGGCGGGCAAGTTCGTCATCACACCGATGGAGGGGCGCATCCGACTGGCCGGGATGGTGGGCTACGGCGGTTTCGATGCGCCACCGCCCGAGGCGCCGTACCGCATGTTCCTGCGCCATCTGAAGAAGGCTTTGCCGGGACTGGAATGGAAGGAAACGACCCGATGGATGGGTCACAGGCCGGCGATGGCGGATTCTCTTCCCATGATCGGGCCCGTGCCGGGGATTTCTGGGGTCTACACCGGGTTCGGCCACGACCACGTCGGCCTGACCGCGGGCCCCAAGACGGGCCGTATCCTGGCGCAGATGATCTCGGGCAGGCGGCCCAATATCGACGTCGGCCCCTTCGCGCCCGAGCGTTTCAGTTGCTGAAGCCGAAAAGCTGTGCGGATATGAACGCGCGTCTGTGCAGAAACTGCCGGCTTATCGGCTTTTGCCGCTCCGTCCTAACTTCTAGACTGCGGCAATCACGGCGCGGACCTCACGACCGTTTGACGTTCCAGCGACTGCCAACAGGGATAGGAGCCAGACATGATTTCATTCACACTCAACGGAAAAGAAACGGAAGTCGACGCAAGTCCGGATATGCCCCTGCTTTGGGCGCTGCGCGATGAACTCAAGATGACAGGCACGAAATTCGGCTGCGGCGTGGCCGCTTGCGGGGCGTGCACTGTGCATATCGACGGCGTGCCGACGCGGTCCTGCCAGACCTACCTGGGCGATCTGGACGGGGCGGCCATTACCACGATCGAAGGCGTCGAAAGCAAGGCCGCCAAGGCTATCCAGAAAGCCTGGGTCGAGCTTCAGGTGCCGCAATGCGGCTATTGCCAATCGGGGCAGATCATGTCGGCCTCGGCGCTGCTGGCCGAAACGCCCAAACCCACTGACGACGATATCGACACGGCGATGGACGGCAACCTCTGCCGCTGTGCGTCCTATGCCCGTATCCGCAAGGCTATCCACCGGGCCGCAGAAATCATGGAGGCGTAAGATGAGACTGATCGACAAACGCGACCTGATGCCGGCAACCAAAACGCTGGAGACGACGCGGCGCGGATTCCTGACACTGTCGGCCGGTGCCGCCGGTGGTCTGCTGCTTGGGGCTGCCGTGCCGGTGCGTGGTCTGGCTCAGTCCGGTGCCGAGGGCGACGTGTTGGTGACGCCGTTCGTGCATGTCATGCCCGACAACACCGTTCTGGTACTCAGCAAGCACCTCGATATGGGGCAGGGCACGGCGTCGGGTCTTGCCACGCTGGTGGCCGAGGAACTGGATGCCTCGATCGACCAGATCATCACCGATTTCGCGCCGTCCAACCCCGAGCTTTACGCCAACACCGCGTTTGGCGTGCAGGGTACCGGCGGGTCTACCGCAATGCCCAATTCGTGGGAGCAGTACCGCAAGGCCGGCGCGACCGTCCGGGCGATGCTGGTCAATGCGGCGGCAGCCGAGTGGGGCGTCGATGCCTCCGAGATCGCCGTTTCCGAGGGCAAACTTTCGGTTGGCGAAAACACTGTCACTTTCGGCGAGATGGCGAGCCTCGCGGCCGGCCAGCAACCGCCCGAGGATGTTGCGCTGAAGGCAACCGAGGATTGGGTCTATATCGGCAAGTCCTTTGCCCGCGTGGAGGTGCCGCAAAAGACGCAAGGCAGCGTCGGCATGTTCGGGATCGACCAGCAGCCCGAGGGTGGGCTGGTTGCCGTAACGGCCCGGCCGCCGCGGTTCGGCGCAACCCTGGCCTCGGTGGACGCGGCCGACGCGAAAGCGATGGACGGCGTGCATGACGTGCTGGAAATCCCGCAAGGCGTCGTCGTGGTGGCCGACACCACGTGGAAAGCGATGCAGGCGCGGGACGCGCTGACGCTCGAATGGACCGAAGGCTCGGGCGAGACCCGTGGCACCGATGCGCTGATGGAAGAGTTCCGCGCGCTTCTGGACAAGCCCGGAAACCCGGCGGGGCCAAAGGGCGACGCCGCGGCCAAGCTGGAGCAGGCCGAGAAAGTCATCGAGGCGGATTACGTCTTTCCCTACCTTGCCCACGCTCCGATGGAGCCGCTGGACATGACCGTGCTTTATGACGGCAGTTCGGCGCAGTTCTGGGGCGGCTCGCAATTGCAGACCGTGGATCATGGCACCGCGGCCTCGGTTCTCGGGCTCGAGATGGGGCAGGTGCAGGTCCATACCAAGTGGGGCGGCGGCTCTTTCGGGCGGCGTGCCACCGGTGATGCGCATCTGGTTGCCGAGGCCGCCACCATCGGCAAGGCCTGGCGGGACGCCGGGCATGAGGCGCGACCCATCAAGCTGGTCTATACCCGCGAGGACGACATCAAGGGCGGCTACTATCGCCCCCTGACGATGCACCGGGTGCGTGCTGGCCTCGATGCCGACGGCAACATCTCGGGCTGGGAGCACCGCATCGTCAGCCAGAGCATCGCAAAGGGCACGCCGTTCGAACAGTACATGGTCAAGGAAGGGGTCGACGACACCACCATCGAGGGTATTCACCCGACGCCCTATGCCATCCCGGACCTCACGGTCGATGTGCATCACCCAGATGTCGGCGTGCCGGTCCTGTGGTGGCGCTCGGTCGGGCACACGCATACGGCCTATGTCATGGAAACCATGATGGACGAACTGGCGGAGGCCGCAGGGCGTGACCCGGTGGAGTTCCGCCTATCCTATCTGGGCGAGGACGCGCGGCTGGCCGGCGTGCTTCAGCTGGCGGTCGAGAGAGCCGGAGAGACCGGGCCGGAGGGCACGCATCGCGGGATCGCCGTGCACAAGAGTTTTGGCAGCTACGTGGCCGAAGTGGCCGACGTGCGACTGCGCGAAGACGGCACGATCAAGGTCGAGAAAGTGACATGCGGCGTGGATTGCGGTGTTCCGATCAACCCCGACAATATCGTGGCGCAGGTCGAGGGCGCCTTGGGGTACGGCCTGTCGTCAATCCTGCGCGAGCAGATCACCCTCACGGATGGCGAGGTGGATCAGTTCAACTTCCCCGACTACACGCCGCTGCGCATCTCGGACATGCCGGAGGTGGAGGTGCATATCGTGCCCTCGACCGAAGCGCCCACCGGCATCGGCGAACCGGGTACGCCGCCCATAGGCCCTGCCGTGGCCAATGCGGTGTACAAGGCAACGGGCGAGCGGGTGCGCAGCCTGCCGATGTCGCAGCACGGCCTGGCCTGAGGCCAGTTGCTCGAGACTTGGAAGAAGGGGCGGCAACGCCCCTTTTTTCGGTCCGGCAGCTGCGATGGAGCTTCTGGCGATCCCGCGAGGACTCGAACCCCGAACCTGCTGATTAGAAGTCAGCTGCTCTATCCAGTTGAGCTACGGGACCGCTTGGCAAAAGCCTTACCCAAGCGCGGGCGCGAATTCAAAGGCGAAATCACGCGAACGGGTCGTCGGGATAGCCAACGCCGGCAAGGTACAGCCCCTGCGGCGGGCAAACCGGGCCGCAAGCGGCGCGGTTACGGGCGTCGAGCGCGGCTTTGACCTGATCTGGTGACCAGGCTCCGGCGCCGACGCGTTCCAGCGTGCCGACGATGCTGCGCACCTGGTTGTGCAGGAAAGACCGGGCGCGCAGACGAAAGTGGATCTCTGGACCGCCCAAGCATTCCATACATGAAATATCTATCTCGTCCAATGTCTTGACCGGGCTTTTTGCCTGGCAGATGGTCGAGCGGAAGGTGGTGAAATCGTGATGCCCGACAAGATGCGCCGCCCCCTCGCGCATCGCGTCGACATCCAGCGGGGTCTGGACACGCCAGACCAGCCCCTTGTCATGCGTCGCCGGCGCGCGGCGGATCAGCAGGCGGAAAAGATAGCGCCGTTCCACGGCCGAGAACCGCGCGTGCCAGTCGTCGTCCACCCGCGCACAGGCAAGAATCGCGACCGGAAGCGGCTTCAGGTGATAGTTCAGCGCCTCGGACAGGCGAAAGGGGTCCCACGCCTTGGTCATGTCGCATTGTGCCACCTGTGCCAGCCCGTGGACGCCCGCGTCTGTGCGCCCTGCTGCCGCAATCGTGTGCGGACCCGGCTCCAGCCGGGCCAGCGCATCCTCGATCGCGCCTTGCACCGAAGGCTGGTCGGCCTGTCGCTGCCAGCCAGCGAAGGGTGCGCCGTGATATTCGACTTTCAATGCATAGCGGGGCATGAAAAGCCCTTAGCGCGGGTCGGGACGGGGAACAATCCCCCAACGCTCCCCTCTGGCACATGTCGGGTGCGCGGCCTATCTTGAGGACAGAGAGAGGGGCAGTTCGGTGCTTTCGGATATCGCAGATGGGCTGACACGCGGCGTGGAGCGCGTGGGGGACACGCTGTCGGGCGCGTTCATGGAACCGGTGATCCGGCTGGGTGTCACGGGGCTGAGCCGCGCGGGCAAGACGGTGTTCATCACGTCACTGGTGGCCAACCTGATGGATCGCGGGCGAATGCCGGGGCTGGTCGCCGCCGCCGAAGGGCGCATTTCGGCGGCCTATTTGCAGCCGCAACCCGACGATACGCTGCCCCGGTTCGAGTATGAGAAACACCTGGGGGCGCTGACCGCCGAGGTGCCGCATTGGCCCGACAGCACGCGCTCGGTGTCGGAATTGCGCCTTTCGCTGCGGGTGCGCCCCTCGGGGTTGCTGGCCGGGTTGCAGGGGCCGCGCACGGTGCATCTGGACATCGTGGATTACCCCGGCGAGTGGTTGCTTGATCTGGGCCTGATGGACAAGAGCTATGCGGACTGGTCCGCCGAAACGCTGGACCGGTTGGGACGTCGCGAGCAGGCACAGGGCTTTCTTGCCTTGGCCCGCGAGGTTGATGCCTCGGCCAAGCTGGACGAGCCGGTTGCGCAGTCGCTGGCCGAGGCCTTCACCGCCTACCTGAACGCGGCGCGCGCGGCGGGGTTGTCGGATTGCACGCCCGGGCGCTTCCTGCTGCCGGGCGATCTTGCGGGGTCTCCGGTGCTGACCTTCGCCCCGCTGCCCGCGCCCGACAGCCCGCCGCGGCGGTCGCTCTGGCGCGAGATGGAACGGCGGTTCGAGGCCTATAAATCCAAGGTCGTCAAACCCTTCTTCCGCGACCATTTTTCCCGGATCGACCGCCAGATCGTGCTGGTCGACGCGCTGGGTGCCATTCACAACGGCCCGCAGGCGGTCGAGGACCTGCGCCGCGCGATGGCCGAAATCCTGGGGGCGTTCCGGCCGGGGCGGAATGCCTTTCTGTCCAGGCTTCTGATCGGGCAGCGGGTCGAGAAGATCCTGTTCGCGGCGACCAAGGCCGATCACCTGCACCATACCCAGCACGGCGCGCTGACGGCGATCATCGAGGCGCTGATGCGCGATGCGCGGGACCGGGCCGCCTTTGCCGGGGCCGAGACGGCGGGGATGGCGATCGCCGCGCTCAGGGCCACGACCGAGGAAACGCGGGAGCATGACGGGCAAACCTTGGATTGCGTGCGTGGCACGCTGATGACGCCCGAGGGTGGGCGCGGCAAACAGGCAGCGTTCTATCCCGGTGCCTTGCCGGAGGACCCGGCGCACCTGTTGGGCCCCGCGCGGGACGGGGCCGAGGCGTGGCTGGAGGCCGAGTACGAGGTGATGAATTTCGCCCCCGCGCGCCTGACGCTGAAGCGTGGGGAAGGCCCGCCGCATATCCGGCTGGATCGGGCAACGCAGTTCCTGATCGGGGATCGGTTATGACCCCTTTCGATGCACGTTTGAAGCATGTGCCGGGCCTTTTGGGCGTCTTGTGGCAGCATCGAACCGGGCATTGGTGGGATGACCTGAGGATCATGCTGCGCGTGACGCGGCAGGGTTGTGTCCGGGCCGTGGCGGATGGCATGGGGATCGCTGGCTTCAGCCTCTGCCGCGGAGCCGAGTTGCATGCACTTTACGTGCATCCGCGGGCGCAGAGGCGCGGGCTGGGGCGCGTTCTGTTGCATGATGCCCAGGAACAGCACGAGCGGCTAAACCTCTGGGTTGCAGAGGAAAACACCGGGGGGCGGCGGTTCTACCGCCGGCACGGCTTTGCCGAAAAGACACGGGCCGATGGTGCGAAAAATGACGAGGGGCGGCCCGAGATCCTGATGGTCTGGCCGCCGGAACGCAGGGTGGAGTCATGAGCAAACGGCCGGTTCTGATCGACATCGAAGAGGGCGGCGACAGCCCGCGACCCGACATGGCGCCGCCGGTGCCGGACCCCGTGATGGGCGGTCATCCCGAGGGCCGCGCGATGCAGACCGTGGCGACGCTGGCGGCCAGGAAACCGTCGCGCCTGGCGCGGTGGTTCTGGGGCTTGCTGCTGTCGATCCTGGGGGCGGTGATTTCCTTTGCCGCGTGGGATTTCGTGATGGCTCTGCTGGCCCGGAACGTGGTGCTGGGCTATGCCGTCACGGCCCTGATCGCGGCGTTCGCCCTTGTCTGCCTGATCATCGCGACCCGCGAACTGGCGGCCTTTTCCAGGCTGGCGCGGATCGACACGCTGCACCGCGAGGCCGATGCGGCGCTGGCGGGGGCGGACCTGAAGCAGGCGCGGGGCGTGGTGCGGGACCTTACGCAGCTTTACGCGGGCCGCGACGATACCAGCTGGGGCCGCGATCGGCTGCGCGACTATGGCCCCGAGCAGATGGATGCCGCCAGCCTGCTGGGGCTGGCCGAGACGGAACTTCTGGCGCCGCTGGACCGGGCCGCGGCGCGCGAGATCGAGGCCGCCGCACGGCAGGTGGCGACGGTGACGGCGGTGGTGCCGCTGGCCTTTGCCGACGTGATCGCGGCGCTGACGTCGAACCTGCGGATGATCCGGCGCATCGCCGAGATCTATGGCGGGCGGTCGGGCACGCTGGGCAGCTGGCGGCTGGCCCGTGCGGTGATGACGCATCTTGTGGCCACGGGCGCCGTGGCGGTGGGCGACGACCTGATTGGCTCGGTCGCCGGGGGGAGCCTTTTGTCCAAGGTGTCGCGCCGGTTCGGCGAGGGGATCGTGAACGGCGCGCTGACCGCACGGGTGGGCGTGGCGGCGATGGAAGTCTGCCGTCCCTTGCCGTTTCGGGCGGGCAAGCGCCCCTCGGTGACGCGGATGGTGCAGCGGGCGCTGACCGGGCTCTTCAGCGGGGTTAACAAAGGGTAAACGACCGGCAATTTTCGCTCGGTGCGTCGGTATTTTCGCCCCAAGGCAGGTGGAGCCTCGCCGTTTTGCCCAAATTAGCGCGAAATCGTTAACGTCCGGTCGCGGGGCCGTGCGTCAGAACGGGTTGCCCAGCTTCGGGATGCCGCCGGGCAGGGTCTCGCGGTTCACGACGCCTGCGCGCAGGGTCTGGCCGATGCGGTGGGCGAGCGCCGACCAGGCGGCGGCCTTGGTCGGGGAAAGCTCGGATTGCAGCGTGGTGTCGAAGAGGTCGAGCCATGTCGAGAACATGCCCGGCTTGACATTGCCCGCCTGCACATGGGCCTGCATTGCATTGCCCACGTAGCACCGCTCGTGCAGGATCGTGTTGGCCCAGAAATCGCTGACGCGCGCCTCGTGCGCGGGCCAGTCGGTGACATGCGCGGCGAAGACCGGGGCCAGCCCAGGGTGGGCGCGGCAGGCGGCATAGAAGGCCGCCACGACGCGTTCGATCTCGGCGCGGGTGATCTCGAAACGGGGGGGCAGGGCCGGTGTCATGGCCTCGAATCTGGCCGTTGGATGGGCCGGATGCAATGGCAAACACGATTCGGGAAACATGGTTAACGCCGCCGGATAGCCGGAAATCGGCACGCCGGTATCGCGTCGGTATTTGGGTGGTGTGCCGACGGTGTGGATTTTGCCGATCCGGCGGGTTAACGTGGCGGGCGTTGCAAAAGCCTTGAGAAGGCTTTTGCCAAGACTTTTCTGAAAAGTCTTGGCGCGGGTGGTGAGCCCGGGTTCTACGGCTTGCTCCTTGGAACGCGCGCACCTATAACGCCCCCCATCATGACCCGCTTTGCGATCATCATTCGAATTACATGCCCGGCGCTCTGAAACAGACGAGCCGCCGGGACAAGGCGTATGGACGCACCGCGCCGCCCCCACCCAGAGATTGAAATGCCAGTGACAAAGGACGTCACAGATGTGTTCTGACACACCCGATTACAAAGACACGCTGAACCTGCCCCAGACCGATTTCCCGATGCGCGCGGGCCTGCCGAAACGCGAGCCCGAGTGGCTGGAGCGGTGGAACGGCCTGAAGGTCTATGACCGCCTGCGCGAGAAGGCGACAGGCGAGACGCGCCAGCCGTTTACCCTGCATGATGGCCCCCCTTACGCCAACGGGCACCTGCATATCGGCCACGCGCTGAACAAGATCCTGAAGGACATGGTGGTGCGGTCCCAGCAGATGATGGGGCGCGATGCGCGGTATATCCCCGGCTGGGATTGTCACGGGTTGCCGATCGAATGGAAGATCGAGGAAGAGTACCGCAAGAAGGGCCAGAACAAGGACGCCGTGGATATCGTCGATTTCCGCGCCGAATGCCGCAAGTTCGCCGAAGGCTGGATCGACATCCAGCGCGACGAGTTCAAGCGGCTGGGCGTGACCGGCAAGTGGGAAAAGCCCTACCTGACGATGGATTTTCGCGCCGAGCGGATCATTGCGGAGGAATTCCAGAAATTCCTGATGAACGGGACTTTGTATCAGGGCTCCAAGCCGGTGATGTGGTCGCCGGTGGAGAAGACCGCGCTGGCCGAGGCGGAGGTGGAGTACCACGACAAGGAGAGCTTTACGGTTTGGGTGAAGTTTGAGGTTGTCGACGTATATACCACTGACTTTATCAATTTTCCTGGTGAGGGGAAAACGACAGACAAAATCGTTCTTTCGACTGGGGAAGAAGTCGAGTCGGCGCAAGGGGCATTCGTTGTTATCTGGACCACAACACCCTGGACCATGCCGTCGAACAAGGCGGTGGTTTACGGTGAGGACATCGCCTATGGCCTTTACGAGGTCACGGGCACGCCGGACGAATGTTGGGCCAATGTGGGCGACAGGTTCATCCTGGCCGACAAGCTGGCCCGCGACGTCATGGGGCGGGCGCGGCTGAATGATGATCAGTGGACGCGGGTGAGAAGCGTAAGTCAGGAAGAGCTTGCTAGCCTGTCAATTTCTCACCCGCTTGCGGGAGCTGAAAAATCAGAGGGCTACTGGGACGAACCTCGGAAGTTTCTTCCTGCAGACTTCGTCACCGACGAGGAAGGTACAGGCTTTGTTCATTGCGCACCGTCGCACGGGATGGAGGAATACGAGCTTTTCCGCGCTCGCGGCGAACTGGAAGAAGTCATCACCTATAACGTGATGGACGATGGCGGTTTCCGCGCCGATCTGCCGTTCTTTGGCGGGACCTATATCCTGGACCGCAAGGGCAAGGAGGGCAACGCCAACAAGGCGATCATCGACAAGCTGGTCGAGGTGGGCGGTCTGCTGGCGCGGGGCAAGATCAAGCACAGCTATCCGCATTCGTGGCGGTCGAAGGCGCCGGTGATCTATCGCAACACGCCGCAGTGGTTTGCCGCAATTGATCGCGAGGTGGGCGACGGGCAGGATGAAAGCGGCACCACGATCCGGCAGCGTGCTTTGACCGAGATCGACAAGGTGCAGTGGACGCCCAAGACCGGGCGCAACCGTTTGTATTCGATGATGGAATCGCGGCCCGACTGGGTTCTGTCGCGGCAACGGGCCTGGGGTGTGCCGCTGACCTGCTTCGTCAGGAAGGGCGCGATGCCCACCGACGAGGGCTTCCTGCTGCGGGATGAGGCGGTCAATGCCCGCATTCTTGAGGCGTTCGAGGCCGAAGGCGCGGATGCGTGGTACAAGGACGGGGCCAAGGAGCGGTTCCTGGGCAATGACTATGACCCGAACGAGTGGGAGAAGGTCGACGACATTCTCGACGTCTGGTTCGACTCCGGCTCGACCCATGCGTTCGTTCTGCGCGACCGCGCGGACGGGTCCGAGGACGGGATGGCGGATCTGTACCTGGAAGGCACGGACCAGCACCGGGGGTGGTTCCATTCGTCCATGCTGCAATCCTGCGGCACCAATGGCCGCGCGCCCTATCGCGGTGTGCTGACCCACGGGTTCACGCTGGACGAGAAGGGCAACAAGATGTCCAAGTCGCTCGGCAACACGATCGTGCCCGAAGAAGTGGTCAAGCAGTATGGCGCGGATATCCTGCGGCTTTGGGTGGCGCAGACGGATTACACCAACGACCAGCGGATCGGGCCGGAGATCCTGAAAGGGACCGCCGACAGTTACCGCCGGCTGCGCAACACGATGCGCTTTATGCTGGGGGCGCTGAGCCATTTCAGCGACGCGGACCGGGTGGAGCCCGCGGACATGCCGGAGCTGGAGCGTTGGGTGCTGCACCGGCTGGCGGAACTGGATCATCGGGTGCGCACGGGTTATGCCGCCTATGATTTCCAGGGGGTGTTCCAGGCGCTCTTTAACTTCGCCACGGTGGAATTGAGCGCCTTCTACTTCGATATCCGCAAGGATGCGCTGTATTGCGACGGGGATACGCCCCGGCGGCGGGCGGCGCGGACGGTGATGGATATCCTGTTCCATCGCCTGACCACGTGGCTGGCGCCGGTGCTGGTGTTCACCATGGAAGAGGTCTGGCTGGAGCGGTTCCCGGGGGACGACAGCTCGGTGCACCTGGTGGATATCCCGGAGACGCCGAAGGAATGGCTGAACGAGCCCTTGGCGGCGAAATGGGCCACGGTGCGGCAGGCGCGGCGCGTGGTGACGGCAGCGCTGGAGGTGCAGCGGACCGACAAGGTGATCGGGGCGAGCCTGGAGGCCGCGCCGGTGGTGCATGTGCGGGATGCCGAGGCGCTGGAGGTGCTGAAATCGGTCAATTTCGACGATATCTGCATCACCTCCGATATCCGGCTGACCGACGATCCAAGCCCGGCGGAGGCGTATCGGCTGCCGGAAGTGGATGGCGTGACTGTGGTCTTCGAGCGCGCGGAGGGCGAGAAGTGCCAGCGCTGCTGGAAGATCCTGCCGGATGTGGGGACGCACACGCATCCGGGGACCTGTGCGCGGTGTGATGCGGCGTTGGGGTGACGGTGGGGTGAAACCCCACCCTACGACATGACGGATGACGAGATTGCCGAAGTGCTGATGCGGCTGGCGCGGGCGCGTGGGACGGGCACATTCTGCCCGTCCGAGGCGGCGCGGGCGTTGTCGGGTGACTGGCGGAAATTGATGCCGCGGGTGCGTGAGGTGGCAGCAGGGCTGCCGCTGGTGGCGACGCAGAAGGGCCAGGCCGTAGATCCGGTCGCGGCCAAGGGGCCGATCCGGTTGGGATTGGCCGAAGGAGAGACGTGATGCCCCCCATCCAGACGATTTCGACCGGGTTCGTGGTGGCCATGGTCGGGTTCTTCAGTTCCTTTCCCATCGTGCTGCAGGGATTGGCCGCCGTGGGCGCCTCGCCCGCTCAGGCGGCGTCGGGGCTGATGGCGGCGGCGCTGGCGATGGCGCTGGCGGGGATCGTGCTGAGCCTGTGGACGAAGATGCCCGCCTCGGTCGCGTGGTCGACGCCTGGGGCGGCGCTGTTGGCGGTGACGGCCCCTGTGGAGGCGGGGTTTGCCGGCGCGGTGGCGGGGTTCCTGGTGGCGGGAGCTTTGACGGTGATCTCGGGGCTTTGGCGGCCTTTGGGGCGGCTGGCGGCTGCGATACCGGCGCCGCTGGCGCAGGCGATGCTGGGGGGCGTGCTGATGCCGCTGGTGGTGGTGCCGGTGCTGGCGGTGGCCGAGACGCCGGTTGTGATCGGGCCGATCCTGGCGGCGTGGTTCCTGCTGGGGCGGATCAACAAGTCGTTGGCGGTGCCGGGAGCCGTGGCCGCGGCGGGGATCACGGTGCTGGTCTACGGTGATCTCGGCGCGTTCGATGCCGGGGGTGGATGACGGTGCCGGTGTTCGTGATGCCGGAGTTTTCGCTGGCCGCCGTCCTGGGGATCGGCCTGCCGCTCTACGTGGTCACGATGGCCACGCAGAACGTGCCGGGGCTGGCGGTCTTGCGGGCGCATGGCTATGCGCCGGAGCCGGGGCCCTTGTTGAGCGTGGTGGGCGGGTTCAGCGTGCTGTCGGCGCCCGGCGGCGCGCCGCAGACCTGCCTTGCGGCGATCACGGCGGCGATGTGCGCGGACGAGGACAGCCATCCGGACCCTGCGCAGCGCTATTGGTCGGCGGTGATGGCGGGGGTCTTCTATTGCGTGCTGGGGGTGTTTGCCGGCGTGATCACGGCCTTTGCGGGCCTTGCGCCCCCGATGGTGATGGCCAGCGTGGCGGGGGTTGCCTTGCTGGGCGTGTTCGCCAATTCGACCGCGGCCGCGTTGGAGGATGCGGGGTATCGCGAGGCGGCGGTGATCACCTTTGTCGTCACGGCCTCGGGCGTGACGGTGTTCGGGCTGGGCGGGGCCGTCTGGGGGCTGTTGGCCGGAGGGCTGGTGCAGGTGGTGAAGTGGGTGAAGGGGTAGGCCGTGGAGTCGCGCGTGGGTTTTCACCCACCCTACGAAACTCGATATTCGTTGATGCAAGGCACAACGGAGGCGAGCGTCAGCCCGAGGGAGGGGTTGACGATGGCCGGGCCGCTGCGCGGCTGTTAACCGGCCGGGGGCGCGATACCAGTGTCTTGCAAGGGCTCGATCCCGACATGCGTTGCGGGTGAAAAGAATGTCGGCTTTGCGGGTCGAATCGGACGTTATTCTCGCACGGTGAGGAGACGCGCATCGACGGGCCGTGGTGCGGCGAACCGACGTTGGTGATGGGCAATTTATGCCGGCCAAGCACACCCGACCTGAGAGCGTGGCACGTCACTTGCCAAATCGCCGTGCCGTCGCACCAAAGGTGCGCCAACTATAGTCGGCACGCCTCTGGCGTGACGGGACGGCCCGGCGATGCGCGGCGGGCTTCGCCCTTGTTCCGCGCCAGCACTTTGTGACTATGGCAATTATGGGGTCAAAGCCGCCCTTGCAGGCCTTGCGCTTCGACTAGTCCCTCCACGTCGGGTGGAAGTGGCCGCCCGGTGACAGCGTGAAGATCTCGCACCCCTCTGCCGTGACGCCGATGGAATGCTCGAACTGGGCCGAGAGCGAGCGGTCGCGGGTCACGGCGGTCCAGTCGTCGGACAGCACCTTGGTTTCGGGGCGGCCGAGGTTCACCATCGGTTCGATGGTGAAGAACATGCCTTCCTCTAGCGTCGGTCCGGTGCCTTCGCGGCCGTAATGCAGCACGTTGGGCGGGGCATGGAACACCCGGCCCAGACCGTGGCCGCAGAAATCGCGCACCACGCTCATGCGGTGGCCTTCGACGAAGGTCTGGATGGCGTGGCCGATATCGCCGAAGGTGTTGCCGGGCCTGACCGCCTCGATCCCCTTCATCAGGCTGTCATGGGTGACCTCGATCAGGCGCTCGATCTTGCGATTGCGCCGCCCCGCGACGTACATGCGGGAGGTGTCGCCGTACCAGCCGTCGACGATCACGGTGACGTCGATGTTCAGGATATCGCCGTCCTTCAGCTTCTTGTCGCCGGGGATGCCGTGGCAGACCACGTGATTGACGCTGATGCAGCTGGCGTGCTGGTAGCCCTTGTAACCGATGGTGGCGGATTTCGCGCCCGCCTCGGTGACCTTGTCCTCGATGAACTTGTCCAGAACGGCGGTGGTCTGGCCCACCTCCACCAGGTCGGCGACCTCGTCCAGGATTTCGGCCGCCAGTGCACCGGCCTTGTGCATGCCTGCAAAATCCGCCCTCTCGTGGATGCGGATGCCGTCGCGGGTCAGTCTGCCTCGGTGCTGTTCGTTCACGTGTGAGTCCATGTCAGTCAAGCTTTGTGTCTGTATGTAGGCTGAATCCGGCCCTAGGACCAGAGGGGGCAGGTCATCGCAGGGGCAATGTACGCCGAATCTCGACCTCCCGGGGCGTTATCGCACAATCATAGGCCAAAACCTCGACCCCGGCGAGACGTGCCATCAGCAGCGCCTCGGCATAGGCGGGGTCGATATCGGCGGCCACGGTGAGCCGCGTGCAGTCGGTGCGCTGAACGAGGTAGAAGAGCACGGCGCGGTGCCCTGCGCGGGCCATATCGGCCAGTTCGCGCAGATGTTTGGCGCCGCGCAGGGTGACGCTGTCGGGGAATTCGGCGAGGCCCTTTTCGCGGCTGAGCGTGACGGATTTGACCTCGACATAGGCGTCGGGCAGGCCCGCGCCGCGCAAAAGAAAGTCGATGCGGCTGTTTGCCCCGTATTTCCGCTCGGGCAGGACGGTGTCGTAGGCGGCAAGTTCGGGGATGTCGCCTGCGGTCAGCGCCGCCCTCAGCGCGCGGTTGGGCAGGGCGGTGTCGACGCCGGTGAAATGGCCGTCGCCGTGGTCGACCAGCCGCCAGCCGTATCTGAGCTTTTTCCTAGGGTCGTCATTGGGTTCGACCCAGATGCGGGTGCCTTCCTCGGCCAGCCCCATCATCGAGCCGGGATTGGCGCAATGGGCCGTGACCTCGCGCCCGTCCTGAAGCCGGATATCGGCGAGAAAGCGTTTGTAGCGGCGGATCAGCGTGGCCTGTTCAAGAGGGGTTTGAAAGCGCATCCGCGATGCCTATACCGGAGCAAGACCTGCCGCAAGGAGAGCCGCCATGCCCAACCCAACCGCCGCGATGCTGGTGATCGGTGACGAGATCCTGTCGGGCCGCACGCGCGATGCCAACATGCATCATCTGGCCGGGCGGCTGACCGAGCACGGGATCGACCTGAAGGAGGTGCGGGTGGTGGCGGATGAGGCGCGCGCCATCCAGGACGCGGTCAAGGCGTTGGCGGGGGCGTATGATCACCTCTTCACCTCGGGCGGGATCGGGCCCACCCATGACGATATCACCGCCGAGAACGTGGCGGCGGCCTTTGGCCTGCCGATCGGGGTGCGGGACGATGCGCGGGCCATTCTGGAATCGCATTACGAGAAGCAGGGGCTGGAGATCAACGAGGCGCGGCTGCGCATGGCGCGGGTGCCGGAGGGCGCGAACCTGATCGATAACCCGGTGAGCGGGGCGCCGGGGTTCACGTTGGAGAACGTGCATGTGATGGCCGGCGTGCCCAAGATCTTCGAGGCGATGGTCGAGGGGCTGTTGCCGACGCTGACGGCCGGCCGGCCGGTGGTGTCGCAGACCTTGCGCGTGGAGCGCGGCGAGGGGGATATCGCGGGGCCGCTGGGCGCGCTGGCGGAGCGGTATGACGCACTGTCGTTCGGCTCGTATCCGTTTATCGTGAATGGGCGCTTCGGGGTGAACGTGGTGATCCGGGGTGAGGACGAGGCGGAG
Organism: Roseovarius sp. B08; assembly: GCF_051417955.1. Lineage (NCBI taxonomy): Bacteria > Pseudomonadati > Pseudomonadota > Alphaproteobacteria > Rhodobacterales > Roseobacteraceae > Roseovarius > Roseovarius sp. B08. The sequence continues at coordinate 847,222 of NZ_JBPRLW010000001.1, forward strand.
GTGACGCGCGCGATGCAGGAACTGGAAGAGACGTTTCCGGCATGAGCGGGCTACCCGATGCCAAGACGCTCTATGCCGTGACGGAGGCCACGTGGCCCGCCGCCTCGAGGCATGGTGCGGGGCCGTGGACGCTGCGCGACGGGCAGGGCGGCGGCAAGCGGGTCTCGGCGGCGACGCTGCGCGAGCCGGGCACGCCGGTATCGCGCGATGCGCTGCCCGAGGCGGAGGCCGGGATGCGTCAGATGGGGCAGGACCCGCTGTTCATGATCCGGCATGGCGACGAGTCGCTGGACGCGATGCTGCGGGCCGCCGGGTACGATGTGATCGACCCGGTGAACATGTATGTCTGCCCGGTGGACACGCTGACGCGCGAGGATCCGCCGCCGGTGACGACGTTCGATCTGTGGGAGCCGATGGCGATCCAGCTGGATATCTGGAAGGACGGGGGCATCGGGCCTGCGCGGATCGACGTGATGCGCCGGGTCGAGGGGACGAAAACGTCTTTGTTCGGGCGGACGGAGAACCGGCCTGCCGCCACGGGGTTCGTCGCGATCTCGGACGGGGTGGCGATGATCCACGCGCTGGAAGTGCGCAAGGACGAGCGAAGGGCCGGGCTCGGGCGGCACCTGACGCATCATGCCGCGCACTGGGCCGCGGGGCAGGGGGCGACGCATCTGAGCGTGCTGTGCACCATCGCCAACGATGCGGCCAACGCGCTCTACTCTTCCCTCGGCATGACGCTTGTGGGACAATATCATTACCGTATCAAGAAGGACGCCAGGACCACATGAGCCAGGATGATCTGCCGACCGCCCTGAACCTGCCGATGGCGGACCCGCTGCCCGAGGACACGCGGAAATATTTCGACGTGTGCCAGGACAAGCTGGGCATGATCCCGAACGTGCTGCGGGCCTATGCGTTCGATATCGAGAAGCTGAACGCCTTCACGGCGATGTATAACGACCTGATGCTTGGCGAGAGCGGGCTGAGCAAGCTGGAACGGGAGATGATCGCGGTGGTGGTCAGCTCGATCAATCGCTGCTGGTATTGCCAGGTGGCGCATGGCGCGGCCGTGCGCGCGCTGTCGGGTGACCCGGCCCTGGGCGAGGCGATGGTGATGAACTGGCGCGCCGCCGGGCTGGATGCGCGGAAGACGGCGATGCTGGAATTTGCCGAAAAGGTCACCAAGGCCAGCGCCGAGACGGTGGAAGCGGACCGGCAGGCGTTGCGCGATGCGGGTTTCTCGGAGCGGGACATCTGGGACATTGCCGCCGTTGTCGGGTTCTTCAGCATGTCGAACCGGATGGCCAGTGCCACGGGCATGAAACCCAACTCCGAATATCACGGCCAGGCCCGCTGAACGGTGGGGCGGCGGTCGGCCTGTCTTGGCATCGTGATCGGTCTGGGGGCCGCTGCTGAGGCCGGGGCGCTGGAACTGAGCCTGCCCGCGGGCGCCACCATGACGGGGGAAGTGCGCCGCGCCGCCAAGGCCTATGCCGTGCCGACGGAAGGTTATGCCGACGGGCACATTCCGGCGATCGACGCGGAAGGGTTCTTTCTGCAACAGGCGTGGCGGCTGGATGCGCCGGGGCTGACCAGCCTGCAGTTGCAGCGGCCCCTGCGGCGGCAGATCACCGAGGCGGGCTATTCCATCATGCTGGATTGCGCGGCGCGCGACTGCGGCGGTTTCGATTTCCGGTTCAACACGCCTGTTCTGGCCGCGCCGGACATGTTCGTGGACTTGCGCGACTATCGCTTCCTGTCGGCCCGCAAGGAGGGTGCGGGCGGCGTCATGGATTACGTGACGGTACTGGTCAGCCAGGTGTCGGGCAGCGGGTATATCCAGGTGATAAGGCTGGCGCAGTCGGAGGCGGCCAGCGAAAGCCTGGGTGCGGCGGCGCCGGAGGTGGAGGGAGGCGCGGCGGAAACGGTCACCACCGGCGCGATCCCCGAGGCGGCGCCCGGGCCGCTGGGCGAACAGTTGCTGGAGACCGGGCACGCGGTGCTGTCGGATCTCGATTTCGAGACCGGGACGGTGTCGCTGGGGCCGGGGCCGCACCCGTCGTTGCAGGCGCTTGCGGCGTTTCTGCGCGAAGACCCCGAGCGGCGCGTTGCGCTGGTGGGGCATACCGACACGGTGGGCACGCTGGAGGACAACACCGCGTTGTCGCGGCGTCGGGCGGCAGCGGTGCTGGAGCGGCTGGTCTCGGACTACGACATCCCGCGCCGGCAACTGGAGGCGGAAGGCATGGGGTATCTTGAGCCCGTCGCCTCGAACCTGACGGAAGCGGGGCGCGAGGCGAACCGGCGAGTGGAGGCGGTTCTGCTCAACACCGAGTGAGGCGCGGGGCCGAGAGGGCGGGATTTGAGTATTTTTGGCAAGAAAAAGCCGGGAGCGGTTTACGAGGCCGGGATGGAGAGGCCCGGTGGGACCGCTGCGGGTGACGAGCGACGGCGCATCGATCACTGGCGTCGGCTGGGGGCCGGCCGGGACGGTGGAGGCGCGGCCCGAACTGGAGGAGGCCTGCGCGCAGCTGGCGGCGTATTTCGAGGGCCGGTTGCAGGCGTTCGATCTGCCGCTGGCGCCCGAAGGATCCGACTTTCAGCGCGAGGTCTGCGCCGCGATGCTGGCGATCCCGTGGGGGAGACGCGGGAGTACGGCGATATAGCGAAGGCGCTGGGCGTGCCGGCACAGGCGGTGGGCGGGGCCTGTGGCGGCAATTCGATCCCGGTGATCATCCCGTGCCACAGGGTTCTGGGGGCCGCTGGCCTGGGCGGCTATTCCGGCGCGGGCGGGATCGAGACCAAGGTCTGGCTGTTGCGCCACGAAGGCGCGGCGGGGCTGTTGCTCTAGGGCGAAACTGGTCCGGAGAGCGTTCGGCCTATTCCTGTGCCGCCTTGCGCTGGGGTATCAGCTGTTGCGCGATGCCTGCGAGCGTGAGGTAGACCGAGGTCACCACGAGGCCCCAATGCGCCCAGCTTTCGGGGTGGAAATCGACCCAGGCGGCCCAGCCGGCGAAGAAGGTCCATGCGGTGATCATCGGCAGGGAAATCCAGCGCCAGCGTTCGGTGCGCACCGGGTGGATGAATTTCAGCGGCAGGAACATCGAGACCGCCAGCAGCGTCACGATGGTGAGCGAGACCCAGAAATTGGGCTCGATCGCGAAGAGCACGAGGGCCAGCATGTTCCAGCAGCCGGGGAAGCCCGAGAACGAGTTGTCCCTGGTCTTCATCCGCGTGTCGGCGAAGTAGAGCGCCGAGGCGAAGGTGATGATGATGATCGCGAACCAGCCCGTCCAGCCCGGCAGCAGGCCGAATTCGAAGAGCGCGAAGGCGGGGATGAAGACGTAGGTGAGGTAGTCGATGATCAGGTCGAGCAGCACGCCGTCGAAGAGCGGGAAGTTCGTCTTGACGTCGTATTTTCGCGCCAGCGGGCCGTCGATCCCGTCCACGGCGAAGGCCACCACGAGCCAGAGGAACATCAGGCTCCATTTCTCCTGGATGGCGGCGAGCATCGCGAGCATGGCAAAGACCGCGCCGGTGGCGGTCAGCAAATGCACGAGAAGGGCTTTCATGCGCAGGCTCATGGGACCCGTGATGGGGGATCGAGGCGATGGATGCAATTGCAAATCCGGTGCGACGGGCAGACGCGGGCGGGTTGTGGCTTTGGTTCGACAGGCGCTTATCGCGCCTTGGGATGCGCCTGGTTGTAGACATCCATGAGGCGGGCGGTGTCGACGGCGGTATAGGCCTGGGTGGTCGAGAGCGACGCATGGCCCAGCAGTTCCTGTATCGCCCGGAGGTCGCCGCCGGCGTTCAGCAGGTGGGTGGCGAAGCTGTGGCGCATGGCGTGGGGCGTGGCCGTGGCGGGCAGGCCAAGCTGCATCCGGACGCTGGCCATGAGCTTTTGCACAGCACGGGGCGAGAGCGCACCGCCGCGCGCGCCGCGGAAAAGCGGCGCGTCGGGGGCGGTGGAGTAGGGGCAGAGGTCGAGGTAGCGGGCCAGCGCGGCGCGCGCGGGGGAGATGACCGGCACGATGCGTTCCTTGCCGCCCTTGCCGACGATCCGCAGGCTGTCGCCCACGGGCAGGGCGCGGCCGGTGAGGCCGAGCGCCTCGGAGATGCGGAGCCCACAGCCGTAGAGGAGCGTGATGACTGCCTGGTCCCGGGCGGCGATCCATGTGGTGGGGTGCTGCGTCTCGGTCGTCTCGATCACCTGCCGCGCGGCGTAGGGGGAGAGCGGCCGGGGCAGCTTGCGCTGGAACTTGGGCGCGCGGGCGGCGAGGACGGCAGCGGGATCGACGCCCTCGCGCTCGGCCAGCCAGCCAAAGAAGCTTTTGACCGCCGAGAGCTTGCGCGCGAGGCTGCGGGCGCCCACGTCGCGGCCGCGGGTGAAGGCCATCCAGGAGCGCATGTCCGACACGGTGAGCTTGGCCAGTGCGCCGAGGCCCTGGGACGCGCCCTTGTGCTCGGTCATGAAGACGAGGAAGCCCGCCACGTCACGCCCGTAGGCGTCGAGCGTGTGGGGGAAGCGCCGCGCAGGGACTTGTGATGATCCAGCCAGGCCTGAAGCGCGTCGCGGGCCGCGGCCGAGATCATGACAGCCAGCGGCGCATCGCCCGTTCGAAGATGCCTGCAAAGAAGGAAAGCAGATCGGTGCCCTGTTGCGGGCTGAACTGGTGCGGGTCCTCGGAGCCCATGACCAGCAGGCCGGGCAGGCGGCTTTCGCCGAAATCGAGCAGCAGGCACGCCTCGGAGCGCATGAACTCGGCCTCGCGGCCATAGATGCGGGCGTCGCCCTCGTGAACCTGGCGCAAGGTGACCTGGCGCACGGGGCCGGAACGGCCGGCGCCGAGATATTGCTCGATGAAGCCGGGTTCGGCCACCGAGAGCACGTCGCCCAGTCGTTTGACGGCGGGGTCGTCGTCGTTCTGGACGGATTCCAGCACCAGCTTCACGCAGTCGACGCGCAGGATGGTGGCGACATCGCCGCCCAGATCCTTGAGAAAGTCCTCGAACTCGACCGGGTCGAGCATCCGCAGGATGGCGCGGTGGACCTGATTGGTGCCGGCGAGGTTCTCGTAAGCGGCGGCGATGACGGAGCGGTGGGTGTCCTCCAGCCGTTCCAGCCGCGCTTCGAGCCTGTCCATGGCGATGCCGCGCAAATCGACGATGTTGTTGCCCATCGCCCGCTCGTTGGCGGCGATGAGGGCGCGCATAAGGTCCTGATCTTCAAGGATAACATCGGGCTGCGCGATGATCTTGTCGCGCATCTGGTCGTTTATCTCGGGCTTGCTGCTCATGTGTGCCTCTGATTATTTTTTCAAAGCTTATCAGATGCGGCGGGGTGGTGCCGCAATAAATTTCTTGGAAATGTCCGGATTTTTGCGTGGCGCGTGACCCGCGCGCGCTGCGCTTTTGCTGCATATGCTGGGAGGAGGCTCACTGGTCAAACCCGGACGATCTTGTCACTTTTTTATCCGGGACAAAGGGTATTACCCGTTGATCCAATGCCCTACGCTACCGCCAGTTTCCGCGCTCTGGGACAGGGTAGCTGAACTGACGTGGATTTATCGGAATATCGCTGATTTCTGGTAGACGCCGCTTCAATACTTTCTTCAAGTAGCCACTTTTCGCGCGCACTTCTTGCGGGACGCCCATGAACGCGCGGATGATTTCCCTGCTGTTGAAGAGAAATACTGTCTCAAATGCCACATCGCATTCGAGTGCAACACCGCCTTGCCAAGCTGCCATACGATGCTCGACAAAGAACAGATCCCAGCTTGAAGCAAAAGCTACGCCACCCTTCCAGTCGAAAACCTCGCACATTTCTTCAAAATAGTTTTGATATTTGGCGTTAGTTTTGTTTTTGCCGGGTAATTTGGAGCAATAATAATCTGTCAGTTCCTTACTACCTTGAAGGCCATCTCGAAACCGAGAGTCAGAATGACCCTTTTGGAATAGATTAGAGCGAAATAGTTCGAGAAGATTCGATCTAATATGAAAGGTTGATACAGGAAATACTTCACTATATGCGTAGGCCACTGCCCTGTTATGTGATAAAAACGTATTGTTTCTGAACAGTTTTTTCATACTTTCCGGGATATCATCCTCGGTTTGCGACCCAAGGTGCAAAAAATGCAAATCGTAGCAGTCAGCAATTTTCGAAGCTATGCGCAGATCTATCTTGTGCTGCTCAGCATGGTTGTACGTAAAGAAATCTATATTCGACCATAGTTCTTGCGTCACGCTTAGGGTGGTTCGACTATCAAGGCCCGCCGTAAGCGAGAGAACAATTTTTCCATCCCTTCTTGCCAGAGCTTCAGCCGCTTGTTCGGCTCGCCGAAAAGCGAGATCCCAAGCAACTTCAATCGACTGTTGCGGGATTGGTTTGACGGGAAAGAACCTGACAAATCTGCCTGTTTCGAACTCCAAACGGGCGTTCGGATTCATGCGAATGACATTTGCAAAGGGAGTGCTGATCCCTGGATACCCCCAGCGGTACCGGATCGGGCGCTGTTTGGACTCGCCGCTAGCAAGCATCGTAAGTCGCGCATGCGAAGCGACAGTTACCTGGTTCTCTTCAATGCGGCAGAATGCACTACGCAAACCCATTGCATCTATTTGAAAGCCACGGGACCCCGCGTCCTGCCAAAAAACAGCGAATCTCCCAATGCAGCGGTCGATGTGTCGCTGCAAGTCTCCAATGTTTTCCAGCAGCATCTCTGCCACACCGGATGGACCGAGTTCGGGTCTGTCTGGGTCTAGCATCGTGCCGACCACAGCTACGATCTGGTTGCCCTTAGAAGCTTCGGCGAATGTCGTGAGCGGGTGCAAGAATATGGGCAAACGGCTTTTAGCACCGACGAAATTCGGAGGTACAAAAACAGGGTTCAAGGAGTACAGAAAGCCCCGAGCGAATTTCAGGTCGTACTGTGTCGCTTGGGAATTCCCTGGAATATTCGGCTTCACCAACGTCTCACTCCCTGTCGTCACTTGGGATCCGCCTGGCTGCTTTTCGTTACCCGCTCCGCGTTCATTCCGCTCCGGCCGGGCGCCGTGACGCCCGGCCTTCGGGATCTCTGAAAGGAATCGCGGCGGTGCGGGCCGTGGGTTACAGGATCTTCTGCCCGGTCTTTTCCCAGTCCGCCAGGAAGGCTTCCAGCCCCTTGTCGGTCAGCGGGTGCAGCGCCATTTTCTTGATCACGTCCGGTGGCGCGGTCATGACGTCGGCGCCCACGAGGGCCGATTGGGTGGCGTGGTTCACCGTGCGAATCGAGGCGGCGAGGATCTGGGTCTCGTAGCCGTAGTTGTCATAGATCGTGCGGATGTCGCCGATCAGGTCCATGCCGTCGAGGTTGATGTCGTCGAGCCGCCCGATGAAGGGCGAGATGAACGTGGCGCCGGCCTTGGCCGCCAGCAGCGCCTGGTTGGCGGAAAAGCAGAGCGTGACGTTGACCATGTTGCCCTCGCCCGCCAGCACCTTGCAGGCTTTCAGCCCGTCCCAGGTGAGCGGGACCTTCACGGTGATGTTGTCGGCGATCTCGGCCAGTTTGCGGCCCTCGTTGATCATCGTGTCGGCGTCGATCGCCACGACCTCGGCCGAGACCGGGCCGGCGACCATGCCGGCGATTTCCTTGGTGACCTCGAGGATGTCGCGGCCCGATTTCAGGATCAGCGAGGGGTTGGTGGTGACGCCGTCGACCATGCCCAGTTCCTTCAGTTCGGCAATGGCGTCGACATCGGCGGTGTCTACGAAGAATTTCATCTCGAAAGGCCCTCTCATGGCCGCGTTGGGGTTTCCTGTCCGACCGTTTACCTCATAAGGTATGCGCCCGAAACCCCTGTCCCGGGCCTGACCCGGGACCTCGTGACGAAGGCCGCCGTTTTTGACGTATTCCGGTGCAAGTTTTTTCGAGACCGGCCAGCTGGTGGGCGTTCTGACGACGCAGCCGCTGGGCCGGGTGCTGGATTACAAGGCGCCCGAAGGGGGTGTCACCTTGGGGCGTTCGTGGAGGTGCCGCTGGGCCCGCGCAAGGTGCTGGGCGTGGTCTGGGGGGCGGGTCAGGGCGACTATGACCTGTCGAAGATTCGGTCGGTCATCCGGGTGCTGGAGGCGGCGCCGATGCGCGAGGAGTTGCAGGCGTTCATCCGCAAGGCGGCCGATTACACGCTGACGCCGCTGCCCGCGATGCTACGGCTGGCCACGCGCGCGCCGGGGCTGGGCGATCCGCCGTCGATGCAGAAGATCTATCGGCTGGGCGAGGGACGGCCCGACCGTGACACCGAGGCGCGGCGCAAGGTCATTGCGGTGCTGGAGGAGTATGGCGGTCTGGGGTTCACCCTGAAGGAAGTGAGCGACATGGCCGGGGTGACGTCCTCGGTCGTGAAGGGGTTGGTGAAGCAGGGCGTCGTGCGCGAAGAGGACACGCCGCGCGATGCGCCTTTCCCAAGGCTCGATCCGGCGCGGCCGGGCGCGGAACTGACCGAGGATCAGGCGGTGGCGGCCGAGGCGCTGCGCGCGGGGCTGCGCGAGGGGGTGTTCGGCACGACCTTGCTGCGGGGTGTCACCGGGTCGGGCAAGACGGAGGTGTACCTGGAGGCGGTGGCGGAATGCGTCGCGCAGGGGCGGCAGGCGCTGGTGCTCTTGCCGGAGATCGCACTGACCTCGGAATTCCTGACGCGGGTGCAGGCGCGGTTCGGGGTGAAACCCGCCGAGTGGCATTCGGGCGTGACCATGACCGAGAGGCGGCGCATCTGGAAGATGGTGGGGCAGGGGCATTGCCAGCTGGTGGTGGGCGCGCGGTCGGCGCTGTTCCTGCCGTTTCGGGATCTGGGGCTGATTGTTGTCGATGAGGAGCACGACACCTCCTACAAGCAGGAGGATGGCGTTCTTTATAACGCACGGGACATGGCGGTGCTGCGCGGCAGCCTGTGTTCGGCGCAGGTGGTGCTGGCGTCGGCCACGCCGAGCCTGGAGACATGGGCGAACGCGCAAGCCGGCAAGTACCGGCGGCTGGACCTGACGGCGCGGTTCGGGCCGGCGGTGATGCCCGAGCTGCGCGCGGTGGACATGCGCGACGAGCGGCTGGCGAGCAACGCGTGGGTTTCACCCACCCTACGGGCCGCGGTCGAGGCGCGGCTGGCGAAGGGCGAGCAGTCGCTCCTGTTCCTCAATCGGCGGGGCTATGCGCCGGTGACGATCTGCCGGGCGTGCGGGCACCAGGTGGGGTGCGATCATTGCGACGCGCGGATGGTGGAGCACCGGTTCCTGAAGCGGCTGGTCTGTCACCAGTGCGGCGAGACCAAGCCGATGCCCGAGGCGTGCCCGGCCTGCGGCGTCGAGGGCAAGCTGGCCGCCGTGGGCCCGGGGGTGGAGCGGATGACGGAAGAGGCGGTGGCGCTTTTCCCCGAGGCGCGGGTGGCGACGCTGTCATCGGACATGTTTGGCTCGGCCCGTGCGCTGAAGGCGCAGATCGAGGAGATCGCGGCGGGCGGCGCGGATATCATCGTGGGCACGCAGCTGGTGGCGAAAGGGCACAACTTTCCCAATCTCACGTTGGTCGGCGTGATCGACGCCGATCTGGGCCTGCAGGGGTCGGACCTGCGGGCGGCGGAGCGGACGTTCCAGTTGATGCGGCAGGTGGCGGGCCGCGCGGGGCGGGCCGAGAAGGCCGGGGTGGCGCTGTTGCAGACCTTCCAGCCGGAGCATCCGGTGATCCGGGCGATCCTGACCGGGGACGAGGAAGGGTTCTGGCGGGCCGAGGCCGGGGAGCGGCAGCACGCGGGCGTGCCGCCCTTTGGCCGTATGGCGGGGATCATCCTGTCGTCGACGGATATGCAGGAGGCGTTCGATATCGGCAACGCGCTGGCGCGCAACGACGGCCCCATCAGGGCGGTGGGGGCGCAGGTATTCGGCCCGGCGCCGGCCCCCATTGCCCGCGTGCGGGGGCGGCATCGGGTGCGGCTGCTGGTCAAGGCGCCCAAGGGCGTGGCGTTGCAGGGGGCGCTGGCGCAGTGGATCGCGCCGGTGAAGGGCTCGAACCAGTTCCGGCTTGCGGTGGATATCGATCCGCAGAGTTTCATGTGATCCCGGGGGGTGGGGTGGAACCCCACCCTACGCGGTGAGCGACCGATAGGAAAAGGGCCGCCCCGGTCGGGACGGCCCTTGTGATCGGTACGGCGCGAGATCAGCCGGCGATCAGGCCCATCTGTTCGAGCTTGAGCACGACCTGATGGGCGCAGTTGTCGACGTCGACATTCTCGGTCTCGACACTGAGTTCGGGGTTTTCCGGCACGTCGTAAGGGTCGGAGATGCCGGTGAACTCCTTGATCTTGCCTTCGCGGGCCAGCTTGTAGAGGCCCTTGCGGTCACGGCGCTCGCATTCCTCGATGGACGTGGCCACGTGAACCTCGACGAAAGCGCCGAAGGTTTCGACGTCTTCACGCACGGCGCGGCGGGTGGCGGCGTAGGGCGCAATGGGCGCGCAGATGGCAATGCCGCCATTCTTGGTGATCTCGGAGGCGACGTAGCCGATTCGGCGGATGTTGAGGTCGCGATGTTCCTTGGAAAAGCCCAGCTCGGAGCTGAGGTTCTTGCGGACGATATCGCCGTCGAGCAGCGTCACGGGGCGGCCGCCCATTTCCATCAGCTTGACCATCAGCGCGTTGGCGATGGTGGACTTACCGCTCCCCGAGAAGCCGGTGAAGAACACGGTGAAGCCCTGCTTGGCCCGCGGCGGGCGGGTGCGGCGCAGTTCCTTGACCACCTCGGGGAAGGAGAACCACTCGGGGATTTCCAGCCCTTCCTGTAGGCGGCGGCGCAGTTCGGTGCCCGAGATGTTGAGGATGGTGACAGTATCCTTGTCGTCGATCTCGTCCATCGGCTCGTACTGGGCCCGTTCCTGCACGTAGACCATGTGCTTGAAGTCGACCATCTCGATGCCGATCTCGGCCTCGTGCTCGCGGAAGAGGTCCTGTGCGTCGTAGGGGCCGTAGAAATCCTCACCGGCGGAGTTCTTGCCGGGGCCGGCGTGATCGCGGCCGACGATGAAGTGGGTGCAACCGTGGTTCTTGCGGATGAGGCCGTGCCAGACGGCCTCGCGCGGGCCGGCCATGCGCATGGCGAGGTTCAGCAGGCTCATGGTGGTGGTGGATTGCGGATACTTGTCGAGCACCGCCTCGTAGCAGCGGACGCGCGTGAAGTGATCGACGTCGCCCGGCTTGGTCATGCCGACGATGGGGTGGATGAGCAGGTTGGCCTGAGCCTCCTTCGCGGCGCGGAACGTAAGTTCCTGGTGTGCGCGGTGCAGGGGTTGCGGGTCTGGAAGGCCACGACCTTGCGCCAGCCCATCTTGCGGAAGAAGGCGCGCAGTTCGTTGGGAGTGTCGCGGCGGGCGCGGAAGTCGTAGTGCACGGGCTGCTGAATGCCCGTCACCGGACCACCGAGATAGACGGGACCGGCGGTGTTGTGCAGGTAGTTCACCGCCGGGTGCGCGGAGTCGTCGGCGCCGAAGACCTTTTCGGCCTCGTGCGATTTGTCGGGCGACCAGCGGTCGGTGATGGTCATGGTGGCGAGAATGACGCCTTCCTGGTCGCGCAGGGCGATGTCCTGGCCCGGCTCGATGCTGTCGGCGAAGTCCTGGGAAACGTCGAGTGTGATCGGCATGGGCCAGAGCGTGCCGTCGGCCAGGCGCATGGTGTCGACGACGGAGTTGTAATCTTCCTCGCCAAGGAAGCCCTTGAGCGGGTTGAAGCCGCCGTTCATCAGCAGCTCGAGGTCGCAGATCTGGCGTGGGGTGAGATCCCAGCTGACGAGATCGGCCGCTTCGACCTTCAGTTTCTGGGCGCTTTCGTAGGAGACGTAAAGCTCGGGGATGGGGGCAAGGTTGTTCTGCACTAGTCTGGTCCTGTGTTTGAGAGGGTCGAGTCCGCTTCGCGTGCCGGTCAGTTCGGCATGAAGCGCGTCGTATTCGGCGAATTTCCGGGCGAGGAAGTCGTCGGTGAGGCGCAGCATCTCGGCCGCGCCGCGGGAGGTGAGCGCGTAGGCGAAACGCTGGCGCTTGTCGGGGCCGGAGCGGTCGCCGATCTTGACGAAGCCGGCCTCGGTCGCCTGCCGGAGCAGGGCGTTGAGACGGCCGAGGGACACGTCGAGCGCCGCCGCGAGTGTGCGCTGCGAGGCCTCCGACGACCTGTCCAGCTGCCGCAAAAGGCGGAAGAGGAGGTCCCGGTCGGGAAGGCCTTGTTTAGTATCATGCGCGGTCATGCGTCGACTCAAGTGTGTTCACGCGTGAACGCATATGGCAGGTGAGCCGCGTTGTGAACCCCTTTCGGGCCGAAAACATTAAAGTTGCGGATATGTTGCGCGATGCGCCGCCGGAATTACTCCGCAGCGGACACCGGTGCGGTGGCCGTCCGGGCCTGCCGGACCTCATCATGCAGCCATGATCGGAAGGTTTGGATCATCGGGTCGTTCTTACGGTCCTCGGTGCAGGCCACGGAATAGATCACGCTGGGGAGCGTGTCGGTGTCGAAGAGCCGCACCAGGCGCCCCGAGGTCAGCGTGCCTTGCACCATTGCGTCGAAGGCCATGGCCACGCCGTGGCCCTGTTCGGCGGCGGTGGTGGCCAGTTCGCAATTGGGAAAGGTCGGGCCGGGCGGCAGGTCGGGCGCGTCGAGGCCAGCGGCGGCGAACCACTCGTTCCAGGAATCGTCGGTTTCGTCGTACATCAGGCGCATCCGCAGAAGGTCGCGCGGGGTGCGGATGTTTTCCCGGTCCTTTAGGTCGGCGCGCATCACCGGGTAGCGGCTGGAGCTCATCAGCGGTTCGGTATGAAGGCCGGGGCGGTCTGCATCGCGCCACTGGATCACCACGTCGCTGTCATTGGACGAGAAATCTGTGTCGGGCGCGCCCGCCGAGACGCGCAGGCGGATGCGGTCGCCGAAGGAAAGTCGGCCGAGGCGCGGCACCAGCCAGCGGGCGGCAAAGCCGGGGGTGCAGAGCACGCGCAGGGGTTTCTCGCCCGCACCGCGGACCGCGCGGGTGGTGTCGTCGAGCAGGTCCAGAAGGCCGGTGAGCTTGCCCGCATAGGCGTGGCCCGTCAGCGTCAGGTCCATGCGGTTGCCGCAGCGCTCGAACAGCGCGGTGTCGAGATACTCTTCCAGTGCGCGGATCTGGTGGCTGACGGCAGAGGGCGACAGGCACAGCTCTTCGGCTGCATGCTTGAAGCTTTTGTGGCGCGCGGCGGCCTCGAACGCCTTGACCGCGGCGAAGGGGGGCAGGTGCCGTCCCATGGCGGATGAATTTCCTTCATTGGCACATGAAAAATGGCCTTTTGCGCCGGGGCGCGGGGGCAGCTTAGCATTTTAGGGACATCAATCCAAATCCCGAGAGGAGGTTGCAATGTGCATCCTGTCCCGAGCCGGCCTGTGGTCGGCGCGTACCGGTCTTTTCTGTCTTGGTCTCAACGCGTTTTGCGGTGCGTCTATGGCGGCGGATCCGCTGGCCTGGCGCACGGCGGGCGACATGCCGGAACTGGTGGAGCATTTGGAGGTCTGGCTGGACGAGCACACCGATCTGCCGCGTCGCGCGGACGTGCCGGAAATTCGGCTGACGTCCCAGGCGACGGTTGCGCGGCTGGCGCCGATGCGGGCGGCCTCGGAGGCGTCGCGGACAAGGGGGCTTTATGACCCGGAGGTCGAGACGATCTGGCTGGTGCGGCCGTGGATTGCGAAGAACCCCCATGACGTCAGCGTGCTGTTGCACGAGCTGGTGCATCACCGGCAGGCGGCGCACGGGCATTGGTATTGCCCCGGCGCACAGGAATTGCCGGCCTACCGGGCGCAGGAGGCGTGGCTCAATGCGCTGGGGCTGGAGCCGGATGTGAATTGGGTGGCGGTGGTGCTGGAGGCGGGATGCACGAAGCGGGATATTCATCCGGAGTGAGGGGCGCGAGTGCGTGGGTTTTCACCCACCCTACGAGGTCCCGGATCAGGTCCGGGACGGCTGGAGTGGGGTCGCGGCGGTAGCGCATTGGTGTGGGTTTGGGGCCAGCCAGCAAACACAGGTTCAATTGGGGGCCAGCCCCCAAACACACGCTCAATTGGGGGCCAGCCCCCAAACCCCCGGGATATTTTCGGCCAGAGGAAGACGGGAGACAGAAGGCCGATGCGGCTCAGGCTTGCGGGACGTAGGCCTCGGGCGCGGGGGCGTCCTCGGGGAATTCGGCGAGGAATTTTTCCGCGTCGAGCGCGGCCATGCAGCCCATGCCCGCCGACGTCACCGCCTGGCGGTAGACGTGGTCGGTGAGGTCGCCGGCGGCGAAGAGGCCGGGGATCGAGGTGCGGGTGGAGCCGGGCTCGACCTTGACGTAGTCGCCGTGGTGCATCTCGACCTTGCCCTTGACCAGTTCGCTGGCCGGCGCGTGGCCGATGGCGATGAAGACGCCCTTGCAGGGGATCTCCTGCGTCTCGCCGGTCTTGGTGTGCTTGACGCGCACGCCGGTGACGCCCTTGGGAGTGTCGTCGCCCAGCACCTCGTCAAGCTCGTGGAACCACAAAGGCTCGATCTTGGGGTGCTTGAGCAGGCGGTCCTGCAGGATCTTCTCGGCGCGCAGCTCGTCGCGGCGGTGGATGAGGGTGACCTTGGAGGCGAAGTTGGTGAGAAAGAGCGCCTCTTCGACGGCGGTGTTGCCGCCGCCCACAACGACGATCTCGTCGCCGCGGTAGAAGAAGCCGTCGCAGGTGGCGCAGGCCGACACGCCGAAGCCCTTGAACGCGTCCTCGGACGGCAGGCCGAGCCACTTGGCGCGGGCGCCGGTGGCGAGGATGACGGCGTCGGCGGTGTAGGTGGTGCCAGAGTCGCCTTTTGCCACGAAGGGGCGCGCATCGACATCGAGCGACGAGATGATGTCGCCCACGATCTCGCAGCCCATGGCCTTGGCGTGGGCCTCCATCCGGACCATCAGGTCGGGGCCCTGCACCTCGGTGTCGCCGGGCCAGTTCTCGACCTCGGTGGTGGTGGTCAGCTGGCCGCCGGGTTCGATGCCCTGCACAAGGATGGGTTCCAACATGGCGCGGCTGGCATAGACCCCGGCGGTGTAGCCCGCGGGCCCCGAGCCGATGATCAAAACCCTAGTGTGACGTTTCTCGGCCATATCCGATTCCCCTTGATCCGTGGTGCGGGGCATGAGACGCCCCGCGTGAGTCCGGACAGATATAACGGGGCCGGGCGGGGGTGTGTAGCCCCGCAACCCCGGTATGCGGCGATCGGGACGACATTTTCTTTCCCGAAAGGATGTTGCGCTGGGGTGAAACAATATTGCGCGTGGCGCCGGTCGTGATATAACAATCGCGAAATCAACCGGAGCATACAATGCCTGCGACCCGCCTTGACGACATTGACCGCATGATCCTGGCCGAACTGCAGGCGGACGGGCGGATGACCAACGTTGAACTGGCCCGCCGGGTGGGCATTTCCGCGCCGCCCTGCCTGCGCCGGGTGCGCACGCTTGAGGAGCAGGGGTACATCAAGGGTTACCATGCCGACGTGGACGCGCGTGAGCTGGGATTCGAGGTGCAGGTCTTTGCCAGTGTCGGACTGGTCAGCCAGGCCGAGGCGGACCTGAGCGCGTTCGAGGCGCGGTGTCGGGCGTGGCCGCTGGTGCGGGAGTGCCATATGCTCAACGGCGAGGTGGATTTCATCCTGAAATGCGTGGCGCCGGACCTGAGCACGTTCCAGAGCTTTCTGACCGGCGAGCTGACGGCGGCGGAGAATGTGGCGTCGGTGAAGACCTCGCTGGTCATCCGCTGTGCCAAGGACGAGCCGGGCGTGCCCTTCGAGATCCTGGAAGAGCGGTTGAGCCGGTCGGCCTGAGGTCGCTACTCGACCTTCAGCACGTGGTACATGTCGCGGGTCAGCAGGAGCTGGCCGTCGATCACCTCCCACAGGTGCATGTAGCGGCCGACGATGCGTTGCTCGCCCACCATGACGACGGTTTCGCCGATCTCGACCGCGCTGGTGTCGAAGGCGCGGATGTCGAAGGTCTTGAATTGCAGGTCGCGTGCGCCGGCGGCGAAGGCCTGGGCGTAATGCTGGGCGATGGCCTCGCGCCCCAGCACCGAGGCCTGGCCGGGCGGCAGGAGAGCCGCGTCGGGGGCGTAAAAGCCGGCGAGGCTTTCGGCATCCTGCGCGTTGTATGTCTCAACGAAAGCGGTCATGCGCGCGATGACCGGATTGTCCTGGGCCTGGGCCGGCAGGGTCGAAACAAGCGCGGCGGCGAGGGCGAGGCAGGTGGTGAGGCTGAGCGCGAAAAGGCGGGGCATGGGCAAAGGCTTTCTGTTGGAAACGCAATGGACGGTCACGGGCGTGCCGTCACGATAGCGGTGATGCGCGGGGCGGCGCAACGGGCGTGCGTCCGAAGTTGGGTCAGAGGTGTTTCGTCAGGTCGGCGATCCAGCCCGGGGCGTCGCGGGCATCGACCACCGCCTCGCGGATCAGCCAGTCCATGTGGCCTGACAGCAGCTTTAGTCGCGATGGTTCACGGAAGGCCAGGTAGAAGCGGCCCACGTAGATCACGCCCATTAGTGGGCCGAAGAGGGTGACGGGCGCGGAAAAGAGATTGTGCGCGTCGAAGAGGTTGAGGCGCAGGGAGGGAAAGAACGTCTCGGCTTGCTCGGCGAGATGCAGGATCTGTTCACGACGCGCGGCGCGGTCGAGCCCCTGCCAATAGCCGGTGCCCTGGGCGAACGCCTCGAGCTCGTGCCGGGGCATGGCGATTTCGTACTCGGTCGCCTCTCGCCGAAGCCAGTCGAGGTTGTCCTGCATGGCGCGCACGGCCTGGCCCGGTGTCTTGCCGAGGAAGGCGGCGTATTCCCAGCGCATCACCGCCTCGGTCTTGAGCATGTCGGGTAGCGTGGCGGGCACGTGGCGGATCTTGTAGCCGCTGGCCTCGCGGTGCCAGTCGAGCAGCTGGGCGTCGGCGGATGTGCGGTCGGCCTCGGTCATGCTGAGCGCGGCCTCGATCACGTCGCCGGGGCGCTCGGGGCGATCGGTGAGGCCCAGCAACCAGTCGGAGCTGACCTGAAGCGCCTCGGCGCAGCCGGCGGCGAGATGGGCGTTGGGCATCCGGGCGGTCTCGGTATCGAGCAGTTGCGACACGGTGGAGCGGCTGACGCCGGTCTGGCGCGCGAGCGCGCTGAGATTGGTTCCGGTCATCGTCATGGCGCCGGTGAGCCGGTCTCGGAAGATCGTGGCGCGGGCCTGCTTGTTCATAGTAACGCACCTTGTCCATTTTAATGGACATCCGTCATGTTTGTTAAGCAAAGACAGAATACACGACAGGGCGTCCTGATGCTAGCTGATCGAAGAACGGCACACGCAAAGGGGAGCATAGGACATGGACACGAAGAAACGCACGCTGGCGAAAGCGACTACCTGGCAGGTGATGGGCCTGATGGTGATGACGTTGATCGGGTTCCTGATGACCGGGTCGGTGGCCCAGGGCGGGGTCTATGCGATGATCACGTCGGCGATCGGCTTTGCCAGTTTCTTTGTGCACGAGCGGGCCTGGGCCAGGATCGGCTGGGGCCGGTCCTGATCCGGTCCGGTCAGACGGAGAGCCCCTGGAGCGGCAGGCGCGGGTGGCTGGTGCTGCCGAAATCGGCCGGTTTTTTGACATGCGGAAAGAGCGACAGGAAGAGCGCCAGCATGTTTGGGCCCATGGCGCGTTCAAAGCCGGGGCCGGGATGGAAGCTTTCGACCTCGATGCCCGAGGCGCGCAGGATGGCATGACGGCGCAGGCAGAGATGATAGACCGTCACGGGCCGGGGTGGCACCAGTTCGACCACGTTCATGCCATCGACGAGATCGGTGGCCGGGGTCAGAACGCGTTCGCGCCCGAAGCTGTCGCGCAGGCCGGGTGGCCGGGCGAGGACCCGCGCGCCGGGACCGGCGGTGAGGTTCGCCTCGGGGCGGCCCAGCCCGAAGGTGTCGGGCATGATCCGGGTCAGGCGGCAGGCCGCCTGGTCGATGCCGGCGGCGGCAGGCACCAGCGTCATGGAGCCGATCCAGAGCACACGGGAGGGGCCGTGCTCGGTGGTCGAAACGCTCATGCCCGGTTCGAGATCCTGCACGGCGACCTGCCCGGAGGGCGTGCGCAGAAGCGTGCCGTGGGAAAAGGCGGAAAACGCGCTGTCGAAGATCGGGGTGGCGGGCGCGATCTGTTCGGTCTGGTGGGGCGTACCGTCCGGGCGCAGATACGCCATCCGGAAATTGCGCATCGGGCGCGGCGATCGAGCGGCGGCCGGTACGCTGGCCGTTCCGGTGCAACCGGGTGTGCCATCTGTCTTGCGCGCCACCGGGAAGGGGGTGGCAATGGTAGGGGTGCCCATCGTGCGATCCTTTACAGGGTCATCACAACCGCGTCGGCCCCCACCGACAACGACAGAGGGATGGTCCGTCATGTACGTTACGGGCACGATAAAGGCAGAAACGGCAAACTGTCGTCAAATTTTGCGGGGCATTGTTCCATAAGGCCGGACAATTTGCGAAATGGCCGGGGCATTGTCCGCGTAGCATAAACACCCGCGCCACAATTCGATTTCGAGACATATTCGAATCAACAATGGCCGCCCCTTGGAAAGAGGCGGCCATTGCCGGGATCGGGGCTTGGAGCGGATCAGGCGATCCGAAGCGCGGATGCCTTGGGCGTCAGGCGGTTTGCATACCGCACACGGCGCGAGAACGGCATGTCCGGGGTGGCCTGCCGGCTGGTTTCGATCAGCGATTTCATCCAACGCTTCTTCATGGTCTTTCCTCTCAACTCTTTCCTGCCTCGCCGCCTTTTGGGGCGTGTTGTTCTGATGGCTTTATATTTGCCCGGGTTTACGGCCATGGTTTGGCGTGGCGCGAAAAATTTCGGAAATTTTTCGGGTCGCGCGGGCGCGAATGTGGTCGCGCCGTCCCAATTGCGGATGACCAGTAAAACAAGGTTGGCCGCTGCGGACGCGTGGCCAATCCAATGTGATAGACGGTGATTGTTTCCAGAATTGAGGCAATCTTGTGCAGGGTTTCGCCCCGTTCGCGCCAGAATCGGGCGGGGGCCGGTCTAGAGCCGGATGGCCGAGATCAGGCGCCCGTAGTCTGCCTCGCCGTTATGCGTGGCGCGGCGGTAGGAAAAGAAGCGCTCGGCGTCGCTGTAGGTGCAGTGACGGGTCCAGGTGGCATCGCCTATCCCGGCGGCTCGCAGGCGGTGCAAGCCGAAGCCGGGCAGGTCGAACTGGTACTTGCCGGGCTTTCCGTTGGTAAAGAACCGGGTGTTGTCGGGATCGTCGTCGGCGAAACGCTCGAAGAACTCGGTGCCGACCTCGTAGGCGGGCTGGCTGATCGAGGGGCCGATGACGGCGGTGGTGTCAGCGCGGCTGGCACCAAGCGCTTCCATCGCGTCGAGGGTGGATTCCAGCACGCCATCGACCGCCCCGCGCCAGCCGGCATGGGCGGCGCCGATCACGCCGGCCTTGCGGTCGGCAAAGAGCACGGGCTGGCAATCGGCCGTCAGGATGGCCAGCGCAAGGCCCGGCGTGGCGGTGACGATGGCGTCGGCCTTGGGCCGGGTATCGGAGGGGCCGGTGGCAACGTGGACATCGGTGGAATGGGTCTGGTGGACGGTGACCAGGTGATCCTCGGGGACGTCCATGGCGCGGGCGACGCGGGCGCGGTTGATGGTCACGACCTCGGACTGGTCGGAGGAGCCCTGGCCGCAGTTCAGCCCGTGGAACACGCCCGAGGACGCCCCGCCCTTGCGGGTGAAGAAACCGTGGCTGACAGGCGCGAGGCTGTCGTCGGTGAGGATTTCCAGCGTCATGGTTCCAGTCCGGGTGGGGGTGCGGCACCCTCGGGATAGAGCGCCATCACCTTGAAGAGCGTCCCCATTTCATCCCGCCCGGTCAAGCGGTGAAACGCGGCGTGATGTGCCTCTAGCTTAGGGCCGCTCATGTTCACGGCAAGGGCCTCGGCCCGTTGGGTGATGCCGAGGCGCGAGAGAAAGAGCGCCTGCGGGGCGAGGCGGGTGGTGTTGCAGGTGCCGCGGGCGGCGTGGGCCAATGCCTCGAAATCCACATGGGCGGAGAGGTCGGCCGTGCCCGGCGCGGCGAGGATATCGTCGCGGTCATGGCCGCGGACGGCTTGCAGCGTGTCGCCAAGCGAGCGCCAGTCGCCGTAGTCGATGACGAGCGCCGCGCCGCCACGCGCCGCGATGCGGCGGGCCAGCGCGTCGATGACGGGGGCGGCGGCGGGGCAGGTCTCGACGATGTCGCCGTCGGTCGTGTCGTCGAGCCGATGGGCGAGGGTCGGCTCGATCCGCTTGGCGTTGAGGCCGAGGGCGAGCGTGTCGTCCGAGAGGCCGACGACGCGTTCGCACCAGCCGTCGCCCTGGCGCTGGAACTGGCGGATGGGCAACGCGTCGAAGAACTCGTTGGCGACCGAGAGCGTGGGCAGGTCGGGCAGGGTGTCGGCGCTGTCGTGCCAGGTGGGGGTATGGCCGGACAGCGTGTCGGCTTGGCGGGCGCGCAGGGCGGGGGAGGTTTCCACCAGATGCACTTGCAGGGCGTCGTGAAAGCCGGTCACGCCGCGTGTGGCCCGCAGGGCGTCGGCCATCAGGGTGCCACGGCCGGGGCCGAGTTCGACAAGGGCGACGGTGTTGGGTGCCCCCTGATCGAGCCAGGCTTGCGCGAGGCAGAGGCCGGTGAGTTCGCCGAACATCTGGCTGATCTCGGGGGCTGTGATGAAATCGCCCTTTTCACCGAACGGATCGCGGGTGGCGTAGTATCCATGCTCGGGGTGCATCAGGCAGGCGGCCATGAACGCGTCGAGGCGCATGGGACCGCTTGCCGTGATCTCGGCCCGCAGGATCTCCGCCAGAGCGGTCATCCGGTGGCTGTGGAACGGGCGTGCTTGCGGTAGGCCAGCACCAGCGTGATGAGCCCCATGGCGATCATCGGGATGCACAGGATCTGGCCCATGGTCAGGCCATAGCCGTTCACGTGCCACGCCAGGCCCAGCGGGTTGCCGGGGCTGACGAACTGCGCATCGGGCTGGCGGACGAACTCGACGATGAAGCGCCCGATGCCGTAGCCCGCGAAGAAGATGCCGGTGGCGGCGCCGACGCGTTTCAGCAGGCCGCGGCGGAAGACGAGATAGAGCAGGATGGCGCCGAGGATCAGACCCTCGAGCGCCGCTTCGTAGAGTTGCGAGGGGTGGCGGGCGCAGAGGCCGGCAGCGACGTTCGCGCAGTCCTGTGCCGCGGCCCCCGGAAAGATCACGCCCCAGGGGAGGTCGGTTGGGCGGCCCCAGAGCTCGGCGTTGATGAAGTTGGCGATGCGGCCCAGGAGGAGACCGACAGGCGTGACGGCACACAGGATGTCAGCGACGGTCAGCCAGCGGATGCCCTGGACGCGTGAGTAGGTGATACAGGCGATGATGACGCCCAGAAGCCCGCCGTGGAAAGACATGCCACCCTGCCAGATCACCAGGACCTCGGCCGGGTTCTGCAGATAATAGAGTGGCTGGTAGAAGAGCACGAAGCCCAGCCGCCCGCCGAGGATCACGCCGAGGATGACCCAGGTGGCCAGATCCTCGACCTGCTTCACGCTCATCGGCGCCACGTTGTCCTTCCACAGGTGCGGGCGGTTCACGGCCATCACGACCAGCCGCCAGCCGATCAGGATGCCCGCGATGTAGGAAAGCGCATACCAGCGCAGGGCGATATCGAACCCGAAGACGGTGAACGAGAACAGCTCGGACGAGATGTCGGGGAAGGGGATCGCTGCTTTCATGGGCGCCGTTCTGCTGCTGGCGCGGGGCGAAGTCAACCTTGCCCCGACGCGGTTTCGCGCCCATATAGAGATCAAGTGTAACGGAAGGTAGAGCGATATGCAGACGCGCAACAAGGTTCTGGACGATATCAGCCAGCTGATGACGAACGCGATGGGCGTGGCGCAGGGTGCCAAGCAGGAGGCCGAGACGGCGATGTCGTCGATGGTGGACCGCTGGCTGGCCGACCGCGATTTCGTCACCCGCGAGGAGTTCGACGCGGTGCGCGCCATGGCGCAGAAGGCCCGCGAGGAGAACGAGGCGCTCAAGGCGCGGCTGGACGCGCTGGAGAAAGGCGCGACGTAAGGCACGTTTCCATCGGTTTGGTTCGAGGCGCGGCCCCATTGCGGGCCGCGTTTTGCGTTCGGCGGAGGTGGGTTATCACCCACCCTACGAGGCCCGGGTCGCGCGCGGGACGGGGAGCCGAGCAGTACGTGGCGTGTGCCAGGGTGGCCAATCGGCATTATTTTGCTGTTTTCCGAGTTCCCTGCTCCCCCGGCAAATCCGCATGGAACGTGAGGCCCGGCGGTCGCATTGAATCCATACATTCACGCGGGCCACTTGCCCGCAAGATGGAAAAAGGAGGAGTCCTTATGAAACCGACATTCACATCCGCCCTGGCGATTGCTGCCCTGGTGTCCGCACCTGTCATGCCGTTCGCGGCAAGCGACGAGACGGCCCAGGCAGATACCGAGGCCGAGGCGAGCGTTTCGGCACAGGCCGGCGCCGCGGCCGAGGAAGTCGGCGATACGGTCTATGCCATCAGTGAGAGCGCGACCGATACGGCACAGGCCGGGGTCGATGCCGTGGGTGGCGTGGCCGAAGACGCCTATGACGCCGCAAGCGACGTTTCGGCGGAGCTGGACGCCGCGCTGACCGGCGACACGGAGGTCTACACGACCGACGGTGAGCTGATCGGTACGTATAACGACGCCGATTCCCAAGGCAACATCGCAGTCGTCGATCTGGACGGCGAGATGGAAGGTGCCGACAACCGCGCCGTTGAACGTGCGGGCATTCCGCTGAACGCGCTGATGGTCGGTGACGACGGTGTGACCGTCAACATGACCAAGGCCGAGTTCGAGACGGCGCTGAAAGCGAACGCACGGACGAACATGGGCGGCTAAGTCGCCGTATACAGTCTGAAACTCAAGTCAATGGCTGCCTTCGGGCAGCCATTTTCATTTGGCCGAACCCTCGTTCGATCGCGGCGATCCGCCCGTGCAAGCATGAGGTTCGTCGGCGCAGGAGGTCCCGGATCAAGTCCGGGACGGCGGTTGGGCGAGGCAGGGACCGCCACGCCCAAGGCTTGATGAAATTTTCATGTCATCCACAACTTATTGCGGTTATCCCCAAGAAATAGCTTTACAGGTCGCAAATCCCCCCTCACCATATCTTGTAGGAAAAGCGGGAATGAACCCCTTTCCTAGAGCAGGCACCTAGCGTTTGGGCGCTGCCAGCCCCTTCGCTACAACACATGAGGTGGCGCCATGGCACTTTCCGAGCAGTTCTTTTCAGAAGACCTTCATCCCATAGACATCGTCGAGCATCTGGCCGAGCATCACGACTGGGATTTCGACCGGATCGGTGACGACCAGATCGCCATGGCGGTAGAGGGGCAGTGGCGGACCTATTCGATCACGCTGGCCTGGTCGGCCTATGACGAGACGCTGCGCATGGTCTGCACCTTCGAGATGGAGCCGCCGGAGGACAAACTGCCGGCTCTTTACCACGTGCTGAACGACGTGAACGACCAATGCTGGGCGGGCGCCTTCACCTTCTGGGCCGAGCAGCAATTGATGGTCTATCGCTACGGGTTGGTCATGACCGGCGCGCAGGCGATCAGCCCCGAACAGATCGACACGTTGATCGGCGCGGCGGTGACGAGTGCCGAGCGGTTCTATCCTGCGCTGCAACTGGTGGTGTGGGGCGACAGGAGTCCGAAAGAGGCGCTGCAGATCGCCATCGGCGAGGCGTATGGCCGGGCCTGACGTCGCACAATTTTAAGGCGAACGGGGCGTGCCGGGCGGCGCGCCCTTTTTCTTTTGCGCGAGGTGTGGCCGAGGTGGGCCGTGGCGTATTGCAGGGGTGCGATGCGCGGACTATCAACCCCGTGAAAGACAAGGAAAGAGGGGCGCACCGGAATGGATATGCAGCATGTGGCCGACAAGGGCCTTGTCCTGCTGGGCTGTGGCAAGATGGGATCGGCGATGCTGGCGGGGTGGCTGGAACGCGACCTGCCGCCCGGCTCGGTCTGGGTGATCGACCCCAAGCCGTCGGACTGGCTGAAAGGGACGGGGGTGAATCTGAACGCGGATCTGCCGGCGAATCCGGCCATCGTGTTGATCGCCGTCAAGCCGCAGATGATGGGCGAGGCGCTGCCCACCATCGCGGCGATGGGCGGGGGCGGGACGCTGTTCGTCTCGGTCGCCGCGGGCACGCCGATCGAGGCGTTCGAAGCGGCGTTCGGCAGTGACAGCCCGATCATCCGCGCGATGCCCAACACCCCCGCCGCCGTGGGCCGCGGCATTACCGCCATTGTCGGCAATGGCGAGGTGAGCGGCGATCAGATGGACCTGGCCGAGGCGTTGCTGAAGGCCGTGGGACAGGCGGTGCGGCTGGAAGGCGAGCACCAGATGGACGCGGTCACGGGCGTGTCCGGGTCTGGCCCGGCTTACGTGTTTCACATGATCGAATGCATGGCCAAGGCGGGCGAGGCCGAGGGGCTGTCGCCGGAACTTGCAATGCAGCTGGCGCAGGCCACGGTGGCGGGTGCGGGCGCGCTGGCCGAAGCGGCGGACGAGACGCCGGCGCAGCTGCGCGAGAATGTCACCAGCCCCAACGGCACCACCCAGGCGGGGCTGGAGGTTCTGATGGATGAGCAGAACGGCCTGCCGCCATTGATGAAGGCCACTGTGAAGGCCGCTGCCGACCGCTCGAAGGAGTTGCGCCGTGGCTGACGGGATCACGTTCGACGATTTCCTGAAGGTGGATATCCGGGTGGGCAGGATCACCCGGGCCGAGCCCTTCCCCGAGGCCCGCAAGCCCGCGATCAAGCTTTGGGTCGATTTCGGAGAGGAACTGGGCGAGAAAAAGAGCTCGGCCCAGATCACCAAGCATTACGACCCCGAGGGTTTGGTGGGAAAGCAGGTGATGGCGGTGGTGAACTTTCCGCCGCGCCAGATCGGGCCGGTGATGTCCGAGGTGCTGGTGTTGGGCGTAAGTGACTCGGAGGGCGGGATCGTGCTGCTCTCGCCGGACCTTGAGGTGCCCATCGGAGGGCGGATGCATTGAAACGGGTCTATTTCACCCGGCCCCTGCCCGAAAGCGTGGTGGACATGGCGCGCGAGCATTTCGATGTCGAGATGCGCGAGGAAAACACGCCGCTGAAGATCGGGCAGATGCGCGCGGCACTGAACCTCTATGACGGGGTTCTGATGATGTTCGGCGACACGTTCTCGTCCGAGGTGTTCCGCGAGGCGCAGAACCCGCGCTGCAAGGTGCTGGCGAATTATGGCGTGGGGATCAACCATATCGACCTGGCCGCGGCGCGGTCGGCGGGCGTGCATGTGACAAACGTGCCGGGGGCGGTGACGGAGGCCACGGCGGATATCGGCATGACGCTGATCATGATGAGCGCGCGCCGCGCCGGCGAGGGCGAGCGCATGGTGCGGGCCGGCAAGTGGCCGGGGTGGAACCCGACGCAACTTTTGGGAACGCATGTCACCGGCAAGACCGTGGGGATCATCGGGATGGGCCGGATCGGGGCGGCGATTGCGCAGCGGTGTCATCACGGGTTCGGAATGGACGTGATCTATACCGCGCGGAGCGACAAGGAACCGGGATTTCCCTGCGAGCGTGTGGAACTGGAAGACCTGCTGGCCCGCGCGGATTTCGCGGTGGTGGCGGTGCCGGTCAGCCCGGAGACGCGTCACCTGATCGACGCGGAGGCGCTTGCCCTGATGCCGAGGCACGCGCACCTGATCAACATCGCGCGGGGCGATATCGTGGACGAGGCCGCGCTGATCGCCGCGTTGCAGGAAGGGCGGATCGCGGGGGCGGGGCTGGACGTCTACGAGAACGAGCCGGAGGTGCCGGCGGCGCTGACCGCGCTGGAGAACGTGGTTCTGTTGCCGCATATGGGCACCTCGACGCTGGAGGTGCGCGACATGATGGGGCGCGTGGCGGTGGAGAACCTGCGGGCGGCCCTGGCCGGGGAAACGCCACCGAACCTGGTGAATTGAGCGGGCGGGGCATAGGTGGGGTGAAACCCCACCCTACGTGACGGAAAGAGGTCCGGGACGGTCAGGGGCAAAACCCGCGCGGCACCGTGGTGGGGTGGAACCCCACCCTACATCGCCTGAAGCGCGAAGAGTGGCAGGCTGGCGCCGAGGCACATTATGGTCACCCCGAGGCACGCCAGAACCCCGTCGCGGACGATGATCGCGGTGGCGAAGAAGATCGTCGCCATGCCGAGGATGGACGATGAAAACGGCATGATCTCGAGGAAGATCATCAGAACGCCGCAAAGCACGCAGAGCGCCTGGTAGAGCTTGCGCATCGGTAGCGTCATCAGGGCCGACAGGCGCGGACGGGTGATCGCGTCGATCCGTTCGCCCACCCGGTGCAGGCGACGGAGCGCGGCGAACATCGTTTTGTTGCCGACGCTTCGGTTCATCACGAAGTTGGGCAGCCAGAGGTGTTTGCGGCCCACCAGCATCTGCGCCGCGATGGAGGCGATCAGGATGCCGCAGGCGCTGGAGAAAAGCGGTATGCCGCTGAGCGGCGAAGCCACCAAGAGCGCCGGGACGCACATCGCGGTGGTGAAGGAGCTTTTGCCGAACGCCTCGATCATGCAGCGCAGGGTCACCTGTTTTCTGGTCGTGGTGTCCTCCAGGCGGTCGATGATGGCAGTGATGGGTCTTGATGAGCGGTCGGGGTGCGCCATGTCATCTCTCGCAAGTCTGTCTGAAGGCGCGCCGCACGCTGCGCGTTTACGTGCGTCAAACGCCGCCGCGACAGAAGCGGTTCCCCCGGGCGGCCGGTTTTCCGCGGCGTTTCGCTTGACCTCGGGGCATGGTTCTGGCGTGGTGGCCGATACTTCGAGGGAGAGAGACATGTTCAAGCCTGCGATCACCGGCACGGGCGTTTTCACGCCGGAAGAAACCATCACCAACGACGAACTGGTGGTGGCCTTCAACGCCTACGCCGAGCGATTCAACTCCGAGAACGCCGACGCAATCGCGGAGGGAGAGATCGAGGCCAAGGCGCCGTCGTCTTCGGAGTTCATCGTCAATGCCTCGGGGATCGAACAGCGCTACGTCATGGACAAGTCCGGCGTGCTGAATCCCGAACTGATGCATCCCAGGCTGCGCGAGCGGTCGAATGACGAGCCGGGGATCATGGCGGAGATGGCACTGGATGCCTGCGGCAAGGCGCTGGCGCAGGCGGGGCGCGAGGCGGGCGAGGTCGACCTGATAATTTGCGCCGCGAGCAACCACGAGCGGCCCTATCCGGCCGTGGCGATCGAGATCCAGCAGTTGCTAGGGGCGCAGGGGTTCGCGTTCGACATGAACGTGGCGTGTTCCTCGGCCACGTTCGGGATACAGGCGGCGGCGGACATGGTGCGGTCGGGCAGCGTGCGCTGCGCCATCGTGGTCAGCCCCGAGATATGCTCGGGCCACCTGGAGTGGCGCGACCGGGATTGTCATTTCATCTTCGGGGACGTGTGCACCGCGCTGGTGATCGAGCGGGCGGAGGATGCCAAGGGCGCGCATTTCCTGGTGCATTCGACCCGCTGCGCCACGCAGTTTTCCAACAACATCCGCAACAATAACGGCTTTCTGCGGCGCACGCGCGACCCGGAGCTGCAGGACCGGCGCGACATGCAGTTCGTGCAGGAGGGCCGGAAGGTGTTCAAGGAAGTGCTGCCGCTGGTCAGCGCGCATATTGCCGGACATATGGAAGAGGCCGGGGTCGCGGCGGCGGACCTCAAACGGCTGTGGCTGCATCAGGCCAACAAGACGATGAACGATTTTATCGGGCGCAAGGTGATGGGGCGGGTGCCGGAGGCCGACGAGCAGCCGAACATCTTGCAGGACTATGCCAATACGTCATCGGCGGGGTCGATCATCGCGTTCTCGAAATACTCGGATGATCTGCAACCCGGCGACACCGGGCTGATCTGTTCGTTTGGAGCGGGATACTCCGTGGGGTCGGTTCTGGTCGAGCGGGCCTAGACCTCGGGCGCGTCCGGCCGTGGGATGACGGGCTGGTCGCCAGGGTCGGCCTCGGGCGTCCAGTCCGGATCGTCGCGTTTGATGCGCTGCGAAATCATGTAGCCGGTTGGCCAGGCGAGCAGCAGGCCCGCGACGGCGGCGATCGCGATGGTCCAGACGGTATAATAGCCCAATGAAAACCCGGCGATCACGATGACGCCGGTGATGAAGCTGCCGGTGAAAAACGTGATGTAGAAGGACAAGCGGTCCATGTCGGTCTCCTTTGCGATACCAAAGAGAAACGCTCGGACGGGGAGGCGGGTTCCAGAGCGGCCCCGCGCCCGGCGTCACTCGGCGCAGGTGGAGCCGGGGCCGGAGGCGTGGGACCAGTCGACCGCGCAGCCCGCATCGTCAAAGGCGAAGACCTGGGCGTTCTCGTCCTCGGTAGAGAAGGGCAGGGGCGGCTTTACGGTCACGCGCAGGCACCCGGAGTTGGGCAGGTCAGCCTGCCGCGCCGCGTTATGGGCGGCGGTGGTCTTGTCGAGGGAAAAGTCGACGGTGTTGATGGCGTAGAGACAGACCGCAATCAGCGCGGCGACGAACATCAGGACGTCGAGCGCGGTGTATTTCAGCACCCTAGGCCCCGGGCGTGACCGGCACGGCATCGCCCGTGGCCTCGCGCCAGTGGCGGCGACAGAGGCTTTCGTAGGTCTCGTTTCCACCGACCTGGATCTGGGCGCCGTCGGTCACCACGTTTCCCTGCGCGTCGCGGCGCACGACCATGGTGGCTTTCTTGCCGCAGTGGCAGATGGTACGGACCTCGCGCATCTCGTCGGCCAAGGCCAGAAGGGTCGCGGAGCCGGGAAAAAGATGCCCCTGAAAATCGACGCGCAGACCGTAGCACATGACCGGGACGCCCAGGTCATCGACCACGCGGACGAGTTGCCAGACCTGGGGCTCGGTCAGGAACTGTGCCTCGTCGACGAAGATGCAGGCCAGCGGGCCCGTGGCCAGTATCGCCTCGAGGCGGGCGAAGAGGTCGTCCTCGGCGGTGAAGGTGTCGGCCTCGGACCCGATGCCGATCCGCGAGCCGATTCGGGCAGGTCCGGCGCGGTCATCGATCGCGGCGGTCAGAAGGTGAGTGTTCATGCCACGCTCGCGGTAGTTGTGGCTGGCCTGCAACAGCAGCGTCGACTTGCCGGCATTCATGGTGGAGTAGTGGAAGTAGAGCTTGGCCATGCGTCGAGTTATCCGCAAGAGGGGCGCGGGATCAAGCGCGTCGGGGTCCGCGCGGGCTACGGAAACGTAAGGTTTTCCACCATTGCGGCGTCATGAAGCAATCCGGATAACGGCGCGACAAAGGGAAAGGGCGCGATGTCGAAAGCCGGATCATATCTGAAGAAACACACCGAGGCGCTGGTCAAGGACGTGGGCGTGGAGCCGGCTTGCAAGCTGACCGGCAAGTCCAAGGCGACGCTGGGGCGGTACTATTCGGGTCATGACGAACATGCCGACCGGTTCATGCCGGTCGACGCGGTGGCCGCTCTGGAGGCGGCGGCGTCCTATCCGCATGTAACCGCCGCGCTGGCGGAGCTGAACGGCACGCAGCTGAGCTTTGAGGACGCGCGGCGCAACGACAGCGGTACGGGCGGCGTCAATTCGGACGTGATCGCGCTGTCGCAACGATTTGCCATGCTGATGGCGGAGTATCACCAGTCGATCGAGGACGGGGTGATCTCGGCCGCCGAGGCCAGGCGTCTGCTGAAGGAGACCATGGCGCTTCAGCAGGTACTGGTCGACATCAAGCTGCACCTGGAAAACGGCGATCATTGAACCTCGTACGGTGAGGCGTAGGGGCTGCTGTATTGGCCGAACGCCTCAGCCGGTCGTCGCGACGACGTTGTCCCGTACGGTTTCGGCAGTGGTGGCGCCGGTGAAGTGGTCGCCTTCGACCGGGATGAGCCTGCCGATCAGAGATGCAGGCAGCTGGGCGGCCGCCCCGGCTGCATGGGCGGGGTGATCCATTATTATTACGGCGACGTGGGTGTGGTGCCCGCGGGAGGCGATCTGGTGGTTCGCGG
Source organism: Roseovarius sp. B08 (assembly GCF_051417955.1). NCBI lineage: Bacteria > Pseudomonadati > Pseudomonadota > Alphaproteobacteria > Rhodobacterales > Roseobacteraceae > Roseovarius > Roseovarius sp. B08. Next base: position 877,389 of record NZ_JBPRLW010000001.1, read on the forward strand.
AGGCACAGCAGCAGGTCGGGCCGATGAGGCTGATCGACCTCGGGGCCGAAATGGCGGCGGGCCGGGTCGGGGACCGGACGCTGGCCTGGCGCAAGGGCATGACGGACTGGGCCATTGCGGGCAGCATCGCGGATCTGGCACAGCAGGGCCGGGCGCGATATGACGGGGCGAACCTTGGGAAGGGAGCCCCGTCATGACAGATATCGTCCGCCACCACACCGCCGCCCGCATGAGCCAGATCGTGATCCACGGCGACACGATCTATCTGGCCGGGCAGGTGGGCAACCGCGGCGACAGCGTGGCCGACCAGACCCGCACCTGCCTTGAAAAGGTCGAGGCGCTGTTGGGCGAGGCCGGGTCGGATGCGACGCGGATTCTGCAATGCACGATCTGGCTGGCCGACATGGCCGATTTCGCCGAGATGAACGAGGTGTGGGACAGTTGGGTGCCTGAGGGTCACGCGCCCGCCCGGGCCTGCGGCGAGGCCAAGCTGGCGCACCCCGAGCTGAAGGTGGAACTGCTGGTGACGGCGGCGGTGCGCAAGCGCGAGGGCAAGTGACCTGAAGGAGTGGCTGCGCCACGCAGGTTCGATCGATTGGGGGCCAGCCCCCAAAGACAGGTTAAATTGGGGGCCAGCCCCCAAACACAGGTTGAATTGGGGGCCAGTCCCCAAACCCCCGGGATATTTATGGCCAGAGGAAAGGCGTGATGGACGCTGCCCGGGGGCTGCGCTATCAGCGGGGCGAATTTTTAAGGAAGGAAGTCCGATGTCTGGTCATGGCGCGCCCGTCCCGATGCAATCCAGCCTGTCCTCTGGCCTGAAAGGCGAGGCGCATGTGCCCGGCGACAAGTCGATCTCGCATCGCAGCCTCATCCTTGGGGCGCTCAGCATCGGCGAGACGGTGGTGACCGGCCTGCTGGAAGGCGAGGATGTACTGGACACGGCCAAGGCCATGCGGGCGATGGGCGCGGAGGTAGAGCGAAACGCGGACGGTGTTTGGCATGTGCACGGGGTAGGTGTCGGCGGCTTTGCCGAGCCGGGCCAGGTGATCGACTGTGGCAATTCGGGAACCGGCGTGCGGCTGATCATGGGGGCGATGGCGACGGCGCCCATCACCGCGACGTTTACAGGGGATGCCAGCCTGAACGGGCGGCCCATGGCGCGTGTGACCGATCCGCTGGCGCTGTTCGGAGCGCGCGCCGTGGGGCGCGAGGGCGGGCGGCTGCCGATGACGATTGTGGGCGCGCGGGAGCCGGTGCCGGTGCGATACGAGGTGCCGGTGCCGTCGGCGCAGGTGAAATCGGCCGTGCTGTTGGCGGGGCTGAACGCCCCGGGGCAGACCGTGGTGATCGAACGCGAGGCCACGCGCGACCATACCGAGCGGATGCTGGCCGGGTTTGGAGCCGAGATCTCGACCGAGGTGACGGACGAGGGCCGGGTGATCACCTTGACTGGGCAGCCTGAATTGATGCCCCAGACCATTGTCGTGCCGCGGGATCCGTCGAGTGCGGCTTTCCCGGTTTGTGCGGCGCTGATCACCGAAGGGTCGGACGTGCTGGTGCCCAATATCGGGCTGAACCCAACGCGGGCGGGGCTGTTCACCACCCTGCGCGAGATGGGCGCGGATCTGACCTATGAGAACGAGCGCGAGGAAGGCGGCGAGCCGGTGGCGGACCTGCGGGCGCGGTTTTCGCCCGACATGAAAGGCATAGAGGTGCCGCCCGAGCGCGCCGCGAGCATGATCGACGAGTACCCGGTGCTGTCGGCCGTTGCGGTCAATGCGACCGGGCGCACGGTGATGCGCGGGGTCAAGGAACTGCGCGTCAAGGAGAGCGACCGGATCGACGCGATGGCCACCGGCCTGCGCGCCTGTGGCGTAACGGTCGAGGAGGGCGAGGACTGGTGGATCGTCGAGGGCATGGGCGCGGGCGGCGTGCCGGGCGGGGCGACCTGTGCCAGCCATCTGGATCACCGGATCGCCATGTCGTTCCTGGTGCTGGGCCTGGCGAGCAAGGATCCCGTGACGGTGGATGACGGCGGGCCGATCGCCACGTCCTTTCCGGTGTTCGAGGCGCTGATGACCGGGCTGGGGGCAAAGATCAGGCGCATCTGAGCGGGAAGCCAGAGATTATTCGTACGAATAATCTTTGGCGGCGAAAATTCGTACGAATTTTCGGGGTCGCGGGCGGGCCAGATTCTGCCGGTCGCAGGCTTTCGGCGGCGCGGTAAAGCGGTATGGTGCCGCTGGAAAATGCTTTGGCCAAAGGCGATGCAAGATGAACGAGACCGATCCACTGGTGGTATTCACGCCCTCGGGCAAGCGCGGGCGGTTCCCGAAAGGCACGCCGGTGCTGACCGCCGCACGGCAGCTGGGTGTCGATCTGGACTCGGTCTGCGGCGGGCGGGGGATCTGTTCCAAGTGCCAGATCACGCCCGGCTATGGCGAGTTTTCCAAGCATGGTGTGACCGTGCATCAGGGCGCGCTGTCGGAGTGGAACGCGGTCGAGGAGCGCTATGACCAGAAGCGCGGGCTGAAGGCGGGGCGGCGGCTGGGCTGCCAGGCGCAGGTGATGGGCGACATCGTGATCGACGTGCCCCCGGAAAGCCAGGTGCACAAGCAGGTGGTGCGCAAGGCGGCCTCGGCCCGGGTGATCCAGATGGACCCGGCGACGCGGCTGTATTTCGTCGAGGTGGACGAGCCGGACATGCACGAGCCCACGGGCGACCTGGAGCGGCTGGAGCGGGCGCTGCGCGAGCAGTGGGAGATCCCCGAGATCACCGCCGACCTGACGCTTTTGGCCAAGCTGCAGCCGGTGCTGCGCAAGGGCAAGTTCCGGGTGACTGTGGCGCTGCACCAGTCGCACATGGAGAGCGTGCCGCGGGTGATCGAGATCTGGCCGGGGCTGCACGAGAGCGGGCTTTACGGGCTGGCGATCGACCTGGGGTCGACCACTGTGGCGGCGCATCTGACGGACCTGGAAAGCGGAGAGGTCAAGGCGTCGTCGGGCATCATGAACCCGCAGATCCGGTTCGGCGAGGACCTGATGAGCCGGGTGAGCTATGCGATGATGAACCCCGGCGGCGACCAGGAAATGACCCGCGCGGTGCGTGAGGCAATCAACACGCTGGCAGAGGAAATCGCCAGGGAAGCCGAGGTCGACCCGAGCCTGATCGTGGAGACGGTGTTCGTCTGCAACCCGGTGATGCATCACTTGCTGCTGGGGATCGACCCGGTGGAGCTGGGACAGGCGCCGTTCGCGCTGGCCACGTCCGACAGCATGGCGCTGGAGGCGCGGGAGCTGGAGTTGACCGCCATCAGCACGCGGGCGCGGGTCTACGTGCTGCCCTGCATCGCGGGCCATGTGGGCGCGGATTGTGCCGCCGTGGCGCTGAGCGAGGAGCCTGGCAAATCCGAGGACCTGGCGCTGATCGTGGATGTGGGCACGAATGCCGAGATCCTTTTGGGCGACAAGACACGGGTGTTGGCCTGTTCGTCACCGACCGGGCCGGCCTTTGAAGGGGCGCAGATCTCCAGCGGACAGCGGGCGGCGCCCGGCGCCATCGAGGCCATTCGGATCGACCCGGAGACGAAAGAGCCCCGCTTTCGCGTGATCGGATCGGATAAGTGGTCCGACGAGGAAGGCTTTGCCGAGGAGGTGGGGCCAGGGGGGATCACCGGCATCTGCGGGTCGGGCATCATCGAGGCGGTGGCCGAGCTGCGCATGGCGGGGCTGATGGATGAAAGCGGGCTGATCGGCTCGGCCGAGGCGACCGGGACCGCGCGGATGGTGGCCGAGGGGCGGACGCATTCCTACCTCATTCACGACGCGACGGCCGAGGGTGGCCCGCGGATCACCGTGACGCAGGGGGACATCAGGGCGATCCAGCTGGCGAAGTCTGCGCTCTATGCTGGGGCCCGCCTGCTGATGGACGAGCGTGGCGTGGACAAGGTGGACCGCGTGGTGCTGGCCGGGGCGTTCGGCGCGCATATCAGTGCCAAGCACGCGATGGTGCTGGGGATGATCCCGGATGTTCCGCTGGACAAGGTCACCAGCGTGGGCAATGCCGCGGGCACGGGCGCGCGGATCGCGCTGTGCAACGTGGGAGCGCGGCGCGAGATCGAGCGGGTGGTGCGCGAGATCACCAAGGTCGAGACCGCGATCGAACCCAAGTTCCAGGAGCATTTCGTGGCCGCCAACGCCATTCCACACAAGACCGATCCGTTCCCGGAACTGGCGAAGGTCGCGCCGTTGCCGAACCCGTCATTCAATACCGGCGGGGGGGACGAGGGCGGACGGCGCCGGCGCAGGCGCGGCTGAGGCGGCCACGCAGAAGGGCATTGCGCTGCGACCGGCGATTGCGCAGGGTAAGGATGTGCCCTGAGCGTTGGTCGCCGCGGGGCGGTCCCTTTTTCCGATGCCGACAGGGCGCAACCGATTGATCGAGCCGAGATGACACCGAAATCGATATTGCTTTCTCTTGTTCTGGCCAGCGCATCGGCGCTGCCCGCGATGGGCTGTCCCGATGCCGAGGCGCTTGACAGCGGTGTGGTGTTCGAGACCCGCGACGGGATGACCGAGACGCACCGGCGCTTTGCCCCGGAGCAGATCCTGATCCAGACGGAGTTTCCCGATGGGTCGGGCTCGGTTCTCGAAACGCGGCACGGCCTGTACCTGGCCAGTTCGACGCCGATCGAGGACGGGGTGGTGAAGGTCGGGGAGAAGGATGTGTTCGCCAGTTATGCCGACCTGGAAAAATGGGACGAGCCCCGCCCTGACGCGGAATGGAGCAATGACAGCACCGGCGGCGGGACGGCGAAATCGGGGCCGCTGAAGACGATCGAGCTTGGACCTTGCACCTATCCGGCGTTCGAGATCGACCTGACCTTCAATGACGATCCGACATACACCGAGCGCTATCACTACCTTCCGGAACTGGGGGTCGGCCTGCTGGTGGCCAGCACCTCGGACGGGGAGGAAGAGACCTATACCTATACCGGGGTGCGGGCGGCCGAGTGAGGCGACGGAGACGCGAATCCGTCTTGACCGGGCGGGACGGGCGGCATACCTAGACGGTCGCGCAGGCGGGTATGATGTAATGGTAGCCTGTCAGCTTCCCAAGCTGAACGCGCGGGTTCGATTCCCGCTACCCGCTCCATGCTTCCTTCGTTCGAAAAACCACGCGCCGACGGTCGCTGCACGGGCGGCGCGCGGTCGCGCGTCAGCGTGTCGGGCTGGATGCTGTCGAAGGCGATGGTGCCTGCGCGGCGTGGTTGTCCTCGACCGTGAGGAACATGCCTGCGGACATCAGGAACCCCGCCAGCAGAACCATTTCGGCGAAAGGCAGACCGGACAACAATCCACCGCCGCAGATGCGGCGCGTCGTGCGACTGCACCAGGGGCGGCATGGACGTTCGGCGGGTGTCGGGTCATCGGGTGGGGTCATGGAGACGTTGTGCGGTGCAAAGGCGACAGAAGTGTGAAAATCTTGCCTTGTTATCGCCCTAGTGGGGTGATTTGGCCGACGGAAACGGGCAGTTTCGGGAAACACTGTGTTGCGGCGCGGGCCGGACCCGCCAGGGCAATCCGCGCGGCGACGGCGGCAAGCGAGGCGAAGGACATCATGGGTTTTACTGTAGCGATCGACGGGCCGGCGGCGGCGGGCAAGGGAACCGTGGCGCGGGCGGTGGCCGAACGGTTCGGTTTCGCGCATCTGGATACCGGGCTGCTTTATCGCGCGACGGGACGGCGCACCCTGGACGGGACCGAGCCGGTGGACGCCGCGCGCGCGCTGAGGGCCGAGGACCTCGACGCAGACGATCTGCGCTCGCCCGAAGTCGGACAGGCCGCCAGCCGCGTGGCCGCGGTGCCCGAGGTGCGTGCCGCGCTGGTGGAGTTCCAGCGGGCCTTTGCGGCGCGCTCGGGCGGCGCGGTGCTGGACGGGCGGGACATCGGCACGGTGATCTGCCCCGAGGCGAACGTGAAGCTGTTCGTGACGGCGAGCGATGATGTGCGGGCGCAACGGCGGCTGGAGGAACTTCTAGGCAAGGGAACCGTCACCACCTATGACGAGGTGCTGGCCGACCTGCGTCTGCGCGACGACCGCGACTCGGCGCGTGCGACGGCGCCGCTGAAGCCGGCGCGGGACGCGATATTGCTGGACACGACCGCGTTGTCGATCGAAGGCGCGGTCGAAGCGGCCTGTGCCGAGGTCGCGCGGGTGCGTGCGGCGTTATGACGGCGCGGATCACCTTTCACCGTGGCGGCGGATGGATGGATATCTTCCGGGCCTACCGGTTGACTGTGACGGGCGAGGAAGTCGGCACGATCAAGCGCAAGAGCCAGGTGAGCGTCGAGGTGGAGCCGACCCAGCACATGTTGCGGGCCAGCATCGACTGGTGCGGCAGCAACATCCTTTATGTGGACCTGTCGGAGGGCGAGGCGGTGGATGTGGAGGTCTTCAACCCCAACGGGCCGTTCCGGGGGCAAGGCGTGATGGTGCGGGCGCCGGGCGATTACCTGCAACTGCGGCTGCGCGAGGACGGGCCCGGGGCCGGGGCGGGGCACGAAACCCCTTGATTGTCATGGCCGAGCGGGCTATAGCGCCCCTCGTCGACAAGGCGGAACCGCCGCAGAGCATTGAGAGCGAGCAGGGTCGGGAATACCGGCCCTCTTTGTTTTGCGTATATGAGGCGACCCGTCTGACCAACGAAACCCTGAAGACCGGCGGAGACAACCGCGCGGCCGGACACAACGAAACGTTAGGATTGAAACGCCACATGGCTCAAAACGCATCGATGGAGGAATTCGAGGCCCTCCTTAATGAAAGCCTCGAAATGGACACCCCCAAGAGGGAACGGTTGTCAAAGGCAAGGTCATCGCGGTTGAAGCGGGACAAGCCATCATCGACGTCGGCTACAAGATGGAAGGCCGCGTCGAACTCAAGGAATTCGCAAATCCCGGTGAAGCGCCCGAAATCGAAGTGGGCGACGAGGTCGAAGTGTTCCTGCGCTCGGCAGAGAACGCCCGTGGCGAAGCCGTCATTTCCCGTGAAATGGCCCGCCGCGAGGAAGCCTGGGATCGCCTGGAGAAAGCATACGCGGACGACGCGCGCGTCGAAGGCGCGATCTTCGGCCGGGTCAAGGGCGGTTTCACCGTCGATCTTGGCGGCGCCGTGGCGTTCCTGCCCGGCTCCCAGGTCGATGTGCGCCCCGTGCGCGATGCCGGCCCGCTGATGGGTCTCAAGCAGCCCTTCCAGATCCTGAAAATGGACCGCCGCCGTGGCAACATCGTTGTCTCGCGTCGCGCCATCCTGGAAGAGAGCCGCGCCGAGCAGCGCGCCGAAGTCATCGGCAACCTGACCGAAGGTCAGGCCGTGGACGGCGTGGTCAAGAACATCACCGAATACGGGGCCTTCGTGGACCTGGGCGGTGTCGACGGCCTGCTGCACGTTACCGACATGGCGTGGCGCCGTGTGAACCACCCCTCCGAGATCCTGAACATCGGCGAGACCGTCAAGGTCCAGGTGATCAAGATCAACAAGGAAACCCACCGTATCAGCCTGGGCATGAAGCAGCTGCAGGACGATCCGTGGGATCTGGTCGCTGCCAAGTACCCGCTGGAATCGGTGCATACCGGCCGTGTCACGAACATCACCGACTACGGTGCGTTCGTCGAGCTGGAACCCGGTGTCGAGGGTCTGGTGCACGTCTCTGAGATGTCGTGGACCAAGAAGAACGTCCACCCCGGCAAGATCGTCTCGACCTCTCAGGAAGTCGAAGTCATGGTGCTGGAAATCGACCAGGCCAAGCGCCGCGTGTCTCTGGGCCTCAAGCAGACCATGCGCAACCCATGGGAAGTGTTCGCGGAAACCCATCCCGAGGGCACCGAGGTCGAGGGCGAGGTCAAGAACATCACCGAGTTCGGCCTGTTCATCGGTCTGGACGGCGACATCGACGGCATGGTGCACCTTTCGGACATCAGCTGGGACGAGCGTGGCGAAGACGCGATCCAGAGCTACAAGAAGGGCGATGTGGTTCAGGCCGTCGTCTCGGAAGTGGATGTGGAGAAAGAGCGCATTTCGCTGTCGATCAAGGCGCTGGGCGGCGACAAGTTCGCCGAGGCCGTGGGCGGCGTGAAGCGCGGCTCGATCATCACCGTCGAGGTCACCTCGATCGAGGATGGCGGCATCGAGGTGGAATACGAAGGCATGAAATCCTTCATCCGCCGCTCCGACCTGTCGCGCGACCGCTCCGAACAGCGCCCCGAGCGTTTCTCAGTCGGTGACAAGGTCGACGTGCGCGTCACCAACGTCGACAGCAAGACCCGCCGTCTGGGCCTGTCGATCAAGGCGCGCGAGATCGCGGAAGAGAAGGAAGCCGTGGAACAGTATGGCAGCTCGGATTCGGGCGCCTCGCTGGGCGACATCCTGGGCGCCGCGCTGAAAGGCGACGACGACAAGTAAGCCGACGACGGTTTGCGGATTTGAAAGGCCCCGCCAATTGCGCGGGGCCTTTTACATTGGATGTCAGCGCCTGTGCCGGTGGCGCGATCAGCGAAACCGGAGTGATGTCGCCTGCAAATTCACGCCGCGACAGCCCTCGTCGCGACCCGGCAGCGGGCCATTCGGTCCGGCTCATCGGTGCCGGGCGGAGACCCTGCCGCACGGGTCCCGAATCAGACGTTCCGCAGCCTGAACTCGCCCTGACGGCGCGGCGCGCTGCCCTGCATCAGGACAGAAAAGTCCGCGATATGGGCAAAGTCCTGCGGGTTTACCCCCAGAATTTTCCAGTTTATCCGGTAGGTTGCAGTTTCTAATTGCGCTTTTTCTATCTATAGTCGTTAAAGTCGCTACGCTGCTCGACCAAAGAACAACGCAGGGGGGAACCGATGATCAGGTCGGAACTAATACAGAAGATCGCCGACGAGAACCCACACCTTTACCAGCGCGACGTCGAGCGCATAGTGAACACCATTTTCAACGAAATCACCAATGCCATGGCCGAAGGCAACCGGGTCGAGTTGCGCGGCTTCGGGGCGTTCTCGGTCAAGAAACGGGATGCGCGCACCGGCCGCAACCCGCGCACCGGAGAATCGGTGCAGGTCGAGGAAAAGCATGTGCCGTTCTTCAAGGCCGGCAAGCTGTTGCGTGAACGGCTGAACGGGAAATCCTGATGCGATATATCCGCTACCTTTCGATCGCCATCTTCGGACTGGCGCTTATCCTGATCGCGCTGGCCAACCGGCAGTTTGTCGAAGTCCGGATACTGCCCGGGGAATTGGGCGGCATGGCGGCGGTGAATCCGTCCTATGAACTTCCGCTGTTCATCGTGATGTTCGGCGGGATCCTGGCGGGCCTGGTGATCGGTTTCATCTGGGAGTGGATCCGCGAGGCCAAGGAGCGTGCGGCGGCGGCGCGGCAGGCGCGGGGAAATGGCGGCGCTGCGCGCCGAGGTGCGGCGACTGAAAGGCGAGAGGCACAAGGACAAGGACGAGGTTCTTGCGCTTCTGGACGAGGCCAGCTAACCGACCGCGTCATGGCGCAGGACATTCGTATAAAGATGTGTGGGCTGACCCGGCCCGAGGACATCCCTGCCGCGGTGGCGGCGGCGGGGGCGGCCTATGTGGGGTTCGTGTTTTTCCCGAAATCGCCGCGCTACGTGACGCCGGAACTGGCGCGAGAGATGGCGCTGGCGGTGCCGCCGGGCGTGGCCAAGGTGGCGCTGGTGGTGGATGCGGACGACGCCTTGCTGGACGAGCTGACGGGCGTCGTGCCGCTGGACATGTTGCAATTGCATGGACAGGAAAGCCCCGAGCGGGTGGCCGGGATCAAGGCCCGCTATGGCCTGCCGGTGATGAAGGCGGTGGGGGTGCGCGAGGCGGGCGACCTCGAGGCGATCGAGCGGTACGCGGCGGTGGCGGACCAGATCCTGCTGGATGCCAAGCCGCCGAAAAACGCGACGCGGCCCGGAGGCAATGCGGAGAGTTTCGACTGGAGCCTGATTGCGGGGCGTGACTGGAACGTTCCCTGGATGCTGGCCGGTGGGCTGACGGTGAAAAACGTGGCCGAGGCGATCCGGGTGACCGGGGCGCGGCAGCTTGACCTGTCTTCTGCGCTGGAAAGTGCGCCGGGGGTCAAGGACCATGGCAAGATGCAAGCCTTTGCCGACGCGGCGCGCGCATGATCCGGTTTCGTGAGGCGGTAGCGGCGGATGTGGCCGGCGTGGTGGAACTGCTGACAGATGACATGCTGGGGCAGGGGCGTGAAGGGGCCGATCCGGCGCTTTACGAGGCGGCTTTTGCGCGGATGCAGGACGAGGGCAGCAACCATCTTGTCGTGGGCGAGGATGCCGCGGGCCGGATTGTCGCCACCTACCAGATCACCTTTATCAGCGGTCTGTCGTTGCGCGCCGCGCGAAGGGCGCAGGTCGAGAGCGTGCGCGTGGCGGGGCACCTGCGCGGGCAAGGTGTGGGCGAGGCGATGTTCGACGACGTCAAGGCGCGGGCGAGGGCGGCGGGCTGCTCGCTGGTGCAGCTGACGATGAACGTGGACCGGGAAGATGCCAGGCGGTTCTACGAGCGCATCGGCTTTGTCGCGTCGCATACCGGTTTCAAGCTGGCACTCGATTGACGCATCGCGCCACTTTGCCCAAGCTGGGGCAAAGGAGGTGCCAATGGATACGCAGGATCTGGACGACGTTTACGGGGCGAAGAGCCCGGACGAATCGAAGGCGATCTATGACAAGTGGTCGACCTCCTATGACGCGGACTGCCTGAGCAAGGGGTTTCGACTACCCGCGCTGGGGGCCGGCCTGCTGGGGCGGTACCTGGGGGACGCGGATGCGCCGGTGCTGGACGCGTGCTGTGGCACCGGGCTGGTCGGCGAGACGCTGCGGCTGATGGGATATGGCCGGATCGTGGGCTGCGATCTGTCGCCGGACATGCTGAAATTTGCCCAGCAGACCGGGGCCTACGAGCGGCTGGAAGAGGCCGATACCGGCGTCGGGTTGCCGTTTGACGACGGTGCCTTTGCAGGGTTTGTCTGTGTCGGGGCGTTCGGGCCGGGCCATGCGCCGCCTGCCACTCTGGAACACCTGGCGCGGGTGACGCGGCCCGGCGGTATCGGGGTGTTCAACCTCTTGGACGCGACTTGGGAAGAGCAGGGATTTCCGCCGGTTCTGGACAAGCTGGCCGCGTCCGGTGCGTGGGAGGTGATCCATACCACGCCACCCTTCCGGCCTTTCTTGTTGGCCGAGCCGGAGTTGCTGAGCACCGGCTATGTCGTGCGGGTGAGGTGAGCGCCCGAGAATATTCGTACGAATATTCTGGCGCTTCGTCGCAGTGGATTGCTCTGGAAACCGGCGGGCCCGTGGCCTATTGAGGCTCTAGCAAACAGGGATGATGACCATGAACGATCTCTTCAACTCCTTCATGACCGGCCCCGACGAAAAGGGGCGTTTCGGAGAATTCGGCGGACGCTTCGTGTCCGAGACGCTGATGCCGCTGATCCTGGAACTGGAAGAGCAGTACGAGAACGCCAAGACCGACCAGAGTTTCTGGGACGAGATGCATTTCCTGTGGAAGCATTATGTCGGCCGGCCAAGCCCGCTTTACCTTGCCGAAGGGCTGACCGAGCGACTGGGCGGGGCGAAGATCTATATGAAGCGCGACGAGTTGAACCACACCGGCGCACACAAGATCAACAACGTGCTGGGGCAGATCCTGCTGGCGCGGCGCATGGGCAAGACCCGCATCATCGCCGAGACAGGCGCGGGCCAGCATGGTGTGGCGACGGCGACGGTCTGTGCCAAGTTCGGACTGAAATGCGTGGTCTACATGGGCGCGCATGACGTCGAGCGTCAGCGGCCCAACGTATTCCGCATGAAGCTCTTGGGCGCCGAGGTGATCCCGGTGACCAGCGGGCGCGGCACGCTGAAGGACGCGATGAATGACGCGCTGCGCGACTGGGTCACCAACGTGCGTGACACGTTCTACTGCATCGGCACGGTGGCCGGGCCGCATCCCTATCCTGCGATGGTGCGCGATTTCCAGTCGATCATCGGCAAGGAAGCCCGCGAACAGATGCAGGAGGCCGAGGGCCGCCTGCCCGACACGATCATCGCGGCCATCGGCGGCGGGTCGAACGCGATGGGGCTGTTTTATCCGTTCCTCGACGACAAGGACGTGAACATCATCGGCGTCGAGGCCGGTGGCAAGGGCGTGAACGAGAAGATGGAACATTGCGCGTCGCTGACCGGCGGCCGCCCCGGCGTCCTGCATGGCAACCGGACCTACCTGCTGCAGGACGATGACGGGCAGATCCTGGAAGGGTATTCGATTTCCGCGGGCCTCGATTATCCGGGCATCGGGCCCGAGCATTCCTGGTTGCACGAGATCGGGCGCGCGAAATACGTGTCGATCACCGACAAGGAAGCGCTGGACGCGTTCAAGCTGTGCTGCGAAGCGGAGGGGATCATCCCGGCGCTGGAGCCGTGCCACGCGCTGGCCCATGTGATGAAGATCGCGCCGGACCTGCCCAAGGATCACATCCTGTGCATGAACATGTGCGGGCGGGGCGACAAGGACATCTTTACCGTCGCGCGGCACCTCGGGTTCGAGATGGGCGAGGGCGACTGACGTCGCTGCGTGTCCGGATCAGGCGAGAGGGTGATCAGCGGTCGTCCTCTTCGTCTTCATCCTCTGCAGGGTCTTCGTCTGACGTCTTGCGGTCTTCGTCGCTATCGCCGTCGTCGCTATCGTCCTCTTCGTCGCTGTCCGTATTGCCGTCTTCGGTAAGTGCGTCGTCGAAGAGAAAGCCGGCGGCGTTGAGTTGCGGCATGTCTGATGTGACCGAGCGGTTGTCGTCAGTAACCGTGTCGTCGGCCATGGCCGCCGCGGAAAGCACGATAGCGGTGGAGCAAAACGTAATAATTCGCCACATGCGAACCTCCTACGCCTACTGGTACTGGCGCGCCGGTGGGCGCGTCTTAATAAACTTGAACTAGACCCGCGCGGGTGCAGAGCAAGTCGGCGCCAACGATGTCGCATGGCCCCCGGCGGGAGATTGCCGTTCCCGAATCACACGACTCTGCGCGCACACGACGCCGCGCAACAGAAAGAGCGCCGGACGGCGAGGTCCGGCGCTCTCTTTTCGAGGTCTTGCTGATCCTAGATGCGCGTCAGCTTACACGAGCGAGTAGTAGTAGACCACGACGGGAATGGTGTTCGCGTCGCTTGCGCTCTGCGTCTCGGTTGCGGTCGTGTCGCTGGTATCGGACGCATCGGCGCTGTCGCTGCTGCTGTCCATGCTATCGGCCGCATCGGCGCTGTCGCTGCTCATGTCCGTGCTATCGGACGCATCGGCACTGTCGCTGCTCATGTTTTTGCTGTCCGACGTGTCGGCGTTCATGTCCAGTGCGGTTGTGCCGGCACCGCGATACTCTGCGGGCGACAGTGCGCCGGAATCATCGGAGTCCATGGCGTCGAAACGTTTTTCCATCGCCTTCTGGCTCCAGTCCTTGTCGACTTCACCCTCGTATTCTGCCTGGGTGATGACCCCGTCGCCGTTTCCGTCGTACATCTGGAACCGATCGACGGCGGTTTTGGCAAAGCGCTCTGCATCGTCCGTGTCTTCAGAGACGGCCGATTTCATGTCGGAGTCGTCGCTTTTCCAGATCTTGTTGGTCATGTTCTGCCATTCCTCGACAGACATTTCCGATTGGCCGCCGGTGTCGAGTTCGGCCCAATCACGCGAGTCGCCGTCAGTCTGCGACGTGTCCATCGCGGCCTGCTGCTTGTCCTGCGCGTTGCCGATGCAGTTGACCATTTCTTCACGGTCCACGGAGCCGTCCTTGTTGAGGTCGAGGGCGGCGAATTCGGCATCGCGTGCCTCGTTGATCTCCTGCTCGCTCATGAAGCCGTCCTTGTTCTGGTCGGCCGGCATGAAGGCGGTTTCGCAGAAGGCGGGCATGTCGGTTTCCGCATCGCTCTGTTGAGCCAGTGCGGGGGCCGCCGTGGCAAGCGCGGCGGATGTCAACATTGTTGTCGTCAGGGTTTTCATCTTGTGTCTCCTTTCGTTTATTCAAACGGTCGGGAGGACGGATGTTGTGTCACTCCTCCGATATTGGCGTCCCGGGGGAAAAACGTGTCGTGACGGTATGAGTTCCTTGCACGGTCGAGATGATGTGCCTGAACGGGTTCGCTGCGCCCCGGCGACGGCGGGCCCTTGTGAGCATTTTCCCGGACATCCCCAAGGGTGTTTTCGGGGCTCCGGACTGTCGGGGCTCCGGAGTCTTGCAACAAACCTTGAAGCCTAGCGAAGGCGCAGGACCGGCGCCGGGCCGAGCGGAACGGGGCCCAAGAGCACGCGGCCGTCGCGCAGACCCAGCGGAATGTCGAGCGTCCTGGGGTTGCCGGCCATCTGCGACACCAGCGCCAATCCATCCTCGAGCGTGCCGGCAAGGCCCTGCGGCAGCGCGCCGCTGTCCACGGCAAGGCGCAGGATGTCGCGCCAGTTGCGGGCCTTGACGGTGATCTCGCCGGTGGGGATGCCGGCCGCGTCGACCGTGACCTCGCCCGCGGCCTGCAGTTCCAGCCGGCCCCAGCGGGCCTCGGCCAGCTTGAGGTCGATGCGGCGGGGCTGGGGACGGGCCTCTTCGATCGCCGAGAGGTCCCAAGGCTTGTCGAAATTCACGGTCATGTCCAGAGACAACGCCTCGAGCGTATCGGGCAGGGTATCGCCGGGATCGACCTTGACCCGCCAGTCGAGGGCGGGCGCGAAGCCGTCGGCTGTGAGGCCGAGGCGATAGCTGCTGTCGGAGGCGGTGGTGCGTTCGGCGGCGAGCCGCAGGCTGTCGGCGGTGGTCGGCTGTACGGTGGTGACGGGCTGGACCGCGAGATCCTCGGCGGTGAGGGTCAGGCGCTCGAGCGGCAGGCCGGGCGCGGCGCGGGTGACGAGGCTGGCGCGCATGTCGGTACTGGTGACATCGTACTTGGCCTCGGGCGTGGCGATAAGCTGCACGTCTGGCCAGACGGCGATGATGTGATTGGGCTTGTAGCTGAGCGCGAAGACCTGGAAGAACGGCGCTTCCCACGCCAGGCCGGTGTCGGGGTCGGCGAGGCTGACGTCGGTGAAGGTGGTGTCGAAGCGGTTAGGAAAGCCCTGTGTCGACAGGTCGGAATAATCCGCGACCCAGCCATCGGCGCGGCGGCCCTCGAACCACGCCTCGAACGCCTTGGTGGCGCCGGTGGAGCCCACGGCCCAATAGACGGACCACGCCAGGGCCGCCACCACGATCAGGATCAACATGCCGCGCATCTGCCTACCCGCCTTCTTTCGAGCCCTTGCCGAGTGGTATCTAAAGTGATTAGGGGGCAGGGGAAAGCGCAAGGAGCGAAAAATGACGATGTGGGTGTTCGGCTATGGGTCGCTGGTTTGGAACCCCGGCTTTACCCCCGTTCAGCGGGTGCTGGCGGCCCTGCCGGGCTATCACCGCAGTTTCTGCATGCGCTCGATCCATCATCGCGGCACCGAGGAGAATCCCGGCCTTGTGCTGGCGCTGGACGAAAGCCCCGATGCGCTCTGCCGGGGTGTCGCGCTGGCGGTGCACGAGGACGAGGAGGACAAGGTGCTGGCCTACCTGCGCGAGCGGGAACTGGTGTCGGCGGCCTATCTGGAAAAAGAGCTGGACATCATGCTGCGCGACGGGCGGCAGGTGCGGGCGCTGACCTATGTCATCGACGCCGATCACGTGCAGTATTGCGGCGGGCTGGACCTGGAGGAACAGGCGCGGATCATCGCGCGCGCCCATGGCGGCCGGGGGCCGAACCACGAGTATCTTTTCCAGACCGTCGCGCACCTGGAGGAGCTGGGCATCCACGACCCCGAACTGGACTGGCTGGTGCGTCGGGTGAAGGGGATCGGGATTTGAGCGGGCGCACGGAGCGGACGCGGCGGAAACGCTTTAAAACCTTGGCTTCACAGTGGTTAACGCGTAGGGTGTCGCCAAACAATAACCGCGCCGGGAGCCGTCCAGATGGACCAGCCGGACCGTGAGGTCGAGCCGAACTTTTCACACCCCGTAAGGCAGATCACGCTGATGCTGATCGTGCTGGCCCTGACGGGGCTTGGCGCGTTCTTTGCGTTGCCGCGGGTGTTGCCGGTGTTCCAGGCGAACCCGTATCTGAACGGGTTCATCCTGTTCGTCTTTGTCATCGGCGTGGTGGCCTGTTTCTGGCAGATGTACCAGCTGATCGGCTCGGTGCGCTGGATCGAGGGGTTCGTGGGTGAACGACCCGGCAGCGAAGAGATCAAGGCGCCGCAACTGCTGGCGCCTTTGGCGACCTTGCTGAAACAGCGCGGCAAGCGGATGAAGATCGCCTCGGGCTCGGCCCGGTCGATCCTGGACTCGGTGGCGCAGCGGATCGACGAGGCGCGGGAAATCACGCGTTACATCACCAGCATGTTGATTTTCCTCGGACTTCTGGGGACGTTCTATGGCCTGGCCACGACGGTGCCGGCGGTGGTGGACACGATCCGCAGCCTGGCCCCGCAGGAGGGCGAGGAAGGCGTGGACGTATTCAACCGCCTGATGACCGGGCTGGAATCCCAGCTGGGCGGCATGGGCGTGGCCTTTGCCAGCTCGCTTCTGGGCCTGGCCGGGTCGCTGGTGGTGGGCCTTTTGGAGCTGTTCGCGGGACACGGGCAGAACCGGTTCTACCGCGAGCTGGAAGAGTGGATGTCAACGATCACGCGCGTGGGCCTTGCCTCGGGCGACGGAGAGACCGGTAGCGAGGCCGGGGTTATGGCGAGCGTCGTCGATCACATGGGCGAGCAGATGGAGAGCCTGCAGCTGATGCTGACGCAATCCGATGTGAGCCGCGCGATGGTGGACGAAAAGCTGGGCCTGCTGGCCGACTCGATGGAAAAGCTGACCGAGCGGCTGACCGACACCGCGCCCTTGCACGACGCGCTGACGCGCGTGGCGGACGGGCAGGAAGAGCTGATCCGGCAGATGGCGAGCCACGAGGGCGAGAGTGGCGGGATCGACGCGGAAAGCAGGATGCGGCTGCGGTCGATCGACGTGCAGATGCTGCGCATCCTTGAGGAGATCAGCGCCGGGCGGCAGGAAAGCATGAGCGAGCTGCGCACCGATCTGAACGCGCTGTCGCGGGCGATCGGGCAGCTGGCGTCCAGCCACGGGCGGGGCGATACCTCGCTGCGGGCGTTGCGCCGGCCCGAGCGGGAGCAGGGGAGCTAGGCGATGGCCCTGTCACGGCGCACCGGCGCACGGTTCCAGGCCTCGATCTGGCCCGGGTTCGTGGATGCGATGACGGGCCTTCTCTTGGTGCTGATGTTCGTGCTGACCATCTTCATGGTGGTGCAGTTCGTGCTGCGCGAGACGATCAGCGGACAGGAAAGCCGGCTGGACGAGTTGTCGAACGAGGTGGCCGCATTGAGCCGGGCGCTGGGGCTGGAACAGGACCGCAACGCCACGCTGACCGAACGGGTGGGCGCGCTGACCGCGACGCTGGGCGATGCGCGCGAGCGGCAGGAGCAGCAGGCGGCGCTGATCGCGGCGCAGGAATCTCAGATCGCCGAGGCGGAGGCGCGGATCGCCAGTTTCGAGGAACAGGTGGCGGGGCTGCTGGCGCAGCGCGACGAGAATCTTGGGACGATTGCCGACCTCGAAGGCCAGCGCGAGGAATTGCTGAGCGAGCAGGAGCAGTTGCAACTGGCGCTGGCGGGGCTGCGCGACGAGATCGATGCACAGGAAGAAGCGGCGCGGCTGGCGGCGGCGCAGGCCGATGCGCTGGAGGCGATGATTGCCGATCTGCGCAGCGAGGCCGAGGAGGACGCGGCGGCGCAGGCGGAACTGACGGCGCAGGTCGAGGATTTGCAGGCGCATTTGTCGGACGAGGAGAAGGCGCGGCTGGCCGAGGCGGCGGCAGCGGAGGCGCTGCGCGACCGGTTGGAAGATGCCGATGCGGAACTGACCGCGATGACGCTGGCGCTGGAGGAACAGCGCCGGCGCGCCGAGGAGACGCTGGCCATGCTGGCCGCGGCGGAGGACGCCCAGGAGGACCTCGACGTGCGGCTGGCGGCGGCGCTGATGGCGCGGCAGGAGGCCGAGGCAGCGCTGGAAGAGGCCGAGAGCGGGCGCGAGGTGCGCCGCTCGGAACTGAGCGCGCTGGAGGCGGAACTGGCGCAGGCGCTGGCCGACGTGGAGACCGAGGCGGTGCGGGCGGAAGAATTGCAGGTTCGCCTGAGCGAGACCGAGGCGGAACTGGCCGCATTGCAGGAAGACAGCGGGCAGGTGGCGGAAACGGCGGCGAGCCTGGAGGAACGGCTGGCCGAGGCGCTGGCCGCGAAGACCGCCGTCGAGAACGAGGCGGTCGAGAATGCCGACCTGATCGCGGATTTGCGGCGGCAGATCGAGGCGCTTGAGGCGGATGTGCAGGCCCGGGACAAGCGGATCGCGTCGTTGATGGCGGCGAACGAAGCGGCCACGGCCGAGGCCATGTCGGCGGAGGATGTGCGCGCACAGCTGGCCGCCGCCCTGGCCGCGAAGCTGGCCGCCGAAGAGGAGGCCGAGGCGCGGCTGACGGAAGCCGAGCAGCGCGCGGCGATGCTGGGGCAGGTGCAGGCCGAGCTGGACCGGCAGCGCGCGCTGGCGGACGAGGCGCAGCAGGAAGAGGCGCTCTTGAACCAGCAGGTGCGGGCGCTGCGCGAACAGCTGGGGCAGTTGCAGGCGCTTCTGGACGATGCCAAGGCCCGCGAGGCGGCGACGGAGGTGCAGCTGCAATCCCTGGGCAACGAGCTGAACACCGCGCTGGCGCGGGTGGCGGCCGAGGAACGGCGGCGGCGCGAGCTGGAGGAAGCCGAGCGCAAGCGGCTGGAAGCGGAGCGTGCGGACCTGGAGAAGTTCCGGTCGGAGTTCTTTGGCCGGTTGCGACAGTTGCTGGAAGAGCAGGAAGGCGTTCGGATCGTGGGCGACCGCTTCGTGTTCTCGTCCGAGGTGCTGTTCGCGCAAGGTGAAGCGCGGCTATCGGACGCGGGCGAAGGAGAACTGGCCAAGGTGGCCGACATCCTACGCACGGTGGCCGAGAATATACCCGACGATATCGACTGGGTAATCCAGGTGGACGGGCATACCGACAACGTGCCGGTGCGCGCGGGGGCGCAGTTCGAGGATAACTGGGAGCTAAGCCAGCAGCGGGCCCTGTCCGTGGTGCGTTACCTTGTCGATTTCCTTGGTCTGCCGCCGGAACGGTTGTCGGCCAACGGGTTCGGGCAGTACCAGCCGATCAATCCCGCCGACACGCCCGAGGCGCGGGCGCAGAACCGGCGCATCGAGCTGAAGCTGACGGAGAAATAGGCGGGCGGGTGCGCGATACCCGGCGGGCGTGGCGGGGTTGCTGCCGACCGGCTGCCTTTGGGGCGTCTCGCTATTCTGCCAGCACGATGATGTCGGCGTGGCGGTTGGCCAGCACCTGGCCGTCCCGTTCCAAAGTCACGTAGCCGCGATAGGCGCCGGGGGGCCAGCCGCCTTCGGGCGCACGGCGGCCATAGGCGCGGAAGAGCTGCGCCTGCGGCGCCTCGAGCGTCTCGGAATGATAGAAGATCTCGCCCTCGGGGCCCGAGGCGGTGATGCGCATGGTGTCGCCGGGCTGGGCATAGAAGACGTAACCGTATAGCACCAAAGGCGTGTCGAAGGTGGTCTCGGTCACGCGGGCATCGCCGGATTTCACGTCGTCGAACGCGGGTACGGCGGTGGAAAAGGCGGCGGTGAAGAGCCCCGCGCGGTGATAGGGCAGGGCGGTTTCCCACAGTCCCGGGCCGGTGGCGGTGCCGCAGGTGCCGGGTTCGGCCTCGGGCAGGAAGGGATCGATGACCTCGCCATCCTTCAGAACGGTCAGGTGCAGATGCGGTGCGTTGGTCATGCCGCTCAGGCCGATCTCGCCCAGGGGCGTTCCGGTCTCGACCTGTTGGCCTTCCTGTACGACGATCGAGCCTTTCTTGAGGTGGCAATAGAGGGTCTGCCAGCCATCGCCATGGTCGATGCGCGCGCCGTTCCCGCATTCCTGCCCTGCCACACGGTCGCTGGTTTCCGGGGTGAATGCGATGTCCTCCATCCCGTCGCGGGTGGCCGCGACGCGGCCAGGCGCGGCGGCGAGCACGTTAACGCCCGTCTCCATCGCCTCGAATGACATCAGGTGAAAGTCGGTGCCGCGATGGTCATCTCGGCTTTTGAGGCCGCACATGAAATCGAATTGTCCCTGGCCGGGGTCAAGGTCGACGTAATCCTCGATATAGCAGCTTTGGCCCAGGGCGCAGTCGATGGGCAGCGCGAGGGTCGGCGGCTCTGCCATGGCGGGAGTGGCCAGCAGAATGAGGGCGGCGGTCAGTGCGGCATGATCGACGGTCGGCAAGGGGAAACCTCGAAAGCTGGGGGCGGACGCTAAAACGGGCGGCATGAGATGCCGCCCGTGTCATAGCTTACCGCAAAGCCTGCGCCCGTGTCACTCTGCCGTGAGAAGAGGCGGCTTTTTTCCCGACAGGCGCGGATGTTCCGGGCCCTCGATGCGCAAATCGATCTGGCCGTCCTTGACCCCGACCTTGACGACGCCGCCCTTGGCGAGCTTGCCAAAGAGCAACTCCTCGGCCAGCGGCTTCTTGATGTGTTCCTGGATCACGCGGCCCAGGGGGCGCGCGCCCATCTTGTCGTCGTAGCCCCTGTCGGCCAACCATTCGGCGGCGGGCTTGGTCAGCTCGATGGTCACGTTGCGGTCCATCAGCTGGGCTTCGAGTTGCAGCACGAACTTTTCGACCACTTGCAGGATGACCTCTTTCGGCAGCGGGCCGAAGGAGATGACCGCGTCCAGCCGGTTGCGGAATTCCGGCGTGAAGGTGCGTTCAATGGCGGCCGTGTCCTCGCCCTCGCGGCGGTCGCGGCCAAAGCCGATGGCGGCCTTGGCAAGCTCGGTGGCGCCGGCGTTCGAGGTCATGATCAGGACCACGTTGCGGAAGTTCACAGTGCGGCCGTTATGGTCGGTCAGGTTGCCGTGGTCCATCACCTGCAGAAGGATGTTGAACACGTCCGGATGCGCCTTTTCGATCTCGTCGAGCAGGAGCACGCAATGCGGATGCTGATCGACGCCGTCGGTCAGCAGGCCGCCCTGGTCAAAGCCGACATAGCCCGGAGGCGCGCCGATCAGGCGGGAGACCGCGTGTTTCTCCATGTACTCGGACATGTCGAAGCGCAGCAGTTCCACGCCCAGCGTATCGGCAAGCTGTTTCGCCACCTCGGTCTTGCCGACGCCGGTGGGGCCGGCGAAGAGGTAGTTGCCGATGGGTTTTTCGGGCTCGCGCAGGCCGGCACGGGCCAGCTTGATTGCTGCCGACAGAGCCTCGATCGCGGTGTCCTGGCCGAAGACGACCCGCTTGAGCGAGCCTTCGAGATCCTTAAGCACCTCGGCATCGTCCTTGGAGACGTTTTTCGGAGGAATGCGGGCGATCTTGGCCACGACATTCTCGATCTCCTTGGGACCGATGGACTTGCGCCGCTTGGAGGCGGCCACGAGATGCTGTGCGGCGCCGGCCTCGTCGATCACGTCGATGGCCTTGTCGGGCAGCTTGCGGTCGTTGATGTAGCGCGCCGAAAGGTCCACCGCAGTACGGATGGCCTCGGCGGTGTATTTCACGCTGTGATGCTCCTCGAAATAGGGCTTGAGGCCCTTGAGGATCTTGATCGCGTCATCGACCGTGGGCTCGACCACGTCGATTTTCTGGAACCGGCGGGAAAGGGCGCGGTCCTTTTCGAAATGCTGGCGGAACTCCTTGAACGTGGTGGAGCCCATGCAGCGCAGCTTGCCGCCCTGAAGCGCGGGCTTCAGCAGGTTGGAGGCGTCCATCGCGCCGCCCGAGGTGGCGCCGGCTCCGATCACGGTGTGAATCTCGTCGATGAAGAGCACCGCGTCGGGATGTTCCTCGAGCTCGGTCACGACGGCCTTGAGCCGTTCCTCGAAATCGCCGCGATAGCGCGTGCCGGCCAGCAGCGCGCCCATGTCGAGAGAGAAGATGGTCGTTTTCGACAGGACCTTGGGCGTTTGGCCGCCCACGATCTTGTGCGCGAGGCCTTCGGCGATGGCGGTCTTGCCGACGCCGGGATCGCCCACCAGGAGCGGGTTGTTCTTGCGCCGGCGGCAGAGCACCTGGATGCAGCGCTCGACCTCGCTGTCGCGACCGATCAGGGGATCGACGTCGCCCCGCCGGGATTTCTCGTTGAGGTCGACGCAGTACTTGGCCAGGGCGGATTCGCCGTTCTCAACCTGCTCGCCCTCGGACGAGGACTTGGTCTGTTCGGCCTCTTCCTCGCCCACACCCTGCACGGGCCGGGATTCGCCAAAGGCCGGGTCCTTGGCCACGCCATGGGCGATGAAGTTGACCGCGTCGTAACGGGTCATGTCCTGCTCCTGCAGGAAGTAGGCGGCGTTCGACTCGCGCTCGGCGAAGATGGCGACGAGCACGTTGGCGCCCGTCACCTCGGTGCGGCCCGAGGACTGCACGTGGATGGCGGCGCGCTGGATCACGCGCTGGAAGGCGGCGGTGGGCACCGCCTCGGAGCCTTCGATGTCGGTGACGAGATTGGACAGGTCATCGTCGATGAATTCCACCAGCGTGGTGCGCAGGTCTTCGGTTTCGACGCTGCATGCCTTCATCACGCGGGCGGCGTCGGGTTCGTCGATCAGGGCCAGCAGGAGATGTTCCAGCGTGGCGAATTCGTGTTGGCGCGCATTGGCCAGGGCCAGTGCAGCGTGGATTGCCTGTTCCAGCGTGTTAGAGAATGACGGCACGGTGTGCTCCCTCTGCTTGGGCTAGGGCCGGTCCCGCGACCTTCGCCTTATATGATTAAAGTTTGGTCGATACAGGCCAGCCTTCAAGGACTTTTTTCCAAAACCCGTTCACTTTTCCCTGTCCGATCTTACAAAAGCCGCTTTTGCAGGCCGTCCCCGTGACAATTTGGCAAGCCCAGCCGGGCGTGCCTAGAAATTGTCCTTCCGGGTGCGGATTTCGGCGAACACGTCGGCGGCGTCGGCGCCCGTCATGCCAAGATTCGCCTGCACGGCGGGATCGGTGGCACGCAGGAACGGGTTGGTGGCCAATTCTTCGGACAGGGTCGAGGGAACGGTCGGTTTCCCTTGATCGCGGGCGGCTTCGACCGCCTTGACCCTTGATATAAGCGCCGGATTGTCGGGATCAATAGTGACCGCAAAACGGCCGTTGGCGGCGGTGTATTCATGGCCGGAGCAGATGGTCGTGTCGGGCGGCAGGGCGGCGAGTTTAGACAGGCTGTCCCACATCTGGGGCATGGTGCCCTCGAAGACGCGGCCACAACCCAGGGCCATCAGGCTGTCGGCGGTGAAGGCCACCTTGCTGTCCGGAAAGTGAAAGGCGATGTGTCCGATGGTGTGGCCCGAGACGTCCATGACGGTGCCCGTGTCCGAGCCGATGTTGATGGTGTCGCCGTCCTGAAGCGCGATATCGAGCTTTGGCAGGCGGGAGGCGTCGGCGGCGTGGCCCACGACCTTTGCGTCATGCTTGGCCAGAAGCTCATCCAGGCCCTGCACGTGGTCGGCGTGATGGTGGGTGATGAGCACATGCGTGGCGTTCCAGCCCTTGTCTGCCAAAGCCTTGAGGATCGGCGCGGCCTCGGGAACGTCCACCACGGCGGTCTCGCCGCTCTCAGGGTCGTGGGCGAGAAAGGCGTAGTTGTCCGAAAGGCACGGGACGGTTTCGATCTGCAATGTCATTGGTCGATCCTTGAATTCGTGGTTATGTTTGCCCCGAGAGTGACGGATCGAGGCGCGGGCTGCAATGCATCTGGACGTGCAGGACCTGAGGAATTTCTATTACCGCAACCCGCTGGGGCGCGCGGTGCAGAAAACCGTGGGCGCCGAAATCAGGGCGCTTTGGCCCGAGGCGAAGGGTCAGACGGTGGCGGGCTACGGCTTTGCCGTGCCGTTCCTTCGGCCCTACCTGAAGGACAGCCGCCGGGTGATCGCGCTGATGCCGGCGCCGCAGGGGTGATCCGCTGGCCGTCGGACAAACCCAATATCAGCGTTCTGTGCGAAGAAACCCTGTGGCCGCTGGAGACGGGGCGTGTCGACAAGCTGATGCTGGTGCATGGGCTGGAGACATGCGAGCGGCCCGGCGAATTGCTGGAGGAGTGCTGGCGGGTGCTGGGGCCGGGGGGCTCGGCGCTGTTCGTGGTGCCGAACCGGGCGGGGCTGTGGTCGCGCAGCGACCGCACGCCATTCGGGTTCGGGCGCCCTTACAGCCAGAGCCAGCTGGAGTCGCAGCTGAAAACCCGCAATTTCCTGCCCGAGCGGCACGTGACCGCGCTCTACCAGCCGCCGTCGCACCGCAAATTCTGGCGCAAGACGGCGGGCATGTGGGAGAACATGGGCGGCAAGCTGTCGGTGGTGCTGAAAGGCGGCGTGCTGATCGTGCAGGCCACCAAGCGGGTGCACGCGCCCACCGATCGCGGCTCGGCCATCCGCGACACGGTGCGCAGCCCGCTGGGCGTTCTGCGGCCAAAGCCGGATCCGCAGGCCAAGCCGGTCTAGCTACGCCGCAAGACCGCGCGCACCAGCATTCCCGCGCAAAGTCCCAGCCCGACGCCGAGCGCATCGGCGAGAAGATCCAGCCACTCGGCGCCGCGCCCGAAGGCGGGCTGGATGATCTCGATCGCCGCGCCGAAGGCGATGCAGGCGGGGGCGAGACGCAGGGCGCGGCGCGGCTCGGTGCAGGCCATGGGCAGGATCAGGGCCGCGAAGGCCAGAAAGTGCAACACCTTGTCGATCAGCGTGAACGGTACCGGCGCCGCGTCGTGCGGCCAGAGCATGACCACGAGGATGCCGACCGCCAGAAGGAGGGTCAGGGCGCGGGCGTACCGGACAAGGGAAGAGGCGGGACGGGTCATCGCAGGCTCCTTAGGACCAGACCGGCCGGCGTGCAATCGGCGTGTTTCGAGGCCGGAAGAACACGCTTGGCGCGTGATAGCGGTAACGCGACGCGCGCCCTGCGAGGGCCAGTCTTGCCGGAGTTTTCGGCACGCCGTTCACGAAGGAATCGCAAAAAAGCGACGAAAAGTTACGATTTTTGTCGCAATAAAAATGCGCATTCGGTCGCATCCGGGGTAAGCCTTTGAAAAACAATGGTATCCACCGGCATACAACTCCTTTCTGCTAGCTTGCGAGGTTCGGAACGGTCTGCTAAACCGCCCACGAAAATCGATGTCTCGCGAGTTTCATCGTCTCTAACCACCCTGGTAAAGACGGCCTTTGCGCCGTCTTTTGTCGAGCCGGGGTCAAACTATCGGAAGGGTGGACGTGTCCGAACCAGCTTCGATCTCCTCCGGCATTGCCGAACGCTATGCCACTGCCATTTTCGAGCTTTCCAAAGACGCAAACTCGCTGGACAAGCTTGAAACGAACCTTGCCGATCTTTCCGCCGCCCTGAACGACAGTGCCGATCTGCGTGACCTGATCAGCAGCCCGGTCGTCAGTCGCGAGGACCAGGGCCGTGCCATCACGGCCATTGCGGAGAAGATGGGTCTTGTCCCCGAGCTGAAGAACGGCCTGGCGCTGATGGCGCAAAAGCGCCGCCTGTTCGTGCTGCCGCAATTGGTCCGCCTGCTGAACGAGCGCATTGCCGATCACAAGGGCGAAGTGACCGCCGATGTGACCAGCGCCGTCAAGCTGACCGACGCGCAATCGAAGAAGCTGGCCGAGACGCTGAAGAGCACCGTCGGAAAAGACGTCAAGATCAATGCGACCGTCGATGAAAGCCTCATTGGCGGTCTTGTCGTAAAGGTAGGCTCGAAGATGATCGACACGTCGATCCGCTCGCGCCTCAATTCCCTACAGAATGCAATGAAAGAGGTCGGATAAATGGGTATCCAAGCTGCAGAGATTTCTGCGATCCTTAAGGACCAGATCAAGAATTTCGGCCAGGAAGCCGAAGTTGCCGAGGTGGGTCGCGTGCTGTCAGTCGGCGACGGGATTGCCCGCGTCCACGGCCTCGACAACGTGCAGGCCGGTGAGCTGGTGGAGTTCCCCGGCAGCATCATGGGCATGGCGCTGAACCTGGAGACCGACAACGTCGGCGTCGTGATCTTCGGCTCGGACCGGGACATCAAGGAAGGCGACACCGTCAAGCGCACCAAGTCCATCGTGGACGTGCCCATCGGTGACGAGCTGCTGGGCCGGGTCGTGGACGGTCTGGGCAACCCGCTGGACGGCAAGGGCCCGATCAAGGCTTCGGCTCGTGGCGTCGCGGACGTCAAGGCGCCGGGCATCATCCCGCGCAAATCGGTGCACGAGCCGATGGCAACGGGTCTGAAATCGGTCGACGCCATGATCCCGATCGGCCGTGGCCAGCGGGAGCTGATCATCGGCGACCGCCAGACCGGCAAGACCGCCGTGGCTCTGGACACGATGCTGAACCAGAAATCCTATAACGACGCCGCCGGCGACGACGAGAGCAAGAAGCTCTACTGCGTCTACGTTGCCGTGGGACAGAAGCGCTCGACCGTGGCGCAGCTGGTGAAGAAGCTGGAAGAAGCCGGCGCGATGGAATATTCCATCGTCGTGGCCGCCACCGCGTCGGACCCCGCGCCGATGCAGTTCCTGGCGCCCTATTCGGCGACCGCCATGGCGGAGCATTTCCGCGACAACGGCCGTCACGCGCTGATCGTGTACGATGACCTGTCGAAACAGGCCGTGGCCTATCGCCAGATGTCGCTGCTTCTGCGCCGCCCGCCGGGCCGCGAAGCCTACCCGGGCGACGTTTTCTACCTTCACTCCCGCCTGCTGGAGCGGTCGGCCAAGCTGAACGAAGAGAACGGCTCGGGCTCGCTGACGGCGCTGCCGATCATCGAAACGCAAGGCGGCGACGTGTCGGCCTTTATTCCGACCAACGTGATCTCGATCACCGACGGCCAGATCTTCCTGGAAACCGAGCTGTTCTACCAGGGCATCCGCCCGGCCGTGAACACCGGTCTGTCGGTCAGCCGCGTGGGCTCCTCGGCCCAGACCAACGCGATGAAGTCGGTTGCCGGCCCGGTGAAGCTGAGCCTTGCGCAGTACCGCGAAATGGCGGCCTTTGCCCAGTTCGGCTCGGACCTCGATGCCTCGACCCAGCGTCTGCTGAGCCGTGGTGAGCGTCTGACCGAGTTGATGAAACAGCCGCAGTACTCGCCCCTGACCAACGCCGAGATCGTCTGCGTGATCTACGCCGGCACGAACGGCTATCTCGACAAGATCAGCGTCGACCAGGTTGGCCGGTTCGAGGACGGGCTGCTGAACCACATGCGCACCAAGCGCAAGGACGTTCTGGACTGGATCACCAACGAGGATCCCAAGATCAAGGGCGACGCCGAAGACAAGCTCAAGTCGGCCATCGAAGAGTTCGCAGCCGACTTCGGATAAGGGGGTGACGAGGCAATGCCGAGTCTGAAGGACCTAAAAAACAGGATCGAGTCGGTCAAATCGACCCGCAAGATCACCAAGGCCATGCAGATGGTGGCCGCCGCGAAACTGCGGCGGGCCCAGGATGCGGCCGAAATGGCCCGCCCCTATGCCGAGCGGTTCAATGCGGTGATGTCCAAGTTGGCAGCCGCCGCGGGCGATGCCGAGAACGCGCCGCCCCTGCTGCGCGGTACGGACAAGGACGATGTGCATCTGCTGGTCGTGATGACCGCCGAGCGGGGCCTGTGCGGTGGCTTCAACGCCAACATCGCCAAGCTGGCGCGGACCGAGATCAACAGGCTCAAGTCCGACGGCAAGACCGTGAAGATCATCACCGTTGGCAAGAAGGGCCGGGACGCGCTGAAGCGTGACTTTTCCGACCTGTTTATCGACCATGTCGATCTGTCCGAGGTGAAGAACGTGGGCTATGCCGACGCGCAGAAGGTGGCGCAGAACGTGCTGGATCGTTTCGACAACGAAGAGTTCGACGTCGCCAAGATCTTTTTCTCGGAATTCGAGAACGTGGTCAGCCAGAAGCCGACCATGAAGCAGGTGATCCCCTTCGAGATCGACGAAGCGGCGGCTGAAGAGTCGGACGATGCCGGCACGATCTATGACTACGAGCCCGACGAGGACGCGATCCTGCGCGACCTGCTGCCCCGGGGCGTGGCCACGGCCATCTTCAGCGGCCTGCTGGAGAATGGCGCCAGTGAACAGGGCGCGCGGATGTCGGCCATGGACAACGCGACGCGCAACGCGGGCGAGATGATCGACAAGCTGACCATCGAGTACAACCGCTCGCGTCAGGCCGTGATCACCAACGAGCTGATTGAAATCATTTCGGGCGCCGAGGCGCTTTAAGAACAACCGGAGAAACGACAATGGCCAAAGCAAAAGGCAAAATCACACAGGTGATCGGCGCCGTGGTGGACGTGCAGTTCACGGACCACCTGCCCGAAATCCTGAACGCCCTGGAAACCGACAACAACGGCAAGCGGCTGGTTCTCGAAGTGGCCCAGCACCTTGGCGAAAACACCGTGCGCACGATCGCCATGGACTCCACCGAGGGCCTGGTGCGCGGCCAGGAAGTGACCGACACCGACGGCCCGATCAGCGTGCCGGTGGGCGACGCCACCCTGGGCCGCATCCTGAACGTCATCGGCGAGCCGGTGGACGAGGGCAAGCCGATCGAGGCGAAAGAGACCCGCGCGATCCACCAGCCCGCGCCCGAGTTCGAGGCACAGTCGACCGAGTCGGAAATCCTGGTCACCGGCATCAAGGTCGTCGACCTGCTGGCGCCTTACGCCAAGGGCGGCAAGATCGGCCTGTTCGGCGGCGCCGGCGTGGGCAAGACGGTTCTGATCA
Source organism: Roseovarius sp. B08 (assembly GCF_051417955.1). Taxonomy (NCBI): domain Bacteria; kingdom Pseudomonadati; phylum Pseudomonadota; class Alphaproteobacteria; order Rhodobacterales; family Roseobacteraceae; genus Roseovarius; species Roseovarius sp. B08. The sequence goes on from NZ_JBPRLW010000001.1 coordinate 906,285, forward strand.
TGGAACTGATCAACAACATCGCCAAGGTGCACTCGGGCTACTCGGTTTTCGCCGGTGTGGGCGAGCGTACGCGTGAGGGCAACGACCTCTATCACGAGATGATCGAGTCGAACGTGATCGACCCCGAGAACCTGGAGAACTCCCAGGTGGCGCTGGTCTACGGCCAGATGAACGAACCGCCGGGCGCGCGTGCTCGTGTGGCGCTGACCGGACTGACGCTGGCCGAACAGTTCCGCGATGCCTCGGGGACGGACGTTCTGTTCTTCGTGGACAACATCTTCCGCTTCACGCAGGCGGGCTCCGAGGTGTCGGCTCTGCTCGGCCGCATCCCCTCGGCTGTGGGTTACCAGCCGACGCTGGCCACGGACATGGGCGCGATGCAGGAACGCATCACGTCGACCAAGGCCGGTTCGATCACCTCGATCCAGGCCGTGTACGTGCCCGCGGACGACCTGACCGACCCCGCGCCGGCCACGACATTCGCCCACCTCGACGCCACGACCGTTCTGTCGCGCGCCATCTCGGAGCTGGGCATCTACCCGGCCGTGGACCCGCTCGACTCGAACTCGCGTCTGATGGACCCGCAGATCGTGGGCGAGGAGCACTACAAGGTGGCGCGTGACGTGCAGGGGATCCTGCAACGCTACAAGTCGCTGCAGGACATCATCGCGATCCTCGGCATGGACGAACTGAGCGAAGAGGACAAGCTGACCGTGGCGCGCGCCCGGAAGATCCAGCGCTTCCTGTCGCAGCCTTTCGACGTGGCCAAGGTTTTCACCGGCTCGGACGGCATCCAGGTGCCGCTGGAAGACACGATCGCGTCCTTCAAGGCGGTTGTGGCCGGCGAGTACGACCACCTGCCCGAAGGCGCATTCTACATGGTGGGCGGCATCGACGACGTGAAGGCCAAGGCCGAGAAGATGGCCGCGGACGCCGCATAAGCGTGGGTTTTCACCCACCCTACGGGAGGGCCCAAAGGGTGGGCGAGACCTGGCGTGACAGAAACGGAGGCCAATATGGCTGATACAGTGCAGTTCGACCTTGTGAGCCCCGAGCGCCTGCTGGCGTCGGTGGAGGCGACCGAGGTGCAGATCCCCGGCACCGACGGCGACATGACGGCCATGGCCGATCACGCGCCGCTGATCACGACCCTTCGACCGGGCGTGGTACGCGTCTCCGGCTCGGATGGTGACAAGGAATATGTCGTCACCGGAGGCTTTGCCGAGATCAACGCCGACTCGATCTCGGTGCTGGCGGAACGCGCCCTGCCGCGCGAGGACATGACGCAGGACGAATTCCAGAAGATGGTGGACGAGGCGACAGACCGGCTGGCCAAGGCGCAGGAAACATTCGTCAACGAGCCCGGGCCGGTGGACGACGCGGCGAAACTGCTGGCCGACATGGTGGCGATGGGCGACCAGATCGGCCTGTCCACCACGTCCAAGGCGCCAGCGCCCTGAGGGGCTGACGCGCAAGGTAGCATTCTGGGAAGGGCCCACAAATGTCGGGCCCTTTTCCTTTTTGGTTCTCAATTTCGACGAAAAGCGATAGTAGGACCATTGGCGTGGCGGCGCGTGGCGGTAAATGAAATATCTTGTCAATCAGACCATCGGGATTGAGCAGGGTGATGATGTCCTGTTTTCCGACTATGAGGATGGCGGCGAGATGTGGACCGGCACCGGCGCCCGCGAACGCCGCCGCAAGGTGACGTTCGGCACCGCCTTCAAGGAACCGCCCGCCGTGCATGTCAGCCTGTCGATGTGGGACATGGACAGCGCCACGAACGCCCGCGCCGATGTCACCGCCGAGAAGGTGGTGACGACGGGGTTCGAGGTGGTGTTCCGCACATGGGGCGATACGCGCGTCGCCCGCGCCCGGATCCGGTGGATGGCCATCGGTGCCGTGCCGCACGAGGACGACTGGCAGCTTCACTGAAGAGCTTTGTGCCTCCGGCGGAGATATTTTTCGCCAGAGGAAGCAGCACGGCGGTGTTTCTTCTTCTGGCTACAAATATCCCGGGGTTTGGGGCTGGCCCCAATCAAGCAAAAGAGCGTGGCGCAGCCACTCGATCGGGTCAGGCTCAGGTGCCAAACTGTCCTTCGTAGATGGGCTCCAGCGTCGGGGTTTCGAAGAGCGACGACACCGAAGTGCCGTTCCAGATGTTCAGGATCGCCTGGGCAAAGACCGGGGCGGTGGGGATGATACGGATATTGGGGGTGTTCTTGACCGCTTCGGTGGGCTGGATCGTGTCGGTGATGACCATGGATTTCAGCACCGAGTTGGTGATCCGTTCCACTGCGGGCCCAGAGAGTACGCCGTGGGTGGTGTAGGCGTGCACCTCCTTGGCGCCGTTGTCGAGCAGGATCTGTGCCGCCTTGCACATGGTTCCGGCGGTGTCGCACATGTCGTCGACGATCACGCAGATCTTCTCGCTGACATCGCCGATCACGGTCATCTCGGCCACTTCGCCGGCTTTCTCGCGGCGTTTGTCGACGATGCTGAGGGGGGCGTTGATCCGCTTGGCCAGTTCCCGGGCGCGGGCCACGCCGCCGACGTCCGGCGAAACGATCATCACGTCGTCGAGGTGGTTGCGGAACTGGGTCATCACATCGAGTGCGAAAACCGGAGAGGCATAGAGGTTGTCGACGGGAATGTCGAAGAACCCCTGAATCTGGGCCGCGTGCAGGTCCATCGTCAGGACCCGTTCGATGCCCGCCTCGACGATCATGTTGGCCACCAGCTTGGCCGAGATGGGTGTGCGGGCCTTGGTGCGGCGGTCCTGCCGCGCATAGCCGAAATAGGGGATCACGGCGGTGATGCGCTTGGCCGAGGAGCGGCGCAGCGCGTCGGACATGATGAGCAGTTCCATCAGGTTGTCGTTGGCCGGGTTCGAGGTGGGCTGGATGATGAACATGTCCTCGCCGCGGACGTTCTCGAACACCTCGACGAAGATCTCGCCGTCATTGAAGCGCTCGACGCGGGCGTCGACCAGCCCGACATTGACTCCGCGGTGCATGGACATCCGGCGCGCGACCGCCTTGGCGAGCGGCATGTTGGCGTTGCCGGAAATGAGCTTCGGCTCGTGTGTGACTGACATGTGAAAGGGTCCCCGGGTGGTCGATCTTGACAGATTCGTGACGTTGACACCGATTAGCATGGGTGGCACCTGTGGCAAAGACATGCATTGGGTAAGGGTGCCGAATGCCGCGAAAGGCCCGACAAATGAGACGCACCCTGCCGCATTTCCCCGCAGATGCCCCCGTGGTGCGCGATGCCTGACGGGTTGAAAGCCGGATTTCCGACCTATTGGACGACATTCGGGCAAGGCCCCGAAGCCGCGCTGGCCATCCATTGCTCGCTGGCGCATTCGGGCAGTTTGAGCGGGCTGGCGCGGCACCTGTCGGGGGCGCTGACGTTCACAGCGTTCGACATGCCGGGGCACGGGCGCAGCGGCACTTGGGACGGGCGCGGCGAGATCCAGAAAGTGACCGCCGAGATCGCGGCCGATCTGCTGGATGGTCCGGCGCATGTCGTCGGGCATTCCTTTGGTGCGACGGTGGCGTTGCGGTTGGCCCTGATGCGGCCGGAACTGGTACGGTCGCTGGTGCTGATCGAGCCGGTGTTCTTTGCCGTGGCGTTGGACGATCATCCGGAGATGCGCGAGGGCTTTGCAGCGCAGATGTCCGGGTTTACCGAGGGGATGGCGACCGGGGACCGGCACGCGGCGGCGCGGGCCTTCTTGTCAGTCTGGGGCAACGGGGCGGAGTGGCAGAGCCTGGGCGCCGAGGAGCGCGACCGGCTGGCCGCGCAGATGCCGCTGGTCGAGGCGGGGCACGGGGCGCTCTACGATGACGTGGGCGGTATGCTGGCGCCCGGTGTCCTGCAGGGCGTGACGCAATCCGCGCTGCTGATCGAGGGCAGCGAGTCGCCGGACATCATCGGCGCGATCAACGAGGGACTCGCGGCGCGGTTGCCCAACGCGGAACGGGCGGTGATGGCCGGGGCGGGGCACATGGTGCCGATCAGCCATCCCCGGCAGGTGAGCGCGGAAATCCTGCGGTTCCTGCGCGATGTGTGACGCCGACGGCTGGTCTTGCGTAACTTCGCGCTAGCTGTTGACGGGCGGCAGGAACCGGCCAGGTCCGGGCCGCGTTCAACCGGTCGGGAGGCCAAGCATGACCATCGTCATACTTTACGTCGTCACCTTTGCAGTCTTTCTGGGGCTGGATTACCTGGGGCTGAGCTACCTGATCAAGCCGACCTTCGAGAAGGATATCAAGGGCCTGCTGCTGGACAGCCCCCGGCTTGGCCCGGCGGTCGCATTCTATGCCTTCTACGTCTTCTGCGTGCTGTGGTTCGTCAGTTGGCCCGCGATGCAGCAGGATCACAGTTTGCTGTGGGTGTTCGGAACGGCTGCGCTGATCGGGGCGATGGGCTATGGCACCTACGAGTTCACCAACCTGTCGACGCTGAAGGACTGGACGTGGCGTATGGTGGCCACGGACTTCACTTGGGGTACGCTGCTTACTGCGGTGTCCGCGACCGTGGGCGTTGCCGTGGCGCGGTGGTGGGCCTGAAACCGCGCGTCATCCTTTCGCGAGCGCAAGAAAGTCGTCGATCTGGGTCTCGGTGAGGGACCAGTCGCAGACGCAGCGCATCAGGAGCGGTTCGTCGGGGTCGCCATCCTCCAGGGGGCCTTCGTAGAGGCCGTAGACGGCGCCGCCCGCATGCAGACGCTGATGTGTGGCGCGGGGCAGGCGGGCGAAGATCATGTTGGCTTGCGCCTCGGCGGTGAAGGTGCAATCGGGCAGGGTGCGCAGGCCCGCGACGAGGCGGGCGGCGTTGGCGTTGGCGCGCTGTGCCGATTGCAGCCAGACATCGTCTTGGAGATATCCCAGCATTTGCGCGGCGAGGAAGCGGCCCTTGGACACAAGGTGCCCGCCGCGTTTGCGGCGTCGTTCCAGTTCCCATGCCTTGGCGAGGTCGAACAGGACGACAGCCTCGACATTCAGGCATCCGTTCTTGGAGGCGCCGAAGGAGACGGCGTCGATGCCGGCCTCATGGCTCATCTGGGCGGGCGTGCAGCCGAGGGCGGCGCAGGCATTGGCGAAGCGGGCACCGTCGAGATGTACCGAGAGGCCGTGGGTATGGGCCACGTCGGTGATGCTGCGCAGCTCGTCCAGTGTGTAGAGCTGGCCCATCTCGGTGACCTGCGTGAGGGCCACGGTGCCCGCCTCGGACGCGTGGACGTCGCGGCGAGGCAGGGCGGCGATGGCGGCGGCGAGGTCATCAGCCGTCATCTTGTCCTCGTGCCCCGTCAGGGTCAGACGCGCGCCGCCGGTGTAGAACTCGGGCGCGTGGCATTCGTCGACCAGGATGTGGGCGCGGGGCGTGCAGAAGATGGTCTGCCACGGCTGGGTCAGGGTGGCGAGCGCGAGGACGTTCGCCGCTGTGCCTGTGGCGACGAACTCGACCGCGGCGTCGGGGGCCTCGAAAACCTCGCGCACCTTGTCGCGGGCGGCACCTGTAAGCGTGTCGGCGCCGTAAGGGGTGGCGTGGCCGTCATTCGCCTTTGCCAGCGCCTCCATCACCTGGGGAAGGGCGGGACCGGTGTTGTCGGAGCCTAGTCGCATCCCAGCGGTTCCTCTATCAGGTGCTCTTCCCACTCGTCTTCGGGGATTTCGAACTCGGGCAGGGTGGCGTTCTGCACCGATACGCCGGCGGCGTGCACGCTCTCGGGCGTGCCGGACATGAGCGGGTGCCAGTCGTAAAGCGGCTTGCCGTTCCACAGGAGCTTGTAGGCGCAGGTTTCGGGCAGCCAGTAGAGGCTTTTCTCGATGGTCCTGGGAGAAAGCGAGATGCACTCGGGCACGAACTGGTGCCGGATCTCGTAATTGGCGCAGCGGCAGGTGCTGTCGTCGAAGAGGCGGCAGGCGATGCGGGTGAGGGCGACCTCGCCGGTGTCCTCGTCCTCAAGCTTGTTGAGGCAGCATTTGCCACAGCCATCGCAGAGCGCCTCCCACTCTTTCTGGGTCATGCGGTCCAGCGGCACGGTTTCCCAGTAGCGCGGGCGCAGGCCGGAGCGGTCGATGGGGTCGGACGCGTCGGTCATATGGCGGCCAGCACCGCACGGGCGCGGTCGCAGTCGGCGTCCATCTGGGCGATGAAGGCCTCGAGGCTGTCGAAGGTTTCCTCGGGGCGGAGGTACTCGACGAGGGCCACTGACAGGTCGGCGCCGTAGAGGTCGCCGGAGAAATCGAAGAGGAAGGTCTCGATATTGGGGATCTCGCCCTGGAACATCGGGCGTACGCCGAGGGACGCCGCGCCGTGGTAGTGGCCCTTGTGCGGACCGTCGAGCACGTCGACCAGCACGGCGTAGACGCCGAAGCGGGGCGGGTGCAGCCCTTCGATGGACATGTTGGCGGTGGGATAGCCCAAGTCGCGGCCGCGTTGTTCGCCGCCGATGACCGGCCCGTCGATGCGGTGCCAGTGGCCCAGCATGGCGGCGGCGTCGCGGGGGCGGCCTTCGGAGAGGGCGTCGCGGATGGCGGTGGAGGAGACCTGGCCGTCATCGCCCTCCAGAAGCGTGGCGATGGTGACGTCGAAGCCCATTTCGGCCCCGAAGCGCTGAAGATCGGCGGCATTGCCGGCGCGGCCCTTGCCGAAACAGAAGTCGGCGCCGACGACCACGTGGGTCAGGCCAAGGCCGTCGGCGATGACGTTGCGCGCGAACTCTTCGGGTGTGAGGCTGGCGAGGGCGGCGTTGAAGTTGAGCTCGTAGAGCCGTTCGACGCCCAGCTTGGCCAGGCGGTTGGCGCGGGCCTCGTGGCCCATCAGGCGGAAGGGGGGCGCGTCGGGGGCGAAATATTCGCGCGGGTGCGGCTCGAACGTCAGCACACCAAGGGGGCCGTCGCCCTTGCGGGCGAGGTCGATCACCGACTGGTGGCCCAGATGCACACCGTCGAAGTTTCCGATGGCGACGGAGGCGCCCCGGTCCTGGGGATCAATGAAGGTGTAATCGCGGATGATGCGCATGGCGCAGGGGTAGCGATATGCGCAGGGGTGATCAAGAGGCGGTGCCGCGCATGGCGTGTTGGAAGAAACGTAAATGGTCCTGATGCGTTCTGCGGTAGGCAACGCAATGATTGGAGATGAGAGAATGGCCGATAAACCCGTTCTGTACGGATTTGACGGATCGACCTATGTGCGCACGGTTCGCATGTTCCTGATGGAAAACGAGATCGACTATGACCAGGTGCACGTCAATGTTCTGGAAGGCGAGCCGAAGCAGCCCGAGCACCTGAAACGGCATCCGTTCGGAAAGGTGCCGGTTATGGATATCGACGACATGCGCCTGCGCGAGGCCGATGCGATCTGCCGCTATATCGACGAGACGGGCAAGGGGCCGAGCCGGGTGCCTGACGACCCAAGGGCGCGGGCGAAGATGAACGAGGCGATCAGCGTCTTCGGCAGCTACGGCTATGACGCCCTGATGAGCGCCGCGGGCTATCACCTGTTTCCCGAGCTTGTCGGCGGCAAGAATGACGATGCCCTGTCGAAGAGCCTTGCCGATTCACAGACGCTGAACGCGCTGCTGATGGACTGGGCCGATCCGTTCATCTGCGGCAAGGAGCCTTCGATGGCGGCTGGCCCCGATGATCCATTACGTATCGCTGACGCCGGAGGCCCACAACATTATCACCGGCAAGCTGGCGCGGTGGTGGGCGCCGATGCAGGAGATCGAGAGTTTCAAGGCGACCGAGCCCGATATGGGCTGATCGCCTTGGGTGCGCGCCTCAGGTCTGGCTGGGGCCGCGCCGTTGCGAAACCGCCTGACGGATGGCGGCCCAATCGGCGGCCTCGGACTTGCGCCCGGCATCTTGAGACTCGCGCATCTTGCGGGCGGCCTCGGCCTCGGCCTTGGGGCCATGGGCGCTGAGCAGGGCGCGGGCATATTCGGCTGTCTGGATTGCATCCATAGGTTGGGTCCTCCCTCTGGTTCTCCACTTACGAAACGCATCATACACGATTCGTGTTCCGGGCGTGTGACGCGGCCAAGAGTGGGTTGCGCGGTCGTGCGCCGATCAGTCGAACTTACCTGTCGGTGCCAGCACGGTGGCTTCGCCCACAAGGACCTTCTTGCCGTCGACGAGGCAACGGGTCTCCAGCGTGACGCGGCGCTTGGCGTAGTCGATGGCGGTCACCTCCACCTCGGCCTCGACCATGTCGCCGGGGCGCACGGGGGCGAGGAATTTCAGGGTCTGGCCCATGTAGACGGTGCCGTGCCCCGGAAGCTGTTCGCCGATCACAGCGGAGATCAGCCCGGCGGTCAGCATCCCGTGGGCGATGCGGCCCTCGAAGATGGTGTCGCGGGCGTAGTCGTCGTCCATGTGCACCGGGTTATGATCGGTCGAGACCTCGGCGAACATGCGGATATCCTCGTCGGTCACCACTTTGCGCAGCGACCGGGTCATTCCCATTTCGATCTCTTCGATCGTGATCGTTCCGCGCGGCATGTTGTCCAACATCAGACCCTCCATTTCCACCTGCGCGCCCATACTGCGCGCAATAAATAACACCTTAACACGGGCAAGGTTGCAACTTTATTACTTTGCAGGCGCAGAAAATCAAGGGTTTTTTTATCAGCGCAGCATGCCGATGGCGTAGGTCGGAGACGACATTTCCGTTTTCAGGTAGGCGTTTAACGCATTTGGATCGGGGTGGTGCGACGTTTTGGTTTCCTTGGCCGCCAGGCCGCCCGTGATGAAGAGAGAATCGATATCTTCGCCCATCGCGCCCTGCACGTCGGTGGCGATGCCGTCGCCGATGGCGAGAATCTTGTCGCTGGACACATCGCGGCCGAGCGCCGAGAGACGGCGGCGGGCGAGGTCATAGATGGGTGGATGCGGCTTGCCGAAATAGAGGCTTTCGCCCCCCATCTCGGTGTAAAGCCGTGCGAGCGCACCCGCGCACCATTCGCGCACGTCGCCGCGGTCGACGATAATGTCGGGGTTGGCACAGAGCAGTTTCAGACCCTTCTGCTTGGCATAGAGGAAATCGGCGCGATTGGTGTCGGGAAGGGCCATCGGATCGTTGGGGCCGCAGCAAACGATACCTTCGGCGTCCTTGAGGTCGACCCGCTCGATCTCGGCGGGGTCGTCGATAATCTCCAACGGCTCGAAAAAACCTGCGTCACGCTCCCATTCGCCCATGAACCATACCTTGTTGCCCACCACGCCGCGGTACATTGCGGCACGGGCACTGTCGCCGGAGGTGGCGATGGCGTCATAGCAGGCGGCGGGGACACCGAAGCTTTCAAGCTGGGACTCGACTCCGGCGCGGGGCTTGGGAGAATTGGTGACCAGCACCACCGTGCCGCCATCGGCGCGGTAGGTCATCAGCGCCTCGACCGCTTCGGGATAGGCGGTGACGCCGTTGTGCACGCACCCCCAGAGATCGACGAAAAGCGCGTCGTAATTGCCGGAGATGTCGGAGAGGGACGTGATGATCTGGGTCACTGGGATACGGGCCTTTCGCGTCGGAGGAGCGTCGAAAGCCGGTATGCCAGCGCGGATGCCGCTTGGCCAGCGGGGTTTCGGCCCCGGGGTGGGGGCCGAAACCGAATTCGCACGCTAGTGCACGGTGACCGGGTCGAGGTCGTTCTGGCGGGCCAGCACGAAAGCCATCTTTCGGTCGGCGACAAGTGCCAAGCGCTCGCCTTCCTCGTTGTGCACGGCATAGAGCGTTTCCAGCTCGCCCACCTGTTCGCGCATGCCCTCGGGCAGATCATCTGCGTTGACCTGGCGGACATAGACGATGGGGCGCTCGGCCCCGTGATCGAATTCGTATTGCGTGTCCATACTGTTTACCCCTTGTTTATCTTGATGGTCTGAACCACCGTTTCTGGTGCGGCGCGCGTGAGGTCCACGTGCAGAAGCCCGTTTTCCATGATCGCCTCGCCCACTTCGACGCCGTCGGCCAGCACGAAGCTGCGCTGGAACTGGCGGGCGGCGATGCCGCGATGCAGGTAGACACGACCGTCCGCATCGTCCCGCTGGCGGCCACGGATCACCAGTTGCCTGTCTTCCAGCGTTATCGACAGGTCCCCATCGGCGAATCCGGCCACGGCCAGCGTGATCCGGTAGGAATTCTCGGAGGTCTGTTCGATATTGAAGGGCGGGTAGCCTTCGTTCCCCGACTTGGCGCTGCGTTCCAGCAGGCGTTCCAGTTGCTCGAAGCCGAGCATGTAGGGGTGCGATCCCATAGATAGCTTTGTCATGGGCGTGTCCTTATCCAGTCAAGCGACAGTCCGTATGTGAAGGCCCCGTTCGCGGCGACCTCTTGGAACTGAATATGGGGCGGCGGGGCGGGGCCTGCAAGGGCTATGCCCACGAGAGCTTTGACGCTATTGTCGGGTTCTTCGGTGGTTTCGGGAGAATCGAGCGCCCATGAACAAGTTCAACGAGCTGTCGATGAAGTCCGACGAGGTGCTGCGGGTGGAACTGGAAGAGTTCCGCCGCCAGCACCGCGACCTAGACGAGGCGATCCGGGCGCTGGAGGAAAAGGGCACCAGCGATCCCCTGACCGTGAAACGCTTCAAGCAGCAGAAACTGCGGCTGAAGGACCGGATCCAGTGGATCGAGGACCGGCTGTTGCCGGATATCATTGCGTAGGCAGCGGCGATGGGTATAGTGCGCGCTCCGTAAAGGAGAGCGAGCGATGGGCAATCCGCAGATCGGTATCATCATGGGCAGCCAGTCGGACTGGGCCACCATGAAGGAGGCCGCGGTCATTCTGGACGAGCTGGGCGTGGCGTACGAGACGAAGATCGTATCGGCGCATCGCACGCCGGACCGGCTGTGGGACTATGGCAAGAGCGCCGTGGACCGGGGCCTGAAGGCGATCATAGCGGGGGCGGGTGGCGCGGCGCACCTGCCGGGAATGATGGCCAGCAAGACGCGCGTGCCCGTGATCGGCGTGCCGGTGCAGACCAGGGCGCTGAGCGGTGTCGACAGCCTGTATTCCATCGTGCAGATGCCCAAGGGGTTCCCGGTGGCCACCATGGCGATCGGCGCGGCGGGGGCGGCGAATGCGGGCCTGATGGCCGCGGCGATCCTGGCGAATGAAGATATCGCGCTGGCCGAGCGTCTGGACAAGTGGCGCGATGCGCTGTCGGCCTCGATCCCCGAGGAGCCCAGCGATGACTGAGCCTTTGCCACAGGGGGCGGTGATCGGTATCCTGGGGGGCGGACAGCTGGGACGGATGCTGTCGGTCGCGGCCAGCCGGCTGGGGTTCAAGACGTGCATTTTCGAGCCCGGCGGCGATTGCCCGGCGAGCCATGTGTCGAACTTTCATTTGCAGAAATCCTATGACGACGAGGATGCGCTGCGGCAGTTCGCCGGGGCGGTGGACGTGGTGACCTACGAGTTTGAGAATATCCCCACCTCGGCGCTGGACGTGCTGGAAGCCGCCCGCCCGATCCGCCCGGGGCGCGAGGCGCTGCGGGTGAGCCAGGACCGGCTGACCGAGAAGGACTTTCTGACCGGGCTGGGTTTGAAGACCGCGCCCTATGCCGACATCACCGATCTTGCGAGCCTGAAGGCTGCGCTGGAGGATATGGGCACGCCCGCGATTCTGAAAACGCGGCGGTTCGGCTATGACGGCAAGGGGCAGGTTCGCATCAATGACGTGTCCGAGGCCGAGGCGGCGCTGAACGAGATGAACGGCGCGCCCGCGATCCTGGAAGGGTTCGTCGAGTTCAGCCACGAGGTCTCGGTGATCGGGGCACGGGGCGTGGACGGACAGGTGGCCTGCTTCGATCCGGGCGAGAACGTGCATCGTGACGGGATCTTGCACACCACCTCGGTGCCGGCCAACCTGAGCACGGTGCAGCGCACCGATGCGGTGTTGCTGACGGGGCGGATCCTGAACGAGTTGGACTATGTTGGCGTCATCGGCGTGGAGCTGTTCGTGACGCCTCGGGGCCTGATCGTGAACGAGATCGCGCCGCGGGTGCATAACTCTGGCCACTGGACGCAGCAGGGCTGTGCGGTGGACCAGTTCGAGCAGCATATCCGCGCGGTGGCCGGGTGGCCGCTGGGCGACGGGTCGCGTTATGCGGACGTGGTGATGGAGAACCTCATTGGCGATGACATGGACCGTGTTCCGGCGATTGCCGGGGAGCCCGGGGCGAGCCTGCATCTTTACGGTAAGGCCGAGGCCAAGCCGGGGCGCAAGATGGGGCATGTGAACCGGGTCGCGCGGTCGGGCTAGCCAACGAAGCGGGCGGCGACCTCGCCCTTCATGTAGGTGATTTGACCGGCCGAGACCGTGGCGCAGACGTCGCGTGTCTTTGCGTCGAGGATGACGAGGTCGGCGCGTTGACCGGGGGTGAGCGTGCCGCGATCTAAAAGACCAAGAAGCTGTGCCGGGCCCGACGAGATCATTCCCCAGGCGGCGGCGAACTCCATCAGCCCGCCATCGGCCAGAAGGAAGGCGGCGCGGCGCATGGACGGGTAATGGTAGTCCGAGGCAAGCGCGTCGCAGAGGCCCATGGCGATGAGGTCGAGCGCGCTGGCATTGCCCTTGTGCGAGCCGCCGCGCACCACGTTGGGCGCGCCCAGCACGATGGGGGCGCCGCTGGAACGGGCGGCCTCGGCCGCCTCGGCGGTTTCGGGAAACTCGGCGATGTGGACGCCGCGAGCGTCCCACGCGGCGCGCTGGGCGGCGGTGGTGTCGTCGTGACTGCCAAGGCGCACGGGCAGGTCCGAGAGCCGGGCGCAGAGGGCGTCGAGGGCGGCGGGAACATGCTTCATCCCGGCGTGCAGCGCGTGAATGTCTTCGAGATGCCTGTCGGGATTCTTGCCGATCCTGAGGGATTTGCCCACGTGGCCGGGGGGCGTCTTGCCCTTTGCCAGCAGGTCATGCGGCAGGTGGTCGTTGAACACCAGGTAGGGGATGGCGTAGCGCATGATCCAATCCTCTATCGTGGCGTAGTCGTCCAGCATCGAGATCTCGAAGCGCAGCTGTACGCGCAGGTCGGTGCCGACGCGGGGGCGGATATCGTCAAGGCTTTCCAGCACGCGCCGGGCGAAATCCGGCCCGCGCATTCCGCCTTCCCAGCTGTAGAACTGGGCCAGCGTGGCGGTGGTAATGCCGTTGGCGGCAAGCTCGGCCTCGGCCACCATCAGTCCCTGGTCGAGGTCTTTCATGGCGCCGCGCCGGGGGGCGAGGTGTTTTTCGAAAGCGTCGCCATGGGCATCGACCAGCCCGGGCAGGATGACATAGCCCGAGAGGTCAACCTCGCGCGCTGACGTCTCATCGGTGATCGCACCGTCCGACAGGCAGAGCGGGGTGTCTTCGAGGCCCGAGGGCGTCAGCACCTCGGCCCCGGTCAGGCGCAGTGACAGGCTCATTCCGTGAGGCCCATCAGCATGTCGGTGATGTTCATGTCGTGATCGAAGGCGCCGGTCCGCAGAAAGGCCAGCACCTGGGCCATGACATAGGGGTTGTTCATCATGAAGGTGTGGCTGACGGGCAGTTCGATATGGTCGGCCATCCCCTCGACCCTGGTGGACTCGACCGAGACCTTGCCGTCATCGGCGCCCTCGATCAGCGTCGAGTAATACGGGTTGAGCGAGCGGGTGCCGGCAATGATGCCAAGCTCGAAATCCACGTCGGGCAGTCCGCTTGCGAAACCGCCGTCGCCGGTTTCGAGTTGCAGGCCGGCGGGACCGTGGAGCCATTCGAAAAGCTCAAGCCCGCCGAGCTGATCCACCAGTTCCGAGCCGTGGTTTGGCGGTCCGAGCATCACGACGCGGCCCATGTCAGCGGGGCGGTTGTCGCGCAGCCAGTGGCGCAGCAGGATCCCGCCCATGGAATGAGTGACGAAGTGAACCTTGTCGTCCCTGCAAACGCGCACGGCTTGCGGCAGGGTTTCCTCGGCCAGTTTGGCGATGTCGAGTTCGGTCGAGGGATAGTCGGTGCGGAAGGTGGTGTAGCCCTCGTTTTTCAGCACTTCCTCCATCACGATGAAGGAGGTCTCGGTCCGCGCCAGACCGTGCAGCAGCACCACGCAATCGGCCAGGGCCGGGGCGGGCAGAACCAGGGCAAGGGCTGTGAGCGCGGCTTTCATGACCTGTCAGATAGGCAATAATGCGGCGTGCGAACAGTCCCCGCGGTCAGGAAGTGCGGCGCCGCGGCATGGAAAGCGCAACGCCGCCCAGAACGAGGGCGGAGGAGAGCACGATCTGCAGGGTGAGGAATTCGCCCAATAGGAGGATGCCGCCCAGCAGCGCGATGATGGGCACGGTGAGCTGTGCAACGGCCGCGACGGAGGCGGCGAGCGAGGGCAGGACGGTGTACCAGAGCGCGTAGCCCAGCCCGGAGGTGACGGCGCCGGTGACGATGGCGAGGAAGATACCGTAGCCGGTGAGGGGGGCGGCGTCGGTCGCGGCGGGCAGGGCCAGCCACGCCAGCAGGCCGAACGGCGAGGCGAGAGTGAAATTGGCGGCGGTGGCCTGGAGCGCGTCCCTGGATTTGCGGCCTGCGAGAGAATAGATGCCCCAGCCGATTCCCGCGAGCGCCATGAGGGCCCCGTGCAACGGGCCGACCGGCGTGCCGGCGCCGGGCCACATGAGCCAGGCGAGACCCGAAAGCGCCAGTGCCGCCCCGATCCAGCGGCGGGCCGGCAGGGGCTCGCGCGTCATGAACGCGGCGGCGAACATGGTGATCTGGACCATGCCGAAGAGAATGAGCGCGCCGAGCCCGGCGTCGAGCGCGGTATAGGCCAATGAGAAGCCATACATGTAGACCAGAAGCGACAACACGCCCGAGACCCGCGCGGGCCCGCCGAGGCGCAGCCCGCCGCGCAGGACGATGCAGAGGCCGGCCAGCATCGCCGCCCCCGCCACCAGCCGGATTGCGCCGAAGGGGACGGCGTCGATATGGCCGCCCGCCAAGGCGAGGCGGTTGAGGATGGAGTTGGCGGCGAAGGCCACCATCGTCACGGCGGTGAGCAGGAAGAGGCGCATGGGTCATGCGTAGCGCGCGGCGTGGCGGAAGGGAACGCATTTTGGCAGAGGCGGAAATTTGAAAAATTTCCGGGCAATTTTCTTTTCAAGAAAATTTCCGCGCCCGCGATCAGGTGAGGTTCTCGAAGCCGGGCGTGTTCGCGTCCTCGGGGTGCTTGGCGAGGTGCTTGCGCTTGATCGTCTCGGAGGTGTCGCGGCTGCCGTCATGGCTCCACCCCGGGGGCTGGATGCAGTAATTCAGCCGGTCGCGCCAGGTGAGACCCGGCTGGATCACGTCGCGGAAGATGCCGACCCATTCGTGGAAGGCCACGCGGATCGGATTGAAGGTGCCGAGGTTGCGCACGAGACCGTAGTCGACTTTCTCGCTGTCCTGTTCGGGCACGAAGGTGCCGAACATCTTGTCCCAGATGATGAAGACGCCCGCATAGTTGGCATCGAGATAGCGTGCGTTGCGGCCGTGGTGGACGCGGTGATGCGAGGGCGTGTTCATCACCGCCTCGAACCAGCGGGGCAGGCGGGTGATCGCCTCGGTATGGATCCAGAACTGGTAGATCAGGTTCAGCCCGCCGCAGAAGAGCACCATCGCGGGGTGAAAGCCCAGCAGGATCAGCGGCGCGCGGACCAGCATCATGAAGGTGAACGTGCCGGTCCATGTCTGGCGCAAGGCGGTCGTGAGGTTGTAGTGCTGCGACGAATGGTGATTGACGTGGCTGGCCCAGACCCAGCGGATGCGGTGGCCGAAGCGGTGGACCCAGTAGTAGCGCAGGTCATCGAGCACGAAGCACAGGATCACCACCCAGATCGACGTGCCGAGGTCGAGCGGCGTGATGGCCCAGAGCGCCATGAAGAAGCCGTAGGCGACGAAACCCAGCAGGATGCCGGAGGCGACGTTGCCCGCGCCCATCACCAGAGACGTGAGCGCGTCGTAGGTCTCGTACCGGCCGCCGCGGCGTTTGAGCACGATCCAGGTGAGTTCGATCAGGATGAGGGCGATGAAGACCGGCACGGCGAAGTTCACCACGTCGGGATAGGTCAGTTGATCGGTCATCTGCGGGCTTCCATCAGGCCGGGCCAGTGGCGGGCCTCTTCGGGGTCGAGTGTCAGGGTGATCCGTGGCGCGGTGTAGTCGGGCAGGGTGATCCGCAGGCCCGTTTCGGTCTGCTTGATCTGCGCTCCGTCGAGATACCGCGCCGTGGTGTCGGCGCCCATGGGCCAGACGACGCCGGGGCCTTGCGGAGTTTCCACGAGGGCGGCGTGGCGGTCCTGGCTGAGGATCACGCGGGTCGGTGTATCTTCGGGAAATTCACGCAGCCAGGCGCGGCGGGCGGCGGCCTCGTCCTGGAACGTGGCGGGTTTCGAGAGGCCAAGCAGGTGCAAAAGCACCGCAATGCCTGCGATGCCGAGCACGACCATCGGTAACAAGATGCTGAGCGGCATGTCCTCTTCCCTCGGGTCGCATTTAGCCAAGGAAGAGGCTCCGCGATCAAGGGTGACGTTACGACGCCGCGGCGCCCGCGCGGTCGAGCGCCTGTTCGAGGTCGGCGATGAGGTCGCCCGCGTCCTCGATCCCGATAGACAGGCGCAGCAGGCGCGGATGGACCGGGAAGCCCTCGCCCGAGACGGTCTTGCGGTGCTCGATCAGGCTTTCGACGCCGCCCAGAGACGTGGCGGGATAGAAGACCTCGCAATAGCGGCTGACGTCGATCGCGGTCTGCTCGGAGCCCTTGACGAGGATCGAGAGCATCCCGCCGTAATGACCGCCGGTCTGGCGCTTGGCGATCTCGTGGTCGGGATGCGAGGGCAGGCCGGGATACATCACCGCCTCGATGCCGGGGTGGCCTTCGAAATGCCGGGCGACGGCCAAGGCGTTCTCGGTCGCGCGCTCATAGCGCAGCATCAGGGTGCGCATCCCGCGGATCAGCAGGAAGGCGTCGAAGGAGTGCAGGACCGTGCCCTGGATCATGCGGGTGTGGAAGATTTCCTCCCAATATGCGCCGGTTTCGCGCACCGAGAGCACGCCGGCGGTCACGTCGGAATGGCCGTTGAGATACTTGGTGGCGGAGTGGAACGAAATGTCCGCGCCAAGCTCCAGCGCGCGGGTGGCGCAGGGGGCGTGCCGGTGCAGTCGGTGACCAGTTTCGCCCCGGCGGCATGGGCGATCTCGGCGGCGGCGGCAATGTCTGTCGTGTCCCAGTTGGGGTTGTTGGGACTTTCGACCCAGACGAGCGCGGTATCGCCTTTGACCGTCGCGGCCTTCATCGCGTCGAGATCGCCGGCGGGATAGTAGCTGACCCGCAGGCGGTTCTTGGCCTGATAGGTTTTGAACTGGCTAAGGACGCCGTGATACATCACCTCGGGCACCACGACGTGCGCGTCGGCGGGCAGGTGTTCGATCACGGCGGTGGCCGCGCCCATGCCCGACGAGAACAGCAGGCTTTCCGCGGCGCCTTCGAGGTCGGCGATGATCGCTTCGGCCTGTTCGGTCGTCACGTTGCTGTCGCGGCGGTACATGTAGCTTTGGCGCAGGGCGTAGTTTTCATCCCGCGCGTAAGTGGCGGCTGTCTGAATCTGAGGCACGATCGCGCCAGTGGCAGGATCGAGAAAGCGCAGGGCCTGGGCCAGCTTGGTGGCCGGCGAGAGCGGGCGGTTTGGGCGGTGGGCCATGGGGCAGTTCCTTTCAGCGTCGGGGCCGACCGTAGGCATTCCGTCGGCGATGGCAAGCGGGGTCAGAGCGGGCGCGCGGGCGGCGTGGTGGGGGATTTTAGCCGCGCCTCGCGCCAGGCAAGGAGGGCGGCGCCGGAGAGGACGGTGAGCGCCCCCAGGATGGAGACCGCATCGGGCAGGACCGAGAATACGGCGGCATCGTAGAGCGCGGCGAAAACCAGCGTGGCATAGAAGAATGGGGCCACGAAACTGGCATCGGCGCGGGCCAGCGCGTTGACGAAGCAGGTTTGCGCGGTCGCCATCAAGAGGCCGATCCCGGCCAGCGCCGCCCATTGCGCGGGCGTGGGCGCGGTCCAGACGAAAAACGCGGCAGCACTGGCGATCAGGCAGCCGAAGAGGTTGTTGATCAGCAGGATCTGAAGCGGGCGTTCGCGGCCAGAGAGGAACTTGATGGCGATAAGCTCGGCCCCGACGCAGGCGGCTGCGGCCAGCGCCAAAAGCGCACCGGGCTCGATCGTGCTGCCGCCGGGGCGGGTCAGGACGAGCGCGCCCAAAAGGGCGATTGCGGCGGCGGTCCAGCGGACGGGGCCGACCTTTTCGCCAAGGATGGGAATCGCCAGCATCATGCCGAAGACCGGGTTCAGGAAGCTGATCGCGGTGGCGTCGGACAGCGGGATGAAGGCGGCGGCGGCGAACATCAGGGTGACGCCGCCCCAGCCCAAGCCCGAGCGCAGAAGGTGCAGGTGCAGCGCCGGGCGCACGATGCGAAACCGCGTGACGGTGGCGAAGGTAGAGAAGACGATGAGTGCGAAGAGGAACCGGCCCTGGCTGATCTGCAGCGGGTGCAATGCCGGGCCGAGCGCGTCGGTGCCGAGCGCCTTGGCCAGGAGCGTGCAGCCCGCGATGAAGGCGGCGGCGGCAAGGGTCAAAAGCGCAGCGGCGCCGGGGTTCTGGGAGGTCGGTGTCATCGCCTGTCCAGTGGCAGGCCGGCGCGGGAAACTCAAGCGTCATGTGAGCGCCCGAAGAAAACGCTTTGCGCGGGAGACGCAAGCGGCTATGTCAGCGCCCATGATCGAACGCCACACATATATTCAGAGCCGACGCCGCCGCACCTGCGCCTGACGTCCGCTTCGCCTGTTCGATCCCCGGTGCCGGAGTGCACCAAACCCTTTCCACCATTGACGAACGCCCTGCCTTACGGCACTCAAAGGGCTTCCATACTTGAGGATACCCAACATGATCCCGTCCGTTCTGCCGACCTATAACCGTGCACCGCTCAGCTTTGTCAAAGGCGAGGGCGCCTGGTTGATCGAGGCGGATGGTCGACGCTTTCTCGACCTTGGCGCGGGCATCGCGGTGAACGCGCTGGGCCATGCGCACCCTGCGCTGGTGGCGGCGCTGACCGAGCAGGCGGGGGCGCTGTGGCATACCTCGAACCTCTACCGGATCCCGAAGCAGCAGGAACTGGCGGACAAGCTGGTGGCCGAGACCTTTGCGGACACGGCATTCTTCTGCAACTCGGGCACCGAGGCCTGCGAGCTGGCGGTGAAGATGTGCCGCAAGTATTTCCATGACAAGGGCCAGCCGGACCGGACCGATATTATCGCTTTCCACGGCTCTTTCCATGGCCGGTCGAGCGCGGGGATTGCCGCTGCCGGGTCGGAGAAGATGACCAAGGGGTTCGGGCCGCTCTTGCCGGGATTCAAGCATGTGCCGTTTGGCGATCATGACGCGCTGCACGCCGCCATCGACGAGAATACGGCGGCGATCCTGCTGGAGCCCGTGCTGGGCGAGGGCGGGATCAAGCCGGTGCCGGACCGGTGCCTGAAAGGGTTGCGCGATCTGTGCGACGAGAAGGGCATCCTGCTGATCTTTGACGAGGTTCAATGCGGAATGGGTCGCACCGGCAAGCTCTTTGCCCACGAATGGGCGGGCGCCAACCCGGATATCATGATGGTCGCCAAGGGCATCGGCGGGGGCTTTCCCCTTGGCGCGGTGCTGGCCACCGAGATTGCGGCCAGCAGGATGACGGCGGGCACGCATGGCTCGACTTATGGCGGCAACCCGCTGGGCTGTGCCGTGGGCTGCGCGGTTATGGATATCATCTCCGACCCCGATTTTCTGGCCGAGGTGAACCGCAAGGCAGGCCTTTTCCGGCAGAAGCTGGAAGGGCTGGTGGCGGCGCACCCGGAGGTGTTCAGGGGCGTGCGCGGCATGGGCCTGATGCTGGGGCTGGAATGCGTGGCGACCAATACAGACGTGGTGGCCGCCGGCTATGAGGCCGAAGTGGCCGTGGTGCCCGCGGCGGAGAACGTGGTGCGGATCCTGCCGCCGCTGACCCTGACGGACGAGGAGATCGGCGAGGCAGTGGCCCGGCTGGACAAAGCGGCGACCGCCGTGAAGACGGCGCTGGCCGAGGCATGAGGAGCGGGACGATGCAGCATTTTCTGGATATTCACACCACCGACGCGGGTGAGTTGCGCGGGATCATCGACGGGGCGCGGCACATGAAAACCTCGCGGGCCGGTCGGCCGCGCGGCGCGGCCGATGACGAGCAGCCGCTGGCGGGCCGGATGGTCGCGCTGATCTTCGAGAAGCCGTCGACACGGACGCGCACCAGTTTCGACGTGGGCGTGCGCCAGATGGGCGGCGAGACGATGGTGCTGTCGGGCGCTGACATGCAGCTTGGACATGGCGAGACCATTGCCGACACGGCGCGGGTGATGAGCCGCTACGTCGACCTGATCATGATCCGGACCTTCGACGAGAGCGTGTTGCAGGAGATGGCCGAATATGCCGACGTGCCGGTGATCAACGGGCTGACCGACCGCACGCATCCCTGCCAGATCATGGCCGACGTGATGACCTACGAGGAGCATCGCGGGCCGATCCGGGGCAAGAAGGTGGTCTGGGCCGGGGATGGCAACAACGTCTGTTCATCCTTCCTGCATGCGGCGGGTCAGTTCGGGTTCGACATGACTTTCACCGGGCCGTCGCAGCTGGACCCCGAGGACGAATTCGTCGGGCTGGCGCGAAAGGCGGGCAGTACGATCACCATCGAGCGTGACGCGGCCAAGGCCGTTGAGGGCGCGGATCTGGTGGTGACCGATACCTGGGTCAGCATGCATGACAGCCAGTCCAGCAAGGAACGCCGCCACAACATGCTGCGCCCCTACCAGGTGAATGCCGAGCTGATGAAGCACGCCAAGCCCGACGCGCTGTTCATGCACTGCCTACCCGCGCATCGCGAGGAAGAGGTGACGAGCCCCGTGATGGACGGGCCGCATTCGGTCGTGTTCGACGAGGCCGAGAACCGCCTGCACGCGCAGAAAGCGATCATGCGCTGGTGTCTGGGCGTCTGAGCCTGACCTGACGGAGCGCGTTGCACGCGCGCAGGTTTGTGCGACGCGGCATTCCGGGCGTGCTAGGCGCGACGCCATGTCTGCCGGGAAAAAGAGCGCGTGGCGCGAAAGGCCGGGTCGTGTGCGGTCGGCTTTCTTGGCATCGGGCGCGGGTCGGTCTAGGCTTGGGGCGAACGGCGCCCAGAAAAGGAGAGCGCATGGTACCGGGCAAGGCACAGATCGGCGTTTACGGGCTGGGCACGATGGGCAGCGCATTGGCGCTGAACATGGCCGAGAAGGGCTTCGAGGTGGCCGTGACAAACCGCGAGGCCGACTGGATCGGCGAGTTCGTCGACGAGGCCGGACCGCTGGCCGAGCGGTTGCATCCGCACGAGAGCCTGCACGATTTCGTGGCCGGGCTGAAGACGCCGCGCGTGATCCTGTTCATGATCCCGTCGGGCAGGCCGATGGATGCGATGATCCAGGAGGTGAGCGCCCCTGCTGGCAGACGGCGACACGATCATCGATGGCGGAAACGCCGATTTCCACGACACGCGCCGACGCGCGAAGGCCCTGGCGGAAAAGGGACTGCATTTTGTCGGCATGGGCGTGTCGGGCGGCGAGCAGGGCGCGCGGCACGGACCGTCGATGATGGTGGGCGGCAGCGACCACAGCTGGGAACAGCTGCGCGATGTGCTCCGCGCGATCGCTGCGCGGTATGAGGGTGACCCTTGCGTCGATCACCTTGGCCCGGACGGGGCGGGGCATTTCGTCAAGACCGTGCATAACGGGATCGAATATGCCGACATGCAGGTGATCGCCGAGATCTACGGCCTCTTGCATAACGGGTGCGTCTGGCCGCCGGCGCGGATCGGGGCATTGTTTTCCAAGTGGAACGAGGGGCCGCTGAAATCCTACCTGGTAGAGATCACCGGCGAGTTGCTGGCCTATACCGACCCCGCGACCGGGCATCCCGTGGTCGATGTCATCAAGGATGCCGCGGGACAAAAGGGAACCGGGCGCTGGACCGTGGTGGAGGCCGTGCGCATGGGCCAGGCCGCGACCATGATCGAGGCCGCGGTGGGCGCACGCGCGTGGTCGTCGGAAAAGGACACGCGCACCAGGGCCGAGGAGTTGCTGGGCGCGGAACGTGGTCTGTTGAGCCTGGACGAGGACGTTCTGGCAGAGGCGTTCATGGCGGCGCGGGTTTTGTGCTATGCGCAGGGGTTTCGTGTGCTGGAGGCGGCGTCGCAGGAATACGACTGGCATCTGGACCATGCCCGCGTCGCCGAAGTCTGGCGCGCCGGGTGCATCATCCGGTCGGTGTTGCTGGACGATATCTCGGAGGCGTTCCGCGAGGATCTGCCACATGGGCAGCTGTTCCTGTCGCCTCGTTTCGCCGAGATCCTGAAACGGACCGTACCCGCGCTGCGCAAGGTCGTCGCGGAGGCGGTTGCGGGAGGCCATGCCATACCGGCACTGTCGGCGGCGCTGCAATGGCATGACAGCATGCGCCAGGGCTATGGCACCGCGAACATCATTCAGGCGCAGCGCGATTTCTTCGGCTATCACGGGTTCGAGCGGCTGGGACAGGAAGGCAGGTTCCACGGGCCGTGGTGGGACGAGACCTGAGCCCGATGGGCAGGGGCATCGCGGGATGGCACGACCGGGGCCCGTCAAGGGCCGGCCTGTGCGGCGCGTGAGGGTTAGCCCGTCAGGCTGTTGAGGACAAAGAAGATCACCGCGGACATCAGCGCCGCGGCAGGGACGGTGATGACCCAGGCGGCGACGATGGTCATGAAATGGCTGCGCCGCACCAACTTGCGCCGGCGGCGTTCCTCGGGGGCCAGGCGCTTGCCCTTGCCGCCGGTTGTCAGCCCCTTGCGAAGGCGGCGTTCCATGTACCATTCGCGGAAGAAGCCGACGCCGAAGACGCCGCCCACGGCGATATGCGTGGAACTGACCGGAAGGCCCAGCCAACTGGCCACGATGACGGTGATCGCCGCCGACAGGGCGACGCAATAGGCGCGCATCGGATCGAGCTTGGTGATCTGGCTGCCGACCATTCGGATGAGTTTGGGCCCGAACAGGAAGAGGCCGAATGAGATGCCGAAGGCGCCGATGATCATGACCCAGAGGGGGATGGTCACTTCACCGGCAAAGCCGCCGGCCTCGGACGCATAAACGATGGCGGCCAGGGGGCCCACGGCGTTGGCGACGTCGTTCGCGCCGTGGGCGAAGGACAAAAGCGCCGCCGAGATGATGAGCGGCAGGCCGAAGAGCGCCTTGAGCGAGCGGCGGCGGTTTTCCATGCCCTCCGACTGGCGCCGGATCAGGGGGATGGTCAGGGCGTAGATCGCCGCGCCGGTTGCCGCGCCGATCAAGAGGGCAGTGCCGATGTCGATCCTGACGATGCGCTTGAGACCCTTCATCGCCAGGTAGGTGGCGAAGGTGCCGGCCATGAGACCCACCAGGATCGGCACCCAGCGGCGGGCGGCGGCGATCTTGTCTTCCCGGTAGACGATCCGGCTCTTGATCAGAGCGAGGAAGCCGGCAGCGATCATGCCGCCCAATACAGGCGAGATCACCCAGCTGGCAGCGATGGCACCCATCGTGGGCCAATTCACGGTTGCAAGGCCCGCGGCGGCGATGCCCGCACCCATGACGCCGCCGACGACGGAATGCGTGGTGGACACGGGCGCGCCGACCTTGGTGGCGAGGTTGACCCAGAGCGCGGCCGAGACCAGTGCCGCCATCATCGCCCAGATGAAGGTCTGGGTGTTCTGCATGCCGTCGGGGTCGATGATGCCCTTGGAAATGGTCGAGACCACGTCGCCGCCCGCCAGCAGGGCACCCGCGCTTTCGCAGATGGCCGCGATAACGATGGCGCCGCCCATGGTGAGCGCATTGGCCCCCACCGCCGGCCCCATGTTGTTGGCCACGTCGTTCGCGCCGATATTGAGCGCCATATAGGCGCCGAAGATCGCCGCGGCGATGACCACCATGTTGTTGGGGAAGGCCCCGAAGAACAGCCCCGCGCCCAAACCGGCGAGGACCATGAACGCCAGCGCAATGCCGAGCGAGATCAGCGGACGCGAGACATAGGCCGTCGCGTACTCGATCTGCGAGATGCGCCCGAGATCCTTGTCGAGCGTCTTCCACTGGTTGTTCTGCGGGTCCTCGGCCAACGGTCCCCTCCCGGTCCGGTTCGGGGCAGAGCGCTAGCCCGTCTGGCGCGGCGGTTCAATGCCGCACTGTCATAAAACCGTTACATTTCCAGCAAAATGGCCTTGAGGCCCGGTTCCTGTACCATTTCAGCCGCATCGGTGGGGCTGACCCAGCGGCGGGTGCGCTCGTCATGTTCGGGATAGATGTCGGCCAGTTGCTTGACGCGGACCTTGAACACCTCGACCTCGACCGGGGCGTCGTAGCCGTCGTCGAGGTGCTTGTCGTAGGCATAGCTGCCGACATGGCCCTCGATCGTGGCGCCCCTGGTGACGCCGGCCTCTTCCCAGGCTTCCTGAAGCGCGGCATCGGCGGCTTTCTTGCCTTCCATCGGCCAGCCCTTGGGCACGATCCAGCGTCCGGTGCCCCGGCTGGTGATCAGCAGGACCTGGGTCTCGCCGGTCGCGGTTTCACGATAGCACAGCGCCGCGACCTGCAACTCGGGCGGGCGTCGGAGGATCGGCTGGACGAATTCCGCCCAAGCCCTTTTCATCGAGGTCGTCATGGTTCTGCTCGTGTCGAAGTGTTTTCATAAAAGTATATACGTTAGGGTGATAAAAAGTCAAATTTTCAAACCCATGGATGCGGGATCAGGAACCGGGGCGGCGCTTGGCGCGCAGCGTCGGGTCGGCTTGGCGCGGGTTTTCGGGCCAAGGGTGCTTGGGATAGCGGCCGCGCATGTCCTTGCGAACGTCGGCGTAGGAGCTATCCCAGAAGCCGGGAATATCGAGCGTGGTCTGCACCGGGCGACCTGCGGGCGACAGGAGCGTGACGCGCAGGGGCGTCCGGCCCACGGTGGGGTGGGTGGTCTGGCCGAACATTTCCTGCAGGCGCAGGGAAATCTCGGGATGGTCGCCGGAATAGTCGATGGGGATGCGCCGCCCCAGCGGCGTGGTGAAATGCGCCGGGGCGGCGGCGTCGACGCGCTGCATCTGGTCATAGGTGAGGCGCGCGCGCAGGGCGTCCAGCATGTCGAAGCGCTTCCAGTCGGCGGCGGTCTTGAGGCCGGTGATGTAAGGTAGGAGCCAGGTTTCGAGGTCTTCGAGGAGGGCCTCGTCGGTCATGTCCGGCAGGTCCTCGCCTGCCGCGCGCAGAAGGGCGACGCGGGCGGCGAAACGGCGGGCGGTGTCGGACCAGTTCAGGCCGAGGTCGCGGATGCCGTCGAGCATGGCAAGGGCGATGGCGTCGTCTGGGGCATCCTTCCACATGCGGTCATCCAGCACCAGCGCGCCGAAGCGTTCCTGTTTGCGGGCGATGACGCGGCGGTCGCGGCGGTCCCAGTGGCAGACGTCATGCCATGCGATCTGGTCGGCGAAAAGCGCGCGGAGTTCGGATTCGGAAAGCGCGATGGCCTGCCGGATGCGGGCCTCGCGCGGGTTGCCGTCAAGATCGGTGGCGACCAGCAGGCGTTGACCGGCCAGGGGGTCTTCGTCGGGCAAAAGCGCGCCCTTGCCGCCGGACAGAACGAAGCGCGGGGCGTCGCCCTTGCGGCGCAGGCCGATGCGGTCAGGGTAGGCGAGGGCGGCGCATTCGGCGTCGGACATCCCGCTGGCCCCTGTCGATTTTGCCTGTGAGGCCAGGCGCTTGGCCTCGGCACGGATGCGCGTCACCGCGCCGTGGTTGGCGGGATGCGGGTGGCGGCCCTTGGGGTCGCGCAGGGCGGCCATGCGCAGGGTGAGGTCGACGGGCGCGCCGCGCGGCAGCGGATCGCGGTCGGCCAAGAGAGCGGCGAGAAGGGCCGCGTCCGGCCCGGCGGTTCCCAGCATATGGGCAAGGCGGGGGTGCAGGGGGAGTTTGGCCAAAGCCTTGCCATGCTCGGTGATGCGGTGGGTATCGTCCAGAGCACCCAGCATGTGCAGAAGCGCCTGCGCCTCGGCATAGCTGCCCGGATTGGGTGGGGTGAGGAAGGGCAGGTCGTCCGGCGCAGCGCCCCAGAGCGCCAGTTCGAGGGCGAGGCCCGAAAGGTCGGTGGCCTGGATTTCGGCAGGGGGATAGGCGGGCAGGGCGCCTTCTTCTCCCTTGGTCCAGAGGCGGTAGCAGGTGCCTTCCGCGACGCGGCCCGCGCGGCCTGTACGTTGCGTGGCCTCGGCGCGGGTGACGGGCTCGGTCACCAGCCGCGACATGCCGGAGCCGGGGTCGAACCGGGCTCGGCGGGACTTGCCGCCGTCGACCACCACGCGGATATCCTCGATGGTGAGCGAGGTTTCGGCGATGGAGGTGGCGAGGACCACCTTGCGGCCTTCGGTCACGGGCGCGATGGCGGCGCGCTGGGCGGCGAAGTCCATCGCGCCGAAAAGGGGGCGGATGTGGCAGTCGGGGGGCAGGCGGTCCTTCAGCAGGGCCTGCGCGCGGCGGATCTCGCCTTCGCCGGGGAGGAAGACAAGGACGCCGCCAGTGGTCTCGGAGACGGCCTTGGTAACAAGGTCGGTAAGGGCCGCGTCCCACCTTGTTTTCTTCGGCGTTGGCGTGTCGAGGTGGCGGGTCTCGACCGGAAAGCTGCGGCCTTCGGAGGTGACGATGGGGGCCTGCATCAGCTCGGCCACCGGGGCGGCGTCGAGCGTGGCGGACATGGCCAAGAGCATCAGGTCGTCGCGCAGGGCATGGGCCACTTCGAGGCAGAGGGCGAGGCCGAGGTCGGCGTTGAGAGAGCGTTCGTGGAATTCGTCGAAGATCACCGCGCCTATGCCGGTGAGTTCGGGGTCGGACTGGATGCGGCGGGTGAGGATGCCTTCGGTGACGACCTCGATCCGGGTGGCGTCCGAGACCTTGGCGTCGCCGCGGACGCGGTAACCCACCGTTTCGCCTGCTTTTTCGCCAAGCGTTGAGGCCATGCGCTCGGCGGCGGCGCGGGCGGCGAGGCGGCGGGGCTCGAGCATGACGAGGCGGCCCCGGGTGAGCCCGGCGGTCAGCATTTCAAGGGGCACCACGGTGGTTTTGCCCGCGCCGGGGGCGCTTGCAGGACGGCGCGGCCGGTGTCGCGCAGTGCGGTGAGAAGCGCCGGGATGGCGTCGTCTATGGGAAGCCTGTCGCGGGTCATGACCGCCTTATCGGCGATGCATCGACACTTGACCATAGCGGGTGCGCACCACGACGGTGTCGGCGCGCATGGTGTTGCCCTGCGGGACGTAGATGATCGACACTGGTGCAGTGCTGTGGCGCAGTTCACTGGCGGAGTAGCCGGCGATGCGGCGGTACTGGCCCGAGCATTGCACCCGCCCGCCATCAAGGGCCGTGCGGCTGGTGAGGCTGAGCCGGGCGTGGCGGTGGCCGTCGTAAACATCTGCGTTCAAAGAACAAAGTTCACTCGGGGGCTGGTCGCGCAGGGCGGCGTAGAGAGCCGTCAAGGGGTCGTAGGCGCCGGGAAGTGTGCGCGGATTCACGGCGGGCGCACTGCTGCCGGTGTCGCCGGTGACGTGGGTCGCGACGCCGCCGGAAAAGCCGATCCTGAGGTTGGTGGAGCGGCGGCCTTCCGAGGTGACCTCGGTATAGCTGGAGGGGATGAAGCGGGTGCCGGACCTGCGGCCCTTGGCGGACAGGTCGAAGCTGGCCTGTTTGAGCGCGGAGATGGCCCCGGTGGTGGCGAAGCGGGCACGGGTGCTGTAGGTGCCGGAGGTCTCGGTGCTGGCCATGGCCATTTCGCCGACCTTGGCGCCGATCAGGCGGACGTCATAGCGCGCCTGCATGCTGTCGGCCAGCGCGGAGGGCACGCCGGTGGCGGTGAAGAACGCCGCGAGGGCGATATGGGTTAACCGGGTTTTGACTGTCACGTGCGGGCCTCTTGCATTGTGTCCGAGATTGGACATGGCGCAAAAACCAAGGTAACACGTTCCGCCCGGTTTTCATCCCGGCATCTGGCGCGGGACCGTGCGGGAATATGTCGGGCAAGTGGTTACGATTTAGTAAACCGGCCCTGCGGTGCCGGGGCTGCCGCGGTTGCTGGACATTTCCGGCCCGGCTGGGGCACAAGTCGGAAGGCCCTGACGAGGCCGCGCCGCGCCACGCCGCGCACCGGACCGGAGGAGACGACGCGCCATGACCGACACGGAAAAGCTTGCCGAACAGTTGTTGGCGCAGGAGCGCCGGGCGCTGGCGCGGGCGATCACGCTGGTGGAAAGCGGGCGGGCCGATCACCGGGAGGCGGCGCAGGCCCTGCTGGACCGGGTCGCGGGGCATGGCAGGCAGGCCGTTCGCATCGGGCTGTCGGGGACGCCCGGTGTTGGAAAAAGCACGTTTATCGAGGCGTTCGGCATGATGCTGACCGGCATGGGCCTGCGCGTGGCGGTGCTGGCGGTGGACCCGAGCTCGGCGCGGTCGGGCGGCTCGATCCTGGGCGACAAGACGCGGATGGAACGGTTGAGCCGGGAGCCGGGCGCGTTCATCCGGCCCTCGCCCAGCCAGACGCATCTGGGCGGCGTGGCACGGCGCACCCGCGAGGCGGTGACGCTGTGCGAGGCGGCGGGATTCGACGTGGTGCTGATCGAGACGGTGGGTGTGGGACAGTCCGAGACGGTGGTGTCGGAGATGTGCGATCTGTTCCTGTTGCTGTTGGCGCCTGCGGGCGGCGACGAGTTGCAGGGGTCAAGCGCGGGATCATGGAGATTGCCGATCTGATCCTTGTGAACAAGGCCGATGGCGATCTGAAATCGGCGGCGACGCGGACCTGCACCGATTATTCCGGGGCGTTGCGGTTGTTGCGCAAGCGGCCGCAGGATCCGGACGGGTTTCCCAAGGCGATGATGGTGTCGGCCTTGCAGGACGAAGGGTTGAAGGCGGCCTGGGACGAGATGAATGCGCTGGTCGACTGGCGCCGTGAGAACGGGCATTTCGATGCGCGTCGCGAGGCGCAGGCGCGGTACTGGTTCGGCGAGGAAGTGAAGCGGGGCCTGATGGCGCAGCTGGAGACACCGGAGGCGCGGGCGATGATGGAAGAGGGCGCCGAGGATGTGGCGGCAGGGCGCACGGTGCCCAGCGTGGCGGCGCAACGGGTGTTGGACCGGCTTTCCGAATCGAAGGGTTAACCGCGGCGGAGCGGTGGAATCGACGTCGGTATTGCGTCGGTATTCGGGGGGTATGGCGACGGTGCGGTCGTCGCGGGGGCGGCGGTTGACGGGGCGTACGCGGTTAAGGGGTGGTTAACGGGAGTGCGCGTGGGTTTTCACCCACCCTACGCGGTTGGGACGCGAGAGAATTGTTGATCGCGTGGTGGGGTGGAACCCCACCCTACGAGTCCCCGGACGGGCGCGCGGGCGGGGCGGTGGCGTCAGAGGTCCACGCGGGTGACGGTGTAGCCCTTGTCCTCGAGCAGCTTGAGGATGCCGACCTCGCCGGGCAGATGCCCGGCGCCGACGGCGACGAGCACATGGTCGCCCGGCGCGACCTCATCCTCCAGCCGGTCGATCCAGCCGAGGTTGCGTTTTTCCAGCAGCAAGTCCTCGACCATGGCGAAACCTTCGGCGCCGGCCTCGCCGCCGTATTCTTCGGACACGTAGCGCGAGAAGACCAGCGTCAGCGCGATCTCTTCGCTGAGGTAGCGCTCGCGGATCGTGTAGGACAGGTCGTTCATGTCGCCGGGCCAGGCGAGCGACATGCGGATCATCTCGATCTGGTCGTCCATCGGAAAGCTGTCGAGCAGGGTCAACAGGTCGTCGAAATTCTCGAGCGAACGGGTGGGATTGCCGGCCTCGGCGGCGTGCTCGCCCACCAGCATGTCGATGCCCTTGGCCTCGAACGCGCCGGCTTTGGCCTCGCAGGGGCCGATGCCCAGCATCATTCCGGCCCAGAGCGGCTTGAACTTGGCGGCCATGAAGCCGGGGATCATCCGGGCCTGCATCTCGGCGCGGTAATGCTGCCAGTCTTCTTCGCCCAGAAGGTCGGGCAGGGTGGGGCCCTCGGTGATGAACATCAGCGACGGGTCCTCGGCCATCGCCCGCTGCATCGCCATCTGGTCGTCGTTGGAGACCTCAAGATAGACCTTGTCGGCGGCCTCGACCAGCGGCGCCAGGCGGTCGAGATGGGTCTCGGTCAGGCGATGCTTGAAATGATAGGTGCCGAAAATGTCGATCACCGTGTCGCCGCGCGTGGCCTGCCAGAGCAGGCCTTCGGCATGGGGCATGTCGGCGGCCTCGCGCCGCAGTGCCTCGCGCTTGGCGGGGTCCAGCGCCTCGATCAGGTCGGCGCCGCCGCAGGTGTCTCCCGTGGTATCCTGAGCGGACAAAGGCGTGACGAGGGCCACGGCGACGATCATAAGCGCGAGCAGTGCGGACCAGAGAAATTTCATCCTTCGACCCCTCATTTTCAGGCTGTGAAACAAGATGTAGAGGGGTGCGACGCCGGGCGCAACAAACTGCCCGTGCCGGCCCGCGAAATTTTTGCCGAAGGTATGTTGACAGCTTCGTGATCGGTCCTTAGCTATGCGCCGTTAGCACTCGACTACGGTGAGTGATAACGGTCCCCGCAGGGGGGCATGAGGGAAACTTGATAGCCAAGGAGCAAAAGCTATGGCATTCAAACCGCTGCATGACCGCGTGCTTGTACGCCGCGTTGAGAGCGAAGGAAAAACCGCTGGTGGGCTGATTATCCCCGACAGTGCCAAGGAAAAACCCAGCGAAGGTGAAGTCGTTGCTGTTGGCGATGGCGCCCGCAAGGATAGCGGCGAGCTGATCGAGATGGCCGTCTCGGTCGGGGATCGCATCCTGTTCGGCAAATGGTCGGGCACGGAAATCACGATCGACGGCGAAGAGCTGCTGATCATGAAGGAAAGCGACATCCTGGGTGTGATGACGGACAAGAAGGCGGCGAAAGCGGCCTGAACGCCCCGGATCATCTCCACATCTGAAAATCCAAATACATCAGGAGCGACTTAAATGTCTGCAAAAGACGTGAAATTCGATACCGATGCCCGCAACAAGATGCTGCGCGGCGTCAACGTCCTGGCCGATGCGGTCAAGGTGACCCTTGGCCCCAAAGGCCGTAACGTGGTTCTGGACAAATCCTTTGGCGCGCCGCGCATCACCAAGGACGGTGTGTCGGTTGCCAAGGAAATTGAGCTGGAAGACAAGTTCGAGAACATGGGCGCGCAAATGGTGAAAGAAGTCGCCAGCCGCACCAATGACGAAGCCGGCGACGGCACCACCACCGCGACCGTCCTGGCCCAGGCCATCGTGAAAGAAGGCATGAAGGCCGTCGCGGCCGGCATGAACCCGATGGACCTCAAGCGCGGCATCGACCTGGCCACCACCAAGGTCGTGGAAGCCATCAAGAACGCCGCACGCGAAGTCAACGATTCGAGCGAAGTCGCACAGGTCGGCACCGTGTCGGCCAACGGCGAAGCCGAGATCGGCCAGATGATCGCGGACGCGATGCAGAAGGTCGGCAACGAAGGCGTCATCACCGTCGAGGAAAACAAAGGCCTCGTCACCGAGACCGACGTCGTCGAGGGCATGCAGTTCGACCGTGGCTACCTGAGCCCCTACTTCGTGACCAACGCCGACAAGATGACCACCGAGCTGGAAGACTGCATGATCCTGCTGCACGAGAAGAAACTCTCGTCGCTGCAGCCGATGGTGCCGCTGCTGGAATCGGTGATCCAGTCGCAGAAACCCCTGCTGATCATCGCCGAGGACGTGGAAGGCGAAGCGCTGGCGACCCTGGTGGTCAACAAGCTGCGCGGTGGCCTGAAGATCGCCGCCGTGAAGGCGCCGGGCTTTGGTGACCGTCGCAAGGCCATGCTGCAGGACATCGCGATCCTGACCGGCGGCCAGGTCATCTCGGAAGATCTGGGCATGAAGCTGGAAAGCGTCACGATGGACATGCTTGGCCAGGCCAAGAAGGTTCAGATCACCAAGGACGAAACCACCATCGTCGACGGTGCGGGCGAGAAGGCCGAGATCGAAGCACGGGTCAGCCAGATCCGTCAGCAGATCGAGGACACCACCAGCGACTACGACCGCGAGAAGCTGCAAGAGCGCGTGGCCAAGCTGGCCGGCGGCGTTGCCGTCATCCGCGTGGGCGGCATGACCGAGGTCGAAGTGAAAGAGCGCAAGGACCGCGTCGATGACGCGCTGAACGCGACCCGTGCGGCCGTTCAGGAAGGTATCGTCGTGGGCGGCGGTGTTGCCCTGGTTCAGGGTGCCAAGGCTCTGGACGGGCTGGAAGGCGCCAACAGCGACCAGAACAACGGCATCGCCATCGTGCGCCGCGCGCTGGAAGCGCCGCTGCGTCAGATCGCCGAGAACGCCGGTGTGGACGGCTCGGTCGTCGCGGGCAAGATCCGCGAATCCGAAGACCCGAAATTCGGCTTCAACGCGCAGACCGAAGAATATGGCGACATGTTCAAATACGGTGTGATCGACCCTGCGAAGGTCGTGCGCACGGCTCTGGAAGACGCGGCCTCGATCGCTGGCCTGCTGATCACGACGGAGGCGATGGTAGCCGATAAACCGCAAAAGGAGGGCGCAGCCGCGGGCGGCGGCATGCCTGACATGGGCGGAATGGGCGGCATGATGTAAGGTTTTCGCATCCGCGAAAACCGTTGCCCGGCGGGCGTTTGACACAGCTCAGATGTCCGGCGGGTGCCGCAAGAATACGGCAGAGGGCCGTCCCGGTGGGGCGGCCCTTTTGCGTATGTGTTGATCGCGGCCGGGGCGGTCGTGCTCACAAAAAAGGGCGCTCGTCCGCTTGGAGCCCTTTCGGAGCGCCACTCACGGAAATTCTCACCTTCGATTGCGGGAGCGCGAACGACCGTTCTCGGCGCGGAGATGTGAACCATTCATGATTTTGCACAGTTTTTGTTGTCCTCCTCTGCCAGTGCGCCAGGCTTTCGCCAAGACGATCATTGTTTTCTCGAGCTCGACGAATTCCTGGCGCGGCGCGTGAATTGACTTTTGCAATATGCACGAGCCACACTAGCATCGTGTTTTTTGAGCAAGGGTTTATTGATGTCTGAGCCAGTAACGCCGCGTCGGTTGCGTAGTAGCTCATTATGAGCGGTAACCTGGACGCTGGCCTCGACAGGCATCTCTACGGTCTCGATATCATAAGGTTCATCGCGGCCGTTCTTGTAGTCTATTTCCATTTCGGATTGTTCAGTGACGCCCAACCGGCCTTTCCTGCGGCGCAACAAGACCGCCCTTGGCCATGGATGGATCAATTCACCGGCCACGGGTGGGTCGGCGTTCAAGTCTTCTTTGTCATCTCCGGGTTTGTCATCGTCGCCAGCGCTGACCGGTCCGCACCAGGCGAATTCCTGAAACGCCGTGCGGTCCGAATTCTTCCAGCGCTCTGGATCTACACGATCATTGCCTTCGCGGTGAGGTATTTGGCAGGCGAGCCCCTATCGCTCCTGCTCGACTCTTTTTCAGGTCGGTCATCCTGTTTCCGATCGGTCCCTATATTGACGGGGTTATCTGGACACTTGTCGTAGAAGCCGTTTTCTACTCCCTGATCGCCTTGCTTCTTGCTGTCCGGTCACGAAGGCCCAACCTCGACATTTTCCAAGCTTGCGCGATTGCCCTTGGCCTTGTCAGCACGTCCTTCTTGCTTGTCTCTGGCGTTGTTACCCTGATGGAGCCCACGGGCAATCCGGAAAGGCTACAGAGCCTGCTGGATAGGTACTTTTTCAGTGTCATCCTGCTTCGCCATGGCGTTTTCTTTGCAATTGGCATGCTTCTGTGGAGAAGCGAAAAGGACGGGTACAACACCCTGCGAAGCTCCCTGTTGTCGTTGTACGTCGGAGCAGCGGTGGTCCAAATCGTCCTTCAAGCGGAAGGGCACAATCCGGTTGCGCCGGTGACTGTCTGGGGCGGACTGCTCGCTTTCTTCGTGTTCAGCCTGCGGCACAACCGCACCGTGCGGAAAGCCGGCTCGCCGTCACTTCTGCGGAACCTCGGCAACTTGTCCTACCCTATCTATCTCGGTCACTTCGTGATCGGGATGCATCTGATCCCAGCCCTGAGAGAGTACATTCGTCAGGACCTTTTGCTTTTGTTGATTGCGTCCGTCATCGTGTTCGGGTTGGCTTGGGCCGTCATGGTCGGACCGGAGCGTCTTTTGCGCACGTCGATCAAGGCTCGTCTGGTCGGATTCCGCGCCGCACGTTAGAAATTCGCGGCCTGTCTGGCAACGTGCTGCACGCAGTGTCGTACGTGGCGCTTCAACACATCTGGCAAGGATCTTGTCCCGGTGGGGCGGCCTTTTTGTTCTTTCGAGTGGCGGTCAGGGCCGCGGGGCGGGCATACCGGGAAGGTGCGGGTTTTCACCCACCGTGCGCGAAGTGATGCGCCGGGGATACGCGGTGAAAAGGCTCGGCCTGGGGCGGGGGGAGGTAACGCGCAGCACAGGTTCCTGACCGGCGGGCGCGGTGTCGTTGTTGAGCACCGCGCAAAGCGCCGAATGCACCTCCTCGACCTCGTGCCGGTCGCCCGACAGGGCGATGGCCGGGGCGTCCTTGCCCGCCACGCGCACCAACAGGGTGGCCATTCCGCCCGGCTGGGCTGGTCTGCGCAGGTACACGCTTTCGACCGTGCCGAGGGTGATCTCGCGGCGGACGCGGGCGTGGCCGAGCATGTTGATCTTGGTCAGCGTCAGGGTGCCGGCGTCGACATCCAGCGTCATGCGGCGGCGAAAGCCGCGCGTGCCATAGGCGAAGACGCAAAGCCCGCCGGCGGCGATGACCGAGGCTGCCAGGCCGAAGGATTCGAGCCGCCCGGTATCGGGGTCGACCGGCAGAAAGAACCACATGATGATCGAGCCCATGACCATGAGGGTGCCCGCGATGCGCAGCACCATCTCTGTCAGTGCCTCGAGCCGGAACCGCTCGGACCGCTCGCCGGCCACCAGACCTCGGGCGGTGGCTTGCATGTCGACGGTGTGGCAGCCTGCTTTTCTGTTTGCCTCAAGATAGGCCATTTCCTGGTTCCTTCTCGCTGTTGTTGAGAAAGCGTTAAAAATGAATCCGGGCCAGAATGCGGCTTCTGCGCAGCAAGACGGTGCCAAAAGCGGGGTATTTCTCGTGCAGGTTGTGGTGAGGCGGCGGACGGACCGGACCTTCGTGGCGTCAGACGCGGGCCTTGGGGCGCACGATATGAAAGCTGCCGCTCATGTAGGTGAGCGGCTTTTCCCCGGCGTCGGAAATGCCGGTGACGTCACCGATGCAGATGGCGTGACTGCCATGCACGTGCCGGTGCGTGAGCGTGCAGGAAAAGGCGGTTGCGCGGGGCAGGAGGGGGCCGAATTCGGTGTCGAACACCTCGATCCCCTCGAATCTGTCGGGGTGGTCGGCGTCGAGCAGGCCGGCGAAGCGACGGGCAAGGTCGTCGGCATCCTCGGGCAGGATGTTGACGCAGAAGACGCCGTTGGCCGAAACCGCGCGCGCGATGGTGCTGTCGGCCTTGAGGCACACCAGCAACGATGGCGGGTCGGCGGACAGCGACGTAAACGCGCTGACCGTCGCCCCCGCGCGACCGGCGGGGCCGTCGGTGGTCACGACCGTGACCGTGGCGGCCACCTGTCGCATGGCCCCGATGAAGGCCTCGCGCGCATTTGTCATTGCCTTGTCCTTCCGGCGGAACCCGTCCTGTTCCGGGTGCCTCATAAGCTGGCATCCTGAGCGGGGATGTCAATGGCGGGGCGCGGTGTGCCGGGGCGATTGCGCGGGCCCGGGTTTGGCCGTATCAGGGCGGCCATGAGCGACAATTTCGATGCCATCGCGATCATGCCTTACGATGTCCGGCCGGGCCTGCGGCCGGGGCGGGTGAAACTGGACGCACTGGCCTGGCCCAGGGGGCGGCCGGACCGGTTGACGGGGGCGGAGAAGACCTTGCGCGACCTGGGACCCGA
The DNA here is from genome assembly GCF_051417955.1 of Roseovarius sp. B08. Taxonomy (NCBI): domain Bacteria; kingdom Pseudomonadati; phylum Pseudomonadota; class Alphaproteobacteria; order Rhodobacterales; family Roseobacteraceae; genus Roseovarius; species Roseovarius sp. B08. The sequence continues at coordinate 942,383 of NZ_JBPRLW010000001.1, forward strand.
CGATCACCTGGTGGTCTACACGTCGAGCCTGCTGTACCGGCGGCCATGGCTGGGTACGCCGGCCAAGGTTTCGGTGATGGTGCTGGAGCCCGAGGCCATTCACGGCGATCACATGCAAAAGCTGCGGCGGCAGTATGCGCGGTTTCACAAGGTGCTGTGTTCCAATGCCGACCTGCTGGCGGCGATACCCAACGGTGTGCTGTTTCCGCTGGGCTGTACGTGGGTCGGGGACTGGACGGCATTGGACCTGACCAAGACCAGGGCGTGCAGCCTGATCGCCTCGGCCAAGCGGTCGCAGGAGGGGCACGCGCTGCGCCACAGGGTGGCGGATTTCGCGCGCGCCGAGGGGCTGGACGTGGACGTGATGGGCGGCGGGTACCAGCCCTTCGAGCACAAGGCGGAGGGGCTGGCGCCCTACCGGTTTTCGCTGGTGATCGAGAACGTGCGGGAGATGAACTACTTCACCGAAAAGTTGATCGACGCGGTGCTGTGCAAATGCGTGCCGGTCTATTGGGGGTGTCCCAACATCGCGGAGTTCATCGACCCGGCCGGGATGATCGTCTGCGAGAGCGAGGACGACATGAAGGCTGCCCTGACGGACCTGTCGGAGGCGCGGTATGCCGCGCTGCTGCCCAAGCTGGAGGCGGCCATCCCGCAGGCGGAAGTCTATGCCGAGTTCTACGAGCGGGCGGCACGGGCGGTGCTGGGCGAGGGGCGCTCGGGCCAGATGCCATAGAGGGCATGAAGCCGTGCCGCAGAGGCGCGGTTCGCGGCGTCGCGGGCTGAGATGTCTTGCAGGGCATGGGCATCGTCATAGGCCGGGCGCATGTGCTGGCGGGCCTTGGGGCGGGCGCGCACGGGGATACCCTGCCGCGCCAGTTGCCCCGAAAGCCAGATGTCATCGACGGGGCGCGCCTCGGGCGGCGGGTCCATGTCGGGCGCGGCCAGCCAGGCGGGGCGGATGCAGACGCCCGCAAACCCCTGGGCAATGTCGGTGCCGGTGCCCACGCGGCCAAGGCGGGCGATGTCCCAGGCCTGGCCGGTGGTGGCCTCTTCGCCTTTGGTCAGCAGTTGCGCGGCCCAATCGGGCGCGTAGAGCCAGTCGTCATCGCAATAGATCAGACGCAGATCCGTGTCGGCAAGGGCACGGGCGGCGGGCAGGGCCTTGGTGGCGGGGCCGAGATCTGACTCGCACCGCAACAGGGTGACGCCATCCGGCAAAGGCGGCGGCGTGACCGGGCCGGAAAAGCGGTTGTACTGCGCGGGCAGCGTAAGGATGACCTGCGCCGGGGCGGGACGCTGCGCCAGCAGCGACGCCAGCACAGGGCCGAGCCGGGAGAAGCGCGGCGGGATGGAAGAGAGGGAAATGGCGTACATCGAGAGGCGGTAAGGTGACCAGACGGCGGAGCTTTGCCATAAATGCGCCGGGGCGGCGCTGGTCCACAAGCAGTTCGGTGATCATCGCGCCGACCCGTATGGAGAAAAGCGCGCGGCCGGTGCCGCGTATTTTTGCACATTCGCCTTGCGCCGAGAGGCATGGTCAAAGCCGAAGCTTGGGCGTAAAGCATTTTCATGGCGAGAACATATCCCCTTGAACTGGCGCGCGAGCTGCCGATCTGGCAGCGGCCCGTGGCGCTCTTGTTCCTTATGGCGGCCGCGATGCCGCTGGCCTTTGCCACGTGGTCGGCGCTGCTGAATAACTTCGTCATCGAGGCGGCGGGATTCGACGGGTCCGACATCGGCTGGCTGCATACAGTGCGGGAAATTCCCGGCTTCCTGGCCATCGGGGTGATCGCGATCATCATTTTCATGCGCGAGCAGACGCTGGCGCTGGTGTCGCTGATCCTGCTGGGTGTGGCCACCGCGATCACGGCCTGGTTCCCGTCCTTGGGCGGGATCCTGACGATCACGATGCTGAGTTCCATCGGGTTTCACTATTTCGAGACGGTGAACCAGTCGCTTCAACTGCAGTGGCTGAAGAAGGAGCGCGCGCCGCAGATGCTGGGCTGGCTGCTGGCGGCCGGGTCGGGGACGACGCTGGTGGCCTATGTGCTGATCGTGATGACGTGGGAAACGCTCGACCTGAGCTACAACACCGTCTACATGATCGCGGGCGGGGCGACGGTTCTGATCGCGCTTTACTGTGTCTTTGCCTTTCCGCAGTTCGAGGCTCCCAACCCGCAGATCAAGAAGATGGTGCTGCGGCGGCGCTATTGGCTGTATTATGCGCTGCAATTCATGTCGGGCGCGCGGCGGCAGATCTTCATCGTCTTCGCGGGCTTCATGATGGTCGAGAAGTTCGGGTTCGAGGTGCACGAGGTCACGGCGCTCTACCTGATCAACCTCGTGGCGAACATGCTGTTCGCACCGTTGATGGGTCGCGCGGTGCATGTGTTCGGGGAGCGGGCGACACTGCTGTTCGAGTACGCGGGACTGGCGCTGGTCTTCCTGCTTTATGGAGGCCTGTATTTCTTCGGTTGGGGCGTGGTGCTGGCGGCGGCGCTGTACGTGATAGACCATTTGCTGTTCGCGCTGGCGCTGGCGCTGAAGACCTATTTCCAGAAGATCGCCGATCCGGGGGATATCGCCCCCACCGCAGCGGTGGCGTTCACCATCAACCATATCGCCGCCGTGTTCCTGCCCGCTGCGCTGGGTTATCTGTGGTTGGTCTCGCCGGTGGCGGTGTTCGTGATGGCGGCCGCGATGGCGGGCGTGTCATTTATCCTTGCGATGCTTATTCCCCGTCACCCCGAACCGGGGTATGAGACGATCCTGACCGCCCGGGCGCCCGCCCCGGCGGAGTGATCTGTCCAAGGGAGGCCGCATGCCCACATTCACCGCTTTGACTACCCTGCCCGGCAAATCCCAGGCGGAAGCGCTGGGTGAGGCGCTGGAACGGCTGACGCCGGAACCCACGGGCGTTGGCGTGTTCGAGCTGGAGGACGGATCGGGCCTGTGGGAAGTGGGCGGCTATTTCGAGGATGCGCCGGATGCGGCCGGGCTGGCCTTGCTGGCGTCGCTGCACGGGGCGAAGGATTTCACCGTGTCCGAACTGCCCGAGACGGATTGGGTCGCCAAGGTGAAGCGGGAGCTGACGCCGGTGGTGGCGGGGCGGTTCTTTGTCTACGGCAGTCACGATGCCGACAAGGTGCCCGAGGATGCGCTGCCGCTGTTGATCGAGGCGTCGATGGCGTTCGGCACCGGGCATCACGGCACGACGCTGGGCTGTCTGAAGGCGCTGGACCGGCTGAACGCCGCGGAAGGCCCGCAGAAGAGCGTGCTGGACCTTGGCTGCGGCACCGCCGTGCTGGCCATGGCGGCGGCGCGGGTCTGGCCCGAGGCGACGATCCTGGCCAGCGACATCGACGCGGTGGCGGTCGAGGTGGCGGAGGTCAACGTGGCGGCCAATGACCTGGTGGGCCGGGTGAAATGCCTCGAGGCCGAAGGGCTGGAGCATCCGGGCATCGCCGGGGCCGCGCCGTTCGACCTGGTGTTCGCGAATATCCTGAAAGCGCCCCTGATCGCGCTGGCGCCGCGAATCACCCAGGCGCTGAAGCCCCGGGGATTCGTGATCCTGTCGGGCATTCTGAACGAACAGGCGGATGAGGTCGTCGAGGTTTATTCACAGTGCGGAAACAGTGTCATATCCCGCGACCAGATTGGTGAGTGGACCACGATAATGACCTGCAAAAGTGTTTGAAAAGGCTTTTAAAAACAGCGTTTTTAAGGCGTAGGCCCCACTTTTGCCACATTTGAAACCTAGTTTTTTCAATAAGGGCCGGGGATCAGTTGAACAGAATTTAGGACCGCTGCCATGACCAACGCGACCAACACCCATCAGGGCTTTGATGCCCGCCTGAAAAAGATCGACCGCAACCGCGCCCGCCTCGCCAACGGCTATTCGGCCAAGGTGACGCGCGACGGGCTGATCGTCTTTCGCCCCAAGCGCCGCGCGCAGGGCTTTTCGGTGCGCGGTCTGGTGTTCCTGGTTCTGGGCGCGTTCCTGTTCAAGGCGATGATCCTGGCGCATCTGGGCGGCACCACCTATGACCTGCGGGTCGAGGCGCTCAGATCCGGCACGGTGGTGGAACAGGCCGGCGCGTTCGTGATGCAGCGGGACCAGGTCACCAACGTGATCGCGCAATACCTGCGCCCCTTCGTGAAATAGATATCCTTTCAGACCCAAGGCCTCTCAGCCTTCCAAAGACCTCTCTGAATGAAAAAGCCCTGCACGCTGGTCACGTGCAGGGCTTTTTGCTGTCCGGCGCAGGGAGAGGACGCCGGGCGGGCGGGATCCGCGCTTAGCGGATCGCGCGTTCGATGTCGCCGCGCGACAGGCCGATATCGTCAAGCTCGCGGTCCGACAGGCGGCTCAGCGCGTTGCGGGTGACGCGGGCGTCGTTCCAGGCGGAAACGGCGGCGAAGATGCGCACGAAGAGGGAGCCGAAATGGGCGCCGTGATGCATGCTGCGGGTGTTGTCGATTGAAGCCATTGTGATGGTCCTTGATAAAAGTCGGTTTGTTTCTTGTTCTGAGGCTGGAGTTAGGGGTTCGGCGGAGTCGGACAACACGCATTTTCCGCATAGTCACTATGCAGGCGCTGCATGGGTCATTTTCTGTTAACATTATGTTAATGCTGTATTTTTGTCGATTACATATTGTGCGCAGGGGGGCTGGCACGGTGTGATCTGCGTGTCGCGCGTGGGCCGCGGCGGCCGCCTGACCGGCGGAAGTGCTTGGCGTTTGTTCCCCTTTCGTGCTAGGGCGTTGGCAAAACAACGAAGGGCGGGCAGTGCAGATGCGGGTCATCGGGATCGATCCGGGCCTACGCAACCTCGGGTGGGGCGTGATCGACATGGAGGGCAGCCGCCTGAGCCATGTGGCGAACGGGGTTTGTCACGGGGCAGGGGGCACGCTGGCGGCGCGGCTGTTGGCGTTGCACGGTCAACTTACGGATATCATTGAACTATACACGCCCGACGCGGCGGCGGTGGAGCAGACCTTCGTCAACAAGGACGGGGCCGGCACGCTGAAGCTGGGGCAGGCGCGGGGCATCGCCCTGCTGGTGCCGGCGCAGTTCGGGCTGGAGGTGGGCGAGTACGCGCCCAACACGGTAAAGAAGACGGTGGTGGGCGTGGGCCATGCCGGCAAGGAGCAGGTGGCGCATATGGTGCGCGTGCAGTTGCCGGGGTCGAACTGGCCGGGGCGGATGCCGCCGACGCGCTGGCGATTGCCATCTGCCACGCGCATCACGGGGGCGCGCGGGTGTTGAAAGAGAAGGTGCGGGCATGATCGGGCGGATCGCGGGCCGTATTGATTATCGCGCCGCCGATCATGTTCTGATTGATGTGAAGGGGGTCGGGTATCTCGTCTATTGCTCGGACCGGACGCTGGCGTCGCTGCCGGGGGCGGGGGAGCATGTGGCGCTTTATACCGACCTGCTGGTGCGCGAGGACCTGTTGCAGCTTTATGGCTTCACCTCGCTGGTGGAGAAGGAGTGGCACCGCCTGCTGATGAGCGTGCAGGGGATCGGGGCGAAGGCGTCGCTGGCGATCCTGGGCACGCTGGGACCGGACGGCGTGGGGCGCGCGATTGCGCTGGGCGACGTGAACGCGGTGAAGGCGGCCAAGGGGATCGGCCCCAAGACGGCGCAGCGCGTTGTGATCGAACTGAAGGACAAGGCGCCGGAGGTGATGGCGATGGGCGCGAGCGCGTCGGTTGCCGCGCCGGAGCCGTCTGAAAGCGACGACGACGTGATCGAGGCACCGGTGGCCAGGACGCCGCCCGTGAAAGCCCCGAGCGGCGCGGCGCAGGCCGAGGCGCTGTCGGCGCTGACGAACCTTGGTTATGGCCCCGGCGAGGCCGCGGGTGCGGTGGCGCAGGCGGCGGACGAGATGCCGGAGGCGGCGACGGCGGATCTGATCCGTGCGGCGCTGAAGTTGCTGGCGCCGAAAGGATGATGGGCAGGCGGCGCATCAGGCCTTGCGGCCTGCCTCGCGGACGTGGGACGATTGACGCATGACCGAGCCTGACCCGACCTTGCGCCCCGAGGCGTTGCCCGAGGATGTGGACCGCGCCTTGCGCCCGCAGGCGCTGGCGGATTTCATCGGGCAGGCCGAGGCGCGGGCCAACCTGAAGGTGTTCATCCGGTCCGCCCGGCAGCGGGGCGAGGCGATGGATCACACGCTGTTTCACGGCCCCCCCGGCCTGGGCAAGACGACCCTGGCGCAGATCATGGCGCGCGAATTGGGCGTGGGGTTTCGGATGACATCGGGCCCGGTGCTGGCCAAGGCGGGCGACCTGGCGGCGATCCTGACCAACCTGGAGGCCAATGACGTTCTGTTCATCGACGAGATCCACCGGCTGAACCCGGCGGTGGAAGAGGTGCTCTACCCCGCGATGGAGGATTTCGAGCTGGACCTGGTGATCGGCGAGGGACCGGCGGCGCGGACGGTGCGGATCGAGCTGCAACCCTTCACGCTGGTCGGAGCGACGACACGGCTGGGGCTGCTGACGACGCCCTTGCGCGACCGGTTCGGGATCCCGACGCGGTTGCAGTTCTACACCGAGGACGAGCTGAACGAGATCGTGACGCGCAATGCGCAGAAGCTGGGCGTTCCCGCCGAGGCGCAGGGCGCGCGGGAAATCGCGCGGCGGGCGCGTGGGACTCCGCGGGTGGCCGGGCGGCTGCTGCGGCGCGTGGTGGATTTCGCCGTGGTCGAGGGCGACGGGCGGATCACGCAAGACCTGGCGGACAGCGCGTTGACGCGGCTTGGGGTCGACGCCCTCGGCCTTGACGGGGCCGACCGGCGGTATTTGCGGCTCATTGCCGAGGCCTACCAGGGCGGGCCGGTGGGGATCGAGACGCTGAGTGCGGCGCTGAGCGAGAGCCGCGATGCGCTGGAAGAGGTGATCGAGCCGTTCCTGTTGCAGCAGGGGCTGATCCAGCGCACGCCGAGAGGACGGATGCTGGCTTCGCGGGCCTGGGCGCATCTTGGGATGGCAGCGCCCAAGGCGGCGGGGCAGAGCGATTTGTTCGGCAAGTAGTGCCAAAAGAGTTTCGTGCCTTCGGCGAGGATATTTGTCGCCAGAGGAAGCGGGCTTTGGCTTGCATGGGGCGGCGGCTTTGGTAGGGAGACGACATGGCTGACCTGATCTCTCCCGATGACGTCGAGGCGCTGTTCACGCGCGCCGATGGCTCTTACCTCTTTGCGCGCTGGGGGCGGCCCATCGTGCCGGTGGTGTTCGGCACCGACGACAAGACGCTGGAAATCGTCAAGGGCGCGGTCGAGGCCGTGGTGATGATGGCCGGCCATCAGATGGCAGAGACCGACCCGGAGCTGGGCGTGAACCTGATGTTCTTTTTCTTCCGGGAGTGGGACGAGTTGCTGGAGGTACCGGACCTGGACCGAATGATCCCAGAGCTTGGCCCACTGGTGGCGCGGCTGAAGGAGGCCGATGCCAACCAGTACCGGATCTTCCGCTTTGACGAGGCAGGCGCGATCAAGGCAAGTTTCGTGTTCCTGCGGATGGATGAGCAACTGTCCCGGGTGCCCGCCGATACGCTGGCGCTGGCGCAGGTGGCGCAGACGATCCTGCTGTGGTCCGACACGGCCTTTACCGACCGCTCGGTGTTGGCGCAGGCGGGCGAGGGGCAGGTGATCCTGCGGCCTGATATCGGCGCGGTGATCCGGGCGGGGTACGATCCGGTCATGCCCGCCGTGGCGCAGGATGCCAGCCACGCACTGCGTCTGAGCGCGCGGCTGAGGCAGGTGTAGCGGTTGCGGGTCTTTGTCGGTGTCCCGCTGGACGACGCGGCCATCGAGGCGCTCTTGCCGGTTCAGGAGGCGCTGCGCCAGGGGCGTCTGGTGGACGAGGAGAACTTTCACCTGACGCTGGCCTTTCTCGACGATCAGCCGGAGGCCGCGCTAGCGGAATTGGACGCGGCGCTGCAAGACATCCGCGTGTCGCCATGGGAGATGGAGTTCACCGGAATCGAGGCGAAGGGCGGGCGGCGTCCGGCGCTGGTCTGGGCCGAAGTGGCCAAGGTGGAGCCGCTGCGGCAGTTGCACGACAAGGTGCGCGGCGCGGCCCGGCTGGCGGGGATCGACCTGCCGCGCGAGCGGTTTCGCCCGCATGTCACACTGGCGCGGTTCCCAAGGTCGCGGCCGGTGGACATGGGCCGCCTGACGGCGTTCCTGTCGGAATTCGGCGGATTTCGCGCTGGGCCGTTTGCGGTGGACCGCTTCTGCCTTTATGGCTCGACCCTCACGCCGGATGGCCCGGTCTATGACGTTCTGGCCGACTATCCGCTGTAGCGGCCATGTCTTCCTCTGGCCAAAAATATCCCGGGGAACGGTGAACCGCAGGTTCGCCGTGGGGCGGAGCCCCTCTTTTGCGTTGCCGTCGCCACCCGCGCGCCTTACAAGGCGGGTATGGCCCATGCGTTCCCGATCCGCGTCTATTACGAAGATACCGACATGGCCGGGATCGTCTATTATGCCAATTACCTCAAATACATAGAGCGGGCCCGCAGCGATTGGGTGCGAGGACTGGGCATCGACCAGAACGCGATGCGGCGAGAGGATGGCGTGGTGTTCGCCGTGCGGCGGGTCGAGGCGGACTATCACCATCCGGCCAAGTTCGATGACGAACTGGTGGTAAACACTACCGTCGTCACGGTCACCGGCGCGCGGCTGGTCATGGAACAGAAGGTCCTGCGCGGCGACGAACTGGTCTTTTCGGCACAGGTGACCATCGTCTGCATCAACGACACGGGCCAGCCGGCGCGCCTACCGGCGAATATCCGCCTGATGCTGCACTGATCACCTGCAATTGACCGCGCGGCTGCGGTTGAGGTTGGCTTTCCCCTTGGAAATCGTCTAGTTTTGCGCTCAATACGGCCAGTCAACAAGGCCCGGACAGGTAAAAGAGCAGGCAGATGGAAGCAGAAACCCTGGCAATGGCACAGGAGATGGATTTCTCGCTGTGGGCGCTATTCGCACGCGCGACGCTGATCGTGAAACTGGTAATGCTGATGCTGATCGTGGCGTCCTTCTGGGCGTGGTCGATCATTATCCAGAAGACGATCACCTATCGCAAGGCCCGCGCCGAGGCGGAGCGGTTCGACCGCCGCTTCTGGTCCGGCGAGCCGCTGGACGAGCTTTTCGACGAAATCGGCCCCGATCCGGACGGGCAATCCGAGAGGGTGTTCGCCGCGGGCATGAGTGAATGGCGGAGGTCGCACCGCACCGACGGGGCGCTGATCGCAGGCGCCACGGCGCGGATCGACCGCAGCATGGACGTGGCGATCGTCAAGGAAAGCGAGAAGCTGCAGAGCGGGCTGACCATCCTGGCCTCGATCGGGTCGGTGTCGCCATTCGTGGGTCTGTTCGGCACGGTCTGGGGCATCATGAACGCCTTCATCGAGATCGCCGAGCAGCAGAATACCAACCTGGCCGTCGTCGCGCCGGGGATCGCCGAGGCGCTTCTGGCGACCGGCCTGGGCCTGCTGGCGGCCATCCCGGCGGTGGTGTTCTACAACAAGCTGAGCGCGGATGCGGACCGGATCGTGGCGAGCTACGAGGCCTTCGCGGACGAGTTCGCGACCATCCTGAGCCGGCAGTTGGATTCCTGACATGGGAGCCGGTGTCGTCCAGAAATCGGGAGATTCAGGCCGCAGGCGCAGAGGTCGCGGGCGCAGCCGCCCGATGGCGGAAATCAACGTCACGCCTTTCGTGGACGTGATGCTGGTGCTTCTGATCATCTTCATGGTGGCCGCGCCGCTGATGACCGTGGGCGTGCCGGTGCAGCTGCCGGAAACCGCGGCCAACGCCCTGCCGGGCGAGGAGGAGGAGCCGCTGACCGTGACGCTGACCGCCGAGGGCGTGGTGATGATCCAGACCACCGAGGTGCAGCGCGGCGAGCTGGTGAACCGGCTGCGCGCCATTGCGACGGAGCGCGACAGCACGCGGGTCTTCCTGCGCGCGGACGGGGCGGTGCCCTATTCGGACGTGATGCAGGTGATGGGCGCGCTCAATCGCGGCGGGTTTGCCAATATCGGGCTGGTGACCGATGCCGGCGGTCCCACGCTTGACGAGCAGGGCGGCTGAGATGCGGCTGGACACCGGGCAGATCATTTCCGGTGTGGCCCACACGGGCCTTATCGTCTTTGCCATCTTCGGCGGGGCGTTCCAGTCCGAACCGTTGCCGTTCGAGGTGACCGAGGTGACGGCCATCTCGGAAGAAGAGTACGCGGCGATGATCGCCGAGCCGTCGCCCGACGCGGTGGCCAATGTCGATACGCCTGAACCGCCCGAGGAAGGCCAGGCGCCGGAGCTGTCGAGCGAGGCCGACGCCGCGCCCGAGCAGGACCAGCCGGAAGTGACCGAGACCGCCGAGCCGGACCCCGTACCCGAGGCCGTGGAGCCAGAGCCGATCCCGGTGCCCGAGGCCGAAATTGCCGACGCGCCGCAGGAGCCGACGCCGCCGCAGGAGGATACCGCCGTTCTTGCGCCCGAGACGTCCGAACGTCCGCAGCCCCGGCCCGCGCCGCGCGTGGCGCCCGAGGCGGTGGAGCAGCCGGAACCGGATGTCGAGATCGCCGATGTGGACCAGCAGGCGCCCGAGCCGGCCGAGCAGGCCGAGGAGCCGGTGCCCGAGCAGGAGGAAACCGCCCGCCAGGAGGCCACGACCGAGATCGTGACCGAGGCCGAGGAGGTGGCATCCGCCGCGCCGACACGCTCGGTCCGGCCGCGCACGCGGCCCGAACAGGTGACCCCGGCGGCCCAGCCCGACCCGGACCCCGAGCCAAGCCAGGAGCCCGCGCAGCAGGCCGAGCCGGAACCGGCGGCGGAGCCAGAGACGCAAGAGGCCACCAGCCCGGACAGCTCGGCCGTGAACGACGCGCTGGCAGAGGCGCTGGGCGGCGACCCCGAGCCGCAGGGCACGCCGCAAGGTCGACCCCTTACGAGGGGCGAGCGGGATGGTCTTAGAGTTGCCGTTGAGCAGTGCTGGAATGGTGGAAGTCTGAGTACGGACGCATTGCAAACGACCGTCGTGCTGCTAGTTGGTCTCGGACAGGATGGCGTGCCTATTGCAAATTCGATCAGACTTCTTGAATCGAAAGGCGGTTCCGGTGCTGGCACCGACCAGGCGTTTCAAGCCGCACGCCGCGCTGTGCTGCGCTGTGGTGCGCAGGGCTTTGACCTGCCTGCCGACAACTACGCGCGCTGGAAAGAGATTGAACTGGAATTTGATCCGGCAAGGCTGAGGTCACGATAATGGGTGAGGTGCAATCATGTGCATGATACGGAAATTTCTTATTGCAGCCATACTGCTCTTTCCGACTGGTTTGCTTGCCCAAGACCAGACGACGCTGGATAATTTTCGCGAGCGTATCGTCATTCGCGACGGCGTGATCGAGCCCTTGCCCTTTGCCGTGCCGACCTTCGTTGCCGAGACGGCGCAGGCGCAGGAGATGGCGGTCAATATCACGCGGGTGATCGCGGCGGACCTGACGGGCACCGGCCTTTTCCGGGAAATCCCGCAGGACGCGCATATCGCGCGGGTCACGGCGTTTTCCAGCCCGGTGCAGTTTCCCGACTGGAAGGCGATCAACGCGCAGGCGCTGATCGTGGGCGGGGTCAGCGTGGATGACAGCGGCAAGGTGGTCGTGCGGTTTCGCCTTTACGACGTGTTCGCGGGGCAGGAGATGGGCCAGGGCCTGCAATTCGTGGGCACGGTGGATGGCTGGCGGCGCATCGCGCACAAGGTGTCGGACCAGGTCTATTCCCGGCTGACGGGCGAGGACCCGTATTTCGACAGCCGGGTCGTTTTCGTGTCCGAGACCGGCCCCAAGGACGCGCGGCAAAAGCGGCTGGCGATCATGGATTATGACGGCGCCAACGTGACCTACCTGACGGACAGCGCGTCGATCGTGCTGGCGCCGCGGTTTTCGCCGGGCGGGGATCGGGTGCTTTACACCAGCTATGAAAGCGGGTTTCCCAAGATCTACGTGCTGGACGTGGCGACGGCGGGGCGCAACGTGCTGAACGCCGCCGATGGCGAGATGAGTTTCGCGCCGCGCTTTGCGCCCAACGGGCAGACCATCGTCTACAGCCTGACCACGGGCGGCAACACCGACCTTTACCAACTGAATATCGCGTCCGGTCAGACCTCGCGCCTGACCACCACGCCGTCGATCGAGACCGCGCCCAGCTTCAGCCCCGATGGCAGCAGGATCGTGTTCGAATCCGACCGTTCGGGCACGCCGCAGCTTTACGTGATGCCCGCCGGCGGCGGCGAGGCGACGCGGATCAGCTTCGGGCAGGGCCGCTATGGCACGCCGGTCTGGTCGCCGAGGGGCGATTTGATTGCCTTCACCAAGCAATCCAAAGGCCGGTTCCATATCGGCGTGATGCGCACGGATGGCAGCGAGGAACGCCTGTTGACCGCCTCCTTCCTGGACGAGGGGCCCACTTGGGCGCCCAATGGCCGGGTCATCATGTTCACCCGCGAAACCCAGGGCGCGCAGGGCGCGTCGAGCCTGTGGTCGGTGGACATCACCGGACGCAACCTCAAGCAGGTGCGCACCGAAACCGGCGCCTCGGACCCGTCCTGGGGACCGTTGCAGAACTGAGGCCGCAAAAGGGACATGCATCCGATGCGGGCCTATGATATTAACCATTGCAAGAGCAACAAGACATCGAGTGGGGCACTGAAATGAAACATCTGAGCAAGGCACTGATCGTGGTGGCGGGGCTGGCGGTCAGCGCCTGCAGCAATCCCGACCGGTTCGGCGACCAGTACGGCGACGGCACGGGCACCAGCGGCACGGCAGGCGGCGTCGCGGGCACCGCGCAGGATCCGCAATCGCCGCTGTATTTCCAGCAGACGATCGGTGACCGTGTGCTGTTTGCCGTGGACCAGTCCACGCTGTCGCCCACGGCGACGGCGACGCTGGACGGACAGGCGCAATGGCTGGCCACCAACGTGGAATACAACGCCATCATCGAAGGCCATGCCGACGAGCAGGGCACGCGGCAATACAATATCGCGCTGGGCGCACGCCGCGCCAACGCGGTGCAGGAGTACCTGATCTCGAGGGGCGTCAGCCCGGCCCGGCTGAAGGTCATCAGTTACGGCAAGGAACGCCCGCTGGAGATTTGCAGCGAGGAAGCGTGCTATGCCAAGAACCGCCGGGCGGTGACGGTGATCTCGGCTGTGCCGACAAGCTAGGGCGATTGGTGGAGTGAACATGCGTCGTGTGATACTGGGCCTCGTGGTGGCCGCGTTCGGGATGGGGCCGGTTTCGGCCTCGGCCCAGCAGGCCAATACCGAAACCCTGGCGGATATCCGGCAGGAGCTGTCGGTGCTGTATGTCGAACTTCAGAAGCTGAAGCGTGAGCTGAACACCACCGGGGCCACGGGCACCGCGACGGTGGGCGGCAGCGTGCTGGACCGGGTCAACACGATCGAATCCGAATTGCAGCGCCTGACCTCCAAGACCGAGGAGCTTGAGTTCCGTATCGACAGCGTGGTGACCGACGGCACCAACCGCGTGGGCGACCTGGAGTTCCGCATCTGCGAGCTGGAACCCTCGTGCGATATCGGCAGCATCGAGCCCGGCGACACGCTGGGCGGGGTGGCGCCGGCGACGTCCGGGCAGGGCGCGACGAGCGCCGCACCGGCCACCGGCACGACCGGCAACGCCACCACGGGGGACGCCAGCGGCAGCACCGCAGGGGGCGAGGGCAACGTGCAGATGGCCGCCGCCGAGCAAGCCGATTTCGACGCGGCCATGGCGGCCTTCGAGGCGGGCGAATACGCCGCCGCGGCCGAGCAGTTCGAGCGTTTCACCACCAATTATCCCGGCAGCCCGATGGAGGCGCAAGCCGGGCTGAAGCGGGGCGAGGCGCTGGAGCAGGCAAATGACATGACGGGCGCCGCGCGCGCCTATCTCGACACGTTCAGCACCGCGCCGGACGGCCCGCAAGCGCCGCAGGCGCTGTTCCTGCTGGGCCGGTCGTTGGGCGCGCTGGGCCAGACCAACGAGGCTTGCCTGACCCTGGGGGAGGTGGCGCAACGCTTTCCGCAATCGCCCGCGGTGGGGCAGGCGGCGTCGGCGATGCAGAACCTCGGGTGTTCGTGAACGACTCCACGTCGCATATTCTCGATCAGTTCGTAGCGACATTCGGCAATGCCCGGCCCAGGCGGCTGGGCATTGCCGTATCCGGCGGCAGCGATTCGCTGGGCCTGCTTCTGCTGGCCCGCAAATGGGCGACGCAGGGCGGGCCGGACCTTCATGCGGTGACGGTGGACCATGGCCTGCGCGCGGCGTCGCCGGACGAGGCGGCGGCGGTCTCGGGCATCTGCGAGCGGCTGGGCGTCGCGCACAAGACGCTGGAATGGCGGGGCTGGAAGGGCGCGGGAAACCTGTCTGACGCGGCGCGCCGAGCGCGGTACAGCCTGATTGCCGATTGGGCCAAGACCGAGGGCATCACCGACGTCGTGCTGGGGCACACGCTGAACGACGTGGCCGAGACCTTCGTGATGCGGCTCGCGCGCGAGGCCGGGGTCGACGGGCTGGCGGCGATGGCACCAAGCTGGCGGCAGGGCGAGGTCGCGTTCCGCCGCCCCCTGTTGCAGGTGTCGCGGGCCGAGTTGCGGGCGCTGGTCGAACGCGAAGGGCTGGACTGGGTAGACGACCCGAGCAATGTCGACGACGCGTTCGAGCGGGCGCGGGCGCGCAAGGCGCTGGCCGTGCTGGAGGATCTGGGGATCACCGCCCGCGGGCTCGGCAACGTCGCCCGCCACCTGGGTGAGGTCCGCACGACACTTTACTGGTACGTTTTCCTGGCGGCGCGCAACTATGCCACATTCGACAGGGGCGACGTGCTGATCGACCGCAAGGGCTTTCGTACCCTGCCGCGCGACATCTGCCGCCGCATGGTGCAGGAGATCCTGTGCTGGATCAGCGGCGCGGAGTACGGCCCGCGCGGCAAGGCCGTGGACCTGATGCTGGAAGCGATCCGTGGCGGCACCGGCATGACGCTGCACGGCGTGATCCTGAGCGTCGAGGCCGAACGCCTTCGGTTCTCGCGCGAGGCAAAGGCGGTGGCGGACGTGACGGCGAAGCCGGGCGCCGCCTGGGACGGGCGCTGGCAACTCGACGGCCCGTGGCCCGAGGGCGCCAAGGTGGCCGCACTGGGCGAGGCGGGCGTGCTGGACTGCGAAAACCGTGCGCAATCGGGGCTGCCGCACACGTCGCTGGCGGCCAGCCCGGCCGTCTGGCGGGACGGGCATTTGGTCGCGGCGCCGCTGGCCGGGCATGCAGAGGGCTGGACGGCAACACTTTTGCGGGATGAAGACATGTTCTTTGCAAGCGTCCTTGCGCATTGAACAACACTTAACGATCTCTATTTATAAGGTTCGGGCCATGTGTTAGGTCAGGCCCGGAATGACGTGAGGAGAAAGCCCTTGGGCAACGCGAGAAACTTCGCCTTCTGGTTGGTCCTGTTCCTGTTGATCATGGCGCTGTTCAGCCTGTTCAACGGATCGGGCAACACCCTGCAAAGCAAGGCAATTCCCTATTCCGAGTTCGTTCAGGCGGTCGAGGGCGGTGAAGTGTCCGAGGTGACGCTGGACGGCGAGAACGTGCGTTTTCGGGGCGAGGACGGCAACAATTACTCGACCATCAAGCCGGAGGACGCCGAGATCACCGCCCTCCTGCTGGAGCAGGATATCCCGATCAAGGCGGAATCGCAGGAGCAATCCGGCTTTCAGACCTTCCTGATCTCGCTGCTGCCTTTCGTGCTGCTGATCGGCGTGTGGATCTATTTCATGAACCGCATGCAGGGCGGCGGCAAGGGCGGCGCCATGGGCTTTGGCAAATCCAAGGCCAAGATGCTGACCGAAAAGCATGGCCGCGTGACGTTCGACGACGTGGCGGGCATCGACGAGGCCAAGGAAGAACTGGAAGAGATCGTCGAGTTCCTGCGCAACCCGCAGAAGTTCAGCCGTCTGGGCGGCAAGATCCCCAAGGGTGCGCTGCTGGTCGGCCCTCCGGGTACCGGTAAGACGCTGCTGGCCCGCGCAATCGCGGGCGAGGCGGGCGTGCCGTTCTTCACCATTTCGGGCTCGGACTTCGTCGAGATGTTCGTGGGTGTCGGCGCCAGCCGTGTGCGCGACATGTTCGAGCAGGCCAAGAAGAACGCGCCCTGCATCGTCTTCATCGACGAGATCGACGCCGTGGGTCGCCACCGTGGCGCCGGCTATGGGGGCGGCAACGACGAGCGCGAACAGACGCTCAACCAGCTTCTGGTCGAGATGGACGGGTTCGAATCGAACGAAGGTGTGATCATCATCGCAGCCACCAACCGCAAGGACGTGCTGGACCCCGCGCTGCTGCGCCCGGGCCGGTTCGACCGGCAGGTGACGGTGCCCAACCCCGACATCAAGGGCCGCGAGAAGATCCTCGGCGTCCATGCCCGCAAGACTCCGCTGGGCCCGGACGTGGACCTGCGCATCATCGCGCGCGGCACGCCCGGTTTCTCGGGGGCGGACCTTGCCAACCTGGTGAACGAGGCGGCGCTGATGGCCGCCCGCGTGGGCCGGCGGTTCGTCTCGATGGTGGATTTCGAACAGGCCAAGGACAAGGTCATGATGGGTGCCGAGCGGCGCAGCATGGTGCTGACGCCCGCGCAGAAGGAAAAGACCGCCTATCACGAGGCCGGTCACGCCATCGTCGGCCTGGCCCTGCCGCAATGCGACCCGGTCTACAAGGCCACGATCATTCCGCGCGGCGGTGCATTGGGCATGGTGGTCAGCCTGCCGGAGATCGACCGCCTGAACTGGCACAAGTCGGAATGCGAGGAAAAGCTGGCCATGACCATGGCCGGCAAGGCCGCCGAGATCATCAAGTACGGCCCCGACGCGGTGTCGAACGGTCCGGCGGGCGACATCCAGCAGGCGTCGTCGCTGGCGCGGGCCATGGTGCTGCGCTGGGGCATGTCCGACAAGGTCGGCAATGTCGATTACGAACAGGCGCACGAAGGCTACATGGGCAACGGCGCCGGCGGCTTCTCGATCTCGGCCCACACCAAGGAGCTGATCGAGGACGAGGTCAAACGCATGATCGACGAGGCGTATCAGCGGGCCTATGACATCCTGACCGAACGGCAGGAAGAGTGGGAACGTCTTGCGCAGGGCCTGCTGGAGTACGAAACCCTGACCGGCGAGGAGATCGAGCGCGTCATCAACGGCGATCCGCCCGAGGCAAATGACGACGACCAGGGCGGTACACCCCAGAAGGACGACAAGCCTTCACTGACCGCGATCCCCAAGACCAAGCCGAAATCGTCGCCCCCCGATGGCGGGCTGGAGCCGGAACCCACAGCGTGACGATGACGACTACCGCGAAGACCGACTGGAACCCGGGCGCCTATGCCCGGTTTCACGATCTCCGGCTGCGGCCGGGCCTCGACCTCGTGAACACGATCAGCAGCATGGGCGCGGGCGACATCTACGATCTGGGCTGCGGCAGCGGCGCCCTGGGCGAGGCGCTGCGCGCCCGCGCGGGCGGCCGCAAGGTGATCGGCGTGGATGCCAGCCCGGCGATGCTGGAAAAGGCCCGCGCGTCGAAGGGCCACGACAGCTACAGCCAGGCCGACATCGCCGAATGGACACCGTCGCGGGCGCCGGGGCTGATCTTTTCCAACGCCGCGCTGCACTGGGTGGGCAACCACGAGCAGTTGCTGCCCCGACTGGCCCGGATGCTGAGCAAGGGCGGCACGCTGGCCGTGCAGATGCCGCACCAGAACAAGGCGCCGTCGCACCGCGTCTGGCTGAGCCTGGTCGAGGAAATGTTTCCCGGCCGGGTCGAGAAGATGGGCACGCCCGGCGTCATGGCGCCGGTCAAGTACGATGAGCTTTTGTCCGGCATGGGCCAGTTCCGCCTGTGGGAAACCGAGTATTACCAGCGCCTGATGGCCGAACCGGGCAGCCACCCGGTGCGCCGCTTCACCGAGAGCACATATGCACGCCCCGTGCTGGAAGCGCTCGACGAAGGCGAGAAGGCGGCGCTGATCAAGCGTTACGAGGAAGCCATGCACGCGGCCTATCCGGTGCGGTCCGACGGTTCGGTCCTGTTCCCGTTCCGCCGGATGTTCTTTACCCTGTCGGTCTGAGCGGGGCGTTTTCTTGGAAAGAAAACGGGACGGAATTTTTTCAAAATTCCGGCGTGTGCCAGGATTGACCCGCAGGCGTGACAGGCTGAAAGTGCGCCCGACATCCCGGAGAGTGCCATGCCTGCTTTGATACCCACCGACCACTATGCCGAAGTCACCTGGATCGGCTGCGTCGCCGATCAGGACAGCGACATCCGCTCGGCGGCGCTGGACGGGGTGGACCTCACATGGGACGGCGTGCCGGGCGAGTTTCACGGCGGGCGCACCCGTCCGGCCTGTGTGCGGGTGAAGGACCAGCACGCGGAAGGCACCGAGATTGCCAATGTGCGGCAGATGTCCATCGTCTCGGCCGAGGAAATCGCGGCCATCGCCGACGAGATCGGGATCGACGCCGTGCGCCCCGAATGGCTGGGCGCGTCGCTGGTACTGAAGGGGATCGACGATTTCAGCCGTCTGCCGCCCTCGTCCCGGCTGCAGACCGAGGCCGGGACGGCGCTGATCGTGGACATGGAAAACCGCCCCTGCATCTGGCCCGCGAAGGAGCTTGAAAAGGACCATCCCGGCCTTGGCAAGCGGTTCAAGCCCGCTGCGGCGCACCGGCGGGGTGTGACCGCCTGGGTCGAACGGCCCGGGCCCTTGCGCGTGGGCGACAGGATGCGCCTGCATGTGCCCGACCAGCGGCCCTGGCTGCATCTGGAAGGATGCCTCAGCGGCAAGTCGTTCTGAGCACGGCCCGGCGTTTCCGGTGCACATTGGAAACACTCGAGTTTCCGATGTGAAACGCGGGCGCGACAGGCTGCCGCATCAGCCCGCGGAAATGTCGGATTCCTGACCGGGTGAGGGCATCCGAATTTGTATGGCTGTCCCCGAAGCATCATCGCTTATGTCCAAAGGGAAGACAAAATGAGCCACAAATCAGACATCGAGATTGCGCGTGCGGCGTTGAAGAAGCCGATCCAGGAGATTGGCGACAAGCTTGGCATTCCGGGCGAGCACCTGCTGCCCTACGGGCATGACAAGGCGAAGGTGAGCCAGGACTACATCAACTCGGTCCAGGGCAACGAGGACGGCAAGCTGATCCTGGTGACCGCGATCAACCCGACGCCGGCGGGCGAGGGCAAGACCACCACGACCGTGGGGCTGGGCGACGGCCTGAACCACATCGGCAAGAAGGCGATGATCTGCATCCGCGAGGCGTCCCTGGGGCCGAACTTCGGGATGAAGGGCGGCGCCGCGGGCGGCGGCTATGCGCAGGTCGTGCCGATGGAGGACATGAACCTGCACTTCACCGGCGACTTCCACGCGATCACCAGCGCCCACGCGCTGCTGAGTGCCATGATCGACAACCACGTCTACTGGGGCAACGACGCCGAGATCGACACCCGCCGGATCGTCTGGCGCCGCGTGGTGGACATGAACGACCGCTCCTTGCGCCAGATCACGTCGTCCCTGGGCGGTGTGGCCAACGGCTTTGCCCGCGAGGACGGCTTCGACATCACCGTGGCCTCGGAGGTCATGGCGATCCTGTGCCTGGCGAGCGACCTGAAGGACCTCGAGGAACGGCTGGGCTCGATGATCGTGGCCTACCGCCGCGACCGCAGCCCGGTCTATTGCCGCGACATCAAGGCCGAAGGCGCGATGACCGTCCTTCTGAAGGACGCGATGCAGCCCAACCTGGTGCAGACGCTGGAAAACAATCCGGCCTTCGTGCATGGCGGCCCGTTCGCCAACATCGCGCATGGCTGCAACTCGGTCATCGCCACGAAGACGGCGCTGAAACTGTGCGACTACGTGGTGACCGAGGCGGGCTTCGGCGCGGACCTGGGCGCCGAGAAGTTCATGAACATCAAGTGCCGCAAGGCCGGGATCGCGCCCTCGGCGGTGGTTCTGGTCGCCACGGTGCGGGCGATGAAGATGAACGGCGGCGTGGCCAAGGCCGACCTGGGCGCCGAGAACGTCGACGCGGTCAAGGCGGGCTGCCCGAACCTGGGCCGGCATATCGAGAACGTCAAGTCTTTCGGTGTACCGGTGGTGGTGGCGATCAACCACTTCGTGACCGACACCGATGCCGAGGTGCAGGCGGTGAAGGACTTCGTGGCCGAGAACGGCGCCGAGGCGGTGCTGTCGCGTCACTGGGAGCTGGGCTCGGAAGGGTCGGCGGATCTCGCCAAGAAGGTCGTGGAGACGATCGAGAAGGGCGAGGCGGACTTCAAACCGCTTTATCCCGACGAGATGGGTCTCTTCGAGAAGGTCGAGACCATCGCCAAGAAGATCTACCGTGCCGACGAGGTGATCGCGGACAAGAAGGTGCGCGACCAGCTGAAGCAATGGGAAGACCAGGGATACGGCAACCTGCCCGTGTGCATGGCCAAGACGCAGTACAGCTTCTCGACCGATCCCACGCAGCGCGGCGCGCCGACGGGCCACTCGGTCCCGGTGCGCGAAGTGCGGCTCTCGGCCGGCGCGGGCTTTGTCGTGGTGGTCTGCGGCGAGATCATGACCATGCCGGGCCTGCCCAGCCGACCGGCCTCGGAAAACATCCGCCTGAACGACCAGGGCGAAATCGAAGGGTTGTTCTAAAGGACGTGTTTCCCCCGCCCGGTACCAACGGTATAGGGTGGGGGACCATTCTTGGGGCCGGGAGGACAGACATGACGGCAGAGATTATCGACGGCAAGGCGTTTGCCGCAAAAGTGCGCGAGAAGGTGGCGGGCCATGTGGACCGCCTGAAGGAAGAGCATGGCATCACGCCGGGGCTGGCCGTGGTGCTGGTGGGCGAGGACCCGGCAAGCCAGGTTTACGTCCGCTCGAAGGGCAAGCAGACCGTCGAGGTCGGCATGAATTCCTACGAGCACAAGCTGGAGCCGGACACCTCGGAAGAGGATCTGCTGGCGCTGATCGACAAGCTGAACAACGACAAGGACGTGCATGGCATCCTTGTGCAGCTGCCGCTGCCGGACCATCTGGATTCCGACCTGGTGATCAACTCGATCGACCCGGCGAAAGACGTCGACGGGTTTCATATCTCGAATGTGGGCCTGCTGGGTACCGGGCAGAAAAGCATGGTGCCCTGCACACCGCTGGGCTGTCTGATGATGCTGCGCGAACACCACGGGAGCCTTTCCGGTATGGATGCGGTGGTTGTCGGGCGCTCGAACATCGTGGGCAAGCCGATGGCGCAGCTTTTGCTGGGCGACAGCTGCACGGTGACCATCGCTCATAGCCGTACCAAGGACCTGGCCGAGGTCGTGCGCCGCGCCGATATCGTGGTTGCCGCCGTGGGTCGGCCCGAGATGGTGCCGGGCGACTGGATCAAGGAAGGGGCCACCGTGATTGACGTGGGCATCAACCGGGTCGAGCGCGACGGCAAGAACAAGCTGGTGGGCGATGCCGATTACGAGAGCTGCGAGGCGCGCGCGGGGGCGATTACGCCGGTGCCGGGCGGCGTGGGGCCAATGACCATCGCGTGCCTTCTGGCCAACACGGTGACGGCCTGCTGCCGCGCCAACGGATTGCCGGAGCCCGAAGGGCTGACGGCCTGAGGTTTCTCGCCCGGCGGCCATCGCCGGGCAGCCCCCGACCGCCCCCACGGTCGGGGCTTCACTCCCACACTCGTACGGAGGCCGCCCTCATCGCTGATCTGAAGGGTTGCGGCCTAGTGTCGTGCCGCTACAGGTCCACCGGGATCATGGTGCCGAGCATCATGGCGACGTGGCGTTCCGCACCGTCCGTCACGGCGAAAATATCCGATTGCACCACCATCAGGCGTCGGCCCGGCTTGATCACCCGGCCCCGGGCGACGAGGGTGTCGCCTGCGCCGGGGGCCAGCAGGTTGATCTTCATCTCCGTCGTCATCACCTCCATCCCCTCGGGGATCAGCGTGAGGGCGGAGTACCCCGCAGCACTGTCGCCGATGGCGAAAGTCAGTCCGGCATGGGCGACGCCCTGCTGCTGGCGGCTGCCCTCGAGGACGGGGGCGGTGATCTCGACCCGGCCTTCGGCGATGCCGGTGAGCGTGGCGCCAAGTGTCTGCATCATGGATTGCCGGGCAAAGCTGTCGCGGATGCGGGTTTCGAAGGGGGCGGACATGGGGCTGGGGTCTCCGTGCGGTCTTAAGGCAGTCTAGGCTGTGCGCGTGTGGATAGAAACCGCGCCGATCATGCCTTCGCGCCGCGCGGCATGGGGGCGGGATGCGGCGTCTTGCCGGTAAGGATGGCCAGCGCCTCGGGGCGCATGAGGTTGCAAAGGGCGCTGTCGTGGCTGCGCAGGCCGCCGGTATAGGTGCCGTAGGCGGGCATCACCAGCCGGTCTGTGTCGAGCAAAAAGGCCGGGCGGGTGATGGCGCGGCCCCGGACGGGCAGGGTGACCTTGGGGTGGTAATGCCCCGAGACCTCGCCGGAATAGCCCTGTTGCGCGATGTGGCGGAAGGTGAGCGGCGGCACGGGCAATTCGAACAGGTGCGCGCCGCCAAGGTCGACGGGGCCGGGATCGTGGTTGCCCTCGATCCAGACCCAACGGCGGCCGGCCTGCAGGCGGCTGATCCAGAGCTTTTCGGCCTCCAAGAGGGCGCGGGCGGCCAGCGCGTCGTCGAAGCTGTCACCGAGGCAGATGACGGTGTGCGCGCCGGTGGCCTCCAAGTCGGCCTGCAGGCGGGAAAGCGTGTCGTGCGTCTCGTAGGGGGGCAGTTGCGCCTCGCCCAGCCGCGCGCGGCGTTCGGTCTTGCCAAGGTGCATGTCCGACACGCACAAGAGGTTCTGGTCACGCCAGAAAAGCGCGCCGGAGCCGAGAGCGGTGAGGCGGGCGCCTGCTAATGTGAACTCGTAGCCGTTCATGCTTCGTTCATCACGCGGGGCGAGCGATTTTGCAAGCGGTTTCCGGGGAATTGTCCGCCCGGTCAGGCGAGGCCGGCGGCCTGCATCAGGCGTTGGGTTTCTTCCTCGAGCAGGCGGTCCTGTGCGCTGCCTTCGACGGGGGTGCGCCCGGCCTCGAGGAAGAGCGGCGCGGCGAAGGGCGTGACCCGGGGCAGGCGGACAAGGTCGACGCGGTTGCCGATCCGGTCGAGCATTTCCTCGATCCGGCCAAAGTCGATCAGGCCGCGCATCGCCTCCTGCCTTGTGATGTCCAGAAGCAGGTGATCGGGGTCGTATTTGGCCAATGTGTCGTAGAGGATATCGGAGGAAAACGTGGCCTGCCGCCCGGTCTTGCGGACTTGCGGCAGGTTGCGCTGGATGAGGCCGGCGATGGTGGCCGAGGCGCGAAAGGTGCGTTTTATCAGTTGGTTACCGGCGAGCCACTTGTCGAGACCTTCGCGCAGCGCGGTGCGGTCCAGAAGGCCGGTGGCGTCGGTCAAGGGCTCCAGCCCCCAGATGAGCGTGGCGTAATCGGTCGAGACAAAGCCCATGGGGGCGAGGCCCATCTCCTCCATGCGTTTGCTGAGGATCAGGCCCAGCGTCTGCTGCGCGTTTCGGCCCGCGAAGCCGTAGATGCAGGCGTGTTCGCGACCCTCGTGGGGGAAGCTTTCGATCAGCAGTCGACCCGCCTTGGGTAGCTGCGACACGTCCTGTTGAAGCGCGATCCAGTCGGTGGTGTGGACGGGCAGGGCGGAGTGGTCGCCTGAGTGCAAGAGCGCGAGAATGCGCTGGCTGAGCTGGGTGGAGGTGGCGAATTTCGTCCCGGCGAAGGTGGCGATCTTGGGTTTCTTCGCGGCGTCGCGGCTGACCTCGACCACGGTTTCGCGCAGGCCCTCGTATTTCACGATCTGCCCGCCGATCAGGAAGGTGTCGCCGGGCGTCAGGGAGGCGGCGAAGCCTTCCTCGACCTCGCCCAGCGGCTTGCCGCCGCGATTGCGGCGCATGCGGACCTTGAGCAGGTCGGCGTCCTGGATGGTGCCTACGTTCATGCGGATGAGGCGGGCGCTGCGCGGATCGCGCAGCTGCCACAGGCCGTCGCGGCTCAGCAGGCGCTGCCATTGGTCATAGGCGCGCAGGGCATAGCCGCCGGTGGCGCAGAAATCCAGACAGGCGTCGAACTGGGCGCGGGTGAGCGTGGCATAGGCGCCGACGGTCTTGATTTCCTCGAACAATGCATCTGCATCGAACGGCCCCGCACAGGCGCGGATCAGGATATGCTGGCAGAGCACGTCACGCGGGCCGGGGCCGCGCGGTTCGCCGTCGAGGTCGTGGTCGCGCACGGCCTGCAACGCGGCGACGCATTCGATGACCTCGAACCGGTTGGCGGGCACCAGGAGCGCCTTGGATGGCGCGTTGTAGCGGTGGTTGGCGCGGCCGATGCGCTGGACCAGGCGCTTGACGTTCTTGGGCGCGCCGACCTGGATCACGAGGTCCACGTCGCCCCAGTCGATGCCAAGGTCCAGACTGCCGGTACAGACCACGGCGCGCAGCTCGCCACGCTGCATGGCAACCTCGACCCGTTCCCGCTGCGCCCGGTCGAGCGAGCCGTGGTGGATGCCGATGGGCAGCGCATCGTCGTTGGCGAGCCAGAGGTTGTGAAAGAAGATCTCGGCCTGTGCGCGGGTGTTGTGAAAGATGAGGGTGATGCGGTGGCGTTTCACCTCTTCCAAAACGGCGGGAATCGAATAGGCCGCACCACCTCCGGACCAAGGCGGGTAAGCGTCAGTTTGGAGCATGGCGATGTCAGGCTCGGGGCCGGGATCGGCCATGAGGATTTCGCACGGGTCGGGGTGGCGGGCGAGCAATTGCGCGATGGCGGCAGGATCCTCGACCGTGGCCGAGAGGCCGACGCGGCGCAGGCCGGGGCACATGGCCTGAAGACGGCTGAGGGCGAGGAACAGTTGATCGCCGCGCTTGGATTCCGCCAGCGCGTGGATCTCGTCGACCACGATGCGCTTGAGGCCCTTGAAGATGCGCGGTGCGTCTTCGTAGGAAGTCAGCAGCGCGAGGCTCTCGGGCGTGGTCAGCAGGATATGCGGCGGGTCGGCGCGCTGGCGGCGCTTGGCCGCCGAGGACGTGTCGCCGGTGCGGTCCTCGATGCGGATGGGCAGGTCCATCTCGGTGACGGGGGTGGTCAGGTTGCGACGGATATCGGCGGCGAGCGCCTTGAGCGGTGAGATATAGAGCGTGTGCAGACCCTCATGGCCGTGCTCGGCGATGTCCACCAGCGTGGGCAGGAACCCGGCCAGCGTCTTGCCGCCGCCGGTGGGGGCGATGAGCAGAAGGGCAGGGTCATCGGCGCGGTCCAGCATCTCCTGCTGGTGCGGGTGGATGGACCATCCGCGCGCGGCGAACCACTCGGTGAAAACGGGGGGTAGCGTCGTCATCCGCCAGATGTAGGCGCAACCGCAAAACTTTTCAGGAAAAGTTTTGCCCGGAGTTTTTGAAAACTCCGGGGCGCGCCTACTTCACGATCTTCTCGTCCTTGACGAACATGTTCGCCCAAGCGCGATCGAGCAGGTCGGGGCGCATCTGGTAGGGGATGCCCTCGAACTCGCAGATCGAGATCATCTGGTCGATCAGGAAGATCGGCTGGTAGTTGGCGTAGACGTTGTTGATCGTCGGGTACTTGACCTTGAGCAGGTGCAGCAGCGTTTCCTCGTCCAGCGGCATCCCGCGTTTCTTGGCCACCATGGCGAAGATCTTGAGGAAATCCTGCTGGTTGGGCCCGTCGATCTTGATCTTGAAGAAGATCCGGCGCAGGGCGGCCTGGTCGAAGATCTCGTTGGGGTGGAAGTTGGTCGAGAAGATCACCAGCGTGTCGAAGGGAACCTCGAATTTTTCCCCCGATTGCAGCGCGAGGATGTCCTTGGATTCCTCCAGCGGCACGATCCAGCGGTTGACGAGGCTTTGCGGTGGCTCGGCCTGGCGGCCAAGGTCATCGACGATGAAGATGCCGCCCGTCGATTTCAGCTGCAGCGGTGCCTGGTAGGTGCGCGCGGTGGGGTTGTAGACCAGATCCAGCATCGACAGGCTGAGCTCGCCCCCGGTGATGACCGTGGGCCGTTCGCAGCGCACGTAGCGCGTATCGAAGGTGCGCTTGCGGCGCAGGCTGTTGGGGTCGTCGACCTCGACCTCGGCCTTGGAATGGACGATCGGGTCGTAGACGGTGATGACCTGGCCCGCATATTCGATGGCGCGGGGGACATAGATCTTGTCGCCCATGGCGTCGCGGATGCCGTTCGAGATCGAGGATTTGCCGTTGCCGGGGGGCCGTACATCAGGATCGAGCGGCCGGCCGAGACGGCGGGGCCGAGGTGGT
This sequence comes from Roseovarius sp. B08, assembly GCF_051417955.1. Taxonomy (NCBI): domain Bacteria; kingdom Pseudomonadati; phylum Pseudomonadota; class Alphaproteobacteria; order Rhodobacterales; family Roseobacteraceae; genus Roseovarius; species Roseovarius sp. B08. The sequence goes on from NZ_JBPRLW010000001.1 coordinate 968,803, forward strand.
CGAGCAGGCTGGGCGGCAGAACGAGGTGGCCCATGGCGCCGGTCAGTTCGTCGCGGGTGATCTGGATGTTGCGGATCGACTGGCGCTGAACCTGTTCGCGGTAGACGGCCAGCGGCACGGGCATGGCGCCGAAATATTCCGATTGCGACAGCGCGTCGAGCGCGCGGGACTTGCCCGCGTCGGTCAGCTGAAAGCCCATTTCGCCGCCCGAGTTGGCGTTGAGCGTGCCGGTCGCCTCGAGCAGGCGTTGCTGGCGGGCCATGTCGACCAGTTCCTGCGTGACGGCGCGGGGCAGGCAGATCGCCTCGGCGATTTCGCTGACCATGTCGAGGTTCTTGCGGAACATCGTCTTCAGCAGGATGTCCCGCATCATCACGACCGGAAGGCGCATTTCTTCGATCCCGGACGGCGGCGGGGGTGGCTGAACGCCGGAGGTCACTTGCATGTTCATGGTATTCTGCCCGTATTTTCTGACAAGTCGACATGTTTCACGCACCGCGTCGAGCGGCGCAATCCGGGCCAGGATGGCATCAAATCATGCGGAAATTATGGTCGCCTGCGGGCGGGGATGGGGCAGGGGCCTCAGGCCCCGTAGGCTGCGCCGAGGCCTAGATAGATCACCAGCGTGGCGCCCAGGGCAAAGCCCATGGGAAACTTCTTGCCCCGGTCCCAGCTGACCCAGTCGGGGGCAAGCCGACGCAGGGGCGAGTGCTTGGCCACGCGGTGGCTGACGAAACAGGCCAGAAGGTTGGCGGCGAAGAGAAACATGATGATCCGCCAGTCGGCGGGCGCGATGAAGGGGGCTGCGGCGGCGATGAACTTGCTGTCGCCCGCCCCCATCAGACCGCCGGCATTGGCGATGAAACCGATCACCAGCGCGATGAACATGATCGCGATGCGCCAGGCGTAATCGGGCCAGAAGGGGGTGACGGCCCACAGGCCCACGATCACGAATATCCCCGCCAGCGTCATAACCGAGGTATTGGGGATGCGCATCGCCTTGAGGTCGCTCCACATCACCCAGAGGCAAATCGGGGTGACGAAGGGCAGGAACCAGAGCGCCGCCCAGCTGGTGATTTCAAGGGGCATGGACCGCGCCTCGTCTGCCGGTTACTCGACGTTGTTTTCCAGCGCTTGCAGGCTGCGCGCGGCGGCCTCGAAATGCTGGGGATGGGTGTCGATGGCGTCGCGCAGAAGGCCCTTGCCGATGCTTGTATCGCCCTGCTTGATGGCCGAGAGGCCCAGCGTGTAAAGCAACTGCGCGCGCTCTTCCTGGCTGGTCTGCATGACGGGCAGCGAGTATTTCTTTTGCGCGCCGCGGGCCAGGACAAGGTTGTTCTTGGCGGTGAACAGGCTGTCGTCCTGACGCAGCGCGTCGGTGAACAGGCGCTCGGCTGCGGCGAAATCGCCCCGGGTCAGCTTGGAATACCCCCAGTTGTTCATCACGCTGGCGGGCGTCGTCGTCAGGCCGACGGCGGTCTCGTAAAAGCTGTCGGCCTTCGTCCAGTTCTGGTTGCTGTCGGCGATCATCGCCTCGAGGCGGTAGCGCTTGAAGGTCTCGTGCGTGGGCGGAACCGCGTCCAGCACTTCGTCTGCGCGCTTCCACTCGTTGTTGCGAATGAGCGCATCGGCGTATTCCACCTGGTCGTCATTGTTGGATTTCTCGTGCTCGACCACGTTTTTCCAGGCCGCGACGGCCTCGGTGTGGCGCTTGGCGCGGATGAGCGATTGTGCCAGCCCGCGGCGCACATCGATGCGGTCGGGTTTTTCGCCAAGGGTCCGCTGGAAATACTTCACGGACTCGTTGGGGTCGGCGACCGTCAGCATCACGTCGCCAAGGTTGCTTTCGTCGACGACATTGAGATCGGACAGGGCCCGGTCCACATCGGCCTTGCCGGCCTTTTCATCACAAGCGGAAAGGGCAAATGCGCTGCCCACGCAGATGCACATAAGAATAGGATGGCGCATTTTTGCGTCCTTTTACTGCCTTTGCCTCAACCTGGTATGTTGCGGATCAGGTAGTCGCTACTCCCACGCCGCACCAGTTTATAATCTTGTTCTAACTCTTCACTATAAAGGGAATTTTCCGATTTTGCGAGAACTAACCGCAAATTGTCGCGGATTGAGTCACTTTGGCCATTGTCGAGCGCATAGGCCTTCTTGAAGACCTGTTCCGCCTCGCCGGTCTCGCCCTTTTCCAGCAGGACGACGCCAAGGTTGTTCCAGACCTCGGGCGAAAATTCGTCTTTCTTGATGGCCTGGCGCAGCAGGCGTTCGGCGGTGTGCAACCGGCCCAGGCCGAGATTGGCGGTGCCAAGACCGGCCAGCACGTCGGCGCTCATGCCCTCGTCGAGCGCGGCGCGGGAGAAGGCGTCGATCGCCAGCTCGAATTCCCCGGCAGCGACAAGGCGGTGGCCCACCAGCTTGGAATCCACGGGCTCGCCACCGCGGGCGACACCGGGGGCGTAGGGGTTGTCGGGATCACGCGAAGCGCCCTCGCCGCAGCCCGCGACGAGAGCGAAGGAAACCAATAGCCAGACACCTGCTCGTGTCATGCCTTTCTTGCCGCCTCTTCTTCGTGGCGGCAGGCCCGCGCGGGGCCTGCCTTTCGTTGGTCCGGTCGTTACTGACCCGCCATCGCGAAGAGTTCCATGATCCCCAGCACCGACGGGCCGACCAGAATGATCAGCAATGGCGGCACTGTAAGCATCATCGTGGCCAAAGTCATCTTCGTCGGAAGCTTGTTGGCCTTTTCTTCGGCGCGCATGACCCGTTTGTCACGCATCTCGCCGGCATAGACGCGCAGGGCGTCGGCGATCGAGGTGCCGAAACTCTGCGACTGCACCAGCACGGTCACGAAGCTGGAGATATCCTGCACGCCGCAGCGTTCGGCCATTTCATTGAGGACCGAAGGCTTGTCACGCCCGGCCTTGATCTGGTGCGAGACGATTTCGAACTCGTCGGCCAGCGCAGGGTAGGAGGCGCGGATTTCCTTGGAGACCCGGATGATCGCCTGGTCGAGCGATTGTCCCGCCTCGACGCAGGTCAGCATCATGTCGAGACTGTCGGGAAAGCCCTCCTCGATCTCCTGCTGGCGTTGCTGCTGGCGCTTTGTCACCCAGTACTTGGGCAGCATGTAGCCCACGCCGCCGGGGCCGAGGATATACATCAGCGTCTGCTGGGTCGTGGTACTCTCGTCGCCCGCCAGGAACACGACGAAGTAGAGCACGCCCAGGATCAGAAAGCCGATGCCGAGCGCGAACTGCGCGAAGTGGAAATAGCGCACCGCGTCGCGGCTGCGATAGCCGGCCTGCAACAGGGTCAGGCGGATCTGGCTGAGCTGCTTTTCGTCCTCGGGCTCAAGGAACTTGGCATATTTGTCCAGCTTCTCGTTGCGCTGGCCCGAGCGCAGCTTTTTCTTCTGCTCTTCCTGCGACACGCCCGAGCGCGACGCCTTCTTGATCTTGTCCAGCGGGTCATTGGACTCGCGGATCAGGATCGGGATCGTCAGCAGGACCAGGACCACGCCCAGCGTGCCGACCGCGATCAGCAGGCCGAAGGGGCCCAGCGTGTCTGTCATGAGTTGTGTGACGGTATCCAGCATTTTCGTGGCCTTTACACCTTGATGTTCACGAGGGCGCGCATCACGAAGAGGTTCGCCACGAGGAAAAAGCCCACGGCCAGGCAGGCCGGGATGAAGTAGGGGTGTTCCATCGCCTCATCGTAGTAGTCGGGCTTGATCAACTGAATCGCGATCAGCGCCAGGACGGGGAAGCCCGACAGGAACTTGCCGGACCACTTGGCCTCGGCGGTGATGGCCTTGACGCGGCGGAACAGGCGAAAGCGGGCGCGGATCACCTTGGCCAGGCCGTCGAGGATCTCGGCAAGGTTGCCGCCCGATTGCTGCTGGATGGTCACCGCCACGGCGAGAAAGCGCAAATCCTGCATGTTCAGGCGCTCGGCCATGTCCTTCAATGCCTCGCCGATATCCCGGCCATAGGCGGCCTCGTCGGCAATGACGCCGAATTCGGTGGCCAGCGGGTCGGCGACCTCGTTGGCGACGATGGAGATGGCCGAGGTGAAGGGGTGGCCGACGCGCAGGCTGCGCACCATCAGTTCGATGGCATCGGGCAGCTGTTCCTCCAGCATGGCCATGCGCTTGCCGGCCTTCATGTTGACCCAGACGAAGATGCCGCCGACGCCCATCGCCACCGAGACGAGAATGCGCACGGGTAGCGCCGTGTCGGTGCCCACGGACAGGCCGATGAAGGCGATGAACGCGCAGGCCACCATCAGCATCATGAGCTGCTTGGGCGAGAACGCGATGGCGCCCATCTGCGCCTTGGTGGCGAGGATGGAATAAAGCGGGATCTTGCGCGCCTTGAGATGCTGTTCCATCTCCTTGCGCAGCTTTTCCATCACCTCTTCGCGGTTGCCGCCCTTGTCCAGCATCTCCAGCCGGCGGTTCACGCGGTTGTTGAGGCTGATCGAGCGCCCGAAGACGGTGAGGTAAAGACCCTGCACCAAGACCATGATCCCGATGAAGATCAGGCCGTAGATGATTGGTTCTGCACTGATTGACATGACGTTATTCCCCTACCGGTTCGTAGATGCTGGGCGGCAGGTCATACCCCCACAGGCGGAACCGCTCTGAATAGTTCGACCGCACACCGGTGCCGGTGAAGTGGCCAATGATCTTGTTGTCGGGCGTAAGGCCGACGCGCTGGAAGCGGAAGATTTCCTGCATGGAAATCACGTCGCCTTCCATCCCGGTGATCTCGGTGATCGAGGTCATCCGGCGCGAGCCGTCCTGCAGGCGGCTGGCCTGCACCAGAAGGTTCACGGCCGAGGCGATCTGCGAGCGCACGGCCTTGAGCGGCATCTCGATCCCGGCCATGGCCACCATGTTCTCCAGACGGCTGATGCCGTCGCGCGGGTTGTTGGCGTGGATCGTCGTCATCGAGCCGTCGTGGCCGGTGTTCATGGCCTGCAACATGTCGATCACTTCCTCGCCGCGCGTCTCGCCGACGATGATGCGGTCGGGGCGCATCCGCAGGGCGTTTTTCAGACAGTCGCGGGGGCTGACCTCGCCCTTGCCTTCGACGTTGGGCGGACGGCTTTCCATCCGGCCCACGTGGATCTGTTGCAGCTGAAGTTCGGCGGTATCCTCGATGGTCAGGATGCGTTCGGAATTGTCGATGAAGGACGACAGCGCGTTGAGCGTGGTCGTCTTGCCCGAGCCGGTCCCGCCCGAGACGATCACGTTGAGGCGCGTGGCCACGGCGGCCTGAAGATAGGCGGCCATTTCCTCGGAAAAGGCGCCGAAATTCACCAGGTCGTCGATGCCCAGCTTGTCCTTCTTGAACTTACGAATCGACACCAGGCTGCCATCCACGGCCACGGGCGGCACCATGGCGTTGAAGCGCGAGCCGTCCTGAAGACGGGCGTCGACATAGGGGTTGGATTCGTCGACGCGGCGGCCCACGGCCGACACGATCTTGTCGATGATCCGCAGCAGGTGCTTTTCGTCCTTGAAGGTGGTGTCGGTCAGCATCAGCTTGCCTGCGCGTTCCACGAACACCTGGTGCGGGCCGTTGACGAGAATATCGTTGACCGTGTCGTCCTTCAGCAGCGGCTCCAGCGGGCCAAGGCCGCGCACCTCGTCGTAGAGATCCTGCGTCAGGGTGGTGCGGTCCTCGCGGTTCAGGACGATGCTGCGCTCTTCCAGGGCCTCGCCGGTGATGGCGCTGATCTCGGCGCGCAGGTCGGCCTCGGTCGCGGTGTCGAGCGCGCCGAGGTTGAGGTTGTCCAGAAGCGCGCGGTGCAGGTCGATCTTGATCTCGGCCAGCCGTTCCTTGCGCTTGCGGTCCTTGTCCTGAGGCGCAGCGGTCGCCGCAGCTTTCTGAAGCGGTTTGCGCAGCGAAGCGCTCTGCACCTCGTTCACGGGGGCGGTCTTGGGCGCCTCCGCGGCGGCCTTCTTGGCAGCCTTGACCGGCTGGGCGCCTTCAGTCGTCTTCTTGTATCGCGAGAACATCGGTACGGTTTCCTTTATGCGGCTTGCTCGGCGTCGCTTTGACCAAGCGCGTGCAGCGAGACCGCCAGTTTGGCGATTTCCTTGCGCAGCGGGTTCTTGCCGGCGGCGCTGGCCAGCGGGGTGCCGTGGTCGCCCGCCTGCATCACCGGTTTGCCTCCGTCGGGCAGCTGCACCTCGATGCTGATTTCAAGGCTTTCGGCCAGGCGTTTGACGCGGCTCTTGCCGTTGAGGTCGGTGAACTTGGGCGCGCGGTTCAGGCAAAAGCGCAGTTTCTCGATCGGCAGGTCCTCGGAGCGCAGCGCGCGTTTCAGGCGCAGCGCGTTCTGGGCCGAGCGCATGTCAAGCTCGAGCGTGGTGAAATAGATCTGCGCGGAATGCAGCACCGTTTCGGTCCACTGGACCAGCGTGCTGGGCATGTCGACGATGACATAGTCGAACTTGGCGCGCGCGAAATCGAGCACGCGCTGCACGTCCTCGGGGGTGATCATGTCGAGTGGCAGGATATCGGTCGGCGCGGTCAGCACCCACATCTTGTCCTCGAAGGTGACCAGCGCCTGCTTGAAGATATCCTCGTCCATCGAATCGGTGTCGGCCCACATCTCGTAGACGACGTCCTTGCGCGGCAGGTCGAGATAGGTTGCGACCGAGCCGGTCTGCAGTCCGAGGTCCAGAATGCAGACGCGCGGTGCGTCGGTCTTGCTGACCGAGGCCAGTTCCCAGCCAAGGTTCACCGCCAGGGTCGTGGCGCCGGTCCCGCCGGCCAGGCCCTGGACCGCAAGCAGCACACCGTCGCCCCGCGAGCTGGACGCGTCGAACGGGGCGGCGGCAGCGGGCACCTCGGCGCGATCCAGCCGGTCGATTGCGGCCTGCAACTCGTTTTCGGGCAGAGGGTAGGGGACAAACTCGTCCGCGCCCTGGCGCAAAAGCTGGTGCAGCGACGCCGGGCTGACATCCTCGGCGATGAGGATCACCTTGATCCCGCGCGCCTTGGCCATGGTGATGATTTCGCTGAGCAGGCCGATCTCGTCCTCGTCGCTGGCGTCGATGGCCAGCGCCACGAATTCAAGACCGTCGGCCTCGGGCTGGTTGAAGAAAGCCAGCGCCTCGGCAAAGCCCAGATCGCCCCAGGCCTCGCCCAGTGCGGTTTCCATGTCCTCGATCAACAAGTCGAAATCTTGCACGTCACGGCTGATGGTACAGGCCGTGATCGGACTGGACTCGGGTTGTTTTTGCACACTACTCATCTTGTCGGCCCCATGATTGTTGCGACGTCGATGCGTCGGAAACCGTTATTTCATTGGCTGAGGGGCCTTGCGAATGCACGCAGGGGGCCCATTGCCATGCGTGGAAACTGCTGGAAAATATTGTCGATAATTGGGCCAAAAGATCGTAATTGTGCGATATCTCGCGACAAAAAAAACCCGCCCAACAGATTGTTTCGGGCGGGTTCTTCAGGTGGCCCGGCCTGTGGCCGGACAGGGAGAAATCAGTTCATTCCTCGCCGCTGGTGATCTCGCCACCCTCTTCGACCATGATCAGGGTCGAGCGGGGCTCGGCGCTGGCGATGTATTCACGGTAGACCACCTCGGCATACTTGCCGTCCATCACGATGGGATGCGACGCGACAAAGCCGGTCACCTCGGTCACGGTGCGGCGGTTGCGGCGTTCGCGGCCCTGCGTCACGACCAGCGGCTGGGTTTCGCCAAAGGAAACGACTGCCTCCAGCCGGCTGCGGCTGATGCCGTGGGACACGAGGTAGTTGACGACCGCGTTGGCGCGCTGCTGTCCAAGGCTCTTGTTGTACCCGGCCGAGCCGACAAGGTCGGTGTGGCCGTAGACCCGGAAACGGACCTCGGGGAACTGCTTGATCCAGCGCGCCTGTTCGTTCAGCGTGTCGCGGGCCCCGGCGTCCAGCTGGGCGCTGTTGAAGGCAAAGTTGACCGTGCTCAGAACCTCGTTCGAGAAGCGGTTGGCAAGGTCGTAGACATAGCCTTTCTCGCCGCGCATCACCAACTGATTGTGGACCGTGGCGTTGCCGAAGTTACCGCCATCCACCAACCCGCCGGCTTCGCCGAAGTAGGACTTGTAGACCTGGCCCTGCTGGGAACACCCGGCAAGGGCTAGGACCGATGCTGTTATCAGGAATTTTTTCATGACCTGGCCTCTCCTCAGTCCATCACGTAGCCGTAGGACCCGTTGAAATCCTGCCGGGCGACTTCGCCGGCGGATCCGCGCGACTGGCGCACGTCCTTGGCCACGCGGCCGTTCAGGAACAGGTCTTTTTCGGTCGGCAGCTTGACCCGGTCGGTCGGCAGGGCCAGGACCGTGCCGCTGGTCGGGGTCACAAGATGCGCGGTGACGATGATCACCAGCTCGGTCTGGGCGCGTTCGTATTCCGCGCTGCGGAAAAGCGCGCCCAGGATCGGGATGTCGCCCAGCCACGGGATCTGGCCCGCGTTGTCGCGGAAATCATCCTGAAGCAGGCCGGCGATGGCAAAGCTCTGTCCGTCGCGCATCACCACGGTGGTCGAGGCGTCGCGGCGGCGGAAGGCGGCCACGTTCAGACCGTCGGCGGTGATCCCGTTGGCGGGGTCGAGCGAGGAGACGGCGGCGGCCATCTCCAGGTTGATGACCTCGTCATCCAGCACGCGCGGGGTGAAGTTGAGCTCGACGCCGAAGGGCTTGAATTCGATCGTCGTGGTGCCGTTTTCCTGCGCCACCGGGATCGGGAATTCGCCACCGGCGAGGAACTTTGCCTCCTGCCCCGAAAGGGCGGTCAGGTTGGGTTCCGCCAGGGTGCGCACGACACCCTTTTCTTCCAAGGCTTCCAGAAGGATACCAACCTCGGTCGAGCCGATGTCGAAGCCGATGGCCAGCGCGCCGAAATTGTTCTGAACAGTCGGGATGGCGCCTGCCAGCGTGCCCAGGACGCCGCCCTGGGTGTTGGTCGTGCCGGTACCGCCGATGAACCCGGCGCTGCCGGCCGAGCGGGCATCCAGCGAAAGCGACGTACCAAGCGCCTTGGACACGGTGCGCTGCATCTCGGCAAAGCGGACCTTCAGCATCACCTGCTGCTTGCCCGAGACCGACATCAGGTTCGACACGCGCTCGGGCGCGTAGCGGTTGGCCAGTTCCAGCGCGCGGTCCATCTTGCTGGCGCTGGTCACGGTACCCGACAGCACGATGCCGTCATTGGCGGACCGGACCTCGATTTTTTCGCCGGGCATGATCTGTTGCAGCCGTTCCTTGAACTCCGAGATGTCGGGGCTGACATGAACCTCTACGTTCGTGATCAGCCGGCCGGTGGCATCCAGAAGGGTCAGGGTGGTGCGCCCGGGCGCCTTGCCCAGCACGTAGACGGTGCGATCCGACAGGGTCGAAAAGTCCGCGATGGAAGGGTTGGCGATGCTCAGCTCCGCGAAGGGGACGTCACTTTCGATGACGACCGCCCGGTTCATCGGAATGCTGAGATCACGGTTCGCGCCCTTGCGGATCACCGTGATGTTTTCCGCCATCGCCATCTCGGCCACAGGAGAAAATATAAAAGCCAGCCCTACAAGGGCAGCCTTGAACACGCTCGAATTTTTCATGTGACCTGCCTTTCCGATCACGCCTCATTTATCGGGTCTTTTCGCCCAGAATTGCGGGAACTGTGGGCCAACTCGAAAATTTTTTCAAGAATCAACACCTTTTGACGCGCAATTGGTGTGGATTTTGGGGGACAGTTGCCGGAATGAAACGAGGCGCCCTGTGGTGGGGGCGCCTCGTGAACACAAAATGTTGTGTGGATCAGTTGGTTGCGCAGGGGATCGGCGTCGCGATCACCTCGCCGCCGCGGCGGGTCTTGATCGTGCAGATCTCTTCCTGAACCTGCGGCGCGGGGGCGGCGGCCTGCTCGATGCCCAACAGCATGTTCTGGTCAACCTCGATCGCCTCGGCCACGGTTTCGTCGTCGGCGCCGACCAGCGACAGCGACAGGCTGCCGGTGGATTGGGCCTGGGCGAGGGATGCGACCTGCTGCGGCTTGATGGCCACTGTAACGGTGCGGGCGATGATCGCCTCGGTCGTGTCGCCATTGGCCACCTGGTCGACCGCGATCAGTCGCACGCCGGTCTCGATCAGCTTGGTCACTTCGCTGCCACCGCGACGACCGTCGACGGCCTGTGCCGTGCCGGCTCTGCCGGTCCAGTAGACGTCCACGCGGTCACCGGGTCGCAGAAAACCCGACACGCCGCTGGACACGTCCACCTCGATGGCAAAGGCGCGCATGCCGCGCTCGAGCTGCGAGGTGATGCCGGCGTCTTCGCCCGGTCCGGTGACCTTGGCCTCAAGGATCGCTTCCATCGGTTCCATCGTGCGCAGCACCGTCCGCGGCTCGTTCTTGCCCTCGGGAAACAGCTCTTCCTCGGTGGAATAGGTGCCTTCTGGCAGCGACCCGGCCGGATAGGCCACCAGCGACACGTGATCCATCAGCAGGCGCTGGCCATATTCCAGCTTCTGCTTGGCAACGTAGACTTCGACCGTTTCGAAGGCGGGCGCACTCTTGGCGCGCTCCTGTTCAAGCTGGGCCTGGTAGCCCTGGATGTAATTCTTGGCCATGTAGACGGCAAAGCCTGCCAGCCCGAGGCCGAGAATGAGTACAAGTCCAAACACCAAACGCATGGCGTGTCCTTTCAAATTTCTACTGCTCACGGGGCGCGTGAAGCGCCTTTCTTGATCTTTGCTCCGCCCCTAGGGCCGGACGAGCATCGACCGTGGTTCTTCCAACCCAAGGGATGGACGACCAAGAATTGCCGACGCGCGCTTGCTTGAAAGGTGCGCGCGCTTCGACCTTAATCGGCGATTCCGACATTCTGCTCGGCGACCGTCGTGGAAACAGACGTCCCCAAGGCTTCATTGGCAGAGCCAATTGTTTGAATTGCACCAGCTGCCACGCCCACGATGGCTGCGGTCAGAACCACCCAGTCCACGGCTACTGCGCCGTCCTCCGACTTTGAGAAGTGCTTCAGCATCTTCAACATTTCAGACCTCATCAGGTTTCTCACCGGTTTTTTATGCTTGGTGAATGTGACCTTTATTAGGCTCAAGATTGGCGATTTCGCCTGAATCCTTTAATCCAAAAGAAAACGCCGCATACCGAAAGGTACGCGGCGCTTTGCAAGTCACGAGGTTGACTTGTCGCGTGCCGCTTACGTGCCGCCGGTGCCAACATCTTGGCCCTCGACGCCATCGCTGATCGCGGTGGCCAGCGTGTTCACACCGCCGGAAACGGTGGCAACGCCGGCAACGCCCAGGCCCACGACAGCTGCGGTCAGAACGACCCAGTCAACCGTCACGGCACCGTCTTCGTCATTGCGGAAATTTTTGATGAATTTGATCATGGTTGGTCCCTCCAAAGGATCAGTTTAATTCAGGTTACAACCGTTAGCAGGTGAGTGGGCCGCCTCTCTCTTTGGCCCGCTGCGTTGCGGTATGGGGAGCATATAGCCGTCCGAATCCGGCAAGATTTAGGCCGCTTTCGCGCGATTTTGGAACTTATTAACTTTTTCTGCAGTGTCTTAGCTAAGCGTTTGATTTTGACAGATATAAATGAGTAAATTTTTTTGAATAAAGGCTTTGAAGGGGATGACCGGCCACAAAATCCTGGTTTTGCCGTGTCGCAAGCCACGACAATTGTGGGCAAATCGCACGATTGGTGGCATACTGGCAAAAAACCAATCGAGGCAGAGCAGGCCCGAACATGCGATTCAAACGACTTCTCGCCCTGGGCGTGTGCCTGGCGTGTGCACTCCCCGTTCACGCCGGCGATCCGCCTCCGTTTCCCGAGTTCACGTTCAAGAAAGGCAAGCCGCCCAAGAAAGGCGGTGGCAAGCTGATCACGGTCCAGATCGACCCCGAGGACCAGGCGCATCTGAAACCCGCCGGCAAAACCAAGGACGGCGACGACAAGACCGCCGACATTCCGGTGGTGCCGAGCGTGACCGCCGCCTATGGCTGGTTCTGGACGAAAGTGCCGACGGACGACAAGACCAGCGGGCCGGACCGGCTGCGCCTGGCGTTCGAGAACCTGCGTGACGGGCCGGGCGGCACATCGGTCAAGGGGCCGCGATTGCAGCACATGCAGGAGATCGCTCGTACCCACGGCGCCGACATCCTGCGCGCCACGATCGGCACCGAGGTGTCACCGGCGCTGGTGCTGGCGGTGATCTCGGTCGAGTCGGGCGGACGTACGGATGCCGTCAGCGGCGCCGGGGCGCAGGGGCTGATGCAACTGATCCCGGCCACGGCGCAACGCTTCGGCGTCAGCGACTCGATGCAGGCGGCGCAGAACATCAAGGGCGGTGTAGCCTACCTTGACTGGCTGATGAAGGAATTCCGCGGCGACGCGGTGCTGGCGCTGGCGGGCTACAACGCGGGTGAGAACGCGGTGAAGAAGCACGAAGGCGTGCCGCCCTATGCCGAAACCCGCGACTACGTGCCCAAGGTGCTGGCCGCGTTCCAGGTGGCCAGCGGGCTGTGCAAGACCCGCCCGGAGCTTATCACCGATGCCTGTGCGCTGACGCTGGCGTCGTACTGAGGACGGGCGTCACGCCTTCTTCCTGGCGCGGCCCGTTCCCTTCTTCGTGCCCTTTTTCGCGGCCTTTTCGGCAATGAGCTCCACCGCCATTTCCATCGTCACGTTCGCCGGCTCCACGTCCTTGGGCAGGGTGGCGTTGACCTTTTCCCACTTCACGTAGGGGCCATAACGGCCTTCCATGACATTGACCGGCCCGCCGCCCTCGGGGTGTTCACCCAGTTCCCGGAGCGGCTTGGCGGCGGTGCGCCCGCGTCCGCGCCCCGGGTTGGTGCGTTTCTCGGCCAAAAGCTCCACCGCGCGGTTCATGCCGATCTCGAACACGTCGGCGGGATCCTTGAGGTTCACATAGACCGGCTTGGCCTCGTCCTCGGCCTGGTGCATCACGTAGGGCCCGAAGCGGCCGAAGTTGGATTTGACCTCGCCGCCATCTGGATGGGTGCCGACGATCCGCGGCAGGCTGAGCAGGGTCAGCGCCTTTTCCAGCGTCATGTCGTCCTTGTCCCAGCCCTTGGGCAGGGAGGCGCGGGGCGGCTTCTTGTTTTCGGGCGTGGGTTCGCCGCGCTGCACGTAAGGGCCGAAGCGGCCGGACTTCAGCCAGATCTCGTCGCCCTGATCCTCGCCCAGCAGACGCTCGTCGCCCTCGGCGCCCTCGCCGGCGATGGGGCGGGTATAGGTGCATTCGGGATAGTTGCCGCAGCCGACGAAGCCGCCGGTGCGCGAGGTCTTGAGGTGCAGGCGCCCCTCGCCGCATTTGGGACAGATGCGCGGATCGGATCCGTCCTCGCGCGGGGGATAGAGTTGCGGGGCCAGAACCTCGTCCAGCTTGTCGAGCACCTCGGCGATGCGCAGCTCGGAGGCTTCCTCGACCGCGGTGTGGAAATCGCGCCAGAAATCCGCCAGCACCTTTTTATAGTTGGCGTCGCCGGCCGAAATCACGTCCAGCTCTTCTTCGAGGTTGGCGGTGAATTCGTACCCCACGTATTTGCGGAAGAAGTTGAGCAGGAAGATCGTGACGATCCGGCCCTTGTCCTCGGGGATCAGGCGGTTCTTGTCCTTGCGGACATATTCACGCTCCTGGATGGTGGTGACGATGCTGGCATAGGTCGAGGGGCGGCCTATCCCGAGCTCTTCCATCTGCTTGACCAGCGTCGCCTCGGTATAGCGGGGCGGGGGCTGGGTGAAATGCTGTTCGGGGGTGACCGAGCGCTTGTCGGTCTTGTCGCCTTCGGACATCTGCGGCAGGCGCTTGTCGTCATCATCGACGACCGCATCGTCACGGCCTTCCTCGTAGACCCGCAGGAATCCGTCGAACAGCACGACCTGGCCCGTGGCGCGCAGGCCGACCTGACCGTCGCGGCTGCCGATCTCGACGGTGGTCCGTTCCAGCCGCGCGCCTTCCATCTGGCAGGCCAGCGTGCGCTTCCAGATCAGGTCATACAGCTTGCGCTGGTCGGGCTCGCTGAGCTTCAGGCTGTCGACGTCCCGCGTCATTTCGGTGGGGCGGATGCATTCGTGCGCTTCCTGCGCGTTCTTGGCCTTGTTCTTGTAGATGCGCGGGGAGGACGGCACGTATTCCTTGCCGAAGCGCTCGCCGATGGCATCGCGGGCGGCCTCGACGGCCTCGGGGGCCATGTCGATCCCGTCTGTCCGCATATACGTAATGTGTCCGGCCTCATACAGGCGCTGGGCCGCGCTCATGCATTGCCGGGCGCCCATGCCGAACTTGCGGCTGGCTTCCTGTTGCAGGGTGGAGGTCATGAAAGGCGGGCTGGGGTTGCGGCTGCCGGGCTTGGCTTCGACGCTCGTGACCGTCAGGTCGCGGCTCTCGACGGCCTGCTGAGCCATTTCGGCCTGCGTGGCATTTTCCAGGTCGTACTTGTCCAGCTTGTCCCCGGCGAGGCTGACCAGCCGCGCCTCGAACTCCTGGCCCCGGGGCGTGGTCAGAAGTGCCTTCACGCTCCAGTATTCGCGCGGGTTGAACGCCTCGATCTCCATCTCGCGCTCGACGATCAGTCGCAGGCAGACCGATTGCACCCGCCCCGCGCTGCGCGCGCCGGGCAGCTTGCGCCAGAGCACCGGCGACAGGTTGAAGCCCACGAGGTAATCGAGCGCGCGGCGGGCGAGATAGGCCTCGACCAGCGGCGCGTCCACCTCGCGCGGGTTCTGCATCGCCTCGGTGACGGCGGTCTTGGTGATGGCGTTGAACACCACGCGCTTGACGTCGGTGTCCTTCTTGATGGCGCGGCGCTTGCGCAACGCCTCTTCCAGGTGCCAGCTGATCGCCTCGCCCTCGCGGTCGGGGTCGGTGGCGAGGATCAGCGAATTGTCATCCTTCAGCGCGTCGGCGATGGCCTTGATGTGTTTCTTGCTGTCATTGCCGACCTCCCAGGTCATCTCGAAATCCTGGTCGGGATCGACCGAGCCGTTCTTGGCCGGCAGGTCGCGCACGTGGCCGTAGGAGGCCAGCACGGTATAGTCCTTGCCCAGATACTTGTTGATCGTCTTGGCCTTGGCCGGGGATTCGACAACAACGACTGGCATGAACACTCCTGTGGTCTGAAAAACGGGGCAGGCGACTCGGCCCGGCCCCATGGCGGCGCAACATGTGGTGTCTCAATGGGGATTGTCAATGCGGGGTATCCCGGGGCTTGTTCATCCCGGCAGGACGGCGTTATGTGGATGCAGCGACGGAGGATGTCATGCCGAGATCCCTTTTCACCATGCTGCTCGTGATGCTGGCAGGGTCCGCCGCCGCGTGGGAGGAGCCGGCGCGGGGCAGCGCGACGCGCGGTGCATTGATGGATGCGATTAGGCCCATCGCCGAGTGGAAACTGGGCGCGCCGGTGCAGTTTGTGGTGCATGACCTGCGCCGCGAGGGAAACGTGGCCTTTGCCGGGCTGAAGGCGCAGCGTCCGGGCGGAGGGGCGATCGACCCGAGGCAAACGCCCGCCGTGGCGCGCGGCGAGGAGGATGGCAGCTTCGACATTTCGGAGATTTTCGTTCTCTACAAGAAATCGGGCGATACCTGGGTCGCGGTGCATTACAGCTTCGGCGCGACCGACGCGTGGTGGTCGTGGGAGCCATTGTGCAGGGAGTATCGCGCGGTGACGCCGGGGGCCTGTGCGCCCTTTGACTGAGGCTGCATCAGGTCCGGGAGACGAGGCCGCCGGGATGGCGCGTGATCTTGCCGGTGACCTCCAGATCGGTGAGCGCGGGCGAAACCTGAGCGGCGGGCGCGGAGAGGTCGCGGATCAGCTGGTCCTCGGCCAGCGGTGCCGGGCCGAGACGGTTCAGTATGTCGGTATGTAGCCGGGCGGTTTCGGCCAGGCTGCGCTTTTCGGGCGGCGGCGCGAGGCGCAGTTCCGGTTGTGGGGGCGGGACGGGTTGTGACGGGGCCGGCAGGGCGGCCAGCACATCGTCGGCATTGCGCACCAGCGTGGCACCGTCGCGGATCAGCATGTTGCAGCCCGCGGCGCGCGCATCGAACGGGTGACCCGGCACCGCCAGCACGTCGCGCCCCTGGTCGAGCGCGGTGCGCGCGGTGATCAGCGAGCCGGATTTCGCCGCGGCCTCGACCACGACGACGGCCCGAACCAGCCCGCTGATGATACGGTTGCGGGCCGGAAAGTGACGCGCCTGCGGAACCATCCCGGGGGGTGTTCGGACAGGCGCAGGCCGGTGACAGCGATATCCTCGGCCAGCTTGGTGTTCTCGGCGGGATACTTCACGTCGACGCCGCCCGCGACAACGGCGACCGTGCCGTGGTCGAGCGATGCCAGATGCCCGGCCGCGTCGATCCCGCGAGCGAGGCCGGAGACAACGACATGCCCCTGTTCCGACAGCACGCCCGCCAGCGCCTTGGCCATGCGCAGGCCCAGCGACGAGGCGTTGCGGGCGCCGACGAGCGCCACCATGGGCCGGTCGAGCAGATGCGCACCCTGTCCGATGGCCCACAGGAAGGGCGGTGCGTCGGAGTTGTCCGCCAGCAGGGGGGGATAATCGGGTGCGCCCATGAAGATCAACCGGGCGCCGATGGCGGCGCCGGCCTTCAACTCGGCCTCGACCACGCCGACGGGGCAGGGCTCATAGTTCTCTACCCCGGCCGCACGGGCGACTTCGGGCAGGGCCTCGAGCGCGGCTTGGGCGCTGCCATGTTCGTTCATCAGCCTGTGAAACGTCGCCGGCCCGACCCGGCGGGAACGCAACAGACGAAGCCACGCTACCCGATCATCTTCCGTGGTGGGTGGGAGTTGGGGGTGAGTGGAAGGATGTAGTTCCTCGGACATCGTGACTTCGCCTGATTGCAGCCTCAGTGATACGCGCGGTTGGTTAATAGGGAGTAAACCAAACCCTTATCGTCTGAAGAAATTCCGATCGCGGGGCGGAAAGACGCTTTTGCCATGGGGTTTCGGGCTGCTGCGCAGGGTCCGCAGGACACCGGCAACGGACGTGTTTCAGGTGCCCCGCACGCCGGTGGCCAGCCAGACCCGATGCGGAACCGCCATGGGATCGCCCGGGAAGTCTCGTTCCAGGAGCGCGGCGAGGTCGGCATCGAATCGCGCGGTCGCCGCGGCGTCGAGCGAGGCGGCGACGCCGGCGCTGGCCCGGATGCGCCCGCGCCAGGCGGCGTGCGTGTAGCGCTGGCAGAGGTCGAACGAGGCCGACTCCAGCGCGGTGAAGCCCGCCTGCGCGAGATCGGTCAGCCATGCCGGATAGATCCCGCTGCCGTGCGCGCCGGCCCAGTCGGGATTGTGGCGCAGGATCAGCGCCTCGGTCGCCGCCACCACGTTGCCTTGCAAGGGGAGCCAGTCGAAATGGGCGATCACCGCCCGCCCGCCGGGGCGCAGCAGCCGCGCGACCTCTGCTGCGGCGGCGGATCGGTCGAACCAGTGCCAGCATTGCCCAGCCGTGACGAGATCGGCCACGCCGCACGCAAGGCCCGTCGCCTCGGCCGTGCCTGTCTTGTAGGTGATTTCGACGCCCGCAGCCGTGTCGAGTTTCACGGCTTCGTCGAGCAGCGGCTGCGCGGGGTCGATGGCTGTGACCTCGAGCCCAAGCGCCGCCAGCCCGCGCGCGACGGTGCCGGTGCCGCAGCCCAGATCGACGGCGGTCTGGCCGGGGCCGGCCCAGCCGCGCTGTGTCAGAAGCTCGAAAAAGGCAGGCGGGAAGCCGGCGCGATGGGTGGCGTAATCGCTGGCGGTGCGGCCGAAATCGACGTCCTTGCCGAAAGCGCGGAGGGCGTCGGTGTCGAGATTTCCGGTCGGGTCGGTCATTTTATTGCGGCCCCCTGGAGCTTGTGTCGCGCGGCGTTTCGCGGACGCGTCGCTCAACTCCCCGCCTGCGAGCCGCCCACGGTCAGCCCGCCGATCATCACGGTGGGCTGGCCCACGCCCACGGGCACCCATTGACCCTGCTTGCCGCAATTGCCCATGCCGGGGTCGAGCGCCATGTCGTTGCCAAGCGCCCGGATCTGTTGCAGCGCGGTCGCACCGTCGCCGATCAGGGTGGCGCCCTTGACCGGCGCGCCGATCTTGCCGTTCTTCACGCGGTAGGCCTCGGTGCAGGAAAAGACGAACTTGCCGTTGGTGATGTCGACCTGCCCGCCGCCGAAGCCCACGGCATAGATCCCGTCCTTGAGGTCCGCCACGATCTCGTCCCGCGTGGCGTCGCCGCCCAGCATGTAGGTGTTGGTCATGCGCGGCATGGGCGCGTGGGCATAGCTTTGGCGACGCCCGTTGCCGGTCGCCTCGACCCCCATCAGGCGGGCGTTCTGGCGGTCCTGCATGTAACCCACGAGGATGCCGTCCTCGATCAGGACGTTCTTGCCCGAGGGCGTGCCCTCGTCATCGACGGTGATGCTGCCGCGGCGGTCGGGGATGGTGCCGTCATCCAGCACGGTGACGCCGGGAGCGGCGATGCGCTGGCCCATCAGGCCGGCGAAGGCGGAACTGCCCTTGCGGTTGAAATCGCCCTCCAGCCCGTGGCCGATGGCCTCGTGCAGCAGGATGCCGGGCCAGCCGGGGCCGAGGACCACGTCCATCACGCCCGCCGGCGCCGCCTCGGCCTCAAGGTTGACCAGTGCCACGCGCAGCGCCTCGCGCGCCTTGGCCTGCCAGTCTTCGGGTGCGATCAGCCCGTCGAGCATGACGCGCCCGCCGCCGCCGACGCTACCGGTTTCGCGGCGGCCGTCCTTTTCGACGATGACACTTATATTGAGGCGCGTCATGGGGCGGGTGTCGGAGACCTCGTGACCGTCGGCGCGCAGGATCACGACCTCTTGCAGGGACGCGGCGATGGTGGCGGTCACCTGCACCACGCGCGGGTCCATGTCGCGCAGGTAGGCGTCGATCTCGCGCAGGGTGTCGAGCTTGACGGGAAACTCATGCCCGGCAATGGGGTCGGCGTCGGAATAGAGCCGCCGGTTGGTGGCCGCAGGGGCGTCGGCCATCGTGCCGCCGCCCTCGCCCACGGCAAGCCGGGCGGTCTCGACGGCGCGGCCCATTGCGGCCTCGGAAATCTCGGACGAATGGGCATAGCCTGCCACCTCGCCCCGCACGGCGCGCAGTCCGAACCCTTGGCCCGCGTCGTAGGAAGCGGTCTTGACCCGGCCATCGTCGAACACCAGCGATTCCGCGCGACGACGCTCAAAGAAGAGCTCGCCGTCATCCGCCCCGGCCACGGCCTCGCGCAGCTTGGCCAGCGCCGCCTCGCGCTCGATCTGGGTCTCGAAGGGGCGAAAAACGTCTGATGTCATCTGCTTGCTCCTGCTCCCGGCGCCTGAAACGCCAATATTTTAACGGTTTTATAAGCGTCCGTTTGCCGCAACGCATTTCCTTGTGCGCCCCGTAAGAATATTGTTATTTACGGCCCGGAAACAACGGGATTCCATGGCGTGCGCCTTGGAACGTTCTGCAAAGACAAAACCGAACTAACGGGATCAGGGTGCAACATGCGCAAATTCACCAGCTTTCTGGCGTCCGTCGCGGCCGCCGCAACGGCGCTTCCGGCAATGGCACAGGACAACCTCGAGGTCATCGGCAAGCCCGAACCGGGCGCGACGGGCTTCCAACCGGCGGCAACCGAGCTTGCGCGCGACCTTCACTGGCTTGACGGCATGGTTCTGGTGATCATCGCCGCGATCACCATTTTCGTATGTGCGCTGCTGGGCTATTGCATCGTGCGCTTCAACAAGAAGGCCAACCCGAACCCGGCCAGCTTTACCCACCACTCGCCGATCGAGGTGGCGTGGACAGTGGTGCCGATCGTGATCCTGGTCTTCATCGCCGCGTTCTCGCTGCCGGTGCTGTTCAAGCAGCAGGAAATTCCCGAGGGCGACATCAACATCAAGGTCACCGGCTACCAGTGGTTCTGGGGCTATGAATACATGGACCACGATTTCGCCTTCGACAGCTACATGATCGGCGCACCGGCCACCGGCGGCGACAACCGTCTGACCGACGACGTGCGCGCGCAGCTGGAAGAGGCCGGCTATTCCGAGGACGAGTTCCTGCTGGCCACCGACACCGCCGTCGTCGTGCCCGTGGGCCAGACGGTCGTGATGCAGGTCACCGGCGCGGACGTGATCCACAGCTGGACCATCCCGGCCTTCGGCGTGAAGCAGGACGCCGTTCCCGGCCGGATCGCGCAGCTTTGGTTCACCGCCGAAAAGGAAGGCGTCTATTTCGGCCAATGTTCCGAGCTTTGCGGCCAGGCGCATGCCTACATGCCGATCACGGTCAAGGTGGTCAGCCAGGAAGACTATGACACATGGCTCGAAGGCGCGATCGAGGAATACGCCGGCGATCCGTCGACGCTTCCCGATCGGGTGAAGCTGGCCGCCGCCGAGTAAAAGACAGCCGGGGTGCGCCATGGCGCGCCCCATGCCATCCCCCGCAGGATGCGCCCCCGGGCGCGTCCCGTGTTTCGGAGACGACATGAGCGACGCAAGTCTCAACACCAGCAAGGTCCAGGGTCTCGAGGACGAGGCCACCTTCGGCGATTTCTTCGCGCTCCTGAAGCCGCGGGTGATGACGCTGGTCGTGTTCACGGCATTCGTCGGCCTGATCGCCGCGCCGGTTTCGGTACATCCGGTGGTCGGCTTTGCCGCGATCCTGTTCATCGCCGTGGGCGGGGGCGCGTCGGGCGCGCTCAACATGTGGTGGGACGCCGATATCGACGCGGTGATGAAACGCACGGCCAAGCGCCCGATTCCGGCAGGCAAGGTGACACGGGACGAGGCATTCGCCTTCGGAATCGCGCTGTCGGGTTTCGCCGTGGTGATGCTGGGACTGGCGACCAACCTGCTGGCGGCCGGCCTGCTGGCCTTCACCATCTTCTTCTACATCGTGATCTACACCATGTGGCTGAAACGCTGGACGCCGCAGAACATCGTGATCGGCGGCGCCGCAGGGGCCTTTCCGCCGATGATCGGCTGGGCCGCGGCCACCGGCTCGGTCTCGGTCGAGGCGGTGCTGATGTTCTGCCTGACCTTCATGTGGACGCCGCCGCATTTCTGGGCCCTGGCGCTGTTCACCAAGATGGATTACGACAACGCACAGGTGCCGATGCTGACCGTGACCCACGGCCGCCGGTCGACCCGCGTGCATATCCTCGTCTATACCGTGCTGCTCGCCGCACTCGCCATCGGGCTGGGGTTCACCAGCGTGGGCGGGCCGCTCTACCTCGCCGTCGCCGTGGTGCTGAACCTGAACTTCCTCAAGGGCGCCGTGGATATCTGGCGCCGGGACGAGGCCGCCTCGGAAGCCGACAAGTACCTTGCCGAGCGCAAGTTCTTCAAGGCGTCGCTGCTGTACCTTTTTGCCCATTTCGGCGCGATTGCCGCCGAGGCGCTTCTGGCGCCTTACGGCCTGGGAGGGTGGTAAGCCATGTCGCTGTCGCGCCAGCATGAAATGCACAAGCGCCGCTTTTCGCGCAACCTCGGCCTTGGTCTGGTTCTGGCGGCTTTCGTCGCGCTTGTCTTCGGGCTGACCATTGCCAAGGTTTCCGACGACGACTTCGCGGTAACGACAGAGGAGGCGAACTGATGGCGATGGACCGGAACACCAAGACGGTGATGCAGCTGGTGGCTGTGGGGGTCACGATGGGCGCGCTGGCCTGGGCCTCGGTGCCGCTTTACGACTGGTTCTGCCGGGTCACCGGCTATGGCGGCGAAACCAATGTGGCCGCTCTGGGCTCGGACGAGATCCTCGACCGCACCATCAAGGTGCGTTTCGACGCCAGCAACGAGCGTGGCTTCCCGTGGGAATTCAAGCCCGTGCAGCGCGAGATGGAGATCCGCATCGGCGAGACGGGCCTTGCCTTCTACGAGGCGTACAACCCCACCGACAAGCCTGTCGCGGGATCGGCCAGCTATAACGTGACGCCATTCGAGGCGGGCGGGTTCTTTACCAAGATCGACTGCTTCTGCTTCGAGCAGCAGGTGCTGCAACCGGGCGAGCGCGTGCAGATGCCGGTGACGTTTTTCGTCGATCCGGAGATTGTCGACGACCGCGACGCGAAGTACACGAAAACCATCACACTGGGCTATACGTTCTACGAGATCGACCTGCCCGAAGACGAAACGCAGGCTGCGCTCGACAAGGGCGCGACACCTGATAATAACGTGAACTGAGAGCCACCGACGAGGGACCAAGCCAGATGGCACATGAAAAAAATCACGACTATCACATTCTGAACCCCTCAATCTGGCCGTTGCTTGGCGCACTGGCCGGGTTCGTCATGCTGTTCGGCGCGGTCCTGTTCTTCCACGGCAGCGGGCCGTGGATGCTGCTGGCCGGCTTCGTGGGCGTCGCCTACGTGATGTTCGGCTGGTGGGCCGACACGATCAAGGAAAGCCATGCCGGCGATCACACGCCGGTGGTGCGGATCGGTCTGCGCTATGGCTTCATCATGTTCATCATGTCCGAGGTCATGTTCTTTGCCGCCTGGTTCTGGAGCTTTTTCAAGCACGCCATCTATCCGATGGGCGAGATGTCCCCGATCACCGATGGCGTCTGGCCGCCCGCGGGGATCGAGACCTTCGACCCCTGGCACCTGCCGCTGATCAACACGCTGATCCTGCTGTGCTCGGGCATGGCCGCCACCTGGGCGCACCACGCGCTTGTGCACGAAAACAACCGCGACGACGTCAAGTGGGGCCTGACGATCGCCATCGCCCTCGGTGTGATCTTCACCGGGCTGCAGGCCTACGAGTACAGCCACGCGGCCTTCGGGTTCTCGGGCAATATCTATGGCGCCAATTTCTTCATGGCGACCGGCTTTCACGGCGCGCATGTGGTCATCGGCACGATCTTCCTGTTCGTCTGCCTGATGCGGTTGATGCGGGGGCACTTCACACCTGAGAAACACATCGGATTCGAGGCCGCCGCCTGGTACTGGCACTTCGTCGACGTGGTGTGGCTGTTCCTCTTCGCCGCGGTCTATATCTGGGGCGGCTGAAGAATTTTCGTACGAAAATTCTCTGCCTCCGGCGGGGATATTTGAAGCCAGAGGAAGATGCGGAGGGGGTTCCTTCCGCATTTTCGCGTCACATGGGGCGTCATGCAAAGAAACCTGGTACTTCCGCTGATCTTCGGCCTGGCCGGCGCGGCCGTGCTGATCTGGCTGGGCGTGTGGCAGATGCAGCGGCTGGAGTGGAAGCAAGGCATCCTGTCCCGGATCGAGACGCGGATCGCCGCCGAGCCGGTGGCGCTGCCCGAGAGTTTCGAACCCGAGGCCGACAGGTACCTGCCGGTCGCTGTCACCGGGCAGTTCGGCGATGGCGCGCTGCGCGTGCTGGTCAGCCGCAAGCAGGTCGGCGCGGGGTACCTGGTGATCTCGCCTTTCGTCACCGAGGCGGGGCGGCGCATTCTGGTGGATCGCGGCTTTATCCGGCAAAGCGATGCGTTGCCGGGGCCGCCGGAAGGTGAGTTGACCGTTTCCGGCAACCTGCACTGGCCCGACGACCGCAACAGCTCGACGCCCGAGAACGATGTCGCGGGCAACACGTGGTTCGCACGGGACCTGGGCCAGATGGCAGAGGTGCTGGAGACCGAGCCGGTGCTGCTGGTTGCACGTGAATTGTCGCAACCCGAGGACGCCGTGACGCCCTTGCCGGTGGACACCGCGCATATTCCGAACGATCACTTGCAATACGCGATCACGTGGTTCTCGCTGGCGGCCATCTGGCTGGGCATGACCGGCTTCTACATCTTCCGCGACCGCGGCGCCGAAAAAGGACTGGACCGATGAAATACATCTCGACCCGTGGCAACGCCCCCGTGCTGAGTTTCGAGGAAGCCATGCTGACCGGGCTGGCGCGGGACGGAGGGCTGTACCTGCCCGAGAGCATCCCGCCGCTGTCGGCGGACGACATCAAGGCGCTGCACGGGGTCAGTTACGAAGAGGCGGCGTTCCGCATCATGCGGCCCTTCATCGGCGACGCCTTTACTGACGACGAGTTCCGCGCCATCATCGCCAAGACCTATGCCGGGTTCGGCCATGCCGCACGGGCGCCCCTGAAACAGCTGGATGCCGGGCATTTCCTGCTGGAACTGTTCCACGGCCCCACACTGGCGTTCAAGGATTTCGCGATGCAACTGATCGGCCAGCTGTTCGAGGCATCACTGAAACGCTCGGGCGACCGGGTGTGCATCGTGGGGGCCACTTCGGGCGATACCGGCTCGGCGGCGATCGAGGCGTTCCGGGGGCTGGACAAGGTGGATGTCTTCATCCTCTACCCCCATGGCCGCGTCAGCGAGGTGCAGCGCCGGCAGATGACCACGCCTGTCGAGGACAACGTGCACGCCATTGCCGTCGACGGCGATTTCGACGCCTGCCAGGCCCGGGTGAAGGACATGTTCAACGATTTCGAGTTCCGCGACGCGGTGGGGCTGGCCGGCGTGAACTCGATCAACTGGGCGCGCGTGCTGGCGCAGGTGGTGTATTACTTCACCTCCGCCGTGTCGCTGGGCGCGCCCGAGCGCAAGGTCAGTTTCACCGTGCCCACCGGCAATTTCGGGGATATCTTCGCGGGCTACATCGCCAAGCGCATGGGTCTGCCCATCGACCGGCTGATCGTGGCCACCAACCAGAACGATATCCTGCACCGCTGCCTGACCACTTCGGAATACAAGCCCGACGGCGTGATCCCCTCGATCAGCCCGTCGATGGATATCCAGGTCAGTTCCAACTTCGAGCGGGCGCTTTACTATGCCTATGATCAGGACGGCGCGGCGGTGGGCCAGCTGATGGACGAGCTGAAGGCGGGCGGCTTTTCGGTCAGCCAGGGCGCGCTGGAGGCGCTGCAGGAGAGCTTCGCCTCGGGCCGCAGCGACGAGGACGAGACCCGCGCGACGATCCTGGAGACGTGGAACGCCGCCGGCGAACTTCTGTGCCCGCATTCCGCCGTGGGCGTGAAGGTGGCCGAGGAAATGCGCGACGCGGCCACCCCGATGATCACGCTGGCCACGGCGCATCCCGCGAAATTCCCGGCGGCGGTGGAAGAGGCCAGCGGCCAACATCCCCCCTTGCCCGACCGCATGGCCGACCTGTATGAGCGGTCGGAACGCGTGACACGGGTCGAAAACGACCTTGCCGCCATCGAAACCCTCATCAAGGACCGCATCCCGAATTGACCGTCAACCTGACCACTCTCGACAACGGATTTCGCATCGTCACCGAACACATGCCCGGCCTGCAATCGGCCGCCATCGGCGTGTGGGTGCTCGCCGGCGCCCGGCACGAGGACGCCGCGCAGAACGGCATCGCGCATTTCCTCGAACACATGGCCTTCAAGGGCACCAAGCGGCGCAACGCGCTTGAGATTGCCGAGGCGATCGAGGATGTGGGCGGCTATATCAATGCCTATACCAGCCGCGAGGTGACGGCCTATTACGCCCGCGTGCTGGCCGACGACGTGCCGCTGGCGCTGGACGTGGTGTCCGACATTCTGCGCAACCCTGTCTTCGATGCGCGCGAGATCGAAGTGGAGCGCGGCGTGATCCTTCAGGAGATCGGACAGGCGCTGGATACGCCCGACGACATCATCTTCGACTGGTTGCAGGAGCAGGCCTATCCCAACCATCCGCTGGGCCGCACCATCCTGGGCCCCGAGGACCGGGTGCGCGGTTTCTCCCGCACTGACCTGACGCGGTTCGTCGATCAGCGCTATCGCCCGGGGCAGATGATCCTGTCCGCCGCCGGTGCCGTGGATCACGACGCGCTGGTCAAGCTGGCCGAAGAGGCGTTTGGCGACATGCAGCCCTCCAACACCATCGCGCCGCCTTCCGCCAAATTCGCCGGTGGCGAGACGCGCACCGTGCGCACGCTGGAACAGGCGCATTTCGCCATGGCGTTCGAGAGTTCCAACTACACCAGCCCCGACATTCACACCGCGCAGATCTACGCCTCGGCGCTGGGCGGCTCGATGTCGTCGCGCCTGTTCCAGGAGATCCGCGAGCGGCGCGGGCTGTGCTATACGATCTTTGCGCAGGCCGGGGCCTATTCGGATACCGGGATGCTGACGATCTATGCCGGTACCTCGGCGGAGGAGATGGAGAGCCTCGGGCGGCTGACGGTGGACGAGATGAAGCGCGCCGCCGAAGATTTCAGCCAGGCCGAGCTGGACCGGGCGCGCGCACAGATGAAGGCGGGCCTGCTGATGGGGCTGGAAAGCCCGTCGAACCGGGCCGAGCGGTCGGCGCGGATGATGCAGATCTGGGGCCGGGTGCCGGACCTTGACGAGGTGGTCGAGCGGATCGACGCGGTCACGCTGAAGGACCTCAAATCCCACGCCGAGGTGATCGCAACGCAAGCGCCCGCCGCGCTGGCGCTTTACGGCCCCGTCAGCCATGCGCCATCGTTGCAGACCTTGCAGGAAAGGCGCGCCGCCTGATGTTCCTGCCACGCCGGAAGATCCGGATCGAGACGGAGCGCCTGACCCTGCGTCAGCCCGTCCTGACCGACTTCCGCGACTGGTCTTCCCTGCGCGAAAGCAGCGCCGATTTCCTGACCCCGTGGGAGCCGCAATGGGCCGCCGACCACCTGTCGCGCAAGGGGTTCGCCAACCGGGTCTACTGGTCGCAGCGGTCGATCTCCTCAGGCTCGGCGGTGCCCTTGTTTTTGTTCCGCCGCGACGACGACAGGCTGGTGGGGGCTATCACGCTGGACAATATCCGCCGCGGCCCCGCGCAGTCGGGCACCCTAGGCTACTGGACCGGCCAACCCTATGCGCGGATGGGGTACATGCGCGAGGCATTGCAGGCGGTGTCGCACTATGCGTTCGAGCGGCTGGACCTGTCGCGGCTGGAAGCGGCCTGCCTGCCGGAAAACGCGCCGTCGCGGCGGCTTCTGGAAAGCTGCGGGTTCAAGTACGAGGGCGTGGCGCAAAGTTATTTGCAGATCGCGGGGCGCTGGCGGACGCATGTGCTTTACGCCGCGCTGCGAGGCGACCGGCGCGGTCGGACGGATGTGGGGTAGGGCGGGGTTTGACCCCGCCGCGACGGCCAAATGATCCTTCGCGCGGAATAAAGGCGCGGCCTTGCCGCGCCGCCGCGCGATCGCCAGACCGCCCCCCGGGCTGGCGATTGGTTGCAGTCAGCGCCTCGATTGGAAGTTTCGCGGATGTTTCAGGGATAAAGTGCCCTGAACAACTGCCGGTCGCCACCCCGCGGTCTGGCAATCCCGCGGCTCAAATCGGCAACGCATAAAAAGAGGGGAGCCCGAAGGCCCCCCTCATCACTCGTTACGAACTCAAAAGAGAACTCGCTACGCAACCTTTGGCTTAGCGCGCCTGTGCGATGGCCAGCGCGGTGAAGCCGCCCATGCCCAGGTCGGCTTCCATCGTGGCCTCGCCGGTTTCCAGGTCGATGGTGTAGAAGCCAGCGTTTTCGGCGCCTTCCATCTGCAGGATGGCATAGGCCATGTCCTCGCCCTCGGACGGCGACATGATGTCGAACCCGCCCCAGTCGCTCAGGTCCACGGCTTCGCCGTCGACGGTGACCTCTGCGATGGTTTCCAGCGTACCTTCGTTGTTGGCCAGGCTCACGAGCGAGTCCGTCTCGGCGTCGAGCGCATATTGGAACGTGCTGCCGGCGGTCTCGCCATTGATCGCGTTGGTATAGGCGTTGGCATAGATCATCGGATCGGCGCCGACATTGGCGTCACCCTCGGCATAGGCCAGATCGGTGACACGCACGACCTTGCCCGCCTTCTCGCCATCGCTGAAGTCGGTCGGGAAGTAGACCAGGTTGTCTTCGCCGGACGAGACGGCGCGCACGGCGTCGATCTTGTTGTTGAAGTCGAAGGCGACCTTCGAGCCGTCGGCGACCATGGCATCTTCGTTGAACGAAGCCTCGAGATCGGTCATCTCGCCGCTGGCGGGGTCGATGGTGACGACCTTGCCGTTCTTGAAGCCCAGAAGTTCGCCGGTGACCGGGCGCCACGCGATGGCGTCCAGCGCCTCGGAGAGGTCCATGGTCTGCACGTCGGTTGGCGACGTGATATCGGCCATGGAAACGAGTGTCATGCCGTCATTGGCCAGCGCGAAACCCATGTCCGCGCCTTCGCTTTGCGCAAACGCGGCAGTGCCCAGCAGCGACAGGGCGGAAACGGCGGTGATGGTACGAGTATACATTGTGGTCCTCTCTTCGTTACTATGTCGGGCAACCGACCTTTCTGGCCGGTGCTTGACCCAAGACACGAAAGACCGCTTCGGGAAGTTTCGCCGCGCCCGAAATTTTTTTCGAAAGCGCACGCGCGGTTTCACGCAAAGGTGCGTGCACGCCTGTTGAAGAGTGGCTTGGTGCTGCGTAGACTCACGCGAAATGCAACGGAGAGCCGCATCATGTCATTCCGCGCCTTTATGATCGCCGCATTGGCCGCAGTTTCGGTGTCGGGCTCTGCCGTTGCGGCACCCGACACCGTGCCTCTGGCAGGGGATGTCACGCTGGGCGGCGGCGGGTTCACCACCGGCGGCGGCATCACCGTGGCGGTCGAGCCGCGCCGGGCCATCGACGGTCAACTGGCCTTGTGTGGCGTCTGGGCGCAAAGCGAGCGGTTGACCGCATACGTGCGCCCGCATGTGCGCGACCTTCTCGCGCCCGCGACGCTGGCGGTGAACGGGCAGGTGGTGCTGCATGATCTGCGGGTCTTCAACGAGGTTGCCCCCGCGCAGAACTATATCGGGCAGGATGCCACCTGCGTGGGCACCGGACTGGCCTATCGCGACGGGGCCGCCGTCGAGATCCGCATCCCGCGCCGGGCCGTGGTGCGGGAACTGGGCAGGGCCGACAGCGGCATGGAGATCTGGTTCATGCCGGCCACGGGCGAAAACCTCGCGCTGACCGAGGGCTCGATTCTGCCGGCGCGGTGGACGCGCTTTACCTCGCCCGGCGACCAGTACGAGACGACACCGCCCGAGCAGAACACGGCGCGGGACTGAGCGTCGCCGCCGGTATCAACTCAATTGAAAAACCTCTGGCGATGGGGCAATATCGCGCCCACTGAAGGTTAACGAAACGGCGCGGCCAAGACGGGGCAAACCCGCGATCCCGCCGCCCCACGAGGACAGAGCAGGACAGTCCCGATGAAAAAGCTATTGATGACCCTTATGGCATTCGGCCTTGCCGGATGCGGCCAGCCGGACCGCTTCGACGGGCGCAGCGGAGCGGTCAGCCGGGCCGCCCCGATGGCGTCAGGCCCGATTTCCAGCGCCTGCATGGCGTCGGATCGCAAATCGCGTTCGCAGGCGCTGTGCGGCTGCATCCAGGCGGTGGCGGACCAGACGCTGAACCCGTCCGACCAGCGGCGCGCCGCCGCGTTCTACCGCGACCCGCACCAGGCGCAGGAAATCCGCCAGTCGGACCGGGGCCGGGACGAGGCCTTCTGGAAGGCGTATCGCGCTTACGGGGACCGCGCCGAGCAACTGTGCCGATGAGCGGACTGTTCGACTTTCTGGCCGAGCTTCCCCCTATGACGACAACGCGACCACGATCTATCGGCTGAACCAGCGTCACAAGCTGATCATCGACCCGTTTCTGCCGCAGATCGAGGGCGCCCGCGTGCTGGACCTCGCCGCCCATGACGGGCGGTGGTCCTACGCGCTGGCCGCCGCCGGCGCGGCCGAAGTCGTGGGGGTCGAGGCACGGCCCGAACTGGTCGCGCGGTTCGACGCCTTCCCCGAGACCGATTTCAAGCGCCGCGTGCGCCTGACCTGCGGCGATCTTTTCGCCGATCTCGAGGCGCGGGGCGCGGCGGGCGAGCAGTTCGACGTGGTGGCGCTTTACGGCATCTTCTACCATGTGATGGACCATTTCCGCCTGTTGTCGCTCATCCGCGCGTTGCAGCCCAAGCTGGTGATCATCGACAGCGAGTTCATCGTGCTGGACAACGCCGTGATACAGGTGCTGAAGGAAGACGTGTCGAACCCGCTGAACGCGGTGTCCGAGGTCGAGGGGCGCAGCCACACGGTCGTGGGCGTCCCGTCGCGCAAGGCCACCGATTTCATGGCCGAGGCGTTGAATTACGAG
Source organism: Roseovarius sp. B08 (assembly GCF_051417955.1). Lineage (NCBI taxonomy): Bacteria > Pseudomonadati > Pseudomonadota > Alphaproteobacteria > Rhodobacterales > Roseobacteraceae > Roseovarius > Roseovarius sp. B08. The sequence continues at coordinate 998,942 of NZ_JBPRLW010000001.1, forward strand.
GCCACGTGGCTCGACCACGACATGATCCTGGGCGAGGACAGGCGGGGGATGCACGACTATTTCCGCGACGGGCGCAAGGTGCGCCATGTCTGCGCGCTCAGCCCGGCAGGCCAGGGCTGACCGCCGCCACGGGGCGCGCGAAAATGCGCATTTTCGCCAACATTTTCCGCGCGGAAAATGGCCCCGCTCACGCCTTCAGCCGATAGCCCTTGCGGAAGAGCGCCCAAGCCAGGGCAGAGACAGCCAGTGTCGATATCAGCACGATCGCCGCGCCCACCGACACGCTGCTGTCCGATACGCCGATCATGCCGTACCGGCCCCCGTCCATCAGGTAGAAGACCGGGTTCACGTGGCTGATCGTGTAAAGCGCGCCGGGCAGCGCCTCGACCGAGTAGAACGTGCCGGACAGGAACGCGAGCGGCGTGACGATGAAGTTGGTGATCGCCGCCATCTGGTCGAACTTCTGCGCGAAGATCCCCGCCACCATGCCAAGCGCGCCCAGAAACGCCGCGCCCAGCGTCACGAAGCCCAGCCAGATCAGCGGATGCGCCGGCACGATCCCCAGAAACAGCGCCAGCCCCACCGCGATGGCCAGCGCGACCAGCACGCCGCGCGCGACGGCCCCGGCCAGATAGCCCAGCACCAGTTCGGCGGGCGACAGGGGCGGCATCAGCGTGTCGACGATATTGCCCTGCACCTTGGAAATCACGATGGACGAGGACGTGTTGGCGAAACTGTTCTGGATCACCGTCATCATCAGGATGCCGGGCGCGATGAAGGTGGTGAAATCCACGCCCATCACATCGCCCCGGCGCTCTCCGATGGCGATGGAAAAGATCACCAGGAAGAGGCCGGCTGTCGCCAGCGGCGCCATCAGCGTCTGGGTCCAGACGGCAAGAAACCGCTGGGTTTCGCGCTGCGCCAGCGTGGCCAGCCCAAGCCAGTTGACCCGCCCGAAGCGGCGGCTGCCCATTTCGTGAAATTCCTGCATCTTGGCCTCGATTGTCGTCTCGCGGTGCCTTGTAACTCAACGCCCAGTGATTAGAATAGGGCAACTGACAAAAAGACCACGCCCCCGGGTGCACCGGCGGCGTGATGAACCAATGAAAGGTGGCTCATGTCCTGGAGTGACGAGCGCGTCGAACTGCTGAAGAAGATGTGGAGCGAGGGCCAGTCGGCCAGCCAGATCGCCAAGGAACTGGGCGGCGTGACCCGCAACGCGGTGATCGGCAAGGTACACCGCCTTGGCCTGTCGAACCGCAGCGGGTCGGGCAATGGCGCCGCCGCGTCCGAGGCGCCGGCCAAGGCCAAGCCCGCCACCAAGGCCAAACCGGCGGCGGCCAAGACCAAGCCCGCCGCGCCCAAGCCCGAGGCGAAAAAGCCCGAGCCCAAGGAAGAACCCGCGCCCACCGCCGCGGCGAGCCGCGTCAAGGCGATCATCCCGGCGGGCCAGCCCCTGCCGCCGCAACCTTCTGCGAACGAGATCGACCCCGAGGCGCTGGCCAAGGTCAGCGAGATCGAGAAAAAGGCCAAGCGGCTGACGTTGATGGAGTTGACCGAGCGGACCTGCAAATGGCCCGTGGGCGATCCGGCGACGCATGATTTCTGGTTCTGCGGCCTGCCTGTGCAATCCGGCAAGCCCTATTGCGAGGCGCATGTCGGCGTCGCGTTCCAGCCGATGAGCTCGCGCCGCGACCGGAAACGGTAGGTCTCATTCCGGCTCGCGGAGCCACCGGGGCCGCAGCACCATGATTGTGGGCTGCCCCGGAAGCGTATCCAGCGAAACGGTGAGCGCGCTGTCCTCTGTCCGGACGACCGCGAACTCCTCTTCCATCGCATTCAGAAAGCTTTGCAGCGTGCCGTCACCGAACCAGTGCATCGGAATGACGATCGACGACCGCAGGCGTTTCACAGTCTCGATCATCCGGGGCAGGGGCAGGGTATAGCCCCCATCGACCGGCGCCAGCAGCACATCGACCCGGCCCAGGGCCGCGAATTGCTCGTCGGTCGGCATGTGATGCAGGTGCCCCAGGTGGCCGATGCACAGCCCCGCCGTCTCGAACACGAAGATCGAGTTGCCCTCGGGCTCGGCCGGCGCGCCATAGCGCGAGCGAATATCGGTCGAGACGTTGCGGATGACCATGTCGCCCAGATCGAGATAGTGGTCGATGCCTGCGCCATGCTCTTCGCCCCACCCGGGCAGGACGTTGGGGATGCCGGGGTCGGGAAAGGGAGTCCAGTGGGTTTCGTGCGCGTGGTTCATCGTCACGACATCGGGCAGGAAATCCACGTTGCCGATAAAGCCGGTGAAATCCGTGACCGCGCTGGTGCCGGAATGCGCCTGGATCAGGAACGAGGCGTGGGCGATGTAATGGATGCGCACCCGGTCCTGCGGCACCGGATCGCGGAAGCTGGCCTTGTGCACGAAGTCGATGCCGGGCGCGGATTGCGCGATCGAGAGGCAATGGCTGGGCTTGCGCTCGGCCTCCTGTGCGACGGCAGGTGTTGCAAGAGCGGCGAGGAACAGGGCAAGTCGGACCATCGGCGATACCTCCTGGCGAGGAGTGTAGCGCATGGCGTGGGAAAGTCAGCGTTGAACGGCCGGTGATACGACGCGGCATGGCGCGGTGCCTGTTTCCGCGGCATAAGCTGCGCGGTCCCAGGGGCAGAGAGATCCCGGATCGAGTCCGGGATGACGCCGGACAGGCGGCCGACAGCTCAGCGCAGGATCTCGAACCCGTCCTGCTGCGGTGCCTCGGCCGGTTCCGGCTCCACCCGCGCGACATTCGCCGCCAGCGGGCCCTTTCCCATCGCGCGCAGCATGTCCGCCACGGCCTCCTCCGGCCCCGACAGAACGGCGCGGACCGAGCCATCCTCCTCGTTGCGGACCCAGCCACGCAGGCCACGTGCCCGGGCCTCTTTCTGCGTCCAGCCGCGATAGTTCACGCCCTGCACCTTGCCGGTGACCAGAACGCCGGTCAGTGTCGTCTCGTTATGCATGGTCGCCTCCTGTTCCGTGTTGTGACATAGGGCGTTTCACCCTGATGTCCCGCGCGATCAAGCCACCTTGACCACCTCCCAAATCCACTACATACCCTGCGCATGACACCGCTTTCGCATATCCGCAATTTCTCCATCGTGGCGCATATCGACCACGGGAAATCGACGCTGGCCGACCGGCTGATCCAGGCCACCGACACGGTGCCGGACCGCGACATGAAGGAACAGCTTCTCGACGCGATGGATATCGAGCGCGAGCGCGGCATCACCATCAAGGCCAACACCGTGCGCATCGAGTATACCGCACTCGATGGCGAGGATTACGTGCTGAACCTGATCGACACGCCCGGCCATGTCGATTTCGCCTACGAGGTCTCGCGTTCGATGCGGGCGGTCGAGGGCTCGCTGCTGGTGGTGGACTCCACCCAAGGGGTCGAGGCGCAGACCCTGGCCAACGTCTATCAGGCGATCGACGCCGACCACGAGATCGTGCCGGTCTTCAACAAGATCGACCTGCCTGCCAGCGATATCGACCGCGTCGCCGAACAGGTCGAGGACGTGATCGGCATCGACGCCTCGGGTGCGATCCCGGTATCGGCCAAGACGGGCGAGGGTATCCGCGAGGTGCTGGAGGCGATCGTCAACCTGCTGCCCCCGCCCAAGGGAAACCGCGACGCGCCGCTCAAGGCGATGCTGGTCGACAGCAAATATGACCAGTATCTGGGCGTGATCTGTATTGTCCGCATCATCGACGGGGTCCTGAAGAAAGGTGACCGCATCCGCATGATGAAGACCGGCGGCACCTATGACGTGGACGATATCGGCGTCTACCGCCCGTCGATGAAACCGGTCAAGGAGCTGGGACCGGGCGAGATCGGCTATCTCAACGCCTCGATCAAGCAGGTCCGCGACACCCGCGTGGGCGACACGATCACGCTGGAAAAGAACCAGACACCCGAGCCCTTGCCCGGCTTCAACCCGTCGCAGCCGGTGGTCTTCTGCGGGCTTTTCCCCGTGGACTCGGCGGAGTTCGAGGATCTGCGCGACGCCATTGAGAAACTCGCGCTCAACGACGCGTCCTTCAGCTACGAAATGGAAAGCTCCACCGCGCTGGGCTTCGGCTTTCGCTGCGGGTTCCTCGGCCTGCTGCATCTCGAGGTGGTCCGCGACCGGATCGAGCGGGAATACGATATCGAGCTGATCACCACCGCGCCCTCGGTGATCTACCACGTCTACATGAAGGACGGCACGCAGATCGACCTGCACAACCCCGCCGACATGCCCGACCCCTCGACCGTGGCCCATGTCGAGGAGCCGCGGATCAAGGCCACCATCCTGGTGCCGGACGAATTCCTGGGCGACGTGCTGAAGCTCTGCCAGGACCGGCGCGGCATCCAGATGGACCTGACCTATGCAGGCAGCCGCGCGATGGCGGTCTATGACCTGCCGCTGAACGAGGTGGTGTTCGACTTCTACGACCGGCTGAAATCGGTGACGCGGGGCTATGCCTCCTTCGACTATCAGCTGGAAGGCTACCGCGAGGACAACCTGGTGAAGATGTCGGTGCTGGTGAATGACGAGCCGGTGGACGCGCTCAGCATGATGGTCCACCGCGACCGGGCCGAGATGCGCGGCCGGGCGATGTGCGAAAAGCTGAAGGACCTGATCCCGCGCCACATGTTCAAGATCCCGATCCAGGCCGCCATCGGCGGCAAGGTCATCGCCCGCGAGACGCTCTCGGCCCTGCGCAAGGACGTGACGGCGAAGTGCTATGGCGGCGACGCCAGCCGGAAGCGCAAGCTTTTGGACAAGCAAAAGGCGGGGAAAAAGAAGATGCGCCAGTTCGGGAAGGTGGATATCCCGCAGGAGGCATTCATTTCGGCGCTCAAGATGGATAATTGAGCCGTAGGGTGGGTGAAAACCCACGCGGCGCGACGTTCCAAAACACGTGGGTTTTCACCCACCCTACGCGGCGGCGCGGATATCTCGATGTATCGTCGAATAGGGCCAATCCTCGGGGCGGTCGACCAATCCGTGTTTCACCGGGTTGAAATGGCAATAATTCACATGCGCGACAAAGTCCGCATCATCGCGTATCGCATGTTCCCAGAAACGCCGCTGCCAGATACCTCTTTCGCCTTTCCGCCGCCTGCTCTGGTTGGCGAAACCGGTCGCCGAACAATGACGTAAAAACAAACCTTTGACCTTTTTCCACCTTGTTGAAAAATCATCGTCGCCTGGGGGCAGCGTCCAGACCGCATGAATGTGATCCGGCAGAACGACCATGGCATCGCAATGCAGGGGATGTTGCGCGGTGACGGAGGCATAGACCGACCGCAAAAGACCTATCTCGTCGGTCAGGGTCGTCGCCGATCTGTCGGCGAGTGTGACGGTGAAGAAGTACGTCCCACCGGGAACATAGAGGCGTCGATACCTGGGCATGCGCCCACCGTTCCGCGCCGAGGTTAAGAAACCGTGTAGGGTGGGTGAAAACCCACCCGGCATAACGGTTCGGCACGCGTGGGTTTTCACCCACCCTACGGCGGCACGAATCGGACGCAGGGCGTTACCGCCCGGCCTATTCCCTAGGCTCCGCCCGTTCGCGCTTCAAACCGTCGCCCGGACGGTTTGAAGAGCCGCGTCCGGACCGTCCCTCACCCACGCGGCGCGTTGGCCATTGCGGAACGGACTTCCTTCGCCAGGGCGATCGGATTATTCACGAGACGCGGGTCGCGGCAGATGTAGTTCGCGACGCTGGCCGCTTCCTGCTCGCTGTAGCCCGCGCTGACCAGCGAATCGACGAAGTTCGGGTTCGCCTTGTCCCAGATCACTTCGTTCCATGGTCCGCGATAGCAGCTGACGAGGATGTAGGTATCGGCCTTGGCAGTGTCGGCCATAACGAGAAATGCCGCCGTGGCGGCGCACAAAGATGTTTTAAACATGGGTCCCCACCCTGGTGATATGTCCGGACAGCATATCACGTGAGTCGCGCATTTCTGAGTCAATTTTCCAAAAAAGGTAAATTTGCAACTGCAGAAACCGCCTAAGCGCACCTGCTCCCGTCACGATTGCAGTTAGCCCGGAGCAAAGCAGCCAAAACATTAAGGTTTCGAGACTTATCCACAGGAATTCCCGGCGCAATATCAACAGGTTATCCCCAAGAAATTTCGATGCCGCGATAGTTTTTTCTTGCCCGAACATGGTTTCGGGTGTGTCATTTGAATGACTGCAACGGGTCGCTGACCCAGCGCAGCGTCGCAAAGGCCCCTCGGGGCCGGCGCGGGTGGAAACGGGGGCCTTTGGGCCTTAACGACCGCTCAAGCCGGCTCAGGCCGATGCCGGAAACGTTCACGTCCTTCGGGGCAGAACGAACCGCGTATCGCCGGGTCGATGCAGGCGGGCAGGGGCGTGCCCCTTGTCCGTGGCCAGGAGGTCTTCGGATCTTGAGGCGGCCACGCCCGGCGACGGGTGTGGAACGGTGTCGCTGCCTTCCGGCGGCGGGATCGCCAAGGGCCTCTGTGAGGCCTGCGGCAAAGCTGGGCCGGATGCCCCCTGGGGTGGTCGGTTCGGCAAAGGCGTCAGGGTGCGGGGTGACCCCCGCGATGCAAGGACCGCGTCTGAGCACCTGGCGCCTTTTCATCATCCGATGCGCCGAATGGCAGTAGGTCGGAATGCGAACGGGGTCCGTGGCCAATGGCCGCCGGACCCCGTTGTCAGTGATGCTACCGCGTCTAACACCTGTGCTTCTGCGATATAGCGCTGTTTGCCGCCGGTCAACCATATCTGGCGGCGCGGCGATCAAATTTCACCATATCTTCGCAAATCGGCCACAGGCTCCGTGAGCGTCGCGGGTCGAGGCGAAGCAGCCCTGCCATCCCCGCTGCGCCGGGTGACGCGGCACCGACGCGATACCACCCGGATACCGACGCTATACCGACGCGGTATTTTCCAGCCAGCCGCGCACGGCGGATTCGAACTCCCGCGGCCGCTCGGCATGCAGCCAGTGACCCGCGTCCTTGATCTTGATGAAGGTGGCGTCGGGGAACAGCTCCTTGATGCGGGCTCGGTACTCCCGCGCGACATAGTCGGAGTTCGCGCCGGAGAGGAACAGCGTCTTGCCGTCGAAGCGGCTGTCCATTTCGGGAAAGCTGAGGATTTTCGGCATCTCGGCCTCGAGCGCATCGAGGTTGAGACGCCATTTTTTCTCTTTTACATCAAGCGATTGCGTGAAAAACGGGATCAGCGCCGGGTCATCCACGACGCCTTTCAACTGTGCTTCGGCGTCCGACCGCTTGGTGACCTGCGACAGGTCCACGCCGCGCATCGCGGCGATATACTGAGCCTGGCTGTGGCCATAGCTGACCGGCGCGATGTCGGCCACGATCAGCCGGTGCACAAGGTCGGGCCGGGTCAGCGCCAGCACCATCGCCGCCTTGCCGCCCATCGAATGGCCCAGCACGTCGATCGGCCCGTCTGCTTCGGCCTCGATCACCTCGACGAGATCGGCGGCCATGTCATGATAGGAATGCGTGGAAAACCAAGGACTTGTGCCGTGGTTGCGCATGTCGACGGCCATGACCGGGCCACGGTGGGACAGCCGCTTGGCGATGACGCCCCAATTTCGCCCAGAGCCATAAAGCCCGTGGGCGATGAGAAGCGGCGGTGCATTGCCGTCCGAGGTGTGGTGAATGACGTTCAGCATGGCTCAAGCCAATACACGCCATTGCTCCCGCATTCAATTGCGCCTAATGTGCGCTGCCGAGGGGTGGCTTAAGTGATTGATCGCAAACAATTTGGTACACGGCGCGAGGCGCTTGAAAAGCAGCTTTACGAAAAGCTGGGGCTTCGGGGCAAGACCCTTGGCACGCGGTTGCGCCGCGCCGGGCGGATATTGCCCAAGCGCCTCCGGGAAGACGGCCGGTACCTTGTGGACGCGGAGCGGAAACTGTCGCATCCGCGGTTGGCCACCCAGGTCGATGAGGCGCGTGTAGAAAAGGCGTTCGAGGCTTTGGAGACGCATCTGAATACCATCGATGCGGCTGATCGGCGGCGCAGCCGGCTGATCCATTGGCTGGCCGGGCTGGTGTTCAACCTGCTGATCCTGGGCGCGCTGGTGCTGTTCGCGTTGCGCTGGCAGGGGATCATATAAAAACCCGCGCGAGCAAGGGCTTACGCGGGTTCCAGGTGCGTTCAGACCGAAATCAGAGGTTCGGGTACAGCGGGAAGCGGGCGCAGAGATCCGCGACCTCGGCCTTGACCTTGGCCTCGGCGTCGCTGTTGCCTTCCTCGCCATTGGCGGCAAGCCCATCGACGACTTCGACGATCCAGTCGGCGATCTGCCGGAACTCGGTTTCGCCGAAACCGCGCGTCGTGCCGGCGGGCGAGCCAAGGCGGATACCACTGGTGACGGTGGGTTTTTCCGGATCGAACGGAACGCCGTTCTTGTTGCAGGTGATGTGCGCACGGCCCAGCGATTTCTCGGTCGCGTTGCCCTTGACGCCCTTGGGCCGCAGGTCCACGAGCAGGACATGGGTGTCGGTGCCGTGGGTCACGGTGTCGAGCCCGCCCTTGATCAGTTGGTCGCTCATCGCCTGCGCGTTGGTGATGACCTGCTGGATGTAGGACTTGAACTCGGGCCGAAGCGCCTCGCCGAAGGCGACGGCCTTGGCGGCGATCACGTGCATCAGGGGACCGCCCTGGATGCCGGGAAAGATGGCGGAGTTGAACTTCTTCGCCAGCGCCTCATCATTGGTGAGGATCATGCCGCCGCGCGGGCCGCGCAGGGTTTTGTGCGTGGTCGTCGTGGCCACGTGCGCGTGCGGGAAGGGCGAGGGGTGCAGACCCGCCGCGACGAGGCCAGCGAAGTGGGCCATGTCCACGTGCAGGTAGGCCCCGACCATGTCGGCAATCTCGCGCATCCGGGCAAAGTCGATCTGGCGCGGCACGGCCGAACCACCGGCGATCAGCAGCTTGGGCTGGTGTTCTTTGGCCAGGGCCTCGACCTGGTCGTAGTCGATCAGGTTGTCTTCCTTGCGCACGCCGTATTGCACCGCATTGAACCACTTGCCCGACTGGTTGGGCGCAGCGCCGTGGGTCAGGTGGCCGCCTGCATCGAGGCTCATGCCGAGGATGGTGTCGCCGGGTTGCAGCAGGGCGGTGAACACACCCTGATTGGCCTGGCTGCCCGAGTTGGGCTGAACGTTGGCAAAGCCGCAGTCGAAGAGCTTGCACGCGCGCTCGACCGCCAGGTCCTCGGCAATATCAACGAACTGACACCCGCCATAGTAGCGTCGGCCGGCATAGCCTTCAGCGTACTTGTTGGTCATCACGCTGCCTTGCGCTTCCATCACGGCGGCGGAGACGATATTTTCCGATGCGATCAATTCGATTTCGTCGCGTTGGCGACCCAATTCCTTTTGGATGGCTTCAGCGATATCGGGGTCGCGAGACGCCAGCGATTCCGTGAAAAAGCCTTCTGAAACAAAATCTTGATTTCCGTCGTGCGCCATTGGTGATGTCCTCCACATTGCGAGCCAGGCGATTTCGTATCGGAAACACCGTCTCTTTGGAAGGCGGTAATACGACACATGCGGCCCGCGGACCGGCATCGCTGGTACGAGGGCGCGATTTATGCTTCGATCAACATCCAGAACAAATCAAGGTAGCCAAAATGGGCAATCCGCAGAAAATCGCCTTTGTCGCCAGCAATATGCCCATAGCGCAGACGGCCCGTGCAGCCCTCGCGGCGCGGTTCGATCATGCCGAGCCGGAGAAGGCGGACCTGATCGTCGCGTTGGGCGGCGACGGGTTCATGCTGGAGACACTGCATGCGGTTCAGAAGCTGGGAAAGCCGGTTTACGGGATGAATCGCGGCACAGTCGGCTTCCTGATGAACGAATACAGCGAATCGGACCTGCTGGAGCGGCTGGAGGAAGCCGAGGAAGAGGTTATTAACCCGCTGTTCATGTCGGCCACCGACAAGGACGGGCGCACGCACGAAGCTTTGGCGATCAACGAGGTGTCCTTGCTCCGGGCGGGGCCCCAAGCCGCCAAGCTGCGGATTACGGTGGACGGACGGTTGCGGCTGGAAGAGCTGAGCTGCGATGGCTGCCTTCTGGCGACACCCGCCGGATCGACGGCTTATAACTACAGCGCACACGGACCGATCCTGCCGATCGGGTCGGACGTTCTGGCGCTGACGGCGGTGGCGGCCTTCCGACCAAGGCGCTGGCGCGGGGCGCTGTTGCCGAAGAACGCGCATGTGCGGTTCGACGTGGTGGACCCCGGCAAGCGGCCGGTGATGGCGGATGCGGACAGCAGTTCGATCCGCGATGTCCTGTCGGTCGAGGTGCGGTCCGATCCCACCATTCAGCACCGAATTTTGTTCGATCCGGGCCACGGGCTGGAGGAACGGCTGTTGCGGGAGCAGTTCAGCTAAACCCTACTTCGCCAGTCCGATGGTTTGCAGCGCATCGCGGATCTCGTCCAGAATGGCCGGATCGTCGATCGTGGCAGGCATCTTGAAATCCTGGCTGTCGGCAATCTTGACCATGGTGGCGCGCAGGATCTTGCCCGAGCGGGTCTTGGGCAGGCGGTCCACCACGACGGCCAGCTTGAAGGCGGCGACCGGGCCGATCTGGTCGCGCACCAGCTTGACGCATTCGGCGGTGATCTCCTCGTGCGGACGGTCGACGCCCTTCGTCAGGCAGACGAAGCCGACGGGCAGTTGCCCCTTGAGTTCGTCACTGACGCCGATTACTGCGCATTCGGCCACGTCGGGGTGGCTGGCCAGCACTTCTTCCATCCCGCCGGTAGACAGGCGGTGACCCGCGACGTTGATCACGTCATCGGTGCGCGCCATGATCCAGACATAGCCGTCTTCGTCGATCATGCCGGCGTCGCCGGTCTCGTAATAGCCGGGGAAATGGTCGAGATAGCTTTTGCGGAAACGGTCCTCGGCATTCCAGAGCGTGGGCAGGGTGCCGCGGGGGGAGGGGCAACTTGATCGCGATGGCGCCCAGCGTGCCGGGCGCGACCGGGTGGCCCGCATCGTCGAGGATCTGGATGTCGTAGCCGGGCATCGCCACGGTAGGCGAGCCGATCTTGACCGGCAGTGCCTCGATCCCCGCGGGCATGCCGGCGATGGTCCAGCCGGTTTCGGTCTGCCACCAGTGGTCATAGACCGGCTTGCCGGTCATCTTTTGTGTCCACTCGATGGTGTCGGGGTCGGCACGTTCGCCCGCGAGGTAGATAGCGTTCAGATTCGAGAGGTCGTATTTCTTCAGGTACTCGCCATGCGGATCCTCGCGTTTCACGGCGCGGAAGGCGGTGGGCGCGGTGAAGAAGGACTTCACCTTGTGATCTTCAATGACGCGCCAGAAGGTGCCGGCATCGGGGGTGCCGACAGGCTTGCCCTCGAACACGATGGTGGTGTTGCCGTGGATCAGCGGCGCATAGCAGATATAGCTGTGTCCCACGACCCAGCCGACGTCGGACGCGGCCCAGAACACGTCGCCGGGATCGACGTTGTAGATGTTCTTCATGCTCCAGTTCAGCGCCACGAGATGGCCGCCCGTGGCGCGGACGACGCCCTTGGGCGCACCGGTGGTGCCGGAGGTGTAAAGGATATAGGCAGGGTGGTTGCCCTCGACCGGGACGCAGTCGGCAGGCTCGGTGCCTTTCTGGAAATCGTGCCAGTCAACGTCGCGGCCCTCTGTCAGAGGGGCTGTTTCCTGCTCGCGCTGGAAAATCACGCAGAAGTCGGGCTTGTGCGTGGCCTGGTCCACGGCGCCGTCGAGCAGGGGCTTGTAGTGGACGACACGGCCCGGCTCCAGCCCGCAGGAGGCGGCGATGATGCATTTGGGCTTCGCATCGTCGATCCGCACGGCCAGTTCGTGCGCCGCGAAACCGCCGAAGACGACCGAGTGGATCGCGCCGATCCGGGCGCAGGCCAGCATGGCCTCCAGCGCCTCGGGAACCATGGGCATGTAGATGATGACGCGGTCGCCCTTTTCGACGCCCTTGGCCCGCAGAGCGCCGGCGAGGCTGGCGACGCGGTCTTTCAGGTCGGCATAGGTGATCTTGGTTACGCTGTCGGTGATGGGGCTGTCATGGATGATCGCCACCTGGTCGCCGCGTCCGCTCGCGACGTGGCGATCAACGGCGTTGAAACAGCTGTTCACCTTGCCGTCGCTATACCATTCATAGAAGGGGGGCTTGTCATCAAACAGCGCCTTGGAAGGTTTCTCCTCCCAGTCGATCGCCTCGGCGGCCTGCATCCAGAAGCCTTCCGGATCGGCTTTCCAACCTTCGTAAATGTCTTTGTATGCCATTGTATCCCCTCCACGGTCCTCGCGCATCGTTTACGCCAGGGCAACGCGCCGAGACAAGACTGTCCCGGCGGCCCGTGTCACAATATCGCAAGCCGCCCTGCGAAGGGAATATGCTGGCGCGTCAGCCGTAATGTGCCACCGGCGTGCCCGCGATGGCCGCCATATTGAGGAGCCCGCGCGCGGTGATCGACGGGGTCACGATATGCGCCCGGTTGCCCATGCCCATCAGGATCGGCCCGACCTCCAGCCCGCCGGCCTTCATCTTGAGGATGTTGCGCACGCCTGAGGCGGTGTCGCCGTTGGAGAAGAGCAGCACGTTGGCGGCGCCTTCCATACGGTTGTCGGGCAGCAAGCGCTGCCGCAAATCGGGGTCGAGTGCGGCGTCGAGGTTCATCTCGCCCTCGTAGCAGAAATTGCGCGGCGCGCGGTCAAGGATTTCGAGCGCTTCGCGCAGGCGCTTGCCGGAATCGCTGCCCTGGTTGCCGAACTGCGACTGCGAGCAGAAGGCGACACTGGGTTCCAACCCGAACCGCTTGACGTGGCGCGCTGCGCCGATGGCCGTTTCGGCCAGTTCCTCGGGCGTGGGGCGAACGCGTACGTGGGTGTCGGCGATGAACAGCGGGCCGTCCTCGAGGATCATCATCGAGAGCGCGCCGTGCGGGTGATGATCGGCGTCGCCCAGCACTTGCGTGACGTAGTTCAGATGCCAGCGATACTCGCCGAACGTGCCGCAGATGAGCGAGTCGGCCTCCTCGCGGTAGACCATTATGGCGCCGATGGCGGTGGTGTTGGTGCGCATGATTGCCTTGGCGAGGTCGGGGGTGACACCGCGCCGTTTCATGATGTCATGATACGTGGCCCAGTAGTCGCGGTAGCGGTGGTCGCGTTCCGGGTTCACGATGCTAAAATCCTTGTCGGGGCGGATCTCCAGCCCGATCCGTTCGCAGCGCGCGGCGATCACGTCGGGGCGGCCAATCAGGATCGGGAGCTCGGTCGTTTCCTCAAGGATCGCCTGCGCGGCGCGCAGCACGCGCTCGTCCTCGCCCTCGGCAAAGACGATCCGGCGGGCAGCGGTGGCCGCGGCCTCGAAGACCGGGCGCATCAGCATTGCCGACTTGAAGACCGAGGCCTGGAGGTTGGCGGAATAGGCGTTCAGATCCTCGATCGGACGCGCGGCCACGCCCGAGTCCATTGCGGCCTTGGCGACGGCGGTGGGTACGACGCTGGAAAGCCGCGGATCGAAGGGTTTGGGGATCAGGTAATCGGGTCCGAAATTCATCGGTTCGCCCTGATAGGCGGCGGCAGCCTCTGCTGAAGTGGTAGCGCGGGCCAGTTCGGCAATGGCCTCGACGCAGGCGATCTGCATGGCGTCGTTGATGTCGGTCGCACCCACGTCCAGCGCCCCGCGGAAGATGAACGGAAAGCAGAGCACGTTGTTGACCTGGTTCGGAAAATCGCTGCGGCCCGTTGCGATGATCGCATTGGGCGCGATCTTGCGCACCTCGTCGGGCATGATTTCGGGCACGGGGTTGGCCAACGCCAGGATGATGGGGCGGTCGGACATGCGGGAAACATGCTCGGGCGTCACAATGCCCGCACCGGAAAGGCCGAGAAACAGATCGGCCCCTTCGACTACATCGTCGAGCGTGCGCAGGTCGGTCTTTTGCGCGAAGGCGGCTTTTTGCGGGTTCATGTCCTCGGTGCGGCCCTCGTAGACGAGGCCGTGGATGTCGCAGAGCCAGACATTTTCGCGCTTCACGCCCAGTTTCAGCAGCAGGTTGAGGCAGGCGATGCCGGCAGCGCCGCCACCTGTGGAGACGATCTTGATGTCCTCGAAGGATTTGCCGGCGACGTGCAGCGCGTTGGTGGCCGCCGCCCCAACGACGATGGCGGTGCCGTGCTGGTCGTCGTGAAAGACCGGAATGTTCATGCGTTCGCGGCAGATCTTTTCGACGATGAAACAGTCGGGCGCCTTGATGTCCTCGAGGTTGATGGCGCCGAAGGACGGCTCCAGCGCGCAGACGATCTCGGCCAGGCGCTCGGGGTCCTGCTCGTCCAGTTCGAGGTCGAAACAGTCGATATTGGCGAACTTCTTGAACAGGACCGCCTTGCCCTCCATCACCGGTTTGGCGGCCAGCGCGCCGATATTGCCAAGGCCGAGGACGGCAGTGCCGTTGGTGACCACGGCAACCTGGTTGGCGCGACCGGTATAGCGGCTGGCGTCGTTCGGGTTCGCCTTGATTTCGAGGCAGGCCTCGGCAACGCCGGGCGAATAGGCTCGGGCCAGGTCGCGGCCGTTGGCCAGCGGTTTCGTCGCACGAATCTCGAGTTTGCCGGGCTTTGGAAATTCGTGGTAGGTCAGCGCTGCCTGGCGCAGGGTTTCGTTCGAATTATCGGCCATAAGGTCCCTCTGAGGAAATAGTTTAAGGCTAAACTATATTGTATCCGCCGGATGTTCCAGCCCTGTTGGTGCCGGGCCACAGTTAGCTTGCATATCGGGGCGTGGCGACGCAATCTCAAAAGAGCGAGGATGCGGGCAACAGACCGGGAGGCGTGATGAGTTTGCTGGACGAGGCGCGGCGCGTGCGGGAGAATGCCTATGCGCCCTATTCGGGCTTCAAGGTCGGGGCCGCTCTGACGACGCGCAACGGTCGGACGTTCGCCGGGTGCAACGTCGAGAACGTTGCCTATCCCGAAGGCACTTGCGCCGAGGCTGGGGCCATTGCCGCGATGGTGGCTGCGGGCGAGACCGAAATTGCAGAGATCGTGGTCATTGCCGACAGCCCCGAACCGGTGACGCCCTGCGGCGGGTGCCGACAGAAGTTGGCGGAATTCGGCGGCGGGGACACGCCGGTCACGATGGCCACACTGGGCGGCGCAAGTGAGACGCGGGCCCTGAAGGACCTGCTGCCCGGCGCATTTGCGACCAAACACATGGCGAACGGCTGAGCGTTGGAAGCACGACAGGTCATAGCGGCGATACGCGATGGTGACGCGGTATCTGACGAGGCCCTCGAAGGTTTCGTGAGCGGTCTGGCCGATGGCGGCGTGAGCGATGCGCAGGCCGGGGCCTTTGCCATGGCGGTCCTGCTGAAATCGCTTGCGCCCGACAGCCGCCGTGCGCTGACACTGGCGATGCGCGACAGCGGGCGGATATTGCAGTGGCGCACCGATCGCCCCGTTCTGGACAAGCATTCGACCGGAGGGATCGGCGATTGCATCAGCCTGGTGCTGGCGCCGGCGCTGGCGGCCTGCGGCGCGGCGGTGCCCATGATCTCGGGTCGCGGGCTGGGCCATACCGGGGGAACGCTGGACAAGCTGGAGGCCATTCCGGGCGTTTCGACCGAGTTGGAGACCGGGCGGTTGCAAAGGATTGTCGAGGAGCTCGGCGTCGTGATCGCCGCGGCCAGCGCCGAGATCGCCCCGGCGGACCGGCGGCTTTACGCGGTGCGGGACGTGTCGGGCACGGTGGAAAGCGTGGATCTGATCACCGCGTCGATCCTGTCCAAGAAGCTGGCGGCGGGGCTGACGGGGCTGGTGCTGGACGTCAAGCAGGGCTCGGGCGCGTTCATGAAGGATTTGGACGCGGCGCGGTCGCTGGCCGGATCGCTGGTCGAAACCGCGAACGCGACCGGATGCAGGTGCAGCGCGCTGATCACGGATATGAGCCAGCCCCTTGCGCCCTCGGCAGGCAACGCGGTGGAAGTGGCCGAGGCGATGCGCGTCCTGACCGAAACGGTCGAGGGGCGGCTGGCGAAGCTGACCTGCTATCTGGGCGGCGAGGCGCTGTATCATGGCGGTCTGTGCGACAGTCCGGAAAGCGGCGTGCGCCAGGTGCTGAACGTGTTGAAGAACGGGCAGGCGGCAGAGACCTTTGGTCGGATGCTGCGCGCCCTGGGCGGGCCGGTTCAGTTCGTCGATACGTGGCAGCGGTTCCTGCCCGAGGCGACCATCATCCGCGAGGTCCCGGCACAGGCGCCGGGTTTTGTCGCCGCGATTGACGGCGAGGCGCTGGGCCACGCGGTAATCGCGCTCGGCGGTGGTCGCAAGGTTGAAACCGACCGGATCGACCCGGCGGTGGGCCTGTCCGACATTCTGACCCTGGGCGCAGAGGTGATCGCGGGACAGCCTTTGTTGCGCATTCATGCCAGCCGGGCGGCCCATGCCGATATCGCTGAGGCCATCGTGCGCCGCGCGATCGAGATCGGGCCGGCTGCGCCTGCGGAGAGCCCTCTGGTGATCGAGCGTGTCGGGCCATGAGTCGCGCCTTTCTGGTGGTGATGGACTCGGTGGGTATCGGCGGGGCGCCGGATGCCGACAGGTTCTTCAACGGGATTGTTCCCGATACCGGCGCCAACACGCTCGGCCATATCGCGCAGGCGCGACCGGGCGGGTTGAGTCTGCCCAACCTTGACCGGCAGGGGCTTGGAGCGGCGGTGGCGCTGGCCTCGGGCGCGGCGGCGCCGGGGCTTGGCGCGGCGCCCGAAGGATGCTGGGGTGCGGCGCAAGGAATTTCGCCGGGAAAGGATACGCCGACCGGGCATTGGGAACTGGCCGGGGTGCCGGTACCGTTTGCGTGGCATGTCTTTCCGCAAGAGGTGCCGGCCTTTCCCGAGGCGCTGGTCGCGGCGGTGCGAAAGGCCGCGGGGGTGGACGGCATCCTCGGCAATTGCCACGCCTCGGGCACGGAGATCCTGAAGGCGCTTGGCGCAGAGCATATGCGCACGGGCTGGCCGATCTGCTATACCTCGACCGACAGCGTGTTCCAGGTTGCCGCCCACGAAGTCCGGTTCGGACTCGACAGGTTGCTGGACCTGTGCCGCACGATCGCGCCGATCTTGCACGACATGGGCGTAGGGCGTGTCATCGCGCGCCCGTTCGTTGGCTCGGAACGCGATGGGTTCGAGCGGACCGGACGGCGCAAGGACTTTGCCATGGCGCCGCCGGCGCCGACCTTGTGCGACTGGGCTCAGGCGGGGGGCGACAAGTGCACGGTCTCGGCAAGATAGGCGACATTTTCTCGATGCAAGGGATCGACGACGTGACGACCGGCAGCGATGCGGCTTTGATGCAAGAGCTGGAGGAGGCCGTGGTCGTGGCGGCCGAGGGCAGCCTGACATTCGCCAATTTCGTCGAGTTCGACAGCAAGTACGGGCACCGGCGCGACGTGAAAGGCTATGCGGAGGCGCTGGAGCGGTTCGACCTCGGGATCGGCCAATGCCTGTCGCTCCTGCGACCGGGCGACCTGATGTTGATCACCGCCGATCACGGCAACGACCCCACCTGGCCGGGCACCGACCACACGCGCGAACGGGTGCCGGTGCTGGCGGCCGGGGTCGGGGCGCATGAGGCCGGGATCGTGGATTTCGTCGATGTGGCCGCGAGCGTGGCCGCACATCTTGGATTGGCGGAGCGTGGACCGGGGCGGTCTTTTCTTCCCTGACCTCTGCGTTGCCCTTCGCGGGTTTTTCTGGAAAGAACAGTTCAGCCCATACCTGCCTTGCCGAACGGAGCCGAGATGAAAGAGCACCTGACCGTCGTGACCCACCCCCTGGTGCAGCACAAGCTGACCCTGATGCGCGACAAGCACACGCCAACCGCCGTGTTCCGGCAGCTTCTGCGAGAGATCAGCCAGTTGCTGGCCTACGAGGTCACACGGGAGCTGAAGATGACCACGCAGACCATCGAAACGCCGTTGCAGGAGATGGACGCGCCCGTGCTGGCGGGGCGCAAGCTGGCGCTGATCTCGATACTGCGGGCGGGCAACGGGTTGCTTGACGGCATGCTGGAGCTGATCCCGTCAGCCCGCGTTGGGTTCGTCGGGCTGTACCGCGACGAGGAGACTCTGAAGCCGGTGAAATACTATTTCAAGGTGCCCGAGCAGTTGGGTAAAAGGCTGACCATTCTCGTCGATCCGATGCTGGCCACTGGCAATTCCTCGGCGGCGGCAGTCGAGATGGTGAAAGAGGCGGGTGCTACGGATATCCGGTTTCTGTGCCTGCTGGCCGCGCCCGAGGGTGTGGCCCGGATGAAGGAGGCGCATCCGGATGTGCCCATCGTGACGGCGGCGCTGGACGAGCGGCTGAACGACATCGGATATATCCTGCCGGGTCTAGGTGATGCGGGCGATCGGATGTTCGGCACCAAATAGGCTAATTGCTGTTTACTCAGAGAGGATATTAAGGCACTCTTTCCCCATCTGTCTTGGGGGCAAAATGAGACTGACGCGTGTTCTGGCGATAGCTGCAATCGCCGCGACTTTAGCGCACGGCGAGGCCGTCGCGCAGAGTGATTCGGGTGCGAGGGTTCCGGCGGAGTTTCCACCGGCGAGCTACACCGGCCGGCAATATGTCGACAGCCGGGGATGCGTGTTCATCCGCGCGGGCATCGACGGCAACGTGACCTGGGTGCCGCGCGTGACGCGGGGCCGCAAGGTGATTTGCGGGTTCAAGCCGTCTTTGGGTGCCGGTACCGCGACCGCATCGGCGCGGCCCGCCCCGGCGCAACCGGCTGCACGGCAGCCCGAGGTTATCACCGTTCCGCAACAGCCTGCCGCGGCACCGAAGCCGGCCCCGACGACCAGGCGCGTGGCCACTGCGCCGAAGAAAGTCATGCGCCCTGCACCTGCGTCGAAGCCGGCTGCGCCCAGCACGGCCGCAACCTCCCCCAAAATCATCACGGTCTCGCCCAAGACGGCGACCGCGCCGAAACCTGCGCCGAAGCCCGCCCCGAAGGCTGAACGCGTGGTGCAGAGCCAGCCCGCCTGCCAAGGCGTCAGCGCACTGTCGCAACGTTACATGCAAAACAAGCAGGGCCTCGCCGTGCGCTGTGGGCCGCAAACCGCACCGCACGCCAACATCATTTCCGGCGGGTCCGGCACCGGCACCGCGATCCGGGTCGTGACGGCGGCCCCGGCGCCGCAAACGCGGTCCGCGCCCGTGCCCGCGCCCGTGTATGTGGTGCAGCCCGGCCAAGTCGTGACCCCGCGGGAGGTGCCGTCGCCGCCCGTGCGCGTGGCGCCGCGGCACGTCTATGAAAGGCAAGTCAGCAGCACGCGCGGCGTCTACGTCCCCGAGGGCTATCAGCCGGTCTGGGAGGATGACCGCCTGAACCCGCGGCGCGCCCACCAGACCTTCGCCGGCAAGGCGATGATGGAGGTCACCTGGACCAAAACCGTGCCGCGCCGCCTTATGGACCGCCGCACCGGGCGCGAGGTGACGCACAACTTTCCGGGTCTGCAATACCCCTATACCAGCTTTGAACAGCAACGGGCAGCGGGTGTGATCATCGCCACGCGAGGCCGGATGGTGCCCGATCCGATCACTGTCGTGCGCCGCGGTGATGGGCAGGTGCGTTCCGTCAAGCGGACTCGTAACGTCGCCAAGACCGCTCCTCGCAGCGAAGCCGTGAAGCCCACGGTTTCCACACGGTCCTCGGCACCCAGATCGGCGGCCAAGGCGGCCAGCCATCGCTATGTGCAGGTCGGCATCTTCAGCGAACCGAACCTGGCGCGAAGTGCTGCACAGAGGCTCGCCAATGCGGGGCTTCCTGCCCGGATGGGCAAGACCACCCACAAGCGCGAGCGCTATTCCTCGGTGGTGGTGGGTCCTTTTGAGACGCAGGCACAGCTTCAGGCAGGCATGCGGGCCGTACGTCGCGCGGGATATCCCAACGCCTACTTGCGAAAATGATCGGTGCGTTCTGTGGTGGCCTCAGCTGCCGCAGATGCCTTGCAGCCTGATCCAGTCGGCATCGCTGAGGATCGGCGGCGGTGCTTCGCTGGCGAACGGATCCGCCTCGATCAGGCCGAGCGTGGACTCGCCGGTGACGTCCAGAGCATAGGCATAAGGCGTCGACCGCACCGACCAGCTCTCAAATCCGTTCAGCAACGTTTCGACGGGCAGCGGCTCCTGCTTGCGTGTCAGAAGGTGCCGGGCATAGTCCGACAGGACATCCTCGGGCAGATCGCCGGTGGTCAGCAGGCGGAGGCTGTCCCACGTTCCGGCATGTTGCAGCAGGGCATCGATGGGATCATGGACACTTGCGCGCATACGTTGCTCGACGATGAAACCGGCCAGCACGTCGGGCTCTTCGAAATCCTCGACGAGGGCGCGGTCCAACAGGATGGTCTTGCCGGGCAGGGCGACCGCGCCTTTCACGCCGTCGCGCATCACGTCCAGAGTGCCGGGGTCGTCTCCGGCCGGGAGCCGGTTGCCCAGTTCCGAAAGGGCGCGGCGGCCGTCCGGGCCATCACAGGCCGGGCCGGTGACCCGTTCGATATGGTGGCGCAGGGCTTGGCCGATCTCGTCGCGGGTGACCTGCGGCAGGACCTTGGTGGCGTGGTCGCGCAACGCGCCGGGCAACCAAAGGGTCGATAGAGCCGCCACGGCCGCGAGGCTGCCCAAGAACATCACCAGCCTAAGCCGGCCCGGACGCGGGCGGGCCCGGTCCACGGCGGTGCGAAGTTTTTCGATGGCGTCGATAACCTCGGACGCGTCGTCGTCCAGTTCCAGAACCTCGCTCGCGTCGCCGTCGGGATGATAGAGCGCGGGTCGTTTGCCGGGATTGGCCCGCGCGATGGCGGCGAGCGACCAGTGGGTGAGGGGCCGTTCACGCCTGTCAAGAATGGTCAGCGTGGCATCACCGAGAGAGACGTAGACATCGACGCGCTGCGCGTCCGGGGACGCCCGCCACAGGCCGGAGGCCTCCAGCCGTTCGTATTCGCTCAACGCCGTCATGTCGCGTGGGCCTGCTCTGCCTCGTTAGCGCGTTCGGGCAAGCATATCACGCCGACCCGCGCGCGGGCAATTGCCGATGACGCCGCGCCTATTTGAACGCCTTGCGAAGTTCGAACTTCTGGATCTTGCCGGTGGAAGTCTTGGGCAGTTCCTCGAACACCACTTTCTTGGGGCATTTGAACCCGGCCAGCCGCTCGCGACAGAAAGCAATCAGGTCGTCCTCGGTGACCGTGGCGCTGTCCTTGACCTCGACGAAGGCGCAGGGCACCTCGCCCCATTTCTCGTCCGGCATGGCCACCACGGCGCACAGCAGCACGGCGGGATGCATCATCAATGCGCCTTCGACCTCGACCGAGCTGATGTTCTCGCCGCCCGAGATGATGATGTCCTTGGCGCGGTCGGCGATCTTGAGGTAGCCGTCCTCGTGCTGGTAGGCGATATCGCCGGAGTGGAAATAGCCGCCGCGGAAGGCCTCTTCGGTAGCCTTCGGGTTCTTGAGATAACCTTTCATCACCGCGTTGCCCTTGATCATCACCTCGCCCTGGGTTTCGCCGTCCATGGGAACCTGTTCCATCGTCTCGGGGTCCAGCGCGGTGATATCTTCCATGAAGGGCATGAGGATACCGGTGCGGGCCTTGATGGCGTAGCGTTCGTCCTCGGGCAGGTCGTTCCAGCGATCGTGCCACAGGCATTCGGTGACATGGCCATAAGTTTCCGTCAAGCCGTAGACCTGCGTCACGTCAAAGCCCAGCGGCTCGATTGCGCGCAGGGTGGCGGCGGGGGGCGGCGCGCCGGCGGTAAAGACATTGACCGCGTGGTCGAATTCGCGGCGCTCTTCGTCCTTGGCGTTGACGATCATGTTGAGCACGATGGGGGCCGCACCGAAATGGGTGACACCCTCATCGGCGATGGCGTTATAGATATTGGCCGCGGTGATGTCGCGGCAGCACACCACGGTGCCGCCGACCATCGGCATCATCCACGTATGGTTCCAGTTGTTGCAGTGAAACAGCGGGACGATGGTCAGGTAGCGCGCGTGGCGCGGCATCGGCCAGGTGACCGCGACGCCCGTGGTTAGCAGGTAGGCGCCGCGATGGCTGTAGACCACGCCCTTGGGCCGCCCGGTTGTGCCGGAGGTGTAGTTGAGCGCAAGGCTTTCCCATTCGTCTTCGGGCATGATCCACTTGAAGGCCGGATCGCCCGTGGCGAGGAAATCCTCGTATAGCATGTAGTCGCCGTAAGCCTTTACACCGGCCTCGTCATCCGGGACCTCGATCAGGGTGGGGGCAGGGCCCTCCATCATCTCGATCGCTGCGGCACAGGCGGGCAGGAACTGCGGGTCGATCAGAACGACCTTGGCCTCGCCGTGGTCGAGGATATAGGCGATGGTGTCAGGTTCCAGGCGGGTATTGATCGTGTTCAACACGGCACCGGAGGCCGGCACGCCGAAATGCGCCTCGGCATGTGCGGGGATGTTGGGCAGGAGCGTGGCCACAACGTCACCGGGGACGATGCCAAGCTTCTGGAGGGCGGAGGCAAGACGCGTCGCGCGCTCGTAATACTCGGCATAGGTCTTGCGAAAAGTGCCGTAGACGACCGCATCGTGGTCGGGGAACACGTGCGCGGCGCGACGCAGGTGCGACAGCGGCGTCAGCGGGACGTAGTTGGCGGGGTTCCGGCCAAGCCCGGTCTCGTCTTTCATCCAACCCATGCCAGACTTCCTTTCGTGAAAGCGTATGTTCTGATCGGCAGGAGGTATCGCGTATTTCCCGGCCGAACGCAAAGCTGTTTCGCACTTGCGGCAATCTTTCCAAGGCATCCCCTATGGCCTAGCGTCCTTCCATGATTATCTCGCCGGGCCGCAAATATATCTTCGTGCATATCCCGAAGACGGGGGGCACCTCCCTGGCGCTGGCCCTGGAAGGGCGGGCGATGCGGGACGACATCCTGATCGGCGACACGCCGAAAGCGAAGAAGAGGCGGCGTCGGATCAAGGATGCGCAAACCGCTGGACGTTTGTGGAAGCATTCGACGCTGGCGGATATCGACGGGCTGGTGTCGCCTGACTTCGTGGCGCAGGCCCTGTGCTTCACCTTGGTGCGCAACCCTTGGGACAGGATGGTCAGCTATTACCACTGGTTGCGGGTTCAGACCTTCGACCATCCCGCCGTAGCCCGCGCCAGAGCCGCGGATTTCACTGGGTTTCTGAACGCCGCGGAGATCCAGGCGTCGATCCGTGCCGCGGATTACGCCAGCTACATGCGCGCGGCAAAGGGCGAGCCGCAGGCGCAGCTTTATATCCGGCTGGAGCATTTCGAGGCAGACGCCGCACCGTTGTGGGCACATCTGGGATTCCGGCTGGACCTGCCGTATGAGAACCGGTCGGACCGCGCGCAGGATTACCGCGGCTACTACAATGAGGCTGACGCGGAACTGGTGTCGCGTCTGTGTGCAGTCGATATCGAAAGGTTCGGCTACAAATTTTAAGCCGCTTTCGTTTCAAGGTTTAGCCTTGTTGTCAGGAGCCGTCCCGAATGGTCACGCGAAGGAAACAATGCCCTAATCGTGCCACTTTTTCGACCAAGGAGCGTCCCGAGAATCACGCCACATGGGATCGGTCTGCTGATGCCGTCTGCCAACGGCCCATGAGGGGAAAAGAGCGATGTTCGGATGGAAATCCACGCCTGAGACGCGCGAAAGTTTCGAAAACGCGGATGCGACGGCAGTCAAATCAGGTCTGATTTCCGGCACGAAAGTGGCGACCGGCATGGGCTGGCGCCCGGTCGAGGCGATTGCAGAGGGCGACAGGGTTCTGACCTTCGATGGGGGGCTTCAGACAGTCACAAAGGTCAGCCGTATCCGTCTGTGGAGCGGACAGGACCATTGTCCGCGTCAATTCTGGCCGCTTGAGGTGCCCGTCGGTGCGCTTGGCAACCGCGAGGTGATGCGCGTGCTGCCGCGGCAGAACATCATGGTGGAAAGCGACGCGGCTGAGGATCTCTACGGCGATCCCTTCACCCTGATCCCCGCCGAGGCGATCGAGGGGCTTTACGGTGTCGCCCGCACGCCGCCCGATGACGATGTGGAGGTCGTAGTCCTGCATTTCGCCGCCGACCAGGTGGTGTTCGGTGAGGACGGCGCGCTGTTCTTCTGCCCGGGCTTTGCGGACATGATCGACGCGGCCTTCACCGAAGAACCCCGCCCTTTCTATTCTGTCCTGTCGATGGACGAGGCGCGGTTCCTGGCCGCGCAGATCGAGGACGAGATTGCCGCGGTTTGCGGCAACTCCCCGCAGGATATCTGGGCGGCGGCTGTTCCGGCCTAACGGCGGCCAGCTTGTCTTAGCTTAAAGAAAAAAACCGCGCGGTTGCCTTGCCGCGCAGGTTTTGCCTTTGCTCGAAGGGGTGCGGTTACGCGGCTTCTGCCTCTGTGCCAAACCGTTTGTAGAAGGACTGGTTCTTCCCGGCCATCTCGCGCAGCAGGTCCGGGGTGGTAAAACGTTCGCCGAACTTGGACGTCAACTCGTCACAGCGTTCGGCCGCGTAGGGCGTGCCGATGATGTCGAGCCACGAGAACGGACCGCCCGACCACGGCGCGAAGCCCCAGGCGAGGATCGCGCCGACGTCGCCTTCGCGAATATCTTCTAGCACGCCTTCTTCCAACGCGCGGACGGCTTCCAGCACCTGTGCGAACATCAGGCGATGCTGCACTTCGATCAGGTCGGGCTGATCTTCGGCGTGAGGGTACTTCTCCTCCAGCCCGGACCAGTAGCCCTGCCGCTTGCCCTTCTCGTCATAGTCGAAGAAGCCCGCGTTGGACTTGCGGCCCAGACGGTCCTCACCTTCCATCCAGAAGATCACCTCGTCCACGGCACCGTCGGGATAATCGTCACCCATCGCGGCCTTGGTGGCGCGGGCGATCTTGGCGCCAAGGTCGATCGAGGTCTCGTCGACCAGTTGCAGGGGACCCACCGGGAAGCCCAACTGACGCGCGGCGTTGTCGATCAGCGCGGGCGTCACGCCCTCGGCCACCATGCGGATGCCTTCGTTGATGTAGGGGATGATGCAGCGGTTGCAGTAGAAGAACCGCGCGTCATTCACGACGATGGGCGTCTTGCGGATCTGGCGCACGTAATCCAGCGCCTTGGCGACGGCGCGCGGGCCGGTCTCGGCACCCTTGATGATCTCGACCAGCATCATCTTTTCGACGGGCGAGAAGAAGTGGATGCCGATGAACTGCTCAGGGCTATCCGACGCCTTGGCCAGTTCCGTGATCGGCAGGGTCGAGGTGTTGGTGGCGAAAATGCAATCGTCACCCACGACCTTCAGCACTTCTTTGGTAACCTCGGCCTTGACGCCCGGGTCCTCGAACACCGCCTCGATGATCAGGTCGGCACCTTTCAGCGCGTCGTAATCGGTGGTCGCGGTGATGAGATCCAGCGTCGCCGCCTTCTTGTCTTCGGTCGCCTTGCCGCGCTTGATGCCCTTGTCCATGTAGTCGGCGGTATAGGCCTTGCCCTTGTCGGCGGCTTCCTGTTTCTGGTCGATCAGCACGACCTCCATCCCCGCCATGGCCGACACGAGCGCGATGCCCGCGCCCATCATGCCGGCGCCCATGACGCCGACCTTCTTGACCTTCTGGTCGGGCACGTCGGGGCGGTTGGCGCCTTTTTCCAGCGCTTCCTTGTTGATGAAAAGGCTGCGAATCATGGCCGACGAGGACGGGTTCATCAGGACGTTGGTGAACCAGCGCGCCTCGATCTTGAGGGCGGTGTCGAAGGGCACGAGCGCGCCTTCATAGACAGCAGACAAGAGCGCCTTGGCCGCCGGGAAGGCGCCTTGCGTCTTGCCGTTGACCATGGCCGAGGCACCGACGAAGGTCATGAAGCCTGCCGGGTGATAGGGCGCGCCGCCGGGCATCTTGTAGCCTTTCTCGTCCCACGGCTTGACGAAGCTGGGCTCGGAAAGGACCCATTCCTTGGCTTTTGCAATCAACTCGTCGGCGGGCACGACCTCGTCCACCACGCCGGCGGACTTGGCTTTCTTGGGATCGTTCAGCTTGCCTTCGAGCAGGAGCGGCGAGGCGCCCATTGCGCCCAGCTTGCGGACAAGGCGGGTGGTGCCACCCGCGCCGGGGAAGATGCCCACCATGATCTCGGGCAGGCCGATCTTGGCCTTGGGGTTGTCGGCGGCAAAGATGCGGTGGCAGGCCAGCGGGATTTCCAGCCCGATGCCAAGCGCCGTGCCGGGCAGGGCGGCGGCGATCGGCTTGCCGCCCTTGTTCTTGTCGTCCATGCCGCCACGCTCGATCTTGCGCAGGATGGAGTGCATATTCATCAGCCCGTCCATCAGACCCTGCGCCGGGTTGTCGCCGGCCATTTCCTTCATCTTGGCGATGACGTTGAGGTCCATGCCACCGGCGAAGCTGCCTTCCTTGCCGGAGGTGATGACGATGCCCTTGACCGCATCGTCTGCAAGCGCGTCGTCCACCAGGCTTTCCAGCAGGGGCCAGCCTTCCATGTTCATCACGTTCATGGACTTGCCAGCCGTGTCCCAAGTGATGATCGCGACGCCGTCGGCGCCTTTTTCCATCGTGAAATCAGTCATGTATCTAATCCTCGTATCCCTGGGGTTACACGCGTTCGATGATCGTGGCCGCACCCATGCCGGACGCGATGCAGAGCGTGGCGAGCCCGACTTCCTTGTCCGAGCGTTCCAGCTCGTCCAAAAGCGTGCCGATGATGATCGCGCCGGTTGCGCCCAGCGGGTGGCCCATGGCAATCGAGCCGCCATTGACGTTGACCAGCTCGGGATCGACGTCGAAGGCCTGCATGAAGCGCAGCACGACCGAGGCGAAGGCCTCGTTCACCTCGAAAAGGTCGATGTCACCGATGTTCATGCCCGAGTCTGCCAGGATCTTCTGCGTCGCGGGCACCGGGCCGGTCAGCATGATGGTGGGATCGGTGCCGATCTTGCAGGTCTGGCGGATGCGCGCGCGGGGCTTCAGGCCCCATTTCTCGCCGAACTCCTTGGAGCCGATCAGCACACCGGCCGAGCCGTCCACGATGCCCGAGCTGTTGCCGGCGTGGTGGATGTGGTTGATCTTCTCGAGGTGCGGGTACTTCAGCTTCGCCACGGCGTCGAAGCCGGGCATCACCTCGCCCATCTGCTGAAAGCTGGCGTTGAGCGCGCCAAGCGCCTGCATGTCGGTGCCCGGGCGCATGTATTCGTCATGGTCGAGGATCGTGAGGCCGTTCTGGTCCTTCACCTCGATGATGGATTTCTCGAAACGGTTGTCCTTCCACGCCGCCGCCGCGCGGTTCTGGCTTTCGACGGCCAACGCATCGGCCTGGTCGCGGTTGAAGCCGTATTCGGTGGCGATGATGTCCGCCGAGATCCCTTGCGGGACGAAATAGCTGTCCATGGCCACTCCGGGGTCAACGGCAATCGCCGCGCCGTCGCTGCCCATGGCCACTCGGCCCATCATCTCTACGCCGCCAGCGATATAGGCCTCGCCCGCGCCGCCCTTGACCTGGTTCGCGGCCAGGTTCACGGCTTCCATGCCCGACGCACAAAAGCGGTTGATGGCGAGGCCGGGGATGGATTCGTCGAGGTCCGAGGCCAGCACGGCGGTCCGTGCCAGGCAGCCGCCCTGTTCCATCACTTGAGTGACGTTGCCCCAGATCACGTCCTCGACGGCGTGACCGTCGAGGCCGTTACGCTCTTTCAGCGCGTTCAGCACATGGGTGCTGAGGCGCACGGCGGTCACTTCGTGTAGCGCGCCGTCCTTGCGGCCCTTGCCGCGCGGCGTGCGGACCGCGTCATAGATATAGGCTTCGGTCATGTGCGGACTCCTTTGGTTGTCCTGTCGTGTCTGTTTGTTTCTCATGCGCGCCGAGGTCGGCTCAGGCGCGATCCGCCGGAGAGCCCGGCATCAGGTCATAGGGGTGTTTCCAGCCGGGCAGGGCCTCGATGCCCGAAAGCCACCTGTCGATATTGGGCCACTCGGCGCGGTCAAAGCCGAAGGGCTCGGGATAGAAAAGGTAAGCGCAGCAGGAGATGTCCGCGTTGGTCAGCCCGTCGCCCACGATCCAGTCGCGCCCCTCAAGCCGGTCGTTCAGAGTAGTATAGGCGGCTTTCAGGCGACCCTGGGTGAAGGTGATGACCTCCGCCGGGCGCTTGTCCTCTGGCAGGAAGTTCATCAGGAACCGCGTCATCCCGGCCTGGCTGCTAAGCTTGTGATTGTCCCATAGCACCCAGCGCAAAACCTCGTATTTCTCGGCTTGATCCCGACCGCCGAACTTGCCGGTTTTGTCGGTGACGTATTGCTGGATCACGCCCGACTGGGTCAGGCGCAGATCGCCGTCGATCATCACCGGCGCTTCGCCCATCTCGTTGACGTCTTTTCGGTATGCGTCGCCCCGGGTTTCGCCGCCGAAGAAATCGACTTTCACCGGCTCCCAGTCGAGGCCGGAAAGCTCCAGCGCCAGCGCCGCCTTGTAGGCGTTGCCGCTTTCGCCGAAACAGTACAGCTTGATCGTCATGTTCTCACTCCCGGTGTGGTGTTCGTGGCAGGCGTCGCAATCGAGTATTTGAAGAACCATGAAAGGCGGAATGCGCTTTCACTGTTCCCCAAATACTCTCGCCGAAGGCGTCCAGCGCGCTGTGTCATGCGGTCGGGCCAGAAAGTCATAGCGACCTCGAGATCAGCTCTTTCATGATCTCGTTGGTGCCGCCGTAGATGCGCTGCACCCGCGCGTCGGCCCACATCTCGGCGATGTCGTACTCGGTCATGTAGCCGTAGCCGCCATGCAGTTGCACGCAGGCGTCCAGCACCTCGAACTGCGTATCGGTCAGCCAGTATTTCGCCATCGCGGCCTTCTCGACACTCAGTTTCCCGTGCAGGTGTTCCTCGATGCATTCATCCAGGAACGCGCGGCAGACCTTGGTCTTGGTCAGGCACTCGGTCAGGGTGAAACGGATGGTCTGGAATTTGTCGAAGATGGGCGCGCCGAACGCCTCGCGCTCCTTTGTGTAAGCGATGGTGCGGGCGACGCCGCCTTCCAGCGCGCCCTGGGCGCCGCAGGCGATGATCAGGCGTTCCTGGGGCAGCTGCTCCATCATCTGGTAGAAGCCGCGGCCCATTTCGCCGCCGAGGATGTTCTCAGGGGGAATCTCGACATTGTCGAAGAAAAGCTCGGACGTGTCGCCGGCCTTCAGCCCGTTCTTGTCGAGGTTGCGACCGCGGCTGAACCCCTCGGCACCCTCGGTTTCGACCACGACGAGCGAGATGCCCTTCGCCCCCTGTCTGGGATCGGTCTTGGCGGCGACGATGATCAGGTCGGCGTGCTGGCCGTTCGTGATGAACGTTTTTTGCCCCGTCAGGCGATAGGAATTGCCCTCGCGCAGGGCCTTGGTCTTCATCCCTTGCAGGTCTGAGCCCGCACCGGGTTCGGTCATGGCCAGCGCGCCGACCATGTCGCCCGAAACCATCTTGGGCAGCCAGCGCTTCTTTTGCTCCTCGCTGCCATAGGCCAAGAGGTAATGCGCCACGATCCCGGAGTGGATCGGGTTGCCCCAGCTGGCAAGGTTAGCGCGGGATTGCTCGATGCAGATCACCGCCTCGTGGCCGAAATCGCCGCCCGCGCCGCCGTATTCCTCGGGGATCGAGGGGCAGAGCAGGCCCAACTCGCCGGCCTGCTGCCAGATCTCGCGGTCCATGATGCCGGCCTTGCGCCAGCGCTCGAAATGCGGGCCCCATTCCTCGGTGATGAACTTGGCCGTCGTCTCGGTGAGCATTTCGTGCTCGTCGGTCATCCATGCGGACATGAGGTGCCTCCCTAGCGTTTGCGGGCGTCGAGTTCTGAATTGAAGATACGCAGGCGGTGACCGAACGTGTCCTCGTCGATCACGCTGTCGAAATTCTCGAAGAGAAAGGACAGCGCCTCGCCTTCGTCGAGCCCCGCTTCCTGTGCAAATTTTCGCAGGCGGCGATAGCCGTCCTCGGTCATCGCGGCGTTGAAGCGGCGGGTCAGGCGAAAGCGTTTCGGCATGATGTCCTCCCAGTCATCGTGGCGTGCGTAGGGTGGGTTTGAAACCCACCCTACAGTCTTCAGAATGCCTCGGCTTCAAGCTCCATCACGGGCTCGGCGCCGGATTCGATGCGCGCCAGGTGCATCCCCGTCGCGGGCAGGCGGCGCTTCATGTAGAAGCGGCCCGTGGCGATCTTGGTCTTGTAGAAGGCGGTGTCGCCTTCGCCCGCCTCGATCGCCGCGTGCGCGGCCTTGGCCATCTGTGCCCACATCAGGCCCAGGCAGACATGCCCGAAGAGGTGCATGAAGTCATAGGAGCCCGACAGCGCCGCGTTGGGGTTCTTCATGCCGTGCTGCATGAAGAACATGCCAGCCTGTTGCAGGTGCTTTGAGCTTTCCTTGAGCGGATCGAGGAAATCGGCCTTCAGCGCCGGGTGGCCTTCGTTTTCCTTGATGAACGCCTTGACCATGTCGAAGAAGGCCATGACGTGCTTGCCGCCGTCCTGCGCCAGCTTGCGGCCCACCAGATCGAGCGCCTGAACGCCGTTGGCGCCTTCGTAGATCATGGCGATCCGGGCGTCGCGGGCGAACTGGGACATGCCCCATTCCTCGATATAGCCGTGCCCGCCATAGACCTGCTGGGCGAGGATCGTCATGTCAAAGCCCTCGTCGGTCAAAAAGCCCTTGATGATCGGGGTCAGCAGGCTGACCATCCCTTCGGCGGCGGCGTCATTGCCGCGATGCGACTGGTCGATCATCTGGCTGCCCCACAGAAGGAACGCGCGGGCGCCTTCGACAAAGCTTTTCTGGTCCAAGAGCGCGCGGCGGATATCCGGATGCACGATCAGCGGATCGGCCGGGCCGTCGGGGTTCTTGACGCCGGTCACGTCGCGGCCTTGCAGACGGTCCTTGGCGTATGCCAGCGCGTTCTGGTAGGCGACATCGGCCTGGGCCAGGCCCTGCATGCCGACGCCGATTCGGGCCTCGTTCATCATGGTGAACATCGCGCGCATGCCCTTGTGTTCCTCACCCAGCAGGTAGCCCGTCGCCTCGTCATAGTTCATGACGCAGGTCGAGTTGCCGTGAATGCCCATCTTCTCCTCGATCTTGCCGCAGGCGACGCCGTTGCGCTCACCCAGCGAGCCGTCTTCCTTGACCATGAACTTCGGCACGATGAAGAGGCTGACGCCCTTGATGCCCTCGGGGCCGCCGGGGATCTTGGCCAGCACCAGGTGGATGATGTTGTCGGCCATGTCGTGCTCGCCCGACGAGATGAAGATCTTCTGGCCGGTGATCTTGTAGCTTCCGTCACCCTGCGGTTCCGCCTTGGTGCGCATGAGCCCAAGGTCGGTGCCGCAATGCGGCTCGGTCAGGTTCATCGTGCCGGTCCAGTCGCAGGACGCCATCTTGGGCAGGTAGGTCGCTTTCTGATCCTCGGACCCATGGGCCAGGATTGCCGAGGCCGCGCCGTGTGTGAGGCCCTGGTACATGGTGAAGGCCTGGTTCGCGGCCGAGAACATCTCGCCCACCGCGGTGCCCAGGATATAGGGCATGTTCTGCCCGCCGAATTCCTCGGGCAGGTCGAGCGCCGTCCAGCCACCCTCGCGCACCTGGTCGAAGGCCGCCTTGAAGCCGGTGGGCGTGCGGACGACGCCGTTTTCCAGCTTGCAGCCCTCGGTGTCGCCCACGACGTTGAGCGGGGCCAGAACCTCGGACGCGATCTTGCCGGCCTCTTCCAGCACGGCGCCGGTGAAGTCACGATCCAGTTCGGCATAGCCGGGGGTGTCGGTGGTGCTGACCTTCAGGACATCGTGCAGAATGAACTGCATGTCCTTGGTGGGCGGGGTGTAGCTCGGCATGTGGTGGTCTCCCTAAAACATCACAGTGTCGGGCCGGGGATCATTCCGCGGCTTTCGGTGTCTGGCGGAGCGAGGAGATCATCCTCTCGCCCCATTTCATCTGGTCGCGCAGCTCGTCGATGGCGGCGGTCAGTTCGTCGCGCTGGCGTTCAAGCTCTTCCAGCCGGTCCTTGGCGATCTCGTAGGTCGTCTCCAGCTGCGTCAGCTGCTGGTCGCCACGGTCGTAAAGGTTCAGAAGCTGGCGGATTTCCTCGAGGCTGAAACCGAAGCGCTTGCCGCGCAGGATCAGCTTGAGCCGGGCGCGGTCGCTCTTGGTGAACAGTCGCTTCTGACCTTCCCGGCGGGGGAAGAGCAGCTCTTTCGCCTCGTAGAAACGCAGGGTCCGCGGCGTCACGTTGAACGCGTCGCACATCTCGCGAATTGTCATCGTTTCGTCGGTCATGTCGCTTTCCATAAATCTGATCAACTGGCCGGAACATGTGAGGCGATGCGTACCGGTACAACACGTTGCCCGGTTTACGTAACCGCTACGTAACGTCACTTTGCGCTTTACGTAAGATCAGGCAAGGTCAACCGGCGAGCGGCGCAATTTATGTGCGGAATTAATCTGAAATTGCCGGCGCGGCAGGCTCTAGCCAAGCGACTTTTCGGTCGAATCGCGGGCCTCTTTCAGCTCGGCGATGGACTGCTCCAGCTGTTCCTTCTGGCTGCGCAATTCCTCGAGTTGGCGGTCGGCAAGGTCGATCCAGGTGCGCAACTGAGCGTCGGTTCCTTTTTCCTCGTAGATCTCGAGCCACTGGCGGATATCCTCGAGGGCAAAGCCCCAGCGACGACCGCGCAAGATCAGGGTCATGCGGGCCACTTCGCGGGGACCGTAATAGCGGGAACGCCCCTCGCGGTCGGGGCTGAGCAATTCGATGTATTCATAGTACCGAAGCGTGCGCGGGGTCACGTCGAACCTGGCGCACATCTCCTTGAATGACAGGCGTTGCTCTGACATTACGGGTCCTCCTCACGTCTACTTAAGAGACATAGGTCGGATCGCGCAACAGGCACCCTTGCGGCGCGTCTGGATTAGAGACCATAAAGAGGCGACCAAGCCGCAGGACGTTTCATGACCAACAACAACAAGATCGCCGCGCAATTCATGGGCGCGATACCGCACGCCAAGGCGATGGGGATGGAGATCACCCATGTGGGCGACGGCGTGGCCGAGATGAAGATGGACTATGCCGAGCACCTCGTCGGCGACCCGGAATCCGGCGTGATCCACGGCGGGGCGGTGTCGGCGCTGATGGACACGTGCTGTGGCGCCGCGGTGATGAGCCACCCGGACTCGCCCGGGGCCACCGCGACGATCGACCTGCGCATAGACTACATGCGGCCGGCCAAGCCCGGCCAGGCGATCCGGGCGCGGGCCGAGTGCTACCATATCACCCGTTCGGTCGCCTTCGTTCGGGCGCAGACGCTGGACGACGATGCCGACCGGCCCGTGGCACAGGCCACCGGCACCTTTACAGTGGCGGACAAGACATGAGCCGCGCGCGTCCCGAACCCGTTCAGGTGATCAAGCAACGCCGCGACGCGGCCCTGCGCGCGCTGGTCGAAGGTGTGCCCTATATCCGGTTCATGGGGATCGAGTTTGACCGGCGCGGCGACGAGTTGACTGGGCTAATGCCCTTCGACGAAAAGCTGATCGGCAATCCGCTCTTGCCGGCGCTGCATGGTGGGGCGACGGCGGCCTTCCTCGAGGTGACGTCGATCATCACACTGAGTTGGGCGATGCTGTGGGACGAGATGGAGTCCGGCGAACTGGCGGTCGAAGCGTTCGAGGCCGGTGACGTGCCCCGCCTGCCCAAGACGATTGATTTCACCGTGGATTACCTGCGCTCGGGCCTGCCGCGAGACGCCTATGCCCGCGCCGTGGTCACCCGCTCGGGGCGGCGCTATGCTTCGGTCCGCGCCGAGGCGTGGCAGGACAACCGCGCGCGCCCCTTCGCGCAGGCCACGGGGCACTTTCTGATGCCGCGCCGCGATGGCTGAGACCCCGGTGGAGGTCACGCACAGGCGCGTCCTGAACATCGCCATACCGATCGTGCTATCGAACGCAACCGTGCCGATCCTCGGCGCGGTCGACACCGGCGTGGTCGGACAAATGGGCGAGGCGGTCCCGATCGGGGCGGTCGGTATAGGCGCGATCATCCTTACCGGGGTCTACTGGATATTCGGCTTTCTGCGCATGGGTACGACCGGCCTGACCAGTCAGGCCCACGGGGCCGGGCGTTCCGCCGAGGTGGCCGCCATGTTGACCCGGTCGCTGATGATCGGGCTGGCGGGCGGCATCGGTGTCATCGCTTTGCAATGGCCGCTCTTCGCCGGCGCATTCCTCGTGTCTCCGGCCAGTGCGGAGGTGGAGGCGCTGGCACGGGAGTACATGGCGATCCGTGTCTGGAGCGCACCGGCACTCATCGCGTTATACGGAGTGACCGGCTGGCTGATCGCGCTGGAGCGGACCCGCGCGGTGCTGGTGCTGCAGGTGGTGATGAACGGCGTGAACATCCTGTTGGACCTGTGGTTCGTGCTGGGGTTGGACCTTGGCGTGGCCGGTGTGGCATGGGCCACCTTCATTGCCGAGTGGTCGGGCCTCATCCTTGGCCTGTGGCTGTGCCGCGACGTCTGGGGCATGCCCGCGTGGCGCGATTGGGGCCGGGTGTTCGACAGGGTGCAACTGGCGCGCATGATGGCGGTCAATCGCGATATTCTACT
The DNA here is from genome assembly GCF_051417955.1 of Roseovarius sp. B08. NCBI lineage: Bacteria > Pseudomonadati > Pseudomonadota > Alphaproteobacteria > Rhodobacterales > Roseobacteraceae > Roseovarius > Roseovarius sp. B08. Next base: position 1,033,668 of record NZ_JBPRLW010000001.1, read on the forward strand.
GCGTTCGCTGATGCTTCAGGCGATATTTATCTCGTTCCTGCTGCTCGGCGGCGGTTTCGGGGATGTCACTCTCGCGGCCAACCAGGTGCTATTGCAGTTCCTGAACATTTCAGCCCACGCGCTCGACGGTTTCGCCTTTGCCGCCGAGGCGCTTGTCGGGCAGGCCTTCGGACAGGGCAGCGTCGCGCGGCTGCGCCGGGGGGCGCTCCTGACGAGCATCTGGGCGATGGCCATCGTGGTGCTGATGGCGCTTGCCTTTGCGCTGTGGGGCGGGGCGATCATCGACCTGATGGCCAAGGCGCCGGAGGTGCAGGCCGAGGCGCGCGCTTTTCTGGTCTATGTCTGTATCGCGCCGGTGGTCGGCGTCGCGCCGTTCATGCTGGATGGCATCTTCATCGGTGCGACGCGGGCCGGGGACATGCGCAACATGATGGCGCTTAGCCTGATCCTCTATGTCCTGGCAGCAATGGTCCTTGTGCCGTGGCTGGGCAACCACGGGCTGTGGCTGGCGCTATTGATCAGCTTCGTTGCGCGGGGCGCGACGCTGTGGTTTCGGTATCCGGCGCTGGAAGCCTCCGTTGCCCCGACCGGGCACACCGGGGGTGCCGCCGCGCGCTAGGAATTTGATCAAATAATATTTCACGGCTGGAAAGCCCTTAATGTCGCGGCGATTGTTCGATCCGAAAACCAAACACAGGAGTCACCGTCATGTCTAATCCGCCGATCCGTGTTGCCATCAACGGTTTCGGTCGTATCGGCCGGACGCTGCTGCGGATCCTGCTGCGTGATGCCCGGGATTTCGAGCTGGTTGCGATCAACGATATCGAGCCGTTGAGCACCTGTGCCTACCTCTTTCAGTACGACAGTGTTTTCGGACCGTGGCCGGAGGAGGTTGGCTTTGCAGAGTCGACGCTGATCGTGGGCGGGCGGCACATTCCTTTCCATGCCGAGCCGGACCTGCGCCGTCTGGATCTGAAAGGCGTGGACATCGTGCTGGAATGCACCGGCATGGGTGGCAAGCGCGCCGTGGCCGAGCGCGGCCTCGAGGCCGGAGCGCGGAAGGTTCTGATCTCCGGCCCCTCGCCGGAGGCGGACGTGACGCTAGTCATGGGCGCGAACGAAGGCGAGCTGGGCGAGCACCGGATCGTCTCGAACGCCTCCTGCACGACCAACGCGCTGGCGCCGCTGGCGCGCCTTCTGGACGAGGCGCTCGGGCTGGTCAGTGGCCAGATGACGACGGTGCACTGCTATACCGGCAGCCAGCCCACGGTGGACAAGCCCCGCGCCGCGCCCGAGCGCAGCCGCGCCGCGGCCCTCTCGATGGTGCCGACGACGACCAGCGCGCAGGATCAGACCGGGCTTGTCCTGCCGCATCTGAAAGGCCGGATCGAGGCCCGGGCAATCCGCGTGCCCACGGCCAGCGTGTCGTGCATCGACCTGACGGTGCAGACGCGCGAGAGGGCGGACGAGGCGGCGGTGAATACGGTGCTGCAGGGCGCGGTACGGCCCGGCGGCGTGTTCGGCTGGACCGAGCAACCGCTGGTCAGCTCGGACCTGCGGGGGCGGCCGGAATCGCTCGTCCTCGTCGGCCCCGAGACCAGCGTGTCGACCGGCGGGTTGCTGCGGGTCTTCGGCTGGTATGACAACGAGTGGGGCTTTTCCTGCCGAATGCTCGATATGGCGCGGCTGATGGCGGGCCGATAAATAGATTATTCGTACGAATAATCAGTCGTCGAGCGGGTCGATCAGGTCAGGACCGGAGGCGCGGTTGGAATTGACCTTCGGGTCAACGCGGTAGAAGTTCAGCGCGTCGTCCGGTGCCGCGGTCATCAGCGTGGCCGCACCGTGGCCTGCCTCGCCCAGCCAGAGCGGCCAATCCTTTTCGGCTAGGATCACCGGCATCCGGTGATGGATCTGCTGCATCGGTTCGTTCGCCCCGGTGGTGACGATCGCGCAGGTGACCATAGGTTCATCGCCCTTGTCCCACGACTGGTAGACGCCCGCGAACGCCAGTGCGTCGCCCCGGGCCGGGTGGATGAACCAGGGCAGGCGGTTGCCGTCCTCGTCCTTGGTCCATTCGTAAAATCCGCTGGCCGGGATCAGGCAGCGCCGCTCGCGCGACGCCGCCCGGAATGCGGGCTTTTCCGCGATGGTCTCGGCCCGGGCGTTGATCAGTAACGGGCCGTCAGCGGGCTTCTTGTACCAGTGCGGGATGAAACCCCAGCGCATCGAGCCAAGCTGCCGGTCGGTGCCATCGGAGGTCACCACATGCACATCATTGGTCGGACAGACGTTGTAATTGGGAACTGCTGGCAAATCGTTAACGGGCCGCGCGGCAAAGAGCCTGGCCATGGCGTCCTGCGGCAGGGTGACGGCGAAACGTCCGCACATCGGCCTATCTCAGCACGTTCGAGTAGACCAGCATTCCCCAGGGCAGGAGCGCCTTTTCCACCTGGCTCCAATGCCCGCCGAAGGTGATCGGGTCCATTCCGGCATGCCCTGCGATCTCCTGCAGGCTGCGGCGACCGTCGACGGCGGCAAGCAGGGCGGCGGCCTGTCGGGGCAGGGCGAGCTTGCCCTCGATCCCGTCGGTGTCGAGCGCGGGCGCCTGCCCTTGCGCCACGGCGCGCGCCAGTTGCGCGGGGGGCACGCCCTTCAGATGCGGCACCAGCGTGCGCGTCTTTCCCGAAGCCACCGGGCGGGGCCTATCGGTGGCATAGCCCGTGTGGGTGCGGATCGTACCGTTCAGTTTTTCTGCCACGGCCATCGCCGCGACCGGGTCCATCCCCGCAGGCACGGGTGCCAACCGCGCGAGGTCATAGAGGACCGGAACGGTGAAACCCGAAAAGGACCAGCCGGTGCGGTCGAGCGTGTCGATCAGCGATTGCACGTCATAGGCGCGGTCGGTGCTGTGCAGCAGCAGGTCGTAAAAACCCGCGTCGCCGCTCTTGTGATCGTTGAGGTTGGGGTTCGACTTGAAGGGATGGCCCGCGGGCAAGCTTTCGACGACCTTTTTCGCAGCCTTCAGCCGGTCTTTCGGAGGGCTGTCGCTGTAAAGCGCGGCGAACGCCTCTTGCAGGGGATAGACGCCAGAGCGGCCATAGGGCGCATAGACCATGAAGCCCATGCCGCCGCCGGGGGCGAGGGCCGCGCGCAGGGCGCTGAAGCCCGCATCGGGGTCGGGCAGATGGTGCAGCACACCACAACAGTCGATGTAATCGAACGGGCCATGATCGCCCGCGTCCAGCAGGCTGCCGGTGACGAAAGTGATGCTGTTCAGCCCACGGGCCTTTGCCCGTGCCTCGGCCACCTTTCGCGAGGCGGTGGAGAGGTCGATATAGGTTGCCTCGAAGGGCTTGCCGTATTGCGTGAGCAGCGTCGTCAGTTGGATCAGCCCGTCGCCGGTGCCGCCACCGGCCACGAGGATGCGCAGCGGCTGCGACCAGTCGCGCTGACCGCCGAAGACGTAATGGTCGATCTCCTGCGGCAGCGAGGGCGAGCCGGTGATCAGGCGCTTTTTCTCGTCCCTCGGATCCCGCTCGGGATAGGGAAAGGCCTCGTACTGGTCGCGCACCTTGTTCATGGCGCCTTTATGCCGCGTGCCGCCCGGATTGCAAAGCCGAACCGGCGCGCGTCACGTCACTGTCCGGTCTGTCGGATGCGGCCGTCCGTCATGGGCGAGACGGGAGAGTTCTGCGCGAAATACTCGGCCAGCACATCGGCCACGTCGGGGCCGAAATCATAGGCGTCGGCGGCGTCGCGCAGCATCGAATAGCCGTCGCCGCCGTTGCGCAGGTAATCGTTCGACACGGCAAGGTAATCGCGGTCCGGATCAAGGGGTTCGCCGCCAACGGTCACTTGCGTGACGCGTGATCCCGGTGCGGCGGAGGGATCGAACACGAAGGTCATCCCGGCCACTTGCGGAAAGCGGCCTGCGCCCTCCTCGACCTGGCTGACGCCATTTTCCAGCGCCTCTTTCAGCGTGGTGCCGTCGATGCGGAAGGTCGAGAGCGTGTTCTGGAAGGGCAGCACGGTCAGCACCTCGCCCATCGTGACGGGGCCGGCATCTATCGAGGCGCGCACGCCGCCGCCATTCATCAGGGCGATCTGCACGCCCTGGTCGGCCACGCGGGCCAGCATCGCCTCGGCCACGGCATTGCCCATGGCGCATTCCCCGGCGCGGCAGACGTCGCGGTCGCCGTTGATGGCATCGGTTGCTTCGGCCACGACCTTGTTGCGGATCTCATCCAGCGGCTCGGCGGCTTCCTGAATGCGCAAGACAACCTCGGCATCCTCGGCCACGGCGGCGTCCATGATCAACGGGTTGCCGATGGCTGACGTGACCTCGCCTGCGTCGTTGAACACCACGTCGAGACGACCCAGGAACTTGCCATAGGCATAGGCTTGCACGATGGCCGTATTGCCCACCATCGTGGGGTATGGGCCGGCGGCGTCGGGGTCGTCATTGGCAAGGTAGGTGTTGGAATGGCCGCCCACGATCACGTCGACGCCCGTCGTGGCCTTGGCCACGCGCTGGTCCACCCCGTACCCTGAATGCGACAGCACGATGATCTTGTTGATGCCCTGTTCGGTCAGCCTGTCGACCTCGTGCTGGACGGCATCGACGGGATCGGTGAAGATGACGTTCGGGCCGGGGCTGGCCAGCTCGTCGGTGTCCTGGGGGGTGAGGCCGATGAGGCCGATCTTTTCGCCGCCGCGTTCGATCACGGTGGACTTTTGAAGAACGTCCTTGAGAAGCGCCTCGCGGCTGACATCGGCGTTGGACATCAGCACGGGAAACTCGACCGCGTCCATGAAACCGCGCAGAACCTCGGGTCCGTCGTCGAACTCGTGGTTGCCTACGGTCATGGCGTCGTATCCCAGGCGGTTCATCATTTCGGCGGCCAGCTTGCCCTTGTAATAATTGTAGAACAGCGTGCCCTGAAACTGATCCCCGCCGTCGAACAGCACCGGGTTGGGAGCGTCGGCACGGGCCTGTTCGATCGCGGTGGCCAGACGCGCGGAGCCGCCGAAGCATTCGCCGGCGTCGTTGTCCTCGGGGGCGCAGGTGGAGTTGTACTTGCTGATCGGCTCGAACCGGGCGTGAAAATCGTTGGTGTGCAATATGTTGAGCGTATAGTCGGCCTGAGCGGCGGTGGCGGACAGGATGCCGGAGAGGGCAAGGGAAATGAATCGCATGAGCGTGTCTCCTGAGGGAATGCAGGCAGAGTGCGGCATGGTTGGCGATGCGTCAAAGGCAATCTGCTTGACCGGGCGCATGTGGCGGGGCATCACCAAGCCATGCTGATTTACAAGATTTTCCGGGCACACGAGTGGGCCGCGCTGCGGTCCGAAAAGGAAACGCGCGGCGCGCCGGTGGACGTGGCGGACGGGTACATCCATTTCTCGACGCCGATGCAGGCGCCGGAGACGGCGGCGAAGCATTTCGAGGGTGAGGACGACCTGGTGCTGGTGGCGGTCGAGACCGACCGGCTGGGCGAGGACCTGGCTTGGGAGACATCCCGTGGCGGCGACAAATTTCCTCATCTTTACAGGGTCCTGCGGCTCGAGGATGTGGTCTGGGCCCAGCCCCTGCCGCTGGTCGATGGCACGCACCAGTTCCCGGTGGGCGCGGCATGACACTGGCCGACCGGATCGGGCTTGGCCTGATGCATCGGATGGACCCGGAGCGGGCGCACGGGCTGGCCCTGCAGGCGCTCAGGGCCGGGCTGGTACCGCTGCCGGGGCTGGTCACGACGGCGCGGTTGCGCTGCGAGGTGGCGGGACTGCGGTTGGCCAACCCGATCGGGCTGGCGGCGGGGTTCGACAAGAACGCGGTGGCGTTGTCGCCGCTCTCTCGGGCCGGGTTCGGGTTCATCGAGGCGGGAGCGGTGACACCGAAACCGCAGGCGGGCAACCCCAGACCAAGGCTGTTCCGGCTGGCCGAGGACCGTGCGGTGATCAACCGTTTCGGGTTTAACAACAAGGGTATGGAGGACGTGGTGCAGCGCCTTGCGACACGTCCCAGGGATGCGGTGATCGGGCTGAACCTTGGTGCCAACAAGGACAGCGTGGACCGCGCCGAGGATTTCGCCCGGGTGCTGGCGCGCTGCGGGCCGCATCTGGATTTCGCGACCGTCAATGTCTCCAGCCCCAACACCGAGAAGCTGCGCGACCTGCAAGGCGCCGAGGCGCTGGCAGCGCTGCTGAAAGGCGTGATGGAGGCGCGAAGCTGGTTGGAAAATCCGATCCCGATCTTTCTCAAAATCGCCCCGGATCTCAGTGACTTGGAACTGTCCGAGGTGGCCGATGTTGCGCAGGCGGGCGGTGTTGCGGCGGTCATCGCCACCAACACCACGCTGGACCGGAGCGGGCTGCGAAGCCCGGTGAAGAATGAGGCAGGCGGGCTGTCGGGGGCGCCGCTGTTCGAGCGGTCGACGAAGGTGCTGGCGCGGCTGTCGCAGTTGACCGATGGGCGGATGCCGCTGATCGGTGTGGGCGGTGTCGGAACTGCCGAGCAGGCGCTGGAAAAAATCCGCGCCGGGGCGAGCGCGGTTCAGCTGTATTCGGCGATGGTTTATGAAGGGATCGGCCTGGTGGAGCGCATTGCTGGAGGCCTGGACAAGCTGTTGGAAGAAAACGGCTTTTCGAATGTCGGCGCGGCGATTGGCACGGGGAGGGACGCATGGCTTTGATCGAGATATGGCACAACCCGCGATGTTCGAAGTCGCGCCAGACGCTGGCCCTGCTGGAGGAGCGGGACCTTGAGGTGAAGGTGCGCCGCTATCTTAAAGACGCGCCGGACGTGGCTGAGTTGCGTAACGCGCTGGCGCTGTTGGATATTCCCGCCAAGGACCTGATCCGCCGAGGAGAATCCCGGTTCAAGGAGCTGGGATTGCCGCTGGACTGCCCGGAAGAGACCTTGCTGGCCGCGATGGCGGCGCATCCGATCCTGATCGAGCGGCCGATCGTGTTCGCGCGGGAGAAGGCGGCGATCGGTCGGCCGCCGGAGGCCGTGCTGGACATCCTGTAGCGGGCGTTTCGAATCGGAGGTTAATGGGCGCGATGCGGCCTGAAACGGCACGTCGGTATCGCGTCGGTATTCGGGGTGTGCGGCGACGGTGCCGTTTTCGCGGAGAATGCGGCTTACCGGACCGCGCGTTGCGCAACGCCGCGACGGGGCCCGCCGCGCGTGAAAAAGGCGCCTCCGCCCGGGGACGGGAGGCGCCTCGATCCGTGGATCCTGCCCGGAGGTGCCGGGCAGGATGATCTTGTCCGATCAGAAGCGGAACGTGCCGCGCAGTTGAACCGTCGTCGGCTCGACATCGGCGTTGGAGCCGTTGAAATTGTCGAACTCGTGGTAGAGCAGTTCGCCACCGAGCGAGAAGCTGTCGGTGACCATCGTTTCGTAGCCTGCGCCGACGAAGTAGCCATCGTCGTCGCCGAGGTTGTCCGTGAACGCCTTGGCATAGCCGCCGGTGCCGTAGATCAGACCGTTGCCAAGCTTGTAGCCGGCACGCAGCTTGGCGCGGAAGATGTTTTCCAGGTCGACCTGCGGGTTCGGCGCGGTCGAGACTTCGGCCTCGGTGAAGTCGTAGTCGAGGCTGCTGCCCAGCACGAAGTTGCCGAAGTCGTAGTCGTAGCCGACGAACAGGCCGCCGATGACAGTGTCGTCCCCACCGGAGATGTTGGAGTCGAGGTTGTTGTAGCCCAGTTGCACGCCGCCGTAGAGACCGGTCCAGTTGGGGGTCGCGGCGACAGGCGGCGGCGGCGGCGGGGTGACGATATCGTCGGCGGGCGGCGTGAGGTTGCCTGCGAGTGCGGGCGCGGCGCCGAGGGCGAAGGCGGCCGCGAGAAGAGTGGTTGCTCGGTGCATACGGTTATCCTTTCAGGACCATTTACTTGCGGTTGGGAGACGGAACGCGGGGCGTGCGCCTTTGTCTCGGGCATATGGCGTGGAACGCCCGCCGGGCAAGAAAAAGTGCCGGATTGGCTTGTCTGGCGCGCGTTATTTTCAAGGGCGATGCGCGGGGGATACACCTTTGGCGGAAATCCGCTTTTTTTGACTCGCCTCAAAGAAATGATGGAACTTTACGAGCTTTGACCTGTTCCACAAAGTTCGGCCCGAGCTGGCGAGATGCCGGCCCGGGCCAATGTTCTGACAGAGTCTCGAACGGTGCCTAGAAGCGGAATGTGCCGCGCACCTGGAGCGTCGTCGCTTCGACGTCGGTAGCGGTGCCATTGTAGTTGTCGAACTCGTGATAAAGCAGTTCGCCACCCATGGAAAAGTTCTGGGTGATCATGTGCTCGTAGCCGCCGCCGATGAAGTAGCCGTCATCGCTGCCGAGGTTGTCGGTGTCGGCCTGGGCGTAACCGCCGGTGGCATAGAGCAGGCCATCGCCCAGCTTGTAGCCGCCGCGGACCTTGGCGCGGAACACGTTTTCAAGCGTCGCGGCATTGTTGGCCACGCCGATATCGGCGAAGTCGTAGTCAAGGCCGCCACCCAGCACGAACGTGCCGAAATCATAGTCGTAACCCGCGGTCAGACCGCCGATCACGCCGTCGTCGCCGCCTGACACGTTTGTGTCGACATCACCGTAGCCGAGCTGGACACCACCATAGGCGCCGGTCCAGTTAGGGCCGAAATTGGTGGGCGCCGGAGCCGGTTGCGGCGCGGCGACGATGGTGTCCTCGACCGGAGCCGAGGTGTTGCCTGCGAATGCGGGGACGGCGCCCAGAGCGAGGGCGCTGGCGAGGATCGAAGTTGCTCGTTTCATCATGCTTTCCTTTCGGCATGTCTGTTTCGTTCCGCAGCGCGTCTTTTCGGCGCTGTGTGACGGCAGATATGCCTTGGCGTGAAGCTGCGACAAGGGGGGAGGCGGACACGCACGATCACGTCGGTGTGAGGTGCGGCCAAGTGCCGAAATACAGCGGATTATCGGCGGGAACCTGCTGAAATCCCGACAGGATTCAAGGTTTGAAAGCGAGAACCTGCCGGTCACGCGGCAAGCTCTGTTCGCCGGTGATCGACCGCCTGTGCATAAATGAAGAGTGAGGGTCAGAGTACGCCGATATCCGCCAGCGCGGCGCTGAGACCCGCGGGCAACGCGTCTTCGTCCTGACGGTTTTTCGGCAGGTCGGCGGGCGCGTCCGCGGCGGCGAGGTAGCGCCAGCCCTGGAACGGGCGCTTGCGGGCGGTCGTGGTGCGGATGATGTCCGGCTCCAGCACGATGCCGCAGCGGCGGGTACCGTCGGCGCGGGTGACCTCGTCGAGCCGAATGATCCGCTGCCGGCACTGGATCAGGCCCTGGATGACCCAGTAGATCGACCCGCCCTCGAGCAACTCGGTCTCGCGCCGGGGCCACATGCGCGTGACGTGGCGCGGCAGGCCGTCGGGGCCCTGCGCCTGCTTGCCGGATTGCCAGGCGATGAGGCTTTCGACGGTTTCCGAGCCGACAGAGAGCTTGACGAGATGAATTTTCGGGTCTGTCACGACTGCCCCCATTTCCACCCGGCATATCCTATGGTCGGGGCGGGGGAATTCAAGCGGGTGCGACCTTGTGGTGTGCCGTTGGCACGCAGGGGTGACTGCGTTCGGGCCACGCAGGCCTTGGGGGCGGGGCCCCCAAACCCCCTTTGTATGGGGGACCAGTCCCCCAAACCCCTGGGATATTTTCGGCCAGAGGAAAGGGCTGCAGGGTAGTAGAAGATAGTTCGGAGGATTGACCCGAACGGCTACAACGACTAGTGTGCTACGTCTCGCTCGCCACTATCGCTGCCCGAAAACACTAGACAAAACAGGTCCCCGCATGACTCGATTCGCCGCTCCTATCGCCGAGGCCATCTGGGATATGAAGTACCGCCTGAAAGAGGCGGACGGCACGCCGGTGGATGGCACGGTGGAGGACAGCTGGCGGCGGATCGCGCGGGCGGTGGCGGCTGTCGAGGCCGAGCCGGACATCTGGGAAGAGCGGTTCTATCACGCGCTGGAGGATTTCCGGTTCCTGCCGGCCGGGCGGATCACCGCGGGGGCCGGGACGGGCCGGGCGGTGACGCTGTTCAACTGTTTCGTCATGGGCACGATCCCCGACAACATGAACGGCATCTTCGACGGGTTGCGCGAGGCGGCGCTGACCATGCAGCAGGGTGGTGGCATCGGGTATGATTTCTCGACAATCCGGCCGAAGGGGGCATTGGTCGAGGGCGTGGCCGCCGATGCCAGCGGGCCGCTCAGCTTCATGGACGTGTGGGACGCGATGTGCCGCACAATCATGAGTGCCGGCAGCCGGCGCGGGGCGATGATGGCGACGATGCGGTGCGATCACCCGGATGTCGAGGAATTCATCGCGGTGAAGGGCGATGCGGCGCGGCTGCGGATGTTCAACCTGAGCGTGCTGGTGACGGACGATTTCATGGAGGCCGTCAAGGCGGACGGGCCGTGGGAGCTGGTGTTCGGCGACAAGGTCTACAAGACGGTGCAGGCGCGCGACTTGTGGAACCGGATCATGCGGGCGACCTATGATTTCGCCGAGCCGGGCGTGATCTTCATCGACCGGATCAACAAGGCCAACAACCTGCATTATGCCGAGACGATCGCGGCGACGAACCCCTGTGGCGAGCAGCCGTTGCCGCCTTATGGCGCGTGCCTCTTGGGGTCGATCAACCTGGCGCGGCTGGTGACGGAGCCGTTCGAGGCGGGGGCGGGCATCGACGAGGGCGCGCTGGCCGAGCTGGTGGGCACGGCGGTGCGGATGATGGACAACGTGGTGGACGCATCGAAATTTCCGCTGCCCGAGCAGCGCGCCGAGGCGCAGGCCAAGCGGCGGATCGGGCTGGGGGTCACGGGGCTGGCCGATGCGCTGTTGATGTGCGGGCTGCGCTATGGCGACGACGAGGCGGCGGAGCAATGCGAGGCGTGGATGAAGGCCATCGCGCGGGCGGCTTACTTGGCGTCTGTGGAGTTGGCGAAAGAGAAGGGGGCGTTTCCGCTGTTCGAGGCGGAACCCTATTTGCAGAGCGGCATGATGCAGGCGATGGACGAGGATGTGCGCGCGGCGGTGGCCGAGCACGGGATCCGCAACGCGCTGTTGACCAGTGTCGCGCCCACCGGGACGATCAGCCTTTATGCGGGGAATGTCAGCAGCGGCATCGAGCCGGTCTTTGCCTATTCCTATACCCGCAAGGTGTTGCAGAAAGATGGAAGCCGCACTGAGGAAGAGGTGGTGGATTACGCCGTTCAGATGTGGCGCGAGACCAAGGGTGACGCCGAACTGCCGGACTATTTCGTCAATGCCCAGATGCTGGAACCGCAGGCGCATGTGAAAATGCAGGCGGCGGCGCAGAAATGGGTCGACAGCAGTATCTCAAAGACGATCAACGTGCCCGCCGATATCGGGTTCGAGGCGTTCAAGGAAGTCTACATGCAGGCCTGGGACACGGGCTGCAAGGGATGCACCACGTACCGGCCCAACGACATCACCGGCAGCGTTCTGAGCGTGAGCGAGACCGCGGAGAAGGTGCCGATGCCGGTGGAGGGCGGCGAGGTGGTCTATATGTCCGAGCCGCTGGACCGGCCGGCCGAGCTGGAGGGTGCGACCTACAAGCTCAAGTGGCCCGACAGCAGCCATGCGATCTACGTGACCGTGAACGATATCGTGCTGGACGGGCGGCGGCGACCCTTCGAGGTGTTCATCAACTCCAAGAACATGGAGCATTTCGCCTGGACCGTGGCGCTGACGCGGATGATCAGCGCGGTGTTCCGGCGGGGCGGCGACGTGAGTTTCGTGGTCGAGGAACTGAAGGCGGTGTTCGACCCGCGCGGTGGCGCGTGGATGAACGGGAAGTACATCCCCTCGATGCTGGCCGCGATCGGCGGCGTGCTGGAGAGCCACATGATCAATATCGGCTTTCTCGAAGGCGAGGGGCTGGGCCTGAAGGAGGACCCGACGGCCAATGTGGTGAACCTTGACGCGCCGCGCGGGCCGGCCTGTCCGTCATGTGGCAGCTATGACATGCGCAAGGTCGAAGGCTGCCTGACCTGCGCGTCCTGCGGGCACTCCAAATGCGCGTGACGGGGCGGGGCGGCTGATGTGAAGCGACCACCAAAACTTGGCCATTGAACCTATTCAGATGGCCATTCGACAACCATCTCGTGTCCATTTCAAACACTTAGGGTTCGTGGCGCTCCAAGTAAGGATATCATTCCAGGATCAGGAATCGCCAGCTCAAGGCACCGCGTTTCCTGCACGTAGGTCTTGAGTTAAGGTAAAGTCATCTCGGAACGCTTCCACATACCTCGCACACTTCGCATTGGAGATAGCACAGTCCCGGAGGCCCGACCTGGTGACGGCGCCGGGCATTGCGATCGTCCTCGCTGAGCCAGGTGCGGGGAAGACCGATCTGCTCGACAGCGAGGCCGACCGTCTCGGGGGTGCGCGTGTCCGCGCCAGTATCGCCCGGCCATCAGATCGTGACACGACCCTCATCGTCGACGCTTTCGACGAAGTGGCGCGGGTTGGTGATGCTCGAGTTTACGACATCCTTTACAAGATACGAGATGCCGAACCTAATCGTGTTCTCCTTTCAAGTAGATCGGGAGAATGGGAGGTCTCCCGAACGCGGCTCATCCGCGATCTCTTTGGAATAGAACCACAGGTCGCTCACCTCGTTCCGCTGGATGGCGGCGAACAGCGACAGCTCTTCGAACACTTCCATCTCCAAAGGTCGTTCGATGAATTCCATGCCAATATTTCCCGGTTCGACCTCCACCACATTCTGGGCAATCCCGAATTCCTGCGCCTCTTCGCAAGCGCCTATGACGAAGCCGACGGGCGCTGGTAGGTCCGGGTGTCGGGCATCTCCGACAACTGCTGCTCGAGCTCCTTGTCGGGTCGCCTGCTGTTATTGAGCTGCGCCCTGATCTGGAGGCAATCCTCCTCGACGAGCAAGCCTACGTCGGCCCGCGCATGGACGCACTATCATGTCTACTCAGCGACCAGACCTACGAGCCGGCGGGAGGCCTCCGGCAACTCGTCGACATGGGAACGGCCGACGCGCTCCGGTTGGCATCGGAAATTCTGATCCACAAGACGGACAGGGCACCTTCATGGTTCGGTCGGTCCTGTCAGTGCTGGCCGCCATCGACCTGAAGACGCTGGAGGAAGGGGCGGCCTCCCCGGGGGCGAGTCCGGTACGGCGGTTCATCGACATCGTCCTGCCGAACGCCATGCCCGGCATCCTTGCCGGCGCGCTGACCGTGGTGACGCTGTCGATCGGTGAATTCAACCTGACCTGGATGCTGCACACGCCTTACCTGAAAACGCTGCCCGTGGGCCTTGCCGACAGCTACGCCTCGATGCGGCTCGAAGTCGCCTCGGCCTACACGCTGGTTTTCTTCGTGATGATCGTCCCGCTTTTGATGGCGATGCAATGGGCCAGCGCCCGCGCCCAAAGGATCACGCAATGACTTTGACACTCGGCAATATCGCCAAGACCTTTCCCCGCGGCACAAGGGCGCTGAGGCCCACCGACCTGGAGATCGAGCAGGGCGAGATCCTCTCGCTGCTGGGGCCCTCGGGCTGCGGCAAGTCCACCCTGCTGCGCATCATCGCGGGGCTGGAGACGCCGGACCCCGGCGCCTCCATCGTCTTCGACGGTGAGGATGTGACCCATCAATCGGTCGACCGCCGCAAGATCGGCATGGTGTTCCAATCCTACGCGTTGTTCCCCAACATGTCGGTGCGCGGCAACATCGGCTACGGGCTGAAGATGCAGAAGCTGCCCCGGGCCGAGATCGCCGCGCGGGTGGAAGAGGTTATCGAGCTTTGCCGTCTGGAGCCTTACGCCGACCGCGCGATCACCGCCTTGTCCGGCGGCCAGCGTCAACGCGTCGCGCTGGCCCGCGCTATGGCGCCGCGTCCGCGGGTGCTGCTGCTGGACGAGCCGTTGTCGGCCCTGGACGCCGCGCTGCGGGCCAGTTGCGCGACGAGCTGGCGCTGTTGCTGCGCGAGTTCGGGATCACGGCGATCTTCGTGACCCACGACCAGGACGAGGCGATGGCGATTGCGGACCGCGTGGCCGTGATGAGCCAGGGCGAGGTTGCCCAGATCGGCACTCCCGAAGCGCTCTACCGCCACCCCGCCACCGGCTTCGTGGCCCGGTTCGTCGGCGATGCGCGAAACCCTGCATCTGCAGGGCGGCGTGCTGGGCCTGCCCAGGGCGAGCGACGGCCAGCAGGTCCTGGTCCGGGCCGAGGATATCCGGATAGACCCGCAAGGCCCGATCGCGGCCCGGGTCGAGACGGTGACCTTTCTTGGCACGCATTATCGGATCGCCCTGTCCGGCGCGATGACCGGGCCTCTGTTCATGCTGCACGCGGGTTTCAGCGCACCGAAGCCGGGGGACGAGGTGCGTATCTCCATCCCGCCGGAGGCGTTGTTGGTTCTCCCGCTGGATACGGCCGCGTGATGCCCGGTTTTGTTCAGATCACCGACACCCATATCGTCGCCCCCGGCAGGCTGGCCTATGGACGATCGGACACGGCCGATGCACTGCGCCGCGCGGTGGAAACGATCAACGCCAAGCTGCCGCTCTGGAGCGGGATCGACTGTGCCATCGTCACCGGCGACCTGACCGATCACGGCACGCCCGAGGAATACGCGCATTTCCTGTCGATCATGGAACGCCTCGCCTTGCCCTGGCTTGCCGTCCCCGGCAACGCACGATCTGCGTGGGCCAATGCGCGAGGCGTTGGCGGATGCGTTCTGGATGCCCCGCAAAGGCCCCGTTCAGTGGGTGCGGGATTTCGGCCCCTTCTCGGTGATCGGTCTCGACACGCTTCTGGAAGGCGCTCATCACGGTGCGCTTTGCGACGAGGGCATGGAATTTCTCGACACCGCGCTATCCGCCATCGGCGACCAGTCGGCCGTCGTGGCCACGCACCACCCCTTCATGCACGCGGGCATTCCCGCGATGGACGCGGACAATCTGCGCAACGGCGCGGCGATGATGGCGCGGCTGGAGGCCCATCCAGGCCCGGTCCGCATGATATCCGGCCATGTCCACCGGGCGATGACCACCCAGATCGGACGCGTGACCTGCCAGATCGCGCCGGCGACCTGCCACGCGGTGTTAACCGATCACCGGCCGGTAGCCGACCCTCGCCTGATGCTGGAACCGGGCGCCGTCATGGTCCATCGCTGGCTCGACCGGCCCAGAGCGGGACTGGTCTCGGACGTCATCCCGACGGGCCTGTTCCCCGGCCCATGGCCGTTTCAGGACTGATCGAGTTCGGGACGGACCAACCCGAGCAGGGTTGTTGCATGTGCGGTGGGTTCCGCCGGTCGCACGCCCAACAGGAAGGCGCGGGTTCTGGATGTGGCCTGGCGCGACGGGCAGGTTCCGATGGATGCGCTGGCCGCCGTGCTGCGTCAGACGTTCCGTATCCGGATGCGGCGTCCATTCGCGCGTGCTTGCCGAATGACCGCCTTCGGGTCTGAACGGTAATTCAGGTCACGAGCGAAATCGGTCCGACCAAGCATTCTGTTACTTGCGTTTTCCAAAATGATATAAGATAACACTGTTATGTTATAAGGTAGCACGAATTGTGCTGCTCAAGGATCGATATTGCGGACTGGCCCGGACTGGAAAATGAGACGCTCTGAAGACCCCTCGGAAAGAGACTGTTCCGAGATCGCACGTAAGGCAGTGACGCGGCCCGGGTTGCCGGGGGCGAAGCTTTCGGCGAGGCCGTTCCGCGTCGGATGCCGACACCCCAATCCCAAACCGTTCACCACGTCCACTCGTCAACTGGTGCTTATATGAACACAGCCTTGCAACCCCGCCTTCCCGTCACCGTTCTTTCCGGGTTTCTCGGCGCCGGCAAGACGACATTGCTGAACCGCGTCCTGAACAATCGCGAAGGGCGGCGCGTCGCCGTCATCGTCAACGACATGTCCGAGGTGAACATCGACGCCGACCTCGTGCGGGCCGACAGCGAGCTGTCGCGCACCGACGAGACGGAAATGTCCAACGGCTGTATCTGCTGCACCCTGCGTGATGATCTGTTGAAGGAGGTGCGCAAGCTGGCCGGCGAACAGCGCTTTGACTACCTGCTGATCGAATCCACCGGCATTTCAGAGCCTTTGCCCGTCGCCGCCACCTTCGAGTTTCGCGATGAAGCGGGCGAGAGCCTGTCGGACGTGTCGCGTCTCGATACGATGGTGACGGTTGTCGACGCGGTGAACTTGCTGAAGGACTATGCCAGCCACGACTTTCTGAGCGACCGCGGCGAGACGATGGGGGAGGAGGACGAGCGGACGCTGGTCCACCTTTTGACCGACCAGATCGAGTTTGCCGACGTGGTGATCCTGAACAAGGTCAGCGATGCCGGGCCAGAGCGCACCGATGCCGCGCGCAAGATCATCCGCAGCCTGAACGCGGACGCTAGGATCATCGAGACCGATCACTCCGATGTCGCGGCGGCCGAGATCCTCGACACAGGCCTCTTTGATTTCGAAAAGGCGCATGAGCACCCGATGTGGGCGAAGGAGCTTTACGGCTTTGCGGACCATGTTCCGGAAACCGAGGAATACGGGGTCGCGTCCTTCGTCTATCGCGCGCGGCAGCCGTTCGAGCCGGAAAAGATCATGGCGGTGCTGAACGGCGACCTGCCGGGCGTCATCCGGGCCAAGGGACATTTCTGGATCGCCACGCGGCCCGACTGGGTGGCGGAATATTCGCTGGCCGGGGCGCTGTCTTCGGTCACGCCGCTGGGCCAATGGTGGGCCACGGTGCCCAAGGAGCGGCATCCCGACCACGCCGGCGCGCAGGAGTACCTGAGGGTGCACTGGCAGGAGCCATGGGGCGACCGCCGGCAGGAGATCGTGTTCATCGGGGCAGGTATCGACTGGCCGGCGCTGAAGGCGCGGCTGGACGCGGCGCTGGTGCCCGCGATGGTGGCGCCGGGACCGGACAGCCTGCCCGATCTGCCCGATCCGTTCCCCGCGTGGCGGAGGGCGTCATGACCCTGCATCCGATTGTTCCCAAGAGCGCAGGGTCGGGCGTGCTGAGCGTCAATGGCCCCGAGGACATGGGCGCGATCAGGCTGCCGGGAGTCGGTGGCGTGATCTGCCGGCGCAGGCTTCCCGAAACCGTGCTGCACTGGCTGGAGACGCTACCACCCGAAACATTGCCCGCGACCCGCGTCATCGTGCGACCCGGCGAGATTGCCTCGGCCGTCACCCTGGCCTGCGACGAGGCGGGACTGCCCGCCGCGCCCGAGCGTCGGATCCTCATCGACGATATCGCGGGACTGGCCGCCAGCTTTGCCGAGATGACACGTGCGCGGTGGCTGCGGCTGCGGCTGGACCCGATTGCCACCAATGCCTGTCGCCGGTTCCACATCGACAGGGTCACGGCACGGCTCGTGTGCACCTATCGCGGCGCCGGCACGCAATACGGTGTGGCGCGCGACGATGTGCCGGCCACCATCCATACGGTGCCGACCGGATCGCCTTTCGTCATGCGCGGCACGCTCTGGCCGGCGCAACCCGATCCGCACCTGCTGCACCGATCTCCGCCGATCGAGGGCACGGGCGAAACCCGCCTGATGCTGGCGCTTGACCCGGTCACCGATCCGGACGCCGAGGCATGAGCCGCAACATCGCCACCAGCCTGCGCCGCCGGCGGCGCAGCGACCCGATGCGTGATTTCGATGCCCGCCCGAGCCATTGCGCAACTGGATGCACCAGGCGGCGCTGGCGTGGTCGCCTGCCTCGTGCCGCCGCATCTGGCAAAAGGCGCGGGCCGAAGGTGAAGCGCCCGACACCATCCTTGCCCGGCTCGACCGGGCCGAGCGGATGGCGCTGGCCCGCGACAGGCTGACCTGTCCGGCCAGCAACACAAAGACATGACAAGACCAAAGGACCGAAGACCATGAAACGCACCCTGATCTTCGCGGCACTGCTCGCCGCGACGTCACTCGCGCAGGCCGACGACACGCTCGATGTCGTCGCCCAATTCGAGATCCAGTCGCCGGAACCCTCGACCTCGGGCTATATCTTCACCCGCATGGGTGTCACCGAGACGCTGACAAATGCCGACCCAGAGGGTCAGTTCACGCCCGGGCTAGCCACCGACTGGAGCACATCCGACGACGGGCTGACCTGGACCTTCGCTCTGCGGGAGGGCGTGATGTTCCACGACGGTACCGAGATGACGCCGGAGGCCGCGGCCAACGCGCTGACCATCGCACAGGGCAAGCCCGGCCCGCTATCGGATGCGCCGGTCGAGGCGATCCAAGCAGGCGACGGTGTCGTGATGTTCACGTTGTCGGAGCCCTTTGCAGCGCTTCCGGCCTACCTTGCGCATTACAGCGCGCAGATCCTGGCGCCCGGCGCCTACGGCCCGGATGGCGCGGGTGTCGAGATCATCGGCACCGGCCCCTACAAGGTGACCGAACTTGCCCCGCCGCTCAGCCTGAAGGCCGAGACCTTTGCCGACTATTGGGGGCCAGCGCCCAACGTGCCCAATGTCAGCTATGCCGCTGTCAGCCGGGTCGAAACCCGCGCGCTGATGGCCGAGTCCGGCGAGGCCGATTTCGTTTTCGGGCTGGACCCGGCCTCGGTCGCGCGGCTGGATGCGACCGAGGCGGCGACCGTCCATTCCGTCGCCATCCCGCGCACCTTGCTGTTAAAGGTCAACGCCGGGCATCCTTTCCTGACCGAGCCCGAGACCCGGCAGGCCCTGTCACTGGCCATCGATCGCGAGGGCATCGCGAAGGCCGTTCTGCGCTACCCCGAAGGCGCCACGCAGTTGTTCCCGCCTGCGGTGGGAGAATGGCATGACGAGACGCTCGACCCGCTGGCCCATGATCCCGAAGCGGCCAAGGCGCTGCTGGCCGACCTGGGATGGGAAGCGGGCGGCGACGGCATCCTGACGCGTGACGGCGAACGGTTTGCGCTGACGCTCACCACCTATCCCGACCGGCCCGAACTGCCGCTGGTCGCCTCGGTTCTGGAACAGCAGTTCCGGGCCATCGGGGTGGAGCTGAGCATCAACACCACCAATTCCAGCGAAATCAGTTCGGGTCACGCCGACGGCTCGCTCGACCTTGGGCTGATCGCGCGGAACTTCGGCCTGATCCCCAACCCTGTGGGCACGGTGCTGTCGGATTACGCGCCGACCGGCGACTGGGGCGCCATGGGATGGCAGAACGACGAGATCGCGGAGCTGGCCCGCAGTGTCGGGCGCGGTGACGGTGGCGCGGATGCGCGTGCACGGATCGCCGAGATCCTGCAGGCCGAGCTGCCCATCATTCCGATCGCATGGTACCGCCAGACGCTTGCGGTCGCAGAGGGTGTCGAGGGCACCGTCATCGACCCGTGGGAGCGGACTTTTGGGCTGCAGGACCTGAAGCTGGCACAATGAAGACACTGTTCACACGCGGCATCCAGGCGGTGATGGTCGCGGTCCTGATCGGGGCCGCCACGTTCGCCATGATGCGCAGCCTGCCGGGGGATGCGGCCTATCGCATTGCCGCCGGGCGCTATGGCTACGACAACGTCAACACCGCCGCCGCCGACGCGGTGCGCGAAGAACTGGGGCTGGGCGGCCCTGCGCTGCCCGCCTTCCTGAGCTGGCTGGGCGACCTCGCGCGGCTGGATTTCGGCACCTCGCTGGTGACCGGCAATCCCGTCATCGCCGAAATCGGCCACCAGTTGGGGGCCAGCCTCGCGCTGGCGGCGGTGGCGGTTTTGCTGTCGCTTCTGATCGGCCCGCCGCTGGGCATACTGGCGGGCCTGCGCCCGGGCGGCGTGCTGGACCGCGCCCTGCTGATCGTCTCGACGGGGCTGAAGGCGGTGCCGCAATTCCTGATGGCGCTGATCCTGATCCTGGTCCTGTCGGTCCAGCTGAAACTGCTGCCCGCAGCGGGCCACGGCGAGGCACGCCACTTCATCCTGCCCGCGCTGGCGCTGGCGCTGGGCCTTGCCGCCGTGAACGCGCGCATCGCACGGGACGCGATGGCAAGGGTGGGTGCCATGCCCTATTACGCCTTCGCCCGGTGGAAAGGCCTCAGCCGGCAACAGACCCTGATGCGCCATGGGCTGCGCAACGTGTCGGTGCCGCTGCTGACCTATCTCGGCCTGCAATTCGTGACCCTGGTCGAGGGCGTCGTGGTGGTCGAGGCGGTGTTCGGCTGGCCCGGGATCGGCCACGCCCTGGTGCACGCGATCTTTTCGCGGGACGTGCCGATGGTGCAGGGCACGGCGTTGGTTCTGGGCCTCAGTTTTGTCGTCATCAATGCGGTCATCGACCTTGTCACGCAACGGATCGATCCAAGGAGGGCCGCATGACCGATGCTGTTGCGATCCCGCGTCCCGCGGGACAGGCCGTGCGCCTTGCCGGCGCGACACTGGTGGCGACGGTGCTCGCCTTTGCCCTGATCGGCCCGATGATCGTGCCGGGCGACCCTTATGCGCAGTCGCTGATGCAGGCGCTGGGCGCGCCCGACGCGACCGCGCCGCTGGGCTATGACCACCTTGGCCGGTCGATCTTTCACCGGCTGGCCCATGCCCTGCGCCTGTCGCCCGTCATCGCCATCGCCGCGGTGCTGACCGCAGGGGGCGCGGGGCTGGTGCTGGGCACGCTGGCGGCGGCACGGGGCGGCTGGATGGACCGGATCCTGACAATGCTGGCCGATGCGCTTCTGGCCTTGCCGGGGCTGCTGCTGGTGCTGATCGTGCTGGCGATCGTGCCGGGCACGGCGCTGGGGTTCTGGGCCGGGCTGTCGCTGGTTTTGTGGGTCGAGTTCTTCCGCCTGACGCGGGCGGCCACGCGCGACACGCTGGCCTCGCCCGCCGTCGAGGCGTCGCGCCTGCTGGGCTTCGGCCCGGTCTATGTCTTCCGCACGCATATCTGGCCCGAAATCGCGCCGATGATGCTGACCGCCGCCGCCTTTGGGACGGCAACGGCGATCATGGCCATCGCGGCGCTGGGCTTCGTGCATGTGGGGATGCGCGCCCCGACGCCGGAACTGGGCCTGATGATGGTCGAACTTCTTCCCTATTGGCGCGAGGCGCCGCTGGCGCTCTTGTCGCCGGTGGTGGCGACCTTCGTGCTGCTGCTTGGACTGACACTATTGGCCGGGAGCCGTGAGACATGACCCTGTTGCGTGCCGAGAACATCACCGTCTCCGAAGGCGACACCCCGATCCTGCACCCGGTGTCCCTGCATCTCGACCCCGGCGAGCCGCTGGTCGTGCTGGGCGAGACGGGATCGGGCAAGAGCCTGCTGGCACAGGCCATCATGGGCACCTTGCCCAAGGATCTCTCGCCGAAAGGGCGCGTGGTTCTGGGTGACCGTTTGCTTGACGCCGCGCGGCCCGCGGGATTCCGCCCGCTCTGGGGGCGCGAGATCGCGGTCCTGCCGCAGGAGCCGTGGCTGTCGCTCGACCCTTTGATGCGGGCCCGGGCGCAGGTGAGCGAGGCGCACCGGCTGGTGCGCGGGCTGGGCGCCGCCGAGGCGCGCGCGCAGGCGCAAAAGGATCTTGCGCGGCTTGGCCTGGATGGCGCCGCGGACCAGTATCCTCACGAGCTGTCGGGCGGCATGGCGCAGCGCGTGGCCATCGCGGCGGCGCGGGCGGGCGGTGCGCGCATCGTCATCGCCGACGAGCCGACCAAGGGGCTGGACGCCGCGCGCCGCGACGAGGTGGCCGACCTGCTGCTGGCGGAACTGGCGCAGGGCGGGGGGCTGTTGGTCATCACCCACGATCTGGCACTGGCGCGGCGAATCGGCGGGCGGATCGTCATCCTGCGCGACGGGAAGGTGGTGGAGGCCGGCGTGACGCGGTCCGTCATGGCCGCCCCTGCCAAGGATTACAGCCGCGAATTGATCGCCGCAGATCCCGAGACCTGGACCGCCCGGCGCAAGCCGCCCGCCGGCGCCGCCGTGCTGACCGCCACCGGCCTTGCGGCGGAGCGCCGCGGCAACCGGCTATTCTCGGAGATTTCCTTTGATCTCTGCGAAGGGCGCATTCTTGGGGTCACTGGGCCCTCGGGTTGTGGGAAGTCCACGCTGGGCGATGTCGTTCTGGGTCTTGTGCGGCCTGTCGCAGGGCGGGTGGAACGGGCCCCGGGCCTTTCGCCGACCACCTTTCAGAAGCTCTACCAGGATCCGGTCGCGGCCTTTCCGCGGCACCGGACGCTGGGGCGCACGCTGGCCGATGTGGCCCGCCGTCACGGTCAGACGCAAGATCGGATCAAAGCTCTGATGCCGCGCCTCGGCCTTGCGACGGTATTGCTGAACCGCAGGCCCGGCGCCGTCTCCGGCGGTGAGCTTCAGCGCCTCGCGCTGCTGCGCCTTCTGCTTGTCCGGCCCAGGTTCATCTTTGCCGACGAGCCGACCTCGCGCCTCGATCCGATCACGCAGAGACAAGTGATCGGCCTTCTCACCGAAACCGTCGAGCGTGAAGGATGCGGCCTGATGCTGGTCAGCCACGAAGCGGCGCTGGTCGGGGCGACGGCGGACCACGTCCTGTCGCTGGGCGCGCAGGGATCGCACACGGAAATGAACGGCCCGATCGTTGCAGGGGCATTGCGTTGACCCGCAAGACACGCGCGAACTATACGCGCATGTCATGCCGACTGGCTTCGGTACCACCTTGTCAGGCCTCCCTGTCGAGGCACTGCGCCGTCACTCGCTGGGGTCTCGAGGCGAACCATAGTTTTCTGCCCGTGGAGTGCGCCCCGGCGAAACGGGCTCAAGACTGTCTGTGGTTTCCCGGATCCGCGGCTTTGGCCCGTCCGCGCGTGAGGAACAAGTCAGACTGCGGAAACCGGTGGAGCGCCATATTGCTGATCCTCCAGGCACGATTGCGAATTCGGGCCGATAATCAGAAAAGTTGGATATCACCCTGCGACGCGGTGTCGTCCCGCTGCGGTCGCGCGGGAACGGGCAGGGCGGGATCCGTCATGCTCGACATGAAGCATTGCTGGACCCGACCCGAGACGGGCCAGAACCTGATCTTGCGGCCCCTCGTGCCGCCGAGGCAACTGCCCGTCACGCTGAAGCCTTCGTTTTCCATGTACCATTTGGCGAAGCTGGCATTCTTGGCCCCGATCTCGGAGCCGCCGTCGAACATCTTGGCGCCGCCGAAAAGCTTGACCTCGAGGCGACGGCGGTCCGCGCCCTTTTTCAGGAGGCCGTTGATCAGCAGTTCCATGGCATTCACGCCATAGCGCATGTTGTCGCCGCGATCGCTGTTCCCGCCTGGCAACAGGAAGTGGTTCATGCCGCCCACACCGGTCACCGCGTCCCACATGCAGGTGGCGATACACGAGCCGAGAATCGTGGTCATGACCTCGTCGCGCCGGGACGAGATCCGAGTTTCGCCCTGAAACAGCGGAATGAAGACGGCTCCTTCGACGGGGCCGGGGGCCTGACCGCGCAGGCCGGCCCGGGCCGGCTGCGCTCCGCCGCGGCTGCCGGGACGTGTCATTCTGCCTCCTGGCGCCGCGGTGGGACGGAGGTTCGATCAGAATTCATGCCAGTCTTCCGCGCCGTTCACCGCGACGGCACTGACGGCGGGCGCGGGTGCCTTGGCCGGTATGTCCGGCCGGGCCGGGGCGGCCGCGTGCGGATCGGTCCGGGCGAGTTCATCTTCCCAGCCGGTCTTGCTTGGTGCCGTGTCATCCGGTCCGGCGCTGTCGGTGGACGTGTCGCGCAACTCGTCAAGGTTGAACTGGCGCAGGATGTCGGACATGCGTTGCGCCTCGTGGCTGAGACTGCGGCTGGCGGCCGAGGATTCCTCGATCACGGCGGCGTTCTGCTGGGTCACCTTGTCGAGTTCGGTGACGCTGTCCTTGATCTCGGCGAGATTGGTCGCCTGTTCGCTGGAGCCGCTGGCGATGCGCGACACCAGGTCGGAGACGTGGTTGACGCCGTCGATGATGTCGCTGAGCGCCGCGCCGGCCTGGTTGGCAAGTTCGCTGCCTTCGGTGACATGCTCGCTTGAGCGCATGATGAGTTCCTTGATTTCGTTTGCGGAATCCGAGGCCCGTTGCGCAAGGGCGCGCACTTCGGAGGCGACCACGGCAAAGCCGCGGCCGGAATCCCCGGCGCGCGCGGCCTCGACGCCGGCGTTCAGGGCCAGAAGGTTGGTCTGGAACGCGATGTCGTCGATCACGCCGATGATCGCGGTGATCTGTTGGGAAGATTCCTCGATATCGCGCATGGCCTTGACCGTGCGGTCGACGACCGCGCCGCCGGTGGCGGCGCGCGTCTTGTTGTCGGCGATCCGCTCGTTGGCGTCCATCGCCAGGGTGGCGGTCGTCTGCACGCTGGTATTGAGTTCCTCGATGGCGGCGGCGGATTCCTCGAGTGTTGCGGCCTGCGCCTCGGAGCGCTTGGACTGTTCCTCGGCCACCTCGGAGATTTCCTGAGAGCTGGTTCGCACGCTGTCGGCGGTGGAGACGATGGTCGACAGCATGCTGCGCAGGTTCGAGACGACGTCGTTGAAATTGTCGCAGATCTCGATGTGGTCGGAATCGAGCCCCTCGAACTCTGCCGTCTGGATCATGCAATCGGTCTGACCGGCAGAAAGACGCGACATGCGCTCGCCAAGCTGGTGCAGCAGGTTTTGCCGCATCGCCGTCAGCTTCTGCCGCTCACGGGCCTCGGTCTGGTCGCGCAGCAGCGTGTCGCGGAACCCTTCCAGGCCCTGCGCCATAGTGCCGATCTCGTCGCCGCGCCGGGCGCCCGGTATGGCGGTCGTGTAATCATGGTCGGAGACGGCCTGCATGGCGCGGCTGAGCGCCTTGATCGGCCCGGTCACCAGATGCGAGATCGCAAGAACGATCGCAACCAGTCCGCCGATGGCCACGACAGAGCTGATGCCCAGCACGCGCAGGATCTGCATCTGCTGGGCGGCGAGGAAAATGCCGTTGTCCCAGGCAAAACCGGCTGCGCCCAGAACCGTCTCGCCGTCCTTGGCCAGGATCGGTACGGCGAAGATGTCGATATGGCCATTTTGAACCTGGGCCAAACGCTTGGTGTCGATCGCGTCCTGCAAGACATGGGGCAATTGCGCCTGCGGGGTGGCGCGCGCGTTGTAGGCCGACAGGTGCTCGCCCGAAACGTGCAGGATATCGACGGCGACCAGCGACGGATCCTTTTCGGTGGCAGGCTGGTAGATTTCGGTCAGTCGGTTTCCGTCCTTGAACTGCATCGGTCCGCGCATCTGGCTCGAGAGCATTTCGGCGAAGTCGGCCTGGTGTTCGACCTGTTTTGCCTGGCTCATGGATCTGAGGTTGACGCTGAGCAGTGCGAAACAGACGCTGAAGGTGAGAAGGAAGCCCAGGGCGACGGCAACCGCAAGCTTCGAACGGATGCTGAGCGCCGACAGGGCGGCGGTAATCCGGCCGGTACCGGTGTCGGTGGTTGGTGCGGTCGTGGTCATCACGGACTCCCCTAGGGTGGAATTGTCAGTTTGCGGAGGCAAGCATTTCGACGTTGACGCCGACGGTGATCACGCCGACGAAACTGCCGTCATCCATGATCGGAACGCTGACCTGGCTTTGGTAGGACTGGGTGGATTCGTCGAATTCGATATCGCCGATATGGATGCCCGACGTCTCGTGCGGGACCTGCCACTTGGCCTCGTCCCCCTGCCAGTAGTCGGAGGTGATGCCGCTCTGTCCGACATTGAGCCCGCGGATGTCGGTGACGAAAATCTCGGTATAGCGCCCGGCGCCCTGCATGTGGATATCCTTGAGGTGGGCCGACAGCGTGTTCGACAGCACGGTGTCGACCAGATCACCGCCCGAGACGGTCTGTTGCCGCCAGGTGGCGTCGAGCGCAATGATCTCGTGCTCGGTCAGGCTGGCGGTCGAGACGTTCTGGGCGCGGACGGCGCCGAGGACGACCGGATCTGCGACCCAGGCGGCAATGGTGCTGTTGGCAAGATCGGTCAGTGCGCCGTCATATTCGCCGGCCGCCTGGGCGCCGGTGGCGACGAGAATCGTCGCGGCAAGGGTTGTAAGCGTCTTCTTCATGGGTCCCTCCGAAGGTTGGTCAAGGTCAGCCGGCATGATCGGCGATAAGATTTAAGATCCTCTGAACCCCGTCAGATCAGAGCGCATTGGACGTGGCGTCGATCTGGAACGCGGTGGCGGAGAGCGCGGCAAGGTGTCGGTCGGTCTGTTGATGGGCCTCCTCGAGACGTTGGATGATGCCGACAAGGCCGGTGTCCACGTCGCTCATCCGGCCGCTTTCGACACGGCAGAGCAGCTTGACGAGGTCGAGGCCGTTGATCCGGCGGCGCAGCTGGCGGCAGACATCCGGGACAAGCTTGCCCAGGCTGGCAACCTCGGAAACGGCGGCGCGGCTGATCTCGGTGAGTGACGCGGATTGGGCATGCAGGATCTCGCGCCCGCCGAGATTGCGGTTTGCCGCGTCGTATTTCACGGCCGACTGGCGGGCGGTCAGGTCCATCAGTCCGGCGATCTGAGACAGGCTTTGGGCGCGGACAAGGGCGCCGCGCATGCGCACCAAGAGGCCCGTCTCGTCGCAGCGCAGACGCTCGATCATCTGGTACATGTCCGACGACATCGTCTCGTAGTTCTTGGAGATGGTGCCGATCGCAACCCCCGCGCCCTCCAACCGGCTGCTGAGGATGCGCAGGTTGATCGGCTCGCCGCGCACCTGCTGAAATATCTCGATGATCCTCTGGACCAGTAGATCGGACTCGTTCATCAGCTCTGTCAGCTGGGCGATCTTCCTCAGGTCGGATTCCGCGGCCTGGTCGATATCCTCGCGCCTGTTGAACTCGGCGTCGAGCGCGGCAAGGCTGTAGGCGTCGAAATCGGGGTACCCCTGCTCGGCGAGCCGCCCCAGCATCCAATCGGCGCTTTTGTCCGGGGGCAGGCCGCCGGCCTCTTCTGCGAGCATGGCGGTGTAGATGTCGCGTGTCAGATCGAAGAAGTCCGAGCGCGGCTTGATCCGGACCGAAAGGTACCCGTCGCGCGTCGGCGTGACGGTCGCGAAGACCCAGTAGAAGCCGCCATCGGCGGTGGAATTCTTGACATATGTGCAGACCGGAAGCTTGGCATGAAGCCTGGCCCACATCAGGTGGAAAAGGCCGCGGGGCATGTCGGGATGGCGCACGACCTTGTGCGGCGCACCGACGAGATCCTCCTTCGGCATGCCCGCGACCCGGCAGAATTCCTGGTTGGCATAGCCGATCACACCGCGGGGATCGGTTGCCGAGGCAAGAAGCTGTTCAGGCGGATAGTCGACCTCGGCCCCGGGCGGTGTGGGGTGGTCGGTAGCGGTTGCCGTTTGTTGCATCGCGAAAGGTCCTTTCAGAGGCGGCCGCACCGCGCGCCGCAGAGGTGTCAGAACAGGATCGGCTGGCCGTCGCCGCGCCCCAGATCGGGCTTCACGGGGTCATCCAGCAATCGGTGCCGGAAATAATCGAGGCGAACCTGGTCGAGCAGCGCGGAGGGATCGAGCCGCGCGCCGGTTTCGACCGAGGCCGACACGGTGTCGAGCACGCGTGAGATGTCGCGCAGATGCTGCCAGAGCGCATCGACCCGCTGAAGGTCGCGCAGATCCGCCGTGGCATGCTCGGGCAGGTGCATGACCAGTTCGGGAATCAGGGTGTCCAGACGCTGCGCGATGCCCGCGAGATCGTCGGTTTCCTCGGCCAGAATGGCGAGAATGCGGGAGATGGGGCGAGGCGTCACGGAATGCTCCTGATGGTTGACGGGGGGCGGCGGCTCAGAGGCGGCCGACGACCTTTTCGATGCAGGCCTTGAGTTGCGCGGTCTGGAACGGCTTCTTGAGGTAGTTGTTCATGCCCAGCCGGGTGCCCCGCTCGATGATGTCCCTGTCGGCGCGGCCGGTCACCAGGATGAACCCGGTCCGGGCGATGGCCCGGTGCGAGCGGATCGCCTCGAGCAGTTGCAGGCCGTCCATGCGGGGCATGTTGAAATCGGAGATCACGAGATGCACGGGCTTGGAAGCAAGGCTGCTCCAGGCGGTGTGGCCGTCAGCCTCGGTGCGGTAATTCTTGATCCCCAGTTCGTCGAGCGCCTGGGTCAGAAGACCGCGGCTGGTGGACATGTCGTCGACGACAAGGATATGCAGTTTCTCTTTCAGGCTCATCCGAGGGCTCCGTTGCTGTCTGGACGCCGGGCGCCGGTGGTTTTCAGGGGGCGGACGTCAGCGCGCCTGTGCGCTGGATCGGGCGAAACGTCCCGGGGCAGGCAGAAGGCGCCACGCTCCTGCTGGGTGAACCGCCGGGCGATGGGTTCGGGCAGGAGTTCGGAATGGCCGACATAGAGCGCCCCGCCCGGTGCGATCCGGTCCGCGAGGCGCTGCCACAGCCGGGCCTGCGTGTCGTCGTCGAAATAGATCGTCACGTTGCGGCACATGATGACGTCGAAGCTGCCGTGGAACGGCCATTCGCCATTGAGGTTCAGGCAGCGGAACGTGATCAGGTCGCGCGGCGCCTGTGCCACGCGCACCATGCCGTTTCGCCCTGCGCCGCGGTCCAGATGCCGCTCGGCGTAGCCGGCGGGCAGATCCGTGAGGCTGGAGGCCGGGTAGGCGCCGGCGCGGGCGATCTCGAGCGCTGCCTTGTCGATGTCGGTGGCCAGGATGCGCAGGTCGAGCCGCGCGGCCTCGGGGCAGGCATCAAGCGTGCGAAAGGCCAGGTCGTAGGCTTCTTCGCCGGTCGAGCAGGCGGCGGACCAGAGCCGCACGCGGCGGCCCGCGCGGGCGGCGGCGGCTAGATTGGGCAGGATGCGATCGGCGAGGTGCGTGAAATGGTGATCCTCGCGGTTGAACCGGGTCATGTTGGTGGTCAGCGCGGAAATGAACGCATCCTGCTCGGTGGCATTGCCGGGCTGTTGCAGCCAGGTGCAATAGGCATCGACCGAGCCGATCCCCAGCGCCTTGAGCCGCTTGGCCAAGCGTCCGGACACCATCGCCCGCTTGTTGCCGCCGATATGGATGCCGGTCATACGCTTGAGAAGGTCGGCGACCATGGCGAAGTCGTCGGGGCTGATCAGGGGCGGGGCCGCGGATTGCGGTTGGTCATTCATGCGCTCAACGGGGCCTCTTGCGGCAGCACCTCGCGAACGTCGATCGCGCGCACGAGCTTGTCGTCGAGCGAATGGACGCCGCGGATGAACGCCTGGGTCCGCGAGGAGGAGACATCGGGGGTCGCCTGCATCTCGGACTCGTCGACGGTGATGATGTCGGAGACGGCGTCAACCAGAAAGCCGACGATCTTGTCGTCGATCTGGGCGATGATGATGACATGGCGCTTGCCCGGTTCGGTCTTGCCGAAGCCCAGCCGCAGGGACAGGTCGACCACGGGCAGGACGATGCCACGCAGGTTCATCATTCCGACGACGAAATCGGGAGCGTGGGGCAGCGTTGTCGTGCTTGTCCAGCCGCGGATTTCGAGAACGTGGGAAATCTCGATGCTGAAGTCCTGATCCTCGACGGTGAAGCAGACGATCTCCACCCGGTTGACGGTGCGGGATTCGGTCTGGGTATCATGCATGATGAACGTCTCCTGTGGTGTCTGGCCAGGCGCGGTCGACCCATCCGCCCTGGCCAGGGGGGGCGATCATCTGGTCGGTGTCGACAATGAGCGCGATTTTCCCGTCTCCGAGGATCGTGGCCGCGGCGATGCCCGGGATTTTCTGGTAGTTCTGTTCCAGCCCCTTGATCACGACCTCGCGCTGCTCGGCGATGCCGTCGACGGCGAGGGCGTAGCGGTGGCCGGAATCACCCTCGATCAGAAGCAGGGACTGCTTGCCCAGGCACATCGGTGTGGAGCGGAAGCCGAGCGCGGCGCCAAGATCCTTGATCGGGACCATCTCGCCGTCGAGCGCCAGCACGTTGTCGCCGTCACAGAGCGTGTGCACCTTGGCCTGGCCCGGTTGCAGCATTTCGCGCAGAGGCAGGGTGGGCACGATCAGCGACTGGTCGGCGACCTTGACCACCATGCCCTCGAGCACGGCGAGGGTGAGCGGCAGGGAGACCGTGACGGAGGTGCCGCGGCCGGGCACCGATTGCAGGCTGACGCGCCCGCCCAGCGACTGGATCTCGTTGCGGACCACATCCATGCCGACGCCGCGGCCCGACAGGTTGGATATTTCGCCCGCGGTGGAAAATCCGGGGCGGAAAAGCAGGTTGTCGATATCGCTGTCGCTGAGATCATCCTCGGGCCGGATCAGGCCCTTCTCGATCGCGATCTGGCGCACTTTCTCGCGGTTGATGCCGGCCCCGTCATCCTTGATCAGAATGACGACGCGACCAGAGCGGTGGCTGGCCTCGAGCGTAACCGTGCCGCGCTCGTCCTTGCCGGCGCTGCGCCGCGCCTCGGGTATTTCGAGCCCGTGGTCGATGGCGTTGCGGATCATGTGGGTGAGCGGCTCGACCAGCCGTTCGGTGACGGTCTTGTCCACCTCGGTGGCGTCGCCCAGCGTGACCAGACGGGCGGATTTCCCGGCCTCTCGGGCGGTCTCGCGGACGATTCGCGACATGCGCTGGAAGAGGCTGCGCACGGGTTGCGCGCGGATCGCCATGACGCTTTCCTGGATCGCGCCCGACAGCGTCTTGAGCTGGCTCATGGCCTCGTCCACGCCGCTGTTGGCGGAGCTGGGCATCTCGTCCATCGACTGGCGCAGCATCGCCTCGGCGATGACAAGCTCGCCCACGAGGTTGATCAGGCGGTCGACACGGTCGAGATCGACGCGGATCGTGCTGGTGCGCGAACTTGCGGGCCGGGACGCGGGGGCGGGAGCACCGGACGCCGGCACCGCGGCGGCGGGGTGTTCGGGCGTGGACAGATTGTCGCCGGGTGGCGCCGCGATCGTATCGTCGGAGGTGGCGTCCGAGAGCGGCGCCATATCCGAAGGCGCGGGCAGAGGCGGCAGGCCGCCCGGGCCGGTCGCGGTGGCGGAAATCTCGAGCTCGCACAGGCCTTCGACGAATTCGAAGACTTCGCGGATGGCGGCCTCGTCGACGGAATCGTCGGCGGTGAAGGTCAGCGTCCAGCTGAGCGCGGGGTCGGACCATGGGCCGTCACGCAGGGGTGCGAGCGCGGAGAGATCGGCCGCGACCTCGAGCGTGCCGAGAGCTTCGAGGCTGCGGAACAGGATCGCGGGGTCATGGCCGTTGGCGAAAAGCTGGGGCGAGGCTCTGAATCGGATCTCGACAGTGCCGTTACCCTCGGGCGCGCCCATCTCGTCGAGCGCGGGCAGGTCGCCGTCGAGTGCGAGGAAGGTCGGTTGGAAAGCGGGCTCTTCGGCCTCTGCAACAGCCTGCCCCGCATCGCCGGAGGTGCCGTTGGCGGCGTTGCTGACGTGCTTGAGATCGCTGAGGATCGAGGCGCCCTGGTCTGGCGGAAGTTCGGCGGCCTGACTGGCGGCCTCGACAAGGTCGGCGAGGTGGTCGCTGGCCGTGAGGAGGAGGTTCACGACATCGGCGCTCACCACGAGACGGTTGCTGCGGATATCGTCGAGCACGTTCTCGAAGGCGTGGGCGAAGGAGACCATCTGATCGAGGCCGAAGGCGCCGGCGCCGCCCTTCATCGAGTGCACGGCGCGGAACATGCTGTTGACGGTTTCCGCGTCACCGGTGCCGGCCTCGAGATCGTTCAGGCCGGAGGAAAGTTGTTCCAGCAGGTCGTCGCATTCCTGGAAGAACATCTGGTTGAGATCGTTCATGTGCGGCGTCCTCCCTCAGACCACGAGACGCTGGATGATCTGGACGAGCTTCTCTTCGTCGAAGGGCTTGACGATCCAGCCGGTGGCCCCGGCATCGCGCGCCCGCTGCTTGAGCGCGTCACCGCTTTCGGTGGTCAGCACGAGGATCGGAACGGACGAGATCCTGTCGCCCTTGCGCACCCCGTCGATGAAGCCGAACCCGTCGAGCCGCGGCATGTTGATATCGGTGATGATCAGGTCGGGATCGGCGGTTTCCAGGCGTTCGAGCCCGTCGACCCCGTCCTCGGCAAGCTCGACCTCGAACCCGGCGCCGGTCAGCGCCTGTTGCAGCATGCTGCGCATGGTTCTTGAATCGTCGACGGCCAGAATGCGGGTCATGCGGAATCCTCTTGAAGCAGGGCGTGTCGGGGGATGCCGAGCAGGGCAAGCCCCCTGAGAAAATCGGGAGACGGATCGGCCAGGTCGAAGGCGGTGCCGTCGGCCTGCCATTCCAGACGGGCGCGCAGAAGAATCTCGGCCGCGAGGGCCCCGAGGAAGCCGACCTTGCCGGCCCGCAGGTGCAGGGCGGCCCCGCGCCGGGCAGCAAAACTTGCCGCCAAGGTTTCGCAGGCGGCGAAATCCAATCGTTCGGGGAGGTCGAGCGACGCATCGTCGACGGAATTGGCTGTCTCTGTCATGCGGGGCCCTTCACACTGCACATGCCTGGTTCGTGGCAGGCTAGAGCCGTGGGCTTAAAATCGGGTTAAATGCCAAGTCCCTGACCTCAATGAAGAATCGACGGGGTTCTGAGCCGGGCAGCCGTGGGGGTGCGACTCGGTGCGCTGCGGATGGCCGCCCCTTCGGCCGGGCCGTTCACGGGCGTTGGGGGCGGGGGGAGCGTCAGCGGAGCGCACCGGCTTCGAGACGTGCCGCCAGGGCTTGGCCTTGGGCGCCGGGCGTGGTTTAACCCCGCGCCATCGGGGAGCGGATAGCGGCAGGGGAAAGCGGCGCGGATGTCGAGCATTCTGATCATCGAACAGGTTCTGAACGGGCTTCAGTTCGGCGTCATGCTGTTCCTGATGGCCGCGGGTCTGACGCTGATCTTCGGGGTGATGGGGCTCATCAACCTCGCGCACGGGTCGCTGTACATGGTCGGCGCCTTTGCCGCGGCGGCGGTGGCGGCGGCGACGGGGAGTTTCCTGCTGGCGCTGGGCGCGGCGCTGGCCGTGGCGGCGGCGGTCGGCGCGGTTGTGGAGGTGGCGGTGATCCGGCGGTTATACGCGACCGATCACCTGGACCAGGTGCTGGCCACTTTCGCGCTGATCCTGATCTTTTCCGAGGGCACACGGTACCTCTTTGGCTCTTTCCCGCTGTACCTGGACATTCCCGACGCGCTGTCGGGGCCGGTGACACTACCCGGCGGGATCCAGTATCCGCTGTACCGGCTGGCGCTGATCGGGGTGGGGCTGGCGGTCGCCGTGGGCCTGTGGTTGCTGATCGAGCGGACGCGGGTGGGCATCCGGATCCGCGCGGGCGAGAACGACCGCGAAATGATCGCGGCGTTGGGCGTGGATATCTCGAAGCTGTACACGCTGGTCTTTGCACTGGGCGCGGCGCTGGCGGGGCTGGCGGGTGCGCTGGTGGGCGCGATCCAGTCGGTGCAGGTGGGGATGGGCGAGCCGGTGCTGATCCTTGCCTTCGTGGTGATCGTGATCGGCGGGATAGGCTCGATCAAGGGCGCTTTCGTGGGTGCGATCCTGGTGGGGCTGACGGACACGCTGGGGGGGATCTTCCTGCCCGAGTTCTTCAAGCTGTTCATGGAGCCGGCGGCGGGTACACAGGTGGGGGCGTCGTTGGCGTCGATGGCGATCTACATCCTGATGAGCGTGGTGCTGGTCTGGCGGCCCACGGGCCTGTTCGGAGCACGGGCATGATTGGGGGCATGATCGGGGGCATGAGCCGGGAGGCCTGGATCAACCTCGCGGTTCTGGCGGGGCTGGTCGCGGTGCCGCTGTGGGCGCTGGCGGTCGACGAGCCGTTCACGATCACGCTGGCCACGCGCGTGGCGATCCTGGCGCTGGCCGCGGTGGGACTGAACATCGCGTTGGGACTGGGCGGGCTGGTGAGCCTGGGCCATGCGGTGTTCTTTGGTATTGGCGGCTATGCGATGGGCATCCTGGCGCATCATGCGCAGACCTACACCGCTGTCGCCGAGTGGCCGATGCTGATCGAAGGTACGAAGTCCATGCCGGTGATCTGGCTGGTGGCCGTCGTGGCCTCTGCGCTGGCGGCGCTGGTGATCGGGGTGCTGAGCCTGCGCACGAGCGGGGTCTATTTCATCATGATCACGCTGGCCTTCGGCCAGATGTTTTTCTACTTCGCGATCTCGTGGAGCGCCTATGGCGGCGAGGACGGGTTGTCGATCTATGTGCGCAACGGATTTCCGGGGCTGAACACTTTGGTGCCGATCCAATTTTTCGGGTTGTGTTTCGCGATCCTCTGCGCGGTGCTGTGGCTGAACGCGCGGCTGATGCGGTCGCCTTTCGGCCTTGCGCTCAATGCCGCGCGGCAGGTGCCGGTGCGGGTGGAGACGGTCGGGTTGAACCCGGTGCGGCTGAAGCTGGTGGCCTTCGTGATTTCGGGCGCGATCACGGGGCTGGCGGGGGCGCTTTTTGCCGATCTCAACCGGTTCGTCAGCCCGACGATGTTCAGCTGGCAGTTCTCGGGCGAGATCATCATCCTTGTCATTCTGGGTGGTGTAGGGCGGCTGTTTGGCCCGGTCGTGGGCGCGGCGGTCTTTGTGGTGCTGGAGCACTGGCTAGGCGGGCTGACGGAGTTCTGGCTGATCTGGCTGGGGGTGATCCTGCTGGTGATCGTGCTGTTCGCGCGGGGCGGCCTCGTCGGGCTCTTGGCGGGAAGGTCGGTGGCGCATGACTGAGCCGGTACTGGAGACACGGGGGATCACGAAGCGGTTCGGTGCGCTGACGGCAAGCGAGGACGTGTCGCTGGACCTGAGGGCGGGGGAAATCCACGCGGTGATCGGGCCGAACGGCGCAGGCAAGTCGACCTTGATCCAACAGATCTGCGGGCTCATGCGCCCCGATGCGGGGCAGGTGTGGCTGGGGGGCGCGGAGGTTACCCGGCTGGAGGCGGCGGCGCGGGCCAGGGCCGGGCTGGGCCGGACTTTCCAGGTTTCGCAGTTGGCGATGGAGGATACGGTGTTGCAGAACGCGCTGTTGGGTGCGCTGGGCGCGGCGACACGGCCCTGGCGGTTCTTCGGGGCGGCCTTGCGCGATGCGGAATTGCGGGACCGGGCGGAAGCGGCGCTGGCGCAGGTTGGGCTGGGGGACGTGGCGGCGGTGCGCTGTGCGGACCTGTCTCACGGGCAGCGGCGGCAACTGGAAGTGGCGGTGGCGCTGACGCTGGGTCCCCGCGCCTTCGTGATGGACGAGCCGATGGCGGGGCTGGGGGCGGAAGGCTCGAAACGGATGACGGGGTTCCTGAGCGAGTTGCGCGGCACGGCGCCGATCCTGCTGGTGGAGCATGACATGGATGCGGTCTTTGCCCTCGCGGACCGGATCAGCGTGCTGGTCTATGGCCGGATCATCGCCACGGGAACGGTGGCCGAGATCCGGGCCGACCGGGCGGTGCGCGAGGCCTATCTGGGGGAGGAGGCATGAGCCTGTTGCGGGTCGAGGGGCTGGAGGCAAGGTACGGCGTGAGCCAGGCGCTCTTTGGCGTGGGCCTGGAGGTTGGCGCGGGAGAGGTCGTGGCGCTGATGGGGCGCAACGGGATGGGCAAGACCACGACGGTGCGGGCGATCTGCCGGATGATTCCGAGCCGCGGGGAATTGCGGTTCGACGGGCGGGACTTGCACGCTCTGCCGAGCCATCGGGCGGCCCGGCTGGGCATCGGGCTGGTCCCCGAGGGGCGGCGGTGTTTCCGGGACCTGACGGTTGCGGAGAACCTGTTGGCGGCGGCCCGGCCCGGCCCTTGGGACCGGGCGCGTGTGGCGGAA
Organism: Roseovarius sp. B08; assembly: GCF_051417955.1. Classification (NCBI taxonomy): domain Bacteria; kingdom Pseudomonadati; phylum Pseudomonadota; class Alphaproteobacteria; order Rhodobacterales; family Roseobacteraceae; genus Roseovarius; species Roseovarius sp. B08. Next base: position 1,069,410 of record NZ_JBPRLW010000001.1, read on the forward strand.
CTGTTCCCGCGGCTGGGCGAACGGGCGGGGCAGGTCGCGGCGTCGTTGTCGGGGGGCGAGCAGCAGATGCTGGCGATTGGCCGCGCGCTCATGACCAACCCAAGGCTGATGATCCTCGACGAGGCGACGGAGGGTCTGGCACCGCTGATGCGGGCCGAAATCTGGGCGGCGTTGGGACAGTTGCGGGACGCGACCGAGATGGCATTGCTGGTCATCGACAAGTCGGTGCGGGAACTGGCGCAGGTGGCGGACCGCGCGGTGTTGCTGGAGCGGGGCAAGACGGTCTGGGCTGGCGCGATGGCGGAACTGACACCGGATATTTCGGAGCGGTATGTCGGGGTGTGAGCGGCAGCGCGGTTGCAGGTCCTGTCCACAGGCTGACGCGCCCCGGCCTCTGCCCGCTTGTTCAGGGTGAGGTCCCGGGTCAAGCCCGGGACGGGGTTCGGGGCGAAACCCCTTCCCGCGGGTGTGACTGGAGACTACGCCCAACCGTACTTTTGCAAGCTCGGCTAAAGACGCCTTATCGGGTTGATCGTTTGAAGGTTGATCGGACCCGACTTCCATAGATGTATAAAGGGTGTCCGATCGGTTCGGGTGTGCCTCCACCCGCAGGACAGCCTGCTCTGCTTGATGGCGTGTCAGGTGCTCTGTCTCCGTTCGCCTCGCAAAAAGCAGAGGATGCGTCGGACGGCAGGCTGCGTGTCGTTGACCAGTTGAACCTTTGATCAAGTGATGAAAGTTTGTGCACAACTTGCCGGGAGGCGCGTCTTTGCACATTCTGAAATCCCTTGGTCCTGCTGTCGCGCGCGTTTCAGGCGTTGAAGCCGTTCGTGCAGGGCTGGGCGCCCTCATCGGTCTCGGGTTGACCGGGCTCTTCATTTTGTCGCCCGATGTCGACCTGGAACTGGGGCTGTACCTTGTCGCGCCATTCGGCGCCTCATCCGTCCTTTTGTTCGCGGTCCCGAACAGCCCTTTGGCGCAGCCCTGGTCCGCGATCGTCGGCAATACGGTTGCTGCACTGGTCGCTGTGGCCGTTTGCCTGTTGGTCGAAGATCCTGCCCTGCGGATCGGTCTGGCGGTCGGTCTTGCCATTATGGCAATGATGTTGTGTCGCGCGATCCACCCTCCGGCCGGGGCGGTCGCGATGACCGCGGCCATGTCGCCCGATGCCATTGCGCATCTGGGCTTCTGGTTCGCGATTGCGCCAATTGGCGCAGGCACGATCGCGCTCGTCGTCGTTGCCGCCATCTATGCCCGTCTGACCGGGCGGCACTATCCGTTCCGCCAGTTCGACGACCCCGGCAAGCACGGAACGGATGACCGCACCCCGTCCGAACGGCTCGGGTTGTCCGAAGAGGAATTGACCGGCATCCTGGAACGCTACAGCCAGTCCTTCAACCTTGGTGTCGAGGACCTGGCGCGCCTGATCGGCGCGGCGGAGCTTCAGGCCGCCGCACATTTTTCCGGTCCGATGACGGCGCAGGACATCATGTCCCGCGACCTTGTCACGGTCTGTCCTGAAACATCGCTGAGCGAGGTCGCGGACCTTTTCCGGCAACACCGTTTCACGTCCCTTCCTGTCGTCGAAAGGGATGCGAAATTTCTAGGGGTCATCTTCCAGATTCATCTGATCAGCCAGGCAAGACAGGATGCATTGCGCCTGGATCGAGGGTACGGTGCCGCCCTGCGACGGCTGCTTGACCGAAACCGCGAGAATCCGACAAAGGCCGGGGAGATCATGAGTGTCGCCGGTCCGCGTGCGATGTCACATACGCCCATCGGGGCGTTGCTGCCGATGATGGCCGACGGGGATACGGATGCTGTGCCTGTCATCGAATACGGCAGGATCATCGGCATTGTCACAAGAACGGACTTGGTCGCCGCGCTTGCGCGGAGCGCGCTATACGGTCGAACCGACAGTTCTCGCAATCTTTCAACGAACTGACAGCTTAAATTATGGGGTGTATCCCCTTGAGACAAGTTTCATGATCGTTCTGCCCTGATTGATGCAACCCTCTGAGTTTCAATTGACGCTTGACGAGCGCCGTCAATCCGTACATAAAGCTTGGCAAGATCAAGGGGCTGAGTCGTCATGTCACAAACTCTCAGAGATTTTATCAACGCTCGCGAGACGGAGATTAAGGCGCAGATGAAAACGCTGAATGATGAGTTGCGCGAACTTCGCGCCGCTAAATCTGCCATTGAAGGCTCGACCACTTCGCAGGGTGTGGCGGCTTCCAATAGCCGCATGACACACCGCGAGATGATTGTTGCCGTGCTTGATGAGCGCCCTAATGGTGGTACATCTGACAAAGTAATAGAGTGGGTCAACGATAGGTTCGGCGTTGAAATCTCGCAGGCCAGCATTTCGTCACAACTTTCCCGCGCAAAGTCTGACGGCGCGGTTAGTCTTGATATGTCAACAAAGATTTGGCGGTCTGCAAAGCATTCCGTCAAAAAGAATGAGCCGCCCGAAGGCGGCTCAGAAATCGAGGAAGGTGCATCTTCCTCAGATCTGCTCAGCCCGGCAACGCCGGGTAGTGCAGGATATTCACCAAAGCCAGTTCCGGCTGCGGACCCTGCCCCGCACAGCGGCAGGGAAGGAGGTGAGTGAACCATGCCCAAGTATGGTGTGTGGCGGTGGCACCCCTCGCTTATATTAGGGTGACTTCGCAGGGCGGGCCTTAGGTCCGCCCTCTTATTATGCTACAATCGATTGTTGGTCAAGATTCTTGGAGCAAATCCAGCATGTTATCTTTTGAGTAAACACGAAAACCTTGGCGTTTACAAGAGTTTATAGAGCAAGAAGAACGCCGTGGAGTGATGCCGATCAGCAAATCGGTTTTGCAGACGCCGTGACAAAGGTTGTCAAAACGCAGCAATCAGACGATCAAACATCCTGCTAACCTCGCCGCGATGGTTCGCGCGGAAAGTAAGCTCGTGCAGATACCGCTTCATTTGCTTTTGGCTGATTGAAACGTGTGTGCCTCGCACCGAATTTTTGAACAGCCGCCAGAAGCTTTCCACGGCGTTCGTATAGTGAAATTGTTGCGTCCGGTAATTGTAGATCGCACACTCTTTCTTGCCGTGCTTGACGGCAACGTGGTTGTACCCGTCCTCTTTCAATAAGCCGTAGGACAGCAATTCGTCAGCCGAGACAACCGCATCCGGCGCGACAGTAGCGGCCGTCTTCGCTTTTAGCGTTGTCATTTTGATGTTCGGAATAATCTCCGTCACCAGACGTCGCCACGCTGCTTAAGCCCATGACGATTGTCTTGCCGGCGGCACCGCGACCGCGCTTGACGGGGCGCTTGCCGCCAACATAGGCCTCATCAATCTCGACGTGGCCGGTCAGCGTTTGCTTAACCTCGTTCTTGTCAATTTGCTCCCGTACCTTCTGACCCATGCGCCAAGCGGTTTATAGACGCCGAGTTTCCGTCGCAGCTCCCGGATCGCTCAAAGCCGGGTCGGGCCGGGGCAGGGCTGTGTCAGCGGTCGGCGGGTTCGACGATGTCGGCGAGTTTCAGACGCTGGATCTTGCCCGAGGGGCCCTTGGGCAACTCGTCGAGAAAGTGGATCTCGTCGGGTGACTTGAACGCGCCGAGGCGGTTGCGGCAGATCTCGATCAGGTCGGCGCCTTTGAGAGCGGAGCCATCGCGGACCCGCACCGCCGCCTCGACGGTTTCGCCGTAGGTGGTGCAGGGCCGCGCGAAAGCGGCGGCCTCGATCACGTCGGGATGGGTGTAGAGCGCCTCGTCGACCTCGCGGGGGGCGATATTCTCGCCGCCCTTGATGATGAGCTCCTTCAGGCGGCCGGTCACGAAGACGTAGCCCTGGGCGTCCATGCGGGCGAGGTCGCCGGTGCGCAGCCAGCCGTCGCGGAACGTGTCGCGGGTGGCTTGCGCGTTCTTGAGGTAGCCCTGCATCACGTTGGGGCCGCACACGGAGATTTCGCCCTCGGTTTCGGGTGGCAGCGCGGCGCCGGTGCTGTCCTGGATCTGGACCTCGCAGCCATAGGCCATCCCGGACGAGCCGATCTTGCGGGTCGCCGGTGGCAGGGGTTGGCCAGGATCTGGGCCGCGGTCTCGGTCAGGCCCATGGTCTCGATGATGGGCACGGAAAAGCGGGCTTCGAAGGCCGATTGCGTCTCGACCGCCAGCGCCGAGGAGGCGGAGCGACCGAAGCGCAGGCGGGTTCGGACCTCGGGGCCGGGTTCGTCCGTGCCGTGCAGCAGGTGGGAGATGATGGTGGGCACGGCGGAAAACCAGGTGACCTGCGCGTCTGCGGCCTGATCCCAGAAGCGGGAGGCGGAGAATTTCGACGTGACGGCGAGCGAGCCGCCGGACACGAGGCTGCCCATGACGGTCACGCAGAGGCCGTTGATGTGGTACACGGGCAGTACGCAGAAACCGCGATCGGCTTCGGAAAGATCGTGCGCGATGGTGGTCGTCCAGCCCCCGGCCAGCAGGCTGGCATGGGTGTGCAGCACGCCCTTGGGTCGGCCGGTGGTGCCGGACGTGTACATCAGGAGGGCGTGGTCCGTCGGAGTGACCGGGTGCAGGTCGGCCTCGGCCCGCTCGGAGAGGGGCACGGGGGTGATACGGGTGGTGTTGGCGGCGGCGAATTGCTCGGCGCAGGCGTCGTGGACGAAAGCGTGTCGGGCCTCGGAATGCTCCAGCGCGTAGGCGATGGCATCCCGGCCCGCGGCGAGGTTGATCATGGTGGCGCGAAAGCCCCCCGCAAGCGCGCCGTAGAGAGCGACGAGCCCCTCGCGGCTGTTGGGGGCGACGATGGCCACGCTTTCGCCTCTGCCCGCCCCGCGGGCGGTGAGGGCGCGGGCGAAGGCAAGTGCCGCGTCCTGTAGCGCGGGCCAGTCGAGGTGGCTGCAATCCTCGGGGAAGACGAAGGCGGTGCCGCCCCGGTGGGCGCGGGCGGCGAGCCAGTCGCGGACGGTGCCCTCGGGCGGTGTGTCGCGGCGCAGCTTCATTGGCCGGCGGCCTCCCAATAGTCGGCGAAGATATCGTCTAGCGTGGGCTCATTGGCGCGGATTTCGTGCACGATCTTGGTGGATTGCAGGAAATGCTTCCAATGAACGTTCTCGTCGATGGAATTCCCCCCCCAGCTGCCGCAGCCCATGGAGAGTGAGAACGGCATACCGTTGGTGAAAGATCCGCCGGTGGCGAAGGTATGGGCCTGGTTGACGATGATGCGGCTGGTGGGGATGGCGCGGGCGAGCGTCATCGGGCGGGTGTCGTTTGTGCTGTGCAGGCCGACGGAATGGCCGGCGCCCTGGAATAGCTGGATGTCGCGGGTGATGCGGATGGCATCGTCGAAATCCTTGGCTGAATAGAGCGCGAGGACGCGGCTGAGCTTTTCGCCAGACAGGGGATGGTCGGGACCGATGCCGGTGGTGGGCACGGCGATGTATTCGGTGCCGTCGGGGACCTGGCCGGTCAGCCCCAGCGCGTCGATCATCTTGTCGGCATCCTGCGCGATGACGGAACGGTTGAGGTGGCCGTCGGGCCAGAGGGCGGCGACAATGGCGGCCTCGTCCTCGACCACGGCGCCGCCGGCGCGGGCCATGGCGGCGATGAAGGCGTCGCGCACGGCCTCGACCACGACGATCGAATTCTCGGACGAGCAGGAGGTGGCGTTGTCGAAGGTTTTCGACGCGCGGATCTTCTCGGCGGCGGCGTCGAGATCGGCGGTTTCATCCACGATGACGGTGACGTTGCCCGCGCCCACGGCGACGGCGGGGGTGCCGGAGGTTTGGGCGCGGTGGACGTTGTTCTGGCTGCCGGTGGCGACGATCATGTCGCAGGTCTCCATCAGGCGTTGCGTCTTGTCCTTGGAGCCGGGCGCGGGGACCATGCTGACGAGGTCGGGGTCCTCGCCGATCCTGGCGAACTCGGCATGGATGAATTCGATCAGTTTCTCGCAGCTGGGCACGCCCTTGGGCGAGGGGGCCACGACGATGGCGTTGCCGCATTTCAGCGCGTTGATGATGTTGTTGGCGGGCGTGGCGGCGGGGTTGGTCGAGGGCACGATGGCGGCCACGACGCCCTTGGGGCGGGCGATTTCCGTGATGCCGGTGGCGGGGTCTTCGCGGATCACGCCGAAGGTGGTGACGCCCTTGATGTCGCGCATGAGGCCCAGCGTCTTGCGGTGGTTCTTGGTGATCTTGTCGGGCACGTTGCCCAAGCCTGTGGTCCGGACCGCCAGTTCGGCCAGTGCGCGGTTGCGGCCCGGTTCCATGATCGCCCATGCGACGGCCTGTGCGGCGCGGTCGTAGCGCTGCTGGCTGCCGTCCGCCTCGTACCGGCCTTGGGCGGCGCGGGCGCGGGCGATGGTGGCATCCAGTTCGGCGATGGGATCGGCGGCGTTCATGGTGGTGACCTTTCTTGTGAGGGGCGCGCGGATCGGGCGCGCGCCCCGGTGCTTTGGGGCTCAGAGACCGGCGAGCAGTTCCTTGAGAGTCTCCTCGCGGGCGGTCCACATCTCGATCACCTCGTCGCGGGTCATGACGTGCATGGGCGACCCGCCCGCTTCCATCTTGCCCTTGACACGGCTGTTCTCGAACATGGTCGGGACCACCTCGGCCAGCTTGTCGATGATCGGCTGGGGCGTGCCCTTGGGCACCATCACGCCGCGGAAATTGACCGAGGCGTTGTCGATGTCGTAGCCCTGTTCCTTCATCGTCGGTACGTCGGGCAGGAAGTCGCTGCGCTCGTTGTCGAAAACGCCGAGGATCTTGACGTTGCCGGCCTTTTCGGCGCGGAACGCGTCGGAGAGGTTGTTGACCCCGCCCAGCACGTCGCCGGCGATGACGGCTTTCATGGCACCGGCTCCGCCTGCATTGTTGGGGATGTAGGCCAGTTTCACACCTGCTGCCTTTTCAAGCTGAAGCGCGGCGATGTGGTGGCCGACGAACAGCCCGGCGCCCGAGAAGGTGAGCCCGCCGGGGTTTTCCTTGGCGTAGTTCACGACGTCTTCCATCGAATTGAACTGGCTGTCGGCACTTACCACGAAGACCGCCGGGTCGGCGCCCCAGTTGGCGATGGGCTCGAAGCTGTCGGTGCTGTATTCGACGCCACCCTCGATCGATTGGGCGATGAAGTGGGGCACGTTGTAGGCGCCGAGAGTGTAGCCGTCGGGCTGAACCTGAGTAGCGAGCCAGTTCCAGCCGACGCGGCCGCCGGCACCGGGTTTGTTGACGATGGCGATGGGCACGCCGAGCGCGTCCTCGTTGCCTGCCGTCATGGTGACGATGCGCGCCTGAAAGTCGGTGGCGCCGCCGGCGCCGTAGCTAACCATCATCATGACGGGGCGTTCGGGGTAGTTGTCCTGCGCGCTGGCAGAGCCGGCAAGACCCATGAGCGCAATGGATGCGGCTGCAATCAGTTTCTTCATCGGTGGTTCCTCCCTTGGAAAGTTGTCTTTCGCTTCTTGGTTTTCAGAAAAGGATCTCTCGCGGGGTGAAGACCCCGAGCAGCAGTGCGAAGAGACCGTACATCACGGCCAGGAAACCGGCCGTGATCAGCACCCGTTTGACCCATGTACGTGGCTCGCCGTGGGGGGCGGGATCGTAGAGGGACAGCAGGATGAAGAACGCGATGGTGGACGCGGTGTAGAAGCCCAGCGTGGGCGCGGCCCAGAAGACATAGACCAGCAGGACGAGGATGCCGGGCAGGATGTTGCGCACGGCGATGACGCTGAGGCCCGGGCCGACGCGGGTCTTGCCCAGGAGCGCCTTGCCGAAGGTCCAGAGGGCGAGCGCCACGAACACGACCGAGATGATGCGGGGAAACAGAAAGGCGCGGGCGGGTTCGCCGGTGAAGCTGAGCCAGGCGACCCAGATGCCGACGAGGGCGACCAGACCGCTGGCGAGGATGTGCTGGGCGCGGGGGCGGTCGGTCACGTGGTCCGCTCCTGTTGTTCGAGGGTGTCTTCCTTGCTGAGAAAGCGGCGCTGGCGCAGTTCCATCCAGACCGAGTAGGCGATGGAGGCCACGACGATGCCGATGAGCGTGAGGTTGAGCGCGCCGGTGAAGAAGTAGCTGCCCATGCTGGAGGTGGCGTTGGCGATCATGGCGCCCTGCACGAAATTCGCCTCGGCGATGGGGCCGAGGATGAGGCCCAGCACCAGCGGTGCTGCGGAAAAGCCGAAGCGCTCGAGGAAATACATGCCGGTGCCCAGGGCGGCCATGATGTAGACGTCGCCCATGGAGTTCTGCACCGAGTAGCTGCCGAAGACGGCGAGCGCCAGCACCACGGCGGCCATGACCGCGTTGGGGACCTGCGCCACCCGCGCCGCCAGCCCGGCCACGTAGAGGCCGAAGACGCACATCAGGATCTGGCCGATCAACATGGAGTTGATGAAGGTCCAGGCGACATCGGGGTAGTTCTCGAACAGGTCGCTGCCCGGGAAGATGCCGTGGATCAGCAGGCCGCCCAGCAGCACGGCGGCGGTGGGCGAGCCGGGTATCGAGAGGGTCAGCAGCGGGACAAGAGAGGGTCCGACCATGGCGTTGTTGGCGCTTTCGGCGGCGATCACGCCCTCGCTGTGGCCGGTGCCGAATTTCTTTTGCTCGCGGCTGGTCTTGCGGGCCTGGTCATAGGCCACGAGCCCGGCGATCTGGCCGCCGACGCCGGGGATGAGGCCGATGAAGGAGCCCGTCATCGTGCCGATGCCCAAGGCGCGGGAGCGGCGGAAGACCTCGCGGATCGAATCCATGATCGGGCTTTTCTCGACCTTGAGGACTTCGGCGTCATGCTGATGCCGGCCCTTGGCGAACATGGTGATGACCTGCGGAATGGCAAAGAGGCCGATGAGGGCGGGGATGATGTTGATGCCGCCCGAGACGCTGGAATGGAAGATGAAGCGTTGGGCGCCCATGACGTCGTCGAAGCCTATGGTCGCGAGCCAGAGCCCGATGCAGCCCGACAAGAGGCCCTTGACCACCGAGCTTGAATCGAGCGAGCCGATGACGGTGACGCCGAGGATGGCCAGCCAGAAGAGGTGCGAGGGGCCAAAGGCCAGCGCCCATTCGGCCAGCACCGGCGTCAGGAATATCAGCAGCAGAACCCCGAAGACGCCGCCGATGGCCGAAGAGATGAACGACAGTTGCAGCGCCCGTGCGCCCTGGCCGTTTCTGGCCATGGTGTGCCCGTCGAGCGTTGTGGCGATGTTGGCCGGCGCGCCGGGGATCTTGAGCAGGATGGCGCTGACCGCGCCGCCCGCGACCGTCGAGGTATAGGCCGCGCCCAGCAGGATAAGGCCCTGCGTGGCGTCGAGCTTGAACGTGAAGGGAATGAGCAGGGCCACGGCCATGGTGGGCGACAGGCCCGGCGTGGCGCCGAGGATCAGCCCGCCGATCGTGCCGATCAGAAGCAGCATGAAGTTGAACGGCGTGAACACGTCGCCGAAGTAGAACAGGAACTCCAAGCCGTATCCTCCCATTGGCTTGTCGTAAGTGACCTGGAAGGGTATGCAATGAAAACAATATTGCAAATGTTTTCATTTTTGGCCACGCGGGGTCGCGCAAGTGTCTGACAAAAATAAGAAAAAGACAGATATAATCGCCGTGGCCAAGGCGGCGCGCGTGTCGCCCTCGACAGTGTCGCGCAGCTTCAACCACCCGGACCTGGTAAAGGCCACGACCCGCAAGAAGATAGATGCTGCGGTGCGGCGGTTGGGCTATATCCGCAACCGTGCGGCACAGACGATCCACGGCATTCGCAGCGGCACGATCGGGCTGATCGTGCCCACCGTGGACCAAGCGATATTTGCCGAGATGATCCAGAGTTTTTCCGAGGCGGTGGAGGAGCTGGGCTTCACGATCCTGCTGGCCTCGCACGGGTTCAACCTGGACCGGGAGTATGCGTTGACACGCAAGATGCTGGAACATCGGGTGGATGGCGTGGCGCTGATCGGGATCGAGCATACTCGGGATACGCTGGACCTGCTGGCGCAGCAGGAGATGCCGACGCTGTTGCTGTGGAGCTTTTCACCGCAAGCGCCGTTTCCCTGCGTGGGGTCGGACAATTATCAGGCGGGGTACCTGATCGGGCGGCACGTGGCGGCTTTGGGCCACAGGCAGGTGGCGGCGATATTCCCGCCCGTTGAAGGCAACGACCGGGCCTCGCTACGCTTTGCAGGGGTGAAGGATGCGCTGGCGGAGGCGGGGTGCAGTATCCCCGAGGCGTGGCAGTTGGTGGCGCCATACAGCGTGGCGACGGCGAAGAGCGCGGTCGAGGCGCTGATTGCGGAGGGCGCGTTGCCGACCGCCATCCTCTGCGGCAACGACGTGCTGGCCTGGGGCGCGCTGCATGCGCTGAACCGGGCCGGGATCGCGGTGCCGGGGCGGGTGACGGTGACGGGCATCGGGGATTTCAAGGGCTCGAAGGAGTTCGAGCCGTCGCTGAGCACGGTGCGCATCCCGGCACGGACGATCGGGGCGCGGGCGGCCGCCGCCATCGTGCAGCTGACCACCTCGGAGGAGGCGGTGGACGTGGCAGCACTTATCCCGCCCGAGATCATGGTGCGCGCCACCAGCGGGCCGCCGCGCGAGGACTGACTATTCGCGCACCGAGAGGACGATCTTGCCGACGTGGCCGCCCGCTTCGAGCTCGGCATGGGCATCAGCGGCGCGGGCGAGCGGGTGGACGGAGTTGATGACCGGCTTGACCGCGCCCTGTTCCAGCAGGGGCCAGACCCGGGCCAGCAGATCGGCGGCGATAAGGCCCTTTTCCCGCGGCGATTGCGGGCGCAGGGTGCTGCCGCAGAGGGTCTGGCGCTTGCGGATCATGCCCTCGATGTCGATTTCGGTCTTGCCGCCGCCGAGAAACGCGATGATGACCAGCCGCCCCGCGACGGCAAGCGAGGCGAGGTTGCGGTCGAGATAATCGGCGCAGATCATGTCGAGAATGACATCGACGCCGCCGCCGTCGGTGAGGCGGGCGATTTCATCCTCGAACCGGGCCGTGCGGTAGTTGATCGCCTCGGTCGCGCCGAGGTCGCGGCAGGCCCGGCATTTCTCGTCGGTGCCGGCGGTGGCGTAGACGGTGGCCCCCATGGCGCGGGCAAGCTGGATGGCGGTGGTGCCGATGCCGCTGGCGCCGCCGTGGATCAGGACGGTTTCGCCTTCGGCGAGGCGGCCGATGCGGAATAGATTGGTCCAGACGGTGAAGTAGGTCTCGGGCAGGGCCGCGGCCTCGAGTGCCGAGAGGCCGGAGGGCCAGGGCAGGACCTGCGGGGCTGGCGTGACGCAGTATTCGGCGTAGCCGCCGCCCGCGACCAGCGCGACAACCTTGTCGCCCTCGGCAAAGGACAGCACGTCGTCGCCGCAGGAGACGACCTCGCCTGCCACCTCAAGCCCCAGCACCTCGGTCACGCCGGGAGGCGGGGATAGCCGCCCTGGCGCTGGCGCAGGTCGGGGCGGTTGACCCCCGCGGCGGCGACGCGGATGAGCACCTCGCCCGGACCGGGGCGGGGTACGGGAATCTCGCGGGGCTCCAGCACTTCGGGGCCGCCGGGGCTTGTGGCGAAGATGGCTTGCATGGCCTGGGGCATGAGAGGGCTCCTAACCTTGGAGTGAGATGACCGTGCCGACGGCGAGGAAGAGGCCGAGTGCGGTCAAGGACAGTACGGTGAGTTTCAGGTTGCCCCGGCGCAGGAGCGGGGCCGGCTCCAGTTGCATGATGCGGGTCGTGATCAGCACGTTGGCGGTGAAGGGCGTGGAGCCCGCGGTGAGACCCCAGCCGACGATCGCGGCGAGCGCCAGCCACATCAGGGCGGGTTCGGGCACCAGCGGGTGCAGCACGCCCAAAAGGATGCTGGCCGACACGATGGGATTGAGCGCCGAGACGCCCCCCAGCACCATGCCCAGGGGAACCAGCGCGATGAGGGCGGGCACCAGCGCATCGGGGGGCGAGGGCAGGGCGCCGTCGAAGCTGCTGACGAACCAGGCGATGATCGCGCCGAGAAAGCCTGCGCAGGAGACGATGACGATCTCGTTGACGCCGCTTGCCGCGGTGGCGGCCAGTTCCCGGTGCAGGCCGGGGGCGATGCGCGCGGCAACCTGGATCGCCCACCACGCGAGCGAGAAGCCCAGCACCGCCACCAGCACCGAGGCCGGCATCGAGAGGTCCGCGGCCACGTGCAGCACGAAGGCCACCGCCACGAGCAGGGCGACCCGGGCGACGACGCGCAGCAGGATGAGCTGTTCGGGCAGGGCGGGCAGGGCGCGCGTCATGGGTGATTTGCCGGGGTCGGGATCGGTGGCGCGGGGGCCGCGCGATGCGACATAGCCCGCGCCGAGGTAAAGAACCGCGGCGGCGAGGCCGTAGGGAAGGATCTGGAAGTAATCGACCTCGGGGAGGATGGACAGTGTGATGATCGTCGACAGGGCCAGGGGCGACCACATGGGCATGGCGCCGAAGCCGCGCAGCATCGAGAGGGTCAGGTCCTCGACCGCGTTCTGTCTTTCGAGTGTCTCGCGGGTCTGGGCGAGCAGGGTGGCCATCAGGCTTGCGGCGCCGAAATTTAGGAAGATGCCGAAGATATGGGTGCCGAGCGTGACGAAGAGATAGCGTGCGCCGCGCGGGCGGCTTGCCACCACGGCCGCGGCCTTGCGAATGTCCGGCGCGCGGGAGGCCGCGCGGCTGAGCAGGCCGAGCGCGACGAGGAAGGCGGAGAGAAAAATCATACGGTCGAGGCCGCCGGTTTCCGCGATCCAGCCGCCGGCCCAGCCCCAGAGGAAGAGCACAAAAACAAGGCCGCCGATGATCCAGGCGGGGCGGTTGAGGCCGCGGCGATTGAGCAGTGCCACGGCCAGCAGGGCGAAGACCACGGGGATTTCCGGCACCGGCACGACGATGGCCGCGGCACCGGTGGCAAGCAGGTAGAGCGCCAGCAGCGGGTTGAGGACGTCGCGCACCCGCCCGAACATGACGGGTGCGTCAGCCATCGACGGTTTGGCGTATGCTGGCCGACAGACCGCCATCGACCACCAGTTCGGTACCGGTGATGTAGCCGGCCTTGTCGGAGGCCAGGAAGACTGCCGCCTCGGCGATGTCCCAGGCGGTGCCCATGCGCCCCAACGGGCATTGCGCGGCGCGGGCGGCGCGCATTTGCGCCTCGGTCCGGTCGCCGTAGCTGTTAGCGAGCGTGACGCCGATACGGGGGGTGTCGATGAGGCCCGCGATGATGGAATTCACGCGGATGTTGTCGGGCGCGAGTTCCACCGCAAGGGCGCGGGCGAACTGGTTGGCGCCGGCCTTGGTGGCGGAATAGGCGAGGTGGGGATAGCCCACATGCCGGATCGACGCGATCGAGGAGGTGACGGTGATGACCCCGCGACCCTGCGCACGCATCATCGGAATCGCGGCCTGCGCGGCGACGTGCAGCGAAGTGAGGTTGGCGTCGCTGATGCGGCGCCAGTCGGCGGGGGTGGTGTTTTCGGACGGCCCGCTTTTGCCCAGGCCCACGTTGCAGTGCAGGATGTCGAGGCGTCCGTGTTTGGCCTCGACGCCCGAGATCAGGGCGGTGACGCTGACGTCGTCGAGGACATCGACCGTTGCGGCCTCGGCGCTGCCGCCTGCATTGGTGACATGGTTCACGGTTTCCTGGGCAGAGGAAAGATCATTGTCGGCGGCAATGACATGGGCGCCTTCGCGGGCGAGGCAAATAGCGATGGCCCGCCCGATGCCGATGCCCGACGCGATGGAGCCGGCGCCGATCACCAGCGCGATGCGGCCCTGAAGGCCGGTGTCCGCCGCGCTGGTCATGCCGCCCCCGAGGAGCGCAGGGCGTCTCGCTTGGCGCGGGTGGCGCGCAGCTCGCGACGGACGCCGACGAAGGCCGAAAGAATGGTGATGACGATGAAGATCCAGCAGATCGGGCTGCGGAAGAAGATCGTGATATCCTCGGAAATGAGGAACGAGCGGCGCAGGTTGTCCTCGAAGAGCGGGCCCAGGATGAAGCCCATCAGGAAGGGGGCCGCAGCCATGTCGATCTTCATCATGATGTAGCCGAGCACGCCGAAGGCCAGCATCACGCCCACGTCGAACATCTGGCTTTGCACGGCATAGCTGCCGAAGACGCAGAACATCAGGACAATGGGCAGCAGGATATGGCGCGGGATGTCGGCGATGCGGGCGAAGTAGCGGATGGCGAGCTTGCCTGACCCCAGCAGCACGACAGAGCTGAGCATGATGCCGATGAATATGGCGTAGATGATGGTGATGTTGTCCTGGAACATCAGCGGGCCGGGGTGAGGCCCTGGAGCATGAATGCCCCGAGGATCACCGCCGTTACAACGTCGCCCGGGATACCGAGCGCCAGCAGGGGAATGAGCGTGGCCCCGGCGACGCCGTTATTGCCTGCCTCGGAGGCGGCGACGCCCTCGATATTGCCCTTGCCGAATGTTTCGGGGGACTTGGACGTGCGGCGCGCCTCACCGTAGGAGAGGAACGCGGCGGCGGTGGCGCCGGCACCGGGGATTGTGCCGATGATGACGCCGATGAAGCTGCCGCGCACGATGGTGACGAGGCTGGATTTGAGTTCGGCCAGACTCACGCGGCTCTTGTCGGCGGTCTTGACCGTGAAGGGCGCGACCTTGCGTACGTAGAAGTCGATCACTTCTGGCAGGGCGAAGAGGCCGATCAGCAGGGGGATATAGCTGACCCCGCCCATCAGGTTGAAATTGTCGAAGGTGAACCGCTGGGTGCCGTAGACCAGATCGAGCCCGATGGTGGAGGTCAGGAGGCCCAGCAGGCCCGAGATCAGGCCCTTGGTCAGGGACGAGCCGGAGATCGAGATCACCACGGTAAGTGAAAAGCAGATCAGCCAGAAATATTCGGGCGGGCCGAAGGCGAGCGCCAGGCCCGCGATAAGGCTGGCGAAGAAGATCAGGGACAGGTTGGACAGGAAGTCGGCGATGCAGGAGGCGTAGAGCGCCATGTTGAGCGCCTTGCCCGCCTGGCCCTGCTGCGCCAGAGGGTAGCCGTCGAGAAGGGTGCAGGCGGCGGCGGGCGTGCCGGGCGCGCGGATCAGGATCGCGGTGATCGAGCCGCCGAAGACGCCGCCCTTGTAGACGCCCACCAGCAGCAGGATGCCGGTGACCGGATCGAGGTTGAAGGTGAAGGGCAGGGCGAGGGCAACGGCCATGGTCGCCGTGAGGCCGGGGATTGCGCCAACGGTCACGCCGAGGCAGACACCGGCGGTGATCGCCAGCAGGTTGCCGAGCGTGAAGAACATTTCGAAGCCGGTTGCGATATTCTCAAGCATGGATCACATCCAGTCTTCGAACAGGCCCATGGGCAGGGGCACCTGCGCGACATGGGCGAAAAAGAGATAGACCAGCAGCGGCACGGCGATGCCGACGCCCAGCAGGATGAGCGGGCGGCGTTCCCCGCCGATGGCCATGAGGGCGATGGTCACGACGATGGCGGTGAGCGGCATGCCCAGCCGCTCGGGCATCAAAAGATAGAGCGCAAGCAGGCCGACAAGCATCAGCACGCGGGATTTCCAGCGCGGATGTGTCCCAAGCGAGGCGTCATCCTCGCCGGGGATATGCGCGGCAAAGATCGCTTCCAGAAGGTGGATCAGGGCGAAGAGACCGACGCCGATCGTCAATACGTAAGGCAGGAAGGTGGGCGACAGGGGCAGATGCTTGACCGACGCCGGCGACGTCACCCCGGCGGGGATCACGAAGAGTGCGAAAAGCACCGACGCCAGAATCGTCAACACCGCGAAGACGATCTCGCGGCGGCGACCCTTGCGGTTCTCGGTGTCTGTATCTGTTCCGCTCATGGCTGGCCCTCCCATGCCGCCTTTGAAGAGTGGCGGCCCGCGGGGCCGCCACCTGCCGTTCGTCAGAATTATTCGACGGTTACACCGGCCTCATCAACCACGGCTTTCCAGCTGGAAAGTTCACCGTCGATATACTTGGCGAAATCCTCGGGGCTGCCGCCCTCGATCTGGCCGCCGCGCGTGTCGGCAAATTTCTTGAAGCTGTCGCTTGCAAGAACCTCGTCCAGCGCCTCGTTCAGCGTGGCGACAACCGCGTCGTCGGTGCCCGCGGGGGCCAACAGGCCGAACCACGAGCGCGCGGCGAAGCCGTCAAGCTCGGCGATGTCCAGTTCGTCCAGCGTCGGCACGTCCTCGAGATGCTCGGAACGTTCCGGCGTGGTGACCGCCAGCGCGCGCAGGGCGCCCGACTGGATATGCGGCATGGCCGAGGGCAGGTTGTCGAACATCACGTCGACATCGCCCGACAAGAGGGCCGGTACGGCCTCGCCGCTGCCGCGGAAGGGCACGTGGGTCATGTCGGCGCCGGTGCGGGCCTTGAACATCTCGCCCGAGAGGTGGATCGAGCTGCCCACGCCCGAGGACCCGAAGGTCATGTTCTCGGATTTCGCGGCTTCGAGGAATTCTTCGGCCGACTGGTAGGGACTGTCCTCGTTGACCACCATGACGTTGGGGATCGACATGATCAGCTTGATAGGTGCGAAATCCTCGACCGGATCATATTGCAGGTTCTTGTAGACAGCGGGCGCGATGCCGTGCGACGACACCTGCCCCATGAAGAGCGTGTAGCCATCGGGTCGGGCGTTGGCCGCCTGGGTGGTGCCCAGCGTGGCGCCGGCACCGGGGCGATTTTCGACCGTCACGGTTTCGTCAAGCACCTGGCTGAGGCCGTCGGCGACCTGGCGGGCCAGAACGTCGGTGGCGCCGCCGGCGCTGTAGGGCACGATCAGGGTGATACGCTTGGTCGGGTAGTCCTGCGCCAAGGCAGAGCCGCCGAAGGCCAGCATGGCAGTGGCGCTGACGGCGCCGATCATGGTTCTGCGGTTGAGTTTCATCTTGGTCTCCTCCTTTGATGAAGTGTCGTGTCTTTCCTTGCGTCCGGATGTTTTCTCAGACAGATCCGATCGTCATTCCTCCACAGACGTAGAGGACCTGTCCGGTCACGAACCCCGCTCTTTCCGAACAAAAGTACGACACGGCGTCGGCCACGTCCTCGGGGGTTCCGGTGCGCTTCATGGGCACCGTCGCGATGATCTTTTCGGTGCGCGGGTCACCCGGCGGGTTCACCTTGTTGAAAAGCTCGGTGGCGATGGGGCCGGGGCCGAGCGCGTTGACGGTGATGCCGTGCCGGCCCAGTTCCAGTGCCCAGGTCTTGGTCATGCCGTGCAGGCCGGCCTTGGTGGCCGCATAGGCGGTGCGCAACTCCTTGCCCAGGGCCACGCGGCTGGAAATGTTGACGACACGGCCCAGCTGCGCCTCTTTCATCGCTGGCAGCGCGGCTTGCAGGCAGACAAGCGGCGCGCGCAGGTTGACCGCCGCGACCTTGTCTATGGAATAGGGATCGGTCCCTTCCACGTCCGCGGGCTCGACGATGCCGGCGTTGTTCACCAGGCGCGTCACGCGTCGGCCGCCGCAGAATTTTTCCAGCGCGGTGCGCGTAGCCTCGACATCGGACAGGTCCAGTTCCAGCACCTCGTCGGCATGGTCATGCTCGGGCGCGATGCGGTCGACCACGGCGACGCGCAGACCGTCGGCCTTGAGTCGCTCGGCGATGGCTGCGCCGATGCCGCGGGCGCCGCCGGTGACGATGGCGAAATCACTCATGGATCACTCCTCGAACGGCATTGCCTTGTCGATCGTCTCCCAGATGAAGCGCCCCGACGGTTTCTGTTGTTCTTCGGCGATATGCGCCACGAGGCCGGCGGCGCGGGAGATGACGGCGAAGCCGCGCATCAGGTTCACGGGGATGTCCATGTCACCCAGAAGGGCGGCGGTGGCGCCGGTGGCGTTGATGGTGATGTGGCGGTCGAATTCGGCATCGACGGCAGCCGACAGTGTTTTCAGCGCGGGCAGGTAGCGGGGGTTGTCGGATTCTTTCTCGCCGATCTCCAGCAGTTTGAGAGCGCGGGGTCGTCGGGTTTGTGCAGGTGGTGGCCGAAGCCCGGCAGATGGGCCTTGCGGGCGCGGTGTTCGCGCACGATTTCGGTCGCGCGGGCGGCCTGGGCGTCGGCGTCCAGATCGACCAGTTCCGACAGCAGGCGGGCGTTGTTCTCGATCGTCCCGACGAACTGGCTGCCGACGGCCAGAAGCCCGGCGGCGACGGCGCCTTGCAGATTCTCCGGCGCAGACATGTAGATCGACCGGGTGGTGATGGCGCTGGGGGTAAGCCCGTGTTCCATCATCACGATCAGGATCGCGTTCATCACCCGTTTCTGGCTGGGGCTGACCGGGCGATTCAGGATGTGCTGCATCATCACGGTGACGAAATCGCTGTCATCGGTCAGCAGCTCGTCCACCAGGTTGCTGTTGCGGTAGAATATCTCGGTGTCGGTGTAGCGGCACAGGGAAGTCGTGGGCGCTGGTTTGGACATGAGTCAGCCTTTCTGCAATGCGTCGGCGCGCGCGGCGGCGTGCTCTTCGGCAAGTTGATTTTTCTGAAGCTTGCCGATCGCGTTGCGCGGCAGGCTGTCACGGAAATTGACGGATTTGGGCGTCTGGACGGGACCGAGGCGCTTGCGGATGAATGCGATGATCTCGTCCGCCGTGACGGCCTTGGCATCGCGCACCTGAACGGCGGCGTGGACCGCCTCGCCCCATTTGTCGTCGGGCACGCCGTAGACGGCGCAGTCGATGATCTCGGGGTGTTCGCCCATGACGGTTTCCACATCCGCCGGGTAGACGTTGAAGCCGCCGGTGATGATCATCTCCTTGGCGCGGCCGCGGATGAACAGATAGCCGTCCGCGTCCTTCTGGCCCAGGTCGCCGGTGTGCAGCCAGCCGTCGACCAGCGTCTTGGCGGTGGCCTCGGGCTGGTCCCAGTATCCGGTCATCAGAAGGTCGCCGCGGATGACGATCTCGCCGGTTTCGCCCGCGGGCAGGACATTGCCCTTGTCGTCCATGATCTCGACCTGACTGAGCAGGGTCTCGCGGCCCACCGAGGCGCGCTTGGAGGGGTCCTTCAGCTCTTCGGCCGAGATCATGGTGGCGATCTGGGGTGCCTCGGTCTGACCGTAGGTGGAGGCGAGGCAGGGGCCGAAGATGTCCTGCGCACGGCCGATGGCGTCGGGGCGCATGGGGCCGGCGCCATAGATCAGGTTCTTGAGGTGGGCATAGTCGGCGTCGCGCACGCCGTCGAGCTCCATCAGCATGTACAGCACTGTGGGCGGCACGAAGGTGGTGGTGATCCGCGCGTTCTGGAGGAAGTCCAGGGTCTGTTCGGGGCGGGGCCGGTCCAGCAGGACAAGCGTGCCGCCGGTTGCCAGCGTCGGCAGGATATAGGTGGAGGTGCCATGGGTGATGGGGGCAGCAGCGAGGTAGCGCTGGCCCTCGCCCAGAGACCAGGCGGCGACCTGGGTCGCGATGTTGGTGTTCCACGCGCGGTAGGGCTGCATCACGCCCTTGGGCAGGCCGGTGGTGCCGCCGGTAAACTTGATCGCCTGGGTGGCGGACAATGGCAGGTTGGCCTTGGCGGGTGCCTGGCCCATGTTGGCGCGGATGAGGTCGCCGGTGGTGCCGGGGCCGCCGGCGGGATCGGAAAACAGGAATGTGGTGTCCGCGCCGGTCAGTTTTTCGGCGGTCTCGGTCTGGACGATGACGATGCTGGCGCGGGTGAAGCCGACCGCGCGCACCAGCTCGGCGCTGGCGTTCATCGGTTGCAACGGCACCCAGACCTTGCCCGCGGCCAGCACGGCCAGCCAGCAGGTCAGGTGGTCGATGGTGTTGTAGCAGCAGATGCCGACGCGACTTCCGAATTCGGGATCAAGCTCTTGCAGGCCGGTGGCGAGCGCCTGGACGCGGGCGTGCAGCTGGTCATAGGTGAGTGCCTGGTCGCCATGTTCGACAGCGATTTGGTCGGGCCAGAGCCGGGCGGCGCGGTGGAAGAAGTGAATGGGGTACATGCGTTCTTTTTGCCTTAGGTGGTGAAACCCGACCGCACGATGGCGCGGGTCATGACCGATACGATTTCCTTGCGCCGCGCAGGCGCCAGGCGGGGATTTGAGGGCCGCCACCGAGATGGCCGCCCGAAGCTGGCCCGACGGGTCAAAGACGGCGACGCCGATGGCGCCGACCTCCGGGATGATGATTGAGGCGTTGATCAGCCAGCGGTGCTCGCGCCAGTGCCGGACCATGCGGCGGACATCGGCGGCATTGAGCTCGCCATAGCGGCTGTAGACGTCGGCGTTGGCGGCGATGTGGCGGTCGCACTGGTCCTCGGGCAGGGCGGCGAGAAGAGCGGCGCTGCCCGCGCCGACGCCGAGGGGACGCCGCGCGCCGACCTGAAGCGTGTTGGCGCAGAGCGCGAAGGTATCTCCCGCCGCGTCGATGCAGAGCGCCTCGTCGCCGAATGGCACGGATAGAAAGGCGGTCTCGCCGGTCGCGGCGGCGATTTCGGCCAGGGCGGGCCGCAGCTCCATGCGCAGAGGATCGAACTGGCGCGGCGAGCCGGGGGCGCCGGCAAGGTCGAAGATCCCGATGCCGAGCGTGTAGATCTTGGAATAGGGATCGAAGCTGAGCAGGCCGCCGTCGACCAGCCCCTGCAGCAGCCGGCGGGCGGTCGCGGTCTTGAGGTTGGCCTTGCGGGCCACGGTCGAGAGGGTGATTCCGGTCGCGTTGCGGGCGGCCACGATCGGCAAGAGGCGGATCGCCTTGGCCAGCGATGTCTCGGCCGTCCTGTCGCTTTGCCCCGCAGGCAGGGTGCCGGTGTCCGGGTCGGTATCGGTCAAACTGTCCTCCCTTGCGAAGCCGGGTCGCGGGCCGGCTTCTGATGTGGAGCCTCGGGATGACGGCTTTGGAAGTCCACCCTTTTCTGACCAATATGTGATATTTTATTATCGACATGCGATAAGTGTGAGATTAATAGACTGTATTAAGTGAATTTTATCAAACAACTAAGTGATAGTATGAACTGCCATTTCCAAGCAATCGGAGGTTTGGCTTTCGTTAAGTCTTGCCGCTTAGAATCGGTTTTCGCAGCTGTTCCAACTGGAGGAAAACGCATGGCGGCATTGTCTTTCCCGGACACCGAGGGAAAAATTTCCAGAGATCGCGATCAGTTTTTGCGTGAGCTGTTGCGCGAACTCGCAGACGTGCTGGAGGATCGCGTCGGCCTTGACGAGGCCAAGGGGTTCATCGCGCGGGTCGGGGCGCGGATCGGCGACAAGATGGATGCGGAATATCGCGGACTTCTCGATGTCGACAGGATGGACCTGGAGCAGGTGGCCGGCGCCCTGGTGGATCTCAAGGCGCGCATCAACGGCGGGTTCGAGATAGAAGAGATATCGGGTGACCGTATCGTGCTGGTGAACAGTGCCTGTCCGTTCGGGGAATACGTGCACGGGCGGCAGGCGCTTTGCATGATGACATCCAGCGTTTTCGGGCGCCTCGCCGCCAACAACCTGGATTATGCCCGTATCGAAAAGACCGAAACGATCGCGCGCGGTGACTCGCGGTGCCGTATCGTCGTGCACCTGACCGAGGGCGAAATTGGCCGCGAGTATTTTGGTTAATCGGGTCGGACAGGAAGAGCTGGAACGCAGCGCCTTCATGGCGCTGCCGAAACATGCGATCCTGGTCGACCGATCGGCGCGTGTCTGCGCCAGCAATGCCATGGCGGCGCGTCTGGCCCGAGGTGTCACGGGATGCAGCGCCGTGCCGGACCAGTGGGGCCTTTCCGATGTCTTCGACATCTCGCCCGAAGCCGCGATAAAGGAGATAATCATTGCCGCCTCTGGCGGGATATTGTTGTTTCCGCTGCGCGACCCGGCTCCGGGCAGCCCGTCGAGAATGCGGTTCCGCGTAAGCCCCGTCCGCAATGGCGGTGCCGCGCCTCGGCACTTCGTGCTTGTTTCGGAGCGGGGAGACGCGCTGGGTAAGACGTTTCGCGATCTCAACGCGGAGCTCGAACACGTCGAAGCCGAGGCACGGCGTGAACGGGCGTACCGGCGGTCCCTGCAGCGGGCGAACGAGGCACTGAACGCGTCGAACGCCGAATTGAAATCCTTTGCCTACGCGGTGTCGCATGACCTGAAGTCGCCGGTACAGACGGTGGCGATGCTGCTGTCCGAAATGTCCGAATGCGACGAGGGCGATCTTAGCGATGACGTCACGGAACTGGTCGATATGAGCCGGGAGACCCTTTCGCGGATGTCGGTACTGATCGAGGACCTGTTGCGTTACACGCAGTTGATAGGGACCGACATCAGGAAAACGCCCTGCGATCTGAACGCGATTGTCGAAGAGGTGATTGCGGATCTCAGAGCCGAGGTGAAAGGCGCGGGGGCCACGGTGCGGCGGGGCGATTTGCCGGTGGTTCTGGGCGACGCGGTCATGCTGCGCGTTCTGTTTCAGAACCTCGTTTCCAACGCGGTCAAGTTTCGCTGCCCCGACCGGCCCCCCGAAATAATGGTAGAAGCCGGCGCGCGCGATCCGGACGGGCGTGCCCGGATCGAGGTGCGCGACAATGGGATCGGAATAGCGCCCGAGTATCGCGACCGCATCTTCGAGTTGTTCAACCGGTTGCACCGGCATGAGGATATTCCGGGGAGCGGGCTTGGCCTGACGATGTGCCGGCGGATCGTCCACAATTTGAAAGGTGGGCTGGAGGTCGGCGAGAACCCCGGTGGCGGCTCCGTGTTCACCGTGTCGCTAAGAGTGCCCGAACATGAGTGAACCACAGGACAAACCGCTGGTGCCGATCGAAACCGTGCTTCTGGTTGACGACGATACGTTCTTTCACGTCGCGTGCAGGCGGCTGATGCAGCGGTCGGGCCTGGTGAAGACCCTGATCGCCTTTCCGATGGCCGAAGACGCGCTGGAATTCCTGGCCCGAGAGGACAGGCCCCGGATCGACGTCCTTTTCCTTGACATAAACATGCCGAAGATGAACGGCTTCGAGTTTCTTGAGGAAGCGACCGCACGTTTCGGCAAGGACTTTTGCAGCATGATCGTCGTGATGCTGACCTCATCGCTCGACCCGGGGGACATCGAGCGGGCGAACGCGAGTTGTGCGGTGGACGAGTTCGTCAACAAGCCGCTGTTGCAGGCGCAGATCGAGGCCATTGCCACGAAACTGAAATCCGACCCGCGACCGATCGGCTGATGCCGGCCCTCCGAGCGACGCGGGCCCGATGCAAGGTCCAGACCCCAAGGACAGGCGGCAGGCGTCCGGGTTAAGGGAAGCGGGATAACATCGCGCGGGGTGGCGGGGAGGTCCCGGGTCTAGCCCGGGACAGGCGATCAGACGGAAAAACGGAGGCCCGAAGGCCCCCGTTTCTCGTCCCTCGTCGACTGGCTTATTTCTGCAGTTCGGTCCAGATCGCGGTGTAGAATTCCTGCGCCTCGGCGGGGCAGGCGGTGGTGAACTGACCCGCTTCCTTCAGCTCTTCGGGCACGACGATTTCCGGCGCGGTCTTCATGTCCTCGGGCATGAACTCCTCGGAACCGTCGATGCCGTTGGCGTAGCGGGCGAAGGACGACAGCATGGCCGCGTTCTCCGGCTCCATGATGAAGTTCAGGAAGAGCTTGGCGTTCTCGACGTTCTGCGCGTCCGCCAGGATCGCGGCGCTGTCCATCCAGACCGGGTAGCCCTCTTTGGGGTAGCCATAGGCCACGTCCTCGTTGTTGTTGCGGGCGCGGAAGGTCGAGCCGTTCCAGTTCACGGAGGCCATGACGTCGCCGTTCGAGAGCTTCTCGGTCATGCCGTAATCCATGCTCATCCACTTGGGCTTGGCCTCGATCAGCACGTCGCGGGCCTTTTTCAGCATTTCCTTGTCAGTGGTGCAGGGCTCGCCACCGACGTAGAACAGCGTGAGGTTCATCACGTCCTGCATTTCCGGCACGACGTTGACCTTGCCCACCAGTTCCTCGGGCGGGTCGAGGAAGATGGCGGAGGTGTTGATGTCGCCATCATAGGCGGACGTGTTCACGGCAACGCCCGTCGTGCCCCATTGCCAGGGCACGGAGTATTCGCGGTTCGGGTCCCATTCGACGTTCTTCCACTGGTCCGAGATGTTGTCGTAGTTTTCCATCTCGGGGATGCCGGCCTTCATCAGGAGGCCCTTGTCGATATAGACGCCCATGTAGCTGTGCGTCGGCACGACGATGTCGAAGCCGTGGCCGCCGGCCTCGATCTTGGCCAGGGCGGTGGTGTTGCTGTCGTAGTCGGTGATCGTGACGTCGATGTCGTGTTCCTGTTCGAACTTCTCGATCATCTCGGGGCTGGTGTAGTTGCCCCAGTTGTAGATATTGAGCGACCCTTCGGCATGGGCCGCCCCGGCCAGCGCGATGACCGCGACTGAGGTGGTCAGGTATGTTTTCATCGTCTTTCTCCCTGTTGAGGTTGTGCGCGGGTTAGTCCCGCTTTCGGTTCAGTATAAAGAAGGCCGTGAGCAAAAGCACGGTCAGCGCGAGTAGCGCTGTGGAGATCGCGTTGACCTCGGGCGTGACGGCGCGGCGCAGCTGGCCCAGCATGTAGGTGGGCAGGGTATCCTGCCCGGCGGATTTGACGAACTCGGTGATGATGACGTCGTCGAGAGAGATGACGAAGGCCAGCATCGCGCCGGCGGCGATGCCGGGCATCATCAGCGGCAGGGTCACGTGGCGGAAGGTCTGCCAGGGTCGGGCGTAGAGGTCGGCTGCGGCGGTTTCCAGTGCGAGGTCCATGCCCTCGAGCCGGGCGCGGATGGGCAGGTAGGCGAAGGGCACGCAGAAGGCCGAATGCGCGAGGATCAGGTAGGCGAGGCCGGTGTAGCCGGTGGCGACCTTGATCGACGCGAAGAAGATCAGGAGGGCCACGGCGGTGACGATCTCGGGCACCATCAGGGGCTGGTTGATCATCACATAGATGAAGGTCTGCCCCTTGAAGCGGCCGCGACGGGTGGTGCCGAGCGCGGCCATGGTGGCGACGGTGGTGGAGATGAGCGCGGCCGAGACGGCGATGACCAGCGAGCGAACGGTCGCCTGTTGGACTTGCGTGTTGTCCCAGGCCTCGACGTACCAGCGGATGGAAAAGCCGCCCCAGAGCGCCACGGATTCGGAATCGTTGAACGAGTAGATCACCATGGTGACGATCGGCGCGTAGAGCAGCACGAAGGTCGTGAGCGCGATGGCGGTGAAGCCGGGCAGCGTGGTGACGGAGAAGCTTTTGTTCCTAGCCATTGGTCTGGTCCCGTGAGGTGACGCGGACATAGGCCAGCAGGGCGACGAGGACGATCATCAGCAGAAGCAGCGACAGGGCAGCGCCGAGGGGCCAGTTGCGGCCCTGGCCGAACTGAAGCTCGATGAAGTTGCCGACCATCATGTTCTTGCCGCCGCCGAGGATGCGGGGGGTGACGTAGGCACCCAGCGAGGGCACGAAGACGAGGATCGATCCCGCGACGATGCCCGGTTTGACGATGGGCAGGATGACCCGGCGCAAGACCTTCATACGGGTGGCGTAGAGGTCGTAACCCGCCTCGACGAGGCGGAAATCGAACCGGTCGATGGCGGCGTAAAGCGGCAGCACCATCAGGGGCAGGTAGACATAGGCCATGCCGATCAGCACCGCGGTGTCAGTGTAGAGAATCTGCAAGGGCTGGTCGATGATCCCGAAGCTGAGCAGGAAGGAGTTGAGCAGGCCCTGGTTGCGAACCACTTCCATGATGGCGAAGGTGCGGATCAGCAGGTTGGTCCAGAACGGAATTGTGATCAAAAACAGCCAGAAGCCGCGCTTGTTGGGCGGGCGCGTGGCGATGAACCACGCGGTGGGAAAGCCGATGGCGAAGGCGATGAGCGTGGTCAGGACCGACAGTTTCACCGAGCGCCAGAATATCGTCAGGTGCGCATCGGCAAAGGTGACGGTGTCGTCGAAGATGTCGCGCTCGAAAAAGACGCGGAACCATGCCTCGGTCGTGAACTCCCAGACTACGCCGGAATATTCGCCCGGCTCGAGGAAAGCATAGACCACCACGATCAGCAGCGGGCCGGCGGCGCCCAGGGCCAGAAGGATCAGCGCCGGGATCGAGAGGATCCAGCCGGCGCGTCCGCTGCCATGGGTGGGGCCCGCCATCCTAGTCCTCCAGCACCCGGACGGCGCCGGGGACGAAATCAAAAGAGACCTGCTGGCCTTCGTGAAGGCCGGTGTCACCCGAGGGCGGGCTTTGCATCCGGGCGACCACTTCGGTGTCGTCGGACATGCGCAGGTGGCAATGGGTGTCGGTGCCGAAATAGACGGTTTCGGCCACACGGGCCGAGAGCGCGCCGTCACCGATGCGGACCTGTTCGGGGCGCACGGCGAGGCTGACTTTGCTACCTTGGGAGGCGGCGTCGATGTTGTCCACGGCGATGACGTCGCCGGTGGGCAGGCGTACGCCGCCCGTCTCGACCGTGCCGGTCAGGACGTTGGTTTCGCCGATGAAATCGGCGACGAAACGGTTGACCGGCTTGTTGTAGATCTCACGCGGGCCGCCGATCTGCAAGATCGATCCGTCGCGCATGACGCCAATGCGGTCGGACATGGTCAGCGCCTCTTCCTGGTCGTGGGTGACGAAGACGAAGGTGATGCCGGTCTCGCTTTGCAGGCGCTTGAGTTCCAGCTGCATTTCCTTGCGCAGCTTGAGGTCCAGCGCCGAGAGCGGCTCGTCGAGGAGCAAAACCTCGGGCTCGGGGGCGAGCGCGCGGGCCAACGCCACGCGCTGTTGCTGGCCGCCGGAGAGTTGCTGGGGTTTGCGCTCGGAGAAGGCTTCGAGTTTGACCAGCGCGAGCATCTCGGCCACGCGGGCGTCGACCTGTGCCTTGGGCGTGCCCTGCATGGCTAGGCCGAAGCCGATATTGTCAGCCACGCTGAGATGCGGAAAGAGTGCGTAGCTTTGGAAGACGGTGTTCACGGGGCGGTCGTAGGGCGCCATGGTGCTTATGTCGCGCGCGCCCAGCAGGATCATGCCCGATGTGGGCGATTCGAAGCCGGCGATGAGGCGCAAAAGGGTGGTCTTGCCACAGCCCGAGGGGCCCAGGAGGGTGAAGAATTCGCCCTTGTTGATCACCAGGGACACATCGTTCAGGGCGCGGACCTTTTTGTCGCCGGCACCGTATTCCTTGCGGGCCGATCGGGCCTCGACCGCGGCTTCGGTCATGCAAAGTCCCCCATGTTCATGGGGTCAGTGTTTCCCGACACGACCGCGATATTCAAGTGTTTTCAGGTATCGACGCCAGACAGGGACGGAATTTGATCAAACCATGGGCGGGCGCGTTCGACCTCGGCGCAGAGCGACATGAGCGCCGTGTCGGCACCAAAGCGGCCGGCGAGATGGATGCCGATGGGCAACCCGTCGGCGCCCCGGCAGAGCGGCAGGGACACGGCGGGCTGGCCGGTGGCGTTGAAGGCGGCGGTATAGGGGGAATAGGCGAAGATGCCGTTTTCGCCCATGCGGTAGGCCACGTAATCCTCGGTGTCGTGGGCGAAGCGGCCGATGGAGGCGGGTGGCTCGGCCATGGTGGGTGTCAGCAGGATGTCGTGATCCTCGAAGAACGCGGCCATCTGGCGACCGTAGGCGTGCACGGTCTCCACGGCGTCGAGGTAATCGGTGCCGCTGACGGTCCTGGCGTATTCCACCGCGCCGCGGGCGACGCCTTCGATGTCGCCCTGTCGCAGGTCGCGGCCCTGTTTGGCCAGCGCGCGGCGCACCCAGGAGGCGGTGCCGCAGGCGACGATTTTGGTCCAGGCGTGCATCATCCCTGCGGTGTCGGCGGTGGGGCGGGCTTGCGTTACGTGGTGGCCCATGTCGTGCAAAAGCGCGGCGGCGTCCTGCACGGCGGCCTGGCATTCGGGGTGGATCGCCTCGCCGGTGAGGGTGGTGTCGCAGAGCGCGATGCGCAGGGGCGTGTTGGGGCGGTCGAGCGATTCCATGAAGGTGCAGGGCATAGCCGGCGCGACATAGGGCGCGCCGAGGTCGGGGCCGCAGACGATATCGAGCAAGAGCGCCGTGTCGCGGACCGAGCGGGTGAGAAAGCCCTCGATCGCCATGCCGGCCCAGCCTTCGCCGGCGTAGGGCCCGTCGGGGACCATGGCGCGGGTGGGCTTGAACCCGAGGAGGCCGCAATTGGACGCCGGGATGCGGATCGAGCCGCCGCCGTCGCTGCCATGGGCACCGGGGACGATGCCCGCCGCCACCGCAGCGCCCGAGCCGCCGGACGAGCCGCCGGGGGTGCGAGACGTGTCCCAAGGGTTGCGGGTGGGGCCGCCATAGACCGCCGCCTCGGTCGCCGCGCCCACGCCGCCCTCGGGCGCGGCGGTGCGGCCGAAGGTGACGAGGCCCGACGATTCCAGGCGGTCGTAGATGGTGGAATTCATCTTGTAGCTGGTGTTGGCCAGCAGACGCGAGCCGAGCGAGGCGGGAAAGCGGGTCGATTCCGCGCCCATGTCCTTGAGCAGGAAGGGCACGCCGGTGAGCGGACCCTTGGGCAGGCCATCGGCGATCATCCGGCGGGCGGTGTCGGAATAGTCGTGCACCACGGCGTTGAGCGCGGGGTTCACGGCGTGCATCCGGGCGAGGGCGGTGTCGAGGAGGTCGTCGGGCGTGACCTCGCCCCTGGCGACGAGGCCGGCGAGGGAGGTCATGTCGTGGGCGCGGTAATCATCCATGGGGCCAGAATGCACGGGGGGCGCGGGGGTGCAACGGGAATATGAGGGTGCCGCGCGTGTGTTGGTGGCGTAACGTCATCCCGGACCTGATCCGGGATCTCTTGCGGCGGGAGGTCCCGGGTCAGGCCCGGGACGGGGTTTGTTATTCCCACCAGCGGTCGATGCTGGCGATGTCGTCGTCGGACCAGCCGAAGTGGTGGGCGAATTCGTGGACTGTTACGTGGGCGACCAAATCGGCCAGGTCCACGTTGCCCCGGTCGCGCCATTCCGCCAGGATGGGTTCGCGGAACAGCCAGACGATATCGGGGCCGGTGGGCTGGTCGAAGACCGACTTTTCGGTCATCGGGATGCCGTCATAGAGCCCGGTCAGCTCGGCCGGGTCGGTCATGCTTAGGCTGTCGAGCATCTCCTGATCCGGCCAGTCGGCGACGTGGATCGCGACGGCCCGCGCGGCCTCGGCAAAGGCGTCGGGAAAGCCCGCCACGGTGCGGCGGGCCACGTCTTCCATCCAGTCGAGAGAGGTGTCGGGAGCGGGCATGGACGTGATCTAGGCCGTGCGCCCGGGGTGCGCAAGCGCTCAGAGGCGCAGTTGGTAGGACGAGGGCACGTAGGCGTAGCCGCTGTCCGATTTCTCGACGAAGCCGGTGGCGGGCCAGGGCATGTGGTAGCCGACGAAGGGCATCTGCTCGGTGGCCAGCATGTCGAGCAGCGTCTTGCGGGTCTGGGCGGCCGCTTCCTTGTCCATGTCGAACTTCACCTCCCAGTCGGGATGGGCCAGCGACCAGACATAGTGGTTGGCGAAATCGGCGGCGATCATCAGGCTTTCGCCCTCGCTTTCGATCAGGTGCACCATGTGGCCGGGCGTGTGGCCGAAGGCGGCCATCGCCGTATGGCCGGAAAAGCCCGAGCCGCCATCTTCGATCATGGTGAATTGCTCGGCCAGGGGGCGGACCTTGGCCTCGAAATTTTCGTCGCCGGCCGCGGCCCAGTGGTCGAACTCGTCCGATCCGGTGACATAGGACGCGTTGGCGAATGTGGGCGTGTCGCCGTCCATCAGGCCGCCGATATGGTCGCCGTGCATGTGGGTGATCACGACGGTGTCGATCATGTCGGAGGAATAGCCCGCGGCCTCGAGCGCGTCCGTAAGCCCCTCGGCGTTCAGGCCGGTGTCGAACAGAACCAGCTCGGAGCCGGTATTGACCACGGTGGGGGTGAAAAAGAACTGCGCCTGATCGGTCGGGATCATCGCGGCCTCGGAGACGGCGTTGAACTCGTTTTCCTCGACATTGAGGCCGAAGATGGTGTGCGGATCGGGGCGCGTGGCCTCGCCCGCCAGGAGTGTCGTGACCTCGAACCCGCCCAGTTGGAAGCGGCGGAAGGGCGGCGTGGCGGCGCCCAGCATCGGCGCCGTGGCCCATGCGGGCAGCGCGGGGGCGGCGGAGAGGGCGGTGGCCGAGGCGAGGAACCCGCGGCGGGAAAAGCGTGTGGACATGTCGGACCTCCTGTTTATGTCGAGCGAGAGGATAGGACGGGGTGTGGAAAAGTCGCGCATATGTCCCGAGCATGTCACGGGAAAGTGAGGCCGAGCTACACCCCGGCAGGCGGACAGGGTCGCGTGCCGCGCCCGTGATACTGGACAAGCGACCCCCTTATGACATTTGGCGCGGCAACAGGAGACACCCCATGACAACCACCCGTTTCGCGCCGTCCCCCACCGGGTACATCCATATCGGCAACCTGCGCACCGCGCTGATGAACTTCCTGATTGCCCGCAAGAGCGGCGGGACGTTCATCCTGCGCATCGACGACACCGATCCCGAGCGGTCGAAGCAGGAATACGTGGATGCGATCAAGCAAGACCTGGAATGGCTGGGCCTGACCTGGGACCGCGTCGAGCGGCAGTCGGAGCGGCTGGACCGCTATGCCGAGGTAGCGGAGAAGCTGCGTGGGATGGGCCGGTTCTACGAGGCGTTCGAGACGCCCACGGAACTGGACCTCAAGCGCAAGAAGCAGCTGAACATGGGGCGGCCGCCGGTCTATGACCGGGCTGCCCTGGGGTTGTCCGACGAGCAGAAGGACGCGCTGCGTGCAGAGCGCGGGGATGGCGTGTGGCGGTTCAAGCTGGATCATGAGCGGATCGAGTGGAATGACGGGATCCTGGGCGACATCTCGATTGATGCGGCGAGTGTCAGCGACCCGGTGCTGATCCGCGGCGACGGGCAGGTGCTGTATACGCTGGCCTCGGTCGTGGACGACACCGAGATGGGCGTGACCCACGTGGTGCGCGGGTCCGATCACGTGACCAATACCGCGACGCAGATCCAGATCATCGAGGCGCTGGGTGGCACCGTGCCCCAGTTTGCGCATCATTCGCTGCTGACCGGGCCGCAGGGGGAGTCGCTGTCGAAACGGCTGGGCACGCTTTCTTTGCGCGATTTGCGGGCGCAGGGCGTGGAGCCGATGGCGCTGTTGTCGCTGATGGCACGGCTGGGCTCGGCCGATCCCGTGGAAATGCGGACGGACATGGCGGAGCTGATCGAGGGGTTCGATATCTCGCGCTTCGGTTCGGCGCCGACGAAGTTCGATGCGAATGACCTCTTTCCGCTGACGGCGCGGGTGCTGCAGGGGCGCGATTTTGCGGATGTGAAGGCGCATATCGTGGCGCTTGGCGTGCCGGAGGATCAAGCCGAGCGGTTCTGGAGCGTGACGCGAGAGAACATCACGACGCTGCACGATCTGGAGCCGTGGTGGGTGATGTTCCGCGACGGGGCGGAGCCGGTGATCGACGACGAGGACCGGGAGTTCGTGGCTCAAGCGCTGGCGCTGCTGCCCGAGGGGCCGCATGATGGCGACACCTGGGGGCAGTGGACGAACACGGTCAAGGAGCAGACGGGCCGCAAGGGCAAGGGCCTGTTCATGCCGCTGCGCAAGGCGCTGACCGGGCAGAACCACGGGCCGGACATGAGCCAGGTGCTGCCACTGTTGCAGGTGATCAAGGCGAAGGGCTGAGCACGGGCATTGCTTGCCTTTCCCTGAAGTTTGCCGAAAGCTTTCAGGGACGGTGCTTTGCGCCGCCGGTAATTCCTGCCACGCAATCCATGAGTGTCGCCGCAAGGGGACCGAAGCACCAAACTGTGCTATATCTGGATTTCGCGGAGGATGATCAAATGAGCTTTGTTTCGATCACGACGTGGCGAATGGTCGTCGAGACCGAGAATCTCGAGCACGTGAAAGACCTGATGGTGCGGAAATACTTTCCGGGACTGTTGGCCCTGGGTGCAGAGCGTTCGATGCTGGTCGATACCGAACTGGACCGTTTTGCCATTGTAACAGTCTACCCAAGCCGGACGGTGCGCGATGAAGCCTTCTCGCGCATATCGGCACTTCGGGGCGAAGGCGCTGAAGAATTCGGTGCCGAGTTGATGGATGCGTATGTCGGAGAGATGGTGGCCTCTTCCGAAGCTTGAAGGGGAATGGTCAGCTCGCCGCATAGCAGGCCCTGAAGCATTTCAGGCGGAACGACCGCAGTGTGCCATTGGCGATGTGGCTGATCCAGGGCCGCGTATCGCGGGGACGTCCCCACGGGGCGGCAACTTGGCTGCGCCGGGCGCGGACCGGCCCCTGATCGGTGCTTCTTTGCCGATGGCTTGCGCATTTGAGCAACACATCGAAGATGTGATGACCTAGGTGGCTTGTTGTCAGCCCTGATTCCGCCTCATTCAAGTGGTCTGCTCATACCTTCACCTGGGGTCGAAACATGTCTAGCGTCATTGTACTGATCGGGATGGCAATCGTGGCCGTTCTTCTGTTTGCTTTTCTGGCGTCGTCGGCGCGGAATCGCATCTGACGGTTGCGCGACTTGAACGGGTTAGGATTTACCTGACGGAAAGGCCGCGTCGTTTCGAGCGGTTCACGGAGGTCGTGCGGGACGCGCCTCAGTCCTTGAGCGGGTTGTAGGTGGAGGCCGGCTGGACCTTGGCTCCGACACGGTCGAGCATGTCGTTGACCAGCGCGGTTTCCTGTCGGTTGAGCTTCTGGTGCCGTGGATAGAGCGGGCGGCGGCGGTCGTCGAGGATGGGGGCGTCCCAGCCGTCGGTCGTTTCGAAGAAACGCTGAACGCCCTCCTCTCCGAAGACATGCAGGTAGCCCTGCGCCACCACGTCGATATAGCTCAGCAGCACGGGGCTGACCGCGTCGGGGTTCTGGTGCTGACCGTCCTCTATGGCGAAGACCACGAGGTCGGCATCCTCGGGCAGGTGGGTGCGGACCTGGTGGCGGGCGGGCACACGCATGTAGGCCCGCTCGCGCGCGTCGAGCGCGGCCCAGTCGGCACCGGGCACGCCGGCGACGAGGCCGTCGATCTGGGCGGTGGTGTCGGGCACGGCCGTGAGATACGCCACCTCGCGCAGGGTCGTCTTGCGCCAGGCCCGCCGCCAGCCCGAAAGCTGGGCGGGGTGGGCATCCGCATAGGTATGGGTGCCGCGATTCACCAGGCTGCCATAGCCGAAGAAGAATCCGGGTTGCACGAGGGGTACCGCCTTTCTGTTTGCCGCACGATGTCAACAGTCGCGGCGGCAAAGGTCAAGGACTGCCATCAAACTGTGATCGGTGACGGTCATTCTGCTTGCAGAGGCTTGGGCCGGCCACTACGCTACTAAAGTATCGGAACGGGAGAACCGGCAATGCCGGTGCCGAAGGAGCAACCGCCCCGGAAACTCTCAGGCGCAAGGACCGGCCGATGTAAGACTCTGGAGAGATCGCGGAAAGATCCCGCGGCGCCGAAGGGATAGCGATCTCAGGCGAAAGGACAGAGGGGGCATCGGGCGCGTCAGGCGAGACGCGGAACGGATGCCGGCTGCCCTGCCAGATGCGCCCGGATCGAGATGCGAAGGAGAGCCGCTTGGACGATCTGCGCGAAACGCCGCTAACGGGCCTGCACAAGGCGCTGGGCGCGAAGTTGACCGGGTTCGCGGGCTACGAGATGCCGCTGCAGTACGGCCTGGGCGTCATGGGCGAGCATCTGCATACGCGGGACAAGGCGGGGCTCTTCGATGTCAGCCACATGGGGCAGGTCCTGATTCGCCACGAGGCGGGCTATGGCGGGGCCGCGCAGGCGATGGAGCGGCTGGTGCCGGTCAACCTTTTGGGGCTGGGCGAAAAGCGGCAGCGCTACGGGTTCTTTACCAACGATGCGGGCGGCATTCGCGACGACCTGATGCTGACCAACCGGGGAGATCACCTGTTGGTCGTGGTGAACGCGGCCTGCAAGGCCGATGATATCGCGTTGATGCGTGAAGGGCTGCCCGAGTGCGAGGTGACCGAGGTAACGGACCGCGCGCTGATCGCGTTGCAGGGGCCGAAGGCGGTCGATGCGCTGGCGCCGATTGCGGCGGGCTGCGAGATCATGAAATTCCTGGATACCGGCATTTTCACCTCGGATTACGGGGAGTTGTGGGTGTCGCGCTCGGGCTATACCGGCGAGGACGGCTACGAGATTTCGGTGCCCGCGGCGCAGGCCGAACCGCTGGCGCGGGCGCTTTTGCTGCACGAGGCGGTGGAGCCGGTGGGCCTGGGCGCGCGCGACAGTTTGCGGCTGGAGGCGGGCCTGTGCCTTTACGGGCAGGATATCGACGAACACACCACGCCGGTGGAGGCGGGGCTGAGCTGGGCCATCCAGAAGGTGCGCGGCCGGGGCGGCGAGCGCGAAGGCGGATTTCCCGGCGCGGAGGTGATCCTGGACCAGCTGGAGAACGGCGTGGCGCGGTGCCGGGTGGGCCTGCGCCCCGAAGGCCGCGCGCCGATGCGGGCCGGCACGCAGATTTTCGGCAGCGAGACGGGCGGCGAGGCCGTGGGGCAGGTGACCTCGGGCGCCTATGGGCCCAGCATCGAGGCGCCGATGTCGATGGGATATGTCGCGGCCAGCCATGCCTCGGCCGGCACGACGCTATATGGTGAGGTGCGCGGCAAGCGCCTGCCGGTGACCGTGGCGGAGATGCCGTTCACGCCTGCGAATTTCAAACGCTGAACATCAGGGAGACTTGAATGAAATACACCGAAGAACACGAGTGGCTGGACCAGGACGGAGATATCGTCACGGTCGGCATCACCAGCCATGCCGCCGAGCAGCTGGGCGATATCGTTTTCGTGGAACTGCCCGAGGTGGGCGCCGAGGTGACCAAGGACGACGAGATCGTGGTGATCGAAAGCGTCAAGGCGGCCTCGGACATCCTGGCGCCGCTGGACGGCGAGATTGTGGAGGTCAACGAGGTGCTGGCCGACACGCCCAGCAAGATAAACGAGGACCCCGAGGGCGACGGCTGGTTCTTCAGGATCAAGCCCTCGGACACCTCGCCGATGGACGATTACATGGATGAAGCCGCCTACAAGGATTTCATCGACTGATCCGCGCCGCCGGGCGCAAAATTTTTGAAAAATTTTGGCAAAAATCTTTTGAAGATTTTTGTGCCTCCGGCGGGGATATTTTGAGCCAGAGGAAGCAGGGGCGGCGCCCGTCGCCCCGGCGCCGTCTCTTGTCTGACACCAAGGAGCGATTGTCATGCCGTTCGAGCCCACAGACTACCTGCCCTACGATTTCGCCAACCGGCGCCATATCGGGCCGTCGCCCGAGGAGATGGCCGAGATGTATGCCGCGCTGGGGGTCGAGGACCTCGATCAGCTGATCGACGAGACCGTGCCGAAATCGATCCGGCAGGCCGGGAAACTGGATTTCGGCAAGCCCAAGTCCGAGCGCGAGCTGATGCACGAGATGCGCATGGTCGCGGGGCGGAACAAGGTGTTGGTCAGCCTCATTGGCCAAGGGTATCACGGGACGGTCACGCCGCCGGCGATCCAGCGCAACATCTTCGAGAATCCGGCGTGGTACACAGCCTATACGCCCTATCAGCCCGAGATCAGCCAGGGGCGGCTGGAGGCGCTTTTGAACTTCCAGACGATGATCTGCGACTTGACCGGGCTGGAGGTGGCCAATGCGTCGCTCTTGGACGAGGCGACGGCCTGCGCCGAGGCGATGACCATGGCGCAACGGGTGGCGAAGTCGAAGGCCAAGGCGTTCTTCGTGGACCGCGATTGCCATCCGCAGAACATCGCCGTGGTGCAGACGCGCGCGAAACCGCTGGGGATCGAGGTGATCGTGGGTGATCCGGAAAAGCTGGAGGCCGACAAGGTCTTCGGGGCGCTGTTCCAGTATCCCGGCACCTACGGACATGTGCGTGATTTCACGGCGCAGATGGAGGCGTTGCACGCCGAGAACGCGGTCGGGATCGTGTCGGCGGACCCGCTGGCGCTGACGTTGTTGAAGGAGCCGGGCGCCATGGGGGCGGATATCGCCGTGGGCTCGGTTCAGCGGTTTGGCGTGCCGATGGGCTATGGCGGGCCGCACGCGGCCTACATGGCCTGCAAGGACGCGATGAAGCGCGCCATGCCGGGGCGGATCGTGGGGGTGTCGGTCGATTCCCATGGCAACCGGGCCTACCGGCTGTCCCTGCAGACCCGCGAGCAGCATATCCGGCGTGAGAAGGCCACCTCGAACGTCTGTACCGCGCAGGCGCTCTTGGCCGTCATGGCGTCGATGTATGCCGTGTTTCACGGGCCCAAGGGCTTGCAGGCCATCGCTCAGCGCATTCACCGCAAGACCGTGCGCTTGGCCAAGGGGTTGGAGGCGGCGGGGTTCAAGGTGGATCCGAAGGTCTATTTCGACACGATCACGGTGGACGTGGGCCCATTGCAGGCAGCGGTAATGAAATCGGCCGTCGACGAGGGGATCAACCTGCGCCGGGTGGGCGAGCATCGCGTCGGCATCACGTTGGATGAGGCGACCCGGCCCAAGAATATCGAGGGGGTCTGGCGCGCCTTCGGGATCGAGAAGACCGACGAGGACTTCACGCCGGAGTACCGCGTGCCGGAAAAGCTGCACCGCCAGAGCGGGTACCTTGAGCATCCGATCTTTCACATGAACCGGGCCGAGACCGAGATGATGCGTTACATGCGCCGGCTGGCGGACCGGGACCTGGCGCTGGACCGGGCGATGATTCCGCTTGGGTCGTGCACGATGAAGTTGAATGCGGCGGCCGAGATGATGCCCGTGAGCTGGCGCGAGTTCGCGCGGCTGCACCCGTTCTGCCCAAAGGACCAGGCAGAGGGCTACCGCGTGCTGATCGAGGATCTGAGCGCGCGGTTGTGCGAGATCACCGGCTATGACGCCATGTCGATGCAGCCCAATTCGGGTGCGCAGGGGGAATACGCGGGGCTGTTGACCATTGCCGCCTATCACGCCGCGAATGGCGAGGGGCATCGCAACGTCTGCCTGATTCCGACCAGTGCCCATGGCACAAACCCCGCGAGCGCGCAGATGGTGGGCTGGAAGGTGGTCCCGGTGAAGTCCGATGCCAATGGCGATATCGACCTTGACGACTTCCGCGCCAAGGCGGAGGCCAATGCTGACGGGCTGGCGGGGTGCATGATCACCTATCCAAGCACGCATGGCGTGTTCGAGGAAACCGTGCTGGAGGTCTGCAAGATTACCCACGACCATGGCGGGCAAGTCTATATCGACGGGGCGAACCTGAATGCCATGGTGGGGCTGTCGCGGCCCGGGGATCTGGGTGGTGACGTGAGCCACCTGAACCTGCATAAGACCTTTTGCATTCCGCACGGCGGGGGCGGGCCCGGCATGGGACCGATCGGCGTGAAGGCGCACCTGGCGCCGCACCTGCCTGGCGATCCGCGCGGGCAGGAAGACGGGCCGGGGCCGGTGTCGGCGGCGCCTTACGGCTCGGCCTCGATCCTGCCGATCAGCTGGGCCTACACGCTTTTGATGGGTGGTGAAGGGCTGACCCAAGCGACCAGGGTGGCGATCCTGAACGCCAACTACGTGGCCAAGCGGCTGGAGGGGGTGTATGACGTGCTGTACCGGGGGCGGAATGACCGGGTGGCGCATGAATGCATACTGGATACGCGCCCCTTCGCCGACAGCGCGGGCGTCACGGTGGACGACATCGCCAAGCGGCTGATGGATTGCGGGTTTCACGCGCCCACGATGAGCTGGCCGGTGGCGGGCACGCTGATGATCGAGCCGACGGAGAGCGAGACCAAGGCGGAGCTAGACCGGTTCTGCGACGCGATGCTGGCGATCCGCGAGGAGATCCGCGCCATCGAGGACGGCGAGATGGACCGCGAGAACAATCCGCTGAAACATGCGCCGCACACGATGGAGGACCTGGTGCGCGAGTGGGACCGGCCCTATAGCCGCGAACAGGCCTGTTTCCCGCCCGGCGCGTTCCGGGTGGACAAGTACTGGCCGCCGG
Organism: Roseovarius sp. B08; assembly: GCF_051417955.1. Lineage (NCBI taxonomy): Bacteria > Pseudomonadati > Pseudomonadota > Alphaproteobacteria > Rhodobacterales > Roseobacteraceae > Roseovarius > Roseovarius sp. B08. Next base: position 1,107,378 of record NZ_JBPRLW010000001.1, read on the forward strand.
TGAACCGGGTGGACAATGCCTTTGGCGACCGGAACCTGGTGTGCACCTGCCCGCCGATGGAGGCGTATGCCGAGGCGGCGGAGTGAGGCAGGCAATCAGGCGGCCTCCCGAAGGAGACCGCCCTTACTTGGTACTGAAATCACTCGCTAAAATGATCGGGCCTTGCCCGGGACAGGGGCAATGCCCTCGTTCGGTCGGGCGGGAGTGACCCTTGGAACGAATACCTGTCGGTCGTGGCCGCCGGTCAGTCGGTTCAAACTGATCTCGGGAAATTTGGTACACTTGCAGGGCGCCGGCCATTTCGCGGCGGCGCCTTGCCTGTTCCGAAGGCCTGTTGGCACGTTCGATATGCAGTGTGGAAATAACGCCGGGCGCGGGGCCGGGTTCCGGCAAAATGGCCCGGTCGTGACGTTTCAATTCATGGGTGAAAAGAGCGCCGATCAATCGCCTTTTTTGGCCTTCGGAGGCTCGGCTGCCGGGGCGAGCCGCGGGTTGAACACCTCGGCCAGCTTCTGCCAGCTGGACTCATTAGGCGCGGCAAGCAGGTAGCCGGTGTCGATGCCGGCGTTGTAGTCGCGCCCGTCGAGCATACGCACCACGCCGCCCGCGCGCTGGACGATCAGCACGCCCGCCGCGTGGTCCCACGGGTTAAGCGCGGCCGAGAGCAGGAAATCGGCACGGCCCTGCGCCAGCATCCGGTATTCGTGGCACGAGCAGCGCAGCGAGCCGATGCGGCCGAACCGTGGCATGAGCGGGGCAAGCTGTTCCTGCACGGCGCGATCCATCAGGTAATAGTGCATGTAGCCGTAAAGGCTGTCGATATCGCCGCCTTGCGAGGCCAAGACGGGGCGGGCGCGGCCGGTGGCGCGGGTCATTTCGGCGGGGCCGTCCTCTTCGGCGGCGATGAAATCGTCCATGACCGGATCGTAGAGCAGGCCGTAGACCGGCTTGCCGAACCGGGTGACCGAGACGATGACGCCGAACATGGCCAGGCCGTTGACGAAGTTCCACGTGCCGTCGACCGGATCGAGGATGAAGGCCAGTTCGGCCTCGGCCAGCTTGCCGCGCAGCGACGGGTCGGCAGCGGCGGCTTCCTCGCCCACGATCAGGGCGTGGGGGAACATCTTTTGCAGGCCGCGCGAGAGCATCGCTTCGGCTGCGTGGTCGGCCTCGGTCACCAGGTCCTCGGGGCCGGCTTTGGTGGTGATCTCGGCAGCGGCGAGGTTGCGGAAGCGGGGCATGATCTCGGCCTTCGCTGCGCGGCGGACGAGGTTGACGAGCGCGGCCTTCTGCGCGTTGGTCAGCGGCGAGGAAACGGGGATGGGCAGGGTTTCCGTCATGGGCACTCCTTGAACGACTCGGTGGGGCGAGGGGGTGCGGGATGAGTGCCATCCCGGTCGCCGGACCGCAACCGGATCGGGACGCGCGATGGGCGGTTATTCGCGGCTGCGCAGAACCTGGGCGGGACGGGCGGAAATGGGGCCGAGGGCGAAAGCCAGGCCCGCCAGAAGGCTGATCAGCGCGCCGCCCGCGACGATGCCGAGGGCGGGTGGCCATGCCACGGCGAAGGACGTTTCCATGACGTAGTGACTGACCGCCCACGCGCCTGCGATGCCGGCGCCAAGCGCGACGCTGCCGGCCGCGGCCCCAGCAGGGCGGCGCGCAGGGAGAGACCCCACAGGATGCGTGCGCGGCTGGCGCCCAGGACCTTGAGGATCGCGGCTTCGTAGCTGCGGGCGCGGGCGTCGGCGGCGGCGGCGCCGATCAGGACCATGAACCCCGTCAGCAGTGTGGCGGCGGCGCCCCAGGCGGTGGCCGAGGCGAGACTGCCCAGAAGGTCGCTGACCCGCGAGACGGCGTCGCGCACCGAGATGGCGGTGATGTTGGGGAATTGGCGCGAGAGGTCGCGGAGGATGGCGGTTTCCGACTCGGCGTCGGAGTAGACCGTGGCGATATAGCTGTGGGGGGCGTTCACCAGGGCGGCCTCGTTCAGGATCATGATGAAGCCCATGCCGGCGGTGGAAAAATCGACCTCGCGGAAAGAGGTGATTTCAGCCGTCAGGTCGCGGCCCAAGATGTTGAGGGTGATTTCGTCGCCGAGTTCCAGGCCCATTTCCTCGGCTTCCTCGGCGGCGAAGCTGACTTGGGGCGGGCCATCGTAATCCTCCGCCCACCAGTCGCCGGCGGTGAGCGTGCTGCGCTCGGGCAGGGCGGCGGCATAGCTGACACCGCGGTCGCCTTGAAGGACCCAGTGATCGCCGGCGACCTGGGCTGCGGGCTGGCCGTTTATTTCGCTGATGATGCCGCGCAGCATGGGGGCGGCGTCGACGCGGGTGACGCCTTCGTCGCTGTCGAGCCGGGCCGAGAAGCCGGACATCTGGTCGCGCTGGATGTCGACGAAAAAGAAGCTGGGCGCGCGGGTGGGCAGGTCGCGGGTGATGGCGTCGCGCAGGTTGCGGTCGACCTGACCGACGGCGGCGAGCACGCTGAGGCCAAGGCCGAGTGATAGAACCACGGCGCTGGCGGTGCTGCGCGGCCCGCCTATGGCGCCGAGCGCCCAGCCGAGCGCGGTGCGGCCCCGGGCCAGAGGGCGCATGCGCCGGGCAGCGGCGCGCAGGGCGAGACCGGCGAGGGCCAGCACCACGAGGGCACCGGCGATGGAGCCTGCCGTCCAGTAGGTGAGGGTTGAATTGCCCGAGAACCACGCGGCGACCCAGACGAGGGCCGCGACGAGCGCGGCGGTGGTCAGGATGAACCCCGCGCCGGGGAGGGTGCCGGAGGTGTCGGCGTCGCGGTAGAGCGCTGCGGGGCGGATGTCGCGCGCCTGGGCCAGCGGCCAGAGGGTGAAGATGAGGATGCTGAGGGCGCTGTAGATCGCGGCTTCGGCCATCGGCCCCGGGTAGGGGGCGAAGACGGCAGGCACGGGCAGTTGCGCAGTGATGATGGGCGACAGGAGCACGGGCAGCCCGACGCCGAGGGCGAGGCCGACGGTGATGCCAAGGACGCCTAGAACGGCGACCTGCATCAGGTAGGTCAGGAAGATCGTGCGTTGATCTGCACCGAGACTGCGCAGGATGGCGATAACCTGGGTTTTTCCCGACAGGTAGGCGCGCAGGGCGGCGGAGATGCCGACGCCGCCGACTGCGAGGCCTGAGAGGCCGACGAGGATCAGGAACGCGCCGAGGCGCTCGACGAATTCGGCCACGCCCGGCGCGCCGTTGCGGGCGTCGGACCAGCGCATTCCGCTGCCTTCGAGGGCTTGCTCGGCGTCCCCGTGCGTGGCGTCGAGATCGGTGCCGGGGGGCAGGTCGAGGCGGTAATGCGAGGAGAAAAGCGTGCCGGGTTCAAGCAATCCCGCGCCGTCGAGCGCGCTGCGCAACACGATGGTGCGGGGGCCGAGGCCGAAGCCGCCGGTGCGGCTGTCGGGTTCGCGCTCGATCAGGGCGCGCAGGGTGAAGGATTTGGACCCCAGCGTGACGGTGTCGCCGGGGGCTGCGCCGAGGCGGTCGGCCAAGGTGGGGTGCATGACGAGGCCGTTGTCTGCCAGCGCCTCGTCCAGGGGGATATCGGGGGAGAGTTCCACTGTGCCGACAAGAGGATAGGCGCTGTCGACGGCTTTCACTTGCGTCAGGCTGCGTTCCTCGCCCATGACGGCCATGGAGCGGAAATCGGCGATCTCGGAGACCTGCGTGGCGGTGTCTTCCATCCACGCGCGCTCCGCCTCGTTGGCGAACCGGTAGGTCAGCTCGATCTCGGCATCGCCGCCCAGCAGGGTTGCACCCTCCTGTGCGAGGCCTTCTGTGATGCTTTCGCGGACGGTGCCGACGGCGGCGATGGCCGCAACGCCGAGGATCACGCAGGCCAGGAAGATGCGGAAGCCGTGCAGCCCGCCGCGCAGTTCGCGGGCGGCAAGGCGTGCGGCGAGGCGGAGTTTCATGCCGTGCGGGCCTTGATGGGCTGTCGTTCGGTGAGGTGGCCGTCGCTGAGTTCGGCCACGCGGGCGCAGCGGTCGGCAAGGCCGGGATCGTGGGTGACGAGAACCAGCGTGGCACCGTGGCGTTCCTGAAGCCCGAAAAGCAAATCGATGATGGCGGTGCCGGTCGTGCTGTCGAGGTTGCCGGTGGGCTCGTCCGCCAGCAGGATATCGGGGCGCGGGGCGGCGGCGCGGGCGAGTGCGACGCGCTGTTGCTCGCCGCCCGAAAGCTGTGAGGGATAGTGGTTCAGGCGCTTGCCCAGGCCCACGGTGGTCAGTTCCTCCTCGGCGCGGGCGAAGGCGTCGGGGTTACCGGCCAGTTCGAGGGGGTGGCGACGTTTTCCAGCGCGGTCATGGTGGGGATAAGGTGGAAGGACTGGAACACCACGCCGATATGGTCGCGGCGCAGGCGGGCGAGCGCATCCTCGGACATCGTGGTGAGGTCGTGGCCCAAAGCCTTGACCGTGCCGCCGGTGGCGCGTTCCAGCCCGCCCATCAGCATCAGCAGCGAAGATTTGCCGGAGCCCGACGGCCCCACCAGCCCCAGCGTGTCGCCGCGGTGGACATCGAGGCTGATCGCCTCAAGTATCTCGACGGGGCCGGCATTGCCTTGCAGCGATAGCGCCGCCTCGCGCAGCGATAACACGGGGTCTGTCATGGGGTTCTGCCTGTTCGTTTTTAGTCGTTTCACATATGGGGTCCGGGCCTTGGCGGGCAAGGTCGCGGCGCTTGTTTTCATTGGTTTACCGGCCTTTGGTGAAGAGCCGGTGACGATCCTCGCCTTGGGCGACAGCTTGACGCAGGGCTATGGTCTGGCACAGGAAAACGGGTTCGTGCCGCAGTTGGAGGGCTGGTTGCAGGAGAACGATGTTGCGGCAGAGGTGATCAATGCCGGGGTCTCCGGCGACACCACGGCAGGCGGTGCGTCAAGGGTGGAGTGGAGCCTGACACCCGAGGTTGACGCGATGATCGTGGCGCTGGGAGGCAACGACATGCTGCGCGGGCTGGACCCGGGCGCGGCGCGGGCGAACCTGAGAACGATTCTGGAGGTGGCCGAGGGGCAAGACCTGCCGGTGCTACTGGTGGGGATGCAGGCGCCGGCCAATTTCGGGCCGGATTACAAGGCGGCCTTCGATGCGATGTATCCCGAGCTGTCCGAGGAGTTCGGAGCGCTGTATTTCGAGAGCTTTTTCAAAGGGTTGGGTGAAGGCGATCCATCCGAATTGCAGGGCTATTTCCAGTCGGACGGGATTCATCCCAACGCCGACGGAGTCGGCCGGATCGTGGAGGCCCTAGGGCCGGCGGTGGCCGAATTGGCGGAACGGGCGGAGTGAAGCCAAGCGGCTTTGATCCCTGGCCGGATCCCAGTCTGCACCGGAGGAAGAGGTCCCGGGTCGAGCCCGGGACGGGAGTTTGGAGGCGGGGCGGCCCGTAGATTGCGCAAAAGTCTGCGCTCTTGTGGTGCGCCGTTTTTACAGAACCGTGACCACGGTTCCCAGCGGCACGCGCTCGTAGAGGTCGATCACGTGCTCGTTGATCATGCGGATGCATCCGTTGGAGACCGAGCGGCCGATCGAGCGGGGCGCGTTGGTGCCGTGGATGCGGAAATAGGTGTCGCGGCCATTCTGGAACAGGTACAGGGCGCGCGCGCCCAGCGGGTTGCCCTTGCCGCCCGGCTGGACATAGTCGTTGCCCTTGAATTTGGCGTAGGTCTTGGGCTCGCGCTCGATCATTTCCTGCGTCGGTCGCCATGTCGGCCATTTCTTCTTGACGTCGATGGTTGCGCGGCCGGTGAACTCCAGCCCGGCCTTGCCGACGCCCACACCGTAGCGGCGGGCACGGCCCTGCTCGGTGATCAGGTAAAGGAAATGCGCCTTGGGCAGGATCAGCATCTGTCCGGGCGCATAGCGGGCCGAGATGTTCACGTCCTGAGGCATGTATTTCTGGTCGAGCTGGAATGTCTGGGCGGCGGCAGGCAGTGCGGGCACGGTGGCGACCGCGGCAGCTGTGGCCACGAATTGGCGGCGATTCATCATGATTTTCTTCCCTCGAAACGGCGGCAGTTGGGTATGGCGATATTCCGCCACATGAGCATTTAGAAATCAAAAACAAGTGAATGGGAGAAGGGCAAGCGATTCCATGACCGTCAAGCCTCAGTTTCCGGACGCTGCGGCAGAGAGGTAACGCAGGGCCGCGCGGGGCAGGCGCAAAACAGTGCGGCGAAGAAGGGCGGGATACTCCATCTCGCCCGAGAGCAGGTGCATGTAGTCGCGCTTGAGCGTCGTGGACGTGGCGAAGGTGCGGGCGAAGAAGGGCTGCAGGCGCGCCGAGAAAATCAGCGGGCGCAGTAGCCGGGCTTGGGCGATAGAGCGGCGGATCGGTTTGGTCGCGCTCGTGTAGAGCGGTAGGGCGCGGCGGGTATCTCCCTGATCCAGCGCGATTTTGGCGGCCTCGGCCGCCAGGGCTCCGGAGTGGATGGCATAGCCGATGCCCTCGCCGGTGATCGGGTCGACCAGGCCGGCGGCGTCACCCGCGAGCAGGACATTGCCCTTGCCGGGGATGGGCCTTGGGGCGCCGAAGGGCAGGAAATGGCCTTTGACCTTGGCGGTCTTTCCGGTTCCCAGCTTGTCGAGATAGGTGGCGAGGTGCAATTTCATGTCGGGGTTTTTAGCGTGCAGGCCGCCCAAGCCTATGGTCGTGCTGGATTTTTTCGGGAAAGACCAGCCGTATCCCCAGTCGGCGGCGGCAAAGTCGATGCGGATGGGCGTGGCCTCGGTCGGGGCTTGCGAGGGGCCTTCGACCTCTAGGGCGAAACCGATGGTGTCTTGGGAAAAAGGCTTGCCGAACAATGCTTTGGCGGTCGGGCTTTGAACGCCGTCGGCGGCGATGAGCAGTCGGTAGGTGAGGGGTTCGCCCTCGGCCAGATCAATGGTATTTGCTTTGAAATCAATGGCTTCGATGCGATGGCCGGTGAAGTCGGCGGCGCCGGCGGCAAGGGCCTGTTTCAGCAGGTGGTGATCGAAGTCCCAGCGCATGGTCAGGTGCAGGGGGGGACGTCCTGGAGATTTCCAAGAGATTGATCTTTCAGGTAGAATTCGAAATTTCGCCGGGTCTCGAAAAGGTCAGTGGTGATCTGCATGCCGAAAATGTCGGCCAGGTGCGCCGCACAGCGGCCTGTCACAAGTCCGCCGCAGAGTTTTTGGCGTGGAAACAATGCCTTGTCGACCAACGCCACGCTGAGACCCAGGGTGCGGGCCTGCATGGCGGCGGCTGTTCCGGCAGGGCCGGCGCCGAGGATGACAAGGTCGAAATCGGGCATCTTGAAAAGGGGAGATAGAGCATCCCGAGGGGCGCGAAAAGACGTGTCGGTATCGCGTCGGTATCCGGGTGGCAGCGCGTCGGTGCGGTGGGGTCAGGTTTTGGTAAGGGGCGCGGGCGAGGATGCAGGCTCGCCACAGAGGAGCCCGACATGCCCACCAAGACCGAACGCGCCGCCCGCGCCAGCCTGATGCACAGCCTGATCTATCTGCAGCAGGAAAGCTGGATCCCCGACACGATCGCCGAGGAGATTCCGGAGGCGTGGCACACGCTGGAGATGGACGTGCCGGTGGAGGAGCCGAAGGAGAAGGTGACGCTGTATCTGGACCGGTCGGTGGCGAAGTTCTACCGGGCGATGGGGAAGGGGTACCAGGCGCGGATCAACCGGCTGCTGGCGACGTATATGCAGATGCATCTGGCGAAGGAGGTTCGGTTGGAGGAGGTTTTGCGGGAGCGGGTTGGGGGTGAGAGACGCCCTCAACCATTCATTAACCAAACTTGCGGCATGGTGGCGCCATGTCGCATTATCTTCGCCCCCGCGTTTCCGGTGCCACGGTATTCTTTTCCGTCAACCTGGCGGAACGCGGCGGTCATCTTCTCGTGGATGAAATCGAACGGTTGCGCGCTGCCGTGCGGCAGACACGGGCCGAGCGACCTTTCCATATCGACGCCTGGGTCGTGTTGCCGGATCACCTGCATGCGATCTGGACCTTGCCGGAGGGTGATGCGGATTTCTCGACCCGGTGGGGGGCGATCAAGGCCCGGTTCACGCGCAGTTTGCGGGATGGGTGTAGGGTGGGGTTCCACCCCACCCTGGCGCAGGAGGCGGGACACGCGGTGGGGTGGAACCCCACCCTACACAGGTCGGCGAGCAAACGACGCAAGGGTGATGCGGGGATATGGCAGCGGCGGTTCTGGGAGCATCATGTGCGGGGTGAGGCAGACTATGCGGCGCTGATGCGGTATTGCTGGATGAACCCGGTGAAGCATGGGTTCGTGGCGGAGCCGGAGGATTGGGCGTATTCGTCGGTGCATCGGGACAGGGCGGACGGGCGGTATGCGCGGGGATGTATGGGGGTGGGGTGAAACCCCACCCTACAGGTATTTGCAGGACGTAGGGCGGGGTTTCACCCCGCCTTGTGTCATCCTCGGGCTTGGCTCGAGGATCTCGGGGTCCGGAGGTCCCGGATCAAGTCCGGGACGGCGGGGGGACAGGTCAGTTCCCGGCAGGTCGACGCGGTGCGCACGCATTTCCTGCGGAAACGCTTTCGCGCACGGGTGACATCTGGCTTTCAGCCAGATGTCACCTCGCAAATTTCTTGTGCTTGATCCGCTTGGGTTCCAGGGCGTCGGGGCCGAGGCGGCGCTTCTTGTCTTCCTCGTAATCCTCGAAGTTGCCTTCGAACCATTCCACGTGGGCCTCGCCCTCGAAGGCGAGAATATGCGTGCAGATGCGGTCGAGGAAGAAACGGTCGTGGCTGATGACCACGGCGCAGCCGGCGAAATCGACCAGCGCGTCTTCCAGCGCGCGGAGGGTTTCGACATCGAGGTCGTTGGTGGGCTCGTCGAGCAGCAGGACGTTGCCGCCTTCCTTGAGCAGCCTTGCCATGTGGACGCGGTTACGTTCGCCGCCTGACAGCAGCGAGACTTTCTTTTGCTGGTCGCCGCCCTTGAAGTTGAAGGACGAGCAGTAGGCGCGGGAGTTCACTTGCGCGTCGCCCAGCTGGATGATCTCGGCGCCGCCGGTGATGGCCTCCCAGACGGTTTCCCCATCCTTGAGGTCGTCGCGGGACTGGTCGACATAAGACAATTCGACCGTGTCACCATAGGTGATCTCGCCCTTGTCGGGCTGCTCCTGCCCGGTGAACATCTTGAAGAGCGTGGATTTGCCGGCGCCGTTTGGGCCGATCACGCCGACGATGCCGCCGGGGGGCAGCGAGAAGGTCAGATCCTCGATCAGGAGCTTGTCGCCCATCGCCTTTTGCAGGCCCTCGACCTCGATCACCTTGCCGCCGAGACGCGGGCCGTTGGGGATGACGATCTGGGCGCGGCCGACCTTTTCACGCTCGGACTGGTTGGCCAGCTCGTTGTAGCGTTCGATCCGGGCCTTCTGTTTCGACTGGCGGGCCTTCTGGCCCTGGCGCATCCATTCCAGCTCGCGTTCCAGCGTCTTCTGCTTGGACTTGTCCTCGCGCTTTTCCTGCTCCAGCCGCTTGGCCTTTTGTTCCAGCCACGCGGAATAGTTGCCCTCGTAGGGGATGCCGCGGCCGCGGTCGAGCTCGAGGATCCAGCCGGTGATGTCGTCGAGGAAATAGCGGTCGTGGGTGACGATCAGTATCGTGCCCTTGTAGTCGATGAGGTGCTGTTGCAGCCAGGCGATGGTTTCGGCGTCAAGGTGGTTGGTGGGTTCGTCGAGGAGCAGCATGTCGGGGGCTGCCAGGAGCAGTTTGCAGAGCGCGACGCGGCGTTTCTCACCGCCCGAGAGCGTGGTGACGTCGGCGTCGTCGGGCGGGCAGCGCAGCGCCTCCATCGAGACGTCGATCTGACTGTCGAGATCCCACAGGTTGTTGGAGTCGATCTCGTCCTGGAGGGCGGCCATCTCGTCGGCGGTCTCGTCGGAGTAGTTCATCGCCAGTTCGTTGAAGCGATCGAGCTTGGCCTTGTGAGCGGCCACCCCCAGCATGACGTTTTCGCGCACCGAGAGGTTGGGGTCGAGTTCGGGCTCCTGCGGCAGGTAGCCAACGCGTGCGCCCTCGGCGGACCAGGCCTCGCCGGTGTAATCGGTGTCGAGGCCGGCCATGATCTTCATCAGGGTGGATTTACCGGCGCCGTTGACGCCGACGACACCGATCTTCACGCCGGGCAGGAAGCTGAGATGGACGTTCTCGAAGCATTTCTTGCCGCCGGGGTAGGTCTTGGAGACGCCCTGCATGTGGTAGACGTATTGGTAGGCTGCCATTTTCCGTGCTCTTTTTCCTGAAGGGAATGCGTTGCGCGTCATGTAACCGCACCGCCCTGCGAATTCAAACGGTCAAAACGCGTCAGGTGGCGGGGCGCAGGCGGGCGACGGGCGCGGCGGGCTGCGCCGTGCCGAAACCGGCGGGCAGGGGCAGGTTGGCGGAGAGCCACGCGATCATGTCGTCGCAGGGCTGGGGATGGGCCAGCACGAAGCCCTGGATCGCGGGGCAGCGGGCGACGCGCAGGAGGCGAAGCTGCTCGGCGGTTTCGACCCCTTCGGCCGTGACATGGGTGCCCAGCTTGCGGCACAGTTCGATGATCGAGCGGACGATGGCGCGGTTGCGCGGATCGGTGGCGATGTTGGCGGTGAGCGAGCGGTCGAGCTTGATCTCGTCGACTTCGATCTCCGAGATGTGGGCCAGGCCGGCATAGCCGGTGCCGAAATCGTCGAGCGCCACGCGGGCGCCCATGCGTTTCAGGCGTTCGACCGCGGTGGCGATGGTGCGGCCGCCGCCCTGGAGGATGGTGGTCTCGGTGATCTCGACGCAGATCTGCGAGGGCGTGAGGCCGCGCGATTGCAGCGCCCAGTCCAGCAGGCCGGGATAGTTCACGTCGGTCAGCGCCTCGGCCGAGACGTTGAGGGCGATGGTCAGATCGTCGAAGCCCGCCGCGTGCAGGCGTGTGAGCGCGTCGAGCGACAGGTGCATCGACTGGTAGTCGAGATCGGCCAGCACGCCGGTGCGGCGGGCGGTCTCGAAGAACGCGCCGGGGGGCAGGAGGCCAAGCCGGGGGTGGTTCCAGCGCAGCAGCGTCTCGCAGCCGGTGATGCGGCCGCGGGCCAGGTCGAGCTGGGGCTGGAGGTGCACGGTCAATTGTCTTTCGGCGGTGGCGAGGCGCAGTTCGCGGGCCAGCCGGTTCTGCGCGATCTGCACGTGGCCCAGGGCCGGGGTGTAGAGCATGACCCGGCCCCGACCGCGGGTCTTGGCCTCGTAGAGCGCCTGATCGGCGTGATGGATGAGGGTTTCGCCGCTTTCGGCACCGTCTTGCGCGAGGCAGGCGCCGATCGACAGGCCCACGCGAATGGCCTGGTCGTTCCAGTTGAGCGGATCGTGGGCGGCGCCGAGCAGCAGTTCGGCGCGGGTCAGCAGGGCGTCCTCGGTCGTCATGCCGAGGCAGACCAGCACGAATTCGTCGCCGCCGATGCGGCAGGCGAGGTCCTGCGGGCCGCAGAAGCGGCGCAGGAGGTCGGCCACGTGAAGGAGAGCGGCGTCGCCGGCGGCGTGGCCGAGCGTGTCGTTGATCTCCTTGAACTTGTCGAGGTCGAGATGCAGCACGCCGACGCGACGGTCGGCCAGCGCGCGGCGCAGGATGTCGGACCCCATGTATTGCGAGAGGCGCTTGCGGTTGGCGAGCCCCGTCAGGGCGTCGTGATGGGCGGCGTGTTGCAGCCGCGCCTGGCCGCGGCGCAGGTCCTGTTCGGTTTCCACGGTTTCGGTCACGTCGCGGCAGGTGACGGCGACCTTGTGGCCCGTGGGCGTGGTCAGCAGGGTGAAGCTGTGCAGGTTCCAGAACGTCTCGCCGCCCACGCGCTTGTGCCGGGCGAGGTGGTCGCGACGGAAGATGCCGCTGTCGATGTCATAGCGGAAGGCGGCGATCTTGGCCGGATCGACCCGGGCGCCATCGGGCAGGACATGGCCCATCACCTTGATCCCGCGGACGGCGTCGAGGGTGACGCGGAACATCGCCTCGGCGGCGGGGTTCATCCATTCCAGGCGGCCCTCGATGTCCTGGATGATGACGGCGTCCCGGATCCCGTTGAGGAATTGCGGGCAATAGGGCAGGTCGGCAGCGGAGGGCGGTGGGCGCAACACGTCCGCATCCGTCCCCTGCGCCGCATGTGGGGAATGCGGGGTCGGCCTGTTGCCATCTTGTGCCACGCCCATGCCCTTGTTGTCTCTCACCTGGGAGGCGTCATGCCACAGGCGGCTTAACAAGCGGTGCCGGCGCAAGGGCTAAATCCCTAAAATTGCGCCGAATCCCGCGATGTGGCCCGGCGCTGAAAAGGCTGGACATCGCGCGGCATCCCGGCGATTTCAGGGAGCGCGGAGGGAAAGGACATGCGTGTGCGCTTGCCGATGACACGGCCCGGCATGGTGATCGGGCTGCTGGGGGGATCGTTCGATCCGCCCCATGCGGGCCATGTGCATATCAGCCGCGAGGCGCTGCGGCGCTTTGGCCTCGATCGGGTGTGGTGGCTGGTGAGCCCCGGCAACCCGCTGAAAGCGCGGGGCCCGCAGCCGCTGGAGCGGCGGATGGCGGCGTGCCGGGCGCTGGTGGATCATCCGCGCATCCAGGTCAGCGATTTCGAGGCGCAGGTCGGAACGCGCTTTACCGCCGAGACGCTGGTGGTGCTGCAAAAGATGCGGCCGCATGTGCAGTTCGTCTGGCTGATGGGCGCCGACAACCTGGCGCAGTTCGAGCACTGGCAGGACTGGCAGCGGATCATGGAGACGGTGCCGATCGGCGTTCTGGCCCGTCCCGGCCAGCGGATTTCGGCACGGATGTCGAAGCCGGCGCGGATCTATCGCACGGTGCGCATCCCGGCGCGGCAGTCGCGGGCGTTGCGCTTTGCCGACGCGCCGGCGTGGTGTTTCGTCAACGTGCCGATGAGTGCGCTGTCGTCGACGGCCCTGCGGGCACAGGGCGACTGGGGTGATATTTCGGAAAGTTGATCGGAGCGCCGCGGCAATGGCACCGACAGAGCCGAATTGCCGATTGTGCGACACGCCACGCTTGGGTTAATTGGGCGCATGCGAAGAGACATTTCCAGACGTTTTTTGTTGACGACGGCGCTGGCCAGCCTGGCGGGCGGCGCGATGGCCAATGCGCCCGAGGTTTCGTTGCGGCCGCAGTTGCGCCCCGAGGGTGGCGCCGAGGCGGCCCGCATTCGCTCGGTTCCGAGCGTCGATGCGCTGATCGAGCGCGCCAAGCTGGGCGGCGATGTGGGGTTCACGGTCATCGACGTGAAGACCGGCAGAGTGCTGGAGGGTCACAACGCGGGCGCAGGCATGCCGCCGGCGAGCGTGATGAAGGCGGTCACCGCGATTTACGCACTGGAGACGCTGGGCGAGGATTATCGCTTTGAGACGCGGCTGATCGCGACCGGGCCGGTGAAGGACGGTGTGCTGGAGGGCGACCTGGTGCTGGCGGGCGGCGGCGACCCGGTGCTGGACACCGATGGGCTCGCGGACATGGCCGCACGGCTGAAGGCGGCCGGGGTGACCCGGGTGACAGGCAAGCTGCGCGCCTGGGACGGGGCATTGCCCTTTGTCCGTTTCATCGACGATGAGCAGCCCCTGCACGTGGGATACAACCCTTCTCTGTCGGGGCTGAACCTGAACTTCAACCGGGTACATTTCGAGTGGAAGCGTTCGGGCGGGGAATACTCGGTCTCGATGGACGCGCGGTCGGGTCGCTATCGCCCGTCGGTGCGGGTGGCGCGGATGCGCGTCACGAACCGCAAGGGGCCGGTCTATACCTACGAGGACGCGGGCGATCATGACAGCTGGACCGTGGCGGCGGGGGCGCTGGGCAATGGCGGTGCACGCTGGCTGCCGGTGCGGCGGCCCGGGGACTATGCCGCCGAGGTGTTCACCGCGCTGGCGCAGGCGCAGGGCGTGACGGTTACCGCCGGAGAGACGTTCGACGATCCGCCCGAGGGCGAGGTGCTGGTCAGCCATCTGAGCGAGCCGCTGGTGCCGATCCTGAAGGATATGTTGAAATATTCCAACAACCTGACCGCCGAGCTGGTGGGGATGACCGCCAGCGCCGCGCGGCTGGGCCGGCGCGCGGACCTCGCGGCCTCGGGTGCCGAGATGAGCAAATGGGCGCAAGAGGAACTGGGCATGACCGGCGCGATGCTGGTCGATCACTCGGGCCTGGGTGAGACATCGCGGGTGACGCCGTTGGCCATGGCCCGGGGGCTGGCGCGCGTGCACGGGGATGGGCGGCTGAAGCCGATCCTGAAGCCGTTCGGGATGCGCGACAGCAATGGCGGGATCATGGCCGACCATCCCGTGAAGGTCGCCTCGAAAACCGGGACGCTGTATTTCGTCAGCACGCTGGCGGGGTATGCCACGGCGCCGGACGGCACCGAACTGGCGTTTGCCGTCTTTACCCACAACGAGAGCCTGCGTGCGCCGATCGACAGCCGGTCGGATGTGAGCCCGCCGGGCGCGTCCAGCTGGAATCGGCGGGCCAAGCAGCTTCAGCAGGGATTGATCGAGCGCTGGAGCGTGGTTTACGCAGGGTAAGGTGAGGCCTGCGGTTGCATGTCGAGGGCGACTCGCGCGTCAGGCGCGAAATTTCCGCAATATTGTCCGTAGCGGGGAAACGGTTTCCTCAAATTTGCCTTAATTCCGATTAAAAGTCCGGCCCGAATGCAGCGCGCACAGGAGTAATCATTAATGTCACGTATCTGGATTTTCGGATCTGTCCTTGTTTCGGTCATCGCAGCACTGAAGACGTTGCTTGTCGTCCATTTCGCCTATGGGGGCGAAGTGTCCGTGCCGAGCTTTGCGGCGCTGTCGGGACTTTTCGCGCTGTTCTTCGCGCTGACGTCGGTCGTGGCCTATGTCGCCTGCACGCAGCTGAGCCGGCACATGGTGCAGAAGCGCCGTGAAAAGCTGGCCCCGGGCATGAGTGAACCCGTCGCCAAGGAGACCGTCATCCTGCGCCACGCGCCGGACTGGAGCCTGTCGCAGGCCGAGGCGGACGTGGCGATTTTCGTGGCCAAGGGATTCTCCAACAGCGAAATCGCCGAGATGCGCGGCAGCGCGATCACCACGGTGAAATCGCAGCTTGGCCGGATCTATCAGAAATCGGGGCTTGAATCGCGCTACCAGCTGATCGCCTTCGTCACTGACGAGGTGGTGTCGATGGCGCGCGAGGCCGAGGAGCCCGCCTCCAAGATCAGCACCAAGGATGCCCTGCCGCTGGTCGGGCGCCGCAAGCAGCACGCGGCCTGATACGGGCCGCCGGCATCACTGGACCAACCGAACGCGTTCGCAGTGGTGCCCGGTCAGGGTCAGTTCGCCTGCGCCGAGTTCCAGTCCGACACTTGCCAGCACGCCGTCGACCACCCCGTCGACCGGCGTGGTGAGCGCGGCCAGAAGCTGGGCCGGAAGGTTGGCGAGCAGGGTGTTTACCACCGGGGCCGCCAGGCCGGTGACAAGTCCCTGCTGGTCGGGCCTGATGCGCAGTTCGGTATGTTCGGACGACAGGAGCGTGCTGACGGCGTTGGTCACCAGCAGTTTCGAGCCGAAGCCGCGCACGGTGTCGCCGGCGGCCATATCGCCATGGGTGAACGTGATGCGATCGGTGTCGGAACTGCCGACGCTGACGTGGCTGCGGGCCTGCACCACAAGGTCGGCCAGCACCAGGTCGGGCAGGAGCGGCACCCGAATGGCGATGCGCACGGTCAGCAGATCGGCGAAGCCGAGGCTTGCAGGGTCGATCGCGTCGCTGGCGCCGGTGCCCGCGGGCAGCGTGCCGAGGTAGAGCGCCGCGACGGATGTGCCGTTCTGCGGGTGCAGGGGCGTGTGCGACACCGAGAAGGAGGCGGCCAGGTCCGTGGCGCGCGAGGCGCTGCAGCCGATCTCGTCCAGCGTGGCGGTGGCGCCGGCGAGTTCCACGTAGAGCGGCACGCGCAGATCGGTGGCGGTGACCTCGCCGGCCAGCCCGGTCAGCAGGCCGGGATCGACATCTATATCGAGCGCGAGGCGCGCGGCGGCGCGGTGCAATTGCACGCCTTCCTCGCCCAGCCCGACCCAGCCGGACTGCACGGGCGGTTCGCCGGCGGACAGTTGTGCATCGACACCGACGATGCCCGCCACGTCGAGGTCGAGGCCCAGCGATGCGGCCGGGTCGAGCGCTTCGGCGGCGACGACGGCCTTGACGATGTCGAGGGCGGAGACGTCGATCTCGGTCAGGAAGTCGGTGGCGGTCAGGCCCAGGCGCGTGTCGATGCCGCCGACGACCGCGGCCACGTCTATCTGCTGTCCCGCGACGGCACCGGTAAGCCCGGCGAGACTGCCGACGAGGGCGGGCGGCAGGTCGGAGGCGAGCGCATCGAGCAGGGTGTCGGCGGTGGTGACGAGGTTCAGCACGTCGGCGGGATTGCGCGAGGTGCCGCCGGTGAGCCCGTCGAGGGTTTCCATCAGCGTGCCGAGGTTGACCTGCGCTTCCGCCAGCAGGGCAAGGTCGCCCACGCCGACCGCGGCAGCGGCGCCGTATTTGGCGGTCAGCACCGCATCCAGGGCTGCGGGGTCGAGATCGGCCAAGTGGCTGTTGAGTGAAAAGCTGGCCGCGCCTGTACGGGTGGCCAGGGCGCTGCGGCTGAGGTCGATGGTGGGCGTGCCGCTGAAGATCTGTGCGAAATAGAGCGGCGAGGCGTCGCTGAGCGTAACCCGCGCGGCGTTCACGCCGGCCGTGCCGGCGTCGAGCGGCACGAACCGCTCGGTCCGGGGGATGGCGGGGTTGCGGAAGTATCGCCCAGTTTGCAGCTCGGAGAGCGTGGAGGCGGCGCGGCCGTTGCCCATGATGGCGTCGATGGCGCGGGTCTCGGCGGCGGAGGCGTCGGCCACTGCGCTGAGCGCGCCGAGGTCGCTGGTGGCCTGAAGCCGGGCGCGGTCGCGGTAGAGCGCGGCCACGTCGACGCCGAGCGCGACGAACCCGAAGAGCACGGTCAGCATCAGCGACACGATGATGGCCACGACGCCGGATTCGTCGCGGCGGAACCGGGCAATGCGGTCAGTAGGCGACATAGGCCTGCCCCTCGATCGTGTCGATCCCGAGGCCGAGAAAGCCGTTGGCCACGTCCAGCAGCGTGCCTTCGGCGGCATAGGTGACGTTGACCGTGATGCTGCCCGTGGCCGCGCCGGAATAGGCCAGCGAGGTGGAGAGTGCGTCATCCTTCAGCAGCGGATAGCGGGTGGTGCCCTGTGCGAGGTAGGTGGTTGCGATGTCGCGCCGCTCGATCTCGTCCAGGCCCGCGACCGAGGCGCGGGCGGCGCCGGCGGCGAGCTGGTGCACCGAATGGCTGACGCCCATGTAGAAGCCCAGGGTGATGATGCCGAGGATCAGCGCAAAGAGGATCGGCGCGATCAGCATGAACTCGATGGCGACGGCGCCGGTGGTGTCACGGGTGAAGCGGCGGGCGGCGGTTGTGAGGCGGTGCAGGGTCATGGTCTCAGCGTCCCGCGAGGATGTTGTCGAAGATCGAGAGTGCTGCGGGCCCGACCAGCACCACGAAGACCGCCGGCATGATACAGAAGATCAGCGGGATGGTCATCAGAACGGGCAGGCGGGCGGCCTTTTCCTCCATCGCGATCAGGCGGTTGGCGCGCTGTTCCGACACCAGGTTGCGCATGGCGCGGGCAAAGGGCGTGCCGTAGGTGTCGGACTGGTCCAGCGCCTGGGTGAAGATGGCGATCTCGGGCAGTGGCACGCGGGCGCGCAGCTTGTCATAGGCGGTGCGGCGGTCGTTGGTCATGCCGATTTCGGCCACCAGTTGGCGGGTCTCCGCGGCAAGCTCGGGGGCGCTGTATTGCAGTTCTCGCGCGACGCGGTGCAGCGCCTGCTGCGGGCCTTGTCCGGCCTCGGACGCGATCACAAGCAGTTCCAGCAGGTCGGGAAAGCTGCGGCGGATTTGGCCCATGCGGGCGCGGCGGCGGGAATCGACCACCATGTCGACACCCATCGACAGGCCGAGCGCCACGGCCAGTACGATGGCCGAAGGGATGAGCGCAGGCATGCCGATGGGATAGACGGTCACCACCCACGCGCCGCCGGACAGGAAGGCGCCGACGGGCAGGACCGTTTTCAGGAAAGCGAAGACCAGAAGGGCGTCGCGGCTGCGATACCCTGCCGAGCGCAGGTCGGCGGCGGTGTCGCGCGCCTCGCCGCCCAGGATGACCGACAGGCGTTCGCCCATGCGCAGCACGATCCGGCGCAGCGCCGCGCCGGCCCGGGCGAGCGTGCCGGACCGGCGGGCGGGCCCCTGGGTGGCGTCGCGCGGCGGCAGCGCCTCGCCGCCAGCGCGGCGCAGGCGCAGCATCAGGACGGCGCGGCGGCGTTCGGTATCGACCAGCGCGCCCAGGCCCAGGGTCACCAGGATCAGCCCGGCGAAGGCCATCCACGACAGGATATCAACGGTTGTCTCAGACATCGGCGCGCCCCATCCGGGCCATCACGAAGACCCCGAGTGCCACGCTGGTCAGGGCCGCCGCCGCCATCACCTGGCCACGCGGATCGGTGAAGAGCGGTTTCAGATAGGCGCCGTTCAGCACGAAGAGCGCGAGCGCGATGCAAAAGGGCAGGGCCGCGAGGATCATGGCGCTGGCGCGGGCCTCGGACGAGAGCGCGCGGGCCTTCTTGCGCAGCTTGCGGCGTTCGCGCAGCTGTTCGGCCAGGTTTTCCAGCGTCTCGACGAGGTTGCCGCCGGAATCGGCCTGAAGCGCGGTGGCCACGGCGAAAAAGCCGAGCTCGGCGGTGCGCAGGCGCATGTAGAGTGCCGCGAGGCTGTCCTGAAGGGAGGTGCCGAGGCAGATTTCGCCATGGGTGCGGGCAAATTCGGCCTGCACGGGGCCCGTGGTGGTCTCGACCACGATGCGCAGGGAATCCGCGATGGGCCGCCCGGCGCGCAGGCCGCGGGCGAAGATGTCGAGCGCATCGGGCAGCCCTTCGATGAAGGCGGCCTGGTAGCGGGCGCGGGCGTGGCGCAGCACGACCAGCGCCAGCAGGACCGGCAGGGCCACGGCGAGTACCAGCGCGATGAGCGGGTTGAGCCCTGCATAGAGCACCGCGAGACCGTAGATCGACAGCGCGGCGATGGCGATCTGGATGCAGATGTCGGTGGGCGTCAGACGCAGGCCGGTCTGTTCCAGCAGCGCCTCGATCCGGGGGTGAGGCCGGTGATGTCGGGCGTGTCGCGAACGGTCCGGCGCGGCGGTTTGGGCGCCGCGGGGCCGGGGCGGACGAGGCCGCGCTGCATCCGGGCCTGGTGGCGGCGGCGGGTGCGGTCGGTATGGACCAGCACGCACAGCACCAGGGCGGTGAAGGTGACGATGCAAGCGGTGAGGACGATCAGGAACAGGCTCATGGGTTATCCTCCGAGAACCGCGTCGAGATCTTCGGACACGCCGTAATCGGCCGCGCGGCGGGCGAATTTGGGACGGTAGCCGGAATAGCGGAAGTGGCCGCGCACTTCGGTGCGGGTGCTGTCGGGGTCGGTCTCGAAGGTGAAGAGATCCTGGAGGGTGACGACATCGCCTTCGAGCCCGGCGACCTCGGAAATCGAGGTGATGCGGCGGGTGCCGTCGCGCATCCGTGAAATCTGGATCACCAGCTGCACGGCATCGGCCAGTTGCCGGCGGACCACGCCCGAGGCCATGTCGAAGCCGGCGAGCGCCGCCATGCTTTCGATCCGGGTCATCGCCTCGCGCGGGGAGTTGGCGTGCAGGGTGCTCATCGAGCCGTCATGGCCGGTGTTCATGGCCTGCAGCAGGTCCAGCACCTCGTCGCCGCGGATCTCGCCGATGATGATGCGGTCGGGGCGCATTCTGAGCGCGTTGCGCACCAGCGTGCGCATGGTGACCTCGCCCTTGCCCTCGACATTGGGCGGGCGCGTCTCGAACCGGACCACGTGGGGCTGCTGGAAGCGCAGTTCGGCGGCGTCCTCGATGGTGACGAGCCGTTCGGTGGCTGGGATGAAGGCCGAGAGCGCGTTCATCAGCGTGGTCTTGCCCGAGCCGGTGCCGCCCGAGACCAGCACGTTGAGGCGCAGGTAGGCCGCAAGCCCGAGGAAGCGCGCCATCTGTTCGGAGAGCGAGCCGTTGGAAACGAGCGTTTCCAGCTTCATGGGGGCGGCGGGAAACTTGCGGATGGTGATGGTCGGGCCGTCGATGGCGAGCGGCGGGATGGCGACGTTGACGCGGCTGCCGTCCTTGAGGCGGGCGTCGACCATCGGCTGCGCCTCGTCGATCCGGCGGCCCACGGCGGCGACCATGCGGGAGGCGACGGCGTGGACATGCGCGTCGTCGCGGAAGCGCACGCCGGTAAGTTCCAGCTTGCCGCCGCGCTCGGCATAGACCCGTTTGGGTCCGTTGACCATGATGTCGGTCACCGTCTCGTCCGCCAGCAGGCGTTCCAGAGGGCCGAGGCCCAGCATGTCGGCCAAGACCGCCTTCACCAGGTCGGCGACCTCGCGGCCATTGAGGTGCATCTTGCGCTTTTCGGACAGGGCGTGGATCGCATCGTGGATCCGGCTTTCCTGTTCGGCACGCGGCAGACCGGACATCTCGGTGAAGTCGAGCACCTCGGAGAGCGCCTGTATCATCTCGCCCGCCATGGCCGAAATGTCGGAGTCGGACGTGGCGGCGGCGTTGACGGCTTCGATCAGGGCGGGAAGCTTCGGTGCCGGTGACCGGGCCGGGGATTGCGGCGCTGCCGGGGGCGCGAGCGGTGCAGCGGTGGCGGCCGTTGCGTTGTCGCCCAGGGCCGCGACTGCCTGGGCCAGCAGGGCGCGTTGCTGGCCCAGCGAGATGGGTGCCTCGCTCGCCTCGACCACGAAGGTGAGCGCGGTGTTCACCTTTTCCTCGACCGACAGCCCGTCGGCGTCGATCTGGCGCGCGATGTGCAGCACCCGGTCGAGCGCTTCGCGATTGTGGTGCTCGATGACCTCGTGTTTCATCCGAACAGTCTCTTGCGGGGTTTGCGCAGGGCCGAGGCGGCGCCCGCCGGCTTGGTGGCGGCCTCGAAGACGGTGCGCACGGCGCGGGCCCAGGGCGCGCGCGGTTGCAGTGTGACCAGCGGCTTGGCGGCCTTGTGCGCGCGCGCAAGCGCCGGGGCACAGCAGGGCAGGGTCGCGGTGAGGGGCATGTCGAGCGTCTTGGCGATGTCCTTGGGGCGCAGTCCCGCGTCCTTGCGGATCTCGGACAGCACTGCGAGGACCGGCAAATCGGGGTGATCGGCCCGGATCTGGCCCAGCAGGCGGCTGGCGGCGTTGACGCCGGCAAAGCCCGCCGGCAGCACCAGGACCAGCCGGTCGAGCGTGCCGATCACGTCGGGCTGGCGCAGGACGAGGCCGCGGGGCAGGTCGGCGATGACGGTGTCGAAGCCTGCGCGCAGGCGCGGCAGGAGGGCAGCGATGCCGGGCTCGTAGGCGGCGGCGGTCTGATCGCCGCGGACCTGGCCGGAATAGAGCGAGAGCGTATCGCTGATCTGATCCATCGTGGCGCCGATGAACGTGCTGTCCACGCGGTCGGGGGCGCGCAGGGCGTCGAAGAGACCGCGGGTTTCGTCCCGGTCGAGGTCGATGGCCTGGGTGCCGAATTCGAGATCGGCATCCACCAGCGCAGTGGAGCGGTTGGCGCCCTTGGGGGCGGCGGCAAGCGCGGCGAGGTTCTGCGCCAGGAGGCTGGCGCCGGTGCCGCCCTTGCATCCGATGACCCCGATCGTGAGGCCCTGAAGGGTTTCGGGCGCGGGGGCGGCGGGTGCAGGGACGGCTGCGGGTCCGGCCGCGGCTGGCGCGGTGGTGGCGGCGAGGATGTCCGACGCGTCGGCGGGAAGGCAGAAATAGTCGCGCGCCCCGGCCTGCCGCAGGGCGCGGTAGGTGGCGAGATCGTCGGCCGTGCCGAGCACGATCACGTCGATGCCGGCGCGGGCCAGTTCCTCGACGCATTCGCAGGCCATCGCCAGGTTGATCTGGCCCATCTCGGCCAGGATGCATTTCATCGCGGAGGGACCGCTGAGAAGCCGGGCCGCGCCGCTGAGCCCGCCACCGTGGATCGCCTTGGCCGCCTGGCCGCTCTCGGTCAGCACGGCACGGGCCGTGGCGGCGCCCTTGTCGGTGCAGACATAGGCCTGAAGGGGGGGGGCGACGCCATCTTGGGTGTCGAAGGGCATGGGGCGATCCTCGGGTTGCGGGGTTGGAGGGACGGGGGTGAGAGGCAGGGCGTCCCGCCCGCGCGGCGGGGGCCGCCCCGGCGGGACGAGCAGGGCTTACTCCGGTGCGTCGATGCCCTGGGCGCTGAGCTCGGTGCTCATGGTGGTGAAGCCGGTGTTGGTCTGGCCGCCCAGCGTGGCGATGGTGCCGACGATCACGGCGCCCACGAGAGCCGCAAAGAGGCCATATTCGATGGCGGTTGCGCCGTCTTCGTCACGGGCGAAGGTGCGGGCGATGGTCTTGATGGATTTGCGTGCGATGGTCATGGTCGTCTCTTTCTGTAGGTTTTGAACAGGTTTGTGATTGCGGGCCGATACGACCCTCGTGTGCCCTGACACTGACGCCTGTCGGGGAAATGCGAAATCCTTCCTCGGTCGGTGGACGGTTTTACGACCCCATCGTCTGACGGTCGTCCGACCAAGGTCGTACGGGTTTCGGGGCGAAATCTGGCGGGAATGTGGCGGTGCGGGCGAGTGGGTGGTTCGGCGTCCGGGGGGTAGGATGCGGCGACGTGGGACGGGGTATTGCCTGAAGCGGGAAGGTGCCGCGCCGGACCGCAAACAGGGGCGGTTCGCGGGGCGTGATTCGATTCGCGTCAGAGGTCCCGGGTCAGGCCCGGGACAGTGCGCGCCTAGCTGCCGCGGTCGAGCTTGGTAGCGAGGTGGATCAGCGATTCCGAGCCGCGCACGCCCTTGGCGTCTCCGATGCGGTCGAGCGTGTCGTCGAGTTCCTCGGTCGTCTCGGCCTCGAGCGTGACGATGAGGTCGAAGCGCCCGGAAGTGGTGTGGACGCGGCGCACGCCGGGCAGGGATTGCAGGCGCGAGAGCACGGTGGGCTGGCTGCGCGCCTCGATCTGGACAAGGGCCGTGGCGCGCAGGGGGGCGTGGCGCGCGGCGTTGAGGCGCAGGGTGTAGCCCAGGATGACGCCGGAGGTTTCCAGCCTGTCGAGCCGGGCCTGCACAGTGGTGCGCGCCAGGCCCAGCCGGCGGGCGAGGGTGGCGACGGGCAGACGGGCGTTTTCCTGCAGGAGTGCGATCAGTGCCTCATCAAGTTCGTCTGTTTGCATGATTCCTCCGGCGTTATGCCGAAATGATACTGCATTTAGTGCAATCTGCCCTGACAAAATCACCAGGTTTCTTGGCACACTGAGGAAAAGACGACCCGAGAGGCAGAGCGATGCAACATCAGACTTCCCCGTGGGATACCCCCGAGGCGCATCTACACCGGCACCGGCCCGATGCGCCGATGCTCTATTTCAGCCCCGAAACGTTGCAGGCCACCGCGCGGCGGTTCCTGAAGGGGTTCGACGGGCTGGTGACCTATGCGGTCAAGGCCAATCCGGGCGAGGAGGTGCTGGCGAACCTGGCCGCAGCCGGTGTGCGCGCCTTCGACGTGGCGAGCCCGGCGGAGATGCGGGCGGTGCGCAAGGCGGCCCCCGAAGCGGTGCTGCATTACAACAACCCGGTGCGGTCGGTGTCCGAGGTCGAGACGGCCGCGAGGATGGGCGTGGCGTCTGCTTCCGTGGATTGCGCGTCGGAGCTGGAAAAACTGGCGGGACTGCCGCGCGACATGGAGGTGACGGTGCGGCTGGCACTGCCGGTCAAGGGCGCGGCCTATGATTTCGGCGCGAAGTTCGGGGCCGGGCCTGACGCGGCGGCGGGTCTGTTGCGCAAGGTGGCCGAGATGGGGTTTCGTCCGGGCCTCTGTTTTCATCCGGGCACGCAATGCGCCGACCCGCGCGCGTGGGGCGCGTATGTGCGGGCCAGCGCGGAGGTGGCGCGACAGGCCTGTGTGAGGCTGGAACGGCTGAACGTGGGCGGCGGGTTCGCCGCGCATCGGTCGGGCGCGGCGCCGGACCTGGAGGCGATTTTCGATCACGTGGCGGAGGTGACGCAAGAGGTGTTCGAGGTGGCGCCCCGCCTGGTCTGCGAGCCGGGGCGGGCGATGGTAGCCGAGGCGTTCACGCTGGCTGCACGCGTGAAAGCGGTGCGCCCGGACGGGAGCCTGTTTCTGAACGACGGGATCTACGGTGCATTGGCCGAAGCGCGGGATATCGACGCGCTGACACGGGTGCGGCTTGTCAGCCCGGATGGGCGGCCGCGTGAGGGTGCGCCGGTGGCGCGGGTGGCGTTCGGGCCGACCTGTGACAGCCTGGACCGGCTGCCCGATCCGCTGGTCTTGCCGGGGGACGTGGCGGAGGGCGATTACGTGCTGTTCGAAGGCATGGGGGCCTATTCGCGGGCGCTGGCGACACGGTTCAACGGCTATGGGCCCGAGGGGCCGGTGACGGTGGCGCGGCTGGCCTGATCGGGGGGTGGACACCGCGCCGTCGGGCGTTAGGGTCGCGGAAGAATTCCCGCGCAAAGGTGTCCGACATGACCGAGCAACGCATGGCGAAATTCGGCCGCGCGCAACCCGTGAGCCGGATCGAGGACCGGCGGTTCCTGACGGGAGCGGGACGGTACACCTCGGATTTGTGGCCGGAGGGATGTTTGCGGGCCTACGTGCTTCGGTCTGTCGAGGCGCATGCGGAGATGACGGTGGATGTGCAGGCGGCGCGCGAGGCAGAGGGCGTGCGCTTGGTGCTGACCGCGGACGACCTGGCGGCGGCGGGGATCATCGAAGGGATGCCGGCGCTGCTGGTGGAGAACCGCGACGGCAGCATGGGCGCGGCGCCGAAGCGGCCCTTGCTGGCCGAAGGGCGCGTGCGCTTTGTCGGCGAGGCGATCGCGCTGGTGGTGGCCGAGAGCCTGGACGCGGCGCGGGACGCGGCGGAGCTGATCGAGGTCGAGTATGACAGCCTGCCGGTGCACCTGGAGCGGGCAGCGGGCGGGCTGACGCTGCATGACGCGGCGCCGGAGAACCGGGCGTTCGATTTCGGCATGGGCGACGCGGCTGCGGTCGAGGCCGCGCTGGCCGGGTCGGCGCATGTGGTGCGCATGCCGCTGGAGGACAACCGGGTGATCTCCAACCCGATGGAGACCCGCAGCGTGCTG
The DNA here is from genome assembly GCF_051417955.1 of Roseovarius sp. B08. NCBI lineage: Bacteria > Pseudomonadati > Pseudomonadota > Alphaproteobacteria > Rhodobacterales > Roseobacteraceae > Roseovarius > Roseovarius sp. B08. The sequence continues at coordinate 1,132,627 of NZ_JBPRLW010000001.1, forward strand.
GCGCAGATGGAAGAGGGCCGTCTGCATATCGCTTATGGCGGGCAGAACGTGTGGAACACCAAGGCGCATGCGGCACGCATCCTAAAGATGGACGAGGCCGATATCAGGGTCACGATCCCGGATGTGGGCGGCGGGTTCGGCACCAAGGCGCCGGATTATCCCGAGACGTTGCTGGTGGCGCAGGCGGCCCGGATGCTGGAGGCGCCGGTGGCCTGGGTTGCGGACCGGACCGAGGGGATGCTGTCGGACACGGGCGCGCGGGACCTTTGCCATGACCTTGTGATGGGGTTCGATGAGGATCTGCGGATCACGGCCTACCGCGTGGACACCGCGATGAACCTTGGCGCCTATAACAGCCCGCTGGCGCAGAACATCCAGACCAACCTTTTCGCCAAGGTGATGATGGGGTTTTTGATATCCGCGCCGCTTACCTGCATGTCGAGGGGTTTTACACCAATACCACGCCGGTCGACGCCTATCGCGGCGCCGGGCGGCCCGAGGCGATCTATGCGCTGGAGCGGATGATGGACCACGCGGCGCGGGAATTGGGCGTGGATGTGTGGGAGCTGCACCGGCGGAATTTCATCCGGCCCGAGCAGTTTCCCTATACCACCGCCTTTGGCGAGACCTATGACGTGGGCGATTTCGCGCGGGTGCTGGAGAGCGTCGCGCGGCATGGGGACAAGGCCGGGTTTGCGGCGCGCCGTGCGGCAAGCGAGGCGCGGGGCAGGCTGCGGGGGATGGGCTTGTGTTTCTATATCGAGAGCATACTGGGCGACCCGGCGGAGGGTGCGCAGATCGAGTTTACCGACGAGGGCATGCGGCTATACGTCGGCACGATCTCGAACGGGCAGGGGCATGAGAGCGTTTACGCGCAATTCCTGAGCGACCAGACCGGGGTGCCGGTGGAGCGTATCGAGATTGTGCAGGGCGATACCGACCGGATCGCGCAGGGGGGCGGCACGGGCGGGTCACGCTCGGTCACGGTGCAGAACAACGTGACACTGGTGACGGTGGACGCGATGATTGACGCGTTCCGGCCCTATCTGGCGGAGAAGATGGGCGTCGATGCCGACGCGGTGGAGTTCGACCACGAGACGTTCCGCGCGCCGGGATCGAACCAGACGCCGACACTGCTGGAAGCGGTCGCCTGGGCGCGGGCCGACGGGCGCGACGATCTGCTGAGCCACAAGCAGCGCGCGGAGCTGGAGGCGCGGTCCTTTCCCAACGGCGCGCATGTCTGCGAGGTGGAGGTCGATCCCGAGACCGGCGCGGTCACAGTGGCGCGTTACACGGTGGTGGACGATTTCGGAAACCTCATCAACCCGATGCTGGTCGAGGGTCAGATCCATGGCGGTGTGGCGCAGGGCATCGGCCAGGCGCTGTGCGAGCGGGTGGTCTATGACGAGGACGGGCAATTGCTGACGGCGAGCTTCATGGATTACGCGATGCCGCGGGCGGACAATTTGCCGATGATCGCCTTTGAGACCGAGCCGGTGCCGTCGACCACCAACGTGATGGGCATGAAGGGCTGTGGCGAGGCCGGGACCGTGGGGGCGATGGCCGCCACGGCGAACGCGGTGTTCGATGCGTTGCACGACCGGGGCGTAAGCCGGGCCGACATGCCCTTTACCCCGCACCGCGTCTGGATGATGTTGAGAAGCGATGAGCTGGACGAAACGCGTTAGCCGGGCCGTCCGGCGGCTGGTTGGCCTGACCCGTGGCGAGCGGGCGCGGATCAAGCACGGCCCGAGAGGGGCCGTGACCCACGTGATCATCCTGGACGGGACCATGTCTTCGCTGGAGGCCGGATACGAGAGCAATGCCGGCCTGACCTTCAAGCTGTTGAGCGAGGCGGTGGGGGCGGGCATGTCGCTGTATTACGAGCCGGGGGTGCAGTGGCCGGACTGGCGGCGGACGGGCGACGTGATGCTGGGGCGGGGGATCAACCGGCAGATCCGGCGGGCCTATGGCTATCTCGCGTCGCGCTATCGGCCCGGCGACCGGATTTTCCTGTTCGGGTTCTCGCGCGGGGCCTATGCGGTGCGGTCGCTGGCGGGGGTGATCGACCGGGTCGGGCTGCTGAAGGCGGAACACGCGACCGAGCGGCAGGTGAAGACCGCCTATCGCCACTATCGCGAGGAGGCGGCGAGCGTTGCGGCGGCGGATTTCACGCGCGATCTGTGTCATGCGGCCTCGCCGATCGAGATGGTCGGAGTATGGGACACGGTGAAGGCGCTGGACCTGACGGGGCCGCTGACCTGGCGGCTGCTGACGCCGAAGAACGCGTTTCACAGCCATGCGCTGGGGCCGCATATCCACCACGGCTATCACGCGCTGGCGCTGGACGAGACGCGCCAGGTCTATGCGCCGGTGATGTGGGAAACCGGGCCGGGCAGCAATGCCGGCGAGGGACGGGTGGAGCAGGTCTGGTTCCGGGGCACCCATGGCGATGTGGGCGGGCAGCTGGACGGGTTTCACGCGGCGCGGCCCCTGTCGAACATTCCGCTGGTGTGGATGTTGGAGCGCGCGGAATCGCACGGGCTGCTCCTGCCCGAGGGCTGGCGCTCGCGGTATCCTGTGGACCCGGATGCGCCGTCGGTGGGCAAGTGGCGGGGCTGGGGAAAGATATTCCTGTTCCGCAAGGCACGGGTGGTGGGGCAGGACCCGTCCGAGCGGCTGCACGAAAGCGTGCGGGGGCGCGCAGAGCCGGACGCTCCGGATGCGCAGGCGGCGATGTAGGGCGGCTTGTCAAAGCGATGGCGCCGCGCAGGTGGAGGCCTTCCTCGCTTCCGGTCGCGTCGTTTCGCAGGGCACAGCCGATGGTGGGTTTCAGGCGAGCGAGGCAGCCACGTAATCTTCCAACCGGGTCCTGCCGCGCGACGGCCTTTCATCCGTGTCCGTCTTTCCGTCGATCAGGCGTCGGGTCATGCAGGCGTAGGACGCTGCCGCCGCGTCGGAGAACCCGAAGTTGCGGAAGGTTTCTTCCAGCTCGGCGGGCGGGATTTCCTCGACCTTTACCGTGCGCCCCAGCACCTTGGCGAACGCGGCGGCAACATCGTGCGCGGTGTAACGCTCCGGCCCTTCGACATGCTGGATGCCGATGTCCTCGGTGCTCGACATGAGACGCCGCGCTGCGGCCTTGCCCAGATCCCCGGGAGCCACCATCGGGAGGCGCAAGTTCGCCGGAAAGAAGCTGGGCAGAATGCCGCTTTGCCGCACCTGGTCCGCCATTCCGGCCCAGTTGCTCATGTAATATCCGCCCCGGTTGATCGCGGCCGGGATGGGCTGTGACGCCAGTGCCGTCTCGAAGGCGTGGAGCACCGTGAGGTCGCCGCAGCGGTGGCCCCGGAACGCACCAAAGGTCGAGGCCGCGACCACCTTTTCCAGGCCGGAGCCCTGCAGGGCCGACAGGATCGCATCCACGTTCCTGCGTTCCTCCGTGTCGGTGTCGCTCGCCGGGTCCGCTGGAGGAGTGAGCAGAAACGCCCGCCTGCCGGATGCGAGTATATCGCGCAGGGCAGCGACATCGCGAATGTCGGCCTCGGCGACCCGCGCCCCCGCCCCGGCCAATTCCGCGCCGTTATCCCTGTTGCGTGTCACGACGGTCACCGTTTCGCCTTTGTCCAGCAAGGCGCGCGCGGTTGCCGATCCGACCTGCCCGGTTCCGCCGAGAATGATGTGCATGAAGGGTGTCCCTGTCCGCGGTTGACAGGAATGGTAACACGGGCCGCAGACAGAAGCTGTCAGGAACACCCCTCAAACGATCGCACTTGGCTGTATCGTCGGGTCGGGGTTTCGTTCGCAAGCCCGCCGGCAGAGCGGTTCAGGCGGCGTCCATGATCAGGCAGGTGGTGCTGCCGGTGGCGTAGAGCTTGCCGTCGTCGCGGCCGCGCAGCTCGCCCACAGCGGTGGCGGTGCGGCGGCCGCCATGCTGGGTGGTGCCGGTGGCCACCGCCGCCATGCCCAGGGGAAGGGCACGGGTGATGTTCACCTTGTATTCGAGCGTCGTGTAGATCTGGCCCTTGTCCAGCAGGGTCATCACCGCGCAGGCCATGCAGGAATCCAGAATGGCGCCGTACCAGCCGCCATGCACGCCGCGCATCGGGTTGAGCGCGCCGAAGCCGGGGGTGCCTTCGAACACGACGCGGCCGGGATCGGCCGAGAGGGCGGTGAAGCCGAGCGTGGCGCCGATGGGCGGGGCGGTCAGGCGGCCGGCGATCATGTCGCGCATGAAGTCGAGGCCGGAGCAGGACAAAAGCGCGTCCATGTCGGGCATCTGGTCAAGCGATGTGGCGGTGAAGGGGCGGGCCGTGTCGGTCATGGCGGCACGCTAGTTCGGGCCGGGGAGGGTGGCAAGCCCGCCCCGGCGGCGGGGCATGAAAGCCTCACGGCTTTCGCAGGGCGTGGCGGTGATACAGGGCCCCATTTTGATGCGCAGAAGGTTTGCGGTTCTTGTCGCGGGACCTGGCAAAGGTGGGCTGTACGGACCTTGCTGCCCATTCACGACGGAGGCAATCGCCAGCCCAAGGGAGGGGCTGACGATGGTCGGGCCGCTTCGCGGCTGTTAACCGGTTGAAATGCGGACGAGGCGGACGTTATTTTCTCACGGTGAGGAGACGCGCATCGCCGGGCCGTGGTGCCGCGAACCGACGATGGTGATGGGCACTTTATGCCTGCCAAGCACATCCACCTCGAGAGCGTGGCACGTCACCTGCCAAATCGCCGTGCCGGGGGACGGCCCGGCGATGCGCGGCGGGCTTCGCCCTTGTTCCGCGCGGGCGCTTTATGACTGTGGCAATTATGGGCTCAATCCTGAGGTTCGAGCACGGGTCAAGCACGCGCCGCATTACCTGCGCGGTGTGCACGGAAAAAGCCCCGCCTTCCGGGGGAGGGCGGGGCCAGGCGGTTGCGACAACCCCGGGGAGGGGAATGTCACAGGGATCGTGAGTGGGGTGGGTCAGGCTACGTCGCGCAGGTCCACCTTGGGCGCGATGCCGAGCGCGTGGCAGACGTCGCGGGTCAGTTCGGGGCGATTGAGCGTGTAGAAATGCAGATGCTCGGCCCCGCCGTCGATCAGTTCGCTGCACAGTTCGGTGGCGAGCGCCGTTGCCAGCAGGGTTTCGCGGTCGTCTCGGGCGGCCTTGGTGAAGGCCTCGTCGAGCCAGGCGGGGATCTTCGTGCCGCAGGAGTTGGCGAAGCGCTTGGTGCCGGCCCAGTTCTCGATCGGCAGGATGCCGGGGGTGATGGGGGCGTCGATGCCCGCAGCGGCGCAGGCGTCGCGGAAGCGGAAGAACGCCTCGGTGTCGAAGAAGAACTGGGTGATCGCCTCGGACGCGCCGGCGTCGATCTTGCGCTTCAGGTAGTCTATATCGGCCTGGGCATCCGCCGCCTCGGGGTGCACTTCCGGGTAGGCGCCGACTCGGATCTTGAAGCGGTTCATGTCGGCCAGCGCCGAGATAAGCTCGCAGCTGTCGGCGAAACCTTCGGGGTGGGGCGTGAAGCCGTCGGCGCCCTTGGGCGGGTCGCCGCGCAGGGCGACGATCTCGTTCACGCCGGCATCGGCGAAGTCCTGGGCGATGGCGAGCGTCTCTTCGCGCGTGGCCTCGACGCAGGTGAGGTGGGCGGCGACGTTGAGGCCGCTGGACTTGTGCAGCGTGGCCACCGCGTCGCGGGTCAGCTCGCGGGTGGTGCCGCCTGCGCCGTAGGTCACGGACACGAAACTGGGGTCCAGTGGCGCCAGTGTCTGGACGGTGTCCCAGAGGCGGAAGGACGCCTCCAGCGACTTGGGCGGGAAGAATTCGAAGGAAACGGTCGGTGTGCTCATGACGGGTATCCTGCAATGGGGTGTTGAGTCCCTTGTCGCAGGCGCGCGTATGTGAGACAACTTCATAAAATTCATGGTTTGAATGAGGTGGGCTAATATACATGCATATCGACTTTCGCCATTTGCGCACGATCCGGGCCATTCACCAGGCCGGCGGGCTGGCCCGTGCGGCGGACTTGTTGCACATTACGCAGTCGGCTTTGTCCCACCAGATCAAGGGCTTGGAGGATCAGGCGGGGGTCGAGCTGTTCGTGCGGCGCTCGAAGCCCCTGAAGCTTTCGGCGGCGGGGCTGCGGCTGTTGCGGGTGGCGGAAAAGGTGCTGCCCGAGGTCGAGGCGCTGGAGGCGGAATTCAGCGGTCTTCGGCAGGGAAGCGCCGGGCGGATGCATATCGCCATCGAATGCCATGCCTGTTTCGAGTGGCTGTTCCCGGTGCTGGAGCGATTCCGCCAGACCTGGGCAGAAGTGGATATCGACATCCGGCCGGGCCTCGCCTTTGACGCGCTACCGGCGTTGCAGAAGGAAGAGGTGGATCTGGTGGTGTCGTCGGACCCCGAGGACCTGGATGGAGTGATCTTTCAGCCGCTTTTTGATTACGAGCCGCTGTTCGTGGCCTCCAGCCAGCATGTGCTGGCGGGCAAGGATTTCGTCGAGGCGGAGGATTTCAGGGACGAGACGCTGATCACCTACCCGGTGGACCGCTCGCGGCTGGATATCTTCACCGAGCTCTTGACCCCTGCCAAGGTCGAGCCGCGGGCGGTGCGGCAGATCGAGCTGACGGCGGTGATTCTGCTGCTGGTGGCATCGAATCGAGGGGTGGCGGTGCTGCCTGACTGGGTGCTGCGCGAACAGCGGACGAGTTCGGAATATGTCACGCGGCCGGTCACGAAGGGCGGTCTGACCAAGCGGCTGTATGCGGCGATCCGCGAGGACGAGGCGGACAAGCCCTATATGGCGCATCTCATCCGGCTGGCGCGGGAGATTCCGCTGCGGCTCCAACGGCCTGTAACGCCGGAGACGGTCTGAGTGGTGCCGGAGGCCCCGTGCGGTTAGGGTGCTGTCGAAACCACTGACGGGATGCGACCATGTTGAAGATTGCGACCGCGGCTTACCCGCTGGACGAGTTGGACAGTTGGCAGGCCTATGCCGACAAGATCGAGGCCTGGGTGGCCGAGGCGGCCGGGCAGGGTGCCAAGCTGCTGGTGTTCCCCGAATATGCGGCGATGGAACTGGCGCCCCTGGCCGGGCGGGCGGTCACGGCGGAGCTGGAGCCGTCGCTGCGGGCGGTGTCGGAGAGGATGCCCGAGGCCGACGCACTGCATTCCAAGCTGGCGGGGCAGTACGGCGTGCATATCCTGGGTGGCTCGGCGCCGGTCTATGACGACGCGCTGGGCGCACGACCGGTGAACCGGGCGGTGGTCTTTGCGCCGGGGGGCGACAAGGGCGTGGTGGACAAGCAGATCATGACGCGCTGGGAGCGCGAGCCGATGGGGTGCGTGGGTGGCGGGCCGTTGAAGGTGTTCGACACCGACCTGGGACGGATCGGCGTACTGATCTGTTACGACAGTGAATTTCCGCTGTTGGGCCGTGCGATGCAGGACGTTGACGTGTTGTTGGTGCCGTCCTGCACCGACACGTTGGCCGGGTACTGGCGGGTGCGGATCGGCGCCATGGCTCGCGCGCTGGAACAGCAATGCGTGAGTGCGATGTCGTCTCTGGTGGGGCCTGCCGACTGGTGCGAGGTGTGCGACGTCAACACCGGCGCGGGCGGCGTATTCGGCCCGCCCGACGTCGGCTTTCCGCCTACCGGCGTGCTGGCCGAGGGCGTGCTGGACGCGCCGGGATGGACCTATGCAGAGGCCGATCTGGAAAAAATCGCGCAGGTGCGGGCGGATGGCGGGGTGCTGAACCGCACCCACTGGGCCGAGCAGGCGGGTCGTGACGGCGCACCCACAGTTGAACGGCTGCAATGATATTTGACTTGAAAACCTTGGGGAATGGGGCCATTTAAACGCCTGTCCTGCAACCGGCAGGGCGGAAACCAAGGAGAGACCATGGCCAAGGAAGATACGCTCGAATTTCCAGGTGTCGTGAAGGAACTCCTGCCGAATGCGACATTTCGGGTCGAGCTAGAGAACGGCCATGAGATCATCGCGCACACGGCAGGCAAGATGCGCAAGAACCGCATCCGTGTTCTGGCAGGCGACAAGGTTCAGGTGGAAATGACACCTTACGATCTGACCAAGGGTCGGATCAATTATCGCTTCAAATGACGTGAACCGCAGGTTTGCGCCGTGCGCGGAAGCGTTTCACCTGAGGTGAAATGCGTGCGCACCCCGTTGCTAATATGAGAGCGGAATGATGCAGCCGCCACGATTGATCCTGGGGTCCGGTAGCCCGCGACGCCGGGATCTGCTGGCGCAGATCGGCGTTGTCGCTGACGACGTGCGCCCGCCGGATATCGACGAGACCCCCGAAAAGGCGGAACTTCCGCGGCCATATTGCGTGCGGATGGCGCGCGAAAAGGCGCTGGCCGTTGAGGCCGGGACTGACGATATCGTGCTCTCCGCCGATACGACCGTGGCGCTGGGCCGGCGCATCCTGGGCAAGCCCGAGGATGCGGGCGAGGCGGAGGCGTTCCTGCGCAAGATGTCGGGACGGCGGCACAAGGTGATCACGGCGGTGGCGGTGCGCCGCGGCGCGCGCATTTGGGAGCGAGACGTGATCAGTGACGTGAAGATGAAGCGGCTGGATGACGACGAGATCGCGTTCTATCTGGCCAGCGGCGACTGGCAGGGCAAGGCCGGGGGCTATGGCATCCAGGGACCTGCGGGCGCGTTCATTCCGTGGATCCAAGGCTCGTTCACGGCCATCGTGGGCTTGCCGCTGAAGGAAACGGCGGGGCTCTTGCTGGCCGCCGGATATCCGGTCTGGAAAGGGACAACATGAAGGGACGCGTGGTGGCGCTGGGCCAGCTGGGCGCATTCGAGGCGGCGGCGCTGATGGAGGACGGTGTGCTGTCCGATCTGCTGGTCGATACCGACCAGCCGCGCCCCGGCACGATCTATCGCGCCGTGATCGAGCGGCCGGTGAAGGGGCAAGGAGGGCTGTTCGTGCGCACGCCCGACGGCAACGGGTTCCTGCGGCAGGTCAAGGGGATGAGCGCCGGGGGCACGGTTCTGGTGCAGGTCACGGGCTATGCCGAGCCGGGCAAGGCGATCCCGGTGACGGCGAAGGTGCTGTTCAAGAGCCGCTATGCGATCGTGACGCCCGGCGCGCCGGGGATCAACGTGTCGCGGGCGATCAAGGACGACGACCTGCAGGACCGGCTGATGTTGATCGGCAAGGACGTGATGGCGGGCGACGACAATGGGTTGATCCTGCGCTCGGCCTGCGAGGGCGCGGACGAGGACGCCGTGGCCGAGGACGTGGCGCGCATGGCGGAACTGGCCCGCGCGGTGATGGCCGACGTGAGCGGCAAGCCGGAGAAGCTGGTCGAGGGGCCGGGGCCGCACGAGCTGGCCTGGCGCGACTGGCCGGAGCCCGAGATCTGGGACGAGGACGCGCAGGCGTTCGCGCACCACGGGGTGCTGGATGCGGTAGAGGCGTTGCGTTCTGCGCGCGAGGATCTGCCGGGCGGCGCCAGCATTTATGTCGAGCCGACACGGGCGCTGGTGGCGGTGGATGTGAACGCGGGCGGCGACACCTCTCCGGCGGCAAGCGTGAAGGCCAACATGGCCGCCGCGCGGGCCTTGCCGCGGGCCTTGCGGCTGCGGGGCCTGGGCGGGCAGGTGGTTCTGGACCTGGCGCCGATGCCCAAGAAGGATCGCAAGACATTCGAGGCCGCTCTGCGCGCCGCGTTCCGCCGTGACACGGTGGAGACGGCCCTTGTCGGCTGGACCCCGCTTGGGCACTATGAGTTGCAGAGAAAGCGAGACAGGCTGCCGCTGCCGAAAGGTGTGATATGAGTTGCCCGATTTGCGGGGAGGATACGGTGAAGAAATACCGCCCCTTCTGTTCCGAACGCTGCGCCAACCGCGACCTTGGCGCGTGGCTGCGCGGGGATTATGCCATTCCCTCCAGCCGGTTGGACGATGCCGAGGAAGTCGCCGACGCACTGGAAGAGGCACAGGACGCGGGCTCGGGAAAACCCCATTGAAAAGTGGCAAAAACCCACTGGACAGTCGCGTGGCCCTCGCCTAGAAAGCCGGAACCCGAACGGCGCGGCCGTTCACCCGTGCCCGGGTAGCTCAGGGGTAGAGCAGTGGATTGAAAATCCTCGTGTCGGTGGTTCGATTCCGCCCCCGGGCACCAGTATACCATTGTATACCGAAAATCACTCTGATCACGTTTTAGCTCAGAGATTTTCCGTTTAGCGCCAAGTATTTGGGAATATTGAGCTTTTAGGTGATTTGGGCTAAAGTCATGTTCAGCACAAAATTGTTATACCAGTGCTATACCGCACTTCGGTTCCCAAAACCGGAATCACATTGATGGAAAATGAATCGAACGCCTAGCAATCAACTGTCTAGCTGGCGGGGAGGAGGGTAAGGTTGACGCAACTCATAGGGGACGTAGCAAATCGCGTCAGGCGACTTCCTAAGCCCTCAAACACCGCCGATGCGCTCCAACCAGTCTTTGAGGCGGTGAGCAACGGGATGCACGCTGTCCAAGACCAATTTGGCGACGACGCGAGCAGGCGTGGTTCCATCCAGGTCGGCTTTCAGAACATTCGTGACCCCTCAACATACACGGTCGTCGTGACCGACAACGGTATCGGACTTGAGGACGAGAGGTTTCGAGCATTCTGCACGACCGATACGCCGTTCAAGATAGCTCGTGGCGGCAAGGGCGTGGGACGGTTGCTTTGGCTCGACGCGTTTGCGTTGGTCAAGGTGGACAGCATTTATGCCGGCGACGGCGGGCTCTACCGGCGCAAGTTCGATTTCAGTTTGTCGAGCGACGAGCCAATCTTCAACGAGACGATTTCGAGAGTAGAAGGGACGGCAGAGCCGGGAACCTCGATCACATTGACTGGGCTCCGCTCCAACTCCTACTCAGCAAAGATGCCGGTTCAGTTTGCCGTGATCCGAAAACACTTCGCTTCGCACTTCTTGGCGGACTTTCTCTTGGGCAAGGCTCCCGGGATGACCATAGCATTCGAGGACCGTGATGCCCGGTTTCCGCAGGCAGTCGAAGATTTGCTTGTCGAGAAACGTGAGAGTGTAACTTTCCCGTCCTCGCAATTTGGCGACCTGACGCTTGATGGCTACGTCATGAAGAAAGAGGCTAGCTCCGATCTCGATGGCAACCACCAACTTCACTTGGTTTCATCAGGTCGGACGGTGCAAACAAGGAAAATAGACGGCCTATTGGGGGTAAAGCGGATTGGTGAGGATAGCGATAGCGTCTTGCACTGTTGTGTCACGGGTGCATTCCTAGACGAACGCGTCAATCAAGAGCGGACCCAGTTCAATTTTTCAGAAGAAGTTGCAACTGAATTGACCAAGGAATGCGTTGAGCATGCCAAGGTCGAAATCGTTCCGGAAGAGGTTGGAGAATACGAGGAGTATCGAATAGGTCGTTTGGACGATTTTGTTGAACATTACCCAAGCTTCGGATTTGAGGAGACAACTTCACTCTTGAAGAAAACTCCAGTGAATGCCGACAATCATGAAGCGTTTGCTAAGGCGCTCATTCCGCACAAAATCAGGGCAGACAAGCATCGAAAAGAACAAGTCCAACTCGTCTTGGAAAAGCTGATGTCCGAGGAAGAGATTCAACCTGATTTGTCGGAAGAGATCAGCAAGGTTGCCGCTGCAGCTTCGGCGGACGAGAACCGTCAGCTTATGGAATATGTCATTCGCCGCAAGTTCATCATTGAAATCTTGGACGCTCTTTTGGGCAAAGTTCGCGTGCTGAGTGGTAAATTTGAAACACACTTGGAGGGGACGCTGCACCAACTGATCTGCCCGATGCGAGTCGTGGGCAACGACCCATACCGCACAGCCCCGGCCCCACACGACCTCTGGCTGCTCGACGAGCGGTTGGCACCTGCGAAGTATTTTGCATCAGATGCGCGCATCGAGGATTTTGTGGTCGATGGCGACAAGGACCGTGTCGACCTGATGATCTGGGACAAAGTTCACGGGCTCGGTCTGAGCCATGACGACAAGCTGTCGAGGGTTCTACTTGTCGAGTTCAAGAAGCCGGAGCGGACTGGTTACAGCGGCAACTACGTCCTTGGGCGGCAAATGAACCGCTACATCGAAAAGCTCAAAAATCGAGAGGTGAGGTCGCACACTGGAGAGCTCGTCGAGCTGTCCGAAGACGTGGTGTTCCATTGCTATGTTGTCGCGGACATCGTGGGTGATCTTGAGATGGACACGCGGAACTGGCACCGCTCGCCGAGTGGACGAGGCCGGTTCCAGTATCTGACCGGGGATGACCGTGGCTCCATCGAAGTGATCGAGTGGAAAGAACTTGTGAGGGATGCGAAGGTCCGTAACCAGAACTTCCTTGAAGCGGCCAGGCTGTCCTTCGTTCGCAAGGGCGATCCACTCTTCGACGGTTCGTCTAGTTCGTCACGGGAAGCTGCTGAATAGCACTCACTTGGCCTTAAGGTCGTGTTGTCGGAACCCAACTCGGTAGGCACACTGCGAAAGGTCGCGACAGGTTGCGACAGTCCGTGACAAGCTGACCTGCCACGGGATTTTTCCTCCATTTGGAATTAGAGTCCGCCCCAACGAAGGGACGGACAATGAAGCGAACGAGATACAGCGAAGAACAGATCATCGGCATCCTTACCGAGCATGAGGCAGGCGCGAAGTGCGCCGATCTGTGCCGCAAGCACGGGATGTCGGAAGGCACCTTTTATGCCTGGAAAGCCAAGTTTGGTGGGATGACGGTTTCGGACGCCAAACGACTGAAGGCGCTGGAGGACGAGAACGCCAAGCTGAAGAAGTTGCTGGCGGAGCAGATGCTCGACGCTGCGGCGATGAAGGAACTGCTCTCAAAAAAATGGTGAGGCCCGCCGTGAAGCGCGAAGCCGTTGCGCATCTGCGGGCCAGGCTTGGCCTGTCGGAACGGCGGGCCTGTCAGATTGTTGGAGCGGACCGCAAGATGATCCGCTACCGGTCCGCGCGACCGCCCGAGACCGGGCTGCGCCAGCGGCTTCGGGATCTGGCCAATGAACGCCGCCGGTTCGGTTATCGGCGGCTATTTGTGCTGCTGCGCCGGGAGGGAGAACCCTCCGGGATCAACCGTATCTACCGGCTGTATCGAGAAGAAGGTCTGGCGGTGCGCAAACGCCGGGCCAGGCGCAAGGCGGTAGGAACCCGGGCACCGATCCTGGTCGAGGCCCGGCCCAATGCGCGCTGGTCGCTGGATTTTGTCCATGACCAGCTCGCCTGTGGCCGGCGGTTCCGCATCCTGAACGTGGTCGATGACGTGACGAGGGAATGCCTGGCGGCCGTTCCGGACACATCGATCTCGGGGCGGCGTGTCGCGCGGGAATTGGCGGCCCTGATCGAACGGCGTGGAAAGCCCGGCATGATTGTCTCGGACAACGGCACCGAACTGACCAGTAACGCGATCTTAACCTTCGCTACCGCGCAGGGGATCGAATGGCATTACATCGCCCCGGGCAAGCCGATGCAGAACGGGTTTGTGGAGAGTTTCAACGGGCGCATGCGCGATGAACTCCTCAACGAAACCATGTTCCGCAACATGCCCCATGCGCGCGCCGTGATCCGTGCCTGGGCAGCAGATTACAACGAGGAGCGCCCACATTCGGCGCTTGGCTATCAGACGCCCAAGGCGTTCGCCGAGCGCCTGTTCACCGCAACCGACACCCGCGCTGCGCCATCTGAAAGCTCCGCGCGGATGTCGGTTGCTCCACCTGCGCCAATCGGCGTATCAACCCGAAGGGCTCTGGTTCCGGATGGGTGAAAGTTCAGTGGCAGGTCACAACGAGTTCGATAAAGTCGCCTGAAACGAAGTAAACAGCCTCCGGGAAAACCGGGGCGGTTCCATTTAGGCGTTCGTGGTAGGTTCGGCCTTATGGCCGACCTTACGGTTAGACCCGAGATAGAAGTTCTTTCTGCAGCCGATGGTGTGCAGCGGCGCCACTGGAGCGATGCGGACAAGCTGCGGATCGTCGAGGAGAGTTTCCTTGGGCACCGGCAGGCCAGTGCAACGGCGAGGCGGCATGGCATCTCGCGCTCGTTGATCACCACATGGCGGCGACAGTAGCCTGTCGATCCTGGCCGACCAGGTGGTCGCCCGTGCCGTCGCGCTCGAGCCGATCCATGCCTTGATCCGCGACCATGTCCTGCAAGCCGAGCGGCTGCACGGCGATGACCCGACGGTGCCGCTGTTGGCGAAGGTCGGGACGCGCACGGCGCGGCTCTGGACCTATGTCCTTGACGACCGCCCGTTTGCGGGCGGTGCGCCGCCGGCGGCGTTATTTTACTTCTCCAGGGACAGGGAGGTGACCCATCCGAAACGGAATCTCGCGGGATGGCAGGGGATCCTGCAAGCGGATGCCTATGGCGGAAACAACGATCTCTATTTCGGCGAGCGGCGACCGTGATCCCGGCCCGGTGAGCAGCGCGCTATGCTTCCGCTTTCTCGACGATGGCCGGATCTGCTTGACAAACAACGCGGCCGAGCGGGCTTTGCGCGGCGTGGCCCTGGGCCGGGAGTCATGGCTCTTCGCCGGCTCCGAACTCGGTGGCGACCGCGCGGCCTTCATGTATTCCCTGGTCGTCACCGCGAAGATGAACGACATCGACCCGCAGGCATGGTTGGCAGACGTCCTCGCCCGACTGCCAGACATGATGGCCTGGCAGGTTCCCGCTCTGCTGCCACGGAACTGGAGAGCTACAGAGCACCGCCACGTCGCATGACCGCAGCCTAAGCCTGATGCTTACGACCCTGTCCGAAGGCCTCGTCTTCGGCCGGGCGCACGTCACCCCTTTCGACGGGTCAACAGCCCGCGGGCGATGCACGCAACAGTTGGAACAATAGTCGACCCGGTCTGTTGGGCCAGTGACGGTGGCGTTGACCGAACGCCGCTGGACAACAGGCCTGGGTCCGGAGCGCGTGTTGCAACGCAAATGCACCGATGCGCAAGACCTGTCCGACCCGACCGGCTTCAAAACCTGAAGGGAGAGATATCATGGACACCAGAAAGTTGCATCATGCAGTATCGGCCATGGCCGTGGCTGTTTGCCTGTCCGGAGTCGGCGCGCCGGTTCATGCGCAAGAGGAAATGCTTACGCCGCCTCAGGATTTCACGGACATCGTGGCAGAACTCAGCCCATCCGTGGTCGGCATCACAGCGCGCGGCGTGGCGGCTCCGCGCCGGACGATGCCCGAGGGTATGCCCGGCCCGTTCGGTAACATGCCGGGCCAGCAGGCCCCGGAGCGTGAAGTTGTCGCCGGGGGTCCGGGTTTATGATCAGCGAAGACGGGTATATCGTAACCAACAATCACGTCATTGAGGGCGCGTCGGAAATCGAGATCCTGCTGTCAGATGGCACCACACGCGACGCAACGCTGGTCGGCACCGATCCTGCGACCGATATCGCGGTTCTCAGCATCGCCGATGCATCGGGTATTTCCGTCGCCTCCTGGGGCGACAGTGACGCGATGGAGCCGGGCGCATGGACAATCGCCATCGGCAGCCCCTTCGGGCTGGGAGGCACCGTTACCGTCGGCGTTCTGTCGGCCACGTCGCGTGTCATCGGCGCCGGCCCTTATGACGCATTCCTTCAGACCGACGCCTCGATCAATTCGGGTAATTCCGGGGGGCCGCTTTTCAACGGTTCGGGTGAGGTGATCGGCGTCAACACGGCGATCTTTTCGCCCGGTGGCGGCAATGTCGGGATCGGCTTTGCCGTGCCCTCCGGTATGGCACAGGACGTGGTGCGGCAACTGATCGACACCGGCAGCGTCGAGCGCGGCTTCATCGGCGTGTCGCTGCAAGGCCTCGACGAGGTCTTGGCGCGTGCCTTGGGACTCGAAGACACCGAAGGCGCCATCGTAACGGCGGTTGAAACCGGCGGCCCGGCCGAGGACGCAGGCATCGAAGAAGGCGACGTCATTCTGTCCGTTGACGGAGAAAGCGCCGAGGATCCCCGGGAAGTGTCCCGCCTTGTCGCGGCCCTCACGCCCGGATCAGAGGTGCCGGTTTCGGTATTCCGCGATGGCGAACAAATCGACATTTCGCTGACACTCGCCGAGCGCAATCCCGGTCGGGAGCAGGCTGGATCTCCGACGCCGACCGACGACGGTGAACTCATGGGACTGTCCGTTTCGCCAGTTCCCGAACTGGTGCGCCGCAATCTGGGTCTGGAAGAGGGCGAAGCCGTCATGGTCCGGAATGTGCAGCCAGGTGGCGCCGCTGCCGATGCGGGGTTGACGCAAGGAGATGTCATCTTCAGCGCCGCCGGTGAGGACATCGGCGCGGCGGAAGATCTGTCGGCCGCCTGGGCCGAGGCACGTGACGCGGATCGCCCACTTCTTTTGCAGGTCAACCGTGGCGGGAACACGCTTTTCATCGCGGTCGAGCTGACCCAAGAGGCGGAATCGGACTGAACAAATGCTGAGAAAGGGTGGTTCTGAAACCAGCGTAGGAATCCTGATCTGCTTGACCGTTACTCAGCACGCAGTGCCGACGCATCTGGCGGTAGAGCCATGAGGAACCATTCGGGCAGCGCTGCATCACGGCTTCGCCGGATGTTTGCGTTTGACGATCAACTTGATGCAGAACCGTCCTTATAAAGGGCGGATAAATCAGTCACCAAAAATGACCGCGTGCATGGTGCGTCCTGGAGAATGGTCCAAACCACCGAAACTCACGAATCCAGAAGCTCAAGGCCGCGACAATTCCCGTCGAGCCTACCCAATTATAGCCAGCGTTTTATGGAGAGGCGTTCCCTTGCCCGCAACGAGTTGATCAGCGCCGAAGCCCATAGCCAGAAGGGCCACCAGCGCATGCACAGAAATGAGTGCGCCGTCATTCCACAGGGCTTGCCAGCCCATCGCGTCCCTTCCCGTAGATGACTGACAAGACAAGACCCTGCACGATGGCCACGGGAATCCAGAACAGAAGCTCCACGGCCACGAGCGCAACGGGCTCACCGAACATGTTGAAAGGGGTGAAACTCAAAATATAACGCCATCAGCGCCCAGAGAATAACACCGAAGGCCGATCCCCGTTTGACGACACCGGGCGGCAAGACTGGCTCAACCCAATGGAAAATCAAGCCATGAATGCCACCAATCCCGGCGGCTATTGCCAAGTATAACAGGCCATTGGTGAACATGAGGGGGAGTGGCTCCATCTCGAACAGAACAGCGATGACTTTGACGCTCTGAAGGTCGTTCTCAAAGAGGATCGGTCTGCCAAGTTGAAGAAAAGTATGTTGCTGACGATATTCGCTATCACGATTGCGATGGCTCCGCCAACGAATGCTCTCAGGGTCTTTGCATAGGTGATGCTGGTCCTCCGTTCGGGCGATGTAGGTCGCTGGACGCATTCGATCTTCATGCAATGCGCGGAACAGGATGACATGTACACCGCAGTGTGGCTGCTGTCGCAAACCTATCGTCGTGCTTAATTTCCAAACAAAATTATATCCGATTCAGGTCGCAATCTCAAACGAGCGGACCTTAGCCGCGAGGCCGAAAATCAACATAGTGGGCTCGTTCGCGGACAAAGCGTAAATTCGCTGCGCGAGCTTGAAACGGCCGCTATCGCTGACAGGATCCCCGCTTAATAGCGGGCAAGGAAATATGGCTCTCCTTCACCCGCCTTCACACACGGTTAAGCCGTATGAGCATGGTTCCCAAAATAGAGGAACTCGCGATCCATACCGGCGACATCCCCGGCTTCGAGCGATAGGCTCGCGCTATCGAGCATCTTGAAGCTTTGTTGCGCCTTGACCCATTCATCCGCGCTTTGAAGCGTGGTCAGAGTATAGCTTGTCGTTTCACTCAGGTAATGAGTTGGGATGATAATTTTCGGCTTGAGCTTCTCGACGATGTCGTTGCCTTGCTGGTAATCCAGAATGTGCTGTGACCCATCGACGGGTAGTGTCAGCACATCGACCTGTCCGATCACATCCCAAAATTCCTCCGGTGGATTGTGCCGATTGTCGCCCCAAATCAGGGTTCGGACACCGCCTGTTTCAACGAGATACACCACCATATCCATGTGGCTGACATTGTCCGGCGGGCAAGCATTGACGCCGAATTCGCCCAGTGCGTTTGTCCAATTATACCAGCCAGGTGCGCGACAGACATGTTTGTCGGCAAACCCAGTAATTTTAACATCAGCGAATTCAAAGTTCCCTACCATGCGGTCCAGGACCATAGTTGAAACCGGGCGGTGAATGGCATCGTGGTCAAAATGGGTGTGTGTAGACAGGCAAATATCCACCGGTGTCTCGGGGAATTCGTTTTTGAACCAAAGGCCCCATGCACCCGATGGATCGTCGCGCCAGGGGTCGAACATGAGTGTCGCGCCACCCGGCGATGTGATCTTGATCGCGCAATGGCCGTAGTAATCGACACCCACAGCACCCGAAACGTCTGTTCCGGTGGTTTGTTGCAACTCAATCACACCGTTATTGTTGCCGGGCTGTGTCCAGTCGGTTGATTGGGCTTGCACCGAAGTACCAGTTAGCAGGCTCGTGGCCCCGCCAACACCCGCAGCTCCGGCGGCCATAAAGAAAGAGCGGCGTGAAATGCCACTGGCCACCTCATCCGCTTCGCCATTGATAACCATCGGTTCTAAATTGAGAGAATCTCTGTCCATGATTAGCATCCCTGTTGTTGTTCAAAGATCTGGATCTTGGTTCCAGATGACAGGATGGTATCAATGAAGGTTTACCAGTGACGTATTAGAATAATGATAGCGTAATGTGGGGGTATTCCCCATGTTTTTCCGCTCGTCAAATCTTACTCCGAGTGAAACGACTGTCGGTTCAGTGCAGGGAAAGCAGCAAGCTTCGCAGGTTTCTCCCGCTATGTCTGAGACCCAGCTTGGAGCGAATGTTGTTGCGATGAAATTCAACGGTGCTACGCCCGCGCGACAATGTGCGCGCGATTTCCTTTGTGGACTGCCCCCGCATAATCATTTGTGCAACTTCCCGCTCGACCGGTGTTAGTTTTTCCATGATTGTCATCAGTTTGCTGTTTACGCTTGCGGTGATTGAGTTCAACTGATCTTCGACCGTATCAAGATAGTTGGACCCGATCGGGTCACTTTCCAGCCGGATACGCAGCTTTGACAAGTGCGGCATCACCAGACCCTTGATCTGACGCAGCAACTTTAGATCATATTCCTCGCGTGCCTTTTCGACGCTTCCCAGCAGCACCCGAAGAGCGGTATTTGCTTCTTCCAGATCCGCCGTGCGATCCACGACCCTTAGCTCAAGTTCGTCCAGTGTCGTTTGCAATTCAGCTTCCAGCTCGATCCGCCGGTTCATCTCGGTGAACAGTTCAAGATCGGCCTCGATCACTCTGGCAAATTCCTGCAGCCCTTCCCGGAACAAAATCGCACGTCGGTTGCGCCGTGAGTCCAACACGCAGATTGTTCCGAATATCTCACCATTCGGCCATTTCAGAGGATAGCCGATATAGAAAGACATACCGTGCTCCATATCGTCATTGTCTGACCATACCGGATCACTGCTCGCGTCTTCGACAAACAACTCGCCATCCTTTTGAAGAACGCCGTGACAGTATAGTTTTTCGTTTAAAGTGAACTGGCAGCCAACCTGATAAGGGTTGTTGTCGCTTTCGCTACTGACAAAAACCGAATGGTATGGTGCGCTGGTGCGCATCACCAAGCTTGCAGGTACTTCGGCAACCCGCGCAATCAGGTCAACAATACGTTGCCATTTCTTCACTGTCTTTTGAGGAATCTGCGGTTCCAATGACGCCCTTCTTGATCGGTAGACCTGAACTACAGCAATAATAAGGTCGAAACGCATCGGTCGGCAAGCTCGGCTCAAATTGAAGAAGTTAGCCGGTGCAGTAGGTAGCATTGCAATGTATACACGTCGTTGGTGCGTACCGCGGCATCAGTTGTTTTGGGCTTATTCTGTTGAAAAACTCGCGCTTGATCGAGGGGCATCCTGCTGATTCAATTCTGCCAGCGGGCGGGAGGGATAGCGATGATGGGACCAAGGCAGGAGGCGCAACCGGCGCTGTTCTACGAGTTCTCGCTTGAGGATCACATCCCGCGGGACCACTTGCTTCGATCCATCGACCGGTTCGTCGACCTGAGCAGCATTCGTGCCCATCTTGCGGATTTCTACAGCCACACGGGCCGTCCCTCCGTCGATCCCGAACTGCTGATCCGTATGCTGCTGGTCGGTTATTGCTTCGGCATTCGGTCGGAGCGATGACTCTGCGAGGAGGTGCATCTGAACCTCGCGTATCGCTGGTTTTGCCGGCTCGACCTGGCTGATCGGGTCCCGGATCACTCTGCCTTTTCCAAGAACCGCCATGCGCTGCCCGGCAGGCGATTGCGAAGCAATCTGCCGAGAGGGGCCGATTCCGCGACAGCGAGCTTCTACGTCATCTGTTTGAGACGACCGTCGCGCGCTGCATCGAGGAAGGGCTCGTGAGCGGTCAGCGCATGGCGGTAGATGCCAGCCTGATCGCAGCAGATGCCAACAAGCAGAACTCGACGCCGAAGGAGGATTGGGACGTCTCGCAGATTGATCCAGCCGATGCGCCCCGCGCGGTCCGCGAGTATCTCGACACTCTGGACGAGGCCGCGTTCGGTGCCGCCAGTGAGGTCCAGCCCAAGTTCACGTCGCATTCCGATCCGGCCAGCCAGTGGACCGCGGCGCGCAAGGGGCCGGCATTCTTCAGCTATTCCGACAACTACCTGATCGACACGGATCATGGCGTCATCGTCGATGTCGAGGCGACGCGGTCGATCCGGCAGGCCGAAGTCGGATCGACCAAGACCATGCTGGATCGAGTGAAGGCCAGGTTCGGCCTGCATCCCGAGCGCGTGATAGCCGACACCGCCTACGGCACCGGACCGATGCTGGGCTGGCTGGTCGACCGCAAGATCGCCCCGCACATCCCGGTCTTCGACAAGTCAGGCCGCAGCGACGGCACCTGGACCCGGGCGGACTTCGAGTGGGACGCGGACAACAACCGATACATCTGCCCGGAAGGCCAGGAGTTGAAGCAGTTCCGCCGGAACTACTCTGACCCGAACAGGGGGCCGACCGGAAAGGGCGTCGCCAAGTATCGCGGTCTCAAGAACGTCTGCCAGACCTGTCCATCGAAAACGCGCTGCTGTCCGAACATGGACTTTCGCTCCATCACCCGCGAAGAACACGAAGACGCTCGCCAGGTCGCCCGCGACATCGCCACAACCAAGCAATATGAGATCTCGATGAAGCTTCGGAAGAAGGTCGAGATGCTCTTCGCGCACCTCAAGCGCGTTCTTGGCCTCGGCCGGCTTCGGTTACGTGGCCCATGCGGCGCAAACGACGAATTTCTCCTCGCCGCTACCGCCCAGAACCTTCGGAAGTTGGCGAAGATCCTTCCCGCACCGCAGAAACAGCATAAAGCCTGACAAGCAAGGCGCACGCGAACCTCTCAAGCACCGGGTTTCTGCGGTAGCGGACGGGCGTTTTTCCACAGAATGGGCGGAAAGCTGATGGGGTGGATGGCTCCTGCTCCAACCGGCGTCGCTATGCGCCATATTGCAGGTGTCAAAATCTGCTTATGAGAGGAGCCACCCCATGCAAGTTACCACAATCGGCGTTGATCTGGCGAAGAACGTCTTTCAAGTCCACGGTATTACAGAAAGCGAAGAAGTGGTGCTCAACCGCCCGCTGCGACGAGCGCAATTTCTATCGTTCTTTGAAAAACTGGATCCCTGCCTGGTTGGCATGGAATCGTGCAGCAGCGCCCATCACTGGGCACGCGAACTCACTGTCTTGGGTCACGAGGTTCGGCTGATCCCTCCGATGTATGTGAAGCCGTATGTCAAGCGTGGGAAGTCCGACGCGATCGATGCCGAGGCCATCTGCGAAGCAGTGACCCGACCGACCATGCGGTTTGTCGCGATCAAAACGGTTGAGCAACAATCCTTGCTATCACTGCATCGGGCTCGCGACCTTTTGGTTCGTCAAAGGACGCAGTTGATCAACGGCTTGCGCGGACTGGTTGCCGAGTTTGGCATCTACATCCCAAGGGGGCTGGCTCGGGTGATTGGCTTCGCCGAAGACATTACGCTGGGGGAAGTTCTCGATCTGCCCGACATTGCCAATGAAGTGATCCTCAATTTGTCCGAACAGCTCATGGCTTTGCATAAGCGGGTCCGCTGGTATGAAGAGCGCCTCAAGCAAGTGGCCAAAGAAGATGCGCGTGTGCGACTGTTGCGCACGGTACCTGGTGTCGGGGCCGTGACGGCCTCTGCGATCATCGCCAGCATCGGAGATGGCCATCAGTTCAAAAACGGTCGAGAGTTCGCCGCCTGGCTGGGCCTGACGCCTGCGAACAAATCCAGCGGTGGCAAAGAAAAGCTGGGGCGGATCACCAAGATGGGCGATCAGTATCTCCGACAACTTCTGGTCGTCGGGATGACCTCACTGGTCAGACAAACACGATCGCATCCAGAGCGGGCCAGCAAATGGCTGAGGTCGTTGCTCGAACGCAAACCCGCCCGTGTCGCGACAGTCGCCATGGCAAACAAGACCGCCAGGATCGTTTGGGCTGTTCTGACCCGCGATGAGCCCTACAACCCTCGTGTCGCAACCTGAGACGAAAGGAACAAAGAGTTAGCAAGACCTGCGAGATGATGGTGCATAAGTCAGCCGCCAAAACCAGGACACCCCGCCGAATGGCCCGGGCTTCATAGCCCGCTAAGCTGTAAGGGACCTGGTTTGCGGAACCCATCAGGGCCAGCGGTCGAAACCGCGCAAACAGGCCGGACACATGACTGCTTCTGACAAACGCACAAATCAGACCAAAAAGGACTTGCTATGCAGGAGCCATCCACACACGTCATTCGCTGCGCTGATCACCAGTGTCCGCTTTGGCGGAAATGCAACAGGTTTACTTGGTTCTTCCAGTTAGAACGTGTTGATTGAGATGCCCAAGAAGCTTTCCTCGGTATCGAACTTGTAGCCGGCGCGAAAACTTGCCTTGGTGTTCGGGATTCCGAAAGCCACCGCCGCTACCGTGTCGTGGAAACCGTCGTCGTCACCGAGATAGCTGAACTCGACTGTCACGTCCGGTTTGTCGAACCCGATGGCGGCAAGGGTGAAATAACCGCGGTCGATCGTCGTGAACTCACCGAGTAGGAAGATGCTCCCGAAACTTGTGGGCCGATAATGCTCGGCCACGAGCCGGATCCCGCCCTTGACCGTGTCGAGCCCCTCGAGCTGGATGGCCGGACCGGCGCGGAACGTGACCGGCGTTCCCAGCGTGAACTTGTAGCTGGCCGTCAGGTTCAGATCCTCCGGCCCGGTATAGTCGCTGAACACCATGCCGTATGCCAGCCTCCCCCGCTCGACCGAGATCACGGCCGTCGTGGTGTCTTCGCCGAGGTCCAGTTGATAGAATTCTCCGTCGGCCTGTGCAGCCGGGGCCGCGAGCGCAAGCATCGCGGCGGCATAGCGGATTGTCTTAGTCCCTGCGGTCAAGTTTCGCTCCTTTCCTGCCTGTCCTGTCCCGGCTGATGCGCGAGAGGCGCCGCGCCATGTCACCCAGCATGTTCCAGGTATCCACCACACTGATACCGGGCGTATTGTCCTCGGTATAGAATTTCATGAACAGGGCATCGCGCTGTTCCTCGTCGGGCATCAGTTCCACGCGCACTCCGTCGGCTGTCTGCGCGAGCACGAAGACTGGCAGTTCGCCAACCCCCGGTAGGACGATCTTTCCGTAGGTTCCGACCTCGAAAAGGTCACCCCGCAGCCGGGCTGTATCCTGTGTCAGGCTGGTCACCCACATGCGCTTTGCAACGCTGCCCGCCGTGAAGGTGACGCGCTCGGGCGTGTCGGCAACGTGGCGTTCGCGCCGGGGCAGTTCCACACAAGCGATGATCGTCAGCGTCAGCACGATCATGTTGTAAATCGTCCAGAAGAGTATGACCCATTTGCCTTCGCCCGCGTCGTTGAAGGCAAAACGGTCGGTGACGATACCAAGCAAAAGCCCGACAATCGTAAGGCCGAGCAGGATGGCGAAAGGGGCCAGCATGTTCCATTGCACCACGATGCGGCTGCGGTCCCCGCCCTTGGCCGTCACGCTGAAGGGGTGGCCCCTTGGTTGCACCAGCCCGGTGAACGCCGCACGGGTGATCGGCAGGGCGCCCAGCAACTGGCTGACATCGGTCAGGATCGGCACCACGTTGCCGCGCGACATCAGGTTGATCGCCATCAGGTTCCAGACGAAGAAACAGCCGAAATAGGTAATCACGTCGGCCGGGCTGGCATCCACGACGGTGATGTTCCCGTACCAGTAGAGCAACGGGAAAACCATGGCCGCGACGCGGAAGGGAAATGTCGTGATCCAGTAGAGGCTGGCGTCGATGACGCTCCAGCGGTCGCGCAAGCGCAGCCCGTTATTGCGAAATGGCCCGACCCGGCTGCGCGCGATCTGCATCATCCCCAGGCACCAGCGCGAGCGCTGCGTGACGTATTCCTTCAAGCCTTCCGGGGCGAGCCCTTCGGTCAGCGGCTCGTTGAGGTAGGCGGTGTGCCAGCCTGCATTCTGCAGGCACAGCGTGATCATGTAGTCCTCGGTGATGCTGTCGGTGGGGAAGCCGCCAATATCCTTCAATGCGTCCAGCCGCATGATCGAGGATGTCCCACAGCAGAAAGCGACACCCCAGCCATCGCGCGAGGGCTGCATGTCGTCGAAAAAGAAGCGCTGTTCATCGGGATAGGACCGGCTTATCCCGAGGTTGTGCTGGATCGGATCGGCGTTGAAGAAGTGCTGGGGCGTCTGAACAAGACCTACAGCCGGGTCGTGAAAAAGCGCCAGCGTGCGTGAGAGAAATCCGCGATGCGGCACGAAATCGGCATCCAGCACGGCCACGTAATCCGGGGGCGTCTCCCGCGCCCAGAGAAGCTGAAGCGTATGGTTGATGTTTCCGGCCTTGGCGTGCTTGTTGTCGGGGCGCTGCATGTAGGTGACCCCGTGATCCTCGCAGTACTCCCGCAACCAGTCGCGGCGCCCGTCATCGAGAACCATGACTTCCTTGTCGGGGTGGCGGAGGGCCTTGGAGCCGATGATTGTCCGTTCGAGCACCTCCAGCTCTTCGTTATACGTCGCGATCAGGATCGCGACCTTCGGCGGCGTGTCTCCCCACCAGCCGGCGTTGCGGTCGGCGTCCGGGCTGCGGTCGCGGTGCCGCATGAGGATGACGAAAGCGCTGATCGAGCTCACGATTGCCATAAGCTCAAGTCCCAGCAGCAGACCGCTGCCCAGGAAATCAAGCGTCCAGCCCACCGGGGCGATCGTTTCGGTCGTGCGCCACCACGCGTACCTGACAGCGAAAACGATCGCGATCACGAACAGGAAGATACGGTGATACGTGTTGTTCCGATCGACGACGTTGGGCAGGATCATCGCCGCCCCGAGGATCGGAACCACGTGCATCAGGCTCGCGCCCACGTCGCCGAGGTAGAGGTTCGGAAGCATTACTCCCAGAACTTCCACAATATATCGAGTGGGCGGTCATCGAAGAACACGCGGCCCGTCCTGCCTATGCTGCACCCCTCCGCCGGGGAGGCCCGCAGCTCCGGGACGACAAGCGCCACGTCGTAGCGTTGAAGGTGTTCTTCGCTCGGGGCCACCGCCATGCCTTCATAGACCGAGGCCGCGCCCGACCCGGCGAGGCGGGCGACCGTGCCCTGCATCACCCTGTCACCGCCAAGCGGGCGGAACGTCGCCGCGTCGCCGGTGGAAAGCGAATTGTATATGGTTTCCGACACCGAAAGCGTGACCAGCACCGAGGCGCAGTCGGCGATGTTCATGATGGGGTCGCCACGCTGGACGTTTACGCCGTTGGCGGTCAATTCCTGCCAGAGAACGCCGTCGATCGGCGAGGCCAGCGTATCACCGCGCAGCGATACGAGGCTCGAAAGCTCTCGTTCGATGCGGGCCTCGTAAGCTGCCAGTTGGTCTTGGGTGCGGGCGATATCCGCCTCGACAAGCGCGAGCGATGTCGTTGCTTCGCGTTGCCGCAGGACCATGTTCCAAGCCGCGCCCGCGGAATCGTCGAGGAATACCGCGCTTCGCGCGGCTTGCAGTTGCAGGGCCTCGATATCGTCGAAATTCCCGGCGGCGCCGTCCAGGAACGCGCCGGACAGTTCGAGGAAGCGTCCCGGGTCATCTTCGTCCGGCGCCAGCTTGTTTTCATCGGCGAGACCGGTGTTTGCTTCCGATGCAGAACGGCTCGGCGTGTTCGGTCCAGAGGATGGCACGCCTGCGACGACCTCAAGCTCTCGCGTCCGACCGGCGGCGTACTTGCCGGCCGTCTTCTCGATCCAGCGCAGCGCGTCCTGCCGTGTATCCCGTTCGGCTTCGTGGCGCTCGAGGTCTGCCGCCAACAAATCCCTTTCAAGCCGAAGGTCGTCCAGGCGCACCCGGTCGGCCCTGGCATCTTCGACGGAGAAGAGCATCGTTCCCTTCTTGATGACGGCGCCAGGCACACGATCCGGAAGGGCAACATCCCCCGCAACGGGCGCACGAGCCGTCAAGAGTGGAGCATTGATGAATGCATTCGAGCTGGCGCCGGTCATCTGTTCCACGACAATGACGTAAAGCGCCCCGAACAGGAGGAAAAAACCAATACACAGGCGCAGATACCGCAAGCTCGAACCCTCTCGCAATCGATGGTTAATTTTTTAGGTAATTCTAACAACTAAATTGACGATAGTATGGCAGGTTGGAAAATTCGCCGATCCGCCAGGATGGTGGTCAAGAGGCATTCTGTTGCCACTACTGGGCGAATTCACAGCCATTAACCTTAATGTCGCCCAATTCTGTCTCTATCCAGTTGGTCACTGGTATCGGGCGCTCCCACCGGCGTTGCCTGTTGCAAGGCGGGAAGAGCATGGCCCACGATCGTTAGTATGACTGGCCCTTGACAAATGTCCCAGATGGAAACCGTCTCCCCCCGTATTCCGCAAATGCATGCGCCCCGCCTTGCCACGTCGATCATCGGCTTCGTCATGATCTCTGGCCTCTTGGGGATCCTGGCGATCTGGTGGCCTATTCACCAGCATGCGCGCGACTTCGAGACCCGTGTCGAGACCGACCACGCCATCAGGGGAGCCAAGGCGCTGCGCCTGGCCGTTTCCCGCGCGCTCGAACGGGAATGGGAAAGCCTTCAGGCCGTCGCCGATCAGATTGCCGTCAAAGAAGACGACGAGGTTCGCGCCTTCGCGGATGCCGTCGTACAGGCTGGCGGACAGGTCGCGTGGGCGGGACTGGCGGATCTTTCCGGTACGATCCGGGTTGGCACAAACGGCCTTCGGGAAGGGACAGCCGTATCCGGCGCAAGCTGGTACCGACGCGGGCTGCGGGGGCCTTTCTTCGGCGAGCTGACCTCTTCCGCCACCGATCAGGCGCATGACAGGAAGGACGTGCTTAACATCGCCGTCCCGGTCAAATCCCCGGAGGGCCAGATCCGCGGTGTCTACACCTACAGCCTGAAGGTGAGTTGGCTCCGGGACTATGTCCGGGCCGCCGCGGATGAACTGGGCCTTCTGGCCTATGTCGTCGACCAGCGTGGCCGCGCGATCTTCGGGCCGGATCAAGACAGCCGGGTGGATCTAACCCCGGCCAGCCTGGGCTCCCTGTCGCTCAATATCGGATCAGCCCAGATCATCGAGGACGAGGAGGGCGCTAAGAACATCTATGCCGTCGCGCCGGAGTTGGCTATCGGAAATGCCCCGCCGACCCGGCTCTCGGTCGTCGTGCGCGTGCCTCCGGCGTCTTACGGGCAGGGTGCCTCGGAATTGTCCGTTGCAATGTGGGTCAGTCTTCTGAGCCTGCTGGGCCTCCTGGGCGTCTTCTCGATCTTGTTCACGCGGCATTTCGTGCGCCCCCTTGAGCGCCTGACCGGGATCGCCCGCGAGATAGCCGAGGGCGCGGAACCATATCCGGAGGAATACCATTCCAGCCGGGAAAGCGAGCAGCTCTCTCATGCCCTGAGCCGTATCCAGAGCCGATACTATTAGGGCACTTAGGTCGACTTCAACTATAAGTGATGTTTCCTCAGAAGTTGTCGGATATCTAAACTGGTGCGAGTGAAACCAACTGGCAAGCTGGGGCCCGAATGGTAGTACCAACCCGGTTGATTATTCCGATTGCCAAGTGGTCATTTGATCAAAGAGGGGCGAATGTCGGCTCTGGGCCGCCCGCGAAGGCGGCCCTGGCTTTTAGGTTTCTACGCTTTCGGAGAATTCCAGAGCGTCCTCGAGCTCAACCCCGAGATATCGGACGGTGCTGTCGATCTTGGTGTGACCGAGCAGGAGCTGCACGGCACGCAGGTTGCCGATTTTCTTTTAGATTTGTGCAACCTTGGTCCGGCGCATCGAGTACGTGCCGCAGGACGTGGCATCCAATCCAATGGAACGCACCCAGTACCGCACGAGGCGGGCGTATTGCCGCGTCGATATGTGGAGGCGCTCATGAAACCGGCCGGGCCAGAGAAATTCTGAGCCAACCATTAGCGGTTCATCCATCCATCGGGCGAGCGACTTGCGTGTGCCCTCTGTGATCTCGAAACGCACCGACCTCTGCGTCTTGCTTTGGATGACCGAAGCGCGCTCCTTCACTTGGCCGGAGGCATAGACGTCGCTCACCTTGAGCTTTACCAGATCACACCCTCGCAGTTTGCTGTCGATGGCGAGGTTGAAGAGAGCCAGGTCCCGGTGGTTCTCGGCGATCTCAAGACGAACGTAAATGGCCCAGACGTGCTTGGGCAGCAAGAGTCGCTTCTGGCCGATAATACGGCCTTTGTTCCAAGTGGGTCTGCCGGCTCGAATGGCAGGTAAGTTCGCAGTTGTCATGGCGCAATTTGCAGGAAATCGCTTACTTCGTTGAGCAGATCAATGGTCTCGCTCACCAGGACCTTCTTCGGGCTCAAGCGTTTCAAACGCCGTGCAGCGCCCGGTCCGCCAGCACGGCGGCAGAGGTGCGGTTGTCCACGCCCATCTTGTGAAAGACCTGCTCGAGATGCTTGTTGACCGTACGCGCGCTCAGCGACAGGATTTCCGCGATATCGCGGTTGGTCTTGCCGTGTGACAGCCACAACAGGACCTGCGCCTCGCGCGTGGTCAGCGCAAAGGTCTGCGCCAACTGCGCATCTTCGCTGATCGCCGTCTCGACCTCCTTCAGCCGCACAACGGTCTCGCCCTGGACTTGCCCCAGGTATACAAGGCTCAGCCGCCCCTTGACATAGGGCTGCGCATCCGACATCGGCTGCGCCCCCAGCTTTGCCAGCCACGCCTGCACCGGCAGCGATGCGACGCCGTCTTCTGTCAGTGGCGTTTCCGAAAGGCGTTCGACCGCCTGCGGCGTGCCCCAGCTTATTCGTCCGTCAACTGCAAAGCTGACCACCATCTGCCCGGCATAGTGCAGCGCGGCGCGGGCCGACTGGATCGCGCGGGCGTTCAAAACGTGCGTCGTGATTCGCGCCAGCAGTTCCTCGACCACTACAGGCTTGGTGATATAATCCACACCTCCGGCCCGCAGCCCCTTCAGGATATGTTCGCTTTCGGTCATTCCGGTCATGAAGATCACCGGCGCAGGTGTTGCGCCCGGCGCGGACTTCAGCCGCCGGGTCGTTTCGAACCCGTCCAGTTCCGGCATCAATGCGTCCATCAGGATGACATCCGGCTGCACTCTTTGTGCCAGCTTGATGCCTTCCTCGCCAGACCGCGCCACCAGCACGGTCATCCCGTTTTCTTCCAGCGCACGGGATACCAGCCCCAGTGTTTCGGGTGCGTCGTCGATTACCAGCGCGATGAAACGGCCGGCAGCGACGGTGTCAAGCAAGGCATCAGGCGGCATCTTGCATCATCTCCTTAAGTATCCGGGCGATCCCGGGTAGATCAAACACCTCCAGGTGGCGGCGCACGCGCGCGATCTGCCCGCTTTCCGGTCCGGTCCCGGCCGTCAGCGTATCCAGTTCTCGCGCGATACCCGCGGCATGGCCGATCTCGGCCAGCCGGATCATCCGTGCCAGCGCTTCGTCGGGTATTCCGGCCGCCGGCCCTGCCACTGTTTCGGGAGCTTCAGTCGTAAGCTCCACCTTCAGCAGACCGGCCATCCGCGCCAGGAAATCGCTGAGCGAATAGGGCTTAACGATGAACGCGTCGTAAAGCTGTTCGCGATCGATCGACTGCCTCGCTTCGAGAGCGTGGCCCGTCACCATCATGATCGGGGTCGAGCGGTACGCAGGCCGGTCGCGCAGTGCCTGCGCCAGTTCCCAGCCAGTCATCCCGGGCATGTCTATATCCAGCACGAAAAGGTCCGGTGTCACGTCTTCCAGCGCCTTCAGTGCATCTTCGCCGCAGGGCATCGCCTGCACAAGGAACCCCAGAGGTTTCAGCGTGGCGTCCAGCAGGCGCAGGTGATTCATGTCATCATCGACCACCATCACCGTCTTGCGCGCCCCGATATAGCCTACCGCCATGGCGCGTTCCTGCATGCTCCAAGCGGCACTGGGAATGGCGCTCTCGCGCAGCGACGGCAGCATCAGGCGCACCGAGAATGTTGTGCCTTCGCCCGGCGCGCTGTCGACCGTGATCTCGCCGCCAAGGATATCCACCAGCAGCCGCGTGATCGTCAGGCCCAGCCCCGATCCACCCGGAGAGCTAGTCGAGAACCGCTCGAACGGTTTCCAGATTCGTTCGAGATTTTCTTCTTCGATCCCGGTCCCGGTATCGCTGACTTCGATCCGGGCGACCTCGTTGCGATAATGCAGGTGCAGGGTCACGGTGCCCTGGGGCGTGTAGTTGATCGCGTTGGACAGCAGGTTGATGATGATCTGGCGCAGGCGCTTCTCGTCGAACTCGATCCACTCGGGCGGGTTTCCCGAGGTCTGAATCCCGAAATCCAGCCCCTTTTCCCGCGCCTGCCGCTTGAAAACCGCCGCGATCTGCCGCAGCAGCTCGGGAAGGTTGATCCGGTCACGGTAGATTTCCAGCCGGCCCGCTTCGATCTTTGAGATGTCCAGCAGGTTCTCGATCAGCGCCGCCAGATGCTCGGACCCGCGTCGAATCGCCAGTACCGCCTCGCGTCGGCCGGCGGGCATGTCGCGGTCCTGTTCCAGCAGCTGCGCATAACCGTAGATCGCGTTCAGCGGCGTGCGCAGCTCGTGGCTGATCCCGGCCATGTATCGCGTCTTGGCCAGGTTTGCCGCCTCGGCCTTTTCCTTGGCGGCCTGCAACGCCGCGTCAGTTCGGTCGTGCGCCCGGATCTCGCGCAGCAGCCGCTGTGTCTGAAATTCGGCCTCGTCGCGCGCCTTGTGGTGGCTTTCGCGGAACAGGATCAAGGTCCAGACCACGATCCCGTTCACCACCAGCAGCGTGCAAAAGATGATCGTCAGCACCGCGTCCAGCTGTTCGCTCTGCGCCCGTGCCCGGATCAGAAGCAACAGCCCTCCCACGACCGATGATGGCACCGCCGTGGCCATGAAGAACACCGACAGTCGCGCGGTCAGAAGTTCGATCGCCCGTTGCGGCAACATCCGGCGCAGGGCGCTCATCCACATCGCGCCCAGCGTGGCATGCGGTTTGCAGCTGTCGCGGCACGAGGCATCCAACGTACAGCACAGCGAACAGATCGGCCCGGCGTAGAACGGGCAGTCGGTCATGTCTTCGCGGTCGAACCGGTATTCGCAGACGCAGCAGGTCTGCGCGCCTTCCGGTGTGGCAGGCTGCGGCGCGGTGTCGGGGCGCGCGATGTAATACTTGCCACCCGTCCCCCACGCGATCAGCGGTGCCACGACAAAGGCCGTGGCCAGCGCGATCAGCGCCGAGAACGGCTGCAAGATCGTCCCCGCCCCGCCCAGCAGCACAAGAATGGAGACCATAACCGCGGCAAGCATTGCACATGTGCCCACCGGGTTGATGTCGTAAAGATGCGCGCGCCGGAACTCGATGCCCTTCGGGCTCAGGCCCAGCGGCTTGTTCACAACCAGATCCGCAGTCAGCGCGCCGATCCATGCCAGTGCCACGTGCGAATAAAGACCAAGGATCGATTCTATGACGTGAAAGACGCCCAGTTCCATCAGCATCAGCGCGATCGACACGTTGAACACGAGCCAGATCACCCGTCCGGGGTGCGAATGAGTAATCCGGGAAAAGAAGTTCGACCAAGCGATCGACCCGGCATAGGCGTTCGTCACGTTGATCTTCAGCTGCGACAGGATCACGAACGCGCCAGTGAGGGCCAGTGCCGCGAAGGGCAGCGTGATCACCTGGTCGAGTGCCGTGAAATACATCTTTGTCGGGTCGGTGGCGTCACGCGGCGGCACCGCTGCATCGATCGCCAGCACAAGCAGGAATGATCCCGCCAGCATCTTGGCCACGCCCAGAACCGTCCAGCCCGGACCGGCGGCCAGCAGCGCGAGCCACCACTTGCGGCGCTCGGCAGGGGTCCGTGGTTCGCGCAGGAAGCGCAGGAAATCGACTTGCTCGCCGATCTGCGCGATCAGCGACAGCACCACCCCCATCGCCGCCCCGATCATCATGATCGTCGGCCCGTCGCCGCCGCGCTGGCCGGTGAACTGTGTCCACGTTCCGAGGTCGACGCCGGAATAGGCCAGCAGGGCGAAGGGCAGGATATGCAGCGCGATCCAAAACGGCTGGGTCCATGTCTGGAAGGTCGAGATCTTGGAAAAGCCATTGATAACCAGTGGAATGACTGCGATCGCGGACACCAGGTACCCGACCCCCAGGGGCACGCCGAAACAGAAATCCAGCGCAAAGGCCAGGATCGCGGCCTCCAGCGCGAAGAAGATGAAGGTGAAGCTCGCGTAAATCAGCGAGGTGATCGTCGAGCCGATATAGCCGAACCCCGCGCCGCGCGTCAGCAGGTCGATGTCCACACCGTAGCGCGCACCGTAATAGCTGATGGGCAGGCAGGTCAGGAACAGGATCAGCCCTGCCAGCATGATCGCGATGATCGCCGCGTCGAAGCCGTAGATCAGCGTCAGCGCCCCGCCGATCGCCTCCAGCGCCAGGAACGAGATCGAGCCGAGTGCGGTGTTGGCCACGCGTCCATAGCTCCAGCGCCGCGCACGCCGCGCGGTATAGCGCAGGGCGAAGTCCTCCATGGTCTCGTTAGCGACCCAGCGGTTGTATTTCCGCCGTCCGCCCGTGGCGCTGAATGATATGGCCATCACCTATCCAGTTTCCGCATTTCGAACCCGGGCGTTCCGATACACACGATGGTTTCCCCGAGCCGGCCCGTTCCTGCCGCAGACACCCCGCGCGTTCGCTTGCGCGTCGTCCCGGTACAGGCCCGATATTGGGTGCCATACTGCCGGGTAAAAACACCTAACCATATACGTCATTCGACGTATACTGCATCGCAGCAATCCCTGCCAGCTTGTCCGCCAGAGGCACACTCGTCCCGTCTCACCGACTGTTGCACTGACAAGGAGGCACTATGTCTGACAGCAAAAAATCATCCGGAATCAACAATCTCAGCCGCCGCGCCGTTCTCGCGGGTGGGGCCGCGCTTTCGGCGTCTCTGTTCACGCCGAAAATGCTGCGCGCGCAAGATTACCCGACTGCAGAGGTCAACACCACGGGCCTGGCCGTCACCGACGATACCGTGACCTGCGGGATCCTGCACTCGGTCACCGGCACGATGGCGATCTCGGAAACCGGCTCGGTTCAGGCCGAGAAGCTGGCGATCGAACAGATCAACGCGCAGGGGGTATCCTGGGCCGCAAGATCGAGTACATCCAGGAAGACGGCGCATCCGACTGGCCGACCTTCGCCGAAAAGGCGCGCAAGCTGCTGGTGCAGGACAAGGTCGCGTCGGTCATGGGCTGCTGGACCTCGGCCAGCCGCAAGGCTGTGCTGCCGGTCTTCGAACAGAACAACGGCTTCCTCTACTATCCCACCTTCTATGAGGGCCTCGAGGAAAGCCCGAACGTCATCTACACCGGTCAGGAAGCCACGCAGCAGATCATCGCGGGCCTCAACTGGGTGAACCAGACCAAAGGCGCCAAGTCGTTCTACCTGCTCGGGTCCGATTACATCTGGCCGCGCACCTCGAACAAGATCGCCCGCAAGCATATCGAGAACTTCATGGAGGGCTGCGAGGTCGTGGGCGAGGAATACTATCCGCTTGGCCACACCCAGTTTAACTCGGTCATCAACAAGATCCGCCTGCGCAAGCCCGACGTGATCTATGCCATCGTCGTGGGCGGCTCGAACGTGGCCTTCTACAAGCAGCTCAAGGCCGCAGGCATCGACCCGGCCGAGGAAAGCCCGATCGTCCTGACCATCTCGGTCACCGAGGACGAGATCCGCGGCATCGGCGGCGAGAACATCGACGGCGCCTATGCCTGCATGAAGTATTTCCAGAGCCTCGAGAACGAGAACAACCAGGAATTCGTTTCGGCCTTCAAGGAAATGTGGGGCGAGGACATCGTCATCGGCGATGTGACGCAGGCGGCCTATCTTGGCCCGTGGCTGTGGAAGGCGGCGGTCGAAAAGGCCGGCTCGTTTGACGTCGACAAGGTGCGTGAGGCCAGCCCGGGCATCGAGCTTGAGACGGCGCCCGAGGGTTACGTCAAGGTCCACGAAAACCACCACCTGTGGTCCAAGACACGGGTCGGCCGCGCCAAGACGGACGGCCAGTACGATGTGGTTTACGAGACCGCCGACCTCGTCGAGCCCGATCCCTTCCCCGAAGGTTACCAGTAAGCGCTGACCGCGTCCGGCCCGAATGCGTAACCGGGCCGGGCGCGAACCGCGCTCCGCCTGCGCCGCGTGTCAGAAATGCGCGGCGCAGGCATGACCTCCTGCGATCTGCTGCCCCCTTCCAGAAACGGAAAGACGTTCCATGTTCTCAGACTATTCCATGAGCGAGCTGACCGCGATCTTTGCCATGCAGGGATTTGCCGGTCTCATCCTGTTTTCGGTCTTCGTCCTCATGGCGCTCGGCCTTGCGATCATCTTCGGCCAGATGGGCGTCATCAACATGGCGCATGGCGAATTCATGATCCTCGGCGCCTACGTGACCTACCTGATGTCGAACCTTTTCGCCGATTACATGCCGGCGCTGTTCAGCATCTATTTCTTCATCGCAATGATCTTCGCGTTCATCGCGTCCGGGGCGCTGGGAATGCTCGTGGAATGGGCGCTTATACGTCATCTCTACAAACGCCCGCTCGACACGCTGCTGGCGACATGGGGCCTAAGCCTGATCCTGCAACAACTTTACCGCACCGTCTTTGGCGCGCGCGAGGTGGGCGTCACGATCCCCGACTGGATGATGGGCTCGCTGCCGCTTACCGACCTGATCGAAGTGCCCATAAACGGCATTTTCGTGATGGTGCTCGCCATCGGCATCTCGGTCGCCGTCTACGTCATGCTCTATCGCTCGGGCTGGGGCAAGCAGGTGCGCGCGATCAACAACAATCGTCAGATGGCCGATGCCGTGGGCATCAACACCGCCTGGACGGATCGCATGACATTCGCCATCGGCTGCGGCGTGGCGGGGGTGGCAGGCTCGGCCTTTACCATGATCGGCTCTACCGGGCCGACGGCGGGACAGCTTTATATCGTCGACACCTTCCTCGTGGTCGTGTTCGGCGGCGCGGGCAGCCTTCTGGGCACCATCGCCAGCGCCTTCTCGATCAGCCAGGCACAGTCGATCATGGAGTTCTTCATCTCCGGCTCGATGGCCAAGGTCCTCACTCTCCTGACGGTGGTCGGCATCCTGATGCTGCGCCCGCAGGGCCTCTTCTCCCTGAAACTGCGCAAGTAAGCCGGAGGCACCAATGCACCCCATGCCGATCAAACACCCCTTCCTGACCCGGCGCGACATTGTCGGCTATGCGATCCTCGCCGCGGTTATCTTCGTCGTCTTCCCGCTGCTGCTGGAGCCCTTCCGCCTCAACCTCTTCGGCAAGTACCTGACCTATGCCTTCGTCGCGGTCGGCCTCGTGCTCTGCTGGGGCGTGGGGGGCATCCTCAGCCTGGGGCAGGGCATCTTCTTCGGGCTGGGCGGCTACTGCATGGCCATGTTCCTCAAGCTGGAGGCCTCGACGCCGGAAAACACCTCGATCCAGTCAACGCCGGGCATCCCCGATTTCATGGACTGGAACCAGCTGACGGCCCTGCCGTGGTGGTGGGAGCCGTTCAACTCGCTCTTCTTCACCTTCATCGCGGTGGTTATCGTACCGGTGGCCTTTGCCTTCATCATCGGAGTGGCCATGTTCCGCCGCCGCGTGGGGGGCGTCTACTTTGCCATCATCACCCAGGCCATCGCCGCGATCCTGACGATCCTGATCATCGGCCAGCAGGGCTTTACCGGCGGCGTCAACGGTATCACCGACCTGCGCACCTTCAACGGCTGGGATATCCGCACCGACGAAGCCAAGACGCTGCTTTACTTCGTCAACGGCGCGTTGCTCTTTGCTGTGCTGCTGATCGCGCAGTTTGTGCGCAAGTCGAAGCTGGGCCGCCTTCTGATCGCCATGCGCGACCAGGAAGACCGCGTGCGGTTCTCGGGCTATGACGTGGCCAACTTCAAGATCTTCGTCTTCTGTCTCGGTGCGGGGTTCGCCGCCATCGGCGGGGCGATGTTCACGCTGCAGGTGGGCTTCATGTCCCCGACCTTCGTGGGCATCGTGCCCTCGATCGAGATGGTGATCTACGCCGCCGTCGGTGGGCGGCTTTCGATCATCGGCGCGGTCTACGGCACGCTTTTGGTGAACTATGCCAAGACCACCTTTTCCGAAAGCTTCCCGGAACTCTGGCTTTTCGGTCTGGGCGCGCTCTTCATCGCGGTCGTGATGGCCTTCCCGAACGGTCTCGCCGGTCTCTGGGCCGATCATGTCGAACCGCGGCTGAAATCGCTCTGGCCGCGCGGCGATGCGAAACACCCCGCATCCACGACCCCGGCCACGGCCGAAGAAACCCCGGCGGAATGAGGTAAGACATGCTGGATTACGATAACCAGAACTTCGTGCTGATGGTCGAGGACCTTACGGTTTCGTTCGACGGGTTCAAGGCGGTCAACGACCTCAGCTTCTATGTCGAACCCAACGAGTGCCGGGTGATCATCGGCCCCAACGGTGCGGGCAAGACCACCGTGCTCGATCTCATCTGCGGGCGCACCCGCGCCACATCGGGCTCGGTCGCCTTCAAGGGCAAGGACCTGCTGAAGATGCGCGAGGACCAGATCGTGCATGCCGGGGTGGGGCGCAAGTTCCAGACGCCGTCAGTTTATGAGGATCTGACTGTCTTTGCCAATCTCGAGCTCAGCTATCCCAAGGGCCACGGTGTCTTCGGCGCGCTGTTCTTCAAGCGCGACGAGGCGGTGCGCAAGCGGATCGAGGAAATCGCCGAGATGATCTTCCTCAGCGATCACCTGACCCAGAAGGCCGCCTTCCTGAGCCACGGCCAGAAACAGTGGCTGGAGATCGGGATGCTGCTTATCCAGGATCCCGAGCTCTTGATGCTCGATGAGCCGGTCGCCGGCATGTCCGTGGCCGAGCGCAAGAAGACAGCGGAGCTTCTCAACCGGATCATCGCCGACCGCTCGGTCATCGTGATCGAGCACGACATGGGCTTTGTCGCCGACATCGCGACGCGCGTGACCGTCCTGCACCAGGGCCAGGTCCTGTCGGAAGGTTCGATGGAACACGTGCAGGCCGACCCCAAGGTCGTCGAAGTCTACCTTGGCCACTAATCAGGAGAACGCAAATGTTGAACGTCAAAGATCTCCGCTCCTCCTACGGCGAAAGCGAGGTGCTGCACGGGCTCGACCTCGATGTGAAACCGGGCGAGATCGTCGCCATCATGGGGCGCAACGGGATGGGCAAGACTACGCTGATGAAGACGCTCATGGGCATCATGCCCACCAAAGCCGGCGCGGTCAGCATCGAAGGCAACGAGGTCACCAATCTCAAACCCTATCAACGCGTTGCCAACGGCATCGCCTACGTACCACAGGGCCGGATGATCTTTTCGACGATGACCGTGAAGGAGAACGTCGAGACGGGCCTTACGTCCACCGGCGAGAAATCCGTGCCAGAGGACATCTACGAACTCTTTCCGGTGCTGTTGGAAATGAAGTCGCGCCGCGGCGGCAACCTGTCGGGCGGCCAGCAACAGCAGCTCGCCATCGCCCGCGCGCTCGCGTCCAAGCCCAAGGTGTTGCTGCTCGATGAACCGACCGAGGGCATCCAGCCCTCGATCATTCG
Organism: Roseovarius sp. B08; assembly: GCF_051417955.1. NCBI lineage: Bacteria > Pseudomonadati > Pseudomonadota > Alphaproteobacteria > Rhodobacterales > Roseobacteraceae > Roseovarius > Roseovarius sp. B08. The sequence goes on from NZ_JBPRLW010000001.1 coordinate 1,170,917, forward strand.
CGAAATGGCCCGCACCCTGCGCCGCATTCGCGACGAAAAGGGGCTGTCCATCATCGTCTCCGAGCAGGTCCTGACCTTCGCGCTCGACGTGGCGGATCGGGTCGTCGTTCTGGAGAACGGCACCTTCGTCCACGACAGCCCGCGCGAGGGCATCGACGAGGCGAAAGTCTCGAAATTCCTATCCGTCTGACTAAAACTGAAGAGAGGACAACATGGCAGATACGCTTATCTCGGTCGATCTTTCCGAAAGCCCGCACACCAACGAGGCGGTGCACAACCGCTGGCACCCGGACATCCCGATCGCCGTCTGGGTCGAGCCGGGGGACGATTTCAAGATAGAGACCTACGACTGGACCGGCGGCCAGATCAAGAATGATGACGATGCCGCCGACGTGCGGGACGTGGAACTGGAACAGGTCCACTACCTGTCGGGGCCCATCGGCGTCAAAGGCGCCGAACCGGGTGACCTGCTGAAGGTTCACATCCTCGATATCGGCGCCAAGGAAGAGATGAACTGGGGCTTCAACGGGTTCTTTTCGAAACAGAATGGCGGCGGCTTCCTGACGGATCACTTCCCCGAGGCGCAGAAATCCATCTGGGATTTCCACGGTATGTTCACCTCGTCCCGCCACGTGCCGGGGGTCAAGTATGCGGGTCTTATCCACCCCGGCCTGATCGGCTGTCTGCCCGACCGCAAGATGCTGGACATGTGGAACACGCGTGAGAAAGCGCTGGTGGACACCGATCCCGACCGCGTGCCGCCCCTCGCCGCTCTGCCCGATACCCAGTCGGCGCATATGGGCAAGCTGACTGGCGACGAGAAGATGAAAGCGGCCGGCGAAGCCGCCCGCACCGTTCCGCCGCGCGAACATGGCGGCAACTGCGACATCAAGGACCTGTCCCGCGGCTCGACCTGCTATTTCCCGGTCTATGTCGATGGCGCGGGCCTTTCCATGGGCGACCTGCACTTCAGCCAGGGGGATGGCGAAATCACCTTTTGCGGCGCCATCGAGATGGCCGGTTGGCTGCATATTCAGGTCGAACTGGTCAAAGGCGGGATGGAGAAGTACGGGATCAAGAACCCGATCTTCAAACCCTCGCCGATCACGCCGAAATACGACGATTACCTGATTTTCGAGGGCATCTCGGTCGATGAAAGCGGCGAGCAGCATTACCTCGACGTGCACGTCGCCTATCGCCAGGCGTGCCTGAATGCGATCGAGTACCTCAAGAAGTTCGGCTATACCGGAGCACAGGCCTACGCGATCCTCGGAACCGCACCGGTGCAGGGGCATATCTCGGGTGTGGTGGACATTCCCAACGCCTGTGCCACGCTCTGGCTGCCGAACGAGATCTTCGATTTCGACATCATGCCGGGCTCGGACGGACCGACCAAGCATCTGGATGGCTCGGTCGATATCCCGTTGGCCCCAGACCTCTGAGACCCCGATTGCCAGACGGGCCACTGACGTGGCCCGTCGATCCAGTTGCGCGGAGATTTCAATGCCTTACTATGACTACAGCTGCCCTGAATGCGGTCCCTTCACCGATTTTGCCGCGATGGCGGACTTCGACAAACCTTGCGCCTGCCCCACCTGTGAGGCAACCGCCCCGCGCGTTCTGTTGCGCGCCCCGGCGTTTGCCAACATGGAAGGAAGCAAGCGTGCCGCGATGGCGACAAACGAACGCAGCCAGCACGCGCCCAAATCCACCAAGTCCCATGGACCCGGCTGTTCGTGCTGCTCTGCAAGCTCAAAAAAGCTACCCAGTCGCACACTCCGCCGCGCGGACGGTTCCAAGAGTTTCCCTTCCTCCCGCCCTTGGATGATAAGTCATTGACCGACAACGCAGCGTAAAAAAACGATGTTCGACCTGCGGCGATGGACAATATCTTTTACGATCGCCTTTTCTGGGAGAGCCTGGCAAACTTTGAACGCGCTCCCATCCGAAGCACGGGGTCGGCGCAGCGACGTTTTACAGGTGTTAAGCTCGCCGCGACTGACCTGAGATGTCTGATGCGCTCGCGTCGGACATTCGCTGCGAATGTCGTGAACTACCGCTTTGGGCCGTTCGATCCGCCAGGAGGGTGGATTCCCGACTTTCGTTGCTTCGGCGGACGAATCCGGTATCTATCTGATCGCTTTAGATTTAACCGTTTTTAACGATGCCCAGTCCACCCTCTGTCATCGGTGAACGCCCGCGCTTCCGAAATGGTCGTGCGTCTGTATCCTTCCGGGAGCCCCGCCAAGGGGCGCACCGGCGTGTCGGACGCAACGAACAAGATGTTCCCCCGATCGCGCTGGTTCAACGCACCGTTGACGACCTCCACATGGGGGAAAAGGTCCCGCAGGATCGCGTTGACCCCACGCGCCAGCGGGCCGTCCTCGGTATCGATCAGGTTCACATATATTGGCCCGTCGACGATGTCGCGCAGGCGGGCGAACGTCTCCAAGGTGACCAGGTGCGCGGGGACGGAGTTCGAGGAGAACGCGTCCATCACCACGGCGTCGAAGCGTCGTTCCGTCTCGTTCAGGTAGACTCGGCCATCGGCATGCACGAGGCCGAGGCGCCCGTTGGTGGCTTCGGCGGAATCGGAAGCATCGTAACCGGCCCGGGCAATCATCTGGCTGGCGCGGGGCATGTGCGTTCGCACGACCTCGGTCACCAAGGGGTCGATTTCGACGGCCACGGCGGACGCATCCGGGCGTGTCTCCAGTAGCTTCGTGGGGAGCGTGTAGCCGCCGCCACCGATGAACAGAACCGACGGTGCGGTGCCGAGGTCGCGCTGCATCCGGGACCAGAGCCACTCGGTGTATCTGAGCCCGAGTCCGACGGTATTGTCCGCGGCGCCGGGCGGCACGCGCCGTTCGGAGGCTTGCATGATGCCGTCCGAGATCAGCCGCACCTCCGGCCCGCGCTTTTCCACATGGAGGCAGGACAGACCGGACTCGAACTGGCATGACGGGGGGGCTGCAATCCCCGCGAAGGCGACGAACCCGACGGCGGCTACGGTGATGCCCTTGTCGCCCGGCTTCCCTCCACGAAGGAACGGCAGGCAGAGGAGCGCCGCCGCACCGCAGGCGGCGAAGGTCATGGTCGAGCCGATCAGCGGAAGCGTGACGAAGCCGGCGAGGATGGCACCAAAGATCGCGCCGACCGATCCGGCGGCCATGACGATGCCCAGCGACGAGCCCTCGCGGCCCGGCCGCGCCTCGATGGCGAACTTGGCCAGCAGCGGTGACGGCAGGGTCACGGCGACCGAGGCCGGGAAGAAGACAACGAGCACGGTGATGATCATCCCCCAGGTGCCCCGCGCGCCGGAGGCATGGAATGCACTGAGCAGCGTCGGCGACACGGCCATGAGAACCGCCGTTGCGATCAGCGCGGCGCGGACATTCCCAATTGCAACGGCCCGGGGACGTTCTGCCACGAAGCCGCCCAGGGCGCTGCCGAGAGAGAAGCCGCCAAGCACCGTGGCGATGACAGTGGTCCAGGTCAGGAGCGAGGTTCCGAAGAAGGGCGCGAGGACACGACCGGCGGCGATCTCGTATGTCAGGCCGACGGCGGACAGGACGAGGATCAGAAGGATGGTGATCGAGAAACGGATGGTGGCCTCCGGGGGCGATGTGGTGCGGGCTCAGTCTGTCGTCCAGGCGGACGGGTATTGTGTGTCATACACCTAGGACAAGGCCCCCGTGAAGTTCGTGTCTATCACGGTCCCATTGTAAGCGATCAGGTTGAAGCGACGCATTTCCGATCAGCACAGCGGACATGGCGTTTCGAGCTTGCCAATGACTGCTCAGGGCCGGTCCTACCGAGCTTCAGGTATCTACTTCCCGAAACCGGACTGTAGCTTCGGTACAGAAAATCGGTAAAGAGGGCTCGTTGCGAACCTTCTCTGCAGGCGCAACTTTCGGTGATATGCTCTATTGCCAACGTCGGGTTGGCGTTGAGGCAGGGAGTGGCGGATCGGAGTAACCGCCATGACAATTGCGAACTTACCTACAATTCGAGCCTGCAGACCCGCTTGGAACAAAGGCCGTGTTATCGGCCAGAAGTGACCCTTGCTGCCCAAGCACGTTTGGGCCATTCGCGTTCGTCTTGAGATCGCCGAGAACCACCGGGGCCTGGCTCTGTTCAACCTCGCCATCGACAGCAAACTGCGAGGGTGTGATCTGGTAAAGCTCAAGGTGAGCGACGTCTATGCCTCCGGCCAAGTGAAGGAGCGCGCTTCGGTCATCCAAAGCAAGACGCAGAGGTCGGTGCGTTTCGAGATCACAGAGGGCACACGCCGTGCATTCTGGTCTCAGGGAACGCGGCCATCCCGCAAGGCTTTGAAACCACGGCAGAGTGCCGAGTCTACCTTGCATGGTCTGGATTGCAGGAAGTGCGTGGCTGTGCGGCCAGTCTCCGGCTATCCGGTCTCGGGTCCGAAACCCCGATTTACAGGGAATTTACAGGGAAATCTAACGATTGGAGGCGGGTTTTCGGGCTGATCAGCTTATTTCGGCCCGGATGTAGTTCGCTTTATTAATGAGTTAGGCCGCAATTCCCTGTTCCTGCAAAAACAGGGAATTTTGCCGCGCGCATCAGGGAAAAATCACGAGTGATCAGGGAAATATTCTTGAGGTTACACGGAATGCCGATCTCAACGCAGCACGCTATCGAAACCCTGGCTCGCCGAGTTCGCGATGATAGGGGTCCGGTTCCTCGTCGAGGTCGTCTGGCCCAGGCGTGTCGGCCCAGAGCAGGGTCACAGCATGTCCGGACGGTGATCGGCGCGTCTGCTCAAATATCTCGATATCGTCGCGGCTGGTCCAGGCCATGGGCGGAGACTCCGAGAAATCCGTAAAGCCCGACTTACTGCTCGCGTGCACGCGGAAGGCTTGCGTGGTCTGGGGCAGACGATCTCCCTTCCTAAGCTGGACAAAGGGGAAGCCGTTATTTTTGTCCCAATACCTAACTTGGCCATCCTTCGACCAAACAGCAGCAAGTGGCTCCGGCCGTCGCTCAATCATTCTCCGAACGCACGCCTCTACGCTGATGTCGAATGCCACACACAGGCGCACGGCGTCCTGCAAATCTGGCTCGCTGGAAAGCATCTCGTCGAGCGCTTTGACGGGAGCGAGGAGACCGATCGCGAACTGGTTGGCCTGGGTCTCCTGTTTTTGGTGCCGGCGGCCTTCGCGGGTTTCTTTCAGGTCCTGTGCGCGACACCGGAAACCCGCTTCCGAAGACAGCACGTGATGCTCCAACAGGAAGTGCCCCAGTTCATGCGCGATCGTGAACCTCGCCCGGCGGAACCCGCCGCGGGTATTGGCGAGGATCGCGCCGATGCTGCGTGCCTGATCCGTCAGCAGCATGCCCTCGAACCCATCAAAGCTGCCAGTCCGGACTTCGGAGATATCCAAGGCGGTCGCGATGTCCTCCACGGGCACCGGCAAGACAAGATCGCCCATCTGCGTGTGGATAGCCTTCGCCAACCGGTCGGGCTGGCGGATGTCAAAGAAATCAATCCTGTCGAGCTTCACGCGTCAGCCCGCTTTCTGCGCCCGTGTTCTAAGGGACTTGATCATGTCCTCGACGACGGCCCGGTCTCCGTCGGACAAATTTTCAAACCCGCGATGCAGGCGTTCGATCTGCAAAGCGGCGGCATCGGGCTCGTCTGCATTGCCCACGAGCGTGTCGATCGACACCCCGAAATGCCGTGCCAGCTTCTGGACAAGTTCAAAGGAGGGATTGCTCGTGCGTCCCTTCTCGAGTTCCCAGACATGCGCTTTCGATACGCCAACCGAATTTGCCACCTGTTGCAGGGACTGGCCGCTCTTCTGACGCAGGCTGAACAGACGTTCTCCGATCCCCATATCCGCTCTCCCGTTTGATGTGTCGAACGACACGATACACCCGCGCTTTACGAATGGCCAGTCGCTTGATGTATCTTACGACGGCGGTCGATTCTTGCGATCGACCTTCGAGCGGAACAAGAAAGGAGCCGGACATGGCCCACGCAGAAATAGAACTGATCGCGATCAGCGATCCCAAACCCTGGGCGCGCAATGCCCGGACGCATTCGAAGAAGCAGGTGCGCCAGATTGCGGAGAGTATCGAGACCTTCGGGTTCACGAACCCTGTCCTGATAGACGAGCGAAGGACGATCCTGGCAGGCCATGGCCGCGTCGAAGCGGCCAGGTTGCTGGGACGCGATGAGGTGCCGTGCCTTCGTCTCGACTACATGAGTGAAGACGAGAAGCGGGCTTACGTTCTGGCTGACAACAAGCTCGCCTTGAACGCCGGCTGGGACGAGGACCTGCTCGCGGCGGAGCTCGGCGCGCTGATGTCGGCGGATCTCGACTTTGATGTCTCCATCACCGGCTTCTCCATACCGGAGATCGACGGTGTGCTGGCCAGCGTTGCGCCCGAAGAGCCGGGCGATCCCGAGGATGATCTGTTGCCTGGCGAGACTGCGTCCCGGGTGCGGGAAGGCGACGTGTGGCAGTTGGGGCCACATCGGCTGGTTTGCGGTGATGCCCTGGAGGAAAGGGTCGTCGAGCGCCTGATGGGCGGAGAACTCGCGCGGATGGTGTTCAGTGATCCGCCCTACAACGTGAAGATCGACGGTCATGTGGGGAATTCCGGCAAGATCCAGCACCGCGAGTTCGCCACGGCCTCGGGCGAGATGATGGCCTCGGAATTTACCGGGTTCCTGGAGCGCGCCTTCCGGAACATGGCGGATCGCAGCGTCGATGGCTCGATCCATTATCTCTGCATGGACTGGCGGCACATGTCGGAGATGCTGGCAGCGGGGCAGGGGTCTATGACGAACTGAAGAACCTGATCGTCTGGGCCAAGGACAATGGCGGCATGGGCACGTTCTATCGCTCGCGCCACGAGTTGATCTTCGTCTTCAAGAAAGGCAAGGCCGCGCATGTCAACACGTTCGAGCTGGGTCAGCACGGGCGGTACCGCACCAATGTCTGGGAATATCGCGGGGCCAACAGCCGGCACGCAGGGCGGATGGACGAGCTTGCGCTGCACCCGACGGTCAAGCCCGTGCAGATGATCGCCGACGCGATCCGCGATGTCTCGGGTCGCGGTGAGATCGTGCTGGATCTCTTTGGCGGCTCGGGGTCGACCTTGATCGCCGCCGAGAAGACCGGCCGCCGGGGGTATCTTTGCGAACTGGATCCGATCTATTGCGACCGCATTCTCGCAAGGTGGGAAGCCTATGCCAAGGATGAGGCAGAGCAGGTGATGTGCGGGTGGCAGCCGGCGGCCGTGGCGCTGGAGGCCGCGGAATGACGGACAAGAAGATCAAGCTGCCGGTCCAGAAAACTGATGCCGACTACGAGGTGGGATATGCCAAGCCGCCGGCGAATACGCGGTTCAAACCCGGCCAATCCGGCAATCCGAAAGGCCGCCCCAAGGGCGCGAAGAACAAACGCCCGAGGCTCAACGAGGAACGCCTGAAAGGCATTATCCTGGATGAGGCCTACCGCGGCATCACGGTCCGGGACGGGGTCGCAACGTGACGATCCCTATGGCCCAGGCCGTTGTTCGATCCCTTGCGGTCAACGCGGCCAAGGGGCTGCATCGCTCGCAGCGGCTCTTTGCGGAAATGCTCAGTGCGACAGAGCGGCAAAACAAGGAACTTGCGGACGAGTGGTTCAGTACCGCGCTCGACTACAAGATCGAGTGGGAGCGGGAATTGGATCGCCGGCGGCGGTTGGGTATTACGGATCTGCCGGAGCCTGTGCCGCATCCCGACCAGGTCAAGATCGACATGAACACGGCCGAGGCGCGCATCCAAGGGCCAGCCACGAAAGAAGAAAAGGCGCAGCTCGAGCTCTGGCTTGGACGGAAGACGATGTTCGAAGAAGAGCGAGACGAGTTGCTTGAGGACATCAGGGCCGAGGATGACGCCAAAGTCAGGGCTCGCATGGAAGAAGACTTGCAGCAGGTCGATCGGGTGCTGGAAATCATCGAAAAGTTGGTGGAAAGGATTGGGTATTGAAAGGTTAGGGCGCAGCTCGAAAATGTATCTTCGGAATGTTGTTTCCGGCCGGACAGGGCGGGAAGCCGTTATTCTCTGCAGTCGCAAAGCAGTGGGGCTTCAAGATCGTTAGCGGACATGCATCTGGCGTAACATGAGGACTCTGTTCTGCAACGCCGCATGGCCGCTCTGAGCCCGATGCGGACTTTGTTTCAATTTGCAGGAACTGTCCCGAAAGCTAGAGAAAAGAAGCTCCCGGCAAGTGTTACTTGGTATATCCACCTTCGCCGAATGAAGACGGGTTGAGAATGGCGAGGCAGGCATACTCGCTGTCACGGACACCCAGTTTCCGGCAGACATGGCGCGATACGGCATTGTCGGACCGCACGCCGGTATAAAACTCCTCGACACCAAAAGTCTCGTTCATGTGGAGAGCGGCCAGCGCACCGAGATAGAGCGACAGGCTCTGACCGCGGTCCTGGTCACGCGTGGCAAGCATGCCCCACCATGAAGCCTTACCAAAGCGGCTCGCAGGGTGGTTGCGCAGGCAAGCGCCGGCACAGGCTGCAACGCCGCCGTCGGGGGCCTCAAGGCAGAAATAAGCGGCATTGCGCAACCGCCCGAAAAGGACCGGCGTCATTGGCGGCAGTACCCCGCAGGCTACTGCCGTTTCCTCGAGGGCATCGAGGATGCGTGTCGGTGTCTCGGTGCCGATGTGATGCAGTTCATAGCTATCTGGCAGCTTGAAGTCGGCGATATAGTCAGAGCAGATTTCAAGACATTCGCGCCGCCCCATGAACTGGTCCCATCGATCATTCGCAAAACCACGGTCTGCATATTCCTTGGCAAACCCTGCTTCTCGGGATTTGGAGACGTAGTGGTTGACCGTAGCGCCTTGCAGCGATGCGAGTGAGGCCACCTTGTCCAAGTCGGCAAGCTCGGGTCCATCAATGCCCCACATGCGACCTTCGCTGCCGTATGCAGGATCATCCTTCAGCAATGGGGATAACGCATACGCGATCTCTTGCATGCGCTGCTGAGCCTCAGACCCAAAAAACCTTGGCTGCATGACAGACTTCTCCGCAAATGAATTGACCACAAAGACAGGGTGCTGCCGTTCCGGACACAGATCAAGTCTGCATGGGTGGGCCTTGCAGCGGGCGGGGCGCTTAGAAGCTCCAGCAAGCAGATCTCGGCACCGTCTGCTTTGTCCCGTAGTACCGACCTTCACGAACCTTGTAGCGAAAGTCTGTTTTGAGCCCAACATGTTGATGACCGGAGACTGGTCAGGCGTCGGCGGTGACGGCAAAGATTACGGCGGGAAGGTTGTCACGATCCATAAGCGCCAAGGCGACGGCTCGTGGGCAACGGTACTTTATATGTGGAACTGAACAAACCAAGGCCCCTCCGGTCACTCGTTTATTGCGAAATTCCGCAAGATTGGGCAAATGCCCTATTTCGGCGCGTGCTTGTTGCTATTGAGTGTTGGTTATAGCGTCTCTTGCTAGGGGAAGACGGTGCGTCTATAAATCGCCGCTAACCCAACGTCTGCTTCATCCGCGTTGCTGAATTTTTGCACATTGCGGCGAACGTCCTGATCGAGTGCATAACTGCAAATGCTGCAGTCCGAATTAATGGCTGGATTGAGAACTGACAAAAACTTTCGGACTATCCAGGGGCGGGCCACGCGGTTACCGACCCAGAATACCCGAGGTGCGATCACGGGGTGCGCCATGCGCGGGCGCGCTATGCGGGCAAGGGCCGACCCGGGCTGAGTAACACTTTCAGAAATGGAATGGTCAGACTCGCATAGGCAGCGATCAGGCCTGACGACTTTGGTACATCGTCAAGAACGGCGCTGATACGGGTGTCATAGTAGATGTCCTTGCTGATCTTGGGCAGTGACATTTCCGGCAAGGTTCGCGCGGGCATGAACGCGAGAATACCATAGAAATGTGCAATTACAGGTTCATTGCAGCGGATACAGAGCCCTCTCCGAAGAGGTGTTACCGATTTGGTGCGGGTCCATTTGATCTGGTCCCAATCAACGGGTTTCACCTGCCCGCGCCGAAAGACAAGCACATCTGCGAAGCCAGACGCATAGACATTCTGGCAGATTGTGCAATGGCACCTGAACCTGCTGGACGGCATAGCAGTCACTGTCACTTGAGCCTTACCGCAGCCACAAGTTGCAATATCATTTTTCATCCCGTGAGTGTGCTGGAGTATAATTACGGCTGTCAATATTGGAGATAACAGCATCGTAAGCTGCCTTCGACATCGTCGCTGCCAATGGCCGCTACGTTCCGCATTTCGGCCATTCTTCTATATCGCAGCGAATGTACGGTTCGAGCCCAACATGTTGATTGCTGCACGCTAGACGAACGTCGGCTTTCTACGATTTCAATAGAACCTTAAGCGTTGACCCCTTGTATGGTCCTCCTCTACCTCTTCAAGCGTTTGCTCTCTATCTTCGGTCCAAGCTACTTTTCTCGCGTCTAAAGACAATTTCGCCAATGAGAACGTGGGTATGCCCAGTTTTGGTAGTGGGTCACTTTGAAACCCAACTCCTCGGAGGTTTGATTTGCGCAAACGGTTTGAACCGCAGGTTGAGTGCAATGAAATCGCTAGTGTGTTAATACTTTGGTATTGATTTACTGGGAGATGGCGATGGTTGAACTCGTTTTCTTGACTTGTCGACTTTTCGATCCGTCCGAATGCCTAGAAAGAGAATTACTCTTTTACGACGTATCTTTGATGGCCTGCATGATGGGTGCGCAGCCGGTGATGGCCAAGTGGGCCTCTGAAAATCCTGTTTGGCAGGTTTATAGTTGGAAGTGCCGCACGGTGCAGTCGGCTGAGGTCAAAGCGTAAGCAGACCAAGTTGGTCGATGTTGGGCAGCAGACTTAGGTTCGCGGCCCGGTAGAGCTTGGTATTAAGCCCGAAATGGAGATAGGCCGCTGATTTTGCTTCGGTCGCGCTTAAGACTTGCGACCCGTTTTATGTTAGTATTGCTCGCACAAGCTTTGCATCAATGCAGGCTTGAAAAGGGAGGGCTTTTCTAATGATCCAGATACTTCAAATTCGCTATGCTGCTGCCGTAGTTGCGCTGACCGCCGCACTTTCTCAACCCGCTGGGGCCGAAGATATGTCGGCTAAGATCGAGGAACTCAGCGCGGCCTGGGACAGAGCATTCAATCAGGGCGACGCCGATGCGGTGGCAGCAATGTATGCTGAGGATGCCCGGGTCGTAACTGGAGACGGCACAGTAAAGGATGGCCGCGAGGAGATTGAAGCACTGTTCCAAAGCTTCATCGACAGCGGTTTCGGCCAGCACTCCATTGCGGTTTCGCAAGTTCAAGGCACCGATGCCATGGTCTATATGACCGGAGACTGGTCAGGCGTCGGCGGTGACGGCAAAGATTACGGCGGGAAGGTTGTCACGATCCATAAGCGCCAAGGCGACGGCTCGTGGGCAACGGTACTTCATATGTGGAACTGAACAAACCAAGGCCCTTCCGGTCACTCGTTTATTGCGAAATTCCGCAAGATTGGGCAAATGCCCTATTTCGGCGCGTGCTTGTTGCTATTGAGTGTTGGTTATAGCGTCTCTTGCTAGGAGAAGACGGCGCGTCTATAAATCGCCGCTAACCCAACGTCTGCTTCATCCGCGTTGCTGAATTTTTGCACATTGCGGCGAACGTCCTGATCGAGTTCATAACTGCAAATGCTGCTGCCAATGGCCGCTACGTTCTGCATTTCGGCCATTCTTCTATATCGCAGCGAATGTACGGTTCGAGCCCAAATTCAATGATGCTGCGCGACGCGCGAAGGGCAGCAATGCGCAGGAAGCGGAGTTTGCAAAGTTTGGCTCGTTTCCCGACAGCGACCATTCGTGCTGTGTCCGGCGGAATCAAGTCCGAAGGAGAGGATGCTTGCCAATACAAGAACTCTAGAACGCCCAAATTACGCCAAACTCGTCACCTTTTTTCTCGGGTAGTTCGTTCAGTGTTATTCATATCATGGAAAGTCGAAGGACGGGGCAAAAATGACGGCGCATGCACATGACGTTGGCTTGATCGGCAGCAAGCAGCAGATTGAGGTCGCTCCGCAGCTCTCGTTCGAGCAGCCCGAAGCAGTGGCATAAATCCTCTATCTATCTGGCTTGACTACAGGAAACTGAAGCGCGGGCGAGGCAAGCTTCGGTTCTACGAATACATGCTCTATGAACTCTACGACAAAAAACGCTGGAGCGAAGAGGATCGCTCTCGGTTTGTTTCAGCCCACATCCATTGGCCTATCTCCAACGCATGCAATGACACAAGTTGGTGGGCAGTCACTGAAGACAAATGGTTGTCCTCAAGCTTTTTGAGCCGGCACGGTCTGCCCGTTCCTGTAATCGCCGCTGTTTTCGACCAAGGGCCGCGAAGCTTTCCCGATGTACCGAAGTTGGGAACGGCGGAAGACCTCAGGTCATTCTTTGCCGCAGGACCGGCTTTACCTCTTTTCGCCAAGCCGATGAGGGGCATGTGGAGCGCAGGCGCATTCCGCATCAACGGCTGTACCGATTCTCATATTCTGATCGAAGGTCAGGACCCGGTTACATTTGAGGAATTGTCGGAAAAGGTCTTTGGTGACCAGAGCTACCTGATCCAAGAATGCCTAACCCCGCACAGTTTTTTTGATGGCCTCACAGGTGCGATAGGGACTGTACGATCGCTAAACCTGATCGGTAAGAACGGACTGAACGTTCCCTTCACCGCGCTGAAGCTTCCAATGCATAGTAACGTGGCCGATAACTTTTGGCGGCCAGGCAATCTGCTGAGTCAGTTGGACCCTGAGACCGGAACGGTCTTGACGATTGTAGACGCACAGGACGGGACCCGCGTTGAATACGACAGCCTGCCAGGTTCTGCGCGCAAGCTAATTGGTGAGCAACTGCCCATGTGGTCGGAATTGAGGGCGCTGAACGAACAAATTGCGCTTCTGCATGGGGCGAACAGGTATGGCTCAACCGATATTGCGTTGACCAAGGATGGACCAGTAGTCGTTGAGGTAAACTCGGGTTGTGCATTTGAATTAATGCAGATGGCCACAGGGAAAGGACTGTTGAGCGACGAGATGCTTGCTTTCTTCCGAGAGTCCGGCGCAAAAATATAGAATAAGTGCCGCCTTACGAAAAAACCTTGCCGGCTCAGAGAAGTGCTTCTGCGTCAAATCACGCAGACAACCTTCTCGGGAGAACTTTGACGTTTGAGGCGTTTCATTTCGTAAGCGACTCGATTGGTAACAGACCAAATTCACTGGTGACAGAGTATGAAAGGTTTGCAGGTTCACCAGTTCGCAACCGGCGAGGTGAAAGTCAGTGAAAGCAGACCCTAAGCAATACCAGCGGCTACCCTTCGGATTGAGACGGGTCTTTGAAGGCAAATCTATTAAGCATAGCTTTTCCGCATCTCGACCTTTCCAACAGCGTAGCGCTTGCGTCCGCTTTTGCTACCTCATGCGTCCCGCACCATGTCCGCTTCGGGCTGGAAGCGGCCATTGCCATGAACTGCGCGGACGGCAGCTTCGCCCGCAATCCGGACGTTCGTGCTGGATGCAGCGAATGTCCACTTTCCGCCCATTCTGACGAGTGTCAAGAACGGCCCATTTCTGCCATTCGACATCCATGTCCAGTGCTGCGTTGTGGCCCGCCAAAGCTGCCATTCGCCGCAACCACGAAAAGCGAAGCTGCTCGGATGTCTCCAATGCGAACGAGCCGGGCCGCTGCATCAGCGGCATACGCAAACGTCGAGATTACTCTCTGAGATCTATCGCTTCGCCGCAGCGCGGCTCGGTTTCCTAAAATCGCACCCTATTCCGTTCCAATGGACCAAAGGCGAACCATGCACTAACAATAAAACTGTACCAATCAGATCAGGCTGCTCATTCCGGCCCGCGGACGGAAGGAGAGCGATGCGCACCGCTCTTTCAGAATTTCCAGTCAGCCGAACATGTTGACCCAGCGGATCAGCATCGGAGCCAGGCAGATCAACAGCAGCACCGGCATCATGCAAAGCGCCATCACCGCGGACATCTGTACCGGCAGGCGATTGGCCTTCTCCTGCGCGCGCAGCTCGCGGTCCAGCCGCATGTCCTTAGAAAACCGCTCCAGCGCTGTCGACACGCCTGTGCCGAAATGGTTGGACTGAAGTATGACGTTGGCGAAGGAGGCCAGCTCTTCGACGCCCACGCGGTCGGCCATGTCCAGCAAGGCGGCCTGCCGTTCCTTGCCGGCCTGAAGCTCCAGTTGCAGGATCATGAATTCCTGCGAAATCTCCGGCGCGGCGTAGGCCAGCTCGTGCGACACGCGCACCATGGCGGCGTCGAAGCCCAGGCCGGCCTCCATCGCGACCTGCAGCAGGTCGAGCGCGTTTGGCAGGCTGTGCTCGATCGCCTCCACCCGCTTGCGGATCTTGGCGCGCAGCCACAATGACGGGCCGTAAAACCCAACCACCATTAGCGCGGTCAAGATCTGCATCGCGTTGATCCAGGTCAGGCTTTGCAGTGCTTGCGCGATCTGAAGCCAAAACTGGATTTCCGGCGGCAGGGCCATGGCCGCGACGAAAAGCGCCGGAAGGGTGACGCCCACGAGGGCCCGGAAGGCGTAGAACGTGCGCACCGCGTTCTTGCGCTTGATGCCCGCGCGCTGCAGTTGCTTGCCGATTTTCGACCGTTCCTCGCGCGAGGACGGCACGAAAGCCTGCAACATGCCATGCGGGTCGCTGTCGTCGCCCTGGATCAGGTCGAAATCCTCGTCGTACGCACGGTTTACGCTGCCGGCGCGCATCCGGCGGGTTTCGGGCGCGGGTCCGGCCAGCATGCCCGAAAGGCCGTAGACGATCGCAAAGGCGCTGGCCCCGATCCCGGCCAGGATCAGATATTCAGGCGTCGCGCCTAGGGTACGAATGAAATCCTCCAGCACGTCCATCGGATCAAGCCCCTCAGAATTTGAACGCCACGAGACGTCGCAGAAGCAGGCCTTGCAGAAGTACGAGGCCAACGATCGTCAGCGCGAAGAACGGATAAAGGTCATCGTTGCGCACGTCGCCGTAAAAGGTCGGCGTGCTGAGCTCGATCGAAAGATAGATCACCACCGGCAGAAACGTGAGGATAAGCCCGCTGAGCCGTCCTTCGGCTGAAATAGCCTTGATTTTCTTGCGCATCGTATACCGGTCGCGGATGACCTGAGACAGCACGTTCAGGATGCGACCCAGATTGCCGCCGGTACCGCGCTGAATGCCGATGGCGACCGCCAGATAATTTGCGTCTTCGGTTCCGACTCGTCTGGCGAAATCGTGGAACGCGGTTCCGATGTCGTCGCCGAAATTGATCTGGTCGGCGATGACGCCGAATTCCGATCCGACCGGGTCCGGCATGTCGGTGGCCACGCTGCCGACGGTGACGGCGACGGGATGTCCCACTTTCAAACCGCGCGACATGAGGTCGAGCGCGTCCGGCAATTGCTGCGTCAGTTTCTTGAGACGGGCGGTTTTCATTTGAAGCAGGACCAGCAGGGGCAAGGCGACCGCCAGTGCGGTGCTGATGCCAGCGGTCGGAAGCGGCGGCAGAAACCGGGACCCCGCCACATAGGCGACCGCCGCGATACCCCCATGCAAATGATGATCCAGACCGGGGCGATCGACAGGCCCGCCTGCACCAGCAAACGGCGAAGGCGGGCATAAAACTCGCCCTTCTGCGTGGGGCCAAGCAAGGCCGGATCGCGCAGAAGTTTCAGCACATCCTCGGACGTGGCGCCGCGCTTGATCATCTTCATCCGCCGGTTGCGCGCCTCGGACTGCGTTTCACGACGAAACACAAGCTGCTGCAATCCCTCGTAGGCTAGAAGCACGCCGAGAAAGACGCAGATATAGACGATGATATTGACCGTGAAGGGTTGCAGATCGAACATGCTTACATCTCCACCCGCTTGAACATGTCGGTGTTCACCTTGACGCCCGCCGAGACGAGTTGATCGAAGCAATGCGGGCGGATTCCGGTGGGCATGAAGTCTCCCAGCACGGCCCCCGTTTCGGCCTTGCCGCGCCGCTTGTAGACGAAGATGTCCTGCATGGTGATTGTATCGTTTTCCATGCCTGTGATCTCGGAAATGCTGACGACGCGGCGGCTGCCGTCACTCATCCGGTTCAGTTGCACGACGATATGAATGGCCGAGGCGATCTGCGACCGGATGGTCTTGATCGGCAGTTCTGCGCCCATCATCGTGACCATCTGTTCAACGCGGCCTAGCGCATCGCGGGCAGAGTTGGCGTGTACCGTCGTCATCGATCCTTCGTGGCCCGTGTTCATGGCCTGCAGCATGTCGAAACATTCCGATCCACGGACCTCGCCCACGATGATGCGGTCGGGCCGCATCCTGAGGGCGTTGCGCACAAGGTCGCGCTGGGTAATGACGCCCTGCCCCTCGGCATTTGCAGGTCTGGTTTCCAGCCGCACCACGTGTTCCTGTTGCAATTGCAGTTCCGCCGCGTCCTCGATCGTCACGATGCGCTGCTTTGTGTCGATGAAAGACGACATGGCGTTGAGAAGCGTGGTTTTCCCCGATCCTGTGCCGCCCGAAATCAGGATGTTGAGGCGGGCGTCGACCAGCGCCTCGAGCAACCTCGCGGCCTGTTGGTTCAGGCTGCCCTGACCGACGAGCGTCTGAATCGTCAGGGGCGTGCGCGCGAATTTGCGGATCGACAGCGCCGGGCCGTCCACGGAACACGGGCGGATGATCGCGTTCACGCGGCTGCCATCCTCGAGACGCGCATCGACCCACGGCTGGGACTCGTCGATGCGGCGACCGACCTTGGTGACAATCTTGTCGATGATGCGCAAAAGGTGCCGTTCGTCGCGAAACCGGGCCTTCGAGCGTTCCAGCAGACCGTAGCGTTCCACGTAGATCTTGTCGAAGGAGTTGACGAGAATGTCGTTGATCGTGGGGTCCTCCAGCAGCGGTTCAAGCGGGCCGAGCCCCATGACCTCGTGGATCAGTTCCTCGACCAGCGCGGAAAAGGCCTCGGACCGCATGTAGACGCCTTCGGCCTCGACCAGGCCGGTGACAAGCGAAGCGATCTGACGCTTGAGTTCCGACCGTTCGACCTTGTCGATCAGCGCGAGGTTCAGCCGGTCCAGCAATTCACTGTGCAGGCGGCTTTTCAGTTCCAGATGCGCCTGAAGATCGGTGTCTTCCTCCACCGGGCGTACGTCCTTGGGCACGGGGGCCTCGACCTTGCGTTCCAGCTTGAGCACATTTGGCTGCGCCTCGGCGCGCCGCGAACGGTATTCCTTGAACACGGCAGTTCCCCCTATCGTTTGGCTTTTCTGATGACTTGTTCTTCGGTGGCGACGGTTGTCGCCACCTTCGCCAGCGCCTTGCCCATGTCCGAGCGCGGCTTGAGGTCGGCAACCGGACGCCCGAGATTCACGGCGGTACGCGCCAGTTTCGGATTGTCCGGGATCCAGTGACGGAATTTCGTTTCCAGCACCTTTTCCGCCTCGCGCACATGATCGGACTTGATCATGGGCTTGCGGTCTCGGTTGATCACGATCTCGACCGGCAGACCGACATTTTCCTCGCGGTAAAGGTCAATCAAGCGACGCGCGTGCCGCACGCAGGGCACGCTGGTATCTGTGACCAGCACAAGCTGCGTGGCTTGCTTCAGGATCGGCTCGACCCAATCCACCACTGCGCGCGGAAGGTCGACGACGATGTAATCGTACCGCTTTTTCAGAAGTGTGATTATGCTTTCGATCAGATCCGCGCGCAGCGACTGCAGCGGCACGATGGGACGTGGCGAGCACAGAACGTCAACGCCCAGAGCGTTTTTTTGCAGGGTCGAAACAAGGAAATGATCATCCGGTTCATCCAGTGCCTCGATGATCTGCAGGAACCCGCCGTTATCCTCGAAATCGAGATATACGTTCGCGTTGCCGAATTGCAGGTCGAAATCCAGAAGTACCACGCGGTTGCGCGCCGACTTGCGGAAGAGGCTCGACCGGTTCGCCGCGAGGGCACAGGCGAGGTTCACCGCAACGGTTGTGGCGCCGACACCGCCCCGGGCCTGGGTGACCGGGATCACCTTTCCAAGGGCGGCGGGACCATCATGCGTCATCTGCGCCGGGACCTGCCTTCCCTTTATCTGCTCCTCTACGACGGCTTTCAGCCCCTCCCCGTCGATGGACAGGGGCAGAACCTCGTCGACCCCGATCTCACGCAGCTTTCGCGCCTTGGCGATGGATATGTCCGAATTGGTGAGCGCCAGGAATATCGTGTCGCCGCGGCGCTGCGACAGCAGGTCCTTTATCGCACCGACTTCGTGTTCGTCATCGGGGTCCGCCTCGAGGATCACCACGTCGTGGTCGAAGACCAGATTAACCGCGCGGCCGTTCATGGCGGTGAAGCTTTCGCTTGAATTGGTTATCGTCATGGTATCGTCCGCCGGGAAAACCTCGCTGATGATTTCCGCGAACGCGGTCCTTTGGGATACGACCAACAGGGAACGGGATTTGCCGTCCAGGCGCGTTTTGTTTTTCATCCTGACTCTCCTTCCGCTAGATCTTCCGCCGGCAGCGAGACGCTGAAATCCGAATAGGTGGCCACCGATCCGATGTTGCTGTTGGTGGCACCGGCCGCATTGGCCAGGCTTGCCAGCGGCGAGACGAACTGAAAATTGTCGAGGTCGAGCGACACCGTGACCATCGGCGTGTAGGGCCCGCCGAGAAATCCGAGATTGGGATCGAAGGCATAGGAAAATTCCACCGCATCAATCGTCGTTCCGACCGGCAGCAGCCGGTTGATCCGGACCCAGATTTCCGACGCGGTCGCGTCTGTCGCGCTGCCGTCGCAAGAGATAGTGGCGACCGCGGCGCAGGTCCCGCTTGCCGCGCTGCAGGATGTTCCGAACCGCGGCGCGGGAGTGGCGGTGCCCCGCTGATGCGTCTGCGGAACCCCGGCGCAGGCCGGGGTCGGACAATTGCCAGCCGCGCCGCTAGCTGCGCCGCATTTTGGGCGGTCACGCCGCTGTAGGACAGACGCCCGAAATCCAGAAGCGCCGAGAAAAGGAACAGAAACAGCGACACGACCAGCGCGAATTCAACCAGCACACCGCCGGACCGATCCGCCAGGAACGCTTTGACCCACTGCAAGATAACGCGGGGCATATGACATGCGCCCGTCATTGTCCGAAGATCCGCGAACTGTCGGCGACGTCGGTCGTGACGGTGGAAATCGCATTGCCGAAAAGATCCAGAATGCCCCCCAGCGGGAAGTGAATGGTGACATTCGCGCTGACACGGCCCACCGGGGCCGGGCTGACGCGGTAAGTACCGGTGACGCAAGAATAGCTGGCCGTGACGGAGTTCACCTTGACCTTCGACGGGAAGATCACCGTGCCGCCGATATCCTTTTCGACGATATCCTTCAGCTTTGGCGCCAAGGCGGACACACTGCCACCTGAGTCGCATATATCAGCAGGGGTCACCCGGGCCATGTAACGCCCCGCATCGCGCACACCGGCGATGACCGACTGGTAGGACCACATCATGCGTCCGGCTTCGACGGTCAAAGCCAGGAACAGCAGCATGATCGGCAGAACGATCCCGAATTCGACCAAGATGGCGCCGTCCTCATCGGCGGTGAAGCGTCTTGCGGAAAGGGCCGGTGACCGGTGCATGATCGCGCGCTCCTTCACCGGTACAACTGCACGACATCGCGGAAGATACCGCCGAAGCCGCCGGACGCGCCGCCGGCGCCAAGAATGTCGGGAAAGCCGACGACCTCGCCGTGGATATCGAAGCTGGGCGGCGAGGCTCCGTCATCGCCGACCGGCTCTGTCAGGAAGACGTTGACGAACTTGGTCACCGGCACGCCGGTTGTCGCGCCACTGATCTTGGTTTTCGCACAGTCGATACCGGCTGCGGTGATGACCCGCCGCTCAGGACCACCGGGCGTGGCATTCGAACAGATCGGACGCCCGGTCTCGGACAGCGCGGGATTTAGAATGGCACTCGCATTGGGCGGCGCGTACGGGTTCGAATCCCCGTAGGCGATCTCGCGCAGGTACATGCCGAAGCGCGTGCCGGCATATTGCGTGTTCGTACCGGACAGCGCCGGCAGATGAGCGTCGCTGCCAATCCCGTCCGCCGTTCCGTCGGCGAGGTCATGGTTCTTGTTGAGATATCCCGCGCGATCCCACGTCCCGTCGCCGAACCGGTTGTTTCCGCCGCACGTCTGCGTGCCCATGCACAGGTCACGGCCCAGAGCAATGGTGTCGCCGGTCAGTTCCTCGTTGCCCTGAATGCAGGCGCCGCCGCCGTTCTTCTTGATCCCCTTGATGACGTTCGGGGCCGGTGCGAAGTCCGGATTGTTCTTTTCTCCGTTCAGAACCGCGCGATAAATATCGAACCGCACGTTGAAGGCCGCGTTCGTGATGCCGACCTTCTGGCCGGGCTCCGTCGAGATGCCATTGGTCAGGACGCACTGTGTGATCTGGCTTTGCGCCGCAATGAGGCAGGCCAGTTTGTTGCCGCCCTCGTCGGCGCAGACACCGGATGAGTCTTCGAACGCAGAAAGGTCTATGAAGCCGAAATTGCCCGGGCCCCAATCCGCCCCGTTGCCACCGCTGCGCAGCAAGATCTGATCGCCGATATCCAGGGTGCTTTCCCAGTTGGAAGGCAGGCAGAACATCAGCGGCGAGATATCGCAGGCCGCCTGAGTGAACCCCGCGACTGCTTCGGCCGACACCTGCGCGGCCGTGATGCCCTTGCCGCCCAACATCTTGTCCAGGCCAGAGGCCAAGCTCATGCTCAGCGATTTCGGTGTCACGACGACCTGAACGAATTTCGCCTCGTTGGGATCGGTCGTGATGTCGGCGCCCAGCGGCGTCAGGTCCGACGCGGGCAGAGCCGAGTGATATGTGAGCGTGTAATCCGTCGCGCCGGACAAGGTTCCGGTGCCGGCTGCGAAAGTCTGGCTGTCACTGATCATGTTGGCCGCAGCATTCTGCGATCTCGTGATCGCATCGTTCCGGCCATCGAGCTCGCCCGCCGCTGCCAGCGCGACATTATCGGCGAAGGCCTGCAATTCCGCATGTGTCGCGTTCAGCCGACCGACATCCAGCGTAATCGCCAGAAAGCCCAAGAACGCGACCAGCGATGTGCCCCAAAGGATGGCGACGGTGCCGCACTCCTCTCCGAGGAACCGCTTGATGAAGATCGAGGTTTGCATCTTTGCCTGCTCACTGCCCAAGGATCTGCGTCAGGCTGATCGGCCGGATGCGCGGGTTGAGTTGCACGGGCGCCGCTTTTTCGGCGTCATCTCTTACCGGCAGTTGGATGCTTTGCGTCGGCTCCACCGTCTTCGCAGGATCGAGAACGATCTCCGGCTCGAGGATCGGTTTCGGTTCGACAGGGTTGCGGATGATCGTCACGATCTCGGACTCGGTCCCGCGACGCACACGCACGGTCGGCTGCACTTCGACCTTCTCGACCGGGCCTTCTTCTTGCAGAAGGTCACGCAGGCGGACCATTTCCATCGGCTTGTCTTCGACCCCTTCGAGTGTTCTGAGCGTCAGGCTAAGCGTTCCGGCCTTCTGGGCCAGCGCCAGTCGCTGGCCTTGTTCAGGCGTCACTTCGACGGTGATGGTGCGGGCCACTTCAGGCTGATCGTTCAGTTCCTCTGATTGCTGATCGACGCCGATCACGCGAATGTTCTGAAGAATAGTGACTGCGCGCAGTTCCAGCTGTGCACCCTGGGTCAGGACTATGTCGACGAAGTCGCCCGGCGTCACAAAACCACCCACCGCTGTCACCGCGTCGACCTTGATCGCCATGGCGCGCGTGTTCTCGCCTAGTTTCTGAACAAGGGTGACCTTTTCACCGAACTCCGACACCTTTGAGGCCAGCATCACCTCGCCGGGAAAGAAACGGCCCTTGGCCCGGCGCTGCTGTTCACGGTCGGCTGGCACGAGGCTGGCGATGTCGTAGAAGGCCCCGACGGGCAAAGCCTCGCGCGGCCATTTGTGAAGGGTGACCAGGTGGCCCTCGATGGCCTGTCCAAACGCAATCTCCGAGCGGGCGACGTAGATCTCGACAATGTCGGATGCCGGCGTTGCGTTGGCGTGGTCCGCCTCGGACAGCAGGTGATCCTTGGCGAGGAATACGGAACCCGCCGCGATCGCGAGTCCAAAGAGCGTCGTGATGATCGGCTTGGCGCGCATGTCAATCTCCAGTGAAAAGTCTTGAAATTCTCGTCCCGATCAAGCGGTGCATCCGCCGTCTCCGGGTTTGTCCCGCGCCGGTACGGCAAAGCGACGGCGCAGGACGGTTTCTATTGGCGAAAGCGGATGCCTTAGCAGTTCTCGCTGCCAAGAGCGGCGCACGCGCCCGTCACGTTCGTGTTGGTCGTTGTGCCGAGGTATTGAAATGCACCGACCGCGATGGATGCGGTCACCAGAAGCGCGAGGCCATACTCGACGATGGCTGCGCCGCTTTCGTCCTTGGCGAACTTTTTGAAAAGTTTGATCATGTTTCCCCCTTAAGGATTTTGCTGAATGAACCCGGAGACAAACCGGGAAGAAGCCTGGCAGAAGCCTGCCGCAGGTGAGAAACAGATTACCGGCTCGGACGGCGTCCCCGCTTCCGTCAAACGAAGTGAAAATTCCCTTTAAAATTGCGCCGTGAAAATGACGGTCTCCTCCTTAGGGAAAACGTTGCATGTCGCGGAACTCGACCACCGTCCGAAAAACGAATCACTTTCAGGAATTGCCGCGGGTGGGCAACGCGACAAAAGGACAGAAAGTGGAACCGATTGTGGCAAAACAGGGGCTTTGTTTACAGGATCGCACGCTGATCGCGCAAGTTCACCGCAGGATCCGGAACAACAGGGTGCGTTATAAAACTTCAATATTTCAATGTCCTCGAGCCGTTTTGCGACGAATTCCCTCTCTTACGCTTTGCCGAAAATTCGCCATAATTATTGCCAAGTCGATTTTGTCCACAGAAAATAGCGGCCGTGGTTGGGGGCCACGTGTCGACCCGCCTGCTGTTGCGGGAGGGGACGGGGAGTAGGTTTATGGTGACCAGTTTTATTGGTCGTGCGCCCGCGTCCGAAAGTTTCGGACTCGTTGCGGACTGGACGCAAGCGCTTAACGGGAAAGGTGACCTGGGCGATATTCTGAAACGGTTGATGCGGCTCGTTAAAGCCGACGTCGCCTTGATCGCACGGGTTTCCCTTACGGACAAAACGACGAAATACGTGGCACGCTGCACGCTTCAGGACGGAGGCGCGTGGCCTCAGCAACCACGTACCTGCGCGCGGCAACTTTTCGGAGACTGGCTGGCGACGGCCAGAAACGGGTCGGTCTGGAAACTGTCGGACCTTTCCAAGGACACGGCGATCAATCCCGTTTCGGGCGCGCTGATGGTGCACGTTTCGGAAGTCGCCGTCTGTCCGCTGGAGAAGACAACCCGGCGCGTCGATGTTCTGGAGTTTCATTTTCGCCAAACGCCAGCCCAGCACGATGTCGACCTTCTGACGATGCTGGCGAGCACACTGGCCTCGTGCTGGCACAAGCGTCTTTCGGGGCTAGTCTCGAAAACACTGGCGCGGAAAAGAAATTTCACCTGCATCAATGCCTCCGGAGAAAGCGATGTCGCCATACTCGATATCGAGAATCCAGCACAACTGAGCCGTTCAGAATTCCGCGTGTGCACTTTGCTGAAGGATGGGATGACCGTCAACGTGATTGCGAAGGCTCTGTCTGTGGCGCCGGCAACGGTTCGTACCCATCTAAGTTCTGTTTTCTCAAAGACGAGCACGTGCAATCAGGTCGAGTTGCTGCACCTTCTGAACCGCCAGACGCCGCAACCGGAAAAGCTTTCGGCGCGGATGCGATAGCAATCAACCGAGAGAGGCTCGCTGCGCGTAGACGTGCGGCCAGTCAGATCGCAGGATCGAGTTGACGGATGCGAGAATAAAGAAGGGGCGGCGACGCACCCTAGGCGCGCGGACTTACTCCGGCTAACGCACAGGCCCGCCGCTGATTTTAACCCTTGCTCTTCATGGCCCAGTCCACGGCCTTCCTCCTCAAGCCGGGCCTCAGTAGTTTTTACCGAGCATCTCTTTCAGCGTGGCGACGCCCATCATCTGTTGAGCGAGCATCTTCTCCAGCTTCGCGTTCTCGGCCTCTAGAGCCTTCAGCCGCCTGGAATCGGCAACCTCCATTCCGCCGTACTTGCCCCGTCAATTGTAGAAGGTCGCATCGCTGATCCCGTGCTTGCAGCACAGGTCACCGGCCGACATGCGTGCCTGGTACTCCTTCAGGATGCCAACGATCTGTGCTTCGCTGAAACGGTTTCCAGAACATGGCGGATCACAGCGTCGACGGATCGATCCATTATCTATGCATGGACTGGCGGCACATGTCGGAGATGCTGGCCGCGGCGCAGGGGTCTATGACGAACTGAAGAACCTGATCGTCTGGGCCAAGGACAATGGCGGGATGGGGACCTTTTATCGCTCGCGCCATGAGTTGATATTCGTGTTCAAGAAAGGCAAGGCCGCGCATATCAACACGTTCGAGCTGGGCCAGCACGGACGGGTATCTATGCGAACTGGATCCGATCTATTGCGATCGTATCTTGGCCAGGTGGGAAGCCTACGCCAAGGACGAGGCTGTGCAGATGGTCTGTGGCTGGCAGCCGGCCGAAGTGACGCTGGAGGCCGCGGAATGACGAACAAGAAGATCAAGCTGCCGGTCCAGAAAACTGACGCCGACTACGAGGTGGGATATGCCAAGCCGCCGGCGAATACTCCGATCCGCCACTCCCTGCCTCAACGCCAACCTGACGTTGGAAATAGAGCATATCACTGAAAGTTGCGCCTGCAGAGAAGGTCCGCAACGAGCCCTACTACGACATTGATGCTTCGCGCGGCATCCGTCGTGAAGGGCGGAGAAACGGGCGATGTAGTCTGGAGTACGCGTGCCGAGCGGATAGAGGTTAGGCGGGGCAGGTCCAAAAGATCCCGGCGGCCCGGATGGAACCTTCCGGCGCTGGAAGTTCGTTAGTAAGGCAAACGCCGGACTGACGGAGGCCCCATGACCTACACCAGGTTCTTTGCAATGATCGCGACATCCACCCTCGTGATGTTCGTTCTGATGTATCTGAACACGTACCTGTGGGGGCATGTCTTCTTTTCCGAGACGCGCGCCTACATGGCGATCCTGATGGGGGCCACGATGGCTTTCGTCATGATGGGATTCATGATGGCGATGTATCCCAGCAAGGCGGTGAACGCGGCGATATTCGTCGGGTCGGTGATCGTCTTCGCGCTCAGCCTCTGGCTCGTACGAAGCCAGGTGACCGTGCAGGACCGGTCGTTCATGCGGGCAATGATCCCGCACCATTCCATCGCCATCATGACCTCGTCCCGGTCTCAACTGACCGATCCGCGCGTGCAGACGCTGGCCGAAGACATCGCCTTTGCGCAGGACAAGGAAATAGCCGAGATGCGCTATCTGATTGCCGACATTTCCGCCGATGGCGAGGCCGCGCCCGCCCAGCCTGCCCCCGAGCCTCAGGTGGTCGATGCCGAACAGGCGCTGTCGACAGAGGTCATCGCCAAGGTCGACCCGGAATTCATGACCGACGACGACATCGCCAAGGTACTGCCCAACGGCGCAACCTGCCGCTTCACTTACACGGCGTCCAGCCCGGCGGTGCTGGCCGTGGGCGCCGATGCGGCGGTGATGAAGATTAGCGGCGATCTCGTACGTCTCGACCTGCAATCGGGCGGCGTGCAGACCGACAGCTTCGCCGCCGAGCCCATGACCGCCGAGGTCCGTAAGGGCGATGACCTGCAGGACCTGATCGTCACGGCCGAGCCCGGCTATCACGCCGGGTTCCGTGGTCAGTACAGCTGCGAAGGAGAGCAATGATGCCGAAGGACACGCAATCCGCCACGCTCTATCGCATGGTCATGCCGGATCACCTCTGCCCGTTTGGCCTCAAATCCAAGGACCTGCTGGAACGGCAGGGTTACACGGTCGAGGACCACCACCTGGAGACCCGCGAGGAAACCGATGCCTTCCTCGAAAAGCACGGGATGAAGACCACACCGCAGACCTTCATCAATGGCGAACGCATCGGCGGCTATGATGACCTGCGAGTGCATTTCGACCTCGACCCGCCGAAAGAGGAGCAGAGCGACACCAGCTACCAGCCTGTGATTGCGATCTTTTCCGTCGCCGCCCTGCTGGCGTTGGGCCTGTCGTGGCACCAGTACGGCACGATCTTGTCGGTCCGCGCGCTGGAATGGTTCATCACGCTGTCGATGACGATCCTCGCGATCCAGAAGCTGCAGGACATCGAGAGCTTTTCGACCATGTTTCTGAACTACGACTTGCTGGCCCGGAGCTGGGTGCCCTATGGCAAGGTCTATCCGTTCGGCGAGGCGCTGGCGGGCATCCTGATGACGGCGGGCGCGCTGACGTGGATCTCGTCCCCCGTGGCGCTGTTCATCGGCACCATCGGCTCGGCGAGCGTGTTCAAGGCGGTCTACATCGACAAGCGCGAGCTGAAATGTGCCTGCGTGGGCGGGGCGTCGAACGTTCCCTTGGGTTTCGTCTCGCTGACCGAGAACGTGATGATGGTTGCCATGGGCCTTTGGATGGGGGGAACGGCCCTGATGGGCTGAGGTGAGCGCGTCGCTGAACAGGTAAGCTTGACTTGGCACACCTCTGTGCGTTTGGGCTTGCAGCCGCCTTTCGTTGCGGCTTTGCTGAAAGTCCGGTAAGGGCCGATTTCGCGGCTATCACTCTCACTTCAGCGAAGGTCCGGAAAGTCCCGCCGAGCCGACCCTGGTCGGATCAACGTCGCATGAACGCTCCCGGCCCAGAGCAGCCGTTTGTTAGCGTTGCGCCAATTGGCCGCTCTCTGCCGTCAGCTGGCGTTTCCATTCACTCAAGCAAGCTGAAATCTCCATGCCTGTGTGCGTGAAACTTCAGGCTATGAGCTCAAGTACACCGCTGTTTCGCTCTCAGTATGTTGACATGCCATGCGATCAGGAGACATCATTTCCAAGATGACAGTCTGCACAGACCGCATGGTCTTTTCCGCCGCATACGTGATGATTGCCTTTGTTGTGTTCTACGCAGCTATGGCTATGCCCGCGTATGCGCACGGTAATGACAGTCACCTGCCCGCAGTGGTCGCACAGGAGCAGTCCCCGGCTGGCGGGGTTCTGGCCGAAGATACCTGTTGTCACACGGCCGGCACATGCGTCGTACAATTCCTGCAAGCCAGTTCGGATATGACCCCGATCGAGGTCCAGTTGGGCACGATCGGGCGCGGGTTCGCGACTGTGCGGTATGCTTCGATCTCTTCGGCGACCGACCCGCCCCCGCCACGCGCCTGACCGATGGAAATCGGGGTATACTCTATCGGATCAAAGGAAATCAGGAATGACATTCAGACAATTGGTACTTGGCGGGGCCGCCATCGCGAGCCTTTCAGCCGCAGCATTCGCGCATTCGGGCGCCACTGGCGTGGTCAAGGAGCGGATGGACGCGATGAAATACATGGGGGACGCGATCAAGCGCATCAAACCGATGATGTCCGGCGAGGCCGGCTATGACGAAGCCGCCGTGCGAGAGGCCGCGCAGTCCATAGCCACAGAGGCGGGCAAGGCCATGACCGGCAAGTTCCCGGAGGGCTCGAATGAGCACCCGTCCGAAACCCTGCCGCGCACGTGGGAGGAATGGGACCGCTTCACCACCCTCGCAACCCAGCTGGAAACGGCGGCGCAAGGGCTTGCCCTTGCCTCGGGCAACGGCCTGCATGGCGACGGCCACATGATGAGCGGCCAGTCCGGGATGATGGGCGGCAACATGATGGGGGACAGCTCCGGCATGATGGGCGGTGGCATGATGATGGGCGACGGCGCCGTGGCCGAAGGGATCAGCGCCGAGCATATAGGTCAGATGCCCGCCGACGGGGCCTTCATGATGGTCACGCAGACCTGTTCGGCCTGTCATGATCGCTATCGGCAGGACGACGACTGACCATGCGCCGCAGTTTTCGTGTTCTTTTCGGCCTCGCCGCGCTGGCGGGGCTGGGCGGTGCGTCGCTGGCCGTCTGGCCGATCGGTGAAGCGCCCGACCTGACCGAGCGCGAAGGTGACGCCCAAAGGGGCGCCTACCTCGCCCGGGCCGGGGGCTGCATTGCCTGCCATTCCGATCCCGGCTCCGGCCGTCCCGCCCTGACCGGCGGGGCGCCCATCGAAACCGGTTTTGGCCGGTTCGTGCCGCCCAACATCACCCCCCACAAAACGGCGGGTATCGGCGCTTGGACGATCGGCGACTTCGCACGCGCCGTGCGACAGGGCGTGGCCCCAGACGGCGATCCCTACTACCCGGCCTTTCCCTATGCCTTCTACGGCCACCTGAGCGACCAGGACATCGCCGACCTATGGGCGGCTTTCCAAGGCGTGGGACCTCAGGAAGTGACGGCGGGCGGGAACGAGATCGCTTTTCCGTTCAACCTGCGCTTTGGGCTGAAGCTGTGGCGGGCGGCCTATGCCGAGGGCCCGGCGACGGCGGCGGATGCCGACAGGTCCGATGCCTGGAACCGGGGGCGTTGGCTGGTCAACGGCCTGGCCCATTGCGGCGCGTGCCATACCGACCGCAACCTTCTGGGTGGGCGGCGACCTGAGCAATATCTCTCTGGGAGCGACGACCTGCCGGATGGAGGCAAGGCTCCACCGATCCGACCCGGTGACCTGCGCGAGTCAGGCTGGACCGTGTCCTCGCTGGCCTTCGGGCTGAAGTCGGGCGTAATGCCGGATGGCGACACGTTCGGCACCGGCATGGGCGAGGTAGTGCGCGACGGAACCGCCTGGCTGTCTCAGGCCGACCGCGAAGCGATGGCCGCGTACCTGCTGGATGAAGACCCCTCTACGATGACTTACGCCGCCCCGAACGGGGCAGCGTCCGGAAAGGAATGACCATGAACAGAACGCTTATCATCGGCGCGGTAGCGGCACTTGTCGGCGCCGCTGCGGTCTATTTCATGGACACCGGCGGAGGCGAGACCACCTCCGGCACCGGGGTCGTTCCGGCGGAGGGTGCGGCCATGGTGGAGGTCGCTCTCCCCCAGACACTGTCGCAGACCGCGCAAATCGGGCAAAAGGCCTTCGACGCTGCATGTGCGGAGTGCCACGGCACGAATGCAGCCGGCAGAATGGGCAACGGACCGCCGTTGATTCACAAGGTCTATGAGCCTTCGCATCACAGCGACATGGCGTTTCACCTGGCGGTGCAGAACGGGGTGCGCGCGCATCACTGGAAGTTCGGCAACATGCCGCCGCAGGAGGGCCTGACCCGCGGCGACGTGGACGCGATCGTCGCCTATGTACGCGAAGTCCAGCAGGCCAACGGAATCAACTGACGTCGGTATGATGGAACATCAGGCCTGCCGGACGTGTCGCCGGCAGGCCGTGTCCGGCTCCAGTTACCGAGTGTTGGTCAGAGCCTTACCCCGCGCAATCGAAGCGCATTGCCAATCACCGAAACTGACGACAGGGACATCGCCGCCGCCGCGATCATTGGCGAGAGCAGGAGGCCGAAGACCGGGTAGAGGATACCCGCCGCGACCGGCACGCCGGCGGCGTTGTAGACGAAGGCGAAGAACAGGTTTTGCTTGATGTTGCGCAGCGTGGCGCGGGCCAGCTTGCGCGCCCGGACGATCCCTGTCAGATCCCCGCTGAGCAGCGTGATGCCGGCGCTTTCCACAGCCACGTCGGCGCCTGTGCCCATCGCGATGCCCACATCCGCCGCCGCTAGCGCGGGTGCATCGTTCACGCCGTCACCGGCCATTGCCACAAATGCGCCCGCGGCGTGAAGCTCGTCCACCAGCGCTTTCTTGTCCTCCGGCAGGACGCCGGCGCGCACGTCGTCGATACCCAGCTTGGCAGCCACCGCCTCGGCGGTGCGCTGGTTGTCGCCTGTCGCCATGATCACCCGAAGTCCCTGACCATGCAGGTCGCGGATTGCGGCTTCGGTTGAGTCCTTGATCGGGTCGGCCACGGCGACGACTCCTGCCAAGGTACCGCCGATGGCGATGAACATCGCGGTCTTGCCCTCGGCGCGGAGCGTATCGGCACTTTCTTCGGCGCCGCTTGTATCTACGCCGAGGCTGTCCATCATCGCCGGATTGCCGAGCGCCACGTCGCTTTCATCGACCCGGCCCCTTACGCCCTTGCCGGTTACGGCCTCGAAATCGCTGGCACGCGCGGGTTTCAGCCCACGGTCTCGCGCGCCGGCCACGATGGCCTCCGCCAACGGGTGCTCAGAGCCCATCTCCAGCGCGGCGGCGACGGCCAGCACGTCGTCCTCGTTGCGATCCGACAGGGTGACGACATCGGTCAGGCGCGGTCGCCCCTCGGTCAGGGTGCCGGTCTTGTCGACGATGAGCGTGTCGACCTTGGACATGCGCTCGAGCGCCTGCGCATCCTTGATCAGAACGCCGGCTTGTGCCCCGCGCCCGGCGGCGGTGGTGATCGAGATCGGGGTGGCGAGACCCAGCGCGCAGGGACAGGCGATGATCAGCACCGAAACCGCCGAGACGATGGCGAAGGCCAGCGCCGGGTCCGGCCCGACCGCCAGCCAGGTGCCGAAGGCGATCACGGCGACGGCCACGACCGTCGGCACGAAGATCTCCGACACCTTGTCGGCAAGGCCCTGGATCGGCGCCTTGGAGCGCCGTGCGCCCGCGACCATGTCGACGATCTGCGCCAGCACGGTATCGGCGCCTACCTGCGTGGCCCGGATGGCGAGGGTTCCGTTCTTGTTGATCGTGCCACCGGTGACTTGATCGCCTTCGGTCTTTTCCACCGGCACCGGCTCGCCCGTGATCATGCTTTCATCGACCGACGAGTGCCCCTCGATCACCTCGGCATCGACCGGCACGCTGTCACCGGGACGCACGCGAAGCATGTCGCCCTCGACCACGTTTTCCAGTGGCGCATCGTATTCCGAACCGTCCGGCAGGATGCGCCGCGCCGTCTTGGGCGCGAGGTCCATCAATGCGCGGATCGCGTCGCCCGTGCGCTCGCGGGCGCGCAGTTCCAGCACCTGCCCCACGAAGATCAGGGTGACGATGACCACGGCCGCCTCGTAGTACGTACCGACCCCGTCGCCCATGCGGTATTCCTGCGGAAAAATCCCCGGCGCGAAGGTGGCGAAGAGCGAATAGAGATAGGCCGCGCCCACGCCGAGCGAAATCAGCGTCCACATGTTCGGCGAGACGTTGCGGATCGAGTCGACCCCGCGCTTGAAGAACGGCAGCGCCGCCCAGAAGACGATCGGCGTGGCCAGCGCAAATTCGATATACACAGACAGTTGGTGACCCAGCCAGTCGCGCAGGTTGAGACCGACCATTTCACCCATTGTCAGCACCATGAGGGGCACAGCAGCCGCCGCACTGACCCAGAGGCGGCGCGTAAAGTCGGTCAGTTCCTCGCTTGGCTCGTCGCTGGGCACCATCGGCTCCAGCGCCATGCCGCAGATCGGGCAGGCGCCGGGTTCGTCCCGGATGATCTCGGGATGCATCGGGCAAGTCCATTGCGTGCCTTGCGCCACATTGCCCTTGGCCTTTTCGGCGTTGCCGGACGCATAGAAATAGGGATCGTTGCGAAACTTCTCCTGGCAGCCGTCGGAGCAGAAATGGAAACTTCGTCCATTATAGGTTTCGGTGCGGGTCTTGTCGGTGACCTGGACGGTCATGCCGCAGACCGGGTCGGTCGCGGTAACGGCCCCGGCGGGACCATCATGGCCGTGATCATGGTGATGCTGGGGGTGATCGTGGTTTGCATGCCCGGTCATGACTGTCTCCTTGTCCGTGGCACCTTACGTAAAGGTTCCAGTCACGGGAGGGTCAAGGCTGGATGGAAAAAATTGCAAAGGAACAGTCAAGGATCTTCGGATCACGAAAAATTGGGGCGGTCACTTTTACGGAATCGACGGTTTGACTGGACAGTCTTGGAAAGCCCGGTATCTTCGCGGCTTATGAGACAGCTGAGTGCCGTTCTTGCCAAATGCCTGATGGTCGTGCTCATGGCGATTTTCGTCATGGGCTCGTTTGGCATGGGCGCCGCCGGTGCTGCGACGGTGGACGAGCCCGCGCACATGATGGAGCACGCAGGCCAGTCCGGCAGCGATTGTCCGACGATGGACGAGACGGATGCGCCGATGCAGAAGGGCCATGCAGCCTGCACGATGACTGTCTGCTGTTTCTCCGAAGGTCCCGATTTCGTTGCGCTTCAGCCCGAGCCGCAGCTTCTTCTGGCAAGTTACGCCCAATCCGTTGAGGCACGCCTGACGCAGGCCGAACCCGAGCGCGACAAGAAACCCCCCAAAACACTCCTGATCGCTTGACCGGAATGGTCCGGGCGCCTTGTCGCGTCCGGGCACCCTTGTTGCCGCGGTGCGCCCGCGGGACGCCAAGAGACAGGTATGTGATATGCGTGGACGATATTTCGCGCTGGCGATCATGGCGCTGGCCGCTGGAGGCGCCGGTGGTGTGCTGTATGAGCGTGAGCGGATGGCCCCGACGATGGATGCGGGCGACGACGGTGACAAGATCCTCTACTGGGTCGCGCCGATGGACCCAAATTTCCGCAAGGACGGCCCGGGGAAGTCTCCGATGGGCATGGACCTCGTGCCGGTCTACGAAGGACAGGAGCCGTCGGGCGACCCCGAGGAGGTGACGCTGTCGGCGGCCGAGGTGAACACCATCGGTGTGCGCACTGCCGTCGCACGGGTCGAGGACATCGCGCACCGGATCGAGACGGTGGGCTTTGTCGATTACGACGAACACGCGACCAGCCACATCCATACCCGCGTAGAAGGATGGATCGAGCAGCTGGAGTTGCGCGCCGTGGGTGACGAGGTCTCCGAGGGCGACCTGCTGTTTGAACTCTACGCCCCCGAGATCACCATCGCCAGTTCCGAGCTTCTGCGCGCCACGCGGTCGGGCAATGCCGACGAGATCGCGATCGCCCGGACCAAGCTGATGAATTTCGGTGTCAGCGCGCGCCAGATCGACGAGATGGCGCAGGCCGAACGCCCGGCGCAGCGCGTTCGGTTCTATGCGCCGCAGGATGGCGTGGTCTTCGCGCTCGACGCCGCCGACGGCATGTACCTGAGGCCCGACACGCGGGCGATGTCTCTAGCCGATACCTCGTCCGTTTGGTTGCTGGTGGACGTGTTCGAGCGGGACATGACGCTGTTGTCGGACGACATGCGCGCCGAGGCGAGGTTCGATCACCTGCCGGGCCAGGTCTTTACCGGCGAGATCGACTATATCTTCCCCGAGCTGGACGCCGAAACGCGCACGCTGCGGGTGCGGCTGCGGTTTGACAATGACGAGGGTCTATTGCGGCCCAACATGTTTGCCAAGGTGGCGCTTGTGCCGAACGAGGCGCGGCAGGCGCTGACCGTACCGTCCGAGGCGGTGATCCGCACCGGCCGCGCCGAGCGTGTGATCCTAAGGTTGGCGGACGGCAATTTTCGCCCCCGGCTGGTCACCACCGGCCTGCGCGGCGGATTTGCCGAGGGACGGCGCACCGAGATCGTGCAGGGGTTGGCTCCGGGGGACGAGGTCGTGGCTTCGGCGCAGTTCCTGATTGACAGCGAAAGTGCCTTGAACGCTGGGATGATGCGCTTTGCCCCTACGGATGCGGAGCCAGCCATGGGTAAGGGCGTCCTGCTGTCGCTGGACACTCAAACGCGACGCGCCCGGATCGCGCATGCACCGATCGAGGCATTGGGCTGGCCCGCGATGGAAACCGAGTTTGCCCTGCGCTCGGATGTCTACCTTGAGGACCTGACCGAGGGGCAAGACGTGGAATTCGAGGCGGTGCGCGGGGCCGACGGGCTGATCGCGCTGACGCGCCTGGGGCGGGACGACGGCGTGGATGCCACTGGCGAGGGCGTGGTTCATGCCGTCACGCCCGAGGGCAAGCTGACCGTCAGCCACGATCCGATCCCGGCGCTTGGCTGGCCCGCGATGAAGATGGATCTTGACGTGCAGGGCGTCGATACCGCCGCGATCCCGCTGGGCGAGCCGGTGTCTTTCGACCTGTCCGCAGGAGAGGACGGCATGGCCGTCATCGTGGCCGTGAGGGCCGGGGGCGCGGAGGCCGAGACAACGCCCGATATGGCCCAGGCCGAACCGCAAGAGGATGCAGCGCCACCGATCACCGTTGAGGGTCGTATCGAGGCGGTCGATGCCGAAACCGGCATGGCGACCATCGCCCACGGCCCAATTGCCGAGATCGGGATGCCGGGCATGACGATGGACTTTGCCCTGACCGACGCGCTCGACCCGGTAGAGTTGCCCTTGGAGCAGAAGGTGATGCTGACCTTCTTGCGGCCCGATGGGATGACGATGGTGTTGGAGACGGTAGCGGCCAAACCCGAACCGATGACCGTCACCGGCACGATCAATAGCGTCGACGCCGAGGCGGGCATGGCCAATATCACCCATGGCCCCATCGCCGACATCGGCATGCCCGGGATGACGATGGATTTCGCCCTCGCGGGGGATGTCGATCCGGCAGGCTTGCCTGTCGGGCAGGAAACCGGGCTTTTGCTGCTGCAGGGGCCTGACATGACCCTCTCGCTCGCCGGAACAGTGGAGTTGGGCCAATGATCCCCGCCATCATCCGCTGGTCCGTCGCCAACCGCTTCATCGTGATCGTGCTGGCGCTGTTCCTCGGGGCCGCCGGGGTCTGGGCGCTGCGCAGCACGCCGGTCGATGCGATTCCCGATCTTTCGGACGTGCAGGTCATCATCAAGACACCCTATGCCGGACAGGCGCCGCAGGTGGTAGAGGACCAGGTCACCTATCCGATCACCACCGCCATGCTGTCGGTGCCGGGGGCGGTGGACGTGCGCGGGTTTTCCTTTTTCGGCGACAGCTATGTCTATGTCGTCTTCGAGGATGGCACCGACCTTTACTGGGCGCGGTCGCGGGTACTGGAATACCTCGCGCAGGTGCAGTCACGCCTGCCGGCTGGCGTGAACCCCGAGCTTGGCCCGGATGCCACAGGCGTCGGCTGGATCTATCAGTACGTGCTGGTCGACCGCACCGGCGGGCATGACCTGTCGCAGCTGCGCACGCTGCAGGACTGGTTCCTGAAATTCGAATTGCAGACCATTGAGGGCGTTTCCGAGGTCGCCACCATCGGCGGCATGGTCAAGCAGTACCAGGTGGTCGTCGACCCCGACAAGCTGCGCGCATTCGACATCCCGCTGGCCACCCTGCGCGCCGCCATCGGCGAGGCCAACCGCGAAAGCGGCGGCAGCGTGATTGAGATGGCCGAGGCCGAATACATGGTCCGAGCCACCGGCTATGTCGACAGTATCGAGGACCTGTCCGAGATCCCCCTGATGGTCAACGACCGGGGCGCGGCTGTCACGCTGGGGGACGTGGCCGAGATCCGGCTGGGGCCGCAAATGCGGCGCGGCGTGGGCGAATTCAACGGCGAGGGCGACGCGGTGGGCGCGGTGATCGTCATGCGGTGGGGCGAGAACGCACTTGCCACGATCAATGCGGTCGAAGACAAGATCGACGAGCTGCGCGGCTCGCTGCCCGAGGGGGTGGAGATCGTGACCACCTACGACCGCTCGGGCGTGATCGAACGGGCCATCGACAACCTGCAAAAGAAACTGACCGAGGAATTCATCGTCGTCATCCTTGTCTGCGGTGCCTTCCTTTTGCACCTGCGCTCATCGCTGGTGATCGTTCTCTTTTTGCCATTGGGCGTGCTGGCGGCCTTTGCCGTGATGCGCCTGCAGGGGTCAATGCCAACATCATGTCACTGGGGGGGATCGCCATTGCCATCGGCGCGATGGTGGATGCCGCAGTGGTGATGATCGAGGCTATGCACCGCAAGATGGAGGGCAAGCGCCTGTCCTCCGACGAGCGATGGCAAGCCGCGCGCGACGCGGCCGCCGAGGTGGGACCGGCGCTGTTCTATTCGCTGGCGATCATCACCATCAGCTTCCTTCCCGCCTTCGTGCTGGAGTCGCAGGAAGGGCGGCTCTTCAAGCCTTTGGCCTTCACCAAAACCTACGCAATGGCCGGCGCCGCGATCCTGTCGATCACGCTGGTGCCGGTTCTGATGGGCTATTTCATAAGGGGCAAGATCGTGGCGGAGCGGCGCAACCCGCTGAATGTGGCCTGCCAGTGGATCTATCGACCGTTCCTCGATGCCGCCGTGGCCTGGCCTCGGGCGACGGTCCTGCTGGCCGCCGCATTGGTGTTCTCGATGGCGCACCCACTGCAACGGCTGGGCACCGAGTTCATGCCGGAACTGAACGAGGGCGATTTCCTCTACATGCCGTCGCTCTATCCCGGCGTCTCTATCGGCAAGGCGCGGGAGGTGCTGCAACAGACCAACCGGATGATCGCGCAGGTGCCAGAGGTGGAAACCGTGCATGGCAAGCTGGGCCGGGCCGACACGGCGACAGACCCCGCGCCGTTGACCATGATCGAGACGACGATCCAACTGAAACCGCGGGAAGAGTGGCGGCCGGGTGTCGGCATGGACGACATCCGCAACGAACTGGACTCCCGCGTTCAGGTGCCCGGCGTCACCAATGTCTGGATTCAGCCAATCAAGAACCGGATCGATATGCTGGCCACGGGGGTGAAGACACCCGTAGGGGTCAAGGTCTCGGGCGCGGACCTGAACGTCATCGAAGAGATCGCCGTGTCGGTCGAACAGGCCGTGGCCGACATCCCCGGCACCGCCTCGGCCTATGCCGAGCGCCCCGTGGGCGGCCGGTTCATCGAGATCGACATCGACCGCGCGGCGGCGGCCCGTTACGCTCTGTCGATCGAGGATGTGCAGGAGGTGGTGCAGACGGCCATCGGCGGGCAGACCATCGCGGAATCCGTCGAAGGGCTGGAACGCTTTCCGATCAACCTGCGCTATCCGCGCGACTGGCGGGACAGCCCTGACAGGCTGGACGATCTGCCCGTCGTCACGCCCTCGGGCGCGCATATCCCGCTGGGCGCCGTGGCGGCGGTCAAGCTGGTCGACGGCCCCGGCATGATCCGGTCCGAAAACGCCCGGCGCACCGGCTTCGTCTTCATCGACATCGCGGGGCGCGACCTTGGCAGCTACGTGGCCGAGGCGCAGCAGGTGGTGGCTAACACTGTCGAGCTGCCGCCGGGCTATTCCATCGCCTGGTCGGGCCAGTACGAGTATATCGAGCGCGTGCAGGAGCGGCTGGGCCTCGTGGCCCCGGCGACCCTAATGATCATCACGCTGATGCTGTTCCTGGCGTTCAACCGGGTGACGGAAGTGGCGATCATCCTGCTGGCTCTGCCGGTCGCGCTGGCCGGGGGCGTGTGGCTGATCTTCTATCTGGGCTACGCCGTGTCGGTTGCCGTGCTGGTGGGCTTCATCGCGCTCGCCGGCGTGGCGGTCGAGACAGCCATCGTGATGCTGCTCTACCTCAACCTTGCCTGGGACCGGCGCGTGCTGGCCGCCAAGGAACAGGACCGCGAGGTCAACCGCGACGACATCGAGACGGCGGTGTTCGAAGGCGCGCTCCTGCGACTGCGGCCTAAGCTGATGACCGTGGCCACGATCTTCGCCGGTCTCATACCGATCATGTATGGCGACGGCACTGGGTCCGAGGTGATGCAGCGCATCGCCGCGCCGATGATCGGAGGAATGGCAACCGCGACGGTACTGACGCTCTTCGTGATCCCGTCGATCTTCGTCATCTGGAAACGTTTCACCCTGGGACGGGTCAATCGGCAAATGCTGCAGCCCGTCCGTCCCTTCCACTCCCCCCAGCCCGGTGTATGACCGGGCACCACATGCGCAAAAGGAGAACCAACATGCGTCAATTCCTGTTTTCCCTCGCCTTCGCCGCAGCCGCCCCGGCACTTACCCTGGCCAGCGACGACTCGCATTCCGGTCACGACATGTCCTCGCACGAGGGCATGAGCACCGAGTCGCACGACGGTATGCATGACGAGTCCCACGCAGGCATGGCGGGCGTCCATGCCGAGGCGACGGTCAACAGCATAGGTGACGGCACCGCGAACATCTCCCACGGGCCGATCGCCGAGATCGGCTGGCCTGCTATGACAATGGACTTGCCTGTATTGGACGGCGCTGAAATTGGCGACGTGGAAGATGGCGACGAGGTTATGATGATGCTCGAAAAAGGCGAGGACGGCATGTACGCCATCCGCGCGCTGATGCCGAAAGAGTAAGACGGCCTTGCCGCGAAGGGCGCGCCTTGACCCCGTCGAGTTTGGGCGCGCTTTATTATCGGAGGTCTTGCAAACGCTGCGAAGCCGCCATTGGAAGAAATCGCAGCGAACGTCAGGAATCCGCCGATTGTGTTGAAAAACTCATTGTCCGGTCGAGAGCAGTCAAAGCCTCAGAACCTCTTCCCTTCAAAAGCCCTCTTTACAAACATCGTTTCCTGACCAGCCATTTCCGGGAACAGCGTTCCGATATTTTGGCGCGGATTTCGCTGCGCCGAGTTTTTCAACACAATCCGCCCAAACTCGCGATTTTAGACTGCCGAACTTTTTGGCCAGACTTTCATATTTCCCACTGGACTTCGCCTGGCAACAGAGCGGTACTGTCTTCACCGACGCGCTCAAGTCGCCCGCGTCATGATCTCCGCCCGGACCTCCGGGCTCTGCCCGGTAGCAGGAGCAACACGCTCCTGGAACCGAGCAAAAGGAGACAATCATGACCGCACAGCAATCCCAAAAGCCGAAGAAGACAACGTCAGCCAAAGGGCGAACGACGAAGAAGGCGCACCTGATCCGGATGCTGCAAAGCAAGACGGGGTCCGACATTGCGGCGCTCAGCAAGAAGCTGGGATGGCAGAGCCATACAACGCGCGCCGCGCTCACCGGTTTGCGGAAGGCTGGCTTCGAGATCGCGGCGACAAAGTTGGAGGACGGCAAGCCGACGCGATACCGCATCACGGCGGAGCCTGACGTCAAACGACAGACCTCCGGTTCCCCAGAGGCCACCCATGCCAGGTAAGCCGCATCCGGCGCGAGACGACGTCAAGGCGCGTTGGGGGGAGGTCTTCGGATCTCCTCCTCCGCCGTATCTCTCGGTGACCTTCATGGTGAAGGCGCTGGCCTATGACGCGCAGTGTCGTCGCCATGGAGGATTGTCCGCGGTGACGCGCAAGTCCCTGGCGCGTATTGCTGAAGGTCAACCGGTTGCAGAGGCCTCGCGTGGCAGTCTCAAGCCTGGAGCCCATCTCGTTCGGGAGTGGAACGGCCGGACCTACCAGGTCGAGGTGACAGACACGGGCTATCGTATCGATGGGCGCACTTGGTCATCGCTCACGGCGATCGCGAAACACATCACCGGAACGAACTGGTCGGGTCCGCGCTTCTTCGGTCTCAACGGCCGGGCAGGGGACAGCGCATGAAGAAGATCCGCTGCGCCGTATATACCCGCAAGAGTTCCGAGGACGGTCTGGAGCAGGAGTTCAACTCGCTCCATGCCCAGCGGGACGCCTGCAGCGCCTACATCACCAGCCAGAAGCACGAGGGCTGGGTGATGTTGCCTGATGCTTATGACGAGGGTGGCCTCTCCGGTGGCTCACTCAAGCGGCCAGCCTTGCAACGT
Organism: Roseovarius sp. B08; assembly: GCF_051417955.1. Taxonomy (NCBI): domain Bacteria; kingdom Pseudomonadati; phylum Pseudomonadota; class Alphaproteobacteria; order Rhodobacterales; family Roseobacteraceae; genus Roseovarius; species Roseovarius sp. B08. The sequence goes on from NZ_JBPRLW010000001.1 coordinate 1,210,646, forward strand.
CTCCTGAACGATGTGCAGGGGGGCCGGGCGGACCAGATCGTCGTCTACAAGATCGACCGGCTCACCCGCTCGCTCGCGGACTTCGCGAAAATAGTAGATGTGCTGGATGAGGCCGGCGCCTCCTTCGTCTCGGTCACCCAGTCGTTCAACACTGCCACCAGCATGGGGCGGCTCACGCTGAACATGCTCCTGTCTTTCGCCCAGTTCGAGCGTGAAGTGACGGCGGAGCGGATCCGGGACAAGATCGCGGCCTCGAAACGGAAGGGCCTCTGGATGGGCGGGCAGGTCCCCGTGGGATACGATCCAGATGGCCGGACGCTCAAGATCAATGCGGCCGAAGCCGCTGCGATCAGAACGCTCTACGATCTCTACGAGCGGCTAGGCACGGTCCGCGCCGTTAAGGAAGAGGCGGACCGGCTGGGTCTCAGAAGCCGACGCCGGAAGACCACATCTGGTCAGGTGACAGGCGGCAAGCCCTTTGACCGCGGTCACATCCATCATATCCTGACCAGCCCGATCTATGCCGGGCGGATCCGGCACCGCGACAAGGTCTTCGACGGGGCCCATCCAGCGATCATCGAACCGGACCGCTGGGACAAGGTGCAGACGCAGCTTCAGGCAGGGGCCGCCCGCAGTCGCCGCTCTTCAACAGCCAGGCGCAAGAGCCTGCTCTTCAGAAAGCTATTCGACGAGACCGGGGACCGGCTCACGCCGTCGCATTCAAAGACGAGGAAAGGCGTGCGGCTGCGATACTACATCTCGCATCGGCTGGTCGAATAGGCTGGACAGGCCCATCCCGATGGTTGGCGCCTCCCTGCCGAGGACATTGAAACAAAAGTCGCCAAACTCGTCCAGACGATGCTTGCTGAGCATGGTTTCTTGGCGAAGCTCGTGCGGGGCGCGTCCGCCGATGCCATCGGCCGGCATGCGGCAACGTTGGCCGCTCACGCAGCCGATGCTGATGCCGCGACGCTTCTCGGCCTGGTGGAACGGATCGACATCATGCCCGGGCAGCTTGGCCTGCAGCTTGAGCCGGCGGCGCTGTCAAATCTGATCAACATTGCACCGGACGATCTCGATCAAACCTGCCTCAACAGAAGCTTTCCTTTCCAGATCCGCAAGCGCGGAGTGGAGACGAAGATCATCCTCAACGATGCACCTTCGGGCACAGATGACACTCTGATACGCAATTTAGCGAAGGCGCATGCCTGGGTCGAGCGGCTCAAGGCTGGAGAGACTTTCTCCAAGATCGCAGCCAGCGACCACACCTCGAAGCGGCGCATTCAGCAACTGGTCGGTCTCGCGTTTCTCGCGCCGGACATCATCCGTGATGTCTTGGCTGGCCGGCAACCCATCGGCTTCACATCCGAGTGGTGCCTGCGGCATGACCTGCCCTCGGACTGGACCCAGCAGCGTAAGCTTCTGGCGACTCTCTGATCCCACTCTTCTCAACCTCGTATGGCGAAAATGGCGACCTGAGATTTTGACGCAATTGCGGGCCATTCGCACGGTGCGTTCCGGTCTCGGGGAACGCGGCCATCCGGCAAGGCTTTGAAACCACGGCCGAATACCGGGCGTACCTTGCATGGTCTGGATTGCTGGAAGTGCGTGGCTGGGGTGGTAGGATTCGAACCTACGGTACACGGTACCAAAAACCGCTGCCTTACCACTTGGCTACACCCCAACAGTGCCGCGCTAATTACTCTGCTCTTTCGCGTGGTTCAAGGCCCGAGTTGAATTTATTTGGCGGCTTGACAGGGATTGTCCGATCTTGCGGACTCACTCCAGAATTTCACCCGGCTCCACGCCCCAGAGGGCCGACTTGCGGGCCCAGCCGCGGTAGCCGCCGGCCATCAGCCTGCACCAGTCGATCGCGCAACGATCTATGCGCGCCACCACGCCCATTTCCAGCTGCGCCACGGTCATCGCGTCCGGATCGGGCTTGGATTGAAGATCGACCAGTTCGTCCTCGACGATCACGGTGCGGGTGCCCGACAAAAGCGAATAGTGGATCCAGCCACCCTGGCCATCGCGGTCGCGCACGCGGCGCCAGTGGCCATGTTCGGCGGTGATTTCAAGTGGCAGATCCCTGCGCTTGAACACCCAGTCGATACGGTGCGTCAGGCTGGGGCCGCGGCGCACGTTGCCTTCGGCGGCCTTCATCGACACGAAGCGCGGCAGGGGTAGGTTGGTCACAGGCCCGCGCTCTGTTTCCTGAGCGACGGCGGGCACTCCCAGCGCCGCGATCATGGCGGCACCGATCAAGGCGGAAAACCGTTTCATGGTGTCAATACTGCTCACTCATCTGACCCGGGGTTCTTGTGCCCCGAGGCGTCCTGCGTCACTGTACAGAAGAAAGCGCGTATTGGAAGACGGGGGAGACGCTACATGCCATCTGGTCGACTGAGTGTTGTCGTTACGCGACGCCTGCCGGAAGTCGTAGAGCGACGCATGCAGGAACTGTTCGACGTCACGCTGCGCGAGGATGACACGCCGATGAGCCGCGAGGCTCTCGTCGAGGCGGTCCGGACGGCGGATGTGCTGGTGCCGACGCTGAGCGATCAGATCGACGGCGGGCTGATCGGACAGGCGGGCGAGCGGTTGAAGCTGATTGCGAATTACGGCGCGGGGGTCGACCACATCGATGTTCATACCGCGCGCCAGCGGGGCATCCTCGTGTCGAACACGCCCGGCGTTCTTACCGATGACACTGCCGACATGACCATGGCGCTGATCCTGAGCGTGACGCGGCGCATTCCCGAAGGGCTGTCGATGATGCAGAAAGAGGACTGGCCCGGCTGGTCCCCGACCGCCATGCTGGGCGGGCGCATCGCCGGACGACGCCTGGGTATCCTGGGCATGGGACGGATCGGGCAGGCGGTGGCGCGGCGGGCCGCGGCATTCGGCATGCAGGTGCATTATCACAACCGGCATCGCCTGCGGTCCGAGATCGAGGACGAGCTTGGTGCGACCTACTGGGAAAGCCTCGATCAGATGGTGGCTCGCATGGACGTGCTCAGCGTCAACTGCCCGCATACGCCGTCGACCTTTCACCTGATGAACGCGCGGCGGCTGAAACTGATGAAGCCGGACGCGGTCCTGGTCAATACCAGCCGGGGTGAAGTTGTGGACGAGAACGCCCTGACGCGGATGCTGCGTGCCGGAGAGATCGCGGGCGCGGGTCTGGACGTGTACGAGAATGCAAGCGCGATCAATCCGCGCCTGCGAGAGTTGAAGAACGTGGTCCTGTTGCCGCATATGGGATCGGCCACGGTCGAGGGTCGGCTGGAGATGGGCGAGAAGGTTCTGCTGAACATCAAGACTTTCGACGACGGCCACCGCCCGCCCGACCAGGTTGTGCCGTCGATGCTGTAGGGCCCCGCTGGGGCCGGAAACTCCGGAGAGTGTCCATGCGCCTGCTTCTTGTCAGTCTTGCCTTGTGTCTCGCCGGGATGGCGGCGGCCCAGCAGGCCGCCGACGCACTCCAGCCCGAGGGCGAAGGCGTGGGCGCGGTCGTAACCTCCGATACCGGAGCGGCGGCGCTGGAGGCGAAAGAAGCCGGGCGCCCGGTCGAGGCGCAGGAGTGGATGGTGGCCGCGGCCAACCCGCTGGCGGTCGAGGCCGGAGCGCGGGTATTGCGCGAGGGCGGCACGGCGGCGGATGCGCTGGTGGCGGTGCAACTGGTGTTGGGCCTTGTGGAACCGCAAAGTTCCGGCCTGGGCGGCGGGGCGTTCCTGGTTTGGTACGATGCACAAAGCGGCGGACTGACAACGCTCGACGGCCGGGAAACTGCGCCCCTGGCTGCGACACCGACACTGTTCCATGATGAGGCGGGCGAGCCGCTTTCGTTCTACGATGCGGTCGTGGGGGGCCGGTCGGTGGGTGTTCCGGGTACGCCTGCACTTCTTTCCGAGGCGCATGCCAAATGGGGAAACGCCGCGTGGGAAAGCCTGTTTACGGAAGCCATCGCGCTGGCCGAGGACGGATTCGAGGTGTCGCCGCGGCTGGCCGCGATGGTGGCCCAGGACGCCATTCGCCTTTTCAGGTTCGAGGCGACGCGCGACTATTTCTTCCCCGACGGACAGCGCGTACAACCCGGTGACCTATTGAAGAACCAGGCTTATGCCGACAGCTTGCGACGCTTTGCCGAAGAGGGCGCAGCGCCGTTTTACACGGGCGACATCGCGGCCGACATCGTCGCCACCGTCGCCAATGCGCAAGGCAATCCCGGCGTGATGTCGGCGGTCGACCTTGCGATCTACCGCGTCAAGGAGCGTCCGGCGGTCTGCGCGCCTTACCGTGGCTTCGATGTCTGCGGGATGGGGCCTCCATCCTCGGGCGCGTTGACCGTCGGGCAGATACTGGGGTTGCTGGAGCCATTCGACATCGGGGCGCTCGGGCCGGGCAGCGTCGAGGCCTGGCGGCTCATAGGGGATGCCAGCCGCCTCGCCTTTGCCGACCGGGGCCGCTACATGGCCGACAGCGATTACGTGCCGGTTCCGGTGAAGGGGTTGCTGGACGCAGGTTACCTGGCGGATCGTGCCGAACTTCTGCAGCGCGACGCGGCGTTGCAAGAGGTCGCGCCCGGGGAGCCGGAGTTCGATCATGCGCTCGATTTCGCGGATGATGTCTCGATCGAGCTTCCGTCTACCTCGCACGTCTCGATCGTAGACCGCTTCGGCAACGTGGCCTCGATGACCACGACGATCGAGAACGCTTTTGGCTCGCGCCTGATGGTGCGGGGATTCCTGCTTAACAACGAGTTGACGGATTTCTCCTTTGAAAGTCATGAGAACGGGCGGCCGATCGCGAACCGCGTCGAACCGGGAAAGCGGCCGCGATCGTCCATGGCGCCGACCATCGTGATGGAGGATGGCGCGCCCGTGCTGGCCGTGGGCAGCCCCGGCGGCAGCCGCATTATCGGCTACGTCGCCAAGACGATCATTGCGCATCTGGACTGGGGTCTCGACGTGCAGGCGGCGATAGATTTGCCCCATCTTGTCAACAGGTTCGGCACCTATGACATCGAGGCGGGCACGCCGGCGATGGAACTGTTGCCGGGGCTTGAGGCGCTGGGGTTCGAAATGGCGCCGCAGGTCCTTGTGTCGGGCCTGCACGCGATCTCCATCGGGGACATTTTGCAAGGCGGGGCCGATCCACGGCGCGAAGGTATTGCCCTGGGCGAATAGATCGCGCCGGGAAATAGCCCCGCAGCCATCCCAATCCTGCCCGAATTGGCTGGCATGACCACCTGCAAAACACTTTGCGGAGCAGGTTATGATCAACGCTTATTCCATCGGGTTCGTTCTGACTGCCGGCACCGTCCTGGCCGGTGTCGATTACTACGACCAGTCTAACAAGGCCGGCTTTTCGCTGGGGCAGATGACGCCCGGCGCCTATATCGAAACGATCCCGAACAGGTTCACCTCAGCAAAGGAAGAGAAACTGGCCGAACAGGCCGAACGAGAGCGCAAGAGCCGCTGGCGACAGGGTGGGCAGGTCTACCTGCCCGACGCGCCCGAGGGATGGGAACGGCGTGCCCTGCTGGAGGGTGACGACAGCGCGATCCTGCCGCCGGAGGCCGGGCTGGACGGAGCGATGAGCAGCTCTACCGGCAAGGGTTTTCTTCAGCAAATGAACGCCCGCGACCACGTCAAGCAACTGAAGGAGCGCGCCGAGCAATCCTGGATCTACCAACGCGGCACGGAAACGGTGTTCGTCGAGGTGCGGCTGGTGGAGCGGCCCAGCTCGAATTCTCTTATCGGTATCGTGGCCAGCGCAATGGACGGTGTCATGATGGATGCCTTCGAACGCAACGTGGGTTATGGTGTCAAGGGTGGTTTCGGACTGACCGAGAAGCTGGGACATGACGGCAAGCGGCCCTATCACTTCCGCTACCTCGAAGGGTCGATCGGGTTCGGCCATGAGGTTCACCTGAGGGTTCACGCCAACGCGTCGCGCGAAGCGACCGAGGAAATCCTGAGCCGGATCGACTATGATGGCCTGAACAACCTGCTGCCGCGCCCAGTGCCCAGCGTCGGGAACGACGTCGCTTTGCCGGAAGATATCGACCCGGTCGCACTGAGCTTGGAACTGCACCGCCTGAAATCGGATTTCCTGGGGCTGCGGGCGCGGGAGGCGCAATACAAGATCGAGAACATTGACACGGGCGCCTTGGTTCTGAACGCCTATTCGATGCGTCTTGGAGGTGCTGACGGGGCTGTCGATATCACCGGGGGCAAGGTCACGGACCTGAGCGGACTGATCGAGCTAGGGTTTTATCGTGGGCGCGAGGCCGTCATGGCGGGCAAATCCGCCGAGGAGGTGCAGGACGAGGTCACGCAGATGGTCGACACCGTGATGATGGTGGCCGACGCCGAGACCGCCGCCGCCGCCGCCCGCGCCGCCAACGCACCCGAACCGGAAATGTCGCCCGAACTGCAGGCCGAACTTGCCGCGCTGGGCGGTGCCGCAACCATGCCGGCCACGCCCGGACAATCGTCAGATGCACCCGACACGGCGGCGATTGCCGCCGCCAACCGGGCTCGGGATATGGAAGCCTCGGCCGGCGGCAAAATCCTGATGCAGATCGACGAAGCGCAAAGCGACCGCGAGGCGGGCAAGATTTTCTCGAAAGCTATCGACCTTGTCGCGTTCGAGTCGTTCCGGTCGGCCCGCAACGCCACGGACGAGGAGATGGAGGCGGGAATGGCGATCGCTGCTTCGGGGTTCGAGAGCAAGCACGATCTGCCGCAGGGCAGTTGCAGCTTCGACATGGGCGCGCTGCGGCTGGAATGCGACACGTCGAAGGGGTGCAACCCAACGGTCTGCTGTCCAAGCTGATCAGCGAGGTCACAGGCGGTGAGGAAGGCGCATCGCCGGTCCCCCAACGCGAAGAACCGGCGGCCAAGCCCAAGCGGCTGGAGCTGTCGAACGGCAAGGCCGGTTCCGGGCGGCGCTGCGTCGGAAGCTTCTGCGACTAAATCCGACCTGTCTTAACGAAACCTGAACGCACCGTACCCGAGGATGGGGGCGGTGCGTCGTTTTTGTTCCGTGACATGTCGGATGGACCCGCCGCACGTTTACAGGCGTGATAAAACGCACGCCAGCAGACCTGCCAAGGGAGTCGGATGGCATGAAGACCCAAGTCAAAGCACTGATCGTCGGCGGCGGAGCCGTCGGAACCTCGATTGCCTATCATCTGGCCCGCGCAGGCTGGGAAGACGTCATGCTGATCGAGCGCGACGAGTTGACCTCCGGCTCGACCTGGCACGCCGCGGGCCTCTTGCCCTATTTCAACATGTCCTATGCGACGACGCATATTCATGACTACTCGATCAAGTTCTACAAGACGCTGGAAGAAGAGACCGGGCTGAACGCCGGGTTCTCGGTCGTGGGCAACTTGCGCATGGCGCAGAGCAAAGAGCGTATGGATGAATATATGCTTTACGCCTCGACCGCCGAGACCTGTGGCGTGCCCTATGAGTGGATGACGCCCGCGCAGATCAAGGAGCGCTGGCCGCTGGTCAATACCGACGACCTGGAAGGCGCGATCTATCACCCGACCGATGGCTACATCAACCCTGCGGACGTCACCATGGCGATGGCCAAGGGCGCGCGGCAGCGCGGCGTGACGATCGAGCGGAAATGGCAGGCCGACGGTTTTGAGTGGAAGGGCGATCACTGGGATGTGACGCTGACCAAGATGGTCGAGAAGGGCGGCAACCTCGTGCCTTCCGAAGAGCAGATTGTCGTGTCGGCAGAGCATGTTGTGACCGCCAGCGGCAACCACGCGCAGCGCACCGCGCGGATGCTGGGCATCAAGATGCCCGCGATCCCGGTGGAGCACCAGTTCATCGTGACCGAGCCCGATGCCGAGCTGGTCAAGTACCGCCAGGACGGCGGCGAAGAGCACCCGGTTCTGCGCGATGCCGACGCCAAGTGGTACGTCCGCGAGGAGCGTGGCGGCTGGATCCTTGGCCCTTACGAGCTGAACGCGCCCGCGCGGTTCGAATACTCTGTGCCGGACACGTTCCGCGCCGACCTCTTCCCGCTGGATCTGGAGCGGATCGAGGAAGAATACATGTCGATGATCCACCGGATCCCGTCGACGGAAACCGTTGGTTTGAAAGACGATTACAACGGTCCGATCTGCTATACGCCCGATGGCAACCCGCTGGTCGGCCCCGCGCCGGGGCTGCGCAACATGTGGCTGGCAGAGGGCTTCAGCTTTGGCATCACTGCGGCTGGCGGCACGGGCTATTACCTGGCGCAGCTGATGGTCGAGGGCGAGGCCGAGATCGACATGGCGAGCCTGGATCCCAAGCGGTATTCCTCGGGCTGGATGACGACCGAGTTTGCCGCGCGCAAGAACGAGGAAGCCTACGAGCACGTTTATATCCTGCACCACCCCGACGAGGAGCGGCCCGCCTGCCGCCCGCTGCGCACGGCGCCCGCCTATGACCGGCAAAAGGCGCGTGGCGCGCAGTTCGGGTTCGTCAACGGATGGGAAAGACCCAACTATTTCGGGCCCTTGGATGCGCCGGACAGCTTTGACCACGACGCGCGGTCCTTCCGTCGCGGCGGCTGGTGGGAGCATACCAAGGCCGAGGCAGAGGCGGTACGCAACGGCGTGGGCCTGATCGACGCGACGGCGTTCACCAAGCACGTGGTGAAGGGGCCGGGTGCGACGGCGTTCCTCGACTGGTTCACCTGCAACAAGCTGCCCAAGGTGGGCCGCATCAACCTGACCTATGCGCTGACCGATCATGGCACGACGCGCACGGAATACACCATCGTCCGAACCGGTGAGAATGCGTATTATTGTGTCTCGGCAGGGGCCTGGACGGAATACGACGCCGATTACATGCGCAAGGCGGCCGAAGAGAAGGCCGAGGAATTCGGGTATATCGAGATCCAGGACGTCACCACGCAATGGGGTGTCTTCGCCATCGCGGGGCCGAAATCGCGGGATGTGCTGAACGAGGTCATTAAGGACGCCGATCCGGCTACGGCCTTGAGCAACAAGCGTTTTCCGTGGCTGTCGTGCCGCGAGATCGAACTGGGCATGTGCCCGGTGAAGGCGATCCGCGTGGCCTATACCGGCGAGCTGGGATGGGAGCTGCATCACCCGATAGAGATGCAGAACTACCTGTTCGACCTGCTGGAAAAGGCGGGCGAGAAGCATGGCATGAAGCTGGTCGGGGCACGGGCGCAGAACTGGCTGCGCCAGGAGAAATCCTATCGCGCCTTCGGCAACGAGCTGGGCCGCGATGCGACCCCGCTGGAGGCCGATCTGCCGCGCTTTGTCGATCTGGACAAGGACTTCCACGGCAAGGATAAATTGCAGGAGACGGGTGTCCGCTCGAAGTGCTGCACTCTGCTGATCGACGGGCCGCAGGATGCCGATCCGTGGGGTCGCGAGGTGCTCTACACCGAGGACGGCACGCGGGTCGGGCGGCTGACCTCGGGCGGGTATTCGGTGCATTTCGGCAAGTCGATCGGGATGGGATATGTCACGCCTGATCTGGCGGTGGAGGGCACCAGGCTGAAGGTCAAGATGTTCGACAAGCTGTGGGACGCAACCGTGACCTGCGACAGCCCCTACGATCCGAAGAACGAGACCATCCGCAAGGATGGGTGAGGGGTGCGCGACCCGGGGTGTTAACGGCTGAAACCCGTGTCGGTATCACGTCGGTATTTCAGTGGTAACGCGTCGGTGCCTTTCGCGCCGACGCGTTTCTTAATGGAGCGTTCGGGACGGACCGGTGGATTTCGCCCTGGAGGTCCCGGGTCAGGCCCGGGACGGGGTAGGCCGTCAGCGGGTGCGCGCCCGAAGCCAGCGCTGCCAGGTGGCGCGGTTGCCGGCGAAGACGTTGATGTCGACGCCGCCGCCGACGCCCGGCACCACGCCGGTGCCGGTATATTGCCAGAAGCTCCAGCTTTGGCCGGGATAGGTGGTGGCGAGCGTGCGGGCGGTGGAGCGCAGCCAGAACTCCTCGTTCAGCTGGCCGATGCCGGTCTGGCGGTAGAATTCGAGCGTGGTGTAGATGATCGGGCGCTGGCCGTAATGCCGCTCGAGGATGTCCATGAAGACGCGCGCCTGGCGGCGGACCTCGGCCCCCGGCGGGCGGGTGGTGCAGGTCGGCGAATAGGGGTTCCATTCCAGGTCGATCACCGGGGGCAGGGCGCCCCCCTCATTCGGGACGTTGCGGATGAACCAGCGGGCCTGCACCTCGGGCGGGGTGCAGAAATAGTAGAAGTGATAGGCGCCGCGGGCGACGCCGGCCCGGGCCGCGCCGCTCCAGTTTTGGGCGAACTTGGGGTCGAGGCGGTCGCCCCCCTCGGTGGCCTTGATGAAGGCGAATTCGATGCCGGACTGGCGGACGCTGGCCCAGTCGATATCGTTCTGGAAGCGGGAGACGTCTATGCCGTGAATGTCGTAGTTCCAGGGCGGCGGGCCATCCCACTCAACGGGGTCGTTGTCGCCGAAGCGCGGCCCGGCGCAGGCGGCTGTCAGGGTGAGGATGCAAAAGGCCAGCGCCGCGACGAGAAACCGGATCATGACGTCTCCTGTGATCGTACCATTACAAGGGCCAGGTTGTTGGCCGGCATCTCGGTGCGCGCGATGACGGCCAGCCCTGACTCGTGCGCCCAACGTAACATGTCGGTGTCGTTCTTGTAGCCCGCTTCCGGGTGATCGGCGCGGATGGCGGCATCGAAACGCGCATCGCCTTCGGACGTGGCCCGGCCGTTGCGCAGGAACGGGCCGTAGACGATGAAACGGCCCGTTGGGGAGAGGGCGCGGGATGCCTCGGCGATGAGGGTTCGGGCGGCGGAGGTCGAGACCAGGTGCAGGAGGTTGACCAGCAGGATGAGGTCAAAGCCGTTGTAGGTGGCGGACCAGCCGGGTTGGGTGGCGTCGAGGTGAACAGGCGGCCGTATGGTGCCCTCGGGCGCATCGGCGGACCATGCGGCGATGGAGGCGCGGCGTTCTTCGACGATCTCGGTTGGCTGCCAGATGAGGCCGGGCAGGCGGGTTGCGAAATGGGTGACGTGCTGGCCGGTGCCGGAGGCGATTTCCAGCGCGGTGCCAGAGGAGGGGGCATGGGAGCGCAACAGGTTGAGGATCGCGTCGGCGTTGCGTTCGGCGGCGGGGGCGTGCAGGCGTGCGCCTGTCCCCTGGTGGGCGACGGAGATGCGGGGCGGCGTGTCAGTCATAAGGACAGTTGGGACGGGATCGGTGCGGGGTGCAAGGGGGATTCCGACAGCCAGAGGTCCCGGGTCAGGCCCGGGACGGGTTGGCGCGGAATGATCGCCGGTGTTTGCAGACGGCAAGGCGCGTGGGTTTCACCCACCCTTTGAGACGCCCCGCCGGGTGGGGCGGGGCTTTGACGTTCAGTTCGGGATCTCGGCGGTGAGACCTTCGACGAAGAAATCCATGCCCAGCAGCGTGGCGTCATCGGCCACTTCGCCATCGGCCAGCCAGGGCGTGCCGTCCTGCTTGTTCAGCGGGCCGGTGAAGGGGTGGTATTCGCCTGCCGCGATGGCCTCTTTCATCGCCAGCGCCTCTTCTTTCACGTCCGCCGGCACCGCGTCGGTGATCTCGCCGATCTCGACCATGCCGGGGGCGATTCCGTCCCATGTCTCGGTGCTTTCCCAGGTGCCGTCGATCACGGCCTGGGTGCGGGCGATGTAGTAGGGCGCCCAGTTGTCGATGATGGAACTGACGCGCGGCGTGGGCTTGTACTCGGCCATGTCGGAGGCCTGGCCGAAGGTGATGACGTCACCGGCCTTTTCCGCCGCGGCCTGCGGCGCGGTCGAGTCGGTATGTTGCAGGATCACGTCGGCGCCCTGGTCGATGAGGGCGGTGGCGGCGTCGGCCTCTTTCGGGGGGTCGAACCAGGTGTAGGCCCAGATCACCTTGAACTCGACCTCCGGGTTCACCTTGCGCGCGTGGATATAGGCGGCGTTGATGCCGCGGATCACCTCGGGGATGGGGAAGGAGGCGATGTAGCCGATGATGTTCGACTCCGTCATCTTGCCGGCGATATGGCCCTGGATCGCGCGGCCCTCGTAGAAGCGGGCGGAGTAGACCGAGACGTTGTCTGCGGTCTTGAAGCCGGTGGCGTGTTCGAACTTCACGTCCGGGAATTTCTGCGCCACGGCCATGGTGGCGTCCATGAAGCCGAAGGACGTGGTGAAGATGAGGTCCGCGCCCTGCAGGGCCATCTGGGTGATGGCACGCTGGGCATCGGCGCCTTCGGGCACGCTTTCGCGGAACACGGTTTCGACCTGGTCGCCGAAATGTTCCTCGACCGCGAGGCGGCCCTGGTCGTGTTCATAGGTCCAGCCGCCGTCGCCGACGGGGCCGACGTAGATGAAGCCGACCTTGGTCTTGTCCTGCGCCAGCGCGGGCAGGGCGAGGCCGAGCGTCAGGGCGGCGGCGCCGAGGATGCGGGTGAGGGTCATTGAGATCTCCCTGTTGGTGTGGTTGGCCTCACTCGGAGGCATGGAACATGCGGCCCAGCGAGCCGGGCGCGCGGGATTTGTCGCCCGACATGATGACCAGCACGAGAATGGTGATCAAGTAGGGCGACATGGAAAGGTATTCCGCCGGGATCGGGATGCCGGTGGGCTGAAGGTTGAGTTGCAGCACCGAGATGCCGCCGAAGAGCCAGGCACCTAATAGGACGCGGCCGGCCTTCCAGCTGGCGAAGACGACGAGCGCGAGCGCGATCCAGCCGTATCCGGCGGTCATGCCTTCGGTCCATTGCGGCACGCGCACGAGGGAGAGGTAGGCGCCGCCCAGCCCCGCGCAGGCGCCGCCGAAGAGGATCGCCAGGAGGCGGACGCGCACGACCTTGTAGCCCAGCGCGTGGGCGGCGTCGTGGTTCTCGCCCACCGCGCGCAGGATCAGGCCCGCACGGGTGTATTTCAGCATCGCCCAGACGGCCGCCACAAGGGCGAGGGCGAGATAGACCATGAGGTCGTGGGAAAAGAGGATGGGGCCGACGATGGGCAGGTCCGACAGGACGGGGATATCGAGCGCGCGCGTGGGCGGCGGCTTGATGCCCTGGTAGCCCTGGCCCAGCAGCGCGCTGAGCCCGAGGCCGAAAAGCGTGAGGGCAAGGCCCGAGGCGACCTGGTTGGCCAGGGCGAACTGGGTCAGAAAACCGAAGAGCAGCGCCAGCACCGCCCCGCCAAGGGCGGCTGCCACGAAGCCCACGAATGGCGAGCCGGTGTTGACCGCGATGGCGAAACCGCAGATCGCGCCGGTGATCATCATGCCCTCGACCCCGAGGTTGAGCACGCCCGCACGCTCCACGACAAGTTCGCCGATCGCGGCCAGCAGGATCGGGGTGGAGGCCACGATGAGCGACGCCAGAAGCAGCGTGGGATTGATCGCGGAGAGGTCCATCTAGGCCACCTCCGCCGTTTTCCAGCGCAGGCGGAAATGGGTCAGCATGTCGACCGCCAGCAGGAAGAAGAGCAGCATGCCCTGGAACATCTGGATGGCGGCGGCGGGCAGGCCGAGATTGGATTCGGCGGTTTCGCCGCCGATATAGGTGAGCGCCATCAAAAGCCCTGCGAGCAGGATGCCGACAGGGTGCAACCGGCCCAGGAAGGCCACGATGATCGCGGTAAAGCCGTAGCCCACGTTGAAGTCGATGCTGACCTGCCCGGCGGGGCCCGCGACCTCGAACAGGCCGGCAAGGCCCGCGAGCGCGCCGGAAAGGCCGAGGCAGATCAGGGTCAGGCGCGCGGGGGCCACGCCCGCGAACCGCGCGGCGCGCGGCGCCTGTCCCGCCAGCCTGATGTAAAAGCCCAGAACGTGCCGCGTGAGCAGGATATAGGCGAAGATCACGGCGATGAGCGCGGCGACGACGACCCCCAGTGAATGCCGGTATTGGCGAAAAGCTCGGCATTGTGGGCCGAAGGATAGTCGCGCAGGTTGCGCGAGCCGGGAAAGCCGCGGCCCTCGGGATTGCGCAAGAGGCCCAGCGCCATCTTGGCCAGCAATTGCTCGGCCACGTAGACCAACATCAGCGACACGAGGATCTCGTTGGTGCCGAAACGCACCTTCAGAAGGCCCGGGATCATCGCCCAGGCCCAGCCGCCCAAAGCGCCGGCGAGAACCATCAGGGGGAAGATCAGAATCGACTCGGCGGGATAGAAGGCAAGGCCCACGCCGGCGCCGGTGAGCGCGCCGATGATGTACTGCCCCTCGGCGCCGATATTCCAGATATTCGCGCGGAATCCCAGCGCGAGGCCGATGGCGATGAGGATCAGGGGCGCGGCCTTTACCAGCAGTTGCGGGCGGTAATAGGAGGCGAACTCGCCAAAAAGCGGCTCCCAGAAGATCGTCCGGATGGCCTCGACGGGGTCCTGGCCCAGGGCCGCGAACATCGCCCCCCCGGCGATCATGGTGATCACCACGGCAAGCACGGGCGCAACAGCGGACCATGTGCGGGAGGGCTGGGGGCGGCGCTCGAGTGTCAGCACGGGGGGCGTCCCGAGCGGAGGGCGAAATGCCGTTTCTTCCTCTGGCCGAAAATATCCCCGCCGGAGGCAAGAATCTCTTTTCGCGCGGGCTCAGACATGTGCCACCTCCATGTCATGGGCACCACCCATCATCAGGCCGACCTGTTCAGTCGTGAGCTCTGCGGTGGGGTGGATGTCCGACAGGCGGCCCGCGTTGAGGGCGGCGAAGCGGTCGGAGATCTGCATCAGTTCGTCGAGGTCCTGGCTGATCACCAGGATGGCGGCGCCCCTGGCGGCGAGGTCCATCAGAGCCTGACGGATGAAGGCGGCGGCTGCGGCGTCGACGCCCCAGGTGGGTTGGTTGACGACCAGCACCTCGGGGTCATGCGCCATCTCGCGGCCGATGACGAATTTCTGCAGGTTGCCGCCCGACAGCGCGCGGGCAGCGGTTTCGGGGCCGGGCGTGCGGACGTCGAAGGCACCGATCACCTTTTCGGCAAAACCGCGGGCGCGGGGCCAATCGAGAAAGCCGCGCTGGGAAAGGTCCTGTCGCGCGGTGCCGGTCAGCAGGGTGTTCTCGGTGAGGCTCATGTCGGGGGCGGCGGCGTGGCCCAGCCGTTCCTCGGGGGCGGAAAACAGGCCGAGATCACGGCGGGCCTGCGGCGGCAGGCGGCCGATGGGACTGTCGTCGAGGCGCAGCGCGTCGGCCGGCACCGCCAATTCGCCCGAGAGCGCGGCCAGGAGTTCGTCCTGCCCGTTGCCCGCGACGCCGCCGATGCCGAGGATTTCGCCGGCATGGAGCGTGAGAGACACGTCCTTGAGCGAGGTGCCGAAGGCGGAGGGGGCGCGGACGCAGAGCGCATCGAGCGTCAGGCGCGGCCGCCCGGGCGCGGTGTCGCGTTTGGCCGGGCTTGCAAAGGCGCTGCCCACCATCATTTCGGCCATGGCCTGCGCGGTGGTCTGCGCGGGATCGCAAGTGCCCACGTTGCGGCCCCGGCGCAGGACTGTGGCGCGGTCGCAGAGCGTACGGATTTCTTCCAGCTTGTGGGAAATATAGAGGATCGCCACGCCCTCGGAGGTGAGTTTCCGCAGCGTCTCGAACAGGATCGCCACCTCCTGCGGGGTCAGCACCGAGGTGGGTTCGTCCATGATCAGCAGGCGCGGGTCCTGCAGCAGGCAGCGGATGATCTCGACCCGCTGGCGTTCGCCCGCCGACAGGTCGCCCACGGTGCGCCCGGGGTCGAGCGGCAGGCCGTAGGTTTCCGAGACGTCCCGGATACGGGCGGCGAGGGTGCGCATGGGCGGCGGGGTTTCCATGCCGAGGGCGACGTTCTCGGCCACGGTCAGCGCGTCGAAAAGCGAGAAATGCTGGAACACCATCGCCACGCCGTGGCGGCGGGCGTCGCTGGGTTCGGTGGGGGAATACGGTTTGCCGTGCAGGTGCATGGTGCCGCTGTCGGGTTTGACCAGCCCGTAGATCATCTTGACGAGGGTGGACTTGCCTGCGCCGTTTTCGCCCAGAAGCGCGTGCACCTCGCCGGGGTGGATGTCGAAGGACACGTCCTCGTTGGCGACCACGCCGGGATAGGCCTTGGTCAGCCCTTCGATGCTGAGCAGCGGTTTGGTCACGCGCCGTTATCCCCCGGTTTCGCGGCTACCCGTCCCTGTTAGCCCAAGCCGGGCGGCCACGGCAATGGGGGAGCGGCAAAACGCGGTGTCGCAGCGATGCGCCTGATGCGGATTTGGGCAGATGTCGGGCTTGGCGGCGGGGGCGGCGCTGGATAGTGTGGTGGCATGAGCAGTTCCCCCCGATTCATCCATCTTCGCGTCCATACCGAGTATTCCCTTCTGGAAGGGGCGGTGCGGCTGAAAAAGCTCGCGGACCTCTGCATCAGGCACCAGATGCCCGCGGTGGCGGTGACCGACACGAACAACATGTTCGCCGCTTTGGAGTTTTCCGTCACGGCGCAGGGGGGCGGGGTGCAGCCGATCATGGGCTGCCAGATGGATCTGGAATACATGACGCCCGAGCCGGGCAAGCGGCCGGTGCCGCCCGCGCCGGTGGTTCTGCTGGCGCAGAACGAGGAAGGCTACGAGAACCTGATGAAGCTCAATTCCGCGCTCTACTTGCGCGGAGACGGGCAGTTGCCGCATCTGACGGTCGAAGATCTGGAGGCGCATGGCGCGTCGGTGATCTGCCTGACCGGCGGGCCGGAGGGGGCGGTGGGCAAGCTCTTGCAACTGGGCCAGCGCCCGGCGGCGGAGGCGTTGATGCAGCGGCTGGCGGGGATCTTCGGAAATCGCCTCTATGTCGAGTTGCAACGGCATCGCGGCGAGGCGGGCGTGCCGGAGGCCGAGGCCAAGACCGAGCGCGGGTTCGTCGAGATGGCCTATGCCATGGAGCTGCCGCTGGTGGCGACGAATGACGTCTATTTCCCCGAAGCCAGGATGTACGAGGCGCATGACGCGATGATCTGCGTCGCGGAAGGGGCCTATGTGGACCAGTCCGAGCCGCGGTGGCGGCTGACGGCGGAGCATTACTTCAAGTCGCCCGCCGAGATGGCAACGCTCTTTGCCGACCTGCCCGAGGCGCTGGAGAACACGGTGGAGATCGCGCAACGCTGTGCCTTTGGCGCGTATCGGCGCGACCCGATCCTGCCGCGCTTTGCCGATGACGAGGTGGACGAGTTGCGGCGGCAGGCGCAGGAGGGACTGAAGGAGAGGCTGGCGGTCATTCCGCACGCGGCGTCGGTGGAGGAGTACGAGAAGCGGCTGGAATTCGAGCTGGGGATCATCGAGGGGATGGGCTTTCCCGGTTATTTCCTGATCGTGGCCGATTTCATCAAGTGGGCGAAGGACCATGATATCCCGGTGGGGCCGGGGCGTGGCTCGGGCGCGGGCAGCCTTGTGGCCTATGCGCTGACGATCACGGACCTCGATCCGCTGCGCTACAGCCTGCTGTTCGAGCGGTTTTTGAACCCGGAACGTGTGTCGATGCCCGACTTCGACATCGACTTCTGCATGGATCGCCGGGAAGAGGTGATCCAGTACGTGCAGGGCAAATACGGGCGCGACAAGGTGGGGCAGATCATCACCTTCGGTGCGCTTTTGTCCAAGGCGGCGGTGCGCGATATCGGGCGGGTGTTGCAGATGCCTTACGGGCAGGTGGACCGCCTGTCGAAGATGATTCCGGTGGAGGGGTTAAGCCCGTCAGCATCGAGAAGGCATTGGCGCAGGAGGACCGTCTGCGTGAGGAGGCCCGCAACGAGGAGGTCGTGGACCGCCTGTTGAAATACGGGATGCAGGTTGAGGGGCTCTTGCGCAACGCCTCGACCCACGCGGCCGGGGTTGTGATCGGGGATCGGTCGCTGGATGAGCTGGTGCCGCTGTACCAGGATCCGCGGTCGGACATGCCGGCGACGCAGTTCAACATGAAATGGGTCGAGCAGGCCGGGCTGGTGAAGTTCGACTTTCTGGGCCTGAAGACGTTGACGGTCATTCAGAACGCCATAGAGCAGATCCATGCGGGTGGGCGGGATTTGCATACCGCCGCCGATGGGTCCCAGATCTACGAACCCAACGAGGGGGCGGAGAACGATATCGGGCAGATCCCGCTCGATGATGAAAAGACCTATGCGCTTTATGCCAAGGCGAAGACGGTGGCGGTGTTCCAGGTGGAAAGCTCGGGCATGATGGATGCCCTGAAGAGGATGAAGCCGACCTGCATCGAGGATATCGTGGCGCTGGTGGCGCTCTACCGGCCCGGGCCGATGGAGAACATCCCGAAATACTGCGAGGTGAAGAACGGGCTGAGCGAGCGCGATTATCTGCACAAGTCGGTGGACCATATCCTGGACGAGACGCAGGGCATCATCGTCTACCAGGAGCAGGTGATGCAGATCGCGCAGGAAATGGCCGGGTATTCGCTTGGCGGCGCGGATCTGTTGCGCCGGGCCATGGGCAAGAAGATCCAGGAAGCGATGGATGCCGAGCGGCCCAAGTTCATCGCGGGGGCCAAGGAAAACGGGGTGGACGACGCCAAGGCGCTGGAGGTGTGGAACCTTCTGGACAAGTTCGCCAACTACGGCTTCAACAAGTCGCACGCGGCGGCCTATGCGGTGGTCAGCTACCAGACGGCGTGGCTGAAGACCAATCACCCGGTGGAGTTCATGGCCGGGGTGATGAACTGCGATATCCACCTGACGGACAAGCTGGCCGTCTATTTCGAGGAAGTGAAGAAGGGGCTGGAATTGCCCTGGGCGCCGCCTTGCGTGAACCGCTCGGACGCGACCTTCCAGGTGAAGGACGGCGTGTTGCATTATGGCTTGGGCGCGCTCAAGAACGTGGGCGTGGAGGCGATGCGGCTGATCGTGGCGGCGCGGCGTGATGGGGGCGACGAGGCCCCGGATCAGGTCCGGGGCGGGGAGGGCGAGAAGCCGTTCGTCACGCTTTATGATTTTGCGCGGCGGGTCGATCTGAAGGCGGTGGGCAAGCGCCCGCTGGAGATGCTGGCGCGGTCGGGGGCGTTCGACGAGCTGGACCGGAACCGGCGGCGGGTGTTCGACAGCCTGGAGGCGCTGATGCGCTATTCGGCGGCGATCCATGAACAGAAGGGTTCGGCGCAGGTGTCGCTGTTCGGCGAGGCCGGCGAGGACCTGCCGGAGCCGCGGCTGAGCCCGGTCGAGGACTGGCTGCCAGCCGAGCGGCTGACCGAGGAATATACCGCCGTAGGGTTCTACCTGTCGGGGCATCCGCTGGACGATTACATGGCCGCGCTGAAGCGCAAGGACGTCAAGACGCTGGACGAGGTCAACGAGCTGGCGGCGCGGTCGGGCGCGGTGGTGGCCAAGATGGCGGGCGTCGTGGCCGGGCGGCAGGAGCGGAAGTCGGCGCGGGGCAACCGCTTTGCATTTGTTCAGCTGAGCGACGTGACCGGTGGATACGAGGTGACGATGTTCTCGGATACGCTGGAGGTGGCGCGCGAGCATCTGGAGACCGGCAGCCAGGTGGTGATCGTGGTCGAGGCGACAATGGAAAGCGACCAGCTGAAGCTGCTGGCGCGGTCGGTGCAGCCGGCCGATGCGGTGGTCGCGGATGCGGGCGCCAGCGGGCTGAAGATCTTCGTCGACAGCGAGACCGCGATCGGGTCGGTCGCGCAGGTTCTGACCAATGCGCCGACAACCGCGGCGCGGGGCGGGCGCGGGCCGATCAGGTTCTGCCTGATGAACGAGGCGCTGCCCGGCGAGGTGGAGATCGACGCGGGCCGCGAGTTTCCGGTGACGCCGCAGATCAAGGGGGCGATCAAGAGCCTCGACGGCGTGGTGATGGTCGAGGACCTCTGAACCGGCCTCAGGTGATTCGCATCGGCAACAGTTCACCGGTCCGCGGGCGGGCCAGTGGACCGCGCCCCGGTTCTGGGCTAGATCGTTGCCGGGATGCGATGGGACGCCGGGAGGACCATGCGGAAAATTGCGTTGATTTGCGTGCTGGCCCTCGCGGGCTGTGGCGCACCGGAAGCCGAGATCGGCCGCCTGTCGGAGCAGGACGTGCCCGAGGACGCCGGACGGATGGGCGCCGTGCCCGGGCCCGAAGCGCAGGACGAGGCCGCCGGAGGCGGGTTCCTGGCGCGGTTGCTGGGCGGGGGCAACCCGAGCGCGGAGGATGCGCCGCAGGAGACTGCGGAGGCCGACGCCTCGACGCAAACGGCCAGCCTGACGCCGCCGGAGACCTATGGCGCGTCGCGGGAGGTCGAGCGGGCACCGCGGAAGCGGGGCCTATTCGGGCTGCTGGGCGGCGGCGGCAACACGCCCGCCGAGGGCGCCACGAGTGAGGTCGCGCCGGGAACGGTGCTGCCCTATGGCCGGGTCGCGCGGGTGTGCGGGATGAGCGACCGGCAGATGGGCCGGCGGGTCGAGACCTACCCCGAGCGGCGCGGCACCTACGCGCTTTACGACAGTTCGCCGGGCAGCACGGCGCTGCGGACCTTCTACCTGACCGGGTTCGATGATGGCTGTGCGCGACAGTTTTCGGCCGCGGTTGCGGTGCTGGCGGGGGCCGAGTCGCACGAGCAGCTGCGGTACGGTCTGCCGGCCGAGGTTCACCCCTACAGCACGACCGACAAGGCGTATGAGGACCTCAAGTCGCGCGTGTGCAGGGTGGGCCGGGGCAAGCCCTGTGGCAACCGGATAGGCCGGCTGGAGAACGACACGGTGTTCGTCAGCATCTACGAGCGGTTCGGCAGCAACGCGCAGTGGAACACGGTCCTGGTGCATGACGGGGATGTTCTGGCGCAGGATCGCAAGGGCGGCTGAGGCGGGCCGCGCCGGGTTCGGGGCTTACCAGTGAGGCGGGCGGCTGTCGCCCACGA
Organism: Roseovarius sp. B08; assembly: GCF_051417955.1. Classification (NCBI taxonomy): domain Bacteria; kingdom Pseudomonadati; phylum Pseudomonadota; class Alphaproteobacteria; order Rhodobacterales; family Roseobacteraceae; genus Roseovarius; species Roseovarius sp. B08. The sequence continues at coordinate 1,231,497 of NZ_JBPRLW010000001.1, forward strand.
CTTCCTGTCCGTCCAATGCCGTTTCGCGCTCGGCCTCGCGCTCCAGCAGCAATTGGACGCGCCGGTTGAGCAGGGCGATCACCGTCTCCTGCCGGGCGACGGTGTCGGACAGGTCGTCCACGGCCCGGATCAGGTGGGCGATTTTCTCTTCGAGCTCTTGCATATCTGGCCTATCGACTGCGGTTCGATGCAGAATTGGCCCGATTCCCGCTCCAATCAAGGGGAAAAGCCGCCATGGCCTTTCGGCCCGCATCTTGCCGTGCTTGCCCCGCAAGGCGCCTTCGGCTAGACCGCGCCGCAAAGCCCCCAGCCAAGGAATTAGGGACATGGCGAAGACCAAGAAGGCCCCGCGCCCCAAGGCGGAAACGCCCAAGGGGTTCCGCGATTATTTCGGTGTCGAGGTTACCGAACGCGCCGAGATGCTGCGCAAGATTGCCGGGGTCTATCATCGCTATGGGTTCGACGCGCTGGAGACGAGCGCGGTCGAGACGGTCGAGGCGCTGGGCAAGTTCCTTCCGGATGTCGACCGGCCGAACGAGGGCGTCTTTGCATGGCAGGAGTTCGATGAAGACGACAAGGGCGACTGGATGGCGCTGCGTTATGACCTGACGGCGCCGCTGGCGCGGGTCTATGCGCAGTATCGCAATGATCTTCCGACGCCCTACCGGCGCTATGCGATGGGGCCGGTGTGGCGGAACGAGAAGCCGGGGCCGGGGCGGTACCGGCAATTCTATCAGTGCGATGCGGACACGGTGGGCACGGCCAGCATGGCGGCCGATGCGGAGATCTGCGCGATGCTGGCGGATACGCTGGAAGAGGTGGGAATCCCGCGCGGGGATTACCTGATCCGGGTGAACAACCGGAAGGTTCTGAACGGGGTGCTGGAGGTCATGGGCCTTGACGAAGGCGACCAGCGCGACGCCGTTCTGCGCACCATCGACAAGTTCGACAAGGTGGGTGAGGAGGGCGTGCGGGCGCTCTTGACCGAAGGGCGGCTGGACGCGTCGGGGGCCTATATCGACGGTGTGGGGCTGACCCATGCGCAGGCCAAGCCGGTGCTGGCCTTCCTGACCTCCAAGGCCGAGGACGCGGCCGAGACGCTGGCCAACCTGCGCGACGCGGTGGGCGAAAGCGCGATGGGCGCGGAAGGCGTGCAGGAGCTTGAGGCGATTGCCGATCTGCTGGCGGCGCAGGGCTATGGGCCGGACCGGATCGTGATCGATCCAAGCGTCGTGCGGGGCCTGGGGTATTATACCGGCCCCGTGTACGAGGCGGAGTTGACCTTCGAGATCCGTGACGACAAGGGCCGCAAGCGGCAGTTCGGCTCGGTCGCGGGCGGGGGTCGGTACGATGACCTGGTGAAGCGGTTCACCGGGCAGGCGGTGCCGGCGACGGGGGTGTCGATTGGCGTGGATCGCCTGCTGGCGGCGCTGCGCGAGAAGAGGCGGATCGGGGGCACGGTCGAGGGTCCCGTGGTGGTGACCGTCATGGACCGGGACCGGATGGCGGATTACCAGGCGATGGTGTCGGAGTTGCGGAGCGCGGGCATCCGGGCGGAGGTGTATCTGGGCAACCCCAAGAACTTTGGCAATCAGTTGAAATACGCGGACCGGCGGGGCAGCCCAGTGGCGGTGATCGAGGGTGGCGAGGAGAAGGACCGCGGGATCGTTCAGATCAAGGACCTGGTCCTTGGCGCGCAGATTGCCGAGAACGCCACGCTGGAGGAATGGAAGGAACGCCCGAGCCAGTTCGAGGTGCCGCGCGACCAGCTGGTGGCGAAGGTGCGCGAGATCCTGGACGGTCAGGAGGGATGAGTATCACCCCGGACAACCGCGCGGCGGTGAAGGCCGAGGCGGCGCGGCTGCGCGACATGTTCGAGGCGGCGGGTGCGGTGCCGGTGGAAACGTCGGTGCTGCAACCGGCGGACACTCTGCTGGACCTTTACGGCGAGGATATCCGGGCGCGGGCCTATGTGACCTCGGACGCGCTGCGCGGCGAGCAGATGCTGCGGCCCGACTTTACCGTGCCGGTGGTGCAGATGCACATGGCGCATGGGGCGGAGCCGGCCTGTTACACCTATGCCGGCGAGGTCTTTCGGCGGCAGGAAGACGACCCGGATCGGCCCAATGAATACCTGCAGGTGGGTTTCGAGATGTTCGACCGGCGCGCGCCCGCCGAGGCCGATGCGCGGGTCTTCGCGGTGATCCACGAGGCGGTGAAGCACCTGCCGTTGCAGGCCGTTATCGGTGATATCGGCATTTTGATGGCCGCGGTCGAAGGGCTGGAGACGACGGAACGGCGCAAGGTGGCGCTGCGCCGCCATATCTGGCGGCCCCGGCGGTTTCGCGCGCTGATCGAGCGGTTTTCGGGCCGGGCGCCGGTGCCGGAGAGCCGGGCGGCGCTCTTGAAGGCGAGGGACCCGATGGCCTGCGACGCGCCGATGATCGGGTTGCGCGGGCCGGACGAGATCGCGGCGCGGATCAAGGCGCTGCGCGAGGATGCGGACGCTCCGCCGCTGGCGGCGCGGGACGTGGAGTTGCTGGACGCGGTGCTGGCGGTGCGCGAGAGCGCTGACAACGCGCTGGAGCATCTGCGCGACATCGCGGTGGACATGCCGGCGATTTCGGGTGCGGTGGAGTTGCTGGCCCGCCGGCTGGAGGCGCTGGAGCGCGCGGGCGTGGCGCCGCAAACGCTTGAGTTCGAGGCCAGCTATGGCCGGACGCAGATGGAATATTACGATGGCTTCGTGTTCGGCTTCTTGGTGCCCAAACGCCCGGACCTGCCCCCCGTTGCCACGGGCGGGCGCTATGACGCGCTGACCCGGCGGCTGGGCGGGGGCGACGAGATTCCGGCGGTGGGCGGCGTCATCCGTCCCGACCAGGTGGTGGCGCTGGAGGGCGGGGCATGAGCGTGAAGATCGGTGTGCCCTCGAAGGGCCGGTTGATGGAGAAGACCTTTGGCTGGTTCGCGGACCGCGGTGTGGAACTGGGCCGGAGCGGGGAAGAGCGCGAATATGCGGGCTTTGTCCGGGGCGTCGAGAATGTAGAGCTGGTGCTGTTGTCGGCGGGGGAGATCCCGCGCGAGCTGGCCGCGGGCCGGATCCACCTCGGCGTGACGGGCCAGGACCTGATACGCGAGAAGCTGGGCGGCTGGGAGCAGGTGGTGGAAGAGGTCGAGGTGCTGGGCTTTGGTGCCGCCGACCTTGTGCTGGCGGTGCCGCAGGCGTGGGTGGACGTGGGCACGCTGGATGATCTGGATGCGGCGGCGGCGGCGTTTCGCGAGCGGCACGGGTTCCGATTGCGGATCGCGACGAAGTATCACCGGCTGGTGCGGGAGTTCCTGCGCGACAACGGCGTGGCGGATTACCAGCTGGTCGACAGCCAGGGCGCGACCGAGGGCACCGTCAAAAACGAGACGGCGGAGGCGATTGCCGATATCACCTCGTCCGGGGACACGCTGCGGGCCAATCACCTGAAGACGCTGGAGGACGGGATGATCCTGCGCAGTCAGGCGACATTGTTCCGGTCGCGCAGGGTGGCGCATGACCCGGAGGATCATGCGGCGCTGAAGGCGCTGCTGGATACGCTGGGCGTGGACTGAGGTCTTCTTTTGAGTATTTTTGGAACAGTGAAGACCTGCCGGTGCCATGATCCGGCGGCGGTGCGGGGCGTGGGCGGTGTGGATTTGCGTATTTCCGGCAAGAAAAAGCCCGGGGTGCGGTGATGCAGCCCGACGTGCGGCAGCCCTATTCTTTTCGGGATGATCCGGCGGTGCCGGGGTTCGATAACGGGCGGATCGTCGTGGTGATGGATGCGGAATGTGCGCTGTGTTCCCGCGCGGCGCGGCGGATCGCAAAGCTGGACAAGCACGACCGGGTGCGGATCGCGCCGATGCAGGGCGCACTGGGGCGGGGGCTGCTGGAGCATTACGGGCTGGATGCCGACGACCCGGCGTCGTGGCTGATGATCGAGCACGGGCGGGCGTGGGGCTCGCTGGAGGGAATGGCGAGGCTGTTCCCGCAGCTGCATTGGGCTTACGCGCCCGCGCGGCTGGTGTGGGTCTTGCCGGTCAGGCTGCGTGATCGGATCTATGCGCGGATCGCGTGGAACAGGTATGCGGTGTTCGGGTATGGCGACTTGTGCGCCTTGCCGGACCCGCAGGTGCAGCGGCGGCCGTTGCGGTGACGGACTATGCCGATCTGCCGGGCGCGAACGGGATGGCGGCGCTGGCGCCGGAATGCCGGGCGTTGCACGCGGGCGATGGTGTGTTTCACGGCCGGATCACGGTGGAGGTGACGCGCAACCCGGTGCTGCGGGTGGCGCTGCGGCTGGCGGGGTTTCCGCTGGCGGTGCAGGGTGCCGAGTTGAGGTTCGAAGAGCGCAGGCGCGGTGATCGGGACGTCTGAACGCGCCGCATGGACGGGCAGGTCATGGAGACCGTCCAATGGGCCACGCCCGACGGAGGGCTTGCCGAGCGGATGGGCGCGGTGGTGGCCATCAGCAGGCTGGTGCCGGCGCAGGGCGGGCTGGACCTTGTCGACTGGCGGTTCCGATGCCTGGGGGTGCCGGTGCCGCGAAGGGCGGCGCCGAAGGTCGCAGCGCGCGAGCGTCCGGAGGCGGGGCGCTACCGGTTCGAGATTTCCATCGGACTGCCCTGGGGGCGCGCGCCGGTGCTGCGCTATCACGGGTGGCTAGACGTGACCGAGGCGGCGGACGAGGGCGGGTAGATCGGCGACGGTGTCGATGACGTGCTCGGCGCCCGCATCTTTCAGCAGGGCGGTGGCGTGGGCGCGGAGCGGCGCGATCTCGGCCTCGGTGAGGGCGGCCAGGTCTTCGGGCGTCTTGCCGACCGCGTTGCCGGAGAGGGCGACACCCACGGTGACGCAGCCCGCCGCGACGCCTTCCAGGATGCCGGGGGCGGTATCATCTACCTTGAGGATCGTTTCGGGCGGGTAGGCGACAAGGTCGATCATGCATTTATACATGCCCAAGGGGCCCGGGCGGCCCTCGGGCAGGTCGTCCGAGCACACCAGGTTGTCGGGGGCGTAGCCCTGTGCGGCCGCGACGGGCAGCACGTGGTCCATGATCGAGCGGGTGTAGCCGGTGGTGGAGCCGATCTTGAGACCCATGGCGCGCAGTTCGGCGATGGCCTCGGCGCAGCCGGGGACGAGGGTGGCGTGATCGGCGGCCACCTTTTCGTTCATGGGCACGAAGACCTTGTAGACGGCATCGACATCCGCGTCGGCGGGGGCGCGGCCATGCTGTTCGTGCCATTGGCGGGCGAGGTCGGGCATGTCGAGCATGGTGCGGATATGGTCCCACTTGGGCGCGCCCATCGGGCCGCGGGCCTGTTCGATCGTGGCTGTGATGCCGAACTGCGCGAAGGCTTCTACGAAGACGCCCATGGGGGCGAAAGAGCCGAAATCGACGGTGGTGCCGGCCCAGTCGAACACGGCGGCGGTGAAGCGGGTCATGCGCGGGTTTCCTGCTGTCGGTTCGGGCGTGTCTAGCGGGCGAGTTTGATGGTTTTGTGACAGATCTCAGAGCCCCGAGAGGAAGGCCGAGAGGGCCGTGCCCAGATGATCGGAGACATAGCCGCCCTCCTGCACCAGCACGAGGGGCAGGCCGGTGTCGGCAAGGGTGCGGGCGACGCGGGTGAAGCCGGGGGTGGTGAGGGCGAGGCCCTTGAAGGGGTCGGCTTCGTGCGCGTCGAGGCCGAGCGCGACGACCAGCGCGGTGGTGCCGAAATCGGTGATGCGGGCAAGGGCGGTGTCGAGCGCGGGGGGCATAGCCGTCGTCGCCGGTCCGGCGGGGCAGGGGGAGGTTGAGATTGGCGCCAAGGCCGGGGCCGGCCCCGCGTTCCTGCGCATGACCCCAGAAGAACGGATAGAAATCCGAGGGGTCGGCGTGGATGGAGACGGTGAGCACGTCGGCGCGGTCGTAGAAGATGCCTTGGGTGCCGTTGCCGTGATGCACGTCTATGTCGAGGATGGCGGGGCGGTGGCCGGTGGCCAAAAGGCGGGCGGCGGCGACGGCGGAGTTGTTGAGGAAGCAAAAGCCGCCGGCCTGGTCGGCATAGGCGTGGTGGCCGGGCGGGCGGCAGAGGGCGTAGGCGTGGGGCGCGCCGGAGGCCACCGCGTCGGCGGCGGCGATGGCGCATTGGGCCGAGGCATAGGCCGCGTTCCAGGTGTGCGGGCCGATGGGGCAGGCGGTGTCGGCCTGGTGATAGCCGGCCTGACCGACAGGGGAACTGGGGTAGCTGTCCTGGCGCCTGCGCGGGTGGATATTGGGAACGACCTCGGGCGCGGCGCCGTCGAGAGCCGACCATCGGTCATGGATGGTGCGCAGGAAGGTGAGGTATTCGGCGCTGTGCACCGCCGCGATCGGGGCGAGGCTGGCATCGGGCGGCGCGGCGAAGGAACAGCCCGCCGCGCTGGCCGCGTCCCTGAGGATGGCGATGCGTTCCGGGGCCTCGGGCGAAGGTTTCAGAACGCCCTGGTGAAGAAAGGTTTGCGGCGCGTGGTCGGACTGGGCCGAGGCGAGATAGGCGTGCATGATCGAGTCCGTTTCAGGGCGTTTCGTGCGCAGGATAGCGCGGCGCGGCGGGGAATGACACAGCAAGGTCCGGCAAGAATTGGCACGCCTCGGGTAGCGAGTACGGGTCGCGCGGAGATCACACAGGGTTCACGATATTGTTTTCGCGGGCGAGTGCGGAAGCCGCGATTCTGCGCTTGGATGTGGAAAATACCGTTTTTTATCAGTGGCATAAATGCCATGTCTGTCAAGGGGTCTACGCAATTCCGGCGCGTGCCGGAAGGCCACCAAATGTGACGCAAGAAATTTTTGGGAACCTGGGCGGGGCCAGGCGGTTCTTACCCCAGATCGCAGCACGGTGCTGCATAGCGAAGGAGATTACAATGTTTAACCGTACGATTGCACTCGCAGCCGCATTTTCGACCGCAGGCGCACTTGCCGCTTACGCCGAATCCACCGTTGGCGAAGACGTGACCAACAAGGGTCAGGTCCTGGAAAACGCCGCTGAAGTTGAAGATGGCAACACTGAAATCGAAGCGACGACCTATTCCGAAGATGGCGACGACATCGTCGTGATCGGTACGCAAACCTCGGGCTCGGCCGACGAAGGTGTCGATGACGAGGTTGCACAGGACGAAACCGGTGCGGAAAACACCGAGGGTGAGAACATCCTGCTGATCGCAGAGCCGGGTAAAGAGATCTTTACCGTGACCGGCGACCCGGTGGGCACCGTGTCCTATACCGAGGACAATGGTGAACTGGGCGGTCTGGTCTTTGTCGACCTTGATCCCGAAGGTGGCTACCAGGTGCCGACCGTCGGTATCCAGGTGAAGTCGCTGCAGACGACCAACCAAGGCAAGGCGCTGGAGTATGCGTTCACCGTGGACTACCTGCGTGACCGTATCGCCGACGCGATCAACCGCGGCTAACGCCTGAAACTAACATGACACATTGGCCGGGGCGCGTATGCGTCCCGGCTTTTTCATGCGTTCGCGACAGTTCGCTTACGGCGCAGGGCGGTGACCGAAGATATTGCCAGCGCGACGGAACAACGCAGGCCATCGCGCGTTGGTGCACAGATCGACGTATCATTCAACAAGAGACATCGTGAGGACATCAAGATGAGCGCCAAGACCAAAGCCAAAGAGCTGGTGGAAGACGGCAAGGAAGCCGTGAGCAAGGAAGCCGAAGTTCGCGCGACGCAATTCCGCGATGACGTGGCCGATCACGGCGACACCGTTTCAAGCGCGGCGAAGAAGGCCGCGGGGGAATTCGACGATTACGAGGCCGTGCAATCGATCCTGACACAGGCCGGAGCGGCCGTGGAGGACGCGACCAACCGGCTGCGCGAGCGGTCCATCCCGGACCTCGTGGAAGACGTTTCGACATTTGCCCGGCGCAACCCGCTGCTCTTTCTGGGCGGCGCCGCGCTGGCCGGGTTTGCCGCAGCGCGGTTCCTGAGCGCCAGTGCGCCGAAGGATGACGGACCCGAACTGATCGCAGCTGACGAGGATGTCTGGTCGGGCTACCTGCCCGAAAGCTCGAGCACGGGGACGCAAGACTGATGAAGGACGCCCCCAAACCACCGTTCGGCGTGGTGGTGGCCCGCATCCTGCGTGAAGCGCGGGGGCTGCTGTCCGCCCATACCGACCTGGCGCAGCGCGAGTTGCGCCAGAACCTGCGGTCGGCCAAGGCGGGATTGATCCTGATCGCCGCGGCGCTGCTGTTTGCACTTGTCAGCGTTCATGCGCTGGGCGTCGTGGCCGTGCTGGCGCTGGCCGATATGGGCCTCGGGCTGGGAACCGCCGCAGCCATCGTGTTCGGGGTGTTCGTCGTGCTGACGATCATACTGGGCGCGATCGGGATGCGGTGCCTGTCGGCCCGCGCGATGCTGCCCCGGCGCACGATCGAAAGCCTGAAATCCGATATTGCATTATTCGAGGAGAGTCACAATGACCGCGAAGTCTATGGAAAAGCTTGAAAAAGACGCAGAGCAACATCGTGCCGGGCTGGCGGACGCCATCGGGGATTTCGCCCACGCGGTGAACCCCGGACGTCTTGGCCGCCAAGCCATCGACGATGCCGCGGAATTCGGACGCAGTGCCACGCACAGCATCACGCAATCGGCCAAGGACAACCCTGTGGGCCTTGCACTGGTGGGCATTGGCGCGGCGATCATCGTGGCCGGCGGTGCGGCGCATCAGAAGGGTGCATTCTCCGGTATGGGCCGTAGTTCGGACGGATTGAGCCAGGACGAGCGTATCGCCCGCGCGGCGGAGCGCAACGCCCGGCGCACCCATATCGCCGCAGGCCGTCTTTCCGCCTCGGCCACGCGGATGCGCAAGATGCTGCACAACGGTCTGGACCGCCTTGGACCGGAAGCGCGGGATCGTGTGATTTCGTTGCGGCTCAAGGCCGTCGACGCGCAGGAGGCCGCAGAGCGGTATGCCCGCGGAGCGGCAAACTCGGCAGTCGAGACCCACAACTCGCAGCCGCTGATCACGGGTCTCGTGGCGGCAGGCATCGGCGGGATGCTGGGCGCGCTTCTGCCCAGCACGCGCCGCGAGGCAGAGATCATGGGCGCCCGTCGGGATGCATTCCTGCGCGCGGCCGAGGAACGCCTGAGGGCGGAGATCTCGGAACTGGAGACCAAGGGCAAGGCAGCGGTCAACGAAGCGGTCCGTGCCGGAACCGAACAGTTCCAGTCCAAGACCGGCTGAGAGTAAATACCCAAGGTGGTAATGGATCACGCCCCGTCGAAGCTGGTACGTGCCTGTCTTCTGATACTGACCTTTCTCGCCGTGGTCGCCGCGGCCAAGATGGCACAGAACCTCTTGGCCCCGGCGACCTTGGCGATCGTGCTGGGCGTGGTTCTGTCGCCCTTGGCTGCGCGTCTGGAGAATATGGGCGTGCCGCGCGCCGTCAGTGCGGCGCTGGCCTTGCTGACGGCAGCCGCGATGATATTCGTGCTGCTTGCGATGCTGGGCCCGGTGCTGTCGGCACTGGCCGACCAAGTGCCGCGCATTCAGCAGCAGTTCCGGGGATGGCTGAACGAGCTGACCTATATGCTGCGCAGCATAGGGGGCATCAGCTTCGATCTGGAGCGCACGATTTCGGAAGGTGGCGAGGACGCCGTGGAAGAGGCGATTCCGTCGGTTGTCGAGGCGCTGTGGCTGGCGCCGAACCTGTTGGCGCAGCTTTTGATCTTTGCCGGGACGCTGTTCTTTTTCCTGCTGACGCGTGACGAGCTGTATTCGGCCGTGCCGCACTTCAAGGTATCGCTCAAGCACGCGGACCAGGCGGTGGCCTATTATTTCGTCACCATCACGCTGATCAATTTCGGGCTGGGCGTGGCGCTGTGCGGGTTGCTGCTGCTTATCGGCCTGCCCAACCCGATGCTTTGGGGGGCGGCGGCGTTCCTGGCCAATTTCGTATTGTACCTGGGGCCGCTCGCCATCGCTTTCTCGTTGCTCATGGCGGGACTGGTGACGTTCAGCTCGGCCTATGCGCTTGTGCCGCCGGTCGCTTTCCTGTGCCTGAACGCGATCGAAGCCCAGTTCGTGACCCCAGCGCTTGTCGGCAAGCGGATGAGCGTCAACCCGTTGATCGTTTTCCTGTCCATCGTATTCGGACTGTGGCTTTGGGGGCCGCTTGGCGGTATCGTCGCGCTGCCCGTGGTGATTTGGGTCTATGCCCTTGTCTCTGCACAATCCAAGCGCGGCACGGCGTCCGAATACAAGATGGAACAGGTTGCATGACATGGCAGGACACTGAAGCATATCATTTTGCGCCCCTGCCGGTGGAGACCAACCCACGGGGTGAATTGCGGCGCGTCGGGGTCGAGGTGGAGTTCTCGGGCCTGTGCGAGCGAAAGGCGGCGTCGATCCTGCAGGATCTACTTGGCGGCACGCTGGAGGACACCGATTCCCACCTTCTGATCGTGCGGGGCAGTACGCTTGGCGATCTGGAGATCGAACTGGACACCAGCCTGGGCAAGAAGAACAGCGGCGGGGTGGCCGGGGTGCAGGTCAAGGAACTGCTGCGCGGACTGGTGCCGGTGGAGATCGTGACGCCCCCCCTGGTGCCCGACGAGGTGGCGCGGTTCGACGCGGTCATTCCCGCCCTGCGCGACGCCGGGGCGAGCGGATCGCGCAACGGCGTGTTCCTTGGGTTCGGTGTGCATCTGAACGTCGAGGTGGTTGCTCCGGCGGACCCGCACACGCTGCGCACGGTGCGGGCCTTTGGCCTGCTGGACCCGGTGCTGCGGGCGGAGAAGGGCATCGATGTCACGCGGCGCATGCTGCCTTTCGTCAACGCCTGGCCGCGGGCACTGGTCGACGATCTGGTCGCGGAAAAGCCGGACAGCCTGGAATTGCTGATCGACCTGATCGACCCGCATGTGCGCACCCGCAATCACGCGCTGGACCTGCTGCCGTTGCTGAAGCACGCGCGGCCGAGGCTGTTCGAGGCGAGCTATCCCGATGAACGCAGCACGAAGGCGCGGCCGGCGTTACATTTTCGTCTTCCCGACAGCCGGATCAACGAGACCGGCTGGTCGTTGCAGGAGCCGTGGGAGATGTGGCGGCTGGTCGAGGAAGTGGCCGCGTCCGAGCAGTTGGAGGCGCTGGAGGAAGCCTGGCGGGACCATTCCCGGTTGGGGGGCGTGTTGCGGCGCGAAAGCGCGTGGGTGCGGATCGCGGGCGACGTGCTGGGCAGAGACAAGCTTTGAGCCGTCCGGTGATCGCCGTGACCACCTCGGAGCGGTCGGGGTGGCGGATCTTTCCGCTGGTGTGGTTCAACCTGTGGCTCGCCGGGGCGAAGGCCGTGCGCTGGGGCGTGGGACGGCCCGCAGCCCTGGCGGAGGTCGACGGGCTGGTCATCGGAGGCGGCGACGATGTGGGGCCGGAGCTTTACGGTGGGGTGCTGGGCATTTCGGCCACGCTGGACCGGGCGCGGGATACGCTGGAACGCAAGTTGGCCACCGATGCGCTGGCGCAGGGGTTCCTGTATTGGGAATCTGCCGCGGCGCGCAGATGATGAACGTGGCGCTGGGCGGGACCCTGGACCAGAACGCCTGGCAGACCTTCGGGAAGGCCGAGAAGATCAAGACGGTTCTGCCCAAGCGCGACGTGGAGGTCGCGCCGGAAACCCATCTTGCGCGGATCTGCGGACCCGGCCCGATGCGGGTGAACGCGCTGCACACCCAGGCGGTTCAGGATCTGGGCCGGGGATTGAGGGTTGCGGCGCGGGACACGCACGGGATGATCCAGGCGGTGGAGCGCAGGGAAGACCCGTTTGCGCTGGGGGTTCAGTGGCACCCCGAGCATTTGTTCTATGCCAAGCGGCAGCGGCTGCTGTTCAGGGCGCTTGTATCCGCCGCGCTGGCCTATCGCGCATCTCAGGCACAGGTCGCGGCAGTGCTGGAGCGGGCATGAAAAAGGGCGCCGCCAGGGCGCCCTTTGACCTTTGGTTCAGGCCCGATCAAAAGCCTGCGAGAATGTTGTCGACGTCGCGGCGGACCTCGTCCTTGTCTTTGCCGACTTTCGACTGAAGCTTGCCGATCATCTGCTCACGCTCGCCACGTGCCTCTTCGAGGTCGTCGTCGCTGAGGTCACCATAGATCTCGCGGAGCTTGCCTTTGATCTGGGTCCAGTTGCCTTCGATGCGATCTTGGTCCATCTCGTATTCTCCCATAATCCTGAGGGTTTGAGCCGTCCCGGCGGTGGGGCGGCCCGTGATCTTTCCTGTATCTAGAAAACGCGGGGCGCGGGCCTGAGTTCCAGCCGCGGGCGGCGTCAGACGATATTTTCCGTCACGCCGGGCAACGTGAGCCAAACATCGCGCAGTTGCGCGCTGTCATGGGTCACGAGAAAGCCGTGCCGGTTCTCGGGGTTCATCACGCTGTTCTCGGCGATCTTCCTGGACCACCAGGAAAACATGGTGTCGTGAGCGCGGGCCTCTGGCGGGAGTTCGTCGAACCACCAGTGGGACATGACACGGTCGCGCAGCGTGGCGATGCGCCCGGGGTCGGTGATGCGCAGGGCGGCCTCGGTATCCCAGTAGAGCGAGCGGCCATTGAGATTGGCGGACCCGACCAGCGCGAAATCCTCGTCCTGGACGAGGACCTTGTTGTGGACGTGGATCAGGGGCGAGCCAGAGAGCGTCTGGATCGTGTCGCGGGCGGCAAAGCGCGGCTGGACCGGGGTGGCAACCACGATACGGTCGCCGAAGCCGTCGCGCAGCATCTCGATCGAATCGTGCTGCAGCGACAACCCGTAGCGACCGTCGACGCCGACCTCGCTGCAATAGGCCACCTCCTCGGGCAGGCCGGGCAGGATGATGATCGCATGAAGGTCCGGCCGCCTGCGCCCCTCCTTGGCGAGACGCCGGGCGAGCCCGCGGGCGCGCAGATACTGCGTTTCGATATAGATGAGGTTCCTTGCCTTCTTGAACGCGCTGATATGGTCCTCTTCGATCTCGTGCAGCAGGGTGCGGGGCGAGACATAGGGCAGCTGGGTCTTGCGCGGGGCCGAGAGGGTGCGGCGGAGATATTTCATTGCGCCGGGTTTGCGGCAGGCGTCGATGCTGAGCAGGAAGGTCTTGATGTGGTGCGACGCCTCCAGCGCCTCGGGGCCGCGCACCATCAGTTGCACGTCGGACCAGGTATGCGCGGCGATCTGATCGTGCTGGGGCGTGTCGTAGCGCCGCTCGTTGAGGTCGAGACCGCCGATGTAGAGGAGTTCGTCGTCGATCACGGCGATCTTCTGGTGATGGGAGGTGGTGCACAGTTGGGGCAGGGAGCCGTCGTCGAGGCGGATCGCCTCGCGTTGCCTCTGGTCGTCGTTGAGCGCCATCAGCCGCTTGGAGCGTCGCCGCAGTGCCGCGGGCAGGAAGGCCAGCCAGGGCAGCCGGCCGGCCCTGGCCGGGTGCAGGTCGGCGCGGATGCGCAGGTTGTGGATGTGACAGTCGGAAATTTCGGCCAGTGCCGCCGCCTGCCGCACGGTGCGCCAGGTCTGCCGGTGCAGCTCGGTGGCGAAGACCGGGTCGAAATCGCTGACCGTGAGTTCGACGCGCACGCCGCGGCAGAGCACGTGTTCCAGAAGGTCGAACCACGTCTCGCCGATCTCGCGCGCCTCGTCGCTGCGCAGCCTGGTGGACAGGTCGAAAATGCGGAAAGACGCGAGGATGTGAGACCTGACGTTCAGCACGGCACGCTCGAAGACCGGCCACGCCTCTTGCGCGGTGATCAAGACCTGGAAGTCGGGATCGTCCTGGGCTTTTGTCAACTTGGGGCTTCGAAGTCCTTTCGTTCGAAGACAATGTGCAGCCCGTAGTGGTGATCGTCCTCGGTCACCTGCTGCTCGGCTTCGAGTTGGCTGACGAAGGCTTGCATGAGCTTTGTGCCGAGGCCGCTGACGGTCTCGACATCGGGGATCGGCTGTGGCCGGACCGGGCCCTTGGTGTTGGTGACGCTGAGCCGGTAGCGGCCATCGTCCAGTTCCTTGAGTGTGACCCTGACGGCCGGGGTTTCGCCCTCGTCGGCACCGGCGTATTTGAGCGCGTTGGTCAGTGCCTCGGCCAGCAGCATCGACAAAGGAACGGCCTGGTCGGGGTAGAGCGGCAGGGTGTCGATATCGCGGTCGATCACGATGCCGGGGACGGTCATCATGACAGAGATGTCGGTGACCACGGCCTCGAGCAGTTCGTTGGCTTCGATCGTCAGAAGATCGGGCGAGGTGTAGAGCGTGCGGTGCAGCATGGCGAGGCCGTTGACGCGCCGTTGCAGGCTGGCCAGCATGAACTTGGCCTCGGGCGTCTTGGCGCTGCGCAGCTGCATGTTCATGATCGAGGCGATCATTTGCAGGTTGTTCTTGACCCGGTGATGCACCTCTTTCAGCAGCACCTCCTTGTCTTTCAGGTCCTTGTCCTGCCGTGCTTCGGACTCGGCGATGATGATGGCCATGCGGTTGAACGCGCGCTCGGCCTCGGCGAATTCCTCGGGCGGGTTTTTCAGACGCAGGGGAAAGCCGTCACGCTGGCCCAGGGCGAAGCGGCGCATGGCCGAACGCAGGTCGCGGACGTGGCGGATCACGACGCGGCGCAGTTCGTACCAGGCGAAGGCAAGGCCGGCGGCCCAGATCGCGAACGGAAAGAGCAGGTTGAGCGCGTAGTAGAAGAAGGTTCCGCCGCCCCAGGCGGAGGCGCGGGCCGGCCAGCTTGCGATGACGCTGACCTGGTCTTCGAAAATGCTGGCCACCGCATAGATGCGTTCCTCGCCCAGCCCGTTGACGCCGGTGAAGGTGGTGCCGACCTGGCGGTTGAGATCCTGGGGCTCGATGAACTCTGGCAGGAGGTTGGCCGCATTATCACGCCCGCCGCTGGCCGACACGACCTGGCCGTCGCGGGTGAAGGTCACGAATTGCAGTTCGTGATCGAAGCGGCGGGAGCTGAGCGGCTTGTAGGTCAGGCGCAGAGGCACCGACAGAGACACGATGCCCGAGAGGCTACGGTCGGTGTAGACCGGATGGTTGACGACCAGCACGGGCTGTTGCGTGATCGAGCCGAGGGGCGCGACATAGACGCTGGGCCCATCCGCGTCGAACGCGCGCTGGAAACGCTCGAGCCCGGTGAAGTCGCGTATCTCGTCACCGTGCGAACCGCATTCCATGATCCCCGACACCTTGGTGTAGCCGGCGAAGGCGATATGCGAGTTGCTTTCGGTGAACTCGCGCATGACCTCGCGGCAGGCGGGGGCGTCGTCGAGGATGGACAGCGAGGCGAGCCCTTCGGCCGAACCCAGCGTCATCTGGATCAGTTCGCGTTCGTCCCGCGCGGCGGAGGTGGTCTCGAAAAACAGGGCATTGCGGCGCAGGTTCTCTGTTTCGTCCAGAACCTGGTCGGTCTGGTAGACTGCGATGATGCCCAAGGGGAACAGCGCCAGTGCCATCAACGCAAAAAGACGAAACGACAGCCGATTGACCATCGTTCCGTATGCATCGAGCAGGGCTTTGGACTTCCTAGGCAACACTTTTGTTCGCCGATACGATGCCCGCGGTGACCGCGTCCGTCGTTTCGAGTACCTGATCCTCGTCCAGATGCATCAATTCCACCAGTCGTGCCCGCGCGCGGTTCACGCGACTCTTGATCGTACCGACGGCGACACCACAGGTCTCGGCGGCTTCCTCGTAGGAAAATCCGCCGGCACCCACCAGCACGAGGGCCTCGCGCTGTTCGTCGGGCAGCTTGTCGAAGGCCACGTGGAAGTCGCGCATCTGCAGGCGCCCGTCGTGATCGGGCTTTTTGGCGAGGGATGCGGCGAGTTCGCCGTCGGTGTCGGACACCTCTCGGCGGGCCTTGCGGTGATGCGAATAGTAGGTGTTGCGCAGGATGGTAAAGAGCCACGCCCGCATGTTGGTGCCGGGCTGGAACTTTTCGATATTGGTCCAGGCCTTGACCAGAGCGTCCTGCACCATGTCATCGGCAAGTGCGGAATTGCGGGTCAGACTCATGGCAAAGGCCCGCATCGGGCCCAGGTGTTCTACCAATTCGTCGCGGGGTCGCTCATGAATTATCGTCCGATTCCCGATCTGCGCCCTCGGGCGTGCCGTTGGTTTTTAGTTGCTCCAGAAGGTCTGTGAAGCGCGAAGGGAGCGGCTCGCTGGCCACGTCGTTGAACGCGCGTTTCAGATTTTCGTCAATGGTATTTTCCACACTTGAAGTCCGTTTTGCTCGGGTCATTATTGTCTCTAGGTTTGACATCTGTGCACTGTGTCTGGAACTAAACGTCATCAGACGGGTTAGGTTCCAAGATAGTAGAAAAAAACTGGAAGCAATCAAATGACCGAAAACAATCCCGAGAACCTTAGCGAGAAGATCGGTGCAAATTTGCCTTATCTTCGCCGGTACGCGCGTGCGCTGACCGGGTCGCAGGAGCGCGGCGACCAGTATGCCATGGCGACTCTTGAGGCGGTGCTGAGCGATCGCGACGTATTCGACACCTCGATTTCCCCGAAAACGGCGCTTTTCAAGGTGTTTCAGCCCATCTGGGCGACGTCGGGCGCCGTGTTTTCGGACGACGACACCGGGTTGCAGGCCAAGGCGCAGGCGCATCTGGCAAAGCTGACAACTAACACGCGCGAGGCGCTGCTATTGCACACGATCGAGGAATTCAGTTTTTCCGAAGTCGGAATTATCATGGACGTGTCGGAGGACGAGGCGCGGTCGCTGGTCGATATCGCCTACGAAGAGATGTCGAGCGTGCTGTCGGGTCGTGTGATGATCATCGAGGACGAGGCGATCATCGCGATGGATCTGGAAGGCATCGTCGGCGAGATGGGCCACCGGATCACCGGCATCGCCCGGACCGAAAGCGATGCGGTGAAGTTGTTCAACGATGAGACACCGGACCTGATCCTGTCGGATATCCAGCTGGCGGACGGGTCGAGCGGCATCGACGCGGTCAACCGGATCATGGAGAACTCGCCCGAGATCCCCGTGATCTTCATCACGGCCTTCCCCGAGCGCCTGCTGACGGGCGAGGGGCCGGAGCCGGCCTTCCTCATTCCGAAGCCGTACCAGTCGGACCAGGTGCGTTCGGCGGTAAGCCAGGCGATGTTCTTTTCGTCGACCGAGACGCTGAAAGCCTGAAGCGCCGCGCGGTTCAGGAATTGATGAGCGCCTCCCGTGTGCCAGCGCGGGAAGCGTTTTCGCGTGTGCGTCGGGCGCGTATCGCTGCGGTACAACGAAAAAGGGGGCAGACGGTGTCGGTCGGCCCCCTTCGGAAAGCGTAGGTTGGTTCCGGTTGTCGGATCACGGCGTGCGGCCCCTGAGGGCGCGGGCCACCATGGCCACGACGAAGAGCACCAGGAAGATGACGAACAGCACCTGCGCGATGCCGGCAGAGGCCGATGCGATACCGCCAAATCCGAAGATGCCGGCGATCAGGGCAACGACCAGAAATATAAGAGCCCAATGAAGCATTTGCTTGATCCTTTGTTCATGTCGTTCATGCGACATAAACAGCCAAGCGGCGGGCGGGTTCCCAAGATTTTTCAGGCGGCGGGCTGGCTGTGGCGCATGGCACTGTCATGGTCCGAAGTGTCGTCTTCGTCCCGGAGCGCGCCTTCGAGATCGGAGTCGGTGAAGGGACGCGACAGCACGCGCATGCCGACCGATCCCGGCGTCGCGCCGCTGTCGTCGACCAGCACGATGTGCGTGTGCTTTGCGGCCAAGGCGCTCAGAAGTCGGCCGCGCCGTTCGGTATCGGGCAGGCCGATGAAGGCGAAGGAAAATCGTCTTTCCGATAAAAGACGGTACGCACGCTCGGTGTCGCTTTCGACAATCACCTCGCCGAGCGAACGCGATTTCGCGAAATCCGCAAGGTCTGCGGCCTCGAGCATTTTGCGCGAAGAAACCAGGACAAGGTCCTCGCGCGGCGCAACATTCTGCATTTACTACCCCCTCGGTATGCGTCAATCATTGCACAGAATCATGACGCCCACATTAAACTGAGACATACCTCGAAGAATGGCGATCGATTGTAGCATCTGTCCGCTGAGGGAACTGGACCTGTTCAGCCCGATGACGGCCGCAGAGCTTGAGTTCATGGCGAGCTTCAAGACAGGTGAGCTGCGCGCCGAGCGGGGCACCGAGATCCTGGCGGAGGGGGCGTCCTCGACCCAGCTTTACACCGCGCTGAGCGGTATGGGCATTCGGTACAAGACAAATCCGGACGGGCGGCGCCAGGTGGTCGGCTTCGTGTTGCCGGGCGATTTCGTCGGCCTGCAAAGCGGCGTGATGGGCGAGATGGATCATTCGGTCGAGGCGACCACGACGATGGCACTGTGTGTCTTCAACCGTTCGGAATTCTGGCGGCTGTTCGAGTCGCAGCCAAGAAGGGCCTTTGACCTGACGCATCTGGCCGCGCGGGAGGAGAAGCTTCTGGGCGAGGCGCTGGTCACGATCGGGCAGATGAACGGTGTGGCCCGCGTGGCCTGGGCGCTGTACCGTTTCTATCAGCGCCTGAAGGCGCTGGAGCTGATGGAAAATGGCCGCGTGCCGCTGCCTTATCGCCAGCAGGACCTGGCCGATGCGGTGGGCCTGTCGCTGGTGCATACCAACAAGACCCTGACGCGCCTGCGCGAGGCCGGTGTGGCGACCTGGCAGGACGATGCGCTGGTCGTTCACAAGGAAGTTGAACTGGCACAGCTGGCCAACGTGGAACCGGGAGGGATCGCAAAGCGTCCTCTTATCTGAACGATGGAGGATATCGCCCGTGGCAGAGCGGCTGGTCTATTACCCGGACAGCAACCCCGGCATACGCCGCGAAAAGCGGGGTCGCGGGTTTTCGTACATCAATGTCGACGGCACGCTGATCGACTGCCCCAAGAAGCGGCGGGCGTTGCAGGCGCTGGCGGTGCCGCCGGCCTATACCGATGTCTGGATCGCGCCGATGGACAATGCGCATCTGCTGGCCACCGGGCGCGACGCGCGGACGCGCAAGCAATACAGGTATCATCCCGATTGGGCGGCGCAGCGGGCGCAGACCAAGTTCGAGGGTCTTGCAGAATTCGGGCGGAGCCTGCCGAGACTGCGCCGGTGGATCGACCACCATCTTTCGGGCGAGGCGGGCAGCGAGGACACCGCGGTGGCGGCGGTGCTGGCTTTGGTCGACCGCGCGGCGCTGCGCCCCGGATCGAAGGCTTATACCGAGGAAAACCGGACCTACGGCGCGACCACGCTGAAGCGGCGGCACCTGAGCGTGGAGGGTGACGCCATCGTGCTGGCGTTCAAGGGCAAGGGCGGCAAGCAGGTCGAGCAGACCTTGCGCGGCAGGAAGCTGGCCAAGGTGATGGAGGCCTGCCAGGACCTGCCGGGCCCATCGCTGGTGTCCTGGCTGGACGAGGACGGCGCGGCGCGGTCGGTGTCCTCCTACCAGTTGAATGCCAAGCTGAACGAGCTGTGCGAGACCGAGGCCACCGCGAAAACCCTGCGCACGTGGCACGGGACGCTGGCGGCGTTC
Source organism: Roseovarius sp. B08 (assembly GCF_051417955.1). Classification (NCBI taxonomy): domain Bacteria; kingdom Pseudomonadati; phylum Pseudomonadota; class Alphaproteobacteria; order Rhodobacterales; family Roseobacteraceae; genus Roseovarius; species Roseovarius sp. B08. Next base: position 1,251,051 of record NZ_JBPRLW010000001.1, read on the forward strand.
CTGGCTGCCGCCGGTTTGGACGAGATCAGCATCAGGGCGCTGGCCGAGGCCGCTGCAGAGCGTCTGCACAACACGCCGGCGATTGCGCAGAAAAGCTATATCCACCCCGACGTTCTGGAACTTGGGCGGCTGAAAGCGGGAACGCATGGGGCCGAGATTCCGAAGATTCGCACGTCAGGGGACGGGTTCCGTCGCGGCGAGGAAGCGCTGATCAAATTTATTTCGTGAGCGGCGATATTTTTTGGGAACCGGCTGTCAGGCCGGGCGTTGGAAGAGTGAAACAGTAAATGAGGAAACGGCAATGTCCGCGCCCGAAACAAACCTGGAACGCCAGAAGAAGCGCCATATAGGCCCTCTTGGAGGAATGCTGCTCGTCGTGGCTTTCGTGTCGATCCTGTTCGGCGTGTTCTACATTCTGGCCACCAGTGGCGATGAGGCCGGCGATGGCGCGCAGGCGCCCACGGAAAGCACGCAGAGCACAGAGACGTCTGTCGGTTCCGACACCAGTAACTAGGCGATGCAGACCGGCACCGCGGCAGATGTCCTCGTGCCCGGGCTGTTCCTCGCTGCAAACGTGGCGATCCTTTGCTTCGCCGTGATGGTGAAGAGACGAGAACATAGGCGTGACCACCCGACGGGTGAGACGCACGCCGAGAGAAAGCGCTGACTGCATCCCCGTCCCCTGTCAGCGCGGCGCGCCAGACGCGCCCAGCACCGCAGCCCGTCCCAGGCTGCGGTGCTTAACTTTTTGGGAACCTTGAAGAATCTTTCGCGTTGGGCAGATGAAGCTTTCAACGGGAGCCTGTTATGAAACGTCTTGCACTTGCCACGCTGCTGAGCCTTTCGCCGATCGCAGCCGCGGCCACGCCGCTGGCCGAGGATCTGAAGAATTACGTCGTCGCGTTCGACATGGCCGCGCTGGATACCGAGGCGCGGACCGAGTTGCGCACGATCCTCGACGACCCGGACAGGAGCCACGGCAACAAGGTGCTGAGCGTGCACAGCGTGCTCGACCGTCACGGCGCGTTGCGCGAAGTCGATATCCACGGCGGGCCACTTGATGCCCCTGAAACGCAGGTGGGTCTGGCTTCGTACAACTGATCGCCCCCAAAAGATCGTGAGGTAACCAGTGCGACGGGTGCATTTTTTCGGGATGCACCCGTTTTTTCGCGCCGCGTCAAAGGCTATTCCACCTCGGGCATGACCTGGGCGTAGGTCAGCACGGTGAATATAAGGGTGCCGCCCATGATATTGCCCAGCAGGACCGGCAGGAAGAATCCGAACGCGGCGGGAGAGATGCCCAACTGCCCCTGCACCACCAGATAAGCCATTTCGACCGAACCGGCGATCACGTGGGTGAAGTCGCCCAGCGCGATGAGCCATGTGAAAATGACGATGACCCCCATTTCGTTTTGCTTGGCGGATGGCAGCATCCAGACGATCGCGGCAATCAGGACGCCGGCGGGAATGCCACGCATGAAACCCTCGAAGGCGGGAATGCCCGTGGCGTGACGGCTGAGATCGGTGAAGGCGGTGGCGACGGGATCGGACAGCACACCGCCGAAGGCAAAGAAGGTGCCCACGGCGAAAGCACCGATGACGTTGGCCGCGAGCACCGTGCTCCACAAAATGGCGGTGCGGCTGATGGTGTGCTTGCACGGATCCAGCATCACGGGAACGACCGTGGTGATCGTGTTCTCGGTGAAAAGCTGCAAGCGGCCGAGGATCACCAGCACGAAGCCCAGCGAATAGCCGAAGTTCTCGATGATGTAGCGCCATTCGGCCTCGGGCAGGTGCGCCCGCAAAAGCGCCTCGGCCAGCACCGAGAAAGAGATCAGCATGCCCGCGGCCATGCCCGAGAACCAAAGTGCCGTCTTGGGGCGCTCGAGCTCTTCCTCGCCATTGCGCCGGATCGATTCGAATATCAGGCGCGGAGAGAGGGCCGCGGCTTCCTCGATCGCCTCCTTTTCCTTTTCCTGCTTGATCAGATCGTCGTTCTTCTGCTCGGCCATTCAGGTCTCCGGTATGCGGCATTCCGCCTGCAAGTGTCGTGATTTCATCGGCTTTCCGGGAACAAATAGATCGGCAGGACGTTTTATCCCCAGCTAATTTCGGAGTGAACGTCATGGCAAAGCCCAACGGCTCGTCGATCAAGGACGAAGAGACCTATGAGGCGCTGCGCGACAAGGGCTACACCAAATCAAAGGCTGCCCGGATCGCCAACGCACAGGCCAACGACAACATGTCCCCGTCCAAGAAGGGGGGCAAGTCGCCGCCCTATGAGGAATGGTCCAAGGCCGAGCTTTATGACCAGGCGCAGAATGTCGGCGTCGAAGGGCGCTCGGACATGACCAGGGAAGAGTTGATCGACGCGCTGAGGCGCGGCTGAGATGGCGATTTCGCAAGGTGACACCGTCGAATGGGACTGGGGCAACGGCACCGGCAAGGGTGAGGTCAAGAAGGTCTACACCCAGAAAACGACGGTCAAGATAAAGGGGTCCGAGATCACGCGGGACGCCGACAAGGAGTGCCCCGCGTACCTGATCGAACAACAGGACGGCGACCAGGTGCTGAAAGGCGCCAGCGAAGTGCGCAAGTCCTGAGATGAACGTGAACTGTACCCGTAGAACGCAAAAGAAAAGGAGAATATAATGTTGGAGATTGGTGGCCTTGGTGGCCTTATCGTTCTGGTTCTGGATATCTGGGCGCTTGTGTCGATCATCGGCTCGAACGCTTCGACCGGCAAGAAGGTTCTGTGGAGCCTGCTGGTGATTATCCTGCCGATCATCGGCTTCATCATCTGGCTGATCGCAGGCCCGCGCGGCGCGGCGACCAGAAAAGTTTAACCGGGCGACATGCCTGATCTTGCGGGGCGCATCCAGCAATGGGTGCGCCCCGTTTCGTTCGACGTGACCGGCGGCCCAGAGCGCCGCGGTTATTCCTGATTGATTTGTTTGGGTATTGAGATTTCGCCGGGAGTGTGACACATCAGGGGCAAAGCGTCTCCGAGCCGAGTTTCACCTCCTGCCAGGCCGACGCGAGCGAAATACTGGCGGCAGGAGCCGGGGGGCAGCGCGAAATCGCGTTTTGCGGGCGCACCGCGTTTCGAATCCCACGATTTTCCGCGATAGTCGCCATCGCGCGGCGCTTGACCGCGCACACGAATGGTTTGAAACGGGATCCGGGCCGCGGGAGCGGCGCGGATTACGTGAAAGGGAGACGCGAGATGAAATGGATCACGACCGCCCTTGTGGCGATAGCCACCGGGTTCGCCGGGGCGCAAGGCGCTCTGGCGCAGGAAGAAGAGCTGGGCGAGGCCGTCCTGATCGAGCTGAACGCGACCAAGGCCAACGAGAGCAGCTGCACGCTGACTTTTCTGGTGATCAACGGCTACCCGAGCCAGATCGACAAGGCCGTCTACGAGACCGTGCTGTTCGATAGCTCGGGGCAGGTGGATCGCCTGACGCTGTTCGATTTCGGCACGCTGCCGCCGGGGCGGCCGCGGGTGCGGCAGTTCTCGGTGCCCGGCATGGCCTGTGACGGGTTGGGGCAGGTGCTGATCAACGGCGCGCATACCTGCGAAGCGGCGGAGCTGCCCGACAATGCCTGCGAGACCGGGCTGAAGCTGGAAACGCGCACGGATATCGAGGTGACGGGATGAATGCGGTTCTCGAAAGCCTGCGGCAGATCGCCGATCTGGGTGGTCCGGTCGTCCTGATCCTGCTGGCGGTGTCGGTGATCACGCTGGCCACTGTCCTTTACAAGCTGTGGCAGTTCTCGGCGGCGGGCGTCGGGCGGCACAAGGCGTTGAAGGAGGCGGTGGCGGCCTGGGACGAAGGCGACCTTGCGGCGGCATTGGCGGCGTTGAAACAGTCGAAGAGCTACCTGGCGCCGGTGATCGAGATGGCGTTCTCGGCCCGGCCGGAGGATGCCAAGCGGCTGGAGGCGGAGGCGGAGTCGCGCTTTGCGCGGCTGGAAGGCGGGTTCCGCTTGCTGGACAGCGTGGCGCAACTGGCACCGCTTCTGGGCCTCTTCGGCACCGTGCTGGGCATGATCGAGGCGTTTCAGTCGTTGCAGGAGGCGGGCGCGCAGGTCGATCCGTCGCTGCTGGCCGGCGGGATCTGGGTTGCGCTGTTGACAACCGCCGTGGGGCTGGCCGTGGCGATGCCGACCTCGATGGTGCTGAGCTGGTTCGAGGGCCGGATGGACGGCGAACGGGTCACGGCGGAGCGGGCGATTTCGACGGTGCTGCATCCGCAGGGCCGGGCCGGACAACAGGTGGCCGATCCGGTGGCGGAGCCGGCCCGTGCGTAGGATGAGCCGTCGCAGGCGGCTGTCGATGACGTCGCTGATCGACGTGATCTTCCTGCTGCTTTTGTTCTTCATGCTGTCCTCGACCTTTTCGCGCTTTGCCGAGGTCGAACTGGCCGCCGCAGGCGCGGGCGGCAGCGGCAGCAGCGAGGCCAAGATCAGCTTTCTGCGCCTGAGCGACGAGGGGCTGAGCCTGAACGGTCGCGAGATGGAAATAGAGGGCCTGAGCGCCGCCTTTGCCGAGATGCCGCCCGGCGACGAGGCGCGGCCCGTGGTGGTCAGCCTGCGCGATGGTGTGACGTCGCAGCGGCTGACCGATCTGCTGGTGGTGCTGCGCGGCATCGAGCGCGTCAGCATCAGCGTGCTGGGGTCCTGAGATGCGCAAGGCCAAGACATCCTCGCGCCGGGAGCCGACCATTGCGCTGATCAACATCGTGTTCCTGATGCTGGTCTTCTTCATGGTGGCCGGCACCCTGTCGCAGCCGCTGGACAAGGATCTGAGCCTGGTGCGGACGGCGGACCTGGAAGGGCGGTCGCCGCCCGATACACTGGTGGTGCATCCCGACGGGCGGATGAGTTTCCGCGGCGAGGATATCGCCTCGGCCGAGGATTTCCTGGAACGGCGCAGCGAGGAAGAGCGCGAGGTGGTGCGGGTGGTTCCCGACCAGGAGCTGTCAGCGCAGACGCTGGTGAACCTGGCGCGGGATCTACGCGGCGCCGGGGCGCAGCGGGTGGTGATCGTCACCGAAAGGGGGCTGGAATGATCGCGTCGTCCCGACTTGTCAAAACGTTTGCCGCCGCGGCGGCGCTGGTGCTGCACGGCACGGTGGTTGCGGCGGTGTTCCAGGGCGAGGCGATCGAGATCGAGGGCGATGCGGGCGGCCTGGAGGCCAGCATCGGCAACAGCTTTGCCGACATGGCGGCGGGGGTGATGACACCCGATGCCACCGACGAAGTTGTCGAGGAGACGCCGCCGGAGGAGGTGACGGCGCAGGACACGCCGGACGAGGTGACAGAAGAAGAGACACCGCAGGAAACGACGCAGGTCACCCCGGAAGAGACTGTGCAGGATCGGCCCGAGGACACGACGCCCGAAGTCGCGCCGCAGGAGCCCGCCGAGCCGGTGGAGCAGGCCGAGACCGCGCCGATGACGCCGACCGAAACGCCCGTCGAAAATATGCCGGAGCCGGTCGAGGCCCAGCCTGTCGAGCAGGCAGAGATCACGCCCAACGTGCCACTGGTCCCGGTGACCCCGTCCGAGACCGTGCCGGAGGAAAGCGTGCACCCGACAGAGCCGCAGCAGGCGGAGGTGCTGGAGCCGGTGGACGAGGCGCCGACGGCGGTGACCCGGTCGTTGCGGCCCAAGCCGCGCAGCGCGGAGTTCGAGGAAGCGCACAAGCCCGAGCCGCCGAAGGCGCAGCCGAAGCGGACCGAACCGAAGCCGCAGCGCACGACGCAATCGAAGCCCAAGCCGCAGCCCAAGGGCAACGCGCAGGAGAACGCGCGCACCGGTACCGCGACGGGGTCGCAGACGACGCGGCAATCCGCGTCGCAGGGCACGGGCAGGTCGCAGGCCAGCGGAAACGCCGCGGCCAGCAACTATCCCGGACAGGTGATGCGGAAGATCTCGCGCGTTCCGCGCCCGCGGGTGGGCAGCCGGGGGACGGCGGTTGTTGCGTTCCGCATTGCCGGGAATGGCGGGCTTGCGGGGGTTTCGATTGCGCGCAGTTCGGGCTCTTCCGCGCTGGACCAGGCGGCGGTGCGGATGATCCAACGGGCTGCCCCGTTCCCGCCGCCGCCTGCAGGGGCGCGCACCAGTTTCTCGATCAACATCAAGGGCAGTTGAGGCTGCGTCTAGCGCGTGATCCGGTGATTGCTCAGGCCCCAGTCGGTGTAGAGATCGGCGATGATGGTGCCGAACTGCGCCTCGGCATCGTCCAGCGCGCTGCGCGTATCGCGGCGGCCGCCGAAGAGCACCGCCGGGTCACCGATGGAAATGTCACCCAGGCCGGTGACGTCGGCGACGGTGGTGTTCATGGAAATACGGCCCAGGATGGGCGCCTCGTGCCCGCCGATCAGGACCGTGCCGGTGTTATGACCGGCGCGGCGGATGCCGTTGGCATAGCCAATGGAGAGGCAGGCCAGGCGGCGGGGCGTGTCCAGAACGCAGGTGCGGTCGTAGCCCACGGTGGCGCCCGCCGGATAATCGCCCACGCTGACGACCCGGGTCTTTAGGTTCATCGTGGTCTGAAAGCCCCATTCGGGTTTGAGGATGCCATAGAGCACCGCCCCGCAGCGGTACATGTCGGTCCGGGCGGGTTCATCGGAGACGAGAGTGAGCGAGCTGCCGGCATGGATGAGAGTGCTGTCGCGGGAGAGGTTGCCTTGCTGCAGGACCCAGTCGGCGTGCTGTTGGAAGAGCGCGGCGCCGGCGCGCAGATCGTCCGGCGCATTGCTGGGGAAATGGGTGCAGATGGCGGTCATGCTGTCGCCGAGGTGGCCGAGAATGGCGCGGCAGGCGGCGCGGCCCTGTTCGGTTTCAATCTCCAGCCCGTCGCGGGACATTCCCATGGCGTTGAGCGACAGGTGGGCGCGGACGGCGGCGCCGGACGCTCTGAGTGCGGCGAGGTTTTCGGCGGCTTCGACCGTGCCGACCTGTTCCTCGACCCGGTCGGGAAGGGCGGCGCGGGTCTCGGAAGGCGTGGCGGCGCGCAGGCGGATGAGCTGGCCGGTGTAGCCTGCGTCGCGTACGGCGCGGGCCTCGGTGTTCGAGGTGATGGCGATGCAGTCGATGCCGTGGGCGCGCACCAGCGGGACGACGGTGGCGATACCGTGGCCATAGGCGTCGGCCTTGAGCACGGCGCAGAACCGGCGCCCCTTGGGCACGCGGGACAGCGCGATGCGGATGTTGGCGTCGATCCGGTCGCGATGCACCTCGCACCAGGCGTCGGGGATCGCGGGGTCGGTCATGTGTCGGGCAGGCCCAGAATGCGGTCGACGATGCCGGTGAACTGGTCGATCACGACGGGCAGGAGTGCGTCGGGGAAATCGTAGTCGGGATTGTGCAGTTGGGGCATGTCCGTGCCCGCGCCGATATAGAGCATCGTGGCCTTCGCGCCGTCATCGGCGATGCGCCCGAAATCCTCGGACCAGCGCATGGGAGTGGGCATCTCGTTGACCTCGTGCCCGAGGTCATGGGCCGCGCGGCGGGCGATGTCGGTGGCGTCCGGGTCGTTGACCACGGCGCGAAAGACGTCGTGCCAGTGGATGTCGGTGACAAGCTCGCCTTGCGTCTCGGCGACCTTGTGCAGGGCGGTGTTTACCAGCGCCTCCATGCCCTCGTTTGTCATGGTGCGCAGGGTGACGCGCAGCTCGCCATCGGCGGGGGCGATGCCGAAGGCGGGTTCTCCAAGGTTGGCATGGGTCAGGGTGGCGAGAGTGAAATCGGTGTCGGCGATGGTGCCGCGGCTGAGTGCGGGCAGGGCGGTCATCAGGCTCGCCATGGCAGGAGCGGGCGAGAGGCCGTCCTCGGGCGCGGCGGCGTGAGAGCTTTTGCCGGTCAGCAGGATCTGCATCCCGCGCGAAGCGCAGTTGGCGGGGCCGGAGCGCAGGCCGATCTCGCCCAGGGGGCGGCCCGGCACGTTGTGGTAGGCGAAGGCGTAGTCGGGGCGGATCTGAGCCCATTGCGGGTCTTCGATCACGGCCTGCGCGCCTGCGCCGGTTTCCTCGGCCGGCTGGAAGAGCAGGACGACGCGGCCCTTGGCGGGGCGTGCGGCAAGGCGCATGGCGACGCCCATCAGTGAGGCCATGTGGCCGTCATGGCCGCAGAGGTGGCCCTTGCCGTCGATCCGCGAGGCATGGGGGATGGTGTTGATCTCGCGGATGGGTAGACCGTCGAGTTCGCAGCGCAGAAGGACCGTGGGGCCGGGGGCGTGGCCGGTGAATTCGGCGGCGACGCCGTGACCGCCGAGGCCCTGCCAGATGCGGTCGGCGCCGAGGGCGGTGAGTTCGCGCGTGATGCGTTTGGCGGTCTCGACCTCTTCGCCCGACACTTCGGGCTGGCGGTGCAGGTCGTGGCGCAGGGCCGTGAGGTAGGCGATCTGGTTTGAGGGGAGGGTGGTCATGGGAGCCTCAGAAGATTTCCAGAAGGCCAGCGGCGCCCTGGCCTCCGCCGACGCACATGGAGACGACGCCCCACTTGGCGCCGCGGCGGCGGCCTTCGAGCAGGATATGCCCGGCCATGCGGGCGCCGGACATGCCGTAGGGGTGGCCGATGGAGATGGCGCCGCCGTTGACGTTGAGCTTGTCGTCGGGGATGCCCAGCGTGTCACGGCAGTGGAGAAGCTGCGCGGCGAAGGCCTCGTTGATTTCCCAAAGGTCGATGTCGTCTTGGGTGAGGCCAGCGCGGTCGAGCAGGCGGGGGATGGCGTGGGCGGGGCCGATGCCCATCTCCTGCGGCGCGACGCCGGCGACGGCGAAGCCGCGCAGGGCGCCGAGGGGAGTGAGGGTGCGGCGGGCCGCCTCGGCTTCGGACATGACGACGAGGGCGGCGGCGCCGTCGGAGAGCTGGCTGGCATTGCCGGCGGTGACGGTTTTGCCCTCGCCCCGCACGGTCTGGAGGCCTGCCAGCCCTTCGGCGGTGGTGCCGGGGCGGTTGCATTCGTCCTGTTCGATACGGACGGGCTCCTCGTGTGTTTCCTTGGTGGCCTTGTCGGTGACCAGCTTGGTCGCCTCGACGGGGATGACCTCATCCGCGAAAAGGCCGGCCTCTTGCGCCATTGCTGTGCGCTGCTGGCTTTGCAGGGCGTAGGCGTCTTGTGCGGCGCGGGTGACGCCGTATCGGGCGGCGACGACCTCTGCCGTATCCAGCATGGCCATGTAGTAGCTGTCGGGCACGGCGGGGTCGCGGTAGCGGTGGGCGTTCCAGTGGTCGTTCTGCACGAGGGAGATGCTGTCGAGGCCGCCTGCAAGGGCGACGTTCACGGCCTCGGCGCGGACCATGTGGGTGGCGATGGCGAGCGCGTTGAGGCCCGAGGCGCATTGGCGGTCGATCGTGGCGCCAGCGACGCTGTCTGGCAGGTGTGCTGCCTGCGCGATGTGGCGGGCGACGTTGACGCCGGAGGTGCCCTGGGTGAGGGCGGAGCCGAAGATGGTGTCCTCGATTTCGGCTCCTTCAAGCCCGGCGCGTTCGAGCGCGGCGCGGACGGCGGGCGCGGCGAGGCTGGGGGCCGTGAGGTTGTTGAAGGCGCCGCGATAGGCCTTGCCGATGGGCGTGCGGGCGGTGGAGACGATGACGGCGTCGCGCATGGGTCAGGCCTCCTCGGTGCCGCACCAGTCGGCGATGAACAGCGCGGTGGTCTGGGTGACGCGGCGGAGGCTTTCGAGGTCGACCCGTTCGTTGAAACCGTGGATCGCCTCGGCCCGGGGGCCGTAGACCAGCGCGGGGGTGTCGGCGTAGAGGCCGAAGAAACGCGCGTCGGTGGTTGCAGTGATCGGCTCGTGGGTGAGGGGGATGCCGGTGACGGTTTGGTGGGCGGTTTCCAGTGACGTGACGGCGTTGGAAGCGGTCCGGGATGTGTCGCGAGAGAGCGCGTAGCCCTCGGCGTGAAAGCCGTGATAGACGATCTCGGGCAGGGAGTTGCGCAGGAAGGCGTTTTGCTGCGCGGCGTCGCGGATGACCTGTTCGATCTCCTGTTTGGCCGCGTCGAGAGATTGGCCGGGGAAAAGCGCCATGCGGACGTCGAAGACGGCCCAGGCGGGGACGGAACTGGTCCAGTCGCCGCCCTGGAACTTGCCGATGTTGAGATTGAGCGCGTGGTCCATGTGCGCGTATTCGGGCGGGCGGTTCGCGGCCTCGTTCCAGCGGTGCTCCATGTCGTGCAGGGCCTGGATGAGCGGGAAGGCCGCCTCGATGGCGTTGGCGCCGGTGCCGGCATAGGCGACGTGGGTTGGCAGGCCCTTGAGGTGGACCTGGAACCACAGGACGCCGAGCTGGGCGCTGACCAGTTGTTCGGCGAAGGGTTCGGGGATGAGGGCGGCGTCGGCCTTGTAGCCGCGGGCGAGGCAGGCGAGGGCGCCGTTGCCGGTGCATTCCTCTTCGACGACCGATTGGAAGTGGACGTCAGCCGCGGGGGCGAGGCCGCAGGCGGTGAGCGCGTCGAGCGCGAAGAGGTTGGAGGCGAGGCCCGCCTTCATGTCGCCGCCGCCGCGGCCGTAGAGCCAGCCGTCTTTTACGTGCGGTTCGAAAGGCGGGCTGTCCCACATGTCGAGCGGGCCGGCGGGGACCACGTCGATATGGCCGTTGAGGATGAGGGAGCGGCCCTTGGCTGTTTTCGAGCGGTGGGTGGCGACGACGTTCACGGCGTCCTCGTAGGGGCCGAGGACGGGGGAGAATCCGGGGAGGTGCCGGATGTCGGCGAGGTCGATCTGCCAGCGGTCGATGTCGTAGCCGCGGGTCTGGAGTTCGGTCGCCATGAAGTTCTGCGCCGACTGTTCGTTGCCGCGGGTCGAGGGGTGGGAGGTCAGTTCGGTCAGGAACGCGACCTGCTGGTCAAAAGCGGCGTCGACGGCGGCGCAGAGGCGGGTTTTGAGATCTTCGGTCATGGGAGCTCAGAATGTCGGAATTGGTGCGTCGGGGATCGTGAGGGGGGCGTCTGTGGCCTTTGTCACGTCCTCGATACTGGTGCCTGCGGCGTGTTCGACAAGGGCAAAGCCGGTGGGGGTGACGTCGATCACGGCGAGGTCGGTGAAGATGCGGGCGACGCAGGCGCTGGCCGAGAGGGGCAGGGTGCAGGTTTGCTTCAGCTTTGGGTTCCCGGCGCGGTCGGTGTGGGTGGTCAGCACGGCGACGCGGCGGGCCTTTTGCGCCAGTTCGATGCCGCCGCCCGCGCCGGGGCTGAACTTGCCGGGGATCTTCCAGTTGGCGAGATCGCCGGTCTGGCTGACCTCGAAGGCGCCCAGCATCGTGAGGTCCAGCCGGCCGGAGCGGACCACGGCAAAGCTGGTGGCGCTGTCGAAGAAGGCCGAGCCGGGGACGGGCGTGACATAGGCGCCGCCCGCGTCGATCAGGTTGCGGTCGGCGCGCTCGGGCGAGAGGGCGGGGCCGATGCCGGTCATGCCGTTTTCGGTGTGCAGGCAGACGGGGAAATCGGCGGGCAAGTGGTTCACGACCTTGGTCGGCAGGCCGATCCCGAGGTTGACGACCATACCCGGTGCAATCTCGCGCGCGGCGCGGGCGACCATGCGATCCCTAGCGTCGGACAACGGCGTAATCCTCTGATATCTCGGGCAGTTCCGTGACGTGGTCGACAAAGACGCCGGGGGTGTGGACGGCGTTGGGATCGAGCGCGCCCAGCGGCACGACGCGCTCGGCCTCGGCGATGACCAGGGGTGCTGCCATGGCCATGAGCGGGTTGAAGTTCTGCGCGGTGGCGACATAGGCGAGGTTGCCGAAAGGGTCGGCGGTGTCGGCGTGGATGAGGGCCACGTCGGCGCGCAGGGCGGGCTCGACGAGGTAGGGGGTGCCGTGCATCTCGACCACCTGCTTGCCGCGCGCCAGTTCGGTGTCGATGCCGATATCGCTGAGGATCGCGCCGATGCCGGCGCCGCCTGCGCGGATTCGCTCGGCGAGGATTCCTTGCGCGTTGAACTCGACCTCGATTGCGCCGGAGTTCATCAGGCCGATGGCGTGGCTGTTGAGGCCGAGATGGGTTGTGATGAGGCGTCTGACCTGGCCTGCTTGCAGCAGGTGGTCGATGCCCATGCCGGGCTCGTTGGCGTCGTTCTTGATGAGGGTGAGGTCGCGGGCGCCGTGGGCCACCAGCGCACGGATCAGCGTCATGGGCGTGCCGGGGACGCCGAAGCCGCCGACCATGACGGTGGCGCCGTCCTTGATGTGGGCGATGGCGGCCTCGATGGAGGTGCGCTTGTCGGGGAGCCTCATGCTGCACTCTCCACCGGCAGGCCGATCTCTTGCGCGAAGGCGTCGAGGGCGTCGCGGAGGATTGCCATCATTTCGGCGATTTGGTCCTCGGTGATGATGAGGGGTGGGGCGACGAGGAAATGATCGCCCTTGGTGCCGCCTCGGGTGCGGCGGGAATAGAGGATGAGGCCACGCGCATAGGCCAGTTCGACGAGGCGGTCATGGGCGTTGAGCGCGGGGTTCAGCGGCTCCATCGTGGTGGGGTCGGAGACGAATTCGAAGGCCATGAGCAGCCCCTTGCCGCGCACGTCGCCGATGAAGGGGTAGCGGTGCATCAGGGCGCGCAGTTCGGTCATCAGCACGTCGCCCATGCGAGCGGCGTTGCCGATGAGGTCGTGCGCCTCCATCTCTTCCAGCACGGCGAGGCCGGCGGCGCAGGCCAGCGGGTTGCCGGCATAGGTGAAGCCGTGGGCGAAGCCGCCCGCGTCGAGCACCGGATCGACAAGGCGGCGGCCCGCGACCATCGCGCCCAGCGGGGCGTAGCCTGCGCCGAAGCCCTTGGACATGGCGACGATATCGGGAGTGATGCGCCAGTGTTCGGCGGCGAGGAAGCGGCCGGTGCGGCCCGCGCCGGTCATGACCTCGTCATAGATCAGGAGCACGCCGAATTCGTCGCAGATCTCGCGGATGCGGCCATAATAGCTGTCCGGGGCGACCAGCGCGCCGGTGGAGGCGCCGCCGACGGGCTCCATGATGAAGGCCAGCACGGTGTCGGGGCCCTCGGCGAGGATCTTGTCGCGGAGAAGCTCGGCGTATTTCAGGCCGCGCGCCTCTTCCGTCAGGTTGTCGCGGTCGAGATAGGTGGTGGGGGCGGCGACCTTGGGCATTTTGCTCAGCATCGGGGCGAAGGGGTCGCGCAGGGGGGCGTAGCCGGTGAGGTCGAGCGCGCCGAAGGTGCAGCCGTGGTAGGAGGGAAAGCGCGATATGACCTTGTAGCGGCCGTTATGGCCCTGGGTCAGCGCATACTGGCGGGCGAGTTTCACGGCGCTTTCCACCGCTTCGGAGCCGCCGGAGACGAAGAAGACGCGGTCGAGGCCGTCGGGCGTCATGGCGACGGTCTTGGCGGCCAGATCCTCGGACGGGTGGGTGCGGAAATGCAGGCGGTAGCCGAAGGTGGCCTTGTCCATCTGGGCCTTCATTTTGGCCAGCACGCGCGGGTTGGAATGGCCGATATTGGACACCATCGCGCCCGACGATCCGTCAATGTAGCGTTTGCCGGACTCGTCGATCAGGTAGATCCCCTCGCCATGGTCGAGGAAGGGCCGCGGGTTGCGCGACTGGTAGAAGAGGTAAGATTGCGTGTCACTCATTTGGCGCCTGCGAGGTGTTTGCGGAGAAATTCGCGGGTGCGGTCCTTGGTGGGGTTCTTGAAGACGACGCTGGGCGGGCCTTCCTCGACCACCACGCCCTTGTCCATGAAAAGCACGCGGTCACAGACCGAGGCGGCGAAATCCATCTCGTGCGTGACGATGATCATGGTCATGTGTTCCTCGGCCAGCTTTTTCATGACCTGGTTCACCTCGTCCACCAGTTCGGGGTCGAGGGCGGAGGTGGCCTCGTCGAAGAGCATCAGCTTGGGCTTCATGGCGAGTGCGCGGGCGATGGCGACGCGCTGTTTCTGGCCGCCGGAAAGTTGCGAGGGGTAATAGTCGATCCGTTCCAGCATCCCGACCTTGTCGAGCTGTTCCTCGGCCAGCGTGTCGGCTTCGGCCTTGGAAAGGCCCTTGAGCAGCTTCGGCGCCATGGTGACGTTGTCGCGGGCGGTCATGTGGGGGAAGAGATTGAAGTGCTGGAACACCATGCCGATGTCCTGGCGCATCTGGTTGATGTGTTTTTCATACTGGCGGTAGGGCAGGTCGCGGTTCACCTGCACGCCGTCGAGCCAGATTTCGCCGCCCGTCAGCGCGTCGAGGTCGTTGATGGCGCGCAGGAGCGTGGACTTGCCCGAGCCGGAGGGGCCGATGATCGCCACGATCTGGCCGCGCGCGACGTTGAGGCTGATGTCCTTGAGGACCTCGAGCTTGCCGAATGATTTCTGGGCGTGCTTGATTTCGACGAAATGTTCGGTGTCGGTCATGGTCTGTCTCCTGACGATCAGCGCGAGATTGCGATGCGGCGCTCGATGCGGCGCTGCACCCATTCCATGCAGAGGTTGATGACATAGTAGAAGGCGGCGGCGACGAGGTAGAACTCGAACGGGCGGTAGGTCGCGCCGATTGCGCGCTGCGCCGACAGGGTCAGCTCGCTGACGCCGATCACCGACACCAGCGCGCTGTCCTTGAGAAGTGCGATCATGTTGTTGCCGATGGGCGGGATCACGTCACGCACGGCCTGCGGGATCACCACCTTGCGCAGCGCCTGTCCCCGGCTGAGGCCGACGGTGCGGGCGGCCTCCATCTGTCCCTTGTCGACGGACAGGATGGCGGTCTGGATCAGTTCGGAATTGTAGACCGCGAAGTGCAGGCCAAGCCCGATGATGCCGGCGACGAAGGCGGGCAGGTCGATGCCGATCTGCACGAGGCCGAAATAGATCAGGAAGAGCTGCAGGAGCAGCGGCGTGCCCATGAAGACCCATTCGATCAGCCGGAAGGGCTGGCGGATGATCCACGGCGCATAAAGGGCGATGACGGCGAAAATGATGCCGCCGAAGAAGCTGACGAGCGCGGCGGCGACGGCGATGAAGATCGTCCAGAGGCAGCCCAGCAGGATCACGTCGAGATGTTCCGGAACAACCGTGAAGTCGAGGCCCATTGTGGTTTTCCTTTCCGGTCAGTTGATCTGGACGCGGCGGTCCAGCCAGGCGACGGCCCGACCGGTGGCGTAGATGATGATCATGTAGAGAAGGCCCGCGAGCAGAAACATCTCGAACGGTTTGTAGGTCGAGCCGATGTAGCGCTGCGCGGTATAGGTGAGTTCCACGACCGAGATCGCCGCCACCAGCGCCGTGGATTTGATGAGCATGTTGAGGTTGACGCCCAAGGGGCGGACCATCAGGCGCGCGGCCTGGGGCAGGATCGCGTTGTAGAATGTCTGCCACCGGCTGAGGCCCAGGGTGCGGGCGGCTTCGCGCTGGCCCTTGGGGATCGAGATGATCGCGCCGCGGATGGTTTCGGTCATGTAGGCGCCGACATTGACACCAAGGCCGATGACGCCGGCCTCGAACGCGTCAAGCTGGATGCCGACCTGGGGCCCGCCGAAATAGAGGATGAACAGCTGGATGAGCGCGGGTGTGCCGCGAAAGACGCTGACATAGGCCGCGCCGAGGAAGCGGAAGACAGCCAGCCGCGACAGGCGCATCGCCGCGCCGAGCGCGCCGCAGGTCAGGCCAAGGATGGCCGTCAGGACCGACAGCTGGATCGTCACCCAGGCAGCCTGCAGGAAGAAGGGATAGACCCTTTGCATCAACTCTATGTCCATGGCGTGTCCTTCTGGCAGGTCGCGGGGCCGGGGCGTGCACGAGGCTCTGTTCGGCGAAATCGGGTACGTGTTTGGACGGGGCCGGGGCAAGGCGCAGTGCGCCCGTGCCGTCAGCCGGTCCGATCGGGGTCAGGGTCCCGGAAGGCCCCGCCGACCTGTAATGGCGGCGGGGCGAAAGGCTCAGCGGATGTCCGCGCCGACCCACTTTTCGGCGAGTTCGAGATAGGTGCCGTCTTCCATCATGGAATCGAGCGCCTCCTGCATGGCGGCGGCCAGTTCGGGGCTGCCTTCGCGGATGGCGATGCCCGCGCCGAAGGGTTCGGTCGTGGGATCGGCGAACATCTCGTATTCCTGGCCTTTCTCGCCCATGGCGAGGATGGCGGCGATGGAGTCGTTCACGATGGCGTCGACGCGGCCGTTCTCAAGCTCCAGCAGCAGTTCGGGCAGGCCCTTGTAGGTGCTGACGTTGTAGCCGCGCTCGCGCGCCCAGTCCTCGTGCGTTTCACCCAGGGTGAGGCCGACCTTCTTGCCTTCGAGATCCTCCAGGCTGGAGATCCCCGACCCGGGCTGGGAGAAAATGGCGCGCTTGTCGGAATAGTAGGGGCCGACGAAATCCACGACTTCGTCGCGTTCGTCGGTAATGGTCATGGAGCCGACGATGGCGTCGTACTTGTTGGACAGCAGGCCGCCGATGATTCCGTCCCACGCGGTGGTGACGATCTCGGCCTCGAGCCCCATGCGCTTGGCGATTTCCTTGCCGATGGCCGGGTCGAAGCCCACGACCTCGTTCTGGTCGTTGACGAAGTTGAACGGCGGGTAGGCGCCGGACATCGCTATTCGGATGACACCCTTTTCCTTCAGGGTTTCGAGCTCTTCGGCAGCGGCGGGGGCGAAACCCGCCACGGCAAGGCCCATGGCCACGACAACGGATTTCAGAACGGTTCGGCGGAATGTCATATGTCTCTCCATGTTGGTTTGTCGGCGCCGGGACTGTGCCCGGGCGGCATTGGCGGCCTGTGCCGCTCCGGCGAAAGCCTTGCATGGGGCGTGATATTGCGCAAATAAATAATAAGCATTCTTAATATAGGTAAAATCTATGAGCCTCCCCCAGCGCCGTCGTTTTCCCTGGAACCTCGACTGGAACCTGCTGCGCACCTTCATGGTGGTGGTCGAGGAGCGCGGCATCTCGAAGGCGGCCGGCCATCTGGGGCTGAAACAACCCACGGTGTCGGCGGCGCTGAAGCGGCTGGAACAAACCGTCGGCAAGACGCTGGTGATCCGCAAGCCCAACGAGTTCGCCATAACCCGCGCGGGGCAGGTGCTTTATACCGAGTGCGCGACGATCTTCGGGACGGTGTCGCAGATTCCCGCGATCCTGGACGAGGACAATGCCGAATTGCGCGGGCATCTTTCCATTGCGATCACCAGCTCGGTCATTTCGGAGCATTTCGACGGCGTGCTGAACCGATTTGCCCAGGCGCATCCCAGCGTGACCTATTCCTTCACGGTCTACGAGAGCGACGAGGTCGAGACGATGATCAAGCTCAACCGGGCCAGTTTCGGGATCTGCCTGTTGTCGAGCCTGCCCAAGACCCTCACGACGATGGTTCTCTACCGCGAGTATTTCGGCCTTTACTGCGGCGCGCGCCATCCGCTGTTCGCGGCCGAAGTGATCCGTACAGAGGATCTTGAGGGCGAGCCCTTCGTGGCGTTCCAGACGGAAGCCGAAGGCGGACCGCTTGAGGTGATCTCGAAACTGCGGGCGCGGCTGAACCTGTCGCGCAACTGGCGCGGCGTGTCCTCGAGCCTGAACGAGATCCGGCGGATGATCATGGCGAATGTCGGGATCGGGGCACTGCCGTTGCACGTGGCGGCTCAGGACGTGGCGGCGGGCCATCTCCGCCAGTTGCCGCCCCATGACGACCTGCCGATGGTCGATATCTATCTGCTGAGCAACCCTGCGCGACGCCAGTCGGAGGCGGAGGCGAAGTTTCTCGAGATGATCGAGGGCGACCTGACGCGGGTCGGTGTTGGTGACAGGACCTATGGCGTCGGCGGAGGAGCGTGACACCGCTCCTGATTGGCTCTTTGACCCCTATAAGGCAAACCGCTTGACCGCAAACGTGTTTCAGTCGCGCATATTTCGGAGTGCTTGGAGGCGAGTACCGGAATCGAACCGGTGTACACGGATTTGCAATCCGTCTGCATCGTTGATTTCGTTGGTTTTTATTGTAAACTGTACTGCCTGTTGGTCATGTAATTTCAATGGGTTATCCGGACTCCAGTAAACCATCAATCAGCCCGCTCGACGCCATGAGGTCCAGGTATCACTGTTCGCCGTTGATCGGATCGAGATGGAGGCCAAACTTGGCGTAGGGTCGTGACGACGTTCAGGCGCTTCCGGCCCAGAGCGGCCATTCGTGTATGGGCGGGCGAGGGTCGACTTCGAGCCCGCCCACTAATTTCGCGCAAGGTGCAGTATGAGGTGCCACCGACCGGAGCGCCGTCGTTAGCCAGCTTTGCATGAATGATAGCAATGCGCACTACGCATCCGCCGGGCGCTGCTCGCTTCGGTCGCCAAGAGCAATCGGTCTACGCGCCAATGATAATGCCGAGTGACCAAGATCGAAGCATACTTCTCTTCCATTGACATTGGGACCCACTTAGGGCGATTCCTTCATAACCTTTTCAGGACACCTCGAGTAGGAACCGCCCTGCTGGTCAGGTATGAATGAGAAAAGCAACTTGTCCGAGGGAGCAAGGATCGAATACCAGATCTGAAAGATGGGATCGTGGAACTCCTCAAGTCAAAACCCGGATCTCCTTTTCTATTCATCGGATCTGGATTTTCCCGGCGATACATTGGAATGGAAGACTGGCGCGGCCTTCTGACCCGATTCTGTGATGGAATTGGAGATTTCGACTATTACTCAGCAACAGCGAACGGCAACTTACCGAGAGCGGCCGGTTTAATCGCAAGAGATTTCCATGAAATTTGGTGGAAAGATGAAAAGTACAAGGATTCCAGGGCGAAACATAAGGAGCGCACAAAGGTCATCTCGGACGCTCTAAAAAATGAAATCTGCGAATATATCTCTGCCGCTGATATCTCCGGAGTTTCAAGTGAATCCCTTCAAGAGGAGCTGGCAATTCTGAAGGGGGTCAACGTTGACGGGATAATAACGACGAACTGGGACTTCATGCTGGAAGAATTGTTCCCGGAGTATCGCGTCTATATCGGTCAGGACGAGTTGCTATTTTCTAACCCGCAGGCAATTGCCGAAATATACAAAATTCACGGCTGCGCGACGAGACCTGATAGCTTAATCTTAACGGAAGAAGACTATGAAGATTTTGAAGGCAAGAATCCTTATCTTGCGGCGAAGCTGATCACGATATTCATAGAGCATCCAATAATATTTATTGGGTACTCCGTGACTGACCCTCATATTCAGTCTATCATTTTCTCAATCGCCGAATGCTTGACGCCGGAGAAACTGGAAAGGTTCAGCGAAAATCTCATTTTTGTCCGCCGTGCGGGTGGAAAAGAAGATGCTTTTCAGAAGTTCACCTTCAGCGAAGGAGGGCGAAATATTACCGCCACTGTTATCGTAACCGACGACTTTTCCAAAATTTACTCCGCAATAAGCGAGAATAAGCGGAAAATCCCTGCACGCATACTTCGCTATTGCAAAGAGCAAATGTATGAGCTCGTAAAGTCAGAGCAGCCAGAGAAGAAAATTTCGGTAGTGGATATCGACGAGCTGGATGCAACTGAGGAAATAGAATTCGTCGTAGGCGTTGGAATTGCAAAGGTGCAAGCAGAGAAAAGGGAGAAGCTCGCGGAGCAGGAAGAGAAAGCGCTTGCGGAAAGCGGCTATCAGGGCATAAATCTCTCCGATATCTACACGGACTTTGCTCGGGATAAATCGGTATTTGATCCCAATAAGCTTTTGAGGCTCGCTTTCCCGATATTTCGAAGGTCGAATACAACGTTCATACCAGTCTTTCGCTACCTCCGAGACGCGGGAATCAATGACATGGAAAAATTGAAAGAATCACCTTACACGTCTGCGCGCGTCATCTGTGAAAGGATCGCGGCAAAAAGTTATGCACTTCCGTCCTACAGGAGCCAGTATGAAAAGCACTGGAGGGGAAAGACTACCGCCGAGATTATTGAGGAAGCCGCCGTAGAGAAGGTATCAATTTTCATTCCGCATCAAGAACCGCAGGATGTTGATTTAGATGCTTTGCGGGACTTCATAATCAGCCATAAGCCGAGCGAGTTTATCGACCCTTATTCTTCTTTCTACAGAAAGCTATGCTCGTTTTATGACAAGCTTGCCTATGGTTTCGACCTGTAAGGCTTCATAATTGAACCGCATGCCGAAATTACGCCGACCTCCGGAGCTTGAACCATGCTGCCCTATCGGGCGGAGAGTCCGCCGTCCGCCCGCCGGGACCGGGTGACCTGCCACGGGATTTTTCCTCCATTTGGAATTAGAGTCCGCCCCAACGAAGGGACGGACAATGAAGCGAACGAGATACAGCGAAGAACAGATCATCGGCATCCTTACCGAGCATGAGGCAGGCGCGAAGTGCGCCGATCTGTGCCGCAAGCACGGGATGTCGGAAGGCACCTTTTATGCCTGGAAAGCCAAGTTTGGTGGGATGACGGTTTCGGACGCCAAACGACTGAAGGCGCTGGAGGACGAGAACGCCAAGCTGAAGAAGTTGCTGGCGGAGCAGATGCTCGACGCTGCGGCGATGAAGGAACTGCTCTCAAAAAAATGGTGAGGCCCGCCGTGAAGCGCGAAGCCGTTGCGCATCTGCGGGCCAGGCTTGGCCTGTCGGAACGGCGGGCCTGTCAGATTGTTGGAGCGGACCGCAAGATGATCCGCTACCGGTCCGCGCGACCGCCCGAGACCGGGCTGCGCCAGCGGCTTCGGGATCTGGCCAATGAACGCCGCCGGTTCGGTTATCGGCGGCTATTTGTGCTGCTGCGCCGGGAGGGAGAACCCTCCGGGATCAACCGTATCTACCGGCTGTATCGAGAAGAAGGTCTGGCGGTGCGCAAACGCCGGGCCAGGCGCAAGGCGGTAGGAACCCGGGCACCGATCCTGGTCGAGGCCCGGCCCAATGCGCGCTGGTCGCTGGATTTTGTCCATGACCAGCTCGCCTGTGGCCGGCGGTTCCGCATCCTGAACGTGGTCGATGACGTGACGAGGGAATGCCTGGCGGCCGTTCCGGACACATCGATCTCGGGGCGGCGTGTCGCGCGGGAATTGGCGGCCCTGATCGAACGGCGTGGAAAGCCCGGCATGATTGTCTCGGACAACGGCACCGAACTGACCAGTAACGCGATCTTAACCTTCGCTACCGCGCAGGGGATCGAATGGCATTACATCGCCCCGGGCAAGCCGATGCAGAACGGGTTTGTGGAGAGTTTCAACGGGCGCATGCGCGATGAACTCCTCAACGAAACCATGTTCCGCAACATGCCCCATGCGCGCGCCGTGATCCGTGCCTGGGCAGCAGATTACAACGAGGAGCGCCCACATTCGGCGCTTGGCTATCAGACGCCCAAGGCGTTCGCCGAGCGCCTGTTCACCGCAACCGACACCCGCGCTGCGCCATCTGAAAGCTCCGCGCGGATGTCGGTTGCTCCACCTGCGCCAATCGGCGTATCAACCCGAAGGGCTCTGGTTCCGGATGGGTGAAAGTTCAGTGGCAGGTCACGGGCGGCGTAACTGTCCCATGGCTGACGGTGAAAGAGGCGACTGGACAGGTGGGTTTGTTTTGAACTGGTAGTAGAGCTCATACAAGGGAGGCTGTCTGATTCTGCGACGCCTTCAAGTCTTATCTTAGAGTGGCGCTATCTTAGCATACTAAATCGAAAACCCAAGTTGCGGGTTCTTGACTTCGGAAAGAAGACGACTCAAACCAATTTTTTTTCGGCGCGATTTTTCGCGCCAGGTGACATCACCGAAACCAGATCTATGAGGTCCTCCGGCTGTTTTACATTTATAAACGTCTTTTCCTTGTTCACAAAAACGACACACTTCTTCCCGCCTTTGACCAGTTCAATGACGTTGCTCAGTGTGCCTGCACTTGCTGCGTCCCAGAGCATTAGGCCGTAGTCAGCATCTGCTGCCATTGCTTTATCCTTTGCTGTGAAGAAGGCCCGAGTGCCCGGCTCCGCTGAGGAGTGGATTACCTTGACTCTCCAGCCTCCTTCATTGTTTCGAGGCTCATCGCCGGAGCAATAGACGGTCACATTCTTGGCAGACTGCTTGCGAAGTTCGTTCTGAATGGAAGTGTCCGCACCGTTTGCGTCACCGACAACCACCTCGAGGTCGTCGGCGACAATATTTCGTATGCGTTCAATGAACTTCGAATCCAGCCGTTTGATCTTTATAGAACCTGCTATAAATACCTTTGCCATCTTATTTCCATGTTAGTGTTGCGGCGTAGATCTTGTCGATCTTTCGGTAGGTTCGAAGCGCGGCGCACACAGCCTCCATCGAAGCTCCGGAATCAAAAAGGTCATCCACCACTAAGGCGTTCCAGCGTCCTTCGTTCGTGATGGTGTCAGTGATTGTAAACCGACCTTCAAGGGCTGCAACCTTTTCTTCTCTGGTGCCAAGGTTCTTGAGCGGCACGGCGCCATTCTCAGCAGCAGCCTTACAGACTATCCTTTCGAATGATTCCACGTTGATCCGCTTCGCTACTGCCTTGGCCACTTCGTAGACGGGTTGACGTGCCCTTGTCATCGTAGCGGGGACAGGGATCACCAGACCGACTGGGCCGAACCTGGGCACGATGTGATCGACTATGGCGTCCGCCAGGGGTTCCACCTGATCCCAATCTGATCGGTACTTGAGCTGGTAGACTGCCTCGCCAGCTTCGGTGCGGTGGTTGTCGAATCTGGGATGCCCGTATTCATCGTGCCCCAAGAAATTACTATAGAGCATATGCTTGTCGAGAGCATATCCAATGTCCCAGTTTCCTGCGATCTTTCTCAAATTTACCTTCATTGAGTTATCCTACCAGCCGGATGGCCGGAATTGCTGTGGGCCGCGAAACGAAATCATGAAGCCTCAGAGTAAAATCCCTCTTTCATTATCTGTTGCCGATTCAAGTCATTTTCAACGCAAAGCCGTTGCCGGACCGCTAAGGCGCGCGAAGCGATGTATTTGTGCAAGCCAGCGTGCACTGGGCAGGCTCTGTGTTCCAAAGCGGACTTGTGGTGCCTCGGGGCGCGGTCTTTTGCTGAAACGCACTTCGCGCCGCCAGCGTCGGGGACCTGCCCCTCAAAGCAAAACGTGATGCAATATGTAGCGGATGTCCAGAAACCGCCACGACTCGTCTGACCCCCCGCTTAACCTACAGGGCTGAGCACCGTGCTGCGCGCGTGCTCGGCGGCTTTGAGGGCTGGTTCATCCCATCCCAAAGAGTGTGCGCAAACCCTCGGGTAACGGTTCCACCAGGTCGAGTTGCACGGTGATTGGTGCCTCGCCTTCCCATCCGGCAAATTGGACTGGCCCAGCATATCGGAAAGGCGCCGCGCGGCCGTCGCGGAGCTTCGATTTGCGGACGAAGAGGTGCAAGGACCAGCCCGGTTCTTCCCCAGAGATGATCCGCCCGCGGGTGCTGTTCCTCCGTGTGCTGGTTTGGGTCTGCCATACGAAGCGGGTAGGACTGATAAATTCGTCGGCATAGTGGTCGCCGACGGACATACTCCTCTTGTCCATGGTCACAAGTAGCACCATGGCTTTGGCATCTGGAATGACGACGATGCCGGAATTCCAAGAGCCTGTGTTGAACACGGCGCCAAAGAGCGGCGGGATGCGGTCGCGAGGATATTCTTCCCAGATCCGGGGGCCGGTAGCAGGGGGATAGAGAGACCCTCCCGGGGCCTCGGCGGCCTCGGCAAGAGGGCTTTTTTCCTGCTGATCGTATGTCACGCTGCGGGTTTGTAAGTAACGAAGTAACCGCCAGTCGACGAGTTCCGAGGCGAGATTGGAAAGGGCAGTGTCACCGTTGTCGTCCAGGGTGGTCTCGAATGCGCCCGGGCCGGATCGGAACCATTTGGTCTCGCCCAAGAGCTTCAAGGGGTATTTCGTGAGCATGGTCTGAACGGCTTCAAGGTCGTCCGGATCGACGCTGATATCTGCCTGGATTTCTGGGTTTCGCTTGGCAAGGCGAGCAACGCGCTCAGCAAGAGCTGTGACAGAGATGCGGCCCGGGAAGGCTCCAGCCTCAATCATGCCGCGCAACGCGAGCATCTTGTAACTACGCGTCATGCGGGTTGTTTCGATCTCGTCGAGCAGAGCCTTGTGGGAGGTCCACGCCGTATGGTCAGTGCCGGCGAGATCGCCCATGTCGTTTACGAAGCCGAGCCAGCCGGCGTGCCCCGTGCGGCCTGGGTTGAAGCCCGCATGTTGGACCTCGGACGCGGTTGGACGGACGCCATGCCGATCTCGGAAGTCGCGGTAGAAAGCCGTCAGTTCCTCGCCATCCCGGGGCTGGCGGATCAACGATTTCAAGATGTCGAGGGCTTCGAGATCATAGGTGACCTCGCAACCCGCGGGGAAGCTTATCTCATGGCGCTCGAACCTCTCGAGTGCCATTCGGAGGGCACCTTCGCCTGCGCCGATCTGCAGTAGAGTGCGCGCCTTGGTCAGGAAGATCCGGTGATTGCCTATGTAGTCGATCACGGCAAGGTGGCTCTTCTCGGTCGAGCGGCGCAGGCCGCGCCCGAGTTGCTGAAGCCAGATCACCGGGCTTTCCGTCGGGCGGAGCATCAGCACGGTGTCGATGGATGGCACATCCACGCCCTCGTTGAACATGTCAACGGCGTAGACAATGTCGAGGTCGCCGTCTTCCAGGGCTTTGAGGGCGCTGGCGCGCGGGGATGACGTGTCGCCGGAATGGACCGCGACAGCGCGCAATCCCCGCACCTGCGAGAACTCGGCCATGAAATCAGCGTGGCGGCGAGAGACGCAGAACCCGATGGCCTTCTTGCCACCGCGCCTGGCCAGCTGGTCGAGCGCATTTTCCGCGCGCGCTTTCGTCGCGACGGCCAAGGTCAGCGCGGCCTCGTCGAACTTGCCACTGCGCCACGGGATCTGCGCATACTCCACAGGGTCGGGCACACCGAAGTATTTGAACGGGGCAAGAAGCTCGCGGTCGATGCCGGACCACAGGTCACATTCGTAGACGAGGTTTTCCTCGCAGAGACCCAGAAGGTCGCCGCCATCGCTGCGGTCTGGTGTTGCGGTCAAGCCCAGCAGGAATTTCGGGCTGAAATGGTCGATGATCCTGCGGTAGGTCGCCGCGGCGGCGTGGTGGAATTCGTCGACGACGATGTAGTCGAAGGCGTCTGGAGCGAAGCGTTGCAGGTGCTGGTTGCGGGAGAGCGTCTGAATCGAGGCAAAAAGCACATCCGCGTCGAAATCCTTGTCGCCCCCGCCGAACCGACCGAGGCGTGCCTTGGGTCTTACAGCGCGGAAAGCCTCCATGGCCTGGGTCAGGATCTCTTCGCGATGGGCAACGAAGAGAATGCGTGTGGCCGGCTGGCTGTCGAATGCGGCAAGGAAAGTCTTGCCAAGTCCGGTGGCAAGCACGACCAAGCCGGCGCGATATCCCTTGGCTCGCGTGGTAGCCAGAGCGTTCAGGGCTTCCCTCTGGATGTCGTGGGGCTTCGGCGCATCTTCCGGCGTCTCTTCCGGAACGCCGGAGCGCATCGGCATGGGGGTGACCCGGCGGGTCTCATAGCTGTCGATCCATTCCCCGGAGAGTTCTGTCACCTCCGGCCGCACCAGCAGGTTCTCGAAAGCATTTCGGGCAGCGATCAGGGGGACAGCGTCCGACCGATCGAAGTGGCGGAGGTTCCATTCGACACCTTCGGTCAATGCCGAACGGGAAAGGTTCGACGAGCCAACGATCATGGCCCCGGCTCCATCGGCAAAAGAGAACACCCAGGCCTTTGGGTGAAACGGGATGCGGGCAGCTCGAAAAACGTAGAGCTGTCGATCGTGGTCCAGATCCTCCATCAGGCGCAGTGCAGTCGGCTCGGTCACGTCGAGGTAGTCGCCCGTGAGCAACCGGAGCTGCCCGCCGCGTTCCAACAGGTCGCGCAGATGAGGCAGGACCAGGCGCGCCCCCGAGGTCATCAGAAAGGACACTGCCAGGTCGACAGACTGCGCCTGGTCGATGAGGGGGCGCAGGTGAGCGTGCAGTGCATCCTCGCCGCCGGAGATCAACGGTCGGTCATGTGGCGCGCCAGGGATGGGGCTGGAGGCGGTGGTGGGGACATCCAACCGGATATGGAAGTGTTCGGCGGTTTCAATAAGCTTGACTGGTGCCGGGCCACCGTCCTCCTCCAAGAGAGCCTGGGCTGGAGTGATGCGCGCAACAAGGGCGGCTTGTTCGGGCTCCGAAAGGTCGCGCCAACGGGTCACATGGCGGCGTGGGGCGAGAATAATGCCCATGCCATCTCGGACCAGGATGGTCTGCGCATCGCATTCGACAATCTTCTCGATGGATGGCGCGCAGCACGGGCAGGATGTTTTTGGCTCAGGTAGGGTAATCTCGGAGGGCACTCGTCAGGTTTTTCTCATCAAGGCATTGAGCCAAAGGTCGTCTTTTCTATCCGGACGGCGGCCTTCAGTCCACCAAGTTTCAACCTGCCGGAGCGACGGGCATTCGTCCAGGAGCGCCGCAAAGGATTCCTCGGTCATGTCGGTGAAATGTCGCGCCGCCTCTTGCCGCTCGCCGTCTCCAATCTTGAACGAGGCATACAGAGCCCCCGCAGAGACCAGATGGTCTGCCAGCCTTCGCATGACTTCCGACAAGTCGCCGCGCGCGACGTGTAGAAGAGAAGCGCAGGCCCAGATGCCCTCGAAAGGGTGTTCCCATTCGAAATCTTCGAAGCGCATCTGCCGGACGGGAAGATCGGAAAAAGCGGTCGCCGCCCGCACCATGGAAGGCGAGGCGTCAAAGGCCTCAGTCTGGTATCCTGCGAGGTGAAATGAGCGCGCGTCGCGACCGGATCCTGTCCCCGCATCAAGGATGCGAGCGCTGCCGGTATACGTTTTCGGAACTGCGGCAAGAAATCGATCGCGAAGGGACGACATGTCGACGTTTTGAGTGTCTTGCAGAAATTTCTCGGCGTTCGTGTCGTAAAATCCGTTCATATAACTTTTCTGGCAATTCTGATTGCCGCGGTCTTTTCGTTGTGGTTTCTGGAAGGTTATCGGGTTCGCACCAGTTATTGACGGCCGGTTCGGAGTATTCGCGAGGCCTCTATCAACTCGACAACGCTTAGCTTTTTCCATTCTGAGTAAGTGTTTTTGTGAACACAGGCGTCGCGGTCGGGCGACATTAAATATTCTGTCATGCTTGACCACGCCAGGCCAAGCGTTTCAGATAAGTTGTTGATATAAATAGCTCCACCGGTGCCCCCTGCTACAGGCCGTCAACCAACCTGATCCATTCCTGGCGCGATGCCTGTCTGTCGATCTTGAGGTCGATCCAAAAACGGCGCGCGTATTTGACCTGGCGGCGGTGCGCTGTGATGACAGGCCTGCATTGCGATGCCAGAAAGGTGACATGGCGGTCGCGCTGGATCGGTTGGAGGCCGACCTCGGCGATGTCCGGCATCTCATTGGGCATAACATCCTGCGCCATGACCTGCCGCATCTGGCGGCCATGCGGCCGAGGCTGGCGCACCTGGCCGAAGCGCCGATCGACACCCTCTGGCTCAATCCGTTGGCCTTCCCGCGCAACCCGTATCACCACCTCGTCAAGCACTACCATGACGGGCGGCTTCTGTCGGGCCATGTCAACGATCCAGAGGCAGACGCGCGGCTTGTGTTCGATGTGCTGGAGAACCAACTCGGAGCCTTCCGCGCATTGAACGCAAAGGCGCCGGATACAGTCGTCGCCTACCATTACCTGACGACGCGTGGCGAACAGGATCAGGGTTTCGGTGCTGTGTTCGGCCATGTCCGTGGTGCGAGCGTGCCCTCTGCTGATCAAGCCCGACAGGCGCTGTCGCGATTGCTGGAGGGTGAGGCTTGCCGCACAGCGGTGCAGCACATGCTGGATCAGTTGGGCGCGCTGCAGACGGGGTGGCCGTTGGCCTATGCGTTGGCGTGGATTTCGGTCGCCGGTGGCGACTCCGTCATGCCCCCCTGGGTCAGGATGCAGTTTCCGGATGCCGCGCGTATGGTGAAACGCCTACGCGACACGGCATGCGATGCTGCGGACTGCCCCTGGTGCCGCGAGAAGAGCGATCCCGTAAAGGCGCTCTCACGCTGGTTCGGCTTCGACGGTTTCCGGCCCACGCCCACCGATGCCGATGGCCGCCCACTGCAGGAGCGCATCGTCGACGAGGGCATGCGCGGCAACAGCCTGCTGGGCATCCTTCCCACCGGGACAGGCAAATCTGTCTGCTACCAGATTCCGGCACTGGCAAAGTTCGATCGGACCGGTGCGCTGACGGTCGTGATTTCGCCGCTTGTCGCGCTGATGGCCGACCAGGTGGCGGGGATGGAACGGACAGGCATTTCCTCCGCGGTCACCGTGAACGGGATGCTATCGCTGCCTGAACGTCAGGACGCGCTCGACAAGGTCCGCATGGGCGAGGCCGCGATGCTTCTGATCTCGCCCGAGCAGTTGCGGAGTGTCTCTGTGCGCTCCGTTCTCAAGCAACGCGAAATCGGCCTCTGGGTTCTGGACGAGGCGCATTGTGTATCGAAATGGGGGCATGATTTCCGGCCTGACTATCGCTACATCTCGCGTTTCATTCGTGAAACGGCGGGCGATGAAGATCCGGCCCCGGTGATCTGCCTGACCGCCACTGCCAAGCCGGAGGTGGTGCGCGATATTCGCGACCATTTCCATCAGAGGCTTGGAACCGAGCTGTTGCTGCTGGACGGCGGGGCATCGCGCACGAACCTGAGTTTCGAGGTGCGATCGACCGGCAAGCGGACGAAGCTGGCCGACATCCTGGATGTCATCGAACAGCGTCTTCCGGCCGAGGGAGCCTCTGGCGCCGTGGTCTATTGCGCGACGCGCAAGGCGACAGAGGAAGTCGCGCAGTTCCTGCAGCAACAGAGCCTGTCGGCGGAGCGATACCATGCCGGCCTGACACCCGATGAGAAGAAGACCATCCAGGAACGGTTCCGGGTGGGCGAGTTGCGGGTGATCGCCGCTACCAACGCCTTCGGCATGGGCATCGACAAGCCCGATATCCGGCTGGTGGTGCACGGCGACATCCCCGGCTCGCTCGAAAACTACCTACAGGAGGCCGGTCGCGCTGGGCGGGACCGTGCTCATGCCAATTGCGTGCTGCTCTACGCGCCGGACGACGTGGAGCGGCAGTTTCAACTGACCGCGCGGTCGCGGCTCGACCGGCGCGAGATCGGAGCCATCCTGAGGGCTGTTCGGCGCATGGATGCCCGGACGCGCAGCACGGGCACCGTTGTCGCCACCCCTGGCGAGATCGTCCGGCAGGAACACGACCGCGAATTCCAGCGTGAAAGCGCGACGGATGACACGCGGGTCAAGACCGCGATTTCCTGGCTGGAGGAGGCCAAGCTCCTGTCTCGCGAGGAAAACCGCGTGCAGGTCTTTCCGTCGTCACTGCGGGTGCGCAGCATCGACGAGGCGGGGTCGCGGATGGAGAAAGCGCAGATCACCGGGATGCGCCGGACGCAGTTGATGGACATTGTCCGCCACCTGATGAATGCGCCCCCTGACGAAGGCATCTCCACTGACGAGTTGACCGGCGTGAGCGGACTGACGGGTGGTCAGCTGACCAAGGCTCTGGCCGACCTTGAATCTCTGGGGATCGCGCGGAACGACACAGCGGTCACGGTCTTCGTGCATTCCGGAGTGACGGACGACTCCCGCAAGCGGCTGAGGCAGGCGACACGGCTGGAAACAGACCTGATCGCGGTCATGAGGGAAGAAGCGCCTGACGCGGAGGATGCAGTCGCCACGCCTTTCAACCTGCAAATGGCCAGCCAGAAGCTGCGCGACCAGGGCCATAGCCACGTCCGGCCCGACGTGGTCGAGAAATTGCTGCGCGGCATGGCGCGCGACGGCCGTGATCTCGACGGTGGCAAGGGCAATGTGCGCCTGCGCAAGGCCTCTCGCGACACGCTGTTCGTAGCTCTGCAACGGTCTTGGTCGGTATTGGAGCAGTCGGCCGCGCTGCGCCGGCAAGCCGGTGAAGCGCTGGTGGAGCATCTGTTGGGGCGGCTCGAAAAAGGTCAGCGGGGCAAGGATCAGCAGGTTGAGACCACTTTGGGCGACATGCTGGCGACCTTGACGGGCGATGCTTTCCTCCGTGGTCAGGTCAAAGAAATGACTCGGCTGATGGACCGCGCGCTTCTATGGCTGCACGAGCAGGAAGTGGTGGCACTTGGTAAGGGCCTCACCGTGTTTCGGCCCGCTATGACGGTTCAGCTTGCGCCCGGTAAGACGCAGTTCCTGGTCAAGGATTTCGCGCCATTGCAGGAGCACTATGACGAACAGACAGTGCAGACCCATGTAATGGCGGCCTACGCGGAAACAGGGTTATCCTCGATGCAGGATGCCATCCGCCTGACGGAGGATTATTTCGCCCTCGACCAGGAAGGCTTCATGGGCCGCTGGATGAAGGGCAAGACAACCGAAGTGAAACGGCAGACGACGGGGAAGTCGTGGCAGAACGTCGTGGAGGCCCTCGGCAATCCCGTCCAGCAGAAAATCGTGGCCGATGATCGGGACGCCACCAATGTTCTGGTCCTTGCCGGCCCGGGCTCGGGCAAAACCCGCGTCTTGGTGCACCGCATCGCCTACCTGATCCGCGTCCGGCGCGAAGACCCGCGCAGCATCCTTGTCCTGAGCTACAACCGCCACGCTGCGGTGGAGATCCGAGCGCGTCTTCGGCATCTGGTGGGGGACGAGGCATTCGGTGTGACGGTGTCGACCTGTCATGCGATGGCCATGCGGCTCGTGGGCGCCAGCTTTGCCGGGTCGCAGGCAGAGAGCCGGGATTTCGACAATATCGTCATGGAGGCGGTGCGCCAGCTAAACGGCGAAGGCCTGAGCAAGGCCGAAGCCGAGGCGCAGCGCGAGACGCTGATCCAAGGGTATCGTTGGATCCTCGTAGACGAATACCAGGACATCGGCCCCGAGGAATACGCCCTGATCGCTGCCGTTGCAGGACGGACGATCGATGATGAGGATATGAAGCTCAGTCTTTTCGCGGTGGGTGATGACGATCAGAACATCTACGCCTTCGCTGGAGCGTCCATCAAATTCATCCGACAGTTCGAGCAGGATTACCGGGCGAAGCCTGAATTTCTCATCGAAAATTATCGCTCCACCCGACATATCATCGAGGCTTCCAACACAGTGATCGCCGGGGCCGGTGAAAGGATGAAGCTGGGCCACGACATCACCATCGACCGGAAGCGCCGCAAGGACTCGCCGGGCGGCGTGATGGAAGCCAGTGACCCTGTAGGGCATGGTCGGGTGCAGCTTCTCCAATGCCCCCCGAGGATCGGATGCAGGCCGTCGCAGCGGTGAGTGAGTTGCAGCGTCTGGCGGCACTGCAACCTGGCTGGAACTGGTCTCGCACGGCCATCATCGCGCGAAACTGGAGACAACTTGCCCCAGTGCGCGCCTTTGCCGAGGCGCAAGGAATCCCGGTCGAAATGGCCAATGAGAGTCTACCGAGCCTCTGGCGACTGCGCGAGATGCGGCAATTCATCGACCGCATAAGCCGCGACCGAACTTGCGTTCTGGGCGTGACAGACCTGCTGGATGTCGTGAACCACATGCAGCGCAATCGGTGGACCGACCTTATCGCAGAAGGCATCGCCGCGCTGGCCCAGGAGATCGGTACAGGTCAGGTCTCAGTTCCCGATCTCGTGGAGTGGTTCGGTGAATGGGCGCGTGACGCGCGGGGTGAGCAGCGGGGGCTTTTGCTGACGACGGCGCACCGCGCCAAGGGGCTCGAATTCGACGACGTGGTGATCCTGAATGGTGGTTGGGAAAGGCCATCTCGGAATGAGGATCTCGATGCGCCGCGCCGCCTGTTCTACGTCGCCATGACGCGGGCGAGGCGCAGCCTTGCGGTGATGACACAGGGCCCACATGCTTTCGTTCCCGCAAGCGGCGACAACATTTTGCGTAGGCAAGCCGCGCTGCCTGACGCGCGCGATCTGCCGCCGGATCGAACATATCTGATGCCTGACATGAGCCAGGTGTTCATTGATTGGTCTGGTCGTTTGCGCAAAGGGGATCGCTGTCTCGCAGCGATCGCAGAGGCACAAGTGGACGATAGCCTCACGCTGGTGAAAGATGGGGTCCGTTGGTCGGTCCGAGACTTGCGCGGGCGCACGTTGATCATGATGAAAGGCGGATGGGATGTCCCTGATGGACAGCGTGTCGTTTCTGCCGAGGTCGGTGCGATTGTCAGTCGCCACGCTCATGCAAGCAGCGAAGAGCACCGGTCCAAGCTTCGGCGCGATACCTGGGAAGTCGTGCTGCCGGAGATCGTGCTGGAAGCCTGCTGAGTTTGCGCCCTCAGCGAGGCCACCGAGGTTCTTCTGAACGGTCAAGAGTCTTCTGAGGGAAACGGCAATTGCGTCGTCTCAGCGGCGTCCTTTTTCGCTGAGATATGCTCCGCCGCAGCCGCATCGACATCATTGAGTATTTCAGCCAAGGGGAACGCTATGCGCTCCCTTTCTTTCAGGCGAACATGAACGAGCTTTAGGATGCGTTGCCGCTCGGGCTTCGGCAAGGTGGTGAGCCAGTCGAGGAAGGCGTAGCCGAACAGAATTTTGCAACGGGTGTCGCGCTTGCGGCTCTCGGCGGCCGCCTTGGCCTTCGCATCGGCCAGTTTCTCGCGTTCCCGCGCGATCTTCGCCTCCAGTGCGGCGATCTGTTTCTCGGTGGGTGTCATGGTCATCTCCATTTGGTTCGTTGTCACCGAACGGGAAATGCGGCCCCGGTGCCCGTGCCGCTCCCCGGAAAATTCCTGTGTGCTCGATGGCGGCGAAAGGAGCCCCCACCGAGCCTGAAAAGGCGAAGGGCGCGGTTACGCAACTCCCGGGGAGTTGCCGCGCGCCTGTGGCGGGCTTTTTCTGGGCGGGGACGGGCAGGGGGCGCCATCTCCTCGCCATGCGACACAAAGCCTCCCGCCTCGAGATCAAGATCCGCAACCGCGCCAACACCGCCTCCATCGTGGCGGCGGCGGCTTATTGTGCGGGCGGACGCTACCGCTGCGACCGCACGGGAGAGGTGAAGAATTATTCCCGGCGCCGCGATGTCGTCTCGGTCGAATCCATCAAGATGCCCCATGATCCCGAGCGGATCTGGAACCTCGCCAGCGCGGCCGAGAAACATCCCCGCGCCCGGCTCGCCCGTGAAATTCTGGTGTCGCTGCCGCACGAGCTACCGCTCGAGACGCAGCGCGTTCTGGTGCGCGGTTTCGGCCTCTGGCTGCACGACCGCTACGGGATTTCCTCGATGGCGGCGATCCATCACCCGCTTGCCGATGGCCTCGATGACGAGCTTGTCGCCGACATGATCCCGCAGACCGAGGGGCGGAAAAAACCGGCGAAGCCACGAAAGGATGAGCGCGGCAACGCGCTCAATCACCACGTGCACATCCTGTGCCCCACGCGGGTCTGGGACGAGGAAACGCAAAGCTTTGGCGAGAAAATTCGCGATCTTGATGATGTGAAAACCGGCCCTGAATGTGTCAGGCAGATGCGCGAGGAATGGCAGCGGCGGGTCAACCGGCACTTGGAAAAGGCCGGCGTGACGGCGCGCGTTGACCTGCGCAGCTATGCGGCGGCAGCGGCGGCCGGTGACGCGCCCGAGGGGCTGATCCCGCAGCCAAAGCTCGGGCCAAGGAACGCCGCACGCGGCCGGCGGCGGGAGCAGGAGACGGGGCGCGACGACACCATCCTTGGCCAGACCCGCGCGAAGACGCGCGTCGCGAACGAGGCGCTGTGGCAAAGCTGGCAGATCCTTCGGGACGCCGAACGCGAAAAGGCGCGGCTGGAAAAGTCGGAGAAAATCGCCGCTGAAACCGAGGCGGCGCGCCGGGTGGCGGCCGCCGAGGCCGAGGTCAAAATAGACACCGCCGAGACCGCCGCTGCGCGTGCCGAGGCCATCGAGGCCGCCCCCCATCTCGACGCGCTCGATCCGCAGCAGGCCGCGATCGCCTGGGCTGAGGGCAGGCTCAATGCCGAGATCGACCCCGAAAGCGACAAGACCCTCGACCCCGAAACGGAAACGGCGGCCACCCCTGAAAAAGGGCAGCCGCCGAAATTCGTGATGAGCGAGAAAGCCAAAAAACGCGCCCGCCCGCCACGCCAGAGGCAGAGGGTGAGGGGCGGCGGGTGAGCCCCGGCGCGGCGCGATGCCGGACCGGGACGTCGCTCAGTCGTCGAGGTGACGATGCGCCTCGTCACGCTCACGCTCGCGCCGCAGACGCTCGCTCCGTTCCTCGGGATACTCGCCGTAGAGCACGAAATCCTCGAACGGCCAGATTGAGTTGAACTCGTGCTCGGGATTGCCTTCGGAGTGGTCGCTCAGCTCGCGCGCGAGCCTCTTGTATTGCGCCCGGTCGAGATCGCGGCGCGCGACCACCTTCGAGTCGTCCACCAGGAACGCGCGGTAGGAATCGCGGCCCAGCATGGTGACATGGCCGGTCAGAAACGACCGGCCGATGCCGTATTGCAGATCGAGAACTTTCTTTGCCATATCGAATGCCTTTCTCTTGGCGTGGATGCTGCGCCGGGATTGGCGCTGCCGCCTGCGCGGCGGATGAATTTTTCGGGGTGCCGGTTCGGTCAGCCCCGCCGCCAGGGCGCGCGGGCGACCGTGTCGACGAGGCGGCGCTGCCGGGTGTCGAGCCGCTGCCAGGCATCGCGGAAATCGGCATAGTCCTCGGGCAGCAGATCCAGCCGGCCGCAGGCGAGCGCAACGGCGATGGTCTCGCTGGTCGAGAGCGGGCCGATCTCCTCGTCCACCTCGGCGCCGTTCAGGATCCGCCGGCAGGCGCCGGTGTCACCGCCTCCGGTGCCGTTGGTGATCTCGGCCAGGGCGGCCTCATGCGCGGCTTTCTCCGCCTTGGCGCGGCGGAGCATGTCGAGTGCGTCGTTCATGGAAGTCTTCCTTCTTGTGAAGCGCGGCGGCCGGGGATCGGCCGCCTGAGAAGGATTTCGGAACCTCTTGGATCGCGCGGAAATCATCGGCGGCATGACCTTGCGTCAGGGCGCCAACACACGGACGGCGCGCGTCGCGGCCGGGCGCGCGAGGCACCCTCCACCCGGTCACTGGGTCTTCGCGACCTCTTGGCTCTCCGCGGCCGTCTTCTTGCGCCGCCCGCGTTTCGGCCAGGGCTCGCCCCACATGTCGAACAGCGGAAACCCCTCGCGCCGTTCGGCATGGTAGGCCCGGTAGGCGTAGATCATCCGGGTCTCTTTGGGCGCCTTCTCCGCCACGCCGTAGTGGTTGCAGCCGTTGATATCGGGATGCCGCGCGCCCTCGCGCTCGGCATCAGCGTGTTCCAATTCCAGAAGCTCGCGCAGGGGCTTGGCCTGCTCGATGGCTTGGAGCCTGCGGTGTTTCGAGCTGTCGCGCTGGCGCTCCGCGGCCTCGGCGTCGGCAAGCCGGCCGAGAAACGCCTCTTGCAGGTGAGAGGTGGAGAGCCGGTCTGAGCCGATGCGCGCGTGGCAGCGCAGGCGGAGGGCCTCGAGCGCCTCATCTTCGAGATGCGCCAGCTCGCGCCCCCGCTTCAGTCGGCGCTCGACGGCATGGTCCAGGTATGCCGCGACGACCTGTTCCTCGAGCCGGTAGCGCAGCAGACCGAAGGTCTCCCACGAAATCTGGGCCTCGACATCTTCGGGCGAGGTGCGCTCGAGGCTGGCGGTCACCGATCTGAACGCACCGCGCGTGTCGAACTGCAGGCGGGCGTGGCAGGTCACATCGAACCGGCTCATCGCATCGCGCAGCGGGCCGGAGACCGAGGCGTTGAGCTGGAGCTTCAGCTTCGCCGCTTCGAGGGCGACCATGCCGGGCAGAAGTGCCGGCAGGCCGATGGGGAGAACATGCATCGGGGGTCCTTTCCTGTGATGCGCGGCGGCCGGGGATCGGCTGCCTGACCAGGATCTGGATGCGCCCGGGGTGGGCCGATAACGATCGGCCATATGACTTAACGTCAATTTCCGGGCAGGGCCGGCCGGACGTAGGTCCTGCAAATGGATCTTTCGCAGCACCACAGTTTCAGCACCGCCACGCGCCCCGCCGCCGCCCGGATGACAGCGGAGGAATACCTGCGCCTGCTGCATCCGCTGGACGCGCAAGGCTCGGCCACGCTCATGCTGCTCGAAGACGACAGGCGCTGCGCCCGCACATACCGCCCCGATGCGCTGCCCTTCGCGGCGCTCAACTGGCTGGACCGCCAGACCTATGTCACTCTGCATCGCTTCCGTGGCACGCGCTCCGGCGGGAGGCTGGCGGCGCTCAACCTCCTATCGCTCGATCTCGACTATCGGACCATGCCGCAATGGCGCGGGGCAGCGCCGGGGCAGGTGGCGCTGGCGGTGAAGACGGCGGCGCAGGGCCGCGGCCTGCCGCTGCCCTCAGTGATCACCGACACCGGCCGGGGCCTCGCCGTGCTATGGCTCATCCACGAGCTGCCCGCCGCCGCCGAGCCGCGCTGGCGGGCGGCGCAGCGCTGCCTGATCGACCTGTTTTCGGCCTTCGGCGCCGACCGGTCCTGCGGTGATACGGCCCGGATCTTCCGTATTCCCGAAACCATCAACGTCAAGTCGGGCCGCACCGTCACCGTCATCGACGGCACCCTGCGGCGCCACGATTTCGACGCGCTCGCCGATGCGTTATACACCGCCGCCGGCCGGCCCACGCGGGCGGAGCTTGGGGCGAGGAAGGCCCGGAAGCGGCGGAAGACATCGACCAAGGGCCCGCGCGGCCTCGCCCCCGCTGCCCGCTTCGCGCAGGTGCGCGCTGACCTGATGGCGCTCGCCCGGCACTGGGGCGGGCAGGTGCCGGAGGGGCTGCGCAACTCATGGCTCCACCTGGTCGCCACCTGCTTCACCCATCAGCACGGGAACCTCGATCTGGCCGTCGAAGTCGAGAACGCCGCGCGCCATTGCGCCGGGCTGGCGCCCTCCGAGGTCTCCGCCGTGATCCGCGCGGCGGAGCGGCGTCAGAAAGGCGAGCAGGATCGGTACTTCTATTCGGGCGCGCGAATGGCCGAGATGCTGGGCGTCTCCGACGAGCTCGCCCGCCGCCTGAAGCTGAAACATATCCAATCCGAGGCGGAGAGGGGCCGGCGGCGGCTGGAGAGGGAGGCCAGCCGCCGCCGCGCGAAGGGTATGGCAACGCGCGAAAAGTACCTCGCGGCCCACGCCACCTCGCGCGAGAAGCCATGGGAGGCGCACGGCTATTCCCGCGCGACCTGGTATCGCCGGGGCTGCCCGCCAGCGCCTGCCGCGAAAACCGCCGAACCGGCACGCCCGGCCACGCGCACCCCGAGTGAGACAGGTCTGCCGCCGCTACAGGGGGGCTTGCCACGCCGCAGGCCCCGCCCCGCCCTCTCAGCGGGGCACCAACCCCTCCACCCATCCCCCGAAGCCGAGCGAAACCGCCGCCAGCCTCCCGCGCAACCGGCCCCGACCCGGCCCGACGCCGGCCGAAGTCCGCCCGACAGCCTGCCGGACCTGTCGCCTACAGCCAAAGAGATCGCGCTGGCCGAGGAGATCTTCCCGGGGATGATGCCGGCCCCCGACCCCTTTGCCGCCGCACGCGCCGCGTGACGCGCAGCGGCAAGGGTCCTTGGGGCCTCTGAAGGACAGGCTGCCGTCGTTTCCCTTCACGACAGGAGTTTTCATGTTCGACCAACACTCCCATGACTGGCAGCAGGATCTCGCACCCGGCGACGTGGTCCTTTACCGCTTCCCCACCACCGAGGATCTGCCTGATGGCGAGGCGCCCAAGATGCGGCCCTGCCTCGTCCTCGACACGCCCCGGCTTGGCGATCGCCGTTTCGCCAAGCTGGCCTATGGCAGCTCCGCCTACGGCAAATCCAACAGGGGCCGCGAAGTTCTCGTGCGGCAGGCGCCCTCCATCACGACCGCCGGTCTCGACCGACCCTCGCGCTTCACGCTCAACCGGACCCTGCTGGTCAGCCTCGATCACCCCGGCTTTGAAGCCGAGACCCACGGCGACCCCGCATCGGGCACCTCGATGAGGCGCTGATGGAGCGGCTGCACGCCTTGCGCGCCCGGATGCAGGCCGAGGCCGACATCGCCGCCGACCGCCGCCGGGCACGGCGCGAGGAACGCCGCCGCTGGCAAGCCGAGGGACGCGCGGCGGCCCGACACAATCGCGCCCTCCTGCAAGACCGCTCGCTGGCGGGAGGTGCCCGATGACCGGCCCCGAGACCTCCCCCACCGTCGAAGACCTCGCCGCCGAGGCGCTCGCAATGGCCCGCACCGTCGCTACCGCCGTCCGCGAGGACGTGCTCCACCGCCTGGCGCCTCAGGAGCGGATGGGGCCGGAGCGGCTGCTGCGGATGCTCGATGCGCGAGAGATTTTCGACGCCCCGGTGCTCGATCACCTCGCGAGCCTCGAAAGGCGGCTCGTGGAGCGGATCACCGAGGGCACCTTCATGGCCGACAGGTTCGAAGGCGGCGACGGCAACGTCTCTCCGGTGCTCTGGCAGGAGCCGAGGATGACGGAGGAGGCCGACGCGCTCTCGAGCGCTCTCGCCGTCCTCCTCGAGCTCAATTTTCTTCTCGAGGCCATCCAGGACCGGCTCGCCGCCGAGGCCGCCATGGAGGCCCTGCGCCAAGCCCTCTGAACTCCGGAACATGCAGTGAAAACAACTGCATGCCGGCGCGCCGGCAGTCCTTCTGCTGCTCCCGGCCGGCGCGCCGAACTTGAGATAACGAACCCTGGTCAAAG
The DNA here is from genome assembly GCF_051417955.1 of Roseovarius sp. B08. Lineage (NCBI taxonomy): Bacteria > Pseudomonadati > Pseudomonadota > Alphaproteobacteria > Rhodobacterales > Roseobacteraceae > Roseovarius > Roseovarius sp. B08. Next base: position 1,289,770 of record NZ_JBPRLW010000001.1, read on the forward strand.
TTCCGGCCGACCGGTCCGGAACGCTCGCACCTCCTGCGTACAACGACACGCAAAGGACGAAAAAATGTTCGACACCCTCCCTTCCAACCCGTGGCTGCCGCCGCTCATGACGGGCGCGGAGCTGGCCGAAGTGATGCGCTATTCCGGTGTCACCTCGGCATTCCGCGGCTGGCTCAAGACCCTCGGCATCAAGTCGGTGCCCGGCCGCAACGGCCTCTACGACCCGCACCACGTGCGCCATCGCCTCGATGTCGCGCAGGGCATGTTTCCGCGGACCGCCGCGACGCCGGATGCGTCGGAGGCAAACACCGAACCCATGAGCCTGACCGACAAACGGAGGCTGCGCCGTGGGAAGTAACCAGCAAGAGCATCGCATCGCGGGCGTCCACCGCATCACGAAGAAGCGCAAGGACGGCACCAAGAGCAAGTATCACTACGTCTTTCGGGGCGGGCCGAGATTCTGGGACAGCACCATGGCCTTCGACACCACCGATGATCGCTACGTCTCGGCCTACGAGGCGGTCATGCGGGACCTGCGCAACGATCGCGCGCCCAAGGTGGACGGCAAGTCGACGGCCTTCGCCCTGCAGCGATACCGGGACTCGGCCGAGTTCTGCGAGCTCTCGCAGCGGACGAGGGACGACTACGAGAAGTACCTCACCCCCTTCGAGGAGGAATTCGGGGAGGACCCTCTCGCCATGTTCCAGGAGCGGGCGGTCATCGGGGAAATCCGGGCGTGGCGCACCAAGTGGAAGAAGTCGCCCAGGCAGTACGACTATGCCGGCGGCGTTGTCACCACCTTTCTCAACTGGTGCGTCGACATCGATCACTCGCTCGAGGTCCACCATCACAAGGGCCAAAAAAAGCTCTACAAGGCCAACCGGGCGCAGATCGTCTGGCTTCCGGAAGAGATCGACATGCTGCTGGCGGAGGCGAGCCCGAAAGAAAAGGCCGTGGTGATCGCCTTCAGCGAGGGCGGTCTGGCCCCGCAAGACGTGGGCCTGCTTCGGCGCCGGCACGTGCAGACCACGCCGAAGGGCCGGCGGCTGTTCTTCGCCCGGAAGAAGACCGAGAACCCGGTCAGCCTGCCGGTGACCAAGGCGCTGGGCGAGGTGATCGACAACCTCCCCGAGGGGCAGGACCTGCTGGTGACCTCCCTCACCGGCAAGCCGCTGAAGGCGCTGCGCGCGTCCCAGATCATCCGTGACCTCAAGCTCCGGCACAACAAGAAGGTCGACGAGGGCCTGTTGCCGATGCGGATCCGCGACGAGCTGCGCGCATACGACATGCGCGGCACGGCGGCGACGGCCCTGCTGCGCGCGGGATGCTCCCTCAACGAGATCGCGGTGACGATGGGCTGGGGGCTGCGGCACGCGGCGAACGTGATCGAGAGCTATGCCGCGCTTGTCCCCGAGGTCTCGGACGAGGTGCACCGCAAGCTGCGGAAGGCCAAGAAGAAGGCGGCGAAGGCGGCGCGCAAGGCGGAAGAGAAGGCGAAGAAGGAGGGATTGTCATGATCGCCCTGGACGAGGTGCGGGCCGACCTGAAACTGGCGGCCGCCTGGTGCGACATCGTCGATCCGTCCGTGCGGGGGGCGGATTTCTACGGCCAGGTCTACCTGCTTAGCTCGGGGCGGACGACGGTCACGCCGATGGTGGAGCTGTCGCGCCGTTACAGGCACGCCGCCACTGTCAACAGGATCGCCCGCGCGTGTCTCGACCTGGTTGGTTACCCGCCCGTGACCTATGCCTCGCACCCGCCGAGGATCAAGGCGACGATGGTCAAGGTCGGCCCCCGGTCCCACCACGACCACGCAGCCGCGCTGCACTTCTTCAACGCCTTCGGCATGGCCCCGTGAGGCCGGGTCTTCGCCCCCGAAAAACTGCAGCCGCGAGGAATACTCTTCGCGGCTTTTTCGTGCGGACATGGGACGAGCCCGGGCCTCAAATCCGGGGCGCGCTGTAAACCGGCCCGTAAACCGGCGATTTTCCGGCTCCTCCGAAGAGGTCCGAAAACGCCGAAAATCCCAGTAAAATAAGGTGGAGGCGAGTACCGGAATCGAACCGGTGTGGACGGATTTGCAATCCGCTGCGTCACCACTCCGCCAACTCGCCAGCCGTGGTGGGCCATTCGGCCTGAGATGCCTGCTTAGTGTTTCGTCGGGGCGATGTCCATACCTCGCGTGACGGGTCCCAACGATGACAATTCTGATGAATACACTTTGGTCGGCCGGCGTTGGGATGCCGCGTCGCGCGTGTGGGCGGGATACGAGAAAAGCACACAGGTTCGCCGCGGATGAATTCGAATGGCGCTTGGTGTCTCCCATCGGCATCGCCTGGGAAGCGATCTGTACCGCTCGGTCCAAGGCCATTGTGAGGGGGGCGGGTTTGTGGCAAAACCTTAGTCAGGATAGAGCAGCTACAGAGATGACCGTATGACCGATTTCGCCGCGCGCCGGACCATGATGGTCGACACCCAGGTACGTCCAGCCGACGTAACCAAGTTTCCAATCATCGACGCCATGTTGTCGGTTGCCCGCGAGGCTTTCGTGCCACGCCACCTGAGAGAGGCCGCCTATGTCGGCGAGAATGTCGACCTGGGCGGCGGACGCGTCGTGCTGGAGCCACGGACGCTCGCCAAGATCCTCGACGCGCTGGACATCCGGGCCGACGAACTGGCGCTCGACCTCGGCTGCGGGCTGGGATATTCCTCTGCGGTCGCCGCCCGGATGGCTGAGGCGGTGGTCGCCGTGGAAGAGATGGAAGACATGGCCGAGGAGGCCCGCGGCATCCTGTCGGAACAGGGCGCGGACAACGTGATCGTGCACGAGGGGCCACTGGCCGAGGGCGCGGCGGAACACGGCCCTTACGATGTCGTGATGCTTCAGGGCGCGGTCGAGCATCTGCCGGATACCATCATCGAACAGATCAAGGAAGGTGGCCGCATAGCCTGTCTTTTCGCCGAGGGGGGCCTGGGCGCGGTGCGCGTGGGCTACAAGATCGACGGCGCGATGAACTGGCGGTTCGCCTTCAACGCAGGAGCACCGGTTCTGTCGGGCTTCGAGCGGCACGCGGCCTTTATCCTATGATGATGCGGAAGCAAGCCGGGCGGAAACCGGCACGGGCAGCAGGCAACGCGCGGGTTTCCCCGCTGAGGAACTGGATGGCGGCCGGCTTTGTGGCGTTGGCGGGCACGATGGCGCTGCCCGGGGGAGCCAAATCCGAAACGCTGGGCCAGGCGCTGGCCTGGGCCTATGAACACAGCGGCCTTCTGGAGCAGAACCGCGCGCTGTTGCGGGCGGCGGACGAGGACGTGGCCCAGGCGGTGGCCGGTCTGCGGCCGATCATCAACTGGACCGCAGACATCACGCGCAACTTCGGCAAGAACCGGACGACCAACCTCATCAATACCACGCGCAACACCTCTTTCAGCACCGGCGTCACGCTGGAACTGCTGCTGTTCGATTTCGGCCAGACGCGATTCCAGATCGACGCCGCGAAGGAGACTGTCCTGGCGACGCGGCAATCGCTGCGCAGCATCGAGCAGCAGGTGTTGCTGCGGGCGGTGGCGGCCTTTTACGATGTGCAGCGCAACCGGGAGTTCGTGTCGCTGCGCCAGAACAACCTGCGCCTGCTGCGGCAGGAATTGCGGGCCGCCCGCGATCGTTTCGAAGTGGGAGAGGTGACGCGGACAGACGTGGCCCAGGCCGAGGCGCGGGTCGCCAGCACCCAGGGCGAGCTTGCCCAGGCACAGGGCAGCCTCGCCCAGGCGATCGAGGAATATGTCGCCGTCGTCGGGCAGCCGCCCGGAGCGTTGCAATCGCCGCGCCAGTTGCCGAACCTGTCGGGCGGGATCGAGACCTCGAAGAATATCGCGGTGCGCAACCATCCCGACATCCTGGAGGCACAGCGCCGGGTGGCATCGGCCGAGCTGACGATCCTGGCCGCGGACGCGGCAATGAAGCCGCGCTTCACCGCTCAGGGCACGCTCGGGATCAGCGAGGACCTGGAAGGCAGCGACTACGGCCGGTCGGGCAGTGTCGGGCTGAACATGCGGGCGCCGATCTATCAGGGTGGGCTGCTGAGCTCTGCCAAGCGGCAGGCGCAGGCACAGCGCGACGCGGCGCGCGGCAACCTTCACGTGGTGCGCCACGCGGTGGTGCAGGACGTGGGCAACGCGTTTGCGATTTTGCAGTCGGCACGCGTGGTGCGCGAGGCAAGCCAAGAGCAGGTGCGGGCGGCGCAGGTGGCCTTTCGCGGCGTGCGCGAAGAGGCGACGCTGGGCGCACGAACCACGCTGGACGTGCTGAACGCCGAGCAGGAATTGCTGGACGCGCGAAGCAACCTGATTTCGGCGGATGTCGATGTAGCCATCGCGGCCTATCAGGTGCTGGCGGCCATCGGCGAGCTGACTGCGAAAGACCTGAACCTGAACGTGCAGACCTACGACCCGGCGGCCTATTACAACCTGGTCAAGGACGCGCCCGTGCCGCTGAGCAGGCAGGGCCAGCAGTTGGACAGGGTCCTGAAATCGCTGGGGCGTCAGTAGCGGCACGGTCGGCACAGGCGCGGAACGGTAAAAGCGCCTAAAAGGCGGCGTTCTAAATTGTTGTGCGAATTTGCGGCAGCCGCTACACTGTAGCGCAGGCAAGAATGGTAGTTGAGCATGTCTGATCCCGTATCGAATGCGGAAATCGAGGACGTCCTGTCGTCTATTCGTCGGCTGGTGTCGGTCGACAAGTCGCCCGGCTCCAGGGACGCGGAGCCGGATCGTGCAGCCGCGCACAAGTCAAAGCCTGCTCCTGCCGTCTCGGATGGGGCCAAACCGGACGCCGCGGCGCCTGCGGGTGGCGCGCGACTGGTCCTGACTCCATCGTTTCGGGTCGAGCCGAAAGATCTGCAGGACGAAGGCGATTCGGAGGACCACGGCGCGGAGCCGTCGGCGGAGGGCGAGCCGCAGCATCTGACGCTTGATGAATGGCAAGACGCGATTGACGAGAGTGTCGAGGAGGCCGGCTCCGGCTTGTATGGGCGGGACCAGGCGGAGGCTTTCGATGCGCCCGACGACGTCCATGAGGATGCGGGGCAAGGCGACGACGCGCAGCTGAAAGAGTGGCTGACGGCCGAGGACGATCGCGCCGAAGAGGCTGACATTTGGGAGGACGCGGACGAGTCGTCTGTCGATCTGTCCGAGGAAGGCTTTGGCGACGGCTTTGAAGAGGGTGTCGATTTCGGGGCGGCGGCCTTTGTCGGAGACGAGGATGTTGCCTTCGAGTACGCTGAAGCTGGTGATGACGCGGTGGAGGAGGCGCCGGAGCGTGAGGTCGTGACCTCGGAACTGGAGGCCCGGATCGCGGAGGTCGAGGCCGCCGTTGCCGCGCGTGACGACCAGTGGGAGCCGGATGGCGCGTCGGAAGACCCATATGCAGGCGGCCAGACCGAGCCGCTTCCGTGGGAGGACCACGTCGAGCCAGAGGAGCCTGTTTTCGTGTCCTACGCGGCGCAGGACGAGTATTCGGCGGCGGCCGAAGAGGATCGCCGGGGGAAGACGCCGAAGACGACACGGCCGCTTCGGGCGAGCACGAAGCGCCGCGCGAGACGGCGCGCCATGGCGGGGCAGCAGAACGGGATGCCTCTGCGCCGCGCAGCGGGGATACCGCGACCGTCGAGGCGCAGGAAGGCGAGGGCAAGTGGTATCGCGAGGATGCGGATGCGTTCCTTGACGAGGATGCGTTGCGGGACCTGGTGAGCGAGATCGTACGGCAGGAATTGCAGGGCACGTTGGGCGAGCGGATCACGCGCAACGTACGAAAACTGGTGCGCCGCGAGATCCACCGCGCGATGATGGGCCGGGATTTCGACTGACGCGCGGGCGTCGTCGGCCGGCCCGAAAAATTTCCCACTTTCAGGGCATTCCCGGAAGCTCGGCCAGGGTATCGACCGGCATGGCGATCGCGATGCCAGACAAGGACCAATGAGGTCCATATACCTTCTGTCTCGCAACCCGCGATGCCTTTGAGCCGGCTATCTGGTATTGGAAAGGCCTGCGCAGCTGCTCAGCTGCGGCAGACGACAATGCTGCGGGAAAGGACAAGATGAACACGCCGGCCCACGTGATATTCGCGGCCGCGGCCTTTGCCCGTCCGGGTGACCGGCGGCGCACGGTTGCCGCGGTGGCAGGTGGTCTGGCGCCGGACCTGTCGCTTTACCTGATGGTCGCGGTCTCGCTTTACCTGCTGGGTCTCGATCCAGGATATGTCTTCGGCACGCTCTATTTCTCGGAGCCGTGGCAACAGATGTTCAGGATCGACAACTCGTTCCTTGTCTGGGGCGCGGGGTTCGCTCTGGCGTGGTGGTGTGGCGCGCGAAACGGAATGATTTTCGGTGCATCGGGTCTGATGCACCTGGCGCTGGATCTTCCGTTGCACCACGACGACGGGCGTCCGCATTTCTGGCCGTTGACGGACTGGGTTTTCGAAAGCCCGATCAGCTATTGGGACAGCGCACACCATGCCGGGTTGGTCGGGCCGCTGGAGATGGGGCTATCGGCGCTGTTGTGCGGTGTGTTGATGTGGCGTTTCAAAAGTCTGCGGTCTCGGCTGGCGATTGCGGGGCTGGCGGGACTGCAGCTTGCACCGCTGTTCATCTGGGGCTTTGTCTTTGCGACCTGACCCATGAACGAAAAAGCCCCGCCAAGACGGCAGGGCTTTTTCAAATTCGGAGGCGTCGGGGATCAGGCGGCTTCGGCCTGCGCGGCGGCGGCATTGCGGCGCTCGCTTTCCTCGCGCGACAGGGCAACAGAGGTACGTATCCCCTTGCCCACGAATTCCATCAGTCCGGAAACCACACGCTCGTTAGGGTCGATCCCCGCGCAGGACAGGACCTCGCGCCCATCGCGTGAGCGGGCCCAGCGGGCGATCTGTTCCGGCCCGTTGCCATACTTCTTGTCATCGGCAATGGCGTCGTCCAGTGCAGCCAGTACCACGGCTGCGAAGAGTTTGCGGGCACGGTTGCCTTGTTCAGCGTTGAAAGCCGTACCGTCAACGAAATCTTTCATGTTTCGTCCTTGTTTTTATTGCTCTTGTGTTTCAGGCGTGGCGCCGGTTATGACGGGTTTTATGCGATTCGGATAGTCCCCAATCGCATACCACCCTTGCGTCGTCCGCATGGCTTGCTGCGTTTGCAGCACGATATGTCGTCGTCTTGCACGCCATCGCTTCGCTAGATATAGGGTTGGCGTAACACTGATCAACCTCTTGTCATGGTTTCGCCTCAATGCCCAAAATCAACGGAAACGAAATTCGTCCCGGTAACGTCCTCGAGCACAATGACGGCCTTTGGAGTGCCGTCAAAGTGGATCATGTGAAGCCCGGCAAAGGCGGCGCATTCGCCCAGGTGGAGTTGCGCAACCTTCGTAACGGATCAAAGCTTAATGAACGGTTTAGAAGCGCCGACAAAGTCGAGCGCGTCCGGCTGGAGCAGAAGGATCAGCAGTTCCTTTACGAAACTGACGGCATGCTTGTCTTCATGGATTCAGAGACTTACGAGCAGATCGAACTGCCGGCGGATCTGCTGGGCGAGCGCCGGCCCTTCCTGCAGGACGGCATGACGATCACCGTCGAATTTTATGAAAGTGAAGCACTGAACGCGACCTTGCCTCAGAAGGTGAATTGCCGCGTGGTCGAGACCGAGCCGGTGGTCAAGGGTCAGACGGCTGCCAACAGCTTCAAGCCCGCGATTCTGGACAACGGCGTGAAGGTCATGGTGCCGCCCTTCGTGGGCCAGGATGAAGAGATCATCGTGAACACCGAGACGATGGAATACGCCGAACGCGCCTGACCCCCGGGCGCGCGCCACACGGGCCCGCTGCGTCGAGACGTCGCGTCACTCGGGCAGGGTGACGGTCGCGGACGCGGCCTGCATCGCGCCTTTCGCCCGATCAAACCGCAGATAGGCAATGGCGCGCCCGCCGGACTGGGTGAAGAGCGTGCCGACAGTCTTGCCGTCCGCGGTGATCGGTGTGCCGATCGGAGCGTCGCCGGCGAGCGCGACCGTGGTCAGACCCTTGCGCAGTTCGGTCTTGTGTTTCATGCGCGCGGTCACTTCCTGCCCGACGAAACACCCCTTGCGGAAATCGACGCCGTTCAGCCGCTCGAACCCGGCTTCGAGGATGAACGTGTCGGGGGTCAACTCGACCGTCGCGCGGGGGATGCAGTGGGCCACCCGGATCGCCTCGAAATCGCTGCCGTCATCGCCCGCCTCGGCGCCGTAGAGGCGCCAGCCCAGAGCCGTGTGGCGGGGATCGGCAAAGGCGCCTTCGGGACGGTCGCCGGTGCCGCGCCAGACCGCGAGATCTGTGAGCGTGATCTGCACATCGGCGCGCAGCTTGTACATGTTGAGCCGTTGCAGAAGCCCGTCGGCAAGGCTTTCGTCCACATCGAGCAGGATCGCGCCGTCCCAGGGCACCAGCAGGAAATCGGCGAGGTACTTGCCCTGCGGTGTCAGCATGGCGGCGTAGACCAGCCCGTGGTCCAGTTTCGCGATATCATTGGTGACCAGCCCCTGGAGAAAGGAGCGGGCATCGGCGCCGGTGATCTGAAGGATCTTGCGGGTCATCGGGGGCCTCGTCATTGCTTTGGCCGTCATATATGAAACCGGCGGTGAAATGACAGGGTTTGCAGCGATGCGGGCGAAACTTTCCGTGGTGATGCCGACATTGAATGCCGAAGCCGGGCTGGCGCGGTCGCTGCCTGCGCTGGCCGAGGGGCTGGAGGCGGGCCTGATCCGGGAACTGGTGATCTCGGACGGAGGATCGGAGGACGCGACCGGGCAGATCGCCGAGGCTGCGGGCGCGGTGCTGGTCACCGGGGCCGCGTCACGGGGAGGGCAATTGCGGCGCGGCGTATCCGTGGCGCGGGGCGAGTGGCTGTTGATGCTGCACGCCGACACGGTGCTGCCACAGGGCTGGCCGGAGGTCGTGAAGGCGCACATCGCGCAAGGGCAGGGCGCGGCGGCGTTCCGACTGTCCTTTGACTCCAGGGGGCTGGCGCCGGTCATCGTAGCGGGCTGGGCCAACCTGCGTAGCAAGGTGTTCGGGCTGCCTTATGGGGACCAGGGGCTGCTGCTGTCGCGGTCCGATTACGATGCCGCCGGGGGCTATCCTGACGTGCCGCTGATGGAGGACGTGGCGCTGGCGCGCGCGCTGGGGCGGCGGATCACGCTCTTGCCCGCGGCGGTAACGACGAGCGCCGACCGCTACAGGCGCGACGGCTGGCTGCGCCGGGGTGGGCGGAACCTGTGGCTTTTGCTGCGCTACCTGGGCGGGGCCAGGCCCGAGGACCTGGCGCGCCGCTACTGAACGCGCTCAGAACCAGGGTTTGTAGGTCGCCTGGTAATCGGCTTGCAGGGCGAGGTGGTCGTATTCGGTCTTCAGCCAATCCTCGAAGGAGATGGGATCTTGGGCATTGCGGGCCTCGTACACGTCGAAGATATGATCGAGCGTGCCGGTCTTGGAGCGCCGGACATGCAGGTAGCGCAGGCCAAGTTGGCGGCGGGCCACCGCGAGCGGCGCGCCTTCGATCACCAGAAGGTAGATGGCCGAGGCGAGCCCGGCGCGGTCGGCGCCGGATTTGCAGTGCATGACGAAGGGTTTTTCCAGCGTGCGGAACGTGTCGATCAGCGCCAAGAGGTCTTCGGCGGGCGGGGCATGGCGGGCCTGCAGGCTGATGCTGACGAGGTTCATTCCCAGCGCGGCGCAGGTTTCGACCTCGGTGAAGTAATGCGCCGACGGGAATTCGCCGCGCAGGTTCAGCACCGTGTTGATGCCCTTTTCCTTCATCTTCGTAAATCGTTTCATCGTCGGGTGGTTGGAGCGGTAAACGCCCGGCGCGATCTGAAAGAAGTTGGTCCAGACACCGCGCAGGATCTCGTGGTCGAACCACAGGTTGTAGATCCGCGCCCGGCGGCGGTTTTCCGGTGTCGACAGGTCGGTGTTGTAGGAGGCGCGCAAGGCGCGTTCCCAGTCCGTGATCCGCTTGATGAATTTCATGTAGGCCCTTCGCCGTCTGCCGGTGACGCCCCCATGTAGGGGCAGGCCGCGCCCATGGCAAGGAAGGGCGATTGACGGCGGCGGGGATGCGGCTAAGTTGCACGCAATTCTGGAAGTGGAGACACGTGATGAGTGGTGCCGGCGGACGCCCCTACCTGGCCATTCCCGGCCCTTCGGTCATGCCCGACCGGGTGCTGCGGGCGATGAACCGTGCCTCGCCGAATATCTATGCGGGCGAGCTGGTGGACATGATGCCGGACCTGGTGGCGGACCTGTGCGATGTTGCGCGGACCAAGGGCCATGCGGCGATCTATATCGGCAACGGACATGCGGCGTGGGAGGCGAGCCTGGCCAACACGGTGCAGCCGGGTGAGCGGGTGCTGGTGCTGGCCACGGGGCGGTTCGGCCACGGCTGGGCCGAGGTGGCCGAGGCGCGGGGGCTGGAGGTGCAGCTGCTGGATTTCGGGCGGCAGGCGCGGGTTGACTGCCAAGCCGTCGAGGAGGCGCTGCGCGCCGATAAATCGCATGATACCAAGGCGGTGCTGGTCACGCATGTGGACACGTCCTCGTCCGTTCTGAACGATGTGGCGGCGGTGCGTGCGGCGATGGACGCGGTGGGCCATCCCGCGCTCTTGGCGGCCGATTGCATTGCCTCGCTGGCTTGCGACCCCTTCGAGATGGACGCCTGGGGTGTCGATGTGATGGTCGCGGGCAGCCAGAAGGGGCTGATGACGCCGCCTGGCCTGGGCTTTGTCTTTTTCAACGACAAGGCGGACGAGCGGCGGCGCGGAATGCCGCGTGTGAGCCGCTATTGGGATTGGAGCCCGCGCAGCGAGCCGGAGATGTTCTATCAGTATTTCGGCGGTACGGCGCCGACGCATCACCTCTACGGCCTGCGCGAAGCCCTTGATATGCTTGGTGAAGAGGGGCTCGAGGCGGTCTGGGCGCGGCACGAACGGCTGGCCCGCGCGGTCTGGGCCGCGTGCGAGGTGTGGGGGCGGCGGGGCCGCTGCGGCTGAATATCGCGAAGGCGGGGCACCGCAGCCGGGCCGTGACATCCGTGGCGATCGGCAAGCCCTTGGGCGAAGAGCTGCGCCAGTGGGTCGAGGCGCATATGGGGGTGACGCTGGGCATCGGGCTTGGCATGCAGACCGAGGACGACCCGCGGAGCACCGGCTATTTCCGGATCGGGCATATGGGGCATTTGAACGGTCACGCGCTGCTGGGCGTTCTGGGGGCTGTCGAGGCGGGGCTGACTGCGCTGAATATCGCGCATGGCGATGGTGCGGTGCAGCAGGCGGCGCGGGTTCTGGCAGGGGTCTAGGCGCTCGAGCGGCTGAATCGGGTGATCAGCAGGTTCAGCCCATAGCCCACGGCCATGACCACGGGCAGGCCGAACATCATCCACAAGGCCATGAAAATCCAAAGCAAATTGACCAGCCCCATGACCAGTGCGGCATTGGTGTAGTTCGGTGCGGCGGGCATCTGACCACGTTTCATGCCCCCGATTTTAGTGCCGGATTCGGTGCTGTCAGTTAAATTTTACGCGCGCGCTGTGGCGAGCGCCTCGGGCAAAGCCCGTTCCAGCAGGTCGAGATCCTGCGGGCGGCCACAGCTGATGCGGATGCAGCGGTTGAGCGGGGCCACGCCCGGCATGCGCACGAAGAGGTCGCGTTCGATCAGTTCGTTCAGGACCGTGCGGGCGAAATCGCCATCGCGACCGCAGTCGACAGCGACGAAATTGGCCGCCGAGGGCAGGCTGTGCAGGCCGTTGGCGGCGGCGATTTCGGCGATGCGGTCGCGGGCCTCGGCCATCCGGGTGATCGCTTTTGTCAGCCACGCCTCGTCCTGCAAGGCGGCCAGGGCGCCGGCCTGGGCGACGCGGTTGACGCCGAAATGGTTGCGGATCTTGTCAAAGCTCCGGATCAGGTCAGGCGCGCCCATCGCATAGGCGATGCGGGCGCCCGCGATGCCGTAAGCCTTTGAAAAGGTGCGCATTCGGATGACGCGCGGGTCATCTATGTGTATCTCCGGCGCGGTGCCGTCGGGGGCGAACTCGATATAGGCCTCGTCGAGCATGAGAAGGCATCCCTCGGGCAGATCGTCAAGCGCGGCGCGAATTGTTGCCCCGTCATGCCAGGTGCCCATGGGGTTGTCGGGATTGGCGAGGTAGACGAGTTTGGCGCCAACCTCTTTCGCTTTGGTTAAGAGCGCGGACGGATCCTCGTGGTCGTCCTTGTAAGGCACCTTGTGCAGGGCGCCGCCGAAGCCCGCCACGTGGTAGTTGAAGGTGGGATAGGCCCCGTCCGAGGTGACGACGGTATCGCCGGGGGCGATCAGCAGGCGCACAAGATAGCCCAGAAGGCCGTCAATCCCTTCGCCCACAACGATATTTTCCGGGGCGATGTCGAAATGCGCGGCCAGGGCGTGGCGCAGATCGTGGCTGGTGGCGTCGCTGTATTTCCAGATGTCCGTGACCGCCTCCTGCATGGCCGCGATGGCCTTGGCCGAGGGGCCGAAGACGTTCTCGTTTGCGCCGAGGCGGGCGGCAAAAGCTTTGCCTGTTTCGCGCTCGCGCACCTCGGGGCCGACGAACGGCACGGAGGCGGGCAGGGCGCGGACGATATCGGTATAGCGTGGGCCGGTCATGCGGAGAGGTAACGTCAAAGCCGGGCCGGGTGCAAGGCGAAGGGTAGAGAGGTTAACGGTCAGAACGCGTGTCGGTATCCCGTCGGTATCTGGGTGGTATCGCGTCGGTGCGATTTTACGGCACCCGGAAAGGTTAACGCCACGCCCGTGGCGGACGTGGCGTTATGAGTATTTCAGGAACAGTGAAAGCGCGGGGTCAGCCCAGTTCGGCGAGCCGGTCGAGGGCGGCGCGCAGCTTGGTCTCTTCCTCTTCGCGGGCGGCGAGGTTCTCGCGGGCTTCCTCGACCACCTCTTCGGGGGCGCTTTCGACGAATTTGGGGTTGTTCAGCCGGCCGCGCAGGCCGCCCAGTTCCTTTTCCAGCTTGCCGAGGGTTTTTTCCAGCCGCGCCTTTTCCTCGGCCACGTCAATGACGTCTGCCAGGGGCAGGCCGAAGCTGGCGCCCTCGGCGGGGATGGTGATGCAGCCCTTGGGGAAGCTGTCGACCACTTCGAGGTTTTCGATCCGGGCGAGGCGCTTGATCATCGTGGAATTGTTGTCCCACGCAAGGCGCGCGGATTTCGAGAACTCGGTGACGAGGAGCGGGGTGTAGAGGCCCACCGGAACGTGGACCTGCGCACGGGCCGAGCGTACGGAATCGATGAGGGCGATGACCCAGTTCATCTCGGCATCCGCCTCGGCGTCGATCAGTTCCTCGCCGTAGGCGGGCCAGTCGGCGTGGATCAACATCCCGTCGCGGCTGGCCAGCGTGCCCCAGAGCTCTTCGGTGATGAAGGGCATGATGGGGTGCAGAAGGATCAGGCACTGGTCGATGACCCAGGCCATTGTGTCCTGTGTCTCACGCTTCACCTCGCCAGTGCCGTCGAGCAGGAGTGGCTTGGAGAACTCGACATACCAGTCGCAGACCGTGCCCCAGACGAAGGCGTAGAGCGTGTTGGCGGCATCGTTGAAGCGATACTGCGCCAGCGCGGAATCGACGATGGCCTTGGTCTTGGCGGTTTCGCCGAGAATCCAACGGTTTACGGTCTGTTTCGGTTGCGGAATGGCGCCGGTGCTGCCGACCGCCTCGTTCATTTCGGCGAAACGGGCGGCGTTCCAGAGTTTGGTGCCAAAATTCCTATATCCTGCAATGCGTTGCGGCGACAACTTCAGGTCGCGGCCCATAGCGGCCATGGCCGTCAGGGTGAAGCGGACGGCGTCGGCGCCGTATTCGTCGATCAGTTCCAGCGGGTCCAGGACGTTGCCCAGGGATTTGGACATCTTCTTGCCCTTCTCGTCGCGCACCAGCGCGTGGACGTAGACATCCGAGAACGGCTTTTCGCCCACGACGGCGTATTGCATCATCATCATCCGGGCGACCCAGAAGAAGATGATGTCAAAGCCGGTGACCAACACGCTGGTGGGAAAGTATTTTTCCAGCTCAGGCGTCTTTTCGGGCCAGCCCAGCGTGCCGATGGGCCAGAGACCGGACGAGAACCAGGTGTCGAGCACATCGGGGTCGCGCCAGACCGGGTAGACGAGATGCGTGGGGTCCTGGCTGGCGGTGTAGTCGGCAAGGCTGGACGCGAGCTTGTGCAGGGCATCCTCGCGGTCCTTCGCCTCGACCACGGTCATGGATTGCAGGGGCGTGGGCAGGTCGGTGAGCTGTGCCGCGAAGGCTTGTGCGGTGGTCTCGAAGTCATGGCCGCATTCCATCAGGGGCGCGAAGTGGCTTTCGTTGAGAACCTCAAGCATTTCAACGAGATCGAGGGCCCCGTCGCCTTCGGCATCGCGAAAGTCCGGCGCGGTCAGGTCGAACCCGTACCAGACCGGAATCTGGTGCCCCCACCAGAGCTGGCGCGAGATGCACCACGGCTCGATGTTTTCCAGCCAGTTGAAATAGACCTTGCGATCCTGTTCCGGCAGGATGGTGACCTCGCCGGATTTGACCGCCTCGATGGCGGGGCCGACGATCTTGTCGGTCGCCACGAACCACTGATCTGTCAGCATCGGCTCGATCACGACCTTCGAGCGGTCGCCAAAAGGCTGCATGATCGGCTTGTTTTCCACAAGCGGGACCAGCTCGCCTTGATCATTTTCAACATTGACCGCCAGACCCTCTTCGGTGATCTGCTGGACGACCTTTTCACGGGCCTCGAAGCGATCCAGCCCGCGCAGGTCGTCGGGGACGAGGTTGATCGTGTCGGCCTCGGTCTCGGTCAGGGTGCGCTCGCCCTTGGCCACCGCCATGGCGACCTCGGCCATCCTGGCATAGGGGGCGCCGTCGTCGCGCATGGCGCCTTTGGTATCCATCAGGCGGTACATCGGGATGCCGCCGCGCTGGGCCACGGCGTAGTCGTTGAAGTCATGCGCACCGGTGATCTTGACCGCGCCCGAGCCGAAATCCGGGTCTGGATACTCGTCGGTGATGATCGGAATCAGGCGACGATGCTCTTTCGGCCCGACCGGAATTTCGCAGAGTTTACCGACGATTGACGCGTAGCGTTCATCCGACGGGTGAACCGCGACGGCGCCATCGCCCAGCATGGTCTCGGGGCGCGTGGTGGCGATGGAGATATAGTCGCGCTCTTCTTCGAGGGTAACGTTTCCGTCCTCGTCGCGCTCGACATAGGTGTAGGTGGCCCCGCCCGCCAGCGGGTACTTGAAGTGCCACATGTGGCCGGCGACCTCGGTGTTCTCGACCTCGAGATCGGAAATGGCGGTCTCGAAATGCGGGTCCCAGTTGACCAGCCGCTTGCCGCGATAGATCAGGCCCTTCCTATACATATCCACGAAGACCTTGATGACGGCGTCGTGGAAATTGCCCTCCTCGCCCTCGGGGGCCGAGGGGGCGCCGGACATGGTGAACGCCTCGCGCGACCAGTCGCAGGAAGCGCCGAGGCGCTTGAGTTGCCCGATGATGGTCCCGCGGGACTTGATCTTCTGTTCCCAGACGCGTTTCTCGAAGTCTTCGCGACCCATCTCGGTGCGGGTGGGCTCGCCATTGGCGGCCATGTCGCGCTCGGTCACCATTTGCGTGGCGATGCCGGCGTGGTCGGTGCCGGGCTGCCAGAGCGTGTCGAAGCCGCGCATCCGGTGCCAGCGGATCAGGATGTCCTGCAACGTGTTGTTGAAGGCGTGGCCCATGTGCAGGCTGCCCGTCACGTTGGGGGGCGGGATCATGATGGAAAAGGTCTCGGCCCTGGGCCTGGCATTGGCGCCGGCCTTGAAGGCGCCGCTCTCTTCCCAGGCGGTCGAGAGGCGCGGTTCGGCCTCGGCTGCGTTGAAGGTCTTTTCCATCGCCATGATGCAGGTCCCGTGCTTGGAAATAAGGTCTTGGGTCGAATACCGAAAGCGCGGGGCAAGGGAAAGATGCGGGCGCTATTTTCTTGGAGTGCGGCGCGGTGAGCGAGGGGAGGCAAGCCAAGGATAGCAGGTGGATTTGAAACGAACATTGGAAACAATCACGCAATTGGTCAGCATCGAGGGGAGAATACGACGCGCTTTTCCCTTTTCAGGGCCGGTATGGTCAGCGATAAATCCCGCATGCAAGAGTTGGCAAGGGTACGCAGCGCAAAGTGCAGGTGGACTGCATGATACATCCGATCGTAAACCAGTCCCCGGGCGTTATGCGCCTGTTTTTTCGGATCGGCGGCAAGGATTTCCTGCTTGGGATGGTCATCGTGATCGTGATGACGGCGGTGTCCTATAGCCAGCTTATCACCGCCCACCGATTTGCGACGGAAGGCATCAAGACCGTGGCGCAGGTGGAACGCGCCTATACCTCGGAGCGGCGGCGCGATGGCCGGACAGTTACCGACTATCATTTGGACCTGCGCTTTGCGACCGAGAATGGGGGCGGGGTCGCCGTGTCCGAGAAGGTGGGGCGCGACCTTTATGAGAGGGCAAGCGCGCGTGAAACCCTGGACCTGTGGTACCTGCCGTCAGAGCCGGAGACGGTCGAGCTGGTGCCGGACAGCTTTCGGAACAAGGGGCGGATGGCGCAGTGGTTTGCGTTGCTGATGGGCGTGCTCTGGCTTGGGATTCTCTGGTTTTCCGGGCGCAAGGCCGTTGCTGGGTACCTTGGGCGTCAGCATGGGCGCAAAGGCAAGGGCACTGTTCTGCGCGTGGACAGGATTCAGACCCGGAAAGAAGGCAATTGGTACCGGCTGGTCTGGCGCGATGACGCGGGGCGAGAAGCCAAGAGCCTGAAGTATCGTGCTGGCAGGCTCGACGGGTACGGACCGGGCGCGACGCTGACCGTGTACCACGGCCCGAAGCGGTCGTGGTGGGCCGGCGATGTTGGCGTCCGGTCGGCGGACCTGCCCTAGCGCGTCGCGGCGACGTCGCCGTTCACCAGCGGTTCGCGCGCGCCGGGGCGGATCACCTGCGGGTCATAGGGTGTGCGGGCGAAGACCTCCTCGACCATGGGCGCGAAGAACTCCAGCGGCAGGGTGTCGTAGCCGGGGTCGAACGAGGCCTGGTCCCAGCGTTCGCAGAATTCGGCGCAGTCGTCGAAATAGGCATGGCCCGCGTGGCGGTCGCGCTTGTTGGGGTCGGCGCCGTCGAGGTGGTGGCCGTAATAGAGCATCTGGAAATCGCCATGGGTGGCGACGCACCAGGTGACCTGTTCGCGCACGAAGGGTTTCAGGATCGTGGCGGCGTATTCGTCGTGATTGTAGGGCGCGTAGATATCCCCGATATCATGCAGAAGCGCGCCGACGACCCAGTCTGTATCCGCGCCGTCCCGCCAGGCGCGGGTGGCCGATTGCAGGGAATGCCCGAGGCGCGTGATCTGGTAGCCCGACAGGCTTTCGTCCAGTTCCACCAGCGCCTTCATCAGGCGCTTGGCGGTGTGTTTCGTGTGGTCGATCTCGTGGTCGTTGAGGAATTCGTAATCTTCCTTCGTGCCGTCCTTCATCTGGGTGAAGCTGACCTTGTCCATGATGCGGGCTCCCCTGTTCGTTTGACGCCATGCTAGGGGCACGGCACACGAGTGGAAAGGGGGTGTCGGCGCGGTGGCGTTTGCGGCCTCTTGCAGGCTGGGGCCGGCCCGCGTATACGCGCGGCCTGACCCTCAAAGGAGCCCCCGACATGCCCGGCAGTGCCAATCTCAACATCATGCTGAAAGCCGCGCGCAAGGCGGGGCGGTCGCTGGTCAAGGATTTCCGCGAGGTCGAGAACCTGCAGGTCAGCATGAAGGGCGCGGGCGATTTCGTCAGCCGCGCCGACATCGCCGCCGAGGCAATCCTGAAGGAAGAGCTGATGGGCGCGCGGCCGACCTATGGCTGGCTGGCGGAGGAAGGTGGCGAGGAAGAGGGCAAGGACCCCACCCGGCGCTGGATCGTGGACCCGCTGGACGGGACGACGAATTTCCTGCACGGGCTGCCGCATTGGTGTGTTTCGATCGCGCTGGAGCACAAGGGGCAGGTCGTGGCGGGCGTGATTTTCGACGCCGCCAAGGACGAGATGTTTCTGGCCGAGAAGGGCGAGGGGGCGTTCATCAATGAAAAGCGCCTGCGGGTGTCGGGGCGCAGCAAGCTGATCGAGTCGATTTTTGCAACCGGCGTGCCCTTTGGCGGGCGCGGCGACCTGCCCGCGACCTTGCAGGACCTGGCGCGGCTGATGCCGACCTGTGCCGGCGTGCGGCGCTGGGGGTCGGCGGCGCTGGACATGGCCTATGTGGCGGCGGGCCGCTACGAAGGGTTCTGGGAGCGCAGGCTGAACGCCTGGGACATCGCCGCGGGCGTGATCATCGTGAAAGAGGCGGGCGGGTTCGTCGAGCCGCTGACGCCGGGCGCCGAGTTGCTGGAGCGGGGCGACGTGGTGTGCGCCAACGAGGCGATTTTCGACAAGTTCGCCGGAATCATTCGCAACGCGTAAGGCGGCTCAGGCCGGTTTTGCGTCGGAGGGATGGTTGACGCCGTCGTTCCACGGAATCGGCTCGTGCTCGGCGGGGTTCTGGCCGTCGATGCAGCCCAGGTTCACGCCGTATTCATTGGGGTCCGAGCGGCGCTGGTGGTGGGTGTAGATCCCGCAGGTCTTGCAGAAATAGTGCTGTGCCGTGCCGGTGCCCCAGGTGTAGAGCGTCAGGTTGTCGGCGCCGTCTGTGATCGTCAGGCGGTCGAGCGGCACGCTGATATTGGGCGCGGCGCGGCGGCGGCAGAAGGAACAGGTGCAGCGCATCGCGCCTTCGATGGGGCCGTCGATATCGACCGTGAAGCGCACCGCGCCGCAATGGCAGCTGGCCTTGTGCAGGGTCATTTGCGGGTGACCTTCGGGATGTTGCTGCGGCTGAGCTTGTATTTCGCCTCGGGGTGGGGCGGGTGGCCTTCGGTGCGGTCCCAATAGGCCGGACCGCCCCGGCGCAGGAAGAGCGGCAGCGTGAGGACGAGCCCGGCGATGAAACCGCCCGCATGGGCCCAGTAGGCCACGCCGCCATCGTCGGCGCTGCTGCCAGCGCCGCCGAAAAGCTGGAAGAAAAACCACAGTCCCAGCATGATCCAGGCGGGGACCGAGATGATGCGGATGATGAAGACGAGAAAGATGAAGATGTCGATCTTGGCCTTGGGGAACAGGAGCAGATAGCCGCCCATCACGCCGGCGATGGCCCCCGAGGCACCGACGGTGGGCACCTGGCCGAGCGGGGCCGAGACGAGCTGCGCCCCGCTGGCGGCAAGTCCGCAGGCGAGGTAGAAGATCAGGTAGCCGACATGCCCGAACTCCTCTTCCATGTTGTCGCCGAAGATCCACAGAAAGAGCATGTTGCCGGCAAGGTGCATCCAGCCGCCGTGCAGGAAGGTCGACGTCAGGAGTGTGCTGTAAGTGCCTTCGGTCGTGACCAGCGCCGGGACCATGGCCCAGTCGTAATAGAACATCATCAGCGCCCGGGGATCGCCCGAGAGACCAGGAAAATAGCTTAGGAAAATGCCGATGTTGAGCGCCATCAGCCCGTAGGTGACGAAGGGGGCGCGCCCCGAGGGGTTATGGTCGCGTATCGGGATCATGGGCGCAAAGTGGCCGCGCGCCGCGAGACAGTCAAGCGCGCGCGTGGGGTAGGGCGGGCAGAATTTGCGCAAACTCTGTTTTGGAAAATGCGTATTTTCCAGGCCATTTTCTGCGCAGAAAATGGGCGGGGTGGCGGGGTCTGTGCCATGGCTCAGACCCCGCGCCCGGTGGCGGGCGGCGGGATGTGAGTATTCTTGGCAAGAAAAAACCGGGGTGCCGGCTGTGGCTCAGGCGACGCCACCCAGCAGGGCCGCGTTGCCGCCTGCCGCCGTGGTGTCGACGCAGACATGGCGTTCGCCCATGACGTGGCCGGTGTCCGGCAGGCCGGTGATCAGCGGCAGGATCGGGCCATTGCGCTGGCTGAGCGCCGATGCGTAGGCGCGGGCCGTGTCAGTATCGCCCCACCAGAGCGCGCCGGAAAAGCCCGAGAGCGTGGTGAGCGCGTCCGGCTCGACATGGCCGGTGGTGCGCAGGGCGCGGCCGCCCAGGGCCTCGACCGCCTTGGCCTGGGCTTCGGCCATGTCCCTGGTGGGGCCGAGGCAGAGGAGCGGCGCGCGGGCATGGGCCGTGAGGCGGTTGGACTCGCCGGTGGGGCCGGGCAGGACGATGGCCTCGACCGGCTGGGGCGTGTGGGTCTTGGCGGACTTGTCGAGCGCGGATTGCACCGCCTTGGCGTCCATCGTGCTGTTCCAAGTGGCATGGGTGTGCTCGGCGGGGCGGGACGTGTATCGGGCGAGGTAGTTGGGGCCGCCCGCCTTGGGGCCGGTGCCGGAAAGTCCTTCGCCGCCAAAGGGTTGGCTGCCCACGATGGCGCCGATCTGGTTGCGGTTGACGTAGATGTTGCCGGCATGCACCGCCTCGGTCACGTGCTGGACGCGGTCGTCGATGCGGGTCATCAGGCCGAAGGTCAGGCCATAGCCGGTGCCGTTGATGGCGTCGATCACGCGGTCGAGGTCGCGCGACTTGAAGGTGGCCATGTGCAGGACCGGGCCGAAGATTTCGCGCTGCATGTCCTCGATCCCGTTCACCTTGATGAGCGTGGGTGCGATGAAGCAGCCAGAGTTGGGCGAAGGGATCTCGTGGATCAGGCGACCGTCGGCGCGGGCCTGTTCGATATGGGCGGCGATCCCCTGGCGGGCCTCTTCGTCGATGACCGGGCCGACGTCGGTGGAGAGCGACCACGGTTTGCCCATGGAAAGCGCGTCCATCGCGCCGGTGAGCATTTCGGTGAAGCCTGTCGCCACGTCTTCCTGCACGTAGAGGCAGCGCAGGGCGGAGCAGCGTTGGCCCGCCGACTGGAAGGCGGACTCGACGATGGCCTGCACGGCCTGTTCGGGCAGGGCGGTGGAATCGACGATCATGGCGTTGAGCCCGCCGGTTTCGGCGATGAGCGGCGCGCCGGGGGCGAGGTTTTCGGCCATGGTGGCGCGGATCTTGAGCGCGGTTTCGGTGGAGCCGGTGAAAGCCACGCCGCCGACGCGCGGGTCGGAGGTGAGCGCCGCACCGACGTCGCCCGCGCCGGGCAGGAGTTGCACCGCCGTGTTCGGCACGCCGGCCTTATGCATCAGCGAGATGGCGTAATGGGCGATCAGCGGGGTTTGTTCCGCGGGCTTGGCAAGTACGGCGTTGCCGGCGGCGAGCGCGGCGCTGATCTGGCCGGTGAAGATGGCCAGCGGGAAGTTCCACGGGCTGATGCAGGTGAATGTGCCCACGGGCGGGTCCTGCGGCGCGTTGGCGGCGTAGTAGCGCAGGAAATCCACCGCCTCGCGCAGTTCGGCCACGGCGTCCATCGGGGTCTTGCCGGCCTCGCGGGCGAGGATGGCGAAGATCTCGCCGAAGTTTTCCTCGTAGAGGTCGGCGGCGGCGTTGAGGACCTTGGCGCGTTCCGCGATCGGGGCGTCCCACGGGGTGGCGGCGGAAAGGGCGGCCTCGATGTCGGCCTTGCTGGCCGTGGCGACGGTGCCGGGGTTGTCGGAGGGGTCGGCGGGGTTCGAGACCGCTTCGGGGTCTTCCGGGGCTGCTGTGCCCGCGATCAGCGGCGCGGCGTCCCACGACGCATTGGCGAAGGGGCCGCGAGCCGCTTCGATGACGTCGAGCGTCGGCTGATGCTTCAGGTCGAAGCCCTTGGAGTTGGGGCGTTCCGGCAGGAAGAGTTCCGGCCCGGTGGGCAGTTGCGGGCGGTCGTCCTGATAGGCCTCGAACGGGTCGCGGGCGACGGTTTCGGGGGCCACGTCCTCGTCCACGATCTGGTTCACGAAGCTGGAGTTGGCGCCGTTTTCCAGAAGGCGGCGCACCAGATAGGCCAGCAGGTCGCGGTGAGCGCCGACGGGGGCGTAGATGCGGCAGTTGGTCCCGTGTTCCTGCATGACGATGTTGTGCAGCGCCTCGCCCATGCCGTGCAGGCGCTGGAATTCGAAGGTGTCGGTGCCCTTGTCCATCTCCTTGGCCATATCGAGGATGGCGGCCACGGTGTGCGCGTTGTGCGTGGCGAATTGCGGGTAGATGTGATCGGTCATCGACAGGAGCTTGCGCGCGTTGGCGATGTAGGAAATGTCGGTGGCCGGTTTCGAGGTGAAGACCGGGAAGCCGTCGATGCCTTCGACCTGGGCCTGCTTGATCTCGGTGTCCCAGTAGGCGCCTTTGACAAGGCGGACCATGATGCGGCGGTTCAGCTTTTGCGCGAGATCGTGCAGGTAGTCGAGCACGTGGGAAGCGCGCTGGCCATAGGCCTGCACCACCACGCCGAAACCGTCCCATCCGGCGAGCGACGGCTCGGAAAGCGTGGCCTCGATCACGTCGAGCGAGAGGGACAGGCGGTCGGCCTCCTCGGCGTCGATGTTGAGGCCCATGCGGGCGGATTTCGCGAGGATGGCGAGCGAGCGCAGGCGGGGCATGAGCACGTCCATGACCTGATGCTGCTGCGCGACCTCGTAGCGCGGGGTGGAGCGCCGAGAGCTTGACCGAGATACCGGGGTTCTTGCGGATGTCCTTGTGCGTGCAAGCGTTGGAAATGGCGCTGATCGCGCGGGAATAGGCCAGGTGATAGCGGATGGCATCGGCATCGGTGCGCGCGGCCTCGCCCAGCATGTCGTAGGAGTAGGTGTAGCCTTTCTTTTCCATCTTCGCGGCGCGGTCCATGGCGGACTCGATGGTCTCGCCCAGCACGAACTGGCGGCCCATTTCGCGCATGGCGCGGCCGACGGCGGTGCGGATCATCGGCTCGCCCAGGCGGCGGATGGCGCCGCGCAGGTGGCCGACGGGGCCGGGGTTCTCGTCCTTCAGCACCTTGCCGGTCAGCATCAAGGCCCAGGTGGAGGCGTTGACCAGCGGCGAGGTGGAGTGACCCATGTGCTTGCCCCAGTCCGAGGGCGCGATCTTGTCCTCGATCAGGGCGTCGATGGTGTCGGCGTCGGGCACGCGCAGGAGCGCCTCGGCCAGGCACATGAGCGCGATGCCCTCGTCGGTGGAGAGGCCGTATTCGGCCAGGAACACCTCCATTAGGCCGGGATCCGACTGGTTGCGGATGCGGCGGACGAGGTCGGCGCCGGATTTCGAGATGCGCGCGCGGTCCTCTTGCGACAGCCCGGCCTGCTCTGTCAGGCGGGCGACGGTTTCGGCCTCTTCGGCATAGGTGGTCTGGTCGATCACACGGCGCAGGTCGGAATCGTAGGGCATTGCGGTCCTCTTGCTGGGGGATGGCGGTTTGGACTAGTGTACCACTCAATATCTGATCTGATTTCCCGATTGGTGGCGTTTCGCGGGCCAAAAGGACGGTAATTCACACGGGGAGACAAGTCAAATGGATGCAAGCGAGCTTGATCAGTTCGACAAGGCGATTCTTCGCGTGCTGGTGGCGGAGGGGCGCATCAGTATCACCGAGCTTGCCGGGCGCATCGGGCTGTCGAAATCGCCGACGCAGGCGCGGCTGCGGCGGCTGGAACGGGATGGGGTGATCTCGGGTTATCGGGCGCTGGTGGACCCGATCCGGCTGGGGATGGATCACGTGAGTTTCGTCGAGGTCAGCCTGACCGACACGCGGGAAACCGCGCTGGCGGAGTTCAACGCGGCGGTGAAGCTGATCCCCGAGATCGAGCAGGTGCATCTGATCGCGGGGAATTTCGATTACCTGATGAAGATCCGGACGCAGGACATGCAGGATTATCGCCGGGTGCTGGCCGAACAGATCAGCACCTTGCCGCATGTGTCGAAAACCTCGACCTACGTGGCGATGGAGGCGGTGAAGGAGAACGCGCTGTCGGAGGTCTTTTGAACCGGGTGGATTTACGCGTTGATCTTGCGGGGGTCGGGGCGCATCATTGATCCCATGAGAATTTTGGTGATTGCCTGCGTGCTGGCCGGCCCGGCCTGGGCCGGGACCTGTCCGGAAGCGCCTGACCATTCGGCGGAACTGTCGCGGCTGATCGACGCCGCGCAGGATGCACCGGACGAGGCGGCGGGACGGGCGCTGTCGGACAAGATGTGGGCGCTGTGGGCAGAAGCGCCGGATGCCAAGGCGCAAGGGTTGCTGGATGAGGCGATGGCGCGGCGCGAGGCGTATGACCATGACGCGGCGATGACGGCGGCGGAGGCGCTGGTGGCCTATTGTCCGGACTATGCGGAAGGGTACAACCAGCGGGCCTTCATCCATTTCCTGCGGCAGGATTTCGAGGCGGCGTTGCCGGACCTTGCACGGGCCGTGGAATTGCAGCCGCGCCACGTGGCGGCGCGGACGGGGCAGGCGCTGACCCTGCACGCCTTGGGCCGCAACGGCGAGGCGGCGCTGGCGCTGCGCCGCGCGCTGGCTCTGAACCCGTGGTTGGGCGAGCGGCACCTCTTGCCGGTGCTGGAGCAGGGCGAAGAAGAGTTGTGATGATCAGAGAGGCGTCACGCTACGACGGGGGCCGTGCCCGCGTGGTGGAATGGTAGACACAGGAGACTTAAAATCTCCAGGCCGAAAGGCCGTGCCGGTTCGAGTCCGGCCGCGGGTACCAGGCATCATCTTGAAACCTGATGCGCGTGACGCAAGTCTTCAGCATGGAATGTCCCGTTCGAAAGCGCGCCTGAATTGTCCTATCGTTTCATAATCCGGCTGATCATGATCACCCTTGCCGCGATGCTGGTGGTGGCCACCTATCAGCTCATGCCGGCGCTGCGGCTGGCCTATTTCGAACCGGAAGCCGAGCCGCGGGTGATCACGGCGCGCGGCGACCTGGCCGCAGAGGAAACGGCGACGATCGAACTGTTCCAGTCGGCGCGCGACAGCGTGGTGTTCATTTCGACTGCCGAGCGCGTGCGGGACCCGTGGTCGCGCAACGTTTACGAGCAGCCGCGCGGAACCGGATCGGGTTTCCTGTGGGACGATCGCGGCCACGTCGTGACCAATTCGCACGTGATCGAGGGGGCATCGACCGCGACGGTCAGGCTGGCCGACGGACGAAGCTTTCCGGCCGAACTGGTAGGACGCGACCCGTCGCACGATCTGGCGGTGCTGAGGATCGATGCGGGAAACTTGCCCGCACCCGTGACCGTCGGCAGCAGTGACGATCTGCAGGTGGGTCAGACAGTGCTGGCGATCGGGAACCCCTTCGGACTGGACTGGACGTTGACACGGGGGATCGTTTCGGCGCTGGACCGGGAGTTGCCGTCGCGCACGGGACGGCCGATCACCGGGCTGATCCAGAGCGACGCCGCGATCAACCCCGGCAACTCCGGCGGTCCGCTTCTGGACAGTGCGGGGCGGCTCATTGGCGTGAACACGGCGATCTACAGCCCGTCGGGGGCCAGTGCGGGGATCGGTTTCTCGGTCCCGGTGGGCACGGTCAACCGCGTGGTGCCGGAACTGATCGAAACCGGGAACTATGCGCCGCCGGCGCTTGGAATTCGATTTGATCCGCGGGTCAATGACCTGGCGCGGCGCCAGGGGCTCGAGGGGGTTCTGGTGCTGGGGGTCGAGCCGGGGTCGCCGGCGGCCCGGGCCGGTCTGGAGCCGGCGCAACTGGCCGGGGACGGGCGGCTGGTGCCGGGTGATGTCATCATCGGGCTGAGCGGCGAGAAGGTGAACGGGATCGATGACTTTCTGGCGGCACTTGGCGCGTACCGGCCCGGGGAGACGGTCGAACTGAGCCTGACACGGGGCCGCGAAACCCGCGAGATCGAGATCGAACTGGCCGCGGGCGGCTGAGCCTGCGCGGAGCGCGCGAAAGGGTCAGGCGCGGGTCCCGGCGAAGCGCGTGGCCCAGTCCTCGCGCTGGTCGTCGGTGATCTTGGCGAAGAGCACCTCCGGAACGCTGAAGGCATGGCCGGGCTTCAGGCTTTCGAGCGCCTGGGCCAGGTCGTCGGGCCAGTGGCAATCGTCGGTCTGCATCGCTTGCAGCATCGCGGCGGAGGCGTCGGGGATGAAGGGGGCCGAGATCACCGCGTAAAGACGGATGAGATTGAGCGCGAGGCGGATCTGCGCAGCGGCGCGGTCCGGGTCTTCCTTGAAGGTCGACCACGGGGCGGCGGTTTGCAGGTACTCGTTGCCCGCGACCCAGATGGCGCGCAGTTCGGTGGCGGATTTGCGCACCTCGATGGCTTCCATGTGTTTTTCATACACACGGATTCGGGTGGTGAGCGTGTCGATCAGCGCGGTCTCGTCGGGGCCGTAGCTGCCTGCGTCGGGGACGGTTTCGCCGAATTTGGAGCGGCAGAACTTGGTCACGCGGGAGACGAAATTGCCCAGAACGTCGGCGAGGTCCTTGTTGACGCTCGCCTGGAAGTTTTCCCAGGTGAATTCGGCGTCCGAGCTTTCGGGGGCGTGGCTGAGCAACCACCAGCGCCAGTAGTCGGCGGGCAGGATCTCCAGCGCCTGGTCCATGAAGATGCCACGACCCTGCGACGTGCTGAACTGGCCGCCGTCATAGTTGAGGTAGTTGAAGGACTTGATGTAATCCACCAGCTTCCACGGCTCGCCGCTGCCCAGGATCGTGGCGGGGAAGCTGAGCGTGTGGAAGGGCACGTTGTCCTTGCCCATGAACTGGGTGTAGCGAACATCATCGGCGCCCTTGTCGGTGCGCCACCAGCGTTCCCAGTCTTCGCCCTTGCCGGCCTCGACCCATTCGGCGCCGCAGGCGATGTATTCGATGGGCGCGTCGAACCAGACGTAGAAGACCTTGCCCTCCATCCCGGGCCAGTCGTCATCGCCGCGCTTGACCGGGATACCCCAGTCGAGGTCGCGGGTGATGCCGCGGTCCCGCAGTCCGTCCCCGTCGTTGAGCCATTTCTTCGCGATGGAGGTCGTGAGGATCGGCCAGTCCTTCTGGTCGTCGATCCAGGCGTTGAGGCGGTCGCGCATCTGGCTTTGCTTGAGATAGAGGTGCTTGGTCTCGCGCACCTCCAGATCGGTAGAGCCGGAGATGGCGCTGCGCGGGTCGATGAGGTCGGTGGGGTCGAGCTGTTTGGTGCAGTTCTCGCACTGGTCGCCACGGGCCTTGTCGTAACCGCAATTGGGGCAGGTGCCCTCGATATAGCGGTCGGGCAGGAAGCGGCCGTCGGCGTTGGAATAAACCTGTTTCTCGGTGATTTCCTCGATCAGGCCGGCCTCAAAGAGCTTGCCGGCGAAATGCTGGGTGAGCTTGCGGTTCTGCTCGGACGACGAGCGGCCGAAGTGATCGAAGCTGAGGCGGAAGCCCTGGCCCAGCGTGTCCTGCACCTGCCACATTTCGGCACAGTATTCGGCCACGGGCTTGCCGGCCTTGGCGGCGGCCAGTTCGGCGGGCGTGCCGTGTTCGTCGGTGGCGCAGAGGAACAGCACCTCGTGGCCGCGGCCGCGCAGGTAGCGGGCATAGAGGTCGGCGGGCAGCTGGCTGCCAACGAGATTGCCGAGGTGCTTGATCCCGTTGATATAGGGAATGGCGGAGGTGATGAGGTGGCGGGCCATGCGAGACGTCCTTGGAGCTTTGGGCGTCCGTGTAGCGCAACGGCGCGGGCTGTGCCAGAGGCGGTTGGCGTCAGGGGTCGGTGCGCTTGTCGTTCTCGCGCGCGCCACGCGTCAGCCGACCGATGGTGAAGGACGTGCGGGGCGACCAGACATAGCGGGTGCGGGCGCCGGCGCTGGGCCGGGCCAGCATGCGCACGAAGCTGAACACGATCAGGATGGCGTGGGCTGTGGCGATCATCACGAACATCGCCTGGGGGCCAAAGCGTTCTATCAGGGCGGAGGCCACGAAAGGAGCGGCGATGGCGCCGAGGGCGAAGAAGAACATCAGCGCGGCGGAGAGTTCGACCCGTTGTTCGGAGGTGGCGAAGTCGTTGGCGTGGGCGGCGGCGACGGAATAGATCGGAAAGGCGGTGAAGCCGAAGAAGAAGGCGGCGATCATCGCACCGTTGGGCGAGACGGTCCCGGCCAGGGCGGTGACGATGCAGCACAGGATGGCGGCGACCGAGAGGGCGATCATCACGTGGCGGCGGTCGAACTTGTCGGCGAGCCAGCCGGCGGGGTATTGCGCCAGCGCACCGCCCAGGACGAAAGCGGCGAGGAACCACGCGATCTGGTCGAGCGCGAGGCCGACCTGCTGGCCATAGAGTGGCCCGACCATGCGGAAGGTGGCGCTGGAGAGCGCCGCGACGATCACGGCGGCGGCGGCGAGGGGCGAGCATTCGACCGCCAGCATGGGGCGCAGGCGGGGGGCCTTGGGCGTTTCGGGCTGGCGCACGGTGGTCAGCGTCAGCGGCAGGAGCGAGGCGCAGCAGATGATGGCGAGCAGGTTGTAGGAGACGTAGGAGGCCGGTTCCAGAACGGAAATCAGCATTTGCGCGACGAGCGACGCGCCCATGTCGGCCACCCGGTAGATGCCCATGGTGCGGCCGCGCGTCTCGTTGGTGACCTTGGCTTGCAGCCATGCCTCGACCACCGTGTAGCAGCCCGCGATGCACAGGCCCGAGGCCACGCGCATCAGGGCCCAGGCAAGAGGGTCGATGATGATCATGTGCATCAGAAGGCCGATGGCGCCTGCGGCGGTGAAGGCGGCGAAGGCGCGGGAATGGCCGACCGAGCCCATCAGGCGCGGCGCGAACCAGCAGCCGATGAAGAAGCCGAAGAAATGCGCCGAGCCGAGAAAGCCGATCTGCTGGGTGGAGAAGTCGAGCGTGATGCCGGACAGCGCGTCGAGCGGGGCGACGCCGCCCGTGGAAAGCTGCAACAGGATGACCGACAAAAAGAGGGCCGCGAAGGAGATGATCATGCGCATGGGGGCAACTTGGCACGCGGGCGCGGCGATGTCCTGCCGCGTTTTCGACAGAACTGCGTCGTTTTCGACGTATGTGAGGGCAAGGCCCCGGCGTGGGCACCGCTTTGGTCAAGTGCCTGATTTCGCCGCGTTCGTCGGCTGCGCGGCTGACGTCTTGTAAGCGGCGGAAGAATCCCCGCATATGGCGCAAGACCCGCCAACCCGACAGGAGATGTCATGATCCACGAGACTCCCGAGCTTATCGACGCGATCCGGGGCCGCTTCGCCCATGTGGAGAGTTGCCCGTTCCAGGGCGAGCGGATTTTCTTCGAGAACGCGGGCGGGGCGCTGACGCTGAAAAAAGTGGTGGAGACATCCGGTTTCTATGCCGCGATCCCTGACAACCCCGGGCGGTCGAACCCGGCGGGGCAGGGCATCCAGGACGTGATCGACCGCGCCAAGGCGGATCTGGCGGTGTTCATGAACGCATCCTCGGGGCAGTTCCTTGCCGGCGAAAGCGGGACCGAGTTGCTGTTTCGGATGATCCGGACGGCCTGTGTGAACGCGCCCGAGGGGGGCAAGGTGATCGGGTCGTCGATCGAGCATCCCGCGTCGCGCAGTGCCGCGCGGCACTGGGCCGAGGTGGCGGGGCTCGAGTATGTCGAGGTGCCGCATGACGACGCGCTGGGCCTGGTCACGGCGGAGGCTTATGCCGAACGGATGACGCCGGACGTGGCGGTGGCGACCATCGTGCATGCCTCGCCGGTGACGGGGATGGGCATGGACGTGGCGGCGATCAGCGCTGCGATCCGGGCGGTAGCGCCGGAGGCGGTGATCATCGTGGACGGTATCCAGCACGCGGCGCATGGGCAGCTGGATATCGACAGCTATCGGGCCGATGGCTATGCGATTTCGCCCTACAAGGTGTTCTCGCGGCACGGTTTCGGGATCGGCTGGATCTCGGACCGGCTGGCGGTGATGCCGCATGAGCGGCTGATCGGGTCGCCGGAAGACGCCTGGGAGATGGGCACGCGCGATGCGGGGTCCTATGCCACCGTGTCGGACGTGGTGGATTATTTTGACTGGCTGGGCGGCGAGGTGTCGGGCGAGACCGACCGCCGCCGCCGGATCGAGGCGGCGGGGCGGGCCATTCATGCCTACGAGACGCATCTGACGGACGCGATGATCAAGGGCACCGGCAACCTGCCCGGGCTGCGCGACATGGAGCATGTGAGCATCCTGGGAGGGGCCGAGAACCCCGCGCGCGAGGGGCTGGTGTCGGTGGTGGTCGCGGGCGTGCCCTCGGCGGAGGTGGTGGAGCGGCTGAACGCGCAGGGCATCCGCACGCATATCCGCAAGGACGACCATTACAGCGGCAACGTGCTGAAGCCGCTGGGGTTGAGCGACTGTATCCGGATTTCGATGTGTCACTACAATACCGAGGCCGAGGTGGCGCGGCTGCTGACCGCGCTGCGCGAGATGGGTGCGGAGGGCTGAGATCCGCCTGCGGCCTCACGGGGCGGAAGAGGACGGGGCCGGAGCCATGGCAAAGCTGCCCCTGGCGCGGGTCACGGCCCATGTCGCCGGGGGCAGGGTGCGGGCGCGGCGGCGCGAGAGCGTCCAGCCCAGCCGACCGGGCGCGTGGGCGGGGGCCATGTGCCAGCGGCTTTCGACGCCGGGGGCGCCGCCCTCGCCGGGGGTGAGAATGAGGCCCAGCGGCGCGCCGGAGCCTTCGGCCGCGCCGGTTTCCGCGGCCAGATGCAGGCGGCGGACCTGGGTGAGATTGGGCAGGTCCGGCAGTTCGGCCACCGCGAGGGGCACGGCGCCGGAGCGCAGCACTTCCTCGAGGCACCACAGAAGGTCGATGGGCTGGCGCGGTGACAGGAAGGTGAAGCGTTCGGGGCCCACCAGAGCGACCATGCCGTCGGGGTTGAGCCGGTCTGCCGCCCAGTCGGGGGCGATCCAGAACACCGAGCCTTGCGTGGCGGCGGCCACGAGCATCGCCGCCATGTGCCGCGCCGGCCCGCAAAGCTCGTGCAGGCGCGCGGGCGTCAGGGCCATCTCGCCCAGCACGGTGAGAGAGGCGCGCGTGCGGTGGCTGCTGCGGCGGGTGAGCAGGGTGGTGTCCATGCCGTTAAATGTAATTTGTTCGCTCTTTGTTCTCAATCGCGAAATAGGGGTGACGCCCGTGACAGAGCCGCTACATATGGGGCTTTGACGACAGGCAAGACGGAGCGGGACATGCAGCGCAGGCAATTGGGACGGACGGGAATCGAGGTGAGCGCGCTTTGCCTCGGGTCGATGACATGGGGCAGCCAGAATTCGGAGGCCGAGGGCCACGCCCAGATCGACATGGCGCTGGACCGGGGTGTGGATTTCATCGACACCGCCGAGATGTACCCGGTGAATCCGGTCGCCAAGGAGACCATCGGGCGCACCGAGGAGATCATCGGCACGTGGCTCGCGCGGACGGGACGGCGGAATGAGGTCGTGCTGGCCACCAAGCATTCGGGCGAGGGGATGCAGCACGCGAGGGAAGGCGCGCCGATCTCGTCGGAGACGATTCCGCAGGCTATCGAAGGCTCGCTGAAGCGGTTGCAGACCGATCATATCGACCTCTACCAGTTCCATTGGCCGAACCGGGGCAGCTACATGTTCCGCCAGCATTGGCGGTTCGATCCCTCGGGGCAGGACCCGGCGGAGACCCGGGCGCATATGGAGGATGCGCTGGGCGCACTGGAACGCGAGGTGGAGCGGGGCGCGATCCGGGCCTTTGGCCTGTCCAACGAGAGCGCGTGGGGGACGGCACAGTGGCTGCGGGTGGCCGACGAGGTGGGCGGGCCACGGGTGGCCACGATCCAGAACGAGTATTCGCTGCTCTGCCGTCTCTTCGACACCGATCTGGCGGAGCTGAGCGTGAACGAGGATGTGGGGCTGCTGGCGTTTTCGCCGCTGGCGGCGGGGCTGTTGACCGGCAAGTACCAGGGCGGCGCGGTGCCCGAGGGCTCGCGCCTGACGCTGAACGAGACGCTGGGCGGGCGCAAGACGCAGAAGGCCTTTGCCGCCGTCGACGCCTACCTGGGGGTGGCGCGGCGGTTCGGCCTTGACCCGGTGCAGATGGCGCTGGCGTGGTGCCTGACGCGGCCCTTCATGACCGCGGCCATTTTCGGGGCGACCTCGCTGGAGCAGTTGGACGTGGCGCTGGGCGCGGCGGAGGTGACGTTGTCCGAGGAAGTGTTGGAGGCGTTGGACGACACCCAAAAGGCGCATCCGATGCCGTTTTGACGTGAGGGCGGTGGGTTTTCACCCACCCTACGCGATATCCGACCGAAGTCGCCTATGTGGCGGGCGTTGCCGGGGGCTTTGCCCCCGCGGCGAAACCGTGTTTCGCCGCTCCCCAGGATATTTTCGGCCAGAAGAAGAGACGAGGCTAGTCCGATGTCCGCGCCCAGCAGTGGCGGATGTGGGCGGGCAGCTCGCGGGCGCCGATTGCGGCTTCGCGGACGAGCGCATCGAAATGCAGGGTCAGGGCCGCGACGCGTTCGGTGTCGCGGAACGCGAGATAGTTGCGGCCGATATAAAGCACGGCGAGCAGGGGGCCGAAGACGGTGACGGGCGCCGAGTAGAGCCGGCGGGCGTCAAAGAGGTAGAGGCGCAGGCGGGGGTAGAGCTGCTCGGTGATCTCGAGCAGGTAGTCGACCTGGCCCTGGCGGATGTCGCGGGGCAGGCCGTGATAGTACCCTTCGCCGGCGATGAAACTGTGCAACTCGAAGAGCGGCAGGGCGATCTCGTAGTCCGACTGCGTGCCGCGCATCCATTCGAGGCGATCCTCTGACGCGCCGATGGCCTGTTCGGTGGATCGGCCCAGGTGGGGGGCGTATTCCCATTCGAGCAATTCGCGGGTCTTGAGCATGTCGGGCAGGCCGGCGGGGACGTGGCGGATCTTGTAGCCCGCGGCCTCGCGGTGCCAGGTGAAGATCTGTTCGTCGACGAGCGCCCGGGGGGCCTCGGTCAGCGAGAGCGTGTTGGCGAGTATGTCGGCGGCGGTCTCCGGCCGGTCGGTGAGGCCGAGAAGCCAGTCGGCGGAGACGCCGAGCGCCCGCGCGCATTCGCCCACCACCTGCGCATTGGGCAGGCGGGCCCCGGTGCCCTTGAGCAGTTGCGAGATGGTCGAGCGGTCGACGCCGACGCTGCGGGCCAGCGCGCTTTGCGAGGTGCCGCGCAGGCGCAGCGCCTCGTTCAGGCGGGTGCGGAAAAGGGTGGCGCGGTCGCGCTTGTCGGATTTCTGGATCATGTGTTGGATTTTATCAACAAACGAGAGGTTTGTTAATCATTCTCTGACTGCCCCCCTGACAGGATCTGTCGTAACGCTTTTTGTGAAGGACGGAACTGGGGACAAGATGAAAGTGGAATTCGAAGGCGGCGCCGGGCCGGTGCCGGGGCCGGGGGCGCGTGCGCTCGCGGACGTGGAATGGCCGACACTGGGACTGTTGGCCGGATGTTACGCATTTTGGGGCCTGGCGCTCTACTGGCTGGCGGGGCTGTGGCTGCCGGCAGGTGTGGCGGTGGCGGCGATCGGGATCACGCTGCACTCGTCGCTGGTGCACGAGATGATCCACGGGCACCCGACCCGAAACGAAAGGGTCAACGAGGCGCTCGGGTTTTTCAGCCTCGGGCTCTGCGTGCCCTACCGGCGGTTCATGGACCTGCACCTGGCGCATCACCGCGACAGCCTGCTGACCGATCCCTATGACGATCCGGAATCGAATTACCTGGACCCGGCTGTCTGGGCGCGGCTGCCGGGCTGGTTCCGGGCCGTGCTGCGGTTCAACAACACGCTCTTGGGGCGGATGATCGTGGGGCCGGTGCTGGGGCAGGTGGTGTTCATGCGCGGCGACTGGGCCGCGATCCGGGCCGGCGACCGGGGCATCGCGCGGGCCTGGGCGTTGCACGGGGTGGGCGTTGCAGGCGTGCTGGCGGTGGTCGCGGCCTCGCCGATGCCGGTCTGGGCCTATCTGGTCAGCGCCTATGCGGCCTATGCGATGCTGAAGATCCGCACCTTCCTGGAGCACCGGGCGCATGAGCGCGCCAGCGGGCGCACGGTCGTGGTCGAGGATGGCGGGCCGCTGAGTTTCCTGTTTCTGAACAACAACCTGCACGTGGTGCATCACATGCATCCGCGCGTGGCGTGGTACCACCTGCCGGCGATGTGGCGGCAGAACCGCGAGACGTACCTGCGGCGCAATGGCGGGTACTATTATCGCTCTTACGGCGAGATATTCGCGCGGCACCTGCTGAGGGCGAAGGACCCGGTGGCGCATCCGCTCTGGCGGAGGAAGTAAAACGCGGGCAAGAGGGGATCCATGGTCGAGCCGTGGATCCTTCTTTCCATCATGGCGGCGTTTTTCCAGACGCTGCGCTTCATGTTGCAGAAATCGCTGAGCATGGGGACGTTGAGCGCCCTGGGTGCGACCTTTGCACGGTTCGCCTATGCCGCGCCGATGGCGGCGCTGCTGGCGGGGGGCTATGCGGCGTGGTCCGGGGTGGGGCTGCCAGCGGTGGGCGGGCTGTTCTGGATCTACGTGTTGAGCGGCGGGTTGGCGCAGATCCTGGCGACGTGGTGCGTGGTGCTGCTGTTCGCGGAGCGCAATTTCGCGGTGGGGATCACCTTCAAGAAGACCGAGGTGGTGCAGACGGCGCTGGTGGGGCTGATCGTGCTGGGCGACCGGATCAGCCTGCCGGGACTGGTGGCGATCTTCCTCGGGCTGATCGGCGTGCTGGTGTTGTCGGACGTGCCGGGCGGGGCGGGCGGCTGGTGGCGCCGGGTGGCGAGCCGGGCGCCGGCGCTGGGGTTGGCCTCGGGGGCGTTTTTTGCCGTGTCGGCGGTGACGTACCGGGGTGCGACGCTGGAGGTGGCGAGCGACGACGCTTTCCTGCGGGCGATGATCGCGGTGGCGGCGGTGACGGCGGCGCAGAGCTTCGGCATGGCGGCCTATCTGCGCTGGGGCGAGCCGGGGCAGTTGACCCGCGTCTGGGCGGCGCGGGGGCGCGCGGTGTGGATGGGGGTGACCAGCCTGCTGGGCAGTGTCGGCTGGTTCACGGCCTTCACCTTGCAGAACGCGGCCTATGTGTTCGCGGTGGGGCAGGTCGAGGTGATCTTTTCGCTGATAGCCTCGGTCATGTTCTTTCGCGAGACGGTCACGCGGCGGGAGCTGTTCGGGATCGTGTTGGTGAGTGCCAGCATCCTGCTGCTGGTTTTGCTGGGATAGCCGCGTCGCGCCTCAGCCGGGCCGTTCAGTCTGGCAGCGGCGCGCCGTGGAGACGCTTGAACAGGTTGCTTTCGTCGTCGTTGCGGAAGAACGGCACCGAGGCGGGCGGCGCGGGGTCTTGGGCGCGGGCCTCGATTTCGGCCAGTACGACCTCGGTTATGAAGGGCAGATCGTAGTCGTGGCGGGCGGTGGCCAGCGAGACCCATTGCAGGTGGCTGAGCTCGTCGCAGGCGGGCGAGAAGTCGTCCGGGTCGGAGGCGAGCGCCGTGGCGTCGACCAGAAAGAAGCGCGCGTCGAAGCGCCGGGGGCGGCCCGGCGGGGTGATGGCGCGGAAGACGAATTGCAGCGCGGACGCGTCGGGCAGATGGCCGGTGGCGGCGAAACTTTCCCAGTCGGCCGGCGGCGGGTCGGACCAGTCGCCGGGCTGACCCAGCACCTGGCCGGTTTCCTCCCACAGCTCTCGGACCGCGGCGGCGGCCAGCGCGTGCGACAGGTCGGATTCGCTGTCGTCGCGCAGGCGGGCGGCGCAGCCTGAGGGCATGGGGCGGGCCAGCGGGATCTTGGCATCGCCCGGATCCACCGCGCCGCCGGGAAAGACGAACTTGTTGGGCATGAAGACGGCCTTGGCGCCGCGCTGGCCCATAAGCACCCGCGGCCGGGTCATGCGGTCACGCAGCACGATCACGGTGGCCGCATCGCGGATGGCGGTCTTGTCGGAATGTACGGGGTAGCTTGCGGTCATCTGATCCTGTCCTTCGGCGCCGAAGGGGTCAGGTGTCGTCCC
Source organism: Roseovarius sp. B08 (assembly GCF_051417955.1). Lineage (NCBI taxonomy): Bacteria > Pseudomonadati > Pseudomonadota > Alphaproteobacteria > Rhodobacterales > Roseobacteraceae > Roseovarius > Roseovarius sp. B08. The sequence goes on from NZ_JBPRLW010000001.1 coordinate 1,325,710, forward strand.
CGAAACCGTGCATCTGGCGCGCCCACTGGAAGCCGACGATGGCCCCCTTCAGCCGGGGCAGAAGGTAAAGCGAGAGCGTGACGCAGCCAATAGCGAAAATGGTGAAGAGCACCAGCGGATCGGGCCGCCACGTGACGAAGACGATGTGCAGGAGCGGCGCCATGAGGTGGCCCACGAACAGGATCGTCAGGTAGGCCGGGCCGTCATCGGCGCGCGCATGGCTGAGATCCTCGCGGCAGACGGGGCAGCTTTGACGCAGCTTGAGATAGCTTTTCAGGATCGGGCCGGAGCCGCAATTTGGGCACGTGCGCCGGAACCCGCGAAAGACGGCGGGCCAGAGTGCGCGTTCCTCGGTGTCCTGGCCTTGCGTCGATCCGTGCGACGCGGCGGACGTTTGTGTGGGGTGGTCGGTGGTGGTCATGGGGCCTCGCCAGTCAATGGCTCTACAGGTGCGCTGTCGGGGGTGAAATTGGAAGGTGACAGGCTGTCCGTGCGTCGGGATGTCGCAAAGGCGGGGGCCGTGCTGCCCGGAAAAAAGTCGATGCGGCGCGACGGAACGCGGCAGGCCCGCCGTTTAGGGGACAAGATCGCGACGGCAGGCGCGGTCGGGACGAACTGGCGAGGCGCGGGATCGCGCTGCAACGAACCTGTCCGAGATGGAGCATGAAGATGAAGAACCTGATGATCATGAGCGCCCTTGGGATGTCGATCGCCCTGGGCGGGGCCGTGCAGGGCCACGCCGCGTCGGGCGAGGGCAAGGGCCCGCGGCATTCGTTCGAGAAGTTGGACGCCAATGGTGATGGCCAGCTGACGAAAGAAGAGATGCAGGCGCATATGAAAGCGCGGTTCGATGCCGCCGACATCGATGGCGACGGCGTGATGAGCCTTGAAGAGCTCCAGGCCCGGGGTCAGGAGAAGGCGGCCAGGCGGGCCGGCAAGATGATCGAGCGGCTGGATACCGACGGCGATGGCGGCGTGAGCTTCGAGGAGGCGCAGGCGCGGCGCGGCGGCAAGATGTTCGACCGGGTCGACGCCGATGGCGACGGCGCGATCAGCAAGGCCGAGTTCGACACCGCACTGGAGAAGATGCGCGAGATGCGGGCCAAGCATCACGGCAAGAAGAAAGAGCAGAACGCGGAGTGATTCGCGCGGTCCCGCCCCGGTGCCCTTCGCCGGGCTGGCCGGGGCGGGGCGTTTCGGCGTAAGAACCGGACGCAGATGACGGGGCAGGATGCACGACCGGGACATGACGATGCCGCTCGACGCCATGAACGACGTGCCCGACGAGGCGCTGCTGGTGCTGTTCGCCAATGGCGAGCGGGACGCGGCGCGGGCACTGACCCTGCGGTTGAGCCCGCGGGTTCTGGCCCATGCCTATCGCCTGCTGGGCAACAGGGCGGAGGCGGAGGACGTAGCGCAGGAGGCGCTGCTGCGGCTGTGGCGGGTGGCGCCGGAGTGGCGGCAGGGCGAGGCGAAGGTGACCACCTGGCTGTACCGGGTGGTGGCGAACCTGTGCACCGACCGGCTGCGCCGGGGCTGGCGCCAGCGTCCGCTGGAGGCCGCGGGCGAGCCGGCGGACGCGCAGGCGAGCGTGGCCGACGACATGCAGGACCGCACACGGACCGATGCGTTGCAGGCCGCGTTGCAGGCCTTGCCGGACCGCCAGAGGCAGGCGGTGGTGTTGCGCCATATCGAGGAACTCGGCAATCCTGAGATCGCCGAGATCATGGAGATCAGCGTCGAGGCGGTGGAAAGCCTGACGGCGCGGGGAAAGCGGGCCCTGAGCGACATGTTGCGGGGCAGGAAGGATGAACTGGGGTACGTCGAATGAGCAAGAGCGGCACACCTGAAGACGCGCTGACGGCAGCCTTTGCCGCCGCGCGGCGCACGGCGCCGGAGCCGGAGGCCGATTTCCTGGCGCGGGTGCTGGCCGATGCGGAAGGCGTGCAGGAGGGTTTCGCCAAGGCAAAGGTGGCCGAAGCGGCTGCTGAGGCACGTTTTGGAACCACGTCACGCGGTGGATGGCGCGGGGTGTTCCAGGCGTTGGGTGGCTGGCCCGCGGTTTCGGGGCTGGGGGCGGCGGCGGTGACGGGCCTCTGGATCGGGGTGGCGCCGCCTGAGCGGCTGGACGCGACCGCGCAGCAGGTGTGGGGCGAGGACATCACCCTGGCCTTGCAGCCCGATATCGGAACCGACCTGTTCCCGGACGAGGAGGGATGAGCATGGATGACCGGACCGAACAGGCCCCCCGCACGGGGGCGCCGCGGTGGATGCGGTGGCTGCTGGTGGCGTCGCTGGCGTTGAACCTGCTGGTCGTCGGCGTGGTGGCCGGGTACGCGATCAAGGGCGGACCGGACGGGCGCAAGGGGCCGCCGGGCAGCATGGGGGCGATGCACCGGGCGCTGAGCGATGCCGAACGCGACGACCTCAAGAGCCGGATGATCCGCGAGTTCCGTGACAGGAAAGACGAGCGCACGGCGGTGCGCCGGGAAATGGACGCCCTGGTCGTGCTGCTGCGCGCCGAGCCGTTCGACACGGCCGCTGCGACGGAGCGGATGGCGCAGGTGCGGGCGCTATTCGGCGGGCGGGTGGCGTCGGCGCAGGACTTGCTGATCGCGTATTGGAGCGAAATGAGCCTGGAAGACCGCGCGGCCTATGCCGACCGGCTGGAGCAGGAGTTGCAGCGGCGCCGACGCTGAGGCCGGTCGGGCGGTCCTAGGCCGCCGAGGGCTGCGAGATCGTAGCCATGTCGCGCCCGCCGGACTTGGCGGCGTAGAGCGCGTGGTCGGCCTCGGCCACCATGGCCTCGGGATCCAGCGTGTCCCCCCGAAGTGCGGGATTGGCCACAGTGGCGCCGATGCTGACGGTCAGCGAAACCGGGGCCTCGACGCCGGGCAGGATGATGGCGGTGTCGCGCACGGTCTGGCACAAGTGCTTGGCCATGGCGCGGGCGTCCGCGATACCCGATTGGGGCATCAGCACCAGGAATTCCTCGCCGCCGATGCGCGACAGGCTGTCGCCGGGGCGCAACGCGTCGCGCAGGGCATGGGCAATGCGGGTCAGGACCTGGTCGCCGGCGGCGTGACCGTAGGTGTCGTTGACCGCCTTGAAATGGTCGAGGTCGGCCACCATCAGCGCGAAAGGCTGCCCGCTGGCGCGGGACGTCTCGATCATCCGGGCCATTTGCGACAGCGCGTAGCGGCGGTTGTAGAGCCCGGTCAGCGGGTCGGTCACCGCGGCGTGCAGCCCGGTTCGCAACCGGGCCTTTTGCGTGTCGTCGGCCTGTTTGGCGCGCAGCAGCTTGTCGAGACGCAGGGTGATCTCGTGCGGGTCCGCCTCTTGGACGGCGATGTCGTGCACGCCGAGGTCCAGCAGCTTTGCCGCCAGACCGTCGTCGGCGGGGTCCATCACCGCAAGCACCCGCGACCTGCGGGTCTGCGGCGCGCCGCAAAGCTCGGCCAGGCGAACCAGCTCGGGCTCGCCGGCACCGGCGGGCAGGAAGACCAGCAGCACATCGGGCGATGCGCGCAGTCCGGCAAGCATCTCGGCATGGCCCGCACGGACGGTTTCGAACCTGTGCGCGGTGCCCTGGGCCAGGCGGCGGCACAGCGCCTGATCCCGGGCGGTGCCGGAATGCAGGGCGACGATCAGGCCGCGGCTTGTGAAGCCCGCCTGCGCCTCGGCGAACCCGAGAGCCTCGGCGGTGCCGGTGGTCAGGTTCAGGTCGGCCTCGACCGGGGCGTGGCGCGACATCGAGCGCAGGCGGGCCAGCAGGGTCTTGTCGCAGAAGGGCCTGGGCATCACGTCCTCGGCCCCGGCCCGCAGCAGATCGAGTCGGCGCAGGGGCGTGCATGTGGCGGTGAGCACCAGCACCGGCAGCCGGTCGCAACCGGGCAGGGCGTGGATGTCGCGGATCAGGTCGCCGGCGGCGCGGTCGGGCAGGTCGCCGGAGATCAGGACGCATTGCGGCCGGTCGCGCAGGATCGCGGCGACGGCCTCGGCCGCGGTGCTGGCCTGATCGACGCTGAAATAGGCCGCCGACAGCTTGACCTTCAGCACGATGCGATTGGTCGCAAGACCATCGACGATGAGAATGGTGCCCGACATGCGCCAAGCCTTTCCGACTTGTCCTTTCCGATGGCTACACTATCCCTGTCAATGGTTAAGAAAACCTTGCCGGGAATTAATCAATATGGGCGCAGAGCAAGATCATGCCGAAACTGTCGGGCTGACCGCCCTGGCCTGGGTCGCGGGCCACGAAAACCTGCTGGACGTGTTCATGGGGTCCACGGGCGCGGGTCTGGACGACCTGCGGGAACGGGCGCAAGATCCTGATTTCCTTGCATCTGTGCTGGATTTCATTCTTATGGACGACGCTTGGGTCATGGAGTTCTGCGATGCGCATGACATGGCGCCCGAGGCGCTGATTCAGGCGCGTGCCGCCCTGCCGGGCGGGGTGCAGACCCATTGGACATGAGGTCAGGGCGAGGATCGAAAGGTGAACGGACCGGCAAGAAAGGTTGATGGGCTGCTCTTTGACAAGGATGGCACGCTCTTCGACTTTCACACCACCTGGAGCACCTGGGCAGGGGAGCTGATCGAGGACCTGGCCGGCGGTGACACGCAGGTGCGGGCGCGGCTGGCCCGGGAGATGCATTACGACCTGGCGACGCGGCGCTTTCGGCCGACAAGCCCGATCATCGCGGGCACCAACCGCGAGGCGGCGGAATGCGTCGCGCGGGCGCTGCCGGACCGGGAGGTGGCCGACCTGGAGCTTTACCTGATGCAGACCTCGGCCACAGCGCCACAGGCCGAAGCGGTGCCGCTGATACCGTTCCTGGCGGCGCTGAAGGCGGAGGGCATCGCGCTGGGTGTGGCGACCAACGATACCGAATATGGCGCCCGCGCGCATCTGGGCGAAGCCGATGTCACCGCTTTTTTCGATTTCATCGCCGGGTTCGATTCGGGTCACGGCGCCAAGCCCGAACCCGGGCCGTGTCTGGCGTTTGCCCGCGCCACCGGCCTGCCCCCGGCGCGGGTGGCGATGGTGGGAGACAGCACACATGACCTGATCGCGGGGCGCGCGGCTGGGATGCAGACCATCGCGGTGCTGACCGGCCCGGCCCCCGCCGAGGCGCTGCGGGCGCATGCGGATGTCATTCTGCCCGACATCGGGCATATCCCGGACTGGATGACGGCGTGAGCGCGGGCTTGTCCCGCGGCGTACTTCTGGCGCTTTTCGGCACGCTGGTGCTGACGCCCGACGCGATGCTGATGCGGCTGTCGGGCATGGAAGGCTTTCAGATGACCGGCTGGCGCGGGCTGTTCATGGGCACGATGATGGTGCTGGCCTGGGCCGCGCTGAGCCGGGACCGGGCGGGGGACGTCGCGCGGCTGTGCCGCGGGCCGGGGATGCTGATCGTGGCGGCGCAGGTCCTGAACTCGATGCTGTTCTGCCTGGGGATCGCGTCGGCCCCCGCGGCGATGGTGCTGATGGGCGTGGCGGCGGTGCCGGTGTTCTCGGCCGTATTGAGCCGGGTGGTGACCGGAGAGGCGACATCGGCGCTGACCTGGGCCGCCATTGCGGCGGTGATGACGGGAATTGGCATCGCGGTTCTGGGCAGCGGGCACGGCGACGTGGCGTTGAACTGGGCTGCGGCGACCGGGGCGGTGTTTGGCCTGGGCGTGGCGTTCGTGCTGGCGCTGAACTTCGTCACGGTCCGTGCGAGCCCCGACCTGCCGATCCTGCTGGCCATCGGGGTGGGCGCGTGGATCGCGGGCGGAATCGGCTGGTCGCTGACCGGCGTTGACGCGATGTTCGAGGGTCGGGTCTGGGCCATGGCGATCACCGGGGGCGTGGTGCTGCCGGTGTCGTTCTTCATGCTGTCGCTGGCCGCGCGCCATACGCTGGCGGCCAATGTCAGCCTGCTTATGTTGCTGGAAACGGTGCTGGGGCCGCTGTGGGTCTGGATCGGCGCGGGCGAGCGGCCCACCGTGGCGATGCTGATCGGCGGGGCGGTCGTGGTGGGCAGCCTGGCCGTGTATCTGTCGATCCTGCGACGGCGCGCGGCGCTAATAGTGCCGCGATAGTTCACCTGCGACAGGTTCTGTCGCAAAGCGGCAAACCAGCGGGCCTGCGCGGTGATTGCATGGAGAGAGCCCCTGGAGGAGACTCGCCATGGCAGACACAGCCTTACGCAGGAAACGCAGCGGCGGACGGGCCGGGAACGCGACGCGCCGGGGCACGGCCGTCATCGACCAGATGCCCTGGAACCCGCCGATCAACATCGACCGGCCGGTCGAGCCTCTGGACGAGACGGGCATCGAGGCGATCCACCATGGCGCCATGCGAATCCTCGAGGAGATCGGGATCGAGTTCCTGAACGCGGAGGCGGTGGAGATCCTGCGCGGCACGGGGGGCTGCGACATCAACGGCGAGAACGTGCGGATGGGCCGCGAGTTCGTGATGGAGATGATCGGCAAGGCGCCGGGCGAGTTCACCATCACGCCGCGCAACCCGGACCATGCGATCACCATCGGGGGCCGGCACCTCAATTTCGGCAATGTCTCCTCGCCGCCGAGCTATTGGGACATGGGCATAGGCCGCAAGGTGACGGGCACGCGCGAGATGTGCGCCAACCTGTTGAAATTGAGCCAGTATTTCAACTGCATCCATTTCGTCGGCGGGTATCCGGTGGAACCGCAGGACGTTCATGCCAGCGTGCGGCACCTGGATGTGCTCTATGACAAGCTGACGCTTACCGACAAGGTGGCGCACGCCTATTGCCTGGGCCGCGAACGCGTCGAGGACGTGATGGAGATGGTGCGTATCGCGGGCGGCCTGACGGACGCGGAGTTCGAATCCAGCCCGCACATGTATTCCAACATCAACTCGACCTCGCCGTTGAAGCATGACTACCCGATGCTGGACGGCTGGATCCGCCTGGCGCGGCGCAACCAAGGGCTGGTGGTGACGCCGTTCACGCTGGCCGGGGCGATGGCGCCGGTGACCATGGCGGGGGCGGTGGCGCAAAGCCTGGCCGAGGGGCTGTGCGCGATCGTGCTGGCGCAGGCGATCCGACCCGGGGTGGGGTGCGCCATCGGCACGTTCACCAGCAATGTCGACATGAAGTCGGGCGCGCCGGCCTTCGGCACGCCGGAATACATGCGTGCGACGCAGATGACGGGGCAACTGGCGCGGTTCTACGGCCTGCCGATGCGCGCGTCGGGCGTGTGTGCGGCGAACGTGCCGGACGGGCAGGCGATGTGGGAAACCTCGAACAGCCTGTGGTCGGCGGTGCAGTCGGGGGCGCACATGGTCTATCACGCCGCCGGATGGCTGGAAGGCGGACTGATCGCGAGCCCGGAGAAATTCATCATGGACTGCGAGATCCTGCAGCATATCCAGCGCTATATGGATCCGCAGGTGACGGCGACCGGGCCGGACGAGATTGCCGTCGAGGCGGTGCGCGAGGTCGGCAACCAGGGGCATTTCTTTGGCATTCAGCACACGCAGGACCGCTATACGACCGCGTTCTACCAGCCGTTCCTGAGCGACTGGCGCAATTTCGAGGCCTGGGAAGCGGCGGGCGGCATGTGGACGCCGCAACGCGCGCATCAGGTGTTCCGTGACATTATCGCCAGCTTCGAGGCGCCGCCGATGGACGAGGCGATCCGGGAAGAGCTTGCGGCCTTTGTCGCCAAGCGAAAGGAAGAGGGCGGGGCGCCGACCGATTTCTGACCCCTTCCGGGCCGAGCGAAGGTAGAGACAAGTTTAAACGTTCAAGGCTTCTTAATCCCGTTGTGCAAAGGCTTGCCCGAGATTCAGGAGTGAGCGATGCACGGGCTGATCAACCGGGCCATGGAGTTGTTCCTGCGCGATACGTACGGGCAGGAAGCGTGGGAAGAGATTGCCCGCCGCGCGGAGCTTGCACCGCCGGAATTCGAGGCGATGCTGGATTATCCCGATGCGCTGACCGTCGACGTGCTGGCTCAGGCCGCGGAACTTCTGGGTAAACCCGAGGACGAGGTGCTGGAGGATATAGGCACCTACCTCGTTTCGCACCCCACCACCGAGGCGTTGCGGCGCCTGCTGCGGTTCTCGGGTGCGGATTTCACCGATTTCCTGCATTCGCTGGACGATCTGCCCGCGCGGGCGCGGCTGGCGGTGCCGCAGCTGGACTTGCCGCCGGTCACGCTGACAGATCATGGGGGACAGAAGTTCTCGGTCACGGTGGGGCAGCACGGGACAGGGGGCTTTGGTTTTGGTCACGTGGTGCTGGGGCTGTTGCGGGCGATGGCGGACGATTACGGTGCGCTGGTCTTGCTGGAGTACAAGGGCCGGAGCGGCAGGGCGGAGACGGTCGAGGTTCAACTGCTCGAGACGGCCTTTGCCAGCGGTCGCAGTTTCACGCTGGGGGCCGCCGGGTGAAAGCCGATGCAATCGAGACCTCGGCGGCTCTGCTGGACGAACTGTGCCCGATGTGCCTGGTGCTGGATGCCAGGGCGCAGATCGTGCACGCCGGTCCCACGGCGCGAAAGGTCCTGGGCGCCACGGGATTGATCGGGCGGCATTTCTTCGATCTTTTCGAGGTCAAGCGTCCACGGCTCGATCCCGGTGCGCCGGGCCTTCGCGCGGCGGGCGGACGGCGGTTGCATTGTGTTTTGCGCGGACCTCCACGGACCGAGTTCAAAGGGGTCGCCGTACCTTTGCCCGAGGAACAGGTTCTGGGCCCGCCGGGCGGTGTGATCGTCGATCTGAGCTTTGGCATCGGCGTCATCGACGCGGTGGGACGTCACGACCTGTGCAGCGCAGATTTCGCGGTGACGGATCTGGCGGTGGAAATGCTTTATCTGGCCGAGGCCAAGGCGGTTGTGACCGACGCCTGGCAAAAGCTGAACCAGCGGTTGCACGGCGCGAAGGCGGCGGCCGAGGAGGAAGCCTATACCGATACGCTGACCGGTCTGTGCAATCGCCGCGCGCTGGAGCCCGTGTCACAGCGGCTGATCGCGGGCGGGGAGGAGTTTGTCCTGATGCATCTCGATCTCGATTTCTTCAAGTCGGTCAACGACACACTGGGCCACACGGCGGGCGACCACGTGTTGCGGCGCGTGGCGCAGATCCTGCGGACGGAAACCCGGGACGGGGATACGGTGATCCGCGTGGGCGGCGACGAGTTCGTGCTGATCCTGGAGGGGCGGACCTCAGAAGAGGAGCTGGCGCGCGTGGCCGGCCGGCTGATCCAGCGGCTGGAGCAGCCGGTCGCCTTCAACGCAGAGGTCGCGCGAATATCGGCGAGCATCGGCTCGACACGCAGCAGCAGCTATGCCGAGCCGCGGCTGGCCATGATGATGGACGACGCGGACCTTGCGCTTTATGCCGCAAAGCAGGCTGGCCGCGGGCGCCACGTGGCATTCAAGCCCGCGCTGCGCAAAGCGGTCGAGTCGCCGCCTGGCGGTGCGGTGACGCCGGTCTGAAGGGCCCCGGGCCTTGTGCCGCAGAGCCGCGCCCGCTAACGAATGTCGGCGAAGCGGGGCAGCGGGAACGAGAGGCGCATGACACGGGTTTTCATCACAGGCACGGCCGGTTTCATCGGATACCACCTGGCGCAGCTGCTGCTGGACGAAGGCATGGTCGTGCACGGGTTCGACGGCATGACCGATTACTATGACGTGTCACTCAAGGCGCGGCGGCACCAGATGCTGTTGCAGTCCCCCAATTTCACCGCGACCGAGGCGATGCTGGAGGATGTCGCGGCACTGGACCGGGCCGTGGATGCCTGCGCGCCGGACATCATCGTGCACCTGGCCGCCCAGGCGGGCGTACGCTACAGCCTGGAGAACCCGCGCGCCTATATCGAGGCGAACGTGGTGGGCACCTTCAACGTGATGGAGGCGGCGAAGCGCCACGCGGTCAAGCATCTGCTGATGGCCTCGACCAGTTCGGTCTACGGTGCCGAGACCGACATGCCCTATCGCGAAGCGCAGAAGGCCGACACGCCGATGACGATCTATGCCGCCACCAAGAAGGCGACCGAGGCGATGGGCCATTCCTATGCGCATCTGTGGAACCTGCCGACGACGATGTTCCGGTTCTTCACGGTCTACGGGCCGTGGGGACGCCCGGACATGGCGCTTTACAAGTTCGTGGACGCGATCCTGGAAGGGCGGCCGATCGACGTCTACAATCACGGTGAGATGTACCGCGACTTTACCTATGTCACCGACCTGGTGCGAGGAATCCGCCTGTTGATGGACGCGGCGCCGGTGCGCCCGGACAGCCCCGAGGCGATCGCCGAGGGCGACAGCCTGTCGCCGGTGGCGCCCTACCGAGTGGTCAATATCGGCAACTCCAGGACGGTGCGCCTGACCGATTTCGTCGACGCCATCGAGGCGGCACTGGGCATGACCGCCGAGCGCAACCTGATGGAGATGCAAAAAGGCGACGTGCCGGCCACCTGGGCCGATGCCAGCCTGCTGCAAAGCCTGACGGGATATCGCCCGGATACGGATGTGCGCGAGGGCGTGGCACGGTTTGTCGCATGGTTCCGGGACTATTACGGCAAGTAATTCCGCCACGTTCATGCGGGGTTCTGAAATTGGCAATGGTCAACCGGGCCCGTTCGCGGTAGGGGAGCGCTCGCGCAGAGACACCCAATCAGGATACCCCGCCGTGAAACGCACCTTGCTGGCCGACTGGGCCAAACGCTTCGATTTGTCCGAGTTAAGCCTGACGCCCGGAGAGACGTTCAGCGCGACACGACTGCGCATCGAGCTGTTGGCCGGGCTGACCGTGGCGCTGGCGCTGGTGCCCGAGGCGGTGGCGTTCGCCTTTGTCGCCGGGGTGCATCCGCTGGTGGGGCTTTACGCGGCCTTCATCGTGGGGCTGATCACCGCGCTGATCGGCGGCCGGCCCGGCATGATCAGCGGGGCCACGGGCGCGCTGGCGGTGGTTATGGTGTCTTTGGTGGCGCAGCACGGGGTGGAATACCTCTTTGCGACGGTGGTGCTGATGGGGGCATTGCAGATCACGGCCGGGGTGCTGCGTTGGGGCAAGTTCATACGGCTGGTGCCGCATCCGGTGATGCTGGGCTTTGTCAATGGCCTCGCTATCGTGATTTTCCTGGCGCAACTGGGCCAGTTCAAGGTGCCCGGCACGATGGAGAATACCGGGCATGGCATGAGCGGTGGCGAATGGCTGACCGGCACGCCGCTCTATACCATGCTGGCGCTGGTGGCGCTGACCATGGCGGTGGTCTGGCTGATGCCGCGCTTCACCAAGGCGATCCCGGCGCCGCTGGCCGGCATCGGGCTCGTGGCGGCGATCGTCTTGATCTTCGGACTGGACGTGCCGCGGGTGGGGGACCTTGCCTCGATCGAGGGCGGGTTGCCGCCGTTCCACATCCCGAGCGTGCCGCTGACGCTGGAGACGTTCGAGATCATCCTGCCCTATGCCGTGATCCTGGCCGCCATCGGCCTGATCGAGAGCCTGCTGACGCTGAACCTTGTGGGCGAGATGACGAACAAGCGGGGCGGCGCCAGCCAGGAATGCATCGCGCAGGGCGTGGCCAACACGGTGACGGGGTTCTTCGGTGGCATGGGCGGGTGCGCCATGATCGGGCAATCGATCATCAACGTGAAATCGGGCGGGCGGACCCGGATCGCGGGTGTCGCGGCGGCGGTGTTCCTGCTGATTTTCATCCTGTTTGCCGCGCCCCTGATCGAACAGATCCCGCTGGCCGCCCTGGTGGGCGTGATGTTCATGGTGGTGATCGGAACCTTTGCGTGGAACTCGCTGCGGATCCTGCGCAAGGTGCCGCTGTCTGACGCGCTGGTGATCGTGCTGGTCACGGTGGTGACGGTGCAGTACGACCTTGCGATCGCGGTGGTCGTGGGGGTGATCGTGTCGGCGCTGACCTATGCGTGGAACAACGCCAAGCGCATTCACGCCATCACCGGCAAGGAGATGGATGGCACCAAGGTCTACCGCGTGCAGGGGCCGCTGTTTTTCGGTTCGGCCAGCGGGTTCGTGGAACTTTTCGACCTTGAAAACGACCCCGACAAGGTGATCGTGGATTTCGCGGAAAGCCGGGTGGTGGACCAGTCGGCGTTGCAGGCGATCGAGGCGGTGGCGGGCAAGTACCTGGCCGCGGGCAAGCGGTTGCAGTTGCGGCACCTGACGCGGGATTGCCACCGGATGCTGAAGAAGGCCGGGCACCTTATGGTCGACAGCGATGATGACCCCGATTACGGGCTGGCCGTGGATTACGATGTGAAGACCGGGGTTCTGGGCGGGGGGCATTGAGGAGGCGTTGCCGGTCAGGCGACGCGTGGGTTTTCACCCACCCTACGCAATCCCGGACTTGATCCGGGATCTCCTTGTCATCGCCGTCCCGGGTCAAGCGCGGGACGGCGCCCGCGTTCTCGACCTGAGCGCGGACTCAAGGCCGAAGGCCGCCGCGCCATCGCTGCCCCCACCCAGGGGGCGGCGATTGGTTTGCCCGTATTTCGCCGATCTAAGCTGATACGGACTTGGCAAAGATAAAGTGCTGCTGAACGGCTGTAGTATCGCCACCCCGGGGGGCAGCGATGGCGCGGCTCAGCTTTCGCCGGGACGCGCGATGGCGAATTTCTCGCGCACCACGGTGTAATCCTTGTAGCCCATCCGCGCCAGCGGGTTGAAGCTGAGCACGTCGAAGATGCCGTCCTTCAGGCAATCGTCGCGCATGTAGACGCCCGTGACCTCTCCGAACACCACCTTGTTGGCCTCGCCCGGCAGGTCGACGATCTGCGTCAGCTTGCACTCCAGCGCGGCAGGTGCGGCGGCCACGCGGGAGCAGGGGATGGTTTCGCAGGCCACACGCTCGATTCCGGCGTCGGTGAATTCGTCGGTGTCCATGGGCCAGGGGCCGGAGGTCCGGTTCATCACGTCACGCATGGCGTATTCCACGATGTTCACGCAAAACACGCCGGTGTCGCGGATATTGGCGACACTGTCCTTGGTATCGCCACGGTCGGGTTTGGCCGAGGTGGAGGCGAACATGACCTGCGGCGGCACGTAGGCCACGGCGTTGAAGAACGAATAGGGCGCGAGGTTTTCCGACCCGTCGCTGCCGCGGGTGGAAATCCAGCCGATGGGGCGGGGTGCCACGATGGCGTTGAACGGGTTGTGCGGCAGGCCGTGGCCGTTTTCGGGGCGGTAGAACATGGGCGTCTTTCGGGGCAGGTTGCGATTGCGTTTGGACATAGGCCTACCTGCGTGCTAGGCGACGATCCACCTGTTTTTCGAAGGATAAAGCGCCTGTGTACGACCTGGCTCCGGAAAGACGCGAGGATTGGTGGGATGTCGAGGCGCTATATGACCTGTGCTTTGCGCCCGGGCGCGAGGCGCTGTCGTCCTACCGGCTGCGCGAGGGCGTGGCACCGGTGGCGGCGCTGTGTCAGGTCGCGCGGGATGCAGACGGCATCCTGGCCGGTGCGATCCGGGTCTGGCCGGTGCGGATCGGCAAGGTGCGCGCATTGCTGGTGGGGCCTATCGCGGTGCACCCGACACGGCAGGGCGAGGGGCTGGGCGGGTACCTTATTCGCGAGGCGCTGAAGATCGGGCAGGAGGCCGGCTGGGACCGGGCGATGCTGGTGGGCGATGCGCCCTATTACGCGCGGTTCGGCTTTGCCCGGCTCGACAAGGTGAAGATGCCGCCGCCCACCAACCCGGAGCGGGTCCTGGGCCTCGCGCTGACCCCCGGCGCCTGGGACGGGATTGCCGGCAAAGTCTTGCGCGACGCTTGAAAAAACGGCCCCGGTGCCCGATCTTTTGACCATGGGTAAGAAAACCTACTCCGAGATCCTGCCGGCGGCGATAGATGCGATCGCGGTGGAGGCGCGCCTGAAGGCATTGGCGCTGCGGCACAGGCGGGCCGGGAACGTCGGCATCCAGTTGCTGAACATGGTCGGCGGACAGGCCGAAGGGCTGTTGTCGCGCCTGCCGGCGCCGGTGCGCTCGCGGCTGGACGACAGCACCGAGCGGGCGCTGCGCATGGCAATGGACACCGCGCACCGGTCGCGGGGATATTTTCCGGACAGTCCCGGCTGGCTGAGCCGCGCGATGACCACGGCGATGGGCGCCGCGGGCGGTGCGGGTGGGCTGCCCACGGCGCTTGCAGAGCTTCCGGTTACCACGACGGTCCTGCTGCGCGCGATCCAGGACGTTGCAGCGGAATACGGCTTCGACCCGGACGAGCCGGGCGTGCAATACGACTGCATCAAGGTCTTTGCCGCGGCCGGCCCGCTGGACCATGACGATGGCAGCGATCTTGCGTTTCTCAGCACGCGGGTGGCAGTGACCGGCAAGGCGGTGCAGGCGCTGGTGGCGCGGGTCGCGCCGCGTCTGGCCACGGTGCTGGGCCAGAAGCTGGCGGCGCAGACGGTGCCCGTGCTCGGTGCCGCGGCGGGCGCGGCCACGAATTACGCGTTCACCAGCTATTACCAGCAAATGGCGCATGTGCATTTCGGTCTGCGCCGGCTGGCCATCGAGGCCGACCGCGATCATGCCGAACTGCTGGAGGATTTCCGCGCGCTGGTGGAGCTTCCGACCGTCAAGCGTGCCTGAACGCCGCGGCCGGGCCCGGGCCCGAGAAAATTCGTACGAATTTTCTGGGGTTCAGAGCTTGCCCTTGAGATAATCCATCACCGCCGGGCGCACGGATTGGTCGCCCGCGTTGCGCACGGCGTCGATCACCGCGTAAAGTTCGCCCAGGTCGATGCGGCGCAGGATGGATTTCACCGGTCCGATGGAGGCCGGACGCATCGACAGGCTGCGCAGGCCGATGGCGGCAAGGCAGGCGGCCTCGACCGGACGGCCGGCATCCTCGCCACAGAAGCTGAGCGGCGTGTCATGCGCCTCGCAGCGTTTCACGATGGATTCGATGAAGGTCAGAAAGCTGACATTGAGCGTGTCGTAGCGCCGCCGGACTAGTTCGTTTTCGCGGTCGGCGGCGAAGAAGAACTGTTTGAGGTCGTTGCCGCCGATCGAAAGGAAATCGACCTCCTTGTAGAAGGAGTCCGGCGCGAAGGCCAATGACGGGGTTTCCAGCATGGCGCCGACCTCGATCTCGGAAGGCAGGGGGTGGCCGAGGATGCGCTCGCGGTCCAGTGCCTTGTTCATCTCGGCATTGGCGGCGGAAAACTCCTCGCGCTGGGCGACGAAGGGGAACATCACCGACAGCGGCCGCCCCTTGGCAGCGCGGACGAGCGCTTGCAGTTGCATGCGCATCACGCCGGGTTTGTCGAGCGCCACGCGCACCGCGCGCCAGCCGAGCGCGGGGTTGGGCTCGTCCACCACCTTCATGTAGGGCAGGACCTTGTCCGAGCCGATGTCGAGCGTGCGGAAGCAGACACGCTTGCCTTTTGCGGCGTCCATCACGTGGGCGTAAAGCTCGCTCAGTTCCGACCGGCGGGGCATGTGGGCGCGGACGAGGAACTGAAGCTCGGTCCGGAAAAGGCCCACGCCCTCGGCGCCGGAGCCTTCGAGGCTGGGCAGATCGGCCATGAGACCGGCGTTCATTTGCAGCGACAGGCGGGTTCCGCAGAGTGTCTCGGCGGGCTTGTCACGAATCGAGGCGTAGCGTTCCTGTGCCTGCGCCTGCATCGCCATCTTGTCGCGGAAGGCGGTGACGACGTTGTCGTCTGGGCGCAGGTGCACGATGCCCTGGTCGCCGTCGACCATGACGAAATCACCGTTCAGTGCCTCGTTGGTGATGCGGCTGGCGTGGATTACGAGCGGGATGGCGAGCGCCCGGGCGACGATGGCGGCGTGGGAACCGACCGAACCTTCCTCGAGGACGATGCCGCGCAGCTTGCGGCCATAGTCCAGGAGTTCGCCGGGGCCGATATTGCGGGCGATCAGGATCGGGTCGTCGGGCATTTCGGCGCCGGTTTCCGAGCCTTGGCCGGTGAGGATTCGCAACAGGCGGTTGCTGAGGTCGTCGAGGTCGTGGAGCCGGTCGCGCAGGTAGGGGTCGGTGACCTGGGTCATCCGGGCACGGGTGGTGGATTGTTCCTTTTCCACCGCCGCCTCGGCCGAGAGGCCGCGGGCGATGTCCTCTTCCATTCGCTTCATCCAGCCCTTGGAGTTGGCGAACATGCGGTAGGCTTCGAGCACCTGCAACTGGTCCTTGTCGCCGGTGGCCGCGGTCGACAGCATGCGGTCGACGCCCACGCGCAACGCGTCCACGGCCTCTTCGAGCCGTTCCAGTTCGCGGTTGGGGTCTTCGGCGATGGGGTTGGTGACCACGACGCGCGGCTCGTGCAGCCAGACATGGCCCTGCGCCGCGCCTTCCTGCGCGATGCCGCCGCGGAAGAGCACCGGCTGCTGGTGACGGGCCGACATCGCCGCGCCCTCGCCGACGAAGGCGCCCAGCTCGGCCATCTCGGCGATGACCATGGCAACGACCTCGACCGCGTAAAGCTCCTCGTCCGAGTATTCGCGGGCCTGCTTGGACTGGACCACCAGCACGCCCAGGGTCTCGCCAAGCCGCTGGATCGGCACGCCCATGAACGAGCAATAGGCCTCTTCGCCGGTTTCGGGCATGTAGCGAAAGCCGTGTGCGGCAGGCGCGTTGTCGGTGTTGACGACCTTGCCGGTGCGGGCCACGCGGCCCACCAGGCCTTCGCCCAGTTTCATGCGGGTCTGGTGCACGGCGGCGCGCTTGAGACCCTCGGTGGCGCAGAGCTCCAGGGTATTCTCGTCGCGGAAGAGGTAGATCGAGCACACCTCGGTGCGCATCTCCTCGGCGATGAGCGTGGTGATCGCGTCGAGCCGAGCCTGGCCGGCCGCATCTTCGGCCATGAGCGCCCGCAGGCGCGAGAGCATCTGGCGGCTGTCCGTCTCGATCTGATCGCCGGAAGGTGACATGGCGTTCGGAAGCCTTTCAGTTCAGCCGCGGCTGGCATGGAGCCGGACCGTTTAAATCACAGGTGTCGGTCGATGTGAAAGAACAATGTTCGGCATCACGTATGGATTGCTGAAATTAGAGCAGTACATGCCTGGGTTGCGCTTATTGACAAGGCAGGGGACGGGCGCCGTCGGCGGTCGTGCGCGAAGCGGGCGTCAGGTGGTCTTGTGCAGTTCGAACGCGTCGTGCAGCGATTGCACGGCCAGTTCCATGTACTTGCGGTCGATCAGCACCGAGATCTTGATCTCGGAGGTCGAGATGACCTTGATGTTGATCCCTTCGTCGCGCAGCGTCTGGAACATCCTGGCGGCGACGCCCGACTGGCTGCGCATGCCGATGCCCACGGCCGAAACCTTGGCCACGTTGGTGTCGGCGACGAGGTCGTGATAGTTGACCTCGCCCCGTTCCTTGGCGCCCTGAAGCGCCTTTTCGGCGCGGGCCACCTGGTTGGTGGGGCACGAGAAGGTCATGTCGGTGCGGCCTTCCTCGGAAATGTTCTGGATGATCATGTCCACGTTGACGCCGGCATCCGACAGGGGCCCGAAGATGGCGGCGGCGATGCCGGGGCGGTCAGCCACCGAGATGAGGGTCATCTTCGCCTCGTCGCGGGAGTAGGCGATGCCGTTGACCACGTTTGATTCCATGATGTCCTCCTCGGCGCAGACCAGGGTTCCTGCGTCGTCCGATTGTTCCTCGAAACTTGATAGCACGCGCAAGCGCACGTTGTAGCGCATCGCCAGCTCGACCGAGCGGGTCTGCAAAACCTTGGCCCCGAGCGAGGCCAGTTCCAGCATTTCCTCGAAGGCGATGCGGTCGAGCTTGCGCGCCTTGTCGGTGATGCGCGGGTCGGTGGTGTAGACACCGTCGACATCCGTATAGATGTCGCAGCGCTCGGCCCCGAAGGCGGCGGCGAAGGCCACCGCCGTGGTATCCGAGCCGCCCCGGCCCAACGTGGTGATCCGGCCCTCGGGACTGACTCCCTGGAATCCGGCGACCACGGCGACCTGCATGCCTTCGCCGAACTTGGCGTTGATATTGTCGGTCGGGATTTCCTCGATCCGGGCGGCAGAGTGGGACGAGTTCGTTCTTAGCGGCACTTGCCAGCCCTGCCAACTGCGCGCCGGGATGTCCATTTCCTGCAAGGTCAGCGCCATGAGGCCGGCGGTCACGACCTCGCCCGAACTGACGACGGCATCGTATTCGCGGGCATCATAAAGCGGCGAGATCTCGTCGACCCAGCCGACAAGTTCGTTGGTGCGCCCCGCCATGGCCGAGACGATGACGATCACGTCATAGCCCTTGGCCACCTCGACGCCGACGCGTTTTGCCGCCCGGCGGATGCGGTCGATATTGGCCACCGAAGTGCCGCCGAATTTCATCACGAGCAGGGGCATGGCTGCGTCCTTGGGTCAGATCGCAGGTGCTTTACGCGGGTGCGCGGAGAAGGGCAAGAGCCGAGCGTGGGTCGGGCGTGGCACAGAAAATTCGTACGAATTTTCTGTGCCATTTTCTTCGCCGAAGAAAATGGCGCGGCTCAGAACGGGTGATCCTGGCCGTCCCAGGTTTTGAAACAGCCGGTGGTGTCCAGATCAAGCGCATCGAAGCGGTCCATCAGGCCTGCGGCGGCCTCGTCCACCGAGATATCGGCGCTGTCGCCGCCCATGTCGGTGCGCACCCAGCCGGGATGGTAGATGCCGACCGCAAGTCCCAGCGGGGCGAGATCCCTGGCGAGGTTGCGCCCGAGATTCAGCGCGGCGGCCTTGGAGGCGCGGTAGATATAGCTGCCGCCGGGGGCGCGTTCGTCGCTGGCCATCTGGCTGGAGATTATGGCGATTTTGCCCGTCCCGGCGGCTTGCAGGCATGGCAGGAGGGTCTGCACCGTCAGGAACACGCCGGTCACGTTGGCGGCAAAACTGTCGGCCCACATCTTGGCCGGGTAGCCGTCGGGCAGGTTCTCGTCCTTGTCGAGATAGACGCCGGCATTGCAGACAAGCAGGTCCACCGGCGTGCCGTCAAGCCGGGCGGCAAAGCCGCGATGGCTGGCCGGATCAGTGACGTCGAGGGTATGGTCCGCCTCCGGATCGCGGGAGGTGCCCGTGACCGTGTCGCCGCGGGCGGCATAGCCTTTGGCGAGGGCGGCGCCGATGCCGCGGTTGGCACCAGTGATCACGACATGCATGGGATGTCCCCCTTGTGGATTGCGAAAACGCTTACTTGAGGTGTTCCATCCCGGGGCGGGATGTCAATTCGATTTGCGGCCCGGCACGAAAGGAAGAGGCAGCACCGGCACGCCGTCCTCGATCAGCTTTCGGGCTTCGTCGGGTTTCGCCTCGCCATGGATGGCGCGTTCAGGCGTCAGGCCGTCATGCATGTCGCGGGCCTGGGCCGCGAATTCGAGGCCGACATATTCGGAATTCGCCTCGACCTGTTTCTTGAGCGCCGCGATGGCGCGGGCACGCGGATCGGATGGCGCCGCGAGGCGCGGCTGGCCGCTGGCGGGCGCGGCGCGATCGGGACGGGTTTCGCGGCTGGCGCGGACGCTGGGGGCCATAAGCGCCTTGGTCACGGATGTCGTGCCGCAGACGGCGCAGGAGACCATGCCGGCGGCGTCGAGCTTGTCGAAGGCCTCGGTCGACTGGAACCAGCTTTCGAACTGGTGGTCCTGATTGCATTTGAGGGTGAACTTTATCACCGGGCTGCTCCGAATTGAAACCACCGCCATAGATAGGCGCAATGCGGGAAAAATCAAGCAGAACGGGGAATTGGCGCGATCAGAGCCGGCGCGGGTCGAAGGTTTTGAGAAGGTGCGCAAGCTCGGGCTCGCCAACGCGCTTGGCCGCCTTCCTGAGGCTCATCCACCGGCGCTTGCGCTGGCCCGCTTCGGGGAACTCGTCGGCCAGGGCATCGACCTTGACGGGGTAGACCATGACGACGCAGGGCAACCTGTCGGACACGCCCACGCCCTTGGAATAGGAGAACAGCGCAAGGCACGTGCCGGTGACCTTGCCGCGGACACCGGCCTCTTCCCAGGCTTCGCGCAGGGCGCTCTGGCCGGGTGTCTTGCCTTCCATCGGCCAGCCCTTGGGAATGATCCAGCGCCCGGTGCGCCGCGACGTGATCATCAGCACCTGCGGCTTGCCGCCTTTCATGCGGTAGCAGAGCGCGCCGAACTGGCTGCGCACGTCGCGCTTGTCGGTGATCGCAAGCGTGAGAGGATACTGGTCCTTGCCCTGCAAGCTCATCCGGGTTTGTTCCCTGCGATCCTGTTCAGCTCGGCGTGTATATACGTAGTATAAACAAGATTGTCGCAGATTGATATGAAATTTCCATGATGCCGGGTGGAAATCGAACCGGCTGTGGTGTCGGGGCCGAAGGCGGCGGGTGCGCCATGCGGCAGGGCAGGTCTTGTGTCACCTTCTAAAGTACAAGATACTTGCGCCATGATACGGATTTTCGGCCTTTTGACAATCATTTGCGCGGCGATCGCCACCAGCTTGCCTGCCCGGTCCGAGGGGCCGGTGACGATCTTTGCCGCGGCGTCGTTGCGCGGGGCGTTGGAGGCTGCGCTGGAGGGGTCGGGGACGGAAGCGCGCATTTCCTATGGCGGGTCGGGGGCGATGGCGCGGCAAGTGGCGCAGGGCGCGCCGGCGGACCTGGTGATACTGGCCAATGCGGCGTGGATGGACTGGCTGGAGGAGCGCGGCCAGCTTGCGGATTCGACGCGCGGGGACCTTCTGGGCAACCAACTGGTGCTGGTTGGGACGCGGGAGGCACCGGCGCTGGAGGACCTGACCCCGGCGGGGCTGGTGGACCGGCTGGACGGGGGGCGTCTGGCCGTGGGCCATACCGAGGCGGTTCCGGCGGGGATTTACGCGCGGCAGTGGATGCAAGCGGCCGGCCTGTGGGAGGCACTGCGCCCGCAGCTTGCCGAGACGGAGAATGTCCGCGCCGCGCTGGCGCTGGTGTCGCGGGGCGAAGCGCCGCTGGGCGTGGTCTATGCCAGTGATGCCGAGGCCGATCCGGGGGTGCGGGTCCTGAGCCGGATCGACCCCGGGCTGCACGAACCGATCGTCTATCCTGCCGCGTTGGTCGCAGGGCGCGACAGCGACGCGGCACGGGCGATTCTGACGCGTCTGAAGTCCGAGCATGCCGGGAAAGCGTTCGTCGCCAGCGGATTTACCCTCGCAGGGGATCCATCGTGAGCCTGGGGCTCAGCGAAGTCGAATGGGCTGCGCTGACCCTCTCGCTGAAAGTGTCGGCCTGGGCGGTGGTGATCAGTCTGCCGCCGGCCATCGCAGTGGCCTGGGTGCTGGCCCGCAAGCGGTTTCCCGGCAAGGCGTTGCTGAGCGCGCTGGTGCATCTGCCGCTGGTCCTGCCGCCGGTGGTCACCGGCTACCTGCTGCTGCTGACGTTCGGGATGAACGGCGTGCTGGGCCGGTTGCTGGCAGACTGGGGCATCGTGCTGGCCTTTCGCTGGACCGGGGCGGCGCTGGCGGCCGGGATCATGGGCTTTCCCCTGATGGTGCGGGCGATCCGGCTGGCGATCGAGGCGGTGGACCCGAAACTGGAGGACGCGGCCGAGACGCTGGGCGCGGGGCGGGCGGCCCGGTTTCGCACCGTGACGCTGCCGCTGATCGCGCCCGGTATCCTGGCGGGCGTGGTGCTGGGATTCGCCAAGGCGATGGGCGAGTTCGGCGCGACCATCACGTTCGTCGCGAACATCCCAGGCGAAACCCAGACGTTGCCGTCGGCGATATACGCCTTTCTGCAAGTGCCGGGCGGTGAGGACAGCGCGGTCCGGCTGGTGATCCTTGCGATCATCGTGGCGCTGGGCGCGGTGTTGATGTCTGAATGGCTTGCGCGGCGGGTGGCCCGGCGGATCGGGCAGGAACCGCCGCGATGAGTTTGGGTGTAGAGGTCCGCCATAGGTTTCCGGGGCTGGACCTGGACGTGGCGTTCGCGGCGGGGCCGGGGGTGACGGCGCTGTTCGGTCCCTCGGGCGCCGGCAAGTCGAGTGTGGTCAACGCCATAGCCGGATTGCTGCGGCCGGACGGTGGCCGGATCGCGCTGGGGGACAGCGTGGTGTTCGACGCGGACCGGGGCGTGCACGTGCCTGCGGCGCAGCGGCGGATCGGCTATGTGTTCCAGGATGGGCGGTTGTTTCCGCACATGACCGTCGCCGCCAATATCGGCTATGGTGCGCGCTTTGCGAAAGGCGGGCTCGACAGGGCGGAGATGGGGCGCGTCGTGGAATTGCTGGGGTTGGAGGCGTTGCTGGAGCGTCGGCCCAACACGCTGTCGGGCGGCGAGAAGCAGCGGGTGGCGCTGGCGCGGGCCTGGCTGTCGCGGCCGCGGCTGTTGCTGATGGACGAACCGTTGGCGGCGCTGGACGAGCCGCGCAAGGACGAGATTTTTCCCTATCTGGAGCGGCTGCGCGACGTGTCGCAGGTGCCGATCGTGTATGTTTCGCACAACCTGGCCGAGGTGGCGCGGCTGGCCGATGAACTGGTGGTGATGCAACGCGGGCAGGTGGTCTTGTCGGGCCGGGCCGAGGCGGTGCTGAGCGACCCCAAGGCGTTGCCGCTGGTGGGCGTGCGCGAGGCGGGTGCGATCCTGCCCGCGCAGGTGGCGGAACATGGCGCAGACGGGCTGAGCCGGCTGACCCTGTCGGGGGGCGAATTGCTGTTGCCCGGGGTGTCGGCGCCCGAAGGCAGCACAATTCGGCTGCGGGTGCTGGCGCAGGACGTGCTGTTGTCGCGGGCAGCACCCGAGGGGCTGTCGTCGCACAACGTGCTGCCGGTCGAGGTGGTGGCGCTGCATCGGGGGATGGGCCCCGGAGTGGCAGTGCAGTTGCGGGCGGGACGGGACGTGTTTCTTGCACGCATCACGCAGCGTGCGGCGACCGAACTGCGGATCGCCCCCGGAATGACATGCTTTGCGATCCTGAACGCGACCGCGATTCCGCGCGTCAGCATCGGCGGTGCGGCTGGCTGAAATCCGCCCGTTGACATTTCTGACTAATTCAATCAGAAATTAGGCAAGCCAGCCAGCAAGGTCAGCCATCCACTTAAAATCGCAACCAATGGAGCGCGATCATGCATGTGATGCCTCACCCCGAACAGGCTGGCCGAGACCCGCGGCACGGAATGTTGCCGGACGCCCGATCCTTTCACCTTCTGGAAGCCGCGATGACGAGCGGTCTGTGTCTTGACCTGATGCTGGAACGGCTGCTTCACTCCGCCGCCGGGGAGGCCGGGGCATGATCCGGGCGCAGACAAAGGAAATGCCGCAGCTCGTACCGGCAAGCGAGACGGGCGAGACCCTGCATGATGCACGCGAGCTTACGCGCGGGCAATCGACCGCGCATATCACGCTGGATGGCAAGGTCTACACCTTGCGAATCACGCGGGCGGGCAAGTTGATCCTGACGAAGTGAGGCTGCGCCCGCCGTAGACGGGAGATCCCGGGTCGGGCCCGGGATGGCGGGGCGCTGACGGCCCCGTCCGGCCCACTGGACCCTGGCCGGGCAAACCGTTTTGGTCAGGTTTTTGCTGGCAAGTCGTGGCCGGATGTGGCAGCGAAGGGCGGTCATTTCCACAAGGGACCGCCGGATGTCGGAAAGCCTGTTGCATCGCATGGCCTGGATCGTCGTCGCATTGTGCGTGGCGCCGATTGCCGCGTCGGCGCTGGCGGCATTTACCGGCGACCTGGATACGTGGCGCAACGTGCTGTCCAGCGTTCTGCCGCGTTATACGATAACGACACTGATCCTGGTGGTCGTGGTGGGGGTATCGACGGCCGTGATCGGGTCGGTCACCGCGTGGCTGGTGACGGTCTATCGCTTTCCGGGGCATCGCTGGCTGGAGATCGCGCTGGCGCTGCCGCTGGCCTTTCCGGCCTATGTGCTGGCCTATGCCTATACCTATCTGCTGGATCATCCCGGGCCGGTGCAGACCCTTCTGCGCGATGTGACGGGATGGGGGCCACGCGATTACTGGTTTCCCGAGATCCGGAGCCTGGGCGGGGCCGCGCTGATGCTGATCATCGTGCTTTATCCATATGTCTACCTGCTGGCGCGGGCCTCGTTCCGGCAGCAATCGTCGAACGCGTTTCTGGTGGCGCGTACTTTGGGGCGCTCGCCGATGAAGGCCTTCTGGCGGGTAGCTTTGCCCATGGCGCGGCCGGCCATTGCGGGCGGTGCGCTGCTGGCGGTGATGGAGACGATCGCGGATTACGGCACGGTGGCCTTCTTCAACGTGCAGACCTTCGCCACCGGGATCTACCAGGCGTGGTTCAGCCTTGGCGACAGGCCTGCGGCGGCGCAATTGTCGCTGTGTCTGCTGATGTTCGCGCTGCTGGTGGCCGGGCTGGAACGGGCGCAGCGGGGGCGCGCCCAGACGGCGGGACGCGGGGCGCGATTCGACACCCTGGAGAAGCCGCGGCTGACCGGCGGCGCGGGGTGGATCGCGGCACTGATCTGTCTCGTGCCGGTGTTGCTGGGCTTCATCGTGCCGGTGATCATGCTGGGGACGATGGCCGTGGGCTCGGGACAGAACCTGTTCGCGTCGCGCTATATCGGCTTCATGCAGAACTCGGTGATGCTGGCCTCGGTGGCGGCGGTCCTGACGGTGATGGGCGCGATCCTGATCGGGTTCCGCGCCCGGACGCGGCCCACAAAGGGCAGCAAGGCGCTGGTGGTGGGCGCGGGGCTGGGATACGCGGTGCCGGGGGGCGTCATCGCGGTGGGCCTGATGGTGCCGATGGCCGCGCTCGACAACCTGATCGACCGGGTGATGGAAGCCAATTTCGGCATCGACACAGGCCTGCTGATCACCGGGTCGATCTGGTTGATGGTGTTGGCCTACATGACGCGGTTCATGGCCGCGGCCCTGAATGCCTATGACAGTGGCATGGCGACGGTGCCGGGGCATTTCGATGCCATCGGGCGGTCGCTGGGGCAGTCGGGGCCGAAGCTGCTCATGCGGGTGCATCTGCCGGTGGCGCGGTCCTCGGTGCTGACGGCGCTGTTGATCGTGTTCGTGGACGTGATGAAGGAATTGCCGGCGACGCTGATCCTTCATCCGTTCAACTTTCAGACGCTGGCGGTGCAGGCGCACCGGCTGGCCGCCGACGAGCGGCTGCACGAGGCGGCGGTGCCGTCGCTGGTGCTGGTGGCGTTCGGGCTGTTGCCGGTGATCGTGCTGTGCCGCTCGATCGGGCGCGACGAGCCGGGGCGGCGGGCGGCACGGCTGGGGGCTGCGGTGAAGGCGGGGTAGAGCGGTTTCGCCGCGGGCTGCGCCCGCGTCGACCGGGGCGAGAGGCGCTGCCTCTCGCGCTCTCCGGGATATTTCCGGCCAGAGGAAAAGTTGTGGCGCAGATCGCGCCGGCCCGCGGTGTGGCGGGCCGGCGCGCAATCACAGCGTTTCCGGGAAGCATCGAACCGCTTTTCGCTGCCTCATCAAACGCAAAAAGCGATGCATGTTTCGGACTGACGGAAACGATTCCGGTCAGTTGGTTTGCAGGTAGCTTTCCAGGCTGTCGTCCAGCGCCTCTTTCCACGAGGTGTGGTGCGCGGGCGCCTGCTTGTTCGTCATGGGCGAGACATAGCCGTGGTCGCGGAAGGTCATGATGTCCTTCTTCTTGTGCTTCTTCCAGGCGTAGAACTGCTGGCAGGCCATCTCGACATCGAAGCCGGGATAGTCGGTTTCGGACATCAGCTCCTCGGTATAGTCGCCCTGGTAGCGGATGCAGGCGTAATCGTCCTCGAGCGCGTCCTCGTCAGCCTGGCGCTTTTTCCAGTCGGCTTCCATCGTGGCGGTGTCGGGCAGGGCGATGCGGCCCATGATGCAGTCGCGGACCCACCAGGCCTGGGCGTCGAACATGTTGAAGGTGAACCACTGATCCTGCATGCCGAGGTAGAACATCCTGGGATTGTTGATCCAGACGACGCCCTTGTAGAGGTCGTCGGAGGCCAGGCGGTTCGCCGTCTTGAGGCGCAGGTCGTCGGGCAGGAACGGGAAGTGGTGCTTGTAGCCGGTGCACAGGATGATGGCGTCCACCTCGCGGGTGTGGCCGTCGGAGAAATGGGCGGTCTTACCGTCGACCTTTTCCAGGGCGGGAACCTCGTCCCAGTTGTCGGGCCAGCCATAGCCCATGGGGCCCGAGCGATAGCATGAGGTGATCGAGTTGGCGCCGTATTTCCAGCATTGCGAGCCGATATCCTCGGCCGAGTAGGACGCGCCCATGATCAGGATGTCCTTGCCCTCGAACTCGCGCGCGTCGCGGAAATCGTGCGCGTGCAGGATACGGCCGTTGAACGTGTCGAAACCGGGGTAATGCGGCACGTTCGGGGTGGAGAAGTGGCCGGTGGCGACGATGACGTGATCGTAATCCTCCGTGGATTCGGTGTCTGTCTTCGAATCGCGGGCGGTCACCGTGAATTTCTCGGTCTTGTCGTCGTAGCGCACGTCGCGGACTACGTTGTTGAAACGGATCCAGTCGCGCACGCCGGCCTTTTTCACGCGGCCTTCGATATAGTCGAACAGAACGGCGCGGGGCGGGTAGCTGGCGATTTCCTTGCCGAAATGTTCGTCGAACGTGTAGTCGGCGAATTCCAGGCCTTCCTTGGGACCGTTGGACCACAGGTAGCGGTACATGGAGCCGTGGCAGGGTTCGCCATCCTCGGCGACGCCGGTGCGCCAGGTGTAGTTCCACAGGCCGCCCCAGTCGCTTTGCTTTTCGTAGCAGACGACCTCGGGGATCTCGGCGCCCTTGTCGGCGGCGGACTGGAACGCGCGCAGCTGAGCCAGGCCGGACGGTCCTGCGCCGATGACGGCAACTCTTTTCTTGGCCATTTTTTCGTATCTCCCTAGATTGGTGTGAACCAATTATTGACTTTGGTTCTTTTGGTTCCTTTTACTAAGCCAAAGACTGGACCAGTCTGTCAAGGATTCCTTGCTGGAGCGCGCCGTGGCCTCGGAAACATCTAGTTTTGCTCAAAGATTGGCCCTTTCGGGAGTGATGCCGCGTCTGTCGGTGGGCATGGCGCGGACGGTGGATATCGGGTTTCTGGCGCCGTTGTCGGGCCAGGCGGAAAGCTGGGGGCTGCCCGGATTGCAAGGCTGCCGAATCTGGGAGCGGTGGCTGAACACCGCCGGCGGCGTTCTGATCGGGGGGCGGCGTTATCCGATCCGCATTCACGCATATGACAGTGGAGAAAGTGTTGACGCGGCGCGCGAGGGGGCGCAGGCGCTGCTGCGCGAGCATGACATCAAGCTGATGATGATGCTGGGCGGAGACGCGTATCGCGCCGTGGGCCAGAGCCTGATGGACAAGCGGATCCTGACCTCGACCCTGCTGCCCTCGGACCTGTCGCCGGATGCGCCCTATCTGATCGCGCCGTCGGAGGTGCATCCGGTCTACGTGGTGACCGGGGTGGAGTGGCTGACCAGGCAACGCCCGGAGCTGAAGACCGTGGCGCTGTGCGCGCAGCAGGACGGGATGGGGCTGCCGTCGCTGGCCACGTACCGCGCGGCGTTCAAGGCGGCGGGGATCGAGATCGTTCACGAGGTGCAGTACCACGCCGAGGGTGCTCCGGCGGAGAACGTGATGGGGCCGATGCTGGCCGCAAAGCCGGACATCCTGTGTTGGTGCACGAGTTATACGCCGATGGTGCACGCGTTGACGGAATGCGCCCATGCCCATGGGTTCAAAGGACAAATCCTGTCCTGCACCTGCGATCACTACGACCGGCTGGTCGAGCGGCTGGGGGCAGAGTTCATGGAGGGGCTGGTGTTCCAGTTTCCCGATTTCGACGATCCGGCGCTGAGCGAAAAGGCGTTCTTCTTCAATCAGCCGAATGCGTTTTACGAAGAATACAACGCGCTTTATCCCGACAGCTGGACGGCCGTGAGCTGGGAGTACGCGGCGATCCTGGATATCTGGCATGCCGCCGTCGAAAAGGCCGACAGTGTGGCGCCGGCCAGCGTGCTGGCGGCGATGAAACAGCTGGGCGAGGTGACCCACGCGTTCGGGCCGGCGGAGTGGTGGGGTGCGGAGGTGTTCGGGATCGACAACGCGTTGGTGGGGGACTGGCCGGTGGTGCGGATCGAAGAAGGGCGGGCCCGGGTCGTGGGGTTCGGGTCGGTGCCGGGATGGCTGCGGCGGCACGAGGATCTGCTGCGGGCCGAGATGCGGGACCTGGGTCAGATGTGGCAGCAGCGGTTGTCTTATGAGCGGGTTCTGGCGCTGGGAGCGCGGGTGGTGCAGGATGAAGATGCGACTCAAAGGTAAACGTGGTCCGAACCCCGAAACCTGCGTCGGTATCGCGTCGGTATGTCCGACTGTATTGCATCGGTGCGTTATTG
The DNA here is from genome assembly GCF_051417955.1 of Roseovarius sp. B08. Taxonomy (NCBI): domain Bacteria; kingdom Pseudomonadati; phylum Pseudomonadota; class Alphaproteobacteria; order Rhodobacterales; family Roseobacteraceae; genus Roseovarius; species Roseovarius sp. B08. The sequence goes on from NZ_JBPRLW010000001.1 coordinate 1,354,028, forward strand.
CGTCCCCCGGGTGTGAACAGGGCGCGCGGCGGAAAAGTCTTTTGAAAACTTTTGCCAAGACTTTTTGAAAAGTCTTGGCCTTGGGTTAACCGGGGTTAAGGCGCGTCAATCGTCTTGCAGAAGCAGTTTCTGTTCCTCGACGAGGTGCAGCTTGATGAACTCCACCGCCTGACCGACATCGCGCGATGCAATGGCATTGTAGAGCGTGTTGTAGCGCTTCTGGTACTCCTGCATCCGACGCGGCGTGAGGGCGCGGCGGCGCAGGCGGGTGCGATAGCTTTCGTGGTAGGTGTCGATGGCCAGCCGGTAGCACGAGGCCAGAAGAGCGTTGCCGGTGCCTTCGGCAATCTGGATGTAGAGCTGTTCCTCGAGCGCGATGAAGGCGTCGATATCGGTGGTCACGGTTTCGATCCGCGACAGGGTTTCGGACAGTGCGGTGAGCATGCGTGGGGTCATGTTCACCACGGCCAGGCGGACGATCTCGGGTTCCAGGATGCCACGGACGACGAGGTGATCGAGGGGGCTGGTCTCGCCGGCGACGGAATCGGGCGAGGGGGCGGACTGGGGCGTGGAGCGGAAGGTGACGAAGCTGCCGGCGCCGGGGCGGCGGCGGATGACGTCCTGGCCTTCGAGCACGTCGAGCGCCTCGCGCACGGTGTTGCGGGCGACGCCCAGTTCGGCGGCCAGCGTGCGTTCCGAGGGCAGGCGGGTGTCGCGGGGATATTCCTCGGATTTGATGCGCGCGAAGAGCGTGTCGACGACGATCTGCACGGTGGCGCCGACCGGGTGGGCGAGGCGCAGTTCGGGGGCGGTGTCTTCGGCGTGTGTGCTCATCGGACCAGACCAATTTCGGTGTAACTGGTATAAATTGGTCTGGTGGGCGCGTAAAGCGTGGTCATGCCCGCCGCCCGCGTGATATGCGGGGTGCATGAGCGAACCTGCACCTTTCCTGTCCAGTTTCCAGACCGTCGAGGCGGATTGGATCGATTATAACGGGCATATGAACATGGGCTACTACACGGTCCTGTTCGACCGCGCCGCCGACGAGGCCTATGCCGAGATCGGTTTCGGGCCGGACTATCGGGCCACCAGCGGTTGCACCACCTATACGGCGGAGTTCCATGTCCGCTATCTGCGCGAGTTGAAGCTGGGCGACCGGGTGCAGGCTTCGTTTCGCATTCTCGACCATGACGAGAAGCGATTTCACAGCTTTCAGGAACTGATGCGCGAGGATGGCGCGCTGGTGGCCACGGGCGAGGGGATCGCGCTGCATGTCGATCAGTCGGGGCCGAAAGTGGTGCCGATGCCGGATGAGCTTTTGTCGCGGTTGCGGAAGGTGGCCGAGGCGCATGCAAATCTGCCGCGTCCCGAGACGGCGGGACGCGGGATGGGGTTGCGGCGCCGCGGCTAGGGTCAGCTTTCGGAGGCGAGGCCCTTGGCGAGGAAAGCTTCGTGGCATTCGTTCACAGAAACGCGCATGGTGACCGACGGCATTATCGGAATGTCTCGGGCGCGAGCTTGCGGTGATGTGGTGGCGCGCCCAGAAAATTCGTGCGAATTTTCTGGACTTGAGAATTTTCGTACGAAAATTCTGGCCGCTTACAGCCCGAGTTTTTGGGCGACGATCTCGTTCACGGCCTTGGGGTTGGCCTTGCCGCCCGTGGCCTTCATCACCTGGCCGACGAACCAGCCGGCGAGCTTGGGGTTTTGCTTGGCCTTTTCGACCTGCGCGGGGTTGTCGGCAATGATCTGGTCCACCGCCGTTTCGATGGCGCCGGTGTCGGTGACCTGCTTCATGCCGCGCTCTTCGACGATCTGCGCGGGGTCGCCGCCCTCGGTATAGACGATCTCGAACAGGTCCTTGGCGATCTTGCCGGAGATGGCGTCGGAGGCGATAAGATCGACGATGCCGCCGAGTTGGGCGGGGGAAACGGGGCTTTCGGTGATGTCGTGGCCGTCCTTTTTCAGGCGGCCGAAAAGTTCGTTGATGACCCAGTTGGCGGTCAGCTTGCCGTCGCGGCCTGCGGCGGCTTCCTCGAAGAAGGCGGCGTTCTCGTGCTCTGCGGTCAGGACGTTGGCGTCATATTCCGACAGGCCGAAATCCTTGACGAAGCGGGCCTTTTTCTCGTCCGGGAGTTCGGGCACGGACGCGGCGATGTCGTCGATCCAGCCCTGTTCGATCTCCAGCGGCAAGAGGTCGGGGTCGGGGAAGTAACGGTAATCGTGCGCCTCTTCCTTGGAGCGCATGGAGCGGGTTTCGTTCTTGTCGGGGTCGTAGAGGCGGGTTTCCTGATCGACCGTGCCGCCACCCTCGACGATGGCGATCTGGCGGCGGGCCTCATGCTCGATGGCCATCTGGATAAAGCGCATGGAGTTCATGTTCTTGATTTCGCAGCGCGTGCCCAGGTGCGAGAAATCCCCCGTTTCACGGTATTTCTCGTAGGCGCCTGGCTGGCAGACCGATACGTTGACGTCGGCGCGCAGGTTGCCGTTCTGCATATTGCCGTCGCAGGTGCCGAGGTAGCGCAGGATCTGGCGCAGCTTTCCGACATAGGCGGCGGCCTCTTCGGGGCCGCGGATGTCGGGGCGGCTGACGATCTCCATGAGACAGACGCCGGTGCGGTTGAGATCGACGAAGGACATGGCGGGGTCCATGTCGTGGATCGACTTGCCAGCGTCCTGTTCCATGTGGATGCGTTCGATCCGCACGAGGCGGGCGATGCCGGGCTCCATGTCCACGAGGATTTCGCCTTCGCCCACCAGCGGCTCGTAGAGCTGCGAAATCTGGTAGCCCTGCGGCAGGTCGGGATAGAAGTAGTTCTTGCGGTCGAAGGCGGATTTGAGGTTGATCTGCGCCTTGAGGCCGAGGCCGGTGCGCACCGCCTGCTCGACGCAGAATTCGTTGATCACGGGCAGCATGCCAGGCATGGCGGCGTCGACGAAGGCGACGTTGGAATTGGGCTCGGCGCCGAATTGCGTGGAGGCGCCGGAGAATAGCTTGGCGTTCGAGGCCACCTGCGCGTGGACCTCCATCCCGATGACGAGTTCCCAGTCCTGTTTCGCCCCGGCGATCACCTTGGGTTTCGGGGTCTCATAGGTCAGGTCCAGCATGGGTTGCGCGCTCCGTTCAAGGTATCAGCGCGGTTCTAGGCCAGAGCGGAGGCGCGGGCAAGGGCGTCTGCACCGATGCCCGCGGCGGGGGAACGGCGCGTTATTCGGGATGCGACGGCTGCACGGGTGGCACCTGGGCCTGCCAGAGGGCGTGGAAATCGGGCAGGCCGAGGGTGGCGACGGTTTCGAGGTCGGGGCCGAGGATTTCGTAGATCATGCCGTCGGTGCCGCGATTGCTGAACCAGGCGATGCAGTCGATGTCGCCGCCGCCTTCGCTGTGCGGGGGCCGCCGGCCGGTTTCTCGACGAAGCTGAGGGTGGGGCGAATCTCGGTCAGGGTGCCGGAGGCGTCGTAGAGGCGCAGCTCTCCCTGCAGGATGAGGGTGCTGTAATCGGCGTGGTGCCGGTGCAGCAGGATGCGTTGGTTGGCCGCGAATTTGAGGAGCAGGTCGACGGTTTTGGCGTCCGGGTCCACTTTCAGGATGTGATACCAGACGTGGTCGAACCCTTCGAGCGTGTTCCAGGTGACGTTGGACTGGTCGAGAAGGCCGGCCGTGGGCGACGGGGGGGCCGGGGGCCGGCTGAGGTTGGTTTCGGTCATTCTGTCCTCCGGTGGAAATGCCGGCAGGATAGCATGGCGCGGGGCGGCGACGCTTGCCAATCGGTGCCAGGGGCTGTTTGCTGAGCGAGCCGGGCGCGCGGTGGCCCCGGCGCGGCGCGGGGAGGCGCGGCGGATGCGGGGCTACACACGGGCAAGTGCGCTGGGGCCGATCGCCGAGGTCGTCGAGGGACGGGGCGGTTCGATCGAACGGGTCTTTCGCAACGTCGACCTGCCGCTGGCGCTGTTGGACAATCCCGAGATGGCGCTGCCCCTGCAGGAGCAGTTCAGGGTGCTGAGTGCGGCGGGGCGTGAAACCGGCGATGCGTTTTTCGGCGCGACTTTGGGGCGCGAGGTGAAAGCCGCGAAGCTGAGCGACTTCGGCCGGTGGATCGGGGAAGCGCCGACCCTGGCGGGGTCGATCGACCGGGCGAACCGATGCCTCAACCGATACTTGCAGACGGCGACCGACCTGACATTGCGGATGCGCGGGGATCGGGCCTGCTGGTCGATCGGGTTTCTCGATCCGGGCGGGGAGGGGCGGTTCCAGAACGAATTGCTGGGCGTGAGCTACCTGATCGACGCGGTGCGCTTTTATGCCGGGCCGGGCTGGCGGCCGGCACTGGTGCATGCGACCTGTGCGGGACGGGAGCAGGCGGCGGCGCTGGAACGGATTTTCGGCGCGCCGGTGCGGCATGGCGCGCGGGTCTCGGCGGTGGAGTTCGACCTGTCGCTGCTGGCGGCGGCCGGTCCGCAGGCCGGCGGGGTTGAGGGCGGCGGGGTGCCGGAGCTGCCGCTGGCGCGCGGGGGCCGGCCGGCGAGGTGGCGGCGCTGGCGGCGATCGCGCTGCTGGAGGGACAGCCGCGCATCGACTGGGCGGCGGGCAAGCTGGGCATGAGCCGGCGGTCGCTGCAGCGCGTCCTGGACCGCGAGGGTGTGTCGTTCCGCGACGTGCTGGACGGGATGTTGCGGGATCGCGCCCTGGAGATGGTGCGCGCGGGGGCCATGCCGCTGACCGATATCGCGCAGCGGCTGGGTTACAGCGACGCGGCGCATTTCAGCCGCGCGTTCCGCCGCTGGACCGGGACGACGCCATCGGATGTCCGCGCCCGGGCCGCCGGGCGGCTGCGTGGGCCGCACTGACGGGACTGCCGCGGGCGGCGCGCTTGGCACCGGATTGGTTGAGAGTTAAGGTGGCGGCATTGCTTTTTGGTTGTGCCGGGTTTTCCGGCGATACGTCTTTTCGAGAAAGGCCTTTGTCATGCCGAAGAACATCATCCTGCTGTGTGACGGAACGTCGAACGAGATCGCGCGAAACCGGACCAATATCCTGCGGCTTTATGGCTGTCTGAAGAAGGACGAGGACCAGTTGGTGTTCTACGACCCCGGGGTGGGAACTTTCGGGGCCGAGAACGCCTGGTTGTCCTTCTGGCGCAGGGCGGTGGAGGTCTGGGGGCTGATCACCGGCTGGGGGCTGGATGCCAACGTGAAGGAGGCGTACCGCTTTCTCGTCGAGAATTACGATGACGGCACGCGCGAGAACGTGACCGACGAGGCGCCGGACCGTATCTACATCATCGGGTTCAGCCGGGGGGCCTATACGGCGCGGGTGCTGGCGGGGTTCATCCATGCGCTGGGGCTGATCGAGGCGCGCAACCTGAACCTGCTGAACTATGCCTACCGGGCCTACAAGAATATCGGTCAGGCGACGGGGCGGGACGTGACCGACGCGCGCGAGCCCGAGCGCAACCCCTTTGCGGAGGTGCGCCTGTTCGAGCGGATGTTGCGGCCGCGGCGGCCCGCGATCCGGGCGCTGGGCCTGTTCGATACGGTGGGATCGGTGATCGAGTGGAGCGCGCGGTTGCCGCGCATTCGCAACCACGCTCATGTGTCCGAGAACCCGTCCGTGCGGTCAGTGCGCCACGCGCTGGCGATCGACGAGCGGCGCACGATGTACCTGCCGACGCCCTGGCCCGAGGGCGGCGAATACTGGGGCGGCGCGGTCCGGCCCCGCGACGAGAGCAAGATCGCGCCGCAGGACGTGGACGAAGTATGGTTTTCCGGCGTGCATGGCGACGTGGGTGGCGGCTATCCGGAGAAGCGCAGTCAATTGGCGAAATTTCCGCTGGCCTGGATGATCGACGAGCTGCGCCCGCTGGGGGTGCGGTTCAAGGAGGGCACTGTGCGGCGGCTGGTTCTGGGCGAAGGTGATGAGGGACGGTACGTGGGACCGGACCCGCTGGCGCCGCATAATGTGTCGATGAAGGGGATCTGGAGGGTGGTGGAGTTCCTGCCCTTCTACAAGACGCGCTACAGCCTGAGCCGGCGCAAGACGTTCCTGGGGTTTTACCTGCCGCTCTGCGAGTACCGGCACATTCCCGAGGGCGCGCGGGTGCATACCTCGGTTTTCGTCCGGCGTGGGACGAAGGCGGATTATCCGCAGCCGAATATCCCCGACGATCACGTGGTCGTGGGAGAAACGGATGGGGACGCCTGACGGAGGCGAGCGTCAGCCCCTGCGGTGGCGATCCGACGGCAATTCGGAAGCACTTTATGCCTGCAAAACACATCCTCGGAAGGGTCGTTGTGCCCAGCCTCGCCAAATTGCCAGCCCGAGGGAGGGGCTGACGATGGCCGGGCCGCTGCGCGGCTGTTAACCGGCTGGGGGCTCGATACAGATGTCGCACAAGGGCTCGAACTAGTCATTCGCTGCAGTAAAGATGAATGGCCGAAATGCGGACAATGCTGCCATAAACATTTAACAATCGAACGTCTGCATTGCAGCCAATGGGAGTGAAAGGCAACTGCTTTGAACCGCTTCAACTATTGGTCAACTATCGAGAGAGTAACTTCACGTGCTTGCCTTATCATTTCGCGGGCCACTTCAATCGGCATTTCGTCAAATGTAGGGTCAAGGTTATTGGTGCTCACTGTCAACCGCGACCCATCGCCAAAGAGTTGCCAAATCCAGCATTGCGTCCTGGTATCGGCGTCCGGCAATAGGCAAACGGAACCGAAGCTCAGATCTCCTTGTCGGTTCTTCTTGAGAGAACCACCTTCCTTCCAATACGGCAGAGGGAAGCCGGGGGTGGCCTCAGGCGCAAATAGAATCTTTCCAATGTATCGATATGGCTCTGGGGAGTAGCTGTCGCACCAATTGGGCGGCTCTTTGGCATTACAGGCAGAGCTCATGGCGCTATGGTTTGATGCGGGGGTAAGCCATACGGTGTCCATGTCGATAGCGTGAGTTCCGTTTTCACTCGTACTACAAAACCGAGCAAAATCGAGCTTTCTGTCGATGCGACCGAAATGGCCAATGTCATCACCGTTCTCTAGGCGAGGTCTCAGCTCAGGTGGAATACGCAGAACTTTCCCCGCGATCCGAACCTGAAGAGGTGATTCAAGGCACGCATTGGGAACGTATTGCCGATACAATTCGAACCCTGTTGCGGAGGCTGCAACAAAGAATATGGCCGCGATAGAAAACAACACTCCAGAAGCTGCGAAACGCAGAACGCAACCTAGTGCTACTCCGAGAACTAGAGCGATCGCAGAAGCGCCCAAAATGATTAAGTATGCTAGTCCTACGTATTGGCCAGTTGGCGCTTCGGACCAAAGAAACCCAACTGTAAGCGCGACAGCCAGAAACAAAAGCACCGTGCGCCATAGCCAGCCGAATTGCATTGCAAGTGCCCCGGACAAGGCAACTCCAATCAGCGCGAGATGGAATACAGTTTCTGAGTTTATTGGAAGCAAATTTGGCATCCTTTTTCACCAACACATTGCCAATCGGCTACTAGGTCTTCAACCGAAACCCGACCTTCGTACGTCACGCAGCATCCGTCACAATGGGCTCGCACCCGACATTCGCTGCGGTAGAGATGAATGACCGACCGGACGAAGCGGACGTCATTTTCCGACGGCGGGCTTCGCCCTTGTTCCGCGCGGGCGCCTTGTGGCTCAAAGCGCGGGCAGGCGGTACATGCCCTGGCGCGAGAAGGCGAGCGAGGAGCCGTCGGCGATATGGCCGGCGAAGCGGGCGGCGATGATGCGCAGGGCGGTCTGGCGGCCCTTGGCGATCAGCGCGCGGCGCGAGGGCAGAAGCGGCGCGTGGCCCGGCATCAGCAGGGTCTGGGACCATATGAGCGGATGCAATTCCTGAAGGTGATGTTCGAGGATCCAGTCGACGCAATCGTGGATCTCGGCCCTCGTGCGGTCGGCATGAGGCGAGAGCACCCGGTTGCCCGCGCCGGGGGCCATGGCGATGGCGCAGAAGGCGGCAAGCAGGTTGATGATGTGCTGGTCGTCCTTGCGGTCGAGGATGTCGCGCAGCCCTTCGACGAAGAAACCGGGCTCCAGCAGGTCGAGCGCGCGCGGCTCGAGCGCCAGGGCGTCGAGATAGGCCCAGGTGTAGGCCCCGGCGCCCCAGGTGTCCTGGCTTCGGGCGGCGAGGCGGCGGGCGACGACCTCGAGCGCGTTTACCCCGCCGGCATAGGGCGGCAGGATGTGGCGGCCGAGCGCACGGATGTGGCGGTGGCCGTCAGCGTCGAGCGCGATCAGCGCCTCGTACTCCTCGGCCACGCGGCGGCCGCGCTTGTCGCAGGCGGCGATGAGCGCGCAGCGGGCGGCGGCGACCGAGGGCGCGTCGATGGCGGCGCCGTCGTAAGGTTCCAGTATGGCTTCGGCACTGGCGATGTGACCGGCGATGGCGCGGGCGGCGGTGGCCGGGTCGTCGCGGGCGGCGATGTTGCGCCAGGCCCAGGCAATGTCGATATGCGCCAGCGCCACGACGAGGGCGGTGGGGTAGTCGCCGGGCATCTCGTCGAGCGCCTCCTCCAGCGCCTCGATCGCCTCGGGCGCGGGGGGCTGGCCGTCATGCAGGGCATCCTCGGCGGCGGCGACGATATCGCTGCGCGCCCCGGCGGCCAGCAGCAGCGAAGCGCTTTCGCCTCCCGGGGTGGCGAGGCGGGTATGATCGGCGTACCGGATCTTTTCCGACAGGGTGTCCCACGCCTCCTGCCGGGCGAGCTGCATGCCGCGGTCCTGGTGGGTGGCGCGGGCCATTTCCTCGTCCGAGACGGGCAGGGAAGGCAGGATGATGCGCTTGGCCAGGGAATCGATGTCCTCGGTCGAGCGGCGGGGCGGCGCATCGGCCCGCGCGGATCCTGCGCGCGGTGCGAACCACCGGAGCAAGCCGCGCGGCGGCTTGGCGGATGGGGGGCGGGGCGCGTCCGTGCGCGCGCTGTCGTGTCTGGACTGTCGTGCCATACCTCGGCCTGCTCGTTATGTCTGAGGTCACGGTGACCGGCCAATCCGGCCAAAAAAGGGCAGGGAGGCGGAGACAAGAGGGAATCTGCCCATCGCCGCAACAGTCTTGATTTGCCCCGGGGTTCGGGGCAGACTGCGCCGATGCTCAGGATCGCTGCCATTGTGATATGCCTGTGCTTTCAGTCACTTGCCGCGGCCGAGGAGGACGGCGTGGTGCTGAGGGACGGAGTGGTGACACGGGTGTCGCCGCCCGCGCGCGACGGCAATGTTCCGCGCACGCGGTGGGAGCATGTGGGCGAGTCCAGGCTGTGGACGCGGGCGGCGTTGGCGGCGCTGAAGGATCACGGCAAGCCGCTGACCGACATCGTGCCGCACGACATCGATGAGTGGTGCCCGGCCTATCCCGACGCCAGCCCGGCGCAGAGGCGCGCGTTCTGGGTGGGGTTTCTGTCGGCGCTGGTCAAGCACGAGAGCACCTATCGGTCCTACGCCGTGGGCGGGGGCGGGCGGTGGTACGGGCTGACGCAGATCCTGCCGTCGACGGCACGGCTGTACGGCTGCCGGGCGCGCAGCGGGGGGGAACTGAAGCACGGGCCGACGAACCTGAGCTGCGCGATCCGCATCATGGCCAAGACCGTAAAGCGGGACGGCGTGGTGTCGCGGGGGATGCGTGGCGTGGCCGCCGACTGGGGGCCATTGCACAGCAGCAGCAAGCGGCAGGACATGATGGCGTGGATCCGTCGGCAGACCTATTGCAGGCCGATGAGCAGCGTGCGCCCGAGGCTGCGGCCCGCGGACCTGGTGGTGGTGCGGACGCTGCCCGAGCCCGAGCCGGAGGCGGTCGGGACCGAGCCCGTGGTGCAGGACCTGCCGGAGGTTGTCGGAAGCGCAGCGGCGCCGGCAAAGGAAGTGCCGGCGGCGGCAGATGCCGCGCCGGAGCCAGAGCCGATCCCGGTCAGCGAGTAGGTACAGATCACCTGATGCGGAAGGCGTGGCGGATCTCGTCGAGCGCGGTGCGCTGCCCGGCGTCGAGATCGCCCTGTCCGGTCTGCGCCGTGACGGTGACGACGCCGATGACGCCGAGGATGTTGTGGATCCCTTGCGACGAAGTGCGAACAGTAGTCGAGCGGCCCTGCACGGAGGCGATTTGCAGGGGCGCTTGATCTGTCAGTCGCAACGTGGCCGGAAAGATTCTGTCGCCGGGTCAGCTTCCCCGAATGCGGGTCACCATTTCGGTCGTGTCGGGGCTGAGCTCGGGCGTGGAAAGGATGCGGTCGAGCTGGGCCTTGATGAGACCCTGGCGGGTGTCGTCATAGCGCCGCCACGTCTCGAAGGCCGAGCACATCCGCGCGGTGGTTTGCGGGTTGAGCGGGTCGAGTTTGATCAGCCAGTCGGCCAGAAGGTCGTAGCCCGCACCGGAGACATGATGGAAGCCCGCCGCGTTCATCGTGAGCGCGCCCAGGGTGGCGCGGAAGCGATTGGGGTTTTTCATCGTGAAGTCGGGATGTTCGGTGAGGCGTTCCGCGGTCGCCACGGCATCCTCGGGCGCGGCGTGGACGACCTGCATCATGAACCACTTGTCAATCACGAGGCGGTCGTGCCGCCACTGGTCATAGAAGGTTTGCGTGGCCGCCGCGCCCTTGCCGGCCTGGAGCAGGCAGGAAAAGGCGGCAAGCTGCTGGGTCATGTTGTCGGCGGTGTCGAACTGCTTTTGCGCCTGTGCGCCGCCGTCGAGCCGGTTGATCAGGCTGAGGGCGGCGTTGGCGAACGACCGGGCGCCGGATTGTTCGGCATCGGGCCGGTAGGGCTCGGACACCTGGAACTGGGCGTAAAGGCGCGTGGCGGTGTCCTGCATCCGCTCGGCGCGGGCGTGGCGCAAGGTCTCGATGGCGTCCCAGATGGCCTGCGGGTCGGGGGTGGTGCCGGTGTCGAAAAGCGTCTGGGCGAGGTCGTCCTGGCTGGGCAGGCCGAGGGCGAGGGCGCGGAAGGCCGGGTCGAGGCTGTCGTCGCGGGCCATGGTGTGCACGGCGTCGATATAGGCCTCGTCCGGTGCGGCGCCGTCGCGGATCATGGCGATGAGGGCGTCGCGGGCAAGGTCGCGGCCCGCCTCCCACTTGTTGAAGGGGTCGGTGTCGTGGGCGAGCAGGAAGGCGCGTTCGGCGTTGGTGGTTTCGCGCTCGACGATCACCGGCGCGGAGAAGCCGCGGAGGATCGAGGGGATGGGTTTCGACGACAGGCCGTCGAAGGTGAAGCTTTGTTTGGCTTCCGTCATTTCGAGCACCTTGGTGGGCTGAACCTCGTCGCCGTTGGGCGAGAGAAGACCGACCGCGATGGGGATGACGCGGGGGGGCTTGTCGTCCTGTCCCGGGGTGGGGGGCGTGTGCTGCTCAAAAGTGAGAGTATAGGTGCCGTCCGCGAAATCGTCGGTGACCGAGACGCGGGGGGTGCCGGCGTCCTCGTACCAGCGTTTGAACTGGGAGAGGTCGCGGCCGGTGGTGTCCTCGAACACCTTGAGCCAATCCTCGATCGTGGCGGCGTCGCCGTCGTGGCGCGTGAAGTAGAGGTCGAGCGCCTTGTAATAGGCTTCGTCGCCGACGAGCGTTTTCAGCATCCCGATCAGCTCGGCGCCTTTTTCGTAGACGGTGGCGGTGTAGAAATTGTTGATCTCGACAAAGCTGGCGGGGCGGACGGGGTGTGCGAGTGGCCCGTTGTCCTCGCGGAATTGCCGCGCGCGCAGGGTGATGACGTCGTCGATGCGCTTGACGGGTTCGGAGCGCATGTCGGCGGTGAACTGGGCGTCGCGGAAGACGGTGAGGCCCTCCTTGAGGCAAAGCTGGAACCAGTCGCGGCAGGTGATGCGGTTGCCGGTCCAGTTGTGGAAATATTCGTGCGCGATGATCGCCTCGATCCGCTGGAAATTCATGTCGGTCGAGGTTTCCGGGCTGGCCAGCACGGCGGAGGAGTTGAAGATGTTCAGCCCCTTGTTTTCCATCGCGCCCATGTTGAAATCGTCGACCGCGACGATGTTGAAGATGTCGAGGTCGTATTCGCGGCCATAGACATCCTCGTCCCATTTCATGGACTTCTTGAGGGCCTCCATGCCGAAGGCGCATTTGTGTTCGTCGCCGGGGCGGACCCAGATGTTGAGCTCCACCTCCTTGCCGGATTTCGTGGTGAACGTGCCGGGGTGGTTGACCAGATCGCCGGCCACCAGCGCGAAGAGATAGGCGGGCTTGGGCCATGGGTCGTGCCATTCGGCGAAACCGTCGCCCGCGTCGCCGGGGTTGCCGTTGGAGAGCTTGATTTTCTCGTCGCCCTCGATGCGGACGTCGAAGGTGGCCATCACGTCGGGGCGGTCGGGGTAATAGGTGATCTTGCGAAAGCCCTCGGCCTCGCACTGGGTGCAGTACATGCCGTTCGACATGTAGAGACCTTCGAGCGCGGTGTTGCCCGCGGGCGCGATCTCGACCTCGGCCTCGAAGGTGAAGGGGGCGTCGGGGGCGGGGACGGTCAGGCCGCGCGCCGTGACCTCGGGCGTGACCTCGTCGCCGTCGATGCGGGCGGAAACGAGCGTCAACTGTTCGCCGTCGAGGCGCAGGGGGCCGCCGGGGCCGCCGGGGTTGGGGCGAAAGGATATCCGGCTGAGAACGCGGGTCTTTTCCGGGTCGAGACGGAAGGTGAGCGAGACATGATCGACCAGATGCGCGGGGGGCGTGTAATCGGCCAGGTAGATTGGCTGGGGGGCGGCGTCTTTCATCGCGTGTCTCTCCGTCTGAGAAGGTTCGTGCGGAGGGTAGGGCGATGCGAAAGGGGAGGCAACGTGGAAACGGGGGTGCAGGTACAGACGGACGCCCCCAGCCCCCCGGCGCCGGGATGCGAAGTGGCGCCCGCGAGGGTCTGGTGCCTCCGCCTGCGCCCTGAAACTAGGCGACGGGACTTGGGAAACGGTTAACAGGGCGGCAAATTTGCAGTCCCTCTTGTGCGCCTGTTGAGGTTTTCTTATTGGTTCGGGATATTATCCTTAAGTCGCAACGACAGCAGGTGAAGGATAGACATGACGCGTCCCGTTATCGGCATTATCGGCAACAGTTATTCCATCGACGACCGCTATCCCGTGCACGCGGTGGGGCGGATGAATTCCGAGGCGGTGTCGGAAGTGTCCGACTGTATTCCCATGCTGGTGGCAAGCGACCCCGCGCTGGTAAGCGTCGAGGAGTTGATGGAGATCTGCGACGGTTTCGTGCTGACCGGGGGGCGGCCCAACATCCACCCCGAGGAGTATGGCGAGGCACCCACCGAGGCGCATGGCGCCTTCGACCGCGAGCGTGATGCCCTGACCCTGCCTCTGGTGCGGGCCTGCGTGGCCAAGGGGCAGCCGATCCTGGGGATCTGCCGGGGGTTCCAAGAGGTGAACGTGGCGCTGGGCGGCACGCTGCACCCGGAGATCCGCGAACTGCCGGGCCGGGACAATCACCGGATGCCGCCCGACGGCACGCTGGAGGAACGGTTCGCGCTGCGCCACGAGGTGAGCTTTGTCGAAGGCGGGGTGTTTCACCGGCTGATGGGGTCGCAGAAGGTGATGACCAACACGCTGCACGGGCAGGGAATCATCCGGGAAGGTAAGGGCGTCGTGATCGACGGATGTGCCCCCGATGGCACCCCTGAGGCCGTCTACATCGAAGGCGCGCCGGGCTTTGCGCTGGCGGTGCAGTGGCACCCGGAGTGGAACGCGGCGAACGATTCGGTGAGCCGGTGCCTGTTCGAGGCGCTGGGCGATGCGGCGCGCGCGTGGCAGGCAGGTGAGCGGGGGCCAGCGCTGCGCTCGGCCTGAGGCGGGAAGCCTGCGGCGCAAGACGGCAGCTTGGCTCAGTAATGCGGGCCGTCGGTATCTTCGATCAGCAGGGCGGCCTCGTGTTTCTTGAGACAGGTGCGGGCGGTTTCCAGGTGATGGCCGGGGGCCGTGCGCAGTTCGGGGAAGAGGGCGAACAGCTCTTCTCGCGCGGCCTCTTCGATGGCATCGAGGCCGACATCGCCGGCGTGAAAGCTTTCGGTGGCGAAGCCTTCGGCGTAGATGACCTCGTGGTGGTCGAACATCAGGTGGATATAGGTGACCTCGTCGCAGGGCTGGCGCAAGACGTCGCGCCCGTCGACAAGGTGCTTGGCGGGCACCAGCACCTCGGACTCGCCGAAGAGAAGCTCGGCGCGGTAGCCGGTGTAGAGGATGCGGTGCTGGGGTGAGACCAGCAGCCCCTTGCGCGTGGGATCGAGCGCATTGGCGCCGACGCGGATGGGGGCGAAGCGGCCGTGGCCCCGAACGGTGCGCGCGCCCACCCAGCGGATCGGGCGCAGGCCCTGGTCGCGGGTGACGACCATGTCGCCCACCTGAAGCGTCTCGACGGGGCGGTCGCCGTGACTGGTGAGGATCATCGTGCCGGGGGTGAAGCAGATGATGTTCTCGATTTCCGAAAAGGTGACGGGCGTGCCGTCGGCCATGGTGAAGCTGCCCGACATGCCGGTGCCGGGATCGCTGTCGGAGAACAGAAGGTCGCCGTAGGAGACATCGGGCGTCAGGATCAACGTGTCGCCGTTCGTCTCGGCGCCTTCGCCCCCGGTGATGTCGATGGCGGCGTTGCCGGTGCCGGTGGTGTCGAGATCCGCAAGGCGGAACGTGTCGTCGCCGACGCCACCCTGCACGGTATCGCCCTGGTCGACGGTGATGCTGTCGTTGCCGGCACCTGCGTCGAAGCTGTCGGCGCCGGTGCCGCCGTCGATCGTGTCGTCGCCCGCGCCGGTGCTGACGCTGTCGGCCTCGGCGGAGCCGAAGACGAGGTCGTTGCCGGCGCCCAGGGTGATATTCTCGATCTCGGTGAAGGTGGCGAAATCGATGCCGTCGGCGATGAGGCCGGATTCGGGGTCGGCGGCGCCGTTCTGCCCGAGATCCAGCACCACGTCCTGGGTCATGCCGCTGGCATCCAGCGTGTCGCCGCCGGTTTCCGACAGTGCGCCACCGTCGATGGTGTCGTTGCCGAAGTTGTCGGAGAGGATGATGCTGTCGTCGCCGTCGCCGCCGGAGATGACGTCGTCGTCCAGACCGCCGTCGAGCACGTCGTGGCCCTGGCCGCCCGAGATGGTGTCGTCGTCGTCCTGGCCGAAGATGGTGTCGTCGCCGTCGCCGCCGAGGATGCTGTCGGCGTGGTCGTCGGGGTTCCGGTCGGTGCCATCATTGGGCAGGTTGTAGAGCGGGTAATACGGGTAGAGCGGGTTGGAGGCCGAGATGTCGCCGTAGATGAGGTCGTTCCCGGTGCCGCCGTCGACGGTGTCGCGCCCGGCGTTGCCCTCGATTTCGTCGGCGCCGGCGTCGCCGGTGATGCTGTCGGCGTCAAAGCCCGCGTCGATGGTGTCGTCGCCCGCGCCGCCGGTGATGACGTCGTTGTCGTCGCCGGTCAGGATCCTGTCATCGCCGCCGCCGCCATCGACGATGTCGCGGTCGTCGAAGGGGTTGCTGTCGGCGGCGTAATTCAGGCCGGGATTGGCCGGGTCGTTGTAACCTGTGTCGGGCAGTCCGTAGCCGTTGCCACCGCGGGCATCCAGCAGGTCGTTGCCGTCTCCGCCCAGCAGGCTGTCGTTGCCGTCGCGCCCGTAGATCGTATCGTTGCCCGCACCAGCCACAACGGTGTCGTCGCCCGCGCCCGCCTCGACCCGGTCAGCGTCGGTGCCCGCAGCATTGTCGCCGGCGTCGATAGCGTCGCCCTCGGGGTCGCCGGTATAGGTGGCGTCGATGCTGTCGGCGCCGGACGTGCCCTCGACGATGTCGTCGGGGGCGGGGACGCCCATGGCGGCGAAAGCGTCCGCGTCGGCGACATCGGCGGGGGCGATGCCGACAAGGGTGATGCTGTCGCCGTTGGGCAGAGACAGAAGCGCGTTGCCGAAGCCGTCATCGCCGACGGTGATGTCGCGGGTGTTGATCTGGTTGCCTGCCGCGTCGGTGGCACCGGAGAGGTCGAGCTGATCGCGGCCCGTGAAGGTGCCGTCACCGTTGTCGACGGGGCCTTCGAAGCCGGCGATGACGTCGGCGCCGTCGCCATCGGAGAAGGCCAGCGTGTCGGGCGCGCCGTCATGCGCCCCGAGGTCGATGGTGTCGTCGCCGCCGCCACCCGCGACCCGGTCGGCGCCGGTGCCCGCCTCGATGTGATCGGCGCCGCTGCCGCCGGTGATCGTGTCATCGCCGTCCGCGCCGAAGAGGCCGAGACCGACGCTGTCGGCGGAGGCATCGAGGTTGTCGTCGCCCGCGCCGGTGAAGACGTTCTCGACCTCGGTGAAGGAGAGCGTGTCGGTGCCATCGGTGAGGGTGCCGGCCTCGCTGCCGGACAGGGTCAGGGTGACCGGGCCGGAGAGGCCGCTGCCGTCGATCGTGTCGCTGTCGCTGCCGGTGGTGACGCCCTCGCCGCCGGTGATCGAATCGTTGCCGAAGCCATCGGCGATCAGAATCCTATCCGCGTCCGAGCCGCCCGAGACGGTGTCTGCGCCGGTGCCGGCATGGATGGTGTCGGCGCCGCTGCCGCCGGTGGCGGTATCGTCGCCCGCACCGGTGAAGATCACGTCGTCGCCGCTGCCGCCGGTGACGGAGTCGGCTGCGCCCGCGGCCTCTGTCGTGGCGTGGAGCGAGACGGAATCGATTGAGGCACCCTCGGAATCGGTGGCGCCCGCGCCACGGAACTCGAGCGTGCCGGTGCCGTCGCCGGAGGCGCCGGTCACGTGGTAGGTGTAGGTCTGCCAGTTGCCGTCGGGAGGATCGATGCTGTCGAGCAGTTCGCCGTTCCAGTAGACGTCGACTGTGTTGTCGAGCGCGGTGCCATCGTTGCCGTCGGATTTGTCGCCGATATCGAAGCTGAGCTGGTAGACGTCGTCGGGCTGGAGTCCGGCAACGGTCTGCGAGATCGCCAGCTGCTGGCCCCCGCCTCCTTCCATGTCGAGCCAGTTCGCGCCGTCCGTGGCGGAAAGGCCGCCGCGCCCGTCGTTGTGATAATCGACGCTGTTGCCGCCGCTGTCGGTCCAGCCGGGAATGCTGCCGCCGGTGCCCTGATGGCCGAAGGAGGCCGCCGTCATGCCGGTGGTGTCCTCGAACGAGCCGTTGACGATCAGGTTGGGGCCGGTGGCGGTGAAGTCGTCCGACGCGATACGGTCGTTCCCGGCGCCCCCCGAGATCGTGTCGGCCCCGGCGCCGCCCTGGATGTGGTCGGTTCCGGCCTCGCCATCCAGCCGGTCATTCCCGGTGCCGCCAAGCAGCGTGTCGTCACCGGCGGCGCCGAAGACGGTATCGTTGCCCGCGCCGGCGTCGACGCGGCTGCCGGTAGAGGTGGAGTTGATCCCCGCGGCGTCGTCGATGCGGTCGTCGCCGTCGCCGCCACGTACCGTGTCGGCACCGTCGCCGTAAAATATGGTGTCGTTGCCGCCGCCAGCGTCGATCGTGTCGTCGCCCGCGCCTGTGGTGATGGCTTCGGCCGCGGCATCGCCGGTGATCGCCTGATCGCCGCCGCCGAAGCCGAGCGTCGCGAAATAGTCCCACAGCGTGCCGCCGCCCAAAGTGGCGTCGGAACTGCCGCCGTAGCCGGCCTCGGCCACGGTGAAGGTCGTGGCGCCGTCGGTCAGCGTGACCGTGCCGGTGGCCTTGTCGACGATCACGTCGAAGTTCGCGGCAAGGCCGGAGAAATCGAGCATGTGGCCGCCCGACGCCTCGCTGATCGATGCCCAGAAGAGCGGGTCGTTCCAGTTGGCCGCGGTGACGGTATACGTGGTCATGGCGCAATCCGCACCTGCGCGCGCGACGCGTCGCACGAGGCCCTTTGACGGGGGCGTTTGTTGACCCTTGTCACCATTGTCACTGCTCGATTCGGTTTGTCTGTGCCGGTTCGTTCACTGGCCGACGCTGGACACGACACTAGGATCCGGGCTTGACGGGAATTCGGGCGGAATGTGGCAAGACTTGGATATTCCGTTAAAATTTAAGGCTTTATCACGCGACCATGGCGAGTGCCGTGCGGGGTTCGACCAACAGGCGCGCCTCGTGGGCGCGCAGGCACATGCGGGCGGTGTCGCCATAGGCCGAAAGGTCGCCGCGCAGGTGCGGGAAGACACGGAACATATCCTCGCGCGAGGCATCCGAGAGCGCGCCGATGCCGACATCGGCGGCGTGGAAGCTTTCGGTGGCGGCTCCTTCGGCATAGACCACCTCGTGCCGGTCGAGCATCATGTGGAAATAGGTCACCAGCCGGCGTTCGGCGATGCGCACGTCGATCCCGTCGACCAGGTGCTTGGCGGCCACGAGAACCTCGCTTTCGCCAAAGAGAAGCTGGGCACGGTAGCCCGAGAACAGGAGCCGGTGCTGTGGCGAGACCAGGAGCGGGCGGGGGGCGCCGTCCATTATGGTGGAATTGACGGCGATGGGCGCGAACTTGCCGCGGCCGATGACGGTGCGGTGGCCGAGCCAGCGAATTGGCTGGGGACCGCTGTCGCGGGTGATCACGAGGTCGCCCGGGCGCAGGGTTTCGATGGGGCGCTCGCCCTGGGGTGTCAGGATGCGGGTGCCGGGGGTGAAACAGATGATGTTCTCGATTTCCGAGAAATTCACGACGGTGCCGTCTGGCAGCACGAAGGTGCCCGAGAGGCCGCCGGTGTCGTCATCGGTGTTGGAGAAGGTGATGTCGTTACGGCTGACGTCGGGCGTCAGGCGCAGCGTGTCGCCATTGGTCTCGCCGCCCTCGCCGCCGACGATGGTGATGGTGCCGGAACCGGCCTCGCCCAGGTCGCCCAGCACGAAGAGGTCGTCGCCATCACCGCCAAAGGCGATATCGCCCTCGGCCAGGTACATCTCGTCATCGCCAAGCCCGCCGTAGAGGCTGTCGGCGCCGGTGCCGCCGATCAGCGTGTCATTTCCGGCGCCGCCGAAGATGACATCGTTGCCGGCACCGCCACTCAGGCTGTCGTCGCCGCCGGAAGCGACGCGCGGTCCAATGACCTGGCTGCTGCTGGCAAGGGCCTCGGTTGTGCCGCTCGGGCTCGTGACCTGCCCCGAGATGACTTCGGCCCCGGCGTTTTCCCAGTGCCGGACCTCTATGGTGTATATGCGTCCGGCTTCCAGCTCGACGGTGCCCGACCGGGTTGTCGCGCCCTGGTGGAAGTCGTTGTTCATGAAATCGGCCGTGCTGCCGCCCTGGTTGGTGAAGGTCAGGGGTCGCCGTTTTCATCCAGCAGCCGGATGGTCGAGCCGTCGTCCGAGGTTGTCGAGAACGTGTAGGTTCCGTTCTGGGACGCCAGGAACTGCGAGGTGTAGATCACACCGAAGTCATTGGCGTCGCCGGTCGTGCCACGGGCGTCGTGCACGAGCGTCGCCGAATTGAAGCCATTCGATTGTCCCGAGCCGACAAGCGTTCCCGACTCGATGTTGAAGGCCTGACCGTTGGCGGCCGTGAAATCGTAGTTGTAGACCTGATAGTCCCACTGCCCCGCGACCGGCGCCTCGTCGCCGTAGATGACATCGTTGCCGTCGCCGCCCGTCACGGTGTCGGAGCCGCCCTCGGCATAGATCGTGTCGTTCCCGGTGCCACCGTCGATGCTGTCGTCGCCGGGGGTGCCGTCGCCGAGCCGGTAGTCGGCATCGAGCCGGTTGGCGCCGATGGTCGCGCTGGCGTTGTCGACGCCGTTGAGCGTGATCGACTGGATCGGCTTGCTGGTGAGTATCGCGTTGTCGGCGTTGTTGGTCAGTTCGGGCAGCATGAAGACGTCGCCGCTGGTGGTCTGGACGACCACGGCGGTGAAATTCTCGGACAGCCCGTCGGTGAAGGTGACGGTGGCGTTGTAGACCATGCCGGAATCGATCTGGTAGGTCGTGCCGCCGATGACGATGTTCTCGGGCGTCTGGCTGTTGTCGTTGTCCTGCAGCGTGCCGTCGCTGTTGCTGTCGAAGGTCTGGGCGTCGAGGAACTGCTGGAAGAGCGGGTTGCCGGCGTCGCCGTAGCTGCCCAGCAGGTTGGCGGCGTTTTCGCTGGCGGTGTTGGTTTCGGTCGGGTCCACATCGGGGGCCGAGCCGAGGCTGATGACGGTGAAGTTGCTGCCCACGGTGTTGGTACCGCCGGAGGAACTGCTCTCGCGCGGGTCGCTGTCGCCGTAGATGAGATCGTTGCCGGAGCCGCCGAGGATGGTGTCGTTGCCCGAGCCGCCATAGACGGTGTCGTTGGCCAGCCCTGCCACGACGCTGTCATTGCCGGCGCCGGCATGGATGAGGTCGGCGTTGAGGCCCGCGCCGGTGCCGTCGCCGCCATCGGCCACGTCGCCCTGGGGGTCGCCGGTATAGCTGCCGTCGATGGTGTCGTCGCCTTCAGTGCCGTCGACGATCTGGTCGGTGTAGTCCTGCGCGCTGAAGGCGATGTCGCCCGCAGCGGCGTTGGGGTTGCTGTCGTAGGCCTGCACCTGGTAGCTGCGCCCGGCCACCAGCGGCACCTCGGACAGGGTATAGAGCCCGGCGGCGGCGCCGTTCTCGACATCGAACTGGATGACCTGGAAGGTCTGGCCGGTGACGGTATCGCGCAAGGTCCAGACAAGCTCGGCATCGACGGTGGTGTTGACCGATGTGTTGTTGCCCAGGGTGACGGTCGCGGTTGCGGTTTCACCGCCGGCGCTGTCGTCGTCGAGGGTGAATTCCTGAATGCCGGGTTCGTTGTCGGTGATGGTGGCGCGCCCCGCGGCGGTGCCGGGTCCGCCCCAGGTGAAGGTGCTGCCCGTGCCGGTGGGGATGTTGCCCGCCGGGTTGTAATTGTAGAAATTGACCGTGTACGTGGCCATGTTTTCCTGCCTCTTTGTCCGGTGGATCCGAGGTCTCTGGCCGCGTGACCCATGGGCGCGTTTCGACTGCTCGCGCGCCCTTTGTTTCCGGAATGGATACAGAGCGTCCGTGGCCGGAAGACGGGAAGTTTCAGGCGAATTTTAGATGAATTGAGGCAATTTGCTGACGTGGTGGGGGGCTCAGAGACCCAGGTCCGCCCGTTTCTTGCGGGTCAGACCGGCCACGACCATGTCGTAGGAGGCCTTGATATGCTCGCGAAGGCTGTCGTCGGACAGGCCCGGATCGGTGTGGACCTGCAACCATTTCATCCCGCGTGAGGCGAGGTAGGGCGCCGGGCGGATACCCGGCTGATCCTGCAGAACCTCAAAGGCGATGTCGGAGGCCTTGAAGGTGTAGGCGTCGTGCCCGTCGTTCCAGCCGGCGATGGCAAAGACCTTGCCGCCGACTTTCCAGACGTCGGCGTTGCCCCATTGCACGACATGGGTGCTGGCGGGAAGCGACGCGCAGAAGTCCATGAACGCGTCGCGGGGCAGCATTGTCAGACCTGGCCGCCGGCGATTTCGATGGTCTGGCCGTTGACGCTTTCGGACCCCGGACCGCAAAGCCAGGTGACGGCGGCGGCGACCTCGTCGGGGGCGATCAGGCGCTTGTGGCGGTTGGCGTCCACCATCATCGAACGGGCGGTGTCGGCATCGACTCCGGCGCGGGCGCTGATGGCGTCCACGTTTCGGGTGATGATGTCGGTATCGACATAGCCAGGGCAGACCGCGTTGAAGGTGAAGGCGCTGCCCATGTAATCCTCGGAAAGGGCGCGGATGAGGCCGATAAGCCCGTGCTTGGAGGCGGAATAGGCGGCCGCACCCTTGAGACCGCGCAGGCCCGCAATGGAAGAGATCGCGACAACGCGGCCCCAGTCGGTGCCCTTCATCGAGGCCATCGCGCTGCGGATGGTCCAGAATGCGCCGTCGAGATTGGTGGCCATGGTGCGGTGCCAGAAATCGGTGTCGGTCTTCGACAGGCTGCGGCCTTCGGCGATGCCGGCATTGGGCACGCAGACCTGGATAGGGCCGCGCGCGGCGACGGAGGCGGCGATGCCTTCGACCACGCTGGCTTCGTCGCGTACGTCCATGACTTGTGGGTGCAGGCCGTGGGCGCCGGCGGCCTCGTTCAGAACCTCGGCGCGGCGACCGGTAATGGTGACGGTGGCGCCGTTGTCCTGCAGGGCGCGGGCGATGGCGAGACCGATGCCGGTGCCCCCGCCGGTGACGAGGGCGTGTTTTCCTGTGAGCGTCATGAGCGCAACTGTGCCGCAGGGCGCGCGGCTTGCCAAGAGCCGGTTTGGAAAGGCTGGCAAGGCCATCTGGTATACTCTATACCAGCTTTCGGGCGATTCCGAACATACGGCCCGGAGAGACCGGCTGCGACGAAAGTTTCGAATGAATTTTGCGCAATACTATGGAAAGACACGATGGTGATTTGACAGGATGCGACAATCGCTACATTCCAAGCGGGTAAAATTTGTGTGATAAGCCGTGCCCGACCCTTAGGGTACAGAAAACGACAGGCCGAGAGGCCGCCACATGTGACCGTCAGAAAACGGGGGGAGTGAAAGTTGAAGATCGGAACACCAAAAGAGGTGATGGAAGGTGAGGCGCGCGTTGCGATGACGCCGGACTCGGCCTTGCAACTTCAGAAACTGGGCCATGAATGCGCCATCGAGACCGGCGCGGGAGAGCGCGCGGGTTTCACGGATGCGGATTACAAGGAGGCCGGTGTCGAGATCATCAAGTCGCCGGCGGCCCTGTGGAAAGCCTGTGACATCATTGCCAAGGTGCGCGTCCCCACGGATACCGAGGTCAAGCGCCTGACCAAGGGCCAGACCCTTATTTCCTTCTTCAACCCGGGCGGGAACGAAGAGCAGATGAAGATCGCCGCCGAGAAGGGCGCGACCGTCATCGCGATGGAGGCGGTGCCGCGGATTTCCCGTGCACAGAAGATGGATGCGCTGTCGTCCATGGCCAACATCGCGGGCTACCGTGCCGTGATCGAGGCGGGCAACAATTTCGGCCGGTTCTTCACCGGCCAGGTGACGGCCGCGGGCAAGGTGCCGCCGGCCAAGGTGCTGGTGGTCGGCGCGGGCGTCGCGGGTCTTGCCGCGATCGGCACCTCGACCAGCCTGGGCGCGATCACCTATGCGTTCGACGTGCGCCCCGAAGTGGCCGAGCAGATCGAATCGATGGGCGCCGAGTTCGTGTTCCTGGATTTCGAGGAGGAGCAGCAGGATGGCTCGTCGACCGGCGGGTACGCCGCGCCGTCCAGCCCCGAGTTCCAGGAAAAGCAGCTGGAAAAATTCCGCGAGATGGCGCCCGAGATGGACATCGTCATCACCACGGCCCTGATCCCGAACCGGCCCGCGCCGGTCCTGTGGACCAAGGACATGGTCGAGATGATGAAGAACGGCTCGGTCATCGTGGACCTGGCCGCCGAGCGGGGCGGCAACTGCGAGTTGACGCAGAAGGACGAGAAGATCGTCACCGACAACGGCGTGACGATCGTGGGCTACACCGACTTCCCGAGCCGGATGGCGACGCAGTCCTCGACGCTTTATGCGACCAACATCCGTCACATGATGACCGACCTGACGCCCGATAAGGACGGCAAGGTCGATCACAACATGGAAGACGACGTGATCCGAGGCGCGACGGTCACCCACGCAGGCGAGATCACCTATCCGCCGCCGCCGCCGAAGGTGGCCGCGATTGCCGCGGCCCCGAAGAAGGAGAAGCCGCGCGAACTGACCCCCGAGGAGCGGCGGGAGCAGGAAGTCGCGGCCTTCAAGAAGCAGACGAAGAGCCATGTGGCCCTGCTGGGCATCGGGGCGTTCCTGGTGCTGCTGGTCGGCACCGTGGCGCCGGCGAGCTTCATGCAGCACTTCATCGTCTTCGTGCTGTCGGTGTTCATCGGGTTCCAGGTGATCTGGGGCGTGGCGCACAGCCTGCACACGCCGCTGATGGCGGTGACGAATGCGATTTCGTCGATCATCATCCTGGGGGCGCTGACGCAGATCGGCTCGACCTCCTACCTCATCACGCTGCTGGCCGGTCTTGGCATCTTCATGGCGGCGATCAACATTTTCGGCGGCTTCCTGGTGACACGGCGCATGCTCGCCATGTTCCAGAAATCGTAAGGGGGTAAGGGACGATGGATTTCGGATTTACCATTGCGGCCTATGCGGTCGCGGCAGTTCTCTTCATCCTCAGCCTGGGCGGTCTGTCGGGGCAGGAAAGCGCGAAACGCGCGGTGTGGTATGGCATTGCCGGCATGGCAATTGCCGTTCTGGCGACGCTGATCGGTCCCGGTGCCGGGCTGTGGCTGGTGTCGCTGATCATGATCGCCGGCGGCGCGGTGGTGGGCTATCAGCTGGCCACGAAGGTGCAGATGACGCAGATGCCGGAACTGGTGGCGATCATGCACTCCCTGGTGGGTCTCGCGGCGGTGTTCGTGGGCTTCAACGCGGATATCGAACTGGGGCGCGTCGCCGCCGAGTTCGCCGAGGCGGGCCTTCGCTTCCCGCGGCCCGAGGAAGTGACGGCGGAAGGCGTGACCTTTGCCAAGCAGTTCAGCGGGTTCGCCGCGATCGTCGCCAAGAAGACGGCGGTGGAAGTGACCATCCTCAAGGTCGAGCTGGTGCTGGGCATCTGGATCGGCGCGGTGACCTTCACCGGGTCGGTGATTGCCTATGGCAAGCTGGCCGGCAAGGTCGATAGCGCGGCCAAGAAGCTGCCGGGCGGGCATATCCTGAACGCCGTCGCGGCGGGCCTGTCGCTGGTGCTGGCGATCATGTACCTGAGCGGGTCGGGCAGCTGGACGCTGGTCGTTCTGACCCTGCTGGCGCTTTTCATCGGCTATCACCTGATCATGGGGATCGGCGGCGCGGACATGCCCGTGGTGGTTTCGATGCTGAACAGCTATTCCGGCTGGGCGGCGGCCGCCATCGGCTTCAGCCTGGGCAACGACCTCCTGATCGTGGTGGGCGCGCTGGTGGGCTCGTCGGGTGCGATCCTGAGCTACATCATGTGCAAGGCGATGAACCGGTCCTTCGTCAGCGTGATCCTGGGCGGCTTCGGCGGTTCCAGCGGTCCGGCGGCGGAGGTCGAGGGTGAGCAGGTGCCGATCGACGCCGACGGCGTGGCCAATGCGCTGAACGAGGCCGACAGCGTGATCATCGTGCCGGGCTACGGCATGGCGGTGGCGCAGGCGCAGCAGGCGGTCAGCGAGCTGACCAACAAGCTGCGGGCGCAGGGCAAGTCCGTGCGGTTCGCCATCCACCCCGTGGCGGGGCGTCTGCCGGGGCACATGAACGTGCTTCTGGCCGAGGCCAAGGTGCCCTATGACATCGTGCTGGAGATGGACGAGATCAACGAGGATTTCCCGGACACCGACGTGGTGATCGTGATCGGTTCGAACGACATCGTGAACCCGGCGGCACAGGACGACCCCAACAGCCCCATCGCCGGCATGCCGGTGCTGGAGGTCTGGAAGGCCAAGAATGTGTTCGTGTCCAAGCGCGGGCAGGGCACGGGCTATTCCGGCATCGAGAACCCGCTGTTCTTCAAGGACAACACGCGGATGTTCTATGGCGACGCCAAGGACAGCGTGACGGCGCTGTTGTCGAAGATCGGGTAAGGCCCGGTTACAGGGAATTGGAAAGGGCCCGCCGGCTGGTGACGCATTCCGTCCGGTGGGACGTAGCCACAACCAAGCCTGTCGCGGAAACGCGGCAGGCTATTGATTTACTGAAAGATTTGAAACGCGCCTGAGCTGCATCAGGCAGAAGATGTGCGAGAAAATAGTCTCGCACACATCTGGCAGCCCCTTGCCAGCAGAAAATGGAGCCCTTTCGGCTCTTTTTCCTTCTGTTTCCGAACATAGAGCCAATGTTCTTACGCCGCAAGCTTGACCGTTCTCTCCGGAGGACACGCGGAGATTTCCGCATCGTGAGACTCCTAACCCCGCGGAAAATCTGCTCTTTGGTCGGAAAACGACTCGAGGCGGAACCCGCGAAAGACGAGGTTCCGAATGGCAAGTTTGGCGACTTTCAACTTCAAGCTTTCTCAGCTCTATCCGGGCGCGGGCAAGTATCATCTCAACACCTGCGCCAATCCGGACTGCTCCAACTTCGGACAGCCGCTCTCGGACTCGGCCGTGCGCAGGAAAGCCTGGGAAGAGGCCCGCCCTGAACTCACCGAGGAGCAACTGGATATCGTCGCAAAACACGGCCCGGGCGCATACAAGCTCTCGGGCGCGGACAAGAAGCATCGGCGGGTCAGTTGCGCGTTCCAGTATCGCCGCGCCCCTCATTTATGGGCCGACCAGCGGACGGTGCGCTGCCAAGGGCATACCTTCGAACGAAAGGTCTGCAATAGCGCCTTCTCGCTCGTATCGCCCGCACACCTCGATGAGGAGGTTTCCCGCCTGCGCAATCACAACGGAATCCTGGACGGACCCGGCTGTGGTGCATGTGGCACCCGCTTCCTTGCGGCTCCGGACGAGTTCTCGCTGAATGGCGCACATCAGCGGACCCGCGACAGCAAGGGCAAGGCCACGAAGGCGAAGGCCACACCGAAGGCCGTTCGGGTCTTGCACAAGCCCTGCAAAGGCAAGAAGGGCGCCCGGTTCTCGATCTCGCTGCCGCACGCGGGGCAAAAGACGACCGCGGACAACCTGCGGATTCTCGGGGCGGTGCTGAACAGCGCCGGCATCACCGACATGCAGCGCATGCTGGGCACAGCGGCCACCGGCAAGACGATCGGCTTCTCCCGGATCTACGATCGCATTGCCTGGTTGGAAGGGGTGTTCCTCGCCTATGAGCGAGAGATGCTCCGCCGTTGGCGGGAAAAG
Source organism: Roseovarius sp. B08 (assembly GCF_051417955.1). Lineage (NCBI taxonomy): Bacteria > Pseudomonadati > Pseudomonadota > Alphaproteobacteria > Rhodobacterales > Roseobacteraceae > Roseovarius > Roseovarius sp. B08. The sequence continues at coordinate 1,380,744 of NZ_JBPRLW010000001.1, forward strand.
GTGGAACGCAGCGGTCAGCAGGTAGAGCACTGCCTCAGCCACGACGACATGGTCCTCACCGTGAACTGGGAGACGGCGACCGATCAGCGCAACACGAAACTCAACTGCGCCATCACGGCGGACGCGAAGAGCGGGTATGTCTATCGAATGGATGTCGATTTCGACCCGCGCGTCAAACCCCTGGACCTCTTCAACGAGACCTACACCGACGGCCAGGGAGGTCCGAGAAACCTCTCGCAGAGCTACCCTGGCAGCAAGTTCGGATCTGCGCCGAAGTTCTCCTGGCAGCGGCCAACCGGGCGGCTGCATGAGCCACAGTTCTTCGCGGCCTGCGTCAATGAGCTGGAAGCCTTCCGTGTGCGTGCGCGGCGCCGGATGCCTAAGAAATCAAAGGCTGAGATCAAGGCCAGGAACGATCTCACCGTCCGTGTGAGCGGAATGAAGGAGGACATCCGCGTTATCGCTGAAGACTGGTTCGGATTCCCGGCGGACACCGGAGCCGAACGCGGCTCGTTCAAGGGAATGACGACCGACGACTTCTATACGAAGGCCGCGCACTTCGTTCTTCTCAGGGAGATGCTACCGAAGGGGCGGATTGTCCTGACGACCGAGCTGGAAGCCACCCTTCCCAATATCATTCCGCATGTGTTCGAAGAGGACATCCGGCCGGACCGCTTCGTTTGGTTGGCGATGAAGTTCAAGAAGAAGACGACGAAGCCGGAGAAGCTCGGGAAAGTGAAGGCATACAAGAAGGACCGCCGTCAGTTCCACAACGACGGCATGTATGCCGGTCGCTTCTCCCCGGAGACCGATGCCCGAACCGTCACGGAAGCCTACATCGCGGACCATATGGAGCCTGCGCTGCGTGGAATAGGCCCGTATCCCGGATCGTACTACCAGATCCCGGCATTTCCGAAGCTCTGGGTGTCTGCGCCTAGGCAGGCAAGCGGAGAACTCGACAAGAAGGTCGGATTCCCGATCCTTCCGCGGTATCTGCGTCGGGAGTTGAAGAACATCCCGTTCGACGGCCCGCTCGATGCCGATGTCCGCGGGGAGCTGGCGCCGTGGGTCTACAAGGCGACCCTGCAACCGGCGAGCACCTTCATGAACTCGCTCCGCGAGCGCCTCAGCCTGGCGGACAGAGCTGGGAGCGGAGGCGCACGGATCGGCGGTTCCTATGTCCAGGGGGCGATCTTCAATCCTGCGATGCTGATCTCGATCATCAACATCTTCCGGATCAACTACAACTTCTTCGAGCCAAGGGTCTATACGCCGCCATACGAGGAAATCGACGACTTCGCGAAGGCAGGGAAGCTGATGCCGCGGGCCCTCCGCATCCCGGGGACAGACGAGTATGTCCAGCTTCCGCCTCGCGCGCGGCGCTCGCCGCAGAAGCGCACGCCGGCAATGCGCCACGGTCTGGATGCGCGCAAGCTCCGGAAGGGCGGAGGCGAAGATGTGCCTGATCTCTACCGCGTGCTCTATCGGCCGTGGCTCTATGCTGGCACGAAGGTGGGTGCCAAGCTGGACCGGTCGTGGAAAGCTCCAGCCGACCAAGCCGTCGCGCAACCAATAGACCCGCCGGAAGACGGCAGTCAGGAGGCGCAAGTCGTGCCGATTTCCGCGATTTTGGGTATTCCGACCGACTTGTCGTCCGACGAGGAGAAGCCGGCGGGCCGGACCTGATCCTGCGAGAGCCCTCCATCTTGTAAGATGCGTGTCTCTCACCACAAGAAAATGGCCGCGATGGTTCTCATCGCGGCCATTCTTATCGGAGCCTACTCCTACGGTTTGTGTCCCACGGCGCGGAATGCGTCAGCCGGCTGGCGGGCCTTTTTCGTCGGGGCCGAGGCGGAGGTCCCGGACCAGGTTCGGGACGGATGGTTTGGGAGGTGTTGCGTGGCTTGGGACGTCGGCCCGCGTGGGTTTCACCCACCCTACGAGGGTCGCTTGATTTCACGCGACAAGATGGATGATGATGCAGGTGCCATTGAAGATGGCTAAATTTGCGCCAGTATACGGCTGCATTCCGCTAAGTCATTGAAAGTGCGTTTCAATCTATTTTCATCGCCGGGCCGTATCGTTAGAGTGCCGGGATCTGCCAGGACGCGAGAGCCATGCCGCCCATTGAAGACCACCCCTGCGCTTCGAGTTGTCGAACGAGCTGCACGCGCGACCCTTTCCCAACCTGACCGCGCCGGCGACGGGGACATTCCTGGCGATCAAGCGGGTCGAGGGGGCGGCGGGCCGGGACCGGGGCGATGACCTGACCCACCTGACGGCGCTGCTGGATCGCTATGGCGCGGCGCATCCCAAGCCGGGCGCCTCGCATTATTCCGGCGACATCGGCAAGCACCACCTGAAATGGGAGCAGCATACCGAGTTCGTGACCTATACCGCGTTCCGGGACGGGGTCAGCGACCGGCCGTTCGATCCGGCGGAGTTCGAGGTGTTTCCTGCCGACTGGCTGGAGGCGGCACCGGGGCACCGGATGACCTCGGCCATCGTGCGGATCGAGACGCGCAAGGACGAGGACACGGTGCGGCAGAACATCCACGACTGGTTCGTCGCCGACAGCGTGGCGGTGGCGCGGGTGCTGGATGACAGCGCCATCGTCGCGGGTGATTTCAGAATCGATCCGGCGGGGCACCTGCGGTTCATGGTCAATGCCTCGGAAGAGATCGGCACGCGGCGGATGGGGCGCGTGGTGCAGCGTCTGTTCGAGATCGAGACCTACAAGACCATGTCGATGCTGGGCTTTGCCCGGGTGGGCGAGATGCGCCCCGATATGGGCGCGCTGGAAGAGCGGTTGACGCACCTGATCAGCAACATGCCGGGCGGGTCGGTGGCCGCGGAGGACACGCTGGATGATCTGCTGGAGATCTCGGCCAAGCTGGAGGGGATGGTGGCGCGGTCGTCCTATCGGTTCGGGGCGACCTCTGCCTATGAGCAGATCGTCAAGCAGCGCATCACAGTGCTGCGCGAGGAGCGGTTCGACGGGCGGCAGACCTTTGGCGAGTTCATGATGCGGCGGTACGATCCGGCGATGCGCACGGTGCTTTCGACGAAAGAACGGCTGGACGCGATGTCGGACCGGGCGATGCGGGCGGGCGAGCTCTTGCGGACGCGGGTGGACGTGGAGCGCAGCGCGCAGAACCAGGACGTGCTGGAGAGCATGAACCGGCGGGCGGACATGCAGCTGCGGCTGCAACGCACGGTCGAGGGGCTGTCGGTGGTGGCGATCAGTTATTACGCGGTGTCGCTGGCGGGGTATCTTCTCTACCCGCTGACCGAGCCGACGGGGCTGTCGAAGGAGATGCTGACGGCGATCGTAGCGCTGCCGGTGGTGGTGGCGGTGTGGTGGATGATCAAGCGGGTGCGCGAGAAGCTGGATTAGGGGGCGCGCGTGGGTTGTCACCCACCAAAGGTGGGTTTTCACCCACCCTACGGTGCCGCGGGGGCACACCAAAGCGGCGGCGTTGGGACGGCGGCGGTGGGTGACCCTGGCAGGAGTGACGACAGGGTCGACGGGCCGGCGAATCGAAAAGGGGCACGCGATGTTTCAGGCTTTTGCGGGGATCTGGGCGCTGCTGATCGGGATCGTGCTGATCATGCTGGGCAACGGGATGCATTTCACGCTGATCGGGTTGCGCGGGGATATCGAGGGGTTTTCCTCGGCCGAGCTGGCGGTGGTGACCTCGGGCTATTTCGTAGGCTTTCTGCTGGGCGCGCGCTATGCGCCGCGGCTGATCCGGCGGGTCGGGCATGTGCGGGTGTTCGCGGCATTGGGCAGCTTCATGTCGGCGGGTCTGATCGCCTTTCCGCTGCTGGCCGAGCCCTGGGCGTGGACTCTGCTGCGTGTTCTGATCGGGTTTGCCATGTCGGGGATTTATGTCACCGCGGAAAGCTGGCTGAACAACGCGGCCACGAACGAGACGCGCGGCAAGATCCTGTCGGCCTACATGATCGCGCAGACGCTGGGCATCATCGGGGCGCAGGGGCTTTTGAACCTGGGCGAGACGGCGGGCGCGTCGCTGTTCATCGGGGCGTCGATCCTGGTGTCGGTGTCGTTCGCGCCGATCCTGCTGTCGGTGACGCCGGTGCCTGCGGCGGAGGTGATCCGCGCGATGCCGTTGCGGGAGCTGTTCACCGGCTCGCCGCTGGGCACGGTGGGGATATTCCTGCTGGGCAGTCTTTACGCCACGCAATCGGGGATGGGCGCGGTCTATGGCGCGCAGATCGGGATGGGCAAGGGCGAAATTGCGCTCTTCATCGCGATGCTGTTCGGGGGCGCGCTGGTGCTGCAATATCCCATCGGGTGGCTGTCGGACCGGATCGACCGGCGCAGGGTGATCTTCGGCGCGGCGGCGCTGGGGGCTGCGTTCTGCCTGCTGGGCTGGGCCATGGGCGGGACGTTCTGGCCGCTGATGGCGGCGGCGTTCCTGACGGGCGGGGTAACGACGCCGCTTTATTCGCTGCTCTTGGCCTATACCAACGACTATCTGCCGGTCGAGGACATGGCGGCGGCGTCGGACGGGCTGGTGCTGACCTTCGGGATCGGGGCCATCCTGGGCCCGCTGGCGGCAGGCTGGGTGATGGACGTGGTGGGGCCGGCGGCGTTCTGGCTGGTGCTGGCGGCGGCGTTCGCGGCGATTGCGGCCTATGCCGCCTACCGGATGACGAAACGGGCCGCGACGCCGGTGGACGAGACCGAGAGTTACCTGGGCGTGCTGCCGGCCTCTTCGGCCTTCGTGGTCGAGGCGGCGGGCGCGTGGTCGGCGGAGCAGGGCGAGGACGAAGAGGCGTGAGGCGGACGCCGGTGTGGTGGGGTGGAACCCCACCCTACGCCGGCGTTCGAGGTCCCGGATCAGGTCCGGGACGGCGAGGGCAGGGTAAGGGCTTGGCCCGGATCAGAACGCCTCGGGTTTCGCCTCGCGCGCCATGTGGTCGAGCACCGCGTTGACGAAGCTGCCTTCCTTGCCTTCGGGATAGAAGCTGCGGGCGATGTCGACGAATTCGTTAATGACGACCTTCACGGGCGCTTCGCCCTCGAGGAACTCGGCCCCGGCGGCGCGGAAGAGAGCGCGCAGGGTGGGGTCGATGCGGGCGATGGGCCATTTGGCCACCAGGGCGCGGTCGGTCATCTGGTCGATCTTCGACTGCCAGTTGACGGCCTGTTCGACCAGCTTGCGAAAGAGGTCGATATCGCCGTCTGCCATCTCGATGCCCTCCTCGAATTCCTGCCCGAAGCGGAAATCGAGGAACTCGCGGATGATCTTCTCGTAGGACTGGCTGGAATGTTCCATCTGGAACAGGGCCTGCACGGCGTAGAGCCGCGCGGCGGAGCGCATCTTGCGTTTCTGGTTGCCGGATAGTTCGGTCATGCGGTGGGGTTGTCCTTGAGCGCGCCTGCGAGCCTCAGTTCCTCGGCGTCGGGCCTGAAGCCGACGCCCTTGCGGGTGCCCCATTTGCGGGTGAGCGCAACGAGGTGCAGGGCGGCGGCGGCGGCGCCTGCGCCCTTGTTCATCCGGTTGGGGTCGGCGCGCTCGATGGCTTGATCGCGGTTTTCGACCGTGAGGATGCCGTTGCCGATGCACAGGCCCTGAAGGCCGAGCAGGGTGATGCCGCGGCTGGAATCGTTGCACACAGTTTCATAATGCGTGGTGGCGCCACGGATGACGCAGCCGAGGGCGACGTAGCCGTCGAAGTTCGAGAGGCGTTGGGCGATTCCGATGGAGGTGGGGATTTCCAGTGCGCCGGGGACCTCGATGAGGTCGAACGTGGCGCCCGAGGCCTCGATCTCGGCGCGGGCGCCTTCGATCATCATGTCGGCGATGTCGCGGTAGAAGGGGGCGACCACGATCAGCAACTTGACGGGCTTGTCGAACGTGGCGCGGGGCAGGGTGTATTCGGTTCCGGCCATGGCGTTATCCTTCGCTGAGGGGGTGCGTGCCGACGATGCTGATGCCATAGGCGTCAAGCCCGAGATAGCGGGTCTTGGGGCTGTCGGTCACGAGGATGAGTTCGTGCAGGCCCATCGTGGACATGATCTGGGCGCCCAGGCCCGTCTGCTTGATGGTGCGCGGCGTGTCGTCCTCTTCCATTTCCGAGGCGAGGGAGGGCCGGGGCTGGCGGAAGAGGAACACGGCACCGCGGCCTTCGCGGGCGATGATGTTCATGGCGCGGGGCAGCTTGCCGGTGGGGCCTTCGGATTTGGCGTCAAGGCCGATGCCCAGCACATCCTCGAGCGCGTTGAGCGCGTGGGTGCGGGCGAGCACCGGCTCGCCGTCGGTGATATCGCCCTTGGACAGCACGACATGCTCGGTATCGGTGATCTGGTCGGCGAAGATGCGCATGTCCCATTCGCCGCCATGAGACGACGTGACCGTCTCGCGCCGAACCTCGCGGATGAGGTTGTCGTGCTTGTGGCGATACGCGATGAGGTCGGAGATGGTGCCGATCTTCATGCCGTGCGCCCGCGCGAATTCCACCAGGTCGGGCAGGCGGGCCATGGTGCCGTCGTCCTTCATGATCTCGCAGATCACGCCGGACGGGTTGAGGCCGGCGAGGCGCGAGATGTCGACGGCGGCCTCGGTATGGCCGGCGCGGACGAGCACGCCGCCGTTGCGCGCGCGCAGCGGAAAGACGTGCCCCGGCGTGGCGATATGGGCCTGGGTGTTCTGTTCGTTGATCGCGGTGGCGATGGTCAGCGCCCGGTCGGCCGCGGAAATGCCGGTGCTGACGCCCTCGCGGGCCTCGATGCTGACGGTGAAGGCGGTTTCGTGGCGGGACGAATTGTTGACGGCCATCATGGGCAGGCCGAGGCGGTCGATCCTTTGCGCCGTCATGGGCAGGCAGATGAGACCGCGGCCATGGGTGGCCATGAAGTTGATCACCTCGGGCGTGGCGAATTCGGCGGGGATCACCAGGTCGCCCTCGTTCTCGCGGTCCTCGTGGTCTACGAGGATGAAGATGCGGCCCGCGCGCGCCTCGGCGATGATCTCTTCGGTGGGAGAGATCGCGGAGCGCAGTTCGGCCTCGACGGGACCGGGTTTTTCGAAGGCTTGGGTTTCGGACATCTGGCGCCTCTGGGGTTACAGGCCCGCCAGATAGCGCAGGGGTTTGCGGAAGGCCAGAGGGGATGTCGGGTTATGCCGGGCCGCTGACGGGTTCGGCGGCCGGTGTCGGACGGCATTTCATGGCGGTATGGCAATGAACGGCCAATTGTGCCGGGTCTTTTTCTTGAGGACCGGGGCCGATGTGCTACAGTCAGGTGCACAGCGCAAGGGAGTCGTCCAATGCCCAAGCTTATCGCCATGTATATCGTGAACGTTGCCATCGGTTTCGGTCTTGCGGCGGTGTTCGTGGGGATGTTGCTGTGGTTCGATATCGCGAACCTGTGGCATCTCGTCAGCCATTCCGACAAGGGCTGGCTTGCGGTTCTGCTGCTGTGGGTGTCGAACGGGATCGTCTTTGCGGGCGTGCAGTTCGGCATTGCGGTGATGCGGATGAAGGACGATGACGACGATGACGGCCCGGGCGGCGGATTGCGCCAGCATGTGATGCGGCAGGATCATGCCACGATCCCGGTCCGGGCGGATCAGGGCGCGCGCCCGTTCTGGAGCAAGCGCTAGGGCGTTTCCGATTGCGTAGTTCACAAGGTGGCGGAGTGGTGTCCTGCGTGGTTGACGCGTGGGTTTTCACCCACCCTACGCGCCAGTCCAACGTCATGCGCGGGCCTGACCCGAGGATCTTTCGCGGCACAAATCAGGATAAGCTTCTCATAAAAGCAACGCTTTCACGCCACTGACGGGCTTTTGTGCGGATGGTGTGACGGGCCCGCACGCAACCGTTTGGTTCTCTCATTCCCGAGGACCTGTTTTTACAGGTGGGCGCCGGGTAACCGGACCAGGGCCCGGACAGAGCCAGCTCCCTCGGAATTGCTTAAGGCCACCGGAATGCAACCGTTCACGAGAAGGGCAGCACCCGTCACCAGACTGAGGTAAGTCGTCGGGGGCGGTGCGGCAAGGGGCTATTCCGCGGCATCCGAAATAAATCCGTAGTCGCGCAGTTGCTCGGGCAGCAGCACGTAGATCTCGTCGGGGGGCGTGGCGAGCGCGTGGGTCATGACCATGGGGTCGATGCCCATCTCGTCGAGATAGCTCATGACCTCGCCCTGGCCCGCCTGGATATCCTCGACCGCGAAGGAAGCGGGCAGGATCGTGCTTTCGCCGAAATAGTGCTGGTGGACGCCGACCTGGGCGGCATCGTCGACATCGCGGCTGGCCCCGCCGGCCAGCATGTAGGGGCAGGCGGAGAAGCAGTATTCGCCCGACAGCATTTGTGTCGTAAGGCCGGTTTCGCGGAAATGGCGGCCCAGGGCCAGCGCCTCGGTCACGGTGCCGCCGGGAGATTGCAATATGAGCGTTTCGGGGGCGGGCGTGCTGTCCTCCAGCCGCTTTATGATGCGGGCGGCGTCGCCCTCGGCAATGCCGCCCTCGAGCCGGTAGGTGGTGCCGTCCTCCTGCGTCAGCACCAGGCGCTCGGGCAACTCGCCCGGGTCGCGGGCGGGGCGCGTGGCGGGGCGGTCTCGGTCGGGGCGGAAGAGGCGGCGCTGGTCGCCGGGGCGCACGGGTTCGGTCAGCCGGGGAGCGTCGGGGGACGTGCCGGGCAGGCGCAGGCCGGAGGCATTGACATCGCCCAGCACGAGCATGGCGCCGATGCCGATCTGGAAGATCAGCGCACCGGTCAGGATGCGCGCGACGGGCGGGCCGTGCCGGCTATTGGGCGTGTCGTCCGGTCTTTCGTCCGTGCTTTCGCTCATGGCGTGGTTCCGGTGATGCGCTTGACCTTGTTGGCATCCTCGCGCGTGTCATCGTGCCCGGGTTTGCGCGGGGCGGGCGTGTCCTCGATCTCGTGCGCCACGGCGATGGCGGCGCGCAGTTCGGCCACGGTCATCGTGTCCTCGATATCGGTGCCGTCGCGCATCGAGCGGATCATGCCGTGGGTGATCGACAGGATCAGCACCAGCACGGCGGGCAGCAGGTCGATGGCGATGGCGCCCGCCCAGGAGGGCACGAAGTTGCGGGCATAGAGGATGACGGCGTCGGCCGATGATATGGGCGTGTAGGTGACCTCTGCCGCGGGTTCGAGCGCGGCCACTTCCTGTGCGGCGTTTTCCAAGGTCGCGGCGCGCTGGCCCAGGACCTCGAGCACCGAGGTGATGGTGGCGGCCTGGTCGCCGCGCCCGGCCTCGGTGCGGCTGTCTAGCTCGGGCAGGACGACGGAGGCCGAAAGATCCTGTGCGGCACGTTCCACAAGGGGCGCGACGGTCAGCTGACGCATCTGGGTGATAAGACCTTGGAGCCGCACGGCGGATTCGGAGAACTCGACCGAACGGGCCTCGACGGGCCCCGGTTCGACCGTGAGGGACCGCATCCGGCTGAGGATGGTGTTGCCTTCGGCGAAGGCGGTGTCGACGAGCGGTGTCTGTTCGGCGATCTGTTGTTCGAGTGCGGCCAGTTCGGCGGATTTCTGGCGCAGGACGCGGAAGACGGCGCCACGGCCCGCAAGGCCCGAGAGATTGCCGGTGGCTTCCTGCTCGCTGAGATCCTCGAAGGATTGGCGCACGCGGGCGACATCGCGGCCGAGGGCCTGGCCGGTGAGGGCGATCTCATGGGCCCGTTCGAGGCTTTGCTGGTAGTCCTGCACGGTCTCTGCCAGGTGCTGTTCGACCGCCGCCGAGCCGGCCAGCGCGGCGGCGTTGAGCCAGCTGGACATGGCGATGATGGCGACCGAGCCGAGGCCCATCGCGCCCAAGAGGCCGACGCGGGCGCGGGCGGTGGTGACGGCGGGAAAGAGGCGCAGAAGGTAGGACCAGAAGACGAAGATGCCCACCGAGACGGCAACGGAATAGGCCAGTGCCGCGAAGGTGGACATGGCGCCTGTGTCGTCCAGCAGGGACGAGACGCCAAGATAGGTGTAGATGCCCGACGCCACGGCCAGCACGCCGAGGGCGGTGCCCGAAAAGGTTTCCAGCCACTCGATATGGCCTTCGAGGTCGCGCGCATAGCGGGCGCCGCGGGTGCGGGAGGAGTCTGAGTGGGGATCGGGCATGGCGGACCTTTTTGCTGCGACTGAAGGGGGCGCGACCGTGCCAGACCCCAAGACATCAGTATGAAATGGTTAATAAATAGCACAAGACAAGGCTACGTGATGTGCATGTCCCGTGCAGGGGTTGCCAATGTTCACGTATTGTTCATAAATTGAGTCCATGCAGGACTTCGCCACGGATATCCCCACGTTGCAGCCCGGCCAGCTTTTGGCGCGGGGCGTGTGCCGGCATTTGCTGGGCTATGATTTCGCCACGGTCGAGGAGTTTTCGCCCGAGCGGGGCAAGCGCGTGGATGTGATGGCGCTGGGCCCGAAGGGCGAGATATGGGTGGTGGAATGCAAATCGAGCCGTGCGGATTTCGCCTCGGATTTGAAATGGGACGGGTACCTGGAATGGTGTGACCGGTATTTCTGGGCCGTGGACGAGGCGTTTCCGACCGATCTGCTGCCAGAGGGCACGGGGTTGATCATCGCGGATGCCTATGACGCGCAGATCATTCGCATGGCCCCGGAGCACAAGCTGGCGGGCGCGCGGCGCACGGCGCTGACGCGGCGGTTTGCGCGGCAGGCGGCGCTGCGGTTGCAGGGCGCGCGCGATCCGGGGCTTTAGGGGGGCGTTTTCTGTGCAGAAAACGGAATAGAAAATGCGTATTTTCTATCCCAAAATTTACGTAAATTTTGGGTGGGGGGCTAGCGTTTCACCTCGGCGGCCTTGGCGGCGGCGAGGATTTCCTCGGCGATCTCGCGGGCCTCGTCGGGGTCGAAATCCATGGGGATCTCGGTGGGGCCTGCCATGATGAATAGACGGACCATGCCCTGGTCGGTTGGGCCAATCTGCAGATTCGCCTCGATGTCGCGTTCGTCGTTGATGCCCATGGCGGCCTCCTGAATATCCGGGATGGCGTAGCGCCTTGGACGTATGAAGGCAAGCGGGTTGGAATGGGCGACATCGTGTCGAAGAGGCTTGCAATCGCGGGCCGGGAAAGTTAAATCCGTGCCGCGTGCCGCCTTAGCTCAGTTGGTTAGAGCGCCTGATTGTGGATCAGGAGGTCCCCCGTTCGAGCCGGGGAGGTGGTACCACTCTCTAATCTAAACGTGAAGTGCTGACAGCTCAGCTAAATAGCTACGCACGATTACGCCGACCGGAAGTTGATTTTTGTCGGGTGGTCCAAGCCAACATCACTTTAATGAGTTAGCGCATCTTCAAACTGTGACAAACCTAAGCTGCGGAACTGCGGCTGAAGTTTTTTGAGTGCCAGCGTGTTGAGATGTATCTCATCCGCAAAATAGATCGGGTCCGGACTTTTCTCATTGTCGAGAAATGGCGTGTAACAATCGAGAAGGTCGAATTGACGGCGCGCGCAAATGTTCTGCAATTTTTCAAGGAATGCCTCGCTTGCCAGTCGCCGTTGTACATCGGTTCCAGAATAGTTGAGTGCGAGTCCGATAGCTTTTCGTACACCCGACCGTCGAGGAAAGAAGTTTCGCAAGGCCTTCAAAATTTCTCGGCCGGCCTTGTGTTGTGCCGCACGAGCCAGGAATTCGTTGTAGGGGAGGCCGTAGGCCTGATGCAATTGAGCTGACGTTGGCGGTGGTGCAACGAATCCGAGGCGAAACTTCTTGCTTTTATTTAGATCTAGAAAATCATTCACGAAGGCAAAGTAATTCGTGATCGTGTCAGCTACGACTGATTGGATCTGCGTACTGTCGTAATTGGTGCGTCGGATAACGTGCGCCCGACAATCGATTTCTCCGAAGACGAAGAAGATCCTAGCCGCGGTTGGAATCCGGTTCGCCAGATCCAACACCTTTTGCCGCCCTTGAGTGGAGGATGTGGCGAAAGGAAGTGTGCCCGCCAGTTGAGGTCCGACACGGCACGTCATGACATCAGGAAAGGCTGAAGGCGTTACGACAGGGTATTCTGGAATCATTCGGTTGGCGCCCGAGAACACCGAGACGTGACTGTCGCCAATAAACCAAAGGTTGCTCACTACAAATGTCCTGCGGTGGTTCTTTTAGTTCGTCTTGTCAGGATGAGATTCATCAAGGGGAGAAGTTGAAAAGTCTACGAGTTTATTTTTGGATAGTAAGAAACCATTGACCTTAAACTTTGAAGATCAGGAGGTCCCCTGTTCGAGCCGGGGAGGTTGTACCATCCCTTTTTCTGCGGAAGTCCTATTCGCGCGGTTCGTCCGTCGTGACCTCGATGGTCTGGCGCAACTCGCCTGTCGTCTCGTCGAAAATAAGGATCGTGTCGGCGTCGGTCACGACGGCGTACCAGCCATCGGCGCGGGTAAAGGCTGTGGGCGTGGTGCCATCGGGCAGGCTGATCACCTCGGGCAGGGTCGGCGAGGACGCGCGGGAGAACTTGGTGACAAAGAGCGCGACGATCACTAGAAACCCGAGAATCATCACGCCCGTCAGGACGGTCACGAGTGTGCGCAGGTAGCGCACCATCTTGGGGTCCAGCGGCTGCTGCGGAGAGTCGTTCATGGGCGCTGCCCCCTTTGAGTCCAGTGTCACCGTGCGGATCGGGGCCGATCCGCCGCCGCGCCTTGATAAGGCGCTCGCGCGCGATGTGCCAGAGGCAGCGTCGCTGTCGCGGACGCGGCTGGCGCGGCTGATCGCCGAGGGCGCGGTGCGGGTGGGCGGCGCGGTGGTGGCGGACCCCAAGGCGAAGGTGGCCGAGGGCGATATCGTCGAGATCACCGTGCCGGTGGCCGCCGAGGTGGACGTGGTGGCGCAGGAGATCGCGCTGGACGTGGTGTTCGAGGATGACGACCTGATCGTCGTGAACAAGCCTGCGGGCATGGTGGTGCATCCGGCGCCGGGCAGCCCGGACGGGACGCTGGTCAATGCGCTTCTGCATCATTTCGGCGGCATGCTGTCGGGCGTGGGGGGCGAGAAACGGCCCGGGATCGTGCACCGGATCGACAAGGATACCAGCGGCCTTTTGGTGGTGGCGAAGTCGGACCGGGCGCATCACGGGCTGGCGGCGCAGTTCGAGGCGCATAGCGTGGAGCGCAAGTACCTGGCCGTCGTGCACGGGGTGCCGGATGCGGCCGATCCGCGGCTGAGGGGCGTGCGCGGGGCCAGTTTCGAGGCGGGCAACATCCTGAAGCTGACGACGCAGCTGGCGCGGCACAAGACCGACCGGCAGCGACAGGCCGTTTTGTTCGAGGGCGGGCGGCACGCGGTGACGCGGGCGCGTGTTGTTACCCCGTTCGGGGCACCGCCGCAGGTCGCGCTGATCGAGTGCTGGCTGGAGACCGGGCGCACGCACCAGATCCGGGTGCACATGTCCCATGCGGGGCATGGCCTGGTGGGCGATCCGGTTTATGGCGGGCGGCGCAAGCTGAATGAAAAGGCATTGTCACCGCGGGCTCTTGCAGCTGCGCAAAGGTTTCCGCGCCAAGCGCTGCATGCCGCCGTGCTTGGGTTCGAGCATCCGGTAACGGGTGAGATGATGCGCTTTGAGGCGGCGCTGCCCGAAGACATGGCCTGCCTGTTGCAGGAACTGGGTGCCCCGGCCTGACGTTAATATGACAGCACAGCACGTGTGCGTGAGCGAACGTCACATCGCTGGAAAACGGCGCCGGTTTGATTCATATAGAATTAAACCATCTGGTTCACCTGTCTTGAATCCGGGCTGATGGCTGCCCATATGGATGTTAAGACTATAAACATTGGAGGGTCACAGGGTTGAGCAATTACGCAAATCTTCCTGCGCCGTCGCCCGAAGCCGGGCTGAACCGGTATTTGCAGGAAATCCGGAAATTCCCGCTGTTGGAGCCGGAAGAGGAATACATGCTGGCCAAGCGCTGGGTCGAGGAACAGGACACCGAGGCCGCGCACCAGATGGTCACCAGCCACCTGCGGCTGGCGGCGAAGATCGCCATGGGCTATCGCGGCTATGGCCTGCCGCAGGCCGAGGTCATTTCCGAGGCGAATGTGGGCCTGATGCAGGCGGTCAAGCGGTTCGATCCCGAGAAGGGGTTCCGCCTGGCGACCTATGCGATGTGGTGGATCCGGGCCAGTATCCAGGAGTACATCCTGCGCAGCTGGTCGATGGTCAAGCTGGGTACGACGAGCGCGCAGAAGAAGCTGTTCTTCAACCTGCGCAAGGCCAAGGCCCGCATTGGTGCGCTGGAAGAGGGCGACCTGCATCCCGACAAGGTCAAGCAGATCGCGCATGACTTGGGCGTGACCGAGGACGAGGTGATCAGCATGAACCGCCGGATGTCTGGTGGCGATGCGTCGCTGAATGCCACGGTGGGCACCGAGGGCGAAGGCACGATGCAATGGCAGGACTGGCTGGAGGACGAGGATGCCGACCAGGCCGGCGACTATGAAAAGCGCGACGAGCTGGAGGCGCGGCGAGAGCTGTTGGCCGAGGCGATGGACGTGCTGAACGACCGCGAAAAGGATATCCTGACGCAGCGCCGGCTGAGCGAGAGTACGGTCACGCTGGAGGATCTGAGCGGGCAATACGATGTCAGCCGGGAGCGTATTCGCCAGATCGAGGTGCGCGCCTTCGAGAAGTTGCAGAAGCGCATGCGCAGCCTTGCCGCCGAGAAGGGCATGATGGCCACGGCCTGATCCCGTGCGCATTTTCAGGACAAGACAATTGGCCCCTTTCGCCTCGCGGAAGGGGCCTTATTGTTGGCACCTGAGTCGGAATGGAAGGGACGTGCCCGTTGCGCAGTCTGTCGATACTTTGCGTGACCGTGCTGGCCGCCTGCGCGCCCCGCCCCGCCGCGGAATACGCGCCGACATCGCCTGCGGCGCACCTTCAGACGCTCTATGTCGCGACGCAGAAGGCGCTGGACCATACCGGGTGGACCTTTGGCGCGAAACGCACGGGGCAGATGCGTTACTTCCGGGCGGATATCTCGATTCCGCCGACACACCGGGCCGGCCACGTGGAATGGCCCGAGGGTCCGCCGGATGCCGCGACGGACTTCGTGGTGGCGGCGACGGATGTCTACCCGTCCTCGGCACAGTTTCTTGCCGATGTGAAGGCGGCGCGTCCGGGGCGGGAGACGCAGGTTTTCGTGCATGGCTACAACGTGACGATGTCGGAGGGCCTCTACCGCCTGGCACAGATGCGCGAGGATTTCGGGGTTGCCGAGCCGTCGGTTCTGTTCTCGTGGGCCTCGGCCGGGGACCCGCGGGGCTATGTCTATGACCGCGACAGCGTGCTTTATGCCCGGGACGACCTTGAAGACCTTCTGGGCCGACTGACCAGCGGGGCGGACGACCATGTAACCCTGCTGGCGCATTCGATGGGCGCACAACTGGTGATGGAGGTGATGCGGCAGGCAGCGCTGAAGGGCGACCGGCAGCTCTTGAACCGGATCAGCGGCGTGGTGCTGATGTCGCCGGATATCGACCCGGACCTGTTTCGCCGTCAGGCCGAGGCGATCGGGGAACTGCCGCAGCCGTTCCTGATATTCGTGACGCAGCAGGACCGGGCGCTGAGCCTGGCCAGCCTGATCACCGGGCGCAAGAAACGGCTGGGCGTGATCGACGGGCCCGAGGCGGTGGCGGGGTTGCCGGTGAAGGTGATCGACTTTACCGGGCTCGCGGATGGCGAGGGGCTGGACCATGCGGTGGCGATCACCTCGCCCTCGGCCATTTCGGTGCTGAACGGGATGCTGGAGCAGGCCTCCCTCGGGCGGGATGCGTTCGAGGATTACATGGTGCTGACGGCGCAGCCGTGACACGGGCCTGCGGCATCCTATATCTATCGTTCAGGAGGGTATTGCCATGGCCGGTGGATGGGCGCGCGACGGCGCGGTGTCTGAACAGATCGAAGCTTCGATCGAGGACGAGTTGGCGCGGATGAAGGCCGCCAAGCGGCCCGTGGGCGAAAGCCTGACGCATTGTGCCGAGTGCGAGGAGGAAATCCCCCAAGCGCGGCGCGAGGCGCTGCCGGGCGTGAAGCTGTGCATCGATTGCAGCCAGGAGCGCGACGGCGCGCAGCAGGCGCGGGGCGGGATCAACCGGCGCGGCTCGAAAGACAGCCAGCTGAAATAGCCAGGTGTCGCGGGGGCTCTGCCCCCACGGCGAAACATGGTTTCGCCGCTCCCCCGGGATATTTCGGGCCAGAGGAAGAGATGGGCTCAGCGCCTTGGCGCGCGGCGGGTGAGGCGACGCCAGAGCGGGACGATGTCGAGCGAGGCCACGGCAACGCCAAGGGGGATCATCCAGAAGCCCAGCACCGGCAGGAAGCCGAAGAGCCCGCCGAGTATCAGCAAAACACCCAGCACCAGCCGCAGCCCCGGGGGGACGCGCGCGCGGATGCGCACGAGGGCGCGTCTGAGCCGGGTGCGCAGGCCGTGGTGGCTGTGGGTGCGGGGCAGGATCAGTCCTCCATCGCCTCCAGTTCGTCGATGAAGCCGGAGATCATCGAAAGGCCCTTGTCCCAGAAGGCCGGGTCGGAGGCGTCGAGGCCGAAGGGGGCCAGAAGCTCCTTGTGGTGCATCGAGCCGCCGGCTTTGAGCATGTCGAAATACTTGTCCTGGAAGCCGTCCGGGTTTTCCTCGTAGACGGCATAGAGCGCGTTCACCAGACCGTCGCCAAAGGCGTAGGCGTAGACGTAGAAGGGCGAGTGGACGAAGTGGGGGATGTAGGCCCAGAAGGTCTCGTACCCCTCCATGAAGTCGAAGGCGGGGCCGAGGGATTCGCCCTGCACGGACATCCAGAGCGCGCCGATGTCTTCCGAGGTCAGCTCGCCGCCGCGGCGGGCGTCGTGCAGCTTGCATTCGAAATCGTAGAAGGCGATCTGGCGGACGACGGTGTTGATCATGTCCTCGACCTTGCCGGCGAGCAGGACCTTGCGTTCGGCATTGTCCTTGGCGGTATCCAGCAGTTTGCGGAAGGTGAGCATCTCGCCGAAGACGGATGCGGTTTCCGCGAGGGTCAGGGGGTGGAGGAGAGGAGCTCGCCCTGTTCGGCGGCAAGCACTTGGTGGACGCCGTGGCCCAGCTCGTGCGCGAGGGTCATCACGTCGCGGGGTTTGCCGAGGTAGTTCAGCATCACGTAGGGGTGCACGTCCGTGACGGTGGGGTGCGCGAAGGCGCCGGGGGCCTTGCCGGGTTTGACGGCGGCGTCGATCCAGCCGCGGTCAAAAAACGGCTCCGCCAGATCGCCCATGCGCGGGTCGAAATCGGAATAGGCGTCCATGACCATGCTGCGGGCGGTCGGCCAGTCGATCTTGCGCGGGGCCTCCATCGGCAGGGGCGCGTTGCGGTCCCAGACCTGCATCCGGTCGAGGCCGAGCCACTTGCGCTTGAGCTCGTAGTAGCGGTGGCTGAGCTTGGGGTAGGCGTCGACCACGGCGTTGCGTAGTGCCTCGACCACCTCGGCCTCGACATCGTTGCTGAGGTGGCGCGAGGTCTGGGCGGTGGGCATGCCGCGCCAGCGGTCGATGACCTCTTTTTCCTTGGCGGTGGTGTTGTGGACGCGGGCAAAGGCGCGGATGTTGGCCTGGAAGGTGCGGGCAAGCTCGCGGGCGGCGGCTTCGCGCTTGTCGCGATCCTGCTCGGTGAGCAGGTTGAGGGTGGATTCGATGCCCAGTTCCTCGCCATCGACGTCGAAGCTGAGGCCGGCGATGGTTTCATCGAAGAGCCGTTCCCACGCGTCGCCGACGACGCCGAGGTCGTGCAGGAATTTCTCGAGCTCGTCGGAAAGTTGGTAGGGCTTCATCGCCTGGATGCGGCGAATGACGGGGGCGTAGCGGGCGAGATCGGCGTTTTCGGCATACATCGCCACAAGGGTGTCGGTGTCGAGCCGGTTGAGCTCGAGGGTGAAGAAGACCAGCGGGGTGGTGTAGTTGGTGATCTTTTCCTGGCAGTCGGAGAGGAACTTGGCCCGCTCGCCATCGGTGGTTTGCTGGTAGTAGCGCAGGCCGGCGAAGGACATGATGCGGCCCGCGACGGACGAGATCTTCTCGTTGCGCTGGATGCATTCGAGGAGGCCTGCGGCGTCGAGATCGGCCAGCTTGCCTTCGTAGTCGGCGGCGAAGTCGGCGCAGGCCTGTTCCAGCCAGTCGAGATCGCGCTTGAGTTCGGGCGCGTCCTGACCGGTGTAGAGATCGTCGAGGTTCCATTCCGGCAGGTCGCCCAGGTTGTCGGAGCCGGAAGAGGCGTTGACGTCGAAGGCGGGTTTGGGAAGATGGAACATTCGGATCTCCTGATGTGCGTGCGTTGGTCAAGACATAGGGGGCGGGACGGGCAGGCTCAAGCCGGGATCGGGATTGCGTGCGTTACGGGGGACGGGCGCGCGGTCATCCCAGGCCTGATCCGGGATCTCTTGTTGTTGAAGATCCTCCGGTCGAGCCCGAGGATGGCGCGGTATGTCAGGCCGTTCCGGCGAGCAAGGCACGCTGAAGCAGGAGGGCATTGGGTGAGAGCGGCGCGGACGCGCGGTGGTCGAGCCAATAGCGGCGTGTGGTCGTCAGGCTGTCGTCGCTCACGGGGACGAGTCGGCCGGTTTTGACGAGGGTGTCGAGCATCGGCAGGCTGGCCAGGGCGATGCCCTCGCCTGCCAGGGCGCGGCCGATGCTGTGGCCGTAGCTGCGGCAGATCTCGATGGACCGGCCGGTCAGTCCGGAGGCCGGCTTGCGGTCGCGCCAGATGCGCCAGTTGATCCAGTCGGGCGCGAGACGGGGGTAGTCGAGCAGCGGGAGATCGGGGTGGTGGGCAAGGCGGGCGGCGATGGGCGGCGTCGCGGCGGGTACGATCGTTTCGTCGAAGAGCGGTGTGCCTGTCCAGCCGGGCGGCGGCGCTTCGCCGTAGTGGATGGCAAGGTCGAGCGTGTCGGCTGTGAGGGCCGTGGGGTCGTCGGCGGTGAGCACGCTGACATTGCAGGCATCCGAACTGGTGGCGAAGGCCTGAAGCCGGGGATAGAGCCAGAACATCGACATTGCGCCGTTGGCCGCGATCCGGAGCGTGCTGGTGTCGGCGGCACGGGCCATGTCGAGTGACGCCGCCAGGTAGTCGAGCGCGAGGCGCACGGGCTCTTCCAGCCGAAGGGCGGTGTCGGTGGGCACCGCATGGCGCGCGCCGCGGTCGAAAAGCGGCGTCCCGAGCCAGTCTTCGAGCTGGCGGATGCGCTTGCTGACGGCGGCCTGGGAGACCATGAGCTCGGGCGCGGCGGCGGAAAATCCGCCCCGTTTCATCACAGTGTTGAAGAAGATGAGAGTTTCTAGCGGGGGAAGGTCTCGGCGGTCCTGAGTCATTCCCTGAGGTTATCCAAGAGCGTGAGAATTTCCAGCGTTTTCGAGGTGCTTTGGGTCGGATATGGAATGCATGAAATTGCGCCGAGGAGGATGACATGGCGGAACTGGACTGGCACGCGGAGCGCGCGGACCTTGCGGATCTGGCGCTGCTGGACCGGGCGCCGGAGGACGAGGGCATCGACCTTGTGGCGGTGCGCGGCTACCGGCAGGGCCGGGTGCGGTCGGAGATGCGCAAGCGGGACATCGCGGCGGTTCTTTTGTCCGATCCTGTGAACATCCGCTATGCCACGGGGGCGCGGAACATGCAGGTGTTCAGCCAGCGCAATGCGCCGTCGCGGTATCTGCTGCTGACGCAGGACCGCTCGATCCTGTTCGAGTTCACCGGCTGTGCGCACCTGGCCGACGGGCTGGAGACGATCGACGAGGTGCGTGCCGCACGCACCGCGAGTTTCGTAGCGGCGGGGCCGGATATCGCCAAGCGGGAGAAAGCCTGGGCTGCTGAGATGGCGGACCTGGTGACCTCGCTGGTGGGCAAGGGGGCGACGCTGGGGATCGAACGGCTGAACGCTGGCAGTGCGATTGCGCTGCGCGATGCGGGGCTCAGGATCGTGGATGCGCAAGAACCGGTCGAGATGGCGCGGGCGATCAAGTCGGCGGAAGAGATGAAATGCGTCAACGCCTCGTTGCGGGCGACCGAGATCGGCGTGGCCAAGCTGCGCGCGGCGATACGGCCGGGGATAACCGAGGCGGAGTTGTGGTCCGTTTTGCACCAGTCGATCATCGCGCAGAACGGGGATTACGTGGAAACCCGCCTGTTGAATGCCGGGGAGCGGACCAATCCGTGGTTCCAGGAGACGAGCGATAGCATGATCGGGGCGAATGAGCTGATTGCGCTGGATACGGATGTTGTGGGATGCCACGGCTATTATTCGGATTTCTCGCGCACGTTCCATTCCGGACCGGACAAGCCCAGCGTGACGCAGCGAGAGCTTTACAAGGTGGCCCATGAGCAGGTGCATCACAACATGGGCATCCTGCGGCCCGGCATGACGTTCCGTGACTATGCCGATGCGGCGTGGGATATTCCGGAGCAATACTATGCCAACCGCTATTACCTGTCGGCGCATGGCTGCGGGATGACGGGGGAATATCCGTACCTCTATCACCACGGGGATTTCCCGGAGGCGGGCTATGACGGGGTGATCGCGCCGGGCATGACTTTGTGTGTCGAGAGCTATATCGGCGCGGAAGGCGGCGCCGAGGGCGTGAAGCTGGAGCAGCAGGTGCTGATCACCGAGACGGGCGTGGAGCTGCTGTCGCGCTTTCCGTTCGAGGATGATCTGTTGCGGTGAGGCGGGGGAGATTATTCGTACGAATAATCTTGGGGAGAAAATTCGTACGAATTTTCTTTAGCCGTAGTGGGTCAGCATGTCGCGGAGGTCTTCGATCGTGTTGGCCTCCTGCACCGGCTTGTCGTGGCGCCAGCGTTTCATGCGCGGGAAGCGCAGGGACACGCCGGACTTGTGGCGGGTCGATTCCATGATGCCCTCGAAGGCGATCTCGAAGACATGTTCGGGTTTGACCTGCCGCACGGGGCCGAAGCGTTGCAGGGTGTTCTTGCGCACCCAGGCGGTGATTTTGCGGAACTCGGTGTCGGTGAGGCCGGAATAGGCCTTGGTGAAGGGCACGAGATCGTTGCCGTCGCGCACGGCGAAGGTGAAATCGGTGAAGAGGTTGGCACGCCGGCCGCTGCCCTGCTGTGCGTAGATCATCACGGCGTCGATGGTCAGGGGTCGAGCTTCCATTTCCACCAGTCGCCTTTCTTGCGGCCGGAATGGTAGGGGGAGTCCTTGCGCTTGAGCATGAGGCCCTCGGCGCGCGCGTCTCTTGCGGTCGCGCGGGTCTCGCGCAGATCGTCCCACGAATGGAAGGAGATGAGTGGGGATTGGCGGATGGGCGCCTCAAGCGGAAGGTCTTGCAGAAGGGCTTCGAGCCGGGCGCGACGCTCGGCGAAGGGTGTGTCGCGCAGGTCCGTTCCGTTTTCCTCCAGCAGGTCGTAGGCGTAGAGGATGACCGGCGCGTCCTTCAGCAGTTTCTTCGGCACGGTCTTGCGCCCGATGCGTTTCTGCAGGGCATTGAAGGACATCGGGCCATCGTCCTGCCAAGCCAGGATTTCGCCGTCGAGCACGGTGCCGGGCGGCAGGTAGTCGCGGGCGCGGGCAAGTTCGGGAAAGCGGTCGGTCATCAGTTCCTCGCCGCGGGACCACGTGAAATGCTCGCCTCCGCGCAGGATCAGCTGCCCGCGGATGCCGTCCCATTTCCATTCGGCCAGCCAGTTGGCGGGGTCACCCAGTGTTTCGGGTTCATCGTCCTCGAGGCCATAGGCGAGGCAAAATGGATAGGGGCGCGAGAGGTCGGCACTGGCGTCGTGGGCTTCGATCAGCGTGGACCATGACGTGCTGCCCGGTGTCCAGTCGCCCATCAGGCGGTGGGCTAGCTCGGCCTCGTCCCGGTCTGTGGCCTGCGCCAGCGCGCGGGTCATCAGCTTGCGCGAGATACCGATGCGGAAGCCGCCCGTCAGAAGCTTGTTGAAGACCAGCCGTTCATGGGGCTGCATCTGGTCCCAGGCGTCGAGGATCGCCGCCTTGCGCGCCTCTTCGGTCTCGTGGTCGAGCGCACGGAGACGGGTGATCCATGTGGCGAGGCTGTCGTCATGGTCGCGCGCCGGGGGCGGCAGGACGAGAGCGATGGTTTCCGACAAGTCGCCGACGATCGGGTAGCTTTCCTCGAAGAGCCAGAGAGGGATGCCGGCGCGGTCGGCGGCCCATTCGCGCAGCTTGGTGGTGGTGATGGCGCGGCGGGGGCGGCGGCCGGAGAAGAGCGCGACGGTCCAGAGCTTGTCGTCGTCTGGGGCGGTGGAGAAGTAATCGGCCAGGGCGGCGACCTTGGTGTTGGTTTTGGTGGTCTGGTCCAGCGTGGTGAAGAGGGACGCGAAGCGTTTCATGCCGCCCCCTCCGCGTCGTCGGTGGCGTCGAGGGTTTCGCCGGTAAATTCGGTCGGGACGACCTGAGCGTTCCAGCCCTGTTCGTTCAGGTAGCGCGCGAAGATATCCGTGTAACCATGTGTAGCGTATATGTTTTCCGCGCCCGTCTCCTTGATGGCGGAGATCAGGCCCGGCCAGTCGGCGTGGTCGGACATGACGAAGCCGCGATCCACGGCGCGGCGGCGGCGGACGCCGCGCAGGCGCATCCATCCAGAGGCGAAACCGGTCGAGGCCGGGCGGAAGCGGCGGGCCCATGTGCTGCCCAAAGCCGAGGGCGGCGCGAGGACGAGCGCGCCGGGGTGATCCTTGGCCTTGAGGTCGGGGGTGACGTGCAGCGTGTCGGGCAGTGCGAGGCCCTGGTCGCGCAGGACGGCGTTGGTGTTTTCCACCGCGCCATGGGTGAGGATGGGGCCGATGGAGGGATCGAGCAGCGACAGGACTCGCTGGGCCTTGCCGAGAGAATAGGCACCGAGGAGCGAGAAGGTGCCGGCGGCGGCATTGGTCGCCCACCAGTCGTTGATTTGCTTGGCGGCGTCGTCTTCGGGTGTCCAGGTGAAGACCGGCAGGCCGAAGGTGCATTCGGTAATGAAGCTGTGACATGGCACCGGCTCGAACGGCTCGGACAGGCGGTCCGCTTCGGTCTTGTAGTCGCCGGAGACGACCCAGACCTCGCCTTCGACTTCTACGCGGATCTGGGCCGAGCCCGGGACGTGGCCGGCGGGGTGGAAGGACACGTGCGCCTCGCCGATTTGGCGCGTTTCGCCGTAGTCGACCGTGTCGAGGGTGATCTCTCCAAGACGGTGGCGCATCACAGGCGCGGCAGCGGCGGTCGAGAGATAGCGGGCGTGGCCGGGCCGGGCGTGGTCGGCGTGGCCATGGGTGATGAGCGCCCGGTCGACGGGGCGCCACGGGTCGATGAAGAAATCGCCGGCGGGGCAGTAGATGCCTTGGGGTTTGAATTCCAGAACCATGCGGGGAAGTTAGCGTGGCGGCCGGCAGGGGCCAGAGGATGAATGCTTGCCGTGGCGGGCAGGCCCGCTATCGTCGGACGAAACAGACAGGGGACAAGAAAGTATGCGGTTCGTGAGATACGGGGCACCGGGGCGGGAACAGCCCGGGATGCTGGACGCCGAGGGGCGGGTGCGTGACCTGAGCGGCGTGGTGGCGGATATTTCCGGCGCGGTGCTGGGGGCGCTGCCGAAGCTGGACCCGGAAAAGCTGCCGCTTGTGGACGGCACGCCGAGGCTGGGGCCGCCGGTCGCGGGGATCGGCAAGCTGATTGGCATCGGGCTGAATTACAGCGACCATGCCGCCGAGATCGGGATCGAGCCGCCGGCCGAGCCGGTTGTCTTCATGAAGGCCACGTCGAGCATTACCGGGCCGGACGACGACGTGGTGCTGCCGCGCGGATCGACCCACAGCGACTGGGAGGTCGAACTGGGCGTCGTGATCGGGCGTGAGGCGAAATACGTCAGCGAGGCCGAGGCACTGGACTACGTGGCGGGCTATACCATCGTCAACGACGTGTCCGAGCGGCATTTCCAGATCGAGCGCAGCGGGCAATGGACCAAGGGCAAGAGTTGCGACACGTTCGGGCCGATCGGACCTTGGCTGGTGACACCGGAGGCTGTGGGCAACGTGCAAAGCCTTGATATGTCGGCGGATGTGAGCGGGGAGCGGATGCAGACCGGCAACACTTCGACGATGATCTTTACCGTGGCGCAGATCGTCGCGCATCTGAGCGAGGTGATGCGGCTGGAGCCCGGAGATGTGATTGCCACCGGCACCCCGCCGGGTGTGGGCATGGGGCGGGACCCCAAGCGGTACCTCAAGCCTGGCGACGTGATGGAGTTGGAGATCCAGGGGCTTGGGCGTCAGCGTCAGACGGTGCGTGCCGATCCCTGACGCGGGCGTAGAAGCCGACCAGTTTGCCGATCAGCGCGTCGCGGATATGGGGGGCTTCCTGAAGCACCTCGTGACGGGCGCCTTGCGCGATTTCCAGTTCGCCGCCGGGCCAGCGGGCCATGCGGTCATGGACGCGTGAGACATCGACGATGTCCTCTTCCGACCCCAGCAGGCACAGACAGGGCATATCGGGCGAAGGGCGGCGCCACATCTGGCGGGTGCCAAGAAGCGATTCGTAGAGCCAGCGCAGGGAAGGGCCGCCGATGGTCAGTTCCGGACGCGCGGTGACCTGGGCGATCATGTGCTTGTAGCTTTCGAAATCGGTGGTCAGGCGATTTTTCTCGAACGGCTCGACCAGCACGTAGCTTTTGGGCGAGGTGCCGGGGGCGTAGACGTGATCGAATCCGACGCTGCGGCTGCTCCAGCCCAGGGACCAGGCGACGGGGCGCAGCGCGGCGGAGATGCGGATGCCCCACATCGGCGCCGAGAACGACGCCGCCGCCACCGGCAGGCCGTCCATCACCGATTTGAGCGCGATGCCGCCGCCCATGGAATGGCCCAGCACGAACCAGGGCCTGGGCAGGTCGAGGTCCCGCGCGGCGTCGACCATGGCGGCGACATCGTGCTGATAATCGTCGAAATGCAGCACGTGGCCCGACATCTTGTCCTCGATCAGCCGGTCGGCAAGGCCCTGTCCGCGCCAATCGACGACCAGCGTGGTCAGGCCCGCGGCGGTGAACTGCCTGGCCGTGCGGCCGTATTTCTCGATATACTCGGTACGACCGGGAAAGAGCAGGAGCGTGCCGGCGCTTTCGCCCGTATCGTCCTGCGGGCGCCAGATCCCGAGCCGGATGCGCACCCCGTCGGCGGTGTCGCACCAGTAGGCGCGGCCGCCATCGGGGCCGTCGGCTATATCGTCGAAGAAAGGCGCGTCCGTCAGCATGGGCGTCAGGACAGGACAGAGCCGAGTTTCATCGCGGTGCCCATGTCGCCGTCGACCGACAGCTTGCCCGACATGAAGGCGGCGGTCGGGTCGAGATCGCCCTCGAGGATCGACTGGAACGTGTCGGCGTCGGCGGTCATGGTGACATCGGTTTCGTCATTGCCTTCGCGCACGCCGGATTCGTCGATCACGATGGAGCCCTCGTTCTCGATCACGAACTTTGCGCTGCCGTCGAAGCTGCCGTTCATTTTGGCGGACAGGGCCTCGACCGCGGATTTCGTTACGTCGCTCATGTCAGTTCCTCCAGATTTGATCGACCGGGGGCTTTGATTCCCGGTCATGCGCGCTAAACTGGGAGTGTTATGGGCGTTATGAACCGACTTTCCAAATATATCGTCGCGGCAGTTTTGCCGTTAGTCATGTTTTCCTTACCCGTGGCGGCGCAGGATGCGGCGCTCGATCCGCTTTTTCAGCAGTTGAAGGAAGCCGAGCCGCGGGACGCCGGCCGGATCGCCAAGGAGATCGAGCTGGCCTGGACGCGATCGGGCTCGGCCACGGCGGATCTGCTGCTGAAACGCGGGCGCGACGCGCTGGAGGCCGGGGACACCGGCGCCGCGATCGAGCATTTTACCGCGCTGACCGATCATGCGCCGGATTTCGCCGAAGGATTTCACATGCGGGCGATGGCCTATGCCGACTCCGAGATGTTCGGCCCTGCGCTGGCCGACATCGAGCGGGCGCTGGTGCTGAACCCTCGGCACTACAATGCCATCGCGAGCCTCGGCGGTATCCTCTACCACGTCGAGAACTACGAGAAGGCCAAGCAGGCATTCGACCTTGTGCTGGCCCTGCATCCACATCATGAAGACGTGGCACAGGTGATGCCGCTGGTGGAACGCGAGATCGGCGGCCGGGACCTGTAAGCACTTAAACGACAAGGGGCAAGTCCCATGGGCGAGCAGTCGAGGATCCTGGCGGTCCTGGGCCCGACGAATACCGGGAAAACCCATTTCGCGATCGAGCGGATGCTGGGGTATCGCACGGGGGTGATCGGCCTGCCGCTGCGCCTGCTGGCGCGGGAGGTCTATGACAAGATCGTCGCTGTGCGCGGTCCTTCGGTCGTGGCACTGGTTACCGGCGAGGAGCGGATCGTGCCGCCGCGGACGCAATACTGGGTCTGCACGGTCGAGGCGATGCCCGAGGGGATGGGCGCGGATTTCGTCGCGGTGGACGAAATCCAGCTATGTGCCGATCCTGAGCGGGGGCATGTGTTCACCGACCGTCTTTTGCGGATGCGGGGGCAGAAAGAGACGCAGTTTCTGGGCGCGCACACCATGCGCGGGGCGATTGCGGCGTTGGTGCCGGGGGTGGAATTCGTCGGGCGCGAGCGGATGAGCCAGCTGACCTACACAGGTTCGAAAAAGATAAGCAAGATGCCTGCACGCTCCGCCATCGTGGGGTTTTCGGTTGAGAATGTATATGCCTTTGCCGAGCTGCTGCGCCGCCAGAAGGGCGGTGCGGCGGTCGTGATGGGGGCCTTGAGCCCCCGGACGCGCAACGCGCAGGTGGATCTTTACCAGAATGGCGACGTGGATTACCTGGTGGCCACCGACGCCATCGGGATGGGGCTGAACCTGGACATCAACCACGTCGCGTTCTCGTCCCTGACGAAGTTTGACGGGCGGCGGATGCGCAACCTTGCCCCCAATGAACTGGGCCAGATCGCCGGGCGCGCGGGGCGGGGCATGACCAGCGGCACCTTCGGGGTGACGGGTGAGGCGCCGGAGCTGCCAGAAGATATGGCGCAGGCGATCATGGATCATCGCTTTACCCCCATTCGCAAGCTGGAATGGCGCAACGCGGCGCTGCAGTTCGGGACGGTCGACGCGCTGATCGCGTCGCTGGAACAGAAGCCCGAGGATGACTGGCTGGCCCGGGCGCGGGAGGCGGATGACCTTGTGGTGCTGCGCACGCTGGCCGGGGATGCCGAAATTGCAGCGCGCGCCAGCGACGGCGCGTCGGTGCGCCTGTTGTGGGATGTGTGCCGGGTTCCGGACTTCCGCGGGATCAGCCACGCGGAACATGCGGGCCTGCTTGAGCGTATATTCAGTGACCTGCACGAACATGGCCGTGTCAGCGAGGACTGGCTGGCCGGGCACGTGGCGCGGATCGACCGGACGGACGGGGATATCGACACGCTCTCCAAACGCTTGGCGTATATCCGCACATGGACCTATGTTGCCCAGCGAAAGGGCTGGGTCGGGGACGAAAACCATTGGCGCGAAACCACCCGCGCTGTAGAAGACCGCCTGTCGGACGCGTTGCATGACGCGCTGACGCAAAGATTTGTGGACCGGCGCACCAGCGTGCTGATGCGCCGGCTCAAGCAGAAGGACGCCATCGTGGCCAAAGTGAATGACAAGGGTGAAGTGACCGTCGAGGGCGAATTCGTCGGACGGTTGGAAGGGTTCCGGTTCCGTCAGGACAAGACGGCCGGCGGACAGGAGGCCAAGGCGGTGGCGCAGGCGAGCCTGCAGGCGCTGGCGCCGCATTTCCATCTGCGGGCGGACAAGTTCTACAATGCGCCCGACACCGAGATCGACTTTACCGAGCAGGGCGGCCTGATGTGGGGCGAAAGTGCCGTCGGCAAACTGGTGGCGGGGGCGGATCCGCTGAAACCGCAGGTCGAGGCCTTTGTCGACGAGACCGCCGGGCCCGAAGTGATGCAGAAGGTGCAGCGCCGCTTGCAGCATTTCATCGACCGCAAGGTGGCGACGCTGTTCGAGCCGCTTCTGAACATCCAGCGAGACGAGGCGTTGAGCGGGCTTGCGCGTGGGTTCGGTTTCCAGCTGGTCGAGAATTTCGGGATCATTCCGCGTGGCGAAGTCGCCGATGAGGTCAAGGCGCTGGACCAGGACGCGCGCGGGCAGTTGCGCAAGCATGGCGTCCGCTTTGGCCAGTTCACGGTTTTCATGCCGCTGTTGCTGAAACCCGCGCCGACACGCCTGCGTCTGGTGCTGTGGTCGTTGAAAATGGGTTTGGAAGAGTTCCCCGAGGCGCCGCCGCCTGGGCTGGTAACGGTGCCGTCGGGCTCGGCTGCGCCGCGAGGATATCATTCCATGTCGGGCTATCGGGCCGCGGGCGAGCGGGCGATCCGGATCGACATGCTTGAGCGGCTGGCGGATATGCTGCGCTCAGAGGACAGCCGCGGCGGTTTTGAGGCCAATGCCGACATGCTGTCGATCACCGGCATGACGCTGGAGCAGTTTGCCGACCTGATGCAGGGCCTGGGCTATAATGCCGAACAGGGCGAGCGCGAGAAGGTCAAGCCGGTGGATGCCGCGCTGGAGGACGCTCCGGAGCCGTCCGAGGCCGGAGCGGTGCCAGAGGAAACGACCGCCGAAGACGCGGTGGAGCAAATTGTCGAGGACGGGCTGGCGCCGGTGACCGAAGTGCCACCGGAAGATCCGGAGGTCGAGCCGGATATTCCCGAGATGTCGGAAACCGAGGTGCCGCTGGGCGAGGTGCCCGACGCCGCCAAGGACGAGATCGAGATGGAGGTTTACTACACCTTCACCTGGGCCGGGCGCGCGGCGAAGACCCGCGGCGAGGGCCGTGGCAAACCGCAGGGCGGCAAGCCGAGACCCAAGGGCGGCAAGCCGAAAGGCAAGGGCAAGCCGCGCCGCGAGGAGGGCGCCAAGAGCTTTTCTTCCCGTCCCGAGAAGAAGGACCGGATCGATCCCGACAACCCGTTCGCGGCAGCCCTGATGGGGCTGAAGGACAAGTCGTGAGATGAGCGAGCCGGGCCAGCCGAAGATCCGGCTGGACAAGTGGCTGTGGCATGCGCGGTTCTTCAAGACCCGCAGCCTTGCCACGAAGCTGGTGACGGGTGGGCATGTGCGGGTCAATTCGCAACGCGTCTCGAAAGCGTCGTCCCCGGTGGGGCCTGGCGATGTGCTGACCTTTCCCAAGGAGCGCGATATCCGTGTGATCCGCATCGTCGCCATCGGCGAGCGGCGTGGCCCGGCGCCGGAGGCGCAGGGGCTTTACGACGATCTGGACCCGCCGAAGCCGCGCGACCACGTGGCCGAGCCGTCAAACCCGCGATACGAGGGGAAGGGGCGTCCGACGAAGAAGGATCGCCGCAAGATGGACCAGGAAACGCGATAGGAAGGCGCGAAGGGACGTCTGGCGCTTGAATGATCCGCCGGACTGGATTACGTCAGCCCGAAGAGATCAGGACCGGGGCGTGAGATGACCTATATCGTCAATGACAATTGCATCGCGTGCAAATACACCGACTGCGTGGAGGTGTGCCCCGTGGATTGTTTCTACGAGGGGGAGAACATGCTGGTGATCCACCCCGACGAGTGCATCGACTGTGGCGTTTGCGAGCCCGAATGCCCCGCCGACGCGATCCGCCCGGATACCGAGCCGGACATGGAGAAATGGGTGGAGTTCAACCGCAAGTATTCGGAGATGTGGCCGGTGATCGTGACCAAGAAAGACCCGCTGCCCGAGGCGGACGAGCGCGACGGCGAGGATGGAAAGCTGGAGAAATACTTTTCCGAGGCGGCAGGCGAAGGCGGCTGAGGCGACCTCTGCGGGCGAGAGCCGATTCGTTTGATCAAACGATTGACGCTTCGTCAATCGCGGTAACTTCGCCGCATAACGACTTGGTGGCGAAGGTATAATCCGGCTGGCGCTTCGAGCCCGCTTCCCGTGGCGCCTTTTTTGTGATACACTCCCGTTACAAATGTAGACACCGCCCATATATTATCCATCTGCCCGCGCTGACGCATGGGAGGTGGATTTCTTGTGCTTGACGCCAGACCCTGATGGCCCGCCGCCCGGGAGATGCTCCGCCAAGTTTGAACTGGGAAGCTTGTGAGGAAAACCTGAATGAGCAAATCGAAGAAGTCCGAGTTTCGCCCTGACGATTACGTTGTGTACCCCGCGCACGGCGTTGGCCAGATCATGTCGATCGAGAAGCAGGATATCGCCGGGATTGAACTGGAACTGTTCGTGATCTCCTTTGAGAAGGACAAGATGACGTTGCGGGTTCCGACCCATAAGGCGACCGAGATCGGCATGCGCAGCCTGTCGAGCCCGGACGTGGTGTCGAAGGCGATGACCACGCTTAAAGGCAAGGCCAAGGTGAAGCGCGCCATGTGGTCGCGCCGGGCCCAGGAATATGAACAGAAGATCAATTCGGGCGATCTGATCGCGATTGCGGAAGTGGTGCGCGACCTGCACCGCACCGACGACCAGCGCGAGCAGAGCTATTCCGAGCGTCAGCTGTACGAGGCGGCGCTGGAGCGTCTGACCCGTGAAGTGGCCGCCGTGAGCGGCGGCGACGAGGTTCAGGCCGCGAAGGAAGTCGACGAGGTGCTGGTGTCGCGCGCGGCGTGACCCATCCGAAGATTTGAAGGGAAGGGCCGTGCCGGTGGGTGCGGCCTTTTGCTTTTGTGCGCTTGCCGGGATATCCGGGATGAGGCTGGCCGGCGCGCCGCGCGAGAGGTGGGCTCACGCCTCCCTGCGGTCGTCCGAGATGTCCTCGGCGGCCTTTTCTTCCAGTTGCGACAGCAGCATGGTCTGCAGTTCCGCCTCCAGCTCCTTGGCGCGCTTGATATAGGCGCCGTTCTGGATGGTGGGAATGTTGGGGTCCCACAGCGCCGCCAGGTCGCGCACGGAGTCGCGGTCGTGGTGGTAGAAGGTTTTCTGCAGTTCCGCCGCCTCGAACTCGGTCAGTCCCATGTTTTCCAGCACATAGCGCCCGGCGCGCAGGGAACTGTCGAAAACTTCCCGCACGATGTCGTCTGCGCCGGCCTTGTAGAGTCGGAAGACATGGGTGCGGTCGCGAGCGCGGGCGACGATGTGCAGATCGGGCCGTTCCCGCCGGGCGAAGGCCACGAGGCGCGTGGTGGCGTCGGGGTCGTCGAGAGCGGCCACCAGTACCTTGGCCTGATTGAGGCCCGCGGCATGCAGCAGATCGGGCCGGCCGGGATCGCCCAGAAAGCCCTTGATGCCGAAGCGGCGCATCCGCTGGATCGCGGCAAGGTCGTGGTCCAGCACGACGGTCTCGAACCCCGAGGAGCGGACCATGCGGTTGACCACCTGCCCGAAGCGTCCGATGCCGGCGATGATGACCGGCCCCTTGGCGTCGATCTCGTCGGGTTCCTGCGCGTCGGAGGGGTCGGTCATACGGGTCGACAGGTAGTCATAGAGGATGAACAGGAGCGGCGTGATCAGCATTGAGATGGCGATGACGAGCAACAGCGTCTCGCGCAGTTCCACGGGGATGACGTTGTTCTGACCCGAGAAGTTGATCAGCACGAATCCGAATTCGCCCGCCTGCGCCAGACCCAGCGTGAAGAGCCAGAGATTGCGGCCCTTGAGCCCGAAGATGCGGCCCAGCCCGTAGAGGATGCCGCCCTTGATCAGGATGATGGCAAAGGCCAGCCCCATGATCGTGAAAAACGAGGCGAAGAGGATCGAGAAGTTGATGCCTGCGCCCACGGTGATGAAGAAAAGGCCCAGCAGGAGGCCCTTGAAGGGTTCGATATCGCTTTCCAGCTCGTGCCGGAACTCGGACGAGGCGAGGACCACACCGGCGAGGAAGGCGCCGAGGGCGGGCGAGAGGCCGACGAGGTTCATCACGAAGGCGATGCCCACCACGATCAGGAGCGCCAGCGCGGTGTACATCTCGCGCAGGCGGGCGTGGTGGATGAAACGGAAAACGGGGCGCGTGGCATAGACGCCGAAAACGATGATGCCGGCCACGGCCCCCAGCGTCAGGAGCGTGACGCCCCAGGCGGGAAGGCTGTCGATCATGGACTGGGCCACCTGCACGGGGGCACCGCCATGGTCGCCCTCGGCGAGGTGGCCTTCGTCGGCCAGCCGTTGAAGGGTTTCGCCCAGGATCATGTCAGGTGTCTTGGGCAGGGCCAGGAGCGGCAGGAAGGCCAGCATCGGAATGACGGCGATATCCTGCGTCAGCAGCACGGAAAAGGTCGAGCGCCCGCCGCCGGTTTGCATCAGGCCCTTTTCCGACAGGGTTTGCAGGACGATGGCGGTCGACGAGAGCGCGAAGACCATGCCGATGGCCAGCGCCACGGACCATGCGACCCCGAGCGCCATGCAGCCTGCCATGACCGCGGCGGTGGTCAGGGTGATCTGCAACCCGCCCAGGCCGATGAGCTTGTGCCGCATGTCCCAGAGTGCCTTGGGTTCAAGCTCCAGCCCGATGATGAAGAGCATCATGACCACACCGAATTCGGCGAAATGCTGCAATTCCTCGGCATCGTGGCCGCCCAGCAGGCCGGGGATGTGGCCGATGGCGATTCCGGCCGCGAGATAGCCCAGCACAGAGCCGAGCCCCAGCCGTGCCGCCAGCGGCACCGCGATCACTGCGGCCGCCAGGAAAACGGTGGCCTGAAAGAAAAATCCTTCCATCGGGGTCCCTTGCGGAAATTCGGACAGGCGTGGGCGTCGCCACGTGAGGGAGTATGCGGCGGGGTGGACGCGTGTGCAAACGACTTGGTGCCGCATTGCGCGCGTGGTGCTTCATTTTTTTGGGGTGCGCGCCTCTTTACGGCTGTGGAAGCCTCCGGCAGAGATTTACTCTGCCGAAAGAAGGGCGCAAGAGCGGTCTTTGGGCGACAGGTGCGGTGGCGGCGGCGGTCAGCCGCGCGGCATGGTGAGGGTTACCGAGCGGCCCGATTTCACGTAGCGCAGCTCGCTGGTGCCTATGGCGGCGACGCGCCCACCATCCAGCCGGTCGCCGACCTTGACCTTCTTGTAGCTGCCGTTGGCGAGGCGCACGAGGGCGCGGCGGTTGGAGTTGCTGCCGTAGACGCCGATCAGGTTGACCTGGCGCATGCGGAGGGCATTCTTTTCCGTCGCCGCCCGGGCGACGGTCGTGGGCGTCGGGCCGCTGGGCGCGATGCGCTGGTTGCGGGGCACGGCGACAGCAGCGGTGCGAGCTTCCTGCTGTTCGGCAAGGCGCTGGCTGCGTTGAACGACGCGGCTGAAGTTCCGCGGCCGCGCGTTGGGTTTGACCGAGACCTTGACGGCCTCGGCGGTGGCCCCTGCGAAGGGGTCTGGGGCCGGGACCGCGGCGGCGGCCTGAAGCGCTGCGTCGACCGCCTCGGGGTCGGGCGAGACGTCTTCGGACGTTGCGGCAGCGGTCGCGGTGGAGGCCGCGGCGGCCTGTTCGGCCAGTTCCTGTGCGCTTTGGGGGCGCAGGCGCGGACGTAGGGAGGCAAGCTCGTCGCGGGTGCGGCCGCCCAGGGTTTCACGCTGGTTGGTTTCGGCCAGGTCGCCGGGACGCACTTTGGGGCGCAGCGCGGCCATGCGCTCGGCGGCAGCGATTCGGGCGGCGGCGTCGGTCGGATCCTCGCCTGGCTGGGCCAGGCTTTCCGCCGGGCGCTCGGGGGGGACCAGTGCGGGCTGGCCGGCGTAGACCAGTACGCCATCCGGGCTCAGCGCGCCTTCGGGGGTCGGCTGCACGAGGCCGCGCGTATCCATGGTGAACATGGTATCGGCGGCGGCCGGATCGGCCGGGGTATCGGGGCGTGTGTCGCCGCGCAGGGTTTCGGGGGCGGGCAACGCGACGGCGTCCTGTTCGACCACCTTTGGATCGATCGAGGTGAGGTAGAAATCGTCCAGCGTCTGCGTGCCGGGATCGGTGGGCGCGTCGGGGGCGCGTTGCCAGATGCCTGTGACGGCATAGCGGGTGCGAGCCTGCTGATCGGTCAGCTCGGCCGCGTTCGGTTCCGGCTGTGGGTCGGCACCAGGCGTCTCGGTGCCGTCGGAGGTGACGCCGGGCAGGGCGGCGAGAACCGTTTCGCCCTCCTCGCCGAGGTCAGCCTCGGGCGTGTCGACGGTGTCGTCGGGCGGGATTTCGGCCTCGGGCGTTGCGGCG
The DNA here is from genome assembly GCF_051417955.1 of Roseovarius sp. B08. NCBI lineage: Bacteria > Pseudomonadati > Pseudomonadota > Alphaproteobacteria > Rhodobacterales > Roseobacteraceae > Roseovarius > Roseovarius sp. B08. Next base: position 1,414,918 of record NZ_JBPRLW010000001.1, read on the forward strand.
ATCTGTTCCTGGGGATCGGGGTCGCCGCGCAGGACGCGGGAGATGCCGTCTTCGAGAAAGATTGAGGCCCAGGCGGCCACGCCGACGAGGAAAATCAGCAGCACGGCTGTCAGTATCAGCCCCAGAAAGCGCGGCTTGCCCCCGACCGAGGCGTGCTTGCGCGCACCGAAGACGGTCATGCGCTGGCGCTCCTGCTCGCGCTGCGCCTCGGGGGAGAGAGGCGTGCGGCGGCGCGCGTGTCGTGATGTTTGCCGGGCTTGCCCGATTGGCGGCGGGATATGAACGACATGGCGCCGGAGGGCGCGGTCGACAGACTTTTCGCAACGGCGGGTGCTGCGAGGGGCGCGTTGGGGGTGTCCTCGGGAAGTTCGGAAGGCGCCGGATCGGTGCTGTCGGCCATGAAGGCGGGCGGCGGCGGAATATCGCCACCGTCGTCATCGACGTCACCGTCCGAGCGCGCCAAAACCCCGTCATCGGCGGAACGGTCCGGGTCCGGTGGAGTGAGGCGACCTTCTTCGGAGGGGCGCAGCGTGGCGCCGATCCGTGCGGCGGCGTCGGCGGGCAGCGCGTCTTGTGGCGTGCCGGTTACCTTGGCGATGGCGTTAGGGACGGGCGGCGCGGCTGTCAGCGTCGGTTCGGTGCGCGGCGTTTCGCGCGCCGGTGCCTCGGCGGCCGGCGTGGCGCTGTCGCGGGTCGCGCCGGTCAGGCGGCGTGGGACGGTCGGCAACGTGTCTCGCTGCGCGCGGATCGAGGTGAAGGCGACTGGAGCGGCGGGCGTTCCGGCGGCGGCACCGGTGTCGTCCTCCTTCGCGTCCGGGAGGGAGGCGGGGCCTGTCTCAACAGGAACGTCCTCAGCCTGCGCGGTCTTGGCCGCGGGGCCGGGCGTGGGGTTGGGCGGAATGTCCGGGTCCGGCGTTGGCGTAGGCTCGGGCGGGATGTCGGGCTGTGGCGTCGGGGGCACCTCCGGCACAGGCTCGGTGTCGGGCTGAATCTCGGGCTCGATCTCGGGGTCCGGCGCGGGGGGCGTGTCGGGTGTGGGCGGGACCTCTGGGTCGGGCTGTGGCGGAAGGTCGGGTTCCGGCGCGGGCGGCACTTCGGGCTGCGGGCCGGGAGGGAGGTCCGGGTCGGGCGTGTGTGGCACTTCGGGATCGACGGTGTCGGGCGCGCCCTCGAGGGCGGCTTCGGGCGCGGCGCTTTCAGCGGCGGAGGCCGCAGCGGGCGTCGCGTGCAACGGGGCTGTGCCGATGACCCGGATGGCGGCGGTGTCACGGTCGATGCGCCCGCCTTCGGGCAAAAGGGATGCGGCGCCTTTGGTTTCGCCGAACCAGGGTTCGCCGACGAAATCGCGACCGCCGGGGGCGGCGACGAAACACAGTGGATTGAAGCCATGTTCGGCGGCAAAGGCCTCGGCCTCGGACAGGGTTTCGCGGGCCACCGCGGCGACATGCACCTGGCCGGCGGAAATCGACCAGTCATAGGCGAGGTCGTCGACCGGGTATGGCGTCGCGCCGTTGAGGGCGCGGTGCACGGCCGAGGCGATCTCGTCCGCTTCGAGGCCCTCGGAATCGAACTGGAGAAAGCGGATCTGGTCGTTGGGAATGACCAGCTTGGACCGGATCGGGTTGCTGTCGAGCTGTTCCGCCCGGTGGCGCAGGTCGGCCAGGGCGCCGGGCAGGTCGCTATTGTCGAGACTTACCTCGCCCACCATGTGCCAGCCGGGGAAGGCACGATGCAGAAGGCTGATGCCTTCGAAGGACAGGGTCAGGGCAAAATTCGGTTTCATTCACAACGCTCTGGCACCATGGACACGGCAGGGGCGAACCCCTGTCGCGCATGGATTCTACAGCAGCTTACCGCCGAGGGAAAGGCATACCCCGTTCACGATCCGCGCGATCGGCGGAGACCCCCGGTGGTCAGGCGCCGGCCTTGGCCAGGGCCTGTTCCAGATCGGCGATGATGTCGTCGGCATCCTCGCAGCCGATGGAAATGCGCACCACGTTGGGCGCGGCTCCGGCGGCGGTCTGCTGTTCCGGTGTCAGCTGGCGGTGGGTGGTGGAGGCCGAGTGGATGATGAGCGACCGCGTGTCGCCGAGGTTGGCGACGTGGCTGAAGAGTTCGAGACTGTCCACCAGCTTGACGCAGCCCTCGTAGCCCGACTTGAGCGCGACGGTGAAAAGCCCGCCCGCGCCCTTGGGGCAAACCGTCTTGACGCGCTTGTGGTAGGGCGAGGACTTGAGCCCGGCATAGGTGACCGCCTCGACCGCGTCGTGCTTTTCCAGCCAGGCGGCGACGGTCTCGGCGTTCTCGACATGTTTCTGCATCCGCAGCGACAGCGTTTCGATCCCCATCAGGGTGTAATGCGCGGCTTGTGGATTGAGCGTCATGCCAAGGTCGCGCAGGCCGATGGCGATGCCGTGGAAGGTGAAGGCCAGCGGGCCGAAGGTCTCGTGGAACTTCAGGCCGTGATAGGCGGGTTCGGGTTCCGAGAGGGACGGGAACTTGTCGGAGGCGGACCAGTCGAAGGTGCCCGAATCCACCACGACGCCGCCGGTGACGGTGCCGTTGCCGGTGAGGAACTTGGTCATGGAATGCACGACGAGCGTGGCGCCGTGTTCGATGGGACGGCAGAGGTAGGGCGTGGCCGAGGTGTTGTCGACGATGAGCGGCAGGCCGGCGGCATCGGCGACATCGGCCACGGCGCGCAGGTCGGCGATGTGGCCGCCCGGGTTGGCGATGGATTCGCAGAACACCGCGCGGGTGTCATCGTCGATGGCGGACTTGATGGCGTCCATGTCGTCGATGTCGACGAACTTGGCCGACCAGCCGAAGCGTTTGATGGTCTGGCTGAACTGGGTGATCGAACCGCCGTAGAGACGGGTGGACACCACGACGTTCTTGCCCGGGCCCATCAGCGGGAACAGCGCCATGATCTGGGCGGCGTGGCCCGACGAGCAGCAGACGGCGCCGGCGCCGCCTTCGAGCGTGGCGACGCGTTCCTGAAGCACCGCGACGGTGGGGTTGGTGAGGCGGGAATAGATGTAGCCCACTTCCTGGAGGTTGAAGAGGGCCGCGGCGTGCTCGGCGTCGCGGAACACATAGGCCGTGGACTGGTAGATCGGCGTCTGGCGCGCGCCCGTGGCCGGATCGGGCCGGGCGCCGGCGTGGATTTGCAGCGTGTCGAAGCCGAACTGGTGAATGCGGTCGTCGTCGGACATGGAAAGCCTCCCTTATGGCGTTTGTCTTTTGGGTAAGCGATGGCGGGACGCAGGACAAGCGTATTGACGAGGTCTGCTGAGACTGGCGCAGAGATATGGGGCTACTTCTTCGGGGTACGCCCATAGCGGCCCCGGAGCGCGGGAGCGGTTCCGGTGAAGAGGTAGAACGCGCTTTCCACGACCCGGCGTAACAGGGAACGCTGGCGGGGCGGTGGCAGCTCGTCATCGGGGGCGCTCTCGAAGTCCGAGGGGGAAAGCACCTCGACGGAGGACGCTTCCAGCGCGTCGAGAAAGGCCGCGGCCTCGGCTGCGCGGGCGGTCTCGACCATGATAGGCACGCCGCCCAGGGCAACCGAGAGGTATTGCGCGTTCGAGAGCGTGTGAAAGCCGGGAACGAAAACGCGGAAGCCCGCGCCTTCGAGGGCGGCGACGGCCAGCATCGCGTCGGACGGGCCGAAGACCTGCGCGATGCGGGTCAGGCCGGGCACATGGGCGAGCGCCATCAGCGCATCCAGAAGCCGTTGCGGCGGATGGTGTTGCGGATCGCCTGTTCCTTGCGCGGCATGTCCCCGCGGTCAAAGAGGTCGCGCACCTTGTGGCCGCGGCCGTGGTAGATCATGAACTTCATGGCGTCGTAGTTCTTGAGGAGCTTCTTGACCGAATTGGGCGCGCTGATCTCTTCCAGCAGGGCGACGACATCATCGTTTTCCCGGGCATAGAGCAGCGGCAGCAGGCGGTAATGGCACGACACCTCGCCGTCGAGCAAACCTTCGGGCAGCGTGTCGCGACCGCCGCCAAGGGAATGAATGACGAGCGGCAGCGCGACCTGATCAAGCCAGGGATCGAGCGACTGGCAGACCAGTTCGGGGGGCGGATCGTCGCGGATCGCCAACGCGTAGTCGAGGAAGCGCTGGCCGAAGACATGCGGGCATTTGTAGAAGAAGTAGCCGGCATTGAAGTAAAGGTAGCGGCGCCAGTATTCATCCGGTTGGGACGTGTCCAGCGAGGATTCGAAATCAAGCCCGAACTTGTCGTAAAGCGATTTCCAGGTCTGCGTGTAGCCCGGCCCGTAAAGCTGGATCTCTGGCCAGGTGCCTTCGCGACGGAGCGAGGCGGTGGGACGGTCGAAATCGAACGGCACGCGGGTGAGGTCGCCCGTGATCAGGGTATCGGTGTCGAAGGACACGAACGGCTCGCCCCTGGGCAGGGCGGTCAGACATTCGATCTTGTTGCCGTAGGGATAGGCCTGACCGAAGTGCCGGGACTCGAACGGCACGATCTCGGCACCGTAGCTTTCCAGCAAGGCGCGGATGTCACCGCGCATGGTTGGGTCGTTCTTCCACAGCGGGCCGGGCTGCGGCTCTGCCACGAAAAGGCGGCCTTTGAAGTCGGGACTGCGAGCGCGCAGGGAGGCGGCGAACAGCACCGCCTCGAACTGAAGCCGGCCGGCCTGGCCGACCACCACGATATTGAACGCTTGGTCTTTTGACTTTTTCCCGGCCATACTCGGGTCACGCCTGCCTGAACTGCCCTTTCGGCGCAGTATAGGCGGTGCGGCGCGGTTGCGCGAGAGGCAGTTGCGCAGATTTTTGAAAGGAAAGGTATTTTCGGATGATCGACTGGTTTTTGATCGGGCTTGTCGTGGCGCTGGGCGGCGGCGCGGAGGACACAAGCCGCGATGGCGCGGCACGGGCGGGAGCGGGCGGGGCCCAAGCGCTCGCCGGGTTCGAAGCCGAGGACCAGACGCCCACAGGCAAGTTCACCACCGCCGCCGAAATCAAGCCAATTATCGAGGCCACGCGCGGCAACTGGGTGGCGGTGCGCGAATACGATGGCCAGGACCTTCTGTACCTGACCCATTTGCTGAGCTGGCGCTGCGGGATGCACCAGGTTCGGGTCGGCGTGAATGGCGGGGCGATGGAAGTCTGGCAGATGCCGCCGTGTCAGACGGACACTGCTGCCCCCAACGCATTCCCCGACGACGCGGTGATCTACAAGAGCTTCGGGCCGGGCGAGATCGAGAGCATCGCGGTGGAGATTCTGTATGACGACCTGGCCACGGCGGAGGGGACTTTTGGACGGACGGAAGTTTTGATCCCCTGAGCATGCACGTCTTTCTTGCCCCGCGTCCAAGGTTTTGCGAAAACCTTGGGGGAGCGGGGCGCCTTCAAATCCGCGGCGGCGCGCCTATATTGATGTTAAGGTTATTAACTTTGCCTGAAAGGGATCAGTGATGGCGAATTTGGATGCGCAGGTGCGCGAAAGTCAGGAACAGGTCGCGTCGGCGCAGGCGAAGATCGCCGAGCTGACCAGCAAGATCGAAAGCGCGCGGTCCAAGATCAAGGGCGGCGAGGATGCCAGCCTCGATATCGAGAACGCGACGCTGGACGAGGTCCATGCCCATACCGAGACGATGAACGCAAACATCGCCGAGCTGATCATGGGACTGGACGACGTGACGGCCGGGTTTTCCAGGGATTTCGACGAGATGCGGACCAAGACGGGCTGGGAAAGCTTCGTCGGCATCTTCAACCGTCACAAGGCCGACAGCATGCGGCAGGAGCGGATCCGCACCGCCAGCATCGACGACAAGTTGCAGGACCTGATTTCCAAGTCCGACATCATCGTGCAACTGCTGGAAGGCCAGTTGCGCACGCTGGAAGAGCACAAGGTGAAGGTGGAGACGAACCTGACCGAAACGCTGGATGAGCGAGAGGCGACGGTGGGCGAGCTGGAGACGCTGCGCGCGGATATCCAGGGGATGGACCCCAAGATCATCGAGTTGGAGAACAAGATCGCCAACGAGACCGACGCGGCGTCGCGCACCAAGCTGGAAAGCGAACTGGCCGAGATGAACGCCAGGTATAACGAGATGGTGCAGCAGGAGCAGGTGAAGCTGGCGAAAAGCCAGACGCTGGAGCGGTATATCGAGAAGGGCAAGACCTGGGTCGACAGCCTTCAGAACCAGGCGGCGACGCAGATGGTGCTGATCAACAAGTTGCAGACCGACACCAAGCAGCGCGTGGTGCTGTATGACGCGCTGACCAAGTCGTTGAAGACCGCACAGCAGCAGGACGTGGCACACCGGATCAACGAGATCGGGGTCAAGACCGACCAGGAGGCGCAGAGCGCCATGGCCGGGATCGGCGCGGCCACCAACCAGAAGATGGCCGACATGCTGGAAGCGCACGAGGATCACATGGTCTTTGCCCGCGAGGTGCTGGAGGCCAAGGCCAAGGCCGACGAGCGGTTCGCGCGGCGGTTTTCCAAGATCATCGAGAAGCATGACGCCAACGCGTATGGCGGCTAGGGCATGGGGCTGGGAACGCTTGCCATCGTTCTGTCCGTCGTCTGCCTCGTGGTATCGTTCGTGTTTACCGTGCCGGCCTGGGTGAACCTTGTCGGTGTGGGCTTCGGCGTTGCGGGCTTGATCGTGATCAGCAGGGGGCGCAAGGGCGGCGGAGGTTCTTGAGCGAAGCATTGCAGGGAAAAAGATGAAATATTCCAGCACGCGCAACCTGGCCCTGATTGTCCTGTTCGGTTTGTTGCTCGCAAAGCGAGTCGTCATCGAGGCATGGGGGCGCGACGTCTACCATGAGGGTTTCTTGCTACTATCGACCGTCGCTCTGGCGCTTGTGCTGACAGACGGTATTGTAAGTGTTTGGGGTGATTTGAAAAAGTCGAAGCATGACGGATAGTATCCCCCAGCAATCGGACCGTGCCGCGCTGACCGACCTTTTCGCGTCGCGCCGGTACTTCGCCAAGTTCGAGCGGATCACGGCGCATCTGGGTCGCGTGGCCGCCGTGATGCAGGCAGAAGGCGCCCTGAGCACGCAGGAGGTCGAGGTTCTGACGACCTATGTTCAGGGCATCGCCTATACCTTCAAGGCGCTGAGCATGAAGTACCTGCTGGTGGGGCGCGATACCGGGCAGTTCTTTGGCTCGCTGGCGATGGACATTGAGGAAAGCGGCTTTCCGATGTTTTCGGAACTGATGGTGATGGCAAATGACGCGGCGCAGGCGCGGCGGCATTTGGAAGGCATGCCGGATACCGAAACGCTGAAGCGCGAGATGGTCGAGCAGATCATTTCCGAGAGGACGATCCCGACGCGGCTGCAATTCGCGCTGTCGCAGCGGCTTTACTACGAGGAAATGACGAAGGGTCATCTGTTCTGGGCCCAGAACGATCCGCAGATCCAATGGGTAAGCGGGCTGGACGAGCGGCGGCGTTACCTGTTGCACTGGGCGGTCTATGACAGCCAGGTGAACCTGCCGACGATCTACCTGATGGAGCTCGAGGATACGGGCCGCGCGCCCCTGGGCAAGGACGAGCGGCGCTGGCCCGAGGTGCAGGCGCACCTGATGGCGCAATCCCTGGGCGGGCTGAAGCTGCTGACCATCGCCAAGGGGTTCGACGAAAGCTTTGACGACCTGCATCCCAAGCGGATGCGGCGGTTTCACGTGGGGCCGATGTACAGCCATGCCTTTACCCGGCAGTCGGGGCCGATGCGGGACGTTCTGGCCGAAGCGGGATCGCCTGTGGGTCAGGACTGGGCGCTCGCGTGGACCGATGAGGTGCTTGAAAGCGAGCGCGTGATCGAGGAGCGGTCGGGATGGTTCGGAACGGTGGAGCGCGAGGTCTTCGCGCTGGACCCGTTTTCCGGGCAGGGGGCCGAGACCGGGGCCACGCGGATGGACCGGAGCATCATCCTGCCCGAGCGGCCGTATCAGGTGCTGGCCGAAAAGGCGCCGCCGGGGTTTTCGTCGGTCACCAAGTACGTGGTCAGCCCGGGGGGGCGGGTGCTGAGATATTGAACGCGAGGTGGGGTGAAACCCCACCCTACGCCAGATTGTAGGGTGGGTTTCAAACCCACCATCGGGGAGAAGATTAATGAGCCTGACGGCAGACACGATGGAATTGCGCGAAGAGGATATCGCCACGCATTACGCGGCGGCGGCGACAATGCTGGCGGGGTTCGATCACACCCCCCGGATTGCGAAAACGGCAGATGCGCCGCAGGAAGAGAAGTCAGCCGGACTGGGCACGCGGCGGCGGTTCCGCACGACGACGCCGGGGCTGGTGACACGCTCGACCGCGCGGCCCGAGGGCGTGCATCTGGTGGAGCGGATCGAGGCCGCCGATGGCGACGACCCGCTGGTGAGCCCGATGCAGGCGACGGTATTGCACGGCTTGAGGCGGGCGATTGCCATCGCACTTGCCGTGGGCGAGCAGTTTTCCGACGCCACGGGGCTGGCCGATTTGCGGCGGGCGAACCTGGCCGGGTCGCTGGGCGCGGACCGCAAGACCGAGTTCACCGAACTTCTGGGCGCAGAGGCATTGGCGGTGGGGCATGTCTTTGCCAACGCGACGGCCTTCCTGCTTGCGCCGCATGGCTCGGAGGTGAGCGTCGAGGTGGGCGAGGTGGAGGAGGTTCTGACCGACAATTCGCAGTTGGCCCTGCACGGTGCGTTGTGGGAGCTGGACCAGGATATCGCGGCCCATGCGGGCGACGATGCGCGGCTGGTGGCGACGGTCAGCGCCTTTGCAGAGCAGTTGATGGAGAAGATCGCGCTGCGCGCCCAGAATGCCGGGCGGCTGAGCGCATTCACCGGCGCAAGCTGGCGGGTGGAGGCGGATGATTTCACCATTCGCGGTTTTGACGCGGCATCGAAGGGCAAATCCTCGACCCTGACCATGACCTTCAAGCAGCCGCATGAGGTGGTGGGCAACCATATCGCCAAGTATCAGGCGCTGAAGCTGTCGAAGATTCTGATGGCCTATGATTTCGAGCGAAAGCTGAACCCCTTTGCCGAGCTGGGCGGGTTCATCTTCACCTTCATGGGCGACGGCAAGCCGGGGACGGGCAAGACGACGCTGATCCAGATGATGGCGGGGCTGATAAAGGGCTATTGCGACAACGTGGGATATCCGTTTCGGTATCAGAACCTGAGCACCGAGAGCATCGACAGCTATCAGGGCAAGTCGGCGCAGAATGCCAAGGCGTTCATCAACACCGTGATCGATCCGGGCGTGATCGGGTTCGGCACGATCGACGATATCGACCAACTGGCGGGCAAGCGGGGCGACCGGCAATCGAGCGCGGGACAGCTGGAGATCACCGCCGTGCTGATGGAGAGCTTTGCCGGGGCCAATACGGTGGTGCGGGGGAACTGCACCTTCGGCATGTTCTCGAACTATCCCGAGAATGTGGACGACGCGCTGCGCCAGCGGGCGGGCGCGCGGTTCCTGGTGGACGGACCGCAGACTCGGGAGGATTACATCGACATCCTCTACCTGCTGATGGGCAAGAACCACGACATCCCGCTGGGCCAGCACGAGGTCTATGCCGCGCAGGAGATCAAGAAGGCCGTGGCGGCCTCGTTCGAAAGTCACGCCAGGCCCCACGAGGAGGGCCTGATCCGGGTCTATGAGCGAGTGGAGAAGGATATCGGCAAGCTGGACACGATTGCCAAGCTGGGGACCTACCTGAAAGGTATCCAAGAGGCGGACGAGCGGTTTACGGGCCGTGCGATCAAGAACATCACCGATGCGGTGAAAGTGCGGGCAATGGATTTCGAATTGCCGGACGAGTGGATGGAGAAGCCCGACCTGTTCCTGTTCAAGTCCTATGAGGAAAAGAAGGGGATGATCGAGGAGTTGCGCCAGCCGATCACGGTGGAGATGGTTGTTCAGGAGATCAACCGATACGCGGACAGCGAATTCCGCTATGCCGACAAGTCCGACGAGGTGGCGATCGAGAACATGGTGCGCGATTTCGGTCGGACGGAGGAAGCCAAGCGGCGGTATCTGGCGGCGAAGGAGGGCAGTGCGTGACATCACGCACTCTAGGAAATGAACGACACGAGCGTGACATTGGTGAATACGGGGCTGCCGCTGCTGATCATCGGCGGGCTGGCGGCGCTGTTGCCGTGGGTGCTGACGCCACGTGGGACGCGGTCGCACCTGCGGGTGCTGATGTCGGTGCTGCTGTCGATCCTTCTGCTTTTGGTTGCGAGCGCGGGTGTGTTCGCGCTCTTCGACAAGCGCAGCCTGTTGGGTGGGCAGACCCTTGCCGGGCAGGGGATCATCGCCTGGATGTACTTGCGCAGTTCGTTGGGGGCGGCGGCGGTGTGGGGGCCGGTGCTGGCCTTCGTCTGGCTGGGGCTGGCGCAGCGGGTGGAGCGGTTGAAGGGCGAGGATATGGCGAGGAGGGAGGCGTGATGGGCGTGGAGGCGATCATTGCGAGCGCCCGTCCCGGGCTTGACCCTGGACCTCGGTGCCGGAAAGAAGAGGCCCCGGATCGGGTCCGGGGCGGGGTCGCCCTTCAGGCAGGTGGGGGATGGTGGGTTGGAAACCCACCCTACGGAGGTGGTGCATGGAGCGTCTGATCAGATCCGGCCTGATGTTTGGCAACCTGGTGCATGTGGCGAGCCCGGCGCTGGTGGAGCGGTATAATCGGGCGCTGAGGCACCTGACGGGCAAGACCACGACACTGACGGATTTCTACGTCGATATCTCGGGTTATAGCCCAGAAGTGGGGCATGAGCTGGGGGATGATCTTTACCTCAACCATGCGGGGGTGAACCGGCAGTTCATCCTGCTGACCACGGACCAGAAGCGCGCACCGCTCTTGAATGCACAGTTCTCGACCTCGCGCGGCATCCTGAAACAGTTCATCGAGGAGAACGAGCCGGCGCTTTTCGCACTGACGGCGCGGGATGCGGTGGCGGGCGAGTTGGTGAATTCGGTCTATGACATGTCGAGCCCGGAGCGGCTGTTCGATATCCGGCGGATCAGGATCGAGGCGGACACCACCAATGGCGCGCTGCGGCAGGCCGAAAAGCTCGACGAGAGGGTCGAGCGGTTCATGTCGGAGGAGGATGCGTGGTTCGACGACGTGCTGATCGCCGAGATGATCGATCTGGCGGGGCAGACGGGCGACGTGCTGCGCAACCCCATCGACCTGAAGGAAATGAGTTTCGAGCAGCGCAATTACTGGACCAGTCATTTTGGCGGGGTGTACCTGTTTCAGGACCTTGAGCTACCCGGCGTGATCTGTGTGCAGGACAAGACGCCGTTCGAGGGCGGGCGGATTGGGTACGTCTTCGACCTGGGCGAGCGCAACCGGATCGCCAGTTTTCTTGACCTGAATGGGCTGGTGGAGCCGATCGTCAAGGCGCGCGGCATCGACGCGGCGGCGATCCTGCGGCAGAAGATGGATTTCGTGCTGGTCGATGCGCTGGCCGGGGAAGGCGTGGAATTCGCCGGTCGCAGCCGGGCCGAGATGCGCCGGCTGGCGCGGCGGCATTCTGACCTTCTGCCCGAGGAGTTTCACACGCTGAATGCCCTGTTGAACTGGGCCGAGAATGGCGGGCCGTGGCCGGTCATCACCTCGGACAACCCGGCCTATTTCTACACGCTGCGGGCGGCGGCGCACAAGGACGCGGAGCTGGTGAACATGCTGCTGGCGGAACTGGCGCCCAAGGATGTGCGGCAGCTGTTCATCTGCCACAAGAGCCTGTTCTACCGCCGTTACGAGACCTGGGCGGATACTAAACGCGCCTATGTCGTCGATGTCCTGCTGAACGAATACCAGGTGGACAAGCTGGGCACGCGGGCGGCACTCTTCGGGCACGAGGCGCCGATGGAAGAGCCCGCGCCGCCGAAACCGCCAGAGCCGGCGGCGGATCTCGATGCGGTGGTGGCGCGAGTCGGCCCGTGGGGGCCGGTGGTGCGGCGGTCGGGTGGCAAGAAGGGAAGGGGATAGCACATGGCGGCATTGGGACGGCTTCTGATCATCGGGTTCATCGTCTGTACGATCCTTTACGTGGTGCTGTCGCTCTATTCGCGCAGCGTGCGGAAAGCCAAGCTGCGCGAATGGTGGGAAGAGGAGGGCCGGCCCGGCGACCGTGACGCCTATATCGAGAAGGGGTTGGAAGAGTATGATGGCTCGCTGAGGCGCAAGCTGATCCTTGGTGTCTACGTCGTGCCGTTCAGCATCGTGGCCGCGATCATCTATTTCACGAACTTTCACTGAGGGGGCGGGCGATGGTGTATCTCAAATGGCTTTTCTGGGCGGTGTTCTGGGTGCTGGTGGCGGCGTTCTTTCATTATACGTTGCCGCAGACAGATATCGTGCGGGTCACCGACACCTATGAAAAGCGGATCGATTTCGGCGAGAACAGCCTGTTCTGGGCCAGCCCCGACGCCGGCAACGACGCCACGGCGATCAACCGCGATGTGTTCTTCATCCAGACGGTGCGGGCGGATGGCAGCACCATGGTCTATCGCAACGAGGACACGAGCTGGGGCTGGCCGCCCTATTTCAAGTTCGACACGTCGAACCTGCAGGCCGAGGCGGCGGACCTGAAATCGACCTCGGAGGCGCCGCGCTGGGCGGCGCTGAAGCATTACGGGTGGCGCAACGAGTTCCTGTCGATTTTTCCCAACGGGGTGAGCATCTGGCCGGTGGCGGGGCCGGATGTGGGCAAGCCCTTACCGTGGCTGAATATCCTGATCCTGGCGGCGTTCGGGTTGTTGGCCTTTGGCGTCTGGCGGCTGTGGCGAAGGTTCCGGGCGCGGCGGATCGACCCGATGTGGGACGGGGTCGAGGCGCGGTTCGACGCGGCGGGCAATGCCATCGAGGACAGACGCGGACGGGTCCGGCGTTGGCTGGATACCTGGCGGCCCAAGGACAAGCGCCGGGGCTGAGACCCGGAGATTGCGGCCTCAGGCGACTTGGGTGCGGCTTGCGTCAGAGGCGCGGCCCTCGTCGGTGACGCGCATCGAGTCGGTAACCCATGCCGGCAGCACCAGCGGCGCAAGCGGGTTTGGCGCACCGCGCAGCACCTTCTCGCGCAGCGAGGCGACCATGTCGGCGCGTCTCGACTGGGTGCCCGACATGATGTGCAACAGCGCCTCGACCTGCATCGCGTCAAGTTGCGGTCGCGGCGGCGTGGGGCACAGGGCGAAGGGCGCGGGATCGAGGCCGATGTCGCGCAGAAAGCTGCGCAGGTAAGTTTCGGGCCCGAGCTTGATCCGCTCGAACTGGCGCGACTTGACCTGCAGGTCGGGGTGCAGAGCGGCAAGCTCCTGTTCCAGGGCGTGAAAATTGATCGAATTGAAGTTCACGCTGCGGCAGAACTGCTCCAGCGTCATGGCGACCTGGTTCTGGCGGATCGCATCGGAATAAAGGCTGAGCAGGTAGCTTTCGGCGTTGCGAGTGTAGAGCAGCAGGCGCGTCTGCTCGAGCGGCAGGCCGGCCTGTGCGTGCTGAAGGTTTGTAGCGGCCTGCGGGTAGAAGCCGGGATGCGGCTGGTTCCAGAGCAGGCTGCGGGTCATCGAGGGACCGAGCCGGTGCTCGTCCGAGATGAGAACCGTCTGCGCCCCGGCCTGCGCCGCGGCGTCGGTGATGGCGGCGTTTATCTCCGCGAAATTGCCGATGGCGTGCGGTGTCGAGCCAGGCTTGTGCCTGCGGCGGATCATGCGGATTTGGCGCTGCACCAGCTTGGGAATTTCGGCGTTCACGTAAAAGACGCCCTGTGCGCGCAACTGGTCGAGATTGGATGAAAGGTTTTGCTGCAACAGCAGGGACGCCGTCCTGTGGACGCCCAGATGGATTACGTATTTCATGGACCTGCCCGGTGCCTGTTTTTTTAATTTTATGGCGAGAGTGTAGCGCATGAAGCGGAATCGCGCAATATTTTGCGGATATGCTCCTGGCCGCACCATGCTGCGAACAGTTGGACATGAGGCGGCGCGATGCGCGGAGTGGATTATCCTGCGAATAATTTGCCGCGCCGCATAGGTGAGGGGCTGCGTTTCTGCCGGCTGGATCCTGGTGGGAAAGTGGTGGGCGACCTAGGAATCGAACCTAGCGTGCGTCTCCGCGAGGGAGTTACAGTCCCCTGCCACACCTTGCGGCCTGTCGCCCACTGAGGCGGGTGTTTAGAAGCGGGCCGTTGCCCCGTCAACCGGAAAATCACTTGCGATTGCGCAGGTCAGGGGCCATTGTCCGCCGCCTGTGAAGGAGGCCCCCGGATGGCAACGAAGAAACCCAAGTGGGTCGTGGAAAAGGAACAGGCGAAAAAGGCGTCGGCGGCGGAAACCGTGTGGCTGTTCGGGCTGCATGCAGTTCGCGACGCATTGGAAAACCCCGCCGCGAGAAACTGCGGCTGGTGGTGACGAAGAACGCCGCCGACAAGCTGGCCGATGCCATCGGGGCCTCTGGCCTGGAGCCCGAGTTGGCCGATCCGCGCAAGTTCAGCGCGCCGCTGGACCCGCAATCGGTGCATCAGGGTGCGGCGCTGGAAGTGAAGCCGCTGGACTGGGGCGCGCTGGAGGAGGTTTGTCTTGGCGACGGGGTGCGACCGCCGCGGGTAATGATGCTGGACCGGGTGACGGACCCGCATAACGTGGGCGCGATCCTGCGCTCGGCCGAGGTTTTCGGCGCCTCGGCGGTCGTTGCGCCGCGGCACCATTCGGCACCCGAGACCGGGGCGCTGGCCAAGACCGCGAGCGGCGCGCTGGAACGCCAGCCCTATTTGCGGGTGCGCAACCTTGCCGATGCAATAAGCGTGTTGCAAGGCATGGGATACCTCGTGCTGGGGCTTGACGGTGCGGCGGATGAGACCGTGGAAGAGGCGCTGAACGGGATGCAGGACCGCCCCGTCGCGCTGGTGCTGGGGGCCGAAGGACCGGGGCTACGCCAGAAAACGCGCGAGACCTGCGACAAATTGGTGCGGATCGCCTACGCGGGGGCGTTCGGATCGCTCAACGTCTCAAATGCGGCGGCAGTGGCCCTATATGCATCCAGAGGATAACCGACAGATATAACCGACGGGGGCGGAATGGGCCGGAAGATCGCGACATGCTGTTACTGCGGAACGCGGGCTGTGCTGGTGCTGGACGAAGGCCGGCATGAACTGACCTGCGGGGCCTGCGGTGCGCCGCTGCACGACATGAAGATGATGCCGGTGTCGCGCGACGATGCCGACGAGCGCAAGGGCCAGCGGCGCGGAGTGCACCCCGGCAAGAAAGAGGACAGACGGCGGCAGGGGCGCCCCGTGGCGCCTCGGCCGGAATGGCATGGCGGCCCAGGGCCGGACCGCCCCAAGCGGCGCTCGAAGCGCAAGCGCAAACCGATCCTTGGCCGGGTTCTGGACGAGGTCTGGGACGTGCTGGAAGATATCATCGACTGAGAACGGCGGATTTTTACCGAACATTCACACCTAGGTTACCAGCTCTTTATATCCGAGGATCAGTACCTATCTGAAAGCTTGGAAGCGCCGAACTGGAACTGCGGTGCTTCCCTTCACTGTCCCTCGTTCCGCGACTGGCGCCCGGGTTTTCCCGGGCGCTTTTTCTTCCGGCGCGCCGGTCTAGAGTGAGGCAATGAACGAATATTACAAAGATTCCGACCTGCGGGACATCCTGAAGCGGACCAAGCGGATCGCCGTAGTGGGCGTATCCATGAACGAGGTGCGCCCGAGTTTCTATGTCGCGCGGTACCTGAAGCTGAAAGGGTTCGAGGTGGTGCCAGTGAATCCCGTCCATGCGGGCAAGACGGCGTTCGGGGCGACCGTTCTGGGGTCGCTGGCGGAGATCGAGGGGGATGTGGACATGGTGGACATCTTTCGCCGGTCCGAGCATGTGCCGCCGATCGTGGACGAGGCGCTGGAGCGGTTTCCCGACCTAAAGACGATCTGGATGCAGATTGGCGTACGACACGAAGAGGCCGCGGAAAAGGCGCGGGCGCGCGGTGTGGACGTGGTGATGAACCGCTGTCCCAAGATTGAGTACCAGCGCCTGTTCGGCGAGCTGCGCATGGGCGGGTTCAATACCGGCGTGATCTCGTCGAAGCTGTGAGCGCCGGGGCTACCCCGGCCCGTCAGCGCGCGACCACGTCGGCCGCGACGCGCATTTCGCGCAAGGGGCGGACACGGCGGATGGCTTCTTCGTAGGTCGGATGCGCCTTGTAGGCGGCAAGGTCCGCCTCGGTCTCGAACTCGACATACACCACGAAATCGACCTCGGTCCCGGTCAGGGTGTCGGTATGCAGGTTCTCTCCGACCTCGAAATGGGTGGAGTGGGGGATGGTTCCGAGCGTTTCGAGACCGGCGCGGATCTCTGGCAGATGCTTGGGATCGCGGGCCGTGAAAAAGACGATGTGGCGTATCATTCGGAACGGGAAGCCTTTTCTGCAAGACCGGAGCGCGACTGGCGCGCGGCGAGTTCGGCCATGACATCGGCGACGGACACGCCGCGGCTGTGCAGCATGACGACAAGGTGAAAGATCACATCTGCGGCCTCTGAGGTGAGCCCTTGCGGATCGCCCTTGACGGCCTCGATCAATGCCTCGATGGCCTCTTCGCCGAACTTCTCGGCCACCTTCTCGGGGCCCTTGGACAAGAGCTTGGCGGTCCAGCTGTCCTCGGGCGAGGCGCTGGCGCGGGCGGCGACGATCTGTTCCAGTTCTTCGAGGGTCATGCGCCGATCCTCATGGGAATGCCGGCCGCGCCCATGTGGGCCTTGGCCTCGGCAATGGTGTGATCGCCGAAGTGAAAGATGGAGGCGGCCAGTACGGCGGAGGCACCGCCCTCGGTCACGCCTTCGACAAGGTGATCGAGCGTGCCGACGCCGCCCGACGCGATAACGGGGATCGAGACCGCGTCCGCGATGGCGCGGGTGAGGGGCAGGTTGAAGCCCGAGCGGGTGCCGTCGCGGTCCATCGAGGTCAGCAGGATTTCCCCGGCGCCCTTGTCCTCGACCAGCTTGGCAAACTCGACGGCGTCGATGCCGGTGGGCTTGCGGCCGCCATGGGTGAAGATTTCCCACTTGCCGGGGCTGACCGTCTTGGCGTCGATGGCCACGACGATGCACTGGCTGCCGAACTGGTCGGCGGCAAGGCGTACCACGTCGGGGTCGGCGACGGCGGCGGAATTGAACGAGACCTTGTCGGCCCCTGCCAGCAGCAGCGCGCGCACATCCGCCACGGTGCGGACGCCGCCACCCACGGTAAGTGGGATGTAGCACTGCTCGGCGGTTCGGGTGACCACGTCGAGCATCACGCCGCGATTTTCGTGGGTGGCGTGGATGTCGAGAAAACACAGCTCGTCGGCACCGGCGGCGTCATAGGCGCGGGCGGCATCCACAGGATCGCCCGCGTCGCGCAGGTTGACGAAGTTCACGCCCTTGACCACGCGGCCATCGGCCACGTCGAGGCAGGGAATGATGCGGATCTTGAGCATGGGCCATCCTTTCGCGCCTGCCTTCTAGCGTGGGCGGCGGGCGGTGCCAATGGGGCTTGGAACGCGCGCACGGTCTGGCGGTGATTTTTGAACGCTTCCGGGGGGATGGGCGACGGACAGGTGTCGGCGCGGTTCTGCGCCTCAATCCAATCCTTCCGAAAGGACCAAGCCATGATGTCTTTCAAATCCACCCTTGCCGTGCTGTCGCTGGCCATGACAGCCGCCGTCGCCGCGCCGGCCGCGCCGGCAAAGGCCGAGACCATTACCTGCCCGCACAGCCAGATCCGGCGCGAAGTGACCACGGCCTTGCCCGGGGGCTGGTGGAACACGCCGATCGTCAACTCGCTGACCGAGGCGCGCGTCGCCAATATCGGCGGGCGTGCCGCGTTGCAGTGCATCTATGGCCCGGCAGGATCGGTCCAGCGTTATGCGCCGGACGGCGCGACCTGCCGGGTGAGCGGGCGGCAATTCGAGTGCACCAGTGGCTCGGCCTCGGGCGCGGGGGCGCGGACCTTTTCGACCGGGCCGCTGGATATTCCGCAGACCTGGACCGCGGACCTTGACCGGGGGGCGGTGGGCCGCGGCAGTGGCGTGGACATCTGGTTCCAGGCCGAGACGGCAGAGCTGCTGTACCTGGCGCCGCGCAACGGCGCGAAGCTGGGCGTGGGGGACCGGCGCAACCGGGGTTTCGATGGCTGCCGGGGTGCGCGGTTCAGCGCGAACCGGGTGTCGTTGCGGGATATTCCGGTGGGGTCCTACATCTGCGCCAAGACCAATGAAGGACGGATCAGCCAGTTTCGCGTGAACGCGGTGTCGGGCGGATCGCCCAAGACGCTGAAGCTGGGCTACACGACCTGGCGGTAAGTCTGCCTGTCCGAGAGAGCCTGCACCCGGCGGTTTGCCGGGTGCTTGCGTGCGTGAACGTGGGCTTCCGGCAGGATCGGGCCCATCACGCGAATGTCTGTTCCCACGCGACGCGGTCGGCTTACGTTATGGGGTCACGGACCCCTTGCAGGAGATATTCGAGATGAAACGATTTTTGACACTTGCCGCGTTGAGCTTTCTTGCCGGCCCCGCCCTGGCCGATGACGACCTGACGAAGGTGGAGGCCAGCAGCGATGTTGCGAGCACGATGGACGCGCTGGAAGAGGCGGGCGCCACGGTCTTTGCCCGTGTGGATCATGCCGGCGGTGCCGAGGGCGTGGGCATGGAACTGGCACCGTCACAGGTTCTGATCTTCGGCAATCCGAAGCTGGGCACGCCCGCGATGCAGGACGATCCGCTGGCCGGCCTGTACCTGCCGATGAAGGTCCTCGTGTACGAGGATGCGGATGGGCAGGTCTGGCTGGCTTACGAGGATCCCGAGGAGACGTTCGATGAACTCGATGGGATCGACGACGACGCGGAGTATATCCAGAAGATGACTGGTGCGCTCGGCAAGTTGACGGGCAAGGCGGCGGGCGGCTGACTCGAATGCCCCGCCCTTGCGTGCGGGGCTCGCGTCAGGCGGAGAGAGCGCGCAGCGCTTCTTTCAGGTCGAGCGCCCCATCATAGAGCGCGCGGCCGGAGATGGCGCCGTTGAGGGGCGCGCCGCAGTTTTTAAGCGCGACGAGGTCGTCTAGGGAGGACACCCCGCCCGAGGCGATGACCGGGATCGAGACGGCATTAGCGAGCGCCGCCGTGGCCTCGATATTCGGGCCCTGCATGGCGCCGTCGCGGTTTATGTCGGTGTAGATTATCGCGGCGACGCCCGCGTCCTCGAAGCTGCGGGCGAGGTCGGTGACCATCACATCGGTTTCTTCGGCCCAGCCCTTGGTCGCCACGCGGCCGTTGCGGGCGTCGATGCCGACCGCCACCTGGCCGGGAAAGGCCTGTGCGGCTTCGCGCACGAGCGAGGGGTTTTCGACGGCCACGGTGCCGAGGATGACCCGGGCGAGACCCTTGCTGAGCCAGCGTTCTGTCGTCGCCATGTCGCGGATGCCGCCGCCAAGCTGGGCGGGGACCTGTGTGCGTTCCAGTATTGCCTCGACCGGGGCGGCGTTGACCGGCTCGCCCGCGAAGGCGCCGTTGAGGTCGACGAGGTGGAGCCATTCGCAGCCGGCATTCACGAACTCCATCGCCTGTGCGGCGGGGTCGTCGTTGAACACGGTGGCTTTCTCCATTTCGCCCTTGAAGAGGCGTACGGCCTGGCCGTCCTTTAGGTCGATGGCGGGGTAGAGGATCATGGGTGGTCATCCGGGCAAGGGCTTTGTCGCGATGTGCCATGACGGGACGGCGTTTGCAACGCGACGTGGCGTCAGGCTTGATCGGGGCCGGGCGGTGGCCGCATGCTATGCGGCATCATTTGCGGGAGGAGATACGCATGAGAACGATGACACTGGCCTTCGTGGCCACCTTGATGAGTGCCGGCGCCGCGTTTGCCGCCGATCCGCTGGAAGGTTATTGGCGCACCGCCAAGGACGACAACGGCCATTCCGGGCTGGTCCACGTCCAGCCCTGTGGCGCGCAGCTTTGCGGTACGCTGGTCAAGGCCTATGACGCGAATGGCAACGAAATCCAGAGTGAGAATGTGGGCCGCAACATCATTTCGGCGACCGTGCCCAAGGGTAACGGCAGCTATACCGGCAAGGTCTACAGCCCGGACCGAGGCAAGACCTACAATTCCAGGCTTCAGATGAATGGGAATGCGCTGAAGGTGTCGGGCTGCGTTCTGGGCATCTGCCGGGATGGCGGGACGTGGACGAAGGTGAAATAGGCCCTTTCCTGCGCATACGAAACCGTGATTGAACGATTTGGCCGGGCTGGACGTCTTACCTGTAGAATATTGATTTCAGGCAAGAAGGAGGCCCGGCCAATGCGTTTGACGACATCCTGTGCACTTTTTCTGGCAATGACCGGGGCGGCGATGGCCGACCCGGCAATGGGAACCTGGCAAACCGAGCCCGACAAGAAGGGCATTACCGCGTATGTGAAGGTTTACGATTGCGGCGATGCGGTGTGCGGCGAGATCACCCGCACCTTCAACTCGCAAGGGCAGGAGATCAAGGCCGCGAGCCTGGGTCACACGGTGATCCGCAACGCTACGCCCACCGGCAACGGCAAGTATGAAGGCCGCGCCTGGATCCCGGCACATCAGCGGGAATACCCGGCAGGCATGACCCTTCAGGGCGATCGGATGACCGTGCGAGGCTGCATGGGGCCGGTCTGCATGTCGCAGAAGTGGATCCGCATCCGATAGGTCTCAGGGCGTCCAGGTCAGGAAATTCCGGATGATGCGCAGGCCGGTCGCCTGGCTTTTCTCGGGGTGGAACTGGGTGCCGACGAGATTGTCGCGGCCCACGACCGCGGTGACCTTTCCGCCATACTCGACATGAGCGATACGCTGCGCAAGGTCCGATACCTCAAAGTGGTAGGAATGGACAAAGTAAGCGTGGTCGCCGGTGCTGATCCCATCGAGAACGGGGTGGGCCGTGTCGATCACCACGTCGTTCCAGCCCATGTGCGGCACCTTCATCGACGGATCTGCAGGTGCAATCGGCGCGACCGTGCCCGCGATCCAGTCGAACCCGTCGGTTTCGGAATATTCCAGTCCGCGCGTCGCCAGCATCTGCATCCCGATACAAATGCCCATGAACGGGCGGCCGCCGGTCAGCACGGCCTCCTCGATCGCCTCGAACAGACCGCGATGGTCGTAAAGTGCGTTCCGGCAGGCCGGGAAGGCGCCATCGCCGGGAAGGACGATGCGGCTGGCACGGCGTACCGTGTCGGGGTCGGAAGTGACCACGACCGCGTCCGCGCCCACCTCGGCCGCCATGCGCTGAAACGCCTTTTCGGCCGAGTGCAGGTTGCCGGACTCGTAATCGACGATAACGGTTGTCATGAGATCAGAGGGTGCCCTTGGTCGAGGGGATGGCATCGGCCTTGCGCGGGTCGATTTCCAGCGCGTCGCGCAGGGCGCGTGCGACGGACTTGAACGCGGCCTCGGCGATGTGGTGGCTGTTGATGCCGTGCAGCGCGTCCACGTGCAGGGTCAGCCCGCCATGGGTGCTGAACGCCTGAAAGAACTCGCGGACCAGCTCGGTATCGAACGTCTTGATCTGGGCGGTGGGCATGGCGACGTTCCACACGAGGTAGGGCCGGCCCGAGATATCCAGCGCGGCGCGCACCAGCGCGTCGTCCATAGGCAGCAGGCAGGACCCGTAGCGGCGGATGCCCTTCTTGTCGCCCACGGCCTGTGCCAGCGCCTGGCCGAGTGCGATTCCCACATCCTCGACCGTGTGATGGTCGTCAATATGCAGGTCGCCTTTGCAGCGGATTTCCATGTCGATCAGCGCGTGGCGGGCCAACTGGTCCAGCATGTGGTCGAAGAAGCCCACGCCGGTCTTGTTGTCATAGGTGCCGGTGCCGTCGAGGTCGACCTTGACGGAAATGTCGGTTTCCGCGGTCTTGCGGGTGATGCTGGCGCTGCGCATGGGTGCGTTCCTGAGTGTTTGCCGCGCCGTTATAGGCGGGGTTGGCCAGCGCGCCAAGGGGGCGAAAGAGGGTGGGGGGAACGTGGTGCCAATCGGCACTTGGACCGGTGTTCTACCGGTCCAGTCGATCAACTTGGAGAGAAATTGGAGCGGGCGATGAGATTCGAACTCACGACCCTTACCTTGGCAAGGTAATGCTCTACCCCTGAGCTACGCCCGCGTCCTTGGGTGAGGCGGAGATATAAAGTCTGGCGCGGCCCTGCAAGAGAAAATCGCAGCTTTCCAAGATTTTTTTCCGTGCCCGCCGATCAAGCGCTGTAGCGCAGGATCAACTCGACATAGACCAGTGTCGAGGCCAGCAAAAGAAAGGCGAGGAACAGGGCGCGTCGCAGCTTGGTGGGCGGCGTGGGAATATCCTGATCCTGATCGTGCAGTCCGGTCACGTCACATCTCCTTCAAGAGAGGGCGCCAAAGGCAGCAAGGTGCAACCGAAAGTAGTGTGTTCGGAACGGTGCGGCAAGAAAAACCGCCTGAAGCACGCCTTTGGGCGGAAAATTGCCCCGGGCGAGCGCAAGGCCCGCCCGGGAACCCCGACCCGGGGAGATGCGGGTCAGATATTGCCGGCTGACAACTCGCCGGCAATGTGATCGGCCTGACGGATGGCCAGGGCGACGATGGTCAGGGTCGGGTTTTCCGCCGCCCCCGTGGTAAATTGCGAGCCGTCGGAGATGAACAGGTTCGCGATGTCGTGTGTCTGGCCCCACTTGTTGCAGACGCCGTCCTCGGGGTTCTCCGACATCCGGTTGGTGCCGAGGTTGTGGGTGCTGGGGTAAGGGGGCGTCGGGAAAGTGCGCGTGGCGCCCACCGCGTCATATACCGCGGCACCGCGTTCATAGGCGTGGTTGCGCATTGCGATGTCGTTTGGGTGATCGTCGAAATGCACGTTCGCCACGGGCAGGCCGAACTGGTCCTTGACCTCGTCGTTCAGCGTGACGCGGTTGGTCGACTGGGGCATGTCCTCGCCCACGATCCACATGCCGGCCATGTTCTCGTACTCGTCGAGCGCCGTTGTGAACTCGCGCCCCCATGCGCCGGGATCGAGGAAAGCCGCCATGAAGGGCAGGCCGAGCGCCAGGGTTTCCAACTCGTACCCGCCGACGAAGCCGCGGCTTGGATCATGCTTGGCCTCGTCCTGGATGATGCCCGCCATCGTCGTGCCGCGCCACATCTTCACCGGTTTGTCGAAGACGGCATAGACCGAGCCCGTCATGTGGCGCATGTAATTGCGGCCCACCTGATCGGAGCTGTTGGCAAGACCGTTCGGAAACATGTTGGAGGCCGAGTTCAGCAGCATTCGCGGCGACTCGAACGAGTTGCCTGCGACGCAGACGACGCGCGCCTTCTGCATCTGCAGATCGCCGTTTTCGTCGAAATACTCGACTCCGGTGACCTTGCCTGCCTCGTTGTGCAGGATGCGTGCAACGTGGGCCTTTTCACGCACTTCGAGGTTGCCGGTTGCCTCGCCCTGGGGGATGTCGGTATAGGCTGCGGACCACTTGGCGCCCCATTTGCACCCCTGGAAGCAGAAGCCGGTCTGCTGGCACGTCGACCTGTCGCCGTCTTCGCTATTGATCGCCATGCGGCCGGTGTGGACCTCGGTATAGCCCAGCTTTTTCGCGCCGGCCTCGAACACCTTGTAGTTGTTGTTGCCGGGCAGGCCGGGGTTGCCGTTGGTGCGCGTGACGTTCAGCTTCTTCTCGGCCTTGTCGTAATAGGCGTCCATCTCGCGCGGGTCGATGGGCCAGTCGAGCAGCGATGCGCCCTCGACCTCGCCGTAGTTCGTGAGCGCCTTCCATTCGTGATCCTGAAAGCGCAGCGAGGCGCCGGCCCAGTGGGTGGTGGTGCCGCCCACGGCCTTGACGATCCACGCGGGCAGCCCCGAGAAATCCTTGGCCACGCGCCAGTCGCCGGAGGTCGTGCGCGGGTCGAGCCAGGCCAGCTGTCCGAAGCTTTCCCACTCGTCGTTGACATAGTCCTCTGGCAGATAACGGCCGCCTGCTTCGAGAGCCACGACACTGACGCCTTTCTGCGCGAGTTCGTTGGCCAGGACGCCGCCGCCCGCGCCGGTGCCGATGACGACGACGACGCTGTCGTCGGTAAGTTCAAATGGTGCAGTCATTGATTGAATCCTCCCTCAGCCGATCCAGGCGATGTCATCGAAGCCGCGGTTGATGTAACCGCCCTTGGAGAAGCTTTCGCCCTCGTAGCCGAAGACCGGCCAGACCGCTTTCTGGTTATAAAGCCCGGTCACCAGACCGCCCCGGATGCGTTGGAAGAACGGGTCGTCCTCCATCGAGCGCAGCACGTCGACGCGGTCGCGTTCCCAGCCGATATCGGCGTATTCTAGGCCGTGCATATTGCGTGCCGCGTCATTCACCGCGTCGATTCCGGCGGTGACGGCGTCGACCTCCTCGGGCTTGTCGTAGCCCTTGACGGCGGCCACGTAGAATTCGTCGGCAATGCGGTCATGCGGGTAGATATCGCGCGCCATCTGGACGAGCGTCGCAAATGTTTCGGGCTTCAGCGCGTCCATTTCGGTGGCCCAGGCGCCGCCCGCGCCCGCCACGTAGCCGGAGCCGAGCACGAAGGCGCCGAAGGCGGTCGTGCCTTTCAGCAGGTCGCGCCGGGTCAGCCGGCGGAGTTGTCTTGTCTGGGTACTCAACATCTTGTCCTCCCTAGATGCGGCGTGAGTTTTGGTGATTGATGTTTGACCCGGCCCCGGGACACGCCATGCCCGAAGCCGGTTGTCGCGGGTGCTACTTGAAGCGCCCGGCGCGTTGCAGCACCTCGATCTCGTAGCCGTCGGGGTCTGCGACGAAGAAAAACTTGCCGACAAGTTCGCCGTCGGGTGCGAATTCCACGATCTTGCGCGGTTCCAGCCCGGCTTGGGTAAAGCGGGCGTGCTCGGCTTCCAGATCGTCAACGGACACGGCGAAATGGCCATAGCCATCGCCAAGGTCGTAGGGCTCCTCCCGCCCCTTGTTGACCGTCAGCTCAAGCTCGAATTCGGATTCGGAATTGCTGAGATAGACCAGCGTGAATTTTTCGAAATCCAGGCGGTCCGCGATCTCCAGCCCGAAGGCTGTCTTGTAGAACTCAACCGACCGCGCCTCGTCGAGGACGCGGATCATGCTGTGAATGGCTTTTGCCATGGGCTTCTCCGACTTTGTGAATGGTCGAAGAAGCGTACCAAGCAGCCGGCGAGTAGGGGTAGTAAACCGTTACTACAGGCGCCTATGCTTATTCCGCGGCGATGCGGGATTCAGGCTGGGTCGCCTGATTGTCCTGCCAGACAAGGCAGGTGCAGCGCAAAAGCGAGGTGAAATTCTTGGGCTCGCCATGCAGTTCCAGCACCTCCCCATGCAGTTTCGACACGAAGGCCGGGGTGGAAATATCCTCGATCGCGGCGATATCGTCGAGAATGCGCCAGAAGGATTTTTCCAGGCGGATGCTGGTGCTTTGGCCGTTCAGGCGCATCCGTCGGGTCTCGAGCTCATATCGTTCCGGGTCCTGCCCGGCAAACATGCGGCACATGTCACGTCCTCCCTTATGTCATCATGCCAATTCAAGAGTCCCATGATTGCCGATTACTCGGGTCACGGGAAGGGGCACTTTGGTCCTGCACGTAACGAAAGGCTTACCGGGACAAGGTGACCGGCGGGCTAGTGGTCGTAACAGACCCCCGCTGCGGGCGGCAGGGTGAAATCCTCGGTATGCACGACGATACCCTCGGGTGTGAGCAGCAGAAGGCCATAGGCGCCGGGTTCGTCGATCGACAGGCTGGGATCCTGGAAGCCGAGTGCCATGGGCATCTGGTGGCAGGGGCTTTTGAAGATCGCGGTGGGGATGCGGTTGCCGGCGCGGGTGGCGAAACCGCCCTGGATGGTGCGGTGGATATGGCCGGCGACGATCTGGTGAACGGTGTCGTGACCTTCCAGCCGCGCGGCCAGCTGGCGGCGTGATTTCAGCCCGATCCAGTCCATCCCGCCAAACCCGGTCAGGATGGGCGGGTGGTGCATGAAAAGGATGACCCTGCGGCGTCCGGCCCCGGCGATGGCGGCCTCCATCCAGTCGAGCCGCGCGTCGCACAGAAGCCCGCTATGGGTGTCGTCGGCGTCTTCGTTGAGGGTGTCGAGCAGGATAAGGCGGGTGTCATCGAGGTCGATCACGTCCTGCACGAAACCGTCGGGCGTTTGCGGCGTGTCGGGAAAGACCGCGCGAAAGGGGCCGCGGCGGTCATGGTTGCCCAGCATCAGCGAGACAGGGATCTGCGCCGCGGCCAGTGCGGCGTGAAGTCGTTCGTATTCGGGCGCCGTGCCGTGATGCGTCAGGTCGCCGGTGATCACGATGCGGGCGGCGTCGGGGTGATTTTCCTGCGCGTGGGCAAGCCCTTGGGTGAACCGCTCGGCCGGGTCGAGGCCGATGATCGTCTCGCCCTCGGGGACGAAATGGATGTCGGTGAAGACGATGATTTTGTGCATACCACCCCCGGGTTTGGACCGGTACAGCTTTGTCGGATTCGCGGGGTTTTGAAAGGGTCAGTTGAACGAGACCGGGCAGGGCGCACTGGGTTGCGCGCCCGCACCCTGTCATTCCAACTCTACCAGCAGGTCCTTGGCGTCGATCTGTGCGCCGGGCTGGACGTGGACGGCCTTCACGGTGGCGTCGCGTTCGGCGTGCAGGCCGGTTTCCATCTTCATCGCCTCGATGGTCAGGAGCAGGTCGCCGGTCTTGACCTGCTGGCCCGCGCTGACCGCCACGGTGGCTACGGCGCCCGGCATGGGCGCACCGATATGGTCGGCGTTGCCGGCTTCGGCCTTGGGACGCGCCTGCACGGTTTCCTTGACGCGGCGGTCGGGGACCCGAATGGTGCGGGGCTGGCCATTCAACTCGAAGAACACGCGCGCCTCGCCGTCCTCGTGGGTTTCGCCCACGGCCACGAGCCGAATTTCCAGCGTCTTGCCGGGATCGATCTCGGCCGAGATCTCTTCCGCCGGCTCCATGCCGTAGAAGAACGTCTTGGTTGGCAGGGTGCGGACGGGACCGTAGACTTGGTGGCGCTCCATGTAGGCATCGAAGACCTTGGGATACATCATCGCGCCCATCAGGTCCTCGTTGTCGATCTCCTCGTCCTCGAACTTGTCCTGAAGTTCCTTGCGCCGCGCCTCGAGATCCTCCGGCTCGAGCAGGGTGCCGGGGCGGACGGTGATGGGTTTCTCGTCCTTCAGGACCTTGCGCAAGATATCGTCGGGGAAGCCGCCGGGGGCCTGGCCCACGTAGCCCTTCATCAAGGTGACGACACTTTCGGGAAAGCTGACCTCGGTCTTGGGGTCGAGCACGTCCTGGCAGGTCAGGCCCTGGCTGACCATCATCAGGGCCAGGTCGCCAACGGTCTTGGCGATAGGGGTCACCTTGATCACGTCGCCGAACATCTGGTTCACGTCGGCATAGGTGCGGGCAATCTCGGGCCACTTGGCCTCGAGCCCCAGCGAGCGGGCCTGGGCGCGCAGGTTGGTGAACTGGCCGCCGGGCATCTCGTGCAGGTAAACCTCGGAGGTGGGCGACTGCATCGCGCTTTCGAAGGCGGCGTAATGCTCGCGGACGTTTTCCCAGTAGATCGAGATCTTGCGGATCGCGTCGATATCGAGGCCGGTGTCGCGGTCGGTGTGGCGCAGAGCCTCGACGACCGAGCCCATGGTGGCCTGTGACGTGTTGCCCGAAAGCGCATCCATCGCGCAGTCGACGGCATCGACGCCCGCATCCGCAGCGGCAAGGATGGTGGCCGAGGCGACGCCGGCGGTGTCGTGGGTGTGGAAGTGGATCGGCAGGCCGATCTCTTCCTTGAGGGCCTTGAAGAGCACCGTCGCGGAGGCCGGTTTCAGGAGGCCGCCCATGTCCTTGATGCAGAGGATATGCGTGCCGGCCTCTTTCAGCTCGCGGGCCATGTTGAGATAGTATTTCAGGTCGTACTTGGCGCGGTTCGGGTCGAGGATGTCGCCGGTATAGCAGATGGCCGCTTCCAGAACCTTGTCGGCGTCGCGCACGGCATCCATCGAGACGCGCATGTTTTCGGTCCAGTTCAGCGGATCGAAGACGCGGAAGATATCCACGCCGCTCTCAGCCGCCTGTTTCACGAAGGCCTGCACGACGTTGTCGGGATAGTTGGTATAGCCCACGCCGTTGGAGCCGCGCAGCAGCATCTGCGTCAGCAGGTTGGGCATGCGTTCGCGCAGGTCGCGCAAGCGTTGCCATGGGCATTCATCGAGGAAGCGGTAGGCCACGTCGAAGGTGGCGCCGCCCCAACATTCGACCGAGAAAAGCTGTGGAAGATCATGGGCATAGTTCTCGGCGATCTGGATCATGTCGATCGAGCGCATGCGCGTGGCCAAGAGCGACTGGTGGCTGTCGCGCATGGTGGTGTCGGTCATCAGGACCTTGGTCTGGGCCGCCATCCAGTCGGCCACCGCCTGCGGGCCGTCGCGGTCGAGGATCTGCTTGGCGCCATCTGTGATCGTTTCGTTCTTCGGCTTGGGCGCGCGGGGCAGGGCAAGATCCTCGCGCGGTTTCACGCGGCCCTGCACCTCGGGGTGGCCGTTGACGGTGATGTCGGCAATGTAGGTCAGCACCTTGGTGCCGCGGTCGCGGCGGGCGGCGAAATCGAAGAGTTCGGGCGTCGTGTCGATGAACTTGGTGGTGTATTCGTTGCTGAGGAACGTGAGGTGCTTCAGCAGGTTCTCGACAAAGGCGATGTTGGTGGAAACCCCGCGGATACGGAACTCGCGCAGGGCGCGGTCCATGCGGGCGATGGCGCCTTCCGGCGTCTGCGCATGCGCGGTGATCTTGACCAGCAGGCTGTCGTAATACCGCGTGATCACGCCGCCCGAATAGGCCGTGCCGCCGTCGAGGCGGATGCCCATGCCGGTGGCCTCGCGGAAGGCGGTAATGCGGCCGTAGTCGGGGATGAAGTTGTTCTGCGGATCCTCGGTCGTGATCCGGGTCTGGATCGCGTGACCGTTGAGGGTGATCTCGCGTTGCGATTTCTTGCGGGTGGCTTCCTCGAGCGTCTTGCCCTCGGCGATCTTGATCTGGGCCTGGACGATGTCGATGCCGGTGACCTCCTCGGTCACGGTGTGCTCGACCTGGACGCGGGGATTGACCTCGATGAAATAGAACTGGTCGGTGTCCATATCCATCAGGAACTCGACGGTGCCCGCGCATTCGTAATTGACGTGCTTGCAGATCTTGTAGCCCAGCTGGCAGATCTCGTCGCGCTGCGCGTCGGTCAGGTAGGGTGCGGGGGCGCGTTCGACGACCTTCTGGTTGCGGCGCTGGACCGAGCAGTCGCGCTCGAAAAGGTGATACATGTTGCCGTGCTTGTCGCCGAGGATCTGGACCTCGACATGGCGGGCGCGGGTGATCATCTTTTCAAGGTAGCCCTCGCCGTTGCCAAAGGCCGCCTCGGCCTCGCGCCGACCCTCGCGGACTTTCTCGGCCAGTTCCTTTTCGGATTCGATGGGGCGCATCCCGCGGCCGCCGCCGCCCCAGGAGGCCTTGAGCATCATCGGGTAGCCGATCTCGGCGGCTTCCTTGCGGATCTGGTCCATGTCCTCGCCCAGAACTTCGGTGGCGGGGATGACGGGCACGCCGGCCTCGATCGCGACGCGGCGGGCGCTGGCCTTGTCGCCAAGGGCGCGCATGGTCTCGGCCTTGG
The DNA here is from genome assembly GCF_051417955.1 of Roseovarius sp. B08. Classification (NCBI taxonomy): domain Bacteria; kingdom Pseudomonadati; phylum Pseudomonadota; class Alphaproteobacteria; order Rhodobacterales; family Roseobacteraceae; genus Roseovarius; species Roseovarius sp. B08. Next base: position 1,444,626 of record NZ_JBPRLW010000001.1, read on the forward strand.
GGCCGATGAAGGTGATGCCGTTGGCCTCGCAGGCGTCCACGAGGGCGGGGTTCTCGGACAGAAGGCCATAGCCCGGATGGATCGCGTCGGCGCCGGATTTCCTGGCGACGCGGATGATCTCGTCGATGCTGAGATAGGCCTGCACGGGGCCCAGTCCCTCGCCGATCCGATACGCCTCGTCCGCCTTGAAACGGTGCAGGCCCAGCTTGTCCTCTTCGGCGTATACGGCGACGGTGCGTTTGCCCAGCTCGTTGGCGGCGCGCATGATGCGGATGGCAATCTCGCCCCGGTTGGCGATGAGAATTTTCTTGAATTCGGCCATAGCCTGTCCTCCCGTCGTGTCGTTCGCTGCGGTCGCGCAGAGCCTATCGTGCTGCAACGCAGCGTTTCGCAGGTTTGTAAGTTTTGCAACAAGATTGCGCAATCCGACAAAGTGGGTAGAACCACCGCTGGGCGAATTTCTTGGCCGGGCGGGTAGAAAAACTACCCGTTCGGAGAGCGAGCGGGAGAAAAACGCATTTTCGCGTTTTTATGCGGGACAATCCACCATGCCTGTTAACAGCGGATTAATCCGGAGAGCGAAACCAGTCACGCCCCGTCTGGCGGCAGGCGATTGGCGGCATCCTGGGGCCGGGCCAGACCGAGCTGTCCCATGTTCGCCTCGAGATCGGATTTGAGGATATGCACGAGATGGTCGGGGCCCCGCGGGCCAAGCGCGGCCAGCGCATAGTGCCAGGCCCGTCCCATCATCACGAAATCCGCACCCAAAGCCAACGCGCGCAGGATGTCGAGTCCGCTTTCGACACCACCGTCGAGAATGATGGGCAGATCTGTGGCGGCGCGGATGCGGGGCAGAGCCTCGATCGTGGCGGGGGCGGCGTCGAACTGGCGGCCGGCGTGATTGGATATCCAGATCGCATCGACACCTTCGGATTGCAGGCGCGGGACGTTGCGGTGATCCTGCACGCCCTTGACGATCAAAGGGCCATCCCAATGCTCGCGCAGCCATGTCAGGTAGGACCAGTCGGGCGAGGTGCGCAGCAGGTAGCCCGCATGCTTGTTCGAGGGCAAGCCTTTGGTATCCGGGGCATAATCGTCGATGAAGCGCATCCGGGGCATGCCGCGCCCGGCCATGCCCATGGCCCAGGCGGGGCGGATGGCGATCTGCGCAAGGATGCGCGGCGTGATACGGGGCGGGGTGGTCAGGCCGGAACGGATCTGCCTTTCGCGGCGTGAGGCGATGGGGACGTCGACGGTCAGGACGAGCGTGGAAAATCCGGCGTTCCTGATACGTTCAAGCATATCGGTCCGGATGTCGGGATCCCTTGGAGGGTAAAGCTGGAACCACGCATGTTCGCCGATGACGTCGATCAGGTCCTCGGGCTTTTGCGTGGCGACGGTCGAGAGCGTGTAGGGGAGGCCGGCGCGGGCTGCGGCGCGCGCCAGGTGCTGTTCCGCGCCGGGCCAGATCATCCCGGACATGCCCAGGGGTGCGATCCCCACGGGCAGGTTAAAGTCCTGCCCCATAAGGGAAGTTTTCAGGTCTGGCGTGATCTCGCCATGCAGGATCGAGGGCATGAGCCGCACATCGTCGAAGCACGCCTTGTTGCGCCGCGTCGTGGCTTCGGATCCGGTGCCGCTGTCGAGATATTCCCAGACGAAATGCGGTAGCCGGCGACGGGCGCGGGTGCGCAGATCGGAGATGGCAGGGAAACGGGCATCGAGCGACATGGCAAAGCGATAGCAAGCCGGGATGCGACCGGAAAGAGAAATCATCCGCCGGAAAGCTAACGGCGCAGATCGATTCGAAAACACACGTCGGTATCGCGTCGGTATTCTGGCGGTATGGCGACAGTGCCGATGTCGCTGTCTTGCGGGGTTTATGCACCGGGCGGTGCGCGGGAGGCCGAATTCAGAATACGGAGAGGAAAACGGGGAGGTCCCGGACCAGGTCCGGAAACGGGGGCAGGCACGAGAACGCCGCCGGTCCGGGGCGGAGCGGCGGCGTTTCGAGATTATGTCGAACGTCGGGTTCGGGTTACGAGTTGCGCGCTTCTTCGACGGCTTCCATGCACGCCGTCTCGTCACCCGCTTCGAGCGCGGCCTTCGCGGTTGCGATCGCGTCCTTGGCCTCTTGCGACATCTCTTGCGAGCCGCTTGCCGAACTGTCTGCGCTGTCGGCGCTGGCGGAGCTGTCGGCGCTGTCGCCCTCCTGCTGCGCCGCGGCATCCTGGCCGGAGGTGGCGACTTGCGACGTGTCGGCGTCAAGCGGCTCGTTGTCGCCGTCCTTGACGACCTCGCCGTCATCGGTGGCGTCGTCGCCGGTGTCGCCGGACGAGGCTGCGGACGTGTCGGTCGCACCAGCGTCCGCATCGGGATCTTCCAGTGGCGCGAGGCTGCCATCCTTGGAGATCTCACCTTCGGTTTCCATGCCGGCCTCGCCGGTCAGCTTGGCCAGTTCTTCCTGGCAATCCGCGAATGCGGGGCCGGACAGGCCGGCGATGGCGCAAAGTGCGATGGCGCTTGTCAGTTTGTGTTTCATGGGTTTCTCCTCCGATTTTTCCATTGCCTCTCCAACGAGACTGTCGCCGTTTCGTTCCGACAGGACCTCGGCGGGCGGCGGGTTTGTGCCGGTGGTGGCGGTGCAAGCCCTTCGCGGTGCGGGCGCAAATTGTCGGGGAAGAATTTTCTTCGTGCGACGGGCGAGAATGGCAGGGTGGCACGCGTTAACCTTTGTTGAGATTTGTTGTTGTCCCGATGCCCGGCCGGTGCGACGGAAATCGGGGATATGGTTCGTCGCGGCCCCCGTGTTAACCTTTTGTTAACGATTTGCAGGCGTGCGAGGGTGTGTTGGATGGGTGAGGTCGAACTGGCCGCGTTGTTATGCGCGTTTCTTGCGGGAAGTGCCGAGGAGCAAAGGCATTACTTCGATGTCGCGGGCATGAAGCGATACGTGCGTGTGGACTGTGAAACCGACCGCCATGTGATCGAGCTTGGGCTCGATGGAAGCCCGAGCGCGCGGGATTCGGTGCATCAGGCGCTGTTTGCGCAGCATCTGACGGGCAAGCAGCCGGTTGTGATCCTGATCGACCGGGACGGGCATGAAGGCCGGTTCGAGTTCGAGATGCGCCATGTCACAAAGGCGGCGGGGGTGCTGTATCTGCGCTGTTCGCAAGGCGCGATCCAGCGTTGGGCGGCGACGTCGGGCCTGCGGCAGGGGATGCCGGGGGCGGATGACCTGCCGGGGCCGGGCGCGGTTGCGGCCAGTTGCGATTTGCAAGCCTTGCGGCGGGCGCGTGGCGCGAGGTCGTGAGGCGGGTGCGCGTTGTCTTTGGTGGAACACAGGTGGGTTTGAAATCCACCCTACGCGGCGTTGACGGGTGAAAATAAGTGTTAACGGGTTGGAACACAGTGTGAACATTGGCTTTCCCTCGGGAGGGGCCCGCGCTATTCTTCGGCCATGAGCAGTTTCGACGAATCCGATGCCTTTGAGAGCGCGTCGCTGGCGACGCGCGCGATGGCGGCCCGCCCGACGCCCTATCTGGATGACCTGAACCCCGCGCAGCGCGAGGCGGTGGAGGCGCTGGAGGGGCCGGTTCTGATGCTGGCGGGCGCGGGCACGGGCAAGACCAAGGCGCTGACCACGCGCATGGTGCATCTGTTGAACACGAACACGGCGCGGCCGAACGAGATTCTGGCGGTGACCTTTACCAACAAGGCGGCGCGCGAGATGAAGATGCGCGTGGGCCGGATGATGGGCGAGGCGGTCGAGGGGATGCCGTGGCTGGGCACGTTCCACTCGATCTGCGTGAAGCTGTTGCGCCGGCACGCAGAGCTGGTGGAGTTGAAGTCGAACTTCACCATTCTGGACACGGACGACCAGCTGCGGCTGCTGAAGCAACTGGTGGCCGCGGCGAATATCGACGACAAGCGCTGGCCCGCGCGTATGCTGGCCGGGATCATCGACCAGTGGAAGAACCGGGCATGGACGCCCGACCAGGTGCCCGCGGCCGAGGCCAGCGCCTATGACGGCAAGGGCGTGGCGCTGTACAAGCAGTACCAGACCCGGCTGCGCGAGCTGAACGCGGTGGATTTCGGCGATCTGCTGCTGCACATGGTGACGATCTTTCAGACCCATGACGACGTGCTGGAGCAGTACCGGCGCTGGTTCCGCTATATCCTGGTGGACGAGTACCAGGATACCAACGTGGCGCAGTACCTGTGGTTGCGGCTGTTGGCGGGGGGGCACAAGAACATCTGTTGCGTAGGCGATGACGACCAGTCGATCTATGGCTGGCGCGGGGCCGAGGTGGGCAACATCCTGCGGTTCGAGACGGATTTTCCGGGGGCGACGGTGGTGCGGCTGGAGCAGAACTATCGCTCGACGCCGCATATCCTGGCTGCCGCGTCGGGCGTGATTGCGGGCAACAGGGACCGGCTGGGCAAGGAGTTGTGGACGCAAGCCGAGGAGGGCGAGAAGGTGCGCCTGATCGGCCACTGGGACGGCGACGAAGAGGCGCGCTGGGTCGGGGAAGAGATCGAGGCGATGCAGCGGGGCACGCGGGGCATGGCGCCGATGAGCCTGGACCACATGGCGATCCTCGTGCGGGCGTCGCACCAGATGCGGTCCTTCGAGGACCGGTTCCTGACGATCGGGATGCCGTACCGGGTGATCGGCGGGCCGCGCTTCTACGAGCGGATGGAGATCCGCGATGCCATGGCCTATTTCCGGCTGGTCGTCAGCCCGGCGGATGACCTGGCCTTCGAGCGGGTGGTGAACACGCCGAAGCGGGGCCTGGGCGACAAGGCGCAGCAGAAGATCCAGGTGACGGCGCGGCAGAATGGCGTGTCGCTGGTGGAAGGGGCTGCGATCCTCTTGGAAGAAAAGGGGCTGACCGGCAAGGGGGCTGCGGAGCTGGGCAAGCTGCTTGATGGTTTTCGGCGCTGGGGGCGGCTGGTGGGAGACAAGGATGTCAGCCACGTCGAGCTGGCCGAGATGGTGCTGGACGAGAGCGGCTATACCGAGATGTGGCAGATGGACAAGACGCCCGAGGCGCCGGGGCGGCTGGAGAACCTCAAGGAACTGGTCAAGGCGCTGGAAGGCTTCGAGAACCTGCAGGGGTTTCTGGAGCATGTCAGCCTGATCATGGACAACGAGAGCGAGGAGGTGGGCGAGAAGGTCAGCATCATGACGCTGCACGCCGCCAAGGGGCTGGAATTTCCCGCCGTGTTCCTGCCCGGGTGGGAGGATGGGCTGTTCCCCAGCCAGCGCAGCATGGATGAAAGCGGGCTGAAGGGTCTCGAGGAGGAACGCCGGCTGGCCTATGTGGGGATCACGCGGGCCGAGGAGGTTTGCACGATTTCCTTTGCGGGGAACCGGCGGGTGTACGGGCAGTGGCAGAGCCAGATGCCGAGCCGGTTTATCGACGAGTTGCCGGAAGATCACGTCGAGGTGCTGACGCCCCCCGGGCTTTATGGCGGGGGCTACGGGGCCGCTGGCGGTGGTCTTGGCACGATCGAGTCCCGTGTCGCGGAGGCCAATGTCTACAACTCGCCGGGATGGCGCCGGATGCAGGCGCGCAGCCAGCCGCGGCCCATGAGCCAGCCGCAGGAGGCGCGTGACATGGTGATCGACGCGCAGGCGGTGAGTGCGCACGAGGTGGGGGAACGGGTGTTTCACCAGAAGTTCGGCTATGGCGCGATCATCGGGATCGAAGGCGACAAGCTGGAGATCGATTTCGAGAAGGCCGGGGTCAAGAAGGTGGTGGCCCGCTTCGTGACCGGGGCGGATGATATACCGTTCTGACGGGGTGGGGTTTCAGTGGCTCCGGTTGCTTAAAGGAGCGCGTTTCACGCGCACAGTACGTCTCGACACCGCCATGTGCGGCGTCTCGCGGGCGTTGCAGATGTCCCGCGTCGTGCTGGGCGTGGCGTGCGTGGCAGGCCGGGGCCTCCGGCGGGAGTATTGTCAAACGGTAATACCTATTTACATCAGGCGTCTAAAGCTTGAGGGAGTATCGCTATCCCTCTTCTTGTCTACGTACATCAATGTCATATCTGATCGAAAACGATGTCTGAAACAATGCCAGATCGCGTGATGGCATCACCTTCGTTGATGGCGCGGGCCTCACCAGCGAGCGCGACAAGGCAATTTCGTGAATGCTGGTGAAGGGCAAGCCCAGAAAGTATCGTCCGATCTGTCCAAGACCACGATTGCGGCCTCTGCCCTGTAGAACGTGTCCAATGCGCCCGGCCATTTGTGCGGGCCTGCTCGGCTGTGACTAGTGGGCGGAATTATCTATGTAAGTCAAATATATATGCTACCTCTCCCGGAGCGGATATATTCTATTTGCTGCCATAGCAATCGCGAAGCCACCTCCGAACGATACGCGCTTGTAGATCGGAAATCATCAATAGGAGAAATTTCTGATCTGACATACTCAGCAAGCTCATCATGACGCAGTTTACTCAGTGGCCTGGCAAGAAGCAGCGACCGAGTCTTGGGACAGGTCATTGGTACAGGACCGACTGCCCCAAAAGCGATCCCAACTTCATGCAGCCATCCATCTTGTATTGTCAGAGCAAGGGCGAGTGAGAGTTTTGCGATGGACTGAGCACGTCTTGGACCGACTTTTCGGAAGATCTGCCAGTTGCTTTCCACCGGGACGGGGATGATAACTCTTACGATCAACTCACCATGGCCCAGCGCCGTCTGCGAGGGTCCTTCAAGGAAGTCCTTGACGGCCACTTGACGAAGCCCTCGGGGACCGTCAACCTCGACGCAGGCTCCCAACGCGACAAGTGCAGGAAGACTGTCTCCGGCAGGCGATGCCGTCGCCATGTTCCCTCCGAGTGTACCCGCATTGCGGACTTGCACAGATCCCACACCCCGGGCGACCATTTGCAAAATTGGAAGATCCACCGAAACCACTGGATCCGAAATAATTTGCGACCATGTAACCAGCGAGCCAATCGAAATTTCTTGTGGCCCCTTGGATATCGAAGTCATGACCGGGTCGCAGATATCGGTCAGGTCCAGAAACTTCGATTGCCTCAGCTTTCCTTCGAACTTAACCAACAGGTCGGTTCCGCCGGCGATTGCGACGCGGTCTGGCTCTGCTTGCAACTCAACGAGTACATCGCGGCGCGTTCGTGTGCTGCGGCGCGCCCGAGGTGGCTCGGAACGTCGCTCGACATCGCGTAGGGCATCACGGATCTTGGAATATCCGGTGCAACGGCAAATATTGCCTTCAAGGCTCGCGTCGATGTCCTCCACAGGTCGAATCTGCCGAAAATGACCAACTGCCGACATGACGATTCCAGGCGTGCAGAACCCACACTGAACTCCGTTATGAACCGCAAGAGATGCGGTGATTTCTCGTCCCAGATCTGTTTCGCGTATTGCTTCTACCGTTTCGACATACTTGCCTTCCAGTGACGAGGCTAATTGCAAGCATGCACAAACAGCGTGACCGTCAACAATAATGGTGCAAGAGCCACATTCCCCTTCTCCGCACCCCTTTTTGGTTCCAAGCAGTCCCAGGTCGTCTCGTAGAACGTCGAGAATAGTCCGGTGTGCCGCAACGATTTGGTGGCGGGTCCCGTTGATAGTGAGGTCCGTCATTCGATACCTCCGGATCCGATGATCTGTTCTGGTGTGATGGGGAACTTGGCGTATCGCTGGCTTGTGAGCCGCGCGAGACCATTGGCGATGGCAGCCGCAACGGGCGTGATACCGATTTCTGCGATACCCCGCGCGCCCAATGGATTGGATGGTTCAGGCGTCGAGACCAGTATCGTCCTGATATCGGGCGGAACATCGCGTATCGTAGGGAGGATATAATTGGAAAACCGATTGTTCTGAACTTCACCGCCGGACAACGCCAATTCCTCGCTGAGCGCGTATCCCAAACCCTGCGCGAAACCTCCCTCGATCTGCCCTTCGACTCCCTTAGGACTGATGACTGTACCTGGGTCGAGATAAGTCTCTGCCTCAGTTACACTGAGATTGCCGGTGACTTCATCCAGAGCAACGCGGACAAGCTGGATGCCATAGGCATATCCCGCATGAGGCGCTCCTTTCTGCAATGGCGCGTCCATGGTTGGAGAGAAGAAGGCGGTTTCTTCAATCCGTCCAACTTCCCCCGCATTCACCCTGGTTCGGACAGCTTCGGCTGCTTTCAAAACAGCGCTTCCCGTTACTGCGATTGATCGCGATCCAACAGTGGACCAGGAATTGGTATGATCAGTAGATCCGTTATGCAGGACAATATGCTCCAACTTGCATTCAAGGGTGGATGCGGCAATCTGCATGAACGCAGCGAGATTGCCTTCTCCCAAATCAGGCTGCGATAGCTCAAGCGAGAAACGGCCATCGTTCTCGCGGCACAACCGGACACTGGATCCGCGTTCGGCACCTGAACCGAGGCCGAAGCCCTGCCATACAAAGGCGATGCCAGTTGCGCTCGAGACGGCTGCCCTACGTTCAGGTGCTCTCAGCAGATGGCTTCTGGATGCCTGTTCGGCCAGACGTCCGAGTGTTGCATCAGAGTGCAGGATATGTCCCGCGCCCGCACGGTCGCCCTGCTTGAGAAGATTGCGGCAGCGAAAAGTGATCGGATCCATGTCTAACTTGGCGGCCAGATCGTCCATCGCCTGCTCAATGCCAAGGATGGCTTGAGGGTTGCCAAACCCCCTGAACGCCGAGGCGTTTCCCGTATTCGTATAAACAACGTCGCCGGTGATCTGCGTTGCCATGAACCGATACGGGCCAGAGGCGTGTTCGGCTGCCAGCACCATGACACCAGGCCCCAGGGTGAGGTAAGCGCCAGTATCGGCAAGTAGCTTGGCGCGAAATCCTGTCAGGTCCCCAGATGCATTCGCGCCCACCTCGACCTCCACATCAAACCGGTGGCGCTTGACTGAGTAGGCGATGCTCTCAGTGCGGTCATAGACCATTTTGGCGGGCCGGCCGGTCTTCTGGGTTACAAGAGCAATATATGCTTGGACGTTAAGGTCTTCCTTTCCTCCAAACGCTCCACCCATCGGGGGATGGCTAACCCATATCTTGTCTTCCGGGAGATTAAGGATCCGGGCAAGTTGAACACGGTCAGCGAAGGGGTTCTGACCGCCGCAGATAACGCAGATCCGACCCTTTTCATCGACGAACGAGATGCCTGCTTCAGGTTCGAGATAAGCGTGCTCTTGGCGTCCCGTTGCATAGGATACCCGGGCGACGACCGCCGATTGTGTCATGGCTTCATCAATATCACCGAAGCCAAAATCGACGTGGTGACACAGGTTGCCCCCGTCATGCAGCTGTGGCGCGCCGGGCTCAAGCGCATACTTGGGATCAAGCAATGCGGGCATGTCCTGATAGATGATTTTGATCCGAACTAGCGCGGCGCGCGCCTGCTCTTCGGTCTCAGCGGCAACAGCAGCGACCACATCTCCAACAAACCGTACACGGCTATCGCAAAATACTGGCTGATCCGGCGCGATAAGGCCGAAGCGGTTGAGCCCACTTATGTCGGCATGCGTCAGAACACACACGACTCCGGCCGACTGCTCTGCCAGACTCGTATCGATGGAGAGGATGAGGGCATGAGGTCGCTGCGCTCGTAGAACCCTGACGTGAACCATCTCAGGGCGCAACAAGTCTGAAGGATACAGAAAGCTTCCATCAGCTTTTGGAAGGGCGTCCCACTTGATTGTTGATTCGCCGATCATACGAGAATCCTCGTTGCACCACTAAAACGAAACGATACGCATCGTGTTGCTCCAAGTCAATCCGATACGTACCGTTGCGCAAGACGAGTTGACAGTGCTAACTGTTGTGCAATGGAGGATTGACGTTATGGCAGACGCAAACGGCCGACGGCGCAGTGGACGCCAGCTTAGTGACGAGGCAACACAGGGCATCCGCACAACCGCATTGAGGCTTGCAAGCGAGATTGGCCCGCAAAACCTAACAATGGAAGGTATTGCTTCCTCTTCCGGTGTAGCCAAGACTACGATCTACCGGCGCTGGCCCAATGCGGCTGCAGTCATCATGGATGCGTTCCTGTGCGACGTCGATCCTATTATCCGATATCGTCCGCAGCCGCAGATCAGTGAAACCATGATTGTCGCGCTCAAAGACTTTGTTCGCTCGCTTACTCCTGAGCGCTTGGCATTGCTTCGACATCTGATTGGCAGTGCACAGGCCGATGAAGAACTTGCGAAAGCTTTCTGGGCAAACTGGATTTCACCTCGTCGCCAAGAGGGGGCTCTCTGTCTTGGCCGCCGCGGGCTTTTCCAATGCTAAAGGAGAGGTCATTCTCGATCTCTTGTATGGAGCCGTCTACTATCGACTGCTGATCCCTTATGCTCAAATTGATGACGCATGGATCGAAGAGATCGTAAGCAACGTATTGAATGAAGGTCAAAAAGTTTAAAAGATTAGATCTTCTATCGCTTGTTCAGTTTGATGTTTCCTGTTCCGGGTGATTGACACCCCCGAGTCGACGGGATTGATGTTGGCCGAAAAAGTGATGGCAGGGATTGCTGACATCACTTTTTCGGTGGTGTTTCAAGCCGCTTGTGTTCTGGGAGGCAGGAAACCTGCGGTCGAGGTCAGCTCTGGCCAAGGGAGCACTGTTTCACCGCAAACCTGCCAGCCCGCCTCACTTTTGCGCAAGCGTAGCTCGTAGAATGCCGGGTGTGCCTGTTGGCTCATTTGCCTGAACAAGATCACGGTCGCTTCGTATTCGCCTGCCTCGACGTGCAAAACCTTCTTCTCAGTGGACAACGGCGGCTCGCCAGCATCACGGCGACTGCTGAATTCCGAGAAAATTTCCTGCTTGGAAAAGCGTGTCACTGTCCCGTCCGGCATCAGGGCCAGAAAAGCTAGATCTTCGGTATAAAGAGGCTCCATCTCCTCTATTCGGTAGTTACTTCCTGTCTCTGCCAGAGCATCGATGAAGTTCAAGATTTCTTGCATTTTACCCATTGTCGCTTTCCTAGTGAGTTTGGATCAACCGCATGCCCTCGGCTCGCAGGTCTGCAGCATCATCGGAAGATGGCCGTCGACTAGTTTCGTTATTAGGTGGATAGGCGGAACATCTATTGTGCCAGCGAAGGTGGAATGCCCTTGCTTCTCACGGGATAGTACGGCCGGGGAAGGTAGAACTCGGCGCCATTGCTTACCGCGGGAGAGGGGGTCTTTAACGGCAACGATCTGAAATTGAATACCGCACTGACCACAACCACAGCGGGCCGCGCGTTCCAGTCTTCCTGAACTGATACCCTTTAAATAGGCTAACCGGCCAAATGGAGACCTGGGTCACTTCCAACTCGCCAAAGCCGTCAATGGCTTTGGCGATTTATGAACCTGGTCAGAAACAGGCGGTAGAGAACGAGGATGGGAGCTGCCAGGAGGAGGAAAGCTGCTACCGTGAGGAATGCACGGCTCCATGCGATATCGTTTGCTTGCAAGGACAGTGAGAGCCCCAATTGCCTGATTGCAGTACGTGTTGCGTCGGATGAGGTCATTCCGTTCTGGTAAAAATAATCCGTAAGTTCGGCAGTTCGCGTCGCCAATATCGGATTTCCGGGAATGAGTTGGCCGGACAGGATCTGGCTGTTCAACTCTGTCTGACGGGTCACGAGGGAACCCAATAGGCCCGTTCCGGCGAGACCTCCAATCTGGCGTGCTGTGAAAAGCAAAGCAGATCCGTGAGCTACTTGGTGTTCTGGTAAGGCCATCATTGCCATCAGTGTGATCGCTAGAAAAAGGAAACCGAGTGAGCCACCCCGGATAAGAATCGCGGGCAATAATTCGGACACACCTGCTCCTGCTCCCTGAAGTGACAATTGCCACATGGCAAGGATGAGCATTGCTACGCCCAAGGGTACCGTCAGCACCATCGGAACCTTCAGAATTGGGAGGGCAAACGCCGATACACACATAGCTAGAAAAAAACTGAAGACACCTGGCAACAATAGTTCAGCAAGCTGTGAGCTGTTCATGCCCAAGACAACCGTCGAATAGGCAGGAATCAAGAATCCTGTGCCAAAAAGCGCGAATCCCGCAACAAAACTTGCCAAGAAGGCGAATGAGAAATCCAGCTCGCGGAAAATTGTGAGGTCGAGCATGCGAAATTCCGGTGCTTTCCGGATCAAGTATCGGATAGCCAAGAGTGTCGCGCTAAATCCTACTAGCGAAGTCAGCAGAATGTGCGGTGCCTCGAACCAGTTCCATCGGTCGCCTTGGGTTGAGATATAAGCTGCGCAGGTGGTACCGATCATCGCAAACACGAAGAACTTGGTGTTAAACGTACCAGGGTAGATCTTAGGGGACCTGCCAACCGCTGTAAGGCGCAAAAGAATTGATGCAAGCAGTGCGATGCCGACAGCCGCCGCTGGTATCCAACGCCAATTCAGCACCAGAAGCATCCAGCCCTCAATTGCAGGTGCAATAGACGCAGCCCCGGCAGCAGAGCCTAAAGCGTAAAACGTCTGGGCAATCGGCTGTTGCCGTCTGGGAAAAGACAAAAATAGCAAAGTTTGCCCTGAAACGACCAATACGCCGCCTGACGCTCCAATACAGGCAACTAAGCCCAACTGGATGAACCAATTGTCGGATAACGTCATCCATGCAAAGCCCGTCGTGATGACTGATAATGCTGCTGACATCGAGGCGCGTGCACCGACTACCGCGCAGGTACAAGGGGCAAATAGATAGCCACCGATCTTTGCTGCTACGTAGGTGATGATCAAAAGCGAGTATTGATCTTGGGTGGTAGAGAATGCTCCGTTGATATCGCTTCGAGCGAAACTGAAAACAGTTGAACCGATCGCATCCGCTAACAGCGCGACCACAACGGCAATGCAAAGTATTGTCTTTTCCAGCCTGTACCGTTGTGGTGACGTAAAAGCCTCGCGAAATTCAGGATTGGAAGTCATTCGCCAGGTTCTTCGTGCTGAGAGGGATATGTCAGTCGTTTTGCAGAATTCTGGTGATCAATGTGGATCGCAACGCGTGCGCTGAGCCCTGGAACCAGACGCAAAGCTTCAGGCGCGTTTGTAAGGCGTATTTTGATAGGAATGCGCTGAACAATTCGCACAAAATTTCCTGTCGCGTTATCTGGTGCGAACAGGCTAAAAACCGAGCCAGATCCTGGTGAGAGGCTATCAACAATTCCGGTGATAGCTGCATCCGGAAAGCCATCTACTTGGATATCGGCGAGTTGACCTGGCCGGATATCTTGTAACTGAGTTTCCAGTAGATTTGTTTCAATCCAAAGCTTCTTGAGTGACACCAGATTGAGTGCCGTGGCGCCGACAGATACAAAGCGCCCAACTTGAACGGTCCGATTGCCCACCACCCCGTCGACCGGAGCCTTTACGATTGTCGACTCCAAATCGATTCTTGCGGAGTTCCGCGTCGCTTTCGCAGCGGCAAGCCTTGCCTCGGCGGACCACCTTTGCCTACGGATTAGTTCCACCTGGCTCTCTGCCGCTGAAAGTGCAGCTCGCGTCATTTCCAGTTTAGCTTCACTTTGAGTGAGGGTACTCCTCGCCTCATCGGAATTTGCCGTTGACCTTGCATCTAGCTTGGCCAATCTATCGACGCGCGTGAATGATAGTTGTGCCAAGGCAAATTCTGCTTGCGCTTGCTTTCTGTTCGCCTCAGCTTGCCTTATCAGCGACCGCTGCACGGTAATTTGCGCATCAAGTGCGGAAATTTCTGCCACTGCTTGGGCGACAGTAGCTTCTGCGCGTTCCAGAGCTAACTTATAACTGCGGTCATCGATCAGGAAGAGAACGTCACCTTTACGTACCGATGCGTTGTCGGGCGCATTAACTTTCGTGACATGGCCTGACACGCGAGGGGCAACCGCGATGATATCGCCTGCCACGTAGGCATCGTCACTGCGAACCTCATGCCGACCAGAGACAAACCAGTAGTTCGCCCAGAAACCCGCCACTACTGCCATGGTTCCAATCAGCGTGGCACGCAGGCAAACTTCAATCTTGCGGTTCATGAGATCGGGTCTCCAATCTGTCGTCAGAGCGCGTTCGCTATTGCTGCGGGTAACGACGGTTGCGAAAGCGATCAACCTGCCTAACCGCAGGGATTGACATACCCATTCGATAGGAACTCGGTTAAATGTTGCGGGTGGAAGTTGCCAACTTTCTATCCACCTGACGACTTGCAATGGAGTACGAGAACTTCACCTAGCCTTAATGCTAGCAGGTCGAAACTCAGCTTCTGCTAACTGTCGTGCTTCACTGGCCACAAATTCGCAAAGTACCTTCACGCGCATGGGAACGGTTTTTCCGAAGGCGTGAAGGGCGTTCAGCGGCAGTTTGGGAAGAGCAATTTCCGGTAGGAGTTCAACCAGCCGCCCTTCTTCGAGATCCTCAGCCACGAGGCATCGCAAGAGGTAAACTGCACCAAGACCACTGTGCACCGCCTGAAGTAAGCCGGTCCCGGAATCGCAATCTATCCTGCCGGAGGGTGTGAAAGTCGTTCCATCGCAAAAACGCACGGGCGAAACCTTGCGGTCGACAAGAAAACGTACGAACGGAAATCGCTCTAAATCCTCCAAAGACGCCGGTTGCCCCAAAGCTTTTATCAAATCTGGAGATGCAGCGAGAACCATTGGCATTTCCGCCAACTTTCGAACGATCAGATCTCCCTCTGTCGGGTATCCAACCCGAAAGGCGACGTCGTAATCTTCGCTAACAAGATTCACGAAGCGATCAGTCAATCCGATTTGAAGGTGCAGCGCCGGATATTTCACAGCAAATCGACTGAAAATACCGGGAAGCAGAAGCGGTGCCAACTCGCCCGGCATCGTGACGCGCAATCGTCCACTGAGGTTGTTCGAGGAACCTATCACGTCAGCGGTCGAATCCAATTCTCGCAAAAGTGGAGAAATATGTTCAAAGACCTGCTGCCCGTCCTGCGTAAGGGTAAGGGCACGCGTCGACCGCAAAAACAGGCGCGTTCCTAACAACTTCTCCAGGCGCGCAACACTTCTTGAGATTGCGGAAGGTGTCGTATTCGTGTTGCGAGCCGCCGCACTAAAAGAGCCGGATTCCACGGTGCGCACAAATGCCAACATGCCCGACGTCTCGTTCAACAGATTTGGCATTTGTCCTCCAGGGAAAAATCATATTCCCGTCGATCATCTAATAGTGCGAGATTTAAGTCGCTACCTCCAGTCTCCAAGAATGGAGAAATGCAATGCAAAATCTGAAAGACAAGGTTGCGGTCGTTACCGGCGGCAATAGCGGAATAGGAAAGGCCATCGCGAAGCTTTTCGCGCAGGAAGGTGCACAGATCGTTATCACCGGTCGTCGACCGGATGCGGTTGATAGCGCGGTGGCGGAAATTGGACAAAATGCTTTGGGCTTTGTCTCGGACGCCTCCGACCTTGCGGAACATCACAAGCTCGCAGAATTCGTTAGAGAGCGCTTCGGTCGCATCGACATTTACATTGCCAATGCCGGTGTGATTAACCTTTCTCGTTCAGAGGCTGTGACGCTGGAAGATTACGACCGCCATTTCGAGACAAATACCCGCGGCGTTTTTTTCGGTGTGCAGACCATTGCGCCTTTGATCCGCGATGGCGGCTCGATTGTCGTGACCGGTTCACTTGCAGCCACCAAAGTACTGCCTGACCATCCCGTTTACGCCGGCTCAAAAGCGGCAGTGGCGGCCTTCGCCAGAAGTTGGGCTATGGAATTCAAGGAGCGCGGAATTCGCGTCAACGTTCTGAGCCCAGGGCCCGTCGAAACCGAAATTCTCGGGAAACTCGGCGTGAGCGAAGTCGATCGTCCTGCATTCGAAGAGCAAATGGCATTGGCTATCCCGGTGGGCCGGATGGGGCGGCCTGACGAGCTCGCTCGTGCCGCACTATTTCTCGCGTCGGATGCAGGCAGCTTCGTCAACGGTATTGAGCTGCATGTGGATGGTGGCATGTCACTTTCATAAGTGAGCAGCAAGTAATGTAGCTATGGATCGTAGCCAGATCCACGAGATCACTAGATTTTCTGGCTAGGGACTTGAGCCATGCAGGAGAATGACCGTTTTCGCATATAAAAGATTTGCTGCAACTGAATGGCCAAGGCGATACGGCTGCATCCGGTGAGATGCGGTATCGCCTTGGCCAACGCTGGGTTCGACAATAGGGTTCCGGCCGCCTCGAACGGGTTGGACGCAAACCTTAAAGTGGAAGGATTTGCAGGCCATCGGGTGCATTATCCCTTGAACCATCACCGCCGATGTCCGTCAGCGGAAGTTTAGGTCCGTAAACCCCTAGGCATCGCTTCGACATACATCGAGAGGACCTATCTCAAGGTGTATGTTCACCTGCTTCTAGGATAACGGAACCTAACTGGCCGCACAGTGTCGCAGCCAAGCCCAGCGTGCAATTCTCTCCTCGGTACTAGCGAAGCAACCGATAACCCCGTCGCGAACTCGCGATCAAAAGGAGACAAACATGAACGTAGAAAACACTTCACTCCAAGGCAGAGCTGAACCTGACGAGTTGGTCTCGTCGCGCTATGCGGTAAAGGTGGGCGAAATTGAGGTGGTGGTAATTAGCGATGGCGTTCTTCCACTGCCAACCGAGATGTTGGCGCATAACGCAGACCCTGCTGTCCGCGCTGCATGGCTGGACGACATGTTTTTGCCGCCCGATGCATTTGACTGGGCCCTGAACGTAGTGATGGTGAAGAGCGGCGATCAAACCATTCTGATTGATGCTGGGTTGGGATTGGATCCAGACCTGAACCTGCCGCGCGCCGGGCAGTCGATCAGACGGTTGGAGACTGCGGGAATTGATCTTGCATCCGTCACAGACGTAGTGCTTACGCATATGCATATGGACCATATTGGCGGGTTGCTTGTTAAGGGGATAAAGGAGCGGCTGCGTCCAGATCTTCGAATCCACGTGGCAGCTGCCGAGGTGAAATTCTGGGAAGCACCCGATTTTGCCCATACCGCGATGCCGCAGGGCTTTCCGGACGCTCTGCGAGCGACTGCCAAGCGCTTTGCGAAAGAATATCAAAGCCACCTGCGAACGTTCGATGACGAACATGTGGTCGCACCGGGCGTGGTTGTGCGTCGAACTGGTGGCCATACTCCGGGGCACAGCGTTGTTCGGGTGTCGTCTCAGGGAGAAGGTCTGGTCTTCGCAGGTGACGCTGTTTTCGCAGTTGGGTTCGACCAGCCCGATTGGCACAATGGTTTCGAACACGATCCCGAAGAGTCCGCCCGTGTCCGAATCCGCCTTCTGGAAGAACTTGCTTCTTCCGGCGAGATGCTGGTGGCAACCCATCTGCCGTTCCCGTCGGTTGGCCGCGTGGCGATTGATGGCGACGCCTTCCGCTGGGTTCCAGTTTTCTGGGACTACTGAACTCACTCACGCTTCAGTTTCTCAGGGTGAAATTTGCAAAGTATGGCAACGGGCGATTTGAAGCCGCCCGTTGCGCCTGCGCCAAAGCACAGGCTTTCAGCATGCGAGTGAGGCCCTGAGTTCTTGTTCGCATCAGGCCAGAAATCAGTTGGGCATGGTGTCTGCTCCATTGAACCTAATGCATTTGCGCCGTTTTTTGTGGTGTTTCGATGGATTTCCATAGGGTGTCGAAATCACCAGATGGTTGTAGAGTGGCGGCGACATTGGGCGAGCCGCAACTATGCCCTGCATGTCAGACTTCACGTTTGAGCCTTCTTGGACCTAGGCTGACAAACAGGAGCAGGCCCGATGAGTTTACTTACGACTGAACTCGACCAGGTCGTGGAGGCCGCGAAAGTTGTAGAAAACGTCGTTGGTAAAGGGTGGGCTACCGACGCCGAAGGCAAGTTCATCCATGTTACAAGGGAAGTTCTCGTGCGTTTGGGGATGACATTTGCCGAGTTCGTCGAGAGCGGTACCGAAGGGTTTCCATGGGAGGAAATTGTCCATCCGGATGATCGCGCCTCTGCCAAATCCCTTTGGCGCAAAAGTTTACAATCTGGCGAACAGTATAGTTTCAAGCACCGAATGCTGCGTAATGCAGGAGTGTATGGCTGGGTTTGGTGTTCCGGCCAGCCATTGCGTCTGGCGGGCGGTCGCGTGGCGGGATGGTACGGCACTGTCATCGATATCGATATCCCGCAGTTTCACAGTGAGGCGTCAGAGGGGCCGCCATCGTTGAGCCTCATACACCCTGACGACAGAGCGGCAGCTGCGCATGCGGCGGCCTATTCTTTTTGGACAGGTGTTCCGCAGATTGTCTCTTGCCGCCAGCGCCAATCGGACGGTGAGTACCTCTGGACCGAACTTCGTGCAGAGCCAGGATATTGCGTAGGTGTAGACGTTGCCCCGTCTGTGTCTCTTCAGGATGAGCCATGGACAGAAGCAGAATCGCTTGGTGAGACGGCTGAAGCTGTCAGGGCGGCAACCGTAATAGAAAGCCTTCACGGCAAAGCATGGGCCTTCGACAGCGAGGGCAGATTTACTTATGTCACACCGTCGGCGCAAAAGGTGATCGGTATGACGTTGCAAACACTGA
Organism: Roseovarius sp. B08; assembly: GCF_051417955.1. Lineage (NCBI taxonomy): Bacteria > Pseudomonadati > Pseudomonadota > Alphaproteobacteria > Rhodobacterales > Roseobacteraceae > Roseovarius > Roseovarius sp. B08. The sequence continues at coordinate 1,463,175 of NZ_JBPRLW010000001.1, forward strand.
ATGCCCCGATACGAGGAGGACGCTTTATAGACGGTGGAGATGTCGGCTGGAGCCGTGGAGTACATCCAGACGACTATCAGGAGGCCGCAGCATCGCTGCGACATTCCCTGAAAACGGGCGAGCCCTGGAATGTTGAATACCGCATGCTGCAAACAACCGGACGATACGTTTGGCATCGCATTTCCGCTCGACCCACCAAGGACAGGATGGGCCGCATCACAGGTTGGTATGGAACGTCGATTGATGTGGATGTCTACAAACGGACCGAAGCAGAGTTGCTGAGGCAGAAACTGGAACTTTCTCAACTCATCAATATGGTTCCAAGCCATGTTTGGAGCTTGACGCCTGAGGGCGAGCCTACGTTCTTCAACAAGCAAATGGTGGATTATCTAGGGTTCGATTTATCAGAAGCAGAAAAGCGCGGCATTACCGGATTGGAGATGATCTTAGGATCTGTTCACGCGGAAGATGCCAAAGATTTCCGCAGGACAATCGACCACTGTCTCGCAACAGGTAAACCTTTTGCATTTCGTTATCGATTGCGGCGCGCGGACGGTGTGTATCATTGGATGTCGAGCAGGGCGGAACCGATCCAAGGGCTCGACGGTGATATCATCCATTGGTACGGAATTTGCCACGATATAGACGACTTGTTGACGACACAGGAAGCGCTGCAAAAGAGCGAGCGACACCTCTGGCAACTCGTTGGAACGCTGCCGGCGATGATCTATTGCGCTAGCCCCGAAGGTGAACCTACCTACCGGAGTGAAAAACTACGCGCCTTTTTGGGAATTGAATTGGAGGAAACCGAGCAAGGTGGCAAAAGCAGGCTTAACAAAACGCTGGATGCAATCATACATCCCGATGACCTGCCTGCCGTCAGGGAGAACTATGCCCGCTCCTTGGCAACCGGTGAGCCATACGTGCGAAAACATCGCCTGAAAAGGTTCGATGGGTCCTACCGCTGGGTAGAAACGCGCGCAGCAGCCATGCGAGATGACAAAGGCGAGATCATTCAGTGGAATGGTATTTGTCTGGATATTGACGACCAAGTCAAAGCTCGCAATGAACTACGCCTCATGCAAGAACGGTTGGCACGGGCAGCGCAGACGTCCAGCCTTGCAGAGCTATCCGCATCAATAGCTCATGAAGTAAACCAACCGCTCGCCTCTGTTGTGGCGAACTCTCACGCTTGCCAGCGCTGGCTAAGAGCAAATCCGCCCAACCTAGATCGCGCGCAAATTACTTTGACCCGCATATTGCGCGATGCAAGTTCTGCGGCAGAGGTCGTAAGTAGGATCCGCGCTCTATTCAAGCAATCCCGCAAGAAATGGGCGCAGGCCCGAATTGAAGACATCATCAGAGAAGCGCAGCGATTGATGACGGACGCTGCGGAAGATCACAAGATACTAATCCAAACCGTCATCGAGAGCGATATTCCTCCGATAGCCCTGGACCGGATCCAGATTCAGCAGGTTCTCATCAACCTCATGAAGAACGGGGTGGAGGCTATGGACGTTGTATCCACTCACCAGACATTACTGGTTGGCGCTCGGCATCATGGTTCTGAAGTTCTTGTTCAAGTGAGCGACAACGGACACGGAGTTGATGATCCGGAACGAGTTTTCGAACCATTCTTCACGACAAAAGAGCACGGAATGGGGATGGGGTTGGCTATCTGCCGATCAATTGTGGAAGCTCATGGAGGACGTATGTGGGCCGAGTTGAACGAAATGAAGGGAACGACATTTTCGTTCACTTTGCCAGTCACGGTGACGGATATCTGATGAAGAAAAGGGAGATGATCGTTTATGTCGTCGACGACGATTTTCGGATCCGTGAAGCGATCTCGGAGCTTTTGGACTCACACGGTATTGAATCACAGCTCTTCCGGTCGGTGGGTGAATACATGGATGCGGCGAAATCAGACCTGCCTGGTTGTCTGATTTTGGATGTGGAGTTGCCGGATAGAAATGGGTTGGAGTTTCAGAAGCAGATTGCTGAAGAAAATCACCCGCCGATCGTGTTCATCACGGGGCATGGTGACATACCGTCATCTGTTCGCGCTATGAAGTATGGCGCTGTCGATTTCCTGACCAAACCTTTTAGTGACGACGCGCTAATCAATTCCGTGGAACAAGCCATGGAAAAGGATCGGGAGACCCGCAACGTCCGATTGGAGCGTGCCAAGCTTCGTGAGCGCTACGAGAAGCTTACACCTCGCGAGCGAGACGTGTTGCCACTGGTCGTTGGTGGGCTCTTGAACAAACAGGCTGCCGCCGAGCTTGGCATAAGCGAAGTGACCTTGCAGGTGCACCGTCGAAACGTATTGCGGAAAATGGGCGCGACGTCACTTGCCGACCTTGTGCGGACGGCTGAGAGGCTGAGCATTCTTACCCACTCTCGCAAACCAGATGACGGAAAATGACAGTGGGTAATAATCATCGCGTTGTGGCTCTCGTGGATGACGATGAACGAATTCTCGAATCTCTCGCCAATCTTTTCGAATCCGCTGGCTTTACCACTCGCCCCTACCAGTCAGCGAGCTTATTCCTGCAAGCTGGATTGTCCGGCGTGGATTGCCTCGTAACGGACCTCAGCATGCCAGGCATCGACGGGTTCGAACTCTGCAAAAGAGTGAAGCACACGAGGCCACACTTCCCCGTCTTTCTTGTCTCTGGACGTCATGAAGCGGACGATGTGGCCCGAATGTCGTGCGGTGCAACGAAGTTTTTTCGAAAGCCCTTCGACAGTCAGCGTCTGTTGATGGCGGTCGAGAACATCTTCTTTGATAAATGAAAGGAGAAAGATGATGAATACACGTCGAACAATACAATCCAGACAAATGATTAACTTAGGTCCCAACCATTTGGAGACATACTGCCGCCAAAGCAGCACGGAGCCACTCGTCATGATTGTGGACGACGATGCTGCTGTTCGAGAAGCACTCGAAGAATTGATGCTGTCGAGCGGTCTTGAAGTTGCTTGCTTCGAGACAACACGCGAGCTCCTCGAGGCAGGCGTCCTGCACCGCCCCGGCTGTATTATCCTCGACGTTCGTATGCCGGGGCCGAGCGGGCTGGATTTTCAAAAGGAGCTAAGGAATGGCGGCATTCCAAAGCCGATTATCTTCCTTACCGGGCATGGCGATATCCCTATGACTGTTCAGGCAATGAAGGCTGGTGCGCTTGATTTCCTGACCAAACCGGTGCGCGATCAAACCATTCTCGATGCGGTTAAGGGCGGTATTGAGCGTGATATTGCGCAGATAGCAAAAGCCGAAATCGTTGAACGCAACGTCGCACGGGCGGAAACACTTACGCCGCGCGAGCGCCAGGTTTTCAAGGAAGTTGCTTTGGGACGATTGAACAAGCAGATCGCTTTCGATCTTGGTATCAGCGAGGTTACGGTCAAGCTCCACCGGGGCAATGTGATGAAGAAGATGGCGGCGTCTTCCGTCGGACAGCTTATTCGAGCTTGGGAAACTTTACCAACAACGATGCGGGAGCAAATCGCAATTTAACTCGGCGCTAGACCGCTGAAGGCAGATTGGAGCGGGCGTTCAATCGCAGGGACGGGGTCTGCAATCGACAAGCTTGTCCCGGCAGCGGCGGATGTCCCCATACTCATGATCGCGCTTGGCGAGAACTGTCTGCCGTAAGTTGGTTCAGGACATCTGGTTAAGGTATCATGCCGCGAATTTCTCAACTCTCCATATGTTCATGCACTACTAGACTTTCGCATCAGAAGAGCGAACCTCAAGTCGAATAGTGTGAAGGCCGAAATGAGTTCATCGTCGGACGTGTTCAGAAACAAAACGCCGAGGATGAAAAGAATGAAAATCGTCGTCATAGGAGGAACTGGTCTAATCGGTTCCAAGACCGTTCAACGGCTTCAAAAAAAGGGCCACGATGTAATCGCCGCTGCGCCGAATACCGGGGTAAATACGATCACAGGTGAAGGTCTTGACGCCGCGCTAGAGGGCGCACAAGTTGTGGTCGACTTGGCAAATTCGCCCTCTTTCGATGATGAACCGGCTCTCGACTTTTTCAAGACGTCTGGAGAAAACCTTATCGCCGCTGAAACCGAAGCCGGCGTAGGTCATCACATCGCTCTATCTGTTGTTGGAACGCAAAACCTTCAGGGAAGCGGGTATTTCCGTGCCAAGCAAGTTCAAGAAAAACTCATAAAATCATCCCCAATTCCCTATACGATCATCCACTCAACCCAGTTCTTCGAATTCATGGGTGGGATCGCTGCGTCGGGTGCGGATGGAAATGTGATACGCGTTCCGACGGCTTTTATCCAGCCAATCGCCTCTGATGATGTGGCCGATTTCGTTGCCGACCTGGCTCTGGGAGCGCCAAATTACGGAATTGTCGAGATCGCGGGTCGTCAGAAGGTGCGGCTGAACACAGCAGTGGAACGCTATTTGTCAGCCAGAAACGATGAACGAAGTGTCATCGGCGATCCGCACGCGTCTTACTTCGGTGTGGAGTTGAACGACGCTTCGCTCATGCCCGGTCCAAAGGTAAGAACTGGCAAAGTTGCCTTCGACGAGTGGATCAACATCGAATTCCCTCTCAATGCCTGACCCGGCTTCGGCCATCACCATTCCAGATCGCCTCCTGTAGCGCCCAGCGGTCTCTGTCGGGCGCAGTTTTTTGGCGGCGCGCTGGGCAACGCAAATCCAACTGAAATTTCTCTTTTAAAGGAGACTACCAATGCCTCAACGCTTCTTGCCATTCAAGGCCGCGGCAGCAGCTGCAAAAGCTATGATGACTGTGGAAAAGGCCATCGACGAGAGTGGGCTTGAACATAGCCTTCTCGAGCTCGTCAAACTTCGCGCATCGCAAATCAACGGATGTTCATTTTGCGTCCACATGCATGCGGCAGACGCTCGAAAGTCCGGCGAGACCGAAATGCGTCTCTATCTGCTGAATGCTTGGCGCGACTCACCTCTCTATTCGGATCGAGAGCGCGTGGCGCTTGCCTGGACGGAGGCACTTACACTCATCGCGGAGAAAGGTGCTCCGGATGAGATCTATAAGCAACTGGAAGAACAGTTCACGGATACCGAGCAGGCAAATCTCACAATGGCTATCGGTGCGATCAATCTTTGGAACAGGGTCCAGGTCGCCGCCGGCGCAAGTCATCCAACGAGTTCGAAATGAAACACAGTCATGGGAAGGCTTGCGAAAACGCAGCCCTGAACGGTCGAGAAGGAGTACCGCGATGTCCGGTAAGAACATGTTCCAAAACCATGCCACGCGCAGAAATGTGTTGTTGGGTGGCACTATGGCAGCCGTCGCAATTGGCGTGTCAGCCAGCTCTGCAGGTTGGGCTCGAGAGCCTCACACCACTGTCCCTGAATCAAACAACGGATCAAACAAAATGAACAAGATCACCACAAAAGACGGCGCTGAAATATTCTTCAAGGACTGGGGTCCTATTAATGCTCAGCCGATTGTATTCCATCATGGATGGCCGTTGAGCTCTGATGACTGGGACGCTCAGATGCTGTTCTTCGTCAATAAGGGCTACCGGGTCATTGCTCATGATCGTCGCGGTCATGGGCGCTCGTCCCAAGTCAGCGATGGCCATGATATGGACCACTATGCTGCGGATGTCGCTGCGGTTGTTGAACATCTGGGTCTTCGGAATGCCGTTCACATCGGCCATTCGACAGGCGGGGGGAAGCTGCCCGATATGTCGCTCAGTACGGCAACGGCAGGGCAAGCAAGCTGGTGCTTATCGGCGCAGTGCCGCCCGTTATGGTGAAATCGGCATCCAATCCGGACGGGATTCCGATTGAGGTTTTCGATGGTCTGCGGAAGCAGCTCGTCGACAACCGGTCGCAGTTCTACGTCGATTTCCCCACGGGCCCATTTTACGGCTTCAATCGCCCGAATGCGAAGCCAGTTACCGGAATTATCCAGAATTGGTGGCGTCAGGGGATGATGGGAGGTGCCAAGGCGCACTATGACTGCATCAAAGCGTTCTCGGAAACGGATTTCACCGAAGACTTGAAGCTGATTGAAGTGCCGACGCTGGTCATGCACGGCGATGATGATCAAATCGTGCCCATCGCAAATTCCGCCCTGCTTTCAGACAAACTCCTCAAAAGGAGTTCGCTCAAAGTTTATAAGGGATTTCCGCATGGGATGTGCACCACCCAGGCCGATGTGGTGAACCCTGACCTGCTCGCATTCATCCAGAGTTAATCCCGTGCCGGCGTGGGGCAGTGCAGCTCCCTGCCGGCGTCACCCTCCAAAGAAGGTAGATCCAATGAATCGCGTAGCACTTACTTTTCTGGCAATTTCGCTTTTGGCGCCTCCCACCATACTGGCGAGTGAGGGATTAGGCGAGAACGTCACTTTGATCTTCGATCAGGAACTCCCAAACGCACCTGGCATGAGCATGCGGGCCGTGCTTGTCGAGTATGAACCGGGGGGGTCTTCACCCGCCCATATCCATCCGGAATCGGCGTTTATCTATGCGACTGTGCTGGAAGGCGCTATCCGCAGCCAGGTTAACGACGGTCCTGTGCTGACCTATCGCGCGGGCGAGAGTTTCTCAGAATTTCCTGGTGATCGACACGGCGTCAGCCTGAACGACAGTATCACCGAACCTGCGCGCCTGTTGGCCGTATTCGTCGTTGGCACTCACGAAACTGAATTGACGACGGAGATAGGGAAAGGAGGACACAGCAACACTGATTAGAAGTTGGCTTGCCAAGGCGCATTTTTCTCGGTTCGGAACGAGCGTCCGATCTGACAAACGGACAGTCATCCACAGAAAGAAGTGCTCATTGGTTGCCTGACGCCGCCGAAAGTTAAGTACCCTCAAATCTCACAAATGGAACACATCATGAAACTGAGTAGCACTGCAGCAATCGCCGTGTCGCTTGTCATCCCGGTGGCCGCCATGCAGGTCGTCATCGTACTTGGTCAACAGGCGACGATTCACAACAGAGCCGTTTTGAGCAACGGCGCACCGTATTTCGACGAAGAGAAGGATAACCAGTTGGGCTATGCAAATGCCGCACTCTACTTCGACGAGAACAAGGACAACCAGATGGGTCTGAAAAAAATGGCGCTCCCTACTTCGACGAAGAGAAGGACAACCAGATGGGTCTGAAAAAAATGGCGCTCCCTACTTCGATGAAGAGAAGGACAACCAGATGGGTTTCGCCATCGAATGATACTTTACTAACTCACCGGGCCGTTCCTCAGGGCGGCCCGTTTGATATTGCGCCCCTTCCGAATTGACCTATTAGGATGAACTGCCTTTCCACCAAGCCGCTGCTATGTGGCGGAAGTATTGGAGGAGAGTAGCATCAGATGGACATTAAGATTTTGGGCATTGATCTTGGCAAAACGGTTTGCAGCCTCACGGTGCTGATTGTGGCGGGAGCGGCTAGATCGCTTTTGAGTTTACCCTGACGGCCCCATGTGAAAGATTGCGTGGCTCCCCGGCGCGGCCAATCGACGAAAAAAGGCCATGTTTTCTTTGGGTGCAAGGCCGCTCGGTTCTCTTCGAAAGAGTGTTCACCGCTCGGGATTGCATGGTTCTGGCGAGGAGTTTGTGCCTGACAGACGATCTGCCAGACACTCCGCGGTGACGAGCGGTTCCAATCCCTGCCAAGCGGTCCCGCTCTATGCACGAATATCGCAGCCTGTCATCCGAACACTCTCCTGCCAAAGCGCCTCTGCAAAATCCGTATCAACTGCAAGCGGCCGGACGCCGAAATTTCCTTCACTCTCCACCGGCGCGATATCGCAGTTCTCGCAATAGACCCCTCCGATGTTCGAGAGCTGGGGAGCCAAGGCGCACCAGATGATCGTCGCGGCGCCTTGTTGGGGGGATTTCATGTCCCGAGACGGGTCGATCCGTGGCGTGCCGTCCGGATTTACCGCGTCGAACGAGGCCAGCTCTTCGGGGCTCAGGTGTCGAGCGAGTGGCCCGAGGATGGAACCGGGGTGTACCGAATAGGTTCGGATATTCGGGGCGCCCCGCCGATCCAACGCGACCGCGAAGAGCGCATTGGCGGTCTTCGCCTGTCCGTAGGCCAACCATTTGTCATAGGGGCGGCGGGTGAAATCGAGATCGCTCAAATCGAAACCGGGAATCTGGTGGCCACGGGAGGACAGCACCACAACGCGCGCGCCCTCGGCCAGAACCGGCCAAAGCGCGCAGGTCAGTCTGAAATGCCCGAGATGATTTGTTGCAAACTGTCCTTCGTGACCATCGCGGTCGCGAAAGAGCGGACTGGCCATAACACCGGCACTGAGGATCAGAATGTCCAGCGTGTGGCCCTCGGCCAGTAATTCGTCTGAGAAGGCAAGAATGGAGGATGCATCGAGCAGATCCATGTGCCGTACCTCGGCCAGATCGCCGAGGGCGGCGCGCGCAGTTTCCGTGTCGCGTGCGGGTACGATGACCCGGGCACCGCGCACCGACAGGGTTCGGACGGTCTCTAGCCCCAGGCCGGATGCGCCGCCGGTCACGAGCGCGGTCTTGCCGGACAGATCCACACCGGCCGCGACGTCTTCGGCAGTGGTGCTCGCATCATAGGGTGTCGACAGAGGATATTGCATGGGTGATCTCCTTTTGAGGCAGAAGTTGCTCTGTCAGGACAGGATTTTCCATGCTAGGATGGCCTGTTGTTTGTCGAGATCATCCGATGGATCCACTTTCTCAGCTTCTTCATCTCGCGAGCGCGGAGGCCGCGGTTTCGACCGGGCTCATCGCCACGGGGCGCTGGGCGGTGCATGTGCCGCCCACCAGCGCGCTGAAATGCAACCTCGTGCGCGAAGGCCACGGCCTGCTGGAGGTGGGCGGCATGCGGTATGAACTTGGCCCGGGAGACTGCTTCCTCGTCGCGCCGGAACGACCCTTCCTGATTGGCACCGATCTGTCATGCCCCCGGCCTGCGGCCGAGGTTTTCGCCGCGGGCGACAGGGGGCCGTTCGCACGGCTAAATGGCGGAGAAGGACCGGGTTTCCGCTGCCTTGGCGGCCGAATGGAGCTTGGCGACATGGCGGTGTTCCTGACAGAGGCGCTTCCGCCGGTGATCCTGCTGCGCGACGGGCTGCCGGCGGGCAAGCGCATCGCGTGGCTGCTGGACCGCCTCGAGGCTGAACTCGCGGAAGCGCAGCCGGGAAGTGGTGCACTGGCGGCCTCGGCCATGCGGATGATCTTTGTGGAACTCATGCGGACACTTCCGCAGGACATGCCAAACGGCTGGTTGGCGGCACTGACCGATCCGCGCATCGGGCCGGTACTGCGGGCAATCCATGACGATCCCACCCACCCCTGGACGCTTGACGCACTGGCCCGCCGGGCCAACCTGTCACGATCCCAGTTTGCGGCGCGCTTCCGCGTCGCCGTCGGCCGGGCACCGATGGACTATATCCTGCGTTGGCGCATGGCGCTGGCAAGGCAGGCGCTGTCACGGCCCGGGGCCACGGTGTCGCAAGTCGCCGCGGATTTGGGGTATGCTTCGGAAAGTGCCTTCGGCGCGGCCTTCCGGCGCGTGACAGGGACCAGCCCCCGCCGCGCTGTTGCGGCCGCGCGCAGGCGCTGATCGCGGCAGCAACGACGGGCCTCAAGCGGTGTCTATGATCCTCGCGGTGTTGGTCCCGAAGTGCTGCATCCGGTTCAACTGGCTTTTGCCCGCGGCCAACGCCTTATCGGCCAGCTCCGGGCGGGCGAGGCATTCGAGATGGATGAACCGCAGATCCTCGAGTCCGATCGTGGCAAAGACGTCTCGCATATATCCTGTCAGGTAATCCGGCTGCATTGCCCCGGCCTGTTGAGTGACCGCGCCTCCCGAAGCCACGAGGATCAGCGTCGGGCGATCCGCCAACAGACCGACCTTGCGCCCGTCACGAAACCCGAAGCTGCGCCCGACGCGCAACACGAGGTCGATCCAGATTTTAAGCGTCGCAGGCACCGTGTAGTTGTGCATGGGGGTCGACACGATCAGCGCGTCGGTCTGCTCGAGTTCCCGGATCAACGCCTCGGAATCCGAGAACTCCGGGGCGTGGGGGGCAGCACCGCTCAGGACCGCATGGGCGTAATCGCGTCCGATCCATCCAAAGCCGCCCTGAGACAGATCACGGTAAATCGTCCGAAGGCCAGGATGGCGTCGGCGCAGGTTATCCATGGCATGCTCTGCAAGCGCGTGACCGCGGGCGTCGGTCCCCATCGGGCTGGCATGGACCAGAAGGGCAGATTTCATGGCAATGTCTCCGGACATACGGGCGGGCCGACGCTGTGGCCGTGGGCGCCGGGCAAGGTTGTCCGACAGGCTCAGTGCGGCAGCAGGCCGCCGAGCTTGTCGGGATTTCGGGTGATGTAGAGGGCCGTGATACGGCCATCCTCGATCTCGAGCGCGGTGGTCTGCAGGTTGCCGTCTATGCGGCTGATAAAGCCCGGCAACCCATCGATGACCGTCGCGCCGAGAAACTGCATTTGCTCGCCGAACTTGCGCTGAAGTCCCTGGAAGAGCCTGACGAGATTGGTCCCCCCCTCGATGACATTCGGGTAGGAGCTGACACGCCCGCCACCATCCGAGTAGAGCATGGCCCCCTCGGCCAGCATGGCGTTCAGCACCGTGGCATCGCCAGAGCGGCAGGCGTCGAAGAAGGCACGGGCAATTTCCTCGCCCGCCTCGCGCGGCACCTCGTATCGAGGCCGGTCGATCTGCACATGTGCCCTGGCGCGGCTGGCAAGCTGGCGCGTCGCCGAGGCGCTGCGGTCGAGCGTTGCCGCGACCTCGGTCAGCGGCTGGCCAAAGACATCATGCAGGAGGAAGGCCGCACGTTCGAGCGGCGACAGGCGTTCCAGCGCAATCATCAGCGACAGCGTCAGATTGTCCTCGCGCAGCGCGTCATCGGCCTCCTCGATCAGCGGTTCGGGCAGCCAGGTGCCGGGATAGGTCTCGCGCCGGGTGCGGGCCGATTTCATCTGGTCGAGACAGAGCCGAGACACGACCCGCGTCAGCCAGGCCCCGGGCACTTCGACCGCCTCGGCCTGCTGCCAGCGCAGGAAGGCTTCCTGCACCATGTCCTCGGCCTCGGCGTAGCTGCCGAGCATGCGGTAGGCGAGGCGAAGCAGCCGGGGCCGCTCCGCCTCGAAGAGCTGCGCCGGATCAGGCCGCATCGGCCTGCACCGGGGGCAACTTGGTGGCGTGGGGCACGCGCAGGCCCGCCTGCACACGGTTCCAGAGGTTGATTGCTCCGATGGAGAGCGTGAGCCAAGCACGTTCGTCCACGTCGAAGGCGGCCTCGACAGCTGCCCAATCCTCATCCGGCGCGCCGGTATCGGCGAGGCGGGTCAGCGCCTCGGTCCATCCGAGTGCCGCGCGCTCACGCGCTGAGTAGAGCCCGCTTTCGCGCCACGCGGGCAGCATGTGCAGTCGCAGCGGCGTCTCGCCATCCTTCAGTGCTTCGGCGACGTGCATCTGGATGCAGAAGGCGCAGCCATTGATCTGGCTTGAGCGCAGCTTGATGAGGTGGATCAGCAGAGGCTCCAGCGTACTGCCCTGAATGGCGGTTTCCACTGCGAACATCGGCTCGAACCCGGCTTTGGCGCGTTTCATGTGATCGGTCATGCGAGGTGTCATCTTTGTCTCCATTTCAGTCTGACATGAAATTGACGAGACAGCGTTGTGTGATGTGACATCACCGGGAAAAAATTTTCGACGACCGCTTGGATTTCCCGTTCAGAATGCGGCGCGCATTCGCTCGCCCATGGCCCAGAGCCGGTCCGCATTGGCGGCGTCAAGGGCGTAGGCGGCGACGGTATACCGGGATCAGCTCTTCTTTCGGTAACGATCTCGTCGCAGTCATCGAAATAGCGCCGCCCCTGCCGCACGCTCGGGCAGCACCAGTCCACGCAAAACAAACTGCCGCAACGCCGTATCGATGAGAAACTTCTGACCGATCACCTCTTAGAACTGGTCGACCGGCATGGGAGCTATGGCTACCACACGGTTACTGGCCTGCTGAACAACGCGGGCTGGCGTGTGAACCTCAAGCGGGTCGAACGTATTTGGCGACGTGAAGGGTTGAAAGAGCCACAGAAACAGAAGAAGAGAGGGCAGCTCTGGCGGAACGACCTGTCATGCATGCGCCTGCGGCGGGAACGACCGGACCACGTCTAGTCCTATGACTTCGTTCACGATCGCACGGCTGACGGACGGGTCTATCGCAAGCTGAAAACCATCGACGAATACACCCGTGAGGCGCTGATGATCCGCGTCGATCACAGGCTGAGCTCCACGCACGTACTGAATGGGAAGCTTTTTAACATAGTCCAGCCGGTTCGGATATCTGCTTTCTCGGCGGCTCGACTTTTCTAGCCTTACCCAACTTCTGCCTCCGCCGCTGCGACCACGGTCCCAGCGAAGCCACTTCTGGCTATATCCTGCAAGAAGCGACAGCCGAAAGCTAAGTTAAACGGCGTTCACGAACGAAATTCGACTGTTGGCAGGATAAGCCCAGAGAAGCCCATGATCTACCCGTAACTAAAGAAATTTACCGTGTTTAACATTCCCTTAAGGATCTTTGCGTACATAGGAATTCTAACTAAAGGATAAGATATGTTGATAGACCCCATTAAATTCTCGTGCACACTTGATCTCAAGGAAGACGAAAACGTTCTAACCGCCCTCGAATTGCATGAAACTCTTCGCAATGAGCATCATCGACCCATCTGCATGTTCAGCTTCAACGTGTCAGTTCTCGAGCCATCAGAGGCTTCAACTGTCATCTGGTTGCGAGACGTGGATGAACAGGCTGAACTAGGTGCAGTACGTTATTTCATAGAGCGCCTTTGCGGCGAAATCGCCCTCACCGGCACTTGGGGTTTCGAATATAGCTGTAACAGGTTTACAAACTGCGTTCCTGAATTCGGAGGGGGAGTCATGCTCTTCGACCTCAATTCGGGTGATGTCGTGGAATGGCACTCGACCGACGAGTGGATGGAGATGGCACTTCAGGATCCGTCGACGGTTCCGACGCCTGCTACAATTTAAGGCACAGCATCCAGAGGCCGGGTGCGATTGGCGCCCCGGCCTCTATGTGCAATCGGTTCTGGGTTCAAATCGCATAGCCTGCTTCAGTGCCGTTCGTGCACTCCCGTGCGACGGCTTCAATCTCCTCCCCATGGATTTCTCGCTGCTGGATCAGTGTCTCGGCAAGGCGGAGAAGAAAGCCCCTGTTTTTGTCGACCAGATCAAGTGCTTGGTCTTGCGCGCGGCGCAGATGGGCCTCAACCCTATCCCGGACATCTGCCGGCGCACGCCATACGTCCGCAGCTGCAATGCCGTCCCAGAGCAGTCCGCTGTCGCCGAACCCCCATTGGCGTTCGATTGCCAATGCGAGGCTCGTGGCCTTGGCCAAGTCGCTTTGCTCTCCAGCGCCAGCGCCGGAACTCGCATCTCCGAAGGTGCAGATCTCCGCAGCGCGACCCGCGAGCAGGACTTGAAGTCGCATTTGGGCTGTCGCCGGCGTCAGGGAATTGACCGGCACGTGCTCTACCTGGCCGCCTTGTGAAGAGAGCGAAACGCGCTTCGGAAGCGGCAATCCAAGCTGCGAAATAACCACCACATGTCCGGCTTCATGCACAGCGGCCCGCCTAAAGGTGTCGTCGTCGAGCTGAGGTGCAACCTGATCTGCAGCAATCTCAAGGTGGTGCTGGGCAACGTGGGCAGCATCGGCCCGCGCGCGTCCGAGCGCATCGCGCGCAACCGCCTCGGCGTCAGCGCCGGACAGCCCGACCAGGCGATCTGCAATTGCGGCGATATCAACATCCTCGGCGATTGCGGACCCGATTTTGGCTCTCAGGATCGCCTCGAGTCCGGTTTTGTCTGGATAGGGGACGTGAATCTTGAGATCGAAGCGACCGCTGCGGATGACAGCTGGGTCTACGGTGTCCAAGTAGTTCGTTGCGCCGAACAAAACCAAACCACCGATATCTTTGGTGTGATTGATCTGTTCGAGCAACCCATTCACGACGCCTCGGAGGTAGTCGACGTTGTGAGCCCGTGCGTCTCGCTGCGAGAAGCTGTCGAGCTCATCGATGAAGAGCACCGCAGGTGCAGTTTGCTTTGCCTCGACAAACGCGCGGTCGAGAGCTCCAAGCATGTCGCCTTGATGTCCGTATTTCTGACAATCGCTATACGATGTCGCGATGATCGGAATGCCCGCCGACCCTGCGAACGCCTTGGCCAGCGTTGTTTTCCCGGTGCCCGGAGGCCCATGGAACACCGCGCTCGAGGCAACATCAGACCACGGCAGATCACCCCTTTGCCAAAGACTGAGATCGTTCAACATGCGATCAAGGGACTTTCGCACTTCAGCGAGACCGAACACGGAATCGAGCGTGACCGCCGGAACTTGGCGCGAAAGCTTACCTGAGATCTTCGTAAGGCCATCGGCAACTTTCAATGTGGTGGGTGCAGCGAAAGCCGCGTCGATCTGCGCCGGTTGAAACATCGCCAGCTTGCTGCCTCCCGGCAATCGACTCCGGATTTCAGACTCGGACAGATGGCCCGTTGAAGAATGCGTCAACCGAAGCGTCTCCAAGACCACATCCGAAGAAAGACCCCGCCAGGTCACCTGACGCGTGACGAGTGCATTCATTGCATCATCGAGTTGCCCGGCATCAGTTGTCACTAGCAAGACAGCACCACCCTGGGAGAGGCTTCGTTCCAAACGCGCGCCCCACATGTCCTGTTTGAGTCCACTCAGTCTGAGGCCGCGTTTGTCGTCTTCGTCCTGCACGAAGTGACGTAATTCGGCGTTCTCCGGGTCGCGCAGATGGCTTTTCCAGCGCTTTTCTGCGCGCTCGAGAATCTGCTTCATTTGCCACAAAAACTGTTTCGGACAAACGAAATTCGTGACGCTGCCAGGTGCAAAGAGCTCATGCAAATGCTTATCGCTGTCCACAAGCACGCTCAGACCCAAAGCCGCGGCGATAATGGAAGCGGGCGGATCGTCTTTCTGTTGAATTCTACCTTCAGCGGGCGAAGACTGTGCCCAGGGGTCGCAGCCGTTGCCGATTGCCTCTGCGATTTCGCCCTCGGTCATCGATTGAGCCAAAGGGGTCTTTGGGTGTTCCCAAGACCGTCTCGCGGCAGCCTCCGTCACATCGTCAGGCAGGTTGGCGATAAATTCAGGATCTTCATCATCCTCGAACTCATCTGCATCCGGGGCGTGATCGACGGAGACGAACCCTAACCATTCTGTTTCGAACAGACACAGTACAGTGGACCGCGCGAGGCGTTCTGCGAATTCCGATGAGCTCTCAGCCGCGGAGTCTGAGGGTTTTTTCACATGTTGCTCCTTCATCCTTGACCTCCAAGCGTGATGGTTTCGGCCAAGGCATCCGACAGTACCAAGTCCTTCATGGCGCGGTCAAAACTTGCGCAGGGACTGGCACGCAAACTCTCGATTTCGGAGAGCGCAATGCGGTGCGACTGACGTCGGTCGGTGGTGAACTTCACGACGTTCTCAGAAAGCGCCACAAGCGCGACGAGATCGAAATCGTCCGGCTCATAGTTTCGGACGCCGCTGGGTGACCCGTGATAGCCTTTCTTCAAATTGAAATGGAAATATCCGTTTCGCGGTCGGCAGGCCGTCTTGATCTGGAGGCGCAATGCAATGTCTGAGCAGTACACCATCCTGTCAGCCGGTAGCATCTCGGCCAGCTCTGAGGTGTGGTGTCCGAACCGGAACAGAATGCTGTCGACGAAGTACTCGCCGGCGAGCCCGAACCACTTTGCGTTTCTGGTGAGGGTATCTCGCGACAAGTTCGGGAAGTCTCGCAAGTCTTCACTGCACGGCGACTCTTCAGATGCAAACAGCTCTTCGAAGCCGCGTAAAGGCGGTTGTTTCTTCATTTTCAATATCCTTATGAGTAAGCTTGAGCTGCCGGTCGAAGGGAAAAATCCGACCGGGCAAAGCGACTGGCTATAATAGCGGTGCCGGTTACGCGGCGAGCGGCAGAATGCTGTCCGGAGTGCCTTCGCTTTCCAAGGCATGCTCGAACAATTGATCGAGGCAGCTTTCGGCTTCCTCAGCCAGATCTCTGACAGCAGGCGCAAGACCCTGAGACGCATGGGACAGGCACTCGAGCGCTTTCGCATGCGTCGCGCACAGTGTGACGATATTGTCGGTGGAGACTGCGCGCTTCACCAGTCCGGCGATGCGGTGCAAGATCAGGTCATTCTCCGAAAGAGGCTGAACCGCAATGAGGTCTTCGGCCTTTCGCTCGACAAAACACCAGGCCTTTTCCACCTCCGAGACGGATTGGTCGCATGCGATGTCCCAACAGGTATCATCGGCCCACTCTTCTTCTTCGAGCGCATAGTGCATTCTGATCAGCAGGTCCGAAAACCCGTCAAACAAATATTTTTGTGGCTTCGCACTCGCTTTCGGAGCCGGATTGGAAGTGATATTAATATTATTAGTCATGGTGATCTCCTCTGTAGATCGCTTTGGTTAGAGCAAGGCAGGAGGGGGAACTCTTGCTTTGCTCGTCACTTTATGACATTTTGACATCATAAAGTCAATCCTTAATTTGGAATCCCCCCAGATGAGCAAGTTCGGACGCCCAAAAACAGACACATCCGCCGTCACGTTGCGCCTCCATGTCGACATGCTTCAGGCGATAGATGACATTCGGCGCGAAGAAGCGGACGTCCCGACACGACCGGAAATGATCAGAAGGATCATTGCGGACTGGCTCGACCAAAAAATACAAGATTCCGAGGAGTAAACTCGTCGGCGGCGATTGAGTGCTGCCTTTCGAGAGGGCAGGCGATACCGGCTATGAGTAATCTGACTCCAAACTTTCACGTGCCTCACTCGAAGTCCCGGATGATTATTCTGGGGTGACGTCGGGATTTCGCCCATACTGCGCGCGCCTAAATGTTCGAATAGGCGAGGTTGCTGATACATGGATGATCTGCGCGGCCCGGCTCCCGTTTAAGCCATTCGATGTATTCGGACTGCCGTAATGATTTTGTGTCCGCTCGCTCTGATGCCCGAGGCCCGCGGCGATCTCGCAAGTGCTGAACTGGTTTCCAGGCGCGCGCAGATCCGATGAAAGAGCATGCCGGAATACATATGGCGACAGATTGCTACTCAACCCTGGAAAGGCAACCTTCCCGAGCCGTGCGATCAGCTTGCCAAGCTGGTTGGACACTCGACGCCGGCGTTCAGTTGGCATCAATTCTATGCCTTTCCGGTCATATGTCGGGGCACCGAGAAACAACCGGACTGCACGATCTGGCTGTTCGGCAACATGGTCGAAAAGCCATGCGGCTTCCGGTGTTTCGCATGCGATCTCGATGTACCGGCTCTGCTGACCTTTGCCAGGATGGATTCCGCCGCTTTCTGTGCATTTTGCCCCGGAGACCTCAAACGCAAGATGTTGACTGTCACCCGCGCCAGCAGCAGCGATTGTAACGCCGAGGTCATCGCAGAGCTCTGAGGGTCGGCAGCCGCTGAGCATCATGGCTGCGATACACGCACGCCTGTAGTCGTCGAGAAATGCGTCGGAGATTACTGCGGCCCTCCAGAAATGGCTGCGCCAATCGTATGTCGAGGCCTCTTTGGCCTTTCTTCTCTGGTGCTGGTTCAGCTTGTAGAGAGTGCTGTTCTTCGAAGCGGAAGAACCCGGCCTGGTCTCCATTGGCGATGGCTGACGAGATCGATGCCGCAATGCTGTGTGGTCCGGGTATGGCGGAATCGCGATGATGAACTCGACCGCGCGTTCGAGCTTGCGGATCTGGAAAATGGAAATGGTTTTACTTGCTTGACGAATTCGATCCTGAGTTTCCGGCTCAAGGCGTGCCGAGATCGTTCGAACCAGATCGGATTTCTCTTCCTCGCCGACGGCAAGGCCGACCGTTTGAAGCCAGAACGAAGGCGCAAGTTCGAGAATGTCGCGCGCCGCAAGGCGCACCAGGGCCGACCTGTAGCTCTGCCGACTGTTCGGGCTGGGCCACGTACCGTGCTCATCATTCGATAGGTATGCCAGAAATGGATCGCGTGAGGGATGCTTTCGAGCAAGAGACTTGGCGCGATGTTCGTATTTTTCCCAGCTGCCGCTCGCATAGAGCTCTGCCATCGAAACTTTCTTTTGGGCTCTGACTGCGAGCTCGTGTGCTTGCAAAGAGGCTTCTAACAGGTCCGTGTTGTAGCCTTCGAAGTCGTCTGAAGGATTACCTGTTGCTGTAGGACTGCTCTGCGAAGAGCGTGAGAGATCGCGATCATGATTGGTCATTTGTGATGTCTCCTGAAATTGAAAAATTGGTGGTCTGCAATTTGTGCTGAAAGAAGCGAGCGTTTCTTGAGAGTCCGCCGCTGTCCATAGTGATCCCCTTGGGGTTCAGGGGGAGGATGGTTATTCAGCACATGAAAGTTGGATGAAAAACCGAAGGCTTCCGAAGCCCTGTTTCCGATATCGCGATAACGCAGCGGTAGCCTTCGGTCGCAAAAATGCGCGTGCTGGTAACGGAATTGTTGAACTTTCGGCCTCGGGTTTTTGGTCGGATTATGCATGGTCTCGAACGATCTCCAGGTGGCAAACGTAAATCCTCGAGCCGTCGGCGGAGCGCGCCGGCAGAATGCCTATGCTCAGAGTTGCTCCAGTCAGACTAATGATGCCTTGGGCCCGGTAAGGCGCTTCGACATCGTGGCAGAAGTCAAAGCGGCGGTGGTTCTCGGAAAGGGGTAACCCAGAAAGCTGGCCTTGTATGAGGACATTGCCACCGGTCTTCGGCACAGAAGTGAACTTGACTTCCAGCGCCCGCTCGAACCCGTCGAGCAGGATGGTCGCCAGGAACGTTGGGTTCTTTGCGCGCTCGACTCTGTGAAACACGCCTACGTAGTGCCGGGCCCTTAGCCCGGCTAAAGCAAATGAGGTGTAATCTCGCCTCGTTTCTTCGGCTGAAGCGCGCCACGTGCCGGTTTTCGAGGTCTGGGTATGGTCCATGTCTTTCTCCCTGTGTCCGGGAGATATGGCAGTTGATATTGCTGAAGCTTTAATGGGCAAGGGTAGACCTGCACCTGCCTATGCCCCGACAGTAAATGGAACTGCTGATGCGTTCGAATTGCCGCGAGTGCTATAGCCGTTCTGTAGGAACTCGCTTAGACACAGAGGTAAGTTCGCAATGGCGGCCAGAGGAGGGGCATAGACCTGCTTCGCTCTGCCTTGCCGGTCAGGTTTTCCAGATTGGACCCAGATGACGTCTATTGGTCAACCCGCTTCGCACGGCGAGAGCCAAAGATATGGCGTGCTGTTCGTGTTCGCAGCAGGCGTTCTTTGGTCGACGGTCGGTCTTGGAATCCGCCTGATCGAGGATGCATTGGTCTGGCAGATCCTGCTGTATCGGTCGGTCAGCATGTCATTGTTCCTGTACGCCGTCATTCGTGTCAGGTCAGGCGAAAGCCCTTTCGCGCAAGCGCACCATATCGGCGGGCCCGCCGTTGTCGCAGGGCTGTCGCTGGTTGCCGCGTATTCGGGGGGCATATTCGCGATCCAGAACACCTCGGTCGCAAATGCGATGCTGTTGTTCGCGACGGCGCCGTTCATGGCTGCGGTCTTGGGGTGGCTCGTTTTGCGAGAGCCCGTCAGACCCGCCACTTGGGTTGCCATCGCGGTTGCCATCGGTGGTATCGGCATAATGGTGGCAGATAAATCCGGCGGTGTGGTTCTGGCGGGCAGTCTTGCAGCGCTCGGATCGGCGTTCGGGTTTGCCGTGTTTACCGTCGCACTGCGTTGGGGGCGGACCGGAGAGATGCTTCCGGCTGTTTTCCTGTCAGGCATATTCGCGATCATCATCACGTCGTCCATTTGCCTGATACTGGGGCAGTCGCTTGTTCTGACATGGACCGATGGTGGGGTCGCCATGGGGATGGGGCTGTTCCAAGTCGGAGCCGGACTGATCCTCTACACGCTCGGATCTCGTAGCCTTCCCGCTGCGGAGCTGGCCTTGCTTTCATTGGCAGAGGTATTGCTGGGGCCGGTCTGGGTCTGGTTGTTTCTCGGCGAGACGGCGAGCATCAATACGTTGATCGGCGGTGCCGTGCTGCTAGTGGCGATTGCCGGCAACGCGATCTCAGGCAAACGTCGGAAACCGCCACCGATTACGTCGCCGTAGAATTTTCTTTATTGAGCAGCCCGATGTGCTTCTTCTGTTGGCTGGTGGCGGGGTAACTTGCACTGGGCGCGAATGGTCCGAAGATGAGCCATTCCACACTGTAGCCGCCTGCGGCAGGCTAGGCTGGCAAACTCGACAATTCGCCCTGAACGAAATCGAACTTCTACATGAAGTTGTGGAGCCGCACAGAAACCTTCGGCTCTAAAGTTATGCTGACCGGGGTTCGCTTACAGACGGTCAGTGCAATAAGCCGAGGTTTAGGATGATCGAAAAGTTTACAACAATAAGGGCGGATTACTGATGGGGTGGATGGCTCCTGCTCCAACCGGCGTCGCAATGCGCCATAATGCAGGTGTCGAAGTCTGCCTATGAGAGGAGCCACCCCATGCAAGTTACCACAATCGGCGTTGATCTGGCCAAGAACGTTTTCCAAGTCCATGGGATCACTGCCACCGAGGAAGTGGTGTTCAACAAGCCCCTGCGGCGGGCGCAGTTTCTGCCTTTCTTCGCGAAGTTGGAACCCTGCCTGGTTGGCATGGAATCCTGCAGCAGCGCACATCATTGGGCGCGCGAACTTACGGCCTTGGGTCACGAGGTTCGCTTGATCCCGCCGATGTATGTGAAGCCCTACGTCAAACGGGGGAAGTCTGATGCCATTGATGCCGAGGCGATCTGCGAGGCAGTGACACGACCGACGATGCGCTTCGTGGCGATTAAGACCGTGGAGCAGCAGTCATTGCTTGCGCTTCATCGCGCCCGTGAACTTCTTGTTCGCCAAAGGACGCAATTGATCAATGGATTGCGAGGTCTGGTCGCCGAGTTTGGCATTTCTATCCCCAGAGGGCTGGCCCGCGTGATTGGGTTTGCCGAGGACATCACCCTTGGTGAAGTGCTCGACTTGCCAGACATCGCCAACGAGGTGATCCGTAACCTGTCCGAGCAACTCATGGCTTTGCATCATCGGGTTCGCTGGTACGAAGACCGTTTGAAGCAAGTTGCAAAAGAGGACGCGCGTGTTCGTCTTCTGCGCACGATCCCTGGCGTTGGCGCGGTAACAGCGTCTGCCATAATCGCCAGCATCGGCGACGGGCATCAGTTCTGCAATGGTCGGGAGTTCGCAGCCTGGCTCGGTCTGACGCCCGCGAACAAATCCAGTGGAGGTAAAGAGAAACTGGGGAGGATCACAAAGATGGGCGATCAGTATCTACGATCATTGCTTGTCGTTGGCATGACTTCACTGGTGCGGCAAACCCGATCCCATCCAGAGCGCGCCAGCAAATGGCTGACGTCATTGTTGGAGCGCAAACCCGCCCGTGTCGCGACAGTCGCCATGGCCAACAAGACCGCCCGCATCGTCTGGGCGGTGCTTACCCGCAACGAACCTTACAGCCCGCACGCTGCAGCCTGAGAAGAAAGGAACACAGAGTTAGCAAGACCCGCGAGATGATGGTGCAAAAGTCAGCCGCCAAAACCAGGACACCCCGCCGAATGTCCCGGGCGTCACAGCCCGTATTCCTGTAAGGGACCTGGTTTGCGGAACCCATCAGGGCCAGCGGTCAGGACCGCGCAAACAGGCCGGACACATGACTGCTTCTGACAAACGCACAAATCAGATCAAAAAGGACTTGCTATGCAGGAGCCATCCACACAGGACATTCGCTGCGCCCACAAAGTGCAGGACACACTCAAGAAATTCAGACATTTGTGCACAGCATCCTGAGTCCGGGTGGCGTTTGGTCCCGCCACTTGGGAAAGGGTTGTCAGTGTATGCCTAAGAGGCCTTACTTAGCACACCGGAGAGTTGTTGATATTACACTCCGTATGCCTGTTAGATCAGCGTTGTCTTGAATTGAATCTAGTGTTTCGTCATCATCCCCAGGTAGCTCGGTACTCATCAAAGAGTGGGAGGGGCCCTTTAGAACGCAATTCTGGGTACGGAAAAATGCGATCTTTCTCATCGAGAGCGAGCGGAAGAAGCAAATAGTATTTTGTGGATGGCAAGAGATTGAACTTAAATAAAGAGATTGAGGTTACTTCTGCAGCAAGGTTTCTCCCCAAATTCTGCTTAAAGCCCGCAGGGTTCTCATGGTTCCTAGGCGCAGGCGCGTCGGCATCTTCGGGAATCCCGACTGGGTACGATATGATTGTGGACTTCAAGAAGCAGCTATTTTGTCAATTCAGTGGTACCAGCCGCAAACAAGTGGATTCCAACGATCCACTGTGGGTCGAGCGTATTGAACTCTTTCTATCGCGAAGATCAATTTTGCCTCCGAAAGACGACCCCACCGAGTACGCCGCAGCTTTCGAGGCAGTGTACCCAAGCCAAGAAGATCGCCGATCTTATATCGAGCAGGCTGTTACAAAAGGAACGCCTTCCTTTGCCCATCGTGGTCTAGCAGCACTAATTTCGAGTGGACAAGTTCCGTGCATCTTCACCACAAACTTCGACTCTATGATCGAGACAGCAGCGACCGTCACGGATCAATTGTTGGCAGCACCAGCCAGAGCAAACTTGACGGTTGCGGGGATCGACAACGCTGACAGAGCCTCCCGATGCTTGCGCGAATCTCAATGGCCGCTTCTTGCCAAGGTCCATGGAGATTTTCAGTCTGTCGACCTGAAGAACACTTCGGAGGAGTTAGCGACTCAAGACCTAAAAATGCGAAGTGTTCTGACTGGCGCATGTGGCCGGTTCGGTCTGATTGTCGTCGGTTACAGTGGTAGAGACCAGTCGGTTATGGAGGCGCTGACAGATGCGTTGAAGGAAGCAAATGCCTTTCCGTCAGGGATAGTCTGGACTTGCAGGTCTGCAAGTCGACTACTACCTGCAGTCGTTGAATTTTTAAACGCAGCTCACTCTGCTGGTGTGACGACTTCTGTACTTGAGTGTCACACATTCGACGAACTAATTGCAGATGTTTTGGATGGCATCAAATTACCCGACGAACTGGAAAAACACGTGCTGCAAGAATGGCCCTCCGAGATCAATAAGTCGGCGCCGTTACCCACTGGAGACCACTTAAGATTCCCAGTCCTGCAAAGCTCGGCATTGCCTCTCATAGAGTGGCCCAAATTCGCTCGAAAAATCAAACTCAGCTCTTCGTTGGACACTCGGCAAGCTCAGGAAGTACTTAAAGTCTCCCAAAAAATGGGGGCCGTTGCTAGCACTGGACGTGAACTAGCTGCATTTGGCGCTGACGACGACCTATTGGTTGCCTTTGCTGAACAAGGTGCTGAACTGGCCGGCACAATTGATCTTAACATTGCCGAAGATAGCTGGGCGATGGGGCTCGTCTATGACGCTTTGGTACATGCGATTTGTCGAGAGCAAGCTCTTGCACCACGCTTGAGGCGCAATGGCCACTTGGTAGTCTTCAGTCATGCCAAACGCGACGAAGATGAGGCTGCGCAAAGGGAACGAAAGTCTCTGCAGTCCGGGCCGCAGGCTGCCTATAGCGCATCGCTCACTGGCATGATCCCGAACCACAAAGGTTTCTTGTTCAATGAAGGCGCGCGCATCAAGCTTGACCGAGTATTAGATGGTTGGTGGTGTGTTTTTGAGCCAACCACAGTTGTTAGGTCCCCTCAAACTGAAGACCCTGAAACGCAAAAACGACACAAGGGCGTCGTGGCGGATTGGACGCGCGAAAGGTGGGCGAGAAGGTACAATAATGTCTGGGCGAAGATAATAGCCGCATGGATACCCCTGATAGCGCGCGAAGATAGCGGAAAGCTTCAGGCCTTTGGAGTAGGCGAGAGAAATGGAGTTGATGCAAAATTCGTCATTTCACCGGTCCCGGCTTGGTCTAGACCATCACACGACCACCCTTACTTTCAAAGGGCCTAGGCATGACACTAAACTATGAAAATTCCAAGTTGCCGCCCTTCGCTCTTCTCGATGAGCCAAAACTCTCATTTGACGAAGAAGGAACAAAGCAGGATGTAAGTCCGCTCCGAGGTTTGGATCGTTTTGGTCCCCACTCAGGAGAGGTGTTCCCGAACTATACTCCGCTGGTTCGATTAGCCACGATGGGACCACATAGCGGTTGGCCCCGCATCAGGGAATTGGTGAATACTCTTCGATCACACCACGCACCCGCTGACAGAAAAGACTACGTGCCGTCCTTCAGGGGATTTGAATCGGTGTTTGGGGTGCCGTTAGTTGCCGCTTCACAAAGTGCTCATATCAAATGGGATGACGATCTGAATGTGATCGCTCCGGATCAGCTCCTATATCAGCAACTTCGAAAAGCACTACGGCAAGGGTTGGACAGGCTAAGCCTCGTTAGAGACCAATTTGATGTTGTGCTTGTTCACTTGCCCGAAATGTGGAGGGCCGCTTCCCGAGGAGAGGGCTTCGATGCCCATGATGAGCTGAAAGCTCTGGGCGCGGCGAAAGGTATTCCAACTCAAGTAATTAACGATCGTACTTTTTCGTTTAGCTACAAAGCGTCTCTGGCATGGCGCCTGTCGATTGCTCTTTATGTCAAAGCGGGCGGTGTGCCATGGAAGCTAGGGCCGTTGCCAGGTGTACCCGACCAAACTGCCTATATCGGACTCGCTTACTCGCTTCGAAAGACTGCTGAAGGAGCTAAGTTTGTTACTTGTTGCTCACAGGTGTTCGACGCTGACGGTGGAGGGATGCAGTTTGTCGCTTACGAAGCGCGAGATCCCCACGAAGACACGCCTGAACTGCGAAGGAACCCCTATTTGACCCGCAGCGACATGCGAGCAGTTATGGCGCGAAGCCTAAGTCTCTATCGATCAAGAAATGGTGGTGCATCGCCGCGCAGGCTAGTTGTTCACAAGACAACATCCTACAAACAAGCAGAGATTGAAGGAGTGTTGGACGCCACTGCAGCGATTCCTGAGGTTGAGTGCATCGAAGTCAGCCAATCGTCAGCATGGCGGTCTGTTTGGTTAACTGAAAACAAAGGACAAGGAGGCCCGAGCAAGCCAGATGGGTTCCCAGTGCCAAGAGGAACAACGCTAGTACACTCAGGATGTTCGGCTCTGGTATGGGTGGCAGGTAACGCGCCCGAAGCGTCTCTGGCACGCAACTATTACCAAGGCAAAAAGAGCATTCCCCAACCCCTAAAGCTGGTCAGACATACTGGTTCAGGCCCTCTTGAATGCACGGCACTAGAAGCGCTCGCGCTCACGAAGATGGATTGGAACAATGACGCGCTCTATGATCCTGTTCCCGTGACAATCAGATACTCGCAAACCTTGGCTAAAACAATTGCCAGCGTACCCAGCCTCCCTGGCAGAGAATATCCATACCGGCTTTTTATGTAGCTATTTCTAATAATGGATGGATCGCTTTGGTAGGAGTTTAGATGAATGAGGGAGTGGCATTGCAATAGTGCGGCTGAATTGCATGAAGCCATTGGGTCTTTGCCACCGGGTCTTTTGTTCCGTGGCCAGACCAAGGAATACCTAAGGGACGATGGAGGCCCCGATCTTCGCTCATCCATTGATCGGCACGGCTGCGTGCCGGACCGAATGCTCAAGTGGTGGCAATACTCTCGGTTTATTCTCGGAGCCTTTGTAAGATCATTCGATATGATAAGTGACCTAGCGACTGATCAAGCGATCTTACAGCATTATGGCTGGCGTTCATTTTTCCTGGATGCTTCATCATCCGCCCAAGTGGCTGCTTGGTTCGCCGGTCACAAATACAAATCCAAACAGGCGATTGAGTTAGTAGAAGACTGCTGGGAAGATCCCGTGTTCGCCGTTCGCGAAGAGGCGTGGTACGAGCCCGCAGATGAGCAGGTCGCGTGTTTGTATGCGATCGGAAGAAAAGGGCTGCGACGGAACGATGTTGACGCAGTAGATTTGGTTGAAATCGCGACTGAAGCAGGCAGCCATAGATGTAGCGCCCAATCCGCCTTCATGGTTGGTCCATTGAATGGAAACTTGCCCGACGACTGTATTTTCGCAAAGATTTTTGCACCCACCAGCGCCTTTAGAGAGTTTGCAGCACAAGGCAGTTCACTGACGCAAGAAGACCTGTTCCCCTCGTCATCCTCCGACCCGTTTTTGGCCGCACTTAGCTCTGTGCCGTGGGTGAAGAGATACATTGATGAAGAAAAAGGAGGTATAGATTTTTTTGATAGGGGCCTTGGACTACCCGAGTACAACGTGAGGTCTATGAAACGCAACGGACCAGCGGTTTGTTTTTATCGCAGGTTTTGGATTGCTGATATTCTTCCTGAAGACTCAGTCTTCTCTGAGACCCGCTTCTACCTAGGTGGAGAGACCCTATTTCACGGCACAGCCGGGAGTCACACTGAGTTTCCCAAGATAACGGAGTTGTTGACTGACGTCACATCGGTAGCGGTGGAATTGGACGGGCTAGTCGCGTACCCCTATGCGCAAGGAGGATCGTTTGCAAAAGGCATTTATCTTGAGCGCCAAGAGGACGGAAGTGTCCTACTTACCGAACTAGCCGTAGACCAACATGGGCTAAGACCGGCAGGGTTTGGTATCACGCGCGGCGTCTACTACATGCCAAGCGACGAAGGGGTTTGGAACTATATCTCCCACCCAGAAGAATGTGATTGTGGAAATGAAACCCATCACACACACCATCTTGTAGTTGCCAGTCACTTTGAAAATGCTTTAGCGGACGGCGAGTTTACCAATGTTAGAAACCACATATTTGCATCTGAGGAAGTTAACGTAACGAGTGATCCCGCTGTGATCGAAATAATGCAACGAGGCGACATGATCTTGTCAGGGGACTGAGTAAGCCGGTGGTAGGAATTTCTATAGCGGGACGGCAGGTCTGAAGAAATCGCACCCCATCGCATCTTATGAGTGAGCG
The DNA here is from genome assembly GCF_051417955.1 of Roseovarius sp. B08. Taxonomy (NCBI): domain Bacteria; kingdom Pseudomonadati; phylum Pseudomonadota; class Alphaproteobacteria; order Rhodobacterales; family Roseobacteraceae; genus Roseovarius; species Roseovarius sp. B08. The sequence continues at coordinate 1,490,189 of NZ_JBPRLW010000001.1, forward strand.
ACGAAAGTCCGGTTCACCTCGTCGCCGCACGATTGCTGCGGCTTAGTCACTGCTTCTTGCCTGGGAAGGCTGGTCGCCAACGAGTGATCCTGCCATCCTCATGTACAAAATTAGCCAAAGAAGAGATGTTCTGATGTCAGATCGGAAGGCGATACCAGTGGCGACACGACTGCGACTTTTCTCTGAAGCTGCGGGTCATTGCCAAAAGCCGGATTGTCTTGACGCCCTTTTCCCTGATGAACTAGGCGGCATGAAACACATAGCTGAAATGGCCCACGTCATTCCCCATGGTGAAACTGGCCCGCGACACGAAGACAGACCTGAAGGCGAATTCGACCCCGATGCCTTCGAGAATCTGATTTTGCTGTGTCCGACGTGTCATACAAAGATCGACAAAGACCCTGAAGGGTTCCCAAGAAATATCCTTTTGGTCTGGAAAGCTAATCACCTTGTCAACTTAGCGGCCAAGCAGGGCATTATGACTTACGAAGATCGTGCTCAGGCAAGAGCGGCAGTGGCCAGCATCATGGCTGAGAATAAGGCTATTTGGGATAAATTCGCGCCTGAGCAAGGCGAGGAATTCGAATATGACCCAGAATCCGAGGCTGCGAAAGTTTGGAGCCAACGAATGAGAAGCGTGATCCTGCCCAATCACTTTCGCATTCAGGCGATAATTAACGCGAACCTTGGACATGCCACTGACAAAGAGCGGCAAACAATTGCAGAATACCAAGAGCATGTTCGTGGTCTATCGGAGCGCCACGTATGCGGCGTGTCAGGCCGTGCAATCCGGTTTCCGGAGGGGATGAAAGGTTTGTTCTCGTGAACTGGCAGGTCAGTTATGCACTCGCTAATGTCACAAAGCAGATCGGGTCAACCGCGAAGCACGTTGAGGGTGAGCTAGTCCGGATAATAACACCGGAGCAACCTGACGTACTGGCCGCGATATCTGCTGCCGATGCCATCGATGCAGAAACTGTGGTTCGCTACATGGAAAACCATCCTGATTTGGATTTCCTATGCGGCTATCGGAAGACATGCATCTGGCACGGTGAAGGCATACAAATTCTCGAAGACGCTGGTATCGGCTGGGGCAGTTTCGCGACACTGTGCTCAGGAGCGCGCGAAGGAGATGCAAATAATGCCTCACACAAAACCTACAAATTCTCTTACCGCCTTTTAGGTCAGTATGGTCCAGTGACGGAGGTTCACCGTGAATTTGACCGCATCTGCCAAGTTTCCCTTAAGAGCGGTTCAAGCGTTAGGATTGCGATGCTCGCTGACTACGAACCCACCGCGGACGCGGTTCGGACCCTGTGGGGCAATTTCGGTCCAGTGGAGATCGTGTGGAACATCAACCCCAATGGAAACCCTACTCCAGAGGCGATTGGTGCAGGTCGGGAGCTTGGTTGTGAGGTCATGAAATGGGACGAACTGAAAGAACGCCTAAGGACGGCTTGATGGCGGCCGATGAGATCGCCGCTTTTCTATTGGGCAGCTGCAGCTCGCTTCGACAATTTGATGTCTACATCTTCGGTTCAACCTTGAATGGCATCGGTGAAGATATCGACATTCTTGTCGTTGGCCCCAGCGACGAGGCACTTAGCCAAGTCAAAAGAGAATTGCAAAAGGCTGAAGAGCGCTTGCCGCTTCACATTCTATACATGGAGCCCTCCGAAGCGCGTTACACGGACTTTGTAAGGCGCGAAGGATGCATACCGCTCGCTCAACTGTGCCCGAAATGAAGCTATTCCCTAGTGCTAAGATGCCATTTCTCTAGTGATTATGACCAATGCATGTTCAGCGCTTAGAGCGCCCGTTAACGTGAGGAGTGTCAACGTCCGCACCGTCCCACACTCGGTAGATTTCAGGTTCGCCAGTTATCGCGGCCTCAGCAAATGTGCTGGCCAGCGGCAGCTATGGGCCGAGAGCAGCCCGACACTCAATATGCCGGGCGGGTGTGGGACCTACGAAGTTAAACCTCTTGGCGATCCGCGATCCATTCAGAAATCGTGCTGTGGCGCCATCCGATGAGACGCTCGGTCAATTTTACGGGTGCTGGAAATGTGCCAGCGTTAATATGTCTGTAAATTGTCGAGCGGCTGAGGCCGGTCAGTTCCTGAATATCTTTCTGCCTTAATATTTTATCGGTCATGCATGTCCTCTCTTTTGTTGCATGGATCCACCTTAGCAGCGAAAGATTTAAGCCAAGTTTACGTTTTGTTCAGGAATTGCCGGTAACAAAGTTTGCCCACTCTTTCATCAAGGGTGTGCGCTTTGGCAGGTAAGTTGAACGTTTGTAGGCATCGACAGCATCATCGCCTGTTCTGACGTGACCGATGCAAGCTTCGGCAATCTCTTCCTCACATTGAATTTCATCCATGAGCCATGTGCGCAAAGAAGAGCGAAACCCGTGTGGTCGTGCCGGGATGTTGTTGTCCACCAGGAAATTACGCATAGCCATTTTGTTCAGGGGGCCGCCTTTTGAGTTGGGAAACAAGTATCCGTTTTGTGCGTGTTTCTTTGCGAGTTCGATCACTTGCAAATGTTCTTTACTCAGAGGTACGTCAAATACGAAGTCGCTGTCGGCGCGGCCTTTGACGTGGAGCGGGGGAATGATCCAGACGGAACTCATAAGCTGACCCAATCGCATGTTGTTGATCGAGTCCGAGCGAACGCCCGTCAAGATCAGCATCCGCAATGCCAGTTGCGTAGGCTCGTCATCCGAGAGGGTCGCGTAGAACGCAGGTACGTCTTTCCAGTGGAGCGCTTGGTGTGGCGTCGAGCGTTTCTTGTTATAGCCGAGGATCACCACAGCATCGTCGATAACTGCTGTGCTGACGCGGAAGCGTTTGGCGCTTGCATAATTAAATACGGTCCTTAGACGGGAAATGCACTTTTTGGCGGTAACCGGCTTCTCATGCCAGATGGGTTCCAGCGCACGCGCGATGTCTTCCTGGTCAATCTTCACAATCGGCATCTTGCCGAGCTTCGGCAGGACGTGGAGCCGAAGAGGGCTGAACCATCTGCCATCGGACCCACCATGCTTGAGGCTTTTCTTATGTTTCTCGTATGCTTCCCATGCAAGGTGCTCGAGGCGGCCATCAGTAGAGTTCGATTGTTGGCGGTTCAATTGGCGCTGCTTGATCGGATCTACCTCCCGTAGCACCTGCTGACGTGCGAGTTCGGCTTGCTTTCGTGCTTCGGCGAGACTGACGTTTCTATATGACCCGAGGCCCATCTCTCGTTGACGTCCCCAGAGTTGAAAGCGAAAGATCCATTGGGCACCGCCGTCAGGGCGTTTATAAAGCCATAGGCCTAGCCCATCGCAATGCTTGCCTGTGGGGAGAGATTTCAGTTGTGCGACTGTGAATGCATTAGATTTTGCCATGAAAATATCCTCCATTTTATATACGTTCTGGCGTGGCACTTCCCGGGTCATTCCGGGACGTGCTGAAACCTTAAACTTTTACGATTAAAGGAAGATTTACTCCCGTGACACGCAGTGAGAACGTATGACACAAAAAGGATACCCCTCCGGCGGGGATATTTTCGGCCAGAGGAAGACAAGGCGCGTCGGGTTGCGCAGTCTTCAGGTGGAACTCAGCCGGTTGCGCAGGGCGAGGATTTCGTCGCGCAGGCGGGTGAGGTCCTCCGGTGCCATGCCGGTTTCACGGGCGATGCAGTCGGGGATGTGGGTGGCCTCGGCCTGCAGCGCGCGGCCCGCGTCGGTGAGGGTGACGCGAACCTGACGGTCGTCGCCCGTGTCGCGGGTGCGTTGCACGAGGCCTTTGGTTTCCAGACGCTTGATCAGGGGGTGAGCGTGTTGCTTTCGAGCTGCAATTCGCGCCCGAGGGCGCCGACGGTGCGGGCGTCCTCGGACCAGAGCGCGCTGAGCAGGAGATATTGCGGATAGGTCAGGCCCAGCGGCGCCAGGAGCGGTTTGTAGGTTTGCTGCATCCGGTGCGCGGTGGAGTAGAGCGCGAAGCACAGCATGTCGGGCGGGGGGAGGGAGGTCATCTCGGTAAGATATGTCGCGCGCGATTTGATCGCAAGCATTGACATGCGGGATAACCGTAATATTTATCGTGTGCGATTTAATTGCGAGCGATGGAAAAGGAGATCTCCATGTCGACCGATATCAAGTACTGGACCGAAGCCCATGCCACGGGGGGCGGGCGTGAAGGCGTTTCGCGTCTGAAGAACGGAATGCTGACCCTTACGATGGATACACCCGAGGCGCTGGGCGGCGCCGGCAAGGGACACAATCCCGAGGAGCTGTTCGCGACGGGCTATGCCGCATGTTACCTGGGCGCGATGCGGTTTGCCGCGCAGAGCGAGAAGCTGGGCGTGGTGCCCAAGGATGCATCGGTCGATGCCAGGGTCGGGATCGGGCCGCGTGACGATGGCGGCTTCGGTCTGAAGGTCGAACTGAAGGTGAAGATGCCGGGTGTCGATGAGGACACCGCCAGGAAGATCATGGAGCGCGGGCATTTCATCTGTCCGTATTCCAACGCGACCAAGGGCAATATCGAGGTGAAAACCGAGCTGGCCTGACGGCCGGCGATTGTGGCCCCGCGTGAAGCCCGGGTGGAGCAAGACCGTGAGTCGCGCTTCGTCCGGGCTTTTTTATGCCGATCAGCCGAACACCTTGGGAAAGGTCTTTTGCAGGGCTACGTCCACGTCGCCCATCGTCACCGGCAGGCCGAGATCGACCAGCGAGGTGACGCCGTGCTCGGTAATGCCGCAGGGGACGATGCCGGTGAAGTGACCGAGGTCCGGCTCGACGTTGATCGAAATGCCGTGAAAGCTGACCCATTTGCGCAGGCGGATGCCGATGGCGGCGATCTTGTCCTCGGGCTTGTGCCCCGCGGCGGTGAGGGGCTTGTCGTCGCGCACGACCCAGACGCCGACGCGGCCGTCGCGAGTCTCGCCCGTGACGTTGAACTGGTCGAGGGTGGCGATGATCCAGTTTTCCAGTTGCTGGACAAAGGCGCGCACGTCGCGGCCGCGCTGGCCCACGTTCAGCATGACATAGACGACGCGCTGGCCGGGACCATGATAGGTGTATTGCCCGCCGCGCCTGGTGGGGTAGACCGGGAAGCGGTCGGGATCGGTGAGGTCGGCGGGCCTGGCGGAGGTGCCGGCGGTGTAGAGGGGCGGGTGCTCCAGGAGCCAGATCGCCTCGTCGGCCGCGCCGCGCGCGATGGCTTCGGCGCGGGCCTCCATCCAGGTGCAGGCGGTCTCGTAGTCGACGAGGCCGGGGGAGGTGATCCATTCCGTCATCGGCGTGCTTTGGCAGGTGGCGCGGATTTTGTCAAAGCCGTGGAAAATTTGGCCTTCACAAGCCCGGCGCGATTGCCTATACGGCGCTTCACCAAGGCGGTCCCATGGGGCGCCTTTCGGTCACGGGCGGTCGTGGCGGAATTGGTAGACGCGCAGCGTTGAGGTCGCTGTGAGCTAACACTCGTGGGGGTTCGAGTCCCCCCGACCGCACCATTTTCTCGACCGACGATTTCGGCGACTTTAGGCTGGCAAGGGTCGCGGGAGATCCTCGCATCCGCACTGTCCCGAATTGGCAATTCTCGAGTTTTCAGAGACCCTTCCGGGCGAGGCTGTTCTCCGGCCCGGCCGCGTTCACGTCGCCTGCGATACGGTGAATCCGGTCGGGTGAATGCTTTGTACGTGGCCGGACCGGATGGGAAATCGGGCAATAAAGTTGGAACATCTTCACGACGGGCCCCGTTTTCCTTCTACGCGAAACCAGTCAAGCAAAGGAGAGAAAAGCCTTAATGACTTTGAGGAATCCCCAGAACAAATTTTCGGTCCGGACCGCCCTGCTCTGCAGCGCGATTGCCGCACCGCTCATGGCGCCCGTGGCGGCGTCCGCGCAACAGCAGGGCGACGCAGAACCTTGCATGCAACTTCAGCAAGCCGGCGACCGGATCAATTTCGAAGAGTCCGGCATTTCGCAGGACGAGTTCAATTCCGTCGTCGATGGTAATGATCCGCAGCAATGCACGACGTGGCTGGCCCAGGTAAGAGAAGAGGCCGGTATCGAGGGCGAGGTCGCCGAGACCGAACGCGCCCGCGTCGAATTGCAGGATGAAGTGGTCATCGAGGGCAAGGTGATCGTCGATCAACAACAGCCGAGTGTCGAGGTTGACGAGCAGGCGCCCGAAGTGGCCGTCGCAAACCCCAGCCCGGATGTGAACGTCCAGGAAGGGCCGATCGACGTGCTGATCCGCCAGGATGCGCCGCAGATCTCGATGGAGATGCCGCAGCCCTCGATCACGATCGAGCAGCCGGCGCCGGAAATCATCGTGACGATGCCCGATCCGTCGGTTGATGTCAGCAACGCACGCCCCGAAGTCGAGGTGCGCCAGGCAGAGCCCGAAGTGCGGGTTTCCATGGCCGAACCGACGGTGGAACTGGACCTTTACCAGGCCGAAGATCCCGAGAATTCGCCCGGCATCGAGGTGGAGAGCCGCCAGGCCTCGGGTGATGGCGCAAGCGACACTGCCGAGCCGCAGGTGAACATCAATCGCTCGAAGGCCGAGATCACCTTTGAGGAAAGCCAGTCGCAGGCAAACGTGAACGTGTCGCGCAGCGAGCCGAGCGTCAGCTTCGAACAGGCCGAGCCTGAAGTGAATGTTGCTTCCTCGGGCGAGCCGACCGTGAACTGGAGCCAATCCGGTGAGCCGAAGGTTACGTTCCGGCAGAACGCTGACGACGCATCCAGTGGCCAGTCGTCCAGCGACCAGGCGCGCAACGACGCGCAGCAAGGCAACGATGCCGAGTCGCAAACTGCTGCCGCGATGCAATCGCAAGAGAGCGATTCGCAGAACGAGCAGGAACAGATGGCGCGCAACGAAGCGTCGCAAGGTGACGCGGCCGCCAACATGCAGGCATCCGATGCGGAAGACGGCGGACCTGCCGTGCGCCGTGACGGATATACGGAGGTTTCCGCTGACGAAGTGGAAGTCCGGGAGCTTGCCGGCACCACGGTCTACGCTGTTCAAGGCGACGAGATCAGCGAAGCAGGTGAACTGAACCTCAACGGTGAAGACACCCGCTCTGTCATCGTCGATATCAGCGAATTCGTCGAAGAGGAGGAGCGTCAAGTGGAGGTCATGCTTTCCGAGCTGACGCTGCTGCAGAACGACGAAGCAGACGACATGCGGGTCTACATCGACCTGAGCGAAGACCGTCTGAACGATTACTCCGACGCGGGGTAACGGACACGAGCGATCAGTGCCGCACCGGTTGACCCGGTGCGGCGCACCCTCGCTTCGGATTTCTGTACCGTGCCTTGAGCCCCTTTGACGCGCCCGAGCCTGGGCATCTGACGATAGCACCGGCGTGGCCGCGACGAAGACAGAAACCACAAAGACAAAGGAACCATATCATGGCGACCCCCCCAAGAAACGATCAGCACGACGCCCACATGGGCGCGACCGGCAGCAAGCGCAGCCGCTTGCCGATGTATATCGGTGTCGTCGTTATCGTGCTGTTGCTCATTTTCCTGCTGTTCGGAAACGTTTTCTCACCCGAGGAAGCGGTCGTCAGCGACGATGATCAAACCATCGAAACGACGGAAACCGGCAACGAGGACGGTGCGGTTACCGGAACCGCGACCTCGACGCCCGAGACCGAGACCGATGGCGCCGCGAATGACGCGGCCGGAACCGATGCCGCCACCGGCACGGCGACCTCGACACCCGAGACCGAGACCGGTGGCGCTGCAAACGACACGGCGGACGCCGGTACCGATGCCTCGGATCTCGACTCTGAAGAGAGCGCTGAGGAAGTTATCGAGATCGAAGGCGATGCAGACGTCGAGATCGTCGACGACACCCAGAATTGATCTGACGTCAAACGCTGGCGCACAGGCAGGGGCGATACATTCGCCCCTTTGCCGTGCTCGGGCACCCGAAAGTCGTGGGGCGAGGCGGTTTTGACGGCGACGCGCGTGCCATACCAATTTAGCTAAAATTTTACCGAACCCCGCGCGACGGACGCGGTCAGCGCAACCCCTCGCGGGCGATGATGCGCGACAGGTCGAGCACCAGTTTACCTCGGGCGCTGGCGAGGGCGGGGATGCCGCCTTCGGGGTCGTAGGGCACGGCGAGTTCGAAGATGCCCGAGCGTTCGCGGCGCCCGTCGGGGACGCCGACGAAATACTGCCCGGATCCGCGGAAATTGCCGTCGGCGCCGGCGACGAGGCTCTCGAAGCGTACTTCGAGCCGCGCGTCGGGAAATTCCTCGAACGGCCAGGGCTCGGACGCGACGCGCGCGCCCGAAAGCCGGGCGAGGTTGCGGGCGATTTCGAGTGCGACGGCGCGTTCGGGCGAGTCGGCCCAACGGACATTGGCGTCGGTGACGAGCTTGCCGTCCTCGTCTTCGATCGCGATCTCGTCGGCGGCGGCATAGGCGGGCAGCGACACATCGCGCACCTCGACGGTGCTGTAGGAGATACGGATCGTGTCGGTGACCTGTGGCGCGGCAACCGGGTAGAGATCGGCGGAGGGGCCGCCACAGGCGGCGGTCAGCAAGGTTGCAGCGACAAGGGCGGTGGTGCGAAACGTCATGGTCATCTTCCTCGAATGAGCGCGCTGGGATTGCGTTCCAGCATGCGGGCCAGGGACGTCAGGGCATCCGCGGCCTCGGATATGTCGCGCAGGGCGCTCTGGGCCTCGCGGCTGAGCGTATCGCCCTTATTGTAGCCCGCGATCGTGACGCTGGCCTGATTGAGCACGTTGCCGAGCCGTTCGACCAGCGCCGGCAGGTCCTCGGTGGAGGTGGCGACGGCGTCGGCGGCCCGGCGGGCAGAGCCGAGCGTGGCGTTGAGATTGGTGACCGCGCCGCCTTCGCGGAATTCGGTCAGCGTGGCGTTGATCTGGTTGAGGGCCGCGCCCAGGTCGGCGGGCAGCTGGCGGGCGGACTCGGTGTCGAGGATGGCTTCGGCGGCGGCGGCCAGCTCGGTCAACTGGGTGGCCAGTTCCTCGACCGGCAGGGATTCGGCCTTGGCGGCGACGGCGTCGATCTGTTCGATCAGGTCGGGGATGCCCTCGACCGAGGTCGAGACGCCCTGCGCGGCAGCGGCGGCGGCATCGACGGCCTCGCCCAGACGCTCGGCCAGGCGGTTTTCCTCGATGTCCTTCAGCAGCGTCTCGAGCCGGGTGACGGAGGCGTTGAGCGCGACGGGAATGTTCTGGACGTCCTCGGAAGCCACGATCTGGCGAATTTCGGCGAGGATGGCCCGGACATCGCCCGGCGTCTGCTGAAGGTCCTCGTTGGCGACGAGCGCCTGGGCGCTGTCGAGAAAGTCGATGGCGCTGCCCAGCAGTTCCTCGATCGGCAGGTTGTTGATGCGGGAAACCACGCCCTCGACCGTTGCGGCGGCATCGATGATGTCGCTTTCGGTGGTCGGAATGGTCGGCAGGTCGTCCTCGGTGATTTCCAAGGTCTGCGGTTCGGCATCGTCGACCTGCACGAGGTCGATCTTGAGACCGCCGGTCAGAATGCTTGCATTGGTCAGGCGGGCGCGCAGCCCGTTCGCGACGCGGTCAGCGAGAAATTCGCGGGCGGTCTCGGGCGTGGCGTCGTCCTGCAGGCCGAGGCGGGCCGGCTGGATCGCCAGCACGACGCTGAGGCGCACGCGGGTGTCGCCGAATTCCTCTTCGTCGATTACGCCGAGGACGCTCTGGACCTCGCCGATCTTGAGGCCGTTGATTTCGACCGGAGCATCGACGGCGAGGCCCGAGACGTTCTCGTCGAAGATCACGCGCACTTCCAGTGGCTCGACATCGGGTGCCTGGAAGAGGCTGTTGCGGGCCTCTTCCTCGATTGTGTAGACTTCGAACACGGTGCCGTTGCGCACCGGCTCGCCGCCCGAGACGAAGGTGTCGAATGTCAGCCCGCCGCTAACCAGCGTTGCGATCGAGGAAAAGTCGATTTCGGCCCCCTGCGGTCCGACGGAGAATGTGAAGCCGGAGGTTTCCCAGAAGCGAGTGGAGGAGGAGATCAGGCGCGAATGCTCCTCGTAGATCAGCGCCTCGGCCACGGCGTAGTTGCCCTGGGGCGAGATGCTGGCCTTGCCGACGCGGCCCACCTCGATGCCGCGGAAGGTGATCGGGCTGTCGTCTGTCATGGTGCCGCCCGGGGTGGTGCGCAGGACAATCTCGAGACCATTGCCGCCGGGCCGGAAGAGCGGTGCATCGGCAAGCCCGTCGAAGCTGGTCTGCGGCGCGCCGATCTTGCTGTCCCAGGTGCCCTCGATATAGACGCCCGACAGGACGGTATCGAGACCGGTCACGCCGCGGGCGGTAACCTCGGGGCGGACGATCCAGAAGCTGGCGGAGACGTCGATATAGGCGGCCACGTCCTTGTCGACGCGCACCTCGGCCACGACGGACGCGAGATCCGGGGAAAAGCGGACTTCCTCGACAATGCCCACGGCGACATCGCGGTAGCGCAGCTCGGTCTCGCGTTCGGCGATGCCGGCGCCGTTCTCGAAGGCGATGGTGATCACCGGACCGCGGGCGCTGTAGGTCTGCCAGGCCACGGCGAGGGCGATGACCATGGCGAGGACCGGGATGATCCAGACGATGGAGACACGGCTGAGGCGCGACTTGCGCTGGCGTTCGACCTGGACGGGGGGCGGCGTGTCGCTCATGACGCGGTCCGGTTCGGTGTGGCGGACGTGTCGGAGGTATCCGACGTGTCGTCGGGCGTATCGGAACTGCGGGACTGGAGGTCCCAGATCATGCGGCTGTCGAAGGCTTGGGCAGAGAGCATCGTAAAGATAACCGATAGGGCGAAGAACAGGCTGGCGCGGCCCGGTGTGACCGCGGCCAGTGTGTTCAACTGCACCAGCGACGACATTATGGCAACCACGAATATGTCGATCATGGACCAACGGCCAATGTATTCAACCACTTCGTAGAGAAGCTGGCGCTGGTGCATGGACACGCTGGAGACGCGCACGACGGAGAGGGCGAGAAAGGCGATGGCCAGGAACTTGCCCACGGGAATGGCGACGCTGGCGATGAGGATGATGAGCGCCACACCGGGCGAGCCGTAGTGAAACAGCTCGATCGCGCCGCCGACGATGGTGTCTTCCTGCACGGTCAGCAGCGTGCGGGTTTGCAGCATCGGATACATGTTGGCCGGGATGTAGCACAGAAAGCCCACGAACCAGTAGGCCCAGACCCGCTGCAAGCTGGTGGAGTCGCGCGATTGCAGGCGCTTGCCGCAGCGGCCGCAGGTCTCGGTTCCGGCGGGCCAGACCTTGGTGCAGCGGGTGCAGGCGACGAGGCCAAGCTCGCGGGCGCTTTTTATCTTTTGGGATTTTCCAGCGAGTTCCATACCGACCATCTGCACAGGAAATTGTCCTGAACCACAACCAGAAACACCAGCGCGGCGAACATCCAGAACGCCGGCCCGAACCCGACATCGGCCAGATCGGTGATCTTGACCAGCGCGACCGCGCAGCCGATGGCGAAGATCTCGGCCATGGACCAGGGCCGCATCGCCTCGGACAGGCGGAACGCCTGCTTGGCCCCGCGTGCCGGCGGACGGTCCAGCACGATGGGGATGAGCACGTACATCGCCAGGAGCACCCGGGCGAGCGGGATGAAGACGATGAGCGCCGCCGTTGCGAGCGACAGCGCGATGAGCGGGCCGTCGCTGAAGGCCAGTGCCGCGTCGAGGATCGAGACCGAGTTCGACGTGCCCGCCGCTGTGATCGTCAGAAAGGGAAACACCGTAGCCGAGATAATGAGGATCGCCACGGTCATGGACAGGGCGATGATCTGCATCCCGGCCTTGTGCCGTGGCGTGATCAGTACGGTGCCGCATCGCACGCATCGGGCCCGCTCGCCGATCGCCGGCCGGCGCAGGCTGTAGGCCGCGTCGCATTGCGGGCAGACGATCATATCGTCGAGGGGAAGCGGGGTGTCGCGCATCATCGTGTTAGTTAGCTTAATTGCGCGGTTGGCAAGCTGCAAATCACGTTGCTTGCCGCCGGAAGGCATCATGGATCATGGCGCTGGCCTGTTTGGAACGCAGATAGAGAAGAGCCTTGGGGGTCACGAGAGGGCCGTCACGATGGCGTCGAGCCCGTCGGTCAGCGCGGCGGGGCCGGGTTGCAGAATGAGGGGCGACTTGATCTCGTAGATGCGTCCGTCGCGGACCGCCGGAATGGTGTCCCAGCCGGGGCGTGCGGCGATCTTCTCGGGGCGGACCTTCTTGCCGCACCACGAGGCGAGGATGACGTCGGGGGCGGCTGCGATGACCTGATCGGAGGTGACGAAACGGTCGCGGGCCTTGTCCCTGGTGGCAAGCTCGGGGAAGGCGTCCTGCCCGCCGGCGATCTCGATCAGGTCCGAGACCCAGCCGATGCCGGAAATCATGGGCTCGTCCCATTCCTCGAAATAGACTTTCGGGCGCGGTTTGCCGGCGGCATTTGCGGCCACCTGGGCCAGCCGGTCGCGGTAGTGGTCGACCAGTTGCGCGGCCTTGGCCTCTTGCCCGACGGTGGCGCCGAGGTGGCGGATCATGGCGAGGATGCCGTGCAGGTCGCGCTGGTTGTAGCCCATGACGGCGATACCTTCGCGCAGCAGTTCGGCGGCGATGTCGGCCTGAAGATCGGAGAAGGTCAGCACGAGATCGGGCTGAAGTGCCAGGATCCTGGGGATGTCGGCGGAGGTGAAGGCCGAGACGCGGGGCTTTTCCTGGCGCACGCCCTTGGGGCGCACGGCGTAGCCCGAGACGCCGACAATGCGGTCCTGTTCGCCCAGGAGGTAGAGGGTTTCGACGGTCTCCTCTGTCAGGCAGACGATGCGTTCGGGAGGGAAGGTCTTCATGGCGTGGGGTCCGGATGTGCTGTGCTGGAGGCGTTGCTAACACAGGCGGCGGGCGTGTCCATCCGGTGCCGAGCTATTGGCGCGGTGTGTTGAGATCCTGGATCAGGCGGCCGTGGCGCCGGGTCTCGGCGATGACGGCGCCGAAGGTGGTCAGGCCCTTGCCCTCCAGAAGGGGAATGAGTTTGACCAGCGCCTGAGCCGTGGCCTGCGCGTCGCCGAGGGCGGTGTGGCGCAGTTCGGGGGGGATCGTGACCCCCAGGCGCTCGCAGAGGGCGTCGAGGGAATGCTGCTCGGTGGTGCCGAAGACGACCGCGGACAGCAGTACGGTGTCGAGCACGGGGTGGTTCCACGCAACGCCCATCCGGTCGGCGGCGCGGTGGAAGAACCCCAGGTCGAAGGGCGCGTTATGGGCCACCAGCACGGCATCGCGGGCGAAATGGTGAAAATCGCGGCCCACGGTATGGAAGTCGGGTGCGCCTTGCACCTGTTCGTCGGTGATGCGGTGGATTTTGGTCGAGGCGCGTGGGATCGGGCGCTTGGGGTCGACATAGGTGTCTATGGTCTCGCCCTCGACGATGCGACCGTTGAGGATGCGCACCGCGCCCAGCTGGATCACGCGGTCGTCGCTGGGCGAAAGGCCGGTGGTTTCGGTATCGAACGCGACGCAGCAGAGCGACGTGAGCGGCGTGTCGAGGATATCGCACGCCTGCGCGGTTTCCATCAGGTCGAAGTCATAGACCAGCGGGCGTGGCTTGGTGGGGTCCACCTCGGTTTCCTGGGTGTCGAGGAACAGCATGTAGCCGCCTTCGCCGAGGGGCTTCAGCCGTGCCTGATAGCGTCGCGCGCCGGAATGGTCGTGCAGTTCGGCGGTGATTTCGGCTTCGGTTCCGGCCAGCCTGCCCTGAGCGGTGGCGAGGTCGTCGGCATCGAAATAATCGCCAAGCGGCGCCTTGAGGCGGGGTTGCGCGATCTGGCCGAGGATATCGGCGGCCTGTCCGTCATAAAGCACGATTTCATGGGCCGGATTGACGAGGATCGTGGCAACGGGGATCTCGGTGAGCAGCGAGGTCAGGCGCCTGGCTTCGCTGCGCAGGCGTTCGGTTTCTCGGGCGACCTGGGCGGCGGTGTCCATGACGCCCGCGCTGAGCGTGCGGGTGACAGCATCGGCGGCGGAGCCGAGGTCGCCGAGATACCGGGTGTCCTCGACGTGGAGTTCGGTGTCGACGCCGGAATGGGCGCGCAGGCGCAGGTTGGCGGTGAGCTTGCCGATGGGTTTGGCGAGATTTTCGTCGAAGAGAAGCCAGACGCCAACCAGAAGGGCGGTGTTCAGGAGCGTGAAAACGATGAAGGCCGTGACAAAGGGCGCCGCGGGCAGCGCGGGGTCGGCCCGCGTCCAGCCGATCCAGAGCGCCGCGCCCGACAGTGCCACCGCGCCCGCCGCCAGGAGGCAGAAGAAGAGGAAGATGCGCAGGCGCAGGCTGAGGCGGGTGCCCATGTCAGGTCTCGCAGACGATGCCGAGAATGGGGTCGCCCTCGGGCCGCGTCTGCCAGCTTGCGTCCGACACGGTGCCGTCCTCGGCAAACTCGGCGCCGTCGATGAGGAGGGCGGAGCGGTTCGCGGTGCAGTCGAAGAGCATCGGTGCCTTGTTCACGGGCGACCAGCGGCCGAAGAAATAGAGGTCGGTCATGACCTGGCCGGGCAGGTTTTCGTTTCGCAGGGCGTTGCCGGTATCGACCGCGACGAAGCGTTCGGTATAGGGCCAGGCCTGCGTCCAGGGGCGGACCCAGCTTTGTTCGTCGACCGTGACGGCGACTTTCATGCCTTCGGGCAGGGCGGCGGCGGTGCGGTCGTACCAGCTGTATTCGCTGGAGATGGTCGCGGCGATCATGCCCAAGCCCGCCGCGACGGGCGTGAGCCAGCGGGGCAGGCGGCGGCCCAATGCGATGTTGACGAGCATCAGAAGGCCGGCGGCGGCGATGCCTGCGAAGACGGTGGCGATGAGTTCTATGAACATGAAGCTACCCTAACATGCCTTTGCCGGAGGACACCGAAGATTGCATCGTCTTGACCACGACGAAGGCGTCGCGCAGGTGGCTGCGCTCGAAATCCGATAGGGTGGAGGGGTCGAGGAAGTTGTCGGGCAGATCGCCCGCCTTGACCTGCGCCGCCTGGTGATCGAGCCGCATGGTGGCGATGAGATCATAGGCATCGAGCAGGTCGGCGCCGCCGGAAATGGAGAGGTGTCCCGCGGCCTGAGCAGCCTCTAGCCGGGAGCGGGTGTTTACCTGGCGCAGTTGGCCCTGCAGCGCATAGATGCGGCCCAGGTCGGTGACCGGGACGACGCCGTTGTGCTTGAGGTCGAGCCGGTTGCGATGTTCGCCGGAACGAATAGTGGCAAGCCCCCGCAGAAGGCCGAGCGGGGGCTGGTGCTTGATCGAGTTGGAGATCATGTGGGCGGTGAAGATCGAGTTCTTCGCGGCCTTGGCGAGCGTGTTGGTCTGCAACGTGTCGAAGAGCGTGGTGTCGCCGCCGATGGGGCGCAGGTCGAACATGACGCTGGCCAGCATCTGCGCCTCGGGGTTGGGGCGCGCGATCCAATCGTCGAAATAGCCGCGCCAGACGCGCAGGGGCTGGCACCAGCGCGGGTTCGTCGCCATCATGTCGCCGGGGCAGTAGAAATAGCCGCAGGTGTCCAGCCCGTCGCTGACGAATTTGGCGAGGCTGGCGAACCAGGGCATGTCGGCGTCGGTCGCGTCATCCGACAGGATCAGGCAGTTGTCCTGGTCCGAGACGCCGGTCTGTTCCTGCCGACCTTGAGAGCCGCAGGCGAGCCACAGATAGGGGACGGGCGGCGCACCGAGTTCCGCCTCGGCCAGTGCAAGCAGGCGGCGGGTGACGGTGTCGGCGATGTCGGTGATGAGGCGGGTGACCACGTCATGGCGGTTGCCCGAGCCGACAAGCTGGGCCAAGAGTTGCGGAATCTCGGCGGTGGCGCGGGACATTTCGGCAGCGTCGCCGGCCCTTGCGATACGGCCCACGAGGGCGCCCGAGGACAGCGCCTGAACGCGGGTGAGGTCGGTTTGCGTGACGATGCCGACGAGGCGCGTGCCTTCCGTAATGGGCACATGGCCAATGCCGCGTTCCATCATCAGGTGCAGCACGTCGGTGCCAAGCGCGTCCGGGCCGAGGGTCAGGAGGTCTTCGGTCATGATGGTGGAGATGGGGGCGGAGGGGTCTGCGCCCTGCGCCACCACCTTGCCGTTCATGTCGCGGACGGTGAGAATGCCGCGCAAATCCGCGTTTTCGGTGACGCAGATCGAGGAGATGTGCTTGGCGTGCATCTGCGCCGCCGCGTCGCGGATCGGGGTGTCCGGCGCACAGGTGAGCGGGTCGCTGGTCATCAGGTCGGCGACGCGCAGGGTGGTGAGGTCCTTGCGGTCCGCGCGGGCGGGGCGGCGGCGGTCGAAGAACCGGGCGACCTTGGCGGAGGACTTGATGAGCGCGAAAAGCGCGTCCGTCGGCATCACGATCAGCGTGGAATCGGAGCGGGCGGTGGCGGTGCGGCTGGCGACATCCTCGCGCAGGAGCGCGCGTTCGCCGAAGGAATTGCGGGGGCCGAGCAGGGACAGCTGGACGTCGGCCTCGTCGGTGATCTCGATCTCGCCGGTGACGACGATATAGAGGCTATCGACCGTGTCGCCGAGGTTGAAGACGTGGGTCCCGGCGGCATAGGCGGCGTCGTCGCAGCGCGTTGCGAGCTGCAGGAGGTCACCATCGTCGAGGCTGTCATAGGGGTGAACGGAACGCAGGAACTGCGTGAGGTCGCTCGAAAGGGGCATGGTCGAAGCCTCTTGAGGGGGTGGTCGGGCCCACCTTGGCGCGGGCCGGACCGGATTTGAAGCGAAAGCCCCGCCGCAAGCTGTCGCGGCGGGGCCATCGTTGAGCTTAGTGGCCTTCGACGGCGGCACCGGCGCCACGAGGGACGCGGACGCCTTCGACGAGGTCCTTGATCTCCTGCGGGGTGTCTTTCGTGATGCTGGCCACGAAGAACGCCACCGCGAAGTTGATCGCCGCACCGACCGCCCCGAAGGACGTCGACTTGATCGTACCGAGAAGCGGATCGGCGTCGGTGAAGGTGTTGGTGTCGGGAATGAAGAACCAACCCTTGTGCAGGAAGATGTAGACCAGTGTCACCACGAGACCGGCCAACATGCCTGCGACCGCCCCGGTGTTGTTGATGCGGGTCGAGAAGATCCCCATCATCAGCGCCGGGAAGATCGTCGCCGCCGCGAGACCGAACGCCAGCGCCACCGTCTGCGCCGCGAAGCCCGGTGGGTTGAGACCCAGGTACGTCGCGACCGCGATGGACACGGCCATGGCGATCCGGGCCGAGAGAAGCTCTCCCTTCTCGCTGATCTGAGGCGCGAACTGTCCCTTGATCAGGTCATGGCTGACCGCCGAGGAGATCGCCAGCAGCAGGCCGGCCGCCGTGGACAGCGCCGCGGCGAGACCGCCCGCCGCGACAAGGCCGATGACCCAGCCGGGAAGGTTGGCGATTTCGGGGTTGGCCAGCACGAGGATGTCGTTGTTGAAATTCGTCAGCTCGTTGCCTTCCCAGCCCTCGGCCGCGGCCCTTTCCTGCATCGCGGTCGAGTTTTCGTTGTAGTACTGGATGCGGCCGTCGCCGTTCTTGTCTTCCCAGCCCAGAAGTCCGGTCTGCTGCCAGGTCGCCATCCAGTCATAGGCCGGATCGGACTCGATGGTTTCCACCGAGACGGCCTGGCCTTCCGTTCCGTTGGGCCAGAACTGTTCGGTGATGTTGAGCCGCGCCATGGCACCCACGGCCGGAGCGGTGAGGTACAAAAGCGCAATGAAGACCAGCGCCCAGCCGGCGGACCAGCGTGCGTCGGACACGCGCGGCACGGTGAAGAACCGCATGATGACGTGCGGCAGGCCGGCGGTGCCGATCATCAGGCTGAGCGTGAAGAGCACCATGTTGAACGTATCGCCGTTATGAGCGGTATATTCGTTGAAGCCCAGTTCGCGCACGATCTGGTCGAGACGCGCCAAGAGCGGCTCTCCGCTTTCCTGGTCGGTGCCGAAGAGGCCGAGGCCCGGGATCGGATTGCCGGTCAGCTGCAGCGAGATGAAGACGGCCGGGATCGTGTAGGCCATGATCAGCACGACGTATTGCGCCACCTGCGTATAGGTCACGCCCTTCATGCCGCCGAACACCGCGTAGGCGAAGACGACGACCGCACCGATCAGAAGACCGGTGGTGTTGTCGACCTCGAGGAAGCGGCCGAAAGCCACACCCACGCCGGTCATCTGGCCGATCACGTAGGTCACCGAGGCGACGATCAGGCAGATCACGGCCACGAGACGTGCCGAGGAGCTGTAGAACCGGTCGCCGATGAACTCCGACACCGTGAACTTGCCGAACTTGCGCAGGTAGGGCGCAAGCAGCAGCGCCAGCAGTACGTAGCCGCCGGTCCAGCCCATGAGGTAGGTGGAGTTGTCGTAGCCGGTGAAGGCAATCAGGCCCGCCATAGAGATGAACGAGGCCGCCGACATCCAGTCGGCTGCCGTGGCCATCCCGTTGGTGACGGGGTGAACGCCGCGGCCGGCAGCGTAGAATTCCGATGTGGTGCCCGCGCGGGCCCAGATCGCGATGCCGATGTAGAGCGCGAAACTTGCGCCCACGAACAGCAGGTTGATGGTAAACTGATCCATGACTTAAACCTCGTCGACGCCGTATTCACGGTCGAGCTTGTTCATCCGCCAGGCGTAGAAGAAGATCAGCGCCAGGAAGACGAGAATCGAGCCTTGCTGGGCGAACCAGAAGCCGAGATCGGTGCCGCCGACCTTGATGCCCGAAATGAGCGGGCGCAGGACGATCCCGAACCCGAAAGAGACCAGCGCCCAGATGACGAGGCTGATCAGGATGAGACGCACATTGGCTTTCCAGTATTGCGCGCTTGTTTTGTCCAGAGACATGCGAGGGGTCCCTCCTCCTTCGTGAAATGGCCGGGCCGCGTCATGCGGCCCGGCCGATATGTGGTCATGCCGCACGGTGCGACACGACATCGTCCAATTGGGACGCGATCTGGCCGATCGGTCCCATGGCGGGCACGCGGATCAGCGCACCCGTGGATTGGTAGTGGTCGATGAGCGGCGCGGTCTGGGCGTGATACGCCTCCAGCCGTTGCGCCACCGTTTCGGCGGTGTCGTCGGCGCGGCGTTGCATGTCGGTGCCGCCGCAATTGTCGCAGACCCCGGGCCTGGCCGTGGGCTTGAAACTGTCATGATAGCCCTCGCCGCAGCTGCCGCAGGTGAAGCGGCCCGAGACGCGCTCGACCATGGCCGCGTCGTCGACCTCGAGGCTGATGGCGGCGTTGATGCGTCGCCCGGTCTCGGCCAGCAGGGTGTCGAGCGCCTCGGCCTGTACGGTGGTGCGCGGAAAGCCGTCGAGGATGACGCCGTTCGCGCAATCGGGCGCGGCCAGGCGGTCGCGCAGGATGGCGATGACAATGGCGTCGCTGACGAGGTTGCCGGCCTCCATGACCGCCTTGGCCTCGCGGCCGGCAGGGGTGCCGGCGGCCACGGCGGCGCGCAGAAGATCGCCGGTCGAGAGTTGCAAGAGCCCGTGCTTTTCCTCCAGCAGGCGGGCCTGCGTGCCCTTGCCCGCGCCCGGCGGGCCGAGCAGGATCAGGACCGGGGCGGCCTGGGGTGTTTGTACGCCGTCCATGGTCATTTCCCCCGGTTCATCCTGTTGTCGATGAGGTCGTCGACGACGGAGGGGTCGGCGAGGGTGGAGGTGTCGCCCAATGCGCCGTAATCGTCCTCGGCGATCTTGCGCAGGATGCGGCGCATGATCTTGCCGGAGCGGGTCTTGGGCAGGCCGGGGGCCCATTGGATCAGGTCGGGCTTGGCGATGGGGCCGATCTCCTGGCGGACCCAGTCCTGCAGTTCCTTGCGCAGCTCCTCGGTGGGTTCCTCGCCCGACATCAGCGTGACGTAGCAGTAGATGCCCTGGCCCTTGATGTCGTGCGGGTAGCCCACCACGGCGGCCTCGGAGACCTTGGAGTGGGCGACGAGGGCGCTCTCCACTTCGGCCGTGCCCATGCGGTGGCCGGAGACGTTGATCACGTCGTCGACGCGGCCGGTGATCCAGTAGTCGCCGTCCGCGTCCCGGCGGCAGCCGTCGCCGGTGAAGTAGTAGCCCTTGTATTGCTGGAAATAGGTGTTCATGAAGCGCTCATGATCGCCCCAGACGGTGCGCATCTGCCCGGGCCAGCTGTCGGCGATGCACAGGACACCCTCGGCGGGGTTGCCCTGGACCGTTTTGCCGGATTCAGGGTCCAGCACCTCGAACTTCAGGCCGAAGAAGGGCTTCATCGCAGCCCCCGGCTTGGTGGCGTGGGCGCCGGGCAGGGGGGTCATCAGGTGACCGCCGGTCTCGGTCTGCCACCAGGTGTCGACGATGGGGCAGCGCCCGCCGCCGACCACGTTGTGGTACCAGTTCCAGGCCTCGGGGTTGATCGGCTCGCCCACGGTGCCCAGCAGCTTGAGATCGCTCAGATCGCACCTGGTGACGTATTCGTCGCCCTGGCCCATGAGGGCGCGGATGGCGGTGGGGGCGGTGTAGAACTGGTTGACCTTGTGCTTTTCGCAGACCTGCCAGAAGCGGGAGGCATCGGGATAGGTCGGCACGCCCTCGAACATCAGCGTGGTGGCGCCGTTGGCGAGCGGGCCGTAGACGATATAGCTGTGGCCGGTGACCCAGCCCACATCGGCGGTGCACCAGTAGACGTCGCCCTCGTGGTAATCGAAGGTGATCTCGTGCGTCATGGCGGCGTAAACCAGATAGCCGCCGGTGGTGTGCACGACGCCCTTGGGCTGGCCGGTGGAGCCCGAGGTGTAGAGGATGAAGAGCGGGTCCTCGGCGTTCATCTCGGCCGGCTCGCAGGTGTCCTCGACGCGTTCGGCCTCTTCGTGCAGCCAGAAATCGAGCCCGTCGCGCCAGGCGATCTGGTCGCCGGTGCGCTTGACGACGAGGCACTTGACCTCGTCGAAGTCGCGGCGGAGCGCCTGGTTGACGTTGTCCTTGAGCTTGGTCACGCGCCCCCGCGCGGGGCGGTGTCGGCGGTGATGACGAGCTTGGCGTCGCAGCCGTCGACCCGGGCGCCGAGCGCGTCGGGGGAAAAGCCGGCGAAGACGATGGAATGGATGGCGCCGATGCGGGCGCAGGCCAGCATGGCATAGGCCGCCTCGGGGATCATCGGCAGGTAGAGCACGACGCGGTCGCCCTTGCCGACGCCGAGGTTCTTGAGCACGTTGGCCATGCGGCAGGTCTCGGCATGCAGCTGGCGGTAGGTGATGTGCTGGGCGTCCTCGGAGGGGTCGTCGGGTTCCCAGATGATGGCGGTCTGGTCGGCGCGGCCCGCAAGGTGGCGGTCGATGCAGTTGGCGGCGACGTTGAGCGTGCCGTCCTCGAACCACTTGATGGAAACGTTGCCGTAGGTGTAATCGACATCCTTCACGCGGGAGTAGGGCCTGATCCAGTCGATGCGCTTGCCTTGCGCGCCCCAGAACGCCTCGGGGTCCTCGATCGAGGCGGCGTACATCTCGTCATACTTCGCCGCGTCGACATGCGCGTGCGCCGCGAAATCGGCACTGGGCGGGTACGTGGGCGCACCTGTTTCCGGTTGTGTGGTCATGTCTTTCCTCCTCCGCACGTGACGCTCCTCAAGTTCGAGGTATAGATCAATTCGCGCATTGGCGGCGTTATAAAACGTTGCGTAAAATTTTACACTTAGTCGTTGGGATCATTGACTTTTATTTGTAAATACTTTCCCGATTGGGCATTGGAAATAGTAAATAAATTTGCAGACGAAGAATTTTCGCAGCGATTCCCGCATACTAGTATTTGGCGATTCCCGGCGGATGTATGCCGATGTGTGCAGCGAATGTGCACCGATCGTGCGGTGCCGGCCTGCGACATGTTGTCAGCCAGGTCGGGCGCAGTCGATCCGAACGGGGTGATTCACGTGCCGCTGGGCGGTGCGGCGGGGCGGAAGACCGCGTGTTTCAGGCCGAGGTAGTTGGCGGCCAGCGCCACGCCGGACCCGCAGGCCAGCGCCATGACCGCCAGGATCGGGCCGGTGCCGAGGAGCATGAGCATCAGCGCGTAGACGGCGAAATTGATGGCGATGCCGAGGCCCTGGACAAGTGCGTAGGCGATGTACTCGCGGTGCAGCGCGGTGCGGTGCGCGCCGCGGAAGGTCCAGCGGCGATTGAGCGCCCAGGTCACAGACATGGCCAGCGCAAAGCTGATGCAACGGGAGAGGTAGGCGTCGCCCCCCAAGGTCATCAGCGCCCAGAGCACGCCCGCGTCGATGGCGAAGCCGACGCTGCCAACGGCAAGAAAGCGGGGAAAGGTTTTGCCCGGACGTGTCATCGCGCCCGGGACGGGGCGGCGGGCGCCGCGGTGGCTTGTGCCGCCAGCACGCCGGGCACCGAAAGGTAGTGCATGCGCTTGGCTTCCTGCCGGCCGCGGGTGACGGTGTCGAGGATCAGCCCCACGGCGGCCGACAGGAACGCCAGGATCATCAGGCTGGCCGACAGCACGGCGGTGGGCAGGCGCGGCACGAGGCCGGTAGCGAAATACTCGGCGAAGACCGGCGCGGCGAGCGCCAGCGCGGTGACGGCGAAGGCGGCGGCCAGCGTGGAGAAGACCAGCAGCGGGCGCTCCTGTTTCAGAAGCCGCGAGATGGTGCGCAGGATGCGCATCCCGTCGCGGATGCTGTTGAGCTTGCTTTCCGAGCCTTCGGGGCGGTCCTTGAACCGGCCCGGCACCTCGGCGGTGGGCATGTCGAGTTCAAGCGCGTGCACGGTCAGCTCGGTCTCGATCTCGAAGCCGCGGGACATCATCGGGAAGGTCTTGACGAAGCGGCGCGAGAACACGCGGAACCCCGAGAGCATGTCGCTGCTGCCGCGCCCGAAGATCGTCTGGACGAGACCCGACAGAACCTTGTTGCCCAATTTATGACCCGGGCGATAGGCGGTGTCGCTGCCGGCGACGCGCACGCCGTTGACGAGATCGAGCCCCTCGCTGGCCAGCCTGGCCACCATCGCGGGTGCTGCCGCGGCATCGTAGGTGTCGTCGCCGTCAACCATGACGAAGATGTCCGCCTCGACATCCGCGAACATGCGGCGCACCACGTGGCCCTTGCCCTGGCGCGGCTCGTGGCGGACGATGGCACCGGCGCGAGCGGCGACCTCGGCAGTGCCGTCCGAGGAGTTGTTGTCGTAGACGAAGACCTGCGCCTGCGGCAGGGCGGCGCGGAAGTCGCGCACCACGGTCCCGATGGCCGCGGCCTCGTTGTAGCAGGGGATCAGCACCGCCACGCGCAGGGCCGCATCGCCGGTCAGGCGGGGCTTGGCGTTGAACTCGCTGGGAAACAGGACGGACATGGGGCGGTTCTCTTGCTGTCTGGATCTGGGCCAGAAAAGCCGGGGAAACGGGCCAAAATAGGGCAAATCTGCGGAGTTACGGGGTTATCGGAGCCTATTGGCTGGCGCGGAGGAAACACGGCCGCGCGGTGTTGCGGACCACGTGCCATTAAGGCTTGCACGGTTGGGGGAATGTCGGGTTAGTGACCCCAACGAACGAGAAAAGAGGGCCGGGCGATGCAGGACACGGCGAGAGAGAGCAGGCTGTTCACCATCGTGCTGTTGCTGGCCGTCGTCATGGTCGTGTTCCGGGCGGTGGCGACGGGGCTGGCGCCGGTGGACACGCTGGCGGTGTCGGACAATGACGACATCATGCGGTTCCTTATGGTACGCGACTGGCTGGCCGGGCAGGGGTGGTACGACACGGTGCAGTACCGGATGCTGCCACCCGAGGGGCTGGAGATGCACTGGTCGCGTTACGTGGACCTTGGCATCGCGGCGGTGATCTGGCCGCTGTCGCTGGTGATGGACGAGGGACAGGCGGCGGCGGTTGCGCTGGTGGTGTGGCCGACGCTGCTGTTCGTGGCGCTGATCGCGGTCACGGGATTGGCGGCGCGGCGGCTGTTCGGGAGCATGGCGGGGCTGGTCGCGGTCATGGCCGTGCTGCTGTGGCCGCCGACCGGGCTGACCTATTTCGCACCGGCGCGGATCGACCATCACAACGTGCAGATCCTGCTGATGACGCTGATGATGATCACCGTCCTGTGGCCGGGGCCGTGTGCGCGGCTGGGCGTGGCCGGAGGGCTGGCCGCGGCGCTGTCGCTGGCGGTGGGGCTGGAGACGATGGTGACGATCGCGCTGGCCGGGCTGGTGCTGGCGGGGCGCGTGGTGTTGTTGCGCCCGGGCGGAGCGCGCCAGATGGCGGGGTTCTGCCTGGCGCTGGCGGGGGGCGCGACGCTGTTCTTCATGGGCCAGACCATGCCGGCCGAGTGGCTGGTGGCGCGGTGTGACGAACTGTCGTTGCCCTACCTTGTGCTGGCCTGGGTGGGGGCGGCGATCTGCATGGCGATGGTCGTGCTGTCGCCGAGGGTGCCCGGCGTGGCGCTGAGGGTGGGCGTGCTGGTGGTGCTGTCGGTGGCCGGGCTCGCCGCATTGGGGCCGTTGATCGGGCCGTGCACAAGCGGCCCCTATGGCAGCCTGCCGCAGGAGGTGCAGGACCTTATCACCGGGCGGATCATCGAGGCGCGTCCCGCCTTGCCGTATCTATGGCAGGCCAACGGGCTTGGCTTTCGTTTCGTGGCGCCGGCGGCAATGGCGGTGGCGCTGGGCAGCGCGGTCTGGGCGTGGCAGCTGTGGCGCGGCGGCGGGGGCGCGGCGCGGGCAAGGCTGGGTGTGCTGTTGCTGTTCGGCTGGCTGGGCGTGATCGGGGCGCTGTTCCAGATCCGGCTGGTGCTGATGGGGGCAGCCGCGGTGCCGATGCTGACGGGCGTGGGGGTCGCGTCGCTGCTGGCGGCGGGACGGGCGGGCCGGTTCGGCCGCATGGGCGCGCTGCCGGCGTTGGTGGCGGTGGGCCTGACGCTGATGCTGCCGACGCTGCACGGGCTGGTCACCGGCGGGGGCGGCGCGGGGGCGGCGGTGCCCACGACGATCACGAACGCCGGCGTGCGCATGAGAAATGCGGACACGTGCCGTCAGCCGGAGCTTCTGCGCAGCCTGAACACGGTGCCGCAGGGGTGGTTCTGACTTCGAGCAGTTATGGCCCGCCGCTGTTGCTGCTGACGCATCACGACGCGCTGGCGGGGCCTTATCATCGCAGTGCGGACGCGATCGCCAACGGGGCGGTGCCGTTCGACGGCGACGAGGCGGCGCTGCGCCGGGCGTTGGAGCGGACCGGCGCGGATTACCTGCTGTTGTGCCGCGATGCGGGATATGGCGACGGGACATCCTTTGCCACGCGGCTGGCGGCCGGGGTGCCGGCCGAGGGGCTGGTGCCGGTCGAGGGGCCGGACGCGGCGCTGTTGCTGCTGAAGGTCGTGCGCTGACGTTCCGAGCGTATCCGGCAACGGCGCGTGGGGTGTCGGCAACGAGGCTTGACGGCCCTCATGGTCCGGGCAATCTGGGCGCGTCAGCAGGAGCGATATCATGATAAGATGGACAGGCGAGGCGGAACCGGGCCGCCCGTGGTGGTGGGAAGCGGTGGCACCCGAGGCCACGGCGGACGGTTTGCCGGATCATTGCGACGTGCTGGTGATCGGCGCGGGGTACACCGGATTGTCGGCGGCGATTGCAGCGCATGACAGCGGCGCGAAGGTCGTGGTGGTCGAGGCGGGCGTGCCGGGGGAAGGTGCGTCGAGCCGCAATGGCGGGATGGTGGGCGCGCATCCGCGGCTGAGCTGGGACAAGATGGCGGCGGCCTTTGGCGCGGAGGTGGCGGACGCGCTGCTGGCCGAGGCGGCCCCGGCGCTGGAATGGGCGCGGGATTTCATCGCGCACGAGACCATCGACTGTGATTTCCAGCAGACCGGACGCGTGCAACTGGCCTATACGGCGGCGCATTTCGAGGGGCAGAAGCGGCTGGCCGAGAAGGTGCGCGCGAAAAGTAGGGTCAAGGTCGAGCTGCTGGAGCGGGAGGCGCTGGGACGCGAGATCGATACCGGGCTGTATCATGGCGGCATCCTTTTTCCCGAGCATGGCGCGGTGCATCCGGCGAAGTATCATCGCGGAATGCTGGACGCGGTGCGGCGGCGCGGAGTGCCGGTGGTCAGCCATGCCCGCGTCGAGGCGATGGAGCGCGACGGCACCCGGCACGTGGCGCGCACGCCGAAGGGGCGCATCCGGGCCGACAAGGTGGTGCTGGCGACGAACGGCTATACCACGCGGCCCTTTGCCTGGCACGCGAAGCGGGTGTTTCCTTTGCCGAGCTATATCATTGCGACCGAGGAGTTGCCGGAAAACCTGATCGGGCACCTGGCACCGGGGCGGCGGATGATGGTCGAAACACGGGCGCGGCACAGCTATTTCCGTGTTTCGCCGGACGGCAAGCGCATCCTGTTCGGCGGGCGGGCCGCAATGCGGGACGTGCCGTTGCACGTGGCCGCCGCGCGGCAAAGGCAGACGATGGTGGAGGTCTGGCCGGAGCTGGAAGAGGCCAGGCTGAGCCACGTCTGGAGCGGCTATACCGGGTTCAGTTTCGCACAGATGCCGCATGTAGGGCAGCGCGACGGTATCAGTTTCGCCATGGGTTTCAGCGGGTCGGGGACGGTAATGGCGCCCTACCTGGGCGCCAAGGCGGGCTGGCTGGCGGTGGGCGATGCCCGGGCCGAGACGGCCTATGCGCAAACCCGCCTGCCGCGGCATGTGCTGCACCTGTTCGACCGGCCGCATTTCCTGAAGGCGGCGGATGTGGTTTATCGCCACTGGGTCGACCGGGCGGAGGCCTGGCAGGCGCGGCGCCGGTGACTGTGGTACCGCCTATGCGTGTAGGCGGTTTTCTGCCATACATGCCAGGGAGGAGTGGCTCCGTCCGACCCGGCAACGTAGCCTTTGGAAAAACGAGGGCGAGGCAGAATCTCGATGAAAAGCAGAGGGATACCGCTGGCACGCACAGGCGTGATGTCGATGCTGGCCATGGTGGCTGCGATCGGCGGAATCGGTCCCGGGCCAGTGTCTGCCACGGACCGGCAGGCGGATGGCTGGACAGCGCGGAAATGCAGCCTTTACGAGGCGTCGGTGCGCGATGCCATTTCGTTGCACGGACCGGAGGGGCTGCGGATGGAGTTCCTGACGGAGAACCAGAAGTTCATCGACGCGGGCTGTACCGCGCGGGTCGAGATCTGCCCGATGACCCACGAGGAGTGGCGGCTGGCCGACACGCTGCTGAAGATGACGATGAACGAGGGCATGGCGAGCACCTTCGTTCCGTTCGGCTGTCCCTGAGGGCCCTTTGGGGGCCGCAGGAACGCTACGTGTCGCGGGCGCGGACCAGCATCAGCAGGCCGATGGTCACCAGTGCGATGCCGGTCCATTCCAGCGGACCGGGGATTTCCGACAGGACCGGGATGGCCAGCAGGGCCGCCGAAGCCGGCACGGCGGCCGAAAACCCCGCGGTGTGCGTGGGCCCCAGGTGGTTCGCCGCGATGGCAAAGCACGCCATGGCCAGGATGCCTGGCCCCAGGCCCTGGTAGGCGGCCTGGAACAGGATCGTGCCGGTGTCGGCCTGCGCAAGGCCCGAGGGCAGGAAGAAGTACCACAGCGGCAGGAAGACCAGCGCGTTGGGGATATTGATCGCCACCAGTGCCTGTCGCGGGGTCAGCCGCCAGCGGCGCACGCCGAAGATATAGACCGACTGGATCGCGGCGGCGGTCAGGAAGAAGACGATCCCCAGCGCCGCGCCTTCGCCGGTGGTGCGGATGCCGGTGACGGCGACGAAAACCGCCCCGACAGTGACGATGGCGAGGCTGACCAATTGCAGGCGGTTGGGCAGCGCGCCGGTGAAGGCGGTCACCAGCAGCACGGTGAAAAAGGGCAGCGCGCCGTTGGTGAAGACCCCGGCATAGGCCGCAGACGTGTAGCGCAGGCCCATGTAGACCAGCATCGCATAGAGCGCCCCCGACCCGCAAAGCGCGATCAGCGCCAGCGGTACCGCCCCGAGGTGGCGCGGCCACCACGCCCAGGCGAAGGGCGCCATCAGCACCCCGGTCACCATGAAACGCAGCGCGGTGATGTCGCCCGGTGTCAATTCGGTCTGCACGCCCGCGCGGGAGAAGACGATGAAGCCCGACCAGATCACCAGCACGCCGAAGGCGGCAGCGAGCCCGAGGGTGCGGTTCTGGATATCCTCGGGCAGGGTGGTCTGGGCTGTCATGGCGCGATCAGTGGCAGAGGGCGCGGGGCGTGTCCATAGCGATGGATGCAAGGCCGGTATGCCACCGGCCTGAAACGAAGAACGCCGGCCCGAAGACCGGCGTTCAAAGCGCGCGCAGGAGATCTTATTCCCGCGCTTCGTCCTCGAAGACCCGCGCTATGCGCTCTTGACCGTGGGCCGCCGCCTCGTCGGCGTCGAGTTCACGGCGTTCGATCCTGGCTTGCAGGACGTGAAACGCCAGCCAGAACAGGACGCCGACGATCAGGAGGATCATTTCGGTGCCGACCATGGGATAGATCGGGCCGATCTGGGACAGGTCGGCGCCTGCCCAGGTTTCGATGGATGTCGTTGACATTGTGCGGTCCTCCTCAGGTCAGCAGGCCAAGGCGCTTGGCCTCGGCGATGTCGGCTTCGGACACCTCGATGGCGTCCATTTCCTCGGCGATCTCCTCGGACATGTCGAGCCCGACGAGTTCGACCGCGGGCGGGACGCGCAACATCCCCATGCCCATCAGGATCTTCGAAACGATCCAGGCGGGCAGAAAGCCCAGCACGCCGAACATGATGAGCGCACCTGCGAACTGGCCCCAGGGCGTGATGACCGCGACGGTTTCGTGATAGGCCGCCGTGGCCGGGTGGCCCCAGAGCATGAAGCCGCAGATCACCAGCCCGAGAAAGCCCGCGTAACCGTGCACGGCCACGGCGCCCACCGGATCGTCGATCTTGAAGCGGCGCTCGACCCAGAAGTGCATCTTGTAGGCGAAGACCGCGCCGACCCCGCCGATCAGCATGGCCTGGATCGGGTGATAGAGGTCATTGCCCGCCGAGGCCGTAATGATTCCGGCAAGCCCGGCCGAGTAGGTCCAGAACGCCTCTCCCTTCGAGACGACGTAGCCGGCCAGCAGGCCGCCCGAGAGCGACATCAGGAAATTGAAGACGATGGCCGACAGGGTTGTGGGGGTAAGGTAGATCGTGGTGGCCGTGAAGTTCACCACGCCTTCGGCCCCGCCCAGCGTGCCATGGTCGATGATCGGCACGTTGCAGGCCACGTAGAAGCCCCAGAAGCCGCAATAGATCAGGAAGAGCCCGATCGTGACCAGCCACTTGTTGTGCGGGTTGATGTTGCGCGGTGTGCCGTCGGGGGCGAACTTGCCGATCCGCGGGCCCAGCACGACGATCACGCCGAGGGCAAAGCCGCCCGCGATGGCGTGGATCACGCCCGAGGCATAGGCATCGTGATAGCCCAGCTGCGTGACCATCCAGCCGTCGGGGTGCCAGCCCCAGGCCGCGTCGATGATCCAGGTGCCCGAGCCGATGACCACGGCCAGGATCCAGAAGGCGGTAGGCCGGATGCGCTCGATGGTGGCGCCCGACACGATCGAGGCCGCGGTCCAGCTGAACAGCAGGAAGGCCGCCCAGAAGACGCCGTTGAGACGGTTCCAGAAGCTGTTGCCAAGTTCGGCACCATAGCCCTGCGCGCTTTCCAGCGCCGGGCCGGGGCCGCCCAGGTGCGTGCCCATGAGTTCGGACCACGGCACGGCGTTGTCCGATTGCGTCAGACCGCCGGTGATGCCGGGGCCGTTGGGCAAGGCGAAGTAGATCCACCATCCGAAGAAGAAGAAGGTGACGGTCACCAGCGGCATGAGCATGGTGTTCTTCATCACCGTGTGCATGTGGTTCTTGTGGCGGCTTGCGCCGACCTCGTACATGCAGAAGCCGACGTGGATCAGGAACATGAGTGGTACGGTCACCCAATAATAGAACTCGGTGAAGATCACCGTCAGTGCACCGATATCGGTATCCAATTTACTGTCCTCCCGTTCTGGTGCGGTCCCGGAGGCGACAGGGCGATGGCGCCTTCGGGCAAGCACCCATTTCATTTGCCGGCCATTCTTGGACGAGGCCGGTGTCCGGCGAGCCGTGAAATACGGCGGGCCGGATTTTCACACGATGCTTAATTCTTGTGCGATTTACCACAAAAAAAGCCTCTGAATGAATAAATAATTCCTGTGAAGAAATTTTCGCTTGTGACGCGTGCGGAGTTGAAGCCACCGCAGACGCGGAACCTCGACCGCTTTGCCGGTGTTTTCGCTGGCTAGGAATGCGATGGCGGGCGAGTCGCGCGTTGTGCGAGGGCGGGGCGCGCTGCCGCGCTACCGGATCTCGACCTCGACGAAGCTCATCGGCGCAGAGCCGGCATTGATGACGTTGTGTTTCACGCCCTTCGCACGAGCATAGGCGCTGCCGGCGGGCACGGTTACCTCGCGCGTCTGCCCATCTGGCTCTTGCAGGCGCATCCGGCACTCGGTGATCGCGGTGATGACATAGTCGAGCTCGTGCGTGTGCCAGCCCGTCTGCTGGCCCGGCGCGAAGTCGAACCGGGTGACGCGGGTGCGGGCGTCGTCGATGAGCACGGTTGCTGTGCAGGTCATGGTCATGCGGCGTCTCGTTCCCTGGATGGCGCTGGTCAGGGGCTTGCGTGTGGCGGCGGGGCCGGTCACCAATACGGTAGAACCGGTACGAGGGAAAGGCGGCATGACAGAGGTGCGACAGGCAGGCAGCGTGCGAGAGGTGGTCGAGAGCGGTCTTTGCATCGGCTGCGGTCTCTGCGAGGCGCTTGCCCCGGCGCGCTGGGTCATGCGGATGAACCGGCACGGGCGGCTGCGGCCGGCGCCGGTGGCGGCTGAAGACTCCGGCGCGGATGCCGAAATCCTTGCCGCCTGTCCCGGCGTGGTCGCCAGGGCCGATGCGCAGGGCGATAGGGACGATGCCGTCTGGGGCAGCTACACGCACATGGGCGAGGCCTGGGCTGGCGACCCCGATATCCGGTTCCGCGCGTCGTCGGGCGGGGTGCTGACGGCGCTGGGCGTGCATTTGCTGCGCACGGGCAAGGCCGCGTTTGTCCTGCATTGCGCCGCCGATCCCGGGCGGCCCATGCGCTCGCGCTGGGTGATGTCCGACACGCCGGAGAAGCTGGCCGCACGCGCCGGATCACGCTATGGGCCGACCGATACGCTGGCCGGGCTGGAGGCGGCGCTGGCGCGGGGGAACCCTTTGCCGTCATCGCCAAACCCTGCGATGCGGGTGCGGTGCGGGCCCGGGCGAAGGCGGATGCGCGGCTGGACAGGTTGCTGGTTGCGGTGCTTGTGATGGTCTGCGGCGGGGCGTCGGACCTGGGCAAGTCGCAGGCAGTGCTGGACGAGCTGGGCGTGGCGGAGAACGAACTGGCGCTGTTTCGCTATCGTGGCCACGGAAACCCGGGGCCGACCCGGATCGAGACGCGGGACGGACGGCATTTCGAAAAGACCTATAATGAGATGTGGGCGGACGAGGCGGGCTGGCGCATCCAGAGCCGCTGCAAGCTGTGCCCTGATGCGATCGGCGAAGCGGCGGACGTGGCCGCGGCGGATATCTGGCCCGGTGCGGAGCCCGACGGAGAGGATGACGGTTTCAACGGCGTGATCGTGCGCTCGCCCACAGGCCAGGCGCTGTTCGACGCTGCCGTCGCGGCCGGAGACCTGGTGCGGGGGGCCGATCATTCACCGCGCGACTATGACCGCTTTCAGCCGCACCAGGTGCATCGCAAGCAGGCGATGGCCGCGCGGTTGCGGGGATTGGCGGCAGCGGGGCGCCCGGTATATGCACATGACGGGCTGCAGCTGGACACGCTGGATTCAAAGGACGCGGACGAAGAGGCGGGCGCCTTGCGCCGCGCGAAGGTTGGCCGGTTCGATGACGAGGTGCCAGAGCCATGATGCAGAAACCCTTTAGCGAGGACGAGGCGATCGGGATGCTGGTGGGGCTGGCCGTGGGCGACGCGGTGGGCACGACGCTGGAGTTCCGCCCGCGCGGCACGTTCGAGCCGATCACCGACATGGTGGGCGGCGGGCCTTTCAACCTGGAGCCCGGCAAGTGGACGGACGACACCTCGATGGCGATGTGCCTGGCGCAGATGCTGCGCTCGGCCAATGGCTGGGACGCAGAGGACGCGATGAAGCGATTCGTGAACTGGCGCGACAACGGGTACCTGTCGTCGACCCGCGTATGTTTCGACATCGGCAACCAGACCAACGCGGCGCTGACCCGGTTTCAGCAGACCGGCAACCCCTATGCCGGGCCGGTGGAGGATGAATATAGCGGCAATGGTGGAATCATGCGGCTGGCGCCGGTTGTGATCGCCTATGGCGCCTCGAAGGAAAGCGCCATGGCGGTCGCACGGTTGCAGAGCCGGCTGACCCACGCGAGCCCCCTGTGCCAGAGGGCGGCGGCGAACATGGCGGAGTTCCTGGTGACCGGCGACAGGGAGATTTTGCCGCGCCCCGACGCGCCGCCCGACGAGGCCAGCGGATACGTGGTGCATACGCTGCACGCGGCCTTCTGGGCGCTGACGCAGGGCGAGACGTTCCGCGACGCGGTGCTGGCGGGTGTGAACCTGGGCGGGGATGCCGACACCGTGGGTGCCGTGGTGGGCCAGCTGGCCGGGCGTATTTACGGATATGCCGGCATTCCCGATGCGTGGCGCGCGCGGCTATACGACCATGACAAGATCAGGACCGCGGCGGAGGACCTCTATGCCCTGCGCCCGATCGACATCTAGGAGAGAGGAAAACTCATGAGCCTGTTCGACGAAGACCTGTTCCTGAAAGGGCTGAAGCAGCGCAAGGCCACGCTGGGCGCCGAATATGTGGAGAAGAACCTTGCCGCGGCCGATGACTTCACGCGGCCTTTCCAGGAAGCGATGACGGCGTGGTGCTGGGGATTCGGCTGGGGCGACGAGGTGATCGACGCAAAGACCCGCAGCATGATGAACCTGAGCATGATCGGGGCGCTGGGAAAGATGAACGAGTTCGAGATCCATTGCCGGGGGGCGCTGAACAACGGTGTCACCAGAGAAGAGATTCGCGCCATCGTGCACGTGATCGCAATCTATTGCGGGGTGCCGCAGGGGCTGGAATGCTTTCGGCACGCGCGCAAGGTGTTGGAGGAGCGCGGGCTGTAAGCCCCGGTCCTGGCCGGCGGATCGGGCCGTTGGAAGACCTTGCCGGTATGGACGGGCGGCGTCGGGCGGGACGTACAGTACGGTGGGTGGCGGAAGGTGTGATGGAAATGTCGCGGTGGCGCCCCGAGTCGCGCGGGCCGGCCCCGGGCGAGTCGCGAATGGGCGCGGCGCGGGGACTCTGACGGCCCGCCTCGGTGCAGCCGAAGGTTGCGCCGAACCCCTTAAAAACCGTGCGTTTCAACGGATTCAGCGTGGAAAGCGACGGCGTCGAACAGGTCTGTGTGGGAAATACGTCACAGAGCGTCCAACAACACGGTGCAAGGGGGCGGTTCGTTGACAGTGAGGGGGCATTTACAGCATTCATCCCTCAAGCCGTGTCCTGGATCGGGGGCGGTGGAACTTGTAACTTTCCTGCTTTAAGGAGGGATAACCTTGAAAAAGCAACTTCTCTGCACCAGCGCAATCGCCCTCGGCGTCGCTGCTGCCCCTGCCTCGGCCCAGGACTGGAACCTGGATTGGGGTGGTTTCTTCCAACAGCACATCGCGTATGCCGATGTTGGCGGCACCGGTGTCGGCGCATCTGACTTCGACGGCATCCAGATGCTGACCAACGCCGAAATCATCTTCACCCCGAACATCACGCTGGACAACGGCATGACCTTCGGCATCAACGTTCAGATGGAAGCTCTGAACGGCGGTGGTGGTACAGACGGTATCGACGAATCGTACATGTCGATCTCGAGCGACACCTTCGGCCGCATCGACGCCGGTTACGAAAACTCGGCCGGTTACAAGATGATGGTTGGCGCACCGCAAGTCGGTTCCATGGCGATCAACTCGCCCTCCGCTTCGGCCTTCATCCCGTTTGACGGGGCCTACGACGGTGGCGGTGGCGGTAACTTCCGTCAGGCCGGTCTGTCGTCCTACACCGAAGTTGCCGGCAACAACGACGTTGCACGTATCAGCTACTACACGCCGAGCTTCTCTGGCTTCACCGCCGGTATCTCGTACGCACCTTCGGGTGCCGGTAACGCGCAGAACATCTTTCCCGTCGATCGCAACGTCGGACTTGTCGACATCTTCGACCTCGGTGTGAACTACAGCCAGTCCTTCGGCACCACCGACATCACGCTGGCCGCGCGCTGGGGCACCGGCGACCTGCAAGGTGCTGGTTCGGATCCAGAAACCTGGGGCGTTGGCTTCCAAGTCGGCTTCAGCGGCTTCACCTTCGGTGCATCCTACGCCGAGAACTCCAACCCCGGCAACTTCGACGAAGAAGGCTACAGCGTTGGTGTGGCATACGATGCCGCCGGTCCCTGGACCTTCGGCCTTGAAGCCTACCTCGGTGAAATCGAAGATGGTTCGGCTGTTACGCACGACGACTACGAGTTCTATAAACTCGCAGCCAACCGGGACCTGGGACCGGGCGTCAGCTGGACGACCTACCTGCTTTACGGTGAAACCACCGATGGTCCCACCGGCAGCAGCATCGACGGCACCGCGATCGGCACCGCGATCAACCTGAGCTTCTAAGTTTAGCTTGAACGACTTTGAACGGCGGGGGAGTGTACTCTCCCGCCGTTTTCTTTTAGGGAACGGGCAACCGTTCCCTTTTGATGTGCCTCGAAGGATGGATATGAAACGAAGTATTGTCTGGCTGGCCTCCTACCCGAAATCCGGCAATACGTGGATGCGGATTTTCCTAGCCAACTATCTGTCTGACGCGCAGAAGCCGCTTCATATCAACCAGATACAACGGTTCGGGTTCGGGGATTCCAAGCCGGACCAGTACACCGCGGCGGCGGGCCGGCCCGTGGACTTCACGAGCCCGGAAGCGACATTGCAGCTGCGCGACCGAGTGCTTCAGCGGATCGTTGCCAACAATGCGGACGTGAATTTCGTCAAGACGCATAACTGCCGGAACGTGGCCTTCGGGACCGAGCTGATTCCGCCGCGGTTCACGCGGCAGGCGATCTATATCCTGCGCAATCCGCTGGACATGCTGCTGTCCTATGCCCGACACTACGGGCTGAGTCATGCCGAAACCGCAGAGGCGATCGGTCGGACGGACAATGCAAATTCGCCGGACGAGACGACGACTTGGCAGTTCCTGGGAAGCTGGAGCGACCACGTCAAGGACTGGACCCAGGGCGGGGCCTTTCCGGTGCTGGCGCTGCGCTACGAGGACCTGTTGGAAGACCCGCAAACGCATTTCGTCAAGACGCTGGAGTTCATGGGGGTGCCAGTGGTGCCCGAGCGGCTGGACCGCGCGATCCGTTTCGCCAGCTTCGACGAGTTGAAAAAACAGGAAGACGCGGGCGGGTTCACCGAAAAGTCGCCCCATTCCGAACGGTTTTTCGCCAAGGGACAGGCGGGACAGTGGAAGGACGAACTGGACCCGGCATTGGTGACGAAGGTGCGCCGGGAGCATAAGCGGATGATGAAGAAACACGGGTACTACAGTGTCTGACCTGCAGCGGATCATCTGGCTGGCGTCGTTCCCCAAATCGGGCAATACGTGGCTGCGCAGCCTGCTGGCGCATTATTTCATGCCGCCGGGAATGGCGCCCGATATCAATAACTTGCGCCAGTTTACGACCGCCGACATCCGGCAGGATTTCTTCGATGCCGCGAATGGCGGGACCTTTCACGGAAAGACCATCGACGATTGGCTGCGCGTGCGCACCAAGGCGATACACATGATTGCCGGGGCCAAGCCGGGCAAGCACTTCGTCAAGACACACTGTACACCGATCCGGGTTGGAAGCGTGGACCTGATTCCCCCCGCCGTCACGGCCGGGGCGCTTTACATCATGCGCAATCCGTTCGATGTGGCACCCTCCTTTGCGCGTCACACCTCGGTGTCGCTGGATGAGGCCATTGCCAAGATGTGCGACCCGGAAAACGTGATGGGAACCTCGACCGGAATCCTTGATGCGCTGGGGCGGTGGGATGATCATGTGACCCGCTGGGCCACGGTGCCGGGAATGCCGCGGCACCTGATCCGTTACGAGGACATGCTGGACAAGCCCGCCAAGACCACGGAGCGGTTGCTGGACTTTCTGAGCGTCAAGCCGGATCGGCCGAAGCTGGCCCGCGCGATCAAGGCCACCAGTTTCGAGGCGCTGAAGAAACAGGAAGAAAAGCACGGTTTCACCGAGCGGCCCGAGGGGATGAAAAGCTTTTTCGCCAAGGGCAGGGCAGGCGGCTGGAAAGACGACCTGACGCCGGCGCAGGTGGGGCGCATCCGGGAGGCCTTCGCGCCGGTGCTGGAGCGGTGGTATCCCGAGATGCTGGATGAGACTGCGGAATTTGCCAGGTCCGCCTGATGCCAGCCGCATGAGCGTTGTGCCATAAGCGCCTGTTTCACATGGTTTTCAGGCTGGGCGCAGTCCGAGTATCTCGCGCGTCTGGGCAAGGGTGGCGACGGGCCTTTCGTATTTCGCGCAAAGCTCTGCCGCGCGGGTTATCAGCGCGGCGTTCGACGGCGCGAGCGTGTCGCGGTCGAGCCGCACGTTGTCTTCCAGCCCTGCGCGGGTGTGGCCGCCCGCGGCGATGGCCCATTCGTTGACCACCACCTGATTGGCGCCGATGCCCGCGGCGCACCAGTTGGCCCGCGGCGCGCGGTCCCGCATGGTCTTCACGTAGAAGTCGAATACGGCCTTGTCGGCGGGCATGGCGTTTTTCACGCCCATGACGAACTGGACATAGAGCTTGCCGGGCAGGGTACCCGCCTCGTGCCGGGCGATGGCCTGAAGGATGTGCGAGAGATCGAACGCCTCGACCTCGGGGGTGATGTCGTGGGCGGTCATCTCGGACGCGAGCCAATCGACGAGGTCGGGCGGGTTCTCGTAGACGCGACTGGGAAAGTTGTTGGAGCCCACCGAGAGCGAGGCCATGTCGGGGCGCAAGGGGAGCATCCCGCCGCGCGCCTTTCCGGCGCCGGAGCGCCCGCCGGTGGAGAACTGGATCACGACGCCGGGGCAGTGTTTCTCCAGCCCTTCCTTGAGCGCGGCGAATTTCCCGGGGTCGGAGGAGGGCGATTCGTCCTCGTTGCGGACATGCGCGTGGATGATGCTGGCCCCGGCCTCGACCGCCGCGTGGCTGCTTTCGATCTGCTGGGAAACGGTGATCGGTACCGCCGGGTTGTCGGAGGTGCGCGGCACCGAACCGGTTATGGCGCAACACAGGATGCAGGGTTTGCCGGAGATGTCGGACATCGGGGGTCTTTCCGTTATATTTCAGTACGATACGTGCGCGAGCTGAGCCGGCGTGCGGCCCGCCGACAAGCGAGCGGCGTCACTCCATCCGCATGGCTTCGGTTTCGATCATGATGTCGACCGTGTCGCCCACCATGCCGTTCTCGACGCCGTAGGTCATGCCGAATTCACTGCGCTGGATGCTTGTCTGCATCGACAGACCGAGCGTGAACCGCTCGTGGCCAAAGGGATATTCCGCGGCCTTGTTGAGCGTCACGTTCAGCGTCACCGGTCGGGTCTCGCCGAGAATGGTCAGTTCGCCTTCGACGGTGCCTTCCGTCTCGGAGCTGGCAGTGCCGCCATCGGTGGTAAAGGTGATCTCGGGGTGGTTGGAGACATCGAGGAAATCCGCCTTGCGCACATGCTCGTTGCGGCCCTCGTGGAAGGTATCGACGCTGGTGGCGGCGATGGTGACGCTGACCTCGCCCAGTTCGTTGGTTTCGGCATCGTAGTCGAAGCCGCCCTCGACCCCCGGGAAGATGCCGAGTGTCTTGGCATAGCCGATATGGTCGACGGTGAAATAGACGGTGGTATGGCTTGCATCGAGCTCGTAGCGGGCCATTTCGGCCTGTGCGAGGACCGGCAGCGTGGCGAGCGGGATCGCGGCGAGCAGGGAAGTCGGGAATTGAAGTGACATGGGGTCTCCTGTCATGTGCAGCGTATGATAGGTTAATGTGCGAATGGTAATGCAAGACGTGGTTGCAGCAACGGGGAAAAGCCGGACGGATGGCCTGCGCCTGCGTTGTGCCAGCTGGAACGTGCATCGGGCGAAGGGCGCGGACGGGCGGGTCGACCCGGACCGGGTGCGCGCGGCGATCGCCGGAGCGCTGGTGCCGGAGGCGCCTGATGTGCTGGCGTTGCAGGAGGCCGATGCGGAGTGCCGGCCGCATGAAAGCATCCTCGATATGGCGGGGATCGCATCGGATAGCGGGCTGGTCTGGCAGCATGAGGACCCCGAGATGCGCTGGGGGCCGCAGAGCGACGGGTTCCTGGGCACGATTCTGTTCCTGCATCCGCGGCTGGAGGTCGGTCATCGCGACGTGATCGACTTGCCGGGGCATTGTCACCGCGGCGCGGTGGTGGTGGAGGCGCAGGTGGACGGCCTGCGCGTGCGGATCATGTCGATGCACCTGTCGCTGTCACAGCCGTTGAGGGTGGTGCAGATGCGGATCGTGGGGCAGTACCTGCGCCGGCGTCCCATCATGCAGACGATCATGATGGGCGATTTCAACGAATGGCGACCCTGGGGCGGGCTGATGTTCAATGGCCGGTTGGTGGGAAGGCGGTTTCACGGGGCCGCACCGCGCAGTTTTCCCGCACACAGACCGCTGCTGCCGCTGGACCGGATCCTGACCGACAGGGCCGGGGCGGTGTCGGATGTGCGGGTGATCGCCACCGATCAGACGCGGGCGGCGTCCGATCACCTGCCGATCCGGGGCGAGGTTCTTATATCCGCGTCGGAATTGAGCCCGCGACGCTGAAAGATTTGTGATCTGGTCGCCGGTTTCGTGCGTTCTACTTAAATGCAGAACGCGCAAGGATAATCATGGTCGACATAACCCCGCATAAAAGGACCGCGACGCTGACGGTTCGTCCGCCGATGGCGGAAGTCATCGTGATCGCGGCGGCGATGGCGCTTGGATTGGCCGCGTTCGCAGCGGCGGTACTGCCGTCGCCGGGCTGGGCGTTGGGGGCGTTTGCCCTGTGCGTGGGGCTGGTGGTTCTGGGCTTGCGGCGCAATTATCCGCACGCGGTGTTCGGCTTGTGCAACACGGTCACGCTGGGGCGCGCGGCGCTGTTGTCGCTTTTGGCCGCTGCGCTGTTCGACGCCGGAGCGGTATCGCCGTGGCTGGTGTTCTGGGTCGGACTGACGATCCTGTCGCTGGACGGCGTGGACGGCTGGCTGGCGCGGCGGTCGCAGCTGAAATCCGACTTCGGGGCGCGGTTCGACATGGAGGTCGATGCGGCACTGGGCGCAGTGCTGGCGCTGTGGCTGCTGCTGTCGGGCCGGACGGGCGCGGAGATACTGATGCTGGGGTTCATGCGCTATGTCTTCGTGCTGGCGGGGCTGGCATGGCCGCTGCTGCGCGGCGCGTTACCCGAATCGATGCGGCGCAAGACCATCTGCGTGGTGCAGGTCGGGACCTTGATCGTGCTGACGTGCCCGCTGATTTCGCCAGGCATCGCCGGTCCGGTCGCGCTGGTGGCCTCGATGCTGCTGGTGCTGTCCTTTGCCATCGATACCGCCTGGCTGGTGCGACACCGCCGATGATCCGTGCCCTGATCCTGATTGCCGCGGCGGGCGTAATGTTCTGCGTGCTGGCCCTGCCCAACCATCCGGGTCAGATGAGCTATGCCGGGATGGCCTATTGGCCGATCGAGTTGTCGGTGCTGCTGTTCGCAATGATGGCGCTGGGAGGGACGCGCGGCGTGGCGTCGGGGCTGGCGCTGGTCATCGTGGCGGTCACGCTGCTGAAACTGGCGGACCTGGGGAGCTTCACGGCCTATAACCGGGCCTTCAACCCGATATCGGACCTGTTCCTGGTCGAGGCGGGTTTCGGCCTGTTGAGCGACAGTATCGGGACCGCGAGCGCGAGCCTGGTGGTCGTGGGGAGCATTCTGGCGACGGTGCTTGTCTATATGCTGCTGCGCGGCGGGCTGAAGGCGTGGGGCCGGCTCTACCTGCCGGGGCCGGCACGGGCGGCTGCATTGGTGGCGGCGCTTGCGACCGGCGGCTGGGCGGTGGCGGATACAGGTCACCACCTGGGCTACTGGACGTTCGAGCAAAGTCCGCCCGGATCAGCCCGGACCACGCGCGTGGCCGTCGCCCGCATCGGCGACGCGCGCGAAACGGTGGCGGACCTGGCACGGTTCCGGCAGACGGCGGAGGCCGATCCGATGCGCGACATCGCGGGTGCGTTCGACCGGCTGGAGGGGCGCGATATCCTGCTGATCTGGGTCGAAAGCTATGGGCGCGCCAGCATCGACAACCCGGAATACGCCCCGACCCACGTAGCCACGCTGCGCCGTGCCGAGCAAGAGATCGCAGCGGCGGGGCTGGAGATCAAGAGCGGCTGGCTGACCTCGCCCACCGCTGGCGGGCAAAGCTGGCTGGCACATGGGGCGTTCGGCAGCGGGCTCTGGACGCCGGACAACGCGCGCTATGGCGCGATGATTGCAAGCGGGCAGAAATGGCTGTTCCAGCTGGCCGCAGAGGCGGGCTATCGCACCGCCGCGGTGATGCCGGCGATCACGATGGCCTGGCCAGAAAGCGCCGCGATGGGGTTCGAGCGCGTGTTCGAGGCCAAGGACATCCCCTATGATGGGGCGCCGTTCAACTGGGTCACGATGCCCGACCAGTTCACGCTGGCAACCTATGGTGACCTGTTGCCCGACGATCCACGCCCGGATTTCATCCAGGTTGCGCTGATCTCGTCGCACGCGCCGTGGACGCCGGTTCCTAAAATGCTGCCATGGGGCGCGATCGGCGACGGCACAGAGTTCAACGAGATGGCCGCGAAAGGACCGACGCCCAAAGAATTGTGGAAGGACCGGGACGCGGTGCGCGACGCCTATCGCCGGTCGGTGGACTATTCGCTGAACGCGGTCTTTTCGCACGTGGCACGTCTGGGGGAAGCGGCACCGCTGGTGATCGTGGCCGGAGACCACCAGGCGGCCGGCTTCGTGGCAGGCAGCGAGAACCGGGACGTACCGGTACACATGATCGCGCCGCCTGACGTTCTGGCGATGATCGACGGCTGGGGATGGAGCGAGGGAATGGTTCCGGCCTCCGACCTCGAGGCGTGGCGGATGGACGGGTTCCGCAACGAGTTCATCCGGGCCTTTTCCTCGATCGAGCAGATCGCGGGGGTGGCGCGATGAAGATGTGGGTGATCAAGCTTCTGGTCTCGGCGGCGTTGATGGCCGCGATGCTGTGGTGGACCGACACCGCCCAAGTGGGCGCACGGCTGGCGCGGGCCGATTGGGGGTGGCTGGCGGTGAGCCTTGCGGCGTTGACGCTGGCGACGCTGTCGATGGCGCGGCGGTGGCAATTGACGGCGCAGGCGCTGGAGATACCGATCGGGTTCGGCGCGGCGGTGCGGGAATACTACGTGGCACAGCTGATCAACTCGGTCCTGCCCGGCGGTGTGCTGGGCGATGTGGGGCGCGCGGTGCGGGTGCGGCGGCAGGCCGACCTTGCACGTGCCGGGCAGTCGGTGGCGGCAGAGCGGCTGATGGGGCAGGTGGCGATGTTCGCTTTGTTGGCGCTGGGGCTGATCGGGGCGGTGCTGGTGCCCGGCGGGATTGCGTGGCCCGGCGGGGTGTGGGCGCTGCTGGTCGCGCTGCCGGTGCTGTGCGCCGTGGCGCTGTGGGGCGCGCGGCGGTTCGAAACGACCCGGTCCTTTCCGGCGCTGGTGTGGCGCCTGATCGGGCACCAGCGGATCGTCGTGCACGCGCTGCTGGGAGCGCTTTTGCTGGTTCTGGGCCTTTATGCCGCGGCGCGGGCCACCGGATCGGTCATTCCGCCGGAAGGGCTGTTCACGGTGTTGCCGCTGGTCTTCTGCGCGATGCTTGTGCCGCTGTCGGTCGCGGGCTGGGGCTGGCGCGAGGGGGCGGCGGCGGCGCTTTTTCCGCTGATCGGGCTGGATGCCAATGCGGGGGTGGCGATGGGTATCTGCTATGGCGCAATGATGCTGGTGTCCGCCTTGCCGGGGCTGGCGTTCCTGTGGGTGCCGGGCGGTGTGCGCGCGGCTCCGGAAAGGGCAGGGCCGTCATGAGCCGCGCGGTGTTCGCCATTCCCGGAGACAAGGATCAGCGCACGGGCGGCTACGTCTATGACGCGACGGTTCTGGACCGGCTGAACGCGATGGGCTTCGACACGGCGCATCTGGAATTGCCAGGCAGTTTCCCCGTGCCCTCCGCGGCGGACATGCAGGCCACGTTCGATGCGCTGGCCGCCGTGCCGCGCGGTCGCCCGATCATCGTGGACGGGCTGGCTCTGGGAGCGATGGACCCCGCCCGGATGGCCGCGATCGCGGCACCCGTGGTGGGCATGGTGCACCATCCGCTGGGCCTGGAAAGCGGGCTGGAGCCGGGGCGGGCGCGGGCGCTATTGCGCAACGAGGCCGAAGTGCTGGACCGCGCGGCGCATGTGATCGTGCCGAGCGCGCATATCGCCGGAACGGTGATGCGGGAGCTTGGAGTTGCGCGCGACAAGGTCACGGTCGCGCATCCGGGGTTCGAGCGGACAATAGACGCGGTAGGATCCCACACGAAGAAGGCGGAGCCGCCGCTGATCCTGTCGGTGGGGCTGTTGGCGCGGCGCAAGGGGCATGACGTGTTGCTGGAGGCGCTGAGCCGGTTGAAAGCGCTGGACTGGCAGGCCGAGATCGTCGGCAAGGCGCATGACGCCGAGACCGCGCGGGCGCTGGAGGCGCAGGCCGCCAAGCTGGGTTTGCAGGATCGCGTGACCTTTGCAGGGGAGGTCAGCGCGGGGGCGTTGCAGGACGCCTATGCCCGCGCCAGCCTGTTTGCGCTGGCCACGCGGTACGAAGGCTATGGCATGGTTCTGAGCGAAGCGATGCTGCACGGCCTGCCGGTGGTGTCGTGCCGGGTGGGCGCGGTACCGGAGACGGTGGGGGAGGCCGCGCTGCTGGTGGCGCCGGACGACCCCGGCGCGCTGGCCGGTACGATCGAGCGGTTGCTGACAGACCCCGGTACGGCGGAGCACTACGCCGCCGCCGCGCAGGCGCGGGCGCAGTCCCTGACCGGCTGGGATCACACCGCACGCATTTTCGCCGGCGTTCTGGAACGGATTGGCTCATGAGCCGGTTAACATATCGGAAAAAAGCGGCTTTTGCGCCGCATCACTTCAGGAAACGGAAGTCTTATGTTCGCTGTTGAAGTCCGCGATCACATCATGATCGCACATTCCCTGCCATCCCCGGTCTTCGGCCCCGCACAGGGCCTGCACGGAGCGACCTTTGTTGTCGATGCCGCGTTTTATACCGAGGACCTGGACGAAAACGGGCTGGTCGTGGATATCGGTCTGGCGACCGAAGCGCTTAATGCCGCGCTGGAGCCGCTGAAATACGGTAACCTGGATGACAAGCCCGAGTTCGAGGGCAGGATCACCACCACCGAATTCTTGTGCCACCACATCTGGGCGCAGCTTCGGGATCGGGCGAAATCGGAAGGGCTTGGCGACGGCGGGCGAGTCAAGCGCATCCGGGTCCAGCTTCATGAAAGCCATGTGGCGCGTGGGTGGTATGAATCAGATATCTGACACACAGTTTCAGGCCGATTGGCTGAGCCTGCGCGAGGCGGCGGACCACGCGGCGCGGGACGCGACGCTTTTGGCGCGCGCCGCGGATTGCGTGCGGCCGGGAATGCGCGTGCTGGACCTTGGCAGCGGCACCGGATCGACCGCGCGGGCCTTTGCGGCAGCGGGCTACGACAGGCTGGAGTGGTGTTTTCTGGACACCGACGCGGAGCACTTGCAAGTGGCCAAGGCGCGCCACCCGATGGCCGACTGCGTCCAGGCCAGTGCGTGGGACGTGGACGGCCTGCCGCTGGAGCATGTGGGGCTGGTGACGGCTTCGGCCCTGTTGGACCTGATGAGCATCGGCTGGGCCGACGCGCTTGCCGAAAGGCTGGGGGATGCGGGGCTGCCGTTCTACGCCGCCTTGAGTTTTGACGGGCGGATGCGGTGGGATCCGCCAGGGGCGGCAGAGGCCGATGTGATCGCGGCGTTCAACCGGCATCAGCAGGGCGACAAGGGCGGACAGGCGGCGATGGGCCCGGAGGCCGCGAAGCTGACCGCGAAGGCGTTCGAGGCGCGGGGCTTCGCGGTGACGCTGGCCGACAGCGTCTGGCGCCTCGGGCCGGACGACGCGGCCTTGCAGGCCGAGTTCGTGAACGGCGTGGGCAAGGCGGCCGCGGAGGCCGGAGAGGCCAGGGCGGATCGCTGGGCGGAGACAAGGCGCGGGGCGGCG
Organism: Roseovarius sp. B08; assembly: GCF_051417955.1. Classification (NCBI taxonomy): domain Bacteria; kingdom Pseudomonadati; phylum Pseudomonadota; class Alphaproteobacteria; order Rhodobacterales; family Roseobacteraceae; genus Roseovarius; species Roseovarius sp. B08. Next base: position 1,534,631 of record NZ_JBPRLW010000001.1, read on the forward strand.
GGTCATACCGCGCTGAGCGTCGGGCACAGGGACCTTCTGGCGCTCCCGCCGCAACACCGGGCCGGGCAGGATGATCGGAGTAAAGCATGGAAATGATTGATGTCACCCCAAGGGTCTGGGCCCGTATCCTGGCCGCACGCAAAGACGAGGCGTGCCTGTGCTGCGGCGACTGGAACTCGGGCGAACGCGCGGCGCTGACGCTGTATGGCGGCATGACGCGCACGGTGTCGGGGCAAAGCGTGATCGCGCAGATCGGGCAGTCCCTCGACGGGCGCGTCGCCACCGAGTCGGGCGACGCGCAGGACATTTCGGGCAAGGACGGGCTGGCTCACTTGCACCGGCTGCGCGCGCTTGCCGACGCGGTGGTGATCGGTGTGAAGACGGCGCTGCATGACAACCCGCGCCTGACCGTGCGGCTGGCCAAGGGGCGCAATCCGGCACGGGTGGTGATCGACCCCCACGGCCGCTTGCCCAACGATGCCGGCCTGCTGCGCGACGAAAGTGCCCGGCGGATCGTGATCCAGGCGGTGGACAAACCCCGCCCCGAAGACGTGGAGGTGATACGGCTGCCGCGTGGCGAATGGATCTCGCCGGGCCAGATCCTGGCCGCGCTGCGGGGGCTTGGCCTGGATCACGTTCTGATCGAGGGCGGCGGGATCACCATCGCGCAGTTCCTGGAGGCGGGCCTGTTGACGCGGCTGCACGTGGCCGTGGCGCCGCTGCTGATCGGGGCCGGGCCGACCGGGCTGAAGACGTCGCCCGTGCCCTGCCTGGCCGAGGCGTTGCGTCCCAAGACCGAGGTGTATGGCCTGGGGTCCGACGTGCTCTTCGATTGTACGTTGGCACCGGCACCGCCGGCGCAGGTGCTGTGGCCGCATCGCGTGCGCGAACGTCCCGCGCTGCGGCACTGAAGGAAATGCCCCCATGCCAGATACCCCAACCGATAGTCCGAAAGTACCGCACATGTCCCCAGTTCCTCAAAGCCTTCTTCCCAGTGTCGCCGAACGCCTGAGCCGGGTGCAATCAGACCTGCGGCTTGGGCTGCCATGCCTTCTGACAGATGGGCCGGTTCGCGCCGTGGCGGTGGCGGCCGAGACACTGACACAGGCGCGGCTGGACGCGTTGCGCGACCTTTTCGGTGTGCCGGAGCTGGTTTTGACGGGCAACCGGGCCAGGGCCGCGATGGCGCCCGTGCAAAGTGCCGACATCTGGGATCTGCCGGTGCGGATCCGTCCGCCGGAACAGGCCGACCTCGCCTGGTTCATGCGGCTGGCCGATGCCGGGCAGGATACCGCGGGTCCGGTCGCGCCGCTGCACCGGGTAAGGGACCGGGAGGCGCGCCTGCACGGGCTGGCGCTGAGCGTGGTGAAGTCGTCGGAACTGCTGCCTGCGGCGCTGATCTTCGCGCTGGCCGACGACCGGGCGATACCCGAGGGGCTGAGCATGACGGCGGTCGACCTGGCCGAGGCATTGAGCCATTTCGCGCAGACACCCGCGCTGTCGCCGGTGGCCGCGGCCGGCCTGCCCGTCGAGGCGCATGACAGCGGCAAGCTGCACGTTTTCCGCGACCCCGATGGCCGGACAGAGCACTATGCGTTCGAGATCGGCACGCCAGATCCGGCACGCCCGGTGCTGGCGCGGCTGCATTCGGCGTGCTTCACCGGGGATGTGCTGGGCAGTCTGAAATGCGATTGCGGGCCGCAGCTTCGCGCGGCGATGCTGCGCATGGGCGAGGAGGGCGCGGGCCTGCTGCTTTACCTCAACCAGGAAGGGCGCGGAATCGGGCTGGCCAACAAGATGCGGGTCTATGACCTGCAATCGCGGGGGCTGGACACGGTGGATGCCAATCATGCGCTGGGGTTCGAGGATGACGAGCGAGATTTCCGCGTGGCGGCGGTGATGCTGCGTAACCTTGGCTTCGGGGCGGTGCGGCTGCTGACCAACAACCCCGCCAAGGTGCACACGTTCCGGGCGCAGGGGATCGAGGTTGTCGAGCAATTGCCGCTGCGGGTCGGCAAGAACCTCCATAACAGCGGTTATCTGGCGGTGAAGGCGCTGAAATCCGGACACGCGCTGTGAGCGACGGCGTGGCCAGGGCCCTTTGGATCACCGGCGCGGGTGCGGTCGCGATGCGCGAGACCGCGTTCAAGGCCGGGCCGGGCATGGCGGAGGTCGAAACGCTTTATTCGGGGATCAGCCGGGGCACGGAACGGCTGGTTTGGAGCGGCGGCGTGCCGGAGAGCGAGCACGAGACGATGAAGGCGCCGTTCCAGGAAGGCGATTTCAGCTTTCCGGTGAAGTATGGCTATGCCGCCGTGGGCCGCGTGGCGGAAGGTTCGGGCAAGGGGCAGACCGTCTTTGTCTTGCACCCGCACCAGGATCGGTTCGCCGTGCCGCAGGAGGCCGCCGTGCCGGTGCCCGAGGGCGTGCCGGCCAAGCGTGCGGTGCTGGCCGCCAACATGGAAACCGCCCTCAACATCGTTTGGGATTCCGGCGTGTCGGCCGGCGACCGGGTGACGGTCGTCGGGGCGGGCGTTGTCGGCGCTCTGACGGGATATCTGTGCGCAAGGATGCCGGGGGCGGAGGTGTGCCTCGTGGATGTCGACGCGGGAAAGGCGGCCCTGGCCAAGGCCATGGGCTGCGACTTCGCGGCGCCGGGACAGGCGGCGGGCGAGCGCGACGTGGTGGTCCACGCCTCGGCAAGCGCGGAGGGGCTGGCGACGGCGATCGGGCTGCCGGGAATGGAGGCGACCATCGTCGAGGCCAGCTGGTTCGGGACGCGCCGGCCCGAGGTGCCGCTTGGCGGAGCGTTTCACCAGCGTCGCCTGCGGATCGTCGGTAGCCAGGTGGGACAGGTGCCGCCCGGGCGCCGGGCGCGCTGGAGCTATCGCCGCAGGTTGGAAAAGGCGCTGGACCTTTTGGTTGACCCCGCGCTGGACGTGCTGATTTCGGGCGAGACGGCGTTCGACCGCCTGGAGGAGGACTATGGCGCGATACTGGAGGATGCGGCCACGCTTTGCCACCGGGTCCGGTACGGGCCGGCGCGAGCGTGACCGGTCAGGCGCGCAGGCCGCGCACAACGCTGGTGAGTGCGAAGAAGATCGCCGCGACGCAGACGATTGAGGGCCCCGCCGGCGTGTCGAGCAGATAGGCCGAGTGCAGCCCCGCCACGGCGGAGACCGCGCCGATGACGGCGCCGAACAGGGCCATCTGTTCGGGCGTGTGCGACAGTGGCCGGGCGGCGGCGGCCGGGATGATCAGCATCGCGGCGATCAGCAGAACGCCGACCACCTTGATGGCCACAGCCACCGTGATGGCGAGCGCCAGGGTGAGGATCAGCTGCTCGCGGCGCGGGTCGATGCCGCTGGCATGGGCGAGATCCGGGCTGAGGGTCGAGGTCAGGAGCGCGGACCAGCGCCAGCCGATCAGGGCCACCACCAGCACCGCGCCGCCCCAGATAACCGCGAGATCGCCGCGCGAGACCGCAAGAATGTCCCCGAAGAGATAAGCCATCAGGTCGATCCGGATGCCCGAGAGGAATGACACCGCCACTAGCCCGAAGGCCAGCGCGGAATGCGCCAGCACGCCCAGAAGCGTGTCCATCGCGTAGCCGCGGCCGGTCAGAACGGTGACGGTGAGGGCCATGGCCAGCGCCACGGCCACGGCGCCGGCGAAAATCGAGATCTGCAAGGCCAGCGACAGCGCCACGCCGAGGATCGCGGCATGGGCCGTGGCGTCGCCGAAATAGGCCATGCGCCGCCAGACGACGAAGCTGCCCAGAGGAGCGGCGGCGCAGGCCACGCCGATGCCGGCCAGTGCGGCGCGGGTCATGAAATCGTCCAGCATCATTCGGCAGCCTTCGTCGTGGAGTCGTCGTGCGCGTGGTCGTGACCGCAGGTGGCGTCATGGCTGTGGTCATGGTCGTGCCGGTAGAGCGCCAGCGCGCCCCCGGTGCCGGTGCCGAACAGGGCCTGGTACTCGGGGGCCGCCGAGACGATCTCGGGCGTGCCTTCGCAGCAGACATGTCCGTTGAGGCAGATCACCCTGTCGGAGGCGCTCATGACCACGTGCAGTTCGTGGCTGATCATCACAACGGCGCAGCCGGTCGCGGCGCGAACTTCTTCGATCTGGCGGTAAAAGGCGGCAGACCCGGGCTGGTCGAGACCCTGCGTCGCCTCGTCGAGCAGGAGCAGGTTGGGCTGTCCGATCAGGGCGCGGGCCAGGAGGATGCGTTGCATCTGACCGCCCGACAGGCCCGACATCTGCCGGTTCGACAGGTCGGGCACGCCGGCGCGGTCGAGGGCGGCGGCGATCTGGGCCGGGGTCGCGCCGCCGGGCAGGCGCAGGAAACGCGACACGGTCATCGGCAGTGTCGGGTCGATATGCAGCTTTTGCGGCACGTAGCCAATGCGCAGCCCGGCGCCACGCTCGATCCGGCCCGAGGCCGGCGTCACCGCGCCGATGAGCGCGCGCAGCAAGGTCGTCTTGCCCGAGCCGTTGGGGCCGACCACGGTGAGGATCTCGCCGGGGTCGATTTCCAGGCTCACGTCGCGCAATACCTTAGTGGCGCCGTAGCCGACGCTGATGTTCTGGACGGAGACGAGGCTCATGTCCCGGCCTTCTCCGAGCAGGCGGGGCAGAGGCCCTCGGCCTCGACGACGGTCCGCTCGATCCGAAAACCGGCGGCGCGGGCGGCATCGCCCAGGGCGCCGCGGGCCGGGGTGGCCTGCGCCTCGGCGACCGAATCGCAGCTTCGGCAGATCATGAAGGCGGGCGAGTGGTTCGCGCCGGGATGGGCGCAGGCGATGAAGGCGTTGAGCCGTTCGATCTTATGCGCGAACCCGTGGCCGACGAGAAATTCCAGCGCGCGGTAGGCGACCGGCGGCTGCGAGCCGAACCCGGCCTCGCGCAGGGCATCAAGCATCTCGTAGGCACCCAGTGCCCGGTGTTCGCGCAACAGGATTTCAAGCGCCTTGCGCCGGACCGGCGTGAAGCGCAGGCCCTCGCGGGCGCAATGCGCCTCGGCCTCGGCAATGGCGGAGGCGATGCAACTGGCGTGGTCATGCGTCTCGAACCCGACCGGGTCGGTCGGCGGCGTGTCTTCTGATCTTGCGCTACTTGTCATAGTATAACAGTTCGTGTATCCGATAGGAAATGTTATACAATCACAAGAGGTCGCCAATGTCCAGAAACCTTCTTCCCTTGTCCGCCGCGGTCGCTGTTCTGGCCGGACCCGCCTTGGCCGAGGCACCGCAAGTGGCGGTGGATATCGCGCCGGTGCATTCGCTCGTGGCGCGGGTGATGGATGGGGTGGGCGAGCCCGTTCTGATCGTAGCGCCGGGCGCCAGTCCGCATGAATACAGCCTGCGCCCGTCGGAAGCGGCGGCGATGCAGGACGCGGACGTGGTGTTCTGGATCGGTCCGGACCTGACGCCCTGGCTGGAAGATGCGCTGGGCACGCTGTCGGGCGAGGCGCGGGTGGTGACCCTGATGGAGGCGGATGGCACGGTCGAGTTGCCGGTCCGCGAGAATGCTTTGTTCGAGGCGCATGACCATGGCGACCACGGGGACGAAGGCCATGACGACCACGCGCATGATCACGGGCACGAAGACGACGCCGCGCATGAGCACGCCGAGCATGACCACGAGGAGCATGAAGAGGCGGGCCATGACGAGCACGCCGACCATGACCACGAGGCGCATGAAGAGGCAGGCCATGACGACCATGCCGAGCATGACCACGCAGATCATGCGGACCATGGTCATGACGAGCACGCAGAGCACGACGAGGACCATGCCGGACACGGGCACGCGCACGGAGATCACGACCCGCACGCCTGGCTGTCGCCCGACAATGCGGCCACCTGGCTGAACGCGATTGCGGCCTCGCTGTCGGCGGCCGATCCCGACAATGCCGGGGCTTATTACGCCAACGCCGCGGCCGGGCGCGAGGAGATCGACAGCCTGAAGGCCGAAATCGACGGTATTCTCGAGCCCGCGCGGGATGGCAGCTTTATCGTCTTCCACGACGCCTATCAGTATTTCGAGGCGGCGTTCGATCTGACGGCGTCGGGTGCGATTTCGGTTTCCGATGCGTCGGACCCCAGCCCGGCGCGGGTGGCGGAGATCCGCGACAGGGTCAGTGAGGCCGGGGTGACCTGCGTCATGTCGGAGCCGCAATTCTCCCGGGGCATCGTGGAGGCTGTCACGGACGGAGCCGCGGTGAATGTCGGCGTGATCGACCCGTTGGGATCGGATCTGGAGCCCGGAGTGCAGCTTTATCCGCAGCTTTTGCGTAACCTTGCGACGGCGCTGGCGGAGTGCCTCTGACCCGGGTCAGGTGCCGGTCAGAAGCTGGTAGCCGGGGGTCGTGATTGCCTTGACTGTGGTGATGGGGGCGTCCTCGATCCAGGTGGTGCGCTCGATCACCAGAAGGGCTGCGCCCGGCTCGGCCTCCAGCAGGTCGGCCAATCGAGTGTTGGCGGAGATGGCGTAGAACCGCAGGTCGAGCCGTGTATAGGGCTTGTTCAGAACCAGCCATTCGTTCGCGCTCTGGCCGGTGAAATCGAGGTTTTGCACTTCGGGGGAGGTTTCGGGACAGATCCAGCGGTCCTCGAAAATGTAAGGGCGTCCGTCGGACAGGTGCAGCGCCTCGACGCGAAGCATCGGACGGGATGCCCCGAGCCCGAAGGCGGCGACGACGCCGCGCGGCGCCGGGGCCATGCGGCGGCGGATCAGCTGATATCCATAGCGCGCGCCGCTCTGTTCCACCTCGCGCCTTGTGATGGGAATGTCGAGCGTGGCGCGGGTGACAGGTTCGGCCCGGACCCGCGTGCCGCCCTTGCGGCGGCGTTCCACGAGGCCGCTGTCGGAGAGATCCTGCATCGCGCGCTGGACAGTGGAGCGGGCGCAGCTGAGATCTTCGGCGATGTCGGCGTCGCGGGGCAGGCGGTCTCCGGGGCCGTAGCGGCCGGTGAGGATCTGTTCGTGGATCCGGTCGCGGACTTCCCTCCACGACAGGCGGGACTCGGAGGTCATATGTCCTGTCCCAGCGTGGTGACGACGTCGAGGAAAGTGCGCGTGATGCGGTCGCGGTCGACGTGGCGGCCGTCCTCGACCATGTGACGGCCCGCGCTCCAGACATCGGTGACGCACGCGCGGCCGCGACCGGAGAAGATCAGGCTGTCGAGGACCGCGTCGCCGGTGCGGTTGCACAGGAACTCGTTGTCGGTGGAGACCGCGATGAGATCGGCCAGCTGGCCTTCGGCGATCTGCCCCGAAGCGCGGCCAGCCGCCTGCGCCCCGGCGCGGGAGGCCGCGTCGAAAAGCACGCGGCCGGTGGAGTGGTCCGCCGTGGCCATCGCCGCGCGGCTGCGGTCGCGCAGGCGTTGGGAATAGTCGAGCGTGGCCAACTCCTCCCACAGGGCGATGTGGATGTTGGAATCAGAGCCGATGCCGAACCGGCCCCCGGCGTCGCGATAGGTGGTCCCGTTGAAGATACCGTCGCCAAGGCTGGATTCGGTGATGGGGCAGAGTCCGGCCACGGCGCCGGTTTGCGCCAGGGCGGTCGTTTCGGCGTCGGTCATCTGGGTGCAGTGGATAAGGCACCATCGGTCGTCGACCGCCGCGTTGTCCAGCAGCCATTCGTCCGGGCGGGCGCCGTGGTGGGCCTCGACCTCCTCGACCTCGGCCACCTGTTCGGCGAGGTGCATGTGGATCGGGCCGTCGGGGCAGATGGCCTGCGCCTGGGCCAGCGCCTCGGGCGGGACGGCACGCAGGGAATGGGGCGCGACGCCGATGGCGAAATCCTCGGGTCCGTTGGCCACCAATGCGGCGCTGTCGGCGTGCAGCCGGGCGAAAAGGTCGGGATCGCTGCCGAAGCGGCGCTGTCCGCCTTGCAGCGCGCGCCCGTCGCAGCCGCCTTGCATGTAGTGCACCGGCAGAAGCGTGAGGCCGATGCCGGTATCCTGCGCCGCCTGCGTGATACGCGCGGCCATTTCGGCCAGGTCGGCATAGGGTTTGCCGCCGATGTCGTGATGCAGATAGTGGAATTCGGCCACCGCGCCGTAGCCGGCCTCGAGCATTTCCATGAAGACGAGCTCCGCGATGGCCTGAACATGATCGGGCGTGAGGCGGTCTAGGAAACGGTACATCAGTTTCCGCCATGTCCAGAAGCTGTCGCGCGGGTCGGGGCCGCGGGTTTCGGTCAGCCCGGCCATGGCGCGTTGAAAGGCGTGGCTGTGCAAATTGACCGGAGCAGGCAGCAGCAGGTCGACAGGCTGCGCGTCCGGCGAAGGGCTGCGGGAGATTCGCGTGATGCGGCCCTGCTCGATGGTGAGGCAAAGGTCGCTGACCCAGCCATCCGGAGTAAGGGTCTGGCGAGACTGGATTTCCTGCACGGGCGATCTCCATTGACAAAATATGTACCTACATATTACCGTTATGTAGCCCGCTTTGCAAGGAAGGTCACGATGCCGGATCACCTGACGATCACCAATGCCACCGTTGCGACCATGGACGGTTCCGAAGATGGCTATGGCCTGCGTCGCAACGCGGTGGTGCAGGTGCAGGGCGAGCGGATAGACTGGATCGGGCCGATGGCCGAGCTTGCCGAGTTGCCGCAGGACGCGCAGGTGATCGATGCCGGAGGGCGGCTTTTGACGCCCGGACTGATCGACTGTCACACCCATATCGTGCATGGCGGCAATCGCGCGCGGGAATTCGAGATGCGCCTCGAGGGGGCGAGCTATGAAGAGGTGGCGCGCGCCGGGGGCGGGATCGTCTCGACCGTGACGGCGACGCGGGAGGCGGACGAGGATCTGCTGCTGGCGCAGGCGCTGACACGGGCCGATGCGCTGATTGCGGAAGGGGTCACGACGATCGAGATCAAGTCGGGTTATGGCCTTGATATAGAAACGGAACTCAAGATGCTGCGCGTGGCGCGCGCGGTGGGCGAGGCGCGTCCGGTCCGGGTGGTGACATCTTTCCTGGGTGCGCACGCGGTGCCCAAGGGGACGGATGCGGACAGTTATATCGACGAGATCTGCCAGCCCGCCTTGGAGGCGGCCCATGCCGAAGGGCTGGTCGATGCGGTGGACGGCTTCTGCGAGGGGATCGCGTTCGACACCGCCCAGATCGCGCGGGTGTTCGACAAGGCCGCGGCGCTGGGTCTGCCAGTCAAGCTGCATGCCGAGCAGCTGAGCAGTATCGGCGGGACGAAGCTGGCGGCGGAGCGCGGTGCGCTGTCGGCGGATCACGTGGAGTATGCGAGCGAGGATGACGCCCGGGCGCTGGCCGAAGCGGGCAGCGTGGCGGTCTTGTTGCCCGGGGCATTCTACACGCTGCACGAGACGCAAAAGCCGCCGGTCGCGGCGTTCCGCACGCATGGCGTGCCGATGGCGGTGGCGACGGACTGGAACCCCGGATCGTCGCCGATGGGCTCGGTTCTGCTGGCGATGAACATGGCTTGCACGCTGTTCGGCCTGACCCCGGCCGAGGCTTTGGCGGGCACGACGCACCATGCCGCGCAGGCGCTGGGGCTATATGACCGGGGCGAGATCGCGCCGGGGATGCGGGCGGACCTGGCCATCTGGGATGTCGAGGAACCGGCGGAGCTGAGCTATCGCATCGGGGTGAACCCGCTGCACAAACGGATATTCGGAGGCCGGACATGACCCTGACGCTGGTGCCGGGAGAGACCCGGCTGGACACGCTGGAGCAGCTGTGGCGCGAGGGTGTGGCGGCGGTGCTGACACCGGATGCGCGACCTGCCATTGAGGCGGCGGCAGGGCAGGTCGCGGAAGCGGCGCGCGGGAATGTGCCGGTCTACGGGGTGAACACCGGGTTCGGCAAACTGGCCTCGGTGCGGATACCGCCCGAGGATGTGGAGACGTTGCAGCGCAACCTGATCCTCAGCCATTGCTGCGGCGTGGGCGAGCTGCTGGAGCCTGAAACCACGCGCCTGATGATGGCGCTGAAGCTGCTGTCGCTGGGGCGTGGCGCCTCGGGCGTGCGGTGGGAGATCTGTGCGCTGATCGAGGGGATGCTGGCGCGGGGCGTGGTTCCGGTGATCCCGTCGCAAGGGTCGGTGGGTGCGTCGGGCGACCTTGCCCCGCTGGCGCATATGGCCGCCGCGATGATCGGCGAGGGCGAGGCGCTGCTGGACGGCGTGCGGATGCCCGCCCGCGATGCGTTGAAGCAGGCCGGGCTGACGCCCGTGGTGCTGGGGGCCAAGGAAGGGCTGGCGCTGATCAACGGCACGCAGTTTTCTACCGCCTGCGCAATGGCGGCGCTGTTCGACGGCGTGCGCGCGCTTCGCGCGTCGATCGTGACGTCAACGCTTTCGACCGACGCGATCATGGGATCAACCCAGCCTCTGCAACCGGAGATACACAGTCTGCGCGGCCATGCCGGACAGATCGACGTGGCCACCGCCATGTCGGCACTGATGGCGGGCAGTGAGATCCGGGAGAGCCATCGGGAAGGCGATAGCCGGGTGCAGGATCCGTATTGCATCCGCTGCCAGCCGCAGGTGGCGGGGGCGGCGCTGGACCTGCTGCGCTTTGCCGCGAAAACGCTGGAGATCGAGGCGAATGCCGTCACGGACAATCCGCTGGTGATCGAGGCGGGGATCGTCTCGGGCGGGAATTTCCATGCCGAGCCGGTGGCCTTTGCCGCCGACCAGATCGCGCTGGCGCTGTCGGAGATCGGGGCCATCGCGCAGCGGCGGGTGGCACTGATGGTGGACCCGGCGCTGAGCCATGACCTGCCGCCATTCCTGACGCCCGCGCCGGGGCTGAATTCGGGCTTCATGATCGCCGAGGTGACGACGGCGGCGCTGATGAGCGAGAACAAGCACCTGGCCAATCCGTGCTCGACCGATAGCACGCCGACCTCTGCCAACCAGGAGGACCATGTGAGCATGGCCGCCCATGGCGCGCGGCGGTTGCGCCGGATGAACGCGAACCTGTCGATGATCCTGGGCGTCGAGGCGCTGTGCGCGGCGCAGGGGATCGAGGCGCGCGCGCCGCTGGTGACGTCGCAAGCCTTGCAACGCGCGATTTCGACGATCCGGGCGGAGGTGCCGCGGCTGGAAGAAGACCGGATGATGGCGCCCGACATGGAGCGGGCAGCGGCGCTGGTCCGCGAGGACGCGCTGGCGCGCGAGACGGGCGTGGAGGTCGGGCTGTGAGTTTTCTCGAGGTGACGCGCGGGCAAAGCCCGCTGGTTCTGGGATTGCCCCATACGGGCACGGATGTTCCCGGTGATATCGCCGCAGGGCTGAACGAGACCGGGCAAGGGCTGGCCGATACGGACTGGCATATTCATCAGCTTTACGCCGGGCTGGTGGGCGACGTGACCACGGTGCGCACGACCATCCACCGCTATGTCATCGACGTGAACCGCGACCCGGAGGGTGTGAGTCTCTATCCCGGTCAGAACACCACGTCGCTGTGCCCGGTGACCGATTTCGACGGGCAGCCCATATGGCGCGAGGGGGCGGAACCCGACGAGGCCGAGATCGCGCGGCGGCGGGAGGCATATCACGCGCCCTATCACGCGGCGTTGATGGCTGAGCTGGAGCGAGTGCGCGGGATACACGGGTTCGCGGTACTTTATGACTGCCATTCGATCCGGTCGGAGATACCCTATCTTTTCGACGGGACGCTGCCTGATTTCAACGTCGGAACCGACGAGGGCCGGACCTGTGCGGCACCGATCCAGACGCTTGTGTATGGGGTCTGCGAGGCGGCCGAAGGGTACAGCGCCATCCTGAACGGGCGGTTCAAGGGCGGCTGGACAACGCGGCATTACGGCCGGCCCGAGGAGGGCCTGCACGCGATCCAGATGGAACTGGCGCAGTCCACCTACATGCAGGAAAGCCCGCCGTGGGAGTATGCGCCTGATCGCGCCGACCGTCTGCGCCCGCATTTGAAGACCATTCTCGAAGATCTGATACGTTGGAGGCCCGAATGACCAATCCCCGCCATAACCTGCGCGACATCTACCCGCCGACCGGCACCGAGATCACCGCCAAGAGCTGGCAGGCCGAGGCGGCGATGCGGATGCTGATGAACAACCTGCACCCCGACGTGGCCGAGAACCCTCATGAACTGGTGGTTTATGGCGGCATCGGGCGTGCCGCGCGGACATGGGATGATTTCGACCGGATCGTTGCCGGGCTGAAGGATCTGGAGACGGACGAGACGTTGGTGGTGCAGTCGGGCAAGCCTATCGCCATCGTGAAGACCCATGCGGACGCGCCGCGCGTTCTGATCGCCAATTCCAATATCGTGCCGCATTGGGCCAACTGGGACCATTTCAACGAGCTCGATAAAAAGGGTCTTATGATGTACGGCCAGATGACGGCCGGGTCGTGGATCTATATCGGAAGCCAGGGCATCGTGCAGGGCACCTACGAGACCTTTGCCGAAGCCGGGCGTCAGCATTACGACGGCGACCTGACGGGCAAGTGGATTCTGACCGGCGGCCTGGGCGGCATGGGCGGGGCACAGCCCTTGGCCGCGGTGATGGCGGGCGCGTGCTGTCTGGCGGTGGAGTGCAACCCGGACAGCATCGATTTCCGCCTCCGCACGCGGTATGTGGACGAGAAGACCGACAGCCTGGACGCGGCGCTGGAGATGATCGACCGCTGGACCAAGGCGGGCGAGGCCAAGTCGGTCGCGCTGCTGGGCAATGCGGCGGATATCTTTCCCGAAATCCAAAAGCGCGGCGTGCGGCCCGATATCGTGACCGACCAGACCAGCGCGCATGACCCGGTGAACGGCTACCTGCCGCAGGGGTGGAGCATGGCCGAGTGGCGCGAGAAGCGTGAGAGCGACCCCAAGGCGGTCGAAAAGGCCTCGCGCGCGTCGATGAAGGTGCATGTGAAGGCGATGGTGGATTTCTGGAATGATGGCGTGCCGACGTTGGATTACGGCAACAACATCCGGCAGGTGGCGCAGGAAGAAGGGCTGGAGAACGCCTTTGCCTTCCCCGGTTTCGTGCCGGCCTATATCCGGCCCTTGTTCTGCAAGGGGATCGGGCCGTTCCGCTGGTGCGCGCTGTCGGGCGACCCCGAGGATATCTACAAGACCGACCAGGCGATGAAGGAGTTGTTCCCCGAGAATGAGAAGCTGCACACGTGGCTGGACATGGCCCGTGAGCGGATTTCCTTCCAGGGGCTGCCTGCGCGGATCTGCTGGATCGGGCTGGGCGACCGGCACCGGGCCGGGCTGAAGTTCAACGAGATGGTGGCGAGTGGCGAGTTGAAGGCGCCGATCGTGATCGGTCGAGATCACCTCGACAGCGGCTCGGTCGCCAGTCCGAACCGCGAGACGGAAGCGATGAAGGACGGATCGGACGCGGTGAGCGATTGGCCCTTGCTGAACGCGTTGGTGAACACCGCGAGCGGCGCGACCTGGGTCAGCCTGCATCACGGCGGCGGTGTCGGCATGGGGTTCAGCCAGCACGCGGGCGTCGTGATTGTGGCCGACGGGACCGAGGAGGCCGCGAAACGGCTGGAGCGGGTGCTGTGGAACGACCCGGCGTCGGGTGTGTGGCGCCATGCGGATGCGGGTTACGAGACCGCGATCGACTGCGCGAAGGATCACGGCTTGCGTCTGCCCGGCATCCTGGGGAACTGAGTTATGGACAGGGCCGACAGCGTCAGGGATGCAGCTTGCCAACTGTGGCGACGCGCGTGCCATGGCACGGAAATTAATCAACCGCGCCCGAGATCGGACCTCGGGCCGGCGCCGCTTGCTGCAAACCGCTTTGCGGCCTTGAAAAACCGCAGCTTCGGCGCGACTGCTGGGAAAACGTGCGAGGCGCCTCTATGAAACAATACCAAACACCACCAACCAACAAGGAGAGACCCATGGATAGACGTAAATTTTTGACGACCGCCGCCATCGGCACCGCCGCCGCGCCGCTGGCCACCCCGGCCATCGCGCAGGACGTGCAGCAATGGAAGATGGTCACGGCATGGCCCAAGAACCTGCCTGGCCCCGGTGTCGCCGCACAGATGCTGGCCGACCGGATCACCACCCTGTCGGGCGGGCGGATCGAGGTGAAGCTGTTCGCCGCGGGCGAACTGGTCCCCGGGCGCGGCGTGTTCGACGCCGTCAGCGAAGGCACGGCGGAGCTATATCACGCGGTGCCGGCCTATTGGGGCTCGAAATCCAAGGGAATCCTTCTGTTCGGCTCGCAACCCTTCGGCCTGCGCGCCGATGAGCAGGTGGGCTGGCTGTATCACGGTGGAGGACAGGCGCTCTATGACGAGATGTACGGCCAGTTCGGCATCAAGCCGTTCCTGTGCGGCAACTCGGGCCCGCAATGGGGTGGATGGTTCCGCAACGAGATCAACTCGGTCGAGGATCTGAAGGGGCTGAAGTTCCGCACCACGGGCCTTGCCTCCGAGATGTGCGCCAAGCTGGGCATGGCGGCCGAGGCAATGGGCGGGCCGGACATGTTCCAGGCGTTGCAGACCGGCGCATTGGACGCGGGCGAGTTCATCGGGCCCTGGACCGACAGCGCGCTGGGCTATCAGCAGGTGGCCAAGAACTATTACTGGCCCGGCGTGGGCGAGCCGTCCTCGGCCGAGGAATGCGGCGTGAATGCCGAGGTGTTCGGCGCATTGTCCGACGACCTGAAAGAAGCGGTGTCGGTGGCGTGCGAAAGCCTCTACAACCCGGTCTGGACCGAGTACACCACCAAGCACGCGGCCTCGTTGAAGAAACTGGTCGAGGAAGACGGCGTGCAGGTCAAGAAGTTCCCGCAAGAGGTGATCGACGCCATGGGCGAGGCCGCCAAGGAAGTGATCGACGAATTGCGCCAGGACGACGACGAACTGGTCAAGCGGATCACCGAAAGCTTTGTCGCCTATCGCGACAGCATCGGGGCCTACATGACCTATGCCGACAACGGGCAGATGAATGCCCGCGCCGAGGTGATGGGCTACTGAAACATCGGGCGCGCGGGGGCAACCTCGCGCGCCACGACCAAAGGGGCAGGGAAGGCCGGAGAATGCTGGCACTGGCAGGAATCATCGACGCGATCAATCGCGGCATAGCCGGCGTTCTACGCTGGTTCGCGCTGCTGATGGTGCTGGTGCAGTTCGGCATCGTCGTCGGGCGCTATGTCTTCGGCGTCAATTCGATCTGGGTGCAGGAAAGCGTGCTGTACCTCCACGCCACGCTGTTCATGCTGGCGGCCGGATACACCCTGCTGGTGGACAAGCATGTGCGGGTGGACATCTTCTATGCCAAGGCCGCCCCGGCCACGCGGCGGTGGATCGACATGACCGGGCATCTGTTTTTGCTGCTGCCCTCGATGGTGGCGCTGATCTGGTGGTCGTGGCCGTCGGTGCGAAATTCCTGGAAAATTCTTGAAGGGCCGATCTCGGTCGGAGGAATCGAGGCGGTGTTCCTGCTGAAATCGCTGATCCCGGTGTTCTGCGTGCTGGTGGCGTTGCAATCCATCGCGATCCTGCTGCGGCTTTTCGTCGGGGAGGAGCCGGCGTGACGGAATATCTCGATCTTCTGATGTTCGCGGCCCTGGTGGTGGCGATACTCTCGGGCTTTCCGGTGGCGTTCAGCATCGCCGGTATCGCGGTGCTGTTCGCCTATCTGGGCTGGGCGCTGGGCGCGATGGATATCTCGCTTTTGGGGGCGTTCGGGCAACGGGTGTTCGGGCTGATCTCGAACCAGGTGCTGATCGCCATACCACTTTTCGTATTGATGGGCGCGCTTTTGGAGAAAAGCCGCATCGCGGAGGAGTTGCTGGACACGATGGGCCGGGCCTGCGGATCGTTGCGTGGCGGGCTTGGTATTTCCGTGATCCTGGTGGGCGCGCTTTTGGCGGCGTCGACCGGCATCGTGGGGGCGACGGTGGTGGCGATGGGGATGATCGCGCTGCCGACGATGCTGCGCTCGGGATACAATCCGAGCGTGTCGGCCGGGATCGTGTGCACCGCGGGAACGCTGGGGCAGATCATCCCGCCCTCGACCCTGCTGATTATCCTCGCCGACGTGATGTCGAATGCCTATCAGCAGGCGCAGTACGAGCAGGGCAAGTTCTCGGTCGAGGCGCTGTCGGTGGGGCAGTTCTTTGCCGCTGCATTGATCCCCGGGTTGGTGCTGGTGTCGCTTTACCTGATCTATGTTCTGGTGCGCGGTGCGCTGCGTCCGCAGGACATGCCGCCTGCGGACGCGACCATGGCCAAGCCGAGCGGGCGTGAGGTGCTGGGGGCCATCGTGCCGCCCGTGCTGCTGATCTTTGCTGTGCTGGGCTCGATCCTGGGCGGGTTGGCGACGCCGACCGAGGCCGCCGCCGTGGGGGCGGTGGGCGCGCTTTTGATGTCGGGCGCGCGGCTGGGGCGGGCGCGCGGTCTGATCCTGTTCGCCGCCGCTGCGCTGATCGTGCTGGCCATCGCGGCGGGGGTGTTTCCGGTGCGGTTGCAACGCGGTGACCTGGGCGCAGGGTCCTACGTAGCGGGCGGTCTGTATATCCTGTTGGCCGTGATCGGCGTGCTGGGCGTGCTGGCGGCGCTGCGCAACGTACTGGCCGAGCGGGTGGCGCATGATGCCGTCACCTCGACCATGACGATGACGGCGATGATCTTTGCCACGATCCTGGCCGCGGGAATGTTCTCGCTCGTCTTCATCGGGCTGGGCGGCGAGGACCGGGTGGCCTATTGGCTGGCGAACCTGCCGGGTGGGGCGACCGGGGCGCTGATCGTGACGATGATCATCGTCTTCTTCATGGGCTTCTTCCTCGATTTCGTGGAAATTTCGGTGATCGTGCTGCCGCTGGTGACACCGTCGCTGATCCTCTTGGGGCATGACCCGATCTGGCTGGGGATCATCCTGGCGATCAATCTGCAGACGTCCTTCCTGACGCCGCCATTCGGGTTCTCGTTGTTCTATCTGCGGGGTGCTGCGCCGCCGGAGATCACGACCGGCCATATCTATCGCGGCGTGATGCCCTTTATCGGGTTGCAGGCGCTGGGCGTCGCCGTGGTTTGGATCTGGCCATCCCTGGCGACGTGGCTGCCACGCGTGATGTTCTGAGGCGTCCGCACTCTAGAGTGTCACGATGTGGTTGTCCCACGCACAGGCGTGCCGTTCGAGCGCCCGGCGTTCGTCGGATCGGACGTCGAACAGGGCGCCAAGCCCGTCGCTCGCAAGATAGCCCTTGCCGCGTGGGGCGAGGCCGCAAATATCGGCCCGCGAGACGGCGCCGAGAAAGTCACCCTTATCCGAAAACCGGTGCAGCCGGCCGCCGCGGGGCGAGGTGATGGCGAGTTCGCGGCCATCGCCGCTGAAGGCGATGCTGCCGGCATAGCCCTGCATTGCCAGTTCGTCGGCCAGCGGCGCGGCGGCAAGGGTGGGCTCCTGCCCGATGCGGTGCAGGCCGAGCAGGGGCGTGGCGCTGTCGGGCAGGCCTTCCCATTGCATGGCGAAACCCACCAGGCCATCGCCGCGTATGGCAAGGTGCCGGATCGAGCTTTGGTGCAGATCGGGTGGCAGCGTAACCTGCTGGATCGTCTCGCCCGCGAGGTCGAGATAAGTCAGGTTGGGGCGCATGGTGTCGAGGTTCAGCTTGGTGCGGTCGGCGGGATCCGTGGCGATGCCGCCGTTGGCCAAGGCGAGCGTGGCGCCATCGGGCATGAGCCGCAGGTCATGCGGTCCGATACCGCCGGTGGGAAAGCTGCCGATGCGCGCATAGCCTGCATCCACGTCCCAGATGCCGACTTGGCCTTCGCTGGTGGCGCTGGCCTGTTCGCTGGTCAGAAGCCTTGTGCCGCCATCGGCAAAGACGCCGTGGCCGTTGAACTGGTTTCCTGCCGGCGGTGTCAGACGGTGGATCACCTCACCCCGGGCGCAGTCGATCACCAGCACGAATCTGCCGGGGCGGCGAGCAAAGGCAACGGCTTCGGCCCGGCGGGGATGTCCGGCACCGGCATGGCCACGCGCGGGCAGGGGAATGCGGAATGTGGCGTGGCCGTCCGTGTCGAGACCATAGAGTGCAAAGCTTTCATCGTGTTCTTTCGCGGCGGCGAGGAAGGCGGGATTGCCCGCCGCCGCCCAGCCGAGACGCGGTGCGGTGCCGGCGGCCAGCAGGCTGGCGAGGAAGGTGCGGCGCGTGGTCATCGGCTCAGTCTCCGTCCTGGGCGTTGAAGCCCGGCGCGATGCCGAGCGGGGCGCCCACATCTTCGGCGATGGCCTCGTGCAGATCCTCGATGGCCTGTTGCAACACTTCGACCCGAAGCCGGCCTTGCGGTGTTTCCACGTCTCTGAAGGTCGGGTCCTCGATATGCGCGGCGACCTCTTGAACATGCGCATAGGCCGCGTCGGTGTCCGGCAGGTCGTGATCGGCCAGCGCGTGGGCGAGGTTGTGCGCGCCTTCGACAGACAAGAGTACGTTCCGCAGGGACCGCCCCGACCGACGTGCCTCTGCCAATGCAGGGCGGGGGCGGTCGAACTCACCCATCGGCAGGCCGAGCCGTTTGGTGGTGGTGAATTCCAGCGAGGACAGGATCTGGGTGAAGAGGGCCCGCTGTGCTTCGGCCAGGGAGAGGTAGTCGGCGTTGCCCGCGTCGCCCGCGCTACGTAGCGTCGCGGCGAAATCGCCGGACCAGTTCGCGTGCAGGGCATCGGCCTGCCTGGAAAGGTCCGCCGCGATGGTGGCGACAAGGGTGCAGGTATAGCTGTCGGCGCCATAGCCCGAGAAGTCGGGGTCATTGAGCAGCATGTCCAGCGCGAAAAAGCCGCGCGCGGCGATGGAGACGTCGGCATAGGCGGCGGGGTCCTGCGCCACGGGGTCGGCCTCGGCGATGAGGCGGCTGAGGGTGCGCTGGGTGAACCCGCGCGGGTCGGGCCAGAAGCCGATGGAAAGCGCGCCGGTCTCGGACGGGCCGATCCGCAGGTCCGCCACGGGCATCCAGGCGTCGAACGCCTGCTGGTAGGCGGGGCGGACGGTTTCGGGACGGCAATCGGCCTCCGCCGTCTGCGCGAGTGCTTCGCTTGCAGCTGCGAAATGCTTCAAGCCTGGCAGGATATGCTGGTCGAGCGCATCGTCGATATCGGCGAGGGCGGGGACGGCCAAGAGGCTGACACCGAGGGCAAGAAGGGACAGACGTTTCACAGGCTCTCCAGAAAGCGGATCAGGGCGGCGCGGTCTTCGGGCGGCATTTGCACCACGCGGTCGCGGGCCGTCCGGGCCTCGCCGTCATGCCAGAGGACCGCTTCGAGCAAGGACCGGGCCCGGCCATCATGCAGGAAGTTGGTGTGGCCCGAAACCGTTTCGGTCAGACCCACGCCCCAGAGCGGCGCGGTGCGCCATTCGGTGCCGCCCGCGCGCCCCTCGGGGCGGTTGTCGGCAAGGCCCGGGCCCATGTCGTGCAGAAGCAGGTCGGTATAGGGCCAGATCAGCTGAAAGCTGGCGGGGTTCTCGCCCTTCAGGCGGTGGGTGACGTGGTTGGGGCGATGACAGGCCGCGCAGCCGATCTCGAAGAACACGCGACGCCCGGCCAGCACCTGCGGATCGCCCACGTCGCGCCGGGCGGGCACGCCGAGCGTGCGGCTGTAGAACGTGACGAGGTCGAGGCCGGCCTGGTCGATTTCGAACCCGCCCTGTTCGAGGTCGCCGCCATGCAACGCGGCGGTGCAGTCGGTCTGCGCGTCGGTGCAGTCACCGGATCCGGCGCGGTGGATGGGGTTGGAGATGCCGATATCCCCGGCAAAGGCGCTGGCGACCTGTTCAAGGATGGTTGGGTTGCCCGCCTTCAGCCCGAACCGACCCAGCATCGGTTGGTCGTGGACGTCGGACCAGACGATCTGTGCGCGGCCGGAAATGCCGTCGCCATCGGCATCTTCGGGGTCGGCAAGGCGGAGGATGTCCTGCGCCGGGATCGCCTCGAGCAGGCCCATGCCGATCATCTGCGGCGCCACGCGGGGGCTGAGCATCGCGCCGTCGGCGAGCGGGCCGTAGCCAAGGTCGGCGGCACGGTAGGTGGGCTGGCGCAGAGATGCGGTCTGCCCGCCCGAGAGCGGCACGGTGACCTCGTCATAGGTGACCTTGAGCCGGTATTCGGGGGCGTGGCCGGGCAGGCTGAAATCCTGCAACTGCGTGCCGTAGGTGGGGTCGGGCACGGTTGGGTGGGTGCCTGCGATGAACGCCTCGACCTCCTGCGGGGACGCGGCGGGGACCGAGATGCGCAGGAACATCGAGACGGCGCTGTCGTCGGGGCCTTCGGGCGGATGGCCGCGCCCGTCCTTGAGGTGGCAGCGCTGGCACGAGCGGGCGTTGTAGAGAGGGCCGAGGCCATCCGACGCGATGGTCGAGGCGGGCGGCGAGACCCAGAGCCGGCGGAAAAGGCCGTTGCCGACGCGAAAGTCGAGCTCCTGCGCGAAGGTCAGGTTGGCGGCGGGCTGGGAAAACGCGTCGGGTGTGGTGCGGACGCGGACGGTCTGTGCCCCGGCGGCGTTTTCCTCGAAGGTCCAGGGGTGGAGAAATCCTGCGGCAGGGCGGTGACATCGGCAATGCGCGCACGTTCGGCGGCAGTGCGTGGTACGATATCGAGGTGCGGGTCAGTTAAGCCGTCCCAGGGCGGCGCTGCGCTGTCGCCAGCGTGTGCGAGGGGGAGCGCGGTGAGGACGAGCGCCGCCGCGAGGGGCAGCCGGGCAACGGGTTTGACGATCATGGCGGACGGCTGTGAACGGGCGGGAGGTGCAACGCGCGCCCTCCCGCGTGAGGGTCTCACTGGAAGACGGCAGAGGGATTGTCGAGGCTGTCGGAACCTTCGATCGCGATTTCGTCAAGGTTCAGGGCCGAGACGACACGCTCGATCGAACGCGTTTGCGCGATCAGGCCGTCGACGCCGCCCATGATCAGCGCCTCGCCGCCCTCATCGCCACGGGCGAGCATCTGGTCGTAGGCAAAGCCCGCCTCGGCTGCCGTCTTGATGCGGCCAAGCGCCCGCACGGCCTGGGACAGACGGGTGCGCATTTCCTGGTCAAGCTCGGCGTTGTCGGTGGCCACCAGATCGGACAGGGAGGGGCCGGAGACACTTGTGCCGTCGGTGCGGATGTATTCGCCCAGATAGACGTTGCGGATGCCGACACCGTTGTAGAAGTGGTCGTTGTGGGTGTTGTCTGCAAAGCAGGAATGCTCTTCCTCGGGGTCGTTGAGCATCAAGCCGAGGCGCATCCGCTCGCCCGCCGTTTCGCCGTAGCTGAGGCTGCCCATGCCGGTCAGGATGCTGGAAAGCCCTGCCGTTTCGTCCTGCATCAGGGCGGCGCGGGCGGCGCCGTCTTCGGCCCACTGCGCGGCCATCCATTCGAGGTCGGACACCAGCAGATCGGTGGCCGCCGACAGATACGCGGCGCGGCGGTCGCAATTGCCGTGGGTGCAGTCCTCGCCCTCGGCATAATCGGTCCAGGGGCGGTTGCCCGCGCCGGGCTTGTGCCCGTTTAGGTCCTGGCCCCAGAGCAGGAATTCGATCGCGTGATAGCCGGTGGCAACATTGGCCTCGATCCCGTCCGCCTCGTGCAGGGTGTCTTCGAGAAGGGTAGGCGTAATCCCGGTGGCGTCGATTTCCTTGCCGGACAGTGTGAAGGTGGGGTTGGCGATGACGTTGAGCGCGGCCAGCTGGTTGGCATCGGTCGGGCCACCATAGGCGCCGTCGACATAGTCGATCAGACCTTCGTCCAGCGGCCAGGCGTTCACCTTGCCCTCCCAGTCGTCGACGATGGCATTGCCGAAGCGGAAGACCTCGGTCTGCTGATAGGGGACGCGGGCGGCAAGCCATGCGGCACGGGCCGCCTGCATGGTGTCAGCCGACGGCGTGTCGATCAGCTCGGTCACGGCTTGTTGCAGAGCCTGGGCGGAGGCAAGGCTGTCGGCATAATTGGCCTGCGCGATGTCGGCATAGGTGTCCAGAACTTCGGCGGCGCTTTGGGCCTGGGCAGTGCCGCCAAGGCACAGGGCGATGGTTGTTGCGGCCGGCAGGAGACGTGGCATGGGAGGATCCTTCGATTGTCGCATCGGTCGAGCCGGGTCAAAAGCGCCGGGAATCGATTGTTCGACAATAGTCTGACTGAAATTGTCGGGATTCACAATTCCCGATTTAAAAAGTCAACTTTTGCACGCGGGGATCGGGCATGCGGCCGGACGGCAGGCTGCCGCCGCCCGGCAGGACGCGAAGAAGTGCGAGGGACCGGCCGGGACGCTGGAGCGTCGCGGCGCGGCAGGTCTCAGCGCAGGTGGGCGCGCAGCATCCAGGCGAATTTCTCGTGCGCCTGGCCGCGCGCGATGCACAGATCCTCGGTCAGCGTATCGCCATGCTTGGCGGCCAGTTCCCCGGCGCCGGCGAGAGTTTCGGCGAGGGTTTCCTGGGCCTCTTTCATGATGCGGATCATCTCTTCGGCGGCGGGTGTGCCTTCGGCCTCGGGAACCTTGGACCGCTTGATCATACCGGCCAGAACGCCTTCGGCGTGACCGTCAAGCGCTTTGATCCGCTCGGCCAGGTCGTCCTGCGCCACGAAGTGATCCTCGTAGATCGTCTGGAACAGCTCATGCAGCGGGCCGAAGGCCATGCCGGTGACGTTCCAGTGAAAATTCTGGGCCAGCATCGTTGTCACGGCGGTTTCCGCGACGCACTGGTTGAGAGCCTCGGCTATCTGCGCATTGGCATCGGTCGAAAGAGATTGTGCCGTTTCGGTCATTCTCGCCTCCTAGGTTGTTAGGGAGTTTTGCTGGCTGGCAATTGGCTGGCTTGCAGGCTGAAGATAGGGCCTGAACCAGCATTCGGCAAGATACTTTAGAATCTTTCTAAATCTGAGAAAAATTGTCAGCCACATTGCCCAGCAGAAAGACGAGATTGCGGTGCGCATGCTTGGGAACGCGGGAATGCAGCAAGAAGGTGCAGCTGGCCGTGTCGCCGGTCTGGAGGCTGCGGGCGAGGGCCAGGAGCCAGTCCTCGTCGAATGAGGTTTCGGGTTCGCCGGCACGGAACAGGATCGGCCGGCGGCCGAGCGCCTGCGACAGGCAGCGCATCAGCACGTCCGACGCCGCCTGCGTGGCGACATCGCGGTTCACCGACAGTGCCGCGCAGGCGCCGAAGAGGTCGACATAGCTTTTGCACCGCGCGTCGCGGGCGGCGTGGCGCAGGTGGTCGAGCAGAGGCGTGTGACCTGTCTCGGTCCGGTTGTCATGCAAGCCGTCATGGTGGGGAAGGCGCAGTGCTGAGGTCATGAGCGGTGGATTGTCCTAAAATCTAATCTTGTGTCATTCGCGATGTACGGCGTGGGGATGCATTCGCCTCAGGCGGCCTTGCCGCCTTCGATCGCGGTGAGCGTCACTTTCTTCTTGCGGCATTTCTTGGCATAGGCGGCCTCCCAGTGCTTGTAGCGACCCATCACGGCCTGCTGCGCCACCAGAAGTTCGACGAAGGCTTCGCGCTGCTTGTCCTTTTTAAGCTGCTTGAAGAGGCTTTTCTGAGCCTTGGTCATCGAGCAGCCGATGCAGTGGCCTTCGCGTTTGAACTTGCAGACGTCGATGCAGGGACTTGGGACTTTCGGCATGGGGCCTCGCTGGAGTGTGGCTGGGTCTGAAGTGGATCGGGATCGGGGGTCACTTGGTCAGGATCAGGTTGCCGGCTTGGGTGATGCGCAGGGTGTAGACCTGGCCGTCGAGGGCGATGTTGGCGGTGACGCCGTTGGGAACCAGATCGCGGGCATCGTGAGTGGCGATGCCGGACGTGTCCGGTGCGGGGCTCGAGGCGGGCTCAGTTGTCGTCATGCAGCAACCTTTCCGGTGGCCTCCTGCGGGTGCGGCCAAAAGAAACCCGACCTTTCGAGTCGGGATTTACCCGTTCGTACCTTATTCCGATTGTTTCAGTCAAGAAAGGTTGTGAGGCAGGTGGACATAGAAGCGCGAGGAATTACGCGTCGTCGGCTTGATCCAGAAACCGAAGGCGGTTGCCGAACGGGTCGATCACTTCCATCTGCAGACCCCAGGGCAACGCTTCGAGTCCCGGGCGCATGTTCGCATTGGGCGGCAGACCCGCATGCCAGTCGCGCAGGTTGTCGACATGGACCATGGCGGTCGAACCGGGTGTGGCATCGCCATGGTGCTCGGTCAGATGCAGGTGGAAACCCCCGAGACGCAGGAAGGCATAGAGCGGAGAGCCATCAAACACGCGGACCTGGCCGGTCCATTCGAATCCCAGCCAGTCGACGTAGAATTCCCGCGCGCGGGCCTCGTCGAAGCTGCGAAAGACCGGCGCCGTACGCGTGACCTGCGGGGTCATGCCGGTGCGTCGGCGTCGATCTTCTGGATCGCGCGGAACCCTTCGAAACGCGGTGTGCCTTCGTGCAGTTTGCGGCTTTGGCCTGCCCGGGCGTGGGAGGCGCGGAACTCCTCGCTGGTGGTCCAGGCGCGGAAATGCTCTTCGGTTTCCCAGACTGTGTGCGAGGCATAGAGCACGCGGCCGTCTTCCTCGGGACCCTTGAGCATGTGGAACGATACGAAGCCCGCCATGTCCTTGAGGCGGCTTTCGCGGCTCAGCCACAGGTCCTCGAACTCGGCGGCGTTTTCGAGAGGCACGGTGAAGCGGTTCATGGCGAGATGCATCCGGGGATCCTTACTGGTTGGTGAGGGTAGCACAGGGGTCGTCGCGCGGGGCCGTGGGCACGATACGGGTTTCGTCGAATGGCCCGTTGGTTTCGGCCTCCACGAAGCCGATGGAGTGCGTGGTGACTTCAGGGGCCGCACGGGCAATCATCGCGGAAATGCCCCAGTCGGTGCGGGCATGGCCGTTTCCGGCGATCACGGCAACGGGCGGGCCGTGGCGTTCGAGCGCCTCGAGTGCTGCGCGGGCGAACACCGCGTCGCGGTAGCGTTGCACGGCGACCATCCCGGCCATCATGTCGCGGGGCATGGCCTCGCAATGGGCGGCGAACTGCATCTCCTCGCGGGTGCTTTGCTGATCCGCTGGCAGGGCCGTGTCCAGGCCATAAAGCGCGGCGTCGGGGCCGAAGATTTTGGCGGCACCTTCGGTATAGACCGTGCGCACGCTGTCCCGCGGAGCCGCGGCGCCGATGATCCGGGCCTCGCTCAGCGCATCGAATATGGGGGCGTAAATGTCGAAGTCGCTCCAGCCACTGGCGGTCCATGCCTCTTCGGCCAGCGACCGATCGACATCGACGCGGGCGGCCTCGTCGGCGGTCAGCATTTCGAAGACGACGGCAGTGGGTTGCAATTCGGCAATCGCCGCGGCCTGGCCCAGATGGGCGTCGGGATTGTCGTGCACCTCGCCCAGGATGACGATATCCGCGGCGGGCTGGGCCAGCGCGGGGGCCGCGAGGCAGAGCGAGAGAATGGCTAGGCGCACCGGGTATCCTTTCAGGCAGAGGCCGCGTGCGGCAGTATATAGGGCACACCGACGGGCGGTGGAGAGCAAACACGCAGCTCGCAGCCATAGGCCCGCGACAGGGTGGCATCGGTCAGCACCTCGGCCGGCGTGCCGAAGGCCAGACGCTGCCCTTCGGACAGGACAGCGACGCGGTCGGCGAAAAGTGCCGTCAGGTTCAGGTCGTGCATGACGGCGATGACCCCGCCGCCGGCGCGGGCGAAGCTGCGGGCGATCTCCATCACCTGCAACTGGTGCGCGATATCGAGGCTGCTGACCGGCTCGTCCAGCAACAGCCAGCGGGGGCGGCCATGCTCGACCGGGCTCCAGACCTGGGCGAGCACGCGGGCCAGCATGACGCGCTGCGCCTCGCCGCCGGACAACTCCTGAAAGGTGCGGTTGGCATAATGGGCAAGGCCGACGCGGGAGAGGGCCTGTACGGGCACCTCGGGGCGGTCGCCGGCGGAGCCCGATTGCAGACCGAGGCGCACCACCTCGATCACCGTGAACGGGAAGGCGAGGCGCGCCGCTTGTGGCAACACCGCGCGTTCGGCGGCCAGTTCCCACGGTTTCATCGCCGCGACGTCACGGCCGTTCAGGCGGACCGCGCCGTTGTGGCGCAGGGAGGCCGTCATCGCGCCGAGCAGGGTGGACTTGCCCGAGCCGTTGGGGCCGACGATGGCCGTGATCTTGCCCGGATCGGCTATCAGCGATACGCCGCGCAGAGCTTCGCGGCTGCCATAGGAGACGCGGATGTTTTCGGCGGTGAAGCTCATAGGTCGGCAAGCCCCCGGCGTGTCAGCAGGATCCACAGAAAGACCGGCGCCCCGAGCACCGCCGTGACGATCCCGATGGGCAGTTCGGCGGGGGCGATCACGACCCGTGCGATGACGTCCGCGAGGATCAGCAGGATGGCGCCAAGCAGTGCCGAGTTCAGAAGCAACGTGCGGTGGTCGGGGCCGGAGGCGAGCCGCAGAAGGTGCGGCACCACGATGCCGACAAAGCCGATGCCGCCGGAGACGGCGACGGCGGCGCCCGTGGCCGCAGCGACGGCGAGGATCGCGATGGATTTCAGACGCTGGACGCTGACGCCGATATGGGCCGCCGTCGCCTCGCCCAGGGCCAGGCCGTTCAGGCCGCGCCCCAGCGTCAGCGCGGCGGCGATGGCCAGCAGGATCATCGGCCCTGCCGTCAGTACCTTGGCCCAGCTGGCCCCGGCCAGCGAGCCGAGGCCCCAGAAGGTGAGGTCGCGCAATTGCGTGTCGTCGGCGATATAGACCAGGATACCCGAGACCGCCCCGGCCAGCGCCCCGAGCGCGATGCCCGCCAGCAGCATCGTGGCCACAGACGTGTGCCCGTGGCGCGTGGCGACGCGGTAGAGCAGGAGGGTCGAGCCCCAGCCGCCGAGAAACGCGG
Source organism: Roseovarius sp. B08 (assembly GCF_051417955.1). Lineage (NCBI taxonomy): Bacteria > Pseudomonadati > Pseudomonadota > Alphaproteobacteria > Rhodobacterales > Roseobacteraceae > Roseovarius > Roseovarius sp. B08. Next base: position 1,561,464 of record NZ_JBPRLW010000001.1, read on the forward strand.
CGAAGGCCGTCAGCTGGTTGCCGGTGAGGGTGTTCACCCAGGGCGGCAGCAGGCCGCCCAGAACGATAGCGAGGATGGCGCCCAGCCCGGCGCCGGCGCCCACGCCGACGATACCGGGATCGGCCAACGGGTTGCGGAACAGCCCCTGCATTGCGGCCCCCGACACCGCGAGTGCCGCGCCGACAAGGCCGCCCATGGCGAGGCGCGGCAGCCGAATATCCCACAGCACGACGCGGTCCATCTGGGTCAGCGCCTCGCCCCGCGCCAGCTTGGCCGCGAGGTTCGAGAGGGTTACGTCGGTCGCGCCCACCTGGAGGCTGGCGAGGGACACGAGGACCAACGCGGCCGCCAGCGCCCAATGCAGGACGCGGGCGCGGGATGCGCGGTCACGTGGGGCGGCGTCGATATCAGTGAGGGCGGCCATGGTCTAGCTGTCCGTTTCGTAAAGTGCGGCGTTCAGCTGACGGATGCCCGTCGCGGTGCGGGGGCCGAAGCCCAGCAGCAGAAGGCCGTCCATGCGCACCACCGCGCGGTCCTGTGCCGCGGGCGTCAGCCGGATCGCGGGCATGGCAAAGAGCGTATCATCGTCGGCGGCATGATCGCCTGTGCGGTCCATCATCAGGATCACGTCAGGCGCGGCGGTGCCTATCGCCTCGTCGGTGACCTGCTTGTAGCCTTCGAATTCAGAGATCGCATTCACACCGCCGGCCATGCGGATGATCGCGTCGGCGGCGGTGCCGGTGCCCGAGGCGTTGATCCGGCCGCCTTGAGTCGACAGCACGAACAGCACGCGCTTCTTGTCGGCCTCGGGGCGGCGGGCGTCCTCGATGGCTGTCTGCATCTCGGCCTCGACCTTGGCGGCGAGCGCATCGGCCCGGTCCGGCACTTCGAGTGCCTCGCCCACGATGTCGATCTTGCGCAGGATGCCGTCGGTGGTCAGGGCGTCGGGCACTTCGACGAACTCAACATCTGCGGCGCGGATCACGTCCAGCGCCTCGGGCGGGCCGGCGCCTTCGCCCGATATGATGAGCGTCGGGCCCACCGACAGGACGCCTTCGGGCGAGAGTGCGCGCATGTAGCCCACGTCGGGCAGGTCTTGCACCGAGGGCGGGTAGGTCGAGGTGGTGTCGCGCGCCTTCAGCCGGTGGTCCTGCCCCAGCGCGGCGACGATCTCGGTCACCGCGCCGCCGATGGACAGGATCTCGGCATGTGGATTGGCGGGGGTTTCGGCCTGCTGCGCGCTGACGGCCAGGGCGACGAAGGCCCCGACCATCGAGGTGCAGATCGCGGCAATCGCGGCGCCTGTCGACTTGCTGCACATCATGCCGGCACCTCTTCAAGCGAAGGCAGATCCGCGACGATCCGGCCCCATTCGGGCCGCGAATCGCGCCCTTCCTTGCCCAGCCCGAAGGTCTGGAAGATCAGGCCGCCTTCGGCATCGAACGCCTCGACCGAGATGGCGGGGCCGCGTTGGGTGGGTTTCTCGACGGCCCAGACCTCGGCCACCTTGTCGCGCCGCAGGTGCAGGTTGAATCCGGGGTCCATCACGTTCTGCCACGGCCCCATCGGGCGCAGGGTGCGGATCGGGCCGGAATGGATCTGGATGCAGCCGCGGTTGCCGACGAAGAGCATGATCTCGATCCCGGCATCGCGCACGGCGTGCAGCACCGCATCGACCGCGGTGGGATCGAGCTGTCGCACGAAGGGCGCGCCCGCGATGCGGTAGGCGCCGAGACGGTTCATCTTCAGCTTGGAACACAGGCGCAGGAACTGGTGCGTGTCTGTCAGGCGCGCCCATTCCTCGCGCAGGATGTCGAGCTTGTCGGGCCGCGATTTCGGGGCCTCGACGGGTTTGCGCGCGGCGACGGTCTGACCTTCGGTCTGGTCTTCATGCGTGAGGTCTTTGAGGACACCCGCCCAAGCGTCATGATACGAGGCTTCGCGCAGGTGGATCTTGTGCACGGCGTCGCCGGCGGCGTCGAACACCTGGAGCGACCGGCGCGGGCCGTCATCCGACGGGGCTTCCACGGCGAAGGCGTGAACCCAGTGCGACTGAAAGATCCGCAGGTCGATATTTTCCGTCAGGGTCATCGCGGCATGTTCGCCGGGATGGTAGTTGCCGTATTCGCCGACTTTCTCGTGCACGCAGGCCTCGACGCGCGTCAGGGCCATGACCTCGCCCAGCGTCTCGGCGGCCGGGATGATCCGGTCGGGATGCGCGGCAATCCGCACCGTGCCGCGCCCGACATGGGCGGCGACAAGCTGCGCCTCTGGAATCCCCAGCGCATCGGCCTGATCGCGGGTGCGCATCTTGGGGTTGTCGGCCTGAAAGGCGCGTATCGAATCGGGGGTGGGGGCAGATCGCTCGCTCATTGGGCATCCTCGGAATGAAGCTGGGTCCGATGGCTTGGCTCGCGATGCTGTGGAGCGTGGCTGTCGACTAAGTACTTGACTGTTTTAGTCGGTTAAGAGTAACGGTGCAACCCATCGCGATGATGTGCATCGCAATCAATCAATCTACCGCGCCAGCCCTTCGCAAGCACCGGTGAAAAACGTGCAAGAAGGATGGCGTTCATGCTTACCACATTCATGCGTGGGACGACCGCGCTCGTCTGCCTCTCCCTGGCCGGAACGGCCATGGCGCAGGAAGAGCCCGGCTTTTTGGGGACCCTGGTCCTGACCCCCGGCAAACGGGATCTGACATTCGGCACGGCGCTGCCAAGGACAGTCGTAGACGAAGAGGAAATCAAGGACCGGCAGGCCAGCACGGTCGCGCAATTGATTGACTCGGTTCCCGGGGTCACGCTGGTGAACGGCACCACGCCGCAGGGGTCGGGGATCAATATCCGCGGGTTCGGGGCCAACACCACTTACGGCTCGGACCAGAAGATCGCGGTGCAGATCGACGGCGCCTCGGTCGGGTCGGAAGAGATCTATCGGCTTGGCACGCAGCTGTTCACCGACCCGCTGCTCTACAAGGAAGTCGAGGTGATCCGTGGCACGATCGGCAGCTTCGCCTATGGGTCGGGCATCGTTGGCGGAGTCGTGAAGCTGGAGACCAAGGACGCATCGGATTTCACCGGCGGGCTGCCCGGTTTTGGCGGGTCGCAGACGCTGGAGTTCAGCTCGAACGGACATGGCTTCACCAGTTCGACGAACCTTGCGTGGATGCCCGCCAAGGGAGCCGAGTTCCTGCTGAACTATACCTGGCGTGACCAAGGCACGCTGGAAGCCGGCGACGGCACGAAGATCGGTAACAGTTCCTTCAATACGCCGTCTTTCCTGGCCAAGGCCCGGTTCACCTTTGGGCAGGAAGACGCGCATTCGCTGATGTTCAGCCATTCGCGGACCGAGGCCGACGACAAGGACGTGCCCTATGATCAGTTCGAGACGACGGCGGGCAGCTTTGGCCGGGTCGATCGCCTCACCGACACGAAACAGACGACCGTCGAATATCGCTTCAATCCGCTCAGCGACCTGATCGACCTGCGGGCGAACCTGTCCTATGCCGACCAGAAAATCGACACGACCTATATCGACGGAAGCTCGCCCTTCCAGGGCGGGCAGCCGGTGGACGTGTTCTGCGCCAACCCGTTCTTTGGTGTGATCTGTGCAGACAACCGCTACGAGACGACCAAGCTGACGATTTCCAACCGGGCGCTTTTCACGACGGGGCAGGTGGAGCACGACATGCTGGCGGGGATCGAAGGCATTCACAAGAAGCGCCTGGATGCGGCCGCCGCGCCGGGCGGCACCGACGACCGCTTTGCCGCGTTCATGGTGAACGAGATGACGATCGGGCCGGTGACGGTAACGCCGGCGCTGCGCTATGAAAGCTCAAAGATCGAAAGCTCGGCGCCGCTGGCCGGGGTGCCCGACAGCTACAGCAACGACGCGCTGATGGGGGGCTGGCGCTGGCCTATGACTTCGGCAACGGGTTCTCGTTGTTCGGCAGCGCGGCTTATACCGAAGGTCTGCCGCTGATTGACGACCTCGATGCCACGCCCACCTCGCAGCGGCGGCTGGCCATGACGGAAAAGTCGCATACGTTCGAGATCGGCGCCGCCTATACCGGCACCGACGTGTTCGCGGCAGGTGACTCGTTCACCGTGCGCGGCAACCTCTACCAGACGAAACTGTGGGATATCACCACCTATACCGTGGCCGGAGTGACCGGGACCGATCTTGACGGCGTAACGACCGAGGGGCTGGAACTGGAGGCGTCCTATGGCACCGCGGGCGGCTTTTACGTCGATTTGGCGGGGCATGTCGGCGAGGGGCGGGAATACAACCCCGACGGCACCTCCGATACCTGGCGCAACAGTGCGGCCGACCGGCTGCAGCTGACGGTCGGTCAGCGGGTCGGTGACGACCTGGACCTGAGCTGGGAGGTGGTGCACGCTGCCGATCGGTTCGACGCGCTTGGCGCGGATCTGGGCGACACCACGGTACACAACCTGCGCGCCACGTGGAGGCCCGAGACCAATTGGCTGGAAGGCACCGAGGTGCGGTTCGGGATCGAGAATGCGTTCGACAAGGATTATGTCGGGCACCTGTCCTCTCCCACGCGCAAGGCGCCGGGGCGGACGTTCAAGGTGTCGCTGACGCAAGCGTTCTGAGACGCGGCCCGCGTCTCGGGTCAGGCGGTTCGGCGGGGCTTGTGTGGCCTGCGCGCGCCATGCCGCGGTGACGGTCCTTGGCGGGATCGTCACCGTGTCTGGTGACACGGCTCTATCGGGGCATGGCGTCATTGCCGCGCGGGATTCCGCTGCGCGGCTGGAAAGATATCCTTCTGTATATATGATCGTCCGGCCGAAACCCGGTTCGGAGGTGACGCGCGCGCGGGGATAATGCTACTCGGTAGCAGATGCGGTCGAAAAACCCTTGGAAACCGAGGGAAATCTTCGGGAACCACAGGAAATCACTGCCGGTGAGTGCAAGCTGAGATATGATTTAAGCATATGACGCCAAACGCAAAACATGCCTCTCGCCTCTCTGTCGCCCCGATGATGGATTGGACCGACCGTCATTGCCGGTTCCTGCATCGGCTATTGTCGAGAAACGCGTTGCTTTACACCGAGATGGTGACGGCGCCCGCGCTGGTACGCGGTGGGGCGCTGCACCTGTTGGATTATGCACCGGAAGAGCATCCGGTGGCGCTCCAACTGGGAGGATCCGAGCCGGAAGAACTGGCGGCGGCCGCGCGACTGGGGGCGGAGGCCGGTTATGACGAGATCAACCTGAACGTAGGCTGTCCAAGCGACCGGGTGCAGTCCGGCACCTTCGGGGCGGTGCTGATGAAACAGCCGGAACTGGTGGCGGACTGCTGCGCCGCGATGAAGGCGGCGGTGGATGTCGAGGTGACGGTGAAATGCCGGATCGGGGTGGACGACCAAGTGCCCGAGGCGGTGTTGCCGGCGTTCCTTGAAACGGTCAGCGCGGCGGGGGTGCAGCGGTTCGCCATTCATGCGCGCATGGCGTGGCTACAGGGGCTGAGCCCCAAGGAAAACAGGGATGTTCCGCCCCTGGATTATGACCTTGTGGCGCGCATGAAGGAGCAGTTTCCGGAGTTGCATATTTCGCTGAATGGTGGGGTTGAGACGCTGGACGCGGCGGTGGCCCGTCTGGAGGCCGGGCTGGACGGTGTGATGCTGGGGCGGGCGGCCTATCACCGACCGGTCGATATCCTGGGCGCGGTTGACCGGCGGGTGTTCGGCGAACCGGGGCCGGACCGGACGGGAGAAGAGGCAGTGAAGGCCATGCTGCCCTACATCGAAAATCATTTGATTTCAGGCGGTAAGCTGCATCAGGTGACGCGGCACATGCTGGGGCTTTTTGCCGGGCAGCCGGGGGGCGCGGGCGTGGCGGCGGGTGCTGTCGGAACGCGCCACGAAACCGGGCGCCGGAACGGCGCTGGTCGAGGAGGCGCTGGCGCAGGTGACGGGGGTCGCCGCGTGAAGGAATTTCTTGAGAGGGGATGGGCGCGGTTCGCGTATGAACCGGCCGTGAAGGCCTGGGTCGAGGCGGCGTTTTCCGTTGCGAAAGAGAGGGTTAGAGCGCCTGAGGAACAGCGCTGGATGTATTGCGAAGGGACGTGGTTCGTGGGGGTGGAGACCCTGCCCAATGCGCCTGACGGGGCCGTGGGCGAGGCCGGGTCGCTGACGGGAGAGGCGTGGGAGGCGGTGTCGGCGCTTTATGGGCGGCTTCCGCTGCACCGGGGGCAGGTGTCGGTGATGTATCCGGGCTATCCCCGGCCCAAGGCGGGCGAGGGGGACGCGGCGTTCGGATACAGGCTGCGGCGGGACGCGGCGCATGTGGACGGGCTGTTGCTGGAAGGGCCGGACCGGCGGCGGTTCCTGAAGGAGCGGCACGCATATATCCTGGGGTTGCCGGTGACGGAGTGCGGCACTGGCGCCAGCCCGCTAAGTGTCTGGGAAGGCAGTCATAAAGTGATGCGAGCGGCCTTTGCCGAGGCGCTGGAAGGCGTGCCGCCGGAGGCGTGGGACAGGGTCGATCTGACGGATATCTACAAGGCCGCACGGCGGGAGGTGTTCGACACGTGCGAGAGGGTTCTGCTGCCGGCGAGACCGGGGGAGGCTTATGTCGTTCACCGGCTGGCCTTGCATGGCGTGGCACCGTGGGAGGACGGCGCGGAGGCACCGGACGAGGGGCGGATGATCGTCTATTTCAGGCCCGAATGGCCGATCCTGGGCCATCAGTGGCTGACTGCGCCCTGAGGGTCGGGCGACTCGACGGTTAACGCCGGGAAAACCGTGAATTCCGTGTCGGTATCGCGTCGGTATCCGGGTGGTATTCCGTCGGTGCCATTGGCCGAAGGGTGAAATGAACAGAGCGTACGGTGCGTTTGCCGGGGCGCAATAGTTGCGGCGTTATCCTGAAGGGTTGCTTTGGGCGTGACGTCGGAGCGGGGTGCGGAATTTTGCAAAATTCCGGGCCGAAAAATTGCAATTTTTCGGTGCGCCGAGGGAGGCCGTCCGTGCGGGCGGGTTCAGCCGCGCTTCAGCCGGGCGGCGCGGCCGCCGCGGCGCTTGGTGAGGGTGGCGGCGCGGTCGGGCAGGTCGGCCATGACCTCGCGGCGCTCGTCGGGCGTCATCCTGGACCAGCGGCCGATCTCGTCGATGGTGCGATAACAACCCGTGCAGATCCGCGCCTCGGGGTGGACGACGCAGATGCGCACGCAAGGGCTTTCGATCTCGTTGCGGTTCCAGACGGGGTTGTCGTTCATGTCTCGGCTTTCAGGTGGCGGATTCGGTCCAGCGCTCCTTGCAGGATATACGCGGCGGCCACGGCATCGATCACCTCTGCGCGACGCTTTCGGGTCAAATCGGCCTCGATCAGTGCTCTTTCTGCCGCAACGGTGGACAGGCGCTCGTCCCAGAAGCCTATTGCGAGGTCGGTGCGCGCCGCCAAGTTGCGGGCGAAGGCGCGGGTGGATTGGCAGCGCGGACCCTCGGAGCCGTCCATGTTGCGGGGCAGGCCGAGGATGATCCCGGCGGCGGTGCGGTCGGCGGCGATGGCCAGCAGGCGGTCGGCATCGGCGGTGAACTTGGTGCGCTTGATGGTCTCGACCGGGTTGGCGGACGACAGAAGCGCATCGGAGGCGGCGACGCCGATCGTCTTGGTGCCGAGGTCGAGCGCGAGCAGGGGCCGGAAGCCGGGCAGGGCGGCGGCGAATTCGGCGAAATCCTCGATGATCATTCGGAGTAACCGGCCTGCTTGGCAGCGTTGGTGATGGTGTCGATCACCATGGGGTCGTCGAAGCGGTCCTGCGCGCGGGCGATGAGGTCGCGCACCGCGTCGAAATCGCCCAGCACGGCATAGGCGTTCGAGAGGCGCACCCATTCGGCCTCGGTGCCGCCGGTCTCGTCGATGCGGGCGGCGAGGCGGTCGACCATGCCGCGGATCATGGTGGCGCGGTCCTCGGCGCTCATGTCGCCGGCGGCGTCGATATCGCCCTGCGAGGGGCCGGGGGCGGCATTCTCTGCGGGGGGATCGTAGCGGTTGATGCCGGCGCGCCAGGCCAGTTCCTCGATCCTGGGGCGGATGAGGGCGGTCCAGGGGGCGTCGGGAGCGCTTTCGCGCAAGAGGCGGTCCCAGGTGCGGAAGGCGATGTCGGGGCGGTCGACCTGGATCATGTAGAGACCCATGTAGTAGCGTGCGCGCGGCTCGGCCGGATCGTGGGCGAGGGCGGCGCGAATGGCCTCGGCGGCGTCGGCGGAGACGTAGCCGCCGGCGGCGGAGATCATCATGTCGGCTAGTTCGGCATAGTCGCCGGCGTTGGCGGCGTCGCCCTTGAGTTCGATGACCCGGCCCTTGGCCTTCGCGGCGGCGGAAAGGTTGCCGAGCGCGGCCTCGTTGCGGGCCAGCAAAACGTAGCCCTGAAGCTCGTCCGGGCGGCTTTCGACGGCTTCGCGCAGACGCTCCATGAGTTCCAGATATTGCGGATCGACCTCGTCCATATCGGGGCTGACGGGCTGGGAGGCCTCGAAGCGCGCTTCGGCCTCGTCCTGGGGCAGGCGGTTGGCGCGGGCCGTGTCGGAGGCGGCGAGGCGTGCCGTGCGGGGCATGTCGGCATAGCCGGGCGCGCCCATCTGCGTGTAGAGCCAGCCGGCGCCTGCGACGAGGCCAAGAAGGGCGAGGGCGGCGAACAGCCTGCCCGGGAGGGCGGGCCGGGCGCCGGCCTGTCCGGTCGCCTGAAGTTGGGCGTCGGCGGCGAGGATGCGGCGGGAGACTTCCGAGCGGGTCCGCTCCGCATCCTCGGGGGTGATGACGCCGCGGGCGAGGTCGCGGTCGACCTCTTTCAGCTGGTCGCGGTAGACCTGAAGGTCATAGGCGGCAGGCGGCGCGTCGCCGACACGGCCACGGAACAGCACCAGCCCGAGAACGGCGGCACAGGCGAGACCCAAGGCGATGGCGAGCACCCAGAATGTCATGTGAACTCCCTGTCTTCGGGGGTGATTTAACGATTGGGCGGCCAAACCGAAAGGGGCAAGTGGTCGCCCTTGGTGTCGCAGGGGCGGATCGGCGGCGGCATGTCGCAAACCGGGCCTTTCGTGCCGCATCAGGTGTCGGCGTTCTGGCCCGTCTGATACATACGGGGGCAATGATGCGGCGCGGGGGCGAATCTGTGCCGCGCCGGACCCATTCTGTGCCATGAGCGAGACCCGCCTGATGAAACGTTATTCCGCCTTTGCCGTCGCGAAAGAAGCGCTGAGATATCACTTGGGGTGGGAGCGGGCCTGGGCCTCGCCGGAGCCGAAGAAGAAATACGACGCGATCATCATCGGCGCGGGCGGGCATGGCCTGGCCACGGCGTATTACCTGGGCAAGAACCACGGGATCCGGAACGTGGCGATCCTTGAGAAAGGCTGGCTGGGCGGTGGCAATACCGGGCGGAACACGACGATCATCCGCTCGAACTATCTGCAGGATGCCTCTGCGGCGATGTACGAGAAGTCGCGCAGCCTCTATGAGACGCTGAGCCAGGACCTGAACTACAACGTGATGTTCAGCCCGCGCGGCGTGATCATGCTGGCGCAGACCCAGCACGAGGTGCGGGGGTACGAGCGGACGGCGCATGCCAACGCATTGCAAGGCGTGAAGACCGAGTTCATCAGCCCCAGCCGCGTCAAGGAGCTGTGCCCGATCATCAACCTGGAGGGTCCGCGCTATCCGGTGCTGGGCGGGCTGTGGCAGGCGCGGGGCGGCACGGCGCGGCACGACGCGGTGGCGTGGGGCTATGCGCGGGCGTGCTCGGCCATGGGCATGGACGTGATCCAGAAATGCGAAGTGACGGGTATCCGCACCGAGGGTGGCAAGGTCACGGGCGTGAGCACCAACCGCGGCGACATCGCCTGCGACAAGCTTGGTATCGTCGTGGCGGGACATTCGGGGCATCTGGCCGACATGGCCGGGTTCCGGTTGCCGATCGAGTCCGTCGCGCTGCAGGCGCTGGTGAGCGAGCCGATCAAGCCCTGCATGGACGTGGTGGTGATGGCCAACACGGTGCACGGCTACATGAGCCAGTCGGACAAGGGCGAGATGGTGATCGGCGGCGGTGCGGACAATTACAACAACTACACCCAGAGGGGCAGCTTTCACCATATCGAGGAGACGGTCAGGGCGCTGATCGAGACCTTCCCGATGATCAGCCGCCTGAAGATGCTGCGGCAGTGGGGCGGGATCGTGGACATGACCGGCGACCGCTCGCCGATCCTGTCGAAGACGCCGGTGGAGAACGTGTTCATCAACTGCGGCTGGGGCACTGGCGGGTTCAAGGCGATCCCGGGCTCGGGCTGGGGCTTTGCCGAGTTGATGGCGAAGGGGTATTCGCCGCTGACGGCCGAATTCGGGCTGGAGCGGTTCTACGAAGGGCGGTTCATCGATGAGAGCGTTGCCGCCGGGGTCGCGCACTGATGGGGAACCGCCGAGCCATATTGGGCGTTAGGGTGTCGGATTCCAGAAGGAACGGAGAACCGAGATGTCCGATTACAATACAAACAATACGACACCCCCGCCGCAGCATTCCGGTGGCGGAGGCGGCGGTGGCGGCGCAACCATGGCCTTTATCGTGGGCGGCCTTGTCATCGCTGTCGGCATCATCGCATGGATCATGTTCGGTGGCGACGGCGCCGACACCGCGGGCGACGGTGGCGAAGCGTCCGATGTCAATGTTTCGGTCGAAACGTCTGACGAGGCAGCCGACGGCGTCGCCGACGCGGCCAACGACGCCGCCGACGCTGTCGAAGGCGCGGCTGAAGAAGTCGAAGGCGCTGCCGAGAACGTCGAGGGCGCTGCCGAAAACGTGGAAGGCGAAACCCAGCAATAACGGTTTCGGGGCCGCAACCGGCCCCGACCTGTTTGCGTGGCTCGGCGCAGGGGTGTGTGACGCCCCTGTGTCGGTATGCCCACACTTGGCGGAAAGCGGCCCATCCCTTCCCGCGAAAGTTGCAGGAACCGGCCCAAACCCTGCGCGGGGTTTTGCCGGTGCTTCCGCGCATCATCCGACAGGCGCATGGTTGAACTCCCACCATGAGGAGTTCGAGAGATGTCTGACCACGAACAATGGCAGCAGAGGCGCGGCTACGGCATGCCTGTCCATGACGCGGGCAGTGCAGGCCTCTTCTGGGTCCTCGTCGTTGTCGTCGCGCTGGGCGCGCTGGTCTTTGCCGGGTCGCTGGGCAACGGCACCGTGCCGGACCTGTCCGACGTGCCGGACGGCTTCATCGTGCCGGACACGCCGGCGGACGGCGTGGCAAGCACGGGCGCTGTCGCAGAATAACACGTTCCGCGTCGGCGGAACTGATTGCAATTGCTTGGGCGGGTGCCATGTGGTGCCCGCCTTTGTCGTGCCTGGCGCAGACAACATGGAAAGGTGGATGGCATGCTGATCCTGGAATGTCCCTATTGCGGGGTGAAGGGCGAGGAAACCGAGTTCGCAGGCGGCGGCGAGGCGCATCTGAAGCGGTTCGGACCCGGTGCGAGCGATGACGATTTTCACGCCTACCTGTTCCAGCGCGAGAACCCCAAGGGCGTGCACCTGGAACGCTGGCGGCACAGCAACGGCTGCGGCAAGTGGTTTCACGCCGCGCGCAACACGGTGACGCTGGAGGTTTACGGGACCTATTCGGCGCAGACCACCGAGCCGCCGAAGGACATCAAGGACAAGATCTCGGCCCGGGTGCCGGGCTGGAGCTGGAGAGAGTTTTCATGAGCACGCGTCTGGCAACGGGCGGGCGTCTGGTCAACAAGGCGCACGCGATGGAATTCACCTTCAACGGCAAGCGGTTGAAGGGCTTCGAGGGTGACACGCTGGCCTCGGCCCTGCTGGCCAACGACCAGATGCTGGTGGGCCGGTCCTTCAAGTATCACCGCCCGCGCGGGATCGTGGCGTCGGGCGGGGAAGAGCCCAACGGCCTGGTCAACATGGGCCGGGGCGAGACGTTTGAGCCGAACCAGCGGGTGACGACCACCGAGCTTTTCGACGGGCTGGAGGCGACGAGCCAGAACCACTGGCCGAGCCTGGAGTTCGATGTGGGGGCGGTGAACGCGAAGCTGTCGCGGTTCCTGCCTGCCGGGTTCTATTACAAGATGTTCATCCATCCGCGCCCGCTGTGGAAGCACGTCTATGAGCCGTTCATCCGGCAGTCCGCGGGCCTGGGAAAGGCGCCCAAGGACAAGGATGGCGACAAGTACGAACATCTTTACGCGTTCTACGACGTGGTGGTGATCGGCGGCGGTGTCGCGGGGCTGATGGCGGCCCGTGCGGCGGGGGCGTCGGGTGCCAAGGTGCTGCTGATGGAGCAGACTGCCGCCTGGGGCGGACGGACGCCGGTGGATGGTCCGCTTTACGATGCGACTGTCAACGATGGGCCTGTGGATAAGTTCGTGGATGAACTGCTCGCCGAGCTGGGCGAAATGTCCAACGTGACCATGCGGTTGCGCATGATGGGGGCGGGCGTTTACGACCACGGCTACCTTCTTGGCTATGAACGGGTGAACGATCACAAACCCAAAGCCAAGGGGCCGCGGCACCGTTTGTGGCGCATTCGTGCAGGCCGGATCGTGACCGCGACAGGCGCGATCGAGCGGCCTCTGAGCTTTGCTGGAAACGATGTGCCGGGCGTGATGCTGGCCTCGGCGGTGCGCGATTACGTCGTAAATTATGGGGTTTCCGTCGGGGACCGTACGGTTGTGGTGACCAACAACGACGACGCCTACCTGACCGCGCTGGCGCTGAAGGCGGCGGGCCTCGACGTGCCTGCAATCATTGACGCGCGGGCGGCGGGCGCGGGCGCGCTGGCCGAAAAGGCCAAGGCCGCGGGCATCCGCGTGGAGACCGGCAAGGGGATTGCATCGGTCAAGGGCGGCAAGCGCGTGACCGGTGTGGGTATCTGTGCACAAGCCGGCGAGGGCGCGGTCACGGAAGAGATCGCCTGCGACGCGGTGGCGATGTCCGGCGGCTGGTCGCCGGTGGTGCATTTGTGGTCGCATTGCGGCGGCAAATTGCTGTGGGACGAGACACAGGCGATGTTCCGGCCCGACCCGGAAAAGGCCCCCACGGGGGCGGCGGGCGAGGCGTTCGTGTCGACCGCCGGAACCGCGAGTGGCGAGATGGAGTTGGGCGCGGTGCTGGCCGATGCCGAAGATGCGGGCCGTGCGGCGGCCAAGGCGGTGGGCAAGACCCCGAAGAAGGCCGAGAAACCGAAGGCGGAGGGCGTGCAGAGCAACGTCATTCAGCCGATCTGGATGATGCCGCAGGGCGCCAACGTGAAGCTGCGGATGAAGTCGTGGCTGGATTACCAGAACGACGTTAAGGTGTCGGACGTGCAGCTGGCGGCGCGCGAAGGGTATGAAAGCGTCGAGCACGCCAAGCGCTATACCACGCTGGGCATGGCGACGGACCAGGGCAAGCTGAGCAATATCAACGGCTTGGCGATCCTTTCTGATGCATTGAATCAACCGATTCCGCAGACCGGTACGACCACGTTCCGGCCGCCCTATACGCCGATTTCCATGGCGTCGATCGCGGGCGAGGCGCGGGGAGAGATATTCCAGCCGCTGCGCAAGACGCCGATGCATGACTGGCACGAGGCGAACGGCGCCTATTGGGAGCCGGTGGGCCATTGGCGGCGTCCCTATACATTCCGCAAGTCGCCGGGCGAGGAGATTGGTGCGGCCGTGAAGCGCGAGATCAACCAGACGCGGGGCAGCCTTGGCCTGTTGGATGCGTCCACGCTGGGCAAGCTGATCGTGAAGGGGCCGGATGCGGGCAGGTTCCTCGACATGCTCTATACCAACATGATGAGCACGCTGAAGCCCGGGCGCTGCCGCTATGGCCTGATGTGCAACGAGAACGGGTTCCTGATGGATGACGGCGTGGTGGCGCGGCTGGATGAGGACACGTTCCTGTGCCACACCACCACGGGCGGTGCCGACAGCATTCATGCGCATATGGAAGAGTGGTTGCAGACCGAGTGGTGGGACTGGAAGGTCTATGTCGCCAACGTGACCGAGCAATACGCGCAGATCGGCGTGGTCGGGCCCAATGCCCGTAAAGCATTGGAAAAGCTGACCGATGCGGACCTGAGCGCCGAGGCGCTGCCGTTCATGGCGTGGCAGGACATCGAGTTTGGCGACGTCAAGGCGCGGGTGTTCCGGATCTCGTTCTCGGGCGAGCTCAGCTACGAGATCGCCGTGCCGGCCAGCCAGGGCCGGGCGTTCTGGGATCAGTTGCTGGAGGCCGGGAAAGAGTTCGGCGTGATGCCCTACGGCACGGAGGCGCTGCACGTGATGCGGGCCGAGAAGGGCTTCATCATGATCGGGGACGAGACGGATGGCACGATCATTCCGCAGGACCTTGGCATGCAGTGGGCCATCTCGAAAAAGAAGGACGACTATATCGGCAAGCGCGCGCAACAGCGCAGTCATATGGTCGATCCCGAGCGGTGGCAGCTGGTGGGCTTGCAGACGGTGGACGGATCGGTCCTGCCCGATGGGGCCTATTGCGTGGCCGAGGGCGACAATGCCAACGGGCAGCGCAACGTGCAGGGGCGGGTGACCTCGACCTATTATTCGCCGACGCTGGAGCGGGGGATTGCCATGGGTCTGGTCAAGCATGGCCCGGACCGGATGGGCGAGGTGATCGAGTTCGCCAAGGTGGACGGCACCACGGTGCCCACCAAGATCGTCAGCGCGGTCTTCTATGACCCTGAAGGGGAGAAGCAGAATGTCTAAGGCTGTCAGTGCTTTGCAAGGCGCGGTTTATCAAGGCTACGTGGAGGTCCGGGAGATGGGCCTGGTGGGCATGATCACGCTGCGCGGGGATTTGTCGTCGGCCAAGATGAAGAAAGCCGTCAAGGAAGCCTGCGGCGTGGACCTGCCCGGACAGCGCGAGATCGCGGTGTCGGGCGACAAGGGCGCGGCGTGGATGTCGCCGGACGAGTTGCTGCTCATGGTGCCCTATGAGGGTGTCGGTGACGCGCTGGCGGCGCTGGAAACGGCGTTGAAGGGCGAGCATTTCCTGGCCGTCAACGTGTCGGACGCGCGGGCGGTGTTCCAGCTGACGGGCGAGGCCGCGCGCGAGATCATCGCAAAGCTCTGTCCCGTCGATATGGCACCCGGCGCGTTCGAGCCGGGGCAGATCCGGCTGACGCGCATGGCGCAGATCGCGGCGGCGTTCTGGATGGTGGATGGCGAGACGATCCGGGTGGTCTGCTTCCGCTCGGTGGCGGAATATGCGTTCAACCTGCTCAAGGATGCGGCGGAGCCGGGGGGCGAGACGGGGCTTTTCGCCTGAGGATCTGCACGGGGTTCCAGCGACGGGCGCGTGGTTTCTGTTGTGTGGGGCGGTGGGTTGGAAACCCACCCTACGTAGGTCTGACGATCATGCGGTTTTTTCAGGCTCTGCGCCCGCGCACAGCCCGCCCGCAGCGCAGGAACAAAACAACAGCCTTGACGTTGATCCTCGAAGGCTACCATGTAGTCGCGCAATATCACCTCAAAGAACAGGGGGCCCCAAATGGCTTTTGAACTTCCCGATCTTCCTTATGCACATGACGCGCTGGCCAGCAAAGGCATGTCGAAGGAGACGCTGGAGTACCACCACGACATTCACCACAACGCCTATGTCACCAACGGCAACAAGGCGATCGAAGGGACCGAGTGGGACGGCAAGTCTCTGGAAGAGATCATCAAGGGCACCTATGACCCCAACGCTGTCGCGCAGTCGGGTATATTCAACAACATCAGCCAGTTGTGGAACCACAACCAGTTCTGGGAAATGATGACGCCCGAGGACAGCAAGATGCCGGGCGAGCTGGAGAAGGCGATCAACGACAGCTTCGGTTCGGTCGACAAGTTCAAGGACGAGTTCAAGGCCGCCGGTGGCGGTCAGTTCGGCTCGGGCTGGGCATGGTTGGTCAAGGACACCGACGGCAGCCTGAAGGTCACGAAGACCGAGAATGGCGTGAACCCGGTCTGCTTCAACCAGACCGCGCTGCTGGGCTGTGACGTGTGGGAGCATTCCTACTATATCGATTTCCGCAACAAGCGGCCCGACTACCTGTCGAACTTCCTCGACAAGCTGGTAAACTGGGAAAACGTCGCCTCGCGCATGTAGGTGCCAGCGACCTCCAATCATCTGATTTCAGCCCCCGGCCGCTTGGCCGGGGTTTTCTTGTCGGAGCCACCCTGCATGACCGAAACCGCCAAGGGCGTCGGCGCCATCATCCTGGCCTGTACCATCTGGGGGCTTTCCGGCCTGTTCTACAAGCTGCTGGCGGGGCTGCCGGTGCTGGACATTCTGGCGCATCGCACGCTCTGGGGCGCGGTGTTCTTCCTGTTGATCCTCGGTGTGCAGGGCCGGGTCGGTGCACCGCTGCGCGTGCTGCGCGGGCGCGGCACGTTGCGCATCCTGGCCGGAGCGTCGGTGCTGATCGCGCTCAATTGGATGCTGTTCGTCTGGGCCATCAAGTCGGGGCAGGCGCTGGAGGCGTCGCTGGGATACTACATCTTCCCGCTGGTGGCGGTGCTGTTCGGGCTTTTGTTTTTCGGCGAACGGCTGCGCCGGGCCGAGGCGCTGGCGGTGCTGCTGGCGGCGCTGGCCGTCGCCGTTCTGACCGCGGGCCTGGGTGTGGCGCCGTGGATCGCGCTGAGCATCGCGGCCAGTTTCGGCGCCTATGGCGCGTTGAAAAAGCACCTGGATGTGGGCCCGGTCGTATCCGTGACGGCGGAATCGCTGCTGCTGGCGACCCCGGCACTGGCATGGCTGGTCTGGTCGGCGGTGCAGGGCGGGGCGGTGACGGGGGATCCTGGGCGCTGGCGCTGACCCTGATGCTGGCCGGGCCGATGACGGCCACGCCGCTGATCCTGTTCAGCTATGGCGCGCGGCGGATCGACCTGGCGAGCGTGGGCGTGCTGTCCTACCTCAATCCCAGCCTGCAATTCGCCGTCGCGGTTCTGATATTTGCCGAGGCTTTCACCGGCTGGCACATGGTCGCCTTCGTCATGATCTGGACCGCGCTGGCGCTCTACAGCCTGGCGCGCTGGCGTTACCGGCCGGTGGCACCAAGGCCCTCCATCAGGTCCTGAACCGTGTCGACGACTGTTGTGTAGTCGCGTAGGGAGGTGTCAGCGAAAGCCTCATTAATGACGTGGTCGATCAGCTGGATGAGCTTTGTCCAGTAGCCTTCGGCATTCAATAGGAAAACAGGCTTTTCATGCAGGCCGATCTGGCGCCAGGTCAGGACCTCGAAATACTCGTCGAGCGAGCCTGCGCCGCCCGGCAGGACCACAACCGCGTCGCAGTTCATGAACATGACTTTCTTGCGCTCGTGCATGGTCTCGGTGACGACGTAGCGGGTGAGGTCGGTCTTGCCGACTTCCCATTTCACGAGGTGGTCGGGGATGACGCCAAAGGTTTCGCCCCCGGCGGCCTGGGCGGCGCGCGCCACGGCGCCCATCAGGCCCACGTCGCCTGCACCGTAGACCAGCCGCATGTCGTGTTCCGCAAGGGCGGTGCCAAGTTCCGTCGCCGCGGCCTCGTAGGCCGGGTTTTGCCCTTTGCGTGAGCCACAAAAGACACAGACGGAACGCTTGGACATGAAATCACCAATGGCTGGAGGGGCTTGTTTTGACCGTTCTAGCCGGTGTTGCTAAACTCCTGCAACCGCAGAGCTGTCGGCGCGGTCGGGGGATAACGGGATATGAGCAAGCAGTCTGGCATGGCCGGAGGATACGGTACCGCGATCACGGGGGCGGTCGGGACGTTGGTTGTCGTGGTCGGACTGTACGTTGCGGGCGTCTTCGATCCTGATCTGGATGCACCGGAGCGGGGGACGGGCGGCACTGGCGACAGTTCCGACGCGACCACGGCGGAGACCGCAACTGCGGAGAGCGGTGCGGGCACGGCTCCTGAGAGCGAGGGGAAGGCGCCGGCCGATAGCGCCGGGAGCCAGGCTGGGCAGACGGCGGAGACCGGAACCAGGGAGGCGGAGGACGCGGCGAAGGCCGAGGCCACAGATACAACAGAGGCTGACGCGGCAGAGCGCCCGGAGGCCGAGACCGCCGATACGGCGCCGGAGATGCCGGCGCCGCCCAAGGTCAACACCTTTCGGCTGGACCCGGATGGCCAGATGCTGGTGGCCGGGCGGGCCGAGCCGGGCTGGGAAACCGCGATCCGGCTGGACCGCGACGTGCTGCGCAGTTTCGTGCCCGAGGGCAATGGCGAGTTCGTGGAGTTCGTGACGGTCGACCCGAGCGAGGAGCCTCGGGTACTGTCGCTGAGCATGCGTTCGCCGGAGACGGGCGAAGATGTTGTCAGCGAAGGGGAAATCATCATCGCGCCGCTGCGGGCGCCGAGGCAGCCGGACGTGGCCGGCGGGGATGCGGTCGCGGCGCTGGAGGCCTCGGGGCCGGAGGGTGCGACGTCTGATGACGAGGCGCAGGCCGTGGCGCCTGCCGACACGACAATGCAGGCTGCCGAGCCGGTAGAGGCCGTGGAGCCGGACGGGACGAGCGCAGACACCGTGGCGGATGCTGTGGAGGAGGAGGCCGCGCCCGAGATCGGAACGGCGGCGCTGTCTGACCCCGCGGCACCGGCGCGCGACGGTGAGACGTCGGCCGCCGCGCAGGAGAGCGAGGCGCGGGCCGCTACGCCGGAGGCAGAAGCCGAGGGTGGAGAGACTGGGGCGCAGACCGGGACTGCGTCCGAGTTGCAGTCGGACAGTGCGGCTGACGGGGCCGGGACTGCCGCTGCCACCGAGGCCGAAGGGGACGACGTGGCTGCGGGCGAGGCCGGTACGGAGCAAGCCGCCACCACAGGCACAGGAGGTGACGCCACGGCGCCGGACAATGCGGGGACGGATCAGGCCGCCGTTTCCATGCAGACCGAAGACGGCGACGCGGCGACAGGCGCCGCCGGAGTGGATCAAGCCGCCGCCGCCACAGGGGCAGGAAGCGAAGACGCGGCGAAGGATGCGGCCGGCACGGAGCAAACCGACACCACGGGCGCCGGGGACGACGAGACGGTGACGGCTGCGGTGACGGGGGAGGCCGGGACGAGGCAGGACAGCGATACGGCGGGCGAAAGCCCTGCCGCCGAAGGCACTGGCGATGGCGCGAGCGACGTCAGCGATGATGCGCCGGGGGCGGCGGTGCTGATGTCCGACGCGGATGGCGTGCGCGTGATCCAACCCGCGCCGGGCGATGCCCGCCCCGACGTGATGTCTGTCGTGGCGCTGGACGCGATCAGTTATTCCGACACCGGCGAGGTTGAACTGTCCGGCCGGGGCGCCAAGGACGGGTTCGTGCGGGTCTACCTGGACAACACGCCGGTCACGACCTCGCGGATCGAGGCGGATGGCAGCTGGCAGTCGGACCTGCCGGAGGTGGATACCGGCGTCTATACGCTGCGGATCGACGAGGTGGATGCCGACGGCAACGTCACCAGCCGGGTCGAGACACCGTTCAAGCGCGAGGACGAGACTCTGCTGGCCGAAGCCACGCAGGCGGGCAAGCTGGTGCAGGCGGTGACGGTGCAGCCGGGATACACGCTGTGGGGGGATTTCGCGGCGCAACTACGGCGAGGGGATCGAGTATGTGCGGATCTTCGAGGCCAACCGCGACCGCATCCGAGACCCCGACCTGATCTATCCGGGGCAGGTCTTTACCATACCCGACCATGCGGAGTAGGCCCGGCAAGGAAAAACCCCGACGCGGGATGCGCCGGGGCCTTTGTAACTTTCCTTGGCAAACGCCGTGATAAAGGTTGGATCGGGGATCACGACGCCGCCTGAAAGAGGGCTCAATCGTTTTCTTCGGCCTCTTCCTCGATGCTGTCGCCGAGGTTGGACAGGTCGCGCCCGAACCCTTCGGTCGTCTCGCACGCGGCGAGGGCGAAAAGGGCAGTGAGAGCTGCGATGAAACGCATGTTCTTTCTCCGTTTACCGAGGCACGTTGCCTGCGCTTGGCACGGAAACGCGGGACGCCGGGTTTGGTTCCGGGGCAAATGCAGAAACTGCGACACTCCTGTGCGGCGGTGCGTCTGGCCTTGGGAACGGGCTTGGCCTATGTGACGCACAAGCGAAGGAGACCAGATGCGGCGAAGACCCACGACAGCGACGGAAATGCCTGAGAACGGCTTGCAGGTGATCCGGCGCGTGGCGCCGTACCTGTGGCCCGAGGGGCAGACCTGGGCCAAGCGCAAGGTGGTGCTGGCGATGATCGCGCTGGTCATGGCCAAGGTCGTGGCCGTGGGCACGCCCTTTTTCTACAAGGCGGCGGTGGACAAGCTGGCCGGGGAGGGCGAGACGGCGGCGTGGATGCTGGGCGCGGGCGCCATCGGTCTGACTGTGGCCTATGGCATGGCGCGGCTGATGAACGTCGGCTTCCAGCAGTTGCGCGACGCGATTTTCGCCCCCGTGGCGCAGCGCGGCCTGCGGCGGCTGGCGCTGGAGACGTTCGAGCATGTGCACCGGATGTCGATGCGCTTTCACATGACGCGCAAGACCGGCGGGTTGAGCCGGATCATCGAGCGCGGCGTGAAGAGCGTCGAATTCCTGCTGCGGTTCCTGCTGTTCTCGGTCGGGCCGTTGATTCTGGAGTTGTTGATGATCGGCGTCGTGCTGTGGACGCTGTTCGACTTTTCGTACCTTGCCGTGGTCATGGGGGTGATCGCGGCCTACACGATCTTTACCTTCAAGGTGACGGAGTGGCGGGTGAAGCTGCGTCGGCGGATGAACGAGCAGGACACCGACGCCAATCAGAAAGCCATCGACAGCCTGTTGAATTTCGAGACGGTGAAATATTTCGGCGCCGAGGGGCGCGAGGCGGCGCGGTATGACCGCGCGATGGAAGGCTACGAGACGGCGGCGCTGAAGACATCCTATTCGCTGGCCTTCCTGAATGTCGGGCAAAGCTTTCTGATTACCGGCGGGCTGGTGGCGGTGATGGTGATGGCCGCGATGGGGGTGCAGAGCGGCGCGTTGACGGTGGGCGATTTCGTGATGGTCAACGCCTACATGATCCAGATCACCATGCCGCTGAACTTTCTGGGCACGGTATACCGCGAGATTCGGCAGAGCCTGGTCGATATGGCGGAAATGTTCGATTTGTTAGAGAAAACGCCGGATGTGACCGACGATCCGGATGCAAAAGGTTTGAAAATCGAAGGCGGGGCGGTGCGGTTTCGGGACGTCTCGTTTGGTTATGACCCCGAAAGACCGATCCTGCACGGCATCTCTCTGACCGTGGCGGCGGGCGAGACCGTGGCGCTGGTGGGGCCGTCGGGGTCGGGCAAGTCCACGATCGGGCGGCTGCTGTTCCGGTTCTATGACGTGAGCGGCGGGGCGCTGGAGATCGACGGGCAGGACGTGCGCGGCGTGACACAGGAAAGCCTGCACGCGGCCATCGGCGTGGTGCCGCAGGACACGGTGCTGTTCAACGACACGATCGGATACAACATCGCCTATGGCCGCGAGGGGGCCACGCAGGCCGATATCGAGGCGGCGGCGAAGGCGGCGCAGATCCACGAATTCATCGAGAGCTTGCCGAAGGGGTATGAGACGCAGGTGGGCGAGCGCGGGCTGAAGCTGTCGGGTGGCGAGAAGCAGCGGGTGGGCATTGCGCGCACGCTGCTGAAGGACCCGCCGATCCTGCTGCTGGACGAGGCCACGTCGGCACTGGACACAGAGACCGAGCGCGAGATCCAGGACGCGCTGCGCCGGGCCGGCGAGGGGCGCACGGTGATCACCATTGCGCACCGGCTGTCGACGGTGGCCGATGCCGACCGGATCGTGGTGCTGGAAGACGGACAGATCGTCGAGGAAGGCACCCATGCCGAGCTGTTGGCGCGTGAGGGTCGCTATGCCGGCCTGTGGGCGCGGCAGGCCAGCGAGCGGGAGCGGGCGGCCTGATTCGCCAAAGAGAGCACGGGCCGGGCGCATGAGGCGCGTCGTGGAGGACAAGGCGGCCCGCACCGGCGAAAAACCGCGCGTCGCGCCCCGGTCCTGCGGACGAATTTCCCTTGTTTGAAGGCTTGGATTTTCTTTGCTGGATACGTCGCGTCATCCGGCTATTTTCCTGTGGAACAGTTTGGGCGACATGCGGTAGAGCGCGAGTCCCTGGCCGCGTTTTTACGAGTTACTTCTGGTTTTGGTGCGAACGGCCGACGCTGACGGCGCGCTGAGCAAGAGGTGACATGTACCGCGGGACGATTCTGTATTTCTCGGAAGATGGAGATGTCGCGCATATCTGGTGCGCGACGGCCGCAAATCCCCTGTTCCGGGCGAGGAAGTCCGATTTTCCCGGGCTTTGGCTGGCATTGCAGGTTGGCAAGGAAGTGGTCTTTGATGGCGAGACGTCTGACGGACAATGGATCGTGTCGCTGCACCTGGCGTCGGAGCATGAAGCGTGAGGGGACGTGGGTTTTCACCCACCCTACACAGGGTCACTCGGCGGCACGGAGGGATTTGTCCCTGGGCGTGTCGTCCTGGTACGCGACATCGGAAACGCTTTCCGTCCAGATGATCTCGGGCGCGCGGACGCGGGCGGCCTGGCGCGAGAGGGCCCAGTCGCGTGCGGCGCGGCTGGTGCGGCCGAAGGAGAGCTTGGCCAGAAGCTGGGCGCCCCAGAGGACGTAGGTGGTGGCCCAGATGCGCAGGGCCAGCATGGAGGGGTGAAGACCAGCGTGAGCACCGTGGCGATGCCGAGGCCGAAGACGACCGCGGTGGCCAGCTGCTTCCACCAGAGCGCGGTGGGGCTGTTGAACGTGTAGCCGCCGGCGAAGAAATCGAGGCTGAGGCCGAACATCATCGGGGCAAGGCCCGCCATGGTGGTGATCGTGGTCAACAGGACGGGGCGGATGCGCGCCTCTGCCGTGCGGGTGACCGCCTCGATCCGCGGCATGTAGCGGGAATATTCCTGGTAGGTGTCGATCAGCACGATGTTGTTGTTCACCACGATGCCCGCGAGCGCGACGATTCCGGTGCCGGTCATGATGATGGAAAACGGCTGATTCATCACGAGCATCCCGATCAGGACGCCGGTGGTCGAAAGCACCACCGCGAGAAGCACGAGAATGGCGTTGTAGACCGAGTTGAACTGCGCCAGCAGGATGATGAACATCAGCCCCAGGGCGCCCAGGAAGGCCTGTTGCAGAAAGGTGCCTGATTCCTCCTGGTCCTCGGCGTCGCCGGTCCATTCATAGGAGACGCTGCGCGGCATGTCGGTGGTTTCGAGCCACTGGGTGAGGGTCTCGATCCGCTCGTTGGCGGTGAGGGGCGCTTGGGTTTCCTCGCCGTTTTCGCCGGTGGTGGTGACGGTGAGCCCGTCCGTCACGGCGGCCTTGACATCGAAATAGCGGGTCTGGTCGACGCGGTCGATCTGGGCCAGTTTCGGCACCGGCTGGCGGGTGATGAAGTTCGACAGCGGCACGAGGCCGTCATTGGTGCGGACCTTGAGCGTGTCGAGGGTCGAGAGCACACGGTCCTCCTCGGGGAGGCGGACGCGGATGTCGATTTCCTCGTCCGAGGAGGGCACGCGCATGGTGTCGAGCAGGATGCCGCGCGTCACCAGCTGGACCATCGCACCCACGGTGGCCACGTCGGCGCCGAAGCGGCCCGCCTTTTCCACGTCGACGTCGATCTGCCAGTCGATGCCGGGCAGGGGAAGCGTGTCCTCGATCAGTTCCAGCCCGCGGGTGCCCTCGAACTTCTCGCGGGCCGCGGCGGTGAAGGCTTGCAGTTCTTCCCAGTTGTCGCCCTTGAGGCGCAGGTGCACGGGCTTGGCCGAGGCGGGGCCCTGTTCGAGCGACAGGATCTCGACCTTCATGCCGGGGATCTGTTCAAGCTGCGCGGTCAGCTGGTCGATGGTGCGTTCGCCGTCCGCCACGGGGTCGTTGACGCGGCGCTGCACGTCATAGTCGAGGACCGGGATGGTGAACCACGTCTCATAGGTGGTCGGACGGTCCTCCCACTTGATCAGCTCGAACTGGACCTGGCCGATGGTGTCGAGCGGGGGCTGCGCGCCGCCGGTGTTGTTGTTGAGCCCGCCATCGCCGGCGAAGGAGAAGGCCGAGAGGACGTTGGGATGGGCCAGCACGACCGCTTCGGCCTCGCGGACCAGCGCGTCTTTCTGGCCGATCGAGAGGTTGCCGCGGGCGCGGACGTAGACGATGGCGTTCTCGGGCTCTGATTCCACGAAGAACTCGGTGCCGTTGTTGTTGTTCACGTAGTACATCAGCACCGAGCCGACGAAGACGAAGATCGCGCAGAAGGCCACCAGCGGCATGATCGGGTTGGCGGCGATGGCATGGATCACCCAGCCGAAGGGCGAGCGGCGGTAGCCCGCGTCGACGCGCCGGGCGCGGTGCAGTCGGGTGTATTGCCCGATGGCGATGGCGCCAAAGACGATCAGGGCGACGATAATCGCGGCGGTCCAGCCGATGCCCGAGGCCCAGGCGACGCCGATGGCGGCGGCCGCGAAGATCAGGCCACGGGCCACCGGGAAGGGCAGCTTGCGCGCCTGCCAGGCGTCGAGGCTTTGCCACAAGAGCGACAAGCGGCGGAACAGCGCAAGCACGCAAAGGAGCGCGGTCAGCGCGCCGGCGAGGGCCACGCCGCCGGCGATGACCATGCCCAGACCCAGCCCGAATGCGGTGAGCAGCGACGGGATGACCGAGCCGAGAATGTTGCCGCCGTCCATGCCCGCGAACTGTGCCCCGGCCTGCTGGGCGAGGGGGCCAATGGCTTGACCGGCCAGCATCAGGCCGCCCACGGCGAGCACGGCGAGCGCGATATGGAGATACCAGCGTGTGGTGGCGATGGAGTCGATCCGCTGGGTGAACCAGCGTTCGATGCGGCCCGTGACGCCGCCCATGACGGGCAGGTAGACCAGCGCCACCAACAGCGAGGCCGAGAGCACGAAGATGAGCGTGACGGGCAGCATCATCATGAACTGCCCCGGCACGCCGGGCCAGAAGAGCATCGGCAGGAAGGCGCAGAGCGTGGTGGCGGTGGAACTGACCACGGGCCAGAACATGCGCTTGGCGGCGGCCACGTAGGCGTGCATCGGGCCTTCGCCCTCGGCGATGCGCTTGTCGGCGTATTCGACCACGACGATGGCGCCGTCCACCAGCATGCCCACGGCGAGGATCAGGCCGAACATGACGATGTTCGACACCGGCACGCCCATCACCGCCAGAAGCGCGAAGCAGAGCAGGAACGAGGTGGGGATGGCGAAACCCACCAGAAGGGCGGGGCGGATGCCGAGAGCGGCCAGCGTGACGATCATCACCAGCGCGATGGCGGTCAGCACCGAGCCTTCGAGTTGCGAAACCATCGAGGCGATGATGCGCGATTGGTCGTTGGACGTGTCGACCTGTACCGCGACCTGGAGTTCGGACGG
This sequence comes from Roseovarius sp. B08, assembly GCF_051417955.1. Taxonomy (NCBI): domain Bacteria; kingdom Pseudomonadati; phylum Pseudomonadota; class Alphaproteobacteria; order Rhodobacterales; family Roseobacteraceae; genus Roseovarius; species Roseovarius sp. B08. The sequence continues at coordinate 1,586,889 of NZ_JBPRLW010000001.1, forward strand.
CCAGTTGTCCTCGGCCTCGGCCACGACCTCGCGCACCAGCGCGGCGGTGTCGATGATGTTGAAGCCCTTGCGCTTGACGACTTGCAGGGCAATGGCCGTCTCGCCGTTGAAGCGGGCGGTGCCGGCGCGGTCCTCGAAGGTGAGGTTGATACGGGCAAGATCGCCCAGCGTCACGACGCGGTCGCCGTTGGTCTTGACGGGCAGGTCGTAGATGTCGCGGGTGTCGTCGAAAGAGGAGGGGATCTTGACCGAGAAGGCACCCTGGGCGCTGTCGACCTCGCCCGCGGCAATGAGCTGGTTGTTGTTCTGGACGACGTTCAGAAGCTCGTTCGCGGTGACGTTGTAGGCTTCGAGCCGCAGAGGGTCGATGACCACTTCGACCATCTCGTCGCGGTTGCCGGCGATGCCGGCCTCGAGCACCGGTTCCAGACCTTCGAGGCGGTCTTGCAGGTCCTTGGCGATGCGGGCCAGCGTGCGTTCCGGCACGGGGCCGGAAAGCGACACGATGATGATGGGAAACTCGGAGAAGTTGATCTCGTTGATCGTGTATTGCTCAGCGCCTTCGGGGAAGTCGGCCTCGGCGGCGTTCATGGCGTCGCGCACGTCGGCCATGATCCGGGTCTTGTCCCAGCCGAATTCGAACTCCAGCGCCACGCCGGCATAGTTTTCGGCGGCCGTGCCGGTCATTTCCTTCAGGCCGTCGAGGTCTGAAAGCTCGGTTTCCATGACCTTGACCAGCAGTTTCTCGGAATCCTCGGCCGAGATGCCGGGAAAGTTGACCGAGACGAAGAGGGCCGGGATCTCGATATCCGGTTCGCCTTCCTTGGGCAGGGATATGTAGGCTGTGGTCCCGGCGACGATCGACAGGATGATGAAGGCGATCACCATCCGGGCGCGTTGCGAGGCCCAGTCGACGATTCCGGTCATTGGATCGCCTCGCGGTAGGCGGGTTTCACCGGCACGCCGTCGGCGACGAATTCCTGACCGATGATGATGACGTCGGAGGTCTCGTCGAGGCCGGTGACGAAGACACCGGTGGGGCTGTCGCGCAGCAGGGTCACGGGCTTGAACCGGGCCGTCTTGTCCGGGGTCACGATGCGGACCCCGAGAGCGCCGTCATCGTCGAGCGTGAGGGCCGATTGCGGCAGGAGATGCGCCTTGACGCCTGCGGAGTCGATGCGGATCTCGGCGGTCTGGCCGTCGCGCAGGGAGAGATCCTCGTTCGGGACGCGGATATCGACGCGGAAGGTGCGGGTGGTGGGATCGGCGGCGCGGGAGATGAAGGTAACGGTGCCTTTGACGGTGCCACCCGAGGCCAGCCGGGCGGTGGCGGGGGCGTCGAGGCTGACCTTGCCGATCTCGGTTTCGGGGACGTAGCCCACCAGCATGATCGGATCGAGCTGGATCACGGTGGCGCAGAGCGTGCCGGCCTGAAGGAAGCTGCCAAGCTCGGCGGTGTCGGATTCCAGCAGGCCGGAGAAGGGCGCCTTGATGGTCAGCCGGTCGATTTCCTTGCGGGCGGAGGCCACGGCGGCCTCGGCGCTTTGTACGCCGGAGCGGGCCGCTTCGATGCCGGCGGCGGCGGTTTCCTGTCGGGATTGGGCCGCCTTGAGTGCGGCCTCGGCGCTGGTGATCTGGGCCTTGGCGCCTTCGACGGCGGCCTTGGTCTGGGCCACGCGGGTTTGCGAGGCGAAGCCGTCGGTGGAGAGTTTGTCGGCGGCGTTGGCGTTTATCTCTGCCTCGCTGAGCACGGCGCGGGCCTCGACCAGGCGGGCGCGGCTTTCCTCGATGCGGGCCTCGGCCTCGGGTACGGCGGCCTCGGCTTCGGGGATGCGGGACTTGGCCTCGGCCAGGCGGGCCAGCGCCTCGGCCAGGTTGGCCTCGCGCGTACCGGGGTCGAGCTGGCAGAGGGTCTGGCCTTCGTCCACGAAGGCGCCCTTGCGAATGGGATCCGAGACGATCTGTCCCGCGGTTTCGGCCCGCAGTTCGACCTGGCGGTCGGCCTCGGTCTGGCCCCTTACAGTGACGGCGCTGTCGATGGTGCGGGCGGTGGAGCGCAGGGCGACGACACCGACGGTGCCATCGCGTTCTGCCTCGGTTTCGGCGAGCGGTTCGGCCTCTTCGGTCTCCGGCGTGACCGCGGCGGTCTGTTCGGTATCCCCCTCTGCGGCGAAAAGTGCCGCAATGCGCTCGCGTTCCATCACGAGGGCATAGATCATTGCGCTGACCAAAATGGCGGCGAGAATGGGAAACAGTCGCATGGAAAGGCTTTCTGAGCGTCGTCTACATGTGTTTACAGGCACTTGGCCCGCAAGGCCATGCGTCTTGGTGCGTTATGCGCTGAACTATCGAGTTCAGATTAGTTCTTTTCAGCGGAATGATCAAGCCGGTCTACGGGTCCGTGCGGGCGCTGGCCGGCAGAGCGGGCCGCGCGCCCCTTGGCAGGGCCGGAACGACACGGTAAGAGGGGCGAAATCGCAAGGAAAGGCAGCCCGGAGTGAGCCAGTCTGACAGTTTCATCGACGAGGTGACCGAAGAGGTTCGCCGCGACCGCCTGTACCGGAATTTCAAGCGGTACGGATGGATCGGCATTCTGGCGGTCCTGTTGCTGGTGGGCGGCGCGGCCTACAACGAATGGCACAAGGCGCAGGAGCGGGCCGAGGCGCAGGCGCTGGGCGATGCGATCATCGCGGCGCTGGGCGAGGAGGACCGCGCGGCCCGCACCGCGGCGCTGGACGCCATCCAGCCCGAAACCGGCGGGGCGAAGGCCATTGTCGGGCTGCTGGCGGCGGGAGAGAGCGGGGCGGAGATTGCCCCGGAGTCGGTCGAGCAGCTGTTGACGCTGGCGGATTCGCCCGATGTTCCGCTGGTCTATCGCCAGATCGCGACCCTGAAGGCCGTGGCCCTGCCCGGGTCGGGCCTGAGCAACGAGGACAAGCGCGCCCGGCTGGAAGGCATGGCGGCGAGCGGCGGGATCGTGCGTCTGCTGGCCGAGGAGCAGCTTGCGCTGGTCGATCTGGAGGCCGGCGACCGGGACGCTGCGCTGGAGCGGCTGCGCGGGATCTACGAGAGTGCGGAAGCCACAGCGGGCTTGCGTCGGCGCGCCGAGCAGTTGATTGTTGCGCTGGACGGTGACATTGAAGAGGAGCCGGGCGGCACGACCGACGGCAACTAGGCGTGACCCAGGCCCGGACCCGGGCCGACGCGAGGACAAGTACGGGGGCGACAGCGGTGAAGACGTTAGCGGGAGTGATTGGCCTGAGTGCGCTGTGCCTCGTCGCGGCCTGTACCAAGAAGGAAAACATCCTGACCGGCGAACGCCAGGAGATCAGCGAGATCCTTCAGACCGAGCAGGGCGAGCCGGATCTGGCGGCGCAGACGGTGACGGGCAGCGTGCCGCCTCTGGCCCTGCCGGCGGCCCGTAGCAACGCCAGCTGGGCCCAGAGTATTTCCAACGCCCGCACCCGCGTGGCGCATCCGGCGCTGCGCGGCACGCCGCAATTGGCCTGGACGGCCAACATCGGGCAGGGCGATGGGCGCAAGTCGCGCATCACCGCCGACCCGGTGGTGGGCGGTGGCATGGTTTACACGCTCGATGCACGAGCGCAGGTCTCGGCCTTTACCACCGCGGGCCAGCAGGTCTGGACCCGCGACCTGGTGCCCGCGAACGACAGCAGCATCGATGGCAGCGGCGGCGGTCTGGCCTATGACAACGGACAGCTTTTCGTGTCGTCCGGCTTTGGCCTGCTGACCGCGCTGGATGCTTCGACAGGCACCCAGCAATGGCAGCAGAACCTGCGCGCGACCGGATCGGGCAGCCCCACGGTGGCGGGCGACCTGGTTTACGTGGTGGCGGGCGACGAGCTGGCCTGGGCGCTGGACCGCACCGACGGCCGCATCGCCTGGCAGCTGGAGGCGACGCCGGACATCCAGAACGTTCTGGGCGCGCCGTCGCCTGCGGTGACGGACAAGTACGTGGTCTTCGGTTTCGGCTCGGGCGAGGTGCAGGGCGCGTTCCTGAAAGGCGGGCTGCGGCGCTGGACGGCGCAGATCGCGGGCAGGCGGCAGGGCTATTCCAGCGGGCAGATCGCCGATGTCACCGGCGACCCGGTGATCGACGGCAACACGATCTTTGCGGGCAATCATACCGGGCGGACCGTGGCACTGAACCTGGGCAATGGCGAGCGGCTGTGGACTGCAGCGGACGGACCGCTGAACCGGGTGTGGCCGGCGGGTGATTCCATCTTCATGGTGTCGGACCGAAACGAATTGTTGCGGCTGGCAAAATCCGACGGGCGGCGGCTGTGGGGCGTGAAACTGCCGTTCTTCACCAAGTCGAAGCCCAAGAAACAGGCGCGGATATTTGCCCATCACGGGCCGATCATTGCCGGTGGCCGCCTGATCATCGCGTCGAGCGACGGGTTGATGCGATTCTATGACCCCACGAACGGCGCGGCGCTGGGCCAGGTGCAGATGCCGGGCGGAGCGACGACCAACCCGGTGGTGGCCGGAGGCACGCTTTATGTCGTGTCGTCCAAGGGCCAGTTGATGGCTTTCCGTTAAGCCGGACATGGTGTAACTGGGCGGCCTCAAGGGCCCTGATGCGCAGGGTCCGCGCGGTTCATCCGATCCGGAGCCTGACAAGATGAGTTTCACACTGGCAATCGTGGGCCGCCCCAACGTGGGCAAATCCACGCTGTTCAACCGGCTTGTGGGCAAGCGGCTGGCGCTGGTCGACGACCAGCCCGGCGTGACGCGCGATCTGCGGGAAGGGGATGCGCGGCTGGCCGACCTGCGCTTCACGGTGATCGACACCGCGGGGCTGGAGGATGCCACCGACGACAGCCTCGAGGGCCGGATGCGCAAGCTGACCGAGCGGGCGGTGGACATGGCCGATGTGTGCCTGTTCCTGATCGATGCGCGGGCCGGGGTGACCGCGCTGGACGAGATGTTCGCCGAGATCCTGCGCAAGCGGGCGGACCATGTCTTTGTCGCCGCCAACAAGTCCGAGGGCAGCGCGGCGGATGCCGGTGTGCTGGAGGCCTACAGCCTGGGGCTGGGTGAGCCCATTCGCCTGTCGGCCGAGCATGGCGAGGGGATGCACGACCTTTACACCGCGCTTTTGCCGCTGGCCGACGGCTATGCCGAGCGGGCCGAGGCGGAAGCCCCCGAGGTGGACGTGGCCGTGGACGAGGATGGCGAGGCCGATCCCGACGGTGTGCGCAAGCCCACCAAGGCGCGCCCCCTGCAGGTGGCGGTTGTGGGGCGGCCCAACGCGGGCAAGTCCACGCTGATAAACAGGATCCTGGGCGAGGACCGGCTTTTGACCGGGCCGGAGGCCGGGATCACGCGGGATGCGATTTCGTTGCAGACGGACTGGGACGGGCTGCCGATGCGGGTCTTCGATACTGCGGGGATGCGCAAGAAGGCCAAGGTACAGGAAAAGCTGGAAAAACTGTCGGTGAGCGACGGGCTGCGCGCGGTGAAATTCGCCGAGGTCGTGGTGGTTCTGCTGGACGCCGCCATTCCGTTCGAGCAGCAGGATTTGCGTATCGCCGACCTGGCCGAGCGCGAGGGTCGGGCGGTGGTCGTGGCGGTGAACAAGTGGGATATCGAAGACGACAAGCAGGGCAAGCTGCGCGACCTGCGCGAGGCGTTCGAGCGGCTGTTGCCGCAGCTGCGCGGCGCGCCGCTGGTGACGGTTTCGGCCAAGACGGGCAAGGGGCTGGACCGGCTGCGTGCCGCGGTCGAGAAGGCCTATGACGTGTGGAACCGGAGGGTCAGCACCGCGCGGCTCAACCGCTGGCTGACGGGGATGCTGGAGGCGCACCCGCCCCCGCGCCAGGCGGGCGGCGCATCAAGCTGCGCTACATGACCCAGGCCAAGACACGGCCGCCCGGGTTCGTGGTGATGTGCAGCCATCCCGACAAGATGCCGGCGAGCTATTCGCGCTATCTGGTGAACGGGTTGCGCGACGATTTCGACATGCCGGGCACGCCCATCCGCCTGACCCTGCGGTCACAGTCGGACAAGAACCCCTACAAGGCCAAGAAAAAGGCCGGGCCGTCGAAGCTGCGCAAGCACATCAAGGGGCGCGGGCAGGGCTAGGCGCGGGACGTGCGCAGGGCCAGCACCGACAATGCGACGAGGCCCGCGGCGCAGAGCGCCAGCACCGGCCAGTTGACGGGCTCGGCATTGGCGACGCCGATGCCGATCAGGGCCCAGACGACCGCGACGGCGTATTCCGGCGTGTCGGGGCGCAGCGTCAGCAGAATGGCGGCCAGCACGAGGGCAAGCGCGATCATGGCGAGGGCGGCGGTCTGTTCAGAGACATAGCCGTAGCCCGCCAGAAAGAGGCCGAGCGCCACGCAGGATGCCGCCGTGAGCCAGCCGGTATAAAGGGCTATGGGCGCGCGCAGCCAGATCCGGTCGCGGTGCCCCATGCGCAGGAAGGCCAGCGCTGCGGTGGCCCACATGATCCAGATCAGGACCGTCGCCCAGGCGGGATTGATATTGGCCACCGGGATCCAGGCCGCGCCGATGACGAGGCTGGCGATATAGGGCCAGCGCATGGTGTCCCAGGCGGGATCGTCGTGGCGGTTCAAGAGCCCGAAGAGCGCCCCGGCCAGAAGCCAGATATAGATCAGCCCCCAGATCGAGAAAGCATAGCCCGCGGGCTGCACCGGGGGTTGTCCTGCGGGATCGGGAACTGGTCGGCGCTGAACCCGTTGAAGCCGGCGCTGTAGACCGGGGACAGGGCGAAGAGAATGGCGGCGACGAGCGCGAAGACGGCCTTGACCTTGAACATGATGCCTCTCATTTTTCGCTGCGGGAGGCGGCTTGACGGAATTTCGCTGCCGACTCTTGCAAATGACTGAAATAGTTTCAAATTGAACCTGTAAAGGGTGTTTCTGGTTACGTTTTTTGACGGATTTCCTGCCTGTGGAGGCGTTTCGCCATGACAATCCGCGATTACCTGAGGGATTACACGCGCAAGTCCGACGCGATGGGCGCGCTCAGCTATGGCGCGAGTTTCGCGGTCTACTTCGCCGCCTTGGGCCTGGGCGCGTGGGCGTGGCCTGCATGGTGGGCGGTGCTGCCCTGCGTGGTCATCCTGGCCTTCGCGTCGGTGCGGCTTTACGTGTTGCAGCATGATTGCGGGCATTACTCGCTCTTCGCGACACGATGGCTGAACGACGTGGCGGGGCATGTGTTGTCGGTGTTTTCGCTGACGCCCTACCGGGTGATGCAGTTCAATCACAACCAGCACCATGCCTATCTCGGCAACCTGGAGCACCGCGAGACCACCGAGGTCTATACCATGACCTTGCAGGAATGGCGCGAGGCAGGGGTCTGGACGCGGACGTGGTACCGGATCTATCGCAACCCGGTCGTGATGCTGAGCCTGGGCGGCATCTACGCTTATTTCATCGCCTATCGCTGGCCGGTGAACACCATGAAGGTGGGTCCGTGGGGCGTGGTTGCGCACAACCTGGCCGTCGCCGCATATGTCGCCATTGTCTGGACGTTCTTGGGCGTGCCGGGGCTGGTGGTGCTGGGCACGAGCGCATTGCTGGCCGGCGTGATCGGGGTGTTCCTGGTCTACTTGCAGCACAATTTCGAGGACACCTACTGGGACCGCAAGCCCGACCTCGATTTCCGCAAGGCGACGCTGGAAGGCTCGTCGAGCCTGGACCTGGGGCATTGGTGGGATATCGGGACGGGCAACATCGCCTATCACGATCTGCATCACTACAACCCGCAGATCCCGTCCTATAATCTGCGCCGGGCACAGAAGAACCTGCCCGACGAGTTGCGGGTGCATGACGAGATCCGCTGGCGCGAGGCGCTGGCGAGTTTCCGGCTCAAGCTGTGGGATGAAGAGAGCGAGAAGCTGGTGCCGTTCCCGTGCCGACGAGCGCGGCGCGGTATGGTCGCGGGGGCCTGAAATTCTTCGTACGAAGAATTTCAGGTAAGATTATTCGTACGAATAATCTGGCGCGTCAGACCTTTTCCACCGTCACGTCATCGGAAGAGTAGAAGGCGAGGTGGTCCTTTATGCGGGCCACGTCGGACTTGGGGTCCTCGTAGCTCCAGGCGGCGTTTTCCAAAGTCTTGCTTTTGGTGACGATCGAGAAATAGCGGGCCTCGCCCTTGTGCGGGCAGGTCGTGCGGTGGTCGCTTTCGTCGAGGAAGGCCATGGCGATGTCTTCGCGGGGGAAATAGATGACGTCGTTCAGGCCATCCTCGGCCAGAACCAGTGCGTTCCTGCTTTCGACCAGCACCGCGCCGCCTGCGCGGACCGTCCATGTGCCCTCTGCCTTGTGGATCGTGATCGCTGCCATGTCTTTTCTTCCTTCCCTCGTGTTGTGTCATAGGCACCGGGACGCGGCCCGGTGTCAACCCGTTGGCCCGCGCTTGTGTGACCCGTCCGTGTGACAGGGGGATGTCACAGAGGGGCGGTCACCTGTTCCAGCCAGTGGCGCGCGGTGGTGTCGAGGCGCGGCCCGATCCGGGTGCGGCAGGTGGCGTGGTAGTCGTTCAGCCACTCGAGTTCCGTGCCGGTGAGCGTGTCCGCATCGATGAGGCGGCGGTCGACGGGTACGTAGTTGAGTGTGGTGAAGTGCAGCATTTCACGCGTGTGGTCGCCATCGGGCAGGGCGGGTGCGGGGGTGACGACAACGAGGTTCTCGATGCGGATGCCGAAGGCGCCCTCGCGGTAGTAGCCCGGCTCGTTCGACAGGATCATGCCGGGTTTGAGCGGCTCGGTCGAGGCGCGCGACAGGCGCTGCGGGCCCTCGTGGACGCACAGATGCACGCCGACGCCGTGGCCGGTGCCATGGTCGTAATCCTGCCCGGCCAGCCATAGAGGATAGCGCGCGATGGCGTCGAGGTCGCGGCCCGAAAGGCCCCTGGGCCAGCGCGCGCGGCTCATGGCGATCATGCCTTGAAGCACGCGGGTGAACGCAGCGCGTTCGGTGTCGCCCGGCTGGCCCACGGCGAGCGTACGGGTAATGTCGGTTGTGCCATCCTGATATTGCCCGCCACTGTCGAGCACCAGCAGGTCACCCTCTTGCAGGGTGCGGTTGGTTGCCTCCGAGACGCGATAATGCGGCAGGGCGCCGTGCGGGCCGGAGCCGGCGATGGTGTCGAAGGAGATGTCGAGCAGGGCGCCGGTGGCGCGGCGGCAGGCCTCGAGCATTTTCACCACGTCGATCTCGGTGATCGTGCCGGGCGATTGTGCGTCGTACCATGCAAGGAAAGTGCACATGGCGGCGGCGTCGCGCAGATGCGCCTCGGTCGTGGCGGCGATCTCGGCGTCGGTCTTGCAGGCCTTGGGCAAGATGCACGGGTCGCCGTCATAGGCGATTTCGGTTCCTGCATCCTCGAGCAGGGACACGATGCGCAGGGGCACCGAACCGCGGTCGAGCCGGACGGGGCCGGAGAGTGCGCTGATGGCCGGGGTGAAATCCTGCGGCATGGCGAGGGTGACATCGTCGCCCAGATGGGTGCGCACGGCGTTGTCGAGCTTGGCCGGGTCGATGAAAAGGTCCAGTGCCGCGTCGTCGTGCAGGATGGCGAAGGCGTGGGGGATCGGGTTGCGGGGGATGTCGCTGCCGCGGATGTTCAGAAGCCACGCGATGGAATCGGGCAGGGTGAGGATGGCGGCGCGATGGCCGTCCGCGCGCAGGGTTGCGGCAAGCTCGCGGCGCTTGTCGGCATGGGATTTGCCGGCGAGGTCGTCGGGGTAGACGCGCACGGCGCCCGTGGGCGGGGCAGGGCGGTCGGGCCAGGTGCGGTCGATGAGGTTGTCGGTGGGTTTGAGTGTGATTTGCGTGCCCTTGAGGCCCTCCTCGATCGCGGCGATTTGCTCGGGCGTGTAGAGCCACGGGTCATAGGCCACGGTGCCGCCCCGAGGCAGGTGGGTCTTCAGCCAGCCGGCGGGCCGCGTGTCGGGCCAGTCGACGGGGGTGAAGTGATCGGTGTCGACCTGGGCGCGGACCTGACCCCGGTAGCGGCCGTCGACGAAGACGCCGGCAATATCCCGCAGCACGATGCAGAAGCCCGCGGAGCCGGTAAAGCCGGTGAGCCAGGCCAGCCGCTCGTCTCCGGGCGCCACGTACTCGCCCTGATGCGCGTCGGCGCGGGGGATCATGAAGCCGTCGATGCCGTCACGCTCCAGTTCAGCGCGCAGGAGTTTCAGGCGCGGTGGGCCCTGGTCGGGCGAGGAGGATCCGGAAAAGGACTGGAAGACGGTGTCGGGCAAATCTGTCATGGGCAAAGTGCTAGGGCCGCGCGGGGTGAAGTGCAAGTGCGGCTGTGACAGGGGCCGATTTCTTGCAAGAAATCGGATTGGAAAATTGAATTTTCCAGCGCGGAATTTTGCAAAATTCCGCATGCGCGACGGCGAGGATTCGTAGATCCTTCAGGGGCCTAGCTGGCGCGGCGCATGCCCATCACGCGGGCGCGGGCGCGCGGGTCGCTGTCGAAGAGCGCGGCGAGCTGTTCGGTCATCACCCCGGCCAGTTGATCGGCGTCGGTGATGGTGACGGCGCGGTTGTAATAGCGCGTGACGTCATGACCGATGCCGATGGCCAGAAGTTCCACCTGCTTGCGGCGCTCGACCATGGCAATCACGTCGCGCAGGTGCTTTTCAAGGTAGTTCGCCGGGTTCACCGAGAGGGTGGAATCGTCCACCGGCGCCCCGTCCGAGATGACCATCAGGATCTTGCGGGCCTCGCGGCGGCCCGCGAGGCGGCGATGCGCCCATTCCAGCGCCTCGCCGTCGATGTTCTCCTTCAGCAGGCCCTCTTTCATCATCAGGCCCAGATGGGCGCGGGTGCGGCGCATCGGCGCGTCGGCGGACTTGTAGATGATGTGCCGCAGGTCGTTGAGGCGGCCGGGCAGTTGCGGGCGGCCTTCGTTCAGCCAGCTTTCGCGGCTCTGGCCGCCTTTCCAGGCGCGGGTGGTGAAACCGAGGATCTCGACCTTGACGTTGCAGCGTTCCAGCGTGCGGGCAAGGACGTCGGCGCAAATGGCGGCGATGGATATGGGACGGCCCCGCATGGAGCCGGAATTGTCCAGCAGGAGCGTGACGACGGTGTCGCGGAATTCCGTGTCCTTTTCGACCTTGAAGCTGAGCGGCGTGGTGGGGTTGGCCACCACGCGGGCGAGGCGGCCGGCGTCGAGGATGCCTTCCTCGCGGTCGAATTCCCAGGAGCGGTTCTGTTGCGCCTGCAGGCGGCGTTGCAGCTTGTTGGCGAGCCGGCTGACGGCGCCCTTGAGCGGCTCCAACTGCTGATCGAGGAAGGCGCGGAGGCGTTCGAGCTCGATCGGCTCGGCGAGGTCCTCGGCGTGGATTTCCTCGTCGAAGTTGGAATTGTAGACGGCGTAGTTCGGGTCGGCGTCCGAGAAGGGCTGGGGCGCGGGGGGATCGAGCGGCGCCTCGCCTTCGGGCATCTCGGTCTCGTCGCCCTGTTCCTGGTCGGCCATGTCGTCCATGCTGACCTGGGCCTGCGCCTCGTCCTGCTGCTGGTCCTGGGATTGCTCGGGATCGGCGTCGGCCTCGGCCTCGTCGCTGTCATCCTCGCCGGTGCTGTCGGGCTGTTCCTCTTCGTCCTGGTCCGTTTCGGCCTCCTGCTCCTGCTCGTCGTCGTCGAGCGCGTCGGGGTCGTCGCCCAGCTGATCGCCATAGCCCAGGTCGTCGATGATCTGGCGGGCGAAGCGGGCGAATTCGGACTGGTCGGAGAGCTTGGCCTGGAGGTTTTCGAGCGTGCCGCCGGCCTGTTCCTCGATGAAGCCCTTCCAGAGTTCCATGACGTTGCGCGCGCCGTCAGGCAGCTCGCGCCCGGTGGCGAGGTGGCGGATGAGGTAGCCCGCGGCGTTGGCCAGCGGCGCCTCGGCGGGGTCGGTGATCTGGTCATAGCCGCGGCGGCGGGCCTCGGCGCCGATCTTGGCGTCGATATTGCCGGCGGTGCCGGGCATGTGGCGCGCGCCCATCGCCTCGCACCGGGCGGTTTCCATCGCCTCGTAAAGGTCGCGGGCCATGTCGCCGGGCGGGCAGTAGCGGGTATGCGTGCCCGCGTCGTGATACTTGTGGCGCAGGGCCAGCGCATCGGCGGTGCCGCGGGCCTGCAGCACCTCGTCCTTGGTCATGCGGCGGCTGATCTGGGGCAGGCGCATGGAATCGCCCGACACCCCGGCGGGATCGACCGAGTATGAGACGTTCAGTTCCGGGTCGTCGGCCAGTACCTTGGTGGCCTCGGCCAGCGCCTTTTTGAACGGATCGGCGGGGTTGTCGGATTGCGCCATTCTGCGGGGCCCTGTCACGCTGCGGTTTCAGGAATGCAACCTAGGCTGACGGGCGCGGAATGACCAGTGGGCGCGGCGCGGAAATTGCCGCGTCAGAGGATGAGCCGGCGGCAGGTGGAGAGGCGGCGGCGCATGTCGCGGGCGGCGCGGTCGGCATGGGTGACGTCGGCGCTGCGTTGTTGCAGGCGCATGAGGTGGGCCATTTCGGACCAGCCCGACGCCTGCCAGCTGCGGGCGCGGCGCGGGTCTATGCCGGCCTCGGCGGCATGGGGCAGGGTGGCCTCCAACAGGGATTCGAAGCTGGTTTGCAACTGCCGGGTCGCGTCGCTGTCGGGATTGTGGGTCGCGCTTTGGCGCGTGGCCATGGCGGAGTAGCGCCCGGCGCAGGTGGCGAAGGCCTGTGCCTGCTCGGCGAGGGACAGGGCGTTCGATGGAGCGGCCAGCGTGCTCGTTACCAGAAAAGCCGCCGCCGCGAGGGTGTGCTTTTCAGTTTTCATGTAACGAATTTATGACGCATGTATATTTTGCGTCAATACGGCGTATATACAAAATTTGTTTCACGGCGGTAAGGATGCCGCGGGACGGTTAAGGATTGGTCAATGTGGCGGGCGGTGGGCATCGCACGTGAAAGAAGAGGTCCCGGGTCAAGCCCGGGACGCGTGGGGACGCCGGAGGCGTTCGGGCGGCTTAGCCCAGCGTACCGTCCGCCAGAAGCCGGGTCTTGCCGCGCAGGTAGGGGTGCAGGGCCTCGGGCAGGTCGACCGAGCCGTCCGCCTGCTGGCCGTTTTCCAGCACCGCGATCAGGCAGCGGCCCACGGCAAGGCCAGAGCCGTTGAGCGTATGCACGAATTGCGGCTTGCCGCCATCCGCGGGCTTGAACCGGCCATTCATGCGTCGGGCCTGGAAATCGCCGCAAACGGAGACCGAGCTGATTTCGCGAAAGGTGCCCTGACCGGGCAGCCAGACCTCGATGTCATGGGTCTTGCGCGCGCCGAAGCCCATGTCGCCGGTGCAGAGCACGATGGTGCGGTAGGGCAGGCCGAGGCGTTCGAGAATGCCTTCTGCGCAGTTCGTCATACGCTCGTGCTCATCGAGGGAGGTGTCGGGATGGGTGACCGAGACCATCTCGACCTTCTCGAACTGGTGCTGGCGCAGCATGCCGGCGGTGTCCTTGCCCGCGCTGCCGGCCTCGGAGCGGAAGCACTGGGTGTGGGCGACATAGCGGCGGGGCAGGGTGTCTTCGTCCACCACCAAGCCGTTGACGATGTTGGTCAGCGTCACCTCGGCGGTGGGCACCAGCCACCAGCCATTGGTGGTCTCGTAGCTGTCCTCGCCGAACTTGGGCAGTTGCCCGGTGCCGTACATCATCTCGGGGCGGACCAGAACGGGGTCCAGGTCTCGGACAGGCCGTTTTCCTCGACATGGGTGTCGATCATGAACTGCGCCAGCGCCCGGTGGATGCGGGCGACTGCGCCCGAGAGCACCACGAAGCGGGAGCCGGAGAGTTTCGCGGCCAGCTCGAAATCCATGCCGGGTTTGACGCCGGCGAGGTCGTAATGCTCGACCGGGGTAAAGTCGAACTCGCGGGGGTGCCCCAGCGTTTCAGTTCGACATTGTCGTCCTCGTCCTCGCCCTCGGGCACGTCGTCGAGCGCGAGGTTGGGGAGGGTCATCAAAAGGTCGGTCAGCTTCTGGTCGAGCGCCTTGGCCTCGGATTGCATCGCGGCGACCTCGGCCTTTTTCTCGGACACGAGCGCGCGGAGGCGCTCGAACTCGGCCTCGTCGCCCTTGGCCTTGGCGGCGCCCACTTCCTTGGAGGCCTTGTTCTGATCGGCCTGCGCGGTCTCGGCGGCCTGGATCTTGGCGCGGCGGTCCTCGTCCAGCGCGAGGATCTCGGACGACGCGCTCGACACCCCGCGACGGGCCATGGCGGCGTCGAACTGGGCGGGGTTTTCGCGGATGGCGCGGATGTCGTGCATCGTCTTGGTCCTTGCGTCAGGTTGAGTCGTGGGGTGGGTTGTAGCAAGTAACGCGCGAGGGATAATAGCCGATTTATTCCATATACAGGCGTTTGCGGCGCCCCTGCGACATTGCCGCAGGCCCCCCGGTTCGCGCCTTGCAAAACGCAAAAGCCGGACTTAGGTTCGCGCAAACGCGGGCCGGGGTGCTCGCAAAGCCCGAAAAGGAATAAGATTCGCATGGAAGCCATTGGCCAATTCATCCCGCTCATCCTGATCTTCGCGATCATGTGGTTCCTTCTAATCCGTCCGCAGCAGAAGAAGATGAAAGAGCACCAGGCGATGGTGGCCGCACTGCGCAAGGGTGACCAGATCGTCACGCAGGGGGGGATGATCGGCAAGGTGACCCGCGTGAAGGAAGGTGAGGAGATCGAGGTGGAGATCGCCGAGGGCGTGAAGGTGCGCATCGTGCGCAACACCGTGGCGCAGGTTCTGTCCAAGACCGAGCCCGCCGACTGATTTCGGGGCGCTCAGCCCGGCCGACAGACCCTCTAGAGACATAAAAGGCACTACAGATGCTTCAGATCGACCTTTGGAAACGTGTGGTGATTTGGGGCGTCGTGGCCTTGGGCTTGGCTTTGGCGATGCCCAACGCGTTCTATTCCCGGGTCGAGACCCATAACGACGCCACCATGGCGCTTGAGATGGGCGGCGAAGGCGAGGGGCTGCAGGAACAGGCCGAGATGTGGCCCGACTGGCTGCCTTCTGGGCTGGTGAACCTTGGTCTCGACCTGCGGGGTGGGGCGCATCTGCTGGCGGAAGTGCAGGTCGAGGACGTCTATGACGCGCGGATCGAGGCGATGTGGCCGGAGATCCGCGATTTGCTGCGCGAGGAGCGCGACCGGGTGGGGCCGATCCGCCTGCAGGACACCGACGCGCCGGAATTGCGCATACGGCTGGTCGAGAATCCCGGCGAGGCGGAGCACGCCGCGAGCCTTGTGCGCGGGCTGGCACGTCCGGTGGCCAGTGTCACTGGGGCGGGGCAGAACGACATCGCGGTCAATGTCGAGGGCGACGCGATTGTCGTCACGCTGAGCGAGGCCGAACGGCAGGCCAGCGATGAGCAGACCGTGCGCACCGCGCGCGAGATCATCGAACGCCGCATCAACGAGATGGGCACGCGCGAGCCCACGATCCAGCGGCAGGGAGCCGACCGCATCCTGATCCAGGTGCCGGGCGTGGGCAGTGCGGCGGAGTTGAAGGACATCATCGGCACCACGGCGCAGCTGACATTCCAGCCGGTTGTGAGCCGCACGACGAACGGCAACGAGAACCCGGGCGGCGGAAACGAGATCCTGCCCTCGGTGGACGAGGAGGGCGTGTTCTACATCCTGGAGCGTGCGCCGGTGGTGACGGGCGAACAGTTGGTGGATGCGCAGCCCGATTTCGACCAGAACGGGCGGCCGGCGGTTTCCTTCCGCTTCAACCCCACGGGGGCGCGGCAGTTCGGGGACTATACCGCCGAGAACATCGGCAACCCCTTTGCCATCGTGCTGGACAACGAGGTGATCAGCGCGCCGGTGATCCAGGCGCATATCCCCGGCGGCACCGGCATCATCACCGGGCAGTTCACGGTAGAGGACAGCACGAACCTTGCCGTGTTGCTGCGCGCGGGTGCGCTGCCCGCAGAGCTTGAATTCCTCGAAGAGCGCACAATCGGGCCGGAACTGGGCGCCGACAGCATCGCGGCAGGTCAGATCGCGTGCATCGTGGCCTTCGTGATGGTGCTGGTTTTCATGTGGGCGAGCTATGGCGTGTTCGGTCTGTTTGCCAATATCGCGCTGATCATCAACGTGGGGCTGATATTCGGCCTCCTGAGCCTGATCGGGGCCACGCTGACATTGCCCGGCATCGCGGGGATCGTGCTGACCATCGGGATGGCCGTGGACGCCAACGTGCTGGTGTTCGAGCGTATCCGGGAAGAGATGAAGACCGCCAAGGGCGCGTCGCGGGCGATCCAGCTTGGCTACGAAAGAGCGCTGAGCGCGATCACGGACGCGAACATCACCACCTTCATCACCGCGCTGATACTGTACGCCATGGGCTCCGGCCCTGTGCGGGGCTTTGCCATAACGCTGGGGCTGGGGATCATCACCTCGGTCTTTACGGCGATCTTCGTCACGCGCCTGATCGCGGTCATGTGGTTCGAGCGCAAGCGGCCCAAGACCGTGTTGCAGGGACGGTCGCTGAAGCTGGTGCCGACGTTCACCGACTGGAATTTCTTCAAGCGCTGGAAGCTGTCGCTGGGCCTGTCGGGGGTCCTGATCGTGGTCGCTCTGGTCTCGTTCCTGTTGCAGGGGCTGAACTTCGGCATCGATTTCCGCGGCGGAACGACGATCCGCACACAGAGCGCCGAGACGGTGGACGTGGGGCAGTACCGCGACGCCATCACGCCGCTGGAGCTGGGCGACGTGAGCATCACCGAGGTGTTCGACCCGACCTTTGGTCCGGACGAGAACGTGACCATGATCCGCATCCAGGCGCAGGATGATCAGGAAAGCGTGTCGGCGGCCACCATAGCGGAGGTCGAGGCGGCGTTGCAGGAGGTGGTGCCCGACCTGACCTTTACCTCGGTCGAGAGCGTCGGACCGAAAGTGTCGGGCGAACTGATCCAGACGGCGGTGATCGCGGTGCTTTTGGCCATCGGCGCGGTGCTGGTCTATATCTGGCTGAGGTTCGAGTGGCAGTTCGCGTTGGGCGCGGTCATAGCATTGGTACATGACGTGGTGCTGACCATCGGCATCTTCTCGGAGGTGCAGATCCAGTTCGACCTTGCGATCATCGCGGCACTGCTGACCATCGTGGGCTATTCGCTGAACGACACGGTGGTTGTTTTTGACCGGGTGCGCGAGAACCTGCGAAAATACAAGAAGAAGCCGCTGAAGGAAGTGCTGAACATCTCGATCAACGAGACGCTGAGCCGAACGATGATGACCTCTGTCACCACGCTGCTGGCGCTGCTGGCACTGTTCATTCTGGGCGGCGACGTGATCCGTGGCTTCGTCTTCGCGATGATCTGGGGCGTGATCGTAGGCACTTACAGTTCGGTTTTCGTGGCCAGCACGGTACTGCTGTGGCTGGGGGTCAAACGCGACTGGTCGAAGCCCGACGCAAATGCCGGGACGCAGTTCGCGAATATAGATGCCTGAGGTCCTGAGCGGGGTGCTGGCCACCCCGGGGCTGGTCTGGCTGTGTTTCGCCATCGGTGTCGCGGGGCTGGTGCGCGGGTTCACCGGCTTTGGCACGGCGCTGATCGTGGTGCCGGTGGCCAATATCTTCCTCACGCCCAAGGAAGTGATCGTGGTGATCATGCTGACGGGCATCGCAAGCAACGCGGTGATCCTGCGCCGGGCGTGGCAGCAGGGGGAGCCGAAGGAGGTCGGTGTCCTGGTGCTGGCGGCCCTTGTTACGGTGCCGCTGGGCCTGGCGCTGCTGGACCTGCTGGACAATGACACGGTACGTTGGATCATCACCGGCGTTGCGGCGGGGATGCTGGCGGCGCTGATCGCTGGCTGGCGTTATACGCGCCGCATCACCAAGCCGGGTCTGTTGGCGATAGGGGCCGCGGCGGGGGTCGTGGGGGGCCTGACGGGCCTGACGGGGCCGGTGGTGATTTTGTTCTACCTGTCGGGCCAGGCGGCGGTGCAGTCGGTGCGGGGCAACACGATCCTGTTCCTGGCGGCACTGGACGTGGTCCTGATCGCCAACCTGCTGTGGCAGGGGGCGGTGACGTGGGAACTGACCCTGCTAGCCGTTGTCATGTCGGTGCCCTACCTGATGACGACGCTGATCGGGCAGGCCCTGTTTGACCCGACGCGCGAGCGCCTGTATCGCTGGGCCGCCTACGGGGTGATCGCGCTGGCGGTCATTTCCGGCCTGCCGCTGTGGGACTGAGGAGGACGCAATGCGCCTGAACGAGGTGAGTTTTTCCGATGCGAAGCCGATCGACGGCTATGGCCCCGGCTTTTTCCGCGTGGGTGGAGAGGCGGTCGAGGGCGCGGTCTGCGTGGGCCCGGACGGGGTGAAAGCCTGGGGCGGGTACGAGGACAGCGCGTCGCTGATGGACCTGGTGGACAAGGTCGATGTGCTGTTCATCGGCACGGGCGCCGAGACGGCGCATGTCCCGGGGACGTTCCGCACCGCGCTGGAGGAGACTGGCATCGGCGTGGAGGCGATGAATTCGCCCGCCGCGGCGCGGACTTACAACGTGCTGATTTCGGAAGGGCGGCGCGTGGCCGTGGCCCTGTTGCCGGTCTGAGAGCGGTGGGCCGGCGATGCGCCTGACGGTTCGGGACCTTTGCGTGGCGCGCGGCGGCGTGCGGGTGCTGGACGGTCTGAGCTTTGCCGTGGCGGCGGGCGAGGCGCTGGTGCTGCGCGGGCCTAATGGCGCGGGCAAGACGACGCTGTTGCGGACGCTGGCCGGGTTGCAACCGCCGGTTTCGGGAGACGTAGAGTACCCGGCCGACAGCGTGGTTTACGCGGGCCATGCCGACGGGATCAAGCCTGCGCTGAGCGTGTCGGAGAACCTGAGCTTCTGGGCGCAGGTCTTTGGCCGCAAAGACATTTCCCGGGCCCTGGCGGCCTATGATCTGGAGGCACTGGCAGACCGGCCCGCGGGATTACTGTCGGCCGGGCAGAAGCGGCGGCTGGGGCTGGCTCGACTGTTGGTGACGGGCCGGGGGATCTGGATATTGGACGAGCCGACCGTGTCGCTTGATGCGCGTGCGGTGGGGATGTTCGCCGCAGTGGTGCGGGCGCATCTGGGCGAGGGCGGCATCGCGGTGCTGGCCACGCATATCGACCTGGGCCTGGACGAGGCGAGGATGCTGGACGTGGCGCCGTTTCGCGCGGTGCGGCAGGGGCTGGATGACTTCGACGAGGCGTTCCTGTGAAGGCGCTGCTGCTGCGAGACATACGGCTGGCCGTGCGGGCCGGGGGCGGGTTCGGGCTGGGCCTGGCCTTTTTCCTGATCGTCGTGGTGCTGGTGCCCTTCGGCGTGGGGCCGCAATCGGAATTGTTGTCGCGGATCGCAGCGGGCATCCTGTGGATCGGGGCGCTGCTGGCCTGCTTGGTTTCGCTCGACCGGATCTTCGCCCTCGATTGGGAGGACGGGAGCCTTGATTTGCTGGCGACCGCGCCCCTGCCGATGGAGGCGGTGGCCGCCGTCAAGGGACTGGCGCACTGGATCACGACAGGATTGCCGCTGGTGCTGGCGGCGCCTGTGCTTGGCGTGTTGTTGAGCCTGCCTGTGCAGGGCTATGGGCCATTGGTCCTGTCACTGCTCCTTGGCACTCCGGCGCTGAGCATGATCGGTGCGTTCGGGGCGGCGCTGACAGTGGGGCTGCGCCGGGGCGGGCTGTTGCTGAGCCTCTTGGTGCTGCCGCTTTACGTACCCACGTTGATCTTTGGCGCCGAGATGGCGCGGCGGGGCGTGGACGGGCAGGATTACACGACGCCGATGCTGATGCTGGCGGGGATCACCTGCGGCACCATCGCGCTTTTGCCTTTTGCATCGGCTGCGGTATTGAGGGTCAACCTGCGTTAATGAAAGGATCTGCGCGCGTGGCATCACTCTGGGAATACGCCAACCCGAAGAAGTTCATCGACACGACCGACAAGGTTCTGCCGTGGGTGTCGGTGCTGGCGGTGCTGTGTCTGGTAACGGGGCTGATCTGGGGGTTCTTCTTCACGCCGGACGATTTCCGGCAGGGATCGACCGTCAAGATCATCTATCTGCATGTGCCGAGCGCGCTGATGGCGATCAACGCGTGGATCATGATGCTGGTGGCATCGTTGATCTGGGTCGTGCGGCGGCACCATGTGAGTGCATTGGCAGCCCGCGCGGCCGCCCCGGTTGGCGTGGTGATGACGGTGATCGCGCTGGCCACCGGGGCGATCTGGGGCCAGCCGATGTGGGGGACGTGGTGGGCTTGGGACCCGCGGCTAACGTCGTTCCTGATCCTGTTCCTGTTCTACCTCGGTTACATCGCGCTGTGGGAAGCCATCGAGAATGACGACACGGCGGCTGACCTGACCTCGATCCTGTGCATCGTGGGGTCGGTCTTTGCCCTGCTGAGCCGCTATGCGGTGCTGTTCTGGAACCAGGGGTTGCACCAGGGGGCGTCGCTGAGCCTCGACAAGGAAGAGAACGTGGCGGACGTGTTCTATTTCCCGCTGCTGGTTTGCATCGCGGGGTTCGTGTTCCTGTTCATCGCGCTGGTGTTTTTGCGCACGCAAACCGAGATCCGGGCGCGGCGGATGCGGGCGCTTCTGGCGCGTGACCGGATGGAGGCGTGATGCCGGATCTTGGAAAATACGCCGAGGCTGTGCTGTCATCCTACGCGGTGTCGCTGGTGCTGTTGATCGCGCTGGTCGTGTTCAGCTGGCGGCGGTCGGTGCGCGTGAAGAACGCGTTGAAAGACGTTGAAAGAAAGCGGAAATCGGATGCCTAGAACCTCTTTCCTGATGGTATTGCCGCCGGTGATCTTCGCGGCGCTGGCCGCGGTGTTCTATATCGGGATGCAGCGCGATGACCCCGATGCGCTGCCCTCGGCCATCGAGGGCAAACAGGCCCCGGCGGTGGCGCTGACGCCGCTGGACGGCAAAACGCCGTTCACCGATGCCGACCTGCGCAGCGGCGGCGTGAAGCTGGTGAATTACTGGGCCAGCTGGTGCGCGCCCTGCCGGGTGGAGCATCCGCATCTGGAGGCGCTGGCCGAGGAAGGCGTCACCATTTACGGCGTGAACTACAAGGATCAGCCGGGCAATGCGCTGGGGTTTCTTGGAGAGTTGGGCGATCCCTACACGGCCATCGGGGCGGATCCGAACGGGCGCATGGCGCTGGACTGGGGGCTTTACGGCGTGCCGGAGACCTATGTGATCGACGGCGAGGGGCGGGTCGTGCTGCGCTTTCCGGGGCCGATCACCGAGCGCGTGATGGAGAGCCAGATCCGCCCCGCGATCGAGAAAGCGCGGGGCGGCTGAGACCTGTTATTTTTTGCAGGTTTCGACCTGCGCGGTTTCGCCCAGCGGGCAGGCGGGGGGCGTGTCAGGGCTGGCCAGGGCGCCGGTGATGGCCAGAAGGGCGATCAAGGCGACCTGTATGGAGATCACGTATTTTCGCATCGGTAGGCTCCGTAGATGGTTTTTTTGTTTTTGCTGCTCGTTCGTACGATCCAGTTAGGCACAACTGTCGTGCCGCGATAGTCTGAAAAAACTGACCTCTGCGCACATCGGCGTGAACTTGCAAAGATCGCGGGATGGCGCGCGGAGTATGGCCCAGGTAACGATCGCGCAGGGCGTCGGGTGCGGGCGCGCCGGCAGGAGATCGCTTTGAGGCGGTGCGATTTGGCTCGGAGCCGGTGTGCGCGGATGACGGAGCTTGCAAGGGCGCGGTGCCGGGCATCTTGCGCGGGGCAGGCGGGGTTGCTATCTGCGACGACAAGCCCGACGCATTTGATCGGGATAGCGAAGAGGCAGACGTGCAGGATCCCACCCCGCGCCTTGAGACACGCAACCTTGTGCGCCGTTACGACGGGCGCTTGGTGGTGGATGACGTGTCGCTGTCGGTGCTGCCGGGGCAGGTGACGTGCCTTCTGGGGCCGTCGGGCTGTGGCAAGTCAACGACGCTGCGGATGATCGCGGGCGTCGAGATGCAGGACGCGGGCGAAATCTGGGTCGATGGCAAGCTGGTCTGCGACACCGTCTTTCGCGTGCCGCCCGAGCGTCGCCATATCGGCCTGATGTTTCAGGACTTCGCTTTGTTTCCGCATCTTCGCGTAGGAGAGAACGTAGCATTCGGCCTTGGCGGTACGGCCGACGAGAAGGCCGCGCGCGTGGGCGAGTTGCTGGAGCGCGTGGGGCTGGAAGGCTATGCGCGGAATTTTCCGCACGAGTTGTCGGGCGGCGAGCAGCAGCGGGTGGCGCTGGCCCGTGCCTTGGCGCCGCGGCCCTCGATCATGCTGATGGACGAGCCGTTTTCGGGTCTCGACAACCGGCTGCGGGACGGCATCCGGGATGAGACGCTGGAGATCCTGCGCGAGCAGGACACCGCCGTTTTGCTGGTCACGCACGAGCCCGAGGAAGCGATGCGCATGGCCGACACGATCGCGTTGATGCGCGACGGCCGGATCGTGCAGCAGGGCGCGCCCTACAATATCTACAACGCGCCGGCGGACCGCGCGGCGGTTTCGTTCTTCAGCGACGTGAACGTGGTGCGCGGCGAGGTGCATGGCGCGCTGGCCGAGACGCCGTTCGGCCAGTTCCTGGCGCCCGGTGTGCCGGACGGGCAGGCGGTGGAGATCGTGGTGCGCCCGCAGCATGTGAAGCTGGATTTCGACCGCGCGGGCAAGGGGCCGGTGCCAACGATCAGCGACGGCACGGCGGTGCGCGGCGTGGTGAAGCGGGCGCGGTTCATGGGCGGCGAGAGCCTGGTCGAGTTCGAAATGGAATTCGGCGGACCACGCTTCAAGGTGACGGTGCCGGCGGTATTTCTACCGCAGAACGACACGCCGATGTGGCTGACCATCCGGCGCGACAAATGCTTCATATTTCCGGTGGACTGAGCCTCAGCCACCGTCCTCTTCTTCCTCGTCGGGAATGATGAGTTGCAATTCGCCGCTGGCCTCGAGCGTGCGGATGACGTTGACCACCTCGGTCATGGCGGCTTCGCCGTCCTTGGGTTTGACCTTGCCCAATGCCTCGACCTCTTCCCGCAGGGCATCGGACATGCGTTTCGACATGTTTTCGAGGATGAAGTCGGCGGAGAGGCGGGTCTCGTCGGCGGTCTGGGCATGGGCCAGTGCCTGTATCAGCGCGGCCTGATCGACATCGCGGGTGATCTTGGGCACGTCGATGGGATTGAGCCGTTCGGAGATGTTGACGAAGGTGAAGATCGCTTTGCGCACCTTGGCGGCGAAGCCCTGGTCGCTTTCGTCGAGGCCCATGAGCACGTCGTCGCGGGTGGCGGCGGGGGAGTAGTTGAGAATGGCGCCGACCCGTTCAACGGGGCCGTCGGGAAAGGCGGTTTCGGGAATGCTGTGCAGTTGCGCGGCGAGCGACAGGCCGATCCGGTCGACGGCATCGGGGGTGACCGCGCCGGTTTGAGACATGGCGACGGCGATGCGGCGCGCGGCGTCGCCCGGCATCTTGCCCAAGAGTTCGGCGGCGCGGGCCACGTCGAGCTTGGACAGCAGGACAGCGGCGACCTCGGTGCTTTCGGATTGCAGGATATCCAGCAGATCTTCGGTATCGGCGGCGCGAACCTGCTCCCACGGGTCGCCGAACTGCCGCACGCCGGCCTCCTTGCGCAGGCGGGCGGCGGTCTGCGGGCTGATGCGTCCGTCGAGAGCGGTCAGCGCCCCGGCGACGCCGCGCGGGAAGGTCAGGCCCATCGCCTCGACCTCGGAGGCGAATTCGGCCACGACATCGGCCAGGGTGGAGCGATCGACATAGCGCATCGTGCCGATCTGCTGGGTCAGGCGGCGCTGCAATTCGTCGGGCAAGTCGTGCAAGGGCACGTCGGCGCCTTCGTTGATGAGAAACCGCACGATGATCGCGGCCTTTTGCCGGCGGGTCAGCTGGGCCGCCGCGTTTGCGGACGGCCCCGGAAGCGCCAGTTGCCCAAAATTACTGCTGCTCATTCCAGTCCCCGGATCAGGTTCCGGCACACTAGGGCAGGAGGGGTGAAGAAATGTCTAAAGCTAAAATTTGAAACGGCGCCGCCCGGTCCCGGGTGCGCCGTCTCGGCTTGGGAAATGTGCGTCGGTCAGCTCATCGTCTGTTCGATGCAGGTGCCGGACGTCTTGTCCCACACCATGCCTTCGGCGCAGGAGGCAGCCTGATGCGACTTGCCAGGGCACATCGCGGCGGCGGAAAGGGTGGAGGCCAGAACGAGGGCCAGGGACGTGGTAATGGTCTTGGACTTCATGGATTGAACTCCTTTTCACTGGAACCCCGATGGTAACACGGAATCGGATTCAGACCAGTGTTTTGGTCCGGACTTGCGCGGCGTATCGCCCGATCTGCCCGGAAATTCAGCTTTCCCCGAAGACGCGGGTGAAGATCGTGTCGACATGCTTGGTGTGGTAATCCATGTCGAATTTCTCTTCGATCTGATCGGTGCCCAGGGCGGCGACGACTTCGGCGTCGGCCAGAAGTTCCTCTTTGAAATCCGTGCGCTGTTCCCAGACCTTGAGCGCGTTGCGCTGGACCATGGCGTAGGCATCCTCGCGACTGACACCGGCCTGGGTGAGGGCCAGAAGGACGCGTTGGGACATCACCAGACCTGGGAACTTGTTCATGTTTTCCAGCATGTTTTCCGGGAAGATGATCATCTTGTCCACGACGCCGGTGAGGCGGGCCAGCGCAAAATCGAGCGTCACAGTCGCGTCGGGGCCGATCATGCGCTCGACCGACGAGTGCGAGATGTCGCGCTCGTGCCAGAGGGCCACGTTTTCCATCGCGGGGATCACGGCCATGCGGACGAGGCGGGCGAGGCCGGTCAGGTTTTCGGTCAGAACCGGGTTCTTCTTGTGCGGCATGGCGGACGAGCCTTTCTGGCCCATCGAGAAGAATTCGGCGCCCTCGAGGACCTCGGTGCGCTGCATGTGGCGGATCTCAATGGCGACGTTCTCGATCGAGGAGGCGATGACGCCGAGGGTCGCGAAGAAGGCGGCGTGGCGGTCGCGCGGGGGATGACCTGCGTGCTGATCGGTTCGGGGGTGAGGCCCAATTGCTTGCAGACATGTTCCTCGACCCGCGGGTCGATATTGGCGAAGGTGCCGACCGCGCCGGAGATGGCGCCCGTGGCGACCTCGGCGCGGGCGGTGCGCAGGCGTGTGAGGTTGCGGTCCATCTCGGCGTAGAAACGCGCGAAGGTGAGGCCCATGGTCGTGGGTTCGGCATGGATACCGTGCGAACGGCCAACGCGCAGGGTCATCTTGTGCTCGAAGGCGCGGCGCTTGAGGGCGGCGAGCAGGTTCTCCATGTCGGCGATCAGCAGGTCGGCGGCGCGCACGAGTTGGACGTTGAGGCAGGTGTCCAGAACGTCCGACGAGGTCATGCCCTGGTGGACGAAGCGGGCTTCCTCGGAGCCCACATGCTCGGCCAGGTGGGTGAGGAAGGCGATGACGTCATGCTTGGTCACGGCCTCGATCTCGTCGATCCGGGCGACGTCGAATTGCACATCCTTGGCCTTCCACACGGCCTCGGCATTCTCTCGCGGGATCACGCCAAGGTCGGCCATGGCGTCGCAGGCATGGGCCTCGATCTCGTACCAGATGCGGAACTTGGTGGCGGGTTCCCAGATGGCGACCATGTCGGGGCGGGAATAGCGAGGGATCATGCGAACGGACCTTTGGATTGAATGGGTGTCGGGCGCGGTTTAGACGGAGGAACGGGTGGCGGCAAGACGGGCGTGGCGATTGGTACCGGAACTGGCAGAATTCGAAGGAAAGTGGCGATTGGAGCGCGACGTGGTGCACGCGGGCGCGCCGCCCGCACGGTTCGAGGGCACGGCGTATTTTGTCCCCGATGACGGCGGGCTGTCTTATCGCGAGACCGGTGTGCTGACCGTGGCCGGGCAGGGGCCGATGCGGGCCGAGCGGGGGTACTTGTGGCGGGTCGGCAAGGGCGGCGGGATCGATGTGTTGTTCGAGGACGCGCGGTTCTTTCACAGTATAACGGACAGCGCAGAGGCGCGGCACTGGTGCGATCCGGATATGTATCACGTAGCCTATGATTTCACGCTCTGGCCGGAGTGGACGGCAACCTGGGCCGTGACGGGACCGCGCAAGGCCTATCGGATGGTCAGCCGGTACACGTGACCCGGCGCGGGCCAGAGGTGAATAGATTGCCTTAATTCGGTCAAATTGTTTCGCTATTAGGGACAATAGCAAATGAAAGTGCCGGGTGGGCACGGTCCTTGACCCGGGCGAACAGACAAAAAGCCGGAGAAACGGGCTTCATACAGGCGGGGCGGCACCCAGGGAGGTGCCGCCCGTTTCATTTTTCACGGCTGGCGCGGACGGGACGGATCAGTTGTCGCCGGTGATGTCGCGGAGCACGGAATAGGTGAACAGAAACGCGCCGAGCGGGGCGGAGTAGAGCATGATCGTCAGCGCCATGGTATGCACGGTCAAGCGCAGCGGCTTGGTGGGCGCGGCGCGTTTTTCCAGCCAGGCGGGCACGCTCGGGATGATGTCCGCCACATCGTCAGCGAGGATCACGTCGAACCGCTCTTCGGCGGGCATGGTGGCCGAAGTGCGTCTTCGGCCCCCGACAGGCTGCATGTTGGCGGTGGCCGAGGAGTCGGAGCCGCGGGACGACTTTCGCAGCAGATCACAGAGCGACAGGATGAGGTCGTGGTCGACCGGCTCGGGCGTTTCGCCGCGCATTATCGTGTCGTAGGGCATGTCTACCCAGATGCGATAGACCAGCCGGTCGGCGAGATGCACGAAGGAGGGGCCCAGCAGGTCGTCATCGGCCGGCGCGATGGGGGCGCGCCCGACGGCAAGGACAAGGCGCGTTTGGCGATCCTCGCAGCTGGGCGGCAAAAGTGCCATCGCGACGCGCACGTCGATGCGGTCGATCATCGCAAGGGCGTCGCTGACCCAAGTGATCCGGCGCGGCTGGGCGTCGGTGCCTTGCAGCATCTCGTCGATCGCCTGCACGATATCACCGGCCTGCATCGGGGGCGCATGGCGATAACCGAAGGTCGCGATAGATGTCTGCCGTTCGTCGTGCATGCCTGGCCTGCAAGGAAAGGGGCGGACCAAGATCTATGAAGCAACTGCGACCGGCTTGGGAAAAAACTGCGGCAAGATTACGATTGCGATCCCGGATAGGGGATCCGAAGCCTTGAATTAAAAGGGGCGTGCCGCGCTTAATACCGGCGCGGCACGCCCTTTGCCTCAGGTCAGGTCGAGGACAACGTGAGGCTGCCCGTCCGAGGTTTTCTCGACCGTGCGTCCGGTGGCGCCGATGGTGAAGGTAACCCGTTGCCGCAAGGCGCTGAAGCGCGGCGAGGCGACCACATCGACGGGGGTGTCGAAGTCGATGCCCAACTCCACATGATTCGGTCCGCGACGGCGCGCCGCGCGGACGGTGCCGGTAAAGTCATGACCGAGGTAGCGGCCCGAGACGCGCTGACCGAGTGTCCAGGCGCGGGGGGCGGCGACCGGCACGGCATCGGACAGGGTGTTCCAGTCACGAAAGCCCCATTGATGGGCCACGTGTTCGAGCGCGGTGGAGTGGCTGATCGGCGTTCCGGCGCGTCCCAGCGTCTGGCGAAGATTGCGCGCATGGCCTTTCAGCACGTCGCGCGGGGGAAGTGTGGTCTGTGTCATTGCATTGATCCCAAACGGGGCGAAAAGATCGGCAGGGCCCGCGTTGCTGCCCGGTCGAGCCCCGGGTCGATGCAATGTCACTGTCAGGGCTTCACCACGGCCGGGCGGCCTGCGGGCGGCGGGGACCTGACGCCCGTGAGACCCGCAGATAGGCATGGTGTGCCGCTGCGTCAAGCCTGCGGTGCTCAGCCGTCGATCTTGGCGGCCATGATCGCGATCGCCTGTTGATAAACGGTGGCGGCGTTCCATTGCTGAATCACACGGAAATTCGGCTGTCCCTGCTGGTAGCCGGCGCCCGGCTGCCACCCCTTGCGGCGTAGAAAATTCGCGGTGGAAACAAGGGCATCGGCCTGATTGTAGAAGTCCACGCGCCCGTCGCCATTGCCGTCGACGCCGTAGGTGAGCGCGTTGCCGGGCAAGAACTGGGTGTGGCCCAGCTCGCCATGCTTGGCGCCGCGGGTGTTGACGGTGATCGAGCCGCGATCCACCAGTTTCAGCGCGCCGATGGCGTGCGGGCGAAAGAAATCCGAGCGGCGGCAATCGTAGGTCAGGGTCACGATGGCCGAGACGACGGAGCTGTCGCCCATGAAACCGCCAAAACCGGTTTCCATGCCGTGGATGGCGATGATGACACCGGCGGGCACGCCGTAATTCTGTTCGATCCAGTTGTAGAAGCCGGGGTTCTGCGCCTTGCGCTGGCGGCCCTGCGAGATGATCGTGTTGGCGCCGCGCACTTGCATGAACTTGTCCAGCGAATAGCGGAAGCTTTTCTGGTTGCGGTCGGCGGCGATGGTGCTGGAGGCATAGCTGGTCTGGGCCAGCGCCTGAAGGCCCCGTTGGCCGACGCCGGCGGCCTGGGCCTGCTGGGCGAAGCTGGACTTCCACTGCTCGAACCCGTTGGCGTTGTTGCCACATTGGGAATAGGCAGCGGTGCCGGCCGTTGCGGTGGCGGCGCAAGCAACGGCAAGCGCAAAAAAACGAGATTTAAGTTTCGGGTACATTGGGCAGCTCCAAGTCAGACACAGGCGATGTTAGTCGAGCGGGTCAGGGGAACAAAGTCAATTCTCCATGACGTTCGACACACTGGAACGGGCGACTGAACGCCGCCCCTCGGGGTAAGAAACGGCCGATCGGGCGCGTCCGTTCCCCAAAGGTCGAGCTTGTTTTTCGTCAAGCCGCGTCGGGAGGCAGCAGGTCAGTGCAGAACAGTCTGAACCACCTGCGCTGCGGCGGCGGTTGCGCCGCTTGTCTGAAGCGACACGAAAAGCCCCGACAGTGCCGCCGCCTGGCCGGCGAGGCGCAGGTTTTCACCTTTCACCAGATTGATTATCACCAGCGTCAGCCCGACCGGCAGTGCAAAGCAAGCCACCGCGAAAGTCAGAAACCAGGCCGACAGGCGAAGGCGATCGGTCTCCTCGGCTATGTTCTCGATGGACGGGGCGATCATCTCCGGCGTGTCTTCGATGATGCCCTCGGACACGTCGATTAAAACCTTTGAGGGCAGGAAATGCACCGCTGGCGGGGGCATGCGTGCCAGCCGCTCATCCAATTTGGTATGTAAATCCTCGACCCTGGTCAGAGCGGCACGGGCGCGCAACGCCTGGTCCTTCTGCGTGTCGTCCGCGGGCGTATCATGCGCGGCAAGCTCGCAGGCCATCGTGACATCGGCAGCCGACAGTAGCGCCTCTTGCTCGACCCACTGCAGATGCGGCGGACGAAGGTGGTCACTGAGCTCGATCGCAACGCGGGCCAGAACGGCGTCGATCGCCGGACCGGTGTCGGGCGACGCATGTTCAAGGCCTTGGACGTCGATCCGCAACACGACACTCGCCGGCCGTGCAAGACCGGGCAGGAGGACATTTCGGCTTAGCGTAAGGCTGATGCGGCAATGCGCGGCCTCGATCCCGGCGACCGTTTCAGTATGCAATCCGAGCGACCGGACATCCTGGCAGAGTCCGCTCAAGGTTTTCACTGTGCGGGTGACCATATCCAGTAGGTCGATACGCTTCTCCTCGGTAAAGACCAGCCCCGCCATGATGTGATTTTCAGTATCAGGCATTTCACAAACCCCGGTTGTTTCCGCACTTAACCAATCTTTCATCTCGTAAATGAAATCAGTGTGTTTCAAATGTGGAAC
The DNA here is from genome assembly GCF_051417955.1 of Roseovarius sp. B08. NCBI lineage: Bacteria > Pseudomonadati > Pseudomonadota > Alphaproteobacteria > Rhodobacterales > Roseobacteraceae > Roseovarius > Roseovarius sp. B08. The sequence goes on from NZ_JBPRLW010000001.1 coordinate 1,616,701, forward strand.
CAATTGGGCGCTGTGCCGGGGCGAGCGGATATCCGCCTGTTTTGGATGCCATGCCGCTGCTTTTCACAGTGATATGCGCAAAAAAACGGGCGCCCTCCAGAAAGGGCGCCCGCTTGGGTCTCAGCCGACTGATCAATCAGCAGCTGTAGTACATGCCGAATTCGACCGGGTGCGGCGTGTGCTCGTAGGTCTCGATCTCTTCCATCTTGAGCTCGATATAGCCCTCGATCTGGTCCTTGGTGAACACGTCACCGGCCAAAAGGTACTCGTGATCGGCCTGAAGCTCCTGCATGGCTTCGCGCAGGCTGCCGCAGACGGTCGGGATGCCTTCCAGCTCTTCGGCGGGCAGGTCGTAGAGGTTCTTGTCCATCGCCTCGCCCGGGTCGATCTTGTTCTTGATGCCGTCGAGGCCGGCCATCAGGAGCGCGGCAAAGCACAGGTAGGGGTTTGCCGACGGATCGGGGAAGCGGGCCTCGACGCGCTTGGCTTTCGGCGACTCGGTCCACGGAATACGGACGCAGCCCGAGCGGTTGCGGGCCGAATAGGCGCGCAGCACGGGAGCCTCGAAGCCCGGGATCAGACGCTTGTAGCTGTTGGTCGACGGGTTGGTGAACGCATTGAGCGACTTGGCGTGCTTCAGGATGCCGCCGATATAGTAGAGCGCCTCCTGGCTGAGGTCGGCATACTTGTCACCGGCGAAGAGCGGCTTGCCGTCCTTCCAGATCGACATGTTGACGTGCATCCCCGTGCCGTTGTCGCCCGCGATAGGCTTGGGCATGAACGTGGCCGACTTGCCGTAGGCGGCGGCGACGTTGTGGATGACGTACTTGTATTTCTGCAGTTCGTCTGCCTGCTTGGTCAGGCTGTCGAAAATTAGGCCAAGCTCGTGCTGGCACGACGCCACCTCGTGGTGGTGCTTGTCGACCTTCATGCCCAGGCGCTTCATGGTCGAGAGCATTTCCGAGCGGATGTCTTGTGCCTCGTCGGTGGGATTCACCGGGAAATAGCCGCCCTTGACGCCCGGACGATGGCCCATGTTGCCCATCTCGTACTCGGTGTCGGTGTTCCAGGAGGCGTCGATCGCGTCGACCTCATAGGAGACCTTGTTGATCGAGTTCGAGAACCGCACGTCGTCGAACAGGAAAAATTCGGCTTCCGGACCGAAGAACGCGCTGTCGCCGAGACCGCTGGATTTCAGGTAGGCTTCGGCCTTTTCGGCGGTGCCGCGCGGGTCGCGCTCGTAGGATTCGCCGGTATCGGGCTCGACGATCGAGCAGTGCAGGCACATCGTGGTTTCCGCATAGAAGGGGTCGATGTAGCCGGACGCGGTGTCGGGCATCAGTTTCATGTCGGAGGCTTCGATCGATTTCCAGCCCGCGATGGACGAGCCATCGAACATGAAGCCTTCCTCGAGGAAATCCTCGTCGACCTGATCGGCCAGGACCGTCACGTGCTGCAACTTGCCGCGGGGGTCCGTGAAACGGATGTCGACATACTCGACTTCCTTGTCCTTGATCGTCTTGAGCAGATCTTTTGCGCTCATGTCCATTGATCCCTTCGTTTTGGTTCCAAGTGTAGGTTTAAAGCGCGTCCGAACCGGATTCGCCGGTGCGGATGCGGATGGCTTGTTCGATGGGGCTGACGAAAATCTTGCCGTCGCCGATCTTGTCGGTCTTTGCGGCATCGACAATAGCCTCGATCGCGGCGTCGACCTGATCGTCGTCCAGCACGACGTCGATCTTCACCTTCGGCAGGAAGTCGACGACATACTCGGCGCCGCGGTAAAGCTCGGTGTGGCCTTTCTGGCGGCCGAAGCCCTTGACTTCGATCACCGACAGGCCCTGCACACCCACCTCCTGAAGCGCTTCCTTGACTTCATCGAGCTTGAAGGGCTTGATGATCGCCTCGATTTTTTTCATGGGTCGACTCCTCCGACTGACTTGCGGGATTTGCAGATCATTTCTGGTAACGCGGCACAATCGGATAGGGGTTTGGGCGGAGTTGCGGCAGGGTGATCCAATCGTGTGATTAAAATTTGGGCAATATGCCTGAGTTTTGTGCGAAAATGAATCGTTATGGAGCGGGAATGACCGAATTACTGACGGCGGCGCAGATGCGGGCCATCGAAGAGGCCGCGATTGCCTCGGGCGAGGTGACCGGGCTGGAGCTGATGGAGCGCGCCGGGCGCGGCGTGGTCGAAGCGGTGTTCGAGGAATGGCCGGAGATCGCGAAGGCGCCGCATCGGGCGGTGGTGCTGTGCGGGCCGGGGAATAACGGCGGCGACGGGTTCGTGGTGGCGCGGCTGTTGAAGGACTGGGGCTGGGAGGTTGAGGTGTTTCTCTATGGCGACGCCGCCAAGCTGTCGCCGGATGCGCGGGTCAATTACGAGCGGTGGGCGGAGATGGGGGACGTCGGCGCTATCGCAGACTGGACGCAGGACCTGCCCGACTTGCTGGTAGATGCGTTATTCGGGACCGGGTTGACGCGGCCTGTTGTCGATCTCTCGGATGCTTTTTTTCATATCAATGAGCAGCGGGGCAGGGCGCGAAGTTTCCGGCATCCGAATATGCGCATCGTATCGGTGGACCTTCCCAGCGGGCTATGTAGCGACAGCGGCAAGGCCCTTCGGCCAGAACGCGGGGGGCGCGTGCACAGCGCCTTGAACGCTCAGTTGACGGTCTCGTTCCATGGGATGAAGCAAGGGCATCTCATCGGGGATGGGCATTTCGCCTGTGGCAAGGTGGTCGTGGCAGACATTGGCCTTGAGGGCGGCCCCTGGCCGCGGGTGGGGGTGAAGCCCGCGCCCGAGGGGGGCGGTCGGAGGCTGCCCGGCGGTGCCGCCGGGCGGCATGGTTCGGCTTGTGGGGTCTCCAATTGCTCGGCTGGGCAAGGCGGCGGCCCACAAATATTCTCACGGCCATGCCCTTGTCCTCTCTGGCGGTGCAGGACGCACCGGCGCCGCGCGGCTGGCGGCGCGGGGCGCGCTGCGGATCGGGGCGGGGCTGGTCAGCCTCGGTGTGCCGCCGAGGGCGCAGCAGGAGGTGGCCTGCCAGGTGACGTCGATCATGCTGTCGCGGATCGAGGGGGGCAACGGGCTGGCGGAGGTGCTGAAGGACGATCGGCTGAGCGCGCTCTGTCTGGGGCCCGGACTGGGCGTCGAGCGAGCGCGGGAGCTTGTGCCGATTGCGTTGGGGCAAGGCGGGGTGGAAGCCCGCCCTACGGTGATGGATGCGGATGCGCTGATGGCGTTTGTCGAGGAACCCGAGGATTTGTTCGGGATGCTTCACGAAGCTTGCGTGCTGACGCCCCACGGGGGCGAGTTTGCGCGGCTTTTCCCCGATATCGCCGAACGGTTGAACGCGACCCCGGTTACAGGCCCGGCCTACTCCAAGGTGGACGCGACGCGGGACGCGGCGGCGCGTGCCGGCTGCGTGGTGCTGTTCAAGGGCGCTGACACGGTGATCGCGGCGCCGCACGGGCGGTGCAGCATCAATTCCGCGCAGTATGACCGCGCGGCGCCGTGGCTGGCGACGGCCGGGGCAGGGGACGTGCTGGCCGGGTTTATCACCGGCTTGCTGGCGCGGGGGCATGGGCCGATGCAGGCGGCGGAGGCCGCGGCTTGGCTGCACGTCGAGTGCGCGCGCGCCTTTGGGCCGGGGCTGATTGCGGAGGATCTGCCGGAGGAGCTGCCGAAGGTTTTTCGGGATCTGTTCGGTTGAGAGGGCGAGGTCCCGGGTCCGAGGCCCGGGGCGGGCGCGTCAGGCCGCTTTCGACAACGCGGCGATATCGGCCGTGCTGGCGACTTCGAGCCCGTCGACGTAGAGCACGTGCGGCGTGTCGAAGTCGAGGGTGAAGAGCGTCATCTCGGCCTCGCCTTCGTCGGTGATGAACTCGCCATCGACCAGTTGCGATACCTGTGCCATGGCCCGTTTCGCGCCGAACATCGCCTCGGCGCGCCAGTCGCGGATCAGCAGGTATTGCCCTGACGGCAACAGCACGTCGCGCACCGGGCGGGTGTGGCCCAGCGAGCCGGCCTGGATCCGGATCGCACGGGTGCGCAGGGTCGCCGAGGATATGTCCCGAAGGATGGCCATGCCGGTGTCGCGCGTGATCACGCGGTCGCCGGGACGGAGATCTTCCACCGCCTTCTCGCCTTCTAATGTCATTATTACTGCGCCCGCGACAAAGCCGCTGGCCTGCACCTTGGCCCCGGACGGGTTGGTCCCGCCTGTGCGCCCGACCGTTTTCGGTTCCATGGGCTATCTCGCTCTGTTTTCTGCCTCGAATTTTTCATCACCATACGTCAACATTTCGTCAATGTCGCGCCTTTTGTTCAAGGGCGCGGCATATTTGGTGGGGCCGTATTGCGGGAAATTCCACTCGCTTCCTGTTTCAGGCTTTGCTAAGACGCGGCTCGATGCGGGTGTGGCGGAATTGGTAGACGCACCAGATTTAGGTTCTGGCGCCGCAAGGCGTGGGGGTTCAAGTCCCTTCACCCGCACCACACTGAAATTAAACACAAAAATTAGATTTTATAACTTCGGCGGGACGGAAAATTCCTGCTACTGCTACGATTTTGCTACAGCGGGGTGGGCAACTGTAGCAGCGCTGTAGCATCGAAGAGAAAGGGATTCTGTATGCGGCTGTAGCGCGTGAGTGCGAACGTGCGGAACGCGAAGGCGACTCGTTCACGGTCCGTGGGGAAATTAAGGCGCGCCGACGTACAGGGTAGACACATGAGTGGAGGCTCACATGGCGCTGATCGCGGGGTGGGATTGCGGTAAGAGCGCTAATATCTGAGCATCCGTGCTGTTCGATTTTAGCGCACGTGCTAGCGCTGCTTTGTCCTGCATCCTGAATTCTTCCATTCCGAGTAAAGCCCTCCACACTTCCATTGGAATCCTGAAGCTGGTAGTCCCGTCTCCAAACCCGACGCCAAGAAAATAACTCTTGATGAGGCCTTTATCCTGTAGGCTGATGGTCACTGCTAAATCCGGGTTTATCCAAAGCACTCGTTCATCTTCGGAAAGTGCTTTGCACAGGACCAGAACCTCTTGGTGGTGTAGCTCCAATAGTTTGGCCCGGATCGTCTCGCGGCGCATCGGGGCGGTGATCTTTTTTCCAAGGCTGGTAAGGTGCTTGAGCGCCGATCCTGAGAGCGCTGCAATGAAAAGCGTGAATGTGACGATTGCGACAACCCTTACGCCGGGAAGTACCCAAGCGGGCAGCCCCACAAATAGGCCGGGCAAAAAGTACTCGAAAGCAAGTACTGCCGTGCTGGCAAGAAACACTGAGCCAACGACCTTGCCGCCCGCCTCAACTATCGAAATCAACTGTTCGGCGTAGTTCACTCAGCTCCTCCAATCAAATCTAAGGGCCGGTGTGTCGCCCCCTAATGATAGAGACTGTCAAAACGTTCGAGGCGCGTCCAGATACGCGACGCTCGTAAAGCACAGCGCCCCGCCATCACGGCGGGGCGTTTTTATTGTCGTGCGGCGGTCCGGTTTCGGGCCACCAAGGTGGGTCAGCAATACTGACCCTGACCCGAATTTTCCAAAACATCGACATCCGATTCGAATTATGCTATTTGTTTTGTCAAGCACAAACTGACTGTGCGACAAATTTTCCCGACCTTTGAGGATTAGCATGGAAATCAATCAGCATGACTATGCGCGGGCCTGCGGGTGCTGCGTCGAGACGGCGGGGCGACGACTCCGCAGCGCCACCTATCGTTCCGGGTCGCGCGGCACCCGCCTTTACAATTTGGCAGAAGCCCTGCCGACCGTTCGCCCGCGCGAAGTCGCCAAGGGCGCTATTCCGGCGCTTTTGAGCGCCGCTACGCCCCTGAAGATACCTTATATGTCGGCGGTGTTGAAGCCGCAGAGGTCGCCCGAGGCTTGATTGAATGGATGCCTGAAGATGCCCGGACGCGCTTGAGCAAGGTCCAGAATTTCTTCGTGGTCAGCGTGGCAAACAGCAACGTCTGCGCCGCCCCCGTAGTCGAGAACCTTGAACTGTTGCGGGTCCTGATCGTCCTGCAGCCCGACGTGCTGAAGTTCGTCTTCCGGGCCGGGGACGTTCCTGACATGGACCGAATGTCTCCCGCATTTGCCATTTGCAATTACACCAACATTAAGGAGGCCGCATAACATGGCTAACCACGACACGTTTCTGGACCTTGTTCGCGGCTCGCAGGTCATCGCAGAGCGATGGGCCGAAATCTGCGAGAAGGTGATTTCGGACGCGGCGGAACGCGGCGTTCAGATCGAACCTGCGCAGGTTCTGGACATCCGCGAAGCACGCCTTGCAGCGCTCGGAAATGGCGGCGGCAAGATGGATGCAGACAATTACATTGCTGAACTGGAAGCACTTCCGGCGCTTCATGAATCCGCGCTGGCCCGCCGTATTGCAGAGGGGGACGCAGAAGCTCGCTCAGAGGCCGTATCACAGGTCAATCGCGGGAAGGGCGACGTCCACCCCGACCGCTGGGCCAGTTCGGCGTCGCGCCGTATCTCGAAGGCGCGCGAGCTTGGGATTGCCACCGCCCCTGCCGAAGCGGACACCGTCTCTCGCGCAGAGCGGTTGGAGATGCTGAGCGAAATCGAGGACGCAGGTACTCGCTTGTCGATGGCGCGTAAGTGGGGCTTGGTATGAGCCGCGTAGACCGTACCGTGGCCACCATCAAGGAGGATTGGCCCCACGCCGCCCACGCCGGTACATACCACCTTCTGTTTGAGCGCCATGACGTTGCCACGGATATTCGGGACGCGCCGGACGGTCCACCGGTGTATGTGGAAGGCGGGGTTATTGCTGGGTCTTACACCTACCGCCCCGATAGTTCCGTGAACCTCACTGAAGAAGAATATCAGGCAGTCTGTGCGGCATTGGACGCCCCCGCCGAAGGCTTGGCTGAAGATGAACCTGCGACTGTACCGGCAGACCTTACTTCAGAAGCGCGCCGCAGGAATGCACTGCGCTACCGCGCGGAGCACGGGCATGGCTAGCATTTTGGATGAGAATCCCGGTGGCGCGGGTTCTTTCAATGACGGCAAGCTGTCCAAGGCGCAGATCAACCGCCGCCGCGCGCATCGGGAACGCTGGGAGCGGGCCATGGCGCTTAGACAGGACTGGACGGATGAACAGCATGCAGAAGAGTCCGAACGGCTCAAGCGTGAGGTCGAAGAACTTTTGGAGCAGCGCCGTGCCGCGTAAGAATTCACCCCTGCCGATGGAGCAGGCGCTGGCCCGGATGCACAGGCGTCGCCAGCTTTGGTACAACGCCCGCTTACTGTTTCCCGACCTCGAAACTTTCAAGAGTCATCTGGCCAGCGTCCAGAGGGGGATCGAGAAAATCCTCGCCGCTGAGTTCGCCCCCTCGCGCCACGAAAATATCTAAGGAGAAAACGACATGAGGAAGCACCATCTCGGGGCGTTGCCCCACCAGACGACTTACGACGAAGACATGATTGACGACCTCGCCGACCGGTTGCGCGCCGTAGGTGCACGCAATGGTGGCGTGAGGATCGAGTTTAATTGGCTTCGGGACGCCCTTGGCGGGGATGCGGCGCTGACGCGCCGCGTGTTCAAGGCGGCAGGCTTCAAGCGGCCCGCGTCTAAGGAGTGGTATGTTGGACATGGGGCGAAGCGCCTCGAAGTCGCAGCATATCCGGAAAAGCTCGCCGACGACCTTGCCGAGATCGTCGACGATTACGCTTGAGCAGGCGAAACAATCGGTTTCCGTTTGCGCAACAAGCTTGTGCGCCGCGCCTGCGCAAAACACAATATGTTGATTTACTGCATTGCGGATTTAAGCTTCGAGCGCAGTCCTGATTTGGGCTTTCAGCTTGAAGCGGAAAAGTGAATTTCGCCAGTTTTTTATGGCTATGTATGATTTTCAAATCGCGATTGACGGATGCTTTTCCAGCGGTTTACGTAGTACCTGCCACCGAAACTGGGAATCAACATTTAGTATGACGGGACACAGAATGGAAGACAAGATCATCAAGCTTTCGCACGAGATTGCGGACAAGTCCTTGGAGGAGCGAGGCCCTCACCAGCGGATCAAGATGCTCGAAATGATCGAGGAGCTTGCCGGGTATCTCGTGCAGGAGTCGCGGCTGGTGAATGCCGCGCTGCGCGGGGTTTAATCGAATTGGTGTGGCCCGCGTTTAGCGGGCCTGCCGACCAAGAAAGAGGAGGTCAAGCGATGCTAAACTAAGCTGCACGGAGAAGAGTAAATGGCAGGTAATATCAAGCTGGCGGTGAACAACGCCCGCACCCATTGGAACGATGCTGAGTTGCGCGGCGAAGACGCGCCGGAATGGCAGGCGCTTTTGGAGCGCCGCGCGCGTTTCATCGAACGTCACTGGGACAGGATCAAGCAGCGCGGCTGGCGCTCTAAGGAGAAGACGTGGCGCGAGTGGTTTGAAGACTCTCTGACGTGGCACCGCGAAGACATCCGCAAGGACGGCGCGGGGTACGTCTTCGGCACCAGTGCCAATGGTGAACGCGCTGCGGAGAACATGCGCCACATGGTGGCAATCGGTCTGGACATTGAACCGGAACAGCCTCTGTCAGACGTTATCGACCGGTGCGAAGCATCGGGCCTCGCAATCGTCCTCTACACCTCTCATAACCACGCACGAACCACCGATTGCGAAAAGGTGGACACGATTCTGAAGTACGGCGAAGAGATTTCCACGGCAACCGTCCGGGATTTCCTTCGGAGTAAGAAGACGTATTCCGAAGCCTTCATTTCCCAGTGCGAGTTGGTGGACCCCCGCGCCGACATTGACGGCAAGAAGCAGTGTGTCTGGTCCTGCCCGCCGCTTCAGAAGATGCGTGCTGTTGCCCTCCTTGACGAGCCTGTAGACGTCTCAGAGCTTCACCCCAGCCCCAAGAAGGGCGGGGAAATCTGGGCAAACAAGGTCCGCGGTATTGCCGATCTTCTGGGCGTGACCATTGATCCCGTCGCAACCGACCCGTCGCGGATTCTGTATGTCGCAAAGCACCGCACCAATGCGGAATGGTATTGCGCCGTCTTTCAGGGACGTCCCGTCCGGTGGGAAGAGATTCCTGAGAAGGCGAAGGGCGAGAACAACCCGTATCTGAAGGCAGCCAAGGCCATCGGAAGCTCTTCCATTCCTGACGTTATCACCAGCACTGGAGTCGACGTGACTGCGCTCTATCGCAGTTATGGTAAGCGGTGGATGCTGGCGGACATGTTGGCAGGCTCACACGTGGCCAAGGAAGAAGCCAGTGACCGCCTGCATGTCGAATGTCCGTTCTCAGATGAACACACCAGCGAAAGCGGCCCCACTTCCACGACGGTCTGGAACGCACCTGACAGCGAATACGGCTACGCCATGGCCCTGTGCCAGCATACCTGCAAGGAACGTTACCACACCGTAGATTATGTCCGGCGATGGATTGAAGACGAAGTTATTGATCCGGCATGGCTGGAAGCCCCGTCATTTATGGCAGACACACCCGAGCCGCCGGGTCCTTTCGAAGAGCTGACCCCTAGTGAATTGGGAGAAGAAGGGAGCGCAGGCGAAAGCAAGACTCCCGAGCAGCGTGCGGAAGCGTTCAATTCGGAAAGCAGCGAAGAAGACATTCGCAAGTTCATCAAGAAGCTGTTCCGCGAAGGCGTAGACCTCACGGTGCAGGCCAACGTGACGGCGGTTCTGGCGAAGGGCACCAATCTCGGCAAGCGGGAGATCAAGAAGTTCTGGAAGGAGCTGGAAGAAGAGCTGCGCAAGCGGGAAAAGGATCAGGAATTCTCAGGCGGCATGTACATCACTGAACCTGCCCCGGATCAGACGCGCTATGCGGCTGACGCCGCCAGGGCCGCGAATGAAAACTCCCCCTTCCTGTTCGAGTACATGGAAGCCCCGGCAATCGTTCGGCGCGGGCGGTTGAAGACGCTGGACCGTGCCGGACGGCGGCATGAACTGGGCAAGGTCACTACGTTCTGGAAGCCGAAGGGCGAGGGTGAGTTGCAGCACGTTTATCCGCCCTACGATGTGGTAGATGACCTGTTTTCGTCGGACCTCTCGGAATTCGCCTTGCCTCTTCGCGGTGTCGTGGACACGCCGTTTTTCGCGGCGGACGGGACGCTTGTGACGGCGAACGGGTATCACGCCGGGTCGCAGATGTATCTGGACAGTGAATTGGTGCTGGCGGGCGTTAGCCCGCGCCCGACTGCCGAAGAGGCACAGGAGGCCGCGCGTTTCATCGTGGAGGAATGCCTTGCCGACTTTCCGCTGGGCGGTCTGACGCGGCAGGAGATCATGGAAAAGACGTTTACGCCGTCAGGCGTCCCCGCCGTGGCCAATTCCTTGACCTTCATCCTGTTGCACTTTGCCCGGAACATGATCCGCGGTGCTACGCCGGGGCACGTGGTCAACAAGCCTGCGCCGGGGACCGGAGCCGGGTATCTGGTAGACGTCTGCACGACGATCCGCAGTGGTGCTCCCGCGCCCGCCTTGCCCATGCCGAAGAACAAGGATGAACTGGCGAAGACACTCACTGCGGTATTGCTGGACGGCGAACCGGCAGTCTTCTTCGACAACATCAATCACGAGATGGACTCGGCGGAACTGGCCTCTGCGATGACGCCGCCGGATACCGGCTATCGTGCGCGTATCCTTGGCAAGACACAGACTGCACTGGTGCAGATCATGTCGTCATGGGTGTTCGCGGCCAACACGCTGACCATGAGTGACGAACTTTTGCGCCGCTGCATTCTCATTGATCTGGACCGGAAGGCCGTGGACCCGGCGAAGTTCGTACCTGAAGGCGGCTGGCGGCATAAGGACGTTCGGACGTGGACGCTCGAACACCGGGCGGGGTTGGTCCACGCTTGCCTGACCATCATTCAGCACTGGGTTGCGGAGGGGATGCAGCGCAGCGACCACACGTTGGCCAGTTTTGAGAACTGGGCAGGCGTCATGGGCGGCATTCTCAAGGCGGCTGGCGTGGGCGGCTTCATGGGGAACCAGTCTGAACTGACCGGACTTTCAGATGGGCGCGACGATGAAATGTCGTCTGTCATGCAGGCGATTGCCGGAACCATGCACGGTAATGCTGACGCGCGCCTCTACATCGGATCGAAGACCGACGAGGAAACCGCCGCCGGTAAGTTCGGCATGTTCGACATTCTCCACGCGATGGAGGACACGCCCCGGCTGGACCAGTGGGGCTATCGGGAAGTCTTCACCGGTGACGAAACGGAAGTACGGTACGAGAACACACGCAAGGCCGGACTCCGGTTCAAGGCAGCGGCAAAGCGGACGTACCGCGTCGAAATTGGCGGCAAGGCGTACGAGGCGCGGTTTGTGCAGGAACACGACTCCAAGGCAAATGCCAAGTGTTATCGGTTGGAACTGAATCTGGCCTAGCGCGGGAGTAACTCCCGTACTCCCGGCAAAACTCCCGCAACTCCCGGCGGAAGTTTTTCTTTTTATCAGGGGCTTGCGAGGCGGGGGCGGGAGTGCGGGAGTTGCGGGAGTTATTCGGCCCTCTCAGCCTCTACAGAAAATAATATTTTGATCCCCTCCTTTTGATGCCTGAAAAATAATTTTTCTCATCTACCCTCAGAATACCCCCGCAACTCCCGCACTCCCGCCCTTTGTTCGTAACGCCCTGTAAAATATAGATAAACTTGGGGCGGGAGTTGAAATGCCAACTCCCGCCAACTCCCGCAACTCCCGGCGGTTCTGCCCCGCGTCGGCGATCATGATTTTGGGGGCTTGCGCGTTTAAGATTTTTCCCCTCTAATGTGGGGTAGAATCTTAAACGAGGCAGGCATGGCACCCTTCAACACCGCAATCACCGATAACCCATCTGACGCCGAAGTAAGGCTCGCCGACTTTGGCCTTACATTGCCGCAGCTTCTCGCCGTGCGCGATTCTGCCCGTGCGGCTGCAGACGACGCAAGCCCGCTCATGCCGCTGAACGCGCCGGGGACGCTAGCCTACATCCGGGGGTGGAGGCTCTGCGCGCTCAGGTGCTGGACGGCGAGTGGGTGATAGACCGCACGCTTGGCGTGGAAGCTGTGATCAACCGCGAGCGGGGAATCCGTATTGGCTACCAGAACGTGGACAAGGCGTGCGATCCGGTCTTCAAACCCATGCCACGTTCGGCAAAGGGTCCCGCTGCGGAGCGGATGTGCAGCTTTCCCCTGTTCGAGCACTACGGCATGGTTCTTGAAACCGACCACGACAGAGTCCCCCGCGACGATGTGAAAGACCCACACGGCGATCAGGTCGCCACCTACTTCGTCATGGTCGGCGAAGACGGCAGCGTTGAGTTGTCCAGCCCCATCATCGAGAATCAACGGTACGCAGACTTCCGCGAACGCATTTTCGTGGACCGCCCGGATGAAGACTGGGAAGCCCGTATCGACCCAGAGGCCGACCCCCTCGACGACTTCGAAGTGCCAGTAAGCATCAAAGACAACCTGTGATGTTCAGCGCAGAAAGACTCAAGATGGCCCGCTTTAGGCGGAAGCTGTCCGGGAAGGGACTCGCAGAAGCTGCAGGCCTGACACCTGTTACTGTGTCCAAGGCTGAGAACGGGCACCAACCCGACGACGCCACGGTGCAGAAGCTCGCGAGCGCCCTAGACTACCCCGTTGACTTCTTCTTCATGGAAGCCCCGGAAACCCTCGAAACGAAGGCCGTGTCGTTCCGAAGCCTCAAGAAAATGAGCGCGGCGGAACGCAATGCGTCCTTGGCTGCGGGGTCGATTGGTATCGCCTTCTATGACTGGATCGAGCGTCACTTCAACCTGCCCGCGCCGGACCTTATAGACCTGAGCAAAGAGCGGGACCGCCCCGAAGTCGCCGCGCGCCTCTTGCGCCAGCACTGGGGGCTAGGTGATCGACCGATTGGGAGTCTTCTCAAGCTCTACGAGTCCAAGGGTATCAGGGTGCTTTCCCTGTCCGAGAACACCCCGAACGTCGATGCCTATTCGTTTTGGCACGCCGAACGGCCCTACATGTTCCTGAACCAACGCAAGACGGCGGAGCGGTCGAACTTCGACTCCGCGCATGAACTGGGACACCTTGTGCTGCACTTCCACGCGGCAAGGGAGTCGGCCCAGATTGAGGACGCCGAAAAGCAGGCAGACCAATTCGCATCGGCCTTCTTGATGCCCGAGGCGGACATTAAGAGCAGCCTTGCCCGCGCCTATAGCGCCTCGCAGATTATCAGGGTTAAGCAGCGTTGGAAGGTCTCTGCAATGGCGCTGGCAACTAGGCTGCATGGATTAGGGATGCTGAGTGATTGGCACTACCGTTCGATCATCATTGAACTGGGACAGCGTGGGTATAGAAAGGCCGAACCGGTTGGAGTGGAGCGCGAGACGTCAACGGTTCTAGGGAAGGTCTTGGCTGCACTCTGGAAAAACGGTGTGACCCGGTCTGAGATTGCGAAGGAACTGAACCTGCCTTGGGAAGAGGTGGAAACGCTGATTTTCGACCTTGCCGGACATCTTCCGGCCCGCCCTGAGCAAGCGAAGTTGAGTCTAGTTAAGTAGATAACATGCCGCGCCCGAATATCTGATAGGCGGCGTCGCAGACGCCGTCGAACGCCGACTTGCAAACCCTCATAGGGTATATACATTTGATATACGCTTTGCAAATCATCGCAAGACACACGGAAACAGATCGTTTCGGATTCAAGGCGTTGATTTCACTGGCGAATCATGCCTTGGGCGACGTATAAAACCCTTAAAGAATCTCAACGAACAATGGATGGTTGTAGAGAGGGTTGTACATGGCTGAAAATGACTGCATCGAAGGTCCTTTCATCGCCTACTATAGGGTGTCGTCTGCCAAGCAAGACCGCACCGGAAACGGAATGGAGGCGCAGCGCCGAGACATTGGCCTGTTCCTTGCCAACTACGCCTGCGAGGGCGCGGCTCTAGTGGCCTCCTATCAGGATGTTGCCAGCGGTAAGCACGACGATCCTAGGCGGCGTCCGGGGCTGTCTGAGGCGCTAGCACATTGCCGCCGCATCGGCGGGACGCTCCTTGTCAGTAAGCTCGACAGGCTGTCTAGGAAAGTCCTGCACATCGCACAGCTTCTCGATGACAAAACCGTTAGTTTTAAGGTCGTGAGCATGCCTCAGGCGGACAACTTCCAGCTTCATATCTATGCATCCTTGGCAGAACAGGAACGCGAGTTTATCAGCATCAGGACCAAAGCAGGTCTGGCCTCTGTGAAGGCCAAGGGGACGGTCCTTGGGGGGGACAGGGGCGGAGCCGCTAACGCGGCCATTGCCAATCGACGTATCGCTGACAATCACGCCCAGAATATCGCCCAGATTGCCCTGCCGATGCGTGCGGCTAAGTCATCATATCAGGCCATCGCAGACGCCCTGACGAAGGCAGGTGTCGAGACGCCAAGAGGCAAGAAGGTCTGGTATCCACAGACTGTGAAGAACGCCCTAAACAGGCTGAATCCGGCCTGAAAACCACTGACAAAACAGGTGCGGGACAGGGCAGCGCCCCCGCGTGAGCGGGTGAAGCAGATGTTGTCTGCGTTAGCAGACTTAACGCCATTCAATCCCTTAGGCACTATATTTAGTGCATGGGACCCAAGGCGGTACTAGGGGTGGGGGGCGAAATCGGGCGTAGATGCTGTCCGCATAGGTGGTGCAAACCCGCCGAAAAGTGCGCCGCGATTTTTCTATGTCATGTTTGTTACGTTTGTTCTGCTGCCATGCAAATTTTGCCCGACCGGGGACCCAGCCCCAAAACGACCCCCGACCTCTCCGGATCAGAATCCCGCGTCCGAAAATTTCAAAATCGAGCGAGATCGAGTTGCAGGCCCGACCGTGACCCGTTCGGCCCGTTTCCTTGCCAGATCACATAAAGATAATGTATTATGTGAATATCTCTAGCAGTTAGGCGGCACCTCTTCTCCGCCATGCACTTGACAACGGTCAGCCCGTTTTGGCTGCCACTGGACGGCCTGACCGTTGTCTCCTTTTCCGAGCAGTCACGAAAAAGAAAGGCCCAGAAATGGCCGAAACCCATGAACTCCGTTTGAAGATCGACGCCGCCGCCGCCAAGCGCGGAAGCCGCGAATTTGTCGGCGCAATCAATGCCGTCAAGGCGGCGGTCCGCGACCTTGAGCGGGACAGTGCAGGCGCGTTCACGAAGCTTAAGAACATCAGCCCCAAGGTGGACGTGTCCGGCCTGAAGGCCGCTACCCGCGAAGCAAACAACGTCACCAAGGCGCAGGGGCAGGCCGAACGGGCATCCGAACGCGTCGCCGCCGAAATGAAGCGTGTCGCCCTGTCCAGCAGTGCGGCGTTGCGTACGAGCCAGAACGAAGTTCAGAGGCTCACAGAGCGTTTCACCGCTCTTGGCAACACCGACGCAATCGACCGTCTTAACCGTGATCTCGTGAACATGAAGCGGGCGCTCACCTCCGCGCAGTCCGGGCTGGACGTTCGAACGGCCCGCAGTTCCTTCAGTGATACCAGCGCGGAACTGAAGCGGCTTGCCAATGACCTTGAAGCGGAGTCCCGTGCTCACCGCCGTGCCGCTGACGCGGCCTCTCACCACTCCGACCGCCTCGAAACCTTGGCGCAGCGCTATGACCCGATCCGCGCAAACTCCATGCGCTATGCCCGCGCTCTCAGTGACCTGTCCGAACTGGAAGAGGCAGGCATGATCAGCGCCGCGCGCGCGGCTCAGGCCCGACAGGATGCTGCCCAGTCGATGCTGGCCGCGTCAGCGGCGACTGACCAGTACAACGCCGCCATGAAGCGCAGCACGCAGAGCACGCAGCAGGGCATCATGGTAGGGCACCAGCTTAGCGACGTCCTGATTACCTCGCAGATGGGTTTCCAGAGCGTCGCCATGATTAGTCTCCAGCAGGGGTCCCAGCTTGCCGCTCAGATGCAGGCCTTGAAGGCATCCGGCGGCAGCGCTTTCCGTACGCTTCTTGCGGGGTTCACCTCGCTTGTTAATCCGCTTTCATTGATCACGATTGGCGCGGTCGCCGCGGGTGCAGCCGTCGCGAAGTGGTTCTTCGCAGCCGGGGAAGAAACGAGGAGCTTTTCTGACAGCCTGTCCGACGCGGAGTCCCGCATCAACGAACTGCGCCGCGCCACCGACACGCTTGCCGGGAACAATTTGCGTCAGCTTCGCGAAGAATATGGGCACTTGAACACGGCTCTCGATGAACATCTTGAACGCCTGCGCAAGGTCGCGGAACTGGAAGCGGGCATGGCCAATGCCGATATGATCGCCAGCATCCGCGACGGCCTGACCAGCGACGGGAATCTGTTCACGGGCAATGTTGACGCCGTTCGCCGCGCTTTTGAGACCACGAACGATCAGGCCCGGAACCTCTTGAACCTCATGAATCAGGTCAAGAGTGCTAGGACCTTCGAGCAGCAGGCCGAAGCGGTAACCCGACTCCGTCAGGCCGTGGAGTCCACGACCGGCGGCCTCGACAAGAGCGAAGGTACCGCCCGTGGGGTGCTGGTGCAGCTTGTCCGCGCCGAAGACGCCGCCATGCGCCTTATGGCAGCGCAGAACGGCGTCACCGACGCCACGGGCAACGCCTCTGGCGCGGCCTCTAACCTGACCTATTCGATTGGCACGGCGGCAGACGAAGCCGCCCGCCTTCTCGCAAACCTGAACGGCGTTCCGTCCGCCCTCGCAGTCATGGGCAAGAGCGTTGAAGGACAGATCGCCTCTATCCGGGCACAGAACAAGGCGCTCAATCTTCAGATCACCGATGGTTTGTCCGGT
This sequence comes from Roseovarius sp. B08, assembly GCF_051417955.1. Lineage (NCBI taxonomy): Bacteria > Pseudomonadati > Pseudomonadota > Alphaproteobacteria > Rhodobacterales > Roseobacteraceae > Roseovarius > Roseovarius sp. B08. The sequence continues at coordinate 1,633,477 of NZ_JBPRLW010000001.1, forward strand.
GCCGCCGCCAACCGCCGAGTCCAGCTTGACCAGATGGTGACCACCGCCGCCGACCGGGGCCAGCATCTGACCGTTGACCAGATCGCGCCGCAGTTGGAGGCAATCGAAGCACTCGACGCCGCAGCCAAGAAGCAGGAAGAGCTTCGCAAGGCCCTCTCTGAAGCCAATCGACCGGCCCGCAAGGCTGGCAGGTCTGGCGGTGGCGGCGGGTCCCGCAAGGCGGCGCTCAGCGAAGAGCAGAAGGCGGTCGAATCCTTGAATGATAGTCTGACGTCGCGTCTCACGTCCCTTCAGGCGGAGCGGATCGAATTGGAGCTTCTGGCAAGTGGGCAGTTCCAGACCGCGCAGGGCGCGGCAGCGATGGCGGAAGCCATGACCACCGGCAAAGGGCAGGTCGATCAGCAGACTGAGGCGATGATCCGGCAGATCGACGCCGCCGCGAAGCTTAACGAAGAGCTTCGGAAGGTTGCGCGGGACCCCGTCAAGGAATGGATGGACTCCGTCCCGAACTGGATTGAGGCCGGTCAGCAGATCGAAATGGGCGCAATCAACTCCCTGAGGGATTCCATCTCAGAGATGATCAAGACTGGTAAGTTTGACATCGAAGCGTTGGGCGACTCCATCCTCGGCGTGATCGCAGACATCGTAGCGGACAAGGCCGTCGCGGAACTCGCGAACCTCCTTGGACGTGGCGAAGGCAACGGACTTGGTGGCCTCCTCGGCGGTCTCTTCAACTCACAGGGCGATGACCCCTCCGCCGGACAGGGCGCAGCCGTCGCCAACGGCGGCGTACAGGCCGGTCAGCACATTTCCACCGCCATGATGCAGGCAGGTCAGACCGTGTCCCAGCAGCTTGCACAGGCGATGACTCAGGGCGGTCAGCAGGCAGGCCAGTTCACGCAGCAGGCGCACGCCGTAGGAGGCCAGCAGGCCGCGAACGCAACCCGCCTCGCAGGGGTACAGCACGGTCAGCAGGTACGGATGGCAACCACCACCAGCGGCGGACAGCACGCGACCCGCGTCCGCACGGCAATCGAGGCCGGTGGACAGCAGCATGCCTCGATGGTCCGCAGTGCCTCCGCTGGCGGAATCGGCGGCGGTGGTGGTTTTCTCGACAGCATCGGCGGCGCTGGTGGCCTCATCAGCATGGCTGTCGGTGCGTTCTCGGAAGGTGGTTTTTCCGACAGCCCTGTGGGCATGGCAAGCGCTCCGATTGGTGCTTTCCAGAACGCCCCTCACTTCAGCGAGGGGACCCCCAACACTTCAGGGATTCCTGCGATTCTTCATGGCAATGAGGCAGTGGTAAACCTGACCAAGGGCAGAAAGATTCCGGTCGAACTCAACGGCGGTGCAGGCGCGAACGGTGGCCAGCCCATCGTGCAGCATTTCAACTGGGATGTGCATACCCCCGACGCGGACAGCTTCCGCCGCAGTTCGTCCCAGATCAGCGCCGACATGGCCCGCGCCGGAAGTAAGGCCGTCCGCAAGAACGACTAAGGAGAACGAAAATGGCAGGATACGAACCGAAGCCCATGGGTAACCGTTTGGGTCTTTACGCAGACAAGATCGAAGAAAAGCGTCAGCAGCTTGGTCTGACGCCCGCCGGTTTTCGTCAGGATGGAACGGATGCAGAAGCCGCGACGAAGGAAGAAATGTTGAAGGCTCTGTACCGCCGCGCTGACGCGCGCCTGCCGTCCGGCATCGGCTGACATACCGCAACGCCTGACAAGGCCACAAACCGTCAATAAAATGCCCCGGTAGCGCCCATTTCCGCCGTCACATCCTTGCAAGTTGGCACACCAAAAAAGGAACAGTAATCCAATGAGCGATATTGATTTCGGACTGAGGGAAAAACCGAAGAAGCAAGCTGCTGCGAAAAAGTCCAAGAAGCTAAAACCTCTTTTTTTCACTCACATTTTGGGCTTCATTGCGGCTGTTGCTGCCGCTGTAAGCATTATCGCCATGGTAATGGCTTTTGCCGGATTCGCAGAGGCATACCTTGTCTTTGCCGCCGCTCTAAGCACACTTGCAGCCGCGGCGCTGTCGGGCGCAGTGGCAGAAATCTCAATCACGCTGAAGTTTATTGCGGAAAAGCTCGATAGCGGCGGCTCTGACTAGGAAATCTCTCGTTTAATTTCCATTGCGGCCTGAGCCTCCAACATCTTCACCATTTCTGGGTCGAAGTCTTTTTTTTCTTCATCGTCTTCCAAGATGGCTCCCCATCTTTCCAAATGCTTTCCTGCAACTTGGGGGTCTAAGTGAGCGTAGGCCTGCTGCGTGACCAGAGTCGAGCTATGGCCAAGTAGCTTCGAAACGATTTCAAGGGGCATATCGTCGTTAAGCATCAAGGTTGCGATTGTCTTCCGCAGAGTGTGGATTCCCATAGGTTTCGGGCGCAGTTTTTCCCAGACATACCTTTGATGACTTTTGGCAACGGGGCGGTTAGCGTCTGTAACCATCGGGAAGACATATGTGTCTGACCAGCGGGGTAGGGACCTTAAGTGGTCGATTTGGAGTGGACCAAGGGGGAAAACCTTGTCCTGTTGTGTCTTGTAGCGCTCCGCCGGGATGGTCCACGTTCCTGCCTTTAGGTCCAGATCATCCCACTGCATGTCGCGCGCCTCAGTTCCGCGGCAGGGGAAGTTCGTAAGAAACCTTATCAGCGCAACGCCAATGGGATAGCGGTCCTTTGCAGCCGTCAGGCTGTCGCTCAACTCCTTAATGTCGTCGCGTGTAAAGACCTTTAGTCGCCGGTGCGGCGTTGATTGCTCCAAAGCCTCAACGGGATTTCCGACCATATACCCATTCGCACGGGCAATGGAGCAGAGCTTGGAGATGTAGGCGATCCACCTATTAACGGTCGCCGCCGAATGTGGTTTGTCCGCGGTTTTCCCGGACGGAGTGACCGGGTGTTCACTGATCTTCTTGTCGTACCACTGCTGAAGAGTCGGCGTGGTCAGTCTCGACAACTTTTTGCTGCCTAGATCAGGTTCAATGTGCTTGCGCCAACTTCGCCGCATCTCATCGGCATGTCCGGCGCTGATCTTTGAAGAGTAGTTGGCGTCCCAAATCTGGAAAATGTCTCTCAGTGTCTCTGCCGATGGGTTCGCGTCTTGTGCAACCATCTTGCGAACGCGGTCGCGGGCTTCCCCAACGCTGATTTCGCCGACCTTCGCTATGACATTCTGTTTCCGTTTGTTGTCCTTTTTTGACGACCACCGCGCAACGAACGTCTTAGACGTTTCCGTGAGGCGCAGAACAAGCTGCGGCACTTCAGTGTCGGTAACCCATTGTCCGTCTCGTTCGAGGTTCATACCCTCAATTGCGGCTTTGGTTAGTTTCGTACGTGTACCCATTGTGGCCCCAGATTTTTGATGACTGCTACGATTCTGCTACAGGCAGATACGTAAGACCGTGGTTATCACCAGATTCAGAGTGCTACAAAGGAAAACAAGAGTATTCCAAGTAAATTATTATTTTTCAATGCCCTAAAAGCGATAGCTCCTTTCTCGAAAATCATACATAGGGGGCCGATTTAGGGTCCGGCACCAGATTTAGGTTCTGGCGCCGCAAGGCGTGGGGGTTCAAGTCCCTTCACCCGCACCACTAATTGCCTAGAATCTGTTTAAATTCATGTACATGTGATTTTTTAAAGAAATTCAATCCACCTTTTAATCCCCCTGACGATTCAGCTTTGAAACTCGCTGGTTGCTATCGTGCATTGTCTCGGCAGACTTCAGGTCCCCTATTTTGCCGGATCGTCGTCTGGAGATTGCGTGTTTTACAAACCCGCCGCTAGCAATGCAGTCTGGAGTCTCATTTAAGGAGATTCGAAGATGGCCTGCTACATTGTCACCTACGACCTAAACAAAGAGACTGTCCGCCCAGACATCCTAAAGGACATTAAATCTTACGGTAATTGGGCCAAGCTTTCAGAGTCGTCATACGCGATAAGTACCACCAGCAGCGCAAAGGCCGTATATGAAAAGCTATCCAAACATCTAGATGGCAATGACAACTGCTACGTCATCAGCTTAAGCAAGCCATATTGGGGTCAGGGTCCAAATGATGTGAACCAGTGGCTGGCTGACAATCTTCCGGGATAAGCTGCACGCGCTGGCCGACCGCTTCAGATAGCTTGCGCGCCTCTTTGGACGTCTCTGGTTCAAGAACGATTTTGCCGCGTATCTGAATGACTTTCATGGGTGTCATGATACCCCTGCAATGAGCTTTTTAAATACCTCACTTGCCACCCCTTTGGCCGCTCGGCTTCCACTTCACAGTTGACTTCTCAAACAGCTTATTGGTGTCATCCGTCTCTAGCTGGCGGGCGGTTTATTTGAATTTATCTAGTTGACTCCTCGCCTTGCTACCCACCCTATTTCCTCCATGAGTTTGCCCTGTACCACTCTATCAACAGTATATGCTGATGAGTCCGATGACAAAACCCGCTTCGTCCTGGCCTTCGTAAATGTTCCAACCGCTGAGATTGTTCAGCCAGAACACGATTGGGACTCGGCAAGGTTTTTAAATAAATGGGAAAGCAGTTTTGCATCAGTTATTAAGTGGCGCCAGTATCTCCGCGACAAGCACGGAATTCCTGTTGCGAAAGAGCTAAAGGGACGGAAGTTAGCCAAGGGCCAGAATAGATACAAAAACGGGAATCTCCCGCTGTACGGTCCCCCAGCGATCCGCGCATATAAGGACGCGCTAGATCAATTAGCGTTCCTGCCAGACCAAAGCATTTTTTCGATATGCGCAACTCGTGGATTCCATCTCTACGGATATTACAAGCTTGAGGCCTGTCTGAATGCAGCCTTTCAAAGAATAGAGACGCAGAACAAGCGATCCGGACAGAAATCGCTTTTAATGTTCGACGAAGGCCATGGCGAATACCGAACCTTGTTCCGTAAGGCCTGCCGATACCTACCCACAGGCTCAAGAATGGGCGGGTGGTCCGATGGCACATCGACGGCCAACAAGCCACTTTCGACATCTATTGAAGACGTCAATTTTAAAGACTCAAGGCAATCACATTTCATTCAGATTGCGGATCTAATCGCCTACGCGACTTTATTGAAGGTTAAATCCGAACGCAGCGATTTGACGGAAAAGGAAAAGCGACTGCATCTAGGGTCACTACACGACGCAATCCCCCGTAACTTGTTAAACACAAAAGTGCATACTGGCGGCACCGATGGAATCAAGCGGTTGGGGTAGTCGGGCGATCCCCTAAAGGACCGCCCTAAGCAAGTGCTCTCCATCCCATTCAGGTGGTCGCAACGTTGCCGTCAAAAACTATCACGCCTCGGATTCTTTTTCTAGATTCAAAATGTTATATGTTAGGCGACTGATATTAAAGCCCTTTGCCAATAACAAGATGCAACGCAATTTCTGCTCGGCATTGATCATCAAAGCCATTTGCAACGCAATTGTTGTAGCGAAATTCAAACTGATCAGCGTAGAGGTGCAGATGAGTTAATTGCTAGACCTCGCCACCACCAACGGCGGATCAACCGGAAAGCTGCGTACGTCGAACCAGGTGAACCGCGTTCCGTCTGGATTGCACTTGTTGCCCCAGCAAAGCCCCTCTGCACCCTGCCGGATCAGCGCCGCGCGGAAGGCGTTGAGGTCGATCAGATACCAGCGCTCCACAGCCGTCTGAGAAGCGTTGGAGTGGCCATAGAACAGCCAGTCACCTTTCCCATTCACTATCTTCGAAAGCTCCGTCTCTGCGCCTGAGGGAAGCTGTGAGCGCACGGTGAACTGGTAGGGGTAGCGGTCAGCATATCCCGGCCTGCGCACCCGAGCCGCTATCCGCATATCACGGGCATCGAGCATCACAAGATCCGTTGCTTGGGTCATGTCGAGCATATCGGGAGCCGCTTGCAAAAGGTGACTGCCAACAATGCTCTTGATCTGCGGTATGAACTGGTCAGACCACTGACGGTTAATGTCGTACTGAAATGTCATGTTTGAAATAGCCTTAATGGAAAGGCAGCCCACGATTGCAGGCTGCCTTCGACGACAAGGAAAAGGGCGATTTTCAGTTTCCGGCTCCTTTCACGCTCTCCACCTCATTCATGATTTCGCAAGCCAAGCGCTCAGCCATTCCCAAGACGCGCTCAAGCCCCTTCCAGTCGATACCGGAGGCTTCGTTCTCTTCGGCAACCAACGCACAGCGCAGAAGGGAATGCAGGTCTGCGGCCTTTGAGAGGGTGTCGGTGCTTGCTTGCTCTGACATCACTGGACCCCGCGAGTTCTGTCCACGCCCTCCAGCCGTTCGAGCGCTACCGTGAGCTCGTCGGCACGTCGGCGCAGGTCTTCGAAAATCGGCAGCAACGAGTTGCTTGCCAGCTTGTGTTCTTGGCAATTCGAGTCTGTGCTGTTGACTGTATCAACGAGCACTTCTGCCCCACCGATCAGCCCGGCGAGGAATGCTGCTTCGTTTTCGAGGTCATAAATAGTCTTGGTCATTGTCTAAGTCCTTTCTCAGTCTGCTGCGTTTACCGGATCCAAAGCCCTACCCAGACGCTCGATGCGCCCTTGAGCCATCTCGATAATCTGGACCGTTTCCTCGCGGTTCGGGTCGCCTTGCATGACCAGCGCCGCATCCAACAGGTTCTCGATCACCAATGCCTCTGTTTGCATTTCCTGGCGGGTCATTTTGATTTCATCGGGCATTTTTTCTCTCTCTCCTCCTAGTGAATGGCGTATTCGTGGACCGTACCGTTGACGGCGATCCGAGAAATGGTTGCGAGGTTCAGAGAGCGCGGTGCTTGGGCCTCGGCATCCCAGACAGGCATCAGGTGCGGGTGGCGCTCTGCGCGGGCCTGTACGGCTTTCTGAGCGGCATCAGAGGCGGCAGCGCCCCTCACGTGAAACTTGAGCGTGGCGGGCTGTACGCGCATGACACGCTCTGTGCCGTCTTTCTTCGTAAAGGTGACGGAAGCGAACCGGCCTTTGGCGCTGTCGATGATCTCGCGCTTTGCCTCCTGCGCCTCACGTTCAGATGCGGCCTTGTGGGCGGTTCTGAGTCCGCGCAGCTTCTCCTGACCTTCATGGCCGAGGTAGCTGCGATTTTCGAGGGCAATGATTTCTGCGGCGAGTTCGGCGGCAGGACGCTCGGCCAGCGCCGTGGCCTCACGGCGTGACTGCTCCATACGCCGCGCAACCGAAACTTTCTGGCGAGCTGTAAACCATGCGCATACCAATGCGCGGGACATCAGGGCGCTGAGCGGCTCACCGTTTCCCTGGAAACGACGAACAATAACCCAGGCGGCTTTCATGATTTCTACGCGGTCGTAATGCATTTCGATAACCCTGTTGCCGTTTTGCTTATCGTGTTATAAATATAGGTACAGGGTCACTATGATGTCAATACCCTGTATGCAAAATAACATACGAGGTTAGCAGTGACGCCAGCGCAATTGAGAATGGCCCGAAATGCTTTAAGGATTGGCACGCGCGAACTAGCGGAAATGGCGGGAGTTTCGTTCACGACAATCAGTCGCTTTGAGACTGAGAAGGGTGGACTTCAGCATGCCAGCGCCGAGGCAATTCGGAAGGCCCTGGAAAGCCAAGGCATCCAATTCCTTGATGACGGCCAAGTGGCTACAGGGCCAGGTGTCGCGCTTCGGGAAATCGAATAGTGTTACGCGTTGCTTTTGCTCTAAGCGTCTTCTTCGTTGCCGCTTGTCGCGAGGACGAAGATGAACGCTACGACACCGGATATAGCGATGGCTACGCTGAGGGTTACAACACCACCTGTGAGATCCGAGCCACGCTCATAGAAGGTGACTGGGATAGCTCAGCCTATTCGACGGGGTACAGCGCGGGTCGGATCGAGGGTGCGAATGCATGCTTGGCGGAGCGCGAGAATTAAGCCTTGATCGCAGCTACAGAGCGACGTCTTCAGATGTGAAGCCGGAAAATTTAGAGCACCGCAGTCCTGAGTAAGGGCTGGACGGAAGTGTTTGCTGCATTCTTTCCCACTCGTCGTCACAGTATCGCCGAGTTCTCCTTCCAGTTGTTCAGAGAAGGCAGGACGCACGTGAAGCGTATCTGACCGCGCTGTACAAAGAGTATCTAGTTGTGGGAGGAAAAAATGCACCTTCTTGTTGTAGATGACGAACCGGCGATCCTTCAGCTCATCGAGCTGTTGGTTCAGTTCAGTGGAGAACACACGATATCCACTGCAGAATGTGCAGTTGATGCACTTGACGTTTTGGCGCAGCCCGACGCCGAGCCAGTTGACTGCTTCCTGGTGGATATTCAGATGCCCGGAACAGATGGCATTGAGCTTTGCAAGATCCTGCGCAGTCGGCATGATCACAAGAACACGCCAGTCCTGATGCTGACGGCAATGTCAGACAAGTCTTACATCGACCGGGCTTTCTCGGCTGGGGCCACTGACTACATCACCAAACCATTCGAAATCGATGATGTGCGCGGGCGGATCAAACTGATGGAAGAGATTGTCGCCAGTCGTAAGAAGCAGAAACAACAGCCAGATTTGAGTAACACAGGTGCGAGCGAAATCGACGCGCCACTGGCACTGCATGAACCGTTCCACGTGCGCAATGTAAACGGGATGATCGACTACCTGGCGCTTGAGAATTACATTTCCCTAATGGCACGCAAGAAGCTGTTCGGTTCGGCTGTGTTTGCGTTCAGCATTCGCGACATCGAAGACCTGTTCCAACAAACCTCGCGCTACGAATACGAATGTCTCGTGGCTGATGTTGCCGAGGCCATCACAATGTGTCTGAGTACACATCCACATTTGATTTCGCATGCCGGGAATGGCACTTTTGTATGCATTGTTGAGGACGGATGGCAACCGGATGCAGAAGCTTTGGCCGACAAGGTGAATATAGCTATTCACAGCCTAGGACTCTATTTCAATGACGGCAGGCCGATGTCTGTCAAAGTGTCTGCTGGCGATGTCATCCGATTGGTGTGGAAAAGTGGCGACAGCGCAATAAGCGCCCTGTCAGCCGCGCATCAAAGCGCCGAGAACGAAAGCCGACGGTACGCAGAAGACCTCAAAAACTTCTGGGACGACAGGCACAGCGTATCACGCTGACTGGGGCTGTCCGCTGTCAGCCGCCTGATAGTAGGCTTGGCCCCATGTGAACAACAGGCGCTCGAAGCTGAATGCTAGTATTGGTTTTTTGTGGCGCGGTAACAGAATTGTTGAAAATGCCCGCTCAACATTTCCGTTACCAGTTTCAACGCAAAGCGTTATCGATTTGAGGAGTAATGGGGGCAGTAGCCAAAAACATTCAAACAAAATTGCGGCCTTGCCACGCCACCGAAGGAACCAGCTATCAACCTAGAGTGGGTGGCGCACCGCTTAGAAATTCTATAGTGGGAAATCTATAGGTGAGGATTTTAATCCGCCTCACCTGTCTCCTTATAACTGCGACCGGGCGCGTCTCGGTCGCTCTTTTTAGCGCAAACTGGCTCCGTAGACTGGATCTGCATCCGCAGAGGTTGCCCCTAAGCCGCACGGCGGATTGATGCTAAACACTGGCAGCTCGAAGTCCGCTCCTTCTTATGTTTGACGTGATGGGGTACCTTCGCCCCATGGAAAACCACAAGGCTCAACGCGCCAAGTTCAAACGTGCTACCCAACAGCTAGAGACCGACAACGATGATGAACGGTTTGCGAAGCAATTGAAAAAGCAAGTGAAGCGTTCTTGTGAGATGAGCAAGAAAGAAATCTCAGTTCATAACCGTCGTGTCATAGCCCAGAATATAAAGTCTACTCGCAAGTTGTTCGACAAGGGCTGACGAACATTGGCATAACTCCAAGCAAAACGGCATTGGCCTAGGCCTTGCCGTGAATGCCTTCGGTCACCAGTAACTATCCCCAGGTATTCCTTAAAGGGCCAGCGGTCAGGGTAAGCAAATTTTGGCTGCATACAACTAATGCGAGAACCGATCCTTGCGAGAAAATGGAGAATCATGAATGCTGTAAGTACACGAGGGTACGAGGGCAGTAGCAACTCATCATGTTAGGAGTGCAACATGTCGACCGAATGGACGAACCTTCAAATCTTGGAGTGTGAATCTGGAAACGGATCTCTTCTTACCGTCATTAAACAGTCAAACGGAAGCGAGCAGCGCTACGTTCTGGGCAACGGGACTCCCGTCTCGCCCAACCCTGACGGAACGTTTCGTACTCCCGATGCCTCAGACGTTCTGAACGTTGTGGGCTTCTGATTATCACCTACCCATTGCCGAAACCCGAGTTGTCGGCTTTGCGTAGAGCCGCCGTGGCTAGTCCCCAGGTCACGGCGGCTTGTTAACGGGCTGTCCAATCTGTCGGAATGTCGCTGTGCAAACTCGGCTTGATCATACTCTGCCAGGTCCTTCAAGCGGTCCAGGAACACGCCAGTGTCAAGGCGCGTGCCTCGAACCGCGCGGCTGGCCTCTAGATGTGCCTGATTTTTTGGAGGGCCTGAAGCAAGCTGGCGTCGGACACCGGCTTGGCAAGCATCGGGGCTGAGCGCAAATTGGGTCCAGTGATTGAAGCGCTCGGCGTGGCCGTCAATACGAGGAAAGGTACGCCTAAATTTGCCAATGCCGATGCCACAGGCTCGGATTCCTCACCGTTGAGGTTCACATCCAGCAAAGCTAAATCCGGGCTGTGTTCCTGTAGAATCTTAAGCGCCTGTGCATTGCTACCCGCAGTGCCGAGAACCTCGTAGCCCTGATTTTCGAGCGCGTGCACATATCCGAATGCTATGATTACTTCGTCTTCGACGACGAGGACTTTGGGCATTGGCATCAGTGTTTGGGCATTCAGTTGTTGGTGGAAAATGTTAACGTGTACGCCAAACCCCCGACGTTTGAGCTAAGTTCCGCTCGTCCGCCCAGTTCGGTAGGGCAAATCTGTTCAAGTAATCGTGAACCAAACCCTCTCCGCTCAGATTTTTTCACCGGCGGACCGTCATGCTCGGTCCAGGAAAGAGTTATTTGGCCTTGCCCGTCGTCAACGGCCCAGTGGACCTCTACTGTCCCGCCGGGCTCACTAAGTGCTCCATGTTTCGACGCATTGGTGGCCAACTCGTGCAATGCCAAGCCCAACATCCGTGCCGAGCGAGAGGGGAGGAATACCGTAGGCCCGTCAACAGACACACGTTCTTCGAAATCGGCTTGGTAGGGACGCAGCAAGAGCTCAACTACGTCCGAAAGGCTGACATCGCTGTAGCCAGCTTCGAACATCAAGTTTTCTGCCGTCACCAATGCGCCCAAGCGTCCGATGAAGGTTTGTTTGAAGTCTTCGGCTGACACGCCGTCCGTTCCAACCTGGTTCGCGACAGCCTGGACAAGGGCGAAGAGGTTTTTTGCCCTGTGTCCCAGTTCTTCAACGAGGATACGCTGTTCCCGGGTGTATCGCTCTCGCGCTTCGCGCAGACGCATTCTCTCGATAGCCGCCGCGATAAGGTTTGCGAGGCTGCGCAGGAAGTCTACATCCTCTTCATCGAACATGTTTGGCGATAGACCGTCGACTTCGAAAACGCCAAAAGGTGCGTCGCGGCCCGCGATGATCACGTTGACCATGCATCGAACACCGGTCCGCTTTAGCAAGGAAGGAGTGCGGAAACGCGTCTCTTGTGAAAGGTCCCGAGACACCACCGGACCTTCACTCACGAGCGCATAACCTGCGGGCGAGTCAAGGTCGTCCCCGATTGTCTCCTGTCCGACGACGCCTTCTGGCCAATTGATACCGGACCGCACGAGAAAGTCGCTCGAGTCTGGCCGATGCTCAAGGACTTTTATCTTCGCATCTTCGTGTTCCAGGGCCTTGAGCGCATCCTTGCATGCCTCAAGAAGAATGTCGTCGAGATCAATGGAAGAAAACGCGAAAGAGCCGAACTCGGCAAGTTTGGACCGCTGCAGTCGAAGCCTGTCTAGCTTTGATCGATCATCTGGCATTGAACCCTCCTTGGGTTGCATTAGCCAAACATGGGTGTCCCTGCATTACTAGCGGAATCGCGTTTTGGTGTCAGCCAACACTACCCAGCTGGCGCTCCGGCTCCACCTTCTTGAGTTCATCCAGAACCGTGCCCCTGTCGAGGTCCGTGCCGCGTATGGCGTCCCGCGCTTCTTCTGAGACTTGGGCGCGAGACACAGCGCGGTTGACCGTGGACTTGTTAACCCCTGTTTTTTCCGAGGTTTCAGACGCGAACTGCCTTTGATGCTGAGGTTTCTTGGTGGTGCAAGTTGCACCACCTACCTTCCGCGCCTCCCAAAGCTCTTTCCGCTTGGCGAGATGTTCAGCCATCTGCGTTGTGGCAACGGTTTATTAACCTTCCAATGCGACACCCCTGCACAGGAGACCTAAAGATGACCGAAGAACGATTGGAAGAAGCAGAGGGGATCCTTGCTGCCTACGTAGCGAAATATGGACTCAGTGACGAAGCGAGAAGGTATTTCGCAGACTCTGGTTGCCTGGAGGAGCACCCGCCGCGTAGGTGGGCGGCGGTCTTCAAGAAGCATGGTCTTCTTGACTGCCTCAAACCTTGTGGCGCACGGTTTTCCAGCACGATTCAAAACGGGAGCCACAATGTCGGAAGAAAATAGCGACGGCAGCGAAACGTATGCAATCTTGTGCGGCGAGTGCCGCAAAGGAGTGGAGTCTAGAGATGCAGAAGACGGCCAAGTTGAGTATGGCTGCAGCGACTGCAATAACTGGGACACAAGGGAAGAAGTGCTTCGCATCTCCAAGGAATACACTACTGAACAGGCTCAGTTGAACTTAAACAAGCATATGAAACAGATTGCTAGCCGCAGCAAAGGCATGACCTTTTCGGGAAGTACGACTTCTGACAAGAAATTCAGATTTGTAGTCGATAGCCCATTTTAATGGCAGGTAGCTTTGCGGCGAAAATCGCAAATAATGCGTCTAGTGACGGGGAGCTTTAATGCTGGTAAACTTAAACGAAATCTACTTGACCAAGCCCTCACAGGCCAAAGCTGGCACCTTGTTAATTGGAGGTGGTCAGTATGATCGCCCTCCTTTGTTCGTGTTTGAATTCGAAGGAGAGCCTCATGGTTTTGATCTGGCTGATCCGGCGTCAGGTGAGCCTGGCTTTCGCCCCAGGAACCTCGCTTCGGCTAACCATTTTTATCTCGGCGTGCAGCATTTCAACTATGAGGTCGATATTTCAGACGATTCAAAGGTCAGTCCTACGAGATCAGATATTTCCCCAGGATTATTAGTTGTGTCGAAGGCCGGCCCCTGTTTTGCCGTTCGCGAGAAAAATAGGGATACCTTTTTCATTAGCATTGCTGGCGAGATAAGTTCTGACGTTGAAGTGGCGGACGTGGTTGGTTTCTCTCGCTGGCGCATAACAATACCGGGGCCTAATGACACCTCGCATATAGTTTACGAAGCAGGTCACGACCAAAACACAGACTCTGCGTGAGGCTCAGAAATGGCTGGCTGCTCGACAAATCAAGCAGCCAGAACCGATCACCTGTTCAGTGGATTTGACCCAAACAGCATTTCGGCTGCTGAAGTATCTTCCGGCGTCAACGCGCCTTCGAGAATGCGCATCGTAGCCGTCGAGGGAAGGCCGGTCGCAGTCCCCACCAGGTCTGCCAAGGCGCGGCGCAAGGCAGGGTCGTTCTCACCCTGGACCGTTTGCTGGTACAGGTTCGCCGGGATTTCGAGGACAGATCCATAAACACCGCCGCCGCCATATCCGTTGAACGCACTGGCTGCATCCCGGACAAGCGGGATACCTGCTACAACGGCCATGCCGGTTTCCCTGACCATGAACCCTTGCACGTCTTCGTCCTCGTCATCGAAGAGCATCGAGTAGGCCAGCGCCATGAATGCCGCCTCGAAGACATAGAGCAATGCCAGGTCGCTGGCGGCGTTGCTGGCGGCCAGCAGCTTGGCTGCGGACCCTTCAGCCTGCGCGACCGCTGAGCGGCCCTGTACGGTCGTCACATAGCCCCTGTTCAGCTTCTTGATCATGTAGCCGCCGAGGGTAGTGAACAGCCTTACAAAGTCGCTTTGCCGTGTGTTGGCGCTAAGCGTGCCGCGCTCGAATCCTGACCGGTCGGCCATCAACCCGCTATCCTGTGCCCGCGCCACCATTCGATCCGCAAATGCGATGGCCGTGGCTTCGTTCTGTGTCCTGTCGAACTCCGCGCGGTAAGCGCCCAGCCAGGTCGGCATATCGACCGCATAGAACTGCGCCTTGATGATCGGGGCGAACCCCCATTGGCCTACGACAGTCCGCGCTTTCGCCCAGCGGCTGGCGATGGGCGTGCTGATTTTCACGTCATTCGCGAAGTCGTAGATATCCTTTTGAAAGGTGCTTTGGCGTTCGGCCATGAAGGTGGATTTCTCCATGACTTCACGCGTCAGGGCATGCGGTCGCTTCCGGTAATCCAGCATTCCGCGCATGAGGTTGCGCTTGCCTATCGTCGCGGCTGATTGCCCGAGGCCAGTTACCTGCAAGGCAACGGTTCGGAAGTTAAATGCCAGGCGAGAAAGCGTGAAGTTGTTCTTGATCGTGCGCGCGAAGGTATTGATCGGGTCCGTGTTGAAGATTGGACCGTTCGCAACGTCCTTCAGCCAGAGGTTGAGTGTGTTCAGGTCATCGACCCTTCCTGCGTCGATGAATGCCTGGCGCACATCCCGGTGGTTCAGGATGCGGTGCGAGTTATCGACGGCCTCAGAGAGCGTGACAAGGCGGATCGTGTCCCGCAGGTGCGTGAAGGGTACCGTCATATCGAACTTGAGTGTTCGGCCATCGCTGGAATTCTTCCGTTCAATGGTCATGCCGTTTCGGACAGCAGCCTTGGCATCACGTCCGGCAGAAACGAACTTGTCCCACGCCGATTGCTCGTCCCTCATGGCCGGGGCGGACAGTTCCGGGTCGTACTTGATCGGGTAGTACCCACCGCGCCAGGTCCCGTGCGCATTCTCGAACGGAACGGCTTCAACCTTTGTGGGCTTTACACCTGTCCTACGTTCAGAAACTTCGGCAAGCTGCGGCCAATAGCTGTCGATCAAATCCCACATGGACTGCACGAACTGCCAGTCGCGCTTATCCAACTGCCCGAGCAGAGCATCAAGCTGGTCCTGGGTTAGTCTGTTTTCGGCGTGCGCTGTGGGATCCAGCAACCTTGAGAGGTTTTCCGCGTTGCCGGTATTCAGCGCGACCGACAGGATTTCCAGTTTCGTCCACGGCCTGCCGTTGGCACCGGAAATGCGCTTCGGGCTTTGCATCCCGGCGATTTCCTTGGAGGTATAAGCTGCGAACAACTTGTCCATGCGTTCGGCCAATTCCACGGACATCCGGTGTTCTTCCGCTTGCCCCGCATCGATCCCGCGCTTGATCTCGTCATAGGATGCGCCGATTTCCTGCCCGCCATCCATTGCAATCAGCATCGTGTCTGCCGTGGCCAATAGGTTGAACGTGTTGCGGATGACGCCGCTTTGTTTTTTGGCCTTACCGGCTCCTAGGTTGCTGCGAACCTGATCTGCGACACGCGCGGTACTTGTCGCCAGTTCCCTGCGCCGGTTTTTCTCGATCAGCTTCTGCTTGAACCTGCCAAGGTGATCGAGGTTTTCAACGGTATCGAACAAGCCCTGAAGGTCTTCCACGGACAAAAGGCTGAAGTGCTTGGCCTGTGTTCGCTCCAGCAGCTTGGGATCGATTGAAAGCTCGGCCTCGCGCCCTTCCTCGACCATGCGCTGAACGAAGTCCTTCAGGCTCTCTTCGCGCTGGATCATCGACGCGGGCCGAACTCTGAAATCGTAGTCTGCCAGGATGGCGTCGATTTGCTCGATGTATCCGCCCGCCAGTTTTTCACGAACGGATTTCTTGTTGTAGTCGCGCATCTTCTCGCGCTTACGGGAAACCTCCTTCTGAAGCCTGCTGGCTTCGTCATAGAGATACCCATTCAGAATTTGCTGTTCCTTGGCCTGCAGCGCCTCTGTGAGCGCCTGAGGGCCTCCGGAGCGCGCAACCCTCGCAAAGGCCTCTTGCGCCCTCCTGGCGGCTCTACGTTCGGCCTGGAGGAACCTACGGGGCCGCACTGCCTCTGCCACCCTCATGCTTCGCAGAATGACCCTCGCGCGATGGCGGTAGCTCTTTGGCAGCATGTGCTTCGAACTAACTCCGAGTTGACCGGCGAGGTGCCGTGCTTCGGCAATGGACGTCTTTGCCTGCTGTTCGTTGTGAATGGCGTTCAACGCTTCGATTTCAATCGTGCCGTCATTCAGCGGGTCGCCATGTCGTTCGGACATTCGCCGATCAACCTCGATCCGAATGGCGTCAGTGCGCTTTCCGGCAGTCTGCAAGGTTTCAACCATCTCGATGGAATTGGTGAATCCGAAGAAATCCGCGGCGGCGGCAAGGTCCATGCCTTCGGTCCAGTAAATCGCCCGCTTACCGCCCAGTTTCGAGCGGCTCAGATCATCGAGGATTTCCGGGCCAAACATCTCAACCAGGCTATCTCGATCCAGTTGCAGATCAGGGATTTCAGCTTCAGTTTCGCCCAGCCAGCGCTGATTGGCGAACAACTCGATAAGCCGGTATTCCGGGCGTCGGTTCAGTTCCGCTTCGACTTCTTCCCGAACGGCCTTCTTCTCGGTCTTGAACCAAGCCTCACGTTCACGGCGTACCTTGGCCATCGTCTTTTCGAGCAAGCTTTGCTCGGCCTTTTCCTGCGACCGACGCGCCATGCGCTGGTAGGTCTCGAAATCAGACTGCGACATGCCCGCCGGTCGGCCTGTCGCGAATAGCGGGTCCATCGCGGCCACGTCCCGAGCCGCCTGAATTTCTCCGTCCGTCGCCAGCATGCGGTCCATGACCTCCCGAACCTCGTCGGTCAGCCGGACGTTCAATCCGCGAAGGGTTTGGTAGATCCGCGTGAGCCAGGCTTTAAAGCGGGCGAAGGTATCCGCAAGTTCGAGGGAAGGGGCCTTGCCCTCCATCAAATAGGCTTCCAGCGCCCGTGCCCATTTCTCATGTTGCTCGGTCGTGATTTCCTTTCCGTCGCTGACCTTCAGAAACTTTCGCACAGCATCCATATCGGCGCGCATGTCTTGTGGAGCGTCGGAGTTGCTGGCGAGGGACTGGAAGGCTTCGAGGAAGAAGTGTCCCGTCTCATGCGCGATGGTCGAAAGATTTGCATCTTCGAAGAGGCCGATTACCGTCTGGCCCTCGGTCACGCCATCTTTCGGGAACATGATGGAGCCGCGATTGACCTGGGACATCTCACGCCCGGTGCGCTCCACTGCTCCCATGCCAGGCCCGATAATCCGAACATTGGTCAGCTTCGACAGTTCGTCGGGTCCGGCTCCGTATCGCTCCGACATTGTACGGAAGAACGATGCCCAGATTTCGGATTCGGTCTTGGCAACTTCGGGACTGCGCCCTGCATCTCGCAATTGCGTAAAAATATCTTCGCGAACCTGCGCGTCCAGGGTATGGCGCAGTTCTTCCGTTGCGGCCTCGGCTTTCACGCGCTCATAGGCTTCAGACATCAACTCGGGTGCGTTTTCACTAAACTCCCGCGCCTGGCGAAGTGACATTTCATCTTCTGTCATCGTCGCGTTTTCAGCCATGAACGGGGCGTCATCCGTCCCGCTGATCCGCGTTGCGTAGACAGACATGGGAATTGCCACATCGCCGCCCGTGACTTCGGCATCCTCGAAGGCAGACCGATCCACGCCCCATTCGCTCAGCGCCTCGTCCAAAGGCGTGTCTTTCGCCTGGAAGTACTCGCGCATGGCATCGGCGGGAACGTACAAGTTCGCCATGCCAGCGCCCTGTGCCTCAAGAGCGCTTTGAAAATGATCGGGGCTTCGCGCTTTAAGCTTCGACTTCAACGCCAATGCGTCAACGGTGGCCAATTTCTGCGCAGTGCGATTTGAGTTCGCAGCCGCATTTCGATCCTGTTCGGACCCACGCGATGGGCCTGCAGTGACGACGGAAACACCCGCGCCACCAGCAACGCCTGCCATACCGGCATTGAACCAGCGCAGCAGCGTCTCGTCGGTCAACGCAATCTCTTCGCCCCCTGCGACCTCGGAAGCAATGTCTGCAATAATTTCCTGACCGGCCTCGTTCACGAATTCCTCGACCGCGTTGGCGGGAATCTCCCTTGCCAGCCGCTGGAAATAGTTGGAGGCGACATTCTCCAGAATTTCGCCGCTGACGCCTCGAAAGGGTCGTGCCGCAGGCCCCAGCAATTCAAGGCCAGCGTAGGGAACACCCGCAGCCATGGCCACTTGCCCCTGATCTTCTATGCCTTGCTCGATCAGGTCTGACTGCACGTCCCCGACGCCCATGCCGTAACCGGATGCAAGCAATCCACCGGGGCCGGAAACAGCACCCGCTATCGCAGTGATGGCGAGATAGGGCAGGGCTTGGCCGGTATTGTAAGCCAGCCAGTCTGCGAACGCCTTGGCGTCATCGATATCGGTGAAATTCGGTGTGCGGCCTGCGGCCCGCTCGAAGGCTGCAGAGTAGGCCCTGACGCTTTCAGCAAGCGCGCTCATCGCTTCTTTGTTAGAGGTGAGACGCTGCACCGTGCGGTCTATGATCCTCGCTCGCTTGTCCTCATCGGAGCGCAGGAATTCAAAGGCAATGGAGGCGGCTTGCGATGTCGGAGAGACACCAATGGCCTCGGCAACTTCATAGCGTGGGGCGTCCGGGTTCATATCTCCGATTGATTGAAGCCCTGCCAAAAGGTCCAAATCGTGACGGATCATGCCGGATACCGGAATGGTCTTCAGCGCTGTACCCATCTGCCTGGCACCTGTTACCCCGGTGCGAACGCCACGCCCGAATTGCGTATCCTCGCCGCGCTTGCCCAGTTCCACCCAGGCTTCGCCCTGTTCACGCCAGAACGTCTCCATGTCTGCCAGAACGCCGATGTCATCTTTGCCCAGGCCCGAGTTCGTCAGGTCTGCCAGCCAAGCCGTTGTCTTGGGGGCATTGGCCAAGCTTATGCTATTTCGCTTTTGCTCCGCCTCACGCTTGAACGGTTTTGGGTTCGCAGTAACAATACTGGCGGGCATTCCAATTTCGTCGCCGATGCGTAGGCTTTCCGCTACCTCGTCCGGGTTGCGGTGATCATAGGACAACATAGCGCTTGTTCGCGCTGCCTGTTTTCCCTTGAGGCCAGAGATCCAGCTTTCGGTCGCGCTGTCCTCGCGTCCCGCTTTGGCACTCAGTGAGTTTGCGAATTCTTCAAGATCCTTGATACCCATTATTCAGCCGCTCCTTCTGCCTTAAGCGCTTCAAGCGCAGATTCGATTTCCCGCGAGACAGGTTGTTCGCTTGCCAGCCAGGGCTGTTCCGCGTCTCGCATGCCCTTGCGCAGGACCATTTCGCCGAAACGCCCCTTGCCCAGCGACGTGGCCAGAACCGCAGCGAAGCTCTTAGAAAGCCGGTCTTCCTGGCCTCCGGGCATTAGACCCACCGGAACCTTGCCGATCAGCCTGTAGACGGCCCCCTGGAGGCTCTGGCGCGCATGCTCGGCGCGATACAGGGCATCTCCGAACGAGCGCGCAGCCTCTTCCGCTTCTGATATTGCCGCTTCACGCTCAGACGCCATATCGCGAATACCGGCAATGCTTTGGTCCAGCCGTTCCTGATCGCTGATTGCGGCCTCGGCTTCTGCTTCGGCAATCTGCCGGTCTTCCTCGCGCCGCTTGAATTCAGCGATTGCCTCATCGATGGCCGAGAGTTCATCCTGTGCGTCCCGAAGCTTGCATACATCGAAGGGCTTCCCTTCAAGGATGGCGTCGGAACGTTCGGACTTCAGCGCCGCGAGTACTCGCTCCTGTTCCGCCTGCCGGTTGTGCAGTTCGTCCAGGGTGATCGGTTGCTTCTTGGTGCGTGTCATTGCTCATACCTCGTTTTCGGTTTGGTTGGATTGGTCAGTCAGCTTGCGCGCGCCGCTTTCCAGCAGGAACGCCAGCCGTCTTGCGATTTCGACATCGGTTAGCGCTGAAGGCTTCAAGGGTTCGCCATCCGGGCCGGTGTGTTCTTTCCGGTCGGCAAGGCCAAGTTCGCGGCTGATCAGGTTTGCGTTGAGCAACCCGGCGGCAGCGCCTTCGAACTTCTGCGTCCAGATGACGTTCTCTACCCGCTCTATGATGGGGGATAAGTCGGAACGCTCAGAACGCCATGCGCGCCACGTTGTATGGTCGATGCCCAGAAAGTTGCACATCGCCGCCAGTGTCATGGCCCGCATTCTCGCGACATCGGCCTTGGTGATTTCGCCCTGATGCGCGAACACCTTTTCTTCCCAGAGCGGATTTCTGATCGTCCACTCGAAGTAGGCACAGCAATCGTTCCAGAGGTGTTCCGGGTCGTTGTATATCGGTGGACGGCCATGAGAAGCCCGCGCTTCCCAGAACCGGTTCTCCTTGAGAAAGCGCCCGTCCTCGCCACGGTTTTCTGCCTGTGTGTTATCGTCAGTCATATCTGCTCCTTGGTTTCAGTCGATTTTGGGGAAGTCCGATCCAGAAAGCGGGTCGTCCATGTGCCTCTAACTGCCCCTCTCCGTTGAATGGGATGGCAATTAGATATGCGCCCGACTAGGATACACTCAGACGCGTGATTTGGGCGTTTCCTGCACTCTAGTCGGACGCACTTCATTGGCTCACCACCTTCAACTGCGCCCGAGTAGGGTGCAGGGGTGCACCCGAATGGTGGGGTGGGTTTTGTTTTTTCAGATTACCGGCACGGTTGTACGTTTTTGGCAGGTAGGCACGATACACAGTGACCGGATAATCATGCCCCTGCTTCCAAAGCTCCGGCTCTTTGGTCGCCGGGCGTTTGGCAGTGGGTAGCATCGTCAGGCGAAAATGCGCGGCCTTGCCACTGCCAGAGGTGCCACGCTCCCATGCCTGAGTACACACGATCCAGCCTTTGGCCTGCAGATCAGCCAGAGCCGTCCCGGCGGTCTTTTGGGCGCATCCCATGTCATCAGCCAGCTTTCTAAGTGACCGGTAGATTTCGCCGTTGTTGTTCACGGCGTTCTTGCTGTCTGCATAGCAGCGCACCTGAAGATGAAAGTATGCCTCCCGCGCTGGAAAGCTTAGCGCCCTCCAGGCGGGCAACAGGCGGTGCGCCTTGATCCATTTCGTCCACTGCAGTTCGCTGCGTTCGTTGCGCTTATCCCTGCCCATTATTCGGCCTTCCCATGGTCAAGGATGCCGAGCTTTCGGGCGGCGTCTTCGGCCTCTGCGCGTGCCCGGAACTCGTCCAAGGTCACGCGCAGGTCTTCGCGCGCATTCTTCCGAATGTTTGCGATGTGCGTCATTTGCTGTCCTCCGGATAAGCCAGCGCTGCAATGAGCGCGGCTCGGGCGAAGGACAGGCCATGACGGCGGCGTAGGCTCTGAAGCTGGATCTTGCGCGAGGTCATGCCGCCACCTCGCTTTCCGCAGCGGGACTGGCGACAGTGCTGACTTCGCCGAGGTAACGCACCTGATCCACAAGGACGTAGATGCCGAAGCGCGTGTTCTCGATACCGTCATTCTCTTGGAAGAATTCGGTTTCGATATTGATCCCGTTTTCATTCCGCAGAAGCAGAACGATATCGGAGAGGCGAACCGGGCTGGCGCAGTAAATCGGGCTGCGCATCAGCGCATCCAGAACCTGCCTTTTGCGATTGCTAAGCGTTAGGGTTTCACGCGTGCCCTCTGCACGTTGCACCGCGTAATAGGCACCGCCTCGACGGAGCGGCAGGTCATGCCTCGAAATGATCCAACGCGTGTTCTCGGGCGGCGTAGCTTCTGTTTTCTTGTTCATGCTCGTTTCCTTCTGGGTTGAAGGAACGGGCCGAATGCGCTATTTATTTATGTGCTGCATAAACGAATATCGCCCCTGCCCGATCCTTTGGGTGGGGGTTTCGTTTAAGCGGCATCCTGAAGCTGCTTGGTCAACACCTCATCGACGTGGCTTTCGATCCAATACAAGCGCCCGCCGATACGAAGCGGCTCCGGAATCCGGCCATGCTCAATGTCGCGATACAGCGAAGAGCGGGAGCGCCCGCCAAGCTTTTCTGAAAGTTGGTTTAGGTTCAGGTAATTCATGCTTCACCTATTCGGATCGGGTGAAGCTTCCCCTGCAACTGTGCCACGCTTCACCAATGGGGTGCAGCGTTACCCTAGAGGGGTCAAATTGCCCCATCACGGACACCTGATTAAATAATTTGATTGTTAGGTGTCCCTCGCAATCGCGCGGTTATAAGCGCTCATTACTCGCTTGACGGATGCTTTCTTGTTCCCCCATTTGAGGCCCGACCAATCGATAAGATCATCAAGAAATGCATAAAAGCTGCCGCGTGCAGATGACTCGGATGGACTTCGGGGCGCAGTCTTACCACTGCACTCCTCCCAAATCATGACAGCAAGCCGCGCCAGCTTTATTTTTTCGTTTGCTTTACTGGCCCTTTGCTGAGCAGACTCCGGCCGCTCGCCGGAAAGGGCTCTGGCTCCTCTTTTGAGGGCACCATCTGTTTCTGGCAGCGGTTTGACGGCGCAGTTTTCACCGGAGACACCAGCCCAAGGATCAGATCCCGTCAATTCATAGAGCACCTGCCTGAAGAGGTATGGCAGTGCTGCGATACTTCCTGCGTCGTAACTAGTTCCGGACTCCATTGCGCCCTTGACGCGTGCGGGTAGATTATCGAACTCCGTCCATAAAGTATGCGCGGCTTGTTCAATTGCCCGTAAGCGCCGTCGTTCTTCTTCCTGATCGATTAACCAGGTCAAGTGGTGTGATTGGATTGCCCTCGCAAGTATTTCGAACCGTTCTGTGTTTCCTTCATCAGGGAAGTGAAATTGAATCACTTTCGAGAAATCTTCGAGGCAAAAGCCGCTTGGATCGCCTGAAACACTGGCGAGCTTAAGTGATTGACCTGACGCTGGTTTCTTCAATTTCCCACCATCCTGACTACATCGCCCGACCCACCGGTCACATGATCGGCCCATCGTTCCATTAAGACCCGCCGCTGTTCAAGGAAATCCGTTCGTCGATAAGCCCGCGCAACCTTGCTGCCGGTGACATGCGCAAGCGCCGCCTCGGCTACGTTCTCTGGCGTATCCGTTGCCTCGGCACACCACGTCCTTAAACTTGACCTGAATCCGTGGGGACGCGCATCCAAACCTCGGCGTTTCATGAAGGCACTCATGGTCGCGTCGGAAATCACGCCCTTGCGCACACTGGGGAACAGATAGCCGTCGCGGGCGAGGGGCTTGGCTTGCTCGATGACCGCAAGCGCCTCCTTCGACAAAGGCACTCGAAACTCTTGTTCCTGGTCCTTCTGGGATTTCATCTTCTCGGCAGGGACCGTCCAAACATCGCCCTCAATTTCTTCCAGGCGGCAGAAGCGCAAAGGCCTGGAGCGCAGCCCCGTGAGGATCAACAAGCGAAGTGCCAGGTGCGTAACTGTACCGTCCGACAAACTTTCATAGAAAGCGGGCACCTCCTGCCATGGCATCGCCGGTATTTGCTGCGGTTTGTGTCGTGTCTTGCCCAGAAGCGCCTTGGCTTTCTGCGTTGCTTGCATGTCCACGTCCAAACCCATCGCAGCGGCGTGCTGGAGGACGATGTTCAAGCGGTTGAGCGCCTTCTGTGCCGTGTCGGCCTTGGAGTGCCAAATCGGTTCTAGGGTGTTCTTGATATCCCGTTGGTCAATGTCCTCCACCGGCACCTTGCCCAGCTTGGGAAGCACGTGAAGTTCCAGCGGACTGAACCAACGGCCAGCTATGCCGTCGCCTTTCAGCTGTGCCTTGCGGGCTTCGAACGCTTCTGCGGCAACTGTTGCAAGCGTGTGGTCTTCACGCATCGCTTCGCGGCGCAGGCGTTCCCGTTCCTTGATCGGATCCTTCCCCTCCCGCACCACGGCCCGCCAGCGCTCGGCAGTATCGCGGGCTTCTTTCAGGCTGACATCGCTCAGCCGCCCCAATCCCATCTCTCTGCGTCTGCCGTGGACCGTAACCCGCAGCACCCACTGAGCGCCGCCATCCTCGCGCTTGTGAAGCCATAGACCGGCCCCATCGGAGTGCTTGCCGGGTTTCGCGTGCTTGACTTGGCTGGCTGTGAGTTTGTGCTGTGCGGGCAAGTCTCTGTCCCCTTCTTAATCCACCTCAACATATAGTATATTTTGGGACGTCATGAAACTGATTGATACGGAGAAACCTAATAAAAGAGGGATTTTCTGCGAAACTTGATACAGCGTGAAACTACATGATATTGGATTTCAATGCCCTTCACCCGCACCAATTTCCGCGATGCGGCAGGGCGGTGCGCTGAATCCGGGGTGGTTCAGAACCAGGCATTTCCTTTACCGGCTGGCGTCGGATTGGTGGGGTTGAACCCCACCCTACGATTGCGGTTCTCCCATGATCCAGACCTGTGCGATGGCGCGGTCGTCGCCCATCATGATCGTCGGAAATAGCGCCTGCCATACATCCTCTGCGGTGTCCGCGCGCTGGGCAATTGCCGGAGTGGACGCGAGGTTTACTGCGACGAGATCGGCCTCCATCCCCGGGGCGATGGTGCCGATGCGGTCTGACATGTGCAGGGCGTCGGCGCTGCCCGCCGTGGCCAGCCACCAGAGCTGGGCGGGGTGCAGGGCGATGCCGGTCAGCTGGCCGATCTCGTAGGCCGCCGCCATGGTGCGGAGCATGGAAAATGAGGAGCCGCCGCCGGTATCTGTGGCAAGACCCACGCGGTGGCCGTCCGCGATGCGCGCGGCCAGGTCGAACAGCCCGGAGCCGATGAAGGTGTTGGAGGTGGGGCAGTGGATGAGCGCCGCGCCGACCTCGGCCAGGCGGGCGCGCTCGCGGGGGTGAGGTGGACGGCGTGCCCGTAGAGGGCCGCGGGCGCCGAGAAGGCCATGGATTTCGTAGGTGTCCAGATAGTCGCGGGCGTCGGGGTAGAGGGATTTGACCCAAGCGATCTCTTCGACCTGCTCTGATAGATGCGTTTGCATAAGGCAGGTGGGGTGGTCGGCCCAGAGCGCGCCGAGGGCGGCGAGTTGGTCGGGCGTCGAGGTGGGAGAGAAGCGTGGTGTGATGGCGTAGGTGAGCCGGCCGGTACCGTGCCAGCGGGCTATGAGCCTGGCGCTGTCGTCGTGGCCCGACTGGGCGGTGTCCAGCAGGGCGGCGGGCGCGTTGCGGTCCATGCAGGTCTTGCCCGCCACGGCGCGAAGGTTGCGGGTCTGCGCGGCCTGACAGAAGGCGTCCACGCTGTGGGCGTGGGAGGTGCAGAACGTGGCCACGGTGGTGGTGCCGTTGGCCAGTGTCAGGTCGAGGTGGCGGTTGGCGATATCGCGGGCATAGGCGGGATCGGCAAGGCGCATTTCCTCGGGAAACGTGTAGGTTTCCAGCCAGTCGCGCAGGCGTTTGCCCCAGCTGGCGATGATGCCGGTCTGGGGGTAGTGCGCGTGGGCGTCGATGAAGCCGGACGAGATGAGATGGCCATCGTAGCGCTCGATTTTAGCCTGCGGGGCGGCGGCGCGCAGCTCGGAGAGGGCGCCGGTGCGGGTGATGTGGCCGTTCTCGATCAGGACCGCCTCGTCGATGCGGGCGGCGGTGGCCGGGTCACCCTCGAGCGGGGATCGGGTGAAGCAGAGGACCTGTCCGGTCAGGATGCTCGGGGGGATCATGCGGGGCTGGGTCCTTGCTGCCGGTCGGCGGCAGGATAGAAGTCGCGGACGGTGGCGTAAATCCTGCATATCGCGTTGTGATTTGCCCGCGCTTTGTCCTACATAAAGTCCGAAACCGGGGAGCGCGCGATGACCGAGGAAAAGCAGCAGGACGACGTGACCGATGAGCGCGAATCCGTGCAGGTCCCCGAACCCGAGCGGGAACCGGAGCGCGAGGACAGCGCCTATGTTCTGAATCAGAAATCCGTCGGCCGGATAATGTATGCGGTTGATATCGGCGACCAGGCGATGCTGTGGCAGGAACTGGAGCCGTTCCACCCCGCCGACATCGCCGACCTTCTGGAACAGATCAATTCCTTCGACCGCCGCCGGCTGATCGAGCTTTACGGGCACGAGTTCGAGGGCGACGTGCTGACGGAACTGGACGAGTCGATCCGCGAGGAGGTGATCTCGATCCTGGCGCCGGAGGTTCTGACCAACGCGGTGCGCGACCTGGAATCGGACGACGTGGTCGACCTGGTCGAGGATCTGGAGGAAGAGCGGGCCGCGGCGATCCTGGGCGTGCTGGAGGACAGCGACCGGACGCTGGTGCAGCAGTCGCTGAGTTACCCCGAGTACTCCGCCGGGCGCCTGATGCAGCGCGAGGTGGTGATGGCGCCCGAGCACTGGAACGTGGGCGAGGCGATCGATTACCTGCGCAACCAGGACGACCTGCCGGACCAGTTCTATCACATCGTGCTGGTGGACCCGCGGCTGAAACCCGTGGGCAACGTGACCCTGGGCAAGCTGATGGCGTCGCGGCGCGAGGTGATGCTGAGCTCGTTGGTGGAGGACACGTTTCACGTCATCCCCGCCGAGCAGTACGAGGGCGACGTCGCGTACGCGTTCAACCAGTATCACCTGATTTCCGCGCCCGTGGTGGACGAGGACGAGCGGCTGGTGGGCGTGATCACCATCGACGATGCCATGGCGGTGCTGGACGAGGAACACGAGGAAGACATCCTGCGGCTGGCCGGTGTGAGCGAGGAAGGCAGCTTGAGCGACCGGGTGATCAGCACGACGAAGCGGCGGTTCCCGTGGCTGGCGGTGAACCTGGTGACGGCGATCCTGGCGTCCCTGGTGATCGCGCAGTTCGAGGCGGCGATCGCGCAGATCGTGGCGCTGGCGGTTTTGATGCCGATCGTGGCGTCGATGGGCGGCAATGCGGGCACGCAGAGCCTGACCGTGGCGGTGCGGGCGATCGCGACGAAGGACCTTACGGGATCGAACGTGTGGCGGTTCATCCGGCGCGAGGTGCTTGTGGGGCTGGTCAACGGGGTGATCTTTGCCGTGGTGATGGGAATCGTGGGCGTGCTGTGGTTTGGCGGTCCGGAACTGGGCTATGTCATAGGCGCGGCGATGGTGATCAACCTGGTGATGGCCGGGTTGGCGGGCACGGTCATTCCGGTCGTGCTTGACCGGGTGGGCGTGGACCCGGCGCTGGCCTCGGGCGCGTTCGTGACGACAGTGACGGATGTGGTCGGCTTTTTTGCATTCCTTGGCCTTGCGGCGGTGGTGCTGCTGTGAGCGATCTGGCCGAGGTGAAGGCGGCGGCGCGAAAGGCGGCGTTTGCGCGGCGCAAGGCTGCGTTCGACGCGGCGGGTGGAGCCGGTGCGGGCCTTTTGTCCGGCGTGCTGGCCGGGTATCGGGGCGTGCCGTTGGCGGGGTACATGCCCATTCGTACCGAGATCGACCCATTGCCGGCCATGGCCGAGGCGGCGGCGCATGGCCCCGTCGGTGTGCCGGTGATCGAAGGCGAGGGCAAGCCGCTGAAGTTTTCACGCTGGGAGCCGGGCGGCCCGCTGCGCGACGGGCCGTTCGGGGCAAAGGTGCCTCAGGTGGATGATTTCTTCGAGCCGGAAATCCTGATCGTACCATTGGTGGCGTTCGACCGGATCGGTGGGCGTCTGGGCTATGGCGGTGGGTTCTACGACCGGACGCTTGAACTGCTCAGGAGCAGGCGGCCGACGCTGGCCATCGGGTTCGCCTTTGCGGCGCAGGAGGCCGAGGGGCTGCCGCTGGAGGCCACGGATCAGCCGCTGGACATGGTGGTGACGGAAAAAGAGGTGATTGCGTTCTGAGGTGCGCGCTTACCCGGCGTCTTGATTTGGTACTGGTAATCGCGGGCATAGCTCGCGCGTCTGTCGGAAGGAGACACTCATGGGGAGCCATAACTATACCGCCAAGGTGGTCTGGACCGGCAACCGGGGCGATGGCACCCGGACCTACAAGGGGTACGACCGGACGTGGAACATCGAGACGCCAGGCAAGCCGATGGTGGCTTGCTCGAACGATCCGATGCTGGGCGGGGACCCTGTCCTGCACAATCCCGAGGATCTGCTGCTGGCGACTGTAAGCGCCTGTCACATGCTGTGGTATTTGCATTACGCCAGTGACGCGGGGATTGCCGTGCAGGGATATGTCGACGACCCCCTTGGCGAGGCGGAGGTCGAGCCGTCGGGCAAGGGGCGCTTCACACGGGCTGTACTGCGCCCGGTGATCATCGTACCGGAGGGGACGGATCTGGACGCGGCGGATGCGATCCATGGGCGGATTCACGAGGTCTGTTTCGTGGCACGGTCGGTGGCGTTTCCGATTGTCTACGAGGCGCGCTATGAGGTGATGGCGGTCTGAGGCCGGGCGGTGCCGGTGGCTGGGAGGTCCCGGGTCAAGCCCGGGACGGCGGGGGAGCATCGGTGGCCCTTGCCCTTTGCAATCGGTGTCTCTACCAGTTTTGCCATGAGAATTTTGTATCTTGGGGACGTGATGGGCCGGGCCGGGCGGCAGGCCGTCGCGGAGCGTTTGAAGGGCCTGCGCGACGCATGGAAGCTGGATTTCGTCGTGGTCAACGGCGAGAACGCCACGGGCGGGATGGGCCTGAGCGGGGCGCATGCGAAGGATTTGCTGGAGGCGGGCGCGGATTGCCTGACGCTGGGGGATCATGCCTTCGACCAGAAGGACATGCTGCAATACATTGAAGGCGAGCCGCGGATCGTGCGGCCTCTGAACTTTGCCAAGGGCGCGCCGGGGCGCGGTGCGGCGGTCTTTTCCGATGCGCGTGGTCGAAAAGTGATGGTGGCGCAGGTGTTGGGGCAAGTGTTCATGAAGCGGGCCTTTGATGACCCCTTCAGTGCCGTCGATAGCGTGATGCGGTCGCATGTGCCGGGGGGCGCGGTGCAGGCCAGCCTGATCGATATCCACTGCGAGGCCACCAGCGAGAAGATGGGCATGGGGCATTACTGCGACGGGCGGGCGAGCATCGTCGTGGGCAGCCATACCCATGTGCCCACCGCTGACGCGCAGATCCTGCCGGGCGGCACCGCGTTCCAGTCGGACGCGGGCATGTGCGGCGATTATCTGAGCGTGATCGGGATGGAGAAGACCGAGCCGATGCGGCGTTTCGTGACCGGCATGGGCAAGGAGCGCTTCGCGCCGGCCATGGGCGAGGTGACGCTGTGCGGGCTTTACGTGGAAACCGATGACGCCACCGGCAAGGCAACGAAGGTGGAGATGGTCCGTGAAGGCGGGCGGCTGGCGGCCAGCGCTCCATGAAGCGGACGCTTGGGCTTTACGCCGCTCTTGTTGCCATGGGGCTGGGGTGGGGCCTGTCGATCCCGCTGAGCAAGATCGCGGTGAGCACGGGGCATCAGCCCTTTGGCCTGATCTTCTGGCAACTGACCATCGTGGTTTTCTGCCTGGGCGCGGTGACACTGTTGCGGGGGCGTAGGGTCGTGTTCGCGCGGCGTTACCTGCGGCTGTTCGTGATGGTGGCGCTGTGCGGTGCGGTATTGCCGGATATCTTCTTTTACACCGCTGCCGCGCAGCTTTCGGGCGGCGTCATGTCGATCGTGATCGCCTCGGTCGCCATGTTCTCGCTGCCGATCGCGGTGCTGATGGGCAACGAACGCTTCGAGTGGCAGCGGCTTTGGGGGGTGATGCTGGGGCTGGGCGGCATCGTACTGCTGGTGGGGCCGGAGGCGAGCCTGCCGACTGGGACCTCGGCGCTGTTCGTGCTGGTGGCGCTGTGCGCGCCCGCGCTTTATGCGACCGAGGGCAACCTGGTGGCGAAATGGGGCACGCAGGGACTGGACCCGATGCAGGTGATCATCGGGGCGTCAATGATCGGGTCGGTCGTGGCGCTGCCCATCGCGGTGGGCACCGGGCAGTGGATCAACCCGCTGGAAGGCGTGGGCGTGCCGGAGCTGGCGCTGGTGGGGGCGGCGGCGCTGCACGCGCTGGTCTATGCCTCTTACGTCTGGATGGTAGGCCACGCCGGCTCGGTCTTTTCGGCGCAGACCTCGTACATGGTGACGGCGGCGGGCGTGCTATGGTCGATGGCGCTGTTGGGGGAAAGCTATTCGATATGGGTCTGGCTGGCGCTGGGGGTGATGATGCTGGGCATGTTCCTGGTGCAACCCCGGGCGGCGCGGGTTCTTGTGCCGGGGCGCGTGATAGATGAGAATGCCGGACACGGCATGACATCGGATCGGGACAGGCAGAGCTGATGCAATTCATGGAACTTTCGCAGGGCGCCCAGCCTTGGGTGGCCCTCGGTGTGGTCGCGGTGATGTTCGTGCTGTTCATCCGGGAGACCTATCCCACCGAGGTGGTGGCGCTGAGCGGGGCGGCCGTGCTGCTGGCGCTGGGGGTGCTGCCCTACGGCGCGGGCCTTGAAGTGCTGTCGAACCCCGCGCCCTGGACCATCGCGGGGATGTTCGTGGTGATGGGAGCGCTGGTGCGCACCGGGGCGCTGGAGGCGTTCACCACGGTGGCGGACCGGCAGGCCAAGGTGAACCCGAAGCTGGCGATCGGGATGCTGATGGCCTTTGTCGTATTCGGCTCGGCCTTCATGAACAACACGCCAGTGGTGGTGGTAATGATCCCGATTTTCGTGCAACTGGCGCGGACCCTGGGGGTAACTGCCTCGAAGATGTTGATTCCGTTGAGTTACGCTGCAATTTTGGGCGGCACGCTGACGCTGATCGGAACCTCGACGAACCTGCTGGTCGACGGGGTGGCGCGGGCGCAGGGGATGGCACCGTTCGGGATTTTCGAGGTGACGCCGCTGGCGCTGTGCCTTGTGGCCTGGGGGGCGTTCTACCTTTATTTCATCGCGCCGCGTCTGTTGCCGGAGCGCGAGAGCATGGCGGACATGCTGTCGGACCGCTCGAAGATGAAGTTCTTTACCGAGGCGGTGATCCCGCCCGACAGCAACCTGATCGGCCGCGAGGTGACCGGTGTGCAGCTCTTCAAGCGGGAAGGCGTGCGGCTGGTGGACGTGGTGCGCGGCGACATCTCGCTGCGGCGCAACCTGCAGGGGTCGAGTTGCAGGTGGGCGACCGGGTGGTACTGCGCACCCAGATGACCGAGCTTCTGAGCCTGCAACGCAACAAGGAACTGAAGCGCGTCGACCAGGTGTCACAGGTGGAGACGACGACGGTGGAAGTGCTGATCACGCCGGGCTGCAAGATGGTGGGGCGGAGCCTGGGCTCGTTGCGCCTGCGTCGGCGGTTCGGGGTTTATCCGCTGGCGGTGCATCGGCGGAACCAGAATATCGGCCGGCAGCTCGATGACCTGATCGTGCGGGTGGGCGATACGCTGCTGCTGGAAGGCGCGCCGGAGGATATCAAGCGGCTGGCGGGCGAGATGGACCTGGTGGACGTCAGCCAGCCCTCGGCCAAGGCATTCCGGCGCGGCCACGCGCCGGTGGCGCTGGCGGCGATGGCGGGGATCGTGATCCTGGCGGCGATGGGCGTGGCACCGATCCTGGCGCTGACGGTGATCGCGCTGGCGGTGGTGCTGTTGTCGCGCTGCATCGACGCGGAGGAGGCGTTTTCCTTTGTCGATGGGCGGCTGCTGGCGCTGATCTTCTCGATGCTGGCCATCGGGGCGGCGCTGGATGCGTCTGGCGCGGTGCGGCTGATCGTGAACGCGGTGGCGCCGGCGCTGTCCGCCTTGCCGCCGTTCCTGATCGTCTGGGCGATCTATCTTCTGACCTCGATCCTGACGGAGCTGGTGAGCAACAACGCGGTCGCCGTGGTGGTGACGCCCATTGCCATCGGGCTGGCGGATGCGATGGGGATCGACGCCCGGGCGCTGGTGGTGGCGGTGATGGTTGCGGCTTCGGCCAGCTTTGCCACGCCCATCGGGTACCAGACCAACACGCTGGTCTACGGCCCAGGGGGATACAAGTTTACCGATTTTCTGAAGGTGGGCGTGCCGCTGAACCTGAGCGTGGGTCTGTTGGCCAGTGCGCTGATCCCGTTCATCTGGCCGCTGTGAGGTGGCGTCAGAATTCCGAATATTTTTGGAGAATGTGAAAGCCGGCAGGATTTCTCCCGCAGGCTGCAGGTTGCGGCGGTCGACAGGACCGTTGGCGCGGCGCGCCAAACGGGTCTTGCCGTGTTCTTCGGTTGCCGCGATCGGCACTTGCCCTGCAGCACGATCGCCTCCGGCCACTCGGTAAGGTGACGGGGCGGAAAGGCCCCGCCCGCCTATCGCAACGCGGCCAAGCTCTCAGCTGCCGCCGCGCGTGCCTTGCGTCGCGGCCATGGCGACGCGTGTGACCGCGTGGATCTTGGTCAGGCCATCCTCGCCGGCGGTGTCGTAGTCGAACTGAAGCCGGTCGCCAGCGGCGAGGTCGGTGGGCAGAGCGATGTCGCCGGGAATGTACCACACCGTCTTGTCGGAGAGGACGAGAACGCCGGTGTCGCGGTCGAAGGAGACCACGTTGCCTTGGGTCTGGTCGGCGAAGGCGGGAAGGGCCGCGAACGCGGCGAGGGCCGTTGCGATGATGATGCGCATGTCTGTATATCCAGGGGAGGAAAGCACTCTTGGCGCGACCCCGCGCCTTGTAGCCGCCGGGCGGAGCCTCGCACCCGGATGCGGCGAAGATCGGATGAGACTTCCCCTGCGTCAAGATGCAAGGCGCGAAATTTTGCGGGGCGAACGCGGTTTCGGGCGGATTTTCGCGCGTCGGATGCCAAGACGCTTGCCTGAATTGGCGGCTTGGGGAAAAAACCTCGAAACAACGAGGGATACCGTGATGCGGCGTATAATGACCTTGATGCTGATTTGCATGGTGGCGGGGTGCAGTGCAAAGGAGGCTCCGGAGCCGCCGACGCGGCACAACCCACCGCTTTACCCCAACGAGACGCCGCAGATCCGGGCCTTGATCAACCAGTATGCCGATGACTACGAGGTTCCGAGGTCGCTGGTGCACCGGGTGGTGCAGCGCGAGAGTGACTACCGTCCCAAGGCCCGCAATGGACCCTACTGGGGAATGATGCAGATCCTGCCTGCCACGGCGCGGGGCATGGGGTTCCAGGGGCAGGCGAACGACCTGCTGAATCCCGAGACAAACTTGAAATATGCGGTGAAGTACCTGCGCGGTGCGTGGCTGGTCTCGGACGGCAGCGAGCCCGATGCGGTGATGTGGTACGCGCAAGGCTATTACTATGCTGCGCGGGACAAGTGCCTGCTGGTCGAGACCGGCCTGCGCGAGCGCGAGATCGCGCGGCACTGCCGCTGAGGCGCACCGTTCAGAGCGGCCAGAAGACCAGGATCGCCGGGACGGACACGGCGACCACGATGATCTCCAAGGGCAGGCCCATGCGCCAGTAATCGCCGAAGGCATAGCCGCCGGGGCCGAGGATCAGCGTGTTGTTCTTGTGCCCTATGGGCGTGAGGAAGGCCGAGGAAGCCGCCACCGCGACAGCCATCAGGAACGGGTCGGGCGAAACGTCCAGCGCGTTTGCCATCTGGATGCCCACCGGCGCCGCGACGATGGTGGTAGCGGTGTTGTTGAGCACGTCCGAGAGGGTCATCGTGACCACCATCAGCACGGTCAGGATCGCCCAGGCGGGCAGCCCCTGGGTCAGGTCCACGAGCGCGCCGGCGATAAGGGCGGTGCCGCCGGCCTCTTCCAGCGCGGCACCGAGGGGGATCATCGAGCCGAGCAGCACCACGACCGGCCATTCGATATGTGTATAGAGTTCCGAGGGTGGCACGATGCGGGTCAGCACGTAGGCCATGACAACAAGTCCCAGCGCGATGGGCAGGTAGATGAGCCCGAAGCTGGCTGCGGCGACGGCCGCGGCGAAGAGGCCGATGGCGGCCCACGTCTTGCGGTCCTGCGTGACTTTCAGGCCCCGCTCGGCCAGCGGCAGGCAGCCAAGCCACTCGGTCACGTCCGAGCCGGTTTCATGCGGCACCAGCAGAAGCAGGATATCGCCCGGCTGGATCGTGGTCTTGCGGACCTGATCGCGAATCTGGCGGCCGCGACGGGAAATGCCCATCAGCACCGACCGTTGACGCCAGTTGAGGCCCACGGACTGTGCCGTGCGACCGGCGATGCGGGCGTCGCGGGGTACCACGACCTCGATCATGTCGAGCCCTTCACCGGCAGCGCGGAGCTTGTCCTCGCGCGTGGAGTCCGAAAAGGCGAGCGAGAGCGCGGAGCGAAACTCGTCGAGCGCGTCGGGGGTGGCCTCGATCACCAGCGCGTCGCCGGCCTGCAGGATGGTGTTGCGTGCCCGGCCATAACGTCGTTTGCCGTCGCGGACCAGGCCGAGAAGGGCGACGTCGTTGCTGTCGGCATCCTCCTGAAGTTCGGCGAGGCGTTTGCCGATCTGGGCGCTGTCCTCGGGGATCGTCAATTCGGCGAGGTAATCGGCCAATTCGGCGGCGTGTAGGGCGCTGTCGTCGCGAGCCGGTATGAGCCGCCAGCCAATGACGGCGACGAAGACGAGACCTGCAAGCGCGGTGACGGCGCCGACCGGGGCGAAATCGAACATCGAGAAAGGTGTACCCAATGCGTCCTCCCGGATGCCGGCGATGATGATGTTCGGTGGTGTGCCGATCAGCGTGGCCATGCCGCCAAGGATGGTGGCGAACGACAGGGGCATGAGGCTGAGACCCGGAGAGCGTTTCGCCTTGCGGGCGGTCTGCACGTCGACTGGCATCAGCAGAGCGAGGGCGGCGACATTGTTCATGAAGGCCGAGAGCACGCCGCCGATGCCGCCCATTATGGTGATGTGCGCGCCAAGGCTGCGCGAGCTGTCGACCAGCGTGCGGGTGATGAGGAAGACCGCGCCGGAGCGCACCAGCCCCGCCGAGACAACCAGGACCAGCGCCACGATGATTGTCGCTGGGTGGCCGAAGCCGGAGAAGGCAGCGTCGACCGGCACCACCCCCACCACCACGCCGATCAGCAGCGCCCCGAAGGCCACGATATCATAGCGGTAGCGCCCCCAGAGCAGGAGCGCGAAGACGCCGCCGAAGAGGGTGAAGAGGATGATCTGGTCCTGGGTCATGAGCGCTGCCTGTCTTGTGCGGCGGCGCGGGCCGCGCCTTGTGCCGGACAGCGTACCGTCAAGACGTCGGCGCGCAACAGGCGATTGGCGGGATTGCACAGGGGCCTGCGCCTGATTTATAGAGGCGTGAACTTCACGAATGTCATCGGAGGCATGTCATGGCCGGCCACTCAAAATGGGCCAATATCCAGCACCGCAAGGGCCGTCAGGATGCCCAGCGGGCGAAGCTCTTTTCCAAGCTGTCGAAAGAGATCACGATCGCCGCCAAGATGGGCGATCCGGACCCCGACAAGAACCCGCGTTTGCGGCTGGCGGTCAAGCAGGCCAAGTCGCAGTCGATGCCCAACGACAATATCGACCGGGCGATCAAGAAATCGGTCGCGGGCGAGGGCGAGGATTACGAGGAAATCCGGTACGAGGGCTATGGGCCCAACGGCGTGGCGGTGATCGTCGAGGCGATGACCGACAACCGCAACCGGACCGCCAGCACGGTGCGTTCGACCTTTACCAAGCATGGCGGGAACCTGGGTGAGACGGGCTCTGTCGGGTTCATGTTCGAGCGCAAGGGGCAGGTGACCTACCCTCCGGATGCGGGTGACGGCGACACGGTGATGATGGCCGCGATCGAGGCCGGGGCCGAGGACGTGGAATCGGGCGAGGACGGGCATGTGATCTGGTGTGCGGACACGGACCTGAACGATGTCTCGACCGCGCTGGAGGCGGAGCTGGGCGAGAGCGAGGAGACCAAGCTGGCCTGGCGTCCGACGACCACGACCGAACTCGACCTGGAAGGCATGCAGAAGCTGATGAAGCTGATCGACGCGCTGGAAGACGATGACGACGTGCAGAACGTCACGACGAATTTCGAGGCCAGCGACGCGGTGATGGACCAGCTTGCGGCGGAGTGATCCGTTCACAGGACCGGCTTTGAGCGGCGCCCGTTGCGGGCGCCGCTTTTCGTTCGGGGGGAGGTCGGGCTGTGATGCGCAACATCGTGGACCTTTGTGCCGCGGTGCGGCATCCTGTGCTCAGCCACAGGAGATACACATGCAGATCGACCATGAAGACGAAGAGAGCAAGGGGCGCTACGTGACCCGGATCGACGATGGACCGGAGGCCGAACTGACCTATTCCAAGCTTGGGAGCAACGCCATCATCATCGACCACACCGGCGTGCCGGAGGCCTATCGCGGCCAGGGGGTGGGAGTGGCGCTGGTGACACGGGCGGTGGAGGATGCCCGTGCGGCGGGCAAGAAGATAACGCCGCTTTGTCCCTTTGCCGCGGCGCAGTTTCGCAGACATCCCGAGTGGGCGGACGTTTTGGCCTGAGGCAGATGTCGGCGCCGGGACGTTCAAGGTCGCAATCGCGGGTTGCGTCAGCGTTCGGTTGGCGGCACATTGAGACTCCCGAAGGTGCCGCGCAGGTCGCGGAGAATTGGGAAGCCGGTGCAAGTCCGGCGCTGCCCCCGCAACGGTAAGGATGGGGGATACCGCAGATGGCCACTGGGGCGCGACGCCCCGGGAAGGCGCGCGTATCCGCACCCCCGCCAAGCCCGGAAACCAGCCTTTGGGTATGACGTCGAACCGCGGGGGGGCGGTGCGGGCGGTGGACCGGGAAAGACCGGTCCTCGCACGGCTTTCCTTCGCCCCATGCCGGCCCGGGGTGTGGCCGGAGGAAGAGCAGAAAAGATGAGCCTGACACCGATCATGGATGGACTGGAACGCAGCGGTGCCACGGGCGCCGAGGCCGAGGCAATTGCGCGGCTGGGGTTTCTGGAATGGGTATTTGCCTATCCGGGTGCCGTGACAGCCCGGGTGGTGCACGAGGCCTTGTCCGAGCCGGCCGTGCAAAACGCCGGCAGCGCGGCGGCGCGTGCGTTCGTGGATGTGCTGGAAGAGGCGGGGCAGGCCGCGCCGATGACCCGCTGGCGGCG
The DNA here is from genome assembly GCF_051417955.1 of Roseovarius sp. B08. Lineage (NCBI taxonomy): Bacteria > Pseudomonadati > Pseudomonadota > Alphaproteobacteria > Rhodobacterales > Roseobacteraceae > Roseovarius > Roseovarius sp. B08. The sequence goes on from NZ_JBPRLW010000001.1 coordinate 1,670,440, forward strand.
CGGGCGGGCGGGCCGAATGGTGCACTGACATCACCAGACCGGCTGGCTCTGCGGCTTGGCGAGGCAGGGCTTGTCCGGGGCGAAGGCGGTTAACGACCGGCGATGTGGAGGATCGTGTTGGGGGAAAGAAAAAACGGCGACGCCAGGGAGGAGGAGAGGCGCCGCCGTTCTTTACGTCGGGTCCCAGGGAGGAGGAAGGGACCGTTCGTTCAGTAGGGCTCGTATCGAGCCCGGGTATTGCCGGGACCGCACAAGGGAGGAGAGGCGGTATCCCGAACAGGTACCAAACGGGAGGAGCGGCACCTGATTGTTTTAGCGAGCGTTTGGCGCGGTGGCCGTCTCGTTCGCTGTTGGGTTAAAGATAGCGATATGCTGCGCCTGCACAATGGATTTTGCTGCAATGCAGCTATGCAGGAAGCGCATAGAGGAATAGTATAATTTTTACTTTTATTTTCATCTGTTTGATGGATTTTTGTGCGGGTTTGAGACGGGGGTTGTGCCCGCGTTCAAAAATGCCACTTTCGGTGTCGAGAATGCATGGAGACCGGGCATGACAGAAATACTCGACAATGTGCGTACGCAGCTGGAACGGCTGGAACTTCCGGACGGTGGCAATGTCATATCCCGTGACATGGTGCGTGCGATGCGCATTGAAAACGGCGAAGTGCGATTCGTGCTGGAGGCGCCGAGTGCCGAAATGGCCCGCCAGATGGAGCCGCTGAGGGCCGCCGCCGAGCGCGCGGCGCTTTCCGTCGAGGGGGTGCGTTCGGCTCAGGTTGCGCTGACGGCGGAGGCGGCCGAGGCCCCCGCGCCCACGCTGAAGGTCGGGCGGCATCCCGAAGGCGGCAGCGCCTCGATCCGGCCGGGCGGGGTAAAGTCGATTCTTGCGGTGGCGTCCGGCAAGGGGGGCGTGGGCAAGTCGACCATGGCGTCGAACCTAGCGGTGGCGTTGGCGCGGGCGGGGCGGCGCGTGGGCCTGCTCGACGCCGATATTCACGGGCCGAGCCTGCCAAGGATGATGGGCGTGACCGAGCGGGCCAGCAGCCCGGACGGCAAGATCCTGACACCTCTGGAGGCGCATGGCGTCAAGATGATGTCCATCGGGCTGATGATCGAGGAGGACCGCGCCGTTGTCTGGCGGGGACCGATGCTCATGGGCGCGCTGCAACAGATGATGAGCCAGGTGGACTGGGGTGATCTGGACGTGCTGCTGGTGGATCTGCCGCCGGGGACGGGGGACGTGCAACTGACCCTGTGCCAGAGGGCGGCGCCCACCGGCGCGCTGGTGGTGTCGACGCCGCAGGATGTGGCGCTTCTGGATGCGCGCAAGGCGATCGACATGTTCAACACGCTTAAGACGCCGGTGCTTGGCCTGATCGAGAACATGTCGATGTTCCACTGCCCGCAATGCGGGTACGAGGCGGCGATCTTTGGCCATGGTGGCGTGGCGCAGGAGGCCGAACGGCTGGGCCTGCCCCTGTTGGGCGCCTTGCCGATAGATCTGGAAACCCGGTTGGGCGGCGACGCGGGCCGGCCTGTCGCGCTGGGGGACGGTGCGGTGGCGGAGGCCTATGCGCGGCTTGCGGACAGGCTGGTGCAGGGCGGGATGGCGTAGCGCCTTTCGTTCATGGGACATGCCGGGAATGGTGGGTGTTACCCACCTTACCTGCGTTGCGCCCGCAGCCCCACCGTCACGGTGTCCTGATCCTCCATTAACCCCTCGTTGATATTTCCCTGAGCCCGGGTGCGGTCCGTTTCGCGCCTATGGCTGGCAATCACGTGACGCCTGGGGGACGGCCCCCGGCGCGGAAAGGGAAATTCATGAACAAGGCAATTACCGATGGCATCGTCTTCATGCCGCCGGCCTTCGCGAACGGGCTTGATGTCTGGTCGAGCGAGAACGGCACGCCGGGGTCGGACACATATGATGGCGCCGCCAATGCCGCCTTCGTCCCCGCCGACCAGGATTTCGGCGGCGCGCTGGAGGTCCAGAAGGTCCAGGGCACGCAGAGGCTGCGCTACATGGGCGAGACGCCGATCCTGCCCGGCTGTTACCTGCAGATCACCGCGCGGGTGAAGGCGGTGTCCGGCAACCTGCCCAACGTGCGGATCGCCGGCTGGGCCGGGGGCGCGGGAGGTGCCCACGTGACAGGCCTGACCGAAGTGGGGCCGAGTGTTGCGCTGACGACCTATGGCGAGGTGGTCGAGGTCACGGCCGTCGTCGGCAGCGGTGAGCGTGGCGGCGTCGACATGGTCTGGGGAACCGGGCCGCTTTACGGGCATTTCGGCATCGACCTGACCGGGCCGAATGGCGGTGTGGTGCGCATCGACGATATCCGCATCGAGGATGCGACGAATTTTTTCCTGCGCGACATCGTCGGCATGGTCGATGTGCGCGATTACGGCGCGCTTGGCGATGGCAGCACCAATGATCTGCCGGCCTTCGAGGCGGCAGACGCTGCAGCCAACGGGCGCACGGTGCTCGTGCCGGCGGGCACCTACTATCTTGCCGACAGCCTGACCATGCAGAGCAAGGTCAGCTTCGAGGGGGAAGTGACCATGCCCGTCGACAAGATCTTCGAACTGGTCAACGATTTCGACTTTTCCAAGTATGTCGATGCGTTCGGTGGCGATACCGAGATGGCGTTCAAGAAAGCCTATCAGGCGCTGCTGAACAACCCGGGACATGTAGAGCTGGACATGAAAGGGCGCAAGGTGGCCCTGCGCGAACCCGTGGACATGCAGGCCGCCGTGCCGAACCGCACAACCTACAAGACGCGGCACCTGATCAAGAACGCGCAGTTCTCGGTGTTTCCGGGGCCGAACTGGGACACGGATACCGTCACCTCGCAGGCCACGTACAGCGCCGGTGACAACAAGCGGCTGACCAGCGTGGCCAACGTGGCCAACATCCAGGTGGGGTCCCTGGTGACCGGCAACGGGGTGGGGCGCGAGGTTTACGTGCGTGCCAAGAACGTGGGCGCCCAGACCGTGACGCTGAGCCAGCCGCTTTACGATGCGGAAGGCACGCAGAACTACACCTTCAGGCGCTTCAAATACATGTGGGATTTCAGCGGCTTCGACCAGATTTCCAAATTCGCGGTGTCCAATATCGAATTCCAGTGCGGCGGCGATTGCAGTGCCGTGCTGCTGCCGCCCGCAGGATAGGCGATCCATTTCCGGGATTGCTTTTTCACCCAGCCGCGCGACCGGGGCATCACCAGCCACGGCGAGGGGGACCAGGGCATGATGATCGACCGCTGCCAGTTTCTGTCGCGGGAAAGCCCGCTGCTGGTGCCGGACCGAACCACGATCGGCGTCAATTGCAACGGCAACGACATCAAGATCCGCAACTGCCGCTGCAACTTCTTCCGGCATTTCGCGATCCTTGCCGGTTCGTCCAGCGTGATCATCGGCAACCACTGCTTCCAGGGTGACAGCGCCGATCCGGGTCCGCGCAGCGCGATCTTCGTTTTGGCGCGGACGAACAACCGGGGCACGTTGACCGGCAACTATATCTGCGACGGGTCGATCGAGTGGACCAACGAATATGACGAGGCGCCTGATTTCTCGAGCGAGTTCTCGTTCAGCGCGCTGTCGATCACCAGCAACGTGTTCCTGAGCCAGAGCACCGCGCCGTCGTTCAATTTCCTTTCGATCAAGCCCTATGGCCTCGGGCATTTCATCAACGGGCTGACGGTGACTGGCAACACGGTGCGGCTGATCGACGGGCCGATCGACCGGTTCGAGGGTATCGACACCAGCTTTGCGACGCTGAACTTCGAGCGGTTCCGCAATATCCGGTTCGAGAACAACGCCTATTTCAATGTCAATATCCAGGTGGAGAACCCGCTGGTGATGCAACACACCGAAGCCAGCGCACAGAAGACCTGGGTGGTGGCGCCGCATCCCAAGCTGCCATTCGAGGCCTGGGCCCAGACGGTCGAGGCGATCGTGCCCGAGGGGGCGATCCGAGATGCGGGCGGAACAGCCTACTTTGGCATTCCCTACTACGACGGCAAGGAAGGGCCGAACAAGGACCAGGTCAATCTGCGTTGGGAAAAAGCGGTCAGTGGAACGGTCACGATGCGGGTCCGGATCGACGATCTGATCTGACCTGCGGGCCATAAGCGTTTCGCGAAACGGCTCAGAACTGGTGCCAGATGCCGATCTTCAGCTTGAAATCATCGGCATCTGCCACCCCGGCGACCAGCCCGACCTCGACGTGATGGCCCGGGGCGATCCGGTGGACATAGGACGGCGCGAGCTTGGCGTAGGGATCGCTCTCGGTCGGAATGCCGGTTTGCAATTGCAGGATGATCTTGGCCCTAGGACTTGGGTTGAGGCCGAAGGTGATGTCGGTTTCCAGCACACCATCGAAACTGCCGTAAATGACGGCGCGACTGTCGATGCTGATCCAGCCGGGCAAGTCCCCGATCTCGACCCCGCGGCCGACACCGATCCCGGGGCGCAGCGCGAAGGTTTCCCGCGCCATCCCGAGGCCGAATTCGGCGGCAATGCGTGTGCGGCGGTCGGCGGCGCCGATGGGCCAGCGAAGAAATGTGATGGCCTTGGACATGTCTTGGTCATGCGCGCCGGCGTCGAGGCCCAGGGTCAGGCGGTTTGTCAGGCCGTGCTCGGCATAAAGCGAGCCGTAGAATCCGCTGCCATCGGAAATGCCGTTCTCAAGATCCGTCTCGATGGAGTAACTCAGGAAGGTCTTGTCCTCGCCGCGCAACCACGGTCCGGCCAGAGCCGGCGCGGCAGTGGCGATTAGCAGAACGGGAATGACGACGCGTTTGAGCGGCATGGCACCTCACGCGTTCAGAGTGATTAAAATTGGTAAACGCCCGGTTAACGGAAACCGGTCATTCCGGGCTGTCCGACGTGTCGAGGGCGACTGCGACCAGGCCGAGCTGACGTGCACCGGCCACGGACAGGATATCGGAATCGAATCCCTGCGGTTTTTGGAAGCTGCGGATGGCGGCGCGGGTACGGCGATCCATCTCGCCGTTGATTGGCCCGTGATAAAGCCCGCGCGCCTTGAGCGCACGCTGAACCGAGGCATTGAATTCGGGAGTCATCTCGGCGCGGCAGGGGACCCGGAACCGGGTCACGCGCCGTTCCTGCACGATTTTCTGCGAAGTTTCCGTCCGGTAGCTGGCAGGACGCGTCACGGTGCCGTCATCGGCTACCTCGGCGGGGGTCACGAGAATCTGCTCGGTCACGGTTTCCACGACCGCAGGCGAGGTATCCTGGGCCCAGCAGGTTCCGGGCTTCGCACCGGGGGGGGCGTGTTCAACCGCTGCACCGCGTCGGGGTCGGCGCTGCCACCGGGGATGTCTCCACAGGCGGTCAGCGCCAGCAGAGCGCAAGGGGCAATCAGGGTCGATCGTATCATCTGCTCGTGCCTTTTCAGGCGTGTTTTGCAGCATCTTAACCGGTTTCATGCGCTTGGGGAAGCATGCTGTCGCCGGTGCAGTCCAGCAGTCGGTCGAGCAGGGGGGAGATATCCTCGACCTCCTCGGCGACGACGTGCACCACGCCCGATTGCCGCTGAATGCGCCCGGTGATGCGCAACAGCCGCCCGGCGATGACGGCACGGCGGAACTTTTCGTAAAGCGCGCGCCAGACCACGACGTTGACCACGCCGGTCTCGTCCTCGAGCGTGAGAAAGATCACGCCCTTGGCGGTGCCGGGGCGCTGGCGCAGAATGACCAGCCCCGCCACCGTCACACGTGCGCCGTCGGGCGGATCGCCCAGACGCACAGCGACCAGCGCCGCAGGCGGGCGAGGCCAGTCATGGGGCGTGGCGGCGGATAGAACCTTCATGAGAACAAAAATAGAACATACAGGATTTTAAGCAACTCTTTTCCCGATGATGTCGCAAATGGGACTGGTATCGCCTAAATGGCGCGGCTAGGAACCCTAGAAAGACGCAAGCGACGGGAGCCCGGTTACATGGCGAAGATTACCTATATCGAACATAACGGCACCAAGCACGAGGTGGAGGTCGCCAACGGCCTGACCGTGATGGAAGGCGCGCGCGACAACAACATTCCCGGCATCGAGGCCGATTGCGGTGGCGCCTGCGCCTGTTCGACTTGCCATGTCTATGTCGATCCGGCCTGGGTCGAGAAGCTGCCGGCGAAGGACGACATGGAAGAGGACATGCTGGACTTCGCGTTCGAGCCGGATCCCGAGCGCTCGCGCCTCACCTGTCAGCTGAAGGTCAGCGACGCGCTGGACGGCCTTGTCGTACAGATGCCCGAAAAGCAGATCTGACCCGCCTCTTCTTCTGGCCATAAATATCCTGGGGGTGCGGGGTTGGCCCCCGCTTGAACCCGCGTGCGGGGGCTGGCCCCCGCTTGAACCCGCGTGCGGGGCCGGCCCCCGCATCGGTCGGATTGCGCTTGGCGCGGTTCGAACCTCAATCCAGCGCCCGCCACCCGATATCGCGCCGGCAGAACCCCTCGGGCCAGTCGATCCGGTCGATCATCCCGTAAGCCCGGTCGGCCGCTTCCCGTAGCGTATCACCCCGCGCCGTGACGTTCAGGACCCGTCCGCCGGTTGCGGTGATCCGACCGTCCTTTTCGCCTGTGCCGGCGTGGAACACCATGTGAAAGCTGTCCTCAATGCAGTCGTCCAACCCTTTGATAGCACTGCCTTTCTCATAGGCGCCAGGATAGCCTTGGGCGGCCATAACCACGGTCAGCGCGTGATCGTCGGCCCAGGTGGCCTCGACCTGGTGCAGGCGCTCTTCGGCGGCCGCCTGCATCAGGTCCAGCGCCTGTGCCCCGAGGCGCAGCATCAGGACCTGGCATTCGGGGTCGCCGAACCGCACGTTGTATTCCACCAGCCGGGGCTGGCCGTCCTTGATCATCAGCCCGGCATAGAGCACGCCCTGGTAGGGCATGTCGCGCTCGGCCATGATGCGCAGGGTGGGGCGGATTATCTCGTCCAGTGCCTTTTCAGCCACCGCATCGGTCAGGACGGGCGCGGGAGAATAGGCGCCCATGCCGCCGGTATTGGGGCCGGTGTCGCCTTCGCCGACGCGCTTGTGATCCTGCGCGGTGCCGATGGGCAGGGCCGTCTGGCCATCGCAGAGCACGAAGAACGACGCCTCTTCGCCGTCCATGAATTCCTCGATCACCACCTCGGCGCCGGCGCTGCCGAAGCTGCCGCCGAACATGTCGTCGATGGCGGCGTGCGCCTCGTCCACGGTCTGGGCGATGATCACGCCCTTTCCGGCGGCCAGACCGTCGGCCTTGACGACGATGGGCGCGCCCTGGCCCGTGACATAGTCCTTGGCTGCCTGCGCCTCGGTGAAGTGGCCATACGTGGCGGTGGGGGCGTTCGCGGCGTCGCAGATCTCCTTGGTGAAGCTCTTGGAGGCTTCGAGCTGGGCTGCCGCCTTGGACGGGCCGAAGACGAGAAAGCCCCCGTCGCGCAGACGATCACCCACGCCAGCAGCCAGCGGCGCCTCGGGGCCGATGATGATGAACTCGATGGCGTTCGCCTCGCAGAAACTCACCACGGCCGCGCCGTCTTCGATGTCGAGCGCCGCGCATTCGGCAATCTGCGCGATTCCGGCATTGCCCGGCGCCACGATCAGCTTGTCGCATTTGGGGTTCTGCATCACCGCCCAGGCCAGCGCGTGTTCGCGTCCGCCGCCGCCGAGAATGAGGATATTCATGGCACCGCTCCGTTGGATTTCGCCGTGTGCTTAAGCGCTGTGCCTTCCGGTGGCAAGCGACCGCCTGCCGCTGGAACGGATCAGCGCGCAGGGCGTTGCGGAAGCACAGTGTGTTTGAGTGATAAAGGAGTAACAGAAATGCCCAAACTGTCGAACCGAAAAGTCGCGATACTGGCCACTGACGGCTATGAACAATCGGAACTGGAAAAGCCGCGCGATGCGCTGCTGAGCGAAGGCGCCGAGGTGCATATCGTTTCGCTGAAGGCGGGCGAGATCCGCGGCTGGGATGAAGATGACTGGGGCCGGTCGGTCACCGTCGACAAGACACTCGATGCGGTCAGCCCACGTGATTACGACGCGCTGGTTCTGCCCGGCGGTCAGATCAACCCGGACCTCCTGCGCGCGGACAAGAACGCGGTGGAGTTCATCAAGTCGATTTACGAGGCCAAGAAGCCCATCGCTGCGATCTGCCACGCGCCGTGGCTGTTGGCCGAGGCGGGCATCGCCAAGGGACTGAACCTGACGTCGTACCATTCGATTCGCACGGACATGGAAAATGCCGGTGCGAAATGGGAAGACAGCCCGGTCGTCGTCGATCAGGGCGTGGTCACAAGCCGCAATCCGGGAGACCTGCCCAACTTCTGCGGCAAGATGATCGAGGAAATCTGCGAAGGTCGTCACGAAAGCCGCGCGGCCTGACCTTTCCAACCGGGGCGGGATGCGTCAAAGATGGGGTCATGTCTGACCTCATCGACGAACCCGCCCCGGGCGAAAACGCCCCGGAATTCTCGGTCTCCGACCTGTCGGGGGCGATAAAGCGCATGATAGAGGGAGAGTTCTCCCACGTGCGCGTCAAGGGCGAGGTGGGCCGGGTGAGCCGACCTCGCTCTGGTCATATCTATATGGATCTGAAGGACGATCGCTCGGTTCTGGCAGGAGTGATCTGGAAGGGCGTCGCCGGGCGCCTGGCGATCCAGCCCGAGGAGGGAATGGAAGTCGTCGCGACGGGCCGGCTGACCACCTTCCCCGGACAATCCCGGTATCAAATTGTCATCGAGGACCTGAAGCCCGCGGGCATGGGCGCGCTGATGGCGATGTTGGAGGCCCGGCGCAAGGCGCTGGCGGGCGAAGGTCTGTTTGCAGCGGAACGCAAGAAGCCGCTGCCTTACCTGCCGGAGGTGATCGGGGTGGTGACCTCACCGTCGGGGGCTGTCATCCGTGACATCCTGCATCGCCTGCGCGACAGGTTTCCCCGCAAGGTACTGATCTGGCCCGTGGCTGTTCAGGGAGATAGATGCGCACCCGAAGTGACCCGGGCCATTCAGGGCTTCAACGCGTTGACGCCGGGGGGCGCGCTGCCGCGACCCGACCTTCTGATCGTGGCGCGGGGCGGGGGCAGTATCGAGGATTTGTGGGGGTTCAACGAAGAGACGGTCGTGCGCGCCGCGGCGGCGTCGGCGATCCCGCTGATCTCTGCCGTGGGACACGAGACGGATACGACCCTGATCGATCTTGCCTCGGACAAGCGTGCGCCGACTCCCACGGCGGCAGCGGAGTTGGCAGTGCCGGTGCGGCTGGACCTGCTGGCATGGCTCGATGGGCAGGAAGGGCGGCTGCTACAGGCGCTGAGAGGTCAGGTGACGGTTCGGCAACAGAGGTTGCGGGACCTGAGCCGGGCCCTGCCGAGGGGCGAGGCGTTGCTTGACGGACCACGCCAGAGGCTCGACGGGCTGGCCGACAAGCTGCCCGGTGCGTTGCGCAGGTCGATTCAGGTACGTCAGGTAAACCTGTCGGAAAAGGCGGGGGCGCTGCGGCCCGGCATGCTGCGCGAGCGGGTGCGAAACCGGCGCGAGGGGTTTGCGTCGCTGGCGGCGCGGATGAACATGCGCACACTGGAGCGCGACATCAGGCAGAAGCGGTCCGATTTCGATCGGGTCGCCAAGCGGCTGGCGGATGTGGGCGCGCGGCAGATCTGCACCTGGCGCGACAGGCTGGCATCGCAGGACCGGCTGCGCGAGACGCTGGGCTACAAGGCGACTCTGGAGCGCGGTTATGCCGTGGTGCGCGGCGATGGGGCGCTGGTGACGACGAAGGATGCGGCACAGGCGGCCAGCGCGCTGGAGATCGAATTCGCCGACGGGCGGCTGGCGGTTGGCGGAGGCGATGCACCCAAAGGCCCGCCGCAATCCAGCGCCCCAGATCCGAAGCCGAAACCCGCCGCGAAGGCAAAGAAGACACCGCCCGAGCAGGGTAGCCTGTTCTAAGGCAGTCTTAGACGCCGATTTCCGGCCCCAGGCAATGCAGCGGCTCGCCTGTCTGTTCCATTTCGTATAGCTCGGTCTGGGCCGGGTCGTTCTCGAACTGCGCCACGAGGCCGCTGCCCGAGCGCTGGAAACTCCAGCATTGTGGCTCTGGCTTGTTCTCGTAGACGAAACAGATCAGGCCATCGTCTTCGTACCATTCGCCCTCCTGGCATTTCCCGTCGAGAAAAGACCAGCGCACGCGGCGGTTCTCGAGATATTCCTCACCGCCGTAGGGCGCGCCTTGTGCCCCGTAGTAAAAGGTCTTTCCGCGTGTGTAGGCGTCGAACTCCGCCGCGGACATGTAATCCTGTGCGGCAGTGGCGAATGGGGTAACGAGCAAGAGCAGGACCGGTAGCAGGCGCATGGGATGATCCTGCCAGATGGGCGCAAGGGTTGCCATCGCGTTATTCGCCAGCCATGGCGCGCAAGGCGCGTTGATCGGCGCGTTCGCGCCATCTGGCACAGCGGCGGTCCATCATGCGACGCCAGAGCGTCGGAAACAGCGCGATCGTGGCCATCAGAGGCAACGGCAGCGGCAGCATCGGCATGGTGCCACGGTCAAGCTGAAGTGCCGGGTAGCTGCGCGACGGCGTGACATGGTGGTCCGAGTGGCGCGGCGCGTTGAGCATGAGCGCGGAGGAGAACCAGTGCGGCGTGTTCCACGAATGGTGCGGGCCCACCGCCTCTGTCCGGCCATCGGGCAGGGTGGCGCGGCGCAGACCGTAGTGCTGAACGTAGTCCGATAGCAGGATCTGCATCTGTGCATAGAGCGACAACGCCACGACCGCGAAGAGCGCCTTCGCGCCCCCGAGAACCAGTGCTCCGCCCACCAGAGCCGCCGCACCGCCGAGATAAAGCGCGTATGGGTGAGTCCAAAGCGGTTTGCGGCCTGCGCGCAAGCGGTTCTCGGCCGCGAGCCCGGCGCGAAACGATCCGGCGCTGGCCCGTAGAGCGTAGCGATAGAAGCCTTCACCGCGTCTGGCGCTGTTGGGGTCCTCATCGCTGCCTACGTGAACGTGGTGCACGCGCAGATGGGCGCTGGCGTGGTGGCCGACCAGCAGGGACGTGTAGATCAGGCGGCCCAGTAAGCGTCTTGCGCGGCTCGGGCGGTGGATCAGTTCATGCGCGACCGGGTGCGACTCCTGGCCGAAGAACAGACCTGTCGCAAAGCCCGTCAGAAAGCGTTCGATCCCGCCGAGGCCGGAGGGGCCGGCGATGGCCCAGAGTGCGGCGGCGTAAAGCGCGAAATGGGATAGTCCCAGCACCGTCAGCAGCGTATCTGCGGCGGGAAATTCGGCATCGGGGTCGGTGAAGGCGGCCTCTGCCGCGATCAGGCGGTCGAGCAGGAATGTTAGCACGGTCAGATAGCCCAGGGCGATCCAGGCCCAGGCGCCGCCAAGCATGGCAGCGAGCAGGATCAGGACGACAGGAAGACAGGTCGCGATGGTGAAGAGGCGAAGCCCTTGCATGGAGTTCCTTTTCTGGCGCTTCTTCCCGGGGCCTTACCAAGTGGCGATTACGATTCGCTTGATCGTGCCGTTTGCAATCTGCGCTGAATCATCGGTGTTCGGCGGGGAAGGCGCAAGGGTAGCAAGGTCGCGGTTGCCAAGGGGCGGGAAGATGCAATCTGAGGTGGATTGATGCTCGGGCTGGTGACATTTCTGGGGCTGATCGGCCTGGCGCTGGCGGTGTTTTACGGCGCGCGGCAGGTTCTCGGCGCGCCCGCCTGGGGGCGCTCTTGTGTCAAGGCGGGGTCGGTCGTGGCGCTGGCGGCGGCAAGCGTTGCATGCGGTGCGCCGTGGTTGTTGGGGGCGGCGCTGCTTGTCTCGGCGGTGGGCGACTGGATGCTGTCGCGACCGGGAGACTGCGCTTTTCTAATCGGCGTTGCCGCCTTTGCGTCGGCGCACATGGCCTATGCCGCGCTGTTCCTGTCGCTGCCAGAGGGCGGGCTCAATCATTTCGGGGCAGGGAGCGCGGTGATTGGCGGGGCGCTTCTGATCCTGGGGCTGGCTATGGCCGTGATCCTGTGGCCACGGGCCGGGGCGTTGCGCGGGCCGGTGCTCGCTTACCTGGCGGTCATCCTTTGCATGGGATGTGCCGCCCTGGCGGTACCGCGCACCGGCGCATTGTGGTTGGTGCTACCCGGGGCGGTGCTCTTCGTGGCCTCGGACACGGTCCTGGCGTTCGAGCGGTTCGTGATCCGCGCCGAGCATCCGGCGGCGCGGGGCATGGCGCGGTTCATCTGGGGCAGCTATTGGAGCGCGCAGGCGTTGTTCACGCTGGCGTTCTGCCTTCAGTCGTTTCGATAGACCGCGCAGATGCAACCTGCCTTCTTGAACTTCGCGCAGTCGCGCCAGGCGGCGTCCCGGCTGTCGCGCCCGAGCCGTGCCATGAAATAGCCGCCCTTGGGGCTGGCGCGGCTTTTCTCGAACAGCAGGTCCGGTTCTTCGTTGCCAATCAAAGACGTACAGGCGCGCGTTTGCGTTTTGAACTTCGCCAGAGACGCTTTCTTCGTGATGCCGAAGGCCATCTGGATGCCCCACGGCTTGACCTTCGGCAGATAGGATTTCAGTGCGGTCATGCGGCGGTTGCGGGCAAGGTCGAAACAGGCCTTGTCAAAGGGCAGGTCGTGCGACAGGCGCAGATCGGGTGTCGGCACGGGGTCTTCCGTCCAGCTAGGGTAGGGGACGCCGGTGATGATGTGGACGTAATCGATGGTTTCCTGTGCCAGTCCGCCGGTGCCCGCGATCAGACCTTCGGCACGGCGCTCGCCGCCGTTGTAGCCGATGGCGGCAAGGCCGAGGTTGCCATAGCGGCGGGCCATCTCAGCCAGGTACTGCGCAGAATGATCGAGCGCCTCGGCCGGATTGTAAGGGTCGGAGAGGCCGCGCAGCTTGGCGGTGGAGGGAATGAACTGGGCGATCCCGCGTGCATTGGCGGGGCTGAGCGCGTTGGGGTCGAAGCGGCTTTCCTGCCAGATCAGGCGGGCGAAGAAATGCGGGTCGATCCCGTGGCGGGTGGCGAAGCCCTGGATCGCGTTGCAGGTGTCGTAGACGAAATGCGCCTTGCGGATGCAGAGCGGCGGACCCCATTTGTTGGTGGAGCAGATCGTGTCCGGCGGCGTCGCGAAGGCGGGACCGGGCAGCAATAGGACGAGCATCAGGGCAAGGCGTTCGAGCATGGTGCCATGGTCTGCGGTGCCCGGCGCTTGTCAATGGTGGGTTTTCATCGGAGGCGGGGCGGTTTAACTGGAGAGGTCAGAAAGCAAGGGTGTCTCAATGGCGTTTTTCCGCAAGCTGAAGGACCGGTTGTTCAAGTCTTCCTCGAAGCTGGAGGAAGGGCTGGACGCGATTGTCGAGGACGGGGGCGAGGCCGAGGAGCTGACCGAGGCGGCAGAGCCTGATCCGAAGCGCGAACCGAGCCCGGAGCCAGAGCCGACGCCGGAACCTACCCCTGAGCCCGAGCCTCAGCCGGAGCCAGAGCCGACGCGGGAACCTACCCCTGAGCCCGAGCCTCAGCCGGAGCCCGAGCCGACGCCGGAACCTGAGCCGACGCCCGACCCAAAGCCGGCGCCTGACCCCGAACCGGAGCCTGAACCAGAGCCCGAGCCCGAACCCGAGCCGGAGCCTCGGCCCGAACCGCGTCCGACACCGCCGCCGGAGCCGAGACCGGACCCGTCGCCGCCGGAAATTCCCGCGCCGCCGACGGAGGTGCCCCCCACGGCGCCGCAGGAAGTGCCGCAAACACCGCCACTGGAAGATCCGGTGCGCCGTCCCGATCCGCAACCTACTCCGACGCCGATCGAGATTCCGCCCGATACGCCGAAAAGCGAGGCCGCTCCGCAAACGCGGTCAGGCCTGCTGGGCCGTCTGCTGGGACGCGGCGAGGCGAAGACGGTCGTGCGCCGTGTGCTCGATGACGACATGCTGGAACAACTCGAAGAGCTGTTGATTACCGCCGACATGGGTGTGGATACCGCCTTTCGCGTCACCGCGAATATGGCCGAGGGGCGCATGGGACGCAAACTGTCGAGTCAGGAGATCAAGGAGCTGCTGGCGCGCGAGATCGCCCGGATCATGGAACCGGTCGCCAAACCGATGCCGATCTACCCGAAGCGCCCGCAAGTGGTGCTGGTGGTGGGGGTGAACGGCTCGGGCAAGACCACGACGATCGGCAAACTTGCGAGCCAGTTCAAGGCGGCGGGCAAGTCGGTGGTGATCGCGGCGGGCGACACGTTCCGCGCGGCCGCCGTGGAGCAGTTGCAGATCTGGGGCGACCGCGCGGGCGTGCCGGTTCTAACGGCACCCGAGGGCAGCGATCCCGCGAGCCTGGCGTTCGATGCCATGGACAGGGCCGAAAAGGACGGCGCGGACCTGCTGATGATCGACACGGCGGGGCGGTTGCAGAATCGCGCCGACCTGATGGAGGAACTGGCCAAGATCGTGCGCGTGATCCGCAAGAAAGACCCTGATGCGCCGCACAACACGCTGCTGGTGCTGGACGCCACGACGGGGCAGAACGCGCTGAGCCAGGTAAAGACTTTCCAGCAGCTTGCCGATGTCTCGGGGCTGGTGATGACGAAGCTCGATGGCACCGCCAAGGGCGGCGTTCTGGTGGCGCTGGCCGACAAGTTCGGGTTGCCGATCCATGCCATCGGCGTGGGCGAGCAGATCGATGACCTTGCGCCCTTCGATCCCGAGGATTTCGCCAATGCGCTGACGGGTCTGGAAGAGGGCGCGCGGGCGTGATCGAAGAGACACTGGCGCGGTTCAGCACGTTTGAGCTGGCATTCGACACGACACTTTTCATTGCTGTGGCGAGTGCGGTCTGGACCGTGGTCAATCGTCTTGTCCAGGCAGCCTATTTCCAGTTGTCCCTTCGTACGCGGGAGTTCGAGTTCATACTGGAACCGCATAGCGGCGTGCCGCGGAACATCACCAGTCTGAACCTCTTGCTGATCCGATATGGCAACGACACCTATCTGAGTTCGCTGGCGAGTGATCAGGAACGCCATCACGGACGTCTGCGCAACAAGGTCATCCGGCTGTCCGAGGTGCTGCCAGCCGAGGCTGGGCCGATCAGTGTCAAGCTGCGGCTGCACAAGCGGCTGGGCACTCAGTTCAAGCTGTTTGTCGAAGTCACCGGTGACCCTGCGCCGGTCATCGACTATCTGAATGGACACGACACGATCGTCGATGTCGTGTCAAAAGAGCGGCCCAAGCTGTCGCCGCAGGAGCCGCAGCGGCATCGCATCTTCTTCCTGCTGGACCGGCTGGACAAGGAAAAGACGGTCGACGGGCACGTGAACAATTTCATCTATCCCGTTTGAGGCAGACCCGCCTGTGAAATGCGTGGTGTCAGTGCGTCCCCATCATCTTTTCGATCTGGCGCAGCACGAGCAGCACGCAGACGACGATCGCGGCGGCCATGGCGGCCAGCGGAATCTGGCCCGCGCCGCAGCCGAGGCCCACGGCGCCGGCGAGCCACAACGATGCGCCGGTTGTGACGTTGCGCACCTTGTCGCCGGCGGTAAAGATCAAGCCGGCGGCGAGGAAGGCGACCCCGGCAGTGACAGCCTCGATCATGCGGATGGGGTCGTTGCGCTGCTCACCGTTGTCACCGCCGAAATCCATTGCGGCCAGTTCGCGCCCGATGATCACGAAAAGACAGGCGGCCACCGAGACGAGTATATGGGTACGCAGGCCGGCGGGCTTGTCGCGCAGCTCGCGCTCGAACCCGATGCAAGCACCGAGCACCATGGCGACGCTGAGCCGCGCGAAGGCCACCGACGCCGGTACCACCGAGAATGTACCCTGCACTTCGTTGATGATCTGGTCCATGAATGCGACGAGCATAGGTTGCATGAAACGTAAACGATGTGGTGCCATGTGGGTTCCCTCGCGTCGCCTGACTTTCGAAGCGCGCGGCCAGGAGCGAAAATCTCGGGCGGACCTTTCCCTTTTCGAAGCGCTGGGGTACGGGATGACCGTGGCGCAGGTGCAGCCTCGGGTCTTGGGGTCCCGGATCTGCGTTCACCCGGAGAAGCCGACGGGTCTTGCGCGAACCCTGTCCTGCTTCTGGTCAACCCGGAGGGCGATTTGCACATGGTTGGTATTTCGGATGCGCCTTGGTTGCGCCGGGAGAGGGAAACGTTGCCGCCCCGGATCAGACACATACCGGAAAACGAGTGTTCCTTCCGGGGGACTTATGGCGGCTGAGGTGCGGAGCGGGCCGTCCCGGAGGTGTGATACCGGCACATGAGCGAATGGATCATTTCCTTGGAGGGGACCGAGGCCGGTCACCGGCTTGCGCTCGGGCTGGCCTTGCTGGCCGCGGTTTTGCACGCGCTGTTCGGGGCGTTGCAGAAAGGGCGGCACGATCCGTGGCTGACTCGAGGGGCGATCGACGGAGCCTATGCGCTGATGGCGGCACCCTTCGCGCTGTTCGTGGTGCCGTGGCCCGAGCCGCATATGTGGGTGATCTTTGCCACCGCGTGGCTGATCCACACGCTCTACAAGATATTGCAGGCGATGGCCTACACGCGCGGGGCCTACACGGTGGTCTATCCGGTGGTGCGCGGCACCGGGCCGCTTTTTACGGTGATCGGGGCCTATCTGCTTTTTGGTGAGGTGTTCAATCTTGTGCAGTGGGCCGGCGTCGGCGTTCTGCTGGTCGGTATCTACGGCCTTGCGATCTATAATCTGCGGACGATCGAGCTGGACCGCGAAACAATGCCGGCGGCGCTGGGGCTGGCGGTGCTGACGGGCCTCTTCGTGGCGCTCTATACCACTTACGACGCCTACGGAATCCGCGCCACCGCGGACCCGTTTACCTTTCTTGCGTGGTTCTTCCTGATCGACGGGCTGATCTTTCCGGTGATTGCCTATCGCCGGTGGCGCGGGATGGAGGACGCGCCCGAGCCCGGGCCGCTACTGCTGCGCGGCTTTGCGGGCGGGTTCATCGCGTTCTTCTCCTTCGGCTCGATCATGATGGCCACAAGACTGGACAAGGTGGGCGAGGCGGCGGTGCTGCGCGAGACGTCGACGGTGTTCGCCGCCCTGATCGGTTGGTTGGTGTTGAAGGAAACGGTGGGGCCCCGGCGGATCGCGCTGATGGCATTGATTGCAGCCGGCGCGGTCATAGTTGAGAGTGGCGGCTGAAGCGAAGAGGCGAGACGATGGACGACAAGAACGCGAATGGCAAATTGAAGGCGGTGCTGGAGTTCGGGCCGGTGCTGGGTTTCTTTGTGGCTTACCTGATGCTGAAGGACCGTGTATTCACGATCGGCGCGACAGAATACGAGGGCTTCATCGTCATCACGGCGGTGTTCATCCCCGTTCTGCTGGCTTGTACTGCGCTGATGTGGAAGCTGACCGGGCACCTGTCGAAGATGCAGATCCTGACGGCGGTGCTGGTGGTGGTGTTCGGCGGCATGACCGTGTGGCTGAACGATCCGAAGTTCTTCCAGATGAAGCCGACGATCATCTACCTCTTTTTCGGCACGGTTCTGGGCGTGGGGCTGTTGCGGGGTCGGTCCTATCTGCAATACGTGATGGACGGCCTGATGCCTCTGACGGACGCGGGCTGGATGATCCTGACCCGGCGGATCACGATCTTCTTTTTCGCCATGGCGGCGCTGAACGAATTGGTCTGGCGCACGCAGAGCGAGGAGACCTGGGTCTATTTCAAGACCTTCGGCCTGATGGCGGCGATGTTTGTGTTCTTCATGATGCAGGGCAAGCTGATCGCCGAGCACGGGACAGACGACGCCGGCAAGTCCTGAGCCCTTATTCCGCCCTTTGTTGCGGCGTCTGCGGGCGGTATTAGAGAGGGGCCAAACTTTTGCCCCAATCATACTTCACGCAGACACCATGACATACGCAGTGATTTCCCGCGTCCAGGGCGCTTTCGCCTCCATTCCGCCGATGCGGGCCGAGACGCTTCTTCCTCTTGTGATCATGCTGATCCTGTGGATCGGGCTCAACGGGTCGGGGATGCCGGAGGACAGGGTGTTTGTTCTGGTTCTCGTCCTGGCGCAGACACATGCGGTCTGGCGCAGTCTGCCCAACGCGGCGCGTCATTTGAACGACGGCTATCGCGCCAGGATGGTCTGGCCGGTGGTGGTCGTGACCGCACTCGCGGCAGTGCAACTGGGGGTCGGTGATCCACTTTTCAGCCAGCGCCTGCTTTCGGGGGGCTGCATTTTCGTGCTTGTGATCATGCTGATGGGCGTCCGGCGCGAGCAGGAGGTCATGGCGCGGATGATGCACAACGTGACAGAGGGGCGGCCGGTCTCACTGCTGCGCGTCAACGCCTGCTTCGCGATGGTCTTTCTGTGCGTGAACGAGGCATTGATCGCGACCGGCTCGCTTGTGGTGTGGATGTCGGCGATGATGGTCGCGGCGTTTTTCATCCATTTTGCCTATTGGTTCATCGTGCTGCTTGTGATCCCGCCTGAAGACAGCCTCGCCTGAGGCGGCCGGGACAGAAACGGAACCGACGCAAGCCCGTTTCTAGGCCAGGGCATGAGCCGCGACCAGCGCGGATCCTGCATCCCGGGAAGCAGTGTCCGCAGATGGGTCAGGCTGGTCTGCTCGGGCTGGCGCAGAAGCGCGCGGTAGAAGTCGAAAAGCCCGTCGCGCAGGTAGGTCGACCAGTGACAGTAGAACCGCGCGCGTCCCGGCGCCACGCGAAATCCAGCCCTTTCGAGAGACGGGAGCGTATCGGGATGGTCGAGTTGCACGGTCAGCGTGTTGGGTCGCTGCGGCAGGGCCTGGGCCAGGCTGCGGTCGCCATGCTCGGGGGCGGAGATCAGCCGTTCGAGCAGGAAATCGAAAAGATCGTTCTCTCGGGTTGTGACGCTGATGATTTCGGCGGCGCGGCCGGCTGCGCTCTCGATTGCGGCGCGCGCGGCGGCGCCATATTCGGCGCCGTTCAGCAAAAGGACGCGCGCGACGGCGCCGGCAGGGAGGCGGGGCAGGGCGCCGAGGGCGACGCGCGCACCAAGAGAATGCGCAACGAGGTGAACCGGACGATTGGGGGCGATCTGGCGTATCATCGCAATAAGGTCTGCAAGGCAACGACCGGCCGCCTCAGCCTGCTTGTAGGCGTTCCAGATCGTGCCCCGGGCCGGCCAGCCGAAGCCGATGGCAAGCCCTTCTGCGGGGTCGCCCGCGCCGAAGCCCAGCCCCCGGGGCCAGCTTTTGGCTTTCCACGTTCGGATGTTGGGATCGAGCGCAAGGATGTGGTTGTGCGGGCAGGACGCGGGATGTCCGGGGGCGTACTTGAAGCCGTGGGTCATCAGCACGACCGGACCGGGGCGCCGGAGCGCCCGACGCAGGGCGGGCAGAATCGGCTGGGTGGCACCATGAAGACGTGGACCAAGAGACGTGGCGTCGATCTGCAAAAGCGGCATTTTCGACCCTTTCTACTACATCTTGTGGGCAGCAGTTACTCTAGCCATATGACGGTTGGTTGAAGCTAGGGTTACAGCACCGTGACGCTGCTGCAGGGACACAGCCGAGCCGCGCAGCTACGGGTTGACGGGAAACGCACGGGGGCGTAGATCAGAAGCGTGGCGATTTGTTACCGGATTGCGGGCCACGTTAAACATCTCCGCTAAAGAGGTCAGGATGAAAGTCCCCTTTCGCTTGACCGGCTTGGGGACTTTATTTTTGGGCGGATCGCCCGGAGGTCGATGATGAAAAACGAGTGGAAGAGACGCACCAAATTGGTGCATGGCGGCACGCGGCGCAGCCAGTACGGCGAGGTGAGCGAGGCGATATTCCTGACGCAGGGCTTTGTCTATGACAGCGCGGAGGCCGCAGAAGCGCGGTTCGTGCAGGCGGGCGATGACGAGTTCATCTATGCCCGCTACGGCAACCCGACCGTGGCGATGTTCGAGGACCGAATCGCTGGCCTGGAGGGCGCTGAGGCCGCCTTTGCCACGGCAAGCGGCATGGCGGCAGTGAGCGGGGCGCTGATCTCGATGCTGAAGGCCGGCGATCACGTTGTGTCGGCGCGGGCGCTCTTCGGGTCCTGCCTTTACGTGCTGGAGGAGATCCTGACGCGCTATGGCGTGGAGGTGACCTTTGTCGACGGCACCGACGTGGAGGCGTGGCGCGCGGCGGTGCGGGAGGACACCAAAGTCGTGTTCTTCGAGACCATCGCCAACCCGACACTGGAGGTGGTGGACGTGGCGGCAGTGGCCGAGATCGCCCATGCGGTAGGGGCCAACGTGGTGGCCGATAACGTCTTTGCAACGCCGGTTTTTTCGAGGGCACTGGAACAGGGTGCCGACGTGGTGGTCTATTCCGCGACCAAGCATATCGACGGGCAGGGCCGTGCGCTGGGCGGTGTGATCCTCGGGACAGAGGAGTATATCCGCAAGACGATCGAGCCTTACATGAAGCACACGGGCGGTTCGATGTCGCCGTTTACCGCTTGGGTGATGCTGAAAGGATTGGAAACGATCGACCTGCGGGTGCGCGCGCAGGCCGACAACGCGCTGGCCATCGCCGATGCGTTGCAGGGCCATGCGGGGCTTGAGCGCGTGATCTATCCCGGGCACGCCAGCCACGCGCAGCACGAGTTGGTCAAGCGCCAGATGGGCAAGGGCGGTACGGTGATCGCCCTGGATATCAAGGGCGGGCAAGCGGCGGCGTTCCGGTTTCTGAACGCGTTGAATATCGTGATCATCTCGAACAATTTGGGCGACGCGAAATCCATCGCCACGCATCCGGCGACGACGACGCACCAGCGCCTTTCGGACGAGCAGAAGGATGTACTGGGCATCACGCCCGGGCTGGTGCGGCTGAGCGTGGGGATCGAGGATGCGGAGGACCTGATTGCCGACGTGATGCAGGCGTTGGAGGCGGTCTGAGAGGGCGTTTCTGCACCTCGGCATTGCGTCGGTATCACGTCGGTATTGCGTCGGTGGCCGGCCCGTGGGCCGGCCTCGCGACGGGGAACCGGGCGATCAGGTTTCCGGACAGTCGAGCAGCTCGTGAGTGGGCCAGTCGTCCTCGCGCAGCACCTCGCCTGTCTCCAGGATCGACTTGAGGTTCGACAGAACCGCCGGCCAGCCTTCGCGCACGCTCTGGTCCATCGGCGAGCCGGGTTCGAGTTCGGCATGGCGGACGGTGAGCTTGGTGTCGGGGCCAAGAGCCACCAGTTCGTAGGTGACGCGCGAGCGCTTTTCGGGGGTGTCGGCCTCTTTCCCGATGGCCCAACTCCAGACCATGCGGGTGGGCGGGTCGATCTCGATCACCCGGCCGCGTATGTCGACCGTGCCCTCGGCATCGGTGCGGACATGTTCCCACGGCGCGCCCTGCTTCCATGTGGAGCGATTCTCGTGGCCCCAGTAGCGGCGGGTGAGTTCGCCGTCGATCAGACCGTTCCAGACGGTGTCGATATCGGCGCGGATGAAGACGGCGTAGACGAAGTCCGATGCCGTGGGTTTGCCAGTGGAGGCGCGGGTGTCGTGCGAGGAGGAGAGGGTGTCAGCCATGGCGTTTGGTGTCCTTCTTGTCCATGTCGGTAGGGTCTTCAAGGCGGGCCTTGAATTCGGCCAGCGCGTCGAGGCGGGCATCTTCGAACTTGCCGACCCAGCGGTGAACGATGCCGGTCAGCGGTACGGGGTTGAGAAAATGGCGCTTGTTGCGCCCTTCCCACTCGGCGGTGACCAGGTTCGCGGCCTCGAGGATCGCGATGTGCTTGGCCACGCCTTGCCGTGTCATCGGGGCGCCTTCCGCAAGTTCGGAAAGGGTGAGGCCTCCCTCGAGAAAGAGCCGGTCGAGCAGGGCGCGCCGGGTCGGATCGGCGAGGGCGTGAAAAACATCGGTCATGAAGGCATAGATATGCAACTGAATGGTTGCATGTCAAGAGCCACTTCGGGAGCGGAGCGCTCCCTGCGGGTTACCCGCAGACGCCATGCGAAGGTGATCCGGGCTGTCGCGTTTGGCGTAAATTCATTCGAGACTGGGATTTCGCGCGCGCGCGCGTTATGTGATAGACGGCAGAACACAATGGGATGGCCGCTGATGAATATCCAACGGACCAAGCTGGGCGAGGTACTGGACCGGGAAGACGCCGCGCAGGCGTTGTCGGTGCTGCGGGCGTGGGCGGCGAGCGCAAGCCCCGAGGAGGTGGCCGACCTGGACCCCGCAATTGCCCGGCTTTTGCCGCGCGGGGAGGTGTCGAACTATCCCGCGCTGAGCCGGACCTATCCGGAAAACTTCAAGCCCGATGCCGCCTATCGGGCTACGCTGCCCGATTTGCAGAATGGCCCGGCCTCGCTGATCAAGGGGGCACGGCAGCAGTTGCAGCATGTCGGGATTTCGAATTTTCGGCTGCCGATCCGGTTTCACACCCGTGAGGGGGTGACCTGACGCTCGAAACCTCGGTGACCGGGTCGGTCAGCCTGGAGGCCGAGAAGAAGGGCATCAACATGTCCCGCATCATGCGCAGCTTTTACAAGCATGCCGAGCGGACCTTCAGTTTCGAGGTGATCGAATCGGCGCTGGACGACTACATCTCGGATCTGGACAGCATTGATGCGCGGATCCAGATGCGGTTTTCCTTCCCCATGAAGATCACTTCACTGCGGTCGGGGCTGGAAGGTTACCAGTATTACGATATCGCGATGGAGCTGGTGGAGCATGACGGCGTGCGCCGCAAGTTCATGCATCTCGACTATGTCTATTCCTCGACCTGCCCCTGTTCGCTGGAACTGAGCGAGCATGCGCGGCAGGCGCGGAGGCAGTTGGCCACGCCGCATTCCCAGCGGTCGGTGGCGCGGATTTCGGTCGAGGTGGTGGGCGAGGATTGCCTGTGGTTCGAGGACCTGATCGAACTGGCCCGCACGGCGGTGGCGACCGAAACGCAGGTCATGGTCAAGCGCGAGGACGAACAGGCCTTTGCCGAGCTGAACGCGGCCAACCCTATTTTCGTGGAGGATGCGGCGCGGCTGTTTTCCAAGCAGTTGCTGAACGACGCGCGGATCGGCGATTTCCGTGTGATCGCCAGCCACCAGGAAAGCCTGCACAGCCATGACGCGGTCAGTATCACGACCCAGGGCGACACGTTTGCATCGGAAAGCCTGGACCCGAAACTGTTTACCACGCTGTTTCACGTCGGGTGAGCGGCATGGCGACGTCCCGGCGCGGTTTATGCTGAAACCTTTGGCAAAAGCCCGCCGGAAAGCGATGCAAGGTACGCTGCAAAGCGGCATAGTCTTTTCTGCATTTGCAAAGATGTTATAAATTCCGTGCAATTTATGCCTGAAAGGGCGATTCAAAACGGGATGGAGCAATGTATTTTTATTCGGCACCCCTGAGGGCGTCTTTGACGGGACTGCAACTAAGCGGGATGATCGTGGAAAAGCAGCTGCGACTGATGCAGGTGGTCGGACGCGCCGCCTATGAATCGCAGCTTCGGTTCATGGGCGTGACCTTTGGTCTGCCTGGTCCGGCACCGGTCGGGGCGGAACCCGCCGCAAAGGCGCGACCGGCGGCGAAAGCCAAGGCAAAGCCGGCTGCCCGGAAGACGGCATCGAAACCGGCGGCCAAACCCGCGCCCAAGGCGGAGCCCAAACCGGCGGCGAAGACGGCCGCGAAGACAAGCACCAAGCCCGCCGCGAAACCTGCGACCAAGGCTTCGACCAAGCCGGCGCAGAAACCGGCCGCCAAGCCTGCGAGCAAGTCTGTCCCGGCAGAAACCAGCGCCAAGGCGGCACAGCCAGCGCAACAGACGCCCGCCGCGGCAACGGCTTCGCAACCCGCAACACAAGCGGTCGCAAGCGCCGCGCCGAGCAACGTGACGACCTTTCCGAAACCCGAGGCGGCGGACAAGGACAGCGGGGCAAAGCGCCCGCGTCAGCCCTCGGCCCCACCGGCGATGCCCGAACGCTCGGACAATGCCGGAAAGGCTGCCGACTCTTAACACGCGGCTTCGGCCAATATGTAGCAAAGGCGCGGTCACTGCTGAGGCGGTGGCCGCGTTTCTCGTTTTCCGGCAATGTCTGCATGCGGAAGGCTTGCTCGGATCGTCAAGCATTGCACTTGGCGCAAACCGGGGCTTCCACCTTGTCGGTGGTAGGGCGTGGTCTGCAGGTATACCTGTCTACCAGGGAGGAAACTGTAAGATGAACATGGAGTTTCCAGTATGGCTACCACCACGACCAATCCTAACTACGAAAATGGTCTCATCCGCCTGTTCCGCACAGTTGCCGAACAGTTGAAAAAACTCACGCAGGCAATGACGCGCGACACACAGACCGAATGGGCGGCCTGAGCGACATTGACGCCGGGCCGGGTTGCCGGCCCGCGCCTGTCAGCGGCGCACTGCCCCGCCGTGAAGGGAAGAACCTTCAGCAGTCCTGACGACGAAGCCGCCCTCCGGGACGCCTGCAAAGGCATCTGTCCCCGAGGGCGGTTTGAGTTTGGAGCTGCGGAGTCGGGGGCGCGACCCGAGAGGCCCCGAGTTGATCCGACGTGCTGTCCGCGGACCGGAGAGGCGCGCTTTCAGCCGGAATTTCAACAAGATGCAGGTGACTCCTGATGCTCCTGCACCTCTGGATATGGCGGGTGCGTTTGTGTCGGCTGACGTGGACCGAGCGGGGTTGCACCAGTTGCAAGCCAGGGTTTCCAGTATGACAGTGGTGCTGACCGATCGTTGGACCTACCTTGGTGTCAGGGAGGAAACCGAAGCAAAACTTTTGAGGTTTCCAAATGGCGACTAGCACGACCAATCTTGACCACGGCGGCTTTTTCACCCGCGTGTTCCACGGCATCGTGGAACGGTTCGACCAGCACGCGCGCATCATGTCGCGCCGTGGCCTGATCGAGGAACTCAGCGCGAAAAGCGACGAGGAACTGCAACAAATGGGCATCAAGCGCGAAGACATCGTGCGCCACGTGTTCCAGGACCTGTTCTACGCCTGACGACCTTGTCCGACCTACGGGGTTCCGGCCGTGCCGGGCCCTCGCGGAGCGGCTTGACATAATTCAGTACCGGGGCCAAGGCTTCGCTCCATGGTGGACTTTCGCCCGGTTGGATATGTGATTGGCCTGACGGTCATGGCGCTGGGCCTGGCGATGGTCCTGCCGATGATGGTGGATATCGCCGAAGGGCGCGAACACTGGCAGATCTTCGCGGAAAGCGCGATCCTGACGGTTCTTGCAGGGGGGCTTGTGGCCCTGTCCTGCCGCAACGGGGTCCGCGAGGGCCTGACGATCCAGCAGACCTTTCTTTTGACGACGGGCGTCTGGGTCATCCTGCCGATCTTTGGCGCGATGCCTTTCATGTTCGGCGCGACCAATTCCACGCTCGTTGACGCCTTCTTCGAGGCGATGTCCGGTCTGACCACCACCGGCGCGACCGTGCTGACAGGGCTGGAGACATTGCCCAAGGGCCTGAACCTGTGGCGTGGTATCCTGCAATGGCTGGGCGGCATCGGCATCATCGTCGTGGCGATGGTGTTCCTGCCCGAACTGCGTGTGGGCGGCATGCAGCTCTTTCGGTCGGAGGCGTTCGACACGATGGGGAAGATCCTGCCGCGGGCGACCGAGATCGCGTCGCGTATATCGGTGATTTACCTCGGGCTGACGCTGGCCTGCATCGCCTGTTACATGATGACCGGCATGAACACGTTCGACGCGACGATGCATGCGCTGACCACCGTGTCGACCGGCGGCTTTTCGTCCTACGATGCCTCGTTCGGGACCTTCCGGGGGCCCGCGGAGTGGGTGGCGACGGTGTTCATGATCCTCGCCGCGCTTCCGTTCGTACGCTACGTGCAACTGCTTGCGGGCAGCAACGCGGTTCTGAAGGACAGCCAGGTGCGCGGGTTCCTGATCACACTGACTTTCCTGACCGTCGGCACCGCCGGGGTGCTGTTGACGATGTTCCCGCATCATCCCGAGCAGGCCCTGCGGGAGGCCGCGTTCAACATCACCTCCATCATCAGCGGAACGGGATATTCCAGCGTGGATTACATGGGCTGGGGCCCATTGCTGGTTTCGGTGTTCTTCTTCGTCGGGCTGATCGGGGGCTGCGCCGGGTCGACCAGCTGTTCGATCAAGATCTTCCGGTACCAGCTGCTTTTCGCGTCGGTACGGTCGCAACTCCAGCGGATCTACTCGCCGCATGGCGTGTTCACGCCGCGATATGACGGACGGCCCATTTCCGAAGACGTGCTGAGCTCGGTCATGTCGTTCTTCGTTTTCTTCGTGGTCACGATGGGGCTGGTCTCGGTTGCGCTTGGCATGACCGGGCTGGATTTCACCACGTCCGTGTCCGGGGCCGCCTCGGCGCTGGCCAATATCGGCCCGGGCCTGGGAGAAGTCATCGGACCGGCGGGCACCTACAAGCCGCTCAATGACACGGCCAAGTGGATCCTGATCGCCGCGATGCTTATCGGCCGGCTGGAACTGCTGGCCGTCTATGCCATCTTCACCATTTCTTTCTGGAGGGCCTGATGACCCAGCGACCGCTTGGCGCACAAATCTCGCACATGTTGAAGGCCCGCGGGGTCGATGTGATCTTCGGCATACCCGGCGTGCATAACGTCGAAATGTATCGCGGTATCGAGGAGGCCGGAATTCGCCACGTGCTGGCGCGGCATGAGCAGGGGGCGGGTTTCATGGCCGACGGTTATGCCCGCGCGTCGGGCAAGCCGGGGGTGGCCTACGTGATCACCGGGCCGGGGTTGACCAACATCATGACGCCGATGGGGCAGGCCTATTCGGACAGCGTGCCGATGCTGGTGATCTCGAGCTGCCTGGACGAGACGGCGGCGCGGCGCGGGCAGCTTCATCAGATGATAGACCAGGAAGGGGCGGCACGCTGCATCTGCGACTGGAGCTTTGAGGTAAAGTCGGCGCAGGCGACCTATGGTCTTGTCGATCGCGCGTTCAACGAGTTCGCGGCGGCGCGGCCCCGGACGAAACACATTCAGGTGCCCATCGCATTGGGCGGAAGCCTGGCCGACCCGGCGCCGCAACCGGTGGCTTCGCGACCGACACCTGCCGTGGCACGGGCCAGTGATGTCGAGAGGGTCGCGGAGGCCCTGCGCGGCGCGAAGACACCGATGATCCTGTTCGGAGGCGGAAGCGCAAGGGCCGGGGCGGCGGCGCGGGCCGTCGTAGAACGCAGTGGCGCGGCCATGATGACGACCTATGCCGGTCGCGGCGTGGCAGGGGCCGATCTGCCGCTCGATTTCGGGGCCTATCTGGCGCGACCGGACAGCGCCGAGGTCATGGCCAGGGCGGATCTCGTTCTGGTCGTGGGATCGGAACTGTCGGAGATCGACCTTTGGCGCGATGAGCTGGGTCACAAGGGGCAGATGATCCGCGTGGATATCGATCCGGTCGAGCTGGACCACCCGCATGCGGATTTGTCGATCCTGTCGGACGCGGGCGCGTTTCTGGAGGCGCTGGCCGAGGCATTGGACACCGAAGCCGCGCCGAAATGGGATGCCGCGACGGTGGCCGCGACCAAGGCGCGCTGGCGGGCGGAAGTGGTGGCCGAGCGGCCCGGCATCGTGCCGGTGGTCGAGGCGCTGCACGCGGCATGCCCGGCGGAGACAATGATCTATTCCGACATGACGCAATTCGCCTATGCCGCCAAGGAAGTCTGGCCGATGGATCGCCCCGGCCATTGGCATCATCCCTTTGGCTATGGCACGCTGGGCTATGGAATGCCCGCCGCCATAGGGGGAGCCATCGCGCGGAACGGCCAGCCGACCCTGGCGATCTGCGGCGATAGCGGGTTTCAATACACGGTGCAGGAACTGGGCACGGCCGTGGAACACGGCCTGCCGCTGCCGATCATCCTGTGGGACAACGGCAAGCTGAAAGAGATCGAGGATGCGATGATCCGTTCGCAGATCGCGCCCAACGCGGTGGTTGCAAGAAATCCGGACTTCTGCGCGCTGGCGAAAGCCTACGGCGCCCATGCCGTGCAGCCCGGCAGCCTGGAGGAAATGGGTCAGGCGGTGCGCGCGGCCTTCGACGCGGATCGCCCGACGCTTATCCACGTGCAAGCCGGAATTGCAGGGTAGGCTTTGGACAGACGGGTTATCGGGAGGGTGAAGCCGGGCTGTTGCCCGGTCTTCCGTCTCTTCGGTAAACAGCCGGTTCGAAATGGTCGGGCTGCTCAGTAGACGTCGTTATAAGGGCTATAGCTGACGATGTAGGCGGGGCAGCCGGGGCGGGCGGTGTTGATGATGAGGTACCACACGACTTCGCCGCCGCGGCCGGCGCGGGAATATTCGCATCCCTTGGGATGGGTCCACCACTGTCCCTGGTGGTTCAGGGCCGGCGCGGCGTTTCCATTGCCTGCGAGGTGCAGCGAGGCGGCCACGTCTGACGACAGGTCGGCCTGTGCCGTCGATGCGAAGGAAGCGCAAAGCGCGGTTGCGCCCAGAACGATTGATTTGAACATTTCGATCCACTCCAGATATATGGCCGATCGTTACGGCCAACGCCCGCACCACCCGAGGGGGGTATCGGGGCCTGGAACGGTGTGCATTGGGCCGAAACATGGCCTTACGGCGAAGTTCCCGTTCAATTTTAGCGGTATTGCCGCGACTACTCCCAGCAGCTGACCAGAACGGTCATGCCCGAGGCGCGTTCCGACAGGCTTTCGGGCGGCATCTGGCCGTTGCCATTGGTTGCGGATGGCGTGACGCCGGCCTGTTCCAGAACCCGGCGGATCGTCTCGGCATTGGCGGCAAAGCTGACGCCGTCGGGCAGTTGACGGCTGCCATCGCGGGCCGGCAGAAGCATCCCGACCACGGCGCCGCCCGCATCCACGACCGGCCCGCCGGCATCCCCTTCCAGTGCATTCAGGGCAAGCCGCTTCATCTCCTGTTCGCCGTTCAGGCCGCGGACATCGGCCAGCTGGCCGAAAGTGACCGAGGGCGCGCCAAGGACGCCGCCATAGGAATAGCCCGCGACAGCCACGTCCGACTGAAGGCGGGGAATGTTCTGCTGGAAGGCCGCCACGCCCAGCGGCGCCAGCGGCGTGCGCGGGCGCAGAACCGCGATGCCGGTCTCGTCGTTGACGGTCTGGACTTCGGCCTCGATGGTTTCGTCAAGGGTGATGCGCCCACAGGATGCGACCACTTCGGTCGTGGTGACGACCGTTCCGGATCGGTCGACGTAGAACCCCGAACGCGAAATCTTGGGCTTGCGGACTTCCAGCCCTGCGACGAGGTCGATGCTTTGCACTTCGTTGGCGCCGGCCGCCGGGTCGAGCACCATGTCGAGCCGCGAGAAGCTCTCTTGCATCTCGCCAAGCATCCGGGTGCGGCGCTCTTCGTCGCCGGCGGGCCAGACCACGGTGAATCCCTTGATGTGACCGTCGCGCAGCCATGCCTGGGTATGCGAAATCGTATAGGCGTTCTCACCGATCAGGGTGAAGGAATCGCCGTCGAGGTTGCGCGGTCCGTCCTGCGGCACGATCTCCAGCGTCTGCATGATGTCGTAAAGGCCCGCGAGGGTGGCGCGATCGCCGGCCTGGCTGATCAGCAGAACCTTAGCGTCGATGTCGCCCGTGGCGTCGTAATGGGCGAACGGGGGCTCGTATTTCGAGAATTCCACGACCCCGGTCGGCAGTTTCATCGAGATGCCTGCGCCTGTGTCGCGGACGACGCGTAGGTCCAGACCTTCGAGGACCGCGTTGTATTGCCGGAAGAGTTCGGCGCGCTGACGGGTGGTCAGAACGCCCGTGGCCTCGAAATTGTTCGCTTCCTGCCAGCGGGCCATCGAGCCGCGCGTGCCCTGCCCGAACGCGGCGTCGATCTTGCCGCCGTAGAAGCCGGCCCATTTCAGCGCCTCCTGGAGAGCCTCGCGTTCCACGCGGGTCAGACCCGCCTCGCTTGCCCGGGCCTCACGCACCGTCTCGTCCGATGGCTGCGGCTCCGGGTCAGGCTGGGGCAGCGTTTCGACGGTGGTGGTTTGCTGCTCTGCACCTTGGGTCGCGCTGTCGGTGGCGGTGCTGTCGGTCACCTCCTGCGTCGGGCGGTTCAGGACGTTGGCGCCCACCGGCCAGAACTGACGATCATATTCGGACGCCTCGGCAATGTAGCTGTCGCGCGGAATCAGACGGGACGACCGCAGGTTGCGCAGGATCGTGTTGGCATCCTCTTCGCTGTATGGGCCGAGCGCGATCCCGTACCAGCCGCCGCCCAGGGCAAATCCGTTCACGTCCTGCATCCGGCCCGAATACCGGCGCAAACTGGCCTCGGCCTGAGCGAGGCTGGGTTGCGCCTCGATCTGGATGAAGACCTGAGCCTTTGCGGCAATCGGCGCCACAAGGGTGACGGCCAGAAATGCGAGGGTGAGAAAGATGCGCGACATGTACGTCCCTTGCCGAGATTGATGTTGTTTCTGCTCTTCCCCGCTTTTTAGCAAATCTGCGGGCGGGTGCATCCTAAATATGGCGTTTCAGGACAATTGACCCCTGGGTAAGAGCGCCGTAGGGAAGGGTCGAGGATCACGAGGGGCGACCCGGAGGGAAATCCATGATCGACAGCAGCGGCAAACCGCGGTCATTCCAGGAAATCATCCTGCGTTTGCAGGCCTACTGGGCCGCGAAGGGCTGCGCCGTGATGCAGCCATACGACATGGAAGTAGGCGCTGGCACGTTCCACCCGGCCACGACGCTGCGGTCGCTGGGCGTGCGTCCCTGGGCCGCGGCCTATGTGCAGCCGTCGCGCCGGCCGACGGACGGGCGCTATGGCGAAAGCCCGAACCGATTGCAGCACTATTACCAGTACCAGGTGCTGATCAAACCCAGCCCGCCGGATCTGCAGGCGCTGTATCTGGGCAGCCTGGAGGCCATCGGCATCGACATGGAGACGCACGACATCCGCTTTGTCGAGGATGATTGGGAAAGCCCGACCCTGGGTGCCTGGGGCCTTGGCTGGGAAGTGTGGTGCGACGGAATGGAGGTGAGTCAGTTCACCTATTTCCAGCAGGTGGGCGGGCATGACTGCCACCCGGTCTCGGGCGAGCTGACCTACGGGCTGGAACGGTTGGCGATGTACGTGCTGGGCGTGGATCACGTGATGGACATGCCCTTCAACGACCCCGATGCGCCCATCGCGCTAAGCTATGGCGATGTGTTCCTGGAGGCCGAGGCGCAGTTCGCACGGTGGAATTTCGACGTGGCGGACACCGATGTGTTGCTGCGCCATTTTGCCGAGGCCGAGGCCGAATGCGACCGGATACTCAGTCAACCGGACGAGGACCCCAAGACCGGCCGCCGGATCGTCATGGCGCTGCCCGCCTATGACCAGTGCATCAAGGCCAGCCACATCTTCAACCTGCTGGACGCCCGCGGCGTGATCAGCGTGACCGAGCGGCAGGCCTATATCGGGCGTGTCCGGGCGCTGGCCAAGAAATGCGCCGATGCCTATGTGCTGACTGCCGATGGCGGCTACGCGGCATGAGGCCGGACGCGGGGCAGGGGTGATGGGCAAGGTCATCGGGATCGGGATCGTCATGATTGCACTCTTGGCCGGGGCGGCCATGTATTACCTTCAGGTTTACCATTTCTACGAGCCGGTCGAGGCGACAGGCACCGATGACGTACGGATGGTGAACCTT
Source organism: Roseovarius sp. B08 (assembly GCF_051417955.1). Lineage (NCBI taxonomy): Bacteria > Pseudomonadati > Pseudomonadota > Alphaproteobacteria > Rhodobacterales > Roseobacteraceae > Roseovarius > Roseovarius sp. B08. The sequence continues at coordinate 1,702,053 of NZ_JBPRLW010000001.1, forward strand.
GCCACAAACGCGCCCGAGGCGGTGCTTTACGAGGATTTCCAGGCCATCGACGCGGCCAGCAGCCCGATCCGCTATCGCGCCTGTTTCACGACCGAGATGAGCCAGGCCATGCTGACCGAGACCTACGAGATGTACGAGGACGCAGAACCTCTGACGGCGCCGGGCTGGTTTGATTGTTTCGATGCCGAGGCGATTGCCGACGAACTGGAGGCGGGCACTGCGCTGGCGTTCCTGGGTGAAAAGAATATCGGTTATGGAATTGACCGCGTCGTGGTCGTCACCGACGACGGTCGCGGCTATGCCTGGCACGAGCTGAACGAGTGCGGCGACGAGGCCTATGACGGCACCGTGGTGGGCGAGGAATGCCCGCCGCGCGAGGGCGCAGCCGAAAATTAAGCAATAAAGCAAGGAACTCTGAGGCCGCTTCGCACGCTTCCCTATCAATGCTTCATTGCAGCGGAGGACGCGTTATGGCCGATCAGAGAGCACCCGACTGGGTCATTCCGATGATGCGGGCGGGCTATTCTGCAAGGGGGCTGGTCTACCTCATTCTCGGTGGGCTGACGATGTCCGCCGCCTTGTGGGGCGGCAATACGGAGGGCACCGAGGGTGCGTTACAGACCCTGCGCGATGCGCCGTTCGGTCAGGTTCTGTTGTGGCTCGTGGCCTTGGGCTTCATCTGTTACGGCATCTGGCGTTTCATCGCGGCCTACTTCGACCTTGAAAACCGAGGTGACGAGGAAAAAGGCGTATTTCAAAGGCTTGCGCTGGTCGTGACCGGGCTGATCCACGTGGGCCTTGGCGTCGGGATGGCCACGGTTGCGATGGGCGTCGGTGGCAGTTCGGGCGGTAACGGTGCTTCGGACTGGACTGCGAAGGTTCTGCAGATGCCTGGTGGCAAGTGGATCGTCGGGATTGCCGCGCTCGGTATTCTTGGCGCGGGGATTCACTATGTCATCAAGGGCTGGAAGAAGAAGTACAAGCGGTACATCCAGAACAACGAGAAGACGCAAAAGCTTGAGCCGCTGTTGCGCTGGGGATTTGTCAGCTACGGCATCGTGCTGGCCATCGTGGGCGTATTCCTGGGCTTTGCCGCGATAAATTCCGACCCGTCCTCGGCGATGGGCCTTGGCGGAGCGCTAGACTATATCCGCGGTCTGACCGGTGGGCGGATCCTGCTCGGCGTGATCGCGCTGGGCATCATCGGCTTTGGTGTCGAGAACTTCGTCGAGGCGCGCTATCGGATCGTGCCGGGCGTGGACGATAGCAGTGACATTCAAAGCATGGCGCAGGCCGCCAAGGCGAAGGCCGAGTCCAAGGCGCGGGCTGCCACTGCCGGCTAATTGCCGTCTATCGGCTTGCCGCGCCGTGGCAGGCCCGTTAAGCACCGGGACGTTGACCCAAGACGTTCCGGTGACATCATGCCCGACCTTCTGATCGAACTTTTCTCCGAGGAAATCCCGGCCCGGATGCAGGCGCGGGCCTGTGACGACCTGAAAAAGCGGGTGACCGACGGGCTGGTCGAAGCGGGCCTGACCTATGCCGGGGCTGCGGCCTTTGCCACGCCGCGGCGGCTGACGCTGGCACTGGAAGGGTTGCTGTCTGAGAGCCCGACGCTGCGCGAGGAACGCAAGGGGCCGCGCGTGGATGCGCCCGAGAATGCGATCGAGGGGTTTCTGCGGGGTGCCGGTGTGACGCGCGACGACCTCGAGGTGCGCGACGAGAAGAAGGGCAAGGTCTATTTTGCCACCGTCACCAAGCCCGGTCGCCCCGCGGCGGAGATCGTGGCCGAAGTTCTGGACGACACGATCCGCAATTTCCCTTGGCCCAAGTCGATGCGCTGGGGCGCGGGCAGCCTGCGCTGGGTGCGGCCCTTGCATTCCATCTTGTGCATTCTGACGGACGACGCGGGCGAGGTGCAGGTCGTGCCGCTGGACGTGGATGGCATCAAGGCGGGTGACAGCACCGAAGGGCACAGGTTCATGGCGCCGGGGCGGTTTTCCGTCACGTCCTTCGAGGATTACGCGGCGAAGCTGAAGCGCGCCCGTGTGGTGTTGAACCCCGAGGAACGGTCGGGCCACATCTGGCAGGAGGCCACGAACCTGGCCTTTGCCCGTGGTCTTGAGGTGGTCGAGGACAAGGGGCTGTTGCAGGAGGTCGCGGGGCTTGTGGAATGGCCCGTGCCGCTGATGGGCGAGATCGGGGCCGAATTCTTGGACCTGCCGCCGGAGGTGTTGCAATCGTCGATGAAAGAGCACCAGAAGTTCTTTTCGGTGCGCAACCCGAAGACGGGCCGGATCGAGCAGTTCGTGACAGTGGCGAACCGCGAGACGGCCGATGACGGCGCGACCATCCTTGCCGGCAATCAGAAGGTTCTCGCCGCGCGGCTGGCGGATGCCAATTTCTTCTGGGAGAACGATCTGCGTATCGCCCAAGAGGGCATGGGGCCGTGGCTGGAAAGCCTGGAGAATGTGACCTTCCATAACAAGCTGGGCAGCCAGGCCGAGCGGATCGCCCGCATCGCGGCCTTGGCACGGGAAATCGCGCCGGTGGTGGGGGCCGACCCTGATCTGGCGGAACAGGCGGCGAAGGTGGCGAAGGCCGATCTGAGTTCCGAGATGGTCTATGAATTCCCCGAGTTGCAGGGGATCATGGGGCGCTACTATGCCGCCGAGGCCGGGTTGCCCGAGGATGTTGCGGCGGCCTGCGAAGAGCATTACGCGCCGCTTGGGCCGTCTGATGTAGTGCCGTCGCGCGCCGTTTCGGTTGCGGTGGCGTTGGCGGACAAGCTGGATACGCTCGCAGGTTTTTGGGCGATTGATGAGAAGCCGACGGGTTCGAAGGACCCGTTTGCGCTGCGGCGGGCGGCGTTGGGGGTGATCCGGTTGGTGCTCGGCAACAAACTGAACATTTCGATGCTCGAATATACGCAGAATGCGATATCTGAGCTTGAGCGACGTGAACACGACGAGATCATTTCAGAGAACCTGACTTATGAGCGTGAAGTCGCGGCGTATCTTGGCGTTTCGCCTGATCAGGTTCGTGAGGTCCAGTCTGAATCAGGAAAAATTATTTCGCCAAACACTCACCCTGACGAGTGGAAAGCGCGCATGGAAGAACTTTTCAAAAACGTCGATTGGAATGAAATTGGATTGCCTGGTGAAAGAACGGCCCACGACCTCCTTTCCTTCTTCCACGATCGCCTGAAGGTCTACCTGCGCGATCAGGGCATCCGCCATGACGTGATCGACGCCTGCATCGCGATGGAGGGCAATGACGATCTGGCGCTTCTGGTGAAGCGGGCGCGGGCCTTGCAGGATGTGCTGCAGACCGAGGATGGCGAGAACCTGGTGCAGGGCTTCAAGCGGGCGAACAACATCCTGACGCAGGCGGAGGAGAAGGACGGGGTCGAGTATTCCTTTGGCGCGGATCCGAAGTTCGCCGAGGACGACACCGAAAAGGCGCTGTTTGCGGCCTTGCAGGACGCGGAGAATACCATCGCCGCAGCCGAGAAGGACGAGGATTTCGCCCGCGCCATGGCCGCGATGGCCGCCTTGCGCGGGCCGATCGACGCGTTCTTCGAGGCGGTGCAGATCAATTCCGACAATGAAATCCTCCGGCGCAACCGTCTGAACATGCTGCATTCCATCCGCCAGATCTGCCTTCAGGCCGCGGATCTGCGGCGGCTGGAAGGGTAACGGGGCAAACCGCTGCGGGCCTTCCGACAGGACTTGCCTAATAATTCGGCTTGCGTATTCTGCGGGCCAGAAAAGGAAATGCCGCAGTGCAGCAGGGCCCTGAACATATCACGCCGATCACTCCAGACGCGCCGATCGCGATTCCGACGCATGGCGGACGGGCCAAGTGTCTGCAACGGCTCGTGCGGCTGGAGCTGCCGGTTCCGCGCACGGTTGCGCTGTCTTTCGACGCGGTGAGATGCATCGCGGACGGCGAAGTGCCGGACATGGCCGCGTTGCTGGACCCGTTCGGCGACATGGCGTTGCTGTGCGTGCGGCCCTCGTCCGAAGACCCCGATTGGGGCGGACCGGGGGCTGTCCTGAACATCGGAATGAACGACGCGCGCTATGTCGACCTGTCGGATCTTATCGGCAAGCCGGCGGCGGCCACGCTTTACCTGCGCTTCGTGCAGGCCTACGCCGTGCATGTCGCGCGGGCCGATCCGGACATGTTCGACACGCTTGACGACGATCCTGTCAAGGCGGTCGGACAGGCGCTTGCCGCCTACGAGGACGAAGTCGAGGAAGAGTTTCCGCAGGATGCCAAGGTGCAGTTGCTGGGTGTGCTGCGTTCGATGGCGCGGGCGTGGCAGGGCACCACGGCGCGGCTGTTGCGGCAGGCCAAGGGAGCGCCGGCCGATGCGGGCCTTGGCCTTGTCGTACAGGAAATGGCGCTGGGGCTGGGCGAGGGCGAGTGCGGGTCGGGCGTGATGCAGTTGGTGGACAGCACGACGGGCGACCGGCGCTGCACCGGACGCTATCTCAGCCAGAGCCAGGGCCGCGAGGCGCTGAAGGCGACCAAAGAGGCGCTCTACCTGCAGAAGGATCCGCGCGGCCCCTCGCTCGAAGAACTGGCGCCCGAGGCCTTTGCGCGGCTGAAGCAATGCACCAAATTGATGCGCGAGAAGCTGTGCGAAGAGATGCAGGCCGAGTTCACTATCGAGAACGGTGAGGTCTACCTGCTGGACGGCGTGCGCGTGGCGCGCAACGCCCGCGCGGCGGTTGCCATCGCGGTGTCGCTGGCCGAGGACGGTATCATCACGCGCGAGGAAGCGCTGATGCGGATCGAGCCGCGGGCGCTGAACGAATTGTTGCACCGCCAGATCGACCCGGACGTGCGGCGCGACGTTCTGGCCAAGGGAATCGCCGCCAGCCCCGGTGCCGCGACCGGCAAGATCGTGTTCAGCGCCGAGGAGGCGCAGGCAGCCGACTCGCGCGGCGAGGCGGCGATCCTTGTGCGGCGGGAGACCAGCCCCGAGGACATCCGCGGGATGCATGCCGCCGCGGGCGTGCTGACCGAGCGCGGCGGGATCACCAGCCATGCCGCCGTGATCGGGCGCGGCATCGGCAAGCCCTGCGTTGTCGGCGCCTCGGCCATCACCTTTCAGATCAAGCGAAAGCGGCTGGTCTTTCCCGACGGGCGCAGCCTGCAATCCGGAGACCGGATCACCATTGACGGCACCAGCGGAGAGGTCCTGGCCGGCGAGCCGCGCCTGCTGGAAGCGGCGCGGGACGAGACCTTCAAGACGCTGATGAGCTGGGCCGACGAGGTGCGCGATATAGAGGTGCGGGCCAATGCCGACACCCAGGCCGACGCCGAACTGGCCCTGACCTTCAAGGCGCAGGGCATCGGGCTGTGCCGGACCGAGCACATGTTCGTGGAACCCAGCCGCCTGGTGGCGATGCGCGAGATGATCTTTGCCGATACCAGCGAGGACCGCGCCTCGGCGCTGGAGGTGCTGCTGCCTATGCAGCGCGCGGACTTCATCGATCTTTTCCGCATCATGTCGGGAATGCCGGTGTGCATTCGCCTGTTCGACCCGCCGCTGCACGAATACCTGCCCGCGGACCGCGAGGGGATTCGCGAACTGGCGGACGCGCTGGACCTGCCCGTGGCGGACGTGACCGAGCGGGTCGAGTCGATGGGGGAGTACAACCCCATGCTGGGGATGCGCGGTGTCCGGCTGGGCATCGCCGTGCCGGAAATATACGAAATGCAGGCGCGGGCCATCTTCGAGGCGACGGTCGCGGCCAGCAAGGAAGGCGACCCGGTCGTGCCCGAGATCATGATCCCGCTGGTGTCGGCCATGCGCGAGGTCGAACTGGTCCGGCAGAATGTCGACAATGTCGCCGACGCGGTGCGCCGCGAGACCGGCCGCAATTTCACCTATCGCCTGGGTGTCATGGTGGAAACCCCGCGCGCCGCGCTGAGAGCCGCGGAAATCGCGCCGCATGTGGCCTTCCTCAGCTTCGGCACCAACGACCTGACGCAGATGACCTATGGTCTCAGCCGCGACGATGCGGGCCGGTTCATGTCGCACTACGTGCAACAGGGCGTCTATCCCGAGGACCCGTTTCACGTGCTGGACGTGGACGGGGTGGGCGAACTGCTGGAAATCGGAGCACGTCGGGGGCGCGAGGTGGCACCCGATCTGACCCTGTCGATCTGCGGAGAACACGGCGGCAACCCCGAATCGATTGCCTTCTGCCGGACGGCGGGATTCGACTATGTCTCCTGTTCGCCGTTCCGGGTTCCGGTGGCGCGACTAGCTGCCGCACAATTGGCCGTGAAGGACAAGATCGGGTAGACCCCGGGCGGATCGTCGCCACATCTGCGGCAGATCCCTGCCGGTTTCCTTCCGTACCCCCTGACGCATAGCTGCCTTGAGCCGGCCCGGTCTGGACGAATTTGACTTATTGCTTTAGGCGCTTGCGACTTGACGGGCCCGTAGGGTCATAAATTGAAGGAGGCGAGCCTTGAAGATCCTCGCAACAGTCTTTTCGATGGTGTTTGCGACCGCTGCCGTGGCGGAACAGGACATCAACCGTCTTTATGCGCACGAGAACCGCGTGCTGAGCTCGATCCCCGAGGACATGGTGGCGCGTTACATGGAACGTCCCGGCGTGGACGTGACCTATTCACGGACCTGGCTGGCCGCGCAGTCGGCCCAAGCGGGCGGCAAGCAGTGGCGTTGCCTGGCCGAGGCGCTGTATCACGAGGCCCGCGGTGAGAGCGTCAAGGGCCAGTTCGCGGTGGCGGAGGTCATCATGAACCGCGTCGACAGCGCCCGCTTTCCCGATACGATCTGTGGTGTCGTGCATCAGGGCACCGGGCGCAAGTATCAATGCCAGTTCACCTACACCTGTGACGGACACAGCGACCGGATCAACGAGAAGCGCGCCTTCGAGCGGGCGGGTAAGGTGGCCTCCCTTATGGTGAAGGGCGCCAAGCGCCAGTTGACCGATGGGGCGACGCATTACCACACCAAGGCGGTGCGTCCGAAATGGTCGCGCACCTTCGCCCGGACCACGACGATCGGGGTGCATCATTTCTACCGCATGCCGACGCGCATCAGCTCGAACTGAGGCGCGGAGAATCCGGTTGACATGCAGGCCCGCGCGTTTAAAAGGCGGGCTTCATGACGAATTTCGCGGGGTGGCTGACACCTCGCCGCAGGAGAGATACCCATGGCGAAGCCGACCACTATCAAGATCCGCCTGAACTCGACCGCCGGCACGGGCCATTTTTATGTGACGAAGAAGAATGCCCGCACCATGACCGAGAAGATGTCGGTGCGCAAATACGACCCCGTCGCGCGCAAGCATGTCGAGTACAAGGAAGGCAAGATCAAGTAGGATCTTCCCTCCGAGCGTTTTCAAGGGCCGTACCGATGGGTGCGGCCTTTTGCTTTGGGGGGCTTTCAAATGGTGCGCGCCGAGACGTGGCGACCGCCCCGGACCTGATCCGGGGGCTATTGCGGCGGGAGGTCCCGGGTCAGGCCCGGGACGGGTGATCTGGAAGCCAGCGACCACGAAAAAGGGCCGGTCTGATGACCGGCCCCATTGTTCGTTTCAGCCTGGTGCGCTGTCGTTATTCGCGTTGACCCAGCAGGTTCAGCAACATCATGAACATGTTGATGAAGTCCAGGTACAGCCGCAGGGCGCCCATGATGGCGGCCTTGCCCAGCCATTCGCTGTCGCCATGGTGGGCGTGCGCGAGATACTCGTTCTTGATCGATTGCGTGTCATAGGCGGTCAGACCCGCGAAGATCAGCACGCCGATGGCCGAAATCGCGAACATGAGTTCGCTCGACCCGATGAAGATGTTGACGATCGACGCCACGATCAGGCCGATCACACCCATGATCAGGAAGCTGCCCCAGCCGGAGATGTCCTTCTTGGTTGTGTAGCCCCACAGCGACAAACCTGCGAAGGCGGCGGATGTGGCCAGGAAGACCTGCGCGATCGAGAAATCCGTGAAGACCACGAAGATGTACGAGATCGACACGCCCATCACGACCGAGAAGGCGTAGAAGAACAGTTGGGCAGCGGCCGCCGACAGCTTGTTGATCACTGCGCCGAAGGCAAAGACCATGATCAGCGGCGCGAACATCACGATCCAGCGGGTGATGCCGGTGAACAGCGTTTCCATCATCGCGGCGTTGTTGCCCACGGCCCAGGCGGCCGCAAAGGTCAGCAACATGCCGATCGACATGGTGCCGTAGACCTTGTTCATGTGGGCGCGCAAGCCTTCGTCGATCGCGGCGGTACGCGCACCTGTTGCCGTCCGGATCGTTTCGAATTGAGCCATTAAAGCCTCCGAGTAAGTGTCCCTATTGAAACCCGTAGAGGGGTTTGCATGGAATATCGGTTGCCAGCAGCCACTTTTCAAGCAAATCCGGACGAAAGTCGCGCGGAAACAGTCGGTTCAGGCTTCAGCGGCGAAAGATGTCCCAAATTGGCCGGCGCGCCTCGGCGTCTGCCTCTGCTCGGGTCAGACCTATGTCGTCCAGCGCATGATCGTCGAGCCGGGCCAGTGCGCGGCGTTGGCGGTAAAGTTCCAGCGCGTCGAGCAGACTGGGACGGGGGCTGGCGCGAAATGGACCATGGCGGCGGTGCGAGAGGGTGGGCATGACGATATCCTTTCAGTTTTCGTGATGAAACATGACGCGGCATGAATTCTGTTGATATAAATGGCATTTCTGGTATTATTTGAAAAATGAATGTTTGATCGGTGTTTCATCAGGGAATGTGATGTATGAGAAATCTGGACGTGACAACCTTGCGCTCTTTTCTCGAAGTGGCCGAGCAAGGCGGCGTGACGCGGGCCGCACAGGTGCTGAACCTGACGCAGTCCGCGGTGTCAATGCAGCTCAAGCGGCTCGAAGAGATGCTGGGCATAGACCTGCTTGACCGTAGCAACCGGCGGATTGCATTGACCGCCTCGGGCGAGCAGCTGTTGACCTATGCGCGGCGGATCGTCGACCTGAACGACGAGGCGGTGGGACGCCTGTCGGACGAGATCTATGAAGGCCAACTGACGCTGGGTGTTCCGCACGACATCGTCTATCCGGTGGTGCCCCGTGTCCTGAAGACGTTCAACAGCATATTCCCGCGGGTGAACGTGGCACTCAAGTCCTCCAGCACGATGAGATTGCACGAGGCCCTGAAGAAGGGCGAGGTCGACCTGATCCTGACGACCGAGAAGGCGCTGACCCCGGGGGGCGAGACGCTGACGACGATGCCGCTCAAATGGGTCGGGGCCGTGGGCGGGCAGGCGTGGCGGAAACGCCCCTTGCGCTTGGGTTTCTGCAACGTCTGCATCTTCCGGGCCACGGTGCTGCGCAGTCTCGACGCGGCGGGCATCGACTGGGAACTGGCCATCGAGTCGGACGAGGACCGCTCGGTCGAGGCGCTGATCAGCGCGGACCTTGCCGTTGGGGCCCTGCTGGAGACCAGCATTCCGCCACACCAGGAAGCGATCAACGCGCAAGGGGCGTTGCCGGATCTCGGGTTTCAGCAGATCAACATGTACGGTGCGACCAATCGCGATGAGATCACGCGGCAACTGGCCGACCTTGTACGGCAGGGGTTCCGGGCGACCGCGCCGACGCTTCTGCGGCAGGCGTGACCCCGGCGGCCTATTCCATCGTGACGACGACCTTTCCGGTGGATTTGCGCGTGCGCATCAGGTCCAGACCTTTCTGAGCGTCCTTCAGGGGCAAGACGTGGCTGATATGAGGCTTCAGCCGGCCTTCGCTGTACCAGTCGAACAGGCGCGCCAGGCTGTCTGTCACGACCTGGGGCCGGAACCCGAGATACCCGCCCCAATACAGGCCCAGTACCGAGATATTCTTGACCAGAAGGTGGTTGGCGGGGATCTTTGGCACGTCGCCGCTGGCAAAGCCGATGGCCAGAAGGCGCGCTTCCGGGCGGCAGGCCCGCATCGCGGCCTTGAACTGATCCCCGCCGACCGGATCGTAGACGACATCGACCCCGCCAAGGGCACGGCAGGCCTCCCGGATATCTTCGGTCTGGGCGTCGATGACATGGTCGGCGCCGGCCTGTCGTGCGACCTCGAGCTTGTCGGCCCCGCGGGCGCAGGCAATTACGGTCGCGCCCATCAGCTTGCCGATTTCCACCGCCGTGAGACCGACGCCGCCGGCCGCCCCCAGCACCAACAGGGTTTCGCCCGGTTGCAGCCGCGCCTTGTGGTCCAGCGCGACATGGCTGGTCCCGTAGGCGATCTGGAATGCAGCGGCATCTGTAAAGCTCATCGCGTCGGGCAGGGCCACGGCGCGGTCGGCGGGAAAACACCCGTGTTCGGCCAGCCCGCCCTGGCCGCCGAAAACCGCGACGCGACTGCCGACCGCCGGCCCCTCGACCCCGTCGCCGAGCGCTTCGACCGTGCCGGCCACCTCCATTCCGAGGGTGAACGGCGTAGGGGGCGTGTCCTGATACTCGCCCTTGAGCATCAGAAGGTCAGCGAAGTTCAGGCCGCAGGCGCTGATCCGGATGGCGATTTCGCCCGCGCCGGGAACCGGGCGCGTGATGTCTTGCAGGGTTGCGGTTGTATCGTGCGAATCGATCCTGAACGCGCGCATGGCAAGTCTCCCCGGACAAAAAACCGGGGCGTGCCCGGCACTTCGACCGAATAAACGATAAGCCGAAAAGAAGTCAAATTGCCCCTTGTGGTTGTGCGCATACTATACGAAAGAAGTATCTGCTCGCTTAGATTGTAGGTATAAGGGACCGATCCCTTATTCGGGGTGCAATACTTCTTGCTATGCATACTCGCTCCGCTTACTTTCTGCCCAGTGTCGCTGGGATGCGCGGCCGAATTTTATGGAACGCCTGTCGGAGATATTGTTGTTGACGTCCGGCAGGGCATATGAGGAAAGGATTACCCATGCCGCACCCCGTAGACGTGCATGTCGGGAAACGTATTCGCCACCGCCGCTGGCTCGTCGGTATGACGCAACAGCAATTGGCTCAAAGCGTGGGCATCAAATTTCAGCAAATTCAGAAATATGAAACTGGCGCCAACCGCGTCAGCGCATCGCGGCTTTGGGATATCGCTGATGCTCTGGACGTGGAGGTCAGCTTTTTCTTCGAAGGTCTTGATCACGAGAATGGCGACAAGGAAGTCGGCGACATGATACCGGCTGACCTTTTGGGCGACAAGGAAGCGCTGGACCTGATCCGCTCCTACTACGCCATTCCGGAAAATCAGCGCCGCCGCCTGTTCGACCTTGCCAGGGTTCTGAGCGACGTCGCTTGAGCCGATCTGACAAGCCGTCTATCCATGCCGTGTAATCACGCGGCGAGGGCAGGATGGCGTTCAGAAGTTCAGACATCGTTAACACCGCGCACGCGCTGGCCGACGCCGCGGGGCGTGCGATCCTGCCGTTGTTTCGTGGCGACAGGATCGGGGTCGAGAACAAGGCGTGTTCCCAGGATGCGTACGACCCGGTCACGCTTGCCGACAAGGCGGCTGAGCAGGCGATGCGCGGCGTGCTTGCCGACCTGAGGCCGGACGACGGCATTCTGGGCGAGGAGTTCGGCACGCAACCGGGCAGCAGCGGTCTGACCTGGGTGCTGGACCCGATCGATGGTACCCGCGCTTTCGTGGCGGGGGCGCCGACCTGGGGCGTGCTGATTGCAGTGTCGGATGAGACCGGCCCGATCTACGGCCTGATTGACCAGCCCTATATAGGCGAGCGGTTCGAAGGCGGTTTCGGCCGCGCATTCATGACCGGGCCGCGAGGCGAGCGCCTGCTGAAGACGCGGGGCAACCGGGCACTGGCCGACGCCACGCTCTTGACCACCTTTCCCGAAGTGGGGACCGAGGCCGAGGGCGCGGCCTTTCGCGCGGTCTCGAACCAGGTGAGGCTGACGCGCTACGGGCTGGATTGCTATGCCTATGCGCTGGTGGCCAGCGGCCAGGTGGACCTGGTGATCGAGGCGGGTCTGAACGCCTATGACATCCAGGCCCCCATCGCCGTGATCGAGGCCGCGGGCGGGTTCGTCACCGACTGGGCTGGCGACCCGGCGCATGACGGCGGGCGCGTCGTGGCCGCGGCGGGACGACAACAGCACGAGGCGGCACTGGAGATCCTCGCCCGATCTGTCTGATGGCTCTGGCGCGGAACGGAACACGGCGCTAGGATCGCGCCATGCGATTGCGTGCGATACTTTTGGCAAGTCTTGTCTCCCTGGTCGCCCAGGCGGCGGCAGGGCAGGACGTGACCGACCGTGGCCGGGACGCTCTGGACTGGATCAACGACTTCCGCGCCGAGGAGGGCCGCGCGCCGTTGAATGTCTCCAGCACGCTGACGCGGGTTGCGGCGGCGCATGCGAAAGACATGGCGCGCAAGGACTATTTCAGCCATACCGGCTCGGACGGGAGCAGCGTCGCGGACCGCGCCCGCCGAGTCGGCTATGGGTTTTGTTTCATTGCGGAAAATATTGCCGAGGGTCAGCGGGGACTGGACGCTGTCCTGACCGGCTGGGCCGACTCGCCCGGTCATCGCGAGAACATGCTGGCGCCCGAGGCCGAAAGCGTCGCATTGGTCGAGGCGCCGGGGCGGATCTGGGTGATGGTGCTGGGCCGCGACGGGTGCTAGCGCGGCTTCCGAGCCGGGTGGCGCCGGAGCCTCACAAGCACTCTGAGACACACCCAAACCAAGGCGGGCGGTCGGTCAGCCTGGCTGGACATACACAGGGAACGTGCCGGTTTCATGCGCATATGGCGGACGAGTCTGGACGAGGCCGGGGTCGCGTGGCATCACACCGCCAGCGCAATGGCGCCACCACCGGGGAGGGACCACGATGAACTTCGAGATGCGACCGCATATTGCCGACCTGCTGGAGCGGGTGCGGACCATGGTGCGCGACGAGATCATGCCAATGGAGGCCCCCTATCACGAGGAGATCGAGAAGGGGGATCGCTGGACCTATACCGAGCGGCAGGCCGAGATCCTGGAGGGGTTGAAGGCGCAGGCCAAGGCGGCGGGGCTGTGGAACTTCTGGCTGACCGACGGCGACGGTGGGGCGGGGCTGAGCACCGTCGAGTACGCTTATTTCGCTGAGGAGATCGGCAAGACGCCCATGGCGGCAGAGGTCTTCAACTGCAATGCGCCGGATACCGGGAACATGGAAGTGTTCCAGAAATACGGCACCCCGGAGATGAAGGCGCGGTGGCTGGAGCCGCTGCTGGAGGGGGAGATCCGTTCGGCCTACCTGATGACGGAGCCCGATGTGGCAAGTTCGGACGCGACGAACATCTCGCTGCGCTGTGAGCGGGACGGGGACGCGTATGTTCTGAACGGTGAGAAATGGTGGGCCACGGGGGCGGGCGACCCGCGCTGTGCGGTTTATATCGTGATGGTCAAGACCGGCGGTGACGACGCGCCCAAGCACCGGCGGCATTCGATGATCGTGGTGCCGGCCGACAGCCAAGGCATTGAAAAGCTTAGGCCAATGAAGGTTTATGGCGCGGATGACGCGCCGCATGGGCACATGCATTTTCGCTTTGCCGATGTGCGCGTGCCGGCGGAAAACATGCTGCTGGGCGAAGGGCGCGGGTTCGAGATCGCGCAGAACCGGCTGGGGCCGGGGCGGATCCATCATTGCATGCGCGCGATCGGGCAGGCCGAGGCGGCGCTGGAACTGATGTGCCGCCGGGCGTTGCAGCGTGAAGCCTTTGGCAAGCCGCTGGCGCAGCTGGGAGCGAATTTCGACTACATCGCCGAGGCCCGGATGGAGATCGAACAGGCGCGGCTGTTGTGCCTGAAGGCCGCGTGGATGATGGACCAGGGCGATGTGCGGGCCGCGGCGCCCTGGATCAGCCAGATCAAGGTGGTGGCGCCCAAGGTGGCGCTGAAGGTCATGGACGAGGCCGTGCAGATGTTCGGTGCGCAGGGCATCAGCCAGGACACGCCGCTGGCGGCGATGTGGACGCATTTGCGCACCCTGCGGCTGGCGGACGGGCCGGACGCGGTGCATCGGCGGCAGGTGGCGCGGGCGGAACTGCGCAAATATACGCAGGAGAAGATCTGAGCGCCTGCCGCGCCGCCGGGCGCAAAATTTTTCGAAAAAATTTTGCCACCGCGACAAGGCGTGCCTTGGCGTAATCCTCGCAGGCGGTGGTTAACAAGCTCTGAAAAACCCGTGCTTTTGCGCTCGACATCCCGGCGGGGCGAAGGCTTTATGCGGCCATGAGTTCCGAGTTGAATGCGCGGCCCGGCTGGGGTGTTTTCTGGATGGTCGTCACCGGCATTCTGTTCGTCGGCGTGACCGCCATGGTGAAGCTTCTGGGGACGCGGATTCCCGCCACGGAGGCGGCGTTCCTGCGCTACGTGCTGGGGCTGATCTTTCTGATTCCGATGCTGGGGACGCTGAGCCGGCTGCGGCTGGATCGCAGGACGTGGGGTCTTTTTGCTTTGCGCGGCATCGCGCATTCGGCCGGGGTGGGCTTGTGGTTCTTTGCCATGGCGCGGATCCCGCTGGCGGACGTGACGGCAATGAACTATCTGTCGCCGATCTACGTGACGCTGGGCGCGGCGCTTTTCCTGGGCGAAAGGCTGGCGCTTCGGCGGGTTCTGGCCATCGTGGTGGCGCTGATCGGGGCGGTGATCATTCTGCGACCGGGGTTTCGCGACCTTGGCCCAGGGCATTTCGCCATGCTGTTCACGGCGGTCGCCTTTGGCGGGTCCTACCTGTTGGCCAAGCTGTTGTCGGACAAGTGCAGTCCGGGGTTGGTCGTGGCGATGTTGTCGATCACGGTGACGATCGGGCTGGCACCCGTGGCGCTGAGCAACTGGGTGACGCCGACCTTCTGGGAGCTGACGATCCTGATGGGGGTGGCGGCCTTTGCCACGGGCGGGCATTACACCATGACGCTGGCCTTTCGGGCGGCGCCGCTGGCGGTGACCCAGCCGGTGACCTTCCTGCAACTGGTCTGGGCGGTGCTGCTGGGCGTGACCTTTTTGCGGAACCCTTTGATCCGTGGGTGATTCTGGGCGGACTGGTGATCGTGGGATCGGTCAGTTTCATCAGCTGGCGCGAGGCGGTGCTGAAGCGCCGGGGAGTGACGCCGGCGCCGCATCAGACCAAGTTCTGAGACGATTCGTTAGCGGCTTGCCAGCCGCCAGAATGCAACGTCGGTATCGCGTCGGTATCCGGGGCGTAAGGCGACGGTGCGACGGGTCGCCGGGGGCGGCCTTACCGCACCGGTAAGGCGCGGCAAGACGCGATCAACAATTGTGTGTCAGGCGGTGAGCATGGCGTAGAGCTCGTCCTTCAGCCGGGCGCGCTTTTTGCGCATATCCGTCTCGGCGGCGGGCGAGACCGGGGTCACATTGGTTTCCGCCGCGTGAACCTGCCGGTTGACCGCGTGGTAGTCGTCCATCAGCCGGGCGAAATGCGCGTCCGAGGTTTTCAGCGCGGTGATGCGGTCGGCCATGTCGGGGAATTCTTGGTGCAGCTCGTGCGGGGTGTGTGACATTGGGGTCCTCCTTGGTGTTCGTGTGTCGACGCAGAGCTTAGGCGCGCGCCGGGGCGCGCACCTTGATGCGGATCAAACGAAAGTCACGATCAGCGCTGTGCGGTCTGCCAGTCGGGATGGATCCAGGCCTGGGCGTTATCCGCCGGAAGAGAGCGGTCGAGGACGTGATCGGCCATCTTCTCGCCCACCATGATCGACGGCGCGTTGAGGTTGCCATTGGGAATGCGCGGGAAGACCGAGCTGTCGGCGACGCGCAGGCCCGTGACGCCAATGACGCGGCCCTCGGGATCGACGACGCTGCGCGGGTCGTCGGCGCGGCCCATGCGGCAGGTGCCGCAGGGGTGATAGGCGCTTTCGGCATGTTCGCGGATGAAGCCGTCGATCTGGTCGTCGGACTGGACATCCGCGCCGGGCTGGATCTCGTGCTTGGAGAAGGGGGCGAAGGCGTCCTGGGCGAACACCTCGCGCGTGAGGCGGATGGCGCGGCGGAAATCGCGCCAGTCGCTGTCGCAGCTCATGTAGTTGAAGAAGATCCTGGGCGGCGCGGCGGGATCGGCGGAGTTGAGGGTCACGGTGCCGCGGCTTTCGCTGCGCATGGGGCCGACATGGGCCTGATAGCCGTGGCCCTCGGCCGCCGCCTGTCCGTCGTAGCGCACGGCGATGGGCAGGAAGTGGAATTGCAGGTCGGGATAGTCGATGCCCGCCGCCGAGCGGATGAAGCCACAGGATTCGAACTGGTTCGAGGCGCCGGGGCCGGTGCGGCCCAACAGCCAGGTGAGGCCGACGAGCGCCTTGCCGGGCAGGTTCCAGTACTTGTAGAGGCTGACCGGCTGGGAGGCGGCCATCTGGACGTAGACCTCGAGATGGTCTTGCAGGTTGGCGCCGACGCCGGGGCGATCGGCGATGACGTCGATGCCGTGCTCGGCCAGGTGGGCGGCTGGGCCGATGCCCGACAGCATCAGCAGCTTGGGCGAGTTGAAGGCCGACGCCGAAAGGATCACCTCGGCATTCGCGCGGATGATCTCCTGCCGGCCCTTGCGGGTGAGCTCGACACCTGTGGCGCGGCCGTCCTCGAAGACCACGCGGGACGCGAGGCCGCGGACGACGTCGCAATTGCCGGTCTTGAGGGCGGGCTTGAGATAGGCGTTTGCCGCCGACCAGCGCTGGCCGCGGTGGACGGTCATCTCGAAGGGCGCGAATCCTTCCTGCTGTTCACCGTTGTAGTCGGGCGTGACGGGGTAGCCCGCTTGCCGCCCGGCCTCGATGAAGGCGCGGGTGAGGGGGTTGGCCATCTGGCCGCGGGTGACGTGCAGGGGGCCATCGTGCCCGCGCCAGTCGGGGTCGCCGCCATGGCCGGCATCGGTCCAGTTTTCCAGGCGCTTGTAGTAGGGCAGCACGTCGGCATAGCCCCAGCCGGCGGCGCCCTCGTCGCGCCAATGGTCGAAGTCACGGGCGTGCCCGCGCACGTAGACCATCCCGTTGATCGAGGACGAGCCGCCGATGACCTTGCCGCGCGGGGCGGCGAGGCGGCGGCCCCCCAGATGCGGCTCGGGCTCGGTGCGGTAGCCCCAGTCGTACATTTTCATGTTCATCGGGTAGCTGAGCGCGCCGGGCATCTGGATGAAGGGGCCGGCATCGGTGCCGCCATGTTCGATGACGAGCACGGAATGGCCGGCCTCGGAGAGGCGGTAGGCCATGGCGCAGCCGGCGCTGCCGGCACCGACGATGACGTAATCGGCTTGCATCAGGGACCTCCGAAGCTTGGGGTGCGGGAGAGGGGGCGCTGCCCGCTGCGGGATGGAGGGGGCGCTGCCCCCCGCGTCGAACCTTTGGTTCGCCGCTCCTCCCCGGGATATTTATGGCCAGAGGAAGAGGCATCAGGCGCCTTCCACGCGCAGGGCGTCGTAGGGAACCATGATGTGGGTTCGGTAGGCGGGGCGCCGGCTGAGGCGTTCGTAATAGGCCTCGACCGTCGGGTTGGACGCGCGGGGGACGTCGATGGTGAACCAGCGGTAGAGCAGGTGGCCCGCGACGATGTCGGCGGCAGTGAGGCGATCGCCGCAGATGTAATCGCGGTCGGCGAGTTGCTCCGCGAGCAGAGCGAGGTGGCCATCGAAGGCGGTGATGGCGGCGGCGAGGGCCGCCTCGTCGCGCTGGTTCGCGGGTGTACGGACGCGGGGCCAGAAGATGGGATGGGTGAAGCCCGCCGCCAGCGTGGTCTTGGCCCATTCGGCCCACATGTCGACGGGCGCGCGGGCGGCGGGGTCGGCGGGCCAGAAAGCACCGCCGCCGCCGTAGCGGGACGCGAGGTAGCGCAGGATGGCGGTGCTTTCCCAGACGGTGAGGTCGCCGTCGCGCAGGACGGGGACCTTGCGGTGCGGGTTCATGGCGCCGAATTCGGGCGTGTCGAGGCCGCCGTGGACGTGGCCGTAATCGAGCCGCTCGCAGTCGAGGCCAAGCTCGGCGAGGGTCCACATGACGAGTTGCACGTTGGAGGAGGTGGCGCGGCCATAGACGGTGAGCATCTATTCCCCCCTCGGGTAGCGCTGTTTCTCCTCGACCACGTTGAGGTCCATGTGGTTGCGCATGTAGCGTTCCGAGGCCAGTTGCAGGGGCTGGTAATCCCACGGGTAGTAGCCGCCCTGGCGCAGGGCCTCGTAGACGACCCAGCGGCGGGCCTGGCTTTCACGGACCTGGGCGTCGAAGGCCTCGAGATCCCAGCGGGCGGCGGCCTCGACGCGGAAGCGTTCGAGGTTGGATTTGTGCGCGGGATCCTCGGCCAGGTTGGTGAGCTCATGGGGGTCGGCGTCGAGGTCGAAGAGCTGTTCGGGGTCGAGGGCGCAGTTGGTATATTTCCAGTGCTCGTGGCGCAGGCAGACGAGCGGGGAGTAGGAGGCCTCGGCGGCGTATTCCATTGCGACGGGGCTTTTGCGGGCCGCGCCCTGGCCGGAGGGCACAAGGCTTTCGCCGGCGACCCAGGGCATGACCTCGGACATGTCGACGCCGGCAAGATCGCAGAGCGTGGGGCAGACGTCGATATTGCTGACCGGCTCGGTGACGAGGCCGGGTTTCATCGCGGGGGCGGAGATCATCAGGGGCACGCGCGACGAGCCCTCGAAGAAGGACATCTTGAACCACAGGCCACGCTCGCCCAGCATGTCGCCATGGTCGGAGACGAAGAGGATGATGGTGTCGTCTTCCTGGCGCGTGCCGCGCAGGGCCTCCATCACTTCGCCGATCTTGTCGTCGAGATAGGAGATGTTGGCGAAATAGGCGCGGCGGGAGCGGCTTATGTCCTCGTCGGTGATGGTGAAGCTGCGCCAGTCGTTGGCATCGAAAATGCGCTGCGAGTGGGGGTCGTGGTCGTCGTAATCCATCGCGGGCACTTCGGGCAGCAGGTGTTCGCAACCCTCATAAAGGTCCCAGTATTTGCGGCGCGCGACGTAAGGATCGTGCGGGTGGGTGAAGCTGACGGTGAGGCACCAGGGGCGGGCGTCATGGCCGCGCCCGTAGTCGTAGACCTTGCGGGTGGCGTGGTAGGCGACCTCGTCGTCGTATTCCATCTGGTTGGAGATCTCGGCCACGCCGGAGCCGGTGACCGAGCCCATGTTGTGGTACCACCAGTCGATGCGTTCGCCCGGTTTGCGGTAATCGGGCGTCCAGCCGAAATCGGCGGGGTAGATGTCGGTCGTGAGGCGTTCCTCGAAGCCGTGAAGCTGGTCGGGGCCGACGAAATGCATCTTGCCCGAGAGGCAGGTCTGGTAGCCGGCGCGGCGCAGGTGGTGGGCATAGGTCGGAATGTCGGCCGCGAACTCGGCGGCGTTGTCGTAGACGCGCGAGCGCGAGGGCAGGAGGCCGGACATGTAGCTGGCGCGGCCGGGCGCGCAGAGCGGCGAGGCGGTGTAGGCGTTCTTGAAGCGCGTGGACCGCTCGGCCAGCGCCTTGAGGTTCGGCGCGTGCAGCCAGTCGGCGGGGCCGTCCGGGAAGAACGTGCCGTTCAGCTGGTCGACCATGAAGATGAGGATGTTGGGACGTGTCATTCGGGGGCGCCTTTGGCAAGTGAGGTGTCGATGTAGTGCAACAGCACACCGATGGCGTTCTCGCCCGAAAGCGGTGCGCTGTGCAGCGCCTGCCGGATATAAAGACCGTCGATCATCGCGGCCAGCCCACGTGTGAGGGTGCGGGCCTCGTCCGCCGGGGCAAGCTGTCGGAAGGCGTGATGGAGGTTGGAGCGCAGGCGGCGCTGGTAGACATGCAGAAGGCGCCGCGCCTCGTCGGATTTCTGGGCCTGAACGTAGAAGTTGAGCCAGGCGGCGATCATCTCGTCGCGGAACTGGCCGGGCGCGAAGCTGGCGCGGACGATGGCCTCGAGCCGCTGGCGGGGCGTTTTGGCCATGATGAGCGCGCCGCGCACCTCGGCCCCGTAGAGGGTGAGGATGTGGCGCATGGCGGCGGCGAAGATCTGTTCCTTGGAGCCGAAATAGTGATGCGCGAGCGCCGAGGACATGCCGGCGCGCCGCGCGATCTGGCTGACCGTGACGTCGAGCGAGCCGCGGGCGCCGATCTCGACGATCGTGGCCTCGACCAGGGCCGAGCGGCGAATCGGTTCCATTCCGATCTTGGGCAATTGGTCCTCCGCAGGTGGTGGCGGGAACGGGTATTGAGTTTTAATTGACTCGTCAATCAAGAAACGTATTGTCTGCATCGACAGGAGACGGGGAATGAGAAGAAAAGGTCCGGACCTTTCGCGTTGCACGTGGTCGCACGTGGCGTCTAAGATTGATGCAATGTCGTTTTCGGGCGATCCGGAACGACGCGCGGCGCGGCGCAGGGGAGTTGCGTGCGCCGATACGCATCGGATCCTCAGGGACATATGCGCGTCATGCGCAGAACGTATTACAGGATAGTGTCAACAAGGGAGAACATGACATGTCATTGATCAAGGGCGGACTTCTGGACCGTCGCGGATTTCTGAAAACCACCGTTGCGGCGGGTGCCGCGGCGGCCCTGCCGATGGGCGCCTTCGCCCAGAGCACGCCGAAGCGCGGGGGCGACCTGCGCGTGGCCAAGGGCCACGGCCAGACGACGGACACGCTGGACCCGGGCCAGTGGGAGAACGGCTACATGATCGCGCTGTCCTTTGGCGTCCACGGTCGTCTGACCGAAGTGGCCGCCGACGGGTCGCTGGTGCCGGAACTGGCCGAAAGCTGGGAAGCGTCCGAGGACGCCAGCGAATGGCGGTTCAAGATCCGCCAGGGCGTGACGTTCCATGACGGCAAGTCGCTGACCGTGGACGACGTGGTGGCCTCGATCAACCATCACCGGGGCGAGGATTCGACCTCGGCCGCGGGGCCGATCGTGGCGCCGATCACCGACATCGCGACCGAGGGTGACGACACGGTCGTGTTCACCCTGGATGGCGGCAACGCCGACTTTCCGTTCATCCTGTCGGATTACCACCTGGTGATCTGCCCGGCGTCGGAGGACGGCATCGACTGGCAGTCGGGCAATGGCTGCGGCAGCTACATCCTGAAGAACTTCAACGCCGGCGTCAGCAGCCAGTTCGAGCGCAACCCCAACCACTGGCGCGACGACGTGGCATGGTTCGACACGATCGAGATGCTGGCGGTCGTGGACCAGAACGCGCGGACGACTGCACTGGTGTCGGGCGACGTGCAGGCGATCGACCGGGTCGATCTGAAGGCCGCGGGCCTGCTGGGCCGCAATCCGAGCGTGAGCATCGAGTCGGTCGCCGGCACGCAGCACTATACCTTTGCGATGTCGACCAACACCGATCCTTATACGGACAACAACATCCGGCAGGCCCTGAAATGGGGGATCAACCGCGAGGAACTGGTGGAGAAGATCCTGTTCGGCTATGGCTCGGTCGGGAACGACCATCCGATCGGGCAGGGGCAGCGGTTCTACAACTCCGAGCTGGAGCAGAAGACCTATGACCCCGACAAGGCGAAGTTCTTCCTCAAGGAAGCGGGGATGGACAGCATCGACATCAACCTGTCGTCGTCGGACGCGGCGTTCAGCGGGGCCGTGGACGCGGCGATCCTCTTCCAGGCGTCGGCCAAGGAAGCGGGCATCAACATCAACGTGGTGCGCGAGCCCAAGGACGGCTACTGGTCGGACGTGTGGATGAAGAAGCCTTTCTCCGCCGTCTACTGGGGCGGTCGTCCGGTCGAGGACCAGATGTTCGCGACCGCCTACAAGTGCGGGGCGGCGTGGAACGACAGCTTCTGGTGCAATGACCGGTTCGAGGAGTTGCTGGTCAAGGCCCGCGCGGAGCTGGACGAGGACAAGCGCCGGGAGATGTATTTCGAGATGCAGGATTTGGTGGCGAACCAGGGCGGTGTCGTGATCCCGATGTTCGCCAACTATGTCTTTGCGCTGAGCGAAAACGTCGCGCATGGCGAGATGGCGTCGAACTGGGACATGGACGGCGAGCGCTGGATGGAGCGCTGGTGGATGGCCTGATAGCCCGGCCCTTGCGTTTGAAACGGAGGACCCCGGTTTCGGCCGGGGTTTTTCTTTTGTGCAGGGGGCGGTGGGTTGGAAACCCACCCTACGAGGTCCCGGATCAAGTCCGGGACGGACGTATGTTAGGGCTGCCGCGCGGCTATCCTACCTTGTAGGGCAAGACCCCGCGTTCGTCGGGCGTGACTTGCAACCGGCGTTCCAGGGGCGGCACGGAGCGCTGGTGACAATGCGTGCGCTCACAGATGCGGCAGGAGATGCCGATGGGCTCGAAGGCTTGCGTGCGCGTCAGGTCGAGGTCGTCGGCATAGACCAGGGCATCGGCGTGTTTCACCTCGCACCCCAGGGCGATGGCGAAGCGGCGGACGGGCGCGCCATAGTGCCCGCCGCGCTTGGAGACGTCGCGGGCCAGGGAGATGTAGCGCACGCCGTCGGGGGTTTCGGCCAGTTGGCGCAGGAAGCGGCCGGGCGTCTCGAACGCGCGGTGGACGTTCCAGAGCGGGCAGGCGCCGCCGAAGCGGGCGAATTGCAGGCGCGTGGCGGAGTGGCGCTTGGTGATCGTGCCGGCCTGATCGACGCGGACGAAGAAGAAGGGCACGCCCTTGGCGCCGGGGCGCTGCAGCGTGGAAAGCCGGTGGCAGACCTGCTCGATGGAGGCACCGAAGCGGGTGGCGAGGCGCTCGAGGTCGTGGCGGTGGTGTTGGGCCGCCTGCAGGAAGGCGGTGTAGGGCATCAGGGCCGCTCCGGCGAAATAATTGGCAAGGCCGATCTTGGCGATGTCGCGCGCCGCCGGTGACTGGAAGCGGGCGAAATCGAGCGTGGCCTCGATCAGCTTTTCCTGAGTGAGAAGAGCCACTTGCAGGAGGAGTTGAAAGCGGCGGGTTTCGGGTTCGGCGTGGTTCGAGAGGTAGAGGATACGCGCGTCGCGGTCGTAGTGGCGCAGGCGCGCGTCGTCGCTGTCCACCACCTTGATGCCGAGCGCGTCGAGACGGGACTCGGCCAGATCGGTGATCCGGCGGGGGCCGGAGGCGGGGCCGGCGAAGTGTTCGGCGGCGCGGTCGACGGCGTCGATGTAGTTGTCGCAGTAATGGAAGAAGTCGCGCACCTCGTCCCAGGGGGAGGTCTGGGGGCGGGCATCCTCGCGGCCCAGAGCCTCGTCCAGCGACGCGAGGCGTTCATGGGTGTCGCGGTAGGCGCGGTGCAGTTCGAGAAAGGCGCGGGCCATGGCGGGGGCGTTGGAGGCCGTGAGGCGCAGGTCGCTGAGGCTGGGCGTGTCGTCGGCGAAAACGGCGTCGGCCAGCGCCTCGCGCATGTCGGTCACCAGCCGTTCGGCGTCGCCGGTGGCAAGCTCGGTCACATCGAAGCCGAATTCCTGCGCCAGGGCGAGGATCACCGTGGTGGAGACCGGGCGGTTGTTGTTCTCCATCTGGTTCAGGTAGGGCAGGGAAACGCCGAGCTTGGCGGCGAAATCCTTTTGCGTCAGGGCGAGGCGCTGGCGCGTTTCGCGCAGCTTGGCGCCGGCATAGAGTTTCTGGGTGGCCATGGGCGGCTCGCTTTGCAGGTTTGCGTCTGCACAGGTTTAGGTTTGCAAAGCGATCCGCGCAAGGGCGGCGTTCAGATCGAGGATACGCCCACTTGTCGCTCGCGCAGGATGACAAGGGTGATGGCGAGAATGCCGCCAAGCGCCGTCAGGAACATCAGCCAGACCAGCGGGAAGGCGCCGGTGCCGGGGCCGAGAAGGGCGCCCGCCAGGGCCGAAAGCCCCGCGCCGCCGCCGATCATCAGGAAGCCGGCAAGGCCGCTGGCGGTGCCGGCGAGGCTGGGGCGCACGGAGAGCGCGCCGGCGGTGGCGTTGGGGATGGTCATGCCGTTGCCCAAGCCCATCAGCGTCATCAGGCCGAAGAACGTGTAGGGCGTGCTTATCCCGGCATAGAGCGTGGCGAGGTTGATGGCGTGGCCGATGGCGTTGGCCACCGAGCCGTAGAACACCATGCGGTTGATGCCGATCCGGGTGGAGAAGCGGCCCGACAGGAAATTGCCGGTGAAATAGCCCACGGCGGGGGCGCCGAAGAAGAGGCCGAGTTCCGATGGCGTGAGGCCGAAGACCTGTGCGCCGACGAAGGGCGCGCCACCGAGATAGGCGAAGAACGCGCCGGAGGAGAGCGCGGCGGCCAGCGCGTAGCCCCAGAAGCGGTAGGAGGAGAAAAGCTCGGGGTATTCGGCGAATTGGTCGCGGAAGGTGCGGCCTTCCAAGGGGGCGGTTTCGCCCAGGTCGCGCCAGACCAGCCAGAGGACGGCCGCGCCCATGGCAATGAGCGCCCAGAAGCTGCCGTGCCAGCCAAAGCCCGCGTCGAGCGCGCCGCCGATGGCCGGGCCGATCATCGGCACGACGGACATGCCCATGGTGACGTAGCCGATCATCGAGGCCGCCTGGTTGGCCGGCACCATGTCGCGCACCACGGCGCGCGACAGGACCATGGCGGCGACGATGCCGCCCTGGAACATGCGGAAGATCAGGAAGACCCAGATGTTCGTGGACATCAGGCAGCCCAGCGTCGCCAGCAGGAAGATCACCAGCCCGCCGAGGATCACCGGGCGGCGCCCGACACGGTCGGAGATGGGGCCGATCAGCAGTTGCAGGATGGCGTTGATGCCGAGATAGCCCGCCACGGCGAGTTGCATCACGCCATAATCCGTCTCGAAATAGGCGGTCATGCCGGGCAGGGACGGCAGGAAGATATTGAGCGCCAGCGTCGAGATCCCGGCCAGAACGATCAGGGTGAAGATGTGCGGCGGGGTGGTGCGGTCGAGGAAGCGGACGGTGGGCATGCAATTGCGCTATCCCGGCGGGCGGGGGATGTCCAGATATGCGAACTTCCGACGCCGGTCATGCTGGCCGAGTTGCGTGCAGGGCTTGTTCGGACGCGCAGGCGACAGTGACCCTGGCTATATGGTCAGTTCCCACGAAGCAGAATTTGCAGATTTGCAATTTAGCAGGCCGGACTTCGCGAGGTTTGGCAAATTTGCGGAAATTGTCTTGGATGGGGTGCGCCCAACCAGTAGGGTCGCGCCAGTCAACCAAGGGGGCCTCGATGAAAGATATCCTGCAGGAACTGGACACGCGCCGCGGCAACGCGCGGCTGGGCGGCGGGCAGAAGCGGATCGACGGGCAGCACGAGAAGGGCAAGCTGACCGCGCGGGAGCGGATCGACCTTCTGCTGGACGAGGACAGTTTCGAAGAGTTCGACATGTTCGTGGCCCATCGCTGTACCGATTTCGGGATGGAGAAAAACCGGCCCTATGGCGATGGCGTGGTGACCGGCTGGGGCACCATCAATGGCCGGCAGGTCTATGTCTTCAGCCAGGATTTCACCGTGCTGGGCGGATCGGTGTCGCATACGCACGCGATGAAGATCTGCAAGATCATGGACATGGCGATGCAGAACGGCGCGCCGGTGATCGGCATCAACGACAGTGGCGGCGCGCGGATCCAGGAAGGCGTGGACAGCCTTGCGGGGTACGGAGAGGTGTTCCAGCGCAATATCGAGGCGTCGGGCGTGGTGCCGCAGATCAGCGTGATCACCGGGCCCTGCGCGGGTGGGGCGGTGTACAGCCCCGCGATGACCGACTTCATCTTCATGGTGCGCGACAGTTCCTACATGTTCGTGACCGGCCCCGACGTGGTGAAGACCGTGACCAACGAGCAGGTGACGGCGGAGGAGCTGGGCGGGGCCTCGACCCACACGAAAAAGTCCTCGGTCGCCGATGCGGCCTTCGAGAACGACGTGGAGGCGATGGCCGAGGTGCGGCGGCTGGTGGATTTCCTGCCGCTGAACAACCGCGAGCCGGTGCCGGTGCGCCCGTTCTTCGACGACCCGGACCGGGCCGAGACGAGCCTTGATACGCTGATCCCGGACAACCCCAACATGCCCTATGACATGAAGGAGCTGATCGTGAAGGTCGCCGACGAGGGCGATTTCTACGAGATCCAGGAGGATTTCGCCAAGAACATGGTCACGGGGTTCATCCGCCTTGAGGGGCGCACGGTGGGCGTGGTGGCGAACCAGCCGATGGTGCTGGCCGGGTGCCTGGACATCGACAGTTCCCGCAAGGCGGCGCGGTTCGTGCGGTTCTGCGACTGTTTCGAGATCCCGATCCTGACCTTCGTGGACGTGCCCGGCTTTCTGCCCGGCACCAGCCAGGAGCACAACGGCGTGATCAAGCACGGCGCGAAGCTGCTCTTTGCCTATGGCGAGGCGACGGTGCCGAAGGTGACGGTGATCACGCGCAAGGCCTATGGCGGGGCTTACGTGGTGATGTCGTCCAAGCATCTGCGGGGGGATATCAACTATGCCTGGCCCACGTCGGAGATCGCGGTGATGGGCGCCAAGGGGGCCACCGAGATCATCCACCGTGCGGATTTGGGCGATGACGAGAAGATCGCCAAGCACACGGCGGATTACGAGGCACGGTTTGCCAACCCCTTCGTGGCGGCGGAACGCGGGTTCATCGACGAGGTGATCCAGCCGCGCAGCACACGCAAACGGGTGAGCCGGGCGTTTGCCGCACTGCGCAACAAGAAGCGCAAGCTGCCGTGGAAGAAGCACGACAATATTCCGCTTTGAGGATGGCGTAGGGTGGGCGAAAGCCCACGGGGCGCGGATGGTGGGTTTTCACCCACCCTACGAGGACGGTCGATGCGGCGAAAAGGAATGAGCAAGCGATATCACATCATGCGCGACGCGGGCGTGGTGACGGTGGCGCGGCGGGTGCCGGTGCGGATGGACGTGAGTGCCGAGGCGCGCTTTGGCCCGCTGCGCAAGCTGGCGCTGGCGAGCCAGGTGCGGCAGGATCTGTGGCGCGCGCTGCAGAACGTGCGCGGATTTGCGCCCGTGGTGCGGGTCGCCGAGACCGGCGAGGGCGTGACCGTTACCGCGGGCGGGCAGATCGAGGGGCGGCATGACCGCGCCCGGCTGGAGGAAATCATCGCGTCGCTGCTGGCCGATCCGCGCCACGTGGCGCGCTGGACGAGGTGGGCGCGATGAGAGGGATGATCGCAGGTTTGCTGGCCGCGCTGATGGCGCAGGCCGCCCCAGTGCAGGGCGAGGCGCAGGAGGAGCGCCTTGTCCTGCCGTCGGGGCTGGAGGCCCGGCTGCAGGAGGTCATCGTGGGCGAGGCGGCGCTCGGGCTGACCGTGCGCTTTCGCTTTGTCGCGAAAGGGTTCACCGGGGCCGAGGATTTCGAGACCCAGACCGCCGACCTGGAATACCTGTGCAACGATTTCGCCCTGGGACGGATCGACCTGGCGGAAAAGGCCCCCGATCGCGTGGTGATTTCGCTGGCCGACAGGCCTTCGGAATTCGGTCGGTTCGACCCCGATGTGGCGCAGATTTTCGAGAGTTTCTCGGTCGGTGACGACGCCTGTATCTTGGAGCTGTTCTGATGGAAGCACAATATCTTGCGGATCAAAGCTCGGGGCTTGAGCGGTTTGAGGCTTTCCAGACACAGGCGGGCGGGATTGCGCCGGCCACGTATGAATGTCCTGCGGATTCGGCTATGTTCGGCATTGGTTACAACCCCGTGACCCATCCCTTGAACGAGGGACAGATGGGGCGTAATGCGCGTCATCTGTTGGAGTACAGAGACAGGAGACTAGTATGTCGAACAGCATCAAGAGCATCCTCGCGGTTGGTCTGGTTGCCCTCGTGGCAGCCTGCGGCCAGCAGCAACAGGAAGAAGAATTCGTCGTGGTCGATCCCGAGCCGATCTCGACCGAGCCGACCTACACCGGCAAGCTCAAGTAAGAGCCCGGAGACACGAAAGGGACAGGCCTTCGGGCCTGTCCTGACCAAGACCGAGACCCGGCGGTCCCTGCGCGGTTGCGGAGGCGGGTCATGATCAAGCACCGCGGGTTCCCGGGCCGACTGCCGGGCAGCGATTTCCAGTTCACCATTCGCCGCGCCAATCCGAAGGGCGCCACCGCCATCGTGCGGCGCGAGCGCTATCGCGACCGGCGCCCGGCCGACAAGCGGGCGGACGCGGCCTTTGTCCGCGCGTTGTGGGAGCATTTCGGGGATCAGCCGTTCGAGCGGGGCAACCTGGACGCGGGACGGCTGAGCTGGCTTTTCGGCCGCGAAGTGCTGCCGGCCGAAGATCCGTTCGATTCGGAAAGTTACGAGGCGCTGCTGGTTCTGGACGTCGCGGCGGCACAGCGCGCCTTTCCCGACGCCTTCGACGAGGGAGGCCGAGGATGAGTGCCAGTTTTTCGGTCCCTTATTTAGGCACGTTTCCGCCGACGCCTTGCGAATTCACGCGAATTACAGCCGATCAAGCGAAAGATGAGCAAAGTCCCTTGGCGCAACGGCAGATTGCGGGCAGCGTGAGCCTCGTAGTGGCGGCCTTCCCCCAATGGGCCGAGACATACCGTCTAAACCGTTACCCTTCCCCTGATGGGCGGCCTTTTGCAGCGACGCAAAGGCCGCCCTTTTTGCCGCGACATCAAGGCCTTCGGGAGATAGGCGAGAGGTCGCCCAAATCCGGGGGCGGATCAAAGACGGCTTTGACGCCGACCCCGTCATCGCTTTGAGTGCGCGCAGTCATAACAATCGCGCGCGAGGCAAAATCCGATGCAGTTCTTCAAATCCACGCTTCTTCTGCTTGGGCTTTCGAGTCCGCTTGCGGCCTGCGGCGACACCGTGCCCGAACAGGCCCTGTTCGGCGGGGCCGCGGGGCTGGGCACCGCGGCGGTCGTCGGCGGATCGCTTGTCACGGGCGCGGCCGTCGGGGCCGCGGGCAACGTGGCGTTCTGCCAGGTCTATCCGAACAAATGCCTGTAACCTGAATTCAGCGCCCGGACACGGGCGGTTCAACCTGTATGAGACCACCCCTCGCGGCAGCGGGGCGGTGGTCTTTTTCGTATCACCCCGTTCGGCGGCCGCGCCGGGGCGGGCAAGAAAAAAGGGGACGTGAGATGTTCAAGAAAATCCTGATCGCCAACCGGGGCGAGATCGCCTGCCGGGTCATCAAGACGGCGCGCAAGATGGGCATATCGACGGTGGCGATCTATTCGGACGCCGACCGCAACGCACTGCACGTGGAGATGGCCGACGAGGCGGTGCATATCGGGCCGCCGCCCGCATCCGAAAGCTATATCGTCATCGACAAGGTGATGGAGGCGATCAAGCAGACCGGCGCCGAGGCGGTGCATCCCGGCTATGGTTTCCTGTCGGAGAACCCCAAGTTCGCCGAGGCGCTGGAGGCCGCGGGCGTGGCCTTTATCGGGCCGCCCAAGAAAGCCATCGAGGCGATGGGTGATAAGATCACGTCAAAGAAGATCGCCGCCGAGGCAGATGTGAACACCGTGCCGGGCCATATGGGCCTGATCGAGGACGCCGACGAGGCGTTGAAGATCTCTGAGGAAATCGGGTTTCCGGTGATGCTGAAGGCCAGCGCGGGCGGCGGCGGCAAGGGGATGCGGATCGCGTGGAATGCCGAGGAGGTGCGTGAGGGGTTCCAGGCGTCGAAGAACGAGGCCGCGTCGAGTTTCGGCGACGACCGGATGTTCATCGAGAAGTTCGTGACCCAGCCGCGCCATATCGAGATCCAGGTGCTGTGCGACAGCCATGGCAACGGGGTGTACCTGGGCGAGCGGGAATGCTCGATCCAGCGGCGGAACCAGAAGGTGATCGAGGAGGCGCCGAGCCCGTTTCTGGACGAAGAGACGCGCAAGGCGATGGGCGAGCAGGCCCTGGCACTGGCCCATGCGGTGGGCTATTCCAGCGCGGGCACGGTGGAGTTCATCGTCGATGGCGACAAGAACTTCTATTTCCTGGAGATGAACACGCGGCTTCAGGTGGAGCACCCGGTGACGGAACTGATCACCGGCGTGGACCTGGTGGAACAGATGATCCGCGTGGCGGCGGGCGAAAAGCTGTCGCTGAGCCAGGACGACATCACGCTGACGGGCTGGGCGATGGAAAGCCGGCTCTATGCAGAGGATCCGTACCGGAACTTCCTGCCCTCGATCGGGCGGCTGGTGCGCTATCGCCCGCCGGTGGAGGTGGCTGCGGGGCCGCTCTTGGACAAGGGCAAGTGGCAGGACGAGGCCGAGGCCGGCGAGACGGCGGTGCGCAATGATACCGGCGTTTACGAGGGCGGCGAGATTTCCATGTATTACGACCCGATGATCGCCAAGCTGTGCACCTGGGCGCCCAGCCGGGGCGCGGCGATCGAGGCGATGCGCGTGGCGCTGGACAGTTTCGAATTGGAAGGGATCGGGCATAACCTGCCGTTCCTGAGCGCGGTGATGGACCACCCCAAGTTCGTGTCGGGCGACATGACCACGGCGTTCATCGCCGAGGAGTACCCGGACGGGTTCGAGGGCGTGGAATTGGACGAGGCGGCGCTGCGGCGGATCGCGGCCAGCTGTGCTGCGATGCACCGGGTGGCGGAGATCCGGCGCACGCGGGTGTCGGGCCGGATGGATAACCACGAGCGGCGCGTGGGCGAGGACTGGGTCGTCAGCCTGCAAGGCATCAGTTTCGAGGTCAGTATCGATGCGGATCGCGACGGCGCGACCGTGACCTTCGCGGATGGCGGCAGCCACCGGGTGTCCAGCGGCTGGACTCCGGGCGACGCGCTGGCGGTGCTGAACGTGGATGACGAGACGCTGGTGCTGAAGGTCGGCAAGGTTTCGGGCGGTTTCCGCATCCGCAACCGGGGCGCGGATCTGAAGGTGCATGTGCGCACGCCGCGTCAGGCGGAACTGGCGCTGTTAATGCCCGAGAAACTCGCCGCTGATACATCGAAGATGCTGCTGTGCCCGATGCCGGGCCTGATCGTCAGCGTGAACGTTCAGGAGGGCGACGAGGTGCAGGAAGGCCAGGCGCTGTGCACCGTGGAGGCGATGAAGATGGAAAACATCCTGCGGGCCGAGAGAAAGGCCGTGGTGACCAAGATCAACGCCGGACCGGGCGACAGCCTGGCGGTGGACGATGTGATCATGGAGTTCGAATGAGGCGGTGAACCTGCGCGGGTCTCATATCCTGCCGGCGGCGATGGCGGGCGTAGTCCTGCTGGGGGCCTGCGCGCGCGATGACGAGGCGTCGATGCGGGCGCGGCTGGCGCCGTGGTTTAGCCTGGGCGAGACGCTGGCGTTTTCGTCCAGGGCGCACTGCGCTGCGGCGGCGTTTCGGCTGGTAAGTGCGGATATCGGCGCCGCGGTGCCGGTGGAACGCAACGTGCCCGACATGCTGCGCGCGCTGCCCTTGAGGGGCGTGGCGGCGCTGGACGACCCGGAGATGACGCCGGATGCGGCGATGGTGGACGCGGTCAACATGCAGCGCACGTTCGGAATGCAGATGCGTCGCGCCGGGCTGGAGGCCCGGCCCTGCATGGAGGGCAAGGTGGGGGTGGAGTTCCGCCGCCTGCTGATGCGCCCCGAGACCGTGCTGGCCTATGAGACGACCGAGGGCACGCTGATGCTGATGGACCGCGCCAACCGGGTTCTGGTGGTCGCGGCGGGGGAACGGGCATGAGCCGCGCGGGGGATCAGTTCTCGCCCAGCCGGTCGCGGATCTCCTGCTGGCGGATGGGCATCTTGTCGATCACGCGGGACAACTCGCGCACGCTCCACGGGGCGGGCTTGCGCAGTTCGACCTCGCCGTCCTTGCCGATCAGCACAAGCATGAAGCCGCGCGGGCGCAACTGCCGGCGCAGCGCGCTGGAAGCGGCCGGATCGGTGTCGGTCAGGACGACCACGTCGCGGCGCTCGAGATCCTCGAGCCGGGCGGTGAGGAAGTTCATCTGTTCGACAAAGCGCGGGTCCGAGGCGTTGTCGGCGAAGACGACGACGGGCCGCTTTATCCAGAGAAATTCACTCAAATCCGCATTTTCGCCCGGCAGGATGATGCCGTCGAGCGGGGTTCCGTCGGTCGCCCGGGCCGCGCTCCACGTCAGTGCCGACGCGGTAAGTGCCAGAAAAGTAATGAATAACAGCTTTCGCATCGGGCCTCCTGCTGGACCAGATATAGGCGCGAATGCGCCGAATGCGAAGGCCGTTTGGCCGCAGGGCCGCGAAAATTTTACCGTTAATCCCATGGTCAGGTCCCACGCTGCAGGGTGGCGCGACGCAAGGTCGACCGCCCGCATGACGCGGGCCAGACGGGAAAGGCGCGGGATCATGGACGTTGTTCTGCATATCGGGGCCCACAGGACGGCCACTACCACGTTTCAGGCCTACCTGGCCGAGAACCGGGTTGCGCTGGCGCGCAAGGGGATCACCGTCTGGGGTCCGAAACAGACGCGCGACGGGCTCTTGACCGGTGTGATCCCGGTGGACAGCCCGCGCCCGCCGCAGGAACAGCTGGACCGCGCCCGGGCGCGCGTGGCGATCAACATCGCCCGCGAACGCAGGGCCGGCGCCAAGGTGCTGGTGATCAGTGACGAGAACATGATCGGCGCGCCGCGCCGGTGCTTGCGGCAGGGGCGGCTCTATTCCGATATCGGGCAGCGCATGGCGCGGTTCGCTCATGCGTTGGACGGACAGGTGACGCGGGCCTACCTGTCGATCCGTAGCCACGAGAGTTTCTGGGCCTCGGTTCTGTCCTATGGCGTGGCACGCGGCCACCGCGTGCCGGACACCGCGACGCTGGAGGCGCTGGCCGCGTCTCCGCGGCTGTGGCGCGATGTGGTTCTCGACGTGGCCTGCGCACTGCCGGGGGTGAAGTTGACCGTGATGCCTTACGAAATTTTCGGCGGACTTCCGGAGCGGATGCTGGAACACATGACCGGTCTTGGCCCGATGCCGCGTGCCCACGCGCGGGAATGGATGAACCAGGCGCCCAACCTGCCGCAGCTGCGCCGGATCGTGAAGGACCGCGGCGGCGCTCCGGCAGGCCTGCCCGAGGGGCCGGGCAAGTGGCAGCCGTTCGACGACACCGCCCTGCGCGACATGCGCGAGGCCTATGCCGACGACCTCTACTGGCTGCGTGCCGGGGCGGAGGGATTGGCGCAGCTGACAGAGGAAACCGGACCGGTGAAGACGGGGACAACCCCGCGCCCGGACCAGAGGAAAAGAGGACAAGACGATGGGATCGAAAACCGACGATTGGCGTAAGATCGCGGAAGGCGAGCTGAAGGGCCGCAAGCTGGAGGAGCTGACGTGGAAGACCCTTGAAGGGATCGACGTCAAACCGCTTTATACCGAGGAAGATGTCGAGGGGATGGAGCACCTTGGCACCATCCCCGGACAGGCGCCGTTCACCCGGGGCGTGAAGGCCACGATGTATGCCGGGCGGCCCTGGACGATCCGGCAATATGCCGGATTCTCGACAGCCGAGGAATCGAACGCCTTTTATCGCCGCAACCTGGCCGCCGGGCAGCAGGGCGTCTCGGTGGCCTTCGACCTGGCGACGCATCGCGGTTACGACAGCGACCACCCGCGCGTGGTGGGTGACGTGGGCAAGGCGGGCGTGGCCATCGACAGCGTCGAGGACATGAAGGTGCTGTTCGACGGCATCCCGCTGGACCAGGTGAGTGTCAGCATGACCATGAACGGCGCGGTGATCCCCGTGCTGGCCAGTTTCATTGTCGCGGGCGAGGAGCAGGGGCACGACCGCAGCGCCCTGTCGGGCACCATCCAGAACGACATCCTGAAAGAGTTCATGGTGCGCAATACCTATATCTATCCGCCCGAACCCAGCATGCGGATCGTCAGCGATATCATCGAGTTCACCGCCAACGAGATGCCGCGCTTCAACTCGATCAGCATCTCGGGCTATCACATGCAGGAGGCCGGCGCGAACCTGGTGCAGGAGCTGGCCTATACGCTGGCGGATGGCCGGGAATACGTGAAGGCCGCCATCGAGGCGGGAATGGACGTCGACCGCTTTGCCGGGCGGCTGTCGTTCTTTTTCGCCATCGGCATGAATTTCTTCATGGAGGCGGCAAAGCTGCGGGCGGCGCGCCTGCTGTGGCACCGGATCATGACGGAGTTCGGGGCCAAGAACGACCGCTCGAAGATGCTGCGGACCCACTGCCAGACCAGCGGAGTCAGCTTGCAGGAGCAGGATCCCTACAACAACGTGGTGCGCACCGCGTATGAGGCGATGAGCGCGGTTCTGGGCGGCACGCAGAGCCTGCACACCAACGCGCTGGACGAGGCCATCGCGCTGCCCACGGATTTCAGCGCGCGGATCGCGCGGAATACGCAGCTGATCCTGCAGGAAGAAACCGGCGTGACGGCGGTGGTCGATCCGTTGGCGGGGTCCTATTACGTGGAAAGCCTGACCGCCGAGCTGGCCGAGAAGGCTTGGGAGTTGATGGAAGAGGTCGAGGAGATGGGCGGCATGACCAAGGCCGTGGCCAGCGGCATGCCTAAGCTGCGGATCGAGGAATCGGCGGCCACACGGCAGGCGATGATCGACCGGGGCGACGAGGTGATCGTCGGCGTCAACAAGTACCGCAAGGACCGCGAAGACCCGATCGACATCCTGGACGTGGACAACGTCAAGGTGCGCAAGGGGCAGGTCGAGGCGCTGGAGCGTATCCGCGCGGAGCGTGACGAGGATGCCTGCACCAAGGCGCTGGATGAATTGACGCGCCGCGCCAGGGACGGCGGCAATCTGCTGGAGGCCGCGGTGGAAGCGGCCCGCGCAAGGGCTACTGTGGGGGAAATCAGCATGGCCATGGAAAAGGAATTCGGACGGCACCGCGCCGAGGTGAAGACGCTGGCCGGGGTCTATGGCAAGGCCTACGAGGGCGACGAGGGGTTCGCGGCGATCCAGAAATCGGTGGAGGCCTTTGCCGAGGACGAGGGGCGGCGGCCGCGGATGCTGGTCGTCAAGATGGGGCAGGACGGGCATGACCGGGGCGCCAAGGTGATCGCCACGGCATTCGCCGATATCGGGTTTGACGTCGACGTGGGCCCGCTTTTCCAGACGCCGGACGAGGCGGCGCAGGACGCCATCGACAACGACGTGCACGTGATCGGGATTTCCAGCCAGGCGGCGGGGCACAAGACGCTGGCGCCGCAGCTGATCGATGCGCTGAAGGAGAAGGACGCGGGCGACATTATCGTGATCTGCGGGGGGTCATTCCGCAGCAGGATTACGAGTTCCTGAAAGGCGTGGGCGTGAAGGCCATCTTCGGTCCCGGCACCAACATCCCCGAGGCGGCGCAGGATATCCTGCGGCTGATCCGCGAGGCGCGGGCGGCCTGATGCAAAAGCGCTCCAAGATCCTGGTCGGCATGGCGGCGGGGCTGGTCTGGGCGGTTGCGGTGCTGTGGATCGGCCGCCAGATCCCTGTGCCGATGGCGATGATGCAGCCGACGCTGATGGGGGCGGCCTTTGGCCCCGGCGTGGTGCTGGCGATGATGATCGGCCGGCTGGCGCAGCGGCGGTTCTTTGACAATGCGGCGATCGACGGTCAGCCGCTCAGGGACGGTGCAGCGGTGGATGCGCGCGTTTTGCAGAACACGGTCGAGCAGGTTGTGTTGGCCTTGTGCATCTGGCCGCTGGTGGGGTTCTTCCTGGGCGCGGGCACGGTGCTGGCACTGGGGATCGGCTTTGCCGTGGCGCGGCTGGCGTTCTGGGTGGGGTATCATGTCGCGCCGGCCTTGCGGGCCTTTGGATTTGCGGCGACGTTCTATCCGACGGTGCTGGCGGCGCTCTGGGTGCTGTACCGGCTGACATTGGGGTAGGACATGCTGAGACTGGATCATTTCGCGGTGGCGGCCGAGACGCTGGACGAGGGCCGCGCCTATGCCGAGGAGGCGCTGGGCGTGGCTTTGCGGCCCGGCGGGCAACACGCGCATTTCGGCACGCATAACATGCTGCTGGGGCTGGAGGAGGGGCTCTACCTGGAGGTCATCGCGATCGACCCCGACGCGCCCAAGCCGGGGTACGCGCGGTGGTTCGATCTGGACCGGTTCGGGGGGCGGCCCAGGCCGACGAACTGGATCTGCAACACGCCGGACCTTGGCGCTGTGGTGGAGCGCTTTCCGCAGGCGGGCGTACCGGTGCCGCTGGCGCGAGGAGAACTGCGCTGGCAGATGGCGGTGCCGGAGGATGGGCGGCTGCCGTGGGACAACCTCTTTCCGGCGGTGATCGAATGGCAATGCGCGCAGCATCCGGCGCAGATGTTGCCGGCCTCGGGATGCCGGCTGGACCGGCTGGTGGTGACGCACCCCGATGCGAGGGCGTTGGAGGACGCGCTGGCGCCAGTGCTGAGCGACGGCCGCGTCGTCTATGAGACGGGGGCCGCGGCGCTTGTGGCCGAGCTGACCACGCCGCGCGGGGCGTGCGTGCTGGCATGAAGGTGCGGGCGGCGGAAGCCGGCGACGCCAAGGCGTTGGCCGGGATCGTCAATCACTACATTCGTGAGACCACCGTCAGCTTTACCGAAGATGAAAAGACCATTCTGGAAGTTGCGCTGGCCGTGAAGACGCGCGACGAGGCGGGGCACGGGTTTCTGGTGGCCGAGGACGAAGGCGGGCTGCTGGGCTATGCCACCTACGGGCCGTTTCGCAGCGGGTCGGGCTATCGCGAGACGCTGGAGCATACGGTGCTGCTGCACCCCGGAGCCGAGCGCCGGGGCGTGGGCCGGACGCTGATGGAAGCGCTGGAGGATCACGCGGTCAGGGGCGGTGTGCATTCCCTGATCGGCGGGATCAGTGCGGAGAACGAAGGTGCGATCGCCTTTCACCGCAAGATCGGGTTCACCGAGGTGGGGCGTGTGGCGCAGGCCGGGCTGAAATTCGGGCGGCGCATCGACCTTTTCCTGATGCAGAAACTCCTGTCCCCCGAAGGCCGCGCGGCTTAGGTTGATCGCCATGTCGATCTGGAGTCGCATATCCGAGGCGCTGTCGGCGCTGGCCAGTGGCGAGACGCTGGCCAGCGTGTTCGACCGTCTGCGCACGCCACCCGAGCGGACGGTGGCGTTCGCGATTGCCGTGATCGCGCTGGGGGCCAAGATGGCCAAGGCGGATGGCCAGGTGACGCGGGACGAGGTGACGGCGTTCCGCGAGGTGTTCCAGATCGCCCGAGACGACGAGGCGGGCGCGGCGAAGGTGTTCAACCTGGCGCGGCAGGACGTGGCGGGGTTCGAGGAGTATGCGCGCCGGATCAAGGCGATGTTCGGCGGAGATGAAGCGACCCTGAACGACCTTCTGGAAGGGCTTTTCCACATCGCGGTGGCCGACGGGGTGTACCATCCGAACGAGGACGTGTTCCTGTCGGAGGTTGCGAAGATATTCGGCCTGCCGGAGCGGGAGTTCAGCACGCTGCGCAGCCGTTTCGTACCGGATGCCAAGCCTGACCCCTATGCCGTGCTGGGGGTGACACCCGAGACGCCGCTGCCCGAGATCCGCAAGGTCTGGCGCAACAAGGTACGCGAGATGCATCCCGACCGGATGGTGGCACGCGGCGTGCCGCAGGAGGCGATCAAGCTGGCCGAGAAGCGGCTGACGGACGTGAACGACGCGTGGGAGCAGATCCAGCGCGAGGCGGCCTGAGCGATGCGGTTCGCGACGTATAACGTCGAGTGGTTCAATGCGCTGTTCGATGCGCATGACGCGGTGCTGGACGATGACGGGCCCTCGGCGCGGTATGGCGTGACGCGGGGCGATCAGCTGGCGGCGCTGGGGATGGTGTTCGCGGCTATGGATGCCGATGCGGTGATGGTGATCGAGGCGCCGGACAGTGGCCGCAAGCGCAATACCGTGACCGCGCTGGAAGGCTTCGCGGCGATGATGGGCTTGCGGGCACGCAAGGCGCTGATGGGGTTCGTGAACGACACGCAGCAGGAGATCGCGCTGCTGTATGATCCGGACGTAATGACGTGCAGGCATGACCCGAGGGGCGAGGAGACCGGCAAGAAGGGATCGAGCGAAGCGCCGCGGTTCGACGGAGTGTTCCGAATCGACCTGGATATCGACGCGACCGAGGATCTGGTGGTGTTCTCCAAGCCGCCGCTGGAGGTGGCGGTGGAGGTGCGGGGCGGGTTCAGCTTTCGCATGATCGGGGCGCATCTGAAATCGAAGGCGCCGCACGGGGCGACCACGCGGGACGAGGTGATGCGGCTGGCCATCGCGAACCGGCGCAAGCAGCAGGCGCAGGCGGTGTGGTTACGCAAGCGGGTGCGGGCACATCTGGAAGAGGGCGAGCACCTGATGCTGCTGGGGGACCTGAACGACGGTCCGGGGCTGGACGAGTACGAGAACCTCTTTGGCCGCTCGTCGATCGAGGTGATCATGGGCAGCGCCGAGGCGGGCGAGTTGCGGCTTTACGATCCGCACGCGCGGCGGGCGTTGAACCAGCGGATTGGCGCGCAGCACAGTTCGGCGCGGTTCTATCTGAAGGACGAGGGGCGTTATCTTCAGGCGTTGCTGGATTACATTATGATTTCCAGGGGTTGCGGGCGAAGGCGCCGATATGGCGCATCTGGCATCCGTTCGAGGATCCCGAATGCTGGAAGGTGCCAGAGCTGCGCGATGCGCTGCTGGCGGCGTCCGATCACTTTCCGGTCACGCTGGATATCGACCTATGATCTTAAAATTGTCACCGAACGCGCTATATTGGGAGTATGAAACAGACTCTGTCCATTGCCGCCCTGTCGCTGACCCTTGCCACTGCCTCACCCGTACTGGCGCAGGAAGAAGGCGAGAGTGAGGGCATGAACCTGATGGAACGCGGTGCGCAGATGTTCATGGAAGGCATCATGCGCGAGATGGAGCCGGCGTTGCGCGACCTGGAAGGGCTGGCGCAGGACATGGAGCCCGCCGTGCGCAATTTCGTGCAGGAGATGGGCCCGGCCTTTGCCGACCTGCTGGGCGAGATCGACGACCTGAGCAATTATCATGCGCCCGAAATCCTTGATAACGGTGACATCATTATCCGGCGCAAGATGCCTTTGGAAGATGACGTCGATCCGGATGGCGACGGCGAGATCGAGATTTAGGTCCGGGCGCGGCGCGGGCGCAGCAGCTTGACCTCGAACTCGGCCTGAAGCGTGTCGGCCAGCGAGGCGAGGCGCGTCTGCGCCACCTCGCCGTAGAGCGGCACGGCCTCTTCGGTCAGGCGCAGGACCAGCTGTTTCTTCTTGGGATGCCATGTCAACTCGCCCAGCTGGGTGTCCTTGCGCAGCCAGAACATCGCGGCAAAGCGCATGGCCTTGCCCAGAACTTCGGCCTGATGCTGGCCGCGCTCGTCCAGAAGCCCGGCCAATTTCTCGAACTGGGTGCCCTCGCGCTTGTTGGAATAGCGGTGCAGGAGGGCGAGACCCAGGAACACCCGTTCGGAATGCTTGAGCCCGCCGAGATTGGCGCGGGTGGCGTTGTCGAAGCAATCCTCGGCGCGGTAGTCGGGATGCGAGCGCCAACTGACGTCGTGCAGCAG
Organism: Roseovarius sp. B08; assembly: GCF_051417955.1. Classification (NCBI taxonomy): domain Bacteria; kingdom Pseudomonadati; phylum Pseudomonadota; class Alphaproteobacteria; order Rhodobacterales; family Roseobacteraceae; genus Roseovarius; species Roseovarius sp. B08. The sequence continues at coordinate 1,741,459 of NZ_JBPRLW010000001.1, forward strand.
GCAGGCGGCGCGGATGATGCGCAGCTTGTCGGGGCGGGCGCTGCGAAAAAGCGGCTCGACGAAGTGATAGATGGCGCGGCCATAGCCGGGCAGGCGGGCATCCTTGGCCTCGGCAAAGCGGCACGCCTCGATCAGGGGATCGCGGTCGCGTAGCTGCTGGGGCATCTGTTCGTACAAGAGCCCCTCGCGGATGCCGTAGCTGGAGATGGCGATGTCGCGGGGGCCGAAGGTCTTGACCAGGCGGCGCAGCACCTCGGCGGCGTCGGGCACAAGCGCCATACGTTGCGAGGAAACGCCGGCGCGGTTGCGCAGATCCTCGGGGTCGCTGTCGGCGATGTAGTCTGCGGTCTTGCGCACGTCCTTGGGCGTCATGCGGTATTCGTGCAGGACGTGCAGCGGATAGCCGCGGCGTTCCATGTCGATCTTGGCGATGGCCCGCCACGAGCCGCCGACGAGAAAGAGGCGGTTCTTCTGCTCGCCCAGTTCGTCGTGCATCCGCTCCAGCGTGTCCTTGATGAAAGCCTTGCGGGCCTTCTTGCCGCCCTTGACCTCTTGCAGGGAGAAGGGGCCGAGGCGGGAGGTCAGGCGGCGGCCGACCTGGCCGCCGTTGATTTCGGCCAGTTCCATGGAGGAGCCGCCGATGTCGCAGACGAGGCCGTAAGAGCCGGGCCAGCCCAGAAGCACGCCCTGGGCCGAGAGGCGCGCCTCCTCGGGGCCGTCGATGACCCAGAGATGGACGCCGGTCTCGCGCTCGATTTCCTCGCGGAAGGCGTCGCCGTCGGTGGCCTCGCGCACGGCGGCGGTGGCGACGGCGGTGAGCGGGCCGGTGCCCATGTTCTCGGCCAGACGGGAAAAGCGTTTCATGGCGGCCAGCGCGCGTTCGCGGCCCTCGGGGTTCAGCCGGCCGGTTTCCGACAGGCCCTGGCCCAGCCCGCACATGATTTTCTCGTTATAGAAATAGGCCGGGCTGCGGGCGGCGCCGTCGAACACCACCATGCGGACCGAGTTCGAGCCCACGTCGACCACGCCCACACGGCTGAGCGCCTTGGCCGCGTCCTTGTCGAAGAGCGGGCGCCCGAAGGGGCCCCATTCGCTGTGTTCAGGATCGGTCGTGCCGTCCATGACATCCCCGGCTTGGTAACGACCCTTTATATGCGACAGGGGGCCGCAAGGGTCAATCGTCGGTATGGGTGAGTTTGGGCACGTCCGCCGCCCCGGCGGAGCCACGGCCCGATAGCGACGGGTTTTCCATGAAGAAGCGGTGGCAGTTGAAGGCGAAGGTGCCTTCCTCGGTCAACTCGCGTTGGAAGCTGCCGTCGGGGGACATCACCCAGGTTTGCGCGACGTCGGCAAGGTTGGCGGCCATGACCTGGCCCACGATCTGGGCCTTGACGGTGGGGTTGGTGATCTCGACCAGGGTCTCGACCCGGCGGTTGAGGTTGCGGCCCATCCAGTCGGCGGAGGACATGTAGACCTTGGCCTTTTTCGAGGGCAGGCCGGCGCCGTTTCCGAAGCAGACGATGCGGGAATGTTCCAGAAAGCGCCCGACGATGGACTTGACGCGGATGTTTTCCGAAAGCCCCTTTATCCCCGGGCGGATGCCGCAGATGCCGCGCACGACAAGGCAGATCTTCACGCCGGCCTGGGACGCGGCATAGAGCGCGTCGATGACATCGGGTTCGATGATCGAGTTCATCTTGGCCCAGATCTCGGCCGGTTTGCCGGATTTGGCGTGCTCGCACTCGGCCTCGATCATTTCCAGCAGGCGAGGTTTCAGCGTGGTGGGCGAGATGGCGAGGTTTTCCAGCTTTTCGGGCTGGGCGTAGCCGGAAAGGTAGTTGAATACCTTGGTGGCATCGCGGCCCAGCGAGGAATCGCAGGTGAAAAGGCTGAGGTCGGTGTAGATCTTGGCGGTGATGGGATGATAGTTGCCGGTGCCGTAATGGGTGTAGGTCACCAGCTTGTCGCCCTCGCGCCGGACCACGGTGGAGATCTTGGCGTGGGTCTTGAGGTCGAGAAAGCCATAGACCACGTGGGCGCCCGCGCGTTCCAGCCGGCGCGACTGGCGGATGTTGGCGGCCTCGTCAAAGCGGGCCTTGAGTTCGACCAGCGCGGTCACGGACTTGCCGTCCTCGGCAGCCTCGCACAGCGCCTCGACGATGGGGCTGTCCTTGGAGGTGCGGTAGAGCGTCTGCTTGATCGCCACCACGTCGGGGTCGCGGGCCGCCTGCGTCAGGAAGCGGATGACCATGTCGAAGGTCTCGTAGGGGTGGTGCAGCAGCATGTCCTTTTGCCGGATGGCGGCGAACATGTCGCCGTCATGGTCCTGCACCCGTTCCGGCACGCGGGGCGTGAAGCTGGGCCACAGCAGGTCGGGGCGGCTGTCGAGCACCATTTCCTTGAGATCGGCGAGCCCGATCATGCCGTCGACCTCGACCACCTCCTCGGGGCGGACTTCGAGCTTGTGCATGATGGTGCGGCGCAATTCCTCGGGCGCGCCGGAGGAGATTTTCAGGCGAACCACCTCGCCGCGGCGGCGGCGTTTCAGGGCCACCTCGAATTCGCGCACGAGGTCTTCGGCCTCTTCCTCGACTTCCAGATCGCTGTCGCGCAGGACGCGGAAGTTGCAGTGGGCCTTGTAGGTGTAGCCCGGGAAGAGGTGATCGAGGTTCAAAAGCAGCAGGTCTTCGAGCGGGAGGGCGCGGTACTGGCCCGGCTCGGACGGGACGGTGACGAAGCGGTCGATCTGGTTGGGGATGGGCAAGAGCGCCTGAAGCGGGCGCTTGTCTGACTTGCGCTGCATCTGGAGCGCCAGAGAATAGCCGAGATTGGGGATGAACGGGAACGGGTGCGCGGGGTCGACGGCCAGCGGCGACAGGACCGGGAAAACCTGTTCGAGGAAGATCTCGCTGAGATGGGCGCGGTCCTCTTTCGTGAGGCTGTCGATGTCGAGGATGATGATGCCCTCGGCCTCCATCTCTTGCCGGAGATCTTCGAGCGTGCCCTGTTGCTGGGCCAACAGCTTGCGCGCATCCTCGTCGATCAGGACAAGCTGTTCGGCTGGGGTGAGGCCATCGGCGGCGGGGGTGGTGTTGCCGGCGTGGGCAAGCTCGCGCAGGCCCGCGACGCGGACGTTGTAGAACTCGTCGAGGTTGTTGGCCGAGATCGACAGAAAGCGCAGGCGTTCCAGCAGAGGCACGCGGGGGTTCTGCGCCTCTTCGAGGACGCGCCAGTTGAAGCCCAGCCAGCTGAGCTCTCGGTTGAAGAATCGCCCGGGGCCGGTGATGTCGAGGCCGTCGATCGTCACGGGGGCCGGGGCAGTTGACTTGAGGAAATCGGCGTTTGTCATAGGGCCCTTATGCGATTGCGACGTAACGATAAGGTGACGACTGTGCCGTCAGAGACCTGCCTTGTCCAGCACGTCGCGGGCAAAGGGGCGGGTGATGGCCCGTTTGCGGGAAAGCGCGGCGGAATCGAGCAGCGCGACGACCTGGCGGGCGGCCTCGAAGGAGCGGTCGATGTGGCTCACGAGGTAGGGGATGACGTCCGGCGCAGGGGTGAGCTGGCGGTCGTCGAAGAGCTTGGCGAGGATCGCGGTCAGCAGGCGGTCGTCCGGCAGATCGAGTTCGACCGCGGGCGTGCCCTGCATCCGGCTGGCAAGGTCGGGCAGCGCGAGGTTCCAGTACTTGGGCGCGGCATGGGCCGTCAGCAGCAGGAAATGCCCCTCGGCCAGCGTCAGGTTGTGCAGGTGAAAGAGCGCGGTTTCGGCGGTGTCATCGCCGGCGATGGTCTCGCAATCCTCGACCGCGACATGGGTGCGGGCGAGGGCGGGAATGTCGGCCTGCGCGAGGTCGCCCGCGGGCACGATGGTGGCGCCGCTTTGCGCCGACCAGACATGGGCGAGATGGGTCTTGCCCGCGCCTGGCGGGCCGTGCAGGACCAGCTTGCGGGCGGGCCATGCCTGCCACGTGTCGATCAGGGCCACGGCCTGGGCGTTGGCGGCGGAAACGAAGAAGTCCTCCCGCCCGTGTGCAGGTTTGGCGGGCAGGTCGAAGCTGAGCTGCTGTGCCATTTATTCAGTGTCCCGTGACTCCTGCCCTTGATATAGGGCACTGTCGAGATATTGCCGCACGGCAAAGCGCATCAGCACGCCGATGGCCGCCGCCACGGGCACGGCCACGAGCATGCCCACGAAGCCGAAGAGCGCGCCGAAGACCGACAGCGCGAAGAGCAGCCAGACCGGGTGCAGGCCCACGGAGTCGCCCACCAGCTTGGGCGTGAGAATGTTGCCCTCGACCACCTGGCCCAGCACGAAGATGCCGGCGACGAGTCCGATGGACAGCCAGTCTCCCCAGAACTGGAAGAGCGCGAGGCCGATGGCCAGCACTCCGCCGATCAGGGCGCCGACATAGGGAATGAAGGTGATGAGGCCGGCGATGGCCCCCACGACGAGGCCGAATTGCAGACCCACCAGCATGAGAGCGACGGCATAGTAGGTGCCGAGGATCAGGCAGACGGTGCCCATGCCGCGGATGAAACTGGCAAGCGTGGCGTCGATGTCGCGGGCCAGGTGGCGAATGATCGGCGCGTGCTCGCGCGGAAGCAGACGATCGATCTCGGCGATCATGCGGTCCCAGTCGTACAGCAGGTAGAAGGCCACGACCGGCACGATGACCAGCAGGACGGCCACGTTGACGAGCGAGCCAAGGGAGGCGAGCACGGTTTCGACCACCTGTCCGCCGCGTTCCTGGATGGTGGTGCCGATGGTGGCCAGCGACTGGCGCAGGGTGGAATCCTGGTCGACGAGATCCGGAAAGCGGGCGGTGAGGAAGTTCTGCAGATCGTTGAAGAGCTGTGGCGCGATGTCGATCAGGTTGGCGGTCTGGTTCACGAGGGTGGGAATGACCAAGAGCGCCATGATGACGAAGATGCAGATCGCCACCAGCGTGATGAGCGCGACCGCCACCGCCCGCGAGGCGCCCATGCTTTCTATACGGTCGGCCACGGGGTCGAGGAAATAGGCCACCGCGCCCCCCAGCACGAAGGGCAGGATCACGTCGCCCAGGAACCACATGACAACGAGGAACATCGCGATGGCGACGCCCCAGAATTGAATTTGTGTCCGGACGGGAAGGGCCATGCCACCTCGGGAGAACGAAATGCGTCACCTGCTTTTCGCGCAAGGGGGGCAGTGTTGCAAGCGCCTTCCGGCTTGTCTGGCGGGCGTTGAGGACATAAACGGGGCGGGAGCACGCAATGACCAGAGGTTCCCCATGCGCCTGTCCAAGTATTTCCTGCCGGTCCTGAAGGAGACGCCCTCGGAGGCGCAGATCGCCAGCCACCGTCTGATGCTGCGGGCGGGGATGATCAAGCAGGCCAGCGCGGGGATCTATTCGTGGCTGCCCTTGGGCTTCAAGGTGTTGCGAAAGCTGGAGAATATAGTCCACGAGGAGCAGGTGCGGGCGGGGCATATCCCGATGCTGATGCCGACGCTGCAATCGGCTGACCTGTGGCGCGAAAGCGGGCGGTACGACGCCTATGGCCCCGAGATGCTGCGCATCCGCGACCGGCAGGACCGCGATATGCTCTATGGTCCGACGAACGAGGAACTGATCACGGATATCTTCCGCGCCCATGTGGGCAGCTACCGGGATTTGCCGCTGACGCTTTATCACATCCAGTGGAAGTTCCGCGACGAGATCCGGCCACGCTTTGGCGTGATGCGGGGGCGCGAGTTCTTCATGAAGGACGGCTACAATTTCGACCTGACGAAGGAAGACGCGCTGCACGCCTATAACCGCCACCTGGTCAGCTATCTGCGGACCTACGAGCGGATGGGGCTGCAGGCGATTCCGATGCGGGCGGATTCCGGCCCGATCGGGGGCGACGACACGCATGAATTCCTGGTGCTGGCCGAAACGGGCGAGTCGGAGGTGTTCTATGACAGCGAGATCACCGACCTGAAATTCGGCGAGCGCGAGATCGATTACAGCGACAAGGCGCAATGCCAGGCGGTGCTGGAAGAGTTTACGTCGCGCTATGCGCGGACGGATGAGACGCACGATGAAGAGATCTTCAATCAGATCCCCGAGGACCGCCGCCGCGTGGCGCGGGGGATCGAGGTGGGGCAGATCTTCTATTTCGGGACCAAGTATTCCGAGCCGATGGGCGCCACGGTGCAGGGGCCGGACGGCAAGCCGGTGCCGGTGCATATGGGCAGCCACGGGATCGGCGTGAGCCGCCTTGTGGGGGCCATCATCGAGGCCAGCCACGACGACAAGGGCATCATCTGGCCCGAGGGCGTGACGCCTTTCCATGCCGGGATCGTGAACCTGAAGCAGGGCGACGGCGAGGCGGATGCGGCGTGCGAGAAGCTTTATGCGGCGCTGAAGGGCAAGGGGCTGGACCCGCTTTACGATGACCGCGACGAGCGGGCGGGGGGCAAGTTCGCCACGATGGACCTCATTGGCCTGCCTTGGCGGATCACCGTGGGGCCGCGCGGGCTGAAGAACGGGGTAGTGGAACTGACCAGCCGCCGCACCGGCGAGAGCGAGGAGATGGCGCCGGAGGCGGCGGTCGAGAAGATCGCGGAGATCTATGCGCCGCACCACGGTCAGGCCGGCACGGTCGAGCCGATGGGGGATCGGGCGTTCCATACCTGGATGTAAGGGACCTGCGGCGCGGGGCCTGAGCCGGTGCCGCGCCCGGTCACGATAATCTTGTTTCTGGATTTGCGCGAAACGCGCTATACTTGCCTCAAATCAAAAGACGACAAAACGAGGCAGAGCGATGATCATCAAGGGACTGGCCCTGGCGGGCGGGCTGTGCTGTGCACTGGCCGCGTCGCAATTTCCCGAATTTTCCCAGCAGTACAAGCAACGCCTGTCGGGCGCTGTGGATGAATTGGCGTGGGTGGTGGAGCGGTTCGATGCGGATGCCGCGGCGCTTGGCCTGAGCCGCGACGCGGCGCTGAGCGATCTGGCGCGCGGAACCGCCATGGCGCGGGCGCGCAGCGAGAGCATGGGGCAGGTCCTGATCCGGCATGAGCGGTTGTCTGCGCATCTGGAGCACCTGCGCACGACCAATTCGGTCAGCGCGGCGCTGATCGGGTGGCAGTACCTGGACCCGGAACTGGCGCAGAAGACCTGGGGCGATTTCGAGCCTGCGGTGCCGGCGACGGTGGCGGGAGCGGGCTTTGGCCTGGGCGGGTTCCTGGCGGGGTATACGCTGATCGGGATGCTGCTGAGCGGCCTGGGCCGGATCGTGCGGCGCAGGCCGGTGGCGACACCGGCGGAGTAGGTTGGGCGAAAACTCTGACGGATTAGTCCGGGAACGGTGCGGCCAAGACGAACACGAGCCGCGCGATTGCCAGACCGCGGGCTGGCGACCCGAGTGGTGCTCAATGCACTTTATTGTTGCACATCCAGAAAACCTCGGATCGAAGCACTAACGTCACCCAATCGCCAGCCCGGGGGGCGGTCTGGCGATCGCGCGGCGGCCTTCGGCCTTGATTCCGCGCGGGGCTTGGTTCCTCCGTTGGGTTCGTTTGCGAAACCGGGGTTGACCTTATCCCGGCACCGGATACACCGCAGAGACGCATAACCTATCCAGAGGTCCATCGTGGCAGTTCAGCCCAAGCCGTTTTCCGCCTTCGAGACGATGATCGCGTGGCGCTACCTGCGGGCCAAGCGGGCCGAGGGCGGGGTCAGCGTGATGACGTGGATCAGCCTGATCGGCATCACGCTGGCAGTGTTCGCGCTGATTGCCACGCTGGCTGTGCGGGCGGGCTTTCGGGCGGAGTTCGTGGACACGATCCTGGGGTCGAACGCGCATGTGACGGTCTACAACGCCGGCACGGTCGATCAGCAGACGGGCCGCATCGACCGGCAGATCACGGATTACGAGGCGATGGCCGAGCGGTTGCGCGAGGTCGAGGGGGTGACGCGGGCAGCACCCCTGATCAAGAACCAGGTTCTGGCCACCGTGGGCGACCGCAACGCGGGCGTCGAGGTGCGGGGGATCACGCTGGAGGACCTCAAGGGCCTGCCGCGGATCGCGGACCCGGAAACGGCGCAGGGGAGCATCGAGGATTTCGCGCAGGACGCAGCCGAGACAGGGGTCTTTCCCATCGCTATCGGGTCTGGTGTGGCCAGCACTCTGGGCATCGGCGTGGGCGACAAGATCAGGGTGATCAACCCCACCGGCAATCGCACCGCCTTGGGCATCAGTCCGCGGGTGAACGCTTATGACGTGGTCTATGTCTTCAGCGCGGGTCGGTACGATATCGATCGGGTGCGCGTGTACCTGCCGTTCGAAGAGGCGCAGAGCTTCTTCAACAGCGAGGGCAAGGCGGACGAGATCGAGGTGATGATCGAGGAGCCGGAGCGGGTGAACGACATGGCGCTGGAGCTGCTCAACGCCGCCGGGGAGAATACGCAGATCTGGACCTGGCGGGATTCCAGCAGCGGGTTTCTGCGGGCGCTGGAGGTGGAGGACAACGTGATGTTCATCATCCTGTCGATCCTAGTGCTGATCGCGGCGATGAACATTACCAGTGGCCTGATCATGCTGGTCAAGAACAAGGGGCGCGATATCGGTATCCTGCGCACCATGGGTCTGACCGAAGGGTCGGTCTTGCGCGTGTTCTTCATGTGCGGTGCCTTTATCGGGATCATCGGCACGGTGATGGGCACGGTTCTGGGGTGTCTCTTTGCCATTTATATCGACCAGATCTTTGCCATTCTGGACAGTTTCAGCGATCAGCCGATCTGGACGCCCGACACGCGGGGGATCTATTTCCTGCCCGCCAAGCTGGAGTTCTGGGACGTGATGAGCGCGGTGGGCCTGTCGCTCTTCCTGAGCTTCGTGGTGACGATTTTCCCCGCCCGGCGGGCGGCGCGGATGAACCCGGTGGAGGCGCTGCGCTATGAGTGAGGCGATGCTGAGGCTGGCAGGGGTCGAAAAGACCTACAACAAGGGCAAAGCCAACGCGGTGACGGTGCTGTCGGGCATCGACCTGACGATCGGCGCGGGCGAGATGGTGGCGCTGGTGGCGCCCTCGGGGGCGGGCAAGTCCACGCTGTTGCATATCGCGGGGCTGCTGGACACGGCCGATGCCGGTACGGTCGAGATCGGCGGCGAGGACATGGTGGGCCGCTCGGACCGGCGGCGCACGATCACGCGGCGCCAGGAAGTGGGGTTCATCTACCAGTTTCATCACCTGTTGCCGGAGTTCACGGCGAAGGAGAACATCGTGTTGCCGCAGCTGGCGGACGGTATCAGCCGCAAGGTGGCCGAGGCGCGGGCGACCGAGTTGCTGACGCAGGTCGGTATTGCCGACCGGGCGGGGCATCGACCGAGCGCGATGTCGGGCGGCGAGCAGCAGCGGGTGGCGTTCTGCCGGGCGCTGGCCAATTCGCCGCGCTTGCTGCTGGCGGACGAGCCGACGGGGAACCTGGACCCCGGCACGTCGGACCAGGTGTTCGCGGCTCTGATGGAACTGGTGCGGGGCACCGGGCTGGCGGCGCTGATCGCGACGCATAACATGGAGCTGGCGGCGCGGATGGACCGGGTGGTGAAGTTGGAAGCCGGGCGGATCGTGGTGGGGTGAAACCCCACCCTACGCGAGCGAAAACGGGGAATGCCATGCAGGTGACGTTGGACGAGATTGAGGCGACGGCGAAGGCGGCGCTGGTAATGCATGGTGCCGAGGACTGGATCGCGGCTGAGGTTGCGGCGGCGGTACGCGAGGCGGAAGGCCTGGGGAACCGGATCTGCGGGCTGTATTACCTTGAAAGCTATTGTCAGCAATTGCAGACCGGCCGGGTGAAGGGCGACGCGGTGCCGGAGGTCAGTAAGCCGCGGCCCGGTGTGGTGGAGGTCGACGCGAAGTTCGGTTTCGCGCAGGCGGCGTTCTCCAGGGCGCTGCCGGAGGCTGTGCGCGCGGCGCGCGACATGGGCACGATCAGCCTGGCGGTCTGTCATGCGCATACCTGCACCAGTTTGGGGTACTTCACGGCGCAAATCGCGCGGGAAGGGTTTATCGTGCTGGGCATGACCAACGCCACGCCGGTGGTGGCGCCGCCGGGAGGAAAATCCCGCGTGATCGGGACCAACCCGATCTCCTTTGCCGTGCCGGATGGCGAGGGCGGCGTGGCGATGCTGTTCGACCAGTCCACCACCACCGTGGCGCTGGGGAAGATCACCATGGCCAGGGCCGCCGGAGAGGCCATCCCAGAAGGCTGGGCCGTCGATGCGGATGGCAGGCCGACGACCGACCCCGAGGCGGCCCTCAAGGGCTCGCTTGTCAGCATGGGGGGCTACAAGGGCTGGGGATTCGGCTTGATGGCGGAATTGTTGGCGGCTGGGATGACGGGTAGCCGGGCGGGTGTGGACCTTGGGCCGCTGAAGGCGCCCGAGGGGGCGCCGCACGACATCGGCGATTTCTACCTGATCATGGACCCTGACGTATCCGGTGGGGCGTTCTTTGACAGGCTCGCCCAAGTCTCGGAGGCCGTGCAGCGGGACGAAGGCGCACGGATGCCGGGACAGGCGCGGGCGGTCAGCGACCCGGTGACGGTCGACCCCGAGGCCTGGGATCTGGCGCGGCGACTGGCGGGGGCGGGTTAACCCGCACAGGTCGTGCGCAACATGTCCAAGGCCGGGGCGCGCTGGTCGTAGGACGCCTCGAAGATGGCGCGGCTTTGCGACGGGGTGCAGTCGGCCAGCCGGATGTTGCGGCCCCGCTTGAGCGCCAGCGTCACGTCGTAGAGGTCGTATTGGTCGAGCCGCGCGAAATCGGCGGCGCTGAAGTGGGCCGGCACCAGATCGGCCGGATCGGGCTCCTCGAAGTCGAGGGCAAGGGCCGGGGTGGCCAGCGCGGCGCAGAGGGCTGTCACGGTTAAAGCTCGGTACATCGGAACCTCCTGTTGTCTGACAGAAAAGATATAGGACGTTCGGGCGGAAACTGAAGAGTGATGTCAGCGCGCTTGAGCGCACGCTGCGATGGTTGGCGGCAACGCGTGGGCCGGGGGCGGCAGCCGGTCGAATCGCGGATCGCAGGACATGGCGGCGCCGCCGGCCTGTGGGGTGGTGAGCGCCATGACCAGCAGGCCGGCTCCGAGGCGCAGGGCGGGTTTCCAGGAAACGGCTAGAAGCGGCGGCATGGGTCAGCATCCTTTGATCTCGTGTGGGATGCAGATACGTCGTCGCGTCAGGCGGAGGCGTTCAATCATGCCCGAAGCGAGAGTGTCGGGCGACAATGATGACACCGACAGCACGATCCCGGCGCGGATATCGTCTGCGCCGACATGATCCAGATCAAGGCGCGGCTGGCCGGGGCGGTGCAGATTGGTCCCGCGATGCCGCTTGAGCCCAACCGGAACAGATGCCGGAGTGCGGAACGCGGTATCGTTGCACGCCCGGAGGAGCACATGAGCGCAGTCAGTTCGCAAGGGAGAGGGGCCGGACGCCCGCGACTGGCGAGGGTGGTTGCAAGTCTGGTCCTTGGCGCGGGGCCGGTTCTGGCAGAAGGGGATGCCGGAGCCGGCGCCGCGCTGTACGCGCGGCACTGTGTCAGTTGCCACGGGGTCGAGGCGGATGGCCACGGTCCGATGCGCGAGGTGCTGCTGGTGCAGCCGTCGGACCTGACGTCGCTGACCGCCCGCCATGGCGGCACCTTTCCGGTGGCGCGCGTGGCACGGCGGATTGACGGGCGCGACCCGCTGGTGTCGCACGGGTCGAGCATGCCGGTCTACGGCGAATTCTTCGACACGACCGGGCAGGTGGCGGTGCGCACCGAGGCAGGTCAGCCGGTGATGATGTCGCAGCCGGTGGCGGACCTCGTGATGTTCCTGCAGTCGATCCAGGCGGAGTAGACGCGGCGGTATTTGATGCGCGGGCGGGGCGGGCTATCTGGTGGCGAAAGGAGTTTTCTCATGACCCGCTTTCTGTCTTTTCTCGTACTGATTTTCCTTTTGGCCCTGCCGGCGCGCGCGGACGATGCGGCGCGGCAGGTGATCTCGGACCAGATGGAGGCGTTTCAACAGGATGATTTCGAAACCGCCTTCACCTATGCCAGCCCGATGATTCAAGGCATCTTCGGCTCGTCAGAGCGGTTTGGACAGATGGTGCGCAACGGCTATCCGATGGTCTGGCGCCCGGCGGAGGTGGAGTTCCTGGGCGGGCGGGACAAGGGCGATGCCCTGGTCCAGGACGTGCTGATCCGGGGCGCGGACGGGGTCTATTACGAGCTGGAATACGAGATGATCCAAGGGCCCGGCGGCTGGAAGATCAACGGTGTGCAGCTGAAGCGCACCGGCGACGGCGTGGTCTGAGCCGACCGCGTGGCGTTTGCCGCAAGAAACGGGTCGTGCAGGAACAGCCTTCATGTCAGCAAGGGGCATGCAGGTCAGCCCGTCGATATCGTCCGTCTCCGCGTTCATGCTGCTGGCACTTGCCGCTGTCTGGGGCGGGTCCTTTTTCTTTGCGGAAATTGCGCTGGCCGAAGTGCCGCCGCTGACCATCACCCTGCACCGGGTGGTTTGGGCCGTCCCGATCCTGTGGGTGGTGGTGCGGACGCTGGGACTGCGCCTGCCGCGTGAGCCGCGGGTCTGGGGCGCGTATCTGGTGATGGGGGCGCTGAACAACGCGATTCCGTTCTCGATGATCTTCTGGGCGCAAGTGGAGCTTCAGAGCGGCCTGGCTTCGATCCTCAACGGCACGACCGCGGTGTTCGGCGCGGTGGTGGCGGGGCTCTTGTTGCGTGACGAGCCGTTTTTGCCGCGCAAGATCGTGGGCGCCTTGCTGGGGCTGGCGGGGGTGGCGGCGATCATGGGGCCGGACCTGTTGCGCGGCGTGGACCTGCGCAACCTGGCGCAGCTTGCGGTGTTGGGCGCGGCGCTGAGCTATGCGCTGGCCAGCGTCTGGGCCAAGCGGGCGCTGGCGGGGCAGCCGCCGCAGATGAACGCGCTGGGAATGCTGGCGGGGTCGAGCCTGCTGATGCTGCCGGTGGCCCTGTGGGTGGACGGGGTGCCACGGTTCGACTTGCCGGTGCATGTCTGGGCGGCGCTGTTGTCGCTTGCGGCGCTGTCGACGGCGCTGGCCTACCTGTTGTACTTCGCCATCCTGCGGCGCGCGGGGGCGGCGAACCTGATGCTGGTGACGCTGATGATCCCGCCCTTTGCCGCCGGGCTTGGCGCGGCTTTTCTGGACGAGCGGCTGGGAGCGGCGGCCTGGGGCGGCTTCGGCCTGATTGCGCTGGGGCTGTTGGTGACGGACGGACGTGTGCTGCGGCGAGGGTGATCCGGGTGTGCAGCGGACCGCCGGTGCGGGCGATGCATAGTGCCGAGGCTTGAGAAACCGGCGGGTGATGCCCATCTGAAACGCCATGAGTAGGATTACAGGAGGACTGCCCGATGAAATGTCCGGTTGACGGAGAAACGCTGGTGATCACCGACCGCGCCGGTGTCGAGATCGACTATTGCCCGCAATGCCGCGGGGTGTGGCTGGATCGCGGCGAGCTGGACAAGATCATCGAGCGGACCACCCCCGAGGCGCCCGACGCCCGCGTCTGGCAGGCCGATGGCCGCCCGCAGAAGCGCAAGAAGCGTGGCGGCTTTTTGGAAGATCTGTTCGATTTCTGAAGCTTCGGGGCGCCGCCTTCGGGCGGAAGAGGATCAGCAACGACCAGCGACCCGGATTCTGGCCGCTGGTGCATGAGATGCGCTGTAGTGGGCCTGCAGGCCGTCCGGCGTGCGGGCTCCTTGGTTTCCAGAAGGTGTTTTTTCCGGTTTTCAGGGCCTTTGACTGCACAGTTATGGGATGAGGGAGACCCCGGATGAACGGACGGGTTCTAGGCGTTGCGATCGCGATGACCTTCGGCGCATCAGCGGTCCTTTGGGCGCAGGATGAAATGCGGACGGAAAAAGTCCGCTTTGCCGCTGGCACCAACGGCACGACGATCTCCGACAGGATCACCGGATATGAAAGCGTGCTTTACACCCTGGGCGCAGAGGCCGGGCAGCGGATGCAGGTGAGGCTGGAGCCGTCCAACCTGGCCACGTATTTCAACGTTTATGCGCCCGGCAAGGGACCGGGTGACGAAGCGTTGGCCAATGCCGGAATGATGGGTGAGATGGTGCCCGACCTGAACCGGTTTGACGGAGTGCTGCCGGGGTCGGGAGAATACACGATCTCGGTCTACATGATGCGCAGCGCGGCGCGGCGCGAGGAGGTCTCGGATTACGAGCTTTCCATCAGCATCGACGGTGCGACCGGTGACACGGTCCAGAACGATTATGCCGACGGGCTGCAGGGCGGGCCGGATTTCTTGCGCGTGGCGACCTCGGGTGGCGGCGTGCTGAACCTGCGCGCGGCCCCGTCGGGCGACGCGGCTGTGGTGACGACGCTGACCAACGGACAGAACGTTCGCAACCTGGGCTGCCGGATGGAGGAGGCGCGGCGCTGGTGCAGGGTGGCGACATTGGCCGACCCGGGGGTCGAGGGCTGGGCCGCCGGCGACTACCTGGTGGAAGGCGGCAATGATCCTGCGGCCGGGACCACCGCAACATCGGCAGACACGCCGGATGCCGCCGGGCAGGCCTGCCTGCGGGCGGTGACCGAAGAGACGGGCAACGCGGAGGTCGTCGTGCTGAGTTCGAGCTCTTCCGAGGCTGGCACAGAGGTGATCGTGGGCGTGGGGTCGGGGCAGGCGCCCCTGGCAATGCATCGCCTACAGGGACGGGTCCACCACGCGGCCCATGTCGCTGACCGACGAGGGGGCGCTGTCGCGGGAAATCCTGATGTGACAAAGACCTAGCAACTCTGCCGCGCGCGACGTAGGCTCGGGGCAGGAGGGCTGCCGCATGCACAAGATCATCGCGCTTTGGGCGCATCCCCGGTCGATGTCCACGGCGACGGAGCGGATCATGCGCGAGCGCGGCGATCTGGACGTGCTGCACGAGCCGTTCATGTATGACTATTACGTGGGCCAGGGCCGTGATTTTCCCGGCTTCGAGCCGGTGCCGGGGCATCCCACCACCTATGAAGGCATCTGCGACATGCTGCAGGAGCGGGCCGAGGCTGGCCCGGTCTTTTTCAAGGACATGGCGTTCTACGTGGTGCCACGGATGCTCGGGGACCGCGAAATGCTGCGCCGGATCACGCATGTGTTCCTGGTGCGACCGCCGGTGGCGTCGCTCTTGAGCTATCACAAGCTGGACCCGGATTTCACGCGAGAGGAAGTCGGCATAGAGGCGCAATGGCAGCTATACCAGGCGGCGGAGGCCGAAGGGTTGTCGCCCGTGGTGATCGAGGCCGAGGCGGTGCGGGCCGATCCCAAGGGGATCATGCGCGCGCTCTGGGCGCGGATCGGGCTGGACTATACCGATACGGCATTCGACTGGCAGGCCCCGCCCGAGGACTGGGAGCATGTCAGCGCGTGGCACGAGGAGGCCAGCACGTCATCGGGCATTCGCACGGCCGACCCCGAGGAGATGTTGCGCAAGGAGATGGAATTCGAGGCGCTGGTCGAACGGGTGCCGCATCTGCAGGACTACCTGCACCATCACGCCCCCTATTTCCGCAAGCTGTCGGAGCGCGCGCTGCGGGTCTGACACGAAAAAGCCCGCCCCGGTCGGAACCAGCGCGGGCGATGCATCACGCGGGGCGGTTTTTACTGCATCTTCTCGACGATGTTGTTGGCGAATGCGCCGACCATCGCGTTGTAGAATTCCATGCTGCCGGGGGCGAGCAGCATGATGTCCGCGCCGGCCGGAAGCAACACGGCGGCCTGTTCGGCGCTGACGGTCAGGCTGTAGGCCTGGTCGTACTCGTCGCCGGGCCGTTCGATGACGACGTCGCCGGAGATCCTCGAATCGGCCAGATCGGCGACACTCTCGAACGAGGAGGCAAGTTCGACCGAGGTGATGTCGATCATGATCTGGGCCCCGTCCTCGCCATCGGCAGCGATCTGGTCGGCCAGTTGCACGGCCAGGGTGCTTTCGAGATCGGCGGGCAGGTTGGCCCAGACACCGGCGGCGGTGGCGTTCTGGATGGAACTCAGGTCTGCCTCGACGGAAATGTCGGAGACGGTGGTTTCGTCGGCGGTCGCGGCGAGCGGCAGGGAAAGCACCGCTGCCAGCGCGGTGGTTCTGAGAAACGATTTCATCATTATACTCCTTTTCTTGGCGAACGCCGGGTGGCCCCATGGCGCACCCCCCGTGGCGGTCGGCGAATGAACCGCGTCCGGGTCGGAAAGGTTCCGATGCGTTTGGGCAATCGGCGGAAACGTGCCATGCTGACGTGGCGCGACGGTTGAAATGGAGGGGTCTGGATGCGGCGGATGGGAGCGATATTGTTCGCGTTGGCAGCGCTTGCGGGCTGTGCCGAGGTGGATTTCGAAGGCGCCCGCGCGGGGCGGTTCGACGGCGCGGTGTCGGTCTATTGGCTGGAGCAGAGCACTTCCGCTTCGGGCAGCGGCGGGCGGTTCGTCTATGTGCCGGTGCCAGGGTTCGAGCTGCGCTTCACCCGACCCGAGGGCGAGGAGCCCGCGGTGATCGCGCCGGGCGTGATGTATACCGATGGTGGGTCGATCCCGCGTGTGGCGCAGGCGTTCCGGGGGTTTTCCCCGTGGAGCTATGGCCCGGTCTATATCGTGCATGACTGGTTGTTCGCGGCGCGGCGGTGTGTCGAGGACCCAGGGGCGACGCCGGAACAGCTCAAGACCCGCGATATGAGCTTTCAGGAGACAGTGGACATTTTCGTCGAGACGCTGAAGACGCTGGAGCGCGACCGGCGGATCGTGGCCCGCGATTTCAGCCAGGAGACGGTGGCCAGCGCGATCGCGGGGCCGATCTCGCGCAACCTGTGGGCGCGGACGGATGCCTGCCACGAGAACCGGCTGTCGGCGCGGGATCAGGCGGTGGTGGACCGGATCCTGCAGCAGCAAAAGACGCTGAGGACGGCCCGCGTGCCGGGGCAGGAGCAGGTGATCGAGGGCGTGCGGGTGCGGTTGGTGGATACGATCTCGTTTTGAAGACGCTTTGTGCTAGGCTTGGGTCGAGGAGGATGTGCCATGTTGAAGATCGAAGCCGGGGCCACGTGCCAGACCGTTTTGACCACGTTCGAATGCTCGCCCGGAACCTGCGCGGATTTGCTGGAGGCGCTGGAGGCGGCCTATGCGGAGTTCATCTCGAAGCAGACGGGCTTCATCGCCGCCGCGCTGCATGTGAACGACGCGCAGACGCGGATCGCCAATTACTCGCAGTGGGAGCGAAGGGAGGATTTTCAGGCGATGCTGCGGTCTGAGGAAATGCGGCGGCGGAACCGGGAATTTGCGGCCATGTGCTCGCGGTTCGAGCCGGTGATGTACGAGGTGGCGGGGGTGTTTTGAGGGTGACGGTGGACGAAATCTTGAAAAGATTTCGATCCGCTTTCTTTTCAAGAAAGCGGGCCGTCGCGCGCAATCCACCGGACAGGAGCGCGGTTGCAGAAAATGACGATCTGCCCTGCATTTTCCGCGACCTGAAAGCCGCGCCTGTCAACCTCGCTCAGAAATCTGTCCATTCCTGCGAAACGCTCAATGTCGCGCGCCTTTCTTATCACACCGCCTTGCTGTACGGCTTTGGACGCAAACAGGTCGTTCAGCCATATTTCCGGCGATAAAGGCGAGTTTCGATTGTGCATGAAACGCACAATGCCATAGGCAAGATTATCACAAAGTTAACTTCGCTTCTTCCGCTTCACATTCCCACCCCGTTGCCCCGGCCTGCCGGCCGTCGAGCGCCCCTGTGACTTCGTGGCGGCGTCCGACGCGGCCTCGACCGCGGACTGACGGGCCAGGGGTCGTCGTGGACGGCGAGGTCGACGGCTTCGAGGCGTTTGACCTCGTCGCGCAGGCGGGCGGCTTCTTCGAATTCGAGGTTCTCGGCCGCCTTGCGCATTTCGGTGCGCAGCCCGTCCAGATGAGCCTGCAAATTGGCGCCGACGAGGGGCTTGTCGACCTTGGCCGTCACGCGGTTCATATCGACGTCGCCCTTGTAGAGACCTTGCAGGATGTCCTCGACATTTTTCCTGATAGTTTCGGGGGTTATGCCGTGTTCTTCATTGTAGGCGATCTGCTTTTCGCGGCGGCGGTTTGTCTCGCCGATGGCGCGTTCCATGCTGCCGGTCATGCGGTCGGCGTACATGATGACGCGGCCCTCGGCGTTGCGCGCGGCGCGGCCGATGGTCTGGATCAGCGAGGTCTCGGAGCGCAGGAAGCCTTCCTTGTCCGCGTCCAGAATGGCGACGAGGCCGCATTCGGGGATATCAAGCCCCTCGCGCAGCAGGTTGATGCCGATCAGAACGTCGAAGGCGCCAAGGCGCAGGTCGCGAAGAATCTCAATTCTTTCAATGGTATCGATGTCGGAGTGCATGTAGCGCACGCGGATGCCCTGTTCGTGCAGGTACTCTGTCAGGTCCTCGGCCATGCGCTTGGTCAGCGTGGTCACAAGGGTGCGGTAGCCGGCCTGAGAGACCTTGCGCACCTCGTCGAGCAAATCATCCACCTGCATCTCGACCGGGCGGATTTCGACCTGCGGGTCCAGCAGGCCGGTGGGGCGGATCACCTGTTCGGTGAAAACGCCCCCGGTCTGCTCGATCTCCCACTTGGCGGGCGTGGCGGAGACGAAGACCGATTGCGGGCGCATGGCGTCCCATTCCTCGAACTTCAGCGGGCGGTTGTCCATGCAACTGGGCAGGCGGAAGCCGTGCTCGGCCAGGGTGAACTTGCGCCGGTAGTCGCCCTTGTACATGCCGCCGATCTGCGGGACGGAGACGTGGGATTCGTCGGCGAAAACAATGGCATTGTCGGGGATGAACTCGAACAGCGTGGGGGCGGCTCGCCCGGGGCGCGGCCCGTGAGGTAGCGTGAATAGTTCTCGATGCCGTTGCAGACGCCCGTCGCCTCGAGCATTTCGATGTCGAAATTGGTGCGTTGCTCGAGGCGTTGGGCCTCGAGCAGTTTGCCTTCGCCGACGAGTTGGTCGAGGCGGGTGCGCAGCTCTTTCTTGATGCCGATGATCGCCTGCTGCATCGTCGGTTTGGGCGTCACGTAGTGCGAATTGGCGTAGACGCGGATCTGGTCGAAAGAATCGGTCTTCTCGCCCGTCAGGGGATCGAACTCCGTAATGGATTCAAGTTCTTCTCCGAAGAAGCTCAGCCTCCAGGCGCGGTCTTCCAGGTGGGCGGGGAAAATCTCGAGGCTGTCGCCGCGCACCCGGAAGGAGCCGCGCTGGAAGGCCTGGTCGTTGCGGCGGTATTGCTGGGCCACGAGATCGGCCATGACGGCGCGCTGGTCGTAGTCGGAGCCCACCTTGAGGTCCTGCGTCATGGCGCCGTAGGTCTCGACCGACCCGATGCCGTAGATGCAGGAGACCGAGGCCACGATGATCACGTCGTCGCGCTCCAGCAGCGCCCGGGTGGCGGAGTGGCGCATCCGGTCGATCTGTTCGTTGATCTGGGATTCCTTCTCGATATAGGTGTCCGAGCGCGGCACGTAGGCCTCGGGCTGGTAGTAGTCGTAATAGCTGACGAAATACTCGACCGCGTTGTTGGGAAAGAAGTTCTTGAACTCACCGTAGAGCTGGGCGGCGAGGGTCTTGTTGGGCGCGAGGATGATGGCGGGACGCTGGGTTTCCTCGATCACCGATGCCATGGTGTAGGTCTTGCCGGTGCCCGTGGCGCCCAGCAGAACCTGATCCCGCTCGCCGTCTTTGACACCCATCGACAGCTCGGCGATGGCGGTGGGCTGGTCGCCTGCGGGCAGGAACTCCGTCACCATTTCGAAGCGCTTGCCACCCTCCAGTTTCTCGCGGGACTTAACGTCCGGCGCGGGGGCGTGCAGCATCGGCGTGGTCTTGTCGGAGTGGGCATAGGGCATGAACGAAGGTCCTTTCGTTAACGCCCCATACTTGATGTGTCGGCAGGGCAGTTCAACCCCACCTGGAACGGTGCCTCAGCTGGCGGGTTCGAAGACGCCACAGGCGATCCGCGAGCCGGCATCTCCCGAGGGCTGCGACTCGTAATCATCGGCGCCCGAATGCACGATGAACGCGGCCCCGTCGTCGTCGGTGAGTTGCTCTGCCGTCAGGCGTTCATTGAAGTGGTTGACCACGAGCCTGCCGTCATCGCCCACTTCGGCATTGGGCAGATCGCCCGGGTGCGGGCCGCCTTCGACAAGGACGCCGTGCTTGGCATCGCCGGCAAGATGCCCGCCGGCGGATTTGAAATCGGACGCCGAACAATCGCCGGTCTCGTGGATATGGATGCCGTGGGTTCCGGCCGGGACGCCTTCGAGGTCGACGCTGACGAGCATCACGCCCGAGGCGGTAGGGGTGATCCGCACGGTGCCGGTGATCGCATCATCCGGTCCTTCGACCTGGGCCGTGAAGCCATTGCCCTGATCTGTGTCGGCGAGGGCCGGAGCGGTGGCGAGCGCAGTTGCCGCCATGAAGAAAGTGGTGTGCGCTATGGGGTGAAATCGCATTGTGTCCTCCTAGGTTCACATGGGTTGCAAACGAGTGGCGGCGGTGCGTGGTTCCATCGCGCGGCCGGGCCAATTTGTGGCCTTGCCGCGCGACGTTGATTTTGGGATAACGGGCGCGCATTTCAGGAGAGACGCCATGCCAGCACGTATCTACCAGCCAGCGCGCACCGCCACACAGTCGGGGCAGGCCAAGACCAACACCTGGGTGCTGGAGCATGTCAACGAGACCGGGCGCGACGTGGACCCGCTGATGGGCTGGACCAGTTCATCGGACACCCAGGCGCAGGTCAAGCTGCGGTTCGCCAGCAAGGAGGCCGCGCTGGACTATGCCAAGGAGCACGGGATCGACGTGGTCGTGGCCGAGCCGCACAAGCGCAAGCCCAACATCCGCAAGGGCGGATATGGCGAGAACTTTGCGACCAACCGGCGCGGGGCGTGGACGCACTGAGCACGCATTCGCCGAGCAGGGGTGTCCAAAATAAATCTGTAGTTGTGCGATTCGCGGCCTTGGCCTAGGGTTTTGTCATTCCGGACATAAACAGAAAAACGGCGGAATGGGCAGGAACGAACAGGCAAGGCCGCGCATGGGCGGTCTCTCAGGCGAATCGACTGAATTCGACCGGCAGTTGCTGGCGCTGGGCAAGTTGCATTTCCTTGCGGGCTTCTGCCCGCTCCACCGTCGGTTTCCCGGTGCGGGGCTGGCGCGGATCTTCGTGCCGGCGGTGAACGCGGATTGCGTGCGGTTTTTCGACAATGACGCGGGGCAGGTCTGTGCCGCGGTGATCTGGGCGCGGCTGAGCGACGAGGTCAGCGAGCGGATGCTGTTCGACCGGACGCCGCCGGAGGCCGCCGAGTGGACCGCCGGGCGAAACCTGTGGTTCCTGGATATTCTGGCGCCGTTCGATCACGGACGGATCGTGGCGCGCCATATCGCCCGCGATCCGCCACAGGAGCCTTTCTATTATGCCCGTCTGGGCAAGGCGGGCGCGGCGCGGAAGGTGGTGCGCGGCGATTTGCGGGCAGGGGCACGGGACCGCGTGCGCGCCTTCGGCATAGCCGCCGACGGAAAATCGGTGGCCTGATGGGATTTCCGGTGCCGGATACGGGCGAGGTGACCGAGGACGAGGGCGTTGTCGGCGGGTTCCTGACCGCGAGCGGCGATATCGATTTCAGCGGGCTGCTGGGAGATGCGGGGCAGTGGACACCGGCGACGATCAACGGCGCCTATGGCAGCCGGCTGGTCATCGACAGAAACGGCAACTGGACCTACCGCGCCGACAATTCAAACGCGGCGATCCAGGCCCTGGACAGCGGCGAGACCCTGACTGAGGTGTTCACGGTCAACTCCACTCGAGGCAGCTCGACCATAACAATCACCATCAACGGCGCCGACGAGCCGCCCTGTTTCGTGAAAGGGACGCTGATCGACACGCCGCTGGGGCCGCGCCCGGTGGAGGACCTGAGGGCGGGCGACATGGTGCTGACCCGCGATCACGGGCCGCAGGCGCTGACCTGGACGGGGCACCGGGAAATCGACCTTTACGCCGGACCGGAAATGGCCGCGTTCCGGCCGGTGCGGATCTGCAAGGATGCGCTGGCGCCGGGGGTGCCGGAGCGCGATATCCTGGTATCGCCGCAGCACCGGCTGCTGATCCGCGATCCGTCGGTGGCGCTGCTGACCGGCGCGGAGGAGGCGCTGTGCCCGGTGCGCCTGCTGGAGAACGGGCAGGGGGTGCGCACGGAGACGGTGCCGCGCGTGTCCTATCATCACCTGCTGTTCGACCACCATCAGGTGGTTCAATCGAGTGGTTGCGCCAGCGAAAGCTTCTTTCCCGGCGAGTTGGGGCTGAACGGGTTCGGGGACGAGACGCGGCAGGAGGTGCTGGCGCTGTTCCCCGAGCTGCGGAGCCTGCCGACGAGCTATGGCCAGACGGCGCGGCCGGTGCTGAAGCGGCACGAGGCGCGGCTGATGCGCAAGGCGATGCCGGACGTGCCTGAACTCCTGAATGTCTTGCGGGGGCGGGGGCTGGCGGCCTGCCGCTACCTGACGGCTGGCCGGGCGAGCGGTGCTTGCGGTGACGGTCGCTTCGGCCTAGAGCTTGTGAGCATGTGGCGCGTCTCGACCTTTCTTCTCTGCCTGATCGCCGCGCCGATGGCGCGGGCGCATCCGCATGTCTTCGTCGATGTGACGCTGACCCTGGAGACCGATGCGGAAGGGCGTGTCGATGCAATCGAGGTGACGTGGCTTTACGACCCGCTGTTCACCATGTTGGTACTGAGTGACCGGGGGCTCGATACCGACGCCGATCTGAGCCTGACGGACGAGGAGAAAACGGTGCTGCTGGGATTCGACCTTCAGGACTGGCCCGAGGGATTTGACGGCGCGCTTTTTGCCACTCACGAGGGCCGGGCGGTAGAGCTTGGTCCGGCAAAGGCGCTGTCGGTGGGGATGCAGGACGGGGCGCTGGTCACGCGGCATCGTCGGCCGGTCGAGGCGGTAGAGATTGGCGCGGGTGACACGCTGCGGCTGCAGCCGTACGACCCCTATTATTACGCGGCGCTGAGCCTTGTGGGGATGGACGGCCTGCCCGACGGCTGCGCGGCGCAGATCATGCCGCCGGACAAGGAGGCGGCCGATGCGCGGGTGGCCGAGATGGGCAACAGCGATGACGAGATGTTCTTTGAAGAGGCGAAGGTGGGTGTCCACTTTGCCTTTACCGCCGAGGTGACGTGCGCGGGGTCGTGACGGCACTCGGGCTGGGCGTGGCGGCGCTGGCGGTCTGGCTGTGGGGTTTTGGCGGGGCCGCTGACCTGCAGGCCTGGGCGCTGGAGGGCCAGCGCGAGGTGCAGCAGTCGATGGCGGGCTATCTGCAGAAGTTGCGGGCCGGGGAGGCCGGGGCATTGCTGGGTCTGTGGGGGATCTGTTTTGCCTATGGTTTCTTTCACGCGGCGGGGCCGGGGCACGGCAAGCTGCTGATCGGCGGGTACGGCGTGGGCCGGGCGGTGCCGGTCAAACGGTTGGTAAGCCTTGCGCTGGCGTCGAGCCTGGTGCAGGCGGCGGCGGCGGTTTTTCTGGTTTATGCGGGGGTTTACGCGCTGGGGCTGGGGCGCGAGGCGGTGACGGGTCTGGCGGACCGGACGCTGACGGCGGCGAGCTACGGCGCGATCGCGCTGGTGGGTCTGTGGCTGGTGCTGCGCGGCGCGATGAAGCTGTGGCGGACCAGGGCGCGAAGCCACGAGCACGAACATCATCACCATGCACATGATCACGACGACGGGGTGTGTTCCTCATGCGGGCACCGGCACGGGCCGAGCGTGGAGGAAGCGGCCAACGTGCATGGCTGGCGCGAGGCGGTGGCGCTGGTCGGTGCGGTGGCGATCCGGCCCTGCACCGGGGCGCTGTTCCTGCTGATCCTGACATGGCGCTTCGGGATCGACCTGGCGGGCATAGCGGGCGCGTTCATCATGGGGCTGGGTACGGCGAGCGTCACCATGGTGGTGGCCCTGGCGGCTGTCAGCCTGCGGCAAGGCGTGCTGGCGCGGTTGGCCACGGGCGGGGCGGGGGCCAAGGCCCTGCCGGTGATCGAGATTGCCGCCGGTGCGCTGATCGCGGTGGTGTCGCTGCAACTGGTAGCGGCGGTGCTGTAGGGCGCCACTGCGCCATGAGTATTTCGGGCAAGAAAAAGTAGGACGCCGCGCGGCGTTGTGCGGGCCGGGTGAAAGGGGTTTTGCCGGCGCGGGAAACCCTCTAATGGCTTTGCCATGAGCGGGGAGATGACATATCGCGAGCACGGGCGCGCCGCGCTGAAGCTGGGGCTTCCGCTGGTGGGCAGCCACCTGGCGCAGATGGCGATCACGCTCACGGATGCGCTGATGCTGGGCTGGTACTCGGTCGAGGCGCTGGCGGCCGAGGTACTGGGGGGCACGCTCTTTTTCGTGCTGTTCATTTTCGGGTCGGGCTTTGCCTGGGCGGTGATGCCGCTGGTCGCGGCGGCGCAAGGCGCCGGAGACGAGACGCAGGTGCGGCGGGTGACGCGGATGGGAGGCTGGGCCTCCGTGCTGTTCGCTGCCTGCGCGCTGCCGGTGATGATCTGGTCGGGGCCGCTGTTCCTGGCCACGGGGCAGGAGGCGGGGACCGCGGCACTGGCGGGGGATTATGCCGAGATCGTTGGGTTCGCGTTGTTCCCGGCCCTGTTGGTGATGGTGCTGAAATCGCACCTGGCGGCGCTGGAACGGACGCAGGTGGTGCTGTGGGTCACCGTAGCGGCCGTGGGGCTGAACGTGGTGGTGAATTACGCGCTGATCTTCGGCAACTGGGGCGCGCCGGAGATGGGGGTGCGCGGGGCCGCCGTGGCGTCGCTGGTGGTGACGAGCGCGAGCTTCGTGGCGCTGGCGGTCTATGCCGCGAAGGTGACGCCCGAGCACGCGTTGTTTTCCCGGGTGTGGCGGCCGGATTGGGAAGCGTTCGGGCAGGTGTTTCGCCTGGGATGGCCGATCGGGATCACCAGCCTGGCCGAGGTGGGTCTGTTCGCGGCCTCGACGGTGATGATGGGCTGGCTGGGCACGATCGCGCTGGCCGCGCACGGGATCGCGCTGCAGGTGAGTTCGCTGACCTTCATGGTGCATGTGGGGCTGAGCAACGCCGCCACGATCCGGGCGGGCAACGCGTTCGGGCGCGGGGACGGGCCGGGATTGCGCGACGGCGCGAAGGTGGTGCTGGCGCTGTCGGGCGCCTTTGCGGCGGTGACGGTTGTGCTGTTCCTGGCGCTGCCGGAGCCGATGATCGCGGCGTTCCTGAACCCCGATGAGCCCGATCGGGCGGCGGTGATCGCCGTGGGGGTCGGACTGTTGGCGGCGGCGGCGCTGTTTCAGCTGGTGGACGCCGCGCAGGTGATGGCGCTGGGGTTGTTGCGGGGCGTGCAGGACACGCGCGTGCCGATGTGGATCGCCGCCGTCAGCTATTGGGTCGTCGGCGTGCCGGTCAGTTACGCCATGGGGTTCCGGCTGGGCTGGGGCGGCGTGGGCATCTGGCTGGGGCTGGCGGTGGGGCTGGCTCTCGCGGGCGTGTTCCTGATGTGGCGGTTCTGGTGGTGGTCGGCGCGCAACGTGGCGGCGCGGGTCTTGCAAGAAGATGCCGAACCCGCTAGGTGAGCACCCTGCGGTCGCAGCCTACCCGCGTTAAAAAACAAGGACCAAATCTATGGATACGATCGTGATCTGCTCTGGCGGGCTTGATTCCGTGTCGCTGGCCCACAAGGTGGCGGGCGAGGGCACGCTGCGGGGGCTGTTGTCTTTCGACTATGGCCAGCGGCACGTGAAGGAAGTTGAATTCGCCGCGGCCTGTGCGCGCCGTCTGGGCGTGCCGCACAGGGTTGTGGACATCTCGGGCGTGGGCGCGGCTCTGTCGGGCTCGGCTCTGACCGACGATGTGGACGTGCCGGACGGGCATTACGCGGAAGAGACGATGAAGATCACCATCGTGCCGAACCGCAACGCGATCATGCTGGCCATCGCGTTCGGCATGGCCGCCGCCGAGAAGGCCGAGGCGGTGGCGGCCGCCGTGCATGGCGGGGATCATTTCATTTACCCCGACTGCCGGCCCGGTTTTGTCGAGGCGTTTCAGGCGATGCAGGACAAGGCACTGGAGGGCGTGGCCGAATTGCAGCTTTACACGCCGTTCCTGACGGGGTCGAAGGCGGATATCGTCACCGAAGGCGCGAAGTGGGGAACGCCCTTTGCCGAGACATGGTCGTGTTACAAGGGCGGGGATGTGCATTGCGGGCGCTGCGGCACCTGCGTGGAGCGGCGCGAGGCGTTTCATTTGGCGGGTGTCCCGGACCCGACCGCCTATGCGGATGAGGCGTTCTGGAAAGCGGCGACAGGGGTGGCGTGATGTACACGATCACCAAGGAGTTTCACTTTTCCGCGTCGCACCAGTTGCATGGGTTGCCCGAGGATCACCAATGCGCGCGGCTGCATGGGCATAACTATGTGGTCGTGATCGAATTGCGGGCTGAAGCGTTGAACGCGCACGGGTTCGTGCGGGATTACCACGATCTGGGCGCGTTCAAGCGGTATGTCGACGAGGCGCTGGATCACCGGCACCTGAATGATGTTCTGGGAGACGATTGCGTGACCGCCGAGCGGCTGGCGAAACATTTTCACGACTGGTGCCATGCGCGCTGGCCCGAGGTGAGTGCGGTGAAGGTGAGCGAGACGCCGAAGACATGGGCGGAGTATCGGCCGTGAGCGACAAGCGCCTCATTCGCGTGTCCGAGATTTTCGGGCCGACGATCCAGGGCGAGGGCGCGCTGATCGGGCAGCCGACGGTGTTCGTGCGCACGGGGGGCTGTGATTTCCGGTGCTCGTGGTGCGACAGCATGCACGCGGTGGACAACGACTATCGCGACACGTGGAAGGCAATGACGCCCGAGGCGATCATGGAGGAGGTGGCGCGCCTGTCGGGGGGCAAGCCGATCCTGGTGACGCTGTCGGGCGGCAATCCGGCGATCCAGCCGATGGCCGAGCTGATCCGGCTGGGGCAGCAACAGGGCTGTTATTTTGCCATGGAAACCCAAGGCTCGGTCGTGCGCGGCTGGTTCGAGGCACTGGACATGCTGGTGCTGTCGCCCAAGCCGCCGTCGAGCGGGATGCTGACCGACTGGGGGCTGGTGGCCGAATGCGTCGAGGCGGGACAGGGCACGCAGACGATCCTGAAGCTGGTGGTGTTCGACGAGGCGGATTTTGCCTATGCCCGCGAGGCCGCGGCGATGTTTCCGCAGCTGCCCGTCTACCTGCAGCCGGGCAACCATACGCCGCCGCCACCTGATGACGACACGGCGACGGTCGATCGTGAAGGGCTGGAGGCGCGGATGCGCTGGCTGGTTGCCCGTGTGACCGAAGAGAAATGGTATGACGCGCGGGTGTTGCCGCAATTGCATGTGACCCTGTGGGGCAACATGCGCGGGGTCTGAAAGAGGACGAAATGGCCGAGGATATTTACAAGGATCTCAAGCAGCTGGGCGGTGAAACGAAAGTGCCGCAAAGTCCGGAAGAGGCCGAGTTGGAGCGGGTCGAGAACCCGCAGGCGGACGTGGCCTACAACGTGCGGTTCACGGTGCCGGAATTCACGTCATTGTGCCCGATGACCGGACAGCCGGATTTCGCCCATCTGGTCATCGACTATGTTCCGGGCAAGTGGCTGGTGGAAAGCAAGTCGCTGAAGCTTTTTCTCACAAGCTTCCGCAACCACGGGGCGTTTCACGAGGATTGCACGATCTCGATCGCGCGGCGGCTGGTGGACTTTCTCGCGCCGCAGTGGCTGCGGATCGGGGGGTACTGGTATCCCCGCGGGGGCATCCCCATCGACGTGTTCTGGCAGACGGGCGAGATGCCCGCAGGCGTCTGGGTGCCCGACCAGGGAGTGCCGCCCTATCGTGGGCGGGGCTGAAACGGAAAACCCCACATTCTTCGTGCGAAGAATGTGGGGCCGGAAAATTCGTTTCTTAGAATTTTCTGGTGGTTAGCAGGGGCGCGTCACGTAGCCGCCACGGCCGTCCGCATAGGCACACTGATTGGTGCGCTGGTTGCGGGCAATCAGGGCACCGGCAGCTGCGCCAGCTGCGGCGGTCACCACGGTCCAGCCGAGGTTGGCGTCAAACGCCTGTGCCGCGACAGCGCCGGCACCGGCACCGATCAGGGCGCCTTGTTCTTCTTCGGTCATCGTGTCGCAGGCGGTCACGGTCAGAGCGGCTGCGGTGACAAAAGCGGTAATCTTGGTTTTCATGTGGGTCCTCTTCCTTTTGCTGTACCCATAACGATTTTAGAGCCCAAGGGTTCCATTTCAGGTCACATCATTTTCATCCGCGTGAATCTGCGTAAGGGGCACGGCTGTCGGCGGAAAAACGCTTTCGCCGACAAGGGCCGGGTCCGCGCTGTGCCGGGTGGCGCGCAACTCGCGGTAGCCGAGATAGAGACCGGAGCCGACGACCAGGCCCATGCCCCACAAGGTGGCCACGGGAGGAACCTCGTTCCAGACGAGGTAGCCCAACAAGGTGGCGATCGGCAGGTAGCTGTAGTCGAAGGGCGCCACGAGGCTGGCGGAGGCCACCTGATAGGCGCGGGATAGAAAGATATAGCCCAGCATGCCGGCCAAGCCCAGGAGGGCGATCATCGGCCAGTCCACCGAAATTGTGGCGGGCAGACGCATCGCGAGATGCGGATGCGTGGCGACCTCGGGCAGCAGGAGGTTGACCAGCCCACCCAACGGCAGGATGAAGATGCCGGCGAAGAGCAGCGTGTGCAGACCCAGCGTCAGCGAGGTTTCGCGATCGCCGATCTTTCGGGCCAGGACCTGACCCACGGCATAGAACATGGCGCAGCCCAGCGGCAGGACCGAGACCCAGGAGAGGCCCTGGGTGGTGGGATTGATCGCGATAACGACACCGGCGAAGCCAGCGCCCAGGGCCGCGATACGGTGTCGTCCGATCTGCTCGCGCAGCCACAGGGCGGCCAGAACGGCGACGATCAGCGGCGCGGAAAAGAAGATGGTCGAGACCTCGGCCAGGCCCATGAATGGAAAGGCCGCGTAAAACAGCGCGAAACCCGCGGCGAAGAGCCCGCCGCGCAGCATGTGGACCGGCCAGAGCGGCGTCAGCAGGCGGTGCGGACCGCCCAGCCACAGAATGAGCGGCACGAGCACGGCGACGGAGATGAGCGAGCGGGCAAAGAGCAGCATCCATATCGGATAACTGGACAGAAGCACTTTCATCAGCGCGTCCTGTCCGACGAAGAACAGCATGCCGATCTCAACGCAGAGGATGCCCTGCACCGTACCCGGCGCCAACGGCAGAGGCGCGCGCCGCGACGCAGAGGGCATGTCTGTCGGCATCGGATTGTCCCTCTTTCCGGCGGCCCAGGGCTGGCCGAGGGAAAGCTTGTGGCGAAGGGTGTGTTCTGTCTTGCCTGTTCGCGACCCGGTGTCGTGAACGGGACAGCCATGCAGCGACCGCCCCCGTTCGTGGCCGGCAGGCAGAAAGCGCTGTCCCTCGGGGCGCTGTCGGCCCATAACGATTTGCGGATCAACCCTAAGGACCTCGCCCCGTTCATGTCATCAGACCGCCCCGTCTGGCTGCGGCTCGCGCCGGTCATCTTTCTTTTGCTGTGGTCGGGAGGCTATGGCGTGGCGAAGGTCGGGCTGGACTATGCCGCGCCGATGACGATCCTGGCACTGCGGTTCGCGCTGGTGGTGGTGGCCATGGCGGTGCTGTGGGCGGCGCTGCGCCCGCCCTTGCCGCAAAGCCGGGCGGAATGGGGGCATCTGGCCATCGTCGGCCTTCTGATCCAGTCGGTCTATTTCGGCATGTCGTACTGCGCGCTGGACGCGGGTGTGGCAGTGGGGACGTTGGCGCTCTTGATGACGCTGCAACCGGTCTTGGTGGCGCTGATCGCGCCGCGCTGGACGGGCGAGCGCGTGGGCTGGAGGCAGTGGGGCGGGCTGATCCTGGGGCTGATCGGAGCCGCGGTGGTGATCGGCGCACGCTCGGCGGTGGAGCCGCCGAGCTTCATGGGCTTTGTCTTTGCGATGATCGGCCTTGCGGGGATCGTCGCGGCGTCGCTTTGGGAAAAGCGGTTCGGGCTGCGGCATCATCCGGTGACCTCGAACCTGGTCGGATATGCCGCAGGGTTTTTGGGCGTACTGCCGCTGCTGGCGATGCAGGACGACCTGTCGGTCACATGGAGCTGGCCCTTTGTGGGCGTGCTCTTCTACCTGGTGGTGGGCAACTCGCTGGTCGCGGTGGGGCTGCTCTTGGCGATGATCCGGGTGGGCGACGTGGCCAGGGTGTCGGCGCTCTTTTTCCTGGTGCCGCCACTGGCGGCGGTGATCGCGTGGGCCATGGTGGGCGAGGTGATGCCGCCCGTGGCCTGGAGCGGAATGGTGGTGGCGGGGCTCGGCGTGGTGCTGGCGACGCGCAAGGCCGGCTAGCCATCAGGCGGCGGCACAAAGCCGGGTCGGGCCGCGGCGGTCCCGCGGGCCTGTGGCTGAGTCAGTCGACTATGAACCGCCCGCGTGCCTCTTGCGGCGGGTCGGAATGGTCCTTGACCAAGAACGGATATTCGCCCTTGCGCATGGGATGAAAGCTGAACCTCGCGCCGCCCTTGCCGTCGCACTGGATGGCGCGAAAGCTGAGGCCCTGGGCGTAGAATTCCATTTCGCTTTCGAGGACCGACAGGACCCTGATATGCGCGTTCTCCATCAGTTGGGGGGACTCGAAGTGCAAGCCGGTCTCGGGCGTGACCGCCTGCGGGCAGATCACGTTGAGGCGGTAATATCCGCCATGGGCCAGGCGGAACTCGGTCTGCGAGAGCGCGATGGTTCCGTCGTCATTGCGCGACATCTCGAGACGGATGTCGTTGGGCTTGCCTTCGCCCAGCTGACCCGAGACCGGCTGTTCGGCCAGCGCGGGCGTCGCGGAAAGGAGGGCGGCAGAGATCAGGGCGCGGATGGGCTGGGCGATGGGGGATCCTCCGACGGGTTTTCTGGGAGCAAAGGATAGTCCCGTTCCTGCCGCTTTTCCAGTTGTGCGCTGTGCGTTCACACTGCCGGCTTTGACCGACGCGACGGTGACGAGCCACGTGAAAGGGCCGATGCCCGTGGCACCGGCCCTTCGAGGAGGTGGGCAGAATGCCCACCCTACGAGCTCAGCTTTTGTTCATCCTGTTGTCGATGAGGTCGTCGACGACGGAGGGGTCGGCGAGGGTGGAGGTGTCGCCCAATGCGCCGTAATCGTCCTCGGCGATCTTGCGCAGGATGCGGCGCATGATCTTGCCGGAGCGGGTCTTGGGCAGGCCGGGGGCCCATTGGATCAGGTCCGGCTTGGCGATGGGGCCGATCTCCTGGCGGACCCAGTCCTGCAACTCCTTGCGCAGCTCCTCGGTGGGTTCCTCGCCCGACATCAGCGTGACGTAGCAGTAGATGCCCTGGCCCTTGATGTCGTGCGGGTAGCCCACCACGGCGGCCTCGGAGACCTTGGAGTGGGCGACGAGGGCGCTCTCCACTTCGGCCGTGCCCATGCGGTGGCCGGAGACGTTGATCACGTCGTCGACGCGGCCGGTGATCCAGTAGTCGCCGTCCGCGTCCCGGCGGCAGCCGTCGCCGGTGAAGTAGTAGCCCTTGTATTGCTGGAAATAGGTGTTCATGAAGCGCTCGTGATCGCCCCAGACGGTGCGCATCTGCCCGGGCCAGCTGTCGGCGATGCACAGGACACCCTCGGCGGGGTTGCCCTGGACCGTTTTGCCGGATTCAGGGTCCAGCACCTCGAACTTCAGGCCGAAGAAGGGCTTCATCGCAGCCCCCGGCTTGGTGGCGTGGGCGCCGGGCAGGGGGGTCATCAGGTGACCGCCGGTCTCGGTCTGCCACCAGGTGTCGACGATGGGGCAGCGCCCGCCGCCGACCACGTTGTGGTACCAGTTCCAGGCCTCGGGGTTAATCGGCTCGCCCACGGTGCCCAGCAGCTTGAGATCGCTCAGATCGCACTTGGTAACATATTCGTCGCCCTGGCCCATGAGGGCGCGGATGGCGGTGGGGGCGGTGTAGAACTGGTTGACCTTGTGCTTTTCGCAGACCTGCCAGAAGCGGGAGGCATCCGGGTAGGTCGGCACGCCCTCGAACATCAGCGTGGTGGCGCCGTTGGCGAGCGGGCCGTAGACGATGTAGCTGTGGCCGGTGACCCAGCCCACATCGGCGGTGCACCAGTAGACGTCGCCCTCGTGGTAGTCGAAGGTGATCTCGTGCGTCATGGCGGCGTAAACCAGATAGCCGCCGGTGGTGTGCACGACGCCCTTGGGCTGGCCGGTGGAGCCCGAGGTGTAGAGGATGAAGAGCGGGTCCTCGGCGTTCATCTCGGCCGGCTCGCAGGTGTCCTCGACGCGTTCGGCCTCTTCGTGCAGCCAGAAATCGAGCCCGTCGCGCCAGGCGATCTGGTCGCCGGTGCGCTTGACGACGAGGCACTTGACCTCGTCGAAGTCGCGGCGCAGCGCCTGGTTGACGTTGTCCTTGAGCTTGGTCACGCGGCCGCCGCGGGGGGCGGTGTCGGCGGTGATGACGAGCTTGGCATCGCAGCCGTCGACCCGGGCGCCGAGCGCGTCGGGGGAAAAGCCGGCGAAGACGATGGAATGGATGGCGCCGATGCGGGCGCAGGCGAGCATGGCATAGGCCGCCTCGGGGATCATCGGCAGGTAGAGCACGACGCGGTCGCCCTTGCCGACGCCGAGGTTCTTGAGCACGTTGGCCATGCGGCAGGTCTCGGCATGCAGCTGGCGGTAGGTGATGTGCTGGGCGTCCTCGGAGGGGTCGTCGGGTTCCCAGATGATGGCGGTCTGGTCGGCGCGGTCCGCAAGGTGGCGGTCGATGCAGTTGGCGGCGACGTTGAGCGTGCCGTCCTCGAACCACTTGATGGAAACGTTGCCGTAGGTGTAATCGACATCCTTCACGCGGGAGTAGGGCCTGATCCAGTCGATGCGCTTGCCTTGCGCGCCCCAGAACGCCTCGGGGTCCTCGATCGAGGCGGCGTACATCTCGTCATACTTCGCCGCGTCGACATGCGCGTGCGCCGCGAAATCGGCACTGGGCGGATAGGTTTTGTCGGACATGGTTCCTCCCTTACTTGGTCTTGCGTGTCTTTCCGGCCCGCCCAGCCCCTGCGGGACGGGCCTTCTCCGGATGGCAACCTAGAGCGTTTCGCCGAAAACCTGAATCAAAGATTTCCCGGGCCGGCTTGTCGGAGTGTCATCGACGTGCCGTGGCGGATGTCCGCGTCAGATGGCCAGATATTCGGCCCGCAGGCTTTCGTTTTCCAGCACCTCGGACGCGGTGCCGTCGAAGGCGATGCTGCCGGTATCCAGGATGATGCAGCGATCGGCGAGTTCGAGGGCGCGCACGGCATTCTGTTCGACGAGGATGGTGGTGATGCCCTGTTCCTTGATGATGCGCAGGGTCTTTTCGATCTCGTCGACGATCACCGGGGCGAGGCCCTCGTAAGGTTCGTCGAGCAGCAGGACCTTGATGTCGCGCGCCAGCGCGCGGGCAACGGCGAGCATCTGCTGTTCTCCGCCCGAGAGGGTCACGCCTTCCTGGCGGCGGCGTTCCTTGAGGCGCGGGAAAAGCTCGTAGAGGCGATCGAGGGACCAGCCGACGGGCGGAGTGATCTGGGCCAGTTGCAGGTTCTCTTCCACGGTGAGGCCGGGGATGACGCAGCGGTCCTCGGGGACGAGACCGATGCCGCAGGTGGCGGCCTGTGCGCTTTTCATGTTGTGCAGAGGCTGGTGGTCGAGCCAGATCTCACCATGCGCGAGCTGTGGGTTGTCCATCCGGGCGATGGCACGCAGCGTGGTGGTCTTGCCCGCGCCGTTGCGGCCCAGAAGCGCCAGGATCTCGCCCTCGTGGACGTTGAAGGAGATGTCCTGCACGATATAGCTTTCGCCGTAATAGGCCTGCATCCCCCAGACCGACAGGAAGGCGGGGGCGGTTTCGGCGTGGTTGCGGTGCTTGGAAAAGTCGGGTTTGACGTTCATTTTTCGTGTCCTCCCGTCCCGGACCTGATCCGGGACCTCTTGCTGTGGGGGCGAGGCCCCGGATCAGGTCCGGGGCAGGCTCCCGGATCACGTCCGGGGCGTCGATGGCATGGCGGTCAGGCGCTTTCGCCCAGGTAGGCTTCGCGGACCTTGGGGTGGCCCTTGATCTTGTCCGGCGTGTCCTCGACCAGGGGGTGCCCTGGGCCAGGACGGTGATGCGCTCGGCCAGGGAGAAGACCACGTGCATGTCGTGTTCGATGATGCAGATCGTAATGTCGCGCTCGTCCTTGATCTGTTTCAAGAGGTCGATGGTGTTGTTGGTGTCGGCGCGGGCCATGCCTGCGGTGGGTTCGTCCAGGAGCAGGAGGCGCGGTTCCTGCGCGAGGCACATGCCGATTTCCAGCCGCCGCTTGTTGCCGCGAGACATGGCCGCGGCATGGTCGTGGCGGGAATCGGCGAGGTTGAGGCTTTCGAGCATGTCCTCGGCCTGCTCGACGATGTGTTTTTCGTCCATCGTGTTCTCCAGCGCGTGCATCCGGAATGCGCCGTCGCGTCGCGCGAAGATCGGGATCATCATGTTTTCCAAAACCGTAAGGTCGCCGAAGATCTCGGGCGTCTGGAACACGCGGGAAATGCCCATCTGGTTGATCTGATAGGGCTTGCGGCCCAGCACCGACTGGCCGTCGAACATGACGGAACCGGTGTCGGGGATCAGTTTGCCGATCAGGCAGTTCAGGAGCGTGGACTTGCCCGCGCCGTTTGGGCCGATGATGGCGTGGCAGCTGTTTTCCGCCACGCTGAGGTTCACGTCCCCCAGGGCCTGAAGGCCGCCGAAGCGCTTGTTGACGTTCTTGACTTCAAGAATTCCCATTGTCGTCGCTCCTTATTCGGCCGGGGTGGATTGGGTGGCTTTGTCGTCGTTCGGGTTAGCCTTCTTGCCCCGGAGCAGACGGCCGATGCGCTGTCCGCCCTCGACCAGGCCGCCGGGCAGGAAGATGACGACGGCCATGAAGATCAGGCCCAGCGTCAGGTGCCAGCCCTTGCCGATGAAGGGGTAGACGATGGTGATGACGAAATCCTCTAGCCCGTCGGGCATGAAGGCGAACCATTCGTGCAGGATGTCCTTGTTGATCTTCGACAGGATGTTTTCCATGTACTTGATCGCGCCGGAGCCGAGGACGGGGCCGATGAGCGTGCCCGCGCCGCCGAGGATGGTCATCAGGACGACCTCTCCGCTGGCGGTCCAGAACATACGTTCGGGACCGGCCTGGGTGTCCATCGCCACCAGAAGGCCACCGGCGAGACCGGCATACATGCCCGAGATCACGAAGGCCGCCAGCGTGTAGGGCCGCGCGTTGAGGCCGGTGTAGTACATCCGCGTCTGGTTTGATTTGACCGCCCGCAGCATGGTGCCGAAGGGCGAGCGGAAGATGCGGATCGACAGGTAGAAGGCGAGGATCATGAACACGGCTGCGATGTAGTAGCCCGCGTTGATGGTGAAGAGCCAGTCGCCGAACGACAGATCGAAGCCCGCGCGCATGTCCATTCCGAAGAGGTTGGCGCGGCCGATCTGGCCCGGCTCAAGGTTCGACAGGAGCGGGCTGTCGGTGGCCTTGATCTGCAACCCGGTCTCGCCGCCGGTGATCGGCGTCAGGACCGAATAGGCCAGGGCGTAGGACATCTGCGCGAAGGCGAGCGTCAGGATCGAGAAGTAGATCCCCGAGCGCCGCAGCGAGATGTATCCCACCGCCAGTGCGAAGAGGCCCGCAATGATCACGCCGAGGATGATCGCCGGGATCACGTTGAGCGTGACCAGCTTCATCATCCAGATCGCGGCGTAGGAGCCCACCCCGAGAAAGGCGGCATGGCCGAAGGAGAGGTAGCCCGTCAGGCCGAAGAGGATGTTGAAGCCGATGGCGAAGATCCCGTAGATCACGAAGCGCTGCATCAGGTCGGGATAGCCCGCGTTGAATTGCGCCATGCCCGAGCCTTCGGGGAAGGGGTTGAGGATGAATGGCGCCAGCAGGGTGATCGCGATGACGATCAGCAGCAGGCGGAAGTCTTTCTTGTCCAGACCGAGCATGGCTTAGTCCTCCATGACGCCCTTGCGGCCCATGAGGCCACGCGGACGTGTCAGCAGAATGATGATGGCAACCAGGTAGATGATGATCTGGTTGATGCCGGGCAGGACCTCGAGCACTTCGCGCATGGAGGCGAAGCTTTCCAGGATGCCCAGAAGGAACCCGGCCAGCACGGCGCCCGGAAGCGAGCCCATGCCGCCGACGACGACGACCACGAAGCTGAGCACGAGGAAATCCATGCCCATGTGGTAGTTCGGCGAGTTGATCGGGGTGTACATGACGCCCGCCAGGCCCGCCACCGCGGCGGCGAGCCCGAACATGATGGTGAAGCGGCGGTCGATGTTGATGCCCAGAAGCTGCACGGTTTCCCGGTCGGCCATGCCGGCGCGCACCACCATGCCGAAGGTGGTGAACTGCAAAAAGGCGAAGACCGCGCCGATGATCACCGCAGCGAAGGCGAAGTAGATGATCCGCCAGTAGGGGTAGATCACCACGTTGGGATCGAGCCCCAGCATGGCGCCGAAGTCGAACGAGCCGGTAAAGGCCTCGGGGGCCGGGGTCGGAATCGGGTTGGCACCGTAGTAATATTTGATGATTTCCTGCAGCACGATCGCCAGACCGAAAGTCACGAGGATCTGGTCGGCATGGGGGCGCTTGTAGAAATGCTTGATCAGCCCGCGTTCCATGACGACGCCGATCAGCATCATCACCGGGATGGCGAAGAGGATCGACAGCGGCACGGCCCAGTCGATGATGGCGTCCCCCGTGGCCTGTCCGAACCAGTCGTGCACGTAAGGCACCTGGACCTGGAGCGGATTGCCGAGGAAGTCGGTTTGCGTTTCGTCGACGACGGTGCGGGAGAGCGTGAGTATGCGGCTCAACGTGACGGCGCAGAACGCACCGATCATGAACAGCGCGCCATGCGCGAAGTTCACGACGCCCAGAGTGCCGAAGATCAGCGTCAGGCCGAGCGCGATCAGCGCATAGGCCGAGCCCTTGTCCAGCCCATTGAGAACTTGCAGGATGATGGCTTCCATCGGAGTGCCCCTCGGGTTTGCAGATATACCGGTTATGATCACGGACGCGCGCGGGGCGCGTGGTCCGGCTTGGTGGTGGACGCGGGCGCAGCCGGGGCGCCCGCGTCGGTGTCTGTCAGGTCAGGCCCGTACGGTCAGGCGCCGTCGTTGCACTCGCCCAGGGTCGCGTCGGCACCACCCATCTGCGGGTGATCGGGGGCGTAGGTCACCTGGTCGACCGGGGTCACCTCGACGATCTCGAGCAGGTCGAACTCGCTTTCGGGGTTCTCTTTCCCTTTCACGACCAGCACGTCCTTGAAGCACTGGTGATCCTCGGCGCGGTAGAGCGTCGGACCGTTGCCCATGCCGTCGAACTCGAAGCCTTCGAGCGCTTCGACCACTGCGCAGGGGTTGAACGACCCGGCGCGTTCCACGGCGTCGGCGTAGAGCATCGCCTGAACGTAGCAGGTGTGTGCAGCCTGGGACGGCGGGAAGCCGTACTTGGTGCCGAAGGACTTGACGAATGCCTTGGAGCCTTCGTCCTGCAGCGACCAGTGCCAGTTGGTGGAGCCGAAGATGCCCTTGACGTTCTCGCCGGCACCTTTGGCCATCAGGCGGCTGTAGAGCGGAACCACGATCTGGAAGTCCTTGCCGTTGACCTGCTTGTCGCGCAGGCCGAACTGCACGGCGTTGGTCAGCGAGTTGACCATGTTGCCGCCGTAGTGGTTGAGGACCAGCGTGTCGGCACCCGATTGCAGCACGGGCGCGATGTAGGACGAGAAGTCGGTCTGCGTCAGCGGCGTTTTCACGGCGGCGACGGTTTCCCAGCCCATGGCCTCGGTCGAGGCGCGCACGGCTTCCTCGGTGGTGTAGCCCCAGTTGTAGTCTGCGGTCAGGTGATAGGCCTTGCGGTCGGTGCCGTAGGCATTGGCCAGCACCGGCGCGAGCGCCGCGCCCGACATGTATGAGTTGAAGAAGTGGCGGAAGCCGTTGGCCTTGCGGTCCTTGCCGGTGGTGTCGTTGGAGTGGGTCAGACCGGCCATGAAGATGACGCCGGCCTCCTGGCAGAGCGCCTGCACGGCCACGGCCACGCCCGAGGACGAGCCGCCGGTGATCATCACCGCGCCGTCTTTCTCGATCATCGACTTGGCCGAGGCGCGGGCCGCGTCGGCCTTGGTTTGCGTGTCGCCGGTGACGTATTCTACTTTCTTGCCCATGATGCCGTTGCCTTGCAGGGCGTTGGACGAGAAGGTGTTCATCATGCCGCCGTCGCCGCCACCGTTCAGGTG
The DNA here is from genome assembly GCF_051417955.1 of Roseovarius sp. B08. NCBI lineage: Bacteria > Pseudomonadati > Pseudomonadota > Alphaproteobacteria > Rhodobacterales > Roseobacteraceae > Roseovarius > Roseovarius sp. B08. The sequence continues at coordinate 1,779,944 of NZ_JBPRLW010000001.1, forward strand.
CTCGACCGCCAGTTCGTAGGCGCGCAGTTCGTCCGCGCCCTCATCGGCGTAGGGGCCGGTCTGCGGCACGTTGAAGCCCAGCGTGACGGTGTCGCCGGTGGGTTCGTTGGTGAACGCGGCGGCGGAGCTTGCCGTGAAGATGGTCGGCAGTGCGACGCCGGCGCCCGCGATGGCGCTGGTCTTCAGAAGGCCACGACGCGTGAGGTCAGTTTTGGACATTGAATCCCTCCCTTGAGTGTTTCTGCGGCCGGGCCTCCTCAAGCCGGGCCGCACGCACAAATGTGCTGTCGGCATTATTGGGCGCCACTGAAAACCGTTCAACAAGCGCCTTGTGGCAAACGCCTTTTTTGTAAATAAAATCTTCAATGCAGCGCAGAAATCTGTAAATTTGTTTTCTAAAGGTGGCGAAGGCCTGAGTGGAAAGGGACTATCGGCATGAGCGAAACCGGAATGGCAGGCACGCGCATTCGCCAGCGGCGGCTGGTGGCCGGCCTGAAGCAGGCCGAATTGGCGGCGGCGGCGGGCATATCGCCCAGCTACCTCAACCTGATCGAGCATAACCGGCGTCGAATCGGCGGGCGCACCCTGTTGCAGATCGCCGAGGCCCTGGGCGTGGAGCCGGCGACGTTGACCGAGGGCGTGCAGTCGCAGCTTCTGGCGGCCTTGCAGGAGGCGGCGGGCGAGACCAAGACCGGCGGGGCGTATGCCGAAGTCGCGCCCGAACTCGACCGGGTCGAGGAGTTCGTGGGGCGCTTTCCCGGTTGGGCCGGGCGGCTGGCCGACCTGGGCCGGCAGCGCGACGCGCTGGAACGCACGGTGAAGGCATTGAGCGAGCGACTGGCGCACGACCCGGAACTGTCGGCGACGCTGCACGAGGTGATTTCGACCGTGACGTCGATCCGCTCGACCGCGTCGATACTGGCCGAGACGCGGGAGCTGGAGCCCGAATGGCAGATGCGCTTTCACCGCAACATCAACGAGGATGGCGCCCGGCTGGCCGAAGGAGCCGAGGCGCTGATGCGTTACCTCGAAGCCGCGCCCGAGGCCGGCGCGGAGGTGACCTCGCCGCAGGACGAGATGCACGCGTTCCTTGAGCGCCACGGTTTTCATTTTCCGCAGCTGGAAGGCTGGGGTGCGGTCGCGCGGGTAGAGCCGTTGGTGGCGGAGATCGAGCACCGGGCGGCGCGGGCGTTGGCCCGGGTGGCGTTGACACAGGTGCTTGAGGATGCGCGGGCGCTGCCGCGCGACGAGATGGAGGCGCAGCTGGCAGCACATGGCCCGGCGCCCGACGCCATCGCGCGCGCCACCGGCAGATCGCTGGCGCAGGTGTTCCGGCGCCTGGCGATGCTACCCGAAGAGATGGTGGGGCCGGTTGGATTGATCGTCGTGGACGGTGCCGGGGCGCTGATCCTGCGCAAGACGGTCATGGGGTTCGCCACGCCGCGCAGCGGGGCGGGCTGTGCCATGTGGCCACTTTACGAGGTACTGGGCCAGCCGGCGCGCCCGGTGCAGGCCGTTTTGGTTCAGGGCGATTTGCGGGTGCGGGCGCTGGCGGTTGCCGAGGAGACGGTGCCGGCGGGGTTCGACAACCCGCCGCTGACGCGGGCCTACATGCTGTTGTTGCCCGAACGGCGCGGGCCTGAGCGCGAGCAAGGCCGGCCCGTGGGAGTGACCTGCCGGATCTGTCCGATCGAGGGCTGCCTTGCGCGGCGCGAGGGATCGGTCCTGCGGGACCGGTTATGAGCGATGTTCTTTTGACAGGGCCGACGAGTTTCGCAATAGTCATCGGACGGGAGAGGACTTTGATCGGAGGGGAGGCCGGTTAGATGGGGAAGACCGTACTTCTGATCGAGGATGAACAGAATATCATCGAGGCGGTGAGCTTTATCCTGTCCCGTGACGGATGGGAGGTGAAGACCCACGCCAACGGCCAGAACGCGATGGAGGCGGTTCGCGCGCGCGAACCGGACGTGGTGATCCTGGACGTGATGCTGCCGGGCAAGAGCGGGTTCGACATCCTGTCCGAGATCCGGGCCGAGGCGCAGTTTGCAAGCCTGCCCGTGCTGATGCTCTCGGCGCGGGGCCAGGCCAAGGACCTCGAGATGGCCGAGCGGGCCGGGGCCAATCGCTACATGACCAAGCCGTTTTCCAATGCCGAGGTGCTGGACGCCGTGCGGGCGCTGGTGCCGTCATGAGCCCCGAGCGGGGGCATGTATTTCTGGCGCGGCGGGCCTATTTCCAGCGCCGGTTGATGGATGCCGCGCGGCTGCTGCCGGTGCTGGGCGCGGGAATGTTCGTGCTGCCGCTTCTGTGGAAGTCCGGCGAGGGCGCGCGCACGGTCGTGGTGATGTTCTACATCTTTCTCAGCTGGAGCGCGCTGATCGGGCTGGGCTGGATCGTGTCGCGGCGGTTGTCGGGGCCGGAGACGGCTGACCCGGCCGGTGCGAAAGGCGATGCGGACGAGCAGGTGGGTGTCTCCCGGGAGGGATGAATGGGCGCGCTCAACGCCATTGTCCTTGTCAGTCTTCTTTACGTGGCGCTGCTGTTCGGCGTGGCCTTCGCGGCGGACCGGGCGGCGGCGCGGGGACGAGGCACGTGGTTGCGTTCGCCCATCGTCTACACGCTGTCGCTGTCGATCTACTGCACGGCCTGGACATTCTATGGCGCTGTCGGCTTTGCGGCGCGGTCGGGGCTTGAGTACCTGACGATCTACCTAGGCCCGACATTGGTGATGATCGGCTGGTGGTGGACCCTGCGCAAGATGGTGCGGGTGGGGCGCAGCCAGCGCATCACCTCGATCGCCGACCTGATTTCCAGCCGCTTCGGCAAGTCGAACGCGCTGGCGGTCTTCGTCACGATCCTGGCGGTGATCGGCTCGACGCCCTATATCGCGCTGCAACTTCAGTCGGTGACGATTTCCTTTGCCGCCTTCGCCGCCGTCGACCCCACCCATACCGGAGAGATCAGCGAGACCGGCGTGGCGCTGTGGGTGGCCTTCGGCCTGATGGTGTTCACGATCCTGTTCGGCACCCGGAACCTTGACGCCAACGAGCGGCATCATGGCCTGGTGATGGCCATCGCGCTGGAGGCGGTGGTGAAGCTCTGCGCCTTGTTGGCGGTCGGAATCTTCGTGGTCTGGGGCCTGGCGGGCGGCGTCGAGGAGACCCTGTCGCGGATCGACGAAAGCGCCATCGCGCGGTGGGAGGTGCCGGGCAGCCGCTGGGTGGGCCTGACGCTGTTGTCGGCGGCGGCCTTCATGTGCCTGCCGCGGATGTTCCAGGTGATGGTGGTGGAAAACGAGGACGAGGCGCATCTGCGCACCGCCTCATGGGCGTTTCCGACCTATGTGATGCTGATGAGCCTGTTCGTGGTGCCGATCGCGGCGGTGGGCCTCGACCTCAGCCCCGCGGGCGCCAACCCGGATCTCTTCGTGCTGACGCTGCCGCTGGTGAACGGGCAGGAGGGGTTGGCGGTCCTGTCGTTCCTGGGTGGGTTCAGCAGCGCCACCTCGATGGTGATCGTGGCGGCCATCGCGCTGTCGACGATGGTGTCGAACCACGTGGTGATGCCCGTGTGGCTGTGGATGACCGGGGGCAGCGCCGTCATTTCGGGCGACGTGCGGACGGTGGCGATCCGGGCGCGGCGATTGTCGATCATGGTGATCCTGTTTCTGGGATACCTTTATTTCCGCGTCTCGGGCGGTGGCGCGGCGCTGGCGGCGATCGGGCTGATTTCCTTTGTCGGGGTGGCGCAGTTCCTGCCGGCGCTTCTGGGCGGGCTGTTCTGGCGCGGGGCCAACCGGCGCGGGGCGCTGGCAGGGCTTGCCGTGGGCTTTGCCGTCTGGATGTACAGCCTGTTCCTGCCCAGCTTCGGCGCCTCGGCGGTGATGCCGCAAGGGGTGCTGGAGAACGGCCTGATGGGCCTGTCCTGGTTGCGGCCCCAGGCGCTGTTCGGGGCGCAGGGCATGGACCCGGTCATCCATGCCTTCATGTGGAGCCTGTCGCTCAACATCGTGGTGTTCGCGGCGGTGTCGCTGGTCAGCTTCCCGCAGCCGGTGGAGCGCTTGCAGGGCGCGCAGTTCGTCAACGTGTTCGACCATTCGACGCCATCGGGCGGCTGGACCGGTGGGCTGGCGCAGAGCGAGGACCTGATGATCATGGCACAGCGGATCATGGGCGCGCAGGAGGCGCAGGCGCTTTTTGCCGAGGCGGCACGCGAACAGGGCGTCAGCGGCTATCTGCCGGAACCCACGCCCGATTTCCTGGGCCGGCTGGAACGGTCGCTGGCGGGCTCGGTCGGGGCGGCGACGGCACATGCGATGATCAGCCAGATCGTGGGCGGCGCCAGCGTGTCGGTGCAGGACCTGATGGCGGTGGCCGACGAGACCGCGCAGATCATGGAATATTCCAGCCAGCTGGAAATGAAGACCGAGGAGCAGGCGCGGACCGCACGGCAACTGCGGCAGGCGAACGAAAAGCTGACCCAGATCTCGGTGCAGAAGGATGCCTTCCTGAGCCAGATCAGCCACGAGTTGCGCACGCCGATGACGTCGATCCGGGCGTTCTCGGAAATCCTGCGCGACGGTGCCGGGATCCGCCCCGACGAGCAGAGCCGCTATGCGTCGATCATCCATGACGAGGCGGTGCGCCTGACCCGGCTTCTGGACGATCTTCTGGATCTCAGTGTGCTGGAGAACGCGCAGATCGTGCTGAACCTACAGGAAGGAACGCTGGGGCCGCTCCTGGACCGGGCCGAGGTGGCGGCAGGGCTGTCGGAGGGGGAAATGGCGGTCCGCCGTGACGCGCGCGCCGACCAGATCCGTCTGCATACAGACACCGACCGGCTGGCGCAGGTGTTCATCAACCTGATGTCGAACGCGCGCAAGTATTGCGATGCCGCCGAGCCGCGTCTGGATATTCGTGTGGCCGAGCGTGACGGGATGCTTCAGGTGGATTTCATCGACAACGGCAACGGGATTCCGGCCGGCCAACAGGGCACGGTGTTCGAGAAATTCTCGCGGGTGAGCGAAAACAAGGCCGGTGGCGCGGGGCTGGGGTTGGCCATCTGCCGCGAGATCATGGCCCGGCTGGGCGGCGGGATCGAATATCTGCCGGGGCAGGCGGGCGGGGCGTTCCGGGTCTATCTGCCGGCGGTGCAGGGCGCGGCTGTCGAGGCGGCGCAGTAGAGCGGGCATAAATCCTATCGTAACCTTCTTGCGGTTAACTGCCGCAAAATCGCCCGGTCCGGATCGGCCCGGCGGGCGGGCGTCCCGGTGCGCCGCGTCGAACCCGGCGACCGCCATAGCAGGAGGGGCAGGAAAAGGTCATGAGCGCAGAGCCCGCCAGCAGTGCATCTGTCATCCATCGCAAGGCCAAGGTGGCGCGCGACGAGTTCGACGCGCGTGAGATGTCGCCCTCGAAGGCGCTGCGCCTGGCGCTGGCCAAGGCGGCGGCGGCGCAGTTCGAATTGCCGTTGGTCGTGCGCATGGTCGAACATGAAAGCGTTACCCTGACCGGCATCGAGGCGCTGGCGGGCGAGGATGGCCTGCTGATCCTGCTGGACGGGCTGGACGGGCCGCCGGGCGCGATCAAGCTGGACCTGCAGTTCGTGATGGCTCTGATCGAGGTGCAGCTTATGGGCGAGGTGCGGCAGGGCGACGCGAAACCGCGCCCCTTCACGCCGACCGACGGAGCAATCGTGCAGCCGTTGATGGATGCGGTGTTGGACAGTTATGCCGAGCAGGTTAACGCTTGCGACCGGATGCCGGACGCGGCCCGCTTCCGGTTCGGCGACCGGGTCGAGAATGGGCGGGCGCTGGCACTGGCGCTTTGGGCGCCGGACTACGACCTTTACCGGCTGAGCGTGGATTTCGGTCCCGGTGCCAAGACCGGCATGATGGAGCTGATCCTGCCCGAGCCGCCGCCCGCGCCGGAGGTCGAAGCGTCGGACGGCAACACGCTGGCCCGCAAGCTGGAAGAGAACGCGATGAACGCGCCGGTGATGCTGGACGCGGTGCTGGCGCCCATCCGCCTGCCGCTTCGCGATATCTGCCGCTGGGTGCCGGGCACGGTCCTGAAACTCTCGCCCGAAACGGTGACCGAGGCGCGGGTTATCGGTGCCAAGGGGCACAAGGTGGCCCCGGCCAGGCTGGGACAGCTGAACGGGTTCCGCGCGGTGCGCATGTTTCTGAAAAGCGAAGCGGAAGACGCGGTGGCGGATGGGGCGCGGGGCCATGCCTCCGAGGCGCGGGGCGCCGCGGGGCCGGAGGTGGCGGGCGCGGGTGGCAGGGGCGGTGACGGTCTGCCCGATCTTCCGCAGGCGTCGCCGGACTTGCCCGCGCTGGACGTGATCGACGATGTCGGCGACCTTCCTGATTTGTCGCCGCCCGAGGGGGTGGGCGAGATGCCGGGCTTGCCGGATCTGGACATGGCGGGCGCGGGCCTGCCGGATCTGCTGTCAAGCGACGGTGACGGGGACGAGGGCCTGGACACGCTGGTGGAAGAGGAACTGGCGCGTGCCGCCGCCCGGTTCGAGGCCGAGGGTGCGGATGACGAGTTGCCCATGCCCGGCGGCCCGAGCCTTGGCTAGCTGGCGCCCGAGGGGTTTTGCACCCGGGGAGGCAGCGGCGTGCGGTGCGGCCTTTGAATTGGTGTTTCGACCATTGTGCCGGATGTCGCGACGGCGGTCTTGCACACGCCCGGTGACGCCGTTTCGCGCGGGTTTGCCCAAAAGCCGCGCAATTCGAGCGGAAAGCCGCGAAAAGCGTCTTTTACGGGGCGCAATGCTTCTGTTTCTGTGCTGTCTCATGCTATGGTTGTGGCGCGGGCCCTGCGGTCATTTCGACCGGACGCGGCAGGTCGCCCCCTGGGAGGAGATGCCATGACCAGTTTGACACAGGAAATCAAACAGTTGCACCGACAAATCCTAGACCTGGAAGAGGCCGAACGCTATCGGCTTCAACCGCGGCTGGCGGGGCTTTTGGGCCAGATGCGCCATGCCGGCGAGCCGGTGCCGTCGCAACTGCAGCGCCTGAACGAGACGCTTCTGGATGAGGCGATCGAGGCACAGTTCGAGAATATGCCGGTCTGATCGCTGCTGCGGCCGCTCAAAACATTTGCGCATGGGCCCGGGGTAAGGGTCTAATCCGCCTGTGATCTGAGGTATGCCGGGGCGCAAAAGAGCAGTGTCCGAAGTCATTTACGAGCTGACAGACGGCGTGGCCGTCCTGCGTCTCGCGCGGGGCGAGGCGAACGCGTTGTCGCCCGGAATGCGGCGCGACCTGGCCGCAGCGCTGGAGCGGGCCGCGGAAGATGATACCGCACGCGCCGTGGTGCTGACCGGGGCGGGGGGCACGTTCTGTTCCGGCGTCGACCTGTCGGAATTCGACGGAGAGTTGGCCGAGCCGTGGATCGGGGCACTGACCCGCAGCATCGAAACCCACCCCAAGCCTGTGGTGGCCGCGCTGGAAGGCGCGGCGTTGGGCGCAGGCTTCGAGTTGGCGCTGGCGGCACATGCGCGGGTGGCGCACAAAACCTGCCGCGTGGCGCTGCCCGAGGTCAGCCTGGGGCTGATGCCGAGCGGCGGCAGCACGCAGCGCCTGCCGCGGCTTCTGGGGGCGCAGGCGGCCCTTGAGATCCTTTTGTCGGGACGGCCGCTCGATGCGAGCGAGCCGCGCCTTGCCAAGCTGTTCGCCGCCGTCACAGAAGAACCGCCGCTGGCCGCAGCGCTGGCCACGGCCCGAAGGTTTGCCCAGGCGCCGGATTTTCCACGGGCCAGCCAGATCGACCGCGGGTTTTCCGACCCGGCCGCGTATCGTGGCGCGGTCGCGGAGGTGGCCGCCCGGGTGCGCTCCGCCGACACGGCCGAGGGCGACATTCTGCGCTGCGTCGAGGCGGCGCAGCTTTTGCCCTATGAACAGGGGCTGCGCTTCGAGGAAGCGGCGTTCGAGGCCTGTCTGGGGCGGCCCGAGGCCCGCGCGTCGCGACATCTCTACGCCGCAGAGCGCCGGGCACTGGCCTGGCCCGAGGCGCAGGAGGGCAGGGCGCGCGAGATCGGTACCGTGGTGCTGACAGGCTCGGACCCGGTGCTGGCGGAACTGGCGGTTTATTGCCTCGATCGCGGTCAGCGGGTGGCGGTGCTGTCACCCGGTCCCGCGGGTGCCGCGTTGGCGGCCCGGGCGCGCGCGGTCTACGAGGGGGCGGTGGCGCGCAAGCGGATGACGCCGAACGAGCGCGACTCGCGGCTGGCCCGGCTGAGCCATGGCAGCGATCCGGTGGTGCTGATGGCCGCCGACCTCGTGCTGGACGGTGGCGGCGGCGATCCCGGCGCGGCGGCGGTGCGCAAAGGCACGGTCTGGTGCCTGGTATCGGGACGCGACGGCGCGTCTGCGCGGCGTGCGCAGCTGGGCGAGGCGGTCGAGGTTCTGGCGCTGCGGGCCTATCGCCCGGCGCATGTGTTGTCGCTGGTCGAGTTGGCCGTCCCCGAAGGTGCGGCACCCGATGCCGTGATGACCGTGATGCGGTATTTCGCGGGGTCCGGGCGGGTCGTGTTGCGCAGTGCCGACCGGCCCGGCATGATCGGGCACCGCCTGATGGGGGCGGTGCAGCGGGCCGCGCTGGCGCTGATGCGGGCCGGGGCCGGCGCGCAGGCGGTCGAGGATGCGGCGCGGCGACTGGGCTTTGCCCGCGGGCCGCTGGAACTGATCGAGACGGACGGGATCGGCGTGACGGTGGCGCGTCTGCGGCGGGTTTTCGGCAGCGTGCCGGAACTGGCACTGCTGGACGCGCGGGCCGATGCGGTGGCCGCCGGCAAGACGCCGGGACAGGGATTTTACGCGTCGCATGGACAGGCGCTGGCGCCCGATCCGGGACTGGCGGGCTGGATGGACGCATGGCGCGAGGGTCAACGCGACCTGCCCGAGGTGCCCGATGTGACGTTGGAGCGGGCGCTGCACGCGGCGCTGGTGGCCGAGGCCGGACGGATGCTTGGCGAGGGCACAGTGGCGCGGGCCTCGGACATGGACCTGTGCATGGTGCGGGGCTACGGCTTTGACCCTGCGCGCGGCGGGCCGCTGCTGTGGGCCGATTCCGGGCCCGATAGGGGTGGTCTGCTGGGCCTGGTGCGGGCGATGAAGGTGCTGGCGCCGTTGGGGCAGGACCTGTGGACGCCGCCCGCGTTGCTGGAAGAGATGGTCAAGTTCGGCCGGCGGTTCTTTGGCGGTGCTGTCAGCTGAGCACGATGCCCAGAACCACCAGCATCAGGCCGATCACCGACAGGAAGAGTGCGCCGGTATTGACCGGCAGGATCCTTTGCAACGTGGCGCGCAGGTCGTCGTCGGAAAGGCCGGCGCGCCGGGCGCGGATGACGCGCAGGATGCACCAGACGAGCAGAGCGAGACCGGCAAGCGTGACCGCCGCGCCGAGCCAGATCAGGATTTCCATCAGACGCCTCCAATCGACCTTTATCGGTGCGGCTGCGGGTAGCGCATCGCGCCGCGCATCGCAAGCGGCAGGGCGCGAAAACGGGCTTGCGGGGGGACTGGCGCGCTTGTAGTCAAGGGGTCCAGCCCTGACCTTGGAGAGCCTTCATGGATGACCAGACCCCGCAACCCGGCCCCGACAGCAGCTATCGCGTGACCGCCGACGAGCTGCGCCAGTTCATCGAACGGTTCGAGCGGCTGGAGCAGGAAAAAAGGACATTGCCGAGCAGCAGAAAGAGGTGATGGCCGAGGCCAAGGCGCGCGGCTATGACACCAAGGTGATGCGCAAGGTCATCGCGCTGCGCAAGCGCGACAAGGACGATATCGCCGAGGAAGAGGCGGTTCTGGAAATGTACAAGGAAGCCCTTGGAATGGCGTAAAATATCGGCAGGCGCCGCCGGAAGCGATGGTGCGATCAGGCGGCGGTTGGCACAACTATTTTGTCGCGCCGTTGGCGATCAGCCAGTCCCGCACGGTTTCAAGCTTGTTCTGAAGGTGTTTGCGCAGGATCGATGCCAGCCCGTCGCCATCGCGGGCTTCGAGGCAGGCCATGATCACCTCATGCTCTTCGGTGGCTTTCTTCCAGCGCGCCTCGGTCATGTTGGCGACGAACCGCGCGCGCCGGACCTGGGTGGCCAGCGAGCGGTACTGCACCGTCAGCGTCTCGTTGCGGGCGGCGGCCAGGATGGCTTCGTGGATCTGCTGGTTGAGGTCGAAATACTCGGCCAGCCGCCGCGCCTCGAAATGGCCGACCATCTGATCGTGAAGCTTGCGGATCTCGCGGAGCTCCTCGTCGGTGATGCGTTCGCAGGCCAGTTCGCCGGACAGCGCCTCGAGCGCGCCCATCACCGGGAAAACCTCCTCGAGATCGCCAAGGGTGATCTGGCTGACCCAGGCGCCGCGGTTGGGTTCCAGCACGACGAGCCGGTCGAAGGCGAGCACCTTGAGCGCCTCGCGTAGAGGGGTGCGCGACACGCCAAACATCTCGCAGAGTTCACGCTCGGGGACCTTCGTGCCTGGCGCCAGCTGGCCGCTGACGATCAACTCGCGCACGCCGTCGGCCAGTTCCTGGTGCAGCGATGTCCGCCGCAATGTCTGAACGCCCTTGTTCTGCACGTTCATGTTCGCCGCTCCTCCAGGGCCATGTCCAGTACCCGCGCCACGTGCAGCGCCTCGCGCCGCGTTCCGTCGGAGATCTGGTGACGGCAGGACGTGCCGTCGGCCAGAATGATCGCATCCCCCGCCTCGCGTATCGCGGGGAAGAGACTGATCTCTCCCATCTTGCGCGACACCTCTTCCGTTTCCACGCCATAGCCAAAGGAACCGGCCATGCCGCAGCAGCTGGATTCTATAATGTCGACATCGGTTTCAGGCAATAGCGCCAGCGTTTTCTGGACGGCAGGCATGACATCGTGGGCTTTTTGATGACAGTGGCCATGCAGCTTCAGCGGCTTGCCCAGCGATTTGAGCGGCAAGGTCAGGGTGCCGGCCTCGGTGGCCTCGGCGATGTATTCCTCCAGCATTCTGGCCCGGGCCGCGACGGTATCTGCCTGCGCACCGGGCAGGAGCGCCGGAATCTCGTCGCGCAGGGTCAGCAGGCAGGACGGCTCAAGCCCGACGATGGGCAGGCCTTTCTCGGCGTGCGGCGCCAGCGCATCCAGCAGGCGCTGGCCGGTCTTGCGCGCCTTGTCCATCAGGCCGGTCGACAGGTAGGTCCGGCCGCTGTCCAGAGGCTTACGCCCCCCATCGGTCGCCACCGCCACGCGCTTGCCCCCGGCGCGCAACACCCGCAGGGCGGCGCGCAGGTTCTCGGGCTCGAAATACCGGTTGAAGATGTCGGCAAAGAGGATGACATCGGGGTTCTCGTCCTGCGCCTCGCTGTCGCGGAAGGGTTTCGACGACCAGTGCGGCAGCTTCCGCGAAGCGGCAAAGCCGGTGGGCTTTTCCATCAGGCGGGCCACCAGCGGGATGCTGTTTCGCATGTTGATCAGCCACGGCACCTTCGCGGCGTAGGGCGCGTAATCCGGCATGTAGCCCACCAGCCGCTCGTGCAGGCCCAGCCCGTGTTTCTCGACCCGGGCCGCCGTCACCTCGGCCTTCATCTTGGCCATGTCGACGCCCGTGGGGCATTCGCGCTTGCACGCCTTGCACGACACGCAGAATTTCATGGTCTCGGCCATCGCCTCCGAGGTCAGCGCATCCGGCCCCAACTGCCCCGACAGTGCCAGCCGTAGCGTGTTGGCCCGGCCTCGCGTCACGTCGCGCTCGTTGCGGGTCGCGCGGTAGGACGGGCACATCGCCCCGCCCGCCAGCTTGCGGCAGGCCCCGTTGTTGTTGCACATCTCGACCGCGCCCTGAAAACCGCCGCCCGCGCCGGGATAGGCCGACCAGTCAAACGCTGTCTTCAGCGGCTTCACCTCGTATTCGGGCGTGTAGCGAAACAGCGACCGGTCATCCATCTTCGGCGCTTCGACGATCTTGTTGGGGTTGAACCTCCGGTCGGGGTCGAACTGATCCTTCACCCGCAGGAATTGTGTGGTGATCTCGGGCCCGAACATCTTTTCGTGAAACTCCGACCGCACGATCCCGTCGCCATGCTCACCTGAATGCGATCCCTTGTAATGCGCCACCAGGTCGAATGCCTCCTCGGCGATGGCGCGCATCTTCTTGACATCCTCATCCAGCTTGAGGTTCAGCACCGGACGCACGTGCAGACATCCGACGGAGGCGTGGGCGTACCAGGTGCCCTGCGTGCCGTTCTTCTCGAAAATCTCGGTTAGGCCGGCGGTGTAGTCCGCAAGGTCCTTCAATTCGACCGCGCAATCCTCGACGAAAGAGACGGGTTTGCCCTCCTGCTTCATCGACATCATGATATTGAGGCCCGACTTGCGCACCTCTGTCACCTGCGCCTGCAGGCGGGCGTCGGTCACATCCGTCACGCCGCCCCAGCCCTTGCCGTCATGCGACCAGTCGAATCCAAGGTCGCCCATCGTCTCGTGCAGCGCCTTCAGCTTGGCGGCATTGCCCTCCGCGCTGCCCTCGTCGAATTCCACCAGCAAGAGCGCGGCAGGCTCCCCGCGCACCGCCTGCTCGATCGTCGGGCGGAACATCGGGATCTGCCGCGACAGCCCGATCATCGTCGAATCGACCAGCTCCACCGACAACGGGTCCAGCTTGACCAGGTGCTGCGTGGCGTCCATCGCCTCGTAGAAGGTGGGGAAGTGGCAGATGCCCAGCACCTTGTCGCCCACCAGCGGCCACAGGTCCAGCTCGATGGCGGTGAAATAGGCCAGCGTCCCTTCCGAGCCAACCAGCAGATGCGCCAGGTTCACGTCCTCGCCATTGGGCACAAGCGAATCGAGGTTATAGCCCCCGACCCGCCGCGTCAGCTTGGGAAACCGTGCGTCGATCAGCGCCGTGTGCTCCGCGCCCAGATCCAGCATGTCCGCCGCGATCCGGTCGAACGTGCCGTTGCCACGCAGCCCCTCGCGGGTGACCGGGCCGAAATGCGCGAAACTGCCGTCATGCAGCACGGCGTCGATGGACCGGACATTGTCGCGCATCGTGCCGTACCGCAGCGACCGCCCCCCGCAGGAATTGTTCGCCGCCATCCCGCCGATGGTCGCGCGCGAACTGGTCGAGACATCCACAGGGTACCAAAGCCCGTGCGGCTTCAGTGCGCGGTTCAATTCGTCAAGGACGATGCCGGGCTCCACCACCACGCGGCGATTCTCCACGTCCAGCTCGATGATACCGTTGAAATACCGCGCGTTGTCCAGAATCAGGCCCGAGTTGACCGTCTGCCCGCATTGCGAGGTGCCGCCACCCCGGCCCGTCAGCGGCACACCCGATTCGGCGGCCGCCGCCAGCGCGATTTCCACGTCTTCGCGCCCCGTCGGCGCCGCCACCCCTTTAGGGGTGATCTGGTAGAAGGACGCATCGGTCGAATAGCGCCCGCGTGACGGGGTGTCGAACATGATGTCGCCGCGAAAGCCTTTTTTCAGCGCCTCTTCAAGCATTTCCCGTTCCTCCCTGCTGCGGTGTTGACATCGTGATACAGCTTCGTGATACATAATTCAAAATTAAAAATGCAATCGGGTTCGGTGACACAGGGCCGCATCCGGGAGGAGGACAAGACACCATGACGCACAAAGCTGGCCGCCATTTTCTGCAGATTCCCGGGCCCAGTGCGGTGCCCGACCGCGTCCTGCGCGCCATTTCGGCCCAGGTGATGGACCACCGCGGACCGGATTTCGCCACGGTCGGCCTGCAGGCGCTCGAAGGCATGAAGACGATCTTCAAGACCGAGCAGGACGTGTTCATCTTCCCGTCCTCCGGCACTGGCGCGTGGGAAGCCGCGCTCGTCAACGTCCTGTCCGAAGGCGACCGCGTGGTCATGTACGAGACCGGCCACTTCGCCACGCTGTGGAACAAGATGGCCAAGCGCCTTGGCATCGAGGCCGAGTTCATCGAGGGCGACTGGCGCGGCGGCGCCGACCCCGAGGCCATCGGCCAGCGCCTGCGCGAGGACACCAACCACGAGATCAAGGCGGTCTGCGTCGTGCATAACGAGACCTCCACCGGCTCGGTCTCCCCCATCGCCGAGGTACGCCGTGCCATCGACGAGGCCGGCCACCCCGCGCTGTTGATGGTCGACACGATTTCCGGCCTCGCCTCGGTCGATTTCCGCTTTGACGAGTGGGGCGTGGACGTCGCCGTTTCAGGCTCGCAGAAAGGCCTGATGCTGCCGCCCGGCCTGTCGTTCAACGCGGTCAGCGCCAAGGCGATGAAGATCTCGGAATCCGGCGGGATGCGCCGTTCGTACTGGGACTGGCAGGATATGCGCGGCCCCAACCAAACCGGCTATTTCCCTTACACGCCGGGCACCAACCTGCTTTACGGTCTGAACGAGGCCATCGCGATGCTGCACGAGGAAGGGTTGCCCAATGTCTTCGCCCGGCACCAGCGCCACGGTCAGGCCACCCGCGCGGCGGTCCGGGCCTGGGGGCTGGAGGTGCTGTGCCGCCAGCAGGGCCAGGAAAGCGGCGTTCTGACTGCCGTGGTCGTGCCCGACGGCCACAGTGCCGACGCCTTCCGCGCCACCACGCTGGAGCATTTCGACATCTCGCTGGGCAACGGCCTGTCGAAGGTGGCTGACCGCGTGTTCCGCATCGGTCACCTCGGCGATTTCAACGATGCCATGCTTATGGGCACCCTGTCCGGCGTCGAGATGGGCCTGAAAAAGGCGGGCATCCCGCATGAGAAAGGCGGCGTTGACGCCGCGATGCAGGTGCTTGACGAAACGGACGTGGCCACGCTGGTCGCCGCATGACGAACTCAGGGCCCGACGCTGCGATGCGCCGGGCCTTAACTTGTCGACCAATTGAAAGGAAACACCGGCAAGTCACCAAGACGCAAACCGCTTCGGACATCCGGAGTGAAACGAGGAACCCAAGGGAGGAGAACCAAATGACGTTCCATTCAATCATCAAACCTACTGCGATCGTGGCCCTGCTCGGATCCAGCATGATGGCCGCCCCGGCCCTGGCGCAGGACGACTACCCGTCGCGCAGCGTCGAGGTCGTGCACCAGTACGGCCCCGGCGGCGGCACCGACCGTTTCGTGCGTGCCGTGGCGCAACCGTTCGAGGAGATCACCGGCGAAAGCATGGTGTCGATCTCGGTCCAGGGTGGCGGCGGCATTCCCGCTGTCGTGAACTTCACCCAGCGTCCCGCCGACGGTCACTCGCTGATGGCGATCAGCCCGGCGCAGATCATCGCGCACGTCCAGGGCCGTATCGACATGGCGGATTTCAAACCGCTGGCCCGCGTCCAGTACGACCAGGCCCTGATCTGGGTGCCTGCGGACAGCGAGTTCGAGACGATCGACCAGTTCGTCCAGCATGCCAAGGACAATCCCGGCGACCTGAAGATTGCACTTTCCGGCGCGGCCGGCTTTGACGAGATCACCGTGGGTCTTTTCGGTCTGGAAGCCGACGCTGAATTCGTCACCGTGCCATTCTCGTCGTCCGAGATGGTCTCCAACACCCTCGGGGGCCAGGTTGATGCCATGTTCGAGGAATACGGCCCCGCACGCGGTCTCTACGACTCGGGAGACATGCGCCCGCTGGTCGTGTTCTCCGAAGAGCGCTTGCCGGTGCTGGAGGATGTGCCCACCGCAACCGAGAAAGGCTGGGACGTGACGCTGGGCCGCTGGCGTGCCTTTGCCATGCAGGCCGAAGACAGCGAGGAGAACGCCGAGGCGCTTTATGCCGATATCGAAGAAGCGGTCGCGGCGGAAAGCTACAAGAAGTTCGAAGAGCAGAACGCACTTCAATACCGTTCCGAACTGCTGGGCCCCGATGAATTCCAGACCTTCATCGAAGGCGAGATCGAGACCTATACGACCGTACTGCGCGAACTCGGCTATATCGAGTAGTATCGGCTCTACCCACCGAAAAAGGGGGCGCCGCCTGGCGCCCCTCGACCAATGAATGTCTCGGCAGGAGCGGACATGTCCAAAAACGTCATAGAATTTTCGTTCGCCTTCGGATTATGCGCGATTTCGGTCTGGTTCTGGCTGATAGCGGACGGGTTCCCCGTCTCGCCGCGCTACGAAGGCATCGACACCGATTTCTGGCCCAAGATAACCTTCGGCCTGATGGCGGTCACCTCTGGTCTTGTCGCACTTGGCAGCCTGCGTGATTGGCTGGCGGCGCGCCGCGCGCCCGCTTCGACCTCGGTCAACCCGGCGGATTGGGGCGCAATCGGACGCATGGTGGCAATGGGTCTTCTCGTGCTGGTGTATTTCATCGCATTCGGCAAGGTGGGGTTCCTGCTGTCGACGGTGATATTCCTGTGGGCCGCCTCGGCGATGATCCCGAGTGGAAAGTTCTGGATCAAGGTCGTCTTCGCACCTGTCTTCACCATTCTTTTGACGCTGCTGTTCTCCTACGGCCTGTCGCTTCCGCTGCCGCGGGGTGTCGGCCCGTTCTACGACTTCAGCCTGCTTCTCTACTGATCCACGGGAACCTGCGCCAATGGCCGAATATCTCGACGCGCTCACCTATATCGTGAGCAGCCCGACCAACCTTTTCTTCATCGTCTTCAGCGTGATCTGGGGCATCGCCTTCGGGTCTGTCCCGGGCCTGACCGGCATCGTCGGCGTGGCACTGCTGATTCCCTTCACCTACGCTTTCGAGAGCGAGCAAAGCCTTCTGCTGCTCGGCGGCGTCTATGTCGGGGCGACGTTCGGCGGGTCGATCTCCGCCATCCTCTTCAACACGCCCGGCTCGCCTGAGGCCGCCTGCACCGCGCTCGACGGTTATCCCATGGCCAAGCGCGGCGAGGCGGGCAAGGCCCTGGGCATCGCGCTCGCCTCCTCGGCGATCGGGGGCATTTTCGGCACGCTGGTGCTGATGCTTCTGGCCCCGCCGATGGCACAACTGGCGCTGGAATTCGGCCCGCCCGAATATTTCGCCCTCGCCGTGCTGGGCATCTCGGCGATTGCCTCGATCGGCGGCGGGTCGGTTCTCAAGGGCCTCACCGCCGGCCTCATCGGCCTCGGCATCGCCACCGTGGGCCTTGACCCCATCACCGGCATGGGCCGCTATACCTTCGGCAACAACATGCTGCTGACCGGTATCAGCTTCGTGCCCGTCATCATCGGCACCTTTGCCCTGGCAGAGGTTCTGACTCGCGTGGGCGAAGGCAACAAGTCCTCGACCGCGATCACCGATGTCTCGACGAAGCTGCCGTCGCGCAAGGAAATGAAGGACAGCACCGGCACGCTGGCCCGCTCGTCCGTCATCGGCGCCATCATTGGCGCACTGCCGGGCGTCGGGGCCACCACGGCCTCCTTCATCAGCTATTCCGAAGCCGTCCGCTGGTCGCGCCACCCCGAGAAATTCGGCACCGGCGTGCCCGAGGGCATCGCCGCGCCCGAGTCGGCCAACAACTCGGCCGTGGGCGGCTCGATGATTCCGCTTCTGGCGCTCGGCATCCCGGGCAGCGCCACCACCGCAGTCATGCTGGGTGGCCTGACGGTGCATGGTATCATTCCCGGTCCCCTGCTGATGGAACAGAATACGCGGCTGGTCTATTCGGTCTTCATTGCCATGATGCTCGCCAACGTTCTCATGCTTGCCTTCGGTGTCCGCGCCGCGCGCTATTTCGCGCTGATCCTGACGGTGCCCTATGCCTATGTCGGCCCTGCCATCATCGTCATGTGTATGACCGGCGTCTACGGGCTCAACGGCAACATGGTCGATATCGGCGTGATGCTGGCATTCGGCGTGGTGGGCGTGCTTCTACGGGTGATGAAATACCCCGTGGCTTCGTTCATCATCGGCCTGGTGCTTGGTCCCATTGCCGAGAAGAGCCTGCGCCAGGGCCTGATGATCGCCGATCACAGCTATCTGGAATTCGCCGCCCGTCCGATCACCGCCACCCTGCTGCTGCTGAGCCTCGCATCGCTGCTGTACGGCTTTTACGGGCAGTACAAACTGGCCCGCGACCGCCGCAAGGACGGACCGTTGGCCGACACGGCCGACTGAGCCACTTGCGCTGGTTGCGGCCGCCCTCCCGGCCCGCAGCGCGGAACCACACGGCAGGCGCGGGAGGACCCTGCGCCTGCCTTTTTTTGGCAAGCGCTCAGCGCGTGGGAAGACTCGGACGGGTTACAACCCATCCTACGGTGATGTCAGGGCGCGATGACATTCACGCCTTGGATGCGCTCGATCTCATAGACGTCCTCGTCATAGGCCTCGGACAGGCTTTCGACCAGGTCCTCGGTCCAGCCGGGCAGGTCGAGTTCCTCCTCGATTTCCTCGTCCTTGACGAACTTGTCGAGAAAGGCCGAGATCACGCGGCGCTTCTGCGTTTCCGTCATGCCGGGATGTGAGGCGAGGTAGGTCTCGAACCTTTTCATGCCGGCGGAGGTCATGATTTCCTGCAGCAGGGCGAATTCGCCCTCGAACGCGGCATGCGGGTCGAGCCCGGCCATCTCGCGCAGGACCTGCGCCCAGACCAACGGGGTGTCCTCGTTGCACCAGATGGTGATCGGCATGTCGGGAAAGGTGTGGCGGAAGCGGGCGATGGTTTCTGACCAACGGAACTGGACCGGGTCGACTCCGTTCAGGAAGTCCGCCATCGTGTCGTGCGGCGTCTTGGCAAAGAGCGCGGGCAGGAGGGTGGCCGGGTCGCGCAGGGCCAGGAAAAGCTCCAGTTCATCATGGGCGAAGATCTGGCGGAACGCCTCGATCCGCGTCTCGGCGGCGGGATAGAACATGCCCTGACCAACGGCCATCTTTGGCGTGCCGAAAAAGGCCTGGTTGGACAGCACGAGCCGGTCGCTGCCCGCATCGTGGTCGATCGCGGACAACACGTTCGCGCGGGTTTCCTCGGTGATTCCGTTTTCGGCCACGGCGTTCAGGATATCGCGCAGCAGCTTGCGATAGGAAGAAGGGAAGGGCACGTCGGTGCCGATCTCGGCCAGCAGGTCGCGGTTTGCCAGCAAGGTATTGATCAGACGATCCTCGTCCGTCATATGCGCGCCGGCATGGATGACCACCTGCATTCCGTTTTCCCCGTCTCGTGTCTGCGGGCGCAATATAGAGGCTTTCGCAGGCAGTTAAACCGCTTTCGGGCGTCGCGGCGCGCGTTCAGATTTCATCTTGCGGATTGTGCGCGGGATGCGTAATCAGGCGGCCAGTGCCCCTATAGCTCAGCTGGTAGAGCAACTGATTTGTAATCAGTAGGTCCGCGGTTCGAGTCCGTGTGGGGGCACCATTTCTGCCCGGCCTGCCGACTTTGGCTGCTTGAGGCCGTCTGACGCGACGCTTGTCTTCTCCGCCCTCAGATTGACGAAGCGCGCGTGCGCCAGGGTTGTCCCCGGCATCCCCTGCCTTCTGCCCCCCAAAAAAACGTGATTGGACCTGTGATCGCAGGCCGGGGCTTAATCGCGGCATCTGATGCACAAGTCATTTCATGGAGGATCACGTGATGGGGCGGATTTCAGGGCTGGCGGCGCTGGCTTGCCTGCTGCCGGGGGCGGCGCTGGCGGTCGAGGGCGAGCGGGTCGAGGTCAGGGGAGAAATCATCGACACCTGGTGTTACTATTCCGGCGTCATGGGCGGGCCGGACGCCGTGGTGGGCACGGCGCATCACACCTGCGCGCTGTGGTGCTCGGCGGGCGGCATACCGGTGGGCCTCCTGGGAGACGATGGCGAGGTCTACATGGTGCTGAAGATCGAGGGGGACGACGCCTCGGCCAGCGGCGATACGCAGCTGCGGCTCGCGAGCCACGAGGTGACGGCGGACGGGATGCTCTATCGGCGGGACGGGTTGAATTACCTCGTGGTCGAGGAGGTGGTGACCGACCACGGGATCATTAACCTGAGCCACGACATCTACGGCCCCGTGCCGCCTTTTGCCATCCCCGAACCGACAGAATGAGGAGCGAGAGCATGAGGCGGATTGCGATGGCTGTGGCCGTGCTTGGCCTTGGCCTGCCGGCGGCGGCGCAGGATTTCTCGGAGGGCTCCGAGGCGAAATCCTGGAACCTTGCGGCCGAGACACCGGCACGGTTCGAGGCGACAGTGGTGGATATCCTTTGCGAACTGACGGGCGACTGCGCCGAGAATTGCGGCAGTGGCAAGCGGCAACTGGGGCTGGTGCGCATGGCCGATGGCGTGCTGGTCTATCCCAACAAGAACAGCCAGCCCGCCTTTACCGGCGCGGCGCTGGAACTGGCGCCGTACTGCGGTGCGGAGGTCGAGGTGGACGGGCTGATGATCGAGGACCCGGAACTGGACGCCACGAACATCTATCTCGTGCAGAAAATCCGGGAGGTCGGGGAGAGCGAATGGGTGACTGCCAATAGCTGGACGAAAAAATGGGCCGAGGCGCATCCCAATGCCGAAGGTGAAGGCCCGTGGTTCCGCCGCGATCCGCGCGTGAACGGCATGATCGGGAAAAGCGGCTATCTTGGTCTCGGGCTGGAGGCGGACGCGGCCTTTATCGAGGAGTGGTTCTGATGAGGAGAGCGCTTGCTGTTTCGGCGTGCCTGGTGGCGGGGGCGGCGCTGGCTCATGACGGCGAGGATCATGGACAAGCCGCGCCGGCGGTTCCCGAGGAGCGGTTGGCGGCCGCGCTGAAGGATGCGCCGACCGCTCTGCCGTGGCAGGTTGGTGGGCCGTTCGAATTGACCGATCACTTGGGCCGAACGCGGACGCAGGCCGATCCGGAGGGTCGGCATCAGCTGCTCTTTTTCGGCTATGCCAACTGTCCCGGCATCTGCAGCGCGGCGTTGCCGCTGATGGCCGATGCGGTGGCGCAGTTGGAGGCGGACGGGGTGCAGATGTCGGCGCTGGTGGTGACGATCGACCCCAAGCTCGACACGGTGGAGACGATGGGGCCGTCGCTCGCTGAGGTGTCGGACGATCTGCTGGGGCTCACCGGCACGCCCGAGGCGCTCGACATGGCCTATGACGGGTTCCGGGTGGAGTTCGAGCACCTGTTCGACGACCCGGAACACGGGCCGATCTATAGCCATGGGAGCTATATCTACGTGCTGAACCCTGCGGGCGAAGTGCTGACGCAGGTGCCGCCCGTCCTGCCGCCGGAGCAGGTGAGCGCGATCGTGCGGAAATACGTGGAGGGGTGAGAGGTCCCGGGTCAAGCCCGGGACGGGGAGTGCGACGTGGCGGGGAGGTCCCGGATCAGGTCCGGGACGGGTGGCGCGAGGTGGCTGGGAGGTCCCGGGTCAAGCCCGGGACGGAGTCTTGGCGCGGATGCGCCAAGACTCCGCTTGCACGCCCCAGCCACCATCAATAGATAGCCGGAGTGATTTTGACCGCCGCGGACGCCTCCGCGGCCTTTTTGCAATGGAAGGACGAACATGCAGGTCACAGAGACGCTCAATGAAGGGCTGAAACGCGGCTACAAGATGACACTGTCGGCCAAGGAACTGGACGACAAGGTCATGGACAAGCTGAAAGAAGCGCAACCCGATGTCGAGATGAAAGGGTTCCGCAAGGGCAAGGTGCCGCTGCCGCTGCTGAAAAAGCAGTTCGGCGAGCGTGTCATGGGCGAGGCCATGCAGGAAGCCGTCGACGGTGCCATGAGCCAGCACTTCGAGGACAAGGGCGAGCGCCCTGCCGCCGAGCCGGCCGTCAAGATGGTCAACGAAGACTGGAAACCGGGCGACGATGTCGAGGTCGAGATGACCTACGAGGCGCTGCCGGACATCCCCGAGGTGGACCTGTCCAAGGTGAAGGCCGAGAAGCTCGTGGTGAAGGCCGGTGATGCGGAAGTCGACGAGGCGCTGCAGAATCTGGCGTCCAGCGCGCAGGACTTCAAGGACCGCAAGAAGGGCACCAAGGCCAAGGATGGTGACCAGGTCACGATCGATTTCGTGGGCCGTGTCGACGGCGAGGCCTTCGAAGGCGGCAGCGCGGAGGATTACCCGCTGACGCTCGGCTCCAACAGCTTCATTCCCGGCTTCGAGGAACAGCTGATCGGCGTGAA
Organism: Roseovarius sp. B08; assembly: GCF_051417955.1. Classification (NCBI taxonomy): domain Bacteria; kingdom Pseudomonadati; phylum Pseudomonadota; class Alphaproteobacteria; order Rhodobacterales; family Roseobacteraceae; genus Roseovarius; species Roseovarius sp. B08. The sequence goes on from NZ_JBPRLW010000001.1 coordinate 1,801,949, forward strand.
GGTGGACGAGGAGAAGGTGGTCAAGGTCAGCTTCCCCGAGGAATACCAGGCGCCGCATCTCGCCGGCAAGGACGCCGAGTTCACCTGCACCGTGAAGGCGGTGAAGGAGCCGGTGGCGGCCGAGATCGACGACGCGCTGGCCGAGAAGTTCGGGGCCGAGAGCCTCGACGCGCTAAAGGAACAGATTGCCGAGCGGCTGGAAGCCGAGTATGCCGGTGCCGCCCGCGCGGTGATGAAGCGCGGCATCCTCGACCAACTGGACGGGCTGGTCAGCTTTGAGTTGCCGCCGAGCATGGTGGAGGCCGAGGCCAACCAGATCGCCCATCAGCTGTGGCACGAGGAAAACCCCGACGTCGAGGGCCACGACCACCCCGAGATCGAGCCGACGGACGAGCACAAGACGCTGGCCGAGCGCCGCGTGCGTCTTGGCCTGTTGCTGGCCGACCTGGGCCAGAAGGCCGAGGTGCAGGTGACCGACCAGGAAATGACGCAGGCCGTCATGGAGCAGGCGCGGCAATACCCGGGGCAGGAGCGTGAGTTCTTCGAGTTCGTGCAGAAGAACCCGCAGATGCGCCAGCAGCTGCGCGCGCCGATCTTCGAGGACAAGGTCATCGACCATATCGCCGATCAGGCCGAGATCACCGAGAAAGAGGTGTCCAAGGACGAGCTGGAGAAAGAGGTCGAGAAGCTGGAAGACTGAGGTCTGCCGGTTTCAGGATCAGGGAAGGGCCGTCCGTCGAGGGCGGCCCTTTTTTTGTTGAGCCAAGCGACGGGTCGGAGCGGAATGTTCGCCCTGAGCCCTTGTGAGTCATTAGTGTTGGGCACCCAGCCGGTTAACAGCCGCGAAGCGGCCCGGCCATCGTCAGCCCCTCCCTTGGGCTGGCGATTTGGCTGAGGCTGGGCGCAACGACCATTCCGAGGATGTGTTTGGAAGGCATAAAGTGCTTCAGAATTGCCGTCGGATCGCCACCCCAGGGGCTGACGATCGCCTCCGTCGTGAACGGCAGGTTTGTCCCGCACACCCGACCCGTTCCGGTCCTGACCTGGAACCTCTTGCGGCAGGAGATCCCGGATCGGGTCCGGGATGACGTCCGAGAAAGTGTCGGCGCTGCCGCGACGCCCGAGTGTCGAACGAAAAAGGCCGCCCACGCGCGGTGGGCGGCCCTTGTTCGCGGCGATAAGCCCGCGATTACTTGTCTTCGCTCTAGTCGTCCGAGTCGGCCTCGTCCGAAGCAGACTCTTCCTCGACGGCTTCGGCCAGGTCCTCGTCTTCGGAGGCGGCGGCACCGATATCTTCGAACAGTTCCGCGATCTCGAAATCGGCGGCTTCTTCTTCCTCGGCGGCCACGTCCTGAATGGTGCGGCCCGACGCCTGAAGCTCGGCCTCTTCGGGCGAGCGGGCGACGTTGAGGACGATATGCGCCTCGACCTCGGGGTGCAGGTGCACCTCGACGTCATGCAGGCCCAGGGTCTTGATCGGCTGACGGATCAGGACCTGCTTGCGGTCGACCGAGTAGCCTTCCTCGGTGGCGACGGCGGCGGCGTCACGGGTCGAGACCGAGCCGTAGAGGTTGCCGCCATCGGAGGCCTGGCGAATCACGATGAACTTCTGCCCGTCGAGACGGGCCGCCAGGGCCTCGGCCTCTTTCTTGGATTCGAGGTTGCGCGCCTCGAGCTGGGCTTTCTGGTCTTCGAAAGAGGCGATGTTCTCTTTCGAGGCGGTCAGCGCCTTGCCTTGCAGCAGCAGGTAGTTGCGGGCGAAGCCGGGCTTCACCTCGACCACATCGCCCATCTGGCCCAGCTTGGCCACGCGTTCGAGAAGGATGACTTGCATGGGTCTTTCTCCTTATTTTACGGCGTAGGGCAGCAGGGCGAGGAAGCGGGCGCGCTTGATGGCGCGGGCCAGTTCACGCTGCTTCTTGGCCGAGACGGCGGTGATACGGGACGGCACGATCTTGCCACGCTCGGAAATGTAGCGTTGCAGGAGTTTGGTGTCCTTGTAGTCGATCTTGGGTGCATCGTCGCCCGAGAAGGGGCAGACCTTGCGACGACGGAAAAACGGTTTCGCAGCCATGGTTTAGTGTCCTTTCTTCAAGCGATCAGGGGCGACGTTCGCGGCGGTCGCCACGCTCGTCACGTTTCTGCATCTGGACCGAGGGACCTTCCTCGTGCTCGTCGACCCGGACGGTCAGAACGCGCATCACGTCCTCGTGCAGGCGCATCAGGCGTTCCATTTCCTGCACGGCCTCCGACGGTGCGTCGGTGCGCAGGAAGGCATAGTGACCCTTGCGGTTCTTGTTGATCTTGTAGGCCATCGTCTTGACGCCCCAGTACTCGGATTCGACGATCTTGCCGCCGTTATCCGTGACCACGGTGCTGAAATGTTCGACAAGGCCTTCGGCTTGCGTATTGGACAAGTCCTGACGCGAGATAAAAACATGCTCGTAGAGCGGCATGTGGGTTCCACTTCTGTCTGGGCGCATTTCAAAGGCGGGCCTGAGATCCTTTCGCGGCCCGTCCACGAGAGACTGCGCGGTTCGATATACATGCGAAAGGAAGTGGGCGTATACGACGCATCCGGCATCTTGGCAAGGGGCGTTGGGAGCCGTGAAATTGCCCGCGCACTGCCCTGATGCGGCCAGCGGCCTGCCGCATTTTGGTCTCGATTGCTGCGCAGTCTCGAACCAACGACCAGATGGGCGAGGACTGATCGATGGCACATGCATACGACACGCGTTTCCAGGGCACGGCGCTGACCGACGGGGACTCCGAAGCCGAGTTCGCACCGAGCGGCCCGCGCCGGGCGTTGATTGCCTGCGCCGGAGCGGCGCTCTGCATGTCGGCCGGCGGACTGTGGCTGGTACCGTCCGAGGACGCGGCAATGCAGCTGATCAAGCTGCTGGCATCGGTGCTGCTGCTCTTGGGAGGGCTGATCATGTTCAACGGCCTGAACCGCGACGAGGCAGCCCCCGAAGTGCAGATCGACCCGGTCAAGCGTCAGCTTCGGGTTTATGAGTACGACGCCAAGGGGCGATCGACCCTGAAGGCCTGCCACGACATCGACGCGTTACAGGAGCTGTCGGTGCACAAACGCAGCCTGAGGGCCAGGGACGCGGCCGGCGTGCTGGTGCTGGACATGCCGCTTGGCTCTGACGAGGAGGCCGGCGCCATCCGCAGCGTGATGCCCCGCACCCGCTGAACCAAGGCAGGCCCGCACGCCGCGGGCTGTTCATCGCTCCACACGAAGTGTTCAATTCTTGCACCTTGCTCGTTGCGTGGAATGCATCATGTTCGGTCGGGAACGATCAATGCACCACGAAAGGAGCACATTCATGAAATCCATCGCGTTCGCCACCTCCATGGCCCTGGCCGGCCTCTCCACCGCTGCCCTGGCCGCGCCGGAGCAATACAACCTCGACCCCAGCCACAGCCAGGTGGTGTTCACCTACGAGCACCTGGGTTTTTCGACGACCTACAACGTCTTCACCGGCTTCGAGGGCGAGATCATGTTCGACCAGGAAGACCCGGCGAATTCCAGCGTGTCGGTCTCGATTCCGGTCATGTCGATGTACACCGGCTGGGAAAAGCGGTTCGAGCATTTCATGGGCGATGACTTCTTCGGCGCGGAAGAGGACGACATGATCACCTTCACCTCGACCGGCATCGAGGTGACGGGCGACACCACCGCCGAGATCACCGGCGACCTGACGATGAACGGCGTGACCAAGTCGGTCGTGCTGGATGCTGAACTGAACAAGGCCGACGCGCACCCGATGCAGGAAAAGCAATGGGCGGGTTTCGATGCCACGACCACGCTGATGCGGTCGGATTACGGGCTGGACTATGCCGCGCCTGCGGTCAGCGACGAGGTTCAGGTGATGATCTCGATCGAGGCCGAAAAGGCGGAATAAGCCTGAGCGACCTTCGTTGAATTCAAAGGCTCGTATCCAGAGATGCGGGCCTTTTTCGTGCGTGGTGTGCTTGGCGGTTGGAGGTCCCGGGTCAAGCCCGGGAAGGGTGAGCCGAGCAGTCCGACTTTAGCGCTCTGCCGTCAGGTCGAACCGAATCTCGACGGAAGCGCCGACATTGCCTTCGCTTTGCCCGCCCACGCCGAAATCGCGCCGGTCCACAGTCAGCCCGCCCGAGGCGGTGGCGGTGTTGCCGTCGATGTTCAGGTCAAAAGGCATCTCTACGGGGACCGAATTGCCCTTGATCGTCAGCGCGCCGGTGGCGACATGGCCGCCGTCGCGCGACACGAGGTCGGCGGAGAAGGTGGCCGTGTGATGGGTCTCGGCGGCGAGATAGTCCGGGCCCTTGGCGTCGCTGGTGACCGACCCAAGCGTGAGAGAGGCGATGGTTACGGTCACGTCGACGGTACCATGCTTGCCGTCGTCGCCGGCATCCTCGTCATATACGATCTTGGCCGTCCAGTCCTCGAACTGGCCTTCGACCTCGGAGCCCATCTGGACCACGGTGAGGCCGAGCGTGCCGTCGGTGACGGTCCAGGCGTTCTCGGCGGTCTCGGTCGGGGCGGGGGTATCGGTCTTTGCGCTCGCGGTTTCCGTGATGGGTTCTGCGGTCTCGGCCTCGGCGGTCTGCGCGGTTTCGGTGTCGTGAGAGAAATACCCCAGGGCGCCGCCGGTGCCGAGTGCGGCGGCCCAGATCAGGAGGGCTGCGAGGGCGGCGAAGGCGTGACCGGGCTGACGCGCGGTTGGCTTTGCCGTGGTGCGACCGGGCAGCATTCGGCGCAGGGTTGCATCGCGGTCGATCACGTGGTGCTTGAGCGCCCCGGCGACATGAGCGGCAAGGCTGAGCCACAGCACCCAGTTCAGGATATGATGCAGCGACGCGAAAGTGTGGGCCAGCCCGCCATCCTTGGGCACGAGAGGCAGCGATTGGCCGAAGGGCCACCAGATGGGCGCAAAGCCGGTGGTGGCGGCGTGGTGGATCCAGCCGGTCAGCGGCACCGCGACAAGCGAGCCGTAAAGCAGCCAGTGCACGGTTTCGGCGGCCCGCGCCTCGAGCGGCTTGTCGCCGTTCAGCAGGCCGGGTTTGGTCTGACCGATGGTCCAGAGGATGCGCAGAAGTGCCACGAAGAAGACTGTCACGCCGATGGTCTTGTGCAACGAAAACAGGAACGCGGCGCGAGAGATTTCGGCTTCGGTCGTGGCGATGTCGGGGTTGCGAACCGCGTGCGCGAGGTCGTTGGCGATAAGACCCAGCGGAATGGCCGAGAGAATCAGCAGCGCGGTCAGCCAGTGGAAGGTCTTGGTGACGGCACCGTAGCGGTCGGGCGAATTGGTGAGGGGCATGGCGCAGGCTCTGCTGTGGTGGAAAGTTCGGCTGCAATCTAGCCGACCGCTGGGCAGGAGCAATGGCCGCTCGCGCACAGTGTACGTGCGGCAGCGGCGGTTTTTCGGCGCCCAACATTGCACCGACCGTCGCGTCACGCTATCCGAGGGCAATGAATGGGAGGGTCCACGTACCATGAGCAAGGCATTCGTATTTCCCGGGCAGGGGGCCCAGACGGTCGGGATGGGCAAGGCGCTGGCCGATACCTATTCGGCGGCCAGGGCGGTCTTCGACGAGGTTGACGAGGCACTGGGCGAAAAGCTGAGCGCCCTGATCTGGGAGGGCGATCAGGAGACGTTGACGCTGACGCAGAACGCGCAGCCGGCGCTGATGGCCACGTCGCTGGCCGCGGTTCGGGCACTCGAGGCCGAGGGCGTGAGCATCGAGGCCGCGTCGCTAGTGGCCGGGCACTCGCTGGGCGAATATTCGGCGCTGGCCGCCGCCGGAGCGCTGAGCGTCAGTGATTGCGCGCGCCTTCTGCGGACGCGCGGGCAGGCGATGCAGGCGGCCGTGCCGGTGGGCGAGGGCGCGATGGCCGCGATCCTGGGGCTGGATTTCGCCACCGTGACCCAAGTGGCCGAGGCTGCCGCGGCGGATGGCGGTGTCGTGCAGGCGGCCAATGACAACGACCCGGCGCAGGTGGTGGTCTCGGGCCACGCCGCGGCGGTGGAAAAGGCGGTGGAACTGGCCAAGGAGAAGGGCGCCAAGCGCGCCATGCTGCTGCCGGTAAGTGCGCCGTTCCATTCCGCCCTGATGGCGCCTGCGGCCGATAAGATGGCCGCCGCGCTGTCGGAGGTTCAGATCGCTCCGCCGCGCGTGCCGGTGGTGGCGAACGTTCTGGCCAGCGCGGTGCAGGACCCGGCGGAAATCCGCGACCTGCTGGTGAAGCAGGTGACCGGATCGGTGCGCTGGCGCGAGTCGGTGGAATACATGGGCACGCAGGGCGTGGACGACGTGTGGGAGATTGGCGCGGGCAAGGCGCTGATCGGGATGGTCCGCCGGATCAATCGCGATATCGCCACCCGCGCGGTCGGCACGCCGGAGGACGTAAAGGCGGCCGCCGAGTCGATGGCCGGCTGAGCCGGGACCAAGAAAATGGGATTTTCTTGTCAAATTTCTTTGCAAAGAAATTTGGCGCCAGACGAAAAGGATCAAGACACATGTTCGACCTGACGGGAAAGACAGCGCTGGTGACCGGCGCATCCGGAGGCATCGGCGGAGAGATCGCCAAGGCGCTGCATGGCGCGGGGGCGACCGTGGGCCTGTCGGGCACGCGGGTCGAGCCGCTGGAAGCGCTGGCGGGTGAACTTGGCGAGCGGGCGCATGTGCTGCCCTGCAATCTGAGCGACCCCGAGGCCGTGGACGCGCTGCCCAAGCAGGCTATGGAGGCCATGGGCGGGGTCGATATCCTTGTGAACAACGCCGGGATCACCCGCGACCAGATCTTCATGCGCATGTCCGACGAGGAATGGCAGAACGTGATCGACGTGAACCTGACCGCCACCATGCGCCTCTGCCGGGGCGTGATGCGCCCGATGATGAAGGCGCGCTGGGGGCGTATCATCAACATCAGCTCGATCGTCGGCGCCACGGGCAATCCGGGGCAGGTGAACTATGCGGCCTCCAAGGCCGGAATGGTGGGCATGACGAAGTCGATCGCCTATGAGGTTGCGAGCCGCGGGATCACCGCCAACGCCGTGGCGCCCGGCTTTATCGCCACGGCGATGACCGACAAGCTGACCGACGACCAGAAGGACAAGATCAACGCGCAGATCCCCGCCGCCCGCATGGGCAAGCCGGAGGAAATCGCCGCCGCCGTGCTGTATCTGGCGAGCCCCGAGGCGGGCTATGTCACAGGGGCCACGCTGCACGTCAATGGCGGCATGGCGATGCTCTGAGCGCCTGCGGGGTCGCAAGCAAACAAGGGCAGGGGAATCCATTTGCCAATCGCGTCCCATATGCTATAGGCGGCGCAGTTTAAACGAGGGTGATACTGTATTACTCCGAAATTACCCGTTATACGGGTCATGCAAGCCGCCCGGTCAAGGGGCATACTTAGCTGCTTGTCCACGAGGGCGAGGGCACATAAAACGGGCGAATGACCCGGCTGAAGATGAGGAACGAAACATGAGCGATATCGCAGACCGCGTGAAGAAGATCGTGGTGGAACACCTGGGCGTCGAAGAGGACAAGGTTACCGAGAACGCCTCTTTCATTGACGACCTGGGCGCCGACAGCCTGGACACGGTCGAACTGGTCATGGCGTTCGAAGAGGAATTCGGCATCGAGATCCCCGACGACGCCGCCGAGAACATCCAGACCTTCGGCGACGCTGTGAAGTTCATCAAGGAAGCCTCGTAACCCCCGAGGCGCGAAAGAATTCTGGAAAGGCCCTGCCGGATCGGCGGGGTCTTTTCGTTCGCACTGTCGAAAACTTCGGGAACAGACTGTATCATGCCGATTTGAGACCAGCGTGACCCAGCCGCGGGTCTAAACAGGCCAGACCCTGCAAAACAAGGCGGGATCAGCCCGAATCAGAAGGTGACTGTCGCATGATCATCTACCCCACCATCGAACTGCACAAAGGCAAATGCGTGTCGCTGACGCGCGGGCGCCTCGAAGAACCCGTGATCTGGCATGTCGATCCGGTCGAGACCGCGAAATCCTTCGCTGCTGCCGGGGCCTCCTGGATGCACCTGACCGACATCGACGCGCTGGCCGGAGACGGCGACAACAGCGCCCTGATCGAGGAGATCATTCGCTCTGTCGGTATCCCCGTGCAACTTGGCGGTGGTTTCCGGTCACGTGACGGCGTGGAGAAATGGATCGACAAGGGCGCGGGCCGGATCGTTGTTGGCACCATGGCTGCCTATGACCCCGACACGCTGCGCGAACTGGCGAAGTTCTATCCCGACCAGATCGTGCTGGCTGTCGATATCTTCCAGGGGTCGGTCATGACCGAAGGCTGGCGCACGAAAAGCGCCTTCACGCCCGAAAGCTATATCGCCGCCTTCGACGACGCGCCGCTGGCGGGCATCATCCTGACCGATATCGACGCCGATATCGAGGACAGTGACGGAACGCTGGGCGTCATCAGCGGGCTGGCCGGGCTCACCCGTCATTCCGTCATCGCCCGCGGCACCGTGCGCAGCGTCGACGATGTGTCCCGCCTGAAATACGTGCCGAACATCTCGGGCACCATCATCGGGCGGGCCCTGTTGTCGCGCGATGTGTCGCTGGAAGCGGCGTTGGAGGTGGCGCAGGGCGAACGTGAGCCGATCGCGGCATTCCAATAAGCACCGGATGACGCCTGAAAAAGAGGCGCGGATCACCGCGCCCCGTTGCCGTTAGCCTTGCCCCCGGTAGGCAAGGCACGGTATGAGCAGCGTCGAAGGTAGGAGAAGAGGGCAGGTATCATGCGTCGAGTGGTCGTGACAGGTCTGGGTCTGGTGACCCCGCTTGCGTCTGGCGTGGAAGAAAGCTGGAGCCGCATCCTGGCGGGCAAGTCCGGGGCGGGCACCATCACGCGGTTCGACCCGGTGAACGTGGCAACGAAATACGCCTGCGAAGTGCCGCTGGGCGATGGCAGCGACGGCACGTTCAATTCCGAGGATTACATGGAGCCCAAGGAACGCCGGAAGGTGGATGATTTCATCCTCTACGGCGTGGCGGCGGCGGAACAGGCGGTCCGCGATGCCGACTGGCTTCCCGAGGACGAGGAAAGCCGGTTGCGCACTGGCGTGATGATCGGGTCCGGCATCGGAGGGCTGCGTTCGATCGAGGAAACGACGCTGCTCATTCGCGACCGTGGCGTGCGGCGGGTGTCGCCGTTCTTTATTCCGGGCGCGCTGATCAATCTCATTAGCGGGCAGGTCAGCATCCGCTACGGCTTCAAGGGGCCGAACCATGCAGTTGTTACCGCTTGTTCGACCGGGGCGCATGCCATCGGCGATGCCTCGCGTCTGATCGTGCATGGCGACGCCGACGTGATGATTGCCGGCGGCGCCGAGGCGGCGATCTGCGAAATCGGCATCGCCGGGTTTAACGCTTGCAAGGCGTTGTCGACCAAGCGCGCCGACAACCCGCAGGCTGCCAGCCGCCCCTATGACGCGGATCGCGACGGGTTCGTAATGGGCGAGGGGGCGGGCATGGTCGTGCTGGAGGAGTACGAGCACGCCAAGGCGCGCGGCGCCAAGATCTATGCCGAGGTGCTGGGTTATGGCCTGTCGGGCGACGCCTATCACATCACCGCGCCCGCCGAGGATGGCGATGGCGGCTTTCGCGCCATGCAGGGTGCACTGCGCAACGCCGGGATCGAGCCTGCTGACGTCGATTACATCAACGCCCACGGCACCAGCACCATGGCTGACACGATCGAGCTGAAGGCGGTTGAGAAACTGCTTGGCGACGCGGCTTCGAAGGCGACGATGAGTTCGACGAAATCCTCGACCGGGCACCTTCTGGGCGCGGCAGGTGCGATCGAGGGCATCTTCTCGATCCTGGCCATCCGCGACCAGGTCGCACCGCCCACGATCAATCTGGACAACCCGGCGGTGGAAACCCCGATGAATCTGGCTGCCAACGCCAAGCAGGAGCGCGAGATCAAGATAGCGATTTCCAACAGTTTCGGCTTTGGCGGCACCAATGCGTGTCTGTGCATCGGAGCCGTGCGCTGATGTGGCGGCACGTTGCCTCGAATTTCCTGACGTTTCTGGTGGTGGTGGTCTTCCTGCTGGGTGGAGTGATCCTGTGGGGCCAGAACGAGTACCAGGCGACCGGGCCGCTGGAAGATCCGATTTGCCTGCAGGTGCCGCGCGGCAGTTCCATGCGCGGTATCTCCTCTGACCTGGCCGAGCAGGGCGCGATCACCAGCGAGCGGATCTTTCGCATCGGTACGGATTACTCCGACAAGACCGAGCTTCTGAAAGCGGGCAGTTGGCTGATTCCCGAAGGATCGAGCATGGGCGAGATCGCCGATATCGTGACCCGCGGCGGTGCCAGCACCTGTGGCACCGAGGTTGTGTATCGGATCGGCGTCAACGCCAGCGAGGTCGAAGTGCGCGAGCTGGACCCGGCGACGAACCGCTTTGTCGAGGTCGCGGCCTTCGATCCGCAAGCCGAGGAGGTCACGCCGCCGGCCGAGTTCACCGAGGTGCGCCAGCAGGCCGACACGCGCTACCGCGTGGCCGTGGCCGAAGGCGTCACAAGTTGGCAGGTGGTCGACGCGCTGAACGCGGTGGATGCGCTGGAAGGTGAGGTCGAGGCCGTGCCGGCCGAGGGCAGCCTGGCGCCGAACAGCTATGAATTCAGCGTTGGCGACACGCGTCTCAGCATCCTTGACCGGATGCGCGAGGCGCAGGACTTGATCCTGACCGAAGCCTGGCAGAACCGCGCGTCGGACATTGCCGTGCAAACGCCCGAAGAGGCACTGATCCTCGCCTCGATCATCGAAAAGGAAACCGGCGTGCCCACCGAGCGCGGGCAGGTGGCCAGCGTCTTTACCAACCGTCTTCAGCAGGGGATGCGTCTTCAGACCGACCCGACGGTGATCTATGGCATCACGAACGGCGAGGGCGTGCTGGGCCGGGGCCTGCGCCAGAGCGAGCTGCGCGCCGAGACGCCCTATAACACCTATGTCATCGACGGGTTGCCGCCCACGCCCATCGCCAACCCGGGCCGTGCCAGCATCGAGGCGGCGGTAAACCCCGAGAACACCGACTATGTGTTCTTCGTGGCCCGCACGCTGGATCCGCGCGACGGTCACCTCTTCGCGGAAACGCTGGAAGAGCATAACCGCAACGTCGCGGCGTATCGCGCGCTGGAGGCCGAGCGCGCCAACCAGTAGCCACACAAGGCGGACCCGGCGGCACCGCGCGGTGCCGCGACGAATGCTTAACCGAGATCTCTGACACTGCAGGCGACCCGTGGCACGACCATCGGTCGCCTGTTTGCCTTTTGAGATGAAACTTCCGCGATGCAAAAACTTCGAGGTGCCGGCCCGCATGCCATTGATCACGCACGATCGGACCCCTTCCCAGGTCTCGCTGTCGATAGACGCGCTCGAGAAGCAGCTGTCGGCGATGCGTGCCGATCTGGAGGCGATCTACGTCCAGATCAGGCAGGGCCAATTCTGTGAGCTGAAAGACGCCAGACGGGCCACGTCGGACATCCGGCAATGGCTGAGGATCGCGATAGAAGCGGAGGCACAACTTGAAAAACGACGAGAAAAAGAGCTTGGCGTCGCGGATGGATACGCCGTCGATCTCGACGAAGCCCGGGAAAGTATCGGATGTCGACTGGCTCGTCTCCGAAGGGCCCGAGACGCAGAAAGAGTTTCTGGACAGCCTGAGTGACGGCGAAGTTCTGGCGCTGCCCTACCTGTTCGAGTTCTGGGCCATGGACCACCAGCGCCCGCCCGAAGGTGACTGGCGCGCCTGGGTGATCCTGGGCGGGCGCGGCGCGGGCAAGACGCGGGCCGGGGCCGAATGGGTACGGGCCCAGGTCGAAGGCGCGCGGCCACTGGACGAAGGACGGTGCAAGCGCCTGGCGCTGGTGGGCGAGACCTTCGATCAGGTGCGCGACGTGATGATCTTTGGCGAAAGCGGGATCCTGGCCTGTTCGCCGCCCGACCGCCGCCCGGTCTGGCAGGCCACGCGCAAACGCCTGATGTGGCCAAATGGCGCGACCGCACAGGTGTTCTCTGCCCATGACCCCGAAAGCCTGCGCGGACCCCAGTTCGACGGAGCCTGGGTGGATGAACTCGCCAAATGGAAAAAGGCGCAGGAGACGTGGGACATGCTGCAATTCGGTTTGCGGCTGGGCGAGACGCCGCAGGTCTGCGTGACCACCACGCCGCGCAACGTGGGACTGTTGAAGGATCTTCTGGACCGCAGCAGCACCGTGACGACCAGTGCGCCGACCGAAGCCAACCGTGCCAACCTTGCCGAAGGGTTCCTAGACGAGGTGCGCGCCCGCTATGCCGGCACGCGGCTGGGGTGGCAGGAGCTGGACGGCATTCTGATTGACGAGGCCGACGGCGCCCTCTGGACGCCGGCGCGGCTGGAGGTCTTGCGCATCGAAAGCCCGCCTGAGCTGGACCGGATCGTGGTCGCCATCGACCCTCCGGTGACCGGCAAGGACGGCTCGGACGAATGCGGGATCGTGGTGGCGGGAGCCGTGACGCAAGGCGCGGTGCAGGACTGGCGGGCCTTTGTTCTGGCCGATGCCAGCATCCCGGTGGCCTCGCCCATGGCCTGGGCCAACGCGGCGATCCTTGCGATGGAGCAGTTCGGCGCGGAAAGGCTGGTGGCCGAGGTCAACCAGGGCGGCGATTTGGTGGAACAGGTGATCCGCCAGGTGGATCCGCTGGTCCCGATCCGGTCGGTCCATGCCAGCAAGGGCAAGGTGGCCCGGGCCGAGCCCATCGCCGCGCTATACGAACAGGGCCGGGTGCATCATGTCCGTGGCCTTGACGTGCTCGAGGACCAGATGTGCCAGATGACCGCGCAGGGCTATGAGGGCCGGGGCAGCCCCGACCGCGTTGACGCGCTGGTCTGGGCGCTGACCGAGCTGATGATCGTGCCCGCCGCCAAGTGGCGAAACCCGCAGGTGCGCGGGGCTTTAAGGGACCGGAGCGGGTTTATTCGATCTGCTCCGGTCTTTTTTCTTCCGGTGTGATGGCGCCAGTCAGTGGGTCACGTCTTGCGCCTTAACCAGGCGACAAGCCGGTCACGCCACCCGACATTTCCCTCGACATAATGCATACCCGATGGCGGTGTCCCCGGCATGGCCACCGGCAAGTCGCGGTTTGCCAGCGCGTTGCGTGCCCGCGCTCTTATCTCTCGCCAAAAGGCGGAATCTTCCAGTGCCTCGTCGGTCCAATTCTCGGATGGGCCGCTCTTGGAATCGATCAAGTCGTCCAGCGCCGCAAGATCGGGGTTTCTTTCCAGGATGTCGCGCCCCGCGACGGAAAGCGCTTCGTCGAAGTCGAGTACAAGCTCGTCGGCCAGATGGACATAATCGGGGTAAAGTTGGCGCTGCTGCGCCGCGTCCTGCGACAGCGCTTGCAGGCACCAGACGATGTCCTGATGAAGGGCGGTGTTCACTTCGAACGGCTCTTTTCTGAATAATACCAAGTGTTTGGGTCGGATCTGACGAAGCGTACTGTCTGATAAATCTTTCGTAAACCTTTGCCTGTCTGATGCCTTTCAATCGCGGAACACATGACACGCTTCCCATGGCAGGCCGCAGACCAAGGAGACCGCAACAGATGATCCTGGATTTCTTCCGTCAGAACGGGGCAGGGGCCAAGGTGCCCGAGCAAAAGGCCAGCGCCACAGGCCGGGTCGCCGCGTGGCACAGCGCCGGCCGTGTGGCCTGGAGCCCGCGGGACACCGTGACGCTGACGCGCAACGGCTTTTCCGGCAACCCGGTGGGCTTTCGCTGCGTCAAGATGATTGCCGAGGCTTCCGCATCGCTGCCACTGGTGCTGCAGGACGACGCGCAGCGCTACGCCATGCACCCGGTTCTAGACCTCGTGCGCAGCCCCAATCCCGCGCAGGGCCGGGCCGAGCTCTTCGAGGCGCTTTACGGCCAGTTGCTGCTGACCGGCAACGCCTATGTCGAGGCCGTGGGCGGCGCGGAAAGCCAGGCCCCGCTGGAACTGCACGTGCTTCGGTCGGATCGGATGAGTGTGGTGCCGGGCGACGACGGCTGGCCCATCGCCTATGAATACAGCGTCGGCGGGCGCAAGCACCGCTTTGCCGTGGGCGAGGGACCGTCGCCTGTGTGCCACGTCAAGAGCTTTCATCCGCAGGATGACCATTACGGCTTTTCGCCGATGCAGGCGGCAGCGCAGGCGGTGGACGTGCACAACTCCGCGTCGCGCTGGTCAAAGGCGCTGCTGGACAACGCCGCGCGGCCTTCGGGCGCGATCGTCTACAAGAGCGCCGACGGGCAGGGGAGCCTCTCGAACGATCAATACGACCGGCTGGTCAGCGAGATGGAAAGCCACCATCAGGGCGCGCGCAACGCCGGGCGGCCGATGCTGCTGGAAGGTGGGCTGGACTGGAAGCCGATGGGGTTCAGCCCCTCGGACATGGAATTCCAGAAGACCAAGGAAAGTGCGGCGCGCGAGATTGCGCTGGCCTTCGGGGTGCCGCCGATGCTGCTGGGTATCCCGGGCGACGCGACCTTCGCCAACTACCAGGAGGCAAACCGCGCTTTCTATCGTCAAACGGTGCTGCCTCTGGCGGCGCGGGTGGCGGCCTGCGTGGCCGACTGGCTGGCGAGTTTCACCGGCGAGGCGCTGGAATTGAAGCCCGACCTCGACCAGGTGCCGGCACTGTCGGCGGAACGCGACGCGCAATGGGCGCGGGTCACCGGCGCGGATTTCCTGACCGAGGCGGAGAAACGCGCGCTTCTGGGGCTTCCCGCGCTCGAGGAGGAGACATGAGTGAAGTGGGCGAGCTGTGCCACCAGGACGGGCTTTACGCCTCGTTCGACGGAACGCAGGCGATGTTCCGGCATGTAGAGCGGAGGCTTGCGTCGCTGGAGTTGTCGATGGCGGCGATGGAGACCGAGCACGCGGTGAGCGAGGAGAAGCAGAAGTTCATGGAACTGCGCTTCAACCAGATCGACCGGCGGCTGGAAAAGATCGAGGGGCATATCTCACGCCTCGTGTGGCTGATCATCGCGGCCATCCTGGGCGGGCTCATGTCCTTTGTCATGCAAGGCACGACCTTGATCAACTGAGCGCCGTGGCGTTCTGAAGGAGTAAGGAAATGGAACAAGACTTCAGCCTGGATCACAAGTTCTGCCAGTTCGACGACCGGATCACGGTCAAGGATGGAACGGTCATCGAGGGATATGCCAGTTTCTTCGGCGACGAGGATCGTGGCGGCGATATCGTCGAGAAGGGCGCCTATGCCGCGTCGCTCAAGCGGCTGTCGGCCGAGGGCAGGCAGGTCAGGATGCTGTGGCAGCACGATCCTACCCAGCCCATCGGGGTCTGGGATGAGGTGCGCGAGGATGCCAGGGGCCTTTACGTGAAAGGTCGGCTGCTTGACACGGTCGAACGCGCCCGCGAGGCCGCAGCCCTGCTAGAGGCCAATGCCATCGACGGGCTCAGCATCGGTTATCGAACCCTGAAGGCGGTCAAGAATGACAAGGGCCAGCGGCTCTTGAAGGAACTGGAGCTGTGGGAGGTGTCGCTGGTGACATTCCCGATGCTGTCCAGTGCGCGGGTGGGGGCCAAGGGCGAGACCCTGGCCCAGGACGATCTGCGCGAATTGGCGGCGGCCTTCAAGGACGCCCGCCGGGAGATGACGCGCATGTAGCCGCGTCGCAGCGAACCAACCTACAGGATCAAGTGATGACCAATTCCGAGAACGACTCTCGGGCCGGGGAAGATGTGTCTCCGGTCACCGAGGTGAAAACCGCCGTGGCGGACTTCATGAAAGATTTCAGCGGCTTCCGGGCCGATATTCAATCGAGACTTCAACAACAGGAAGAAAAGATGACCATGATCGAACGCAAATCCCAGGGCCTGAAGCGCCCGGTCCTGTCGCAGGGCGGTGAACCTCAAGCCCCTCACCAGAAGGCGTTCGACGCCTACCTGCGCTCGGGCGACGATGACGACGCTGCGCGGGCTGGCACTGGAAGGCAAGGCGATGAACTCGGCCGTGGCGGCCGATGGCGGCTACCTCGTCGATCCACAGACCGCCGACACGATCAAGAGCGTTCTCAGCTCGACCGCGTCGATCCGGGCCATCGCGAACGTGGTGCAGGTCGAGGCGTCGTCCTTCGACGTGCTGGTCGACCACACCGATATCGGCCACGGCTGGGCCACCGAGACGGCCGACACGACAGAGACCTCGACCCCGGCGATCGACCGAATCACCATCCCGCTGCACGAACTCAGCGCACTGCCCAAGGCCTCGCAGCGTCTGCTGGACGACAGCGCCTTCGACATCGAGATGTGGCTGGCGGCGCGCATCGCCGACAAGTTCGCCCGGGCCGAGGCCGCGGCCTTTGTCAGCGGCGACGGCGTGGACAAGCCCACCGGATTTCTGACCTATGACATCGTCGCCAATGACAGCTGGTCCTGGGGCGATCTGGGCTATGTGGCCACCGGCGCGGACGGGGATTTCGACGGTGCCGATGCCATCGTGGACCTGGTCTATGCCCTGGGCGCGCAATACCGCGCCAACGGCACCTTCGTGATGAACTCGAAAACCGCGGGCGCGGTGCGCAAGCTGAAGGATGCCGATGGCCGCTTCCTGTGGTCCGACGGCCTGGCGGCGGGTGAACCTGCGCGCCTGATGGGCTACCGCGTGATGATCGCCGAAGACATGCCCGACATCGCCTCGGACTCCACCGCGATCGCCTTCGGCGACTTCTCGGCTGGCTACACCGTGGCCGAGCGTCCCGACCTGCGCGTGCTGCGCGACCCGTTCTCGGCCAAGCCGCATGTCCTGTTCTACGCCACCAAGCGCGTGGGCGGTGACGTCAGCGACTTTGCCGCGATCAAGCTGCTGAAGTTCGGCCTGTCCTGACACCTGAAGGGGCGGAAGGCCACCTTCTGCCCGCACGGCGCGCGCCGCTTCATTCGCCATTCGGCCACGCCCCTCCGGGCCGTTGGCAAGGCGGCGCGCGCATGACCTGCGGAGGGGCCAGGATTTCTGGAGTGATTTGATGATGTTGATCGAAGAGACCGCAGTGCCCCTGGCCGCGCTTCCGGTGGATGAGTTGAAAGCGCATTTGCGCCTCGGGTCCGGCTTTTCGGAGGGCGACGTTCAAGACGTCGTGTTGGAAAGCTACCTGCGGGCTGCGATTTCGGCGATCGAGGCCAGGACCGGCAAGATACTGATCGAACGTGATTTTTCATGGAGCCTGACTCGCTGGCGCGATGCTTGTGGCCAGGTCCTGCCGGTGGCTCCGATCAGCGCGATCACAGCGCTGCGGCTGCGCGACCGGGCCGAGGAGCCCGAACTGATCGATCCCGCCCATTACCGGCTGGAGGCCGATGCGCAACGCCCCGTCCTGCGCCCGATTGCAGGCCGCCTGCCGACGATCCCTTACGGCGGCGTCGCCGAGATCGGCTTTGCCGCTGGCTATGCGCCGGACTGGGCCGGCTTGCCCTCCGACCTGGGCCATGCCGTCACCCTGCTGGCCGCGCATTACTATGAGAACCGCAACGAGACCGGCGCCCGCGACCAAGTAATGCCTTTCGGCGTTCACAGCCTGATCGAACGCTACCGCACCGTGCGCATCTTTGGCGGAGGGGCGGCGCGATGAATGCCAATGACCTTAACCGTCAGTTGCTGTTGCAGGAGGCCGAGCGTGCACCGGACGGTGCGGGCGGCTTTTCAGAGGCCTGGGTCACGCTCGGCAACCTGTGGGCCAATATCCGCGCCGGTTCGGGCCGGGAGGCTTCGGGAGAGGCGGCCAGCGTGTCGAAGACCAGTTTCCGCATCACTGTGCGGGCGGCCCCCTTCGGCGCCCCGTCGCGCCCCAAGCCCGGGCAACGGTTCCGCGACGGCGCGCGCGTTTTCGCCATCGAGGCGGTCGCCGAACGTGACCCCGGCGCGCGGTTCCTGACCTGTTACTGCACCGAGGAGGTGGCGACATGAGCTATGGCGCATCCGCGGCCCTGCAAGAGGCTGTCTACCAAGCCCTTCTGTCCGACCCGGCGCTGGACGCGCTGGTCGAGGGCGCGATCTATGACGCGCTGCCCTCCGGCACGTTACCGTCGCTCTACGTGACCCTGGGCCCCGAGGAGGTGCGCGACGCCACCGATTGCAGCGGCGACGGGGCCTGGCACCGCTTCACCGTTTCGGTCGTGACCGACGGCGCCGGATTTCACGCCGCCAAGCAAGTGGCCGCGGCGGTCAACGACGCGCTGGCGGACACCGACCTGACGCTGACGCGTGGCACGCTGACGGGCCTGCATTTCTTTAGGGCGCGGGCCAAACGGGAAGGCACGGGCGATCTGCGCCGGATCGACCTGACCTTTCGGGCCCGGACCCAAGACACCCCCAACCCTGATCATTCGGAGAGAGACTCATGGCAGTTCAAAACGGCAAGGACCTGCTGGTCAAGATCGACCTGACCGGCGACGGCAACTTCCAGACGGTCGCGGGGCTGCGCGCCACGCGCGTCAGCTTCAACGCCGAGAGCGTGGACGTCACCAGCCTCGATTCCGCTGGTGGCTGGCGCGAGCTTCTGGCCGGCGCGGGGGTCAAGACCGCGGCGATCAGCGGTTCGGGTATCTTCCGCGACGAAGGCAGCGACGAACGTGTGCGCCAGATCTTCTTTGACGGTGAGATGCCCGATTTCCAGGTGGTGATCCCCGATTTCGGCATCATGGAAGGCCCTTTTCAGGTCACCGCGATCGAATATGCCGGCACCCATGACGGCGAGGCGACCTACGAGCTGTCGCTCGCCTCCGCCGGACAACTGGTCTTCACGGCGAACTGAGCCGATGGCGAACCCCTGGGCAGGAGAGGTGGCGCTGACCCTCGACGGCGCGCGTCACGATCTGAAGTTGACGCTTGGCGCGCTGGCGGAGCTGGAGGCCGAGCTGGCCACGGGCACGCTGATCGACCTCGTGGAGCGGTTCGAAAGCGGTGCCTTCTCCAGCCGGGATGTCCTGTCGCTGATCGTGGCGGGGCTGCGCGGGGGCGGCTGGAAGGGCACCGCGCGTGACCTGCTGGCCGCCGAAATCGAGGGCGGACCGCTGAAGGCCGCGCGCATCGCCGCGCAATTGCTGGCCGCCGCCTTTATGGCGCCAGACGAGGGATGAGTGGCGGCGCGCCCATCGACTGGCCCGCGCTGATGCGGGCCGGCATCCGGGGCCTCGGCCTGCGCCCTTGGGAATTCTGGGCGCTGACGCCGGCGGAACTGGAACTGATGCTGGGCAAACCCTCCGGGGTGGCCCCCTGAAACGGACACGGCTGGACGATCTGATGTCCGCCTATCCCGACCTGAACGGAGACGACCACGATGGCTGACATGGACGGACTGGACGAGCTTGACCTGCAGGTTGCCGCGCTTGACGAGAACTTGGGTGGCGCAACCCAGATGGCGGCAGCTTTCAACGGCGAACTGGCCCGGGTGCGCGAGACCTTCGCTCATACCGGCCAGGACGTGAAGACGCTGGAACGCGGCATCAGCCGGGGCCTCAACCGCGCCATTCGCGGCGCGGTGGTCAATGGTGACAGCCTGTCGGATTCGCTGCGCAACTTGGCCAACTCGATGATCAGCTCGGCCTTCAACTCTGCCGTGCGCCCCGTGACCGATCACATGGGCGGGCTTCTGTCGCAGGGGATCGGCAGCATCTTTTCCTCGATCCTGCCCTTCGAGAAAGGCGGCAGTTTTTCTCAGGGACGCGTGCAGCCTTTCGCCTCGGGAGGGATCGTCAGCAGCCCCACGGCCTTTCCCATGCGCGGCGGCATGGGCCTGATGGGCGAGGCGGGCCCCGAAGCGATCATGCCGCTGGCCCGCGGCCCGGACGGCAAGCTCGGCGTGCGCGGTGGCGGGGGCGGGTCTGTCAACGTGGTTATGAACATCCACACGCCCGACGCCGAAGGGTTCCGCCGCAGCCAGGCCCAGATCGCCGCACAGCTGGGCCGTGCGATCGGCCGTGGCAACCGCAACCGCTAAAGGAGCAGGAACATGGGATTTCACGAGATACGCTTTCCGGCAAGCCTCAGCTTCGGCTCCATCGGCGGGCCAGAGCGGCACACCGACGTGGTCACGCTGGCCAACGGGTTCGAAGAGCGCAACACGCCCTGGAAGCATTCGCGCCGCCGCTACGACGCGGGCGTGGCGATGCGCAGCCTTGACGATATCGAGACGCTGATCGCCTTTTTCGAGGCGCGCCAGGGCCAGATGTACGGCTTTCGCTGGAAGGACTGGACCGATTACAAGTCCGGCGCCGCCCGCCTTGATGTGACCCCCGAGGACCAGATCATCGGCTTCGGCGACGACGTGACCGACCGCTTCCCGCTGGTCAAGACCTACCGCTCGGGCGAGAACACGTACCTGCGCCCCATCACCAAGCCGGTGGCGGGCACCGTCAAGGTCGCACTGGACGAGGCAGAACAGCGCGAAGGCGTCAACTTCGAGATCGACACCACCACCGGCATGGTGATCTTTCCGCACCCCATCGACACCGGCGTGCGTATCACCGCGGGGTTCGAGTTCGACGTGCCGGTGCGCTTCGATATCGACCGCATCCACACCAGCCTCGCCAGTTTCCAAGCGGGCGACGTGCCCAACGTGCCAATCGTCGAGGTGCGGGTATGAGCGATTTCAACGACGGGCTGAAGACCCATCTTCAGGGCGGGCTGACCACGACATGCCGCTGCTGGGCCGTGATCCGCAGTGATGGCGTGCGCCTGGGCTTTACCGACCATGACTGCACGCTGGAATTCGACGGGCATGTCTTTCGCGCCGACACGGGCCTTGGCGCCAAGGCGCTGCAACAGACCACGGGCCTGTCGGTGGACAATACCGAGGCCCTCGGCGCGCTCAGCGATACCGCGATCACCGAGGATGACATCGAGGCCGGACGCTATGACGCGGCCGAGGTCATGGCGTGGTTGGTCAACTGGGCAAACCCCGAGGAACGCCAGCTGCAATTCCGCGGCACCATCGGAGAGATCCGCCGCGCCGGCGGCGCGTTCGAGGCAGAGCTGCGCGGGTTGACCGACCTTCTGAACGTGCCGCTGGGCCGGGTGTTTCAAAAACCGTGCAGCGCGGTGCTGGGTGACGCCGCCTGCGGTTTCGACCTGACCGCGCCGGGCTATGCCGCCGAGGTGGCGGTCACGGAAATCGAGGACCGTCGCATCTTTCGCCTTCCGGTGCTGGATGGTTTTGCGCCGGAGTGGTTCCGCCACGGCGTGTTGAGGGTGCAGGACGGTGCGGCGACGGGTCTGTCGGGCACGATCAAGCGTGACGTCATGCTGGCGCACGCGCGGCAGATCGAGCTTTGGCATCCGCTGAGGGCCGATATCAGCTCTGGCGATACCGTCCGGATCATCGCGGGCTGCGACAAGCGCACCAAGACCTGCCGCTTCAAGTTCGACAATTACCTGAACTTCCAGGGCTTTCCTGATATCCCCGGCGACGATTGGTCGATCTCGGATCCTTCCCGGGAGCAGCGCCTCGACGGCGGGAGCCGCCGCAGATGACCCCGCAGCAGGACCGCATCGTGACCGAGGCCCGGACCTGGATCGGCACGCCCTATCGTCACCAGGCCAGTTGCCGTGGCGCGGGCACCGATTGCCTGGGCCTCCTGCGCGGGATCTGGCGGGCGCTATACGGGCGCGAGCCGGAAACCGTGCCGCCCTACAGCATGGATTGGTCCGAGCCATCGCGCGACGAGGTTCTGTGGCGCGCCGCGCGCCGCCACCTGGCCCCGGCACCGCCCGCGCCGGCCCCTGGCGATATACTGCTCTTTCGGATGCGCAACGGCTCAGTCGCCAAGCATCTGGGCATCGCCGCGTCGCTCGGCGTGCGTCCCACCTTCATCCACGCCTATTCCGGTCACGCGGTGGTCGAAAGCCCGCTCAGCACACCGTGGCAGCGCCGCATCGTGGCCCGGTTCATCTTTCCTGAGGAGACGTAATCAATGGCAACGGTAATTCTTTCCGCGGCCGGCGCCGCGCTTGGCGGCTCCGTCGGCGGCTCCATCCTCGGGCTTTCCATGGCGGCGGTTGGCCGCTTTGCCGGCGCCGTCATCGGGCGCAGCATCGACCAGCGGCTGTTGGGGCAGGGGTCCGACACGGTGGAAACCGGCCGGGTCAGCCGCCTGCGCCTGACCGGCACGGGCGAGGGCGACGCCATCGCGCAGGTTTATGGCCGGATGCGCGTGGCGGGCCAGGTCATCTGGGCCACCGAGTTCCTTGAGACCTCCAGCACCTCGGGCGGCGGCGGAAAGGGCGCGCCAAGCCGCCCGAAGGTGACGCAGTACAGCTATTCGCTCAGCCTCGCCGTGGCGCTCTGCGAGGGCGAGATTTCAACGGTGGGCCGCATCTGGGCCGACGGGATCGAGATTTCGCCGGACGACCTGACGTTGCGAGTCTATACCGGTAGCCGCGACCAGCTGCCCGACCCCAAGATCGAGGCGGTCGAGGGCGCGGGCACGGTCCCGGCCTATCGCGGCACGGCTTATGTCGTGATCGAGGATCTGGACCTCACACCGTTCGGCAACCGGGTGCCGCAATTCACCTTCGAGGTCAGCCGCCCCGCGCCCGCCGACCAGCCGGGCGCCGAAGTCGCGCCCACCTACGCCATCCGAGGCACGGCCCTGCTGCCCGGCAGCGGTGAATACGCCCTGGCCACCACGGCGGCCAACATCTCTTTCGGTCCGGGATCGCAACAGCCAGCCAACGTCAATTCGCCCTCCGGCAAGACCGATTTTCTGACCTCGCTGGCCCAGATGGAGGGAGAACTGAAGGGGCTGAAAAGCACCTCGCTTATCGTCAGCTGGTTCGGCGACGACCTGCGCTGCGGTCAATGCACGATCCGCCCCAAGGTCGAACAGGCCCAGTACGATGCGGGCAACATGCCGTGGCAGGTCGGCCCGCTCACCCGCCAGACCGCGCAACTGGTTCCTTCCGACGACGAAGGTCGCCAGGTTTATGGCGGCACCCCCACCGACCAGGCGGTGATCGAGGCGATTCAAGCGCTGAACGACGCTGGCACAGACGTGATGTACTACCCCTTCATCCTGATGGACCAGATGCCCGGCAATAGTCTGCCAGATCCCTATTCCGAGGCCGAGAACCAGCCCGGTCTGCCCTGGCGCGGGCGCATCACCACGTCTGTCGCACCGAACCGCGAAGGCAGCCCAGACCGCACGGCAGCGGCAGAGGCCGAGGTCGCCGCCTTTTTCGGCACCGCGACGGCGGCGGATTTCATCCCCGATGCCGAACCCGAGGAAAACGAGTTCACCGGCTGGGTCGCTGGCAGCGAAGGGTCCATTCCGAAAGGGCCCCAGCTGGTGGAAACGCCCGGGGAACTGGTCGAGTATGCCGGCACGCGGATCGTCAGCCCGATCACCTATTCCGGCCCGGAGGAGTGGGGCTATCGACGCTTCATCCTGCACCAGGCCGCGCTTTGCGCCGCTGCGGGGGGCGTGGAAAGCTTCTGCATCGGCTCGGAAATGCGCGGCCTCACGCAAATTCGCGGTGAAGACAACAGCTTTCCCGCGGTCGAGGCGCTCATCGACCTGGCCGCCGAGGTGCGCCTCCTGCTCGGGCCTGACGTCAAGATCAGCTACGCCGCCGACTGGTCGGAATATTTCGGCTATCAACCGCAGGACGAATCGGGCGACCGGTTTTTCCACCTCGATCCGCTTTGGGCGGGCCCGAATATCGACTTCATTGGCATCGACAATTACATGCCCCTGTCGGACTGGCGAGACGGCCCAGATCACCTTGATGCACAGGCGCACGAGACAATCTACGATCTGGACTACCTGCGCGCCAACATCGAAGGCGGCGAGGGCTATGACTGGTATTACAGCTCCGCCAACGCGCGCCACGCGCAGGTCCGCACGCCGATCACCGACGACGCCCACAATGAGCCGTGGATCTGGCGTTACAAGGATATCCGCAACTGGTGGAAGAACCCGCATTTCGAGCGTATCGGCGGCGTGCGCCAGGCCGACCCCACCGCGTGGGAGCCGCGCGGCAAGCCGATCCGGTTCACCGAGTACGGGTGTGCCGCCGTGGACAAGGGCACCAACCAGCCCAACAAGTTCCTCGATCCGAAATCCTCGGAATCCACGCTGCCGCATTTCTCGGATGGGCGTCGCGACGAGCTGATCCAGCAGCAATACCTGCGCGCTTTCCTGGGGTACTGGAACGATCCCGCCAACAACCCGCAATCGGATGTCTATGACGGTGCGATGCTGGATATGGATCACGCCTATGCCTGGGCCTGGGACATGCGGCCTTATCCCTATTTTCCAAACAATCGCGACCTGTGGAGCGATGGCGCCAATTACTCCCGCGGTCACTGGCTGAACGGGCGCATCTCGTCCCGCACGCTGGCCTCGGTGATCGACGAAATCTGTCTCCGAGCCGGCCTCGACGCCTTCGACACGTCCCGCGCCCACGGCCTGGTGCGGGGCTATACGGTCGATCAGGTGTCCGAAGCCCGCAGCACCCTGCAACCGCTGATGCTCCGCTATGGGTTCGACGCGGTGGAACGGGACGGGCGTCTGCGCTTCATCATGCGTGACGGGGGGACCGATCGCGTGATCGACCTCGACACGCTGGTGCGTGACCCCGAGATGGACGGCGCTATCGAAGAAACCCGCGGCAGCACCGTGGAACTGGCGGGCCGCGTCCGCCTGCGCTTTGTCGAGGCTGACGGTGATTTCGAGGTCATTGCCGAAGAGGCGATCCTGCCCGACAACGCCACCCACGCCGTTTCGACCTCGGAATTTCCGCTGGCCATGACCCGTGCCGAGGGTCGCCAGACCGTCGAACGCTGGCTGTCCGAGGCGCGCATCGCCACCGACACCCTGCGCCTGACCCTGCCGCCCTCGCAACTCGAGACCGGCGCGGGCGACGTCATCGCCATTCCCGAAGGGCAGGGCCGGGGTCTTTTCCGCATCGACCGGGCCGACCAGATGGCCGGCGCGCAAAAGCTCGAGGCGGTGCGGATCGAACCCGAAAGCTATCGCCCGGCGGATTTCGAGGACGAGGCGGTCACCCTGCGCCCCTTCGTGCCGCCTTCGCCGGTGGCACCCTTCTTCCTCGACCTGCCGCTTCTGACCGGCGACGAGGTGCCTCACGCGCCGCATCTCGCCGTCACCGCGCGGCCGTGGCCCGGATCGGTGGCGCTCTATGCCTCGGACGAGGATTCGAACTACGCCCTCAACAGCCTTGTGACGGCCAGAACCCCCGTGGGAGTGCTGGAAACGCCACTCTTTCCGGCCTGCGCGGGCCGCATTGACCGCGGAGCCGCCCTTCAGGTGCGGATGTTGGGCGGCACGCTGGAAAGCGTCAGCGATCTGGCGCTTTTGAACGGCGGCAACCTGTGCGCCATCGGCGACGGCACGCCCAACGGGTGGGAGTTGATCCAGTTCCGCGATGCCGACCTCGTCGATACCGACACCTACCTGCTCGGCCACCGCCTGCGCGGTCAGGTCGGCACCGAACGCGCCGATCCCTGGCCGCAGGGCAGCTACCTCGTGCGCCTGGACGGCACCGCCAAGCAGATCGACCTGGCCGAGGCCAAGCGCGGGCTGGCGCGCTATTACCGGATCGGTCCCGCCGGGCGCCCGGTGGACGACCCCAGTTTCAGCGCGGTGCGGCTGGCCTTCGACGGCCTGGGCCTGCGCCCTCTCTCGCCGGTGCACCTGCGGCTGGCGGTCGGAACGGGGGGCGACCTGTCGCTCAGCTGGATAAGGCGCACGCGGATCGACGGCGACCGCTGGGATACCGCCGAGGTGCCGCTGGGCGAAGACCGCGAGGAATATCTCGTGCGCGTTGTTCAGCAAGACGCGGTGATCCGCCAGGTCAGTACCGATGCGCCGGTCTGGACCTACAGTGCGGCGGATCAGGCCGCTGACGCGTTGTCGGGCCTCTACGAGATGCAGGTCGCGCAGGTTTCCTCGCGCTTCGGTCCGGGCCGCTTCGCCCGCTTGACCGTGCCGGCCTGACAGTCCCCTCTCAGCCTCGCGCGCAGTCCACGCAGCGCGTCGCGGCCGGGTCCAGTTTCAGCCGGCCCGTGGCGATCTCCTCGCCGCAATCCTCGCAATAGCCGTACTCGCCCTCGTCGATCCGGACGAGGGCGGCGGTCAACCGCGCGCGCTCCCCTGCGCGGCGGGCATCGGTGGCCTTGGCCATCGCCTGGTTCTGCAACGCGTCCATCCGGCTCAGCCGCCCGACCGATTGCTGGTCCAGCTCCACCGTGGCCTTGCCCGCCGCGCCGCGCACGTCTTCCTCATCCAGCTCCGCCAGACGCGCCTTGATGAACCGGCGAAAATCGTCCTGCTCTGCCTCATTCATTTTCGTGACCCCACCCATGACGCCTTTGCATTTTACGGATCGAACATATCTGGTATAAGGGTAACCCGCACCAAGGAGCATGCACATGGCCGAAACACATGCAAAGCTTGCCGAGCTGGACCCGGTCTGGGCCCGGATCAACACCGAGGCGACGACCGCGATCAAGGACGAGCCGCTCCTTGGCGGGCTGATCCATTCATCGATCCTGCACCACAAGACTATCGAGGCCGCGCTGGCCTATCGCACGTCGATGAAGCTCGGCGCTGACGAGATGCCCGAACAGCTCCTGCGCGAGATCTGCGACATGGCTTATGCCGACGACCCCGAGCTGGGCCAGGCCGCCCGTGCCGATATCGTCGCCGTCTACGACCGCGACCCGGCCTGCGACCGTTTCATCCTGCCGATGCTGTTCTTCAAGGGTTTCCAGGCCATCCAGGCTTACCGCGTGGCCAACTGGCTTTGGCGCACCGACCGCCGCGACATGGCGCGGTTCTTCCAGATGCGCTGCTCCGAGGTGTTCGGCGTCGACATTCATCCCGCGGCCCGCATCGGCAAGGGGATCATGATCGACCACGCACACTCCATCGTGATCGGCGAGACGGCCGTTGTAGGCGACAACGTCTCGATGCTGCACTCCGTGACCCTGGGCGGCACCGGCAAGGAAGAGGAAGACCGCCATCCCAAGATCGGCGACGGCGTTCTGATCGGGGCCGGAGCCAAGGTGCTGGGCAATATCAAGGTTGGCCATTGCAGCCGCATCGCCGCAGGTTCGGTGGTGTTGCAAGAGGTGCCCCCCTGCAAGACCGTCGCGGGCGTGCCGGCCAAGATCGTGGGCGAAGCGGGCTGTGACCAACCCTCCGTCGCGATGGACCAGCTTCTGGGCGTGCGCTGAACGTCCCCGCCTCGGCAGTCTGGCCGCAGAGTCGCCCGGTCCGCGCGTCGGTCCGGGCATTTTGCTGAACCGATTGATGCAAAAATGCTGCAACCGGCGGCCATGGCCGCGCGTTATCCAGCCTGTTCAGGTCGACAACCCGAAAGGGCAGGTCTAGATACGCCTGACAAGTGTACCAATTCGTGACTGTCTTCCCGGGGGTCCTCGCTCCATGCGATCACAACTGCTGAAACTTCTTCCGTGCCTGGCTCTGGCCGCCCTTGCAGGCTGTACGGAGGTTCCCGATGACGGCAACTCGCAGTCCTTCGCCTCGTCGCGCAACGCGCCTGCACCCAGCAGCCTGCCGCCAGGCGCGCTGACCGATGCGGTCTCCATGCCCGACGCCGTCTGGCAGCGTTCGGCGCAACTGGCCCGCTACGGCCACCGCTTCGACAAGGCGTTCTACCAGGCCGCGGCACAACGCGAGGCGGCCAATATCGCGGCGCTCAAGCAGGCCTTCCTCGACCTCGGACCCGGCGTCGACCCCGAGGAGGCCGGACGCGCCGCCTACGTCGCCTATACCTACGTCGCTCAGCTTGTCGTCGAGTACGAGATCGACAGCGGCCCGCTGGCGCACAACACCGCCGTCAATTTCGGCAACAAGCCGCGCGGCCTGTGCTGGCACTGGGCCCATGACATGGACGCCCGCCTGCAGCGCGAGAATTTCAAGACGCTGGAAATCCACCGTGCCATCGCCAATTACGACAGCATCCGGCTGGAACACAGCACGACGATCCTGGGCCGCCGCGGCGACACGATGGAGGACAGCCTCGTTCTGGACCCCTGGCGCGACGCGGGCGATCTCTACTGGAGTCTCGTGCGCGAGGACGGCCGCTACGACTGGACCGAACGCAGCGAGGTCTTCGCGTGGAAAAAGGCGCAGAAGGCCAAGCAGACCGGCACGCCGGCCTTCTAGAGCCAATCCCCCAATCCGCGTAGGGTGGGTTTCCAACCCACCCACCCCTTCCAACGAAAAAGGCCGGGGAATCCCCCGGCCTAAACTTTCGTACCGCAACACCCTCAGGCCAGCATCACCATCGGGTTCTCCAGGTTCTCGGTGATTTGCGCCAGCAATTCCGCCCCAAGCGCCCCGTCGATTACCCGGTGATCCACGCTCAACGTCACCGACATCACCGTGGCCACCGTCAACTCGCCATCCTCGCCCACGACAGGCTTTTTCACACCCGCGCCCACGGCCAGGATCGCGCCATGCGGCGGGTTGATCACCGCGTCGAAATTGTCGATCCCGAACATCCCGAGGTTGGAAATCGCGAATGTCCCGCCCTGATACTCCTCGGGCGACAGCTTGCGTTCGCGCGCGCGGGCGGCAAGGTCCTTCATCTCCGCCGACAGGGCCGACAGCGATTTCATCTCGGCATCTTTCAGCACCGGCGTGAAAAGCCCGCCTTCGATCGCCACGGCCACCGCCACGTCCGACGGCTTCAGCTTCAGCACCCGGTCCCCGGCCCACACGGCATTGCAATCCGGCACCGCCTGCAACGCCAGCGCGCAGGCCTTGATGATGAAGTCGTTCACCGACAGCTTGACGCCGCGGCCTTCCAACTGCTTGTTCAGCTGCCCGCGGAATTTCAGCAGCGCATCCAGCCGGATATCGCGCCGCAGGTAGAAATGCGGGATCGTCTGCTTGGCCTCGGTCAGGCGGGCGGCGATGGTCTTGCGCATCCCGTCCAGCTTGACCTCCTCGAACTCGCGGTTCTTGTACATCGCCACGACCGCGTCCGAACTGGGGCCAGCCGGGGCAGGGGCCGCCTGTCCCGCACCCGCTGCGGGACCTCCCGCCGCCTTCTCCTCGGCAGGCTTGGCCGCTCCGGGTTTGGCACTTTCCACGTCCGCCTTCACGATCCGCCCATGCGGGCCGGACCCCTTGAGGCTTGTCAGGTCGATCCCCTTCTGCTTGGCGATCCGCCGCGCCAGCGGCGAGGCGAAGATGCGCTCTCCATCCTTCACAGGCGCCGCCGGGGCAGGGGGCACGTCGCCGCTCTCGGGTTTCCCTTGCTTGCTCCCGGCGTCTTTCTTGGGCGCTTCGTCCTTGGCCTCGGCCGTGTCGCCGCCACCACCGGAGGCCGGGGCGCTCACGTCGCCGATATCATCCGCGCTTTCGCCTTCCTCCAGCAGCACGGCAATCGCGGTGTTCACCTTCACGCCTTCGGTGCCTTCCTCGATCAGGATCTTCCCGATCGTGCCTTCGTCGACCGCCTCGAACTCCATCGTCGCCTTGTCGGTCTCGATCTCGGCCAAAAGGTCGCCGGAATTCACCGTGTCGCCTTCCTTGACCAGCCATTTCGCCAGCGTGCCCTCTTCCATCGTGGGCGAGAGGGCGGGCATGAGTATTTCCGTGGGCATCGCGCTCTCTCCTTACCGGTAGGTCACTTTGTTGACGGCCTCGATCACTTCCTTGGTCGAGGTCAGCGCCAGCTTTTCAAGGTTCGCGGCATAGGGCATGGGCACGTCCTTGCCCGTGCAGTTGATCACCGGCGCATCCAGGTAGTCGAACGCTCGTTCCATGATCACCGCACTGAGATGGTTGCCCATGCTGGCCACCGGGAAGCCTTCCTCGACCGTTACGCAGCGATTGGTCTTCATCACTGACGCGAGCACCGTGTCATAGTCCAGCGGGCGCAGCGTGCGCAGGTCTATCACCTCGGCATTCACACCTTCCTCGGCCAGCTTGTCCGCGGCCTCCAGCGCATAGGTCATGCCGATGCCGAAGCTGACGATGGTCACGTCGTCCCCGGCACGGGCGATGCGCGCCTTGCCGAAGGGGATGGTGAAATCATCCAGCACCGGCACCTCGAAGCTGCGCCCGTAAAGGATCTCGTTTTCCAGGAAGATCACCGGGTTCGGGTCGCGAATGGCGCTTTTCAGCAAACCCTTGGCATCGGCGGCGGAGTAGGGCTGCACCACCTTGAGCCCAGGCACGTGGGAATACCACGCCGCGTAATCCTGGCTGTGCTGCGCGGCCACCCGTGCCGCGGCCCCGTTGGGGCCGCGGAACACGATGGAACAGCCCAGCTGCCCGCCGGACATGTAATTCGTCTTGGCGGCAGAGTTGATGATCTGGTCGATCGCCTGCATCGCGAAGTTCCACGTCATGAATTCCACGATCGGCTTCAGCCCGCCCCAGGCCGCGCCCACGCCGATCCCGGCGAACCCGTGCTCGGTGATGGGCGTGTCGATCACGCGCTTGTTGCCGAACTCGTCCAGAAGCCCCTGAGTGATCTTGTAGGCGCCCTGGTACTCGGCCACCTCCTCGCCCATGATGAAGACGGTGTCGTCATTGCGCATCTCCTCGGCCATCGCCGCGTTCAGCGCTTCCCGCACCGTCATCTTGGTCATCTCGGTGCCTTCCGGCCAGTCCGGGCTGGCATCGGGCTGCGGCACGGGGGCGGCGGGCGAGGCCGCGACCGGCTCGCTCGCCGCGCGGCTTTCGCCATCGTCCTCGTCTTCGCCACCGTCCTCGCGGGCATCCTCTTTTGCGGAGGACGCGCCACCGCCCGACGAGGTCTCGCCGATATCGTCGGCGCTCTCGCCCTCTTCCAGCAGCACCGCGATGGGCGTATTCACCTTCACGCCCTCGGTGCCTTCCTCGATCAGGATCTTGCCGATCGTGCCTTCGTCGACCGCCTCGAACTCCATGGTCGCCTTGTCGGTCTCGATCTCGGCCATGATGTCGCCGGAACTGACCGTGTCACCTTCCTTGACCAGCCACTTGGCCAGCGTGCCTTCTTCCATCGTCGGCGACAGGGCGGGCATCAGAATTTCTGTTGGCATGTCTTTATGTCTCCTCGCAACCCGTCGCTCAGGCTTCCACGTAGATGTCGGTCCACAGCTCGGACACGTCCGGCTCGGCGCTTTCCTTGGCGAAATCGGCGGACTTGTTCACCACGTCCTTGATTTCCTTGTCGATCGCCTTGAGGTCCTCCTCGGTGGCATGCTTGCCCTCCAGCAGCAGCTCGCGCACATGCTCGATGCAGTCCTTCTCGTCGCGCATCTTCTGCACTTCCTCGCGCGTGCGGTACTTGGCCGGGTCCGACATCGAGTGCCCGCGATAGCGATAGGTCTTCACTTCCAGAATGTACGGCCCGTCACCCTTGCGACAGTGCGCCACGGCCTTCGCCCCGGCTTCCTTGACGGCCAGAACGTCCATGCCGTCCACCGCCTCGCCGGGGATGCCAAAAGCCTCGCCGCGAGTGTAGATATCGGGGGTCGAGGTCGAGCGTTTCTGCGAGGTGCCCATGGCGTACTGGTTGTTCTCGATCACGAACACCACCGGCAGCTTCCACAGCGCGGCCATGTTGAACGTCTCGTAGACCTGGCCCTGGTTCGCCGCGCCATCCCCGAAATAGGTGAAGGTCACGCGCCCGTTGCCCTTGTACTGATCGGCCAATGCCAGCCCCGCACCCAACGGTACGTTGGCCCCCACGATGCCGTGCCCGCCATAGAAATCCTTCTCGCGGCTGAACATGTGCATCGAGCCGCCCTTGCCCTTGGAATAACCGCCCTCGCGGCCCGTCAACTCGGCCATCACGCCGTCGGGGTCCATCCCGCAGGCCAGCATGTGGCCGTGGTCGCGATAGGTCGTGATCCGCTTGTCGCCGTCCTCGGCAGTCGCTTCCAGCCCGACGACGACCGCTTCCTGACCTATATAAAGGTGGCAGAACCCTCCGATCAGGCCCATCCCGTACAGTTGGCCAGCCTTCTCCTCGAATCGACGGACCAGCAGCATGTCGCGATAATATTTCTTCAACTCGTCGGCGGAAACGTTTGGTTTCTTTGAGGTTTTCCTGGCAGCCATGCGGGCGGGCTCCTGTGCTGTAAGGGATAGTTTAGCCTTAAACTATCTTATACAAGACTCGCCCGGATTTTTCGAGGGGGATTTTGACGCAGCGTTACCGGCGCCCTCAGGCGCGGTCGTCATCACTGCCGGATTCGGGGTCGTTATAGGCGGCGGGATCGAAATCCTCGGGATCATAGGCATCCTCGTCCTCGCCGATGGCGGTCACGTGGCTCGTTCCCGTCTCCTCGTCGAAGACCAGGCCATAGGTCGCGCGCCCTTCGGATTTGTAGCGGGTATACTCGTGAATGCCCGCATAGACGAAGGCCAGCGCGAAGGGCGAAACGATCAGCGCGGCGATTATTTGAGGTGTCATCGTGTTGCT
The DNA here is from genome assembly GCF_051417955.1 of Roseovarius sp. B08. Lineage (NCBI taxonomy): Bacteria > Pseudomonadati > Pseudomonadota > Alphaproteobacteria > Rhodobacterales > Roseobacteraceae > Roseovarius > Roseovarius sp. B08. The sequence goes on from NZ_JBPRLW010000001.1 coordinate 1,834,444, forward strand.
CCTCTCCTTTGCCTGTTGCACGTCACGGGCGCGGCCCGCGAGCATGGTCGCTTGCTCCAGCCCATTTACCTAGCCTAGGTTCGGTGCAGGTCCAGCCTCGGCCCGCCTTCTCTCGCGACCGCGCCCCGCATCAAAGCCAGAATGCCATCATGCAAATGCCTCCTGCAAGCCCTGCCTCGCCGTGTTCCCCCTGCGGACCCCGCGATCACGTGGTGTTTCGCGCGATCCTTGCCGCGACGGGCGAGGAAGTCTGCATCTGCCTTCAGCCCGGGCTTTTCTACGGCTGTCACATCGGCAGTCCCGGCCAGCCGCCACGGATCGCTTTCAGCGTCGACGGCATGACCGTCACGGGCGATCATGATTGGGTGCGGACAGATGGCACTGACTGGGCGTCGCTTGTGCTGAGCCATCAGGGGACGACCTACACGGCCCGCGTCAGCCGCCCCGCCTCCGAGACGGCGCTGCCGCAGGGAACCTTGCGGATCACGGGTTCGGAAACGGTCACGCATGAACTCGACCCCGAGTCCATTCTCCACGACCTGCCGCTGGCCTGAAACGGCTCTCGCGCGGGGCAGGGAGAGCGCTTAGCGAATGACGATCTCGTCGGCGCGCAGCATTCCTAGCACCTCGCGCGCCTGCTGGTCCAGCAGGTCGAGGTCCAGGTAGGTGTCAGACAGCCGCCGCGTCAGGTTCTCCATCCGCGCGACCTGTCCATCCAGCACCGCCAGTTGCTTGCGCAGTTCGGCCTCGCCCGATTCGATCTCGGCGCGGCGGAACAAGCCATAGTCGCCCTGCACCGCGGCAAAGGTGAAATACGCCCCCAGCCCGAAGGCTATGGCGAAATAGATCAACACACCGAATGCGGGGCGCCTGCGCGATTTCATGACTGCTCTTTCTGCCTCTGGTGCCCGCCTCTTTGCGTGCGGTGCCCGTGCACAATGACACAGGCGAATCGCTTTGTGAATCCCCTTTCACATCAAAGCACTTAAAGGCTACTACTCGTCCTCAAGGAGAGTCTTTCATGCCACAATTGCCCCCCGACGCCGCGCTGCTCACTCATGACGTGACCAACCAGCCCGAGCCGCGTGGCGACGTGGATCTTTACGCCACCGATCCCGCGCTGGCCGACCATGCCGGCGCGACGGGGGCCGACACCGCGCATCTTGCGGCTTACGGCGCAAGCATCGGCACTGCCGCCATGTTTGAGGCGGGCCGCGCGGCCAACCGCAACCCGCCCGAACTGCTGCTCTTCGACGCCGGCGGCCGCAGGCTTGACGAGCTGCGCTTTCACCCCGCCTATCACGACCTCATGCGTACCGGCATCGGCGCGGGCTATGCCGCCATCGCGTGGGAGGGCGCGGCGGGCGGCCATGCCACCCACGCCGCGATGGTCTACCTCACTTCCCAGGTCGAGCCGGGCGTATGCTGCCCCATGACCATGACCTACGCCGCCGTGCCCGCGCTACAGGCCGACAACGCGCTCTTCGAGACATGGGCGCCCAAGCTGCTCAGCCGCGCCTACGATCCCGCGCCGAAACCGCTGGCGCGCAAACCCGGCGCGACGCTCGGCATGGCCATGACGGAAAAACAGGGCGGCTCGGACGTGCGCGCCAACACCACCCGCGCCGCACCCGATGGCGACGCCTATGTGCTGCGCGGACACAAGTGGTTCTGCTCCGCGCCCATGTCCGACGGCTTCCTGACGCTGGCACAGGCGCCGGGCGGGCTGACGTGTTTCCTCGTCCCGCGCTGGCTGGAGGGGCGGCGCAACACGATCCACATCCAGCGGCTCAAGGACAAGCTCGGCAACCGCGCCAATGCCTCCGCCGAGATCGAATATGCCGATGCCGTGGCCTACAGGCTTGGCGCGGAGGGCGAGGGCGTGAAGACCATCGTCGAGATGGTGCACCACACCCGCCTTGACACCGCCATGGCCCCCGCCGGCCTGATGCGTGCGGCCCTGGGCCACGCCGCCTACTGGGCGCGCCACCGCACCACGTTCCAGAAAACGCTGATCGACCAGCCCCTGATGCGGTCTGTGCTCTCGGACCTGGCACTCGACTGGGAAGGCACGCTGGCCCTCGGCATGTTCGTGGCGGGCCATTTCGACCGCGACACCGACGAGGCCCGCGCCTTTTCCCGCGTCGCCGTCGCGCTGGCCAAGTACATGGGCAACAAGCTGTGCCCCAACGTGGTCTACGAGGCGATGGAGGCGATGGGAGGCATGGGCTATGTCGAGGACACGCCGCTGCCGCTCCTCTACCGCGAGGCGCCCCTCAACTCGATCTGGGAGGGCTCGGGCAACGTGATCTGCCTCGACATCCTGCGCACCCTGCGCAAGGTGCCGCTGGCGGGTGAGGTGCTCAGCCGCGAGTTGGGCGCCGTGGCCGGTCAATACTGGCGCTACGACGCCGCGCTCAACGCCCACATCACCCGCTTCCCCCGCTTGCCGGACGAGGGCCAGGCCCGCTGGTATGTCGAAAGCCTCGCCACGCTGCTCACCGCGTCCGTCCTCATCCGCCAGGCGCCTGCGTCTGTGGCCGAAGCCTACGTTGCCACGCGGCTCGCGGGCGAGCGGGGCCGCACCACCGGCGCCATCGGCGCCGTCGACACCGACGCGATCCTGTCGCGGCTGTAGGAGAGACGGTCGGCCCACCAGTGCACCCCGTCCCGGGCCTGACCCGGGACCTCCTGACGTCAAGATTTATGGACAACGCTCGCTCAAAACGCCCCGCGCGGAATCAAGGCGCGCTATGCGCGCCGCCGCGCGATCGCCAGACCGCCCGCCGGGCTGGCGATCGGCTGCCGTTGGCGCGCCAATTTCAGGCCTTGCGGAAACAGCAGCTATAAAGTGCCCTGAACACCCTTCGGCTCGCCAGCCCGCGGTCTGGCAATCGCGCGGACTCTGACTGTCGCGCGACCTCGCCACCCGGACCACCCGTCCCGGGCCTGACCCGGGACCTCTACGCCTTCAGATGTATCGCGAACCGCTTGCGTATCTCGGCGTCCAGCACCGGGGTCAGCCGCGCCGCCGACGCCTGCGCCAAAATCTCTTCCTTCCGCGCAACCGCCTTTTCCACCAGATCCGGCTTGCCCAATTCCACCCATTCCTTGGGCGACGACCGATCCCCCAGCGTCGGGTAACAATGATCCCGCTGCATCCGCGCCAGCGTCGCCTCGGTGCCCAGGTAATGCCCCGGCCCACCGATGCAGACCGTCTCCATCTGGTCCAGCGCCAGCGTCTCGTCATCCACCTCGATCCCGCGCACGCAGCGCAGTGCCTGACCGATCAGGTCATCGCCTAGGATCAGGCTCTCGTGACAGAATCCCAACAGGGACGCGTGCATCCCCGCCGCCTCGTAAACCATGTTCACGCCCGCAAGCCCCGCCATCACGTTCGAGCACATCTGCTCCCACCCGGCCTGCATGTCGGGCAGTTTGCTGTCCGACGCGCCGCCCGCCGCCCCGCCGGGCACGCCGTAGAACTGGTGCATCTGCGCACAGCCCGCGCTCAACAGCGCCTGTTCGCCCGACCCGATCGACATCGCGCCGGTGCGCAGATCCAGCCCGAAGGGCCAGGTGCCGAAGATTGCCGGATGCCCCGGCTTCACCGCGTTGACATAGACCAGCCCGGCAAGGCACTCCGCGGTGGCCTGCATGATCGCCCCCGCGATGGTCGACGGCGCGGTGGCCCCCGCCATCCCGGCCGACAGCAGCAGGACCGGCATTCCGCCCTCGATGCACCGCTCCATCACTTCGCAGGATTCGGTCGCGAACCGCATCGGCGGCACCACGAAACAGTTGGAATTGCTGACGAAAGGCCGTTCGCGAAACTTATCCTCGCCGCCCGCGATCATGTAGAGCATCTCCATCGCCGGGGCGACGTGATGCGGCTCGGTAAAGGACGTGCCTACATGCTTTGTCGTGCCCGTGCAGCAGGCATAGACGGTGTTCAGCTCCATCTCCATGTTGTCGGGAATATCCCGCGCCACCATGGGCCGCTGACAGAAATGCACGTTGTCCAGCACATCGACGATCCGCGCCGCATCGTGCAAATCCTGCAACGTGCTCTCGCGGTAATTGCGCCCGTCCACATCCACCATGTTCACCGCCGCGCCGGCGGTGCCGTAATGCACACGCGACCCGCCCAGGTGCAGGTCGTTCACCCCGTCGCGGCTGTAAAGCGTGATCTCGCGATTGGCCCGCGCGATGGTGTCCTCCACCAGCGCCCGGGGAAAGCGGATGCGCCCGTCGTCGCCTTGCACGGCACCCGCGCCGGTCAGGTAGGCGATCCCGCTCGGCGGCGCGCCCGACAGCCCGATACGTTCCAATGCATCGAGCGCGGCCTCGTGGATGCGCAGGATCTGCGCGTCGGTCAGCACCTTCAGTGTGCCGCCGTCCATACCGGCGCGGACGGGGCGGATGGTGGTGTCGAGCGGGGCCGCGCGGCTGGCACGGCGCGCGGCGCGGCCTCCGGCGCGGCGGGGGGACAGGTTGTTCATGTCGGGGGTCCTTGGATCGCTGTGAAAGGGTAGGGGAGCCGTGTCTCAGCCCCGTGCCGGCCGCCCCCGCGCGGCTCGTCCGCGTTCCGCCCCGATGGTGCGGATCTTGAGAACTATCTTGCAGTGCAGCGCCATGCGCGGCCCTCCATCGCAAGCCCGCACATGCGCGACCGCATCGCCGGGCCCAATGGTGGGATTAAGGCCGCGCGTCTGCGCCCGATCTGTTCCAAAAACGACTTCTGGTTCAAAAACGACAGAATCTTACGCCGCAGGGCAGCAATGGGCGCTGCGGCGCATGGCCGGGGCATTGGCCCCTGCCGATCGCCCCGGTCAGGGGTTCCCCGCCTTGCGACTCGGGCCGCAAGAGCGCGCCAATGCGGCCGCTTCAGCCCGGCCCGGCCGCCTCCAACGGCGCCCGTTTCACGCAGAGGTCATCGGGGCGGGAGCACAGACCACGCGGCCCGCCACTCAGCCACCGGGACCCGCAGCGACCGCCGTCCCGGACTTGATCCGGGACCTCGCGCCGGCTCACTCACGCGGCACATGCAGCCCGATCCTACCTAAAGGCCAGCACGGGGGACACCACCGAAACACCCGCCATACCGCCCCGGCCCGTAAACGCCGCCGTCCCGGGTCCTCGCACGCCCTCGTGTCAGGCCGCCACGCCCGCCAGCTCCGCCGCCATCTCCACCAGCCGCGCCAGCGCCTCGCTCAGCCGGTCGTCCGGCACGGTCAATGCCACGCGCACATGGCCCGCCGCGGCTTTCCCGAAACTTTCGCCCGGCATCACGGCCACCTTGCGGTGATCCAGCAGCGCCTCGGCGAAAACCTCGCCCGACAGTCCCGTCGCCCGCACGTCCAGCATCACGAACATCGCCCCCTGCGCCGGGATCGGGCGCACCACGTCCTGCCCCTCCAGCAGCCCCAGCACCAGGTCGCGCCGCCGCCGGAAGGGGGCCGCGACCTCTTCCTCGAAATCCGCGCCTTTCCCAAGCGCGTAAAACGCCGCCTCCTGCACGAACCCCGCCACCCCATAGGTCGTGTGGGTCGACAGGTTGCCCATGTGCGAAATCGCCTCCTCCGGCCCCACGACCCAGCCGATCCGGCTGCCGGTCATGGCATGACTTTTGGACAGCGAGCCGATTACCAGCGTGCGCTCGGCCATCCCGTCCAGCATCCGGGGGCTGACATGATCGCCCACCCACAGTTGCGTGTCGTAAACCTCGTCCGAGATCAGCCACATGTCGTGCTCGCGGCACACCTCTGCGATCCCTTCCAGCGTCTCGCGGCCATAGACCGCGCCGGTGGGATTGTTCGGCGTGTTGATAAGCAGGCTTTTCGCGCCCTTCGCCGCGGCGGCGATATCCGCGGGATCGGGCTGGAACATCCGCTCGGGCCGCGCGGCCACCGCCACGTCCTGCGCTCCCACGGCCCGGATAGTGCCGGGATAGGTGGCATAGAACGGGTCGATATAAAGCGCCCGGTCGCCCTCGTCACACGCGGCGTGGTGGGCGGCGAAGAGCCCCGCCTGGCCGCCCGGCACCACCAGCACGTTGTCCGGCGTCGTCGGCACACCCGTCCGCGCCGTCACCCGCTCGGCCACCGCCTCGCGCAGGTTCAGGTTGCCGTTGAACATGGAATAGCCCACATGGCCCGCGCGCGTGGCCGCATCCATCGCGTCGAGGATGCTGGAATCGGTGCCCACGTCATGCTCGCCGATCGTCAGCATGGCGACATCCTCGCCCGCGTCCATCATTTCCTTGGCCTTGTAATAGACGTCCCAGCCGTCCGACCCGCCGCCCGTCAGCCCCGTGATCCGCTTCGACAATGCCATGCCAGCCTCCTTCGTTCGTCGGCGCCACATGGCCCGGCGGCCTCTGCGAAGTCAAGCAACTGGCCAGCCACTTCAGATCTCGTCCGACCGGTCGCCCATCACATAGCGCGGTCCCGACCCACGGACCCGCGCCTTGTCCTTGGGATTGTAAAGCGCGCAGGTCTTCAGCGACAGACAACCACAGCCGATGCACCCGTCCAGCCGCGCCCTCAGCGCCTGCATCTGCGCGATCCGTTCGTCCAGCACCGCCCCGAACCGGCGCGAGATCCGCGCCCAGTCCGTCTTGCCCGGTGTGCGGTGCTCGGGCAGCTCGGCCAGCGCCGCGCGGATTTCCGGCAGGCTGAAGCCCAGACCCTGCGAGATCATCACGAAGCTCAGCCGCCTGATGTCCGACCGCGCATAGCGCCGGTGCCCCGCCGCGTTGCGATCGGGGCGCACCAGCCCCTCGTCCTCGTAGTACCGTATGGCCGACGACGCGAGCCCCGTGCGCTCGGAGACAAAGCCGATCGTCAAACCGCGATCCGGCAAGGGTCTGGCAGACATGAGAATTTTCCCCCTTGGCTTCAAGCTTACTTGAAGAAGTACGCTGATTTCACAATGGAATCAACCTTGCGAAGGAACGCCCCATGAAACTCGAACACGTCAACATTACCGTCCCCGATCCCAGGGCCAGCGCCGCGATCCTGTGCGATCTCTTCGGATGGCACGTCCGCTGGCAGGGGGCGGCCAAGGACAATGGCTTCACCGTCCACGTGGGCGACGATGACAGCTACCTGGCCCTCTACGCGCCCGACAAGGCGCTTCAGGCGATGGGCGAGACCTATGGCCGGATCGGCGGGCTGAACCACGTGGGCGTCACCGTCGACGACCTCGCGGGAACCGAGGCGCGGGTCAAGTCCGCCGGCTACACGCCCCACAACCACGCCGACTACGAACCGGGACAGCGGTTCTATTTCGACGGTCCAGACGGAATCGAGTTCGAGGTGGTGCATTATGACTGACATCGGACGCAACCGGCGCGCCATCGGCCTCCTGCTCTATACCGGCGCGCTTCTCGGCACCGGCCTGCCGCTGGGCAAGCTGGCCGCCGCGGCCGGGGTGCCGCCGCTCGTCTGGTCCATGGTGATCTCCGCCGGGGCCGCCGGCGTGCTGATCCCGGTGCTGGTGCTGCAACGGCGCTTCGCGCTGCCCCGGGGCCGGATGCTGCGCTATTCCGCCATCTCCGGCGTGCTCAGTTTTGCCGCGATCAACGCGCTGCTCTTCCTGCTGATCCCGCATGTCGGGGCAGGCTATGCGGGGCTGATGTTCGGGCTGGCCCCCGTGGCGACGCTCGCCGTGACGGTCATGGCGGGCCTTGCCATGCCGCCGCGCCTGGGGGTGGTCGGCATCGGCCTCGGTCTTGCGGGCGCGGCGCTGGTCGCGGTCACGCGGGGCGGGGCCGACGGGGCAGGGGGCGTGGGCTGGCCGCTCCTTGGGTTCGCCCTGCCGGTGATCCTGGCCATCGGCAACCTCTACCGCACGCTCGACTGGCCCGAGGGGGCGCATCCCGCCGCCCTGGCGGCCTGGAGCCATGTCTTCGCCCTCCTGGCGCTCGGCCTGCTGCAACTCGTCCTGACCGGCGACGTGTCGCTCGAGCGTCTGCATGCCGTGCCGCATCTCGTCCTGCCCCAGATGATCGTCGCGGGGCTGACCTTCCCGGCATATTTCGCCCTGCAGCATGCGGGCGGCCCGGTCCTGCTCAGCCAGATCGGCTATGTCACCGCCGCGGTCGGGCTGGCCACCGGCACGGTCTTGCTGGGCGAGGTCTATGCCCCGCTGACCTGGGCCGGGGCGGCGGTGATCGCCATCGGCATTGCCCTGACCATCCGCGCGCAGCTCTCCCCGGCGCCGGTTGTTTCCCGGCGGGCGCCCTCTGCGGGATGCGCTTGACCGGGCGGGGGCGGCCTTCTATGGTCGCCCCCATGACCGTTGCACCCATCACCATTTGCTGCATTTCCCGCTGACATCGTCAGGCGGGCCGGTCTTCTATTCCATAAGTCGAACCAAGTTGCTAAGCCCGCCGCGGGACCACGCGCGCGAGGACGCCATGACGACTATAAAACTGCACAACACCCGCACCCGGAAGAAAGAGGTGTTCGAGCCTCTGAACAAGGACGATGTGCGCATGTATGTCTGCGGCCCCACCGTCTATGACCGCGCCCACCTGGGCAATGCGCGGCCCGTGGTGGTGTTCGACGTGCTCTACCGGCTCTTGCGGGATGTCTATGGCGCGGATCACGTCACCTACGTGCGCAACTTCACCGACGTGGACGACAAGATCAACGCGCGGGCCGCCGAGACCGGGCGGGGTATCTCGGACATCACCGCCGAAACCACCCAATGGTTCCTCGACGACATGGGCAGCCTCGGCGCGCTGGAACCCGACCAGATGCCCCGGGCAACGCAATACATCCCGCAGATGGTCGCGATGATCGAAAAGCTCATCGCCGACGGCCACGCCTACGCCGTAGAGGGCCACGTCCTTTTCCGCGTCCGCTCCTATCAGGATTACGGCAAGCTCTCGGGGCGCTCGGTCGACGACATGGTCGCGGGCGCCCGCGTCGAGGTCGCGCCCTACAAGGAAGACCCGATGGATTTCGTCCTCTGGAAACCTTCAGATGAGACGCAACCGGGCTGGGATAGCGCGTGGGGCAGGGGACGCCCCGGCTGGCACATCGAATGCTCCGCCATGGCCTATGAACTCCTGGGTGAAAGCTTCGACATCCACGGCGGCGGCAACGACCTGATGTTTCCCCACCACGAGAACGAGATCGCCCAAAGCTGCTGCGCCCACCCCGAGGGGACATTCGCCAACTTCTGGCTGCACAACGAGATGCTTCAGGTCGAGGGCAAGAAGATGTCCAAGAGCTTGGGGAATTTCTTTACGGTGAAGGATTTGCTCGACCAGGGCATTCCCGGCGAGGTGATCCGCTTCGTGTTCCTCTCCACGCATTACCGCAAGCCGATGGACTGGACGGCGGAGAAGGCGCGGGAGGCGGAAAAGACCCTGCGCAAATGGTACGCACAGGCAGCGCAAGGCATAGGAACCGGAGACCCATATAAACCTGTCGTCACCGCGCTTGCTGACGACTTGAATACGGCACGCGCAATCTCCGAGTGCCACCAGTTGTCGCTTGCCGACGATATCGCAAATCTGCGGTACACGCTTCAATTCCTGGGCTTGATGAAAGACACCGTCCCGGATTGGGTTTCGTCCTCACAGGTGGACCTCTCCGGCATCGAAGAAAAATTGATGTCAGCGCGTGAAGCGGCGATGCAGACGAAAGACTTCTCCGAAGTTGACCGTCTGAAAACGCATCTGGCCGACGCGGGTGTGGAAGTCCGCATGAGCAAGACGTCTGTGGAACTCGTCCCAACCGTCGACTTCGACCCCGCCAAGCTGGAGGCCCTCAAATGATCCTCCCGTCCAACCACCCCGCGCAGCGCTCGACCGCCGGGGGGGCGCTGCGCGGTCCGAGCGGGGCACTTTATGCCAGCCTCACGCCTCCGACCGTTTGTCCATACGCAACCGTCGCCAAAGCGCCCGCCCGAGGGGGCGGTCGGGCGCTGCGCGGCGGCGCCTGCAGGCGCCTTGATTCCGCGCGAAAGGCACGACGCCAAAGCAGGCCCCACCAATGACCAAGACCCGCCTCAGCCTCTACGACACCACCCTGCGCGACGGACAACAAACGCAAGGCGTGCAATTCTCCACCGCCGAGAAACAGGCCATCGCCACTACGCTCGACCAGCTCGGCGTCGACTATATCGAAGGCGGCTGGCCCGGCGCCAACCCCACCGACAGCGCCTTCTTCGACGCCGCACCCGAGACCCGCGCGCGCCTCACCGCCTTCGGCATGACCAAGCGCGCCGGGCGCAGCGCGGAAAACGACGACGTTCTGGCCGCGGTCATGAACGCCGGCACCGCCTCGATCTGCCTCGTCGGCAAGACCGATATCTTCCACGTCGAAACCGCGCTGGGCATCGCCCCCGACGAAAACCTCGAGAACATTTCCGCCTCCATCGCCCATATCGTCAAACAGGGCCGCGAGGCGCTGTTCGACGCCGAGCATTTCTTTGACGGCTACGCCCGCGACCCCGCCTATACGCTCGATTGCCTCAAGGCGGCGCATCAGGCCGGCGCCCGCTGGATCGTGCTGTGCGACACCAATGGCGGCACGCTCCCGCACCGCATCGCCGACGTGGTCTCGGACGTCATCGCCGCCGGCATCCCCGGCGAGCGGCTGGGCATCCACACCCATAACGACACCGAGAACGCCGTCGCGGGCAGCCTGGCGGCGGTCGACGCCGGCGCGCGCCAGATCCAGGGCACGCTCAACGGCCTGGGCGAGCGCTGCGGCAACGCCAACCTCACCGCGCTCATCCCCACGCTCCTGCTCAAGGAACCCTATGCCAGCCGCTACGCCACCGGCGTCACGGCGCAGGCGCTCGAAGGCATCACCATGGCCTCGCGCCAACTGGACGAAATCCTCAACCGTGTCCCGATGAAGCAATCCGCCTACGTTGGGGCCTCCGCCTTCGCCCACAAGGCCGGCTTGCATGCCAGCGCCATCGTCAAGGACCCGACGACCTACGAGCATATCGACCCCGCCACCGTCGGCAACGCCCGCATCATCCCGATGTCCAACCAGGCGGGCCAGTCCAACCTGCGCAACCGCCTTGCCGAGGCCGGGCTGGAGATCGAAAAGGACAACCCGGCCCTCCCGCGCATCCTCGAAGAGGTCAAGACCCGCGAGAATCGTGGCTACACCTACGACATGGCGCAGGCGAGCTTCGAGCTGGTCGCCCGCCGCGAACTGGGCCTTCTGCCCGAGTTCTTCGAGGTCAAGCGCTACAAGGTCACGGTCGAGCGGCGCAAGAACAAGTACGACAAGATGGTGTCCCTGTCCGAGGCCGTCGTGGTGGTCAAGGTCGACGGGATCAAGAAACTGTCGGTCAGCGAGTCCATGGACGAGACCGGCACCGACCGTGGCCCGGTGAACGCCCTGGCCCAGGCGCTGGCAAAGGACCTCGGTCGCTATCAGGACGCCATCGCCGACATGCGGTTGGTGGACTTCAAGGTGCGCATCACCCAAGGCGGCACCGAGGCCGTCACCCGCGTCATCATCGATAGCGAGGACGGGCAGGGGCGGCGCTGGTCCACCGTGGGCGTGTCGCCCAACATAATCGACGCGTCGTTCGAGGCGCTGCTCGATGCCATAAACTGGAAGCTTTTGCGCGACGGCGGCGAGGCCTGAGCGGTGGACGACGCCTTCCTCACCCTCCACCGCGAGATGACCCGGCAAGGCCCCGGCACGTCCGAGGATGTCCGCTGGGCCCTCAGCCAGCTTGACCTGCCCGACGCGCCCCATGTGATCGACGCCGCGTGCGGCCCCGGTGCGGATCTCGTGACCCTGGCCGAGTGTCTGCCCCGGGCCCGGATCGAAGGCATCGACCAGCTGCCCCACCTTGTCGAAGAGGCCCGCACGGCCACCGCCCGCTTCACCAACGTCACCGTCGCCACCGGCGACATGGCGCAGATCAGCGGCTTTTACGACCTCATCTGGTGCGCCGGCGCGCTCTACTTCCTGGGCGTCACCGAAGGGCTGAAACTCTGGAGACGCGCCCTCACGACCGATGGCGCGGTTGCCTTCTCTGAACCCGTGCTCGCCCCCGACGCCCCGCAGGCCGCGAAAGATTTCTGGGCCGATTACCCGGCAATTTCCGACCTCGACGGCATTACCGCGCGGGTCGAGGCGGCCGGCTACGTCGTGCTGAACCACCGCCTGATCACCGGCATGGCCTGGGCGGATTACTACGCCGAACTCGGTGGTCGCATCGCCACCTTGCGCCCTGGCGCGGACGCGGCGTTGACCGGCGTGCTCGGCGCCGCCGCCCGGGAAATCACCCTCTGGCGGCAGGCCCCCGGTGATATCGCCTACGCGCTCATCCTTGCGCGCCCCGGCTTCGGGGCTACCTGACCGCCATGGCACTCGACCCCGACATCATGGCCTGCGCGGGCCTTGTGCAGCGTGGCGACCCCGAACGTTTCGCCGCGACCATGGCCGCCCCCGTGCCCGCGCGCGAAAAGCTCTTTCCGCTTTACGCGTTCAATGTCGAAGTCTCTCGCGCCCCGTGGGTGACGCAGGAATCCATGATCGCCGAGATGCGTCTGCAATGGTGGCGCGACGTGCTGGAGGAAATCCGCACGGGCACCGAGGTGCGCCGTCACGAGGTCGCCACGCCGCTCGCCGCGGTGTTGACGTCCGACCTGGCCGGGCGCCTCGACACGCTGGTCGAGGCCCGCCGCTGGGACATCTACCGCGACCCGTTCGAGGACATGAGCGTCTTCCGCACCCACCTGACCAACACCTCCGGCCTGCTGCTGCTGGCCGCCGTACGCGCCCTCGGCAACGCGCCCGAAGCACCGATCCTCAAGGCAGGCTACGCCCAGGGCGTCGCCAATTGGTTGCGCGCCGTGCCGGAACTCGAACGCCAGGGCCGCATCCCGCTGGTCGAAGGCACCCATACCGCCATCCGCGCCCTGGCCGACGATGCGCTGACAGACCTGGCCGAGGCCCGCCGCACGCGCCTTGCGCCCGAAGTTCGTCCGGCCATGCTGGCCCTCTGGCAGACCGATGCGGTCCTGAAAAAAGCCCGCCGCGACCCCGCCGCCGTCTCGGAAAACCGCCTGACCCCGCCGCCCTTCCGCTCCCGCCTAGGGCTGATGCGCCGGGCCCTGACCGGACGCTGGTAAACGGGAGCGCCTGCGGCGCGCTCTATCCGGTGGAATGAGGGGCCCTGCCCCTCAAACTCCCCGGAGTATTTTCGGCAAGAAAAAGGTCAGGCCGCCTTCGGCCGCATCACCAGCCAGATCAACGCCCCGCCCGCCAGCGTCAGCAGCGGCACCATCGCCAGGTTCACCGCCGTCCACCCGGCCTGCGCCGTGCTGCCCGAGCAGTTCATCAACCCGCCCGAGGCCAGCGAGGCCAGTGTCACGCCACCGAACACCAGAAGGTCGTTCATCCCCTGCATCCGGCCGCGCTCATGTGCGTCATGGGCGCCCGCCAGCATGGTCGTGGCCCCGATAAAGCCGAAATTCCATCCCAGCCCCAGCAGGATCAGCGCGATGAAGAAGTTCTCGATCTCGACGCCTTGCAGCGCCACGACGCCGGCCGCGGCCAGGATCACCAGGCCCGCTCCAACGATCCTCTCCACCCCGAACCGCGCAATCAGATGCCCGGTGAAGAAGGACGGCGCGAACATCGCCAGCACATGGCCGGTGACGATGTCGGCGGCGCTGGCTTCGGTGAACCCGCAGCCCACCACCGCCAGCGGGGTCGAGGTCATCACCAGGTTCATCAGCGCGTAGGACACCATCGCGCAGATCACCGCCACGGCAATCCGCGGCGTGGTCAGCAGTTCCCACCGCGTGCGTCCCCTGGGGCTGTCGGGGGCCGGCGGCGGCGGCTTGGGGATATCCAGGAAAAAGAACAGCAACGCACCCAACAGGTTGATCGCGATCACCGCCAGGTACGTGCCCAGGAACGGGACCACCATCGCCTGGCTCGTCACCTTCACCAGTTGCGGGCCGATAATCGCGCTCGCCAGCCCGCCCGCCAGGACGTAGGAAATCGCCTTGGGCCGGAACGCGTCGCTCGCCGTGTCGGCGGCGGCGAAGCGATAGAAGCCCTGCGCCGACATGTAGATGCCGGTCAGGAAACTTCCCGCCAAGTACACCGGAAAGGACGCAAGATAGAGACCATAGCCCGCAACCGCCGCCCCCGCGGCACCCCCCATGGCCCCGATCAGGAACCCGGCCTTGCGCCCGAACCGCTGCATCACCATCGACAGCGGATTGGCCGAAATCATCGACCCCAGCACGATCAGCGAAATCGGCAGCGTGGCGAAACACACGTTGCTGGCAAGGCTCTGCCCGGCCAGCCCGCCCACGACGAAGATCATCGCCATCTGCGCGCCCAGCACCGCTTGCGCCAGCACCAGAACGGTCACATTCCGCTTCGCGCGGCGGTCGTCGTCATAGGGCAGGACGGTCTCACTCATGCCGCCTTGCTAGACCCCTCTCGGGAAGCCCACAAGACCCCAAATCGCCACCGCGGCATGCTTTTCCTCTGGCCAAAAATATCCCGGGGTGCGCGAGGGGCAGCGCCCCTCGCATCGGTCGTATTGCGCGCAGCGCAATGCGAAATTGGCCCATTGGCGCGGCAGGCTTGCCCGCCTATAGTCCGCCCGACCATGCCCGCAAGACCGCTCTTCTCACCGCAAAGGCCACCTTCGTGACGCTCCTCCTGCTGGCCGGCACGGGCGAGGCCAAGACCATCGCCGCCCAATTGCATGCGAGCGGCATCGTGGCGGTGGCCTCGCTGGCCGGCGCCTCCCGCGCGCCCGCGCCACTGGCCATCCCCACGCGCAGCGGCGGCTTCGGGGGCGAGGCCGCGTTTCGCACCTATCTGAACGATCAGGCCATCACCGCCGTGCTCGACGCAACGCACCCCTTCGCCGCCCGCATCTCGCAACGCACCGCCCGGGTCTGTGCCGACCTCGGCATACCCTATTGCCAGGTCCTGCGCCCACCCTGGACGCCGGGGCCGGGCGACGACTGGATCTTGATCGATCACGAGGAAGAGGCGGCCAGCCACATCGCCCCGGGATCCACCGTCTTTCTCGCCACCGGCCGCCAGACGCTCCAACGCTTCGCCAACCTCTCGGCCTGCACCGTCATCAGCCGTCAGATCAACGTGCCCGACACGCCCTTTCCCTTCCCCAACGGCCGTTTCCTGCCCGGCGACCCACCCTTTTCGGAGCAGCACGAATACGACCTTTTCAAATCGCTCGGCATCGACTGGCTCATCGCCAAGAACGCCGGCGGCGCCACGCCCCGCACCAAGCTTGACGCCGCCCGCCGTCTTGGCATCCGCGTGGCCCTCGTCAACCGCCCCCCGCAGCCCGACGCCCCCCGCGCCGAATCCGCGGACGAGGCGCTTGCATGGGTCCGCGCCCTGTGACCGAGCGGATCATCGAAACCCATGCGGACGTCGCCGAGGGCGTAGCGCACCTCACCGCGCTCTGCCCCCGCATGGCCCATGCCTATCAGCAGACCGGCCCGCTGCCCCTGCGCCGCCGACGCGACGGCTTCGCCGAGCTTCTCTCGGCCATCGTCAGTCAGCAGGTTTCCACCGCTTCCGCCACCGCCATATTGGCCCGCTTGAAGGCCGCCCAGCTCACCGGTCCGCGCAAGATCATGTGGGCCTCCGACGACGACCTGCGCGCCGCGGGCCTCAGCCGCCAGAAAATCCGCTATGCCCGTGCGCTCTCGGACGCAGGTATAAACTTCAGGGCGCTCCGCGATGCTCCCACCGACGAGGTCATCGCCACCCTCACGCAAGTTCCCGGCATCGGCACCTGGACGGCCGAGATCTACGCCATGTTCTCGCTGGGCCGGGCGGATGTCTTCGCCCCCGGCGACCTCGCCCTGCAAGAGGCCGCCCGCCTCCTCTACGATCTGCCCGCACGCCCCCGGGACCGCGCCCTGCGCGACATGGCCATCGCCTGGAGCCCATGGAGATCGGTTGCAGCCCGCCAGCTCTGGGCCTACTACCGTGTGGCGAAACAAAGGGAAGGCATCAGATGACCCGCGTACTTCAGGCCGGCCGCAAGGAACCCATTTCGGGCACGACCCGCTCCGTCGTCGTCTTCCTGCACGGGTACGGCGCCAACGGGGCCGACCTCCTGGGTCTCGCCGATCCCCTGGCCGAACACCTGCCCGACACGCTTTTCGTCGCTCCCGACGCGCCCGAGACGATCCCGATGATGCCCATGGGCCACCAGTGGTTCCCGATACCGTGGATCGACGGCTCTAGCGAGGAAGAGGCCCATCGCGGGCTGCAGGCCGCCGCGAAAGACCTCGACGCCTTTCTCGACGCGCTCATGGTGGACGAGGACGTACTGCCCGAACAGGTCGTTCTCTTCGGCTTTTCCCAGGGCACGATGATGGCCCTGCACGTCGCGCCCCGCCGCGAGGACGAGATCGCTGGCATCGTCGGCTTTTCCGGCCGCCTGCTGCAACCCGAGCTTCTGGCCGACGAGGTGGTGAGCCGCCCGCCCGTGCTGCTGGTCCATGGCGACGCCGACGACGTTGTGCCGCCCCAATCCCTTCCCGAGGCCGCCGAAGCGCTGCAATCCGCCGGCTGGAAAGAGGTCTACGCCCACGTCATGAAAGGCACCGCCCACGGTATTGCGCCCGATGGCCTGTCGGTCGCGCTCGCCTTCATGCGCGACAAGCTCAGCCTCTGAACCAAACGCGGTTTCGCGTCCCCACGCGTAGGGTGGGTGAAAACCCACGCGCGCCCCGGTCACTCGCCGGGCGCCCCTGTCGCCACCACATGCTGAGGCCCGGGCCGGTATAATCCCCCCGGCACCGCGAATTGCCCCGCGTCACCGCGGGCGCGGCCAAGGTCCAGGCAAAGATCCCCCTGTCGCCAGCAGGACCATACGGTTAACAATGCGGTCCATACATCCCCCCGTGGTCGTCAGCCTTGTAACGGACGCCACGCGGGCCAACCCGTTTTGAGGCGCGCTTGCGGTCAGTGCATGGAACTCGACACCACGAAACTTGATATCCTGTCCCAAACCTACGTGCGCGACGCCGACACGATCTACCTGGTCACGGCCCGCAAGCTGAAGCCGATCAAATCCGCTGATGCCGACAGCTTCACCGCCCTCGGCCCCCTTCATGGCCGGGACGCCACCACCGGCTATTTCCGCGACAAACGCATGCGACTGACCAAGGGCAGGGGACCTGCGGACCTGCATCCGCTCGGCCATGTCTACGCCACCGACGGCACGCAGCTTTATTTCACCACTCACAAGGTGCCGCCCCCCGACGGCATTGACCTCTGCGGGCCCGGCCTGCGCCTGCGCTGGTTTGACGAAAACGAGGTGAACATGCCCCATGTCGCACTGACCGACGGGGCAGGGGTCTGGATGTCCCTGACGACCGGCCCTGACGCCTGGGCCCGCCTCGACGGTGCGGATTTCGACACGCTGGCACCCTTGGGCTATGACGATACGCTGCCCTGGCGCGCGCCCTATTTCCGCGATGTGTCGCGCGTCTGGTACCGGGGCCTGCGCCTGTCCGATGCGTCCCCCGATGCGGTCCGGGTCTGCGGCGCTTCGATGCTGACCGATGGCACCCGTGCCTGGGTCGGCGCCCGGCTGTTGGACGCGCCTGCCAGTGACCTCGCCTATGTCGACCGATATCACCTGCGCGACGATACCGGTGCTGACGGTGTCCTTCTGCATCACGGCGACCGCGTCGCTTTTCACGGCGCGGCGGACATGACCCGCACGCTCGCCACCGCACGCCCCGCGACCGGACGCGCCGACCTGACGCAGATCCTGCGCGATCTCTTCACCACCATGGCCACGCTCTTTGCGCATTACCCGCCTCTTGTCAGCCGGGTCGGCAAGGCGCTCTTGCACATGCAGGAAAACACGCCCCCGGCGCCGGACGTGCCGGATTTCACGGCCCGGCTCACCACCCACGGCCAGATCGCGCTCGACCTCGCGGACGGCTCCACGCTCAGCCAGCCCGCGACCGCGTGGTACACGCTGGGGTGTCATCTCTGGGCGCACACCACTGGGCGCCCCGCGGCCTTTCTGCCCTATCCGCCGCTCGGCACGATGCTTCCGCGCAGCACCGACGCCCATACGCAACTGATCAAGGCGCACAGCGCGGGTTTCCACGCCCTGATCGCCCGACTTTGGCAGGCCGGCCATACCGATGCGGCCCGGACGCTGGCCCATTTCACGCTCTGTCTCGCGCGTGATCACCACGCCTTGACCGAGGATGCCCTGCAACACCTCGCCGACCTGCCGCGCGACCTCATGCCTGCGCTGCACTACCGTCCCGCGCATCATCACTTCGGCTCCACCACCAACCTTGCCGTCGCGCGCCGGATCGTCGCCGATGGCTGGCTCGATGCGCCGGACATACGTGACCGTATCGACGTCATCAGCACCCTGCACGGCGCGCTTCTGTCGACCAGCAAGACCGCGCATTTCTTCAAGGATATCCTGCCCGCCGTGCAGGACCACTTCGCCGCCGAACCCGACGCTGCCGTACGCGAACAGCTGGCCACACTGCTCGACGCCTTCCTCGTCAAGGGACAGGTCGACGCCGAGGTGAACCGGCTGATGCACCACGCCGCCATGCTGCCCGTCATTGAGCTCTGCATCGCCAACGCGATCAACACGGTCTTCAACCGCGCCCGCCTTGCCGAAACCCTCTGGGCGCTGAACCGCGACGCCGAAGCCGAGGCCACCGCCGAGGCCCTCATCGCCGAGATCGGCGAGGAGGCGCACCTGCCGGGCATCTACACCAACCGCCACATCTACCGCACGCCGCGCCTGTGGTTTCTGCGTGGCCGCGTCGAAACAAGCTGGCGCAGGGCCCCCGATCTCGATACCCACAAATCCCGCCTCGCCACGCTTCAATCGGAGTATTCCGCGCTTCTCGACCGCTACGGCGAAGACGTCGCGCAATGGCCCGAGACGCAGGACATCCGAGCCGCAATCGACCGGTATGCCGCGGGCATCCGCGCCGCGTAGGGTGGGTGAAAACCCACGCGCCCGGGTCGCTAGAACTTGTTCACCGGGATCTTGAGATAGCTCTTTCCGTCTTCCTCCGGCTCGGGCAGCCGCCCGCCGCGCAGGTTGACCTGCAACGCTGCCAGCATCCGGTCGGGCAGCGCCAGCGTTGCATCCCGCTCCTCGCGCCGCACCACGTACTCGGCCTTGCTCGCCCCGTCCTTCAGATGGATGTTTTCGCGCTTTTGCTGGCCCACCGTGCTTTCCCAGGCAGGCTCGTCGCGACTGTCGGTGCCGTAATCGTGTCCGATGAAAACGCGAAACGCGTCCGGATGGTCCAAAATCCGCATGATGCTGTCATAAAGCTCCGCCGCCGTCCCGCCGGGAAAATCGCAGCGCGAGGTGCCGGCATCCGGCATCATCAACGTGTCATGGGCAAAGATCGCGTCGCCCACCACATAGGTCACGGACCCCAGCGTATGGCCCGGTGACAACATCACCTTCACGTCCAAATTGCCGATCTTGAACGTGTCGCCATCGGCAAAAAGCCGGTCGAAATGCGGATCGACCGGAAAGGCGTGCGGCGCGTTGTAATAGTCCCGCCACAGCGCCGCGATATCGCGCACCTTTTCACCGATCCCCGTGGGCGCGCCGGTCTGCTCCTTCAGCCACGCCCCCGCCATCAGGTGATCGGCATGCGGATGGGTGTCGAGGATCCATTCCAGTTCCAGCCCGCGCTCCGCGATGGTCTCAAGCGCCCATTGCGCCGGGGCGAACCCGGTGGCAAACGACTTCGGGTCCAGTGTCTGCACCACGTCGATCAGCGCCGCGTGCCGCGTCTCGGGGCAGATGCAGATATACTGGCAACTGCCTGTATCTTCGTCATAAAACCCGATCACCTCGGGGCTTCCCGCGCCGTTCGACGCCGATATCTTGCTTAGGATGTCGTCGCTCATGTGACCCCTCCGAATGCGATTGAAATCCGCGGTGACTTACAACCCGTTAACAGGCACCTTCAGCACCGGGTTCCCGTCCTTGTCCGTCGGCACCTTGCCGGCCCGCATGTTCACCTGCAGCGACGGGATGATCAGCCTGGGCATGGCCAGCGTCGCGTCCCGCTCGGTGCGGAACTTGACGAATTCATCCCGCGTCTTGCCGCCCCCCACGTGGATGTTGTGCGCCTTCTCGTCGCCCACGCTGGTCTCCCACGCGATGTCGCGCCCGTTGGGGCCGTAATCATGACACATGAACAAACGCATCGCGTCGGGCAGGGCCAGCACCTTCTGGATACTGTCATACAGCTGCCCGGCGTCGCCGCCCGGAAAATCCGCCCGGGCCGAGCCGCCGTCGGGCATGAAAAGCGTATCGCCGACGAAAGCCGCGTCGCCCATCACATGCACCATGCAGGCCGGCGTATGGCCCGGCGTGTACATGGCGAAACACGCCATCTCGCCCACGCGATAGGTGTCGCCATCCTCGAACAGCGCATCGAACTGCGACCCGTCGCGCTGAAACTCGGTGCCTTCGTTGAACACCTTGCCGAACGTGTCCTGCACGACCATGATCTTCGACCCGATCCCGATCCTGCCGCCCAGCTTTTCCTGGATATAGGGCGCGGCGGACAGGTGGTCTGCGTGGACATGCGTCTCTATGATCCACTCCAGCCGCAGGCCCTGGTCCTCGATCTGCCGGATCAATGCGTCGGCATGGTCATAGGTGATCCGACCCGCAGCGTAATCTATGTCCATCACGCTGTCGATGACCGCGCAGGCGTCGCTGGCGGGGTCCTTCACGATATAGCTGATCGTGTTGGTGGCTTCGTCGAAAAAGCCCTGCACCTGCGGCGTCACGCCCATGTTCACCGGATAGTCGGTCATCTCACGCCTCCTCTACCTCTCTGTGCCTCCCGGCAGCAGCTGCAATCTCGCCGGCCCCGCCTCGCAACTCACCCCAGCTTGCGCAGCCGCTTGATCAGGCTCGACGTGTCCCACCGTCCGCCGCCCATCTTTTGCACATCCTTGTAATACTGGTCCACCAGCGCCGTCACCGGCAGGGACGCGCCGTTCTCGTCCCCGGTCTTCAGGCAGATGCCCAGATCCTTGCGCATCCAGTCCACGGCAAAGCCATGCTCGAACTGGTCGTCCAGCATCGTCTCGTAGCGGTTCGCCATCTGCCAGCTGCCCGCGGCCCCCTGACTGATCACCTCGACCACCGCGCGCCCGTCCAGCCCCGCCTTCTCGGCGAAATGCAGCGCCTCGGACAGGCCCTGCACCAGCCCGGCAATGGCGATCTGGTTGCACATCTTCGTCATCTGGCCCGCGCCGCTCTCGCCGATCCGGCGGCAGAGCTTGGCATAGGTTTCCATAACCGGCTCGGCCTTGGCATACACATCTTCGTCACCGCCGCACATGATCGACAGTTGTCCGTTCTCGGCCCCCGCCTGACCGCCCGAAATCGGCGCGTCGACATAGCCGATCCCGCCCTCTTTGGCAGCCGCGTAAAGCTCTTCGGTCACCTGCGCCGACACCGTCGTGTGGTCGACAAAGGTCGCGCCTTTCGCCATGCCGGCAAACGCGCCATCATCGCCCAGGCAGACCGACCGCAGATCGTCGTCATTGCCCACGCAGGACATCACGCACTCCGCCCCCTCCGCGGCCTCGCGCGGGGTGGGCGCGTGGCGGCCGCCATGCTCCTTCACCCAGGCCTCGGCCTTGGCCGCCGTCCGGTTGTAAACGCAAACCTCATGGCCCGCCGATGCCAGGTGCCCCGCCATCGGATACCCCATCACGCCCAGTCCCAGAAATGCCAGCTTCGTCATCGTGTTCTCCCTCGTGCCGTCGGACCGCTTTTGTGATCGGCGGCCCCATTGTCTAAGCCGGGATTTGTGACTATCCCCACCGGAATGGCAACCTAACGTGGGTGGGGCATGGCGCAAGTGTTCAAATGGCTGGTGCGGATCGCGGGCGGGATGATCCTGCTCGGCCTGATCGCGCTGCTGGGCGTCTATTTCCTGCTGTCGCGCTCGCTGCCGGACTATTCAAAGGAGCTCGAGGTCATCGGCATCCTGGAGCCGGTCGAGATCGTGCGCGACAACGCCAACGTGCCGCATATTTTCGGCACCAACGACCCCGACACGTTCTATGGCCTCGGATATGCCCACGCGCAGGACCGGCTGTGGCAGATGGTAATGTTGCGCCGCACCGTGCAGGGGCGCCTGTCCGAGGTGTTCGGCCCCCGCACCGTCGAGATCGACAAGATCCTGCGCCGCTTCGGCCTCTACTCGCTGGCCCAGCGGTCGGTCGAGGCGCAGGACACCCAGACGCTCGCCGCCCTGCGCGCCTATTCCGCCGGGGTCAACGCGCGTCTGAAGGAAATCAACTCCTCCGCCCTGGGTCGCGGCGCGCCCGAGATGTTCGTGTTCAACAACCCCGTGGCGCCATGGACCCCCGCCGATTCCATCGCCATCGTCAAGCTCATGGCGGTGCAGCTGTCCGCGCATCTGGAAGAGGAAGTGCTCTACGCTCACGCCGCCCTCGAACTGGACGATCCCGACCGCTTGGACGACATCATGCCGCTTGCACCCGGCACCGGCATCGCCGCGCTGCCTGAATACGCCAGCCTCTTTCCCGAAGGCACCCGGTTCGCTCGCTCCACAGGCCCCGGCATCCCGGAACACCCGCTTTCACCCTTCAAGAAGCGCGCTTTCGCCGGCGCCTCCAACGCCTGGGCCGCCGCGCCCAAGCGCTCGGCTTCGGGCGGCACGCTTCTTGCCAACGATCCCCACCTTGGCCTCACCGCCCCCGCCATCTGGTATCTCGCCCGGCTGGAATTGCAGACGGGCGGCGTCATAGGTGCGACCATCCCCGGCGTGCCCATCGTCATGGCCGGCCGGAGCGCCGATCTGGGCTGGGGCGTCACGTCGTCATACCTCGACGATCAGGACCTCTTCATCGAACGCCTGAACCCCGACAACCCGCAGGAATACCTAACGCCCGAGGGCTACAAGCCCTTCCGCACAGAAAGCACCATCATCCGCATCGCGGACCAGGCTCCCATCACTCTGACCCTGCGTTGGACGGAAAACGGCCCCGTGCTGCCCGGCTCGCATTACAACCTGGCCGACGTGACGCGCCCCGGGCCATGTCGCGTCGCTCGGCTGGACGGCGCTTTCCGACAGCGACACAACACTGTCCTCGGCCATGACCCTGATGCGCGCCGCCTCGGTGGACGAGGCGATTGCGGCGGGCGAGGGCTACATCGCCCCCTCACAGAACCTCACGCTGGTCGATCAGACCACCATCGCGATGAAGACCATCGGCGCCATGCCCCGCCGTGACGCCGAGCATGAAACCCGCGGCCGCTACCCCTCGCGCGGGTGGGAGGAAAAGAACCGCTGGCAGGGGACGCTGGCCTACTCCGCCAACCCCGAGTTCAAGGCCTCGGCGGGCGGCATCCTGGGCAACACCAACAACAAGACCGTGGACCGCCCGTTCCCCAACCACGTCAGCTACAAGTGGGGCGACACGCAGCGCGTCTTTCGCTGGCGCCGCCTGATGCAGAACCGCGAGGTGCATACCCGCGACAGCTTCATCGAAGCACAACTCGACACCGTCAGCTTTACCGCCCGCTCGCTTCTGCCGCTCATCGGCAAGGACCTGTGGTTCACCGGCGAAGCCGCGCCCGACGGCACGCCGGAACGCCAGCGCCAGCGCGCGCTGAACCTGCTGTCCGAATGGAACGGGGAGATGAACGAGCACTTGCCCGAGCCGCTCATCTACGCCGCGTGGCTGCGCGAACTGCAACGCCGCCTGATCGTTGACGACCTCGGCCCGCTGGCCGACGAGTTCACCCATCCCGACCCGGTGTTCATCGAGCGCGTGTACCGTGACATCGACGGCGCGTCCGCTTGGTGCGACATCCGCCAGTCCACGGTTCAGGAAACCTGCTCGGACCTCGCCCGCATCTCTCTCGACGCGGCCCTCATCTGGATCGACGAGCGCTATGGCAGCGCGCTCGAAAGCTTGCGCTGGGGCGACGCGCACCAGGCCACCCACGATCACCAGGTCCTGGGCGAGGTGCCGCTGCTGCGCTATTTCGTCAACATCCGCCAATCCACCTCGGGTGGCGACAACACGCTTCTGCGCGGCCGCACGCGCGGGCAGGGCCCCGACCCGTTCCAGAACGTGCACGGCGCGGGTTATCGCGGGGTCTACGATTTCGCCGACCCCGACAGCAGCGTGTTCATCACCGCGACCGGGCAGTCCGGCCACTTCCTCAGCCGGCACTACGACGACATGGCCCAGCTCTGGCGTCGGGGCGAATACATCCCGATGTCGCTCGATGCCGATCTCGCCCGCGCCGCGTCGGTCGGAATCACCCGCCTGACCCCCGCCGCGCCCTGAGGTGGGGGCGGCATTTTCTGCGCAGAAAATGGCCCGGAAAATGCGCATTTTCCGGCTCCAGAATTTTAACGAATTCTGGCCACGACCGTCCGGTCCGTTCATTCGGGACGCCTGACAGGAACACCGTCGCGATACGGCTGCAAATACCGACGCGATACCGACGTGGTTTCGGTCGTCGATTCGCCGTTAACCTTTCCCATTTGACCTCGCCGAATGCGGCGGGTTAACTCGATTTCATGCGCGACATGCCCCTGGCCCGGATCGAAAACCTGCGCGTCTCGTTCCGCACCGACGCGGGCGTGATCGACGCCGTACGGGATGTCTCGTTTGAAATCGCGCCCGGCGAAACCCTTGCAATCGTTGGTGAATCCGGCTCCGGCAAATCCGTCACCTCGCTGGCCCTGATGCGCCTCGTGGGCTTTGACGGCGGACAGATCACCGGCGGGCAAATGCTTTTCGACGCGGGCCAAGGGCCGGTCGACCTTGGAAAACTCACGCAAAATCAAATGCGTGACCTGCGCGGCGCCCGCATCGGCATGATCTTCCAGGAACCCGCCACCGCTCTCAACCCGGTCTTCACCATCGGTTTCCAACTGACCGAAGGCCTGCGCAAACACCGCCGCCTCTCGCGCGCCGCCGCGCGGGCCAGGGCCCTGGAATTGCTGCAGGAAGTCCGTCTTTCCGAACCGGCTCGCCGTCTCACGCAATACCCCCACGAACTTTCCGGCGGCATGCGTCAGCGGGTGATGATCGCCATGGCCCTCGCCTGCGAGCCGCGCCTGCTTATCGCCGACGAGCCCACCACCGCGCTCGACGTCACCACCCAGGCCGAGATCCTCGCCCTCATCGATCGCCTGCGTCATGACTTTGGCACCGCCGTTCTGTTCATCACCCACGACATGGGCGTGGTGGCCCAGGTGGCCGATCGTGTCGTGGTCCTGAAAGAGGGCGAAAAGGTCGAGGAAGGCCCCGTTTCGCAAATCTTTTCCGCACCCTCGCATCCCTATACGCAACGGCTTCTCGCCGCCGTGCCTCGCTTGGGCGACATGCGTGGAAAACCCGGGCCCGAGCCGTTCACGCTCGACCCCGAAAAACCGTTGAGACACGTTCCGGGGCAGGGCGCCGAACTCATGCGGGTCGAGCATCTCACCACCCGCTTTCCCGTCACCGGCGGCCTGTTGCGCCGCGCCGTCGCCCATGTCCACGCGGTCGAGGATGTGTCCTTCTCGATCCAGGCGGGTCAAACCCTGGCCCTCGTTGGCGAATCCGGCTGCGGCAAGTCCACCGTGGGCCGCTCGCTCTTGCGGCTGGAGGAGCCTGATAGCGGCCGGATCACGCTGGATGGCCAGGATATCACCGCGCTGCCCGCCGGGCAGCTGCGCCGCGCCCGGGCGCAGATGCAGATGATCTTTCAGGACCCGTACGGCAGCCTCAACCCCGTTCTGCGCCTGGCCGAGCAGGTGGCCGAACCCCTACGCAATTTCACGACCCAGACCAAGGCGCAACGCACCGACCGCGTGACCGCGCTTTTTGATCGTGTCGGCCTGCCGCGCAGCTATCTTGACCGTTACCCGCACGAGCTGTCGGGTGGCCAGCGCCAGCGCGTCGCCATCGCCCGCGCGCTTGCGCTTAACCCGAAATTAATCGTCGCCGACGAAGCTGTCTCGGCGCTCGATGTCAGCGTTCAGGCGCAGGTTCTGGACCTGCTGATGGAATTGCAGGCCGAACTGGGGCTGTCCTATCTCTTCATCAGCCATGACATGGCGGTGGTGGAACGGGTCAGCCATCACGTCGCGGTCATGTTCGCCGGGCGCATTGTCGAACGCGGCCCCCGCGCCGCGGTGCTGGAAGACCCTCGGCACCCTTACACCCGCGCCTTGCTCAGCGCGGTTCCCGTCGCCGACCCGGCCCACCGGCGACAGGTAAGTGATTTGAGTTTCAAACCGATCCCGTCCCCTGTACACCCCAAGGATCACGACCCTGGCCCGTCGCTCTATCGCACTGTGGCCCCGGACCATGTCGTTCTGACCTCGGATTGTGGATACTGAAAGGACCGACCATGCCCATCAAGAACCGCTTTGCAGAAATGCAGGATGAGATCACCGAGTGGCGCCGGGACATCCACGAAAACCCGGAAATCCTCTTTGAAACCCACCGCACCAGCGCGTTGGTTGCCGAAAAACTGCAAAGCTTCGGCTGCGACGAGGTGGCCACCGGCCTGGGCCGCACCGGCGTTGTCGCGGTCATCAAGGGGCGCGAGGCCACGTCGGGCCGCACCATCGGCCTGCGCGCCGACATGGATGCGCTGCCCATTCACGAGGCCACGGGGCTGGACTATGCGTCCAAGACCCGCGGCGCCATGCACGCCTGCGGCCATGACGGGCACACCGCCATGCTTCTGGGTGCCGCCAAGTATCTGGCGGAGACGCGCAATTTCAACGGCACCGCCGTGATCATCTTCCAGCCCGCCGAAGAGGGCGGCGGCGGCGGCAAGGAGATGTGCGATGACGGGTTGATGGAGCGGTTCGGCATCCAGGAAGTCTATGGCATGCACAACTGGCCGGGGGTCGAGCCGGGCCAGTTCGCCATCCGCCCGGGCCCGTTCTTTGCCGCCACCGACAAGTTCGACATCGTGGTCGAGGGCAAGGGCGGCCACGCCGCCAAGCCGCATGAGACAATCGATCCCACGGTGGTCACCGGCCACCTTGTAACGGCCCTGCAAACCATCGTCAGCCGCAATGCCGACCCGATCCAGCAGATCGTCGTCTCGGTCACCTCGATGGAAACCTCCTCGCACACATTCAACGTCATCCCCTCGCGGGTGACGCTTATGGGCACCGTGCGCACGCTCAGTAACGAGATGCGCGAGCTGGCGGCGACCCGGATGAAAGGCATCTGCGATCATCTCGGCGCGGCCTTCGGCGCGCAGATCTCGCTGGATTACGAGTACAACTACCCCGTAATGGCGAACCATGACGAACAGACGGAATTTGCCGCCGAGGTGGCAAAATCGGTGTCAGGGCAATGCGATACGGCGCCTCTGGTCATGGGGGGCGAGGATTTTGCCTTCATGCTCGAGGAACGACCGGGCGCCTATATCCTGGTGGGCAACGGCCCTTCGGCGCCGGTGCACCACCCGGAATACAACTTCAACGACGACGTCATTCCGGCGGGGTGCAGTTGGTGGGCCGGGATCGTGGAACAGCGCATGCCCGCCTGACGCGCCTAGGACGCGCAGGCGGTGCAACACGGCGTGTCCGGCAGGAACTCCAGCCGGGCTTCCGCGATGCTTTCGCCGCAGCGTTGGCAGGTCCCGTAGGTGCCGGCCTCGATTCGCGCCAGGGCGGCGTCGATGCGGCGCAACTCGGCCATTTCCTTGAGGCCGAGCATTTCGAGAACCTCGTCGCCCTGCCGCTCCGACGCGCGATCCTCCCAATCCTTGGGCGGGGCCTCATCCAACGCATGTTCTACCGCGCTCAGATGCGCGGTCAGCTCGCCGCGGCGTTCAACCAGGGCGTCTTTTTGACGGGCAAAGTTCATGGCGGCCTCCTGTTGTCTCGCGTGTCAGGGTATCAGGCCGAAAAATGGCACACCTTGATCGGGATCAAAGCGGCGCGGCACGTCCACGCAGCCTGGGATCGAGCGCGTCGCGTAGCCCGTCGCCCATGAAATTCACACTCAGCACCGTGAGCGAGATCATCAGGCCGGGCCAGAACACCCGCCACGGAAACTCGGAGAGATAAACTACCCCGTCGCTCAGCAGCCGGCCCCAGGTGGGGAAGTCGGATGGAAAGCCGAGGCCGAGAAAACTGAGCGCGCTTTCGGTGATGATGGCGTTGGCGATGCCCAGCGTCGCCGAAACGACGATGGGCGACAGGATGTTCGGAAGGATATGGCGCGTGATAATCCGCATTTGTGTGGTGCCGGATGCGCGCGCGGCCAGCACGAACTCGCGCTCCCGTACGCTCAGCACGTCGGCGCGTACGATCCGCGCGACCGGCATCCAGCTCGTGACGCCGATGGCAATGACGACCAGAAGAAAGATGCCGGTGTTCGTGCCGACCGAGGCACTGAGCGCTTCGCGGAACAGCATCACGATGACCAGCAGCAGAGGTAACAGCGGAAGCGACAGAAAGAGGTCCGTCAGCCGCATCAACGGCCCGTCGAGCCGTCGAAAGACTCCCGCCGCCACGCCGACCAAGGTGCCAAGCCCAACCGACAGCACCATCGCCGCCAATCCCACCGACAGCGAAATACGACCGCCCGCCAGCACCTGCGCCAGCAGGTCTCGGCCCAGTTGATCGGTGCCGAAGGGATGCGCGGCACTCGGGCCGGCATTGCGCGCCGAGAAATCGGGCGCGTCGGGCGCGACATCCCAAAGCAGCGGACCTGCAAGCACGCCGATCACGATGGCAGCGAAAAGGCCGGCGCCAAATACGGCGCCCTTGTGGTGCATGAACTGGCGCAGGATGTCACGCCATAGCCCGTGTGAGACGCGAAGTGGATCAGCCATAGCGTATCCTCGGGTCAAGCAGGCCGTAAAGCAGGTCGGCCAGCAGGTTGGCCAGCACGATCAGCACGGCGAACAGAAACGTGAGCGTGTGAACGAGCGGCAGGTCGTTAGCCTTGATCGCCCCGATCAACTGTGCCCCGATCCCGTTGATTGCAAAGACCTGCTCGGTGATGATCGCTCCGCCAAAGATGGCCGGGGCCCCCAGCGCGATGACCGTCACCACCGGGATCATCGAGTTGCGCAGCACATGCACCATCACGACGACCCATTCGCTCATCCCTTTGGCCCGCGCCGTGCGCACGTAATCCTGGCTCAGGTTGTCCAGCATCGTCGAACGCATGTAGCGGCTGATCTGGGCCGTGGTCTGCACCGACAGCACCAGCACTGGCAGGACCATCTGCCTGACCTGGTACGTGAAACTCTCCCAGTCGGTGACACGGTGGCTCGTCTCGTAAATGAACGGAAACAGATCGAGCTGTACCGAGAAGACAAAGATGATCAGCGGGCCGGTCAGGAAGGGTGGCAGGGAGTATCCCACCATCGTGACGAAGGTGCTGGCGTTGTCGAAAACCGAGTATTGCCTGTAGGCAGCGAAGATACCCAGCGGAAGCGCCATAAGGATACCTACGACATAGGCCGTGCCCACCACCCACAGGGTCTGGGGCAGGGCCTGTGCGATCTCGAACATCACCGGCGCCCGGCTTTGCCAGCTCAGTACCCGCGGCTTGTCGACGGCGAGGGACGTGCCAAAGACATGGTCGATCAGCACCTGCGGCTCGACCCAGAAAAGCTGCACCATCCATTTCCAGAACCGCACGTGCAGCGGTTCTCCCAAGCCCAGGGCCTCGCGCATCTGGGCTCTAACCTCGGGCGAGATCGTCTGCGGCAGGTTGCCCATCGGATCGCCCGGAGCGAGATCCAGCAACAGGAAAATGACCAGCGCGATGACGATCAGCATCGGAACTGACAAAAGCAGGCGGCGCAACGCGAATGTCAGCATCCCACCCCGTCCTTTTCCGGCACGCTCATCGCGGTTGCCGGATCAATCAACCGGGATCCGGTACCAGTCCGCCGCGTTCCACAACTCGCTGTCCCAGGCATTCAGAATGACGCCACCAAGCGAATTCACATGCGCCGAGACGCGGCCGCGATGGACAAGTGGCTGGATCACGAAGTCCTGCACCAGCATGTCGTTCATGGCGCGCGCCAGCTCTGCCCGGTCTTCGAGCCCGCCTGTTTCACTCATCTCCGAGGCCAGGGCATCGTAGGCCTCGTTGCAGAACCGCGGTATGTTGGTTCCCTGCCACTGGTTCTCCGGCGTCGGGATCCGGTCGCAGGTCCAACTGGCCATATAGGCCTCGGGGTCGGTGCCATCGAACATCTGGGCGTACATCTGAATGTCGGCATAGAATTTCTGATAGGTGTCCGGGCTGTTCGGATCGCTGCCGAAAAAGACATTGCCGTCGACATTGCGCAGCTCGGTCTCGACGCCCAGTTCCGACCACCAACTCTTGATCGCGGCCTGGAAGGTCTGGCGCACGGCATTGGTCGAGGTCTGAAACAGAAGGCGCAAGGCAATCCCATCCTTGTCGCGCACCCCGTCGCCGTCGCTGTCCGTCCATCCGGCGCTGTCCAGAAGCGCCTTCGCGCCTTCGATATCCTGCACCTTGCACGCCTCGTTCGCGTCCGAGGCATAAAGCTCGGGGGCAGGCAGGATGTTGCATGTGACCCGTCCGGCCTCGCCATAGCCGATCTCGACCAGGATCTCCCTGTCGATCGCCATGCTGAGCGCCTGCCGCACAGAAACGTCGGTCAGGATGGGATGCGGATGCGCGAGGGTCGACCGCGCATCCCCCAAGCCGGAGGAAGGGTCGGTCAGGTTGATCACGATACGCTCCACGAGCGTTCCAAACGCCGAGACAACTTCGCCCTTGCCGGCAGCTTGCATACCGTCCAGTACCTCGGGGGGCAGCTGCAAATTCCAGGCATAGTCGTAATCCGCGGTTTCTAGCACGGCCCGACCCGCATTCTCTGCCGTGCCGCCGCCCTTGATCATCAGGCTTGCAAAGGCCGGCTTGGCCGGGTCGCGGTAATGGGGATTGGCCGACATCCTGACGGTATCGCCGGTGCGAAATTCATCCACCACGAATGGGCCGGTACCGATGGGATGGAAATTCGCCTCGGTGCAGGTGGGCGCCCGCTCGCCAAGGCAGTCCGCAAACTGGTTCGCCTGAAGGATGGGGGACGTCGCGCCGACAAAGGCGTCATATGGAAATGGCTTGGCTTCCTCGAACCGGATGGTCACCGTGCGCTCGTCCGGTGTTTCGATATCGGTGATCCCGGCGAACTTGTCGACATGCGCGCAACCGCCACCTTCCGCCGTGCAATAAGTCCAGGTGAAGGCCACGTCGGTCGCAGTCACCGGCGTGCCATCGGACCATGTCAGATCGTCCGAGAGCCGCCACGTGATCGACCTGAAATCTTCGCCGATGCCACCATTTTCGACGGTCGGGATCTCGTCCACCAGCCACGGGACCATCTCGCCGGTCTCATCGTAGCGCGCCAGGGGTTCCAGCACGAGGCTGGCCGATTCGACATCCTTGATACCGCCGGACAGGTAGGGGTTCAGGATCGAGGGTGCCTGCCAGAAGATCAGGTTGACCTGACCGTCGCTCGCCCTTTCATCGGCTGCGGCCTGTGCGACGGTACAGGCCAGCATCCCCGCGGCCATCAACTGTCCACACTTCATCCCCAATCCCCCTGTTCAGCCGGTCTCACCTCCCACAAGGCCGGTGACGGGCCTGTCATGAACCCCTGTTGCTCTGAGTGGCGGGTTCCGGGAGTGTGAAATCGGCGGTATCTGACCACCTGCTTGGCAGAAAAGCAAGTGGTCAGGCCCGATAGGCCTGACCGCACGAGCCGCAGAGCCTCGCTGCCTGAATTCTGACGTCCTACTTGGCGCCCGGTGCGATGATCATGATCATCTGGCGGCCTTCCATCTTGGGCATGTTCTCGACCTTGCCGATGTCCTTGATGTCCTCGGCCACCCGCTGCAACAGGTCGCGGCCCAGATCCTGGTGCGCCATTTCGCGGCCGCGGAACCGCAGGGTGATCTTCACCTTGTCGCCGTTTTCGAGAAAGCGGAAGACGTTGCGCATCTTCACGTCATAGTCATGCGTGTCGGTGTTGGGGCGGAACTTCACCTCCTTCACCTCAATGACCTTCTGTTTCTTGCGCGCTTCGGATTCCCGCTTCTGCTGTTCGTACTTGTACTTGCCATAGTCCATGATCTTGCAGACCGGCGGGTTGGCGTTCGGCGAAATTTCCACGAGGTCCAGACCGGCCTCTTCCGCCATGCCCATCGCGCGTTCTGGCGTCACGACGCCGACGTTTTCGCCATCCGCCCCGATCAGGCGGATTTCCGGAACGCGGATTTTATCGTTGATGCGGGGGCCGGTGTCGCGCGTCGGAGGCGCGTTGTGTGGTCTGCGGGCTATGGTTTTTGTCCTTCGATCGTTCGACGAGTTTGAGGTCGCAAGGTAACCGCGCGCAGGGGGCGTTTCAAGCGGCAAAATAGGCGCGCGAAGACTGCATCGGCGGTAATTTCCCCTTGCACGCGCCGAATTTAGGCTTCAACTCGAAGCAACTGTAAGGCAGGCTGTCACGGTCTTTAGATACCTGCCAGTTGAAGGGAATACCAATGAGAACCATTTTGTGGCTGATCGTCGCCCTTGCCATCCTTGCCGGCGGTTACATGCTGTTCACCGGCAAGTCACCGCAGGAGGTCGTCGACGAGGTGTCCGGCACCGTGTCTTCGCCCGAGGAACTGGACAGCGCCGGTGAGACCGCCGGCGAGGAGGCCGAGAACGCTGTCGAGGACACCGGTGAAGCCGTGGACGCGGCCGCCGACGAGGCCGCAGAAGCTGCCGATGATGCCGCTGAGGCCGCGGAGGATGCCCTGGATGCCACGTCGGAAGCCGCCGACGAGGCCGCACAAGACGCCGTCGAGGCCGCCGATGACGCGGCGAACTTCGCCGAGGACACTGCCGATAACGCCGCCGACACGGCCAGCGAAGCCGCGGAAGCGGCGGCTGAAGCGGCCGCCGATGCGGCGGACGCCGTGGCCGAGACAGCCGAGAACGTGGCGGAGGACACGACAGAAGCCGCCTCTGAAGCGGCGGATGCCGCTGCCGGCACCGAAAGCGATGCGGCTGATGCGACCGACGAAGCGGCCGAGGGCGCGGCGGACACCGTCAGCGATGCCGCCGCCGCGACGGAGGATGCCGCCGAGGAGGTCGTGGACGAGACCGCGGAGGCGACCGAAGACACTGCAGGCGGGACTGACGAGGTTGCCACCGAGGCCGCCGACACGCCGATCGAAGAGCTGTTGACGCTCGAAGGCTTCGACTATGACCAGGTAACCACCTACATAGACAATTCCGATCTCGATGCGGATCAGAAGACAGGGTTGAAATCCAGCCTCGATGCGGCGCGGGACAATCCGGATATGCTGGAAAGTGCACTGGACGCGGTGCGCGACGCGCTGAACCTCTGAATGTATCCACGTTCTGAAAAGCGAAAACCCGCGCTGCGACCAGCGCGGGTTTTTTGCTTTGCCGGCTGAACGCGTGCTTCAGTCCAGGAACGCTTTCTCGACCACGTATTCCTTAGGATCGGAATTGGCGCCCTCGCGCAGGCCGTATTCCTCCAGCATGTCCTTGATCTCGAGGTTGAAGGCCATGTTGCCACAGACCATTGCGCGGTCGCTTTCCGGGCTCAGCGGCTCCACGCCAAGGTCCGCGAACACCTCGCCCTTGCGCATCAAATCGGTGATGCGGCCCATCTTGGGACTCTCCTCGCGCGTGGTGGTGGGGTAATAGCGCAGCTTTTCGTGGAAGTTCTCGCCGATCAGCTCCTCCAGCATCTCGTCGGTGCGGATACCGTCGATCAACTCCTTGCCATAGGTCAGTTCACCCACCTCGCGGCAGGTATGGGTGATGATGACCTCGTCGTAATCGGTATAAGTCTGCGGGTCGCGCAGCAGCGACGCGAAGGGCGCAAAGCCGGTGCCCGTTGCAAAGAGCCACAGCCGCTTGCCGGGCAGCAGGGCATCATGCACCAGCGTGCCCACGGGCTTGGGCCGCAGGATGATCTCGTCGCCCGGCTGGATATGCTGCAACCGGCTGGTCAATGGGCCGTCCTGCACCTTGATCGAGTAGAATTCCAGTTCGTCGTCCCATGACGGCGAGGCAATGGAATAGGCCCGCAGCAGTGGCTTTTCCTTGCCGGTCTTTTCGTCTTTCTGCAGCAGCCCGATCATCACGAACTCGCCCGAGCGGAAGCGCAGGCTGGCGGGGCGGGTGGTGCGGAAGGAAAACAGCCGGTCGGTCCAGTGCTTGACCGCCGTCACGGTCTGGGCGTCAGGCAGGGTAGGGACTTTGACGGGTTTCGCTTCGGTCACGGTCACGGTCTCGTTCATCAGCAATCATCGCCCTGGGTTTAGGCCCGGGCGTCTCCTCGTATACTTTGTTTCAGGTCAGATGACAGGGGTCATTCGGCGGGAATTCTGCCGCGTCCGGCCCCGCGCAGGCGCGACTGGTAGTCATGCGACTGCCAGTTTGCACGAAACAGCCATTGGTCCTCGGGCTGACGTTCAGCCAGATCGTCAGAGATTTCCACCTCGTCAAAGCCTGACCGGCGCGCCATTGCGTATTGATCGGCAATCACATGGCCCCGGGCCCGCAGGCGTCCCTTGAAGCCCATCAGACGCAACTGCCGCGCGATGGTAAAACCGCGCCCGTCGGAAAAGCTGGGAAAGTCGACACGGATCATCGGGATGTCCGCGATCCGCCCAGCCAGTTCGTTGGGATCGTTGCTGGACGCAAGGTCGATGGCACAACCCGGAT
The DNA here is from genome assembly GCF_051417955.1 of Roseovarius sp. B08. Classification (NCBI taxonomy): domain Bacteria; kingdom Pseudomonadati; phylum Pseudomonadota; class Alphaproteobacteria; order Rhodobacterales; family Roseobacteraceae; genus Roseovarius; species Roseovarius sp. B08. Next base: position 1,869,246 of record NZ_JBPRLW010000001.1, read on the forward strand.
GCGCATCATTCAGTGCGGCGATGGGGCCGTCCCAGTCGTCGCTTGTAAAGCCTTGATCGGTCACGATAACGCTCATGCCGTTTCTCCTGTTCTGACGGGTTTTCCGTTGACGAAATGAATGCCGCATTCGGACTTGTCCGTTCCGCGCCAGCGGCCCGCCCGCGCGTCCTCACCGGCGGACACCCGGCTGGTGCAGGGTGCGCATCCGATGGAGGGATAGCCCTGGGCCACCAGCGGATGCCGGGGCAGGCGATTTTCTTCCATGTAGGTCTGCACGTCCTGACGCGTCCAATGCGCCAGCGGATTGACCTTCATCCGGCCCGTGGCCTCTTCGGTCTCGAAGAAGTCGAGCGCGGCCCGGTCGCCGCCGTGATAGCGTTTGCGCCCGGTGATCCAGCCGTCAAAGCCTTGCAGCGCGCGTTGCAGCGGCACGGTCTTGCGCAGGGTGCAGCAGGCGTCGGTGTCGGATTGGTGCAGGTCTCCGTCCGGGTCGTGCTCGGACACCGAGTCCGCGTCGGGGCGAATGATGCGCAAATCCTTCAGGCCAAGGCGCTCGGCCAGTTCCTGCTGATAAACCAGCGTTTCGGCAAAGAGCATCTCGGTGTTGAGAAAGATCACCGGTGTATCGCGTTTCAGCACCGAGATCATGTGCAAGAGCACCACCGATTCCGCGCCGAAGCTGGATACAAGTGCCAGTTTCCCGGCCTCGGGGCTGGCCAACGCATGACGCAGGACGGCGGTCGCGGAGTTCAGACGATACCACTCGTTCAGGCCCGAGACGCGGGTCGGCAGGCTGGTGTCGATCTTACTCTGCAGCATAGGCCTTGTCCTGCTCATAGAGGGCAGTCTTGAACGGCGCCATGCCGGCGCGGCGGTAGAATTGCAGGAACGTCTCGTCCCGATCCTGCCGCTGATCCAGGTAAGCCTCGACGATCCGCTCGACCGCCGGGATGATCTCGTCCGCCGAAAAACCGGGGCCGGTGCGTTCTCCGAGGGCCGCGTCCTGGGTGTGGTCGCCGCCCAGCGTGATCTGGTAGTTCTCAACGCCCGCACGGTCGAGCCCGAGGATGCCGATATGGCCGACGTGGTGGTGGCCGCAGGCGTTGATGCAGCCCGAGATCTTGATCTTCAGCTCGCCAATATCGTGCTCCAGCTTCAGCTCGTCGAAGCGGCTCGCGATCTGCTGGGCGATCGGGATGGACCGCGCCGTGGCCAGCGCGCAGTAATCCATGCCGGGGCAGGCGATGATATCCGAGATCAGGCCGATATTTGCCGTGGCCAGACCGTGCTTTTTCAGAATGGCGTGCAGCGCGGGCAGGTGGGACTTGTGCACATGCGGAAGGATCACGTTCTGCTCGTGGCTGATGCGCAGCTCGTCGTGGCCGTAGAATTCGGCAAGGTCGGCCATTACCCGCATCTGGTCCGCGGTGGCGTCTCCGGGCGTTGCGCCATGGGCCTTGAGGCTGATCTGGACGATTGAATATCCCGGCGCCTTGTGAGCGACAAGGTTCGTGTCCGCCCAAGACCGGAAGATCGGGTCGGTCTTGTAGGTGGTCTCGTAAATCTCGGTGCCGTCCTGCCGAAAGGCGGGCGGGGCGAAGGCAGCCTTGATCTCCTCGAACAGCGCGACGTCGATGCCGGAAAAAGAGGGGCGGATGACCTCGAACCGCTCTTCCACGCGGGCGCGGATGTCGTCAATGCCGTGCTCGTGCACGGTGATCTTGATGCGCGACTTGTACTTGTTGTCGCGCCGGCCCAGCAGGTTCCAGACGCTGACCGTGGCCTCGATGAAGGGCAGCAGGTCTTCCTGGCTGACGAAATCGGACAGCACCTTGCCGATCATCGGCGTCCGGCCAAGGCCGCCACCGACGAGGACGCGGTAGCCGATCTCGCCATCGCGCTCGACGATCTGGATGCCGATATCGTGCGCCTTGATCACGGCGCGGTCGTTCGGGCTGCCGGTCACGGCGATCTTGAACTTTCGCGGCAGGAACTGGAATTCGGGGTGGTCGGTTGACCACTGCCGCAAGAGTTCCGCCACCGGGCGCGGATCGGCGATCTCGTCCTCGGCGGCGCCGGCGAAATGGTCGGCGGTCACGTTGCGAATGGTGTTGCCGGAGGTCTGGATCGCGTGCATCTCGACCTCGGCCAGGGCGTCGAGGATTTCCGGCACGTCACGCAGTTCCGGCCAGTTGAACTGGATGTTCTGGCGCGTGGTGAAATGGCCGTACCCCTTGTCCCATGTCTCGGCGATATGGGCGAGTTGGCGCATCTGGCGCGAGTTGATCGTACCATAGGGGATGGCCACGCGCAGCATGTAGGCGTGCAGTTGCAGATAGAGGCCATTCATCAGGCGCAGCGGCTTGAACTCGTCCTCGGTCAGGTTGCCGGCGATGCGGCGCTCGACCTGGGCGCGGAACTGGCGGTTGCGCTCGGCTACGAAGGCCGCGTCGAATTCGGAATAGGAATACATCAGTTTACCTCGGCTTGTTTGCCATGGTGATAGTTGGACGGACCGGTGCGGCGGAATTCCTCGCGGAAATGCGTCGGCTGCGGGCCGCCGTCAGAGGGTTTGGCATCGGCCAGGTAGGCCCCGACGACCAGTTCGGGCTGCCCCTCGGCCTGCGCCAGCCGCAGCTTGGCGAGTGCTTCGTCGCTGATCAGTTCAGCCTCGGAAAGATGCCGCGACCAGCGGTCATCGGCGGTCTGATAGACGACGTCTCCTTCCAGCAGCGCGTTGGCGGTGACGACCTTTGGGGTGAATTCTCTGGGCATCAGGCGAACTCCTGCGTCGAAAGGGGAAGGTTTGCTTCGGCGGCACGGGGTGCCAGACCGATGAAGGTGAGAGCGGGGCCGGCCAGATCTGCCACTTCCAGGTCCTGCGCCATGCGGGCCACGGTGGTGGCGACGATGCGCTGTTCGGGAAGAGAGGCGTTTTCGACGATGCTGACGGGGGTGGCGCGGTCGGCGCCGTGCATCAGCAGGCGGCCCTGGATGAACCGGCTGGATTTCTTGCCCATGTAGATCGCGGCCACCTCATTGGGTTGAGCGAGGGCAGCCCAGTCCTGCTCGGCGTAGCCTTTCATGTCGTGGCCGGTGACAAAACGGACGGCAGCGTTGCGCTGGCGTTTGGTCAGGCTTTGACCGATCGAGGCGACACCGGCGGAGGCGGCAGTGATCCCAGGCACGATGTGCCAGCCGATCCCGGCAGCCTCCACGGCGTCAATTTCCTCGTCAAGCCGCCCGAAGACGGTCGGATCGCCACCTTTCAAGCGCACCACCTGCGCGCCGGCGGCGGCGTGTTCGACGATCAGCGCGTTGATGTCTTCTTGCGACATCGAAGGGCCGAAGCCGGTCTTGCCGGCGTCGATCAGCGTGGCCTCGCGGCGGGCGAGTTCGAGAATTTCGGGCGTGACCAGCCGGTCGTGAATGACCACGTCGGCGGCGTCGAGCGCCTTGCGGGCCTTGAGGGTCAGCAGCTCCGGGTCACCGGGGCCGGCGCCGACAAAGGCCACGTGGCCCTGGCGCTCCTCGGCCTTCACATGGGCATCCAGCAGGGCGGGCAGGGCATTGGTGACCGCCTCTTCGCCGCCTTCGTCCATCGCGCGGGGGCCGGCGTCGAAATAGTATTCCGACCAGAAATCGCGGCGCTTGCGGCCCATGGGCAGAACCTCGACCGCCTTGCGGAAGGCCTTGCCGATGCGCGCCAGGGTGCCCAGCGTGGCGGGCAGGCGCTCTTCCAGATCGGCCTTGATCGCGCGGGCCAGAACGGGGGCCGCCCCCTCGGTGCCGATGGCGACGGTCACCGGGTCGCGATCGACGATTGCCGGCGTGATGAAGGCACTGTCCTGCAGGTTGTCGACGATGTTCACCAGCGCGCCATCGGCGCGGGCGATGGCGGAGGTGCGGGCATCCTCGGCCTCGTCCTCGTCCGCGGCGTAGAACAGCACGGCGCAGGTGGTATCGCCGGGTTCCATCGCGCGGCGCACGAGGCGAAGCTTGCCGGCGGTGTGCCAGTCTTCGATCTCTTGCGCGGGAGCGGGCGCGAAGACCGTGATCTGCGCTTCGGTCTTCAGCAGAAGGCGCAGCTTGGCGAGCGCTGCGTCACCACCGCCCGAAAGTACCACGCGGCGCCCTTCGAGCGCGACGAAGATGGGAAAATGTTTCACGGGGCACGCCTCCGGCTGCGATTGACTTACCCAAATATATAGAAAATATTCCCGGTATTGCGCCACCTGATGGCGCGAATAAGGACACGCGTTCCAATTCGAAAGCACCCGATGCGGAATGTTCCGGGAAAAGGAAAAATGTGGAATGCCCGTTCGTCTCGATGATCTGGATCGGAAAATCCTTTTGGAACTGCAAAAGGATGGGGGGCAGTCGCTGGACGATATCGCCAAGTCCGTGGGCAGTTCGAAGACGCCGGTGTGGAACCGGATTCGGAAAATGCGCGAGGGCGGCGTGATCCGGCAGCAGACCTTTCTGCTGGATCCCGAAGCCCTGGGGCTGGAGGCCTGTTTCTTTGTCCTGATCCGCACGTCAGAGCATGACAAGGAGTGGCAGGACAGGTTTCTGAATGCGCTGAGAACACGGCCGGAGGTGATGGAGGCGCACCGGCTGGCGGGCGATATCGACTACATCCTGAAGGTCGTGGTCAGCAACGCGCGCGCCTATGACATCTTTTACCAGGCGCTGATTTCAGAGGTGAAGGTGCATAACGTGACGGCGCTGTTGTCGATGGAAGAGATCAAGTCGACGACGATGCTGCCGCTGCACGCCTAAACAGTGCCTTCCAGAGCCTTGATGATGGGGGAAAAATCGGCGGCCTTCAGGCTTGCGCCGCCGACGAGGGCGCCATCCACGTTGTCGGTGGCAAAGATCTCGGCGGCATTGTCGGGCTTCACTGATCCGCCATAGAGCAAGGGGATGGCGGCGCCCTCGGCCTGACCGAAGCGGCGGATCATGCGGGCGCGGATGAAATCGTGTACTTCGTCGATTTGCGCGGTAGAGGGGACCTTGCCGGTGCCGATGGCCCAGATGGGTTCATAGGCGATGACCGTGTTGGCGGCGGTGCAGCCGTCGGGCAGGGAGCTGGCCAGTTGCCCGCCGATGATATCGAGCGTGTTCGACGCCTCGCGCTGCGCCAGCGACTCGCCCACGCAGACGATGGCGACGAGGCCCGAGGCATGCGCGGCCCTCGCCTTGGCGTTGACGTCGTCGCTGCTCTCGCCATGGTCCTCGCGCCGCTCTGAATGGCCGAGGATGACGTGGGTTGCCCCGGCGTCCGCCAGCATGTCGGCGGAGATGTCGCCGGTATGGGCGCCAGAAACCTGCGAGTGGCAATCCTGACCCCCGATCAGTAGCGGACCGCCATCCACCAGCGACGCCGCTGTCCGGATCAGCGTGGCAGGCGGGCATATCAGAATATCGACGGACGGATCGGGATGCGCCTTTGCAAGCGCAGAAAGTTCATCCAGGGCACAGCGTGTGCCGTTCATTTTCCAATTACCTGCCGCCAGTTTGCGCGCCATCCGTTACCTCCGGGTTAATTGACCGGATTGGTAGCGGCTCGGGCCCGGCGGGGCAACGGCTACATGTTTTCGAACTTGATCGACTCGCCGCAGCCGCAGGCCTCGGTGACGTTCGGATTGTTGAAGACGAATCCCGATTCAAGAAGCGAGGTCTGGTAGTCGATCTCGGTCCCGAAAAGGAACATCTGGGCCATGGGGGCGATCATGACGCGCGCCCCTTCCTGTTCGACGACCTCGTCGTTGGGGTCGACCTCGGTCACGTAATCCATGGTGTATTCCATGCCCGCACAGCCGCCTTTCTTGACGCCGATGCGCAGACCCTGATGGCCGTCTTTCTCCATCAGGCGGGCAATCATGGTCGCCGCCTTCGGGGTCATCGTGACCGCCTGTTTGCCTGGAATTCCGAACATGTGCCTTTTCCTTTGTCCTGCGATAAATCTAGGGCTTCGCGGCGCCGATCTCAAGAGCCGGAAGCGCGCCGATCAACGCCTGCGTACACAGCGTGGCGCCAATGGCCCAGCCGAAGGAGGCCAGCGTGCCGATGATGACGTATTCGGTCGCACGCCGGTCGTTGGAGACCGTGCCGAAGCGCAGGATTGACTTGGCGGCGACGAGAAATCCGATCGCCGCGAACTGGCCGCCGAGGATGAGGACGAAGATCAGCAGGCGTTCGAGGTGACCGATGGTCTTGCCGGCCCCGGGCAGGCCGGTGTCGCGCGGGCCAGGTTCGGTGTCGCCAGTGCCCGGCGGGGCGACGGCCGGGTGACTGTCCATCAGGTGCTGGACGGCGAAATCGCCCGCGCGCAGCGTGATGATCAGGCCGGCTAGCAATGCCATGGCGTGCAGCAAGGCGACCTGCGCCGGGGGCGAGAGTTGCGCGGCGTAAATGCCCTCCGACCACAGGCTTGGGGCCCAGATCGCAAGGGCCGCGAGCGTGGCGAGATGTGCCGCCTGATCGACGAGGAAGGCGGTCAGGCCGGTGGCGCGTGTATAGGTCTTGAGACAGTCGATGGCGAGATGGACCACGGCAAGGGCAACCAACTCCGGCGTCGCCACCTGGCCCAGCGCCGCCTGAGCGGTCACGAGAACCACCGCCCCATGCAGGAGCATGACGCCGGCTTTGCGCTTGTTGCGGTGGATCCAGTCCGTCTGAAGGACGAAATCCGCCAGCACGTGGGCAAACAGGAGGGCGGTGAAGGTCTCGAGCATGGCGGGCTCCGGTTCAGGGCAGGCGGATTGGCTTGCTCTGGGCGCGAGAAAGTGGATCAAGCTGCATCTTCATCCCTTTCAGTGAGCTCGAGCGCGTCGGATATGGCGGGGAAACCGGCAGCCCAGAGCGCCTGGTTGACCGCCTGGCGGGTGATGCCGAGCTGTTCGGCGATTTCGGCGCGCGGGCCGGTGCCGGGTGGCAGGGCGGCGTGCATCGCGCGGGCCTGGGCGACGGTCCAGTCCTGGCTGATATGATCGGCCAGCCGGGTCGTCGCGGCCAGCAGACCGCCCGAGGCGTGCGCCATCTGCGCGTGGTTCGAGATATCGGCCAGCAGGCGACCCGAGGCGGTAAAGGCGGGGCCATGGGCCCCGTTGGGATCGGCATTCTCGGGCAGGGTTCCGGGGCCGCGGGCAATGGCGATCCGCGTTGACAGCGCCTTGCCTTCGCGGCGCAGGGCCGCGCGGATGAAAAGCGCGGCGCGCAGGTCCAGAACAGGGGCGCCGATGGCGCATTGCCAACTGTCGCCACCGCGGCGGGCGTGGCCTGTGACAAGCCCTTTACGCCAGCTGGCAATGGCGCTGACGGCAGTATTTATGGCGTCCAGCGCCGCGTCGAGCTGTGACGCCGTCAGGTCGCTGGAACTGACGATATCGCCGGTCAGAACAGCAAATTGCACCGGATGTCCCCTTGTGACAGTCGGAGCAAGCGTATCAGGTTTCTTTAACCGAAAGCAAGTCTTTTTGCTTGCTACATGAAGCCGAGTTCGAGACGGGCCTCGTCGCTCATCATGTCCATGCCCCAGGGTGGCTCCCAGGTCAGATCAACATCAACCTGTTTAACACCAGCTAACGGCTCGATCGCCTCGGCCACCCAGCCGGGCATCTCGCCGGCGACGGGGCAGCCGGGTGCGGTGAGGGTCATGATGACGCTGACCTCGTTCTGGGGGGTGATGTCGATCGTGTAGATCAGCCCGAGGTCATAGATATTCACAGGGATTTCAGGGTCATAGACCGAGCGGCACGCTTCGACGATCTGGTCGTAGAGCGGGTGATCCGTGCTGGAGGGCGCGATCAGCGGCGCGCCTTCGAGGGGTTCTGGCTGCTGGGTCATGTCACATCCTGTGCGGTTATCCGACTGAATATATAAGGATATGAGAGCGCCGCGTCCAGAGGGGGTGCGGTGGATTAACGCCCCGAAATCGGTCGGTTTGGGCGGGGGTGACATGCGTGCACCCCACGTGCACCGGGCGTGCACCGCCGCGGCGCGGCACCGGGCGGTGCGAAAGGGTTAACGCGCGCCGGGTGACGTGGCGTCATCCGGGGTCACTTGCTGGTCCGCCGCCGCCGCACGGGTTCGGGGCGCACGCGGGCCTCGATATCGTCGTAGAGCATCCCGACGATGTTCTTGCCGGTCGAGGTTTCGATGCCTTCCATGCCGGGCGAGGAGTTGACTTCGAGCACCTTGGGCCCGGCCTCGGCCCGCAGAAGGTCGACGCCGGCCAGCCCCAGGCCGAAGGCGCGGGCGGCGCGCAGGGCGGTCTCGCGCTCGGTCTTGGTGATGCGCACGGACTTGGCCGAACCGCCGCGGTGCAGGTTGGAGCGGAAATCACCCTCGGCCCCGGTGCGTTTCATCGAGGCCACGACCTTGCCGCCGATCACGAGACAGCGGATATCCTCGCCCGCCGCCTCCTTGACGAAATCCTGCACGAGGAAGTTGGCCTTGAGGCCGCGGAAGGCGTCGATCACGCTCTCGGCCGCCTTCTTGGTTTCGGCCAGCACGACGCCCTTGCCTTGGGTCGATTCCAGCAGCTTGACGATCAGGGGCGCGGTGCCCACGAGGCCGATGAGGTTGCCGGTGTCCTGCGGCGAGGCGGCGAAGGCGGTGTTGGGCATCCCGACCTTGGCGCGGGCCATGAGCTGATGCGCGTAAAGCTTGTCGCGGCTGGACGAGATGCCGGCCGAGGGGTTCACGCAATAGGTGCCGATGGTCTCGAACTGGCGCACGACGGCGGCGCCGTAGGAGGTGATCGAGGCGCCGATGCGCGGGATCACGGCGTCGTAGCGGGGCAGGCGCTTGCCGTCGTAGTGCACCTCGGGCGCCAGGGTGTTGATCGCCATGTAGCAGCGGGTGGTGTTGATGACCTCGACGGAATGGCCGCGCTTCTCGCCTTCCTCGACGAGGCGGCGGGTCGAATAGTTGTCCTCGCGCGAGAGCACCGCGATGCGCAGGGAGCGGTTGGGTTGGGCCTCGCGCATCTTCTTGGTGTGATAGACCTCGTAGTTGAGTTCGGGTTGAAGGAAACGGTCGGTCGCGACGATCGAGATGTGGTCCTTGAGCGCCGTGCGGCCCAGGAGCATCCGGCTGTTCATGGTGGAGCGGTTGGTGAGCGTGATCTCGATCGGCCAGGACTGGCCCGCGACCTCGAGCTTGCTTTCGATGACGTAGCGCAGTTCCTTCTCGCCGTTCGACGACGCCACCTCGCGCCGGTCGACGATGGGGGCGGAGCAGGGGATCACGAGATCGTCGCGCCCCGGGATCGGGTGGACGGTGAAACGGACCTTGGGTTTCGTGGAGGGGCCGAAGGTTTCGATGTCGAAGGCATGCAGGGCGGAGGTGCGCGCCCCGGTGTCGACCTTGGCCCGTAACGCCGGAACCCCCAGACCGGGCAGGGAAATCCACTCTTCCCAGCCGAAGTTCAGGATCTCGGGGGTGTCGGCGGAATCTGTCATGGAGCGGCCTTTGGGTTATGGAAGGGTCGTCGGTGGAACTGCAAGTTTCAGCACGGAATGCATGTCGGCACAAGGTTACGGTATGATGACGCCGGGAAGGGGCCCGCGTGGCGCCCGGCCGTTCCGAGGAGCGGGGGGCGCTACTTGTTGATATCCTCGTCGAAATAGCGGGTCTGGACGTCGCGCGCGCGGAACAGGCGGCGCAGCACCAGCCAAGCCACCAGCGAGACACCCGCGAAGAGGGCGACGAGTGTCGGCGCCCCGAACGGCCCGAGCAAGGCCACCAGAAGCGCCATCGCCGCCGCCCCGACCGCGATGCCGAGGAAGATATGGCCCGGCATCAGCAATTCGAGGATGGCAATGGCCAGCGCGGCACAGAGCCAGACCCACCACTGCGACAGCAGGTCGATCATGACTTGCCCTTCAGCATGGTGAAGGCGTTGGCGAACGCCTCGACCGCGTGGGCGGGCACGATCACGGTCTGCGACGACGGCCCGTGTCCCAGGGCGTTGAGCGCCTCGACCTGTTTCAGGGCGACCTGGTATTGCGCGGCCTCGAGCCCGTTATCGGCGATGGCGCGGGCCACGACGCTGGTGGCATAGGCCTCGGCGTCGGCCTGGATGCGGCGGGCCTCGGCGGTTTTCTCGGCGGCGTAGAGATCGGCGTCGGCGGCCAGTTCGACGGCCCGCTTGCGCCCTTCGGCCTCGGTTACCTGGGCGCGGCGGGCGCGTTCGGCGTTGAGCTGTTGCAGCATCGCCTCGCGCGTGGCTTGGTCGAGATTGACGTCAAGGATCTCGGCGCGGGTGACCTCGATCCCCCAGTTGTCGACGGCATCCTCGACATGCTGCTTGATCGTGTCGATCAGTTGCGAGCGGTTGGCCTGCACGTCGTCGAGATCCATCTTGCCGATCTCGGCGCGCACGATCCCGGCGACCGTGGTGGCGATGGCGGCGTCCACGTCGCGGATGCGGTAGACGGTCTTTTCGGGGTTGGTGATGCGGTAGAAGACGGAGGTTTCCACCTCGACCAGCACGTTGTCGCGGGTGATGGCATCCTGGCTGGCATTGGGCAGCTGGCGTTCGAGGATCGAGACGCGGTGCCGGATCTTGTCGAGGAAGGGCACGATGAAGTTGATCCCCGGCCCCAGCACCGAGCGCAGGCGGCCGAAGCGCTCGACAACGTGCTGTTCGGATTGCGGTACGATCTTGACGCCCTTGAAGATCACCAGGAACAGCAGCAGGGCGAGCAGGATATAGGACAAGTTCGACGAGAGAAGCTCGACAATCTGGTCTTGGGTCATCTGGCGTCTCTCCGGTCAGGTCATGAAGTTTTAGGGCCGGGTGACAGGCCAATGCAAGTCTTTGTGGTGGTCTTCGGGTCCCGCGATCAGCCGTCCGGATAATCCTGCGCCGGGCCTTGCGGCAGGAAGGGTTTGCCGGTTTCGGCCTCGAGCTCTGCGGCGCGGGCGAGCAGGCGTTCGCGGCAGGTGGTCTCAAGGTGCCAGAAGGTGGACTGATCGGGTGTTGGCAGACCGAAGAGGATCTTCTTGCCGAACATGTCCTGATCCTCGACCCAGACGCCGGCGTCGTCCTTGGAGCCCAGCGTGCCATCGTCGATCTCGTCCATGATCTCGAAGAATGCCTGGCGCAGGGCCGCGACATCGGCGGTCTGGGCAAAAGTCAGGCGGATCGGCCGGGTCATCTCGCGGTCGCCGGCAGAGAGGTTCTCGAACGGGTGTTTGACGAAGTGGCTGACCGGCACGATGAAGCGGTTGCCGGTCCAGATCGCCAGCTGGACATAGGTGAAGTGGATGCGCTCGACGGTGCAGAAGCGATCCTCGAAGATGATCTGGTCGCCGATCCGGGCCGAGCGGTTGAGCGCGATCTGCACGGCGGCCAGGAGGTTGCCCAGCACCTCGCGGGCGGCAAAGCCCAGCACGATGGTGATGGCGCCGGCCCCGGCGAGCAGGGTGTAGCCCACGGAATTGAACACCTGGACAGAGCTGAGCAGGGTGACCGCGCCGACGATGACGGCGAGGATGATGACGAACTTGCGGAAGCCCGACAGCATCGTGGCCATCGAGCGGTAATGCGCGTTGCCGGGGATGGCCAGTTCCTCGGGGCTGTTGAGGCTGACGCGGTCGAAGATCTCGTCGGCGACCCGCACGGCGGCCAGGGCGATGGCGACCACGTATCCCAAGAGGACGAGGGGACTGACGATGACGCTGATCGGGCCGGTGACCACCAGCAGGCGATTGGTGGCGAAACCGATGACGGCGGAGATCACCATGATCGTGGCCGGCAGGCGGAAGGCGCGGACGATGGATTGCACGATGCGGCGGCTGGAGAACCGGCCCAGCCAGCCGACGATGCGATAGGCGAGATAGCCCAGGGCAAGCGCCAGAACGCTGATCAGCGGCAGCATCAGCCATTCCCAGACATACATGCCGAAAGGGCCGCGTTCGCGCGCCCAGGGCGGCATGGCCAGTTCCAACTCGGTCGGCTTGAACCGGTCGTAGAGGCCGGGGATGTCGCGCACGCTCTGGCGGGAAATGACCCAGGCCACTTCGCCGTTGGTGGACCTTACCCGGTTGATCCGCAGCGGCACGGGGCGCTGCTCGAGCTCCAGCGTGCTGAGCAGAATCGACCGGCGGGTGCGGCCCGTGCCGGGGTCTTCCTGCGGGCCTTCGAGCCAGCCATCGGGCCGGTCCGAGAGGTCGGACCACGGGATCAGGATCTGCCGGTCGATGACGGTCTTGAGTTCGCGCGCGAGTTCCGCGCCGCGATTGGCCTGCTGTTCGACGGGAAAGTCGGTCAGGTCCAGAAGATGGGCCGCCGCGCCGTACTGGTCGTTGTCGAGAAGTTCGAGCAGGCTTTCCATCGTGGCGCGTGGCGTGTCGCGGTCGATCGCCGCGGGCATGTCCGGCAGGCCCGGGTTGAGGAAATCGACCTCGAAATAGGGCTCTTCCTGCGCCGCGCCCGGCAGGGCAAGGCACGTGACGAACAGCAGCGCGGCGAAAAGAGCGCGCAGCGGGGCGGCGATGGCTGGCATTTGGCTGGTCACGTGTCCCGTCGTTTTATTGGCAGCTTAACCCGGCCCGGCGGGTTTTGGTTCAAAAACTTATCCCGGGTCAAGGCCGGGCGCGTGCGCGGGGTGGATTGAAGCTTTCGCCAGAGGCGTTATGGAGGGCGCAGCACGAAAGGACGGGGTGAGATGACGCAGGGCTTTGCATTCGAGCTGGGCGCGGTGGACGGGCAGGCGCGGACGGGGGTGATCAGAACGCCGCGCGGCGAGGTGCGCACGCCGGCCTTCATGCCGGTGGGCACCGCCGCCACGGTCAAGGCGATGATGCCGGAGTCGGTGCACGAGACGGGTGCGGACATCCTGCTTGGCAATACCTATCACCTGATGCTGCGCCCCACGGCGGAGCGGATCGACGCCCTGGGTGGCTTGCACCGGTTCATGAACTGGGACCGCCCGATCCTGACCGACAGCGGCGGCTTCCAGGTGATGAGCCTGGCGGGGCTGCGCAAGCTGACCGAGGCGGGGGTCACGTTCAAGAGCCATATCGACGGGTCGAAACACGAGCTGACGCCGGAGCGGTCGATGGAGATCCAGCGGCTTCTGGGCAGCGACATCGTGATGTGTTTCGACGAATGCCCGGCGCTGCCGGCGAGCGACGAGGAGGTGGCCCGCGCGATGCGCCTGTCGATGCGGTGGGCGGCGCGGTCGAAGGACGCCTTTGGCGACCGGCCCGGGCATGCGCTGTTCGGGATCATGCAGGGCGGCGTGACGCAGGAGCTGCGCGAGGAAAGCGCGACGGCTCTGGTGGATATCGGGTTCGACGGTTACGCGGTGGGTGGCCTGGCCGTGGGCGAGGGGCAGGCGGCGATGTTCGGGGTGCTGGATTATGCCACCGGGTACCTGCCCGATGACAAGCCGCGCTATTTGATGGGCGTGGGCAAGCCGGACGACATCGTCGGCGCGGTGAAGCGCGGCGTGGACATGATGGATTGCGTGCTGCCGTCGCGGTCGGGGCGGACGGGGCAGGTGTTCACCCGGCGCGGCGTTCTGAACATCAAGAACGCGCGCCATCAGGACGATCCGCGCCCGTTGGACGAGGCCTGCACCTGTCCGGCGTGCCGGAACTATTCACGCGCCTATCTGCATCATGTGTTCCGCAGCCAGGAGATCATCAGCTCGATGCTGCTGACATGGCACAACCTGCATTATTACCAGGAGATCATGGACGGCATGCGCGGGGCGATTGCCGAGGGCCGTTTCGGCAAATGGGAGGCCGAGTTCGACGCGATGCGCGCCGAGGGCGATATCGCACCGCTGTGAGGGAAAGGCCGCGCTTGGCGATTGTCGTGATCGGAGCGCCAGATCGTTTCCAGCCAGGGGTAAAATACCTTTAGGGGAATCGGCGGATACTCGCTTATACTATAAAGGTAGAAAGTACTTATTTTGGTTTTTCAATGGCTTATGCTGCCTTTGCCTTTAGCTGGATGACCGTCGCTTTGTTCGCTGCTGCCCTTTTGGCCTGACATATGCGACGTCCGACGGCATGACGTGATCCTTGCCGGCCGCATGACGCGCGGCGTGCCCATCCCCGTTCGGTTTTTTTCTGAACCCAAGCAGGACGTGGCGCGACCTATCTCCATCACGAAAATGTGCAGGATGGGACGCGATCACATGACTTTTACGATTTTCACCTTGAGCTGGGCCTCTGTCGCACTTCTGGCTGCCAGCCTGCTTGGCTGAACGGTTCAAGCGGGTCGCCGCCCCCCAGTGGTCGGGGCGCGTCGGTTAACAATGCGTATATTTGGTGCTTGTGCCTGTCCGGGGTGCGGGGCATGCTGGGCTCAGCCCGCAGGGGGCCGAGGTTGAAACTGGACCGTGAGTGCCCAGATTAACCTTATCGAAACGGAGAAGGCCGGTGGTTGCCGCGATGTCGGGACCGGAGCCTTCTTGCCAATACAGGAAAACGAGCATGCAAGAACCTCTCAACGCCTCTTACCCGGTCCTGCCGCTGCGCGATATCGTCGTGTTCCCCCATATGATCGTTCCGCTGTTCGTGGGCCGCGACAAATCCGTGCGCGCCCTGGAAGAGGTGATGCAGGACGACAAGCAGATCCTGCTGTCGAGCCAGATCGACCCGGGCGAGGACGACCCCGCTGCGAACGGGATCTACAATTCCGGCGTGCTGGCCAATGTGCTGCAGCTGCTGAAACTGCCCGACGGCACGGTGAAAGTGCTGGTCGAAGGCGTGGCGCGGGTAAAGATCACCGAGTACCTGGAAAACGAGAATTTCTTCGAGGCGCGGGCCGAGTACCTGGCCGAGATGCCGGGCGACGCCGCGACGATCGAGGCGCTGCTGCGCACGGTGTCCGACGAGTTCGCGCGCTATGCGAAGGTCAAGAAGAACATCCCCGAAGAGGCCCTGGCCGCCGTGACCGAGGCCGAGGATGCAGCCAAGCTGGCCGACCTGGTGTCGGGGCATCTGGGCATCGAAGTGGGGCAGAAGCAGGAGCTGTTGGAGACGCTGAGCGTCAGCGAGCGGCTTGAGAAGGTCTATGGCCTGATGCAGGGCGAGATGAGCGTTCTGCAGGTCGAGAAGAAGATCAAGACGCGCGTGAAGTCCCAGATGGAGCGGACGCAGCGCGAGTATTACCTGAATGAGCAGATGAAGGCCATTCAGAAGGAGCTGGGCGATGGCGAGGACGGCGAAGGCGAGATTGCCGAGTTGGAAGAGCGCATCGAGAACACCAAGCTGTCAAAGGAAGCGCGCGAAAAGGCCGAGGGCGAACTGAAAAAGCTCAAGAACATGAGCCCGATGAGCGCCGAGGCCACGGTGGTGCGCAACTATCTGGACTGGATGCTGTCGATCCCGTGGGGCACCAAATCCCGCGTGAAGAAGGATCTGGGCCGGGCGCAGGACATCCTCGATACCGACCACTATGGCTTGGAGAAGGTCAAGGAGCGGATCGTCGAGTACCTTGCGGTGCAACAGCGCTCGAAAAAGCTGAAGGGCCCGATCATGTGCCTTGTCGGCCCGCCGGGTGTGGGCAAGACGTCCTTGGGTAAATCGGTTGCCAAGGCGACGGGCCGCGAGTTCATCCGCATCAGCCTGGGTGGCGTGCGCGACGAATCCGAGATCCGCGGTCACCGCCGGACATACATCGGCTCGATGCCGGGCAAGATCATCCAGTCGCTGAAGAAGGCGAAGACGACGAACCCGCTGATCCTGCTCGACGAGATCGACAAGATGGGCCAGGATTTCCGGGGCGACCCGGCGTCGGCCATGCTGGAGGTTCTGGACCCCGAGCAGAACGGCACCTTTGTGGACCATTACATGGAGGTCGAGTACGACCTGTCCAACGTGATGTTCCTGACCACGGCGAACTCCTACAACATGCCGGGGCCGCTTCTGGACCGGATGGAGATCATTCCGCTGGCCGGCTACACCGAGGATGAAAAGCGCGAGATCGCCAAGCAGCACCTTCTGGCCAAGCAGATCAAGAACCACGGTCTGAAGCAGAAGGAGTTCAGCCTGGACGACTCTGCGCTGACGGCGATCATCCGGCATTACACCCGCGAGGCGGGCGTGCGGAACCTAGAACGCGAGATCAGCAAGGTCTGCCGCAAGGCGCTGACCAAGATCATCAAGAAAGAGGCCGAGCGCGTCGACGTGACATCGGAGAATATCGACGAGTTCCTGGGCGTGAAGAAGTTCCGCTATGGCCTTGCCGAGGAGAAGGACCAGGTGGGTGTCGTCACCGGGCTGGCCTATACGTCGGTGGGTGGCGAGCTTCTGAACATCGAGGCGCTGCGCCTGCCGGGCAAGGGCCGGATGAAGACCACCGGCAAGCTGGGCGACGTGATGAAGGAATCGATCGATGCGGCATCTTCCTATGTCCGGTCGATCAGCCCTCAGATCGGGGTCAAACCGCCGCGGTTCGAGAAGTGGGACATTCACGTGCACGTGCCCGAGGGGGCCACGCCCAAGGACGGCCCCAGTGCGGGTCTTGCCATGGTGACGTCGATCGTGTCGGTGCTGACCGGCATCCCGGTGCGCAAGGATATCGCCATGACCGGCGAGGTCACGCTGCGTGGTAACGCGCTGGCCATCGGCGGACTGAAGGAGAAGCTGCTGGCGGCCCTGCGCGGTGGGATCAAGACAGTTCTGATCCCGCAGGAAAACGAGAAGGACCTGGCCGAGATTCCGGACAACGTGAAGGAAGGTCTGGAGATCGTGCCCGTCGAACATGTCAGCGACGTGCTCAGGCTCGCCCTGGTCGAAGCGCCGGAACCCGTGGAATGGGATGAAGCCGCCGAGGAGGCGGCGGCAGCGGAAGCCGCGCGAAAGTCCGGTGATGACGGGGCAGGGGCGGTAACGCACTGATCCTCGCCACGCAGAAACAAGAAAGGCGCCCGCAGTGTCGGGCGCCTTTCTGATTCCACAGCACGAACTTCAGGCGATCAGCGTTGCCGCTGGTGGAAGACCGAGGTCAACATGGCCCTCCGCGCTGCGAACGCTGAGGATTTGCAGATGCCTGTGTAGGTTGGCCCTAGAACGCGCCGCCCGCGGCGGCGATGAAGAAGACGTAGAGCAGTGTTATCATCAATATGTCGACCTTGGCCGTGGAATCCTCGACCGCGGCGTCCATGACGATCTGCTGATCGAGAACGGGGTCCGACAGGTTTCCGGCGACGGCGGGTTCGATGAAAACAAGCGATGCGAAGGCGGCTGCGAGAAGGATTTTAGTCACTTTGAAATCCCTTTATTTCATATCGCGAAAGTTTATGCGTCGAACCTGACCAAAGGTCAACTCTTCGGTAGCAATCGCCCTGATTTCAGGTACCTTGTGGCAAAATTTCATGGAAAGAGGCCCAGAATGGCATCGCGCAGCTCCACCAGTTCGAAAACAGGGACGTCCAACAAGGATACGGAGACAACGCCCAAGCCGGACCTGGAAATCGTCACCGAAACCGCCGGTGCGGATATCCTGTCCACGGAAATAAAGAAACCGGAGTTCCTTCAACTCGTTGCAGACCGCGCCGGTCTCAACAAGAACAAGGTCAAACCGGTGGTCGACGCCATGCTGGACGTGTTGGGCGACGCATTCCTGGAAGGGCGCGGGCTGAACATCAAGCCTTTGGGCAAGGTGAAGATCAACCGGCAGAAAGACGTGGGCAACGCCCGCGTCACGGTTGCCAAGATCCGTCAGAGCAAATCCGAGGCAACGTCCGGGGAAAGCTGACGCTTTCGCCGGTCTTCGGGGGCATCGGAAGCGGCAGGACTGCAATCCGGTTTCCGTTGCCGCTTTGCTATTGCACAGGGGCGAAAGGGACGCTAAACAGCGGCTCCGGCGGGCGATTAGCTCAGTGGTAGAGCGCTTCGTTCACATCGAAGATGTCAGAAGTTCGAATCTTCTATCGCCCACCATTTCCCGCCTTTTGCCGGCCGTGTCAGAGTGACGACATCCGCCAGATGCCGAAGCTGATCACCAGCAGCGTCGCGATGACGACTGCGGGCCAGCTCCAGCCTGGCCAGTGGCGGGGGAAGCTGCGGCGCATGACCTGAAGCGATGTGGCAAGGAACCAAGCGAGGCTGAGCGCCAAGAGCATCAGGAACACCCGGATTTGCATCCGATCCTCGCCACGTCCCGCGAACCCCAGTAGATCGAGATAGTGGCCCAGCCAAAGGCACAAGAGCACGCCAGCCGCGACCAGGCCAGCCAACAGGGCCGGGCGCCCGTAGGGAAGCAGTGCCAAGGAAAGAAACAGGGCCGCGGGCACTGCGGCGGTCAAAAGGATCGGTGCCATGCTCAAGAGGTTCTTGCCGGTCTGGAGCGCAAGGTAGCCATTTTCGTGGGCAGTCCGGAAATCTTTTCCTGCGCATTCGAGGCAATTGAAGATCGTTGTTGCCGTAAAACAGCTTTCGCACGAGTGGTTCCGTTCCGCGGACCCGATCCTCAGGGCAATTGGCAGAGCAATCTGTCTTGCAAGGCGCCGAAGCTGTTGCTAGAGGAACGCGGCGAGGGGCGGTTAGCTCAGTTGGTAGAGCGCTTCGTTTACACCGAAGATGCCGGGGGTTCGAGTCCCTCACCGCCCACCATTCTGCCCGTCCGCCTGCGGTGCCGTGACTGTTTCGGTAGTGGAAACATGCCGTTTTTAAGGATCGGAGTCATTCCAACCTGCATAATCGGCTGTTAACCATGTTGTGCGGCCAGGTCCGACCTGGCGCGGGGATGACGGTCGGCGCAGGGGATCCAAAGCCAGATGCTGAATTCACTTGATCTGATCAAGGTAGGTGGCGCGTGTATCGACGGGTTGAGCCGGCATGGGTACCGGATCGAGACGGTGACGGACTTTGAAGAGGTGGAACAGCTGGTCCGTGCGCACGGTAAAACCAGCGTCACCGCGAAGCTGTCCGCGCATTACAACGACTTTTCCGAAACGTCGGGCTTCTGGCTGGTGCTTTGGGAGGGCGAAACGTTCGTTGCCGCGGTTGCGACGCGGTACGACAACGTCGGCCGCGAGAACATGGGAGACTACATGCGCCGCACGATGCGCCGGCATTACCCGCACCCGTCAGGCGACACGCTGGTCAAGTTCACCACAGCTCTTCCGCCGGGGTTTCACGGGCGCATGGCCTATATCGGAGAGCTGTTCGTGGCCCCGGGTCAGCGCGGGTCGCGGCAGCGACTGCGCCACCTGATGTTGCTGCTGCATTGCTGTATCGCCAGCAAATGGCCGGTGGACTGGACCTATGCGATGATGCGCGACCGCGACGTCATGGCCGGGTTCGCCACGACATACGGGTTTACGGTACAGGTGCCGGGAGTGGCGAAATGGGCCGATCCGGCGCCGCCCGGACGCGGGGACAACGAATGGCTGGTGGCGCTGTCGTCGGACCATCTGGCGCACATGATGGCGTATTACGCCGGCTCACTCGAGAGCTTGTGAGTAGTTGAGCACGTAATTGTTGTTCTGCGCGTCGCGCACTGGCAGAAGCAGCCGCTTGTAGGTGAAGCGCAGCGGGAAGCTGTGACCGGGCAGCATGACGTCGATCTCTTCGATCGTCAGCTTCGGATCGCCCTTGGTGGTCTCGACATGGGCGAGGCGGACGCTTTCGCAGAGCTTGTCGTCGAATGTGGTGAAGAGATAGCGCAGGTGCTCTGCCGTCTGGATGCCAAAGCTTTCGGCGGCGAGGCTCTGATGTCCGATCTTGTAAGGCTCGGGCAGACGGGAGTGCTCGTCCGGGGCCAGGTAGAGATCGACATGTTCGCTGAGCGTGTCGAAATTCGTCAGCACGCCGGCTTGCTGGTGCCACCAGGTCAAGACGTCATCCAGCAGCGGACGGGCGCCGCGTTGCGACAGCTTGCGGTGCGCTTCACGGGTGACGGAGGTCAGGATCCTCTCGGCCTGGGCGGTGACGATCCGATTGTCGACCTCGCCCCCGGCCAGGGTGATCTGGTCGTTGAGACCCGCGATCTGGTTCGGCGTGATCCCCAGGGCGGAGCAGATTTTCACGACGCTGGAGTAGCCCGGGTCACTTTTCGAGGACAGCAGGTTGGAGATGTAGCGTTCGCCCTGACCGATCTCGAGCGACAGGCCTTTGTAATCGTAAGACGAACCCTTGATGTACGTTTTCAGGCGGTCATGGAAATCAAGCACGGGGCAAAATCCTGTTTTACGGATCGTCGGTCACTTATAAGAGGTCGATTGCACTCACGTCAAATAGCGATTGACAGTTCACCAGTAAAGTATTTAGCCCGAACCGCTGGCGTTTGCGCATGTGATTTCGAAGAAAAACACTGTTTCCCGCGCCTGACGCAACGTCACGAAACGCGGCGAAACCGTTGCTGGCAGTGCGTTTGAAAAACCTGACCTTTTGACGCGGTGAGCGCTTGACGGGGCGGGCCACGCCGCCTAAACAGCACCTCACGCTCGGGGCATGCCTCCGGGCCTGCAGCGGGCGGTTGTAGCTCAGTTGGTTAGAGTACCGGCCTGTCACGCCGGGGGTCGCGGGTTCGAGCCCCGTCAACCGCGCCACTGCTGCAGAATAGTACGACCTTTGCGCGGTTGTAGCTCAGTTGGTTAGAGTACCGGCCTGTCACGCCGGGGGTCGCGGGTTCGAGCCCCGTCAACCGCGCCAGTTCCCCCAGAACTCAGCAGAAGAATTGCCGAAGCCGCGAAATGGTCGCGTCCGGGCTGGTGTCGATGAAGAAATGTCCGCCCGGAACGGTATCGGCCCGCATGTCGATGCATTTCGGGGCCCAGGTCGCGGGGACGTCGTAGGCGCGGGCCATCGCGCCATCGCGACCGTAGAGAATCAGGGTGGGGCAGGCGATGCGCGATTCCAGGTCGTCTGCATCGTGGTGCACGTCATGGGCGATGGCGGCGCGGTAATCGTTGCACATGCCCCGGATCGTGTCGCGCCGGCGCCAGCTGTCGCGATAGGCGGCCAGCTGATCGGGATCGAAGTCCGACAGGTCGGCGGCGCCCCAGCCGGTGAGGCAGGAGTGGAAATAGGCGTCGGGATCGGCGGCGATCATGTCCTCTATGAGGGCGCCGGGCTGGGCGAGGAAGAACCAGTGGTAATAGGCCTGCGCCACGTCCATCCGCAGTTCCGTCAAGAGCGTGTGGGTGGGGACGATGTCCATCAGGCACAGGGAGGTCACGGCGTCGGGTGCGTCGAGGCTAAGCCGGTGCGCCACGCGACCGCCACGGTCGTGCCCGGCCACCGCGAACTGCGTATGTCCGAGGCCGGACATCAGCGCCGTCTGATCGCGCGCCATTTCCCGGAAGCTGCAGGCGGAGACATCCTGCGGTTTCGCGCTGTCGCCATAGCCGCGCAGATCGGGGCAGATGACGGTGTGGGTCTCGGCCAGCGCCGGGGCCACGCGGGCCCAGAGCGCGTGGGTCTGGGGAAAGCCGTGCAGGAGCAGCAGCGGCGGGCCGGAGCCGCCGGTGCTGTAGGCGATGTGGATGCCGTTGACCTGAGCGGTCGCGTGGCGAAAGCCCGGAATGGGCACGGCCTAGCGGGCGAGCCGGTCGAGCACGCGTGCCCAACTGCGGATACCCTTGTGAAAGCTCTCGACGTTGTATTTCTCGTTGGGCGAATGGATGGCGTCGTCTTCCTGGGCGAAACCGATCAGCATGGAATCGAGCGACAGGATTTCCTTGAAGAAACCCGCGATGGGGATCGAGCCGCCCATGCCGACGAACACCGCCTCGCGGTTCCATTCATCGGAGAGCGCCTGGCGGGCGGCCTCGAATTCGGGGCGGGAGGTGTTCATCACCGCCGCCGGAGAGCCGTCGAGATCGTCGTTCCAGGTGACGCGTGCGTCGGGCGACAGGCGATCCTCGACATGTTTGCGGATCTTCATCCGCAGCGCGTCGGGGTCCATGTCGTCGACCAGCCGGCAGGTCAGCTTGCAATGCGCCTCGGCGGGGATGACCGTCTTGGTGCCCGCGCCCTGGTAGCCGCCCCAGAGGCCGTTGATTTCCAGCGTGGGCCGTGCCCATTGCTGGACGAGGGCGCTGTAGCCCTCTTCGCCATGGGGACGGGTGAAGCCGACAGAGGAAAGGTATTCTTTCTCATCGAAGCCGCAGCCTTCCCATTGGCGCAGCAGCTCTGCCGGGACCTCTCGCACGCCGTCATAGAAGCCGTCGATGGCGACGCGGCCGGTGTCGTCGTGGAAGGAGGCAATGAGGCGCGAGATTTCCCGCAGCGGGTTGAGGGCCGGGCCGCCGTAGTGTCCCGAGTGCAGGTCGATGCGGGGGCCGTGGATGGTGAATTCGTCTTTCATCATGCCGCGCAGTTGCGAGGCGATGGAAGGCACGCCGGGGGCCACCATGGAGGTGTCGCAGATCAGCGCAAGGTCGGCCTGAAGCTCTTCGACGTTTTCCTTCATGAAGGGGATGAGGGAGGGCGAGCCCGATTCCTCTTCGCCCTCGAAGAAGAAGGTGATGCGGCAGGGCATCTCGCCGGTGACGTGCCTGTAGGCGCGGCAGGCCTCGACGAAGGTCATCAGCTGGCCCTTGTCGTCCGAGGCGCCGCGGCCGCGGATCACCTTGCCTGCAGGCGTGTCCTGTAGTTCCGGCTCGAAGGGATCGGTCTTCCACAGATCGAGCGGATCGACGGGCTGAACGTCATAGTGACCGTAGAAAAGAAGATGCGGGCCGGTGCCGTCCTTGGGCCCGTCGACATGGCCGACGACCATGGGATGGCCGGTGGTCGGGCGCTTCTCGGCCTTGACGCCAAGGCTTTGCAGGTCGGAGACCAGCCAGTCGGCGGCATCTTCGGTGGGCTGCTTGAACGCCGGGTCGGTGGAAATGGAGGGGATGCGCAGAAGCTCCATCAGGCGGTCCATCGCATCGGGAAGCTGGGCGTCGATGCGGGTGAGAATGGCGTCGAGGGACATGCGCGAACTCCGGTATGGGAATGTGTTGCGCGGACCCTAGCATCGCCCGCCGCACTGTCCAGCGGGATCGGGCGGGCGGGCGCGGTTGCGACCAAAGGAGGGGCGTGGCGCGGTTGCCACGGGCGCGGGGGCGTGGCAATTTGTAACCTGTTGCGCGGGAAGCCTTAAAACTATATCCGGCGCACCAAGGGCGAAGCTGGATGCCTCCGTGCCGTGCCTCGTCAGACTGCCAGGAGGGAATCCGCGTGGATTATACTGCCCAGCTCGATGCTGCTTTGAACCGACTTCACGAGGAAGGTCGCTATCGTACCTTCATCGACATCGAGCGGACGAATGGCCAGTACCCGCACGCGATCTGGAAACGGCCCGACGGGACGGAGCAGCCGATCACCGTCTGGTGCGGCAATGATTACCTGGGGATGGGTCAGCATCCCGTCGTGCTGGAAGCGATGCACGAGGCGCTGGACGCCACCGGCGCGGGATCGGGCGGCACACGCAACATCTCGGGTACGACGATCTATCACAAGCGACTGGAAGAGGAGCTTGCAGATCTGCACGGAAAAGAGGCAGCCCTGCTGTTTACGTCGGCATATATCGCGAACGACGCGACGCTGTCGACGCTGCCCAAGCTGTTTCCGGGGCTGATCATCTATTCGGATTCGCTGAACCACGCCTCGATGATCGAGGGCATCCGCCGCAATGGTGGGGCCAAGCGGATCTTTCGGCACAACGATCTGGACCACCTGCGCGAGATGATGACGGCGGACGACCCGGCGGCGCCGAAGCTGATCGCCTTCGAGTCGATCTATTCGATGGACGGGGATTTCGGGCCGATCGAGGCGATCTGCGACATTGCCGACGAGTTCGGCGCGCTGACCTACCTGGACGAGGTGCATGCAGTGGGCATGTACGGTCCGCGTGGCGGCGGCGTGGCCGAAAGGGACCGTCTGCTGCACCGGATCGACATCGTCAACGGCACCCTGGCCAAGGCCTTTGGCGTGATGGGGGGCTATATTGCCGCCAGCGACAAAATGTGTGACGCCATAAGGTCTTATGCGCCGGGCTTCATCTTCACGACCTCGCTTCCGCCGGCGGTTGCCGCGGGCGCCGCGGCATCCGTGGCGCATCTCAAGCGCGACCAGGCGCTGCGCGAGCAGCACCAGACCCAGGCCGGTATCCTGAAACTGCGGCTGAAGGGGCTGGGCCTGCCGATCATCGACCATGGCACGCATATCGTGCCGGTCATCGTCGGTGACCCTGTCCATACCAAGCAACTGTCGGACATGCTGCTGGACGGGTATGGCATTTACGTGCAGCCGATCAACTTCCCGACCGTGCCGCGCGGCACCGAGCGTTTGCGGTTCACGCCATCGCCGGTGCATGGGCCGCGCGAGATGGATCACCTCGTTAACGCAATGGATGAACTTTGGAGCCATTGCGCGCTGAATCGTGCCGAATTGACTGCCTGACCTAACCGAAGGTGCATTGTTTCTTGCGCTGTGGTAAAACAGCGT
This sequence comes from Roseovarius sp. B08, assembly GCF_051417955.1. Classification (NCBI taxonomy): domain Bacteria; kingdom Pseudomonadati; phylum Pseudomonadota; class Alphaproteobacteria; order Rhodobacterales; family Roseobacteraceae; genus Roseovarius; species Roseovarius sp. B08. The sequence goes on from NZ_JBPRLW010000001.1 coordinate 1,893,666, forward strand.
AAAGAAAAAGGGCAGCGCGCAGATCGGACAGCCCGCACAAGCGGGGATCGCGCGCAGGGAAAGCGCAGGCACGAAGTTAGAGGGCAGGACCTGATGATAGGGTTCCGATCCAAGCGGACTACGGAAGAGCATGAGGTCGAGCCGCGCGGCTTTGACGCGTTTGAGTTGCGCCTTGGTGACCTGATGCGCGGGGAACGCGCCACCATCGGCAAATCCCTTCTGGATGTCGAACGCGAGCTGCGCATCAAGGCGTCCTACATCGCCGCCATCGAGAATTGTGATCCGGATGCGTTCGACACGCCCGGTTTCATTCCCGGCTACGTGCGGTCCTATGCCCGTTACCTGAACATGGACCCGGACCGCGCCTTTGCGGGGTTCTGCGCCGAAAGCGGTTTTTCCATCGCCCACGGCATGTCGGCCGAGGCCAGCAGCATTCGCCGCGCGGATGCCGGCCCGCTGCGCCGTCAGCCGCGCAAGGAAGACCCCATAGCCCTTCCGAAGACGCCTTTCGTGCCGGCGACGGAGTCGTTCCTGGCGCGGATCGAACCGGGCGCTATCGGATCCGTCATGGTGCTGTGCTTGCTGATCGGCGGGCTTGGCTATGGCGGATGGAGCGTTCTGAAAGAAGTGCAGCGTGTGCAGTTCGCACCGGTCGAGAACACGCCTGCCGTGCTGAGCGACCTCGATCCTCTCGAGGGGGCCGTGCCGGCATCGGGCGCCGACGGCGCCACGCGGGAGAACGATCCCGCGACGACCGCCTCGGTCTTCAACGCACCGCGGGACGAGCGGTTGGACCGGCTGTACCGTCCCGAGGCGCTGGAGGTTCCGGTCATGATTGCGCGGGATGCGCCGATCTCGACCTTGAACCCGGCGGAAATGGGGGCGTTCAGTGGCGATCTGCCGGAGGCGGACCGCACGTCGCCCGACTATGCCTCGGCAACGGCGGGCGCGACCCAGGTCGCTGAAACCGAGCCGGCGCAGAGCCAGCAGCCGCGTCAGAGCCCGCAGGTTCTGGCCGAGCAACCTGCCGGCGTGAAAATGGTCGCGGTGCGCCCGGCATGGGTGCGCGTGCAGGCGCCGGACGGCAGCGTGATCTACGAGACGATCATGAATGCCGGCGACACCTGGGACGTGCCCGTGATGGAAGGGGCGCCGACGATCCGGATCGGCGAAAGCGGCGCGATCTATTTCGCGGTGAACGGTGTGCATCACGGCCCCGCGGGACAGCGCGGCCAGGTGACATCGGGCCTGCCGCTGGATTCGCAGATGCTGGCCGATGCCCTTCCGGTGGCGAATCTCGAGGCGGACCAGGACCTGTCGCGTTATGTCGCCGAGCTTGAGGCTGGCGCCGAGATACCGATCCAGGATTGACCGGGGTCGTTTCGGCAAATCACCACGACCGCATTGTCATCGACCTTGTGTCTCCCTACGTTCGGGGTGACCCGCGACACTGGCTGAAAGCGAACGGATGTCACTGAACCATATTCGTCCCTGGCGCAACATCTACCGTCGAACAAGCCGCCGGATCATGGTGGGCGACGTCCCCGTCGGGGGCGACGCGCCGATCAGCGTGCAGACGATGACCAACACGGCGACAACGGACATCCCCGGCACGATCGCGCAGGTGCAGGCCGCCGCGGATGCGGGGGCCGATATCGTGCGCGTGTCCGTGCCGGACGAGGATTCGGCCCGCGCGTTGAAGGAAATCGTGCGCGAAAGCCCGGTGCCGATCGTGGCGGACATTCATTTCCACTATCGCCGCGGTATCGAGGCGGCGGAGGCGGGCGCGGCCTGCCTGCGCATCAACCCCGGCAATATCGGCAGTCAGGACCGCGTGCGCGAGGTCATTCGCGCGGCGCGGGACCACGGCTGTTCGATGCGTATCGGCGTGAACGCCGGCTCGCTGGAAAAGCACCTGCTGGAGAAATACGGGGAACCGACGCCCGAGGCGATGGTGGAATCCGGGCTGGACCATATCAAGGTTCTGGAAGACAACGACTTTCACGAGTTCAAGATCAGCTGCAAAGCGTCGGACGTCTTCATGGCCGCCGCCGCCTATCAGGCCTTGGCGGAGGCGACGGACGCGCCCATCCACCTTGGCATTACAGAGGCGGGGGGCTGACCTCGGGCACGATCAAGAGCGCCATCGGTCTTGGCAACCTTCTGTGGATGGGCATCGGCGACACGATCCGCGTCAGCCTGTCCGCCGATCCGGTCGAGGAGGTCAAGGTCGGCTACGAGATCCTGAAGTCGCTGGGCCTGCGGCATCGCGGGGTCAATATCATTTCATGCCCCAGCTGCGCGCGGCAGGGATTTGACGTGATCAAGACGGTGGAAACGCTGGAAGAGCGGTTGGAGCACATCAAGACGCCGATGAGCCTGAGCATCATCGGATGCGTGGTCAACGGGCCGGGCGAGGCGCTTATGACCGACGTCGGTTTCACCGGCGGCGGCGCGGGCAGCGGCATGGTCTATCTGGCTGGCAAGGCGAGCCACAAGATGTCCAACGACCAGATGATCAAGCATATCGTCGAGGAGGTCGAGAAGAAGGCCGCCGAACTGGAAGCCGCCGAGGCGAAAGACACGCAAGCCGCGGAATAAGCTTTGTTTCAGCGGCTTGCGCGGGGGACTTCGCGCGGTTACCCGCCGTTGCGGATATCCTCGGCGATCAGTTCCATTTCTTCCTGCGGGACATAGCCGCGCAGCATCTGGTTCTCCATCACGAAGGACGGCGTGCCGGAAATCTGAAGGGCACGGCCAAGGGCGTGGTTTTCCTCGATCACTGCGGACACATCCGCACTGCCCATTTTAGCGATGATCTCGTCGACCGGGAGGTCCAGGGGTTCGGCGATCCGGCGCAGCGCCGGTTCGGTGATGTCACCGGAATAGGCGATGAGTGCCTCGCTGACGGAGTGATAGGCCTCGTCCCCGGCGACCTGCCGCGTGGCGATGGCAAAGCGCGAGGCCGTCACCGATTGTTCGCCAAGGATCGGAAACTCCTTGAGAATGAAGCGGATGTTGCCGTCCTCTTCCAGCAGGTTCGTCACCTCGGGGTGGGCGCGTTTGCAGTAGCCGCAGCGGTAGTCGATGAACTCGACCAAAGTGATATCGCCCTCGGGATTGCCGCCGACCCACGAGGTTTCGTCGTTGAAGAGCGCCTCGGAATTGGCCGCGACAAGATCCTGGTCGTTCTGCGCCTGCGCCTCGGCCTCGCGCTGTTCCAGGACCGAGACGGCCTCCATGATCACTTCGGGGTTTTCCAGAAGATAGGCGCGAACCTCTTCGCGAAAGGCGGCGCGTTCCGCGTCGGACATCGCGTCGAGGTCGAGCGCGTTGAGGGGCAGGGCGCACGCCAGGGTCAGGGCGGTTGCTGAGACAAGGGGGCGGATCATCCGGGGCTCTCCTGTACGTAAGACGTGGCATGTGTCGGGTTTCGCGGAGGCGACGTCAAGGCGATAGAGGCCCGATCCCCGGATCGTGATGAACGGGCGCGGAGGCCCTTGGGGTTCCGGACGTACCGTAAGAGCGGCAAAAACCGGGCTGTGGGAATCGCCGTGGCTGGTGTAAGGTGGCGTTCAACAAGACCGATGAAAGCGGCAGAGCAGTATGATCCGGGTATTTCTGGCTTTGATGATGTGCCTTTGGGCGATGGGGGCGACCGCGCAGTCCTTTGGCGGGCTGGCGCGTGTCGACATGGAGGGATCGCGCCTGGCGGATACGCGTCAGGGGCTGGTGCTGGAACTTGCGCTGAGCCAGGGCGTGCCGTGGCGGGTGTTCACGCTGGATGCGCCAGAGCGGCTGGTGGTGGATTTCCGCGAAGTGGACTGGCGCGGCGTAGACGGCGCGCTTCTGGACATGGCGGAACGGGCGCAGGAGGTGCGCGTGGGCTCGTTTCAGCCCGGCTGGTCGCGCATGGTCGTGGCGCTTGCGGGGCCCTATGCCATCGAGGGTGCGGATATGGCGCTGAACGCGGAAACCGGCACCGCACGGCTGGTGATCGAGATGGAGGGCGTTTCGGCAGAGGCGTTTGCGGCGGCCTCGGGCGCGCCGGACCTGCCGGGGTGGGACCTGCGCAAGGCCTCTGGTCTGGAGCGGCCGGAGAAGGATGCGGACAAACCCTTTACCGTGGTGATCGACCCGGGCCATGGCGGGATCGACCCAGGCGCCGAGAAGGACGGGCTGGCCGAGAAGGATCTGATGCTGGCGCTGGCGCGGGAGATGAAGGATGTCCTTTTGCGCGACGCCGATATCCGGGTGGTTCTGACGCGCGAGGATGACATTTTCGTCTCGCTTGAGCGGCGAGTGGCCATCGCGCACCAGGTCGATGCGGACCTGTTTTTGTCGCTGCACGCCGATGCGCTGAGCGAGGGGCGGGCGCATGGGGCGACCGTCTATACCCTGTCCGACAGCGCCTCCGACAAGGCATCCGAGGCGCTGGCCGAGCGGCATGACCGGGCCGACCTGCTGGCCGGGATCGACCTGACCGGCTCGGATGACGTGGTTGCCGACGTGCTGATGGACCTGGCGCGGCTGGAAACGCACCCCCGCGCAAGCCAACTTGCCAAGGCGATCCAGCTGGGGATTCGGGAAAACGGCCTGCCGCTGAATTCGCGGCCCATGCGGATGGCCGGATTCTCGGTGCTGAAGTCGCCGGATATCCCATCGGTGCTGCTGGAGGTGGGCTTTCTCAGTTCCGACCGCGACCGCGCGAACATCGCCGACAAGGCCTGGCGGGACCGGATGGCGCAGGCGGTCAGCGATGCGGTCGTCGCCTGGCGGCTGGCCGATGCGGCCAATGCCGAACTGGTGCGGCAATGAGACGCCTACGGCCGCCCCGCGCGGGAATGTGTTTTGACGTGCTTTGCGGCCACGCATATATGAGGGCGACTGTAAAAGGACCTTTCCATTGCTGAGACCCATCACCACCTTCCTTGGCACCATCTTCAGCCTCGTGACGCTTGTCGTCGTGGTGATCGCGCTGTCTATCGGTGCGGTGTTTCACATCTATGGCAAGGACCTTCCGAGCCACGAGAGCCTGGCGAACTACACGCCCCCGACGATCAGCCGGATCTATTCGGGCGAGGGGCGCATCATCGACGAGTTCAGCCGCGAGCGGCGGCTGTTCACCCCGGCCGAGGACATTCCCGACCTGGTGAAGCAGGCGTTCATCTCGGCCGAGGACAAGAATTTCTACAGCCACGCGGGCTATGACGCGCGCGGCATCGCGGCGGCGGTCGTCGAGGCGGTGCGGTCGCGTGGGCGCAACGTGCGCGGCGCGTCGACCATCACCCAGCAGGTGATGAAGAACTTCCTGCTGTCCGGCGACCGGCGGATCGAGCGCAAGATCAAGGAGATCATCCTTGCCACGCGCATCGAGGAGACGCTGAGCAAGGAAGATATCCTCGAGCTTTACATGAACGAGATCTTCCTGGGCCAGAACTCCTATGGCGTGACCGCGGCGGCGCAGACCTATTTCAACAAGCCCCTGCGCGAATTGGCGCCCCACGAGGCGGCGTTTCTTGCCTCCATGCCGAAGGCACCTTCCGATTATCATCCGGTGCGCGAAAGCGAGCGGCTGCTGACCCGTCGCAATTTCGTGCTCAAGGAAATGTACGAGAACGGCTACATCGACGAGGCGCGCTACGAGAGCGAGGTGGAGCAGCCGCTGAGATCGGTGCAGAACGGCGATTTCGAGCCGTTTTCGGCGCAATTGCCGCCCCGCGACTATTTCACCGACGAGATCCGCCGGCAGTTGAGCCAGAATTTCGGCGAGGGCGAATTCTTTTCGGGCGGGCTGGCCGTGCGGGCCACGATCGACCGCGAATTGCAGGGTATCGCGGCCGAAGCCCTGCGCGAACAGCTGGAAGCCTATGATCGTGGCACGGGACGGTGGCGCGGCACGGGCAAGACCCTGCCGGAAGAGGCACTGGAAAGCGAAGAGGCCTGGCGTGCCGCGCTGGCCGATACGAAGGTGGCCCGCGATATCAAGCTGGACGGCACATGGTACCCCGCCGTGATCCTGGAGATCGGGGACCAGCAGATGCGTCTGGGCATCGAAGGCGTCGAGGAAACCGAGGCCGAGCCGCACGTGGTTCCGCGCGACGATATCGCGTGGCTGCCCGGCAACTTTCAGGAGACGTTCGAGCGCGGCGAGGTGGTGCATGTGCGCCGCATGACGGCCGACAGCGACGGCAGCTTCATCCGCTGGACGCTGCGGCAGGTTCCGCAAGTGCAGGGCGGCTTTGTGGCGATGGACGTGAATACCGGCCGCGTGCTGGCGATGCAGGGCGGGTTTTCCTATCAGCATTCGGTGTTCAACCGCGCCACGCAGGCCAAGCGGCAGCCGGGCTCGAGCTTCAAGCCGTTCGTTTACGCCGCGGCGCTGGACAGCGGGTATACACCAGCGACGATCGTCGTGGACGCGCCGATCGAGATCAACACGCCGCAGGGTCTGTGGCGGCCGAAGAACTCGTCGAACAAGTTCTACGGGCCCACGCCGCTGCGGACCGGCATCGAGCAGTCGCGGAACCTGATGACGATCCGGCTGGCCGAAGAGGTCGGTATGGAGACGGTGGCAAGCTATGCCGAGAAATTCGGTGTGTACGACGACATGAAGCCGTTCCTGGCAAACGCGTTGGGGTCCGAGGAGACCACGCTGTATAAGATGGTGGCGGCCTATTCGATGTTCGCCAATGGCGGCGAGCGGGTGCAGCCGACGCTGGTGGACCGGGTGCAGGACCGGTATGGCCGGACCGTCTATCGCCACGATGCGCGCGACTGCACCGATTGCAACGATCCCGGTATTCCGCGGTCGCGCAGCCCGCGGATCGTATCGAACCGCGAACGGGTGATGGACCCGGTCACGGCCTATCAGCTGACGTCGATGATGCAGGGTGTGGTCGACCGTGGTACGGCGCGTGGAGCGATCAACCTGCCGGTGCCGATCGCGGGCAAGACCGGCACAACCAACGATGCGCGCGACGTCTGGTTCGTGGGTTTCTCATCGACCATCGCGGCGGGGTGCTACATCGGCTACGACCAGCCGCGCGGCATGGGCCGGGGCGCCTATGGCTCGTCCATGTGCGGCCCGGTCTTCCAGGCGTTCATGGAAAAGGCGATCGAGAAATACGGTGGCACGGATTTCAAGGTGCCCGAGGGCTGCGATTTCATCAATATCGACCGTTACTCCGGGTCGCGCCTGCCCGACGGGGCATCGGGGTCCAACGTGGTTTCGGAATGTTTCCGCGAGGGCGAAGACCCGCTCTTTGGTATCATGTTCGACGGCGGCTATGCGATGGGCGGGGATTTCGACCTGTTCCAGGCCGGCGAGACCGAACAGGTGCGCGAGGTCACGACCTCGACCGGGGACAAGGCGCAGGTCGGGCAGAAATCCAGCTTCGGCAACATGAGCTCGGGCGGCCTGTACTGACGGGCCGGCCAGCGCGCGCGTGATCTTGTCCGCGGCGAAGGGCCTTGATATCACCAAGCCCTGAGCAGACCCAAGGACATCGCCAAAATGCGCGCCGAGATACAGACACTTGTTTCAGAGATCGAAACCTCGCTGGAGCTTTTGCGCCAGCGGATGGGGTGGGAGACCGCGCAGCACCGGCTGGAGGAGTTCAACGCCCGCGTCGAGGACCCCAACCTGTGGGACGACCCGGCCAAGGCGCAGGCGCTGATGCGCGAGCGCCAGGCGCTGGTGGACGCCATCGAGACGCACGATTCCATCAAGGCGGAGTTGGAGGACAACACCGGCCTGATCGAGCTGGGCGAAATGGAGGACGACAAGGATGTCGTGGCAGAGGCCGAGGAGAGCCTCAGGCGGCTGGGCAAGAAGGCTGCCGCGAAGGAGCTGGAGGCGCTCTTGAACGGCGAGGCCGACAGCAACGACACCTTTCTGGAGATCAACGCCGGCGCGGGCGGTACCGAAAGCTGTGACTGGGCCAACATGCTGGCGCGGATGTATGTGCGGTGGGCCGAGCAGCATGGCTATAGCGTCGAACTGCAATCCGAGACGCCGGGCGACGAGGCCGGGATCAAGTCGGCGGCCTACAAGATCAGCGGGCACAACGCCTATGGCTGGCTGAAGTCGGAATCGGGCGTACACCGGCTGGTGCGCATCTCGCCCTACGATTCGGCGGCCAAGCGGCACACGTCTTTCAGCTCGGTCTGGGTCTACCCGGTGGTCGACGACAATATCGAGATTGAGGTGAACCCGAACGACATCCGCATCGACACATACCGCAGTTCCGGCGCGGGTGGGCAGCACGTGAACAAGACAGACTCGGCGGTGCGGATCACGCACCATCCCACGGGGATCGTCGTGACCAGCTCGGAGAAGTCGCAGCACCAGAACCGCGATATCGCCATGAAGGCGCTGAAATCGCGGCTGTACCAACTGGAGCTGGACAAGCGGAACGCCGATATCAACGCCGCGCACGAGGCCAAGGGCGACGCGGGGTGGGGCAACCAGATCCGATCCTACGTCCTGCAACCTTACCAGATGGTCAAGGACCTGCGGACCGGACATGAGACCAGCGACACCAAGGGTGTTCTCGACGGTGATCTTGATCCGTTCATGGCCGCCACCCTAGCGCTGGACGTGTCGGGCAAGTCGCGGGCCGAGGCGCAGGAAGATTAGATCCTGCCCTGCGGCGCGAGGTGTCACTTCAGCGGGTCGTGGCCCCAGTTCATCAGCGAGTAGCGCCATTTCGAGCTTTCGACGTCACTGTCGGGACCGCCCTGTGCCAGGTGGCGCTTGATGTAGCCGGTCACCTTGGCCATGTGCGACCAGTCCGCATCCGAGAGATCATCCTTGTTGGTATGCAGGATGGTATTGATGCGGCGACCGGACTGGTGGCCGGTGCTTTCACCGGAGTCGCTGTCTCCGACTTCGCGGGATTCTTCCGTTTCCAGCCAATCCTCGAGCTCCTTGGGAGCCATGTTGACGAGGTCGCGCCATTCGTCCCAGACCTCTTCGCGGGATTTCGATGTGGTCAAGGGGTTGTCTCCTCGATGTGGTTTCAGTCATAACCGTCCGGTCGTGAAATGGTTTCATGCCGGAAAGGAGGCGCAATGCGGGATGTTCCGGACCGGACCGCGCGCGCGCTGGCGAGGGGCATCGCAACGGGCTTCGTGGTGACGCTGGCCGCAAGTGGCTTGCGCGCGCAGGAAGACGCGCCCGGTGAGCTTCTGGCGAACCATGGCTGCGTGGTTGGCCCGAAGGACGTCATGGCCGCTGACGGTGCGCCGCAGAACCGGCTTGATGAACTGAGCGCCTATGCCGAAGCCGCGCTGGAGGCACGTGAGGCCGAGCGGCAGGGCGATTGGATCGTTCTTGGGGCGGAGATCTGCACCATCCTTCCGCCGGAAATCGAAAGCACCTACGACATCGAAAGCCCTCTTGTTCAGCGTCATGTCAGTGGCGTCGACGCGAACGCGGAGGTCGGGGAACACGGGTGCTTCATCGCCAGCGAAGGCATTCAGAACGATCTGGTCGCGCTGGAGGGGTTGAGCCCCGATGCGGCGGCCGTCGCCTATCTCGAGATGATCGCGCAGGGCGTACGCAGCGGGCGCGTGACGTTCTTTTCCGATGATCCGCTGCGCACACCGTCCGGGTTTCAGGCGCTGACCGGCGCCTGCGCGGAGGTTCCCCAGATCGAGGCGATCCGGCGTAGCCAGACCCTGATGCTGGAGCATTTCGATACGATCGTGCGAGAGAACGCGAAACGGGTGACCTGCGCACCGAACGCCAATCCGGTCACGATAGAAGTTGCGCAGGTCCTGTCGAATGCCACCGAGGGGGAATCGGTGAACCAGTGGACGATGATGGAGGTCCTGCTGCTTTCCATCGGGGCGGGCTGGATCGAGGGGGTCACGGCCACGCAGCGCGGTACACCTCGACCGCCGATCTGCTCCCATGTCGAGTGACGCGGTCTCAGTGGGTGCCGCCGAACAGGCGCGTCTCATGCGCGACGGGCGCCTGAGCTGCGAAGCGCTGATGGAGGCTACGCTGGACAGGATCGCGGCGGTCAACGGTGCGCTGAATGCGGTGGTGTCTATGCGCGGCGCGCAAGAGCTTCTGGCCGAGGCGCGGGAAGCGGACAGGTCGGAGCCCGCGGGCCCGCTGCACGGAGTGCCGATCGCGATCAAGGACCTTGCCGACGCGAAGGGTCTGCCGACCAGCCAAGGCTCGCCGGCCTTTGCGGGCCGTATCGCGGCTGCGGACAGCCCGCATGTGGCGGCGCTGCGCCAAGCCGGGGCGATCGTCATCGGCAAGACCAACACGCCCGAATTCGGCTTGGGCAGTCATACCTACAACCCCGTCCACGGGGTCACCGCGAACCCGTATGATCTGTCGCGCAGTTGCGGTGGCTCGTCGGGCGGGGCCGCCGTCGCGCTGGCGGCCGGGATGCTGTCGATTGCCGACGGCTCGGACATGATGGGCAGCCTGCGCAACCCGGTGGGGTGGAACAACGTCTACGGGATGCGCCCGAGCTGGGGCAGGGTGCCGGGCGGGGCGGACGGTGACGTATTCCTGCACCGGTTGTCCACGAATGGCCCGATGGCCCGGTGTCCTGTCGATCTGGCGCTGTTGCTCGACGTGATGAGCCCGCCGCGGACGGGGGGCTGCCGGGGCCGGCATTCGCACCTGTCGGTGCGTTGGATGGCGACGCCGCCGGACTGCGTGTGGCGTGGCTGGCCGACTGGGATGCGGCCTTGGCGATGGAAGATGGCATACTGAGCGTGTGCGAGGCGGCGCTGGACGTATTTGGCCGGATCGGGTGCGCCGTGGATCGCCCCGGAGCGCCGTTCAGCCGCGATGCGCTCTGGTACGCCTGGACCGCGTTGCGCAGTTGGAGCATCGCCGCGGACCTGTCGGAGATGTACGAGGATGACGTCCTGCGCGGCCATCTAAAGCCCGAGGCGATCTGGGAGGTCGAGCGGGGCCGGGCCCTGTCGGCGCTTGACGTCCACGCCGCCAGCTGCGTGCGCTCGGACTGGCTGCGGGCGGCTGATGCGTTTTTCGGGAACTTCGACGTGCTGGCGCTTCCCACCGCGCAGGTCTGGCCCTTCGACAAGACCCTGGACTGGCCGAAGAGCATCGCCGGTACGTCGATGGACACCTATCACCGGTGGATGGAGGTGGTGATTCCCGCCAGCCTTCTGGGCCTGCCCGCCGTGGCCGTCCCTGCGGGTTTCGGGGCGCAGGGGCTGCCGATGGGCTTGCAGCTGATCGGGCGGCATGGCGATGACGCGATGCTGCTGAACCTGGCCGAGGCGTATCACCGCGAAACCCGTTGGCCCGGGGCGCGCCCGCCGGCGCTGTGACGGGGCGGGGCAAGATAGGGCTTTGTCGGGGTCCGTCGGGGCGGTAAGCTAATCAGCCAAGGGAGGACGCGATGGCAGAAAGCGAGAGGCCGGCGCAACCCCTCGGCGTTCCGCCGTTGGGAGATGTCACCTGGGACATGCTGAGCACGGCACTTGGCCGGGGTTGGCAGGACATGCGGCGCGCGCCGGGCTTCGCGGTACTGTTCGCGGGTGTCTATGTCGTGGTCGGGTGGTTCATGATCTGGGTCACCTGGGCGACGGGACAGACCTACTGGCTGGTCTTCGCGGCGGTCGGTTTTCCCTTGATCGGTCCCTTCGCCGCGGTCGGGCTTTACGAGGTCAGCCGCCGGCTGGAAGAGGCCGATCCGCTGAACGCCTCGGCGGTCTTGGGGGTGATCTTTGACCAAAGACACCGGCAACTGCCGTCGATCTGCGCGGTCGTGATCGTGGTTTTCCTGTTCTGGTTCTTCCTGGCGCACATGATCTTTGCCCTTTTCCTTGGCTTTTCGACCATGACCAACGTGTCCACGTCCTATGACATCTATCTCACGCGCGAGGGGCTGACGATGCTGGCCGTCGGGGGCGCGGTGGGGGCCTGCTTTGCGCTGCTGCTCTATTCCATGACGGTGATTGCCCTGCCGCTGCTGCTGGACCGGGAGATCGATTTCGTGACCGCGATGATCACCAGTATCCAGACGGTGGCAGGCCACCCCGGCCCGATGCTGGGATGGGCCGCACTGGTCGCGACCCTGACCTTTGCCGCGCTGGTGCCGGCGTTTCTGGGGCTGTTCGTGGTACTGCCGCTCTTGGGGCACGGGACGTGGCATCTTTACCGGCAGATCGTGGCCGCCGGAGCGGAAACCGCGGATGCCGATTTCGGCAAGGATCGGGACGGTGCGACCGCGACCTGACCTCAGGCTTTTTCCTCGGTCTTGGCCTGGTTCCAGAGCGCGTCCATTTCTGACAGGTCGGACTGGTGCGGTGTCTTGCCCCTGTCGGCCAGCAACGCCTCGATCCGCTCGAACCGGCGGGTGAACTTGGCGTTGGCGCGGCGCAGGGCCTGTTCGGGGTCGACCTGCATGTGCCGGGCGAGGTTGGCCATGACAAACAGCAGATCGCCGAATTCCTCCTCGACCTCGTCCGGGCCGAGCGTTTCGGCGGCCTCTTGCAGCTCGTGGGCTTCCTCGGTGATCTTGTCGAGCACGTGCGAGGCATCGGGCCAGTCGAAGCCCACCCGCGCCGCGCGTTTCTGAAGCTTGACCGCGCGCATGAGGGCGGGAAGGCCGACCGCGACGCCATCCAGAACGCCGGTCTGGGCCTTGGCGGCGCGCTCGGCCGCCTTGACGGTTTCCCAGTCGTGGGTCTGTTGCTCAGCGGACTTGTCGCGGCTCTCGTCGCCAAAGACATGCGGGTGGCGGGCGACCATCTTGTCGGCGATGCCGTTTGCCACGTCGTCGAAGTCGAACAATCCCTTGTCGTCGGCAATCTGGGCGTGGAACACGGCCTGCAACAGCAGGTCCCCAAGCTCGTCGCGCAGTTCGGACCACTGGCCGCGCTCGATGGCGTCGGCGACCTCAAAGGCTTCCTCGATGGTGTAGGGCGCGATGGTGCCGAAATCCTGTTCGATGTCCCACGGGCAACCCGTTTCGGGATCGCGGAGTGCGCGCATGATCGCGCGCAGCCGGGGCATCCCGCCCTTTGGGTCGTGGATCAGGTCATCGGGCATTGCACCCTCCTTCGTTCTGGCGTTGAGTGGACCCTGACCGCAGAGCAAACGGGAGTCCAGACGCTTGGCCATCATCAACCGGATCGCGGGATTTGCCGAGGACATGACCGTGTGGCGCAGGCATTTGCACCAGCGGCCAGAGCTTGGGTTCGACTGTCATCAGACCGCGGCTTTCGTGGTGGAGCGGTTGCGGGAGTTCGGGATCAGCGAGATCGAGACCGGCATTGCGCAAAGTGGCGTCGTCGCGGTGATCGAGGGGCATGGGCCGGGGCCGACCATCGGGCTGCGCGCGGACATGGATGCGTTGCCCATCGAGGAGACGACCGGCGTGCCCTACGCCTCGCAGACGCAGGGGGCGATGCATGCCTGCGGACATGACGGGCATACGACGATGCTGCTGGGCGCGGCGCGGTACCTGGCCGAGACGCGCAACTTCAAAGGCCGTGTCGCGCTGATCTTTCAGCCCAGCGAGGAGGCGGGGCCGGGCGGCGGGCGCATCATGGTCGAGGACGGCATCATGGAGCGGTTCGGGATCGAACAGGTCTATGCGCTGCACACCATGCCGGGCGATGCCGAAGGGCGGTTCGCAACCACGCCGGGGCCGATCATGGCGGCGGTGGACACGTTCCATATCGACATCACCGGGCAGGGCGGGCACGGCGCCTTTCCGCATCACACGCGCGATCCGGTCGTGGCGGCGGCGGGGATGGTGCAGGCGATCCAGACGATCGTCAGCCGCAACCATCACGCGCTGCAGGATCTGGTCGTTTCGGTGACGCAGATCCACACCGGCAGCGCCGAGAATATCGTGCCCGAGACGGCCTATGTGAACGGCACGATCCGGACCTTTGCCCCGGACGTGCAGCGGATGGTGCATACGCGGTTGCAAGAGATCATCGCGGGGCAGGCGGCCTCTTATGGGGTCGAGGCGGCCCTGCGGATCGAGGTGGGGTATCCGGCGACGGTGAACCATGCCGACCAGACGGCGTTTGCCGCCGAAGTGGCGGGCGAGGTGTCGGGTGCCGACATGGTGCAGACCGACCGGCAGCGCGAGATGGGGGCCGAGGATTTCGCGTTCATGCTGAACGCGCGGCCGGGAGCCTATCTATTCCTGGGACAGGGCGAGGGGCCGGCGCTGCATCATCCAGGTTTCGATTTCAACGACGCGGTGGCGCCGGTCGGCGCGTCGTTTTTTGCCCGGCTGGTGGAGCGGGCGCAGCCGCTGAACGGATAACGAGGGAGGGCGCAAGGATGGCGCTTGAGGATGCGAAGAAACAGGTGGACCAGGCGTTCACCCGGGACGACCTGCGCGGGCTGTCGTTCGAGAATGCCTTTGGCGGCGCGCCATCCTTCCTGCGGCGCAAATACAGCAAGGACCTGGAGGGCGTGGACGTGGCCATCACCGGCATCCCGTTCGACCAGGCGGTGACCAATCGCACGGGCACGCGCCTCGGCCCGCGGGCGGTGCGCGAGGCGTCGAGCCTGCAGCCTTTCGATCCGCCCATCTATTGGGACGGCTATAGCCCGCTGGAGGCGCTGGGAATCGTGGATTACGGCGACATGGCGTTCGATTATGCCAAGGTGTCGGAGTTTCCCGCCGCGCTGACCGAACATATCCGCGGCATCCTGAAGGGCGGCGCGGCCAGCATCGCGATCGGGGGCGATCACTATATCTCTTTCCCGATCCTGCGCGCCTATGCCGAGACATACGGGGCGCTGTCGCTGCTGCATTTCGATGCGCATTCCGACACCTGGGCGGATGACGACATGGAGCGGATCGACCACGGCACCATGTTCTACAAGGCAGTCAAGGAAGGGCTGGTGGACCCGGCACGCTCGATCCAGGTTGGGATCCGCACGGTCAACGAGGATAACCTGGGCGTGCCGACCCTGACCGCGCGCGAGGTGCACGAGATGGGACCCGCCGCCGTGGCCGCGCGTATCCGCGAGGTTCTGGGCGACGCGCCGACCTACATGACCTTCGATATAGATTGTCTCGACCCGGCCTTTGCGCCGGGGACGGGCACGCCGGTCTGGGGCGGGCTGGCCAGCTGGCAGGCTGCCGCGATCCTGCGCGATATCGCGGGGATCAACCTTGTGGGCGGGGACATGGTGGAAGTGTCGCCGCCCTTCGACACCACCGGGGCCACGGCCATTGCCGGCGCGCATGTGGTGATGGAGATGCTGTGCCTGTGGGGTTGGACACGGCGATAGGAAAGGTAACGGACATGTATATCCTGACGCGGATCGTTGTCGTTGTGGTGCTGGCGCTGATCGCGTTTGCTGTCTACGTGCGGCTTGCGCCGTCTAACGCGGAGGACTGGCATGTGCTGCCGGACGGGCCTGAGCCGGGCGACGGTCGGAGCAGCGCCGTGCGGGTGGTGCCGGACGCGGGCGAGACGCTGACCCGGCTGGACGCGATCATCCGCGACACGCCGCGCACGGAGGTGCTGGCGGGCTCGGTCGACGAGGGGATGATCACCTATGTCACCCGCTCGGCGCTGTGGGGGTTTCCCGACTACACGACGGTCGCGCGGCGGGACGGGCGGATCGTTCTTTACGGCAGGGCGCGGTTCGGCAAGGCGGACTTGGGCGTCAATGCCAAGCGGCTGGACGGGTGGCTGTCGCAGCTATGAGCTGAGGCAGCCGTCGGACACCTTGCGCCACATCGGCACGTTCAGCGACATCTGGCATTGCGCCATGAAGCTGCGCCCGTCGACCTGCATGCAGATCGTCTCGCCCATTTCGACCCGTGTCCCGGATTTGTCGGTGCAGTAGCATTCGACGGTTTTTCCCTGCGCCGAGGCCAGCACAGGTGCGAGGGCGAAGAGAAGGATGCAGATCCGTTTCATGGAGTGATTTTAGCACGGCTTGGCGACTTGACCAAGCGCGAGGAATAGGCAACACCGCGCAAATGGTGCCATTGGACAAACTTCGCGAGATCACGCAGCGGTTCGAGTATATCGAGGCGCAGATGTCGGCCGGGACGGGCGACATCGCCAAGCTTGGCCGGGAATATGCGGAACTGCGCCCGGTGGTCGAGGAAATCCGCGCCTATAACGCCGTGCTGGACGGGATCGAGAGTGCCCGCGCGATGCTGGCCGACCCCGAGATGAAGGAACTGGCCGCCGACGAGCTGGATACGCTGGAGGCGCAGCGCCCGGCGCTTGAGGAGCGGCTGCAACTGGCGCTGCTGCCGCGCGACAAGGCCGATGCACGGCCTGCCATCATCGAGATCCGGCCAGGCACGGGGGGCGAGGAGGCGGCGCTCTTTGCGGGCGACCTATTGCGCATGTACCAGCGCTATGCCGAAGCGCGGGGCTGGACGCTTGAGATCATCGAGTTCAGCGAGACCGAGCTGGGCGGGGTGAAGGAGGTCGTGGCCAATATCAAGGGCGAGGGCGTCTTTGCACGGCTGAAGTTCGAATCCGGCGTGCACCGGGTGCAGCGCGTGCCCGAGACGGAATCGGGCGGGCGGATTCATACCTCTGCCGCGACGGTGGCCGTGCTGCCCGAGGCCGAGGACGTGGATATCCAGATCGACGCGAACGATCTGCGGATCGACACGATGCGCAGCTCCGGCGCGGGCGGCCAGCACGTGAACACTACTGACTCTGCCGTGCGGATCACGCACATCCCCACCGGCATCGTCGTCACCAGTTCCGAGAAGTCGCAGCACCGCAACCGCGAGATCGCCATGCAGGTACTGAAGACGCGGCTGTTCGACATGGAACGGCAGAAGATGCATGACGAACGCTCGGCCAGTCGGGCGGCGCAGGTGGGCTCGGGCGACAGGTCCGAGCGGATCCGGACCTACAATTTCCCGCAGGGGCGCATGACCGATCACCGCATTAACCTGACGCTCTACAAGCTGGACCAGGTGATGCAGGGCGACCTGGACGAGGTGATCGATGCGCTGACCGCCGATGCGCAGGCGGCGCTTCTGGCGGAGATGGAAGGGTGAGCCAGCGGGTCGCGGACCTCGTGCGTCATGCCGGGGTCACGCTCAGGGCGGCGGGCATCGAAGACGCGCAGCGCGAGGCGCGCAGCCTCGTGGCGCTGGCGCTTGGCGTGGCGCCCGACCGGGTATCCCTGCTGGCGCATGACGAAGTTACGCCCGATGCCATCGCGCAACTGCAAGACCTGCTGGAGCGCCGCGCAACACAACGTGTGCCGATGTCTCATCTGACCGGGTGGCGCGACTTCTACCGGCATCGCTTCGAGGTCAGTGGCGACGTGCTCGACCCGCGGCCGGATACCGAAACGCTGGTGGAGGCGGCGCTGTCGCATCCATTCGGTCATGTGCTGGATCTCGGCACCGGCTCGGGGTGCATCCTTCTGTCGCTGCTCGCGGAGCGCGTGGAGGCCGCCGGTATCGGGACCGATATCTCGCCCGCCGCGCTTACCCTGGCCGACCGCAATGCCAGGCGCCTTGGCGTCGCCGACCGCTGCCTTCTGCTACAGTCCGACTGGTTCGAGGCCGTCGAGGGGCGTTTCGATCTCGTGGTCTCGAACCCGCCCTATATTGCGGCCGATGAAATGCAAGACCTTGGGCCGGAGCTGATGCACGAACCGCGCGGCGCGCTGACCGACGAGGGGGATGGGCTGTCTGCCTATCGCCGGATCGTGCCGGGTGCTGTGTCCCACTTGCGGCCGGGGGGGCGATTGTTGGTCGAAATCGGCTGGACGCAGGCCGCCGAGGTCAGTCGCCTGTTCAGCGAGGCGGGCTTTGTGCGTGTCGCGGTTTTGCGCGACATCGAAGGCCGCGACCGGGTTATCGCAGGCGAAATACCCCTCTGATCTGTGGAAAATAAGCGGTTTTGCCGGTTTTTTGCCAAATTATCCAGCTTACCCCTTGTGCAATGCGCCGAGGCGTGTTTACTGAGGACCATCACGACGAAGAGGGTCCTTGCGACACCCGTACGTGAGTTCAAGCCAGCACATTGATCCGGTCATCGTCGACGCAAGGGGCGTCACCCGGAACAAACAGCGCTTCAAGCAATAGGGCTGACAACCACATATGAGATCATCGAAGTCACGTTCGCGGAACAAGTCCAACCGCAACCGCTCGCCCCTGGGCAATGTCGTCAACCGCGTGTTCGACAGTTCCGGGCCCGAAGGCAAGGTGCGCGGCACGCCGCAGCAGATCATTGACAAGTACAACCAGCTTGCCCGCGATACGCAATTGGCGGGCGACCGGGTTCTGACCGAGAACTTCCAGCAACATGCGGAGCATTACCTGCGCCTGCTGGGAGCGGCCCAGAAGGAGCAGGACCAGAAGCGCGAAGAGCAGGAGCGCCAGAACCGCGAGCGGCAGGCCGAACGTGACCGCGAGCGCGCCCAGCGCCAGGAACGCGAGTCGAACGGTGGCGGCGACGAGGGCGGCCAAGATGATCGCGACGATGCGCAACCCGACGTGATCCAAAGCGATTCCGAGAGTGACAGCGGGCTGGTGGAAACGCCCGAGAGCCAATCCAGCGAGAAACCGCAAAAGCCCAAGCGCAGTCGCAAGCCGCGCAAGAAGCCCGATGGCGGCAACGACGGCGGTGGCGACCAGGGACAGGGCGGCGGCCCGGAATCCTCGGCGGCGGCAGAATAAGCCTACACCTTTTTCGTGATTTTCTTCGCTGACGGGTCAGGCAAGCGTTCTGGCGAGCGCGCAGAACTGCTCCAGCCCGACGGTTTCGGCGCGGTCCGTGGGCTTGATCCCCGACGCGACAAGCCTGTCTTCGATGTCCGGCGCCATGCCTTTCAAGGCCGCGCGCAGCATCTTGCGTCGCTGGTTGAAGGCCCGTGCCACCACGCGTTCCAGTACCTTCGGCTCTGCCGGGAAACGCGGGGCCGCGAGCGCCTCGAGATGCACCACTGCGCTTGACACTTTCGGCGGCGGGGTGAACGCACCGGGCGGCAAATGCAGGACGATCTGCGCCGACGCCCGCCATTGCGCCAGGACCGCCAGACGACCGTACGCCTTTGATCCGGGCTGCGCGACGATACGCTCGGCCACTTCGCGCTGGAACATCAGGGTCAGGCTTTGCCAGAACGGAGGCCAGGTGTCGGGGGTCAGCCACCGCACCAAAAGCTCGGTGCCGACGTTGTAGGGCAGGTTGGCCGCAACCTTGATCGGTTGAGTCAGTTGCGCCGCCGGGTCGATTTCCAGCGCGTCGCCATTGATGATCTCCAGCCGGCCGGGATAGGCCTGCGCGATTTCTTCCAGGGCCGGGATGCAGCGTGCGTCCTTTTCCACCGCAAGCACCCGCCGTGCCCCCTCGGCAAGCAGTCCGCGCGTCAGGCCGCCGGGGCCGGGGCCAATCTCGAGCACGTCCGCGGTTTCGATTTTGCCGGCCATGCGGGCGATCTTGGCCGTCAGGTTGAGGTCGAGAAGAAAGTTCTGCCCCAGGGATTTGCGCGCGCTTAGCCCATGGGCGGTTATCACGTCGCGCAAGGGCGGAAGCGTGTCGATCGCGCTCATGCGCGTGCCCGGCCCAGGCGGGCGGCAAGGCGCACGGCTTCGATCATGGACGAGGCGTTGGCGACGCCCTTGCCCGCGATATCGAGCGCGGTGCCGTGATCCGGCGAGGTGCGCACGAAAGGCAGGCCCAGGGTCACGTTCACACCGCGGTCGAAATCAAGCGTCTTTATGGGGATCAGCGCCTGATCGTGGTACATGCAGACCGCCGCGTCATACGTGGCGCGGGCGGCGGCGTGGAACATGGTGTCTGCGCTGAGGGGGCCGCGCAGGTCCATGCCCTCGCTCCGTAGCTTGTCCAGCACGGGCGTTATCACCTCGATCTCTTCGCGCCCCATCTTGCCGCCTTCGCCGGCATGGGGGTTGAGCCCTGCCACGGCGATGCGGGGCACGACGATGCCGAAGTTGCGGATAAGGCCGTCGTGGGTGATGCGGATCGCCTGTTCAAGAACCTCGGGCGACAGGGCGGCGAGCACCTCCGACAACGGGATGTGGATCGTCGCGGGTACGACGCGCAACTGGTCACTGGCCAGCATCATCACGACATGCCGAGTATCCGAGATTTCCGCGAGGAATTCCGTATGGCCGGGAAACGCGAAGCCCGCCCCATCCTGCAAGGCTTTCTTGTGGATCGGCGCCGTGCACAGGGCGCTGGCAGCACCGTCGTTCACAAGCGAGACGCCCTTGGCGATCATGTCGATGACAGACTGGGCGTGGTGGGGGTTGGGCTGGCCGTGCGTCAGAGGCCCCTCGAACGGATGCGCCAGCACGGGCAGGGCGCTTTTGCCGGCTTCGGCCGCGTCCTTAGGGTTGTCGACGCGGGCGACCGGCACATCCGCCGGCAGGTGGTCCGGGTCGCCCAAGAACAGCACCGGCACCTCGTCTTTCAAGGCGTGCCAGGCCCGGGCCGCGATTTCCGGACCGATGCCCGCGGGTTCGCCGCAGCTTATGGCGACGGGCAACGCGGAAGAGGAGGTCATTCCAGTTCGACGATCCGCGCCGCAGCCCGCAATTCGGCGAGATAGGCATTGGCAAAGCTGTCCAGCCGCCGGCTCTGGATGAAGTTGGTGATCTGCTGGGCCGAGGGTGCTTCGCCTTCGGTCTTCGGCGTCCGGCTGCACAGCATCAGCACCACGAGCGTCTGACCTCCGGAGCGTGTGATCCCGGTGGAAATCTCGCCCGGATCGAGCTTGGCAAGTTCGAACCGTATGTCATCGGGAATTTCGGACGGCGATTTGCTGCCGCGTTCCAGCACCTGTTCCGGCTGTCCCTGGGCAATGCCGTAAAGGTCGTTGCAGGTATCGGTGTCCGCATCTATCTGCGCGGCGCGGGCGAGGTTCTGCTCGGTGCGGCCACCGCTGATGTAATAGGCGGCGTACTCGATTTCCTCGTATTCCTGCTCGGGCTGGTCGATCTCCTCGATGTCGCGCAGCTGGAACAGGGCGATGGCGCCCTGCAGCGGCAGCGGGTTGCTCACTTCACCGGGTGCGAGCGCCAGCACCACCGAGCGCAGCCCTTCGGGAAGGTCGTTGACGGCAACCCAGTCCATACGCCCCCCGCGCCCGGCACTTTCCGTGGCCGAGTACCGCCGCGCGGCGGCGGCAAATTCAGCCTCGGTCGTGTATTGGCTGATGCGGTTTGCGCGCTCCTGGATCGTCTGCGGATTGGCGTTCGCCAGCGGCATGATGATCTCGGACAAGAGCACGCGCACGCTGGTCTCTTGGCCAAAGGAGAGGCGGGCACGGTCCACGTCGTCTTCGGTCACGTTGACCCGAGGCCCGAAGCGGGCGCGCGAATATTCACGCCATGTCAGACCGGCCCGGACAAATTCGCGATAGGTCGAAGGGTCGACGCCGGCTTGCTCCAATGCACCGATCATCTGCTCTGCGTCCATGTTGGCGCGGCCTGCGAATTCCTCCATCCCGGCCATGATCGCGTCCTCGGTCAGCTCGAAGCCCGCGGCGCTGGCTGCGTCCAGTTTCAGCCGGTCCTCGATCAGCTGTTCGCGGGCGAGCTCTTCGGGGTCGCCCGGCGCCTGGAACAGTTGCAGCATCCGGGCCCTCTGCGAAATCTCGTATCGGGTGATGGCCAGATTGTTGACCTTGATGACCGCGTCGAACGGACTTTGCTGAGCCTGCGCGGGCCCCGTGACGGTCAGCGCGGCAGTCGCAAAGAGGGTAAGCGCCAGAAGCGCGGAAGTGAGGTATGTAAGTCTTGGCATCATTGCTCGCATGTCCGGACGTAGCTTTTGTCGCGTGTCTTGGTGGTAAAGCCGCGAAGGCCAACCGTGAAACTGATATCGGTCGATGGCACGAGGATAGTGGAAGAGGTGAAGCGACGCGAGGCCGAAAGCGAAATGTCCACGCACTCATTGGTGTATGTGATCCCGAGTCCCGCCCGCACGGATTCGTCGCTGGCCACGTCGTAGCGCCAGTTGGCGCTGCCGGTCCAGTGGCGTGACAGCCGATAGGAGGCGTCGAAGGCCCATTCCGAGATGTTGTTCGGCCGCGCCTCGGCCAGATCGTTGCGCAGCCAGATATAGGTGCCGCCGACGGCCGCGCGGTCATTGCGCCAACTGGCCCGCGCCTCTGCCTTGGTGGTGACGAAATCGTCGTCGAAGAGGCCCCGCCCGGTGATGGTAAGCCCGTCATCGTTCTTGAACTGCCCCGCGATCAGCAGGTCGGAGTAGCGGTCCTGGAGCCCCGAGGAGTTGGTAAAGGCGGGCCCGCCGGCGGGGTCGACCTCGACCTCCTCACGCACCACCTGACCAAGGGCGAAAGAGCTTTGCCAGCCCCTGGTGCCATAGCGTGTCCAGCTGATGCCGTATGCCGAGTTGAAGCCGCGCTCGCGCCGGTCCGGCGCAGTGAAGCGGGAGGTGGCGAAGAGGTTGCCCTCGTCGAACTCGATCCGGGTGCTTTCGTCGTTGGGCACCAGCGGGTTGCTGCCTCCGACCCATGAAAGCTGCATGACAGGCTCGATCACATGGGTCGCCCCCGACGACGTGGTCTTCAGAAGCGGCCAGCGCAGCTCGACAGAGGCCGAGGGCGTGACCTCGACCGCATCCGATCGGCTGGTGATGCCGGCCTGCGACACGTGAAAGCTGTCGATGGCGAGCCCGACCTGCGCGCTGGTCAGCACGCCCGCGCCAAGTGTCCATGACCGGTGCCAGTCCGCGCTGACGGTGAAGCGTGCGACGTCGCGGCCATCCGCGAACGGATCGAAATCCGGGCCGTCGACCGCAAGGTCCGAAGACCGGTAATGCGCGTGGCTGAGAACCCCAAGCCGGATTTCGCCGCCGGGCGCGTTGGCCAGCTGAAACCGGCGTTCATACTCGCCGTTCGAGACCACCGTCGGCAAGGTCGCATTGCTTTCCCCGGCACGAAGCGAATGGAAGCCGGTCAGGGCAAACCGGATGTACTCGTCGCGCCGGGCACGCTCGATCGAGATCTCGCTGTCCAGCCGGTCTTTCTCGGAATAGCCGTAGTCCAGCAGGTAGGTGTCGTCGTTCACCGCCTCGATATCGAACCGCAGGGTAAAGTCGCGGGGCAGGGCGAAGGTCCCGTTGGCAAAGACGTAGGATTTGAAGCTGCGCCCGCCGATGTCGTCATCGCTCAGCGCACCCTCCACCTCGATCGCGCCGGTGCGGAACGCCTGTCGATAGCGCAGCTCCAGCGTCCGGGTTTCGGTGGAAAGATACGGCGTGACGGTCAGGTCCTTGTGATCACCGAGCCGGATGAAATAGGGCACCCGGGCGCCGAACCCCAGAAGCGAGGAGTTGTTCAGCGATGGGACCAGAAATCCGGTGGCGCGTTCCAGCGTGGGATCGGGCAGGCGCAGGCGGGGCAGGTAGAAAACCGGTGTGTTCAGCACTCTGAACTGCGCACCGTCGAAATAAAGCTGCTTTTCCTGCTGGTCGTGAACGACACGGCGTGCACGCAGTTGCCAGAGCGGAGGGCTTTGCGAATTGCACACGCGGCACGAGGTGACGGCAGCCTTGTAGAGCTGGTTGTATCGCCCGTTGACCCGCGCCAACTCGTTCGCGGCCAGCTGCACCTGGTCATCCATCACGATACGCGCGCCCCTGAGCAGGCCGTTCCTCATCTCGCGGTCGAGCTCGGCACTGTCGGCCAGCACCAGCATCGTGCCGTCCGCGTCTTCCAGCGATATCGGTCCGGTCACCCGCAGGGTTTCGGTTGTGCGGTCGTAAACGATTTCAGACGCCTTCAGCCGCCGCCCGTCGTAAAGCGCCTCGACATTGCCGGTGGCGACAAGCTGTTCGTTACCGGACAGAAAAACGTCGTCGGCCACCAGGATGGCTGGCTGCGGCGCATCCGTGGCGGCGGGCATAGACGGATCGACACCGCCTTGCGCCACCGCGCCACCCGCCCAGATCAGCGCAGCGGCAAGCCCCGCAAGCCGGGCGCGTATTCCGGACCTGCGGCTCATCCGTCCTCCATGTGCAGCAGGATCCCTGCGGCCAGCATGAAAGAGGCCACCGGCGGCGCCCATGCCGCGAGGTAGATCGGGATTTGGCCGTTCTCCCCGAGGATCTGCGCGAAATTCCGGATGTAGTGCAGCGTAAAGCCCAACATCACGGCAATCAGGACCGAGATCCCTGTATTGCTGAGCCGCGCGTGTCGCATGGTAAAGGCTGCGGCCACCATGACAAGCGCCACCAGGAACAAGGGCCGCGACAGTTCCATCTGGAACCAGACCGCATAACGCCGCGCCGAGAACCCGGCTTCTTCCAGCTGGTTGATGAACGCCGGCAGGTCCCACAGCGAGATGTATTCCGGCTTGCCGAAACTGTCGATGATGCGGTCCTGCGTCAGTGCCGAGGGCAATTCCAGTTGCGCCACCTCGCGGGCCGACGCCTCGGGGTTCTGCCCGAGCGTCAGTTCCCAGATCTTGGCGTTCTTCAGCTCCCACTGGCCGGCGGCAAGGCTGGCGGTCTCCGCCACGATCCGCTGTTGCGGTTCGCCCTCGGGCGAGAAATTGATGAATGTCGCCTCGTAAAGGGTGGCGACGTCGGAACTGGCCCTTGCCGCGTGAATGACCGTCTGCCCCTCGGCGCTGCCCTGGCGCAACCACAGCCCTTCGGACGCGATGGCCAGCACGCTGGTGCCGCCACCCATGTAGGTGTTGACCACGTCGTTGTACCGTTTCGAGGACGCCGCCACGAGCGGGTTCAGCATCGTGATCGACAGGATGCCGATCAGCGCGGCCACGGTGATGGGGGCGGCGAGGCTGCGCAGGGCCGAGCGCCCGGCGGCCCGCGTCACGACCAGTTCCGACGACCGTGCCAGCCGCAGGAACAACGCCACCGCCGACAGGATCACGACCAGAGGCAGGATCTCGTAGTTCGCGTGCGGGACGTTGAGCAGCACCACGCCGAGAACGTCCATGAAGGGCAGGTTCGGGAAATCCTGCAATTCATCCACCAGGTCGATCAGCGCCAACAGGATCACGAAGACCGAGGCAATGGCAACGAAGGTCCACAGGAACTTGCGGGCGAAATAGTAATGCAGGATCACGTGGTGCCCTCCACCGGCCCGGGGGGACCGCTGCGCGGCCCGAACGACCACAAACGACGCCAGATACCGGGGTGGGCGGCAAGGTAGAGAAGAATGACAGTGACCAGCGCGCCGATGCCGGTGGGCAGGTACATCAGCGGCCAGTAGCCCGCACTTCCCAGAACGGTACCGGAAACGCTGCCCTCGACCATCTTTATCAGCACCAGCAGGGTGAACGCCCCGACGATCTGCCACCAGACCCCGAAACGGCTGTAGGTGCCGACCAGCAACGTGGCGAACCCGATCAGCGCCGCGACGATGCACATCAGCGCCTGTGCGAACCTGCCATGCGCCTCGTACAGCACTTCGGGAACGGTGCTGCCGGTCATCTCGGCCATCTCGGCCGGCCGGAACAGAAGGTCGCCGGTCAGGGCGAAATCGACGCGGTTGAGGTTGGTCGGATCGCGCGAGATAAGGCTGCTGATATCATAAGAAAAGTCGTCGAAATGCGTGGTAAACAGGCGATTGCCCTCGGCCCGCAGGTTTTGCGCCAGCCCCTCTACCATCACCAGCTTGGTGCCGCCGCCTTCCTGCACGAGGTAGGCCTGGGTCGAGGTGTAGGTCACGGGAACCTCGGAATTGCGCCTGTCCGACAGGAAGACGTCCCGAAGCTCGCCCTCTGGCGTGATGTCGCGGATGTAGAAGGTGATACCGGGGGCAGGGTGCAGGAATTCTCCCTCCGTCAACAGCTTGGCCGTGATGTTCTGGCTGACCTCGGCCTGGCGCAGGCGCAGTTGGCTCAGGCTCTTGGGGATCAGGTAGTGGCTCAGCACGGACATCATGACCGCAATGAGGATGCCATAGATCAACACCGGCCTGATCAGGCGCCACGGGGAATACCCGGTCGCCTGTATCACCGTCATTTCGGATTCGGTGGTCATGCGGTTGGTGACGTAGACCGCGCTTGCAAAGGTCGCGATGGGCAGCACGACGCCGATCACGCCGGGCAGGGTCAGTGCGGTGAACTCAAGGAAGATCCAGGCCGGCTGGCCATCGCCGATCAGCCGATCGAACATCCGCACCGCCTTGTTGATCCAGAAGATCGACACCAGCACAAGCGCGAAGAACCCGAACAGCACCATGAATTGCGACAGCATATACCTGTCGAATCTGGTCACGCATCCCCCCAGGACCTTAACTGCATTGCACGCCAAGTTATGCGATTTGACTGCGGGGGAAAACCGGTAAAGCGACGCGCGCCGGCGGTTTGCGGCCGGCACTGGCCATTGCCCGCGCAAGGCGCTAGGTCTGGTGGCGACAGACAGACATTTTCCGCGCAAGGAGCATCACATGAGCACCCCCGTTTCCGTTACCTTCACCGATCTGGACCTCGACGCCATCGCCGAAGCGGAAGGGCGCGTCGCCGTGGTGGTCACGCCGAGTGGCAAGATGGGCCCGGGTGCGCGCCGGGTGAACCGCCTGACCAAGGGAGCGGTGAAGCGCCTGCTGGAAAGCGAGGCGTGGGAAAAGACCAAGCCGGGTCAGGTGATTACTCTGGCATGGCCGACGGGCCTTGCGGCCAAGGCGCTGGATGTCCTGTGCCTGGAACGTGGGGCGGACCCGGTCGAGACGCGCCAGGCCGGCGCGGCTTTGGGCAAACTCAAAGGGTCCGACCCTCTGCTGGTGCTGGCGGGGACCGCGCGGCGGTTGAGCGAGCTGGCGCAGGGGGATCGTCCTGCGCGCCTATTCCTTCGATGCGCGCAAGTCGGAACAACCCGACGAGGCAGGTCCGGTGTCGATCATGGTCGCCAAACCTGACGAGGCCACCGAAGCTGCGAAAGCGGCGCTCGCGGTGGCCGAGGGCGTGTTGATGACGCGCGACCTTGTGTCGGAACCGGCCAACCACCTGACCACCACCGAATTCGCCAAGCGCATCAAGGAGATGGAGAGTCTCGGGCTCAAGATCACCATCCTGGAGGAAGACGAGCTTGAAAAGCAGGGGATGGGGCTTTTGCTCGCCGTGGGTCAAGGCTCGGCCTCGCCCACGAAGGTCGCGGTCATGGAATGGTCCGGCGGGCGCGACGGTGACGCGCCGCTGGCGCTGGTGGGCAAGGGCGTGGTGTTCGACACGGGGGGCATTTCGCTGAAGGTGCCCACGGGCATGGAAGACATGACGATGGACATGGGCGGCGCCGGGGTCGTGACGGGCACCATGCGCGCGCTTGCGCTGCGTCAGGCCAAGGCCAACGTTGTTGGCCTTGTCGGGCTGGTCGAGAACATGCCCTCGGGCGAAGCTTACCGCCCTGGCGACGTCTTCACCTCGATGAAGGGCGACACGGTGGAGATCATCAACACCGATGCCGAAGGGCGGCTGTTGCTGGCCGATGTGCTGTGGTACGCGCAGCAGGCCTACAAGCCCGCGGCGATCATCGACCTTGCCACTCTGACGGGTGCGATGATCATCGCGCTCGGGCACGAGAATGCTGGCGTCTTTTCCAACGACGACAATTTCTGCGACAAGTTCCTGCGCGCGGCCAAGAACGAGGGCGAGGGTGCCTGGAGACTGCCGCTTGGCAAGAACTATGACAAGCAACTCAAGTCCGACATCGCCGACATGAAAAACGTGGGCGGACGGCCCGCCGGCTCGATCACCGCGGCGCAGTTCCTGCAACGCTTCGTCGAGGAGGGCACACCGTGGATTCACCTTGATATCGCCGGCGTTGCGCGGGTGACCAAGGACACCGATTTCGCCCCCAAGGGTTCGACGGGCTGGGGCGTGATGAGCCTTAACCGGCTGGTGGCCGATCAATACGAAGGGGAGTGATGGGCGCGGTCTATTTCTATCACCTGACCCGCCGACCGCTGGAGGCGACATTGCCCATGCTGCTGGACAAGGCACGCGGCGCGGGGTGGCGTGTGCTGGTGCGCGGCACCCAGGCGGCGCGGCTGGACTGGCTGGACGAAAAGCTCTGGCTGGGCCCCGAGGACGGGTTTCTGCCGCATGGGCGTGAAGGCGGGCCGCATGACGCCCGCCAGCCCATCCTGCTGGGCACGGGGGAGGCCACCAACGGGGCTTCCTGCATCATGAGCATCGACGGTGCCGAGGTCTCTTCCCAAGAGGTGCAGGCTCTGGAACGGACCTGCATCCTGTTCGACGGCAATGACGAACGGGCGCTGAACCACGCCCGCGGGCAGTGGAAGGCGCTGACTGGCGCGGGGTGTTCGGCGCAATACTGGTCCGAGGATTCCGGCCGCTGGGAGAAGAAGGCCGAGGCGTAGGGGCGGCGCGCCGTCTAGCGGGTAAGGATCATCCGTCCGTCGGAAATCTGCACGTTCGAGAACCGTTCGAGATAGCTCATACCCAGGAGCGACCGGTCCAGCTCTCCGCCGTTGACGGAGGCCGCGATGCCGCGATCCTCCAGTGGGCCGATGGTCAGGCTGTCAAGGCGCACCGGCGCCGTGCTGACCGTGCCGTTGGCCGTGCCCGCGCGCCCCACAAAGGCCAGCTCGTCGGTATTCAGCCCCGCACGTTCGGCATCGGCGCGGGTCAGGACGATCAGCGTGGCACCTGTATCCACGACGAAGTCCACCGGTGCGCCGTTCACCTGCGCCGTGACGTAGTAGTGGCCGTCCATCGCCCGACGCAGCTCGATCCGGTCCTCGCCCAGGGTTCGATGCGCTGCAGGGGCTACGGTGTTGCGGATGTCGCCCCACAGCCCGACCGCCGCGATGCCGCCCACGAAGATGAGTCCCCAGACCACCGCATATTGCATGGTCTTGCCCAGAGAATTGCGGTTCTGGGCAAAGAACCACGCCACGACGGCGGCGCCGAGCAGCGCGAGGTAGAGCAGGCGGGCTGTATCATCTCCGGTCATGGCGCAATATATAAACAGCGCACCCTCAGCCCGCCAGCCCAAACCCTTTCAATCCGTCCAGCACGAACTGAACCGCCAGCGCGGCCAGAAGCATCCCCAGCAGGCGTGTGATCACGTTGATGCCGGTCCGCCCCAGCGCGCGTTCCAGCAGGCCCGCGGTCAGGAACAACAGGAAGACCAGGAGGACCACGCTCAGCATCACGCCGATGACCCAAACCAACCCTTCGATCCCGGGCTGCTGGCCGGCCAGCAGGATCACGGTGGTGATGGCGCCCGGCCCGCCGATCAGCGGAATCGCCAGCGGATAAATCGACGGATCGTCGCGGTCGTCTTCCTCGTCCGCCTGATCCTTGCGCCGCTTGGTGCGCCGCTCGAACAGCATGTCGAGCGCGGTGAGGAACAACAAGAGACCGCCCGCGATGCGGAAGGCGGGCATCGAGATGCCGACGAACTCCAGCACGGATTCGCCGAAACTGGCGAAGATGATCAGGATCAGTGCACCGGCGATACAGGCGCGCAGGGCAATGGCGCGGCGGCGCGATGGGCTGTCGCCCTGGGTCAGCGCCACGAAAAGCGGGGTCATCCCGATCGGGTCGATGATGACGAACAGCGCCACCCAGGCGGTGATGAGGAAACTCGGGTCCATGCGCCATGGTTTGCGCCGGGAGGCGGGCGTTGTAAACCGCCCGGGTTCAGTTTTCCGCCGCGTCCAGCCGTTCCAGCGCGGCCAGCCAAAGCGCCTCGGCCCGGTCGAGCCCGTCCATCACCTCGGCATACTTGCGCTGCCACGCTTCCATGTCGTCTGCCTTGGCGTCGTCGTAGATCTTGGGATCGGCCAGTTTGGCGGCGATCTTGTCGCGCATCACGTTCAGCTTTTCCACGCGCTGCTCGCAGGTTTTTACCTCCTGCCGCAGGACCAGAATGGCGTCCCGGGACGGGCGCTTGGGCTTCGGCGCAGGTTTCTCCGCCGCCGCGTCCTTTTTCGCAGGCTTCTGGTCCAGCAGGGCAGCGCGATAGGTCTGCAGGTCGCCCTCGTATGGTTTGACCGTGCCGTCCTTGACCAGCCACAGCCGGTCGGCCACCAATTGCAGCAGGTGCATGTCATGGCTGACCAGGATGATCGCACCGGTGTAATCCGTGAGCGCCTCGACCAACGCCTCGCGGCTTTCGATATCGAGGTGGTTGGTCGGCTCGTCGAGGATCAGCATATGCGGCGCGTCGGTGGTGGCCAGCATCAGCGACAGCCGCGCCTTTTGTCCGCCCGACAGCTTGGCCACCTTCGTGTCGGCCTGTTCCGCGCGGATGCCGAAGCCGCCCAGCCGCGCGCGCAGCTTGGCCTGGCCGTCATCGGGATAGAGGCGGCGGATGTGATCGAGCGGGCTCTCGTCGAGATGCAACTCGTCGACCTGGTGCTGCGCGAAGTAACCCACGCGCAGCTTCGAGGCGGCGTGCTTCTTTCCGTCCAGCACCTCAAGTTTGCCCGATAACAGCTTGGAAAGCGTGGATTTCCCTTCGCCGTTGCGCCCCAGAAGCGCGATCCGGTCGTCCTGGTCGATGCGCAGCGAAAGGCGCTGCAATACCGGCACACCGTCATAGCCCGTGGCCACATTGTCCAGCCGCAGGATCGGTGGCGACAGCTGGTCGGGCTCGGGGAAGGTGAAGCGGCGCAGCGCGGCCTCTTGCGGGCGCGAGATCGGCTTCATCTTTTCCAGCGCCTTGATGCGGGACTGGGCCTGTTTCGCCTTGTCCGCCTTGTAGCGGAAGCGGTCGACATAGGATTGCAGGTGGGCGCGGCGGGCCTCCTGCTTCTTGGCCTCTGCCTCGGCATTGGCGAGCCGCGCGGCGCGGGTTTCGGCAAAGGTGTCGTAGCCGCCCTGGTAGAGCGTCAGTTTGCGGTCTTCCAGATGCAGGATCGACCCCACGGAACGGTTCAGAAGGCCACGGTCGTGGCTGATGACCAGAACGGTATGCGGATAGCGCGCGAGGTAGCTTTCCAGCCAGAGCGCGCCTTCGAGGTCGAGATAGTTCGTGGGCTCGTCCAAGAGCAGCAGATCGGGCGCGGTGAAGAGCACGGCGGCCAGTGCCACGCGCATCCGCCAGCCGCCCGAAAAGGCCGAACAGGGCTGGGCCTGTTCCTCGTCGGTGAAGCCAAGACCCTTCAGGATGGTGGCCGCGCGCGCCTCGGCGCTCCAGGCGTCGATATCGGCCAGGCGTGTCTGGATCTCGGCGATGCGGGTGCCGTCGGTCGAGGTTTCGGCCTCTGCCATCAGCGCGCTGCGTTCGGTGTCCGCGGCCAGGACCGTGTCGATCAGCGACACGTCGTTGCCCGGCACCTCCTGGTCGACGCCGCCGATGCGGGCGCGCTCGGGCATGGAGATCGTGCCCGTGTCCAGCGGCAGCTCGCCCCGGATCATGCGAAAGAGCGTGGTCTTGCCGGTGCCGTTGCGGCCCACCAGCCCGACCTTGTGGCCGGCAGGGATAACGGCCGACGCGCCCTCGATCAGGGGGCGGCCGGCGACCGAGAAACTCATGTTATCAAGACGCAACATGCGCACCGCATGCCGTATCGCGCCGGCGCCGTCAATCGCAGCTTTTCAATCACGCACCCCCATGCTATCGGGGCGCCGAATGACGGCGCAGGCATGGGGTTTGCGCCATGACTATTTACGAAAAGAGGCTCCAATGGCTGTCGAACGCACGCTCAGCATCATCAAACCCGATGCCACCAAACGCAACCTGACCGGCAAGATCAACGCCAAGTTCGAGGATGCCGGCCTGCGCATCATCGCGCAGAAGCGGATTCACCTTTCCAAGGCGCAAGCCGGCGTGTTCTATGCCGTGCATTCCGAGCGTCCGTTCTACGACGAACTGTGCGAATTCATGGCGTCCGAGCCGGTTGTCGTGCAGGTGCTGGAAGGCGAAGGCGCGATTGCCAAGAACCGCGAAGTGATGGGTGCCACGAACCCCGCCGATGCGGCGCCGGGCACGATCCGCGCGGAATTCGCGGAATCGGTCGGCGAGAACTCGGTCCACGGGTCCGACGCGCCGGAGACGGCGGCGGTGGAAATCGCCTATTTCTTCTCGGGCCTGGAACTGGTCGGCTGATTGCGCTGAGACAGAATTTTCGGAACGGCGCGGTCTTCGGGGCGCGCCGTTTTCGTTTGCGCGAGACGTTTCAGATCGCGGCGAAGTCGTTGAAGACCTGCCTGGACACGATCACCTTCGCTTCTTGCGTTGCCGTGCTGCGCGGCGTCGGGGCGGGTGTCTGCGACTTGCGGGGAAGGTCGGGGGTCGTTGCCATGTGCCTGCTCCTTTTTGAGGTCAGGCCGGCCGAACAGCGCCGACCGGCGCCAAGTTATCCGGTCAGGGTGTCGGCAAAGGCTGTCAGGAATTGGGCGGAAATGTGGCGGGAATGTGGCGTGCTGCTCGGATTTTTATATCGCAATCCGGGCTGACACCGTGCAAGGGTAAGTTTCGAAACGAGAAAAGCGCGCGTATCATGGCCCAAGGCAAGCTCAACCAGGACCCGCACAAGGTTCGTGAACACCAGGACATGAATCTGGAAACCGCCATCGGGCGGGCGGTGCGCGAGTTCCGCAAGACCCGCGGCATGACCGTCTCGGATCTGTCGGACGTGACCGGCCTTTCGGTCGGGATGCTGTCCAAGATCGAGAACGGGGTCACGTCGTCCTCCCTGACCACGTTGCAGGCGCTTTCGGCGGCGCTCAGTGTGCCGATCACCGCGTTCTTTCGCCGGTTCGAGGAACGGCGCGAGGTCGTGCACGTCAAGGCGGGCGAGGCGGTGGAGATGGAACGTGCCGGAACGCGAGCCGGGCACCAATACAACCTTCTGGGCCATATCGGCGCCAACAACAGTGGCGTCGTGGTGGAGCCCTATCTGATCACGCTGAACGAGGAATCGGACGTCTTTCCCACGTTTCAGCATGAGGGGATCGAGCTTCTTTATATCCTGGAGGGCGAGGTGGGATACCGCCATGGCGAGCAGAGCTTTCATTTGCGGCCCGGAGACAGCCTGTTCTTCGATGCCGACGCGCCGCATGGTCCGGACCAGCTTTTGCGCCTGCCGATCCGATATCTGTCAGTGATCTCGTACCCGCAGGGCGATCGGTAGAATATTCCTATCAAGAATATTTAATTCCCCCTATTGCATATTTCCGTAGGTCGTAATAGCGTCTCCTGAGCATTAGGAGACATCGGAATGTGTGGAATCGTTGGACTGTTCCTGAAGGACAAGACGCTCGAGCCTCGCTTGGGTGAAATGCTGACTGAAATGCTGATCACGATGTCCGACCGCGGGCCCGATAGCGCCGGCATAGCGGTTTACGGCACGGATCGGGACGGGCAGGCGAAGCTGACGCTTCAGGCCGCCGAGCCGAGCCAGTTCGAAGGACTGGCCGAGGAGATCGGCAACGAGGTTGGCGCGACCATCGAGCAAAGGGTGATCGACACTCATGCGGTACTGAACCTGCCGCAGGACAAGCTGTCGGCGGCGCGGCAGGCGATCAAGCGGCTGCGCCCGGATATCCGTGTGATGAGCGCAGGCGACATCATCGAGATCTACAAGGAAGTCGGCCTGCCGGGGGACGTGGCGAAACGGTTCGACATTCCCAAGCTGACCGGTAGCCACGGCATCGGGCACACCCGCATGGCCACGGAAAGCGCGGTCACCACACTGGGGGCGCACCCGTTTTCCACGGGCGCGGATCAGTGTCTCGTACATAACGGCTCGCTCAGCAATCACAATGCGCTGCGCCGGCAGCTGGCGCGCGAGGGCATCGAGGTCGAGACTCAGAACGACACCGAGGTGGCCGCGGCCTATCTGACCTGGAAGATGCTGCAGGGTCATACGCTTGGAGGGGCGCTGGAGGCGGGGCTGGCG
The DNA here is from genome assembly GCF_051417955.1 of Roseovarius sp. B08. Lineage (NCBI taxonomy): Bacteria > Pseudomonadati > Pseudomonadota > Alphaproteobacteria > Rhodobacterales > Roseobacteraceae > Roseovarius > Roseovarius sp. B08. The sequence continues at coordinate 1,927,480 of NZ_JBPRLW010000001.1, forward strand.
GATCTCGACGGCTTCTACACGTTCGTCGTGGGCACCAAGGACGGCTTTGGTGTCGTGCGGGACCCCATCGCCTGCAAACCGGCCGTGATGGCTGAAACCGACCAATACGTGGCCTTCGGCAGCGAGTATCGCGCGTTGGTGAACCTTCCGGGCATCGAGGATGCCCGCGTGTGGGAACCCGAACCCGCCACCGTTTATTTCTGGAGCCACTGAGATGCAGACTTACGATTTGGAAGCGGACGGGCTGCGCGGGCTGAACGCCGCGCTGCAAGGGGCCAGCGGCAACGAGACCGGCTGGGAAGTGGTGAACCCGCGTGGCAGCCATGCCATCGCGGTGGGTCTGGACGCGCCACTGGATGTGACCGTGAAGGGGTCGACCGGATACTACTGCGCGGGCATGAACCAACAGGCGACCGTGCGGGTGGCGGGCAATGTCGGCCCCGGCGTGGCCGAGAACATGATGAGCGGCACCGTGATCGTCGAGGGCGACGCCAGCCAATATGCCGGGGCGACCGGGCATGGTGGACTGCTTGTGATCAAGGGCAATTCGTCGTCCCGCTGCGGGATCTCGATGAAGGGGATCGACATCGTTGTGGGCGGCAATGTGGGGCATATGTCGGCCTTCATGGGACAGGCGGGGCACTTGGTGGTCTGTGGCGATGCGGGCGACGCGCTTGGCGACTCGATCTACGAGGCCAAGCTGTTCGTGCGGGGCAGTGTCAAAAGCCTTGGGGCTGACTGCATCGAAAAGGAGATGCGGCCCGAGCATTTCGAAAAGCTGACCGAACTGCTGGACAAGGCCGGGATCGACGCCGATCCGTCCGAGTTCAAACGCTACGGCTCGGCCCGCAAGCTCTACAATTTCAAAGTCGACAATGCCTATTGAGGAGACGGACCCATGAGCGAAAATCAAAAATCCGCTCCGCGGACTTTGCCGAGATATTCCAACACGTTCACCCCCGATGTTAATGCCGAGATCCGGCGCGCGGCGGCGACCGGCATCTACGATATCCGAGGCGGCGGGGCAAAGCGAAAGGTGCCGCATTTCGACGACCTGGTGTTTCTGGGCGCGTCGATGTCGCGCTATCCGCTGGAAGGGTATCGCGAGCGGTGTGGCACGAACGTGGTGCTGGGGTCGCGCTATGCCAAGAAGCCGATCGAGCTGAAGATCCCGATCACCATCGCCGGCATGAGTTTCGGCGCGCTGTCGGCGCAGGCGAAAGAGGCACTGGGGCGCGGGGCGTCGATGGCCGGGACCTCGACCACCACGGGCGATGGCGGGATGACGCCCGAAGAGCGCGGGCAGTCGAAAACGCTTGTGTATCAATATCTTCCGAGTCGCTACGGGATGAACCCGGTTGACCTGCGCAAGGCGGATGCCATTGAGGTCGTGGTCGGCCAGGGCGCCAAGCCCGGCGGCGGCGGGATGCTGTTGGGTCAGAAAATCTCGGACCGTGTGGCCGAGATGCGCACGCTGCCCAAGGGGATCGACCAGCGCTCGGCCTGTCGGCACCCGGACTGGACCGGCCCTGATGATCTGGAAATCAAGATCCTCGAGCTGCGCGAGATCACGGGCTGGGAAAAACCGATCTACGTCAAGGTGGGCGCGGCGCGCCCGTTCTTCGACACGACGCTGGCGGTGAAGGCCGGGGCGGACGTGGTGGTGATCGACGGCATGCAGGGCGGCACGGCGGCCACGCAGGACGTCTTTATCGAGCATGTCGGCATCCCGACATTGGCGTGTATCCGCGAGGCCGTAGCCGCGCTGCAGGAACTGGGCATGCACCGCAAGGTGCAGCTGATCGTCTCGGGCGGCATCCGCACCGGCGCGGACGTCGCCAAGGCGTTGGCGCTTGGCGCGGACGCGGTCAGCATCGGAACGGCGGCCATGGTGGCCATCGGTGACAACGACCCCAAGTGGGAGGCCGAGTACAACGCGCTCGGCTCCACCGCCGGGGCCTATGACGACTGGCACGAAGGCCGCGACCCGGCGGGCATTTCCACCCAGGACCCGGAATTGTCGAAGCGCCTTGACCCGGTCGAGGCCGGCCGGCGGTTGAACAACTACCTCAAGGTTCTGACGCTGGAAGCACAGACGCTGGCCCGTGCCTGCGGCAAGAACCACGTGCACAACCTGGAGCCGGAAGATTTACAAGCCCTTACCGTGGAGGCCGCCGCGATGGCGCGGGTGCCTCTGGCGGGAACCTCTTGGATTCCCGGACAGGGCGGTATGTAATCGCGACAATAATCAACAACGACAAGAAACGGGGAGACGACAATGGCCACGGACCTGGCGAAATTTGCCGACAAGAACGGCGTAAAGTACTTCATGATTTCCTTCACGGACCTGTTTGGCGGGCAACGCGCCAAGCTGGTGCCAGCGCAGGCGATTGCCGACATGCAGGAGGATGGCGCGGGGTTCGCGGGCTTTGCCACGTGGCTGGACATGACGCCGGCGCATCCCGACATGCTGGCCGTACCGGACCCGGAGTCGGTCATTCAACTGCCGTGGAAGCCCGAAGTGGCGTGGGTGGCCGGCAACCCGGTGATGGAAGACGAGGACGTGGCGCAAGCACCCCGCAACGTGCTGCGCCGCCTGATCGACGAGGCCGCCGAGGAAGGTCTGCACGTCAAAACGGGTGTGGAGGCGGAGTATTTCCTGCTGACGCCGGACGGCAATGCGCTGTCGGATGAGTTCGATACCGCCGAGAAGCCGTGTTATGACCAGCAGGCGGTGATGCGGCGCTATGACGTGGTGCGCGAGATCTGCGACTACATGCTGGATCTGGGCTGGGGCCCGTATCAGAACGACCACGAGGACGCCAACGGCCAGTTCGAGATGAACTGGGAGTTCGACGACGCGTTGGTGACCGCCGACCGGCATTCGTTCTTCAAGTTCATGACCAAGTCGGTGGCGGAAAAACACGGCTTTCGCGCCACCTTCATGCCCAAGCCCGTCGAGGGGCTGACGGGCAACGGCGCGCATGTGCATATCTCGGTCTGGGACGCACCGGGCGCGAAGGCCAAGACCAACGTATTCGCCACCGACACCGCCGAGGGCAGCCCGACCGCAGAGCTGGGCCTGTCCGAGCGCGGCGCGCATTTCCTGGGCGGGATCATGAAGCACGCCAGCGCCATGGCGGCGATCACCAATCCGACCGTGAACAGCTACAAGCGGATCAACGCGCCGCGCACGACGTCGGGGGCCACCTGGGCGCCCAACACGGTGACGTGGACCGGCAACAATCGCACACACATGGTGCGGGTGCCGGGGCCGGGGCGGTTCGAGCTACGGTTGGCGGACGGGGCGGCGAACCCGTACCTGTTGCAGGCCGTGATCATCGCGGCGGGCCTCAGCGGGATCCGGTCCAAGGCGGATCCGGGCAAGCGGTATGACATCGACATGTATGCCGAGGGCTACAAGGTGCGGGGCGCGCCTAAACTGCCGTTGAACATGCTGGATGCCATGCGTCTTTACGACAAGGACCGCGAGTTGAAGGCGATGCTGGGCGAGGCGTTCTCGTCGGCCTTCCTGAAGATGAAGCGGCAGGAATGGGATTCCTACATGGCGCATTTCAGCCAATGGGAAAAGGACCATACGCTGGATATCTGACCATTGACCCTTTCACGGGCGCAGGCATAAATGCGCCCATGACAATGGGAGGATTACCATGAAGTTTCATCGCCTGACCGCCGCCGTCCTGGCCGGTTCCATGCTGGCGCTGCCGGCCGCCGCCGAGACGCGCGTCACCTACAAATCGGCCAAGTCGGCCTCGTCCTATTACCAGATGGGCGTGCAGATCGCCGAGGCCATGCAGGAGGCCTCGGACGGCGAGATCAGCGTGACCGTCGAGGAAAGCCAGGGATCGGTTCAGAACGTGATGGAGGTGCGGGCGCGCGGCGGTGATTACGTGTTCACCACGCCCCCCGTTCTGGTCAGCCTGGCGCAGGGTGGCAAGGCGATGTTCGAGGGCAAGGGCGACCCGGCCTTCGACGATATCCGCGCACTCTTTCCGATCCCGTCGCTGACCATGCATTTCGTCATGTCCGAGGAGAGCGGCGCCACGACGCTGGCGGACCTCGAAGGCAAGACGATCCTGCTGGGCAAGGGCAGTTTCGGTGCGACGGAGGGCGAGAAGTATCTCGACCTCTTCGGACTGGCTGACAAGGTCGAGATCGCCGATGTTGAACTGTCGAACGCGGTGCCGGCCATGCAGAACGGGCAGATCGACGGGTTCGTGACGGCGGGTTCGTGGCCCGCGCCCAACGTGGTGGAGGCCGCGGCCTCGACCGGGGTGACGGTGCTGTCGATGAGCGACGATCAGATTGCCGAGACCGGGCGCACCAAGCTGGTGATCCCTGCGGGCACTTATGCCGGGCAGGACGAGGATATCGTGACGACCTCGCTGCCGGTGGCGGCCTATACGACCACCAAGATGGATGACGAGACCGCCTATCAGCTGACCAAGACCTATTGGGAGAGCAAGGCCAAGCTGGCGGACTCCTCGGCGTGGTGGAACGGCGTGGACGAGGCCCTGATGGAGAACATCACCGGCCAGATCCATCCCGGCGCCGTGCGCTATTACGAAGAGGCAGGCATCGCCCTGACCGACGCCCAGAAGTGACCACGTGAGCCTGACGACCCCCGATCCCGCCGCGCAGGCCGGTCCTGCGCGGCTTTTCTGGCTTGGCCTGGCGCTGGCCTCGGTGGTGTTTCATATCGGGCTGGTGTTCTGGGGGCTGGTGCCGAACCTCGTGAGCCGCCCGATGCACCTGGTTTTCGTGCTGCCCTGGGTACTGGTCTGGGGGCAGGCGGGGCTGATGCGCCATAGCGGATACGTGCTGGCCGCACTTGGCGTGGGCGCGGCGCTGTGGGTCGTTCTTAACCGCGACATGCTGGGCGACCAGTACGGGTTTCTGGAAGGACAGGGGCAGGTGGCCATCGCCGCCGTGCTGATCCTCGTGGTGCTGGAAGCAGCGCGGCGTGCCATCGGCTGGCCCCTGCCGCTGGTGGCCGCCATTGCGCTGCTCTACGGCCTCTTCGGGCAACACATCCCGGGGCGTTTCGGCCATTCGGGTACGCCGATCGAGAGCTTTTTCGGAACGCTGACCATTGCCGAAGGCGCGCTTTGGGGCTCGTTGACGCAGGTTTCGGTGAACGTGGTGGCGATCTTCGTCATCTTCGGCGCGGTGCTGAACGCCGGCGAGGCGGGACAGGGCTTCATGAACGTGGCCGCCGCCGCTGCGGGGCGTCTGCGGGGCGGGGCGGCGAAGGTCTCGGTGCTGAGTTCGGCGCTTTTCGGTTCGATCTCGGGCTCGGCCTCGGCCAACGTGGCCTCGACCGGGGCGGTGACGCTGCCGGCGATGGAGAAGCTGGGATACCCCAAGCGGATCGCCGGGGCGGTGGAGGCGGTGGCGTCCTCGGGCGGGCAGATCATGCCGCCGCTGATGGGGGCAGGAGCCTTCGTCATGGTCGAGCTGACGGGGGTGCCATACACCGGCGTCATGGCCGCTGCGGCGCTGCCGGCGCTCTTGTATTTCTGGGCCGTCTGGGTGGGCATCGACGGCTACGCGGCGCGGTTCGATCTGCGGGGGCTGGCGGATGCGGACCGGCCCGCACGGCGCGATGTGCTTGTGACTTCAGGGTTTTTCCTTGTGCCTTTCGCGGTCCTGCTGTGGGGCATGTTCGTGATGCGGGTGACGCCGCAATACGCCGCGTGCCTGTCGATCTTTGCCGGGGCGGCGCTGCTCTTGTTGGGGTCGGACCTGCGGGTGAACCTGTCGCGGGCGCTGGCGCGGGCCGAGACGGCGTTGATGACGGCGGCGCGGCAGGTGGCGCTGATCGGGGCGATCATCTTTTGTGCCTCATTGGTGATCGGGGTGCTGGGCGTCACCGGGCTGGGGGTCAAGATCACCTCGCTGATCCTGTCGGCCTCGGGCGGGATGCTGTGGCCATCGCTGCTGCTGACCGCCTTTGCCTGTTTGATTTTGGGAATGGAGGTGCCGACAACGGCGGCCTATGTGATCTGCGTTTCCGTCGCCGGGCCGGCGCTGATCGAGCTGGGGATGGCGCCGCTTCAGGCACATCTTTTCGTCTTCTGGTACGCGCTTTTGTCGACCATCACGCCGCCCGTCTGCGGGGCGGTATTCATTGCCGCTGGCATGATCGGAGAGAACTGGCTGCGGGTCGCACTGACGGCGATGACGCTGGGTGTAGGGCTGTACCTGATCCCCTTGGGCATGGTGGCGAACCCCGGCATCACGGCGTTGGCCGAGGTGCCGGGATGGGCGGTATTGTCGATGGTCAAGGTGGGGGCGGGGCTGGCGCTGGTCAGCCTGTCGCTGGTGCTGAAAAAGGGCTGGCCGTTGCGGGGGGCGGCGTTCGCGGCGGGGCTGTTCTTGATCCTGTGGCCAATGTCTTAACGGCGAATCGGGGTCAAAAACCCACGTCGGTATTGCGTCGGTATTTGGGTGGTATCGCGACGGTGTCGCTGTCCGAAGACCCGGATGAACCGACCGCGCGCCGTTAAGCATTTGCAAAGAAAAACGCGGCCCCGACCGGGGACCGCGTCTTAAATGACCGGATTTAGATTCGCTCAGCCGTTGGCTTCGCGGATCTTGTCGGCGGCGTCCTTGTCGTAGGAGACGCCGTTCTGCTCGAACAGCGTGTCGAGCTCGCCCGAGAGCGTCATCTCGGTGATGATGTCGCAGCCGCCGACGAATTCGCCCTTCACGTAGAGTTGCGGGATGGTGGGCCAGTCGGAATAGTCCTTGATGCCCTGCCGGATGCCGTCATCGGACAGCACGTTCACATCCGTATACTCGACGCCCATGTAGTTCAGCACGCCGGCCACGCGGGACGAGAACCCGCATTGCGGCATGGTCTTGGTGCCCTTCATGTACAGCACCACGTCATTGGCTTTCACGGTTTCTTCGATCTGCGTCTTCGGGTCGCTCATTTGTCGGTGTCCTTCGGTGCAAAGAGTTTGGCGTAGGCTTGCGGATCGCGGGGGATTTCCCACCGCCGGACGTTGCCGCCGCCCATGCCGGATTGATAGTCGGATTCAAGGACGTGCATCCCGGTCCCCGGTTCGCTGCCGCGCTTGCCGGGGGATTTGCGCTGGCCCACGATGGCGACCGCAGCGATGGCGGCGGCAACGAGGACCAGGAGGATGATCAGCGTCCAGCTCATCGTTTCAGTCCGGGGCCTTGGTGGTCAGGGCCAGGGCGTGCAGGTCGCCGGAGGGGCCGTCCATCTTGCCCTTGAGCGCGGCATAGACGGCGCGCTGCTGCTGGACACGGTTCTTGCCCCGGAAGCTTTCGTCGATGACCTCGGCCGCGTAATGGTTCCCGTCGCCGGCCAGATCGGTGATGGTGATCTTGGCGTCTGGGAAGGTCTCGCGGATCAGATCCTCGATTTCCTGGACTTGCATGGGCATGTGCGCGTCTCCTTGGTGTCTGTCCCTGATGTAGAGAGGGCAGGGCCGGGATGCAAGCGACGGACGCGGTTTCCGGCGATGTCGTCCGTGGCAGGGTAGGCCGGGAATTCATCCCGGCATTGCGGCGGGGAGGCGGGGTGAAACCCCGCCCTACGGTGTGGGGCGGGTGCGCGCCGCGTCAGAGTTCCTCGCCCTTTTTCAGAAGCTCGTCGATGAGGTCGCGCTGCAAGGCGCCGCTGTCGCCGCCGCCGAACTGCATCGCGCCGCCGGTGTAAAGCGTGCCGTAGGTCTGAACGAGGTTGACCACCTGGCCCAGGCCCGAGATCAGCTGATCCTTTTCCAGCGGGCGGAGCGGGTGGATGTAGGTGGACCAGACCATGTCCTTGGCGATGGCATAGCGGGCGTCGAGTGCGGTGTCGAAATTGGCCTGCATCATCCGCTGAAGCGTGTCGATCTGCACGTCTTCGAGATCGGCCACCGGGGACAGGGCGCGCATCCGGTCATTGTCGGGATCGGTGATGATCAGCACGGGGGTATCGACGATGGTCATTTGCCAAACGCGGCCGTCGGTTCGGGCATTCTCGTCCAGCGATTTCAGGATCGTGTCCAGCCGATCGAGCGTCATGGGCGCCTCGGCCGGGATATCCGGTGCGGGCGTTTCGCTGTTCTGCGCGGGGGCCATTAGGGGCAGCGTGACGAGGGCGAGGATCAGGGGCAGGCGGAACATGAGCGGGACCTTTCGGAAAATGGCGTCCAAAAGAATGGCAGGGGACGGCGGGTCCGCCAACGTCCCCGACGCAAACGTGATAGGCCGAGAGCGGCGTGTTCTGTGCGACGCGTCCCGGACTTGATCCGGGACCTCTTGGGGGCCGAGGCCCCGGATCAAGTCCGGGGCGGCGAGGCAGGGTGAAACCCCGCCCTATGGGGTGTCAGGCGAAGGTGTCGCCGAAGGTGCCGCGATAGATCGCGGCGAGCTCGTCCAGCGGGGCGCTGGAGCGGCCCATCTGCACATCGCTGCCCGTGAAGCGGCCCACGCTTTGGATCGGCACGCCGGCCTGGCCTGCGGCGATCATCAGCGCCTCGGCCTGGTCGAAGTTGCAGGCCACGAGGTAGCGGGCCTGGTCCTCGCCGAAGAGGGTCGCCGTGTCGTCGCTGTCGAGGCAGATTCCGACGCCGGCCGCTTCGGCCATCTCGAAGGCCGCCAGTGCGAGGCCGCCGTCGGAGAGGTCGGTGCAGGCCTTGATGTACTGCGCATTGGCGCGGATGAAGTCGCCGTTTCGCTTTTCGGCGGCCAGATCGACGGGTGGCGCGTCGCCTTCGACGCGGTTGTAGACCTCTGCCAGAAGTGCCGACTGGCCCAGGTGGCCGGTGGTCTCCCCAACCAGCAGGGCCACGTGGCCGTCGCGGGCCTGGCCGGTGATGGCGGACTCGGGGTCGCGGATCAAGCCCACCGCGCCGATGGTGGGGGTGGGCAGGATGGCGCTGCCGTCGGTCTCGTTGTAGAGCGAGACGTTGCCCGACACGATGGGCATGTCGAGCGCCGCGACGGCCTCGCCGATGCCCTTGATGGCCATGACGAACTGGCCCATGATCGCGGGCTTTTCCGGGTTGCCGAAGTTGAGGTTGTCGGTCGTGGCAAGCGGCACGGCGCCAAGTGCCGTGAGATTGCGATAGGCCTCGGCCACGGCCTGTTTGCCGCCCTCGAAAGGGTTCGCCTTGACGTAGCGGGGGGTCACGTCGGAGGTGAAGGCGAGGTGCTTGTCCGTGCCGTGCACGCGGATGAGGCCGGCGCCTTGGCCGGGCGTGCGGGCGCTGTCGGCCATCACCATCGTGTCGTATTGTTCATAGACCCACTGCTTGGCGCAATAGTTCACCGAGCCGATGAGGGCCTTCAGCCCGTCGACGGGATCGACATTGGGCACGTTCGCATCGTCGAGCGCCTCGGGCGTTTCAGGCTCTTCCCAAGGGCGGTCGTATTCCGGCGCGCTGCCTGAGAGGGTGGCGAGGGGCAGGTCGGCCATGACCTCGCCTTTATGCATGATCAGGAACCGGTCCTCGGCAATGGTCTCGCCAACGATGGCGAAGTCGAGGTCCCATTTCTCGAATACGGCGCGGGCTTCGGCCTCTTTTTCCGGGCGCAGGACCATGAGCATGCGTTCCTGGGATTCGGACAGCATCATCTCGTAGGCGGTCATGTTCGCCTCGCGCTGCGGCACGGCGTCGAGGTTGAGTTTCACGCCGAGACCGCCCTTGTCGCCCATTTCGACCGCGGAACAGGTGAGGCCCGCCGCTCCCATGTCCTGGATCGAGATGACGGCGCCGGTGGCCATCAGCTCCAGCGTGGCCTCCATCAGGCGTTTCTCGGTGAAGGGGTCGCCGACCTGCACGGTGGGGCGCTTTTCCTCGATGGTCTCGTCGAATTCGGCCGAGGCCATGGTGGCGCCGCCGACGCCGTCGCGGCCGGTTTTCGCGCCGAGGTACACGACGGGCATGCCGATGCCGGAAGCTGCCGAGTAGAAGATCTTGTCGGCGTCCGCGAGGCCCGCCGCGAAGGCGTTGACGAGGCAGTTGCCGTTATAGGCGGGGTCAAAGCGCACCTCGCCGCCCGCGCAGGGCACGCCGAAGCAGTTGCCGTAGCCGCCGATGCCCTCGACCACGCCATGCACCAGCTGGCGGGTCTTGGGGTGGGCGACCTCGCCGAAGCTGAGCGAGTTCATCGAGGCGATGGGGCGTGCGCCCATGGTAAAGACGTCGCGCAGTATGCCGCCGACGCCGGTGGCCGCGCCCTGGTAGGGCTCGATGTACGAGGGGTGGTTGTGGCTTTCCATCTTGAAGACCACGGCCTGACCGTCGCCGATATCGACGACGCCCGCATTCTCGCCCGGGCCGCAGATTACCTGCGGTCCGTCGGTGGGCAGGGTGCGCAGCCATTTCTTGGAGGATTTGTAGGAACAATGCTCGTTCCACATGGCCGAGAAGATGCCGAGTTCGGTAAACGTCGGCTCGCGGCCGATGATTTCGAGGATACGGTCGTACTCTTCGGGCTTCAGCCCGTGGGCCGCGATCAGTTCGGACGTGATGGCCGGTTCCTGCATGTGAAACATGTCCCCCAAGGTGCGGTGCAGATGGCGCCCCTATTAGGCCATGCGCGCGGCGGGGGGAAGGGGTGCGGCGCGTTGCGCGGCACGGGCCTTGACGGAGGCCGCGTGATGCCGTCGGGTAAGGCGAAAGGGAGTTGCCATGAAGATCATCGAGAACCCGTGGCGCGGGCAGGGGCTGGTGGACGGGGTGCTGGCCGAGATCCCCGGCCCAAGCGTCGACGCCGCCGCGCCGTTGCGGCTGTTGGCGGAATGTCCGGCGCATGGGGTGACGCCGCTGGAGCGGCGGGAGGCCTTCGGCACGACGCTTTTCGTGAAGGACGAGCGCGGGCGCATGGGGCTGGGGAGCTTCAAGGCGCTTGGGGCGGCTTACGTGATTGCGCACGAGGCCGCGGCGGCGGGGGCGGAGGATTGGGCGAACGCGCTGGCGGGGCGCACTTACGTGACCGCGAGTGCCGGAAATCACGGGATGTCGGTGGCGGCCGGGGCCAAGGTGTTTGGGGCGAAGGCGGTGGTCTATATCGCCGAGACGGTGCCCGAAGGCTTTGCCGGGCGTTTGCGTGATATGGGCGCCGAGGTGGCGCGGGCCGGGGCGGATTACGAGGCCAGCATGGAGGCCGCCCAACAGGCTGCGGAGGCGAACGGCTGGACCCTCTTGTCGGACAGTTCCTGGCCCGGCTACGTGGACCTGCCCTGGCGGCTGATGGAAGGCTACCTGGTGATGGCCGAGGAGGCCGTGCGGCAGATGCCGGAGGTGCCGACGCATATCTTTCTGCAAGCCGGGGTCGGCGGGCTGGCGGGGGCCTGCGCGGCTTATTTCCGCGCGCATTGGGGCGCGGAGCCGCAGATCATCGTTGTGGAGCCTGATGCCGCACCGGCGTTGCAGGCGAGTATCGAGGCCGGGCGGCCGGTGGCGGCGGAAGGCCCGGTTTCGGCCATGGGACGGCTGGATTGCAAGGAGCCGTCGCTGATCGCGCTGCGGGGCCTGTCGCGCGATGCGGACGACTTTGCGACCATCACCGAAGAGGAGGCGGCGGCAGTGCTGCCGGAGTTGAATCTGATGGGGCTGGAGAGCACGGAATCAGGGGCGGCGGGGTTGGCGGCCGCGCGACTGATGGGCCTTGGCGCGGAGGCGCGGGCGCTGTGCATCCTGAGCGAGCAGTCAGACGGATGAAGCGGGGTTTCGACCGCGCGGAATACGAGACCCGCACCGCGCGGGCGCAGATGCTGATGGACCGCGCGGGGCTGGGCGCGCTGCTGCTGACGACCGAGGCGGATGTGCGCTATTTCACCGGCTTTCTGACGCGGTTCTGGGAGAGCCCGAGCCGCCCGTGGTTCGTGGTGGTGCCGCGGGAGGGCCCGCCGGTCGCTGTGATTCCGTCGATCGGGGCGGCGCTGATGGGGCGCACATGGGTCGAGGACATCCGCACCTGGCCCGCGCCTGCGCCCGAGGATGACGGGGTGAGCCTGCTGGCTGCAACGCTGCGCGAGGTGGGTGGCCCCGTTGGCGTGCCGATGGGTTACGAGACGCATCTGCGGATGCCGCTGATGGATTTCGCGCGGGTGAAGGACCTGGCCGGTCTGGCGTTTACCGGCGATGCCGGGATCGTGGCGCGGCTGCGGGCGGTCAAGTCTCCCGCCGAGATCGCCAAGATCGAGACCGCCTGTAGGATCGCGGGGCGGGCGTTTGCGCGCGTGCCCGAGATCGCGGGGGAAGGCCGCCCTCTGGCAGAGGTGTTCCGGGACTTCCAGCGCCTGTTGCTGGAGGAAGGCGCGGATTGGGTGCCTTATCTTGCCGGGGGCGCGGCGCAGGGTGGCTACGCGGATGTGATTTCGCCGGCGCCGGAGACGCCGCTTTGCCCAGGCGACGTGCTGATGCTGGACACCGGCGCGGGGTGGGACGGGTATTTCTGCGATTTCGACCGCAATTTCGGCGTGGGCCATGTGGGCGAGGGCGTGGCAGAGGCCCATGCGCAGCTGACCCGGGCCACCCAGGCGGCGATGGAGATCGCCCGGCCCGGCGCACGCGCCTGCGACCTGTGGCGGGCCATGGCGGGTACCGTGGGCGCGGGCGAGACGGCAGGGCGGCTGGGCCACGGGCTGGGGATGCAGCTGACCGAGGGGCTGTCGTTGACCGCGCACGACGAGACGGTGCTGGAGCCCGGCATGGTGATCACGCTGGAGCCGGGGATCGACCGGCCCGGGGGCCTGTGCATGGTGCACGAGGAGGTGATCGCGATCACCGACGGCCAGCCGCGGGCGCTGTCGCCGCTGGCGGGGGGCGAGATCCCGGTGGTCTGAGCAAAAAAAAGGCCGAGCAATAAGCTCGGCCATAGTCCAACAGGGAGGTATGAAGTGATCGGGTTGATCACCGTCATGCCGTGCAATTAGTGCCCGATTTTCGAGCGATCAAGGGCAAACAGGCCGCACCAGGTGAAAACCTGCTATGCTGTTGCCGCATGGCTGCTATTTCGGCGGCAGCGAACGGCGCGAAATGCCTTATTTCGCGACGTTTTTGCGATAGGCTATGATCTCTTCCTGGACGAAGTCGCGGAACGCCTTGATGCGCTGCGAGTGGCGCAGCTCTTCGGGGTAGGCGAGGAAGACCGGCACGTCGGAGGATTGTACCTCGGGCAGAACGCGCACGATCTGCGGGAAATCCTGGCCCAGGTAGTCGGGCAGCACGCCGATTCCGAGATTGTTGAGCACGCCTTGCAGCACGCCGTAATAGTTGTTCACCGTCAGCAGCGAGGGGATGTCGTAGGTCATCAGTTCGCTGACCAGCGTGGCGCCCGCGCCGACCTGGGCCGAGCGGGGATTCTGGCACAGGATGCGGTGCTGGCTGAGGTCTTCCATCTTTTCGGGCGTGCCGCGCTCGTCGAGGTATTTCTGCGTGGCGAAGAGGCACATGTTGATCATCATCAGCCGCTTGCGGATGAGATCGGCCTGGCTGGGCTCCTTCATGCGGATGGCGACGTCGGCCTCGCGCATGGGCAGGTCGAGGACGCGTTCCTCGAGCATCAGGTCGATGTTGAGGTCGGGGTAGGTCTCGAACAGTTTGGGCAGGCGCGGGGCGAGCCAGAGTGTGCCGAAGCCGATGGTGGTGGTCACGCGCAACTCGCCGAACACTTCCTCCTCGCTGTCGCGGATGCGGGCGGTGGCGGCGTCCAGCCGCTTGACCATGGCGCGGGTGGCATCGAACAGAAGCTCGCCCTGTTCGGTCAGGATCAGGCCGCGGGCGTGGCGGTGAAACAGCGTGGCGTTGAGTGATTCTTCCAGCGCGCGAATCTGGCGCGAGACCGCCGATTGCGACAGGTGAAGCTGGTCACCGGCATGGGTGAGGCTGCCGGCATCGGCCACCGCGTGAAATATTCTCAGTTTGTCCCAATCCATTTCGCAACTTTCAATTGGATCCAATCCCCGCACGCGCAATAGCAGAAAAACATTCGCGGATCACAGCCGATAGCGTGGAAAACACGTGAAACTTTGCGTTAGGTCACGTATATTGACCTAATACACGCCTATATACTTAGCAGTTGCGCGGAATTGCGCAATCGCCACGGGAGGACGAGATGAGCGATCAGAAGATTTCCCTCAATGACCGGTTGGACCTGTCGAAATCCCAGATATTGCTGAACGGCACGCAGGCTCTGGTTCGGCTGATGCTGATGCAGGCCGCGCGGGACCGCGCCGAGGGGCACAACACCGCCGGCTACGTGACGGGGTATCGCGGCTCGCCCTTGGGCGCGGTCGACATGCAGATGGCGCGGGCGCAGAAGGTGCTGGCGGAGGCGAATGTGACCTTCCAGCCGGGTCTAAACGAGGATCTGGCGGCGACGGCCCTGTGGGGGACGCAACAGGCGCAGCTGCGCGGCGAGGGCAAGCACGATGGCGTCTTTGGCCTGTGGTACGGCAAGGGGCCGGGGGTGGACCGCTCGGGCGACGTGATGCGCCACGCCAACATGGCGGGGACCGCGCCGCTGGGTGGCGTGCTGATGGCGATGGGGGACGACCATACGGGCGAGAGTTCCACGGTCTGTCACCAGTCGGATTGGGCGCTGGTCGATGCCTACATGCCGGTGCTGTCGCCTGCCGGGGTGCAGGAGATCCTGGATTTCGGCCTCTACGGGTTCGCGCTGTCGCGCTTTGCGGGCGTCTGGGCCGGGCTGAAGACCATGAAGGACACGGTGGAGGTGACCAGCGTTGTCGATGGCAGCCTCGACCGGATGAATTTCGTTCTGCCGGAGTTCGACATGCCCGAGGGCGGGCTGAGCATCCGGCTGGGGGATCACTGGATCGCGCAGGAAGCGCGGATGATCGACCACAAGAGGTACGCCGCCGAAGCCTTTGCCCACGCGAACAAAATCGACAAGCGGATGTGGGGCAAACCCGGCGCGAAGATCGGCTTCGTGGCCGCCGGCAAGAACTGGCTGGACCTGACGCACGCGCTGGACATGCTGGGGATCGACGCCGCCGAGGCCGAGCGGCTGGGGCTGACGACCTACAAGGTGGGCCAGACCTTTCCGATGGACATGAAGGGCTTTCACGATTGGGCCGAGGAGCTGGACCTGATCGTGGTGGTCGAAGAAAAGCGCAAGCTGATCGAGATCCAGATCAAGGAGGCGATTTTCGACGACCGGCAGGGGCGGCGCGTCTATGGCTGGTACAAGGGCGGCGCCGGCGGCCTGCATTCCGAAGAGCTGTTCCCGACGCGCATGGCGCTGGATCCGGTGATGGTGGCCGAGAAGATCGGGACCATCCTGGTGGAGGAAGGTCGCGGCACGGACCGCGTTAGGGCCGGGCTGCAACTGATTGAAGAGGCTAAGAAATTGGACAATGCACAGGAGCTGGCGGCGCGACTGCCCTATTTCTGTGCCGGGTGCCCGCACAATACTTCGACCAAGGTGCCCGAGGGCGGGCGCGCCTATGCCGGGATCGGGTGTCACATCATGTCGCTGTGGATGGATCGCGAGACCAGCGGGTTCACGCATATGGGCGCGGAAGGCGCCAACTGGATCGGCGAGGCGCCGTTTTCGAACCGCGAGCATGTGTTCCAGAACCTTGGGGATGGCACGTACAACCATTCGGGCGTTCTGGCCATTCGCGCCGCGCTCGCGGCGGGTGTGAACATCACCTACAAGATCCTTTACAACGACGCGGTCGCCATGACCGGTGGGCAGACCAACGAAGGCGGGCTGGGGCCGGACCGGATTGCGCGCGAGTTGCAGTCGATGGGCGTGGAGCACATCGCGGTGGTCTATGACGAGAAGGAAGAGCCGGAGAAGTCGCACTTTCCGTCGGGCATCGGTTGGCACGAGCGGGCAGAGATGATGCAGGTGCAGGAGAAATTTCAGGAAATCAAGGGCGTATCGGCCATTATTTACGTGCAGACCTGCGCCGCCGAGAAACGCCGCCGCCGCAAGCGGGGCAAATTTCCGGACCCCGACAAGAGGGTCTTCATCAACACCGATATCTGCGAAGGCTGCGGCGATTGCGGGGTGCAGTCGAACTGCGTCGCCATCGTGCCGAAAGAGACGGAACTGGGCCGGAAGCGGGCGATCGACCAGTCGAGCTGCAACAAGGACTTTTCCTGCCTCAAGGGGTTCTGCCCGTCTTTCGTGACGCTGGAAGGGGCGAAGATTCGAAAAGAAGCCTCGGCCGATCTGGACCTTCCGGATCTGCCGGACCCTGCGCTGCCAAAGATCGATGGCACCTATAACGTGGTGATCACCGGCGTGGGCGGCACCGGCGTCGTGACCATCGGCGCGGTGATGGCGCAGGCGGCGCAGATCGACGGCAAGGGCGCTGGCATGATGGAGATGGCCGGTCTGGCGCAGAAGGGCGGCGCGGTGCATATCCACTGTCGCCTTGCCGAGAAGCCGAGCGATATCAGCGCCATACGTGTCGCCACGGGCGAGGCGGATGCATTGATCGGCGGCGATCTGGTGGTCAGTGCCGGGGCCAAGACGCTGGGCCTGACGCGGGCCGGACGCACCGGCGCGGTGGTCAACAGCCACGAGATCATGACCGGCGATTTCACCCGTGACACCGAGTTCACCATCCCGACCGACCAGCTTGCGCTTTCGCTGCAATCGCGGCTGCGCGACGATGTGGTTCTGTTCGACGCCAGCGAATTGGCGCGGGTGGCGATGGGAGACGCGATCTTTTCCAACATGATCATCTTTGGCGCGGCGTGGCAGCGGGGCCTCGTGCCCCTGTCCAAGGCGTCGATCGATGCGGCGATCGAGTTGAACGGGGCCGCCGTGGAGCGCAACCTGCGGGCCTTCGAGATCGGGCGGTGGGCCGCCGAGCATCCCGAGGAGGCAGACCGTATGGTTACGCCGAACGTGGTGGAAAAGCCGAAGTCGCTGGAGGAAAAGATCGCCTTTCGCGAGACCCACCTGGTCGACTACCAGGGCAAGCGGCTGGCCCGGCGGTATCGCAAGCTGGTCGATGAAATCGAGAACCAACAGGTGCGCGAGGCGGTGGCCTTGGGCTATCACAAGCTCTTGAGCTACAAGGATGAATACGAAGTCGCGCGCCTGCTGATCCAGAGCCGGAAAAAGGCCGAGGAAGAGTTCGCGGGCGATTTCGACATGAGTTTTCACCTGGCGCCGCCGATCCTGAGCAAGACAGGCCCGGACGGGCGGCCGAAGAAACGCCAGTTCGGCGCATGGATGGAAAAGCCGATGGGCCTGATGGCGAAGTTCAAGGGCCTGCGTGGCACGCCGATGGACATCTTCGGTTACAGCGAGGAGCGGCGGATGGAGCGTGCGCTGATCCGCGAATACGAGGACGACATGGCCGAGGTTCTGCCCAAGCTGGACGGCAGGACCCAGGACGCCATCGTGGCGCTGGCGGAACTGCCGCTGCAGATTCGCGGATTCGGCCCGGTGAAGATGGAGAATGCGCGCAAGGCCGCCAAGCAGCGCGAGCATCTTTTGCAGGTGATCCGCGACGGCGGGCAGGACGTGGCGCGGGCGGCACAGTAGACCGCGCCGGCTTTGGTCATCGAACTTTCATCGCCCTGTTACGTGGCGGGGCGATGTAAATGGATGCACGCGATTCGAGACGGAAGGTGAGATGCGCCAGGAACGCCACGTGGCCCGTGACATAAGTTACGCCTATTCGGCGCAGACCCGTGGGGGGCGCGCCATGATCCGCACGATGGAGAACCTGACGGGCCGCATCCGGTTGATCAAACGGGCGGCAGGCTATGAGCAGGAGGTCGCGGCGGGGCGCGATTTCTGGCAGGTGATGGTGGAGCGCTATGGCCTGACGCTGGACGTGGTGGGCGGGAGCCTGGACAACATTCCGCGCACCGGGCCGCTGATCCTGATCGCGAACCATCCCTATGGCATTCTGGATGGACTGATGATGGGCCATATCCTGAGCCAGACGCGGGGCGATTTCCGCATCCTGGCGCATCAGGTTTTTCGCAAGGCCGAAGATCTGAACCGGATCATCCTGCCGATCAGTTTCGACGAGACGAAAGAGGCCGTCGCGCTGAATATCGAGACGCGGAAGACGGCGCTGGACTACCTGAAGGGCGGGGGCGCCATCGGGATTTTTCCCGGCGGTACGGTCAGTACGGCCGCGAAACCCTTTGCCCAACCGCTCGACCCCGGCTGGCGCGGGTTCACGGCGCGGATGATCGCCAAGTCCGACGCCACTGTAGTGCCGGTTTTCTTCGAGGGGCATACCAGCCGATTGTTCCAGTTGGCCAGTCACCTGCATACCACCCTGCGCATGGGCCTTTTGATCAAGGAATTCACCAAGCGCGTGGACACCAGCGTTCAGGTTGTGGTGGGCCAGCCCATCCCGCAGGACGAATTGCGCGCACGCGCCGGGGACACGAAATCCTTGATGGCGTTTCTACGGCACAAGACGTATGAGCTTAGCACACGTCCGGTGAACCCGGACGAGATCGGCTTTGAATACGACTAGGGGCGCGGGCAGCGCAGGACAGATGGCAGTTGGGATTTTCGACAGCGGGCTTGGCGGCCTGACGGTTCTGAGCGCCGTGGAGGCGCGGCTGCCGGAGGTGGCGCTGGTGTATCTGGGCGACAACGCCAACGCGCCTTATGGGGTGCGCGACCAGCAGGATATTTTCACTCGCACCAAGGCCCATGTGCAGCGGCTGTGGCATGACGAGGACTGCAACCTGGTGATTCTGGCGTGCAACACGGCGTCCGCGGCTGCGCTGCGCCGGATGCAGGAAGAAGGCGTGCCGAAGGGCAAACGCGTGCTGGGGGTGTTCGTGCCGCTGATCGAGGCGCTGACCGAGCGGCAATGGGGTGACAACTCGCCCCCGCGCGAGGTGGCGGTGAAGCATGCCGCGCTGTTCGCCACCCCCACGACAGTCAGCAGCCGGGCCTTCCAGCGGGAACTGGCCTTCCGGGCCATCGGCGTGGACGTGGAGGCGCAGGCCTGCGGGGGGTGGTCGACGCCATCGAGGACGGCGACATGATCCTGGCCGAGGCGCTGGTGCGCAGCCATGTGGATGCGCTGAAGCGCAAGATGCCCAATCCGCAGGCCGCTGTTCTGGGCTGCACGCATTACCCGCTGGTCGAGGACGTGTTCCAGGCCGCTTTGGGACCGGAGGTCCAGGTCTATTCGCAGCCCAACCTGGTGGCGGCGAGCCTGGCCGATTACCTCAAGCGGCACCCCGAGATGGTCGAAGGGGGGACCGGCGTGCGGTTTCTGACCACGGGCGACCCCAAGCGCACGTCGGACCGGGCGACGCAGTTCCTGCGACGAGGGATCACGTTCCACGCCGCCTGAGGCCAGCGCGTCGCATTGCGGGGGCGCGCAATCTTCCTTACATGACTGACAACTGATGAAAGAGGTCTGACATGACCCATAAAATCGCCATTCTGGGCGCTTCGGGCTATACCGGCGCCGAACTTGTCCGGCTGATCGCCACCCATCCGGGCCTGGAGATTGCCGCGCTGTCGGCCAATTCCAAGGCCGGGCAGACCATGGCGCAGGCGTTTCCGCATCTGCGGCACCTTGATCTGCCGGTGCTGGTGACGATCGAGGAGATCGACTTTACCGGGATCGACCTGTGTTTCTGCGCCTTGCCGCACAAGACCAGCCAGGACGTGATCGCGGTGCTGCCGCGCGACCTGAAGATCGTCGATCTGAGCGCGGATTTCCGGCTGCGGGATCCCGAAGCCTATGAGAAATGGTATGGCAACCCCCATGCGGCGGTGGAGATGCAGAAAGAGGCGGTCTATGGTCTGACGGAATTCTACCGCGAGGAAATCCGCGCCGCACGGCTGGTGGCCGGGACGGGCTGCAACGCCGCGACCGGGCAGTACGTGCTGCGCCCGCTGATCGAGGCCGGGGTGATCGACCTCGACGATATCATCCTCGACCTCAAATGCGGGGTGTCGGGGGCAGGGCGGAGCCTGAAGGAAAACCTGCTGCACGCGGAACTGTCCGAGGGGTATCACGCCTATGCCCTGGGGGGCACGCACCGGCACCTGGGCGAGTTCGACCAGGAATTTTCCGCCATTGCCGGGCGGGACGTGCGCATCCAGTTCACGCCGCATCTTGTGCCGGCGAACCGGGGGATTCTGGCGACCGGGTATGTGAAGGGCGACGCGAAGGCGGTGCATGATTCATTGGTCAGGGCCTATGCCGACGAGCCCTTCATCGAGGTGCTGCCCTATGGCGAAGGGCCCAGCACGCGGCATGTGCGGGGCAGCAATTTCTGCCATATCGGGGTGGTCGCGGACCGGATCGACGGGCGGGCCATCGTGGTCGGGGCGCTCGACAACCTTACCAAGGGGTCGAGCGGGCAGGCGTTGCAGAACGCCAACCTGATGCTAGGTATCGACGAGACAACGGGGCTGATGCTGGCGCCGGTGTTTCCGTGAATGTCCCTGTGGAGTTTCCCTGAGGAGGACGGGGTGGCGCGATGAAATCACTCAAGAAACAGCGGCGGATCCAAGTCATCGCGGTGACGGCGATTGCGCTGATCCTGGCCACCGGCCTCATCGGCTATGCGATGCGCGACGGCATCAACTTCTTCCGCTCGCCCAGCCAGGTGATGGCCGAACCGCCCAGCCCCTCGGAAACCTTCCGCATCGGCGGGCTGGTCGAGGAAGGCACGCTGGTGCGTGGCGAGGGCGAGACGGTGACCTTCAGCGTGACCGATGGCGGGGCGTCGGTGCCGGTGCGCTATACCGGGGTTCTGCCGGACCTGTTTGGCGAAAACGAGGGCATGGTGGGCTTGGGCCGGTACGAGGACGGTGTCTTTACCGCGACCGAGATCCTGGCCAAGCACGACGAGGAATACATGCCCAAGGAAGTGGTCGATGCGCTGAAGGAACAGGGCGTTTACCAGGAACCGGACGGTAGCTAGACCCCGCATTAACCCTTCCTGACGACCCTTGCCGGCGAGTTCAAATCGCTGGCCAAGGGGGCGCGGAATGCAGACTGTCTCGGAGATCGCAAAGGACATCCTGGCGCGGGAAGGCGGGTTCGTGAACGACCCCGATGACCCGGGCGGGGCCACCAACCATGGCGTGACCATCCATACGATGCGGCGGCTGGGGCTGGACTTGGACCGTGACGGGGATGTGGACGTGGCCGATGTGCGCCGCCTGAGCCGGGCGCAGGCGCAGGACATTTTCATTGACCACTATTACCACCGGCCCGGCATCGCGCGGCTGCCGCAGGTTTTGCAGGCCAGCGTGTTCGACATGTACGTGAATGCCGGGGCCAACGCCGTGAAGATCCTGCAACGGCTGTTGCGGCAGATGGGGCACGAGGTGGCGGTGGACGGCATCATCGGGCCGCAGACCATCGAGGCGGCGGAGCTTGCGCATGGTGTCGCGCCGCTGCATATCGCCGATGCCTACGGGATCGCGCGGCGGAATTACTATTTCCGGCTGGCCGATCAGCGCCCCGCGTCGCGCAAGTTCGCGCGCAACCGGGCCGGCGGCAAGGGCGGCTGGATCCGGCGGGCCGAGGCGTTCATCTCGTCGCGCTATCACATGACGCCGGCGGAATTTCGGGAGCGGGTGGCGAAATGGGATTGATCGAGACGGTCCTGAGCCTGATCTTCGGCGGCGGGCGCAATGCGGTGACCGAGACGGCGGAGGTGTTCCGGGTGAATGCCGAGAGATCCGACGCCCGTGCCGCCGGGTTGCAAGGCGCGGCGCTGGCGCAGCTGGCCGCCGAGTTCGAGGCGGGGCGCAAGGGCTGGTACGACCGGCTGATCGACGGGCTGAACCGGGTGCCGCGCCCGGCCATGGCGCTTGGGACGCTGGGCCTCTTCGTGGCCGCAATGGTCGATCCGATCTGGTTTTCCGAGCGGATGCAGGGGATTGCGCTGGTGCCCGAGCCGCTATGGTGGCTGCTGGGGGCGATCGTCAGCTTCTATTTCGGCGCGCGGCATCAGGCGAAGGGGCAGGAGTTCCAGCGCTCCATCGCCGCCACCATGGCCCGTACACCGCAGGTGGTGGGCAACCTGAGATCCTTGCGCGCCCTGGAGGCGGGGAGCGTGGGGGTGGCCGATACCGGGCATGATGCGGGGCTAGCGTTGCAGGTGCAGGAGGTCGGCGGCGAGCCGAACCCGGCCCTTCGGGAGTGGCAGGAGGCGAGCCACGGACGGTAGGGTCGCGCGGGCTGGTGGCGCGAAGCACGACTCCGGCCGCGTGTGCTGTCCGTCATCCCCGGACTTGATTCGGGGTTCTCTTGGCGGGCGAGGTCCCGGATCAAGTCCGGGACGGCGTTGCGCATCCAGCCACCCGCGCGGAATCAAGGTGCAGCTTGCTGCACCGCCGCGCGATCGCCAGACCGCCCGTCACGCCCGAGGCGTGCCGACCATAGACGGCGCACCTTTGGAGCGACGGGCTGGCGATTGGGTGATGCAGGCGCGCCGAATTGAGGTTTTTCGGACTTGGCGGATATAAAGTGTGCTGAACCAAGGTCGGTTCGCCAGCCCGCAGTCTGGCAATCGCGCGGCTAATCGTTCGAGGCTGATCCCCGCGACAATGTGATCACCCGTCGCACCCGAAATGCGTTGGAGGCAAGGCCCGGGACGATTATAACCGGGCCATGATCACCGAGCTTGGACATTTCGCCCTCATCCTCGCCTTCTTCGTGGCGTGCTTTCAGTCGGTCGTGCCGCTGATCGGCGCGCACAAGCGATGGGCGGGGTGGATGGCCGTGGCCGAGCCCGCCGCGACGTTGCAATTCGTGCTGACGCTGGGGGCGTTTGCAGCGCTGACCTGGGCCTTCGTGACCTCGGATTTCTCGCTGGAGCTGGTGGTGGCCAACAGCCACTCGGCCAAGCCGATGCTCTACAAGATCACCGGCGTCTGGGGGAACCACGAAGGCTCGATGCTGTTGTGGGTGCTGATCGTGACGCTGTTCGGGGCCTTTGCCGCGTGGTTCGGGGGCAACCTGCCGCCGACGCTGAAGGCGCGGGTGCTGTCGATCCAGGGCCTGATCGGGGTGGCGTTCTTTGCCTTTATCCTGTTCACGTCGAACCCGTTTCTGCGGATGCCGGTGCCGCCCTTCGACGGGCGCGACCTGAACCCGCTTTTGCAGGACCCGGGATTGGCCTTCCACCCGCCGTTCCTCTACCTCGGCTATGTGGGCCTCTCGATGACCTATTCCTTCGCGCTGGCCGCGCTGATCGAGGGCCGGGTGGATGCGGCCTGGGGCCGGTGGGTGCGGCCCTATACGCTGGCGGCGTGGATTTTCCTGACCATCGGCATCGCGCTGGGGTCCTGGTGGGCCTATTACGAGCTGGGCTGGGGCGGGTTCTGGTTCTGGGACCCGGTCGAGAACGCGTCCTTCATGCCGTGGCTCATCGCCGCCGCGCTGTTGCACTCGGCCATCGTGGTGGAAAAGCGCGAGTCGCTGAAAAGCTGGACCATATTGCTGGCGATCATCGCCTTCGGGTTTTCCATGATCGGCGCGTTCATCACGCGGTCGGGCGTGCTGACGTCGGTCCATGCCTTTGCGACGGACCCGGAGCGGGGCGTGTTCCTACTGATGATCACCGGGTTCTTCATGATGCTGGGGCTGACGCTGTTCTCTTTGCGGGCGGGGGCGATGCAGGCCAAGGGGGTGTTCGGCCTGCTGAGCCGCGAGACGATGCTGGTGGCGAACAACGTGCTTTTGGGCGTGTCGGCCTTTGTCATCTTCGTGGGCACGATCTGGCCGCTGGTGTCAGAGCTTTTGTTCGACCGAAAGCTGAGCGTGGGCGAGCCGTTCTTCAACATGGCCTTCACGCCGTTCATGGTGGTGTTGGGGCTGATCCTGCCGGTGGGCGCGATGCTGCCGTGGAAGCGGGGCAACCTGGGCCGGGTGCTGCGGCCGCTGGCGGGCGCCTTCGCGCTGGCCGTGGCGGTGGGCGCGCTGGCCTTTGCGCTGCAGACCGGGCGCAGTGCGCTGGGGCCGGTGGGCCTGTTCCTGGCGGCCTGGCTGGTCGCGGGCGCGGCGGTGGACCTGTGGAGCCGGACGGGCCGGGGCGGGGGGCGCCTGTCTCGGTTGACGCGCCTGCCGCGCGCCGACTGGGGCAAGGCGGTGGCGCATGCGGGCTTTGGCGTCACAATTGCGGGCATCGCCGGGATGCTGGCTTGGGAGGCCGAGGATATCCGCGTGGCGCAGGTGGGCGACAGTTTCGAGGTCTCGGGGCTGACCATCACGCTCGACGATGTGCGCGAGGTGGAGGGGCCGAATTACCTGTCGACCATGGCGGACGTGACCTTGTCGAAGGACGGGTCGGTCGTCAGCCGGCTGACCCCGGAAAAGCGAGTCTACCCGGTGGCGGGAATGCCCACGACCGAGGCGGCGATCGACAATGGTTTCCTGCGGGACGTCTATGTGGTGATCGGCGACGAACAGGCGGCGGGCGGCTGGGCCGTGCGGACTTATTACAAACCTCTGGCGAACTGGATCTGGGGCGGTGCGATCCTGATGGCCATCGGGGGCGCGCTGTCGCTCTCGGACCGGCGCTATCGCGTGGCGGCGGGGGCGCGCAAGACCCGGGCCGTGGGGGTGCCGGCGGAATGAAACGGCTGGTCCTGATCCTCTGCCTTCTGGCCTCGCCGCTCTGGGCGGTGCAGCCGGACGAGATTTTGGACGATCCGGTGCTGGAGGAGCGCGCGCGGGAGATTTCCTCGGGCCTGCGCTGTCTGGTGTGCCGCAACGAGAGCATCGACGATTCCAACGCCGACCTGGCCCGCGACCTGCGCCTGCTGGTGCGCGAGCGGCTGGTGGCGGGCGACAGCGACGAAGAGGTCGTGGACTTCGTGGTGGATCGCTATGGCGAATACGTTCTGCTGAACCCGGTGGCGAGCGGCAGCAACCTGGTGCTATGGCTGGCCGGGCCGGTGATGCTGCTTTTGGGCGGGCTGCTGGCGGCGGTCTATATCCGGGGGCGCGCGGGCGCGAAACCGGAGGGCGAGGCCGGGCTGAGCGCCGCCGAAGAGGCGCGGCTGCGCGAAATCATGAAGGACTGACGCGCCGTCGCGCGTTGCAATTGGCGGCAAGGCGGGGTTGATTGGCGACACACGCCAGATGGAGGCCCGGCCGATGACGACCTATCAGACCCTGACCTATGACCTGACCGACGACATCGCCGTGCTGCGGATGAACCGCGCCGACAAGATGAACGCGCTTAACACCCAGATGCGGGCCGAGATCACCGACGCGGTGCAGCGCGCGGGTCGCGAGGCCCGGGTGGTGGTGCTGACCGGCAACGGCAAGGCGTTCTGTTCGGGTCAGGACCTGTCGGACAACGGCACGGCGGCGGCGCTGGACGTGGAGCGCGTGCTGCGCGACGAGTACGAGCCGATGCTGCGGATGATCTCTGACTGCCCGGTGCCGACCATTGCGGCGGTGAACGGACCGGCGGCGGGGGCGGGGGCGAACCTGGCGCTGGCCTTCGACGTGGTGATCGCGACCGAAAGCGCCTATTTCCTGCAGGCCTTCGCGCGGATCGGGCTTATTCCGGACGCGGGCGGCACCTATTGGATGCCGCGGCAGGTGGGCGCGGCCAAGGCGATGGGCGCGGCGCTGTTTGCCGAGCCGATCTCGGCGCGGCAGGCGGATGCCTGGGGGCTGATCTGGGAGGCGGTCGAGGATGACGCGTTCGAGATGCACTGGCAGGCGCGTGCAGCGCACCTGGCCAAGGGGCCGACGGCGGCCTATGGCGGGATCAAGCGCGCGGTGCGCGGCAGCTGGGAAAACGGGTTCGACAAGCAGCTGGACCTCGAGGCGCAGTTGCAGGGCGAATGCGGGCGGACGCGGGATTTCCAGGAAGGCGTGACCGCCTTCCTGGACAAGCGCAAGCCTGAATACGAGGGGCGCTGATCAGTCCGAGAGGCCGACCGGTTCCACGTCGCTGAGCTGGATGCTGTCGCCGGGGCTTTCGCCAAGCGTGGAACGATGCCGCGAAAATCGAACGCTTGACGAGCCGCCGGGGCCGGAGCGGCGCGACCCTTCAGGCCGTGTAGCGCCCGATGGCGATGTTGCGCAGAGAAAACTCCGGGCTGGCGTCGTGCAGCACGGCGATCGAGCGGCCGTCGGCCAGGATCGTGGTGACGCCCGTGGTCTCGTTGCGTTCGACAGACAGGTCGGGGGTGTCGCCGGCGCGGTCGTAAACGAAGGTGATGATATCCTCTGCCGCGTCGAAATCGGCGATCTTGACCGGGGTGTTGCCCTCGATCCAGTCGCCCAGGGCAAACTCGTCCTTTCCCGGCCCACCGGCGACCGTGTCGTCGGAGCCGGCCACAACCGTGTCGTCCCCTTCGCCAAGGTCGATATCGTCGCCCGCGTCGGACCTGGCAGGCAGGTCATAATCGAAAGTGACGCCGAAGATGTCCGTGGCCTTGACGGCGGATGCGCGAAGGGCCTGCTCTTCGACGATATTCGCCGCCTCGACAAAATCGGAGCCGTCGCCTGACGACACCGCGTCGGCGCCATCGCCGGGGATGATCACGTCGCCGCCCGCGCCGCCCGACAGCGTGTCGTCGCCACCCAGGCCCAAGAGCCAGTCGCCGCCGCGCCCGCCGGTCAGCGCCTCGGCGCTGTCGCTGCCCAGCAGCAGGGCGGCATCCGGTTTGACATGTGAATCTGCATCGGGATCGGTATCGGCGGACGTGCGGTCGAGGTCGTCCTGTTCAAGCTCTGGCACGCCGAGGCCGCCAACGCCCACGAGCCCCGCCATCGCGGCGCCTATAACTAACAGAATGCCGATTGTGACCATGTACAGCCCTCGCTTTCCCAAGCTTGGGCCATCATGGAGCAGAGGGCTGAACAGCCGGTAAATCCACGCCGAAAATGGTCGCGCTTTCCGATAAAAATTTGAGGATTTGCAGTATATATCGCTGCCGCAACGCAAAACGCCCCGCATGGGCGGGGCGTTGTCGCATTGATTGTCTCTGCGCTCAGCGGTTTTCCATGTCCACGTAATCGCGCAGCGTCTCGCCCTTGTAGAGCTGGCGCGGGCGGCCGATTTTCAGTTGCGGATCGCCGATCATTTCCTTCCACTGGGAAATCCAGCCGACCGTGCGGCTGAGCGCGAAGATGGGCGTGAACATCGAGGTGGGGAAGCCCATCGCCTCGAGGATGATGCCGGAATAGAAATCGACGTTCGGGAAGAGCTTTTTCTCGGTGAAGTAGGAATCTTCCAGCGCCTGTTTCTCGAGCTCCTTGGCCACTTGCAGCGTCGGGTTGTTCTCGATGCCAAGAAGGTCCAGCACCTCGTCGGCGGATTGCTTCATCACCTTGGCGCGGGGATCGAAGTTCTTGTAGACGCGGTGGCCGAAGCCCATCAGGCGGAACGGATCGTCCTTGTCCTTGGCGCGCTTGATGAATTCCGGGATGCGGTCCGGCGTGCCGATCTCCTGAAGCATCTCCAGGCAGGCCTGATTGGCGCCGCCATGGGCCGGGCCCCACAGGCAGGCGATACCCGCGGCGACACAGGCGAACGGGTTGGCACCCGACGAGGACGCAAGGCGCACCGTCGAAGTCGAGGCGTTCTGCTCGTGGTCGGCATGCAGCGTGAAGATGCGGTCCATGGCGCGGGAAAGGATCGGGTTGACCTCGTAATCCTCGGCCGGGACGGCAAAGCACATGCGCAGGAAGTTCGACGCGTAGTCCACGTCGTTGCGCGGATAGACGAAGGGCTGGCCCAGCGTGTACTTGTAGGCCATCGAGGCGATGGTCGGCATCTTGGCGATCAGGCGGATCGTCGCGACCTCGCGCTGCCACGGGTCGGAGATGTCGGTGCTGTCGTGGTAGAAGGCGGAAAGCGCGCCCACCACGCCCACCATGATCGCCATCGGGTGCGCATCCCGACGGTAGCCGCGGAACAGAAAGTGCATCTGTTCGTGCAGCATGGTGTGGTTGGTCACACGATTCTCGAAATCCTCCAGCTGGGCCGCAGAGGGCAGTTCGCCGTAGAGCAGCAGGTAGCAGACCTCGAGATAGTGTGATTTCTCGGCCAGTTGGTCGATCGGGTAGCCGCGGTGCAAAAGCTCGCCCTTGCCGCCGTCGATATAGGTGATCGTGCTGTCGCAGCTGGCGGTCGAGGTGAAGCCGGGGTCATAGGTGAACACGCCCGCCTCGGCATAGAGCTTGCGGATGTCGATCACGTCCGGGCCGGCGGTGGGGGAATAGACCGGAAGTTCGTATTCCTTGTCGCCGATCGTCAGTTTTGCGGATTTGGTACTGTCTGCCATCAGGGTCTCCCTCGTCAAGCCGTGACGCGCGGCGCGTCTTGGCTGCTTAATACAGCACACCTTTCAAGAGTGTTACCCACTCTTTGAGGCAGCATCATTCAGTCGGGCGAGGGATTCCTCCCGGCCCAGGACCAGCATCATGTCAAACACGCTCGGTGTTGCCGCCCGACCGGCCAACGCGGCCCGCATCGGGCCGGCCAGCTTGCCGAACTTGATATCCTTGGACGCCGCGAACGCGTTCGCGGCCTCTTCCAGATCGTTGCGCGACCAGTTAGCATTTTGCAAGTGCGGCGTCAATTCGCTCAGTATACCACGGGATACAGTGTCAAGCTGCGCCGCGGCTTTCTCGTCCGGCTCGACAGGCCGTTCCGCCAGAATAAACTGCGCCTTATCAAGAAGTTCCGGGAAGGTCTTCGCGCGTTCTTTGAGGCAATACATGCCCTCGCGCATCAACGCCTGCTTCGGTTCGGGCAGCGGATCGGATGCCGTCGCGTCAAGATAGTCGTTCAGTTCATGCAGCAGCGCAGCATCGTCGCCGGCGGCAATGTGCTGGCCGCATAGGTTTTCCAGCTTCTTGAAGTCGAAGCGGGCGGGAGATTTGCCGATTCCGTCGAGGTCGAACCATGCCTTCGCCTGGTCGTCGGTGAAGAACTCGTCGTCGCCGTGGCTCCAGCCCAGTCGCGCGAGGTAGTTGCGCATCCCGGCCGCCGGGTAGCCCTGTTTCTGGTACTCGTCCACGCCGAGCGCGCCGTGGCGCTTGCTCATTTTCTTGCCGTCGGGGCCGTGGATCAGCGGGATGTGGGCGTAGACCGGCAGCGGCCAGCCCATCGCCGAATAAATCAGCATCTGGCGGGCGGCGTTGTTGAGGTGGTCGTCGCCGCGGATGACGTGGGTGACGCCCATGTCGTGATCGTCCACCGCCACGGCCAGCATGTAGACGGGCGTGCCATCCGAGCGCAGCAGGACCATGTCGTCAAGCTGATCGTTGCGGATGGTGACGTCGCCCTGCACGGTGTCGGCGATGGTGGTCGTGCCGTCGAGCGGGGCCTTGATGCGGATGACATAAGGCGCGTCGGGGTGTGTCGACGGGTCGGCGTCGCGCCACGGGCTGCGGTAGAGGGTGGAGCGGCCCTCGGCCTTGGCCTGATCGCGGAAGGCCTGGATTTCTTCCTGCGTGGCGAAGCACTTGTAGGCCTGGCCCTTGGCCAGCAATTCGTTCGCCACCTCGGCGTGACGGTCGGCGCGGGCGGCCTGGCTGACCACCTCGCCATCATGGTCGAGGCCCAGCCATGCCATCCCGTCGAGGATCGCCTGCGTCGCCTCGGGGGTCGAGCGGGCACGGTCGGTATCCTCGATCCTGAGGAGGAAAGACCCGCCGTGACGCCTTGCGAAAAGCCAGTTGAACAGCGCCGTGCGCGCGCCGCCGATATGCAGGTATCCGGTCGGCGAGGGGGCAAAACGGGTGACAACTGGCTGCGACATGGGGCCGGTTAACCTTTCGGTAAGCATGGGAGGCGTATCAATACGGTGCCTGTCTATCGGCCCATGAAAAGGGAGACAAGCCTTGGTGCTTTGGCAGCGTGCGGTCGCCGCGTGGATGGATCAGCGCGGGCACCTGTTTCATTGGGTGCCGGTGATGCTGGCCTGTGGCATAGCGCTCTATTTCGGGCTGAAGTCCGAGCCTCCGCTGTGGGTCTATGCAGCGCTTGGTGGAGGCGTTTGCGTGGCGCTTGTGGTACTGCGCCTGATCGGCGCGGGGCTGGCGCCGGTGATCTGGGCCGTGGCGCTGGTGGCGCTTGGGCTGTGCATCGCCGCCGCCCGGGCGCATGGGGTGGCGGATGCCAAGCTGGGCTGGCGCTATTACGGGCCTGTCGAGGGACGCGTGGTGGATATCGATCGCTCGAACTCGGACGCGCTGCGGGTGACGCTGGACCGGGTGGTGCTGCGCAACATGGGTCCCGGCATTACGCCGGGGCGCGTGCGGGTCTCGTTTCACGGCGCGGCGGAGGGGGCCGATCCGCAACCTGGCGAGACGTTGATCCTGACCGCGCACCTGTCGCCGCCCGCGGGCCCGGTGGAGCCGGGCGGCTTTGATTTCCAGCGGCACGCGTGGTTCAAGGGGCTGGGCGCGGTAGGCTACACGCGCACGCCTGTCCTGCTGCTGGAACCGGCGCAGGGCGGACAGGTGCTGTTCAAGACGCGCATGGCCCTGTCGGGGCGCATTCAGGCGCAGATGCCGGGCGAGGCCGGGGCCTTTGCCGCCGCGATCATGACCGGGGACCGCTCTGGCATGGGGCAGGAGACGCTGACGGCGTTGCGCGTGTCGAACCTGGCGCACCTGCTGGCGATTTCCGGTCTGCATATGGGGCTATTGGCCGGGTTCGTCTTTGCGGCGCTGAGATTGGGGATGGCTGCCGTGCCGGGCTGGGGGCTGCGCCTGCCCACCAAGAAGATCGCGGCGGTGGGCGCGTTGGTGGCTGCGGCGGGATACCTGGCGCTGTCGGGCGGCAACGTGGCGACGGAGCGGGCTTTCGTCATGGTGGCGGTGATGCTGCTGGCGGTGCTGGCCGACCGGCGGGCGCTCAGCTTGCGGGCGGTGGCGCTGGCGGCCTGCATCATCCTGGTGCTGCGGCCCGAGGCGTTGATGGGCCCCGGTTTCCAGATGTCTTTTGCCGCCACGACGGCGCTGGTGGCGGTCTTCGGCGCCTTGCGCGACCTTGACTGGCGTGTGGGACCCAAGTGGATGCGGCCGGTCTGGGCGGTGGTGATGTCGTCCTTCGTGGCCGGGCTGGCCACGGCGCCCATCGCGGCGGCGCATTTCAACCAGATCGCGCATTTCGGGCTGGTGGCGAACCTGATGAGCGTGCCGTTGATGGGCGTGCTGGTGATGCCGATGGCGGTGCTGGCGGGCCTCTTGATGCCCTTGGGGCTGGAAGGGCTGGCGCTGGCCGTGATGCAGCCCGCGTTGGAGTGGATCCTGGGCGTGGCGCATTGGGTCTCAACGCTGGAGGGCGCGCGCGGCACCGTGGTACGCCCCGGCCCGTGGGTGCTGCCGCTTCTGTCGCTGGGGGCGCTTTTCGTGGTGCTGTGGCAGGGGCGGGCGCGGTTTGCCGGCGTGCTTCCTGTGGCGGCGGCCTTCGTGCTGTGGGCGCAGGCGGAGCGGCCCGATATCCTTGTCTCCGACACTGGCGGGCTGGTGGGCGTGATGACGCCGGAAGGGCGGGGGCTGTCCACGGGGCGCGCGTCGAGTTTCGTTGCGATGAACTGGCTGGAGAATGACGGCGATCCGGCGGATCAGGAGGGCGCATTTGCCCGCTGGACCAAGGTAGCGGGCGGCGACGGCTGGCCGATCACCGCCGTGCGGGGCAAGCGCGCGGCGGAGGATTTCACCGAGTGTGGCCCAAAGGAGTGGGTGGTGTTCAACAACGTGCCGCAGGCGGACCTGCCATGCCGCGCGATCCATCCGGATACGCTGAAGGAAACGGGGGCGCTGGCAATCTGGCGTGAGGGTGACCGCCTGCGCGCCGTCACCGCCCGCGACATGACCGGCGCGCGGCTTTGGAACACGGACCGCCGGCGGCGGTCCGGTACGCGTCAGTAGGTGCGGATAAGGCCCACGAGGCGGCCCTGCACCTTGACCTGGTCCTCGGGCAGAACGCGGGTCTCGTAGGCCGGGTTCGCGGCCTCCAAAGCGATGGCGTTGCCACGACGATAGAATTTCTTCAGCGTCGCTTCCTGGTCGTCCACCAGCGCCACGACGATATCGCCGTTATCCGCCGTCGACGTCTCGCGGATCACCACCACGTCGCCGTCGTTGATGCCCGCCTCGATCATCGAGTCGCCCTTGACCTCGAGCGCGTAATGCTGGCCAGGGCCGGCGATCATGTCGCCGGGGACGGCGACGTTGTGGCTGGCATGGGCGATGGCCTCGATCGGGACACCGGCGGCGATGCGGCCCATGACGGGCAGTTCCAGCGCGTGCACCGGTGCGACCGGCTGGGCATTGGCGGGTTGGCTGGCCTCAGAGCGGTCGCCCTCGATCACGCGGGGGGTGAAGCCGCCGCTCGCGCCGCCGCCGATCATGTCGCCCCCCATGCTTTCGGGCAGCTTGATGATTTCCAGCGCCCGCGCACGGTGGGCAAGGCGGCGGATGAAACCGCGTTCCTCGAGCGCTGTGATCAGGCGGTGAATGCCGGATTTCGAGCGCAGGTCCAGCGCATCCTTCATCTCGTCAAAGCTGGGCGGCACGCCGTCGCGCTGCACCCGCTTGTGAATGAATTCCAGCAGATCGAGCTGTTTCTTGGTCAGCATTTTCCCAGGTCTCCACGATCCATGCGTTTACATTTGTTCTACGCATGTTCTTGTTTTGTGTCAACGGGTCTGTGGATAAACTGCTAGATCTGCACGTAATCGACCCAGTCGCCTTGGGCGCGCGGGCCATCATCTGCGGGCCGGATCAGCAGCGCGTTGGCGCGGGCCAGAACCGACAGCATGCCGCTGTCCTGGCTGCGTTCGGGCAGGATGGTGCCGTCCTCCACTTGTGCGCGCATGTAATGCTCGCGCGGGCCGCCGGGGCCCATGGCGGCGGCAAGCCTGGCAGAGAGACGCGGGGCAGGGTGTGCGCCGAGCCCCTGCATCGCGCGGATCATCGGGGCCATGAAGATGTGCCCGCAGACCATGGCCGAGACGGGGTTGCCGGGCAGGCCCAGCATGGCCGCGTCCCCCATCCGGCCCGCCATGAGGGGTTTGCCGGGGCGCATCCTGACCTTGTAGAACGACCGCTCCATGCCAAGATCGCCTGCGACCGCGCCCACGAGGTCATGATCGCCCACCGACGCGCCGCCGATGGTGATGACGAGGTCGGCGCCTTTCGCCAGGTCGAAAGCGGTCTCCAACGCTTCGCGGGTGTCGCCGGCGATGGGCAGCATCCGGGGCTCGGCCCCCAGAATGTCCAGAAGGGCGCAGAGGCCGAAGGAGTTGGACGCGATGATCTGGTCCGGGCCGGGGTCTTCGCCCGGCATCACCAGTTCGTCGCCGGTGGCGATGAGGGCCACCTTGGGTTTGCGGGTGACGGTGACCTCGGCCACGTTCATCGAGGCCAAAAGCGCCACATCCTCGGGGGAGAGCAGGCGCGGGGCCTCGATCCGGTCGCCGATGCGGAAGTCGTCGCCGCGGGGGCGGATGTTCGGCTTCTCCTCCAGCCTGTCGCCCAGGGTGATGCGGGCGCCGTCGCGGGTGACGTCCTCCTGGATCACGACCTTGTCGGCGCCCTCGGGCACCGGCGCGCCGGTGAAGATGCGCACGGCCTGGGCCGCGCCGACGGAGCCCGCAAACCCATGCCCGGCGGCGGATTCGCCGATGACGTCGAAACTGGCGCCCGGTTTGGCCTCGGATGCCTTCAGCGCGTAGCCGTCCATCGAGGAAGCATCGAAGGGTGGCTGATCGCGCCGCGCCTCGGCATATTGCGCGAGGACCCGGCCATGCGCCTCGCGCAAGGGAACGGTTTCCGGCTCCAAAGGTGAGACGAGCGAGAAGAGATGGTCAAGGGCCTCGTCGACGGTGATCATGTCGCCTCGTAACGACCTGATTTTCCGCCGTCTTTCAGCACAACGCGCAGCCCGCCGATTTGCATCGCGCGGTCCACGGCTTTGGCCATGTCATAGACCGTAAGGGCGGCGGTGCTGGCCGCGGTCAGAGCCTCCATCTCGACCCCGGTCTGGCCGGTGGTCTTGACGGTCGCCTCGATACGGATGCCGGGCAGGTCGGGGTCGGGAGTGAGTTCCACCGCGACCTTGGCGATGGGCAGGGGGTGGCAGAGCGGGATCAGCTCGGACGTGCGCTTGGCGCCCATGATGCCGGAGAGCCGCGCGACGGACAGGACGTCGCCCTTCTTGGCGCGGCCTTCTGTAATGATATCATACGTTTCCGGCGCCATCTTGATGTGCGCCTCGGCCACCGCCACGCGGTTCGTCACGTCCTTGTCCGAGACGTCGACCATGTGCGCGTCGCCCTTGCCGTCGAAATGCGTCAGCCCGGCCATCAGACGTGCGCCGCCGAGGTGGAGCCCGACAGGATATCGCGGGTGGCGGCGGTGACGTTCTCCTGCCGCATCAGGCTTTCGCCGATGAGAAAGCAGCGGGTGCCGTAGCGTGCCATCTCGGTCAGGTCGGCATTGGTGTAAAGACCGCTTTCCGAGATCAGC
Organism: Roseovarius sp. B08; assembly: GCF_051417955.1. NCBI lineage: Bacteria > Pseudomonadati > Pseudomonadota > Alphaproteobacteria > Rhodobacterales > Roseobacteraceae > Roseovarius > Roseovarius sp. B08. The sequence continues at coordinate 1,961,933 of NZ_JBPRLW010000001.1, forward strand.
AGGTGCTCGATCGGCGCCAGCCGGGCCAGTCGCTTGGTCACGTCGAGCGAGGTCTCGAACGTGTTCAGATCGCGGTTATTGATGCCAAGAAGGTTGGATTTCAGCACGCCGGTGCGTTCCAGTTCCGCCTCGTTATGTACCTCGATCAGCGAGTCCATGCCTTGCGCGATGGCGGCCTCTTCCAACTCGATGGCCTGGGCGTCGCTGACCGAGGCCATGATGATCAGGATGCAGTCCGCGCCCCAGGCGCGGGCCTCGACAACCTGGTAGGGATCGTAAAGGAAATCCTTGCGCAGCACCGGCAGGTCGCAGGCTTCGCGGGCCTGCACCAGGTATTCGGGGGCGCCCTGGAAGCTGGGCGTGTCGGTCAGGACCGACAGGCAGGTGGCGCCGCCCTCGGCATAGGCGGCGGCGAGCGCGGCGGGGTCGAAATCCTCGCGGATGAGGCCCTTGGAGGGGCTGGCCTTCTTGATCTCGGCAATCAGGCCGAAGCCGGTCTTGCTGGCCTGCAGGAGTGCATCGCCAAAGGGGCGCACGGGCGGGGCGTTCGCGGCCTCGTTTTCCAACGTTTCCAAAGGCTTGTTGGCCTTGGCTGAGGCGACTTCCTCAAGCTTGTAGGCCTTGATCTTCTCAAGGATGGACGGCGTGCTCATGCGGCCTCCGATGTTATTCTGGCAAGCGTTTCGATGCGCGATTTCGCGGCGCCGCTGTCGATACTGTCGCGGGCCTGTTCGACGCCTTGTCTGAGGTCATCCGCGTGGCCCGCCACCACCAGCGCTGCGGCGGCATTGAGCAGCACGGCATCGCGGTAGGCCCCCGGCGCCCCGTCCAGCAGGGCACGGAAGGCGCGGCCGTTCTCCTCGGGCGTGCCGCCCAGGATATCCTCGAACGGGTGGACGGGCAGGCCCGCATCCTCGGGGTGGATTTCAGTTTCGCGGATCGTGCCGTCTTCCTCCAGCGCGGCGAGCTGGCTGGGGGCGGAAATGCTCAACTCGTCGGTGCCGTCGCCGCCGTGGACCAGCCAGGCGCGTTCGGACCCGAGTTTCCCAAGGGTTTCCGCCATGGGGCGGATGAGGTCGGGACTGAAAGCACCCGTCAGCTGGCGCTTGACGCCTGCGGGGTTGGTCAGGGGCCCAAGGATGTTGAAGATCGTGCGCGTTCCAAGTTCCGCCCGCACGGGGCCGACATGGGCCATCGCGGGGTGATGCATCGGCGCCATCATGAAGGCGATACCGGCCTTTTCCAACGCCTTTTCAACGACTTTCGGGCCGACCATCACGTTGACGCCCATCTGCGTGAGGGCATCGGCCGCGCCGGATTTGGAGCTGAGGTTGCGGTTGCCGTGCTTGGCCACCGGCACGCCCGCGCCCGCCACGACAAAGGCGGTGGCGGTCGAGATGTTGAGCGTGCCCTTGCCGTCGCCCCCGGTGCCGACGATGTCCATCGCGCCCTCGGGCGCGCGAACCTTGTTGCACTTGGCGCGCATCACGGCGGCGGCGGCGGCGTATTCGTCCACCGTCTCGCCGCGCGTGCGCAGGGCCATCAGGAAGCCGCCCATCTGCGCCGGCGTCGCCTCGCCCTCAAAAAGGGTGGTGAACGCGGCCTCCGCCTCTTCGCGGCTGAGCGCGCGGTCTGCGGCGGCGGCGATGAGGGGCTTCAGGCTGTCACTCACGCGGGCACCTTCATCACGTCGAGGAAATTCCGCAAAAGGGCGTGCCCGTGTTCCGAGCGGATCGATTCGGGATGGAACTGCACGCCGTGGATGGGCAGCGATTTGTGTTGCAGTCCCATGATCGTGCCGTCGTCGAGTTCCGCCGTGATATCAAGCACATCCGGGCAGGTGTCGCGCGCCACGACAAGGCTGTGATAGCGCGTCGCCTCGAAGGGCGTGGGTAGCCCCGAGAAAACGCCCGCGGCGGTGTGGTGCATGGTACCCATCTTGCCGTGCACGATATCGGAATGGCGCGTGACGGTGCCGCCGAAGACCTCGCCGATGGCCTGATGCCCGAGGCAGACGCCCAAGAGCGGCGTGCGCGTGTCCGCCGCCGCCTCGATCAGCGCCTTGCAGATGCCCGCCTGCGACGGCGTGCCGGGGCCGGGGGACAACAGGATGCCCGCGGGTTTCATCGCCATCGCGTCCTGCACGTTCAGCGCGTCGTTGCGGTGCACCTGCACGTTTGCGCCCAGCTCGCCCACATATTGCACGAGGTTGTAGGTGAAACTGTCGTAGTTATCGATGAGCAGCAGCATGTCGCCAATTTCCCGTCCGTGCCGTGTCATTTCGGACCTATGACCCGGGGCTTCAATCGGGGTATAGATGCTCAGGGTTGCGCGGCAGGGTCAAGAGGCGCAAAACTGTTAAGAAAGAAATAAGGGGGCAAAAGCAGTGTTACGCGGATTTCTTGCCGGAGTGGTGTCGGGAACGGCCTTGTCGGGAGTGCTTCTGGCCGGGGCCTCGGTGCTGAGCGGAATGCCGGGGGATACCCCACCCGAGGCGACACCGGTAGAAGTGCCGGCGGGGTCGGAGTTCGACCAGTCGCGCGACGACGACGCGGCCTCGCTGCCGCAGTTGCAGGACACGCCCACGCCCGATGCCGTGCCGCAGGTGATCGCGCCCGAGCCTGACGACCTGAGTTCGTTGGACGGCGCTGACACCACCTCGTCGGGGCTGCCCGAAACCGGTCAGCCCGAGGTGGGCCTGAGCGCGCCGGAGGCACCGCAGGGTGACGGCGCCCTGAGTGTCGGCACCGAGGAGCCGGTGCTGCCCAACCCGCAGGCTCAGGCACCCGAGGCGCCGGCGGGCGAGGACGACCTGTCGATCTCGACCGAGCCGGCGCAGCCGGTGCTGCCCGAGGCGGAAGAGGAAAGTGCCGCGTTCCCCGAGCCGCAGGCCGAGCCTGAAGGCGCGGACGCGCCGGAGGCCGAGAGCGACGCGACCCCGGCGGCGGACAGCGAAACGCAGGCTGAGGCGGAGACCGAGGTTAGTGAAGAGACAACTTCGGACAACACGCCGGAAAGCACGCCGGAGTCCCCCGCCAGCGACGTGGCGACGCCGGAGCCGCAGGAGGATCCTGTCGTCGATGCACCGCAAAACGCGGCAGAGCCCGCCACGCCTTCGGCAGAGGCGGGCGAGGATGCCGCCGAGGCCACGACCGAAGCGGCGGAAACCGGCACGATTGGCGACATCGCCGAAGGCGTGACCACCGACCGTCTGCCCACCGCCATCGACCCCGACCCCGAACCCCAACCCGAGCCTGAGACCGGTGAGGTGGGGGCCGACGACGCGGCCGAGGAGACCGAGGCAGAAACCCTGCCGCCCGTCGAACGTTTCGCCGCGGAGTTCGAGAACCCCGAGAACAAACCGCTGATGTCGATCATCCTGATCGACGACGGCACCAGCCCGATCGGTCCCGCCGCGCTGGGGGATTTTCCCTATCCGCTGAGCTTTGCCGTCGACGCCTCGCGCCCGGACGCGGCCGAAATCGCCGCCCGTTATCGCGATGCGGGGATGGAGGTTCTGGCCTTGGTCAACCTGCCGCAGAACGCCGCTGCCAGCGATGCGGAAACCTCGATGAGCGTGTTCCTCGAGGCCGTGCCCGAAGCCGTGGCGGTGTTCGAAGGCACCGGAACGGGCCTTCAATCGAGCCGTGAAGCAGCCGAGCAGCTGGCGCCGATCCTGAAGGACAGCGGTCATGGCCTGGTGATGTTCCCCAACGGGCTGAACACCGCGCAGAAGCTCATCGCGCGCGAGGGCGTGCCCTCGGCCACGGTGTTCCGCGACTTCGACTCCAATGGGCAGAGTGCGGCGGCGGTGCGCCGGTTCCTCGACCAGGCCGCGTTCCGCGCAGGGCAGGAAGAGGGCGGCGTGATCATGGTGGGCCGCCTGCGCCCCGACACGATCAGCGCGCTTCTGCTCTGGGGCCTGCAGGACCGCGCGGCCAGCGTGGCACTGGCGCCGGTCTCGGCGGTGCTGACGGCCGAGTAGGGATTTTTGGTCCTGCGGTCCCTTGGTCGAATCCCGGGGGGCGCGGATATCCGCTCTTTCTGCGCTGATCGTTCAGTCCGGCTGCGCATCGGACGGAACAGGCTGTGCCCTTCCCGTGTTGAGTCCTCGATACCGAAAAGAGGACATCATGGACCACGACGAGAAACCGAGCCGCGGTATGCCCCGCAGCCTGCTCTACGCGATGATCCCGATCGGCTTCGTCCTGCTGGTGGGGATCATGGTGTTTGGGGGCTTCTGGACCAACGAAGCCACGGAAGAGCCGAACGAGGTGGTCGAGGAGCCGCCTGCGCCGCTCGACCAGTAGGCTGTAAAAAACTTTGGCGTGAGCGGGTGCGCTTGGCCGTCCCCGGCGTGCTTGAACCGATAATTGCAAGATCGTGATAGACCCGAGTGCGCGGCGACGCGGTTCTCGGCTGATGTTTCGCGATGCGCACTCCGGTCCCGGCTGACGTTGCGGTCTGCGCAACGCCGGTTGCGCCGCGCGCAAAAAATGTCGTAAAGGCGTTTGATACGCAAACGCGTGTCCCGGCGAATTCCGCAGTGAACCCGGCATCGCCCTTGACCTATAGGTCAGAACTCAGGACTAATATCTTCATGGAAGCGCTTCGTCATCCACTTCAGCAGGACAGGCTTTCTGCGCTTCGCGACTTCGAGATCCTCGACACGGATCCGGAGCAGGAATTCGACGAGATCGTAAAGCTGGCCGCGGCGGCCTGCGGCACGGCGATCTCGGTGGTCAATTTCATCGATGCGGAACGGCAATGGTTCAAGGCCGAAACCGGGCTTGGCGTGCGTGAGACGCCGCTGGCCACCTCGATCTGTGCCCATGTGATCCTGGAAGAGGAGTTTGCCGAGATCCAGGATACGCTTGCAGATCCCCGGATGCAGGACAACCCGCTGTGCTGCGGCGAGCCGGGCCTGCGCTTTTATGCCGGCGCGCTGCTGACCACGCAGGAGGGGCTGCCGCTGGGCACGCTGTGCGTTCTGGACTATGAGCCCCGCGAACTGACCCCTTGCAACGCGACACGCTGCGGGTTCTGGCGCGGCAGGTCATGACCATGCTGGAGATGCGCAAGGCGCTGCGGTCGGCAGACATCCTGCGCCGCGAGGTGGATCACAGGGTTAAGAACTCGCTGCAATCGCTGTCGTCCTTTACCAATCTGCAAACCAGAGCATTTGCGGCGGAGGAGGCGAAGCAGGCCCTGTCGATGGTCAAGACGCGGATCGACGCGCTGACGCAACTGCACGAGATGCTGTATCATTCCGACGAACACAGCGTGGTTGAATTGGGTCAGTATCTTGCCGGGGTCTGCGCGCGCCTTGAGGGGCTGGCGCCTGCCGGCGTCACGGTCGAGGTCGCGACGGTGCCGGTGTCGGTCGTGGCGCAGCAGGCGGTCGCCCTGGGCACTTTCGTGAACGAATTTGCGGCGAATTCCTTCAAGCACGGGTTTCCCGACGGGCAGGCGGGCGCGGTGATGATCAATCTCGGGTTCGAACCGGATGGGCGCCTGCGGCTGACCTGTTCCGATACCGGTGTCGGTCTTCCGCCCGATCAAGGGGCAAAGGCGACTGGCCTGGGCATGAAGGTCGCGGAAGTGGTCTGCATCGAGCTTGGCACTGAGCTGGACCTGCGGAACGGCGCGCAAGGTGTGGTTGCGACGCTGACATTCACACCCACGACGGAGTAGGGCGGTTCAAAACCCGGGTGCTACGGCCGGTCTGTGCGGGAAGCGTCGCCCTGCTCAGGCCTCGCGCCATGTTCCCGGGTCGATCCCGTCCAGGCTGAAGTCGCCCACCCGCCAGCGCACCAGCCGCAGGGTGGGGTGGCCGACATGGGCCGTCATGCGGCGGACCTGCCGGTTGCGGCCTTCCGAAATGGTGATTTCCAGCCAGCAGTCGGGTACGGATTTGCGGAACCGCACCGGCGGGTCACGCGGCCAAAGGTCGGGCGGGCCGATGTGGCGGACCTTGGCGGGCCGGGTGAGGCCGTCCTTCAGCGTGACGCCGCTGGTCAGCGCATCGAGCGCGGTGGCGTCGGGTTGCCCCTCGACCTGCACCAGATAGGTTTTCTCGGTCTTGAATTTCGGGTTCGACAGGCGCGCCTGAAGCTTGCCGTCGTCGGTCAGCAGCAAGAGCCCCTCGCTGTCGCGGTCGAGCCGCCCGGCGGGATAGACGCCGGGGACGTCGATGAAGTCCGAGAGGGTGGGGCGAGGGCTGCCCTCGGTGCCCGTGTCGGTGAATTGCGACAGGACGCCCATGGGTTTGTTGAAGAGGATCAGCATGGGATGCGGGTGATGGTGGGGTGAAACCCGGTCAAGGTGGGGTGTAACCCCGTCAAGGTGGGGTGAAACCCCACCCTACGCGTTGCCGTTGCCGGTGAAGCGGGTGGCATCGGCGGCGGCGCGGCGGATGGCGTTGGATTTGTGCACGGTCTCCATGTACTCGGCCTCGGCGTCGCTGTCATAGACCACGCCGCCGCCCGCCTGGATGTAAAGCTTGCCGTCCTTCACCACCGCCGTGCGCAGGGCAATGCACACGTCCATGTCGCCGGTGCAGCTGAAATAGCCCACGCCGCCGCCATAGACGCCGCGTTTTTCCGGCTCCAGCTCGTCGATGATCTCCATCGCGCGGACCTTGGGGGCGCCTGACACGGTGCCGGCGGGCAGGCCGGCCAGAAGGGCGGAAAGTGCGTCGTGATCCTCGGAAAGCCCGCCCACCACGTTCGACACGATATGCATGACGTGGGAATAGCGCTCGATGATGAATTCCTCGGTGGGGCGCACTGTGCCGATCTTCGCCACGCGGCCCACGTCGTTGCGGCCCAGATCCAGCAGCATCAGGTGCTCGGCCAGCTCCTTTTGATCGCCCAGCAGGTCCGCCTCGTTGGCGCGGTCCTCTTCGGGAGTGGCGCCGCGGGGGCGGGTGCCGGCGATGGGGCGGATCGTGACCTCGCCGTTCATGACGCGGACAAGGATTTCGGGGCTGGCGCCCACCACCTGGAAGTCGCCGAAGTTGAAATAGAACATGAAGGGCGACGGGTTGGTGCGCCGCAGGCTGCGATAGAGCGCGAAGGGCGGTTGCGGGAAATCCTGCGTCCAGCGCTGGCTGGGCACGACCTGAAAGATGTCGCCCGCGCGGATATATTCCTTGGCCTGCTCCACCGCGGCCTTGTAGCCCTCGCGGGTGAAGTTGCTGACCGGCTCGCCTGCCTCGACCGCGTCGCGCAGGTCGCGGGCCTGCTGGGGCAGGGCGCGTTCGAGATCGCGCACCGCGTCCATCACCCGCTCGGCGGCCTGGGCATAGGCGGCGCGGGGGCTTTGCCCGTCGCTGACCCAGGCGGGGGCCACGACGATCACCTCGCCCTTGACCCCGTCGAGCACGGCCACCACCGAGGGGCGGATCATCACGGCGTCGGGCAGACCCAGCGGGTCGGGGTTCACGTTGGGCAGGTGTTCCACCAGCCGGATCATGTCATAGCCCAGGTAGCCGAAGAGGCCGGCGCTGGCGGCAGGCAGATCGCCCGGCAGGTCGATGCGGCTTTCGGCGAGAAGCGCGCGCAGGGTGTCGAGCGGGGAGCCCTCCAGCGGCTCGAACGCGTCGCTGTCAAAACGCGCCTGTCGGTTGATGCGGCTGCTCTCGCCGTGGCACTGCCAGACGAGATCCGGTTTCAGCCCGATCATCGAGTAGCGCCCGCGTACCTCGCCGCCGGTCACCGATTCCAGCAAAAACGCGTCGCGGGCCGCGCCCGTCAGCTTCAGCATCAGCGACACGGGCGTGTCCAGATCGGCGGCCAGCCGGGCGTAGACGACCTGGTTCTGTCCGGCCTCGTAGCCCTTGGCGAATGTCTCGAATGACGGGATGAGGTCCAACGCAGGTACCCTTACTGGAAGTTGTTGTGCACGGCGTTGAGCGCGCCCTGGTCGAAATTGACACCGGCGCGGGTGCGGATGTCGTTGGCCAGCACCTGAAAGAGGTCCTGCGACAGGCTGCCCGCTGTCTCGTTGCGCACGAACTGCTCGATCTGTTGCAGGTCGCCATCCTCGGCATCCGGCTCCTGGATCGTGTTCAGCTTCAGCACGAAGATGCGTCCGTTGCCGTTGATCACCTGGACCTCGCCGGCCTCCATGCCGAAGACGGTCTCGATGAATTCCGGCGGCGCCTCCTCGATGAAGCCGCGGCGGGTGACCTCCTCACTGCCATCGACGGTCAGCTCGACCTCCTCGAAGCTTTCGCCGGTGGCGAGGCGGCCGACCTTGCCGGCCACCTGTTCGCGCAGAAGCTCGTTGATCTTGGTCTGGGTCCAGGCCTCGGTAACGGCGTCGCGCACCTCGTCGAGCGGTTGCAGGGTCGGGGGCACGACCTCGTCGAGGCGCATGGCGAAGATGCCGCCATCCTCCAGCTCGATCACCTCGGGGTAGTCGTCCTGGCTGAGGTTCGCGGCCGCGTCGCGAAAGCCTTCATAGGCGGCGATATCCTCGGACATGCCGGGGTGCCAGTCGATGCTGGCCACGCGCATCGCGGTCTCGGCGCCCAGATCCTCGATGGTGGCGCCGCCGGCCAGGAGGTCGTCGACGGCGTCGACCCGGCCCTCGACCACGCGGCGGGCGCGGTCGGCGGCGATGATGTCGCGCAGTTCCGGCTCGGCCTCTTCAAAGGTGGTTTCCTGTGCCTGAAGCACCGCGTTCACACGAAACAGCGCGGGCCCGATGCTGCTGGGCAGGGGGCCCACCACTTCGGAGGGCGCGGCCTCGAACACCGTTTCGGCGGCCTCCCCCAGATCGGCGGCCTCGACGGTGCCCATGTCGGTGTCGGCAAGCTCGAGCCCGCGTTCGGCCACCAGATCCTCGAAGCTGACCTCGCCCTCGTCCAGCCGCGCCATCGCCGCTTGGGCCGCTTCGGTGTCGGAAAAGACCAGACGTTCCACCAGCCGGCGCTCGGGCTGTACGAATTCGTCGCGCCGTGCCTCGTAGGCGTCGCGCAGGGCCTGCTCGTCCACCTCGACCGTGTCGAGGATCATTTCGGGCGTCAGCCATGCATAGGTGATGCGCTTGACCTCTGGGCGGGTGAACAGCGCCTCGTTCTCGGCATGGTAGGCGGCCAGCTCTTCGTCGGTGGGGTCTGGCAGGCCGACCTCCAGATCGCCGCGTTCCAGAACGGCCCATTCGATGCCGCGCCGCTCACCGAGATAGTTCAGCATGGTCTCGGTATAGACCTCGGGCATGGTCACGCCCGACAGCACGCCGGCCTGCACGAAGCTGCGGGCGATCTCGCGGCGGATGTCGTCCTCGAACTCGGCCTCGTTCATGCCCATGCGGTCGAGCGTGAAACGGTAAGCTTCGCGGTCGAACTCGCCGCCGGGGCCGGTGAATTGCTGCATCGAGGTGATCTGGTCGGCCAGGTTCGCGTCGCCCACCGAGATGTTGTTGACGATGGTTTCATGGTCCAGCGCGCCCTGCACGGTCAGCTGGCCCATGACCCGCTGGGGGATGTTCATCTGCTGGGCCTGGGCAAAGCTGATGCTTTCGCCGCGGTCGGCCTCGGCGGCGCGGATCTCGTTCTGAAGGCCCTGGAAATAGTCCTGGACCGAGATCTCGGCCTCGCCCACGGTGCCGACGGTGCGCAGGGTGCCCGACAGGCTGGTGACGCCGAAGCCGCCGAGGCCGAGGATCAGAAGACCCATCAGTATCCAGACAAGCGGTTTCGTGATGCTTTTGGCTGCCATTTGGCCTCCCCCGGGGCTGCTCTTGCGTTCAGGCCTGTCTAAGGCCGGTTTCAGCGAGGAGCAAGGGGCCAGTCAAGCGCGGCCAGCCGGTCGAAGAGCGTGCCGATCTCGGCGCGGTTCACGTTGGCGAAGGCCAGGCGCAGCTCGCGCTGTCCCTGGGGCGCATCGGCGGGCTGGAACATGGTGCCGGGCAAGAGCAGGATGCCGGCCTCGGCCACCAGTTTTCGGGCCAGTTCATCGGACGGTATGGCAAACGGGTGGCGGAGATAGGCGAAGTACGCCCCACAGCCCATCAGTTTCCAGCCTTTGCCGTCGATCTTGTCCATGTTGTCGGAAATGGCGGCGCGGCGGTCGAGGATCTCGTCGCGTTCGCCGGCCAGCCATTGGCTGAGGTTCTGCATCCCCCACAGGGCGGCGATCTGGCCAAGCTGGTTGGGGCAGATGGTGACGGTGTCGAGGAACTTCTCGGCCTCGGCCAGGCGCGCGCGGCTGGCGACCATGGCGCCGACGCGGTGGCCGGTCAGGCGGTAGGCCTTGGAGAAGGAATAGAGTTGCACAAGAGTCTCGTCCCAGTCGGGATCGGTGAAGAGGTCATGCGGCGCGCCGCTGCGGGCGTCGAAATCGCGGTAGGTCTCGTCCACGATCAGGGCGAGGCCGTGACGGCGGGCGAGATCGAAGAAGGCGCGCACCAGCTGGGCGGGATATTCCACGCCGCCGGGGTTGTTCGGTGTGACCAATGAGATGGCCCGCGTGCGCGGGGTGATCAGGGTCTCGGCCCGCGCGGGGTCGGGCAGCAGCGCGTCATCGGTGGGCAGGGGCACGGAGGTGACGCCCTGCATGTCGAGCCACATCTTGTGATTGAAGTACCACGGGGTGGGCAGGATGACCTCGTCGCCCTCGGTGCAGAGCCCGGCAATGGTGGCGGCGAAGGCCTGGTTGCAGCCCGAGGTGATGGCGACCTGGTCTGCCGCGATGGCGCCGCCATAGGCGCCGCACCATTGGCGGGCCACTTCCTCGCGCAGGTCGGGGCGGCCCAGGACGGGGCCGTAGAGATGCGCTTGCGGCTCGTTCAGTGCGGCCTCGGCGATGACGCGGCGCAACTGGTCGGGCGGCGGGTCCACCGGCGCAGCCTGGCTGACGTTGATCAGCGGGCGCTCGGGCGGGAAGTTGACGCCGTCGAGCCAGCGCCGCGCCTCCATCACCGGGGGCGAAAAGGTGGTCTCGGTGCGGCTTGGCATGCTGTACCCTCAAACCCCGCGATAGGGCTCTACATATTGCAGGGCCATGTCCCACGGGAAGAATATCCACGTGTCCTGGCTGACCTCGGTCACGAAGGTATGGACCAGTTCGCGCCCCTGCGGCTTGGCATAGACCGTGGCCACATGCGCCTTGGGCAGGGCGGCGCGGACCACTTCCAGCGTCTTGCCGGTATCGACCAGGTCATCGACGATCAGTACCCCCTCGCCATCGCCCACGAGGTCGGGGTCGGGGGATTTCAGGATCTTCGGCTTGCCTTGCGTCTGGTGGTCATAGGATTTCACGCTGATCGTATCGACCGCGCGAATGTCCAGCTCGCGCGCGACGATCATCGCCGGAGCCATGCCGCCGCGTGTGATGGCGACAACGGCCTTCCAGTCGGCATCGGCGGGCGCCTCGTCCTGCAACCGCCAGGCCAGCGCCCGCGCGTCGCGGTGCAACTGGTCCCAGCTGACGTGAAAACCTTTTTCGTGGGGCAGGCGGTCGGTCATGGGTGTCAGCTCTTGTCGATGTCGGGGGCGTCCACGGCCTTCATGCCCACGATGTGATAGCCTGCGTCCACGTGCAGGTTCTCGCCCGTGGTGCCGCTGCCCAGATCGCTGAGAAGATAAAGCGCGGACTTGCCGACGTCCTCGATCGTGATGTTGCGGCGCAGGGGCGAGTTCAGCTCGTTCCATTTCAGGATATAGCGGAAATCGCCGATGCCGCTGGCGGCCAGCGTGCGGATCGGACCGGCGGAAATGGCGTTCACGCGGATGCCGTCACGGCCCAGATCCTCGGCCAGGTACTTCACCGACGCCTCGAGCGCGGCCTTGGCCACGCCCATGACGTTGTAATGCGGCATCACCTGCTCGGCGCCATAGTAGGTCAGCGTCAGCATCGAGCCGCCGTCGGGCATCATCTTCTCCGCGCGGTGGGCCACGGCGGTGAAGGAATAGACCGAGATGTCCATCGTCTTGATGAAGTTCTCGCGGCTGGTGTCGACGTAGCGGCCGCGCAGCTCGTTCTTGTCGGAAAAGCCGATGGCGTGAACAAGGAAGTCGATCTTGCCCCACTTCTCCTCCAGCGCGTCGAAAAGCGCGCCGATCGAGGCCATGTCCGCCACGTCGCAGGGCAGGATGGTATCGCTGCCCAGTTCCTCGGCCAGTGGTTTGACGCGTTTCAGCAGCGCCTCGCCCTGGTAGGAAAAGGCCAGTTCGGCACCGGCGTCGGCGCAGGCCTTGGCGATTCCCCATGCAATGGATTTGTCATTGGCCAATCCCATGATCAGCCCACGCTTGCCCGCCATCAGTTGATTTGACATTCAGTGCCCTCGGCCCACTTCGATTGTCTGACTGCTTTAGGCGATTGGCCAAGGTGCATCAAGCCAAAGACCGGATGCGACCGCATACAGGCGCCGGGACGTAGCGGACGGGACAGGTTGCGCTTGCGCAATCGCGCCGCGCGGTCTAGCGCAGGAAACGACAGGACGGGAAGGACGGCATGACCGACAGAAGCGGCAAATTCGCGGGCGACGATCCGTTCGAGATCGCGCGCACCTGGCTGGCCGAGGCCGAGGAGACGGAGATCAACGACCCCAACGCCATGGCTCTGGCCACGGTGGACGCGGACGGGATGCCCAATGTGCGCATGGTGCTGCTGAAAAGCATCGGCGCGGACAGTTTCGTCTTTTACACGAATTACGACAGCGCCAAGGGCCGCGAAATCGGCGCCACCGGCAAGGCCGCCCTGGTGCTGCACTGGAAATCGCTGCGCCGCCAGATCCGGGTGCGCGGCACCGTCACCCGCGAGGAGGGGCCGGAGGCCGATACCTATTTCGCCTCCCGTTCGCTCAAGAGCCGGCTGGGGGCCTGGGCATCGAAACAGTCGCAGCCTTTGGAATCGCGCACCGACCTGATGGCCGAAGTGGCGCGCGTGACGGCCGCGAAGGGCCCGAATCCACCGCGTCCCGCGTTTTGGGGCGGGTTTCGTATCGCTCCGGTTGAAATTGAATTCTGGGCGGATGGGGCATTTCGTCTGCATGATCGCTTCGTCTGGCGGCGGGAAGCACATGATAATGCTTGGGAAATCACACGGCTGAGCCCTTGAATCCGCTGCCGTGACGCGTGCAAACCTTTGAACGCTATGGGATTCTCTTGAAACAATGGGCGACTTCGGCGCAATATTCCGCAACAGCCGGTCAAAACGGCCAAACCAGACAGTGAACGTGGACAACTCGGACAACGACACCAGGCGACTGCATGGCCACGTGAAGTGGTTCGATCCCGTCAAGGGGTTCGGCTTTGTCGTGGCCGACGAGGGTGGCCCGGACATACTGCTGCATGCCAATGTGCTGCGCAACTTCGGACAAAGCTCTGTTGCCGACCGCGCGGGTATCCTGCTGACAGTGCAGGAGACGGACCGTGGCGTGCAGGCCGTGGAGGTGCTGGAGATCGAACCGCCCGAAGATGCCGACGCCACCGGGCTTGCCGACCTGGAAGGCATCGACCCCGAGGTGATCCGCGCCGCCCCGCTGGAACCGGCGCGGGTGAAATGGTTCGACAAGGGCAAGGGTTTCGGCTTTGCCAACACCTTCGGGCGCGACGAGGACGTGTTCGTTCACATAGAAGTGTTGCGCCGCTCGGGCCTTGCGGACTTGCAGCCGGGCGAGGCGCTTGCCATTCGTGTGATAGAAGGTAAACGCGGCCGCATGGCCACGGAGGTGTGTGGATGGGAAATGGCGGTCAAGGAATCCAAAGGCTCCTGACGGGGACGGTCGCGCTGGTGCTGATGGCCGGGGCGGCGATGGGCGCCTGCCGCGAAGACAAGGTCGACCTGCGCGGCGACTGGGGCACGGCCAGCTTCACGGTAGAACTGGCCGACGACAATGCCGAGCGAGCGCAGGGGCTGATGAACCGCGAAAGCATGGCCCGCTCGGCGGGAATGCTCTTTGCCTATCCCGCGCCGCGCCCGGTGCGGTTCTGGATGCGCAACACGCTCATACCGCTCGACATCATCTTTCTCGACGCAACCGGCACGGTGCAGAAGGTGCATCACGAGGCCCAGCCCCTGGACGAGACGCTGATCTTCGGTGGCGACGCCATCCAGTACGTGCTGGAGATCAACGGTGGCATGGCACGACCGATGGGCATTTCCGAAGGCACCGAATTACGCCACCCGGCGATCGGGGCCGAGGCGGCGGCCTGGCCCTGCAACACCGAATAGGTCATTGCGCCCGTCCCGGGCCTGACCCGGGACCTCCTGGCCCGAGATCCCGGATCAAGTCCGGGATGACATGTCGCGCAGTTTCTGGGCGCGTCGCAAAGGGGCTTTCCATTCTCCCCAAAGCTGGCTACACGGGGCGCCACGGTCCGGGGCGTGGCGCAGTCTGGTAGCGCACCTGTTTTGGGTACAGGGGGTCGTAGGTTCGAATCCTGCCGCCCCGACCACCATTCGATGACAACTCACACCACTTCCCCTGACGGTGATTCTGCGGATTCGCCGGTGCTCACCCGTGCGCGCCGGTGGAAGCGCTCTATATGGGGCTAACATCCGTCTGTGGATACTATATGTGGTGGGTTTTTGAGCAACACCTGTCCGAACGCCCGAACTGCTCCGTTCAGAACCGGCTAAGCCGCAAGGATAAAAGCGCTTTTCCTGCCCCCAATTCCGGCAGCGTCGGCGCAAGGTGATGGAATGAATCGCAACAGGCCCGAACCCCTCGTTGTGGATAAGCCGGTCAACTGAAATTTTTCGGCAAACAAGGTAAAAAATTCGTTGACCGTGTATGTCCCAATACGTCAGTTTGTGTGAGCGGGTCAGCAAGCCACAAGATATAGTGGAGCGGATCCGGGTAGGGACAGACCTCAAGAATTCCACCGGCTTTGGCCGGGTCAAGCCAGGTGCAGCCGGATGCGGCGTATCGGTAGGGATGGGTTTTGTCGCCCGGTTCACTGACTTGCAGGGTTCGCGGCCAAAGGTCGTGCTGGTCGAATAACGCTGGATCATGGGGCAGCCAAGATGAAGATCGAAAGAAAGTTTACCAAGGCAGGTCAGGACGCATACGCGGAGCTGGACTTCGTCACGACGAGTTCGGAAATCCGCAACCCCGATGGCACCACCGTGTTCAAGCTGGACGAGGTCGAGGTCCCCGCGAAGTGGAGCCAGGTCGCCAGCGACGTGATCGCCCAGAAATACTTTCGCAAGGCCGGCGTGCCCACCGCGTTGAAGAAGGTTGAGGAAAAGGACGTGCCCGAGTTCCTGTGGCGCTCGGTCCCCGCCAGCGACGACACGCCGAAAACCGGCGAGACCAGCGCCAAGCAGGTCTTTGACCGTCTCGCCGGCGCCTGGGCCTATTGGGGCTGGAAGGGTGGCTATTTCTCCACCGAGCAAGACGCCCGCGCCTATTTCGACGAGATGCGCTTTATGCTGGCGCGGCAGATGGCGGCGCCCAACAGCCCGCAATGGTTCAACACCGGCCTGCACTGGGCCTACGGCATCGACGGCCCCGGCCAGGGCCACTACTACGTGGATTTCAAGACGGGCGAACTGACCAAATCGAGCAGCGCCTATGAGCACCCGCAGCCCCATGCGTGTTTCATCCAGTCGGTCAAGGACGACCTTGTCGGCGACGGTGGCATCATGGATCTGTGGGTGCGCGAGGCCCGCCTGTTCAAGTACGGTTCGGGCACCGGCACCAACTTTTCCTCGCTGCGGGCGGCCAACGAGCCGCTGTCGGGCGGCGGCAAGTCCAGCGGCCTGATGGGCTTCCTGAAAATCGGCGACCGCGCGGCGGGCGCCATCAAGTCGGGCGGCACCACGCGCCGCGCCGCCAAGATGGTGATCTGCGACGTCGACCACCCCGATATCGAGGATTTCATCAACTGGAAGGTCATCGAGGAACAGAAGGTGGCGTCGATCGTCGCCGGCTCCAAGATGCACGAGTCCAAACTCAATGACATCTTCGGCGCGATCCGCGCCTGGGACGGCAGCACCGAGGATGCGGTCGACCCTGCAAAGAACGCACAACTCAAAGACGCCATTCGCGGCGCGAAAAAGTCGGCCATTCCGGAAACCTATGTCAAGCGCGTGCTGGACTATGCTCGCCAAGGCTACGAGAGCATCGAGTTTCCGACCTATGACACCGACTGGGACAGTGAAGCATACGCCTCCGTTTCCGGGCAGAACTCCAACAACTCGATCCGCGTGACCGATGCCTTCCTGAAGGCGGTCAAGGACGACGCGATGTGGCCGCTGACCAACCGGACCGACGGCAAGGTGGTCAAGGAAATCCCGGCCCGTGAGCTGTGGGAGAAGGTGGGCCATGCCGCATGGGCCTGTGCCGATCCGGGCATCCAGTATCACGACACCGTCAACGCCTGGCACACCTGCCCGGAAGACGGCGCCATCCGCGGCTCGAACCCGTGCTCGGAATATATGTTCCTCGACGATACGGCCTGTAACCTGGCATCGATGAACCTGCTGCAATTCTTCGACGGCACCAATTTCGATGCGGAAGCCTATGTACACGCCACGCGCCTTTGGACCGTGACGCTGGAAATCTCGGTCACCATGGCGCAGTTCCCCAGCCAGGAGATCGCGCAGCTGAGCTACGAGTTCCGCACGCTGGGGCTGGGTTACGCCAATATCGGCGGCCTTCTGATGAACATGGGCTTTGGCTATGACAGCGACGAGGGCCGCGCGCTCTGCGGTGCGCTGACCGCGATCATGACCGGCGTGGCCTATGCCACCTCGGCCGAGATGGCCAAGGAACTGGGTCCGTTTGCCGGCTACAAGCGCAACAAGGCGCATATGCTGCGCGTGATGCGCAACCACCGCAACGCGGCCTATGGCGCGACCGAAGGCTATGAGAAGCTGGCCGTGAAACCCGTGCCGCTGGACCTGGCCAACGTGCCGGACAGCCGCCTGGCCGACCTGGCGATGGCCAGCTGGGACGAGGCGCTGAAGCTGGGCGAAAAGCACGGCTACCGCAACGCTCAGTCGACCGTCATCGCGCCCACCGGCACGATCGGGCTGGTGATGGACTGCGACACCACAGGCATCGAGCCCGACTTCGCGCTGGTCAAGTTCAAGAAGCTGGCCGGGGGCGGCTATTTCAAGATCATTAACCAGTCGGTGCCCGCCGCGCTTGAAAAGCTGGGCTATGGCAGCGCCGAGATCGAAGAGATCGTCGCCTACGCCGTGGGTCACGGCACCATCGGCAACGCGCCGGGCGTCAACCACACCACGCTGGCCGGTCACGGCTTTGGCGCCAACGAGCTGGCCAAGATCGACGCGGCGCTTGGCAGCGCCTTCGACATCCGCTTCGTCTTCAACCAGTGGACGCTGGGCGAGGAGTTCTGCCGCAACGTGCTGGGCATCCCGGCCGCAAAGCTGAACGACCCGACCTTCGACCTGCTGGCCTCGCTGGGCTATTCCAAAAAGGACATCGAGGCGGCCAACGACCACGTATGCGGGACGATGACGCTGGAAGGCGCACCGCACCTCAAGGAAGAACACTACGTGGTCTTCGACTGCGCCAACCCTTGCGGCAAGAAGGGCAAGCGCTTTTTGTCGGTGAACTCCCACATCGACATGATGGCGGCGGCGCAGTCGTTTATCTCGGGCGCGATCTCGAAGACGATCAACATGCCCAACGACGCCACCATCGAGGATTGCCAGGCCGCCTATGAGCGCAGCTGGCAGATGGGGGTCAAGGCCAACGCGCTTTACCGCGACGGCTCGAAGCTCAGCCAGCCGCTGGCTGCCGCGCTTGTCGAGGATGACGACGAGGCCGCCGAGGTGCTGGAGACCGGATCGGCACAAGAAAAAGCCGCCGTTCTGGCCGAGAAGATCGTCGAGAAGGTGATCGTCAAGGAAATGGTCCGCTCGCACCGCGAAAAGATGCCGGAGCGCCGCAAGGGCTACACCCAGAAGGCGGTCGTCGGCGGGCACAAGGTGTACTTGCGGACGGGCGAATATGGTGACGGCTCGCTTGGCGAGATCTTCATCGACATGCACAAGGAAGGCGCGGGATTCCGGGCGATGATGAACAACTTCGCCATCGCGGTCTCGGTCGGTCTGCAATACGGCGTGCCGCTGGAGGAGTTCGTGGACGCCTTCACCTTCACCAAGTTCGAACCGGCGGGCATGGTCCAGGGCAACGACAGCATCAAGAACGCCACGTCGATCCTGGACTATATCTTCCGCGAACTGGCGGTCAGCTACCTCGACCGCACGGACCTGGCGCATGTCAAACCCGAAGGCGCGTCGTTCGACGATCTCGGCCGCGGCGAAGAGGAAGGCGTGAGCAATATCAAGGAGATGTCGGGCGAAGCTGCCTCGAAATCGCTCGAAGTGCTCAAGCAGATCAGCTCGACGGGCTACCTGCGCAAGCGTCTGCCCCAGGAACTGGTGGTGCTGAACGGCGGCGCCTCGCTGGCCACTGCGCTGAACGGCGCGGACCCCGAAACGGCCCTGCAGACCCTGGTGCCGGAAACCAAGTCGGTCAGCACCAACACGACCACGTCGGCCCCCTCGGGCTCGATGAGCATGAGTGCGGCGACGAAGGCCAAGATGCAGGGCTACGAAGGCGAGGCCTGCGGCGAATGCGGCAACTACACGCTGGTTCGCAACGGCACCTGCATGAAGTGCAACACCTGCGGTGCGACATCGGGGTGTAGCTGACGGAACACACGTCCCCTGGGGGATGTGCAGGGGCGGTCCCGGCTTGGCGTTAGGCCGGCCGCCCCGACGAGACAAGGCCAGAGGCGGCACCAGCCGCCGGACCGGCCCGAACACAAAGTAACCACCTGCGGCGCCGAACTGCGCTGTGGTCAAGGAAGAGCAAAATGGCCGACGACATTCGAGAATTCAAGAACGCGACAATCGAGGTTGCAGGTGCGAAAACCGAGCCGATGACCGTGACAGTTGCTGTCGAGACCAAGGACGGCAAGCGGTCGGGCTCCGGCGAGGCGCAAGTCTCTCAGACTGTTTTCGACGAGATCGAGGGCGTCGAGGGCCAGGCCACCGTACACACCGCGTCGGGCGAAACCTTCACGATCATGATCCGCAAGGCGTTCAAGGACACGCGCCGGATCGAATTTCAGACCTCGGGACCGGTGCCGGAAAGCGGGGCCTGATACACACTATGCCCCCCGTATGCGGGGGCGACGGGGCCGGAACGCTGGATACATGCGCGGCTTCGGACGACACGGCGAATAGGGTGGGGGCAGACTATCGCTCTGGCCCATCCTCATCCGGGGCGGGTGCGCTCGCCCCTGACGCAGCTCAGGCCGCAGGCAGAAACCGGGCGGTACATAAAGAGTGAGCCTGAGCGGCGAAACTTGAACCGGGGGGCTTCGTGCCCCCCGTTTTTCTTGTGTCCTCAGGGCCGCGACTGCCACTCTTCCCAAACGAAGGGATAGGACCAGACGCAATGATGCGTCTTCTCCAGCCGGGCGCGGATATCGTCGCGCATCGCCTGCATGTCGGGCTCGAAGAGGTGAAACTGGACCTGAAGGCGGTCGACCTTGCGGATGTCGCCCGAGTCGATAAGCGCGGGCAGCAGGTCGTATTCGCCGCCCTCGATATTCACTTTCATCAGCGCGATACGGTCCACGGGTGTGGCGGCAAAGAAATCCTGCACCGACAGCGTCTGGGCCTCGAACGCGCGTCCGTGATCGGCGATCGAGGAAGACGCGTCGCCCGCATCCGACAATTTCATCGTGCCGGTCGCGGAGCCGATGGCAAGTTCGTGGATATGGACCTGGTCGCGGCCCGCGAACCTGTCGCGCAACGCGTCGGCGAAACCGGGATGCGGCTCGAAGAGGTGCATCTGCGCGCCCGGCTGCTGGCGCAGGACCGTCTCGGTCCATTCCCCCTTGTAGGAGCCCACGTCGAACACCACGTCGCCGGGGCCAAGGTTGCCATACTGCACCAGCCGCGCCTGGCCGTTCTGGCGCCGCCACGTCCGGAACGCGTCGTAGAACACGCCTTTCCACGGGTTGCGCCGCCGGTCGAGCCATCGTTTCAGTGAAGCCATTGTCACGCTCTTTCACTTGGGTACAGGGCGGCGTCTTAGCCAAGATCGCGGCCCAAGGCGAGAGCGTATCGACAGCGGCGCTCAGGGCGTCGCGCGCTGCACCATGCCGAAGAGGTCGCGCGGGTCGTCCGGGTCGGCCAGAAGGTCGAGATCCAGGAAACAATCCGTGCCGGGGATATGGTCGCGGATGTAGCGCAATGCGCTGAAATCCTCGATGGCAAAGCCGACGCTGTCGAAAAGCGTGATCTGCCGGTCGCTGGTGCGCCCCGGCGCGGCCCCGGTCAGGACCTGCCAGAACTCGGTGACGGGGTGGTCGGGGTCCATCTGCTGGATCTCGCCCTCGATCCGTGTCTGCTCGGGATATTCCACGAAGATGTCGGAGCGCGTCAGGATCGCCGGGGCCAGTTCCGTCTTGCCGGGGCAGTCGCCGCCGATGGCATTGATATGCACACCTTCGCCGATCATGTTGTCGGTCAGGATCGTGGCATATTGCTTGTCCGCCGTGCAGGTGGTGATGATCTGCGCGCCTTCCATGCTCTGCTCGGCGCTGTCGCATTCCACCACGTTCAGGCCCAGCCCCTTGAGGTTGCGCGCCGCTTTCCGTGTCGCGGCCTTGTCCGTGTCCCAAAGGCGCACCGTTTTCAGCCCCAGGATCGCCTTCATCGCAAGGCTCTGGAATTCCGATTGCGCGCCGTTGCCGATCATCGCCATGGTGTCCGCGCCCTTCGGCGCCAGATGCTTGGCCACCAGCGCCGAGGTGGCGGCGGTGCGCAGGGCTGTCAGCACCGTCATCTCGGTCAGCAGCACGGGATAACCCGTATCCACATCCGCCAGAAGGCCGAAGGCGGTCACGGTCTGCAGCCCGTCCTTGGTGTTCTTGGGGTGGCCGTTCACGTATTTGAAGCCATAGGCCTCGCCGTCCGAGGTGGGCATCAGTTCGATCACGCCCACATCCGAGTGGCTGGCCACGCGCGGCGTCTTGTCGAAAAGTTCCCACCGGGCGAAGTCGGCGGCGATATACTCGGCCAGCCCGGTCAGCATCTTTTCGATGCCGATGCGGTGCACGAGGCGCATCATGTTCTCGACGGAGACGAACGGCACGAGCGCCTTGTCGGAGGGGGCGAGGATGGGCATGTCAGGCTCCTTTGAAATCAGGCGAAGGCGCGGGTCGGACGGTCGAAGATGCGGCGGCCAAGCGCCGAGGCGGTCAGCTCCACCATCACCTGCGCCGTGCGGCCGCGCTCGTCGAGGAAAGGGTTGAGTTCGACCAGGTCGAGCGAGGTCATGAGGCCGCTGTCGCAGATCATCTCCATTACCAGATGCGCCTCGCGGATGGTTGCGCCGCCCGGCACGGTGGTGCCGACGGCGGGCGCGATGCCGGGGTCGAGGAAATCGACGTCGAAGGAGACGTGCAGAAGGCCGTTCGCCGCGGCGACCGTATCGAGGAAGGCGGCGAGGGGGCGCGCGATGCCCTGCTCGTCGATGCTGCGCATGTCGTGGCGGTGGGCGGGGGTAGATTGCAGAAATTCCCGCTCATCCGGGTCGACCGAGCGCAGGCCGAGAAAGCAGATGTTCTCATACGGCACCGGGTTGGCGACCTCGGGGAAGCCGTGGAACCCGTCGCGCCCGGTGGCATAGCCGAGCGGCGTGCCGTGCAGGTTGCCGGATTCGGTGGTTTGCGGCGTGTGGAAATCTGTATGCGCGTCCAGCCACAGCACGAATTGCGGGCGGCCCACGCGGGCGGCATGGTTCGCCACGCCGATCACGCTGCCCAGTGACAGAGCATGGTCGCCGCCGAGAAAGATCGGCAGGCCGGTGTTCATCGCCTTTTCGGCGGCGGCGGCGATAGTCCCGGTCCAGCCGATCGTCTCGGCCGGCTGCACAAGGTGGCCGGGCAGGGAGGCCGGTGCGGTGGCCGGGGCAGGGGTCAGGTTGCCCCAATCCTCGACAGTGTGGCCCAGCGAGGCGAGGGAGGCCCCGATCCCGGCCACGCGCAGCGCGTCCGCGCCCATCAGGCAGCCGCGCCGGGCCTTGCCGCTGTCCACGGGGGCGCCGATCAGGATGCAGTTGGTCTGGGTCATGTCGGGGGCTCCTTGTTCTGTTGCCCAGAATGTTGTTGCGAAATCGATCGGAATGAAGCAGGTATTTTGACCGGAACGAAACCAAAATCGGCAAAGCGGAGGCAGAAAGCTTCGAAATGGATGCGGTGGATCAGAAACTGCTGTCGGCTCTGCGTCACGACGCCCGCGCGTCGCTGTCGGAACTGGCGATGACGCTTGGTGTGTCGCGCACCACGGTGCGGTCCCGGATCGACCGGCTGAAGGCGTCGGGCCAGATCGTGGGCTTTACCGTCGTGCTGAAGGAGGACACGATCCGCGATCCGGTGCGGGGCCTGATGATGCTGGGCATCGAAGGGCGCGGGACCGAGCGGGTGGAACGGAGGCTGCGCGGATTGTCGTCCGTGCGCGCGCTGCACAGCACGAACGGCCGCTGGGACCTCATCGTCGAGATCGGGGCCGAGACGCTGGAAGATCTGGATGCCGTGCTGGCCGAGATCCGGCGGTTCGAGGGCGTCGCGACGTCCGAGACGAGCCTGCTCTTGAGCACCAAGAAACAGGCGGGTTAAGCTGTTCGGCGCAGCGCCAGCAGCCAGAACACCGCCAGCAGCAGCGAGGCCAGCATGTTCCAGCTGGCCATCGACAGGCCCAGCATCTGCCACGCCACCTCGTCACAACGCACCAGCGGCGCCGACATGATCTGGTCCATCAGCTCGTCGGTGCTCATCCCTGCGGTGCTGCCCGCGGAACAGGACGAGGGGCCGTCCCACCAGCCGCGCTCGACGCCGGTATGGTAGCCGCCGATCGCGGCAGTGGTCAGCGCGGCCAAGAGGCCCGCGCCCAGCAGCAGCCGCAGTGTCCCGATACCCAGAGGCATCAGCAACACCAGCGCCCCGACCACGATCGCCACGCCATGCGGCCAGCGTTGCCAGATGCACATCTTGCAGGGGGCCAGCCCGCCCAGGTGCTGAAAGGCCCAGGCCCCCAGAAGCAGGGCCAGCGAGCCGCCGGCGGCTAGGATCACGAGGGAATTACGGGTCATGTCTGCCTCTGACAGTCAGGTGTGGGAAAGAATGGATCGGTCCGCTCCGGTGGTTGCAAGGGATCATAGTGCCGCGTCAAAGGCCCAGCCATCCCCGGATCAGGCTGACCAGCGTGGCGCCGGCGAAAATCAGCGTCGCGATCCACGCGGTCCCCAGCACCGCGCCGATCAGCACCAGAATGCCGTCGCGCTGCAACAGGCCCATCGCCACCACCACCACGGCAAAGCCCGGCACGGTGTTGGTCGCGGGCAGGGGCACCAGGATCGAGGCGCTGAACACGACCAGCGCCACACCGACGATCTGATCCAGAGGTTTGCGGGTGAGAAACGCCAGGCGCGGCTTGCTCACTGCCTCGATCCGCCGCAGCCAGGGGCCCGCGCGCTCGGCAAGCCGGCGCAGGCTCGCGGTCGTGACCTGGCGCGCGGCCAGCTTGCCCGGTAGCCACGGCACCCGCCGCCCGATCATGATCTGGACCGAGACGAACATCAGCGGCAAGGCGACGATCTGTGGCACGCCGTAAAGGAATGGGATGCAGCAGGGCAGGGCAAGGATCAGCAGGAATAGCCCGAAGGCGCGTTCGTGCAGCTGTTCCAGGATCCAGCCCAGCGTGACACCGCTGCCTTCGGCGCGGACCGCCAACTGGTCCAGCCGGTCCGAAATCGCAAGATCTTCCGGGGCGGTCTCGGTCATGCTCTGGGTCCCTGGTAAATGTGTCGCGAAAGGTCCGACGGATCTCCGGTAGCAAATCGAAACGACCGACACCAGCTTCAGTTCACCTATTGTCCTTGGCCTCTGAGTTGGGTAGAGGTTGGGTCCGTGCCCAAGTGGCGGAATGGTAGACGCAGGGGATTCAAAATCCCCCGGTAGTGATACCGTGCCGGTTCGAGTCCGGCCTTGGGTACCAACGACTTAGCCGAGGTCAGGATAGGTCATGGCATTTGACATCAAACCGCCATTTCCAACCTTGCAGACGTCTCTTTCGGCAAGGATAGGGTGAAGGTACTTCCGACACCGACCTCGCTGCGCACTTCGATGGTTCCGCCTTCGAGTTCGGCGAGTTCCTTCACAACCGCCAGGCCCAGCCCGGTTCCCTCGACGCTTCGCGTCGAGGACGAGTCGATCTGATGAAATGGTTCGAATATCCTGTCGAGTTCCTCGGGCTTTATTCCCGCCCCGGTGTCGGAGACATCGATATGGACCTGGTTTTCCGTTTCAGTGACGACGACAGATATTTTGCCGGACTCCGTGAACTTGATGGAATTTCCCAGAAGATTGATGAGTATCTGTCGTGTACGCGTCACATCCGCCCAGATCAGACTGGATATCAAGCTGGTCTCGAGCCGCAGGCCTTTCTGTTCGGCCAGGATACTCATCTGTGCCACCACGGGCTCGATAACCTTTTCCACATCACAGATCTCGGGATCGATCTTCATGCTTCCGGTTTCCAATTTGGCGTAATCGAGCAACTGGTTTACGAGGAACAGAAGGTGCTCGCCCGATTTATCGATCTTCTCCATCGCGGTAGTCGTAAATTCCAGCACTTCATCAACGCTGCCCCGTATGTCGTCGACATCCGCCGGACGCAGGTTCAGCCGCTCATCCAGTTGCTTCGCGGAAGGCAACTGACGCATATTTTTTCCGAGCCGTGAAAAACCCAGAATCACAGTCAATGGCGTTCTGAGCTCGTGGCTCAAGACGCTCAGGAAGTTCAGTTTGGCACGGTCCGCCGCTTCGGCTTCCTGTCTGGCCTTGTTCAGGGCGATGACATCCAGATGCGCTTGCGCCTCACTGGCCTCTAATTGCCCGGAAACGCCCACCAAACGCCGGACAAGCCAAAACAGGACCGCTCCGCCCGCAAGTCCGAAAATCACCAGCGCAGGGAACATCTTGAGGAACAGGTCCATGCCCGGTCGGTATGGCTTCCATACGAGCCAGGAAAGAATGTTATTGGAAAGATCAGCCAGCGCAACACCCGCCAAATCTTCATCGGGGCGAGCGGATTGGAACGCGGTTTCATCAAGTTCGATTGCCTGGCCGACCTCCTGGGCAAGAACGTCATCGACGTAGCGCACGGCGATATGCAGCGGTTCTGTCTCAGGCAATTGCGGGATCTCGCCCGTGTCAGAGATGATGGGCACGACGCTAACCAATGCCACTTCTCCGGCGAGCCGAACCGGGCTCACGACCGCCACGTCTGCCAGTTCCTCGAAAGCGTTGTCCTGCCCTTCGCTCGCCTCCGCCATGATACTGCGTAGTTGTGCCACAAGCGGAGCGATGGCATCGGCCCGCGTTTCAAAGGTTTCAGGCGCGCGGACCTCACCCGAAACAGAAGAGAAGACGGGCTTGTTTTCTTCGTCAAGAACGTAGCTCTCGTGGTGTCCGAAGTATTCCTGCATCCAGACACCGAGATTGGCGTCGATCCATTTCTCATTTCGGGCAGCGACATTCCGGATGGCGTCATCCCAAATTGTCGCGCTTCTCTGTTGTTCGGGAAGGCTGGCGACAGCCGCAGCGAGGCTGCGCGTCGCCATACGTTGTTGCCGATCCAAAGAGGATTGATCGACGATCCTGATCGCGTTGTGTCCCGCGAGAATGAGGGCCAGGAGGCCCAAGCCGAACACGATCAACAGAGAACTGACAATACGGAACGAAAGTGTGCGTCTGCTCGCGAACTTGGGCAATTCTTTCCTCCTGCTTCGATAACCTAGGATTCTCTGAGCAGACAGCCTGCTGCGAAACCTCACCTCATGCCGCACCGATCATCACTGTAGTCTGTGATCGTTCATGGCATTCACCGTTGGTAATAGTTAATTTTGGCGAACACATGGCTGCGCCAGGCAAAAGGCAGTTTCTTACATTTTAACGGGAAAACATGCAGGCCCCTCAATCCATAGTGGAACCTGAAAGCGTGTCAAGGCGGTTCGGCATGACCCGCAAGGCGCACCTTTAACTGGGCGCTAATCGATCAGCGCGCCGGGGTTCATGATGTTGTTGGGATCGATGGCCCGCTTGATCTGGCGCAGCAGGGTCATCTTGCTCCGACTGGCATGCCTCTTCAGGTCCTTGCGTTTCAGGCGGCCGATCCCGTGTTCCGCGCTGATCGACCCACCCAGTGCCAGCGTCGCCTCGTTGATCGCCTCGCGCACGCGGTCGGCAATTCCGGGATTGGCCTGCAGGAAGTCGGCCTTGCCCGTGCCCTGGGGCGGAAAGACGTTGTGGTGGATGTTGCCGTCGCCGATGTGACCGTAGCTGTTCGTCCGCAAGCCCTCGTGAACGCCGGCAATCGCCGCATGGGTTCCCGACACGAACGCGTCGATCTGGCCGATCGGCACCGCGGTGTCGCTGCTGCAGAACGCGCCAGTCTTGCGGTTGGCGTCGGGCGTATGCTCGCGCAGCGACCAGAGCGCGCTGCGCTGCGCCTCGGATTCGGCCATCACGACGTCGACGACGAAACCCTGTTCGATACAGTCCGCCAGCGCCGCCTCGGTTTCATCCCGCACGCCCGGGTTCCCGGCGGCATCGATCAGCAGGTACCAGGGGTGGTCGTCGGCGAATGGGTTTCTCAGTGTCGGAAAATGTTCACACACGAGGCCCACACCGAAGCCGCTCATCAACTCCATCCCGTTCATGCGGTTGCCGATGGCCGTGCGCAGCGCCCGCAGCACCCGCAAGGCATCCGCCGGCGACGTGATGGCGCAAAAGGCGGTCACGGCCTCGGGGTCCAGTGGCTTCAGCGTCAGGCTGGCGGCGGTGATGATGCCAAGGGTGCCTTCGCTGCCGATCAGCAGGTGCCGCAGGTCATAGCCGGTGTTGTTCTTGCGCAGGGGGCTCAACTCTTCCAGCACGTCGCCCGACGGCATCACCGCCTCGATCCCCAGGCACAGGTCGCGGGCATTGCCGTGGCGCAGCACCTGGATGCCGCCCGCGTTCGTGGCCAGGTTTCCACCGATGGTGCAACTGCCCTTCGAGGCCATGCTGAGCGGGAACATCAGGTCGTGTCGTTCGGCCTCGGCGTGGATGTTCTCCAGCACGCAACCCGCCTCGGCGACCATCACGAAATCGTCCGGCGACACGCTGCGCACCCGGTTCATCCGCTCCAGCGACAGGATGATGGCCGCGTCGCTGTCCAGCGAAAGCTGTCCCGCGACCACGCCGGTGCCGCCGCCATAGGGGATAATCGCAATGCCGGCCGCGTTGCACAGCCGCACGATCTGCGACACCTGGTCGGTGGTTTCGGGCAGGACAACGATACAGTCCTTGCCGGTGAAGCTGCCGCGCGGGTCTTCGTAATAGCGCGCGGCATCTGCCCCGGACTTGCAGGCGGCTTCCCCGACAATCGCCCTGATATCATTCAAAGTTCTGTCTTCCGCGGTCTTGAATGCCACCAACTGCCCGATGCTCCTGTCGTCCGATCCTCGTTCGGGCTCATTCTGTGGCAAACACGATCTTTAGCAAGGCAAGATAATTTACGATTATCTAAGCCATCTCTTTAGTAACCGTCTGCCCGCCATGAGCCGCGACCGTCCGGGTCAGCTCGTCCAGGAACCGCTCGACCAGCCGGTATTTCGAGCAATCCGCCCGGCTCAGGATGCCCAGCGTCCGCGACGGTGCCGTGGGCCCCAGCGGCAGCTTGCGCAGGCTGCCGAAGATCGGGTCGGGCACGCAGAAATTCGGGCCGATCGACACGCCCAGATCATGCGCCACCATGCTCGCGATGGTATCGAGCGAGCTCATCTCCATCATGTCGCGCACCTTCAGCTTGCGGCGGGCCAGCCAGTCCTCGGCCATCACCCCGATGGCCGACAACGCGCTGTGCCGGATGAAGGGCTTGGCGGACAGGATGCGCACCGGGTCGGTTTCGGTCACCTCCACCGAGGTCAGCAGCACCAGCTTTTCCACCGCGAAGGGCGTCCATGTCATCGTGGCCGGCGTGCGGCTTGGCTCACTGACCAGCGCGGCGTCCACCGTGCCGGTCTCGACCATCTCCTGCAGGGTCGGGCTGAGGCCCGGCACCACCCGGATCCGCAGGTCCGGATATTGCCCGATCAGACCCTTCATCGCCTTGGGCACAAGCCCGCGCAGCGTTGATGGCACCGCCCCCAGAACGATATCCCCGATCAGACGCGGATCGCCCGTCGGGTCGTCGAGGATCGTCTCGTAGGCGGCGACGACCTCCTTGGCCTTGGGCACCATCGCGCGGCCCAGCTGGTTCAGACGCGGGGATTTCTGCGAGCGGTCGAAGAGCGCCACCCCCAGTGTCTCTTCCAGCCGCTTCATCTGCTGGCCGACCGCCGCATGGGTCACGCAAACGCGGTCCGCGGCGGCGTTGAAGCTGCCTTCCTCGGCGACGGCGATAAGGGTCTTGAACAGCGTGATCGACATGGCAGGGCGCTTTCGCAACAGGATCAAAGGCACGATTTACTAAAGCAGAGATTTACAAATGGGAAAAGAATGTTGGTTTGTTAAAGCTTCTCTTATCGCGCAAGATCATGAAACATGAACGCATCGAGGGGGAGGCCTGCGCGTGAGCATCGACGCAAAGATCGTCGCGGATCTGGTGAAGAACGACGTCAAACTGGTCACGACGGTCCCGTGCAAACAGCTTGCCGGGGTCATTGCCGAAATCGACCAATGCGAGGATATCCACCACATCCCCGCCAACAAGGAAGACGAAGGCATCGGCATCTGCGCCGGCGCCTTCATGGGCGGCAAGCGGTCCGCGATCATCATGCAGAACACCGCGCTTGGCGTGACGGTCAACACGCTGGTGACGCTGACCCAGTTCTACCGGTTGCCGCTGCCGATGTTGATCTCCTATCGCGGAGAGCTGGGCGAGCCGGTGGCCTGCCAGGTGGAAATGGCCGTGCACACCAAGGCGCTGCTGAATCAGCTTCACATCCCGACCTATCACTTCCATCATGAGAGCGACGCCGAAGAACTGGACCGGATCCTGGAATACACGTTCATGTGCAATAAGCCGGTCGCGATCCTGACGGATGCCACCTTCTGGAAAGGGTACTGACATGATCCGATCTGACGTACTGCGCACGCTGGTTCCGCTGATCTCGGACCATTTCGTCGTCTGCAACATCGGCCTGCCCAGCCAGGAATTGCACATGCTGGATGACCAGCCGACCAATTTCTACATGCTGGGCACGATGGGCCTTGCCTCGTCGATCGGGCTGGGCGTGGCGCTGGCGCAGTCGAAAAAGGTGATCTCGATCGACGGCGACGGCTCGGTCCTGACCAATTTCGGCACGCTGCCCACCATCGCCAACAACGTGGCCGACAACTTCATCCTGCTGATCATCGACAATGGCAGCTACGGTTCCACCGGCGATCAGCCGACCTATGCGGGCATGAAGACGTCGCTGGCAAAGGTGGCCGAGGCCTGCGGGTGCGAAAACGTCATCGAATGCCAGGCCGAAGACTGCGCAGCCGTCATGAAAGACGCGCTGGCAGGTGACAAGATGACGATAATCGTGTGCAAATGCGAAAGCGGGAACATCCCGGTTTCCGTCATCAGGACCGACCCGGTCGTGATCCGCGACCGGTTCATGACCGCGTTGAAGGAGGCCAACGCATAATCAAGACGGCGAAAACGCCGACATAAATCAGCTCTGGGAGGAACACATGCTGAAAAGAACATTTCTGAAGATGGGCGCGGCCCTGGCCGTGACCGCATCGCTGGCAACTGGCGGCACTGCCGCCGAACTCAACGGGCCGGTCAACTATATCATCCCGTTCGGACCCGGGGGAGAATCCGACATCTCCGCACGCTTTCAGCAACCGTTCTTCAAGGACAAGTTCGGCCAGGACATGGTGATCTCGTACCAGCCCGGCGGCGGCGGCGCGGTGGCATGGGCCACGCTCAACGGTCTCAGCGACGACGGCCAGACGATCATGGGCGTGAACCTGCCCCATATCATCATCAAGCCGGCGCAAAAGGACGTGGGGTTCACCACCGAGGACCTGAACGTCTTTCACATGTTCCACTTCACGCCCGACGCGATCATCGTTCGCGCCGACAGCCCCTACCAGACGCTGGAGGACCTGGTCGAGGACGCCAAGGCGAACCCGGCGCAGGTCACCATGTCGGGCTCGGGCAAGGCCACGGCCAACCACCTGGCGCATATCAAGTTCGACAAGATGGCCGGAATCCAGACCACCTATGTGCCGTTCAAGGGCACCGGCGCGGCCGTGACGGCGCTTCTGGGCAACCAGGTCAAGGCCGAATGGGGCTATTCCACCGTGGCCGCGACCCAGGGCGAAGAGGTGCGGATGCTGGCCGTTGCGATGGAGGAACGCCACCCGCTTTTCCCCGATGTGCCGACCTTCAAGGAACTGGGTTATGACATGGTGGGCGGCGCCTATCGCGGGATCGCCCTGCCGAATTCGGCCAGCGACGAGGTCACGCAGATGTGGTCCGACATGATCGCCGAGATCAACAACGACCCCGAGTTCCGTCAGCAGATGCTGGATAACGGCTTTGCGATGCTGGATGTCGAGGCGGACGGCATGGACGATTTCATGGCCGCGCGCAGCGAGGAATATCTCAGCGACGCGCGCGAAGCGGGCCTGATCGAATAAGCTGACTTCGCGCAAAGGCCCGCCGACATGGAATTCGGTCACTTCCTGTCCGCCCTGACACCGTTCAATCTGGTTCTGGCGTTGTTCGGTGTCGTGGCGGGCACGGTCGTCGGCTCGATCCCGGGCCTTACCGCGACGATGGCGCTGGCCGTGCTGGTGCCGATCACGTTCAGCATGGATCCCGCCTCGGCGCTGATCCTCTTGGGCGCGATCTATACCGGCGCGATATACGGCGGGGCCTACGCGGCGATCCTGCTCAACACGCCCGGCACGCCCTCGGCCATCGCCACCACCTTCGACGGCTACCCGATGGCGAAACGCGGCGACGGCGACCTGGCGGTGGCACTCGCCTGCTTCGCCTCGGTCGTCGGCGGGCTGGTGGGGGCGTTCTCGCTCTTGCTGCTGGCGCCGCCCCTGTCGAAGGTGGCGCTGGCCTTCGGGCCGATCGAGTATTTCTGGCTGTCGATCTTCGGGCTGTCGCTGATCGCGTCGCTGTCCACCGGCAACCTGATGAAGGGTCTGGCGGGCGGCGCCTTCGGGATGCTGCTTTCCACCGTTGGCGTGGCCGAGGTCTCGGCCGATATCCGTCTGACCTTCGGCAGCCAGATGCTGGTCGGCGGTTTCGGCGTGATCGGGGCGCTGATCGGGCTTTACTGCATCCCGGTGCTGATCGACCTCGTCGCGACGCCCGACCGCCACCTCAAGATGGAAGAGGACGTGCGCTCGGTGCGCATCGGCGAGGCGTTCCGGATCGCCACGCGGTCCAAGTTCAACCTGATCCGGTCGTCCATCGTCGGCACGCTGATCGGCATCCTGCCCGGCGCGGGCGGCTCGGTCGCCGGGCTCGTTGCCTATTCCGAGGCAAAGCGCACCGCCAAGCCGCACCAGAAATTCGGTGAGGGCGAGCCGGACGGCATCCTCGCCACGGAATCCGCCAATAATGCCACCGTGGGCGGCGGTTTCATCCCGACGCTGGTGCTGGGCATTCCCGGCACGCCCCCCGATGCCATCGTGCTTGGTGCCCTGTTGGTGCAGGGCGTCCGCACCGGCCCCACGATGTTCAGCCAGAGCGGCTCGATCGTCTATACTTTCATCTACGGGCTGCTGATCGCCACGATCCTGATGCTGCCCGCGGGCCTGCTGATCGGGCGCTACGCCTACAAGTCGATCGTGAACATCCCAAAGGCCGTCCTCGTGCCGACGGTAGGGTTCATGACGATCATCGGCACCTTCTCGATCCGCAACAGCGTGACGGATGTGATCCTGATGCTGGGCCTCGGCGTCTTTGGCTGGGTCGTGGGGCGTTTCGGCTTTGCTGCCTCGCCCATCGTGCTGGGGCTGATCCTGGGCCCCATCGCCGAACAGGGCTTCGTGCAGGGCTGGACCATCGGCTCGGCCACGGGCAACCTCTTCGGCATGTTCTTCGGACGGCCCATCTCGCAGGGGATCATCGCGTTCACGCTGATCACCCTCATCCTGCCGCTTTACACGGCCAGGCGGCGCCGCAGGAAAGCACGGGAGCAGACCTGATGCCAGACCATCAGCGCCACCCGGAAGGCCATGTCGGATCGCTGGTGATTTCCGCGCTTTTCGTGCTCATGGGGATCATCGCGCTTTACGACACCATGGGCTATTCCGACCGCGACAGCCAGGTGTTCCCGCGTACCGTCGCGATCCTGATGATCCTGACGGCCGGGTTGTCCTTGGTCACCCGCTTTCTTCACCCGCGCGACAGCGGCGGCTTCGGCACCGGCACCTGGTGGCGCCGGATCCTGCTGATCGTCGCCATGTTCGCGGGGTGCCTTGCCATACCGCATATCGGTTTTCTCGCCAGCGGCGCGATTGCCTTCGGCGGTGGGCTCATCGCTGCGATGCATGACAGATGGACCCCGATGACCGCGCTGCTCTATGCCGGTAGTGGCGCGGCGGTCATGATCGCGTTCTTCGCTCTTTTCCGCTACGTTCTGCACGTCCCCCTGCCGTGAAAGGCGCCCCGAAGGTGTGAGCCCGGCCGGCAGGAACACATGCCTTAAGGGGCCGTCGCCGTTTGGAACGCCTTGGCACGCTTTTCCCCATGCCTTCGCCGACCAAGCATCAGCATGGCGGGCGTCACGATGAGGGTCAGCAGAGTAGCTATCACCAGACCGCCTGCGATCGCCGCGGAAAGCTCCGTCCAGTACTGGGTCGACGGTGCGCCGAAGATCATTTCGCGGCCGAGGAAATCGACGTTCAGGCCAAGAACCATCGGCAGCAACCCAAGGGCGGTGGTGATCGATGTCAGCAACACCGGACGAAGGCGCTGCGCTCCGGTCCGAAGTGCCGCATCACGTGCCGAAGCGCCGGAGCGGCGCAACTCGTTGAAGGTGTCGATCAGAACGATGTTGTTGTTCACCACGATGCCCGCCAGAGCGATCACGCCGACGCCGCCCATGACGATGCCGAAGGGTCGTCCGGTCACGATCAGTCCGAGCAGCACCCCGGCGACCGAGAAGACGATCGCGCTCATGACAACGAAGGCCTGGTAGAAATTGTTGAACTGAAGAACCAGGATCATGAACATCAGAACCACGGCGGCAACGAAAGCGCCGGCGAGGAACGTCATCGATTCCAGCTGGTCCTGCGCCTCGCCGGCGAAATCGACGGTGGCGCCCTGGGGAAGAACGTCGCCATCGAGCGCCGCGCGCAGGGCCGCGATCTGATCGTTCACCAGAACCCCAGGCGCGACATTCGCCTCGATCGTCGTGACGCGCGCCTCGTCGATCCGCCGGATCACGCCGACCCGCTCTACCGGCTCGAAGGACACGAAGTTTGAGATCGGGACCAGCCCGGCGGAGGTCGGCACCCTCAGGTTGCCCAACTCGCCCAAGGAACGGTCATCGTCGGGAAATCGAACCCGCACGTCCATCTCTCCGTCGACGTCGCTCGGGCGGTAGTCGGTCACCGTGATGCCCTGGGTCAGCAGCTGGATGGCCTGGCCCAGCAGGCCGACATCGGCACCGTAGCGCGCGGCCTGTACCCTGTCGACGTTGATCGCGACCTCGACACCCGGAAGCGGGCGCGTGTCCGTCACATCCACGAACCCGCCCAGATCCTCCATCGTGGCCAGGACGTTTTCAACGGCTTGGCTTTGCTCGGCGGGGCTTTCGGCCGATACCTGGAGGTTGATCGGCTTGCCACCGCTGGGACCGCCGCTTTCGGTTTCCACCTGAACGTCGATGCCCGCGATATCCGCAAGATCCCGGCGGAGTTCGGCGCCGATCTCGGCCGCTCTCGGCCGCTGGTCCCAGTCCAGGAGGTCGAGCTGGATGGTGCCGATGATGTCCTCGTCCCCCTGTCCGGACGTCAGAACCGAGCGGGAATAGATGCTTTCCACGCCCTCGGTGCCGACAAGACGCCGTTCGACCTGCCGGACGAGGTCGTCGCGCTCGTAGATGGACAGGTTGTCCCGGGCGCGGATCTGCACCTGCATGGCTTCCGGTTCGATGGACGGGAAAAAGCTGACGCCGCGCCCGACCTCTCCATACAGCGCGAAGGTCCCAAGCAGCAGCGAAATTGCAAGAACCACGGTGGCACCGGGGCGGCGGATGGCCTGCTCCAGAAGTCGGACATAGGCACCGGTGAGACCGCCCACCCGGCGCGGATCGCCGTGCTCGGCCTCGCGCAGGGCCGTCTTGGCGGCCGCGGTCCGGGGCTGTGCGCGTCCGATCACGCCTCCGACCACGGGAATGAAGACCAGTGCCATGAAAAGCGACGCGGAAAGCGTCAGGATGACCGTGATCGGAAGGTACTTCATGAACTGGCCGATCAGGCCGGTCCAGAAGAGGAGGGGAAAGAACACGCTCAGTGTGGTCGCGGTCGACGCGATGATCGGCCATGCCATGCGCTTGGCGGCAGCGGCGTAGGCTTGCGCTGGCGTGTCGCCCTCGTGAAGGCGCCGGTCCGCGAGCTCGACCGTGACGATCGCCCCGTCCACCAGCATCCCGACCACAAGGATCAGCGCGAAAAGCACCACGATGTTCATGGTCAGGCCCAGGGCCCAGATCGCGGCGACCCCGGCGAGGAACGCGCCCGGTATAGCAAGGCCGACCAGGATCGCCGACCGCAGGCCGAGGGCGAAGACGATGACCACCATGACGAGAAGCACCGCGGCCAGGACGTTGGATTCCAGGTCCGACAACAAGGTTTTCACCTCTTCCGACTGGTCCTGCAGATAGGTCACCCGGACGCTGTCGGGCCAGTCCCGGCTTAGCTGTTCGATCGTGGCGCGCACCTCGGCCACCGTGTCGATGACATTTGCGCCCGAGCGCTTGACGACCTCGAGCGACAAGGCCGGCTGGCCGTCGATCCGCGCGAACCCCGTCGGCTCTTCGAACGTCCGTCGAACGGTGGCCACGTCCGCGAAGGTCACCACGGTGTCATCCTCGACCTTGACGGGCATCTGGAGGATATCGTCCATGTCCTGGATGAGGCCCGGTACCTTCAAAACCACGCGCCCGCCGCCGGTGTCGATGGCTCCAGCCGCGATCAGCTGGTTGTTGCGCTGAAGCTGGTTCGTCAGGCTTTCCAGGTTCAGGTTGTATGTCTGAAAGACCGTGGGGTCGATCAGAACTTCCAGAAACTCCTCGCGCTCGCCCCCGATCTCGACTTCCAGAATGCCCGGAAGCGCCTCGATCTCGCGCCGCGCGTCTTCCGCCAGGTCGTTGAGCGTCCGTTCCGGCACGGGGCCCGACAGCGTCGCGGTGATGACCGGGAAGAGGGCGGTGTTGACCTCGGTCAGGTTCAGATCGCGTGCGTCCTCGGGCAGGTCGCTCTCGACGTTGTCGGCCGCTTCCCGCACCTTGCGCAGCGCTTCTTCGATGTCTCCGCCCGCCTGGAACTCGAGCTGGACGCTGGCAAACCCCTCCGCGGCCTCGCTCGACATCTTCTGAAGGCCCTCGATGGCCCCGAACTCGGCCTCCATCGGCTCGAGAAGGAGGCGCTCGGCGTCCGAGGGGCTGATCCCGTCAATCCCGGTCGAGACATAGACGAGCGGCAGCGGAACCTCCGGGTTCGCCTCCTTCGGGATCGCAATGTAGGAGATGGCGCCGAATGCCAGGATCATCCCGAAGGCCAGCAGGACAAAGCGCGTGCGCGAAAATGCGGCATCGATCAGGGCGTTCATCGGTTCGCCTCGTCATTGTCCGCGGCCGAGGCGGGCTGATCCTCCAGCGCCGCCTCGGATTGGGTGCGGACGGTCTCGCCGGCGCGCACGAAGCCCTGGCCCACCGTGATGATCTGCGCCGTCTCCGGCAGACCCGTCGCCCAGAGTCCGCCGATCTCGGCCTTGATGAGGTCGACCTCGTGAAAGCGCACGACATCGTCCTCGACCGTCTTGATCCCGGTGGTGCCCTCGGGGCTGAGCGAGACCACCGAGGCTTCGACGAAATGCGCCGTTTCCTCGCGGGTCGGAATGGTCACCTCTGCAGACACGCCGGGTCTGATGGCGCCATCGGGGTTGTCGATCCTGACCTCGGCCAGAAAGGTGCGGGTTTCGGGCGACGCGGCACTCGCGACAAACTCGACGACGCCCTCGCGGGTCTGCCCGGTGATGAAGCGGACCTGCGCGCTCTGGCCGACTTCGATCCTCTCCCGCGATTGCTGCGGGATCTGGATCGCCACCGTTATCGGGTCGCTGTCGACGATCCGCGCCACCGCGGCCCCCGCGGCGGCGTATTCACCGTCGTTAAGCAGCAGGTTCTCGATGCTGCCGTCGAAGGGCGCAACAACGGTGAAGTTCGAAAGCGTCTCCTGCGCCGAAGAGACCTGCGCCTCGGCCGCAGCCAGAGCGGCGCGCGCCTCGGCGACCCTGTCCACAGTGCCCGCCCCGCGGTCGAGCAGCGTGGTTGCGTTGTCCAGTTCGCGCCGAGCGCGGCTTTGCTCCTCCTGTGCCTGCGACAGAGCCGCTTCGGCGCGGCTGGCATCAAGCTGGGCGATGACCGCGCCGCGCTCCACCATCTGTCCCTTGCGCACGGGCAGCGCGACCACGGTCCCGGCCGTCTCCGTCACGATGTCGGTGTCGCGTTCGGGCAGGGCCTGCCCCTGTGCGCTGAAGCTGAGCTGCACGCTACCGGCGGTCGAATTGCGCACCACGACCGACGGGGGAGGCGGTGGCGCCACCGCGGTTTGTGCCGGTCCTGTCTCCTTCTCGGCGAAAAAACCGCTGCCCATCCACGCGATGATCGCGGCCAGGATCGCGCAGGCCATCCAGAACGATCTCGAGGCGCCGCGGTCGCGGCGCATGTCTTTTTGCTCGGTGGTTGGCGCAGCATCGGAATGTTCGGGCATGAGGGTGTTCCAGGCACAGGGTTGTCAGGACTTCGCCGGCGCGCTTATATACCGACAGTCGGTATGTAGTGGGAGAGCCGGGACGATGCAACCGGACGAGAAATCCGCGGCGCGACGTGAGCGAATGTCGGCAGACAAGCGTCAGGCCGCGATTCTGGATGCCGCCGCGCAGCTTCTGGCCAGGCAGGGGTGGGAAGAGGTCACGATCAACGACATCCTCGATGCCGCGGGCATTTCCAGGGGCGGCTTCTATCACCATTTCTCATCGAAGGATGATGTCCTCACGGCGCTGGTGCTCCGCTTCGCGGATGCGGCAAGCGCTGCCGCAAGATCGGGGATGAACAGGTCCGGGAAAGGATTCGTCGACCGCATCTCGATGTTTCTTCACGACGCCATTCAGTGGGAACTGGATCACAGCGACGAGATCATCGGCATCGTGAGCCTGGCCATGCGCCCCGGCAACGGACCGATCTTTCTGGGGTTGAGCCGGGAAACCGAGCGCCGAACGCTTCCGATTCTGAAAGAGATCCTTTCCGAAGGGATGGAGCGCCGCGCCTTCGACCTTGCGGATGTGGAACTGACCGCAGACCTCTTCCTCCGCGTGGCGCGCACGAGGTGGCTGAAGTTCATCGAACTGCAACAGGCAGCACGCGCGGGACGGCTTGCCGAGGCGCGGGGTAGACTGCACCAGCGAGTGCGGGCCGAGCGACAAACCTATGAAAGGCTCCTCGGCCTGCCTCCCGGCAGCATAGAGCTTCCGCCGGAAGACGCCTTCGAGAAGCTTCTGCGATAGAGACCCGGGCCACCGGCACTGGCATCCGTGGCCGGTGTTCCGATAAGCTGCGTATCGAACGCGGCAACGTGACAGCAAACCCGAACAAGGAAAATGCCTTTGAAAATCGTTGATATCCGTGAGGTGACCAAGCCGATCTCGTCGCCCATCCGCAACGCCTACATCGACTTCAGCAAGATGACGGCAAGTCTGGTGGCCGTCGTGACGGACGTGGTCAGGGACGGACGCCGGGTGGTCGGCTATGGCTTCAATTCCAATGGCCGTTACGGCCAGGGCGGTCTTATCCGCGAACGCTTCCGCGACCGCATTCTCGAGGCCGACCCCGCATCGCTTTTGAACGATGACGGCAGCAACCTGGACGCGCACAGGATCTGGGCGGCCATGATGCAGAACGAAAAGCCCGGCGGCCACGGCGAACGCTCGGTCGCGGTCGGCACCATCGACATGGCCGTCTGGGACGCCATCGCCAAGATCGAGGAAAAGCCCCTGTTCCGCCTGCTGGCCGACCGCAAGGGGCGCGAGGCAAACCCGCGCGTCTTCGTCTATGCTGCCGGGGGCTACTACTATCCGGGCAAGGACGACACTGCGCTCTGCAATGAGATGCGCGGCTATCTCGACCGCGGCTACAACGTCGTGAAGATGAAGATCGGCGGCGCATCCATCGACGAAGACCAGCGCCGGATCGAGGCGGTGCTGACCGAAATCGGCTCCGAGGCGCAGCTGGCGGTGGATGCCAACGGACGCTTCGATCTCGAGACCGCGATCGCCTATGCCAAGATGCTGCGGCAATACCCGCTCTTCTGGTTCGAGGAAATCGGTGATCCGCTGGACTATCAGCTTCAGGCCGCGATGGCCGAATTCTACCCCGGTCCCATGGCGACCGGTGAAAACCTGTTCTCGCATCAGGACGCGCGCAACCTGATCCGCCATGGCGGGATGCGGCCCGACCGGGACTGGCTGCAATTCGACTGTGCGCTGTCATACGGGCTTGTCGAATATCTGCGCACGCTCGATGTCCTTGATGAACTCGGCTGGTCCCCGTCGCGCTGCATCCCGCATGGCGGTCACCAGATGTCACTGAACATCGCCGCGGGGCTCGGTCTGGGCGGCAACGAA
This sequence comes from Roseovarius sp. B08, assembly GCF_051417955.1. Taxonomy (NCBI): domain Bacteria; kingdom Pseudomonadati; phylum Pseudomonadota; class Alphaproteobacteria; order Rhodobacterales; family Roseobacteraceae; genus Roseovarius; species Roseovarius sp. B08. The sequence continues at coordinate 2,000,863 of NZ_JBPRLW010000001.1, forward strand.
AGCTACCCGGATCTGTTCCAACCCTACGGCGGCTTCCCCGATGGCGGGCAGGTCGAGGAGGGGCACATCCTCATGCCCGACCTGCCGGGCATCGGCTTCGAGGGCAAATCCGACCTGATCGAAGTGATGCGCGCGCTGGCGGAATGAACAGCGTTGGCGGGGCAGGGGAAGACGGTGCCGGGGCCGGTTTCCGCTGCGGACGCATTGCCGGTCAGAGCGGGCTCTAGCAAGTTCGCGGTGCGGCATAGGTCCGATCCTGATCGCGTGGCATGGCAGTGACGGCTCGGACCGGGCATCGATTTGAAACGGCGATAGCAGCCTTGCGAAACCGTTGCAGTGGACCCCTCTCCGCTGTGCCTGCGCGCGCTTTCCGACGAAGGGCCGATCTGTGTCCAGCGGACCCTCACTGTGCATCGCACGCGTGAGCATCTCTCGCCTTGGGCAAAGGATACTCTGACAGGCGGGGCGGAACAGCGTCGGCGGATATGTGTGTTTCGGATATGTTATCTTGCGGAATGCACATGGTGACTGGCCCACGAGACGGTAACATGGTGGAAAATACTACGGGACCGATACGAGATTCTAACCTGAGGAGGAGGAAAGAATGCGTGGAATGATTGGGCGTCTGATGGCGTCATGTGCCTGTGTCACCGCCGCTGCGGCGGCGCAGGCCGAAGTTTCGGACGATGTCGTCCGGATCGGTGTGCTTACTGACATGAGCGGCATCTACAGCGATCTTGCCGGGGAGGGCGCGGTCGAGGCCGTGCGCATGGCAGCCGAGGATTTCGGCGGCGAAGTTCTTGGCGCGCCGATCGAGGTGATCTTCTCGGACCACCTCAACCAGGCCGACACCGCGGCCGCCAAGGCGCGCGAGTGGTTCGACGTCGAGGGCGTCGACATGATCAACGACCTGTCCAACTCCGGCGCGGCCCTGGCCGTGGCGGCGGTGGCCAAGGAGGCCGAGCGCCACATCATTGTGAACGGCGCCTCGAACATCGGCATCACCAATGACGTGTGTTCGCCCTACGCCATCCACTACGCCTATGACGCCTATTCCCTGGCCCATGGCACCGGCAAGGCCGTTGTCGAGGGCGGCGGGCTGACCTGGTTTTTCCTGACTGTCGATTTCGCTTTCGGCATCGGCCTGGAAGAGCAGGTGACCGAGGTGGTCGAGAACGCCGGCGGCGAGGTGCTGGGCTCGGCCCGTCACCCGCTCTCGGCCAGCGACTTCTCGTCCTACATGCTTCAGGCGCAGTCCTCGGGGGCCGAGATCATCGGCATCGCCTCGACGGGCGGTGACGCGGTCAACGCGATCAACGCCGCCGCCGAATTCGGCCTGACCCAGAACCAGACACTCGCCGCCCTGCTGTTGTGGCTCAACGATGTGCACTCCATCGGGCTGGAAGCGGCGCAGGGTCTGATGCTGACCAACGCCTGGTACTTTGACATGAACGAGGAATCGCGCGAGTTCGCACAACGATACTTCGACCGTGTCGGCTCGATGCCCAACATGAGCCAGGCCGCGAACTATTCGTCCACCATGCACTATCTGCGCGCGATCGAGAAGGCCGGCACCGACGAGTCAGGCGCCGTGTCCGAGGCGATGCGGTCCATGCCGATCAACGACTTCTTCGCCAAGGACGGCTACATCCGCGAAGACGGCCGGATGATGCACGACATGTACCTGTGGCAGGTCAAGACGCCGGACGAGGCCGAGGGCGAATGGGATTACCTCAAGGCAGTGTCCACCATCCCGGCCGAAGACGCGTTCCGCCCCCTGGACCAGAGCACGTGTTACCTTGTGACGGGTGACAACGGCTGATAGCTCTGGGCGATGCGGGGCCGACATTGCGCGGCCCCGCATCGCCCCACGTTCCTGCGAGACATCCATGACCGCCCCCACGACCGCCAACGTGCTGGAAGCCCAAGGGCTCACCAAGAGCTTCGGTGCCTTCAAGGCCGTGGACGGCGTCGATCTCGCGCTTCGCAGGGGGAGCATCCACGCCCTGATCGGCCCCAATGGCGCGGGCAAGACCACCTGCTTCAATCTTCTGACCAAGTTTCTGACGCCCAGTTCGGGCGCAATCCGGTTCAACGGTCGCGACATCACCTCGCTCGACCCTGGCTCCATCGCGCGTCTGGGTATGGTGCGGTCTTTCCAGATCTCGGCAGTCTTCAACAGCATGACGGCGCTCGAGAACGTTATGCTGGCATTGCAACGCCAACGCGGCGAATCCTACGACTTCTGGACCCGCAAATCCGCCCTTTGGGTAAATCGCGACACGGCGATGGAGCACCTCGACAGCGTCGGAATCCAGCACCTGGCCGAGGTCGCTGCCGGGGACCTGTCCTATGGCCATCGCCGGGCGCTGGAGATCGCCACGACCCTCGCGCTGGAACCCGAAGTGATCCTGCTGGACGAGCCGACCGCCGGCATGGGGATCGAGGACGTGGACCGTATCACACGGTTGATCCACGATGCCGCCCGGGGCCGCTCGGTCCTGATGGTCGAACACAATCTCGGCATCGTCTCCGAGATTTGCGACGAGGTCACCGTGCTGGCCCGGGGCCGGGTCCTGGCCCAAGGCGACTATGCCAGCGTCGCCGCGAACCAGGATGTGATCGAGGCTTACCTGGGGGGCACCCATGTCTGAAGCGCAGACAGAAACCACGACACGGACCGTTCTGGACATCTCGAACCTGCAGGCCTGGTACGGGCCCAGCCAGGCGCTGTATGACATCACTTTGGATGTCCGCGCCGGCGAACTGGTGACCATGCTCGGCCGCAACGGCGCGGGAAAAACCACGACCCTGCGCTCCGTTGTCGGCATGGTCTCCCGCCGGTCCGGTTCGATCGTCATCAACGGGACCGAGACCTCGGCGCTGCCGTCGCACCGGATCGCCCGCACCGGCGTCGCCTTCTGTCCCGAGGACCGGGGCATCTACGCCAGCCTCACCGCCGAGGAAAACCTCGTCCTGCCGGCCATCGTGGCCGAGGGCGGGATGAGCGTGCCCGAGATCCTGACGCTGTTCCCCGGTCTCAAGGACCGGATGAACAGCCCGGGCACCAAGCTGTCGGGCGGCGAACAGCAGATGCTCGCCATCGGGCGCATCCTGTTGACCGGCGCGCGCCTTCTGCTGCTGGACGAACCGACCGAGGGGCTGGCTCCCGTCGTGGTCCGGCAGATCGGCGCCGCCATCGCGGATCTCAAGGCGCGGGGCTATACCATCCTGATGGTGGAACAGAACGTGCGCTTCGCCTCCACCGTGGCGGACCGGCACTATGTCATAGACCGTGGCCACGTGGCAGAGACCTTCGACAACGCCACGCTCCTGGCCGACTTCGACCGGATCAGCGCGCAACTCAGCGCCTGAGCCGCTTCAGGCGCCCTTGGCCTCCGGCGGCTTTCGCCCGCGCTGAAACCGCGAGGGCCGGAAGCCGGTCATTCGCTTGAACGTATTCGAAAAGGCGAAGGGGTTCTGATATCCGACCTCGAAGGCCACGTCCTCCACTCGCCGGTCGGTCGTCGCAAGCACTTGCGCGGCCTGCTGCACCCGCAGGTAGGTCAATTGCTGCATCGGGCTGCGGCCCAGCCGGGTCTGGCACAGACGGCGCAGGTGCTCTCCGCTGATGCCGGCGATGGCGGCCAGTTGGTCAAGCGTCCAGGGGTGGCCCAGGTCCGCCGTGACTTCGGCCCACAGCCTGCTGAGCCGTTCCTCGTTGCGCAGCGGCTCGGTGTAGCGTTTCACGTAATGCTCGATCAGGTCGATCCAGAGGGCCGTCGCCGCGATATCGCCGCCGCTGTTCACCTCGTGGTACAGCCCCAGGATCGCATCCGACAGCGGCTTGGGATCCACCCGGCTGACCAGCGGCGTCATCCCCTCGATGGCTGACCGGGGGGACTGCGGCATGTAGCGGACCCAGCAATATTGCCACCGCTTGCCCTGTACCGCGTGAAAGGCGTGCAGCACGTGGGCCGGTGCGAGGGTCACCATCCCCGCGCGGTGCGGCCGCCAGCGACCGTCCAGCAGCATCCGCCCCTCGCCGCCCAGACAGGCGTGCAGGTATGCCCCGCTGAGGTTCGTGCGCACCACCCGGTAGGGCGGCGCGGCATCGCCCACTCCCACATGCGACAACAGCCGCCGGGCCAGCAGCGGACAGTCTTCGGCGCGGACGATACGCTGATGCGTGTCCTCGCCTACGATGTGGGTTTCGGATAGTTTATCGTGCATGGTGACCATTGTTTCGGCCTTTGGCGCGACAGTAAAGTGGGTAACAGTAAAAGTACGGCGCGCCGGGTCGCGCTGCCCAAGGGTGGCCGAGTGGGAGGGCCGATGATCGAGATTTTCGGGGTGCCGCTTGTCGCACTGACTGGGCAGATCATGCTCGGGATCGTCAACGGTGCCTTCTATGCTGTCCTGAGCCTCGGCCTCGCCATCATCTTCGGAATCGTGAAGGTCGTGAATTTCGCACACGGCGCGTTTTTCATGATGGGCGCGTTCCTGTCGTTCCTGCTGCTCGACACCTTGGGAATCGGCTATTGGGGCGCGATCTTCATCGTGCCGCTCATCGTGGGCGTTCTGGGCGTCGTCGCCGAAAGGCTCCTGCTGCGCCGCATCTACGGGCTCGATCCGATCTACGGCCTGCTTCTGACCTTCGGCATGGTGCTGGTGATCGAGGGCGGCTTCACGGTTGCCTTCGGCTCGTCCGGCCAGATCTATACCGCGCCCGACCAGTTGCGCGGCGCGGTGAATCTCGGTTTCATGTTCATGCCGATATACCGGCTGTTCGTGATCGGCGCGGCGGTGGCAATCTGCGTGGCGACATGGGTGGTGATCGAACGGACCTCCATGGGCGCAAAGCTGCGCGCGGCAACCGAACGGCCGCACCTGACGCAGGCCTTCGGGATCAACGTGCCGCTGCTGATGACCCTGACCTATGGCGCAGGCGTGGCGCTGGCCGCGCTCGCCGGGGTCCTGGCGGCACCGATCCAGAATGTCAGCCCGTCGATGGGCTCGGAACTGGTGATCATCGTCTTTGCGATCGTGGTGATCGGCGGGCTGGGCTCTGTCTCGGGCGCGGCGATCACCGGGCTGATGCTGGGCGTGATCGAGGGGCTGACCAAGGTGTTCTACTCCGAGGCCTCGACCATCATCGTCTTTCTCATCATGGCAATCGTCCTGCTGGTCCGGCCTGCCGGCCTCTTTGGCCGGGAGGAGGGCTGAGATGAGCCGCGCGCTTCTCCTGGTGCTGGGCGCAGGTCTTCTGCTGGCCCTGATCCTCGTGCCGTTCTATCCGCAGGTGATCTATCCTGTCTTCGTGATGCGGGTCCTGTGCCTGGCGCTCTTTGCCTGCGCATTCAATATCCTTCTGGGGCACACCGGCATCCTCTCCTTCGGCCACGCGGCGTTTTTCGGCAGCGCCGCCTACTTCTGCGGCTACATGCTCAAGGAACAGGGCCTTCCGCCGGAGATCGGCCTGCTGACCGGGGTCGCCAGCGCGGCGGTGATGGGCGCGATCTTCGGCGCGCTGGCGACGCGGCGATCGGGGATCTACCTGGCCATGATCACGCTTGCGCTGTCGCAACTGGTCTACTTCTTGTTCCTGCGACTGCCCTGGACCCATGCCGAGGATGGGATGCAGCAGATCCCGCGCGGGGTGCTTCTGGGCGTGCTCGACCTGCAAAACGATCTGACGCTCTACTTCGTGGTGATGGTTCTGACGCTGGTCGGGCTGGCCCTTGTCCACCGTATCGTGCACTCGCCCTTCGGCGAGGTGCTGCGCGCGATCCGCGAACACGAACCACGGGCGAAATCGCTCGGCTTTCCGGTCGCGCGGTACAAGATCCTCGCCTTCACTCTCTCGGCCGCGCTGGCGGGTCTGGCCGGGTCTCTCAAGGCGATCATCTATCAGGTCGCCTCGCTGCGCGACGTGCACTGGAGCATGTCCGGCGACGTGATCCTGATGACGCTGCTGGGCGGCATGAACTCGGTTCTCGGTCCGGCGCTCGGCGCGGCGCTCATCTCCTCGCTCTACCATTATTTCGACGCGCTGGGGGGATGGGTCACCATCATGGTCGGGGGGATCTTCATCGGCTGCGTCCTGCTGTTCCGCAGGGGGATCGTGGGCGAACTCCACGCGCTGCTCTCCGAGCGCCGCGACGCCAAGGCTTCACATGACGAAAAGGAAAACGAGAATGCCACGAATTGACCGCTCCAAGATCCTGGAGCGCCTGAACAGGCAGATCGCGGACGGGGTGCCCATCGTGGGCGGCGGCGCGGGCACAGGCATTTCGGCCAAAAGCGAAGAGGCCGGCGGGATCGACCTGATCATCGTCTACAATTCCGGCCGCTACCGCATGGCGGGCCGGGCCTCTTCTGCGGGGCTGCTGGCCTACGGCAACGCCAACGAGATCGTCAAGGAAATGGCGCTCGAGGTGCTGCCCGTCTGCAAGACGACACCGGTGATCGCGGGAGTCAACGGCACCGATCCCTTCGTCATCATGCCCAAGTTCCTGCGCGAACTGAAGGAACTGGGCTTTTCCGGCGTACAGAACTTTCCGACCGTCGGCATCATCGACGGCACCTTCCGTGTCAGCCTGGAGGAGACGGGCATCAACTACGCCTCCGAGGTGGACATGGTCCGTCAAGCGCGCGAGATCGACCTGCTGACGACACCCTACGTCTTCGATCCGGATCAGGCGACCGACATGGCCAAGGCCGGCGCCGACATCATCGTGCCGCACATGGGCGTGACCACCGGCGGTACGATCGGGGCCACGACCTCGAAATCGCTCGAGGACTCGGTGCGCCTGATCGACGAATGCGCCGAGGCCGCCAGAAAGGTCCGCAAGGAAATCATCATCATCGCCCATGGCGGCCCGATCGCCACCCCCGATGACGTGTCCTTCGTTCTCGAGCATAGTGAACATTGCAACGGCTTTTATGGCGCGTCCAGCGTCGAGCGTTTGCCGGTCGAGACCGCGATCAAGTCGAATATCGAGGCGTTCAAGGCGCTGAAACTGAAATAGGTCATCAAGGGAGGAGACCATGGCGAGAGTTTACATCAGCGCCGTCATCGACGCGCCGATCGAAAAGGCATGGGCCGTGCTGCGCGATTTCAACGCGCTGCCGCGCTATCACCGCTTCTTCAGCAAAAGCGAAATCGAGGACGGTCTGCCGTCCGACAAGATTGGTTGCGTGCGCAACTTTTACACCCATGACGGCGGCCATATCCGCGAGCAGCTGCTGACCCTGTCCGACCGCGAATACCGTTGCTGCTATTGCATCCTCGAGGCCACGCTGCCGGTACGCAACTACGTCTCGGAAATGACCCTGAAACCGATCACCGAGGGCGGCCGGACCTTCGGCGAATGGTGGGCCGAATACGAGGTGGACGAGGCCGACGCGGCCGAGGTGCACCAGACCGTTTCCGACACGTTCCGCTTTGCCTTCGAGGGCACCGAGGACGTGATCCACGGGCGCGAGGTCCGGCGGTGACAGCCGCCCGCGTCTACGTCGTCGGCACCTTCGACACCAAGGCCGAGGAGTTGGCCTATGTCGCCGGAATTATCCGCGAAACGGGCATGGCCGTCACGACCGTCGATGTCGGTACCACGGCCACCCCCGCCGCTGCCGATATTCCCGCCGCCGACGTTGCCGCGCACCATCCCGATGGCGCTTCGCGCATCTTCGAGGCCGGGGACCGGGGCAGGGCGGTCATCGCCATGTCCGAGGCGCTGACCCGCTTCGTGGCGACCCGCCCCGATATCGCCGGCATCATCGGGCTGGGCGGCTCGGGCGGCACCTCGCTCATCACACCGGCGATGCGCGCGCTGCCTCTGGGACTGCCCAAGCTGATGGTGTCGACTGTCGCTTCCGGTGACACATCCGGCTATGTCGGCGTCTCGGACCTGACGATGATGTTCCCGGTGACCGATATCGCCGGGCTGAACACGGTCTCGCGGCGCATTCTGGCAAACGCGGCGCAGGCCATCGCCGGCATGGCCGCAGGCAACCACGCCGACACGACCGGCGACACGCGTCCTGCGCTCGCCTTGTCAATGTTCGGCGTGACGACGAAAGCCGTCCAGCAGCTTCGCGCACGGCTGGATAACGAGTTCGACTGCATCGTGTTTCATGCCAACGGCGCGGGCGGCCGGGCACTGGAGGCCATCGGCGACAGTGGCATGGTCACGGCCATCGTCGATGTCACCACCACCGAGGTCGCGGATCACCTGATGGGCGGCATATGCTCGGCGGGACCCGAGCGCTTTGACGTGCTGGCGCGGACCGGCATTCCGTGGATCGGGTCCTGCGGCGCGCTCGACATGGTGAACTTCGGCCCGCGCGAGACGGTGCCGGACCGGTATGAAGACCGGCAGTTCTTTGTCCACAATGCCAACATTACCCTCATGCGGACGACCCCGGACGAGAACGCGGAAATGGCGCGGTGGCTGGCGGCCAAGCTGAACGCCTCGCCCGGGCCGGTGGATCTCGTGCTGCCGCTGGGCGGTGTTTCCGCGCTCGACGCACCGGGCGAGGCCTTCTGGAATCCGCAGGCGGACGAAGCCCTGTTCGAGACGCTGGAGGCGGCGTTCGACGTGTCGGAGACCCATGAACTCCACCGGCTCGACGCCCATATCAACGACGCGGTCTTCGCCGATTTCGTCGAGTGTCTCGTACGCGATCGCCGGAACCGCTGATCTCTGTAGGACGCTCACATAAGATTCTTCGCGCGGGGCACTGCCGGGCCCGGCCGCAGACAGGTCAGATCAATGCGTCGATCATGGCGCGGGTCGATGCGAGACAGTCCGCAGGCGTCATCCGGTTGGGCTGAAGATGCAGGTTCTGCCAGAAGCCGTCGGTCAGCGTGTCGATCCATTGCGCCACGTGATTGACCTCTTCCTCCCGCGCATCGGTCATCAACTCACCGCAGACTTCGCGTATCGCGGCAACCCTGTCGCGGTCGAACTCGCGGCAGATCTCGGCATATTGCGGCACAAAGGTCTGTTCGCCCCAGAAGGCGAACCACAGCGAGAGCGATTCCGGGGAACAGACATCGGGTGAGAAATCCGCCGCGATCAGCGCCATCAGGCGGTCCCTGGGGTCAGGGCCCGCACGCTCGAGCGCGGCGCGCCATGTATCGTCGTAAAACTCGTAATGCGCGCGCAGGGTTTCGACCAGCAAGCCGTTCTTGGACTTGAAGTAAAACACTGCCACGCCCTGCGACAGGCCGGCCTCTGCCGCGACGGTGGCAAGTGTCGTCCTGGCCAGCCCGTGCTCGATGATCGAGCGGCGCGTCGCCTCCAGCAATTGCCGCCGGCGCTTGTCCGCGTTCGCCTTGCGCTCCTTGCGTGGCTTGGCCGAGCTTTTGGTCGTTTCTTCAGTCAAATCCCATTCCTCCGCAGGGTGCTGCCGTTTTTTCCATACCAGCACCACATTGTCATTCTAATTGTTTTTGTTTGAGCGCTCAAAAAAACTTTACGAGAAATCGCCGCTTCGCTAAGACTCATTGCGAAGCTCAGGGAGACAGCGCATGACCGTGCAGACATACGACGCGATCATCGTCGGGGCGGGCCATAACGGGCTGACCACGGGGTGTTATCTTGCGAAGGCCGGCCTGAAGACGCTGATCGTGGAAAAGAACGACTGGATCGGCGGCGCGGCGGTCAGCCGCTCGCTGCATGAGGGCTGGACCTATTCCAACTGTTCCTATGTCTGTTCGCTGCTGCGGCGCGAGATCGTGCGCGACCTTGAGTTGCCGCGCTTCGGCTTGCAGGTGATCCCTTACGAGGGCGGGGCGACCTTTACCCGCGACAACGACTATTTCGCGTACATGTCGGATCACAATGCGCTGGAGCGTGAGATCGCGCGCCACAGCCCGCGCGATGTCGACGCCTATGCGCGGTTCTCGCAAACCGTGATGCGCCAGTGCCGGTTCATCCGGCCTTTCCTGCTGCGCAACGCGCCCGATCCCACTTCGCTGCATCCCCGCGACCTTGGCGAACTGGCGTTCCTGGTCAAGCAGGCGCACGGGCTGGGCGCCAGGGAACTGGGCGAGACGATCCGGTTCTGGACCATGTCCATCGGCGATTTCCTCGACGAACATTTCGAAAGCGACCTGATCAAGGCGCACCTAGCCGGCTCCGGCATCATCGGCACCGGGCTGGGCGTCTACTCGCCGGGCACGGCTTATGTCCTCTTGCATCACTACATGGGCGACGTGGACGGGGCGATCGGGGCCTGGGGCTTTGCCCGTGGCGGCATGGGGGCGATTTCCCGCGCGCTCGGGCTGGCGTTCGAGGAGGCGGGCGGCACGATCCGAACCGGCTCGGGCCTCGACAGTTTCCGCGTCAGGGACGGCAAGGTCATCGGCGTGGCGCTTGAGAATGGCGACACCTTCGATGCGCCTATCGTGGCATCGAACATGGACGTGAAACGCACCTTCCTGCACCATGTCGACCCGGGCGATGTGCCCGAGGATTTCACGAAAGCCGTAAAACGATTCAAGATCCGCGGCTCCTCGGCCAAGCTGAACATCGCGCTGGACCGAATGCCCGAGTTTCCCGCCGCCCCCGAGGGCGCGCCTTTCCTGCGCGGAGACCTGCATTGCTCGACCTCGCTGGCCGAGCTCGAGCGCGGATACGACGACTGGAAGGACGGGCGCTGGTCGGCCGAGCCCTATTTCGACATGCTGATCCCCAGCCAGATCGACCCGACGATGGCCCCGCCGGGCAAGCACATGATGACCGTCTTCGTGCAGTATGCCCCGTACGATTTAAAGGTCGACGGCGTGCGCTCGGGCCGGAACTGGAACGACACGACCCGCGCCGCGCTGGCGAACTGCGTCTATGACAAGATGGAACAGGCGATGCCGGACATCCGCCAGCGGATCGTGCACGCCGAGGTCCGCACGCCTCTGGATATCGAATCTGAGGTAGGCTTGACCGAGGGCAACATCTTTCAGGGCGAACTCACCTTCGACCAGCTGTTGTTCAACCGGCCCGTGCCGGGCTACTCGGATTATTCCACGCCGATCGAGGGCCTGTTCATTGTCGGCTCGTCCAGCCATCCGGGCGGCGGTGTCATGGCCGCCCCGGGAGCAAACGCCGCGCGCGAGATCCTGCGCCGGGCGGGCAAGGGGCGCGCAATGCCGAAGGTCGCGGCATGAGCGCCCGGTTCGACGTGATCGTGATCGGCGCGGGGCATAATGGCCTGACCGCGGCCACCGTGCTGGCGCGCAAGGGCAAGCGGGTCTGCGTGGTCGAGAAGGCCGCGCAGGCGGGCGGCATGGCACGTATGACAGACTATGGCGGCGGTGCGACTGGCCCCGAGATCGCGCATCTGCTCTACAACCTCAGCCCCGCGGTCGCGAAAGACACAGGCGTGGCCTTTGACGCGCAGCCGCTGCCGACGATCGCGCTGTCGCCCGACGGATTCCATGCGGAAATACGCGGCGGCACCTTGCGCCGCGCCGAGGGGACCCTGCATCCCGATTCCCCGGCCTTCGAGGCGCTGCACGCTCGGCTGGTGCGTTTTGCCGCGCTGCTGGGGCAGCTGTCCGACAAGCCACCGCCCACCATCGCCGAAGGTCTGGCCAGCATGGCGAGCCTGCGCGATCTCGGCGGGCTGGTGAAGCTGGGTCTGAACCTCAAGCGTCTGGGCCGCGACGACATGCGGGAGTTCCTACGGATCGTGCTGTCCAACGCCTATGACTTGCTGCTGGACGAGTTGCCCGACGGCCCCGTCGCCGGGGCGATGGCCGCCGACGCGGTGCGCGGTGCGTTCAGCGGTCCGCGGGCTCCGGGGTCCGTCTTTACCTTGATGTACCGGATGGGGCAGGGCGGCGACGCGGCCTGGCCCCTGGGCGGCTTCGGCGCGTTCGAGGGCGCGGCCACCGGCGCGGGCGCGACCCTGCGATGCGGCACCGGCGTGGCCTCCGTCGACGTCGAGGGCGACCGCGTTCAGGGCGTGACGCTGGAGGATGGCACGGTCTTGCAGGCCGGCGCGGTGCTGTCCAGCCTCGGGGCAGAGGCGACGATGCAACTGGCCGGACCCGCGCATTTCGACATCGAGGCCACCCGCCGCCTGCGCAACATGCGCACCAAGGGAACGGCGGCGAAGCTGAACCTTGTCCTGAGCGATGTGCCGGACATGCCGGGGCTGAGCGACGCGCAAAAGGCCGGGCGGCTGATCGTGGCACCTTCGGCGGCTCATGTCGAACGCGCCTTCGATCCGGTGAAATACGGCCGGGCCTCCGACGCGCCGCTGATCGAGGCGGTGATGCCGTCGCTGACCGACCCACCGCTCTGCGGCCAGGGTCGGCAGGTCCTGTCGGCCATCGTCAGCTACGTGCCCTTCGCCCCCGAGGGCGGATGGACCCCTGCCGCCCGCGACGACCTGACCGCCAGGGCAATCGACACGCTGGAGACCTACATGCCCGGCCTGTCCGGCCTGATCATCCACCAGACACTTCTGACGCCCGACGACATCGCGGCCGCCACGGGTGCGCCGGGGGGGCATTGGCACCATGGCGAGATCGGCATCGACCAGGTGCTGACCGTCCGGCCGGTGAACGGTCTGTCGCGCTATGCTTTCGGGATCGGGGGTACTATCTCTGCGGCGCCTCGGCCCATCCGGGCGGGGACGTCACCGGATCGCCCGGGCGCAACGCCGCGCGACGGCTGCTCGAAGACGGAATACCGGCATGACCCAAAGACCCGCCAGCACCGTGCCCATCGGCCTGATCCCCGGACCTTTCCATGACCGGCTCGACGCGCTCAGCCATGCGCGGGGATGGATGGATTGGGCCGGCTACATGTCGCCCTCCGTACTCGACACGGCCGAGTTCGAATATTTCGCGATCCGCAACCAGGCGACGCTGTTCGACATCTCGCCCATGCACAAGTACCGCGTCACCGGCCCGGAGGCGCCGGCGATGATCAACCGAGTCGTCACGCGCGATGTGCGGCGGATCGGCGACGGGCGGGTCGGCTACGCGCTGTGGTGCGACGAAGAGGGGATGCTGATCGACGACGGCACGCTCTTCCGCATCTCGGACACGGAGTTTCGCCTGTGCTGCCAGGAACGCATGTTCGGCTGGCTTCTCGACGCCGCCGACGGCTTCGACGTTGCGGTGACCGACGAAAGCGACACGGTCGCGGGCCTCTCGCTTCAGGGGCCCACATCCTTTTCCGTTCTGAAAGACGCCGGGCTCGACGTGGCCGACATGAAACCTTTCGACCTGCGCGAGGTGGAACCGGACCTCTGGATTTCACGCACCGGGTTCACCGGGGACCTGGGCTATGAACTCTGGATGCCGTGGGAGGCCGCGCTGGCGCTCTGGGACAGGCTGTGGGCCGCAGGCGGTCACCGGGGCCTGCGGGCCATCGGCTATGACGCCCTGCATATCGCACGGATCGAGGCCGGATTCTTGGCCGCGGGCATGGATTTCCAGCCGGTGCACGCCGCCTTGCGCCTGCACCGCGGCCGGACACCCTTCGAACTGGGCTTCGGGCGGATGGTGGATTTCGACAAGGGCCATTTCAACGGCCGCCGCGCGCTGCTGTCCCACCGCGACAACGGCGCGCGCACGCACCTGGTGAAGCTCGATATCGGCGGTTTCAAGCCCGCGCAGGACGCGCTGATCTACCACCGCAAGCGGCGCGAGGTCGGGCACGTGACCTCGGGCGTCTGGTCTCCCACGGCCAAGCGCAACATCGCCCTGGCAGAGTTGAAGGCCCCCTTCGGAGACAGCAAGACCAGCGATCTCTGGGCCGAGATCTATGTCAACGAGGAGGGGCGCTGGAACCGCCGCATGGTGCCCGTTACCGTTGAATCCAAACCGTTTTTCATCAATGACCGCGCCCGCGCGACACCGCCCGGGGCGTTTTGATGACCAAGGAGAGCACGACATGACAACGCTTCCCCGTGACATGACCAACGGACCCTCGCCGGACCTTCTGAACGAATGGGACCGCAACCATCAGCTTCACCCCTGGGCGGCGATGGATGCCTGGCAGGAGAGCGACTATCATCCGATCGAAAGCGCCGAGGGCATCTATCTGTGGGATGCCGACGGAAAGCGCTATATCGACGGGCCGGGCGGGATGTGGTGTGTCCAGATCGGATATGGCCGCAAGGAGATGGCCGCGGCGATTGCCGAACAGGTTATGCGGCTGCCTTACACCTCGCCCTGGACCACCACGACCGATCCCTCGACGATCCTCGCCAAGAAGATCGCCGATCTGGCACCGGGTGATCTCAACAACGTGTTCTTCACCACCGGCGGTTCCACCGCCGTCGATACCGCCCTGCGCACCATGCACTTCATGAACAATGCGCTGGGGCGGCCCGACAAGAAAATCGTCATCGCCCGTGAAAAGGGCTATCACGGCTCGACGTACCTCGCCTCGACCGTCACCGGCAAGGAACGCGACAAGAGCCGTTTCGACGTGGAAAAACGCCTTGTACGCTTCCTGCCCGACATCAACCCCTATGTGCGCCCCGAGGGCATGAGCGTCGAGGCGTGGTGCGATGCCAAGGTCGCCGACCTTGAAAACATGATCCAGCAGGTGGGACCGGAGAAGGTGGGCGCGTTCATCGCCGAGCCGATCCTGTGTTCGGGTGGGGTCATCGTTCCGCCCGAGGGCTATCACAGGCGCACGCTGGAGATCTGCCGCAAGCACGATATCCTCTACATCTCGGACGAGGTCGTCACTGCGTTCGGCCGGCTGGGTCACTGGTTCGCGTCCGAGGACGTGTTCGGCATCACCCCCGACATCATCACCTGCGCCAAGGGGCTGACCTCGGGCTACCTGCCGCTCGGGGCCTGCATCATCTCCGACAGCGTGATGGAACGGATGACAGGGCCGGACGAGAACGTGCTCTTCTCGAACGGCTACACCTACTCGGCACATCCGGTCTGCTGTGTCGCCGCGCTGAAGAATATCGAGATCATGGAAGAAGAGCGCATTCTCGAACATACCCGCGAAATCACACCGCATTTCCAGGCCCGTCTGCGCGCGCTGGAGAAGTTCCCCATCGTCGGGGACCTGCGCGGCATGGGCCTGCTGGGCTGTATCGAGGGGCGGCCGGATACGCCAGGCACGTCGCTGGCGGCAGAGCGCAAGCTGGGCGCGCTGCTGGACGAGGCCTGCGACAAGCGCGGTTTGCTGGTGCGGCCGCTGATCAACATGGCCGTGTTCTCTCCGCCGCTGGTGATTACCGAGGCGCAGGTGGACGAGATGTTCGACCTGCTGGAAGAGGCGCTGGAGGACGTGACCGCGCAGATGGCCTCAGACTGAGGTTTCGCGCCGTCCGTAGCGGGCGGCAAGGTCCACGTCCTCGCCCAGTTCCATCGCCACGCGGTGCCCGGAATAGACTGCCGCGGCGATCAGCCCCGGCGCTTCGGCATCACCGATCAGGGTGACGCTTTGCAGGCCGTGATCGGTGGATCTGACGGCATCGTAAAGCGCCCGGTCGGGAATACGCCGGGTCACGGGCAGAACGGCGTCGCAGGCCAGTTCCACATCCTCGCCGCCAAAGAGGCATGTCAGCCGTACGCTGCCGTCCTCCACATGCGTCAGGATCCGGTTCGTCACGATCCGCACGCCCGCGGCGACCAGCGCGCTGTTCGAGGCATATTGTTCCTGCGTGAAGGTGCCCCACTCGCAAGCCCGCCCGGCCGGGGTGACAAGCGTCACTTCATGGCCCGCCTTGCGCAGGGCCAGCGCCAGAACCGAGCCGTGGTAATAGTGGTCGTCGTCGTAGATCGCGATATGCTGCGCATCCACGGACCGGCCCGCCAGAATATCGTTGGCGCTGACGATCATGCCCGGGTCCACCGTTATAAGGCCGCCGGGGCTGTTGCGCCCGATGGTGTCGTCGGCCCATCGCGCGCCGGTGGCCACGATCAGGTGGTCGATGGACATCTCCTCCAGATCCTCCGGCGCGATCCGGCTCTCGGGATAAAGGCTCACGGTCTCCAGTTTCTCGATCTGTCCCAGCCGCCAGTCGCGCACCCGCGCCCATTCCGACAGGCCGGGCAGGGCCGCTTCCAGCGTCACGCGCCCGCCCATCTCGCGCTTGGCCTCGGCCAGCATCACCTCGTGCCCGCGCGCCCCCAGCGCCCGCGCCGCCTCCAGCCCCGCCGGACCGCCGCCGACGACCAGGATCCGTACGGGCCAAGGGGCAGGGGGCAGGCGTTCGGGGTGCCAGCCCATCCTCCATTCCTCGCCCATCGTGGGGTTCTGGGTGCAGCGGATCGGCACGCCCTGACTGTCATGGGCGTAACAGATGTTGCAGCCGATGCATTCGCGGATCTCGGCACTGCGCCCCTCGCGGATCTTCACCGGCAGAAACGGATCGGCGATGGAGGGGCGCGCGGCTCCGATCATGTCCTGCGTGCCGTCACGGATCACCCGCGCCATCATGTCGGGATCGGTGAACCGCCCCACGGCCACCACGGGGCGGCTGGTCATCGCCTTGGCCCGCGCGACGCTGGCTGTCAGGGCGCCCTGTTTCACGAACCGCGAATTGCTCATCTCGACGTCATAGTCGGGCACCGTCAGGTCCCAAAGGTCGGGCAGGTCGGCCAGCAGACCGAAGGCGTCGTAGCTTTCCGCGTCCTCCAGACCCACGCTGAACCGGCAGGCCACCGCGGCGCGCCCCGCCACGGCTTCCCGGGTGTCTTCGATCAATTCGCGCACCAGCCGCACGCGGTTTTCCAGGGTTCCGCCATACTGGTCCGTACGGGTGTTGGTGGCGGCATCGAGGAACTGCGCCAGCAAATAGCCATGGGTCGCATAGACATAGACGATGTCGAACCCGGCCTCGATGGCGCGCAGCGCGGCGTCCCGATGCCATCGGCGCAGGTCCGTTATGTCCGACAGGTCCATGGTCCGGGTCTGACCGGGCTGCACCTCGCGATCATCGATCTGTGGCAGGCTGCGCAGGCCCAGGGGCGGCAGCCGCGTGGCATGGTTCACGATCATCCCGCCGCCATGCCAAAGCTCCACTCCCGCCAGCGCCCCGTGCGCATGAACCGCTTCGGTCATCAGACGATGGGCGCGGACATCGCTGTCGTCCCACAGCGCGCAATAGGCGAAGTAATCGTTGTCCGACGTGGGATGAATCGAGCAATACTCGGTGTTCACCACGCCCCAGCCGCCCTCGGCCTTCATGCCGCGCATTTCCGCAAGCATCCGTGGCCGACGCCACCCCATGCCGCTACAATGCGGCACTTGGTAGAACCGATTGGGCGCGGTCACGGGGCCAAGCTGCACCGGCTCGAACAGGATATCGTGGGTCGGATCGCGCATATTTCGTTCGAACTCCCGCATTTCTGCCTCAACATTATTTGAGCGCTCAAATAAATGTTGTGTCAGCCGCCTTTCCCCCTTAGCCTTTGCAGTCAGAGGCCTGCCGCATCCACGCCGGACGGGCCGGCACGATATAAACAGGGAGAAATGGATGACCACTTCACGACTGAAGTTTGCCGCACTCGCCGGAGCCGCCGCGCTGATGACATCGACAGCAATGGCGCAGGATTCCGAGCTGACAGTATTCGACTGGGCCGGGTACGAGGATCCCGCTTTCTACACCGCCTATACCGAGGAACACGGCGCGCCGCCGACCTTCGCCTTCTTCGGCGACGAGGAAGAGGCGTTCCAGAAACTGCGCTCGGGCTTCAAGGCCGATGCCGCGCACCCCTGTTCCCAGTCGGTGCCCAAGTGGATGGAAGCGGGCCTGCTGGAGCCGCTGGATACCTCCCGGATCGACCGCTGGGATGACCTCAACGAGGAATTCCGCGAGATTGAAGCCTACAAGAAGGACGGCGAGTACTATTTCGTCCCGATGGACTGGGGCAACACGGCGCTGACCTACAACACCGAGAAGCTGACCGAGGAACAGGTCAGTTCGCTGGAGATCTTCGCCGACCCGTCGATGCAGGGCAAGGTGTCGGTCGGTGACAACGTCGATGACGCCTATGCGCTCGGCTTTCTTGCCGTTGGCGTGCAGGACTGGACCACCGCCACCGACGAGGATTTCCAGAAGGCGTCCGACTTCCTGCGCAAGGTGCACCAGAACGTATTGTCCTACTGGGACAGCTCGTCGTCGCTGGCGCAGCTGATGCAGTCGGGCCAGGTCGAACTCGCCTGGGCCTGGAACGAGACCTCCTCGACCATGAGCGGCGAAGGCCATCCCATCGCGATGAAACGCGACA
This sequence comes from Roseovarius sp. B08, assembly GCF_051417955.1. Taxonomy (NCBI): domain Bacteria; kingdom Pseudomonadati; phylum Pseudomonadota; class Alphaproteobacteria; order Rhodobacterales; family Roseobacteraceae; genus Roseovarius; species Roseovarius sp. B08. The sequence goes on from NZ_JBPRLW010000001.1 coordinate 2,019,092, forward strand.
CCGAGGAGGGCGCGTCAAGCTGGGTCTGCGGCTACGTCAAGCTGAAGGACGGGCCGGGGTCGGACGACAAGTTCTACGATTTCATCAATGCGTGGCTGGAGCCTGAAACCGCCGACTACATCGTCACCGCGTGGGGCTACGGCCACTCCAACGCCGCGCAGATGGCACAAATGGACCAGGAGATGCTCAAGTCGGTCGGGCTCGACAGCAACGAGTCGCTGCGCGCGAACACGCTCTGGCAGGCACCTCCGGGAGCGGAAATGCGTGAGAAGATGATAGCGGAATTCGAGAACATCAAGGCCGGGTTCTGAGCGAAAGTCATACCGAAAAAGAGACCGCCGCAGCCAACCGGGTGCGGCGGTTTTCTTTCTTTGGGCACAAGCCGCGAGGTCAGCCGGGCTTTTGCGCCAGCAGGTGATGCGGGCAATGCTCGCCGGTTTCCAGGACCTTGATCATCGCACCCCATGTCTCGATCGACGACGCGATCAGGTCCGCGCCATGCGCCTTTTCCCATGCGGGCCGCTCCGGGCCGGTGAACCGGGCCAGTTCGTCCCGCGCGACCTCCAGATACCACTTGTTGCGGTTGGTCAGCGCGATGTGCTGGAACCCTGCCTCGGTCAACGCCTTTTCGTACCGCGACGGAGAGGCCATGGCGAAATCCAGATCTTCCAGCGCGATATAGGTGGCCATCTCGGGCGAGGGCGCGTCGTCGTGCGACATCAGCCAATCGGAAGCGGCGAACCAGCCGCCGGGTGTGAGGATGCGAAAGACGTCGGCGGCCAGCGCCTCCTTGTCTGGAATGTGGATGATCGAATCCTTGGAGAACACGACGTCGAAGGTCGCGTCATCAAAGGGCAGGGGGCCCGGCGTGACGAGTTCGATCGCGATCCGCTCACCCAGTCCCGCCGCCTCGACCCGTCGCCTTGCGGCCGCGCAGACGGGGGCCTCGACGTCGATGCCGGTGACATGCGCGGCGCCGTGGTCGCGCACCAGGGAAATGGCGATGGCGCCGGACCCGCTGCCGATATCCAGCATCCGGGCACCCGCCACGGGCGCGTGCTCGACCACGCGCGCCACCTCCTCCGGCCCACCCGGAGACAGATAGCCCTCGCCCCACAGCGCCTCGAGCAGCGCGATATGGCGGTCGTCGTAATTCAGATCGGTCATGTCCGGGCCTCGTGTTGTCGCAGCGTGGTCTGGTAGGCGTCGATGAAGCGCGCGACGTAGCGTTCCATCGGCACCAGCGGGCCGGGCACATAGTGGCGCGACGCCACGCCGCGCGCGTTATCCTCGACGATGCGCTTGTCGGCCTTGGTGGTCACGTCCCACAGCCATTTCAGGCGTCCCACGTCATAGTCGCGCCCCGCTTCGGCATCGGCATGGACCAGCCAGATGATCTCCTGCGCGCAGGTGTCCGCGTCGATCGGCAGAAACCGATACAGCACCGCGTGATCGCAATAAAGCAGCATCGGGTTGAGAAAGCCCACATAGGCATCCGACGCCCCACCATCATGGCCGGTGATCCGCCCCAGCAGGGGCGCCACCGGCGTGCCGTCCTCGCTCCCGGTCAGGAACCCGTCGTAGAGGGCATAGCGGTTGTAGGCATAATCCTCCCCGGGTGCGGGGGCGTTTTTCCCCACGCGGTCGATGAAATCCGTCGGCACGTTGCAGGCCGCCGACCGCGCCTCCATCGCGTCGTTCAGCGGTGTGATGCGCTCGTCCGACAAGTGCACGACGTGGCTGCGCGAGAATTCCGGATGCGCCGGGGTGCAGTGGTAGCACTCGTTGTAGTTCTCCAGCAGCAGCTTCCAGTTTGCCGCAACGGGATAGGTCTCGCGGTGCGCGATCTTGGTATTCGCAAGATCGAACGGGGCCAGACAGGGCGTCAGCCCCTTCCGCATCGGCGCGAAATCCGGCGGGTCGTCTGCCAGCGAGACGTAGATCAGCCCTTCCAGTATCTCGACCGCGACGGGAAATAGCCCGAGCGCGTCCTTGTCGTGGTGCTCTTCCAGCATCCGCGCGCTGAACAGGCTGCCGTCGAGGTTGAACACCCACGCGTGATAGGGGCAGGTCAGACGCCGCACGTTTCCCCGCGGCTCGATGCACAGGCGCGAGCCCCGGTGCCGGCAGACATTGGCAAAGGCCCGCACGTCACCCGCGTTGTCACGGCACAGGATCACGCTGTCCTTCAGAATATCGAAAAGAATGTAGTCGCCGGGCTGCGGTAGTTCAGAGACGTGCCCCGCCAGCATCCACTCGCGCCCGAAAATCGCGCGACGGTCCGCCTCGAAGACGGCCGCGGAGGTGTAGAACGCCTGCGCCATCGCATGGCCGTCCCGCTGAGTATCGATCAGGTCTGAAACGGACATCGGATCACTCCTCGAACACGACGATCGACTCGGCCCCCCAGCCGACCGTGACCGGGCTGCCGGGCGGCACCACCGACCGCCCCGCGGTGTTGCGCATCGAGATGCTCAAGGGCTCGTCCCGACCGGGCAGGCGCACCTTGTAATAGGTCATGTCGCCGTAATACTCGGTATCGACCACCTCGCCCTCGACCTTGTTCTGCGACCAGTCGTTCTGATCGAAGAGCACCGTCAGCATCTCGGGCCGCACGCCGACGGTGTCGATGCCGTCGGGGGCGATGTCCGGGTCGAGTGTGTCGCGCGACAACTCGACCTTGCCCAGGGCGTCGATATCCAGCGTCAGATGCGTGTCCGTTTGCGCCGTCACCCGGGCAGACAGGAAGTTCATCACCCCGATGAAGGACGCCACCCGCCTGTTGACCGGGCGCCGATAAAGGCCCTCGGGTGTGTCGAGCTGTTCGATCTGACCATCGAACATCACCGCGATGCGGTCGGACATGATAAGCGCTTCTTCCTGATCATGGGTCACCAGGATGAAGGTGATGCCGATCGAGCGCTGCAGGCTGCGCAGTTCCACCTGCATCTGGTCGCGCAGCTTCTTGTCGAGCGCCGACAAGGGCTCGTCCAGCAGGATCACCTTGGGTTTCATCACCAGTGCCCGGGCCAGCGCCACACGTTGCCGCTGGCCGCCCGACAACTCGTGCGCCTTGCGCTTGCCGTATCCTTCCATGTCGACCAGCGACAGCACCTCGGCCACCTCGCGGGCGATATCCTTTTTCGGCATCTTCCGGGTCTTCAGGCCATAGCCCACGTTTTCCTCCACGTTCAGGTGGGGGAAAATGGCGTAGCTCTGGAACACCATGTTGGTGGGGCGGTCGTTGGCGGGAATGCCCTCCATGTTCTTGCCGCCGATGGCGATGGTGCCGCTGGTCGTGGGCTCGAACCCTGCAATGGTGCGCAGAAGGGTCGTCTTGCCACAGCCCGACGGGCCCAGCAGCGAAAAGAACTCGCCCTCGCGGATATCGGCGGTGATCCCGTGCAACGCCGTGAAGCTGCCGAATTTCTTGACCACGTCGCGGATCGCGATCATCGGCGTCTTGTCGTCTTGCATGTCAGTCTTTCCGCTCATGGTTCAAACCCCGGCCAGGGTGGTGTCGACGCCCTGCCGCCTGGCGCTGCGCCGGCGCAACGCTTCGGCGGCGATCAGCAGCAGGACGGTGACCGCCAGCAAGATCGTGCCCAGCGCCATGACCGAGGGCAGCTTGGCCGGGAAACGCAGCTGGCTCCAGATATAGACGGGCAGGGTCACGTCCGTTCCGGTCAGGAAGAAGGCGATGATGAATTCGTCCAGGCTGATGGTGAAGGTGATCAGCAGGCTGGAGATCACCCCCGGCAGCACCAGCGGCAGCGTCACGCGCCGGAAGGTGCCCCAGCGCGACTCGCCCAGGTCGAACGACGCTTCCTCCAGCTCGCGATCGAGGCCGCGGAAGGCCGAACTGAGGATGGCGATGGAAAACGGCGTGCAGATCAGCACGTGCCCCGCCACCACCGTCCACAGCGACAGCGACATGCCCAGCTGGTTCAGCATCACCAGAAGCGCCACCGCCACGATGATCTCGGGCAGCACCAGGGGCAGCATGATCAGCCCGACGATCCCGGTCTTGCCGGGAAACATGAACCGGGCCGAGGCGCGCGCTGCGAAGGCGCCCAGAAGCGTGCTCAGCACCGCCGTGCTAAGCCCCACGATCATCGAATTGCCCAACGCGGTGTGCAGCGTGTCGGTGTGCCACAATCCCACGAACCATTCGGTGGTGAAGCCCGAAAGCGGGAAGGCGATGATCGTCGAGGTGTTGAACGCGAAGAGCGGCAGCAGGATGACCGGCGCATAGAGAAAGATCATGTAGACCACGGCGTAGATCGTCAGCCACTTGACCGAGAGCCATTTCATCGCACACGCCCTCCGAGTTTCTTGCCGGCAAAGAAGATGCCGGCGCTGATCATCCCGATCACCACCATCGCCGACACCGCCAGCGCCGCGCCCAGCGGCGCGTTGTTGGCCTTGCCGAACTGGATCTGGATCATGTTCGAGATCATCAGCCCGTCGGTCCCGCCCACCAGTCGCGGCGTGATGAAATCGCCCACCGTCGGGATCAGCACGATCAGGGTCGAGGCGACGATTCCCGGCATCGCCAGGGGCAGCGTCACGCGGAAGAACCGCCGCACCGGCCCGTCGCCAAGGTCGGTCGCGGCCTCCAGCAGGGACCGATCGATCTTTTCCAGCGCCACGAAAATGGGCAGGATCGCAAAAGGTGCCCAGGCGTGGGCCAGGGTGATGACCACCGCGTTCAGGTTGTAAAGGATGAAGGTCAGCGGCTCGTCGATGAACCCCAGGCCCATCAGCGTGGTGTTGAACACGCCGTTGTATCCCAGGATGACCTTCCACAAGAACACCCGCAGCAGGTAGCTCGTCCAGAACGGGACCGTGATCAGGAACAGCCACAGCGCCTTGCGCTTCTTGACGTGAAACGACAGGTAATAGGCGATGGGAAAGGCCAAGAGCACCGTCACCACCGTCACGATCAGCGAGATCTTCAGCGACCGCCACATCAGCACCTGGTAAAGTGGCTGCGTCCACGCCTCGCGGTAATTGTCCAGCGTCAGCGTCGTGTCGATCGTCAGGTAATCCTGCGTCCAGAAGCTGAAGGTAACCACCATCAACAGCGGCGCGGCCAGCATCACCAGCACATAGCCGAAGGTCGGGCTGATCAGCTTCAGGCCCTGTCCCGCCTCGCGGTCAAAGCGCCATGCCATCAGGGTGCGCCTCGGCCGGAGGCGGGTCCGGTACTCATTCGGCGGCGACTTTCTGCGCCAGCAACTCGGCGTTGCGCGCGGCCACCGTGCCCTTGGGCGGCTCGTCCTCGTTCAGGACCGGGAACAGCTCGCGCAGGCAGTCGTGATAGCTTCGCACGGTGTTCTCAAGGTCCGAGAGGATCACGCCGTCATACCCGCTGGAAAACGCCGCCTCCCACGACCAGCGCACCAGTTCCTCGTCCTCTTCCGAGGTCAGCCTGTCGATCCGGCTGCTGAGATAGCGCGACAGCCGCATCCGGCGGTCTTCCTTGCCCAGCCTGTAGGTCGTTCCGCGCTGCATGGTCTTGCCATACTCCACCGGGAATTCCTGGTAGAATTTGACACAATCGGGGTAAATGCCAAGCACGCAATTTGGGAAAATACCGATATAGAGCCAGGCCCTGGCATGGCTCTCGTCCAGCCCGGGCGGCGCCTGCAGGATCGAGGTATAGGCCCGTACGCTCCACAGGCGATGATTGGCCTCGCGGAACTCGGAATAGGAGCGCGAGGCGCCGCCCTCGAAATCCTCGTCATAATAGTTGGACCCGAATAGATCCTGCAGGCCGGGATGGGCCATGGGCACGTGATAGCCTTCGTTGTCCACGTCGCGGATGCACTTCCAGTTCACCTCCGCCACGTCGGCATAAAAACCTTCGCCCGAGGGCATCAGGCCTTCAAGATCGTACTGGTCGATCTCGTCGTCGAAGCGCGACAGCACCTCGGAAATCGCCGGTTGCGGGCCGGGGCGGAACCGCACGAAGACGAACCCCGCCACAGGTCCAGCTCTATCGCCTTCAGGCCAAAGGCGACGGGGTCAAGCTCGGGCAGGGTGTCGGGCTGCGCCGCGCCGCGCAGCGTGCCGTCAAGGTTGTAGACCCAGCCGTGAAAGGGGCAGATGATCGCATTCTTGCAATTGCCCTGTTCCCCGGCGACCACGCGCGAACCGCGGTGCCGACACAGGTTGTGAAAGGCGCGCAACTCGCCATCCTTGCCACGGACCACCAGCGCGCGTTCGCCCACGCAGTCCAGCGTGACGAAATCGCCGGCCTCCGGCAGGTCGTTGGCGTGGCAGACAAGCTGCCAGTGCGACCGGAACAGCAGGTCCTTTTCCATCTCCAGCATCTCGGTGTTGAAATAGCTCCAGGCGGGCAATCCCTTGCGGTCGTGGTCGTTGGGCAGGTCTATGGCCTTGGTGGCAGGGGGCGTCATGGCAAACTCCGGGTTGAGGGGCTTGCCGGCACTCTAACAAGTTTTTTTGAGCGCTCAAATAAATTATTTCACGGGACGGCAGATACCGCCCCGTCGCCCGTCGGGCCCGGGGAAACGCGCGGTCGGATCCGGCCGGGTCGGGCCCCGGAGCAGGGGCGTTTCGTCACTCTCCTGTCGGCACCGCGGCGGCGTCAAACCCATATTCCGCCAGAACCGCCTGGCCCGAGGGCGACAGGATATGCAGCGCCAGTTGCCACGCCTCGGGCGGGGCGCCGTCCAGCACGATCAGCCCGTAATCGGCCCCTACGGACAGGGCGTCGGGGATCTGCACGATCTGCAATTCGGGCACTTCTTTCCGGGCCAGCACGGCATTGGTGCAATAGGTCAGGAACAGGTCGGCCCGGTTACTGTCCAGCACCCAGGCATAGGTGTTGCGCCCCTCGGGGGGCGCGGCGCTGTCCGGCCCGCCGGTCAGTTGCAGGGCCTTGGCCTTCAGCGCCTCGGCATGGCCGGACCTGTCGAACAACGCGAAGGCGTAGTCGCCGGACGGGTCGGCCTTGGGCGTTGACATGCCAAGGCGGGTGTCGTCATCCAGCATGACATCAAGCAGCGTTTCGGGTGTGACCTCTACCTCGGGCCGGGCCAGCGCACACAGGCGATTGCGCGCGAACAGGGCGACGGGCCCGCCATTGCCCGCGCTTTCCAGCGTACGGGGATGGCGCATGTTGGCCGAGGCGAAGACGTGCACCGTCTCGCCCGCCTCGATCCGTTCGCGCATCAGGCCGGAGGGGCCAAAGCTGGTCGCGACGGGCGTGCCATAGGTCTCGGCATAATCCGCTGCCACGTCCGACAGGGCGGCCTTCAGGCTTCCGGCCGCGTAAAGCGAAAGGTCCTGCGCCTGGGCCTGTGTCATCGCAAGGCCTAGGGCGGCGGCGGTCAGGAATGCGTGTCGCATGGGGGCTTCCAATCTCTGGTTCGTGTAAGTCAGGTGTTCGGGGTCAAAAGGGCGCGGCAGTGCGGAATTCCGGGATGCGCCCGCAGGTCTGCGGAAATTTTGCAACTATCCGGCAAGGTTCGCGCCGGGTTCCGTCGTCTCCGCATCGCTGTGATGTGCTTTTTTTCATCGTCGGGCTTGAACAGTCACTGTTGGATCGCATACTGTGCCGGGCAAGGGAAGATTTGCAATACGGGAAATTTTGCAATCCATGACAGACGCTTTCGGCCTCGCGTTTGACCTCGTCCTGTCGGGCGATGCGGACCTTATCGAGATCGTGCTGTTGTCGCTGCGCGTCAGTCTGACCGCGACGGCGCTGGCCTGCCTGATCGGCCTGCCCATCGGGGCGCTGGTCGCCATCGGGCGATTCCCCGGTCGCAACGCGGTGCTGATCGTGATGAACGCGCTGATGGGCCTGCCGCCGGTGGTGGTGGGCTTGCTGGTCTACCTGCACTTGTCGCGCTCCGGCCCCCTGGGGTTTCTCGGGCTCCTTTACACGCCGACCGCGATGATCATCGCCCAGACCATCTTGATCGCACCCATCGTCGCGGCCCTGTCGCGGCAGGTGCTTGAAGACCTGCACGCGGAATACGCCGAACAGTTCCGCTCGCTCTGCCTGACGAAACTGCAAACCGTTCAGGCGCTTCTGTGGGATGCGCGCTATTCCCTGCTGACGGTGGGGCTGGCCGGTTTCGGCCGCGCTGTGGCCGAGGTGGGCGCAGTCATCATCGTCGGCGGCAATATCGACCACCTGACGCGGGTCATGACCACGGCCATCGCATTGGAAACCTCGAAGGGCGACCTCGCTCTGGCGCTGGCGCTCGGCATCATCCTCCTGGTCATCGCCCTTGGCGTCAACGCGGCGGTTCAATCGGTGCGCATGACAGCGGCGCGGCAAGCCTATGTCTGACGCGGCGCTTCCTCTCGCCCGCGACATGGCCCCGCCCGCACGACCCGCGGCCATCCTGCCCCTGGCGGTGCGCGACCTCGGTCTGCGCTTTGGCAGGACGACGGTTCTGGAGGGGGTGAATTTCGATCTGCAACCGGCGGGCTGCACCATGGTCATGGGGCCGAACGGCGCGGGCAAGAGCCTGCTGCTGAAGCTGCTGCACGGGCTGATCGCCCCGACATCGGGCACCATCGACTGGCGCGGGCAGGGCGCGCCCGACGTCACCGCACGGCAGGCGCTGGTCTTTCAAAAGCCGGTCCTGCTGCGCCGGTCCGTGGCCGCCAACGTCGATTTCGTGCTCAAGGTGCGCGGCAAGGACCGCACGCGTGGCACCGCACTTCTCGAGCATGTGGGCCTGGCCCACAAGGCCGACCAGCCCGCCCGCCTGCTTTCGGGCGGCGAGGCGCAGCGCCTGGCGCTGGCCCGGGCGCTCGCGGCGGACCCCGAGGTGCTGTTCCTCGACGAGCCCACCGCCAGCCTCGACCCGGCCTCGGTGCTGGCCATCGAAGAGATCGTCAGGGATGCCAGCACCCGCGGCGTGCGCATCGTCTTCGTCACCCATGACATGGGACAGGCGCGGCGCATGGCCGACGACATCCTGTTTCTCAGCGGCGGCGGCATCGCGGAACACAGCCGCGCCGCCGATTTCTTTCCAAAGCCGCAAAGCCAGGCGGCGCGGGATTACCTGAACGGCAGACTCGTCGTCTGAAAGACTTCAAGAAAGGGAGTATTCATCATGAAAATGCAATCATTCGGTGCGGCCACTGTCGCTCTGTTTCTGGCCGGGGGCGCCTGGGCACAGGACCAGTCGATCATCGTCCAGTCCACGACCTCGACGGCGAATTCGGGCCTTTACGATTACCTGCTTCCGATCTTCCAGGACAAGACGGGCATCCAGGTCAACGTCGTGGCCGTTGGCACCGGACAGGCGATCAAGAATGCCGAGAACTGCGATGGCGACGTGCTTCTGGTTCACGCCAAGCCGTCCGAGGAGAAATTCGTCGAGGCCGGCTTTGGCACCGCGCGCACGGACCTGATGTACAACGACTTCGTCATCGTGGGCCCGGCAGACGACCCGGCCGGCGTGGGCGGCATGGACGACGTGCAGGGCGCGATGGGCAAGATCGCCGAGACGGGCGCGCTCTTTGCCTCGCGCGGCGATGACAGCGGCACCCACAAGAAGGAGATGGCGCTCTGGTCCGACAGCGGCGTCGATCCCACGGCGGCCAGCGGCGACTGGTACCGCGAGACGGGCTCGGGCATGGGCGCCACGCTCAACGCGGGCATCGGCATGGGCGCCTACGTGATGACCGACCGCGCCACCTGGATAAGCTTCGACAACAAACAGGATTACGAGATCCAGGTCGAGGGCGACGAGGACATGTTCAACCAGTACGGCGTGATCCCGGTCAACCCCGAGAAATGCCCCAGCGTCAAGGTCGACGCCGCCCAGACGTTCGCCGACTGGCTGGTTTCGGACGAGGGGCAGGAGGCCATCGCGGCCTACTCGGTGGCCGGCCAGCAACTGTTCTTCCCCAACGCACCGGAAAACTGATAGACGTATCGGGGCGGCGGTGCACCCGCCGCCCCGAGATACAGATCCAGGTGCCATGACCGAGCTTGACCTTCCCGACCACGAATACCTGACCGTCAAGGAACTGGCCGAGCTTCTGCGCCTGAAGGAACGCAAGATATACGATCTCGCGGCCTCGGGTGCCGTGCCGTGTTCACGCGCCACCGGCAAGTTGCTGTTTCCGGCAAACGAGATCCGCGATTGGATCGAGCAGGCACAGTCTGGCGGTGGCGCCGCGCCAATGCACAGCTCGAAACTGCGCACGCCCATCATGCTGGGCAGCCATGACCCATTGCTCGACTGGGCCATCCGACAGTCTGGCTGCGGGCTGGCCACGCTGCATGACGGCTCGAATGACGGGCTGGACCGGTTCACGTCAGGCGAGGGCATTGCCGCCGGCCTGCACATTCTGGATCCCTCAACCGGCACCTGGAACGTGCCCGCCGTCTCGCGCGCGGCCGCGCGACAGAACGCGGTGCTCGTGCGGTTCGCGACACGGCGGCGCGGCCTGGTCGTCCGGCCCGGAGAGCGCGCGCCCAAGGACCTGCGCGATCTTGCCGGTGTCCGCTTCGTCCCGCGACAGGCGGGTTCGGGGACCGACACGCTATTGCGACATCTTCTCGAGCGCGACGGGATGGACCTGTCCGCCGTGGAACAGGCCGAGACTGCCCGCACCGAGGACGACGCCGTCGAGGCCGTCCGCCGCGGCGCGGCCGACACGACCTTCGGCCTCGAAGCTGTGGCGCGGAGTTTCGGGCTGGAATTCGTTCCGGTGATCGAGGAAGAGTTCGCGCTCCTGATCGACCGCAAGGCGTGGTTCGAGGCGCCGATGCAGGCGCTCATGGCCTTTTGCGCGACAGGCGCGTTCCGCGACCGCGCGGACGCCTACGGAGGCTACGATACCGAAGGGCTGGGCACCGTTTTGTGGAACGCCTAGCGCGCGGCCCATAAAAAACTGGCGGCCGCAATGATGCGGGCCGCCAGCATTTTCCAACGGATCGGAACTTACTTGGCTTCGTCTTCGTCCTGGAACATGTCGGCCATGTCCATCTCGGGGTTCGCCTCGCACTCTTCCATCAGCACGACCATCAGCTCCTCGTCCGAGCCCGTCGCCATGGCGCGTGCCGCGGCGCGACCGCCGACATCGTCGTCAGGATCGCCCAGCTCGTTGGTGGCGCTGGCCGCGTCCGTTTCGGCGTTTTCATCCGCGCCAACAGCTTCATCGCGCAGCATCTCGCGGCCACCGAAACCTTCAAAGGCTTCCATTTGGCCGGCGCTGTCCATCTCGTTGTATTCGGCACAGGTAACGGCGTAGGCGGGTTGCGACAGCGCAACGACGAGGCCGAGCACCGAGGTGGATTTCAAGAGGGTCTTGTTGAATGTCATAACTTGCTCCCATGCAGTCACGTAGGTTTATCCGTCCCGTGCGACATGCATCCAAAACGTAAACCATTGGGTGCGAAACGCCGTGTCCCGGCCATAGGTTCCTGCATTGGGTGCAAAACCGCATAATCTTCAAACCAGGCGCGTCCCCCGGCCGCGTATGCCCCGGCGCGCTGACGCCCGAGGACGTGGGCGTCGGCCGCTATCAGGCGCAGCCGCACGTTCTGCATAATCAGGACTCTTTCGACCCCATTGTCCCGGATTTCCGCCGCGCATGCCTTGGCAAGCCGGTGGTGTTCATGATCCGACGGTTTGCTTTCGACGAAAATTCTCTTCGATTCGTCCGAAATATGGCGTGACCGTTTCCAGATCGAGGATAGTCGCCGGATTTCGCCAAGATTGACGCATGGTTAAGCAATAACTTTGATCGAGCGCGATCAAGCTCATGCCACAATTCGGCCACGCTCATTTTCTGTCACTTTCAGAAACAAAGCTCTGCCACAGGTTGAATTCCGGATCGGCAAAAAATCGCACACCCCTTGTTTTCAAGCTTATATGCAAATTCCCGCTGAACCGCCTATGGAAACAATATCGTAAAGCGCGTGTCGGCGGCTGCCTTAATTGCCCGTATTTTGTGGCATTTTCAAAAACTGCGCGGACAGTTTTCCGACAAATTTCTCTTTGTGCGGCACACGGCATCTCGTACAAAGCTCGCAGCCCAACTGGGGGGCGATGTCTGTAGGTCACGGGGGCGACCGCACGAACCGCATCATTCATTGTGCGGGATTGAGTGCGATCGTCGGGCTGCTGTCGCGGCTGACTGAGCGCAAATGGAAGCGGAGGCTGAACTCCGCTCTGCTGCCGCGTCTTCGCGGATCAATCCCTCCTGGAAATGAGGTTCGTGCAGGTTGCCCCCTGGCCGCCACGTCGCCGGTTTTGGGGTTTGGTTTTGGTCTGGCCTTGCCGCATGTGCGGTGATGCCGAATGGAGAAGACGATGGCGAATTTTGATCCGAACTCGGTAACCGGCCTCATCGGCCTTTGGGATTTCAAGAGTGGTGCCGAAAAGAAAGACACCGGCCTGGACGATGGTATCGCCCAAAACGCCGAACACGGCGATGGCAACGCCATCAACGTAAGCTTTTCCGGCGACCGTCTGATCGTTGGCGCGGGCTCGAATTCGCACCCCACCGTGCTCGACATCAAGGCCGACCCGAACTCGTCGGCGGATGACGAACAGTTCAACCTGGACCGCGGCACGATCGAGACGCAGTTCACGCAGTTCTCTCATTCCGGGTCTTCCGAAGACGTGATCCTGTCGCGCGGCGAAAAGAATATCGACGAGAAAGACGAGGGCTTCTTCGAGATCCGCGTCACCAAGGATGGCCAGGTCCAGACCTATCACAACACGAACGATGGCGATGCCGTCGCCACGCTGTCCACCTCCAAGGGCTTTTTCAAGCCGGGCGATCTGGTCAACGTGAAGTACTCTTTCGATGTCGACACCGGCGCGACCCTCACCGTCGAGAACCTGACCACCGGCAAGGCCGAGACGATGGAAAGCACCGAGAAGGGCCTGACCTTCGATCTGACCGACGACGACGACGAAGAGTTCAGCTTTGGCGCGCGTGAGGTCGACGACCAGAAATATGACAAGGAATTCCAGGGCGCGATCGACTATGTCGCGCTGTATGAATCGCCCAAGGCAGGCCCGGACGGCGCCGTCGACGGCGAGGATTTCGGCGAGGACATGGACCTTGGCTATGACGACTCCAACGCGCCCACCGACCAGGGCGGCGACAAGATCACCAACGGCGCCGACCTGATCTATGGCAACGGCGGCAACGACACGATCGATGGCGCCGGCGGCGACGACACCATCTATGGCGGCACCGGCGGCGAGGCCGGCTTCAACGGACCGCGCGAAAGCTTCAACTGGGACAAGGTCTCGGGCGCTCAGGCGGACAGCACCGCCACCCAGGATACCGGCAATGTGGATGTGACCTACACCCGCATCGCGGACACCGGGAAACATGAAAGCGACATCGACAATTCGACCAACCTGAACACTGCCGGCATCGACACCGGCGGTGAGTCGATCGACACCAACAGTTCGCTCTTCTCGGAAACCGGCGGCAAGGGCAATACCGGCAAGTTCCAGTGGGAATTCTCGGAAGTCGTCGGAAACCTGGAATTCAATATCAACGACCTTGACGGTGACGGCCTTGTGACCGTGAAGGCCTACGACGCCGACAACAACCCGATCGAGGTTGTCCTGACCGGCGGCAAGGACATCAAGATCACCGGCAATGTCGCCGATGCGGATGGCCCGTACCAGGACGAGGACGATCCCGACACGACCGTCAATGTCTCGATCGCGGGTCCGGTATCGCGCGTCGTGGTCGAGCACACGCAGAACGGCTATGACAATTCGGGCATCCACATCACCGATATGTATTTCGACACCGGATACAGCCTGGGTGACGATGGCAACGACGTGATCACCGGCGGCGCCGGCGCGGATGAAATGTACGGCGAGGGCGGCGACGACACGTTCATCGTCTCCAGCGGTGCGGACGGCGACGGCGACGAGGTGGTCGGCGGCAACGGTCCCGACGACACCAAGGACAACGACACGCTGGACCTGCGCGGCGCGGGCCAGGTGACGATCGTCGCTTCCGCCGATGCCAGCGATCATGGCGCCCAGAAAGGGACCGTGACCTTCGAGGACGGCTCGGTGCTGGAATTCAGCCAGATCGAGACGATCCTGACCGATCCGCAGCGCGACGGTGTTGTCGACGGCGAGGAAACCGGCGAGGTCATGAACCCCGGCTACGACGACAGCAACGGCCCGACCGACGGCGGCGGCGACATCATCGACGGCCCCGACGGGCTGGATGACGTCATCGAGGGCAACGGTGGCGACGACACCATCAATGCCGGCCTCGGCAATGATACGGTCGATGGCGGCACCGGCGCTGACGTTATCGTGGGCGGTGCGGGCACCGATTCGATCACCGGCGGTCAGGGCGATGACGATATCGCCGTTGGCGGCAATGACAGCGCCTGGGGCGGCACCGGCGACGACGAGTTCACCATCGACGGCACCGATCCGGCCACGGATATCGACGTCACCATCGACGGCGGCTCGGACGGCACCGACGGCAACCCCGACGGCCCGGAAAACGGCGACGAGGGCGACATCCTGAACCTCGGCGACCGCACCGAGGACCTGACCGTCGTTCTCGAAGACGCAGATCCCGAGAACGGCACGGTCAACGGTCTCGACGCCGATGGCGCCACCGACGTCACCTTCGAGGAGATCGAGCGCATCATCACCGGCAGCGGCAATGACACCATCGACGCCAAGGATGCCGATGGCCCGATCGACGTGGAAACCGGCGCGGGTGACGACTCGGTCGTTGGCGGCAACGGCGACGACAAGATCGACACCGGCGACGGCGACGACACGGTCATTTCCGGCGACGGATCGGACACGGTCGATGGCGGCCACGGCAACAACTACATCGACACGTCCAAGAACAGCGCGCTGCCGCTGCCCGATGACGGCTTCCCGTCCTACGGTCCGTTCCCGGCCGTGCCCGCGGATGCCGATCCGAACGACGACCGCGATCTTGTCACTACCGGCAGCGGTAACGATACGATCTACACCGGCGACGACAACGACACCATCAACGCCGGCGCGGGGAACAACTATGTCGACGGCGGCCTTGACGACGACGATATCACCACGCTCTGGGGCAATGACACCATCGTCGGCGGTGAGGGCAACGACACGATCTCGTCCGGCGGTGGCGACGATCTCATCTATGGCGGTCTCGACCCCAATGTCGTGCCGTTCGACCAGATCAACATCCCCGACGCACCGGATGGCGGAAGCTTTGGCCCCGACCCCGATGAAGATAACGGACGGGACTGGATCGACGCCGGCACGGGCAATGACACGGTGTATGGCCAGGACGATGACGACACCATCTATGGCGGTGGCGGCAGCGACCTGCTGGACGGCGGCAGAGATGACGACCTGATCTACGGTGGCGACGGCCGCGACACCATCTATGGCGGCCAGGGGGCCGACACGATGTACGGCGAGGCCGGCTCGGACGAGTTCCGCTTTGACGAGCGCGAACATGCCTTCGGCGACGAGATCGACGGCGGCACCGAGGATGGCGACAACGACCCGACGACCGACAACGAGAACGACCAGCTCTACCTGCAAGGCATGGGCCGGTTCGAGATCGTCCAAAGCGACGGCGTCACCCCGCTGGACCTGACCACGCCGAACGATCCGGACGGCAACAGCTTTACCGGCCAGGTCAACTTCCTCGATGCCAACGGCAACGTCGAAGGCGTCCTGAAGTTCACCGAAATCGAGGACATCATTCCCTGCTTCACGCCGGGAACCGTCATCGCCACCCCGAAAGGCGAGCGCCTCGTCGAAGAGCTGCGTGAAGGCGACAAGATCATCACCCGCGACAACGGTCTGCAAGAGATCCGCTGGGTGGGCCGCCGCGATCTGTCGGGGCAGGAGCTGGCCAACGCGCCGCACCTGCAGCCGGTCCTGATCCGTGCGGGGTCCCTGGGCCACGGACTGCCGGAACGTGACATGATGGTGTCGCCGCAGCACCGTGTGCTGATCAACAACGAGAAGTCTGCCCTCTATTTCGAGGACCGCGAGGTTCTGGCAGCGGCCAAGCACCTCACCGGCATGGAAGGCGTGACCTCGGTCGAGGCCAGCTCGGTCAGCTACATCCACTTCATGTTCGACCAGCACGAGGTGGTGCTGTCCAACGGCGCCTGGACCGAAAGCTTCCAGCCCGGCGACACGGTGCTCGACGCGATGGGCGACGCCCAGCGCAAGGAGATCTTCGAGCTCTTCCCCGAACTGTCGGAGGCAGAGGGCCTGAAGGCCTACACCGCCGCACGCCGGTCACTGAAGAGGCACGAAGCGCGGCTTCTGGTAAAGTAACAGCTTTGCAGCCGACCGGCCCTTTCCGGGGCCGGTCACATGGAATCGGTTACGGGGGCTGACTCGAGTTCCAGTAAACAATCCCGGTCACCGACCGGGATTGTTTCGTTTTCATAAAGTTGTTCGCGCAAAAGCGTATCGTGACGCCGCGTCTGTCTGAAATTCGTGAATTTCACCGGGGCTTTCGTGAAGGCCGCGAAAGCACGCTCGCCGCAGCGGGCACCGACGCGGGAAAGCCGTTTTCGCCTGACCTTCGACCCACACACCGCGATCTCGGCCGCCGTGTTCAGGCAGCTTTCCGCACCGCGATCATGCGATGTGCGGCATGGCAAGCAAACCGGAAACCCTGCTCTAGTCTTTCGCCGTCCGCCAGTCCGCCCAGGCTTCGGGCGTGTCCAGATCCAACGTGGCCCTGGTCCCGCCAAGGGGGCAGGGCCGTACTCGCTCTTGCGCGATCACCTCCCGTGCACCGGTATCGCCGCGCAGCGTGACAAGCGCCGGTAACAGCCGGGCGGGCAAAAGGGTCGGGTGCCCGAACCGCCCCTGCGCATCCGTCGCGCGGATCACGTCGCGCGGATGCTCTACGTGCAGCGCACCAACCGCCCGCATATCCTCGCCCGTCAGGTCCGGCATGTCGGGCAGTACGATCATCAGCCCGCTCATATCCCGTTCCATGGCCCAATGCGCCGCCGCGCGCAAAGACGCGCTGATCCCGTTGGCCGCATCGGGCACGCGTCGCGCTTCGAGCGCCGCGTCCGTCACATCGCCAAGGCATGCGGCACGGGCACCAGGCTCCGGGGGAAGGGTAACAAGCAGGGGTAAACCTGTGCTTAACGCCCGCCGCACCTGCCGCAGCAACAGCGGCATGCCGTCCACCTCTTCCAGCAGCTTGTCGCGCCCGCGCATCCGCGATGACGCGCCCGCCGCGGGCAGAACGATCCCCAATGTCACCTGTGCCGGGCCTTTCGTGTCTGATCCCGGATTACCCTCGCATCCGGCTCACGTCGGGGTCAAACAGATGCTCGGTCAGCAGCTTTGCCGCGCAGATCTCGCCCAGGATCTCGATCTCGGCTTCCAGCCCCGGCTTGGCATGTTGGGTGGGGATCAGCGCCAGCGCAATCGACTTCTCCGCATGGTGCGAATACCCGCCCGAGGTGCAGAACCCCTGTACGCTGCCGTCGATCCAGACCGGCTCATAGGCGTTGACATCGGCATCTGTCGCATCCACCTCGAACGCCACCAGCGCCCGCTTCGCCCCTTCCGCCCGTTCCTTTTCGGCCGCCGCGCGCCCGATGAAATCGGCGTTTTTCCCGAAGCTGATGAAACGGTCCATGCCGGTTTCGCCCGGCGTGTAATCGGGCGAAAACTCCGAGAGCCAGGAGCCAAAGAACCGGTCCAGCCGCAGCGACATCATCGCCCGCATCCCGAAAGGTTTCAGGCCGAACGCCTTGCCCTGGCTCCACAATTGGTCCCACAGCGCTCGCTGCGCCATCGGATCGCAATAGATCTCGAAACCCAGATCGCCGGTATAGCTGACCCGCTGAACGAGGCAGTCGACCATGCCCACGGAAATTTGCCGCAGATCCATGAACGCCATGTCGGAAATATCCGCCCGCGTGCAGGCCGCCAGCAACTCGCGTGATTTCGGCCCCGCCAGTTGAAACCCGTTCAGCCGGTCCGAAATATTCTCGACCATCACGCCGTCCGCCGCGTTTCGCTCGAACCAGCGCATGTGATAAGCCTGCGCGCCATAAGAGGCGGTCAGCTGGAACGCCTCGTCCGACAGGCAGGACACCGTGAAATCGCCGATCAGTCGACCCGCATGTGACAGCATCGGCGTCAGGCTTATCCGCCGCGTTTTCGGGATGCGGCCCCCCATGATCCGGTCCAGCCAATCGCGCGCGGCGGGGCCGGTCACCAGGTACTTGCCGAAGTTGTGAACCTCATTGATTCCAACCCCTTGCCGGACGGCCTTCACCTCGCGTGCCGTAGCCTCCCACGCATTCGAGCGCCGGAAGCTGGGCGTCTCGAACCGTGGCTCGTCGCCTTGGGCAAAATAGTTCACCACCTCCAGCCCGAACTGATGCCCCCAGACCGCGCCCATCCCGTCAAAGATGTCGTACATCGGCGTGGTGCGGAAGGGGCGCGCGGCGGGCAACTCCTCGTTCGGATAGCTGACGGAAAACCGTTTCTGATAGTTCTCGATCACCTTGGGCAGGGTGTAACCGGGCGTGATCCAGTCGCCGTAACGCGCCACGTCCATCGCGCTCACGTCCCGCTCGCATTCCCCCGTCGTCATCCACTGCGCCAGCATCAGGCCCACACCGCCGCCCTGGCTGAACCCGGCCATCACCCCACAGGCCGACCAATAGTTGCGCAGACCCGGCACCGGGCCCACCAGCGGGTTGCCGTCGGGCGCAAAGGTGAACGGCCCGTGAATGACCGATTTCACCCCGGCACGTTCCAGCGCGGGAAAGCGTTTGTAAGCGAAATCAATGGATTGCTCGATCTTGTCAAAGTCGTCGGGCAACAACTCATGCCCGAATTCCCAAGGCGTGCCATCCACCGCCCAGGCCCGGCAGGGCTGCTCGTAGAACCCGATGCAGACCCCGCGCCCCTCCTGCCGCAGATAGCTTTCACCGGCCGGATCCATCACATGCGGATGTTCTCCGCCGGCGTCGATGATGGCGGCAATCTCCGGCACTTCCTCGGTCACGAGGTACTGGTGCTCCATCGGGTAGATCGGCACGTAAACGCCCGCCATCGCGCCCACTTCCCGCGCCCAAAGGCCCGCCGCGTTGACCACATGCTCGGCCAAAATGGTGCCTTTCTCGGTCACCACCTCCCAGGTGCCATCCGGTTTCGGGTTCGTTTCCAGTACCTTGCAATGCGTCTCAATCGTGGCGCCGCCCATCCGCGCGGCCTTGGCATAGGCGTGGGTGGTGCCCGACGGGTCAAGGTGGCCGTCCAATGGGTCGTAAAGCGCCCCGATAATGCCATCCGTGTTGGTCACCGGAGCGATCCTGCGCACTTCGTCGGGCCCCACGATCTCGGTCTCCAGCCCCATGTAACGATGCTTGGCCCGTTCAGCGAGCAGCATGTCGAACCGGTCCTTGTTGTCCGCCAGCGTCACGCCACCCACGTGGTGCAGCCCGCAGGACATGCCGGTGATTTCCTCCAACTCCTTGTAAAGCTTGATCGTATAGCCCTGAAGCGCGGCCATGTTGGTGTCGCCGTTGAGCGTATGAAAGCCCCCCGCGGCGTGCCACGTCGAGCCAGAGGTCAGGTCCGAGCGTTCGATCAGCATCACGTCCGACCAGCCCAGTTTCGTCAGGTGGTAAAGCACGCTGCAGCCGACAACGCCGCCGCCGATCACGGCCACTCGGGTGGTGGTTTTCATGGGGTATTCCTTGCTCCTGGTGTTAGCTCCAGACTGTCTGGTTGCCGAGGGACAGCATGTCCGTTTGCGACAGGATGTGTCGTAAAGTGGTGCAACTACGGATCGAAGGGAACCGAGCGGACCAGACGCGCACGCGCCGCGCCGTCGCATGAATGCTGGCTCGCCCTCAGCCAATCACGCGGCCTCGGGCTGTGACAACCACCCCCTGACGCAAACCGTAACCCCTGTCGGAAACGACATGACAAAATGCTTCCGCACGACCGATGATGTCGGGAACCGACAAACGCGGGCCGTCCCGGTGGGGCAGTGTGCCGCCAAACAGTCAGATAGGAAGACGAGATGAAGACTCATGCACAGGCCGTTGTCATCGGGGGTGGCGTCATCGGATGCTCGGTCCTCTATCACCTGACCAAGTTGGGCTGGACAGACGTGGTGTTGCTGGAGCGCGACGAGCTGACCTCCGGCTCGACCTGGCACGCGGCGGCCAACATCCATGGCCTGCACGACAGCGCCAATATCAGCCGCCTGCAACACTACACGATGAACCTCTACAACAGCCTGGAAGAGGAAACCGGCCAAAGCTGCGGCGTCTTCCAGCCCGGCTCGCTCTACCTCGCGCAGACGGAAAACCGCGAGCATCAGCTGAAGCTTCAGGCCGCCAAGGCCGAACTCTACGGGATGAACTTCTTCGAGATCACCCGCGAAGAGGCCGAGGAAAAGCACCCGCTGGTCAATTTCGACGGCATCCGCTGCATCATGTGGGAACCCGATGGCGGCAACGTGGACCCCTCGGGCGTGACCAACGCCTATGCCGTGGGCGCCCGCCAGCGCGGCGCGGAAATCCACCGCTTCACGCCTGTCACGGCCACCACGCAGAAACCCGACGGCACCTGGATCGTCGAGACGCCCAAGGGCAATATCGAAACCGAATGGGTCATCAACTGCGCCGGTCTCTGGGGCCGCGAAGTGGCGAAAATGGCGGGCATCGAGGTGCCGCTGCAACCCACCGAGCACCAGTATTTCGTGACCGAAACCATCGCAGAGATCGACGGCATGGACCGCCGCCTTCCCTCCGTCGCCGACCGCGACGGCGAGTATTACTTGCGGCAAGAGGGCAAGGGCCTGCTCATTGGCGCCTACGAGCGTGACATGCGCTTCTGGGCCGAAGATGGCACGCCGCTCGACTTCGCCCATGACCTCTTCCCCGACGACCTGGAACGCATCATGGAAAACGTGATGCGCGCGATGGACCGCGTCCCGGTCGCCGCCGAGGCGGGGATCAAGCGGGTCATCAACGGCCCGATGATCTGGTCGCCCGACAGCAACGTGATCCTTGGCCCGGTGCCGGAATTGAAGAACTACTTCATGGTCGGCGGCATCATCCCCGGCTTCAGCCAGTCGGCGGGCATGGGCCTGATGGTCAGCCAGTGGATCGTCGAGGGCGAGATGAAATACGACATGTTCGCCTGGGACATCGCGCGCTTCGGCCTCTGGGCCAACGACCGCAAGTTCGTCAAGGCGAAGGTCGAGGATGTCTATGCCCACCGTTTCGCCATCCATTACCCCAACGAGGAACGCGCCGCGGGCCGTCCGCTGCGGACACGCCCCGTCTACGAAATGCAGAAAGAAATGGGCGCGGTCTTCGGCCTGAACTACGGTTGGGAACACCCGCAATGGTTCGCCAATGAGCCCGGCGCCAAGGACACCAACGGTTTCATCCGCCAGAACTGGTGGGCTCCCGTGGGCGAAGAATGCAAGATGCTGCGCGACCGCGCCGGCATCATCGATATCTCGAACTTCGCCAAATACCACGTGAAAGGGCCGGGGGCCGAGGATTGGCTGAACGCCGTCTTCGCCAACCGGATGCCCAAATCCGTGGGCCGGTCCTGCCTCACGCCGCTCATCGGCGTGCGCGGCGGCATCGCGGGGGACGCGACCGTGACGCGCGTGGCCGAAGACGAGTTCTGGGTCGTCTCCTCGGGCATGGCCGAACGCTATCACAAGCGGTTCTTCGACATGGTCCCACTGCCCGAGGACACCACCTTCGAGACGAAAACCGAGGCCATGTGCGGCTTCAACGTCGCCGGCCCGAAATCGCGCGAGATGCTGCAGCGCCTGACCAACGTAAGCCTCGCCACCGAGGATTTCCCCTTCATGCGCTCCAAGATGATCGACATCGCGGGCGTCCGTTGCCTCGCCCTCAGGGTCAGCTTCACCGGCGATCTGGGCTGGGAACTGCATTGCAAGACCGAGGACCAGGAGAAGCTCTACAAGGCCCTGCTGGAGGCCGGCAGGGAGTTCGACGCAGGCCCCGTGGGCGCCCGTGCGCTCATGTCCATGCGGGTCGAAAAGGGCTATGGTTCGTGGAGCCGCGAATACTCACCCGAGTATTTCCCGCACGAGGTCGGCTTTGCACCGCTCTGCAAGATGGACAAGGAGTTCCTCAACAAGGCGGCGGCGGAAAAGGCCATGGCCGAGCCCACGCGCGAGGAACTGGTGCTGATCCATATCGACGAAGAGGACACCCATGCCTCCAACGCCGACGCCACCGGCGGCGAGCCGATCCGCGACGCGAACGGCACCCCGGTGGGCCGCGTCACCTCGGGCACCTATGGCTATACTGTCGGCATGAGTCTCGCGCTCGGTTACGTGAAATCCGGCACCGTCAAGCCCGGCGACGATGTGCAGGTCATGGTGCTGGGCCGCCCGCACAAGGCCCGCATCCTGCACGAGCCGCCGTTCGATCCCAAGGGCGAAAAGCTGCGCGCCTGAGGCAAGCCTTGCCTGCCCGCGCGCAGAAAGGGGAACCCTGACTGTGCCAATGCCGGTCCTTCGACTGTCCCGAACGGCGAAGGATCGGCGAGAGTCGGTTCTTCATGCTCCGGTGCGACGCAGGCCCACACCGGTACGGCACCGGGTTTCTCACCTACAGCAGCCGACCACCCGTCTTCGGGTCATCCTCCGGGCCGCGATCCTTACGGAAGTCGATCGCGCCGCCCGAAAGGCAGCAGCGAACCCGGCGGGCCAGGGGGCGTGGGTTTTCACCCACCCTACGCCCGCGACGTGCCGCTCCGGCCCGAAGAGACGTGCCGCTTACCCGCGCCGCCGCCGGTTGCGCCGCGCCGGGCGTGGCGTGTCGTCGTCATCATCCTCGGTGCCGTCCACCGCCGACGAAAACGCCCCCAGCGCCTCGGTGATCTGCTCCAGCGTCGGGCGCGCGCCGCGCGGCCGCGTCTCCAGCGCCTCGCGCATCTTCGACAGGTGCTCGGGCATCGTGCCACAGCAACCGCCGATGATCGTCGCCCCCGCATCGCGGGCCAGCACGGCGTAATCCGCCATCAGGTCGGGTGTGCCGTCGTAATGGATATGCCCGTCCACGTATTTCGGTATGCCGGCATTGCCCTTGGCCACGATCGGCCGCTCGGTGCCCTGCGCCACAAAGCCCAGCACCGTGCGCATCAGGTCCGACGCGCCGACGCCGCAATTGGCGCCAAAAGCCAGCGGCTTATGATCCAGTTTCTCCACCATCACGGCCATGTCGGCCGAGGTCAGGCCCATCATCGTGCGCCCGGCCGTGTCGAAACTCATCGTGCCGCACCACGGCATCTCGGCCAGCTTGAACGCTTCCGCCGCGGCCTTGTATTCCTCGGGGGCGCTGATCGTCTCCAGCCACAGAACGTCGGCGCCGCCTTCCTTCAGCCCTTCGGCCTGTTCGTGAAGAATCTCCACCGCCAGTTCGTGGGTCAGGCTGCCCATCGGCGCCATGATCTCGCCGGTGGGGCCGACGGACCCGGCCACAACCACGGGGCGGTCGCGACGGTCGGCCACCTCGCGCCCGATCTCCGCCGAGACGCGGCTCAACTCGCGCGCCCGCTTCTGCGCGCCGTGCAGCTTCAGTCGCGAGGCGTTGCCGCCAAAGGAATTGGTCAGGAACAGGTCGCTGCCCGCATCGACGGCCATGGCGTAAAGCTTTTCGATCCGGTCGGGATGCTCCACGTTCCACATCTCGGGCGCGTCACCGGAGCTCAGACCCATGTTGAAAAGATTGGTGCCGGTGGCCCCATCCGCGAGGATCCAGTCCCGCTCGGCCATCATCTTGCTCAGTGCGTTGGTCATGCGCTGCCCTCTGTCCAATATCGGCAGGCAATCTCATACATTCCGTGCGCGCGCAAATCCAAAATACGCGACTTCTTCCTGAACCACGATACCGTCCGCCGCCAGCGTCCCGCGCGCGTCTCGTTCGTGCGTCTCTATACCATGCGCGCGGCAGGCCGGCGAATGACCAGCCACAGGCCCGGCAGGCCCAGGCACCGCCCTAAACGGCTCCGGACCAGCGCCAGGCGCGGCACCGGCAGGGCGCCAAAGCTGCTCTTGAACTGTCCTGCCAGGCGATGAACACCGCTTGGGCTCAGCGAACCGCCCCAAGGTTGAAGACCTGGCGTTACCAGCAGCTTAACAGATCAAATTAAGGGAAGTTAATCGCGACCTGGTCGCCCTTGCCGCGTAGGGCGGGTGAAAACCCACCTCTAATGGGTGAGAACCCACGCGCCCTCAACTTTCCTTCATCAACTGCTCCTGCGCCACGCGCAGAAGCTCGTCCATCTTCGAGCGGATCGTATCGGCATCGGCCATGTCGCCCAGATCACCCGCGACCTTGCGCACCACGTCCTCGTGACCCGCTTCCTCGAAATCCGACAGCACGACCTCTTTCGCATAGGCATCGGCATCCGCCCCGGTCTTGCCCAGGATTTCCGCCGCCCACAGGCCCAACAGCTTGTTGCGCCGCGCCTCGGCCTTGAATTTCATTTCCTCGTCGTGGGCATACTTGTTTTCAAAGGCGTTTTCACGATCGTCGAAAGTGCTCATCAGCTCTCCCCGGGGCAGGTATTTCAGTTGTCCCAGATATGGCCGCAAGCCCGCGCGGACGCAAGTGCCTAAGGGCTTCTTGCCCCATTTCGCCGCATGCACTATGAGAACGCCAGATGCCGCGAGTCCCTCAACGCGGCCCCATATGAAAGAGAGCCCATGGCGCGGCGCAAGAAAATCTACGAAGGCAAGGCGAAGACCCTGTTCGAAGGCCCCGAACCGGGCACCATCGTGCAGTATTTCAAGGACGACGCCACCGCCTTCAACGCGGAAAAACGCGATGTGATCGAAGGCAAGGGCGTGCTCAACAACATGCTCTCGGAATACTTCATGACCGGCCTGACCAATGTCGGCATCCCCAACCACTTCCTCAAGCGGATCAACATGCGCGAGCAGCTGGTCCGTGCCTGCGAGATCATTCCGCTCGAGGTGATCGTGCGCAACTATGCCGCCGGCTCGATGGCCAAGCGGCTGGGCATGGACGAGGGCACGCAGCTGCCGCGTCCGATCGTGGAATACTGCCTGAAAGACGACGCCCTCGGCGACCCGCTCGTGACCGAGGAACATATCGCCGCCTTCGGCTGGGCCACGCAGCAGGACATGGACGATATCCTGTCGCTCGCGCTGCGCGTGAACGACTTCCTCGCCGGTGTCATGTACGGCGTCGGCATCAAGCTGGTGGATTTCAAGATCGAGATCGGCCGCGTCTATGACGGCGATTTCATGCGCCTGATCGTGGCCGACGAGATCTCGCCCGACAGCTGCCGGCTGTGGGATATCGAGACCGGCCAGAAACTCGACAAGGATGTGTTCCGCCGCGACCTGGGCAGCCTGACGGATGCCTATACCGAGGTGGCCAAGCGCCTGGGCGTCATGCCCAAGACCAACCCGCCCGTGACCAAACCGACTCTGATCAACTAGGGGAATCGACCACATGAAAGCCCGCGTACACGTCATGCTGAAAAACGGTGTTCTGGACCCGCAGGGCGAGGCGGTGCGCCACGCGCTTGGCTCGCTGGGCTTCGACGGGGTCGAGGGCGTGCGCCAGGGCAAGATCATCGAACTGGACCTGACAGAGACCGATCCGGGCAAGGCCAAGGAAACGGTCACGGCCATGTGCGAAAAGCTGCTGGCGAACACGGTCATCGAATCCTATTCGGTGGAGATCACCTGATGCACGCCGCCGTCATCGTCTTTCCCGGCTCCAACTGCGACCGTGACATGAAGGTCGCGTTCGAGAACGCGGGCGCCAAGGTTTCGATGGTCTGGCACAAGGACACCGAGATGCCCGCCGGGGTCGACGTGATCGGCGTGCCGGGCGGTTTTTCCTTTGGCGACTACCTGCGCTGCGGCGCAATTGCGGCCAACTCGCCCATTTGCCAGTCGGTCAAGGCGCACGCGGAAAAGGGCGGCTATGTGCTGGGCATCTGCAACGGTTTCCAGGTGCTGACGGAAACCGGGCTTCTGCCGGGGGTTCTGCTGCGAAACGCCGGGTTGAAGTATGTCTGCAAAGCCCTTGACCTGAAAGTGGAAACTTCGAATTCAGCCTATACGTCGGGCTACAACGCGGGCACCACGATCACCATTCCGATCGCGCATCACGACGGCAATTACTATGCCGACGCGGACACGCTCCAGCGTTTGAACGACGAGGATCGCGTCGCCTTTCGCTACGTCGAAAACCCCAACGGCTCGCAGCAGGACATCGCCGGCATCCTGTCGGACAACCGCCGCGTGCTGGGCATGATGCCCCACCCCGAGCGCATGGCCGAGGAAACCCACGGCAACACCGAGGGCGCGACACTCTTTTCCAGCCTCGTCGGCAGCCTGGAGAACGCCTGATCCCGTGTTCCGGCGGCAACCCGCCGGGCGCGCCGTGGACCACTCTTGTTCCGCCCCCGGCGACGGCGTAATCTGAAGCATGGCCAGGGGGTTCTTTTCACGCGAGGACAGGAACGGGCGCACGCTGGGTTGGCGCGCGCGTCTGGCGCTGTTGACGCTGGTGGCGCTGGCCATCGGAGTCGTCGCCGTCACCAACAGCCTGCTGACCGACCGTTTCACCGAAAACACCCGTAACCGCGCCGAATTGCGCCTGGCACTCTATTCCGGCAACCTTCTGTCCGAGCTGCGCCAGAACGCCATCGTGCCGCAGCTTCTGGCGCGTGACCCGGCGCTCATCAGTGCACTTGACGCGGGCAATTTTACGCAATCGTCCCAACGCCTTATCACCTTCAACGAAGAGATCGAGGCCGCCTCGCTGACGCTTCTGGACGCCGACGGCCGTGTCGTCGCCGCCACCGACCGCGCCCGCATCGGGCAATCCGCCCGCGATGCGCCTTACTTCGTCGACACCCTGCGCAGCCGCGACAACGTCTTCACCATCGTGCAGGACGAAACCGGCGCCTTCCGCTTTTTCTATTCGCGCCGCGTGGACAGCAACCAGACGCTGGCCGGCATGATCGTGGTCGAGATCAATCTGCAGAAATTCGAACGCGCCTGGGCCGGTATTTCCGACGCCGTGCTGGTCACCGACTCGCAGGGCCGCATCATCCTGGCGACCGAACCGCGCTGGCGCGGGTTGACCGAACAGGACGCGCTGACGCGCGAGCCGCCCAGTTCCGCAATCTTCCGCGCCATCCAGGCCACCACCGACTGGTCCAGCCTGCCGCCCGACGCCTATGTCGAAGGCGAGGCGGTGATGCGGGTCGAGGGCAGGGTGGCCTTCCGGGGCTGGCGCATCGCGTCCTTCACCACCTACGCCTCGGTGCGCGACAAGGTGAACGGCGTGCTGGCGCTTGAAATCATGATCTTCGCCATCCTGCTGGCGCTGGCCTTCTATTTCCTCAACCGCAAGACGGCGGCGCGCGCCTCGCTCTTCCAGCGCGAGTCGGCGGAGCTTCGCGCATTGAACGCGCGGTTGCAGCGGGAAATCGCCGAACGCCAGAGGGTGCAGGAAAACCTTGCGGTGGCCGAACAGACGCTTCAGCAAAGCTCCAAGCTGGCCGTGCTGGGCGAGATGTCGGCGGCCGTCAGCCACGAGCTGAACCAGCCTCTTGCGGCGATGAAGACCTACCTGGCCGGCGCCCGCCTCCTGCTGTCGCGCAACCGCCCCGACGAGGCCGTCAGCTCGTTCCAACGCATCGACGACCTGATCGAGCGGATGGGCGCAATCACCAAGCAGCTCAAATCCTACGCCCGGCAGGACGGCAACCGCTTTCAGCCTGTAAACATGGGCGATGCGATCTATTCGGCGCTCGCGCTGATGGAACCGCAGCTGCGCGAACGCAAGGTCGATATCACCCGCACCATGCCCGAGGAAGCGGTCTGGGTGATGGGCGACCGGGTGCGTATCGAGCAGGTCATCATCAACCTTCTGCGCAACGCCATGGACGCCACCCAGAACGAACCCGAGGCCCGGATCGACATCCTGCTGGCCGCGGGCGAGACAGCCGTTCTCACCGTGCGCGACAACGGCTCGGGCATCGCCGATATCGACAACCTGTTCGAGCCTTTCTACACCACCAAGCAGCCCGGCGACGGTGTCGGCTTGGGGCTTGCCATTTCCTCGGGTATCGTAAACGACCTCGGCGGCCGTCTGACGGCGCGCAACGCCGCCAACGGGGGGGCTGTATTCGAAATGCAGCTACCCATATTGACCGAAGACGCCCAACCGGACGCGACAAGAGCAGCGGAGTAAAAGGACATGCCGACCGCCATGAAAATCGCCATCATCGACGATGAAAAGGATATGCGCCAGTCGATCAGCCAATGGCTGGCCCTGTCGGGATACGACACCGAGGCCTTCCCCTCCGCCGAAGAGGCGCTCAAGGTGCTGGGGCCGGATTATCCCGGCATCGTGGTGACCGACATCAAGATGCCCGGCATGGACGGGATGCAATTCCTGAAAAAGCTGATGGGCAGCGACAGCTCTCTGCCAGTGATCATGATCACCGGCCACGGCGACGTGCCCATGGCGGTCGAGGCGATGCGGGTAGGGGCCTACGACTTCCTCGAAAAGCCGTTCAACCCCGACCGGATGAACGAGCTGGCCAAGCGCGCCACCAACGCCCGCCGCATGGTTCTGGACAGCCGCGCGCTGCGGCGCGAGCTTTCCGATGGCGGCCAGTTGATGAAAAAGCTCATCGGCGCCTCGCCGGTGATGGAACGCCTCAAGGAGGACATTCTCGACCTGGGCCAGGCCGACGGCCACGTCCTGATCGAGGGCGAGACCGGCACCGGCAAGACCCTCGTGGCCCACGCCCTGCACGCCGTCGGCGCCCGCGCCGGCAAGAAATTCGTCCTGATCTCCTGCTCGGGCATCGAGGAAGACGCCCTGATGAAGCGCCTCTTCGGCCCGATGCAGCCCGAGGACACTCGCCTGCCTGCCGTGGAAGAGGCCCGCGGCGGCACGCTGGTGCTGGAGGATATCGAGAAACTCAGCGAACCCGCGCAGGCCAAGCTGCTCAGTTTCGTCAACGAGGAAGGCACCCCGCCCGAAACCCGCGTCGTGGCCATTTCCAACATGCAGGAACAGGACCGCACCTGCGAGGACGCCCTGCGCTCAGACCTCTTCTACCGCCTCGGCGCGCTGCGCATCACCGTGCCGCCCCTGCGCCAGCGGGGCGAGGATATCCTGACCCTCTTCACCCGCTTCTCCGACGCCTTCGCCGACGATTACGGTTGCGAGGCGCCACAGGTCTCCGCCCAGGAAGCCGCGCAACTCTTGCAGGCGCCCTGGCCGGGCAACGTGCGGCAACTCATCAACATCGCCGAACGCGCCGTCCTGCAATCGCGCCGCGGCTCGGGCACCATTGCTTCGCTCCTGATGTCCGACCATCAGGACATGCAGCCGGTAATGACGACCGAGGGCAAGCCGCTCAAGGAATATGTCGAGGCGTTCGAGCGGATGCTGATCGACAACACCATGCGCCGCCACAAGGGCTCCATCGCCAGCGTGATGGAGGAACTCTGCCTGCCGCGCCGGACCCTCAACGAGAAGATGGCGAAATACGGCCTGCAACGCTCCGACTACCTCTGAGCCTGCCGGAACCGGGTCAGCGCCCGCGCGTTTCTCCTGTAACAAACAAGGAGAGAGCAGCATGACCCGCACCGTCATCATCACCGGCGCCGGTTCCGGTATCGGCGCCGCCACCGCCAAACGCTTTGCAGATGACGGCTGGAACGTCGTTCTCAACGGCCGCACCCGCGAAAAGCTCGATGCCGTCGCGGCCGAGCTGCCCGAAATGCACGTCCGCGTGGTGCAGGGCGACGTGGCGAACCCTGATGATGCCGCGCGCCTGGTCGAGGAGGCGGTCGACAGCTTCGGCGGCCTGACCTGCCTCGTCAACAATGCCGGCATCGCCCGCGGCGGCGAGCCGGGCGCACTCAGCCACGACGATTTCAATGCCCAGATGCACATCAACGTGGGCGGTACCTTCAACTGCGTGACCGCGGCACTGCCGGAGCTGAAAAAGGCCGACGGCGCCTGCATCGTCAACACGTCCTCGGTGTCGGGCGAACGTGGCGACTGGGCGATGTTCGGCTACAACGCCTCGAAGGGCGCGATCAGCAACATGACCCGTGCCATGGCGCTCGATCTCGCGCCCGAGATCCGCGTCAACGCCGTGGCGCCGTCGCTGACCGAGACCGAGTTGACAACGGATATCCGCGACGACGACGCCCTGATGAAGCGTTTTTCCGATCGCATCCCGATGGGCCGGGGCGCCAAACCCGAAGAGGTGGCAAGCGTCATCGCCTTTCTCGCTTCGCATGACGCCCGCTTCGTCAACGGCGTGGTGCTGCCCGTCGATGGCGGCCTTTCGGCATCGAACGGCCAGCCGAACTTCTCGGCCTGACTTCCGCAGACCTGCGCGATACAGGTTCCGCGCAGGTGCATTTTTCGCGGGCATTCTCCCATCGCGTGTGGTGGCGCACCGCCGCCATTTGTGGCAGGCGCAAGATTACCCATTGTGTTTTACCGCACTCAGCCCTTATTTAGGGAAGATGGTTCACCTTTTGTGGACCATTCCAGAGTTTCGCTGCCTCGGATCCGCAAGACGGGTCGCGGGGCAACCGATTGGGTCCCGACGGGACCACGAGACGCCGGCACGCCCCAAGGGGCGATGCGGCACATGAACGGGGGCAGGGGCCGAGGCCCGACGCCCTGGAGAAGAACCGCGATGACGCGCGCGAGAACATCGACGTTCCACAGCAAGACCCGATCCGGTCGGGCCTGCCGCGTGTCGCATATCGCTCGAAAAAGACACGACCAACGCACGCTCGCACCCCCAGGGGGCCGGCGGCCTTCGTCGTGCAACGGACATACATGCCCAAGAAAATGCTTATCGATGCCACCCACGCGGAGGAAACCCGCGTCGTGGTGGTGGACGGAAACAAGGTCGAGGAGTTCGACTTTGAATCGGAAAACAAGCGCCAGCTAGCTGGCAACATCTACCTCGCAAAGGTCACACGGGTGGAGCCGTCTCTTCAGGCGGCCTTCGTCGATTACGGCGGCAACCGCCACGGTTTCCTCGCCTTTACCGAGATCCACCCCGACTATTACCAGATCCCCGTGGCCGACCGCGAGGCGCTCCTGGAAGAGGAACGCGCCTATGCCGAGGCAATGAGGGCGCGCGACGAGGAAGACGAGAAACCCAAACCCAAGCGCAGCCGCCGGCGGCGCTCGTCCAAGGCGACTGACGCGGACAACGGAGATTCCGTTGCCAAATCGGATATCGACGGGATGGAAACCATCGACCTCGACGACGAGGGTACGGCCGAGGGCGAGGGGCTCTCGCCGATGGAAACCGTGGCCGACACTCCGGTCGAGGAACCGCAGGACGACGAGACGGACAACGACTCGGACGATGACACGACCGAGGCCGCCACGGCAGAGACGGACGAGGGTGCCGGTCACGATCACGACGACGACAGCGAAAAGCGCTCCGACGCCTCCTCCAAGGACGAGACCATCGAATCCGTCGCCGATGACGACGACCACGAGGATATCCGCCCGCCGCGCAAACCGCGCCCGCGCCGCTACAAGATCCAGGAGGTCATCAAGGTCCGCCAGATCCTGCTGGTGCAGGTCGTCAAGGAAGAGCGCGGCAACAAGGGCGCGGCGCTGACCACGTATCTCAGCCTCGCGGGCCGCTACTGCGTGTTGATGCCCAACACCGCCCGCGGCGGCGGCATCAGCCGCAAGATCACCAACGCCACCGACCGCAAGAAGCTCAAGGAGATCGCGAACGAGATCGACCTGCCCAAGGGCGCGGGCCTGATCGTGCGCACCGCCGGGGCCAAGCGCACCAAGTCCGAGATCAAGCGCGATTACGAGTACCTGCAACGCCTGTGGGAACAGATCCGCGAGCTGACGCTGAAATCCATCGCGCCGGCCAAGATCTACGAAGAGGGCGACCTGATCAAACGCTCGATCCGCGACCTCTACAATCGCGATATCGACGAGGTGCATGTGGAAGGCGAGCGCGGCTACCGTATCGCCAAGGACTTCATGAAGATGATCATGCCGTCCCATGCCAAGAACGTGAAGCAATACGGCGACACCCTGCCGCTCTTCGCGCGCTACCAGGTGGAATCGTACCTCGCGGGCATGTTCAACCCCACGGTCCAGCTGAAATCCGGCGGCTACATCGTCATCGGCGTGACCGAGGCGCTGGTGGCCATCGACGTGAACTCCGGCCGCGCCACCAAGGAAGGCTCGATCGAGGAAACCGCGCTCAAGACCAACCTCGAAGCCGCCGACGAGGTCGCCCGCCAGCTGCGCCTGCGCGACTTGGCGGGACTCATCGTGATCGACTTCATCGACATGGACGAGCGCAAGAACAACGCCGCCGTCGAAAAGCGCATGAAGGACCGGCTCAAGACCGACCGCGCCCGCATCCAGGTGGGCCGCATCTCGGGCTTCGGCCTGATGGAGATGAGCCGCCAGCGCCTGCGCCCCGGCATGCTCGAGGCCACGACCCAGCCATGCCCGTCCTGCCACGGCACCGGCCTCATCCGTTCGGACGACAGCATGGCGCTTTCCATCCTGCGCCAGATCGAAGAGGAAGGCACCCGTGGCCGCTCGCGCGAGGTGCTGGTCAAGTGCCCCGTGGGCATCGCCAACTTCCTGATCAACCAGAAACGCGAACACGTGGCGCAGATCGAGGGCCGCTATGGCCTGTCGGTGCGGATCGAGGGCGACCCCGCGCTCATCAGCCCCGACTTCTCGCTTGAAAAGTTCAAGACCGCGACACGCGTGGTGAAACAGACCTCCGCTGCCGTGGTATCGGTCGACAGTTCGCTGATGGACGATATCGACGCCGCCGAGGCGGCCGAAGCGCCCGATCCCGTCGAGGCCCCGCCCGCGCCGGAGAATGACAACGGCGATAACGAGGGCCAGCCCAAGAAAAAGCGCCGGCGGCGGCGCCGGTCGCGCTCGCGTTCCAAATCCGGCAATGGCGAGAACGGGCAGAACGGCAACGGCCAGGACAACAATGGCCAGTCAGGCGATGACCAATCGGCCAACGACCAGCCCCAGCACGAGGACGGGTCTCAAAAGGACGACAAGCCGTCCGAGGCCGAGCCTGTCGCGGCCAAGTCGGAAGATACTTCACAAGAGGTGCCGAAAGAGGACAAGCCCAAGCGCGTAAGCCGCTCGCGCAAGAAGAAGACCGACGACGCGCCCAAGGAAGAAACCTCCGCCGCCGAGGCCGCGGCCGAGAGCGCCGGGGCCGCGCCCGAGGACAAACCGGCGGACAAGCCGAAGCCCAAGCCGCGCTCGCGCAGCAGGAAAAAGGCAGAGCCCGTAGCCGAGACCGCGGCGGAAGCGCCAGCGGACCCCGCTCCCGAGGTCGCTCCGGAACCTGCGCCAGCACCGGCCCCGGAGGCAGCGGAAGCCGCGTCGGAATCGGTCGCCGAGACGTCTCCTGAACCAGAGGCCGAGGCCAAGCCGGCCAGGAAACCGCGCACGCGTTCGACCTCGACCCGGAAAAAGCCCGAGCCCGTCGCCGCCGAGGCCGCCGACACTGCCGAGGCCGCCACGAAAGAGGCGGACGAGGACAAGCCCAAGCGCAAGGGCTGGTGGTCTTTCGGAGGTTAGACCGCTTCGACGAAAAGCGGAAACGCCGGGGCAGGACCCCGGCGTTTTTATTTGTGCGCTGTGGCAGTTCAAGAACCACCCGTCCCGGGCTTGACCCGGGACCTCATCGGTCAGAGATCCCGGATCAGGTCCGGGATGACGTTAACCCACCAGCCTCCGTCATCCTTGGGCTCGACCCGAGAATCTCCGCATAAAGAGATCCCGGATCAGGTCCGGGATGAGTGCCGGGTCAGCCCGGCACTCACTCCTCCGCCTCATCCACCGGCACGTACAGATCCCCGCCTTCGCGGAACTTCGCGGCCATCTTCTCCATCCCTTCCTTCTGCGCCTCGGCGCGGATGTCGTGGCTGATCCGCATCGAGCAGAATTTCGGCCCGCACATCGAACAGAAATGCGCCACCTTGTGCGCCTCCTTGGGCAGGGTCTGGTCATGGAATTCCCGCGCCGTCTCCGGGTCCAGCGACAGGTTGAACTGGTCCTCCCAGCGGAACTCGAACCGCGCGCGGCTCAGCGCATCGTCGCGCCGCTGCGCCCCCGGCAAGCCCTTGGCAAGGTCGGCGGCGTGGGCCGCGATCTTGTAGGTGATGACGCCGGTCTTCACGTCGTCCCGGTCCGGCAGTCCCAAGTGCTCTTTCGGCGTCACGTAGCACAGCATCGCGCAGCCGAACCACCCGATCATCGCCGCGCCGATCCCGCTGGTGATATGGTCGTATCCCGGCGCGATATCCGTGGTCAGCGGCCCAAG
Organism: Roseovarius sp. B08; assembly: GCF_051417955.1. NCBI lineage: Bacteria > Pseudomonadati > Pseudomonadota > Alphaproteobacteria > Rhodobacterales > Roseobacteraceae > Roseovarius > Roseovarius sp. B08. The sequence goes on from NZ_JBPRLW010000001.1 coordinate 2,053,516, forward strand.
CGTATAGAACGGCGCCTCGTGACAGCACTCCAGCTGCTTGTCCATGTTCTCCTTGATCTTGTGCATGGCCACATGGCCCGGCCCCTCGATCATCACCTGGCAATCCTTGGCCCAGGCGATCTTGGTCAACTCCCCCAGCGTCTCCAGCTCCGCAAACTGCGCCTCGTCATTGGCATCCGCAATCGACCCGGGCCGCAGCCCGTCGCCAAGGCTGAACGACACGTCATAGGCCCGGCAGATGTCGCAGATCTCCTCGAAATGCTCATAGAGGAAAGACTCGCGGTGATGGTGCAGGCACCATTTGGCCATGATCGACCCGCCACGCGACACGATGCCCGTCACCCGGTCCACCGTCATCGGCACCATGTGCAGCCGCACGCCCGCGTGGATGGTGAAATAATCCACCCCCTGTTCCGCCTGCTCGATCAGCGTGTCCCGGAACACCTCCCAGGTCAGGTCCTCGGCGATCCCGTTCACCTTCTCCAGCGCCTGGTAGATCGGAACGGTCCCGATCGGCACGGGGCTGTTGCGGATGATCCATTCGCGCGTGTTGTGGATGTTGCGCCCGGTGCTGAGGTCCATCACCGTGTCCGCCCCCCAGCGGATCGCCCAGACCAGCTTGTCTACTTCCTCCTCCATCGAGGAGGTCACGGCGGAGGTGCCCATGTTGGCGTTGATCTTCACCAGGAAATTGCGCCCGATGATCATCGGCTCGGATTCGGGGTGGTTGATGTTGGCCGGGATGATCGCCCGGCCCGCCGCCACCTCGTCACGCACGAATTCCGGCGTCACGTAATCGGGGATATTGGCGCCCCAGTCATTGCCGTCCCGCGCTTCGGCCACGGCCTCGCGCATTTGGTTCTCGCGGATCGCGATGAACTCCATCTCCGGCGTCACCACGCCCGCTCGCGCATAAGCCAGCTGCGTCACCGCCTTGCCATCCTTCGCGCGCATCGGCGCGGCCAGATTGGGAAATTCCGGCGTCAACCGGTCGCCCTCGACAAAGCCATTGTCCTCGGGCTTGACCACGCGGCCCTCGTACGCCTCGACGTCACCCCGCGCAGTGATCCAGTCGCGCCGCAGCTTCGGCAGCCCTTCTCGGATATCCGTCAGAACATTCGGGTCCGTATAGGGCCCCGAACTGTCATAGACGGGCAGGGGCTCTTCACCGGAGGTTGGATGCACGGAGATCTCGCGCATCGGCACCCGGATATCGGGGTATTGCGTGCCGTTCACATAGATCTTGCGCGACGCGGGCAACTCGCCCGTGGTGATCTTGGGATTGGGTACGTTCATTTTGGCGCTCCTCAAGCGGTATACTCAAAAAGACACCAGAAGATGCGTGGCTTGGGGGAAACGCGGGGGCGCTTTGGCCCCGTCTTCGGACAGCAGCGCCCGGGCGGCCCGGGAGTGCGATCCTAGCTTCCTACGCCAGTGTCAACTGGGTCAGGTTCAAAGGGTCGCATCACCGGGCATTTGCCCACGTCAGCCTCTCAGTCCCCTGGGCGGGACCCCCTGCGTGGCGCCACGCTAGCGAAAGGCTTCCGTCATTTCAACGGTCAATCGGCGAAACGCGCCGGATCACACCGGAACGTCGTCAAGGTCGCGGCCCGGCTTCGGTTTGGCCTTCTCCGCCGTCACCTCCACCGCAAGGCCCATCTTGCGCATCATGCGCTGCGTTTCCTCGGTATAATCCGCCATCGCCTTACGGCAGAAATCGGTCTGCACCTTCATCAGCTCCTGCGGGGTCGTGCACGCCAGCATCGCGCGCTGCACCTCCATATCCTCCTGAAGCCGTGCGTTCATGAACCGCATGCTTTCCTGCATGATCTCCATCCACGCCGTCGCGGCCACGGGGCTGAAGGCCGCCATCCCCGCGCGGGTCGCCGCGCCCGCCGGGTCCACGGCGTCGGCGGTCTCTTTCGTCTTCGTGGATTTCGCCATCTCTGCCACTCCTTTCGGTCGGTCTCGGGGCAGGGATGATCCTAGCGCGATTCCCGTCCTTCGCCACCCGGTGCATCTTTACCTCGGGCCAGTGTCGTGCAAAATCTCCGCACCGCAGGGCCAAGCGCCAAGGACTCCTTGCATGTCCCCCGACCTCGAAACCCTCAAACATCGCTACCCCGGCGCCGAGACCTTCACCTTCGGTGACAACCGCACCCTGTGCGACACCTTGCTGGCCCTCGTGCGGGCGGGCCGAAAGGTGGCGACCTGCGGGGCGCTGGCCGAGTTCCAGGCTGGCGAGGCCACGCCGGAAGTCGGGCGTTGCGACATCGCGCTCAACTGGGACGGCACACCGGCGCTGGTGATCGAAACGATCGAGCTGATCCGCTGCCGCTTCGACGAGGTGTCCGAGGCGATGGCCCTGGCCGAAGGCGAGGATGACAGCCTCGAAGGCTGGCGCGAAGGCCACCGCGCCTATTTCGAACGCACCTGCGGTTTTACCCCCGACATGCAGATCATCTGGGAACGCTTCCGCCTGGTCGAAGATCTGGGCTGACACGTCTCCAAGCATCCGTATGCCGAACATGGTGGCGACCCGCGCGCCGCAGGGCTGGCGCATGCGGGGACCGGCCTCGTTCAGGGCAACCGCGATGAAGATTGGCAAAGCGCCGGCGCAGGAAATCTTTTGAACCAATCTGCTCGGCGAAGAGACCTACAGACGTACTGATAATGCGTTGAAAATGGAGCTGATCATGAAACGCCGTGAACTTCTGTCGAATATCGCACTTGGCCTTTCGGCGATTACCGTCGTGGCGTCAACCAATGTCGCCATGGCGGACACGCCCGCGACTCGCAAGAATACCGATCCGGAAGGCATGCACCAGTTCAAGTCTGGCACGTCCAGCGACACCGGAATTGGCGGTCTGAAGGGAAACGGCCGTCCGGGCACACACGGGCTGGACCACGACACCGACGCACAGCTCGATGTCTGGGTGGCGCGCTGCAACGATGCAGGTGGCGGTATGGTAACCGCACCAGACGACAACTACGAATGCCATGACCGCAACGGTGACCCGATCCAGGACTGGTGAGAGAACCTCCGGAGCGAAAAAAGCCCCGGAGGACACCAATCTCCACCTGCGATGAGGCTGACCTCACCAGCCTCATCACCCTCGAGCCGCAAACTCCTGCGAAGGACCGTCGGCGTCAGAGGACGAGGGTTCGATCAATGCGCGCGATTGACGGGCGGGGCGCGGCAAAGATATCGACACGCTATCGGGATCACGTGGATGACGAAGGGGGCAAAAAGCCGCTTCGAGAGCACGCATCCTGACGCCGCGTCAAACTCTTCCTGTCAAGCAGCCCTTCGGGTCCGAATGCGGTCTATCCTTTGCGCACGCGGTACAGCGTCACTGCCCCGTCCTCAACCATCTCGACCAGTTCATGCCCCGCCTCGGCGCAGAAATGCGGCACATCGATCACCGCCGCCGGGTCATCGGCGCGCAGCACGATCACGTCGCCGGGCGCCAGCGGCTTCATCCGCTTGCGCAACTTCAGAACGGGCAGGGGGCACAACAGCCCGGTGGCGTCGATCATTTCAGGTTCGCTCATGGGCCCGCAGGTAATCCAACCGTTACAGCCTGTCCACCGAGATGTGACCGGGGCGTGACCCCGCACCGCGTGACGCCCCCCGCGTTTTGAACTAGACCGAGGATCATGTACGGAATCGACATCATAGACGCCACCCTGATCCCCGCCATGGCCATCGCGCTGGTGGCCGGCGTCGTGTCGTTTCTCAGCCCCTGCGTCCTGCCCATCGTGCCACCTTACCTGGCCTACATGAGCGGCGTCACCGTGACCGACCTGCAAGGTGCACGCGCCACGCGCAACAAGGCGATCCTGCCCGCGCTTTTCTTCGTGCTCGGCCTGTCGACGGTGTTCCTGCTTCTGGGGTTCGCCGCCTCGGCCATGGGGCGCCAACTGCTGCAATATCAGGATTATTTCAACACCGCGGCCGGCCTCATCGTGATGGTCTTCGGCCTGCACTTCCTCGGCATCTTCCGCATAGGCCTGCTGGACCGCGAGGCCCGCCTCGACGTGGGCGACAAGGGTGGCACCACGTTCGGCGCCTACATCCTCGGTCTCGCCTTCGCTTTCGGCTGGACCCCTGCATCGGGCCGCAACTGGGCGCGATCCTGTCGCTTGCGGCGTCCGAGGCATCGGTCACGCGAGGCACGCTGCTGCTCGCTGTCTATGCCGCGGGCCTCGGCATTCCCTTCCTGCTGGTCGCCGCCTTCCTGCCGCGCCTCACCGGCCTCATGGCCTGGATGAAGCGCCACATGGACCAGATCGAGCGCATCATGGGCCTGCTTTTGTGGACCATCGGCCTGCTGATGCTGACCGGCGGTTTCGCCGCCTTCTCCTACTGGCTGCTCGAGATGTTCCCGGCCTTGGCCACCCTGGGCTAAAGCCTTACTCTCGCCCCAAACTTGCGCTACCATCGCGCCAAGAAGAGGCCATAAAAGGTCTGGCATGAGCAGCCCACCCGACACAACCGTCACCCGCCGCCGGGTGTTCTACATCCCGGGATACGATCCCATCCACCCGCGCCGCTACCGCGAGCTCTACCGCAAGGAGGGCGCGGAACAGGCACGCCTCTCGGGCTATGCGCTGGACCTGTCCGCCCGCAAATCCGAAGGCCGCTACGGCTGGCAGGTGGACGCGCGTATCGACGGCCAGGGCGTGCATGCAGAGTTCGACGTGCTGGTCTGGTCCGACATCGTCCGCGACAGCATGGAGCGCGGCATTGCCGGCACCTATCTGCAACTCATCCGCACCGCCTGGATCTATATCGCCTCCGGCGCGCTCTTCCGCCTGATGCGCCTGCGCAAGGGGCCGGTCATCGCCGCGCTCTACCCGGTGGGGTTCCTGATCGTTCAACTGGCTCTGGCCCTCGCGCTGGCCTACGCCCTGGGCCGCCTGCTGGCGCTTCTGCACCCCTACGCGGCCTGGGCGGGCCTCGCGGTGATCCCGCCCGTGCTCCACTGGTTCAAGGCCCGCGACAACAAGCTCTTCGCCTATTACCTCATGCACGACTATGCGTATTCGGCCCAATCCAAGGGCGCCAATCCGCCCGAGCTGGAGGCGCGGATGGCCCAGTTCACCGACGAGATAGCAGCAGCGCTCACCAGCGACGTGGACGAGGTGCTGGTGGTCGGCCATTCCTCCGGCGTGCATCTGGGCGTCTCCATCCTCGCCGACCTCATCCGCCAGGGCCGCGTGCCGGAAAACGGCCCGACACTCTCGTTCCTCACGCTGGGACAAGTCGTCCCGATGGTGTCCTTTCTGCGAGACGCCGACCGCCTCCGCGCCGACCTCAACTATCTCTGCTCCCGCGATGAACTCGCCTGGGTCGACGTCACCGCGCCCGGCGACGGCTGCGCCTTCGCGCTGTGCGATCCCGTGGGCGTCTCGGGCGTCGCCCCCGAAAACCAGCGCTGGCCGCTGATCCTGTCGGCTGCCTTCACTCAGACCCTCAGTCCGGAACGCTGGAAAGCCCTGCGCTGGCGTTTCTTTCGCCTGCATTTCCAATATCTCTGCGCCTTCGACCGCCCCGGCGATTACGACTATTTCCAGATCACCGCCGGGCCCCAAACTCTCGGCGAACGCTACGCCGACCGCGCCCCGTCGCCCAGCCGCATCACACGCGCCACGTCCCGCTACACGAGCATGGCGGCATGAGCCAACCGCCCAAGCCGCCCGCCCGCGAGGGCCGCGTTTCGCTCTGGCGCTACATGCGGCTTTTCCGTCAGGACATTCTCTCGGCCCAGCCCGCACGGCTATACCGCGCCTGGATGGCCGAGTTCCGCACGCCGTTCTTCCGCTCCTACCTCTGCAACCAGCCCGAGCTTGTCGACCTCGTGCTCAAGGAGCGCCCCGACGATTTCCCGAAATCCGACCGCGTGCGCGAAGGCCTCACGCCGCTCCTGGGCAACTCCGTCTTCGTCACCAATGGCGAGACCTGGAAACGCCAGCGCCGCATCATCGACCCGGCCTTCGAGGGCGGGCGCCTGCGCGATACCTTTCCGGCCATGCTGGCCGCGGGGCAGGGCGCTGTCGCCAGGCTGGCCCGGCACGCCACCGGCCAGCCCGTCGAGATCGAGGCCGAGACCAGCCACGTCGCCGCCGACGTGATCTTTCGCACGCTCTTCTCGATCCCCATCGAGGACGAGATCGCCACCCGCGTCTTCAACGAATTTCGCGAGCATCAGCGCACCCAGCCGATGCTGAACCTCGCGGCCTTCCTGCCGCTGCCGAGCTGGTTCCCGCGCTTTCACCGGGCCAGGACCAAGACGACCGCGCGCACCATCCGCGACCTGATCACCCGGCTGACGACGCGCCGCATGGACGAGATCGCGGCCGGCACCGCGCCAGACGATCTGGCTACCAAGATCATGACCACCACCGACCCCGAAACCGGCGATCGTTTCGACACGCCCGAAATGGTCGACCAGGTGGCGATCTTCTTCCTCGCGGGCCACGAAACCTCCGCTTCCGCACTCGCCTGGGCGCTCTACCTTCTGGCGATGCACCCCGACTGGCAGGACCGGCTGGCCGATGAGGCCCACGGCGTGCTGTCCGACGGGACCATGCCTTTCTCCGACATGGGCAAGCTGCGCGTGTCCCGCGATGTATTCCGCGAGACCCTGCGCCTTTACCCGCCCGTGCCCATGATGGTGCGTGAGGCCGCCTGTCCCGAAACCTTCCGCAACCGCGCGGTGAGAAAAGGCAGCCAGATCGTCCTCAGCCCCTGGCACCAGCACCGCCACGAACGCCTCTGGGACCGCCCTGACGATTTCGACCCTTCGCGCTTTGCCACCGACAACGGCAAGGCCTGCCTGCGCAGCGCCTACATGCCGTTCTCTGCCGGACAGCGCGTCTGCACCGGGGCAGGGTTCGCCATGATCGAGGGTCCGCTGCTTCTGTCCATGCTTGTGGCGGCCTACCGGTTCGAGCGTGTCCCGGAGCCTCCCGCCATGCCGGTGGCGCACCTGACCGTGCGCGGCAAGGACGGCATCTGGCTCAGGGTCACACCGCGCTAGAGGCCGGGGCAAATCTTTTCAGAAAAGATTTGCCAAAAGCTTTCTCAAAGCTTTTGGCCCTCAACACCAAACCGACACCCGCTCGTTATTGCAGAAGATCACCAGCTGTCCCGCGTTCTCGACCGCATGATACCCTCGCCGCGCGATCTCGCGCCGGAACCGGTCTCTGCCCACGATCCTCTCGATGTCCCGAACGCTGCGGCGGACGACACCGCCTTCCCGAGCGGCTTTCGCATCGAAAATCTTGCGCATCCAGATGTCGGCCGGCAGGAGAAGGCGAAGTTCTGACATGGCCCGATACTCCGTCGAACGAGGTTAAGGGCGGGTTAAGGGCGGGCGGTATGGTCATCCGGAGTTTTGCGAAAACGGCACCGTCCCCAAACCGCTGCAATACCGACGCGATACCGACGTTGCGATTTAGACGGCTAGAGAGCCGTTAACCTTTGTCCCGGTAATACCGTAGAACATGCAACCGGATCGCCGAGGCCAGTCCCATGTCGACCCCGCGCGCCTCGTCGATCCGCGCAGCCAGCACGTTCAAGGGCATCTTTTCCTCAGCGGCGATTTGGCGGAATGCCTGCCAGAACTCCTCCTCGAGCGAGACACTGGTGCGATGGCCACGCAGGGTCAGGGAGTGCTTGACCGGGCGGCTCATTCCTCGTCGAGGCGATGCTGTCGCAGCACTTCACGGGCCTTTTCCGCCCGCGATTCATCCAACATCCGCTCGCTCTTCGACAGGCCGAATTTCACTGCGTTTTCATCAGCCTGTGCGCGCTTCTTGATGCGGTTTCTCGCCTTGCGGAACCGGTTGAGATTGACGATCTCGCTCATGCGTCCTTCGGGCCGATCATGTCCTCGGGGCGCACCACCTCGTCAAAGGTCTTCTCGTCCACGAAGCCCAGCGCGATGGCCTCTTCCTTCAACGTGGTGCCATTCTTGTGCGCCGTCTTGGCGACCTTGGTGGCATTGTCATAGCCGATGGTCGGCGCCAGCGCCGTCACCAGCATCAGGCTCTCCTTCATCAACTTGTCGATCCGGGCCTCGTTGGCTTCGATTCCCAGCAGCATCCGTTCGGTGAAGCTGTCCGCCGCGTCGCCCAAAAGTTGTATGGATTGCAACAGGTTATACGACATCATCGGGTTGTAGACATTCAGTTCGAAATGCCCCTGGCTACCCGCGAACTTGATCGCTGCGTCATTGCCCATGACATGTGCCGCGACCTGCGTCAGCGCCTCGGCCTGGGTGGGGTTCACCTTGCCGGGCATGATCGACGAGCCCGGCTCGTTCTCCGGCAGGATCAACTCGCCCAGGCCCGAACGCGGGCCGCTACCCAAGAACCTGATATCGTTGGCAATCTTGTAGCAGCTGCCCGCTACCGTGGCGATCGCACCCGACAGGAAAACCATCGCGTCATGAGCGGCCAGCGCCTCGAACTTGTTGGGAGCGGTGACGAAGGGCAGACCTGTGATCTCGGCCATATTCGCCGCCACAGCCTCGCCCCAGCCTTTGCGGGTGTTGAGGCCGGTACCCACGGCGGTGCCACCCTGGGCAAGCTCGTAGATGCCCGGCAGGCCGGACTCGATGCGTTCGATCCCCATGCGGATCTGGTGCGCGTAGCCCGAGAACTCCTGGCCGAGTGTCAGCGGCGTCGCATCCTGCGTATGGGTGCGGCCGATCTTGATGATGTCCTTGAATTCGTTGGACTTCTTTTCCAGGCCTTCCGCCAGCTTCGTAAGCCCCGGCAGCAGCACGTCACGCACCGACATGGCCGTGGCGATATGCATTGCAGTCGGAAACGTGTCGTTCGAGGACTGCCCCATGTTGCAATGATCGTTGGGGTGCACCGGGTCCTTGCTGCCAATCTCGCCGCCGAGGATTTCGATGGCGCGATTGGCGATCACCTCGTTGGAATTCATGTTCGATTGCGTGCCGGACCCCGTCTGCCACACCACCAGCGGGAAATGATCGTCCAGCTTGCCGTCGACCACTTCGCCTGCGGCCTCGATGATGGCGTCCGCCAGCCTTGCGTCCAGTACTCCGGCCTCCTTGTTGGCCATGGCGCAGGCTTTCTTGATGACGCCCAGCGCGCGGACAATCGCCACCGGCTGTTTCTCCCAGCCGATGGGAAAGTTCATCAGGGAACGCTGTGTCTGGGCGCCCCAGTACTTTTCCGTCGGAACCTCGAGCGGGCCGAAACTGTCGGATTCTGTGCGTGTTGCGGTCATGGCGGACACTCCTGAAACTGCTGTCGGGGCTTCATAGCCGACCGGACGGAAAGATCAACATTGTATGCGGTGGGATACCGTCCAGTGCGATCACCTGAAGCTATTTCCGAAAACTGTCGAGGCTGACCACTTCGGCATCGCGCGGCTTAGCGACATCGTCTTCTTCCGCTTCGATCCCGTCCTCGTCCATCGGGCCGTCTTCTTCGGTGTCGTCGTCGTCTTCGTCCTCCGCCTCTTCCTGCGATTCGAAGCGCAGGCCGAATTCTACAGAAGGATCGACGAAGGTCTGGATCGCGTCATAAGGGATATACAGCGTCTCGGGGCTGTCGCCGAAATTCAGGGTGACGGTGAAACCTTCGTCGGTCACCTCCAGATTGTCGAACCAGTGCTGCATCACGACGGTCATTTCGTTCGGATAGCGTTCGCGCAACCAGTTGGCCAACTCGGCATCGGGGTGGGTCGTCTCGAACGTTATGAAGAAGTGATGCGCCCCCGGCAGGCCATTGTCACGCACGCCACACAACACCTCCTGGATCAAACCACGCATGGCGCGATGCATCAGTTTTCCATAATCGATCGAATGCGGCATTTTCGTCCCCGAACCTGTCGAACTTCACAATAAGGGATTCGAAGCAAAACAAAAGAGGCCGCGCAACTCAGATCAGCAGATGGATACCCCAGGCCAGAAGGCCCATGACGACAAGCCCGGCGACCATCGGAAGCCGCAACCCGAGGTAGAGCAGGACGGCGAGAAGGACCAGCACGGCGTTCTGGGTCGAAAAACTGTCGAGGCGCAGGGCAGGGCCGAACGCCCCCTTGCCGACATCCGTGAACAGCACGTGCAGGGTGAACCAGACGGCGAGGTTGAGGATCACGCCTGCGACACTGGCCGATATCGCGTCGAACGCTCCCCTAAGACGGGGGCGAGCGAGCAATGCCTCGACATAGGGGGCGGCTACGAAGATCCACAGGAAACAGGGCACGAACGTGACCCAGAGCGTGACCAGCGCCGCGGCGACGGCCAGACCCGGACCGCCCTGAAGAAAGCCTGTCATGAATCCCGCGAACTGGGTCACGAGTATCAACGGCCCAGGTGTGGTTTCCGCAAGGCCGAGTGCGTCGATCATCTGGTGGGTGCTAAGCCAGCCGTAAGAGTTGACGATTTCCTGCGTCATGTAGGCCAGAACGGCATAGGCCCCGCCGAACGTGACGACCGCGAGCTTGGAAAAGAACAGCCCCACCTGCAAGAGCAGCGTCTGGTCCAGCGCCCAGAGCACCAGCAGGGGCGCAGCCCAAATCGCGCCCCACGATGCGATCGTCCGCATGGTGCCGCCGCCTTGCGTGACGGGGGGTGCGGGTGGGCTCTGCGCGGTCTGGGATCGTGCAAGGCTCAGCCCGATGACCGCCGCGACTGCGATGATGGCGGGAAAGGGCAGCGAGAAAAAGAAGATCGCGATGAAAGACCCGAGCGCGAGCGTCAGTGCCAGACCGCCCCGAAGCGCCCGGCGCGACAGATTGTAAAGCGCCTGGAACACGATCACGACCACGGCCGCCTTTATGCCCGCGAACACTGTTTGGACCAGCGGCACCTGGCCGAAATAGGCATATCCGAACGCCAGCGCAAATATCACAGCCGCACCGGGCAGAACGAAGAGCAGTCCGGCCAGAAGCCCCCCCTGACACCGCGCAACTTCCACCCCGAATAGGTGGCAAGCTGCATCGCCTCGGGGCCGGGCAATAGCATGCAGAAAGACAACGCCTGGAGGAACTGACTTTCTGTCAGCCATTTGTGGCGGTCCACGAGCTCCGTCTGCATCAGGGAAATCTGCGCGGCGGGACCACCAAAGGATAGCAGGCCAATCCGCCCGAAAACGCGGAACATCTCTTCAAACGAAACCGTCATTACGCATCCGCGTCGCTGGGCACTCATGGCCGTCGTCATACCCGGCCCGGCCCCGACGGTACAGCGCATTGCAAACTGCCATATCGGCCTGCATTCGTGCACGATCATTGTCAAACCGCTGTGACAGCCCGGCCCAAAACCGCAAGCAGGCCGCTGAAGCTGGTGCATCTCCTGCTTGCGATTAACTCGCCCCGGCCAAGGTGTAACGGAACACCGCGAGCTGTTGGTGCGTTAGTGTTTTCGATAGGAGAACAGTGTATGGCGCTTGCCACTTCAGCGGAATACCGCGACGCGCTTGCCAAGTTGCAGGTCAGGATCAAGGATACTTTGGCGGGCTATGACGAGATACTCGACCAGGCCAAGCCGGACATTCGTCCCCTCATGGAGCAATTGTATACGGCCCATAACAAGCACGAGGCGGATATCTCGGCGCGCTTGCGGGACCATGGATGTGTTCCGGATGAGGACGGGAGTTTCTTTTCCACCGTGCAGCGCGCCGTAATAAAGACTCGTGCCTTCGTTGACGATATCGACGAGTCGGCGCTCAACTCCGTGATCAAGGGCGAGGAAAGGATCCTGTCGCTTTACGACGAAGCCATCGCTGCCGCGCGGGATGAGGATGACATCGCCCTTCTGAGCAGGCAGCGCGGAAATCTGTACGAAATCACCCAAAGGGCCCGTCGGAAATTCGGCTGATCAGGTAAGCGCAGGATGCAGGCCGCTATCAACGGCGCGGCGTTAATTCATACTTCTCGAACGAAAGTGCAGGCTTCTGTTGCCAGGTGCCTGCGAACCCCGCCTGACCTTGCTAGAGGCCAGGACTTAAGTTTCGGTTACTCCGACTGCTTACGCAGCCATTGCGACCGGAGCACGATTGTCGTTGGCAATTATGCTTAGCGAACCGATAACGGTGGTATCTCACCGGGACAAAGCAAACCCCTTTAGACGTTCGTCGATCCTGTTTCGGCCCCATATCCCTCCAACGACGGGCGATTGGTGGAGCCGCCGGGTACCGCCCCCGGGTCCGATCCGCTTATTACGAGCGCGTTTATGTCCATAGTCCCGAAGGACAGTTTCAATATAGGCAAGGCATGAAGAATTGCAAAGGGTGAGGTGGCTTGAGTCGCCACTATTTTCCCCGGTTGTACGATCGGAAATGCAGCAAAAAAAGGCGCGAGCGCGCCACACCGGCGCTCCGCCCGGCAGCGGCGCGACGCCAGACCACAGCTTTAAGATGTCGTTCGCGGTCGGAAATCAGCCGCATTTCATTGAAGTTTCCAATGCAAACGCGTTAGTGTTTTGCAGACAGGGCAGTCCGTGGGCGCGCCATGGATCCCTGGGACACCGGCGCACTCGGCCACCAAGAGCCACTGAATAGGTTGCGCCAGAGGAGGGACAGACATGTTCAAAAAGATCATGGCCCCGGTCGACCTGGCTCATAAGGAGCGTCTCGAAAAGGCGCTGAAATGTACCGGCGACCTGGCCAAGCATTACGGTGCGGAGGTCGTCTTTGTCGGCGTGACCACGACCACGCCCAGTTCGACGGCCCATACGCCGAAGGAATATGGCGAAAAACTCGACGCCTTCGCCAGGGAACAGGCTCAAACGCACGGAATCACGGCTACGGGCCAGGCGCTCGTCAGTCACGATCCGAGCTCGGATGTCGATGACGTGCTTCTCAAGGCGACCAAGGACAATGACGTCGACCTCGTCGTGATGGCGAGCCACGTGCCCAACATCATGGACTACGTGTGGCCGTCAAACGGCGGCAAGATCGCGGAGCACGCCAATTGCTCGGTGATGGTGGTCCGCTCGTGATCCCGCCGTGTGAATCGAGAAAAAATTAAAAGAGGAGGCCGCATATGGCCGATGAACAAGCAAATCAGGGCATCCCGCAGCCTGAGGGAAACTCGGATGTGATTCCGACCGAGTACGAGATTGGTCAGGATAACATCGAGACGCGGGTCGGGCCGTTCCCCGTCGACATTCACAACCCGGTCTTCGTGATCTCGGGCCTCAGCGTCATCCTGTTCGTGGCCTATGCGTTGATCGCGCCGCAGCAGGCCGGCGATTTCTTTGGATGGCTGCGTCCAGCGCTGACGAGCACCTTCGACTGGTTCTTCTTGTCGGCTGCCAACATCTTCGTGATCTTCTGCCTTCTGCTGATCGTGACGCCCATGGGGTCCGTCCGGCTTGGCGGTTCGGATGCAACACCGGATTACGGCTATGCCGGCTGGTTTGCGATGCTGTTCGCTGCGGGCATGGGCATCGGCCTGATGTTCTTTGGCGTTCTGGAACCGGCTTACTACTTCGGCACGCCCTGGGGCGACGAACCGCTCGGGGTCGTGCGTCCCTTTACGGAAGATGGGGCCCTGATCGAGGAAAATATTGCCGAGGCCCGTCGCATGGCCCTGGCCGCAACCTCCTATCACTGGGCGCTTCACCCATGGGCGATCTACGCCGTCGTGGCACTGGCGTTGGCGCTGTTTTCCTACAACAAGGGCCTGCCGCTTTCGATCCGGTCGGCCTTCTATCCCATCCTGGGCGACCGTGTCTGGGGCTGGTGGGGGCACGCCATCGACACGCTGGCGGTTTTTGCCACGCTCTTTGGCCTTGCCACGTCGCTGGGCTTGGGGGCGCAGCAGGCGAATGCCGGTCTGGAGTTTGTCTACGGCATCCCGAACAACATCACCGTGCAGGTCATCCTGATCTGCGGCATTACGGCGGTCGCGCTGGTGTCGGTGCTGCGCGGTCTGGACGGCGGGGTCAAGGTGCTGTCCGAGATCAACATGATGATCGCGCTGCTGTTGCTGTTGTTCGTTCTCTTCGCGGCGGGTGCCGCCACGATCATCAGCGAGTTCTTCACCGGCATGGGCGCATATTTCACCGAGCTGATACCGCTGTCGATGCCCTTCGGGCGCGAGGATGACGGCTATCGCGAGGGCTGGACGGCGTTCTACTGGGCGTGGTGGATCAGCTGGTCGCCCTTCGTCGGCATGTTCATCGCCCGCGTCAGCCGGGGCCGTTCGGTTCGGGAATTCGTAACCTGTGTCCTGATCATCCCAAGCCTGGTGTGCGTGTTCTGGATGGCCGTCTTTGGCGGGGCCGCGATCAACGACATGGTCGCCAATGCAGATGCGTCGGCCGTCAAGGCCAACGTGATCGACAACTACGCGCCTGAACTGTCGCTGTTCGCGATGCTGGACGGGCTGCCGCTTGCCGCGATCACCTCGACCATCGGGATCATCCTCGTGATCGTGTTCTTTGTCACCTCGTCGGACTCCGGTTCGCTGGTGATCGACACGATCACCGCGGGCGGCAAGGTGGACGCACCGGTCCCGCAACGGGTGTTTTGGTGCACGTTCGAGGGGCTGGTGGCGATCGCACTGTTGATCGGTGGTGGTCTGACATCGCTGCAAGCGATGGTCATCTCGACGGGTCTGCCGTTTACGCTGATCCTGCTCTTGATGTGCTTCGCGATCTGGAAGGGTCTTTCGTCCGAACCGCGGGGTTGACGTCAGCGCCAAAGCCGTAAAATCGAAGCCCCCCGGGTTCTTGCACCCCGGGGGGCTTTGCTGTTGTGTGGCCGCAAACAAAAGGGAGAGATGCGATGAGCAGGGCGCTGGATATCGATTTCGTGCGGGCGCAGTTTCCCGCGTTCGCGGAACCGGGCCTGAAAGGGCAGGCCTTTTTCGAGAATGCGGGCGGGTCCTATACCTGCGCCCCGGTGATCGAGCGACTGACGCGTTTCTACCACCAGCGCAAGGTCCAGCCCTATGGGCCCTACGAGGCCAGCCGTCTGGGCGGCGAGGAAATGGACGAGGCCCGCACTCGCCTGGCCGCGATGCTGGGCGTTTCAACCGACGAGCTGAGCTTCGGGCCGTCCACCACGCAGAACACCTATGTGCTGGCCCAGGCCTTTCGCCAGTGGATGGAGCCCGGAGACGCGATCATCGTCACCGATCAGGACCACGAGGCCAATTCCGGCCCCTGGCGGCGGCTGTCCGACGCGGGCATCGATGTGCGCGAGTGGCGGATCGACCGCGAGACTGGCCTTCTCCGCCTCGACGACCTGGAGGACCTTCTAAACGATAGAGTGCGGCTGGTCTGTTTTCCGCATTGCTCCAACATCGTGGGAGCGGTGAACCCGGTCGTCGAGATCACCGCCGCGGCGCATGCTGCCGGAGCTTTCGTCTGTGTCGACGGCGTGTCCTATGCGCCCCACGGGTTCGTCAACGTAGGCGACCTTGGCGCCGATATCTACCTGTTCTCGGCATATAAAACCTATGGCCCCCATCAGGGCGTCATGGTCATTCGGCGGGAGCTTGGACAGATGCTTCCTAACCAGGCGCATTGGTTCAACGCGGACAGCCTTTACAAGCGGTTCACGCCCGCCGGGCCGGACCATGCCCAGGTGGCCGCCTGTGCGGGCATGGCGGACTATTACGATGCGCTGGCCGGGCACCACGGCATTACAGGCGATGCGGCCGGGCGGACAAGCGGTGTGCATGACCTGATGCGAGGCCATGAGACCGAACTGCTGCAACCTTTGCTCGACTACCTGTCCGAAAAGAACACGCTGCGCCTGATCGGCCCTCGCGATGCCTCCCTCAAGGCGCCCACCGTGGCCGTGGAACTTCCCGGACCGGGGGCCGAGATGGCGGCGCGGCTGGCCGAACACGGGGTCATGGCCGGGGGTGGTGATTTCTACGGCGCGCGCCCACTGCAGGCGATGGGGATTGATCTGGACAAGGGCGTGCTGCGGCTTAGCTTCGTTCACTACACGAACAAGACCGAGGTCGACAGCCTTCTGGAGGCTTTGGAAACTTGTCTTTGATCCACGGGGACTTGCAGGCCGTATAGCCCCTTGACGACGGGGGGCTTCGAGCAATGACCGACACGACACCGACGATCCTCTGGCTGCGCCGCGACCTGCGTTTGTCGGACCATCCAGCCCTGACCGCCGCGGTCGAGCAGGGTGGGCCGGTGATCCCGGTGTTCATCCGTGACAAGCTGGTCGACGATCTTGGCGCCGCGCCGAAATGGCGGCTGGGCCTGTCGCTTGCCGACCTTGACGCAAGGTTGCGCGACAGGGGCAGCCGGATCGTGTTCCGCGCGGGCAGACCCGCCGATATCCTGCTGGATCTCGCCAAAAAGGCCGGGGCAGGGGCGGTGTTTTGGTCACGCGCCTATGACCCGGATGCGATTGAGCGCGACAAGAAGGTGAAAGCGGCCCTGAAAGACGCGGATATCAAAGCCGAGAGCCATACCGGCCATCTGCTCTTCGAGCCCTGGACGGTCGAGACAAAGGCCGGCGGCTTTTACAAGGTCTATACCCCGATGTGGCGCGCCGTACGCGACCGCGAGGTCGATGCGCCACTGCCCGCTCCGTCGAAAATACCGGCGCCCGAAAACTGGCCGGAAAGCGACGCGCTGGACGACTGGAAGATGGGCGAGGCGATGGACCGTGGCGCCGAGGTCTGCCTGCCACATCAGCGGGTCGGGGAAAAAGCGGCGAATGAGCGATTGGGCTGGTTCACGGACCATGCCATCTCGAACTACCGGAAGAACCGCGATTTTCCCGCCGAGGACGGAACGTCAGGCATGTCCGAAAACCTGACCTATGGCGAGATCTCCCCGGCCCAATGCTGGCATGCCGGTCAGCGCGCGCTTCACGAAGGCGGCGGCAAGAGCGCCGAGACTTGGTTGCAGGAACTGGTCTGGCGCGAGTTTGCATATCACCTGATCTATCACACGCCGCGCATCAAGGATGGCAACTGGCGCGAGGAATGGGATGCCTTCCCTTGGAACCAGGACGAGCGCCGCGCGGAGGTCAAGGCTTGGAAACAGGGCCGCACCGGGGAGCCCTTCGTCGATGCGGCCATGCGCGAGATGTACGTGACCGGCAAAATGCACAACCGGGCGCGGATGATCGTGGCGAGCTATCTGAGCAAGCACCTGATGACCCACTGGAAGGTGGGGCAAGCGTGGTTCGACGATTGCCTGACGGATTGGGACGTGGCGTCGAATGCCATGGGCTGGCAATGGGCAGCCGGCAGCGGTCCGGACGCCACGCCATATTTCCGCGTCTTCAACCCGGAGACCCAATTGGAAAAATTCGATCCCGAAGGCGCCTACCGCAGCCGCTGGATCGCCGAGGGGCGGAGCCGGCCCAGCAAGACCGCGCTTAGCTATTTCGATGCAATACCGCGCAGCTGGGCCATGCAACCCGATGACGATTATCCCGAGCGCTTGATCGACCTCTCTGAGGGCCGAAAGCGCGCGCTCGAAGCCTATGAAGCGAGACCGTTTTGAAAGCACTGGGAACACCACCGGGCGCCGCGCGGGCCACGGCGCCGGAAGACAGCAAACCAAGTCAGCGCTGGTCCGAGACCGTTCTGACGAACACCGAAGGGCAGACCGGGCTTCCGCGCTATTTCGCCCGCATGTTTCAGGTGGCCCTGACGCTGCAGCATGGCCGGCTGGACATCGGGCTGGATGATGGGCGGGTGTTTCGCGCCGAGGGGGCGGCACCGGGGCCGGTGGCGCGGATCGATATCCACAATGACGAGCTTTTCTCGCGGATGCTGCGCGAAGGCTATCTTGGGTTCTGCGAGGCCTACCTCGATGAATGGTGGACGACGCCGGATCTTCAGACCTTCATGGATCTTGTCAACAGCGACAATGACGACATGTACAACGGCTATCCGGGGCAGAAGCTGGTGGAGCTTTACGAAAAGCTGCGGTTCTGGTTCCAGCGCAACACGCGTAAACAGGCACGGCGCAACATCAGCTATCACTACGACCTCGGGAACGATTTCTACGGGCTCTGGCTGGACGATACGATGACCTATTCCAGTGCCATCTTCGATACCGGGCAAGAAAGCCTAGAGCTGGCGCAAACGGCCAAGTACGCGTCGTTGATCGATCAAATGGGCGCAAAGCCCGGCGATCACGTGCTGGAAATCGGCTGTGGGTGGGGCGGGTTCGCGGAATATGCGGCAGGCCAGCGCGGGCTGCGGGTCACCTGTCTGACGATCAGCGAGGAACAGTTCAAGTACGCGCAGAGGAACGCATTGAAAATGCGGGGCTTTCGGACTTGGTAACTTTCAAGCTTCAGGACTATCGGGATGAAACCGGACATTATGACGGCATTGCCAGCATCGAGATGTTCGAGGCCGTTGGAGAGCGGTACTGGCCAGTCTATTTCGATACGGTGCATGCCCGTCTGAAACCGGGCGCGCAGGCGACGCTTCAGATCATCACAGTGGGCGACGACCGGTTCGACGCCTATCGCAAGGACGTCGATTTCATTCAGAAGTACATTTTCCCTGGGGGCATGCTGCCCAGCCCCGCGGCCCTTCGTGCGCAGATCGAGCGGGCCGGACTTTTATTGCGGCAATCCATCGAGTTCGGAGAAAGCTATAGCCAGACGCTGCGCCGCTGGCACGGCACGTTCAACGAAAAGTGGGAGCAGATTGCCGAAATGGGCTTTGACGAACGCTTTCGACGGATGTGGAATTTTTACCTGACCTCTTGTGCGGCGGCGTTTCATGCGGGTAACTGCGATGTGACACAGATCACGATCGCGAGGCCCGCAGAGGAATGCCCGTAACCGACAGTATGCCGACCACCGGTCGAGGCGTCGCCGCAATATTGATGGCGATCCTTGCCTGGTATGCCTCCGAGATGTTTCGCCCGCTCATGCCCGAGGGCACCGGGTTTGGTTGGTTCAACTGGGTGAATGTGGGCTTGGGCTTGCTGATGGGCTGGGTAGTGATCGGGGCGCGGCTGAACCACGGGTACAGCAACGCCATCGGCGCCGGCCTGACTGGGGTCGGCGGTTTGGTCTTCTGGGCGCTGTTCCTGCAAAGCTTCAACGAAATGCTGCGCCGTGCGCTGGAAAACCGGTACGACGGTCCGGTCGAGGGCATCATCGCCATTTTCGAGATCGGCCTGGATTACCTGTTCACCATGTGGCACATCCCGCTGATCGTGCTTCTGGTGGTCGGTGGTATCGTGATCGGGCTTGTGTCGGAATGGGTCGCGCGGCGCTGGCGCTGAACCGGTGAGCGACATTCTTCTTGAGGGTCCGATCTGGACCGAAGCGCTGCTGCGCCTTTTCGGCGACGGGATCGGCCCCGGTGACCACCTGACCGGCGCCGAAGCCGAGCGCGCGCTTTACTTCGCCGAGGTGGTGGGCCTTTCGCACGACGAGGGCGGTCAGGCTGTGGTACTTCGGGCCGAAGACGATGCCGACCCGGAGCTGTACCGGCACGCCGCAGTCGAAATCATGGGGTATTTCGGTCGGATGGCGGTTAAAGAACTTGTACCCCGCCGCCAGATGATCCTCTCGCGTGCCGCGGCGCGGATTATCGCGGCGCGCCAGGGTGCGCCGGTGCAGCTGCGCAGCGCCACACAGGCCCGTGCTGTCGAAATCCTGTCGCAGGAAACTCCGCACGAGGGATTTTTCCTGACGCGCAGCTATCGGTTGCGCCATCCGCAATTCGACGGAGAGATGACCGCCCCCCTCACGCGGGAGGTATTCGTCGCCACGGACGCCGCCATCGTGCTGCCGTACGACCCCGTGCGCGACCGGGTCCTGCTGATAGAACAGTTCCGCATGGGGCCTTTCGGACGCGGCGACCCGCACCCCTGGGTGCTGGAGCCGGTGGCGGGACGCGTCGATGCCGGCGAGGCGCCGGAGGAAACTGCCCGACGCGAATGCAGCGAAGAGGCCGACCTTGCCCTCACGCGGCTAGAACATGTCTCTTCGCACTATTGTTCTCCGGGCTGTTCAACCGAGATGTTCCACTGTTACGTCGGTCTGTGCGACCTGCCGGACGGCGGGCAGAGCCATGGCGGGCTGGAGGCTGAGCACGAGGACCTGCGCCGCCATGTCATCGCGTTCGAGACAGCGATGGCGATGACACGTACTGGCGAGGTTAATATCGGTCCGCTCTTTGCTCTGCTGCTCTGGCTTGAACGGGAACGCCACCGATTGACCGCATCCGCTTGAGTTCACGGCGGTTCCGCCTTAATCAGATTCCAAATACCTGATTTAAGGAGCCTAAGCGATGCGGATCGCCAAGGATCTGGCCGACGCGGTCGGAAACACCCCCTCATCAAACTGCGCAAGGCCAGTGAGGAAACGGGATGTGACATCTATGGCAAGGCCGAGTTTCTGAACCCGGGCCAATCGGTCAAGGACCGCGCTGCGCTGTCGATCATCACCGATGCGATGGCGCGCGGCGAACTGAAACCCGGGGGCACGATCGTCGAAGGGACGGCCGGGAACACCGGCATCGGCCTGGCGCTTGTGGGGGCCTCGATGGGATTCAAGACAGTGATCGTGATCCCCGAAACGCAGAGCCAGGAAAAGAAGGACATGCTGACGTTGGCCGGCGCGGAACTGGTTCAGGTGCCGGCGGCGCCTTATACCAACCCCAACAATTTCGTGCGCTACTCCGAACGCCTTGCACAAAAACTGGCCGAGACCGCCGAAAAGGGCGTGATCTGGGCCAACCAGTTCGACAACACCGCCAACCGCCAGGCCCATGTCGAGACAACCGGCCCCGAGATATGGGAGCAGACAGGCGGAAAGATCGACGGATTCATCTGCGCCTGTGGCTCGGGCGGAACGCTGGCGGGCGTGGCAATGGCGCTGCAATCCAAAGGCGTCAAGATGGGCATCGCGGACCCGATGGGCGCGAAGCTTTATTCTTATTACACGACCGGGAAACTGGAGGCCGAGGGCAGTTCCATCGCCGAGGGCATAGGACAGGCGCGGATCACAGCGAATCTTGAAGGGTTCACACCCGATTTCGCCTACCAGGTTCCCGACGAAGAGGCCCTGCCGATCGTGTTCGACCTGTTGGAACACGAGGGCCTGTGCATGGGCGCGTCTACCGGAATCAACGTGGCCGGCGCGATCCGCATGGCCCGCGACATGGGGCCGGGACATACGATCGTGACCGTTCTGTGCGACTACGGCACGCGCTATCAGTCGAAGCTGTTCAATCCCGAATTTCTGCGCGAGAAGAACCTGCCTACGCCCAACTGGCTGACCGAGGCGCCACGCAGCATTCCCGGGGTCTTCGTGGAATGACCTCAATGCTGCGCTGCCTGACCTTGCTGGCCCTACTGCTGGCCGGGTACGGGGCACCGCTTGCGACCACCCTGATTTTGACCGCTTCACCGGCTGTGGCACAGACCAGTGTGTCGGACATCACCCCGGATTACGAGGCGTGGAACCGCGTGGCCGCACGGGCCGACGAGGCGATCGAGACCGGGCGAGCCTCGACAAACGCGCTGGAGATGCTGCGCGTCGAACTGGCGGACTGGCGGCAGCGTTTTCTGGACGCGCAGGATATCAACCGCAACGCGATCGAGACGGTTCAACGGCAGTTGGACGCGCTTGGACCCGCGCCGGAAGAGGGCGCGACAGAACCCGCCGACATCACGGCGGAGCGAAGCCAGCTGGAAGAACGGATGGATCGTTTGCGCGAGCCGGTGCGCAAGGCCGAACTGTCCTTTACCCGTGCCGACGGTCTGATCCAGGGCATCGACGCGATCATTCGCGCGCGTCAAACCAGGGAAATAATGGAGTTCGGCGCGTCACCGCTGAACCCGGTTCACTGGCCAGAAGGCGTCGCCGCGCTCGGTCGCACGTTTTCGACCCTGCGCTCGGAAGCCATCAGCGCATTGGACAACCCCGTTCAGCGTGGCGAAACCAAGAATAACATTCCCGCCCTGCTGGTGATGACGGTGATCGGTATCGTCTTGGTGGCGTGGGGCCGAAGGTGGACACACAAGTTAACGCGCAGGATCCTTGGTGAAGAGCCTGGCGCCGCACGCTGGATCGTCGGCTTCGTCGTTTCCATGGGAACCCTGTTCCTGCCGCTTTTCGGTGTGTACTTCCTGATCGAGGCCGTTTCCAGTTCGGGCCTGGTCGGACTGCGCGGCAGCCGTATGCTGGACGTACTGGGCCCGCTCGTCTTTACTTTCCTTCTGGCGCGATGGCTGGCGTCACGGGTCTTCCCGGCGCAGGAGGCCCGCACACTGCCGCTGAACCTGTCGCCGGAAAGCCGCCGAAAGGGACGGTTCTATGGCATGCTTCTGGGGGCGTTCGCTTCGGGCAGCGTTTTTCTGCAGCAGGTCGGAGAGATTTCCCAATGGAGCCACTCTGCCTCGGTGGTGAACCAGTTCCCGCTCATGGTCGTGTGCAGCCTGCTTCTGCTGCGGATCTCGCGTCTTCTGCGCGAACATGTAAGGGCAGATGCGGCGATAGAGGGCGAGGAAACCTACCGCTCGCGCATGACGGGAATCCTTGCTTTCCTCATGGCGGCGCTGTCCATTGTCGTGCCGGTGCTGGGGGCGATCGGATATTTCCGGCTGGCCCAGGCGTTGCTCTACCCGTCGCTTGCCTCGATCGAGGTGCTGGCGGTGCTGCTGGTGCTGCAGCGGGTGGTGGTCGAATTCTACGTCCTGGTGACCCGAAACCGCGCCGGCGCGGCGGAATCGCTTGTTCCGATCATGGTTGGCGTGGCCCTGGTCTTGCTGTCGCTGCCGATCTTCGCGCTGATTTGGGGGGCCCGCGTGGCGGACCTGACCGAGCTTTATGCTCGCGCCGCCGAAGGGTTCGTTATCGGGGAGACGCGCATATCGCCCACGATTTTCCTGACACTGGCTTTCGTTTTCGTGCTTGGCTACACCGCGACGCGGCTGCTGCAGGGCGCGCTCAAGAACACGATCCTGCCAAAGACCAAGATCGACACGGGGGGCCGAAACGCCATCCTGTCGGGCGTGGGATACATCGGTATCTTCCTCGCGGCGGTGATTGCGATCACCAGCGCGGGTATCGACCTGACGGCCCTGGGCTATGTTGCAGGCGCGCTGTCGGTCGGTATCGGTTTCGGCCTGCAAAACGTGGTGTCGAACTTCGTCAGCGGTATCATCCTGCTGGTCGAACGACCCATTTCCGAAGGCGACTGGATCGAAGTTGGCGGCGTGCACGGCAACGTCAAGGACATCTCGGTCCGGTCGACCATCATCCAGACCTTTGACCGCTCCGACGTTATTGTCCCCAATGCAGATCTCGTGTCGGGGAGGGTCACGAACTATACACGCGGGAATACCGTCGGGCGGCTGATCGTTCCGGTGGGCGTGGCCTATGGCACGGACACGAAGATGGTCGAGGGAATACTGCAAGAGATTGCCGAGGCGCATCCGCTTGTCCTGCTGAACCCGCCCCCGGCGGTGATCTTCCGAGGCTTCGGCGCCGATGCGCTGGATTTCGAGATCCGTGCGATCTTGCGCGATGTGAACTACGTGCTGTCTGTGCATTCCGAAATGAACCACGAGATTGCCAGCCGCTTTGTGGCTGCTGGAATAGAGATCCCATTTGCGCAGCGCGACATCTGGATCCGCAACGCCGAAGTGCTTGGCGGGGGCGGTGTCGAACCGGCGGAGGACAAGCTCAAGACAAATGACGTGCCTGAGGCTGCCGTGATGCACCCATCCGCGCCGCGTCAACGCGACGAGCCACCGGACATGGACGGCGATGCCGACGGAGACTCTGGTGGGGCGGGCGACGCGCGCTAACGGACCCAGTTCGATCAAGTTCACGCGCACGACAGTCTGCCTGGGTTCTCAGATGGGGCAGGGGCAATCGACAACTTGCAAACGCGCACAGCCTGATCCTCAAGAAAGCTCTTGAACTGGCATGAGCGCAGGCGATAAAGAGGCCAGACCGGAGAGGTGGCCGAGTGGTCGAAGGCGCACGCCTGGAACGCGTGTAGGCGGGAAACCGTCTCCAGGGTTCGAATCCCTGTCTCTCCGCCACTTGCCCCCGCGAAAGCGTTCTCCCGATCCGGCCGCGGCCGGATTTTTTCGTTGTTTTAGAGGGTTATGCGGGAGGGGCTGAGCACTGGCCCCGGTGCCGGGAGGGCCGGAAGTGGTCTCTCAAGGCCGATATTCTCTGGACCTCTCGACTGAACAGATTTGGTAAGCAACAGCGAGGTCGAAGTTAACCCGTAGGCCATGCCGAGCGCACCGTCGACCGTCTTCGCTGCGAACCCAACAGCCGCAATTTACCAGAATTCCTCGATCATCGTCGGCACATTGATGTCCGGGCTGCTTCGTTACGCGCCATCTTTCATTGCTGTGGTGCCGACATGGGAATCCGTCCCGAGTGGCGGCAGCGGCATGATGTTGGACGGGACAGCCCGCGAGGCCGCATTTGCCTTGAGCATTGACCGAAACACGATGACCGTTGCGGTTAATGTGGCGAGACTGGCCAAGTCCGCGCTGGCCGCAATGATTGCGTCGAGCGTGATACCCGCGGAGAACACGTCCCACAGGCCGGTTACCGATGCTGCAAGTGATAGCGGAAATAGACCAGTCAGAAGCGACAAAAAGATTGACGTGAGCCATTCGGCTCGAAGCCGACTGTCGCGCGAAGCCAAGACGTGGCAAGAGTAGATGAGAAAGGCGAGCGCGAGCGAAGCGAGGCTTGAGAATAGAGCGGCAGCATGGATCATCTGGTGGTTCCTTTCAGTAAGCGCCGGCAATAGTCAGGGCAAAGCATTGATTTCAGGCAATGGGTTTCAACGTTGTCGATGGTGTTCCGTCCTGACCGCGATGACGACGCCAATCGCCAATGAGAAGTAGGATGGGTGCGGCGATGAAAATCGACGACAAAGCTGCGACGAGGATCCCGAAGATCATCGGGATCGCGAAGCTCTGGACGGCGGTGCCGCCCCAGATCGCCATGGGGAGCATGGCCAGCAACGCTGTGCCAGAGGTATAGAGCGAGCGCGCGAGCGTCTGGTTGATCGACAGATCGATCAGGGTGCGTAGCGGCATGTCAGGGTGCCGGTCAGTATTTTCGCGCATCCGGTCGTAGACCACGACCTTGTCGTTGACCGAATAACCGATCAGCGTCAGCAACGCTGCGATAGCGGTCAGCCCGAAATCGAGTCCCGTGAGCGCCAGAAATCCGACGACCTTCGTAACATCGAGCACCAGTGTTGCTATGGCGCCCACTGCGTACGGCCAGTCGAAGCGCACCCAGATATAGATCAGCATGGCGAGGCTCGCGACCGCGACGGCGATGAGCCCTGCGACTGCCAGTTCGTCGCTGACACGCGGTCCGACGATTTCGGTACGGTCGATCTCAGCGGAAGGCGAAACCTCGCTGACGATACTTCGCACCTCCTTGGCCACTGCTGTTTGCGCGGCTTCGCCGCCGGGCTGTTCCTCCACACGGATCAGGATGGAGCGGCCGCCATGGCTTTCTTGCAGCGAGACCTCGCCGAGGTTCAAGCCCTGGACGCTGGCGCGCAAGGCCGAAAGGTCGGCGGGCGCATCGCTGCGAGCCTCAATCAGCGCGCCACTGCGGAAGTCGACGCCGTAGTTGAGCCCTGGCGCGATGAAGAGCCCGATCGAGGCTACCGAGAGCACCAGCGACACCGCTAGCGCCGCAACCCGTGCGCGCATGAAGCGGAAGGATGGGGTGGTTTCCGACGCGAGAAATCGGAACAGCGGGCGGATCTCGAATGTCTTCAGCTTCCAGGTGCGCAGGTGGATGTCCATCGCTGCCCGTACCACCGCGACGGCGGTGAAAAGCGAAATCACAATGCCAATGCCCATGGTCAGGGCGAAGCCGCGTACAGGGCCGGAACCGAGCCAGAAGAGGAGCACCGTCGCGATGAGGCTCGTCAGGTTCGAGTCGAGGATCGCGCGGTAGGCCCGGTCGAAACCGGCGTGCACGGCCGAGGCCGCGCGTCTGCCTCCACGTGCTTCCTCGCGGATGCGTTCATTTATCAACACGTTGGCGTCCACTGCCAGCCCCATGCCAAGGATCAGGCCGGCGATGCCGGGCAGCGTTAGCGTTGCGCCGAGCAGAACGAGTGCCGCGACAGTCAGCGCGACATTGATTAGCAAGGCAGCGGTGGCCACCGCCCCCCAGGCACCGTAGAGCGCCATCATCATCACGGCGATCAGGGCGAAGCCTGCAAGTCCTGTCCAGAGCCCCATGGCGATTGCGTCGGCGCCGAGATCGGCGCCCACCGTACGTTCCTCGATGATTTCGAGCGGTACAGGGAGTGCTCCCGCGCTCAGCAGGGCCGCCAGCCTTGTTGTTTCCTCGACCGTGAAGGCGCCGCTGATGACGCCCGAGCCACCGAGGATCGGTTCCTGGATGACTGGAGCCGAGATGACCTCGCCATCGAGCACAATGGCGAACCTCTGTCCAACCAGATCTTGGGTCAGCTCTCCGAAGGTCCGCGCGCCCTCGGTATCGAAACGGAACTGGACGAGCGGCGCACCGCTCTCCGGGTCGAAGGTCGCGCTGGCATCGGCCAACAGCTCGCCGTCAAGCGCCGGGCGCGCGACGACGGATATCTCCACGCCGCCGGCTTCGGTCAGGGTGAGCGCGCCTTCCGTGTCTGCGGGTACAACCCTGTGAAATGTCAGCTCTGCCGTGGCCCCAAGCAGCGCGCGCAGGCCTGCCGGGTCCTCGATCCCGGGCATCTGGACCAGGATTCGATCCCGCCCCATGGACTGGATCGATGGCTCGGCCACACCGGCCTCGTCTATCCGGTTGCGGATGACCTCGATGCTACGCGCGACCGCGTCCTCCTGCACAAGTGCAACGGCAGCAGAGCGCAGCGTGGCAACGACACTGTTGTCGCCCGTAGCGAGTGAGAAGGTCGGTTCCGCTTGGCTCAAAGGACCCCCGCCGACCTCTGGCAGGTGCTGCCGCGCGAGGCTCAGCACGGCCTCCGACGTCATGCCGGACGGTTCGGTTATGATCAGGCCATAACCGTCGTCGGTCGCGCGCGTCGTCAGACCCTGCTCCGCTTCGGTCAAGGCGCCTGCGAAGTCGGACAAGAGCTTTGATCGGATCGCGGCCTCGTCGGCCCGCAGCGTGAGCGAGGCTCCGCCGCGCAGATCGAGCCCGAGCGAGACCGGGGAGGTCGGCCAGGATTGCGCAAGGTTTCGCGGCAGAAAGGTGGGCAGGGCGACGGCAAGGCCGGTCAGAATAACCAGCAGATACAGCGCAAAACGCCAGAGGGGCAGCTTCAAGACCGAGGTCTCCAAACCCGGAAGCGCCGGGTGCGCCTCGCCGATCATCGAAGCGACAAGGGGGCGGTCCGCCATACTTGTTCTGCGACTGGCACGAATGAGATCAGGTGCCTAAGCTTCGCGCACAAGAGGCGATGTAAAAATAATTTGTCGATCCATTGAAAAGAATACAGCGATCTCCACTTCTCCATCGCGGTCCGGGCCCCTCTGACGACGGATGACCTTCGTAATGTCGGACCGCACCTCTCCGCCCGGTGTCGCTGACGCATCGACGTGCCCGTGACCGCCCAGGCGTGGTGTGCTGAAAAGTCACTATCTTGGAATTCCTGCTCCTGTTGGTTCTGGGCAAGCCGCTCTGGATGTGGCTGCTCTTTCTTGGTCTCGTTGTTGCGCTGCTTGCCTTCGATCTCGGCGTCTTGCACAAGGACGATCACGAGATCGGCGTCGCCGAAAGCCTGAAGCTCTCGGGCATGTACATCGTCCTAGGCCTGTCCTTTGCGGGCTCCATCTGGTGGCAGATAGATGCCGAGGCGACCGCTCAATATCTGACCGCCTTCGTCGTTGAAAAAACGCTGGCGATGGACAACATTTTTGTCATCGCACTGATCTTCGGCTTCTTCGCCATCCCGCGGGAGTACCAGCACAGGGTGCTGTTCTGGGGCATCCTTGGCGTGATCTTGCTGCGCGGCATCATGATTGGCCTCGGCGCCACCATCGTCGACCAGTATCACTGGGTGCTTTATGTCTTCGCGGCCTTCCTGATCTTCACCGGGATCAAGATGCTGTTCGTGGCCGACAAGGAGCACAAGATCGAGGAGAACGGACTGATCCGGTTCTTCAAGCGCCGGATGCACGTGACCGACGAAATCCGAGGTCATGCCTTCTTCGTGCTCAAGCCCCATCCCGAGACCGGGCATCTCGTCCGCTATGCGACGCCGTTGTTGCTTGCGCTCATCATGATCGAGATCGCGGATATCGTCTTCGCGGTTGACTCCATCCCTGCCGTCTTCACGATCACCACCGACCCCTACATCGTCTACACTTCGAATATCTTCGCCATACTGGGCCTGCGCGCCCTGTATTTCGCGCTCGCTGCGATCCTGCATCGCTTCGCCTATCTTAAGTACGTGCTCTCGATGCTGTTGCTCTTCATCGGCTCGAAGATCTTCATCGCTGATATCATCGGATGGGAGAAGTTTCCGCCCGCTTGGTCGCTTGGCATCACCTTCGCGATCCTTGGCGCCGGCGTTGCCTTCTCACTGTGGAAAACTGGTAAAGCTCCGACAAACCCGAATTCGATATCCGCGGCGGATCCGGTGCTCAAATGACACTCGATCCCGTTCTAAATCCAGCGCTCGCCGCGGCGCCGCGCCGCCTCTCGGATGTCTTGCGGGATCTCGAGTACGGACTCGGACCGCGCATCGCGCTCGGAGACCTGGTGTCCGGTCTCCGCGATCGAAGCTTCGCGCCACTGATGGTGCTATTCGCGGTGCCGAATGTTTTTCTCTATCTGCCGGGCACCTCGGTCATCACCGGCTTACCCCTGATGATCCTCGCGCTACAGCTGGTTGCAGGACGGTCCTGTGTTTTGCTTGCCAACGGCGTTCCCGCGCTCGCGATCATCGCCCTCGGCTTGGCTTGAGCGCAACTCAGACTGCGCAGTTCCGGAAATGAGGGGTGCGTTCAATTCCTGTTCTAAGCGCCGAGTGCCATTGAGTGCCCGTTTATTTCACGTGGGACCACTGCGTTTAGCCAAGATGGAATTAAATTTATCCTAATGGAGGAATTGTTTCGGAGAGGTTTGGTGATGGAAACGAGCAGGGTGAGTGACGCCTAGCGCTTCTTCCACAGAGGTCCGCGCCCGGTCTCGTTTCGACCGGGCGCGTGAGTAGTCTCACTTCCCGGGTTTGGGGCCGCTGGTAGCTTTTTTCGGGGTGGATTTCTTGTCGCCCATCGACGTTTCCTCGTACGTGAGTCGGCACCGTGCCGACACATCGTAATTCCAGATGGAGCGCTCAAACTGCTTAAAGCGCAAGTGAAATCAACTTCGTTACATCGATGTGACGGGACAGTATTCGGGAGTGAGGAGTTAATCCATCAGAACTGGCGAATACAACAGTCCCGGTCTCACCGCGTCGCGACGGTGAGAACTTCTGTCCTCGATGGACGACTTTCAGCCGGTCAACTCGAAGCGGACTAATCCTCACGTTCTTTCTACTCCCGTTCGGCAAGGCCTTCGCATCGGTCTATGCCAGCAAACCTCGCGCGATAATTGTGCGCTGAATTTCGGACGATCCTTCATAGATACGGAAAATTCGCAGGTCGCGCATATAGCGCTCCAATGGGAAGTCACGCGTGTAGCCGTAACCGCCATGAATTTGTAGCGCCCGGTCCGCGATCCGCCACGCCGCTTCGCTTGCGTAAAGCTTGGCAAAGGCGGATTCGCTAGAATAGCGCACACCGGTTCCGCGCAGTATGGCCGCCCGCATCGCCAGCGCACGGGCAGCCGCCAGTTCTGTGGCGCTGTCGGCCAGCATCCATTGAAGCCCTTGGAATTCCGCAATTGCATGACCGCTGACCTGCCGTTCCTTGGCATAAGAAATCGCGGCTTTCAGCGCGGCGTCCGCGATACCCGTCGCCTGCGCGGCAACCTCGATCCGGCCATTGTCCAAAACCTTCATCGCGGTTCGGAAACCCGTGCCTTCGTCACCCAGACGGTTTTCTTCCGGCACCCAGCAATCAAAGCTGATGCCAAACACATGCCCGCCTTTCAGGCCCATCGTCTTTTCATGCGGCGCGACGGACACCCCTTCGGTTTTCTTCGTTTCAACGATAAAGGCGCTGACGCCCCGCGCGCCCGCATCAGGGTCGGTCTTGGCATAGACCACCATGAAATCCGCCGCCCCAGCGTTCGAGATGAAGCATTTAGACCCCTTGATCCGGTATCCAGCCCCTTCGCGCTTCGCCGTCGTGCGCATGTCGGCAGGGTTCGATCCGGCCTGCGGTTCGGTCAGCGCAAACGCGCCCAGCGACGTGCCCGCCGCGGCATCCGGCAGTATGCGCGCCTGCAGATCAGCATCGGCGCCCAACAACAGAGAGTCCGTAGCCAGAAAATGCGCTGTCAGCATCGACCCGGTTGAGCCACATGCGCCCGCAATCGCCTCGACCGCCGCATAAAGGGCGGGGCCGGACAACCCGATGCCGCCGTGATCTTCTGGCAGGTTCAGACCCAGCAAGCCCATTTCGGCCATCGCGTTCAAATGGACGGTTGCAAACAACGCGTGTTCGTCGATCTCCGCAGCTTTTGGGGCCAGAACCTCGGTCGAAAACCGCTCGATCTGCGCGACCAGTACGCGTTCATCATCGCTCATCGGATAAGTGGTCATGCGTTCTGCTCCTTGTTCAGGGTGTTTAAAATATCGTCAGCATCTGCGTTCAACGCAGGGGCCGATTTGCGCCCGCCGCGCCCTACGCCGCTGAAATGCACTGGCTGTTCAGGGACGTTCAAAACACCCAGATCAGGATGCGTGACCTCTGACGCCAA
This sequence comes from Roseovarius sp. B08, assembly GCF_051417955.1. NCBI lineage: Bacteria > Pseudomonadati > Pseudomonadota > Alphaproteobacteria > Rhodobacterales > Roseobacteraceae > Roseovarius > Roseovarius sp. B08. The sequence continues at coordinate 2,084,323 of NZ_JBPRLW010000001.1, forward strand.
CCCGCGTTCAACAGCCTGCGGCGAGGCCCAGGCCTGTGCCACGGACTGAATGCTGGACGCCGGAATGCCCGCCGCTGACAGCAGATCAACCACCTCGTCCACAGGCAATCCTCCCGCCCATCCGTCGATATACTCGGCCAAGGCAGGCTCGTTTTCACGGCGCAGCGTATCAGTGGTGAAGCGCGCATCCTGCGCCAGATCAGGCTGGCCGATCACCTCGCAGAAAGTCGAAAACAGCCGGTCGTTCAGAACCGCCAGCGCAAAATGCCCGTCGCTCGCCGGATAGGTCCCGAAGGGGGGAGGACAGCGGATGGCGGTTGCCCGTGCGCACCGGGGCCTCGCCCCCCATCAGAGTGCGGCAGGCCATAATCGGCATCATCGACACCAGACCGTCAAACAGTGCCACATCCACATGACGCCCATGCCCGGTGCGGCAGCGTTCGAACAGGGCAACCATCGTGCCCCACGCAGCATATAGGCCACCCGACACATCGCCAAATGCCTCGCCCACCATTGTCGGCGCGCCATCGGGTTCGCCAGTCGCGTCCATCAGTCCGCTCATGGCCTGAACTATGATGTCATAGGCGGGCTTTTTCGTATTTGGGCCGGTCTGACCAAACCCGGACACAGAGACATAGACCAGATGCGGAAACGCTTCTCTCAGAGCATCATAGCTCAGGCCCAGTTTCTCCATCACGCCGGGGCGGAAGTTTTCGATCAACACGTCACACTCCGCCAACAGCAACTTGACCGTCGCAATCGCATCGGGCGACTTCAGATCCAACGCGATCGAGCGCTTGCCTCGGTTGATGGCCTGAAACAACAGGCTTTCGCCATCCTTGAATGGGCCGATATGGCGGTAATCGTCGCCGTGGGCGGCTTCGACCTTGATCACATCCGCGCCCAGATCGGCCATCATCGCCGTGCAATAGGGGCCTGCCAGAACACGGGTGAAATCGAGCACTCTGACACCGCTCAGGGGTGGGATGCTTGGGGGTTGGTGGGCTGCGTGGACATATGATGCTCCGGTATTGACCGGTTGAGCATAGGCGCAATCATGCTATAAGGAGAAATATAGGTTACTGATAGACCAATAAATGCAGGCTATACCCATCAGCCTTCGCCAGATCGACTATGTCATCGCCGCCGCCGAGGCTGGCAGCACCGCCGCCGCCGCGCGGGTGCTGAATGTCTCGCAACCGTCGGTGTCGCTGGCGATTGCCAAAATCGAAGCTCACTTCGGCCGCCCACTATTCGCTCGCAGCGCAGGCCAAGGCATCGCGCCCACTGCCTTCGGGCTGCGAAAGCTCGGGGCCTTGCGCAGCCTGCGCGCGCAGGCGCAAACGGTGCTTGACCAAAAGAACAGCGGGCCAGACGAACTGAACCTTGGAGTCTTCTCGACCCTTGGCCCACGTTACGCACCTGCTCTTGTCAACGGATTTCAAAAGACCAATCCCACGGCAACAATCAAGCTGCACGAAGGCGATCTTGATACTCTGACCCGATGGCTGGAAACCGGCCGCATCGACCTGGCGCTTATCTATGATTTCGGTCTGCCCTCATCGCTTGATATCACGCCGCTGGCCGATGTACGCCCCTACGGGCTGGTTGCGCGCACCCACTCGCTGTCGGGGCGGCGGACCGTCGCTATGGCCGACTTGCTGGCCGATCCCCTGATTCTGATGAGCCTGCCGCACAGCCGCGATTATTTCCTGACGCTGGCTCAGATGAACGGGATCCGCCCCCGTATCGCGCATGAGACCGGCTCGGTCGAGATGTTGCGCGCCATGGTCGCCAATCACATGGGCGTGGGACTTCTGGCCACCGATATCGCGCAGGACACAGCCTGCGACGGTCAGCCCGTCACCCGGTTGGAGTTGTCAGACCCACTCGTGCCCCACCGCATCGCGCTGGCGCGTGCACCGCATCCCCATACCGCGCCGCTCGTGGCGGCCTTTCAGGAGCATGTGGCCTTCGCCTTTAACTTGTCATCCAATGTGGCCACCCACGCGTTGTGATCACAGCCAAGCTCCGCCGAGCGTAGATCGTCGCGTACGCAAAGGCCGCAACAACCCGATCGAAGGGCTACACCAACTGACGCGGCAACGACCAGGGCCCTGGTCGTGCAACCCCGGAGACGCCAAAGAGCTGGAAGGCGGTCGAGGTGACGCAGTCGCATCAACCTCGTGAATGACTTTCCAGACGATCAGCCCCGGACGTCTTCATGAAGCAACACCGCCTGACTTCCGAGAGAGCCACGACCCGGCTGACAATTGCCAAACCAACGTTGCCAGCCACACTGTCCCACCTTTGAAGAGGTTTATAGGCAGGAAGCGCGGTGAACAGAAGGCTTTGGAACTGATCGAAATTGCAGCCCACATGACCCCTAACCTAGAGAAGACCCATAAGCTCCTTGCTCAAGTTGCAATGAACGCCCGATTGAATGATATTGCGCTACTTCATGGCCAGATTGCGCTTTCTAAGAATCCGGCCGATGTCGAGATCCACAATATTCTGGCTAAAGTGCATAGGCGCGCCGGTAGACCTGAGCAAGCGAGGCGCAGGCGCGCAAATGGCGAAAGAATTGCTTGCCTACGACGAGGTGCGATTTAAAGGCAACTAGGCTCATGCGAGAAAACCAGGGACAAGAGAGCAAGTGCTAGCCTTCAGATTTTCATCCCTCAGGTTTCGAGTTAACGTGCAGTCGTGATAAGAAGTTTGCTGCCATTGACAGCCCTGCTGATGGGCTCTGCTTTTCTTGTGTTCGCCGGTGGCGTTAACGGTTTGATTTTGCCGATCCGTGGCGAGGCTGAAGGTTTCACCGCTTCTTCTTTGGGCCTGCTGGGGACGGGATGGGCGGTTGGCTATGTGGCCGGGTGCTTACGTACCCCCGTACTCGTAGCCCGGGTCGGGCATATCCGAGCGTTTGGGGCCATGTGTGCGATAGCAGCAATCGCGGTGCTCTTGTCGCTGATACTCATTACGCCCTGGATCTGGATTCCCGTTAGAGCATTTTCCGGCTTCTGCTTTGCCGGTGCGGCAATGATCGTGGAAAGCTGGCTGAATGAAAGATCGGAAGCCAAGTCGCGAGGACGCGTATTTGGTATCTACACGATGGTCAATCTCGCTTCGACGACCGCTGGCCAAATGGTGCTTACGCTCGGCGATGCAACAGGCTTCTTCTTCTTCGTTCTTGCGGCAATGGTTTATTGTCTCGCCCTCTTGCCCACTGCGATCAGCGCGACCACGACGCCACGTCCGCTGACGCAGGTCTCACTTGATCTCCCAAAGCTTTGGCGAAACTCGCCGATCGCCGTGTTCGCTGTTCTGATGGTTGGGATATCAAATTCGGCGTTCGGTACGCTTGCCGCGGTTTACGCCGCGCGTATTGGACTATCGCTTGGCGACATTGCGCTCTTCGCGAGCATTCCTATCCTGGCGGGCGCCGCCAGCCAGATCCCTGTCGGTATCGCATCGGATCGCTTCGACCGTCGAAAGGTTCTGATAGCGTTGGCTATAGTCGCCATAGCAGCGGATTCGCTGTTTCTGTTTGCCGGTATTGCACAAGCGGCTACCGTGCTTGCCCTGTCGGCGCTCTTCGGGGCCACGGTGTTTGCAATGTATCCCGTCATCGTGGCGCATGCGAACGATCATGCGGACCCGGGTGCATTCATTCAGGTTAGCGGAGGCCTGCTGCTTGTATACGGAATCGGTTCGATTATTGGTCCGGCAGGCGCAGGGGTCCTGATGACGTCGTTCGGAGAGGCGATGTTGTTTTCCGTGACCGGGGCCGCGCATGTGTTTCTTGTACTGTACGCTCTGCTGAGAATCCGGGTTGCCCCTCCGGTTGCGCCCGCCAACAAGGGCGTGTTTCAAGCCGCGCCACTCGCCCGTGCCTCGACACCCGAAACTGCGGCGTTTGCCACCGATCAGACGGCCATGGATCCCGATCAGGGAACTGCGCAATCAGAGGCCAATGGAACGGTCCGCGATGGTCGGGAATGAAATTCACAAAGCTATCGAAAACTCTAGCTCACCCACTTAAGGTGTGCCCTTCGTCCTCAAACGGCTTGGCAGGCTCTACAACGTAGACTTTGCCTTGCGTCGGCCCTCGCAAGCTCCCGTCAGAGCGCCTTGCACAGGCGCAGGGCATCGTAGATGGCCGCGTGCATATTCCGGGAAGCGACGGCGTCGCCGATGCGGAAAAGCTGGAAACCGCCTTTCGGATTGCGGGATAATTTCTGGGGACGTCCTTCGATCAGCGCGTCATAGTCGACCTCCCCCAGGTTGACGGATTCGGGTCGCAGGTCGAAATAGAGATCATCAAGCGGCCGCGTGCCATGGTTGACGACAACCTGGTCCACACGCCGTTCGCGGGTCACGCCGCCATAGTCGCTGTCGATGGTGGCGAGTAGCCCGTTACCTTCACGTCGCACGGCCTCGAGCTTCCACGTCACGGTAAAAGTTACATCCCGCTTTTGCAACTGCCGCATGGCGGGGTCAACGACATGCCCATGACCTCTGGCGAAAAACTCCTGTCGCGCGTCATGATCTCGACAGTCGCACCTGTGGCAGCGATCTTTTCAGCTGCCTGCAGGGCGGCAAAGTCGCCGGCCTCGTCATAGATGAGAACGTTCGTGCCAGCCTCTACATCTCCGGCGAGGATATCCCAGGTGGACACCACAAACTCCTCTCCGCCGCCAGAAACCTCCGTATGGGCAAGCCCGCCGGTGGCGACAATCACCACATCCGGCCCGTGGGCAAGTACAGTGGTGCCATCTGCGAAAGAATTGAAGTGGAACGTGACCCCCATTCGCTCGCATTCCTCAAAGCGCCATTGCACGACTTGGATCATCTCCTTGCGCCGATCGGTCTGTGCTGTCAGGCGGATTTGCCCCCCGGGATCGTTTGCCGCTTCGTGCACGATGACCTCGTGCCCGCGTGCCGCCGCCACGCGCGCGGCTTCGAGGCCCGCGGGCCCGGCGCCTATGATCACGATCCGTCTGCGATCAGGGGATTTCGCAATCTCGTGCGGTTGCTCTGTCTCACGTCCCGTGGCCGGATTGTGCAGGCAGAGCGCCATACCGCCCTGATAGATCCGGTCGAGGCAATAGTTTGCCCCCACACAGGGACGGATGCGATGCTCTTCGCCGCGCATGACCTTGGCGATGATATGCGGGTCTGCGATATGGGCCCGGGTCATGCCCACCATGTCCAGCTTGCCGGACGCAATGGCATGTCGGGCCGTCGCAACGTCCTGAATCTTTGCGGCGTGAAAAGTCGGTATCTGCGCTTCTGCGCGAATCTCTCCGGCAAAATCGAGATGCGGCGATGAACGCATACCCTGAACGGGTATCACGTCGGTCAAAGCCGCATCGGTAGCAACGTGCCCGCGGATCACGTTCAGGAAATCCACCATGCCGCAGGATTTGAGCCGTTTGGTGATCTCGATGCCGTCCGCACGCGAGATCCCGCCGGGCTTGTCTTCATCCGCCACGTACCGCAGTCCGACGATAAAGCTCTCGCCGACGCGCGCCCGGATGGCCTTCAGCACGTCCATCGCGAACCGCAGGCGATCGTCGAACCCATTCGCGCCATACGGTCCCTCCAACTGATTTAGCTGTGGCGACCAGAACGCATCCATCAGGTGGCCATAGGCCTCCAATTCGATCCCGTCTAGGCCCGCGGCCTGCATCCGCTCGGCGGCGTCGGCGTAATCCTCGATGATGCGGACGATATCCCAGTCTTCCATTTTCTTCGGGTATGCCCTGTGTGCCGGTTCCCTTGTATGCCCAGGGGAGAGGCTGGGCAGCCAGTCACCCTTGTCCCACCGCGTGCGCCAGCCCAAATGCGTGAGCTGGATCATCACGGCGCATCCGTGCTCGTGGCAGTCATCGGTCAGTGCCTTCATGTGGGGCACGACCTCGTCACGATACGCGAGAATATTGTTGAAGGCTGGCGGACTGTCGCGCGACACCACCGCCGACCCCGCCGTCATTGTCAGCGCCACACCGCCTCGGGCGCGCTCCACGTGGTACGCACGGTAGCGCTCTGTAGGCATCCCGTCATCGGGGTAGGCCGGTTCGTGGCTGGTAATCATCAGCCTGTTCTTCAAAGTCAGGTGCTTGAGCTGGAAGGGCTGGAGAAGGGGATCGCTGATCAAGGCTGGCTCCTGTGCAGACAGTCTAACATTCCGCATAATGTTCACTCATGTCAAGTTGCGGTTCAGTGATGTATATTTTCCTTGAGTGCGGATGGGGCGGGCCTTAAGTTTCTCCACATGAGCGTGAACGACATCACGGGGGGTGCGCCCGGCAAGGCAACGGGCTGGCGCGGATCACGGGAGCTATGGCTGGCGGCGGCCAAGCAGGCCTTTGTCGAGACGGGGCTGGATGCGGTCAAGATCCAACCGCTCGCAACGCGCCTCAATATTGCCCGCACAAGTTTCTACTGGTTCTTCAAGAACCGCCACGACCTGCTCGACGCTTTGCTGGAACATTGGGAGGCCAAGAATACCGGCGCCTTCCGCGACGCTGCCGACGCATATGCAGAAACAATCACCGAGGCCGTTCTGAACCTGATCGTGGTGTTTCACGACGACGCCCTGTTCGAGCCGCAGCTTGACTTCGCCATCCGCGGTTGGGCGCACCAGTCGGAAGAGGTGATGGCCCGCGTGAACGCGGCCGACGAGGCGCGGCTTCAGGCGATCCGACAAATGTTCGACCGGTTCGGCTATGACCCGTCCGAAGCCGATGTGCGGGCGCGAACGGTCTACCTGACGCAAATCGGGTATATCTCGATGCAGGTGCAGGAAGAGCCCTCGGCCCGCATGATGCGGGTCCCCGGCTACGTCAAGACGTTCTGCGGCGCGGAACCCGAAGCAAACGAACTGGACAGGTTCCACGCACGGCTTGGCGTATCTCCGGCAGGCGACGGGCCAGAACCGCTAAGGGAATAGACGCCTCAGCGGTCGATCGCCGTAAACCGGTGGAGCATCGTGATTTGCCGCATGTCAGTGAATTGGAATAGGCTCGCAGGAAAGGAACCGAGAGGACGCAAGCATGAAACAGATCAAAACAGATGACCGCCGGGTTGCGAATATCCGGGACGAGACCGCGTTCGTTCCGTTCGATCCTGTCACGGAACCCGGCACCTCGATCCTCAAGCTGAACCGGGACATGCCGCGGGACGTTGGGTTCTATATCTACAAAATGGAGCCTGGCGCGCAGTCGACCCCGCACCGCCATGGCGGTGCAGAGGAATTCGTGATGCTGGAGGGCGAACTGATCGATAATGATGGCACAGTCTATCGCCAGGGTGATGTCGTCTGGCTGGCGCCGGGAACCGAGCATGTCTCTCACACCGAGACGGGATGCCTGATCGCCGTTTTCGCGGAAAGCATGGAAAGTCCGCCGGCCGGATAAGCCGGCACCGGCGCCTACATCGCGGCACGGGTTTCCGAAAGCTCTCGGTCCAGACGTTTTTCGAGGGTCCCCTGGGGCCGTGTGAACCGTGCAAGCAGGTCGTAGAGAACCGGCGTTACAACCAGCATCAGCACCGCCGACAGCGACAGCCCCGCCACGATTACCGTCCCGATCGCCTGGCGGCTTTCGGCGCCGGCGCCGGTGGCCATGACAAGGGGCAGGGCGCCAAGGATGGTCGAGATCACGGTCATGACGATGGGGCGAAGGCGCAGCGTGGCGGCGCGGATGACCGCCGCGCGGGTTTCAAGCCCCTCATTGCGCAACTGATTGGCAAATTCCACGATCAGGATGCCGTTCTTGGCCACTAGTCCGACCAGCAGGATGATTCCGATCTGGCTGTAGACATTGAGCGTCAGCCCGCCAAACGCCATTGCATAAATCGCCCCGGCGATTCCCGCAGGGACGGTCAGCATGATGGTGACCGGATGCACGAAACTCTCGAACTGGGCCGCCAAAACAAGAAAAACAATGAGCAGCGACAGCACAAGCACGAAGCCGACGCCGGCAGACGTATCCTTGAAAGTTCGCGACTGGCCTTCGTATCCCAGCTTGGCTTCGACTGGCAGGATATCCCGCGCCGCCGTCTCGATCGTATCGAGAACGGTGCCAAGCTGCGCGCCGGGTTCAAGTGCGCCCGAGAGCTGAACCGACGGCAGGCGGTCGAAGCGCCGAAGGCTGGGGGCGGCGGCATTCTCGCGCAGATCAACCAGCGCCCCGAGCGGTACGAGCGTCTCGCCATCGCCCGCTCGCACGAAGATATTGTCGATATCCGACGGTGTGTTGCGGTCGGACTCCTCGGCTTGCAGAATTACGGGATACTCGCGCCCACGGCTGACGAAACCCGTCACCTCGCGCGAGGCCAGCAGCGTCTGCAACGTACCCGCAATGGTTTCGACCGATATGCCAAGGTCGTCCGCGCGTGCCCGGTCGATGGTGATGTCAAGCTGTGGAAGATTCTGGTCGAAGTCGATCTCGGGATTGACCAGCCCCGGGATGGTTTCGGCCTGAGCTTGCAGCAACTCCGCCCATTCCTTGACGCTTTCGAAATCGGGGCCGCCCACCACGACGCGTACCGGGGTGGAGTTGCCGCGCAGGCCAAGGCCCGCCGGCGTCACGGGAAAGCCGCGGGCGATGGTCACGTCACCCATCCGGGGAGCGATCTGGCCGACCACATCCGAGACGGACAGGTCGCGGTCTTCCCAGGGGGCAAGTCGAAACACAACGAAGGACCGCCAGGCTCGGTTACCCCAGCCGGTAAATGTAAATACGGTCTCGATCACGCCGGATTGGCGCAACGGCTCGAGGATGTCCTCGACCTGCCGCGCGGCGATATCGGTATGTTCCGCCGTGCTGCCCTGCGGTGCCGTCAGAGGGACGAACCCCACGCCGCGATCCTCTCGCGGGGCCAGTTCGCGCGGCAGGCCGTCATAAAACAGCGCGGCGCCGCCGGTCACTGTCAGCGCCACGGCCAGCACCACGAGCGGCGCCTGCACCGCGCGCTTCAGCATGGCTTCGTACTTGCGTTGCGCCCAGCCCAAGCTCTCGGCGTCGTCGGCGGAAACCCCGTCGCGCTGGCGCAGCACCTTCGAGGCGAGGGCGGGGCAGGCGGTCAGGGCGACAAATGTCGAGATTCCCACCGTGCCCGCCATGACCCAGCCGAACTCGACAAAAAGCCGCCCAACCTGTCCCGGCATGAACGACAGCGGCACGAAGACCGCCATCAGCGTCAGCGACGTGGCGATGACGGCAAAGGTCACCTGACGCGCCCCGCGGTAACTGGCGGCAAGCGGGCTTTCCCCCATTTCAATACGCCTCTGGATGTTTTCCAGCACCACGATGGCGTCGTCGACCACGAGACCGATCGCCAGGAGCAACGCTAGCAGCGTCAGCGTGTTGAGGGAAAATCCCCAAGCCGAAATCAGGATGAAGCAGCCGACCAGCGAGACGGGTATGGCAACGAAGGGGATCAACGTGGCGCGCGGGCTGCGCAGGAAGACGAGGATCACCAGAACCACCAAGGCCAGCGAGATACTGAGCGCGATCACCACCTCGCGAATCGAGGCGCCGACAAACAGCGCGTCGTCCGACCCCACGATAAGCGTCATACCCTGGGGCAGGGTGGGCGTGATCGCCTCGATCTCGGCGCGTACGGCCTGGGAAATGGCCAGGGTATTCGACTTGCTCTGGCGCAGTACGGCGATACCCACCGCGTCGGTTCCGTCGGTGCGCACGATGGTGCTGTCATCGGCCACGCCCGGCTCCACCCGCGCGACGTCGCCCAGCCGCACTGGAAAGCCTGCTACGCGGTCCAGCACAACCTCACGGAAATCCTCGATACTGCTCAGGCGGGAGTTCAGGCGGACGGTCAGTTGCCGGTCCTGCGATTTGACCTCGCCGGCCGGCAGCTCGAGGTTGTTGCGCAGCAGCGCAGCTTCGACATCGGCCACCGTCAGCTTGCGCGCGGCCAGCGCACGGCGATCAAGCCAGATGCGCACCGCGAAAGGCCGCTCGCCATAGATATTGAGATCGGCCACACCATCCACGGTGGCGATGCGGTCGGCGATGAAGCGGTCGATGTAGTCGGTGATCTCGGCTGTGGTCATCCGATCCGAGGTCACGGCCAGCCGCATGACCGGATCTGCATCGGCGTCGGACTTCACCACCCTAGGCTCATCCGCCTCTTCCGGAAGTTGCCCGGTCACCCGCCCGACGGCGTTGCGCACGTCATTGGCCGCGTTGTCCAGATCGCGCGTGGTTTCGAATTCCAGCGTGATCCGGCTACGGCCCTGACGCGATTCCGAACTGATCGAGCGCAGGCCGGTGATGGCGGCGACCGCACCCTCCAGCGTTTCGGTGATGTCGGTGTCAATCACTTCCGGCGCAGCGCCGCGATACTCGGTCGTGATCGTCACGACGGCATTGTCGACATCGGGCAATTCACGCACCGGAATGTCCTGCACCGCTGCGAGGCCAAAGACCAAGATCAACAGGCTGGCCACCGCCGCCAGCACCGGCCGCCGGACGGCGATGTCGGACAGGGTCACGTATCGCCCTCCGACCGTTCAGAGGCAGGCTCGGTCGATTTCACCGTCACCTCAGCGCCATCGCGCAGACGGCCAAGCCCGCGGATGGCCACTTCCTCGCCCGCATCCAGACCGGCGAGAACGGCGACCTTGCCGTCCTGCCGCGCGCCGGTGCGCACGGGCTTTCGTGTGGCCATGCCGTCGGCAATCGCAAAGACATAGGTTTCGGCGGCCTGGAAAACGATGGCTTCTTCCGGCACCACCAACGCGTCGCTTTCCGAAAGCGTCAGCGTCAGCGACATGAACATGCCCGCGGGAAGAATGCCTTCGGGGTTGGGGATCAGCGCACGCGCCCGAAACGCGCGCGACACCGGGTCGATCCGACTGTCCACCGCGTCGATCTGGCCCTCGAAGACACGATCTTCGAAAGCCACGCTCTGCGCCTCGACCGGCATGCCGCGCCGCACTTTTGCGAACAGGGTCTCGGGCAGCGAGAATTCAAGTTCCACCTCGCTGAGGTCATCCAGTCGCGTAATCATGTCGTTGCTTGTAACGCGCGCCCCCCGGTCCACCTCGGCCAGCCCCAGCACACCGGCAAAGGGGGCGAGTATGGTTCGCTGGTCAAGCCGCTGCTGGGCGCGGTCCAGCTGCGCCTCGGCTTCTGCCAGCCGCGCGACCGCTTCCTCCTGAGTGGCCTGGCTGACCGCGTTGGTGCTGCGCAGTTGCTCGATGCGTTCAAGCACCTGTCGCCGCTCGACCAGGCGCGCCTTGGCTTCAGCAAGGTCGGCGCGCTCTATCGCGTCGTCCAGCCGAACCAGGACGGCGCCTTCCTCGACTTGGGCGCCCGGCGTGATGGCGAGTTCCACGATGCGCCCGTCCGTCTCGGGTACGATCTGCACCGACGTGACGGCGCGGGTCGTTCCCACGGCCTCCACCGTCTGGTAAATGCGCTCGCTTTCCGCCCGCGCCGTCTCGATTTTGACGAGGTCGGACCCGCGTGCCTCTGCCGCTTCTGCCGGCGGGGCGAGATAGGTGTCGTATCCCCAGTAAACGCCATAACCGATCGCGCCCAGAAGGCAGATCAGCAATAGCTGTTTGAATACGGACATGCGGCGCTCCATCTTCCCGTTCCGCGGTGACAATACCGCTTCGGGCAGGCTGGTGCAGGTTAAATTAACCTCACCGAATAGCAAGCTTATGCGGCCCCGATGGACACAACGCGGCAAGGATCGAGGCATTGATGGCCTTCACATGTCCGTGAGCCACGTTCGGTACGAGACGGCATGTATTCAAGTCTTGAAGCTTAAGCGATGATACCGGACAATTGGCGTGTTATAAAGTGCTGGCCCACATCGCCGGTCCAGCCAGGGGCGCGGGGGCCCAACGCACGGCCAACGGATGAACGGACCACGGCGCATGAACAGGATACTGCTGGCCGACGACCACGCCCTCGTACTTGAGACAATCGCGTATTTCCTGACCCGCCAGGCCGGCTTTCAGGTGGAACGGGCCACGTCGCTTTCCGAGGCGCTGAAGGTCAATGCGGAAAAAGGACCGTTCAACCTGATTGTGCTCGACTACACCATGCCGGGGATGGATGCATTGACAGGGTTGACGCGGATGCGGGCCCAGTCGGGATGTCCGGTTGCAATCCTGTCGGGTACCGCGCCGCCGGATATCGCGCGTCGCGCGTTGCGGGCCGGCGCAGCGGGATTTCTGCCCAAGACGCTCACCCCTGAGCAGCTTGTGCAGGCCATTGGATCTATGCTGGACGGAGAGACCTATCTTCCGGTCAATTTTCTTACTGAACCGCCGCCAGGCGCAACCGCGACCCATCTCACGCCACGTGAACAAATGGTCCTGCATGGCGTTGCGGAAGGTAAGCTGAACCGCGAGATTGCGCGCGACCTCGATATCCAGGAGGTGACCGTGAAGCTGCACGTCAAGACGCTTTCACGCAAGCTCGGCGCAAGGAACCGTACCCACGCCGCGATGCTTGCCCGGGACATGAGCCTGGTTTGATCCGTTCAGCCCCACAGCTCAGGTTCCTGCAGACGCCCGTTTCTAGACACGGGCCAATGCCTGTCATCGACACTTTTTGATTGTGAAATCGCGCGATCGCGCTCGCCCTTGGCGTGAAGAATGACCAGTAACAGCTCTACGGGATTAAAACCGTGCTGATCGACGGCGCGTCCTTCGACTTGGTAACACGACCATGACAGGGTTGTGAGCCTCATGGAACTGCATTCGATTTTCTTATGAAAGCCCGGAAAAACGAGGGCAAAGTGGCGGAGAGACAGGGATTCGAACCCTGGGACCCCGTGAAGGGTCAACGGTTTTCGAGACCGCCCCGTTCGACCACTCCGGCACCTCTCCGCGGGGGTCTGGAGGGTGCGTTTAATCGCCTTTGATCGGGGTGACAAGGGGTTTGCCTTGTTTCGTCTAGGATTTTGCCTAGGTTGAGGGAAACAATGCCACGTCAGGAGGTATCGTGACCCAGACGCGCCCATTTCGCCCCCTTGTTTTCCTGGCCGTATGCGCAATCGCGCTGCTGGCCGCGCTTCAGACCCGCGCCGCCGATCGCGAGCGGCTCGACGCGTTTCTCGAAGTAACCGGATTTGGTGTCGCACTCGACTCCATCGCGCTCGCCGCCGGGGACGCGCCCGCGATGCTGGGAATGCAAACCAGCGATTTCGGCTCGGACTGGTCGCGCGTGTCCGAGGACGTATTCGACACAGAATTGATGCAGAAGATGGCGCTCGACATCCTGTCCGAAACGCTCAGCGAAGAGCATCTGACCCACGCTGCGGAATTCTATGCCTCGCCGCTGGGGCAACGCTTGGTGGAAGCAGAGAACGCCTCGCACATGGTCGAGGACGATGAGGCCAAGCAACAGGAAGGCCGTGCGCTGGTGGACGAGGGCGTCGAGCAGGGGGATGAGCGCATCGAGACGCTGCAAAACCTGAATGAAGCCGTGGACTCCGACGGCAACTCGGTGCGCGCAGTGCAGGAGATACAGGTGCGCTTCCTGATGGCGGCATCGAACGCCGGCATCCTTGACCGCCAGCTTGACGAGGGCGCGCTTCGCGCCGCGATGAAAGCCGGCGAAGAGGAGATGCGGATGACGATGAAAGCCGGCGCGCTGGCCAATGCTGCCTATACTTACCAAGACTTTACGGACGAGGAATTGCAGGCATATCTGGAAGCGCTCGAGCATCCCGACATGCAGACCGTCTACCAGCTTATGAATGCCGTTCAGTATGAGATCATGGCCAATCGCTTCGAGGAACTGGCCTCGCGCATGGCCGAAATGCATCCGGGCCAGGAGCTTTGAACTGACATGCAAATCGCGAAGAATCTTGCAACTGCCTGCGCGCTGTCCGCGGTGCTGCTGACGCCTGGCGCCGCTTCCGCGCAGGACAGCGACCGGGAGCGCCTGATCGACTTGATGCGGATCGGCGACACCGTCGCGGTCATGCGGCAGGAAGGGCTGCGCTATGGCGCCGAGATAGGCGCGGAAATGCTGCCCGACGTCTCCAAAGGCGACTGGGAACGTACCATCTCGCGCATCTATGACGTCGAAAAGATGGAAGCGGTTATAACGCAGGGTTTTGAGGCCGCGCTAGAAGGTCAGGAACTTGGTCCGCTGGTGACCTTCTTCGAAAGCGGTCTGGGAGAACAGATCGTCGAGCTCGAAATCTCGGCCCGCGAAGCGTTTCTGGACGAGGAAACCGAGGTGGCCGCGATGGACGCCTACGAGACAGCCCGCGGCGATGAAACCGAACTCTACCGGCAGGTCGAGACCATCATCGCGGACAGTGACTTGGTGGAATACAACGTAATGGGCGCGATGAACGCCAACCTCATGTTCTATCGCGGCCTCGCGGATGGCGGGGCGATTGATCTGGGCGAATCCGACATGCTGGCCGATGTCTGGGCCCAGGAACCGGACATCCGCGCGGAATCCGAGGCCTGGCTGGGGTCGTTTTTGATGATGGCCTATCGCCCGCTGGAAGCAGAAGAGCTCGAAACCTATGCCGAACTCTACCGCACGCCAGAGGGAAGGGTCCTCAACACCGCAGTATTCAATGCCTATGACCGGATGTACGACGAAATCTCGTATCTTCTGGGTCAGGCAGTGGCGGAACAAATGCGCAGCGAAGAGTTGTGATCCGCCCAAGCGGGGCGAAACCGACGGTTCACTGAAAAAACCGCGGTTTCGCAGGCGCAAGGCTTGACTTTGAAGGGCACCCCGAGGATAAGCGGCCATCCCGGCGGGGCGACTCGTACGGGATTTGTTTTTTTGACGCCGAAAGGCGCGCTGTTCGAGGCACCAAACGCCGGTTGATCCCGGGGCCACAGAACGCGGATGAGAAAAGGAAAGACACATGTTTGCGGTTCTGAAGACCGGTGGCAAACAGTACAAGGTTCAGTCGGGCGATATGCTCCGGGTGGAAAAACTTGCTGCCGACGCCGGTGAAAAAGTTCAGTTCAACGAGATCCTGATGCTGGGCGGCGACTCGCCGGTCATCGGTGCTCCGCTGGTCGACGGCGCGGCCGTGCAGGCCGAGGTGGTGGACCAGATCAAGGGTGACAAGGTCATCAACTTCGTCAAGCGTCGCCGTAAGCACGGCTCGCAGCGGACCCGCGGCCACCGTCAGCAACTGACGCTTCTGCGCGTGACCGAGATCCTCGAGAAGGGCGCCGACAAGTCGGGCGTGAAGGCCGCCGTTGGCGCAAGCGCACTGGCCGCCGGCATGGGCAAGACCCGTTACGCCGACAACAAGGCCGAGCAGGCCGAGATGGCCAAGCGCGTGAAAAACGACGAAGCCAAGGAAAAGAGCGTCGCCAAGAAAGCCGAACCCAAAGCCGAGAAGAAGGCCGAGGAAAAGAAGGCCGCTCCGAAGAAAGCCGCGAAGGCCGAAGGTGGCGACGACCTGAAGGAGCTGTCCGGTGTTGGCCCGGCGCTTGAAAAGAAACTGCACGAGGCAGGCGTGACCACGTTTGCCCAGATCGCGGCTTGGACCGCCGATGACATCGCCGAGATGGACGAGAAACTGTCCTTCAAGGGTCGCATCGAGCGTGAAGGCTGGGTCGAACAGGCCAAAGAACTGGCCAAAGGCTAAGGAGAGACGATATGGCACACAAGAAAGCAGGCGGTTCATCCAGAAACGGTCGCGACTCGGTCGGCCGTCGTCTTGGCGTCAAGAAATACGGCGGCGAGGCCGTGATTCCGGGCAATATCCTGGTGCGTCAGCGCGGCAACAAGTTCTGGCCGGGCGACGGCGTGGGGCAGGGCAAGGATCACACCCTCTTTGCGACCGTCGAAGGCTCGGTACATTTCCGCAAGGGCCTCAAGGGCCGTACCTTTATTTCGGTTCTCCCGGTGGCGGAGGCCGCAGAGTAAGCCGAACCTTCAAGGCATGATATACAAGGGGGATCGGCACACCGCCGGTCCCCTTTTCATTTCCGGAGGCACGTTATGAGCGTGGCCGTCACTTCCTTTCTGGTCTTCGGGGCGTCGCAGGTCGGCACGCCGGGACCCGCCAACATGGCGCTTCTGGCGACGGGGGGCGCGGTTCGGGTTTCGCGCTGCGTTGCCCTTTGTGGCGGGGGTAGTCATCGGCAAGCAATTCGTGATCTGGCCCGTCGGGTTCGGCCTGATGGAACTGGCCGACCGCGCGCCTTACGTGTTTGATATTCTGAAATGGGTCTCGGCGGCCTATATCTGCTGGCTTGCATGGAAGGTTGCGCATCTGCGCCTCGGTCCGGCCGACGCGCAGACGGCCGCGCCCGGCTTTCTGGCCGGGCTGATCGTGCATCCGCTCAACCCCAAGGCCTGGGCGATGATCGTCGCCGGATTCACCAATTTCGTCGATGCCGGCACGCCCGCCTTGCAGGCCACGCTGACCATCTCCATCTGCCTTCTGAGCCTGCAATTGTTACTGCACCCGATCTGGACACTAGGAGGAGACCGGATCGCGCGCACCGTGGCGGGAACGCCGGCCGAGCCGCACCTGATGCGCGCCCTGGCCGCGCTGACCGTCGCATCCGTCCTGTTCGTGCTTTTCGGAGGAGACAGCACATGAAGCTTGAGACCATCGCAACCGACACCCTCTTGGAAACCGAACGGTTCGACCTGCGTCCCATCCGCGAATCCGATGCGGGCCTAATTTCGCTCTATACCGGCGACGAGCGGGTGGCCCGGTTCACCACGTCCATTCCGCATCCGCTTCCGCCCGGCACGGCTGAGGCCTTCATTGCGCGCGTCATGGACACCGGGCACCCCGAGGATGTCTGGGTCATGGACGGCACGCGCATAGGCGGCGGCGAGGTCATGGGTCTGATCGGGCTGGAGCGGATGGACCGCGACCAGTCCGAGATCGGGTATTGGGTTGCGCCGGCCTATTGGAACAGCGGCATCGCCTCGGCGGCGGTAAAGGCGATCCTGTCGGCCAATCCTCAAGACGCGAAGACGGTCTTTGCCAGCGTCTTTCAGGACAACGCCGCCTCGGCGCGGGTGCTGACGAACTGCGGTTTTCGCTATCTCGGCGACGCCGAAAGCTTTTCGGTCGCGCGCAAGGCAAATGTGCCCACATGGACATACAGCCGGGCAATGAAGGATGGCTGACACGGTGCGCGCCGCGAATGCGGCGGTGTTCCTGCAATTCGCACCTTCCGGCGCCGCCGGGCTTGAGCCGGACCGCGTTTGGTTCTACGGACGGTCCCTGACGCCATCTGAGGCAATGACATGAAGTTTCTGGATCTCGCCAAGGTTTACCTCCGCTCGGGCAGTGGCGGCAACGGATGCATCAGCTTCCGGCGCGAGAAGTATATCGAATACGGCGGCCCCGACGGCGGCGATGGCGGCGGCGGTGGCTCGGTCTGGGCCGAGGCGGTCGACAGGCTGAACACGCTGATCGACTTTCGCTACCAGCAGCATTTCTTCGCCGACAACGGCAAACCCGGCATGGGCAAGCAGCGCACAGGCGCGGACGGCGACGACATCGTGCTGCGCGTGCCCGTAGGCACCGAGATCCTTGACGAGGACCAGGAAACGGTGATTGCCGACCTGACCGAAGTGGGCGAACGCGTGTGCCTTGCAGGGGGCGGCAACGGCGGCTGGGGTAACCTGCGCTTCAAGACGTCCACCAACCAGGCACCGCGCCGGTCCAACCCGGGGCAGGAGGGCGTCGAACGCACCATCTGGCTGCGGCTCAAACTGATCGCCGACGTGGGGCTCGTGGGTCTGCCGAACGCGGGCAAGTCAACCTTTCTGGCCGCCACGTCGAACGCGCGGCCCAAGGTCGCCGACTATCCTTTCACGACGCTGCATCCCAACCTGGGCGTCGTCGGCGTCGACAATACCGAATTCGTCGTGGCCGATATTCCCGGCCTGATCGACGGCGCATCCGAGGGACGTGGGCTGGGCGATCTGTTTCTGGGCCATATCGAGCGGTGCGCGGTGCTTCTGCATCTCGTCGATGGATCTTCGGGAACCCTGATCGAGGATTATCGCACCATTATCCAAGAGCTCGAAGCTTACGGCGTCGGCCTCGCCGATAAGCCTCGCGTGACGGTACTGAACAAGATCGACACGCTTGACGAGGAAGAGCGCACGTTCCTGCGCGAGGAGCTTGAGGCTGTGGCGGGCACGCCAGTCCTCCTCATGTCCGGGGTGTCGCGCGAGGGCGTGACCGAGGTGCTGCGCGCTCTGCGCGCGCATATCGACGAGGGCCGCCTGCGGGCTCGCCCCGACGACAACGAGGAAGCACCGTGGCAACCGTAGCCGACGCCAAACGCCTCGTGATCAAGATAGGCTCTGCGCTGCTGGTCGACCGGAAGACGGGCCAATTGCGCCGCGACTGGCTGGTCGCGCTGGCCGAGGATGTGGCTCGCCTCAGGGCGCGGGGTACGGACGTGATCTTGGTGTCCTCGGGCTCCATCGCGCTTGGACGCGGCGTTCTCAAACTTCCCTCCGCAGACTTGTCCCTCGAACAGTCCCAAGCCGCGGCAGCCGTGGGCCAGATCCAGCTCGCCACCGCCTACACCGCGGCTCTGGCGACGCATGACATAATCGCCGCGCAGGTACTGGTCACATTGGAAGACAGCGCCGACCGCCGTC
This sequence comes from Roseovarius sp. B08, assembly GCF_051417955.1. NCBI lineage: Bacteria > Pseudomonadati > Pseudomonadota > Alphaproteobacteria > Rhodobacterales > Roseobacteraceae > Roseovarius > Roseovarius sp. B08. Next base: position 2,102,955 of record NZ_JBPRLW010000001.1, read on the forward strand.
GATATCTCAATTCCCGCGCGACAATGGAACAGCTTCTGTCACTGGGTGCCATCCCCATCGTGAACGAGAACGACACGGTCGCCACGGACGAGATCCGCTACGGCGACAATGATCGGCTGGCCGCGCAAATCGCGGTGACCGCCGGGGCCGATCAGTTGATCCTGCTCAGCGATGTGGACGGCTTCTATTCCGCCAGCCCGCAGACCGACCCGACCGCCAGACGTTTCGATGTCATCTCGGAAATCACCCCCGAGATCGAGGCCATGGCCGGTGCCGCGGGGTCCGGCCTGTCGAAAGGCGGAATGAAGACCAAGCTTCTCGCAGCGCGGACGGCCACCGCCGCCGGCTGCGACATGGCGATTACCGAGGGGTCGGTGCTGCACCCCATCCGGGCTTTGGAGAACGGTGCCCCAGCCACCTGGTTCACGGCTCAGGGCGACCCGCAGCAGAAACGCAAGCAATGGATCGCTGCGATGAAGCCCAAGGGCCGGATCGTGGTCGATGCCGGCGCGGCCAAGGCGCTTCGTGCGGGCTCCAGCCTTCTGGTGGCCGGTGTGGCGCAGGTCTCGGGCCGGTTCGAGCGTGGCGACGCTGTCGAGGTGGCCGACGAGACCGGCGGCCTCCTGGGCCAGGGGCTGACGCGCTACGATGCATCGGATGCGGCGCGGATCAAGCGGCTGCGCTCGGACCAGATCGAAGAGGTGCTGGGCTATCCCGCCCGCGGTCCGTTGATCCATCGCGACGATATGGCCATATGACCGAACCACTGCTAGGTTCAGCTGATCGAACAGGTGCCCCGATGAAAGATTTCGAGAACATCCCCGCGCTCATGGCCGAGATCGGCCAACGCGCCAAGGACGCCGCAGCGGTGCTTGCCACCGCCACGGCAGAGGCCAAGCACCGTGCGCTGACCGCCGCGGCAGATGCGGTGTGGAACCACCGCGCCGATATCCTCGAGGCCAATGCCAAGGACCTTGAATTCGGTCGCGACAAGAGCTTGTCCGATGCGATGATGGACCGGCTGATGCTGGACGAAGATCGTATTAAGGGGATTTGCGACGGGTTGCGCGCCGTTGCCGCCCAGGAGGATCCGGTGGGCGAGGTGATCGACGAATGGGACCGCCCGAACGGCCTGCATATCCGCCGCGTTCGCACGCCGCTTGGCGTGATCGGGGTGATCTACGAAAGCCGGCCCAACGTTACGGCGGATGCGGGCGCGCTCTGCCTCAAATCAGGCAACGCGGTGATCCTGCGCGGCGGCTCGGAAAGCTTCCACTCCTCTAGCGCCATCCATCGCTGCCTCAAGGCCGGGCTGGCCGAGGCCGATCTGCCCGAGGATGCGATCCAGCTTGTCCCGACCCGGGACCGCGCGGCGGTGCAGGCGATGTTGACGATGACCGGCACGATCGACGTGATCGTGCCGCGCGGTGGCAAGGGGCTTGTGGGCCTCGTTCAGCGCGAGGCGCGTGTGCCCGTGTTCGCGCATCTCGAAGGCATCGTGCATATCTACATCGACAAGCACGCCGACCCCGAAAAGGCGCTGCGTGTCGTGATGAACGCCAAGACCCGCCGCACCGGCATCTGCGGCGCCGCCGAGTGCTTGCTGGTCCATCAGGATGCCGCCGACACGATCGGCCAGGGCGTGATCCGTGCCCTGCTGGACAAGGGCGTCGAAGTCCGTGCCGATGCCGCCCTTCAATCGGTGCCGGGTACGGTTTCGGCCACGGAAGGCGACTGGGGGTTCGAGTTCCTGGCGATGGTCATGGCCGCGAAGCAGGTGAAAGACGTCTCAGAAGCCATTGCGCACATTCGCAAATATGGCTCACAGCATACCGACTGTATCATTACCGAGGATGATGCGACCGCGAATCGTTTCTTTGCCGAACTGGACAGCGCGATCCTGATGCGTAACGCATCGACCCAGTTTGCCGATGGCGGAGAATTCGGCATGGGCGCCGAGATCGGTATCGCCACCGGCAAGATGCATGCACGAGGCCCGGTCGGTGCGACCCAGCTGACCAGTTTCAAGTATCTCGTGGAAGGCGACGGCGCTACCCGCGCCTGAGCCGCACCTCCGCCGCGTCCTCGGAAAGCGATGCCGAGCAATCCAGTCGCGCCTCCCACGCGGCCGCAGGCAGGATGACGAATTGCACATGCGCGGGCGCGGGAAGTGCAGTGCCTTGCGTGCCGTTCAGCATGTCCCACAGCTTGGCATCCGCATTCAGACGCTTGCCCTCGGCCCTGACTAGCCAGCCTTCGTCCGAACGTGTCATGGTGATGCGGCCGCCATAGGGCACCGCTTGCTCTGCGCAGAGAAGCGCAAGCATCACCGCGCGCACTTCCGCCCGAGCGTAGTGGCCCGCGGGGAAGGGCTCGATCTCGGTCCGGTCATCCGCGTGCAGGTCCCTCAGGATCGCGTTGACCTCTTCCGCGCCGGTTTCCTGCTCCTTGCTGGCCATACCAAAGGCGAGGCGGAAGAAACGGATACGTGCATTGGCATGGGCCACGCTTTCGGCCACCAGCGAGAGCTCCGGCGAGTCCGCGGCCACACCCGATATTTCCAGCAGTTCGATGCCGTTGCTCACCGCGCCGATCGGGCTGATCAGGTCGTGACAGATACGAGACCCTATCAATGCGGCAATGGCATTGGTATCGTTCGCCATATCGTTTCCTTTTCCGTGGATCCCGCCGATGTCCGACATGAACAGCATTCTCGAACCCGGTATGCTCGTGGTCCACCCGGATCAGCCCGAATGGGGTACCGGACAGGTCCAGTCGAATATCGGTGGGAAGATCACCGTGAATTTTCAGGATGCCGGAAAGGTGGTGATTGATGGCTCCCGTGTTGAGTTGCTGCCGGTGACTGAACCATGACCGGAGTTACCAAAACGTTAACACGCGCGGTTGCATCCGCAAGCCTTTTGGCTCGTGCGCGCCAGGCGCGGCGTCATAGCCGCTAGAGGTTGCAGCGCAAGACCGAAAGGCTTTACAACCCGCTCAGCCAACCTGAACGGACCCTTCGATGTATTCGCGCGACGTGCAGTTCACCGTAAGACTCGCCCGCACCGCGGCGGACCTGCATGCGGCGCAGCGCCTGCGCTACGACGTCTTCGTAGCTGAACTGGGCGGCGATGGCCCGCTCGTCGACCACGATGCGCGCCTGGAGCGGGACCGGTTCGATCCCTATTTCGATCATCTGCTTCTTGTCGACGAATCCCGCGGCGGCGAGATCGTCGGTGTCTACCGCGTCTTGCGTGACGACCAGGCAACCGAGGCCGGCCAGTTCTACTCCGAGGACGAATACGACATCTCGATCCTCAAATCCTCCGGTCGGCGCATCATGGAACTGGGCCGGTCGTGTCTGGCCGAAGGCTATCGCGGCGGCCCGGCCATGTACCACTTGTGGAACGGCCTTGCCCGTTATGTCGCGGACCACGGCATCGAGATCCTTTTCGGCGTCGCAAGCTTTCACGGAACCGACCCCGGCACACTGGCCCAGCCGCTTTCGCTGCTCCACCACCGCCACTTGGCGCCAGAACCCCTGCGAGTCCGGACGGTACACACCCGATACCAAACGATGAACCTTGTGCCCGAAGACCGCATCGACCGGCGTGCGGCAATGTTGCAGGTGCCTGCGTTGATCAAGGCCTACCTGCGGCTTGGCGGCTTCGTCGGGGACGGTGCCTTTATTGATCATACGTTCAACACGACCGATGTCTGCCTCGTGATGGACACCGAGCAGCTGAACGCGCGGCAAAAGGCGATTTATTCCAAGGGCGCCGACCTGTGAGCGGCACCTGGGATTCAGAGCGTCCCGCCAGACTGGCCCGCGTCACGGGCATAGGCTGGCTGGTGCTGGTCCTGCGCCTTGTCGCGCTGCTGGCGATCATCGTGCCGGGTGTCCTCGTGGTGTTTGTCCTGCGCTTTGCCGAACCCATCTTCTTCGGTCGCGATCGCCCGCTCACCGCGCGACTTCAACGCTGGGCCATCTGGACCGGGCTGCACGTGATCGGGTTGCGCTACCGGCGCGAGGGGTCGCCGATGCGGACCCACGGCGCGGTGGTGGCTAACCACGCCTCGTGGCTGGATATCTTCGCTCTCGGGGCAGGGCAGGCGATTACCTTCGTGTCCAAGGCCGAGGTGGCCGGCTGGCCCGGCATAGGTTTTCTCGCGCGGATCGTCGGTACGGTCTTCATCAGTCGCGACCCTCGGCAGGCCGGCCTGCAGCGCAACCAACTGAAAGCAGAGCTTGATGCCGGTCGAAAGCTGTTGTTTTTCCCAGAAGGCACCTCGACCGACGGTATGCGCGTGCTGCCGTTCAAGTCGAGCCTCTTTGCCGCGTTCTCCGATCTGGAAGCGGAACTGCGGATTCAGCCGGTCACGATTGTCTACATCGCGCCGGACGGGACGGAAGAGCCGCGTTTCTACGGTTGGTGGGGCGACATGGATCTCGGGCCACACATGTTGCAGGTTCTCTCGCGGTTTCCGCAGGGCGGCGTGCGCGTGATCTATCACGAACCGATCAGTGTCAGCGACTATCCCGATCGTAAGGCGCTGTCGCGTGCGCTCGAGGCTAAAGTGCGCAGCGCGATGCCGCCCGAAGTCGCTTTGCCGGGCTGAGACTGCCGCGCAGTCCCGCCTCAGCGCATGGCCGCGATCAATTCACCCAAGGCGGCGCTCGGGTCATCTTGGCGCCAGATTTCGTCACCGATCCCGAAAAAATCGGTCATGGAGCAAAGCTGCGACACCGTGGCAGCATCAAGCGCACCCTCGGCGACAACCGGCACCTCGATCACCTGTGACCACCAGTCGAACAGTTCCGCCTCGGCCTGCGACCCGTCGCCAAGGGCGGAGACGCCGGCGGGGCCGAAGCTGACGTAATCGGCGCCGGCCTCGCCCGCGCTCATCCCGTCATGGCGCGAGGTGCCGCAGAACGCGCCGACGATGGCGTCCGGCCCCAACTCCTTGCGCGCCTTGCGAACGGTACGAGACCCGTCGGTAAGGTGCACGCCATCCAGCCCCAGCCGTTCCGCCAGAACGAAATGCGTATCGATCACGATGGCCACGTCCTGCCCATGTGCGACCTCGCGGCAGGTGTCGGCGGCGCGGCATAACGCAGCCTCGTCATGGGTCGATAGCGCCAGCCGCACGCAGGCGATCTCGTGGTCGCGCAGGACGCGGTCCAGCATGGAGGGAAACCGCGCCAGTTCGATCTCGGGCGGGGTGATCAGATAGATTTGCGGCTGCTCGGGCTCTGCCATGGTCTTGTCGTCCTGTTTTTGCCCCTATAACCGGGATTTGCGAACGCGTCCATGGGACGCAAACGCGGTCATTTGCGCTTTCCCGCGCGGTAAAGCTGGATTATGGCGGGCGCGTTGGAGGAACAGCATGGCAAGCGAAAACTCACAGCCGCGCATTGTGCTTGTGCGCCCGCAGATGGGCGAAAACATCGGCGCCGCCGCGCGCGCGATGTGGAACTTCGGCCTTGACCGCATGGTCGTCGTGGCCCCGCGCGATGGCTGGCCCAACCCCAAGGCGGTGGCCATGGCCAGCGGCGCGGGTCGGCTGCTGGACGACGCGCGCCTGGTCCCCGACCTGCCGGAGGCGGTCGAGGAAGACAGTTTCGTGATGGCCACAACCGCCCGCGTTCGGGGCCTCACCAAGCCCGTCTTCAGCCCCGAGGAGGCCATGGCAGAGGCCGCCAGGCGCCTTGCGCGCGGCGAGCGTGTTTCGGTGCTGTTCGGTCCGGAACGGGCCGGGCTGGAAAATGAAGATGTGGCCCGCGCCAACGCAATCATCAGCGTGCCGGTGAATCCCGAATTCCCAAGCCTGAACCTTGCGCAATGCGTGCTCTTGTGCGGCTACGAGTGGCGCCGCGCCTCGCAGGCGGTCGAGGACGCCCGCGTCGATATGGCCGGCACCGAATGGGCCAACCAGAAAGAGATCGAGGCGCTGTCCTTGCATTACGAGGAACGCCTTGAAGACGCCGGCTTTTTCTTTCCCGAGGCCAAGGCCCCCGGCATGAAGATCAACCTGCGCAACATGTGGAGCCGGATGCCCCTGACGCGGGCCGACGTGCAGACGCTGCATGGCGTACTGCGGCAAATGGTGCGCTGGAAGGAGCGCGGTTGAAGCGCCGCGCGACGCAGATTAACGTCACGCCAAAATCAGAGGGCGGAACATGAGCGAAAAACGCAGCATTTTCCAGGAAGTGTCCGACACCGACACACCGCGGCAGACGCCGCAGGGCGGGATGATCGACGCGGGCCGCCGCGGCGCACGCGGCGCCGTGCGTCTGTGGCTGCTGCTGCTCTTCGCGCTCGTGGTCGTGATGATCGCCGTGGGCGGCCTCACACGCCTGACCGACAGCGGCCTTTCGATCACCGAGTGGAAGCCGGTGACCGGCGCGCTGCCTCCGATGGACGCCGCCGCATGGGATTCCGAGTTCGAAAAATATCGCGCCATTCCCGAATACCAGTTGCAGAACAAGGGGATGACCCTTGCCGAGTTCAAGGTGATCTACTGGTGGGAATGGGGCCACCGCCAGCTTGGCCGCGTGATCGGCCTGGTCTGGGCCCTGGGCTTTCTGGGCTTTCTTTTGCTGCGCAAGATCCCGCCCGGCTGGACGGGCCGCCTTCTCTTACTGGGCGGTCTTGGCGGTCTGCAGGGCGCGATCGGCTGGTGGATGGTCAGTTCGGGGCTAACGGGGCAGATGCTGGACGTGGCAAGCTACAGACTGGCCGTGCATCTTGGTCTGGCTTTCGTGATCCTGGGCTTCATCGCGTGGTACGTGATGTGCCTTGGACGGGAAGAGCGCGAGCTGATGCAGGCCAGGCGCAGCCGCGAGGGCAAGCTTTTCGGCCTGTCCACCGGCTGGCTGCATTTTGCCTTTCTGCAAATCCTGATCGGCGCGCTTGTCGCGGGCATCGATGCCGGACGCACCTTTACCGACTGGCCACTCATGGCAGGAGGGTTCCTGCCCGTCGATTTCTGGATGCCGGAGCTTGGCATCAGAAATTTCTTTGAGAACCCCGGAATGGTTCAGTTCATCCACCGCATGACTGGCTATCTTCTGCTGATCTTCGGCATCGTCGTCTGGCTACGTGGGCGCCGGTCTGCTCATCCGCTGACCCGCGGCGCGTTCAATTTCGCCTTCCTCGCGCTTTGCCTGCAGGTCGTGCTGGGGATCATGACGGTGCTGTATATCGCGCCCTGGCAACTTGCCATCGCACACCAGTTGCTGGCGGTGATCCTCTGGGTCCTGATCCTCAGGGCGCGGTTTCTCAGCCAGTATCCCATCGTACGGTCGGTGCGCGGATGACCCTGCCTACCGCATTCGACGCGCTCATGGCCTACGAGCGGGAAACCCAGGCGCTGGCCCGCATCGCCGGGCGGCTCAGCTGGGACCAGGAAACCGTGATGCCCCGCGGCTCTGCCGGGCAGCGTGCCGAGGAAAGCGGTGCGATGGAAAGCGTGCTGCACGGCAGGCGCACCAATCCGCAGATCGGGGAGTGGCTGGAGCAGGCCGAGCCGCCGGACGCCGACGGTGCCGCGCAACTGCGCCTGATCCGCCGCAGCTATGAGCGATCGGTCAAGGTGCCGGCCGATCTTGCCGCCGCCCTGGCCCGTTTGACCAGCCGGTCGCAGGGCATCTGGGCCGCCGCACGCGCCAATGACGACGTGGCCGCCTTTCTTCCCACGCTGGCCGAGGTGGTCAAGCTCAAGCGCGAAGAAGCCGCGGCGCTGGCGGACGGGGGCGACCTCTACGATGCGCTGGTCGACGATTTCGAGCCGAACGGCAAGGCCGCCGAATTCGCGGCGATCTTCGAAGAAATGCGCCCGGGCCTCGTGTCACTGCGCGAACGTGCGCTGAGGGCGCCGCCAGTGACGCCGCTCTCGGCACGATTCGACGTGGAGACCCAGATGGCGCTTGGCCGCGAACTGGCCGAAACCTTCGGTTATGACCTGACCCGGGGCCGGATCGACCGCGCGGTGCATCCGTTCTCCAGCGGCTCGGGCGAGGACGTCCGCATTACCACCCGCACGGCCGAGGATGATCCGTTCAACTGCCTCTACTCGACGATCCACGAGGTCGGCCACGCCTGCTATGAACAGGGCATCGACCCCAAATTCCTTCTGACGCCGGCAGGGCAGGGGGTATCCATGGGCGTGCATGAAAGCCAAAGCCGGATCTACGAGAACCAGCTTGGCCGCAGCCGCGCCTTCTGTGGCTATCTATACGGGCGGATGCGCGACCTGTTCGGCGATTTCGGCGTGCCGGACGAGGGCGCGTTCTATGCGCTCGTGAACCGTGTGCACCGGGGCTATATCCGCACCGAAGCCGACGAAGTGCAGTACAACCTGCACATCATGCTGCGGTTCGATCTGGAACGCGCGCTGTTCGCCAACGATCTTCAGGTAGGTGATCTCGAAGCGGCCTGGAACGACCGGTTTCGGGCGGATTTCGGCTATGACGTCAACCGCCCGGCGAACGGCGTGCTTCAGGATGTACACTGGTCCGTGGGCCTCTTCGGGTATTTCCCGACCTACAGCCTTGGCAATGTCTATGCCGGTTGCCTGCACGAAGCAATGCGTCAGGATTTGCCCGATCTTGATGACCAGTTGGCCCAGGGCGACCTCTCTGCCGCGACGGGCTGGCTGCGCGAGCGCGTGCAACGCCATGGCGGGCGTCACGAGCCGAAAGAGGTCATCACCCTGGCCTGTGGCACCGCGCCCACCGCTGCGCCGCTCATGGCCTACCTCGAAACCAAGTTCGGCGTGCTCAGCGGCGGTTGAAGCCTCACTGCATGCGCAGCGCGCCGTCGAGGCGGATGACCTCGCCGTTCAGGTAATCGCATTCGACGATGAACCGCGCCAGCGCGGCGTATTCGTCCGGGTCGCCCAGCCGCTTGGGAAAGGTAACGTCCTGCGCCAGCCCCTCCTGCACCTCCTGCGGCAGGCCCTTCAGCATCGGCGTTGCAAAGATGCCCGGCGCAATCGCCATGACCCGGATGCCGTCGCGGCTCAGGTCCCGCGCCATGGGCACCGAGAGGCCCACGATACCGCCCTTGGAGGCGGCATAGGCGGTCTGGCCCTTCTGTCCTTCGAAGGCGGCAATGGACGCGGTGTTGATGATCACCCCGCGCGTGCCATCCGGGGCGGCGGCGTTCTGCGCGATTTCTTCGGCGGCAAGCCGGGCGACGTTGAAGCTCCCGATGAGGTTGATGTCGATGGTGCGGCGGAACCCGTCAAGGCTGTGGGGGCCGTCGCGCCCAAGCGTCTTCTCTCCGGTCGCGATGCCCGCGCAATTGATGGCAACGGTGATCTTACCCATGGCGTCCTTCGCAGCAGCTATAGCAGCGAGGACCGAGTTCTCGTCGGTGACGTCCGTTTCGACAAAACCGGCCCCGATCTCGGCGGCCACGGCGGCACCGCGCTCCGCGTCGCGGTCTAGCAGAGTAACCTTGGCCCCATGCGCGCGAAAGTGCCGTGCCGTCGCTTCTCCCAGCCCCGAGGCGCCCCCGGTGATGATTGCGGCGGTGTCTAAGATCTGCATGGAGCCTCCGGAGGTTTGAAATGAACAAGTGTTCAGATATTCCAGAAGGAGCGCCCTGTCAAAGCCTGCGCCGGACCAGCTTGGAAGTGAGGCCAAGGCCCACAACGGTGAGCAGGATGCGAAAGATGTGGTGCAGCGTCACGAAGGCCGGGTTCGCGGAGAGACTGAGTGCGACCAGCGACATCTCGGTCACGCCGCCGGGCGCGAAACTGATCAGCAGAACGTCGAAAGGTTGCTCCAGGATCTGCATCAGCGCCAGGGCGAACACGATGGACAGTCCCAGCATCCCACCGACACAGAGCAAGGTCAGCCCGAAGCCGCGCAGGACCAGTCCGCCGGACAGCCCCGAGAATCGCATGCCAAGCGCCGTACCGACGACGATCTGCGCCACGTTGATCAGCCATTGCGGCACATCGACGTGGTAAATGCCGGTCAGCGACAGGATCGCCGCCACTGAAAGAGGCCCGGTCAATTGCTTTGCCGGCAAGCGCAGCAGATGCCCGAGACCAAGTCCCGCCGCGCCCGCACAGGCGATCACTGGAAAGGCCGACCACGGCACCTCGCCCCGCGCCAGCGTGACACCCGCCGAACTGCCGACCGGGTGACCGACCCAGAGCGACAGGCCGATGGGCAGGAGCGTGACCACAGCGATGATCCGCAGGAACTGTTGCAGCGTCAGGCGGGCCGGGTCCGCACCGGCCTCTTCGCCGAGCGCTATCGATTCGAACAATCCGCCGGGCGCAGCACCGTAGAACGCGGTAGGTCGGTCATACCCGCCGATGAACCGCAAGACGGTGTAGCCATAGGCATGGGCGACGACGACGAACAGTGTCAGCGCAGTGAAACTGACCGCCAGGCGCGAGGATTGTCCGAAAAGTTCGGGCGTGACCTGCGCGCCGATCATCAGGCCGATGACCGAAATGAATACCAGACGCAGCATGGGGGGAAACGGTAACCATCCGGTAAACGGGCCGACACGGTTGTCGCCACGATACCGGATGCGACCAGAGGTCCGATCAGGAACGGAAGCGGTATCGAAGCCGCTTGTGCACCGAAGGCCGCGGCGCAAGCCAGGCCCAGCAGCGCAAGTGTGGTCAGAATGGATCCCATGCGCCCCTTCAACCACCCCGCGCGGGGAACGGCAAGGCGGCGCCGCGCCCGGCGCGCCTTGACCTACGCAAACTCCACGAATTTCGAGAACGGCATCTCGCGCAGCCGCGTCCCCGTGGCCGCGAAAATGGCCGCCGCAAGGGCAGGGGCGGCAGGCGGCACGGGGGGTTCCCCCACCCCCAGCACCTTGTCGCCATTCTCCAACCCGCGCACTTCAATCGTCGGGGCCTGGTACAGCCGAAGCCCTTGGAACGCGTCGAAATTGGTCTGCTCGGCGCGGCCGTCGGCATAAGTCAGTTCGCAGTTCATCGCATGACCCAAGCCGAATATGACACCGCCCGCCACCTGGTTCTCGAAGTTCAGCGGATCGACCACCGTGCCGACCTCTGCCGCGACCCAGGCCCGCGTCAGCTTCAGTCCGGCTTGGGTGGTCTCGACCTCGATCACCTCGGCGCACGGCACGCCAAAGGACTTGGTGAAGGCGACACCGCGCCCCACGCCATCGGCCGGGTTCGGCCCGGACCAGTCGCTCATCTCGGCCACGGCCTCCAGCACGCCCCGGGCCAGCGCGTCATCGCACAGCCGCAGACGTTCTTCCATCGGGTCGGCCCCGGCGGCGTGGATCAACTCGTCCAGCCCGGCATTGTAGAAAAACCCGTTCGTCGACGCGCCCACCGAGCGCCAGGATGAAATTGGCGCCAGCGGTGGCGCGCGGTAACCTGTCACCCGGTGGTGCGGCACGGCAAAAGGCTGCTCGAAGGCGCCGGCCACGATCTGGCTGTCGGGGCCGGGCACGCTCAGCCCCTGGCGCCCCATTTGCGAGACGATGACGGACGGCATGGCGATGCCAAGGTCATAGGCTTCGACCCGACCCTCGCGCACGGTGCCGCGCATCCGCGCCATGGCGATCTGGCGGGGAAATTCGTGGGTCATGTCCTCTTCGCGGGAATAGGTCAGCTTGACGGGCGTGCCTTTCATCTGCATGGCGATCTCGGCGGCGTGGCGCACCACCATGTCCTCCAGCCGGTGCCCGAAACTGCCGCCGATCATCTGTACGTGCAGGGTGATGTTGTCCTCCGGTACGCCGGTAATGCCCGACACGTTGGTCAGGACATTGCGCGGGATCTGCGTGCCGGTCCATATCTCGACGGCATCATTGTCGACGCGCACGGTGGCGTTGACCGGCTCCAGCGGGGCATGGGCCAGGTAGGGTGCGCGATACTCGGCCTCGATGACATCACCCGCGCCAAGGGCCGCGTCCACGTCGCCGTCGTCGCGCTTGCGGCTGTCCTGCGCGTCTTCGGTGAAACTGTCCGATAGCGCCTGCCAATGCGCCTCCATCGTCGGGAGCAACGCTCCCTCCGGCCAGCTTGCCACAATGGCCTTGGCCCCTTCCATCGCCCGCCAAGTGTTATCGGCCACGATGCCCAGGCCGCCGGTGATCTCGACCACCGACTGCACGCCGCGGATCTTGAACGCCTCGGCAGTGTCATAGCTGCCAAGCGCCCCGCCGAGCGCAGGGTTCAGAAGTACGGTCGCGTGGACCATTCCGGGCAGGTTCACGTCGATTCCGTAGTCCTGCGTGCCAGTGGACTTGGGAACCATGTCCAGTCGCGGCGTGGGCTTGCCGATCAGCCGCCATTCCGACGCGGGCCGCAGGGCGACGTCCGTCACCGGATCCAAATCAGCTGCCACAGTGGCCAGCTCGGTATAGGGCAGGGTGGTGCCGCCCGGCAGGATCACCGCCCCGTCGCGTGTGGTCAGCTCGCTTACGGCGATACCTGTCTGCGCGGCGGCGGCGGCTTTCAGTGTCTCGCGGGCCGATGCCCCCGCCGCGCGCAGCTTGTCGAACCCGTCGGGCGTGGTGGTCGAGCCGCCGGTGATCTGTAGCCCCAGGAACTTCGCCCCGGCAGACACGACCGAGCCCGCCACCTCTTCTGCGACGCCGCCACCGGGTGCGAGAAAGGCCGCCGCCTCATCCGCGAGCGCCCGGTTCCAATAGGCGACATCCGGCGGGCCGGGATCGACCGCGATCTGGTCGAGCGTCACGTCCAGTTCCTCGGCCAGCAGCATCGCCTGCACCTGGTAGGCGCCCTGGCCCTTGTCGGCGCGGGGCGTGATGAGGGTGATCCCGTCGGGACGGATCAGCACATAAGGGGTCAGCGCCGCCTCGCCTTCGTTCAGCCCGCTCAGAAGCGGATTGCGATAAGGCGTCTTGTAACGCCACACGCCGAAGGCCACACCGCCCGCTGCCGCAACCGCCCCGACAAGGAAACTGCGCCGCGCGATCTTTCCGGCCCGGCTCATGTCACGCCTCCTTCAACTTGGCGGCGGCGGCCTTTACCGCGGCGCGGATGCGTGGATATGTGCCGCACCGGCACAGGTTGCCCGACATGGCGTCGTCGATATTCTCGTCCGAAGGATCGGGCATTTCCGACAACAGCGCCGCGGCCTGCATGATTTGCCCCGACTGGCAATAGCCGCATTGCGCGACCTGCGTTTCGATCCATGCCTGCTGCACGGCATGGCGGGCCTCGGGGGTGCCCAGGCCGTGAATGGTGGTCACCGGCCCCCACACGTCGCCGGCGACAACCTGGCAGGACCGCGTCGCCTCGCCGTCGATATGCACCGTGCAGGCGCCGCATTGCGCGATCCCGCAGCCGTATTTGACCCCCGTCTTGCCCAGGATGTCGCGCAGTACCCACAGAAGGGGCATGTCGTCCTCGACCTCGATCTCGTGGGCCGTTCCGTCGATTGTCAGCTGCATGGTGCCTCCCGGCGCATTCCGTGTTTGCCGCAAGGATAAACTGCACGGTTCAATTGTCGAGAAGAACGCCACGTGATCGGCGCGCCGATATGCGCCTGCGCAAGGTCGCGCAGCCAAATCGTCAATCACGGTCTATTAGGGGAAGTGGCGGACCGAGGAGGATTCGAACCCCCGACCCCCTGATTCGTAGTCAGGTACTCTATCCAGCTGAGCTATCGGTCCGTGAGGTCGAGCATCTAGACCCATGCGCCGGCCAATGCAAGGGGTCACACGGGATTTTCCGAGGAAATTCCTTCAGCCCTTGCTCAGCTCACCGCGGGGCAGGGTAACGCAGAATACCGTTCCCGCCTCGCCCGTGCTTTCAAGTTCGAGCGTGCCACCATGGCCTCGGATCAGCTCTGCGGCAATCGACAGGCCGAGGCCCGTTCCGCCCTTCGTCGCTCCGCCCTGGAACGGCTGGAACAGATGGTCGCGGGCCTTGGCCGGCAACCCCGGCCCGGTATCGGACACCCGGATGAACCACGCATCGGCAGTCTCCTTCCCGGCAATGGCGATCTCGCCGGGTTTCCCACTATTGACGATGGCCTGCCGCGCGTTGCGTACCAGGTTGGCGATGACGCGGTAGAGCTGTTCGTGGTCGGCGCGTACGATCAGGCCGTTGGGAATGTCTTCGGCAAAACTCACATCGGCGTCGCCCACGGCCAGACGCTCGCTTTCGATCACGTCCGAGACCACGTCGATCAGCGCGAACCGGCCCAGGGTCGGCGGCTGTTCCTCTGCCTTGCCATAGGCCAGCGTGGATTCACACAAGTGCACAGCGCGGGCAATGGAGCTGACAAGCTTGGGCGCCATGCGCTTGACCGCCGGGTCCTCGCTCATCTCGATTCGGTCGGTGAACAGCTGAGCCGACGTCAGGATGTTGCGCAGGTCATGGCTGACCTTGGCCACAGCACCGCCGAGTTGGGCCAGCCGCTCGCGCTGGCGCAGGGACGAAGTCAGCTGGGTCTGAAGCGACAGCAGCGCCTCCTCGGCCTGGCGGATCTCGGTGGTGGTGGAGCGGGGCGTGATCACCCGGTTGGCATCCTCGGGCGCCTCGGCATAGCGGGTCATGTGGCGCGCCACGCTGGCGATGGGTCGGACCAGAAAGCCGCGCACCGCGAAATAAAGCAGGGCGGCGGTGACGACCGAGATCATCGCGGACAGGAACAGGATCCGCAGGCCGTAATCCAGCATCGCGGCGCGCAGATCGTCCGTCAGCAACGTGACCTCGATCAGCAGCCCGCCCATCTGCGACGGATCGCCAATCACCCGGATCATCTCGGGCTGGGGCGTGGCCAGCCGGTTCACGGCATCTCCGATCAGTTCGAGCGGCGTCACATCGCGCAGATCGTACGTGTCGACGATGGGCGAGGGCATGGGCGCGGACAACATCAACTGTCGCGCCTCGTCGCGGCGCAACACGACGTTGAAGACGCCCGCGTTCTGCAGCAACTCTTCCTGAAGCTCATTCGAGATTTGGTCATTCGCCAAGAGCGCGAGGGAGGCGATCTGGGCCCGCTGCAGCCGGTCCATCAGAAAGTCTTCGCGGAACCGGGCGATGGAGGGGAAAAAGATCAGGACCTCGGCCAGCATGACGAATACCACGGTCAGGATCAGAAACCGTCCCGAGAGTGATTTCAGAAACCCCATTTTTCCCGTTCCGTCGCCTTGTCGTTTACGGCAGCCAGCGCTGCACCAGCCGCACGATCCGCTTGACCCAGTCGCTTTCGAACAGCCGCGGCGTGAAATACGCTCCCGCCGCTCGCTTGTTGATTTCGCCCAGCGTGGGATAAGGCGCAACCATGGCGCTGATATGCTTCATTTTCAAGTTGTTGGCGAGGGCCAATGCCCACGTGTGGATAAGCTCGCCCGCCTGCGCACCGACGATGGTGGCGCCGACAGGGCGGCCGCGCACGACCATGACCTTGATGAACCCGGCCGTCTTGCGGGTAGCTATGGCGCGATCGTTGCCATCGTACTCGACACGGACAACTTCCAGCTTGGTCCCATGCGCCTTGCGGGCCTGTGCCTCGGTCAGGCCGACCTGCGCCAGTTCCGGGTCGGTATAGGTGGTCCAAGGCAGGTGGCTGGCGTGCGCCTTGGCCGGCAGGCCCAGTACGGCGGAGCGGATCACGATACCCGCGTGATAATTCGCGACATGGGTGAATTGCAGGCCCCCGGCCACGTCGCCGATGGCATAGACCCTGGAATTGCTGGTCTTCAGCGCCGCATCGACCTTGATGCCGGCCTTGGTGGACTTGATACCGGCCGCGTCGAGGTTCAGCCTCTCGATATTGGGTGTGCGGCCCACGGCCACCAGAAGGTGCGAGCCCTTGAGAACCTGTCCGTCGTCGATTTCGACCTCGATCGCACCGGCCTGGCCGCGGACCTTCGCCGCATGTGCGCCCTCTATGATCTCAAGCCCCTCGTCGCGCAGGTGATCCTTCACCAGGGCGGCGGCCTCGGGGTCGTCCTTGCCAAGCGCGTTGCCGCCTTGGATCAGCGTGACCTTGCTGCCCAGCCGCAGATGCGCCTGCGCCATTTCCATGCCGATGGGGCCGCCGCCGATGACCAGAAGGTGATCGGGCTTTTCACGCAGATCGAACAGGGTTTCGTTGGTCTCGTAAGGGACGTTCTCCAGCCCCGGGATCGGCGGCACGAAGGGAGAGGAGCCGGTGGCGATGACGGTGCGCCGGGCGCGGATCACCGTGTCGCCGGCCTTTACCTCGGTGGGCGAAATGAACTGGCCGTACTCCCGGATGACCTTGACGCCGAGCCCTTCGAAACGCTCCTGGCTGTCATGCGGTGCGATGGTGGCGATCGCATTTTTCACGTGGTCCTTGGCGGCGGCGTAATCCACCGCCGGCGCCACATTGGCCACACCGTATGGCGCGGCATGTGCCTGGCCGTGCGCGGCCTCGGCCGAGGCAATCAGCGCCTTGGACGGCACGCAGCCGAAGTTGAGACAGTCACCACCCATCTCGTTTGCTTCCAGCAGGACCACCTCGGCGCCCATCTGCGCCGCCCCCGAAGCGACGGTGAGCCCGCCAGAGCCGGCCCCGATGACGAGGATGTCAGTCTTGATATCGGCCATGTGTCAGATGCCTTTCCTGCCGCGCACGGTCTTGATGAGGATAGGTAGTGCGGCCAGCACGCAAAGCCCGAGAATGGGGCCGATCACCTGCGGCTCCCAGAGCAGGGACAGGTCCGGGCGTTCGCCGCGGTCGAACACCTCGCCCAGGCCGACGCCGATCCAGGTGAAGACGACGGCGCCGGGGATGATGCCAACCGCGGTCGTCCAGAGGAAATTGAAGAAGCGCACGCCCACGAGCGCGGGCAGCAGGTTGGCGACGAAAAACGGGACCACCGGCACGAGGCGCATCAGCAAAAGCACATTGATTTCATGCTCGTGCAATCCGTTCTTGAATTTCTTGAGCGTACCCTCCGAGGCGTCCATTCTCGCGGCCAGCGTCCGCCCCAGACCCCAGCGCGCGGCGAGGAAGATGGCCGAGGCGCCGATCACGGCGGCGGTCACGTTGAAAACCGTGCCAAGCGCCAGACCGAAAAGGAACCCACCCGTGACCGAGGCAACGGCCGCGCCGGGCAGCGAGAAGGCGACGATGGCCACGTAGACCGTCATGAAAAGGCCTGCGAGCAGGAGATAGTTTTCGTCCCGGAAGGCCAGCAATGCCTCGCGATTGTCGGCCAGCGTATCGAAGGTCAGGTAGTCGCCCAGAGTGAAATAACCCACCACTGCGGCCACCAGGATCACGGCCAGGGGCGCATGGCGGATATAGGCGGGGCGCTTGGTGTTCTCGGCTGTGTCCATGTCGGAATCGGGGTCCGGTGTGATTGCGTGTCCTTCCTAGATGCGCCATCCGCAGGCACCGCGCCAGACACTTCACGCCGGGGTGATGCGGGGTGATGGGTTCGGGGCCTTTACGTCCGATTTCGACGGGGTTTCTAACAAAGCCAACCGTCCGGGCGGGGTTTTTGTTGCAAAAGCCAATCGGATGTTTGACTTGGGGCGCGCGCGCCCCTATAGACCGGGCTTCAATACGAATTCCGGCTTTCGCGATTCCTGAGCGAGGCCAAGAACACCGGAGAGCCGAGCGATGAAACGCACGTATCAACCTTCGAACCTGGTCCGCAAGCGGCGCCACGGTTTCCGCGCGCGCATGGCCACCAAGGCCGGCCGCAAGATCCTGAACGCGCGTCGTGCGCGTGGCCGCAAGTCGCTGAGCGCGTAAGCGCCAGCCAGGACAAGACGGACATGACACCGCCGGAGGCCCTCGTGGATGACACGGGGAACACGCCCCCGGCGGTTTCCGTTTGTCTGGAGGTCCTCAGGAAACGCCCGGATTTCCTGGCCGCCGCCAAGGGGCGCAGGCAGGCAATGAAGGGTCTCGTGCTGCAAATGCGGGACCGGTGGGATGATAGCGACACAATCCGCGTCGGGTATACCTGTTCCAAGAAGGTGGGCAATGCCGTCACGCGCAACCGGGCCAAGCGGCGGCTGCGCGAAGTGGCCCGCAAGGTGCTGACGGACAATGGAAAACCCGGCCATGACTATGTGCTGATCGGGCGCGCTGGGGCCACGGTGGAGCGCGATTTCCAAGGGCTGTGCGAGGATCTGCGGCGGGCGCTGGTCTCGGTCCATAAATGAGCCTGCTCGCTCATATCCTGGCCTTGCCGGTGAAGGGTTACCGGCTGATCTTCAGCCCCTGGGTGGGGTTCAACTGTCGTTATCAGCCGACGTGCAGCCAATATGCCTTGGACGCCTTGCGCATGCATGGCGGTCTCAAGGGCGGGTGGCTGGCCGCGCGTCGGATTGCGCGGTGCAACCCCTGGGGCGGCTGTGGCTATGACCCGGTGCCGGGCAGTGAGGGCGCGCGCGATGAAGCGTCCTGAGACACTGGCGCAGATGAACGCGGCGCTGGCGCGGTTCGCCACGGAGCACGGCGTCGAGAAAGGGCTGGCCTATCGCGCCGATTCCACCGACATCTTCATTACTCCCTACAGCAAGTGCGGCACGACCTGGGTCAGCCAGATCGCCCACAGCCTGCGGTCGGACGGCGACATGGCGTTCGACGAGATTACCGACGTCGTGCCGTGGCTGGAACTCGCGCACGATATGGGCCGCGACGTTAACGCCCCGCAACCCTACCGTCCGCGGCTCTTCAAGAGTCACCTGCCGTGGGGGGTGATTCCCGAGGGCGGGCGCTACATCGTGGTGCTGCGCGACCCGGTGGATGCGATGGTCTCGCTCTATCGGTTCTTCGACGGCTGGATGTTCGAGCGCGGCGCGATCTCTCTGGAGGATTTCGCGGGCTATTACCTGCACCGTATGGGGCGCGAGGATTACTGGAGCCATGCGTCGTCTTGGTGGGGCGTGCGCGACCGCGACGACGTGCTGCTGCTGGCCTATGAGCACATGAAGCGAGACTTGGTGAAGAGTGTCGCGCAAGTGGCGGATTTCATGGGAATATCCGATGAACGCAGGCGCGCCGTGGCGCAGGCGCAGGCGACGATGGATTTCATGAAGGCGCATGGCCGGCAGTTCGACGATCACCTTGTGCGACAGGCCCGCGATGCGGCCTGTGGCCTGCCACCGGGCGGCGAAGCGAGCAAGGTGGACAGCGGGCAGGCCGGGGCCGGGCGGGCGCAGGTCAGCGATGCGATACGCGAGGCCTATGCCGGGAAATGGCGCGAGACGATGGGCGCGGCGCATGGTCTTGAGAGCTACGACGACCTGCTGACGGCGGTGAAGGGTTAACGGGGCATTGAAGCACCGGGCGCGGAAACGAGGGCGGTTAACCAACCCGATCCGGCGAAAATCGGCATGTCGGTATCACGTCGGTATTCGTGCGGTATTGCGACGGTGCCCGGTTTCACGGTTCGGCGGATGACCAGGTCGTTCGGCGTTAACGCGTTTTAACCGCGGAGGTGGTAGGGTGGGTTTGAAACCCACCCTACGGGGCGCGGGCCGTAAGCGCATCGCGGCGACGGGGGCCCCCGCCGCCGCGACCCGGTGAGTGGTGTCCCGTGTCAGCCCTTGGCGATGGGCGTGTCCTCGCGCGTGGGCACGTCAGGCTCCAGCCCCCAGCGCAGGCCGTCCAGACCGGCGGCCATCTCGTCGTCGGTGTTGCGCAGGCCGATGGTCACCTTGAGGATCAGCGCGGTCACGAGGCCGGTCACCAAACCTGCGGCAAGGCAGACCACGATACCAATGAGCTGCATCACCAGGCCGATCTGGCCGTGCTGGAAGGCGTACTCACCTTCCTCGAACCCGAAGTAGCCGCCGCGCGGCGTGCCGGCCTCGAGGATACCGACCATTATCAGGCCATAGCTGCCGGCGCCGAGAAAGAGCGGCAGCAGCTTGTGCTCGTCGAATTCGCGCTTCAGCGTGAATTCATAGACGATGTAGGAGATGACCGGCGCGCCCAGCGCCACCAGGAACATCTGGCCCGGCTGGTAGACGTCGAACCCGCTGGCCCCGGCCACGTAGCCCGCCAGCGGACCGAGCAGCAGGTAGGCGTATTTGCGTGTGGCATAGGCGAGGATCCCGCCGGTCACTGCGCCGCCAGCCCAGGACATGGCGTAGTTGTTCACGGCAAGGCCCACGCTGGTCTCGGCCATGGTGACGCTGACCGCCAGCGCCTCGGGGTCGAAAAAGAAGAGGCAGGAGACGATGACCATGGGCAGGCCCGCGAAGATGGTCAGCAGGCCGACCGCCGCCAGCCCGATGCTGGGCGCATGGTAGCCCGAGACCATGGGGTGCGGCGCGAACATGCCGGGGCGCTTGCCCAGCATTGGCACCAGCGCCAGCGCCATGCCGGTGGGGAAGAGATAGACGAAGCCCACCCCGAAGAAGTCGTGGAACCCCGCGTTGGTGAGCGGGCCAACCGAGCCCCAGGTGTAGAAGCTGAGGATGGACGAGGCCACAGCGGCCACGACGCAGAGCACGTAATAGGCCGAGGCCCGGATCCGTTCGGACACCGCGAAGTGGAAGAGGATGTTCACGATCCCGGCAAAGACCGCGAGGAAGAACACGAAGATCTGGAAGGTGTTCAGACCCGGGAACGTGGCCGGATCGGTGGTGGAGGCGTTGGCGTTCAGCATGCCGCCGAAGAGCCACCAGTCGCGCAAGCTGTCGCCCATGGTGGCGCCTTCCATGATGTAATACTGTGCCGCCCAGAAGCCGAAGCCGATGGCGAAATAGGTGGCGAAGCCGATGAAGAAGCCCATGACCTTTTCGATGGTCGAGTTGAACAGGCTTTTGCGCCGGGTGGTGCCGGCATCGATCATCAGCAAGCCGACGACGACGGTGATCGCGCCGACGGTGCCGGAAAGGTAGACGAGGTTCTGGACCAGGGAATTGAGCGTGACCTGGTCGGCCTGAATGGCTGCGAGATCCATTTTGGGTGTGTCCTCCACTGTTGTTTGCGTTTCTGCGGCGGGGATGGCTGAATGAAGAGTGACCCAAAAATGAACCAAACATCATTTCGGCCTGCGCCTGTCTTTTTATTTTGATTAAGGATTGCGCAGAATCGGGCGCAAGTGAAGGAAATTCTGGCGAGACAGATCGAAATGAAGGAGATGTGCGCCGAAATGAGCGCCAGAGGTGTACCAATAATGTACCTGCGCCGATCGTCTCAGGCGCGGGCGTGGAAGACGAAGCCCAGAAGGTTCAGAAGCACCTGCGCCGCAAGGATCGAGGTGGAGCCGGTGGGGTCGTAATCCGGGGCGACCTCGACAAGGTCGATGCCCACGACCTCGTGTCTTCGCGCGACCTGCTGCAGGATCTCAAGCACGTCGTAATACAGAAACCCGCCGTGGCTGGGCGTGCCGGTGCCGGGCGCAATCGAGGGGCAGAATGCGTCGATGTCGATGGTAACGTAGATGCGGGCCCCGTCGGGAATGCGATCGGCCGTCGCCTGCGGCCCCAGCTTCCGGACCTGCCGGACCGACAGGATGTCCGAGCCGCGCGCGCGGGCGTCGTCATAGCCTTCCTTGGCCGTCGAGCTGACGTTGCGGATGCCAAGCTGGGTGAGCCCGGTGACGTAGGGTTTCTCGGCGGCGCGGCGCATCGGGTTGCCGTGGCCGTAGCGCACGCCGTGGCGTTCGTCGACGAAATCCAGATGGGCGTCGATCTGCAGGATGTGAATGTCGCCCTGGCCGTCATAGGCGTTGACGCAGGGGATGTTGATGGAATGATCGCCGCCGATGGTGACGGGCAGGGCGCCCGCGGCGAGGATGGCGCGGACGCCCGTTTCGATGTTGGCGTGGGATTTCAGGGTGTCGGTATGGACGATGTCGGCATCTCCGATATCGACGATACTGACCGAACCGGGCAGGTAGGTGGCGTCGTCCTCGTGATCGTAGGCGCCGGCGTGACCGAAGGAGAAGAGCGTCGAAGCCTCGCGCACGCCGCGGGGGCCGAAGCGCGCGCCGGAGCGCCACTGGGTGCCGGCATCGAAGGGCGCGCCGAGAATTGCGACGTCGGCGTCGATCCGGCTCCAGTCGGCGACATAGGGGCGTTTGCCGAATGTGGAGATGCCGACGAAGGGCAGGTCGAGCCGGCCGCTCTCGTATCCGTGTTTGCTCATGGGCGTGTCCTTTGGTTGCGCAAACGCTAGCGTGGGGCGGGACGCGATGGCAAGAGGAGCGACGGGGGATGGCGGATGGTGGGTTGTCACCCACCCTACGGGCATGGCGGGCGACATCACGGGACGGGCCCCGCGCCCCGGTCACCTGCGCGCACCCCGTCAATCGGCCCTTTCCATTCCTGCCCACCCGTGCAATAGGGAACCGCCAAACGAGCCGTGAAGGAGATGCGCCATGGAGATTCGTGAGGCCCTCACTTTCGATGATGTCCTGCTGGTTCCCGCCAAGTCGAGCGTGTTGCCCAACACCGCCGACACAAGGACCCGCGTGACCCGGTCGATCGACCTCAACATCCCGCTTCTGAGTTCCGCGATGGACACCGTGACCGAAGGGCGCATGGCGATCTGCATGGCCCAGTCGGGCGGCATCGGCGTCATCCACCGCAACCTGACGGTCGAGCAGCAGGCCAAGGAAGTGCGGCGGGTGAAGCGGTTCGAAAGCGGCATCGTCTACAACCCGGTGACCCTGCGCCCCGACCAGACGCTGGGCGACGCCAAGGACCTGATCGAGCGCTACAACTTCACCGGCTTCCCGGTGGTGGACGAGAAGGGCCGGGTGATGGGCATCGTCACAAACCGCGACATGCGTTTCGCCACCAGCGACGACACGCCGGTGCACGTCATGATGACAAGCGACAACCTGGCGATCCTGACCGAGCCCGCGGACCGAGAGGAAGCCAAGAGCCTGATGAAGGCGCGACGCATCGAGAAGCTGCTGGTCACCAATGCCGAGGGCAAGCTGACCGGCCTGCTGACGCTGAAGGACACCGAGCAGGCGGTGCTGAACCCGACGGCCTGCAAGGACGGGCTGGGCCGGCTGCGGGTGGCCGCGGCCTCGACCGTGGGCGACGCAGGCTTCGAGCGGACGCAGGCGCTGGTGGATGCGGGCGTGGACATGGTGGTGATCGACACCGCCCACGGCCATTCCGAGGGCGTGGCGAAGGCCGTGGAACGGGCCAAGACGCTGTCGAACGAGGTGCAGATCGTGGCGGGCAACGTCGCCACAGCCGAGGCGACGCGGGCGTTGATCGGCGCGGGCGCCGATGCCGTGAAAGTGGGCATCGGGCCGGGCAGTATCTGCACCACGCGGATGGTGGCGGGCGTCGGCATGCCGCAATTGACCGCGATCATGGATTGCGCCGCAGCGGCGGGCGACACGCCGGTCATCGCCGATGGGGGCATCAAGTTCTCGGGCGATTTCGCCAAGGCGATTGCGGCGGGCGCCTCCTGCGCCATGGTGGGCAGCATGCTGGCGGGCACCGACGAGTCTCCCGGCGAGGTGATCCTCTATCAGGGCCGCAGCTTCAAGGCGTATCGCGGCATGGGCAGCCTTGCGGCCATGGCGCGCGGCTCGGCCGACCGGTACTTCCAGAAGGACGCGGCCAGCGACAAGCTGGTGCCCGAAGGGGTCGAGGGGCAGGTGCCCTACAAGGGCGGCGCGGGCACGGTGCTGCACCAGCTTGTCGGCGGCCTGCGGGCGGCGATGGGCTATACCGGCTGCGCCACGGTGGAAGAGATGCGCACCAATTGCGAGTTCGTGAAGATCACCGGCGCGGGCCTGAAGGAAAGCCATGTGCATGACGTGCAGATCACCCGTGAGAGTCCGAACTACCGCGTTGGATAAGCCACGCATATTCAAGGTTCTGCACGGCGTTCTTGAGGTAAGGCCATGACCCCGGCGGCACGGGTGCAGGCCGCGATCGAGGTGCTGGACGCGATGGCCGGCGCACAGGCGGCGGAGCAGGCGCTGACCCGCTGGGCGCGGGGCGCACGCTATGCCGGGTCCAAGGACCGGGCGGCGGTGCGCGACCATGTGTTTTCCGTGCTGCGCCGCAGGCGATCCTGCGCCGCGCTTGGCGGCGGCGAGACCGGCCGGGCGCTGATGCTGGGGCACGTGCGGGACGAGGGCGGCGACCCCGAGACGACCTTTACCGGGGAGGGCCATGCGCCCACGCCCCTGACGGCGGAGGAGCGCTCGGCCGGCGGGCCCCCGGCGCCGGATGAGGCGCGGGACCTTCCGGACTGGCTTTGGTCGCGGTTCGAGGCGGATCTCGGGGCTGAGGCCACCGCCGCGGCCGCGGCGCTGCGCCATCGGGCGCCTGTCTTCCTGCGCCACAACCCGCGCCTCAAGACCATCCCGGATGTGCTTGAAATGTTGTCGAAAGACGGGATCTCGGCTGAGCCTATGCCAGAGATTGACGGAGCGCTTCATGTCACGGAGAGTTCCCGACGCGTCGCTCAAGCAGAGGCATTCCGCGAGGGCCATGTGGAATTGCAGGATGCCAGCAGCCAGGCGGCCATGGCGGCCGTACCGGTGCCCCCAGGCGCGCGGGTGCTGGATTTCTGCGCCGGCGGCGGCGGCAAGGTTCTGGCGCTGGCCGCGCGGCACGAGGGCACGTGGTTCGCCCATGACGCCGCGCCCGAGCGGATGCGCGACCTGCCTGCCCGGGCCGCGCGGGCGGGCGTGACGGTGACGTCCCTTGCGCCGGACGCCGTGGCCGGGGCGGCGCCCTTTGACATCGTGCTGTGCGACGTGCCTTGTTCGGGGAGCGGCACCTGGCGGCGCACGCCGGAGGCCAAATGGGCCCTGACGCCGGATCGGCTGGAGGCGCTTTGCGCCACGCAGCGCGACATTCTGGAACACGCGCAAGGGCTCGTGCGGCCCGGCGGCCTCCTGGTCTATACCACCTGTTCGGTCCTGGCCGAGGAAAACGAGGCGCAGGTGGCCGCGTTCGAGGCGGCGCATCCGGGGTGGAGGCGGGAAGACACGCGGCGCTGGCCGATCTCGGACAGGGGCGACGGCTTCTATCTCGCCACGCTGCGCAAGCCCTGATACACGACGCCGGTGCGGGCACAACAACCTAGACGTGTTCGCCCCTTCAGCGTTAATCTAACTTTAAGCCCTGCCGCCTAAGACAGCGGCCAGTATCTTGTTTTTGGGGAGTTGCCGGTTGGCATTCACTACCGGAACCGTATCGCCGCTGCGTGACGCCGCGGCCCGGATCAGGCCGCGTTCCAGGGCGGTACTGGGGGCCGCCATCCTGTTCGGCGTGGCGGCCGTGTTCGTGCCCGACCCGACGCTTCGGCTCGCGGGCGTCTTCACCTCGGCGATCCTGCTGATGTCGGCGCTGTGGATCGGCATCGTGAACGCGGCGGAAGCGCGGTTTCGCAAATCCGTGGTCGACGCGGCGGCGGATTTCCTGGCCGAGGATGCGACACCCACCCTCCTGACCGGCCGCGACGGGGATATCCAGTACGCCAACCGCGCCGCGATGACGGCCTTTTCCGCCGATGAGGCGACGACGCTCGCCGGGGCGCTGAATCACGCGATCGCGAATCCCGGCCCGATTCTCTATCGTCTGGAAAGCCGGGCCCAGTTGCGCGGCTCGGCGCAGGAGGACGTGGTGACAAGGGCCGGGCACCTGCGCATCGGCGTGCACCGCGCCGGCGCCGACCGCTATGTCTGGCGTATCGAGAAATACGCCGACCGCCCCGCGCGCGAGGCCGACCCGGTACCGCTGCCGATGCTGACGGCGGGGCGGGGTGGGGCGGTCCTGTTCATGAACACCGCCGCGCGGCAACTGGTGGGCGAGCGCGTGCGCACCCTCGACCGCATCTTTCCGAAGATGCCGCTGCGGTCGGGTCAGATCAACGACATTACCACGGCCGAGGGGCTGACCCCTGTCTCGTCGTCGAACTCGAGGGCGCGGCCGGACGGCGCGAGATCTTTCTGCTGCCCGGCGTCGCGCCCACCGAACGTCAGCCCGACGGCTGGGCATTCTTCGACGAATTGCCGGTTCCGCTGCTGAAACTGGCGCGCTCGGGCGAGGTGCAGATCTCCAACCGCCCGGCGCGGGACCTGCTGGGGGTCGAGGGTTGTTGCGGCAAGACGCTGTCGGACCTGATGGAGGGGCTCGGCCGGTCGATCCCCGACTGGCTGGAGGACGCGGCCCAGGGGCGTGGCGGGGTGCATTCGGAGTTTCTGCGGGTCAGGAGCGACGACCGCGAGACTTTCGTCCAGGTCACGCTCAACCGCGCGACGGAGGCGGGCGAGACGGTGCTGATCGCCGTGCTGAGCGACGCGACCAAGCTGAAATCACTGGAAGAACAGTTCGCGCAGAGCCAGAAGATGCAGGCGATCGGCCAGCTGGCCGGCGGTGTGGCCCATGATTTCAACAACCTGCTGACCGCGATCGCGGGGCATTGCGACCTGCTGCTGCTGCGCCACGACCAGGGCGACCCCGATTACGGCGACCTCATCCAGATCAACCAGAACACCAACCGCGCCGCGGCGCTGGTCAGCCAGCTTCTGGCCTATTCGCGCAAGCAGACCCTGCGCCCCGAGGTGATGGACCTGCGCGACATGCTGTCGGATCTGACACATCTGCTGAACCGGCTGGTGGGCGAGCGGGTGATCCTGTCGCTCAGCCACGACCCGACCCTGTGGTCGATCCGCGCCGACAAGCGGCAGTTGGAACAGGTGCTGATGAACCTGGTGGTCAACGCCCGCGACGCGATGCCCGAAGGCGGCGATATCCGCATCGCCACCGAGAACGTCACCTTCCGCGAGCCCCTGCGCCGCGACCGGGCCGTGGTGGCGCCGGGCCGTTATGTGCGCGTGACCGTCAGTGACGAGGGGGTGGGTATCGCCCCGGACAAGATCCAGAAGGTTTTCGAGCCGTTCTTCACAACCAAGCGGACGGGTGAGGGCACGGGCCTCGGCCTGTCGACGGCCTACGGGATCGTCAAGCAGACCGGCGGCTTCATCTTTGCCGACAGCGCGCCGGAAGAGGGCACGACCTTCCAGGTATTGCTGCCCGCGCATGAGAGCCTTGAGACGCAGGCAACCGAGGCGGCCGCGCCGGCGCACCTTCCCGCCAAGACGGATGGCGTGGTATTGCTGGTCGAGGACGAGGCACCGGTCCGGGCCTTTGCCAGCCGGGCGCTGGAATTGCGCGGCCTGACGGTGCTGGAAGCCGATTCGGCCGAAGCCGCGCTGGAACTGCTGGAGGACCCGACGCTGGAGGTGGATGTCTTCGTGTCCGACGTGGTGATGCCGGGGATCGACGGGCCGACCTGGGTGTTGCAGGCACTGGCCGACCGTCCGGAAACCCGCGTCGTGTTCATGTCGGGCTACGCCGAGGAGGCCTTTGGCGAGGTTCAGTCGCGCATCCCCGACTCGGATTTCCTGCCCAAGCCGTTCTCCTTGACGGAACTGACGGAGATGGTGCAGCACAAGCTGAACCAGGGCTGAGGGGGCCCGGCGCCGCCTGTCCTTACGTACCGCGATTTTCCGTCACCGGACCGATCTCGGGATATGGCGCGACCTCATCCGATGTTCGCGCTCGAAAATGCACATTTTCGAGAGCATTTCCGGCGCCGGAAATGCGCCCCTGGGCCCGCGTTGCGACTCAATGATGCGGCGGCAGGACCCCGTTGGCCAGAGGCGTGAAGGCGCCGTCCCGAGCGATCCCGTCGTAAAGCCGGTACTCGACGGCGAACTTGCGGCGATAGCGTTGCTCGACATCCGGATCGAGCGACAGCGCCATGGCGGGCGAGCTGTTCATCCGCCGGGTCTCGATCTCGATCTCGAGACGGTTGGCCAAAAATCGGCGCAGGCCGTCCTGGTCCTCGTAGCGGAAGAGATGGGTGACGGCGGTGCCGTTGTTCTGCGGCTCGAGAAATTTCGTCTGCGAGCCCACCTGCGCAAAGGCGGCGCGCTTGCCCTTCATGTACTCGGTCACGAATTCGTCGAAGCTGATCCCGTGGGTGGAGTTGCGGGCCTGTTCCTGCCCTGGCCGCTGACGATAGCGATACCACGAGCCCAGCCAGTCGATCGGCTCGCGCATGACCGCCAGAATGTCGAATCCTTCGCCCATGAATTTCTCGATCGCGGGTCGGAAGAACCGGTTGTAGCGAAAGACAGGCGCGTGTTTCAGCTCGGGCGGCTGGCGCACGACCAAGGCCGCGCGGGGCGCAAGCGCGGCCTCGTAGGCCGTGGTGCCGGTTTTGGGCACCGACAGGAATACGAGCTTTTCGTTTGAAAACACCAACATGCAAGATTTCGCCCGTTTGCCTGCCCCCCGGTAACCCCTCTTTAACCCATCGGTGCAACCATCGGAAAGGAACAAATTGATTGAAATGTTCTCCTTTTGTCTCCATAACGCGGGGAACAAGAGGTGAACGAAAGCAGCGGACAGGCATTGGGAAGTCAGCGATAGACGCCCTGTCTGGCGTGTGAAATAAGGGAAACCACAGGTATGGCAACGGCAGATCTTTTGAACATGGACAGCAAGAAGAACGCAGACCGCCAGAAGGCGCTGGACAGCGCGCTGGCGCAGATCGAACGGCAATTCGGCAAGGGCTCGATCATGAAACTGGGCGCCGACAACCCGGCGCAGGACATCGAATCGACCTCGACCGGCTCGCTGGGTCTGGATATCGCACTTGGCATCGGCGGGCTGCCCAAGGGCCGGATCGTTGAAATCTACGGGCCCGAAAGCTCGGGCAAGACGACGCTGACGCTGCATTGCGTGGCCGAGGAACAGAAAAAGGGCGGCGTCTGCGCCTTTGTCGACGCCGAGCATGCGCTGGATCCGATCTATGCCAAAAAGCTGGGCGTGGACCTCGACGAACTGTTGATTTCGCAGCCCGACACCGGCGAACAGAGCCTAGAGATCGTGGACACGCTGGTGCGCTCGGGCGCGGTGAGCATGGTGGTGGTCGACTCGGTCGCGGCCCTGACGCCGAAATCGGAGCTTGAGGGCGACATGGGCGACAGCAGCGTGGGCGTGCATGCCCGCCTGATGAGCCAGGCCATGCGCAAGCTGACCGGTTCGATCAGCCGCAGCAAGTGCACGGTGATCTTCATCAACCAGATCCGCATGAAGATCGGCGTCATGTTCGGCAGCCCCGAGACGACGACGGGCGGCAACGCGCTGAAGTTCTACAGCTCGGTGCGGCTGGACATTCGCCGGATCGGGTCGATCAAGGACCGCGACGAGGTTGTGGGCAATCAGACCCGCGTGAAAGTGGTCAAGAACAAGGTCGCGCCACCCTTCAAGCAGGTCGAGTTCGACATCATGTACGGTGAGGGCGTGTCCAAGACCGGTGAGTTGCTGGACCTTGGCGTTGCCGCCGGCGTGGTCGAGAAGTCCGGCAGTTGGTTCAGCTACGGCGACGAGCGCATCGGCCAGGGCCGTGAGAACGCCAAGAATTTCCTGAAGGAAAACAAGAAGATCGCCTACGAGATCGAAGACAAGATCCGCGGCGCGCACGGGCTTGATTTCAACATTCCCGGCGACGTGGACAATGCGGCCGAGGACGTGCTGGACGACTGACGAAACGGAGATGGCCCACTCCGGAAAGGGCCCGCACCGCCCACGGGTGGTGGAGAATATTCCGGGGAAGGGCCATCCGACGGGGTGGCCTTTCCTCTTTTTGAGCGCACACGCGACCGTTGAACCATCGTCCTTCTGTGGACAGTCAAATGGCTTGGCGTTACACGGGTTCGACGCAACTTTTGCCTTCGGACCAGACCCTCATGCCCACGCTCAACGAGATCCGCTCGACCTTCCTCAGTTTCTTTGAACGCAACGGCCACGAGGTGGTGCCGAGCAGCCCGCTGGTGCCGCGTAACGACCCCACGCTGATGTTCACCAATTCCGGCATGGTGCAGTTCAAGAACCTGTTCACCGGGGTCGAGAAGCGCGACTATTCCCGCGCCACCACCAGCCAGAAATGCGTGCGCGCCGGCGGCAAGCATAACGACCTCGACAATGTCGGCTATACCGCGCGGCACCACACGTTCTTCGAGATGCTGGGGAATTTCAGTTTCGGCGATTACTTCAAGTCCGAGGCGATCCCCTATGCCTGGGACCTGCTGACCAAGGATTTCGGGATCGACAAGTCCAAGCTGCTGGTGACGGTCTATCACACCGATGACGAGGCGGCGGAGATCTGGAAGAAGCACGCCGGCCTGAGCGACGACCGGATCATCCGCATCGCCACGGATGACAATTTCTGGTCGATGGGGGCGACGGGGCCTTGTGGACCGTGCACCGAGATCTTTTATGACCACGGCCCCGAGATCTGGGGTGGTCCTCCGGGCAGTCCGGAGGAGGATGGCGACCGGTTCATCGAGATCTGGAACCTCGTTTTCATGCAGAACGAGCGGTTCGAGGATGGCAGCCAAGTGGATCTGGACATGCAGTCGATCGACACCGGCATGGGGCTGGAACGGATCGGCGCGCTGTTGCAGGGCAAGCATGACAACTATGATACCGACCTGATGCGCAGCCTGATCGAGGCGAGCGCGCATGTGACCGATGGTGCACCGGACGGGCCGGGCAACGTGCATCACCGGGTGATCGCGGACCATTTGCGTTCGACCTCGTTCCTGATTGCCGACGGCGTGATGCCGTCGAACGAGGGGCGCGGTTACGTGCTGCGCCGGATCATGCGGCGGGCGATGCGGCATGCCCACCTCTTGGGCGCGCAGGACCCGGTGATGTACCGGCTGGTGCCGAACCTGGTGGGGCTGATGGGACAGGCCTTCCCCGAGCTCGGCCGGGCGCAGCCGCTGATCGAGGAGACGCTGGAGCTGGAGGAGAAGCGGTTCAAGCAGACGCTGGACCGGGGTCTGCGCCTGCTGGACGACGAGCTGGGCAAGCTGGGCGATGGGGCCGCGCTGCCGGGCGAGGCGGCGTTCAAGCTCTATGACACCTACGGTTTTCCGCTGGACCTGACGCAGGACGCGCTGCGCGAGAAGGGCCGCGCGGTGGATGTGGCCGGGTTCGATGCGGCGATGGAGGAACAGAAGGCCAAGGCCCGCGCGGCGTGGTCCGGCAGTGGCGAGGCGGCGGACGCGACCGTATGGTTCGACCTGGCCGA
This sequence comes from Roseovarius sp. B08, assembly GCF_051417955.1. Lineage (NCBI taxonomy): Bacteria > Pseudomonadati > Pseudomonadota > Alphaproteobacteria > Rhodobacterales > Roseobacteraceae > Roseovarius > Roseovarius sp. B08. The sequence continues at coordinate 2,133,985 of NZ_JBPRLW010000001.1, forward strand.
GACGCACAGCGCGACGGATTTCCTCGGGTACGACACTGAGACCGCCGAGGGCGTGGTGCAGGCAATTGTCGTCGATGGCGAGGCGGTGGACAAGCTGGGCGCGAACAAGGCCACCGGCTGGGTCGTGGTGAACCAGACGCCGTTCTACGCCGAAGCGGGCGGGCAGGTGGCCGACCACGGCTATCTGCGCAGCCTGGAAGGCGCGCGCGAGGCCGGAGAGGCGCGGTTCGCAGGGCATGTGAGCGATGTGCAGAAACGCGCCGGGGGCCTGTCGGCGCATTTCGTGACCGTCGAGGAGGGCGCATTGGAAGTGGGCGACCCGGTGAAGCTGGAGGTCGATCACCTCCGCCGCACGGCGATCCGGTCGAACCATTCGGCCACGCACTTGCTGCACGAGGCGCTGCGCAAGGCGCTTGGCGACCACGTGGCGCAAAGGGGCAGCCTGAATGCGCCCGACCGGCTGCGGTTCGATTTCAGCCATGGCAAGGGCCTTACGCTGGAGGAAATCAAGCAGGTCGAGGAAGAGGTCAACGCCTATATCCGGCAGAACGGCAAGGTCGAGACGCGGATCATGACGCCCGACGATGCGCGGAAGATCGGGGCGCAGGCGCTTTTCGGCGAGAAGTACGGCGACGAGGTGCGCGTGGTCTCGATGGGGTCCGAGGATGGCTCCGGCAAGGGCCTGGACAAGAATACCTATTCGATCGAGCTGTGCGGCGGCACCCATGTGCGGCAAACGGGCGACATCGGCCTGTTCGTCCTGGTGGGCGAAGGCGCGTCCAGTTCCGGCGTGCGCCGGATCGAGGCGCTGACCGGGCCGGAAGCGTTCCGGTACCTGAGCGAGCAGGATCACCGCATGGCGGCGCTGGCCTCGGAGCTGAAAGCGCAGCCGGGTGACGTGCTGGACCGCGTGCGCGCGCTGATGGATGAGCGCAAGGCGCTGGCCAACGAGGTGACGCAGCTGAAGCGCGAGTTGGCGATGGGCGGCGGCGGGGCCGCAGGGCCGGAGGCCAAGGATGTGAACGGCGTGAAGTTCCTTGCCCAGGTGCTGTCGGGCGTGTCGGGACGCGACCTGCCGCCGCTGATGGACGAGATGAAGACGCGGATCGGCTCGGGCGCGGTGCTGCTGATTGCCGATGCCGACGGCAAGGCTGCCGTCGCCGCGGGCGTGACGAAGGACTTGACCGACAACCTGTCGGCGGTCGATCTTGTCCGGGCCGCCGTGGCGGAGCTGGGCGGCAAGGGCGGCGGAGGCCGTCCCGACATGGCGCAGGGCGGAGCGGCGAGCACCGACAATGCCGATGCCGCTATCGCGGCGGCGGAACAGGTGTTGCAGGGCTGAGGCCCGGCGGAAAAGGGGAACGACATGGCGGCCTACCTGATTGCGCGGATCAACGTGACCGATCCGGAGGATTACAAGGCCTATGCCAGCCAGACCGTGGCGCTGGCCGAGGCCTTCGGCGGGCGGTTCCTGGCCAAGGGCGGCACCCAGACGCAGGTCGAGGGGATCAGCCCCGACCGGCATGTGATCATCGAGTTCCCCGACCACCAGGCGGCGCTGGACTGGTACAATTCTGATGCGTATCAGCGCATCCTGCCGATCGCGACCTCGTCGAGCGAGCGCGATATCGTCATCGTGGACGGAGTTTGAGGAGAACGAGATGCCAGCACTTTGGATTGCCCATGTGACCGTGACCGACGAGGAGGCCTATGGCCGCTATGCCAAACTGGCCGGTCCGGCGATCGAGGCGCATGGCGGGCATTTCATCGCCCGCGGCGCGCGGTACGTTCAACTGGAAGGCAATGACCGGGCGCGCAACGTGGTGGCGAAGTTCCCGACGCTGGAGGCGGCGGAGGAATGCTATCGCTCGGACGCCTATCAAGAGGCGCTGGACCATGCGCGGAACGCGTCCGAACGTGACCTGGTGATCGTGGAAACCTCGGAATAGTGAAAGGCCAGCTGGCCGAGATCATGGCGCGGCACGCGGGCGAGGGCCGCGTGGCATGGATCGGGCTGCGGCCGGAAAGGTTGGCCGATCCGGTCTCGGTCGAGGCCGCGGAATTGGCCGGAACGGGCCTTGAAGGCGACCACGCACGGGCCGGCAAACGCGCGCTGACGCTGATCCAGGCCGAACATCTGCCGGTGATCGGCGCGCTGGCCGGGATCGGGGAGGTGGCGCCGGAGGTTTTGCGGCGCAACCTGGTGGTCTCTGGCATCAACCTGACAGCGCTGCGCAATCATCCCGTCCGGATCGGTCAGGCCCTGGTCGAGATCACCGTGCCCTGTGCGCCCTGTTCCCGGATGGAAACAGCACTTGGGGCTGGCGGCTACAACGCCATGCGCGGTCATGGCGGGTGGTGCGCAAGGGTGCTGAGGCCGGGGCGGATTGCCGTGGGCGAAAGCGTCGCACGGGCTGGAACCGACGTCGGTGCGACCTAGGGTTTCCGTCGATCCGAACGGAGGCGCCGATGCGACTGATTTCCCTGATCCTGATGCTGATCCTGCCGGGGGGTGTGGCGGCGCAGGACTGGAGCCTGCTGAAAGAGCCGGGCACGGTGGCGCTGATGCGCCATGCGCTGGCGCCCGGTGTCGGGGACCCGGCGAATTTCGATTTGGAGGATTGCAGCACGCAACGGGTGCTGGACGACCGGGGCCGGGAACAGGCCCGGCGGATCGGCGCGGCGATGCGCGAGGCGGGTGTTCAGTTCGATGCCGTATGGACCAGCCAATGGTGCCGCTGCACCGAGACGGCGGAGCTTCTCGACATGGGCACGCCCGATGAATTTTCCGCGCTCAATTCGCATTTCCCGGGGCAGGGCGACCCGGACGGTCAGGCGGCAGCGGTCATGGCGCGGATCGCCGATATGCCCGCCAAGGCGCGGCTTTTGTTGGTGACGCACCAGGTGAACGTGTCGGAACTGACCGGCACCGGCACCACCTCGGGCGAGATTGTCGTCGCGAGGCGCACCGGCGCAGGGCTGGAGGTGGTCGGGCGGATCGCGGTCGCGCCCTGAGGGCCGGCTTACACGCCGCAGCGCAGGAACACCGCGCCATCGCCGGAAATGTCGACGCCGCCCAGGGTTACATCCCGGTCGCCCGAGATGACGGCGATCTTGCCTTCGCCCCGGTTCTCGATCGGGAAGGCGCGATAGGGCTGGTCGAAGACCGCTGATGCGCCGTTATCGTTGAGCTTCACGCGTCCGGTACGCGGCGCGCCGTCAAGGCTGGTTTCGATGGTCAGGCGGCCCTGCTGGCCCGTGATGTCAAAGTCGGGCCGGGCGCAGTTGCCGGCCATGCGGACCCACGGGCCCTCGACCGCCTCGGCGTTCAGGTCGGCGGTATCGTCGGGCAGGTTGCCCGGCGCGCGGACCTCTTCGTAGCTGTCGACCGCGACGGTGCCGACGCCCTGTTGGCAGAACGACATCTCGGCGCGGGTGCCACGCACCTCGGCATATTCACCGGGGGTGAACTCCATGTCGCCGGTCAGGGACCATACGTCGCCGTCGGGCGTGGTCAACGTGGCGCATTCGACGCCCTGCCGCACGCGGCCCTCGAGCGAGATCTGGTCGCCATCGCCGTCGCTGGAGTCTTGCGACACCACGTCGAAGGCGCGCGATTTGAGCGTCACGCCGCGGTCTGTATCGACGACGAAGATCAGATTGTCACCGGGCGAGGCCCAATCGGGAAGCGCGACGGACGTGGAAATCTCGCCGTCCGCGGCGACCTGCGCCTGGTCGACGGCGCGCCATTCCGAAGCCATGCGGCCGACGCCGATGGTCACGTAATCTGCGGGGCGCAGGTTGCTGGCGTTCACGCGAACGTCGCTGCCGGGCGGGCCGGCCAGGGGTTGCACACGCACCGAGGCCGACGGCTCGGACGCATCGGGAAGGTCGAGCGCGTCGCCCACGGCCATGGCCAGCGGATCGAGATCGGGGTTCTCGTTCAGCAGTTCCACGACGGAAATTCCCAGGGCCTGTGCGATGGAGAAGGCGGTGTCGCCTTCGCGCACCTCGTAGGTGTCCCGGTCGGGCGCGGGGGTGTTGCTGCCGCCGGTATTCGTGTCGGACGCGGCAAGCGTGATCGCTTCGCCCACCGGCAGGTCGCGCGGGTCGAGGCCGGGGTTGAGGTCCATGATCAGGCTCAGTGGCACGCGGCAGCTTTGCGAGACGCGGTAAAGGGTGTCTCCGGATTGGAGCCGATAGGAATCGCCACAGCGGCTTTGGGCCTCGGCGGCGGGCGCGAGGGCCAGGCTGGCCGCGGCGGTGGTGGTGGTGAGCATGAGAGTGCGGAGCATCAAAGCCTCCTTTCGGAATTTGCGTTGGTCCGTTTCGGAAAAACGCAAGGAGGCGGGTCGATGTTCCTTCTTTCGCGCGGCGCGGGGCGGATAGGGTCACTCCAGGTCGGTCTGGATCCACTCAGGGGAAAGGTGGATGTCGGTCGACACCAGCCGTCCGGGGCCGAGGTTGACGAATTTGTGCGGCACTTCGGCGGGGGCCAGCAGGACGTCGCCGGCCTCGGCCTCGATCACCCGGTCGCCGATCGTGTAACGGGCGCGGCCCTCGCGGACGATGAAGACCTCGTCATACGGATGGGTATGCAGCTTCGGCCCCGAGCCCGGCTCTTCGAACTCGGCGAAGAGAACGGTCACGTTTGTGCCGAGATCGCGGCCCTCGAAGTGACCCGCCCAGTTGTCGGCGTTCTTGGCCCAGTCGGCGCGGGTCAGTTTGAGAAGTTTATCGGCCATGCGTTACGCGGTTTTGGCGGCGCGCTTGCGCTCGTGCGGGTCAAGGTGGCGTTTGCGCAGGCGCAGGGCGTTGGGCGTGACCTCGACCAGTTCGTCGTCGTCGATATAGGCGATGGCCTCTTCCAGCGACATCTGGACATGCGGTGTGAGGCGCACGGCCTCGTCTGTGCCGGACGCGCGGACGTTGGTCAGCTTCTTGCCCTTGAGCGGGTTCACTTCCAGGTCGTTCTCGCGGCTGTGCTCTCCGATGATCATGCCCTGATAGATCTTTTCCTGCGGGCCGATGAACATGCGGCCGCGATCCTCGAGGTTCCACAGGGCGTAAGCCACGGCCTCGCCCGATTCCATCGAGATGAGCACGCCGGCGCGGCGGCCGGGGATGGGGCCCTTGTGCGGCGCCCAGCCGTGGAAGACGCGGTTCAGCACGCCGGTGCCGCGCGTGTCGGTCAGGAACTCGCCGTGATAGCCGATGAGGCCGCGCGACGGGACCAGCGCGATGATGCGGGTCTTGCCGGCGCCGGCGGGTTTCATCTCGGTCATCTCGCCCTTGCGGGCGCCGGTCAGCTTTTCGATCACGGCGCCGGAATGGTCGTCATCGACGTCGATGGTGACCTCTTCGATGGGTTCGAGCTGTTCGCCATTCTCGCCTTCGCGCATCAGGACGCGGGGGCGGGAGATGGATAGCTCGAAACCTTCGCGGCGCATGTTCTCGATCAGCACGCCCATCTGCAATTCGCCCCGGCCCGCGACGTCGAACGCTTCGCCGCCCGGCGTGTCGGTGACCTTGATGGCCACGTTCGTCTCGGCCTCTTTCATCAGGCGTTCCCGGATGACGCGGGACTGCACCTTCTTGCCGTCGCGGCCCGCCAGCGGGCTGTCGTTGATGCCGAAGGTGACCGAGATGGTGGGCGGGTCGATGGGCTGGGCCGACAGCGGTTCCTCGACCGCCAGCGCGCAGATCGTGTCGGCCACGGTGGCCTTGGACATCCCCGCAAGGCTGACGATATCGCCCGCCGTCGCCTCGTCGATATCCTGAAGCGTGAGACCGCGGAAGGCCTGTATCTTGGTCACGCGGAACTGTTCGATCTTCTGACCCATGCGGGAGAGCGCCTGCACCGTGGCGCCAACTTTCAGCCGTCCCGATTCGACGCGCCCTGTCAGCAGGCGGCCCACGAAGGGGTCGGCGCCAAGGGTCACGGCCAGCATGCGGAAATCATCGTCGGCCTGCTTGACCTGCTTGGGCGCGGGGACGTGATTGACGATCAGGTCGAAAAGCGCGGTCAGGTCCTTGCGCGGGCCGTCAAGCTCGTGATCGGCCCAGCCGGAGCGGCCGGAGGCATACATATGCGGGAAGTCCAGTTGGTCCTCGTCGGCATCCAGCGCCGCGAAAAGGTCGAAGCATTCGTCCAGCGCGCGGTCGGGCTCGGCATCGGGCTTGTCGACCTTGTTCAGCACCACGATGGGACGCAGGCCAAGGGCGAGCGCCTTGGAGGTCACGAACTTGGTCTGCGGCATCGGGCCTTCGGCGGCGTCGACCAGCAGGACCACGCCGTCGACCATGCTGAGGATGCGCTCGACCTCGCCGCCGAAATCGGCGTGGCCGGGGGTGTCGACGATGTTGATGCGGGTTTTCTTCCACTCCACGCTGGTGGCCTTGGCCAGGATGGTGATGCCGCGCTCGCGCTCCAGGTCGTTGCTGTCCATCGCGCGTTCGGCCACGGCCTGACCGGCGCGGAAGGCGCCCGACTGCTTGAGAAGCTCGTCCACGAGGGTGGTCTTGCCGTGGTCGACGTGGGCGATGATTGCGATATTGCGCAGGTCCATTGGGGTATCCTTGGTGGTTTGGTCGTGGCCCTAAGGGCTTTGCGCGTCAATTGCCAGAGGGAAAACGGTGTTACGCGGCGATGGCGGCGCCGCGGTGCGGCAAAAGCCGCAGGAGCGTGGGGCCGAGGGCGCGCGCGATGGCGCCGGTGCCCAGCTTGAAGCGGGCGAGGCCGGGGGCGGCCTCGGTATCCAGGGGGCCGAGGTCGAGTCGGGTGAGCCCGCGCTGATGCAGGTAGGTGATGGCCTGCCACATCAGCAGGGTGTGGGCGTGGGTGCGGCGTGCGGCGGGAGCGGCCCAGCCGATGTGGTAGGTGGCGGTGGGTCCGTGCAACAGAAAGAGCAGATAGGCCAGCATCCCGGCGCGATCATGCGCGATGAAAAGCCGGGAGGCCTGTCGATGGGTGGCTGCGAAAGCGCAGGTGAAACCGGGCGGCAGGGCGCGATAGCCGCGGGCGCGTTGCTGGTGCTGGTCGTGGATCAGCAGGTCGGCGTCGCGGTCGGGGTCGAACGGGCGGTGATGGGTGCGCAAGGGACCGGCTTGTGCGGCCCGCAGGCGGTTGCGCCATTTGCCGTGCAGGCCCGAGAACAGCGCGTCGGGGCCGGGGGCGAGGTCCAGCTCGGCCACATGGGCCGGGGTGAGCAGGGTGCGGTAGCCATGCGATTGGTACAGGCGGGCGGTGGTGGGCGTGTCAGGCTGAACGACGGAGGGGCTGGGCAGGGGCAGGATGGCCGCGCCGGGTTCGGTGCCGGGGGACAGCACGGGGCCGCGCGGCAGCCATGTCAGGCGCAATGGGCCAAGGCGGCGGCACAGGATTTGCGCGGTGCCAAGCGTGCGCGCACCACGGGTCAGTGCATACCACCCGACATCGGCCCCGATGGCCCGCATGGCGGCGCCGTAGCGCGGGTGTTGCTGCAGCGCACAAGCGTCGGGCGGGTCGGGGGCGGTGTCGCGAAGGGTCCAGGTCAGAGACATGCCCGCCATTAAGGCGATGATAACCTAAATCATGGTTAATCCCGGTCATGGCGAAGAAGACCGATCCGGTGCGCGGCGTGACCGCGCCCAGCGTGCGGCCCACGGCCTATGCCGCGTGGCTGGTGGCGGTGGCCCTGTCGGTGCCGGTCTTCGTGGTGCTGAGCGTGATCGAGTGGGTCTGGTAGCGGATCAGTCCCAGGTGATGCCGTTGCGGCGGACATACCACAGCATGAGCGGCGTTTCGATGACCAGGGCTGTGACGATGGTGAAGACGACCCAGTTGGTGTCGAACAGCCAGAGCGAAAAGCGCGTGCCGGTGCCCATGAAGAGCCAGCCATTGACCAGCAGCATCACCCCCGTCACGCCAAGATCGTAGAGCGCCATGCGCGACGCGTGGCGCGGGCGCAGGGCGGGGTAGAGCATGAAATAGGCCACCGCCAGGCAGGTGACGACGGTGACCAGGGCCTGTCCCTCGGGCGACAGCGAGGACAGCACCGGTCAGGTCCCGGTCAGAACGGGATTTCGTCGTCGTAATCGCGCGAGGGCGAGGGTTGCGAGCGGCCCTGGTCGGAGGACGGCCCACCGCCGTAATCCTGATCGTAGCCGCCGCCGCTGCCACCGCCGTAGTCGCCGCCACCACCACCGCCGCCGCCGCCACCGTCGCGGCCGTCGAGCATGGTGAGGTTGCCGCCGAACCCTTGCAGTACCACTTCGGTCGAATAGCGGTCCTGGCCGGACTGGTCCTGCCATTTGCGGGTCTGAAGCTGGCCCTCGATATAGACCTTGGAGCCCTTGCGCAGGTATTGCTCGGCGATGCGCACCAGACCTTCCTGGAAGATCGCGACCGAGTGCCACTCGGTCTTTTCGCGGCGCTCGCCGGTGTTGCGGTCCTTCCAGGTCTCGGACGTGGCGATGCGCAGGTTGCAGACCTTGCCCCCGTTCTGGAAGGTGCGGACTTCGGGGTCGCGCCCCAGGTTTCCGATGAGAATGACTTTGTTGACGGAACCGGCCATGGCGCCCTCCTGCTGCGGTCTGATGGTTAACGTTCACCTTACATCACCCCCAAGGGATGAAGAAAAGCCTAAAATTCGGGGAAAATCCCCGGCGCGCGGCACCGGAGCGGAATGCGGACTGCGAGTCTGGCAATTTGAGCCGAGTTCGGTATAGTGCGACGTGAGACGGTCAGGGGATTGCCCGGGAATACGAGGCACGGACCTGACCGCAATGGGACAGTAAGGGACGGTATTCAGTATGCGTAAGCTGGCAATTGCGGTGACCTGCGCGTCACTGGCCTGGCCGTTGGCGGCCACGGCGGATATCCTTTCCACCAAGGGCAAGCAGCGGATCTTCAGTTCGCAGACACGCGTGCTGGATAGCCGGGCCAAGCAGCAATACAACGCGTCGGTGCGGCTTCAGCCGCAGAAGGTCCATACCCCGAGCAAATGGGACGAGGCGGCGCCCGCGCTTGGCTATAACGGCAAGTACAAGGGGCAGTACCTGAATGTCGCCAAGGATCTGGCGCGGCGGCACGGCATCCCGGAGAACCTCTTTCTGCGGCTGGTGCAACAGGAATCGGGCTGGAACCCGCGCGCGAAGTCACACAAGGGTGCGATCGGGTTGGCGCAGCTGATGCCGGGCACGGCGGCCTATCTGGGAGTCGATGCCAATGACCCGCATCAGAACCTGGAAGGCGGGGCGCGCTACCTGGCCGAGCAGTATCGCACCTTCAAGTCCTGGCGCCTGGCGCTGGCGGCTTACAATGCGGGGCCCAAGGCGGTCGAGAAGTACAAGGGCATCCCACCCTATACGGAAACCCGCAATTACGTGAAGATCATCTACGGGCAGTAGGCCGCGCCGCGCGCCTCAGCCCTCGTAATCTTCGTCGGAAACCTGTTCCATCCAGGTGACGGCACTGCCGTCGATGCTTTCCTGAATAGCGATATGGCTCATGCCGGTGTCGGGCGACGCACCGTGCCAGTGCTTTTCGCCCGCCGGGAACCAGACGACGTCGCCCTGCCGGATTTCCTCGACCTCGCCGCCTTCGCGCTGGACCCGGCCCCGCCCGAAGGTCACGATCAGGGTCTGGCCGGCGGGATGGGTGTGCCAGGCGGTTCGCGCGCCGGGCTCGAAAATGACATGGAGGCCTACGGCGCGGCCCGGTGCCTCGGCGGTGAAAAGCGGATCGAGTCGCACACCGCCGGTGAAATACTCGGCGGGGCCGGGGGATGACGGATTGGTTCCGGGACGGGTGATCTTCATGATGCGGCCTTTCGCAGTGTCACTGATGCCTGCCGCCTGACATAGACCCGGCGGGACGCGCCGCCAAGGGGCGCGCGGCGCTCATCCGGTGAAGCCGATCCTGTGCAGGTGAATCTCGTTCGAGGGATGCTTCTCCGCTCCGGCCACCCGACCGTTGTGATGGTTGTAGAGCGTGCGCCAGTAGGGCTGGATGATCACGCCCTCCTCGCGCAGGATGGATTGAAGGCGTTCCATGGTCGTCCGTCGCGTGTCGGCGTCGGTGATCGACATGGCGCGATCCAGCAGCCGATCGAACTCCTCGGAGGCGAAGCCGGTCTCGTTCCACACCGCGTCGGACCGATAGGCGAGGTCGAGAATCTGCACAGCGAGAGGGCGGTGATTCCACTGGGTGGCCGAAAACGGATAGTCGCGCCAGTTCTGCCAGAAAGTGGCGCCGGGCTGGACGGTGCGGCGCACGTTGAGGCCCGCGTCGCGCAGTTGCGCCGCCACGGCGTCGGCCGTGTTGCGCTGCCATTCGTCGTCGACGGTGATCAGCTCATGCTCGAACCCCAGCATCCCGATTTCCTCGAGGTCGGCGCGCGCCTGGGCGGCGTCAAAAGGTGCGGGGCCAAGATCGGCAAAGGCCGGGTGGATCGGGCTGACATGGTCGTTCGCCGCGACCGTGCCGTAGCCGGCATAGCCCAGCTCCAGGCAGGTCTCGTTGCGGACGGCCAGCGCCAGCGCCCGGCGCAGGGTGACGTCGGCATAGGGGCGCGCGCCCTCCAGCTCGGCATCGGCATTGCCGCGGATGACGATAGTGGCGGTGCTTTCGGTTTCCGTCCGGGTCCAGCCGATGGCGTCCAGAACCTCGATGAAATTGCCGACGGATTCGTAAAGCAGGTCGATCTCGTCCGCCTCTGCCGCATCGATCCAGTTGGAAGGATCAGTACCGAGATCGATGAACTCGACCCGGTCGAGGTATGGCCCGCCCAGCACGTCGGCGCCCCACCATTGGTGATCGGTGTTGCGTTCCAGCACGCAGCGCTGGCCCACGGACAGCTCGATCGGGCGGAAGGGGCCGGTGCCGATGCCATGCTCGAACGGGTCGCCGCCGTCATAGCTGGCATGCATCACCGCCGCCGGATAGTCGGACAGGTTCGCCATCAGCGCAATGTCGGGCGTGGCGAGCGTGAGGACGAGCGCGGCGTCATCGACGACGTGTACGGCATCCTCGCGGATCTGGCCCGAGGCCGGATCGCACAGACCCTTGAGGCGCGAAGCCATGGAATTGCCCTCGACGCTCGCGTCGCACCAGCGTTCGAGGTTGCGCGCCACGTCGCGGGCGGTGAAGGGGTCGCCGTTGTTCCACGTCACTCCGCCGCGCACGTTCAGGCGATACTCGGTCGCGTCGGCATTGACGTCCCAGTTTTCCAGGAGCATGCCGCGCACGGTCCCGTCGTGGCCGTATTCCACGAGGTATTCCAGGAAACCGCGGGTCTGGTTGCCCATCTCGCTCCAGTCATAGGTGCGCGGGTCGCGCAGTGCCTTGACGTTCTGCTGGATGCGCAGCGTGCCGCCGGGGACGATATCAGCGCTCTCCTGCGCGCGGACCGGGGCGGGCAAGCCGGCGAGCGACAGCGCCAGCGGCGCCGTGACGCCCAGACCGCAGGCGCGAGCCAGAAATTCGCGCCGGTCCATTGCCCCGCGCCGGTATGCACGGTTGAGCGCGGGCAGGGCGGGGTGAAGCGGGGCGGCGGAGCGAGAGGACATGTGCGCGAGCCTTGAAACAAGTTTTGTGATTAGAAATGAGGCTTCGGGTATCAGTTTCCATCCCGGCTGAGCGGAAATCAACCGGGTGGCGCTGAAATACCTGTGACCGGTGCGGTCTCAGGCGGCCTTCCGCGGCGCGGCGCGGCGCAGGTCCGATGGCGACTTGCCGGTATGGCGCAGGATGAAGCGCGAGAAATAGGCGGCACTGTTGAAGCCGAGGTCGGCGGCGACCTGGTTGGCGGGGCGGTCGGTGGTCTCCAGCAGGTGGCGGGCGGCGTGCAGGACCCGGCCCGTCAGCATGGCCGAGGCCGTCAGGCCAGAGCTGGACTTGCACACCCGGCTGAGATGGGTGGGCGTGACGCCGAGATGCCGGGCGAAATCCTGCATCGAGGCGCCGGTGCGGAAATCCCGCTCGATCAGCGCGGCGTAGGCCTCGACCAGGCGATGCGCCGCCGTGGGGGCGGAGGCCTCGTCCGCGATGGAGATCATCGCGCGGCGCAGCCAGACCGTCAGAAGCTGGGCATGGGCGGTCAACGCCTCGTCCATGAAATCACGCGCCTCGTTCTGTTCGCGCTGCATGGTTTCCAGCAAGGTCGTCAGGTCGGCCTGAGCGCGGGGGTCGCGGACGCGCAGGAGCACCGGCTCGTCCGGCATCAGGATGCCGGTCCGGGGTGGGATGCGGCATGCCAGGCCGAAGCTTTGCGCACCGGGATCGAGCGCGAAGAGCGATCCTGCCGGCAGGACCAGCGCGGTGTGCACGGCCAGTCCGCGCCGCTGGCCACCGACAAGGCAGCGCCCCTGTCCGCGGGTGATCCAGAGGAACACGTGATGCGGGTCGCTGTGAGGCAGGCTGGCGCGCCACGCGCCCGGCCCGATCCATTGCGCGAGCGTCTGGAGTTGCGGATGGGATGTCACTGTCCGGAGCCTCGATTGTCGTGATTCTGCACGCATGGCGCAGGGTTTTCATCGAATTGAGGTCAGGAATGTCCGATTCTGTACAGAGGTTACAAGGTCAGAGCGTGGCGGCGGCGAAGCTTTGCCAGTTTTTCATTCGGGCGCGGAACCAGCTTCGCTGCCGCTTGGCATATTGCCTCGTGGCGATGATGGCGGCCTCACGCGCGGCGTCGAGGGGCATCTCGCCGCGCAGGTGGGCGATCAGCTCCGCCGCGCCGATGGCCTTGGAGGATTGGTGGGCGGGGGACCATTCCGCGAGGTTCGCCCGCGCCTCGTCGATCGCGCCCGCGTCGAGCATCAGGTCGAAACGGCGCTCGATTCGTGGCGTCAGCCAATCCTTGGGGGCGTCGATCAGGATGCGCGTGACGCGGTCAGGCGGCAGGAGCGGGGGCGGGGTGGCATCCTGCCACTGCGACAGCGGCTTGCCCGTGGCGCGCCGTACCTCCCAGGCGCGCTGGACGCGCATCGGGTTGGCGGTGTCGATGCGCGCACGGGTTTCGGGGTCGAGATCGCCGAGAAGGCTGGTCAGGCCTTCGCGTTGCAGCCGCGAGTCGGCCTCGGCCCGGATTTCGGGCGGGGTCGCGGGGATCTCGGCCAGCCCCTCGGTCAGGGCGGAAAAGTACAGCCCGGTGCCACCGACGATGATCGGGCGGGGACCGTCGCGCAGCAATGGCGCGAGGTCGCGCAGCCAGTGGCCCACGGAATAGGCGGTATCGCCCGGCACGTGACCGTAGAGCGCGTGGGGGGCGCGCGCCTCCTCTTCGGGCGAGGGGCGGGCGGTCAGGATGCGCCAGTTGGCGAAGACCTGCAGCGCGTCGGCATTGATGATCCGCCCGCCGTCGCGTTCCGCCAGCGCCAGTGCGAGGGCGGACTTGCCCGAGGCAGTGGGCCCGGCAATGAGCACGGGCCGGTCGGCGGGGATATCGGGCAGGGCGGTCATGCCCTTCGTTTAGGATGTTTCCACGCCGGTTTTAAGCGCCTTGCGCCGAATTTCGCGCTGCCCGCCCAGCCCGACCCGGTTTGGCGATTGAACCCGGGGGCGTTTTCGCCCATTTTGCGCGCCAAGAGACGACCCGCACCGGGCCCGTTCCAAGACCGCGCACAAGGAGCCGCCCCATGCCAGATGCTGCCGCCCCCGAGACCACGTTCAACCGGGTCCTGCTGAAAATTTCCGGCGAGGCGCTGATGGGCGACGCGAGTTACGGGCTGAACCCGCCCACGGTGGAGCGCATCGCGCGGGAGGTGAAATCGGTCCACGACATGGGCGTCGAGATCTGCATGGTGATCGGCGGCGGCAACATCTTTCGCGGGCTTCAGGGGTCCGCGCAGGGGATGGAGCGGACCACCGCGGATTACATGGGGATGCTGGCCACCGTGATGAACGCGCTTGCGATGCAGAGCGCGCTGGAGAAGCTGGGCGTCTTCTGCCGGGTGATCACCGCCATCCGCATGGACGAGGTGGCCGAGCCCTATATCCGCCGCCGGGCGGTGCGCCACCTTGAGAAGAAACGCGTGTGCATTTTCGCCGCCGGCACCGGCAACCCCTACTTCACCACCGACACCGCCGCCACGCTGCGCGCCAACGAGATGGCCTGCGAGGCGATCTTCAAGGGCACCAAGGTGGACGGGGTCTATGACAAGGACCCGATGAAGTTCGACGACGCCAAGCGCTTCGACGAGGTCAGCTATGACGAGGTGCTGGCCAAGCACCTGGGCGTGATGGACGCCAGCGCCATCGCGCTGGCGCGTGACAACAACCTGCCGATCATCGTCTTCAGCCTGGACGAGCCGGGCGGATTCCGCTCGATTCTTGATGGAACGGGCACCTACACGCGGGTCGGCGGCTGAGGGAACTGCACGAAATCCGCACAGGATCCGGGCATTTCCTGCGGGACAGGGGCCTATACAATCGAGGCGAGTTGCCGGTATAGAGGCGAAACCATCGTCCGGCAGAACAAGGGATGACAGATGAGCGACGACTTCGAACTGGACACCAAGGACCTGGAGCGGCGCATGGACGGCGCGATGACCAGCCTACGCACGGAATTCGCATCCTTGCGGACGGGCCGGGCCTCGGCCTCGATGCTGGAGCCGGTGATGGTGGACGCCTATGGCACGCAGACCCTGATCAACCAGGTCGGCACCGTGAACGTGCCCGAGCCGCGCATGGTGACGGTCAATGTCTGGGACAAGGGCCTTGTGAACAAGGTCGAGAAAGCCATCCGCGAAAGCGGGCTGGGCATCAACCCGCAGATGAACGGCACGATCATCATGCTGCCCATCCCCGAGCTGAACGAGGAGCGCCGCAAGGAACTGACGAAAGTGGCCGCGCAATATGCCGAGAACGCCCGCGTCGCCATCCGCAACGTGCGGCGCGACGGCATGGACCAGATCAAGAAGGCCAAGGCCGACGGCATGTCCGAGGATGACCAGAAGTTCTGGGAAACCGAGGTGCAGGAGATGACCAACCTGCACATCAAGTCGGTCGACGACGCGCTGGAGGCCAAGCAGGCCGAAATCATGCAGGTCTGAGATGACAGAGGCGCGCGACATGCAGGAGACATCCCCCGTGCAGGGCCCGCGCCATGTGGCGATCATCATGGACGGCAATGGCCGCTGGGCGCAAAAGCGCGGGCGGCCGCGTCTTTTCGGGCACCATGCCGGCGCGCGCCGGGTGAAGGAGATCGTGACTGCCTGTCCCGATCTGGGGGTGGATTACGTCACCATCTTCGCCTTCTCGACCGAAAACTGGAAGCGCACCCAGACCGAGGTCGCGGGGCTGATGAGCCTCTTTCGCCGCTACATCATGAAGGAAATGCAGGAATTCGTGCGCGAGAACGTGCGCGTGCGGTTCATCGGCGACCGGCCGCGGCTGGATGCCAAGCTGCGCCAGCTGATGGACGACGCCGAGGCGATGACCCAAGGATGCACCGGCACCAACCTGACGATCGCGCTGAACTATGGCGGGCGCGACGAGGTGAGCCGCGCCACCCAGCGGCTGGCCCGCGACGTGGCCGAGGGCCGTCTGCGCCCCGAGGAGGTGAACGAGGAAACCCTGCCCAAGTATCTCGACACCTGCGTGCTGCCCGATCCAGACCTGGTGATCCGCACCTCGGGCGAGGCGCGGATCTCGAACTTTCTGCTGTGGCAGTCGGCCTATGCGGAATACGAGTTCATCGACACGCTGTGGCCCGATTTCACGCCCGAGATCTTTGGCGAGCTTCTGCGCGGCTATGGCGCGCGTGACCGGCGCTTCGGGGCCGTGACCGCATGAGCGCAGGCGACGCGAAGTGGTCCGACCTGCGCCGGCGGGCGCTGTCGGGCGTGCTGATGCTGGTGCTGGGGGCGTTCGGGGTCTACCAGGGTGGTCTGTTCTTCGTGGTGATGGTCTGCGCCATCTGCGGCGCGATGGTGTGGGAAACCGCGCGGATGTTCGACACCCGCCAGGCGGTGGGCCTCGGCATCGCCGCCGCGGCCGTGATGCTTGCGCTGAACTTCCTGCCCGGCACCTTCGCACTGCCCCTGATGCTGGGGCTGGCGCTGGTGGCGGCCAGCCAGAGCACCGAGGACGGGCCGCTGGCATTCATGGTGTTCACCTGGGTCCTCTTGGCCTGCTTTGCGCTGCTGTGGCTGCGTTCGGGACATGAGACCCTTTGGATTCTCTGGCTGATCCTGGTCGTCATCGCCTCGGACGTGGCGGGATATTTCGCCGGCCGGATGCTGGGCGGGCCGAAATTCTGGCCGCGCGTCAGCCCCAAGAAAACCTGGTCGGGCACCATCGCGGGCTGGCTTCTGGCCGGGATCGTCGGGCTGTTCTTTCTGCGCCCCTTGGGCATGGGGCTGGAACTGGTGCCGATGTCGATGATCGTGGGCTTTGCCGGGCAGATGGGTGACATCGCCGAAAGCGCGGTAAAGCGCCGCCGCGGGATCAAGGACAGCTCCAGCCTGATCCCTGGTCACGGCGGCGTCTTCGACCGGTTCGACGCCATGCTGGGCAGCAGTGCCGCGGCGCTGGTGTTCTGGGCCGTTGGCCTGATGCCGGGCGCGGTTTCGTGAAGCGGGTCAGCATTCTGGGCGCCACCGGCTCGGTCGGGCAGAACACGCTGAGCCTGGTGCGCGGCAAGCCATCCGAGTTCCGCGTCGTGGCGCTGACCGGGGGGCGCAACATCGCACAGCTGGCCAGCGACGCCATCGCCTGCGACGCCGAGATCGCCGTGACCGCCCACGAAAGCCTGCTGGACGACCTGCGCGCCGCCTTGCGCGGTACCGATATCGAGGTCGCGGCCGGCGCCACGGCGCTGGAAGAGGCCGCCACGCGCGATACCGACTGGGTGATGTCGGCCATCGTCGGCTTTGCCGGGCTGGCACCGGGACTGGCCGCGCTGCGCACCGGCGCGACGCTGGCCTTGGCCAACAAGGAATCGCTGGTGGCGGCGGGGCAGCTCCTGATGGGCACCGCGCGGCGGGCGGGCGGGCGCATCCTGCCGGTGGACAGCGAGCATTCCGGCATTTTCCAGGCGCTGGTGGGCGAGGACGCCGCCGCCGTGAAACGCATCGTCATCACCGCCAGCGGCGGCGCCTTCCGCGACTGGCCGCTGGATCAGCTGGTACATGCCACCCCGGCCGAGGCCGCGACCCATCCCAACTGGGACATGGGCCAGCGCATCACGATCGACAGCGCCTCGATGTTCAACAAGGCGATGGAGATGATCGAGACGCGCGAGTTCTTCGGCGTCGCGCCCGAGCAGATCGAGGTGCTGGTCCATCCCGAATCCCTGGTGCACGCGATGGTGCATTACGTCGACGGCGCGGTGATGGCCCATATGGGCCCGCATGACATGCGCCACGCCATCGGCTATGCGCTGCACTGGCCGGAACGGCGCGACCTGCCGGTCGCCGAACTCGATCTCGCCGCCACCGGCACGCTGAGCTTCGAGGCGCCGGACCCGGAGCGCTTCCCGGCGCTGCGGCTGGCGCGTGACGTGATGGAGGCGCGCGGCCTGATGGGCGCGGTGTTCAACGGCGCCAAGGAGCGCGCTCTGGACCATTTCATCGCCGGCAGAATCGGCTTCATGCAGATGAACACGATCGTCGAAGAGGTGTTGGCGCGCCTTGCCGAGCATGACAAGATCGCCCGAAGGCCGATGACACTTGATACAACAGCCCGCGCGGACCATCTGGCAAGGATGTATGTCGACAGCGTGGCAAAAGAGCAGGACGGATAACAGACCTTGGACGGAATCAGCTTTCTCCCGCAGTTCGGCGGCCTCGCCCTGACCCTTCTGGCCTTTTTCGCCGCCCTGTCGGTGATCGTGGCGATCCATGAATACGGCCATTACATCGTCGGGCGCTGGTGCGGGATCAAGGCGGACGTCTTCTCGCTGGGCTTCGGTCCGGTGCTGTTCAGCCGGGTGGACAAGCACGGCACGCGCTGGCAACTGGCGGCACTTCCGTTCGGGGGCTACGTCAAGTTCATGGGCGACGCCAACGCCGCCAGCGGCACCAGCGACGGCACGGTCGAGGAAATGCCGCCCGAAATGAAGCGCAAGACCATGCTGGGGGCGCCGCTCTGGGCGCGGACGCTGACAGTCGCGGCTGGGCCGGTCTTCAACTTCATCCTGTCGATCCTGGTCTTCGGCGCGATCTTCATGTTCCAGGGCAAGGTGACCGAGCCTTATGTCATCGAGGATCTGCGCCCGCTGCCCTTTGACGGCGTCACCCTGCAGGAGGGCGACGAATTGCTGGCGATCGAGGGGCGCGAGATCCCGACGCTGATCAACATGAACGAGGCGGACACGAAAGTCTTCCGCACCTTCATCACCGACCTGCCGCTGGAGCCATTGCTGACCTATCAGGTCCGCCGCGACGGCGAGGTGGTCGAGGCGATGGGCCCGCATCCGCAGCCGCCGCTGGTGATGCAGCTGTCGCCGCGCTCCGCGGCCTTCGAATCGGGGTTGAAGCAGGAGGACGTGATCGTCGGGCTGGACGGCGAGAGGATCTATGCCTTCAACCAGCTCAAGGACGTGGTCGAAGGCTCGGACGGCGCCACCGTGGCGCTGGACGTGTGGCGCGACGGCGACGTGATGGAATTCGACCTGACGCCGCGCCGGGTGGACGAGCCGCAGGACGAAGGCGGGTTCGAGACCAACTGGCGGATCGGCATCGTGGGCGGGCTGCCCTATGAATTGCAGACCGGGCCGCGGGGTTTCGGCGAATCCCTGTCGGGCGCGGTCAGCCAGACCTGGCGGGTGATTTCGAGCTCGATTTCCGGGCTGTATCACATGATCACCGGCGCGATCAGCAGCTGCAACATGTCCGGCCCCATCGGCATCGCCGAGGTGTCGGGCGCCATGGCCAGCCAGGGGGTGGACAGTTTCATCTGGTTCATCGCGGTGCTGTCGACCGCGGTCGGCCTGCTGAACCTTTTCCCGATCCCGGTCCTGGATGGCGGACACCTGGTGTTTTATGCCTACGAGGCCGTCGCGGGCCGGCCGCCCAGCGACCGGGCGCTGCGGATCATGATGACCGTGGGCCTGACACTGGTGCTGGGGGTGATGCTGTTCGCGATCTTCAACGATATATTCTGCCCCTGACGCGCGGCCCGTGCCGGGCGCCGGGGCATCGGCACGGGCAAGGGACCCGAGCGGGGCAGGCCGGATCATTTCATGAATTTGCCTTAATTGACGCCAGAATATCGTCACATTGAAATAGGAAAATCGCGGTGACTGTCTGGATACGAAGCGAAGGCCCGACTCACATGCAACACGTTCTGAACGGATATCGCGGGATGACCCTGTTGGTGAACCTCAACTGGGATCGTATTCTGTATCTTGCGACCATCGCGGTCGCGCTTTGGGCAGGCGCGTTCGTCGGCTCTCTCTGAGCCGTGACTCGCCCCCTGCGGCCCATAGGTCGCATCCTTCAAAAATCTCCCATACTCGTTTTGACAACCCACCCCGGAGGCGATAGTGCTTTTGGGCACTGGGACGTCTGATTGGGTTTGCCGATGAAACTGTCGATCGGGTTGGGGACGAAGCGCTTTTCAGGGCTGTTTTCGACACACCGTATTCTTTCGCTGCTTTTCGCAGTCAGCCTGCTGGCCGCCGCCTTGTCCGCCGCCAGCGAGGCGCAGGCGCAAAGCTATCGTTTCACCAACGTGTCCATCGAGGGCAACCAGCGGATCGAAGGCGCTACGATCCTCAGCCAGGCGGGCATCGTCCGCGGCGAGACGATCAGCGCCGGCCAGCTGAACGAAGCGGCACAGCGCATCCGCGCCAGCGGCCTCTTCGAGGACGTGCAGGTGACCCCGCAAGGCAACACGCTGGTCATCCGGGTCATCGAGTATCCGACGATCAACCGCGTCGTCTTCGAGGGCAACCGCCGCCTCAAGGACCCCGATCTTCAGGGTTTCATCGAGAGCGCGCCGCGACAGGTGTTCAACCCCACCCGTGTCGAACGCGACGTGACCACCCTCACCGAGGCGTATGAACAGAACGGCCGCGTGTCGGCCCGCATCCAGCCCAAGGTGATCCGCCGCAGCGACAACCGTATCGATCTTGTCTTCGAAATCTTCGAAGGCGGTGCGATCGAGGTGAATCGCGTCAGCTTTGTCGGCAACCGCGCCTATTCCGACCGCCGCCTGCGCCGCGTGGTGGAAAGCAAGCAGGCCGGTCTGTTGCGCGCCATCGTCGCACGCGACACGTTCAACGCCGAACGGTTGGAATTCGACAAGCAGGTGCTGCGCGATTTCTACCTGTCGAGGGGCTACGTGGATTTCCGCGTCACCGGCACCAATGCCGAACTTGCGCGCGAGCGTGACGGCTATTTCGTGACCTTCAACGTGCAGGAAGGCCAGCAATTCCGCTTTGGTCGGATCACCACCACCAGCGAGATTCCCGAGGCCGACGCCGCCATCTACCAGGATGTTCTGAAGATCCGGTCGGGCGTGGTGTATTCGCCCACGCTGGTCGAAAACTCGATCGCGCGGATGGAACGGCTGGCGATCAAGCAGGGCGTCGATTTCCTGCGGGTCGAGCCGGTCATCACCCGCAACGAGCGCGACTTGACCCTGGACGTTGAGTTTACACTGGTGCGCGGGCCACGCGTGTTCGTGGAACGCATCGACATCGAGGGCAATACCACAACGCTGGACCGCGTCATCCGCCGCCAGTTCACCCCCGTCGAGGGCGACCCGTTCAACCCGCGCCAGATCCGTGAAGCCGCCGAACGCATCCGCGCGCTGCGGTATTTCGAGGACGTGGACGTCAATGCCCGCGAAGGATCGGACCCCAGCCAGGTCGTGGTCGACGTGGATGTCGAGGAAACCACCACCGGCACGCTGTCCTTCGGCGGCAGCTACAGCTCGGACGGCGGCTTCGGTCTGACCCTGGGCTTTTCCGAGCGCAACTTCCTGGGCCGAGGCCAGCGTGTTACGGCGCAGATCTCGGCCTCGGCCGACACCGCGAACTACAACCTCGCCTTCGCCGAGCCGGCCTTTCTCGGCCGCGACGTTGAATTCGCGATCCAGACCTCGCTCCTGGAAACCGATGACAACAACAGCCTTTACGACACGATCCAGGGCGTTTTCCAGCCCAGCCTGACCTTCCCCGTGGCCGAAAACAGCCGGCTGCAGCTTTACTATCGCGCGGGCTACCGCGAGATGGACGACTATACCGGTGTTTCACCGACGCTTGCGGCTGAGACCGCAGAGGGAGGTCTGTTCAGCAGTGGCGTCGGCGCACGGGTCATCTTTGACACCCGCCGCACGGGTCTCAATCCCAATGCCGGGGTGCTGGTGGATGCGGGTCTTGAATACAACGGCCTGGGCGGCGACCAGGAATACATGAAGTATTCCATGCGTGTGGCCGGTCAGACGCTCGTGTTCAACGAAGAGATCACGCTGCGCGCATCGCTCGAGGCAGGGGCGCTGGACTTCATGGGCGGGGACCGCTCCCGCGCCGTGGACCGCTATTCATCTCAGGTCATGCGCGGCTTCGACAGCAACGGCATGGGCCCCATTCAGAATGGCGAGCACCTGGGCGGCAACCTCTTTGCGGTGGCCAAGTTCGACGTGGAATTCCCGCTCGGCACGCCCGAGGAATTCGGCCTCTCCGGCGGCGCCTTTTACGATGTCGGCGCGATCTGGAATGTCGATACGATCGGACCGGCGCAATCGACCGGGTTCAATCCGCGCCACGTGGTCGGCCTGTCGCTGTTCTGGGAATCGCCTTTCGGTCCGCTGCGGCTGAACTTCTCGAAGGCGCTCAAGAAAGAGCCGGGCGACATCGAGCGCGAGTTCGATATCACGGTCCGCACGGAATTCTGACATGACGCCGTTTCGGGCCCTGCTGATGTCGGTGGCCCTGCTGGCGGCCCCGGCCTGGCTCGCCGGCGGCCCCGCGCCCGCGGCGGCGCAGAGCGTCGGCGTGGTCCAAAGCGATATCCTGGTGGTGGACCCCGAACGCCTGTTCGAGGAAACCAGGCTGGGCCAGTCGATCACCGCGCAGTTGCAGGAAGAACGCGAGGCGCTGATCGCTCTCAACCGCAAGCTGGAGTCCGAGCTGGAGGCCGAGGAACTTGCCCTGACGGAACAGCGCGACACGACCTCGCCCGAGGAGTTTCGCGCGTTGGCCGACGCCTTCGACG
The DNA here is from genome assembly GCF_051417955.1 of Roseovarius sp. B08. NCBI lineage: Bacteria > Pseudomonadati > Pseudomonadota > Alphaproteobacteria > Rhodobacterales > Roseobacteraceae > Roseovarius > Roseovarius sp. B08. The sequence continues at coordinate 2,156,134 of NZ_JBPRLW010000001.1, forward strand.
AGCGGGTCCAGCGGATCCGCGCCGACAGCCAGCGCCGCGTGCGCGAGCACGAGCGCAACCGTGAACGCGCCCCCCTCGATTTCATGCGCCAGGCCGAGCCGGTGCTGGTCGAACTGATGCGCGAGGCCGGGGCGGCGGTGGTGATGGACCGCCGCACGGTGCTGCTTCAGGCCGACGTCGTGGACATCACCGGCGCCGCGGTCCAGCGCATCGACGCCACGCTTGGCCCCGACGCGTTGGAGGAGGGCGACGGGGAAAGTGCCGATGCTCCGGAAAACACCCCCGAGACCACGCCGGACAACGCCCCTGCCGAATAGGCCACCGCGTGCCGCCGCGCTTGCCCCGCTGAACCCGAATTGCTAAGCGGGGACACCGGGGGCGGGCCCTGTCCGCGGCCAAAGGCAGAAGGAACACGCAACCCATGACCACGTCTCTCGACAGTGCCGATATCGGCCGCATCCAACGGCTGATCCCGCATCGCTATCCGTTCCTTCTGGTCGACAAGGTCGTGGACATGGACGGGATTGCCTCGGCCCGCGGTATCAAGAACGTCACCATGAACGAGCCGCATTTCCAGGGGCATTTCCCGGCCAAACCGATCATGCCCGGCGTGACCATCGTCGAGGCGATGGCCCAGACCGCCGCCGTCATGGTGGGCGCGGCGCTCGAGATGGAGGACAAGCATCTGCTGGTCTATTTCATGGCCATCGAGGGCTGCAAGTTCCGCCGCATGGTGGTGCCGGGCGACGTGCTGGAACTGAAGGTCAAGACCACGCGCGGCAAGCCCGGCGGCAAGGTCTGGCGTTTCCACGGCGAGGCGTCGGTCGCGGGCGATCTGGCCTGCGAGGCCGACTTCACCGCGATGATGGATCTGCCCAAGGAGTAACCCCGCATGGCCGAGACCCGTATCCACCCCCATGCGGTTGTCGAGGACGGCGCCCAGATCGGCGCGGGCGTCGAGATCGGCCCGTTCTGCCATGTCGGCCCCGAGGTGCAACTGGGCGACGGTGTGGTACTGAAATCCCACGTGGTCGTCACCGGCGACACCGCGGTGGGCGACGAGACGGTCATCTTTCCCTTTGCCTGCATCGGCGAGATCCCGCAGGATCTGAAGTTCCGCGGCGAAAAGACCAGGCTGAGTATCGGCGCCCGCAACCGCATCCGCGAGCATGTGACGATGAACTCCGGCACCGAGGGTGGCGGCGGGGTGACCCGCGTGGGTGATGACGGCCTCTTCATGGCCGGCTGTCACGTGGCCCATGACGTGCAGGTGGGCGACCGGGTGATCATCGTCAACAACGCCGCCCTTGCCGGGCATTGCGTGGTCGAGGACGACGTGATCATCGGCGGTCTTTCCGGCGTGCACCAATGGGTGCGCATCGGGCAGGGCGCGATCATCGGCGCGGTGACGATGGTGACCAACGACGTGATTCCATACGGCCTCGTACAGGCGCCGCGCGGGCATCTGGACGGGCTGAACCTGGTCGGGCTCAAGCGCCGTGGCGTGGCGCGCAAGGACATCACCGCGCTGCGCGCCGCGTTCCAGATGCTGGCGCAGGGCGAGGGCGCGTTCCAGGACCGCGCCCGCCGGCTGGGCGAGGAAACCGAAAGCGATTATGTCCGCCAGATCGTGGATTTCGTGCTGGCCGAAAGCGACCGGTCGTTCCTGACGCCGGGCGCGGGCTGAGGCGCCCTGTGACGCTGGCGCTGATCGCCGGGCAGGGCGGCCTGCCACCGCAGCTGGTTCGGGTCCTGCTGACCCGCGGCGACGTGCCGGTTGTCTGCGAGATCGAGCAGTTCCCGTCGGATGTGAAAGGCGAGTTGCCGCGGCTTGGCTTTCGGCTGGAAACGCTGGGAACCTTCATTGCCACCGCAAAGGAGGTCGGCGTCACCCGGATCTGCATGGCCGGGGCCATGCGCCGCCCGCCGATCGACCCGTCGCAGATCGACGCGGCCACCCTGCCGCTGGTGCCCAAGGTGCAGGCGGCGCTGGCCAATTCGGGCGATGACAGCACGCTGCGCATTTTCACCGAGATTTTCGAAGAGGCCGGCATCGAGGTTATCGGTGCCGCCGATATCGACCCCTCGCTGCTGCCGCCCGAGGGTGTGACCGGCAGTTTGCCGGACGGCGTGGAACAGGACATTGCCGTGGCCGAGGCGGCACTGGCCGAATTGGCCGCCGCCGATGCCGGGCAGGCCGTGGTGGTGCGCGGCGGCAAGGTGATCGCCCGCGAGGATGCCCGCGGCACCGATGCCATGCTGAGCGACCTTTGCCCCGAGCCCCCGGACGCGGGCTTTTCCCATGATCCGTTCGAGATGATGGGCGACATGCTCGACAGCGTCGCCGACTGGCTGAGCGGCCCCGTGGCCGAGGCGCGGGCTGCTGAAGACACCAGCGATGGCGGCCTCCTCTTCAAGGCACCCAAGCCGGGGCAGGAATTGCGCGTGGACATGCCGCTCATTGGCCTTGGCACCGTGATGCGTGCCGCCGAGGCGGGGCTGGCGGGCATCGTGATCGAATCGGGTGGTGTCATGTTGCTGGACCCCGAGGGCGTGGCCGAAGTGCTGCGCGCGCAAGGCATGTTCCTGTGGGTGCGGCCACGGGGCGGGGCATGAAGGTCTTCGTCATCGCCGGCGAGGCATCGGGCGACCGGCTGGGGGCCGCGCTGATGGCGGGTCTCAAATCGCTGACGGACGTGGAATTCGCCGGGGTGGGCGGCGACCAGATGCAGGCCGAGGGGTTTACGTCGCTATTTCCGATGGAAGAGCTGAGCGTCATGGGGCTGGTCGAGATCCTGCCCAAATATTTCAGCCTCAAGCGCCGCATTCGCGAGACGGCCCAAGCCGCGATCGACTATGCCCCGGACGTGGTAATCGGTATCGACAGCCCGGATTTCTGCCTGCGCGTGGCGAAGATCATCAAGGACCGCAGTGATTTGCGCATTGTCCATTACGTCGCCCCCTCGGTCTGGGCCTGGCGGCCCAAGCGGGCCGACAAGATGGCAAAGGTGATCGACCAGGTGCTGGCGCTGCTGCCGTTCGAGCCGCCCTACCTGGAGGCCGCGGGCGTTGACTGCGATTTCGTCGGGCATCCGGTGGTGAACGACATTCCCGCCAGCGAAGCGGAAATCGCCGCTTTTCGCGCCGATCAAGGCCTGGACGACGCGCCAGTGCTGCTGGTGCTGCCGGGCTCGCGCGGCAGCGAGGTGGCGCGGCTCGGCCCGATCTTTGGCGACGCTGTCCGCGAGGTCTGTGCAAAACGGCCAGATCTGCGGCTGGTGATCCCCACCGTGACCGCCCGCGCGCAACAAGTGACGCAGCTGGTGGCCGACTGGCCCGGCACCCCGGTGGTGGTCGCGCCCACGGGGCAGGGCGACCGCGACAAGCGGACCAAGGCGGCGGCCTTTGGCGCGGCGCAGGGGGCGCTGGCGGCGTCGGGCACTGTCTCACTGGAACTGGCGGCCGCAGACACGCCCATGGTCATCGCCTATGACGCCGCCTGGCTGACGCGCGAGATCATCCGCCGGATGCTGATCATCGACACGCTGACGCTGGTCAACTTGGTCTCCGAGACTCGCGCCATCCCCGAATTCAACGGCGAGCGGTGCCGCGCGGAGCTGATCGCGCCCGGCGTTCTGGACATGCTCGACAATCCCGGCCCGCAGCGCGACGCGATGCGCCTGACGATGGACCGGCTGGGGCGCGGCGGAGAAGACCCCGGTCTGCGTGCCGCCCGCGCGGTGATGAAGCGGATGCCCGGCTGACGCGCCGCGCGCCCGCGTCAATCGCCCGTTAACGGGAATCGCGCAGGCTCCGGGGCATGGTACAGCTTCTTCCCCTTCGCCGCCGGGGCGTAAGCCGGTTTGTCACCCTGACCCTGGCCCAGCCTGATGCAACGACGCTGGTGGACAAAATCGATCACCTGCAAGGAGCGGTAAGCATGGTTCGCGACCTCTGGCCGTTCGAGCTGGACGCCTGGGTTGTCCTGCCCGACCACCTGCACGCGGTCCTGACCTTGCCATTCCGAGACGACGATCTTGCCATCCGGCTCAACACGATCAAGGCGCGGTTCGCTGCCCGCGCTTCGAGACGTGCGATGACACCCAGCCAGATCGCGGCGGGAGGGTCGCATCTGTGGTGTGTGCAAGACAGGATCGAGCCGATCCGCACCCGTGCCGAGTTGGAGGCTTTCCGCCGTCATTGCTGGACCGATCCGGTGCGCCACGGCTTTGTCAGCGACCCGCATGACTGGCCCTGTTCGTCCTATCGCCGCAACAGCCGGACCGATCCGCGGCACGCTGAACCGCTCGGACACTTACGCGCCTCGGCCTAGGCCGCGCGGTCAGCCTTTCCAGATCCAGCCACCGCCAAGAATGCGGCTGCCCTCGGTTTCGTAAAACACGCAAGCCTGTCCGGGTGAAACACCTTCCTCGGCCACCATCAGCTCGACCTCGGCCGTGTCCGGCCCGGTGGGGCGGATCACCGCTTCGCGCGGGGGACGGGTGGAGCGGACCTTGACCGAGACATGCCATTCCGGCCGGCTCTGGAAATCCTCGTCGCCCAGCCAGTTGATCTCGCGCACCGGCACGGTGCGTGTGGCCAGCATATCCTTCGGCCCCACGATCACGCGCTGTGTGTCGACATCCAGCTTCACCACGTAAAGCGGCTCTTCCAGCCCGCCGATGCCAAGCCCCCGGCGCTGGCCGATCGTGTAGTGGATCACGCCGTCATGCCGGCCCAGCACGCGGCCGTCGGCATGGACGATCTCGCCCGGTTCGGCGGCCCCCGGACGCAGCTTTTCGATCACCGAGGCGTAGTTGCCACCCGGCACGAAGCAGATGTCCTGGCTGTCGGGCTTGTCCGCGACGGGCAACCCATAGCGCGCAGCCAGTTGCCGTGTGGCATCCTTTGATGGCAGATGGCCCAGCGGAAAACGCAGAAAGTCCAGCTGTTCCGGCGTGGTCGAGAACAGGAAATAGCTCTGGTCGCGGGCCGCATCCGCCGCGCAGTGCAGTTCCGGCCCGCGGTCGCCCAGCTTGCGCTGGATGTAATGGCCTGTCGCCATGCAATCGGCATCGAGGTCCTTGGCCGTTTCCAGCAGGTCCTTGAACTTCACCCGCTCGTTGCAGCGGATGCAGGGCACCGGCGTCGCGCCCGCAAGATAGCTGTCGGCGAACTCGTCGATCACCGCGTCCTTGAAGATGTTCTCGTAATCCAGCACGTAATGCGGAAAGCCCATCTCCTCGGCCACGCGGCGCGCGTCGTGAATGTCGACCCCGGCACAGCAGGCGCCCTTCTTGGCCAGCGCCGCGCCGTGATCGTAAAGCTGCAGCGTCACGCCCACCACGTCATAGCCTTCCTCGGCCAGTTGCGCCGCCACGACCGAGCTGTCGACGCCGCCCGACATGGCGACGACGACCCGCGTGTCGGCGGGGGCCTTGGCAAATCCGAGAGAGTTCAGTTCAGGATCGAGCGGCATGGCGTGTCTCCGGGATTTGCCGGAATATAGGGGCGATCTGGCCCGTGTTAAGAGGTCGCGGTTTGGCCTGTCCCGGGGGCGCTGTCAACCCGGTCCGGCCGGGTTCAGCGATGCCAGCACGGGCTTTTAGAAAAATCCAAGGCATTCGCCCTGCGCCGTTTCACTGGGCGTTAAGGACAAATCCCGAATGTAGGTCCGGTGATATCGTAAGGGGTGAACCAGGATGTATCTCAAGAAGGTCGAAGGCCCCCGGGCCGTGACGTTGCCCGACGGCTCCGTCATGACGCGCGCGGACCTGCCTCCGCCGGACACGCAGCGGTGGGTGGCATCGCGTAAACTCAAGGTTGTGAGAGCCGTTGCCCATGGATTGATCACGCAGGACGAAGCGCAGGACCTGTACCAGATCAGCGCCGAGGAGTTCCAAGGTTGGCTGGACGCGGTAACCCGCCATGGCGAGAGCGGACTGAAGGTTACCGTAACGAAAGGAATCGACAACCAAAGGTAGAAAGCGCTAATTGTTCTTCCAAGGTAACCAGCGGTTAACCAATTTCCGGGAGTATCGATCCGGACAAGGATACCAGTGGAGATTGCAACATGCGCGTTCTTTTGGTCGAAGACGATCCGAACACCTCGAAAAGCATCGAACTGATGCTCACCCATGCCAACCTGAACGTGTACAGCACGGACCTGGGCGAGGAGGGGATAGATCTGGCCAAGCTTTACGATTATGACCTGATCCTTCTCGATCTCGGCCTGCCGGACATGAACGGACACGAGGTGCTGCGGCAACTCAGGCTTGCACGGATCGACACGCCGATCCTGATCCTGTCAGGGGCCGACGACACCGAGAACAAGATCAAGGGCTTTGGCTTCGGCGCCGACGACTACCTGACCAAACCCTTCCACCGCGAGGAACTGGTGGCGCGTATCCACGCGATCATCCGCCGGTCCAAGGGCCACTCGCAGTCGGTGATCCGCACCGGCAAGGTGAACGTGAACCTCGATGCCAAGACAGTGGATGTGGGCGGCAAGACGGTGCACCTGACGGGCAAGGAATATCAGATGCTGGAACTTCTCAGTCTGCGCAAGGGCACGACCCTGACCAAAGAGATGTTCCTCAATCATCTTTACGGCGGCATGGACGAACCGGAACTGAAGATCATCGACGTCTTCATTTGCAAGCTGCGCAAGAAACTCGCCGAGGCGACAGACGGCGAAAATTATATCGATACGGTCTGGGGCCGCGGCTATGTTCTGCGCGACCCGGACCCGAACGAGGGCAAGGAAGACGGTCCGCGGCTCGCAGTGGGTGCCTGAAGCCGCGGCGGAACATCGGCAAGGTCCGTCCTCGACCCGCAGGATCGCGGCCTGCGCTATGGCGGCTCTACGCCTGGCCTGACCGCCATGTCATGATCCGGCGCAAGAATTCAAGACGGCCCTCCAGCAGACCGGGCTCGGCGCACCTGCCGGGCCCGGTTTCGTTTGCGGCGCCTGGCCGGTGCACATCGCGGCCACCAGCGCGCGGGCGGGATGGGACCGGCGCTGCTGACGGGGGCCGCCAGGGCCGGGGATGAAAATCGGTAATTCAGCTTCGGTGCGAAAGGCATTAACACTTCGAAGGAGAAGCCGACCGGCAGAAGCGCAAAGGACAGGGCATGACCGCCGACAAACCCGTAGAGAGCCTGAGGCAAACGGACGCGAGAGAGGAGCTGGCCCGCCTGGCCACGGTGCTGGCCGAGGCCAACGAGGCCTACCACCGGAACGATGCGCCCGAGATGACCGATGCCGAATACGATGCGCTCAAGGCCCGCAACGCCGCGATCGAAGCCCGATTCCCCCACCTCAAGCGGGACGACAGCCCGACAGAACAGGTCGGTGCGGCCCCGGCCGAAGGCTTTGCCAAGGTCACCCACGCGGTGCGGATGCTGAGCCTGTCGAATGTATTCGACGACGCCGAGGTCGAGGAGTTCGACGACCGGATCCGCCGCTATCTTGGCCTCAAGGCCGACGCCCGGCTCGACTATACCGCTGAACCCAAGATCGACGGTCTGAGCCTGAGCCTGCGCTACGAGGGGGGCAGGCTGGTCCAGGCCGCCACGCGAGGCGACGGCGCCGTGGGCGAGAACGTGACCGCCAATGCCCGCACCATCGACGACATTCCCGTGACGCTGACAAACGCGCCCGAGGTGCTGGAAGTGCGCGGCGAGGTCTACATGAGCCACGCCGATTTCGAGGCGCTCAACGCACGGCAGGCCGAGGCGGGCGCCAAGACCTTCGCCAACCCGCGCAACGCCGCCGCGGGTTCGCTCCGGCAGCTCGACAGCAGCATCACCAGGGCACGGCCCCTGCGTTTCTTCGCCTATGCCTGGGGCGAGGTCAGCGAGGCGCTGGCCGATACGCAAATGGCGGCCATCGAGCGGCTGGGCAAACTGGGATTCCAGACCAATCCGCTGACAGCACTCTGCGACGGTCCGGTGGAGATGCAGGCGCATTACGACAAGATCGAACAACAGCGCGCCAGCCTAGGCTATGACATCGACGGCGTGGTCTACAAGGTCAACGAGTTGGACCTGCAACGCCGGCTGGGCTTTCGCAGCACCACGCCTCGCTGGGCCACGGCGCACAAGTTTCCCGCGGAACTCGCCTGGACCACTCTGGAAAGGATCGAGATCCAGGTCGGCCGAACCGGAGCGCTTTCGCCGGTGGCGCGCCTGACCCCGGTCACCGTGGGCGGCGTGGTGGTCAGCAACGCCACCCTGCACAACGAGGATTACATCAAGGGTCTCGATAGCAAGGGGCATGAGATTCGCGGCGGCAAGGACATCCGCGAGGGCGACTGGGTTCAGGTCTACCGCGCCGGCGACGTGATCCCGAAAGTGGCCGATGTGGATCTGTCGAAGCGGCCGAAAGGGGCGAAACCCTACGAATTCCCGACCGAATGCCCCGAATGCGGGTCCGAGGCGATCCGCGAGGAGGGCGACGCCGTGCGCCGCTGCTCCGGCGGGCTCATCTGTCCCGCGCAGGCTGTTGAAAAGCTGAAACATTTCGTCTCCCGCGCGGCATTCGACATCGAGGGGCTGGGCGCGAAACAGGTCGAACAGTTCTATCGCGACGGCTGGGTGAAGGAGCCTGCCGACATCTTCACCCTGCACGATCGCTACGGCTCGGGCGTGAAGCAGTTGAAGAACCGCGAAGGCTGGGGCGAGAAGAGCGCAGAAAACCTGTTCGAGGCCATCGAGGACAAGCGGTCGATCCCCTTCGGCCGTGTGCTCTTTGCCCTCGGCATCCGCCACGTCGGCGAGCAGGCCAGCAACCTCATCGCGCGCAGCTATGGCAGGTGGGACGACTTCGCCAAGGCCATGGACGCCGCAAAAGACTGCGAAGGACCGGAGTGGGAAAACCTGCTGTCGATCGACGGGGTCGGAGCGGTCATGGCCCGCAGCCTTGTCACCGCCTTTGCGCAGGACCACGAGCGCGAGAGCATCGACCGGCTGACAGCGCATCTCGACATCGAGGAGGCCGCGGCCCCCTCCACCGATGGCAGCCCTGTGGCGGGAAAGACGGTCGTCTTTACCGGCACGCTGGAAAAGATGACCCGCGCCGAGGCCAAGGCCCGGGCCGAAGCCCTGGGCGCCAAGGTTTCTGGCTCGGTCTCGGCCAAGACCGACCTGCTGGTGGCCGGGCCCGGTGCAGGCAGCAAGGCGAAAAAGGCCGAGGAGCTGGGCATCGAGACCATCGACGAGGATGGCTGGCTGGAACTGATCGGCGACGCATGAGCACCCGGCCCGAGATCCTCTTTCCGCTTTTCGCGGAGCTGGAAACGCTGGAAGGCGTCGGACCGAAGACCGCCAAGACACTGGAGGCGCTGCAAATTACGCGGCCGCGGGACCTGCTTTTCACGTTGCCGCATTCCGGCATCGACCGGCGCAAGCGTGACACGGTGCAGGGCGCGGATTTGCCCGGCACGGTCACGGTCGAGGTCACGGTGGGCCGGCACGATCCGCCCCGGTCGCGCGGGCGGCCTTATCGCATACAGGTCGAGGATGCCCAGATCGGCTTTCAACTGGTGTTCTTCAACGGCCGCGACGATTACCTCAACCGCGTTTTGCCGACCGGCGCGCGCCGGGTGGTCTCGGGCAAGGTGGAACTCTTCGACGGGATGGCGCAGATGGTGCATCCCGATCACATCCTGCCCGTGGAAGAGGCGGGCGAGATCCCGGATTTCGAGCCGGTCTATCCACTGACCGCCGGGGTGACGCAAAAGACCATGGCCAAGGCGGTGCGATCGGCCCTGGCCCGCGCGCCGGAACTGGCCGAGTGGATCGACCCGTCGCAAAAGGCCCAAGGTGACTGGCCGGACTGGCACGCGGCGCTGGAGCAGGCCCATTCCCCCGCGAAAATGGGCGATCTGGCGGCGACCGATCCGGCCCGCACGCGGCTGGCCTATGACGAGTTCATGGCGCACCAGCTGACCCTCGCGCTGGCCCGCGCCAGGATGCGGCGCGGCAAGGGCCGGGTGAGCGAGGCCACGGGCATTTTGCAGGCAAAGGTCCGCGCTGCCTTGCCCTACACGCCCACCGATGCCCAGACCCGCGCCATTGCCGAGATCAGTGACGACATGGCCGCGCCCCTGCGCATGAACCGCCTGCTGCAGGGGGACGTGGGCGCGGGAAAGACGCTGGTGGCTCTCATGGCGCTCTTGGTGGCGGTCGAGGCGGGCGGGCAGGGGGTGATGATGGCCCCCACCGAGATCCTGGCGCGGCAGCACCTGGAAGGGCTGCGGCCGCTGGCGGAGTCCGCGGGCGTGGTGCTGGAATTGCTAACGGGGCGCGACAAGGGGGCCGAGCGGCGCGCCAAGCTGGAGGCGTTGCAGCGCGGTGATATCCATATCCTCGTGGGCACCCATGCGGTGTTTCAGAAGGACGTGGAGTTTCATGACCTGCGCCTGGCGGTGGTGGACGAACAGCACCGCTTCGGCGTGCGCCAGCGGTTGGAGCTGGGGCGCAAGGGTAGCGCCGTCGACGTATTGGTGATGACCGCCACGCCGATTCCGCGCAGCCTGGCGCTGGCGCAATACGGCGATATGGATGTCTCGATCCTCGACGAGAAACCGCCCGGCCGGAAACCGATCAAGACCGCGCTGACCAACATGGCCCGGATGCAGGAGGTCGTCGAGCACCTGCGCGGCGCCATTGCCGAGGGGCGGCAGGCCTACTGGGTCTGTCCGCTGGTCGAGGAATCGGAGGTGATGGACCTGACCAGCGCCGAGGAACGCTTCAAGCACCTGCGCGCGGCCTTGGGCGAGGGGCGCGTCGGGCTGGTCCACGGCCAGATGCCCCCCGCCGAGAAGGATGCGTCGATGGCCGCCTTCCAGCGCGGCGAAACCAGCGTGCTGGTCTCGACCACGGTGATCGAGGTGGGGGTGGACGTTCCTAACGCCTCGATCATGGTGATCGAACGGGCCGAGCATTTCGGGCTCGCGCAACTGCACCAGCTGCGCGGGCGTGTGGGGCGGGGCGAGGCGCAGTCGACCTGCCTGTTGATGTATCAGGCGCCGCTCTCGGAGGGCGGGCAGCGCCGGATGGACACGATGCGCGAGACCGAGGACGGCTTTCGCATCGCCGAGGTGGATCTTGAAATGCGCGGCGTCGGCGACCTTATCGGCACGGCGCAATCGGGCCTGCCGCGGTTTCGCATCGCCGACATGGAAGCGCAGGCGGGGTTGATGGCCACCGCCCAGACCGATGCGCGGAAACTGCTGGCCGACGACCCCGAATTGCAGTCGGAGCGCGGACAGGCCGCCCGCGTTCTGCTGTGGCTGATGGGCCAGAACGAGGCCATCCGCCTGTTGTCGGTCGGATGAGGCGCGCCGCGACGCTCAGATGAAATCGAAATGATCCGCCATGCCGAAATCCGGTGTCAGGTCGGGCTCGGGGACCACGTCCCGATCGGTGCTGCCTGATCCGCCCGTCTGATAGCTGCTGACCAGCACGTCCGTGACACCGAAAGCGGTTTCCTCGCCACCGTCGGATGCCTTGAAATCGAATTCGTCAGAGCCAAGGCGCTCGGGCGCAATCTGCACGTCCGGCAAGAGCAGAAAGCTCTCGGGTGGGTCGAACACGTCGCTGGCATCTTCTCGCTGCACAGGCGTGCCGACTGAAAGGATTTCGATCCACTTCTTGTGATCCTTGTCCGCCATTGTTCCACTTTCTTTCCTGATGAGATTGGTAATTGGAAGTCGCAGACGGGCGGTGACGGGTTCAAAGAAAGATTAACGGTTAATTCTGGCATCATTTCAGGGGTTGGCAGATTATTTCCCATAAAGTTCGCAAATGTTCTTACAAAGTTCTTTACAAACGATTTCCAAAATGAGAACAAAGAAGCAACAGAAGTCCACGGCACCAAGGAGCCACCCGATGCTGACCCAGATCAAGACCGCTGCCAAACGCTCTGCCGACACTCTGCTCGGTGATTTCATCGGTGGTGCGGCGCTGGTCGTCACGCTGGTGGGCGGGCTCTACCTGCCGGGACTGATGTAACCGTTTCTGCCTGCGTATATCCCTTGCGCGTCGCGCTTGCGTCTCCTGTCCCCTGACGCGGCCTGCTACTGTCCCCTTGTCCCGGGGTGTTGCCTCTTCCCCGGACACGACGCGCCAAAGCGGATCACGCATTCCTTCCGCCGCCGCTGTTCCAGCGTGCGGCGGTTTTTTTGCGCGCAGCGTCAAAGATTCTTCGTACGAAGAATCTTTGACGCGGCAGATTGCGGAGTTCGGCGGCGCGTGAGAGGCTGCGCCCCAGGAACCCACGCCATGCACGACCATACCCACGCCCACGGGCACAGCCACGTCCCCAGCAAGGAACGCACCATCGCCATCGCGGCCGCCCTGACAGGCGGCTTCATGCTGGCCGAACTGGTGGGCGGCATCCTGTCGGGCTCGCTGGCGCTCTTGGCCGATGCAGGCCACATGCTGACCGACTTCGCCTCGCTGATGCTGGCGTGGTTCGCCTTTCGCATCGCGCGCCGGCCGGCAGACTGGAAACGCACCTATGGCTACGACCGGTTCTCGGTGCTGGCGGCTTTCGTCAACGGCCTGACGCTCTTTGCCATCGCGATCTGGATCGTGATCGAAGCGGTGCGGCGGCTGGCGCAACCGGTCGAGGTGCTGGGCGGGCTGATGCTGGGGGTCGCGGTGGCAGGGCTGGTGGTGAATATCGCCAGCTTCTGGGTGTTGACCCGCGAGAACAGCGACAACCTCAACATCCGCGCCGCTGCATTGCACGTGGCGGGGGACCTCTTGGGCTCGGTTGCCGCGATAGTGGCGTCGCTGGTTATCCTCTGGACCGGCTGGATGCCGATCGACCCGATCCTGTCGGCTCTGGTGGCGGTGATCATCCTGCGTTCGGCATTGAAAGTGGTGCGCGAAAGCGGGCACATCCTGCTGGAAGGCGCGCCGCGCGGGTTCGACCGACGCGAGATGGCGGACAGGCTGACACGCGAGGTGGCGGGAGTCGCCGAGGTCAGCCACGTTCACGCCTGGCAGGTGACGCAGGAGCGACCGATGGTGACGCTGAACCTTGTCGTAACGGAGGGATACGACACCGAGGCGGTCAAATCACAGGTCAGGGAGGCCCTGCGTGACAGCTATGGCATGGATCACGCGACGATCGAAGTGGTGCGGTGAACAAGAGTCTTCGTACGAAGACCCTCTGCCTGACATCAGGCCGTGGCGCGAGCCTCTTCCATAGCCTCCGCCGTGGCCTCCAGCGTCAGCAGGATCGAGGCGTGGCGGTTCTTGTAGTCCTGCGCCGGGCGCAGCACTTCCAGCCCGTCGAAGGGCGCGGGCGGCGTCGGCCCGTCCGACTTCAGCATCACCTTCAACGCGTCGCGCGCCTCGACCACCTGGGCATAGGTGCAGCCGATGATGCCGCGGCCCACCACGCTCGCCGCTGCTTGCCCCAGTGCACAGGCCTTCACCTCGGCGGCATAGTCGGTGATACGGTCGCCATCGGTTACCAGATCCACCGTCACGGTCGAGCCGCAAAGCGGCGCGCGGCGTTTCACTGTCGCATCCGGCGCGTCCAGCCGGCCATGATGCGGGATGTCGGCGGCCAGTTCGAGGATCCGCGCGGAATAGAGCTTGATCAGGTCGGTCTCGCCGCTCATGGCTTTCCCTTTCGTCGTTGACCCCATAGATAAGGGCTGACACCGGCAAGGCAAAAGGTTTTCTGACATGGAGTTCGATGTTTCCAGCTTGCGCTTCAACGACCAGGGTCTGATCCCTGCCATCGCGCAGGATGCGGCGAGCGGCGAGGTGCTGATGATGGCGTGGATGAACGCCGAGTCCGTGGCCCGCACGCTGGAAACCGGGCGCGTCACCTATTGGAGCCGCTCGCGCCAGGCGTTCTGGATCAAGGGCGAAAGCTCGGGTCACGTGCAAAAGCTGGTGGAATTCCGGGTGGATTGCGACCGTGACTGCCTGCTGGTGTTGGTCGACCAGACCGGGCCGGCCTGCCATACCAACCGGCGCAGCTGCTTCTATACAGGTGTCCGAGAGGGACTCGAGGTCGAGCTTATGGCGCCGGTCGCGCCATGAGTATTTCCGGCAAGAAAAAGCCGGGAATTCCGTGCGTTACAGCCCGATCATGATGCGGATATCGTCCGGGGTCTTGCCCGCGTCGCGATAGGTGGCGATGCTGCGGGCGTCGTCGCGCTTGGCCAGGCGCTTGCCCTCCTCGTCACGGATCAGGCGGTGATGGTGATAGCGCGGTATCGCATGGCCCAGAAGGCTGAGCAGGATCACCTGGATCGGCACGAAACCGAAGAGATCCTCACCTCGCACAACGTCGGTGATCTCCTGCCGAATGTCATCGAGCGCGGAGGCGAGGAAATATGCGACGATATCCTCGCCCTTGCGCGACAGGACAACGTCGCCGATCTCGCGCAGGGCGTGGTCCGGGTCGATCCGGTGTGTGCCGGTATGCAACGGGCCGGTTTCCTCGAAGTCGGGATAGAGGCCGCCGAAATGCGCCAGCGCCCTGTCCAGATGCAGGCGCAGCGCGTCGCCGGGCCGGCGGCTCGACATGCTGCGATGCTTGCAGGTTCCGGGATAGACCTCGTGGGTGACGCCTTCCTGCGGGGCGGCGAGCGCGGCCTGGATCTGGCTGCGCGAGCAGGAGCAGGGATAGAGCAGGTCCATCGCGGCGAGCTGGTCCAGCGCGGGATCGTAGCTTCCGAGGTGCTCGGATTGGCGCAGCACGGGCCCGTCCCACCTCAGGCCCAGCCATGTCAGGTCGTCGAGGATCTGCGCGTCCCATTCCGGTTTGCTGCGTTGCAGGTCGGTGTCCTCCATTCGCAGCAGAAAGGCGCCGCCGCGCGCCCGCGCCATGTCATGCCCCAGCAATGCCGAATAGGCATGTCCCAGATGCAGGGGGCCCGTCGGAGACGGGGCGAACCTCGTTCGGAAAATCACGCTTTCTCAATGATATAGACGTTGGACTTCAAGTTCTGGCCGGGCAGGTGGGGCCCGTGCTCGCGAAACAGCAGCCGCGCCGCGCCGCAGTCGAGCCAGCCATTCAACGCGCCCTCGTATTGCGGGTCGGCCAGCGCGTGGTCGTTCAGGCTGAACCCCAGCAGACCGCCCTTGGGCAGCGCGCGCATCACCAGGTCGAGCGTCGAAGCCGGCGCCGCGCCGGTACCGATCACGCCGATGCAGGTAATGGCCCGATAGGCTCCCGCCGGGATCGGGGCAGGGTCCGACAGATCGATCCGTGTCAGGGTACGGTAGACGGCCTTGCGCCGGGCGCCGTCCAGCATCTCGTGGCTGGGGTCCATGCCATCGAGCGTGGTGAACCCCGCGAGCTTCAGTGCCAGCCCCGACAGGCCCGTGCCGCAGCCATAATCCAGAAGCGGCGCCTCGGGTTCCTTGGTAAAGCGGAACATCGCGTCGGCCACGCGGCCCGGCGTGGCATAACCGTTGGCTGCGATTTCGGCGTCATAGCTGGCCGCCCACGCGTCATAGAGCGCGCGGGTCTGATCCGGATCGGCCGTGTTATAGGCCTTGTCGAAAAAATTCTCAGCCATGTCCGAACAAGATCACACGGTTTCGGCGGCGTCCACTTCTGTTTCGCCCAGCCAGCCGGTCCAAGCCGCCTTGGCCCGGTCGGTGTAGGCCTTGTAGCGGTCACGCCGCCCCCGGCGCCCGCCCTTGAGCCCGTCGACGGGGCGGAAGAGGCCGAAATTGACGTTCATCGGCTGGAATGTCTTGGCCTCGGCCCCGCCGGTGATGTGGTGGATCAGCGCGCCCATGGCGGTGTCCTGCGGCGGTGCGGGCAGGGGGCGGCCCAGGATTTCACCCGCGGCCAGACGCCCGGCCAAGAGGCCCATGGCGGCGGATTCGACATAACCCTCGACGCCGGTGATCTGGCCGGCGAAGCGGATGTGTGGCCTGGCGCGCAGGCGCATTTGGTCGTCCAGCAGCGTGGGCGAATTCAGGAACGTGTTGCGGTGGATGCCGCCCAGGCGCGCGAAGCTGGCATTCTCCAAACCGGGAATCATTTTGAAAACATCTGTTTGCGCGCCGTACTTCATCTTGGTCTGGAAGCCGACGATGTTGTAGAGCGTGCCGAGCGCGTTGTCCCGGCGCAGCTGCACCACGGCCCAGGGCTTTACATCCGGCTGGTGCGGGTTGGTCAGGCCCACGGGTTTCATCGGGCCATGCCGCAGCGTCTCTCGGCCCCGTTCGGCCATCACCTCGATGGGCAGGCAGCCGTCAAAATAGGTCGCCGTCTCGCCCTCGTGAAACTCGGTCTTGTCGGCGGCCAGCAGGGCATCGATGAAGGTCTCGTACTGGTCGCGCGTCATCGGGCAGTTGAGATAGGCGGTACGCTCCTCCTCGGTTGCCCCCTTGTCATAGCGCGATTGCATCCACGCCTGGCTCATGTCGATCGTGTCGTAATAGACGATCGGCGCGATGGCATCGAAAAAGGCCAGCCGGTCGGTCCCCGTTTCGGCGGCAATGGCCGCCCCCAGACCTTGAGTGGTCAGCGGACCGGTGGCGAAGATCCAGCGGCCATCGTCGGGCAACGAGGTCACTTCACCTTCCTCAACCGTGACATTGGGATGCGCGCGCAGCCGGGCGGTCACCCCTTGCGAGAATGCCTCGCGGTCCACGGCCAGGGCACCGCCGGCGGGCAGGCGGTGGGTCTCGGCCATTTCCATGATAAGCCCGCCGGCCTGGCGCATTTCCCAGTGCAAGAGGCCCACGGCATTCTGCTCGTCATCGTCCGAGCGGAAGGAGTTGGAACAGACCATCTCGGCCAGGTCGCCGGTCTGGTGCGCGAAGGTGCCGACCTTGGGGCGCATCTCGTGGATGACCACGCGCACGCCCATGTTGGCGGCCTGCCACGCGGCCTCGGACCCGGCCATGCCGCCGCCGACGATATGAAGTGTCTCTGCCATGCGCCCGCATTTAAGGGGTCGCGGCCGGTTTGGAAAGGGTCAGTTGTCGTCCGGCAGTCCCGCAACGGGCAGGCCCGACGGCACGGTATCGGGCACGCCCAGCCGCCCCTCGCGCGAAACCGGGTCGGTCAGCGCGTCGAGAAACGCAATGAGATTGGTTATCTCCATATCCGTCAACGGGTTACCCGGCAAAGTTGCAGCGGCATAGATGTTCAGCACCTCGGCGTCGTCCTGCATCGCGGCCTCCAGCGTGGTCTCATCGGCGCCGATATCGGGCAAAAAGGCCGCCGTGAGGCCGGGATATTGGGCAAGCCCCGCGCCGGGGTCGCCGTGATGCCGGATCATCGCGCCGAGGTCGCGATAGGCGCCGTTATGGCCATAAGGCGCGGTCAGCGCCACGTTGCGCAGAGAAGGCGTACGGAACTTGTAGGCGTCCTCCGCCCGGCCGGTGATCGCCCCACGCCCGATATCGGAGTTGCCGTGCGCCCCATGCCCCTTGCCCGGCCCGATCTGGGGCAGGGCAATGGCATGGAAATCGTGATCGGTTTGAAACGTCCCGGAATGGCACGTGGCACAGCCCGCCTTGCCATAAAAGAGCGCCATGCCGCGCAGCTGGTCGTTGCTCAGCGCCTCGTCCCGGCCTGACAGGAAGGCGTCGAACGGGCTGTCGGTGGCGCGGAACTCGTAACTGACGAAATCGGCCAGCACGGCGGCGATATGAGTGATGTGCAGGGGTTCGTCGGGGCCGATCAGCCACTCGAACCGGCGACGATACGCGGGGATGTCCCAGACCCGCTCGGCGATCTTCTGCCAAGCGCCGTCATAGCCCGCGATCCGGCCCTGCGCCACGGCGTCGGCGATGATGTTCTCGCCCGGATGGCCGGCCATCTCGTCTGCCGAAACCATCGGAACAAGTGCCTGCGCGGCCAACAGGCCGACCGGGCGTTCCAGCATGAGTTCCTTCGGCAATGCAATGCCGTAGCGTTCGGTCTTGCTGCTGGTCACGCGGCCGTCATGGTTAAAGGCGGTAAACTCCGCCGCGCCCAGGTTGAATAGAGGCGGCGCGTTGCGGGGCAGGCGCCTGGGCGGATTCTCGGTGGCCCGTCTCCGCGCCGGGCCAAGCCCGCGACCGCCCTCGCCAAGCGACAGCGATACGCCGTCGCCACTGCCCATGTCGGGCTGATGACAGGTGCCGCAGGCGATGTTGCGATTGCCCGACAGGATCGGGTCGAAGAACAGATCACGGCCCAGCAGAACCGACGTGGCCCCCGGTGTGGGGAACTCCGCGCGATCCGCCGGGTCGGGCAGGTCCGAAGCCTCCGAAAACGTGGCCAGAGAGAAACTGGCCAGGAGGGACCAGATGCCGAAGACCGCCACCCGATATGTCATAGCGCCGTAATCATAGCGTCGTGCAAGCCCCACACGATGCCCCCGCAAACGGGTGTAGCGGATCGAATGTGGCGACAAAACGGCAAAAGCGGAAAAACTGTGGCGCAGCTTTGGAAACATTGCCAAGTACCGCAGGAAACGCGGCCAGGCTGATGTTTTCGACAGTTTATCGTGAGGCCGATGCGACGGAACTAAACTGAGCTGCTAAAAAAACCGGGGCGCGGGGCCCTTTGACTGTCGCATCAGCCTCGGGTCGATAATGGCTAAATTGAGGCTCGGAAAAACCGCTTATTTGGCAACAATGCGGGCGCAAAGCGTTAACAATCGGCGAACCGATTGAAGAAACACAACCTTTCCGGGCGCGTGGCGACCGAAAGGCCGGATATTCACGCCCCGAAGCCCGCCGTTTCTCGCCCGTCTAGTCCTGTTTCCACTCCGGCGGGCGCTTTTCGATGAAGGCGCTGATTCCCTCTTCGGTGTCGCGCCACATCATGTTTTCAACCATGACGTCGCCGGTAAACGCATACGCGTCGTCGACGCCCATCTCGAGCTGGCGGTAGAAAGCCTGCTTCCCGATCTTCACCGCCGCGCCCAGCTTGGCCGCGATGGTATGCGCCAACGCGTCGCCCGCGGCTTGCAGCCCGTCATGCGGCACCGCGCGGTTGATCAGGCCCAGTTCGATCGCGCGGTCGGTCTCGATGAATTCGCCCGTCGTCAGCATCTCGAAGGCCTGTTTGCGTGGGATGTTGCGGCTGAGTGCGACCATCGGCGTGGAACAGAAGAGCCCTATATTCACCCCGTTGACGCCGAACCGCGTGCCGGTGGCCGCCACCGCCAGGTCGCATGTCGCCACCAACTGACAGCCCGCGGCGGTGGCAATGCCGTGGGGCAGGGCGATCACCGGCTGGGGCAGGTCGCGGATCGTGCGCATCAGTCTGCTGCACCGCGAAAAAAGATCGGCGAAATAGGCCTTGCCGCCATCCTCGGCCTGGCGACCTTGGGTCATTTCCTTCAGGTCATGGCCCGCGCAGAATGCCTTGCCCTCCCCGGCCAGGGTGACCACGCGGATCGACGAATCCTCTCCGATGGCCTCGAAACTGGATTGCAGCGCCTCCAGCATCCCGTCGCTCAGCGCGTTCAGCTTTTCGGGCTGGTTCATCGTCAGACGGGCGATGGCGCCGTCGTCCTCGCGTTCCAGGATTGTCATCTTGATCCTCCTCCGGGCTTGTGCCTTTTTACGCCGGCACGCGCACGGAGGAAAGCATGCCGCTGAAACTGAATGCAACCGATCTCATGGCCTATATCGACGAGGTCTTCCCGCAGGTGAAGGGCGATTTCACCATCGACAGCCTGGAGGACATGGCGCTGCGCGTGCGCCTGAACGTCGACGACCGCCATCTGCGCCCCGGCGGCACGGTATCTGGCCCGTCGATATTCGCGCTGGCGGATGTGGCGGTCTACATGGCGGTCCTGTCGATGACCGGGCGCGAGGCGTTGGCGGTCACCACAAGCTGCTCCATCGACTTCATGCGCAAGCCGGCCGCCAATACCGACCTGATTGCCGAGTGCCGCCTGCTGAAGCTGGGGCGCGTGCTGGCCGTGGGCGACGTGCTGATTTTCTCGGACGGATTCGACCAGCCGGTGGCGCGGGCCAGCCTGACGTATTCGATCCCGCCCAAGACTTGAAAAAAGGGCCGGGAGTGACCCCGGCCCAGGTGGAAGAGATCCGTATCGGGGACGATTACGGCCTCCAGAAGGGTTTGCGCGCTTCGGTGTCGGCCTCGCGCGGGGTCAGGCCGATATCGCGCAGCATGTGATCGTCCAACCGCGCCAGGTGTTTCCGGCTTTCATATCGCTGCGACCACAGGACATAGGCCCAGGCCAGCTTTACCGCGATCAGCGACAGGGCGGGCAGGGTGGTGCGGGCGGACAGCCCCTCGAGTGCCGGGCGGTCGGTGTGGGTGAAACTGGTCATGGCGATGTCCTTCTTCCTAAATTGTATTGACACAATAACGTGTGATTGCCACAATAAAGTGATACATTGCCACAAACGCCGAATCCACGGAAATATTGTCATGGGTACAAATTGGACGCCGGACCTCGCCGAGAGGGGCAGGCCCCAAATACAAGGCCCTGATCCAGGCCATCCGCGCCGGGATCGGCAATCAGAGCCTCGTGCCGGGGGACAAGCTGCCGCCGGTGCGCGACCTCGCTTGGCGTCTCGGGATCACGCCGGGCACCGTGGCGCGGGCCTATTCGGGGCTGACCGATGACGGTACGCTGGTGGCCGAGGTCGGGCGGGGGACCTTCGTGGCCGAGCCCAAACCGATCCCGCCGGATTACTTCCCGATCGAGGCCGACACCGTCGAGCACAATTCGGGCGGCGACGGCTATGCCGTCAACATGATCTCGCCGCACCTTCCCAGCGTGGGGCAGGCCCGACTGATCCGGCAGCTTCTGGCGCAGATCGCCGAGGATCCGCCTTCGGGTGTCATGCATTATCCCAGCCGCCGCAACATGCAGCCCGCCCGCGCCGCCGCGGCACGGTTCCTGTCGCGCGTTCCCCTGGGGCGTTTCACCGAGGTTGACGTGGTACTGACCCATGGCGGTCAGAACGCGATCACCCTGATCATGCAGACCGTGCTTTGCGGCCGCCGCCCGACGATCCTGGTCGAGGAATTGTGCTATCCCGGCGTCCGCCGCGCCGCCGACCTGATGCGGGCCGAGGTGATCCCGGTGACGATGGACGCCCATGGCCTCAATCCCGGCGCGCTGGAGGCCGCGGCACACAAGCACCAGGCGCAGATGCTCTTCACCTCCGCCGAGGTGCACAACCCCACCTGCGTTTTCACCCCGGCCAAGCGCCGCGACGAGATCGTCGAGGTCGCCCGCCGCTGCGACCTGCAAATCCTCGAGGACGATTGCTACCGTATCGGCCCGTCCCAGGCCCCGGCCTACCGTATGCTGGCGCCCGAGCGCGGCTGGTACGTGGCGTCGCTGTCGAAATCCCTCACGCCCGCGCTGCGCGTCGGTTTCGCGCTGGCGCCCGAGGGGCAGTCGATGGCGCTGCGCCGGGCGGTCGAATCCTCGTTCTTCGGCCTCGCCACGCCGATCTCGGACCTGATCGCGGCGCTTCTGACGCATGATGGGCTCGACGGGCTGATGGATGCGGTGCGCGAACGGTCGGACGAGTACATTCAATGCGCATTGAACGTGCTGGGCCGCCATGACGTGAAATGGCGCCGCGACGTGCCGTTCTTGTGGCTGACCCTGCCGCCGGGCTGGCGCACCTCCGCCTTTTGCCAAGCGGCGGCAGAGCAGGGCGTGCAGGTCCGCTCGGCCGAGGATTTCGCCTGTCGCGACGCGGCCTCGCCCCACGCCGTGCGCATGGCGGTGAACGCGGGCGTGAGCCTGGCCAGTTTCGAGGCCGCGATGCAGCGCCTGCGCCGCCTGCTGGACAACCCGCCCGAAGGCATCGGCGTCTGATCCTAAAACAACTCTCCTCGCCCCCCGCCGAGGCCAAAGCCGATCAGACCACGATCTTCTGCGCCATGCCAGGCGCCGTCGACAGGGCCAGCAGCAGCAGGGTCGCCAGCGGCGGACCGGGGTCGTGAATCAAGAACTCCATATGGGGTAATATGATACCTAAATGACAGGCGATTGTTTTTGCATGGAAATATACCGCATTTTCCCGCTTGAACAGTTCCGCGAAGCCTATATAACCCCGCAATCCGAATAATGACCCTCTGACCCTTGGGGACAAGACCATGAAAACCTTTTCTGCAACACCGGCAGATATCGACAAGAAGTGGATCGTGATCGACGCCGACGGCATCGTTCTCGGGCGCCTTGCCTCGATCGTCGCCACGCGCCTGCGTGGCAAGCACAAGCCCAGCTTCACACCGAGCCAGGACATGGGTGACAACGTCATCGTCATCAATGCCGACAAGGTACAGCTGACCGGCAACAAGCGCGAAAAGCCGAACTACTGGCACACCGGCCACCCGGGCGGGATCAAGTCGCGCACCACGGCGGAAATCCTGGAAGGCGCGCACCCCGAGCGTGTCGTCATGCAGGCCGTCAAGCGCATGCTGCCGTCGAACCGCCTTGCACGCCGCCAGATGACCAATCTGCGCGTCTACGCCGGCACCGAGCATCCGCACGAGGCGCAAAGCCCCGAAGTGCTGGATGTGAAATCCATGAACAAGAAAAACACGCGGGTGTAAGAGACATGGCTGACGAAATCAAAACACTCGACGGTCTCGAAGCAGCCGTCACCGACGATATCGGCGGTGTCCAGGGCACGCCCGAACAGGCGCCCCGCGAACCCGTCCGCGACGAGCTGGGCCGCTCCTATGCCACCGGCAAGCGCAAGGACGCGGTCGCCCGCGTCTGGATCAAGCCCGGCTCGGGCAAGGTTTCCGTGAACGGCAAGGAAATGAACAAGTACTTCGCCCGCCCGGTGCTGCAGATGATCCTGCGCCAGCCGTTCACGGTGGCCGGCGTCGAGGACCAGTTCGACGTCATGGCGACCGTCTCGGGCGGCGGCCTGTCGGGCCAGGCTGGGGCTGTCAAGCACGGCATCTCCAAGGCGCTGCAGCTTTATGACCCGTCGTTGCGCTCGCCGCTGAAGGCCGCAGGCTTCCTGACCCGCGACAGCCGCGTGGTGGAGCGCAAGAAATACGGCCGCGCCAAGGCCCGCAAGAGCTTCCAGTTCTCCAAGCGTTAAGCTTTGGGTTCAGAGTCTCGGAAAGGGCCGTCCGGGTGGGCGGCCCTTTTTCGTGCGAAAGAGATCTTTTCAAAATGAGCGACTTCGGCGCGCCGTATCTGTTGGATTGGGGGCCTGCCCCCAAACCCCCGGGATATTTTTGGCCAGAAGAAGAGTGGGGGCGGATCCTATTGGTCTGGCGGCAACATCCCCAATCCACGCAGGTAGATCCCGATGCCGGATTCCAGCAGGTCCTCGGGCGGGAAGGGGCTTTGAGTGCCGGGCGAGTTGCGGGCGAAAAGCTCGACGACGCCGTGCGACAGCGCCCAGACATGGGCCGAGACCATCGCGGTGGGCGGGCGCTTGTCCGGCGGGATATGGGCCGAGAGGCCCTCGGCCGCGCGTTCCAGCACGGCGCGGGCGCGGCCCGACACGGCGGCCAGATCGGCGTTGCGATTGACCGAGATCCCGCTTTCGAACATCGCGATGTAATGGCCGGGGTATTTCCGGGCGAAGGCGAGATAGGCGCGGCCCGTGGCGGAAAACGCGCTGAGCGCAGTCCGCCCGGTGCCATAGGCGTATTCGATCACGTCCGCGAAGATCTCGTATCCCTGGCGCGCCGCCTCGGCGATGAGGTCCTCGCGCCCGCTGAAATGGCGATAGACCGCCGCCGGGGTCACGCCCGCCTGCTTGGCGGCCTCCGACAGGGTGAAGCCGGTCGGGCCTTTTTCCTCGATCAAGGTCAGCGCCGCATCGACCAGCGCCTGGCGCAGGTTGCCGTGGTGATAGCCGCGCTTAGGCATCCCAGATCTCGGGCCCGCCGCAGACGGACGCATCGGGACTGCCCACCGATTTCGGCAGCTTGCGGTCGTAGTCGATATTGAGCAGCACATGCCGGATAGCCTCGGTCCGCGCCCGCCGCTTGTCGTCCGAGCGGACGACGGTCCAGGGGGCATGGGTGCTGTGCGACCGCGCCAGCGTCTCGGATATCGCCTCGGAATAGGCGTCCCACTTCTTCAGGCCCTCCACGTCGATCCAGCTGAGCTTCCATTGCTTCAGCGGATCGCTCTCGCGCTTCATGAAACGGCGCAGCTGTTCGGCGCGGCCCACGTTCAGCCAGAACTTGAAGAGGTGGATGCCCTCGTCCACCAGCATCTTTTCGAAATCGCCGACCTGGTGAAAGAAATGCTCGCGCTGGTCGTCGGTGCAGAAACCGAAAACCTTTTCCACCACCCCGCGATTGTACCAGGACCGGTCGTAGAACACCATTTCGCCGCCCGTCGGCAGGTGATCGATATAGCGCTGGAAATACCATTGCGTGGCTTCCGTCTCGGTCGGCTTGGGCAGGGCGACCACGCGCGCGCCGCGGGGGTTGAGGTTTTCGCGGAACCGCTTGATCGTGCCGCCCTTGCCGGCCGCGTCGCGGCCCTCGAAGACGCAGACGACCCGCGCGCCGCTTTCCTTGACCCAGGCCTGCAACTTGACCAGTTCGATCTGAAGCCGGTGCAGATCCTGATCGTAGGCCTTGCGCGGCATCCGGTCGGAATGCGGGTAATCGGGCGACAGGATATCGCCCTTGTCGGCCCGGCGGATGGCGTTGCGCACCTCCTCGGGGGCCTCGGAGTTGAAATAGGTGCTGATCGCGCCGTCGAAAGGCAGCTTCATGGGCCACTCCCTTGATTTCGGGGCAACTATGAGATGTTAAGCGGCTTAACGCAATCCGGCGCGAGAGGCCGCGCGGTCGATTGCCGCGACACTCGCCCTGGGCCGGACATGATGCGGCATGTGGCCCACGCCTTCCAGAACGGTCAGATTGCCATTGCGCAGTTGTTTCGACAGCGGGATCGAGTGTACCTCCAGCGGTACGGTGTCGTCCGCATCGCCATGCACGATTTCGACCGGCATCCGCAGCACGTCGCGATATTGCTGCGACATCGCCACGATATGCGGGCGCAGGCCCAGCACCTGCTGGCCATTGGCCCGCAACGTCTCGCGGCGCAGGGTCAGGCCGGGGCCGAGATAGTCCGAATAGCCGCGCGGGGGCTTTTGCGGCGCGAAGGTGCCCGCGATGCTGCGCTGCACCCGCTCCGCCGACGCCAGCGCGGTGATGAGCGGCACCGCCGCCGCCCCGCCGAGGGCGGTACCGGTCACGTTGTAGAAGGTGCCAAGCTCGCCGGGCCAGGGGTTCGACACGCTCGCCAGCAGGACGAGCGCCGAGGTCTCCTGTGGCGCGTTCAGCCCCCAGGCCAGCGCCACGGCCCCGCCGAAACTGTGGCCCACCACCACGGGCCGCCGCACGCCGACCTGGCGGGCGGCCTTTTGCAAGAGTGCCGCCTGTTCGCGCGGGGACTCGCCCTCGGTGCTGCCCACCCCGCCATAGCCCGGCAGCCTCTCGGTATACCCCAGGCCCGGCCGGTCGAAGGCAATGACCCGGTAGCGCGGTGTCAGCCGTTTCGCCAGGTCGAATGTGAAGTCACGCAAATTGCCGCCCGCACCGTGGATCAGCACCACGTCCGGCCCCGACCCCTCGACCCAGACATGCACGCGGGTGCCGTCCACCTCGATGAGGTGGCCCAGCGGCGGGTGGGCATCCTCGGCCGAGCGTTCCTTGACCTCGGCCAGCCCGGCGCAGCTCGACAGCAATGCCACCGCGCCAAGCGCCGCCAGTACCAGCTTGCGTTTCATGTCCAAACCCGCTCCCCGAACGATCCTTGCCACCTACCGGCGGGAACCTAGCCCGATTTGCTGCATATCAAAGGCGGTGGTCTGGTAGATCTCGTTGATCCAGTTGCCGTAAAGCAGGTGCGCATGGCTGCGCCAGCGGTTCTGCGGCGGGCAGCTCGGATCATCCCCGGGGTAATAGTTGCACGGCACGTTGATCGGCGTGCCCTGGGAGACGTCCCGGTCGTATTCCTGTTTCAGCGTGTCGCTGTCATATTCCAGGTGATTGAAGATATAAAGCGCGCGCGCCGTGTCGTCCCGCACCAGGCAGGGGCCCACCTCGTCGCTGTCCAGGAGAATCTCCAGCCCCGGCACCGCCTCGATCTCGGCGCGGCGCATCTCGGTCCAGCGGCTGACCGGGATCACGCAATCGTCGGAAAATCCACGCAACAGGGGCGAGGCCGGCGCCATGTTGCTGTGCCGGAAACAACCGAACGCCTTGGCGTCCAGCAGGTGCTTTTTCACGCCGTGGAATTGGTTGATCATCGCCATCCCGCCCCAGCAGACGCCGAAGGTGGAATGCACGTGCGTCTGGGTCCACTCGAAGACGCGCATCAGCTCGTCCCAATAGGTGACATCGGTGAACTCCAGGTGCTCGATCGGCGCGCCGGTGATGATCAGCCCGTCGAACTTCTCGCCCGTCGCCTCGACCTCTGAAAAGGGGCGATAGAAGCTCTCCATGTGGTCGGCGGCGGTGTTCTTGGTGCGATGCTCGGACATGCGGATCAGGCTCAGATCGATCTGCAGCGGCGTCGCGCCGATCAGGCGCGCGAACTGGTTCTCGGTCTGGATCTTCTTGGGCATCAGGTTCAGCAGCCCGATCCTCAGGGGCCGGATATCCTGTCGCGCCGCCTGATCCTCGTCCATCACCATCACGCCCTCGCGGGTGAGGACGTCAAAGGCGGGCAGGCTGGCAGGGATCTTTATGGGCATTGGGGAACCTGTATCGGGAATCCGCGATAGATAACTGTTTATCCGCTACGCTCAAGGGCCCGGGCGACCAGCGCCTCGAACCTGTCCGCGGTTGTGACCTGCGCCACCTCGTCATGATCGAGCGTGATGCCCCATTTCTCCATCGCCGCATAGCGCGGCGCGCGGTGGGCCAGCGCGCGGGCATAGGTCCAGCGAATGAAGTGATCGGGTTCAACATCGCCTTCCTCGACGTTGTTTTCGCTAAGGTATTCCGCCCATGCGCCGGCCAGGAACTCTGGCTGGTAACACATCGGCTTGGGCGCACGGTCGAACCGGCGGATCAGTTCTTGCCGGTGCGCCTCATCGCCCTTCAGCCCGATCAAAAGACAGTGAGAGGACAGTTCCGTCAGGATCGGATCGTCCGGATCGTCTCCATCCACCCATTCACAGATCGACCCGCCGGTGTCGCAGACGAAATGCGGATAGCCATACAGCCGCCCGGCACGCTCGATGAAATGGCCGGTATCCATCAGCGCGTTCACCTCCGCCCGGCGAAACTGTTCCTGCCGCACGCGGTATTCGTCGATCGGCAATCCGCCCTTGTCCGGATCGCCCGGTTTTCCCAGGTAGGTCGAGACCGGCGACAGGTTCTCGAACGTGATGTTCGACCCGATATAGATCGAATCCGTCATCAGCAGGTTGCGCAGGAACGGCACCTTCATCGCGTGCGCCTTGGCGTTGTCGGCGATCAGCTCGCCCATATAGCGGGTGCCGATCCGGTAATCGATGGAATAGTGAAACCAGTCGCCCGCATCGCGCAGCATGTTCGACAGGTGGGTCTTGCCCAGGCCCGACATGCCGTAGAACAGCACCCGTTTGTGCGGCGCATCGCGCCAGTCCTGCGCGGTCTGATAAATCATGGTCCGGCCTCTCCTTATCGCCGCTTTGGTAGACAGCGCTGCGGCAGGCGTCAAACCTCAAAGCGATAGGCCAAAAGAAAAACCCCGCCGGAGTGGACGGCGGGGTTTTCCGATCTTTCGTCGCGTGAAAGCTCAGAAGTGATAGCCGAACTTCAGGCCCAGGCTGACGGCGGAGTTGTTGTCGAAATTGCCGCGTGCCGTGTCCGGTGTGCCGGTCTCGGGTTGCGCGTCGCCCAGCCACGTGTAACGGATACCGCCCGAGACATCCATCTTGTCGTTGATCCTGTACTCGCCGCCCACGGTCAGCCCGATCTGGCCGCTGGTCGGGGCCAGCGGCGATACCAGGTCGTCGCTGCCGCCATCCTCATAGGAAACCGACACGCTGCCCGAGAACTTCTCGGTAAAACGCTTGCCGACGCCGATCTCGTAGGTGACGACGTTGTCCAGCTCGGCCAGGTTCGGCACCAGCGGGTTCGGCGGGTCCAGAGAGAACGCTTCCCACTCGGACCAGCGCACGGACCCGAAAAGCAGGGTGCTCTGGTTGATGCCAGATTGAACCGCCAGTTTTACGCTCTGCGGAAGCTCGGACTCGGTGATCCCGACCGGGGTCCCGATGTTGTCCGTCGTTCTCAGCGAGATGTCGACCGACGAGTGGTATGTCAGTGCAGCACGCAGGGCGATATCGGGGATTTCATAGGCCGCACCAGCGACATAGCCCGCACCCGTGGTGTCGGCAAATTCCACGTTATAGCCGCTCAGCGGACCATAGGCGAGGCCCGACAGGGTGATTCCGCCGCCAGCTGTCACGAAGCGGGGACCACCGTAGACAGAGAACCGATCGGTGATCTTGTAACGCACGAGCGTGGTCAGGGCGTGCGTCTCGGCGTCGGCACGCGTGCCGCCCAGCAGCGTCGTCGCCGGGTTGCCGCCATAGCGCACGTCTGCGCCATAAGGTTGGTCGTAGATCATCGCCAGCGACAGCTTGTCGTTGAAGTCGAGCTTCACCGCGAACCCGGCCTGCCCGTAGTCACCGCCGACATTGCTGATCGGGTTGCCCAGCAAGTCCGAGCCGGTCACGTCGGGCATGGTGAAGCCATAGGACAGTTCGGCATAGTTGCCTTGCTCGAACAGCGGGTCGATGGGGGTATAGCTGCGGTCCAGTCCGCCCGCGTGGGCGGCGCCTGTCGCAAGGCCGAGAGTGGTGGCGGCCAGTGCCAGTTTTTTCATGAGTTCCTCTCCTCCAGAACATTGAGTTCACACTACTGTTACGTGTGAAAACCGGTCAATTTTTACCCGACGTCATGAGTCGAGGAGCAGGGGACGTGCGTGCAAGAATGTCACAGCTTCGGTCTCAACCGAACCGAAGCGTTCACCTCTTGCGGGTCTCCGCCCAGAGGTTCAGGTAATTGGCCCCGAAAATCAGGACCGCGCCGACGAAGACGAACACGCTCACCGCCTCGTTATAAACCAGCAGGCCCACGATCGCGATCACCGGCAGCCGCATGAAGTCGATCGGGCTGACCAGGGTGGCGGGGGCCAGCGCCAGCGCCGAGGTGATGCAGAAATGCGCCGTCAGCCCGCAGATGCCGATCGCCACCAGCCACGGCAGGCTTTGGGCCGAAGGCAGGGCGATATCGCCGTCATAGCCCGCGCAGATCAGCCCGAACACCACTTGCATCAACGTCATGTAGAACAGGATGCAGGCCAACGTCTCCGTCCGCGTCAGCCGCTTGGCAAAGATATACGTGCCCGCGAAACCGATGGCGCAGGCGGCCGCCGCCAGCGTGCCGATATTCAGTGTCTCGGGGCTGGGCCGGGCGACGATCAGGATGCCGATGAACCCCAGCACCGCCGCGATCACGCGGATGCGCGTCATCCGTTCGCCCAGCATCAGGGGCGACAGGATCAACACCCACAACGGCGTGGTGAATTCCAGCGCGAAGACCTGCGCCAGCGGGATCATGGTGATCGCGAAGAACCACAGGTTCTGACCGGTGAAATGAAAGACGTTGCGCAGCAGATGCGTTCCGGTCTTTTGCGTCGGCAATTCGTGCAGCCGCCCTGTCAGCAGCACGACAGCAAGTACCACCACCAACCCCACGATGCTGCGAAACATCATGATTTCAAAGGTATCAAGCTCGAAGCTCACCTCCCGCCCTGCCACCGCCATCAAGGTGAAGGATGCCACGGCACCCATCATGAACAGCCCCGCGCGCAGGACCTGCGGCGCAGGCTCCGCCGTCTCGGTCATTCCCATTCGATGGTGCCCGGCGGCTTCGAGGTAATGTCATATGTGACCCGGTTGATACCCTCGACCTCGTTGATGATCCGCGTCGCGGTCTCGCCCAGGAAATCGTGGCTGAACGGGTAGTAATCGGCGGTCATGCCGTCCACGCTCGTGACAGCGCGCAGGGCGCACGCATAGTCATAGGTGCGCCCGTCGCCCATCACGCCCACGGTGCGCACCGGCAGGATCGCGACGAAGGCCTGCCAGATCTCGTCGTAAAGCCCGTGCTTGCGGATCTGGTCGATATAGACGGCATCCGCCTTGCGCAGGATCTCCAGCTTGTCGCGGGTGATCTCTCCGGGGCAGCGGATCGCCAGGCCCGGGCCGGGGAAGGGGTGGCGCCCGATGAAACTGTCGGGCAGGCCCAGCTCGCGCCCCAGTATGCGGACCTCGTCCTTGAACAATTCGCGCAGCGGCTCGACCAGCTTCAGCCCCATTTTTTCGGGCAGGCCGCCCACGTTGTGGTGGCTCTTGATCGTCACGCTGGGGCCGCCGGAAAAGCTGACCGATTCAATGACATCCGGGTAGAGCGTGCCTTGCGCCAGGAATGCCGCGCCCTCGATCTCGTCGGCGTATTTCTGGAACACGTCGATAAAGAGCTTGCCAATGATC
This sequence comes from Roseovarius sp. B08, assembly GCF_051417955.1. NCBI lineage: Bacteria > Pseudomonadati > Pseudomonadota > Alphaproteobacteria > Rhodobacterales > Roseobacteraceae > Roseovarius > Roseovarius sp. B08. The sequence goes on from NZ_JBPRLW010000001.1 coordinate 2,186,620, forward strand.
TTGCGCTTGGTCTCGGGGTCCGAGACGCCGTCCAGTTCGCCCAGGAACAGGTCCTGCTCCTGGGCGTGGATCACGCGCAAGTTCATGTGATCGCGGAACATGCCCACGACCTCTTCGCCCTCGTTCAGGCGCAGCAGGCCATGATCGACGAAGACGCAAGTGAGGTTCTCGCCGATCGCCTCGTGAATGAGGGCCGCGGCCACCGAACTGTCGACGCCGCCCGACAGCGCGCAGATCACTTTCGAGTCGCCCACCTGCTCGCGGATCGCCTCGACCATCTCCTCGCGATAGGCGGCCATGGTCCAGTCACCCTTGAACCCCGCACGCTTGACGAAATTCTCGTAGAGCGTGCGGCCATTGGGGGTGTGATGCACTTCCGGATGGAACTGAACCGCATAGAAATCCCGCTCAAGATCGGCGGTGATCGCAAACGGCGCATGTGGCGAGGTGCCATAGACCGCGAAACCGGGCGCAAGCTCGGCCACGTGATCGCCATGGCTCATCCACACCTGCTCGCGCTCGCCCAAAAACCAGCCCGCCAGCAGGTCGATGCGCTCGTCGGTGGGCGACACCCAGGCCCGGCCGAACTCTGCCGTGCCGCCGCCGCCCGAGATCTTGCCGCCTTCGACGCGCCCGCCCAGGTCCTGCATCATGACCTGCTGGCCATAGCAGATGCCCAGGATCGGCACGCCAAGGTCATAGACCGATTCCGGTGGGCGCGGCGCGCCGTCGCGTGTCACCGTGTCGGGACCGCCGGAAAAGATCACTGCCTTGGGGGCGAACTCCTTGAGGAAATCGTCGGTGACGTTCTGAAACGGATGAATTTCGCAATAGACGCTCAGTTCACGCAGGCGGCGCGCGATCAGCTGCGTCACCTGGCTGCCGAAGTCGATGATGAGGAGGCGGTCATGCTGGGTCATGCAGAGGCCATATGAAAAGCCCGTGTGCGATGCAACAGGTTTGAGCGTGCTTGACCCAGCCTCGCATGAACATGACGCACCACCACATCGCGTAGGGTGGGCGAGAGCCCACGCGCACCTGCCCGCCGCCAGCTTTCATCCCCGCCGAATGTCGTTATAGACCGTGAAACGGCGCAAATCTCCCGCGACTCGGTCGCGTTAGTGGATATTTAAGGGGACAGTCGCACCCTGTCATGGGTGCAAGTCCACGTTGGGGAACCAGAATATGGCCGAAGCAGCAGCTCGCAGACGGGCCCGGGGCGGAGGCGGCGCAGCCCGCCGCGCAGAGCGTACCGCCGTCAGCATCGAAACCGCCAAGTATATCGAGCGCAAGATCCCGAACTACGAGATCCTCAACGACGAGGCGCTCGAAATGATCGAGCACAACGCCGAAACCGTCCTGGAAGAGATCGGCGTCAATTTCGTCGAAAACCCGCGCGCCCTGCAGATGTGGAAGGACGCGGGCGCCGACGTGCAGGGCGAGCGGGTGCACATTCCCCGCGGCCTCGCGCGAGAGTTGATCAAGACCGCGCCGTCCGAGTACACCCAGCACGCCCGCAACCCCGAGCGCAATGTCGTGGTGGGCGGCAACAACCTCGTTTTCGCCCCGGTCTACGGCCCGCCCTTCGTGCGCGACAGCGCCGGCGGCCGGCGATACGCGACGATGGCCGATTTCGAGAAGTTCGTGAAACTGGGCTACATGTCCAAGTGGCTGCACCATTCGGGCGGCACCGTGTGCGAACCCACCGACATCCCCGTCAACAAGCGGCACCTCGACATGCTGCGTGCCCACATGGTGCTGTCGGACAAGCCCTTCATGGGCTCGGTCACCGAGCCTTCCCGCGCGCAGGACAGCGTCGACATGTGCGGCATCCTCTTCGGCAAGGATTTCGTGCAGCAGAACACCGTGATGACCTCGCTCATCAACATCAACTCGCCGCTGACCTTCGACGAGGTGATGATGGGCGCGATGGAGGTCTACGCGAAAAACAACCAGGCCTGCATCGTCTCGCCCTTCATCGTCGGTGGCGCCATGGCGCCGGTGACCGTGGCCGGCACCCTGACGCAGGTTCTGGCCGAGGCGCTGGCCGGCGTGGCCTTCAACCAGCTCTGCAATCCCGGCGCACCCGTCATCATGGGCGCGTTCGTCACCTCGATCGACATGAACTCCGGCGCGCCCACCTTCGGCACGCCAGAGGCCGCGCACATCACCTATGGCGCGGGGCAACTCGCCCGGCGCCTCGGGCTGCCCTACCGTTCGGCGGGGTCGTTCAACGGCTCCAAGCTGCCCGACGCGCAGGCCGCCTACGAGACCGCCAACAGCCTCAACATGGGGCTTCTCTCCGGCGTCAATTTCATGCTGCACTCCTGCGGCTGGCTCGAAGGCGGGCTGGTCTCCTCGTTCGAGAAGTTCGTGATGGATGCCGACCAGCTGGGCGTCTACCACCACCTCGCCAAGGGCATCTACACCGACGAGAACGGCCAGGCGATGGACGCCATCCGCGAGGTCGGCCCCGGCGGGCACTACCTTGGCTGCGCCCATACACAGGCGAACTTCAAATCGGCCTTCTGGCGCTCGGAAATGCTCGACTACAAACCGTTCGAGCAATGGGCCGACGAGGGCGCGCAGGACACCATGGCGCTGGCCGTAACCCGGGTCGAAAAGCAGCTGGCGAACTACCAGCAGCCTCATCTCGACCCCGGCGTGCTCGAGGCGCTCGACGCCTATATCGCCGAGAAAAAGGCCTCGATGCCCGACGCCTTTTCCTGAACTGTCATCCCACCGGCGCGGGCTCTGCCGCCTGCGCCGGTGCAGTGGCCGGGTCGGCCGTCTCGGCGCGCAGCAGCCGCGCCTCTCCCATCAAGGCGATCAGCACGTCTAGATGCCGCGCGACGGCATAGTCCGCCTGCCGTGCCCGCCGCGCCGCGTCCAGCTCCGCCTCGAGCCCGATCAACTGCGCCAGCGCCGCGCGGTGTCCCGGCGCCGTTCCGTGATCCAGGTGCCGGGCCAGGTGCATGTCCCGGCGATACTGCGCGGCCCCGATCCGCGCCGCGTTGATCAAAAGGCGGGGCCGCTTCAGCGTTTCGAGATGGGCAAGCAGGTCGGTCATGGCGTCGCACTCCTTTTTCGTTTGTCCGGCATACTTGGTGCCATGACGCACGTGGGCGTTGCGCGAATCCGGTTGGTTGCGCTCGGCGCTGTGGCCAATTGTTTACACCCAGGAAACCACTGTTGCCGAACTGGCTTTAAATTAACGAACTGGTAACAAAGTCGCCTATAGGTTGCATTCTGCTTGTGGATAACTCTGTGGGCGTTTTGGGGACAACTGATCCTGTCGCAAGAGATCGGGCCAAGGAGGGAAACGGATGAGCGATACACGCATGGCGGGCCCTCCCGCCTCGCAAGATCTGTCATGGGTGCCGACGGCGGCCATCAACTATCTCGCCCATATCGAGGGCGGCACGTCGATCCGGGCGCTGGCCCGAAAGCTCGGCTGTCATGCCTCCACCGTCTCCCGGCAGGTCCGTGCGTTGGAGGCTCTGCGCGACGATCATCTCGTCGACGAGGCGCTGCGCCGCCTCGGCGCTCAGGTCATGTCCCACGCCGATGCCGGTTCGTGCAGCAAGGAGACCCGCATGACCGCGCCCCTGACACCTTCCGAAACCAAGATTACCCTGACCGAAACCCGCCTCAACCGAGAGGCGCTGCGCGTGCTGCGCCGACTGTGCGAAAGAGGCGCCGTGCTGGCCGTGGCCACGGAAATGGACAAGGCCGTCGTGGTGCGCGAATCCGAGGCCGGGCAGAACCGCACGGCGGTGGTCGACCGCGACATCGCCGAGGCGCTGGCGCTGAAATCCTGGATCAGCTGCGACAGCCCCGGCCTGATCTCGCGCTATGCCATCACCGGGGCAGGGCGCAGCGCGCTCGGCCAACTCATTGCGCAGGCGGAGAACCACGCGCAGGGGTTCGAGGAAAGCCAGGCCGCATTCCTCGGACGACCCGACGCCGGCACGCCCGACGAAGACGACGCCCAAGAACGGCGCCGCATCCGCTACGGCATCGCCGAGTCGCCTCTGATCCTACTGTCACGCCGCCGCAACCGCGACGGCAGCCGCTTTCTGCCGGCCGAACTCGTCCGCGCCGGCGAACGCCTGCGCGAGGATTACGAGATGGCGCTGTTTAACGAAATGCCCCGCGACGCCTGGCCGGACATCCTGACCGGCGCCGCGCCGCTTGCAACCGCGGCGCCGCGGAACGGCTCTGCCCAGGCTGCACAGTCCCGCGTGATCGGTGCACTGCGCGATCTCGGGCCCGGGCTGGCGGATGTGGCGCTGCGCTGCTGCTGTTTTCTCGAAGGGCTCGAGACGACCGAGAAGAAGCTCGGCTGGTCGGCCCGCTCGGGCAAGATCGTGCTGCGCATCGCGCTGCAACGGCTCAAGCGGCATTACGAAGAGCTGGGCGACAGCGCGGGCCTGATGGGGTAGCGACGGGGCAGGCGCGGCTCAGCCGCCCACCAGCCAGCCGACGCCGAAGGCCGCGACCGCACAGATCGCGCCCACCATCAGCGTCTCGCCCACGCAGCGCCCCATCCGTTCGCCCGTCGCGTTCCAGCGCAGCATGCCAAGCGCCACCAGCGCCGCCGCTGTTGCCCCGATCGACAGCAGAAAGGTCGTCTGCGTGGCCTCCAGAACGAAATAGGGAAACAACGGAATCGCCCCGAACACGATGAACGAGCCGAAAGTGAAGAGCCCGCTCAGCACGGGGCTGTCCTCGTCGGGGTCCTGCATCCCGAATTCGTAGGTCATCATCAGGTCGGCCATGATCTCGGGATGTTTCGACATGATCGTCGCCGCCGTGTCGGCCTCTCCGGCGGGCAGGCCGCGCTGGCGCAAAATCTCGAAAAGCTCCATCCGCTCATGCTCGGGATCGGCCGCGATCTCGCGCAGCTCGCTGGTGCGCCGCGCGCGGTAGAGGTCGTGCTGCGACCGCAGCGACAGGAATTCGCCCAGCCCCATGCTGATCGCGTCGGCAAAAAGGTTGGCAAGGCCGAAGACCAGAACCGCGACGCCGCCGATCTGCGCCACGCCCTCGGCCTGGGCGCCGGCGAAGCCTGCCACGATGGCGAAGGTGGTCACGATCCCGTCATTGCCGCCATAGACGATCTGCTTCAGGTATTCCTGCGTCTGGCTCAGTCGGTGCGCCTCGCGCCGGTGCCGCTGCCAATCCATCCTGTCCCCGCCTCATGCCTCGCGCGCCAGCATAAAGCGGCGCGGCGCACGCGCAACCGGCCATACCGCCCGGTGCAAGGCGCCCGCGCGGACGGGGCACGGGCGTATACCGTCCTTGCTGGGACGGCGGGAGGTGGGACACTCGTTACGCGCGAATCCGTCACTTGCATGACGGGTTTGCATCACTGGAACTTCCCACCGCGGTGACTTATAAATAGAGTGTGTTACCAAAGGATTTGCGGGGAAAAATTCGTGCGCGATCTCAAGATCCCGGACCAGCGCCACCCTGAAAAGGCGCACCGGCCCGACAACGCCCAACCGAAAAAGCCCGACTGGATTCGCGTCAAGGCGCCGGTCGGCAAGGGCTATCTGGAAACCCACCGGATCATGCGCGAGCACAAGCTGGTCACGGTCTGCGAGGAAGCGGGCTGTCCCAATGCCGGCGAATGCTGGAACCAGGGCCATGCCACCATGATGATCATGGGCGAGGTCTGCACCCGCGCCTGTTCGTTCTGCAACATCGCCACCGGCAAGCCGCCCGAGGATCTCGACCCGTTCGAGCCGGGGCGCGTGGCCGACGCGGTGCAGAAGCTGGGGCTCAATCACGTGGTCATCACCTCGGTGGATCGCGACGATGTCACCGATGGCGGGGCCGAGCATTTCGCCCAGACCATCCGCGCCATCCGCCACCGGTCGCCCGGCACCACGATCGAGATCCTGACGCCGGATTTCCTGCATTGCGACCCGGCTGTGCTCGAGGTCGTGGTCGCGGCGCAACCGGATGTCTTCAACCACAACCTCGAAACCGTGCCGGGGCTTTATCCCGAGGTCCGCGCCGGCGCCCGCTACTTCCACAGCCTGCGCCTGCTGCAACGCGTCAAGGAGCTCGATCCGGGCATCTTCACCAAGTCCGGCATCATGGTGGGCCTGGGCGAAGAGCGTCAGGCCGTGCACCAGGTGATGGACGACATGCGCGCCGCCGATGTCGATTTCCTGACCATCGGCCAATACCTTCAGCCAACGCCCAAGCACCATGCGGTCGACCGCTTCGTGCATCCTGACGAGTTCGCGGCCTACGAAAAGGCGGCTTATGGCAAGGGCTTCCTGATGGTCTCGGCCACGCCGCTCACGCGGTCGTCCTATCACGCAGGCGACGACTTCGCCCGCCTGCGCGACGCGCGGATGGCCAGGCTGGGGTAGGGGCGCCGCGGCCCGTCGAAACCGGCCAGAGATCCCGGATCAAGTCCGGGATGACGTCCGCGTGAGAGACGTGCCGGACAAAACCAACGCCAGCCCATCCCGGACATGATCCGGGATCTCCCGTCCGAAAACAAAAACACCGACCTCGCCGGGCCGGTGCTGAACAGACATATTTGCGTTTCGTCGCGCGGGTCTTAACGGCCCCAGCTGCGGACCGGGCCGCAATCCATGTGCACGAAGTTGGAGCCCGAGTAACGGCCCACTCCGCCGCCGCGACAGGCCGAAGCCGCACGGAACATCTGGTTGACCGAGCGCGAGTGCATCCGCAGGTCCGCCGCCTGGCCTTGCAGGTGGCGCGAATTCTTGGCCACACCGCTGGAGCGCGAGCGCAGCATCGCGTTTGTCTTGGGGCTGCGGTAGCCGGAGAGCAGAAGATAGGGCTCGTTCACATCCATCAGGTTGTGGGCCGCTGCCATGATATCCATCGTGCGCATGTCGATGTGGTGGACGTCGTTGGTGCGCCAGTCGCGCATGAAGAGGTTGATCTCCTGGACCGCGTCCTTGATGTATTCCCCTTCGATCCAGTAGATCGTGTCGATCTTTTCACCGGTGCGGGGCGAGGCCATGGTCAGGCGGCGAATGTCGCCTGCGCCCCGAAGGAACCCTGCTGCGTTGGAAAACGTTGGTGCTGCGACCACTGTCGTAGCTGCAAATGCACCCAGTAACGCACGCCGCGTTACGCTCGTCGAGCTTTGATCGGTCATGTTGTTAGCGCCTGTCCCGTCGCTTGCCTGTTGCCGCGTTAAGTAGCGGCTCTGTTCATCTCATCCCCAGATGTAGGAGTGTTATTGCATATCGGGATTCGGTTACCAAGGGGTGAATGCCCGAGGGTTCCATGGCGCATGGGTTTTCGGCAAGAATTTGCGCAAATTTCGGTCAGGCGTGGTTTGCAAGCGCGCGCCGCTCCGCGTCCTGGCTGCAACATGTGCCGGATTTTACGTTTAAAACCAATTGTGATTGGACAGTTCCTCCTGCCATAGGAACTAATGATCGCGTGCGCTTGTTGTGCACGCAGGGCAATCGTCGATTTGGAGAACGGCATGAGCAGCGCGTTGCGCATCTTCGGGCACACCAGCATTTTCACCACCATCCTCAGCGCCGTCATGGCGGTTGTCTTCTGGGTGTCCGCGCCACAGCCCGCCTCGGCGCAAGTCACCGCCTTCAAGCAGGCCGTCGCCGAGGCCGCCTCCGATGACCGCGATCTTGCCGCATTTTATCGCAGCACCGGCTTTCGCGGAATCTGGACTGACGAGACCGTCCACCGTCCACGCCGCCAGGCGCTGTTTCTGGCGCTCGAGACTGTATCCGCCCACGGCCTGCCGCAGTCGCGCTATGACATCGACGCGCTCGAAAACATGCTGCGCGCCGCCCGCACCCCGCGCGATATCGGCTTTGCCGAGGTGGCGCTCAGCAAGGCGTTCCTGAACCTGGCCGACGACATGCGCACCGGCGTGCTGGATCCGCGCCGCGTGGTCCCCGCCATCAAGCGTGAGCTGCGCGACTACGACCGCACCCGCACCCTGACCGCCTTTGCCGCCAGCCGCGAGCCGCGCCAGTTCATCCGCCAGTTGGCCCCCTCGACCAACGAGTACAAACGCCTGATGAAGGAAAAGATGCGGCTCGAAGCCCTGGTCGCCGAGGGGGGCTGGGGCCCGACCGTGCCGGGCGGCAAGCTCGAGCCGGGCGCCACAGGCGCCGCCGTGACCGCGCTGCGCAACCGGCTCATGGCCCAGGGCTACCTGGGGCGCACCGCGACGCAAAGCTATGACGTCACCATCCAGAAGGCGGTGATGGACTTTCAGCGCGATCACGGGCTGGAGCCCGACGGCGTCGCCGGCGAAAGCACGCTCAACCAGATCAACACCACCGCCGAGGAGCGCCTGAAATCGGTCATCGTGGCAATGGAGCGCGAACGCTGGCTGAACCTGCCCCAGGGCCGGGGCAAGCGCCATATCCTGGTGAACCTGACGGATTTCTCCGCCCGCATCATGGATGACGACATCGAGACCTTCCGCACCCGCGCGGTGATCGGCGCCAAGGCCTCCGACCGGCAAAGCCCCGAGTTCTCGGACGAGATGGAGCACATGATCATCAACCCGACATGGCACGTCCCGCGTTCGATCGCCGTCAAGGAATACCTGCCGCAGATGAAGCGTAACCGCAACGCGGCAGGTCACCTTCGCCTGGTCGACAGCCGCGGCCGCGTGGTCAGCCGCTCCAGCATCAATTTCGGCGCATACAATGCCCGTAACTTTCCCTTCGCCATCAAGCAGCCGCCGTCCAGCAGCAACGCGCTTGGACTGGTGAAGTTCATGTTCCCGAACAAGTACAACATCTACCTGCACGACACCCCGCAGAAGCACCTGTTCGACCATGAAACCCGCGCCTACAGCCACGGCTGCATCCGCCTGCACCAGCCCTTCGAATTCGCCTATACGCTGCTGGCCGTGCAGGAGGCCGACCCCAGGGGCAAGTTCCACGGCATCCTGAATACGGGCCGTGAAACCAAGGTCGACCTGGAAACCCACGTGCCGGTGCACATCATCTATCGTACCGCCGTGACCTCTCCCAAGGGGCACACCAATTACCGTGCGGATGTCTATGGGCGTGATGCGCAGATTTGGTCCGCACTGGAACAGGCAGGGGTTTCGCTGCCCGGCGTTCGAGGATAAACCGGCCCCAAACGCAAGGGGTCGGACATGTCCTACACGATCGAGCAAATCGCGCATGCACTCGGGGCCACGGCCCTGGGCGATGTCACCGTGACGGTCACCGGGGTCTCCGAGCCTGCCGACGCCACGGCAGACGACCTCGCCCTGGCCATGAAGCCTGAATATGCCCGGAATTTATCACAGGGCGCGGCCCGTGCCGCGCTCGTCTGGGACGGGGCCGACTGGCAGGCGCTCGGACTTTCCGCCGCTATCGTCGCGCCACGGCCGCGCTACGTGATGTCGGGACTCAGCACCATGTTCGACCCCGGCCAGGGCTGGGACGAGGGCATCCACCCTTCGGCCGTCATCCACGAGACCGCGCAACTTGGCGAGAATGTTTCGGTCGGTCCTCTGGCGGTGATCTGCGCCGGTGCGCGCATCGGCGCGCACAGCGTCATCGGACCGCAAAGCTTTGTCGGCACCGACGCGGTGCTGGGCGAGAAAGCCTTTCTGCGGGAAGGCGCGCGCATCTGCGCCCGCGTCGTCATCGGCGACCGCTTCATTGCCCAGCCCAACGCGGTGGTGGGGGCGGACGGGTTTTCCTATGTCACGCCGGATGTCTCGGGCGTGGAGCGGGCGCGCCAGTCCCTGGGCGACCAAGGCGATATCGCATCGCAATCCTATGTCCGCATCCACAGCCTTGGCGCCGTGCGCATCGGCGACGATGTCGAGGTCGGCGCCCATTCCGCCGTCGACCGGGGCACCATCCGCGACACCGTGGTGGGCGACCGCACCAAGATCGATAACCTCGTGCAGGTCGGCCACAACTGCGTCATCGGCAACGATTGCCTGCTTTGCGGGCTGGTTGGGCTGGCCGGGTCGGTCAAGGTCGGAAACAACGTCGTTCTGGCCGGGCAGGTGGGCGTGGCCGACAACATTTTCATCGGTGACAACGTCATCGCCGGCGGCGGCACCAAGCTTCTGGCCAATGTTCCCGCCGGGCGCGTCATGCTGGGCTATCCGGCGATGAAAATGGAATCCACGATGGAGGTCTTCAAAGGCCTGCGCCGGCTCAAGCGGCTCTTTGCCGACGTGGCTGACCTCAAGAAAGCTGTTTCAAAACCGGATCAGGTTGACTAAAGCGGTTTGCGGAAAGAACGGGGTGCAGCATGGAAATCAAGGACAAGGTCATCGAGATCATTGCCGAACAGGCGGTGCTGGAGCCGTCTGACGTCACGATGGACAGCACGCTGGACGAGCTCGGCATCGACAGTCTCGGCCTCGTTGAAAGCATCTTCGCCATCGAGGAAGCGTTCGACATCTCCGTGCCCTTCAACGCCAACGCGCCGCAGGAAAGCGATTTCGACATTTCGTCGGTCGCCTCCATCGTGGCGGGAATCGAGAAGCTGGTGGCGGAACAGAAGGCGTGAAGCGGGTCGTCATAACAGGCGCGGGCACGATCAACGCGCTCGGGGCAAACGTTGCGGAAACGCTGGAGGCCATGCGCGAGGGACGCTCGGGCATTTCCGAGCTTGATATCCGCGACGTCGACCGCCTTGCGATCAAGATCGGGGGCCAGGTCAAGGAGTACGAGCCCGAGGCGCGCTTCAACCGTCAGGAGCTTGCGCTTTACGATCGCTTCACCCAGTTCACCCTGCTCGCCGCGCGCGAGGCCATCGCGCAGTCGGGCCTGAAATTCGACGGCGAGCTGGCCGCGCGTTCGGGCGTGGTGCTGGGCAACTCGGGCGGCGGCATGACCACGCTCGATGAAAATTACCGCTCGGTCTACGAAGAGGGCAAGAACCGCGTTCACCCCTTCGTCGTGCCCAAGCTGATGAACAACGCCGCGGCCAGCCACGTGTCGATGGAATTCAACCTCAAGGGTCCGTCCTTTACCGTTTCCACCGCCTGCGCGTCCTCGAACCACGCCATGGCGCAGGCCTTCCAGATGGTCCATGGCGGCCTGACGCCGGTGATGATTGCGGGCGGCTCGGAATCCATGCTCTGCTTCGGGGGTGTGAAAGCGTGGGAGGGCCTGCGCGTCATGTCCAAGGACGGCTGCCGCCCGTTCTCGGCCAACCGCAACGGCATGGTTCAGGGAGAGGGCGCCGGCATCTTCGTCTTCGAGGAACTGGAACATGCCAAGGCCCGCGGGGCAGAGATCCACGCCGAGGTCGCGGGCTTCGCCATGTCCTCGGACGCCGCCGATATCGTCATGCCGTCGAAAAACGGCGCCTCCCGCGCCATCGCCGGCGCCTTGCAGGACGCCCGCATCAACGCCACCGAGGTAGGCTATATCAACGCCCACGGCACCGGCACAGCCGCCAATGACAAGACCGAAAGCGCCGCCGTGGCCGATGTCTTCGGCGCCCATGCCGACCGGCTGATGATCTCTTCGACCAAGTCGATGCACGGCCATCTCATCGGCGGCACCGGCGCGGTCGAACTTCTGGCCTGCATCATGGCCCTGCGCGACGGTATCGTTGCGCCCACCATCAACTATGAAGAACCCGACCCCGAATGCGCGCTCGACGTGGTCCCCAACGAGGCGCGCGAGGCAAAGGTCGACGTGGCGCTGTCGAACGCCTTCGCCTTCGGTGGTTTGAACGCGGTGCTGGCACTCAAGCGGTTCGCCTGACGGCCGCAATTGGTGTTCAGGGTCAGTTTTTGCAGACATAGCTGCCTTCCGATAATGAGCTATGCCCGTTAAAAAACCATCATGCAGGTGGCACTCCATCAGACAGAACAGATACAGTCGGCTGTGCTGATCTTGCACCGCCGTCTCGGCGACGCGCTGCTTGGTGTGTATCTGCATGGATCGGCCGTATCCGGCGGTCTCCGGCCGCAGAGCGACATTGATCTACTGGCAGTGGTTCAGTCCGAGCTGACCGAGAGCCAGCGCAAAGGCCTGTTGCTGGACTTACTGCACCTTTCCGGACGCCATCCTGCCATGCCGGGAGGCGCCCGCTGCCTTGAGGTTATGGTGTTTTGCCAAGCCGAGCTCAGCCGCGGTGACTACCCGGCGCGAGCGGAGTTCGTTTATGGAGAGTGGCTGAGGGAGGCTTTCGAGGCCGGTGAGACGCCGATGCCTGAACGAGATCCTGAATATTCTCTGGTTATCGCACAGGCCCATCAGGAGGCCATTCCGTTGTTCGGACCGCCGAGGAGCGAACTGCTGACGGACGTTTCGACAGAGCATGTCAACCAAGCCATGCGCGATGTACTTCCGGACTTGTTGGATGGATTGCGCGGGGACGAGCGGAATGTCCTGCTGACGCTTGCGCGGATGTGGCACACGGCCAGCACAGGGAGGTTCATCACGAAGGATGCTGCCGCCGAATGGGCGATTCCGCGATTGTCTGGCTCAGACGCTATGGCACTCGATCATGCGCGACGGGCTTATCTCGGCGAGGTCACGGACGATTGGAGCAGCGAAGGCGATGCAGCCCGAGAGTTGGCGGGGCGCATGAGCGAGAACGTCACCAACTCAATGTAGCGAGGATGGGCTTCCTTCCCGGTGACGTGCGGCGGGGTCGCCGCAAATGTCGTGGAAGGGCTCTAAGCGGACACGGCGCCCCGCGCTTGCCCTTGGTCAAGGCCAGGCGTCACAAGCAGAAAAAAAGCGCCGCGCCAGGTCAGGAGCGGCGCATCTCAATCTCGTTTGTGACTGACGCGGCTTACTCGTCCAGCACCGAAACCTCGTTGTAGGCTGCGGTAAAGCCCGACAACGACGCCTCGATCTCGACCACCTGGTCAGGCGCCTGCGCCGGCACCAGCGTCAGGCGTGCGGCAGCGCCGGCCTGGAACGCGTTGATGTCGGCCTGGGTAAATCCAATGCGGGCGAAACAGCCGCCCATCGAGCAGAACGAGTAGTTGTAGTTCTTGGCCTTGCCGCCATCGACCGAGATCTTCAGGCCCTGCGGCAACAGCGTGCCCAGCGGCACCGCGATCGTGGCACCCGCCACGGCCTGGCCGTCACTGGGCAGCTTGAACAGGCTGAACTCGGCCACCGGGTTGCCGCCTTCCTCGCGCAGAAGCTGGTACATCTGGCAGGGGTCCTCACCGGCCTCGCTGCGGAAGCACTGAAGCTGCCAGTCGCCGAAGGTCTCCTTGATATAGGAGGGATCTTCCTGCGCTTCGCGGCCCAGATCCAGCCCGCTCGCCGCGTCGCTCTCGCCCGCGGTGTCGGCGGCGGGTTCCTCCGCGCCGTCGGTTTCGGCCTGCGCTTCTGTCTCGGTCCCGGTTTCCGTCTCGGTGGTTTCCGTTTCCGTTGCTTCCGTCTCGGCCGCTTCGGCGCCGTCCGTCGCGCCTTCGATCTCTTCCGTTTCCTGCGCGCTCAGCGCCGAGCCGACGCCCAGCAGAACGAGAAAGGGAAGGGTGTGCAAAAGTCTGGTCATGTGGACCCCGTTGTCTTGTCTGAAATCAAGCTGCGTGCGCTCTAACATGGGTGATTGCAAGTGTCAGGATAAAACCGTAACGCCCCTTTCGGTGCAAGGCGGATTTTCGCCGCCGTCCTGCCTTGGCGCGACATGGCTATCTCGTTGAAAAGGCACAAGAACGCATCTCGCCAAAAAGGAAAAGAGACCCGAAAGGCCTCTTTCCCAATTCTCCCTGCCGGACTGGCCGACTTATCTATTGACCCGACGCTAGGGCAGTTCCGACGAGCCGTCAACAGGCAATCATCAAAAAAACTTATCGAGCCATTACAAGAGGATACCCGCAAGGGTTGTACCTCCGTCCAGAGCGCCCGAAATACCCGTTCCGGGCAGGCTCGTGAAAAAAGGCCGCACCCGAAGGCGCGGCCAGTCTGACAGGGAGGAAGTCGCCCCGGACCAAGAGGACATGAGGCCCGGGGCTAGATAAACACTGGCAGACAATCCTTAATTTTGTATGTTCGCATCGTGAAAAAACGTGGACGAGGGGACAGGGGCTTGGAAAACAAGGTATTCCTGGGTGGTGGCGGTGTCGATTACGCCGAGAAACAGGGCCTTGCCCTCAAGTACGCCAACCGCCACGGCCTGATCGCCGGGGCAACCGGCACCGGCAAGACCGTCACCTTGCAAATCCTGGCAGAGGGCTTTTCCGCGGCCGGTGTCCCGGTCTTCCTGTCGGACGTGAAGGGCGACCTGTCCGGCCTCGCCGCCGCCGGATCGGCAGATTTCAAGCTGCACGAGGCTTTCATGAGCCGCGCCGAGACCATCGGCTTTACCGACTACAGCTATGACAGCTTCCCGGTCACCTTCTGGGATCTTTTCGGCGAACAGGGCCATCCCGTCCGCGCCACCGTGGCCGAGATGGGGCCGCTTCTGCTTTCGCGCCTGATGCAACTGACCGACGCGCAGGAAGGGGTGATGAACATCGCCTTCCGCGTGGCCGACGAACAGGGCCTGCCTCTGCTGGATCTCAAGGACCTTCAGGCGCTGCTCGTGTGGGTCGGCGAGAACTCCAGCGAGCTTTCCCTGCGGTACGGCAACGTCTCGCGGCAATCCGTCGGTGCGATCCAGCGCTCCCTTTTGGTGCTGGAAAACCAGGGCGGCGCCCAGTTCTTCGCCGAACCCGCGCTGGAGCTGTCGGACCTCATGACCACCGCCCCCGACGGGCGCGGCCAGGTCAACATCCTCGCCGCCGACAAGCTGATGGGCGCGCCGCGCCTCTATGCCACCTTCCTGTTGTGGCTTCTATCTGAACTTTTCGAAACGCTCCCCGAGGTGGGCGACCCAGACAAGCCCAAGCTGGTCTTTTTCTTCGACGAGGCGCATCTGCTGTTCGAGGACGCTCCCAAGGCGCTTATCGACAAGGTCGAGCAGGTCGCCCGCCTGATCCGCTCCAAAGGGGTCGGCGTCTATTTCATCACCCAGAACCCCGATGACGTGCCCGAGGATATCCTGGGCCAGCTCGGCAACCGGGTGCAGCACGCCCTGCGCGCCTTCACCGCCCGCGACCGCAAGGCGCTGGAACGCGCGGCCGAGACCTATCGCCCGAATGACCGCTTCGACACCGCCGATGCCATCCGCGACGTCGGCACCGGCGAGGCGGTGACCTCGATGCTGCAGGACAAAGGCGTGCCCGGCATCGTCGAGCGCACGCTCATCCGCCCGCCATCCTCGCGCCTGGGTCCGATCGACGCCGCCGCGCGGGCCGGTGTCATCGCCGCCTCGCCCGTGGCGGGAAAGTACGAAACCGTCCTGGACCGCGAGTCCGCCTACGAGATCCTGGCAAAACGCGCCGAGGCGGCCGCGCAAGGCGCCGAAGAGGCCGAGACCGCCGCCGAAGAGCAATCCGCCGCCGAACGCGAGTTCAACGCCGGACGCCGCTACTCGGGCTCCCGCGTCGACCGCTCGTCCTCGCGCAGCCGCAAGCAAAGTGGCGGCATCGGCGACGCGGTGATGAACGCCGTGGTCAAGGAACTGGGCGGTACCACCGGCCGCCGGATCGTGCGCGGCATTCTCGGCGGCCTCTTCAAAGGACGATGAGCGGATGCCCGCGACGGCCCGTAGGGTGGGTGACAACCCACGCGCCCGCCGAACCGGCACGGCACCGAGACCGCGCGGTCGCGCAACCCCTGAAATCGCGAAACTGGCACCGTCGCGATACCGAGTAAATACCGACGCGATACCGACATGCCAATTCTCCGGCAACGGATGACGTTAACCTTCGATTCGCCCTAGCGCCCGATCCGCTCCAGGTCGGCCAGCAGCGCCTCGGACATCTGCCGCGCCCGCCGCACCCGGCTTTGCGGCAGGTTCCGGGTCTCGGCCCGCAACAGCGCCTCGACCGCGATGAAGAAGGGCAGGGTCACTTCCCGCTCATGCGCCGACAGCCGGAAGGCGTCGCAGAAGGCGATGAACCCCTGCCGGTCGACGCCAAGATAGACCTCACCCGAGGGGATCATCGCGCGGCGTCCCATATGCATCAGAAACCGCGCCATGTCCTTGTAGACAGGCGCCGGGCGTGACCCGCCACAATCAATCCCGGTCACCATTTTTCCGTTCACGATCAGGTTGTTGGGGTGAAAATCCCCATGCGACACGGCAAACCGCCACTGGCCGTCTTCCAACAGCGGTACCAGGCGCAGGATCTCTTTCAGGATCGGTTTTTCGACCCGCTTCAGCCGGTTGAACGCCTGGGTTTTCGCCGCCCGCTCGGCCCGCTTGGCCCACCCCGCCGGCTGGGCGGCGGCATCGGTTTCGGTACATTCCGTATAGGCCCGCAACCACCGCGCCGCGGGTTCCAGATACCGCGCCCGCTCGGCCTCCGGCGCGCCGTAGATCCATTGCAGCAAGGGCGTTCCCTCGACCTCCGACACCGCCATGATCCCGGCCTCGGGCGCGTATCCCAGCGGCGCGCAGACCCGCAGTTCGCCTTCACGCATCTTCGGCCAGATCCGGCACAGCTCGTTCCAGTCCCGCGCACAATCCTCGACCCGGTCGAGGTAGAGCCGGAATACAGCCGGTTGCTCCCCGATCCGGCCGCGCAGCACGACCCGCTTGCCCGCGACCTCGCGGATGAGCTCCCTCACCTGAGCCGTTGAAAACGCGGCATCTTCCGCCGCCGCTTCTTCCAGTCTCCGAGCCACGAGGCCGGACAAGTCAGGGTCGGCCGAGGGTGCGGCATCGGACGTGGAAAAGGATGTCATGGCCGGTATTTTTTCGCATGCCCCGCAGGGCGTCAACCGAATTGAAGCCCTGGCCCCGCACCGCTATGGTGCCTGCGGAAAACCCATGCAAGAGGCCGCTGAAATGGACGATGACGCGATCAACACCATGTCTTTCGAACAGGCGATGAAGGCGCTCGAGGACGTCGTCACCCGGCTGGAACGCGGCGACGTACCGCTTGACGAATCCATCGCCCTGTACGAGCAGGGGGCCAAGTTGAAAAAACGCTGTGAAAACAAGCTGAAAGAGGCCGAAGAGAAAGTGGCCGCGATCACGCTGGACGGCGACGGCACGCCCACGGGAACCACGCCGGTCGAGGGGCTTTGATGCTTCAGTCCGCGCTCGCGGCGGACGCGGCGGCAATCCGGACCTGCCTCGAGGCGCAGATCACCGGCGATCTGCCCTTGCACGCCGCCATGCGCCACGCGCTCTTTGGCGGCAAGGCCCTGCGCGGCTTTCTGGTGATGGAAACGGCGCGTTTGCACGATGTTAACCCTTCGCGGGCAGTCTTTCCCGCATCCGCGATCGAGGCGATGCACGCCTACAGCCTGGTGCATGACGATCTGCCCTGCATGGACGACGACGATCTGCGCCGCGGCCAGCCCACCGTGCACGTCAAATGGGACGAAGGCACCGCCGTTCTGGTGGGCGACGCGCTGCACTCGCTGGCGTTCGAGATGGCCGCACATCTTGATGGCGCCGCCACGCCCGAGGCCCGCGCCGACCTGGCGCTCAGCCTGGCGCGCGCGGCGGGCAAGGACGGCATGGTTCTGGGCCAGGCCCTTGATATCGCGGCGGAAACGGCTGCGGATCCGCTGACCCTCGAGCAGATCATCGCGTTGCAGGACGGCAAGACCGGTGCGCTGTTCGGCTGGGCCGCCAGTGCCGGGGCCGTCATGGCCCGCGCCGACACTGGCCCCCTTGTGGCCTATGCGCAGGCGCTCGGCCTCGCGTTCCAGATCCAGGACGACGTCATCGACCAGACCGGCGACGCCGCCGCCGTGGGCAAGGCCGTGGGCAAGGACGCGGCGGCCGGGAAGGCGACGTTCGTGTCGCTTCTGGGACTGGAAGAGGCGAAACGCCGCGCGGCCGCTCTTGTTGACACTGCCTGTGACAGCTTATCTGCTTATGGGAGGCGGGCCGAACGCTTGCGCGACCTGGCGCGCTTCGTTATCTCGCGGCAAAGCTAGCCGTCCGGCCCGAACCGGCCCTGAGTGGCTGCCAAACTTCAAGGAGCGGCGACGCGTGACACGCCCCCAGACCCCCTTGCTGGACACGGTTTCCAGCCCCGCCGACCTAAAGCGTCTCTCCGATTCCGAGTTGCGCCAGCTGGCAGACGAGCTGCGCAGCGAGACCATCTCGGCGGTTTCCGAAACCGGCGGACACCTCGGCGCCGGCCTCGGCGTGGTCGAACTGACAGTGGCGCTGCATCACACCTTCGACGCCCCGCGCGACAAGATCATCTGGGACGTCAGTCACCAGTGCTATCCCCACAAGATCCTGACAGGCCGCCGCGACCGTATGCGCA
The DNA here is from genome assembly GCF_051417955.1 of Roseovarius sp. B08. Lineage (NCBI taxonomy): Bacteria > Pseudomonadati > Pseudomonadota > Alphaproteobacteria > Rhodobacterales > Roseobacteraceae > Roseovarius > Roseovarius sp. B08. The sequence goes on from NZ_JBPRLW010000001.1 coordinate 2,204,903, forward strand.
CGATCCGGCAGGAGGGGGGCTGAGCGGTTTCACCAAGCGCTCTGAAAGCCCGTACGACCCGTTCGGCGCCGCCCACAGTTCCACCTCGATTTCCGCCGCCCTGGGCTTTGCCGTGGCGCGCGACCTCGGCGGGGCCAGCGAGACCGGCCATGGCGATGCCATCGCGGTCATCGGCGACGGCGCGATGTCGGCAGGCATGGCCTTCGAGGCGATGAACCACGCAGGCCACCTTGGCAAGCGCCTGATCGTCATCCTGAACGACAACGAGATGTCCATCGCGCCGCCCGTGGGTGCGCTCTCGTCCTACCTGTCGCGCCTTTACGCGGGCGAGCCTTTTCAGGAATTCAAGGCCGCCGCGAAGGGCGCGGTATCGCTTCTGCCAGAGCCTTTCCAAATGGGCGCGAAGCGGGCCAAGGAAATGCTCAAGGGCATGGCCGTGGGCGGAACGCTGTTCGAGCAGTTGGGCTTCAGCTATCTAGGCCCTATCGACGGGCACGACATGGACCAGCTTTTGCCCGTTTTGCGCACCGTCAAGGCCCGCGCGAACGGGCCGATCCTGATCCACATGATCACGAAGAAAGGCAAGGGCTACGCCCCGGCGGAAAGCCGTCGCGACGGCGGGCACGCGACCGCCAAGTTCGACATCGCCACTGGCGAGCAGAAGAAATCACCCTCGAACGCCCCCAGCTACACCAAGGTCTTTGCCGAGGCGCTGCTGAAACACGCGGCCGAAGACGACCGGATCTGTGGCGTGACCGCCGCGATGCCGGACGGCACCGGGCTGGACCTGCTGGAAAAACGCTATCCTTCGCGCTGCTTTGACGTCGGTATCGCCGAACAGCATGCCGTGACCTTCTCGGCCGGGCTTGCGGCAGGTGGGATGCGGCCCTTCTGCGCGATCTATTCCACCTTTCTGCAACGCGGGTTCGATCAGGTCGTGCACGATGTCGCAATCCAGCGCCTGCCGGTGCGTTTCGCCATCGATCGCGCGGGGTTGGTGGGGGCCGACGGCGCCACCCATGCGGGCAGCTTCGACGTGGCTTACCTGTCGAACTTGCCTGGCTTCACTGTCATGGCCGCCGCCGACGAGGCCGAGCTGGTGCACATGGTTGCCACCGCCGCGGCGCATGACACCGGGCCCATTGCGTTCCGCTATCCGCGGGGCGAAGGCGAGGGCGTCACCATGCCCGAGCGCGGCGAGGTGCTGGAGATCGGCAAGGGCCGGATGATCCGCGAAGGTTCACGTGTGGCCATCCTGTCCTTCGGCACGCGCCTGGGCGAGGTAATGAAGGCCTGCGAGGGGCTGGGCGCGCGCGGCATCACGCCGACCGTCGCGGATGCGCGCTTCTCCAAGCCTTTGGACACGGATCTGATCGACCGGCTGGCCGCCAAGCACGAGGCGCTGATCACCATCGAGGAAGGGGCCATCGGCGGATTCGGCAGTCACGTGGCCCAGCACCTGGCCGAGCAGGGCATCTTCGACACAGGCTTCCGGTTCCGTTCGATGGTCCTGCCGGACAGCTTCATCGACCAGGCCAGCCCGGCCGACATGTACGCCGTGGCCGGACTCAATGCCGCTCAGATCGAGGCTAAGGTCCTGGATGTGCTGGGGGTCGGGCAGATCGCGGGAAAACGGGCCTGAGCAACCCCTTGCGTCTGGAATGTCGGGCGGGGCCTGCCGGTGCGGGCCTGGCTCAGTTTTCTTCGTTATACTTGACCGAGATGCCCTGCTCGAGCGCCGAGGCAAGGTTGTCGACGCCGCCTTTGGCCGTTTCAATTGCACCGAGGCAGAGCCATGTCACGGCCGCGGTCGTCACGACCCAGTCCACGGTGACGGCGCCGTCTTCCTCGGCAATGAACGTGTTTAGTGCGGAAAACATGGCAGTGTGTTTCCTTCTTTTCTTGCGGGGCCGGCGGGCGAAGGCCTGCCGGCGCGGGTTTTGTTCAGGGATCGACCCCATCGACCGACTTGGTTTCCACGGATGTCTTGATCGAGTCGGCCAACCCGAAGGTGCCATCGCGGGCCGTTCCGACCGTCAGGCATCCAAGGCAGATCACGCTGACTGCCAATACGATCCAATCCACGCTCACGACGCCCGAGTCGCCGGTCAGGAAGTTTCGTAGGTGGTCGAGCATCTGTCCTTTGGCCCTTGTGGTCATTTTGGTCGTCCAGTGTCGCCGCGCCGCGAGAGCAACGTCGCCGCACGTCATTGGCGCTCAAGGTCGGCGTGAAATAGGGCGGAAATGTGGCAAATGGGGCGAAAGCGGGGTGTTAACCTTTTCTTTCGGCAAATTCATGCCTCTTTTTGCGAATTGAGGCGTTCAATGGCCGCGTATTCCTGAAATCGTTTACCGCATCGAAACAGTGAATAGGGGACAAACGGCGAATTGCCCATTCATTGCCGCATTATACGAATCAATTTTATAAAATTCGCGCCTCGTCGGCGGTCGGGTTTGGCCTGCCGGGTTCTGCACGAGGCCTTTGTAAATAAGGTTTCGGCACCAGACACAGCACGCTCGGAAAAGAACGACCTCCGTGCCGTGCGCCTTATTTCAACCAGCTTTGGGTGGGCGCCGTCCTTCCGAAACCGGCCCGGCGGTGCGGATTACACCGACAGCCGCGCGGCCTGGCTGCCACGCTCACGATAGGGCGTGGTGCTGTAATGCGAACGATAGCATTTCGAGAAATGCGACGGCGAGGCAAAGCCGCAGGCCAGTGCCACATTGATCACCGTCATGTCGGTCTGCATCAGCAGGTTGCGCGCCTTTTGCAGCCGCAATTCCATATAATATCGCTTGGGCGAGCGGTTCAGGTAGCGCCGGAAGAGGCGCTCCAACTGGCGTGTCGACATCGCCACTTCCCTTGCCAGGATAGCAGGGCTGATCGGTTCCTCGATGTTGTTTTCCATCATCTGGATGACCTGGCTCAGCTTGGGATGCCGCACGCCGATCCGCGTGGGGACCGACAGGCGCTGCGTGTCCTGATCGGTGCGGATCGAGGAATAGATCATCTGGTCGGCCACGGCATTGGCCAACTGCTCGCCATGGTCGTCGGCGATGAGTTTCAGCATCAGATCGATGGACGAGGTGCCGCCCGCCGTGGACATGCGGTTGCCGTCTACCACGAAGACCGACTTGGTCAGCTCCACCTCGTCGAATTCCTCGGTAAAGCTGTCGTGGTTTTCCCAGTGGATCGTCGCGCGCTTTCCATCCAGCAGACCGGCCTTGGCCATGACATACGATGCGGTGCACAGCCCGCCGATGCGCGGACCCCGGCGCGCTTCGCGGCGCAGCCAGTTCAGCATTTTCTTGGTTGCAGCCTTCTGGATATCGGCCCCACCGCACAGCAGCACGACATCCTCGCGGCGCAATTCATCGAGATCGATGTCCACCTTGAACCGAGACCCTGCAGAGCACGACACCGTACCTTCTGCATCGGCTTCGCCCGACATCACCCATTCGTAAAGGGTCTCGCCCGACATGCGGTTGGCGATACGCAAGCAATCCAGCGCCGAGGCAAAACTCAGCAGCGTGAAATTATCTAGCAATACGAAAACGAAACGTTTCGGACCGGACGCGGGGCCCCCGCTTGATTTTTTCGCTTCCGCGCGCATGTTCGCTACTCCCTGCGCAGTGGCGTATCGGTCAGGTCTTTCACGAAAACCGCAAGATTGGCAAGGGGACCGAGGGTCGATTTACGACATATTCCGTCGAAGTCGTATGGTGTCGGCAGTCGGGCTTTAGTATAGACGGGTCTCGAAATTCGATGAGCGGAGAAGAACGATGAGCAATTGGCAGAAATCTGACTGGCGCAGCAAGCCGCGGATCCAGATGCCCGACTATACCGATGCAGAGGCCCTGCAGTCGGTCGAGTCAAAGCTGTCCAAGTATCCGCCGCTGGTGTTTGCAGGAGAAGCCCGGCGCCTGAAGAAACAGCTGGGCGCGGCATCGCGCGGCGAGGCGTTCCTGTTGCAGGGCGGCGACTGCGCAGAGGCGTTCGACCAGTTCTCGGCCGACGCGATCCGCGACACGTTCAAGGTGATGCTGCAAATGGCGATGGTGCTGACCTACGGCGCCAAGGTGCCGGTGATTAAGGTCGGCCGCATGGCAGGACAGTTTGCCAAGCCGCGCTCGGCGCCGACCGAGGTGGTCAATGGCGTGGAGCTGCCCAGCTATCGCGGAGACATCATCAACGAACTGGCCTTCACGCCAGAGGCGCGCATTCCCGACCCGAACAAGATGCTGCACGCCTACACCCAGGCGGCAGCCACGCTGAACCTTCTGCGGGCCTTTTCGACCGGAGGCTATGCCGACGTGAACCAGGTGCATGCCTGGACGCTGGGCTTTACCGATGGGGAAAAGGCGGAACGCTACCGCGAAATGGCCTCGCGCATTTCCGACACGCTGGATTTCATGCGCGCGGCGGGCGTCGACAGTGCCAGCGCCCACACGCTGCACACGGTGGAATTCTACACCTCGCACGAAAGCCTGCTGCTGGAATACGAGGAAGCGCTGGCTCGCGTCGACTCGACCTCGGGCAACTGGCTGGCGGGGTCGGGGCACATGCTGTGGATCGGCGACCGCACGCGACAGCCTGACGGCGCGCATGTGGAATTCCTGCGCGGCGTGCTGAACCCGATCGGGCTGAAGTGCGGGCCGACCATGGAAGAGGACGACCTGAAAAAGCTGATGGCGACGCTGAACCCCGACAACGAGGCCGGGCGCCTGACGCTGATCGCGCGGTTCGGCGCGGGCAAGGCAGGCGAGCATCTGCCGCGCCTGATCAAGACCGTGCGCGAGGAGGGGGCCAACGTGACCTGGGTTTGCGACCCGATGCATGGCAACACGATCAAGTCGGCCTCGGGTTACAAGACGCGGCCCTTCGAGAGCGTGCTGCGCGAGGTTCAGGAGTTCTTCGGCGTGCACCGGGCCGAGGGCACCACCCCGGGCGGGGTGCATTTCGAGATGACCGGCCAGGACGTGACCGAATGCACCGGTGGCGTGCGGGCGGTGACCGAGGAGGACCTGTCGGACCGGTACCACACGGCGTGTGATCCGCGCCTCAACGCATCGCAGGCGCTGGAACTGGCCTTTCTCGTGGCGCAGGAACTGTCGGACCTGCGCGAGAGCCGGGAGGCCCAGAAGGTCGGCTAAACGCTTAATGAGAGACATCGAAAAGGCCGGCGCAGTGGCGTCGGCCTTAATTTGTGAAGCATCGTAGGGACGGTCGCAAGCAACCATTCGCCGTCGCTACCGAAGACGTTCAACAATACTGCCTGGCCGCGTCAGTGCGGTCTCAGAACCAGCTTTGTACGCCGCGCGATGCGCCGGAAATGTCCCGGCCGACACCTTCGATCGTGGCGCAGCCCGACAGGGCCGCAGCGACCAGCGCGAAAACAGCGATTTTCCTCATGTTACCTGCTCGATTCTACTGTCGTTCTTTTATTTTTCACTTGCCTCGGACCACCAGACCTCGGGGAGGAACCAAATCCCGTCCCCGTAGACCGGCAATCGGTTGGCAGGATATTTCAAGTGGCTGAGATGCGCAATCCTGCCGACGGCATAGGCGTGGATCGGGATGACATAGCGACCTGAAATCAACACCCTGTCCAGAGCGCGGACCGCGGCGACGAAGTCTTCGTGGCTGGTGGCGTTCAGCATCGTGTCTATCATCGCCTCGGCGGCGGGGGACTTCATGCCCATGACGTTCCGGCTGCCGGGGATGTCGGCATATTCGGCGCCCCAGTAGTAGATCTGTTCGTTGCCGGGACTAAGCGAGAAGGCACGGCGAAAGAAGGTGAGGTCAAAATCGAAATTCTGCTCGCGTTCGTTATATTGCGCGGGATCGGTGGTCTCGATTGTCAGGTCAATGCCCAGCCGTTCCAGTGCCTGAGCGTAGATTTTCATGTAGGTCGACGCCTGTTGCAGCAGCCCGTCCTGCTGCAAAAGCACGGTCAGGCTCAGCGGCTCGCCGTCGGCGTTGCGCAACTCGCCGTCCACGACGTTCCAACCGGCCTCGTTCAGCAGGTTCATCGCCTTGCGGATATTGCCGCGGTTGCGCTTGGTGCCGTCGCCCTGGGGCACGGTGTAGCCGTCCAGTGCGCCGGGCAGAAGCTCGTCCGCGTAGGGCTCCAAGAGTTCGCGCACACGCCCCTCGGCAGGGCGCTCGCGCATGCCCAGTTCGGAACCCGAGAAATACGAGGTGATGCGCGGCTGTCGCCCGCCGGTCAGCGTGTCGTTGATATACTCGAAATTGAAGGCCAGGATCAGCGCCTCGCGCACGCGCCAGTCATCCAGTGGCGCGCGGCGGGTGTTGAAGACGAATCCGGTCATGCCAGAGGGCGTGCCCTGCGGGATCTCGGACAACGTGACGGCGCCGGACTGGACAGCGGGAAAGTCGTATTGCGTTGCCCATTTCTCGGCGTTCAACTCGCGTACGTAGGAGATGGCCTGCGCCTTGAACGCCTCTTTCAGGACGGCATCGTCGCCGTAGAACTCGATGCGGATCTCGTCGAAATTGTTGGTGCCGCGCCGGAAGGGCAGGTCGTTGCCCCAATAGTCCGGATTGCGTTTCAGGGTGACATGACGCCCGACCTCGTAATTCTCGACCACATAGGGCGCCGAGCCGATCGGCACGTCCGCCAGCGCGGCCTCCGAGAAATCCTTGCCCTCCCACTGGGCCTTTTTCAGGATCGGGCGCAGGCCGGCGATGAGAGCGAGTTCGCGGTCTTCGGTGTTGAAGGTCAGACGGACGCTGCGCGGGCCGGTGGCCTCGATCTTGTCGACCTTCTGCCAGAAGCCGCGATAGCGCCCGTGCCCTTCGGTGCCGATGGTCTGGTAGGACCAGATCACGTCGTCGACGGTCACCGGGGTGCCATCGGAGAATCGCGCCTCCTCTCGCAGCGTGAATTCGACCCAGTCGCGGTCCGGCCCGGTCTCGACCGATTCGGCCAGAAGGCCGTAAAGCGAGAACGGCTCATCGTAGGATCGGCCCATCAGCGACTCGTGCGTGAGGTGCCGCAACTGCCAGGGCGGCTCGCCTTTCTGGACGAACGGATTGAGGCTGTCGAAGCTGCCGACATTGCCGCTGACCAGCCGGCCGCCCTTGGGCGCGTCGGGGTTGGCATAGGGCAGGGACACGAAATCTGGGGGCAGGGCGGGGTCGCCGTACATAGCTATGCCATGCGACGGCTCGGCCACGCCCGGTTCGGCGGCAAAACCGGCGGCGAGAATCGCGATTGCGCGCAGCGCGCGGTGGAAAAAATCTGGTCCCATTCGGGCAACAATCCTGCTCAGGCCTTATTTGTCTGACCATGGACGTTAAAGGCGGATTTACGTCTTTTCAAACTTTTAGCTTGGATCATCACGGTGAATTGCGTATAAAGGGGGCACTGCTCGATAGGTTTCTTGCCTGTATGAAACCTGCCTCAATAACTTAACGCCGGCCTTGTGCCGGCGTTTTTTTTGGTCGAGCCGGCTGTTTTTTGCAAGCGCCCCGCGACATGCGCGAATTGCGGCGAAAGCCCGTGTACGACGGGTTTTCAAACCGTTTCGAAACGCGCTAGGTCAGTCACGAAGGTTAACAAAGGGTGCTGCATCATGTCTCTGTCTGGAAAAACCGCCATTGTCACAGGATCGACCTCGGGAATCGGTCTTGGAATCGCCGTCTCTCTGGCCGAGGCCGGCGCACGGGTCGTGCTGAACGGACGGGCCGCGCGGGACGAGAATTACGAAATTGCGGAAAGAATTCGTAAAGACACCGGCGCGGAGGTGGAGTTCATCGCCGCGGACATGGCCGATCCGGAGGCCTGCCGTGGGCTGATCGAGGACGCCGGAGGCTGTGACATCCTGGTGAACAACGCGGGCGTGCAGCACGTGGCGGGTATCCCCGACTTCCCGGTCGAGACATGGGACCAGATTATCGCGGTGAACCTGAGCTCGGCCTTTCACACCACCGCCGCCGCCCTGCCGGTGATGCGCGAACGGGGCTGGGGCCGTGTGATCAACATCGCCAGCGCCCATGGGTTGACGGCGAGCCCGTTCAAATCGGCCTATGTGGCGGCAAAGCACGGCCTAGTGGGGCTGACCAAGGTGACGGCGCTGGAGACGGCGGAGGAGCCGATCACCTGCAATGCGATCTGCCCGGGCTATGTGATGACACCACTGGTGGAAAAGCAGATCCCGGACACGATGGAGAAATACGGCATGGGCCGCGAGGAGGTGATCCGCGAAGTGATCCTGGAACGCCAGCCGTCGAAGCAGATGGCGACGGTGGAGCAGATGGGCGGCACGACTGTCTTTCTGTGTTCGCCCTCGGCCGAGCAGATCACCGGCACGACGATCAGCGTGGATGGCGGCTGGACGGCGCTGTGATGGACCGGGCCGAGGGGCCGGCCCCTCGGGCTCCCCGGGATATTTATGGCCAGAAGAAGAGCGCGTGACGTGAGCGGGAAACGGATCAACCTGGCTTTGCAGGGCGGGGGCGCGCATGGGGCCTTCACCTGGGGTGTGCTGGATCGGCTCCTCGAGGAAGAAGCGATTGAAATCGCGGGGATTTCCGGCACGTCCGCCGGGGCGCTGAACGGGGCCGCGCTGAAGGCCGGGTTGCTGGCCGGGGGCCGGGACGGGGCGCGGGAGAACCTGGACTGGCTCTGGGCGCAGATGGGTGCCGTGCAGGATCTGCGTCTGCCTGCGTGGATGTCAGGCCGGGTGCCCGGGATCGGCACGTTCAGCGATGTGCTGGAAGTGTCGCCGGTCTATACCCTGGCCGATGCGGCCAGCCGCGCGATCTCGCCCTATGTCTATGGTCCGTTCTACGTGAACCCGCTGCGCCGGGTGGTGGACAGGTTCGCCTTTGACAAGGTCTGCAGGATCTTCGAGCCGCAATTCTTTGTCGGCGCCACCAACGTGCATACCGGTAAGATCCGGGTGTTCGAGGGCGATGCGATCACCTCGGACAGCCTGCTGGCCTCGGCCTGCCTGCCCACGCTGTTTCAGGCGGTGGAGATTGACGGCGCGTATTATTGGGACGGGGGATACAGCGGCAATCCGGCGCTTTTTCCTTTATACCGCAGGGAGTTGCCGGACGACATAGTGGTCGTCAACATCAACCCGCTGGTGCGCGACGAGGTGCCGAAATCACCGCAGGAGATCCAGAACCGGATCAACGAGATCAGCTTTAACGCCGCGCTCTTGCGGGAATTGCGGGCGGTTCATTTCGTGCAGGGCCTGATTGATGCCGGCACCATCGCGGAGGGCGCGATGAAGCGGGTCAGGGTGCACATGATCGCCGATGACGACCTGATGCGGGAGTTGTCGGTGGCCACGAAACTGGTGCCGAGCCCGCTGGTGCTGGACCGGTTGAAGCGGGCCGGGCGGGCGGCGGCTGAGCGGTTCCTGGAGAGGGATTTCGGGGATGTCGGTACGCGCGACAGCGTGGATCTGGCGTCAATGTTCGGCTGAGGGCGACTCCGAGGTTAACAGGGCCGGAGGGCGGAAATCCGCGTCGGTATCGCGTCGGTGCCAGTGACCGGCGGTCCGGATCAACACCCCGCCCGCCGGGTTAACCGAGGGCCAACCTTTTCAGCCTTCACTGTCAGGCGTGATCGCCTTGCCGTTCTGGCCCGGATAGACCAGACCGGCGGAGATCACCAGCTTGGCCGCGTCCTCGATCGTCATGTCGAGTTCGATCACGTCCGAGCGAGGAAAGAACAGCAGGAAGCCCGAGGTCGGGTTCGGCGTGGTGGGCACGAAGACGCTGAGCATATCCTCGGATATCTGCGCCTTGTCGGCGACCTCGCCCTTGGCTTGGGTCGAGATGAAGCCGACGGCCCAGATCCCCTTGCGCGGGTACTGGATGAGGCAGGCCTTCTCGAAGCTGCGCTCGGACTGGGCAAAGACCGTTTCGGCGATCTGCTTGACGCCGGAATAGATCGAGCGGACCACCGGCATCCGGTCCACCAGGCTTTCGCCATAGCGGATGAGGGAGCGGCCGATCAGGCCTTTGGCGACCCAGCCCACCAAAAGCGTGAACACAAGAAAAACGATCACGCCCACGCCGCGAATGTTGAAGTGAACCCACTCGGCGTCGTCAGGGCGGGTGTTGCCCAGAACGAAGCGATTGATCAGGTATTCCGGCTGATAGATGTCAGGAACGAACGGCAGAACGAACCCGTCGACCCAGCCGACCAGCGTCCAGATCAGCCAGATGGTCAGAACGACCGGCGCAATCACCACGATGCCGGTCAGAAAGCTGGCGCGCAGGCCCGCGAACCGTCCGGGTTTCTTGGGCGGCGGCGGGGGATCTTCGTCGAAAGGGGTGTTCATTGGCGCCTTCGGGGGTTCTGTCTGGCGATATCTAGGCGCTTCACGGGGACGCTACAACGGATTTCAGCGCCGAGCGCCGCTTTGACGCTCATTGGTGAGGCAGATGGCGATTTTCGCGGCAAGCCGGGCATTGTTGACAACCAGCGCGATATTGGCGTCGAGCGAGCGGCCCTTGGTCAGAGTGTAGATCCGGTCGAGCAGGAAGGGCGTGACCTGTTTGGCGGTGATGCCCTGATCGGCGGCCTCTCGCGTGGCCTCATCGATGATCGGGGTGATCTCGGCGGCTGGGATCTCTGCCTCAGCCGGGATCGGATTGGCAACCAACTGTCCACCCGGCAGGCCGAGCGCGGCGCGGGTCAGGTGCGCGCGGGCGATGGATTGCGCATCGTCGAGGCGCAGGGGGGCGGGCAGGTTCGAGGTGGCGGACCAGAAAGCCGGCAGGCTGTCCTGGCCATAGGCGATGACCGGCACGCCAAGGGTTTCCAGCACTTCCAGTGTCTTGGGCAGATCGAGGATGGCCTTGGCCCCGGCGCAGACCACGGTCACAGGCGTTTGCGCAAGTTCCTGCAGGTCGGCGGAGATGTCGAAGCTGTGTTCGGCGCCGCGATGCACGCCGCCGATGCCGCCAGTGGCGAAGGTGGCGATACCGGCGGCATGGGCGGCGATCATGGTGGCGGCGACGGTGGTGGCGCCGGTGCCGCCTGTGGCGAGGCAGACCGCGAGGTCGGCGCGGCTGAGCTTGGCGACGTTCTGCGCCTTGGCAAGGGTTTCAAGCTGGCCTTCGTCGAGGCCGATATGCAGTTGGCCATCCAGCACGGCGATGGTGGCCGGGGACGCGCCGGCGTCGCGCACCGCATCCTCGACCTGACACGCGGTTTCCAGATTCCGCGGATAGGGCATCCCGTGGGTGATGATGGTACTTTCGAGCGCCACGAGTGGACGGGCCTCGGCGCAGGCGGCGGCGACCTCGGGCGAGTATTGCAGGGGCAGGGCGGTCATGTGGAGATCTCGCTGGAAATGTGGGTGGCGGCGGCCTGTAGCGCATGGTCGAGCGCGGTTGCGCGACTTTCGCCGGTACGCTCGGCCGCGATATGGGCAGCCATGAACGTGTCGCCCGCGCCGGTGACCCGGGTGACAAGCACGGGCGGCGGTTGTCCGGTGAGCAGACCGGCGGCATCGGCGTCGGCGGCGGTGTCGGCGCCGTTGGTGACGATGGCGCGGGCCGCGCCACGCGCGGTAAGGGCCTGGGCAGCCTCTGGCGCGGTGGCAAAGCTGCGGCCGCAAAGGATGCCGGCCTCTTCGAGATTGACATAGAGGATACCGCGGCCGGATTGCAGGAAGGGCGTGAGGCGCTCGGCCTTGCCCGGCGAGGCTGGCGCGATGCGCAGGTCGGCGGCGGAAAAGGCCGGTTCCTGCGCGATTCGGGTCAGGACGGCCGTGGTCAGGTTGCCGTCAAGGGCGACCGCGCCCACATGAGGATTGGATGAACTTCCCAATGTACCGTCATGTAATGGCGCAAGAATCCGGTCGCCGGCGGCTTCGAGAGAATGGGCGTCGGCGATGGCGGCGATGAGACCGTTCGCGCCTTCGACGGCCATGTACTGATCCGTCGGCAGTTCGGACGAGCGCCAGACATGGGCCGTGTCGATGCCGCGCGCGGCGCAGAGCGCCAGCAATTCCTCGCCCGGGGCGTCGCGGCCCACGGCGCTGAGCAGGGCAGGGCGCAGGCCGAAGCGCAGCAGGGTCAGCGCGATGTTGAGCGCCACGCCGCCGGGGCCGCGGGTGATGCGGCCCGGCACGTCCGAGCCCTGGCGCATGGCGCTGGCCGAACGGCCGATGATGTCCCACAGGACCGAGCCGATGCACAGGATGTCGGGCGGAGGTGTCATGGGGACATTTGCACCGCCGGGACACGTGAGGGCAAGCGGTTTGCGGGGCAGGGTGACGCGGCGTAGGGTGGCGGAATGGACGACACACGCCGCTTTCGCATCCCGCTGAAACCCGTGCTGCTGCTATTCGTGGTGGCGGCGGTGGCGGTGAACGTGCCTGTCTCGTGGTTCGGCGAGCGGACCGAGGCGGACCGGCGGGCGGAGGTGTTTTCCGCCTTTGCCAACCTGAGCGCGGCGCCGGGGGAAGGGGACTTTGCCTTTCTCGGCATGATAGCGGACCTGTCGGGACAGGAGGCGCGGGTGCGCCGGGACCGGCGGGCGCATGTGCTGCCGGGGCTGCTGAAGGCCTATGCCGACCGGATCGACATGCCCGCCGACTGGCTGCGGGACGCGGTGCTGGACCCCGATTATGCGCATCCGTTCGACATTTCTCGGTTCAACGTGACCCGGCCGCAGTTCGATGCGCATGGGGTGGAGGGATCGTGGCACTGGGGGCTTGCGGCCAGCGGGTCAAGGAATCTATCGCCAGAGGCGGCCCCGTTCGGCTGGTGCGCGCGGTGGCTGGTGATCTGGGACGAGGGCGGCTGGTTCTATGCGCCGGTGGGGACGGCAGCGTTGAACGAGATGCTGGGGGAGGCGGCGCCGGAGCTGCGGGACGTGACGCGCGCGCTTGCGGGTGGATGCGACGGGTAGGGCGGGCGTTTTCTTGAAAAGAAAACGGGTCGAAATCTTTGAAAGATTTCGGCGCGCGCCGTTCGAAGACAGTGCATATGAGGGCTTGCACCGCAACGCATTGCCCGTTATACGCGCGCCATTAATCCCGCAGGTATGGGCGGGCTGATCGGGGGAGACATCCCCGACGGTCCACCGGTTGAAGCATCTGCTTCTCATCCCGTACCGAGGCGCAAACCGGAAAGGAACAAGACCATGGCTCTTCCAGAGTTCTCCATGCGTCAGCTGCTTGAAGCTGGCGTTCACTTCGGCCACCAGACGCAGCGTTGGAACCCCCGTATGGGCGAGTTCATCTATGGCGCGCGCAACGGCATTCACATCATGGACCTGACGCAGACCGTGCCGATGCTCGACGCGGCGCTGAACGTCATCCGCGAGACCGTGGCCAAGAACGGCCGCGTGCTGTTCGTCGGCACCAAGCGGCAGGCCAGCGCGCCGATCGCCGAGGCGGCCGAGAAATGCGCGCAGTATTACATGAACCACCGCTGGCTGGGCGGCACGCTGACCAACTGGCAGACCGTGAGCCAGTCGATCAAGCGCCTGAACGAGATCGACGAGATCATGGAAGGCGGCGCCGAGGGCCTGACCAAGAAAGAGCGTCTGGGCCTTGAGCGCGACCAGGAGAAGCTGAACGCGTCGCTGGGCGGGATCCGTCAGATGGGCGGCGTGCCCGACCTGCTGTTCGTGATCGACGTCAAGAAAGAGTCGCTGGCCGTGGCCGAAGCCAACAAGCTGGGCATCCCCGTGGTGGCCGTGGTCGACACCAACTGCTCGCCCGATGGCGTGGATTACATCATCCCCGGCAACGACGACGCGGCGCGGGCGATCTCGCTTTACTGTGACCTGGTGTCCCGCGCGGCGCTTGACGGCATGTCGGCGCAGATGGGCGCGGCAGGGATCGACCTGGGTGCTATGGAAGAGGCCCCGGCAGAAGAAGCCGTGAGCGAAACGCCGGCAGCCGATGCGACCCAGGCACCGAGCGACGAGGCGATGCATGACGACGCCATTTCGAAAGACGCGCCGCTGGACATCGAGTCCGCCGAAGAGGTCAAGAAAGAGGCCGCTGACAGCTGAGCCTGTCACGAAACCTATACCTTGTTGATATAACTGGGCGCGGGTCGGACTGCGCCCATGACAGCCCAAATATTCGAGGAGAGCCGAGATGGCGATCACAGCTGCAAGTGTGAAGGAACTGCGCGACAAGACCGGCGCGGGCATGATGGACGCGAAGAAAGCGCTGACCGAGACCGATGGTGACATGGACGCCGCCGTTGACTGGCTGCGCACCAAGGGCCTGGCGAAAGCCGCCAAGAAATCGGGCCGCACCGCCGCAGAGGGCCTGGTGGCCGTCAGCGTGACCGGCGGCACGGGTGTCGCCGTCGAGGTGAACGCCGAGACCGATTTCGTCGCCAAGAACGCCGAGTTCCAGAAGATGGTGGGCGACATCGCCGGCGCCGCCGTGGGTGTGGCCAATCTAGACGCGCTGCAGAAGGCCGAGATCGGCGGCAAGGCCGTGGCCGACATCATCACCGACAAGATCGCCACGATCGGCGAGAACATGGGCCTGCGCCGCATGGAGAAGATCGAGGGCGACACCGTGGTGAGCTACATCCACAACGCCGCCACCGACGGCATGGGCAAGATCGGCGTGCTTGTCGCCATGAAAGGTGGTGACGAGGCGTTCGGCCGCCAGGTCGCGATGCATATCGCCGCCACCAACCCCGCCGCGCTGAACGAGGCGGAACTGGATCAGGCCGTGGTCGACAAGGAACGCCAGGTGCAGATCGACATCGCCCGCGAATCCGGCAAGCCGGAGCAGGTGATCGAGAAGATGATCGAAGGCCGCATGAAGAAATACATGTCCGAGATCACGCTGGTGAACCAGTCCTTCGTCATCAACCCCGACGTCACCGTCGGCGCGGCCGCCGCCGAGGCGGGTGCCGAGATCACTGGCTTCATCCGCATGGAAGTGGGCGAGGGGATCGAGAAGAAGGAAGAGAACTTCGCCGAGGAAGTCGCCAAGGCGGCGCAGGGCTGAGTTTGCCTTGATCGCGGGACCGAGGGGCCAGCCCCTCGGGCTCCCCGGGATATTTACGGCCAGAGGAAGATGGGGCGCGTTCCGGTATAGCGGGACGCGCTTTTTGCTTGGACCGACGCAAGCGTTGTTGCTAGATCGGGTCCGGGCAGAGGCGATGGCGTCGCCGGGCCGGATGGCCCTGTCCTTTCCTCACATCCTGTACGCCGGGGCAGTCGGAAGATCGGCAGCCGCGCGGTCTTCCTGTCATAAAGGAGGCCGGTATGGCGCAGAAGACGATCGTGAATTCCTGGAACGAGTGGGACCCGCTGAGACACGTGATCGTGGGTCGGGCGGATGCGTGTCATATCCCGCCAGAGGAACCGGCGCTGGACGCCAAGGTGCCCGAGGACAGCGACATGCGCGGGCAGTGGGGCCGCCGGCCGCAGGAGACGATCGACCGGGCGAACGAATTGCTGGACCGCTTCGCCGGGCAACTTGAGGCGCGGGGTATCCGGGTGGACCGGCCCACGCCGATCGACCATTCCGTGCCCGTGACCACGCCGGACTTTCACACCGGCAGCCAGTTCGGCTGTATGCCGCCGCGCGACGTTCTTTTGACCGTGGGACATGAAATCCTGGAGGCGACGATGTCCTATCGCTGCCGCTGGTTCGAGTACCTGAATTATCGGCCGTTGATGCAGGAATACTGGGAGGAGGACCCGAATTTCCGGCATGAGGCAGCGCCGAAGCCGCGGCTGACCGATGCGGATTATCGTCCCGATTACCTGAGCGACAGGATCGGCGTTGAGAAGCGCCTGCGATGGGTCGCCGAGAAGTTCTTTGTCACCACCGAGGAAGAGCCGCTGTTCGATGCCGCCGACGTGCTGCGGTTCGGCCGGGACCTGGTGGTGCAGCACGGGTTCACCACCAACCTGAAGGGCATCGAGTGGCTGCGGCGGCATTTCCCCGAGCATCGCGTGCACGCGGTGAACTTTCCGGGCGATCCGTATCCGATCCATATCGACGCGACCTTCACGCCGCTTCGTCCCGGGTTGATCCTCAACAACCCGCAGCGGCGATTGCCCGAGGACCAGCGCAAGATGTTCGCGACGAACGGCTGGGAGATCCTGGATGCGGCGCAGCCCGCGCATAACGCGCCACCGCCGCTGTGTTATTCGTCGGTGTGGCTGAGCATGAATGTTCTGGTGCTGGATCCGAAGACGGTTTGCGTCGAGAAATCCGAGGTCTACCAGGCCGAGCAGATGGACCTGCTGGGCCTGGAGGTGGTGGAGGTGGAACTGCGCGACGCCTATGCGTTCGGCGGGGGCCTGCATTGCTGCACCGCGGATGTCTACCGAGAGGGCGGCTGCGAGGATTATTTCCCGTATCTGGACGCGTAGGACGCCAGGAAAAACGGTGCCGTCCGGGCGGACGACACCGTAATTCCCCGGCACCTGAAACGGGATGAGACGGTGCAGGCAAATCCGGTCGGTCAACCGATGAATAGGCAAACCGACCGGCCCCCGGCAAAACCGGCAGGCCGGGTACTCACCTGAAATCGCAGGAGACGCCGACCCATGTTCCCAGGCTTGAAAGCCACCACTCACGGAACACGACCACTGTGCGACGTAACGTCAATTTATGAAAGTAGGGGAATCCTTACCGAAAGGTAAAATTCTTTCGGCAGGGACGAAATTTTGTTACGATCTATCGAGGCGCGGGCGCGTGCCTTCAAGTGTGGAGCACGAAAATCTGGTTCTGGAACGCGGCCTTGAGCACCGCTTGGGCCGTGGTCTCGACGCTGAGTGCCTCGCGGGCGAGGCGCAGGTGTTTTTCCACGGTGGCCGGGGTCAACTCCATCAGCAGCGCGATGTCCTGGATCGTCTTGCCGTCGCCGACCCAGCCCAGCACCTCTTTCTGACGGCGGGTCAGCGAGCGGCCCGGTGCCTCGTAGGGCAGGGTGAGGATGCGCAGATGGACGATGTTGTTGAGCAGGATGATGTCGTCGCCATGGTCTTGCCAAAGCGCGTCGCAGGCGGCCTGATCACGGTCGGCATGGGCGGTGAGCGCAATGGCGCCCTTGGTGCGCGGCGACATGGACTTGAAGCTGATCGAGTAGCCGCAGGTCACGCCCATGGACGCGTTGAATTCCACGACCTTGCGTTCCTGCGCGGTGAGCGTTTCGGTTTCCAGCATCTCGGCCATGACGCGCCAGGAACAGGCGCCTTCGTTGTCGAGCGCCCAGCGGACCATCGGCGCGTGATGGTAAAGCCCTTCGCCGATGAAGACGTTCATGTATTCGGGTGTGTGGTTGCTGAGCAGGACGAAATCATCCGGATCGCCCAGGGATGTGGACGTGCGGTAGCGGGTGAAGCCATAGATCAGCCTGTCGAAACCGTACTCGGCCATCTGCGCCACGTGCATGTCCCACAACTCTTCAATGCTGGGCGCGTTCAGGAGCGCGTTCAGATGGGCCGTGGTGATCATCGTCCATCCTCCAGGTGACGTGCCATGGCGTGCAGTGCCAGCGTGTAGCCATGCGCGCCGAAGCCGCAGATCACGCCGACCGCCACCTTGGCGATGTAGGACGTGTGGCGAAACTCTTCGCGGGCGTGGATATTGCTGAGATGCAGTTCGACCGTGGGGATCTCGGCGCTGGAGATCGCGTCCATCAGAGCGATGGAGGTGTGGGTATAGGCGCCGGCGTTGAGGATGAGACCGTCATGGGTGCCGCGGGCGTCGTGGATCATGTCGACCAGCGCACCTTCGGAATTGGACTGCGCGAAGGCGATGTCGAGGCCGAGCGTCTGGGCCGCTTCGGTGCACTGCGCCTCGATATCGGCAAGCGTGGTGGTGCCATAGACCTCGGGCTGGCGGGTGCCGAGGAGGTTCAGGTTGGGCCCGTTGAGGATCAGAATGGAAGTCATTTCACCAGCGTCCTTTGCGCATCCGTCATAGACCGTACCGTATGGTGCTGTCGAGAGAGAGAGCTGTAGGGCGTGACAGGTTCCGGTTGAGTGTGGCATATGGGAGGATGCCCTTGGTGTTGACCTGAAGCCTCTGGTGCAAGACATTGATGGATCGGGATTTTGTGAGCTTGGCGGCGGCTTATGTAGCGTCAGTTTATTTTACATAATACTGATTATGCGTTTATTGGCTATGCTTGAAAGAGCTAGCGTGAAACTTCACTGACCGGCCTTGCGTGAATGCGATACGGATTCCATGCGCTCGCTGCCCCTGCCGATGGAGAGATCTTTGTCCGAGCTGACGCACATCTCGTGGACCTTGCGCATCGGTCGCGCACTGATCGCCGTGTTGTTCCTTGCGGGCGCGGTGCAGAAAGCGGTGGCGCCGGAGCAAGCCATGGCGCTACTGACCGGCCTTGGCCTGCCGGGATGGTTGATCTGGCCGGCACTGGTGTTCACCGCAGTGACCGGTCTGGCGCTGCTCCTGGGCTTTGCCACGCGATGGGTCGCGCTGGCGCTGAGCGTCTATTGCATGGTGACCAGCGTCTTTCACTTTCAGCCCGAGGATGGCTGGCAGATGTCGATCTTCGTGAAGAACTGGGCGATTGCCGGCGGGCTTCTGGTGCTGAGCGATCACGCGCGGCGGTTCGGTTAGCGCCGGGGCAGGCGCCCCCTGCCCCGGCGTTCCGTGGCGAGTTAAAAGAACGCCTGAAGGCCGGTCTGCGCGCGCCCCAGGATCAGCGCGTGCACGTCGTGCGTGCCTTCGTAGGTGTTGACCGTTTCCAGGTTCATCATGTGGCGGATGACGTGGAATTCTTCGGAAATGCCGTTGCCGCCATGCATGTCGCGGGCCATGCGCGCGATATCCAGCGCCTTGCCGCAATTGTTGCGCTTGATGAGGCTGATCATCTCGGGCGCGGCCTGGGCCGCGTCCATCAGGCGACCGACGCGCAAAGCGGCCTGAAGGCCGAGGGTAATCTCGGTCTGCATGTCGGCGAGTTTCTTCTGGAAGAGCTGCGTCTGGGCCAGCGGGCGCTTGAACTGCTTGCGGTCGAGGCCGTACTGCCGCGCGGCGTGCCAACAGAACTCGGCCGATCCCATGACGCCCCAGGCAATGCCGTAGCGGGCGCGGTTGAGACATCCAAAGGGGCCTTTAAGCCCTTGAACATTGGGCAAAAGTGCATCCTCGCCCAGCTCGACGCCGTCCATCACGATCTCGCCGGTGATGGAGGCGCGCAAGCTCTGCTTGCCGCCGATCTTGGGCGCGGAAAGCCCCTTCATGCCCTTGTCGAGCACGAAGCCGCGGATCTTGCCGTCATGGGCGTCGGACTTGGCCCAGACGACGAAAACGTCGGCGATGGGCGCGTTCGAGATCCACATCTTGGAGCCGGAGATCTTGTAGCCTGCGTCAGTCTTTTCGGCGCGGGTCTTCATTGCGGCGGGATCGGAGCCCGCGTCGGGCTCGGTCAGGCCGAAACAGCCGATCATTTCGCCCGAGGCCAGGCCAGGCAGATATTTCTGGCGCTGCTCCTCGCTGCCATAGGCATAGATGGGATACATCACGAGGCTGGACTGCACCGACATCATCGAGCGATAGCCGGAATCCACCCGCTCGATTTCGCGCGCGACGAGGCCATAGGTGGTGTAATTGG
This sequence comes from Roseovarius sp. B08, assembly GCF_051417955.1. NCBI lineage: Bacteria > Pseudomonadati > Pseudomonadota > Alphaproteobacteria > Rhodobacterales > Roseobacteraceae > Roseovarius > Roseovarius sp. B08. Next base: position 2,224,485 of record NZ_JBPRLW010000001.1, read on the forward strand.
CGCCAAGGCCGCCGTATTCCTCGGGGATCGTGGTGCCCAGAAGGCCCATCTGGCCCATCTCGCGAAAGATGCCGGGATCGGAGGTTTCCGACGCGTAGGCGTCCTTGACCTTGGGTTGCAGGTTTTCCTGCGCGAAACTGCGGGCGCTGTCGGCGATCATGCGCTCGTCTTCTTCAAGTTGGGCGTTCAGCAGGAACGGATCGGCCCAGTCGAACCCGGCGAGATCGGGCTTGTCCTTGTCACGAAGTTTGGGGGCGTCGAGGCTCATGGCGGGCTCCTTTGCAGGGGAAATTCGGTTCGGGTTGAATTTATCCTGAGATAAGCGCAATAAAAAGCGGCAATTCTGTATAGGTTCATGAGGAAACCGCATAAATGGCCCTGCCCCGTCGCTTTCTGCCGTCGCTGGGCGCCTTGCGCGCGCTGGAAGCGCTCGAACGGTTGGGCAGCCTGACGGCGGTGGCCGAGGAACTGAACCTGAGCCAGAGCGCGGTGAGCCGGCAGTTGCAGACGCTGGAGAGCCAGCTGGGCGTGCCGCTGTTCGTGCGCGAAGGGCGGCGCGTGCGGTTGACGCCCGAGACGCGGGAATATGCCGGCGAGACGCGCGCGGCGCTGAACCGGATCAGCCAGGCCTCGCTGAAGCTGGCGCTGAACCCCGGGGGCGGCAGTCTGAACCTGGCGATTTTGCCGACCTTCGGGATGCGCTGGCTGGTGCCGCGCCTGCCGGAGTTCGCCGCGGCGCACCCGGAGGTGACGCTGAACCTGTCGACCCGGCTGAAACCGTTCAACTTTGGCGCGGAACCTTTTGATGCAGCGATACTTTTCGGCAGTGGGCGCTGGCCCGGCACGCAAAGCCTGCGGCTGAAAAGCGAGGCGGTGGTGGCGGTCGCGGCACCCGCGCTGTTGGAGCGCAGCGCGGTGACCAGGCCAGAGGATGTGCTGTCCCTGCCCCTGTTGCACATTGAGACTCGGCCCGAGGCTTGGCGCGCTTGGTTCGCCGCACATGGTGTCGAGACGGGCACGGTGGCGGGCACGATCTATGACCAGTTCTCGACCATCACGCAGGCGGCGCTGCACGGGCTGGGCGTGGCGCTTTTGCCGGACTACCTGGCCGAGCAGGACCTGGCGACCGGCAAGCTGGTGACGGGCTGGGGCGGGCGCACCGACAGCCCCGGCGCCTATCACCTGGTCTGGCCGGAGGAGAAGGCGCAGGACAGCGCGGTGATGAAGTTCCGCGACTGGCTGGCGCCGCAGGCGGAGGATGAAGACCCCTGCCCCGGTGACATGCCGATGTCAGATCCCGTAAGGCACGCCGCCCGAAACCGGCAGCGTGATTCCCGTGACATAGCGCGATTGCGGTCCGGCCAGATAGACCACGGCATCGGCCACGTCGGCGGGTCGGCCCGCGTCGCGCACGGCCACGCTGGCATACCGCTGCGCCTTGACCTCCTCCACGCTCAGCCCGCGTTCGCCGGCGATCCGCGTGTTGGCGGCCATGTGCATATCGGTGGCGATATAGCCGGGACAGACGATGTTGCACAGGATGTTGTCGGGGCCGAACTCGGCGGCGATGGTCTTGGTCAGGCCCACCAGCCCGTGTTTCATCGCCGTGTACGCGCCGAAACCGGGTTCGGCGCCCAGGCTGCCGGTGGAGCCGATATTGATGATCCGCCCGCCCCCGGCGGCCTGCATGCCCGGAATCACGGCGCGCGTCAGCATCATCGGGGCCAGAAGGTTGACGTTGAAACTGCTGGTCCACTGGGCGGGCGTGGTGGACATGAAATTGTCCGCGCCCGCGAGGCTGCCGGCGTTGTTGACGAGGATGTCCACGCGCCCGAGCCTGCGCTGTACCTGTGCGATGACCGCGTCGATCTGCGCGGCATCGGTGACGTCCAGTTCAAGCGCCGTGCCCGAGGGATCGAGGTCGGCGGCGAGCGTTTCCAGCAGCGAGAGGCGCGGGGTGGCGACGCCGTCGATCTGCATGGTGCCGTCGAGATCGGTGACGACCACATGCGCGCCGTCCTCTGCCAGCCTGCGCGCGATGGCCTGTCCGATTCCGTTGGGGGCGGAGGTGCCTGTGACGAGGGCGATCTTACCGTCAAGTGGTAGCATGATCTGCGCCCTTTGCAGTCCGGTCCCGTGTATCAGAGTAGTCGAGCCCGGCCAAAGCGCAACCATCCATATCGAGTGGCTGCGCCACGCTTTATTTGTTTGATTTGAGTATTTGAAGAACAGTGAACGCCAGTCGCGGCGCCGTCAGCCCAGCGAGTACCCTGCCCCGCGTACCGTGCGCAGCGGGTCGTCGCCGCCGTGCTGGCAGAGCGCCTTGCGCAGCCGGCCGATATGGACGTCGACGGTGCGGGTGTCGACATAGATGTCGCGGCCCCAGACCCGGTCGAGCAGTTGCTCGCGGCTCCAGACGCGGCCCGGTTTTTCCATGAAGGTCGACAGCAGGCGGAACTCGGTGGGGCCGAGCTTCAGCCCCTCGCCCTGACGCGTGACGCGGTGGGTTTCGGAATCGAGGATGATGTCCTCGTATTCCAGCCGCTCGCCCACGGTCGAGGGCCGGGTGCGGCGCAGTTGCGCGCGGACGCGGGCCATGAGTTCGATCACCGAATAGGGCTTGATCACGTAGTCGTCGGCGCCGGTTTCAAGCCCGCGCACGCGGTCCACCTCCTCGGAGCGGGCCGAGAGCATGATGATTGGCACGTTGCGGGTTTCGGAGCGGGTCTTGAGCTGGCGGCAGACCTCGATGCCCGACACGTTGGGCAGCATCCAGTCCAGGAGGATGAGGTCGGGCGCAGCCTCCTCGACCAGCATCAGGGCCTCTTCGCCGTTTTCGGCACGGGTCACGGCAAAGCCGTCGGCCTCGAGGTTGTAGGCCAGCACTTCGCGCTGTGCCGGCTCATCCTCGACCAGAAGTACGCTGGGCTGATCGCTTGCCATGACGTCTGTTGTCCTTCGTTATGCGCCGACCTGGGGCGAGACCTTTGGGTCCAGCGAGGTCTTGTCGCTTTTAGGGCGGTTGTCTTCGGGCATTGTGCCGGTCACGAGATAGACCACCTGTTCGGCGATGTTGGTGACATGGTCGCCCATGCGCTCGGTATTCTTGGCGATGAAGTGCAGGTGCATGCAGGGCGTGATGTTGCGCGGGTCTTCCATCATGAAGGTCAGGAATTCGCGGAACAGCGCGTTGTACATCTGGTCGACATCGTGGTCGCGCTGGATCACCTCGCGGGCAAGTTCCGCGTCGCGCTGAATATAGGCATCCAGCACGTCGCGCAGCATGCGCTCGGTTTCGCGGGCCATGCGGCGCAGCGAGGCGGTGGCCCCGGTGATCGGCGTCATCTGCGACAGCACGGTCGTTCGCTTGGCCATGTTCTTGGCATAGTCGCCGATACGTTCGAGGTTCGAGGCGATTTTCATCACCGTGAGGATGACACGCAGGTCGATGGCGGTGGGCGCGCGCAGGGCGATGGTGCGGGCGGTTTCCTCGTCGATCTGTTCTTCGAGGTCGTCGATCGCCCGGTCGCCGGCGCGGACCTTTTCGGCCAGTTCCTCGTCGCGGGTGTCGAGAGAGATGGCGGCGTTCATGATCGCCTCTTCCACCAGACCGCCCATCTTCATGATCAGCGCCTGGACGGTTTCGAGGTCTCGGTCGAAAGCCGAGGAGATGTGTTCGTCGGACATTGCAGAGCCTCCTTAGCCGATCCGGCCGGTGATATAGCTTTCGGTGCGGGGATCTTCGGGGTTGGTGAAGATCTTGCCGGTTTCGCCGAATTCCACCAGGTTGCCGAGGTGGAAGAAGGCGGTCTTCTGGCTGACGCGCGCGGCCTGCTGCATCGAGTGGGTCACGATCACGACGGAATATTCGGTGCGCAGCTCGTCGATCAGTTCCTCGACCTGGGCGGTGGCGATGGGGTCGAGCGCCGAGCAGGGCTCGTCCATCAGCAGAACCTCGGGTTCGGTCGCCACGGCGCGGGCGATGCACAAGCGCTGTTGCTGGCCGCCCGAAAGGCCGGTGCCGGAGGCTTGGAGGCGGTCCTTGACCTCGTCCCAGATGGCGCCGCGACGCAGGGCACGCTCGACGATCTCGTCGAGGTCGGCCTTGGACTTTGCCATGCCGTGGATGCGGGGGCCGTAGGCGATGTTGTCGTAGATCGACTTGGGAAACGGGTTGGGTTTCTGGAACACCATGCCGACCTTGGCGCGCAGTTGCACAGGGTCCACCTTGCGGTCGTAGATATCCTCGCCATCGAGCAGGATATCGCCCTCGACCCGGCAGATGTCGATCGTGTCGTTCATCCGGTTCAGGCAGCGCAGGAAGGTGGACTTGCCACAGCCCGACGGCCCGATGAAGGCGGTGACGGTCTTGTCTTCCAGCGCCACGTCCACGTCCTTGATGGCGTGGGTGTCGCCGTAATAGACCTGCACGCCCCTGGCCGAGAATTTGATGTCTTTCTGATCCACGGCTCTCTCCGTATTTGGCGTATCGTACATGGCGAGGTCCCTTTCTACCAGCGGCGCTCGAAGCGGCGGCGCAGGATGATGGCGATGATGTTCATGGTCAGCAGGAAGACCAGGAGGATGATGATCCCGCCCCAGGCTTTTTCGTAAAAGCTGGCATCGGCGCGGGCGGCCCAAGTGTAGATCTGGGCGGGCATGGCCGAGTTCGGCTCGGTGAAGCCGGCGACGAAGCCGTCGGGATAGCCGCGGGCGACGAAGCCGACCATGCCGATCAGCAAAAGCGGCGCGGTTTCGCCCAGGGCCTGCGCGAGACCGATGATGGTGCCGGTCAGGATGCCGGGCATTGCGAGCGGCAGCACGTGGTGGAAGACCGCCTGCATCTTGGAGGCCCCTACCCCGAGGGCCGCGTCCCGGATCGAGGGCGGCACGGATTTGAGCGAGGCGCGGGTCGAGATGATGATCGTCGGCAGGGTCATCAGCGTCAGCACCAGCCCCCCACCAGCGGGGCCGATTGCGGCAGGTGCATGAACTGGATGAATACGGCAAGGCCAAGAATGCCGAAGACGATCGAGGGCACGGCGGCGAGGTTCGAGATATTGACCTCGATCAGATCGGTGAAGCGGTTCTGCGGTGCGAATTCCTCGAGGTAGATCGAGGCGGCGACGCCGATGGGCAGCGACAGGACCAGCACCACCAGCATCATGAAGAACGAACCGATCACCGAGGCACCGATGCCCGCGCCGCCGGGGTTGTCGACACCCGAGTCGGCGCCGGTAATGAAGTTCCAGTTGAATTCGGACCTGATGATGCCGGCGTTGCGCAGCGCATCCACCAGATCGAGGTCCGAGGCCATCAGAAACCGGCTGTCCTGCAGCGCCTCGCGGGTGACGCGGCCATTGAAATAGCCGTCGACGCGCGACGAGGCGGACAGGGAGAACTCAACCGGCTCGCCCAGGCGGTTCTGGTTGGCGGAATAGTATTCGCGCAGATTGCCGCCGACCTTGCCCAGCAAGCGTTCGATCGCGGCCTCGTCGAATTCGACCTCCATCCCGCGCTCCTCCAGTTGCGCCTGAAGCTGGGCGATGAAGAGGTTGGAATAGGCCTTGGTCTTGAAGAGCTGGTCCTCGGCCTCGTCATATTGAGCCTGCGTCAGGGTGAACTCCATCTCCACCACTGTGTGAGTGAAGGCCGGAAGGCCCGAGCGGATGATCGAGACGAACAGCACGACAAGGAAGAAGAGGCCGATCACGATCGCCGTCAGCCCGTAGGCGCGGAAGCGTTTCTCGGCGGCGTTGCGACGCTTGGTGTTGGCGTCGGTCGTGGTGAGCGAGGAGCGGCCGTGGCCGCCGCTGAGCGTTGCGTCGGTCATTCGTACTGCTCCCGGTATTTGCGCACGATGTAGAGGGCGAAGACGTTGAGGCAGAGCGTGATGACGAAGAGCGTCATCCCGAGGGCGAAGGCCACCAGCGCCTCGGGCGAGGCGAAATCGGCGTCACCCGTCAGCTGGCTGACGATCTTGGCGGTGACGGTGGTCATGGCCTCGAACGGGTTGAGGTCGAGCCGGGCGGCAGCCCCTGCCCCCAGCACCACGATCATCGTCTCGCCGATGGCGCGGCTGGCGGCCAGAAGGATGGCGCCCACGATACCCGGCAGGGCGGCGGGCAGCACGACCTGGCGGATGGTCTCGGATTGCGTCGCGCCAAGGCCGTAGGAGCCGTCGCGCATGGCCTGCGGCACCGCGTTGATGATGTCGTCGGAAAGCGAGCTGACGAAGGGGATGAGCATGATGCCCATCACGAGGCCGGCGGTCATCACGGCGGTGCCGGCCTGCATGATGCCAAGCCCGTCATCGCCGAAGACCTTGAGCAGCAGCGGGCCGACCGTCAGCAGGGCGAAGAGGCCGTAGACGATGGTGGGGATGCCGGCCAGCACCTCGAGCAGCGGCTTGGCGACCGAGCGAACCTTGGGCGAGGCATATTCCGACAGGTAGATGGCGGCAAAGAGGCCGATGGGCACGGCCACGGCCAACGCCACGATTGAGATGTAGAACGTGCCCCACAAAAGCGGCAGCACGCCGAGGTCGGAACTGCCGCCCCGGCCCGAGAAGCTGGGCGCCCAGTTGGTACCGAAGAAGAAATCCGCGGCGGGGTAGAGGCGGAAGAACTCGATGGTGTTGAACACCAGCGACAGGATGATGCCCACCGTGGTCAGGATGGCGATGGAGGCGGCGCCGATCAGCAGGGCGCGGATGCTGCGCTCGACCGTGTTGCGGGCGCGAAAGTCACCGTGGGACTCGCGCAGGCCCCAGAGCGCGCCCAGGACAGCGACGACCAGCACGGCGATGGTCATCATCAGGTTGCCGGTGGCGTTCATCACCCGGTAGCGCTGCGCGGCGTTCAGGATGGGCTGGGTCACTTCGGAGGTGACGATCTGCCCCGCATCCCTGAGACGCTGCGTGACATCGGCCAGGTCGGCGCGGGCACCGGTGACGAAATCCTCGTCCATCAGGCCCTGGGCCACGGCGTTGTCGAGCCCATCGGCGGTGCGGCGCACCTCGGCCATCACGAGGCCGAGCGAGCCCTTGGCGTCGACCGAGCGATCCGGGATCATTCCCGAGATCGTGTTGCCGACCACGATCGGCTGGACCAGCAGCCAGGCGACCATCAGCAGGAAGGCGGGAACGACCACCTTTATCAGGACGTTCGAGCCGTAATAGGACGGAAGGGAGTGGAGGCGCCGGTTGTCGCCCTCCACGGTGCCGAGCGCGCGCTGACGGCCCAGCACATAGCCCACCGCCGCGATGCCAAGCACGATCAGGAATAGCCAGAGTGTCGGCATGAGCCCCCCATCCGTCTGTCTGGAAAAATTACCTAAAAGGGGTGTGGGGGCGGCGGAATATGCCGCCCCCGGTGGTCAGTGGCTATCAGGAGCCGCTGCCCATGGTTTCTTCGGATTCGACCTTTGCCTGGGTCTCGGCCAGTTCCGGGTCCGCGACCAGGCCGTAGTTCGACAGCGGGCCGCCGGGGCCTGCGATCTCGTCCGCGACGAAGAACTGGGCGTATTCCTTCAGGCCGGGGATCACGCCGATGTGGGCTTTCTTGACGTAGAAGAACAGCGGGCGCGACACCGGGTATTCGCCCGAGGCGATGGTCTCGGTCGAGGGTGCGACGCCGCTCATGGTGGCGACCTTCAGCTTGTCGGTGTTGTTCTCGTAGAACGCCAGGCCGAACACGCCGATGCCGTTGGTGTTGGCGTCAATACGCGCCAGGGTCTCGGTGTAGTCGCCGTCGATGTCGACCGACTTGCCGTCCTGACGGACATCGAGGCACGAATCCTCGGCCTCGTCCTCGCTCATGCCGCTGTCCAGCATGGCCTGCATCGCGCCGGTTTCCTCGCAGCCGACCAGCAGAACCTTCTCTTCGAAGACTTCGCGGGTGCCGTGCTTGGTGCCGGGAATGAACATCGCGATTTCGGCGTCGGGCAGCTCGCTGTTGAACTCGGACCACGTCTCGTGGGTGTTCTCGACCAGTTCGCCGTCTTTCAGGACGGTGGCGCCGATTGCGTTGAAGATGTCGGTGGGCTCGAACGCGGTGAACTCGGGACCGGACTGCTGGCTGGCGAAGACGATGCCGTCATAGCCGATGCGCACTTCGATGATGTCGGTCACGCCGTTGTCGGCGCAGGCCTGGATCTCTTTCTCGCGGATGGCGCGCGATGCGTTCGCCACGTCGATGGTGTTTTCGCCAACGCCTTCGCAGAAACGCTTGAGGCCGGCCGACGAGCCACCCGATTCCACGACCGGGGTCGGGAAGTCGGTGTTTTCGCCGAACAGTTCGGCCACGATCGAGGCGTAGGGCAGAACCGTCGAGGAACCGGCAACCTGGACGTTGTCACGTGCAGCGGCAGCGGTGGCCGAAACGGCCGCGATCGCCAGGGTAGAGGCGGTCATTTTCATGAAGGACATATAAAGCTCCTGATATCCATGTATCCCGATCACCTTGCAGCAGGTGACCTCGGTGTCCTGCTACGTACTCAGCACGACGCTTCTGTTACAGTTTTGTAACGGTTTTATGACAGGCCGCTTTTTATAAAGGTTAACCACGAATTAATTGTGGTTGACCTCGGGGCACACGGACAGGGGACGCGTCAGGTCTGCCGCGCGGTGGGGCGCGAGGGCAGAATAACGTCGAATCGGGTGCCCTGCCCCAGCTGCGATTCGACCTTCAGTCGCCCGCGATGGCGGTTGACGATGTGCTTGACGATGGCCAGCCCCAGCCCGGTGCCGCCCATCTCACGAGAGCGGTGGCTGTCGATGCGGTAGAAGCGTTCCGTCAGTCGCGGGATGTGCACTTCCTCGATGCCCGGCCCCTGGTCGGCCACGGACACCACCGCCGAGGGGCCCCGCAAGGCGGGATGATCGGAATGCGCGGCAAGGTCCAGGGTAACGGTCTTGCCCGGTCCGCCATACTTGATGGCGTTCTCGATGAGATTGGTGAAGACCTGCTGAAGCTGGTCCGCATCGCCCGGCACGGTGATATCGGCCAGCTCGGGCTGGAACGCCACCGTCACGTCGGCTTCCTCGGCGATGGGGCGGGTGGCATGGATCACGGCGTGGATCAGCCGGACAAGATCGACCCGGTCAGTGGGGCGCACGCGTTCCTGGGCCTCGACCCGGCTGAGCGACAGCAGGTCCTTGACGAGACGTTCCATCCGGCTGGCCTCGACCTGCATGGTCCCAAGGAAACGCTCGGTCGCGGCAGGGTCGTTGCGGGCCGGGCCACGCAGGGTTTCGATGAAGCCCAGAAGCGCGGTCAGCGGCGTGCGCAACTCGTGGCTGACATTGGCGACGAAATCGCGGCGCATCTGGCCCACCTGCTCGAGATGGGTGACATCCTCGAAACACAAAAGCACGCCGGAGCCTGCATCGGTTTCGACCGGGCTGCAGGTGACGGCGAACGTGGTGTCCTGCGCCCCGGCGCTGGAGAGATAGCGCGTCTGGCGCATCTCGCGGTCGCGCAAAGACGCCTCGACCGCGTCGAGCACAGTGGGCTGACGGATGGCGGTGATGAAATGGCGCCCGGTCAGCCCCGGCCCGAGCAAGGCCGTGGCGCGGTCGTTCACGCCAAGGATACGCTCGCCCCGCCCGATCAGGACAGCGGCCAGGGGGATCGCCTGCAGGAGCGTGGCGATATTGCCCTGGTTCATTCGAGGTCGAGGGCGCGCAGTCCCGCCCGGTAGCGCGCGGCGTTCTTCTGGTAGTGCAGCGCGGTGGCCTCGAAGGCCGCGATGGCCTTGTCGTCCAGCTCGCGCACGACCTTGCCCGGCGCGCCCATCACCAGGCTGTTGTCGGGGATCTCCTTGCCCTCGGTAATCAGCGCGCAGGCCCCGATCAGGCAGTTCCTGCCGATCCTGGCGCCGTTCAGCACCGTGGCGCCCATGCCGATCAGCGTGTTTTCCCCCAGCGTGCAGCCGTGCAGCATCGCCTTGTGCCCGATGGTGCAGCCGCGCCCGATACTCAGCGGAAAGCCGGGATCGGTGTGCATGACCACGTTTTCCTGCACGTTGCTGCCCTGCCCCACGACGATGGGCTCGTTGTCGCCGCGCAGGGTGCAGCCGAACCAGACCGAGGCGTTCTCTTCCAGCACCACCTTGCCGATGATGTTGGCGTCGGGCGCGACCCAGGCGCCGTCCTCCAACTGCGGGATCACGTCGTCAAGCGCGTAAATGGGCATTCATCTCTCCTCGAATTCGGCCTGAAGGCGTTGCACGTGGGCGTTCAGGTCGGGCTGTTGCAGGCGGCGCAGGCGGGCGGCGGACACGATGGTCTTGAGCGCGGCATCGGTGGTGTCGAGATCGTCATTGACCAGCACGTAATCGTATTCGCCCCAATGGCTGATCTCGTCCCAGCTTTTCTGCATCCGCTTGGCGATCGTGTCGGGGCTGTCCTGGCCGCGGGTTTCCAGCCGGCGGTGCAACTCGGTGATGCTGGGCGGCAGGATGAAGATCGACAGGGTATGGGGCCCGAGCGCCGAGTTCTGGATCTGCTGCGCGCCCTGCCAGTCGATGTCGAAGAGCACGTCGCGGCCCTCGTCGATGGCGGCCTGCACCGGCGCTTTGGGCGAGCCGTAGAAATTGCCGAAGACATGGGCGTGTTCCAGCATCTCGCCCGCCGCCACCTGCCGGCGGAAGGTGGCGTCGTCGAGGAAGTGATAATCCTGCCCGTCCAGCTCGCCCGCACGCGGGGGCCGCGTGGTGGCCGATACCGAGAACGAGATCGTCTCGTCCCAGTCGCGCAGGCGGCGCGACAGCGTGGATTTGCCCGCGCCCGAGGGCGAGGACAGGATGATCAGAAGGCCGCGGCGTTGGCTCATGCGGCCTCCGGTCCGGGCAAATCGCCCGGCTCTTTCTTGCCGAAAATACTCATGCAAGCGCCGAAGGCGCGCTGCGGCGACGCCGGAGGCGGCGCAAAACCTTTGGGGGAGAGTGTGCGAGGGGCCATGAGGTCCCGGGTCAAGCCCGGGACGGGGTGGCCGCGGGTGGCAAGAAGATCCCCCCGGATCAGGCCCGGGGCAGGCAGGATCACGTCCGGGATGACCTGCAAAACCGGGTTTTGCAGGTCACTCCACATTCTGCACCTGTTCGCGCATCTGTTCGATCACGCTTTTCAGTTCCAGCCCGACGCTCGTCAACTCGCTGTTCTGTGCCTTGGAACACAGCGTGTTGGCCTCGCGGTTGAATTCCTGCGCGAGAAAGTCGAGCTTGCGGCCCGCAGGGCTGCCGCCGGCGATCAGGTCGCGGGCGGCGGCGACGTGGCTGCGCAGGCGGTCGATTTCCTCGGTGACGTCGGTCTTCACGGCCAGTACCGCCAGTTCCTGGGCGATGCGGGGCTCGTCGACGCCGTCGGCATTGTCCATCACGCGCTGAAGCGCGGCGCGGAAATTGGCCTCCGTCTCGGGGCGGCGGGCCTCGGCGGCGGTGGCCGCGGCGTCGGTCAGCTCGGCGATGCGGGTAAGCTGGCCGGTCAGCACATCGGCCAGCGCCGCGCCTTCTCGGCGGCGCATGGTGAGGAAGCTGCTGAGAACGGTTTCGAAACCGGCCAGCAGCGCCTTGCCGAGTGCGGCGGTATCCTCGTCCTGGGTGCCGGGCTCGAAGACGCCGCGGAGGGCCAGCACGTCGGCGGCGTTGGCCGGCGCGAGCGACAGGCCCATTTCCATGGCGCGCGCCTCGATCCGGGTCATGGCGGTCAGCACCACGTCGAGCTGTGCCTCGTCGAGCCGGGCGCTGGAGCCGCCGTCCTGGGCCTGAAGCTTCAGCGACAGGGTGACGTTGCCGCGCCCGAGCGTCGCTGTCAGCCGCGCGCGCAGGCCGGCCTCGAGCCCCTCGATCCAATCGGGCACGCGCAGGCGCAGGTCGAGCCCGCGCCCGTTGACCGCGCGCAGGTCCCATGTCCAGCCGAAGCGCCCCTGCGCGCCCTGCCCCGCAGCAAAGCCGGTCATGGAATTGAGTTGCGGGGGCGCATGTGTCACGGGTGCTGGTCCTTTGCGGCGGGGCCATGAAAGCCCGTTTCTGCGAAGGTTTCCTAGTGCGTCGGCGCCCCCTTCGCAAGCGGTACGCGCAGCGAGGAATTAACCAATCGGCAAGAAAAATAAACAAATCAGGCAGAAATATGGCACAATTGCTCCAGGTCGGGCCGCTTCTGATTCAAGTTGATCGGACCGCAGCTTGGTACCGGGGGACCAGGCGTGGGGCGCGACCGAACGGTCCGGGCGGGCAGCGCCCGTGTCCGGATCTGAATTACGGTGGTGAAACCGGCCGCGCGCCGGATGGGGAAGATCGATGAAGGATGATTCTGGAAGCTCGTTTCCGGACAAGAGCACCGACCTTCGGCGCTCCGGCAGCGGGCCACGGCGGGCGGACCGCGAGGCCGACCTGCGGAAATTCGTAAGCTACTGGTCGGGGATGCGCCGGGGCGGCGACGTGCCGCTGCGCACCGAGATCGATCCGCGCGGCATCGAGAGCCTGCTGAGCAACGCGTTCATTGCGGAAAAGGTCGCGCCCGGCATCGCGCGGCTGCGCATCGCCGGCACGCATCTGTCGGACGTGATGGGCATGGAAGTGCGCGGCATGCCCCTGTCGTCGCTGATCGCGCCCGAAGACCGGGAACAACTGGCCGACGCGATGGTGGACCTGTTCGAGCGGCCCGCGACGCTGCGCCTGGACCTGAGCGCGCCCGGCGGCCTCCGCCGCGCGGCGATGGCCGCGACGCTGATCGTCCTGCCGCTGCGCAGCGACCTGGGGGATATCTCGCGCGCGCTGGGCTGCTTGGTGTCCTCGGGGCCGATCGGCAACACGCCGCGCCGGTTCCGCATCGTTGCGTGCAAGGTGACGCCGGTGGACCTGACCGAACCCGAAGCCACCGGGTTAGCGGAAGACCAGGCGCCGTTGTCGCCCCCTGCCCCGGCGCCGCGGCGCGAGCGGCCCGCGCCGCTGTCACATCCCAGCGAGCGGCCCTACCTGCGGCTGGTTCACAGTGACTGAGCTGCCTCCAGCCGGGCCTTGAGTGCGGCGTTCTCTGCGCGCAGGCTGGCCAGCTCCTGTTGAAAGGGTTCGAGGATCGGGCCCAGTTCCTCGACCGTCAGGCGGACCGGAATATGCTGCGGGCAGTTCCAGTCGAACCCTTCGACGGTGATGACGACGGCCCGTTCGGGGCGCGCCTTGTAGCCGTCATCCGTCAACCGCGAGATCAGGTCGGGGTCGTCGCTGAGTTGCACGCGCCCCAGGATTTTGAGCCGCGCCTGGTTGGGATAATCCATCAGGATAAGAGAGATACGGTCGTTCTCCGCCAGGTTGCCGGTGGAGATATACTGCCGGTTGCCGCGATAATCCGCATAGCCCAGCGTCTTGTCGTCCAGCACCTTGAGAAAGCCGCGCGGGCCGCCGCGGAACTGGACATAGGGCCAGCCCGTGGCGCTGACCGTGGCCTGGTAGAACCCGTCGCGCAGGGCGATGAACTGTGCCTCGTTCGGGCCGAGACGGTCGTCGGCTGGGGCGTCGGGACCAAGGCTGCGGGCATACATCGCGGCAGAGCCCTGCTGTTCCTGCATGGCGCGGACGGCGTCGGTGAATGCCAGTTCGTGGAAGGTTTTCGCCATGGTCTGCATCCTTTGTCGGGCCTGATACGCGTCCTAGATCGGGCGCGCGCCCAGGTTTCGCAAATCACGACGGTGCGAGGGGCGCGCGGCGGCGCACAGCATCGGTGCGGGGATCACAGACCGTCGAACTGCGACTTCTGCGTCTCGTTCCAGCGCACGGTCAGGGTATAGCCGTCCTCGTCCTGCACCTCGTCCTCGACCAGCCCCTTCTCGAAGAGCCAGGCGCGTTTGCGCCCTGCGTCGAAGCCCAGCGTGACCGTCTCGACACGCGTGGTGCCCGCCAGCCGGGTGATGATCGTGTCGCTGAGCGCATCCATGCCTTCTCCGGTGATGGCCGACAGAAGCTGCACGTTTTCAAGCCGCGCGGCGCGGTTCTCGACCAGGGTGCGGTCCTCCGGCGTCAGGCGGTCGATCTTGTTCCAGACCTCGATCTGTGGCGTGGTCTCGAGCACGCCGAGGCTGATGAGGATCTCGCGCACGTCGCCGGCCTGGTCCTCGGTCTCGGGGTGCGAGATGTCGCGGACATGGACGATCAGGTCGGCGGCCAGCACCTCCTCGAGTGTGGCGCGGAAGGCGGCGACCAGTTCCGTGGGCAGATCGGAGATGAAGCCCACGGTATCGGACAGGATCACCTCGGGGCCGCCGCCCGGCAGGGCGATTTTGCGCATCGTGGGGTCGAGCGTGGCAAAGAGCATGTCCTTGGCCATGACCTCGGCCCCCGTGAGGTGGTTGAAGAGCGTGGACTTGCCGGCGTTGGTGTAGCCCACCAGCGCCACGATGGGGAACGGCACCTTGGCGCGGGCGGCGCGGTGCAGGGTGCGGGTTTTAACGACCTTTTCCAGCTGGCGGCGCAGGCGGACGAGCTGTTCGTCGATGGCCCGCCTGTCAGCCTCGATCTGGGTCTCGCCCGGACCGCCGACAAAGCCCAATCCCCCGCGCTGGCGTTCCAGGTGGGTCCAGGCTCGGACAAGACGGGTGCGCTGATAGCTGAGGGCGGCCATTTCGACCTGTAACACGCCTTCGCGGGTGGCGGCGCGGTCCGAGAAGATCTCGAGGATCAGTCCGGTGCGGTCGAGGAGTTTGACGCCCAGCTTCTTTTCGAGATTGCGCTGCTGCACAGGCGAGACGGGCCCGTCGATCAGAACCAGCTCGACCTCGTTTTCCTCTACCAGCGCCTGCAGCTCGGCCAGCTTGCCCTTGCCGAAGAGCATGCCGGGGTGCGGGTCGCGCAGGCGCACGACCGAGCCGCCCAGAACCTCCAGCCCCGGCAGGGCGTGGCCCAGAGACACGGCTTCTTCGAGCGCGAGCGCCGGGTCACGGTCGCGGTCTGAACTGGGTATGTCCGGGTGCAGGACCCAGGCGCGGGTGTCCGAGCGTTCGGTGAGCGTCAAGACGCGTCATCGCCCTCATAAAGGCTGACCGGCTGGGACGGCATAATCGTGGACACGGCATGCTTGTAGACAAGCTGTGACTGACCGTCGCGGCGCAGCAGGATGCAGAAATTGTCGAACCAGGTGATGACACCTTGCAGCTTGACGCCATTGATCAGGAAAACGGTGACCGGGATCTTGGTCTTGCGAACCTGATTCAGAAATGCGTCTTGCAGGTTTTGTCGGTCTGTTGCCATTGTTTTTATAGCCTTTGTTCTTGCGAGGGGCCTTCACTCGCCCCTTTCTCCCTCAGCGGCGAGTATGGAGTGCGCGTTTCCGAGTTTCCAGCCCAAAAATCAAATCGTTGCGGTGTCTTGCCGGGGCAATGTTTCAGGCCTGTGACACGACGGCCCCGCGGCGCGGATATTGCCGGGCCTCAGCGGCGCCACAGGCTGGGGTTGAAAAGCGCGATGAGGGCCAGGGTTTCCATCCGGCCCAGCACCATCGCGGCGGAAAAGACCAGCTTGGCCGCCGGGCGCATCTCCAGCAGGCCGATGGGCGCGTCGGCGCCGACCTGGGTGAGCGGGCCCGCGGTGGCCAGCGCCGCGGTCGACAGCACGATCGCGTTTTGCAGGTCTTCCCCGACGGCCGCCATAAGGACGGTCACCAGCGCCAGCGACAGGGCGAAGAGCATGAAGAAGATCCAAGCGACGAACGCGCCCTCGCGGCGCATGCGGCGGGTGTGGACGCCGGCACGCCCTACCGACGAGGGGTGGATCAGCCGCTCCATCTCGCGCTGGCCGTGCAGGTAGAGCGCGTAGATCCGCAGGAGTTTCACGCCCCCCGCCGTGGTGGCAACGCCGCCGCCGAACATCGCCAGCCCCATGAGCAGCAGGCCCGGCGTGCCGAGCCCCGACCAGGATTGCGCGGCCTCCCAGGCCGCACTTTGAAAGCCGGTGGTCGACAGGAACGACATGACGGTGAAGGTGCCGCCCCAGAGCGCCTGAAGCGCCTGGCCGAAATCCTCGACCTGGTCGACGTCGAAGGCGCCCAGCCAGTGGCGCGAAAAGAGGATGAGCGGCACCCCGAGAACCAGCGCGGTGCCGATCCGGAACTCGGGGTCGTGCAAGACGCTGGTGGAGCGGCTTGTCAGGGTGTCGGACGAAAACGTCAGGCGTGACAGGGCGAAGAACATGAAGAGAAAGATCACGATCTCGCCGCCGTAGCCGCTGCCGGCGTTCTCGACCCCGCCGACGGCGGAGATGCCGCTGGTGGCGAGGGTGGACATGGCGTGCACGGCCGCCACAAGCGGTCGGTCGCCGCCCAGCATCAGCATCAGCCAGAGCACGCCGGTCAGCCCGATATAGACCGGCGCAAGCACCTTCGTGCTTTGTGCGATTCGCCGGGCGGAACTGGCGCGCCGAAAGCGGCTGAGCGCGTCCTCGCCCTGCCCCGGTTCGGCGGAGACGGTAATCTCGAACCCGCCGAGGTTCATCGGCGCGAGCACGGCCGAGGCCGCGATCCAGATCAGAAGCCCGCCGAACCAGCCGACCATGCCGCGCCACAGATGCAGGCTGTCGACCAGGCGGGCAGGATTGTCGAAAAGCGTGGCGCCGGTGGTGGTCAGGCACGACACCATCTCGACATAGGCGTTGAGAAAGCGCGTGGTCTCCAGCCCCTCGTAAAAGGGCAGCGCCAGAAACACCGGCAAAGCGGTATAGGCCAGCGCCAGCGAGGCCAGGTTCTGGATGTCCGAATTGTCCTGGCTTCGGCGGCCCGCGATCGCAAGGCCCACCAGCACGAGAAATGTGACGCCCAGCACGCTGGAATAGAGAAATGCGCGGGCGACGGAATGATCGTCCTGCCAGAACGCATGAAGCGCAGGGCCCAGCATGGCGATGCTGGCGATTCCGGTCAACACGAGAATGAGCGGGAACCGCAGGATGCGGGCCGTCAGGCCCGGCGACGATGTCTCAGAAGAAATCAATCGAGACCTGCAGGAGCTGTTCCACCCGGTTCACGTCGGACGCCAGCGCGAAGATCACCACCACGTCACCGGCCTCGATCCGCATGGTGCCGGAGGGTTTCAGCACCTTGTCCTCGCGCAACACGCCCCCGACGAGCACGCCTTCGGGAAAGTCGATCTCGCGGATGGCGGCGCCGGCGATGTTGGAGGTGGACATGACCTCGGCCTCGATCACCTCGGCCTCGGCATCGCCGATGGAATAGACCGAGCGCACCCGCCCGTGCCGGACATGGCGCAGGATCGAACTGACGGTGGTGGAGCGCGGGTTGATGTAGGCGTCGATGCCCAGGGGCTCCATCATCGGCAGCAATGTGGGGTCGTTGATCAGGGCGATGGCAAAGGGGCAGCCCTCGGCCTTGGCACGCACGGCGGCCAGCATGTTGGTCTTGTCGTCGTCGGTGACGGCCAGAACCGCATCGGTGCGAGAGATGTTGGCCTCGGCCAGCAGTTGCGCGTCGAGACCGTCGCCGTTGAGCACGATGGTGCGTTCCAGCGCGTCGGCGGCGCGTTCGGCCACCTTGCGGTCGCGCTCGATCACCTTGACGCGGGTGCGCTTGCCGCGCTTCTCGATCCGCTTGGCGACGCTGAGACCGATATTGCCGCCGCCGATGATGACCAGCCGTTCCTGGGTCTGCGAGGTCTTGCCGAACACCTCCATCGTGCGCGGCACGTCCTCGGTGGGGGCAAAGACATAGGCGTCGTCGCCGACGAAAAGCTGGTCCTCGGCCTCGGGCGCGAAAAGCTTGCCGTCGCGGCGGATGGCCAGCACCACCACCTCGAGCGTCGAGAAGAGGTCGGTCAGCTGCCGCAGGGGCGTGTTGACGATCGGGCAATCCTCGTCGATCCGCAGGCCCAGAAGCTGGGCGCGGCCTTCCATGAAGGTCTCGGTGTCGAAGGCGGCGGGGGCGGCAAGGCGTTGCAGCGCGGCCTCGGCCACCTCGCGCTCTGGCGAGATCACGACGTCGATCGGCATGTGGTCGCGGCGGTAGAGGTCGGAATAGATGGCGTCGAGATAGGATTGCGACCGCAGGCGGGCGATCTTTCGGTTGATGGAAAAGACCGAGTGCGCCACCTGGCAGGTGACCATGTTGACCTCGTCCGAATGGGTGGCGGCGATGATCATGTCGGCATCGCGCGCGCCGGCCTGGTCCAGCACGTTGGGATAGCTCGCAAAGCCGTTGATGCCCTGCACGTCCAGCGTCTCGGTGGCGCGGCGCACCAGGTCGGGGTTGCTGTCGACCACGGTGACGTCGTTGCGCTCGCCCGACAGGTGGCGCGCGATCTGCCAACCGACCTGCCCTGCCCCGCATATGATGACCTTCATGGGCGGTGCCTTTTGTGACCCAATCGAAGGCTTTGCATGACAGATGGGGCGGTAACGGTCAATTGCTTTGTCCTGCGCAAAAAACGGCATAGAGTGTGGCCATGAATCTGTACCGAGTCCCGTTTCTGATCTGTGTGGTCCTGACGCTTTCGGGCTGTCTGCCGACAAACGTCTATTACCGCGAAGGCGCGCCCGTAAGCGGGGTCGAGCGCGACCGCACGCAATGCGACGTGGCGGCCCTTCGGCAGGTGCCGGTCCGGACCCTGACGCGGTTTATCCCGCCGACCTACAGCTATCGCCCGATCTGCAACGGCGCCGGCAAGTGCCGGACGGTCCGGGTTCTGCTGTCGCCGGGACGGTGGGAAAGCTATGACGCCAACGAGGGGTTGCGGGCGCGGGTGGCCAGGCAGTGCATGGCCGACCAGGGGTACCAGAAGGTCAGCCTGAAGCCCTGCCCGCCCGAGGTGGTGGAGGCGACGGTGATCACCGCGACGCGGGTGCAGCCGCCGCTCACGGAAAATTCCTGTGCGATCCGCATCAAGGGCGGGAAATATCAGATCGTGAACCCGGAATAGGGCGACGTGACTTGAAGGAGCGCCTGCGGCGCGCTTGATGTCTCGGCGGCGGGGCCGCCTCGGGGATGCCTCCGGCGGGGATATTTATGGCCAGAAGAAGCAGGCCTCCTGACCGCATCAGCCGGTGGCGGCGTGATGGCCCTCGTCTTCCTCGTCCGAGAGGCGCGCGCCCTTGGCGCCAGTGACCACGCCCAGCGATTTCAGCTTGCGGTGCAGCGCGCTGCGTTCCATGCCGACGAACTCCGCCGTTCGACTGATATTGCCGCCGAAGCGGTTGATCTGGGTCATCAGATATTCGCGCTCGAACGCCTCGCGGGCCTCGCGCAGGGGCATGGTGGCCACGGTGCCCGAGAGGACCACCCGGCCGTCGTCGCTGGGCGTGGCGCTGTCGCCGGGGATTTCACGCGCATTGATGTCGCCCGAGCTGTCGCCGAGGATGAGGATGCGTTCGATCACGTTGCGCAGCTGGCGCACGTTGCCGGGCCAGCGCATCGTCTGCAAAAGGGCCGCCGCCTCGTCGCCCAGGGCGCGGATCGGCAGGCCCTGTTCGCCGTTGAGTTTCTCGATGAAGTAGCCGGCCAGCACGGGGATATCCTCGCGCCGGTCCTCGAGGCTGGGCACGGCGATCGGGACCACGTTGAGACGGTGATAGAGCTCGCGGCGGAACCGTTCGGCCTGGATCTCGGCCTCGAGGTTGCGGGAGGTCGAGGAGATCACGCGCAGATCGACCTGAACCTTGTCGCTGCCGCCCACCCGCAGGAAGGTCTGGTCGACCAGCACGCGCAGGATCTTGCCTTGCGTGCCCAGCGGCAGGTCGGCGACCTCGTCGAAATAGATCACGCCGGTATTGGCCTCTTCCAGCAAGCCCGGGGTCACGGTGCCGTCCTCGGCCTCGCGTCCGAAGAGCACCTCTTCCATCCGGTCGGGCTCGATCGAGGCGCAGCCGGCGCAGACGAAGGGGCCCCCTGCCCGATCGGAATTGGCGTGGATGTAGCGCGCGGCCAGTTCCTTGCCCGAGCCGGCGGGACCCGACAGCATGACCCGGCCATTCGACCGCGTGACCTTGTCGAGCTGGCCCACAAGGGTGCGGAAGGCGGGGCTTTCGCCCAGCATGTCGGCCGGCCCGCTGCCCTGGCGCTTGAGCGCGAGGTTCTCGCGGCGCAGGCGGCTGGTTTCCATGCCGCGGCGGATGACCACCATCAGCTGGTCGATGTTGAAGGGTTTCTCGATGAAATCGTAGGCGCCCTGCTTTATCGCCGCGACCGCGATCTCGATATTGCCGTGGCCCGAGATGATGACGACCGGTACCTCGGGGTAGTCGCGCTTGACCGCCTTGAGGATGTCGATCCCGTCCATATTGCTGTCTTTCAGCCAGATATCGAGGATCAGCAGGCCCGGCGGCTGCTCGCGGATCTCGCTCATCGCCTCGTCGGAATTGCCGGCGAGGCGCGTGGTGAACCCTTCGTCCTGCAGGATGTCGGAAATCAGTTCACGGATATCGCGTTCGTCGTCGACAATAAGAATGTCACTCATGGGTCACCTCATACGGCCTGTCGTTGGTCATATTCGTTCAAATCGGGGTCGCCGTCCGCGTCCGGCGCGGCCTCGGCCCGGGTCAGGGGAAGGCGGATCACGGCCATGGCGCCGGGGCGGGCCTCGGGCGCGAAGGGGTCGGCGTCTTCCAGGGCAAGGCTGCCGCCATGTTCCTCGATGATCTTCTTGACGATGGGCAGGCCGAGGCCGGTGCCCTTTTCGCGCGTGGTCACGTAAGGCTCGAACAGGCGCGAGCGATCCTCGGGCAGGCCGATGCCGTTGTCGGAGATGCGGATCACCGCGGTGTCGTCCTCGCGCGTGCTGGTGACGCGGATCTGCGGCACGTGGCCCTCGGCGCCTTCCTTTTCGTAAAGGCTTTCAATGGCTTCTCCGGCGTTCTTGATCAGGTTGGTCAGCGCCTGGTGCAGCATGGTGCCGTCGACCTCGGCCATCAGCGCGTCTTCGGTGAACGTGGACTCGAAGGTGACGTCGGGCTGGCCGGCCTCCTGCAGCAGGACGGCCTCGCGCAACAGCTTCGTCAGGCTCTCGACCTTGGTCTGCGGTTCGGGCATCCGGGCGAACTTGGAAAACTCGTCGACGATGCGGCGCAGGTCGTTGGTTTGCCGCACGACCACGTCGGTCAGCTGTTCCAGGCTCGCGGCCTGTTCGTCATCCAGCACGCGGGTGAACTTGCGCTTGATGCGTTCCGCCGACAGCTGGATCGGTGTCAGCGGGTTCTTGATTTCATGCGCGATGCGGCGGGCGACGTCGCCCCAGGCGGCCATCCGCTGGGCGGTGACGAGGTCGGTCACGTCGTCGAAGGCGACCACGTAGCCCTCGCGCCGGCCGCCCTCGTTGCTGCGGGTCGACATGCGCACCAGCAGGTTCTCCATCCGGCCCGTACGGCTGACCTTGATCTCTTCCTGCACGAAGCCGGTATTGCTGTCCTTCAGCCGTTCGAAGAGCGCGCCGAATTCGGGGATGGCAACGGCGAGTGCCAGGGATTGCTGGTCCTCTTGCCAATCGAGCAGGCGTTCGGCGGCGCGGTTGACGAAGGTGACGCGGCCCTTGGCGTCAAGCCCCACGACACCCGAAGAGACCGAGCCCAGCACCGAATCGAAGAGCCGCCGGCGGCGTTCGATCTGCTCGGTGTTGGTCAGCAGCGTGTCGCGCTGCTGCTTCAGTTGCCGCGTCATCTGGTTGAAGTAGGTCGAGAGCATCCCGATCTCGTCGTCGGCATCCTCTTCGCGCACCTGCGTGTCCAGATCGCCCTCGCCCACGCGCTGGGCGGCGCTGGTCAGGCGGCCCACGGGGCGGCTGAGGCGCTCGGCGAACCACATGCCCAGCCAGACGGCGGCAAGGATCAGGATCAGAGCGAACCCGAGGTAGAGCACGCCGAACTCGAACAGCACGCGGTCGCGCTCGTCCTCGCGCTGCTGGTAGAAGCGCGCGGTTTCCTGCGTGTCGTCCAGAAGGCTTAGGATGTCCCCGTCGACATTGCGGCTGACATAGAGATAGCGGTCAGGGATTTCCTCCAGCGGCAGCAGGGCGCGGAACTCGTTGTTGTCCCAATCGCGGATGATGACGACGCCTTCTTCGTTAGCCTCCTCGAACATCTCGCGCGAAGGTTCCTCGTAGTCGAAGAGGTACGAGCGTTCGCCGCGCGAACGGATGTCTCCGGTGCCGTCGATGACGAAGGCCTCGCGCAGGCCGCGCTGGATCTCGCGCTGGCCGCGCGACAGGATCTGGCGGATGTCGCCATCGTCGAGGAAGACCGCGGCGCGCTTGGTGGCGTTGATCAGCGAGGCCAGCGCGCGGGCGTCGACCAGCAGGTCGCGGCGGTGCTCGTCCTCGTAGGCCTGCGCGGCGGCGACCGAGTTGTCCACCACGCGCCCCACCCTGTCGGAAAACCACGCCTCGAGCCCCATGTTCACCGACAGCGTGGCAAAGACGGCGACGGTGATCGTGGGCAGAAGCGCCATCAGCGCGAAGACCCCGGTCAGGCGCAGGTGCAGGCGCGAGCCCGCGGATTTGCGGCGGCGGGCGGCGACCATCTGGACGACGCGTTGCAGAACCAGCGCGGCGACCATGATGATATAGACCATGTCCGCCAGCAGGACGATGCGCAGGATGTTGGACGAGCTGCCCTGATCGAGCGGCCCCATGACGAGGTAGGTCAGAAGCGCCAGCACCGGACCCAGCACGACGAGGCTGAAGGCGGCGGCATTGCGCACCCGCTTCATGCGCCGGAGACGCCCGAGCTTTTCCCACGTCAGTCCGCGTGCTTTTGCAGCCACGCAATCCCCCCATCAGGTTGTGGCGCGAGATGCGCCGCACCTCCAGATGTGGCTTGGACCCAGGCAGGGCTTCCAAAGGGCCACAGTGATGTTGCAGTTTTACATCAACTTGCGGCGCCGTGTCACGCGAATATCAAGGTCGGTGATTTTCTTGCGCAATGTATTGCGGTTAATGCCGAGAAGATCGGCACATTTGGCCTGATTCCCGCCCGTCGCATCGAGCGCGATCTCGATCAGGGGCATCTCCATCTCCTTGAGGATTCGCGCGTAGAGGCCCGGTGGCGGCAGGGTGTTGCCGTGCAGATCGAAGTAGCGGCGCAGGTGGCGCGAGATCGAGGTCGAGAGGCTCTCGCCTCCGCCGCCGCCCACCACCGGGGCGGCCTCGGGTTGATTGCCCAGCACCGCCTCGACCTCGGAGCGGGTGATCTCGGACGATCGCGCGGTCAGCCCCAGGCGCTGGACCGCGTTCTCAAGCTGGCGCACGTTGCCGGGCCAGCTGTAGGCGCGCATCAGCTCCATCGCGTCCTCCGACAATGTCCGGGGCGGATGGCCCTCGCGCTCGGCCTTGAGCAGGAAGTGATGCACCAGCAGCGGAATGTCGTCGACCCGGGCGCGCAGGCTCGGCACCTCGACCACGGCGCCGGAGAGGCGATAGTAGAGGTCCTCGCGCAGCTTGCCCTCTTCCAGCCGGTCGGCGAGCCGGCCCAGCGAGGTGGCCATGAAGCGTGGCACGTGATCGCCGGGCGCGTCCATCATCCGCACCACGCGCGCCTGCGCATCGGTGCTGAGGTCGCCGACCCCGTCCAGAACGATGGTGCCGCCCTTGGCACGGGCCATGACCCGCGCGGGGCCCTCCAGATCGGCCAGGTCCGACGGCGTGACGGTAACGAAAGGCAGGGTGCGCCGGTCGGAAAAGTCGTGGATGGCACGGGCGATGAGCGTCTTGCCGGTGCCGGATTCGCCGGTAATCAGCACCGGAAGATCGGTATTCATCAGCCGCGCGACCACGCGGTAGAGCCCCTGCATCGCCGCGGTGCGCCCGACCAGCGGCAATTCGTCGGGGCGGTCCTCGGACTTGACCTCGGCCGGCGCGCGCTTGGTGCGTGCATCGAGCGCGCGGGCGGTGCGCTTCATCAGGTCGGGCAGGTCGAAGGGCTTGGGCAGATAGTCGAAGGCCGCGGCCTCCTCGGCCTGGATGGCGGTCATGATGGTGTTCTGGGCCGAGATCACGATCACGGGCATACCGGGACGGTCCTGGTTGATCTTGGGCAGCATTTCCAGGCCATTGCCGTCGGGCATCATGACATCGGTGATCACCGCGTCGCCCTTGCCCTCGCCCACCCACCGCATCAGCGTGGTCAGCGACGAGGTGGCATGCACCCGGCATCCCGCCCGCGTCAGGGCCTGTGTCAGAACCGTGCGGATCGTGCGGTCGTCATCGGCGACCAGTACCGTGCCATCCATTAGCTTTCCTCCATGTCCTTGCCGGCGCGCGGCAGCGAAATACGAAATACGGTGCGCCCGGGCACCGAGTTGACCGAGAGCCAGCCGTCGAGCTCCGAGACGATCTTTGCGGCGAGGGCGAGGCCCAGGCCGGTGCCGTTCTCGCGGCCCGAGACGAACGGCTCGAACACATTGCCGGCAATCTCGGGCGGCAGGCCGGGGCCGTCATCGATGACCTCGATCTGCAGGGGCAGCGACTTGCCGGGTCCACCGCCGTCGCGGCGCACGCGCAGGGATTGCTCGTAATAGCTGTGCAGGGTGATCGTTCCGCCCTTGTCGCCCGCGGCCTGGGCGGCGTTCTTCAACAGGTTCTGGATCACCTGCAACAGCTGGTCGGGATCGGCCAGCGCCAGCGGCAGCGAGGGGTCGTAATCCTCGACAATGGTCATGTGCGCGGCAAAGCCCACCAGCGCCGAGCGCCGGGCGCGGTCCAGCACGTCATGCAGGTTGACCGCGCGCAGCTTGGGCAGGCTCACGTTGCCGAATTGTTCGACCTGTTCCAGCAGGCCGACGATACGGCGGCTTTCCGACACGATGAGGTCGGTGAGTTCCAGATCGTCCTGGTCGAGGTTCATCGACAGCAGCTGCGCCGCCCCGGTGATGCCCGCGAGCGGGTTCTTGATTTCATGGGCCAGCATCTCGGCCATGCCGATGGCGGACTTGGCGGCTGATTTGACGGATTGGCTTTGCGTCACGCGGCCCGCCAGTTCGCGGGGCGAAATGAGCAGGATCATGTGGTCGTCCCAGCCCGAGACCGGCGCGATCTGCAGGTTGCACTGCATCGGCGCGCGATCACCTGTGCCCACGTCCACGTCATTGACGAACAGCGGCGCGGATTTCTCGCGGGCGCGTTCCAGCGCTTCTTCGATGGGGGCGTCGACGGCCAGCTTGTCCCATACCGGCTGACCGACGATCGACCGCGCCGAGGTCATCAGGAAGCCTTCGGCGGCGGGGTTGATCTGCACGATGCGGTCCTGTCCGTCGAGGATCAGCCCCGGCACCGGCAGCGAGGTCCAGACCATTTCGTCCATCCCGGTCATGCGGCGGTCCTTTCCGGGGCGGTCATGGCATCCTCGAGCAGGCGGTTGACGTTGGCCGGGTCACGCTCGGTCAGGATGCGCTTGCGCAAGTCCTGGGGCGTGTCGCGCCCGTCCATGTACCAGCCCAGGTGCTTGCGGGCGACGCGGACGCCAAGCTCGGTGCCATAGAAGGACAGCATGGCGTCGTAATGGTCCTGCACCAGCCGCGCAAGGTCGCCACCTTGCGGGATTTCCGGCGCGGGCGTGCCGTGCAACTCGTGCGCCACCTGCGCCAGCAGCCACGGACGGCCCTGCGCGCCGCGCCCGATCATGACGCCATCCGCGCCGGATTTCATCAGCGCGTCGCGGGCGGTGGGGGTGCCGGTGATGTCGCCGTTGGCGATGACCGGGATGCTGACCGCGTCCTTCACCGCGCGGATCGCGTCCCAGTCGGCATATCCCTTGTAGAACTGACAGCGCGTGCGACCGTGGATGGTGATCATCTGCACCCCTGCCCCTTCCGCGCGCGTGGCCAGCTCCGGCGCGTTCAGGTTGGTGTCGTCCCAGCCCAGACGGGTTTTCAGCGTCAAGGGGATCGAGACCGCGCCGACCACCGCTTCGATCAGCGAAAGCGCATGATCGAGATCCTTCATCAGGGCCGAGCCGCTGGCGCCCGAGCCGCTGGCGCTGGTGACCTTCTTGGCGGGACAGCCCATGTTGATGTCGATGAGGCTTGCGCCATTGCCCTCGACCTGGCGGGCGGCCTCGGCCATCCAATGCGCCTCGCGCCCCGCCAGCTGGACGGAAGTGTCGGCGGCGTCGAACCCAAGCTCCGCCTTCTCGCGCACGCCGGGCTTGGACTGCACCATTTCCTGGCTCGCGACCATTTCGCTGACGACGAGCCCCGCTCCGAACCGGCTGACCAGGCTGCGAAATGGCAGGTCGGTGATGCCCGCGAGCGGGGCGAGAAGGACCGGGGGATGTAGGTTTCGAGGGCCGATGTTCAGCATGGGTGCCTAACGATTGAGCATGTGGACGTTCTATGGCCACGCGTGACAAAGCACAATTTATGCATGCCCAAATTAAAATCAAAAAGTTGCGAGTGATTAAAAATTAGGCATAAGCCCCCTGTGACGCGGCCATTGCATGCCCCTGTCCGCTTGCGTAAGCAAAGCTTATGAGCATCGCAGCCATCATCGTCGCCGCCGGACGCGGCACCCGCGCCGGGGGCGAGCGGCCCAAGCAATGGCAGAACGTGGCCGGCAAACGGGTGATCGACTGGACGCTCGCGGCGTTCCGCGCGGTGCCGGAGGTCGAGCGGATCGTGGTGGTGGTGCATCCCGACGACACGGGCGAACTGGGTGGCGAGACCGGGATCACGGTCACCGAGGGTGCTGCCACGCGGGCGGGCTCAGTCTGCAACGGTCTGGCGGCGCTGGAGGGCGTGGGCGTGACCCACGTGCTGATCCACGACGCGGCGCGGTGCTGCGTATCCCCGGACCAGATCGCCGAGGTCATCGCGGCACTCGGGCCCGACTGCCCGGCGGCGGCCCCGGCCCTGCCGGTCAGCGACGCGCTGTGGTTGGGCGAGGACGGTCTGGTGACCGGCACCCAGACCCGCGCCGGGCTCTACCGCGCGCAGACCCCGCAGGGCTTTGCCCGCGACGTGATCGCCGCCGCCCATGCCACCGCGCCCGAGGGCGCCGCAGACGATGTGGAGGTCGCCCGCGCCGCAGGCATTCCGGTGCGCATCCTACCGGGACGCGAAAGCAACCTGAAGATCACCACGCCCGAGGATTTCGCCCGGGCCGAGACCATCCTGAGAGGACCCATGGACATACGCACCGGAACCGGCTTTGACGTGCACCGTTTCGGCCCCGGCGACCACGTGATGCTGTGCGGCGTCGCGGTCCCGCATGACCGGGGCCTGCAAGGGCATTCGGATGCCGATGTGGGGCTGCACACGCTGGCCGACGCGATCTATGGCGCGATGGCCGAGGGCGACATAGGCCGGCATTTTCCGCCCAGCGATCCGCAATGGAAGGGCGCTGAGAGCCACGTGTTCCTGTCGCACGCGGCCAGCCTGGCCGCCGAAAAGGGCTTTCGCATCACCAACGTGGACCTGACGCTGATCTGCGAGACGCCCAAGATCGGCCCGCACGCCGCAGCGATGCAGGCGCGGGTGTCCGAGATCACGGGGCTGGAGGTGGACCGCGTGTCGGTAAAGGCCACAACAACCGAGCGCCTGGGCTTTACCGGCCGGGGCGAAGGCATCGCGGCGCAGGCCGTCGCCACTCTGGTGCGCACATGAGGGCGGCGCAGATCATCGCGACCTTCGGCGGCGTGGGTTATCTGCGCCCGGCGCCGGGGACCTGGGGCTCGCTGGCCGCACTTGCGGTGGCGGCGCTCTTGCATGTCATCGGCGGGCCGGTGCTGCTGGGCCTGGGAGTCGTGGTATCGTTTGCATTAGGATGGTGGGCTACTGCGCAGGAAACAAAGGGAAAAGACAATCACGACCCCAGCGAGATCGTGATCGACGAGGTGGCCGGGCAATGGCTTGCCTTCCTGCCGGTATCGATCGGCGCCACCCATGCCGGGGCGGCGCTGTGGGCGCTCTGGCCGGGGTTCGTGACCGCCTTTCTGCTGTTCCGCCTCTTCGACATCTGGAAACCCGGGCCGGTGGGCTGGGCCGACCGGCAGGCCGGGCCGATGGGGGTGATGCTGGACGACCTCATCGCGGGGTTCATCGCGGCGCTGGGCGTCATGTTCTTCGCCTGGCTCTCGCACGGGGTGCTGGGGCTATGAGCGCCGAGGACGTCCTGAACGCCGCCAAGGCGGCGGGGCTCATGGTCGCCACGGCCGAGTCCTGCACCGGGGGCATGGTGGCGGCCGCCCTGACGGATATCGCAGGCTCGTCGGCCGTGGTCGAACGCGGCTTCGTCACCTATTCCAATGCCGCCAAGCGCCAGTTGCTGGGCGTGCGGGCCGACACGCTGCGGGCACACGGCGCGGTGTCCGAAGCGGTCGCGCGCGAAATGGCCGAAGGCGCGCTGGACCATTCCGAGGCGGACGTGGCGGTGTCGATCACCGGCATAGCCGGCCCCGGCGGATCGGAACACAAGCCCGAGGGGCGCGTCTGCTTCGGGCTGGCCCGCGTAGGGCGCGTGACGCAGGTGGAAACGGTGGATTTCGGTGCCTTGGGCCGGGCCGAGGTGCGCGCCGCCGCGCGGGATCATGCACTGGCGCTGCTGCTCAAGGGGCTGGGCTGAGCATCTTGCCCCGATCCCTGCCCTGTGGCTAGAAATTGCAGCGAGAGTTCAGGACAGGAATTCCGACATGACGACACGCGGCCATTGCCATTGCGGCGCGACGCGCTGGGAGTTCGAGGGCGAGCCCGAATGGGCGTGCTACTGCCACTGCGACGACTGCCGCCGCAACTGCGGCGCTCCGGTGGTGGCGTGGCTGGGCGTGCCGGTGGCGGCGTTCCGCTGGACCGGCGCGGCGCCCGCGACCCGCGAAAGCTCGCCCGGCGCCTACCGGCATTTCTGCGCCGCCTGCGGCACGCCGATGGCCTTCGAGGCGGATCACTACCCGGGCGACATGCATGTCTATGCGGGCTCGCTGGAGGATCCGGGCGCGGTGCGACCGGCCTTTCACGTGCATTACAGCCGCCGTTTGCCATGGCTGACGCTCGACGACGACCTGCCCAAATATGATGGCAGCGTGGTCGACCTGCCCGAAGGCGCGGTGATTTCTCCCAAGGACTGAGCGGCGCGGCTTATCGGACCAGAAGGGCGGCGAATTCGTCGGGCGGGGCGTCGGCCTCGATCGCCTGCCAGATCGCCTCGGCACGCCCCTCGCCCAGCAGGGCCGCGGCCTTGGTGCGCACGCGTTTCTGGCGCGTGGCAATGCCCGGATCGGCGTCGAGATCGTGGAAAAGCTCCTGAACCGAGCCGTCCTTGAGCGTGACACGCAGGCGCGCCTGCATCTCGGTCAGGCTGTCGTCGCTCTGCACCGTGACCCGTTCGCGCAAAGCGGCGAGATCGCCGTCCCTGCTCAGCGCGTCGTCGAAGCTTTCGAGCCGCGCGGTGTCGTGCCCGGACAGCGCCATGGCGGCAACCATCCGGTAGCTGAATTTGGACTGAAGCCCGCTTTCGGGCGAGGCGATGTTGCAGACGCTCAGCCAGCGGGGGTGGGTGGCGATCTCGACCCGCTCGACCGCCTCGGCCCCGGCATCGAGGTCGCGCAGCGCTTCCAGCGTCGCGTGCAGACCGTGGCAGCAGGCGTGGAACTTGTGCTGAACGCTTTCGAACAGCCAGTCCTGCCCCAGCGTATCGAACGCCGCGCCCTGCCCTTCGCCGTGATGCGTGGGCCCAAACCCGTTCTGCCCCTCCATCGCGCCCGGGGCGCTGAGGAACCCTCGGGCCGCGAGCTGTGCCGCCTCGACGCCGTTCGAGGCGGCAAGGCCCGCGTTCATCGGCTTTCCCATGGTGCCGAACTGCGCCTTGATGCCCGACGCGCGGGTGGTGACAAGGCCGATGGCGTGCTGCATCTGGTCCTCGGTCAGCCCCATCAGCCGTCCGGCGGCCAGTGTCGCGCCAAAGGCGCCGGCGGTGGCGG
Organism: Roseovarius sp. B08; assembly: GCF_051417955.1. NCBI lineage: Bacteria > Pseudomonadati > Pseudomonadota > Alphaproteobacteria > Rhodobacterales > Roseobacteraceae > Roseovarius > Roseovarius sp. B08. Next base: position 2,254,368 of record NZ_JBPRLW010000001.1, read on the forward strand.
TCTGGTGATAGCCCACCTGGTAATGCGCCCGGCCCAGCCAGATCCCCACACGGATCGAGGCCTCGACACCGAGCAGCGCGGCCTCCTGCATGGCGGGGCCGGAGGCGCCCACGGCCTGCCCCACGGCCAATGCTGCGGGGATGACGGCCACGGACGGGTGGCCGATATGGGCAAAATGCGTGTCGTCATAGTCGAGCGCGTGGGAAATGGTGCCGTTGACCAGCGCGGCCATGCGGGCGGGCACGCGCAGATCGCTGCCGATCAGGCCGGCGTGGGGGTGGCCGCCTTCGTCCTCTGCCTGCGCGCGCAGGATACCCGCCACGGGCTCATCCCGTCCGGCGATACCGACCGCGGCCCAGTCGAGCAGCGACAGGCGCAGAATTTCCATCGCATCCGGCGCCTTCGCCGGGCCAAGGGCGAACCCGGCCAGCCGTTCGGAGATCTCAACCCCGGCCATAGAGCTTTTCCGCCCGCGTCTCGAAGGCGCGCACGATGCGCTTCATCGCCTCGTAGAAGAACAGTTCCGCCGCGCCCTGCAACAGCCTGTTCTTGAACTTGAAATCCACGTCGAAGGCAACCTCGCAACCGCCCCCGTCCAGATCGCGGAACTCCCAGTTCGAGCGCATGTGGTGGAACGGGCCATCGAGATACTCGGTCTCGATCCGCTTCCTTTCGGGCCACAGGACCACCCGGCTGCTGAAGCGTTCGCGGAAGACGCGGAAACTGATCACCAGATCGGCCTCCATCACCTTGCTGCCATCATCCTGCGGCGTGACGCTGTTCACGCGGGCGGCGGCCGTCCAGGGCAGGAATTCCGGGTAGGAGCCGACATCGGCGACAAGGTCGTACATCTGCTGCGCGGTATAAGGCAGCGTCCGGGTTTCGGAATGGGAAGGCATGCGGGCAGATCGGTCCGTTGGCTTGTGGCGGTGCAGGTCTGTGTCGTAAACTGGCCCGCGAAATGCAAGGGAAACACGGAATGCCGCGCGAAAAAGTCATGCCCCGCCTGGGCAGGGTCCCTGCCCGATGAACCCGCGCTGGCTGTTTCGCATGTCGCGCTGGGCGCAGAACCCGCCAAGCGCGGGGCGGGTGAAATTCGTCTTCGCGATCATCGGGATCTGCCTGCTGATCGTGGCGGCGGAGCATTTCATCGGGCTGCCGGAGTGGATGGCGGTCGATCCCAAGAGCGGGCGCTACCGTCCTTGAGGCGCGCCGAGGGCCGCTGAGATTCTTCGTACGAAGAATCTTGGTAGAGAAAATTCGTACGAATTTTCTTGGAGGCGCGCCGAGACAAGGGATGGTGGCGGTCGCATTATCCGTCCGATCGCGAGAGCTTTCTGGAAATCACCCGCCCTGAAACGTATCTCAGACGTGCCAATTCGGGCCGCGGATCCTTCACGCTCCACATCGGATAGATCTTCCGGCCGGCCCTGACGCTCGCAAACCATTCCCGCAAGCTGAGTTCACCACGCCGGTAGAGCTCGATCGAGGCAAACGTATCGCGCAAGGGGTTCCACAGCCTTATGTCTTCGCTGGACTGGAACATCTCTGGCTTTTTCTGGCCAGTCAGGTGCGCATAAATGAATTCATCAATCTTCATGCCAGATGCCGTGACAAGGACATGGCCGCCGGTGAAACGTGGATTGCACTCGATGACCTTGAGCTGACCATCCCGCTCGTCCCTTTTGAATTCTATGTTCGCGGTGCCGTGCCATGGCATGGAGCCGAAAAATTTGCGGCCCATCTCTGCGGTTTCGGGCAGAAAGACGGATTTGTGGTAGCAGGAGCCGCCGCGATTGATCGGATAGCGCCGGATGACGCATTTCGTGTAATCGAACAACGTTTCGCCGTGCTGGTCGATATAGGTGTAGTAGCTGCTCAGCAGCGAGTCCGGACCCGGTATCATCTCGACAAGCATGACGTTCAGCCCATGCGACTGAGCCAGTGCGATCTTGTCCCGCGCCTCTTTGAAATCGCTTTTGATGATGAACAGTTTGCATCCGAACACTCTCGTGAACAGATGCGAGTGGATTGGCTTCACCATCACGGGAAAGGTGATCTTGTCCCGAATTGCATCGAGGTCTTCGACGGTGTTGATGGTCCAGAAATTCGGGGTCGGCACCCCCGCGGCCCTTGCGATTTCCAACGTCTCCTTCTTGTCCAGCATGGCCAGGCGAAGCTTTGGGTCGAAATCCTCCAGAAGGTATCGCTGCTCCAGCCAGTCCTTGTTGCGGCAGACGAAACCGATCGAATCGTCGCAAAGCGGAAAGATGACGGAGCCTTCCAGTTCGCTGTTGGACTGCAGCAGGTCCTTCCAGAAACTTTCCGATTCAACCCCCTTGGGCACTGGATAGCGTTTCGCGCAATAACGGGAGTTGAGCACCCAGGCACCATGTTCGCCGGACGCCGCGACGTGAATACCAAGGGCCGAGAGGTTCCGCGCGACAGAAACGCCGTTCTCGCCACCGCCAAGTAAAAGGACACCAGCTTTGGGTACGGTCAATCGTGGTCTCCTCGCCAGATTTTAATGGATATTTTTTTTGTCATTTTGATTGCTTTATTTGCAATTGTGGTGAAGCTTGGTGAACGTGCCAGTGATGGACACGTTAGTGAACTACTTCAAGTATGTTATTGAGAGTTTGGTGAAAATTGGAAAAGGATTGTTTCGAAACCGGAGACGGTGCCGTAGCTAAGCCGAAGTCGTCCGAGATGAACCCGGGCCCAGGCTTCATGGTCAGGAAATCTTTCCCGCGTGTCGACGATGACATCATCGAAGGCTTCCGTGAATTCGAGACGACGGATGTCTCCGATGCCTTGAACAGGATGTACACGACCGGCAGTGACATTCAGAACCTGGCGAACCAAGACAGCCTTGTCGGCACGGTCGTCACCGTAAAGGTCTTTCCCGGCGACAACCTGATGGTCCACAAGGCCCTCGATATCGCCAAGCCGGGAGATATCATCGCCGTGGATGCCAGCCAGAGCAAGACAGCCGCAGTTGTGGGCGACCTGATCGCCAACAAGGCGAAATCCCGCGGAATTGCAGGCTTCGTCATCGATGGTTTCATTCGCGACCTGCCCGGCATCCTGGAATGCGGCCTGCCGATCTATGCCATCGGCGTCACGCCTTTTGGCCCGCTTCACCGCGGCCCGGGCGAGATAAACTACCCCATCAGCCTCGGAGGCGTTGTCGTCCAAGCCGGCGACATCGTGAGCGCTGATCGGAGTGGCGTGGTCGTCGTGCCCAGTTGGGCCGCCGCCGATACGCTCGCACGGCTGAGAGAAAACCGAGACCGGATGAGCCAGTATGTTGCGGACGTCAAGCGCGGCAGGTTCTCGAATGCCTGGGTTGATGATCAATTGAACGCCGAGGGTTGCCAATTCAACGAATGACGCCAGCGTAGCAATCGAACAAGGCTACAAAGATCGTGCAGTACCATTTCGAGAGGCTCAGGCGCCGCATTCTGAAATTGCGGGATCTGGACGCGGTCCTCAAGCGCCGAAAGTTTCGAGGCCTGCGCGATGAATTCTATGATCGTCTTTGGGCCGAGGCCGCTCAGGATGTTGGTGCCAGGTTCGAAAAGACCGATGGGCTGACGCAGATCACAGCCGGTTCGCTTCGTACCTACCTGCATCATTCCGACCTCATGCTGGACGACGCGATTACGACGCGGGTCATGGCGGACAAGGCCATGACCTATGAACTGATTGCGAAGCTGGGGCATCCGGTACCGGATCACTGTGTCTTTTCCTTGGGCGAAATGGCCAAGGCGCGCTCGTTCCTCGCGCGTCATCCGGGCGGAATCGTGGTCAAGCCGGCGCGTGGAACCGGCGGCGGAAACGGCGTCAGCGTGGGCATCCGCTCGAACGAGATGTTGAACCAGGCGGCCAGACATGCCTCCAGTTTCAATTCGAAACTTCTCGCCGAACCGATCCTCGAGGGCGCAAGCCTCCGCCTGCTCTACCTGGATGGCGTGTTTCTTGATGCCGTGCTGCGCGACCGCCCTACCGTCATAGGCGACGGAAGCTCCACCTTGCGTCAGCTTATCAACGGCGAAACGCGAAATCGGCTGACCCGAAAACCAATTGTCGCCCTCAACCCTTTGAACATGGATGTGGATTGCCGCAGTTTCCTGCAGCGGCAGAAACTAGACCTGAAGGGCCGTCCCGGTGCGGGGCAGCGGATCGCGGTCAAGAATGTCGTGAACGAAAACGCCGCGCGCGACAATCGTTCGGTGCGTGACGCTGTCAATCCGGAAATCATCGAGGCGGGCGGGCAGCTCGTCAGGAACCTGAACGTCAGCCTTGCGGGGCTGGACGTCATCGTGCGCGATCACACGGCGCCGATGCAGGAAAATGGCGCCTATTTCCACGAGGTGAACATCGGACCGGGATTGCATCACCATTACCTTATCGCCAACCGCGACGAAGGTGTGCCCGTAGCCAGCCGGATCCTCGAAACGATGTTCCGCCGGAAGATGGGCGTGATTCAGACATGACAGACACGCCCTGCAGAATCTCTCCCGCGATGCTTACGGAGTTCATGCGCGACGCACTGGTCCGATCCGGTGCAGACCCCAGGGATGCCGGTTGCGTCGCAGATAACCTGATCTGGAACGACCTCGTCGACCGCAGGAACCATGGCTGCGAAAGGCTGTCCATCCTTTGCAGCAAAGTCCGGTCGGGCGCGATCCGGTCACCGTCCCTCATGCGGTTCAAACAAATGGGGTCAGGCGTCGGGTCTCTGGATGCTGGCGACGGGTTCGGGCAGATAGCCGGGCAGCGCGCGATGGAACATGCGATCGATCTTGCCAGCGCCGCCGGCCTCGGCGGCGTAAGCGTGTCCGGAAGCAACTTTTTCGGCACCGGGGCGGCATTCCTTGTCGAAGCCGCCAAGGCCGACATGATCGCCCTCGTCATGAGCAACTCTTTCGCCAAGGTGGCCGCGCATGGCGGTGTGACGCCGGTGCTGGGCACCAACCCGATCGCCTTCGGAGCGCCCCGCCGCAACGGGCGCGCCCTCCTGGTGGACATGTCGACCGCCGGACTTGCCGGGTCGACGCTGCGCGCGCACCGCAGGCAAGGCCTGGACTTGCCCACGGGGCTCGTGATTGACGATGCAGGTAACCCGGTGACCGACCCGGCCCTCGCCCTGAAGGGCACGTTGCTGCCGGCAGCCGGCGCCAAAGGTTTCGGCCTGTCGCTTTGCGTGGAGGTTCTTGCCGGCGTCCTGAGCGGCTCTGCGATGTCGAAACAGGTCGGCTCGCTCTATGCAGACGCACCGCAGGCCGGAAACAGCGGGCATTTCGTCCTGGCGTTCGACATCAAGCACTGGATGCCCGTGGACGTGTATTATGATCGATTCGACACCATGGCCTCGATGATTGCGTCTTCCAACCCGGACGGTTCAGTTCGCTTGCCCGGCGAAGCCCGCTGGGACGCATTCGATAGAAATTCGCGTGAGGGGATCGAGATCGAGCCAGAGACCGCCAGAAGACTTGAAGAGCTGGCCGCGAACCTGGACATGCAACCACCATGGTGACACCTGCAGGAACCGGCATCGCTGCAAGGGTTGGCCTGCTTCAAGTCTGCAGAGAGTGACCCGATGCGCCGTCTCGGAAAGCTGCTATTGTTCGTGGTCGTCGCCTACCTCCTCTTGGTCGGCGCCATGCGGGTGTATGTGGAAACCTACCGGCAGGATCCGGTACAGGGCCCGGTCAGTGCCATCGTGGTCCTGTCTTCCGGTCCTGTGAGAGACGACCGGGAGGGGCGAACCGGTATGCGCACACGGGCCGGGGTTGAGCTGTATTTCACGCAGCGCGAGGCGGGCCACGACCCGAAACTCGTCCTGTCCGGCGGCATCATTCATCCTGAAAGCCCCAGCATGGCCGAGGATATGAGGGACTTTGCCGTCGATCTGGGCGTGCCGTCCGACAAGATCATCGTCGAGGGCCGTTCGGGATCCACGCTTCAGAACGCCTTGTTCTCCCACCAGTTACTTGGAGATGCGGCAAGCGGCCAGCTTGCTGTCGTCACCGACCGCTTTCACATCCCGCGCGCCTGGACCAGCTTTCGCTGGGCGGGAATGTCAGACCTCGTAATGGTGTCAGCTGACGGGGAAACCGAGCCTGTGGACTGGGACAACCTGATGGGCGAAGGCATAAAATGGCCCGCCAACGCGGTACGCGGCCTGGTTTTCTCGATCCTGAGTACGGTGGGCTGGGCAGAGAAAGAGATTCTGTGGATCATCGAATAGATCGCGAGCGCGTGCAGAAACCCGAGCCGGGGCCGCTGTCGTGAGCTGATCGGCCCAATTCAGCATGTTTTGACCGACAAGTAATGATGAATCCCCGTGTCCCACGTCAGATTCTGTCCGATCGAGCATCAAAAAGCTTGCGGGAACGGCTTCTCTTTTGCAATCATCCCTAGCCAATAGTTAGTTTCGGCTCTGCTGATATTTTATAATGATCGACAAATGAATTCCGAGCGCTCCTTACCCAAGCTGAACAGCTTGACCATTTTTTCACATGCATGGGCCGCGCAAAGCCTGGTCCAATTGGTGTTCTTCCATAGCGTTTGGTTCGAGGAACGCATGATCCTCGGCTACATTTTCGCTGCGCTCGCAATCCTGGTTTTCATGTTTCCCGGCCGGGTCTGGCTCTTCGGCGCCATGATCGTCGCCAGTATCGCCTATTTCGTTTCGCAGTGGCCCTATGTCGTGAATCACATTCTCACCGACACGTTCCTGTCAGTCACCATGCTGGCGGCCCTGATCTGGATGGTCGTGTATTTCAAGCGTCGACACGTTCCGTTCGATCAAGATTTGGCGAACGCCTGGTTCGACAAATTCGCTCCGGTGTGCGGGGCCGCCTTCGCTTTCATTTATTTTTCCATCATCGTTTCAAAGCTGAACACCGGCTTTTTCAACCTCGACATAAGCTGCCTCAAGGGAATGATCGAGGAGGTGCATGACAGGCGTCTGATCCTGTCGCCCCTTCTTTCGATAGCGAGCGTCGAATTCTACTTCTGGTTCTTCATGGTCGCGGAAACTCTTCTTCCGCTGATGCTGGCGATCCGCAGGACGCGACTTCTTGCGTTCTATTTCGGTGTCCCATTCCACGTTTTGCTTGGCTTGATGGGTCACTGGCCGTTCTCCGCCTTCATGATTTCCCTGTACATTCTCGTCGCTGCCCCGGCCCTGCTGAAGGTACTCCGCGAGGTGGCGGGCTGGGCGGACGGCTTGCGCAACAAACTCGTGCCGTGGGTGTCGCCGTCTCTTGGCTTTGCATGTGTGAGCGGATTTCTCCTGGCCTGCGCCCTGGTCATCAAACCCAGTTGGGTCTGGCTTATCTGGACGCTTGGCGTCGCGACGGCCCTGCTCTATGCCACCATACGTGAGCATATCCGGCACGGCTTGTTCGCCGGGACCGGCGTTACGCCGATGTGGACCTCGAAACCAGGTTTTCTATGGGTCTTCTTCGTACTGGTGGTGATAAATTCCCTGTCACCCTACATAGGGTTAAAGACAACAACCAGCGTCGCCATGTACAGCAACATGAGGACCGAAGGCGGCACGAACAATCACCTGTTCATGCCAAGGGTGCCCCTGTTCCATATCCAGGACGACCTTGTGGAAATCGTTGCTTCGAACAACGAGCAAATCGAAGAGCTGAAGACACATCCGGCGCGCTACGGCTATGTCGGGCAGGAGTTCGACGTATATGTGAATTACTTCGAACTTCGCCGAAGCGTCGCAAACGTTGAAGATCCGGATCTGGAGATTACCTATATCCGTAACGGCGAGCAGAGGACTTTCAAACGCGGCGAAAGCAACGAAGCCGACCCCGATCTCGATGTGGCTCCGTCGATCTTCTTGCAAAAAGCCCTGTATTTCCGCCCGGTCTTTAAAGGAGATTTATCCTATTGTCTTCACTAGGCGCGGATCCCGGGACCGGCTCACCGCCGGACAAAGCGGATAACTGGCTGCTGTATGACGGTGAGTGCCCGTTTTGCAGTCGCTATGTAGAGCTTGTTCGCATCCGTGACGCCGTCGGTCCGTTGCGCCTTGTCAACGCGCGGGACGGCGGGCCCGAAGTCGACGAAGTCAAAACCCATGACATGGATCTTGACGAAGGCATGGTGCTGAAGATGTCAGGCAAGCTGTACCACGGGCAAGACTGCATTCATGCGTTGTCCCTGCTAAGTTCGCCGGAAGGTGCATTCAATCGATTCAATGCCTGGGTATTCCGCTCAAAGACCCGCGCCGGGCTGCTGTACCCCGTGCTTCGTGCCGGCCGGAACACCACGCTCAGGCTGCTTGGCCGCAAGAAGATGCGGTCGAGTTGACGCGGCAGGCCATGCGGCCCCCTTCTTCACTGGAAGCGTCTATCTGTCAGGAGTGGTCGTGCACCAGTCGATCACATACCGGTCCCGCAGCATGTGGAGGTGATGCAGACCGATGCTGCCCGGCTTGTCCTTGGGCGTAAACGTCCGCACCAGCCTTTCTTCGTATGCGACGGGATCGAGTCGCGTGATCTCCATGATATTCAGCCCGTACCCGTACACGCCGAAGCTGTTGTTCTGGGATGGGCGGAAAATGCGCGCCTCCGTGCGGATCACGGACCCCGCGTTCCGCGCGACATCAGAGCCGATCACCACAGGATTTTGCGGATGCGGAACGATGGTCGTGAGATCAGGACCGTCCACCGCAAAGAGGTAAAGTTCGCTGGAATGATCCTGAAAGGCATAATGGTCTGAAAGATTGGTCAGGAGCCAGCACTGTCCATCCTCTGCCCGGAACAAGCTGCTATCGGCAAGATACTCGCCCTCGAACGCAGTCGCGTGCAGTTCCCATTCCGTGGGAAACGTCTTGGCTTTCCAGACTTCCAATCGCATTTGCTGCTGTGTTTCAGGAAGCATGAAAATGTCGTTGCCGTCTCGAAACACGTAAGGATACGACAGATGGTAAGGGCGTTTCAGCGCCACCACCGAAGGTGACAATGTTCCTTCCCCCAATCGCGCCGCTTCGATCCAACCGTTGCTGTCGTTCGGGCCCATGGCCTCGTAGAAGATCCATGTCTCGCCATCGTGTTCGAACAGAAAGGGGTCCGCCATGAAATACGCGTTATTCGGAAGATCCCAGGCGTCACGCAGCGTGATATCCGTCGGATCGGAGGCGCCGCTCATGATCCTCCAAGTCGGATTCGGGCGCGCCAGCTTTCCGGGCAGGCGCCGGGCCAGCCTCTCGCAGGCAGTCGAAAGAAAACTGGCCAAATAGGGCAGAAGATCAGCATAACCCGACGGGGCGCCCGGTGGCAGTGGTTCCGCCGCGTCCTGGCTGAGATCTGGGTTGGATTGCAGGTCCTTCAATGTCCGTAAAAGCAAAAGAACGGTCTTCTCTGCGACGAATGCCCCGGTCAGAACGGCCCCCGGCTTCGGATTGTAAGCTGCGCGCCGCAGGGTTCGCCCACTGCTCTTGCCCGCCGCTCGAAGAACGATGTCCACCCTGACGTTGGGCGCCGTGAAGACCGTGCGGCACGTCCCGATCCAGTCAGGCGTCGCCGATCCCTCGTAGGTGACAGAAACCTCGCCGACGCGCGCCTGTTGCAATTGCTCTTGAGCAAGCGTGCTGTCGCTCAGGGCGAGAGCCACGTCATAGGCGGGCCGGGCAGAATCGTGACTGATCTCGGACAGCTCCGCCAGCCGATCGGTCGCTGCCGCGGTGTCGTAGGCTGCAATACGGCGGCGCATGATATATCGCTCTGCCGCCAGCACCCAGCGAAGCGGAAAAGGCGGCCGCTGCATCGCAGTCGGCTTTTGACCCGCAAGCTTTCCGACGAGCCGGAACTCTCCCGAGGCACTCAGGCGGTCAATCAGCATGGCCTGCGCATCGGTCAAGGCTATGCCGGGCGTGTAAACCAGAGCCAACCTCAGCGGCTTCGACGCTTGCTTGCCAGCGTCACGCATGGTCAAGGGCGCACCATGAGACGCGTGGATCAAACGCAAACCGGACGGAAATCAGGGCCACGCAGTGCCGAAGAAACATTGGACTATCACCCGTAAAAAAACACGTTAAACCAAACTTTGGAAAGAAACCTATCCCACTGCCATGCAAACCCAAGCTTGACGAAAACCAGAAGCGGCACATGCGAATTCGACCCTCTGTACCACGTCAGTGTCAAGCGAAAGTGCCCGGCAGCAAGTCCAAGGCACGTCCCCGGACCAGGTTTTGAAGGAGCCTGGTCCATACACGCTCAGCAAATGGTTTCGGGCCGAGTATGCGATTTGGCGGAACCGAAACTTTCCCGGCTAGGGCCGCGTGGCATTTGCCCTCTCTCTTGGCGTCAGGCGCGCTCTTGCCTGACCTCCCACGGTATCTTTCAGCAGTTTACTGTAGAGGTCGCACAGCGCATCGCACCACTGCTCCGCGCTCAGCGACAAGTGTCGGCCACTGGTTCTCGCGGCCTGCGACATGTCAGCGACGGCGCGATCATTGCCGCTCAGTTCCCGCAGAACGGCCGCCAGCGCCTCTTGGCTGCCAGCCCTGAAACTTCGGCCCATGCCAAGCCTGTTGATATCCTGGCTGAGCAGCATGCTGTCCGAGATGATCACGGGCACACCGGACAAAAGCGCCTCTACCGGTGCCAGGCCGAATGGCTCGGGACCGAGCGTGGGCGCGATCAGCAGCCGCGCTTTCTTCATGGCTTCCTGCAGCCCTGCCCTATCCTGCCAACCGCTGTAGACATGCTCGGGGTATTCATCGAGAAGCCTTGCCCTGTCCCGTCCTTCGCCGACGAAGGTCACAGGCACACCTGCCTGCCGGCCTGCCTCCGCCAGAAGGAACACGCCCTTGTAGGCATGGATGTCTCCTACGTAGAGAATATCCCGGTTGCGTTCCGCCGCGAGCGGTGCGTGCAACAGCGGATCGACCGGGTTTGGAATAGTGCGCACCGGCCCTTCCGCCCCATCGGGAAACAGGCGGGCCTCCATTCCTTCGTGGATCAGGATCGTAGTGACACCGGCCGACAGCCGCCTCCGGGCGCGGTTCTGCAGCGACTGGCGCGCCACACGCCAGAGCTTCTGAGCATAGCTGCGCTTATCGCAATTCCTCAGCACGCACCCCGAGGACAACGCCCGGCGGTTGCAGGTTTCTCCCGATCTGAAATCGAAGAAAGCGCCGTTGGGACACGCCAGAAAGTAATCATGTGCATGCATGACCGTTCGCGAGGCGACAGGCCGCAGGGCGGCGAGAACCGAAGGTGAGAGCGTTTGGTGATAGCCGTGAACATGGTAGACGGTACCCGGGCTGTCATATGCATCCACCCAGTTCGACAGCAACCGAAGTGAATTCGCGTTCCAAAGCCCGCCAAGCGCGGCCTTGACCTTACCCTGCTCCAACAACCTGCTGCCCCCTGCCGCAACCGCGTCCACGCCTTTTTCGGACAGACAATGGGAATCTCCCGAAAAGAACGTCACCGGCACCGTCCGGTCCGCCAGAGACCGCGCGTGAAGCAGCGCCAGCTTCGACGCCCCTCCCTGGACAGTGGAAAAATCGCTCAGGATGACGACACGGTCGAGTTGCACCTGCATCACTCGAACGAGAGTATCTGTTCAGGACTCAGGCGCCCGCGCGCCAAGTCCTTGAAGGCGCGAAAATTACCGATGAGCCGCCCCCTGCGATCGACCTCCGGCTCGGGTCTCAACGATTTCACGACATTGCTGATCAGGTTTCGGGACATGATGTTCAAGGCGCGAGTCCTGGACATGGTCCCTTTCCTGGCGAGGTACAGAGGATTTGCGATCTGGGAATAGCCAAACCGTTGACCGCTGCCTCGACCGGTCTTCGTACCGAGATGCACCCCCCTCAGCAAACGGGACGTGACGATCTTTCCATAGCTGGCGACCTGGCGGGAAAAGTCTACGTCCTCGAGCCAGCAATAGGCTTTCAGCCGTTGATCGAACCGCAGATTGTTCTGCACGACAGGCCTGGCCCTGAGCGCCATGTTGCAACCGTAGCAGTTATACACGGGTGTCAGGGCAAAATCGTCAGCATCAGCAGGTTCCGAAACAAGCGTACGGCCATAGTCATGGCTCAGCCCCGGTCCATGAATTCCGTCCGCCAGGACGTGACCGGTGCACATGGCGACCTCTGGATTGTTTTTGAAGAGCCGTTCCAGATTGGCGAGGTAGTCGGGTGCGAGAATGAAGTCATCATCCAGAAAGAGCACGATATCGTCTTCTCGCAGCATGGCCAGAGCCGCGTTCCGCTGGGTCGTAAGCCCCCTCTCGGTCTGGATGACGGCGACCTGAAACGGCAAGTCATAAACGGCGTCGGTACAAACGTCCCCTTCGTCGGCCACGATAAGCAGGGTCAGGTCCGGTTTGCGGGTCTGCCGTTCCAGATCCTTTACCGTTGGCGTCAGGATCGAACACCGGTTCGTAGACGGGATTGCGACTATCAACCGCATATCGCAAGACGCTTTCTCATCGCACTAGACCACAAAAAATACCAACGATCCAACGCATATATTGACACGCTACGAACTGTCCGCCACCATTTGGAAAAGAGCAATAAGAAACGAGCAGACAATAATGAAAACCTATGTTTTTGCAGGCCGTTCGGCGTGCCGTGGTATTGTGGAATCGATTTCCGGCAACACACTCAGGCTGGCCGTCGTTCTCGGTTGCGGCACTTTCTGGGTCGCGGTTATCGGAACTGTTGCGGTATAGATTTCAAAGCTTTTGAACGTCTATTTCGCTCCATCCACCGTGAGAATGACCTTCACGGTTTTTAGAATGATCCGCACGTCCCCCCAGAATGTGCGGTGACGTACGTACTCGACGTCCATAGCGACCCGCTCCTCGTAGGTGGTATTGCTGCGACCGCTTACCTGCCAAAGACCTGTGATGCCCGGACGGACGGAAAGATACTCGTAGGAATGACTGCCATAGTGGACCAGCTCGTCCTCGACGATGGGGCGCGGACCAACGATGGACATTTCCCCTCTCAGCACGTTCCAGAACTGGGGTAGTTCATCCAGGCTCGTTTTGCGGAAGAACTCTCCGATGCAGCTCACCCGAGGGTCGTCGTCCAGCTTCTGGTTTGCGGCCCATTGCGCACGTGCCTCGGGATCGCTTTCGAGCAGCTTTCGCAATTGCTCATCCGCGTCCACGACCATCGTTCTGAACTTCAAGCATTTGAACTGTTTCCCGTTCTTACCCACGCGCTTGTGTTCATAAAATACGGGTCCGCCCTCTTTCAGCAGGATGACCAGCGATATAAGCACGATGAACGGTGCAAAGAACAAGAGCGCCAGCAATGCGAAACACTTGTCGAATAGCGACCGCAGAACACGGTCACTTCTGATCTTATTCGGGGCGAGGAACTGGGAGCCGACATATCCTTGGTGAAGTGCCCTTAGATCTGTTTCCCCATGAACTTGATCTCTTGAGCTCATAATACAGACACTGACTTAAATGGGACTAGCATGATGGTTACCGTACGAAAGACAAAACGAATTGGACCGATTAGAGAATCGGGACACGATCAATTATAGATCATACTGCCCTTTTTGCCTCAAATCTTTACCGAAAATTAAGAAATTGCGGCAGAAGGAAGGCATAACCGCCAGAGGTTAAAGGTTTTTTTCGCTATTTTTTTCGTAGAATGTGTTGAAAATACGTCTTTTTTCAGATCGACGGTCATTCCTTGATCGCTCTAACTCCGCATATCTGTGCCTTGCAGCGGCATGCCTGGTTGATGGGCCGTTTCTTCGTCACGGCCCAGATTGTTGGAGACACGCACAGATGCGTCGCGCGAGACGGCCGCCAGTGCGGCCACGGACATCAGCAACAGCGTCGGATCTGCCGTAGTGGCCGACAGAAGCATCGAGCAAAGCAAGGTGAGACTGCTGACCCTGCTTGCGTAAAACATCCGCTGGATTTCTGCGTCCTGGTGTCCGATCGGCTTTAGAACCGCATAGTACAGAAACCCCGCGAAAGCGATCACGCCCGGCAGTCCAACACTCCCCATCAGGACGGATAACAACCCGTTCCCCCTGAGCGAACCTGCCCCTGCCCCGAGCCCCCATGTTTCCCAGAAGGCGACGAAAGCAGTGTAGGCCCACGCGCGGCGCTCTATGCCAGACATCGAGTTGCGCTTTTCGAGGATCAGTCGTTGGATCATGTCCGAGATCAGATCCGTGGCGGGCGTCAGAAGCACGAACAGGCATGTCGCGAAAACAACGGCCGCGGCCAGGATCACGAGCGCATGCGCAAACGTCCGGGACAATGTGTTTGTCAGAAAACCGCGGGCGTGCAGAAGGATCAGCACGCCAGCCCCTAGCAACGCCACTGTGCCGGTCGAGGAGAACGCGAGCACTGTGCACACCATATTGCCAGTGGCCAAAACGACATCGCGCGACTTCCGGCCTATCAATGCGGACATCGTGAAATAGGCTGTAAGAGTGGACGACGCCGCAGCGAAACTCGCCGGCTCGGAGAACCCGCCGATGACCCGCGCAAAGCCCCCCATTTGCTGCTGATTGGCAAGGCTATAATCGGCTGTCCGGATAATCGCCAGCAAGTCATCCAGAGCCAGGAAATCCAGGATGCCCAGGATGATGTTGATCCACGCCGCGCAGACGAGCCCAAACTCTATGACATGGCTGCCCCAGCGTTTCGCCGCACTGATCGCAGCAAGGAAAAAGCCGCAGGACAACAGGATATAGAACGACTGCGAAAGGTTGGAACCGCTCGGTCGCAATAGCCACATGGCGGACGGATAGGAGATGCTGACCTGAGTTGTCCCGGCGTTGAGGTTCAGCGGGAAGACTAGGAAGTCACCCTCGAACAGGCGCACAAGGATAAACGCCGAAAACAGCGCGTACCCGGCGAAAAAGACCAGGTACCTGCTCTCAGGCGGCAACATCACCGTCGTACCCGAGGTCCGGGATGCCATCCGACGCACGACCAATGCAGCTATGGTCAGCATCGCCAGAAAGTTCGCAAGAAGTAGAGACAGCCCGGCCAGGCTAATCGCCGCGAACATCCCGAAAGGCAGGACGGCGATCACAAAGGTGATCCCCTTCTCCAGGTTGCGCAGAACCACCCACAACCAAGCTATTATGAAAATGGCAGCGAATGGGGCAAAAGTCATTGTGGCGTCCCGGCTAGGTCATGAAGTGGGGCTCGCAAACGGCATCGTTGTCTTGGCCGAGCGTTGCGTGAACCAGGCAGGACTTGCCAGGTCACGCGGCGCCTGCTGCCAGCACTCCATCGACGATCTCAGCGAATTCGCGTCGAAAACGGTCTCCTCCGAAAGTTTCAGCATGCGCACGGATCACCGAAGGGTCAAACATCTCGGTTTGATCCTCGAACCTTTGAATGACGTCGCGAATGGCTTCCGGCGTCTGCGCGTCGAAGAACAGGCCGGTCTTGCCATCCACGACGCTGTCCAGGGCCCCGCCACGCCCATAGGCCAGTATCGGAGTTCCACAGGCCATCGCCTCCACCGGGACGATCCCGAAATCCTCTTCCGCCGGAAAGACGAGGGCGCGCGACGTCTGATAGAGGTTGCGCAGGTCCGAAGCGGGCACGCTTCCAAGCAGCGTCACGTTTGCGGGCAGGTTCTTTTCAAGTTGCGCGCGCTGGCTTCCATCGCCAACGACAATCAGCTGTTGGTCCAAGCCCCGGAACGCCTCGATCACGAGGTCCGCACGCTTGTAGGGCACCAGTTGTGACACGAACAGGTAGGCCTTGCGCTCCGTGTCTGCGTCGGGCAGCCCGAATTGTTCGAGATCGACCGGCGGGTGCACCACGCTGGCGTCTCGGCGATAGTAGCGCTTGACGCGCGCGCCGACGAACGTCGAATTGGCGACGAAATGATCGACCCGCGCCGCTGTCGTTACGTCCCAGATGCGCAGTTGATGGCAAAGACGGGAATAATACATGCGGCCCAACCGCCCCAGCTGCCACTTGTGCAGTTGGTAGTGATCCCAGATGTACCGCATCGGCGAGTGAATGTAACAGATATGCGGTGTTCCCGGGGGTACGATGACGCCCTTGGCGGGCCCGCTTTCCGAAGAAATGACCAGGTCGTACCCGGACAGGTCCAGTTCTTCCAGGGCCCGCGGCATGAAGCCGAGGTACTTCTGATAGTGGCGTTTGGCCCACGGCAGTCGGGAAACGAACGTTTCCACGATTCTCTGGTTCGCCAGAAGATCGGACAACTTCTCGCGGTCCGCCACATGGGTAAACAAATCGGCTTGCGGATAAAGGCGGACGAGTTCCTCGAGGACCCGCTCGCCTCCGCGCATGCCAACCAGCCAGTAATGGACGATCGCGACCTTCACCGTTCAATGCGCCCTAGTACTCGTAATTGAACATGTCGAGTTCCGTTCCCTTTGAATGGGAACGACGCACCATCGTCAAAACCGTCCCGACCACATTGGCATCCTTCGCTTTCTCAAGGCGATGCAGCGACTCTGTGACGACTTTGGAGGACGTGCTGTCACACTTCACCGCCAACAGAGTGGCATCGGACAAACCGGCCAGAAGCAGCGTATCGGAAAGATGGAGGATCGGGGTCGCGTTGATGACGATCGTGTCGTACTTTTGCGACACGCGCGTAATCAGCCCCGACAAGGCCGGAGAAGACAGCAGATCGGAGGCTTTGTCCGTGCTTCGGCAAGGTGAAATGACATCGATCCCAAGTAGCTCGGACCTCTGGATCAGATTTTGCTGCTTTATCTTGCCCTCGAGGAAATCAACCAGACAACTGCCGTCTTTCGGCATGTCCAGAACTTGGCGAATATCCGGACGGCGCAGGTCAGCATCGATAAGAAGAACGGATTTCCTCGGCTGGATGAGCACTTTCGCAAGGGTGCAGCTCAGCGATGTCTTGCCTTCATCCGGTACCGATGAGGTAATCATGATGGCCTTGGGCTGGTCTCCGTGATCGACATTGAAGAGTTCCGTGCGAATGGCCTTGACCCGCTCGAGGTAGGGCGACCCCTGCTCCGCAACGAGTTCGTGTCTCAGCCATGCATTCTTGTCATTGAACGCGCTGCGGACATAGGGCAGAACCGCCAGGTTCGGTAGGTTCGTCAGCGCCCTGAGTTCCGAGGAGTTCGAAACAGGCGAGCGAACCAGATTGCGCAGGAAGACGAACCCGATCGCGGCGGCCAGCCCCATTATCATCGTGCTCAGCAAAAAGAGCGTCTTCTTCGGCCCGGACGGGACGACAGGCGTGACCGCCGTACCAATCACACGGGCCTCGGGCGTCTGGAAATCAGCCTGAGCCTTGGTTTCTTTGAAACGTGTGAGGAAGTTCTCGTAAACAAGCCTCGTTGCCGCCGCGCTCCGCTCCAGTTGTCCAAGCCGGACAGAGTCCTTCGACAGCTTGTCGGCCTGCTCCGATACGATCTGGATCTGATCTCTCAGCGCGGTTTCCCTGTTTCCGGTGATACGCACGTTGCTGCGCAGTTCCTCCACCCGGCGGCGCAGCTCGCCCTCGATGCTTCTGTCGATGTCGGATATCTGCGCCGATATCCGGATCATGTCCGGATGCCGCGGCCCCAGCGAGCTTTGCAATTGCGCCCGGGTGGCCGCGAACTCCGCCAGGTCCTGCTGGAGAGTTTCAAGCAACGGTGAGGTCAGGACATGGCCCACTGCGTCCAAGCCACCTTCCTCCAATAGATTTTCGACCTGGCGCAGGCGAATTTCCGAATCCGCTCTTTCCGTGGTACTCGCGACCAACCTGATGTTCAGCTCTGCAAGCAGTTGATTGATGCTCTCTTCGCTGCCCCCGGCTGCATCTATCATCTCGGCCTTGAAATCCACGACCGCGTCGTCGGCTTCCCTCCACCTGCACGCTCAATTCGTTCAGCCTTTCAGCAAGCCAGGAATTGACGCGCTGTGTGGCCACGGCCTTCGTATCGAGCAGACTCTCGATATACTCTTCCGTCGTTGCGTTCGCGATTTCCGCCGCAAGTTCCGGGTCCACGCTGTCTACCCTGATGGCGATCACGTAAGACACACCCACCTGCTCTACGGCGATCCGTTGGCGCAGCGCGTCCACGACCCATGACCGAAGCACGCTGTCGGGAAGCCTCTGGGCAACCTCATGACTGGGCTCGCTTCCCGTGACCAAACGCTTGGTGAACGGCCAGAGACCCGGCCAACGCGGCAAACGGGGATCGAATTCGGGATGGTTGGTCAGGTCCAACCTGTCCACGACCCGACCGATCAAGACATTCGAGCGTATGGTTATGATTTCCCCAGCCAGCACCGCACTGGTCACGTTGAGGTTCGAAATCACCTCTTGCGCAGGGGTTATCTGCTCCTCTCGGGTATCGAGGATGATCGACGCACGCGCAGAGTATTCAGGTGGTAGCGATTGCAGGTAAATGTAGCCGAGAACAGTAAACGAAACCACGATCGCCAGGATCAGTCGCAGGTTCCGCTCCAGAACCGAGTACATCCCCATCAGATCGATCGACTGAAAAGGCTGCTGAAGCCTGCTCGTGCCTGCCTCTAAGGCAGTATCCCGCCAGCTGCGCGTATGGGGTGTCGGTTTCATCCCTCGGTCTCGAGCGTATCCGGCGATTTGACGACGACCACGAGCAGGTCGCCCGGCAACAGCTCGTCATAGGGTTCCAGGACCTCGTTCACGAACTGGCCGTTTTCGCGCCGGCGCACCTGGTACTCCAGCAGGTATTCGGTATCCAGGCCCGATGCCGCGCTCATCCATTGGTCCAGCAGACGAATCCGGTCTTCGATAGACGCCCTGCTTGCCTTCAGCTTCTTGATATCACTCCAGAACATCTGCGATTCATTCAGATGCTGCTTCTTCAGATCAGAGTCAAATTGCGACAGTTCGGACTCGATATCCGCAAGCTGTCCGCGGGCATCCGATTTCTGCTCCTTCAGCCTCAGCAGGTCGCTCTGCGCCTGGGCAAATCCCAGTTCGCTCGCGTTGACGCTCGAAGTCTTGACCAATCCGCGTTCGGCCATGTCCTTGACACGGGCCAGGTCCGCTTCCGTGACCTGCAGGATTTGCCCCTGAATGACTTCGCGCTGTTCCAGCAATGCAATACGATTGCGCGCCTCCTCCGCCGCATCCGTAAGCAGTTTCCGCCTCTTCGAGACATCCTCCGCGGACAGGGCGATGATCTGATCCTCCTTGATCTTGTGCTCATCGAACAATTCGCGGTTGATGTCGGCCCTGGCGTCCTCGGGCAGGTTCGACCATGAGGCGCTGTCCTGCCCCTGCAATTGCGCCTGCACACGCGCATACTGCGCCGCCGCCAGCGCCAGATCGAATTCGTGATTGTTCAGCGCCCCTTCGAGGTTGCGACGCTCCAGCACGCGCGCTTCCTCATTGTTGGCCGCGATCGTCGGCCCGCCGGCCAGGCCGACGCCCTGTTCGGCAGTCATGAACGGTTGGTAGTCGTAGTTGCCGGGTTCACGCACGTCGCCCAGAACAGAGATCGGCCGGAACGCTGCGATGGACAATTCGATCGAGGGGTTCACGAAGATCTCTCGTTCGATGTACGCTTCCTTGATCTGCAGGCGTGCTTCCCCAACGGTCTTGGATGACACGACCAAACTGCCGATGAAAGGAAGCTGCACAGCCCCGTTGCGGCCTACGATGAAACGCTCCGGTGGATCGGCATCGTCGAGCACGTCAAGCTCGAGTTCGTCGCCAACATTTATCAGATAGTCTTCAGGTGTCGCCGCCGATACACCTGTCGTCAGAACAAGCATTGCGAGTGCAACAAGCCATACCAGGCACTGGACTCCGGGTCCTGAAGAACTGGCAAATACAGGGCGTCCCAATTTAAAGCACATTTCGAATCATTAAATCCACCATAAAGAAACTGATGATAGCAACTTGATCTGTCTATGCCAGTGGCTTGCATCAGCTAACTTTGGGCTTTTGCACCTGCACCGATACTTTCGTAAGACCTTCGGACGTTAACAGTGTTAATAGCTGCACACTATTAAATTAAAACAAGAATTTAGATTCGGGAAACATGACAGGCAATTTCTCATGAGCAGGCCGAGCCAGACAAGCGCCACATCAGCTTCGGCATTCAGGGGCGGAACTTGGACTCTTGTATCTCGCGTCATTATCCAAGCCATTCAGTTCGTGGTATTTCTCGTCGTCGCGCGATGGGTTGACCCGGCCGCGTTCGGGCTGTTTGCACTTGTCGCAGCCTGCGTGGTGATCCTCGAGCAGCTGGCCATGGCGGGCTGGGCCGAATACATCATGCAGAGCGAAACCGCAGAGGAAGAACACGGCAGCGCGGTTTTCATCGCCGTCGCCAGCGGATGCTTCGCCTCCGCAGCGGGCGTCGCGATCGCGATCATTGCCGGTCCGCTTTTCGATACCCCGACCTGGTCCTGCTCGGCGTGTTCATGTCGATCCGCGTTGTATTTTCCGCCACGGCAACCGCCTACGCTGGATTGCTGAACTGGCAGGACAGGCTGGAATCCGCCGCGGTCTGCGCCGTGCTGGGCGAAATCACAGGCCTCGTCGTGGCGATCTGGGGCCTCTTTGCAGGTTACGGCATCCTGGCCCTCGCCCTGGGCCGTGTGGCCAACGGAATTGTGTGGGCGCTGTCAACGGGCATAAGTGCCAGGGTACGACCGCGGCTTCCGACAGGCCTCTCCCTCGTCAGGGAAATGGCAAGCTTTTCCAAGCACATCATCCTGACCAAGGTGCTCTATAATTTGCGCGTCTACGCCTCTACATTCATCATCGGCGGGTTCGTCGGGCCGACGGCCGTCGGGCTGTTCAGGGCTGCACAACGCATCATCAACGGCTTTGAAGAGATATTCAGCGAGCCCGTCCGAGTGCTCGCGTGGTCGCTGTTCCGAAAGGCGCGCGAGGGTGACGAAAGCAGCCGGACCGGGAAGTTCGACGAACTCTCGCAAATCTTCTTCCGCGTTCAGCTGTACTGTGCCACGCCGGTGTTCGTTGTCGTGGCAATCCTCGGACAGGATCTGATCGTCGGACTGTTGGGCGACGAATGGGCTGCCTCGGGACCTGTGGTTCAAATATTGGCTTTGACCGGCCTCGTCCGACTGCCCAACCACGCGTCGATTCCGATCCTGTCGCTGGCCGGAAGGACTGATCTCCTCCCCCGCATAATCTTTGTCTTCTCGATCATCACCGTGTCCTGCATCCTGATCGCAGCAAGCTATGGCATCGTGGCGATCGCGATTTCCGAGCTTGTTGCGGCGCTGATCATTTTCACCTTCAACGCGTATTTTATGAAACGTTTTGCGAATATCCACTGGACCCAGATTCTGAAAGGATGCTGGCGGATCCTGCCAGCGCTGATACTGGCGATCGCCGGGTATATCTTCGCTGTACGGTTGGAAATTGCGCATCAGCTCCCTGCCCTGCTGCGGTTCACCATCCTGGGTCTGACCATGATTGCCCTGTACATCCCCGTGATCCTTTTGCTCGACGGAACCATCAGGCGAATGCTGGTCAGTCAGTTCAGCAAAGACCGCGGCGCCAATAACAAGGCCTGAGCATTGCAACCTATAATTGAGCACTATATCCTTAGGGCCAGGCGCACCGTCAAGAACGGACAGCATCGTGCAGTTCCCGTTCCCGAGATGACTTAGGAATGAGATTCACAATGCGACATGTCTTGTGATGCACGCCGTCGGCCAAATCTTGCGGTAAATGGACGGCAAGACGAAAAGTAGTTATTTTGTTGCCTGAGCGAGTTACAACACGTCATGCACCCACAGGACCACACACAGCCAAAAGATTGGGCTTCAGAGGATCAGGTCTTGGATCGATCCGCGCGGCAGTGTGTTCCGTTCGGAAAGCGCACTCTCAGAATTTCGGTTGTCGTCGGATGCGCCATGACCTGGGTATTGATCATTCTCGCCCTTGCCCTCTAAGTGGTTGCTAAGTAACAGAATTTCCCATTAAGGAAACAATACCAGAAGCCTGCCGCCACTGTTTCCATACAGGAAACAATTTAACCTTAAGGTTGCGCTTCTATCCCTATTCAGAAGTAATCCGTCGAAATCGTCTGCCTCGCGCCGTACGACAAAAGCAAAGAACGAGGGCTTACACTAACCTGTAAGACCCAGACCGAATCAACAATTTTCAAGAGAATTCAAGCTTCCTTAGCCGTTCTTGATGGGTTACCGCCCTTCAAAATGCCGACACAGGCAACGTATCTGCCTTCGAAAAGCTATGGAGTCGGCGCTTGTTCGTACCCAACGCGCATCGCTTGGAACGTGTATTTCTCGACAGTACCGAAAATGAACCGGAACATCGTTGCCACGTCCAGCAAACCTATCGAAACACATCTAAAGGTTGATTGTACAGAAGCGCGACGCCGCATGCGACACATTCTGCCTTGACGATATGACCCGAGTATCGTCGCTTGGGCCAGTTCGAAATCGACGACATCGCCGGCTTCCGAGAACGTCTTTATCGAACGCCACTGGCGATCCTTACTATGGATGCGTCTATTTGCATGTAGGGCGACGTGCTCGCCTGATCAGAACGCTTGCTCTCTGATGTGTCCGGTCATCGCTAGACACAGCTGCGGGCTGGGATCTGACCCTACCATACAGTCGAACTAGGCATTTCCATGAGCGATGCGAGTACTTTACTCGGTTACTGCCATACTCGCGTAAATGTTCTCTCCCAAAGGATCAGAGCGATCGCCGTTAACCTTGATGTACAGCACCGCCGTTCCAGCAGCCTTTACTCTTTCGTGGTATAGGCTGGAACCAAGGAAAACGACTACATCGCCCAAGCTTTCGTTCAGCATCCGGGCCTCCGGACTGTCGTAAAGCGCTCGGATCTTCTCAGAATCACCTTCTTCGAGAAACACCGCTTTCGGTTCGGTGTTCGGCCCAGGGTCAAGGCTCGGGAAGACACAAACAGTGGATCCCTCCGGAATGCGG
The DNA here is from genome assembly GCF_051417955.1 of Roseovarius sp. B08. Taxonomy (NCBI): domain Bacteria; kingdom Pseudomonadati; phylum Pseudomonadota; class Alphaproteobacteria; order Rhodobacterales; family Roseobacteraceae; genus Roseovarius; species Roseovarius sp. B08. Next base: position 2,277,318 of record NZ_JBPRLW010000001.1, read on the forward strand.
ACCGGCAAGCCGATCGAAAAGTAAGATGCCGAACGATCTTTGTGCGGCGCCGGATAGGGGTTTGCAGCATCGTCATAGACCTTCAGATGCCGCTCGGAAACGGTGAAATCATCCTCAGCGATGCCGGTAAGCCGGGCCATCCCTTTGCGGAATTCCTCCGCCGCTTCGTCCGAAGGAAAATCGAATACAAACTGTCTTTTCTTGCCTTTGATCTTCCAGTCATCGCTTTCATTCGAAGCTTCTGTCATCGCGGCGGCAAGAAAGGTTTGAAGATAACTCCGAAAGTCGTCAGTCAACACACCTTTCAAATGAGCATAGCCCTGCGAGGCGATCTCACCCGCTTGCATTCCCGGATCATAGTTGAACATCATCTCTCACCTTTAAAAAACATCAATATTCAGGATTACTTATCAATCTCGCTTTATGTCGTATCAATCAACAAGATATTACCAATAGATCTCTATCCAACGCGCGACATGACAACTCGATTGATATTTGAGTAGTGAAAACAACGCTTTTCACCTTTGCGAATAGTTAATGATCAACACACGATGCTGCAAAGTCAAGGGTTTTTACCGGTCGTGTTACGCTCCAACCATTCTTAACCGAAACGCCATTTTAGGAACCATCTGGCAGCTTCAATCAGCCATGTAAAAGCCGAACTGCGCAATGAGTGGATAAGCCGAAAACCTGAACGCCAAGATGCGAACAAAGTGGTCACATAAAATAAGCTACACCCCTTCCCTTATACAGTTCTGGGCATGTTTTAAGCTACTCTCTGCCCCTGCTGGTCGATTTTGATCTGATTGAAGAAGACCACGGCGGGCGGCTGTCCGCCGTGGGCGGCGTGGGGCCGCTGCCCCCAGGCGGATTCAAGAACCATTTGGGTTGGGCCTCAGTTGGACCTAGCCTCGACTACCATCAGCGCGTAAATGAACTTCCGGCTCGCAATCGCTCGAGCATCATGAGTGCCTTGAACTTGTCGAAGAATTCGAAAAGGAGAAGGGTTGGGAAACATCAATTTTCCGAGACAACAGAGAATGGCGCGAGGTTGCCATGCCCATCTGCTTCACTCTTCTGCCGGCAACTGAAAAACCTGGATCCGCCGCCGCACCGAGCTGTCGCCGGACGGTCCTGCGGGGGCCAGTTCGAAATCGACGACATCGCCCGCTTCCAGAACCAGTTCGAACTGATCGAGTTCATAGGGATCCGCCTGCAACTCCGGCACCTCCAGCAGAATGTTCCGATTGTGCCGGATGATAAGGCGAGACGGCTCGGAATCCTCTGATGTCCTCCACCACCCCTCGACGAGATACGCGCCCGCCTCGTTTGCGGTGAACCGCTCTATGGCATGGTATGGCTTGTCGTGAAAACGCGCTGTGGTGATACCGGTGTCGCGCACGGCCAGCGGTGACAGCTCGGGCGAACCGCGGTAGCTGGTCCAGTTCCAGTCAATGATCTCCAACGGTCTCAGCGACCTGCCGGCGCGAAGGACCAGGTAACTCCAGGGCGGCTGATTGAACTGATATAGACTGTCGGCCACCAGCCCTGCGGACTCCACCGTTACGTCGATGCCTTCCCCGATCACGTAGACCGGAGTGTCCGACAACACGTCCACCCTGTCGATGCGCCGTCCGCGCGTGTCGTAGAACTCCGCCGCCTCGTCGACCTTCAGCCTGCCGCCCGCCCCCCAAACCGCGTAGGCCTTGCCGTCTGAACCGAACTCGAAAACCCGGACAGACGGAAGATCACTGCGTGAGACCGGTCGGCCCAACGGCAACAGGTTCTCCTGCAGGAAGCGAAACGCGTCCGCCGCAGGCTTTTCGGTTTTACCGTCCTCTTCCAGCAACCCCATATTCGGCCACCACGGCTCGTCCGTCAGCGCATACCAGTGCGCCTCACGTACGCCTGCGGATGCAAGTTCGATCACCATCTTGCTCATGTAGTCCGGCGCCTCTTCCGGATCTTCCAGCCAGATACCGAATTCCGTCGCATAAAGCGGCTTTTCCCCCCCAAAAAGCTGCATCAGCTGCTTGAGGCGATCGATCTCGACGCGCAGCGTATCAGGATAATCGCGATAGGGGTGAAACGAGATGCCATCGCAGGCCAGCAAGCCCCCTGCCCGGAAGAAATCCCGATAGAACTCCATCGCGATCGTATTCAATCCCGCGCAGACAATCTCGGCGCCGGGATTGTCTCGGGCCAGTTTTTCGTCAACGGCCCGTACGACCGCGGCAAGGTTCCCAGGCTTGTCTTCGGCGAACGGACCAGTCACGAAGTCATCCGAATTCACTTCGTTCCCTATCTCGATTGCAATGTTCTCCGCACCATAGTGGGTGTAAATCGCACTGATGAAGTTTGCCACGCCGGCAATACCTTCATCGGAATAGGGTGTTTGCCCGTCATCATAGAGCGGGTTTCTTCCGGTAAACACGATGAAAGGCTTGATCCCCGCCTCGATCAAAGGCTGCATGTACTGGTCGGCGATCGAAAAATCGTAGATGCCCTTCGTGGTCTCACTCTCGCGCCAACTGATTTCGTCGCGCACCGAGACTGCGCCAAGCTCTGCCGCGCGCTCGATCAACTGCGTCGACCAGCCCTGCTCGAAATGGGCCTGTACCCCGAGCCGGAACTCCGGCGGATTTTCCTCGGCACGGCCTTGGGCTCCCGCGATCATCACGGATGTCAAAAGCAATGGTCGCAAAACATTCATCGGGCTCACCAATCTGATAAAGGACCCCGGCAGGTGCCGGAATGAAACTTGATATAATCGGCTTCACGATAGCATGCCCGGCACTGTCGGCGCGACTCAAAGCTACCATCCGGCGCACCGTTGCCTGGGCCGGCAAGTCCGCAGCCTTTGGCGGGATCGACTATGCAAGACGGGACTGGGTGCCCGGCAGCGGTTGGCCGATCGATCATCATGACCTCGGCCCCCATCTGGACCGCGCGGCCGCCAGCCTCAACCTGGGCGCAAACTGCTATGATGACCGTCTTTGGACGTTGATGAAACGAAGACCGCCCGAACCACGCTCCGATCCTGCCGTGCTCGGCTCGTTCTTCTGGCAGTTCTCACGCTCGACGATCAGGCCGATGGAAGTGATGCATGTCGGGACAGAATTCGTGAATGCGCCGGCCCGTGGGTGCCGGATCATGACCGATGCGACCGCCCTCGAGAACCTCACGGACGCCACAGGCAAAATGGCGACCGGCGTGCGCAGCTGTTCGGTTTTTTCGGCTGAAGACCCATGGTGCCGTCAACATGTACATGCGTGGCATCGCCCCAAGCGAGAGCGTGCAGCAAGCCGAAGGCCTGCTGAATTGCGCAGCTTACATGCCGGGTGAACGCGCGCCCGACAATCCGTGGGATGCCCTGAAACGGATCCTTAAACGGCGAAGCGAAAGCTATCTCTCGGATGGGATGACCGTCGCCAAATCCCCCGGCCTGATCGTCCGGGGCATGGGGCGCCTCGCGATCCAGAACCCAAGGTTTCCGCAGGGGCTGTCCCGGTTCATTGTCGATCAGGTCATTCGCTTCAGGCCGAACATGGCAGTGGAAGAATTTATGACGGGCGGTGTCCCGCACAAGCTGGTGAGGCTCCCGATAGAAGTGATCTGCGAACAGGCGCCTGATCCGGAAAACCGGGTCACCCTGTCCAGCCATGTCGATCGTTTCGGTGTGCCCTATCCAGAGGTGCGATGGAAGCTAGGCGAACTGGAACGACGAACCATCATGCGTTTTGCGGAACTCATGTGTCTCGAGTTCGAGAAGGCCGGTTTGCCTGTACCGGTTCTCGAGGGCTGGGTCAGGCAAAACGACTTCGAAAAGGCGTCGATCATCGATATGGGGCATACGGCGGGCACCACGCGGATGTCCGATGATCCCGGAAACGGCGTCGTCGATCGGAACTGCAAGGTGCATGGAATAAAAGGCCTCTACGTGGCAGGCGCGTCGGTTTTTCCGACAAGCGGCCATGCGAACCCGACCTTGATGATTGTCGCCCTCGCCCTTCGCCTCGCGGATCATCTGAGGCATCGCTCAGCGACGTGAATCAGCGGCCTTGATACCATCTGACGCGCTTTGAACGCGACGCAGAGTATTAAACGTAATGGTAAGTGGCGCACCTGAAAGGATTCGAACCTTTGGCCTCTGCCTTCGGAGGGCAGCGCTCTATCCAGCTGAGCTACAGGTGCCTGCGCCGTGCTATACCCGGTTCGTTTCCCCGTCGCAACGATGAAAAACCGAGCTCGGCCAGCGCAGGCCGCCGTGCGATGTCAGGGGCGTCCGCCCTGCTGCCCGCCGCCACCGGTGCCGCCGCCGGACTGGGGCTGGCCCGGAATACGGGGCGTCTGCGGATCGTAGTCGGGCAGGCACTCACCACCACCGGCGGCGCTGGTTTGCCCTCCGCCACCGGGACAGCCACCGCCGCCCCCGTCGCTGTCATACTTGGTCATGATCGGGTCGGGCGTGATCGCGGCCCGGCTCTGGGTCGTGGGGGTCTCGGTGCAGGCCGACAGGGTGGCTCCCATGAGGGCGGCAAAGGCGGTTGTGCGAAGCGTGAACATGATGATCTCCTTGGTGTTCCGGCCATGGGTCGGTACGCTAGGATGATCCGTTCAATCTTTTTCGGTCAAGCGAAAAGCTCGTGCGCCAGTTCCAGCGCGTCGACCAGCGCGTCGACCTCGGCCTCGGTATTGTAAAGGCCGAACGAGGCGCGGCAGGTCGCCGTCAGCCCGATATGATCCATCAGCGGCCCGGCGCAGTGATGCCCCGCGCGCACCGCCACACCCTTCTTGTCGAGGATGGTCGAGATGTCATGCGCGTGCGCCGCGCCGTCCAGCGTGAACGAGAAGATCGCCGCCTTGTCCGGCGTCTGTCCCTGAATCTGAAGCCAATTGAGGCCGCCGAGCTTGCCCACGGCATAGTCGCGCAGCCGGTCCTCGTGGGCGGCGATGTTTTCCATCCCCAGCCCCATCATGTACTCCAGCGCGACGCCCAGTCCGATGGTCTGCACGATCCCGGGCGTGCCGGCCTCGAACTTCATCGGCGCGGCGGCATAGCTCACCTCGTCCTTGCTGACCTCGCGGATCATGTCGCCACCGCCCATGAAGGGCCGCATCTCGGCCAACCGGTCCTTGTGCACGAAAATCGCGCCCGACCCCGACGGACCATACAGCTTGTGACCGGTGATGGCATAGAAATCCACGCCCAGCTCATCCAGGTTCAGCGGCATGTGCACCGCCGCCTGGCTGCCATCCACCAGCACGGGCACGCCCTTGGCATGGGCGGCATCTATGATCGTCTTGACGTCGACCTTGGTGCCCAGCACGTTCGACAGGTGCGTGATCGCCACCAGTTTGGTTTTCGGGCCGATCGCGTCGATCACCTTTTGCGGGTCCAGCGCGCCGGTGCTGTCAGTGTCCACCCATTTCAGCGCCACGCCCTGCCGTTCGCGCAGGAAATGCCAGGGCACGATGTTGGCATGATGCTCCATCACCGACAGGACGATCTCGTCGCCCGCCTCCATCAGGGGCATGGCCCAGCCATGGGCGACCATGTTGATCCCCTCGGTGGTACCGGAATTGAGCACGATCTGGTTTTCGTTCGCCACGCCAAGAAAGCGCGCGATGGTGCCGCGCACGGCCTCGTATTTCTCTGTCGCCAGGTTCGACAGGTAATGCAACCCGCGATGCACGTTGGCATATTCGTGGCTGTAGACCGTGGTGATCGCATCGATCACCACCTGCGGTTTCTGCGCGCTGGCACCGTTGTCGAGATAGACCAGCGGCTTGCCGTTCACCTCGCGCGACAGAATGGGAAAGTCGCGGCGGATCGCGTCGATATCGTACATCTCAGACTGCTCCTGTCGTTGTGGCGAAAAGGCCGCCGATGATGCCCGTGATGATGGACAGCCCCACCAATACGCCGAAGATCGCAATCAACATCACGCCGAACGCCTTGAGGGGGCTGCCGAATCCATGCGCCACGTCAAGCATGTTGGACACCGCCCACATCCACCAGACGATAAAGACCAGCAGACCCAGTGACGACAGGATCGGGATGACGAGGCCCAGAAGGACAAAGCCCGCCACCAGCACGAAGCTGACCGCCTGCAGCAGGGTGATGACCGCCAGAACCTCGGGCAAGCTGCCGCGCCCGCCCAGACCGCGACCGACCCAGTACAGCATGAAGACCGACAGAACCGCCCTGCCCCATTGCATGACCGCAAAGATCAGCGGCGAACTGTAGACCGGCGACGTCCTGAGAAGATCGCCAAGCTCACCCTCTGGGATGGGCGCGGCCTGGACCAGTGCGGCCACGACGCCCGAGGTCACGACGGAGATCAGCGACACCGCGATCCAGAGCGCCTGCACGGGCAGGTTCATCCCCAGGATCCGCGCCGCCCCGCTGCGCGGATCTCGCACGGTGGTCACGAACAGGGGCTTGAGTGCTGTTTCGGTCATGATTGTCCCCATCCCGCTTCGCGCAGGTCCGAGACCCAGACCCACAGGAACGCCACAAGCCATATCGCGCCCACCGCCGTCAAGCCCGGACCGGGGCCGATGAAACCCGCGACAAGGCCATGCAGCAGCTTGATCGGACTGGCCACCAGCCAAGCCCAGAACAGCGCCAGCCGCGTGGCATAGCCCGAGGCGCGGCCGCCCATGATCCGCACCACAAGCTGGGTGAGCGTGCCGATGCCGTAGAAGATCAGCGGCGCGATGAAGATCCATCCCAAGAGCGCCCCGCCCAGCATCGGGTTCAGCTCCTGCCCGGTCAGGTGCGCCTCGCGCGCAAGGCGCGGCCACTCGGAAATGAAGAAGAGCGCGCAGCCCGCCATCAGGATGGCCAGCGCACGCCCTTCGTTCGCGCCCATCGCCAGCAGGCGACGGAACACCGTTCGCGGGCCGCGATAGGCGGCCACGATATCGGTGGTGACCGGCATCAGCCGCGCCGCCGCACCAGCCAGCCTTCAAGGCGCGCGACGATCCCGTCGCGCAGGCCCTCGTCCTCGATCTCTTCCACCGCCTCGGCCAGGAAGGCCAGCGTCAGAAGGTCGGTCGCGATGGACCTGGGCACGCCGCGCGCGCGCAGGTAAAATAGCGCCTCCTCGTCGATCGCGCCCGAGGTCGAGCCGTGCGAGCAGGCCACATCGTCGGCATAGATCTCCAGCTCCGGCTTCGCCAGGAACTCGCTGTCGCCATCCAGCAGCAGCGACTGGCTGATCTGGTAGCCATCAGTCTTCTGCGCGCCTTCCTTCACCAGGATCTTGCCCTGGAAAACGCCCACCGCGCCGTTGCGCAGGACCTTCTTGAACACCTGCCGGCTTTCGCAATTCTCGGCGTCATGGGTGATGAAGACGGTGTCGTCATGGTGAAAATCACCGTCGCCGACGCAGGCGCCCGCGACATGCGCGATGGCATCGTCGCCGGTCAGCTCGATCACGCACTCGTTGCGTGTCAGCACGCCGTTGGCAGTCATGGTAAAGGACTTGAAGGCGCTTTCCCGGCCCAGCCGCGCGAAGATATGCGTCACCGCGCGGCGCTCGTGGTCGCGGCCTTGGGTGCGCACGTGGTGGAACGCGGCGGTGTCGGCCACGTCGACTTCCATCACCTTGTTGAACCGCGCGGCGGCGGGCCCGTTTTCCAGAACGGTCAGATCCGCGCCCGCGTCCAGCTTGATGACGTGGTGAAGGATCGCGTCCGAAGTCTCTGATTCGTGGTGATAAATCAGGTTGATCGGTTTGCTGGCCTTGCCGGTCACATGGATCAGCACGCCATCGCTCGCGGCGGCGGTGTTCAGCGTCGCCAAAGGCCGCGCCACGGGCGTCTGGCCATTGGTTTCCAGCGCGCCGTACAGGTCCTTGGCCCAGTGAATATCGGCCTGGCCCGCCTCGGCCAGACGGTCGATCTTCACGCCTTCAAGGCTCAGGTCATCGCTGGCCTCGGCATCGAACACACCGTCCCGGAACACGATCTTAAGGCGGTCGACATCGTCGAACATCTCGGTCTCGTCGCTCTCGAACACGGCGGCCTTGGGCGCCTCCGCCTCGACCAGCGTGTCGGGCCGGGTGAACTTCCAATACTCGTCGCGCCGTTGCGGCAGGCCCGCGGCCCGCAGCCGTGCCAGCGCGTCCTGACGTGCCGCCTTGGACCAGCCAGCCGCGTCGGGCAGGCTCAGCGCGGCAAGGCGCGCCTCGGTGGCGTCCTGTTTCGCTTGGGGCAAGGCCATTTACGCCACCTCCGCCTTGATATCGGCATACCCGTTCTTCTCGACCTCGAGCGCCAGTTCCGGCCCGCCGGTCTTCACGATGCGGCCTTCGGACATGATGTGCACCACGTCGGGTTTGATGTGGTCCAAGAGGCGCTGGTAGTGCGTGATCACCAGGAACCCGCGGCCCGCGTCGCGCAGCGCGTTCACGCCCTGCGACACCAGCTTCATCGCGTCCACGTCGAGGCCGGAATCCGTCTCGTCCAGGATGCACATTTTCGGTTCAAGAACAGCCATTTGCAGGATCTCGTTGCGCTTCTTCTCACCGCCCGAGAAGCCCACGTTCACGGGCCGCTTCAGCATATCGTTGCTCATCTCCAGCGTGGCGGCCTTCTCGCGCACCAGCTTCAGGAAGTCGGCCGCACTCATCTCTTCTTCGCCCCGCGCCTTGCGCTGCGAATTCAGTGCGGTGCGCATGAAGGTCATGTTGCCCACGCCGGGGATCTCGACCGGGTACTGGAACGCCAGGAACAGCCCCGCCGCGGCACGCTCTTCGGGCTCCATGTCCAGGATGTCCTCGCCTTCCAGCGTGGCCGTGCCGCCGGTCACTTTATAGCCCTCACGACCCGACAGAACATAGCTCAGCGTCGACTTGCCAGAGCCGTTCGGCCCCATGATCGCGTGCACCTTGCCCGCCTCGACGGTCAGGTCGACGCCTTTCAGGATGGTCTTTTCCTCGTCTTCAAGATCGACCTTCAGGCCTTTGATCTCCAACATCTTTCTCTCCTTTTTCCTGTCGCTGCCCCCTCAGGGGCGCAGCATCATCTCGATCACGTTCAACAGCTCGTTCCGCGGCAGGGTCAGCGGCTGAACCTCGAACCCCGCCATGCGCCCCGTCATCCTTGGGGCGCCAATGAATTTCTCGACCACGTGGTACTGCTTGCGCCGCTTGTAGTCGTCGATAAACAGCTGCACGGGCCGCTCGGTGCGAAGCGCCGTCGCCAGGACGCAGCCCGTCCGGAACCGCCCATCCACCAGCACCACGTCGGGCTGGCGGAACTCGGGCAGGTCCCAGACCTCCAGCGGGTAGCGCGGGTAGCGCATGTACTGCTCCGCGTCGGTCGGATAGCCCCACTCCTTCGTCGGGCCTATGTCGGACCAGATCACGTCCACCTCGGTGCCTTTGGCGGGCGCGTTCTCGTCGAACCAGCGACGCATCATCAGCGCCCAGTCCTTGTCGCTCTCCACCGAGAAGACCCGCTTGCCCGGCATCTCGCCCGCCATCACGGTCGACCCGCCCGACCCGTATTCCAGGATCACGTCGGCACCCGCGTAGGCCGCGCGCAGCACCTCCGCCTCGGCCTCCGGCAGCGTCAGCTCGGGCCGCGATATGGTGGCGGTCGGGGTCATGACTGTTTGCCGGACCCCGCCGCAGCACGTTTCATGTCAGCCGTGTATCCGATGTACATCCACCAGATCACTGCCATCCAGAAGACAAACACCCAAATGCAGAACGCGGTAATATCGGCACCGCGCGGCGTCGCTCCCATCCAGATCGCAACATCCCTGATCCACGACGCGAGGATCACCAAGCCGATGAACAGGGCAAGCATCTCCAGCTGTGCGACAAGCCCCTCCTTCAGGCGCGCGATCCTCGTCGTGATATGTTGCCCAAAGCGCATCAGTCCAGCACCACCGCCGTCCCGCTGGCCGAAACCATCAGCATGGAATCCGCAACTACTTCATAGTCCAGATCGACGCCGACCACAGCGGTCGCCCCCAACGCCTTCGCCCGCTCCTCCAGCTCGTGCATGGCGGTGTCGCGGGCATCCTGCAACTTGGTCTCGTAGGCGCCGGAGCGGCCGCCGACGATATCCGTCACCTGTGCGAAGAAATCGCGAAAGACATTGGCCCCCATGATCGCCTCGCCCACCACGATACCGCGGTAATCGATGATCTTGCGCCCTTCGATGGTGTTCGTCGTCGTGATGATCATTGCTCGACCTCACCTTTCATTTCCGCGATTTGACGCTGACGGTCGTTTTCAATCATGGCACGGTACGCATCCGCCTCGACCTCTCGCGCTTTAGTCTGCCGACGAGCAAAGAAACGTGCCACAACGATCATGCTGACGGTGGAAACAGCCAAGACAGCCAAGGTCAGAACAATCGGATTGTATTCCGCCGGCGCAAACTGGCTGACAAGCATAATGCAAATTAGCCCGACCGCAGCAAAGGCCAGAACGCCTTCGCGCCCTCCATCAAAGAAGCTGGCGGCCTTGCTGTCATTCAGCGCCGCATTAAAGCCTGTTTCTCCGCCACCATTCATCTTATCACCCCACGGACCTTTCCAGCGCAATCGCCACAAGCTGCAGCCCTTCGATGTTTTGCGTGGTCGTGTCGATCATTCTATCGTTCCGCCTTGCCGTCCGAGGCCGCGCGCGCCTCCTGCAAAAGTCCTGCCACGCGCACGCTCAGCCACCCCCAGATCATGAACAGGACCAGCCCCATGCCAAGTTCGGCCAGTTCTGCCTGACCGGGCCGGATCCAGCCGCTTTCGACCGCCTGCAGCGCGATCTCGTCATGGCTCATCGCCAGAACGAAGACCAGGAAATGGCCAAGCAGCAGCATGGTAAAGGTCCGGGTGCCGGACCGCAGGCGCCCCGAATGGCCAAGCCTCGGCAGCCGGCTCCGGGGCGCCTCGGGTGTCCGGCACCCTTCGGTCATCCCACGCTGCCTTCCAGCGAAATCGCCACCAACTGCTGCGCTTCCATGGCGAACTCCATCGGCAGGGCCTGAAGCACGTCCTTGCAGAACCCGTTCACCACCAGCGCCACGGCCTCTTCCTCGTCCATGCCGCGCTGGCGGCAATAGAACAGCTGGTCGTCATCGACCTTCGACGTGGTCGCCTCGTGCTCCACCCGGGACGAGTTGTTCTTGACCTCGATGTAAGGCACCGTATGCGCCCCGCATTCCGAACCGATCAGCAGACTGTCGCACTGGGTGTAGTTGCGGCTGTCCTTGGCCTTGGGATGCATCGAGACAAGCCCGCGATAGGTGTTCTGCGCGTGCCCCGCGCTGATGCCTTTCGACACGATCCGGGACTTGGTGTTCTTGCCAAGATGGATCATCTTCGTGCCGGTATCGGCCTGCTGCCAGTTGTTGGTGATGGCGATGGAATAGAACTCGCCCTGGCTTTCATTGCCGCGCAGGATGCAGCTGGGGTATTTCCAGGTCACGGCCGAGCCGGTTTCCACCTGCGTCCACATCACCTTGGCCCGGTCGCCCCGGCAATCGGCGCGCTTGGTGACGAAGTTGTAAATGCCGCCCTTGCCCTCTTCGTCGCCCGGGAACCAGTTCTGCACCGTGGAATACTTCACCTCGGCATCTTCCTCGACGATGATTTCCACCACGGCGGCGTGCAGCTGCGAAGTGTCGCGCTGCGGCGCGGTGCAGCCTTCGAGATAACTGACATAAGAGCCCTTGTCGGCGATGATCAGCGTCCGCTCGAACTGGCCGGTATTCTCGGCGTTGATGCGGAAATAGGTGCTCAGCTCCATCGGGCAGCGCACGCCCGGCGGCACGTAGACGAACGAGCCGTCCGAAAAGACGGCCGAGTTGAGCGTCGCGTAGAAGTTGTCGTTCACCGGCACGACCGAGCCGAGGTATTTCTTCACCAGCTCGGGATGCTCGCGGATCGCCTCGGAGATCGAGCAGAAGATCACGCCCGCCTTCTTCAGCTCCGCCTGAAAGGTCGTCCCGACGCTAACGCTATCGAACACCGCGTCCACGGCCACCTTGCGGCCCTCGGCAGGCGCCTCCTCGGCGCCCTCGACGCCGGCCAGAATCATCTGCTCCTTCAGCGGAATGCCCAGTTTCTCGTAGGTTTCCAGCAGCTTGGGATCGACCTCGTCCAACGACTTGGGTTTGACCTCCATGCTTTTGGGCCGGGCATAGTAATACTGGTTCTGAAAGTCGATCTCGGGGTAGTCGACCATCGCCCAGTCCGGCTCTTCCTTCTGCAGCCAGCGCGCGTAGGCCTGCAGACGCCACTCGGTCATCCACTCGGGCTCGCCATTCTTCTCCGAGATCAGCTTGACGATCTCCGGCGTCAGCCCCTTGGGCGCGTACTCCATCTCGATATCGGTATTCCAGCCGTACTTGTACGTGCTGATGTCGCGCACCGCGTCGACCGTTTCCTTGTCGACGCCTTCCTTGACTTGGGTTTCATCCAGTGCCGCCATGGGCCACCTCCTCGGTTTTTCTCTTCAACGCCGCGCGGGCGCGGAACTTGTCATGCTGTTTCGCCCAGGCTCGCGCAAAGGCCAGCACCTCGTCTTCCGTGTTCGCGGGGCCCAGCGAGACCCGGACGGCGCTCTGCGCCTCCACCTCGTCGAACCCCATCGCCGCCAGCACGCGGCTTGCCTTGACCTTGCCGCTGGAACAGGCCGAACCGGCCGATATCGCGAACCCCGCGAGATCCATCGCCATAACCTGCGTTTCACCCTTCCAGCCGGGCGTGATGAAGCAGGATGTGTTCGGCAGCCTTTCTTCGGATTTCCCGACAAAAATAGTCACTGGCGAGGATTCCTCAATAGCGTTTTCTAGAATCCTTCTAAGTTTTTTCACCTCGTCCCAGGTTCCGGCCTCCAGATCCCGCTGCGCGGCCTCCGCCGCGGCGCCGAATCCGGCGATGCCGATGATGTTCTCGGTGCCCGACCGGCGCCCCATCTCCTGACCGCCGCCAGGGCTGAGCGCCGGAATATCCACCCCCTGCCGAACGATCAGCGCGCCCACGCCCTTCGGCCCGCCCAGCTTGTGTGCCGACATCACGCCCAGATCCGCACCCGACCAGGCGAACGAAAACGGCAGGCGGCCCACCGCCTGCGTGATATCCAGAAGCAGCAGGTTCTCGCCGGTCTCGGGCTGCGTCACCACCCCGGTCTCGGAATTGGCCAGCCCCATGGCGCGCACCATTGGCCCACTCTCGCCCGGCGCGTGATGCGCCCAGAGCGCGTCATGCGCGGTCGGCTGCACCTCCACGGTATCAAAACCCGCCAGAACCCGCGCCGCCTCGGTCGCGCCGGAGGTGAACACCACCTCCTGCGGCTTGCACCCCACGGCGGCCGCCACCTGAGCCCGCGCCCGCTCCACCAGCGCCTTGGCGCTGCGCCCCTCGCCATGCACCGACGACGGATTGCCCACGACATCCATCGCCGCAACCATCGCCTCCCGCGCCTCGGCCCGAAGGGGCGCCGTCGCGTTGTAATCGAGGTAGACCCGGTTCAAACCGTCCCCCTCTTCTTCTGGCCATAAATATCCCGGGGGTCGTCGAAACACCGTTTCGACGTTGGGGGCAGCGCCCCCGCCCACCGCGGCGCCGCAGGCGGCGCAAGACCTGTCGCCGCAGGCGCCCTCATTCCTCGTCCACCACGGCAAAAAGCGACGGCACGGCAGGGCATGGCGCCAGCGAGTTGCCCACCACGTCGCTCAGCCGGGTCTGGTGCAGGAACACGTAGACCTGCGCGCTCAGCCCTTCCCACAACCGGTTGGTCATGCTCTGCGCCCGCGACCCGCTGGTGGCTCCCGACGCGCCCGCCCCCTTGTGCATCGCATCGATCGTCTCGTCCACCGCGGCCAGGATATCCACCGCCCGGATCTCGGACGCCGGCCGCGCCAGCTTGTAGCCGCCGCCCGGGCCGCGCACCGACGTCACCAGTTCGGCCCGTCGCAGCTTGACGAACAGTTGTTCCAGGTAGGGCAGCGAGATGCTCTGCCGGTTCGAGATGTCGCTGAGCGTGACCAGCCCGTCCTTTTGCTGAAGCGCGATATCGACGAGCGCCACCATCGCATAACGTCCCTTGGTGCTGAGTTTCATCGCTCTCCCCCGGAATAGCGGTCGATTCAGGGGCTTGGCTGGCGGGGAAATGATTGACCTTGCCCGATCAACCCCTATCTCGCGTGAAGCCGCAGAATCCATTCGGTCGTTTAGAATAGTTCTAAGGTGCTTGATCAATTCCGTCAAGAATTGAGCCGCACCGAAATGCAAGGGGACACGCATGCCCGAGGTCATCTTTCCCGGCCCCGAGGGCCGCCTGGAAGGCCGCTACCACCCGCAACGAGAGCGCGACGCGCCGATTGCCATCATCCTGCACCCGCATCCGCAGTTCGGGGGCACGATGAACAACAAGGTGGTCTACAACCTGCACTACGCGTTCCACAAGATGGGCTTCACCGTCCTGCGCTTCAATTTCCGCGGCGTGGGCCGCAGCCAGGGCGAGTATGACCAGGGCGTGGGCGAGCTTTCCGATGCCGCCTCGGCGCTGGATTACCTGCAGTCGATGAACGCCAACTCGAAACATTGCTGGGTCGCGGGCTTTTCCTTCGGCGCGTGGATCGGGATGCAGCTCCTTATGCGCCGTCCCGAGATCACCGGCTTCGTCTCGGTCTCGCCGCCGGCCAACATGTACGACTTCTCGTTCCTGGCGCCCTGCCCGTCCTCGGGCCTGATCATCAACGGCAGCGCCGACCGCGTGGCGCCACCCGCCGATACCGACGCGCTGGTATCCAAGTTGCATGAACAGCAGGGCATCACCATCACCCACGAACAGATCGAAGGCTCGGGCCACTTCTTCGAGGAGCCGCACATGGAGACGATGATCGGCACGGTGTCCGATTACGTCAAACGCCGCCTGACCGAGACCACGAGGTAACGGCCCATGGGCGTGACCGAGGATCTGGCCGACGAACTGGCGCTCAAGGTCATCAAATACGTGGACGCCTCGGGCGACGATTCCGTCGTCTCCGAGATCGTCGGCATCCTCGGCGCCACGTCCCAGTCCGCCGAGGAAGCCTTCCTGACCTCGATGCGGGTGCGCCGCGCCAACATGGCGGCGCGCGCGCATCTGCTGAACAGGGTCAAGAAGTTTCAGGAAAAGCAATCGGCCGGCGACGGCGCGGCCAAGGACGCGCCGGAAACCTGACCGCGATTGCAATGCGCACGGGCGTTCCGGGCCGACCGGCCCAGTTGCCCGTCAAGACACGTGCGGCGCAGGCCGGAAAGGCCACGTCGGAAGACACAAAGCAGGGAGAGACCAGACATGGCACGCACCATCATCATCGAAGAGTTCGGCGGGCCGGACAACCTCAAGCTCGTCGACCGTGACGTGGGAGAGCCGGGCCCCGGCGAGGTGCGCATCGCCCATGTGGCCTGCGGGCTGAACTTCATCGACGTCTACCAGCGCACCGGCCTTTACCCGCTGGAGTTGCCCCATGCCCTGGGGATGGAGGCCGCGGGCATCGTCGAGGCCGTGGGCGAAGGTGTCACGCATCTGCAGGTGGGCCAGCACGCCGCCTACGCCGCCACCCCGCCCGGCGCCTATTGCGAGGCCCGCGTCATGCCCGCAGCACAGGTCTGCCCCCTGCCCGACGACATCCCGTTCGAGGATGCCGCCTCGATCATGCTTCAGGGCATGACGGTGGAATATCTCTTTCACCGGGTCTGGCCGCTGCAAAAGGGCGACACGGTGCTGTTTCACGCCGCCGCCGGTGGCGTGGGCCTTCTGGCCTGCCAGTGGGCACGGTCCGAGGGGATCACACTGATCGGCACCGCCGGGACGGACGAGAAATGCAAGATGGCGGTCGAGAACGGCGCCACCGCCTGCATCAACTACCGGACCGAGGATTTCGTCACCGAGGTCAGGAAACTGACAGACGACAAGGGCGTCGACGCGGTGATGGACGGCGTCGGCAAGGACACGTTCGACCGCTCGCTCGACTGCCTGAAGCCCCTGGGCATGATGATGTCCTTCGGCAACGCCTCCGGCCCGGTCGAGCCGGTCAGCCTGCTGACCCTGGCGCAGAAAGGCTCGCTGAAGCTCACACGCACGACGCTGTTCACGTTCCTGGCCGATCACGAACGCTGCCAGGAGATGGCCAGGCACCTCTTCTCCAAGGTCCAGTCAGGCGACGTGAAGGTCAATATCGGCCAGACCTGGAAGCTCGAGGATATCGCCGAGGCGCACCGCGCGCTCGAGGCCCGCGAAACCACCGGGTCGACCATCCTGACGCTTTGATCACCTGCCCGGGAACTTTTTCCGGCGCGGCGCAGTTGACGGTCTGCACGCCACAGCGGGCACGACAATCGTGCCCGCCCGGCAAACCGGAGTAGAAGACCCATGAACAACATCATCTATATCGTCGGCCTTATCGTCATCGTCGTTGCCATCCTGTCCTTCATCGGCCTCGCCTGACGCAGGTCCCGGGGTCTGCACTCTGGGAAAGAACTGAATGAACAAACGGGCGCTCTTGCTCAAACTGGCGCAGGACATACGCGCCAGCTACTGGTTCATTCCGGCAAACTTGGTGTTGTTCGCGATCCTTCTGGCCTATGCGTCGGAATGGCTCGATCGCAACGCCGAGATTCTGCCCTATCAGCTTCCCGAAAGCCTGATCGACACGCAGGTCGACGGCGCGCGCAGCACGCTGTCGACCATCGCCACCTCGGTGATCGGGGTCACCGGGGTCATGTTTTCCATGACCATGGTCGCGGTGTCCTTTGCCGCCGGGAATTACGGCCCGCGCCTCATCGGGAACTTCATGCGCAACCGGGGCAACCAGATCAGCCTCGGCATCCTGATCGCCACCTTCGTCTATGCCCTCTTGATCCTGCGCTCCGTGCAGGACCCCTCTGAAAGCGGCGGGATCGAGGCCTTCGTGCCGCAATACTCGATGCTGCTGGCGATGCTCGGCTGTCTGATCGCGGTCTTCACCATGATCTATTTCGTGCATCACGTCCCCGAAACGATCAACGTGAGCAACATCACCGCCGAGCTGGGCCTGCGACTGGAGACCGAGATCAAGGCCGTCATCGACGTCGAGGACGCGCGAGGCCCGCGCGGCGCGGTCCCCTGCCCCGACCGCGACCCGGACCACCTCATCACCCTGAACGCCGCCGGCTATATCCGCACGCTGAACTACCAGCAGGTCGAAAAGCTGACCGACCGAGACGACCGGACCCTGCGGATCGACCAGCAGCCGGGCGATTTCGTCAGCACATTCACCCCGGTCATGTCGGTCTGGTCACGCGCGGCGCTGTCGGATGAGGACATCGCGGAATTGCGCGACTGCTACGCGCTCGGCACCAGCAAGACCGAGCATCAGAACGTGCTGTTTCTGGTCGACGAACTGGTCGAGGTTCTGGCGCGGGCCCTCTCCCCCGGCGTCAACGATCCCTTCACCGCGATCAATTGCCTCAACTGGATGAAGAATGCCCTCGACGCCGCGCAACACCACGGCGAGGGGCTGGGCAAGACCGGTGCAGGCAAGCACGCCCTCGGGCCGCGCATCACGTATGACATGCTCTTCCGGCGCAGTTTTCTGGCCTCGAAACCCTACACCGACACCGACGAGCTGACCAAGGCGCACTACCACAAGCTGGTCGCCGAACTGGAGCGGTCCGAGTAAGCGCCGCGCGCTCAGCCCGTCTTGCCTTCCTTCACCTTCTCCGCCAGATCGCGGGCAATGGCAAAGGCCCCCTTGATCTTGTCGGCGTCGGACTTCCAGCTGCGCCTGACCACGATCTTGTTGTCCTTGACCTTGGCCAGCCCCTTCTGATCCTTGATGAATTCCACCAGCCCCTGCGGGTTGGAGAACTTGTCGTTGTGGAACTGGATCGTCGCGCCGCGCGGCCCGCCATCCAGCTTCGCGATCCCGGCGCGCTTACACATCGCCTTGATCCGCACCACCAGCATCAGCGTGTTCACCTCGCGGGGCAGTTTGCCGAACCGGTCGATCAACTCGGCGGCAAAGCCTTCCAGTTCAACTTTGGTCGTCAAGCCACTGAGACGACGGTACAATCCCAAGCGCACGTCCAGGTCCGGCACATACTCCTCGGGGATCAGCACCGGCACCCCCAGATTGATCTGCGGCGCCCATTGCTCGTCCGCCTCTGACAGCCCCTCCAACTGGCCCGACTTGATCTTGGCAATCGCCTCTTCCAGCATCGACTGGTACAACTCGTACCCCACGTCGCGCATCTGGCCCGACTGTTCCTCGCCCAAGAGGTTCCCCGCCCCGCGAATGTCCAGATCCTGAGACGCCAGCGTGAACCCCGCGCCCAGTTGATCCAGACTGCCCAGCACCCGCAACCGCTTTTCGGCCGCAGGCGTCAGGCGCATCCGGGGCTTGGTCGTCAGATAGGCATAGGCCCGCGTCTTCGCGCGCCCCACGCGCCCCCGGATCTGGTAAAGCTGCGAGAGCCCGAACATGTCGGCGCGGTGCACCACCATCGTGTTGGCCGTCGGAATATCCAGCCCCGACTCGACAATCGTCGTGGCGAGCAGCACGTCGTACTTGCCGTCGTAGAACGCGTTCATGCGCTCATCCAGTTCCTTCGCCGCCATCTGCCCATGCGCCACCACGAAACTGACCTCGGGCACCTGTTCGCGCAGGAACGCCTCGATCTCGGCAATGTCGCTGATCCGCGGCACCACGTAGAAGCTCTGTCCGCCCCGGTAATGCTCGCGCAGCAGTGCCTCGCGGATCGTCACCGTGTCGAACTCGCTCACGTAAGTGCGGATCGACAGCCGGTCGATGGGCGGCGTGCCGATTATGCTGAGATCCCGGACACCTGAGAGCGAAAGTTGAAGTGTCCGGGGGATCGGCGTCGCTGTCAGGGTCAGCACATGCACTTCCGAGCGCAGGGATTTCAGCCGTTCCTTGTGCGTCACGCCGAACCGCTGTTCCTCGTCGATCACCAGCAGGCCAAGGTTCTTGAACCGGATGTTCTTGGCCAGCAGGGCATGCGTGCCCACCACGATATCCACCGTGCCGTCCGCCAGCCCCGCGCGGGTCCTGGTGGCCTGGCTCGCGGGCACGAAGCGCGACAAGGGCGCCACCGTCACGGGGAAACCCCGGAACCGCTCGGCAAAGCTCTGGTAGTGCTGCCGCGCCAGCAGGGTCGTCGGCGCGATCACCGCCACCTGCATGCCGGACATGGCCGCGATGAACGCGGCCCGCATCGCCACTTCGGTCTTGCCAAAGCCCACGTCGCCGCAGATCAGCCGGTCCATCGGCGTGCCGCTGTCAAGGTCCGCCACCACGTCCTCGATCGCGCGCAGCTGGTCGTCCGTCTCCTGATACGGGAACCGGGCCGAAAACGCCTCCCACGCGTGGTGCTCGGGCTCCAGCACCGGCGCCTTGCGCAGCGCGCGTTCGGCGGCAATCCGGATCAGGCGGTCGGCCATCTCGCGGATGCGTTCCTTCAGCTTGGCCTTCTTGGCCTGCCACGCGCCGCCGCCCAGCCGGTCCAGCAGGCCCTCTTCATGGCCATAGCGGCTCAGCAGTTCGATGTTCTCGACCGGCAGGTAAAGTTTTGATTGTTCGGCATATTCCAGCAGCAGGCATTCATGGGCCGCGCCCGCCGCCGTGACCACTTCCAGCCCCTTGTAGCGCCCGATCCCGTGATCGACATGCACCACCAGGTCGCCGGGCGACAGGCTCTGCGCCTCGGTCAGGAAATTCTCGGCCCGCCGGCGTTTCTTGGGGGACCGGATCAGCCGGTCGCCTAGGATATCCTGCTCGGCGATCACCGTCAGGCCGGGCGCGGTAAACCCGTGCTCCAGCCCCCAGACCGCCAGATGCAGCCCGCGCTTGCCAATGGCCCCGGCGTTTTTCACCGTCACCGCGCCCAGCAGGCCCTCGTCTTCCAGCAGACCTTCCAGCCGCTCCCGCGCACCCTCGGAATAGGACGCGACCAGCACCGGCCCCTCGGCCATGCGCGCGTCAACATGGTCCTTCAGGACGCTGAAAAGGTTGATCTTTTCCTGTTGACGCTCGGGTGCGAAATTGCGTCCGATCCGCCCGCCCGCGTCGATCACCCCCGGCCCCGGCGCCTGTGGCAGCGGCGACAGGGCCAGCACGCGACGGTCCCCCAACGCGGCCCCCCAGGCATCGTTATCCAGATACAGAAGATCGGGCGCGATGGGCTTGTAGACGCTGTCCTCGCGGCCCTTTTGGGTCATGGCGTGCTTGCGGGCCTCGTACTGGTCGGCGATGGACACCCACCGCGCCTCGCGCGCCGCCTCGACCTGGTCATCCAGACTGACGGGTGCGCCGGGGATATAGTCGAACAGCGTCTCCAGCCTCTCGTGAAAGAGCGGCAGCCAATGCTCCATCCCGGCCTGCTTGCGCCCCGCGCTCACGGCCTCGTAAAGCGGGTCGTCACTGCCCGCCGCGCCGAACTCGATGCGGTAATTCTGCCGGAACCGCGTAATCGCGGCATCGTCCAGGATCACCTCGCTGACTGGCGCCAGCTCGATCCGGTCCAGCTTTTCGGTGGTGCGCTGCGTCGCCGGATCGAACCGCCGCACGCCGTCCAGCACATCGCCAAAGAGGTCCAGCCGCACCGGGCCGCTCTCGCCCGGCGGATAGATGTCGATGATCCCCCCGCGCACCGCATAATCGCCCGGCTCCATCACCGTGGGCGCCTGGGTAAAGCCCATCCGCACGAGGAAGGATTTCAACGCTTCCTCGTCGATCTGGTAATCCACCTGCGCCGAGAACGCCGCCTCGCGCAGCACGTCGCGCGCGGGCACGCGCTGCGTCGCCGCATTCAGCGTGGTCAGCAGGATGAACCGCGACGGCCCGCCATGCACCAGCCCGGCCAGCGTCGCCATCCGCGTGGCGGAAATGTCGGCATTGGGCGACACCCGGTCATAGGGCAGGCAATCCCAGCCGGGAAAGCGGATCACCGGCATCTCGGGCGCGAAAAAGCGCAGCGCCTCCTCCATCGCCGCCATCCGCTTGTCGTCCCGCGCGACATGGATCACCGGACCGTCCGCGCGCGCGGCCTCGTCCAGGATCAGCCGCGCGTCAAAGCCCTCGGGCGCGCCACCAACCGCGATGCGTGTGCCACCTGCCATGCGCAGCCCCTCAGATGCCCAGCACGCTGGTCGACATGTTGACCAGCATGCCCCACATCGCGGTCACCAGGATCGACAGCACGCCGACCATCTGCGTCACGATCCGGTGATGATGCATCCGCTTGTAAAGCGCCTCGCCCGTCAGCCCGTCGCGGATGATGCGATGCGCCGTAAAGGTCGCCAGAAGCGCCACCAGCGTCATCGGAAAGCCCAGCAGGAACAGCGCCTGGCTGAACTCGTTGCCATAGACGAACCCCAGAAGACACAGCGTGGTCAGCACGAAGCACCCGAACCCGGCCAGCAAAAGCCCGGTTTCCTGCGCGATGTACAGGATGCGGTTGCAGTTGATCCGCACCATGTCGTGCAGGTCCTCCACACCTTGCTCATCTCCCCTCCTGGCCCGCTGCACCATGTCCCACGGCACGCCCAGCACCCAGTGGCTGGTCGACGACCACAGCACGGCCAGCACGATCCAGAACCACAGGTTGCTGAAGCTGCGCATGTCGATCAGCTCGAAAATCGTCTCGATCAGGTCCAATGCCCGTGCCTCGTACTGCCCCTGCGCTTGCCCGCGCTCCACCCGGGCACCTCATAGCGCCGCTCTGCGCCAATTCCTACCCTTGAGATGGCACAATTTCCATGCCACTCAGAGGGCGGTCAAGAAATAGGATGGCAAGAATGCGTCCCACCCACGGTCCCTTCCCCGTCACGCGCCTGCGCCGCACCCGCGCCACCCCGGCGATCCGGTCGCTCGTGGCGCAGAACACGCTGACCCCGGCCGATCTCATCTGGCCGGTCTTCGTGCGCGACGGGACAGGCCAGGAAGAGCCCGTGCCCTCCATGCCCGGCGTCATGCGCCGCAGCGTCGACCGCGTGGTCGAGGCCGCCCGCGAGGCGCACGCCCTTGGCATCCCCGCGATCTGCCTCTTCCCCTTCACGTCGGCCGAGAACCGCACCTCGGATTGCGCCGAGGCGTGGAACCCCGAAAACCTTTCCAACCGCGCCACCCGCGCGATCAAGGACGCGGTGCCCGACATCGCGATCATGACCGACGTGGCGCTCGACCCCTATTCCGACACCGGCCATGACGGCTTTGTTGTCGACGGCGAGATCCTCAACGACGAAACCATCGAGGCACTGGTGAAACAGGCCCTCAGCCAGGCCGAGGCGGGCGTCGACATCATCGGCCCCTCGGACATGATGGACGGCCGCATCGGCGCGCTGCGCGCCGCGCTCGAGGCCGAAGGCCACAAGAACACCCTCCTGCTCAGCTATGCCGCCAAGTACGCCAGCGCCTTCTACGGCCCCTTCCGCGACGCGGTCGGCGCCTCCGGCGCGCTCAAGGGCGACAAGAAGACCTACCAGATGGACCCGGCCAATTCCGACGAGGCGCTGCGCTGCGTCGCCCGCGACCTGACCGAGGGCGCCGACATGGTCATGGTCAAGCCCGGCATGCCCTATCTGGATATCTGCCGCCGGGTGAAGGACGCATTCGGCGCGCCCACCTACGCCTACCAGGTGTCGGGCGAGTACGCGATGATCCAGGCCGCCGCGCAGAACGGGTGGATCGACCACGACCGCGCGATGGTCGAAAGCCTGATGGCGTTCAAACGGGCCGGTTGCGACGGCATCCTGACCTATTTCGCCCCCGCCGTGGCGCGGATGTTGCAGGGCTGAGACCCGCGCAACTTCCCGCTTATCCGTCCGGACACCACAAACTGTGGTGACACCGCTTGCCTTCCCCCTATAGTGTGGCCATAGACCGGCAAAATCAAAAGACCGGCAACGGATCAGGCAACGAACAGGCAGTATCATGAAAAACCTTTCCCGGCGAAGCTTCACGCTCGGCGCCCTGGCCGCATCCCCCTTTCTGGCTGCATGTGCCAACGGGGTGGGCAGCGTAGGCTCGCAAAAGATCGACGCCCGCGTCAACGCGACGCTCAATTACCTTTTCACCACCTACCCCCAGACCCGCGACATCGCGGCCAAGTCGGTGGGTCAGCTTGTCATGCCGCTGATCACCGAGGGCGGCTTCATCGTCGGCGGCGGCTACGGCCGCGGCGCCCTGCGCGTGGGTGGTGCCACGGTCGACTACTATTCCGCCACCAAGGGCAGCGTCGGGCTCCAGATCGGGGCGCAGCAATTCGCCCACGTGCTGTTCTTCATGACCCAGGACTCGCTGGCCGGGTTCCGCCGCGCGTCGGGCTGGGTCGCGGGCGCGGATATCGAATACGTGTTCTCGGACAAGGGCGAGAACCTGCGCGCCGACACGACCACGGCCAGCACCCCGGTGCTTGCGGTGATCTTCGGCCAGGCCGGCGCGCTGGTGGGCGCGTCGCTGGAAGGCACCAAGTATACGCGCATCATTCCCTGAGGGACCCGCGGGGTTTGAACCCCTCGGGCACGTCAACCGACATACAAGGGCGCGTGACCCCCTCACGCGCCCTTTTGCAATGAGGTCCCCCGATGTCCCGTACCGCCGCAGTTGCCGCCCTTTTCACCCTCTGCTCTGCCGCCCATGCCACCGCCTGCGTCCTGCCCATGCCGGTCTGCGAGGTCTCGAACGGGCAGCGTGCCACCCTCGAACACGCCAACGGCAGCACCGTCCTGTTCTCGCAGATCGATCCCGACGCTCAAGGCTATGAACCCACCTACGTGCTGGTCGATTGCAGCAAGCGACAGGCCGTGGCCCTGGGGCATCTTCCGGACGGTGCCGGCGACACGGCCTTCCAGAAACATTTCGAAGGCCGGATGGTGATGGACCGCGAACTCTCGACCGGCGCGCGCCCCCGGCTGGGCCACGTGCATCGCCAGCTCCAGCGCATGGGCTTGCGCAGCAAACGCTTCACCCTGCTGAAATCCCATTGCGGCTGCGCCCTGCCCGACATGCCCCCGCCGCCCTCCAGCTGCCCGCCCTACTGAGCCGGTCGCAGGCGGTCCCGGCGCTGGCGCGGCGTGTCAGTCCGCGCCGTCGCCGAAATCGAACCTGATCCCGGCCCGGGGATTGTCGTCGTCTTCCTCGTCGCGGTTCTCCGCCCCCTCGCCCATGCGTCGGGCGCGCTGTTCCTGCAGGATCTCCATCTGCCGGTCCAGGTACTCGGCAAATTGCGGCCCGGCGCCGTTCTCGTCCCAATGCGCATAGACCCGCCCCTCGATCAGGGCCAGCCAGTAAAGCCGCAGCACCCGGTTCATGCGTGCGCCATAGCCGGGGCCAAGCCGGCGGAACCATTTCACCATGTCGCTGTCCAGCCGGATGGTGACCCGCGTCTTGGGGCGCGGGATCGGCTCGCGGCTTTCCAGCCCCTGCCACTCCTCGGGCAGGGATCGGTCCAGCCAATGCTCGGTCAGCGATTCCTGCATTTGCCGCAGTTCGTCCATCAACGCGGCACGGGATTTCTGCTCGGGCGGCCTGCGGCGCATCGGGGCGTCCTTTCGATCGGATGACGGTCGGAATGCGCTCATCCTGCCGCCCGAAAGTTAACGCGGTTTGCCGGCACCGCGCGGTGCACGGGGGTGCACGCGGGGTGCACGCGTGTCACCCCCGGGATTTCGGCCGGTTGCACCGATCGGTTAACCGACCGTGCTCAGTTCAGATAGAATTCGCCTGTGACCTGCCGCCACTCGCCGGGACTGATCATTTTCCGGTGGATGAACTGCACCGAATGCAGCGGCCCTTCGATCTCGTCCTGCCAGAACTCGATGAACTTGAAAAGCTTGGGATGATCAGGCGCGATATCGTAGTCCTGCCAGACGAAGGTATTGATAACATGCGCATAATCCGGCATGTGATAGTAGAATTCCGCGGTCGTCAGGCCATAGCCTTTCAGCATCAGCTCGGTTTCAGATAGCTCCGTCGTGTTTTCCATGTCGGCACCACTCTTTTTTGTTATGATTCAGAGTGTGGCACGAAATTATTAGTTTTCAATAAAAACAGTATGTTATCACCCTGCCCGGCTGGCTGCCAAAGGTGTGGGGCGCGAGGCATTGCACCCCATATCCTGCCTCTGGTATAGTTTCCGCAACAAGATATAGAACAATTGCGACAGGACGGGACAGCACGTGAACGACACGCCGGAAACCCCTGAAAACGAAGACGAAATGCCGCCCGAGCGCCCTGCCTATGACGGTCCGTCGGTCTCGATCATCGACGAGATGAAGACGTCCTATCTGGACTACGCCATGTCGGTGATCGTCAGCCGCGCCATTCCCGACCTGCGCGACGGCCTGAAACCCGTGCACCGGCGCATCCTTTACGCCATGCACGAATCCGGCAACTCGCATGACAAGGCCTACCGCAAATCCGCCCGCCCGGTGGGCGATGTCATGGGTAAATACCACCCCCACGGCGACAGCGCGATCTACGACGCGCTTGTGCGCATGGCGCAGGATTTTTCCATGTCTTTACCGCTACTTGACGGTCAAGGCAACTTCGGTTCGATGGACGGCGACAACCCCGCCGCCATGCGCTACACCGAGGTCCGCATGGACAAGCCGGCGGGCGCGCTGCTGGCGGATATCGAAAAGGAAACCGTCGATTTCCAGGACAACTACGACGGCAAGGACAGCGAGCCCACGGTCCTTCCCGCGCGGTTTCCCAACATGCTGGTCAACGGCGCAGGCGGCATCGCCGTCGGCATGGCCACCAACATCCCGCCGCACAACCTGGGCGAGGTCATAGACGCCACGCTGGCCCTGATCGAAAACCCCGATTTGAGTTCCGAACAACTGATCGAGTACATACCCGGACCGGATTTTCCCACGGGCGGCATCATGCTGGGCCGCTCGGGCGCGCGCAAGGCCTATATCGAGGGCCGCGGCAGCGTGATCGTGCGGGCCAAGACCCGGATCGAGGAGGTCAGGAAAGACCGCTATGCCATTATTATCGAAGAGATTCCCTATCAGGTGAACAAGTCGGCGATGATCGAAAAGATCGCCGAGACCGTGCGCGAGAAACGCATCGAGGGCATCACCCACGTGCAGGACGAATCCGACCGGCACGGCGTGCGCGTGGTGGTCGAGCTGAAGCGCGACGCGACCGCCGAGGTGGTCCTGAACCAGCTGTTCCGCTTTACCCCGATGCAGACCCATTTCGGCTGCAACATGCTGGCGCTGAATGGCGGACGGCCCGAGCAGTTGACCCTCTACGGCTTCCTCAGCGCCTTCATCTCGTTCCGCGAGGACGTGGTGGCGCGGCGCACCGCCTATGACCTGCGCAAGGCCCGCGAACGCAGCCATGTCCTGTGCGGACTCGCCGTCGCGGTCAGCAACGTCGATGAGGTCGTGGCGACCATCCGCGCCTCCGCCGACGCCGCCGAGGCGCGCGAAAAGCTGATGACCCGGCGCTGGCCCGCGGGCGATATCCTTGAATACATCGCGCTGATCGACGACCCGACGCACAAGGCCAACGACGACGGCACCTACAACCTTTCCGAAACCCAGGCCCGCGCGATCCTGGAGCTGCGCCTGCAACGCCTGACGCAACTGGGCGTGAAAGAGGTCACGGACGAGCTGCAGGAGCTGGCCGGCAAGATCAAGGAATATCTCGCCATCCTCGCCAGTCGCGAGCGCATCATGCAGATCATCTCTGACGAATTGCAGGAGGTTAAGGACCAATTTGCCGTCCCCCGCCGAACAGAGATCGTCGACTGGTCCGGGGACATGGAAGACGAGGATCTGATCGAGCGCGAAGACATGGTCGTGACGGTCACATCCGGCGGCTATATCAAGCGCACAGCACTTGCCGATTTCCGTGCGCAAAAGCGCGGCGGCAAGGGTCTGTCGGGCATGCAGACCAAGGAAGAGGATGTGGTGACCACGCTGTTCGTGGCCAACACGCATACCCAGCTTTTGTTCTTCACTACCGACGGGATGGTCTACAAGCTCAAGACCTGGCGCCTGCCTTTGGGCGGACGCACATCGAAGGGCAAGGCGATCGTCAATATCCTTCCCATTCCCACGGGTGTCAGCATCGCGGCAATCATGCCGGTCGATGTGCCGGAGGAGGAGTGGGACAACCTTCAGATTTTCTTTGCCACCTCGGCCGGGGACGTGCGGCGCAACGCGTTGAGCGACTTCACCAACGTCAAATCGAACGGCAAGATCGCGATGAAGCTGCCGGACGAAGACACGCGGCTGGTCAACGTGCGCATCTGTTCCGAGGACGACGACGTGATGCTCGTTACCGACTCGGGCCGGGCGATCCGGTTCCGGACCACCGATGTACGCGTCTTCAAGGGGCGCGATTCCACCGGCGTGCGGGGGATCAGGCTTCAGAACGGCGACCAGCTTGTCTCGATGTCGATCATCCGCCATTTCGAGGCCAGCCCGGACGAGCGGGCCGCGTATCTCAAGATGCGTCGACAGATGGCGGGTGCGGATGACGAGGGTGCGGGCGAGGACGAGGGCAATGCCGACGCCCCCCTGCCCCCCGAACGGTTCGAGGAAATGCAAGCCGCGGAAAACCTGATCCTGACGATCACCGAACAGGGCGCCGGCAAGCTGAGTTCAAGCCATGATTACCCGGTGCGCGGTCGCGGCGGGATGGGCGTGCAGGCGATGGACAAGGCCATGCGCGGCGGTGCGCTGGTGGCGTCCTTTCCTGTCGAGTTGGAAGACCAGATCATGCTGGCCACATCGCGCGGGCAGTCGATCCGGGTGCCGGTCGACGGTATCTCTTTCCGGTCGCGCAGCGCGGGCGGGGTGAAGGTGTTCAACACCGGTAAGGGCGAAAAGGTCGTGAGCGTGGCGTGGATCGCCGAGACCGGAGACGAGGAGTTGCTGGACGCCGAGACGGTGGAGGACAAGGCGGAGGATCAGGAGGCGACCTGATCTTTCCGATATGCCGTCAAGAAAGTTCTCGGATTTCTGCGCCTCGACATGATCGGAGAACGACGTCGAAAACATCTTCGGGGGCGTTACCCTTGCCCGACCGTACGCGGGCGAGAACCATTTGGTAAGATTTTGGTGTCACGGTACGCGCAGGCCTCAAGAAAGACGCTCAGGCGAGGCTGTTCGCGTTGGCGCGGGAAAACTGAACGGCCCAATTGCAGGCGGCGTGCACGATGGGCCAGTGATCGCTGCTGTGCCGCAAGCTGAACTTTGCGTGGGACCTCTATCGCGACTTCTGGCTCCAGATAGAAGTGGCCGACTTGGTGCAGCTGAACCATGCGTTCCGGTAGGACGGACGCCTGGCCACGAGGCAGAGACGCTGTATGCCCGGATGCATGACATGATCGACAGCGCGGATTTCGCGCTTTACCACGCCTTCCCTAATCCCGCACGTACTGAGCGGCCGGCCATCGTTAACCGGCCGCTGATCAGTTGCTGACGTTGTTGACCGAACTGGTGACGCCGATGATCGTACCGAAGAGCCCGATGATCGTGCGGGCCGAGTTGATCGGCGACTCGGTGGCGTAGAGCGTGTCGTCGGGCTGCATGTAGAATTGGCGCGCCGAGAACAAGCCATCGGCCGAGGTCAGGTCGAAGCTGAACACGACTTGCTGCTTGTTCGGGCCGGCAAGGCCCGGCTTGAGATCCCTGGGCTGATAATCGCGTAGGATCAGAACGCCCTTGGGGTTCGCCGAGCCGGCATTGAGGCCGCTGGTCGACGAGAGCGCCTCCATCACGGTCATGCGTTCCTTTTCGAAGTAGATGATCTTTTGAGCGCCGGTTGCGCCCAGTGAAGTGAAACTGCGCTCATCCTCGACGATGACGATCTGGTCGCCACCGACGACGCGGATGTTGCGGTTGGCATTTTCGAGCACTGAGGACACGCGCGTTTCATACGTGCGCCCCCCGCGTTGCAGGCGGACCAGCGGGTTGCGCAGTGCAGGATTCACGCCGCCCGCCTGGGCGATTACACCGAGCAGCTTGGTATTCCGGCTTTCGAGCGGCAAGCGACCCGGTGTCCCGACGCCCCCCACCATGTCGACCGAGTTGTTGCGCCCCGGGGTAACCGAAAGTTGGACCTGCGCCGATGGTTGGATCTGTTCGAACTGCGATTGCAGCCGTACCCGCGCGGCCGATGGAGTGAGCCCGCGCACCGAGACCTCGCCGACATAGGGCAGGAACACGCGCCCGGTGGCCGAGACCGTCTGCGGCGGGATCTGGGCCGCGGTGCCGTCGAGCCCGGTCAAAAGCGAGTTCTCCTCGCTGTCCCAGACCACGATGTTGACGGTATCGCCGGTCTGGATGGCCGAGGAATCAGGACCGTGATCGGCCCCGAACCAGTGATAATGTCCGTGTGCGCCGCTTTGCGGCCACTTCGCCAGCAACGGCGTCAGCGCGCGCGTGACCTCGACCAGTTGGAACGAGGGATTCTCGGACCTCTGTTCCTTGAGAACTTCCGATTGCACGGCAGCCCCGCGCGGCAAAGCACAGCCGGCCAGTGCCAACGCGCATACGGCCATCAGAGCGAACCGGAGATTCTTTTTCAATGTACCTGTCCCCCCACGGGATTGCTTCGGTTTCCTATCGCATGGACGTGATGATAGACAATGGGGTAATGGAAAAAGTCGGCGATCTTGCAGAGCTTCTCCAACAGGACGACCATCATGCGGATTTTGATTACGGGCGCGGGCGGGCGGCTTGGCCGGTTGCTTTATGCGGCGAGGGAGCGCGATGACGCCCCCGGCACCGAGGTTGTGTTCCAGTCGCGCGGAGCCGGGCGTGATGTACAGTGGCGGCCCGGCGAGCCCGTAGAGCGGTTGCCCGACTGTGATGTCCTGGTGGCCCTGTGGGGCGCGACGCAGGGGGACGCGGAGGCGCTTTCGGTCAACGCCGGGCTGGTCGCGCAGTCGCGGCAGGTGGCGCAGGTATGCGGGGCACGGGTGGTCTTTCATCTGTCGTCGGCGGCAGTCTATGGGCCAGGCGCAGGTCTGACCGAAACGGCAACGATCGCTCCGCTCACCCCCTACGGCGCGGCCAAAGCGGAGATGGAGCGCCGCGTGCGGGACGTTGGCGCCGGCATGAAGGAGTGCATTTTGCGACTGGCCAACGTGGTAGGCGCGGACAGCCTTGCCGGCGCGCTGGCATCCGACAAACCAGTAACCCTGGATAGGTTTGACGGAGGGCGCGGACCGGTACGCAGCTATATCGGGGCGGTTGATCTGTTGCGGGTCCTGAGCGGGCTTGCGAGGGTGGAGACCGGGACGCTGCCCTTCGCGCTCAATATCGCGGCGCCGTCGCCGGTGGCGATGGAAGACCTTGCTCGGGCGGCGGGGAAGCGCGTGATCTGGCAACCGGCCCCGGAAGGCGCGGTACAGGAAGTGTCGATAGACGCCACCAGGATGGACAGGCTGCTGCCGGCCATTCGGACCACCGCCGACGCCGCCGCGCTGATTGGCGAATTGAATGCGCTGGAGAAAGTGGCATGACACCGGGCAAACGGCTGTTGGATATCGTTCTGGCGCTTGTTCTTGCCGGCGTCCTCGCAATACCTTCTGCGATCATCGCACTTGTCATCCTGTTGCGGGACGGGCGACCTATTCTATACCCCTCGAAGCGGATGAAGGCGCCGGGACAAAGATTTACCTTGTGGAAATTCCGCACGATGGCGATGGCAGATCGGGATGCCTCGGTATCGGGGGCTTATAAAACGAGCCGGATCACGCCGACCGGACATTTCCTGCGGCGGGTTCGGCTGGACGAGCTTCCGCAGCTTTGGAACATCCTGCGGGGCGATATGAGCTTTGTCGGGCCTCGCCCACCCCTGCCCCGCTTCGTCCGGCTTTGTCCTGAGATCTATGCCGAGGTGCTGCGAAACCGGCCAGGCGTTACAGGATTGGCCACGCTGGTGTTTCACAAGCGCGAAGAGCAGTTATTGGCGCAATGCCATACGCAGGCGGAAACCGACGCCGTCTACCTGCGGCGATGCGTGCCCGCCAAAGCGAGGATCGACCTCATGTGGGCTCGCAACCGGACCTTGTGCTTTGATTTGGCGCTGATAATAGCCACGGTTCGGCGGGTTTTCGCCTTTCGCGAATAAAGCGATAAATCATTAACTTTGAGGCTTTAGCTTGGGGCTGAGCCAATCGTTTTGCATACGCAGCAGGATATGAGTTGAGGGGGCTCGACAAGTTGTTCTAACAGTATAGTTGGAAAGCCCAGGAATCGTGACGTATGTTGATTTGTTTGTGTTATTTAGGTTACTACAACCATCGGTAGCAAGGGGCGGGATTTGATGCTGTACAAGTTGGCGATTTCGCTTTCCCGTCATCATAAGCAGACAATCCTTCTAGCCATCGACGGTTTGCTGATCGCCCTGTCGCACGTGGTTGCCGGCGTGCTGCTTCTCGGGATGGATGCAGTCGGCGCGAATTTAAGGGCGTTCCTGCTAAGCATCGCCGTGGTAACGCTCACGGGCGTTGCGCTGATCCTGTTCCAGGGACTGCACAAGATCAAGCTGAACGCCTACCAGATGCAGGGTGTCTTGGAATCGGCACTCGTGGCCTGCGCCATGATCGTCACCGGCATACTCAGTTCTTTCGTTTTTCTGAACATGGCTTTCCCCGTGCCGCTTTACGTCGTCATGGGGATGCTCTTCCTCATTCTGTCGATTTCGTCGCGGCTGGCGCTGCGGCAGGCTCTGCTGTCGGTCTATCGGCGTGGCAACGCGCGGATTCCGATCATCATCTACGGGGCTGGTCAGACCGGGCAGCAACTCGCGACCGCGCTGACTGTCGACGACGCGGTGGCGCCGGTTGCGTTTGTCGATGACGACCTCCGGCTTCAGGGCATCACAATCGCGGGTTTGCGGACCTATTCGCCGGCCGACCTGGAAGATCTAATCCAGCGTTACCAGGTCAAGCGCGTGGTTCTGGCCATGCCGAGCGCCAATCGCGCGGTACAGTCGAGCATCATACAGCGGCTGGCCAACACCTCTTGCGAAGTACATGCGATGCCGTCTTTCGCGGACCTCGTCGCCACCTCCGGCTCCAGCCTGGCCGAGACACGTCCGATCGACGTAAACACCCTGCTGGGGCGGGCTGGCTTTGAGGACGATCTGCCAGGCGTGTTCGACACCTATCGCCACCGTAATATCCTGATCACAGGCGCCGGCGGCTCCATCGGCTCGGAACTTTCGCGGCAGCTTCTTTCGTGTCAGCCTGCCAAGCTCGTGCTGCTGGATCACTGCGAGTTGGCGCTGTTCGAAACGCATCGCGAGCTTAGCGCCATTTTGCCCGAGGCGACGCTGATCGCAGTACTGGGCAGTGTAACCGAAGAGAGCCACATGGCCGATGTCATGCGGTCGCACAAGATCGACATCGTGCTGCACGCGGCGGCCTACAAGCACGTGCCGCTGGTGGAGCAGAACGCGTTGGAAGGCATCCGCAACAACGTCTTCGGCACGCGGACCGTGGCCAGCGTGGCGATGCGGCATGGCGTCGAACGGTTCATCCTGGTATCGACGGACAAGGCGGTGCGCCCGTCGTCGGTCATGGGCGCCTCGAAACGATTTGCCGAACTGGCGGTGCAGGACCTGGCGACACGGTCGAGCACGACACGCTTTTCCATGGTACGCTTCGGTAACGTTCTGGGCTCTTCGGGATCGGTCATACCGCTGTTCCAGGAACAGATCGCGCGGGGCGGACCCGTCACGCTGACCCACCAGGACGTGACGCGATATTTCATGACCATTGCCGAGGCGGTGCGACTGGTCCTTCTGACCGGCTCGTTCGCACGGGGCGGCGATGTGTTTGTTCTGGACATGGGCAAGCCCGTACCCATCCACGAACTGGCCCGGCGGATGATCGAGAATGCCGGTCACACCGTGCGTGACGCCGAGAATCCCGGCGGCGATATCGAGATCGAAGTGACTGGTTTGCGCCCGGGCGAGAAGCTGCACGAGGAATTGCTGATCGGATCGGACATGCTGACCACACCGCATCCCAAGATCCTGCGGGCGCAGGAGAAACACCTGTCGGAAATCGAGATGGCGAACGCGCTGCAATCGCTGCGGCAGGCCATCGAAACCCGAAACGTGGAACAGATGCAGGCCACGTTGCAGCAGT
The DNA here is from genome assembly GCF_051417955.1 of Roseovarius sp. B08. Taxonomy (NCBI): domain Bacteria; kingdom Pseudomonadati; phylum Pseudomonadota; class Alphaproteobacteria; order Rhodobacterales; family Roseobacteraceae; genus Roseovarius; species Roseovarius sp. B08. The sequence continues at coordinate 2,310,463 of NZ_JBPRLW010000001.1, forward strand.
GGATGGAAAAGAGCGACATGACGGTGGGCGGAAAGTCTGTCAACGAATGACACGTTTCTAGCCGGCGCTCTCTGCCTTTTCAGCCAGTGTCAGCCATTCCTCTTCGGCCTTTTCCAGCGCGGCCTGCCGCTTGCTGAGCCCCTCGGAGGCCTTGGCGAATTTGGTAGGCTCGTGGGTGAAGAGGTCGGGGTCGGACAGCAATTCCTCGAGCTTGCCGATCTCGGCTTCGAGGCGCGCGATCTCACCTGGGAGCGTGTCGAGCCGGTGCTGATCCTTGAAACTGAGTTTGGGCTTGCGGGGGTTTGCCGGTTCGGACGGTTTTGTACGCGGGCCAACGGCGCCTGACGATTTGACGGACTTGCGGTTTTCTAGGGCGTCGGGCGTGGCGCGTTGCGCCATGTAATCGGTCCAGCCACCGGCATAGACGGTGTGCCGGCCGCGCCCTTCCATGGCGACGGTGGTGGTGGCGACACGGTCGAGGAAATCACGGTCGTGGCTGACCAGAAGGACGGTGCCCTCGTAATCGTCTAGCAGTTCCTGAAGCAGGTCCAGCGTTTCGATATCGAGATCGTTGGTCGGCTCGTCCAGCACAAGAAGATTGCTGTCCCGCGCCATCAGCTTGGCCAGCAGGAGACGGGCCTTTTCGCCCCCCGATAGCGACCGTACCGGCGCACGAACCTGGCGTTCGTCGAAGAGAAAGTCCTTGAGATAGCCCACCACGTGGCGCGGTGTGTCGCGCACCATGACCTGGTCGGCCTGCCCCGAGACGCGCATGTCGGGATCGCCGGTCAGGCTGTCCCAGAGCGTCATGTCGGGGTCGAGCTGGGCCCGGGCCTGGTCGAAGACGACGGGCACGAGGTTGGTGCCGTGGCGCACCTCGCCCGTGTCGGGCTCAAGCGCTTTCATCAGGAGTTTCAGCAGCGTCGTCTTGCCTACGCCATTGGGACCGATGAAAGCCACGCGGTCCTTGCGCTGGATGGTGAGGGAGAAGTCGCGCACGATGGGCGCGCCCTCGAAGCTCTTGGAAACGCCAAGCGCCTCGATGACCTTGCGCCCCGATTGCGGCCCGCTGGACAGCGCCATGGCGGCGGTGCCCTGCCGCTTGATCTGCGAGGCGCGCTCGGCCCTGAGCGCCTGAAGGTTGCGCACGCGCCCCTGGTTGCGCTTGCGCCGGGCAGAGATACCCTCGACCGCCCAGCGGGCCTCTTCGGCGATCTTGCGGTTGAGCTTGTGGCGGGCCTGGTCCTCTTGCTCCCAGACCTTGTCGCGCCAGGATTCGAAATCCTCGAACCCTTTTTCCTGCCGCCGGGTGGCGCCGCGGTCGATCCAGAGGGTGGCGCGGGTGAGCGCGCGCAGGAAAGCGCGGTCGTGAGAAATGAGAATGAAAGCCGAGCGGGTCTCGCGAAGTTGCTGTTCGAGCCAGCCGATCGCCTCGATATCGAGGTGGTTGGTGGGCTCGTCCAGCAGCATGAGATCGGGCGCCTGCGCCATCAGTTTGGCCAGCGCGGCGCGGCGGCGCTCGCCGCCCGAGGCGGTGGCCACGGGACGGTCGGGATCGAACTTGAGGCCCTCGGCGGCCATTTCGATCCGGTAGTGTTCGGCCACGTCCAGCCCGTCCGCGGCGAAGGCCCCGAGCGTGTCGAAGCCGGTCATGTCCGGTTCCTGCTCCATGTAGCCGACAGACGCGTCGGGGTGCAGGACGCGGGAGCCGCGGTCGGGCTCGACGAGGCCGGCAATGACTTTCATCAGGGTCGATTTGCCCGACCCGTTGCGCCCCACCAGCGCCACGCGGTCGCCGGGCTGGACCACCAGCGACAGGTCGTCGAAGATCGGCGCACCGCCGAAGGTCAGGGAGATATCGGAAAGTTGAAGAAGAGGTGCACGCGCCATGGCGCAGCGCTATCCCGCGCGAAGAAGCCCGTCAAGCGCCGACGCGCTAGCCCGCAACCGCTCGCAGCAGGCGCTTGCGCGAGGCCGGGATCGAGTTGATTTCGAGCCCGGTGAAAACGTGCAGGGTGTTCATCTGCCGGTCCACCACCGCATGATCGCTGACCCAGCCACCCATCACCAGGTAGGTGCGCAAGAGCGGCGGCATCCGCGACATCGCCTGCTTGGCGTCGGGCTTGCGCAGGCGCAGGGCCTGGGCGAAGCGAAAGACCGAAGGCGCCTTGACCCGCGGCAACCAGCGGCGCGGCGCAAGGTGACGATCCTTGAGCATGGCGAAGGCATCGAGGTACGTGTCGGCATCGGTGCCCTTGAAGGAAGAACAGCCGAAAAGAAGTTCGACGTCGTTTTCATCGACGTAACGCGTCATCGCGGCCCAGGCCACGCGCAGGATATCGGGGTCGCGGGCCTCGGGATGGATGCAGAAGCGACCCATCTCGACCATGCGGCCGGGAAAGGCGCGAAGGGCAGAGAGCTCGTAGAACTGGGCGGAATAGCTGCGCTCGATCTCGTCACCGCCGTTGAGCGGCAGCATCCGGAAACAGCAGATCAGCCGGTCGTCCGACGTGTCCTCGACGAGAATATGGGTGCAAATGTCGTCAAAGCTATCCTGATCGAGTGTTCCGCTTGGCTCGGCGCCCTTGAAGGCAAGTTGGCGCAACCGCTGCGCCGCCTCGATATCGGCTGCATTTTCGGCAGTCCTCGTCAGGTAGCGTCCCTTGCTCAACATGTCAGCCTCATCTGTGACGGTCGCCTAGAGGGTATATATGTGCGAACCGCTTATCATGAAGCATGTGACAGACGAATGACGCCGAAAGGTCAGAAGAACTCGCCCGGATCGACATTACCAAAGTTGCCAAGAAGCTGACGCAGGAAGCCGCCGCCGACCACCGAAGAATCGGTCACGCGGCGGGTCAGCGGCACGATGTTGCCGTCGGCCAGCGAGAATGTCTCGATATTGGCGATGGTGTCGTTCGGCGCAAAGCTGATCGCCAAGACCTGACGCTCGATCACCTCGGGGCGGTACATGCCCACTTCCTTGAACCGGCTGCGCACGTAATAGTAGTCGCCCCCGCTCAGCATCCCGGCCGAGGACGGCGGGCCAACCACGTCGTCAACGGTTTCGCGGGTATCCACGCCCACCTGAAGGTTGTTTAGATCTTCCTGAAGCGGGAAATACCCGTGGTTGCGATAGGTCGGCGTACAGGCTGTGAGCGCCGCGGCCAGGCACATGACGCCCCCCAGTTTGGCAAACCAGATTTTCATGCAACCCCTCTTGGCCTCTTGAACGGGTCCCCATTGCCCTTTTAATCCGATACAACAAGGTAGCGGTAAGGTTCAAGAAAGGATAGGTCATACGCTCATGACCGAGAAGACAGAAAATACGAACGTGCTGCATCTGGCACAGATGGCGATGAACCGCCCGCACCCGTTCCGGATCGCGCCCGATGCGCCGACCATGGCACGAATGGCCGACGACCTTGGCATCCTTGCGCTGAAGAAAGCCGTGTTCGAGGGCGCGATGCACCCCGACGACGGTGAGAACTGGCGGCTGGAGGCCCGGCTTGGAGCGACTGTGGTGCAGTCGTGCGTAGTAACGCTGGACCCGGTGACCACCCGGATCGAGGAACCGGTCATCCGTAAGTTCCGCAGAGACTGGCCCGGGGTCGACACCGAACAGGAAGAGGTCGAGATGCCCGAGGACGAGACGATCGACCCGCTGACCGACCGAATCGATTTGGGCGAAATGATGCAGGAGGCCATCGCGCTGGCGCTGCCCCCCTACCCGCGCAGCACTGGGCAGGAGTTGGGAACCGCCCGCTACGCGCCCCCCGGCGTGACCCCGCTGACGGACGCGGATGCCAAGCCGTTCGCGGCGCTTGCAAAGCTCAAGGAACAGCTGAAAGACGACGACTGAGACCACGAAAGAATCGCTGGACAGCAAGCGATTTCCTTGTATTTTCGCGCTCTCACCGGATTTAGGGTTGCACGCCGGGCTCTCGAGGGATTAAGAGCCGCGTCAGCGTATGAAACCGGGCCGAAAGGCCCACAAGATTTGAGGTTGTGACATGGCCGTCCAACAGAACAAAGTATCGAAATCGCGCCGCAACAATCGCCGGGCGCATGACTCGCTGGAGGGTGCGAACCCGAACGAGTGCCCTAACTGCGGTGAACTGAAGCGCCCGCATCACGTGTGCGTCGCCTGCGGTCACTACGCGGATCGCGAAGTCATCGCGCTGGATGACGAGGTCGACCTGGACGAAGACGCAGCCTAAGCGGCGGCATCAAGGGACGCGTCCAATGACGGCATCGGCCGACAGCAAGACCAGCGGGCGCATCCTTATCTCCGTAGACGCCATGGGTGGCGATCTTGGCCCGGCAACCGTCGTTGCCGGGATTTCCTTGTCTGCAAAGAAAAATGACCGGATCGGGTTCATCCTGCACGGACCCGAGGATGTGCTGAAACCACTGGTGGCCAAGCGCAAGCATTTGGCCGGGCGCTGCGAGATCCGCAATGCCGGCGATGTCGTCGAAATGGAGGACAAGCCGAGCCAGGCGCTGCGGCAGGGCAAGGATACCTCGATGTGGTCGGCGCTTGAATCGGTGCGCAACGGCGAGGCCAGCGTCTGCGTCTCCTGCGGCAATACCGGCGCGCTGATGCTGATGTCGGTCATTCGCCTGCGCAAGCTGCCGGGGATTTATCGCCCCGCCATTGCGGTGCTGTGGCCCTCGCAGAACCCGCAGCGGCACAACATCATGCTGGATGGCGGCGCGGATATCCGGGCGGATGCCAAGGACCTGATGCAATATGCGTTGATGGGCACGTCTTATGCACGCAACGGGTTTGGGCTGGAGCGACCGCGCGTCGGACTCTTGAACGTGGGCACGGAAGAGCACAAGGGCCGGGCCGAGCTGCGCGAGGCATATGACTTGATCGAGGGCAACGCGCGCAACGGCGATTTCGAATTCGTGGGGTTCGTCGAGGGGCGCGACCTGCCCGGCACTGTCTGCGATGTGATCGTAACCGACGGGTTCACCGGCAACGTGGCGCTGAAGACCGGCGAAGGCACGGCCAAGCTTATTCGCGAGTTGCTCAAGGAAGCCTTTGCGCACACGCCGCTGTCGCGGCTCGCCTCGATCCTGGCGCTGACCTCGCTGCGGCGGATGGGCAAGCGGATCGACCCGAGCCGGGCCAATGGTGGTGTCTTCCTGGGCCTCAACGGAACAGTCGTGAAGTCGCACGGATCCGCCGATGCGACGGGGATTTCCGCCGCCGTCAAGCTGGCTTTCGAGCTGGCCGATACCGGCTTTACCGAAAAACTGGCGGCACGGGTTGCATCCGCAACGATGCTTGAACAGGATGCCGACAAAGAACCCGACAATAACGGTGAACAGGCATGACAATTCGCGCCGTTGTAGACGGTGTCGGTCACTACCTTCCTGAACGAGTGGTGCCGAATTCTCATTTCGAGACGTTTCTAGACACGTCCGATGAATGGATCAGGAGTCGGTCAGGAATAGAACGCCGCCATTTCGTCGCCGAGGACCAGACCACGTCCGATCTTGGCACTCGCGCCGCGCTTGCGGCGATGGCCAATGCGGGCGTGGGGCCGGACGATATAGACGGAATTCTCGTGGCCACCTCGACCCCTGACCTGACCTTCCCCTCGGTCGCCACCATGATCCAGAACCAACTGGGCATGACACGCGGCTTCGGCTTTGACGTGCAGGCGGTCTGTGCCGGGTTCATCTATGCCCTGGCAAATGCCAACGCGCTGATCGTGTCAGGCCAGGCCAAGCGCTTGCTGGTGATCGGGGCCGAAACGTTCAGCCGGATCATGGATTGGACCGACCGCTCCACCTGCGTTCTGTTCGGTGACGGCGCTGGCGCGGTGGTGCTGAGTGCCTCCGAGGCCGACGGCTCATCGCAGGACCGTGGCATCCTTTCGACCGACCTCAATTCGGATGGGCGCTACCTCGACATGCTGTATGTCGACGGCGGCGTGTCGTCGACCGGCACCTCGGGCAAGCTGAAGATGCAGGGCAACCTGCTGTTCAGGCAGGCCGTCGAGAAGCTGACCACCACCGCCGAGGCCGCTCTTGAGAAGGCCGCGCTGAGCGATGACGATGTCGACTGGATCGTGCCACATCAGGCTAACATCCGGATCATCCAAGGCACTGCGAAGAAGCTTGGAATCTCCATGGACAGGGTCGTCGTGACGGTGCAGGACCACGGCAATACGTCGGCTGCATCGATCCCGTTGGCGCTTTCGGTGGGCGTGGCAGAGGGCAAGATCAAGCGCGGCGACGTGATCGTTTCAGAGGCGATCGGTGGCGGCCTCGCCTGGGGTGCAGTGGTCCTGCGCTGGTAACTGCCGGAACAAAGCGCGATTTTTCCGCTTAAACTGTACCTCCCAAGTCATTGACATTGACTCGGAAAATTCTTCACCCCTAAAGTTCTCTGCAAACGGCAAAGGGGATGTGATGACAAATGACACGGTGACACGGATGGACCTGAGCGAAGCGGTGTTTCGCGAAGTAGGTCTGTCGCGCAACGATTCCGCCCAGCTGGTCGAAAGCGTTCTGGAGCATATGTCGGACGCGTTGGTGCGGGGCGAACAGGTCAAGATCTCGTCCTTCGGCACCTTCTCGGTGCGTGACAAGTCGGCACGCGTCGGGCGCAATCCCAAGACCGGAGAAGAGGTCCCGATCAATCCACGGCGTGTTCTCACATTTCGTCCGTCGCACCTGATGAAAGACCGGGTGGCGGCCGGCAACAAGGCCTGAGAACCAGCCGATGGCCAAATCCGCCGACGCGTTCCGGACCATCAGCGAGGTCGCCGACTGGCTTGAAACCCCGGCGCATGTGCTGCGATTCTGGGAAAGCAAGTTCAGCCAGGTGAAGCCGGTGAAGCGCGCCGGTGGGCGGCGGTACTACCGGCCCGCGGACATGAAGCTGTTGGGCGGGATCAAGAAGCTGCTGCATGACGATGGGATGACCATCAAGGGCGTGCAAAAGATGCTGCGGGAACAGGGCGTGGGATATGTCTCGGACTTTTCCCAGCCATTGGGAGATGCGGCGGATGACGTCGTCATAGATCACGTCGAGGATACACCAGCAGCGGATCGGGCGGACGCCAACGCGCCCGAAACCAAGCCAGTTTCGACGGACGAGGTACCGCGCCCTGTCCCGCCTGCCACTTCCCCCCCGCCGGGTCCGAACCGGCTCCGGCTGAGCCGGACGCACCCCCGCTACCGCATTCGCCAAGCGCCGCGCCGGATCCGGCGCCGCTTACGCCAAGTGCCGCGCCCGAGCCTGCCCCGGTGGCGTCAAGTTTGCCGCCGCGGCCGGATCCTGTTTCCCAGCCTCCGACCCCGTCATCCGGGCCGCTGGACAGCGCGGACGCGGATATCCCGCCGACCTTCAGCCGGCGCAATGCCGAAGCCGAGTCCGGACCGGAGCAGGAAGCAGAGCCCGAGCAGCAGGAAGAAGACTCCCCGCCGCTGCCGAGTTTCCTGCAACGGAGGAACGCCACGCCTGATACACCTTCGGCTCGCGCAACAGGGGACGACGCCCCGGCCGCCGACCCGGAGCCTGCAGGCACCGAGCCACCCGTGCCGGAACCGATCGAGGTTGATTTGCCCGATGACCCGGATGACGGAATTGCCGCCGAACCGGGTGTGCTATCCATGCTGGCGCGGGTGCGCAGACCGCTGACACCCGACACGATTGCCGGTCTGGAAAGCCTGCTGTCGCGATTGCGCGCGACGACGGGTTCCGCCCCCAGAGAGTAGCGCGTGAATCTGGAATTTCCCCCTTGTCCTTGGCGCGAAAACCAGTATGAACGGCCAGACGTCGGGCTATGGCGCAGCCTGGTAGCGCGTCCGTCTGGGGGACGGAAGGTCGCAGGTTCGAGTCCTGCTAGCCCGACCAATTCTTCGCGTACCAAGGGCCTTTTATCCGCGCCCCGGGGCACTGCAATTGCCGCGCTGGCGCGTGCGGGGGGGATCGAATGACCGGCGTTCTGGCCAGCCAGCAACTGAAGGCGATGATCCTGGATGGGCGTCTTTCGGCACAGCCGGCGATCACCGACGAACAGGTACAGCCCGCGTCGCTGGATTTGAGGCTTGGCACGACGGCGTACCGCGTCCGTGCGTCTTTCCTGGCCGGAGCCGGTGCGAAGGTCGAGGACCGGTTGAACGAATTCGAGATGCACCGGATCGACCTGTCGGACGGCGCGGTGCTGGAGAAGGGCTGTGTCTATGTCGTGCCGTTGATGGAGCGGCTGGACCTGCCCTCGGATGTTCATGCGGTGGCAAATGCCAAATCCTCGACCGGGCGGTTGGATCTTCTGACGCGCACGATCACCGATGGCGGCGAGGAGTTCGACCGTATCCCGGCGGGCTATACCGGGCCGCTTTATGCCGAGATCTGTCCACGGTCCTTTTCGGTGCTCGTGCGGCCGGGCATGCGGCTGAACCAGATCAGGTTCCGTGCGGGCCAGGCAGTTCTGAACGATTCCGCGCTGAGCGCATTGCACGTTGAAAGCCCGCTGGTGAACGGCCCGCCGGTTATCAGCGACGGGCTGGGATTTTCGGTCGACCTGAAGCCCGAGGCGGGCACGCTGGTGGGTTATCGCGCGAAGCCGCACACAGGTGTGATCGACTTGGACAACATCGCGGGCTATGATGCCGCCGACTACTGGGAAGAGGTGCATAGTGACACGGGCCGCATCATCCTGGACCCCGGCGCGTTCTATATCCTGGTGAGCCGCGAGGCGGTGCATATTCCGCCGGCCTATGCCGCCGAGATGGCACCCTACCTGGCAATGGTAGGCGAGTTCCGGGTGCATTACGCGGGTTTTTTCGACCCCGGGTTCGGCCATGACGCTGCAGGCGGCGCGGGATCGCGCGGAGTGCTGGAAGTGCGCTGTCACGAGGCGCCATTCGTGCTGGAACACGGGCAGATTGTAGGGCGGCTGGTCTATGAGCAGATGAACGAGGTGCCCGAGCAGCTTTACGGCGCTGGCATCGCGTCGAACTACCAGGGTCAGGGGCTCAAGCTGTCAAAGCATTTCCGCGCGACCTAGAACTTTCCGATCTTGCGCGCGACGCGCATCGACTGGCGCATGCGCTTTTGCGTTTCGGCCGTCTGCCGCTTGTGCTGCGGATTTGGCGCGCCCTTGCCATCGGCGGGTTTCTTGCCGCGTTTCGACATCTTGTCGATACCGGCGTTCACGCCCGTGCGGATCAGGCGGTTCATCACCATGCGGATGATCATGCTTACGATACGGTTGGCGTTCATTGCGCCCTCCTCGACCTGTGCGTTTCCAAGTATGTAACACGGAAACTTGAATTTTTCAGGGCGCTTTCGCAGAATTATCGGGATTTAATCCTCGAATAGCTCGCTCTGGCCTTCCCCGGTCTCTTCGTCCAGGTCCTCGTCTCCCTCGCCCATCTGCGGCATGTCACCGGGCGGTGGTCGGTTCTCCAGGAGACCTGCGGCGCGCAATTCCTTGAGCCCCGGCAGATCGCGGGCGTTTTCCAGACCGAAATGGTCGAGGAAATGCGGCGTGACCACAAAGGTCACAGGGCGGCCCGGCGTCATCTTGCGGCGTCCGAAGCGGATCCACTCCATTTCCAGCAACTGGTCCACCGTGCCGCGACTGACACTGACGCCGCGGATTTCCTCGATCTCGGCGCGGGTGACGGGTTGGTGATAGGCGATGATGGCCAGGGTTTCGATCGCGGCGCGGCTGAGCTTGCGGGTCTCGACGGTTTCCTTTTGCATCAGGAATCCGAGGTCGGGTGCCGTGCGCATGGCCCAGGCATCGCCGACCTTGACCAGATGCACGCCCCGCCCCTCGTAGCGTTTGCGCAAGTGCACCAGTGCCTCGGCGGCGTCGCAGCCATGGGGCATCCGCGCCTCGATTTCCCTGGCCGAGACAGGCTCTGAGGTGGCGAAGAGGATCGCCTCGCACATCCGCTCCTGTTCGGCCATGGGCGGAGCCTCGAACAGGCTTTCCTCCTGCGGCGCGGGGTGTTCGGTGTCGTCCGACATGGGCTCTATCCTTTACGCCGCAATTCCAGCGGCGCGAAAACCTCGGACTGGCGCAGTTCGACCTTGCCCTCCTTGGTCAGTTCCAGCGCGGCGGCGAACGTCGACGCGGTGGCCGAGCGTCGGCGCGCCGGATCGGCAGTAAAGCCGTCGGGCAGGTAGGAGGCGATGTCGGTCCATGTGCCGGCAAAGCCGATCAGGCCGCGCATCCGTTCCAGCGCCTGTTCCAAAGTAAAGAGCGCCTCGCGGTCGAATGCGTAGGGACGAAATTCGTCCTTGGTGCGAATACGGGCGTAGCCCTGCATCAGGTCGAGCAACGTGGCAGTGTATTGCACGCGGCGAATGCGCGTGACGTCCTCGGGCAGGCCGCGGGCGAAGAAATCGCGACCAAGCTGGTCGCGGCCCATCAGCCGGGCGGAGGCCTCGCGCATGGCTTGCAGGCGCTCAAGCTGGAAGGCGAGATGCGCGGCAAGCTCCTCGCCCGAGGGGCCCTCTTCCGCCGGGTCGGGCGGCAGCAGGAGGCGGGATTTGAGGAAAGCCAGCCAGGCGGCCATGACGAGGTAATCAGCCGCAAGTTCGAGGCGCAGCGCCTTGGCGCGTTCAACGAAGGCAAGGTATTGTTCGGCCAACTGCAGGACGGAGATCTTGCGCAGGTCGACCTTTTGCGTGCGGCTGAGCGTCAGCAGCAGGTCAAGAGGCCCCTCGTAGCCGTCCACGTCGACGATCAGCGCCTCGGCCGCCATGCGGTCGCTCACGCTTTCTATCTGTCCCATTTCCTCGAATGTATCTTCAGACATTGCCCCGACCGTGCAGCAGTCCGGCAAGCTTTGCCTCCAGCGCGGGAATGTCAACCTTTGTTGGGCTTTTCCGCGCAGCAAGGGCGGCCTTGGCGCGCCGAAGGGCAGTCCCGGACAAAACGCCGGAGGCCTCCGTAACCGCCTTCATTTCGTCGAAAGTGCCGTTGCAATGCAGGATCACGTCGCAGCCGGCGTCGAGCGACTGACGCGACAGCGTGGCAAGATCGCCCTTGAGAGCTTTCATGGATATGTCGTCGGTCATGATCAGACCGTCAAAGCCGATCCGCTCACGGATGAGTTGCATCATCCGGGGCGACGTCGTGGCGGGCAGCGCATCGCAAGCCTCGTAGACGAGGTGCGCGGTCATGCCCATCGGCAAGTCATTGAGCGCAGCGAAGGGCCGGAAGTCGGTCGCGGTGAGCGTGTCGATGTCAGTATCGACGACAGGCAGGTCGAAATGACTGTCCACGACGGCGCGGCCGTGACCAGGGATGTGCTTGACTACCGGCAATACGCCGCCGTCCAGGTGCGCGTTGGCCACGGCGCGGCCTACTTTCGCCACCGTATCGGGATCCTGCCCATAACAGCGGTTCTTGAGAAACGGGTGTGTCTCGCGCCCGGCGACGTCCACCAGCGGGGCACAGTTGGCATCGATGCCCAACTCGTGCAATTCATGCGCGATAATGCGGTAACGGGCGTACATCGCCTGTTCGGCATGCGGGCCGGCCAGTTGGACCTGTTCCAGAGGCGGAAGCCATTCCCGCCATACGGGGCCGCGCAGACGCTGGACGCGTCCGCCTTCCTGATCGATCAGGATGCTCGCGTCGTGATTGGCCGCGAGGCGCAAGCTGTCGCAGAGCGCGCGAACCTGATCTGGCGTGTCGATATTGCGGGCAAAGAGGATGAACCCGAAGGGACGGGACGCACGAATGAGCGCGGTCTCGTCCGGGGTCAGTTCCGTGCCGGCCACGCCAAGGATCGTGGCGCCAAGCGTGCTCACCGTGTCACCACCGGGATGCAGTCGGCCTTTTCGGCCACGAGGGCAGAGCAGAAGCGACGTGCATCACTGAGGTCGCCAAAGCCCATGGCGCGCAGGCGATAAAAGGTGCGGCCGCCGCTTTGCGCTTTCTGGATGACGCGTTGCTTGTCGTCGAGATATTCCGCGAACTTGTCCGACAGCTTGCCCCACTCCTGCTCCGCCACGGCGGCGCTTTCGAACGCGCCAAGCTGGGCCATGCGGGTTCCGGCGGGGATGGTTTCGGGGTCGATCTGCGGGACGGCCTGCGCGGCGACGCTGGCGGCAACGGCATCCTCGACCGTATTGACTTGCGCGGGACGGGCCTTGGGACGCAGCGAGCGCCCGATCCCTTCGGTCACCTGCGTAGTTTCGGATTCCTCTGCATCGGACTCCGCGTCTGACGTGCCGGCTGTGTCTTCGGTCTCGGTCTCGGCGGGAGCGACGGGGGTGAGAGGTTCGACCCCCTCGGACAATTCGTCGGCCAGTGTGGTGAGCGCCGCCAGCGTGGCCGCGTCTTCATCAATTTCGACCGCGTCCTGGGATTCCGCGCTTGGCGTGATCTCCTCGGTCACCGCTTCGGTTTCGGTTTGCGTGGCGGCAAGCTGCACCTCTGCTTGTGGCGTATCCTCGAGGCTGAGGGCCAGAGGTTCGGGCGCAAGCACCAGCCGGTCGGCGGGCTGTGCAGCCGAGCCGTCGGCGGCCACGTCGTTGACGGCAAGCCCCTGATTTTCAGCCGTGGAGCCGCCGGGATTTTCGGGCTGAATGCGCATCGGACCTTCGGCGGCGCGGACCACCGGCACGCCGCTGACATCGCGGACAAGGATCTTGTAGCCCCAGACCCCGATCCCGATCACGAGGGCCAGAGATATTGCCGCTCCGGCCATGTTCGTGAGTTTCTGAACTGATATCTGCCGAACAGCCCCCGCCTGATGGGGGGCACCATGTATCTGTGCCATCGCTCGCCTCGCTACCTCCGGCGATACTTGGCCGCCGGGTTGGATTACTGCCACGTCCCCGGCGCTGGCGCGATTTGCTACCGCATCTCTTCGGCCGGAGTTACGCCCAAGATACCAAGACCGGCGGAAATAACAACGGTTACGGCCCGCGCGAGGGCGATTTTCGCCTGAGATCCGGCGATATCGGTCTCGTCAAGGAAGCGAAGCGCAGGCAAATCGTTGCCCCGGTTCCAAAGGCTGTGCAGGTCGCTGGCAAGATCGTAGAGGTAAAAGGCCACGCGATGCGGCTCGTTCGTGCGGCCCGCGATCTCGACCAGCCGAGGCCATTCGGCGATTTTCCGGGCGACGGCCACCTGCGCGCTGTCCTGAAGCACCGACAGGTCGGCGCCGGCCAAGGTGGCGTCGTCGACATCAATGCCGGCGTCTCGGGCTTTGCGCATGACCGAGGAAATCCGGGCGTGGGCGTATTGCACGTAAAAGACCGGGTTTTCCTTGGACTGCTCCAGCACCTTGTCGAAGTCGAAATCGAGCGGCGCATCGTTCTTGCGGGTCAGCATGACGAAGCGGGTCACGTCGCGCCCTACGTTATCGACCACGTCGCGCAGGGTGACGAAGGTCCCTGCCCGCTTGGACATCTTGAAGGGCTCGCCGTTCTTGTAGAGCTTGACCAACTGGGTGAGCTTGATGTCGAGCGGCACGCGGCCATCGGTAAGCGCACTGACGGCGGCCTTCATCCGCTTGACGTAGCCGCCGTGGTCGGCGCCGAAGACGTCGATCAGCGCGTCGAAGCCGCGCTCGACCTTGTCGTAGTGGTAGGCAATGTCGGGCGCGAAATAGGTCCAGCTGCCATCGGATTTCTTGACCGGGCGGTCGACGTCGTCGCCATGTTCGGTGGATTTGAAGAGCGTCTGTTCGCGCGGCTCCCAATCCTCGGGCTTCTTGCCTTTGGGCGGCTCGAGTACGCCTTCGTAAATCAGGCCCTTGGATTGCAGCGCCTCGAGCGCCTGTTCGATACGGCCGGTGCCATAGAGGGACTTTTCGCTGTAGAAAACGTCCATGGAAACCCCGAGCGCGCGCAGGTCCTCGCGGATCAGGTCCATCATCGCGTCGGTGGCAAAGTTGCGGACATCTTCCAGCCAGACATCCTCGGGCTGTCCGACAAAGGCGTCGCCCACCTTGGCCTTGAGTGCCTCGCCGACCTCGATCAGGTAGTCGCCGGGATAGGTGCCGTCCTCGAAGGCAATTTCTTGGCCGTGCGCCTCGAGATAACGCAGGTAGACGGAGCGGGCGAGCACATCGACCTGTGCACCGCCGTCGTTGATGTAATATTCGCGGGTGACGTCGTAGCCCACGTAATCCAGGAGGCTGGCCAGAGCGTCACCAAAGACCGCGCCGCGAGTGTGGCCCACGTGCAGCGGCCCGGTCGGGTTGGCGGAGACGTATTCCACGTTGACCTTTTTGCCCTTGCCCAACTCCGAGCGCCCGAAACCCTCGCCGGTTTGCAGTGCCGTACGGATAACGTTTTGCCAAAGAGTATCCGCCAGGCGCAGGTTCAAAAAGCCGGGCCCCGCGACCTCGGCGCTCTCGATCCGGTCGTCGGCGGACAAAAGGTCGGCAAGCGTGTCGGCGATGTCGCGTGGTTTCTGCCCTGCGGGCTTGGCCAGGACCATCGCGGCATTGGTGGCCATGTCACCGTGCGCCGGGTCCCGCGGCGGCTCGACGGTGACGTTCGACATCTCGAGGCCAGCGGGCAGTTGCCCCTGCCCCTGCATGGTATCAAGGGCGGCGAGGACACAAGCGCGGATTTCGGTAAACAGGTTCATCGGACAATCCTTCGTTTGGCGCCGGTTTAACACCCGGGCGGGCCGCGTCAATCCGCGCTGTCGGTCGGGGCAGCGGCTTCGGGCGTCTTGTCGTCTCGCGGGGGGCCCAACCAGACGAGCTTGAACTCGCCCCCGGTCTCGACCTTGGAAGTTTCGGACAGGATGCGCAGACCGGTAGCGGGGCTGTGGGTGGCGAGGGGAATACCCTCGTCATTCTGAGCCGACCAATCCTCCATCGTGAAATCGTCGGTCATGTTGGTTGCGCGCACCTGCCAATCCCGGACCATCAGACCAGCCAGTTCGGTATGGCCATAGCCCTGTCCCACGACCCGCCCGCCCAGCGAGGCGGGCAGCGCGTGGCGCTTGCTGTTTTGCTTGGCACGGCTCAGCTGGTAGACATTCTCGCGCCCGAATTCCGGCGCGAGGTCGGTAGCGACGAGGGTATTGTAGGCATCGTTGTCACTAAGCGCGAGGACGACGCCGTATTTCATGATTTCGGCGCTGTGTTCGGCCGCCTCGGACAGAACGTCGCCGAAAAAGGTCGGCAGGCCGGCCTCTCGCGCGCTGCGCAGGCGGGCGCGATTGGTGTCAGTAACGAGGACCGGAACCTCGAGGTCTTGCAGGGTCTTGGCAAAGGATGTGGCAAACTGCGACCCGCCCGCCAGCAAGACCCCCGGCTGACCCTTGCCCGCCAGCCCCATGGCGCGCGCCAGCGGGGCCAGCGTGAAGCCATGCAGCACGACGGTGGCGGCCACCAGCGCAAAGGCGAAGGGCGTGAGAAAGGCCGCATCCTCGATCCCTTCGGCCACGAGCCGCTCGCCGAATAGACCCGCGACCGCGACCAGCACGACGCCGCGCGGGCCAGTCAGCCCGACGAGCAAGCGCTCGCGGAAGGGAATGTTGGTGAAGGCCAGGGAAACGAGCACCGTCAGCGGGCGAACCAGCAGGATGACCACCGCCACCATGGCGGCGGCGTTCCAGTTAATGCGGTTAAGCGTCTCGACATCCATGTTGGCAGCCAGCAATATGAACACGCCCGAAACCAGAAGGATGGTCGCGTGCTCCTTGAAGCGGCGCAGTTCGGTATAGCTGGGCAGGTTGCCATTGGCCATCACGACGCCCATGACGGTGACCGCCAGTAAGCCGCTTTCATGCAGCATGTAATCGGTGACCGCGAAGATCCCGAGCAGGACGGCGAACAGCACCGGCACCTTCATGTATTCCGGCACATAGGCGCGGCGGAACGCCTCGCTGAGCACCCAGCCGCCGGCCCAGCCAAGCGCACCGGCCACGACGATACCGCGAATGATCTGCCATGCGGCGAGCCCCACACTGCTTTCACTGGCGGTGACTACGATCACCTCGAAGGCAAGCACGGCGGCAAGGGCGCCGATGGGGTCGTTCACGATGGCTTCCCATTGCAGAAGCTGCGCGGGACGGCGATTGAGCCGGGCCTGGCGCAAAAGCGGTGCGATCACCGTAGGGCCGGTGACGATCATGATGCCGCCAAAGACGGCCGAACTTTCCCAGCTGAGACCGCCCACGTAATGCAGCGCGAGGGCGCTGCCGATCCAGCCCACGGGCGCGCCCAGCAGGACCAGGCGCTTGACGCCTTGCTCTGCCCCACGCAGCGAGTGAAAGTCGAGCGTCAGGCCCCCCTCGAACAGAATTATGGCCACGGCTATGGAAATCATCGGCCCCATCAGGGTGCCGATATCGCGCGCGGGGTCGAAGAGGCCGAGGACCGGACCGGCGATAAGGCCCGCGGCCAGCATGAGCACGATCGCCGGCATCCGCAGTCGCCACGCCACCCATTGCGCTCCGACACCGAGGGCGCCCACCAGAGCGACCGCCATGACCGGATCGATCGCCCCGTCCGTACCGCCAGTTGCCATCGGCTATATTCCCTTTCCGTGACTCAATTCGTCGTCGCCGCCCAGCAGCCGCGCGTGAGCCTCGAGCGCGAACCGGTCCGTCATTCCTGCGATATAATCGGCGACCAGCCGCGCCAGAGCCGTCTCATCCGGGGCATCGGCCACGTCCTGACGCCACCGCCGCGGAAGAAAGTCGGGACGCGACATGTAGAACGGAAACAGGTCCTCGACCACATTGGTGACGCGCCTGCGCATCTGGACGACTTTAGGAGCGCGATACATACGCTTGAAAAGAAAAGACCTTATCTGCTGAAGGTCAGACCACATCGGAGCTGAGAAGCGGATCACGGGGCGTCCCAGGTTGCGTACTGCCTGGGCGTCG
Organism: Roseovarius sp. B08; assembly: GCF_051417955.1. Classification (NCBI taxonomy): domain Bacteria; kingdom Pseudomonadati; phylum Pseudomonadota; class Alphaproteobacteria; order Rhodobacterales; family Roseobacteraceae; genus Roseovarius; species Roseovarius sp. B08. Next base: position 2,327,316 of record NZ_JBPRLW010000001.1, read on the forward strand.
GCCGGCGCGGCTTGCTGAAGAATCCCGTGCGAGGTCTCGATCACGTCCGTAACCATCACACCAAAGACCCGGCGCAGCGCCTCATGCCGTCGGCGGTAAGGGTCGAGACCGGGGTATTTGGCATCCACCTCACGGTAGCAAGCGCCGACGACGGGAAGCCCGGCAATGTCGTCTTCGCTGAAAAGTTTCGCGCGCAGGCCGTCATGCAGGTCGTGATTGTTGTAGGCCACGTCATCGGCAAGTGCGGCCACCTGCGCCTCGGCGCTGGCATAGGTGCCGAGTTCAAGGTCGTGGCGGGCGTTGTAGTCGGCCAGAGCATAGGGCAGATCGCCCGTGACGGGCCCGTTGTGCTTGGCGATGCCTTCCAGCGTGTCCCATGTCAGGTTCAGGCCGTCAAACTCGGCATAGTGCCGTTCCAGAGAGGTGACGATACGGATCGCCTGTGCGTTATGGTCGAAACCACCATATTGCGCCATAAGCGCGTCGAGCGCATCCTCGCCGGTATGGCCAAAGGGCGTGTGGCCGAGGTCATGCGCCAGCGCCACGGCCTCGGTCAACTCGACATTGAGGCCAAGCGCACCGGCGATGGTCCGGGCCACCTGCGCCACCTCGATCGAGTGCGTGAGGCGGGTACGGAAATAATCGCCCTCATGCTCGACGAAAACCTGCGTCTTGTGCTTGAGACGGCGAAAGGCGCTGGAATGGATGATCCTGTCTCGATCCCTTTGATAACAGGACCGAAACGCGCTTTCCTCCTCGGCATGAAGACGCGCACGCGCCTGTTTTGGGTTCGAGGCATAAGGTTTATGCATCGCCTGTTTCCTTGTCGTCCTGTCCCAGCGTTCGTATATTCGATGATGAACGGCAAAGAAACCTCGAGGATCGCCAGATGCAAATGCCCCCCAAAGTGACGCAACGCGCCTATGAACGCCTTGCTGAAATCGGTGCCGGCGAACAGGGTCAGGCCCTGCGCGTTGCCGTCGAAGGCGGCGGGTGTTCGGGCTTTCAGTACGACATCAAGCTGGACGCGCCCACGGGTGACGATCTTGTGCTGGAAGGCGGCGATGGTCAGAAGGTCATTGTCGATAGCGTGTCCCTGCCCTTCCTGGCCGGTGCGACAATTGACTTTACAGAGGAGCTGATCGGCGCGCGGTTTACCATCGACAACCCGAACGTGACCAGCGCCTGCGGCTGCGGGACGTCCTTTTCGATGTGATCTATTCAGCCGGGACGGCCGCCTTAGGCGTCGGCGCGCGAACTTGGTCCCAGACCAGCCATGCACCAGCGGTAATTAGCAGCGCCGCGCCGAGAAACACCCCTGCCCCGGTCCGTTCACCGAACGCCATGGACCCGATGGCGACCATCCAGAGAAATTGCAGGTTCATCAGCGGCGTCACGACATAGGCCGGCAACAACTTGAGCGCGGCGACGAGAACCCAACGTGCGCCAAAGAGCAGCGCTGCGTAATAAGCCACCCACAGTACATCCCACCAGCTCATCGGAACGAAGACGAACGGCAGAGCGCCTCCCATCACGATCATCAACGCGAGATTGGGGTAGAAAACCTGAGACAAGAGCCCGCCCGGGTCGCGCTGACCAATATAGCGCGAGGCGACCATCGACACGGCCCCCATCGCCACGGCGAGGAAGGCAACGAGGTGCCCTGCCCCCAAACTGTGCAAGCCGCCCGGAAAGAGCGTCGCGATACCGATCACGCCAAGGATCATAGCTCCCCAGACCTGCCCACCCGCGTATTCCTTCAGCATGACCCGCGACAGCAACGCGGCGAGGATCGGGATGATGGCGATGAACAGGAAAACCTCGGCAAAAGGCAGCAGCTTGAACGCGTAGAAAAATGCGCATGTGCCGATCACCGTGGCGGCGGCGCGGAGCGCCATGATCCAGGGGCAGCCGGTGGCAAGCACGCTGGTCGCGGCGGTTCTGTGACCGGCGACCAGGCAGAAAAACGCGACCAGGCCACCGGAGAGAGCGAACATCTGCGGGGCGGCGTAGTTGGCCGAGAACAGCTTGGTGATGGCGTCGGCGCCGGTGATCAACAGCGTGTAGATCACGGTCAGCGCGACACCGAGTAGGACAGTCTTGCGGCCCCGCACGATCATGTCGGCACCCCTTGGGTGGTGGCGCGGGAAAAGCCGTGAAAGAAGGCGTCGAAGTCGATGGCCTGTTCGGCGGCTTCGACCACCTCGCGAGCCTCTGCGGTCAAAAGCGGGTCGATCCGGGTGCGCATCAGCGACCAGTCGGCGATGCGCTCGCCCTCGAGGCGGTACATGCTTTCCGACAACTCGCGCAGCGGAGCCACGTGCGGACTTGGCGCAGTGATCCGAAGCCCGCCTTCGGGCAGCATTGCCCCGAACCCGCCCAGCCCGGCGGTGGACAGGAACCACTGAACCATGAGATAGGGATGGTAGTCGTCCGAAATCCATCCTGCCGGATCAGCCTCGATGAGGAAGTGCCGCGCCTGCGCGGACAGCCAATTCTCCCATGTGTCGGGCGGTGCCTGTCCGGCGAAACGCAGGGCGATGCAGACCTCCGCGAGAAGGTCGATGTTCATTTCAAGGAAGGCCACAGTACCTGCGAAACGCAAGCTGTCCGCGAATGCAGCGGGCAGATCCGGGTTACGGCGACCATATTCGGACAGGTAGAACACGATGTGAGTGAGCTCGTACGCGGCCTTCTTGTTGGGAAGCGCGAATGTCGTGCTGCGGCTGCCGAAACTGCGCAGGCGATCGTCGAGCCCGGGATCTTGGGAAGTCGGATCCACCCCGCGGCGCAGGCAGAGGCGCCGCGCCTCGGCCCGTTGAAGATCGGACAATTCGGCGGAGACAAGCCCTTCGGCGGCCACCCATTCGACCGCCCATGCGCCCATGGTCCCGCCCATGCCTAGATCTTCAAGGTCGAGACAGAGCGACAGCAGAAAGCGGTAGTATTGCGGGAAGAACCTCAGGCGCCGGTCGATTGTGCGATAGAGCGTGTCGAACGGGGCGAGGGCCGCCAGCGGCAGGGTTGCACCCGTGCTGGACAGGACGTTCAGAATCTCGGCGTTTTCCTTGAGCCAGAAAACGTCCGTTTCGGAACGACGCTCGGCAGCGAAACGTTGCAAAAGCGCGGTTTGTCGCGCCTCCCGCGAGGTTTGGCGGAACGGAAGATCGAGCGTGACGATGGATCCCATGGTTTAGATATCCCTGTGACGTGTTTCCGTTCCGCCGCCCGGCTTAAAGGCTGGACGTGAAGGCGCCGACGACATCGCCTTCGTCGGCACGCTCTGCACGGACCGGGCCAAGGCTGGAGGTGAATGCCTCGATGGCATCGCCTGCGCCGGTGCTGGTTGCGGTCACCGGGCCAAGGCTTGAGGTGAACGCCTCAACCGCGTCGCCAGTCATCCGGCTGGTTTTGGCAACGGGGCTCAGGCTGGACGTGAACATCTCGGTCGCCACGCCATCCAGCATGTCGCCGGACGCTTGCAGGGACGAGGTGAACGCTTCGACAGCGGTGCCTTCGTGCAGGCTGGCCTCGGTCGGGGTGGAGGGGTTTTCGGCGAAAAGATTTTTACGAATTGCAACCATTGGTAGTCTCCTGATTTGGTCAACACCAAAAACGGTTGCACGCAAAACGGGATTCTCAAACTGTATTTCGCCGTAAGCGAGTTATCCACAAGGCACGATTCCGAACTACAAAATTTAGCACCCCTTGCCAGCTTTTCCGTGCGCTGCTTAGCAGCGCACGGAAAAAATTGTTTTCCACAGGGCAACAGAACTGTGGATAAAACAAAAATTGTTTCCAGACTTAGACCGAATCAGCTTAGGCGCGAATCGTTAATTTAGTCCTCTAGGCGGCTTGCGTCCGCGGGGAGGCTGGGCGATAGGTTGACCATGATCGGAGACCGTGCATGAAGATCGCCAGTTTCAACATCAACGGTATCAAAGCGCGGCTGAGCGCCTTAATCGACTGGCTGGAAGAGGCCCAACCCGACGTTGCGCTTTTGCAGGAAATCAAGACAGTCGACGAAGGCTTCCCGCGAGAGACGTTCGAGGAGCGCGGATATAATGTCGAAACCCATGGCCAGAAGGGTTTCAACGGCGTCGCGATCCTGTCCAAGCTGCCGCTGGAAGACGTCACCCGGGGCTTGCCCGGCGACGACGAAGACGACCATGCGCGGTGGATCGAGGCGACGGTCGTGGGTGCGCGGTCTTCGATACGTCTGTGCGGCCTCTATCTGCCCAACGGAAACCCAGCACCGGGGCCGAAATACGATTATAAACTTGCCTGGATGAAACGCCAGAAAGCACGCGCCGCCGAGTTGCTGGCCACCGAGGAGCCCTTCCTGATGGCAGGAGACTACAACGTGATCCCGCAGGACGAGGACGCAAAGCGCCCCGAGGCCTGGGCGAAGGATGCGTTGGCCCTGCCGCAAAGCCGGGCGGCCTTTCGCGAGTTGCTGTCCATGGGGTTTACCGAAGCGTTCCGCACGCGGGTGGCCGGGCCTGGCCATTACACTTTCTGGGACTATCAGGCGGGGGCGTGGAACCGGGATGACGGCATCCGGATAGATCACTTTCTGCTGAGCCCGCAGGCGGCGGACCACCTGGTGGACGTGGGCATCGACAAGGACATCCGCGGACGGGAAAAGCCGTCGGATCACGTTCCCGTTTGGGTCGAACTGGACCTTTAGGCGTCCGTTGCCGTGACGTCGTAGCCGTAAATCCAGTCGAACTGGCTCACGAGACGGCTTGGCATCAGCGCACCGCCAAGCCGCAGCGCCGTGTGCGCGGCAAAGCGAACCGGCGGGAAGGCGAGATGGTATTTCCAGGCGTTCCGGCTGGCGGTGTCGACAACCTGCCGCACGCGATCGGCTCGCATCCACTGGTAGGCCGCGAGCGCTGAGTTGAGGTCCCTTTCTTTGGCAAGGCTTCGTCCCAGGGCATAAGCATCCTCGAGCGCCATGTTGGCCCCCTGTGCCATGAACGGCAGCGTCGGATGAGCGGCGTCACCGACCAGCACCACTGAACCCGTGTGCCATTTCGCCGCGACCGGATGCTGGAACAGGCCCCAGCGATGGACCTTTTCGACCCGGTCGATCAAACGGGTCGCATCAGGCCCGAAATCGTGGAAGATTCCGCGCAGGGTTTCGGGACGATCCTCGGCAGTCCAGCTTTCTTCGTGCCACCGGGCCCGTTCCTGCACGGCAACGAGGTTGCGCATGCGGCCTCCGCGTAGGGGATAGGTGACCAAGTGCCGGTGGGGGCCCATGAAGACCTGCGCCTCCGGTTCGGCGCCGGTTTCGGGGATGACGGCGCGCCAGGCCACCTGCCGGGTAAAGTAAGGGGCGGATGTACCGTTAAGCGCTTTACGAGCGACCGAGTGAAGTCCATCCGCCCCAACAAGCAAGTCGCATGTCAGCGCAGTGCCATCCCGCAGCGTCACTTCGGGAACCGATCCGGGCGTCACGGACGCGCCCTCTTGATCCAGGGATATCTCGACGCCGGCCGCGAGAGCAGCGTGCTCGAGGATGTGGATCAGGTCCGCGCGATGGACGAAGTGGTAGTCACCACAAGGCAGCCGCGCGAGATCGAGACGGACGACCTCGGCCCCCTTGTAGTCGCGCAGACGCACCGACTGGCCGCGCACCGATTTCGCCCGCAGCGCGCTGCCCAACCCCAATTTTTCCAGAACGATGAAACCGTTGGGACTGATCTGCAGGCCTGCCCCCACCTCGGTGATACGGGGAGCCTGTTCGAGGACGCACACGGCAGCACCCGCGCGGCGCAACATGATCGCCGTGGTCAGCCCGCCAATGCCACCGCCGAGAACGATGCAGTTGAAAGAGGCGATATCCATGCGGGTCCTTTGAATGCGAAAACGCCGAAGCGAAAGCCCCGGCGTTCCGATTTCGGTTTGGTTCTGCCGCGGTCAGTCGTCGCGGTGAACCTTCTCGCGCCGTTCGTGACGTTCCTGGGCCTCGAGGCTCATGGTCGCGATCGGGCGGGCATCGAGGCGTTTGAGGCTGATCGGCTCGCCGGTGACCTCGCAATAGCCGTATTCGCCCTCGTCGATCCGGCGCAGGGCCGCGTCGATCTTGGCGACCAGCTTGCGCTGACGGTCCCGCGTGCGCAGTTCCAGCGCCCGGTCGGTTTCCTCGCTGGCGCGGTCGGCCACGTCGGGAATTGCACGCGTGCTGTCCTGAAGCCCCTCGATGGTGTCACGGCTGTCCTCGAGCAGCTCGCTCTTCCAGGTCAGCAGCTTGCGACGAAAATACTCCACTTGCCGCTCATTCATGAACGGCTCGTCCTCTGCCGGAGTGTAATCCTCCGACAGAACCACGTCCTGTTTCATTTCCACTCCCTCCTGCAGGTCTCCGTAGGTCACCCAACTTCCCCTTGAGAAATCCACCTTGTGGCGTGCAATTACACGCGCCCCGACCGATTGTCACTACACAATTGCCCGCCATTGATGTGAATTGCCCAAGACACTAGGGTGCGGCAAAAATTCCGTGCAGCCCGACACTTGCGCGCGGCGACACCACGAAAAGGGACGCTCATGAAATTCGAAGGCACCGACGCCTATATCGCCACCGACGACCTGACCGTCGCGGTGAACGCCGCCGTTACGCTGGAACGCCCCCTGCTGGTGAAGGGCGAGCCAGGGACCGGCAAGACGGAACTGGCCCGGCAGGTCGCCTACGGCCTGGGCCTGCCAATGCTGGAGTGGAACATCAAGTCCACCACCAAGGCGCAACAGGGTCTTTACGAGTACGATGCCGTTTCGCGCCTGCGCGACAGCCAGCTTGGCGAGAAACGCGTCCACGACGTGCGCAACTATATTCGCAAGGGCAAGCTGTGGCAGGCATTCGAAGCTGAAGAAAAAGTCGTGCTGCTGATTGACGAGATCGACAAGGCCGATATCGAGTTTCCCAACGACCTGTTGCAGGAACTGGACCGGATGGAGTTTCACGTCTACGAGACCGGTGAAACCGTCCGCGCGGTTCAGCGCCCGATCGTGATCATCACCTCGAACAACGAAAAAGAGCTGCCCGACGCATTCCTGCGCCGCTGTTTCTTTCACTACATCCAGTTTCCGGACCCCGAGACGATGAAACGGATCGTCGAAGTGCATCATCCGGGTATCAAGGAACGGCTGCTGACCGAGGCGCTGACCCAGTTCTACGACATCCGCGAGCAGTCGGGATTGAAGAAGAAGCCCTCGACCTCGGAAGTGCTGGACTGGCTGAAGCTGATCCTGGCAGAGGACCTGACGGCAGAGGACCTCAAGCGCGATGGCGCGGATGCGCTGCCCAAGCTGCACGGCGCGCTGTTGAAAAACGAGCAGGATGTACACCTTTTCGAGCGGCTCGCCTTCATGGCGCGCCGGCAAAGATAGCGACATCGCCTGAAACTTCGGCAGTAGCGTGCAAACCCGTAACATTGCGGCAACAGGCGTGCGATTAGTCGTTTGCTGATAATTCCCGGTTAACCAGAGTTCCGACAACATTCCTCATGCGCTTCGAATCGCGATTCGGGCTGCTGGCGATTCGGCCACACTATTGTCTTTTTTGCACCTTGCCGGGGACGAAGTAAGAGGCGAAGAGGACACCTATCCGGTAGGGTCGAAGAGCAGCGTTTCGAATTGCGTGCACTGAAAGACGCGCAGAACGACCGGGCGACGACTGCACCGGATGGGCAGGACGGGGTTACGACGGACACCTGCCACATGGGACCATACAGGCATCGGGGGCTTATGCGCCGCGTCATTCTTCCATTGTTTTTCATGCTGGGCGCGTGCGTTCCCAGCCCGTCCAGTGAAATGCCCTCGCGCGCAGCCACGGCGACCGCAACTACGCTACCAGCCCTTAAGTCGTTCTCGGCGCCGCGTCCCGTGCCACCCTCACGGTCCAACATCGACATCGCTCAGGATTTCCTCGAGTTGTCCTTTCAACTCGAATCGGGTCGCAAATTGCAGTATTTCTCGCGCTTCGAGGGGCCTGTTTCGATCCGGATCACCGGCAATCCTCCCTCGACGCTTATCCCGGACCTCAACCGCCTGGTGCACCGGCTGCGCACCGAGGCGATGATCGACATTGCAAGGGTCCGGTCCGACGCGGCCAACATCACGATCGAGGCCGTGCCGCGGGCCCAAATCCGCAGGCACCTGCCCAAGGCGGCCTGTTTCGTGGTGCCCAATATCAGTCGCCTGTCGGAATACCGCGCGGCGCGCAACAAGCGGCAAACAAACTGGAGCAAGCTGGTCGAACGCGAGAAGATTGCGATTTTTTTGCCCAACGATGCCTCGCCCCAGGAAGTACGCGACTGCCTGCACGAGGAAGTGGCGCAGGCGCTGGGACCGCTGAACGATCTTTACCGGCTGCCCGACAGCGTGTTCAACGATGACAACGTGCACACGGTTCTGACAGGTTTCGACATGCTGATTCTGCGGGCCTATTACTCGCCCGAGCTGCAGTCGGGAATGACGCGGGAACAGGTGGCGGCCCTTCTGCCGTCCATCCTGTCACGGCTCAATCCCGGTGGCGACACAATCTCGCCGCACGCCCTGTCATCGACGCCCCGCGCATGGATCAAGGCTGTGCAGACGGCGCTTGGCCCCGGAGCGGGTCACTCGCAGCGGCTAGTGGCCGCGGGCGAGGCGCTGCGTATCGCCGACGCGATGGGCTGGCACGATCATCGGCGCGCGTTCTCGCATTTCGCAATGGGGCGCCTGACCCAGGCCAGCCAGCCCGACACGGCGTTCCAGCATTTCAGCCTGGCCGAACGGTTCTACAGCCAGACCCCCGGCACCGAATTGCATCGTGCCTACTCCGCATCGCAACTGGCCGCGTTCGCCATTGGCGAGGGCAATGGCCAGTTGGCGCTGACCATTCTGGCGCCGCATCTTGCCATCGCCGAACGTCATGAAAACGCCGCCCTTCTGTCGACACTGATGCTGCTGAGGGCCGAGGCGCTGGACTTGACGGGCCGCGTCGCCGAGGCGCAGACGGTGCGTCTGGACAGTATAGGCTGGGCGCGGTACGGGTTCGGCGCGGATTGGGCGGTGCGCGCGAAACTGCGGGAAATCTCGTCGCTCAGTCCCCTGAAGTGACCTGACGGGAAGACACGATGATCGTTCTATTCGGCGCGATCCTGGGCGCAAGCCTGGGCGCATTCACGGCGTGGCGGCGCAAGGGTCGCACCGCCGATATCCTTTTGTACGCGGCCGTTTACTGCCTGATCTTCACGCTGCTTGGGCTTTTTGCTACGCTGATCATCCACCGCATGTCGATCTGAGGTAAGCGATGTTCCTGCCCTTCTTCGAGAATCTCAGGAAGGCGGGCCTGCCGGTCTCGCTGCGCGAGTACCTGACCTTTCTGGAAGCGATGGGTGCGGGCCTTGTGACCTACGATCTCGAGGGGTTTTACTATCTTGCCCGTACGGCGATGGTGAAAGACGAGCGGATGATCGACCGCTTCGACCGCGCCTTTGCCGCCAGCTTCGAGGGGCTGGAAGCGATCAGCGCGAGTGACGTGGTCGAGGCTGTCGACATCCCGCAGGAGTGGCTGGAAAAACTGGCCGAGAAGCACCTGAGCGAGGAAGAGCGGGCCGAGATCGAGGCGCTTGGCGGGTTCGACAAGCTGGTGGAGACGCTGAAGGAGCGGCTGAAGGAACAGCAGGGGCGCCACCAGGGCGGCAATAAATGGATCGGCACCGCCGGAACCTCGCCTTTTGGCGCCTATGGCTACAACCCCGAAGGTGTGCGCATCGGGCAAAGGAGAGCCGCCACCGGCGGGCGGTCAAGGTCTGGGACAAGCGCGAGTTCCGCAATCTCGACGACACGGTCGAGTTGGGGACGCGCAACATAAAGGTGGCGCTGAAACGGCTGCGGCGATGGGCGCGGGACGGAGCCGAGGACGAGTTGGACCTGGAGGGTACGATCCGGGCCACCGCCGAGCATGGCTATCTCGACGTCAAGACCCGCCCGGAGCGACGCAACGCAGTGAAGGTTTTGCTGTTTCTGGACGTGGGCGGGTCGATGGACCCGCATATCAAGATGGTCGAGGAACTGTTTTCAGCCGCGAAAACCGAATTCAAACATCTGGAATACTACTATTTCCACAATTGCCTTTATGAAGGCGTCTGGCGCGACAATCGCCGCCGCTGGGACGCGCAGACGCCCACCGACGAGGTGCTGCGCACCTACGGGCCGGACTACAAGTGCATCTTCGTCGGTGACGCCTCGATGTCGCCTTACGAAATTGCCTATCCGGGTGGCGCCAACGAGCACTGGAACGCCGAAGCGGGACAGGTCTGGCTTCAGCGGGCAAGGGCGCAATGGCCCGAGCACCTGTGGATCAACCCGGTGCCCGAGGCCTATTGGAGCTATACCCATTCGATCGGAATGGTGCGCGAAATATTCGAGGACCGGATGGTACCGATGACCCTTGAGGGGATCGAGCGCGGGATGAAGGAATTGGGTCGTTGATCCGATCGGAGGTCCGCGCCAGGAGATCGGTCCCTCCCCGGAGTATTTCTGCCAAGACAATCTAAGCGCAGTGGACAAGTATTGTCTGCCGTGACAGGGGATTTGCATGAACGTGCGCAAGATCATCATCGACACGGATCCCGGGCAGGACGACGCCGTCGCGATCCTTTTGGCGTTGGCGAGCCCGGAGGAAATCGAGGTTCTGGGAATTACCTGTGTCGCCGGCAACGTGCCGCTGGAACTGACGGTGCGCAATGCGCGCATGGTGTGCGAATTGGCCGGGAGGCGCGACGTGAAGGTCTTTGCCGGGTGTGATCGCCCGCTGGACCGCGACCTTGTGACCGCGGAACATGTGCACGGCAAGACCGGGCTTGATGGGCCCGACCTGCCCGAGCCGACGATGCCGTTGCAAGATATGCGCGCGGTCGAGTTCATCATCGAGACTTTGCGGAAAGAGCCCGCGAGCAGCGTCACGCTGGTGCCGATCGGGCCGCTGACAAATATCGCGACGGCGTTCCGCATGGCGCCCGATATTGTCCGGAAGGTGCATGAGATCGTCCTGATGGGCGGCGCCTATTTCGAGGTCGGCAACATCACGCCCGCGGCCGAGTTCAACATTCATGTCGATCCGCATGCGGCCGATCTGGTTTTCCGGGCTGGCGTGCCGATCGTCGTCATGCCGCTCGATGTGACGCACAAGGCGCTGGTGACGCGCGCGCGCAACGATGCCTTTCGTGCCATCGGCAACCGGGTCGGGACGGCGGTAGCCGAAATGACCGACTTCTTCGAACGTTACGACCGCGAGAAATACGGCTCCGACGGGGCACCGCTGCATGATCCTTGCACAGTCGCATACCTGATCCGCCCAGAACTGTTTTCGGGTCGACACGTCAATGTCGAGATCGAAACCGGATCGGAACTGACCATGGGAATGACCGTGGCGGACTGGTGGGGCGTGACCGATCGCGCAGCCAATGCGCTGTTCATCGGGAACCTCGATGCGGACGGGTTTTTCGAACTTCTGACCGAAAGGCTGGCCCGGCTATGACGAAATTGACGCTTGCCGCCACCGAGGACATGGAGCGTCTGTTGCCGCTGGTAGCGGCGTTCCACCACGAAGAGGGCATCGTGCAGGACGACACGACCCGCCGCGATGCCCTGGCGCCGCTGCTGGAGGGATCGCCGCACGGGTGCATCTACCTCGCGGGTCCGAGGCGGGCCCCGATCGGCTATGTCGCCGTCTCGTTCGGGTGGTCGATAGAGTTTGGCGGGCTCGACGGGTTTGTCGACGAGATTTTCATCCGACCCGGCGTGCGTGGACGCGGGATCGGCTCGGAAATCCTGCTGACCTTGCCCAAGACACTGGCCGCTGCGGGAATGAAGGCAATCCATCTGGAGGTCGGGCGCGAGAATGCAAAAGCGCGGCGCGTCTACGAAAGACTGCGTTTCGAGCCGCGTGAGAATTACATCCTGATGTCACGCAAGCTCTAGCGTTTGCGGGACAGGCGACTATCTATCAAGTATGAGCTTGCAAATACCATTCGACAATTCCTATGCCCGCCTGCCCGACCGCTTCTTCACCAGGCAGCCGCCCGTGCCTGTGAAAGCGCCTCAACTGATTGCTTTCAATGAGGTGCTGGCCCGTGAACTTGGGATCTCGCCGGGACCCGAGGACGAAAGGGCGCGCGTCTTTGCCGGCAATCAGGTGCCGGACGGCGCTGATCCATTGGCGCAGGTCTATGCCGGGCACCAGTTCGGCGGCTTTTCACCGCAACTGGGAGACGGCCGCGCCAACCTGTTGGGGGAAGTCGCAACGAACGGTAAACGCTTTGACATTCAGCTCAAAGGGTCGGGGCCGACGCCCTATTCTCGGATGGGAGACGGGCGCGCCTGGTTGGGACCTGTGTTGCGGGAATACGTCGTCAGCGAGGCCATGCACGCTCTTGGCATCCCCACAAGCCGGGCACTGGCGGCGACGCTGACCGGCGAGCCGGTGTTCCGCGAAACCGGCGCCCTGCCCGGCGCGGTGCTGACCCGCGTGGCGCAAAGCCACATTCGCGTCGGTACGTTCCAGTTCTTTGCTGCAAGGCGCGACCTGCCAGCGCTTCAGGCGCTATACGAACACGTGGTCCAGCGGCACTATCCCGAGGTAACTTCCCCGGCGGAGTTGCTTGACGCTGTGATCGCGCGGCAGGCGCGTCTGGTGGCGCAGTGGATGTCGGTCGGGTTCATTCACGGGGTGATGAACACCGACAATACCGCGCTGTCGGGCGAAACCATCGACTATGGACCATGCGCGTTCATGGATGACTATCATCCCGATACAGTGTTTTCCTCCATCGACATGCACGGGCGTTACGCCTTCGCAAACCAGCCCAACGTGATCGCTTGGAACATGGCACAGCTGGCCACGGCACTGGTGCCGCTGATGCCCGATCAGGACAAGGCGGTCGAAGATTTCACCAAGTCGGTCCATGCCATGCCGGGTCAGGTGCACAACGTGTGGCGTGAGCTTTTCGGGCGCAAGATCGGGCTGGCGAAAGCAACAGCCGAAGACGAGGGCCTGATTGCCGCGCTTCTGGATGCCATGGCGGCCAATCGCGCAGACTTCACCAACACGTTTAGAGCATTGAGTGACGGCAGGCCGCGCGACGAGTTCCTCGACCCAAAGGCATTCGACGCTTGGGAAAAGGACTGGCGCAAGCGGATGGAACAGGAACAGGCGCCGGACGATGTCATGCGCGCGGCCAACCCTGCCTACATTCCACGCAATCACCGCATCGAGCAGATAATCGCGGCGGCTGTTGCCGGTGACATGGCCCCGTTTCACCGGCTTTGCGATGTACTGGCCGATCCGTACCATCCGCGTAGTGACTCCCGGGATCTTGCACGACCGCCGCAGCCCTCGGAAGCGGTGCAGCAGACCTTTTGCGGCACCTGAGGCTATTCGGAGCGGTCGCGACGCCGTCGTAACCTGCGAAAGAAGCGTGGGTTGCGTTTTACGAATTCGTCAATGAAGGTGCCGATGCCGACATGCCGTCCCTTGAGATAGCCAAAACCCGCTGCCGCGCCGACCAACGCGCCGACCGCGTTGATGATGAGATCGCCCATGGTGTCCTGAAGTCCGGATTTCTGCATGTTGAACCCGAAGACCTGGTCCATCCCGAACTCGAAGATTTCCCAGACCGTGCCGATCGTCATGGCGAAACAGAAAGCGAGAAAGCTCAGTTGAAGATGCGGCGCGGCGAACCGGTCACCCTGGAACATCATGAATACAAAGACAAATCCGATCAGCCCGAACGCGACGGCAGACGTGCCGTGCATGGCGATGTCCCACCACCAGAACCGTTCGTAGAAATCGAAGACCTCACCAAGGAAAAGGGTGGCGACAACGAACGCCACGACCACGGCGATGAAGGTCGGTGGCACATGCACCTGCGCCCAGTTAGCAACGATGACCGGGGCCAGCGAAACTCCAAGCGTCGCCAGCGCCACAAAGGCCAGTTCAAACCGCAGCAAGGCCAGTGCCCAAAGCGTCGCGCCGGCAAGCGCCAGCCAGATGAGACGCGCCAGCCAGGTTTGATCTGCAAACATGTAGAGCGGTCCTTCTGCAATTCTGCCATCGTGTTACCATGAACGAGCCCCGACTGAGAATTGCAACCTACAACCTGCAAAAATGCGTGGGGCTGGACATGCGCCGGCGACCGGATCGCAGCCTTCAGGTGATCAATGCCTTGGGCGCCGATCTTGTTGTCTTGCAGGAGGCGGACAAGCGATTACAGCCCCGCCCCGCCGCCCTTCCCCACGACCTTGTGGAGCGGGACGGCTGGCGTATCCTGCCCTTCGGTGCGCCGGGCGGCTCGCTGGGCTGGCACGGCAACGCGATGCTGGCGCGGCGAGACCTGGCGGTGCGGCACACGCGGCATGTCGACCTTCCGGGGCTGGAGCCGCGCGGGGCGGTGATGGCGGAACTGGACACCAGCATTGGTCCCCTGCGGGTTGTTGGAGTGCACCTGGGGCTTGTGCGGCGATACCGGTTGTTGCAGATGATGGCGGTGATGCGGGTGGCTGCCCGGTGCGAGGCGATGCCGCTGGTGTTGGCGGGCGATTTCAACGAGTGGCGTCGCCCCGCCGCGATGCGCGCTGCGGCGAGCGGCTTGGAATTCGCGCCAACGCCGGCCAGCTATCCTGCGCCTCGGCCCGTCGGGAAGCTGGACCGGATCGCCCATTCTCCCGAGCTTGAGGTCGCGGCAACCGGCGTCTACACGGCCAAGCCCGCGCATATCACCTCGGACCACCTGCCCGTCTGGGCAGACCTGACGCACCGGCGGTGATGCATGTCGCAAAAAGCTGGATTTCCGATGTCACACCCGTTATCCAACGCTCCGGAAACGCGAAGAAGGCCGGCATGACAGAGACCATCATCGACCGTTGCGAGGCCAAGGGCTTGAGGATGACCGACCAGCGGCGCACCATTGCGGCGGTGCTGGAATCCTCCGAAGACCATCCAGATGTGGAAGAGCTTTATTCCCGGGCCAGCGGCCGGGACCCCAAGATTTCGATCGCCACCGTCTATCGTACCGTGAAACTGTTCGAAGAGGCCGGCATCATCGACAAGCTGGAATTTGGGGACGGGCGTGCCCGGTACGAGGATGCCGAACGCGACCACCACGACCACCTGATCGACATGCATTCCGGCGAGGTGATCGAGTTCGTCGACCCCGACATCGAAAAATTGCAGGAAAAGATTGCCGCCAAGCTTGGCTACAAGCTGAAGGGTCACAAGCTGGAACTCTACGGCGTTCCGATTCGGAAGGATTGACCCGGCTCCGTCCGACCGACTGTCTTGTATCGCCCCCAAAAGCCGCCTATCGCGGCAGGGAAACTTTCAAGCGGCACGGCGATCATGGACAATCTTCGCGGAATAATGATGGTAATTCTGTCCATGGCGGCCTTCACCGTCGAGGACATGTTCATAAAGAAATTGTCGGCCGACATTTCAGTCGGCCAGATCCTGATCTTTCTCGGGATCGGCAGCGCGTCCATCTTTGCGGTGGTGGCGCGGCTGGGTGGGCATCGCATTTTCGCACCGGAGGCGTGGCGCAGGCCCTTTCTGCTGCGCGCGGGATGCGAGGCCGGTGCTGCCCTTGCCTTTACCACCGCGCTGTCGAAGGTCGATATCTCGGTCGTCGCCTCGGTTTTCCAGGCGACGCCGCTCTTCATTACCATGGGGGCGGCGCTGTTTCTGGGAGAGGACGTGGGCTGGCGCCGGTGGAGCGCGATCCTGATCGGGTTCTGCGGCGTGCTGCTGATTATCCGCCCGGGCCTTGCCGGTTTCGACCCTTCGGCGCTGCTCGTTCTGGTGTCCGTAGCCTGCGTGGCCGCGCGCGACCTTATCACCCGGCGCATCGACGTCTCCGTGTCCTCGACCGTGGTGTCGTTTCAGGGCTTTGCCGCAGTGGTACCGGCCGGAGTTTTGTTGATCGTGCTGGGACCGCAGACGCTGTCAACGTTAACACCGCCGCTGTGGGCAATGATCGTGGGCGGCATGGTCTTCGGGGCCATGGGATATTATGGCATCGTGGCGGCGATGCGCATGGGGGATGCGGCGGTCGTCACGCCGTTCCGCTATACGCGCCTTCTTTTTCGCTGATCGTGGGTGTTGTGGTCTTTGCCGAGCGGCCGGACACCCTGACTTTGCTTGGCGCCGCACTGATCATCACGACCGGGCTCTACACTTATCTGCGCGAGCGGCGGTTGGCCCGGCGAGCGCGGGCCGCCTGACGCATCGAAAGATTACCGCGACACCGCCTTGCGTCGCAGTTCCCATTCACGCGCGTTCTTGCTATGGACCGGCAACTGCATTCTGCCAAAGGGTTACAGATGAGCATCATTCTGGACATTCACGCACGCGAAATCCTCGACAGCCGCGGCAATCCGACAGTCGAGGTGGACGTGATCCTCGAAGACGGCACCATGGGCCGCGCCGCCGTGCCGTCGGGCGCGTCCACCGGCGCGCATGAGGCGGTGGAGAAGCGCGACGGCGATACCGCACGCTACATGGGCAAGGGCGTGCTGGAGGCCGTGGCGTCGGTGAACGGCGAAATCGCGGACGCGTTGGCCGGATTCGATGCCACGGAACAGGTGGCCATCGACGAAGCGATGATCGAACTGGACGGCACCCCTAATAAGGGGCGGCTTGGCGCCAACGCCATCCTCGGCGTCAGCCTTGCCGTGGCCAAGGCCGCGGCGGATTTCGCCATGCAGCCTTTGTTCCGCTATGTAGGCGGCACATCGGCCCGCACCCTGCCAGTGCCGATGATGAACATCATCAACGGCGGCGAACACGCCGACAACCCGATCGACATTCAGGAATTCATGATCATGCCGGTCAGCGCGGGCAATATCCGCGATGCCGTGCGCATGGGATGCGAAGTATTCCACACGCTGAAGAAAGAACTGTCCGGCGCGGGGCTATCGACCGGGATCGGTGACGAAGGCGGCTTTGCCCCTGATATCGCCTCGGCCCGCGACGCGCTGGATTTCATCCTGCGCTCGATCG
This sequence comes from Roseovarius sp. B08, assembly GCF_051417955.1. Lineage (NCBI taxonomy): Bacteria > Pseudomonadati > Pseudomonadota > Alphaproteobacteria > Rhodobacterales > Roseobacteraceae > Roseovarius > Roseovarius sp. B08. Next base: position 2,344,363 of record NZ_JBPRLW010000001.1, read on the forward strand.
AAAAGGCCGGCTACAAACCCGGCGAAGACATCTACCTCGCGCTCGATTGCGCCGCGACTGAATACTTCAAGGACGGCAAGTACGTGCTTGCCGGAGAAGGAAAATCCCTGTCGCCGGACGAGAATGCGGCGTATCTGGCGGCGCTGGTGAACGACTATCCAATCATTTCGATCGAGGATGGCATGTCCGAGGATGACTGGGAGGGTTGGAAGGCACTCACGGACCAGATCGGCGACAAGGTGCAGCTGGTGGGTGACGATCTGTTCGTGACCAACCCGACGCGCCTGTCGGACGGGATCAAACGCGGGGTTGCGAACTCGATGCTGGTCAAGGTCAACCAGATCGGCAGCCTGACAGAGACGCTTCAGGCGGTCGAAATGGCACATCGCGCAGGCTATACCAACGTCATGTCGCACCGTTCCGGAGAAACCGAGGATGCCACCATCGCCGATCTTGCGGTGGCCACCAATTGCGGGCAGATCAAGACCGGCTCGCTTGCGCGCTCGGACCGGCTGGCGAAGTACAACCAGCTGATCCGCATCGAAGAGGCGCTTGGCGACACGGCGATCTATGCCGGACGCTCGATCCTGCGGAATTGACGTGACCGCCGACCAGATCATTGCCACCCTCGACCTGTCGCCGCATCCCGAGGGCGGGTTCTTTCGCGAGACATGGCGCGCGTCCAATCAAGGACGCGCCCATGGCACGGCGATCTATTTCCTGCTGCGGGGTGAGGATCACAACCAGTGGCACAAGGTCGATGCGGCCGAGATCTGGCACTATTACGCCGGGGCGCCGATGGTGTTGTCGATATCGGAAAGCGAGGCGGGCCCCGCGCGGGACATGGTTCTTGGCCCAGACCTGACGGAAGGCCAGAGGCCACAAGTCATCGTCCCGCCCGACGCATGGCGGATGGCGCGCTCGACCGGGGACTACACGTTGGTCGGTTGCACCGTGTCCCCGGGATTCGAGTTCGAGCAATTCACGATGGCACCTGACGGGTTCGATATTCCGCGCTAACCCCGGATTGCTTTCAGGAAGGCCAGAAGGCTTTGGGTCGAGCCGTCCTTTCTGCCGGCCTCGGCCTCGCCCGCCACCAGCGGCTCCATCTCCTTGGCCAGTTCCTTGCCCAGCTCGACCCCCCATTGATCGAAGGAATTGATCCCGAGGATCACTCCCTCGACGAAAACCCTGTGCTCGTAGAGCGCAATGATCTGCCCGAGCTGGTAGGGCGTCAGCCTGTCATAGACCAGCGTGGTCGAGGGGCGGTTCCCGGGAAAGACCCGGTGCGCGGCCTGCCGTTCCAGTTCGGCGCCCTCAAAACCGGCCTTGCGCATCATCTCGCGGGCGGTGTCGATGTCTCGCCCCCGCATCAAGGCTTCGGATTGGGCAAGGCAATTGGCAATCAGCAAGCGGTGATGGTGGTCCATCCCCGGCTCGAACCCCCGGGCGGCCACCATGAATTCGCAGGGCACCACCTGCGTGCCCTGGTGTATCAGCTGGTAGAACGCGTGCTGTCCGTTGGTGCCCGGCTCGCCCCAGACAATCGGTCCCGAGCCGCCGTCCACCGGGTCGCCCTGCATCGTCACGCCCTTGCCGTTGCTTTCCATCTCAAGCTGCTGAAGATAGGCAGGCAAGCGCGACAGGCGCTGATCGTAGGGCAAAACGGCCCGCGTGGGATAGCCGCATGCGTGACTGTGCCACAGCCCGGTCAGCGCCAGCATCACCGGCATGTTCCGCTCGAGCGGCGCGGTCTGGAAATGGGTGTCCATCGCTTCGCCGCCGGCGAGAAATGCGTCGAATTCCTCTGGTCCAATGGCCAGCATCAGCGACAGCCCGATCGGCCCCCACGTGGAATATCGCCCGCCCACCCAGTCGGCAAAGCCGAATACGCGCTCGGGCGCGATGCCGAATGCTTCGGTCTTGTCGAGCGCGGTGGACACGGCCGCAAATTGCGCGCTCGGGTCCCCGCCGCCAAGTTGCACCCAAGGCTTTGCGATCGCGGCGTTGCTCATCGTCTCGATGGTCGTGAAAGTCTTGGAGGCGACGATGAAGAGCGTGGTTTTCGGATCTAGCCCGTCGAGGCAATCGGCAATATCCGCCCCATCCACATTCGACACGAAGTGACAGCGCGGACCCTCGTGATAAGGGCGCAGCGCCAGCGTGCCCATTTCGGGCCCAAGATGCGAGCCGCCTATGCCGATAGTCACCACGTCGGTGATCGGACCGCCCGCGCCCTTGTGCCGGCCCGACCGAACGTCTTCGGCAAAGGCACGCATGCGGGACAGGACGTCGCGGACGCCGGGCATCACATCCTGCCCATCGACCTTTATCACCGTGTCGGGCCCTGCTCGAAGCGCCACGTGAAGAACCGAGCGTCCCTCGGTCTCGTTGATCGGCTCGCCCGCGAACATCGCGTCCCGACGCTCGGCAACGCCGCGTTCCTTTGCCAGTTGCAAAAGCTTCTCGCGGGCCGCTTCGGTCATCGAGGTCTTGGCGTAGTCGAACAGCATCCCATCGGCCTGGACCTGGAACCGGGCTGCGCGGTCGGACGATTGCATGAGATCACCAATCGGCGTTCCGGTCTCAGATTTCAGCGCCGCCCAGGTCATGCGGTCTCCTCCTTTTTTATCTCGGTCGGACTGTCCGGCACGCTAGGGCGCCCAATGCACATCGGTTTCGTCGAGGATCGCGGCCACAGGCGCCTGTTCGGGCCGGCAGGTGCGGGCGCGCTCAACAGCCTTGCGCTTGTCCTCTCCAGTGATCACCAGGTGCTTGGCCACCGCCGCATTGAGCACCCGTGCCGACAGGCTGATCCGCACATCCTCGACCTTGGCAGGGCGCATGGGAACCAGCACCGGTGCGTCGTGCGCAAGCGCCGCATCCAGCCCGTCGGTGCCCGGAAACAGCGAGGCGGTATGCATGTCGCCGCCCATGCCGAGGAGCAATACGGCGATCGGCAGACGTGGCTGGATGACGGCCTCCAAGTCCGCAAGTACCGCCTCGGGCGCCTCGGCACGGGCGTAAAGCGGCAGGTAGGCGGCTTTCGCGGCCCGGCCCACCAAGAGCCGCTCGCGCAGCATCCGGGTGTTGGACCGGATGTGCACCTCGGGCACCCAACGTTCATCGCTGAGGCAGATATCGACACGGGACCAGTCGAGATCGGCATCGCACAGCACGTCGAAGACCGGACCGGGCGTGCTGCCCCCCGGCACCACGAACAGCGCACGGTCGTCATGCTCCAGCGCGGTATTCAGATCCCCTGCGAGCTGATTGGCGAGATCGATCGCCATCATCTCCTCGTCGGCGTATTCGATCAGTCTCATGCGCGTATCTCCCTCCAGCGGCGTCCGTCGCGGTGCATCAGCATCAGCGCATCATCCGGCCCTGAACTGCCCGTCGCATAGCTGTGCGGTGCGCGGCCGGACTCGTCCCATTGCGCGATGATCGGGTCGATCCAGGCCCATGCGGCCTCGACCTCGTCACCGCGCATGAAAAGCGTCTGGTTGCCGCGGATCACGTCCATGATCAGCCGTTCGTAGGCATCGGGAAAATCCGCCTCTTCCGGTCCCAATGCCTCGGCGAATGTCATATCAAGCGGGACGTCCACCAGCCGCATGCCACCCGGGCCGGGTTCCTTGATGGTCACGCCAAGCTCGATCCCCTCGTTGGGTTGCAGCTTGATGGTCAGGATGTTGCGGTGGCGGCCCGCGTCGGCGCCGAATATGGAATGCGGCGCATCCTTGAAAACCACGGCGATCTCACTCGCCCGTTCGCGCAGTCGCTTGCCGGTGCGCAGATAGAAAGGCGTTCCGGCCCACCGCCAGTTGCTGATCGTGGCGCGCAGGGCAACAAAGCTTTCGGTCATGCTTTCGCGGTTGCCAACCTCGTTGCGATAGCTGCCATTCTGTCCGGTGCCCTCGTACTGGCCCCGCACGGCGTCGTCGGGTGCAACCGGGTCCAACGCACGAATCACCTTGAGCTTTTCATCGCGCACGGCGTCGGGATCGAACTTGGCTGGTGGTTCCATCGCGATCAGGCACAAAAGCTGCATGATGTGGTTCTGCATCATGTCCCGCATCGCACCCGAGCGGTCATAATAGTCGCCGCGACCGCCAACGCCCACTTCCTCGGCCACGGTGATCTGGATGTGATCGACATACTGGCTGTTCCACAGGGGCTCGAACAATGTATTGCCAAAGCGGATCGCCATGAGGTTCTGCACCGTTTCCTTGCCCAGGTAATGGTCAATCCGGTAGATCTGGTGCTCGTCGAAATACTCCGCAATGGTGGCATTCAACGCCTTGGCCGTCTCGAGATCGCGGCCAAAGGGCTTTTCCACCACGATTCGGCAATTCGGACAGTCCATGCCGTACTTGTGCAGCCTGTCGGCGAGGTCCCCGAACAGGCTGGGCGCCACGGAAAAGTAGAAGGCGCGAATCTCGTCGTCGCGCAGCATCCCCGTCAGTTCGGACCATCCCGCCTCGCCGCGTGCGTCGATCGTCACGTACTCGAGCTGTTGCAGGAAGCTTTCTAGATGTTCGGTGTCTTTCGCGGCCTCGGGCTCGAATTCAATCACGGCTTTACGGGCGAAATCACGGTACGCGGCAGCGTCCATCTCGCTGCGCGCGGCGCCGATCACTCGGGCATCGTCGCTCATTTGCCCGGCCCGAAAGCGCCGGAAAAGGCCGGGAAGGATCTTGCGCTGCGCCAAGTCCCCCGTGCCCCCGAAAATCACAAGGTCGAAAGGATCGACCGGGATGACGCGAGATACCATGGTTTTCTCCTGAACTCGGTGCAAGTCTAGGTGGCGATCACGAAGGTGTCACCTGCCCGTACTCGACTTTCAAGAGAAGAAAGGACAGGTTACGCCCGAAAGGCAAATGAAATTCGGACGATAGACAGATGAAAGATGTGGCGTCCCCTCGCGCAAACGGTGGAAAATTCATCGACCCGAAGGTCACCGCCGATGGTGAGCAGCGGGCGTACGTCCCGCTGAGCAAGCCACGAACGCTTTGGTTCAATACCGGCACGCTGTGCAACATCACCTGCGCGAATTGTTATATCGAAAGTTCTCCGGAAAACGACCGGCTTGTCTATATCACCACGGCCGAGGTCGGGGATTACCTCGATCAGTTGACCGAACGCGGCTGGCCCGTGACAGAGATCGGGTTTACCGGCGGTGAGCCCTTCATGAACCCTCAGATGGTGGAAATGGCGGGCGTCTGCCTGTCTCGCGGTTACGACGTTCTGATCCTGACCAATGCGATGCGTCCGATGATGCGCAAGCGCGTTCGGGACGGGCTTCAGGCGCTGCAAGAAGAATACGGCGACAAGCTGACCCTGCGCATTTCGGTCGATCATTATTCCGAGGCGCTGCATGACGAGGAACGCGGCAAGGGCAGCTTTGCCCGGACGCTGGAAGGAATGCACTGGCTTCGGCAAACAGGCATCCGGATGGCCATTGCCGGGCGGAGCCTTTGGAACGACGGTGAACACGAGTCGCGTGCCGGCTATCAGGCGTTTTTCGCCGCACACGGGTTTGACATCGACGCCCACGACCCGGCGATGACGGTTCTGTTCCCGGAAATGGACGAGAGCGTCGAAGTTCCGGAAATCACCACCGGCTGCTGGAGCATCCTTGGCAAGTCGCCTGACAGCGTGATGTGTGCGTCCTCGCGTATGGTGGTCAAGCGCAAGGGTGCGGAGCGGCCCGCCGTGCTGGCTTGCACCTTGCTGCCTTATGACGCGGAGTTCGAACTGGGCGAAACGTTGGCGGAGGCCGAGGGAGACGTGGCGCTGAACCACCCCCATTGCGCCAAGTTCTGCGTGCTGGGGGGCGCCAGCTGCTCGGGCTGACCGGGGCTTGGGCCTCCTGCCCTTTTGCAAATCTCCAGAGTTGCGGGGTCATTCTGGATATCAGGCGGCGATGCGTCGCTTGCCCCGCCCGGCTGCAGGGCCCATATCTGCCTCATGATCAAGTTCACCCCGATCCTTCTGGCGATTCTCTATGCAGTGGTCATGTACCGTTTCTCGGTCTGGCGCACCAAGCGGGAGCTTGACGCACGTTCGACCGAACTGGCAGATCCCAAGCTGACACCGTTGTTCTCACGGCTGGCAAAGGCCCTCGATCTGCCGCGTATAAAGGTGCACATCTATGAGATCGACCCGGTCAACGGATTGGCCGCGCCGGATGGGCGCATCTTCATCACGCGTGGTTTCTATCGCAAGTTTCTTTCCGGAGAGGTTTCGGCCGAGGAGATGGCAAGCGTCATCGCGCATGAACTGGGCCACGTGGCGCTTGGTCATTCGCGCCGCCGGATGATCGATTTTTCGGGTCAGAATGCGCTGCGCACGGCTCTGGCGATGGTGCTGTCACGGTTCCTGCCCGGCATCGGAGTCTGGATCGCCAATGGTGTCGCCTCGCTTCTTGCGGCCCGGTTGTCGCGGGGCGACGAATACGAGGCTGACGAATACGCCGCCGCCCTGCTGACCAAGGCCGGGATCGGGACGAGGCCACAGAAATCCCTGTTTGAAAAACTGGAGGCGCTGACCCAGTCGCGCGGCGGCGCGATGCCGGCCTGGCTGATGAGCCACCCCAAGACGACCGAGCGCATTGCCGCTATCGAAAAGCTGGAGACCCGGTGGCACGAGTTGTCAAAACAGTAGGATCAACCTCCGTTTTTTGCCTCCTGACGCGGCATGGAACTAGGCGAAAGCCAGAGCCTTGCCCAAGCGCGGCAGCCGCGCTTTCTTCATCAGTCGCCGGATGTCCCAGTCTTCGCCGCTGAGGCGGCGTGCTTCGGCCAGCACTACCCCGGCGACCTCGTACATCACATCCGGATGCGCCTCGAATACGCCGAGCAGGAACGTGTCGGGATCTGCGCGGCTGATCCCTTCCTCGGCCAGAATATTGCGCGGGAAGTCCTTGGCGTTGACTGTTAGGATCAAGTCGGCCGACCCGGCGATGGCGGCGGCGAGCACGTGGATGTCCGCCGGATCCGGTAGCCACAGTCGCGATTGAAGCGAGGGTGGCCAGGTTACCTCGGCATCGGGCCAGTCGAGCGCCAGCATCGCTGCTTCGGCCTGGGCCTGCGCGATACCGTCGGGGCCCAGCTTGACGACCGCGCGCTGCCATTCCTCGATGATACGTGCCGACCAGAGCGGCTTGAAAACCCCATGCTTCGCTGCCCCAAGAAGCATTTGTCGCATTACGGTCGGATAGATCACGCAGGTGTCGAGAACCGCATTCATAGCCGAAAAAACAGCGCCTTGAGATACCCGCTTTCGGCCAGCTGAGGATGCAGCGGATGGTCCGGCCCGGCGAACCCGGTGTGAATGAGCGCACCCTCGCGCCCGGCACGGCCGATGCCCCGGGTACAGGCGGTCCGGAACTTGTCGAGGGTCGCGGCGTGGGAACAGGAACACAGCCCCAGAAAACCCCCTTCCGCCACAAGGGGTGCGGCCAGCCGTGCGACCCGTTCGTAGGCGCGAAGGCCCTTCTCCAACGCCGGCTTGTTGGGTGCAAATGCCGGCGGGTCACAGATGACCACGTCGAATCGCGCTCCCTCTTCGGCCAAGGTTGTCATAACTTCGAAGGCGTCGCCGCGCCGGGTGGCGAAGCGCTGCGTAAGCCCCATGCGCGCGGCCCCTTCCCCAGCCAGTTCCAGCGCCGGTTGCGAACCGTCGACGGCCAATGCATCGGTCGCCCCCGATGCGAGTGCCGCCAAAGAGAAGCCGCCCACGTGGCTGAAAACATCGAGTACGCGGCTTTTTCGCACGAGCGTCGCCGCAAACGCGTGATTGGGACGCTGGTCGTAGAAAAGCCCGGTTTTCTGCCCGCCGGTCAGATCGGCCATGTAGGTGGCCCCGTTCATCGGCACGGGTAGCGGCTCCGCGGGCAAATCGCCCACTATCGCCACGGTCGTGTCGTTGAGCCCTTCCAGCGCCCGCGCCCGCCCCGAGCCGTTCTTGATCACGCAGGCCACAGACGTGACATTCACCAGGGCCGCCACGATCTGGGGCAGCAGAACCTCGGCCCAGGCCGCGTTCGGCTGAATGACTGCAACATGATCGAAACGGTCGATGATTACCCCCGGCAAACCGTCAGCCTCGGCATGAACCAGTCGGTAATACGGGGCATCAAATAGGCGTTCCCGCATCAATAGGGCCTGGCGCAACCTGCGCTCAAGCCAGGCCAGATCGACCTGCGCGGTCGGGTCCCGGTCCAGCACTCGTGCCATGATGCGCGACTTCGGATTTACGGCCACATGGGCCAGCGGCGTGCGTTCGGCATCTTCCAGCACCGCCAGAGTGCCGGGTGTCAGCGCCTTGGTCCGTCGGTCGGTGACGAGTTCATTGTCGAAAACCCATGGAAACCCATGCCGTATGGCACGGGCCTGCGTCTTGGGTTTCAGGCGGATGCGAGGCAAAGAGGACGGCGTCATGCCGTCCCCTTAAGCCGTTTCAGTTTTTGTTGGAAGCACCGAGTTGATTCAGCGCCCCCATCAGGCCCAGGTTTGCCGCCTGATAGCCCTCGGGACTGCGGGGCGCCATATGCGACGCCGGTCTCGGGATTGCGCAGAAGCATGCGGAATTGCAGTGCATGAACGCCGCCCACGGTATACCGCGCCTTTTCCGTCAACGCGTGGAATCGCGTGACCTGGATATCCAGCACCGCCGGTACGTGACCGGATCGCATGGCGTTGACGCCCTGCTGCATCGCCGCCTTGAAGATCGCCTTGACCTGTGCGTGTCGGTCGCCCGCAGGATCTTCGCGCCAGACGATGTCGCCCCCCGGAAGGTAGCGGTTGGCTTCGGAAACTTTGAGAGACTTCGGAACGTTGACCCGGATTTCCTGGATCGCATATGCCGGAGCAGCCACGGAGACCGAAGTGGTTTCAAGCGGAGCATTCCGTGTTGCCGTCTCGGGCGTGGAACAGCCCGCGACAGACAGTCCCATGATCAGCGCGGTGATAGCTCGACGGGTTTTCATGTCATCCTCCTGGCGCAATTTCAGCGCATTGGTTGGAGGTACCTTGACGAGCAATTGAGGCTAGTTTTGGGCACGTTCGGTACTTCACCAAGGTTCGTTCGCACGCGACACCGCGGTGACGAGCGGTCAGCGCTCCCGCCGGCGCCACCCGCCGCGGCGCTTTGGCGCCGCCGCGGAATTCAGGCCTTCGCGCAGAACAGCAGTCATCGGATGATCGGGATACTGGGTGCCGTAGCGCTCGATGAGGCCTTCCAGCTGCAGCTTTACGTCGCCTTCGCCATCCACCGACAGCGCCCAATCCAGAAAGATGGACCGGCATTCTCCCGACGTGATGCCCTCGATCCTATAGGATTCCCGGATCAGCCCCTTGGGATCCAACGGGTCAGCCATCTGCTGTTCCTCGCTTCAATGCCGCTTCAATCACCACTGCGGCCTCTGACGTGCGCCGCTCCAGGTCCTGACGCAAGTCTGCCATATGCTCCTGTCCGGTCTGCCGCAGAATGAAAGCCTTTGCCCCGTCGCCCAACTTGTCCTCGTCCAATGGCTTGTCACCCAGCAGGCGCGCCGCCTGCGTCACTTGCCAACAAAGCCCGTAAGCGGCGGCAAGCTCAGTCTCTTCCGCGTCATTTAACCAACCGGCGGCGACACCGGCGGCCAATCCGGCCTCGACGCTGCGTTCGGGTTGTCCGGCAAGCAGGCATCCTGCCTGGGCAATCAACTCGATGTCCTGCATCCGGCCATCGCCCAGCTTGGTCTCCCACGCCCCCCCTGAACCCTTGGCGGCTTTGATCCGTGCTCGCATGTCGCCGACTTCTCTCAGGACGGTCTCGCGATCGCCCTTTTGCGGTAGCAGCGCACAGCGGAACGCCTCGACATCCGCGGCCAGCGTGTCGGGGCCGGCCACGACGCAGGCACGGGTCAGTGCAAGGTGCTCCCAAACCCAGGCCTCCTGTTCCTGGTAGCTCTGAAACGAGTTCCAGCTGGTGGCCACCGGACCCTGGTTGCCCGAGGGGCGCAGGCGCATGTCCACCTCGTAAAGACGCCCTTCGGACATTGGCGCCGTCAGTGCGGTGATCAGCGCCTGTGTCAGGCGCGCATAGTAGGGCCGCGTTGCAAGCGGACGGCGACCATCGGATCCTTCGGCCCCTTCGGCATCGTAGATCACGATCAGGTCAAGGTCGGAGCCTGCGTTGAGTTTTCCTGCGCCAAGCGAGCCCATGCCAAGCACGACAGCGCCGCGCCCGGGCGCCGGGCCATGCTTCTGTGCGAACTGGGCGCAAACCACGCCCCAGAGCTCGGCCAGGATCACCTGCGCAAGATCGGCATATTGCGCACCAGCCTTGTCGGCCCCGATCAGTCCGCGCAACAGATGGACGCCAGTTCGGAAGTGCCACTCCTTGAGCCATCGGCGCGCCGCGTCGAGCTTGCGTTCGTAATCATCTTCGCGCTCCAGCCGCGCCGCCAGTTCGCGCCGCAGGCGTACTTGGTCCGGCCAGGGAGCGAAGAAATCCCCGGCAATTACTGCATCGAACACACCTGGATGCCGCGACAGGTAGCTGGCCAGGGCCGGCGAGACACCTGCGATGTCGACCATCAGGTCGATCAACTGGGGGTTGGCCTCGAACAGCGCGAAAACCTGCACTCCCGCCGGAAGGCCGGACAGGAAGCCGTCAAAGGCCAGCAACGCCTCATGCGGGTTGGAGGACCGGCTGAGGCGTTCGAGTATTTCTGGCCTGAGCCGGTCAAAGATCGTATTGGCCCGCTCGCTGCGCAAGGCCGGATAGCTGCGCCACCGACCGATGACCTCGTCATCCAGCCCCTCGAATGCGACAGGCTTTTCGCTGCTGCTGTCGGGCGCGAAAAATCCCTCGATCAGGTCATGCACCTCTTGAAGACGCCCGGTAAGTTCGTCGCGGAAATCCGGCGCGTCACGATCGCACAGCGCGGCCAGCCGTGCCCAGGCGTCGGGATGATCCGGCAGGACCTGTGTTTGCGCGTCGCGCAGCATCTGAAGCCGGTGTTCGATCTCGCGATGGGCCCGGTAATGGTCGGCAAGCATCTGCGCGGCATCGCCGGGCACCCAGTCCTTGTCCGCCAGCCGCGCCAGCCCATCGACCGTGCCGCGCACCCGCAGATCGGGATCGCGACCTCCGGAGATCAACTGGCGGGTCTGGGTGAAGAACTCGATCTCGCGAATGCCGCCACGCCCCAGCTTCATGTTGTGCCCGTCCAGCCGGATCGGACCATGGAGGCCTTTGTGCTCGCGGATACGCAGGCGCATGTTGTGCGCGTCCTCGATGGCGGCAAAGTCAAGATGCTTGCGCCATACGAAGGGACGGAGGGTGTCGAGGAAACGCGCACCCGCCTTGATGTCGCCCGCCGCGGCACGTGCCTTGATATAGGCCGCGCGCTCCCACGTGCGGCCGAGGCTTTCGTAGTAGGTTTCGGCGGCGCCCATGGCCATGCAGACCGGCGTGACGTTGGGATCCGGACGCAGACGCAGGTCGGTGCGAAAGACATAACCATCCGCCGTGCGGTCGTTCAACATGGCCGCCATGCGGCGCGTCGCCCGAACAAAACCCGTCCGGGCCTCCTGGTAGGTGTCGCCGTCGAACCGGTCTTCGTCGAACAAACAGATAAGGTCGATGTCGGAACTGTAGTTGAGCTCATGCGCACCCATCTTGCCCATGGCCAGCACGACCATACCTGCAGCATCCTCCAGTGCATCCTCATCCTGTCCGGGGATCTTGCCGCGCCTCAACTCGGGCAGGAGCGCCGCACGCAGGGCCTGTGTCACTGCAAGGTCAGCAAACCGCGTGAGGGCGCATGTCACCTCCTCCAGCGTCCAGACGCCGGCCAGATCGGCAAGTGCGACCAGTAGCGCCACCCTGCCCTTGGCCCGGCGAAGCCGCGAACTGGTCTCGTCGACGGGGATCGAGGCAACCTCGTTCATCAGATCGTCGAACGCTGCCTCGGGATTGTCGAACATTTCGGGCAGCCAGTCGCGTTCTTTCAAACTGAGCGAGTGCAGGAACGGGCTACATCCGGCCGAGCCTTCGACAAGCGCCGCCACGTCGGAAGAAACGCCATCGACCGCGTCGCGCGCCTCCTGTCCGGGGGCGGTGTCGAAGGAGCGCGGACATCTGGTCATGCGATCGGAGAAACTCATGGTTGCAGTGATACACCCAATGCACGGGCGGTCAACGGCCCGCCCGTTCTCTGCCTTTGCGATATCTGCGTGGTATCCAGAACAGCCAAGCCTGGCATGTGAAAATAATTAACATCCCCTCTTGCAACGGGCGCGACCATTCCCCATCTCCTGAATGTAAAGACGCTTCACATACCATCCTCAAACCACCCCGAAAGGACCCTAGATGAACACGTACACCTACAACTCGCCCGCTGCCGGCATCTCGGGCTGGTTCGCCCGCACCGAGGCATGGCTTGACGACAAGGGCAAAGCCGCGTGGATCGCAGTGCTGGTCGTCTCGATGATCGCGTTCTGGCCCGTCGGCCTCGTGCTGCTGGCCTACATGATCTGGCGCAACAAGCTGTCCTGCCCTTCCAACCGGGTGTCGCATCGCCCGATAGTGCGTCCGCTGAAGGGTTCGTCGGGCAACAGCGCGTTCGACGCCTATCGCGATGAGACCCTGCGCCGACTGGAAGAAGAACAGCAGAACTTCGAGGCCTTCCTTGAGCGGCTGCGCGCGGCACGCGACAAGGCGGAATTCGACCAGTTCATGGAAGAGCGTGCCCGCAAGACCGATTCCGAAGCAGACGACGACGAGGCAGACACGCACGGTACAGCGCGTGCCAACTGACGCCCGGTAAATGACACGCCCTCCGTGCCGTCACCTTTCGAGGCGCGGTGGGCCAGCCTATATGATGCATATGACCGATACGACCTGGCATATCCCCGACCCCGACCCGCAGCCCGATTTTTATGCGGATGTCCCGCTGAAACGTTTCCTTGCATGGCTGGTGGACAGTGTCCTGACACTGGTGTTTTGCGTACTGGTGCTGCCGTTCACGGCCTTCACCGGGCTGTTTTTCCTGCCCTTCCTGTTTCTTGCCATCGGCCTGGTCTATCGGACCGCGACCATCGCGAAAGGATCCGCCACGTGGGGCATGCGCCTTTTCGCGCTGGAGTTCCGCACCGCGTCGGGTCATCGATTTGATGGTACGATGGCGTTCTTGCACTCGATGGGGTTCACCTTTTCCTGTGCCGTTCCGCTGGTGCAACTGGCATCGATTCTGTTGATGCTGACAGGCTCGCGCGCGCAAGGCCTGACCGACCTTGTCCTTGGAACCGTTGCCATAAACCGACGCGCGGCGTGCTGACACAGGCTGCGCTGCACGGGATTTGACCTCTTGGCGCAGCGATACATCGTTGTTATCGTCACGGCTGAAAGTTGCGAAACCTACCATGCGTCATACCCTTCCCATCGCGCCCCAGTTCTATGTGACGGCGCCCCAGCCCTGCCCCTATCTCGAGGGCCGGATGGAACGGAAGCTGTTCACGGCACTGCAGGGAGATGGGGCGCAGCGCCTTAACGATACACTTTCAAAACAGGGGTTTCGTCGTTCGCAGAACGTGCTGTACCGCCCGTCCTGTGCGGATTGCGCCGCCTGTCTGTCGGCCCGCGTGAATGTCGAAAATTTCACCGCCTCGCGCAGCCAGCGCCGCACCCTTCGGCGCAACCGTCATCTCGACCGGCGCGCCACGTCGCCTTGGGCCACCGAGGAACAATACGCGCTTTTCCGCGAGTACCTGGAAGATCGGCATGCGAATGGCGGCATGGCTGACATGGATACCTTCGAATTTGCCGCGATGATCGAGGAAACGCCGATCCGCACTCGCGTGGTGGAATATGCCGACCGGGAAACTGGTGAGCTTGTCGCGGTCTGCCTGACGGACGTGTTCGACGACGGCGTCAGCATGGTCTATTCCTTCTACGATCCGAACCGGCCGCGCGACAGCTTGGGCACGTACATCATCCTCGATCATATCGACATCGCCCGAGAAGCCGGCCTGCCCTATGTCTATCTGGGCTACTGGGTCCCGGGCAGCGCAAAGATGGGATACAAGGCGGCGTTTTCTGGGCTCGAGGTCTATTCGGCCGGAGAGTGGCAGCCCATGCGCGATCCGGAAGATTTCGAGGCACACCGCCACCCGCTGTCCAACGATCCGATCGCCGAGCAGGTGGCGAACATTTCGCTGCCCGACGGACGCCCCCTGCGCAACAGGAAGTACTGAAGCGCCCTCTCGGGTAGTAAGCTGTTGGGACACATTCTCGTGTGTGCCATCGGGCTTACGCCTTCGTGCTCTGGCCGTTTCCGGTGTCCGTGATATGTCGTGAAGTGCCGAAGCTCACGAGGTTGCATGTCCATTCTCCTCCACCGCCGCCACTTTCTTGCCAGTGCTGCCGCGCTCGCCGCATGGCCCGTCCGGGCGCAACCCACCGGGTGGCGGAACGTAGCGGATGCCGCGGGGGAGCTGGAGCAATGCCACGCTGTACTGATCTACCAGCACGGTGCAGAGGTTTTCGCCGAAGCGTTCCGCGGCCCGGAGATCGGCACGCCCGTGCCGATCAAATCGGTGTCGAAGACACTTGTGGCTGCTCTGACCGGCGCCGCGCTGGATCGGGGCGAGATTCCCGGGATGCAGGCCACCATCGGGCAGCTTGCCCCCAACCTTGTCCCCGACAGTGCCGAACCCGGGGTGGCGGACATCACCGTCGAAAACCTCGTGACGATGCAGGCCGGGCTGGAACGGACATCCGGCCCCAACTACGGCGAATGGGTCAGCAGCGGCAACTGGGTCGCCGATGCCCTGTCACGCCCCTTCGAGACAAAGCCGGGCGCACGCATGCTATACTCCACCGGCTCGTTCCACATCCTCGGCGCGATCCTGTCCGAAGTCACCGGGCAGAGCCTCCTGCAACAGGCACGCGACCGGCTTGGCGCACCGCTGGGCATCAGCATCCCGCCATGGACACGCGATCCGCAGGGACGTTACCTTGGCGGCAACGAAATGTCGCTCAGCCTTCCGGCGATGATTCATTTCGGTGAAATGTACCGGCGCGGCGGCGTGTGGGACGACACGCGCGTTCTGAGCGAGGCGTGGGTGGAAAGGTCCCTCGAGCCCGTCACACGTTCGCCCTGGTCCGGATTGCGCTATGGCTACGGCTGGTTTCTGGGACGATCCGAGGGAGACGATTATGCCTTGGCCCGTGGCTATGGCGGGCAGGTGATCTGCATCGTCCCCGGCCTGGGCCTGACGATCGCCATCACGTCCGACTCGACCCGCCCGGCGCGCAGCATCGGCTATTTCGGAGACCTGATGACCCTGATCGAGGGGACCATACTGCCTCTGGCCAGGAACGAAAGAACCTGACCGCGGCCCGGCGATGCCGCATTCCGTTTTCAAGGCACCATGCGCCGAAAGAAATGATTACACGCGGATGTGACCATTGGCCCCTTGCCTTGATGCGTCTTGCCGGGAAATGTTACTGGATGCGCATTCTGGCCTGCATCCTCTGCCTGCTTGCCCAACCCGCCCTTGCCGAAACCCGGCAGGAGGTCGGCCTGGAACTGGTGCTGCTGGCGGATGCATCGGGATCGATAGATGACATGGAACTGTCGTTTCAGCGTCAAGGCTATGCAAGCGCGATCACCGATCCCGAGGTCCTGAAGGCCATCCGAGATTCGCTTTATGGCAATGTCGCCGTCACCTACGTGGAATGGGCCACCAACACCGCGGTCGTCGTGCCGTGGACGGTGATCGACGGCGAAGCATCGGCCCAAGCGTTCGCCGACGCACTGGCCGGCCCGCCCCGCCAGGCCTATGGCAGCAACGCCATCGGGGGCGCCCTGCTAGATGCGAAACGCCTGATCGAAACGAATGATATCATGGCCCCGCGCGCGGTAATCGACTTTTCCGGCGACAGTATCAGGAACTCGTCGGGCCCCGCAATTGCCGCGGCGCGGGCCGAGGTCCTGGCTGCGGGCATCGTCATCAATGCCCTGCCTATCTTGCGCCCCGAGGACGGGCGCCGCGCCGGGGCCAATCTCGAGGATGAATACGCCGAACGTATCATCGGCGGTCCCGGCGCCTTCATGGTGACGGCGGACGGGCGCGACAGTTTCGCCCGCACCGTGCGGCGCAAGCTGGTGCTGGAAATCTCGGGCCGGACACCGGCCCCCGGCGCCGGGCGGGTCGCCGCGGTCCAGGTTCAATAGGCGTAGCGCAGGGATGGTTCAGCCAAGACGATTCAGAACAAAAACGGCGCGTTCCGCCACCCCGATCTTTGGTAGGAGAACCAACGTGTAGCCTAGCCGATCATAGGCTTTGCAAAGGCGATGATATTCGTCGACCGCCGCGTCGAATCCATGGCGCCGCTCGCCGTCGGTTCGGTAGAGTTCCGGCCAAGGAGGCGCCATGAAGACGAGCGGGTGAAATCGCGCCGTGCCGGCAAGGGTCTCGGCCACATTGGTACCCTCGGCATATTCCAGCGCGACGGCCGCGTCGATCAGCCCGCGATCGAAGAAGACCCAGGCTATCGGCTCGCCAAACGAGGCCCTGTCCCGCGTAGCCATTTCCACCGCATGCCGGGCGAAAGCCGCCGGATCGACCCACGGAAGGGCGGCGCCGCGCCCTCCCATTTCTTGCGCAACGATGCGCCGGCCCGGCTCGGCCACGGTATGGAAGCCCGCCCGGCCCAAAGCGGCCAGCAGGGTGGATTTTCCGCCGCCGGAACATCCCGATAGGATGACATGCCGCTTGTGTGACGTGTCTGTCATGAACCGCGCAATGTCCGGTGCAAGAAGCGAAGGCCCGGTGTTCGCCGGGCCCCCGTCAAGAGAGCTGTACCGAACTCAGCCGCCCAGCAGGTCCGGAACGATCGTGACAATATCCGGGAAGAACCACAGGATCGCCAGCCCAACCACCTGGATCAGCACGAACGGTGCGACGCCGCGGTAGATATGACCGGTCGTGACCTCCTTTGGCGCCACGCCCCTGAGATAGAACAGCGCGAAACCGAAAGGTGGCGTGAGGAACGAGGTCTGAAGATTGACCGCGATCATGATCGTCACCCATTTCGGATCGAACGTGCCACCATAGATCACAGGGCCCACGATCGGGACTACGATGTAGATGATCTCCAGGAAGTCCAGCACGAAGCCCAGTATGAACAGCACCAGCATCACGATCAGGAAGACCTTGAACTCGTTGTCGAACGATCGCAGGAACTGCTGGATGTAGTGTTCCCCGCCGAACGAGATCACCACCAGGTTCAGAAGCTGTGACCCGATCAGGATGGTGAAGACCATGCTGGTCACCTTTGCGGTCTCCCGCACCACGGGGCTCAGCACGCCGCCGGCAAACAGCACCCAGCAGGCAAACAGCAGACCGAACAGCGCATAGAGATAGGCCGCCTTGGCCACGATGAACGCGACCCAGCTTTCGGCGGAAGCCCCCTCGACGTTGATCCGCAGGTCGAAATTGATCCCGACGATGATCGCAATGATGATCGCGAAGGTGGCGAAGATGATGATCTTGCCAGAGCGTTCCTGGTCCTTCAGCTTGCGATAGGCCGCGAGCATGATTGCCCCGCCCGCGCCCAGTGCAGCCGCCGGCGTGGGGTTGGTGATACCGCCCAGGATCGACCCCAGCACAGCCACGATCAGCACGAGGGGCGGAAAGACCACGCGGATAAGTTCGTTCTGGGCCAGACGCGCCGCGGCGTGCGTGCAGCCGTAAAGCGCCAGTGCGACGGGAATGGCCATGATCGCGAATGTTGCGCCGGAACTCCATTGCGGACCGATCAGGAGGACATCCACCAAAAGCCCGAGCACGATACCGATCCCACCAACGATCAAGGGAGTCGGGCTTTCGGACGGAAGTACACCACGGGCGAGGGTCAGAACGAGCGCGAAGATCAACATCATGACAGCAATGCCGGTCCCGATCGGCGCCGCGTTCTCGATCTTGCGGGCCAGCATTTCAGCGCGCTCTTCCTCAGTCAGGCGGACGCTTTGGGTCACGCCACCGGACTCGTCGATGGACTTCTGTTCGGCAACTGCCCGGTCCCAAGCCGCCTGCCCGTGCAGTTCGATCATGGACTCCTTGCACTCGGCCCCCACGGCGGTACGCAGGCTGGCACTCTGGCCCTGTTCGCTGAAACTGTCGATGGTCGTGCTCTGGCTGCCGATCACGTTCATCTGTCCCAGCACCAGAACCCCGACGACCAGCGCGACGGGAATGCCGAGGAACCACGTAAACGCCTCGCCGCGGGTGATTGCCTCTGCGTTGGTGGCGCCCAGTTCAACGGCCGGCGCTTTGCTCGGGTTCACCAGAGCGTAGCCAAAAGCATAGAGCGCGTAGAGCAAAGCCAGAAGGATGCCTGGTAGCAGCGCCGCCTGAAACAGCGTACCGACCGAAACCACAGCCGGTTCGCCCAGGTAGGTCAGAGCGTCGGTGCAGCCCGCCTCCTGCGCGCGTGCTTCCTGCGCGACCGAGTAAAGGTCGCCGGCAAGCGTACCCAAAAGGACGATCACGATCGAAGGCGGGATGATCTGCCCCAACGTGCCCGAGGCCGCGATCACACCTGTCGCGATTTCGGGACTGTAATTGTTGCGCAACATCGTCGGCAGGCTGAGCAGGCCCATCGTCACCACGGTTGCGCCAACGATGCCTGTCGAGGCGGCAAGGAACGCGCCGACGACAACCACCGAAACAGCCAGGCCGCCTGGCAACGGGCCGAAGACCCGCGCCATGGTGGTCAGCAGGTCGTTGGCCACCTTGGAGCGTTCCAGCGTGATGCCCATAAGGACGAACATCAACACGGCCAGCAGGGTCTCGATCGACTGGCCCGCGAAGACACGTTCGTTCATCCTGTTCACGACAAAGCTCACGTTCCGGTCAAGCGCGGTTTCCCAACCTTGCGGAAACACCGGCTCGCCCACGCGTGGCAGCTCGGGGTACCGGAAAATCGATACGGACTCGGGCTTCACCCCCGATCCGACAAGCGTGCGATAGGCCTCGCTACCGGTGTCGATCGCCTGGTGTATCAGCAGGCCCGCACTGTCTAGCCCGGCAATGATCGCAAAGGAAATGACGCCGGCGCCGCCGATGGCAAAGGCCACCGGGAAGCCGGACAGGATGCCCCCGAAGAGGCAGAGGAACACGATGATCAGGCCGATCTCGACGCCATCAAGTCCAAACAACATCAGTGTGTCCCCTCATAGGCTTCTTCGCCTTCCCCGAGGCTGTCCTTGTCAAGGTATTTGCCGTCGCTTTCCGGCCCCTCCTTCCATTCGAGGTAGGAGCGGTAGAAGAAGGCGATGGACTGGATGAACACCATGCCCGCAAAGGCGACCATCAGGACCTTGAACAAAAAATATCCGTTAAACCCGTTCGGGCTGAAGCCGATGGTCTCGACGTTCCAGCGCACCGCGCGCGCCTTCATCATCAGCCGATCAAGCGACTCCGACGCCGAGGGTTTCGGCGTTATCAGGTGGCGCCACATGAAGTACCAGCCGTACATCCAGATCAGGATGGCCATCGGCGCCATGAAAAGGACGCATCCGATCATGTCGATCAGCCTTTGCGTGCGAAACTTGACCGCCGCATAGACAAGGTCGACCCGCACATGCCCGCCCTGAACGAATGTGTAGGTACAGCACAGCGCAATCACCAGCGCATTGTGAAATTTCAGAGCTTCGGCCCACCAGCTGATGTCATATGTCAGCGGGATGCCGAAGCCGAAGGAGATATCCGGCCGCACGAAGATCCGTTGCACGAAGACGATGACGATCTGCTGTATCACCATGATCAGGCCCGCCCAGGCAAAGAGGCGCCCTGTGATATTCGCGAACCCCTCCAAAACCCTGACACAGCCCCACATGAAACTGTTCCGCCAGATCCCGACCGCAGTCAGGACCAGCACGAAGGTGAAGATGACAAAGAAGAACTCGACCGATCCGCCGTAATAGACGAACCGCATGATAGCTTCCTTGTCGGCCCAGTTCAGCCACAGCCCGGGATGCGTGATGGCGTAGGCCAGATCGTAGAATGACCCGAAAATTCCGCCGAAAAACCAAAGAACTGCATCCACAAAGGCGGACCCGGATCCGGTCGCTTCAGTCTCGCCCATGTAACATTCCCCCATGCCCTGCGTGTCGGACCGGTCCGGACGCGCCAGCGTCACCGTGACCTTGCCAAACCGACTGTCAGCCGACCTTGCGCAGGAGTCATACGCCTAAGTGCAGAATGCTTCCCGCGCCATGCAAGGCGCGGGAAGCGTAGCTCACAATCGCCCGGCGATCAGATGTCGAGCACGCGGTCGCGCTGCGAACGGAAGCTGCCTTCGGACCGGCTGATCCAGGAGGCCGAGCTTTCCAGCGACTCGCGGTAGCTGTCATAGGCTTTCTTGTAGAGTTCGTCGCCCATGTTCTGCTGCAGCACTTCCTGTGCCGCCGCACCGAACGCGTCCCAGACCTCGTCGGGGAATTCACGCAAGGTGACGCCCGACGATTGCAGACGCTGCAGCGCCGCACCGTTATTGGCCATGAACTGCGACATGCTCCAGATATTGGTGGCTTGCGCCGCGCCCGAGACGATTGCCTGCTGCGCCGGGGTAAGGCTCTCGTAGACCTCAAGGCCGACAACGCAGTTCAGGTTCGGGCCAGGCTCGTGGAAGCCGGCGGTGTAGTAGGTCTTGGTGATCTCCTGGAAACCGGCCTTCTCGTCCGCCCAGGGGCCGATCCACTCGGTGCCGTCGATGGCACCCGACGACAGCGCCTGGTACACTTCGGAGCCGGGAAGGTTCTGAACGCTGGCACCCAGCTTGCCCAGCACTTCGCCACCCTGGCCGGGCATACGGAAACGCAGGCCCTGAAAGTCCTCGGGCGAGTTGATTTCCTTGGCGAACCATCCGCCCGATTGCGGGCCGGTGTTGCCGCACGGAAATGCCTTGAGGCCGAAAATCGAGTAGAGCTCGTCGCCCAGCTCCTTGCCGCCGTCGATGTACCACCAGTTCGAATATTCCTGGAAGGTCATCCCGAACGGGATCTGCGAGTAGAACGACAGCGCCGGGTGCTGACCCAGGAAGTAATAGTCCACGCCATGGTACATGTCGGCCTGACCGGCTGTAACGGCGTCGAACACCTCGAACGCCCCGACGAGTTCGCCGGCAGCTTTCAGATCGACGGTCAACTGGCCATCGCTCATCGCGGTGATCTGGTCGGCGCAGTACTGTGCGGCGTCATGCACGCCGGCGAGGCCACGGCCCCAAGTCGTGACCATGGTCAGAGTGCGGTTGCCCTGAGCATAAGCCGGAGCGGCCAGCGATGTGGCGGCCGCGGCCGACCCGCCCAGAGCGGTATTTTTCAGAAATGAACGACGATCCATTCGGTATATCCTCCCAATTGATGAAGCGCGCATGCCGTCCCTAGCAGCCTGCGCGCGGACCGTTGCAGGTGTCGGGACACTATCGTGTACATGAATCAAAGGGAATACCGAGTAGTGCGTAGGTTTTGTGCCGTAGCGTACCGGAAATCGCTGAATCCGCTCAGAATTAGGGCATGGACGCGGCGGCGCGGCATTTCCTTCCGACAGCCGACGCTGGGCTTCGGCCAAGATTCGCATTAACGATTCGCCCAAGGAGAATCGATGACCAGACCGCAGTTGAATTATGGTCAGAAACTGTTTCTGACGGCGACGCTGCCCCTCATCCTGGCCGTGGTGACCATTTCCGTTCTGGTGACGCTGCAGTCCCGCCAGATGGCCGAGCGTGAAATTCACTCGCTCGAGGAAAAGCTGATTGCCGCAAAGCGGGACGAGTTGAAGAACTACCTGTCTCTGGCCCGGACCGCGATCATCAATATTTACGGGCGGGCGGCACCGGACGACGAAGACGCCAAGCTGGTCGTCACGCAGATTCTTTCCGCCATGATCTATGGGCAAGATGGCTATTTCTTTGTCTACGACTATGACGGGAACAACCTTGTCAGCCCCCGCCATACGCAGCTGATCGGGCGCAACTGGAGCGGAATGAAGGACGAATCCGGCATCCCGATAACCGACGAGCTGATCCTCATCGCCCGAACCGGCGGGGGCTATCACAGTTACCAGTGGACCAAGCCGTCGACCGGCGAGACTGCGCAGATGGTCACCTATGTCATCGGGTTTCAGGATTGGCGGTGGGTGATTGGCACGGGCGTCTTCATCGACGATGTCATCGCCACCGTGAACAGTGCGCGCGCCACGGTGGAAGACCGCGTTCAACGCACGTTTCTTTATATTGGCGGCCTGACCATGGCGGCACTGTTGCTGGTCTTCACCTCGGGCCTTTTCATCAACATCCGCGAGCGCCGCGTAGCGGACGCCAAGCTGAAGCGGCTGACCCAGAGGGTGTTCGACGCCCAGGAAGAGGAACGCGGGCGCGTGGCGCGCGAATTGCACGACGGGATCAGCCAGATCCTTGTGGGTGTCCGCTATGCGCTCGACAGCGCCCGCCGTCGGTTCGAAACCGGAGATGCGCGGGCCGGCGAGACTCTAGATCGGGGCATCCTGAACCTTTCGGGCGCGATCCAGGAAGTGCGCCGCATTTCCCGCGACCTGCGGCCTGGCGTGCTGGACGACCTCGGCGTCGGTCCGGCGCTGAAGTCGCTGGTCGAAGATTTCGGCGCACGCACGGGCATAAAAACCGAGTTCCATACCGTGCCGTTCCGCAACCGGCTGGACGATGACGCCAAGATCGCGCTGTACCGCGTGGCGCAGGAGGCGCTGACGAACGTCGAAAGGCACGCGGGTGCCACCTGTGTCTCGGTCCAAGTGCGCGGTCACAAAAACGGGGCGACCCTGCGGATTTCGGATAATGGCCGCGGATTCGATCCGGGCCGGTCCTTCGCCACGCAGTCGCAGGGCCTGGGCCTGCGCAACATGCAGGAACGGATCGAGCAACTGGACGGTACGTTACGGATCCTGGGCTCTAGAAGCGGCACGGTGATCGAGGCGAACGTGCCGCTGACACATATGCTGCAACCAGAAGACACTTCCGGAACCGACAAGGGAACCAAGGCAAGCGCATGACCGAAACCATTCGTATCGCCATCGTCGACGATCATCCAATGGTGGCCGAAGGCATTGAAGCCATCCTTGAAAGCTATGACGACATAGAGGTCGTCGCGACCCTTTCCTCGGGACAGGATATCATCGACAAGGCCCCTGCGCTCGACCCCGACGTGATCTTGCTGGACCTGAACATGCCGGGTATCGGCGGGCTTTCAACCACCGAGATCCTGCTGGAACGCCGTCCGGATACCCGCATCCTGATCCTGTCGATGCATGACAGCCCGGAATACATCAGCTCCGCCCTCGGCCACGGTGCCATGGGCTATGTTCTGAAAGACGTGCCGACGGAAGAGATCAAGCGCGCGATCGATGCTGTCAGCAAAGGCGAGCGTTACCTTTGCACCGGGGCGCAGGGGTCGCTAGCGCCAGACATCCGGGAGGGCCGCGTTCAGTTGACCAATCGCGAACAGACCATCCTGCTGCAATTGGCGCAGGGCAAGTCGAACAAGCAAGTGGCGCTGGCGCTGGATATCTCGGTGCGCACCGTGGAAACGCACCGCAAGAACATCAAGCGCAAACTGGGCATCAGCTCGACCGCGGGTCTGACCCGTTATGCGATGGAACATGGCGTGCTGCAGGGGACCGGAGTTTCGCTCTAGAGGGATCGATGATCAACTTTGCGGCATCTGATGCCGCGGCGCAGAAATATTTATGCTGCACCCCTTCCATAATTTTACGAATCTGTCATCGTCGTGACATTCTTGGCCATGGGGGAGACCATGCAGGACGTTCAAGAGGACTATGGCGAAAGCACGGTTGAGTTCGCCGATTTCACCTTCGACCGCCAGAAAGCCGTGTGTTACGGCCTTCAGAACAACGCAGGCGGCACGACGACGATCATCAACTTCGCGTCGCAACGGTTAGCCGACAGGTTTCGCACCGCGTACCTCAACGATCTCAACATCCGCATCATCCAGAACGAAGCGCAGCTGATATGCTTCGCAGATTACGACACGGTGATGCGCAAATCCCAGGACGATCCGCGGGTTCAGTCGTTGCACTACAACCGGGACTATATGATGGGTACGCTCGGTCACCTCCTGTAGTCAGGTGCGCCTTCGCCATAACAGGACGCTTGTGCACTAACATTTAGACGAGTGTTCCTTGTCCCAGGTTGTTGGCGCTTTCGCTTTCCCCAAGTACCGTCGCCGAACATGGCAGCTTGCCTTCTCGCGAACCCAAAATTTTTCACAGCTGAAACGGCTTTCAGCAGGGTTGGTTACAGTTTTTCCAGCCTGTGCGTTTCTACCGCGCCGCATTCTGCGCAACAAATGCAAAGAAACCGTCCGCTTCCGCGACATTTTTTACGGAAAGCCTGTTGACGGTCCTGTAACCCGCACATAATGTCCCCGGACGCAGCAAGGAGTCGCCGAAAATGGCATCGCTAATCGTAGTCGTAGGTGAATGGCGCATGGGCCGGTAACGGACACCATAACGGTACCCCATGCGCCCTCGGAACCCTCCGGGGGCTTTTTTATGCGTAACACAAAGAGACATATGTCATGAACGGAGCAATAAGATGACACGTCAGATGACCGGAGCGAAAATGGTGGTTCAGGCCTTGAAGGATCAGGGTGTGGACGTCGTATTCGGATATCCCGGCGGTGCCGTGCTACCGATTTATGACGAGATCTTTCAGCAGAACGATATTCGCCACATCCTTGTCCGCCACGAACAAGGCGCGGTTCACGCGGCCGAAGGCTATGCCCGATCGACCGGGAAACCGGGCGTCGTGCTGGTGACCTCTGGCCCGGGCGCGACCAACGCCGTGACCGGCCTGACCGACGCGTTGATGGATTCGATCCCGCTGATCGTCCTCACAGGCCAGGTGCCGACCTTCATGATCGGCTCGGACGCGTTCCAGGAGGCCGACACGGTCGGCATCACCCGCCCCTGCACCAAGCATAACTGGTTGGTCAAGGAAACAGAGCGGCTGGCGCAGACCATTCACGAGGCGTTCCACGTGGCAACCTCGGGCCGTCCGGGACCGGTGCTGGTCGATATCCCGAAGGACGTGCAGTTCGCCTCGGCGAAGTACCTGGAGCCGGCGCAGACCAAGACGTCGCATTACCAACCGCAAACGTTGGGAGACATCGACACGATCACCGAGCTGGTCGAGGCGCTAGAGCAGGCGGAGCGACCGATCTTCTATACCGGCGGCGGCGTTATCAACTCCGGCGACGAGGCGACAAAGCTCTTGCGCGAACTGGTCGATGCCACGGGCATTCCGATCACCTCTACCCTGATGGGCCTTGGCTGTTACCCGGCCTCGGGCAAGAACTGGCTGGGCATGCTGGGGATGCATGGCCTTTACGAGGCCAACATGGCGATGCATGACTGCGACCTGATGATCAATATCGGCGCGCGGTTCGACGACCGGATCACCGGACGGCTGGACGCGTTCTCGCCCGGCTCGCAGCGGGCGCATATCGACATCGACCCGTCCTCGATCAACAAGGTGATCCGCACCGATTTCCCCATTGTCGGCGACGTCAAGGAGGTGCTGCGCCAGATGCTTGGCCTCTGGAAGGATCGCGGCAGCAAGATCAACCGCGATGCCATCCGCAACTGGTGGGGTCGCATCGATGAGTGGAAAAAAATCAATTGCCTGGCATTCACCCAGTCAGGCAAGACGATCAAGCCCCAGCACGCTGTGCACCGTCTTGAAGAACTGACCAAGGGGCATGATCGCTACATCTGCACCGAAGTGGGCCAGCACCAGATGTGGGCGGCGCAGTACCTCGGCTTCGAGGACCCCAACCGCTGGATGACCTCGGGCGGTCTGGGCACCATGGGCTATGGCTTTCCCGCCTCGATCGGCGTGCAGGTCGCGCACCCCGAGTCGTTGGTGATCAACGTCGCGGGCGAGGCGTCGTGGCTTATGAACATGCAGGAGATGGGCACTGCGGTGCAGTACCGCCTGCCCGTCAAGCAGTTCATCCTGAACAACGAACGCCTTGGAATGGTGCGCCAGTGGCAGGAGTTGCTGCACGGCGAGCGTTATTCGCACTCGTGGTCCGACGCCTTGCCCGATTTCGTCAAGCTGGCCGAGGCGTTCGGAGCCAAGGGGATCCAATGTTCGGACCCCGCCGATCTGGACGATGCGATCATGGAGATGCTTAACTATGACGGGCCGGTCATTTTCGACTGCCTTGTCGAGAAGCACGAGAACTGCTTCCCGATGATCCCTTCGGGCAAGGCCCATAACGAGATGCTGCTGGGCGAGAACGCGTCCACCGCCGATGCCATCGACGCCGGCGGGGCGGTGCTGGTTTAAGCCGCCCTGCCCTGCCCACGCACTATTTCAAAGGACCAAGGCCCATGTCAGCTCTGAAACTCAAGAAAGGCGCGTCCAGCCATTCCGCCTATAACCTGCGCCCGACCTTCTCGGACGCCGAAGAGCGCCATACCCTGGCGGTCATCGTGGACAACGAACCGGGCGTGCTGGCCCGTGTGATCGGGCTGTTTTCCGGTCGCGGATACAATATCGACAGCCTGACCGTGGCAGAAGTCGATCATACCGGGCACACCTCTCGAATTACGATCGTCACCACCGGCACGCCGCAGATCATCGAGCAGATCAAGGCGCAGCTTGGACGGATCGTGGTGGTGCATGACGTGCACGACCTGACGGTCGAGGGCCCGTCGGTCGAGCGGGAGCTGGCGCTGTTGCGTGTCACGGGCACCGGCGACAAGCGGGTCGAGGCGCTGCGGCTGGCGGACATCTTCCGCGCGAACGTGGTGGATAGCACGCTGGACAGCTTTGTCTTCGAAATCACCGGCACCTCGGAGAAGGTGGATGCCTTTGCGGACCTGATGCGTCCACTGGGACTTGAGGAAATAGCCCGTACCGGTGTCGCCGCGCTGTCGCGCGGAACGTAAGCGGGTCCGCCGCGAGGATCTAGCGGATCTGCTTCACAACTTCAGAAGACTGCGCGGTCTGACGCGAAGTCGCGTCATGAATATCGCCTGCCGCCCTCCGTGGCTGGAACGGCAGAATGTTACTGTTCGACGCAGACGGCTCACAGGCAATCCCCGCGTAACTATCCGGAGCTGCGCTTCGCAGGTTCTTAGCAAGACCGGGGTACTCTTCGCTGGCGACCACCTTCATTTCAAAGGCAACGCGCATGCCTCGGCTATTGCGTATCTTGAACGCCACAAGGTCGCCTTCCTCAAAGGTAAAAGTATCGGTGAAACTGGCCGGCTCACCTTCGAAAAAGGCCAGTTCGCCGTGGTCTTCGCACCAGATCAGCGCGCGGTTCGTGCACCGATCTGCCCACAATACTGCACCGTACATAGTATCCTCGCTGCTATCCTGAATTAAGGATAGGACACCGTTCTGAGCCAATCACTGGAAATCTGATGCTTGGGCGCTACCCATTTGTGTCAGTCGTTAACAAAACTGACGCTAACGTGCGTCAATTTCTGGACAGGGCGGCGCAACTTCGTGTACCTGGTGCATCAAATGCAATCTCGGTGCTCCGGCTGGCGTATCAGCTGAGTAAGAATCGGTGCTTTGTTGAACGGGAAAACGCGATCAGCCGGACCATCGAAACAGGTCGCCGATCCGGCGGTCCTGCGTGGTATTTTCGGCCGTAACCTTCAGATCCTGAGTGCGCCTTACAGGTCGGTATCAGGTCTGTGTCGGGACATCGGGATAAACCGCACGCAGTTCAATCGCTACTTGTCTGGCGAAAGCTTTCCGCGACCGGACCTGCTCCATCGGATCTGCGAGTTCTTCAACGTGGATGCCCGCATCCTGTTGGAACCGGTCGAAGCCATCTTCACGACGTCTCCGGAACTTCTGGGGCATGCTTTTCTGTCGGATTTCTTTGGCACGGCCCCCACCGCCGTGCCGGAAGAGATGTTTCCCAGCGGCTTCTACAGCTTTGTCCGCCGGTCGTTCATCGACGACAGCCTGTTCACGATCGGCCTCGTCCACGTGCATCGCGAGGCGCCCTATACTTTCATGCGCGGCTTCGAGCCGCGCGATGCCATGCGCAGCCAGGGCCTGTCTACTGAGCCGGCCAACCGGGAATTTCGCGGCCTCGTCATGCGGCAGGAAGAGGGCGTGGCGGCGCTGGTGACCCATCGCAACTCCCTGGCCTGTTCCTTCAACTTCCTGACGCCCGAGACATCATTCCAGTCGAACATCTGGGAAGGCTACGCGACACGCACCGTGCGGGAAAAGGTAACCGGACGGCGGGCGGCGCGGATGGTCTACGAGTATCTGGGGCCAGGCCTGGTCAGGGCGCTGCCCGTGGCTCGGCAGGCGGGCCTGGTGACGCTGGAGGACGTACCGGTATTCCATGCGCGTCTGCTGCGCCTGAACGAGGAATTCCGCTAGATAGCGTCCCCCTTCTCCGGCTTTGATAAGGTCGCATTGAGAGAAGTCGTGTCGCGAATCGGCGGTTCCTCACGCGCGATTCAGGGCAATCGGGAAAGATCACCAGCCAAAGGGATGTGTTGCCGATGTCTGCCACGATCACCGACCTCTCTGCCGTCCGCGCCAGGGTCGAAAAGGCCAATGGCCTGCCCAACGCTCATTATATCGACACCGCCGTTTATGCCGAGGAACGCCAGGCGCTGCTGTACACGCAGTGGGCCGGATTGTCGGTGGCCGCGGACGTGCCGGAACCGGGGGATGCCAAGCCGATCCAGTTCCTGGGCATGCCTCTGCTCATGCTGCGGGACAAGGACGGGGACGTGCGTGTGTTCCAGAACATCTGCCGTCACCGTGGAATGATCCTGGTGGAAGAGCCGCGCAAGATCGAGGGTGCGATCCGCTGCCCCTACCATTCCTGGTGCTATTCCACCAAGGGCAAGCTGGTTTCGACACCGCATGTGGGCGGACCGGGGTACAACACGCACGAGGCGATCAAACGCGACGACCTTGGCCTGATCGAGGTGCGCAGCCATGTGTGGCGAGATGTCGTCTGGGTCAATGTCTCGGGCGACGCACCCGTCTTCGAGGTGGCCATGAAGGAGGTGATCGCGCGCTGGTCGGAGTTCGAACTGCCGGTCTATCACGGCGGGTTCGACAGCAAGATCGAGTTCGAGGTCAACACCAACTGGAAGCTGGCGGTGGAGAACTACTGCGAGAGTTATCACCTGCCCTGGGTGCATCCGGGCCTCAACAGCTATTCCAAGCTGGAGGACCATTACAACATCGAAGAGCCCGGTGCCTTCTCGGGTCAGGGCACGATGGTCTACCGCCAACTGACCAACGAGAACGGCGAGAAATTCCCGGATTTTGAAGGGGTTGGCGCGAAGTGGAATGAACAGGCGGAGTACATCGCCGTCTACCCGAACGTCCTCTTGGGCGTACATCGCGACCATGCCTTCGCCATCATCCTGGAACCGAAAGGCCCCGAGAAAACGGTCGAGCATATCCACCTCTATTATTCGGTGCCCGATAGTGACGAGGGGCTGCGGATGCGCAACACGCAGCTTTGGAAAACGGTCTTTGAAGAGGACATCTTTGTCGTCGAGGGGATGCAGCGCGGGCGGCATGCGGACCAGTTCGACGGAGGGCGCTTCTCGCCCGTGATGGATAGCCCAACCCATTGTTTTCATGCCTGGGTCGCCGGCAAGGTCGAAGCCTATCGCGGCATGGGAAAGGCGGCGGAATGACCGCGGCCCTGGACACTGCGATGGTTGCGGCGCACGAAGCACATGATGCCGCGGCGCTGATCCGGCTTTACACCCAAGCCGCGGATACGGCGAACGACCTGGACGCGTCGTGCTTCTACCTGACGCATGCGTATGTGTTCGCGCTGGAGGCCGGGGCGCCGGATGCGCGGCGTCTGCATGCGCGACTGGTGCGGCACGGGCGCGAGGCCTGAGGCGCGGAAGAGGTTAATGCGGAGGATTCGCGGGAAAAATGGCACGTCGGTATTCGCGTCGGTATAACGTCGGTATGGCGACGGTGCGGATTTCGCGTTTCAGCCGGCTAACACACCGCGCGATGCGGACGGTGCGACCAGGGTTTCGTTAACGGTATGTGAAGAGACCGGGTGCGGCGGCGCGTGGGTTTTCACCCACCCTACGCCGAGGTGGTGCGGATCGTGGCCGTTTGCCCGGAAATCGAACGATGGCCGGGCCAGAATCGCCTTAATGGGATGGCAGGTATCTCGCGCGACATTGCGCGAAACACCGCCCGAGGCGACATGCAGACCAGACCGGACCATATCGAGATGTCACGCCACGCGCGGCTGTTCGAGCTGTTGCGGCAGGAGAATGCCGCGCGACGGGTGCGTGACAGCGCCATGGCCCGGCAGGTCGCGGATGGCAACGCGGCGATGGCGTTCCGCGACCTGGCGGAGTTGTCCTTTGAGGCCAGGCCCGTGGTGCTTTAGCCCCGGAAGCCCGTGGCGACCACGAATTTCTCGGAACTGTCGGATCGAGACGCGGGCGGCTTGACGTTGGCGACCTTGGTGAAGCGCTGCTTGAGGAGTTTCTGCAGGTCGCCCTCTGCCCCGCCGGCGAGGACCTTGGAGACGAAGGTGCCGCCTTCTTCGAGAACGTCGAAGGCGAGATAGGCGGCGGCCTCGCACAGTGCGATGATGCGCAGGTGGTCAGTCTGCTTGTGGCCCGAGGAGGAGGCGGCCATGTCGGACATGACCACGTCCGCCTTGCCGCCCAACCATTCCTTCACCTTTTCGTCGGCATCGTCCTCCATGAAGTCGAGCACGTGCAACTCGCAGCCGGCGATGGGCTCGACCTCTTGCAGGTCGATGCCGAGGATATAGCCCTGCGCCTTGCCGGATTTCTCGCCCAGGGCATTGACGCGGGGGACGGCCACCTGGCACCAGCCGCCGGGCGCGCAGCCGAGGTCGACGACCCGGGCGCCGGGCACGAGAAAGCGGAACCTGTCGTCCAGTTCCATGATCTTGTAGGCGGCGCGGCCGCGATAACCCTCAACCTGGGCGCGTTTCACGTACGGGTCGTTGAGTTGGCGTTGCAGCCAACGGGTGGAACTGCTGCGGCGGCCCTTGGCGGTCTTTACCTTGACGGTCAGGTCGCGCTGGCCGCGGCCGGAGGTGTTCTTGCCCGTGGGGCCTTTGCCGGTGGGTTTCTTGGCCATCAGTCCTGTCCTTCGATCAGCACGCCGTCGGCAGCCATCTGGGCGTAGAGCATGCCCTCGCGCAGGCCGCGGTCGGCGACCGACAGCCGATCGGTGGGCCAGCAGCGCAAGAGCGCCTGGAGGATTGCGGCGCCGGACATGATGAGCGCCTGCCGGTCGAGCCCGATACGCGGGTCGCGGCGGCGGCCGGCAGGGCCCATGGCCAGGTAGTCGCGGATCACCCGGTCGATCTGGTCGGAGGTCATGCGCAGCCCGTCGACCTTGTTGCGGTCGTACCGCTTGAGGCCAAGGTGGCTGGCGGCGACGGTCGTGACCGTGCCCGAAGTGCCGATGATCTGGAAGCCGTCGCGCGGCGGCTCGTCCTTGTAGGGGGCGAATTCGGCGAGGTTTTCCTCGAAGAACCAGCTCATGAGGGCGAAGCGCGCGGCGTCATCCTCGACATCGTTGAACTGGTCGCGCAGTGTCGCCACCCCGAGCGGCACGCTGATCCAGTCGACCACGCGGGCCGAGGGGCCGTCAACGCGCCGGGCGTCGGGAAACCCGCCATGCATCCGCATGATGGCCGAGGCGCGGTCGCGCGGGCGTACGTTGGTGAGGTCGATCCAGACAAGCTCGGTCGAGCCGCCGCCGATATCGACGACCAGAAGCTGCTCGGTCTTCTTGCTGACCAGCGGCGCGCAGGAGACGACGGCAAGCTGCGCCTCTTCCTGCGGCTCGATGATGTCGAGGCGCAGGCCGGTTTCCCGTTCGACCTTTTTCATGAAGGCGGTGCCGTTGGAGGCGCGGCGGCAGGCCTCTGTCGCCACCAGGCGCATCCGCCGGACCTTGTTGCGCTTGAGTTTCTGCTGGCAGACCCGCAGGGCCTGAATGGTGCGGTAGATCGAGGCGCGCGACAGCTTGCCGGTCTGTTCCAGCCCCTGCCCCAGTTGCACCGATTTCGAAAAGCTGTCCACGACTTTGAACTGAGCGCCCTCGGGGCGGGCGATCAGCATTCGACAACTGTTCGTTCCCAGATCCAGCGCCGCGTAGAGCGGGCCGGATTCGGGCGAGATCAGTGCGGGGCTTTCGACCTTTGGCCGTTCTGATGAACGAGGGACCGCGCCCGCACTTTCGGGACGCTTGGGCGCCATAACACACGCCCTCCATTTCGAGTTGAGTTAAAGGTAGTGGTTGCGAGGGGTTCGCGCAAGCTTTGAGCCGTGCGGAGGATAAACTTGAATCATTTTCCGGTGGCCGGCAGTGGCCTTGAAAGGGCATGCTGGGTAGGGTGACGTCGCTGGAAGTTGCCGTTAAGTCGAAAAACGACCCTGTCGGACCCGGCTGGTGAATTAGAGAGAGTCAACCGAGGTAGAGGAATCAGCGATGGTTGATGTGACTGTGGTATACTGGCGGGACATCCCCGCGCAGGTGATCGTCGGCAAGGGCCGGCGCGGGTCCAAGCGCCCCCTGCCCGAGCGGTTCGAGCAGGCCATCGACCGGACGGCGATGAAAGTCGGCGCCGAGGATACCGAAGCCTATCTCGCCGAGTGGCGCAAGGCGGCCCCCTATGAGGTGGAAGGCGATGCCGATGCGGTGGCCGAGGCCGAGGCCGCGCGGCTGGACGCGGAATACGATCAGGACCGCATCAAGCAGCTGATCGCGAATGACGGTTGGGCCGGCTCGCAGTGAGCGGGGGCCGCAAATCTTTCTGGGAGGCCGCGATGGCTCTTTTGAACTTCAAGAAACGTGAGACCCCGGGCGCGCGCACGGTCAACCCGCAGGTGGAGGCGTTGCTGGACGGCTATTCCATCGAGGTGATGCCGCGCACCGCCGAGAAGGTGGACAATTTCCGCGACCTGCTGCCCGAGGGCACGCGCGTCTATATCGCGCATATCGAAGGCACGCCGATCGAGGACATGGTCACGACCGCCAGGCGCGTGGCCGCCGAGGGCTACAAGGTGATGCCGCATTTCCCGGCGCGGATCATCAAGGACCAGGCGACGCTGGAGGACTGGATCGCGCGCTATCAGGGCGAGGCCGGCGTCGAACAGGCGCTGGTGCTGGCCGGGGGCGTCACCGAGCCGCACGGCGCATTCGACAGCTCGATGCAACTGCTGGAGACCGGCGCGTTCGACCGGGCGGGATTCAAGCGGCTGCACGTGGCCGGCCACCCCGAGGGCAACCGCGACATCGACCCAGATGGCGGCAGGAAGAACGTCGAGAATGCGATGCAGTGGAAGCAAAAATTCTCGGAGCGCACGGATGCCGAGATGGCGCTGGCCACGCAGTTCGCGTTCGACGCCGACCCGATCATCAAGTGGGCCGACGACCTGGCCGCGGCCGGTGTGACCCTGCCCATCCATATCGGCATTGCGGGTCCTGCGAAGCTGCAGACGCTGATCAAGTTTGCCATCGCCTGTGGCGTGGGTCCGTCGCTGAAGGTGCTGCAGAAGCGCGCGATGGACGTGTCCAAGCTGCTCTTGCCCTACGAGCCCATGGATGTTCTGACCAAGCTGGCGGCGCACAAGGCGGCCAACCCGGATTTCAACATCACCAACGTTCACTTCTTCCCGCTGGGCGGCATCAAGACCAATGCCGAGTGGGCGATCGAAAATGGCGGCGCCTCGGCGGTGCCTGCTGCCAAACAAGGATAAGTCATGACGCGTACCATCGTCGAAAGCAAAACCAAGACCGCCATCATCGGGTTCGACCAGCCGTTCTGTGTGATCGGTGAGCGGATCAACCCCACGGGCCGCAAGAAGCTGGCCGCCGAGCTGGAAGCGGGCGATTTCTCGACCGTGGAGGCCGACGCCATCGCGCAGGTCGCGGCGGGTGCCACGGTTCTGGATATCAACGCGGGCGTTGTCTACAACTCGAACCCCGATCCGAACCAGACCGAGCCGCCGCTGATGCGCAAGGTCGTGGAACTGGTGCAAGGGCTGGTGGATGTGCCGCTGTGCATCGACAGCTCGGTGCCCGGTGCGCTGGAAGCGGGGCTTGAGACCTGCGAGGGCCGTCCGCTGCTGAACTCGGTTACCGGCGAGGAAGAGCGGCTGGAACTGGTTCTGCCGCTGGTCAAGAAATACAACGTGCCGGTGGTGGCGATCTCGAACGACGACACCGGGATCAGCGAAGACCCCGACGTGCGCTTTGCCGTGGCCAAGAAGATCGTGGAACGGGCCGCCGATTTCGGCATTCCGGCGCATGACATCGTGGTCGACCCGCTGGTCATGCCGATCGGCGCCATGGGCACGGCCGGTCAGCAGGTGTTTACCCTTGTCCGCCGCCTGCGCGAGGAGCTGGGCGTGAACACCACCTGCGGCGCGTCCAACATCAGCTTTGGCCTGCCGAACCGGCACGGGATCAACAACGCGTTCCTGCCGATGGCGATGGGTGCGGGCATGACCAGCGCCATCATGAACCCGATCGCCCTGCCCGTGAAGGAGGCCGACAAGGCCGCCAAGCGGGCCGAGGCCGAAGCGGCGGGGATCATCATCCCCGAGGATATGGACGACGAGACCTTCTGCCAGATGTTCGGCCTGGGAAGCACAAAGCCGCGTGCCGGCAAGGAGATGGAGGCCATCCGCGCTGCCAACTTCCTGACCAATAACGACCCGCATGGCGGCGAGTGGATCAAGTTCAACAAGGCCCCGCCGAAAGCCGGCGAAGAAGAGACCGGACGTGGCGGACGGGGCGGACGCCGCCGCCGCCGGGCCTGAGAATCAGGCCAGTGAAGAGGGAAAAGCCCCGGTTCGCGCCGGGGCTTTTCTGCATTCGGGGGCTGCAGCGGATCAGCGTGGGGCTGGCGCGTCCTCGTCAGCCTGACGCTCGATCTCGGCGTTCAGCTTGGCGCCCGCCAGCACGATGAAGGCCGAGAGCCACAGCCATGTCAGCAGGATGATGACGCCGCCCAGAGTGCCGTAGGTCTCGTTGTAGCTGGCGAAATTCTGCGTGTAGATGGAGAAGGCGACGGTGCCGATGAGCCACAGGGCCGTGGCGGCCACCGCGCCGGGGCTGATCCAGCGCCAGCGGGCGGGCGGACGGGAGGGACCGAAGCGGTAGAGCACTGCAAGGCCGAGGATAGCGAAGACGGCCAGGATCGGCCACTGGAGCCACAAAATCGCGGTTTCCAATCCGTCCGGCAGACCGAGAAAGCCGATGACGTTGGGCAAGACGATCATCGCGCCGAGCGACACCAGCAGGCCCGCAATGATGAACAGCGTGAGTGCGACGCCGGTGGCGTAAAGGGCGACAAAGCCGCGGGTTTCCTCCTCGGTATAGGCGATGTTCATGCCCTCCATCAGCGTCATCATCCCCTTGGTCGCGCCGTATAGCGCCAGCAAAAGGCCGATGATGGCGGCAAGGCTCGTGGCGCTTTCGTCACCGCCGGTGACCTTGAGCACCTGGTCGCGGATGATTTCGGCCGCATTCTGGGGCAGGATGGCGACGATCTCTTTCAACTGCGTGGCGACATCGCTTGGATCGAGCAGGACGCCCGCAATGGAAATGAGCGCGACGGCAGCAGGAAAGATCGCAAGCAGCCCGAAGAAGGCGACCCCGGCAGACACCACCGACATGTGATCGTCGACAATGCCGGACTTGACCCGAAGCA
This sequence comes from Roseovarius sp. B08, assembly GCF_051417955.1. Lineage (NCBI taxonomy): Bacteria > Pseudomonadati > Pseudomonadota > Alphaproteobacteria > Rhodobacterales > Roseobacteraceae > Roseovarius > Roseovarius sp. B08. The sequence goes on from NZ_JBPRLW010000001.1 coordinate 2,380,175, forward strand.
CGATGTCCCACCAGCCGCGGCGCGGAATGCGGGCAGGATGATCGGCGGGATGTTCCCGGGCGTAGTCTTGCATGAGGCCGCTCCCTTTGCTTTGCCGTGTTACAGGCTCAACGCATGAGCGGGCCAAAAGATCGGGCCAGGGACCGTGAAATGTTCGGGCTTCGCGCGCGAGGGCTCGGGGTTGGGCGTACGAAAGACATCGACAAGGCGCGAAATTTCTGCGCATGAGGGTTAGGTGCGCCGCGTACAAGGAACACATATGGTCATTTGCTTCGCCCTTGAGGCGAGACGAGCAGTGTTTCGCCCATGTCATCGCAGGCAATGATTGACCGCAATATACCTCTGATATAAATACGATTTCCGCGAAGCCTCTTGAAATTTCTCGTTCGCACCACGGGCGGCTTGGCTGTGACCGCATCGGCTGTGAAACATTTTGCGCAACCAAAGGTATATTTCGCTTGATATTTGGTGTGTGGGATGCCAGCCTACCAGTGCAGGCGAAAAAGATGACGCGAACGAGGAGGTTCGCAGCGCTTCATTCTGCCTTGAAAAACAAGAGTCGCCCGACGCGTGTCGCGGCCCCCCGATTGGCTAACGCCCATCGGGCGCCGTTACTGCCGAGGGCATGTTACATGTCTGGGAGGACAAGAGTTGAGTGACATTTCGATACCTTTGGGGGGAAAGGATGCCGCCAAGGGCGCGACCGACGCATCGGCGGGCGAGACAATCTATCTGGATGCGCCCGGAACGACGCTGAAAGACACCTGGAAGAACGCCGGCCCCGGCATCGCCGCCGCGATGACCGGCATCGGCGCCAGCCATATCATGCACGGGCCCACGGCTGGCGCGCAGTTCGGTTACGCCCTGCTATGGATCATCCCGGCGGCCTATATCCTGAAGTATTGCTGCTTTGAATTCGCCCACCGCTACACGATGGTGAAGGGTGAAAGCATCATGAACGCCTATGCCCGGGTCGGCCAGTGGCCGTTCTGGTATCTTGGTTTCCAGTCGCTGGCCAACACCTTCGGCATCGCCGGGCGGGCGCTCGGGTGCGGTGCGCTGCTCTGGGCTGCCTTCCCGTTCATGTCTCTCGAGATGTGGTCGATGTCCGTTCTGCTGATCAGCGTCGCGATCCTGTGGCTGGGCAAGTACGAAGTGTTCGAAGGCATCGTGAAAGTCGCGATCATCGTCTTCGCGCTGTCGTCCTTCATCGCCTTCGCGTTGCAGGCGCCGCCCCCGGGTGAATACCTGTCGCGGCTGCTGCCGAGCCTGCCGCCCGCCGGTGCCATGATCCTTTTCGGGTCGATGTTCGGGTACTTCCCGACCACGACCGAGGTTTCGGCGATGCAGTCCAACTGGGCCGTCGACAAGAAAAGCGGCATGGTCTACGTCAGGGAGATGCGTGAGAAAGGCCATACGGTCGAAGTGCATCCCGACTACATGAAGAACTCGATGATCCTGTACCGCCGGGACATGAACGTTTCCTATATCATCGCGGCGCTGACCGGCATGGTGTTCCTGATCGTCGGTGCCGTCGTTCTGAACCCGATCGGCCTGGTTCCCGCGGGTCGTGAAATGGGCGTGACGATCGCGCGTATCTACACCGACACGTTCGGCGCGTGGGTCTTCCCGGTCATCATCGCGGGTGGTATCGCGGCGCTGTTCTCGACCGTCTTCACCTATTTCGACGGTCAGGCACGGGTGTTCGAGGAATGCTGTGTGCGGCTGAAGACAAGTTGGGACAAACCCACGACCCGCAAGCTGATCAACCGCGGGTTCCAGGTGCTGTGGGTCATCGGCGGCGCTGCCGTGATGTTCGGCATGCCGAAGCCGATCCTGGTGGTGCAACTCGCCTCGATCCTCGCCCTCGTGTTCTCGCCGGTCATCTACTGGCTGACGATCAAGGCGGTCACCGACGGCTTTCAGACACCCGAGGAGCGCGAGCACATGCCCGGCCGCTTCATGATGGGGCTGGCCTGGGCCGGTACGATCGGCCTGACCCTTGTCTCGATCTACGTCCTGTTCATGATGGCGACGGCGTAACACCACGGCACCTTGAAACAATAGGCCGCGCCACGGTAGATCGTGGCGCGGCTTTTTCTTTGGTCGAGCGTTGCGGTACGACCCGGGGCAAGACAGGCTGCATCCCCCTGCCCCGTTCGTCGCGCCGGTTACTTCAGACGATCAGCACCGGCACCGGTGAGAGATACGTGACCTTCTGCGAAACGCTGCCCAGAAGGTAGCCTTCCATCGAGCCCATACCGCGGCGGCCGATCACGATGAGGTCGATGCCGTGGTTCTCGACGAACTTGACGATATTGCGCGAGGTGGGGCCGGCCTTGACGAAGGCGCGGACATTGGTCTTGCCCGCCTCCTGCGCGCGTTTCTTGGCGGTTGCCACGACTTCCTCCGCATGGGAGCGCATGGCGTCGTCGATGTTGCCGGGATCGTCCGGGCGGACCATGGACAGCGACGCCTCGAGCATCGAATGGTGGCGGTAGACCGTCAGCAGCGTCAGATCGGCGCCGCCGCAGAGGGCTGCCATCTCAAGGGCCTTGTCGAGGGCCAGCTCGGAGTTGGGCGACCCGTCGAAGGGCACCAGGATTGATTTGTACATGTCTCTCCTCCGGTTACTTGTCGAAGGCCAGGTCCCGCAGGAACAGGGCGATCTGGGGGAAGAAGATCAGCAGCACGGCGACTGACAACAGGATGAAGATGAAGGGCGGCGTGCCGCGGATCACTTCCATGTAGGGCCGCTTGAACACGGCGATGGCCGTGAAGATGTCGCAGCCGAAAGGCGGCGTGGCCGAGCCGATGGCGACCTGAAGCGTGATGATCGTGCCGACCAGCACAGGGTCGAGGCCGACGGAATCGACCACCGGCGCGAAGATCGGAACCAGCACGAGGATCACGACGATCGGGTCCACGAACATGCAGCCGACGAAGAAGGCGACGGAGATGACGAAGAGCACGCCGATCTGGCCCATCTCGTCGATGCCGATGGAGCCGAGGATTTCCTGCGGGATCTGGGCGAAGGAGATGACCCAGGAGAACGCGGCACCGACCCCCACGAGGATGAACACCACGGCCGTGATGAGGCCAGTGGACTTGGCGGTTTCGTAGACGCCCTTGAGGTCCAGTTCACGGAAGATGATGACCTCGAGCACCAGCGCGTAGAGCACGCAGGCCGCCGCCGCCTCGGTCGGGCTGAAGATACCGCCGTAGATGCCGCCGATGATGATTGCCGGAAAACCCAGCGGCCAGAGCGCCTTGCGCCCGGCGGTAAGGCGTTCGCCCCAGCTGTATTTCGGCTCGGTCGGCACGTTGTTGCGGATCGCGTAGATCCAGGCGTAGATCGAGAACAGCACCAGGATCAGCAGGCCGGGGCCGATGCCGGCGATGAAAAGCTCGGCGATGGAGGTGTTGGAGACCACACCATAGATGATCATGCCGATGGAGGGCGGGATCAGGAAGGCGATGTCGGAGGCGTTGACGATGAGCGCCAGGATGAAGCTGTCGTTGTAGCCCGCCTTCTGCATCCGGGGCCGCAGGGGCGAGCCCACGGCGACCACGGTCGCCTGGGTCGAGCCCGAGACCGCGCCGAACATGGTGCAGGCGGCGGCGGTGGACACGGCAAGGCCGCCCTTGAGGTGGCCCACGAAGGACATCACCAGGTCGATCAGGCGGTTGGCGGACTGGCCGCGCGTCATGATGTCGGCCGCGAAGATGAACATCGGCACCGCGATCAGCGAGGCGGGGCGGATGCCGGCCATGATCTGCTGGATCATGGTTTCAAGCTGGCCGAAGCCGCCGAACATGGTGAAGAAACCGACGAAGGCGCCGACGATCAGCGGGATCATCATCGGAAAGCCAAGCAGCAGGAGGACGATCATTATGGAAAAGATGGTGAGGGCCATCTGTCAGACCTCCTTCTCGGTGTCGTCATACCCTTCGAGCACGGCGGTCGAGAGGTAGATATCCTTGTCGATGATGTTCTTGATCGCGGTCAGCAGATACTGCACCCCGGTCATGAAGAAACCCACCGGCACCCAGACGAGCGTGATCCAGACAGGGATCTGGAGAGGACGGCAGAACGCGGCCCCGCCCGGCCTGGGTGAGAATGTAGGTGTAGGCGTAGTATGCCAGCCCGAACATGAACACCGCCGTCACCAGCGTGATGACGATCATCATCAGCTTGCGCGCCCGGGGCGGCATGGTGTCGTAGATCGCAGACATGCGGATATGCCGGCCGTGGCGGGCGGCATAGCTGATCCCGGCAAAGGTGATCAGGATGATAAGGATGCGGTTCAGTTCCTCGGAAAAGAAGATGCTGTTCTGGAAGACGAAGCGCCCGACGACGTTGGCGATGGTATTGGCCGCCATCAGAAGGACGCCGACGGCGAGCATCACCGCCTCGATCTTGCTTATGAGAATGTCGATGGTGCCGAGAAGTCCCGGCAGCGTGGAGACGTATTCGCCCGTGGGTTCGTCATCCAATCCGGTCGTCTCGGTCTGAGACTGTATCTGAGAGCCGTGTTCGTCTGACATAGCCTGTCCCCGCGTTCAGAAGATGCGTCAGCGACCGCGCCCCGAAGGCGCGGCCGCCGCGCGGCCTTGTTGTTATTGCACGGCTTCCAGATCGGCCTTGAGCTGGTCGAGGATTTTCTTGCCGCCTTCGCCGGTCATTTCGAGGAATGTCTCCTCGACCGAGGCGCCGGCCTCGACGAAGGGCTGGCGTTCTTCCTCGGAAAGGGTGTTGACCTGCATCGAGGGCTTGGCTTCCTTGATCTTTTCGATGCTCTCTTCGTGAAGACCCTTCTGGTACTCGATGATGTGGTCGAAGGCGACGTCGATCGCGTTCTGGATCACCGTCTGGTCCTCTTCGGACAGGCCGTCATAGAATTCCTTGTTGGCCATCACGGCTGTGGTGAAGTTATTGTGACCGGCGCAGGTGATGACCTCGGTCACCTCGTACATCTTGGTCGACTCGATGAAGAACATCGGGTTTTCCTGGCCCTGGATGATGCCGGTCTGAAGCGCGCCGTAGACCTCGCCCCATGGCAGCGGCGTGGGCGTGGCGCCGAAGGCCTTGTAGCTTTCCACCAGGAGCGGGTTGGTCATGACGCGGAACTTGACCTGATCGAGATCGGGCGGACCGCTGACGGGTTCCTGCGTGGTCATGCAGACCTCGCCCTCGGGAAACATGGTCAGCAGTTCCAGCCCCTGTTCGGCGTAAAGCTCGGGGAACATCTCGTTGATGGCCTTGGAGGTGCGGAAGAACTCGCCAAGCTTCTCGGTGTCCTGCGGCAAGAGGTAGGGCACGAAGAAGACCTGCGCCTCGGGGATCAGCGACCCGGTGAAGCCGGGGCTTTGATCGACGAATTGCAGAATGCCGGTCTGGGCCTGCTCCATCGTGTCGGCGGATTCGCCCAACGTGCCGTAGGGGAAGAGCTGAACGGTGTGGTCGGAATTGGCCTCGACCTCTTCCTTGAACTTCTGGGCATAGACACCCTGCACCTCGTCAAGCGCCTCCTCGAAAGCGTAGCGCCAGGTCTCGGCGTTCGCGACGCTCGCGCTGAGCGCAATGCCCGCGGCGACCGCGGCGGCAAAGGATGTGGGCAAAAATCTAGCCATTTCAAATCTCCCATTTCGTTCGTGACTGACCCTAGGCTGATGGCCCCGCCGTATCGTGTCAATGCACTTGTCCGGCCTGCCGGTGGGCCGATGGCATGGGTCGCGGCACCGTGGCGTTCTGATTTAATCCAGTGAATTCAATAACATGCCAACGCATTCGCGTGGGCCATTCGGGTTCATGAAACTGCCCGAAAATTAAGCGCAATTTATGGCTGGGCCGGCATTTCCCATCGATTTCATGGGAAAATCGCGCGGAAGCGGCGGATATTTCGCAGCCTGATAGGCCGAAACCCGGGCCTGCGACGGCAGGAACCGTGGTCCGGAGAGGGCGGGGCCGGGTCCGGCGCCGCCCGTTCGTTTCAGGTCAGGCGTTCAGCCACCACCGTTCCATGTAACGCTCGCCATCGAGATCCCAGTTGGTCGCAATTTGCTCGGGCATGCCGACATCGTCGCCCACGCCGAAGACGTAGGACGCGAACATCGGGATGGCCGAGCCGCCCTCTTCGTTCAGGATCTTCTGCATCTCGAAATACATGTCGCGGCGCTTGGCCTCGTCGAGTTCGGCGCGCGCCTCGATCAAGAGCTTGTCGAAACGTTCGTTGGACCACTTGGACTCGTTCCACGCCACGCCGGTCTGGTAGGTGGTCGAGAACATCTGGTCCTCGACCGGGCGGCCGCTCCAGTAGCTGGTGATGAAGGGCGACTTGATCCAGTGATCGGCCCAGAAACCATCGTTGGGCTGGCGGTTGACCTTGAGGTCGATGCCGGCACCCTTGGCGGAGTTCTGGATCAGGATGGCGGCGTCCACCGCGCCGGCAAAGGCGGCCTCGGAGGCCATGATCTCGATCTGCAGCGAGTCGAGGCCGGCTTCCTTGAGGTGGAACTTGGCGCGGTCGGGATCGTACTGGCGCTGTTCCAGTTCGCCATTGTAGAACCGCTGGCCCGAGCCGATGGGATGGTCGTTGCCGACCTCGCCGTAGCCGAAGAGGATCTTGTCGACCAGTTCCTGCCGGTCGATGGCGTATTTCACCGCAAGGCGGATGTTGTTGTCGGTGTAGGGGTCGGTGTCGCAGAGCATCGGCAACGAATAGTGCAGCGTCCCGGTGGTGGTCTTGAGGTTGACGCCGGGCCGGCGGCCCAGCAGCGCGGCGGTCTTGAGGTCGACCCGGTCGATCACGTGGACGTCGCCGGAGACCAGTGCCGAGGTGCGGGCGTTCTGGTCGATGATCGACAGCACCTCGACCGTGTCGAAGAACGCCACGTCGTCGGACCAGTGGTTGGCGTGGCGCAAAAGCTGCGAACTGACGCCGGCGTCGTAATTGTCGAGCACGTAGGAGCCGCAGCCGATGTAATCCTGCCAGTTCATCGTGCCGTCGTCGTTGGCGGGCATCACCGGCAGGTGGTAGTCGGTCATGATGAAGGGGAAGTCGGCATTGCCGCTCTCCAGCTCGACCACAACGACGAGGTCGCCGTCGGCCTTGAGGTCGACCACGGGCGCCACCAGCGGGCCGGCTGCGGAGGTGTTTCCCTCGCCCCGGTGGTGGTTGATCGAGGCCACGACGTCGCTGGCCTTGACGGTGCGGCCATTGTGGAATTCGAGGCCGTCGCGCAGCTTGAACGTCCAGGTCTTGGCGTCGGGCGAGGACTCCCAGCTTTCGGCGAGCGAGGGCGCAAGGCTGCCGTCGGGGGCGATTTCGGTCAGGTAGCCTTGGTAGCCGCCGAGCGCGAGGCCGATGGTGTAGCCGTTCTCGATCACGCCGGGGTCGAGCTTGTCGGTGGTGGCGCCGTGGCCGCGGGCGACGCGGAAATGGCCGCCCTTCTTCGGGGTCTGGGCGTGGACCATGTCGGCGGTGAGCGAGAGCGCCGAGATGGTGGCGCCCGCCGCCAGACCCTGTTGCATGAAGCGGCGGCGCGAGATGCGGCGCGTGCGCAGGTCGCGCGTCAGTTTGTCGAGGAAATCCATTCTCTTCTCCTTGTTGGATCGGCCTTTTGGCGGCCGTTTTTTTTCTTGTCGGGATGCAACGCGTGTCATGCGGCCCCCGCGCCCCGAGAATAGCGCGCTTTTTCGCGTCCTGTCTCGGAGATGTTTGGGTGATGCGCGGTTTCCCCCGTCTGGCGGCCCTTTTTTTGAGCGCCCTGCCCGCCCTGGCGGCGCTGCGAAAGGCTGGGGGCGTGCGGGGTGGTGGATGTCGGCGCGGCGCTTGGGTTTCCACCCACCCTTCGTGGCGGATATCATCCCGGATCAGGCCCGGGACGGGGTCGCGAAGGGCGGGCCGTCAGGCAACGGCGGTGCGCGCACCTTCGGCCTGGAAGAGCCGGCCGGGCCCCCATCCGCGGGCATCGGCGCCGGCGCGGCCCAGCAGGTGCCACATCAGCGCCTGGTTGGAACTGATGACCGGGAGGCCAAGCTCGGTCTCTAGCGCGTCGATAACGCCGAAGGTGCGCAGGTTGGTGCAGGAGGTGAAGACGGCCTGCACGCCCGTCGCCCTGGAGGCCTCGGTGACGGCGGCGTGGGTGGAGGCTTCGGTGATGCAGGCGACGCGGCGGTCGTCGGTCTCGCCGAAGCTGAAGTTGTGTGCCACCTCTATGCCGCGGGTTTCCAGGAAGCTGCGCAAGGGGGCCACGACGTCGGCCGCGTAGGGCGTGACCATGGCGATCCGGGCCGCGCCGAGTGTATTCAGGGCGGCCACCACGGCGCTGATCGGGTTGGTGACCGGCACGCCGGGATGGGCAAGCTGCACCTGCCCCTCGATCAGAGCCGCGCCCATCAGGGCCGAGGCGGACGTGCAGCCGTAGCCCACCGCGTCGAGCCCGCCGGGCAGCAGCGCGGCGGAGGCGGCCATGCGCTCCTGCATCGACAGAAGGTTCTCGGGCGTCACCTCGCTGTCGGAGAAGATGCGGCTGTGATGCAGGCCGACATCGCGGCCCGCAAGGATCGTACGGGCCTCGGTTTCGAGCGTCTCGTCGGTGCTGAGCACGATGAGGCCCAGGCGGACGGGCATACCATTGTCGAGCGCATAGGTCATCGCGAACTCCCATCCGGCCAGCTGACGGTGCCGCCGGCCACTGCCGCCGCGACGCCGGTGGTCGACGGGCAAGAGGTGGGCAGGCCGCGCAGGACGCGCACGGCGAGATGGCCGAAGGCCTGCGCCTCGAGCATGTCGCCGTCCAGGCCCACCGCCTCGACCGGGTCGACGACCGCGTCGAGCGCCGTGCGCAACATGGCCATCATCACCGGGTTCCGACGCCCGCCGCCGCAGACCAGCAGGCGCTCCGGCGGGGACGGACAATGCTCCATCGCCTGGAGGACCGCCGCCGCGCTCATCGCAGTGAGAGTGGCGGCGGCGTCGGCATCTGAAAGTTCGTGCACGAGGGTGTAGAGATCGGCGAAGGCGTCACGGTCGAGGCTCTTGGGGGGATCTTGCGAAAGTATGGCTCGTCGAGGAAAAGCTCGAGCGCGCCCTCGGCCACGGTGCCCTTGAGCGCCAACGCGCCGTCGCGGTCGCAAGGCTCGCCCCGGCGCTGCATCATCAGGTCGTTGATGGGGGCGTTTGCGGGGCCGGTGTCGAAAGCCAGGAGCGCGCCATCCTGGTCGGGGCGGTCGCGGCTGGGATCGATCCAGGTGATGTTACCCACCCCGCCGAGGTTGAGGAACGCGAGCGGACGGTCGGCGCCGATCCACCTGGCGCAGGCGAAATGGAAGAACGGCGCGAGCGGCGCGCCCTCGCCGCCCAGGCGCACGTCGGCCGAACGGAAATCCCAGACGACCGGCAGGCCGAGATGCATGGCCAGCCCCTCGCCATCGCCAAGCTGGTGGGTGCCGCGCCCTTGCGGCTCGTGCGCGAGGGTCTGGCCGTGAAACCCCACGAGCTGTGCACCGGAAAAGCGCGACAGCACGTCGACATGGGCCTGCTGGACGAGCGGCAGGACCTCCTGCCCCACCTCGCCCGGCCACTTGCCCAGGGCGTCGCGCAGAACGGCCTCTTCCGTGGGGGTATATGAGCGATAGGCGCTGTCGCCGAAGGCAAAGATCGTCTCGCCATCGGTCTGGACCATGGCGGCATCGACCCCGTCCAGCGAGGTGCCCGACATCGCCCCGAGCGCCCAGACCGGGCCGCTCTTCAAACCGGCCTTCAACATGGCCTTTTCCTTCGCCTGAACCATCCCTATACATGCCGCGCAAAACCAGCTGGGACAAGCAATATGACCTACCACGCCAAATCGGATTTCATGGCCACGATGATCGAGCGCGGCTACCTGGCCGATTGCACGGATTACCAGGGGCTGGACGACGCGCTGAGCGCGGGCGTGGTGCCGACCTATATCGGTTATGACGCCACGGCGCAGTCGCTGCATGTGGGGCACCTGCTGAACATCATGATGCTGCGCTGGCTGCAGAAGACGGGGCACAAGCCGATCACGCTGATGGGTGGCGGGACCACGAAGGTAGGCGATCCGAGCTTTCGATCGGACGAGCGGCCCTTGCTGGGGCCCGAGCAGATCGAGAGCAATATCAATGGGATGCAGCAGGTTTTCGCGCGGTACCTGGCCTATGGCGACGGGCCGACCGATGCGATGATGCTGAACAATGCCGAGTGGCTGGACGGGCTGAACTACCTGGAGTTCCTGCGCGACATTGGCCGGCATTTTTCCGTCAACCGGATGCTGTCCTTCGAGAGCGTCAAGTCGCGGCTGGACCGGGAGCAATCGCTGTCGTTCCTGGAGTTCAACTACATGATCCTGCAGGCCTATGACTTTCTGGAGCTGAACCGGCGCTATGGCTGCCTGCTGCAGATGGGCGGGTCGGACCAGTGGGGCAATATCGTCAACGGGATCGACCTGACGCGGCGGGTGCTGGACCACGAGATCTATGGCCTGACCTCGCCCCTGCTGGAAACGGCGGACGGGCGCAAGATGGGCAAGTCGGCGGATGGCGCGGTGTGGCTGAACGCGGACATGCGGTCGCCTTACGAGTTCTGGCAGTTCTGGCGGAACACGATGGATGCCGATGTGGGGCGGTTCCTGAAGCTTTATACAGAGTTGCCGGTGGACGAGTGTGAGCGGCTGGGCGCCCTGTCGGGAGCAGAGATCAACGAGGCCAAGGTGATCCTTGCGAACGAGGTCACGACCCTGCTGCACGGGGCCGACGCGGCGGCGAAGGCGCAGGCCACGGCCCGGGAAGTGTTCGAGAAAGGCGGCGTCGGGGACGACCTGCCGACGCTGGAACTGTCGGCGGCGGATGTGGGCGATGGAATCTCCATCGTGCAGCTGATCGTGAAATCGGGACTGGCCGGATCGGGCAAGGAGGCCAAGCGCCTGATTGCCGAGAACGGCGCCCGGATGGACGACCAGCCGCTGACGGATGCGGGGCTGATGGTGGACGCGCAGGCGTTGGCCAGCCCGATCAAGCTGTCGGCGGGGAAAAAGCGGCACGCGCTGGTGAAGATCGTCGGGTAAGACATTGGCGCCCCGGAATTTTTAAAAAATTCCGGGGCGTTTTCTTTTCAAGAAAACGGCGCGTTACGCTTGGGAGCCACCGTGCGTGTTCAGCCGCATTTCAGTTTGTCAGGGTGCAGGATATGGCTGCGATGCGCCTCGACATAGGCGATGATCCCGGCCATGCAGGACGGTTTGCCGCCAAAGCCCGACCAGGGCGTGAAATGCGGGATGTGCACGTAAGTGGTCGGATCACGCTTGAGCAGGTTGGCAAAGACCGAGGCGACGATGGTGCCGCCCACGCCGGTGAGCTTGCCGCCGCCCTGTTCCTTGGCCTCTTGCAGGGCATAGAACCACAGCGGTGTCTTCTTGAAGCCCTTGTCCTTCAGTTCGGGAGGAACCTCGACCGTGTCGGTGCCCAGATGCGCCGCGAACTGCTGGCCGCTGGCCAGTTGATAGGTGTAGCGGTCGCGCACCATGTTGCGCAGGGCGAGATTTTTCGATTGCGGCTCGGTCAGGGTGACATTCACGTCCTTGAGCTCGATCTGACCAGAGACGAAGGGCAGTTCCAGGAGCGCCGCGCCCAGTTTCGGGCCGACCGGACGCGCCTTTTGCGACTGGGTGCCGCCGCCCATCTCGAAGAAAAGGTTATAGTCGAGGTTCTGGTCTTCTGGCCGCTTGCCGAACCCTTGCGTGGCGAAGAGCGGCACGGGGCTTCCGACGGCGTTTATCTGGTATTCGAACTGCGTGGTGGCGTGGCCGAATCGATAGCACGCCCCGGTGAATTCGACCGGCATGACCGGCGCGTCCCAGTCAAAGACCAATGCGTGCATGGCCGCATCGAGGCAGTCCTGATGGACGAAGGCGTCGAGCAGTTCGTTCCAGACGATCCATTGGTAGTGGAGGCGGATGAAGCGGCGCACCTCCTGGAAACTGGTCAGGCCGGGCGAGACATGGGCGTCCCAGACCTCCTCGGCCATGCCTGAATGGGCGCAAGCCTTGATGTCGGCGGCCTCGGAGCCGCCCTCGATCACCTTGCTCATGAGAATGTTGTGCAGTTCGATGAAGATGCCCTGGATCTGGGCCACGATGATGTTCTCGTCATTGCGCGGATCGCCGATCAGGGCCTTGCCGGCGCAGGTCCGGGCCAGGTCGAGCGCGTTGTCCTGGCGCCCGAACATCAGCATGTGATCCTGCTCGCCTGCGCCGTAGAGATGTGGCGAGGCCTCGGGGCCGTCGCCGTAGACGCAATCGAGATCGAGGCCGGGCGTGCGGATGTTGCGGATCGTCGCCGGGTCGATCCGCGTACCGAGCGCGGACGTCGCGTCGAGAGTGATGTCGTGGTCGACGAACTGGCCCAGGAACGTCATGCCGGCATCGGCCGGGCCGTCCTCGATGCTGGTGGCGCGCATGGATTGCGCCAGGGCGTCGAGCGCGTTCACGACATCCTGGTGGGTGATGTTCTCGATGAACACCGGGTTGGCCGGCTTGAGGCGTCCCAGCGTTTGCACGAAGGGCTTCGCCGGACCTTCGTTCTGAAGACATGTCTTGACGAGTTGGTCGAGCCGCGTAAGGCCGTGATGAATTCCTGGCATGGGAAATTCTCCTGATTAGAAAATGAATTGAAAAAAGTTCACATCGGTCCGGGAAAAAGTCCGGATACCGGAAGAGTAGCATATTCTAAGGCTAAACTCAACCTTGGCGTGTTTTTGTCGGGCGGGGCGGCCCCGGATTTCATGAGATCCCGCGTCGTTCTCGTTCACGCACCGGGGTCATCGCTGGCCCAGGGTTTCAGCATGACCTTCCCGCCACGACCGGGGGTCAGAGACGCATTCACCGCATCGGCGATCCGGTCGAGGGGATACGTGCCGCTGGTCGCCAACGGCAGCTGGCCCTGCATTGCCAGCGCCACAAGGTCGGACATCAGGCTCTCGCGGCGCTCGGGGTCCATTTCGGATATGACGCGCGCCCCCCAGAAGCCCTTGACCGTGATCTGCTTCATGATGAGCGGTCCCGAGGCAAGCGGCATCGGTTCGCCCGTGGCAGTTCCGAAGACGAAGATCTCGCCGTCGCTGGACAGGAGGTCGACGAGATGCGCCGCGATGTCGCCGCCGACGGAATCGATGGCCGAGACCACTTTGCCGTCGTTTACGGTCTTGCGAACCTGATCTTTCCAGTCGCCGTCAGAGGTGGAAAAGACATGCTCTGTACCTGCTTCGCGCAGGTCCTGCACGGCCTCGTCCCGACGCACGAGGTTGACGAGGTGGATGCCGCGTTCGCGGGCCAGAACAGCCATGATGCGGCCCACCGCGCCATTGGCGGCGGTCTGGATGATCCAGTCGCCCTTGTCGGCCTTCAGGCTGTCGAGCAGGGACATGGCCGAGAACGGCATGGCGATGAGCTGCGCGCCCTCTTCGTCGGAGATCTTCTCGGGCAAGGGCAAGAGCCCGTTTGCGGGAGCGAGAACATACTCGGCCCAGGTGCCATGCACGCCTGCCACGGCGACGCGCTGGCCCTTGAGACCGTCATCGACGCCCGCGCCCACGGCATCGACAATGCCCGCGGCCTCGGAACCGCCGATGGCGCCGGGCAACGGCGGCTTGTAGCCGTAGGTGCCGCGTACCGTCCAGAGATCGTGATTGTGAATGGGGGACAAAAGAACCTTGACGCGCACCTGCCCTTCGCCCGGCTCGGGCGTATCTGTGTCGGCGGCGTAGAGAACCTTTGCCGGGTCGCCGAATGTGTCGTGGAGGGCGGCTTTCATGAGGATCGGCCTTTCGTTTCGAGAATGTCGCCTGTGCGTGAGCCTCGCCCCGGCGGAACGGGTGGCGACGGGTTTTGTTCCTGCGGTGCCGTGCTGCCGTGGCGGCAGCGGGCCCAGGTGATGAAAACGTCGCTTGCCTTTCGCGACACATATCCATACTTCTCGATTTATGGATAAAACATGCGCCCTTTCCGCCCTTCAGGCCCTGTCGCAGGACACGCGGCTGGATGTATTTCGCCTGTTGATGCGCGCCGGCCCCGAGGGGGTGGCGGCAGGAGAGATCGCGGCGATGTGCGGCGTGCGCCAGAACACCATGTCGGCGCATCTGTCGGTGCTTTCGCGGGCCGGGCTGATCCGGGCGGCGCGGGAGGGCCGGTCGGTGCGCTACCGTGCGGAGATCGAGGGGGTCCGGGGGCTGTTGGCCTATCTCGTGGAAGACTGCTGCGGCGGAAATCATGAGCGATGCCGATCGCTTATAGACGGTATTTCACTTCAGTGCTGACTTTGCGAAAATGGAACGAGGGCCAGAGATGACCGACAGGGTCGACACACCGAAGGAGAGCGGCCTGGGCGTTTTCGAACGCTACCTCAGCGTTTGGATCGCGCTGGCGATCGTGCTGGGTATTGCAATCGGGGCCGTGGCGCCGGGGCTGGTCGAGGCGGTCGCGGCGGCGGAGGTGGCGCGGGTCAACCTGGTGGTGGCGGTGCTGATCTGGGCGATGATCTATCCGATGATGATCGGCGTGGACCTGAGCACCATTCCGGCGGTGGCGAAACAGCCGAAGGGGCTGGTGATCACGCTGGTGGTCAACTGGCTGATCAAGCCCTTCACCATGGCGCTGCTGGCGGTGCTGTTCTTCGAATACGTTTTCGCGCCGTGGATCGCGCCGGAGGATGCGGCGCAATACATCGCGGGACTGATCTTGCTGGGCGCGGCGCCCTGCACGGCGATGGTGTTCGTGTGGTCGCAACTGACGAAGGGCGACGAGACCTACACGCTGGTGCAGGTGTCGGTGAACGACCTGATCATGGTCTTCGCATTCGCCCCCATCGTGGCGCTTCTGCTGGGTGTCACGGACATCGCGGTGCCGTGGCAGACACTGGTGACGGCGACGGTGCTTTACGTGGTGCTGCCGCTGGTGGCGGGGCTGTTGACGCGGCGGATGTTGGGCTCGAAAGCGGCGATCGAGGCGTTCACGGCGCAGGTGAAGCCGTGGTCGATCATCGGGCTGATCGCCACTGTGGTGATCCTGTTCGGCTTGCAGGGCAGCATCATCCTGGCCAACCCGCTGGTGATCGCGCTGATCGCCGTGCCGATCCTGATCCAGAGCTACGGGATATTCGTGCTGGCCTATGGCGCGGCCTACATGATGCGCGTGCCGCACCGGGTGGCGGCACCTTGCGCGATGATCGGAACGTCGAATTTTTTCGAACTGGCGGTGGCGGTGGCGATCAGCCTTTTCGGGCTCAATTCCGGGGCGGCACTGGCCACGGTGGTGGGCGTGCTGGTGGAAGTGCCGGTGATGCTGTCGCTGGTGGCGTTTGCCAACCGGACAAGGCGCCGGTTCGCCGAAAGAGAGGAACGACACGTATGAGTGACATGCCCAACCTGAATACGGGCGCCCTGCCCGATATCGATCATGACAAGCTGTTCCCGGCGGAGCGCGCGTGCCATGCGCCGCGCGTCCTGCTGCTCTATGGCAGTTTGCGGGAACGGTCGTTTTCACGACTGCTGAGCGAGGAAGCGGCGCGGATCTTGGGCCACCTCGGTGCCGAGACCCGCACGTATGATCCCCGCGGGCTGCCCCTGCCCGACGACGCGGAAGTCAGCCATCCGAAGGTGGCGGAGTTGCGTGAGTTGGTGATGTGGTCCGAAGCCATGGTCTGGGTCAGCCCCGAGCGGCACGGCGCGATGACCGGCGTGATGAAGAGCATGATCGACTGGATCCCGCTGGCGCCGATCGGAGGGATTCGCCCAACGCAGGGCAAGGTGCTGGCTGTGGCGCAGGTCAGCGGTGGGTCGCAAAGCTTCAACGCGGTGAACCAGATGCGTATCCTGGGGCGCTGGATGCGAATGCTGACGATCCCCAACCAGTCTTCGGTGCCGAAAGCGTGGGACGCGTTCGACGAGGCGGATCGGATGAAGCCGGGGCCGCTGTATGACCGGGTGGTGGACGTGATGGAGGAGTTGGTGAAGTTCACGGTCCTGACACGCGGACAGGCGGGGTATCTCACGGACAGGTATTCCGAGCGGGTCGAGAGTTTGGAGGAGTTGTCGACGCGGGTGAACGCGTCGCAGGCAATCGGGACAGAGTGACCGTGCGGGGCGTGGGTTTCCACCCACCCTACGCTATTCGGCGGGAGGCATCCCGGACCTGATCCGGGATCTTCTGGCGGCGGGATTACCGGGTCAGAAAGACAGAGGATCGGGCGCTCCGAAAGTGAGGTCACCGGGCGGCGAGCGCGTCATCCAGAACCTTGCGAACAAATTCCATATCCACGTCTTCGGCCACGTAAGCGTCTCCGATGCCGCGGGCGAGGATGAAGCGCAGCTTGCCGTCGACCACCTTCTTGTCCTGGCCCATGAGGTCGATAAGGCCGTCTGCATTTGGCAATTCCCCTGCTATATCAGACAGATCGACCTTCATGTTCATGTCGCGCAGATGGGCGCGGACGCGGCTGGGGTCTTCCTGGGAACACAAGCCAAGGCGGCTGGAGAGTTCGAACGCCAGGGCGCAGCCGATGGCGACGCCTTCGCCGTGCAGCAGGCGGTCGCCATAGCCGGTGGCGGCCTCGAGCGCGTGGCAGAAGGTGTGGCCGAGGTTCAGTAGTGCGCGGCGCCCGTGCTCTTTTTCGTCCTCGATGACGATCTCGGCCTTCATCTCGACCGAGCGTTTGACCGCCGCGATCCGGGCGGGCATGTCGCCCCGTGCCACCTCGGGGCCGTGGGTTTCGAGCCAGTCGAAGAAGGCGGCGTCGCCCAGCAGACCGTACTTTACCACTTCTCCGTAACCGGCGAGGAAATCGCGATTTTTCAGTGTTCCCAGCACGTCCGTATCGGCCAGCACGAGGCTGGGCTGGTGGAAGGCGCCGATCAGATTTTTGCCCTGGGGGGCGTTGATGCCGGTCTTGCCGCCCACGGAACTGTCGACCTGGGCCAGAAGGCTGGTGGGGACCTGCACGAAGCGGACGCCGCGGCGCAGGACGGAGGCGGCAAAGCCGACCAGATCACCGATCACGCCGCCGCCGAAGGCAATGACCACGTCGCTGCGCTCGATCTTCTCGGACAAAAGCCATTCGACGCAGCGTTCGAACTGTGGCAAGCCTTTGGTGCCTTCGCCGGGGGGCAGCGCGAGGGCGGTGCTGTCGATGCCCTCGGAACCCAGACCCGCCTGAAGCGTGGAGAGGTGCAGGGCACCCACGGTCTCGTCGGTTACGATGGCGACCCGGGGCCGGCGCAGCAACGGCGCGATCAGCGCTCCGGACCGCAACAGAAGGCCGGGGCCGATATGGATGTCATAGGCTCGCTCGCCCAGGGCCACGTTCACGCGTTCAGTCATGGCGCGGGCTCCAGAACGTCGGGGCGGGTGGCCAGTGCCTCGGCCACTTTGGCTGCCATCTGGTCGATCGTGTAGGTCGGGTGCGCGGGCACCGCGAGGTCGGCCATCTGGTAGAAGGGCAGACGGGCCTCGTAGAGGTCCGTCAGCGTCTTTCGGGGATCAGCTGTGCGCAGCAAAGGTCTGGTATCCTTGTGTTTTACCCGGTTCCACAAAAGCCGAAGATCGGCCTTGAGCCAGACCGACACGCCCTTGGCGCCGATCAGGGCGCGGTTGCGCTCGGACAGGAACGCGCCGCCGCCGGCGGACAGGATGCCGCGCTGGCCGTCGAGCAGACGGTCGATGACCCGGGTTTCGCGGTCGCGAAAGAACGCCTCGCCGTCGCGGGCGAAAATCTCGGAAATCTTCATGTTGGCGGCGGCCTCGATCTCGACGTCCGAATCGAGGAACGGCACATCAAGCATGGCCGCCAAAGCTTTGCCAACAGCGGTTTTTCCTGCCCCCATCATCCCCACGAGCACGACGGTTTTCTTCAATTGCCAACGCTCGGTGCCGGCCAATGTCGGCGCTCCTATGCCAATCTTGTCTTTTCGTGCACTGAATGACGTGATCTTGATGAAATTGCCAGTTATAAAGTGGTAAAAGACGGCAAAACGCGGGCAGGCAACACATGTTCAGATTGATCAAATGGCTGATCTACCTTGGTATTCTGGCGTTCCTGGCGCTGATCGGCTATGCCTATATCGGCCCCTTCTTCGGGGCGGATTTTTCGCCCGAGCGAGAAGAAATTCGACAGGAAATCATTCTTGAAGACTCTTGAAACCGTTGTTTTTTCCATAATTCTTGCCGCGCCGGCCATGGCGCAGGAGCCGCTGACGGCCATCGACTGGCTGAAGGACCCCGCGCCGATCAGCGTCGCCCGACCGCTGGAGGAAGCGCTCAACCCGCCAGTCGCGGATGACGTGGAAGGCGCCGTCGTGCCGGATGTGGACGTGATGCCGCTGGACGGCGCACAGCCCGACGGAGCGGGGCTATTGCCCGGCAGCACGACGGGTTTGCCGCCGAACCTGTGGGCCGGGAGCGGTACCGACACGCTGGTGTCGATGTTCTCGCGCCTGCCGTCGGACCCTCTGCCGGCGATTCAGGCGCTGTACTATACCCTGTTGCTGGCCGAGGCCGAGGCGCCCGCGGACGCCGGCCCGGAGGCGCGGTTCTTGCGCGCGCGGCTCATGGCGCTGCGCAAGATGGGGGCGGTGGATCCGGCGTTGGCGCTGGTGCAACAGGCCGGTCCCTATGACGCGAGCCTTTTCGACCAGTGGTTCGACCTTGCCCTGTTGAGTGGCACCGAAGAGGAGGCTTGCGCGGCGCTGTCCCAGGACCCGGACCTGAGCGAGCGCTATGACGCGCGGATCTATTGCGGGGCGCGCACCGGCGCGTGGCAGACAGCCGCGCTGACCTACGAGACGGCAACGGCCCTGGGCGTTCTCGACGCTGCCAGCGTGCGGTTGCTGGCGCAGTTCCTCGACCCCGAGACGATCGACGCGGAGATGTCCCTGGCCCCTTCGGCAGAGATGACGCCGCTGCTCTATCGCCTGTACGAGGCGGCGGGTACGCCCCTGCCCACGCGCAACCTGCCGCGGGAATTCGCTGTTGCCGACCTGCGCGGGCTGACCGGGCTGAAGGCCGAGATCGAGGCGGCCGAGCGGCTGACCCGCACCGGCGCCCTGCCCGCGAACCGCCTGTTGGGACTTTACACCGACCAGAGCCCGGCGGCCTCGGGCGGGGTGTGGGACCGCGTGGCGGGCGTGCAGAAGCTGGAACAGGCAATCGTGGACACCGATCCGCAAGCCGTGGCGCGACACCTGCCGGGGCTGTGGCGCGACATGAAGCGTGAAGGGCTGGCCGTGGCCTTTGCCACACTTTTCGCGCAGTCGCTCTCGACGCTGGACCTGGACGGGCGGGCGCGGGAGGCAGCGTTCGAAATCGCGCTTCTGTCGCAGGATTACGAGACCTTGGCCCCCGACCTTGCCGGAAGCGATGCGCGGTCGCGGTTCCTGGTCGGGGTGGCACAGGGCGCGCCGGACGCCGCGCTGGCCAGCGAGACGCCGCAGATCGCCATCGCCGAGGCCTTTGCCGCAACGGAGGCCCATCCCGACCATGCCGACATGCTGAAGGCCGGGCGGCTGGGTCAGGCGATCCTGACCGCGGCGTTGCAGCTGGACACAGCCGGGCCGAACCAAGCCAGTGACATCGTGGCGGGCCTGTCGACGCTGCGGGCCGTCGGGCTGGAGGATACCGCGCGGCAGGCGGCCTTGCAGATCCTGCTGCTGAAGGCCGACACGTGAGCACGCGGCACTGGCTGGCGAATTTCCTCGACGCGCAGGCCGCCGAGGCCGGGGCGGCGCAGAACACGTTGCAGGCCTATGCGCGCGACCTGACGGATTTCACCGAGTGGCTGGCGCGCGGCGGCAAGGGCGCGGCCAGCGCGGCGCAGGCGGATATCGAGGATTATCTGGTGCATTGCGACGCACAAGGATTGGCGCGGTCGACGCGGGCGCGGCGGCTGTCGGCGATCAGGCAGTTCTACCGCTTTGCCTTTGACGAGGGGCTTCGCGACGACAACCCGGCGATTCAGATCAAGGGGCCTGGGCGCGACAAGCGCCTGCCCAAGACGTTGCAACTGGAAGAGGTGGACCGCCTGCTGGAAGCGGCGCGGCAGACGGGGCGGGGCAAGGTCGACCGGCTGCGCAACACCTGCCTGATGGAGTTGCTCTATGCCACGGGGATGCGGGTGACCGAGCTGGTGTCGCTGCCGGTGGCGTCCTGCCGGGGCGATCCGCAGATGCTGCTGGTGCGCGGCAAGGGCGGAAAGGAGCGGCTGGTGCCGATGTCGCCCCCGGCCCGAGCGGCGCTCAACAACTGGCTGAAGGCGCGCGATGACGCCGAGGCGGCGGCGAAGGCGAAGGGCAAGCCGGCCTTTCCTTTTCTGTTTCCCTCGGGCGGCAAGACGGGACACCTTACGCGCAACCGCTTTTTCCTGCTGGTGAAGGAGTTCGCGGTGACCGCCGGCATCAGCCCCGAGCGGGTATCGCCGCACACGCTGCGCCACGCGTTCGCGACGCACCTGCTGGCCGGAGGAGCCGATCTGCGGACGATCCAGACGCTCTTGGGTCATGCCGACGTGGGCACCACGGAGATTTATACCCATGTGCTGGAGGACCGGCTGCGCGAACTGGTGTTCGACGCGCACCCGCTGGCGCAGGAAGAGCGGCGCAAGGCCTCGGGGGGCACGTCTTCGGACGGTTAGCAGCGACAACAGGTGTCGAGGTCGCCGGTGCGGTTGGTACCGCGTCCACCACGGCCTGCAGGGCCTGCGTTGCATGCAGGGGCGCGCAAGGCCGGTCGAAGGCCGATATCCGCTTGTCCCGCGCGCCCGAATTGGCAAGTTTCATCGCCTGTTTCCTTGAATGACCGGCGTCCACGCCCCATAACCCCTGCAACGCATAATCCGAATGTTGGACAATGGAACCCGTCTCGACAACCTTTGACGCCGCCTTCTGGATCACCGCCGGCGCGATCCTTCTGCTTCTGGTCCTGTCCGCCTGCTTCTCGGGCAGTGAAACCGCGCTGACCGCCGCCTCGCGGGGCAAGCTGCGGGCGCGGGCCGACAAGGGCTCGAAAGGCGCCGAACAGGCGCTCGAGATCACCGAGGACAACGAGCGGCTGATCGGCTCGGTCCTGCTGGGCAACAACCTGGTGAACATCCTGGCGACGTCGCTGGCCACCGCGCTTTTCACCCGCGCCTTCGGCGAAAGCGGCGTGGCGCTGGCGACGCTGGTGATGACGCTGTTGGTGCTGATCTTTGCCGAGGTTCTGCCCAAGACCTACGCGATCACGAATGCCGAGGCGGCGGCGGCGCACGCGGCCCCCGTCATCCGCTGGGTGATCGTCGTGTTCTCGCCCGTGGTGTCCGCGGTGCGCCTGCTGGTGCGCGGCGTGTTGCGGGTGTTCGGCGTGAAGACCGATCCCGACAGCCATATCCTGGCCGTGCGAGAGGAAATCGCCGGGGCGCTTTACCTTGGCCATTCCGAGGGCGTGGTGGAAAAGGAGGACCGTGACCGCATCCTGGGCGCGCTGGACCTGGGCGACCGCGCGGTCGAGGAGATCATGCTCCATCGCAGCCAGATCGAGATGATCGACGCGGCGCTGGAGCCCGAGGCGATTTTGGACCAATGCCTGAAGTCGAACCACACGCGCCTGCCGATTTATCGCGACGATCCCGACAACATCATCGGGGTGGTCCACGCCAAGGACCTGCTGCGCGCCATGCACACGCTGGCGCTGCAGGCCGAGGGCGCGCGCGGGGCGCTGGCGACGTTCGATATCTGCGACGTGGCGATGGAGCCCTATTTCGTGCCCGAGACCACGACGCTGGATGACCAGATGCGCCAGTTCCTGCGCATGCGGAGCCATTTCGCGCTGGTGGTGGACGAGTATGGCGACTTGCAGGGGCTGATCACGCTGGAGGACATCCTGGAAGAGATCGTGGGCGAGATCACCGACGAGTTCGACCCCGACGGCGACCACCCGGTGGGGCGCAGCGAGGATGGGCAGTTCCTGGTCGACGGCGGCACGACGATCCGCGACCTGAACCGGGCGACGGACTGGACCCTGCCGGATGACGAGGCCAACACGGTGGCGGGGCTGGTGATATACGAGGCGCAGATCATCCCCGAGGTGGGACAGGTGTTCAATTTCCACGGCTTCCGTTTCGAGGTCGTGGAAAAGGAAGACAACCGGCTGACCAAGCTGAAGGTACGGAAATTGTAGCGCGGGTGTGGTGGGTTTTCACCCACCCTACGGATGCATCGAGGTCCCGGGTCAGGCCCGGGACGGGTTTGCGCGGCATCAGGGCGCGGTGGTGGGGTGGAACCCCACCCTACGGCAGCCGGGTAGTTGTCGCGCGGAATCGTTGGGTGGGTGAGACACCATGCGCCCTTCCATCCGATCTGCCCGCCGATCTCAGAACAGCTCCATCTGGTCCCCGGTCCGTGCCGGCGGTTCAAACAGATCACACCTGAGCTGCGGTTGCTTGCCATCCAGACCCAACCGTCTTGCCGCGACCTTGAACCGCTGCGCCACCATCTCGGCATAGGGCCCCGACCCGCGCATCCGGCGGCCCCAGTCCGAGGCATAGTCCTTGCCTCCGTGCATGTCGCGGACGTGCCCCATGACGCGGGCGGCGCGGTCGGGGCAGGCTTCTGCCAGCCATTCGCGGAATAGCGGCGAGACCTCGAGCGGCAGGCGCAGCATGATCCAGCTCGCGGCCTCGGCCCCTGCCCCTGCCACGGATTTCAGGATCGGCTCGATCTCGTGGCAGGTCAGGCCCGGTATCACCGGCGAGACCATGGCCCGGACGGGGATGCCCGCGCCGGCCAGACGTTCGATGACCTTCAGGCGCCGGGGCGGGGCCGGGGCCCGTGGCTCCATCCTGCGACTCAGCGCGGGATCGAGCGTGGTGACCGAGATGCCCACTCGCGCCAGCCCGCGCGCGGCCATGTCCGACAGGATGTCGATATCACGCTCCACCAGGCTGCCCTTGGTGACGATGGCAACCGGGTGGTTGAACTCCGACAGGACCCGCAGGCAGTCGCGCATGATGCGCTCGGTCCTTTCAATCGGCTGGTAGGGATCGGTGTTGGTGCCGATGGCGATGGGTCGGACGCGGTAGCCGGGCTTGCGCAATTCGGCGGCCAGCACCTCGGGCGCGTCGGGCCGGGCGACCAGCCGGGTTTCGAAGTCGAGCCCTGCCGACAGGCCGAGCCAGGCGTGGCTGGGCCTGGCGAAACAATAGATGCAGCCATGCTCGCAGCCCCGGTAGGGATTGATCGAGCGGTCGAACGGCAGGTCCGGCGAGCGGTTGTAGGTGATCATGCTGCGCGGCCGCTCGATGGTGACGCGGGTGCGCAGGGAGACTTCCTCGGGCACGGCATTCCAGCCGTCATCCTCGAAACTGCGTGTCCGCCGCTCGTACCGGCCCACGGCATTGCTGACCGCGCCCCGTCCGGAACGGCGCAAGGAAGGATCGACCGTGTCGGGCGTATCGGACATGCCCCTATTATAGGAACATTAAGGGAACATATGCAACATGCCGATCGTCAGCATAGGCGTATTCCCCCCTGGCCGCCCGGAATCTGCGCTATCTGTCGGTGCAAGAACCGCGCATGTCGGAATTGGAGAACCGTGTGCGACAAAATGGACGTAATCGCGGGGGCTAGACACCAGGCCACGCGCCGCATCAAGGGATCAATCCTATGTCCGACGAAGAAGACGACATCATCCTCAGCGAACTGGACGACGAGGAACTTGTCCAGCAGATGTTCGACGACCTCTATGACGGTCTGAAGGAAGAGATCGAGGAAGGCGTCAACATCCTGCTCGAGCGTGGCTGGCAACCCTATCAGGTGCTGACCGAGGCGCTGGTGGGCGGCATGACCATCGTGGGCAAGGATTTCCGCGACGGCATCCTGTTCGTGCCCGAAGTGCTGTTGGCGGCCAACGCGATGAAGGGCGGCATGGCCATCCTCAAGCCGCTGCTGGCGGAAACCGGCGCGCCGCGCGTCGGCAAGATGGTGATCGGCACGGTCAAGGGCGACATCCACGACATCGGCAAGAACCTCGTGTCGATGATGATGGAAGGCGCCGGGTTCGAGGTGGTCGATCTGGGCATCAACAATCCGGTCGAGAACTATCTCGAGGCGTTGGAAACCGAAAAGCCCGACATCCTGGGCATGTCGGCGCTGCTGACCACCACGATGCCCTACATGAAGGTCGTGATCGACACGATGGTCGAACAGGGCCTGCGCGACGATTACATCGTGCTGGTGGGCGGCGCGCCGCTGAACGAGGAATTCGGCAAGGCCATCGGAGCCGACGCCTATTGCCGCGACGCCGCCGTGGCGGTGGAAACCGCCAAGGACCTGGTGGGCCGCAAGCACAACCAGGGCGCCACGGGCTGAGCCTGGGCCGGATCTGAACA
Organism: Roseovarius sp. B08; assembly: GCF_051417955.1. NCBI lineage: Bacteria > Pseudomonadati > Pseudomonadota > Alphaproteobacteria > Rhodobacterales > Roseobacteraceae > Roseovarius > Roseovarius sp. B08. The sequence continues at coordinate 2,404,605 of NZ_JBPRLW010000001.1, forward strand.
ACAAGGCCCTGCCCGACCCGGCGGGGCTTTTTTCTTGGGGGTCCGATGCTTATGTCAGCCGGGAAAGGATCGCGCCCATGCCGCTCAACAAGCTGGTTTTGCTGCTTCTCGTCGTGATCGCCGCCGCCGGCGGCACGATCTTCCTCGTCACCACGGCCTGGGGGCCGGAGGCACTGTCGGAGAACTGGATGGTGGCGGTGCCGCTGGTGCTTGGCATCTACCTTCTGGTGCGCTTCATCGGCCTGCGCGGCGGCGGGCGCTGATATGCTGCCGAGCGACGCGACCCTGACCGAAGACGGTTTTGCAGAGCCGGGGAAAGGCCGCATCCTGCTCATCGCCTGCGGCGCGCTCGCGCGCGAAATCCTGGCGCTGAAACGCGCCAACGGCTGGGATCACATGGTGCTGCAATGCCTGCCGGCGAAATTCCACCTCTACCCCGACAGGATCGTCACCGCAGTCGAGGAGACCGTGGCCGCGCACCGCGACGCCTATGACGACATCTTCGTGGTCTATGCCGATTGCGGCACCGGTGGCCTCTTGCAGGCGAAATGCCGCGAACTGGGCGTCGAGATGGTCGAGGGGCCGCATTGCTACTCCTTTTTCGAGGGCAACGAGACCTTCGCCGCCCGCGACGAGATCACCGCGTTCTATCTGACCGATTTCCTGGTCAAGCAGTTCGACGCCTTCATCTGGAAGCCCATGGGCCTAGACCGGCATCCCGAGTTGCGCGACATGATATTCGGCAATTACACCAAGTTGGTCTACCAGGCGCAGGTCGAGGATCCCGCGCTGAAGGCCAAGGCGCAAGAGTGTGCCAAGCGGCTCGGTCTCGAATTCGAATACCGTTTCACCGGCTATGGCGACCTCGAAACCGCGCTCATCGCCCGCGCCTGAGCAGCTTTTTCCTCTGGCTATAAATATCCCGGGGAGGAGGTCGAAACATCGTTTCGACCGGAGGGGCAGCGCCCCTCTTCACAGGAAAATCGAGCGTGGCGCAGCCACTCGATCCGATCAGGCCGCCTCGGAGGCCACCGCGCGGATGCGCTGGATCATCGCGCGCAGCCCGTTCGAGCGTTGCGCCGACAGGTGGTCGTTCAGCCCCAGCCGGGCCAGTTCGCCCGGGGCGTCGACCGCGCCGACCTGTCCCACGGGGACGCCGTTATAGAGCGTGCGCAGCACCGCGATCAGGCCGCGCACGATCATGGCGTCCGAATCGCCGTCAAAGCGGAAACTGCCGTCTTCCGTCTGCGGATGCAGCCAGACCTGGCTGGCGCAGCCATCCACCTTGGTCGCAGGCACCTTCAGCGCGTCATCGAGCGGCTCCATCGCGCGGCCGCGGTCGATGACGTACCGGTACCTGTCTTCCCAGTCTTCCAGAAACTCGAAATCCTCGACGATCTCCTCGAATGCCGGTTGCGCCATGCGGCTGGTCCCCTTTTCACTTGGCTTTCACCACAATTAGGCATGCAACACCGCGCGGTCCAGTGCGCCAAGTCTCTTTTCAAGCCCGCGCGGATGGGGTAGTCGAAAAGAAACGACGAAGGGGCGGTCGAAATGCGGGTTCTGCTTTCGCTGATGTTGATTTCGAGCATGACGCTGACGGCATGCAGCGGCTGGCGCGACTCCGGAGCCAACCCGCGCAACTGGTTCGGCAACAGCCGGTCCACCCCGGTCGTGAACACAACCAACACCGGCGAACGCCGCTCGCCCAGCGACCGGCAGACAGGCAACCCGCTGATCGAGGACCAGAATGCCGAGCTGATCGTGCGCCGCAATGCCTCGTCGGCGCAAAAGGCGGGCATTTTCCGCCGCCGCGCCAAGGTCGATATCTACGACGGCAGCCTGGTGGACCAGGTGACCAGTATGGTGGTCGAGCCGCTGCCCACGGGCGCCATCGTGCGCGTGACCGGCCTGCCCCAGCGCGAAGGTGCGTTCGACGTCCGGCTGCTGCCGGTCAGCAAGGACGGCCCTATCAACGGCGTGATGGAATACACGTTGAACGCCTATCAGCCGATCGAGACGCCGGTCGGAACGCAGAGCACGCGCGAAGTGCGCGTCGGCGCGTTCCTGAGCAACAACGACCTCGAAGAGATCAACGAGATCCGCGTGCGCGGCGAGCTGAACGCCCTGAGCTCGCGCCGCTGACGGCTCAGAGGTCGATCGCCACGATCGACCCGCGGCGCGCGGCCAGGGCCACCTTGCCGTCGCAAAGCCGCATCGCATCGTCGCCGAACACATCGCGCCGCCAGCCACCCAGGGCCGGCACGTCGCGTTCGCCCGCCGAGATCGCATCGAGATCGGCCGCGGACGCAATCAGCTTCGAGGCGACCGAATACTCCTCGGATTTCGCCTTGAGCAAGACGCGCAGCAAATCGGCCAGCGCCGGGTTGACTTGAAGGCGTTCGCGGCTGCGGTCGGGCTTGGGCAGATCGTCGTTCGGACAGTCGAGACCCGCCTTGACCGCCGCGGTGATGCCGTCGGCAATGTCGCCGCGCCGCGCCTCGCGCAGCAAGAGCCGCGAGCGCGACAGGTCATTCGCGGATTTCGGTTTGGTCGAGGCCAGTTCCACCAGCGCGTCGTCCTTGAAGACCCGGTTGCGGGGAATGTTGCGGGTCTGGGCATACTCCTCGCGGAAGCGCGCCAGTTCGCGCACGATGGCCAGGAAACGGCCCGAGGAGTTGCGCGTCTTGACGCGCTGCCAGGCCTCTTCGGGACGGGTGACATAGGTTTCGGGGTTGGTCAGAACCTGCATTTCCTCGGCCACCCACTTGTCCCGGCCCGACTTGGCCAGCTTGGCGGCCAGGAATTCGTAGATATCGCGCAGATGCGTCACGTCCGCCAGTGCATAGGTCTTCTGCGCCTCGGTCAGCGGCCGGCGCGACCAGTCGGTGAAACGCGAGGTCTTGTCGAGCGACTGCTTGGCGATCTTGCGCACCAAGGTCTCGTAGCCCACCTGTTCACCGAAGCCGCAGACCATCGCCGCCACCTGAGTGTCGAAAAGCGGATCGGGGATAAGCCCGGCATCGACATAGAAGATCTCGAGATCCTGCCGCGCGGCGTGGAAGACCTTGACCACGGAGGGATTGCGGAAAAGCTCGTAGAGCGGTTCGAGCGACATGTCCTGCCCCTCGATCGGATCGACCAGCACAGCGTCGCCCTCCCCGCGTGACGGCAGGGCCAGCTGGATCAGGCAGAGCTTGGAATAATAGGTGCGCTCGCGCAGGAACTCGGTATCGACGGTGACATACTCGGCCTCGGCCGCGCGGGCGCAAAAGGCGGCGAGCTCTTCGGTTGTGGTGATAGTGTGCATTCCTGCTCCGGCGGATCAAACGTGGTAGTCCAACCGCCTATACCGAGGCGCGGCGGAAAGCAAAGCGCAAGTGATGCACGAGGGCGGGGATCGAAAGTGAGGGTAGCACAACCATCACGTATCGTGATCGTATGCGCAACATTCATTCGTTTTCAAAATGCTTTGGCCGGGTCTATGTGACATGCAGTTCCAATGATGGAGAGATGCCGTGACGACCCTCGACCATATCCCTGCCCGCCCTGCCCCGCGGCTCGACCTGCGCAATGCGGCGATGACCCTGAGTGCCATTTTGTTGCTGGTGCTTGGCGGTGTCGCACTGACCGCCCCGCCCGTCGATGTGTCGGAAAACTGGCACGGCAACGTCGCGGCTTCGGCGCCGCGCTGATCCATCGAGGCCGGTCCGCCCCGACGCGTCAGGGCAGGTGCACGGGCGTGCGGTCACCCGCGGCGAAGCGGCGCAGGACCGCCGGATAGAGCCGGTGTTCCTGCTCCAGCACGCGGGCGGCCAGCACCTCGGGCGTGTCGCCGGGTCGTACGGGCACGCGGGCCTGGCCCAGGATCGGACCATCGTCCAGTTCCAGCGTGACCTCGTGGACGGTGCAGCCCGCCTCGGTCTCGCCCGCCGCGATGGCGCGGGCGTGGGTGTTTAGACCGCGATAGCTGGGCAGAAGCGAGGGGTGGATGTTGATCATCCGGCCCTGCCAGCGCGAGATGAAATCGTCGGTCAGGATACGCATGAAGCCCGCGAAACAGATGATGTCGGGGGCGTAGCGCTCCAGTGTCCGGGTCATGACAGCCTCGAAGGCCGGGCGATCGCCCTTGAAATCGCGGTGATCGGCGAGCTCGGTCGGGACGCCGCGCGCCTCGGCCTTGGCAAAACCGGGAGCGTCGGGCGTGTTGCAAAGGGCCACCACGGGGCGTGCCGGGTGGTCGCCGGTCATGCTGTCGATCAGCGCCACCATGTTGGAGCCGGCGCCGGAAAAGAGGATGGCGACGCGTTTGGTCACGCGAGGCTGCCGGTGTAGCGGACGCCCGGCCCGTCGGCAACATGGCCGAGGCGGATGACGGTTTCGCCGGTGTCTTCCAACAGGCTGGCCAGCGCGTCGGCGCGGGCGGCGTCTACGGCCAGCACCATGCCAACGCCGCAGTTGAAGGTCTTGAGCATCTCGGCTTCGGCCATGCCGCCCTGCTCCATCAGCCAGCGGAAGACGGGGGGCAGGTCGAAGCTGCCGAGGTCGATGTCTACGCCAAGGTCATCGGGCAGGACGCGGGGGATGTTTTCGGTCAGGCCGCCGCCGGTGATGTGGGCGAGCGCGTGGACGCCGCCGGCGCGGACCGCCTCCAGCGCCTGCGTCACGTAAAGGCGCGTGGGGGTCAGCAGGGCCGCACCGAGCGTGCCGTCGGACCAAGGGCAGTCGGCGTCCCAGCCGAGGCCGGACATCTCGACCAGCTTGCGCACAAGGCTGTAGCCGTTGGAATGCACCCCGTTGGAGGCAAGGCCCAGAAGGACATCGCCGGAGGTCACGCCCGCCGGCAGGTCGCTGCCGCGCTCCATGGCGCCCACGGCAAAACCGGCGAGGTCGAAGTCGCCTTCAGGGTACATGCCTGGCATTTCCGCCGTCTCGCCGCCGATGAGCGCGGTGCCGGAACGCACGCAGCCTTCGGCGATGCCTTCGATGATGCGGGCGGCTGTATCCGTGTCGAGCTTGCCGGTGGCGAAATAGTCGAGGAAGAAGAGCGGCTCGGCCCCCTGGCAGACAAGGTCGTTGACGCACATGGCCACAAGGTCGATGCCGACGCCATCCACGTTGCCGGTGTCGATGGCGATGCGCAGCTTGGTGCCCACGCCATCGGTGGCGGCCACGAGGATCGGGTCGGTATAGCCCGCGCCCTTGAGATCGAAGAGTGCGCCGAAGCCGCCCAAGCCCGCCATGACGCCCGCGCGGTTGGTGCGCTTGGCGGCGGGCTTGATCCGGTCGACGAGCGCGTTGCCCGCGTCGATATCCACGCCGGCATCGGCATAGGTGATCCCGTTCTTGGCGTCGGTCATGTGCGGTCTCCGCTTGGCGTGTCGGGGCTTGCGTTAATCCATCGGGGGCCTCCGTGCAATCGGGAAAGCCCGCGCGCCCGTGCCAGAGCCCTTGACGCCCGCCCTGCCCCCGCCTATCCCGAGCAAAGGTCGGGCCTGTAGCTCAATTGGTTAGAGCAGAGCGCTCATAACGCTTTGGTTGGGGGTTCGAGTCCCTCCGGGCCTACCAAAAACTATAAAAATCCAATGTTTTCAATGACGACATGGACCCGGTTTTAAAATCCGGGTCCATATGATTTCAATGGGTTGCAAATGACGTGGACCCGCTAAACAAAGAAACCGGCGACCACGGCCACGACTCCGCACACGATGACCCCGCCAAAATACTCGGCCCGTATGCTGGCGTTGATGCCCAGCCCGGCAAGCATCACGACCAGGACGGCGATCGCGCTAGACACAGCCGAACTTGTCGCATTTCAGCTGCGTTTCCGCATACCATACCGCGACGGGCCGATCATTCCTGATCAGGTATTCCGCCGTCGCCGGTTTCATCGTCGGCGGCTCCCTCTGAACATCCGAGAACATCGCCCCCGTCATCTGGTCGCACCCCGCCAGTAAGAACATCGAACAGGCTGCAATCGTCCATTTCACGCGTGACATTCTCGATCTCTCTTGACCCTGCGACCGCCTCGAGTCGGCCCTTGAAGGCGTCGCGCTCAACGCGCAGCGCCTGAATTTTCATTCCCATGCCCGCGATCACGGCAAGGCCGATCGACGCGAAGATCAGATCGCGGATCATGCGACCCCCTTCAGGCAAAGCGCCTTTTCCTCTGACCGCCGGTTCACCAGTCCACGGATCACCCGGCCCCCGGCCTTGTTCCACCAGGTCAGCGCGTCACACGCGCCGCGCACGTCACCGCCATTCAGACGGCGAACAGCCGTACTATTGCCGAAAGCGGAAACGCCGACATTGTAAGCCGTGCTGGAAAAGGCGACATCGCGCGGCACCGGCAAGCGCCGCTCGATCGTCTCTGCTGTGAAAAACCGGCGCAGCCCGGTGCGATAAGATAGGATTTCACGCGCCAGCATGGCATCGCATTCGGCTTTCGTGTATCGATCCCCCGGCTTGACGCCCTTCGTTTCGCCATAGCAAACCGTCCACACGCCCACGATGTCGCGATAGGCTTCGAAGCGCAGCCCTTCCCAGCGGCCCACGAACGGAACGGCAACCGCCAGAAACGCCGCGTCAGCGCCTGCAGCCGGTTTTGGCACCCCTGACGCGCTGGAAAGGACCACCGGGCCTGTAGCGCCCGGATCAGCGCCCCACGGCGAGGCCCGCCAATCGCCCAAGGCCAGCGCCAGCACCAGGACTGCGCAAATGCCGCCGATCCACCATGGGCTTTCCAGTTTGTCACGGTCGATGCCCTGATCGACAACGCGCCCAAACCCGGTATACGCCGCCACCAGCAGCGCCAGAAGCCACCAAAGCCAAGGCGGCGTGTCGATACCTGTCGCCCAATAGATCAGTTCCGGCACGGCCAGGATCGCGATAGTCAGATAGACACCCCACATGGAATGCGCCCGCCGGGCGATCCGCCCGGCGTTCTTCACAAGTTTCATAGCAAGTTTCCCTAGATTGAGGACTTCAGAATTTGCGCCAACGCCTCATCAGACGCACTAGGCACAGACGCCGGTTCGGATAGAACGGCATTTCGAGAACGCTCCATTTCTTGCGCTCATTCGGCGACAACTGCGCCCGCAACGCCTTCAGATGCAGGAACATCGCGTAGGCGGCACCGCCCTTGAACAAAAGATCGAGCCACTTCCCAAAGGCACGCACCTCGAAGATTGTCGCAAGGCGGAATTCGAGGATCAACGCCGTCAGAACCTGCCAGTAAAAGGCGTTCGACACCCCGGCCAGCGCCGCAAGGAAGATCGCCAACGAAAGCACTTCGGACCCGGACTCCCGCCGCGACCGGCGCGGCCAAAACGCGATCAGGACAAGCGACCCGAAAAACATCAACGCCAGCCCCGCAAAGAAGCTGAAAATATCACCGCCCATCGCGATCCACGACCCCCCTTAACGTCGACTCCAAAAGCGATCGCTCCAGGCGCAGACGGTCAAGGTGGCCGTCCGACTCGCGCTGCGCTTCCTGCAGCGCCTCCTGTTGCGATCCGCGCAAAATCATCGGCTTCAGTTTTTCCAGCATCCGAAAAAGTCTCACTTTTTCGACTCCACCACGCGAACGGCGTCGCGAACGGTTACGATTGTCTCGACAATCTCGGCGGAATGTTCGCGTTCCCGCTCTAGCATCCGGTCCTGCAGGGCATCTTTCGACTTGTGCAGGGACCACACCCAATAGCATAACCCCAGGATCACAAGGGCAGGCAAACCCCCGCCGATGTCGAAGTATACCTTTTCAAGAAAGTCGGGCATTTTCAGAGGCTACCTGTTCGCCTGCTTCATATCGACGTAAAAACCGCCAAAGAGCGTCACTGACGTCGATGTGAACGTGGCGTTGGTTACCAAGTGCGCCATGATCCTGAGTTGTTGAAATCCCGGCAAGTCACGACCAGTACCTCGATCATTTGCCATGACCGTAAAGTTCTGCGCTCGACCTTCATAGAGATACACGCTGGCACTCAGGGTTATCGTCGTTGAAAGCCAAGGATCGGACGGTGTAACGCGCCCTTCTACATTGAACACCAAAAGAGCATGTCCCGTGGTGTCGGATTGCGCGATGCCGGAATATACGACCACGACCGGATTATCCGGGTCAACTGATATGTCGTATTCTTCAAAGTCGACCCCGATAGGCCCCATGATTTCGACCGCGTTGGCCGAACCTACACCATCAACGGTGTCGTTGGACGTTGTGTAGCCGAACGTCTGCCGTGTCGTCGCACCCGGTGCGATCAGATTTTGCGTGACAACCGATTTGCCTTTGATTTCGCCAGTAACCGCGTCCAGTTTCCACCCTGCGGTTGGAATACCGCCGCCGTCCTCTGCGTAGTTATCAGACCGTACCTCACCCCCAAAGATCGCGAGACCCGCCGCATTGAAGTCATCGGTGTCTACGGCATCAGCTTTAAGGGTGCCTGTTTGAACAGTCACACCGTCGATTGCGGTGAACCCACGCGACGCGTAGGACATGAATTCAGCACCCTCGGCGCTGACACCCAAGAGAGGTTTGTGGATGAACAGGAAAGCGTTGATCGTGCTTGTGGTCCTGAACATGCGGAAGCGCGGTTTTGCATATCGTGCGCCTGCGGGGATAGCCACCACGTCGCCAAACCTCGTCCAGCTATCCGGGTCCGTGCCGGATAGCGGCTGTTCGTCTGTGTTGTCCAGTATGTCGGTTCGGCTCAGGTACACGCCGTCAGCGCCGTACCAGTAAATCGACATACGGAAGTGACAGTAATGTGCGGATATCTGGGCGGACAATTCCAGATACTTGGCATCAGGGGCAAAGGGGTAGCCGACATGATAGTTGCCGTCAGGCTTGGAAGGAACCGCCAGCCAATCCGCGAACCCGCCGCTTTCGTTGTCGGCGGTACATGTGATTTCAAGGGTCGGTTGGTCGGCCCCGGACCACGCCTGCGGCGGTTGGCGCAACCTGAACGTCGTGGCTCCACCTATGTTGCCGGAACTATCCGTGTCCCAATGAAGAAGGCCCTGCCGGAAATCGCTGTTCTCGATCAGGTTTACACCCGACCCGACCCGTAAACGACTGGCAGAGATGGTGCCTTCCGCAACCACGTCGTCACCGATCAGACGCAGCAAGCTACCGCCTGAACCGTCAGGGTCCGCATAGCTGGTGGCACGAATACCTGCGATATACGTCTGACCGCCGTCAGTCACGACCTCAGCGGTCAGGCCGGTCGATGCTTGGGCGAAACCTTCAAGATCAACCACCGCCGACGACAGGTCAGAGATCGTCGCACTGACACCGCCCGCGTTCACGGCAAGCTGCGTCATGAGCGTGCCGAACGCGGTCGAGCCATTCACCTGCAAACCGATGATGTCGTCTATCTCGCCAGCGATAAGACCAAGGTCCGTGTCGATGGACGTTTCCAGCGACGTGACCGCCGCACTGATCGCACTGTCAGCTTGGGCGGATGTGTAATAATCCGCCGTCAGTGTGGCATTCACATCCGCAATCTCTGATGACAATTCGTTGCGGGCGATCTCAAGCGCATTCAGTGCTTCGGTGACATCCACAACCTCGATACTGGCAAGCCGGATTGTTCCGTTTGTCGTGCTGCTGCCATTCTGCCGAACCTGCGGGTGCCAGGCGGTCGCGTCATCCGACGAATTGAACACGATCTGCTGAGTAGCAGGAATACCATATGCGACCATCTTCGATACGGTTCCAGAAGCATAGGCCGTCATCGTTTGCGGACCATCAGCTATCGTGAACGTCTCGGGGTTCGCCTGTATGTTGCTTTGCACAACCGTCGTGCCGTTCTGTGTAGTGCCGCCGATCCGAACATTCGCCCCCGGCCCCAACGTGCCGTCAGCCACCACCTTAAATTTGACCGTGACACGATAGACCTTCGACGGGTCGAACGGCAGGGGATAGGCAGGGCCGACGCTGGCATTGTAGACGCCGCCGAACTCGAAACAGTCACCGAAGTCGGCATCATCGTCATGGAATGTGCCGGTCGTAAGAGGCGGCTTGGTGATCTCAGATCGTGCCTGGTTCACGTCGCGCGACCAAAGGCTTTCAGGCGGTCGCAGAATGGTGTTGCCCATCGGTGCGATATTGGCTTCGGCTTCGGCACGTACCGCATCGAAACCTTCTTCCAACGTGCCGACAAACCCAGCAGTCAGCGTGTTCAGATTTTCTTGAACATCGTCGGCACTCTGTTGCGCGCTTACGATTGCATCATTCACGGAGTCGGCAAGATCCTCCTCCCTCAACCGGATGTCTGGCGAAGTCGCTTCGACCCAAGCCGACCAAACCGCTGATCGATTACCCAGCGGACTAAAGCGCGCTTGCGCTTCATATGTCACGCCCGGCAAAATGCCTTCAGACAAAACGACCAAGCCCGGTTCGATGTCTTGGATGGTTCCGCTATAAACAAGCGCTCCGTTTGACTTTACACGCACCCGGATCGAAATCGCCGAGACACCCGGAGTACTTTCAGCCCAAATAAACTTCAGCGCAGGGCGACGCCCGCCGCCGCCGACATCCGGCACTGACCAACCGATGACATCCCAATCGCTGACGGCAACTGGCGCATATGCAGGCGGCGTAATCGAACCCTGATCGATCGGCTGATAATCCGAATCCGTGTCGAAATCATTGTCGCTCGGATCGACTTCGGTCAGGTCCACGACGACATCCAGGTTTGCGCGATCCGCCATGCCGTCGATTCGAAACAGCTTGCTTTCATAACCGTTCCGATCCGACGCCCATTCCAGCACGTCGCCCGGTTCATAAACCCCAAATTCAGGCGGAAACGTATGAGTATGACGCCGCGCCCGGCGGGACTCGGCCAGACCTTCAGACATCAGACGCTGGACCTGCTCACCATAGGGAACAAGATCGAACTCGACATCGACCAGAAGCCGCCGCCCGCCATCTTGGCTTTCCAGATCGGTGCGGATCAAAGGCGGCGCGGTTTCTATTTGGTATGCCTGACCAGGGTCGGGAAACTTTCCGCTGACCCCGTTGATCGTATCCGCAAGTCCAAAGAATGGCGTCAGCGACTTCTTTTCCGTTGTCAGAATGTCTTTATCCGAAAACTGGTTGACCGGCGCATCCGCGCCGCCAACGAACAGTTTGAAAACGCCGCCAATCTCGGCAATGCGCCCGTTGCAGGCGTCTAGTTCCGCCTGAATCGCGTCTCCGACCGGGTTTGCAACCGCAATTTCGCCACCGCTGCGGTAGCGTGGTTCATCACCGCCCTGCGCGTTCACCGTGGCACGGCATTTCTCGATCTGCGCAATCCAGTGATCTACGGGCAACTGCGCTTCCGAAAGACCCTGAAGGCCATAGAACCAATCGCTTCCAAACGACATGCCCCGGAACAAATTGTAAATCTTGACGGCAGGCAGGTGATCGCCGTCACCACCCCAAGTTGCCGGGTTTGCCCAGCGTTGCGGTCCCTCTCCGCCCACGCTGCTGTCGCGCGAAGGATCGTACAGCGGAACGCCCTCGACCTCGAACATGTACGCCGGAAACCCATTGAACAGATCGCGGTTCAGAAGCGCGGTGACGACGACATACGCGACGCCCGTGCCGACATGCGATGCTCCCCAGGGCCTTTCGTCGGTCGAAACCTTCTCAATCAGGAACGGATCGGCCTGCGTTTGCGTCCCGTCATAGAACTTGACCCAAAGGTAATCATCGGAGTCGGCATATTCTTCATAAATGGTGTAAGAATCTTCGCCGGTGCCGACCGTTTCGGTGCGCGTCCGCATGACATCTTTTCGATATTCACTGATCGGGATGCCGAAATCGGGATGCGCTTCGGACGGGTCGAGCAACGTCACCGGCGCCCCATCAACGAACATGCCGGTCAGGCCCTGAACCGGCAGATCGGACAGGGCAATCACAAGCGTAAGATATGAGTTAGGCGTAAATCCGTCTTGGGAACCCCAACTGTTCGCATAGACCAGCGAACCGGCGGTTCCGGCCCGGCCCGTCAGGTAAGACTGCGGCAGGTCCGCCCCGCGCTGCAACTCGCCCTTGATCGAAAAGCTGGGGCCGGATGGTGCCTTTTTACCCGCCAGTTTGGCGGCAAGCTTGTTCAGTCCGATGCCGACGATTGCTTTCAGAACGCCGGTGAACAGCGACCCGATGAAGGTGCTCCCGATCGCCGCTGCGATCGCCGTGAAAAACGCCATTTACAGAACCCGCAAATAATTTGTGTCGGCAGGCTTGAACGCGCACCGCTCATATAGCGCCGCCGCGCGGTTGTCGCCGATCGCCGACATCCCCGCGATGAAACAGCCCTCTTTCTTCGCCCAGGTCACATAGGCGCGGATCAACCCAAGCGCCCACCTGCCGCCGCGATGGTCAGGATCTATCCAGAAAACCTGTTCCTGCGCGAACAGAGCCGGGGCCAAAGGCGATGTCACGACGCAGGCGCACAACATCCCCACGGCGCGACCGTCCAGATGCAGCACGAACGCCAGGCGATCTTCCGCGTCGATCTGCGTATTCAGAACATGCGTCGCATAGACAGGATCGAACGGCAGGGGAACGCCGCACGTCGCGACGAAATCCTGCCCCATGCGCACCATTTCCGGCACGTCGCGCCGGGTCGCGTGTCGGATCATCAGGCTTCCCCCACCGCTGTTCCCAGGTCCCCACGACCGCGACATGCTTGCGGAAATCGTCGCCCGGCGCGCGGCGCTGCTGATAGGCGTTCGAGCGCGTCGCCGGATTGAACCGCGTGATTTCCTGAAGGTGCGACACGCAAGTCAGCGTGATCTTGCCCGGCTCGGTTTCCGTCGACTCCTCGACATCCGCCTCATCAATGAAACCGATGAACCGGGCGCGGGCCGGTGCGATCTGCAACAGCGAATCCACCGCGAACACGCCCCTGAAAATCTCGACACGGCCCTGCTTTGCGTCCAGTTCCCGCACGAGCTGCGCCGTGTCCGCAAGATGACTGATTTCGATCGTGACGGGCTGCACTGTCAGGTTTGAAACCTGCGGGATGTCGGACACGGAAATCAGCCCGCCCGCGCCTTTGAAAACCCGCGTCTCGACAAGCTGCGATGTCGGATTGATCACGTCCAGCGACGCTTGCCCAACGTCCGACCAGTAATGCCGTTTCACGGGATCGCCGGTTTCGGTGTCCCGCACCGTGAACGACACCATGTCACGCGCCCGCACGGCGCGGGATTTCAGCGCCGCGATGACCTCCGGCGGAATACCTTGTTTCATTCGATGACCTGCGTTGCGCTGATGGAAATGGTTTCTTCGAAAATGCCCGTCGCCTGACGGGATACGCCGCCGGGATCGAGCATGAAACGCGCGCAGGGAAAGCGCAGCGTGACGGGCATTCCGACAGTGATCGAAGGATGCAGCGCCGGGGCGATGTCGAACCACCCCGACTCGCCCGCCGCGTTCGCAATCGGGGCTGTCGTTGCGGCGCGGATCAGGAACAGGTTTGTCCCGTCATCGATCGACACGTAATCGCCTTTCGTCATCTTGAATCCGACCGGAACCCCGGTCAAACGCAAGCGCAACCGATCCGGGCTGATAACGAACACTGTCACGCCGTCCAGCGCATCTTCTGCATTGTCTAAGGGCAAGGGCCGACGCGGATCGTACCCTTCGAACAGCTTGACCCCGCCCTGCAACGTCAAAAGGTCCGCTTCGATCTCTGCAGCTTCGTCATGCGACATTGGCGCGGTGCGATATGTCGCCCGCCATAGCATCGGCGCAAGGTCCTTCACGATCGTTCGCGCGGGCGACGCCGAATAATCGTGCCGCCACATGGGCTGCAGCGCCCCGTCCACGATCTTAAGCCCGTCGATGATGTCGGTGCGCGGAAATTGAATCGTCATGGCAACTGCCTCCGCTTTTGCGCCATGCGGTACGCCTCGACCACGCGGGCCGGGAACTCGGCCTGCATCTGTCTTTGCTGCGCCTCGATCCGCGCGACAGCGCCCGCATCCGCGCCCCGCGCGTCGATCTGCGGCGCATAGACCAGGGGCGGCATCGCCGACATGCCCTGCCCCGGCTTCGTGACATGGACGTTTTCGTTCGGGCTGGCCCGGAACGCGACAACCTGACTGTCGATCCCGCCGACGCCGCCCACGTTGAACGACCCGCCATCGGCGAAGCCCAACAACCCGCCAATCGCGCCAGACAACAGCGATCCGAAGAAACTGCCACCGCCCGCGCCGCCGATTGCAGCCTGCCCCTGTTTGATCAGGACATCGCCCAGGACCTTCAGAACTCCCGCCAGCGCCCCTTTCAGGGACCCGGCCTGCCCGATTGCCTGCCCGATCCGCGCCCCGATGCTGCCCATCGAATCCGCCGCCTTCTGGCCCAGCGTTTCCAGACCGTCGCCCAGGCTTTCGGCTTCGGATTTCAGACCGCCCACGTTCAACGCCCCGGTCATCGCGTCCATCGCGCTCGTGATCAGGCCAAGCCCGCCCCTGATCCCGCGCTCCAAACCCTGCGCGATGTTCGTGCCGTACCCCATGAACACTCGCGACGGCGACTTGATGCCAAGGGTTTCGCGAAACGCCTGCGCCAGATCGGACGCCAGACCGGCGACGTACGCTTTCAGTTCGGCCCACTTTTGCTGCAGACCTTCCTTGATGCCGTTGACTATTTCCTGACCGATTTCTAGCGCCTTCGCGATCACGTCCTGCAGCATCTGCGCAAGCGCCGCCAGGACATCGGCCCCAAACCCGGTCACGGCATCGACGCCGCGCTGCCAGACGGTCGAAAACTCGCCACTGAAGAACGCCGCCAGATCATCGCCGATCCATGACATGACGTTGCCGATGTGAACCAGAAGATCCCCGAAAATGCGCGTCACCGTGGCGAGTCCGGTGCTGAAACCGTTCGTGAACGTGGTCATCGCGGTGGTGATTTTGTTCGTCAGACCCGGCCAGCGTTCATCGAGGCCAAGCTTGATTTTTGCCACCACGTCGCGACCGAACGACAGCGCCTTGTTCACGATGTCACCGAACAGGATGCGAAACGTGTCGTTGACCATCGCATTGAACGACAGGAAAACGCCTTTCCCGGCACCAAGAACGCCTTTCAAATCCCCTTGAAGCGCCGCATCGACCGCATCCGCCAGACCTGAAAAAACATCGACCACGCCGCGCCCGATCCGCGCACTTGCCGCGCCCAGACGCCCGAACACAGCTTTCAGCCCATCGATCGAGGCACCGATAAAGCCGGTGATCCCCGGAAAACGCTGTTTCAGACCATCCCAATTCCGCCAGATCAACAGCGCGGCCCCGGCAACCGCGCCGACCACCAGCCCGATCGGCGACACCAACGCCAGGAACGCGGGGATCAGCGGGGCCATCGCCCCGATCAGAAGGCCAAAACCCGCGATCAGCGGCCCCAGCCCGGCGGCAAGCGCACCGCCCACGACGATCAGGCGCTGCACGTTCGGCGACAGATCCTGAAACCGCTCTGCCGCCCGCTTCAGATACCCGGCCAGGTCGGCAAGGATCGGCAGGATGATCGCGCCGACCTTTTCCGATGCGTCCCCAAGCGCGTTCATCGCCTGCGTGATCTTGCCCGAGTCCGTGTCGGCCAGAGCCTGCGCCTGACCTTTGTATTGCCGTTCAAGTTCCGCCAGCATCAGCGCCTGCGCCCCGGCGACATCGCCCGCCGTTGCCATCGCCTTGATCTGATCTTCCTGCTGTTTCGTGAACTGGATACCCACACGCGACAGCGCCGACAGCCCCTTGACCGGATCGTTCAGCGCCTTGCCCAACATGATCGTTGACGACTGCAAATCCTGCCCCAACAGCGCCGACAGATCGAGCGCCAGTGCTTGCGCCCGCGTGAACACGTCGCCTTGCACATTGCCGAAGGTCAGAAGGTTCGCCGTCACCTTCGACAGAATATCTTCGTCGCCGAACAGCGTCCCTTCCTGCAGTTTCGACGCCATGTCCTGCAGTTCCTGTGACGTGAAGCCTGCCGTTTGCCCCATGCTGGCAAGCCCGGCCTCGACCTTGGCGATCGCCTGTTCCTGCGCCTTTTGCGCCGCAACCGATTTATAGGCGATACCCACAAGCGGGCCTGTCAGCGCAAGCGACATGTTCCGGCCGATTTTGGTCATGCTCTGCGACATGCGCTTCATGCGCTTCTGCAGCCCGGCCATGCGCTTTTGCGCTTCGCCGACGCCGTTGTTGAACGCCGCGCTGTCCATCCCCAGGATGACGCGCAGCGCACCGATGACCGAACTGCTCATTTGCGAATGACCTTCCCGCCGAACGCGGCGTTAAGCGCCTCGACCAGCGCTTTCTGTTGCTTCCAGGACTGTTCGCGCCGTTTCGTCTTGACCGACGAAACCTTGCTGAATTTCGGGAATTTCTTCGGCTTGTGATAGCCGATCATGACCAGCCTCGCGCCAAGCCATGCGTTGACCTCGCTCTGCATGACCTCGCGTTCGATCCGGCGCGCCGCGCCGGTCATCACGATCTTGATTTCGCGAAGCGTCAGATGCCAGAACAGGGCCGGGTCCTGCCCGGCCTCTGTCCACGATGCCAAAAGGCCCGCCCAGTCTATTGCGGACCTTTCCCCTTCGCCTTTCCCGGCGCGTCGCCCTGACCCTCGACCGCATCGGGAAACGCCAGCTGCAACGCGCGCTCATAGAGCGCGACCGCACCCATGAACCCGCCTTCGACGCCGGTCATCACCCGCCCGGCCTCTTTCAGCGTGATGCCTTCGTGATGTTCCTGCAGCCCTGCCCAGAACAGAATCCGCACGTCCTTCATCGACATGTCGGTTTCCGCGTTCTGTTCCAGGCGCTGAATGAACGCCATCATCGTTTCGCCGGATTCTTCCTCCAGCGCGCACATCCCGTTCGTCGTGAACTGCAGGGAATAGCCTTCGTCGCCCGATGTGAAATCGACCTTACCTTTCACCGCGTTCGCCATGTTACGCCGCCGCCGCCAGGGTCAGGACAGGTTCGCCGGTCACTTTGCCGGTAAACGTGACCTCGATTTCCTCTTCCAGCGGAACGCCGAATTCGGGTTCCGTGACATGCGCGCGGAACTCCCATTCGGTCGTGTCGGGAAAAACGATCTTGTAATAGCCCGCGTCGTCACTGGCAAAATCGGCCATCAGGTCCGCGATGCCCGTGTCATCGCCCGTGACATAGTTCACCACCAGGCTGAATTCGCCGCCATCGCGCAGGCTTGCGATGAACTCGCGAAAGCGGTTCGGCGACTTCATGTGCGTCACGTCAACCGTATCCTTCGACATGTTGGGCGGGCTGATTTCCTTCACCTCCATGCCCGTATCGTTATACGTCGCACCGCTGTCGCTCGACCGATGCAATTCGGTTCCAAAGCCGATCATTCCATCACTCATGTCAGACTCCCGTCTCTTTCCAGCTGATTTCAAGATCGGCGGAAATTCGGAACAGCTGGCGTTCCGATTCCGCCGTTTCTTCGTTCAGATCGCGACCCGCGCTGACGAAAATTCCCATGAACTCGATCGATCCGCGCAGCCCCTTGAACCCCGACAAACGCGCATAAAGCGCCCGCATCGTCTGCTTTGCGGTGCCGTAGGTTTCCGCCCGCACATCCGCCTGAATGCGCGTTTTGACCACGCCGGACGGACCTTTCATGTGATAGGATCGCGGGTCGGAAATGACCTGCAGGTTCAAATGCGGAAAGACTTTCACCGATTGCGGCTGGCGCAGCCAATGCACCCGATCCCCGACGAACGACGATACGTTCGCGTCATCCAGGATCAGCACGGTCAGTTCTTCTTCCATCACTTGCGCCCCGCCTTGGCCTGCCGCTTGGCATACCGCGCGACCGACTTTTCGATTTCCGCCATCTGCTCGGACTTGATCAAGTCGAGCGCCCCGCGCCGCTCGGAGTCCCAGGCCGGACGCAGATGCGGTTCGGCGACCTGATGATCATTGCCGAACTCGGTCTGTACCGCCGCCGGATCGTTTGGCCCGGCGTAAACCTCGACTTCGCTTTCCTTGCGGCTCATGCGGCCCTGCCGTTTTGTCAGACGTGTTCCGACGCCGTAACTGGCCTTCAGGTTGCCTTCGCGCGACGGCGCGTTCGCCCGGCCCGCATCGGCGATCGGCTGCGCCGCTTTCTTCAGGACACGCCGCACGGTCGATTTGGCCGTGGCCTTCGGCAACTGCATCAGGGCGCGTTCAGCAGCCTTGAAGCCCTCCACCTTCATCTTAGGTTTCATGCACCCGCACCGCCGTCAGTTCCAACGCTTCATGACGCCCAAGCCGCGCCCGCTTTCTGCCCTTGATGTTCCACGCCTGCCCCGTCTGCAGTTCGCCCGCCTCATTCCAGACCGGCGATGTGATCAGACGATCCTCGGATGTAAGATCGCGAGTTTTCGGCGTGCTGCGCACAACGAACCGCGCGACCAGCGCCCCCAGCTGCGACCCCGCCGCCACTTTCTCCGCGTCGCGCACGTCCTCGCGCTTGGCGTATGTGGTGAACAGCCTGCGCCAGCCGCTTTGAGGTTCGTTGAATCCGTTCCGCGCCGCCGGTTCCGACCGCTCGAAACCGATGATCTGATCAAGGTCCGCCGGGTTCATGCCGGACCTCAAACGCAGATGCGGCGATACCGCGCCGTCAGACGATCGACCCCAAGCGCGATTTCCCGCGACATCGCCGCGTCGCCGACCGCAAGCCGGTTTTCATAGAAATGCCCGATCAACAGCCGCGCCGCAGCCTTGATGTCATCCGGCACGGCTCCGACATCGGCAAAGCCCGCCGTGAACGTGATGCGGACCGCATCGGGCGCGGTTCCCACGCCCGGCCAGTACTTGCCCGGCATCGGAACCAGGCAGAACCGCCGCCCGCGCTTGGTCAACACGTAATCTTCCGCGGGCATGGTCTGCGCCACGCCCTGCGCGTCGGTGTATTCGACGGAGTCGACTGCCGTCACCCGCTGGAATGGCAGGGAAAGAACATCGGACGTGAAACCCCGATCCCGCACGATCCAGGACTCCGCGACGATTGGAAACCCCAAGCCGCCGAACCCGTCATCATCGACATTCAGGAACGTCGACGCCGCATCGATCGCGCGTTCGATTTCGGCGTCGAAATCCCCGTCATCATCGAGAACGCGCAGATATGCCTTGGCATCCGCAAGATCGATCAGACGCTGCGTCGCGCCCGATGCCCTTTCCAGCCACATTCACCCGGCCCCTTACGCTTTGTCGCCGTCAGTCTCCGGTGCCGTCATCACGACATCGGGCAGGACCTTCAGAACCGCCTGCAGATCCTTTTGAACCTCTTGCACGTCCTTCAGGGCGGCTTTCGGGTCCGTCACGGCGTCATCATCCGCGATGTCGGCTTCAAGACGCTCACGCGCGGCCTGAAGCGCCTCACGGACACTTTGAAGCGCATCACGCGCAGCCAGAACCGTCAGCTGCATATCATGCAGAGCGGCCCGCGCCGCTTCCAATTTTGCCACCGCCTGCGCTTCGCCGTGCTGCGCCGCGCGCATCGCGGCCCCGCGATCTTCCAGCGCCTGCAGAACCTGCGGATCGTCATCGGTCGGCTTGCATTTCCCCTTCGCCTTCCATTCCTCATAGGCATGGGGCGGAATCCACTGCTTCTGCCCCGGCTTCAGGCTGAAACGTCCACCCTCGATCCCGGTCAGCATTTCCACGAACACGCCGCGATGAATGGTCGTGTCGGCGGGCAATGCCTCGAATTCATCTTCGGACAATTCCAGACGCCGCCAGTCCTGCAGCGTTTCGCCTGTCGCTTCATTCTCGCGCTCGAAATACTCGAACGCCACCACCGGCGCGGCCTGCGCCTGATCGTCAGCCGCGACATCGGCTTTCTTCGTCGGTTTCTTCGCCATTTCACGGCCCCCTAGAAAATGAAAGCGCCCGGCCAGATCGCCGGGCCGGGCGCGGTTTCAATTAGCGCCGCCGATCAGGCGGCGGCTTGCAGCATGTGGCGGATCGACTCGTTCGACGCGTCGATCAGTTCGCCATCGGTGCGCAACCAGGCCAGAAACCCGACTTGACCTTTCTTCGCGTAGGCCGAGTCCGTGAACCGGAACAGCGTGATGTTCATCACGTCGCGGATCAGGTACTTGGAAAAGTCGCCGAAGCCGATCGATCGCGCACCGGCGGCAGGCACCGCCATGTCCTGGTTGATGTCGTATTCATAGCCCAGGATTTCCGCCGGCGCCTGGTTCGACACGCCAGGCATCCAGATCGGGCGACCGTCCGAGTCCTTCATCAGCTTCGCCGCTTTCAGAACCGCATCGTTGAACTGCCAGGTCGCGTTGCGGCGATAGGCGGGATCCAGCGAGTGTTCCAACTCGACCAGATCATCCCAGCCGAACGAATCCGTCAGGCCCGCCGCCGTGGTATGGCCCAGGGCGGACGCCGTGATTGCGCCGTTCGGCTTACCCACGTTGTTGCCGACCGTGTAACCCTTGTTCGTGGTGCGCGACAGACGCGTTGCCAGCATCGAGCCGATCATGCCTTCCAGGTTGCCGATCCCGGAATCCTGCAACAGTTCGATCGGCACCGTCACGACGCGCGACGACGCCTTGTGTGCGGCGATGGACACCGTGCCGAACGCGATGTCGCCATCCGCCGCTTCCACGTTTTCATCGACCCATTCGCCTTCTTCGGACGTTTCATCGACGGTCGGCCACGGGATCACATTGCCGGATTCCGTGCTGATCACCGTGGCACGGTTGCGGATGCCGCCATAGGCTTTCATCTTTTCCAACAACTGACCGCCGAACCCGGTCGGCACCAGGTAGCCGCCTTCGCTGTCAGTGCCGGTCGATTGCGCGTTCTGCACGTCCCGCGAATACGCCGCCAGGACATCTTCGGGCAGGCTGTTCACGCCGCGCTGACCGTTGCGCAGGAACGCATCGAACACACGCTGACGCACTTCGTCCCCCGGCAGGCCCGGCAGACCGCCGCCATTTCCGTTCGACGGCGTGTCGGGATCGTCGGCTTCGGACTGCAGGCGGGCTTCGTCATCCAGCAGGCGCTGCGCCTGCGCGATCTGCTTGTCGATCAGGTCGATGTCAGCATAGATCGCATCGACCTTTTCGGATGCGGCCTGATCGAACGTGCCGGTCGCATCGTCCAGGATGTTGCGCGCCTCTTTGGCCTTCGCGTCGCGCTTCTCGCGCAGCTTTTTGATGTTGGACATGGGGTTTCTCCTGTTTCGTCCATAAAAAAGGCCCGCCAGGGGCGGGCCGGTTCACGTTGCGGGATAGACCGCGCTCAGGGCGCGCAGCGCTCGAAAAATTCCAGCCTGCGCTGATGCGCGGCAATTGTCGCCGCCCAATCCGGTTCAGGTTCGGCGGGCTTCGTCAGCGCGTCCGGCGCGTTTTCGAAGATCGACACGTCAAAGCGGTTTTCCGCGCCGCCGTCCTTTTCATACACCCGATCGATCAGCCCCATTTCCAGCGCTTCATCGGCATCGAGCCAGGTTTCATCATCCATCAACTGACGGAATTCATCGGCGGGCTTGCCGGTTTTCTGCGCGTAGTCTGAGCGGATCGACCCGTCGATCTTGTCCAGCATTTGCGCCGACGCCGCGTGATCGCGCGTGTCGCCGAGCGTGATCATCCAGGCATTGTGAATCATGATGAATGCGCCTTTCGCGGCCTCGATTTCATCCGCGCCAAGCATGATATACGACGCCGCCGATGCCGCCAGACCGTCCACATGGGCGATCACCTTCGCCTTGTGCTGTTCCAGCGCGGTTTTCATCGCGCGGGCCATAAAAACATCGCCGCCGGGACTGTCGATGCGAAGGTGAATTGTGTCCGCATCGATCGCGTTCAGTTCGCGTTTGAATTCCTCTGCCGTGATCCCCCAGAACCCAATCTGGTCATACAAAAGAACCTCGACCGCCCCATCTTCATCGGCGTTCCGAACCTTCAGCGCCGCGCGCTGACCGTCCTTGGCGCGGAAAGCCCGCGCGATGATTTCGTTGAATTTCATTCCTGCCCCTCGCGGCTTGTCAGAAACAGCGGCGTTCCCGGTTGCGGCGCAGACGATCCGCCGCCTTGATCCTCGCCTGCGTCGGTTCCGGCCGATTTCGCGACCGGGCGATAGAGTTTGTCGGCGTCGGGATCGTCCGATTTCGTCCGGCCTTCCATTTCGCGGACCTCGTTGACGGTCAGCCATGCCGGATGTTGCGTTCCGCCGACAGCGACCTTGTGCGCGTCGTACCGTGCCGCCAGGTCGGCCCGCAAAAGCGAGTCCATGTTGATTTCGACCGAAATCCCTTGGCGGCGTTCCTCGCGCGTCAAAAGCTTGCGCGAAAGTTCCGTCTCGAACCGCTTCACATGGCGGCGCAGGCCCAGGATGTAGAACTGCGCTGTCTGCGCGTTGATCCCGGTCCCCCAGCTGGTCGATTTATCCGTTTCCCCGATCAGATGGGGCGGAACACCGTAGGCCCGCGCCACGTCCAGAACCTGAAAGCTGCGCGACTGGAACAACTGCGCCGTTTCCGGGTCCGTGACCAGCTTGTGAAACATCCCTTTTTCCGACAGCACCGCCGGAATGTGCGAATTCGCGACACCGCCGAATTTCTTCGTCCAGTAATCGCGAATTTCATTCGCCATATTTTCATCGACCCGGCCTTCAAACGAGATATAGCCCGGCGGATTGACACCCTGTTTGTAGAACTTTTCGGCGTATTCGTCGGCCTGCAGACCGATGCCGATTGACCGGGCGAAGCACTTCAGCGGCGAAAGCGCCTCGAACCCCTGCATCGTCGCCGAACCGCGCAGATGCAGAACGTCATCCTGCACATAACCGCGCGTCTCCCCGTCCTCGGTCACGGAATAGAACAGGTCGCGGCCTTTCTTGAACGGCTTCACCCGCGCATCGAACATCGGGCGCAGCTCGACCACATCGCCGCGCCGGTTCCGCGCGATTTCCGCGTAGGAATTGCCGTCGAGAAACGCGACCGCTCCAACGCCCTCGAAAAACACTTCCGGCGACCACACTGGCGACGGTTCGTCATTGACCAGCGCGTGAACCGGATGATCCGACAGAACATCCGTGCCGCCCCGGTCGTTTTTCTGCACGACGCGCACCGACATCGTTCCGATCGTCCCGGCCAGCAACGTGACGCAGGCGTAATTCGCGACCAGCTTCATCGCCGTGTCGCGGTTGACCGATGACGCGCCCAGGAACGGGAAAAACTCTTGCCATTCCTCGAACGATGCGCCCGATTGCAAGTTCATCGGGCGGCGTTCTTCGTCCCGCTTCAGGACGGGTTCGGCGCGCACCGCCTCTGCAGCCGTCGCCCGGCTTCCGAATAGACGATCAAACATCCACGAATCCTTGTGTCACGACGCCTTTTTCCTCGCTGTCTGCGACCTGCAGGATCGGCCACATCGCATTGCAGGCGGCAACGATCCCGTCGATCTTATCTTCCGGGGCCAGCTTGCCCGGAAATATGTAATCCCCGCCCTGCACCTGCCGCATCAGAGTGTTGCCCGCCATCCAGGTCAGAACCGGATTGCCGTCGTTGATCACGCGCCCGTCATCGACCCGCGCGATCAGTTTCTGAAACGGCTCATTCAGGTTTGCCGCCCTCGATCGTAATTCGACGGCGTTGATCCCTTTGGTTTCCCAATTCGCCGCCATCTGCGCCGCGAACATGGCGTCATAAACGACCATCTCGACATCGAAGCTTGGCAGATCGGCCCAGCCCCAGGCCCCATCTCCTACACCCGCAAGATGATCGACCAGCGATTCAACGATGTTCAGGTTCAGTTCGGCCCCCGGCGTCGAATGCAGGAACCCTTCACGATACCACCCGGCAAGGTGTTCGTTGCCTTCCGTCTCGACAATCTTGTGCGGCAGGAAATGCCAACTGTAGAGCCGGTGCAGATCGTCATCCGGCACATGCAGAACGACACTGGCGGGATCGAGGCGCGTCGCCAGGTCAACCCCGATGAGCGCCTTGCGCCCCGCAACCTTCAGCATCGGCACCGCCAGCTTTTCACCGGCCCGCCAGGCGTCCATGTCGAGCGCTGCCGCGCCTACGCTTGTCCAGACGTTCAGATGCTTGCGAAGGAACTCGCCCATCGCCGCCGGGCTGGCCGATGCCTTCACCCATTGTTGCCGCATGTAGTCCTGCGACTTGGCGATACCCATGCTGGGATTCGCTTTCGCCCAGGTTTCGGGATCGCCCGGTTCGTCGCCTTCGTCGGCCTCGAAGATCAGGCCGAAATAGGTTTCATCATCGAACACGCCGTCAAGAACGCGCTGCAGGTATTTGCGCTGTTCGTAACAGATGCCCGCCGTGTTGTGGCCTGCCGTGGTGATCGCGATCAACAGCGGCTGTTCGCGCGACCCCATCGCCTGATCCATCGAGTCCCAGACATCGCGTTTTTCATGTTCGTGCAATTCGTCGATGATCGCACAATGCGGGTTCTTGCCATCCTTGGATTTCGTTTGGCTGGCAACCGGGCGGAACATCGCCGCAACGTCCGTTGTCTTGATCTTGTGTTGCTCGACCTTCAAATTCAGCCGCGTGTCGAGCGTCGTTCCGTCCGGCATTTCTGCCAGCGCTATCGCGCGGGCGCGGTCGAACACCTCGCGCGCCTGATCCGAAGATGACGCCGCCGAATAGACCTTCGCGCCAGGTTCCCCATCGACGCACAGGAAATACAGTCCCACGCCCGCCAGCAGAGTCGACTTGCCGTTCTTGCGCGGCACTTCGATATAGACCGTGCGGAACCGGCGCAGGCCGGTGATCATGTGCCGCCAGCCGCCGATCTGCGAAATCATGAACGCCTGCCAGCCGATCAGGTTGATCGTCTCGCCGCGCGCCGCCCATTGCCCTTCCGTATGCGGCAACGCTTCCAGGAACGCGCACATGTGTTCGGACGCCTCCACGTCGAACACGAACGGAAAGCCGTCTGTTCCGGCCCGCTTCAGATCCTTTTTGAACCGCTTGCAGGCCAGCTTCACCCGCCGACAGGATGGAACCTTGTTCGACAGGATCGCTTCGACCCAATCCATTGCGCGAAGCGTGATCGGGGTTTCCAAAGCTGCATCCCGCATCACGCGGATCCGCTACCGCGTCCCTTTCGGGCAATCGGCTCGAACGGCACGATGCGCCGCTTGCCGTCTGCCGCCGGCGTTTCCTTTCCGCCGTCATCGGGATCCGGCGACTCATCCAGCAGCGCCAGAAAATCCGTCTGGACTTTCTCGCCCGACTTGGCGCGCGCATACGGCGTCGCCAGCAGCTGCGTTTCCAGCGCCGCCAGCCGGTTTTCATGGAACGCTCGGCGCTGTTCCTTCCCCGACAGGTAGTTCGCCGCCGACGCCTGGAAGTCTTCATCCGCAATTTCCTGCGACAGCCGATCGAACGCGGCTCGGTGTTCCGCGTAGCGCACGACCAGGCCGAACACCGCCTGATCGATCGTCCGCCGGGCGACAAGCACCTGCAGGATGCTTTCGCCAAACCGTTCGGCCTTGTCGCTGAAGTGATCCGGCCAACCGCCCAAGAGGCACACAAGCCGTTCCATCTGTGAAACAGGATCGGCCACGACACCCCCCCTAAAAATTACACGCGAAAAAATCTGATTACCCCCGCCGGTCGGCGACGGGGCCGGGTTGAACTTTTGATCCCCCCCTTGACCGCTTTTCTTCGCGCTGTTTCTTGCTGTTGTGGCAATGCGCACACAACGATTGAAGCTTACCGAACCAAAAACGCCCATGATCCTCGCGATGCGGTTCAACATGGTCGGCAACGGTTGCCACGCGACGCGACGACGCCGGGCACAGTTCGCAGAGCGGTTCGGCTTCAAGCTGGCGCAGCCGCCGACCACCCGGCCCGCGCCACGCCTTGAGATTGTACCAGCGCCGCGACGGTTTATCCCGACGCCGCGCATCCGACAGCTGATCGCGATGCCCCTTGTCCTGTCCGGCATGTGCCGCGCAGTATGTTTCGCCCAGGTCGATCAGCTTGTGACAACCTGCATAGGCGCAAGGTTTCTTCGGCACCGCGACCCTTCACTGTCCAGGTATCAACGAAAAAGCGCCCGCCGGTTTCCCGTGGGCGCAGTTCTTGATGATGCCTATTCGGTACTCCGCCGATGCACTAAGCGTCAATGCAGTTTCTATCTAAACCAATCAAGCAACAGATTAAGATGTTGGAAACAAAAGCAATTTTCCAGTTCAATGTGAGACTTCCCAAAGTTCCTTAACACCCAAGGGATGAGAATCGACGCGTGGTCGGCTTTGCGCGTCCCAAGAACGACCGTGACTTTCCCCGATCAAACGCCAGCCCGACGCCCTTAATGAAGCGCCGCCTTCAGATGGGGCAATATATGTTCCCAACCTTTTGAACCCCAAAGCAAACACAGCCTTTGCCGCCGCCCCATACAGAAACGAACAAGCGTTTTTCGTTCCATCGGTACAAAGCCGCGTGACTTCGAGTGTCGTTCCATCATCCCGATGCCGCGAAACGGGCCTGCCAACGATGACAACACCGACAACCTTTTCGCCGGACAAAGCCGCGATAGAAAACTGGCTATTCGGATAAAGGTGTGGAATCGTCATGAGGCTTGAACCACTCCTTCGTGTGGAATCGGTGGCACTGGGGGCACACGCTCAGCCGGTTCTCAGGGCCAGCCGAGCCGCCCGCCGAGATCGGCGTAATGTGCGAGACCTCAAGGCCGGACGGCTCGAAGAGGGCCTTGCAGATGTCGCACTCGACCATGGACGCCTTGCGCGCCTTCTCGGCGGCAACCTTCTCTGCCTTCACCCGTCCAGGTCGTTTCCCAAGCAGCGCGCGCGCCCGGATCGCGTCGAAGGAGTAGCCAGCGCCGAGGCGGTTGGTCATCTTGATCACCCGGTTCCGGGCCTCGGTCGGCGCGTTGGTGAAGCGCCCGTGGTCGAAGTAGTTGAGGACCTCGCGCTCCCAGTTCTTCGTGGCCGTCATGGCCGGGCGGAAGAGGTTGAGCAGATGCTTCGGAACGCCCGCGCGCCAGGCGTGGAGGGCCTCTCTGGCGTCGTCGGAGTTCTTGTGCTTCCAGATGGCCTTGAACGCCTCCTTCGTTTCGTAGGCCCCGCGCAGCTCGGGCACGTTCTTCAGCCAGCCGTCCAGGTTCAGCAGCTCGGAGTCGGTCAGGTTGTAGGGCGCCTTCAGGAAGATCGCCTTCCCGCGCTTCAGCTCTCGCCGGTCCTTGTCCTTCAGCAGCCCCTGATAGCGCCTGCGCGCCGTCTCCATGGCGTCGTTGGCGATCCTCAGGACGTGCCACTTGTCGACCACGATCACCGCCTGCGGCATCGCGTAGGACACCGCCTCGCGGTATGGACGCCACATGTCGATGGTGACGACCTCGGTCTCCTTGCGGCCCGGCAGGTTCCCCAGGAAGTGAACCACTTCCTCGCTGGACCGGCCCGGCAGAAGCTCAATCGGCCAGCTGGTCTCGACATCGGTGAAGATGGCCCGCATCTCCTTGCCTATCTTCAGCTCATCGATCCCGAGGACGCGCGGCGCGCGAAGGGTCTCGAAGTGCTCCGCCAGCAGGACCTCGCTGTTCTCGCTGCTGATCTGCCGGATTACCTTCTCGTTGACGCCGACATCCTCGGCGACGTGGGTGTTCGGCTTCAGGAGCGCCTGCCTGGCGATGTAGTCGCGGCAGCGAACGGTCATGCGCCGCGTATCATCCATGTCCGGCAGGGGTTGCATGAAGGTGCCGCCGCAGTCCCGGCAGCGGAAGCGCAGGCGCGTGACCTCGATGAAGGTTTGACGCCCGTGAACCGGGGCATCGACGAAGACGGTCTTCTTGGTGCCGTGCTTGTAGAGGTTGCCGACAGCGCCGCACTTCTCGCAGTGCTCCGGTGCCGTGTTATAGCTGGCCGGGATGCGGTAAGCGCCGTCGCTGTCGATCTCGTATTCGGTCACGGTCCAGTCCGGAAGGTAAAGCAGATTCGACATAGTGCCGATGTGGCACGTTTCGGATTAGGATGTGGAGTCCCGCATCGCTGCGCGGTCAATCCGATCGATCTCTGCTGCGATCAATGCACCGGCAATCACCAGCTTTCTGCGACGATCCAACTCATCGCGCTTGTCCCAACTGGTGTCCCATTCCGACGGCCAAGGATCTTCGAAGAGGAAGTGATCCTCGGCGCTCTCCTGGGAGAACAGGCGAAACGGAGTGGCGTAGAGCGCGGCCACCAAGGCGAGAGTTTCGTCGGTGTGCTGGTCATCATGCTCTGGCGTCCAGCCTTCCTCGGTTTCCTGACGCTCCCGCTCTTGAAGGATTGCGATTACGCCCGGCGAATAGTCGGCCGGGTCAATCCACCCTGCCTCCGCGGCCCGCTCAGACCAGCCGCCATAGTCGGCGTCGAAAGGGTTTTCATCACCCCATGCCTCAAGACTCATCGTCGTCATCCTCGTAGTGTTCGATCTGCGATGCAGGGCGATATTCGGCAGGGCGCACGGGCCTCGGGTCGCGGGCTGCCCAGTGATCCTTCGCGACCTCTTCCGAGATCGGACGAAGAGAGTAGACCGCGTTCGTGCCATAGAACTCGGTCACCTCGCCGTCTTCTTCGGTGGGGATGTCGATCCGGATCATCTTGCCGCTGCCGACATACTCCTCGCGGGCGCGGCCTATCCGCTGCCGATGCCCCATCAGTTCCAGTAGCACCCATCCGAAGTCCTGCGGGGCCGTGTTGTCACTCGTCGCTTCAGCCATCTTTGGCATCTCCATTCCACACGATAGTCCGAAATAGGGTAAGCTACAGCAGATGCCGTTTCAACACAGAAATCCGAATAGCCAGAAAACTTGTGACCTATCACCGGCCCATGATGACGATGATGCGTCGAGACGAACGCGTTTGCTTCCGCCAAAGAGATCGGCATCTTATCCAACATCACCCGTTCCCCCAAATCGACCCCGGCCCATCGCCGAAATGCGAAGCCCGCAACCCGCGCCCGCGCACCGGCCCCATCATCCTTTCAAGCGCAGCCGCCAGCGCCGCCGACAGCGCCTTGACATGCTTCGATGACGGCCCGCGACCGGACCCGGCCCAGCCATGCGCCCGCAAGACATCCGTCAATGTCTGTTCCTCGATACACACGGCATCGACCAGACGCCGATCAAGGATCGTGACCCGCGTTCCGCGCTCACTCGGACGGATGCGCCGGACCTGCATGGCAGCGCCCGCGCCGATCCGCGCCTGCAGCAGATCGAGCCGCCGCCGGTCGCGCAGCACTGCGTCCATGAACTCGCCGCCCTTGCCGCCGCCTGAAACGCGCCCTTCCAGGCTAGAACACTTGACGCCCGCCGCCTGATGCTTGCGGAATAACTCGCCATAGAACCGGCCCATCTGGACCTGCGCCGCCGTGAAAGGTTCCGCGCCGCCGCGCCCGCGCGACTTGGCCCGCATCACGTCGAAGGCATCCGCGCATTGAAGCGTTTTCCATCCGTTGTAACCGGACGGCTTCGATTGGAACCCATCGTCACCATCGGGATAAAGCTTCATCCCCTCGAACATCCGCACCGGCCCCCGCGCCGGGGCCTCGATCGTCCGCGATCCGACATCGGCGGGAACGAACCCACGCGCCCGAACCTCCGCGATCCGGTCGGCCTCGGCCTGCCGGACCTCGGCGCGATGATCCATCCGCGCAATCACATCCTCGATCCCGTTGCCGTTCTTCGTCATGCCTCTGCCCCCTGCTTGCCCGCTTCGATGATCCCTTCACACCGCCGCAACGTCGCGTGATAGCCGTCAAGCTGCGCCCGTTCTGCCGATGTCGCCGCGCCAGACGCGATGCCGCGCTTGATCCGGTCATGCGCCCGCGCCCTGTCCTGCGCCCGCTGCTGCAGTTCCTTCAGGACGTAATCGTTCGGCGGAACACCCATGCGCTTCAGATAGACGAACAGTTCGACCAGGTAATCCCCGGCCCGCGCCGCAACGCCCGCGCCCGACTGCAAATAGGACCGCACAAGACGGCTTTCCGATGCAGGCGGTTCCTGCAGACGCCGCGCCCAATTGCAGATCGAGACTTCGGCAGGCCAGACATCCTTCAGCTTGCCGCCCGCGTGGCGTTCGCAGCATTCGGCCAGCGCCTGCAGGTTCTTCGCGTTCATGTAAGCCAGACGCGCTTCAAGGCTCGACATCATCGCCTGATGCTGATCGACCGTCCATCCGGCCTTGCGCTTCATCCTTGCCCGTTCCAGCGGCTCGATCAGGTTTTTTCTGACCCTTTCCTTGCCCTGCTTCAGCTGATCACCTTCCATCGGTTTCCCCCTTGGCGGTTCGGTTGCGGTTCGTGGATTTCATTTCTTTTTCTTTTCGTGTCTTTTCTTTTCAGCGGTCACGAAACCGGCGCAAAAAAGACCGAACCCGTGATTTTCCCGTTCCATTCCGTGACTTTTCCGTTCCCGTTACGGAACATTCTGTAACCGTCACAAAGTCGCACAGACCCGGCATCACCCGCCGCACACCGCGTCTAGCGCCTCGCGCACAAGCGCCTCTGTCCGGTTCCGGCCCTGCGCGTTGTCCATCAGCCACTGATCGACCGCTTCGACCAAACCGGCCCGGCGCAAGAGCTGCGACGCACCGACGCGCTCGATCATCGCGGCCAGGTCCTTCAATCGCTTCGCCGCCCGGCGGCGTTCGCGTTCCTCGGAATTGCGGCGCTTTCCGGCCAGCGCCTTCAGCGCCATTTCCGTCACCACCGGATGCGCCAGCCGGATTTCGCCCGTATCGGTGCGAACCTTGTGCCAGCCGTGCAAGGGCGTGATTTCCCGCTTCAGAAGCGATTGCCACGCTTCCAGCGACAGGCCCAACGCCTTCGCCAGAAGCCGATCATCGACCGGCAACGTGCCGACCGGCGTTTCGTCCTGCGCCTCGTTAAACAACAGAAAGCCATACCAGCCGCATTCGGGATCGACCAGCTGGCGAAACCGGCTTTTGCGCCAGCGCCTGAAATGCCATTCCATGTAAAAATGACTTTCCAGCCGTTCGGCGGATGCGATGGGATATTCCTCGATCGCTTCGGCCTCGACCAGATATGCTGCCTGCCCCGTCATTGCCGCGTGACCTTCCCGGTCGCGGCCAGAACCTGACGATCCGACTCCATCTTGGCGAGGGCGGATTTCATCGCGTCATAGGTTGCTTCATACGCGGCCTGATCGCCACTTTTGCGCGCGTGAGCCTGTTCAAGCAGAACTTCGATGTATTGAATTGAGCCTTCGGGACTGATCCGCCCGACAGCCGCCAAGAGCAGATCGATAATGCAAGTATGCGCGTTCAACCGCGAAATGCCGATGTAGCGCGACAAGAGCGCAATTGCCTCATCTACTATCGTGCCTGCAATGTCACTCGCCGGGCTGTTTCGGTTCATAGCTTTGTATTTCAAAGGTTTTCCCCCTGATCTGATACCGTGGGTT
Source organism: Roseovarius sp. B08 (assembly GCF_051417955.1). Classification (NCBI taxonomy): domain Bacteria; kingdom Pseudomonadati; phylum Pseudomonadota; class Alphaproteobacteria; order Rhodobacterales; family Roseobacteraceae; genus Roseovarius; species Roseovarius sp. B08. Next base: position 2,436,028 of record NZ_JBPRLW010000001.1, read on the forward strand.
TCCTTGCGGTTTCGGCGCGTACCAGGTCGCGCAGGGCATCGGACATCGACCCGCCGCGCGTCATCGTCAGTTCGTAAAGGTCGCGGTAATCGTCGGCGCTCAGATGCACCGTGACAGGGCGACCAATCCGATCCGGCGGCGATGCCCGGCACTGCCTGCGACGGTCAGTCATTAGCCGTCACCCCCGTTCAATTCGCGCTCCAAGTCATCGAGCGCCCGAACCATCGCCGAAAAACCAAGTTCCCGGCGCGGGTCCTTCAAGCTGATCATGGGTTTCGGATGCGGCGCACCCGACTTGATAAAACGCCGCAATCTCTTGATCGCACGAAACGCCGCTTCGGCCCGCGCCTGCATTGATCGGGCAAAGGTCAACGCGTCCTGCGCCGCCGCCCGCGCTTCGCCCAGCTGACCGGATAGCGCGGTAATTTCCGCCGCAACAGTATCCGCCGGGCCTTGCACTAGGTCAGCCATGCGGACCAGTTGCAACGCGTAGGCACCGGCAGGCGTCAGGCGGTATTCCAAGCGTCCATCATTCGCCCGAATGTCGGAAATCAGGCCCTTGTGATGCAGCGCCCTTTGCGTATGCCCGCCGATTACGGCATCGCCATGTTCCGCGATCATCGAAAGCGCCGACACCTGCGCCCGAGACAGCGACAGGTTGAAGGCACCCGATGTCGAATATTCCTTGAAACGCTCGACCGAATGATCCGTCATCAGCCCTGCCCCCGTGCCGCTGCAGCCCGCGCCTTGCGATCCTCGAACCACGATGACTGTACATGCGTCACATGCCGCCGGGCGGCGCGGGCCAGGTCGCGCAACGCCTCGTTTTCGGCCTCATACTTGCCCATGCGCCAGACCAGCGCCGACAGGGCCATCCGATGCCCCCATTTGCGCAATTCGTTTGTCCCGGCGCGTTCGCATTCCGTGCAGCAGTACATTTGCCAATCGCGCGACGGCTCGAACCGGCGTGAACATTCCGGCAGGAAACAAACGCCGCGTTCCCAATAGGGCGACCGCTCAATTTCGGGATGGGCATAGGTCCGAAAATCTTCCGGCGTCAAATCCCGTGCCACGGCATTTGCGGTAATGTCCTGCAGGATACTCACAGCGCGAAACCCTCCTGTTCCGCTGTCTCGGCGGCGAACAGCGGCGCATCGACTTCGCCCGATCCGACCGCTTCGCGGACCCGTTCGCAGGCGACATGGAACCATTTCGGATCACGCTCGATCCCGATCGCCCGGCGGCGCGACCGAACCGCGCCGACAAGCGTTGACCCCGACCCCATGAAGGGATCGAGAACCAAGCCGCCGGGATCGGTGCAATTGGCAATCCAGGACGCCATCAGCGGAACGGGCTTTTCTGTCGGATGGGCCGCGCGTTCGCCGGGCGGCAGATCGGCGGGCAGGTAATGCTGCGACACGTCGCGTTGCGGACACCTGATCTTCGCCTTGGTGGAACAATCCCGGATCGCCCGCGCGCGCCCCTTCCACATATACAGTCCGAACTCGCAATCGGGCATGAACCATCGGTTTGGCGTCGCCGTGATCTTGTCCCACACAAGGACGCGGTGAAACCCGAACCCCGCCGCCTGCAAAGCCGCCCGCGCGTCCTGCATTTCTCTATCTGATGTCATGATGATCGCATCGGAATCGTCGGCCATCGCGGCGAACATCAGCGGGGCCATGTCCGTCCATTCGACCATTTCGAACAGCGCACCCGAATTGTCGTATGTTTCCGCGCCAAGGCATCCGCTCATCAATCCGTTTCGACCGCCTGATGTCAGCCGATAGGGCGGATCGGACATGATCATGTCGGCCCGCGCCTCGATCTTCGGCAACACGTCGCGCATGTCGCCCAGGATCAACCGGCAAGGGCCGATTATGACATCGCGTTCGATCCCGGTCATGCTTCACCGCTTTCCGGCGCGGATTCTGCCATGCGCGACTTGATGCGGGCCTTCGCATAGGCCGGATCGATCCCGGCCAGTTCGCAGACCAATTTGAAATCAGGCGTCCCGATCCAGTTTCGCGCCCGCTGGATTTCGAGGCTTGTCACAAGCGCCCGTTCGGTGCGCGGCAGGGACCGCAACGCCATCGAAACGGCGTGCTGCAGAACCGCACACCATAGCTGACGACACGCCTCTGCACTAACGTCACGATTGACCGGCCCGCCAATAACAACGGCTTCGGGATATTGGTTCTTGTGATTACGCATGGGCCGGGTCCGTCAAAAGGATCGGCTCGAACCCTTGCGGCTGAATATCCATGCCCGCGCAATAGACCGTGATCGGCACCCCCAGCCGCGTATCGAACACGACCCACATCGGACGCCCATCGGCCAGCCGGACAAAGAACAGACGGCGACCCGTGCTGTTCAGCCGCACGACCGGCACCAACTGCGCCCAATCCTGCCTATGATGCAGCATCGCCAGATGACGCCACAGCTTCAGCGCGACACCCTCGATCCCGAACCGGGATTTCAGGCGGCAGGCGAAATGCGTGAAAATACGATCGCGCGACCGCTGACTTATCAGCGCTTCGGCGGTCATGCGACCGACCCCATGACATAGACCGGCAGGCCGATCTGCAGCGCCGCGCGTACCTCGACACCGATCCCGACGCTTTCCTGCCAGCCCGGTAAGGGCGGCACGATGACCGCGCCAGACGCGTTCAGCATGGGCCGACACCAGTTTTCCCAGAACACCGCGTCCAGCGGATCGAGATAGCCGGTCACATGATCGGCATCGAGCGCCGCGCAACAAAGCGCAATCGGCGAAATCGCCGTCACGCCGTCCAGCGCGAAATCCCGCACCCAACGCCCGGCAAGAATCGCCGCCGTGATCGACTTTTCGCGCGACCATCGGCCCGCGTCGTCAAGCACCACCTTCGAATAAGGTGTCGCCAAGTAGCAAAGCCGCCCCCGGCATTCGCTCACGACCTCCGACATCGTGGCATCGACCCGGAAATTCACCGGGTCCGTCCGTTGATAGGCCCGCGCAGGCCATACCGTTTCGAAACAAGCGCTTTCGGTCAAAGCGACACCCTTTCAGGAAAAAGGGGCCGCGCCGAAGCGCAGCCCAGGTCAGGAAGAACACCACGACCGACGCGGCATTGATCGCCGCACCCCGCCGGGCTATGGTTCGGCGCATGACACCGAAACATTCCATTGCCGCGATTGCGGCGCTGTTGATCGCCAGCACCGCGCAGGCGTCCGGCGACATTCAGAACCATGAAGTTCAGCGAATTTACCTTGAAGAGTCCTGCAGCGAGGTTATTCGCATCCTCGACAGTCAGCCGGATTTCTCGGACGGAGTCGAAAATGGCAGTCAGGAAATGGCCGTTCAGGCTATGGTTTGGGGCCATCTTCTCGGCGTCGAGACCGCCAACCCCGGCATTCGCGGAACGCACGAAACGATCCTGCAGCGCTTGCGCGCCGATTGTGCGGCCGATGACAGCCGAACGGCGATGCAGCTTCTGACGGGCTATGCCGCCGAACGTTGACCCGAGAAAACCGCGACCATAACGCAATTTCGCCGCAAAGACGCGGAATGCATCTGCGCATGTCAAATCGCTCCCTCTCCGCTTCATGCGACATCTCCGATTTCGGGCAAGTCGATCGCTGGCGGCGGCGGCAATTCAACGAATGCAAAAAGATCAACACACGGAACCTGAACGCCCAATTCCTGAGCCAATCTGCAGAACGCCACATACCAGCGCGTCGGCAACTTTTTCGACATCAGGTGCGAGTGCATTGTTTTCTCACTCACACCGACACGGGCGGCGACCTCTCGGTAGCCCCCCAGCTTATCGATGAACTCTCGCGGCGTCCTATACATGGCACCGGAGAAAAGTATGAAAATTTCATATTGTCAATTGGCAGAATCGGAAATCTTCCGATTTCGCAGAAGCTAAGCTAGAAAAAGATCATGACGATAGAAGAGCGTGAACAGCTGTTTCGACTAAACGATGACTCTGACGAAGCCGTCGCTTTGCGGCTACGCGCCGCTCGTGAAGTAGCAGGTTACAAGAAACAGCGCGACTTCGCTGAAGCGCTCGATCTGAACTACCAGACCTACCATTCGCAAGAAAAGAAAGGCAGGCCGAGTCCGTCCACAGTCCGATTTCTATATAGAAATCACCGGATTGATTTTAATTTCGTTTACAACGGCGACTTTCTTCAACTGCCCGGCGATGTTCAGGCTGCCTTAGAAAAGGCTCTTTCCGCGACCAACTAATAAGCGGCGCAAAAATCCAATTCAGATTTACCCCAAGATCCGTCAGCTTCCGTCGAATCGCCCTCCCGATTAATCGCATAACAATCTCCAACGCACCCGATGTTCTTGGTTTGATCTCACTCAGTCAACCCTAGATTTAATGCGTACATGCATCACCAATCTGAATATTTCATACTTTTTTCCTTTACAATCTGATTTTTTCATATTTAGGTCGTCTCAAATAGGAGGCGACAATGCAAAACCAAAGCACGTTAAAATCAGACGCCCGAGCAGTAATCGGCCAACCCCACGCACAGCACACCCCCGCGCTTCGCATTCTCGCCTGGGCTATCCTAAAGGCGGAACGCGGCCAGACGGTTTGCCAGCACCGCTTGCAGCGAACCGCGAAGGGAGTCGCCTGATGGGAACGATGCCCGCCTTCGCCCGCTTCTGGATGGTCTGCCGGAAACCGACAGCCCAGCATCACAAGACCGAGCCGCGCCAGCGCTATTCGCATCACGGCGACGCCGTGACAGCCGCGACGCGCCTCGCGGAACAGAACAACGCTGATTTCGTCATCCTCGAAGCTGTCGAAATCATCCACCCGGCAGATCGTTCACAAGGCGGGCTGTTCTGATGCTGGCGCTTGCCCTTCACGACCGCGCCTTCGCGTTCCTCTCGCGCCTCGACAGGCTCGAACCGATCGCCCGGCGCGAAGCATTCATAAACGAAGTTCTTGAAACCGGCGGCGTATACGCGGCCCCGCCCGATGATACCGGATCGGGGCGCTTCGTTTTCGAAGTCGTTCTGCACGACATCCGCGCAACGGGCGCGACCGAAGATGACGCCGTTTCAGCGTGGATCGACGCGGCGCAAGCCGAACATGAGGCATCAACCGCAAGGCCGATCGCATGACCCGGTGCCTTCGAATTCTGATCGGATGTGAAACGTCTGGCATGGTGCGCAACGCGTTCCTCGATCGCGGGCATGACGCGTGGTCCTGCGACCTGCTGCCCAGCGATGACCAGACGAACCGGCACATGATCTGCGACATCCGTGACGTGCTGCACATGGATTGGGACGTTCTGGCCGTCATGCACCCGCCCTGCACCCGGCTTTGCAATTCCGGCGTCCGCTGGCTGCATACCCCGCCAGCGGGCCGGACCCGTGACGACATGTGGCAGGAACTACACGAAGGGGCCGCGCTCTTTTCCGCCTGCTGGAATGCCCAGATCCCCTGCGTCGCGATCGAAAACCCGGTGATGCACAAACACGCAAAGGCGCTGATTGAGGGCTTCAAACCCGCCGCCCAGACTGTCCAGCCACACCAGTTCGGCGACCCAGCCTTCAAGGCGACTGGCCTTTACCTGCGCAACCTTCCCGGCCTGACCCCGACAAAGCGCCTGACACCACCGCGCCCCGGAACCCAGGCGCACAAGGAATGGTCGGCAATCCACCGCGCCCCGCCCGGCCCCGACAGATGGAAATTTCGATCGAAAACCTTCCCCGGCATCGCAAACGCAATGGCCGACCAATGGGGCGAATTTGCCTCAAAGCATCTTGAACGGGACCTGACACAATGAAATTCACTCGCGACCAACACGGGAAACTTGTCCCAGTACTCGAAACCCTTTCACAGAATGCCGGTGCCGTGAAACCTGCCGGCGAACTGGCGGCAGGCCCCAGCGCCTGCCGCTCCTTTTCACCCGATCAGGACCGCGAAAACACCGACACCGCCCCGCCACTCGCGGACAGGCGGGCACCCGCAACATTCCATTGCCCATTGTGGCCCGTTTGCGGATGCCCGCCAGGCACCATGCACCCCGCCTGCCCCGGCCTGAAGGCCCGGCGCGGTGTCAACCTCGACAGCGCGCCGCCCAGAACGTCGAATCCGACGCGCGACGGCATGTTCGGTCCGCGTCTGTTCTGGCTGTTCCTTATTGCCGGGGTTGGAACCACCGCGTTCGTTATGATGATGTTCATGATCGAGGCGTTGAAGGGATGACCATCGCGCCCCAGCCCTTCGACCGGATGCCGCGACCGCAACAGGCGGGAATCCTCGCCAATGACATCCGGTTCAAGCGCTTCGTCGCCGTCCGCCTGCATCTGGCCCGCGAAGGCGCGGGAACGGTCACGGTCAACACCAGCGCCGCCGCCGAATTCATCCGCACCGAATGCCAGGTCGACAGCCGCCGCGACCTCGCCACCGATCACGCCGCCGCGCAACGCTTCGACGCCCTGCGCACGGAGTTTGACGCCTTCACGGGCCGCATCGCCCGACCCGAAAGGATCTGACCCGATGTCATCGAAACCGCTCTATGACCTGACCGATTCCGACCTGATGCTGCTGCACGTCCTGAAATCTAAAGAAGCGATCGAGCCTGAAGGGATTGCCGCACTCAGGTTCTGGGAACGCATGAGCCGCCTTGGCCTGATGCAACCCTGCGACAGCCGCCCCGGCGATGTCGAGCGTCGCCGCGGGGCCTTCGTCCGGCTGACGGCGGCAGGCGTCTATTTCCTCGAAACCCAATGATCAGGATCAATCCCATGGGAACTAAACCAATTCCGATAGCTGCAGCAAAACGCATAGCCAAGGAATACGGGTATGACCAGGTCGTTATCGTGGCGCGAAAAGTCGATCCAGACGGCAATGAACACGTCACAACCTTCGGCGTCGATAGCGCACACTGCCAAGTTGCAGCCCGCATAGGAACAGCCCTTAAGCATCACCTGATGGGCTGGCCGTCAGAACTGTTTCAGACCGACCTTCTTGTTCACGGCGTTGGTCGCGATGCCTTCAGCGATCAAACGATCAACCTCTACTGCGATGGAGCCGTGTCCGACGAACAGCTTCGCGCAGTTCACAATTTCCTGAAACCCAGAATCTGACCACAAAGGAGTCCCGAACGTGATGACAAAGAAGAAAGCACCGCCCCCGGCGGAAGTGGTCGAAGAACACGACCCGTTCGCCATCCACAGCATCGAACAGCTTTTCACGCTGTTCGACGGCGGCGAATTCCTGATCAGCTTCATGGCCCAGCACCGCGAACTGATGCAGAAGATGCAGGACCATAACGAGGAATTCGGCCACAAGGGCGCGAAAGGCTCGATCAGCCTGAACCTGAACTATGAACTTGGCGGCGCGGGCGACCTCGGCATGTCGGCCAAGGCCGATTTCAACGGCCCGAAAAAGCCTGCCAGCCGCGCCGCCGCCTATGTGGACGGACAAGGCCAGCTGACCCTTTACAGCCCGCTTATGAAGCGGATGCAGGGCGGCGTCCGCGACGTGTCCGAATACGACCCCGAGACAGGGGAAATCAAGGATGTCTGATCGGCTGAAGCGCCCGGCGTTTGGCATACTTCGCCACGTCGAGCGCCGCCAAAGCAATCCGACCATAACCGCCCGCACCGCGTCTGCATTCACTGAAACCCGCACCGAATATCAGGTTCTAGTGACGCGTTTCGTCCTCTGCTGGATCACCATCTGGAAGCACGAAACCGACTGGACGTGAACACGAAAAACCTCAGCCACAAAAGGAGTCCCGAAATGGCTATCGAAGAAACAGACGACACCACCCGCGAAAACATCGCACAGACGATGCGCGACACGATGCAGAACCTGATGCCGCATGAACCGATCGAGGAACCGAACGGCAACCCCTTCACCACGCCGCACCAGGTCGAAACCGCCAAGGATCGCCAGATTCACGACCTCACGGAACAGCGCCGGAACGCCGCGCAGTTCTTCAAACCGGCCCGCCGCAAGGGTACGGCGCACATGTCGGACCTCGACAGCTTCATCGCGTGGGCCAACCGCTTCAAAGGCGACACGTCCGCAATGTTCGCCAAACCGGACATGGAAAGCCCGGCCCTGACCTGCATCGCCGACTATCACGGCGAAGGCCCGGCGGAAATTCTCGACCCCGAAGGTGATTCCACGGCCCGCCACCTGCATCACCGCGCGATCTACAACTTTCCACTATCCGACGAATGGAAAGCTTGGATGCAGGTTTCGGGCAAGCCGCTTGGCAAGGACGAACTCGGCGAATTCATCGAGGAACAGGCGAAGGACATTCAGGACCCGACCCCGGCCATCCTGAAGGGCAAGCCCGACGCAAAGGCCGAAGCGTGGGAAAACCGGATGATCGAAACCGCGATGAAGATCGAAGGCAAGTTCGGCCAGCTGCGCCAGCTGCTCGATCTGACGAAAAACTTCCAGGTTTTCGAAACCTCGAACCTGAAGGCATCGACCAATCGCGATACCGGAGAAAGCGAAATCCAGTTCCTGAACGAACACCGAACGCCGGACGGCAAACCGCTGAAGCTGCCGAACCTGATCATCATTGCGATTCCGGTATTCCGAAACGGGGCGCTCTTTCGGATGCCGGTTCGGTTCCGCTACCGCAAGAGCGGATCCACGGTCGGCTTCATCCTGACGATCTACAACCCGCACAAGGCGTTCGATCTGGCCTTCGATGAAGCATTGGACACGGCAAAGGAACAAACCGAACTGCCGCTGTTCAAGGGATCGCCGGAAAGCGCCTGATCGCGATGCCCATCAGCCCGGACAGAATGAAACTCTACCCCGGCGAGTCTATCCAATCCGCCGAGGGGAAAGCCTTTCGCGCGTTCATTCTGTTCCGGGCTGCAAACCGTTGCGAAGGCACCCCGCAAAACCCCGCTTGCCGCGCCCCCAATGGTCAGCGGCACCCCGAAACAGGGTCCAGGGTTATTCTGACGATCGCCCACATGGACCACGACGAAACCCATGCCGATCCGCCGCGTTGCCGTGCCCTTTGCCAAAGGTGCCACAACGCATGGGACGCCCCGATGCGGGCCAAACGGCGCAAGCAGAAAGAAAGATCATGACCAATTCCGACGACGCCCAGCTTGGCGACGAAGTTCAAGACGTGGTGTCCGGCTTCGCCGGGATCGTGACCGCGAAAAACGAATTCCTGAACGGATGCAGACGCGCTTGCGTGTCGCCGCCGGTCGATAAGGAAGGGAAATTTGTCGAAGACAGATGGTTCGACATCGAGCAATTGCGCGTGATCCAGCGCGGCAAGGTCGCGCGGAAACCTGCGAACATCACCGCGATCACGAACGGCGGCGAACGTCCCGATCACCCCCGGCGCTGATGCCTCTTTCTGGCCCCGCCAAGCGCGGGGCCAGCGACGGACACCAGGAAAGGGAACAACCGATGTCAGACCCCCGGAAACCCATCTACCGGCCCGACCAGGACGAACAAGAACAATCGCGCGTCATCGCGCACGATGTCCTGATGATCGCGACCCGCGAAGGCGCGAAAGCATTGAACACGACCGGCGCAAGCTTCGTCGTGATGGGCATGGGCATCTGGACCGCCGAACTTGCGGAACTGGACGGCAAGGCGACGGCCCAAATGCTGCGATCCCTCGCCGATCTGTTCGACCCCGCATCGAACGACGCGAAAAAGCGACGCGCCGAAAAGAAACGCCAAGCCGCCGTGAACCGGATTTTCGCGCAACTCGATCTTGAAATGTCGAAACCGGCGGGTTCGGCATGATTTGGTTTGTCGAAGAACGCGGCATCGTCGGGAACTGGACCCCGTGCCTCTACCACGGCGACAGGCCCACGACGAAGCGCATCAGCGCGCCGGATCGCGTGTTCCGCGCCGATCCCGTCAAGGTGCCGGCCTTTCTCGATGGCCTCGACGGCATGAAGATCGCGCAGTTTCTGTCGCCGGACGGAGAATTTTACGGCCTGCGTCCCGAAGGGCAGATCGCCGTCGCTGACATGCTGCGCAAGCCCGGTCCCGCCGCGATCAGCATCCCGGCGGAATGGTGGTCTGACAACCGCAACGAAAAGGAACCCTGCAATGAACGATGAACAGATCGAAACCCTAGAAAGCGTGGCGAACACCCTGCGCGGAATGTCGATGGACCCCCAGCTAAAAGACGACATCAGGGCCATTCTGAGCGGGTCCGCTCAACGTATCGACGGCGTGAAGGAAGCCTGCTTGGAACACATGGCTGGTGAATATGAAGATCAAAGCTGAAATGGGTGCGTATTCGAGCATCGTCGGGAAAAGCGTGCACCTGCTGTCCGAAGATGGGCGGATGATTGGCCAAGTTGCTTTCCTCTGCCACACCGACGATTTGCGCAATGAAGACCTGCAGAACGAACTGGCGACACTGATCTGCAAGGCGATCAATGGAAGTGACGATGAGTGACGACGCACAGGGACGTACACGATGCCCGATGTGTCAAGGTCGTGGCTATATCCACTGCGGCTGCTGGCCCGGCGACTGCATCTGCGGATTCGACTACGAACCCTGCGAGGAATGCTGCGGTGACGGCTACTTTTTCCCGGAGGATGATTACTATGAAGAACGGCCCTGAACTTCCCGCCGAAATCATGGTCTGGCACAGCACACCGAACCTGACGCACATCGGCACATGGGCGACGACGCGTTACCCGGATCATGCCGTTGGCTATGTCCGAAAAGAAAGACTGACGCCGGGCGCCCGACCACTAGAAGACTGGCACGAAGATTTGGGTTTTGTCGTCTGGTGGAAATTTCCGGTCGATGAACCCGCGTGGATCGGAACGCCCAACGATTCAGATTGGCCCGGATACCATACGCATTTCACGCCGCATCCTGAAATCCCATGCGAAAGGTCCGACTGATGGTTGCCTATAACTTTCGGCCCATGTTCGCGTCCCCGGTCGAAATCGGCCGCAAACGGCAGACGATCCGCGCACACCGCAAGGACGGACGCCACGCTAAACCGGGCGACGCCTTGCAGCTATACGAAGGGATGCGAACGAAGAACTGTCGCAAGCTGCGCGACGCAACCTGCACCGCGACGATCCCTGTCAGGATCGAGACACAGCGACTGACGGTCGGCAACACCGATTTGCGGGCGATCGGCATCGCGGGCGATGAAATGCTAATGGACATTTTCGCCCAGGCGGACGGCTTCATCGACTGGCAGGACATGCGCGATTGGTTCCAAAAAACCCACGGCCTGCCCTTCAACGGAGTCCTGATAAGATGGTGATCCGATGCCGATACTGTGGAACTGACCGGGGCCTTATCCCTGAGCGCTATCAGGACGAAGATGGTTTCTGGTGCGATGTCGTTGTCGACCTCTGCGAAGGCTGTGTCGAGATATCCGAAGAACGTCGAAAGGCCCGCGAGGAATGGGAATATTACCATGACGAACCCTGCCCGGAATCAGAACTCCCGCAACCAGCACCACGCCCGAAAAAATGAATGCACTCGATTTCCCCCACGCCTGATGCCTGCGCCCGTCGCTGCGCGCTATATCGGCGTGTCGGAATCGACGCTGCGCACCCTCGACATCCCGCGCCGGGAACTCGGATCGAAACGCCTTTACGACCGTTTCGACCTTGACGCCTACGCCAGCGATCTGCCCTATGAAGGCGGGGCGCCCGTAGACGGATGGTGAAAATGAAGCTGAATTATCCCGGCCTGACGGCCCGCAAGCGCGGGTCGAAAACCGCGTGGCGCGTCCGCGTCGAAGGCAACCCGAACCGCAAAATCACGATTTCGGTCGGGCCGGATCATCCCGATTTCGCCGAACACTACGCCGCCGCCCGCGCCGGTTACAAACTGGACGCGCCGAAGGATGCCAGCCCCGATCGCGGGTCTATGGCTTGGCTGTTCGGCCTCTATCTCGACCACCTGTCGCGCCAGGTCGACGCGGGCGCGGCCTCCCCGCTGACGCTGAAGGAACGCCGCAACCTGACGCGCTTCGTTCTTGACCAGACATCGGAACAACAGCGATCACGGGGCCGACCCTATGCGACTCTGCCCGCGACGATCCCGGCGGGCGAACTGACGGCCTTCAAGGATCGCATGGCGGCGACCCCAGGCAAGGCGCGGAATGTCTGGAAGCTTGGAGTTGCGGCCTATGACTTCGGCCTTGAACGCGGTCACGTCACGGTCAACCCGTTCCGCGCGGTCCCGCGCCCGGCCTACAGGTCGCAAGGCGGGGCGCAGCCGTGGTCGATCGATGACCTGTCGCGCTACCGCGAAGCACACCCGACCGGCACGACCGCGCACCTTGCGCTGACCCTGTTCATGTTCACGGCCTGCCGGATCGGCGACGCGTACCAGCTGGGACGGCAACACGAACAGCGCCATGCCGATCAGAAATGGCTTGCGTGGCAACCGTCAAAGAAAGGATCAAGGTTCGTTCAAATCCCGATCCTGCCGCCGCTGGAGAAAGCGCTGCAGCTGCGCAACGTGATAGGCGCGACTTACCTGATGACCGAACACGGGAAACCCTTTGCCAGCGCCGAAGCCCTGCGCAACCGCTTCAAGAAATGGTGCGTCGCCGCCGGTTTGCCCGACAGATCATCGCACGGCATCCGCAAAGCCGCCGGACATCTGCTGGCCCTTCATGGCGCGACGCAATACGAAATCATGTCGATACACGGCCACGCGAACGCAGCGACATCACAGGTCTACACGGAAACGGTCGAACGGATGCGCTTGGGCGAAATGGGCGCATCGAAACTGGCGGGTTTGGACTGGTAATGTGGACCCAACCCAGTTAGAAACGGGTCCACAATCCGAAAAAACCGCCTGATCGCAATACCATAGATTGCCCGGCTCACGTCCCTCCGGGCCTACCAGAACGACCCCGAATGAGAGGCACCATGCGCAGACCTTATACGATCCTTGCCGCTCTTGGCATGCTCGCTGCCTGCTCCGACACGAGCCCGGTGACCGCGTTCACGTCCGATATCTATGAGGTGTACGGCGTTGAAGACGGCGACATGCTGAAGCTGCGCGGCGGGCCGGGTCTGGGATTCGAAACCCGCGTGGGGCTGCCCAATGGTACGCTCGTACGGGTGCGTGACTGTGCGCGGGTCGGTGGCACGCGCTGGTGCGAGGTGGCTCTGGACCGGGCCCCGGGGCTGACGGGATACGCCTCCGAGACCTATCTGCGGTCACGATCCTAGTCCTTGAGGCACTGATGCGGGGCCGTTTTCTGTTCAGAGAACGGGATAGAAAATGCGTATTTTCCATGCCGGAAACCTCGTAGGTTTCCGGTTCATTTTCTTTTGAAGAAAACGAGCCGTGCAAAAAACTAAACTGTTGGTTTCAGTTTTCACCTGCGCTATGTGACCTCCCAAATCTTCCGTTCCCTCGCCAGGAGCCCTGTCCATGCGCCGCCTCTTCGCATTTCTTTCTTGTGTGCTCTGCCTGCTGATCGCCACATTGGTCCCCGTGCAGGCGCAAGACCAGGTCGCGGAGGCCGAGGCACCGCCCAAACCCGTAAAACTGATGACGCTGTCGCGTGAGCCGGTCACGGTGCGGCGGCAATTCTTCGGTCAGGTGGCAGCGCGGCAGACGGTCGAACTTGCGTTCCAGGTGCCGGGCAAGCTTGAGATGCTGGAGGCGGAGGAAGGCGCGCGCAAGCCCGCAGGAACGGAGATCGCACAGCTGGACCTGTCGGGGTACGAGCGCGCCGTCGCCGAGGCCGAGACGAACTATGACAAGGCGCAGCGTGATTTCGACCGGCTTGAAACGTTGCGCGGCCAGGCCGTCACCGAGGTGCAGGTCAGCGACGCGCAGACCCAGTTGCGGCTGGCCGAGATCGCGCTCAACGGTGCTCGCGAAGACCTGGAACACGCCACGCTGCGTGCGCCGTTCGACGCCCTGGTCGCCAAGCGGCTGGTGTCGAATTTCCAGACAGTTCAAGCCGGTACACCGGTGGTCCGGCTGCATGACGTGTCGGAAATCCGTGTCGATATCCAGGTGCCGGAGGTTCTGTTCCGGCAGGCCGGGGCCGATGACGAGATCGCGTTCCATGCCGAGCTTCCCGGCGACCCGCGTCGCTACGACCTCGCGTTGCGGGAATTCGAGACCGAGACCTCGGCCACCGGGCAGACCTATACGATCACGCTGGCTTTTACCGAAGATCCCGGCGCGTTCGTCTTTCCGGGCGCGTCGGTCACGGTCTATACCGCTGTCGCCGGGCCGGAGCAAACGGGGATCGTGCTGCCCGAGACCGCGCTTGTCTTCGACCCCGAGGGCAACGCCGCGGTGATGGTGTACGAAAATGGAAAGGTTGCGGCACACCCCGTCGAGATCGAGGTGCACGAGGACAGCCGCATCTACATGAGCGAGGGCCCCGAGGACGGCACGCAGATCGTCGAGACCGGCGCCGCGCAATTGCGCGACGGCCAGCGCGTCCGCCGCTTTACCGGCATCGGAGAGTAGGCCCATGTCCATCGCGCGGGCCTCGATCGACAGGTCGCTCATCACGTGGATCCTGATGCTGAGCTGCCTTCTGGGCGGGATCTGGGGGTTTGCCACCATCGGGCGGCTGGAAGACCCGGCCTTTACCATCAAGAACGCCATCGTGATCACGCAGTATCCCGGCGCCTCGGCCGAACAGGTGGCGCGGGAGGTCAGCGAGCCGATCGAGTCGGAAATCCAGAAGATGGGCGAGATCGACTTCATCACCTCGTCCAACAAGCCCGGGGTCAGCCGGATCTCGGTGAATATCGAAAGCACCTATGACGGCACGGAACTGCCGGCGATCTGGACCAAGCTGCGCAACCGGGTCGAGGACGCGACGCGCAACCTGCCGTCCGAGGCCGGGCAACCCATCGTGAACGACAATTTCGGCGACGTCTTCGGCGTGTTCTACGCGCTGACCGCGCCGGGTTTTTCGGATGCCGAAGTGCACGAGATCTCGGAATACCTGCGGCGTGAACTGCTGGCGGTCGAGGGCGTCGCGGACGTGGCGGTGGCGGGGCTGCCGTCGGAGGCGATCTACGTCAATGCGCGGGTTCCGATCATCACCAATCTGGGCGTCAGCCCGGACGCCATCGCCGGCGCCCTGTCTGAAGCGGACACGCGCACGCCGGCGGGCAGTTTCCGGCAGAATGGGCAGGATATCCGCGTCCAGGCTCCGGTGGGCTCGGACACGGTGGACGAGATCGCCAACCTGACCATCGGCGTGGGCGGAGAGGTGATCGACCTTCTGGACCTCGCGCAGGTCGAGCGTGACCGCGTCGAGGTGCCGACCGAGATCATCCGGTTCCAGGGCCAGGAAGCGTTCACGCTGGGGGTGGCCGGCAAGGCGGACCTGAACATCGTGGACGTGGGCAAGCGGGTGGATGCGCGGCTGGCCGAACTGATGCGCGACGTGCCCGCCGGGGTGGAACTGCACCCGATCTACCAGCAGCACGTGGTGGTGGACGAGGCCTCGAACGACTTTCTGCTGAACCTTGCGATGTCGGTGACGATCGTGGTGCTGGTGCTGGCGGTCTTCATGGGCTGGCGGTCGGCCGTTGTGGTCGGCTCGACACTGCTTCTTACGGTGGTGGGCACGGTGTTCCTGATGGCCGTCTTCGGGATCGAGATGGAGCGTATCTCGCTGGGGGCGCTGATCATCGCGATGGGGATGCTGGTGGACAACGCCATCGTGGTGGCCGAGGGGATGCAGGGCGACATGGCGGGCGGCAAGTCGGCCCGCGACGCGGCGGAGGATGTGGCCAGCAAGACGCAGATCCCGTTGCTGGGCGCGACGGTGATCGGGATCATGGCCTTTGCGGGCATCGGCCTGAGCCCCGACGCCACGGGCGAGTTCCTGTTTTCGCTTTTCGCGGTGATCGGGATATCCCTGCTTTTGTCCTGGGTGCTGGCGATCACCGCGACGCCGCTTTTGGGGCACTACTTTTTCAAAGTGGGCAGCGGCGAAGGGCATGACCCTTATGCCGGCCCGCTCTTTCGCGCCTATCGCGCGGTGCTGTCGGGCGCGCTGCGGGTGCGCTACCTGGTGATCCTGGGGCTGATCGGGGTGACGGTGCTGTGCTACATGGGATTTGCCCAGGTCAAGCAGCAGTTCTTTCCGGATTCCAACACGCCGCTGTTCTACGTGCATTACAAGCTGCCGCAGGGGGCCAGCATTCACCGCGTGTCGCAGGACATGGCCCAGGTCGAGGCGTGGCTGGCCGATCGTGACGACGTGGTGTCGGTTGCCACCTTCATCGGCGGCGGCGCGACGCGGTTCATGCTGACCTACGCGCCCGAGGAGGCGCTGCCGACCTATGGTCATCTGATCATTCGTACCGAGACGCTGGAGCAGATCCCGGCCCTGCGGGCCGATGTCGAGGCCTTCGGGCGCGACGCCCTGCCCGAGGGCGAGTTCCGCACCGAGCGGCTGGCCTTTGGCCCCGGTGGCGGGGCGCCGATCGAGGCGCGGTTCTCGGGGCCGGACGCGGACGTGCTGCGGCAACTGGCCGTTGAGGCGGAAGAGATCATGGTCGGCGCGTCCGACCGGCTGATGGACCTGCGCACCAACTGGCGCGAGCGGGAACTGACACTGGTGCCGCGCTTCGCCGATGAGCGGGCCAAGGCGGCGGGTGTGGCGCGTGACGACCTGGCTCAGGCGCTTCAGTTCGGAACCGAAGGCGTGCAGGTGGGCTTTTACCGCGAGGCCGACCGGCTGATCCCGATCATCATGCGGGCCGACAGCGCCGGTGGTGAGGGCGCCGAGCACCTGGCCGACCTGCCGGTCTATTCGGACGCGGCGCAGGCTTATATCCCGGTGGCGCAGATCACAGACGGGTTCGGCTGGGAGGCGCAGAACACGTTCCTCGTGCGGCGGGACAGGGTGCCGACGATATCGGTCCAGGCCGGGGTGCCCGCGGGCGAGAATGCCGCCAGCGTCTTTGGTCAGTTGCGCGGCGCGGTCGAGGCGATGGACCTGCCCGAGGGCTATGCGCTGGAATGGGGCGGCGAATACGAGAGCTCGACCGAGGCGCAGACGGCCCTGGGCAAGCAGCTGCCGGTGTCGTTGTTGATCATGGTGCTGATCTCGGTGCTGCTGTTCGGCAAGATCCGCCAACCCGTGATCATCTGGCTCTTGGTGCCGATGAGCGTCAACGGCGTGGTGATCGGCCTTCTGGGCACGGGACTGCCGTTTTCGTTCACGGCACTTCTGGGGCTGCTGAGCCTGTCGGGGATGCTGATCAAGAACGGCATCGTTCTGGTCGAGGAGATCGACCTTGTGCGTGCCGAGGGCGTACCGTTCCGGCAGGCGGTGCTGGATGCCTCGACCTCGCGTCTGCGCCCCGTGGTTCTGGCGGCGGCGACGACGATCCTGGGGATGATCCCGCTCCTGTGGGACGCGTTCTTTGCCTCGATGGCGGTGACGATCATGGGCGGGCTGGGCTTTGCCTCGGTGCTGACGCTGGTGGCGGCGCCGGTGTTCTATTTCAGCTTCTTTCCCAAGGAGCGCAAGGCCGACGCCGCCGCCGAAGCCTGAAGTCCCTCCAGGCACAGCCCCTGACCCGGCTCGGCGTCTGTCAGCGGCCGATCACGAAATCGACCTGCAGCCCGCCCAGCCGGTCGCTCTGACCCAGGCGCAATGTGCCGCCATGGGCGCGGGCGATATCCATCGCGATGGCCAGGCCCAGCCCCACCCCGGTGCCGAGGTTCTGGTTGCGGGCCTCGTCCAGCCGAGCGAAGGGTTTGAGCGCCTCTTCGCGCTGTGCCTGCGGGATGCCGGGGCCGTCATCCTCGATGCGGATGCGCAGGGCACGGTCGGTCATCAGGACCGAAATCTCTGCCCTTGTGCCATAGCGCACCGCGTTGCCGAGCAGGTTCTCGATAGCGCGGCGGACGCCGCCGGGGCGCAGCAGTACCTCGCCCTTCCCTTCGCAGGGGCCAAGCTGCACGGATTTTCCGCCGCGCTGGAAATCCTCGACGATCCGGGCGACCAGCGCCTGCGGATCGGTGGATTCGGGCGCGGCTTCCTGCGCGCCGCGGGCGAAATCGAGGAACTCGTTGATCAGGCGCTCCATGTCGGCCACGTCCTGTTCCAACGGCTCTCGATCCTCGGCGTCGAGCATGGAGAGCGCCAGTTTCAGCCGGGTGATCGGCGTGCGCAGGTCGTGGCTGACGCCCGAGAGCATGAGCGTGCGCTGCTCGATCTGCCGCTCGATCCGGGCGCGCATATCGATGAAGGCGGCCCCCGCCGCGCGAACCTCGGTCGAACCGGACGGCCAGTAATCGACGTGGCGGCCACGACCGAACGCCTGCGCCGCGCTGGCCAGACGCGTGATCGGGCGCAGTTGGTTGCGCAGGTAGAAATAGGCGATCACGGTCATCAACGCGGCGAAGAAGAACATGTAGACCAGGAGCTGGTGCGGGTTGGAGGCCGACACGCGGCGCCGGTCGAAGGTCATGCGCAGACCCTCTTCCTGCAAGGCGAAATAAAGATGCACGACCTGGTCATCGGGCAGTTCCAGTGCATGCAGCATGGGCAGGAGGCGGTTGAACTCGGCGATGACGTAGCCGCCGGTGAAGTCGTACCAGCGGCGGCTGTCGCCGGCGGGCAGCGCGTCGAGAGGCAATTCCTCGACAGAGATGCGCAGGTTTCGCGCCAGTCGCGAATCGCCGATTTCGGACGGCGGAAGGCCGGCGTCGAGCAGCACCTCGACCTCGCGGCTGGCGGTGCGGGTCATCTGCTTGGTCACGCCTTCGAAATGCCGCTGCACGAAGACGATCGAGACCACCAGCATCAGGGTGATGACCGGCAGCAGCAGGATCGCGATGGCGCGGCCGTAAAGCGACCGGGGCATATAGGGTTTGAGCCAGCGAAACGACATGGGCTAAACCTATCCGCGACGATCCCGATCGGAAAGAGCCAAGCAGATGAATGACGACCGCCCTACCCCCGGCATCGCCGAGGACCTGGCTCCCGGCCTGCGACGGGTGCTGGCCGACAACCCCTCGCCGATGACGTTCTGGGGAACGAACACCTATCTGGTGGGCCACACGGACATCGCCGTGATCGACCCCGGCCCCGACGATGCGGCGCATTTGGCGGCCATACTCGGGGCGC
Source organism: Roseovarius sp. B08 (assembly GCF_051417955.1). Classification (NCBI taxonomy): domain Bacteria; kingdom Pseudomonadati; phylum Pseudomonadota; class Alphaproteobacteria; order Rhodobacterales; family Roseobacteraceae; genus Roseovarius; species Roseovarius sp. B08. The sequence goes on from NZ_JBPRLW010000001.1 coordinate 2,455,121, forward strand.
TCGAGGCGGGGCAAAGGGTGAGCCACGTGCTGGTCACGCACAGCCATGTGGATCATTCCCCGCTGGCGCCTCGGCTGGCGCGCGAGACAGGGGCGCAGGTGCATGCCTTCGGGCCGTCGGGATCGGGGCGCAGCGCGATCATGACGCGGCTGGCTGCCGCCGGGCTCGAGGATGCCGGCGAAGGCGTGGAGGCCGGGTTTGCGCCGGACGTCACGTTGCGCGACGGTACGGTGATCGAAGCGGAGGGATGGGCGCTGGAAGCGCTCTGGACGCCGGGGCACCTGGGCAACCACTTGGCATTTGCCATGGGCGACACGGTGTTTTGCGGCGACCTCGTGATGGGCTGGGCCAGCTCGCTGGTGGCGCCGCCCGACGGGGACCTGACGGATTTCATGGCCTCCTGCCGACGGTTGAGGGCGCGCGGGGCGAAGGTGTTCCATTCGGGCCACGGCGCACCGATCACCGACCCGATGGGGCGGCTTGATTGGCTGATCGCGCACCGGGTGGGACGCGAGACGGCGATATTGGAAGCGCTGCGCGACGGCCCGGCGGACGCGCAGACGCTGGCGCGACGCATCTATACCGACACGCCAGCGGCGCTACTGCCAGCGGCGGCCCGCAACGTCCTGTCACATCTCATTGATCTTCATGGAAGAAGTTTGGTTGCGCCGGATGGAAAACTGACCGCCTCCTCGCGGTTCGCATTAATCTGACGGTGCAGAAAAATTTGTCACAATCCCTCTGGACGCCGCCAGACGAGGTTGCTATATCCGCCCCCGGTATTCCGGCGTAGCTCAGCGGTAGAGCAGTTGACTGTTAATCAATTGGTCGTAGGTTCGATCCCTACCGCCGGAGCCAATAATCCCGCAAGCCCTTGAAAACATTGGTTTTCCGAGATCCGGACTCGGAGCTCGACGACGAGGTGCACATTCAGGTGCACCCGGCGGTGCACAACGTGTGCACAGGAGGGCATTTTCATGCCCCGGAATCGGAGCTTGCCGCCCCACCTCGAAATCCGCCGCGCCGGCTACTACTGGCGCAGACGCCTACCCCGGTCCCTACGGGACCGGGGCCACGCCCTCTCCGACCGGCCGGACAAAGAAATCGCGATCAGGCCGAAAAAAGTTTTTTTGTGCTTTTCCCTTCGTAGACATGTCCTCCGCGACGCGAAGATCCTGGCCCGCCGCCTCACCGAGATGAGCGACCTGGTCTTCGCCGCAGACGCGGAGACGATGATGGCGATTGCGCCCGAAATTCAGGTCAGGATGCTGGAAAGCCTCGCTCGCTTCGAGATCGAGGCCTTCGAGCGTATGCGCGCCGTGGCCGCGCCCCGCAGCCCGGAGGCCGCCGCGATCGATCTTCGGCGCGAGGAAACGCTTCAGGCGACCCTGCGTCAGGCCCTCTATCTCGGGGATCGGGACGTGGCCCGGCACCCCTGCGCCATGTGGCCACCCATCTCGGGCTCGATCTCGACGAGGCCGATGACGGCTGGACCGCCCTTGCCTACGAGGCCACCAAAGTGCTGCTTGATGTCAGCCTGGAGCGCGCACGCCGCCAACAGGGCCTCTACGACCAGCCATCCATATTCTTCCGTCGTGCCGTCGAGACGGCCGGTGGCCGCGATGCGGCGCCAAGCCCGGCGCAAACAGCGTCGCCCGTTGCTCCGGCGAGTTTCGCCCTGACCGATCCTGCGCCGGCATCTCCGCCTGCCGCGCCGGTGATCAGTGCTGCGGCGGTCGCACCTGAAGAGCATGCGACAACGCCTCCAACGACGCAGGAAGAGCCCGTTCAGGAGGCGGAATCGTCCCCTCAAATCGGCGGGGCGCTCAACAACACCACCTTCCTGACGCCGATCGTGGTGCCGTCCGGCCTCGAATGCCCGGAGGGCTACGACGAACGCGCCTGGCAGCAGGCCCGGATCATTGCGCGTCCGCCACGCATTCTGGTCGATCGCAGCCTGCTGTCCGAGGAATCGCGGGCGGCCCTTGAAAAGCAGCGCGGCATCACGCTGGTCGAGGCCATCAAGCTCTATTTCGAGCTCTTGAGCTGGGGATACCGTGCGCCATTCTCGCAGGACCAGAAGCGCAAGAGGATTCCGGAAAAACTGAAAAGCGCGACCGTCGAGGAACGTCTCAACGAGGACCACCGCGGCAAACTTCGCCTTGCCCTCGATTTCTGGCCATCCGTGATCGGGGATGAACCCGTGGACGAGATCAGTGTCGGCGAGCTCAACGATGCGCTTGAACGTTTTTGGGACGTCCCGGCCAATCACGGGCGGTCCGCGAAGGACCGCGGCAAATACAACCTCGTCGAAAAGATCGAGAAAGCTGACGCCGCGGAGGCCCAGCTCGACAAGGACATCGCGGCCGCCGAAGCTCGTGGCGCCGGGGCCGAGGAGATCGACAAGATGCGTCTCAAAGGCCATCGACAGCGGATCTCGGTGACCACCTTCATCAAGCATGGGCGCGTGTTGCGCGCCATCGGCGAGATGCTTTGGGACATGCAGCTCATTGATTATGACCCCTTCACGATCTGCAACTGGACCAACGACGAGGAGAATGAGCTCAAAAGTTCCGAAGGCCAGCGCAGGCGGGAAGCCTGGGACGACCGGATCAACGACCTCTGGGGATCTCCGAAGTTCCAGGAGCCGCTTGACGATATTGGCGATCCTCTCTTCTGGGCACCGCTGATCGCACGACACCAGGGCATGCGGATGGAGGAGATCCTTCAGCTTGGTCCCGAGGACTTCGGCACAGACAAGGGTATCCCCTACCTGCGCATTCGTCACACCATCATCAACGGCGTGAAGACGCTCAGCAGCGCCCGGACGCTGCCGGTGCACCCGCAATTGGTCGAGCTCGGGTTGTTGAAACTGGTCGCGTTGCGCAAGAAAGAGGGACACATCCGCCTCTTCCCGTTCCTCAATCGCGGCAAGCAGAAAGGCACATTCTCGGCGAATTTCTCGAAGAGTTTCGGGTATTATCGTCGAACCAACGACTGCTATTGGCCGGGTCTGGATTTCCATGCCCTGCGCACGACCTTCCACCATGATCTTCTCGGAGATGACAAATCGGATGCCATTCGCTGCCGCCTCATGGGGCACACATACACAGACGAGGGTGACCGGTCCTACGGCCAGAATCTCAAGATCGAGAAACTCGCCAAACGGATGGAATCCGTCGTGGTCGACATCTCCATGATCCGGCGGCCCTTCGACGAGCCCTCCGCCAGCACCAATGCGCTTGCCCGGGGTCGGGGATTGCGGGTTGTCGGATAGGAGCATTCTCACCGCTCTGCGCAGCGGCCACAGTATAAGGACGCGCAAATTATGTGTCCTATCCACCAAGCAATGCAGAAGACCGGGGCTGGGTCACTCAGGACCGCTTCCGGCCCACAGCTGACTTTCGTTCCGTGCAATGTGAAAGTCAGCCAACAGCTCGGCGACAGGATTTAGTAGACTGTCAAGATTTTTTCATGGGACAATTGTGCGATGCATTCTCTTGGCAATGACGGGCGGTATCATTCGGCGTAGGTTTTCGAGGTCGTCCTCGTGGCATTTACGGAGGCGGCGCCCGCTCCCGCATGGACATATTGAATGGCCTTTGATTGTCTGCCGCGAGAGTAGCCGCAGGTAATCAGCGATGGTCTTTTCGTCTGGGGAAGCCCCAGAATATCCCCGTATGCTTCTAAGACACCGAGCTTTCCGTGCGACCTTTCACCGAAAGGCCACGCACCGTGGGCCTCGTAGTACGTCTGGCTGACAAAGTAATCGTGCATCGGTCCAGTGAGGAAGGCCGCGAAACGGTGATCCGGGGCGGTTAAGAGCCACTCCTCCCAGACACCCAAACAACAATTTCCGTCTTTTGGAAAAACGTGACGGTCAGCGGTCCGGGGAATACGGTCGCCTTCTTCGAAAACCACTGGCTCTTCTTCAGGAAAGTTCGCGGTAACCCCTGCCTTGATCTGGTAGGAGTCAAACACGCCATTGCGGGTGTCTGTCGGCCCATCGGCACCGTAGACCAAGAACTGCCCCTCAACAATTATCAGGCGGTCTGTCCTCGCAACGGATAGCTCTGGTTGATGTTTGGCTACCGCTTGCTGGACCTCAGTATAGAAATTGTCCGAAATCGTCACTTCGACCAAGGTTTGCCGCCACTCCCGCTTTCTTGCCGGGCGCTCACTGCCGCTTCCATCCGCGAATGCTTTTCGCTGTCCGGCAGGGCTGCCGCAGCCTGCGAGGCCAAGAACGGCGCGGCCAGTCCCGCTGCCCCGAGCGCGCTTTTCTTCTCCAAGGGTGCAGAAGCATTGTTCACCGCTTCCTTGGTCTCTTCTTCGAAGAAGTTGTGGCGGAAGACAGACTTCCAGGCCTTATTGGCATCAGTCTCCGTCGCGTCTTCGGCGTCGAGCTTGTCGAGCTCCTTGACCGACTCTTTCGCCAGATCGATCAGACGCCCGATCCGGTCGGTGTCCTTGTCGTCAGAGACTTGGATGCCGTTGGCGTAAACCGGCGAATACTTGGACCGGTTGGACAGCGCCCGCAGCGTCTTCCGGAAGGCTTCGTCGTCACGGCCTTCCGCAGAGATGTAAGCTTCGATGAACAGGGCAGTGGCGACAAGGCCACCGGGGAATTTCCGGTTCAGCCGGCTTGAATGGGTCTTCGAAAAGAACTTGCCCAGCCGGATGATCCGACGAAGCTGGTAGCTTCCCGACGTCTCCGGGCTCTTTACCGAAACCGTCGTCTCAATCCACTTGTTCATCGCGGCAGGATCAGAACCGACCCATTCGTCGCCGGACGACAGTTCGTACTTCCAACCCACCTCGGACCATTTACGGCGAAAGACGGGGAAGTCGCACTGATACCCGTCCGCGTATACGACGCGAACGCACTTTTTCTTTGTGTCCGGGTCGTTCTTGAGATTGGTCGCCATGCGGGCGATGGCGTCCCTGACCCAGTTACGGGTCGTCCTCGGCCCGGCGGCATCGTCCTCTTCGAAGGCAACACCAAGATCAATGTCGTAGCGGCTCTCCTCGTCGTTCTCAGGAGGCTGCGTCATTGTCTTCTGCGCGTAACCACCCTGATTGATTGTCTCGGCAATGGATGGTTTGTTGGTCTCTTCCAGCCCATTCTCGATGCGTTCAAGATTGGTTTCGCGCCGACGCCGCATATCGGCCCGCTGGCCGTTCGTCAGTCTAACGTGGTCTTGATGGAACTTGGAAATTCGCTTCGAGAAATCATACATCTTGCGCCCTCGTTCTTTCGTGGGGTTAGATGTGGGGTGTACGACTCAACCGTTCAAGGGCCAAAACCAAATTTCGAATCGGAGAACGAATCGTGTATCCACTACTGCCTTGGAAATGGATCGGGGGAGGCCTCACTTTGGTCACGATGCTCGCCGTCTACGCCGACGAAGTGCAGCGATTTACCGGGGTGCCGATACCGGATCGATATGTCGTTCGCTATCTGCCTCTCGGGGTGCTGCTCATCCTCGGCAGCTTCTTTGGTCCGACCGGCTATTGGGCACCCTGGCGCATCCTGTGGCGCTGGATCCCGAAGCTGAACGACTGGTTCCCCGATCTGAACGGAGTTTGGGTGGGTAGCACGCGTTCCAACTGGCCGACCATCAACAGGTTAGTCGAGGCGGCGCAATCCGACGACAGGACGACGGAGCAGGAGCTCCACGACCTGCCGGAGCAACAGGACGCCATGGCGGTGAGGTTCACTAACTCACTCTTCAAATTGCAGGTTAGAGCTGGCTTGAGTTCCACCAACGGAGAGTCCTTTTCGATCACCGCGAAGCCGTGGAGGAACCAGCATACCGGGCGGATACATCTGTCATATGTTTACCGGCAGCAGACACCAAACCACGCGATCACCGACGAGGAGGCGCACCTCGGCGCCGCGGACCTCGAACTGGTAGCCGAGGACTATCACCGTGCAGAAGGGACCTACTGGACGAGGCGCGCCTGGCGGACTGGACGTAACACAGCTGGCATCCTGGGGCTTACAAAGGTGACAGCGAAGGGGAGCCGCGAAAAGTCGCTCCAGCTCTATGCGCAAGAGCACAAGCCAATCCTCGAGAAATAGTGGGACCTTGCGTTTTGAGCAGTCGGCGGGCGCAAACTAAATCAGCCGTTCGTTGAACATGCAACGAATGTCCAGTTTCCCCCTACCTTCGAATGGCCTTCACATTCGCGACGAAAGGCGAAACCTTGCAGAGAATGGGATTAAATCCTGTTAAGCGTTCGTGCCCGAGTCCGTCGCGCTTGTGCTTCTTTTGTGGATAATGGGGAAAATTTCTGCGTATCCCCACACACGGCGCACACGATCTGACGACGCGACACCGTGCTTGTCTGCGCGAAGACTTGAGCTGAGACCCAGGCTTGGAGTTCTCGTGGCAGTCCAGACGTGACGCCAAAATATGCAGGCTGGGGCCGCCCGAGGGCGGCCCCAGCCTCTGACCTATGCAACGCCTTCCTCAAACCCTGCGATCGCAATCTCGAAAAGATGTGCGATCATCCAAAGTTCCGCGCCAGAGCGCGTCGTTTTCCACGCGTTGCCATACGGATCCTTCGGTCGCTCGGCCTTATATTGCGCGAGGCCTTCAAGCTCTTCGATCGGAAGACGCTGCCGGACGACGCTCAGCATGGCGCGACAAGACTCCAGCCGCGAGGGGTCGCTGGCCTTTGGATCGAGCAGGGCGTGGTAGTGACACATGCACGGCGAGAAAGTGGGCGCGCCGGGATAAGCGGCGAAGCGGATCAGGTGCAGCCATTGTGCCGCCAGCTCCGCTTGGAGACGCGCCGTCCTGAGGCGGAATTCTTGTTCTGACTCCATCAGACCACCTCCGGACCGCGACCGGGAAGCCCTGCAAGCCAGAGCGCTTCGAGCGCCCGACCACCGCGTGAGACCGCCTCGGCACAGTACATGGCCTTGGTGGCCCGAGGATCGTCGGGATGGAGAGCGGCAAAACGGGCGGCTTCGGGTCGTGAGAGATCGTCGACGAGCTCAAGGCGCAAGAGCCGTGCAAGTCGTGCAATGTCCCGCCGGCGGGTCTGCAGATCGCCGCCATTCCGAGCGCAGGTGACGACGGCGCTGGCGCGCCGCGCCCATTGCTGACCGCCGAGTAATTCGGCCGCGGCGACGAGGCTGTCGCCGTCTTTGCGAAGCCAGTTCCTGAAGGCGCAGGCAATCTTCGTATTCCGCAGCAGGGAGTCGATATTCGGTTCGTGTTTCATTGGGATACTCACTCTCTGTGATGCGCGAACCCGAAATGGGCCGCGTCAGGTATCCCCGCTGCGAAGTTGGACGTAATCGGTCGTTTGTTCTGCCCTCTTTACTCTCGAAGCTCATCTGACGCTTCATTCACAACTGGTTCGAGGCCTTCAAAGCCCCCAGGCGCCGGCCGGCGCGCCCTCATCCGAGGGGCGCGCGCCGGACCGCGACTGGGTTGCGATTGAGGACAGCGCGCCAGGCCGTTGTGCAAGACATGTCCGCGTTCATTGCGGTGCACTGCTCCTGCGCGACAACGTCATTCTCGATGAGCTGCCGCACGATTGGATCGCACAACCCGTCGATCGTAGCTGGCCCGATCCGAGAACAGCTCTCACGCCGTTGACCTCGATGACGACTTGCTCACCCGTTCGCAGAACACATCTGCGGCGTCTTTCGCCTGGCACGCGGGCCTGACTGTGTTGCGATGATTTTCCTCGTCTCGGCCCAGATCGCCTGAGCGCCCGCCCCGTCGCACTCCGCCCGATAGGCTTCGCCGGCTTTCCGGGTCCCGTGTCCAAGATGCGTCGCAATGATATCGGCCGCACGCCCAGGATCATGACGGCGTATGTAGTCCGCTGCGAGTGTCCTCAGATCATGCGATGGGACGCCGATCGCGGCCTTGGTCAGCTCTGTTGGAAGATTGCGATATGGAGCGCGGTCTTCAAAGGTAAGCCAGTTCTTGCCCAATAGCTCTTGGTAGCGCACGTGGATCAGTCGATCGGGACGCCCATCGAGTATCCACTCATCGAGGATCTCGCAGATCTCGGGCCAGAGCGCGCCGGTTTCCGTCGCGCGCCCAGTCTTTTCCTGCTCCCATTCCGCGCGCCAAGTCCCGTCGACGTCCCGGACAATCTCATACCCAAGACGCCAGGACACCAGATCACCTTTCCGCGGCGGCTTGTTGAGAATGACGGCGCAGACGACGATTTGTTGCATGCAACGGCGCCAGGCCGCAGAGTGTGACGGCAAATCATTGGCGCGATTTCTGAGCTCTCCGATCCTGTCCGCGACATGACCATAGCCTCCGCGCTCCATGAGACCGGAAAGCCTCTCATGCTTGTTCTTCTCGCAGAGTTCGGCCTGATCCCGGAGATCTTGCGTTATGACCCGCATCGCCGTCAGGCTTGCCTCTGCAACGTTGCCACTCGCGCCAAGGGCAATCAGCCCTTCAATGTAGTTGGCCGCCGTAACGGCTTTCACGCGTCGAGACGTGTCGGGATGAAACAGAAAGGCCTCCGCCAACTCGCACGCGGCAACGAAGCCATGCGTGTCAGACGCCAGTCCCTCCGCGACGACGGCCGCGCAGCGATCGATGCTGGCCAGGTAGCGCGTTCGGCTACTGCAACCGATCGGCGCGGCCTCGAGCGTCGGTTTCATCCGCCGCCACGAATTGGGCCATGTCGCTCTGGAAGACACCTCCATTGTCTTCTTGGGCTTTGCGGTCGGTTTCGGCCGTCGGGCATACCATTCATCGCTGACAGCCCTTGCCGGTGCGGTCGAGACATGTGGAGCGTATTTCCCAAGCGCCCGCAGGAGACACCGAAAGGTCGACTCCGAACCCGCGGCGGCGCGGTACGCTTCCGCGGGAGGCATCGACAGATTACCTCTATGCGCGCAAACCTCGGTCCAGAAGCGCCCCATGACATGGGCCGCGCCCGGCGCGAGGTTGGGCGCATCCTCGATCATCTCGCGCCGAACGGCCGCCGGCGCGTCCTTCAGGATCATATTGAGATTGCCTCTCATATCAGGCCCTCCTTTTCATACGGGCGAAGATGTCGGGATGGTGCGCCAACAAGGACTCGCGCACGGCCACGGCCGCGGCTTCGCCACTGTCCTTTCCGTAATGTCGCTTCGCGACTTGTTCGGTGTTTGCCAGAACCGAGGCCACGGTCGCGAAATCGCCCGGCCGGACGGCGAGCATCAGCGTCGCGAGCGCGTGGCGGCATTGATGCGGGGTGAGACCCAGCCCCAGCTGCCGGTCACCAAGATCCCACAGTTCCAAGATCGACGCGACGGACATGCACCCCGTCGGCAGGTTCAGTGCAGATTTGCGCAATCGCGGCGCGGCGGTCCCGGGAAACAGGTACGGCGATGCCTCGATGCCGCGGAGCTTCATGTACGCAGGCCGGTGAACCCGGTCCCACTCCCAGAGAATGCGGGCATCGTCCCCATGCACGTTCACGATCAAGGTCTGACCGTTCTTGACCTCGCCCCCGGAAAACCGGATCTCTGCGTGCTGCTGGTCTACGATCCAGGTCAGGCTCCTCGGACAGCCCTGCGTTGCCCTGCGCCGGATCATGAACAGGTTGGCGGGCCGCAACGCCCGGCTGACCTGCACTGCATAGGCCGCGGCGCAAGCCGAGAGCCGCAGCGCGCGCTCCTTCGTGAAAGCGGTCGTCGCTGCCTCTATTTCCATTCGGGACCGGTCGCCAAGGCGCGCGGGCGCATTCACGAACGCCGCCGCGAGATGGGGTGATCTTCGCAAGCGATCGCAAATCGCTTCAGCATCTTCGGTCATCTCTATAGGTGACAGCACGTAATCTGCATGAAACATGCGTACGAGACCGATCCGCGCCAGGATTTCGGGGTCCCGCAGCCCGTGACGTGCAATCGTCGTGAGATTGGTGAAGCGCGACCAGAGCGTCGAACTCTTGTCGGCGTCTTTCAGAGCTACCGCTGCCTTGGAACGTTCGATCTGCGCATGACAGGCCGCGTCCAACGCGTCGGTAGTGAAGAGATCACGCAACGTTTCCAGCCCTGCGAACCCGGTTTCAGGCGAGTAGCTCTCGCGAAGCAGCCACGTCGTGGCCTGTCGATAACCAGCCAGTGCGTTTTTCGTGTTTTTTGGCAGCTTCTTTTTCTTGTTGCCTATCCGAGCTGCGATCTCCGCATCGATGTCGCTGGCTGACCGACCGAGGCGCAATTGCTCCTTTGCCCATTTCTTGAGGTCTGTGGGCTGACGCAATGTCTGCTGGAACACCTCCTCGGCATCCGACCGAAACGATGCCGGCAGTGACATCCACTCGATGCGCCTCGCACGTTCCGCCGACACCGGCACGACGAAGTCGTGCCGCGGCAACAGGTTGGAAAGCTGCGGCCAGCGGTTGTGACCCCGCCGGAGCATGGCAATGCGCCGGGTGAATTTCCGCAGGGACTTCCGACCATCCGGTGTCGCATCGTGCCAAAGCCGATCAAATTCCGCCTGGTCGAGCTCCGGCAAGCCGATCCGGGCGCGCGCCCGCACCAGCAGGAACGGCTGGTGAGTTCCGGAGGTGAAGAGGGTCCCGTTGTCAATGAAACCCTCATTTTCGATAATGAACTGGATCGCCTTGTCATAGCTCGTGCGGACAGCTGCGTCCGGGGTCTCATGCCCGTGTTCTGCGAGGAATCGCCCCAAAGCGCCGCGGATGCGGGAATTTCCGCGGTTGCGGGATTTCTCGAGGTCTTTGGACCGCGATACTGCGCCATAAGCCGAGACCGCGATCACCTTCTCGAAATAATTGAGGTCGGCCGGGATCAGGTCCAATTCCTCGGCCGTAATCTCGAGGCGCGCCGGGACCTTCTCGATCTCGTAGATTGTATCCCGGCTCTCGCCGGAGGTCTTCGCCCAGGCAAGAAGATCCGAGAACTTTGCGCCTGCGGATTTGGTTTGTGTTCTGTCATGAGTCATCATTTCAATCTCCAGTTTCGGGGCCGCTCGGGCCGGCTTCACAAGGAAAGGCGGCTCGTGCGGACCGGGCCATGGACCTCATTCGGTCCCTTCAGGAGATCGCGCCCAGTGGGTCGCTTCGCACAGGCTGTCGTGATTTTACCGCGTTTAGCAGGATCGCCCCCAAGCATAACGCCGATTTATGTTCGGGGGCGGATGTGCGACGCGAAGCATCCTCCCGCTCGTGTCGGGATGATGCCTATGGCATCTGTGCGACGCTCGGAGGCCATCACGTCCACCATCCCGCGGGGAGATCGACACCGCGCAGTTTGAGCCAGTCGGTAACGTCATGAGGATTAAAGCGGACAACCCCGAACACGTTCCGTGTCGGAAGCCCCTCATCCATCCACCGTTCGACGGTGCGCACGCTGACACGGAGCGCTCCAGCAATGTTCTTCTTGCATAGAAGATTTTCTTGGTAGCGTGTGATCCGTGCGCGTTTCGGCATCGGACCGTCTTCGCAGGCCCAGACGTTCGGCCAGTCCATGCGGTAGACCCTGCCGATGCGGATTGCATCGATATCGTTCGTCCGGATCTTTCTTCGCACGGTGTCCGGCCGCAGACCAAAATGGCGGGCAACATCTTCCACTGAAAGCATTTTTTCCTCATCGGATTGTTCCTGAGAAGGAATTAGTCCCCGTAAGCGTGGTTATGAAATGCGTGGCGCCACCATCAAAGGTGCCATGCCTCAATTAGAAGGATCAATTGGGCGGCGACACCATTGATGTCGCGCCACTCCTCACGCAGCTGTGATCAGGTGCGTTTCTGCGCGACAACGCGAACGCCCAGTTCCTCCGAAAGGAGGCAGCAGATGAAACAAGATCCGATTCCGGCCGCGATGGGGAATGTCCCATTATGGCACACCGCCGCCCACGCGCGGGAAAAGCTCGACCAGATCATCGGTGGGTTCGTTGACGCGGCCACGTCCGGCTCGAATACATCCGACGAGGGTTGCGCTGTACTCGCCCTCAAGGTGACCGCCGGTCTGGGCAAGACGGCGACCACGCTTCGCATGATCGCACGTCACGGTGAAGCGCTGCTGGCACGCGGGCATGTGCTGGTCTACGTCCCCACTCTCGATCTCGCGGAGCGGGCCCACAGCGAGTTTCTGAGACTGGCACCCAATGTTCCGAGCCGTGTTATCCGGGGCCGTGAGGCCCTTCGCCCGGACGACGGATCACGACAGATGTGCGAAAATTCCGACCTGGCAAAAAAGATTTCCGGTTTTGTGACCTCAGTCACGCAAGCGCTATGCCGAGGAATGGATGCCGAGGGCAATTTCGTCCAGTCTTCCTGCGCGACCGGGTGTCCGTATCTCGAGCAGAAAGACGTCGCCGGGCCGCATGTCGTGTTCCTCTCACACGCATATTTGACGACGCGGCCGCCCATCGACAACGATTATAATGTCGCGCTACGCGTCGTCGACGAAAAGGTCTGGCCAACCCTGACACGCATCTCGCGTATTACCCTCGAGGAGTTCATGCGCGCCCCGCCTACAGCCGTCGACGAGGAGCTTCTCGACACAATGGCAAAGGCCAAGGCACTCGTGGTCAACGGTCTCCAACGACACCTGCCGCTCCACGACCATCTGAAGAGAAATGGCCTCACGACCGAAAGCATCCGCGTTCTTGCTGACACTGAAGACAACGCGCGGAAGCATCTGATCCTCAACCCTACACAGGATATCGAAGCTAAGAAATTTCGGATAGCCACTTTTGATCGCCAGGCTTTCCTCGCCTCACGGCGCCGACAGCGCATTTTTTCCCTGTTGTCCGAAAAGGACAGCGGGCACTGCAACAACCTCAGACTTGTTGAGACCGATGTTGATGGCGCTCCGAGGCAGTCGATAGAGTTGTTCACCATGGAACACGTCCCGCGCGACGCCCCGATGCTGCTGCTCGATGCCGACGTTGACACGGAGATCACGGAACGAATGGTCCCGGGATCGCAACTCATCGCTATCGAGTCTCCCCCGGATGCAGACATTGTCCAGGTCAAGGACCTTACCCTCTCCGACACGTGGTTGCTCGATGAGGAAAAGGGGGCCGGAAGGCGCGCTGCCGTGCTGGGCATCCTCAAGCGTGAAGTCGGTCGGGCTGCCGGAGGAGGCGTGCTCGTTGTCGCGACGAAAACGGTTCTTGGAGCTCTCCATACAGACGTGACCGGTATCGCCCCGAAGGACGACGCCGGGCTGAAACAACCGCTCCTCGGGGCTGTCCCCCGTTGGTTCGGGCCACGGACGCAAGGCGTCAACGACTTTGAAAGTTTCGCGGCGATCGTCGTGATAGGCCGCCTTCAGCCCAATGTTTCTGACATGGAGGCCTCAGCCCGTGCGATTTTCGGAAAGGACCCGCTTCCGATCGTCTCGCATGACAAAGGTCCGCTTCCCGCGCAGAATTCCTTTCACCTGATGCGCGACGACGCGGACGGGCCGGCAAAGAGCTACATACACCCGGATACCCGGGTCCACTCGGTCATCGCCCAGACACGCGAGCGCGGCACGCTGCAAGCGATCGCCCGGCTGCGCCTCGTTGCCCCGGATCGGAGAAAACGCGTCGTGATCCTGAGCAACGTGCCCCTGCCAGGATTTCCGATCTCCCGAATTGTCGCCTTCAACCAGCTCGCCCAGGGCCTCGAGCACGAGCCCGACCCCGCAGGGTACCTTCGAATGGAGGCGGCCCTGCGTGCGTTGCGCAGGAGGCCTGTTTGCGGAACCCGGCTGTCGGCTTCCGGGCTGGTCGCGGATCTTCCAAGGGATTTCGAAACGGAACCCGGAGCGAAGCGTTTCCGCAGAGGACGGTCTACGTCGCATCTTATCGCGCTCTGCCAGCGTATCGCGGCGGCCAACAACTGGCCGATCACTGCGGTTCGATTGAACAAGCCCACGGGGGGCAAGTCTGTGCCCGCGATCCTTCTTGCGGATCCTGATGCAACGCTCCCGATCGCCCGGAGTCTCTGGCCGGGTTTCACCCCGCATCTGGCTTGAACCACAAGAAATTTCTTCGGATCGCGGTCATCGGACCAATCTTCTCCGAAGGCGGAGTTCGCTGCCACTTTCACAAACCCACTTTCGCAAAGACTTTGCGAAACCCAAAGAGGAATGACAATGACTGAAAAGAAGACTGGCCCCCCCCGAAATACACCGAGGCGCAGGTGCTCGATGGCATCGGCATCGTCGAAAAGAATGGCGACACTCCGACCGGAGAGGCTGTCAAGAAGGCGATGTGCCTTCACCTCGACGTACCCGCTGGGATCAACGCTCAAAGCCTGGACAAGGAGGTTCAGCGCATCCTCGACGAGCGAGAACATCAGCATTCCACGCGGCTGATCGCGGCCTTGCCTCAAACAACCAGAAATGCTGTCAGGGAGATAGGCGCAACCGTGGAGTCTGCGATCTTGCTTCACTTGGGACGCGAACATGATGAGCTTCGCCGGCTCAATGAACAAAAGGTTGCGCAGAAGGACATGGACCTATCGAACCAGCGGGCGCAAATCCGAGACCTGCTGGTGAAACTCGATGATCAGGCCGAAGAGATAGCCGCACTCGAAGACGCGGCGCGAGCCATGAAAGAGCAGCTCCATGAGACAAATGAGCGAAATACGTCATCGTTGACCCGCATCGCAGAGCTCGAAAAACGTCAGGATTTCAGGGAGGAGATGCTTGCGTTCATGAAAGATACGCTGGCCCAGCATGCTCCTCAACTGCCCGAGAACCCGTAGGCGAAGCCCGGGCTGATGCTGGCGAAAACCACGATCAGAGCAAGCGGACCAGTCTGGCACACAATCGACATGCCGGACCGACCGGGTCAAAGGCGATCAAACGAGGTCTTCAAGGAATTCCGAGACGCGGCCTGCGCCCGAAACCCACAAACGCTCCCGCGCTCGGGTGGTCGCGACATATAGAAGATGGCGCTCCGTCGCCATGATTTCCTCGATCATCGATTCGTCGCGCGCTTCGAGAAGGCGGTCCTCTTTGGGGATTACATCCTCGTCGCATGCCATCACTGTGACGGCGCGATACTCGGCGCCCTTTGCATCGTGCATGACCCGGACCTCCGGTCCTGCATCGCGGCCTATCAGCGATCGCAAGGCGTCCCGGACGGCCTTCGCACGGGGGAGTTCGTCCTCGCTGCGAACCAAGAGCGCAATCTCCGACCCTGTGAAACCCTCCTCAACCAAGCCGGCAAGCCAGCCGGCGACAGCTTTGATCTCTGCGTCAGCATCAGGGAATTCGGCGATTTCTGGTGCCGGACCGTCGAAGAGCGACACGACGCCGGTGCGCCGATCCTCGTTTCCGTCTGCCTCGGTCAAGCTGAGGGGCAATAGGCGGTCGGACTGGCTACGGATTTGTTGCGAGGTCCGGTAGTTGACCTTCAGACTGCGTGATCGTCCCCGTAAGTCCACTCCGGCCGCCTTCCAAGGGAATGGCGCACGGAAGATTCGCTGTCCGATGTCACCAGCGAAGAAGAGGCCGTTCGACCGGTCTCCTGCCATGGCAGCCAGAAAATGCAGCTCCGGCACAGAAATGTCTTGGGCCTCGTCCACCACCGCATGGGTAAACGGCCGCGGCGCGCCTCCGCGATAATGCACTGCGAGAGAGTGGAGCATCTGTGCGCGGGTTCGCTTGCCCTGTGTCTCCAGCGCGGCGCGCGCATCGGAGAAGACGTCCCATAGCGCATTCCGGCGTGAGGCCGCCATGCGCGTCAGCCGGCCCAGGCGAGGAAGATCGCGGTATGCATCGCGATCGGCCACAGCCCAAGCATCCACGACGAGACGCCATTCGTCCTGGAGGAAACCGGGGTCCACGCTCACGTCTGCCGCCGCGGCGGCGTCGGCCAGTGCCTTGGAGACATCGTCGGGTGTCGCCTCCTCGACAGGGCCGAAGGCGTCGACGTACAAATCTTGTGCCAGCTCTCCCAACGCGCGGGTCGTGACACGGTCTCGAACTGCCGTGTCTGGCAGCAGCATGGGCAGTTTCGCCGAAAGCCCATCGGCGAGCCGTCGGTTGAACGTGGTGAGCAAGATGCGCGCCTTGGCATCTTCACGGGCCAGCCGGGCCGCCCTGTGCAAGGCAACGACCGTCTTGCCGGTCCCGGCCGAGCCGATCACCCGAGCCGGACCGTTGAAGCCCCGGTCCACGAATTCTTTCTGCGCCGGGTGCAGCCAGACGGCCCATCTCTCCCAGGGTGCCTCAAGCGCGGCGGCGAGATCAGCTTCTGTGGTCGTGAGGCGGAAGCGGCGCGCGGCGTCGGGATGCTCGTAGGGATCCTCGGCGTGGGGCGCGGGCGCTGGCCGTTCGCCCGTGGCTGCCTGCAACAATGCCTCGCCAGCCTCCGCCGGAAGGTGGCCAGCGATGTCCAGCACTGTATCCTCGGTGGCATCGCGCACCGTGCCCAGCCAATCCTCGGGCACGCCCCAGGACAGCAGAGTATCGTCGTCCTCGTCGGTGAAGAGACGGGGTTTCTTGACCGCTTCCTCGACGTAGCGCTGGATGATCACGTCTTCGACGGTCTCGCGGATTTCGACGATCTGCGCCGCACCCGTCCGCGGATGCACGTCAATCCTGCGCCGCTCAGCCCAACGGTAGGCGTCGTCATGGTGGCCGACCCAGGCAAGTAGCGTGGCGCCGTCCTTCTTGTGCAGGACAAGCCGAACATCGCGGTTCACCCGCGCGGTCCAGAAATGCGGGTCCTTGGCCCGGTCGACCCGATGCATCTGCAGGCCCGGGTTCTCGGGGTTCATCTGCGCGTCGAAGGCTGCGGTCTTGGCAACCTTCTGTTCCTGGCCTGAGAGCTTGGAGAGCGCGTCGGAAAAGGTGTCTGCGATGCGGAAGGTCATTTATTTGGTAAGCTTCTCCAGATATCGCTAATCATCGACGCCTGCGGCGGATCTCTTCTTGAATCCCAAACTTGGCTCAATTTATTTCCTTCACCAAATCTTGCTCCTTGCCGGTTCAGTGGCGGCTCTGCCCCCAGAAGCAAAACCCCTCCAAAGACGATATAAGCGAGCTCTCATTCCACGCCTCCCGATTGACACTACCGAGAACATATTCGCCGTCCTTTTCAATGATTGGTCTCAGACCAAACCAAGAGAACATCGACCAACGCTCAGCCAAATTGTCGCCAATATGATCCCGCAGCCTATAAAGAATGGCGTTCTTTCCACCTCCTGCTTGTCCAACATAGAGAAGTGAAAAGTTATCATCATACAGGCAGTAAATGCCAATCTGCTTACTCAAATCTACGCAGCGCTTTTCACGATTTAGGTTGATTTCACCAAATAGCTGTGTTGGTTTGTTCGGACCTCTTTCTCCGAAATAGACACCAACCCTTTTCCAAAATAGCCCATAGTTTTCAATCATCTTAAACGCCAATCACCTTCATCACCTCGTCTCCGAGGTGGTTGATCACTTTCACCGCGATCCGCCCGGATTTCGGCCGGGCAAACGCGCGCGACTCCGTCCGTTTCAGGCTCTCCCAGGCCTCTTCATCGATCTCCGCCTTCAGCGTCGTCTTGAGTTGCTTGTAGGGGATCTCGGCCCCGGGGAAATAGGCGTGGCGGACGAAGAAGCTCTGCTCGTCGTAATCTGTATCGATGAACCAGCAGGCGATGTCCTCGGGGTCCGAGGACGACACCTCGCCCGTGGCGGGGCGGAAGATGTCGACACCGAGGAGCCGCACGCGCAGTCGGTCGCCCTCTTCGATCATCTCGATGTCGGGCTCGCCGAAGACCACGAAGAGGTTACCGCCGCCGGCCTTCAGGTCGCCCGCCATATGCAGGTCGGCGTTCATGCGGGCCTGCAGGACGGTGATGCGGCCCAGCTTCTGGAACTCGGCCGTATGCGCGTCGAAGTTGAAGGCGCAGGCGATCACCAGGTCGAACCCGGCATCCGCCGCCTCGCGCGCGGCGGCCACGAGGTCGGCGCGCTGGAGGGTGCCGTATTCGGGACCGATGAGGATGCCGGCGCGGCGCTCGGTCTCGCCCTCCATGTAGCGGCCCTCGGCAGCGAGCCATTCGCCAGGCCAGGCGGAGAGCGAGGTGAAGTCGATGCGATCCTCGCGCCCGGCCTGCTGCACCCCGGCCTTGCGGAGGTTTTCGAGGATCGCGGTGCGGTAGTTTTCGGCCTCCTGCTCCCCTGCCCCGCGGCGGCCAGCGGCGGCGTCGTGCTCGTCGATCAGCTCGCCATGTTCGTTGACCGCCTGGGTGCGATGGGGCGAGAGGCTTTCGACCGTGAACGGCCCGGCGACGCGGACGCGCTTCTTGTCCTCGTAGGGTTTGTCGTAGAGGTATTCGTGATCGGCCTTGGCGGCGATACTGGCGTCGATCTCCTTCTGGCGGGCGATGCGGGCCTCCCAGAAGTCTTGCAGCGCCGCGTGGGCAGTGTCGGGCCAGTCGTCCGGGGCCTCGCGCGGGATCTCCCATTCCATGAAGCCGTTTGCCGGGGCCGTCTCTCCGCTGGGCAATTCGACCTCACCCGACGCGGTGAAGTCGATTTTCTTGCACTTGCGGCCGCCGGTTTCGACCTCGAAGGGTGTGGGGTAGCCCTGCAAGGTGGCGTTGAGCGCGGCGCGGGCGTCCTCGACGGCGGGCTGCATCGCCTCCCAGATCGTGTCGATCTCGGTGTTGTTGGCGATGCTTTTCAGAGTGATGTGGGGCACGCGGTGGTAGACGAAGCCGTGGCGGATGTCGTTGTAGGTTTCGGCGGTCGAGGGGGCGGAGCGGGTGACCTCGGCCTCCTTCTTCTGCCCTGCCTCGGAATCCTTGAGAAGATACCAAGGGTATTTCGCGCCCATGATCCGCGCGCGGGCGAGCGCGAGGGCCACGCGGGAGGTGTCGATGGTGATCCAGCGCCGGCCCCATTGCTCGGCCACATAGGCGGTGGTGCCGGAGCCGCATGTGGGATCGAGCACGAGGTCGCCGGGATCGGTGGTCATGAGGAGGCAGCGCTCGATAAGTTTAGATGATGTTTGGACAATATAGATTTTCTCATCTGTAAAACTGCCCGTTCCGGTGTCCGCCCAGATATTGTCGCGCGTCGTATACGGGTAATCGGTATGAAACCGCTTGTACTGGAAGCTGTTCTTTGCAACGTGCACCCGCCCAGCTTTTTGCAAACGCCCCATGCCGTCCGGGTATCGTGCTTTCCAGTGCGCGTTTTTCTTAAACGGGTCCGAGCGAATACCTGCATATGAAAAAGGTTGATTTTCACTGGCTCGTCCCTGTGATGACAGATCGCCCGGTTTATAAGGCTTTGAGTTTGCGGGGATGGAGACTTCGCCGATTGCTTCTTTGCGGGTCACGCCACGGTAGTCGCAGTAATCAATCTCGAGCCAACGGGCGTTGCCTGTGCCTAACTCGAATGGCTGCTCATCGTAGAGTTGCCGAACTTTGATACTGTCCAATTTCTTCGCATACCAAAGCACATAGTCGCAGACGTTTGCCAATGTGGCCGAAGGAAACCCCGATGTTTTCCTGACTGTGATACTTGAAACAAAATTCTCCTCTCCGAAAACCTCATCCATCAGCGCCCGCACCCGATGGACGTTCTCGTCGCCGATCTGGACAAGGCAGGACCCGCTCTCGGTCAGCAGGTCCCGCGCCACCACCAGCCGGTCGCGCAGGTATTGCAGGTAGGAATGGATGCCGTCGCGCCAGGTGTCGCGAAAGGCCTTCACCTGCTCGGGCTCGCGGGTCAGGTGCTCCAGCTTGCCGTCCTTCACATCGCGCGAGGTGGTGGACCACTGGAAGTTGGAGTTGAACTTGATGCCATAGGGCGGGTCGATGTAAATCGCCTGCACCTGCCCCTTGAGCCCCTCGCGCTCGGCCAGGCTCGCCATGACCTGCAGCCCGTCGCCCAGGATCATCCGGTTCGACCATTTGCGGTGGTGGCGGTAGAACTCGATCTCCGCCTCGCGGTCGTCGTCGGTGATGCCGAAATGGTCGAAGAGGTCGACGCCGCCGCCCTGCCCGTTACGCTGGCCCCCTGCCCGCAGATCCTCGATGATCGCCTTGGGGTGCACCTGTTCCTGCAGGTAGATCGGCGGCGCATCGACTGTGATCTCGGTCTGGTCGATGTCCTTGCCGCGCCAGATGAGTTGCGGATCGAGATCTGGGTTGCGCTGGTCGTAGGCGACCTTGATGGGCCGGGCATCGTTCGGATCCATCATAGGCGCGAGTTCCGGCGTGGGGATGTTCACGCGCTGGTCGTCGTGGGTGATGGGATCGATTTGGGTACGCTTGTCGGTCATTGTGCTCGCCTCATCACGATCTCGGCGATCGCTTGTTCGAATGATTTTCGGGTGTGCTCCATCCAGTCGATCAGGTCCGGCCAGCGCGCCGGATCGCTGTAGCTCATCCCGGCGCGTTTCCACAGGAAGTGGCCGTTCGATCCTTCGAAGGTCGCGTCGAGCGTGGCGGCCAGCCGTTCGGCATCCGGATGCAGCTTGTCGATCAGGCTCTGTCCGTCCGATCCACGCGCGCCCCGCATGAACGCGCCGCAGTCTTCGCTGCCCACCCAGAGGGACAGGTAGGCTTCTTCGCCCAGCCCTTCGATGGGCACCCAGGCCGAGGACAGGCGTAGCGGTCGCAGCCCCCATTCGGCCGCACCGGGCACGCGGTCGAGGTAGGCCTGCCAGAAGGCGCGCCGCTTCTCACCGACCTCGGACGGGGCGCTGGACTGGCGCGCCTTGCGCAGCAGGCTGCGTTCCCAGTCGTTGGGTTTCTCGACAACCTCGAAAACGGGGGCCAGAGGACTGTTGCCGATCCGGACGACACGCGCCTTTACGGCGAAGAACGAAAACCCGTCCGCCGTGTGCTCGTTGAGCCATCGGATGGCGGACAGGTGCGGTTCGCGGAAGGCCGGCGCGATCCAGATGACGGTCTGTGCCTCGAGCCCCGCGAGGTATGTCATGATCTGGCCGAGGTGGGTGTGGTCGGTAGTCTCCAGCTGATTTTCGATCAGGACGACGTTGTCTTCCTCGTCGCGTGCCAGGATGTCCGCCGAGAAGGACTCGACAGCGACCTCGGTGCCGGTCAGTTCGAGTTGGACACCGATAGCCTCCGACAGGTGTTCGATATTCTCGGCCAGCCACGGGGTGAACTGGAGAGCCTCGTGCTTCCAGGCCTCGCGCAAGGGAAGGTCTTCGAGGCGGCCGAACTGGATATCCGTCATGCAGGCTCTCCTAAGGCCTCACCGATCAGCCGGTCGAGATCTTCTGCATAGCGGTAGGGGTCGAGAAGCTCGGCATAGGCCCAGCGGCCATAGCGCCCGAGCGTGTTGACCCCCGGCACCCACTGGTGCCGCGTGGTCTCTGCCTTCAGCCGGTCTTTGGCATCGCGGAAGCCCTTGGCCTCGATGATCAGAGTAATGGGTTCGGGCGTGTCCAGCGTGACCAGGAAATCAGGGCGGTATTGCTTGGGCTCTCCCTCGACGAGGTAGGGAATTTCGAAGCCGAGGTTGTGGTTCTTGGCGTAGGCCCGGGTCATCGGGTGGTCCTCGATCACCTTGGCCAGTTTCGCCTCCCAGTCGCTGTCGGTGACAATCCAGTTGATGTGCGACCGGTCGGTGCGTGGCCAGAACCGCGTGGCCTTGGAGGTGTTGAAGGACACATCCATGGTCGACCCGATGGGGCTATAGGGCTCCAGAACGGCACGAATGACGGCATCGCCCTCGCGACCGACCGTGAGGGCGTGAAGGATCGTATCGCAGACCTCGTCGGCGATCTGCTTGTAGGTCAGCTGCGCCTTCTGGGTGCCGCCGGTAAGGATCAGGCGGTCACTGTCGAGCCACTGGCGCACAATGCGCTTGGCGCGCGGGAAGAGGTGGGTCTTCGGTGCCTCGCCCGCGTCGCGGAGCTTGTGCATGACGAGGTGCGAGGCGATCTTCGTTGCGATCTCATAAGAGCGCATCTGGCCGAGATGCGCGAGTGTGATGTGGGCGGGCTCGCCGACAATGCCCTGCATGGTGACATCGGTCGCTCCGGCCTTGGCCGGGGTCAGCTCGTAGGGTTCAACCTTGGAGAAGTCGACGGCAAGCGTATCGTTGGGCAGGTCCGTCCGGTAGCCCTCGACCCGTGGGAATACGATCTCGAGGTGATCGCGCTCCGGCGAGACGGCACGGACCTGCACGACCTCGCGCGGCGGCGTGGGTGGCGCGACGCGAGGGCCGTCAGAGAAGTTCAGCCCGTCAATGCCCATGATGTCAGCGTATTCGGTGGCGAAGAGCCCCTCTTCGTTCACATCGTAGGACAGGCGGCGCAGGGCGCGCCCGACGACCTGTTCGCAGATAAGGCGCGTGCCGAAAGCCCGCAGGCCCAGGATGTGGGTGACGTTGTTGGCGTCCCAGCCTTCGGTCAACATGGAGACGGACACGACGCAGCGCACCTGTTCGCCGAGCCTCCCTTTCTTCCCTACTGTGTTCATCACCTCGCGCAGGATTTCGGACTCGTCGATCTGGTCGGCACCTTCGCCGCGCGCGGCCTTTTCGCGGCGGAAGGCCTCGATCTCGGCGGCATGGGCTTCGCGGAAGCCCTTGTCGACATCGCCGCCAGATTCGATGGCAGCACTGTCGATCAGGATCGTACGCGGTCGGTCGAGGGGCTCGCCGTCGTCGGCATAATTACGAAAGAGCGCACAGCGGCCCTGAACCGTGTCGATGACGCCATCCTCGTCCTCGCGCTCGAACCCGGCAATGTAATCCCGCACGAGTTCGGAATTCGTGGTGTTGTTGCAAACCACGATGAAAACCGGAGGAATGCCTACCTCCGCTTTCTCCCATTCCCGGTAGGTCTTCTCGTAGTGGCCGTAGAGCGCGTCGATCGCGGTCTGTAATTCCAGAGGCAGTTTCAGAGGGTCAGGCTTCTTTTCGCCGCGCGCTTTCTTCGGCATCTTCTTTCCGATGGCCTTCCAGAGGTTGCGGTAAAGCGGTTCTGGCTGGCCTGCGACGTTGTCGGCGACTGGGACACGAGGCAGCTTCACGATCCCGCATTCGATTGCGTCCATGAGAGAGAAGTCACTGGCCACCCAAGGAAAGAGCGTGCCCTCCACCCAACCGGAACCGGCGAGGAAAAACGGTGTCGCAGACAGGTCATACACCGTTCGGATACCCAGGTGGCGCTTGGCCGCCTCGAGGCCGGAGATCCAGAGCCTTGCGGCCTCGCTGTTCTCTTCCGCCTCTTTCTTCGCATCGCCGGTCAACTTCTCCTGTTCGGCGTCAGGACGTTCTCGATAGCAGTGATGAGCCTCGTCATTAATCACCGTGATCTGACCGCAGGACATCAATTCGGGCATCACGCGTGCGAGCATCTGACCTTCGGTCTCGAGCGTCTGCGGCCCGTCGCCATGTCCAGACAACGCCGCCCGCGTGCCTTTGGCCAGGGCGATCTTCTCCCGGAGCTTGAATGCATGATAGTTAGTGATGACGATCTTGGCGGTCTGCATTTCCGTCATCAGATCGGAAGGCACAAGGTTCAATCTGCCATAATAATTGTCCGGCTCTGAGGGCTTGAGAACGCGCAGGCGGTCACGGATAGTAATGCCCGGCGCGACAATCAGGAAGCCCTTCCCGAAGCTCTTGGATGACGGTGAGCGCGCGGAATTTAGGACCTGCCATGCCATCAGCATCGCCATGACAGTGGTCTTGCCCGCCCCGGTCGCGAGCTTGAGCGCGATGCGGAAAAGGTCCGGATTGGCCGCCGCATTCGACGCCTTCAGCCATTCGAGGAACCGTTTGCCGCGCTTACCGTCCTTCGGCGCCACCTCGGACAGCCAGATCGCGACCTCTACTGCCTCGAGCTGACAGAAAAAGGGCCGGATCGGAACGGTCTCGTCCGCTTGGATCGCCCGCCAGTGCTGCAGGAGCCTCTGAGTGACGGGAGACACTCGCCATTGTGAAGGACTGGGCAGGTTGCGCCACGTGTCGACGGCCTCCCGCAATTCGTTGATGTAGGGCGTCGGGTTGTAATCCACATCCTCCGTCGACAGGTCATCGAAAGTCAGGCTCGCCTGTTTGGCGACCTTCGCCTTCGCCCCCGGCATCGCCGAAATCAGATCTGACTTTCTTCGCCGCTCGATGATGCGGTCGGTCGGACGACCATCCTTGTCCAATTCCCAGTTCCGCTCCGGAACGCGGTAGGGCGAATTCAGGATGGGCGCGTCAAAAAAGCTCTGCGACATTAAAGGACTCCTGTTCTGAATCGCACACTATCAGCGTAATCAGGCGGGGGAAGGGATACGTCTGCGTTATCAGCAACCAACTCACACCATTTCAACGACATGCAGGTCAGGGATCACCTCGCGCCCCAAGTCGACGAGGTGCCGGTGATGAGTAAACATTATCGCCTGTCCGGTTCGCCCCATCTCGGCGGTCAGAGACAGGGCTGCAGCCGCGCGAGTGTCGTCGAAAGTTTCGAGGATGTCGTCGGTCAAAAACGGTAGCGCCCCGTAGCGGGCGGTGAAGTCCGCATGGCCTGCCACTCGCAGAGCCAAGTAGAGCTGGCCGCGTGTGCCGGTGGACATGGCGTCGGCGGCGACCGGCTGGCCATCGCGGATGCCGACGAGCCGCTCGCCCGCACCCGTCGGCTGGGCCTCCAGCCGCGGCCATTCTCCGCCGGTCATGCGGGCGAAGGCGCGTTCTGCCGACTCGAGCATCGGGTCGCGACGGTCCTCGCGCAGGCGACGAAGCGCGCCGGATGCCGCCATCAGGCCAATCCGGACCATTGCGGCGCGGCGGGCATCCTCGCGGAGTTCTTCCAGAAGGGCAGCCCGTTCCTGAGCCTGCGCCACGCTCCCCGCCTTGCCGAGTGCGGCGTTCAGCGCCTGCCGCGCCTCGCCGCGCCGGCCGACGGCCTCGTCCCGCTCGGCCACGGCATCCTCCACGGCCTCGCGCAAGGTGTCAGTGCGGACCGGGTCAGGATCGGCCTCCTCGGCGGCAAGCTGGTCTGCCTCGAACCCCTCGGCGGCACCGGCGCGCTCCGCGTCCAGCCCGGCGATCTCGGCCCGCAACTCGTCCCGTTCCAGAAGGCGACCCAGTGCAGCCAGTGGATCAGTGCCCGGGGCGATCTCCTGGCCTCGGAAAACGGTGGCGATCTCGTCGGTGGCCCGGGTCGCCTTGCGGGTCTGGCGGTCGCACTCTGCCACCGCGTTTTCGCGTGCCCTGCGTGCCTCCTCGATTCGACGGGCGGTTTCCGCCGCCTGCCCGGCACGCTGGCGGGCGCGGCGAAGCGTCTCGTCTACCGGGCGATCCGCAGGCAGACCGAGCGTGTCGCGTAGCATCCCGGCGCGATCATCGAAAGCGGACCTTGCAGCTTCCAGCCGATCGACGCGGCGGCTCAAGTCCTGCGCTCTGCCTTGCAACTCGGCCAGCTCGGCAAGGTCGTCGGAAATCCGAAGCACTTTTTCGACGCCCATTTGCGCGCACCACAACCCGGCGACACACGTCTCGTAGGCCCTCAAGGCGTCCCTATGAGCGTTCTCTTTTGCTTTCCTCTGTGCTTCGAGGCCGCAGATTAGATTTTCGGACTCCAGCCTGCTCGCGATCCGTGCCTGCCGCGCGTCAAGATCCCTGCGTAGGCGTCGGGCGGCGGCAACGGCATCCTGACCTTCTGACGGATCGCCGGCGATCTCTGCGGCCGCCTCGACGACACGGCCCTCTGCCTTCGACCGGCTCTTTCGCGCCGCCCGCAGATCCTCGGTCGCGCGCTCCGCCGCGATCGCGGCATCGAGAGCCGCCTTCAGCGCTTCCAGACGTTCGCCGAACGCGAAGGGACCTGTGCACGGCTCCAGCCCGAGCCGCCCGGCGAGCACTTGCGCGGCTTGCAACGGGCCAGCGTGCTCCTCCCGGGCGACCTCGAGGTCACCCCGCCGGCGCTCCAATTCCGCCGAAATCGATCCGCGCTCGGACTCTATGCGGCCAAGACGGGCGCGGCCCTCGGCACTGCGCACGTGGCGGCGGCGGGCGTCGTCGTCTTTACGCATCGCCGCCTCGAATGCCTCGGCCGTATCGTCTTGAAGATCGGATCGGTGAGAAGTCCAAAGCCGCTCCCGCTCTGCGCGCGTGGCAGCGATCTCATCATCGGTGACAACCGACAAGGCGCGCCACTCACCATCCAGCGTGGCGTCGAGGCCGGACAGCTTCTCCCGCGCCTCGCGGAGCCTTTCGCCGGCCGCGGCAACCTTGTCGTCCGATACCTTCAGCGCCCGTTCCGCGTCGCGCAGCTCGGCGGCCGTCGGCAGCCCCGCATCGGCGAGGACGCGCCATCCGGGCGGCAGTCCCGCCGACACGAGACGCGCCTCGGCCTCCCGATCCTTCAGACCGCGGGCCAGCGTTTCGGGATCGTCGGGCAGAGCATCGAGCGTGTCGAGGGCATCTGCCAGCGCTTCTGCGCCATTCGGCATCTCCTCGGGCTCGCCGAGGTTGGCGCGCGCCGCCTCCAGCGCCTGCCTTGCCTGATCAAGGGAGCGTGCGGTCTCGTTGACGTCCTGCGCCGCCTCCCGGAGGCCATTGCGCACCTCGCGCGGCAGGACAACCTCCGCCGGCTCCGCGCCATCCCCGGCGAGGGTCGTGACGAGGCGACGCGCCTCCGAGCGGGCCGCATCCCGTTCCGCACGGCGCCGGCCGAGATCGGCATCGGCCGAACTGGCGCGAGCCACGAGTGATTCTCCGTCGTCGAACTCAGCCGCTTCGAGCATGGCCAGCATCTCGGCGACGGCCGTGCCCTCGGGGTCCGGCGCAAGCTCGGAGAGCAGTGTGCCAGTCCGCGCGATCTCGGTCTCGGCTTCTGCCTTCGCTTCCTCGGCTCCCGCGACTTCATTGACGGCGACGCTCACCCGCGTCTTCGCGTCCTCTGGCAGGTCGGGGCCTGCCGGACAGTCCTCGAGCACCGCTCGCGCCTTCTCGATCAGGCGGGCAAGCTCGCGTCGACGGTCGGCGGCCTCGCGCAACGCGAGTCGACGCCGGGCGTCCTCACCTTGCGCGGTGGCGTCGCGGCAGGCTTGCTCCGCGCTCTCGACCTCCCGGCGCAACGCCTCGAACTCGCGCGGATCCAGTCGCTCCACCGCCAACGCCGCGTCGATCTCTTTCAGCCGGTTGCGTCCCTCGGCGAGGGTCGTTGTCCGCCCCCGTGGCTTGTGGAACGCGTCAACCTCGTCCTCGGCCTGTTTCAGCAGATCGGCGAATCCCGACAGTCCCGACGAACCGGCATGCAGCAGCTGGCCCAGGTCCCCTTTGGCGCGCGCGATTTCCTCACCACCCTGGCGGAGCACGGCGTCGTCGAGCGAAAAGCGCGTGCGATATGCGTCGCGGTCGAGGCCTTGGAGCAATAGAGAGAGGCGCCGCTCGTCCACAGTGCGCCCGTTCTCGTCGGTCAGGGAGCCCTGCCGCTGGCCCGTCCGGCGCAGCGTCAACGGCCCCTCGTCGGTGTCGAGCGAGGCGCCCACCATGAGGTCCTTGCGGGCATGCGCGAAATCGTAAGGGTGCTGTAGCGGCA
This sequence comes from Roseovarius sp. B08, assembly GCF_051417955.1. NCBI lineage: Bacteria > Pseudomonadati > Pseudomonadota > Alphaproteobacteria > Rhodobacterales > Roseobacteraceae > Roseovarius > Roseovarius sp. B08. The sequence goes on from NZ_JBPRLW010000001.1 coordinate 2,482,587, forward strand.
GGCCGAAGAGCAGGTCGAGCCAAGCCGAGAAAGCCGTGCTCTTTCCCGCCTCGTTTTCGCCGTAGACGATCGTGACATCGGTTTCGCCGTCGCCGGGCCCGAAGTCGAGTCGCCGGTCGGTGAAACGGCCGTAGCGGATCAGGTCGAGATGGCGCAGCCTCATTGCTCCGCCCTCCCCGTGCCGAGGCGCAGCGCCATCGTCTCCACTCCCACCTCGATCAGCTCGTCCAGCCGGTCGTCGTCCAGCACATCGCGGATTTCAGGCGGCAGGGCGGCGCGAAGTTCGGCCATTTGCGCCTGCACCTCGTCGCGGAAGCCCAGCGTGGCGGCGTCGGCCCGCATCAGCGAGGAAATGTCCTCGGCCGCCTCCGCGTCCGGTGCGCGGCCGACCGGGCGGAGCCTCACGCGGTCGACGAAGACGCCCGCCAAGGCCTCCGCCGCCTCGCGCGCCTGCGCCTCCAGCATGCGCGGATCGCCCATTTCGGCAGGACTACCCGCCGCCTCCAGCCGGGCCGCGATCATCACGTCGCCCTCCGCCAGCGCCTCCAGCTCCGCGCGCAGCCGCGCATCGCGCCCAGCCTGGTCCGCGACGCCCGCGAAGTCCACCGGCACCCGGGCGAACCGCAGCAGTTCCAGCGGCACCTCACGCGCGCGCACGCCGGCCAGGTCGATCTCCACCAGCGTGGTCGACCCGCCCTCCGTCTCGCGGATGCTGCGGCCCTGAGGGATGCCCGGCATCACGACAAGCGTGCCTTCAGACTCGTACACCGCGCGCTTGTGGATGTGGCCGAGCGCCCAGTATTCGAAGCCGTGCCCGACCAAGTCGGCCAGCGCGCAGGGCGCATATGGGTCGTGTCCGGGGGCACCGTCGAGCGAGGTGTGCATCAGCCCGATGTTCCAGCGCCCAGGCTCGGGCCGCGGGTAGCGGGGCAGAAGGCTTTCGGTCACGTGCGCGGCGGTGAAGCCCATACCGTGCACGGACGCTTCGCCGACGCGGCACGTGGGCGCGTCCGGCGTCAGCACCGTCAGCGCATGGGAAACCGGACCATAGCGGTCGAGGTCGAGCAGCGCGTCGTGGTTTCCCTGGATCAGGACAGCCGGGATGCGGGCACGGGCGAGCCGCGAAAGCTCCGTCGCCAGCGCGGCTCGGCTCGCCACGTCGGCTACACCGTTGTCAAAGGTGTCCCCTGCGAAGAGAACTGCGTCCACGTCTTCAGCCAACGCCGCATCTACGAGCCGCGCCAGCACCTGCCTGGACGCCGCACGGAGGCTCACAACCATCGCGCTGTCGCGCGCCGCCTGCGTCCTGAGCGGGGAGTCGAGATGGAGGTCTGCAACGTGCAGGAACTTCATACCCGTATCCTTTTGTTCCGGGCCTCCGACACGCAGCCGGGCACTCTCCGAATGAATATCAATGCCGTCGTCGCGCGACGTGCCAACGATTCGTTGACAGGTTCAGTGAAACGGAGAAGGATGTCAAAACCTGTCACCCGTTCGGAGCCCCAAATGTCTTACAGCAAGGCCAACGACCTGCTTCGCCTCGCCGACATGGCGACTGCGCGTTTCGAAGGTGTATCACTGCAAGAGATCGCCGAGGAATTCGGATGCGACCATCGCACGGCGCAGCGGATGACACGCGCCTTCGAAGCCGCTTTCCCGCAGGCCGAGGTGAAAGATGACGAGGATCGCCGTCGACGGTGGCGCCTTCCCCGCTCCGACCCGCGCTGGCTCCAAGCCCAGGGGATCCGTGACGATGAATTGGCCGCGCTGGACTTGGCGGCTCAGCGCGCGGAGCGGGACGGTGCGCCGGATGATGCAAGGCGGCTGCGTGCGCTTCGAGACCGGTTGCTCGCCGCTATGCCGTCATCCCAGGCCCGACGGGCCGAAGCCGACGCCGATGCACTGCTCGAGGCGCAGGGCTTCGCTTCGCGTCCGGGTCCGCGTGTCGTGCTGGACCCGCACACGCTGGGGGTGCTGACCGAGGCGCTGCGCGCGCCCTTCACGATCGAGGTCAGATACACGTCTGGAAATGGCACTATCTCCGATCGCCTGCTGGAACCCTATGGTCTGCTGCTCGGCATCCGGCGCTACCTCGTCGCCCGGCCGGTTGCAGGCGATGGCAAGATGCGGCGCTTTCGACTCGACCGCATCCGCGAGGTCCGAATAACCGGCCAGGGTTTCGTCCCCGCACCGGACTTTGACCTCGCCCAATTCTCAGCGCTGGCATTCGGCTCGTTCCATTCGGATGACGAGTATGGCCCGGTCTTATGGCGTTTCACGCCGGAGGCTGCGCCCGTCGCCCGCCATTTCGTCTTTCACCCGGGACAGGAAATGTTTGAAGAGCCCGACGGAGCACTCACCGTGAGGTTCAACGCGTCGGGCCACATGGAAATGGCCTGGCATCTGTATCAATGGGGCGACCAGGTCGAGGTTCTGTCCCCTCCCCCCTGCGAGAGATGGTCGCCGCGCATCGTCGCGCCGATTTCCTCGCACTACCCTGACCATGACAGATTTTGCCACCTCACGGCGCCACGGTGGTGGAGACGATAGTTAATGATTCGAAAAGGTTTCTAATGCGCATCGATCCCCTGATGACCCGCTCTCCGGCGACCGGCGCTTTGCGCCCCGTCACCGAAGATCTGCTGGCAGAGGTTTATCTGGCACCGCGGCGGCCGGAGCTGAACCTCGGCGATCACCTCGGCTCGGGAGCGCCTTGGTCCGACAGCTTTACTGCTGCCCCGGATGAGACCGCCCAAGCCGTCGAGGCGAGCCTGCTGGCCCTTGCCAATGCCACACCGTCTCTCGATCCCGCCGATGTCGTGCTCGACAGTCTGCCCGCAGGTCGCGCCCGCTCCCATGTGACGGCCTTGCGCGATCTCTGGCGGAACCTCGGCACACTGCCCGGCCCTTTGAACACATGGCGCCACGTCTTGCAGAGCCGGGCCGCAGACGCATTGGAACCCCTGCCCCTGATTGGTCAGGAATGCACATTTGCCACGCCTGTAGAAGCCGCGCTGGAACAAGCCCTGCGCACGCATCACGGTCACGCAGACGGGCCTTCACCGCATGCCCAGTCCACCGAGGGAAGCGCATTGCGGTACCTGCAGGATCATTTCGGGAAAGGCTCGGATCCGGTCGCGCCAGATGCGTCTGTTGCGTGCTACGGTCTGCGCGACCCACACGAGGAGGCCGGGTTCGCAGCCGCCCGAGCACAGTCAATGCTGGACGAGGGACGCGTGGATCACCCAGGCGAAATCGGCCTCCTGGTCCCGGATAGCGCCGCCTACCCTATGGCTCTGCGCACGGCCTTCGACCGCGTCGGGCTGCCGATTTCGGGTCTGCCTGCCCAGGGGGCCAGGCGCGATGGTCCGGGCGAGGTGCTATCGCTTCTGCTCGTCACGCTCGCCGGCCCGGCACCGCGCACCGCCCTGGCCTCGCTCTACATCTCACACGGGATGCCCTGGCCGCCCAAGACCGGGCGCAAAATGGCGCGTGAGGTGATCGACCGGGGCTGGTCGCGCACGGCCTCGAATCTCACCGGGACGGCCCGCGATCTGCTGGATGCCCTGCGTCCATGCCACACGCCGGAGCAACTCTTCGGTCGGCTTGGGGCCATCGCCCGGGCAACGCCCGAGGCCGGTTTGCATCCGGGCATCGCCTCCCTGAAGGCCGCATCCGGCGACACGCTCGACTGGCCGCTGCTGCATCGCCTCGCCGCACCTGGATCTGTCGCGGCGGAAGGCAACGACCGATTTGCCGAAGGCGTGTCGCTATTTACAGAGGCTGCCCTGCCTTGGCGCCCGGTCCGGCAGTTGATCGTGCTCGGCATGGCCGGACGGCACTGGCCGCGCCTGCCCGGCTCTGGCCCGTTCTTCACCGAGGGCGAGATCGCGATGATGCGCGATGCCGGCCTGATGCTGCACGGACGACAGCAGAAACTTGCCCGGGGACTGGAACTGTTCCGCCGGCAACTTGGAGTCGCCACCGAGGGTTTGACCCTGCTTGTTCCGGCATTGGACCTGAAGGGCGACCGGTTGACGCCTTCGACCGGCCTTGCATTGATCGCGCACATATTGGGCGCGGAGGAGCCGGCCGATCTTGTCGTCGACCTACGTTCGGAGCCGCATGAGGACTGGCCCGTCGCCGCCTCACGCGCCACCCCTGTCCCGAACGGCGGCGCACCCGAGTTGCCAGAAGACGGCCTGATCCGTATCCAGCGTCGCGTCAGCACGCCCGATAGGCCCGGCGTCGATCTCCTGAGCTTGCGGGCAACCGAGGACGGCCCCCTGCCGCATTCGCCGTCGCGGCTGGAAACCATGCTGGTCAGCCCGCTGGGATGGCTTCTGGACGAGTTGGGTGCGAAGGATCTGACTTGGGCCCCCGAGACGCTGGACGTGATGACCCTCGGCACTTTGATGCACCAGGTGCTTGAAGATACGTTCGCAGAGGGCACCCCGGTGCCTGAGGCAACCGAACTCGACGCAGCGATTCCGGGCCACCTCGATGCTGCGATCCGTCGTCATGCCGCCTGGTTGACTGACGCCGCCTGGGCCACCGAACGCCGCAGCCTGCTGCGCGAGGCGCGCGACATTTGCACAGCATGGGCAGATTTCCTCCGGAAGACCGGCGCCGGTGTCCTGCACAACGAGATCGCGTTGAAGGGTGAGCATGGCGGCCTGCTGCTGCACGGCAAGGCGGACTGCCTGCTGAAATTGCCCGACGGGCGTATCCTGGTGGTCGATCACAAACGGTCCAGTGCGGGCGGACGACGCGACCGGATGACCAGGGGCTGGGACCTGCAGGTCGCACTCTACCGGGCCATGCTGGAACGGCCCACGGAAGAGACGGCATTGACCCGGCTCGTCGCCGACGGTGCACAGATCGTCACGGCCTACCACATGCTGCGCGACGGCACCGTCCTGTCGGATTCACAAGGCGGCGATGTGCCAAGAGTGGAAACTGCGGGTGAGGACGCCTCTGTCAACGCAATGGACCATCTGGCACAGGTGCTGGCCGAGGTTGGCGCAGGCACGATCCGCCTCAACCATGCCGACGATGCAGGAACCTTCGACAAGGACCGCGGGATCAAGGCCTACGCGCTCGACACGCCATTGGTGGCGGCTTTCAGCCTTCCGGAAACCGCAACAGAGGAGGACGCGCAATGACGCAGCTGTCCCTTGTGCCCGCCGGGGCTGGCGCCGGCAAGACATACCACATCCAGAAGACGCTGGGGGAATGGGTCGATTTGGGCGAGGTCGCGCCCGGTCGCATCCTTGCAGTGACCTTCACCGAGGCCGCTGCTGCCGAGATGCGCGACCGCGTGCGCGGCGAACTGATGGACCGCGGACGGCTTCACGACGCCCTGGACATCGACCGCGCCTACATCGGGACGATCCACGCGCTGGGGCAGCGGCTGCTGACGGAACACGCCTTCGCCGCCGGGCGCTCACCCGACAACCGCCTGCTGAGCGAGCCGGAACGCGATCTGCTGATCCGGCTCGAGATGACACGCTGCGCGGCGCTTGAGCCCCTGATGGAGGATCTGGGGAGGTTCGGCTACGCTTGGGATTTCCTTACCCAGTCCAGCGCCGAAGACAGATTTCGCGCCAATGTTCTGAAGACGGTCGACCTGATCCGTGGCCTTGGCGCTCGCGGGCAATCGTCCGAGATCCTGAAGCCCGCGCTCGATGCGCTGGCCGAAGGATATGGCCCGGTTGAACCTGATGGCGCAGCGCTGACGGCAACACTGCAACGCGCGATCCGCGATCTGCTGGACGCCTTCCCCGACAGCCTCGCCCCTCTATTCGAGGGCAACGGCTCGGCCGTGAAATCCTTCTCGGATAACCATCGCGACCTGCGCCGAGGCGCAACCGATCGGGTGTTGGAGCGGGACTGGGCCCTCTGGCAGAAACTGCGCAACCTCCGCCTGACCAAGCGAGGCGCCGAGACGCCTGAAGGCTATGACGCGCTTGCGGCAGCCATCATAGAGGCCGCAGACGCTCTACCACGACACCCGGGCCCGCTTTCCGATGCCCGCGCCCATCTCACCGCGCTTGTCACCGGAGCGCAGCAGGTTCTCGCCGCATACGAGGCAGCCAAGCGCAAGGCCGGGCTGATCGACTACGCCGACATGATCGCCGAAGCCGAGGGCCTGCTGCGCACTCGGCCCGATATCCTGCAGGCCGTTCTGGGCGAGATCGATTGCGTCGTCATCGACGAGTTCCAAGACACCAACCCGGTGCAATTTGCCCTGCTCTGGCGTCTGGCGCGCGGGGCAAAACGAGCCCTGATCGTAGGAGACACCAAGCAGTCGATCATGGGTTTCCAAGGCGCCGACCCGCGCCTCAGCGACGCCTTGCAGGCCGCCAGACCAGACACCGTCACGCCCCTCTACCGCAACTGGCGCTCCGAGGCGCGCATCATGGAAATGGTCAACGCGCTCGGCCCGACGCTGTTCGACCACTATGACCCGCTGACCCCGCAACGCGCTGCAACAGGTGAGACCGCGCTGGAAGCGCTGCACCTGCCGAAAGGCCGCAAGGACACCACGCCGGAGTGCATCGCCAATCACGTGGCCGACATCCTGGAGGCCGGGACGCAAGTCTGGGACAAGGCGCGAAAGGTGATGCGTCCCGCCCGGCCCAGCGACGTGGCCGTGCTGACCTACACCCACGCCAAGGCCAGCGCCGCCGCCGCCGCACTCGAGGCACACGGCCTGCCGGTGCGCATCCAGCAGGACGGCTGGCTGACCTCGCCAGCGATGCGCGCGGCTCGCGCCGCCCTCGCCTACGCCGCAGATCCTGACGACCTGAACGCCGCGCTGACCTGGCTGACCCTCGGCCCGCCGCGCGTGCCGCTGGAGGACGCACTGCGCAACTCGGTCGATGGAGTGCTTGGCGCGCACGTCTCGCTCACGGCCCTGCGCAACCTGACTGCAGGCGCGGCGACACGTCCTGTCGCCGAGACGGTCGCCGCCGTCCTGCACGCCGGCGCCCTGCGCGACTGGGCGGCCGGCTTGGCGGAACCCGCGCAGGCGCTGGCCGATCTTGCACGCCTCGAGTCCGAAGCGCAGGAATTCGACACCATGGCGCTGGACCTGCGCGCCGCAGCCGGGTTCCACGGCGCAGGGTCGCAGGTCTTTCTCGGCTGGATCGCCGGCCAGTCTGCCAAGGACTGGGATCGCCATCCCGACCCGGATGGCTGGTCCTCCTCCGGCATCGAGATTTGCACCTGGCACGCCGCCAAGGGTCGCGAATGGCCGATCACCGTTGTCGCCGGGCTGGACAAGAAGATCGCTGAACGCCCCGGCACCATGCGCGCGGAATTCGATGGTTTCGACGATCTGGACAACGTGCTCGACCATGCCGGACTGGGCTACCTGCCCGACTTTGCCGCGCCGGAATCCCAGGCCCCATTCACCGAGGCCCGTCGCCCGGAGGATGAACGCTGCGCGGCCCGCGAGCTCTATGTCGCGCTGACGCGCGCGCGGGATCGGCTGATCCTTGTCTTGCCGCGGGAAAGGACCAAACCGCGCGACACCGCAGAGCGCATGGTCGACTTACTGCGCGACCGCGCCGGTTTCGATACATCAGAAGACGCATTGACCGTCGCGGGCCAGTCCTTTGCCGTGCGGGTCGCAGAAGGTTTCCCTGACGAACCTGACCAACCTGTGCAGGTTGCCACCAACACATGTCACCAGTTCGGCGTCCCACGCGACGGGCCGGACATGCCCCGGACGCCATGGCGCCGCAGCCCCTCGACCATCGCGGAGACCGAACCGGTGCCCGCCGCGCCACTCAAGACCGTCCAGCTGGCGGACGGCGTCGCCGAGACCCGCACAGGCAGCGCAACCGAGCGTGGCACGGCCTGGCACCTGGCTTTCCGCGTTCTTGCCGAGCGTCCCGACCTGGCAGATCGGATCGCCTCGGCCACCGGCTTGCCCGAGGCGGCTATTGCCCAGATCGGCAAACAGGCAGAGGCACTGACCGGCTGGCTGGCTGGGCAGGGTTATGACCAGCTCCACTTCGAGTTGCCCCTGCAGGAGATCGCGGCCGATGGGTCGGAGACGAACGCAATCCTCGACTGCCTCGCCGAGGGCCCAAAGGGCCTGCTGATCGTGGATCACAAATCCGGCCCCTGCCCCGACCCCGACGCGCGCTTTGCAGGCTACCGGCCACAGCTGGACGCCTATGCCGTGATTGTCCGGAGGTACTGGCCCGACAAACCAGTGCAAGGCCTTGCCATTCACTGGATGAGCGAAGGCGCACTGAGCCTCGCAGATGCGCCGATCGAAGAGCCCGCCTGATGTCCTTTTTTGGATGGATCGGCGATGCCAAACGGCCTGTCGTTGCCGCCCTCAGGCTTGGCAAAATTGTCCCCATTCAATCAATGCAGTTCAACTGCATTTACCTGCGTCGCAACCACCTCATGCACGATGGTGAGACATGGAAATCCGAATTCAAAGGTGATCAGCTCCGTGACATGTGTGGAAGTATAGAAGATAACATGCCGTTCATGGCGGACCTCATGACGGATGCTCCCAACGTAGAATGCGGCATGCAAATATATCGTGTCGCAAAGGGATCGTAATATACGAATTCACAGCCGAAACACACCAATCCGATCAATCGAACCAAGGGCCTTCCAATTGAACTTCGAAGACGCTCAAAAAATTTTAAGAAAAAATTGCATTCACATCGACGGCAAGCCCAACTCGGCCAGCAGGCAGAGAAAACCGAAGCCCAACTCCGCTGCTCTTGATCGGGACTGGTGGTATGAGGGAGACATCGGTCGGGACAGCGAGCCCAAAACTCGCGGTATCGCCCTGTTCGTCTCCTACCTTCAGATCGCCAACGGGCGGATCCCGATGGATGGTTTAAAGCTGACGGACGGCTATATCTGGCTTGATCGTGCCGTCATGCGCAGGCTGGACAAATTCGGGTATCTTCGGATGGAAGACGGCTTCATGTCCCCGACAGAGAAAGGCGAGGCATTGATCACCCCTTATCTCGCCGCGAAGGAGCCCGAACAGCACGGACTGACGCTGGCACTTATACCGAACACAATCGACCGTTGGGTACTCAAGCTAAAGACAGCTTTCCCGAACTTTCAGTCATTCGATCCGCCTTGCAGAGAATTCGACGAAAGTGAAAGAGCCTACAAGCTGGCAACCAAGCGTCTCATCGAAGAAAGCCTCCGCAATCAGGACGCTGAAGCGCGGGTTGCTGATCTCGTCAATGCTCTTAGCGATGGCAACCTTCTCAACTGGCGTGTCACCGCTCCTCTAACGCCGAATGGAAAAGCGGATCGTAACCTGACTGGTCCAGCTCTTCTTGCAATGGCCGAAGCAGCCAGCGGCCCGCAAGAGGCGCATGGTACGGCCCTTGCAAGGTTTGTCGATAGCTGGTGCGAAGCAGTTCCGGGAAATCAGCGCGACAGTGCAAGACAGATAGGAGAATTCCTTTTGATGCATCTCTCGCCGGCCGTTGGAACCTACATCAGGGCTACAGTTCGCGATGACTTGTGGCAGGACGCGGTCGGAGAGAAGTTTCCGGCACCCCACAACTTGGCCGAAACATATCGCTTGGAACAGGCCTTCATGAGGGCGGTGCGCGAAGCATTTACCGAAAGGGGATTGGCTCCCCGAGATTTCATCGATGTCCAGAGCGCGCTTTGGGTAGTCCACAATTACGAGGTCGAAGACCCCATGAACGAAAACGCAATTGCCGCAACAAATGACGAGGGTAGGCCGCAAACAGCGATAAACCTCATTCTCTACGGCCCTCCCGGCACTGGAAAAACCTATCAGACTGCGGCCGAGGCGCTGCGCCTTTGCCAGGAGCCAGTGCCGAACAAACGCGAAGATCTCATAGAGGCCTATCACCGGCTCCGCGCGGAAAACCGGATCGAATTCGTCACCTTCCACCAGTCGATGTCCTACGAGGAGTTCATCGAAGGCCGGCAGCCGACGACAGAGGGCACGCAGGAGGGTTCCGGATCGGGCTTCCGGCTCGAGACCGTGCCGGGAATCTTCCGCCGGATCGCGGCCCGCGCCCAGAAAGGGACGCCGCCGGAGTTGGACGAGAATGCCCTCTCACTCGAGGGCCGGCAGGTCTTCAAGATGTCGATCGCGCAAGCGAATGACGCCGCGCAGAATTACCTTTTCGGAGAGGCCATGAACGAAGGCCACACGCTGCTCGGCTGGGAAGACATAGACTTCACCGACGAGAAATTTTCCGACATCCAGCAGATCCTGCAGGCATGTCGCGATGAGGGCGAAGTATCCCTGTCGTCGGGCCAAGTCGCCCAGATGGACACCTTTCGCAATCAGATGGAAATCGGTGACATCATCGTCGTGACCAAGGGGAACAGCCTGTTTCGGGCGATCGGTGAAATCACCGGCGATTACGAATACCGCCAGCGCGAAAACCGTAAATACTGCCACCGCCGGTCTGTGAGGTGGCTCTGGGTCGACAGGACCGGGGTGCCCGCGAGCGAAATCTACGACAGCAAATTCACGATGCGGTCAATCTATCCGCTCGACCGAGCGCGCTTGGATGTCGCAGCGCTCGAAAGCTACTTGAACAGTGAGAGCGGGCCCATTTCGCGAGAGGCAAAGCCTCACGTCCTCATCATTGACGAGATCAACCGTGCCAACATCTCGAAGGTTTTCGGCGAATTGATCACCCTGATCGAACCCGACAAGAGGATCGGGATGCCGAATGCACTGGCCGCGCGTCTGCCCTATTCCGGAGAGGAATTCGGCGTTCCGGCCAATCTCCACATCCTCGGCACCATGAACACGGCCGATCGTTCGATCGCGCTCCTCGACACGGCCCTGCGTCGCCGGTTCGAGTTCCGCGAGATGCTCCCGGAGCCGGAGGCACTGCGGGATGCGGCCCGAGAATGTGGACTCGACCTGCCGCGCATCCTGACCGTCCTCAACGAACGCATCGAATATCTCTACGACCGCGAGCACCAGATCGGACACGCCTATTTCATCAACTGCACCAGCCGCGAGGACGTCGACGCGGCGATGCGTCACAAGGTCATTCCGCTGCTGGCCGAATACTTCTTTGAGGACTGGAGCAAGGTCGCCGCCGTGCTCGGCGACGCTTCTTCCGACGAGCAGATGTTGCGCGGGGGCTTCATGATCCGGGACGTTCTGAAAGTGCCGCCCGGCATGGAGGACGGTGACGGCGCCCCCCGCTATCGCTGGTCGCTATGCGACGGCGGCTTCGATTATTCCGGACTGGGCGGCGAATGATCCGCCGCAGCCTTCGGGAATGGGAGAAAATCGCCTATGGCGAGGATGACGCGACCATAGCCGAAGCGGACGCCGCCCGGCTGGTGGAAGCCTCGCGGCGCTCTTCCTTCGCAGGGCGCGGCGGCGAGGGTGTGTTGGAACACCGGCGCACACACCTGCGCGCGCGTGGCGTCGTCGGCGTGATCTCTGTCCCCGGATGCCAACTCGAGATCCTCCCCAAAATCGAGGCGATGGACGAGGCCGATGTGGCCGACGAAACCTTGCGCCGCAGGCTCGTTCACATGCTGGCCATCGCCCGGGATATCCGGATAGACGCGCAGGACGCGGCGAGCCTCGACTGGCAGCGCGACACCCTGCTTGAGATCCTGATCCGGTTGTTCTGCCGCAAGATGCTGGTAGCCGTGCGGCAGGGTATACCGCGACGCTACATTGCGCATGAAGACTACCTTCCGGCGCTTCGCGGAAGTCTGGACGTGACGCGGCAGTTCTCGACGCTGGCGGCGCAGCCGCAAAGGCTCGCCTGCCGTTATGACGAGCTTTCAGCCGATATCGCCTTGAACCAGGTAATGAAGGCCGCGATCTCACATCTTGTCCGCTTGTCTACGTCAGCCGACAACCAGCGCTGCCTGCGGGAATTGTCCTTCACCTATGCCGGCGTCACTCCGGTGCCCCCCTCGGCGCTGCGCTGGGACCGCATCGTCCTCGATCGAACCAGCGGGCGTTGGCGGGAACTGTTGTCTCTCGCTCGGCTACTTCTGGGAGAACGCTACCAAATGACAAGCGCCGGACATTCAGAGGGGCACGCCCTTCTGTTCGAGATGAACACGCTCTTTGAGGAATATATCGCAAGGCTGCTGCAGCGCGCCTTGGCCGGCACGGCGTTTCGGGCGACCACGCAGGGCGGCCACCGTGACTGCCTGTACGAGGACGGCACGGGTCGCTTCCGCACGCGACCAGACATTTTGATCCGTGACGGAAACGGGATCGCTATGGTTTTGGATACGAAGTGGAAACGCATGACGCCCCGGATCGACGACCCGAAACAGGGGGTGAGCCAGTCCGACGTGTATCAGCTCATGGCCTATTCGCGGATCTACGAGTGCGATCGGGTCATGTTGCTCTATCCCCACCACCATGGATTACCGCCGGAGCTGATCTGCAGGCAGTATGACATCGCGCTGGCTGCGGGGACGGACCGTCTCATCGTCTCGACTATCGACGTCTCGGCCAGCCACTCATCTGTTGCCGGCGCTTTGGCGTCGCTCGTGTCGAGGTTCCTCCCACAGACGAATGTAACGGCCATCTGAAACCGGAAGTCAGATTGAGCAACCTGTCGAGCCGTGTCATTCTGGACTCCTCGAACTGGCTCAATACCGGATATGTAGGGATTGAGTTTTGTTGCCCGAATTGGTCGCCGAAGTACGTCACGATTCTGTACAAATTGCCTCCCGCATTCGACGGGTTTGTCGAGCAAGGCAAAAGTGTACCATCGACGTCTTTGGCGAGGTTTGAACTTAACCAATACAACGTACCCACCAGCTTCGTGAACCGCCCCCCTACATGTCTTCTCCGATCGGTTGGTCATCGTGGCGGAGTGGCAGACGGTGTGCAAACATGAGCGCAGCATTGAGCGCTCGCACCACAAGCCATGCCGACGTGTGTACCTGTTGACTACGTGCACAGCGTACGGCACACGTGTTGCCACACCGCCGGATTCGATCCGGACTCGGAGGAAATTTTCCTTTGATTTCAAAGGTGTTTGCTGGCCGGCACCCGCCCCTACCGCCGGAGCCAAATTTCCAGCAAATCAGCTCCTCGACGCTCACTTGGAGCTCTGCCCCGATAGCGCTCATTTGCGGAGTCGCTGATTAGGTCCCGTTTTCCTTTTTTGGGCGCGTATCGCTTCGCATATCTCACGCGCAGGATCGCATGATTTCGAGGCGAACCTTGGCTGACTTGATCCGGCGAAGCGATGACCGGTGGGCGGTTGGAGGTGATCGCGAACAGAGCGACCGGCAGAAGGCCTTACAAGCGACGATAAGCTTGATGAAAGGACCCGAGAACTCTCATCCATCCTTATTTCAAGATCTTCGCTTCGCTTGCCGCATCCAGGGGCTGGCCCGCACCGATCGTATCCAGGTACAGATCCAGCATTTCTGTCGCCGCGTCACTTGCCGGTGAGAACCCATCGCCTGAACCTTCCGCGACGCTCACGGCAACAGTCCACCCGCCCGCTTCTCGGCATGCCAGGATCCTTCGGGGCATGGAGACCACCGGTTGCACCGAAATGAGACGGCATAGGCCTTGGTCGGTCTCAAAGCTGGCAAGCGCACGTGCCGGTCCGAGACCGGCAACGTCCCGGGTCTGTCCGGTAGGCACGTCGGACAGGGCCGCGGCCGCATGTTCGAGCGTTGCCGCGCCGGCTGGAGCAAACCTGTCCTGCAGGGTCCAGCCGAACCCGATGCCGGTTGCCAGCGACGCCGCAAGTGCCAAGGGCCACGCGATGCGGCGGCGCATTGGCACGACCGTGGCCCCGGACCGGTCCTGGCTTTCCGTGATGGCGGTGCTGCGAACAGCCCTGACAAGATGCTCGGGAACGGCACCCTGAGCAAAGGCCGCGCGCAGCGATGCGGCCGTCTCGGCAAACAAGGCGTAGCGCGCCGCAAGATCGGAATCCTGTTCGATCCTTGCGCGCAGGTCATCAGCCGTTGCGCCATCAAGTTCACCATCGGCAAGGGCCATCAGCATCTCGTCACTTACCTCTACGTGATTTGGCGTGTTCATCGCGCTTCTCCTTTTTTCGGCGCGGTCTCGGGCTGCATGCCCAGCTCGGATGCGAGCGTAGCGCGGGCGCGGGCCAACCGGCTCATGACAGTCCCCACGGGAATATCCAGCGCGTCCGCTGCTTCGCGGTAGCGCAACCCTTCCACGCAAACCAACATGAGGACTTCTCTTTGTTCCTGAGGCAAGGCGTCCATCGCCCTACGAACGCGTACCAGTTCCAGCCGCGCCTCGGTGACCCGACGTCCGTCCTCTCCCACCAATTGCTGTGCCATATCCACCTGGCCGATTTCGACGGCGTCCCGCCGCGCGCGGTGCTGGTCGATCCACGCGTTGCGCATGATACGAAAAAGCCAGCTGTCCAGCCGGGTGCCCTCGGTGAAGCCCGAAAGATTGCGCAAACCTTTTTCGACCGTGAGCTGCACGAGATCATCCGCCTGATCCCAGCCTGGCGCGAGGGACCGCGCAAAAGCCCGCAGCCTGGGTAGCAGTTCGATGATTTGCTGTCTGACATCGTCAGTCATGCGGGGGTGTCCTGTGGGCGGGAGCGGTTGCAAGCTGTATTACATAACCAGAACGGGCCGTGGCGGGATTTATTCCCTCCCGGCGCGCGAAAATCTATATTCAGTCTGGAATAATCAGCTTGCGCTGCACGTTCTCTCTTTTTGTGCTGTCCCCAAGCCTTTGAACAGGAGCTTTTGGCCGATGACTTACGATGACCGCCCGGACCTGACCCGCCGCCGGCTTCTGAAACGTATCGGGCTTGCCGGTGCCACGGCCTATACTGCACCGGCCCTGACGCATCTGGGCATGGCACATGCATCGGGCGGATTGGGAGGCGGAAGCGGCGCAGGCAGTGGCGGAAGCGGCGGCAGGGAGTCCTGGCGACCGGCCCGACGCCAGACAAGGACACGGGCGAACCGGCCGCGTGCAGCTCGACCCACGCAATCGCCGCCGCCACCTCCGGAAATCCTGCTGCTCTTGCCGGCGGGCATGAGCATCACGCCTGCGATCGACGCTGGCTACGAAGTTCGCGCCACTGCCTCGAACGACCTGCTGGAGGGCCGGTTGTACCGGCTGGATCCGCCGACCGGACGTTCGATAGAGGACGCGCTGGCCGATCTTGGCGGTTTGTTGCCAGGGGCCTTGATGGATGAGAACCACTTCTACACGCCAGACGCGTTTCTGTGTGACGAAGAGGGCTGCGATGCGCATGAAATGATAGGCTGGTCCGGTTGGCCCAGCATCTATGCACCACGGATCGGAATGATCGATACCGGCATCAATCAGGATCATCCAGCGCTCAGCGGTCAGAAGCTCGTCGTCCACCAGGCGGACTTGGGCGAACGGGCGGAGGCCGGGCGCAAGCATGGTACGGCGATTGCGGCGATGCTGATCGGGCGGCTGGACTATCGCGTGCCGGGACTGCTGCCCAACGCCGAACTGGTCGCGGTCGAAGCATTCCACCGCGGCTATCTTGGCGAGCAGGCGGACGTCTATTCACTCGCCTCGGCGATGGACTTGTTGATGACGGCTGATGTGGATGTCATCAACATGAGCTTTTCCGGACCGTACAACGCGATCCTCGAGGAGATGATCAGCCGGGCAGCCGCGGTCGAGACGGCGCTGGTTGCCGCGGCGGGCAATGATGGCCCGGGAGCCGAGCCGGCTTACCCGGCCGCGTTCGAGGCGGTCATCGCCGTGACGGCGATCGATCGCGAAGAGGACGTGTATCGTCAGGCCAATCACGGGCCGTACATCAATTTTGCCGCGCCTGGTGTGCGGATCTGGGCGGCCGCTTCGGTTTCCGGAGGGCGGCTCAAGTCGGGTACGTCCTATGCTGCGCCGTTCGTGACCGCTTCGCTCGCGGTGCAGCGTGCGCGCGCGCCGGCTGTTTCGCTGGATAGGACCGTCGCAGAGATGGTGCGCTGCGCCAAGGACCTTGGTGCGCCGGGGCGCGACACCGTGTTCGGCGATGGGTTGGTCGCAGCCCCCGGGCAATGTTTCGCCCACGATACGGAGTTTCTCCCGGTCTCCGGGGAATAAAGATCCGGCGCCTTCCGTTTTCCCTACGTGGCCGCCATGAGCGGTCGACGGAAAACGCAAAGGAGAGGAACCATGGCAGATGAAAAGAACGTCAAAATTTCGCGCCGCCGTATGCTGACGCGGCTTGGGCTGGCCACAGGCGCGGCCTATGTCGCCCCCGTGATGATGCATCTCGGCGCCGCGCATGCCTCTGGCGGCGGCAGCGGCGGTGGCTCTGGCGGTGGAAGAGGCGGCTCCGGCGGGTCCGGCGGCGGCTTTGGCGGCGGATCCCGGGGATCCGGTGGCTTTGGCGGAAGCCGTGGCAGCCGTGGCTCGGGTCCGTCCGGCGGACGTCGTTCCGGCCGGGGCATAAGCTTCGGCAATGCAGTGCGCGGGGCTCTCCGCGATCTCGGTCTCTAGGGTTCGATGGTCGGATGGTTCGTCAAACAGCCAAGTACCGGGGCGTGCACGCCGTGCGCCCCGGACAGTTCTGTTTCACGCATGGTGTTTCCCGCCGCATCGCATGCCGTCGAATTGCAGGGATGCCCCTCGATACATGATGCTATCCGAACGGTCATGCCCGACTGGGAGATTGCCGCCTCAGGTGATACCGACACGCCCGCGACGGTCCTGCGACGCGATGAGGGCGGCACATTCCAGTTCCAGTCGTGGTGGTCGGACAGGCCATTGACGAAGCTCGGCCCCGCCGGGGTCACCTGCGGAGCGGTGGCCGATATCTTGCAAGGCTACCTTGATTCACGGCCCGGCATATTCGGCTTCCACTGCGGGGCTGTGCAGGTCAACGGGCACCTCGTGGCCTTTACAGGCCCCTATCGGGCCGGAAAGACAACCCTTGTCGCGCGGCTTGGAACCGAGCCGGATTGCGCGCTTTTCTGTGACGACATCCTGCCGGTAGACGAGAATGGCGTCGCCACGGCGCTTGGGGTGCAGCCGCGACTGCGCCTGCCGTTGCCCGAGGGGCTGAGCGGCGCGTTCGAAAACCATGTGGCCGCGAACCTGACTGTCAGCGATGAACGCTACGGCTTCCTCAAACTTCCGCACCAGGCGTCGCTGGGCGCCCGTGCGCCCTTGGCCGCAATGATCGTGCTGTGCCGTCAGGACGGCAGGCGCGCGCGATTTCACGAGCTTTCGACCGCGGATGCAGCCGGGTTTCTGATCCGTCAGAACATTGCAGATCCCGGTGACGCCGGATCGCACTACGACCGGGTCGCCGCGATGGCGGAAAACCTTGTCTGTCTCACACTCGTCTATTCCGACCTGGAAGACGCCGTATCCCTGATCCGAGAGACATTCGAAGCAGCCGGGATTCCGCGGTTGAAAGCGCCGTTGGCCCCGGCCTTGCCCCTGAGCGATCCTGATGCCGATGCACCTCCGGCAGACCTTTCGCTTCGCGTTGTCCGCGCTTCTGACGTGGTGACCCGGCAAATTGGCGAGGATATGTTTCTCTGGCAGATGGCGGATCGGAACTTCTTCAGGCTCAATGCTGTAGGTGGCGCAATCTGGACTCTTCTGGAACAGGATCAGACCGGCACCTGCATCGTGCGCGCCTTGCACGACGCCTTTCCCACAACCCCTGTGGAGATGATCGGACGGGATGTCGCCATGCTGCTTGGTCAGATGAAGCAAAGAGGGTTGGTGACGATGGAACCCGGCCCATTGCCCAATCCGACCTGATTGGCGACGTCACCTTCTGAGCGGTGCCGAGAACACCAGCTATCCGGCATGTTTTTCGGGCGTCGCGACCCCGGACTGAGAAAGCCGTGATACCGCGCTATCGGTCGCCTCTGTTCCTTCGATGACCGAAAAGGAGCCGTCGGATTCCAGAATGACGGCAGACACGGTCTTCGGATCAAACCGCCCTTCGGTACGCACAACCGTTTCGAGTTCCTCCTGCGTAACCCGGGCCTGCCTCATCGCACGGGGCAGGATTTCACCATCGCGCAGCAGCAATGTCGGTTCCGAGCGGACGACCCGGGCGAACGATTTCGAGCGCACGGAGAGGGCCGTCACGCCGTATTGCAAGGCGATCAGCAGAAAAAAAGCCGTCACGCCCTCGGCCAGCGCCACATTCTTGCTGAGCAGGATCGTCGCCAGGGTCGAGCCAAGAGCCACCGTCACCACCAGATCGAACGCGTTGAGCTTTGCGAGGGTCCGTTTCCCGGAAGACCGCAATGCAACGATCAGCGCCGCATAGGCAAGGGTGCCGACGATCGCGGTGCGAAGGATCCCGCTCCACCCCTGAAACAACATTTCCGACCAGTCCATGATATTCGCCCTCTCCTGACTTCGGTTGTGCCTCCTACCTAATCTTTTTCCTGGCCTTGGCACTTTTCGACCCGACATGCGGGCAAACGCAGCTTGGGCGGGAACATTGGATGATCGCGGCTGTTGACTCAAAGACCCCACCACGGAGCACTCCCATGACCCATCCCAAGCCCCCCTTCCCCGAACAACCCCAGAGCACGCCCGGTCGCACCGATCGGATGGAGCCCCGCCCGGATCACGGTGAGGACAGCTACGAGGGGTCCGGCAAGCTCGACGGTATGGCCGCCCTCGTCACCGGCGGCGACAGCGGCATCGGGCGCGCGGTGGCTCTGGCTTTCGCGCGCGAAGGCGCCGACGTGATGATCTCGTATCTGGAGGAACACGAGGACGCGGAAGAGACCCGTGCGCTGGTGGAAAAGGCCGGACGGCGCGGGCAGGTCATGGCCGGCGACATCCAGAGCGCCGATCACTGCCGGACGCTGGTACGCGACACGCACGAGGCCTTCGGTCGGTTGGACATCCTGGTCAACAACGCCGCGCACCAGATGCATTTCGACACGCTGGAAGACATCCCCGATGAGGAGTGGGAGATGACCTTCCGCACCAACATCCACTCGATGTTCTATCTTTGCAAGGCGGCGGTGCCGATCATGGAAAAGGGTAGTTCCATCATAAACACTGCGTCGATCAATTCCGACAAGCCCAACCCCGGCCTGCTGGCCTATGCCGCAACCAAGGGGGCGATCCAGAACTTCACGGTGGGGCTGGCGCAGATGCTGGCGCCGCGCGGTATCCGCGCAAACTGTGTCGCCCCCGGCCCGGTCTGGACGCCCCTGATCCCGGCGACGCTGCCCAAGGAGTCCGCAGCTCATTTCGGTGAGGACAAGCCGATCGGCCGGCCCGCGCAGCCTGCCGAACTCGCCACTGCCTTCGTGATGCTTGCCGATCCACTGTCCAGCTACACGACCGGCGCGACGGTAGAGGTCACCGGCGGCATTCCGATGATCTGAGGGACGCGCCCCATCTGCCGCCATTGGCGGGCAGGCCTTAGAGCAACAGAACCGCGACATCGGATTGTCAGGCGCCGCCGCGCGACCAGTCTTCCAGCGCTTCCACCGCCTCGGTTCCGATGCCGCGCGCCGTTGCCGATTGCAGCGGGCACGGGCGTTTCAAACGCGTACTCATGTCGTCGACATGAAAGCCGTCGGGCCGGTTCAGGTCCTTCAGCTCGGCCCAGGTGACCGGCACCGCGACCGCGGCGCCGGGGCGGGCGCGCAGCGAGTACGGTGCGATGGCGGTGGCGCCGCGCTCGTTGCGCAGCCAATCGATGAACACACGTCCCTTGCGCTTTGCCTTGGACATGGTGGCGGTGTAGCGATCGGGATATCGTTCGGAAAGCACGGTGGCGAACGTCTTGGCGAAGTATTTCACCGTCTCCCATTCACTGATGCGACGCAGCGGTACGATGACGTGCACGCCCTTGCCGCCCGTCACCATTGGGGCACCGTCCAGGCCACACGCTTCGAGGCCTTCGCGCACTTCTTGTGCCGCCGCCTTGACCACGTCGAAGGCAAGCCCTTCATCGGGATCGAGATCGAAGACCATCCTCTCGGGACGCTCGATCCGGTCGCGGCGGGCGCCCCAGACGTGGAACTCCAGCGTGCCCATCTGTGCTGCTCCGAGGAGACCCTCGGCCCCCGAAACATACATGTAATCCGCCGTATCGCCGTCCTTTTCCTCGATGGGCAAGGATTTGACCCCATCGGGGAAGCCCTTGCCGGCGTGTTTCTGAAAGAAACAGTCGCCCGATATGCCATCGGGACAGCGCAGTAACGCCACCGGGCGGTCGGCCGTCTGCTCGAGCATCCGTTCCGCCACGCGGGCATAGTGCCCGGCCACGTCGCCCTTGGTCAGCCCCGCATCGGGGTATACGGTTCGGGAGGTGCTGGAAATGCGGACACCGGCAATGGTCTTTTCGTCGTCGCCGCTGTCGGATTTTGCTTCGGCGCTGGCACTCACGGTGGTGGCCTCCTTGTCTTCGCGAAGCCCCTTGTAGACCCCGTGGCGTATCCGGCCTTCGCTGGTGAACTCGGTATATTCCGCTTCGACCACCAGCTTTGGCGTCACCCAGCGGGCGTCCCGGGCCTCGTCCGGCAAGTCTTCGTCGAACGGCGGTGTCTTGCGGGCTAGCGGCTTAAGCTCGGCCATCAGCGCCGTCATGTCGTCACCGTCAAAGCCTGTGCCGACCCGGCCCCGATAGACCAGCGCGCCCTTTTCGTAGCTTCCCAGGATGAGCGAGGAAAACGGCCGGCCTCTCTTGTCGGAGGGAGACCAGCCGGCGACCACGAACTCGGCGCGGCGGATGCACTTGGACTTGATCCAGCCCTTGCTGCGACCGCTGCGATAGGGCGCGTCGGTACGCTTGGAAATGATACCTTCGCCCCCGGCCTCGCACATGGCGGCCAGTGCGGCGGCACCGTCGCCTTCGATGACCGGGCTGAGGCGCAGGGGGCCGCGGGGCGGTTGACCCTCCATGAGCCCTTCCAGCGCCTTGCGCCGCTCCGACAGCGGCTTGCCGGTGAGATCCTTGCCATCGAGGGCGAGGATGTCGAAGAGGTAACAGGTCAGCGGATCCCCGGTCTTCAATGCCCTCTGGAGGGTCGAAAAGTCGCCTCCCCCGGCCCCGGCGATCACCTCCCCGTCGATCAGGGCCGAGCCACACTCCAGCGCTGCCGCCGGCTCGCAGAGGGTCCCGAACCGATCCGACCAGTCCTTACCATTGCGCGAGAAAAGCCGCACCCCGCCCTTGCCGACCGCGATCACGCAGCGGTAGCCATCGAACTTGGCCTCGTGCTGCCAGCCCGCGCCTTCGGGCGGGGCGTCGCGCAGGGTGGCCAGCTGCACCTTGTGAAACCGGGGCAGCGGCTTGTCGTGTTTCGCAGGTGTGGCGGCGGGTTTGTCGGAGGCAATCGCGCGCATCGCACGGCCGGTGGTCACGGAAGTTCGGTGCTTGTTGATCAGCGCGTCGGCCGAGCGCCCGGCGAAATCATCGCGTTCCTTGATCAGAAGCCAGTTTTCGCGCTTCTCGCTCTTCTTTCCGCGCATCCGCACCAGCGCCCAGCCACCTTTCATCCGGGCACCATGCAGGCGGAAATGCAGCTTGCCGGCCTTCAGTCCCTCCTCGGGGTCGTGCAGCGGCTCCCACCAGCCGTTGTCCCACAGCATGACGGTGCCACCGCCATATTCGTCCTTTGGAATGGTGCCTTCGAAGTCGCCGTAGGAAACGGGGTGATCCTCGGTTCGCACCGCAAGTCGTTTTTGCGAGGGATCGCCGGAGGGGCCCTTGGTGACCGCCCATGAGAGCAGCACACCGCCCCACTCCAGCCGGAAATCATAATGCAGTCGGCTGGCATCATGTTTCTGGACCACGAAGGAAAGCCTGTCTCCCCCGGCGTCGACAAGCTCGGCGCGGGGCTCGGGCGTGATGTCGAAATCCCGTTTCTTCTCGTATGCGTCGAGCGATCTCATGAGGCCTTCTTGCGGCGGGTGGTCTTGCCGCCCTTGCTCTGCTTGAGGCTTTTCTTCAGCGCATCCATCAGGTCGACGACATTCTCGGCATCGGCGCCGCCGCCGTCATCCGCGGCCTTGGCGCGGGGTGTCTTCCTGGATTTCATCTTGGCCGCGATCAGGTCCTTTAGGGCCGCCGCATAGTGATCTTCAAAGGCCGAAGCGTCGAAGGGCGCGGTCTTCTTGTCGATAAGCTGGGTGGCGACCTCCAGGAGTTCCTTGTCCGGAGCGTCGTCCTCGATCCCCGAGAACAGCGGGTCGGCGTCGCGGATATCCTCCTCGTAGTGCAGCGTCTCCATCAGCAGGCCGTCGCCGCAGGGGCGGATGGCGCACAGGTATTCCTTGCCGCGCATGGTCAGTTGGCCCAGGCCCGCCTTTTTCGTCTGTCGCAGCGCGTCCCGGACCACGCGGTAGGCATCCTCTGCCAGTTCGTCGGACGGCACGACATAATAGGGCCGGTCGAACCAGATAGGCGCGATTTCCGAGGTTTCGACGAACTGGACCAGTTCCAGCGTCTTTTTCGTCTCGAGCTTGATGGCGTCGATCTCGTCTTTGTCGAGCAGGATGTAATCGCCGCCCTCGGTCTCGTAGCCCTTCATGATGTCATCGTTCTCGACCGGACCGACACCCTGCACGGTTTTCTGGTAGCGCACCGGCTTGCCGGACGGGCCGTGAATTTGCCGGAACGACACGCGCGAAGAGGAATTTCGCGCCGAGTGAATCTCCACCGGTATTGAGACCAGCGACAGGCGAAGCTGTCCTTTCCACAATGCGCGCGATGCCATGTTTCGTGTCTTTCCTGCAGTCAAGCGTCCTTCGTCCGAGGCTTAACGCCCGAACCCTTCCACGGGTTCAACTTCAAAAAAGCGCAAAGCAGGATAAAAGACCTGAGAATTGCGCCGGCCGATTTCATCGCTCACCTGCGGCACCGAACTGCGCCATGCCGACCGTCTGCGGCCCCGGCGGAACAATTCGCCCACGCGCCTGTTTCCCTTTCGTCAATGTCCTGCGTCTCGGCGCGGGACCGACCGCCTCTGCGGCAGCCCTCCGCGCCACCCCTGCCCCGCGCCCCGCGCCGGCGGCCCCGACAGCAAGGACATCAGGATGCAAACCACCCTCACCGTAAACGGCACCCGTCATCAGCTAGATCTGGACCCGCGGGTGACACTTCTCGACGCCTTGCGCGATCACCTTTGCCTGACAGGTTCGAAGAAGGGATGCGACCATGGCCAGTGCGGGGCCTGCACCGTCATCGCCGATGGCCGGCGGATCAACGCCTGCCTCACCCTCGCGGTCATGCACGATGGTGCTGAACTCGTGACCGTGGAAGGGCTGGCGGACGGTGAAAGCCTCTCGCCGCTGCAACAGGCCTTCCTCGACCACGACGGGATGCAATGCGGCTATTGCACCCCCGGGCAGTTGTGCTCGGCCACGGCCATGCTGGAGGAAGTGCGCGCGGGGCGCGCCAGCCATGTCACCGGCGAGTTGGAGGGCGAAATGCGTCTGACCCGCGAGGAGATCACCGAGCGTATGAGCGGAAACCTATGCCGCTGCGCGTGCTACTCGGGCATCGTGGCTGCCATCGAGGAGGCCGCGACGAAATGAGACCATTTGACTATCACCGCCCGGACACCGCCGAGGCCGCCCTGAACGACGCCAGCGACGGCACCGCCTTCATCGGCGGCGGGACCAACCTGCTCGACCTGATGAAGCTGGAGGTCATGACCCCCGACAGGCTGGTCGACGTCAATCATCTCGGCCTAAACCGGATCGAGGAAACCGACGACGGGATCGAGATCGGCGCCACGGTGCGCAACTCCGACCTTGCCGACGATTCGCGCATCCGTCGCCGCTGGTCCGTGCTCTCCCGCGCGCTTCTGGCCGGTGCCTCGCCGCAGCTCCGCAACACGGCGACCACCGCTGGCAATCTGTTGCAACGCACCCGCTGCCCCTATTTCCAGGACGTCGACGCCGCCTGCAACAAGCGTGACCCCGGTTCTGGCTGTGCCGCCATCGGGGGCGAACTACGCAACCACGCCGTGCTCGGCACCTCGGAACATTGCATCGCGCTGCATCCCAGCGACATGGCCGTGGCCATGCGGGCGCTGGACGCCGAGGTGGTCATCCGCGGTTCGGGCGGCAGCACGCGTACGGCCGGCCTGCCCGACTTCTACCGGCTTCCCGGAGAGACCCCGCATATCGAAACGACCCTGGAGCCCGGCGAGCTTATCACCGCCATCCGCCTACCCGCGCCTACGGGTGACAGGCAGGCCTACCGCAAGGTACGCGACCGCGCCTCATACGCCTTCGCCCTGGTCTCCACCGCGGCGGTGCTGCGAATGGAGAACGGTAAGATCGCCAGTGCCGCGCTTGCCTTTGGCGGCGTCGGCACGCAGCCGTGGCGCGATGCCGAGGTGGACACGCTGCTGAGGGGAGAGCGACCTTCGGACGCGCTCTTTGACAAGGCAGGTGAGGTGCTGATGCGGAACGCAGAGCTGCGCGAGGGGCTCGAATTCAAGAAGCCACTGGCACAGCGGGTGCTGAAAGCGGTGCTGACGGAGGTGACACGATGACGCTCGATTATCAGATAGACGGCCCCGAGAACGATGACCTTGCGAAACCGTCGCAAGACGGCGTTATAGGCGCCGATATGGAGCGGCGCGACGGGCGCAGCAAGGTGACTGGCGCCGCACGCTACGCCGCCGAGCATCTGCCGGAGGGTCTGTTGCACGGCTTTCTGAAGCGCGCGCCCGGGCTCGGTGCCGTGCGGCTTGAGAATGTGGAGGAGGTTCGGGCGATGCCCGGCGTCAAGCTGGTCCTGCAGGACGCGCGCATGATCCGCAACGCCGCCCAGGGCACCGCGGGCGAAGCGCCGGTCCAAGGTGTTGAAACGGCAGACTACGTGGGGCAGCCGGTCGCCCTTGTCGTCGCTGAAAGTTTCGAGACCGCCTGGCACGCCGCCAACCGTCTCAAGGTTTCCTGCAACGGAGCCAGCCTGCCCGTCCTGCCGAAGAATGGCGAGGCGGATGACGACATGCAGGAGGAGTCCGTCACCGGCGAGCCCGAGGCCGCCTTTTCCGAAGCCGAGGTGCTGGTCGATGAAACCTACACCACCCCTGCCCTCACTTCGGCCGCCATGGAGCCGCACGCCGCCGTCGCGGAATGGGATGGCGATCACATAACCCTTCACGCTTCCCTACAGATGCTGCGCTACAATCGCGACGAACTGGCCGACAGCCTTGGGATTGCATCCGATAAAGTCCGCCTGCGCGCGCCCTTCGTCGGCGGTGGCTTCGGTTCCAAGCTGGGGATCTCGGCGGAATGCGTCGCCGCAGCGCTCGCCGCGCGCGAACTGGGCAAGCCGGTGCGCGTGGTGCAGCATCGTCGGCAGGTCTTCGAGGTCAACACCCGCCGTACCGAGACCCGGCAGCGCATTCGCCTCGCTGCCGGCCGGGATGGAAAGCTGACCGGCATCGGTCACGAGGCGCGGCTCTCCAACCTGCCGGGAGAGGCCTTCGCCGAGCCGGTGCTGCAAGGCAGCTACTTCACCTATGCGGCGCCTCACCGGCTGCTGCGTTCGGAACTCGTTCGCCTGAACCGCCCTGCCGCCGGCTCGGTCCGGGCGCCAGGCGAGGCGGTCGGGGTGACCGCCTTCGAGGTTGCGATGGACGAGCTTGCCCAGAAAACCGGGCTCGACCCGGTCGAGCTTCGCCTGCGCAACCTTCCCGAGACGGACCCCGTTAGCGACACCCCTTTCTCCTCGCACCGGCTTGCGGACTGCCTGACACGGGGGCGTGACAGCTTTGGCTGGCAGGATCGCCCCACCCAGCCGCGCCAGCACCGCGAAGGCGAATGGTGGATTGGCACCGGCATGGCCGCGGCCGTCCGGGTCAACATGGTGATGGACGCCGAGGCGCAAGTGCGGCTTACGCCGGAAGGTCGCGCCGTGGTGGAGACGGACATGACCGATATCGGCACCGGCTCCTACTCGATCCTGGGCCAGATCGCCGCCGAAGGGCTGGGGCTCGCCGTGCAGGATGTGGATGTGACGCTTGGCGACACCGACCTGCCCCCCGGCTCGGGGTCCGGTGGTTCTGTCGGTGCGGCCTCCACAGGCACCGCCGTCTGGCTCGCGTGCGAGGAGATCCGGCGGCACATCGCCGGCCTCATGGGTTGCGATGCTGCGGATCTGACGCTGGTCGATGGTTTTGCGATCTGCGGCAACAGCAGGCGATCACTGGTCGAGTTGCTTGGGGGCGAAGCCGTAAGCGGTCGTGGCAAGCTCGAGCCCGGTGAAGCGCTGGAAAAGGTGCGCCAGGCCACTTGGGGCGCAGTCTTCTCGGAGGTCGCCGTCAACGACATTACTGGCGAGGTGCGGGTGCGCCGGATGCATGGCACCTTTGCGGTGGGCCGTGTGCTGAACCAGCGCACGGCGCGGTCGCAGGCGCAGGGCGGCATGGCCTGGGGTCTGGGCCTGGCGCTCACGGAAAACATGACGCACGACCGGCGCGACGGCCACATCGTGAACCGCGATCTGGCGGAATATCACGTGCCGGTCCATGCGGATGTGCCGCACCTGGACGTGCAGTTGCTGGAGGATGCCGACCCCTGGGCCGGCCCGCTCGCGGCCAAGGGCATCGGCGAGCTGGGAATCTGCGGCTCGGGCTCTGCAATCCTGAACGCCATCCACCACGCGTGTGGCGTCAGGGTCCGCGATCTGCCCGCCACACCTGATCGCCTCTTGGCAGGGCTGACATGACAGCCGGGGCCCGCGCCGGTTAGCACTGTGGACGTCGTTGCCTTGCGCGGCGGAACGGAGAAGCAGATCGTCTGACATGATGCACCGGATACAATGCGCAGGGGCTATGACTTGCGCATCCACAGCCGCGTTATGACCCACAGCACCACGCCGATCCCGATCAGTACGGCCGCGATCAGGTATTGGGACGGATCGCGGCCCGTCCATGGTCCGACGAGGAAGGCGCAGGTCGCGGCGCCGGTTACGGCCACCCAGACCGGGGTACGGAAATGGTCATGCTCGACCTTGTCGCGCTTCAGCACCAGCACCGCTATGTTGACGACCGTGAAGACGCCGAGCAGCAGAAGCGCCGTCGTGCCGCCCAGTTCCGGCACCGCGCCGACGAATGTGATGAGCCCCGCCGCCAGGAGTGTCGTGAAAATGATCGCCGTCACCGGCGTCTGCCGCGCCCGGTTCACCTTTCCAAGGACAGGAGGGAGAACCCCCTCTTCGCTCATGCCGTACACTAGGCGACTGGCCATAAGCAGGTTGATCAGCGCGGAATTCCCCACTGCGACCATCGTGATCAGGCCGAAGACCCACGGCGGAAAGCCCGGAGCGCCCGCCTCGACGACCTTCAGAAGCGGCGTGTCGCCCTCTGCCAGATCTTCGATCGGGACGATGGAGACCGCGACGATCGACACCACGACATAGAGAAGCGCCGCGATGGCCAGCCCGCAAAAAAGTATCTTGGGAAAGATGCGGCTGGGCTCCTTGGTTTCCTCGGCCATGTTCACGGAATCCTCGAAACCGACCATGGCGAAGAACGCCAGCGTGGTCCCCGCGATCACCGGCCAGAAGACCCCGTCCTCGTTCTCGCCGAATTCGAAGGCCTTGCCGATATCGGCTTGCCCGGCGCCAAAGACCATCATGCCGATCACCACGATGATGATCAGCCCCGTCAGCTCGATGCACGTGAACACCGCGTTGACCATCACGCTTTCGCCGACGCCGCGCAGGTTGATCAGGGCAATCGCTCCGACAAAGGCCAGTCCAATCAGTGTGACGGCAAAGGCCCCCAGCTCCAGCCCGAACCCGGTCGAAAAATTCTCGGCAAACGCACGGGCGGCGGTGGAGGAGGATGTCAGACCGGAGGACATGACGGCGAAGGCGACGAGGAAGGTGACGAAATGGATACCGAAGGCTTTTTCCGTGTAAAGCGCCGCCCCGGCGGCTTTGGGATACTTCGTGACGAGTTCCAGGTAACTGCAGGCCGTCAACGTGGCCACGACGAAGGCCACGAGGAAGGGCATCCAGACAATGCCACCAACTTCTTCGGCGACCTTTCCGGTCAGGGCATAGATGCCGGTGCCAAGCACGTCGCCCACGATGAACAGGAGCAGGAGACCGGGGCCGATTGCACGTTTGAGCTTGCCGCTTCCGGCCGCCGGCTCTGCCGCGCCGACCTTTGCGGCGTCGCCGGTCACGGAAGGTCCTCCGCAATGGGTCGCCGCCCATGTTTATCCTGTTCCTGTTCGAGGATGGCGCGCACTTCCGCCAGCAATGCCGCACCGCTATCACCGGGGGCGCCGTGGCCCGCACTTTCCGCCGCCAACTCGGTCAGCACGGAGTTCAGGAAGCTCTCCCTGTCGGCGCCGGAGTATGCTTCTTCGGCGAGCACCTCGTGCAACTCCTGGGGCCCGATCCAGCCTCCGGATCGCGTACGCAACCGACGGGTGATTTCCTGCGACATGGCCGAGACCTCCTGCAGGGAAAACCGCCGGTCGTGCAGGCAGTTCCCGGCGGTGCGTGCGAGGCGAACGCGCGGCGGCAGCTTTCCGCTCAGTCGCCACGATCCGCGGCCAAAGCGAGGCCGGAATGGGGATGATCGGCTCCTGGCCCGGCGCAAAACCGCGCCTGTGGCGCGACAGGGCATCGGAACATTGTCGGCATAGGTCAGTTCCCTGAATCAACGCATTAGCGCGATTGAATGAGGTTCTGATGAGCGCCGAACGTGATCAAAAAGACCGAGACTCCGGCGAGACAGCCGTGGCCGAGGAGCACTCTGGCGCGGCAGGCGCGGCACGACTGCGCGATCGGATCGACAGAGGCGCGAGTGGCGACAAGGTCGCCTTCCGGGACCCCGCCGCCGCGCCACTGGGCACCGATGATGAAGCGGCGGGAACACCGCCGAGTGCGGTGCAGGTTTCCACCGCCATGCAGCAGGAAGCGAGCCGCTCCGCGAAAGCCGACCGCAAGCGCGGGCCAGCGGACCTGCAGGGCGCCGGATCGCGACCGCGCGCCTGGCTGATCGTCACTGCAATTCTTGCACTTGCGGCTGTGACGGCCGCGGTCATTGCCGCGTGATCGGAACGCGGCGGACGGCCCCGCGTTGGAATCCTGGAACCGATCACAGTGGGCGCACCTGATCCGGCGCAGTCGAGGTTTCTGCCGTATGGTGCAGCAAGAGGAACGAAATGAGCGAAAGGACAGAGCGCGCATCGGAAAAACCGCTGGTTCTGATCACTGGTGCGGCCGGCAATCTCGGCGGCGCTTTGACACGGCGGCTGGCCGACGATTACCGGGTGGTCGGCCTGGACCTCGAAGACGGCGAGGACATCTTCGCCTTCGATATCACGGATGCCGACTCGGTTCACGGCGCAATGGCACAGGTGCGTACGCAGCATGGCGACCAGATTGCTGCGGTCATCCACCTCGCCGCCTATTTCGATTTCTCGGGCGAAGAAAGCCCACTCTACGAGCAGGTCAACGAAAAAGGCACCCGCAACCTCTTACGCGCATTGCAGGAATTTCACGTCGAGCGCTTTGTCTACTCGGGCACCATGCTGGTGCACCGCCCCTCTTCGCCAGGCATCCCGATCACCGAGGATACCCCGGTGGAGCCGGGCTGGGCCTATCCCGCCTCGAAGGCGCGCACCGAGGAGGTGATCCGCGATGCGCATGGCGGAATGCCGTATGCTCTGTTGCACCTCGCCGGGCTCTATGACGAGCAATCGGCCGTGCCGACCCTGGCCGAGCAAATCCGCCGTATTTACGAGCGCGATCCGAAATCCCACGCCTATTCCGGCGACCTCTCCACCGGGCAGGCTTTCCTGCACAAGGACGACATGCTCGAGGCCTTTGCCCGCACCGTCGACCGCCGCGGCGACCTACCGGAGGAGGTGACGATCCTGATCGGCGAGCGCGAGGCCATGGGCTATGACGCGCTGCAACGGCGGATCGCGCAGCTGATCCACGGCACCGAGAATTGGCAGACGCTCTCGGTCCCCAAGCCCATTGCCGCCGCGGGGGCCTGGGCGCAGGTCAAGGCCGAGCCGGTGGTGCCGGATGACTTCGACCAGGGCGAGACGCCCTTCATCAAGCCGTTCATGATCCGCATGGCGGACGACCATTACGAACTGGACATCTCCCGCGCCGAGGACCTGCTGGGGTGGACGCCGAAACATTCGCTCCGCGAGGAGCTGCCCGCGATGATCGCCGCGCTGAAGGAAGATCCGGCAGGCTGGTACGACGCCAACGGACTGACCAAACCACACTGGCTTCAGGCGGCCGGGGATCGCGACAATCCCGAGGCGCTGCGAAAGCGGCGCGAGGAGGAATTCCGAAGTGCGCATGCCCGCAATATCTGGGCGCAATTTCTCAATATCGGGCTGGGAGCGTGGATGATCACCGCACCGGTGATCCTGGGCTACACCGGCCTGACCGGGATGCTGGTGAGCGACATCGCCGCGGGTTTTCTGGTGATGATCGGCAGTTTCCTCGCCCTGTCCTGGCGCGCTGCTCTGGTGCGCTGGGGCGTGGCGGCGGTGGCCGCCTGGATCATGACCGCGCCGCTGGTGTTCTGGACCGAAAGCGCGGCGGCCTACCTAAACGGCACGCTGGCCGGTGCGGCGATCTTTGGCCTCGCGGTTTGCACCCGACCCGCGCCGGGGGTGGGTACAATGGCCGCCACCACGGGCCCGACCGTGCCGCCCGGCTGGGATTACTCTCCTTCCGATTGGACCCAGCGGCTGCCCGTCATCGGGCTGGCGTTCATCGGGCTCTTCGTCTCGCGTTATCTCGCCGCCTACCAATTGGGCCATGTCGACGCGGTATGGGAGCCGTTCTTCGCGGGCAGCCCCGAGAATCCGCAGAACGGTACCGAGGAGATCATCACCTCCGATATTTCCGAGGCCTGGCCGGTGCCGGATGCGGGCCTTGGCGCGCTGACCTACCTTCTGGAAATACTTATCGGCTTCATCGGCTCGGCGCGGCGATGGAGGACGATGCCCTGGCTGGTGCTGATCTTCGGCATCATGATCGTGCCGCTGGGCGTGGTCTCGATCACCTTCATCATCATCCAGCCTCTGTTGCTGGGCACGTGGTGCACCCTTTGCCTGATTACCGCCGCGGCCATGCTGCTGCAGATCCCCTATGCGGTGGACGAGCTGATCGCGACATGCCAGTTCCTGCGCCGTCGCCAAAAGGCCGGCGCACCGATCCTGCGGGTTTTCCTGACCGGCGATACCGATGATGGCCCGGACGAACGACGCGACGAGAGCTTTGAGCGGCCCACGGGCGCGATCGTGCGCGACATGCTGGGCGGCGGTGTGAGCGTGACCTGGGGGCTGACCGCAAGCGTGGCGATCGGCACCTGGCTGATGTTCACCCGGCTGACGCTGGGGACAGACGGCACACTGGCCAACACCGACCACCTGATCGGCGCGCTGGCCGTGACCATCGCCGTTAGCGCCACGGCCGAAAGCATCCGCGCCGTGCGCCTGCTCAACGTCTGCCTCGGCGCGGCGCTGGTCATCTGCGCGTTGGTGATGGAGGCGAGCTGGCTGCAGAGCGGGGCCGATATCGCGGCGGGTGTCGCGCTCATTGTCGCCAGCCTGCCACGCGGGCCGGTCCGCCACACCTACGGCGACTGGTCGCGCGTGGTGGTATAAGCGAATGGAAACATCGGCAGAAACCCGCAAGACCCTTCGGACGTTCAGCGCCCACTGATGCACCGCGTCCTTGCGATCGATACCACTACCGTCGCTGGAACAGGATCACGACCAGCGCCAGTAGCGATGAGCCCAGCATCAACAACAGGGAAACCGCGTTGAGAAGAGGCGTCGAGCCTTCTTTCAGCCGGTCGAACATGGCGATGGTCAGAGGCGCGTCGGAGCCGACCAGCATAAGCGTCGTGTTGAAGTTCTCGAAGCTCATCAGGAAGGCCACGACCAGCGCGCCGACCATAGCGGGCATCAGGAAGGGAATGGTGATCGTGCGCACGGCCGTCAGGCGCGTGGCCCCGAGGTTCAGCGCGGCCTCTTCCAGAGTGCGGTCGAACTTTTGCAGGCGGGCGGTTATGACCAGCGTGGCGATGGTGGTGATAAAGGAGAACTGACCAAGGATCACCAGAAGCAAGCCGGGGCGCAGGGCCTGAATATCCACCTCCGCCGCGTTCCAGATCCCGTTTGCGAGCGTCGAGGAGAAAACCAGGATCGAGATACCCAGCACGATCCCGGGAATGACCAGCGGCAGCAGCATCAGCACATAGAGCGCACCCTTGCCGCGGAATTCGTAGCGGTTGAACAGGAAGGCGTTCGTGGTCCCGACGCTCACCGACAGAAAGGCGACACAGACCGCCACAAAGGCCGAGGTGCCCACCGCGCGCAGGATGCCGCGTTCGTGGAAGACGCCGATCTGGGGGCGGTCCTCTCCGAAGAACCAGTTCCAGGTGAAGCCTTCCCACGGCAGCGACGGAAACTGGCTGTCGTTGAAGGCGAAGACGGCGACGACCGTGAGGGGCAGCGCAAGGTATAGAAAGAACAGCAGGACATAGCCGCCGTAGAGGACGCGAAAGCTGCGGGAGCGGGGGATGGTCGGGATCATGGCCTACCCCATCGTTTCCTGCAGGGTGCGGCCCGTCAGGCGCAGCATGCCCCACACGATCACCGAGGACAGCACCAGCAGCATGAAGCCGAAGGCCGCGCCCAGCTCCCAGTTGGAGCGGACGATGAACTGATTGTAGATCATCTCGGTGAACCACAGGCTGTCCTTGCCGCCCAGCATGGTCGGCGTCAGGTAATTGCCCAAGGACAGCATGAAGACCACGATGCAGCCCGAGACGATGCCCGGCATGGCGTGCGGGATGATGATCTCGCGCAGGACCGACAGGCCGCTGCCGCCAAGGTCGTAA
This sequence comes from Roseovarius sp. B08, assembly GCF_051417955.1. Lineage (NCBI taxonomy): Bacteria > Pseudomonadati > Pseudomonadota > Alphaproteobacteria > Rhodobacterales > Roseobacteraceae > Roseovarius > Roseovarius sp. B08. The sequence goes on from NZ_JBPRLW010000001.1 coordinate 2,515,443, forward strand.
CCCGCCTCGACCACGCTGTCGTCGAGGCTTTCCAGCGTCGTGACCAGCGGGACGACCATGAAAAGCATCGAGGTATAGACGAGGCCCACCATCATGGCCGCGTCGTTGTAGAGCATCTCGACCGGCTGATCGGCCAGCCCCGCCCATTGCAGCAGGTTCGAGATAAGGCCGGTCTCGCGCAAAAGGATCATCCACCCGAAGGTGCGCACCAGTTCCGAGACGTAGAACGGAATCAGGCAGAGCATAAACAGCACCTGTTGCAACCGGCCGCGTGCCATCTTGGCGATGTAATAGGAAACTGGAAAGGCGATCAGCAGGGTGATGGCCGTGGCCAGCACCGACATCACCGCCGTGCGCCAGAAGGTGCGCAGGTAGAGCGGCTCGGTCAGGGCCTTGTCGTATTGCATCAGGCTGGGTTCGTAGACCCCGAAACTGATCCGTTCGCGCAGCGAGATCATCAACATGTCGATATGCGGGATGACGATCAGCAGCCCCAGCCACAGCACCAGCGGCGTCAGCAGCAGGATGAACCCGATCCGGGCCTCGGCGCGCATCAGGCCGCCCCGGCAAAGCAGGTCGCCTGCGCCGCGCCCCAGCCGATATGCACCATGTCGCCGCGTTTCAGGTTGGCGAATTCCCCGGTCTGGGGCAGCGTCACTTCGAGCGTTTCGCCCGCGTCGTCCTGCACCAGAACGCGCGAGGCCGCGCCGTTGAACAGGAGGCTTGTCACGGTTCCCTGCAAGCGGTTGTCGAATTGCGACAAGGCTTCGGCTCTGGCGGCGATGTGGACGGACTCGGGCCGGACGAAGATCTCCGCGGTGTCGCCCTTGGCCAGCGCCTGGGCCGCGGTCGCGCGCATGGCAAGGCCGGAATCGGTCCGCATCTCCAGCATTGTGCCTTCGACGCGGTCGATGCGCCCCGTCCAGCGGTTCGCCTCGCCGATGAACCCGGCAACGAAGGGTGTGTCGGGCCTGTAATAGAGGTCCTGGCCCGTGCCGACCTGCTCGAACCGTCCGGCGTTCATCACGGCGATCTGGTCGGACATCACCAGCGCCTCGGACTGGTCGTGGGTGATGTAGACGAAGGTGGTGTCGAAGGCCGCCTGAAGTGCCTTCAGCTCGATCTTCATGTGCTCGCGCAGCTTGAGGTCAAGCGCGCCCAGGGGTTCATCCAAGAGCAGCACATCTGGTTCCAGCACCATACAGCGGGCGATGGCGACGCGTTGCTTTTGCCCGCCGGACAGCTCATCGACCTTGCGCGCGCCGATGCCGGGCAGGCCGATCCGGTCCAGCGCCTCGTCCACCTTGCGCGCGATCTGGGCCTTGGCCATGCCCTGCCGCCGCAGCCCGTAGCCGATATTGTCGGCGATGGTCATCATAGGAAAGAGCGCGAGGTGCTGGAACACCATGTTCACCGGGCGCTTGTTGGGGGGCGTGTCCAGAACCGTGCCGCCCTTGATGCGGATGTCGCCTGACGTCGGTTCCAGAAACCCCGCGATCATCCGCATGATCGTGGTCTTGCCACAGCCCGAGGGGCCAAGGATGGAAAAGAAACTGCCCGGCGGCACGGAGAACGAGACGTCGTTGACGGCGGTCGTGTCGCCGAAACGCTTTATCAGGTCGGCGCATTCAAGGTCAGGGGTCATGCAGGGGGCCGTTCACAGGGCGGCACCCCCGGTGTGAGGGTGCCGCGTTTTCATGGGCGATCAGTTGGCGGCCTGGACGCGGTCCAGAACCTCGCCTTCAATGGCCTCCAGGCCGGCGGGAACCGGCGGGTACCACTTGATGTTGTCGACGGCCTCAGGCGGGAAGCTGTCCTGGTACTTGGCCTTGAGCGCGTCCTCGGCATACTCGTCCGCACCGGCAGAGGCGGTGAAGTTGCCCGCCGCCGCGGTGATCTTGGCCGATACCTCGGGCTGCATCACGAAGTTGATCCACTCGTAGGCCACGTCGTCGGCCTGGCCCTTGGCGGGCAGAACAAACGTGTCGATCCAGCCAAGCGCACCCGATTCCGGCGCGACGAAGGTGATGTCGGCATTGTCCTCGTTCAGCTTCCAGCCGCCGGTGTCCCAGGCCATCGACGCGGTGACTTCGCCCGAGCGCAGGAGGTTCATCAACTCGTCGCCGCCGCTCCAGTAGGCTTTGACGTTAGACTTGCACTCGGTCAGCTTGGCTTCGACCTTTTCCATGATCTCTTTGTACTTCGCCTCATCGTCATAGGCGGCGAACGGGTCCTCGCCCATGGCGAAGGCAAAGCCGATCAAGGTGGGGCGTTTCAGGCGATAGGACACCTTGCCTTCCAGCGCGGGGTCGCAGAGGTCGGTGTAGTCCTTGACCACGTCGCCCGCCTCGGCGGTGTTCAGAACCAGGCCGGAGGTGCCCCAGACATGCGGCACGCCATAGACCTCGCCATTGACGGTGGTGTTGCCCTTGGTGGCTTCCAGCATGGAGGGGATGAAGAGCGACTCGTCGATTTTCGACATATCCATGGGCTTGTAGATGCCGAATTCCATCTGCGGGCCCATGATCCGGTCTTGTGAGGGCTGGGCAAGGTCGAAGCCGCCGCCGCCCGTGGCGCGCAGCTTGGCGATCATTTCCTCGTTGTTGGACTTGGTCACCTCGACGGTGTGGCCGGTCTGTTCCTCGAACATCTCGACGACCTCGTCGGGCGCGTAGCCGCCCCAGGTCAGCAGGCGCAGCGTGTCGGCGGTGGCGGCCTGCGACAGGCCGAACACGGCCAGGCAGGTTGTCGTGAGCAAAGTCTTTTTCATGGGTGTCCCCCTCTGGTGGATGATTGTTTGCGTGCAGGATGGTCAGCATTGACCATTTGGTCAAACTCTTTGACGACTCGGTGCCTTATCCCTGAGTTTCTTGACAGTTTCTTGTCAGGCCCCCTGCCCGGTCGCTTTTTCCTTTTGCGTCAAAGACAAGCCTCGAAAAGTTTACGCGTATTTTCCGCCGTCATCTCGATCGGGTTGCCGCCGGTTGACGGATCCCGCAGCGCCGCGTCGACCAGCGTGTCGAGGTCGGGGTCGGTCACGCCCAGGTCGGTAAGCGTCCTGGGGATGCCGAGGCTGTCGTTCAGCTGATCCACGAAGGCGCAGAAGCCGTCGAACCCGCCCTCGATGCCCAGATAGGCCGCAGCGGGGCCGAAACGGTTGCGGATGGCGGGGGCGTTGAATTGCAGGACGGCGGGCATGCAGACCGCGTTGGTCGTGCCGTGATGGGTGTGGTGATGCGCGCCGATGGGGTGGCTGAGTGCGTGGATGGCCCCCAGCCCCTTTTGAAACGCCGTGGCGCCCATGGCAGCGGCGCTCATCATGTTCGCCCGTGCCTCGATGTCGGTGCCGTCGGCATAGGCGCGCGGCAGGTAATCCTTGACCAGCCGCATCCCTTCCAGCGCGATGCCCTGGCTCATCGGGTGGTAATGCGGGCTGGAATAGGCCTCGACGCAATGGGCGAAGGCATCGAGGCCGGTGCCGGCGGTGATGTGCTTGGGCATGCCCACCGTCAGTTCGGGGTCGCAGATGACGATGGCGGGCAGCATCTTGGGGTGGAAGATGATCTTTTTCTCGTGCGTGGCCGAATTGGTGATGACCGACGCACGCCCCGTTTCCGAGCCGGTGCCGGCGGTGGTCGGCACGGCGACGATGGGGTGGATGCCATCGGGGTCGGCGCGGGTCCACCAGTCGCCGATATCCTCGAAATCCCAGACCGGGCGCGTCTGTCCGGCCATGAAGGCCAGCGTCTTGGCCAGATCGAGGCCAGAGCCGCCGCCAAAGGCGATGACCCCGTCGAAGCCGCCGTCGCGGTAGAATTTCAGCCCGTCCTCGACATTCGCGTCCGAGGGGTTGGGATCGACCTCGGCAAAGATCGCCCGGCCCAGCCCGGCGGCCTCGATCAGGTCGAGCGTGCGGGTCGTGATATCCATGGATTTCAGCCCCCGGTCGGTGACCAGCAGCGGTTTCGCGATGCCCGCGGCGCGGCAGGCCTCGCCGATCTCGGCAATTCGTCCGGCGCCGAAGCGCATGGTGGTGGGATAGGACCAGTTTCCGGTAAGAGCCATGTCAGATCTTTCTCAGGTGATAGGATTTGGGCCGCGTGAGGGCCTGGTAGGCGAGTATCGACAGCCCCGCGCCGTGGCCGGTATCCTTGCATCCGGACCAGCACAAGGCGGGGTCGAGGTAGTCGCAGCGGTTCATGAAGACGGTGCCGGTCTCGATGCGGTCGCCGATGCGTTCCGCCGCGGCGCTGTCGCGTGTCCAGACCGAGGCGGTCAGGCCGAAGCGGCTGTCGTTCATCAGGCGGATCGCGGTCTCGTCATCGGGCACGGACATGATGCCGACCACGGGGCCGAAGGATTCGTCGCGCATCACCCGCATGTCATGGGTGACATTCGTCAGGACTTGCGGCGTGACATAGGTGTTCTCGCCGTCATCGGCCTCCATCCGGTCGATATGCGCCGTCGCCCCGTCCTCCAGCGCCTCGGCAATCTGCGCGCGGACTTCGCGAGCGAAGCGGATATTGGCCATCGGGCCGAGGGTGGTTTCGGGGTCGAGCGGGTTGCCCAGTTTCTGCGCCTTGACCCAGGCGACGGCCTTTTCCACGAAGGCGTCGAACAGGGGTTCGGCCACGTAGATCCGCTCGATCCCGCAGCAGCATTGGCCCGCGTTGAAGATCGCGCCGTCCATCAGCCCGTCGACGGCGGCCTCGAGGTCGGCGTCGGCGCGCACATAGCCCGGATCCTTGCCGCCCAGTTCGGTGGCGACCGGCGTGAAGGTGCCCGCGGCGGCGCGTTCCATCGCCTGCCCGCCCCCGACCGAGCCGGTGAAGTTCACGAAATCCACGTGGCGGCCCGCGATCAGCGCGTCGGTCGTGTCGTGGTCGATGACCACGTTCTGGAACACGTCCCGGGGCACGCCCGCCGCGTGCAGCGCCTCGGCCAGGTGCTCGCCCACCTGCAAGGTCTGGCTGGCATGTTTGAGGATGACGCTGTTGCCCGCGATAAGCGCGGGCGCGACCGTGTTGATCGCCGTCATGTAGGGATAGTTCCACGGCGCCACGACCAGCACGACACCCCAAGGGACGCGCTTGATGACGCGGCGGGCGGTGTCGCTGTCCTCGATGATATCCTCGGCGAGACCTTCGGCGGCCACCTCGGCCATGTAGCTCAGGCGTTCGCTGAAGCCGCCATATTCGCCGCCATAGCGCACGGGGCGGCCCATCTGGTGCGCCAGTTCAAGCGCCATGCGGTCAGTATCCTGCCCGATGATCTCATTGGCCTTGCGAAGGGCGGCCACACGCTCGGCCAAGGGCCTTGCGGCCCAGTCCGCCTGCGCGGCCCGGGCCTTGTCGGTGGCAGCCACCGCCGCGTCGCGGGGCATCACATCCCGCGTGATATAAACCGATCCGTCGATCGGCGAGATCAGGTCAACCGTCTTGCTCATGCTCATGCCCTTTCAAATCCGCGCGCGATTTCCCAGTCGGTCACGACCGCGTCGAACGTCTCCTGCTCGACCTCGGCCGCGCGGGTGTAGTGGTCGACCACTTCGTCGCCCATCACCCGGCGCAGCATGTCGGATTTGCGCAGCGTTTCCGTCGCGGCCCGCAGGGTGTGGGGCAGCATCGGAACATCGTCCATCTTGTAGACATCGCCGGTGACGGGGGGCGACAGCTCCAGCCCCTCCTCGATGCCGCAGAGCCCGGCGGCCAGTTGCGCGGCACAGGCAAGGTACGGGTTGATGTCCGAACCCGGCGTGCGGCATTCGATGCGCACGCCCTTGGTGCCATCCCCCACCAGCCGGTAACAGGCGGTGCGATTGTCGATGCTCCACGCGATCTTGGTGGGGGCGAAGGTGCCGGGCATCAGGCGCTTGTAGCTGTTGATGTAGGGCGCGAGGAAGTAGGTGATGTCGGTGGTGTATTTCAGCAGGCCCGCGACATAGCTTTTCAGCGTGTCGGACATGGTCAGTTCGGCGTCCGCATCATAAAACGCGGGCGTGTCGCCCTTGAACAGCGATTGGTGGATATGCGCGGCGGAACCTACCTTGTCGGCATGCCACTTGGGCAGGAAGCTGGCGGCGTGGCCGTGCTGGTTCGCGATTTCCTTCACCGCCTGCTTGGCGATCGTGTGGTGATCGGCGCAGAGCATCGCGTCGGCATAGCGTATGTTCAGTTCTTCCTGTCCGGTTTCCGCCTCGCCCTTGCTGTTCTCGACCGGCACACCCGCCTCGAACAGCAGGTTGCGGATCGGGCGCATGACATGCTCTTCCTTCGTGGTCTGGAAGATATTGTAGTCCTCGTTGTAGCCACTGATCGGCGTCAGGCTGCGAAAGCCTTCGCGGCTGATCTCGTCGAAGGATTTCTCGAACAGGAAAAACTCCAGTTCCGTCGCCATCATGGGGGTAAAGCCCAACGCCTCGGCGCGCGCGATCTGGGCCTTCAGGATCTGACGCGGGCTGTGCGGGACAGGCTCGTGCGTGTGGTGGTCGATTATATCGCACAGCACCAGCGCGGTGCCGTCGAGCCACGGCAGGCGGCGCAGCGTCGCGAGGTCCGGCTTCATCACGTAGTCGCCATAGCCCTTTTCCCACGAGGTCGCGGCATAGCCATCGGGCGTTGCCATCTCGAGGTCGGTGGCCAGCAGGTAATTGCAGCAATGGGTTTCCTCATGCGCGGAGTCGAGGAAGTTCGAGACATGGAACCGCTTGCCCATGAGCCGCCCCTGCATGTCCACGAGGCAGACGAGCACCGTGTCGATCTCGCCTTTCGAGGCAAGCTTCTTGAGAGTGTCGAAGCTGAGAGTGGCGGTCATGTGTGTTCTCCTTGAAATGAACGGAGCGCCTTGGGAAAAGGCGCTCCGGGTCTTTGGGCTGGCTTACTCGAAGTTGTAGGGCACGCCGGCCTGGTTGATGACCGAGTTGTACTCGCGGAAGATGCCGACGATCTTCTCGTGAACCTCGCCTTCCTGGGCGACTTCGTCCCAGAATTCCTTGGCGGCGTTTTCCACCTCGGCCCATTCGGACGCTGGCACCGAGCGCAGTTCCAGCTTCTCGCCATTGGCGCGCAGCGCGGCCTCGCCCCCCCAGTACCACTGGTTGCGGTAGGTGTGCCCGGCCTCGACCCCGGCCATGACGACCGATTTCAGGTGATCGGGCAGTTCGGCCCAGCGTTCCTGGTTGGCGAACCACGAACCGATCCACGCACCCGAGATGTTGTTGGTCAGGAAGTAGTCGGTCACGTCGGCCCAACCCACCGTGTAATCCTCGGTGATGCCCGACCAGGCCATGCCGTCAAGCTCGCCCGTCTGCACGGCGACCTCGGCGTCCTCGTAGGGAATGTTCACCGGCACGACGCCGAATTTGGCCAGGAACCGGCCCGCCGTGGGGAAGGTGTAGAGTTTCAGCCCGTCGAGGTCGTCGACCGAGGTGATTTCCTTCTTGGTGTTGAAGTTGCAGGGGTCCTGCCCTGCCGCCGACAGCCATTGCACGCCGACCTTGCCGTATTCCTCGCGCCAGATATCGGCGAGGCCGTACTGGTTGAACAGCACCGGCACGTCGAGGATGTGCTTGGTCGCAAAGGGGAAATACCCGCCGAACATGCGCAGCGGCGTGGGCGAGGCCATCGAGTCGTCATCCGAGTGGACGCCGTCGATCGTGCCGCGCTGAAGCGCCTGGAAGAGCTCGCCGGTGGGAACGATCTGGTCAGCATAGAACAGTTCGATCTCCAGCTCGCCGTTCGAATTGGCGTTGATGTAGTCGATGGCCGGTTTGGTCACCTGCTCGCCAAGCGCGCTGCCGGCATAGGTCTGGAAGCGCCACTTGATCGCGGATTGCGCCTTGACGATCGCAGGGGTTGCAAGCGTCGCCGGTACGGCCACACCGGCCGCTCTCAGGAAATTACGTCTTGTCGTCATTGTTATACCCTCTCTGTTAGGTTCAGTTGCTCGAACGCCTTGTGACCAAGGTCTCTGTTGTTAATTTCCATAGACATACCCCGGCAGCCAAAGCGCGATTTCGGGGAAGGTCATGATTGTCGCCAGCGCCACCACCATGACCAGCACGAAGGGCAGGATCGAGGTATAGATGTCCTTCAGCGTGATCTCGGGCGGCGCCATGGCGCGCATCAGAAAGAGGTTATAGCCGAAGGGCGGCGTCATGTAGGCAATCTGCGTGGTGATCGTGTAGAGCACGCCGTACCAGATCAGGTCGAAGCCGAGCGCGCCGACCAGCGGCACGTAGAGCGGTGCCACGATCACCAGCATCGCGGTGTCGTCCAGAAACGTGCCCATCAGGATGAACGACAGCTGCATCAGGATCAGGATCATCCAGGGGCTGAGGCCCAGCTGTTCGGTGAAAAGGCTCTCGATCGCCTTGACCGCGCCCAGCCCGTCGAAGACCGAGCCGAAGGCCAATGCCGCCAGGATGATCCACATGAACATGCAGGAGATACCCAGCGTCTTGCGCACCGAGGTCTCGAACACCTGCCGCGTCATGCGGCCCTTGGCCACGGCGGCCAGGAAGGCGGCAATGGCACCTATGGCCGAGGATTCCACGAGGCTGGTCCAGCCGTTCACGAAAGGCACCATCATGGTGAAGAAGATGAAGAGCGGCAGCAGCCCCGCGCCCAGCAGGCGGATCTTTTCGCCCATGGGGATGTCGCGCTCTTCCTTCGGCAGGATCGGCCCAAGCGTCGGATTCAGGCGGCAGCGGATCACGATGTAAAGCACGAACATTGCCGCCATCATCAGCCCCGGCAGCACGCCGGCCAGCCACAACTGCCCCACGGGCTGGCGGGCGATCATGGCATACAGCACCAGCACCACGGAGGGCGGCACGAGGATGCCAAGCGATGAGCCCGCCTGTATCACCCCGGTGACCATCCGCTTGTCGTAGCCTCGTTTGAGCAGTTCCGGCAGCGCGATGGTGGCGCCAATGGCCATGCCCGCCACCGACAGCCCGTTCATGGCCGAGATCAGCACCATCAGCCCGATCGTGCCCACGGCCAAACCGCCCGACAGCCCGCCCATCCAGACGTGGAACATCCGGTAGAGGTCATCGGCAATGCGGCTTTCGGACAGGATATACCCCATGAAGATGAACATCGGCAGCGTCAGCAGCGGATACCATTTCATCACCTTGATCGCAGCGGCAAAGCCAAGGTCGTACCCGCCTCTGTCCCCCCACAGGAAGAAGGCCGCGATGACGGCGACGAACCCGATGGCGCCGAAGACCCGCTGGCCGGTCAGCAGCATCAGCATCATGGATGCGAACATCAGCGCGGCGATGGCTTCATAGGGCATCAGGTGCGGGTCCCCTCGGGCCGGGCGTCAGAGCTGTCTTCGTCCTTGGGGCCCATGTCATGCCCCTTCAGCCGCAGGATATCCTTGAAGAATTCGCTGACGGCCTGAAGCAGCATCAGGAAGATGCCAACGACCATGATCAGCTTGATCGGCCACAGGTAAGGCCGCCAGACGCTGTTGCTGCGCTCGCCGCCATACTGGAAGGAATACATCAGGCTGTCCCAGCCGCCCCACAGCAGGAAGGCCAGGTAGACGATCAGGAAGAGCACGGTAAAGGCGTCGACCTGCGCCTTGCGCCGGTCGCTCCACTCGCCATAGAGCAGGTCCATCCGCACGTTCGAGCCCATCTGGATCGAGTACGGACCGCCGAGAATGAAATAGGCGACCATCGCGAACTGCGCCATTTCCAGCGTCCAGAGCGAGGGGTTGATATCCAGCCCGATATCGCTGCCAAGCTTGGTGAAGGACGACCACAGCAGGATCGCCATCATCGCGAATATCCCGTACATCACGATCCGCCCGATCCAGCGGTTCATGCGGTCGACGACCGCGACATATGTCAGCATGATCCCGGTCATGCGGTCGCGGCCTTTCGGGCCAGCGCGATGGTCAGCAGATTCGCCAAATAGGTCGCGATCCGGTCCACGTCCGAAGTCTCGCCCAGCAGATCGTTGCGCACCTCGAGCATGACGTTCCTCAGCCCGCGCGCGGTGGCATGGCGCGCAAGCGTGTGAGTGACCCCGTCACGGGCCGAGTAAGGCTCGTTCAGATGGGTGACCAGCGTGTCGTCAGCGGCCGTCAGCATCGCCGTCGCAAGCCCCGCGTCGGCATCATGCAGCAAGCCCAGCTGCGTCCTGCGGGGCGTGCCATGCCATACCGGTGCAAAGCTGTGTATCGTGACGAGCGCGGGCGGCGTCTCAAATCCATCAAGTACGTCGGATAGCGTCTCATGAAACGGATCATAGACCTGTGCCGTGCGCGCGGCTTTCTCGGCGTCGCTGAGGTCGCGATTTCCTGGCACCTCGATCTCGCCGCTCTGGTACGGCATCGCATCCGGTGCCTCTGGCGGGCGGTTCAGGTCGTAGACCAGACGCGAGACCGTCGCGAGAACCAGCGGCGCGTCCAGCCGCAGGGAAAACGCCCGCGACAGCGCCTCGCCTCCTATGTCCCACACCGCGTGCGAAAACCGATCTTCGGGCGCCAGTCCAAGCGTACCAATCGCGGGCGGAATGACGGCGCTGGCATGTTCGCACACAAGACACAGTGGCGCCTGCCCGCCGGGGTTGACCACCTCGGCGACGGGCCCGTCACCGGCGTCCAGAATCTGGTATGGTGTCGATCCATTCACACCGGCCATTAGTGTCAGCGGCCGGAAAACTGTCAAGAAATTTCCGTAGACGAAATTACGCTACTGGGATAGCTTGTAACAATTGCTTCAGACTTCTGGCAGCTGCTTTGAAAGAGGGCACTGGTGGCACGGACAGTCATCGTCAAGGACACGCTCAAGGACAAGGCCGGCGCGCTGACCCCGGCGGAGCGGCTGTTGTCCGACACGCTGCTGCGCGACTATCCCATGGCCGGGCTGCAATCCATCACCAAGCTGGCCGAGGCGTCGGGCGTATCGACCCCAACCGTGATCCGTCTGGCGCGGAAACTGGGCTTTGACGGCTTTCCCGAGATGCAGGCCGCCCTGCGTGAAGAAGCCTCCGCCCAGATCAAGAAACCGATTCTCAAGCGCGAGGGCTGGCCGCAGGGGCGCAAGGATTCGCCCGCGTTCCGAAATTTCGCCGAAGCGGTGTTCGACAATCTGAACCAGACGATCGAGCGGCTTGACCCCGCCACCTTCGACGCGCTGGCCACGGTGCTTGCCGATACGCGCCGCAGCATCTTTCTGCTGGGCGGGCGTATCACGCGGTCGAACGCGGATTATTTCTTCAACCACCTTCAGATCGTCCGCCCCGGCGTGACGCTGTTGTCGCAATCCCCCAACGTCTGGCCGCAATACCTTATCGATATGGGGCCGCGTTCGGTTCTCGTGATCTTCGACATTCGCCGTTACGAGGCGGACCTCGCGCGGCTTGCGAGCCTGGCCAGAGACCGCGGCGTGGTCATCGTGCTTTTCACCGACCAGTGGGGCTCGCCGATCTCGCAGACGGCCGACCACGTCATCAACTCGTTGGTCGAGGTGCCCTCCAGCTGGGATTCGACCCTTGCGATCAACCTGATCGTCGAAGCGCTTATCGCCGCGATCCAGACACGGCGCCTGGAAAAGGCGCGCGACCGGATAGAAGAACTGGAGGACATGTTCCGCTCCACGCGGATATTCCGAAAGTAGGTATCTGAAGACCGGCACATCGACCGCGGCCCAAACTGCTCAAAATTTGAACGCAAGAAGCGGCGCATCCCTACAAAAAGAAACGGGCCGCCGGAAAAGCGGATGGATCTATTGAGTGCCGCGATGCAGCATTGCACTAAGGGGCCATGCAGAACCGGCTGACAGTTGTCGTGGTGGAAGAGGATCGGGACCGGGCCACCGGGATCGTCGATGCGCTTGCGCAGACCGGCGATTGCGACGTCTACGTGATCGGCAACTATTCCAGCCTGGCCCGCAAGATCGCAGAGCATTCCCCCGATATCGTGCTGATCGACATCGACAACCCGACCCGTGACACGATGGAGGAACTGACCCTGGCCTCGGGCCCGCTGGACCGGCCCGTCGCCATGTTCGTCTCGGGCGCGGCAGGCGGGTTGGCCCGCGACGCGATCGAGGCCGGGGTGTCGGCCTATGTGGTCGACGGCTTGGCGCCCGAACGGGTCAAGCCGGTGATGGACACCGCCATCGCCCGGTTCAGCATGGTCCGCCAGATGCGCAACGAACTGGCCGAAACCCGGCGTGCGTTGGAAGAGCGCAAGGTGATCGACCGCGCCAAGGGCCTGTTGATGAAGGCCAAGGGGATCGACGAGGACGCGGCCTATGCCCTGCTGCGCAAGACGGCCATGGACCAGGGGCGCAAGGTGGCCGACGTGGCCGAGGCGCTGGTCACGGCGGCGGGACTTCTGGGATGAGGCGCGTCACCATTCCCGTTGCCTACATGCCGCTGGTGGACGCGGCGCCGCTGATCGTGGCCCACGAACTGGGCTTTGCCGAGGCCGAGGCGATCGGGCTGGAGCTCGTGCCCGCGCCGTCATGGTCCTCGCTGCGCGACATGCTGGGGTTTGGCCGGGTCGATGCGGCGCACATGCTGTCGGCGGTGCCGGTCGCCATGAAAATGGGCCTTGGCGGGATGGGGGCCTCGCTCGCCGCTGTCTGCGTCCTGTCGGTCAACGGCAACGTGATCGGCATCGGGCGCCCGTTGGAGGACAGGCTGCGCGCGGCGGGCTACGGCTTTGACTTCGACGATGCGCGGGCCGCTGCCGCCGCGCTGAAACGGGCCGGCACCGGCAGGCTGGTCTTCGGCGTGCCGTTCCCGTTCTCGATGCATGTGGAGCTTTTGCGCTACTGGGCCGAACGGACCGATCTGGGCCTCGACAGTATCGAGATCCGCACCGTCCCGCCGCCTCTTATGGCCGAGGCGTTGGAAGCGGGAGACATCGACGCCTTCTGCGTGGGCGAGCCCTGGGGATCGGTCGCGGTGGACAGGGGCGTGGGCGCGCTGTTGCTGCCCGGGCGCGCGATCTGGCAGGGGGCGCCGGAAAAGGTGCTGGCCACGCGCACCGACTGGGCCGAGACCGAGCCGGACCTGCTGGGCCGTCTGATCCGCGCCGTCTGGCAGGCGAGCCGCTGGCTGGCCAAGCCTGACAGCCGCATCACCGCCGCCCAGATCCTGTCGCGCGAGGAGTATCTCGACCTGCCGCTGGAACTGATCGACAGGGCCCTCTCCGGCCGGATGATCCTGTCGCGCAAGGGCGAGCAGCGCGACTGCGACGGTTTCCTGCGCTTTCAGGGATCCGCCGCGACGTTCCCATGGCGCAGCCAGTCGAAATGGCTGGCCCATCGCCTTGACACCGCGCATGGAACGGGGGCGGACAAGGACACGGCGGCGGCTGTCTTTCGCTCCGATCTTTATCGTCAGCACATGGCACAGACCGATGCGGACCTGCCCGGCGCCTCGGCCAAGGTAGAGGGGGCGATTCTGCATCCGACGGCGGTAGCGTCCTCTCGCGGGCAGTTGAATCTGCTCCCGGACCGTTTTTTTGATGGCGCGGTTTTCGACCCGGACGATCCCGGGTGATCACTTTTTAATCACCCGGCCGCGTGTTGCGTCCTTTTCAGCCGGATTGCCGGGATTTTTCTGGCTTGCAGCTCTCGGACGCGCCAAAAGGGGTCGTCGATCCGCAACGGGGTGGATCGGACAGAATTCTTCCCAATGACAGGGACAGTCTGAGCAAGGTCGCTCGCTTTCCGCCGACGCATGTCGGGGGATGGTGAACGGCCTTTTTTGCGTTTCCAGCCCGGCCACTCCTCGAGCCAGCCCGGGCGCATCGACAGGACGAATGATGAAAAAGCTTCTCTGCGGCCTCGCCGCCACGACCGCACTTGCCAGCCCGGCCATGGCCGAACTTCTGGACCTGGAAAAGGACGAACTGACCTTCGGCTTCATCAAGCTGACGGACATGGCCCCGCTGGCCGTGGCCTATGAGCAGGGATATTTCCTCGACGAAGGGCTCTTCGTCACGCTCGAGGCGCAGGCGAACTGGAAGGTGCTGCTGGACGGCGTGATCGACGGGCAGCTTGACGGGGCGCACATGCTGGCCGGTCAGCCGCTGGCGGCCACGATCGGCTTCGGCACCGAGGCGCATATCATCACGCCCTTCTCGATGGACCTGAACGGCAACGCGATCACGGTCTCGAACGAGGTCTGGGACCAGATGCTGCCGCATATTCCCAAGATGGAGGACGGCCGTCCGCAGCATCCGATCTCGGCCGAGGCGCTGGCGCCGGTGGTCGAGGAGTACAAGGCGCAGGGCAAGCCCTTCAACATGGGTATGGTCTTTCCGGTCTCGACCCACAATTACGAGCTGCGCTACTGGCTGGCCGCCGGTGGGCTGCATCCGGGCTATTACAGCCAGGAGAATATTTCGGGCCAGATCGGCGCGGATGTGCTGCTCTCGGTCACGCCGCCGCCGCAGATGCCCGCCACGCTGGAGGCCGGTACGATCTATGGCTACTGCGTGGGCGAGCCCTGGAACCAGCAGGCGGTGTTCAAGGGGATCGGCGTGCCGGTGATCACCGACTACCAGCTGTGGAAGAACAACCCCGAGAAGGTGTTCGGCATCACCGCCGAATTCGCCGAGGAATACCCCAACACGACGCTGGCCGTCACCAAGGCGCTGATCCGCGCCGCCATGTGGCTGGACGAGAACGACAACGCCAACCGCGAGGAAGCGGTCGAGATCCTCAGCCGCCCGGAATACGTGGGCGCGGATGCCGAGGTGATCGCCAACTCGATGACCGGTTTTTTCGAGTTCGACAAGGGCGACAAGCGCGACATCCCCGATTTCAACGTCTTCTTCCGCTACAACGCGACATATCCGTTCTATTCGGATGCCATCTGGTACCTGACCCAGATGCGCCGCTGGGGCCAGATCGCCGAGCCCAAGTCAGACAGCTGGTACGATGAGGTCGCCCGCTCGGTCTACAAGCCCGAGATCTACCTCGAGGCGGCGCGGCTTCTTGTCGACGAGGGGCTGGCCGACGAGGCGGATTTTCCCTGGGATAGCGACGGCTACAAGGCTCCGACCCCGGCCGAGGACATCATCGACGGCATCGCCTACGACGGCAAGTCGCCCAACGCCTATCTCGACAGCCTGCCCATCGGCCTGAAGGGCGAGCAGATCGTCGTCGGCACCGAGGTCGAAGGCTGACGTCAGGCCGGGCCGCTCGTCCAACGCGCCGGGCGGCCCCGCAAGACATGTCCGGCCCATTAGCCATTCTCGCAGCAAGGACCCCCTTCATGACCACCGTCGATCCGAATTTCACCGAGAGCGCAGACCGCGAAGCGCGCCGGGCGCGGCTCTTCACCCGCATCAACACCGCGGACAAATGGTTTCAGGTCCTTGGCCTGAGCTGGGCCACGCCGATCCTCAGGGCCGCGGCAGGCGACAACCCCAGGGCGCAGGCCAAGGATATCTGGCGGCTTCTTGCCGTGCCGCTGCTGGCCATCGCTGCGTTCCTGTTCCTTTGGGCCGCGCTTGCGCCGAAAGTCGAGACCTCGCTCGGCGCCGTGCCCGGCCCGGCTCAGGTTTGGGACGAGACGGTTAACCTGCATGAGGATGCGGTCGCCAAGGCCGAGAAGCGGGCCGAGTTCCAGGCCAAGGTCGACCAACTCAACGAGCGTCTGATCGCCAGCGGGCGGGACCCCAAGGAACGCGCCTATACCGGGGCGCCCAGTTATTATCAGCAGATATGGACCTCAATCCAGACCGTGTTTTTCGGCTTTCTGCTGGCCACCCTGGTGGCGGTGCCGCTTGGCATCCTTGCGGGGCTGTCACCGACCGCCAACGCGGGCCTCAACCCGTTGATCCAGATTTTCAAGCCGGTCTCGCCACTGGCGTGGCTGCCGATCGTCACGATGATCGTTTCCGCGCTGGCCGCGACCGACGAGGGTCTCTTTCCCAAGAGCTTCATCATTTCCGCGGTCACCGTGACGCTGTGTTCGCTCTGGCCCACGCTGATCAATACGGCGCTTGGCGTGGCCTCAATCGACAAGGATCTGGTGAACGTCTCGAAGGTGCTGAAGATGAACACCTGGACCAAGATCACGAAGCTGGTGCTTCCCTCGGCCCTGCCGCTGATCTTCACCGGTCTGCGCCTGTCGCTGGGCGTGGGGTGGATGGTCCTGATCGCCGCCGAGATGCTGGCGCAGAATCCCGGTCTGGGCAAATTCGTCTGGGACGAATTCCAGAACGGGTCTTCGTCGAGCCTCGCCCGGATCATGGTCGCTGTTCTGACCATCGGGATCATCGGCTTCCTGCTGGATCGAGTGATGTACGCACTTCAATCCCTCTTCACCTTCACGAACAACCGGTGACCCGCGCTCGAGCAGCGAAGCGGTAGCGCAAAAGGAAAATGTCATGAGCATTCTCAAACTCGACCACGTCAGCCAGAGCTTTGGCACCGGTCTGCACGCCACTCACGTGCTGAAGAACATCGACTTGGAGGTGCAGGAAGGCGAATTCCTCGTGCTGTTGGGCTTTTCCGGCACGGGCAAGACCACGCTGATCAACCTGATGGCGGGGCTGGAACACCCGACGAAGGGCAGCGTCAGCTTCAAGGGCGCGCCCGTCACCGGGCCGGGGCCGGAACGCGGCGTGATCTTCCAGAGCTATTCGCTGATGCCGTGGCTGACGGTGAACGGCAATGTGGGCCTTGCGGTGGACACCGTGTTTCCCGGTTTGTCCCGCGCGGAGAAGGCGGAGAAGGTGGCGCATTACGTCGAGATGGTCGGCCTCGGCCATGCCGCGACGCGCCGCCCGGCGGAACTGTCGGGCGGGATGCGCCAGCGGGTCAACGTGGCTCGCGCGCTGGCGATGAACCCCGAGATGCTGCTTCTGGACGAGCCGCTGTCGGCGCTGGACGCGCTGACCCGCGCCAATCTTGCCGACGAGATCGAGCGGATCTGGCAAGCGGACCAAAAGACCTGCGTGCTGATCACCAACGACGTGGACGAGGCGATCATCCTTGCCGACCGGATCATCGCGCTGAACCCGGACGGTACGCTGGGCGAGGAGTTCACGGTGAGCATCCCCCGCCCGCGCGACCGGATGGAGATGAACACGGACGACACGTTCAAGCGCCTGCGCGCCGATGTCACCAAGTACCTGATGGACGTGGGCATCGAGGCCAAGATCGAAGGCACACGCAACCTGCCTGACGTGACGCCGATCCACGGCCTGCCCGCCGCCATCAAGGACGCGCAGAAAGGGCTGATCGACGAGCGCTTCCTCGACTTCAGCCAGCTTCACAAGGTCTACCCCACGCCCAAGGGGCCGCTGACCGTGGTCGAGGATTTCGACCTGAAGATCGACCGGGGTGAGTTCATCTCTCTGATCGGGCATTCGGGCTGTGGCAAGTCGACGGTTCTGACCATGGCGGCGGGTCTCAACGCCATCTCGAAAGGCGCTATCAAGCTTGACGGCCGCCACGTCGAGGGCGCCGATCCCGAGCGCGCGGTCGTGTTCCAGTCGCCCAACCTCTTTCCCTGGCTGACCGCGCGCGAGAATTGCGCCATCGGGGTGGACAAGGTCTATCCGCGCGCCAGCCAGTCGGAACGTCAGGACGTGGTTGAATACTACCTCGAACGCGTCGGGCTGGCCGACGCGATGGACAAGCCCGCCTGCGACATGTCGAACGGGATGCAGCAGCGGGTCGGTATCGCCCGCGCCTTTGCGCTGTCGCCGAAGCTGCTGTTGCTGGATGAGCCCTTCGGGATGCTCGACAGCCTGACACGCTGGGAATTGCAGGAAGTGCTGATGGAGGTGTGGTCGCGCACCAAGGTCACGGCGATCTGCGTCACACATGACGTGGACGAGGCGATCCTGCTGGCTGACCGCGTGGTGATGATGACTAACGGCCCGCGGGCCACCATCGGGCGCATCACGAAGGTCGACCTGCCGCGCCCGCGCAGCCGCAAGGCGCTGCTCGAACATCCCGATTACTATCGCTATCGCCAGCAGGTCCTGGATTTCCTCGAAGAGTACGAGCACGGCGCGACACCCAAAGCCGGCGCATCGCGCAAGGCGGCGGCATGACCGCGCCCGTCACGGAGACACCCACCATGGATACCGTAGCGCAAGCTGCCACCGATACGTTCATCCAGGTCTGTGAAGTCTGGGTGCCCGAGGGCGACCGCCTTGTTCTGGCAAGCGGCGACTATAACGGCCTTTCCGCGTTCGAGGACACTTCTCGCAAGACCAGTTTCGCCAAGGGCGAGGGCCTGCCCGGCAAAGCCTGGGACGAGGCGCGGCCCATTGTGCTCAAGGGGTTCGACGGATCGTATTTCCAACGTATCGAGGCCGCGAGGGAGGCCGGGCTGACCAGCGCGGTTGCCGTGCCTGTCTTCGCCGGCGCGACGCTGAAGGCCGTACTGGTCGTTCTGTGCGGTGACGACGAGGCGCGCGTCGGCGCGATCGAGGTCTGGACCGATGACCACAGCGGGATGCTGATGCTCGATGACGGGTACTTCGGGGCTGCCGAAGAGTTCGCCTTCGTCTCGCAACACACGCATTTTCCCAAGGGCCAAGGCCTGCCGGGTGGGGTCTGGGCGGCACAGGCGCCGATCCTGATGCGCGACCTTGGGTCCGGCTACAAGTTCATCCGCGCCTCGGCCGCAGGCAAGGCCGGGCTGACCACGGGGCTTGGCCTGCCAGTGGCGACACCGGCGGAGCGACCCTATGTGCTGACGCTTCTTTCCGCGCGGGGCACGCCCATCGCGCGCCGGTTCGAGATCTGGGATGCCCGCGCCACGCGCGACGGGCGCGCGATGCTGGCCGACGGGGTCTGCGAACGCGACGGCCCGCTGTGGCGCGACGACGGTGACGGCACGCGCACCGAGGCGCCGACCGCCACCGCATGGAAAGGGGTGGTGGGCCAGGTGCTCGGCTCCGGCCTGCCCGTGGTGGCGCAAGGCCGCTCCGGCCTTCCGGCGGATTACACCAGTTTCGTCGGCCTGCCGGTCTATCGCGGCGAAACGCTCACCCACATCGTCGCCTGGTACAACTGAGAGGAGCCAAGCAATGACACGCAAGAAACTCGTGGTGATCGGCGCAGGGATGGCCTCGGGCCGTGCGCTGGAACACCTCTTCGACGCGGATCCCGACGGTTGGGACGTGACACTGTTCAACGCCGAGCCGCGCGGCAACTACAACCGCATCATGCTGTCGCCGGTCCTGTCGGGTGAGAAATCCTACGAGGAGATCGTCACGCACGATGAGACCTGGTACGCCGATCATGGCGTGACCTGCCGGTTCGGGGAAAAGGTGACCGCGATCGACCGGACCGCAAAGACCGTGACGGGCGAGAACGGCACGGTGGACTATGACAAGCTGTTGATCGCCACCGGGTCGAACCCGTTCATGATCCCGCTGCCGGGGCATGACCGTGACGGGGTGATCGCCTATCGCGACCTCGACGACACCAATCGGATGATCGACGCCGCCGCCGCCGGGCCGGGGGCGCGGGCCGTGGTCATCGGGGGCGGCCTTCTGGGGCTGGAAGCCGCCGCCGGCCTGCGCCTGCGGGGGATGGAGGTGACCGTGGTGCACCTGATGGGGCACCTGATGGAACGCCAGCTGGACGAGGCCGCGGGATACCTGTTGCGCAAGGATCTCGAAAGCCGCGGCATCGACGTGCGCGTCTCGGCCAGCTCGAAGGAGATCCTGGGCCAGGACGGCCAGGTCCGGGCGCTGGTGCTGGAGGACGGCACCGAGCTGCCCTGCGACTTGCTGGTGATGGCCGTGGGCATCCGCCCCAACACCGCCCTGGCCGCCGAGGCGGGGCTGGCCGTGGGGCGCGGCATTCATGTGGACGACCAGATGATCACGTCGGATGAGAACATTCTGGCCGTTGGTGAATGCATCGAGCATGACGGCGCTGTCTTCGGCCTCGTCGCGCCGCTCTACAACCAGGCCAAGGTGGTCGCCGCGACGCTGACCGGGGACGAGGCCGCCTTCAGGCCCAGGGAGCTGTCAACCAAGCTCAAGGTCACCGGCTGCGACCTGTTCAGCGCGGGCGATTTCGCCGACGGAGAGGGCCGCGAGGATATCGTCTATCGCGACCCGGCGCGCGGGGTCTACAAGCGGCTGGTGATAGAGGATGACCGGCTGATCGGCGCGGTCATGTATGGAAACACCGCCGACAGCAACTGGTTCTTCGGCCTCGTCCAGTCGGGCGAGGACATCTCGGAGATGCGCGAGACGCTTATATTCGGTCCCGCCTACCAGGGAGGGCCCAACGCGGACCCTCTCTCAGCCGTTGCAGCATTGCCGCGTGACGCGGAAATCTGTGGCTGCAACGGCATTTGCAAGGGCACCATCACTGACGCCATCGCGGGCGGCGCGACCGATCTGGGTGCGGTCCGCGCACAGACCAAGGCCAGCGCCTCCTGCGGCACCTGCACCGGGCTGGTCGAACAGGTGTTGCAGGTCACGCTGGGCGACGACTTCCAACTGCCCGCGGCGCAGCCCATCTGCGGCTGCTGTGATCTGACGCACGAGGATGTGCGCCGCCTGATCAAGGGCCGGGAACTCAAGAGCCAGGAAGCCGTCTGGCAGGAGCTGGGCTGGAAGACCCGCAACGGCTGTCACGTCTGCCGTCCGGCGGTCAATTTCTACCTGTTGGCCGACTGGCCGCTGGACTACCGCGACGACCCGCAAAGCCGTTTCGTCAACGAGCGCAAGCACGCCAATATCCAGAAGGATGGCACGTTCAGCGTCGTGCCGCGCATGTGGGGCGGGATCACCAACCCGCGCGAGTTGCGCGCCATCGCCGACGCGGCCGACAAGTATGACGTGCCCACGGTCAAGGTCACGGGCGGCCAGCGGATCGACCTTATGGGCGTGAAGGGCGAGGACCTGCCCTTCATATGGGATGATCTGAACAAGGCGGGCCTCGTCTCGGGGCATGCCTATTCCAAGGGGCTGCGCACGGTGAAGACCTGTGTCGGCACCGATCACTGCCGGTTCGGCACGCAGGACAGCACCGGCCTTGGCATCAAGCTGGAACAGATCCTGTGGGGGTCCTGGACCCCGCACAAGGTGAAGCTGGCGGTCTCCGGCTGCCCGCGCAACTGCGCCGAGGCGACCTGCAAGGACGTGGGCATCGTCTGTGTCGATAGTGGCTACCAGATCGGTGTGGGCGGCGCGGCGGGCATGGATGTGAAGGAAACCGAACGCCTTGTCGACGTTGCGACCGAGGACGAAGCGATCGAATGGACCACCGCTTTCATCCAGCTTTACCGGGAAAACGCCAAGTACCTCGACCGTCCCTACAAGTGGCTCGCCAAGGTCGGGCTGGACTGGGTCAAGGAAACGCTGGCCAGCGCAGACGAACGTGCCCGCCTGGTCGCGGCCTTCGAGCTGAGCCAGTCGATCTACCGCAAGGACCCCTGGGCCGAACATGCGAAACAGGCCGAGCGGTACCAGTCACTGACGGACCTGACACTGGAGGCCGCGGAATGACGCGGCGTCTTTCGCTCCCGGTTGCCCGCCCCGGCCCCCGAGCCGGGGCCTCCCGCATAGGCCGGGACGCCGAGGTCTCGGGTCGGGCCCGGGACGCGGACCACGCAATTGCCACCCGAAAGGACGCAACATGAGCTGGATCGACATCTGTGCACTTGACGACATTCCCCTGCGCGGCGCGCGCAAGCTGAAGACGGCACAGGGCTGCATCGCGGTGTTCCGCACCGCCGAGAATGAGGTGTTCGCCACCTCGAACACCTGCCCGCACAAGGGCGGGCCGTTGGCGGACGGCATCGTGCATGGCCAGTCGGTGACCTGTCCGCTGCATAACTGGGTGTTCGACCTCGAAACCGGCCACGCCCGGGGCGAGGCCGCCACGATCGCCACCTACCCGCTGAGGGTCGAGGAGGGGCGCGTGTGGATCGATGCCTCGGGCCTGAGCGAGCGGACCGCCGCGTGATGGACGGCGCGGATCAGCCCTGGACCCGTTCGACCTGCCCTTACTGCGGGGTCGGCTGCGGGGTGCTGCTGCGGCCCGACGGCGCAGGCGGGCTGGAGGTGCAGGGCGACAGCGCGCATCCGGCCAATCTTGGGCGACTGTGTTCGAAAGGCACGGCTCTGGCCGAGACCGTGGGGCTTGACCATCGTCTGCTGCGCCCGCGCGTGAATGGGCAGGACGCAGGCTGGGACGACGCGCTGCAACTGGTCGCGGATCGGTTCAGCGAGACCATCGCGCGTCATGGGCCGGACAGCGTGGCCTTTTACGTCTCGGGACAGTTGCTGACCGAAGATTACTATGTTGCCAACAAGCTGATGAAGGGCTTCATCGGCTCGGCCAATATCGACACGAACTCCCGGCTTTGCATGGCGTCCTCGGTGGCCGGGCACAAGCGCGCCTTCGGCACCGATACCGTGCCCGGCACCTACGAGGATATCGACGAGGCCGACCTTGTCGTGCTGGTCGGCTCGAACCTGGCGTGGTGCCACCCCGTTCTCTATCAGCGCCTGCTGGCCGCTCGCGAAGCCCGGGGCACGAAGATCGTCGTCATCGACCCGCGCCGCACGGCCAGTTGCGACGGTGCGGACATGCACCTGGCGCTTCGGCCCGGCTCGGACGTGGCGCTGTTCAACCAGCTATTCACGGCGCTCTGCGAGGGCGGCGCGCTCGACACCGCGTTTCTGGACCGGACCGAAGGTTTCGAGCCGACGCTGGCGGCCGCGCGAGCATCGGATCTGTCGGTCACCGGGCTGGATGCGCAGCAGGTCGCGGCGTTCTGCGACCTTTGGATGCGGACCGAGCGCGTTGTCACCATCTATTCGCAGGGGGTGAACCAGTCGACCTCGGGGACTGACAAGGTCAATGCCATCCTCAACTGTCACCTGGCCACAGGCCGGATTGGCACGCCCGGATGCGGGCCGTTTTCCGTTACCGGTCAACCCAACGCGATGGGCGGGCGCGAGGTCGGCGGGCTGGCCAACATGCTGGCCTGTCACCTGGATATCGGGAACCCCGACCACCGCAGCGCCGTGCGCACCTTCTGGGACGCGCCCCGGATGCCCGAGGCGCCGGGGCTGAAGGCGGTCGACCTTTTCCGCGACGTGGCGAAGGGGCGTATCAAGGCGCTGTGGATCATCCACACCAACCCCGCCGTATCCATGCCCGAGGCCGATGCCGTGCAGGCCGCCATCGCCGGCTGCGACTTTACCGTTGTCAGCGACATCACCGACCGCACGGACACCGCGCGGCTGGCCCACGTCCTGCTGCCCGCCGCCGCATGGGCCGAGAAGGACGGCACGGTCACCAACTCGGACCGCACCATAAGCCGCCAGCGCCGTGTCCTGCCAGCGCCGGGGGCGGCGCGGCCAGACTGGCAGATCATCGCGCAGGTGGGCCAGCGGATGGGGTTCACCCGCGCGTTCGACTATGGCAGCCCGGCGGAGATTTTCCGCGAGTACGCCACCCTTTCGGGGATCGCCGGCCGGTTCGGGCGCGATTTCGACATCTCGGGGCTCGCCGACCTCGACGACCGCGCCTATGACCGGCTGAAGCCGCAGCGCTGGCCCGTGACCGCCACGCGGCGGGGAAGGCGGTTTTTCGGCGACGGGGCGTTCTATCACCCCGGTGGCAAGGCCCGCCTGCTGCCGGTGACATGGCGGCCCCCGGCGGCCCGCACAGAGCCACGGTTTCCCTTCCGGCTCAACACCGGGCGGGTGCGCGACCAGTGGCACACCATGACCCGCACCGCGCTCAGCCCGCGCCTGTCGGCGCACCTGGCCGAGCCATTCCTTGAAATTCACCCGTTCGATACCGGGCGGCTTGGGATCGACGCCGCGGACCTTGTTCGCCTGTCCAGCCCGTCGGGCAGCGCCATCCTGCGCGCGCGGATCACCGATGCGGTCGCACCGGGGCAGGTTTTCGCGCCGATGCACTGGACGGCAGAAACCGCGCCTTCGGCCCGGATCGACGCGCTGGTCGCCGCGGCCACCGATCCCGTCTCCGGCCAGCCCGAAAGCAAGGCGAGTGTCGTGGCCGTCTCGCGCTTGGATGCCGCCTGGTATGGCTTTGCCGTCTCGAACGGGCCAATGGCCCTGCGCTGTGAGTACTGGGCGCAGGCCCGCACGCAGGCCGGCTATCGCGTCGAACTGGCCGGGCTGGACCGGGTTGACGACTGGGAGGCCGAGGCGCGGAGATTGTTTGACGCGCCGAACGCCACCGCCGCGATGATCACTGACGCACGGCGCGGCATCGCGCGGGTCGTGCTGCACGAGGATGGTGTCGTGATCGGCGCGCTCTTCGTGGCTCCGAAGCCCGTCGCGGTGATGCGCGACTACATCGCCACTCTGCCGGGTACGGATGGCGCTGATGCGCTGACCGGCCGACCGCCGGCGGACGTGCCGAATCCCGGCCCGGTGCTCTGTGCCTGTTTCGGGGTCGGGGTGAACACCATCATCGACGCGGTCGAGAACAAGGGGGCGCTCAGCGTCGAGGCCATTGGCGAGATCCTCGGCGCGGGCACCAATTGCGGCTCCTGCCGGCCCGAGATTGCCGATCTGCTTCAAGGGCTTACCACAAGAGAGGCTGCGGAATGAGCCTGGCCGATCACGTGCGCACCCTGGGGCGCGGCCCTGGCCGGTCCCGCAGCCTGACACGGGAGGAGGCGCGGGCCGCCATGCGGCTGATGCTGTCCGGCAACGCGGCCCCCGAGGCGGTGGGCGCACTGTTGATGCTGCTGCGGATGAAAGGCGAAACGCCGGATGAAATCGCGGGCCTTGCCGAGGCCGCAGCCGGAGGCGCGCCGGCATTGCCGCTCGTGGACCTCGACTGGCCGAGCTACGCCGCGGGGCGCACGCGCGGGCAACCCTGGTTCCTGCTGTCGGCGCGCCTTGTGGCGGATGCGGGGCACCGCGTGCTGCTGCATGGCTGGAACGGGCCGGACAGGAAGGTGCGCGAAAGCCTGGCCGAGGCGGGCATCGGGACCGCCACCGACGCGGACGGGGCCGCCCGCCTGCTGGACCGCGACGGAATTGCCTATCTGCCGCTGGAAAGCTTTCATCCGGCGCTGTTCCGGCTTCTGAACCTGCGCGAAGTCCTGGGCCTGCGCTCTTGCGTCAATACGGTGTGCCGGATGCTGAACCCGGCCCATGCGCGGGCCAGCGTGCAGGGGTTTTTCACCCGTCCTACCGCCTGCTTCAGGCCGATGCAGCCACGCACCTGGGCTGGGAGGCGATGAGCGTGGTCAAGGGCGCGGGCGGGGAGTTCGAACGCAATCCGGCCAAGGACATCGCGGTCTTCGGCCTTCGTGCGGGGCAGCCGTGGGAAACCACCCTGCCCGCCAGCCGGCCTGAAACCCGCAGGCTCTCGGAGAGCGCCGCGCTTACGCTCACGGATCTTTGGCAGAACCGGAACGCGCCTGCCTTTGAGGCGGACGTGATCACGGGGACCGCGGCACTGGCACTCGATACGCTGGGAGCCGACGCAGTGGACTCCCGCGCCCGGATGCTCTGGCAAACCCGCGCGGGCCGGCGCGCCGCATGACAGGAGACACCCCATGAAAGCCTTTCCGATGTTCATCCGCACCACCGGCCGCCGCGTCGTGATCGTCGGCGGCGGAGAGCAGGCCGCGCAGAAGGCCCGCCTGCTGCTCAAGACCGATGCCGTGCTGGTGCTTGTGGCGGCCGCGCTCGAGGACGAGTTGCAGGCGCTGGTGCAGGACGGCCGCGCCACGCTTGTCACCAAGCTGACGCCGCAAGTGTTCACCGATGCCGCGATGGCATTCATCGGAACGGGATGTCCCGGGCTGGACGCCGCCGCCCATGCGCTGGCCAGGGCGGCGCACTGTCCGGTGAACGTCGTCGACCAGCCGGACCTTTGCGACATGACCACGCCCGCGATCGTGGATCGCGACCCGATCGTCGTGGCCATCGGCAGCGAGGGCACGGCACCCGTTCTGACCCGCGACATCAAGACCCGGCTGGAAGAGATGCTGCCGCAGACGCTTGGCGGGCTGGCGGCTCTGGCCGGACGGTTGCGCCCTGCGGTAGAGCGCCGCGTTCCGCGCGCACGGCGCCGGGCCTTCTGGGCCTGGGCCTTCAAGGGCGATCCGCGGCAGGCCTGGGTGCGCGGGCAGGAAAGCGACGCCGCGCGCACCCTCAAGGCCGCCATCGCCGCGGGCGGGCCGCCCGAGCGGGTCACCGCCGGCCAGATCAGCCTTGTCGGCGCCGGTCCCGGGGCCCGCGATCTGCTGACCCTGCGCGCGGTTGAACGGCTGCAGGAGGCGGATGTGATCTTCTACGACCGTCTTGTCGACGCGGAGGTGCTGGGACTGGCGCGCCGCGATGCGGAACGGGTTTTCGTCGGCAAGCATGTCGGCGCCCATGCCTGGCCGCAGGACCGAATCAACCACATGATCGTGGCCGCCGCCCGCAAGGGACAGCGCGTCGTGCGTCTGAAATCCGGCGACCCCGGCATATTCGGACGTGCCACCGAGGAACTTGACGCCGCGCGCCGCGCCGGGGTGGCCGTGGAACTGGTGCCCGGCGTGACCGCGGCCTCGGCCGCCGGCGCCATGCTGGGCCGGAGCCTGACGGAAAGAAACGTGGCCGACACGCTCGTCTTGACCACCGGCACGGGATGCGCAAGCGACCCTGCCCCCGACAGCACGCGCCATTCCGGTCCTGGCACGACCACGGCTTTCTACATGGGGGTACGCCATGCCCGGCGCCTGGCCTGCGACCTGATGCAGAAGGGGTTGCCGGCAAACGCGCCGGTCGATATCGCCTGCGACATCTCCAAGCCCGGCGAGCGGCACATAGCCACCACGCTTGGGACCCTGGCCGACACCCTGGATAGGAACGACGTGACCGGATGCGCCGTGATGCTGGTCACCTGGCCCAAGCCGTGTGCTGAACGGTCTCTCCAAGGTCCGGGTCTGGCCGAGGTCGAGCCGCTGGCGAAGAAAGACGCGATGTGCCTGTAAGTTTCGGGGTCGGCTGTCTGTGAGGCACCTGGGCAGGAGGCGCTGAGACAGGATAATCTGCTCCGGCACGCCGCCATTTTTGCCGTCCAACTTGCCCACATTTTCCCAGCAATCGAAGCATGTCTGTGGGCGGAGCTGACAGGTCCTGATACGGACGCCTCGCTACGCCGTGTGTCTTGCTGCCTTGGGGGGAAGGCCCGGCGGGGCCGCGTCATGTGCGCTTTCGGCGCGAAGAATTTCGGCAGCGGCGGCAAGGTCGTCGCGCAGTTCCCGGCGCGCCGAGCGCGCGGCGCTGCCCTCGAGGCGCAGGATGTAGCTGGGGTGCCATGTCACCAACACCGCGCCGCCATCATGTGCGGCTTCGATCTGGCCGCGGCGCGGTTTCATTGGCGCATCGTTGCCGGTCAGGGCATAGGCCGCCGAGCCCCCCCAGCGCGACCGTCAGCGTCGGTTGCACGAACCGGCGTTCGAGGTCGAGCCACCAGCGGCAATGGTCGATCTCGTGCCGGTCCGGGTTCTGGTGCATCCGGCGCTTGCCCGTGGGGCGGAATTTGAAGTGCTTGACCGCGTTGGTCATCCAGCTGTCGCCGACCTCGGCCTCATCCATGAGTGTGGTCAGCAATTGTCCCGCGGGACCCACGAAGGGTTTACCGGCGAGATCCTCCGCATCGCCGGGCTGCTCGCCCACGATCATCAGATCGGCCTGCGCGTGCCCCCTGCCCCAGACGGTCTGGGTGGCGGCCTCGCACAGTCCGCAACGCTTGCAGTGCATGGCAGCGGCGCGAACTTCCTCCATGCTTTTCGGCAGGTCGGGAACCTTCGGCTGCGGCAGGCGTCCCAGGATGCGTTCGGCGCGGGCCGGTGTATCGGTCGGCATGGCGGCGCGCATCCTTTCCACCCGCGCCTCGGCGTCGGCGAGCATGCCGGGGATGAGATCGGTCTCGGGCAGGTTCTTCCAGTATTTCAGCGGCATTTCCGAGCGCATGGCCTGAAGATGCAGGCGCGCAGGATTGAAGATGTTGGCGAAATAAGTGCCCCACAGTGCCTCTGACGCGTCTTCGGGCAGGTCGGGGCGCGCCGCGGGCGGATGGAAGGTATGCATGCCATCCTCAAAGCGGGTCACCCCCTGCGGCGTGGCAATCATCCAGTCCATGTCGGCGAAGCGCTTGGCGAAAAAGGGCGTGCCGGTTTCCAGGATATAGTGATCGGGCTCGAACCACGCGCCGAAGCTGCGGCGAAGGCCGTCGGAGGGCAGTTCCCGGAAGCGGACGAAAGCGTGCATCTTGTGAATGTCCCGGCGCACGGCCTTTTGCAGGACCGAGAGCTTGCGGGCGATCGGATCGGCGGGATTGCCGAGCGCGCGGCGGTTGGTCTGGTGACGGTGAAGCGCCTGGTAGAGCAGAATCGGCGCCTCGGAGCCGGAGTGGCACAGCGTGGTCCTGGCCAGCGACAGGAAATCCTTGGTCGTGGTTACCGCATGGACGCCATCGGCCGCGGGCAGCGGGTCGGCAGGGAAGAGGCTGCTGTCCTCTCCCCTGCTCCACTCCACCTCGTCCGGCGGTACGGCATGGGTCAGAAGGCGTCGGGCGGCGTCGCGCCACGCCTCGAAAAAGCCGAGGGTCGGGAGCGTGACGCGGTACATCAGAATAGGCTCAATTGTTCCGGCGCGGGCGCGAAGCGGGCGCGAAGGTCAACGCTGTCGGTCAGGCCGCCGGGGGTCCAGTCGGGCGTGGTGACAAAGGATTTCGCCATGCCCATCCGTGCGCCCATGCGCAGAAGGTCGGCATAACGCAGCGCGCCGGAACGACGCGCCGTGAGGATGCGATTGACGGTCTTGGTCCCGAACCCCGGCACCCGCAAAAGCACGTCCCGCCCCGCGCGGTTCACGTCGACGGGAAACTGCCCGCGATGCGCCAGCGCCCAGGCGAGCTTGGGGTCGATATCGAGGTCGAGATTGCCCGAGGGCGCCACATCGGTGATCTCGTCCACGTCGAAGCCGTAGAAACGCAAGAGCCAGTCGGCCTGATAAAGCCGGTGCTCGCGCACCAGGGGCGGCTTGATCAGCGGCAGCATCGCGGAGCTGTCGGGAATGGGCGAGAAGGCCGAGTAATAGACGCGTCTCAGCTTGTAACCGGTATAAAGCCGCGAAGAGGTCGTCAGGATCGCCTTGTCGTTCGAACCATCCGCGCCGACGATCATCTGCGTGGACTGGCCGGCGGGCGCGAATTTCGGCGCGCGCTTGCCCGTGTGAGAGCGCTCCTTGCTGGCCTGCTGTTTCAGCCGGACGGACGCCATGGCGGCGCGGATCGTCTCGGGACGTTTCTGGGGCGCTAGGGTGCGGGTGCTGTCATCCTTGGGCAGCTCGATATTGACCGACAGGCGGTCGGCATAGCGCCCGGCCTCGTCGATCAACTCCTGGCTGGCTTCGGGGATGGTCTTGAGGTGGATGTAACCCTTGAAGCCATGATCCTCGCGCAGCATCCGGGCGATGCGGGTGATGTCGGCCATGGTGTCGTCCGGACTCCTGATGATGCCGGAGCTGAGGAAAAGCCCCTCGATATAGTTGCGGCGATAGAATTCCAGCGTGAGGGTGACGACCTCTTCAGGCGTGAAGCGGGCCCGCTCCACCCCGCTGCTGACGCGGTTGATGCAGTAGGCGCAGTCGTAGATGCAGAAATTCGTCATCAGGATCTTGAGCAGGCTGATGCAGCGCCCGTCTGGCGTGTAGGCGTGGCAGATCCCGCTGCCGCCCGCACTGCCGATGCCGCCATTGCGGCTGTCGCGGCGGGTCGTGCCGGACGACGCGCAGGAGGCGTCGTATTTCGCGGCGTCGGCGAGGATGGCGAGCTTGTCTGACAAGGTTTTGCGCATGTGAACGAAAGTAGAACATATGCGCATGATTGCAAGATCAGTTAACGCGTGCGTGCGGACAATCTTGCGCAGGTTTGCCGTCGGCGCGGCATCCGCGCGCACCTGCCGGAACAAGTGACGGCGGATCGGGTTGGTCGAACAAATCCACTTCATTTACCGAGAGGTCGTTATGTCCAGGATCGAGACCATCAATCCAGCCACCGCCGAAAAGATCGCAGATTACCAGACCATGAGCGAAACCGAGGCCTTCGAGGCCGTGGAAGCGTGTCACGTGGCCTTCCTCGACTGGCGCGAGAAGACCCATGAGGAACGCGGCGCGGTGCTGAACGCGATTGCCAGCGAACTTCGCGAACACACGACCGAGCTGTCGCAGCTGATGACCCGCGAGATGGGCAAGCTGCTGAAAGACGGCGAGGACGAGGTCGAACTGTGCGCGCAGATCTTCGAGTACACCGCCGCGCAGGGGCCCGAAGACCTCAAGGACGAGACGCGCGACCTGGGTAATGGCGACAAGGGCTTGGTGACGTATCAGCCGATCGGCGTGGTTTATTCGATCCAGCCGTGGAATTTCCCGATGTATCAGCCCGTGCGGGTGCTGGCCGCAGCTTTGATGGCCGGCAATGGCTGTGTTCTGAAACATGCCGCGATCTGCACCGGCAGCGCGTTGCGCCTGCGCGAGATCTGCATCAAGGCGGGTCTGCCCAAGAACCTGTTCCGCGTTCTGCTGATCGATCACGATACCTCGGACAAGATCATCGAGCATGACAAGGTGCGCGGTGTCACAATGACTGGCTCGAATTCGGCTGGCAGCCATATCGGCTCGGTCGCCAGCAAGGCTCTGAAGAAGACCGTTCTGGAACTGGGTTCGAACGACGCTTACCTCGTGCTGGAAGACGCCGACGTGGAACTGGCGGTGAAGCTGTCGGTTCAGGGACGGCTCTACAACAACGGCCAGACCTGCGTGAACGCAAAGCGGTTCATCGTCAGCGACACGGTCTATGACCAGTTCGTCGACGCCTACGTGACAGCGATGAAGAAGATCAAGGTGGGCGATCCAAGCGACGACGATACCGAGCTTGGCCCGATGAGCAGCCAGGAACAGTTGGATACCGTGGCCGAGCAGGTCGAGGCCAGCGTCAGGAAGGGCGCCAAGATCCTGTGCGGCGGCAAGGCGTTCGACCGCGATGGCGCGTACTATCCCGCGACAGTGTTGGGCGATGTCACGCCCGGAATGCCCGCCTATGACGACGAGATTTTCGGCCCCGTGGCCTCGGTCATCCGCGCCAAGGATGACGAAGATGCGATGCGTATCGCCAATGACAGCCGGTATGGCCTGGGCGGCGGCATCTTTTCCAAGGACACCGGGCGCGCCACCGAGATGGCGAAGAAGTACTTCGACACCGGCATGGTGCGGATCAACAGCTTTGGTGCCGCGCACCCGAACATGCCCTTCGGCGGCGTCAAGGACTCCGGGTATGGTCGAGAGCATGGCGGCTTCGGCGTGCGGGAGTTCGTGAACATCAAAGGCATCTGGCTGGATTGATCCAGCCCCCATGCCCTATTCGATAAGACAGAAAGCGTAGCCATAAAAAAGAAACCGACACTGACCACCACCTCTGGCAGCCCCTACACCACGAACGAGACCTCGCGCACCGCCGGTGCGCGGGGTCCCGTGATGCTGGAGGACCACCAGCTGATCGAAAAGCTCGCACACCAGAACCGCGAGCGCATCCCCGAGCGCGTGGTGCACGCCAAGGGTTGGGGCCTGCAGGGCACCTTCACGGTGACGAAGGACATCACGCGCTACACGTGCGCCAAGCTCTTTTCAGAGGTCGGCAAGCAGACCGAGGTGCTGTCTCGCTGGTCCACCGTTGCCGGCGAAAGCGGTGCGGCGGATGCCGAACGTGACGTGCGGGGGGTCTCGCTGAAATTCTACACCGAGGACGGGAACTGGGACATGGTGGGCAACAATACCCCTATCTTCTTTGTCCGCGACGCGTTCAAGTTTCCCGACTTCATCCGCACGCAGAAGCGCCACCCCAAGACCAACCTGCGCTCGCCCGAGGCGATGTTCGACTTTTGGGCGGGTCAGCCCGAAAGTGTCCACCAGGTGACGATCCTGATGTCGGATCGTGGCATTCCGCGCAGCCGGCGCACATGAACGGCTATGGCAGCCACACCTACTCTATGTGGAATGACATGGGCGAGCGGCACTGGGTGAAGTTCCATTTCCGCACCCACCAGGGTCACGAAACATTGTCGGATGCCAAAGCTGCCGAGATCATCGGGCACACGCGCGAAAGCTATCAGGAAGAGCTGTGGCACATGATCGAGGACGGCAAGCATCCTAAGTGGACGCTGTTCATCCAGGTGATGACCGAGGAACAGGCGCTGGAGACGGAGTTCAATCCGTTCAACCTGACGAAGGTCTGGCCCCATGGCGACTTCCCGCTGATCGAGGTGGGCGAACTGGAAATGCACACTTTCCCGGAGAACTATTTCCAGCTGGTCGAGAATGCGGCCTACAGCCCGAAGAACGTGGTGCCCGGCATCGGCTTTTCACCCGACAAGATGTTGCAGGCACGGCTGTTCGCCTATGCCGACGCCCTTCGCTACCGGCTGGGCACGCATTACGAGATGCGAACCGCCGCTGCCGGTGACCGACGATACGCCGGTGAAGGTCGCCGAGTAGACAAATCTGGGGTGGCAGGCTGCAACTCAGCCTCCCACTTGTTCGCGAAAGTGCGATTATCATCCTGCTGAGGACATGAAAAAGGCCGGCACTTCGTATTGGAGTGCCGGCCTTCTTTTGTTGATTCAGTCGCCTTACTGCGAGGTCGTGGTGCTGCTGGAGCCGTCAAGGGCGATAATCAGCAGTGCACCCGCGCCGGCGGCTGCGGCGGCGGCTGCGGCCGGGCCTGGGCCCATGCCGAGACCGGCACTTGCACAACGCGCCTGCACAAGGGTGCCGCCCTGTGCGAAGGTCGCGCCCAGAAGGTCGGCGCCGCCACAGGCGTTCACGCGTGCTGCATACGCCAAGGCGGATTCGCCCGCGGCAATAGGCGGACCGTCCTGAACCGGAGCGACCTGCGCCGTGGCCTGGATGGGCATCATCGCACCAAAGGCGATTGCGCATGTTGTTGCTAGGAATTTCCTCATTTCATTCGCCTCGTTACTTGTTCGACCGGCATGCACAAGCGTCGCGCAAGCACACACATACACTCCCACTGTAGACCGGATGAAACCATGATCAACCCATTTCCCTGCAATGGGCGTCGATCCGCTGGCAGTATAAGGGTGCTGCCACTATTTCCGGCGCTGCATGTTTCGCGTGATCACGCCCCGGGCCCAGCGCACCGAGGCCTGGCCGAAACAGTCGTGCAGCGAATCGGCCGCGATGACACTGCCCAGCGCCAGCCGGCCAAGAAACCCCAGACCGGGGACGATAAGGCCATCCCTGTCCAGTACCTGCCCGTCCGCGACCACATTCGCGCCCAACCCGTCGGATATCGCACACAGCCGACCCTGCGCGATCAACCCGGTAATCAGCGGCGTGCGGATTTGCGACAGATCGGGCGAGGGCAACACCCCGTCGACCATGACATCGGCCTCGACGCCAGCGCCATTGGCGGCAAGCGTCCAGCCGGTCCCGGTCATCGAAATGACGGGATCGGCGGTAAAGTCGAGCGTCACAACGCCCGCCGCGACCAGCGCCGCCAGTTCGCGGCTGGCCGAGACGGGCGGGCCGTAGGAATATCGCTTCAGCCCTTCGTCGAAAGCCACCAGCATGCGGGCGGTCTCGGGCGGTGTGCTCGCGAGGTTGTAGCCACGGCGCAGGACGTTCTGCCACTTGCGCCAGACTTGGCCGAAAACATAGCCGGCAGACGGCGCAACGCGGCCCTCGGCCATGGCGATCCCGGCGTCGAGAGCGCGGATCGCAGGGCCGGTTTCCTGCGAACCGGGGTCATCCCATTCGCGGTCGAGCCAATCGACGGCATCGTCGGAGGCGTCGCCGATTTCGTCCAGCACCCGGCGGACAGCAGCCAGAAGCGCTTCGGAGAGCTGCGCCCGCGCGACGTCGGGCGTGGCTTCGGACGCGGACGAGATGGCGCGGGCGAAGGCGTCGGTTTCCGCCTCGGTCGGCTCGAATCGTGCATCGAGCGCCGCCGTCTCGGGCTTGGGGAACGGCGGCAGCCCTTCCAGCGAGAACGGCACCAGAAGACCCGGCTCCGAACCCGAATTTATGTAGCGTCCGTTCTCGAACCGCCCGCCCTGCCCCAGTGTCAGCAGCCGGATCACGTCGAAGGCCGACAGGGCAAGGCCCCGGATCGCCACTGTCTGTCCGGTCCATCCGGCGGCGTCGCGTTGCAGTTTCCAAGCTGGATAGGCCTGCCGCAACACGGCGCCCGTTTCGGCGGCGTGGGTTTGCCACTCGCCAAGCTGCTCGTCCGGGGCGACCGCAGGCTGACCCAGGGTCAGGAGAACCTCGTTATAGGGGCCAAAGCGTTGCGGGCCACGGCGCAGCATCCAACCGTCCCCGCCACGCTCCACGCTGTCGATCGCCGCGGTGTCATGGCGCAGCGCCAGCCCCCCGTGGCGGCGCAGGTCGTCATAGCGCGCCGCAAGGTAGCGCCCAAGATCGCGACGGCGCGGAAACATGTCCGGTCCCGGCGCGGGGGTCAGCCAGTCGGCGAAAGCGCCGCAACGCGAGCCGCGCGGCGGGCGGATGTCGATATCGCGCATGGGTATGTTCAACTGGCAGACCGGGCTTTCGTCAGGGTCGAAATTGGGGCCGGCACCGGGCGGAAACGCGGGCTCGAACAGATCGACATTGAGCGCCATCGCATCGGACGCCGCCTGCTCGGCCAATGCCTCCAGCGCGCCGAGGCCGCGCGGGCCAAAGCCGACGACGGCGATTTTCGTTGCGCGTTTCCCCGCCATGGCCGCCCCGCGATTTCCTCTTGCTGCCGGCATGTTGTAGCGCAATCGCGCCCGCTTCAAGCGAATGTCGGTGACGCACCGCCCGGAAAAGGAGCGACGCCGGTATTTCGCGGCTGCGCGTTGCGTTCCGCAGTCGCCTTGCCGGAAGTTGTGGTCTAGTGTCGGGGAATGACCCTAGGCCCCCGCCTTCTCGTGTTCTCCGATCTTGACGGCACGCTGCTGGACCACCGGACCTATGCGTGGCAACCCGCCGCGCAGACGCTGGAGCGGCTGAAGCTCGCGGGCTGTGGCGTGATCCTGGCCAGCAGCAAGACCGCCGCCGAGATCGTGCCCCTGCGCGACGCAATGGGGCTGGGCGACTGGCCCGCCATCGTGGAAAACGGCGGCGGAATCCTCGAACCGGGGGCGGATGGCACGGAGGGCGCGCAGACATACCGGGAACTCCGCGCCGCGATTGCGCGTTTGCCGCAAGGTTTTACCGGATTTGGCGACATGACGCCCCAGGACATCGCGGACCATACCGGCCTGTCGCCCGAGGCTGCGGCGCACGCGCAGGCGCGGCAGTTCAGCGAACCCGGTCTCTGGACCGGACCGGATGCCGACCGCGACGCATTCGTCGCCGCCGCACAGGACGCCGGACTGACCGTACAGCAGGGCGGGCGTTTCCTGACGCTCTCGTTCGGCGGCACCAAGGCGGACCGCATGGCAGAGGTGGTCGACCGTTACCGCCCTGCCCGTACGGTGGCGTTGGGGGATGCACCGAACGACGTGGCGATGCTGGAACGGGCCGATATCTGCGTGGTGGTGGCCAATTCCGCCTCGACGGGTGTTCCGCCGCTTGCCGGCGAGGACGACGCAGTCAGCACGAGCCGGCGTATCCTGCGAACCACGGCGGAGGGCCCAACCGGATGGGCCGAAGCGGTAAACGCGATCATGGACGAGATAACAACCACGAAAGACCCCAGACCAGATGGCTGATTTTCACCAGAACGGAAACATCACGACCCTGCACAACCTGCGGACCCGCAGTCTTGATGACCTGACCTACGAGCTGACCGCCTTTGCCGAGACCCGCAAGATTTCGCTGGTCCTGCCCAGCCTGTATTCCGAGCTGGAAGGCCCCGCGCTGGAGCATATCATCGACGAGTTGACCCAGGTGCCCTACCTGCACCGGATCATCATCGGCCTGGATCAGGCCGACGAGGCGCAATACCGGCACGCCATCGAATTCTTCGGCCGCCTGCCGCAGCAGCACATGGTCCTGTGGAACGACAGCCCCCGGATGAAGGCCCTTGGCGCCCGGCTGGAGGAAAAGGGCATCGCGCCCGAGGAGCCGGGCAAAGGCAAGAACGTCTGGACCTGCATGGGCTACTTGATCGCCTGTGCCGACACCTCCGTGATGGCGCTGCACGATTGCGACATCCTGACCTATGACCGAGAGCTTCTGGCCCGGCTGGTCTATCCGGCAGCACACCCGGGCTTTCGCTATCAGATGGTGAAGGGATACTACCCGCGCGTCGATGGTACCAAGCTGAACGGCCGCGTTACGCGCCTGCTGGTCAGCCCGCTCTTGATCGCGCTGAAGAAGGTGATCGGCGACCGCGACTATCTCGATTACCTGCGCAGCTTCCGCTATCCGCTGTCGGGAGAGTTCGCCATGCGCACGGCGATGCTGCCCGACCTGCGGGTGCCCTCGGACTGGGGGCTGGAGATCGGCGTGCTGTCCGAGGCATGGCGCAACCTGGCGCCGCAATCGGTCTGCCAGGTCGAGATATCGGACGCCTATGACCACAAGCACCAGGACCTGTCGCCCGAGGACGCCTCGAAAGGCCTCAGCCGGATGTCGACGGATATCTGCAAGGCGATCTTCCGCAAGCTCGCCTCGGACGGCACGGTATTCACACCCCAACCTCTTCCGCACGCTCAAGGCCACCTATTACCGCATCGCGCTGGACCTGCTGGAAAGCTATTACGCCGATGCCAAGATGAACGGGCTGACGGTGGATCGGCACAAGGAGGAAAAGTCGGTCGAGCTTTTCGCCGAGAACATCATTCGCGCCGGCACCGTTTTCCTGGAAAACCCGCAGGCCACACCCTTCATCCCGACATGGAGCCGCGTCCATGCCGCCGACCCCGAGTTTCTGTCGAACCTCAAGGCCGCGGCGGTCCAGGACGCCGAGGAGTTCAGCTGAGGGCGTCGCGCTCTGCCGGGCCGCTTCGATTGGAAATCCAGCGGCACTGATAGGGCGCCATCGAAATGCTATCGGCTTCCGGATCTATGTTGTCGCCTGACAGCAGGTCGCGCCAGACGTCATCCTCGATCATGTTGAGGTCGGCAGGATCCACGGTCACCGTCTCGTCGCTGACGTTGTGAATCGCAAAGATCGACTGGTAACGATCGAGGCTTTGCCGCCAGACCCCGAAAAGCCGCGGATCGAGGCGAAGGGTGAACTGCGTGGCATTGGGATGAAAGCCCGGCTGACGCGCGCGGATGCGCAGACGCTCCGACAGGGCCTTCATCACCCGTGCCTGATCCGAGCCTTCGTCCTCCATCCGCTTCAGAAGGTCGGGGTAATGCCAGCGGTGGCGGTTGATCGCGCGGTTCATGCCGCGCCGCGTCACCCCTCGTGATCGCTGGGCGTGGCAAGGAAGGAATGGATGTAGAAGGCCGGGATACCCTCGAGCGACATCGGGATGGTTTGCGAACAGATGAAGCGCTCGAAATGGTGGTCATCCTCGCCCTTGAAGGTCGTGCGCATGACATCGAAAAGCGAGCAGTTCAGCTCATAGGCCTGTTCGGTGCCGTCGGGCATGGTGCGCATCGACACCAGCGCGCCGGCCTGCTGGGCCGCCTCGATCATGCGGTTCTTTTCTTCAAGCGGCAGCACGCCCTCGGCGGGACGCATTCCAATGCCGTCGTGGCTGGCGGTGAAGTTCAGGTAGGCGCAGCCCAGCTGCGCGGGTGGCATCGTGGCCTGCCAGCGATTGAGGTATTTCGCCGAGCCCGACTGCATCGCGTGCAGGATCAACGGCGGCAGCGGAAAGTTGTAGACCGCGTGCGCCTCGTTGCGGTTGCCGAAATAGCTGAGGTTCTCGGTGCGTGGCACGTTCGTTTCGGTCAGCAGCACGACGGTCTCGAACGTGTAGTCCACCAGCAGGCGGATCAGCTGCACGATGGCGTGGGTCTGCGGCAGGTGAATGCAAGGCGTGCCGGGCTCCTTCCAGATGAAGGCCACGGCATCCAGCCGCAGGGTACGCACGCCCTTGTCGATATGCATCCGGATGATGCGAAGCATCTCTAGCAGCACTTCGGGGTTGGAAAAATTCAGGTCGATCTGGTCGTGGCTGAACGTACACCAGACATGGCGGTCGCCACCCCGTGTCTCGATCTTCTGCAAGAGCGGCGTGGTGCGCGGGCGGACAACGGCGCTGAAGTTCTGCTCGGGGTCGGCCTCGTAAAAAAACTTGTCGTACGGCGCGTTGCCCTGCCGGTACTGGTTGAACCAGTTGCCCTGGCTGGAGACGTGGTTGAGCACAAGGTCCGACACCAGGTGAAAGTTCGAGGCGATGCGGGTGATATCGCTCCATTCGCCAAGCTGCGGGTTCACCGCGCGATAGTCGGTCACGGCAAACCCGTCATCCGAACTGAACGGAAAGAACGGCAGTATGTGCACGCCGTCGACCACCCCGCCCATGTAGCGCGACAGGAAATCCTCCAGCAGATCGAGCGGTTTGTGCGCGCCGTCCAGGATGGTGTCGCCATAGGTGATCAGAAAGGCGTCCTTCTCCGACCAGAGCCGGTTGCTGGGCGTGCGGGCGCGTTTGCGGGGCATGGTGCCTTCGGGCCAGAACGCGGCGATGATGGCGCGGGCAAGGTCCGGCGCGGATTCGTCGGGATAAATGCGGGACAGCAGCTCGCGCAGCCGCGCGTTCAGCAATTTGTGTTCCTGGTGCACGCCCGGATGTTCCCCTGACCTTGTCCCGCGGGTCCGGCGATATCGGACCCGATCCGCCCCGTATTGACCATATCAGCCCGTCCGATGAAAGGTGTCGGGCAAGAATTGTTCAAGCAGGAAGTCCGGTTAGCCCGGATTTTGGGCAAATGGCGCACCGTATCGGGACACTTGCGCCCCTGCTCGATCCGGTCCTGGCCGCAAGCGCGCACGCCTCAGTAATTGCCCGCCACGTATTTGGCGATGGCCGCCCCGCGCGAATTGACCTCGAGCTTCTGGTAAATCGCCTTGAGGTAATATTTCACCGTATTCTCGCTCAGTCCCAGCCGCGCCGAAATCTGGAAGTTGGTCAGACCGTCGCCCAAAAGCGCCAAGATCTCGTGCTCGCGCCGCGACAGCGCATCGGCATTCTCGGAGGTCAGACGCCGCAGGACTTCGGTGGGCACGATCGAGTGTCCCTCGATCAGCTTGCCCAGGATGCGCGGCAGGCTGGTCAGTATCTGCCCCATCATGCAGACCGAGTTGGCCCCCGCCTTGATCGCCGTGCGGATGAAGGCAAACTCGGTTTCCTCCGCCACGACGACGACCATCACCTCGGGATAATCCTTGCGCACGATCGACAGCACCTGCGTCAAATCGCCATCGGCCAGACGTACGCCCAGGATCAGGATGGTTTTGCCCGTGGCGTGGGCCAGATGCTTGCGCAGGCTGGCCTTGTCGGTGGCGTAATGCCCCAGCTCGACCTCGGGAATCTGCGTCACGAGCGAGCCGATTCCCTGGCAGACGATCAACTGCCGGTCGGCGACGATGACCTGCGGCAAGCCCGTGCTACCACTGGTTTTTTCAGCTGATTTCATGATCGTTCCGGGGGCAGCTTTCATGCGCCGGCTCCTTGTTCCTCCTCTCCGTCAGCTCCCCAACAGACGGATCTCGTCCCGCCATAACATCAGTTGAAATGCCTGAAATCAAAAGAAATTTTGGTATGCCCTTGTATGCCGCAGGCGGTTGCGGCCGGATATGTCACCCGGGCGGGTAGGAATTACCCACCCAATGGGCGGTTTCACCCCGGTTTTGCCGCGAACAAGGCTTCACAGACCCGAATTGCGTGCTACGACCCTGCGTCAAGTCATGTGACAGGGAGCGAGAACATCATGAACGGTTACCAGCATCTTTTCATCCCCGGCCCCACCAATGTGCCGGAACCCGTGCGGCAGGCCATGAACGTACCCATGGAGGACATGCGCGCGCCCGACTTCCCCGACCTGGTGACCGGGCTGCTGACCGACATGAAGAAAGCCTATCGGTTGGAGAATGGCCGGGTCTTCATCTTCCCGTCCTCGGGCACGGGCGCCTGGGAAAGCGCCATCCAGAACACGCTGCAACCCGGCGACAAGGTTCTGATGTCGCGCTTCGGGCAGTTCTCTCTGCTCTGGGTGGACATGGCCGAGCGTCTTGGCCTCGACGTGGTGCTGTGCGAGGTCGAATGGGGCAAGGGCGTGCCGCTGGAGGAATATGCCAAGCACCTGGAGGCGGACACCAATCACGAGATCAAGGCGGTCTTCGCCACGCAGAACGAAACCGCGACCGGCGTGACCTCGGACATCGCGGGCGTGCGCAAGATCCTGGACGATGCGGGCCACCCCGCGATGCTGTTCGTCGACGGCGTCAGCTCCATCGCCTCGATCGAGTTCGAGATGGAAAAATGGGGCGTGGACCTTGCCGTGTCGGGCTCGCAGAAAGGCTTCATGCTGCCCGCGGGCCTTGGCTTTCTCGGTGTCAGCGACAAGGCATTGGAGGCCAACAAGCGGCTGGCCAATTCCGGCATGTCGCGCTGCTATTTCAGCTTCGAGGACATGATCAAATTGAACGACACCGGCTATTTCCCCTACACCCCCGCCACGCAGCTTCTGCGCGGGCTGCGCTGTTCGCTGGACATGATCCTGGAGGCCGGGATGGAAAGCATCTGGGCGCGGCACAAGCGGCTGGCGCAAGGCGTGCGCGCCGCGGTCGAGGCGTGGGACGGGTGCGAGTTGGTGGCGCGGGGCCCCGAATGGGAATCCGACACCGTTTCGGCCATCTATGCGCCCGAGGGCGTGGATGCGCGGGACGTGATCTCGACGGCCTACAACAAGTACCAGACCTCGCTGGGCACGGGCCTCAACAAGCTGGCCGGCAAGGCGTTCCGCATCGGGCACCTGGGCTCGGTGAATCCGGTGATGCTGTGCGGCGCGATCTCGGCCGCGGAAATGGCGCTGGTGGATGCAGGTGCGAAAATCGAGCCCGGCTCGGGCGTGGCCGCCGCGCAGGCGCATTACCGCGACACGACACCGGACAACGCCAAGGCCAGCCCCGCCAAGGCGGCCTGAGCCCAACGGGTTGATTGCAAGTGGCCTGCCCTTGCCGCATTGTGCGCCAAGGGCAGATCACGACAAGGGAAGAGACATCATGAAAATTCTGGTAACGCGCGCCTGGCCGAAGGCGACCGAGGACCGTTTGACCAATGCCGGGCTGGGCGACGTGACGCTGCGTCACCCCGACACGCCGATGAGCCATGACGAGTGGATGGACGCGGCCAAGACCTATGACGTGATCATGCCTACCGTCTCCGACAAGATCCCGGCAGAGTTCTATCCGGCCGCCAAGGGCAAGGTTAAGATCTTCGCCAACTACGGCGTCGGCTTCAACCATATCGACATCGACGCGGCGGCGGCGAATGACATCACGGTGACGAACACGCCGGACGTGCTGACCGACTGTACCGCCGACCTGGCGATGGGCCTTTGCTGGCCGCCGCCCGGCGCATCGGCGAAGGCGAACGCGAGACACGCGCAGGCGGCTGGGAAGGCTGGCGGCCCACCCACATGATCGGCAAGAAAGTCTCGGGCGCCACGCTGGGCATCATCGGCTTTGGCCGCATCGGCCAGGCGATGGCACGCCGGGCCCATAACGGCTTCGGGATGCGGGTCGTGTTTCAGGACGCCTGGGAGGTGCCCGAGGACATCAAGAGCGCCAACGGCAACGCCGAACAACTGCCCAGCATGGTCGAGGTCGCGGCTGAGGCAGATTTCCTTTCGCTGCATTGCCCCGGTGGCGCAGACACCTACAAGATGATCAACGCCATCATCTTCGGCGCCCTAAAACCCGGCGCGATCCTGGTGAACTCCGCGCGGGGCGACGTGGTGGACGAGGACGCGCTTTTCGAGGCGCTCGATTCCGGCCATCTGAGCGCGGCCGGACTGGACGTGTATCACAATGAGCCCGCACTCGACCCGCGGTTCCTGAAATACGACAACATCGTTCTGGCCCCGCACCTCGGCAGCGCCACCGATGGCACGCGCGAGGCCATGGGGTTCCGCGCGATCGACAATCTGGAGGCGTTCCTGAAGGGCGACACGCCGGGCGACCTCGTGACGCCGAAGTGACGTTTACTGCGCTTTAACCAGGACTGGGTGAAAATCGGGCCATGACGCAGAATGGTCCGATCACCCCCGAAACATGGATGGCTGACGTGTTCCGCGCCAAGGCTGCGCGCGACGGGTGCATCATTCGCAGACGCCTGCGCGATATCGACCGCTATGTCGGACGCGCCGAGTTCTTCTCCGAACTCGAAAGACGCGGCTATCAGGCCGTCGAGAATGCCGGACAGTTGGTGATCTTCTGCAACCGGGAACCGATCCGGCGAGTCCTGTAGGCCGATTTTTGCAAAAAATCGGCATGGAAAATTCCAATTTTCCATGCCGGAGTTTTCGAAAACTCCGGCCTTCCGCGTCACGCCGCTGTTTCGTTTCATAAACACCTGTTTCACATCCGCTTTTCCGCATCGCGGCGAGCGCATCCCAAGGTATCCCGTCACGGCCTCACCGGGTAGCCCGCCCTACCCGTTCCGGCCCCCCTGCCCAACCCGGAGTGTGCTTTGCTACCCGGGCGAAAGTATCGCGCGGGCGCTTTACGCAACAGAATGGGTCAACACGATGCGAGGAGGGCATGTGCATGGACATCCATGAATTCCAGGCCAAGGAGCTGCTGAGCGGCTTCGGCGTCAACATTCCGCGCGGCGGCATCGCCTACAGCCCGGAACAGGCGGTCTATCGCTGTTCGGAACTGTCGGGCAAAAGCTGGGTCGTCAAGGCGCAGATCCATTCCGGCGCCCGTGGCAAGGCCGGCGGCGTGCGCATCTGCACCTCCGAGGAGGAAGTCTGGGATGCGGCCTCGTGGATGCTGGGCCGCAAGCTGGTGACCCATCAGACCGGACCCCAGGGCAAGCTGGTGGGGCGGCTTTATGTCGAGGAAGCCACGGATATCGCGCAGGAAATCTATCTGGGCTTCGTGATGGACCGCAAGCTGGAGCGCGTCGTGGTCGTGGCCTCGGCCCAGGGCGGGATGGAGATCGAAGAGATCTCGGAAAGCGAGCCGGACTCGATCATCCGCTCGGTGGTCGACCCCGCCGTGGGCATGCAGAACTTCCAGGCGCGTGAGATCGCCTTCTCGCTGGGGCTCGACCCCGCGCTGATCAACCAGGCGGCCAAGACGATCATGGGCTGCTACCGGATGATGTGGGAGACCGACGCGAACATGGTCGAGATCAACCCGCTTGTGGTGACCGCCTCGAACGAGATCGTGGCGCTGGACGCCAAGGTCAGCTTCGACGAGAACGCGCTGTTCCGGCACCCGCACATCTCGGAGTTGCGCGACAAGAGCCAGGAGGACCCGCGCGAGACCTACGCGGGCGACCGTGGCCTCAGCTATATCGGGCTGGATGGCCAAATCGGCTGTATCGTGAACGGCGCGGGCCTCGCGATGGCGACGCTCGACATGATCAAGATGGCCGGCGGCGAGCCTGCCAACTTTCTCGACGTGGGCGGCGGGGCCAGCCCCGAGCGGGTTCTGCAATCCTTCAAGTCGGTGCTCAACGACCCCAATGTCGAGGCGATCCTGGTCAATATCTTCGCCGGCATCAACCGCTGCGACTGGATCGCCGAAGGCGTGATCCTGGCGGTCAAGGAACTGGATCTCAAAATTCCGCTGGTGGTGCGCCTTTCGGGCACCAATGTCGACGAAGGCATGAAGCTTCTGGCCGACAGCGGGCTGAAGATCGAGACGGCCTCTTCCCTTGCGGAAGCGGCGGAAAAGGTGGTGGCCGCGTGGCGCTCCACCGACAGCGCTTATGCGGAGGCAAGCTGATGGCCATCATCATCGACAAGGATACCCGCGTTCTGGTCACCGGGATCACCGGCCGGATCGGCAGTTTTCACGCCCAGGACATGATCGACCACGGCACCAATGTGGTGGGCGGCGTCACCCCCGGCAAGGGCGGCACCAAGCATCTGGGCCTGCCGGTGTTCAACACCGTGAAGGGCGCCGTGGCCGAAACCGGCGCCGAGCTGGTGGTCAGCTTCGTCCCCCCGCCCTTTGCGGCGGATTCGATCATGGAAGCGGCGGATGCGGGAATAAGGACCTGCGTGTGCATCGCTGACGGCATTCCCGCGCAGGACATGATCGACGTGAAACGCTACATGCGCCGCTACAAGGCCGAGAAGCGGATGCGCCTGATCGGCCCCAACTGCGCCGGGATCATCACACCGGGCCAGGCCTTTGCCGG
Source organism: Roseovarius sp. B08 (assembly GCF_051417955.1). Taxonomy (NCBI): domain Bacteria; kingdom Pseudomonadati; phylum Pseudomonadota; class Alphaproteobacteria; order Rhodobacterales; family Roseobacteraceae; genus Roseovarius; species Roseovarius sp. B08. The sequence continues at coordinate 2,559,761 of NZ_JBPRLW010000001.1, forward strand.
GCTGATGCCGCCCTCGATCTACAAGCCGGGGCGCGTGGGCATCGTCGGGCGCTCTGGCACGCTGGGCTACGAGGCCGCCAGCCAGATGAGCGCGCATGGCATCGGTGTCAGTTCCTCCATCGGGATCGGCGGCGACCCGATCAACGGGTCGAGCTTCAAGGACATCCTGGAGCTGTTCGAGGCCGACCCCGACACCGACGCCGTCGTTCTGGTGGGCGAGATCGGCGGCCCGCAGGAGGCCGAGGCGGCGGAATACATCCGCGATCACATGACCAAACCCGTGGCGGCCTATATCGCCGGCCTCTCGGCACCCAAGGGACGGCGCATGGGCCACGCGGGCGCGATCGTGTCGGCCTTCGGCGAGTCGGCACAGGAAAAGGTCGACATCCTCAAGCAGGCAGGCGTCACCATCGTGCCGACGCCGTCGTCCTTCGGGGAAGTGGTCGAGAAAATGGTGGCCTGACCCACGTCAGGGCGGCGCGCACTCTCCCAAGCGTTGCGTCGAACCTGGGCCATCAAGAAGCCCCGGCATGCTACATGCCGGGGCTCAATTTTTACAAAGACTTACGCCGCAAAGCTGATGCCCGTCAGCTTTCGATCTGGTCCGCGAGGCTCTCGGCGCGGGCGGCGATCTCGGCCAGCGATTCCGTCACCTGTTCGGGGATCACGGCCACTTCGACCCGCTCCGGCTGGGGCTGCGGCGCATTGCGCAACTGATCCAGTTCGGCCTCTTTCTCGGCCATCTTGTCCGCGGCCTCGCGCAGCTTGTCCTGCACGCCCGCGGTCTTGTCGGCCAGCATCAGCCCCGCCATCAGCAGCATCCGCGACTCGGGGATCCGACCGATCTGGGCCGAAAGTACACTGGCCTCTTCGTCCAGCATCTTGGCCGCGGCGTGCAGATAGTGCTCCTCGCCCTCCTGGCAGGCGACCTCGAAGGTGCGGCCTCCGATCTCAATCTCGACTTCGGGCATCAGGCGTCCTCCGATGTGGGGGTGTCAGGCGTCTCGGCGCTTTCCAGTACGGCGGTCAGCTCCGACAGGATGGCGCTGGTCTCGGCCCGGTCGGCGGCACGGTTGGCGCGCAGGCTTTCCAGTTCGGCCATCATCGACTTGTTGATCAGGTGCGCCTCGCCCACGCCGGCGGCATTGGCCTCGCGCAGAGCGGCATTGTTGTCGCGCAGCTGCTGGTTGGCGCGGCGCAGCGACTGCAATTCGCCATCCAGCCGCGACAGGGACTGCGCATTCTGCTCGCGCAGCGCCTCCAGCTCTTCTTCCAGCGCGTTGCGCTTGTCGCGCAAGGCTTTCACCCGCTCTTCAAGCTGTTCGTTGGCCAGCTTCTCGTCCGCCAGGGCCTGCTTGGCCTCGGCCAGTTCCGCGGGGTCCACCGCGGTGCCGGCCCCGGCCTCCAGTCCCCGCCCGATCCGGTCGAGCGCGGCGTTGATGCGCCGCTGCAATTCGTCGATTTCGCTCATGTCCTCGGTCCCCGTACCGCTTTGCCTGTCTCTATCCTGGCGCGATCCGATCCGGCCTGCTCTGCCCCTGTGCCGGGCGGCCCGCGAATCGCCTGCGTTAAGCATGTGCCGCAACTCTACCCAATGGTTGCACAAATTGCGCCCCTTAAGGTGATACTGCAACCCCGGCGGCGCCGGGGCGCTTGATCTTTGCTTCGGGGCTGGTATGCACGGGCCCGAACGCCATTCCTGAACAAAGGACGCTGCCCCGTGGATATCGCTGCCCTGCGCTCTGCTCATCCCGATCACTGGAACAAGGCCGCCGCCATTCGCGCGCTGACGCTCGACGCGGTGCACGCGGCCAATTCGGGCCATTCCGGCATGCCCATGGGCATGGCCGACGTGGCGACGGTGCTGTATGAAAAGCACCTGAAATTCGACGCGAGCGCCCCCAACTGGCCCGACCGAGACCGGTTCATCCTGTCGGCCGGCCACGGCTCGATGCTGCTTTACTCGCTGCTCTACCTCACGGGCTACGAGGGCATGACGCTCGACCAGATCAAGAACTTCCGCCAGTGGGGCGCGATCACCGCGGGCCACCCGGAAAACTTCATGCATGACGGGATCGAGACCACGACCGGCCCGCTCGGTCAGGGCATCTCGAACGCCGTTGGTTTCGCTATTGCCGAGGAAGCCCTTCGCGCGCGGTTCGGCAAGAAGGCCGTGGATCACCACACCTACGTCATCGCCGGCGACGGCTGCCTGATGGAGGGCGTGAGCCACGAGGCCGTTGGCCTTGCGGGGCGCCTGGGCCTGGGCAAGCTGATCGTGCTGTGGGACAACAACAGCATCACCATCGACGGCAAGGTGGAACTGGCCAGCCGCACCGATCAGGTGAAACGCTTCCGCGCCGAAGGCTGGCAGGTGGTAGAGATAGACGGGCATAACCCCGAGGAGATCGACGCGGCGCTGACAAAGGCCAAGACCAGCCGCCGCCCGACCATGATCGCCTGCAAGACGCATATCGCTTTGGGCCACGCCGCGCAGGACACCTCGAAAGGTCACGGCGCGCTCACGGATGCCGACCAGATTTCAGCCGCGAAAGAGGCCTATGGCTGGACCACCGGCCCCTTTGAGGTGCCCGCCGACATCAAGAAAGCCTGGGAGACCATCGGCAAACGCGGGGCCGACGCCCATGCCGAGTGGAAGACCCGCATGGGCGAGCTCAGCGACCGCCGGCAGGCCGAGTTCGCCCGCGTGATGGCGGGCGACGCGCCGAAATCGCTCGCCTCCCGGATCCGGGCGCTGAAAAAGCAGATTTCCGAGGAGTGTCCCAAGGTCGCCACCCGCAAATCCAGCGAGATGGTGCTGGAGGTGGTGAACCCCCTCATGCCGGAGACCATCGGCGGCTCGGCCGATCTTTCCGGCTCGAACAACACCAGGTCGGGCGACATGACCGTGTTCGACGAGGGCAATCGCAAGGGCCGCTACATCCATTACGGCATCCGCGAGCACGGCATGGCCGCCGCGATGAACGGCATGGCCCTGCACGGGGGCATCCGCCCATACGGCGGCACCTTCATGTGTTTCACCGATTATGCCCGCCCTGCGATGCGGCTGGCCGCGCTGATGAAGGTGCCCAGCGTCTTCGTCATGACCCATGACAGCATCGGCCTGGGCGAGGATGGCCCCACCCACCAGCCGATCGAACACCTGGCGATCAGCCGCGCGACGCCCAACACCAACGTCTTCCGTCCCTGCGACACGGTCGAGACTGCCGAGGCATGGGAACTGGCGCTGACCTCGAAATCGACGCCGTCGGTCCTGTCTCTGACCCGTCAGGGCGTGCCGACTCTGCGCACCGAGCACAAGCAGAAGAACCTGACGGCGCACGGCGCCTACGTTCTGGCCGATGCCGATGGCAAGCGGCAGGCGCTGTTGATGGCGACGGGCTCTGAAGTGGCGATTGCCATGGCCGCGCGCGACCTGTTGCAGGCCGAAGGCATCGGCACGCGCGTCGTCTCGATGCCCTGCTGGGAACTTTTCGAGGAACAGGACGAGGCCTATCGCCGCAAGGTCCTGCCTGCCGGTCCCGTGCGCGTGGCGGTCGAGGCGGCCATCCGCTTCGGCTGGGACCGCTGGCTTTTCGGCGAGCGGGGCAAGCGCGAGAAATCGGGCTTTGTCGGGATGCACGGCTTCGGCGCATCGGCCCCGGCCGAGGTCCTCTACGAACAGTTCGGCATCACCGCCGAGGCCGTGGCCGAGAAGGCCAAGTCCCTGCTCTGACGTTTACGTGATTGCGCGCGCGGAACCCCGCGCGCGCGCCCGGGTTTTCCCTGAGATGCATCAGAGGAGAAACCCCACATGACTTTTCGTCCGATCCTGACCGGAACCGCCATTCTTGTCGCCCTGCCCGCCTTCGGGCAGGAGTTCGAGCGTGCGCCCCGCAATACTGATCTCGAACCGGCCTTTGAGGGCCAGTTCCGCGCGCCGCTCGAATCCAGCGACGTCGCGCTTCAGGTCACCGATATCGCGACCGGGCTGGTTCATCCCTGGGGGATCGCGGTCTTGCCCGAAGACGCCGGGTTTCTTGTGACCGAACGCCCGGGCCGCCTGCGCCACGTGGCCGAGGACGGCACGATGTCCGATCCGATCACGGGCATGCCCGAAGTCGCGGCACAGGGTCAGGGCGGGCTTCTCGACGTCGTGCTGGCGCCCGACTTCGACGAGAGCCGCCGGATCTACATCAGCTACGCCAAGCCGGTGGGGGATGGCCTGATGGCCACCGCCGTCGCCTACGGGACGCTCAGCGAGGACATGACCGAGGTCAGCGACCTGACGGATATCTTCGTGCAGGAACCGGGCGCCACCGTGCCCAAGCACTTCGGCTCGGTAATCGAGTTTGACGGTGACGGGCACGTGTTCATCACCACTGGCGAACACTCATCGATGAAGTACCGGGATTATGCACAGGACACGTCGAACACATACGGCGTCATCGTGCGCCTGACGCTTGATGGCGAAGTGCCCGAGGACAATCCCTTTGTCGGCGACGAGAACGCCATCGACAGCATCTGGTCCTATGGCCACCGCAACGTCCAGGGTGCAACCATGCGCGACGGCACGCTCTGGATCATCGAGCACGGGCCCAAGGGCGGCGACGAATTGAACCGGCCGGAGCCGGGCAAGAACTATGGCTGGCCGGTCATCTCTCACGGCGAGACCTATGGCGGTTCGCCCATCGGCTCGGGCGAGGCACAGCAGGAAGGCATGGAACAGCCGGTCTATTTCTGGGACCCGGTGATCGCGCCCGGGGACATGATCGCCTATGACGGCGGAATGTTCAGCGACTGGGACGGCGATTTCCTGATCGGATCGCTCAAGCCCGGGGGCATCGTCCGGCTGGAACTCGACGCAGACGGCAAGGTCGCGGCGGAAGAGCGCATGGCAATGGACCTGGGCCGCGTGCGCGATGTCCAGATGGACAGCGACGGCTCGATCCTGGCAATCACGGATTACGAGGACGGCCGTCTCGTGCGGATCACGACAGACGGCAGCGACAGCTGAGGGTGAACGCACCCGTCCCGGACATGCTCCGGGACCTCTTGCCGGCGATATTCCTACGCTTCAGGCGCGGCTCAATGGGCCGCGCCTTTTCCGAACATCGATGCCCAGACCGGCGCCACCAGCTTGGTGCCGATCGGGATGAGCAGCGTGCCCAGCACCAGCCCGAACACCCCGTCCGCCGCCGCCTGCACGGCCCAGGCGACAAAACCTCGGAATTGGTCAACTGCATGGGCGGCGTCCTCGGCCCAGTGGTGGATCGTGTCATAGGGCATCGACCATCCCATCTCGGCCATGCTGTGCAGGATGATCGCACCGCCGACCCACAGCATCGCCGCCGTACCGACGAACATCAGCAGCTTCAGGAAATACGGCATCCCCTTGACGATCTTGCGCCCGACCCAGCGGGTCACGCCAAGGTTGCCGTTCTGGGCCATGAACAGCCCCGCATCATCCGCCTTTACGATCAGCGCGACCGCGCCATAGACGGCCACGGTAATCCCCACCGCGACCATTGCCAACACCGCGGCCTCCATCCAGAAATTGCTGGGCGGTATGTTCGACAGCGCGATGGTCATGATCTCGGCCGACAGGATGAAATCGGTCTTGATCGCCCCCTGCACGCGCTGTTCCTCCAGATGCGCGGGATCCTTGGTCTGGTGGCTGCCGTCCGGCCCGCCATGGTGCTTGTTCGCGCCAAGCGCATGCGCCACCTTTTCGGCCCCCTCGAAACATAGATACGCGCCGCCCAGCATCAGCAGGGGCGGGATCAGCCACGGCGCGAAATTCGACATGGCCAGCCCCGCCGGCAACAGGAAGACCATCTTGTTGAACAGCGACCCCCGCGCGATTTTCCACACGATCGGCAATTCTCGGGCGGGCGCGAAACCGGTCAGGTATTTGGGGGTCACCGCCGCATCGTCGATCGCGGCCCCCGCGGCCTTGGCCCCCGCCTTGGCCGCCTGCCCCGCCACGTCGTCGATCGACGCGGCCGCCACCTTGACCAGGCTCGCCACATCGTCCAGCAGTGCCAGAAATCCGCTCATGCTATTGCCCCTCGTTACGCTTGGTGTGCCTTGATTGGCCCAATCATGCCCCGGCGCGGCAGGTTTGCGCAAACGGTTAACGCTAACACCGCAAACCCTCGCGCTTTAAGGGTTTCAGCGCGGCACCCTTGGGTCTATATCGCCCCCGACACCCGGATAGGAGAACAGAATGACCGTCACTGTCGGCATCAACGGATTCGGCCGGATCGGCCGCTGCACCCTGGCCCATATCGCCGCCAGCACCCGCAACGACATCAAGGTCGCAAAGGTCAACGCCACCGGCCCGCTGGAAACCGCGGCCCACCTGATGAAATACGACAGCGTGCATGGCCGCTTTCCCGGCGACATCACACTTGGCGACGGCACGATGGATCTGGGCCGCGGGCCGATGGAGATGTTCTCGACCTACGACATGGACGAGCTCGACTGGTCCGGCGTCGACGTCGTGCTGGAATGCACCGGCAAGTTCAACGACGGCGAAAAGGCCAAGAAGCATCTGGAGCGCGGCGCCGGCAAGGTTTTGCTGTCCGCACCCGGCAAGAACGTCGACCGCACCGTGGTCTTCGGCGTCAACGACGGCGAGCTGCAGGCCGGCGAGCGGATGATCTCGAACGGCTCCTGCACCACCAACTGCCTCGCGCCGGTGGCCAAGGTCCTGCACGAGGCGATCGGCATCGAGAGCGGCATCATGACCACGATTCACGCCTATACCGGCGACCAGCCCACGCTCGACCGCCGCCACAAGGATCTCTACCGCGCGCGCGCCGCGGCCATGTCGATGATCCCCACCTCCACCGGCGCCGCCAAGGCCCTGGGCGAGGTGCTGCCCGACCTCAAGGGCAAGCTCGACGGCTCGGCCATCCGTGTGCCGACGCCGAACGTGTCGGCGGTGGACCTGACCTTCCTCGCCCAAAAGGACGTGACTGCGGACGACGTGAACGCAATCATGGCCGAGGCGGCGGCAGGTCCGATGAAGGGCGTTCTGGGCTACGATCCCGAGCCCAAGGTCTCGATCGACTTCAACCACACCGAGGAAAGCTCGATCTTCGCGCCCGAGCAGACCCGCGTGACCGGCGGCCGTCTGGTGCGCGTGCTGGCTTGGTATGACAACGAATGGGGCTTTTCGTGCCGCATGGCGGACGTGGCCGTGGCGATGGCGCGCCTGAGCTAACCCCGCGAGGCAGCGGGAACAAAATCACACCCTCCGGTAAAGCCGCTGCCGGGGGGCATTCTCATCCCCCTTGCGTGACGCACCCCGGCTGAGGCATACGGATGAGGAAGCGGAAGAACGGTAGCGGCACATGACGGACAAGATCGCGGTCTTCCTGGCCCTGCTGATCCTCGCGGGACTTGGCTGGGACTACCTCTACAACGACATGCAGGCGTCGTTCTTCCTCGCGCGCAAGACGGTCGACCTGATCGAGTGGCTGGCGTTCTGGCGCTGAGGCGTCGGCTCAGTCTCTGAACCGGTCCTCCAGCGCCTCTTTCACGGCAGGCGTCACGAACCGTGTCACGTCGCCGCCCAGCCGGGCGATTTCCTTGACCAGCTTGCTGGCGATGGCCTGCCGACGGGCGTCGGCCATCAGGAAAACGGTTTCGATCCGGTCGTCCAGGGCACGGTTCATGCCGACCATCTGGAATTCGTACTCGAAATCCGCCACGGCGCGCAGGCCGCGGATGATCACGTTGGCGCCCACGTCGCGGGCACAGTCGATCAGCAGGTTCTCGAACGGATGCGCCACGATCTCGGTGCCGGTGGCGGCGCTGATCCCGATACATTCCGCCTCGACCATCGCCACACGCTCCTCCAGCGTGAAAAGCGGACCCTTGTCGCGGTTGATGGCGACGCCGATCACCAGCCGGTCCACCAGCGTGGCCGCGCGGGCGATGATGTCGGTATGGCCCAGTGTGATCGGATCGAAAGTGCCGGGATAGAGACCGATGCGCATGGGGTCTTCCTTCGTGTCGTGACGAGCTGCAAGCAACTACATGCGCTGGAAAATTGCAAGCCGCAGGGCCAATTTAAGTACATGTCGGAATGATGAAACCCCGGGGACGCACCCCGTGGTTTCACCGTTCCTCAAATACCCATGTGGCGCCGATCGGGGTCAGTGCCCCATCACCATGCTTTCAAGTGCGGCCTTCTCCATCGACAGCTCCTGCAGCCGGGCCTTGACCACGTCGCCGATGGTCACCATGCCGACAAGCTTGCCCTCGTCATCGACGACGGGCATGTGGCGGAAGCGGCCGTCGGTCATGCGCACCAGCACGGTGTCGGCACTGTCCTGCCGGGTGCAGCAGACGGGTTTCGGGGTCATCAGGTCCGACACCTTGTCATTGAGGCAGCCCGGGCCGGACGTGGCGAGGCCGCGCACGATGTCCCGCTCCGACAGGATGCCATCGGCCAAGGTGCCATCTGCTGACACGACAAGCCCGCCGATGCGATGCTTGGCCAGAATTTGCGCGGCCTCGGACACCAGGGTCTCGGGCGTTACGGTGATCACCTTGTCGCTTTCCTTAGACTTAAGTATCTGTTGAACGATCATCCGGACCCTCATTTCTTCAATGATTTCAGATGAACAGCGTTCCTCAGAACCTGAGTCCTGTCAAGCTTCGGCTTCCAGCCGGGCCACCTCGGCGCGGATTCCCTCGCAAAGGGCGGCGGCAAAGCGGTTCATCCGGTCAAGCCTGCGGTCGTCCTGGTGCCGCACGAGATAGAAACTGCGTGTCAGGCTGAACGTGTCCGGCAACAGCTTTTGCAACCGTCGAAAGAATGGCATTGCGAAGTCGTGCATGATGCCGACACCACCGCCCTGCTGGATGCAATGCGCCTGCACCGAGACCGAGTTCGACGCCAGCGCGACCCGGTCCGCCCCGGTTTCGCCAAGATAGTCGAGTTCCTTGTCGAAGATCATGTCGGGGATGTAGCCGACCATGCGATGTGCCGCGAGATCGTCCAGCCTCTCGATCGGCGGCGCCTGGCGCAGGTACCAGCGCACGGCCGCAAGATGCAGCTTGTAATCGGTGATTTTCTGCACGCTCAAGCGCCCCGCCGAAGGGGGACTGACCGCGATCACCATGTCCGCCTCGCGCCGGCTGAGGTTGAAGACGCGGGGCAGCGCCACGATCTGCAGGTCGAGGTCGGGGTTGTCCGTGGCCATCTGCGCACAAACCTGCGGCAGGATGAAGTTGGCGCAACCGTCCGGCGCCCCGATACGGATCTGCCCCGACAGGCCCCCCGCCTGCCCCGCCATCTCCTCATCGGCATCGCGCATCGCCGTCTCGGCGCGGCTCACATGCCCCATCAGGCGCTGACCCGCATCAGTCAGCGCATAGCCCGTGGGCGACTTGGCAAAAAGCGGCGCACCGGTATCGGCCTCCAGCCGCGCGATGCGGCGCCCCACCGTGGCGGGGTCGAGCTTCAGCGCACGGCCCGCGGCAGACAGGCTTTCGGTGCGCGCCACTGCAAGGAACACGCGCAGATCATCCCAGTTCGATACCATGTCCTACCCTCCGGCGCCGCGCCTTGCTTTGCATTTCTGCAAGACCTTTTTGGAATATTGCCTCTTTTCCCGCCAAAAACGCAACGCTAACCTGCGCGCAAACCCGAGGAGGACCGACATGAAAGACCTGACTCACTACATCGACGGCGCGCGCGTGCCCGGCCAGTCGGGCCGTTTTTCCGACGTCTACAACCCGGCCACCGGCGAGGTTCAGGCCCGCTGCCCGCTGGCCAGCAAGGAAGAATTCGACCAGGCGGTCGAGATCGCCGCCAAGGCGCAGCCCGCCTGGGGCGCCACCAACCCGCAACGCCGCGCGCGGGTCATGATGGAGTTCGTGCGCCTTCTGAACCGCGACATGGACAAGCTGGCCGAGGCGCTGAGCTCCGAGCACGGCAAGACCTTCCCCGACGCCAAGGGCGACGTGCAGCGGGGCCTTGAAGTGGTGGAATACTGCATCGGCGCGCCGCAACTGCTGAAGGGCGAATTCACCGACTCTGCCGGCCCCGGCATCGACATGTATTCCATGCGCCAGCCGCTGGGTGTCACGGGCGGCATAACGCCTTTCAACTTCCCGGCGATGATCCCGATGTGGATGTTCGCGCCCGCGCTGGCCTGCGGCAACGCCTTCATCCTGAAACCATCCGAGCGCGACCCGTCGGTGCCGATCATGCTGGCCGAACTGATGGAAGAGGCCGGCCTGCCCAAGGGTCTGCTGCAGGTGGTCAACGGCGACAAGGAAGCCGTGGACGCGATGATCGACAACGAGACCGTGCAATCCATCGGCTTCGTCGGCTCGACCCCGATCGCCGAGTACATCTATGGCCGCGGCTGCTCCAACGGCAAGCGCGTGCAGTGCTTCGGCGGGGCCAAGAACCACATGATCGTCATGCCCGACGCCGACATGGACCAGGCCGCCGACGCGCTCATTGGCGCGGGCTACGGTGCCGCCGGTGAACGCTGCATGGCCATCTCGGTCGCCGTCCCCGTGGGCGACGAGACCGCGGATCGCCTGATCGAAAAGCTGGTGCCGCGCATCGAGAAGCTGAAGGTCGGCCCCTATACCGCCGGCGATGACGTGGATTACGGCCCCGTCGTGACCGCCGCCGCCAAGGAAAAGATCCTGGGCCTGATCGAAAGCGGCGTGCAGCAAGGCGCGGAACTGGTCGTCGACGGCCGCGACTTCAAGTTGCAAGGCTACGAGGACGGGTTCTTCGTCGGGCCGCACCTCTTCGACAAGGTGACCCCGGACATGGACATCTACCAGCAGGAAATCTTCGGCCCGGTCCTGTCGACCGTCCGCGCCGGCTCCTACGACGAGGCGCTGAAGCTGGCGATGGACCACGAGATGGGCAACGGCACCGCGATCTTCACCCGTGACGGCGACGCCGCGCGTGACTTCGCCAACCGAGTGAATGTCGGCATGATCGGCGTGAACGTCCCGATCCCGGTGCCGCTCGCGTACCACACCTTCGGCGGCTGGAAGAAGTCGGCCTTCGGCGACCTGAACCAGCATGGCCCCGATGCCTTCAAGTTCTACACCCGCACCAAGACCGTGACGGCCCGCTGGCCCAGCGGCATCAAGGAAGGCGGCGAGTTCAACTTCAAGGCCATGGACTGATCGCCGTGCCATGAGGATACTGACCGGGCCGCGCGGGACACCGCCGCGGCCCGGTGTCGTTTTGAAAGGATCGAACGATGTGGCCTGACACGCGGCTTTGCGAGCTTCTGGGGATCGAGCATCCCGTCATCCAGGCCCCCATGGCGGGCACCACGACCCCGGCCATGGTCGCGGCAGTGTCGAACGCGGGCGGGCTGGGCTCGCACGGTTGTGCGACGCTGTCACCGGAAAAGCTGGCCGAGGATATGGAGGCGCTGGCGGGCGCCACGAACCGGTCGGTGAACCTCAACTTCTTCTGCCACGAACCGCAGGAGATTTCCGAGGATCATCATGCTGCACTGATCGAAGCGATGCGCCCGCATTACGAAGCGGCTGGCGCTCCCCTTCCCGATGAGACGCCGGCCCCGTCGTTTCAGCCCTTTGGTCAGGCGCAGCTCGACTGCCTGCTGGCGCGCCCCCCGGCGGTGGTCAGTTTTCACTTCGGCCTGCCCGAGGACGAGGCCGTAAAGGCGCTGAAGGACAAGGGCTGCAAGATCCTGAGTTCAGCCACCACCGTGGCCGAAGCCCGCTGGCTGGCCGAGCGCGGCGTGGATGCCATCATCGCGCAAGGGTGGGAATCTGGCGGGCACCGGGGCCTGTTTCTGGAACTGGAGAACGACGCGCAGGTGGGGCTCTTTTCGCTGTTGCCACAGGTGGTCGACGCGGTCGATGTGCCGGTCATCGCCGCAGGCGGCATCGCCGACGGGCGTGGCATCGCCGCCGCCTTCGCGCTCGGCGCGGCGGGCGTGCAGATCGGCACCGCCTTCATCACCGCCGACGAGGCCCATCGCAAACCCCATCACCCCGAGGCGGTGGGCTTGGGCACCGACGAAAGCACCCGGGTCACGCGGGCCGGGTCGGGCCGCCCGGCGCGAGCGCACCGCACACCATGGATCGACGCGATGGCTCAGGTGGACGCCGCCCCCTTCCCGCTGATGTATCACTACAGCCGCCCCCTCCTGGCGGCCGACGGCCCCGCGCACCAGTTCTCGCTTTACGGCCAGAGCGCGGCGCTTGCGCCCTCGGGCGATGCCGGGGAAAGGCTGACCGCCCTGGTCGCCGCGGCGATGGCGGCGATGGGCCGCTGACGCCGACCGCGCATCGCGCCGCCGCTGCACCAAACGCTTGCCAAACAGGCCCCTTTCCTGCTGGTATCGTCCAACAGGGAGGGCAGCCATGACCCACGACGGCCCCGATTTCACCATCGGCATCGAGGAAGAGTACCTGCTGGTGGACCGCGACAGCCTCGACCTGGCCGAGGCGCCCTCCGGCATGATGGACGCCTGCAGCGAGGAATTGCAGGACCAGGTCGCGCCCGAGTTCCTGAAATGCCAGATCGAGATCGGCACCAAGGTCTGCAAGGACGTCTCCGAGGCCCGCGAGGACCTCAAGCGGCTGCGGGCCTGCGTGTCGAAGCACGCCGCCGCGCACAACCTCCTGCCCATCGCCGCGTCCTGCCACCCGTTTTCCGACTGGCGCAACCAGCACCACACCGACAAGGACCGCTACAACGCGCTCAGCGACGATCTGGCGGGCGTGGTGCAGCGCATGCTGATCTGCGGGATGCATGTCCATGTCGGGATCGAAAAGACGGACCGCCGCGTCGACCTGATGAACCAGCTGACCTACTTCCTGCCGCACCTGCTGGCGCTCTCGACCTCGTCGCCCTTCTGGCAGGGGCACGACACCGGGCTTGACAGTTACCGGCTGACGGTGTTCGACAACCTGCCGCGCACCGGCCTGCCCCCGCGCATGGAAAGCTTCGCCGAATTCGAGCGCTCGGTGAACTCGCTGACCGATCTGGGCGTGATCGAGGACGCCAGCAAGATCTGGTGGGACCTGCGCCCCTCGTCCAAGTTTCCCACCATCGAATCGCGCATCTGCGACGTGCAGCCCCGGCTGGAACACACGCTGATGCTGGCGGCGCTGACGCAGTGCATCACCCGGATGCTGTGGCGGCTGGCCACCAAGAACCAGCGCTGGCGCATCTACGACCCCTTCCTGGTGAACGAGAACCGCTGGCGCGCGCAGCGCTATGGCACCCGCGAGGGCCTGATCGACTTCGGCCGCGGTGCGATCGTGCCCATGGCGGAACTGGCCGAGGAGCTGCTGGAACTGATCGACGAGGACGCCCGCTATTTTGCCTGCATCTCCGAGGTCGAGACCGTGCGCGAGGTGATGCGCACCGGCACCTCCTCCACGCGGCAGCGCCGCGCCTTCGACGCCGCAAAGGACGATGGCGCCACGCCGGACGCGGCCCTGCGCGCCGTGGTGCGCCACCTCGTCGAGGAATTCCATGCCGACCTGTGACACGGAGGCACGCGATAGGCACGTTATCGCCGCCCCGGCCTTCAAACCTGCGTGAGCGGGCATAATGGCGCGGGTTTTCCCTTAACCTTTCCGCCGATCCGGTTAAATAGAGCCAGAATACAAGTACACGGAGCATTCTCATGTCCAAGACACGTTTTACACGCCGCGCCACTCTGCTCGGAGCCGCAGCCAGCCTTGCGGCCCCGTCCGTGCTGCTGGCGCAGGACAACGCGCCGCTGTCTTCGTCGGTCAAGCGCAACGCGTCCTCCTTCACGACGCGCGACTGGAACGATTATTTCGACAGCCTCGGCAACGGCCGTATCGTGTGCGACATCAACAGCCGCGCGGTACATCACTGGAACGCGAATGGCGTCTACTCGCTCTACCCCTCCTCGGTGCCGATGACCGATGAACTGACCCGCCGCGGCTATACCGAGGTCGTGCGCAAGAAGGTCGGCCCAACCTGGACGCCGACCGAGAACATGAAGGCCCGCGACCCCAGCCTGCCCGACTTCATGGATGCCGGCCCCGGCAACCCGCTGGGCACGCACGCCATGTATCTCAGTTGGCCCGCCTACCTGATCCACGGCACCCACGACACCCGCAAGATCGGACGCCGCTCGTCCTCGGGCTGCATCGGCCTCTACAACGAGCATATCGCCGAGCTTTTCGCCAAGACCGAGGTGGGCACGCAGGTGCTGGTGCTCTGATCCCCGGCCACATCGCAAATCGCAAAAGGCGCGGCACGGTGGTGCGGCGCCTTTTTCTTTGGCGAGGGTGACGCCAGACCGCCCTTGATTCCGCGCCGCGTTCTGCGTCACCTTCGGATCACACCTTGCGACGCCGCCATGAACAGGTTAATTAAACACACGTTCAATTACTCACCCGGGTAAGACGAGGAGGACCCCGCGATGGATTTCGCGCTCAGCGAGGAACAGACCGCCATATTCGACATGGCCCATGCCTTCGGCCAGGATGCCATCGCGCCTCATGCCCGCGACTGGGAGGCGCAGGGCACCATCCCGAAAGAGCTGTGGCCGCAAGTAGGCGAGCTGGGCTTCGGTGGTCTCTACGTCAGCGAGGAGTCCGGCGGCGCCGGCCTTTACCGCCTCGACGCGACACTGGTGTTCGAGGCGCTCTCCATGGCCTGCCCGTCGGTCGCGGCCTTCCTGTCGATCCACAACATGTGCGCCCGCATGATCGACAATTTCGCCAGCGACGATTTCAAGGCCCGCGTCCTGCCCGACGTGATCCCGATGAAGACGGTGCTCTCCTACTGCCTGACCGAACCCGGCTCCGGTTCCGACGCCGCCGCGCTGAAAACCCGCGCCGCGCGCACCAATGACGGCTACACGCTCAACGGCACCAAGGCGTTCATCTCGGGCGGCGGCTATTCGGACGCCTATGTCTGCATGGTCCGCACCGGCGAGGATGGCCCCAAGGGCATCTCCACGGTCTATGTCGAGGACGGCACGCCCGGGCTCAGCTTTGGCGGGCTGGAGGACAAGATGGGCTGGCGCAGCCAACCCACGGCGCAGGTGCAGTTCGACGACTGCAGCATTCCCGCCGAGAACCTCGTCGGCGAGGAAGGCAAGGGCTTCAGCTATGCCATGGCGGGCCTCGACGGCGGCCGCCTCAACATTTCCGCCTGTTCACTCGGGGCCGCACAACAGGCGCTCGACATGACCAAGGCCTACATGCGCGAGCGCAAGGCGTTCGGGCAAAGCATCGACCAGTTCCAGGCGCTGCAATTCCGCCTCGCCGATCTGGAGATCGAATTGCAGGCCGCCCGCGTCTTCCTGCGCCAGGCCGCGTGGAAGCTCGACACCAAGGCCCCCGACGCCACGAAACACTGCGCCATGGCCAAGAAATTCGTCACCGAGGCTGGCAGCCGGATCGTCAACCAGTGCCTGCAACTGCATGGCGGCTACGGCTACCTCGCCGATTACGGCATCGAAAAACTGGTCCGCGACCTGCGCGTGCACGAGATCCTCGAAGGCACCAACGAGATCATGCGCCTGATCGTGGCGCGGCATATGCTGGCGGACGCATGATCGGCAACTGGTACTCCGCCTTGAAAGCCTCACGGCTCTACGGTGCGTTCCTGCGACACCGCGTCTGGACAGCAAGCGCGATCCAATCGACACATTTGCTGTTCTGTTTTCCCCTCGGGGCCTTGGGCCTGGTTTGGTTTTTTCTCCCAGGTCTTAGCTTGGGGCTTTGCCTGCCTGCGCTCGCCACGATGTTTTCAACAGGTCAAAGCCTTGCGTTTCTCATGGCCTTATATGGTTTCTTCCTCTTGGCGACTGCCCCCATTTCCCTGCGTGTCATCAGCGATCTCTGCGTGGGGTATCTCGCAGGCTTCGCGAATGTCTTGGGGAATGCCAATCCATCGAATGAGTTTCGGAACGAAGCTGAATGCGACCTAGCGGAGTGGAGTGCAACGCATGCCTGACATCTCGATCCGCAAAACCGGCCGCGCGGGCCGCATCACCCTCACCCGCCCCAAGGCGCTCAACGCCATGTCCTACGACATGTGCCTTGCCATCGAGGCGGCGCTGGACGATTGGGCCACCGACGACGACGTGGCACTGGTCATCATCGACGCCGAGGGCGACAAGGCCTTCTGCGCAGGTGGCGACATCCAGCAGCTCTACGACACCGGGCGCGCGGGCGATTTCGCCTATGGGCAGACTTTTTGGCGCGACGAATACCGCCTGAACGCCAAGATCGCCGAATACCCCAAACCCTATATCGCCTTCATGCAGGGCTTCACCATGGGCGGCGGCGTCGGCATTTCCTGCCACGGCTCGCACCGGATCGTCTGCGACAGCAGCCAGATCGCCATGCCCGAATGCGGCATCGGGCTGGTGCCGGATGTGGGCGGGTCGATCCTTCTTGCCAATGCGCCCGGCCATCTGGGCGAATATCTCGGCCTGACCACCGCCCGCATGGGCCCCGAGGACGCGATCCATGCCGGTTTCGCCGATTGCTACATTCCGCAGGAGAAATGGCCCGGCCTGATCGAAACGCTGGAGCAAAGCGGCAACCCCGATGATCTCGACCCGCACAGAGAGGCGCCCCCGCATGGGGTGCTGCGCGACCGGCAGTCCGAGATCGACGCCCATTTCAACGGCGAAACCCTACAATCCATCCTTGCCAGACTGGAGGCCTCGGACAGCGACTTTGCCGCCGATGCGCTCAAGGCGATGCGGCGCAACTCGCCTCTCTCGATGGCCTGCGCCGTCGAGATGCTGCACCGCCTGCGCGGACCGATGGCCGATATCCGCCGCGCGCTCGAGCTGGAATACAGGTTCACCTTCCGCGCCATGGAAAACGGAGACTTCCTCGAAGGTATCCGCGCCGCGGTCATCGACAAGGACCGCAGCCCGAACTGGCAGCACGACCTCGCCAATCCGCCCGTCGAGGCGGCGCGCGACATGCTCGCGCCCTTGGGCGAGAACGAAATGACATTCGAGACCTGAGAAAGGGACTGACAATGAAAATCGGCTTCATCGGACTGGGCAACATGGGTGCACCCATGGCCGCCAACCTGGCCGCCGCCGGGCACGAGGTGACAGGCTTCGACACCGCCGGCACCACCGCCGAAGGCGTGGCCGAGGCCGCCAGCGCCGAGGCCGCAGCAGCTGACGCCGACGTGGTCATCACCATGCTGCCCAACGGCCAGATCCTCCGCAGCGTGGCCGACGCCGTGATCCCGGCCATGAAAAAGGGCGCCGTGCTGCTCGATTGCTCCACCGTCGACGTCAACAGCGCCCGCGCCGTGGCCGAGCAGGCCAATGCGGCCGGCCTCGGTGCGCTCGACGCGCCGGTGTCGGGCGGCATCGGCGGCGCGCAGGGCGGCACGCTGACCTTCATGGTGGGCGGCGACGACTCCGCGTTCGAAACCGCCAAGCCGCTCTTCGACATCATGGGCCAGAAAGCCGTGCATTGCGGCCCCTCGGGCAACGGACAGGCCGCCAAGATCTGTAACAACATGATTCTCGGCGCCACCATGATCGTCACCTGCGAGGCTTTCGCGCTGGCCGACAAGCTCGGGCTCGACCGGCAGGCGATGTTCGACGTGGTCTCGATCTCGTCGGGCTACAGCTGGTCGATGAACGCCTACTGCCCCGCCCCGGGCATCGGCCCGCAATCGCCGTCCGACAATGACTACAAGCCCGGCTTCGCCGCCGAACTGATGCTCAAGGACCTGACCCTGGCCATGCAGGCCGCCGAATCCGCCGACGCGGACACCCCCATCGGCCAGGCCGCCCGCGACCTCTACCGCCGCTTCGTCGAGGACGAGGACGGCAACGGCCGCGATTTCAGCGCGATGCTGCCCCGGTTCGAGAAACGCGGCCGCCAGGGCTGAGCCGCCTCTTCCTCTGGCCGTAAATATCCCGGGGGAGCGCCGAAACCTCGTTTCGGCGCGGGGGCAGCGCCCCCGTTCCACGGCATGCCACACGCGACCCGGCCAGACCGGCACGAAACCGCTCGCATACCCGATCGTGCGGAACGCTCCTTTTGCACGCGTGTTACGTGACAAAGCAAAAGGAGAACGCCAATGTGGAAGCCAATACTGACAGCCTCCGTCGTAGCCATGGCCCTTGCGGGCCCCGTTGCCGCCAAACCCAACTGCCCTCCGGGGCTGGCAAAGAAGGCCGTGCCTTGCGTGCCACCTGGCCAGGCGAAGAAACATTCGGGCTATGACCGTGACCGGTACGACGGGTATCGCCGGGGCGACATCATCGACGGCGATTATATCGTCATCCGCGATCCGGGCCGCTACGGGCTGGACCCCTATGGCACCTATTACCGCGTCGGCGATCAGGTTCTGCGCGTCGATCGCGAGACCCGCGAAGTGCTGGATCTCATCGGGGCGGCGGCACGGGTTTTGAATTAAGAACGGCGCCCAATTTCTTGAAATTGCTGGCCTTCAAGGGCTGACCGATACGCTCGGTCGCCCAACCGCGCCGGTGACATAGCCTTCACACCGCGCCAGCCCTTCAGCCAGCATGACCTGGCCATCGGCGCCCCGAGGCAGGTCGCGCCACGCTGACACCCAGCCGTCGTAAAGCCTGTTTCCCGCCGTTTCCCCGTGAAACGCCTGCACACGCGCGCGCATCTCGGCGGCCCGGGCGCGCAAATCGGCCTCGAACGCGGCATCGCCGTCGCCAACCTCCAGCACGGCAAAAAGCCCACCGCAGAAACAGGGCTCTTCGGCAAACCCGCAATCCGGCCCGGCCTGCGCCCACGCCCCGCAGGGCAGCATCAGCCCCAACAGGACAAAGGCAAACCGCCTCACTCCGCGGCGACCTTCCGCGCCGCCAACATGTCTTTTAGATAGCGCCCGGTATGGCTGCGCTCGACTTCGGCCACGTCCTCAGGGGTGCCCACCGCGACGATCTCCCCACCGCCATCGCCGCCCTCGGGGCCGATATCCACGATCCAGTCGGCGGTTTTCACCACGTCCAGATTGTGCTCGATCACCACGACCGTATTGCCACTTTCCACAAGTTCATGAAGCACTTCCAGCAGCTTCTTCACGTCCTCGAAATGCAGGCCCGTGGTCGGCTCATCGAGAATATAGAGCGTCCGGCCCGTGGACCGCTTGGCCAGTTCCTTCGACAGCTTCACGCGCTGCGCCTCGCCGCCCGACAGCGTCGTCGCCTGCTGGCCCACCTTGATATAGCCCAGCCCCACACGCATCAGCGCATCCATCTTTTCGCGGATGCTCGGCACCGCCTTGAAGAACTCCTGCGCATCCTCGACCGTCATATCAAGAACGTCCGCTATGCTCTTGCCTTTCCACTGGATTTCCAGCGTCTCCCGGTTGTAACGAGCACCGTTGCAGGTCTCGCAGGTGACATAGACGTCCGGCAGGAAATGCATCTCGATCTTGATGACCCCATCGCCCTGGCACGCCTCGCAGCGCCCGCCCTTGACGTTGAAGGAAAACCGCCCAGGCTTGTAGCCGCGCGCCTTGGCCTCGGGCAGCCCGGCAAACCAGTCGCGGATCGGCGTGAAAGCCCCGGTGTAGGTCGCGGGGTTCGAGCGCGGCGTGCGTCCGATGGGACGCTGGTCGATGTCGATGACCTTGTCCAGATGCTCCAGCCCCTTGATCGTCTCGCAAGGCGCGGGCGTCTGCCGCGCGC
Organism: Roseovarius sp. B08; assembly: GCF_051417955.1. NCBI lineage: Bacteria > Pseudomonadati > Pseudomonadota > Alphaproteobacteria > Rhodobacterales > Roseobacteraceae > Roseovarius > Roseovarius sp. B08. The sequence continues at coordinate 2,579,449 of NZ_JBPRLW010000001.1, forward strand.
CGTTCAGCCGCATCGAGGCCGTCTTGAACAGCGTCTCGATGGTCAGGGTGGACTTGCCGCCCCCAGACACACCCGTCACGCAGACGAACTTGCCCAACGGAAATTCGGCATCCACGTTTTTCAGGTTGTTCCCCGTGGCCTTGACGATCTTGATCTGCTTGCCATTGCCCTTGCGCCGCTCCGCCGGGACGGAAATTTCGCGTAGCCCCGACAGGTACTGCCCGGTAATCGAGTTCTTGTCCGCCGCAACCGCCTCGGGCTTGCCATGGCTGACTACGTCGCCGCCATGCACCCCTGCACCGGGACCGATATCAAAGACATAGTCGGCGGTGCGAATGGCCTCCTCGTCATGCTCCACCACAATCACGGTATTGCCCTGGTCGCGCAGGTTCTGGAGTGTCTGCAGCAACCGCCCGTTGTCCCGTTGGTGCAACCCGATGGACGGCTCGTCCAGAACATAGAGCACGCCCGTCAGGCCAGACCCGATCTGGCTGGCCAACCGGATACGCTGGCTCTCGCCACCCGAAAGCGTCCCTGCATTCCGGCTCAGCGTCAGGTACTCGAGGCCGACGTTGTTCAGGAAGCCCAGCCGCTCGCGAATCTCCTTCAGGATCGCCCGCGCGATCTCGTTCTTCTGCTGCGTCAGCGCCTCCGGCACGGTCTCGCACCAATCGAACGCCTCGCGGATCGACATCTGCACCACCTGCCCGATATGGCGCAGGTCGTCGGGCTTGCCGATCTTCACCGCCAGCGCCTCTTCCCGCAGGCGATAGCCGCCGCAGGTGCCGCAGGGCCGGTTGTTCTGATACCGCTCGAACTCCTCGCGAATCCAGCTGCTGTCCGTCTCGCGATAGCGCCGCTCCATGTTCGGGATCACCCCTTCGAACACGCGGGACACCTGGTACACCCGCCCGCCCTCGTCATAGCGGAACTGGATCTCCTCGTCGCCCGAACCGTGCAGGAACACCTGCTTCACATGCGCCGGCAGGTCGCGCCACGGCGTATTCGCATCAAATTCGTAATGTCGCGCGATGGCCTCGATGGTCTGCAGGAAATAGGGCGACTTGCCTTTCCGCCACGGCGCCAGCGCACCGTCATAAAGCTTCAGCGCCGCATCCGGCACCACGAGTTGTTCATCAAAGAACAGCTCCATCCCCAGACCGTCACAATCCGGGCAGGCCCCGAACGGCGCGTTGAACGAAAACAGCCGCGGCTCGATCTCGGGGATGGTGAAGCCGCTGACGGGACAGGCAAAATTCTCGGAAAACGTCGTGCGTTCCGGCTCGCCCTCCTTCGGCGCGGTCTCGAAGATCGCGATCCCGTCGGCCAGGTCCAGCGCGGTGCGGAAACTGTCGGCAAGCCGCGTGCCGATCCCGTCCTTCACCACGATCCGGTCGACCACCACGTCGATGTCATGGCGGAACTTCTTGTCCAGCGTCGGCGGCTCGTCGAGGTCATAGAAGGTGCCGTCCACCTTCACACGCTGAAACCCCTGCTTGCGCAGTTCCAGGAACTCCTTGCGATACTCGCCCTTGCGGTCTCTTACGATGGGCGCCAGCAGGAAGGCCCTCGTGCCCTCCTCCATCGCCAGCACCCGGTCGACCATGTCCTGCACCTGCTGCGCCTCGATGGGCTTGCCGGTAGCAGGGCTATAGGGCGTGCCGACCCGCGCGAACAGAAGCCGCAGGTAATCGTAGATCTCGGTCACCGTGCCGACGGTCGAGCGGGGGTTCTTGCTGGTCGTCTTCTGCTCGATCGAAATCGCCGGGGACAGACCGCTGATATGATCCACGTCCGGCTTTTCCATCATGTCCAGGAACTGCCGCGCATAGGCCGACAGGCTTTCGACATAGCGCCGCTGCCCCTCGGCATAGATCGTGTCAAAGGCAAGCGACGACTTGCCCGAGCCCGACAGCCCGGTGATCACCACAAGCTCGTTGCGCGGAATGTCCACGTCGATGTTCTTGAGGTTATGCTCGCGCGCACCCCGTACTTCGATGTTCTTCAGCTCGGCCATACTGCCCCCGGTGTCTCACTCGTTGACAGATAGTTTACGGCGCCCCCTCTTCCAAGGGGAAAAACGGAACACAACAGGAACACGTGTCACCGGCTGTCAGCAGTGCCTGCTTTATCCACAGTTTATTTGCACATCACTTTCGCGCCAGCGCCCAGGAACAGATCGGAAAGGCCGGGTCATTGTCCAGGTTGTCGCGCTCCGGGTCATATTCCGGTGGCCAATTCTCGCCCAGGTTCCGCAGTCCGGCCAGCCGGTTGCCCCATTGCTCGGACCGGATCCTGTCTTCCTCGAACCCGGCCTCGATCAGCAGGTTCTTCAGCCCACGTGCCGTCCAGCGCGAGCAATCCACCGGGTCGCCGTGATACGGGATGAAGAACGGCACCGCGACCCAGAAATACCCGCCGGGGCGCAGCATCTCCAGCACATGGCGCGTCGCGGCATAGGGCCGGTCCAGATGCTCCCAAACCTGGTTGGCCAGCACGATATCGAACTGCCGCACGGTGCCCGCCTCGTCGGTATAGGGCCCGGCGCAAATGTCATGGGCCGGAAAGCGGAACCGTTCATAGCTCTTGAACTCGTAACGGCGGCCATGCTTGCCCGACACCTCGGCGGCCTCCATCTCGGCAAGGTTCATGTCCTCGAACCATTTCCGGGAACTTTGGTACATCACGATACGATTGAGGCTCGCCATTCCGCTACACTTTCATGGTCATCGACAAGCGCACCATCTCAGAAGCGGCCCGATGCGAAAAGCCCCGCACCGCTTCCTCTGGCCGGAAATATCCCAGGGGTGTGGGGGACTGGTCCCCCACTGGCCTGCGTGGCCCGAACGCGATCCGAACCTGCGCGCCGCAGGCGCTCGATTCAGTAGTGCACCGCCCGCCCATAGGCATCCAGCACGCTTTCATGCATCATCTCGCTCAGCGTCGGGTGCGGGAAGACAGTGTGCATCAGGTCCTCTTCCGTGGTCTCCAGCTGCCGGCCCACGACATAGCCCTGGATCAGCTCGGTCACTTCCGCGCCGACCATATGCGCGCCCAGAAGCTCGCCCGTCTTGGCATCGAACACCGTCTTGATCATGCCTTCCGCCTCGCCCAGGGCGATGGCCTTGCCGTTGCCGATGAAGGGAAAGTTGCCGATCTTCACCTCGTATCCCGCCTCCTTGGCCTTGGCCTCGGTCAGGCCGACGCTGGCCACCTGCGGGTGGCAATAGGTACAGCCGGCGATGCTGTCCGGGCGCACCGGGTGCGGATGCCCGCCCGCGGCCAGCTCGGCCACCATCACGCCCTCGTGGCTCGCCTTGTGCGCCAGCCAGGGCGCGCCGGCCAGATCGCCGATGGCATAGACCCCCTCGACACCGGTGCGGCAATATTCGTCCACCACCACGTGGCTCCGGTCCACCTTGATGCCCAGATCTTCCAGCCCGAGATTCTCGGTATTGCCGACGATCCCCACGGCGGAAATCACCGTGTCGAACTCCAGCTTCTCGGTCTTGCCGCCCTTCTCCACATGCGCGGTCACCTTGCCCTTGGCACGGTCCAGCTGCTTGACCGTGGTCTTTTCCATGATCTTCATGCCCTGCTTCTCGAACTGCTTCTTGGCAAAGCCCGAGATCGCGGCATCCTCGACAGGCAGGATGCGGTCCATCACCTCGACCACCGTCGTCTCGGCGCCCAGCGTGTTGTAGAAGCTGGCGAACTCGATCCCGATCGCACCCGAGCCGATGACCAGCAGCTTTTTCGGCATCCGCGGCGGCTTCAGCGCGTGCTTGTAGGTCCACACGAGATCGCCATCGGCCTCCAGCCCGGGCAGTTCGCGCGCCCGCGCGCCGGTGGCCAGAACGATGGTCTTGGCGGTCAGTTCCTCGCTGCCTTTCTCGGTCTTGACCGAAACCTTGTCCTTGGCCGTCAGCCTGGCCTCGCCCATGATCGTGGTGATCTTGTTTTTCTTCATCAGGTGACCGACGCCCGAGGTCAGCTGCTTGGCCACGTCGCGCGACCGCTTGACCACCGCGTCAAGGTCATAGTCGATCTTCTCGGCTTTCAGGCCGAATTCCTTGGCCCGGTGCATCAGGTGAAACACCTCGGACGAGCGCAACATCGCCTTGGTCGGGATGCAGCCCCAGTTCAGACAGATCCCGCCCAGGTGCTCACGCTCGACCACGGCCACCTTCAGGCCCAGTTGCGCGCCCCGGATGGCGGCCACATAGCCCCCCGGCCCTGCCCCGATTACGATCATGTCATAGGATTGCGCGGCCATGCGATGCTCCGTTTCCCGGTGTGTCCAAAATATAGTTTGATATTAAACTATCTTGCGGCCCACCACAACGCGGCAAAGCCTGCCCGCAACAAGATGCCACGGGCCGGCCCGGTTTGTCCATGTTTTCCAAGGAGTCACGCGCCAGGCGTCAGGCGGCGGCGGCGTCCTGCAACTCGCGCACCACGCCGCCATACCCGCCCTTCTTCATGAAGGTCTTCTCGGCGTCCGAGCTCGTGCGCCCCAGCACCTCGTTGCGATACGGAAAGCGGCCGAAGCTGCGGATCACCTCGCGGTGGGCGCGCGCATGCAGCAGGTTGCCCTCGCCGTCCTCGGGCATCCGCTCACAGATCAGCCGCACGCAGCGATCCTGGTCGCACAGGTTCTCGGAATGCATCAACGGCAGGTAGAAGAATTGCCGCGCAGGCACGTCAATGCGCGTGTCCCAGCCCTTGTTGATCGCGGCCTTCGCGGCTGCCAGCCCGAACTTGTCGGTGGCAAAGGCTTGCGCGTCGTCCCGGAACATGTTGCGCGGAAACTGGTCCATCAGGATGATATAGGCCAGCGTGCCGCTGGGATAGGTCAGCCACAGGCCGTTGGTGCCGTCGCAGGCGCGCCGATAGGCATCGAGAAACCTTTCGCGCACCGTCTCGTCCAGATCGTCGGATGCCTCGTACCAACCCTTCGGCCCGACCTCGTCGAGCCAGAAACTCAATATATCTTCGGGCGCTGTCATCCTATCCTCCCGTAATGGGCAGCACGCATATGTAACAGGTTAACGACATGAACCGCCGCATGGACAGTAAAGAATTGCAACAACGGCAACCTTTCGTGACATTCTCCTGCCTGTGCCGTGCATATGTGCAATCTCATGCGGCCTGTCCATCCTCGGCATTTTCCTCCGCCGCTTCCATGGCGACTTCCTGCGCATAGGTCACGGCCATGGGCGACGCGTTCGGCATGACGGCGGTATATCTTTCGGTCTCCTCCGCCGAGGGCGCGGCCCGCTGTGTCATCCGGTACGCGGCATAGGCCGCCATCAGCGTGCACAGCGTGGCGATATGCAGGAAGTATCCGCTCGGCCCCACCACGCCCATGATCCAGCCTGTGATGATCGGGCCAAAGACAGCGCCCAGCCCGTTGATGAACACCATGCCCCCCGCGGCGGCGGCCATGTCGTCGGACCCGAGAAAGTCGTTGGTATAGGCGATCAGCAGCGAATAGAGCGGGTTCGACATGCCCCCCACCAGGAAGGCTGCCACCAGCAACAGCCAGAACACGCCACCCAGCGCCATGCCGATCACCGCGCCAAGCGCAGAGATGGCCGCCGCGATCAGGATCAAAAGGCGTCGGTCCATCCGGTCCGACAGCCAGCCCAGCGGGTACTGCACCAGCATCGCCCCCACATAGAACGTCGCCACGAAGGTCGAGATTTGCCCCACGGTCAGCCCCGCCTCGGCGCCATAGACCGCCGCCATGCCGAACTGCGCCGCAAAGACCCCGCCCAGCAGGAACATGCCGACACAACCCAGCGGCGAGATCTTCATGATCTCGCGCAGCGTCATCGGCTTGGTGGTGTCGAAGGCCGGCGTCGGGCTGATCGACAGCAGAATGGGCGCGAAGGACAACGAGATCAAAACCGACGGAATGATGAACAGCACGAAACCGCCCGGATCGGCGGTCAGCATCAGCGCCTGCGCGCTGACGATGCCGACCATCTGCACGATCATGTAAAGCGACAGCGCCTTGCCGCGGTTGTCGTTCGTGGCAGCGTTGTTCAGCCAGCTTTCGGCCGTCACGTACACGCCGGAAAAGCAGAACCCGATCAACACGCGCCCCACGCCCCAGGCCCAGGGGTTGGCGAAGGCCGGGTACAGGATCATCACCGCCGAGATCATCGAGGCCAGCGCCGCGAAGACCCGCACATGCCCCACCCGCCGGATCATCTCCGGCGCCATGCGCGAGCCGAACAGAAAGCCCAGGAAATAACCCGACATCACCAGCGACATTTCCAGCGTCGAGAAGCCTTCCATCTGGCCGCGCACACCCAGGAGCGTGCCCTGCATGCCGTTGCCGACCTGCAAGAGCATCATGCCCAGCAACAGGGCCCAGGCGCTGGAAAGAACGGAAAACATGCAGAGGCTCCAATAACTTTGTGCCCGTCTAGCCGGGCGGCCGACGGCGGGTCTGGCTCAAACGCGACTCGTTCCGTCGCTGGTGCAGGCCTTGCCAGTGTTTGGGCCAGTTTTCAACACGCGCCGCGTCCACGCCGCCTGCGCATGGGCGGACGTCCGCGCGATGGCCTGCATGGGCGCTCAGCGGTCGGTGTCGTCGCGCTCGCCCTCGGTGCCGGCGGGCGCGGTGGCGCCGGCCTGCAAATCGGCAAGTGTCGCGCGTTCCAGCTCTTCCTTGGACAGCCCCGTAAGCACACGAAAGACCCACAGCTTGACCGGCTCGCGCTTGAGGGCAAGGTTGGCGGCAAAGACGATAGCTGCACAGACAAGCCCCTCGATCACGTAGTTCAGGATCAACAGCGCCGCACTGGTGATCAGCCCCACCCACATGACGCGGTTGACGAATCCGGGCACCTTGCTGAGTTTCATTCTGTCCTCCTCCCGTCATGCGGCACCAGCAGAGACGAATCCCCGTAGGAGAAGAATCGGTACTCATTCTGGATCGCGTGGGTGTAGATATCCTTAATGCGGTCCGGCCCCATCAGGGCGCTGACCAGCATCATTAACGTGCTTTTGGGCAGGTGGAAATTGGTCATCAGCGCATCCGTGACCCGGAACTCGAAACCGGGATAGATGAAGATGTCCGTCTCCCCCCGCCACGCCGAGATCGCGCCACCGCGCGCGGCACTCTCGATCAGGCGCAGCGCGGTCGTCCCAACCGGGATGATCCGCCCGCCCACCGCCTTCGTCGCGGCGATCTCGGCAGCGGCGGCCTCGCCGACCTCGCCCCATTCGGCATGCATCCGGTGGGTCGTCACGTCCTCCACCTTGACCGGCAGAAACGTGCCCGCCCCGACATGCAACGTCACTTCGGTGAAGGCCACGCCCTGCGCCGCCAGCTTCGCGAGCAGGTCGTCGTCGAAATGCAGGCTGGCGGTGGGGGCCGCGACGGCGCCGGTCTCCTTGGCAAAGACGGTCTGATAGTCGTCCCGGTCGCGGTCGTCGGCGGCGCGCTTGCTGGCGATATAGGGCGGCAGAGGCATCGCGCCCGCCGCGTTGAGCGCGGCGTCGAAATCTTCCCCGGACAGGTTGAAACGCAGCACGCCCTGCCCGTCCTCCTTGTCCAGCAGCGTCGCCTCCAGCCCCGCGCCAAAGCGCACCAACTCGCCGGTCCGCAGCTTCTTCAGCGGCTTGATCATCGCCCGCCAGTCGCCCTCCGGTGTGGCGTCCAGCAGCGTCGCCTCGATCCGCGCCTCGGTCTCGCCCTGTGCACTGTCGCGCCGCCGCAGCCCCGACAGCCGCGCGGGGATGACCTTGGTGTTGTTCAGGACCAGCCGGTCGCCGGGGCGCAGGTACAGGCCCAGGTCATAGACCCGCGCGTCGGTGATGGTCTCGCCCTGGGCCACCAGCAGCCGCGCCGACGGTCTCGGCCTTGCGGGCCGGGTCGCGATCAGCGTCTCGGGCAGGTCGAAATCGAAATCCGACAGCTTCATCGGCCGGCTTCACGATTGTTGAAGTCGCGCACGCGCGGGCTGGACTGCGGCGCCTGCGACTGCGGCCTGTCGGTGCCGCCCTGCGTGCCTTGCTGATCACCCTGCGCGGGCCGTGTCGATTGCGGCAGTTCCGGCGCCGGCCGGCGGAACAACTCGCGGAACATGCCCGGCGTGAAGGCCGAAAGCGGGTTGACGCTGACCCGCGGACTGCGCGCCGGACCCTTGAGCGTGTAGTTGAACCCGAACAGCCCCTCGCCCCGCCGGGTGAACAGCCCGCCCACGGCGTTGACCAGGTAAACCGGCGAAATCACCCCTGCATGTCCATCTGCCCGCTTTCAAGATAGTAGTACCCGTCCATCGTGATCCCCATCGCGGCGCCCACCGCGCTGCTGGAATAAAGCGTTACGCGCTCGGGCGAAAGCTGGAACCGCGCTTCGAGCAGTTCGAAATGGATGCCCTCGCCGCCCAGTTGCTCCAGAAGGCCCACGACGGTCAGCGCATTCAGGAGCGCCGCCATCGAAGGCGCATCCTTCAGGCGCATCGCGCCCTTTGCGGTCAGCTTGCCCTCGTAGACACCGGGCCCCTTGCCCGGCACCAGCGTCACGTCCAGCTTGCCGTTGCGGGCGCCCTTGATCAGCCCCGCCGACACCAGCACCCCGGCGGCATCCTCGGCCTGTATGCGAAAGGCGCTGCGCCCGCCTTGCGGGATCACGCGGCCCGTGATCGGCGTCTGGCCGTTGACCCGGCCGGTAAAGCTGCCGTCAGCCCCGCGCGACATGTCCAGATCGGCGCGGAAATCGGTCAGCGCGATGCCATCGGATATCTGCAATCGGTCGAGTGCCAGCGACACCGGCCCGCCGCGCCGCGCCCCCTGCTGCGCCGCGCCGCCACCATCGCCGCCCAGCGAGGTCTGGCGCAAATCCACCGACCCGCCCTGCACGCGCACCGCCGGCGTCACGCCCGCTCCGCGCCCGACCAGTTGCACCGGCGCGCTCAGCCAGCTGCCGACCTGCACCTGCGAGAACGAGGCCCGGTCCAGCTGTCCGTTGTCGCGCAGGCTGACCGCCCCACGGGCGTTAAGCCCCGCGGCGGCAATCTCCAGCCGGTCGATCGAGGGCGGCTCACCCAGCCGCCCCGACGCCTCCAGCCGCCCCGTGCCGCCCTGCGACAGCGCCCAATCCAGCTGTGGCACGCGCAACCCCACCCCGGCCAGGTTGGAGCTGAGGCGGAACACCCCCGGCGCACCTTTCTCGAAATCGATCTCCATGTCGGCCCGACCCGCGCCCGACACGCTGCCCGGCGGCAGGCCGATGCCGAACTCTTCGGCAAAACGCTCGGACAGCTCGATCCAGCCGCGCACCGTGCTGGTATTGCCGCCGGGGCTGATATCGGTCTCGAACCGCCCGTCGAAAGGCACCTGCCCGATCCGGCCCGCGCCCGCCACGCTCAGCACATCGTCGGCAATCGCCACGTCCAGCGCCGCCGCCGAAAGGACCTTGCCGGGCACCAGAACCTCGCTGCGCACGTCGCGCAGGGTGCCACCCACGTCAAAGTCCACGTCCTGCACCGTCAGCTTGTCCAGAAGGCGCAGATCCAGCACGCCGGCCAGTTCCGCCATCCCGTCGGCCAGCGTCACCTCGCGCCCGGCCTTGGTCAGAAATTGCAGGGGCGGCTCGTCCAGCAGCGACAGCGCCGCGGTGATCGTGCTGCGCGTGCGCAACCTCACTTGCGCCGGCGTGCGTTTCACCGTCACGTCGGGGATGTCGAAGCTGGTGCCGGTGATGTCCACCCGTCCACCCTGCGGCGCCGTCACATGCCCACCCAGTGCCGACACCACAAAGCGGTTGTCCATCAGCGAGGCGTGCCCATGCGCGTCCTCGATCACCGGGAAGTCGCGGATGAACTGCGTGCTGAAATTCTCGAAATCGAACCCCAGAAAGAAATCCGGGCGGCGCTTCGGCAGGCTGCGCAGGGCAAGCTGGATATTCTGCAGGTCCGCGCTGCGGATATTCTTCGTTATCCAGTCGCGGGTCTTCACCTCCAGCCGTTCCGGCCAAAGCTGCATCAGCCGGTCGGGGTTGATCCGGTCCATGTGGCCGTCCAGCGTCACGTCCCAGCCTTCGGGCTCGGCCCGCGCCTCGCCGCTGAACCGCAGCACCTCGTCCTGGTCCGACAGGCTCAGCTCACCCAGGCTCAGCACGAAAGGCTTCAGCCGCAGGCGCATGTCCATGCGCGCGCCCTGAAGCGTGATCGCCTCGACATAAAGGTCCATCGGGTTGGCCACCACCTCCGACAGGCCGACCTGCAGCAGGATCTCCTTGGGCCAGCCGTTCTCCACCCCCACCAGATAGGCATGCCCCGAAGCGCTGGTCTTGACCCACTTGCTGTCGATCGACAGCTCGCTGAAGCTGATGCGGTGTTCGGACGGATCGTAGGTGAAATAGCTGCGCACCGAGTCGAAGGCGATCGGCTCGGTCGCGTCGTTGGGCCTGACCGCGCCCTTGCCGATCTGCAGCGTGGCATTGAGCGGCCCCAACTGGCCCGCCGCGTCGAGCGAGGCCCGCAAGGCCCCCGAAATCGGCGCGTCGATCGCATCGAGCCAGGCCAGCGCGGGCGATTGCCCCGCCACGTCGCGCGCCGGCATGTCCTCGAAGCTCAGGCCAAGTTCGGATTCCGCCGTGCCCAGCCGCCCGGTATAGTTCAGCGCCAACGTTGTGGCGAAATCGCGCGCGCCGATCAGCGCGAAATCCCCGCGCAGGCGGATATCGTCGCCCTCGCGCGTGACCTCCAGCCGCCCGCCATCGGCGGTCCACGCGCGCTCGGTGCGCTCGTCCTCGTAGCGCAGAGAGACGTTGGTGGCCTCGATCCGGGAAAGCGCCTGAAAGGCCGGCCGGTTCAGGATATCGTCCAGCCGCTCGGCCAGCGTGGCCACCGTCACCGGCTCGCGCGTGGTCGCCTGATCGTCGCCCAGCGTCACGCCGACCTCGCCCGCCCCGGTGCGGCGAAAGCTCAGTTGCGCCCCCGAAAGCCGGATCGCGCTTGGCTGAACCTTGCCCTGCAAAAGCGCCCCCATGTTAACCGTGCCCTGCACGTCCGACAGGCTGGCGATGGGCAGGCCGGTCTCGTCCCGGACCAACACGTCGCGCAGCCAGAGGCGCGGCACCCAGCCTTCCTCGACCACCACCGCCATGTCCCCGAAATGCAGTGACACGCCGTCGACCGCGGCATTGACCTCGCGCGTCACGCGCTCGCGCACCCATTCCGGCGCCGATATGCGCGTCCCGACCAGCGCCATCACCGCAACACTCAGCCCCAGGCACAGCACGAGCACCAGACCGGCGCTCCATAGGCCGAACCGTTTCAGGCGTTTGCCACGCGGTTTTGTCTGCGCTGTGTCGCTCATTTTCCCGTTACTGCGCGTTGGCCGCGCTTTTGTCTGCTCCCACGGCTTTATTCTTGCCGCTTGAGCGTTAATTTGGAACTCACTTTTTACTCATGGGAGAATCCCGCATGATCGAGACTGGCCAACCGGCCCCGGATTTCGCCTTGCCCCGCGACGGCGGCGACCTTGTCACCCTGTCCGACCAGCGCCCCGCGCCGGTGGTCCTTTACTTCTACCCGAAGGACGACACGCCCGGCTGCACCAAGGAGGCCATCGCCTTTACTGGCCTCGTCGAGGACTTCGACGCGGTCGGCGCCAAAATCTTTGGTATTTCCAAGGATACCGTGGCCAAGCACGACAAGTTCCGCGACAAGCATCAGCTGGGCATTCCCCTTCTCTCTGACGCTGATACGCATGTGTGCGAGGATTACGGCGCCTGGAAAGAGAAAAAGATGTACGGCAAGACCTTCATGGGGATCGAACGCACCACCGTGCTGATCGACCAGGACGGCATGATCGCGCGGATCTGGCCCAAGGTGAAGGTCGACGGCCACGCCGAAGAGGTGCTGGACGCGGTGCGCGCGCTTTGACGGCCCAAAGCCTTGCCGAGATGGCCGTCGAGGTGCTGACCACGGCCGACGGCCGCGCAAAGACCGCACTGTCGCGGCGCCATGCCGAGACCTGGTTCGCCGCCCGCGCGGCCGGGCGGGACCTGCCCGTGGGCCAGGCGGCGCCGCCGCCGCGCCCGGCGCGCCCCGACCTGCCGCGCCTGCTCGACCCGCGCGACGTGCCGCGCCGCCGCCCCGGAACCGCGCCCGGGCGGCTGGCGATTCTGCACGCCGTGGCGCATATCGAACTGAACGCGGTGGACCTGCACTGGGACATCATCGCGCGCTTCACGGACGTGAAGATGCCCATCGGCTTCTACGACGACTGGGTGAAGTCGGCCGACGAGGAATCCAAGCATTTCAACCTCGTATGCGACTGCCTCGAAGCGAAGGACAGCCATTACGGCGCACTCGACGCCCATGCCGGCATGTGGCGCGCCGCCGAGGACACGGCCGACGATTTCATGGGCCGTCTGGCCGTGGTGCCCATGGTGCTGGAGGCCCGCGGCCTCGACGTGACGCCCGGCATGATCGACCTCTTCCGGAACGCCGGCGAGGACCGGACCGTCGAGGCGCTCAAGGTCATCTACGCCGAGGAAGTGGGCCATGTCGCCTATGGCTCCAAGTGGTTCCATTTCCTTTGCGGGCGACACGACATGGATCCGAAAGAGACGTTTCACGATCTTGTCCGCCGCTATTTCCACGGCGCGCTCAAACCGCCCTTCAACGAGGAAAAACGCGCCGAGGCCGGCCTGCCGCCAGACTTCTATTGGCCCCTGGCAGAGCGCAAAACAGGGTCCTGAAAGCGCATTCGTGCCATCAAGCCCTTATAAATCGGCAATATTCTGCCAATTACGCGTCAAATCGCCGTCTGTTCTCATCAAGGTGGTCAAAAACCTTGCCCAAAAGTGAACCTCTGTGTACCCAACCTCGGACGATGCCACCGGACCATCCGGCAGTGAATGGACAGCTCCGCGATCCAGCAAGACGCGGCGAAGGTTTGAGCATCGACATTGGGAAAGGCTGAAAGGGACGGATCCGATCGTGCGCAGTCGATTTTTGATCAAGCTGAATCACCTGTTGGAAAAACACTTCCCGGAACGCCGCGTTTTCCTGCGGTCCGACACAGACACACGCTTCATCCGTCTACGCCCTGCAACCCAACTCATCGCCTTTCTCGGCGCATCGGCCATCGTGGCCTGGGCGATCATCGCCACCGCCGTTCTGGTGATGGACTCGATCGGCTCCGGCAATTTCCGCGAACAGGCCAAACGCGATCAGCGCACCTACGAGGCCCGGCTCAACGCCCTGGAAGAGGAGCGCGACAAGCGCGCCGAAGAGGCACTGGCCGCGCAGAACCGCTTCAACTCCGCGCTTGAACAGATCTCGGTCATGCAGACCGAGCTTCTGTCCTCCGAGACCCGCCGTCGTGAACTGGAAACCGGGATCGAGGTGATCCAGTCGACCCTGCGCCGCACCATGAAAGACCGCGACAGCGCCCGCAACGAGGCCGAACAGCTGACCGCGGCGATCGAGAATTCCGGCGACACGCCCCTGCCCGGTACGCCGGGCGGCACGGGCGAGGATCCGATGGTCGATTTCCTGTCCTCCCAGCTGGCCGCGACCGCGCAGGAACGCGACCAGATCACCGCCGACGCGCAGGATGCGCTGCTGCGCGCCGACGAGATGGCCAGCCAGATCCAGCTGATGCAGGACCAGAACGACCAGATCTTTCGACAACTCGAAGAGGCGATGGCGATCTCGGTCGAGCCGCTGGACAAGATGTTCAGCGCCGCCGGCATGAACCCCGACAACCTCATCGCCACCGTGCGCTCGGGCTATTCCGGCCAGGGCGGCCCGCTGATGCCGCTCAGCTTCTCCACCCGCGGCGAGGAACCCTCGGCGGATGCCAGCCGCGCCAACGGCATCCTTCGGGGCATGGACAAGCTGAACCTCTACCGCATCGCGGCGCAAAAGGCGCCCTTCGCCATGCCGGTGAAGTCCTCCTTCCGCTACACTTCGGGCTTCGGGATGCGCTGGGGCCGGATGCATTCGGGTACCGATTTCGCGGCGCCTCACGGCACCCCCATCTATTCCACCGCCGATGGCGTCGTGGTTCACGCCGGCTGGCAGTCGGGCTATGGCCGCTTGGTCAAGATCCAGCACGAGTTCGGCATCGAGACGCGCTACGCCCACATGTCCCAGATCCGGGTCAAAAAGGGCCAAAGGGTCTCGCGCGGGGATCGAATTGGTGATATGGGGAGCACTGGACGTTCCACCGGCACCCATCTACACTACGAGGTCCGTGTCGGCGGCAAGGCCGTCAATCCCATGATCTACATCAAGGCTGCAAGAGATGTTTTCTAAAAGCAAAATCAACGACCCCGCGCCGAAGCAGGATTCTGCGGCCAAACCCGCCGCGCCGGCCGAACCGCGCAAGGACACCAGCGCCGCCAGCAGCGGCGAATTCAAGGCCACGGCCCCCAAGGCCAAGCCCCCCGCCTCGGTCCTGTCGACCGACCTGCACGTCACCGGCAACCTCAAGACCACCGGCGACGTCCAGGTCGAAGGCACTGTCGAGGGCGACATCCGCGCCCACCTGCTGACCATCGGCGAAAGCGCCACGATCAAGGGCGAGGTGATTGCCGACGACGTGGTGATCAACGGCCGCATCGTGGGCCGCGTGCGTGGCCTCAAGGTGCGCCTGACCTCGACCGCCCGCGTCGAAGGCGACATCATCCACAAGACCATCGCCATCGAATCCGGCGCCCATTTCGAGGGCTCGGTGCAACGCCAGGACGACCCGCTCAACGCCGGCGGCAAGAAACCCGCCACACCGGCACAGCAATCGGCCTCCCCCGCGCCTGCCGCGGCCAACGAGCCCGCCAAAAGCTGACCGCGATGCATACTCAATAGGAAGGCGCCGGGAAAACCGCGGCGCCTTTTTGTTGTGACGCTCATGGATCCAAGCCGCATCGAGGTGGCTTGTGCGCGACCAACATCGGACCGAGCGCCTACGGCAGGGCCTTTCTCAGGGCGTCGAGCCTTTCCAGAATAGCTTTGCGCTTTTCTTCAAGCTCGGATCCAAGTCGGTCGATATGTTCAAGCTTCTCGGTCAATTTCTCTATGCCGCCGGCACATGGCCCGGCACCATCGTCGGACAGGCAGGCACTCATCGCGCGGATTTCGCGCGTCGAGAATCCCGTGGCTATGAAATCGCGGATGCGGCCTGCGCGCCGTAAATCGGCGTCGGTATACCTGCGATACCCGTTGACGGCGCGGCCAACCTCCAGCAGGCCTTCCTTCTCGTAATGGCGCAACATGCGCTGCGTGAGCCCCAGCCGTTCCGCTGCTTCCTTCGCCTGCATGTTGCATCCTCCGTCTGGCCCGACACAGATGGAAACCATGCCGGCGTCGTTCAAGTTTGGGCCGGATGGATGATCGCATCCACCCGGCCCACCGGGCATCAGGCCGTCTCTGCGTCCGGGCGGCTGAAGTTGACTTCGCGGATCACCTGCCAGCGTCCGTCTTCAAAGATGAAATCGATGCTGAGTTCGATGTGCATGCTGGGTCCTCCCACCGGGATCTTTCGGGATATAAGGACATGGCCGCGATCACCATCCACTGTCACGCTGTGAATTCTCGACCACATGTGATCTTCCGGGATCTTGTCTTTGAACGCGTCCTTCAGCATGGCCATGAACTCCTGTTTCTGCAAAGTGACAAGCCGCCCGTCGATGCTCAGATCCATCACGACGATATCTTCGTGATAGATCTTGTCCAACTCTTCCATGTTTGCGCTGGTGCCGTATTTCATAAGGTCCTGGACCTTGGCGCGCAGTGCCTCCGTGGTTCTTTCCGTCATGTCGCATGATCTCCTGTGTGCGAATCTCTCGAATTGCATGAAAGCCACGCTTAGCGCCCTGACACTAACGTCAGGGTCAAAGGTTTTCTCACTGCTAAAACTGCAACTTCCGGGGAGACTGCCGGTCCTGCGGTGCACGGCTTCGGGCGATGGGGCGCGAGACCCAACTATCCCTTGACACTTACCCCGCAATCCCCCATCTGTCGCCTATCGCTGCGATTGCGCGTGAGCCGGGCCAGCCGCCCGAACCAGCAACCAGCCCGATTTTTCCAGTTCCCCCATCACGCAGGGTTTCTGATGCGGCGCCAGGTGGCGCGGGATACGCCCGCCCCGTCTTAAGGCCGCCGCCCAACCCTCTTGGTTCGCGCATCCCGTGCGGGCCTCCCCCATTGGCCGTGGGCAGTCCGCCTTGTGGCCCGCAAAGGATACGACTTGTACGATTTCGACATGCTGGGCCTCGCGCCCGAACTCAATACCGCCCTCAAGACCGCCGGTCTGACAGAACCGACGCCCATCCAGAACAAGGCCATTCCGCTGGCGCTGGAAGGTCACGATGTCATGGGCCTCGCCCAAACCGGCACCGGCAAGACGCTGGCCTTCGGCCTCCCGCTCATCCAGCACCTGCTGGACATGCCCGGCAAGCCCGCCGAGAAAACCGTCAAGGCCCTCATTCTCGCCCCCACCCGCGAACTGGTGAACCAGATCGCCGAGTCGCTGCGCGGCCTGACCAAAGGCACCAAGCTGCGCGTCGTCACCGTCGTCGGCGGGCAGTCCATCGGCAAGCAGATCAGCCTTCTGTCGCGCGGCACCGACATACTCGTCGCCACGCCAGGCCGGTTGATCGACCTGATGGAACGCCGCGCGCTCGATTTGTCCACCGCGCGCCACCTGGTGCTCGACGAGGCCGACCAGATGCTCGACATGGGCTTCATCCACGCCCTGCGCAAGATCGCGCCGCACCTGGGCAGCCCGCGCCAGACCATGCTGTTCTCGGCCACCATGCCCAAGCAGATGGAAGAGATCTCCGCCGCCTACCTCACCAACCCGCGCCGGGTGCAGGTCTCGCCCCCGGGCAAGGCCGCCGACAAGATCACACAATCGGTGCACCACGTCGCCAAGAACGACAAGTCGTCCAAGCTGCGCGAGATCCTGGCCGATGATCCGCACGCGCTGACCCTCGTCTTCTCCCGCACCAAGCACGGCGCGGAACGGCTGATGAAGGGGCTGGTGGCCGATGGCTTCAACGCCGCCTCGATCCACGGCAACAAAAGCCAGGGCCAGCGTGACCGCGCATTGAAGGCGTTCCGCGATGGCACCACCAACATCCTCGTCGCCACGGATGTGGCCGCACGCGGCATCGACATTCCGGGCGTCGCCTACGTGGTCAACTACGATCTGCCCGAAGTGGCCGACAACTACGTCCACCGCATCGGCCGCACCGCGCGGGCGGGCCGCGAAGGCGAGGCCATCTCGCTCTGCGCCCCTGAAGAAGCGGACCTTTTGCGCGACATCGAGAAGGTGATGAAGATTACCGTTCCCGTCGCCAGTGGCACCGCCCCGGTCAACGAGCAGAATCAAGGCCCGAAAAAGCGCAACGGCGGCCCGAACCGCCGCCGCCGCAAGCCTTCGCAGGGCGGCAATGGACAAGCCCACGCGAACGCCGGTGGTCAGAACCAGGGCGCGGGCAAACCCCGCCGCCAACGCCGCCGCAACCGCGCCGCGGCCTGAGCCATAAATGACGGGCCGGGCCCCTGCCCGGCCTGTTTCATCCAATGTTCTCGGCGTCTGGTCCAAATGGACCGGTCATGTCAGCGCTTCACAATCTGACCGCATCGCGCAGGAACGGCAGCCGACCCCGCGCCGCCGCCACACGTTCGGCATCGGCATCGGCGGCAATCACCGTCTCCTCCGCGCCCGCCACGGCCTCTTCCACCCCGTCCGGAGCCACGATCCGGCTGCCGCCGAGATAGCGCGCGCCGCCCTCCTCGCCCGCGTGATTGGCATAGGCCAGCCACAGCCCGTTCTCGAAGGCCCGCGTCGGCACCAGTTTCTCGGCCACCAGGCCCCACTCATCGACCAGCGCCGTCGGCACCAGCGCCAGCTCCGCCCCGTGCAACGCCGCCGCCCGCAGGCTTTCCGGCAGTTCGACTTCGTAGCAGATGATGATCGCGATGCGCATCCCGCCATGATCCACCAGCGTAAGCGTATCGCCATTGGCGAAACTCTCGTCCTCGAAACTCCCCGGCGAAGGCAACCGCTTGCGGTGGTTGGCCAGCGCCGCGCCATCCGCTCCCACCAGCCGCGCGGCATTGTAGATCACGCCATCCGCCGCTTCCGGATAGCCATAGCAGACGGCCGTTTCGTGCCGCTTCGCCATTTCGGCCACGTCCTGGAAAAACGGCCCCGTGGCCGGTTCGGCCAGCGCCGCGTGATCCGCGCCCATATAGCCCGAGGCGAAAAGTTCGGGGCAGACCATCAGGTCGACCTCACGCTCGGCCAGCCGCAGCTCCAGCGCGCGCAGCCGGGCACTGGTCGACAGACCGCCCGCATCGCATTGAAATATTCCCAGACGCATCCCACCCTCCCGCGCGTTTGCCCGGCAAAGCCAACACGCAGATCGGTCTGAGGTCAATCTTTTACAAAATCGCCCTAGGCCTCCAGCTCGGCATCCCAGTAAAGGAAGTCGATCCAGCTTTCATGCAGGTGGTTGGGCGGAAACTTCCGCCCGAGATTGCGCAGCTGTTCCGCGGCCGGCGCGCGCGGCGGCTTGCGCAGGCTCAGCCCCGAGCGCCGCAGGCTCTTGGACCCCTTGCGCAGGTTGCACGGGCTGCACGCCGCCACCACGTTCTCCCAGGACGTGATCCCGCCCTTGGCGCGCGGCACCACGTGGTCGAAGGTCAGGTCGCCCTTCGATCCGCAATACTGGCAGCGGAATTCGTCCCTCAAAAACAAATTAAAGCGCGTGAAGGCCACGCGCTTTTGAGGTTTGACATAATCCTTGAGGACGATGACCGACGGTATCCTGATCTCGGTCGAGGGACTTCGCACCGTGTCTTCGTACTCGGCCACGATATCCACCCGGTCGAGGAACACCGCCTTTACCGCATCCTGCCAGGGCCAGAGCGACAGCGGGTAATAGGACAGCGGGCGATAGTCGGCGTTCAGAACCAGCGCCGGATGATGTTTCAGCGCCGAGGGCGCCCTTACGAATTCCGTTCTGAAATCTGCATCCATGACCTTACTTACCCCCGCTCGTATCGCCTCATGCTCTGGTGCGGGGCGTGGCAGCCGCCCCTGTTGTTGTGTTCACTATATATCGTGTTTCGTCTCTGGCAAGCGCCGGATATGGCGGTACATCTTGCGGTTTGGGTAGCGCGATTCCGTGACGGGCATGTGACACTTATCCACAAGGCGGGCCGCACCGCGCTGCAAGCCTCCCAATTGCCGCGTCATGATCAACGCCCCGACCGATTTCTTGCAAGAAATCGGATCGGAAAATTGCAATTTTCCGGCCCGGAATTTACGTAATTTCCGCCTTGGAAAATGCGCATTTTCCAGTCCATTTTTTACGCAAAAAATGGGCTGCTCAAGGCGAAGCCCGGCCTCGAAGGGCCGGGTTTCGCAGTTCTCGAGCCGCTCTGGCCTCAGGCGGCCTCCACCGCCCGCCGGGTCAGCACGCCCACCAGATGCGCACGATAAGCGCCGGAGCCATGCAGGTCCGAGATCATCCCGTCCGCCGGCACCGACAGCCCCTCCAGCGCCGAGGCCGAGAAATTGCCGCTCAGCGCCTCCTCGGCTTCCGTCCAACGGAACACGCCCTCTTCGGACGCGCCGGTGACCGCCACGCGCACCCCGTCGGCGAACTTCGCCACGAAGACACCCACCAGCGCAAAGCGCGAGGCGGGCTGTTCGAACTTCTGGTAGTTCGCCTTCTCCGGCACCGGGAATTTCACCTCGGTGATGATCTCGCCGTCGTTCAGCGCGGTCGCAAACATGCCCTCGAAGAAATCATCTGCCGCGATCTCGCGCTCGTTCGTCACCACGGTCGCGCCCGAGGCCAGCACCGCCGCCGGATAGCACGCCGAGGGGTCGTTGTTGGCCAGGCTCCCGCCGATGGTGCCCCGGTTGCGCACCGCCGGGTCGCCGATATTCTGTGCCAGCCAGACCAGCGCCGGATAGGCGCCCGATCCCGCCGCCACATCGCCGTGGGTCGTGCCCCCGCCGATGCAGATGCGGCCCTCGTCGTCCGTGCAGACGCCCTTGATCTCGTCGATCCCGCTCAGGCAGACCAGCACCTCGGGTGCCGCCAGCCGTTGCTTCAGCGTGGGGATCAGGGTCTGCCCGCCCCCCAGCGCCTGGTTCTCGTCGCTTTGTTTGAGCAGCGCGACCGCGTCGGCCACAGTGCTCGGGCGTTCGATTTCGAATGCGTACATTGTCTCTCTCCTTACCCTTGCATCGCGGCCCAGACGCGCGAGGGCGTCAGCGGCATGTCGATATGCGTCACGTCATGACCCGCGCGTTGTAGCGCATCCACCACGGCGTTGACCACCGATGGCGGGCTGCCGATCGCCCCGGCCTCGCCACAGCCCTTCACCCCCAGCGGGTTGTGCGTGCAGGGCGTCTGGCACGAATGGTCGACATCGTAGAACGGCACGTCATCGGCGCGCGGCATGGCGTAGTCCATGTAAGACGCGCTCAGCAGCTGACCGTCGGCATCGTAGGAGGTCTGCTCCAAGAGCGCCTGCCCGATCCCCTGCGCCAGCCCGCCATGCACCTGGCCCGACACGATCATCGGGTTGATGACATTGCCGAAATCGTCCGCGGCGGCAAAGCTCTCGATGGTGACCTTGCCGGTCTCGGGGTCGACCTCGACCTCGCAGGCATAGGCGCCCGAGGGATAGGTGAAATTTGCCGGATCGTAGAACGCGGTCTCCTCCAGTCCCGGCTCGATCTCCTCCAGCGGATAGTTGTGCGGCACGTAGGCCGCCAACGTCACGTCGCCCCAGGCCACCGATTTGTCGGTGCCCGCGACGGTAAACTGGCCGTCCTTCAGCTCGATATCGGCCTCCGAGGCCTCCATCAGGTGCGCCGCGATCTTGCGGGCCTTGGCGATGATCTTTTCCGTGGCCTTGACCATGGCACTGCCGCCCACGGCGATGGAGCGCGACCCGTAGGTGCCCATGCCCATCGGCGTATTGGCCGTATCCCCATGCTCGATCTCGATCATGCTCTCGTCGATCCCGATCATGTCGGCCACCACCTGGGCAAACGAGGTCTCGTGCCCCTGTCCGTGGCTGTGGCTGCCGGTCATGACGGTGATCCCGCCGGTCGCATTCACCCGCACGGTGGCCGATTCATACAAACCGGCACGCGCGCCCAACTGACCCACTAGGTTCGACGGCGCGATGCCGCAAGCCTCGATATAGCAGTTGATGCCAAGCCCGCGCAGCTTGCCCTTCGCCTTGCTCTCTTCCAGCCGCTTTTGGAAAC
Organism: Roseovarius sp. B08; assembly: GCF_051417955.1. NCBI lineage: Bacteria > Pseudomonadati > Pseudomonadota > Alphaproteobacteria > Rhodobacterales > Roseobacteraceae > Roseovarius > Roseovarius sp. B08. The sequence continues at coordinate 2,600,734 of NZ_JBPRLW010000001.1, forward strand.
CGTCCTTGTCGATGATCTCCAGCAGCTTGTCCATCGTGGCGTTGTAATCGCCCGTGTCGTATTCCACGGCCACCGGCGTGGCATAGGGGAACTCGGTGATGAAGTTCTGCCGCCGTAGCTCGATCGGGTCCACGCCCAACTCCCGCGCCGCCTTGTCGATGACGCGCTCCAGCTGGTACGTCGCCTCGGGCCGCCCGGCCCCGCGATAGGCATCGACCGGCACGGTGTTGGTAAAGACCGCCTTCACGTTCACGTAGATATTGGGCGTCTTGTAGTTGCCCGCCATCAGCGTGCCGTGCAGCCACGTGGGGATGCTCGGCGCGAAGGTCGACAGATACGCCCCCATGTTGGCATAGGTTTCCGTGCGTACAGCGGTAAAGTTGTTGTCCGCATCCAGCGCCAGTTCGATCTTGGTCACGTGATCCCGGCCATGGGCGTCACTGATGAACGCCTCCGAGCGCGAGCAGGTCCACTTCACAGGCCGATTCAGCTTTTTCGCGGCAAAGGTGCAGAAGGCTTCCTCGGCATAGTGATAGATCTTCGACCCGAAACCGCCGCCCACGTCCGGCGCCACCACCCGCAGCTTGTGCTCGGGAATGCCCAGCACGAAGGCGCCCATCAGCAGGCGGATCACGTGCGGGTTCTGCGACGTGGTATAAAGCGTGCTGTCGTCGGTCGCGCGGCTGTAATCGCCCACGGCCACGCGCGGCTCCATCGCGTTCGGCACCAGCCGGTTGTTCACCAGTTCCAGCGTCGTGACATGCGCGGCGTTCTTGATCGCCTCCTCGACCGCGTCCTTGTTCTCCTCGACGAACCCCCAGTCGTAGCAGAGGTTGTCGGTCAGGTCGTCATGCACCTTGGTGGCCCCGTCCTTCAGCGCCTCCTTCATGTCCATGACGGCGGGCAGGTCGGTGATGTCCACCTCGATCGCCTCGGCGGCGTCGCGCGCCTGGTCGCGCGTCTCCGCCACCACGGCGGCGATGGGATCGCCGACATGCCGCACCTTGCCCTGCGCCAGCACCGGGTGCGGCGGCTCCTGCATGGGCTGCCCGTGCCGGTCGGTCACCTGCCAGCCGCAGGGAATGCCCCCCACCTCGGCGAAATCCGCGCCGGTGAAAACCTTGAGCACCCCGGGCATGCCCTCGGCGGCGCTGGTGTCCACGTTGTCCAGCGTGCCGTGTGCGACGTCCGAGCGCAGGAAATACACATAGGCCTGTCCGCGCAGGTTGATGTCGTCGGTATAATTGCCGGCCCCCGTCAGGAACCGTACGTCCTCGCGCCGCTTGGAACTGGCGCCGATGCCACCATCTTTGGGCATGTGTTAGTCCTCCCATATTGGCGGGCGCACTGGCCCGATCCTGTTGTTTAGGCCGCGGCTTCTTCCAGGGCCGCAATCTCGATCTTCTTCATCTTGAACATGGCCGCCCGCACCGCCTCGGCACCGGGGCCGCCCTGCAACTCCAGCAACCGGCGCGGCACGATCTGCCAGCTGACGCCGAACCGGTCCGTCAGCCAGCCGCACATCCCTTCCTCGCCCCCGTCGCTCAGCTTGTGCCAAAGGCGGTCGGTCTCTGCCTGATCCTCGGTCAGAACACTGATCGACGCGGCAGGCGTCAGGGTGAAATGCGGTCCCGCCTGCAAGAACTGATAAGGCACATTCGCGAGGGTCAATTCCACCACGACCACATCAGCATCGACCTCGCTGGCCTCGTCAATCCGGCTGTCGGGCAGCAGGGTCACGTAAAGCTCGGCCGCCTCCCTGGCGCGGTCGTGAAACCAAAGGCAGGTGCGCAGCTTGGGGGGGCTGGTCAGCATCCGCGCCTACTCCGCCGCGATTTTGCTGACATCCTGTCCCGACGCCGCCAGGATCGCCTTGACGATATTGTGATACCCGGTGCAGCGGCAGATATTGCCCTTCAGATACTCTCGTACCTCTGCCTCGGTCGGCGTCGGGTTGTCCTTCAGCAGGGCCTCCGCCGACATCACCATGCCCGGCGTGCAGAACCCGCATTGCAGCCCGTGGAACTCCTGGAACGCCTGCTGGACCGGGGTCATGGTGCCGTCCTCCGCGGCCATTCCCTCGATCGTGGTCACCTCCGTGCCCTCGGCCTCGGCCGCGAACATCGAGCAGGCCTTCACCGCCTTGCCGTCCACATGCACCACGCAGGCGCCGCACTGGCTGGTGTCACAGCCCACATGCGTGCCGGTCAGGCCCAGCGTATCACGGATAAAATCGACAAGAAGCGTGCGTCCTTCCACCTCGCCGGACGCAGGCTTGCCGTTCACGGTCATCTTGACCTGTGCCATCGGCTCCTCCCATTGGCTTTTCTAATTGGCTGCCCGGAGTTAAACACGCCGCCCCACGCTTGAGAAGGCACTTTCTGTCGCGCCGCCCCCTGCCTTCGTCGTACTTGCGCGCGTCCTGCCGGCGCGCGGTTCCCGCGCTCGCGGATCGACCCGGCCCGCCGCAGACGCGCTCTATCATTCACCTATTTGGTTGATTGACCGCCGGCGCCGTGTTATTCACCCTTATGGTTGAACAAAAATCACAGCACCGACTGACCGATATTTTCAAGGCCGCAGGCGACCCCACCCGCCGGTCCATCCTGACGCTCCTGGCGCAGCAGGGACCGCTCCGGGTGACCGACATCGCCGCGCATTTCGACATGAGCCTCAATTCCGTCTCCAAGCACATCAAGGTGCTCGAAGGCGCGGGGCTGGTCACGCGCCGCACCGAATGGCGCGAGCACATGATCGAATTGCGGGTCGAGGAACTGGCCCATGTCGACCGCTGGTTCCGCGACTTGCGTTCGATCTGGGCCCTCCGGCTGGAGGCGCTCGACCATCTGCTCACACAGGAGACCGCCCCATGACTGTCACCGAAAAAGACCTCACGCTCACCGTCGAACGCGTGATCGACGCCACGCCCGAGCGCCTGTTCGACGCCTGGCTCGACCCCGACACCATGAAACGCTTCATCTGCCCCGGCGAAACCATCGTGCCCAGCGCGTCCTCGGACGCGGTCGAGGGCGGGCGGTTCGAGATCATCATGCGCAACGGCGACAAGGACCTGCCCCACACCGGCACCTACAGGGTTATCGACCGGCCCAACCGGTTGGTCTTTACGTGGGAAAGTCATGCCTCACGCGACGACAGCGAGGTGACGATCACCTTCACCCCCGGCTCCGGCGGCACGCGCGTGCAGCTCACGCAGGTCCGCTTCGTCAGCGAGGATCAGCGCGAAGGCCATCGCTGGGGCTGGACCGGCATCCTCGAAAAGCTGTCGCAGCTGGACGCCTGAAACCAGACGCCGGGCGGGCGCCTGCCCCCTGCCCGGCGCAACTAACCGGTCTGTTTGCGCTGTCGCGGCTGCGGGCGCGTGGGGATCTCCTTCAGCAGGCCCCCTACGCCCATCGCCGCAAAGTCTGCCGCGCCGATCGGCACCCCGCAGGCCACCCGCGCCAGCACCCAGTCCGCCCCGTGCAGAACCGGCGAACGCGCGCTGTTGGGCAGGCCGATCACCGGGCGCTCTCAAGCCGCCCCAGGAACAGCAGGTTGCCGGGATCGACCGGCACCCCGAACCGCTCGACCCGCCCGCCGGCCCGCCGCAGGGCCTCGGGGCCGGTGTCGCGCAGGTCCGACGTGGCCGATCCGGTCAGGATCAGAACCACCTTTCCGGTCGCCGCCGAGATCGCCTCGGCCAGCGCGGGCGTCTCGTGCGGGCAACTCAGCGTCTGGCGCAGCCGCATCCCCAGGCTCGCCAGCCGCGTGCGGATCGCCTCCACCCCGCGCAGGCCGGGACCATCGGCCGTGTCGCTGACGATCAGGCTGGCGGTCCCGAACTGCGGCCGGTGCAGACGGATCGCACCGCGCGCGGCCTCCGCCGCGCGGTCCAGCGCCTCTGCCGCCACCCCGTAAGAGATGATCTTGACCGTCGCCACCATGCCGCCGGGATGCGTCTGGAACCACGGCGCGACAGTGGCGAGCGTAATCATCGGGTCCAGCATGTTGGCCGCCGCGACCTTGCCCGCGTCCACCGCCACCACGCCGGGCGCCTCCGCCACCAGGTTGACGCGCCCGGTGAACGCACGGCTCAGCGACAGGCCCGCAGCCCCGTCCAGCACCGCCTCGGCCAGCCGCGCGGCGGCGGCATCCTCGTGCAGGTCCTCCGGTTCCAGCATGGCGACGACGACCTCGGCAAACCCCGCCGCACGCAGCCGCGCGATATCCGCCTCCGCCAGAACCTGCCCCTTGCGCAGCCGACCGTCCGGCAGGTGCTCGCTATGCGCCAGGATCGCGCCCTCCGCCTCCGCCAGCGCGACCGGCCCGAACTTCATCCGCCTTTCCTGAGCACTTGCGTCACTTCCGCGAGGATCGCCACGGCGATCTCCGACGGTCCCGCCGCGCCGATATCCAGCCCCACGGGCCCGTGAATGCGCGCGATCTGATCGGCGCCGAACCCCTTCTCCTCCAGCCGCGCCACGCGGCTCGCATGGGTCCGGATCGAGCCCAGCGCCCCGATATAGAAAACTTCCGACGCCAGCGCCGCCTCCAGCGCCGGATCGTCCAGCTTGGGGTCATGGGTCAGCAGTACCAAGGCCGTGCGGCTGTCCAGCCCGTAGGCTGCAACCGCCTCGTCGGGCCAGTCGTGCAGAATCGTCTCTCCGGGAAACCGCGCCTCGCTGCCAAAGCTTTCGCGCGGATCGATCAACAGCGGGTCGTACCCAGCCACCCGCGCCATCGGCACCAGCGCCTGGGCGATATGCACTGCGCCGACGATGATCATCCGCAAGGGCGGGTTGTGGATCGCGACAAAGGTCGTGCCGTCTTCCTCGAACCCCGAGCGATCAGCGCGGAAACGCTCGGCATGACCCTCGCGCTCCAGCCTGCGCTCGGCTTTCATGCCGGTGATATACGCCACAGGCACACGCGCCTCGCGCGCCAACACAAGGTCTTTCAGGATATCGACCGGCATCACCGAACCTACCGGCTCCACCAAGACCCGGATCGTGCCGCCACAGGCCAGCCCCACGGCAAAGGCGTCCCCGTCGCTGACGCCGTATTCCAGCATCACCGGCTTGCCGCCCTCGATGGCGTCCAACGCCTCGGCCACCACCGCGCCTTCGACGCAGCCGCCCGAGACCGAGCCTTCGATCTCGCCCTCACCGGAAATGGCCAGTTGGCTGCCCACGCGCCGGGGCGCACTGCCCCACGTCTCGACCACAGTGGCCAGCGCAGCGCCCTTGCCGGCCTCGAACCAGGCGAGTGCGGTTTCGGGGATGGTGTCGAAACGGTCCGTCATGGCGCCAATATGGGCCCGTCCCACCGCTTTCACAAACGCAATTTCGGCCCGGGCCGGCCCAAGATTCTTCGTACGAAGAATCTTGGGCGTCGCACATGGAAAAGCCGCCCCCCGCGATATGCGGAGGGCGGCCCTGTCGGTCCCCCGGGGACGCGCTCAGCTTTCGTTCAGCAGGCTGGTGATGTTGCGAACCGCCGCGCGGCGGTTTGCCCGGATGTCACCGGCCTCGCGGACCTTGAGGTCGGATTCGCCGTAGCCCTGCACGATCATGTTCGCCGGGGGCACGTCGAAATACTCGGTCAGCGCCAGCGCCACCGACTCCGCGCGGCGGTCGGACAGGGCAAGGTTCATGCTGGCCGGGCCGACCGTATCGGTATGACCTTCGATCAAAAACACCTGCCGCGGATCTTCGGCAATCGCGTCCCGCATGGCATTGCCCAGAACCGAAAGATCCCTGGCCTCTTCCGGGCGGATCACCGCGCTGCCGGTCTCGAAGTTCACCGTGTCCAGCGCGATCACCGGCACCTGGTGGCGCACCGCGTCCACGAACCGAACCTGGTTCAGCGAGTAGCGGCGGGTGTCAGGCGCGTTCCGCGTGGCAAGGATGGCGGTACGCAACTCGTCTTCCGACGCGTTGGCATACTCGTATTCCTGCGCCCGGGTGTCGCGCAATTGCTGCACGTTCACGGCCTCGACCTGGCGCGTGTCGTCGAACAGCACCACCTGGTCCCCGTTGGGATAGATCTGGGTCCGGCGCAGCACACGGCCGTCGGCGGCGCGCACAGTCACGGTCTGAGTGCCGTCCTCTGCGGTGACCGTGCTGCGGGTCGAGCCGTCCTCGAAGGTCTGAACCCGCACGTCGCTTCCGGGACGGCGCAGCAGGGCGTCGTCGTCCTTGATGATCCGGTACCGCCCGTTGTTCTCGACCACGACGCGGTCGCCGGTGTTCGCCACGACCGTGCCGCCATCATCGGTCACCTGACCGATGGCATAGGCACCAAGCCCGATCGCCGCGGCGGCGGTCAGGATGTCGCGCAGGTTCTCGTCACGGTCGTCGCTGGTGCGCGGCGTGCCTGCGGCCGGGGCCGTCTCTGTATTGGCCTCGGTCTGTGCGTTGCCGCCGACCTCGGTTTCGAACTCCTCGTCGGACGAGCGCGTGTTCTCTTCGGTCAGGGTGACCTCTTCGCTGCTGACCGCTTCGGCGTCTTCGTTGGCGGCAGCGGCCGCGGCAGCCTGCTCCTCGACCTGCGCGGCGGCTTCGGCCTGGGCCTGGGCCTGCGCTTCGGGGTCTTCGTCGATCTGGGGCTCCGGCAGATCGGCAGTCGTCTCCGTCTGCTCCTCGGCCTCGGCGTCAGTCGCCTCGCCGTTTTGCCCGAAGTTCGCCGTGCTTTCGGCTTCGGCCTCGGCGCCCGTCGACTGGTCGCTCTGCCCGAAATTTGCCGTGCTCTCGGCTTCGGCTTCTGTTTCGGCCTGTTCGGCCTCTAGCGCCTGCTGCAGTTCGTCGGTCTCGCTGTCGGCCGTATCGGCGGGCGCGTCGGTTTCGGCCGTGTCCGCGTCCGCGGGCGCATCCTGCGTCTCTGCTTCGGCTTCGGCCTCCGTCGTCGCCTCGGCTTCGGACTGCTCGGCTTCCAGCGCCTGCTCCAGTTCGTCAACCTCCTGATCGGCGGTATCTGACGCGGTCGCATCGGTTTCGGCTTCAGCTTCGGCTTCTGCAGAAGCCTCGGCTTCCTGCTGCTCCTGCCCGCCGGCCTCGCTTTCGTCAGCCTGCACTTCGGCTTCCGCGGCTTGCTCGTCCGCAGCCTGCGCTTCGGCCTCAGCCGCCTCTTGATCGGCCGCTTCCGCCTCGGCTTCCGCTGCCTCCGCTTCTGCCTGAGCCGCCTGCTCTTCAGCCGCCTGCTGTTCAGCCTGGGCCTCCGCTTCGGCCGCGGCTTGCGCTTCGGCTTCCGCCGCCTGCTGTTCAGCGGCCTGCGCTTCGGCTTCGGCCTCGGCTGCCTGTTGCTCGGCAGCTTCCGCCTCTGCGGCGGCCTGTGCTTCCGCCTCGGCCTCGGCTGCCTGTTGCTCGGCAGCTTCCGCCTCTGCGGCGGCCTGGGCTTCGGCTTCGGCATTTACCTCGGGCTCGACCTCCTCGACCTCGGCCTGCGCGGTGCGCATGGTCCCTTCGGCCATGTCGCTGGCCTCTTCCGCCACATCCTGCGCCTGCGTGGTCGCGCCGGATGCATCGCCGATGGGCGACAGGTCCGCCACGACTTCGGCGACCTGCGCCTCGCTGCATTCCTCAGTGGCTTGCGTGCCATTGGTTTCGATCTGGCCGCACATGGCGAGCGTCTGGCGGTCGACCTCGTTCTCGACCACCACGTCAAGTCCCGGCACAGCGCAAGGCAACTGGGACTCGCCCGAACAGGTGGGCATGTCGCCCACGGCGGTTTGTGCCGCGAGCGGCAGCGGGGCGGTCTGGCCGATCGCAAGGGCGATCGCGGCCGTCGTGGATGTCAACGTCGTTCGGCGCATGTCTGGTTCTCTCCCTAAATACGTCTGCCGCGAAATCGCGCGGCGTCACGTGTTAACGCCCGGCGCGGCGGAGTGTTCCGCACCGGGGCAAAGAGCTTCGGCGGAACCTTGCCGGTAAGAACGGGTCAGAGAAGTTCCATCAGCCGCGCCTTTTCGCCGGTGTCCTGCGGCGCGCTGATCGCGGCGGCGAGGTCTTCCAGCGTGGCGATGGAGTGGCCGGCACGAAACGCGTCCACATGCGGCAGCATGGCCCGGATGCCGGTGGCGCGCGGCGCGAACCCGTCCCAGCGCAACAGCGGGTTCAGCCAAATGAGGCGCCGCGACGCCAGGTGCAGTCGCTGCATCTCGCGGCCCAGGTCATGGCTGTCGTCGCGGTCCAGCCCGTCGGTGATCAGCAGGACGACAGCGCCCTGCCCGGTCACCCGCCGCGACCAGTCGCGGTTGAACGCGTGCAGGCAGGCCGCGATCCGCGTGCCGCCTTCCCAGTCCTGCGCCTCGGCGCCGGCCGCGGCCAGCGCGGCATCCACGTCACGCGACGCCAGATGGCGCGTGATGTTGGTCAGCCGCGTGCCGAAGGTAAACGCATGCACGGCGGCCCAGCCCGCGCCTTTCTCGTTCGCCACGGCATGAAGGAAGTGCAGGACCATCCGGCTGTACTGGCTCATCGAGCCGGAAATATCGCAAAGCACCACCAGGTTGGGCCAGCGCGGGCGCGGCTTTTGCACGTGGATGCGCCGCATCTCGCCCCCTGCCGCATGGCCGCGCGCAGCGTCTTGCGCGCGTCGATCCGCGTGCCGGTCGTTGCAGGCATCCCCCGGCGGGACGCGAAAGGCTTCACCGGCAGGCGCAGCCTGGCCAGCATCCGCTTGGCCCGCGCGATCTCGGCGGTGCTCATCTGTTCGAAATCCAGGGTCCGCAGCCGCTCCTCGCGGCTCATGGTCAGGGACGCATCGATATCGATCTGCGTTTCCTCGTCGGCGTCTTGGCTTTCCGCCTCGGGCATCTCCGGCTCGATCCCGTCCAAAAGCGCCTCGGCCGCGCGTTTCTCGGCCGCCTGCGCGCTGCGGTCTTCCTGCACGCCGCGGATGGCGGGCAGCATCATCGCCATCATGTGCTCCATGTAGCGCGGGTCGCGCCAGTAAAGACGGAACACCTGCGCAAAGACCGCGCGATGCTCGGGCCGCGACACGAAACAGGCGCGCAGCGTGTAGAAGAAATCCGACCGCGAGGTGAACCCCGCCGCCTCGACCGCGCGAACGGCATCGATCACCCGCCCCGGCCCCACCGGCACCCCGGCCTTGCGCAGGGCACGGGCGAAATGGGTGATGTTGTGGCCGAGCTTTGGGTGCTCGGGTAGGTCGAGGTCGGGGTATTCCATCAGCCGTCGCAGTTGGGGACCAGCCCCCCAACACATGCCGGATTGGGCGCCAGCCCCCAAACACGTGTTCTATTGGGGGCCAGTCCCCAAACACAGGGCCGATTGGGGGCCAGCCCCCAAACCCCCGGGATATTTCCGGCCAGAGGAAGACTCATGCCGGCTCCAGCCCTGCCCTGGCTTCGTCAAGGATACGCTTGGCCTCGGACCCCTGCATTTTCTGGATGTCGTCCTGGTATTTCAGGATCGCGCCCAGCGTGTCGGCGATCACCTCGGGGCTCAGCGAAATCACGTCCAGCGCCAGCAGGCACTTGGCCCAGTCGATCGTCTCCGCCACGCCGGGTTTCTTGAACAGGTCTTCCGTGCGCAGTTTCTGGACGAACGCCACCACCTCGCGGCTGAGGGCCTCGGCGGCCTCGGGCGCGCGGGCCTGCAATATCTCGATCTCGCGATCGAAGCCGGGGTAGTCCACCCAGTGATAAAGACAGCGCCGCTTCAGCGCATCATGCACCTCGCGCGTGCGGTTCGAGGTCAGCACCACGATGGGCGGCTCGGGCGCCGCAATCGTGCCCAGTTCCGGGATCGTCACCTGGAAATCGCTAAGCGCCTCCAGCAGGAACGCCTCGAACGGCGCATCGGTGCGGTCCAGCTCGTCGATCAGCAGCACCGGCGCGCCCCCTTCCTGCGGGCGCATCGCCTGCAACAGCGGACGCGCGATCAGGAAATCCTCGGTGAACAACTCGTCGGTCAACCGCTCGCGATCCACGCCCCCCGTGGCCTCGGCGGCCCGGATGGCAATCATCTGCTCGGCGAAGTTCCATTCATAGACCGCGCTCGACGCGTCCAGCCCCTCGTAGCATTGCAGGCGGATCAACCTGCGCCCCAACCCCGCCGCCAGCGCCTTGGCGATCTCGGTCTTGCCGACGCCCGCCTCGCCCTCCAGGAACAGCGGCCGGCCCAGCTTCAGGCCCAGGAACACCACCGTCGCAAGGCTGCGCCCGCAGACATAGTCCTGCCCGGCCAGCATCGCCTCCACGTCGTCGATCGAAGTCAGTTCCGTCATGCACGGCCCCCCCTTGCGCTGCAAACCTGCACGGCTTCCGTCCGCCGTCAAGGCCCGCGACGCCCGGCGCGCCACGCCCCCACCCCGCAGAAACCCCATCAATTTTCCAAATTTTCGCCTATATTGCTTCATAGCTTGTACGCCAATCACCCGTGCAAAGCGGGGACAAACCCGAGCATTGAGGTCCGAGCATGAGCGCAGAATATCCCGGGGCGCTGGATATATCCCTGTCCGGGCTGGACTGGGAGGACTGGCTGGACAAGCTGGACGATACCGCCGATGCCGACGGCTATGTCGAGCGTCTGGGCGATGCGCATGCCGCCATCTTCATCGAGCACAAGCCGACCCTGCTGGTCACCTTCGAGTCCTTTCCCGCTTTGCGCGTGACCTCGTCCGACGCCCAGCCCCTGGGCTGGCAGCTCTGCCGCGCCCTGGGCTGGTCGCATCTCTGCCTCGCCAGCCAGACCGACAGCTGGTTCCGCGAAGGCCGCGTCTACGGCTATTTCGACCGGCTGGTCGACGACGGCTTCTTCGAGGAATTCGACCAGGTGATCTTCTACGGCGCGGGGCCCGCGGGCTATGCCGCCGCCGCCTTTTCGGTGGCCGCGCCCGGCGCCCGCGTCCTGGCCATCCAGCCCCAGGCCACGCTCGATCCCCGCATGACGGAATGGGACACGCGATTCCGCAGCCGCCGCCGGCTCGATTTCACCACCCGCTACGGCTACGCGCCCGACATGCTGGATGCGGCCGACCGCGCCGTCATCCTCTACGATCCCGAAGTCGAGGAAGACGCGATGCACGCGGCGCTTTTTGCCCGCAGCAACGTCCTCCGCTACCGGATGCGCTTCATGGGGTCGCGCCTCGACCGCGCGCTGATGCGCATGCACATCCTGCTGCGCCTCATCGCCCAGCTCAGCGCGGACAAGCTCGACACCGCCAGCCTCGCGCGGCTCTACCGGGCGCGGCGCAAGGACGTGCCCTACCTCAAGGCGGTGGTGGCCCGGCTCGAGGATGATGGCCGGCACTACCTCACGGCCCGGCTGGCCCAGCACGTGATGCGCACCACCCCCGGGCCGCGCTTCCGCCGCGCGGTCCGCACCGCCTATGACAAGGCCCGGGAACAGGGCCTGCCGATGCCGCCGCGCGAAATCGACTGATCCACTGGCGCAGGCGCGCGGGCTGTTGTAAGCCCTCGGGCCATGAGCCGGACCCTGACCATCCCCCGCCCCGACGACTGGCACCTGCACCTGCGTGACGGCGCGGTGCTGCGGGCCGTTCTGCCCGAAACCGCCCGATATTTCGGCCGCGCCATCATCATGCCCAACCTCGTGCCGCCCGTGGTAACCGGCGCGCAGGCCGCCGCCTACCGCGACCGGATCATGGATGCGCTGCCCGACGGCATGAATTTCACCCCGCTGATGACCCTCTACTTGACCGAAGAGACCGACCCCGAAGACGTCGCCGCCGCCCACGCTTCGGGTCTCGTGACGGCGGTCAAGCTCTACCCGGCGGGCGCCACCACCAACTCCGCCTCCGGCGTGCGCGATTTCGACCGCGTGCGCCCGGTGCTCGAAAAGATGGCCGAAATCGGCATGCGGCTTTGCGTGCACGGCGAGGTCACCGACGCCGACATCGACATCTTCGACCGCGAGGCGGTGTTCATCGACCGCGTGCTCGATCCGCTCCGCCGCGCCACGCCCGGCCTTCGCATCGTCATGGAACACATCACCACGCAGCAAGGCGTGGAGTATGTCAAATCGAACGCCGAAAACCTCGGCGCCACCATCACCACGCACCACCTCGTCATCAACCGCAACCACATCCTCGTGGGCGGCATCAAACCGCATTACTACTGCCTGCCCGTGGCCAAGCGCGAGGAACACCGCCTTGCGCTCCGCGCCGCCGCCACCTCGGGCGACGCCCGCTTCTTCCTCGGCACCGACAGCGCCCCGCACACCGACCCGAACAAGGAATCGGCCTGCGGCTGCGCCGGCTGCTTCACCGCCACCAACACGCTCTCGATCCTTGCCGAGGTGTTCGAGCAGGAAGACGCGCTCGACCGCCTCGCCGGGTTCGCCTCGGAACACGGGGCCCGCTTCTACGGCCTGCCCGTCAGCGCCGACACCATCACGCTTTCCAGGGGCGACCCCGTCACCTACCCGCCCAAGATCGACACCGGCGACGGCCCCGTCACACTCTTTGATCCGCAAATGCCGCTGCACTGGCGCGTAATTTGAGACTTCCTCTGGCCCCAAATATCCCCGCCGGAGGCTCCGGCGCTCTGCACCAAGGACCAACCGCATGATCCCTTCGACCTACCCCAGCCAAAATGAAATCGCCCGCCTCACCGCCCGGATGCTGCTGGAGATCGAAGCGGTCCATTTCAACGCGGACGAGCCATTCACGCTGGCCTCCGGCCTGCCCAGCCCGACCTATATCGACTGCCGCAAGTTGATCTCCTTTCCCCGCATCCGGTCCACCCTGATGGACTTCCTGACCATCACCGTGATGCGCAACGCGGGCTTCGAGGCCTTCACCAACATCGCCGGGGGCGAGACCGCGGGCATCCCCTTCGCCGCGCTGGTGGCCGAACGCATGGCCCTGCCCATGACCTACGTGCGCAAAAAGCCCAAGGGCTATGGCCGCAATGCCCGGATCGAGGGCGCGATGACCGACACCGACCGCGTTCTCCTGGTCGAGGATCTGACGACCGATGGCGGCTCCAAGCTCAGCTTCGTCGACGCCATCCGCGACACCGGCGCCAGCTGCGGGCACACCGCCGTCATCTTCTACTACGGCATCTTCCCCGAAACCGAAAAGACGCTCGGCGATCACGGTGTCGCCCTGCATTACCTCTGCACCTGGCGCGACGTGCTGGCCGAGGCACGCGCGCAGGGCAGCTTCGACGCGGCCACGCTCGACGGGGTCGAATCGTTCCTCGACGATCCGCGCGCCTGGCAGGCCGCCCGCAGCTGATCCACGCCTGAGTCGCGGCACCCCCCCGTATGGCAACCCGTGAGGTGAATTATTTTTATCGTTGTGATGACGCAACGTACGCGCTGGTGCGCCGTGCTGCCCACACGAAATCTTGACGGAACGGGGTGCCAGCGGGCAATATGTTGTAGGCTCAGGATATCCACAGCGTATCCACAGAAAACATACCAGTTGCCACCGCGCAGGCCCGCTCGCTAAGAGACCAGCCTACCGGGACAAGGCACGCTAGGGGACAGCGCACCGCAACCCGGGATCAGAGCAGTATGGGGACGAACATGAACGAAGTTGCCACCATAAACGCGTCCGGCGCGGCCCAGGGACATGATACCGCCACGCCCGAGCAGATGCCGCACTCCACCGAGGCCGAGCAGCAGCTCTTGGGCGCGATCCTGACCAACAACGACATCTACGACCGCGTCGCCAACCTGATCGGCCCGCAGCATTTCTACGATCCCGTCCATGCCCGCATCTACGAGACCGCCGCCGCCCGCATCGCCAAGGGCAACCTCGCCTCGCCGGTGACGCTCAAGACCTTTCTTGAAGACGACGAGGGCCTGAAGGAACTGGGCGGACCCGCCTATCTCGCCCGCCTCGCCGGCGCCGCGATCTCGGCTTTTGCGGCGCGCGACTACGCCCAGATGATCTACGACATGGCGATCCGCCGCGAGTTGATCGGCCTTGGCCACGACATCGCCGGCAAGGCCCAGCGCGCCGAGGTCGACCTGGAGCCGCGCGACCAGATCGTCGAGGCCGAGCAAAAGCTTTACAAACTTTCCGAACAGGGCCAGTCCGAGACCGGATTTCAAAGCTTTCTCAGGGCCGTAACCGATGCTGTTAATGTTGCCAACGCCGCCTATCAGCGCGACGGCGGCCTCGCCGGCATCTCCACCGGCCTCATCGACATGGACAAGAAGCTGGGCGGCCTGCACAAGTCCGACCTTCTCATCCTCGCCGGACGCCCCTCGATGGGCAAGACCTCGCTGGCCACCAACATCGCCTTCAACATCGCCAAGGCCTACAACCGCGGCACGCTCCCCGACGGCTCCGAAGGCGCGGTCGAGGGCGGCGTCGTCGGCTTCTACTCGCTCGAGATGAGCGCCGAACAGCTTGCCGCCCGCGTGCTGTCCGAGGCCGCCGAGGTGCCCTCGGAACAGATCCGCCGCGGCGACATGACGGAAACCGAGTTCCGCCGCTTCGTCGAGGCCGCCAAGACCCTCGAATCCTGCCCGCTCTACATCGACGACACGCCCGCCCTGCCCATCTCCCAGCTGGCCGCGCGGGCCCGCCGGCTGAAGCGGACGCATGGGCTGGACGTGCTGATCGTCGACTACCTTCAGCTCGTGCGCCCCGCGTCGGCGAAGGACAGTCGCGTCAACGAGGTCTCCGAGATCACCCAAGGCCTCAAGGCCATCGCCAAGGAACTGGATATCCCCGTCATCGCCCTGTCGCAGCTCTCCCGCCAGGTCGAGAGCCGCGAGGACAAGCGTCCGCAGCTTTCCGACCTGCGCGAATCCGGCTCGATCGAACAGGATGCCGACGTGGTGATGTTCGTCTTCCGCGAGGAATACTACGCCGAGCGCGAGAAGCCCTCCGACGACAAGCTCGAGGAAATCGCCGCCTGGCAGGAACGCATGGAGCGCCTGCACGGCCGCGCCGAGGTCATCATCGGCAAGCAGCGTCACGGCCCCATCGGCACCGTCGAACTCAGCTTCGAAGGCCAGTTCACCCGCTTCGGCAACCTCGCCAAACCGTGGCAGCAGGATGGCGGCGAGTTCTGAACCCGCGCCCGGCCCGCGTTTCCTCTTGACCCACCGCAACATCCGGTCAAAACCACGGCCTCATGAGTAGTACCGGCAAGCTAACAATCGACCTCGACGCACTGACAGGCAACTGGCGCGCGCTCGACGCGCAGACGGAGGTCGAGACCGCCGCCGTGGTCAAGGCCGATGGCTATGGCCTCGGCATGGACCGTGTCGCCCGCGCGCTGGCCCGCGCAGGTTGCCGCACCTTCTTCGTCGCCGTCCCGAAAGAGGGCGTCGCCCTGCGCCAGGCGGTGGGGCCTGCGCCCGACATCCATGTCTTTTCCGGTCACATGGCCGGCGACACCGACATGATCTCGGATCTCGGCCTCACGCCCATGCTGAACACCACCGACCAGCTGATCCGCCATCTCGAGGCGCTGCCCGGTCACCCCTTCGGCATCCAGCTCGACAGCGGCATGAACCGGCTGGGGATGGAACCCGCCGAATGGGCCGCCGTGCGCGACACGGTACTGTCCGCCAACCCGGTGCTGCTGATCTCGCATCTGGCCTGCTCCGACGACCCCGACCACCCGATGAACGCGCAACAGCTTGCCGCATTCCGCGACATGACCGACGGCACCGGCATCCCCCGCTGCCTTGGCGCCACGGGCGGCATCCTGATGGGCCCCGAGTATCATTTCGATATGTGCCGCCCCGGCATCGGGCTCTACGGCGGCCTGCCCTTTGCCGATGCCCGCCCCGTGGTCACGCTCGATCTGCCCGTGATCCAGACCCGCCACCTGGAACCGGGCGAGACCGTGGGCTATGGCAACACCTTCACGGCCACGCGCGAAACCCGGATCGCCACCGTGTCCTCGGGCTATGGCGACGGCATTCACCGCATCATGGGCCCCAAGACCGTGCTTTACGCCGACGACACGCCCTGCCCGGTGGCGGGCCGCATCTCGATGGATTCGATCTCGGTCGACATCACGGATCTCGGCTTTGACCCCAAGTGGCTGCGCATCCTGGGCGCGGAACAGACCGTCGACGACCTCGCCGACAACGCCGGCACCATCGGCTACGAGATCCTGACGGCGATGGGCGCGCGCTACGACCGGCTCTATATCGGCGGATGACCCTGATCCTGTCGCCCCTCGCCGCGCTCGGGCGCAAGACGCTGGCGGCGCTGGCGATGCTGGGGCGGATCACGCTCTTCTCCCTCTCGACCTTCAGCCACATCCTGCGCCCGCCCTTTTACCCGCGCGAGGTGTTCAACGCACTGATGCAGGTGGGCTGGCTCTCCCTGCCCGTGGTGGGCCTCACGGCCATCTTCACCGGCGGCGCGCTGGCCTTGCAGATCTACTCGGGCGGCGCGCGCTTCAACGCCGAGGCCGTGGTGCCCCAGATCGTCGCCATCGGCATGGTGCGCGAACTGGGCCCCGTATTGGTCGGCCTGATGATCGCCGCCCGCGTCACGTCCTCGATCGCCGCCGAAATCGCCACCATGAAGGTGACCGAGCAGATCGACGCGCTCGTCACCCTCTCCACCCACCCGATGAAATACCTCGTCGCCCCCCGCGTGCTGGCGGCGCTCATCACCGTGCCGCTCTTGGTGGGCGTGGGCGACATCATCGGCATCCTGGGCGGCTACACCGTGGGCGTGCAGAACCTCGGCTTCAACGCCGCCACCTACATCCAGAACACCGTCGACTTTCTGGAACCGCTCGACATCGTCTCGAGCCTCGTCAAGGGCGCGGTCTTCGGCGTCATCGCCGCCGTGATGGGCTGCTATTACGGCATGAACTCGGGCCGGGGCGCACAGGGCGTCGGCCGCGCCACCAAGGGCTCGGTCCAGGCCGCCGCCATCCTGATCCTCGCCGCCAACTTCCTGCTGACGGGGGTGTTCTTCTCGGTATGATCGAGCTTTCGGACGTCCATAAGGCTTTCGGCGACAACCATGTCCTGCGCGGCGTGAACCTGTCGATTCCCAAGGGCACGTCGATGGTCATCATCGGCGGCTCCGGCACCGGCAAATCCGTGGCCCTGAAATGCGTGCTGGGCCTGATCCAGCCCGATAGCGGCCTGATCACCCTCGACGGGCAGGACGTCACCAAGGGCGACCGCGATGCCTTCCTCGCCCGTTTCGGAATGCTGTTCCAGGGCGGCGCGCTCTTCGACTCGCTGCCGGTCTGGCAGAACGTCGCCTTCCGCCTCCTGCGCGGCTCGCTCAAGCGCCCCTGGGCGGAGGCCCGCGAGATCGCCATCGAGAAACTGCGCCGCGTTGGCCTCACCCCCGAGCAGGCCGACAAGTTCCCCGCCGAGCTGTCGGGCGGGATGCAGAAACGCGTTGGCCTCGCCCGCGCCATCTGCGCCGAGCCCGAGATCATCTTCTTCGACGAGCCCACCACCGGCCTCGACCCGATCATGTCGGGCGTCATCAACGAGCTGATCCGCGAAATCGTGGTGGAGATGGGCGCCACCGCCATGACCATCACCCACGACATGACGTCGGTGCGCGCCATCGCCGACAATGTCGCCATGCTCCACGGCGGCAAGATCCGCTGGACCGGCCCGGTCTCTGGCATGGACAATTCCGGCGATCCCTATCTCGAACAGTTCGTCACCGGCTCCGCCGAAGGCCCGATCGAAGCGGTCCGCTGACCTCTCCAAACCGTTTTCTTGAAAAGAAAACGCCCGGACTCTTTTCAAGAGTCCGCCCCCAGCGCTTGCTCCTGTTCTTTCGTCCCCTTACCTCTGGGTCATACCCGCCCAAGGCCATTCATGCTCAAATACCTCAACCTGACCTTGCTGGTCCTTTTCCCTATCGCCTGGTTCGCCCCCCTGATGCGCGCCGGTCTCCTCCCGCTCTTCGGCCTGTCGGAAATCTCCGTCATCACCGGGCTGCAATCTCTCTGGAACAGCGACGTGTTCCTGGCCCTCATGGTCACCTTCTTCGCCCTTTTCGCGCCCTACGTGAAAACCATCGGCCTCGCCCTCATCCATTTCGGCCTTTTGCGCCGCAAGACCCTGCCGGCCCTGCAAATCCTCGGCAAACTCGCCATGGCCGATATCTTTCTCATCGCCCTCTACATCACGCTCTCCAAAGGCATCGGCGTCGGCCGGATCGAGACCGCCTGGGGCCTCTACCTCTTCACCGCCTGCATTCTCGCCTCCATTGTCATCGGCCACCTGAGCGAGAAACCTTTGCGGCCCGCTGGAACCATCCCGAAGGACCGGCGTTGACGACGGAAGAATCGCCGTTTCACCCTCTTCCGAGCGCAGTTTGGAAATTTCCAGTAGGTGAATTGCTAATACAGGCGTAAACTTGCCGATGTTATGTTGGTAACACTTTTTTGGGGGAAGTGATGACCGAGACTCTTCGTTCGGTATTCGTAATTGCACAATTTTTTTTGAATCGTCTTGCCGTGGCAACCTTCGCGCTGGCCGCGCTGATCTTGACAGCTGCCACCGTATCGTCCGCATTCGGCGTATTGCCCTGGCTCGAGTTCCCTGTGAGCTTCGGCGGTCAAGTATATGAAAACGCAGGGAAGATCGCCCAGATCGGCATCACCGCCCTCGCCGTTCTGCTGTGCTTCTACCTGCCTGCCAACGCCCGCGTCATCGCGCTGGAAAACTCGCACCGCCGCTTTCACATGAACATGCATGACGTGACGCAGGCCTATGCCGCCGCCCACGCCGCCGACCGCGCCGGCATGTTCCGGATCCAGTCCGAATTCGACGCCGTGCGCGAGCGCCTCGCCTACATGCGCGAACACCCCGACCTGGAATCGCTGGAACCGCAGATCATGGAGGTGGCGGCGCAGATGTCCTACATCAGCCGCGAACTGGCCGAGGTCTATTCCGACGACAAGGTCGACCGCGCCCGCGCCTTCCTCAAGCAGCGCCAGCAGGAGATCGAGCAATTCAACAAGCGTCTCGATCACGCCAAGGCCGTCGGCGTCCGGCTCAAGCAATGGGCCATGGATGTCGAGATGGAGGAAAGCGTCGCGGTTAGCCAGCTGGAACGTCTGCGCGACGACCTGCGCCCGATCCTGCCCGAACTGGGCTACGAGGAGGTCTCAAGCCTCGACGATACCGTGGTCGGCCTGCCCAACCGCGCCGCCGAATAGCGCGGCTCGCGCACCCGCGCAGGATCAGCGTTTGACCGCGCCCCGCGCTTGGGGCATGACCCACCTTATGGGAAAGACCGCCTCCTTCACCTGCACCGCCTGCGGCGCCGTCCATTCCAAGTGGTCCGGCCGCTGCGACGCCTGCGGCGAATGGAACACGATCATCGAAGAGGCGCCGCTGTCCGCCGGCCCCGCCTCGAAATCCCTCGGCGCGAAACGCGGCAACGCCATCGCCCTCAGCGACCTCTCCACCGCCGAGGCCCCCCCGCCGCGCACCCATTCCGGCATCGCGGAGCTTGACCGCGTCCTCGGTGGCGGCCTCGTGCCGGGCTCGGCCACGCTCGTGGGCGGCGATCCCGGCATCGGCAAGTCCACGCTGCTGCTGCAAGCCGCCGCCCGCTTCGCCCAGGCCGGCCTGCAAACCGTCTACGTCTCGGGCGAAGAGGCCAGCGCCCAGGTCCGGATGCGCGCCCAGCGCCTCGGCCTCGGCGACGCGCCCGTGAAACTGGCCACCGCCACCGCCCTGCGCGACATCATCACCACGCTCGACCGCGACACGCCCCAGCTTGTCATCATCGATTCGATCCAGACCATGTGGGCCGACAATGTCGACAGCGCGCCCGGCTCCGTGGCCCAGGTCCGTGCCGCCGCGCACGAACTTGTCACCTTCGCCAAGCGCAAGGGATGCTCGGTCGTCCTGGTCGGCCACGTCACCAAGGAAGGCCAGATCGCCGGCCCCCGCGTGGTCGAGCACATGGTCGATTCGGTTCTCTATTTCGAGGGCGAACGCGGCCACCAGTTCCGCATCCTGCGTGCCGTCAAGAACCGCTTCGGCCCCGCCGACGAGATCGGCGTGTTCGAGATGACGGGCGCGGGCCTCGCCGAGGTGCCCAACCCCTCCGCGCTCTTTTTGTCAGGCCGCGGCGACCCCTCGCCCGGCTCGGTCGTCTTCGCCGGCATCGAAGGCACCCGCCCCGTGCTGGTGGAAATGCAGGCGCTCGTCGCGCCCACGCCGCATTCGCAGCCGCGCCGCGCGGTGGTGGGCTGGGACGGCGCGCGCCTCGCCATGATCCTCGCCGTGCTCGAGGCCCGCTGCGCCGTGCCCTTCGCCGGGCTCGATGTCTATCTCAACGTCGCCGGCGGCATCCGCATCTCCGAGCCCGCCGCCGACCTTGCCGTCGCCGCCGCGCTTCTCAGTGCGCGGGAAGACACCGCCCTGCCCTCCGATTGTGTCCTTTTCGGCGAAATCTCCCTCTCCGGCGCCCTGCGCCCGGTGTCGCAAACAGAAAACAGGTTGAAAGAAGCCGCAAAACTTGGTTTCTGCTCGGCAATCATTCCCGCCGGTGGCAAGACCGGCGGCACGGGCGGTCTGTCTCTGAAACGGATGGGCGACCTGACCAGCTTCGTAGGTGAGATTTTCGGCGCGGGGTAGCGCGCCCAACCAAAGGTAAAAACAGGACGCGCTCATGGAAGGCTTCACCATCATCGACGGCATCGTCGCGCTGATCATCGTGCTGTCGGCACTGCTGGCCTATTCGCGCGGCATCGTGCGTGAACTTCTGGCCATCGCCGGCTGGGTCGTGGCCGCCATTCTGGCGTTTCTCTTCGCCCCGCAGGTCGAACCGCTGGTCAAGGAAGTACCCGTCGTGGGCGATTTCCTCGCCGACACCTGCGCGCTTTCCATGCTGGCCGCCGCCGCGGCAATCTTTGCCCTCACGCTGATCGTCACCTCTCTGATAACGCCACTCTTTTCGTCCGTGGTGCAGCGCTCCGCGCTTGGCGGGATAGACCAGGGGCTCGGCTTCCTTTTCGGCGTCGCCCGCGGCATCCTTCTGGTGGCCATCGCTTATTTTGTCTACGAAACAGTGGTGACCAGCCAGGACATCCAGATGATCGACGACAGCCGCTCGGCCCGCGTCTTCTCCCAGCTCACGTCAAAGGTCGAGGACGGCAACCCCGAACAGGCGCTCGGCTGGATCACCCAGAAATACGAGGACCTGGTCAGCGCCTGCGACGCCCCGGCCGAGCCCGTCGAACCCCAGCCCACCGAAACGCAACAGCAATAGGCGCAGCGGTTTGCCCTCCGCCCCCCTCTTCGCGGCCATCCTGATCGCGGTCTGCGGCTCCTTCATCGCCATGCAGGCCCCGATCAACTCCGCCCTGGGGCGCTCCATCGACAGCACGCTGGCCGCGGCCACGATCTCCTTCGGCGTGGGCTTCTTCATCCTTCTGGCGCTCTCGATCGTCCACGGCGACGGCCCGGCGCTGGCCCGCGCGCCCTTCGTGCCGAAATATCTGCTGATCGGCGGCGCGCTGGGGGCCGTCTACGTGTGGTCCGCGCTCTGGGCCGTGCCGATCCTGGGCGTGCTGACCACCACCACGGTGCTGATCCTGGGCCAGATGGTCGCCGCCCTCGCGCTCGACCACTTCGGCGCCTTCGGCATTGCCCCGCGCGACGTCTCGCTGCAGCGCATCGTCGCCGCCTTGCTGGTCGCGGCCGGCGCGGTGCTCTCGCGCTACTGAACGCGCCTGCGCCACGTGGCACAACCGTCGCCCGTTCGGCACGTCACGTCACGGCGCAAATTTTCACATGATAGTTTCGTGACATATCCGCCCCGAGCCACTATCTAGAGGCTCAAGCGTCCACGGATTCGGAGCTGCCCCTTGTCCGACAAGCATATGCCCCCTGCCCATCCTTTCGACTTCGACGCGGTGCGCGACACCGGCGACGAGGACAAGCTGCACGAGGAATGCGGCGTCTTCGGGGTGATCGGCGTCACCGATGCCGCCAATTTCGTCGCCCTCGGCCTGCACGCCCTGCAACACCGCGGGCAAGAGGCCGGCGGCATCGTCTCCCACCACCCCGAAGAGGGCTTCAACTCCGCCCGCCGCTTCGGCTACGTGCGCGACAACTTCACTCGCCAAAGCCTCATGGAAACCCTCCCCGGCCCGCTCTCCATCGGCCATGTCCGCTATTCCACTGCCGGCGGCAAGAATCCGGTGATCCGCGACGTCCAGCCCTTCTTCGGCGAGTTCGCCATGGGCGGCGCTGCGATTGCCCATAACGGCAACATCACCAACGCCAACGCCCTGCGCCGCGAACTGATCGAGCGCGGCTCGATCTTCCAGTCCAATTCCGATACCGAGTGCATCATCCACCTGATGGCCCGCTCGCTGCAACGCAACATCCCCGAACGCATGGAAGACGCCCTGCGCCGGGTCGAGGGCGCGTTTTCCATCGTCGCCATGACCGACGAAAAGCTCATCGGCGTGCGCGACCCGCTGGGCGTGCGCCCGCTGGTGCTGGGCCAGGTCGGCGACGGCTGGGTGCTCAGCTCCGAGACCTGCGCGCTCGACATCATCGGCGCCCGCTTCGTGCGCGAGATCGAACCGGGCGAAATGGTCGTCATCAACGAGGACGGCGTCGAAAGCCACCGCCCCTTCCGCCCGCGCCGCTCGCGCTTCTGCATCTTCGAGCATGTCTATTTCTCGCGCCCCGATTCCATCATCGGCGGCCGCTCGGTCTACGAGACGCGCCGCCAGATCGGCGTGGAACTGGCCAAGGAAAGCCCGGTCGACGCCGATCTCGTCTGCCCGGTGCCCGATTCCGGCACCCCCGCCGCTATCGGCTTCAGCCAGGAAAGCGGCATCCCCTACGCCATGGGCATCATCCGCAACCAGTACATGGGCCGCACCTTCATCGAGCCGACCGAGCAGATCCGCAACATGGGCGTCCGGCTCAAGCTGAACGTCAACCGCGCCCTGATCGAGGGCAAGCGCGTGATCCTCGTCGACGACAGCGTCGTGCGCGGCACCACCTCGCGCAAGATCAAGGAGATGATCCTCGACGCCGGCGCGGCCGAGGTGCATTTCCGCATCGCGTCCCCCCCACGGCCTGGCCCTGCTTCTACGGCGTCGACACGCCCAACCGCGAGAAATTGCTGGCCGCCACCATGTCCGAGGACGAGATGCGCGAGCATCTGGCCGTCGACAGCCTCAAGTTCATCTCGCTCGACGGTCTCTACCGCGCCGTGGGCGAGGCCAAGGGCCGCGACACCGGCTGCCCGCAATATTGCGACGCCTGCTTCTCAGGCGACTACCCTGTGGAACCTTCCGACCAGATCGAAAAAGGCTTCGCGCTCAAGGCGGCCGAGTAAGGCGTCTTGCCGGTCGCTCGGCGGGCGGAATCTACAAGCCGAACCCTGCGACAAGACCGCCCGCACGGGCAGGTAAGCGGCCGGCCGCCACCCCGATGCTGCAACGCAGCGTCAATCCGCCGATCCTCGCGAATCCGGGTTTTCATTGCCTCGCGCGGCACATAGGTGCCGGCTGTTCACACATGTAACGCAAGCAGGCAGAAAATGGCATCCGAGACCGACACTCCCCGCGAAACGCTCGAGACCGCGACCCTCAAGAACGCGCTTCCCTCGGGACGCCTCGCGCTGCTCGGGACCTTCCTCAAACCCGATGGCGACCGCGCGCTGATCCGCACCGCCTCGGGCAAGATCGCGACCGTCACCAAGGGCGCCACCATCGGCAACGCCAAGGTCATCGCCATCGAGGAAGGCAAGCTCGTGCTCATGCGCGGCACCAACACTACGACGCTGGAGATGCCGCGCGGCTAAGCCTTGACCGCGCCCGGCCCGACAGGGCACATGCCCGATATGTCCGACGCGCCTCTTCGCTATCGCCCGCATCACTTCCTCTGCTCGCTGGGGTTCCAGGGCAAGGGCTATTCCGACGCGTTCACCGCCAACATGGCCCGCATCGTCGAGGACCGCCTGCGCGCGCCCGGCGGCGATGACGTTGAAATCGAGGTCGTCGCCGCCACCGACGAGATCTGCGCCCCCTGCCCCAAGCGGCGCGGCACGCGCTGCACCTCGCAAGACAAGATCGCCGCGCTCGACACCCGGCAC
Source organism: Roseovarius sp. B08 (assembly GCF_051417955.1). NCBI lineage: Bacteria > Pseudomonadati > Pseudomonadota > Alphaproteobacteria > Rhodobacterales > Roseobacteraceae > Roseovarius > Roseovarius sp. B08. The sequence goes on from NZ_JBPRLW010000001.1 coordinate 2,624,767, forward strand.
GCCGACGCGCTTGGCCTCACCGTGGGCACGCGCCTGACATGGGGCGACGCGAAGCGACGTATCGCGGCAAACGTCCCACCCGGCGCGCTCTCGCAGCTTTGCGCCGGCTGCCAGTGGCTGGAGCTGGGCCTGTGCGAAGCCGCCGTGATAGAACTCCACGAAAGCGCCTGAGCCGTTTTCTGCGGAGAAAACGACCCGGAAAATTCGAATTTTCCGGCACAGAATTTGCGCAAATTCTGCCCCGCCCAAACGAGAAACGCCGCCCCGAAACGGGACGGCGCTTGCAAACTCTTGTACGTCGGGTCTTAGCCCTTGCGCGCCTGCAGCGCTTTCCAGCCGCCCCAGACGACCATCGCCGCAATCACGGCCTTGACCGCGTCACCCAGCAGGAACGGCGCCATCCAGCCGACCCAAAGCTCGGGCAATGTCGTGCCCATCACCATCGCCGGCCATGCCAGCCCGGGGATGTACAGCAACGCCGAGATCACCATCGCGATCACCGCGGTCGACACGACACCCCGTGCCAGGCCCTTTTCCACGGCCAGACCGGCCAGGAACGCCATCGCGGCAAAACCATAGAGGAACCCCGCCGTCGGGCCCATCAGCGCTGCCGCCGAGGCGCCGTTCGCAAAGACGGGCAGGCCCATCGCGCCGTAGCCCAGGTAGGTCACCAGCGTCGCCAGGCCCAGCTGCGAGCCGAAGGTCAGCCCGACGATCAGGATCGCCAGCGTCTGCAACGTCATCGGCACCGGGAAGAACGGGATGCTCACTTGCGCGGCCATCGCGATGAACAGCGACCCGCCGATCACCAGCCCCAGTTTTTTCGTCAGACCTTCGTGGCCGATCACGGCCTTGCTCAAAACGGTGTCCGCCATGGCACTGTCCTTTCCTGTCTCGTTTCACCCGCCTTTCTTGGGCGCGCGTGGCCAAGTGTCAAGCGATTATAGCGTCCCTCCGATGATCCGGAACATCGACAAAAGGCGGGGCGCGTGCACCGTCCGGGCGTCGCGCGACGGCCCGGCGAATTTCCTGACCCGGGGTGCCGGCACGACGCTTTACGCTTGATATTGCCCCGCCGGAATGAGATTTGGCAGGACATGGATACCGCACCCTCTCGTAAGATCGCCCTCGTCACCGGCGCCTCGCGCGGCCTTGGCGCAGCCCTCGCCCAGGCGTTGGCGCCGACGCATCACATCGTCGCCGTCGCCCGCACCACCGGCGCGCTGGAAGAGCTCGACGACCGCATCAAGGCACAGGGCGGCGACGCGACGCTGGCGCCCATGGACATCAATACCGAGGCCGCCATGGCCCAGCTCTGCCGGTCGATCTACGACCGTTGGGGGGCGCTCGACCTCTGGGTGCACACCGCCGTTCACGCCGCCCCGATGACGCCCACGCACCAGATCGACGCCAAGGACTGGCGCACTTCGCTCAACACCAATGTCGACGCCGTCGCCCGCCTCATCGGCTTCGTCAGCCCGCTTCTGGGCGAGACCGGCCGCGCCGTCTTCTTCGACGACCCCCGCGCCGGGCAGAAATTCTTCGGCACCTACGGCGCCACCAAGGCCGCCCAGATCGCGCTGGCCCGCAGCTGGCAGGCTGAAACGGTCAAGCTCGGCCCCAGGGTGCAGGTGCTCGACCCCGGCCCCATCGCCACCGCGACCCGGGCCCGTTTCTTCCCCGGCGAGGACCGCGACGCGCTGCCCACCGCGCCCGACGTGGCCGCACGGCTGCTGCCCGAGATCCTGTAGCGCCTTACAGGCTTGGTCGCGCCCCTGCGGCAAGTGCCGGCACACGCGCCTGTCTCCTTGGAAAACGCGTGCGCAAAGACGCCAGATAGTCCTGTTGCACGAGCGGCAGACCCGTTGCACCTCGCAATATACCCCATAAAAACAACGGCTTGCCTGTTTCTTGAAAAATTTACTGCATTTCCCTGAAACTATCCGCCAGAGCGTTCCGTCTCTTTTTTGCGGGGGCGCGGAAAAGACAGGGGACCACAGATGCGCATGCTTATCAGTGTTCTGACAAAACGCAGCCAACAGGCTGAAGCACCGGCCGAAGAAGCACCGTCGCGGATCACACGCGAAGAGATCGCCAGCCTTTTCGCCGCAGAACTCAGCTACTGAGTTCGGCAAACTGCCTCTCACGGTCCTGGAGCGGCAACAGCATAGACTTAGGATACGGTCCCGTTAAGCCCCGGGACACGCTTGGCAGACTGCGCGGCGTCCCGGCGATTGCAGGTCTTTGCCGGCCGAATGCATCGACAGTTGCATCCGTTCCGCCCCGGCTTTTTCTTGCCAAAAATACTCACCTCCATCGCCGGCCACCTGACGCCACGCCCGAACCTCCTGTTGCCCTCCGGACGCGGCCCCGTACAGCCCTCCCTGCAGCGCTTGCTCCGAGCCCGCCGCCCCGCTACACAAGGCAAAACCCCGCCCCGAACACCCAACGGCAGGAGCAGCCCCTTGCGCATTCTCATCACCAATGACGACGGCATCTCGGCCCCCGGCCTCGCCGTCCTGGAAGAGATCGCGACCGACCTTGCCGGCCCCTCGGGCGAGGTCTGGACCGTGGCCCCCGCCTTCGAGCAATCGGGCGTCGGCCACTGCATCTCCTACACCACGCCGATGATGATCAGCCAGATGGACGAGCGCCGCTTCGCCGCGCAAGGCTCGCCCGCCGACTGCGTGCTGGCGGCCGTGCATGACGTGATGAAGGACACGCCCCCCGACCTGATCCTGTCGGGCGTCAACCGCGGCAACAACGCGGCCGAGAACGCGGTCTATTCCGGCACCGTCGGCGGGGCGATGGAAGCCGCGCTTCAGGGCTTTCCCGCCGTCGCCCTCAGCCAGTATTACGGCCCCCGCAACCGCGACCTCGACGACCAGTTCGAATCAAGCCGCCAGCACGGCCTTGCCACCCTGCGCACCCTTCTGGACAAGGGCGTGTGGACCCGCGACGACTACGGCATCTTCTACAATATCAACTTCCCGCCCGTGCCCGGCGCCGAGGTGCAGGGCCTGCGCGCCTGCCGCCAGGGCTTTCGCCGCGACATGGGCTTCGGCGTGCAGCCCACGACCTCGCCCTCGGGCCGCCGCTTTCTCTGGGTCACAGGCGCGCCCCAGGGCGAGCCCACCGCCGACGGCACCGATGCAGACTGGAACCTCAAGGGCTACATCTCGGTCACGCCGATGCGCGCCGACCTCACCGCGCATGACGCGCTCGATGCGCTCAAGGCGATCGAATGACGCCGATGACCGACGACGCCGACGATATCGCCGAACGCAAGATGCAGTTTCTTTTCGCGCTGCGCTCGCGCGGGGTGACCGACAAGCGCGTCCTGACGGCCATGGAAAAGATCGACCGTGGCGCCTTCGTCCGCGGTCACTTCGCCACCCGCGCCTACGAGGATACGCCCCTGCCCATCACCTGCGGCCAGACCATTTCGCAGCCCTCCGTGGTCGGCCTGATGACCCAGGCGCTCAAGGTCACGCCCCGCGACAAGGTGCTCGAGGTCGGCACCGGCTCGGGCTACCAGGCCGCGATCCTCAGCCAGCTTGCCCGCCGGGTCTATACCGTCGACCGGCACAAGGCGCTGGTGGCCGACGCAAGCGCCATTTTCCAGGCGCTCGACCTGACCAACATCACCGCGCTGACCGCCGATGGCAGCTTCGGCCTGCCCGAACAGGCCCCGTTCGACCGCATCCTGGTCACGGCAGCGGCCGAAGATCCGCCCGGGCCGCTCTTGGCGCAATTGAAAATCGGGGGTATCATGGTCGTACCCGTGGGGCAGTCCGACACGGTACAAAGCCTGATCCGGGTCACCCGGTCCGAAACGGGCTTCGACTACGACGAACTGCGCCCGGTGCGTTTCGTGCCCCTGCTCGAAGGGCTGGGCCGGGACTGACAGGACAGGACAGAACCACAAGGCCGGGGCCGTCCCGGTCGCCGCTTTGATCCCCGGCCAACAAGGGGACCGAGATGAGGACAAGATCGAGATGAGCCACTTCAAGACCCCCTGCGACCCGTCGTTTGCGCCGTGGCGCTGTTGGCCGTGGCCGGATGCGACGACTTCGACCTCGACCTGCGCAACGGCGGCTCCAGCACCGCCGAGGCCGCGCGCAACGCCAGCGCCACCCGGCCCACGCCCGACAGCCGCGGCATCATCTCCTACCCGAATTACCAGGTTGCCGTGGCCCGCCGCGGCGACACCCTGCAAAGCCTCGCGCGCCGCATCGGCGCCGATGTGGGCGAGCTTTCGCGCTACAACGGCATTCAGCCGGGCGACACCCTGCGCCAAGGCGAGGTCATCGCCCTGCCCGGCCGTGTCGCCGAACCCTCAGGGGGCCCGCTCACACCCCGGCCCGGCGTCGACATCACCTCTGTCGCGGGCACCGCAATCGAGAATGCCAGCGCGGGCCGGACCACGTCCAACCGCACCCTCGACAGCGGCCAGTCGGGCGTCGAGCCGGTCCGCCACCAGGTTCAGCGCGGCGAGACCGCCTTCACCATTGCCCGGCTCTACGACGTCTCGGTCCGCAGCCTGGCAGACTGGAACGGCCTCGGCCCAGATTTCGCAGTGCGCGAAGGCCAGTACCTGCTGATTCCAGTGGCGATGCCCGATGCCTCGCCGAACGAGGTCCAGACCACCGCGCTGGAAACGACCGTGCCGGGCCAGGGCAGCCCCACGCCCACCCCGCCCTCCGCGGCCCAGCCTCTGCCCGAGGAAAAGACCGTGCCCGCCGCCAAGCCGGTCGAATCCACCGCGGCGCCCGATCTAGGCGGCAACACCGCCAGCGCCAGCAGCAATGCCCGGATGAGCTATCCGGTGAAAGGCGACATCATCCGCGAATATGCCAAGGGCAAGAATGACGGCATCGACATCGCCGCCCCCGCCGGCACGCCCGTCCGCGCCGCCCAGGCCGGCACCGTGGCGGCCATCACCAAGGACACCAACGGCGTGCCCATCATCGTGGTCAAGCACGACCAGAACCTGCTGACGGTCTATTCCAATGTGGGCGACGTGAAGGTGTCCAAGGGCGACCAGGTCGCGCGCGGCGGCCAGTTGGCCGCAATCCGCACCGACGGCACCGCCGCCCTGCATTTCGAGGTGCGCGAAGGCTTCGACAGCGTCGACCCGCTGCCCTACCTGCAATAGGCGCAGCTGCTGTCAACGTAGGGTGGGGTTTCACCCCACCCCCACGCCGCGCTCGCCAATCGCGCCACGCCAAATGAACCCCACGCCCGGTGGCCGCCACGCGCTCGGTTTCCAAACCCTCGGATCCGTTCGAGCAATAATCCACTCAATATCATTGCTCTGCCTCAACAATTGAACGCCACTGTAGGGTGGGGTTTCACCCCACCCCGTGCCATCTCCATCGCGCCACGCCAAACCAACCCCACGCCCGGCGGCCGCCACACGTTCAGTCCCCAAATCTTCGAAAAAAAGCCTACAGGCTCACGCCCCGCCGACCGGCCAGATCGGTGAAATACTGCCACGCCACCCGGCCCGACCGCGACCCGCGCGTCGCCTGCCACTCGATGGCCTCGGCCCGCAGCGTGGCGTCGTCGATCTCGATCCCATGCGCATCGCAATACCCCCGGATCATCGACAGGTATTCGTCCTGATCGCAGGGATGGAACCCCAGCCAAAGCCCGAACCGATCCGAAAGAGAGACCTTCTCCTCGGTCGCCTCGCTGGGGTTGATCGCGCTCGACCGCTCGTTCTCGATCATGTCGCGGGGCATCAGGTGGCGGCGGTTCGAGGTGGCATAGAACACCACGTTCTCGGGCCGGCCCTCGATCCCGCCATCCAGCACCGCCTTCAGCGACTTGTAATGCTGGTCATCGTGACCAAAGCTCAGGTCGTCGCAAAACAGGATGAACCGCGCCTGGCTCTTGCGCAGAATATTCAGCAGCCGTCCCACGCTCGGCAGGTCCTCGCGCTGCAACTCCACGATTTTCAGGTCGTGCCCCTCGACCCGCACGGCGGCATGCACCGCCTTCACCAGGCTCGACTTGCCCATCCCCCGCGCGCCCCAAAGCAGCGCGTTGTTCGCAGGCAGTCCCTTGGCGAAATGCCGTGTGTTCTCCAAAAGCGTATCGCGCGACCGGTTGATCCCCACCAGCAGATCCATATCCACCCGGTTCACGTTCTGCACGGGGTGCAAACGGTCCGGCTCCACGTGCCACACGAACGCGTCGGCGCCGTCGAAATCCGGCGTCGCCATCGGCGCCGGGCTGATCCGCTCCAGCGCGGCCGCGATCCGTTCCATCGGGTCTGCGGTCACGTCTTGCTCCGGTCTTCGTCCAGATCGTCCAGGTCGCCCGCGTCATCCTCGTCATCGGCGTCGAACTCGGCTTCCATCGGGTCTTCTTCGCCATCATCCTCGAACCACACGCCCTCGGCACGCAGCTTTTCCTCGCGGGTCTTCTCCACCCGGCGCACAAGGAAGATGGAAATCTCGTAAAGCCCGTAGACCACCGTGAACAGGATCAGCTGCGTCACCACGTCCGGCGGCGTCACCAGGGCGGCCAGCACCAGGATGCCCACCATCGCGTATTTCCGCACGCCACCCAGCCCCTCGGCGCTCACCAATCCGGCCTTGCCCATCAGCGTCAGCAGCACCGGCAGTTGGAAACAGATGCCGAAGGCCATGATGAATTTCAGCGTGATATCAAGGCTCTCGTTCACCTTCCCGAAGAAGGTGATCTTGATGCCTTCATCGGTTTCCGGCACCACCGCGCCCAGGTTGTCGGGCACCACCGGCAGGTTCGGGTCGGCCACCGTCTCGACCTCGCCGATCGCCCCAGTAAGCAGGTTGGCGAAGATCGAGCTGACATCGGCGAACCCCAAAAAGAAGTTCATCGCCAACGGCGTGACCACGAAATGCGCGAACGCCGCCCCCAGCACGAACATGAGCGGCGAGGCGATGATGAATGGCAGGAACGCCGCCTTCTCGTTGCGGTACAGCCCCGGCGCAACAAAGCGCCACATCTGCTGCGCGATCACCGGAAAGGCCAGCATGAAGCCGAACACCATCGAGATCCGGAACAGCGTGAACAGGTATTCCTGCGGGCTGGTATATTGCAGCGTCGGCGACGGGTCGCCCAGTTCCCGCAAGGTCGCCTCGATCGGGCCCAGCAGAAATTGCAAAATCGGCTCGGCCACCACGAAGGCCAGCACGATCCCCACGAGAAACGCAAGCACCGAGCGGATCAGCCGCGTGCGCAGCTCCGCCAGGTGTTCGATCAGCGGGGCCGAGCTCATCTCGATGTCGTCGTCGTCCGCGGCACTCATGCAGGTTTATCCGAGGCGGGCTTCTTGGCCGCAGGTTTTTTCGCCGCCGCCTTGCTTGCAGGCGCCTTTTTCGGCGCCGCCTTCTTGGGCGCAGCCTTGGCCCCCGTCTTGGCTGCTGCCTTTTTCGCAGGGCTCTTCCTGGCCGGGGCCGGTTTGGCGGCCTCACCGGCCTTCTCCGCCGCGGGCTTGGGCGCCTCAGGGTCCGCCGCCTTCGCCTTCGCCGCCTCTTCCGCCGCCTTGCGCTCGTCGGCCATCTCGGCAGAGCGTTTCGAAATCTTGTCGACCATCGCCTTGCGGTCGTCGTCGAACTCGGCCCGCTTGGGCGTGGGTCCCGCCATCGTCTTGGCGGTGAAGCTGTCGGTCGATTTCTTGACCTCGTCCATCGCCGCGCCCATAGGGTTGGTGGCCGATTTCAACGACTTGGACACCTCGTTGACGCCCGCCTCGTCAGCCGCGTCGTTCATCGCCCGGCTGAATTCGCGCGCCATCTGCTTGGCCTTGCCCACGAACCGTCCCACGGTCCGGAACATGCCCGGCAAATCCTTTGGCCCCACGACGATCAGCGCGACGATGCCGATCACCAAGAGCTCGGTCCAGCCCAGGTCGAACATTCAGGGGATCAAACCTTGTCTTTGTTCTCTTCGGGCGTGACGTCCCGAGCCGAGTCTGCAGCGTCGTTGCTGGCGTCCTCGACTTCCTTGTTTCCTTCCGCGACGCCCTTCTTGAACGAGGTGATGCCCTTGCCCACTTCGCCCATCAGCGACGAGATCTTGCCGCGTCCGAAAAGGACCAGCACGACCACCGCGATCAGCAAAAGGCCCGGAAGGCCGATGTTGTTCAGCATGATATGTCTCCCTTATCCCGGCCCCGTTTCTGGGGTCCCGCAGGATGTACGTCAACCGTATCTATGCGGTTGCGCCGCCGGTTGGAAGAACCAATCCGTCGCAGAATCCGGGTTTTTCCGGGGGAGAGCCGGAAATTTCGAAATTTCCGGTCCAATTTTCGCGAAAATTGCCGCCCCCTACATCGTGGCGTTGATCGCGCCGCCGTCCAGCAGGATGTTCTGCCCCACGATGAACCCCGCGTGCCGGCTGCACAGGAACGCGCAGGCCGCGCCGAATTCCTCGGCGGTGCCATAGCGCCCGGCGGGGATCGTCGCTGCCCGTTGCGCGCGCGCCTCGTCAAGGGTGATCGATTGCGCCTCGCTCACGCCGCGGTCCAGGGAATCGGCCCGGTCCGTCGCGTGAATACCGGGTTGCAGGTTGTTGATCGTCACACCTTTTCCCGCCACCTGCCGCGCCGTCCCCGCGACATATCCGGTCAGCCCCGCGCGCGCCGAATTGCTCAGCCCCAGCACCGGGATCGGCGCCTTCACGCTTTGCGAGGTGATGTTCACCACCCGGCCCCAGCCGCGCTCCATCATCCCCGGCACCAGCGCCTTGATGAACGCGATGGGTGTCAGCATGTTTGCGTCCAGCGCCTTGATGAAATCCTCGCGGTCCCAGTCCGTCCACTTCCCCGGCGGCGGGCCACCTGCATTTGTCACAAGGATATCAACGCCCTGCGCGGCACTTATCACCTTCTCCTGCCCCTCCGGCGTGGTCACGTCACACGCCACGGTGGTCACCTTCACGCCAAAGTCGTCGCGAATGGCCTGCGCCGACGCCTGCAGAGCCTCTTCCCCCCGCGCGTTCATCACCAGGTCCACGCCCGCCTCCGCAAGCGCCCGCGCACAGCCCAGCCCCAGCCCTTTCGACGAGGCGCAGACAAGCGCGCGTTTACCGTTTATTCCAAGGTCCATGATACTCTCTCCCGATCTTCCGCCCCCAGTTAGCATTCCCTCCGCCCTCAGGACCAGCAAAACCCCGTCGCGCGTCGCCGTGTTGACCACATGACGCCACAATCCTAGTCTATGCCGTCCAAGCAGGGCAGCGCAGGTCCGCCAACGGGCCGCAACAGGAACAAGGAACAGCATGACCAAGGGTCCAGACCGTCCGGCCTATGCCATCCCCGTCCACCGGGCGGCGGATTTCACGGTCATCAACGGGGCCAACCTCGGCGATTCCATTTCCTTCGCGCACGAGCTCGATCTCGACGACACCTACGACCTGCGCGTCGGCGCCCGCCTGCACCGCCTGTCGCTGGCCCCCGGCGACGGCAACGCGCTCACCATCATGGACGGCTCACGCCTTGGCACGCCCGGTGCCACCGTCCATCTCGACAGCTGCCTGACGATGATGTCCGCCAACGGCCAGACCTCCGAGATCCTGATCCTGGTCGAGGTCGACGCCGCCGGTGACGTGGCCCAGGTCTATGCCCATCCGCTGGCCCGGCTGAAACCGCGCACCGGCTACAGCCTTGTCGGCATCGACACCGTCAACGCCCGTCAGAAATTCGCCGAGGTGGCCTGCGTGTCGTTCTCCAAGGGCACGCATATCACCATGGCGTCCGGCGCCCAGACCCCCATCGAGGATCTCAAACCCGGCGACCGCGTCCTCACCCGCGACGACGGCCCCCAGCCCGTGCGCTGGATCGGCCAGTCCACCGTCCGCGCGGTGGGCGAGTTCTCCCCCATCCGCATTCGCGCGGGCGCCATGAACAACACCGGCGACCTGCTGGTCAGCCCCGACCACCGGTTGTTCGTGTACCAGCGCTCCGACGCGCTCGGCGCCGGCCGGTCCGAGGTGCTGATCCGCGCCCGCCACCTGGTCAACGGCGACACCGTGGTGCAGCAGGACGGCGGCTTCGTCGAATATTACCAGCTGCTCTTCGACACCCACCAGATCATCTATGCCGAGGGCATCGCCGCCGAAACCCTGCTGGTCGACACGCGCACCCGCGCCGTCCTGCCGCAGGATCTCAACGACGAACTGGCCCGCGCCCTGCCGATGGGCGGCCACGGCAACCGCGCCCACCTCGAATTCGAGGTGAACGAGGCCGACATTCAGCCCGATATGGCAAAGCTGCTCAAGGCCGCCTCGACGCGCTAAGCCGCCTCACACCTCCGAGTAGGCGTAAAAGAACTCCTCGCGCACGATCTTGCCGTCCTGCACGGTGTAGACGCCGACCTCTTCCATGTCCGACACCGTGCCGGTCCCCGTCTCCCGGACCTTCGAGCGGAAGATCACCGCGAACCGGTCGTCGCCGTGCCACATCGGGCCGGTCGCTTCCGCCTCCAGCATCTCCATGGCGTCTTCCCACCATTCGTGCTTGGCCCGGATCCCGTCCAGCCCGTGCGTCTCGCGCCCCTGCCCCATGTCGACGGCCTCCACCGACACCGCGTCGGCGGCGTAAAGCCGGTCAAGGTTTTCCTTCGCCCGGCCCTCGCGGCACCCGACCACCAATTCCGTTGCAATCTGCTTCATGTCCATCTGTCCGATCTCCCATGCTGATGTTCACGCAATGTTCACACCCTGTCACCCCGGGCCTATCCGGTCCACTTGCGTCTTGGTCTCCGATGCCGCTTCCCGCCACATCCTGACAGCATCACCGTGGCACGCCAAGATGACACCGACGCGATACAACCCGAATACCGACGCGATACCGACGCCCGAATCTTGCGCCCGCCCCGCCCCGCCTCTATAGCGTCGCTCATGTTGGATACCGTCCCAAATCGCCCCGATCTGCCGCCTGAAATCGCCCGGCGGCGCACCTTTGCCATCATCAGCCACCCCGATGCCGGCAAGACCACCCTGACCGAGAAGTTCCTGCTCTATGGCGGCGCCATCCAGATGGCCGGCCAGGTGCGCGCCAAGGGCGAGGCACGGCGCACCCGCTCGGACTACATGCAGATGGAAAAAGACCGGGGCATTTCCGTCTCGGCCTCCGCAATGTCGTTCGATTTCAACAGCTTCCGCTTCAACCTCGTCGACACGCCCGGCCACTCGGATTTCTCCGAAGACACCTACCGCACGCTCACCGCGGTCGATGCCGCCGTCATGGTGATCGACGGCGCGAAAGGCGTGGAAAGCCAGACGCAAAAGCTCTTCGAGGTCTGCCGCCTGCGCGACCTGCCGATCCTGACCTTCTGCAACAAGATGGACCGCGAAAGCCGTGACACCTTTGATATCATTGACGAAATACAGGAAAACCTGGCGATCGACGTAACGCCCGCCTCCTGGCCGATCGGTGTCGGTCGCGATTTCATCGGCTGCTACGACATGCTCAATGACCGGCTGGAACTGATGGACCGCGCCGACCGCAACAAGGTCGCGGAATCCATTGCCATCAATGGCTTGGAAGATCCAAAACTGGCCGATCACGTGCCTGCGCACCTGGTTGAAAAGTTGCGCGAAGACGTCGAGATGGCCCGCGAACTGCTGCCCGATCTCAACCCGCAATCGGTGCTCGAAGGCCACATGACCCCGATCTGGTTCGGCTCCGCCATCAACTCCTTCGGCGTCAAGGAACTGATGGACGGCATCGGCACCTACGGCCCCGAACCGCAGCCGCAATCGGCCGAGCCACGCCAGATTTCACCAGAGGAATCAAAGGTTTCCGGCTTTGTATTCAAGGTGCAGGCCAACATGGACCCCAAGCACCGCGACCGCGTCGCCTTCGTCCGCATGGCCTCGGGGCACTTCAAGCGCGGCATGAAACTCACCCATGTGCGCTCCAAGAAACCCATGACGGTCTCCGCGCCCGTGCTCTTTCTCGCCTCCGACCGCGAACTCGCCGAAGAGGCCTGGGCCGGCGACATCATCGGCATCCCCAACCACGGCCAGCTGCGCATCGGCGACACCCTGACCGAGGGCGAGAGCTTACGCGTCACCGGCATCCCGTCCTTCGCGCCGGAACTCTTGCAGAACTGCCGCGCGGGCGACCCGATGAAGGCCAAGCACCTGGAAAAGGCCCTGATGCAATTCGCCGAGGAAGGCGCCGCCAAGGTCTTCAAACCCACCATGGGCGCGGGCTTCATCGTCGGCGTCGTCGGCCAGTTGCAATTCGAGGTGCTAGGCAGCCGGATCGAGCTGGAATACGGCCTGCCCGTCCGCTTCGAGCCGTCGCAATTCACCTCCGCCCGCTGGGTTCACGGACCGAAAGAGGCGGTGGAGAAATTCACCAATGCCAATAAGCAGCACATCGCGCTCGATAACGACGGCGACACGGTCTACCTCACCCGCCTGCAATGGGACATCGACCGCGTCGAGCGGGACTACCCCGAGATAAAACTGTCGGCGACCAAGGAAATGATGGTGTGACCCTGCAAAACCGCGTCCTGCCCACCGGCGAGATCGCGGCCATACCCGAACGCGGCACCCTCATGGGCAACCGCGGCATCCTGCATGACGCCGACCACCGGCTGGGAAAGGCGCGTTGGCGGCATCCCCACTGGGTCACCTGTCAGCTCAGCTTCAAGAACCGCCGCCGCGCCCTTATGCAGCCGGGAAACTACACCGAGCTTTTCTTCCTCGACGAGCCCACCGCGCTTGCCGCCGGACACCGCCCTTGTGGCGAATGCCGCCGCGCGGAATTCAAACGCTTCGTCGCACTTTTCCACGCCGCCAACGGCACCGCGACACTGGCCGGGATCGACCGCCTGATGCACCGCGACCGCGTCACCCGCAGGCGCGCGCAGGTCCGTCACACGGGAGCCCTCGAAACGCTGCCCGACGGCGCCTTCATCCTGCACGACGACGCGCCGCACCTGGTCTGGGGCGGGCATCTCTTGCGCTACGCCCCCGGCGGCTACACCGCCGCCCTCCCCCGCAGCACCGGTCCCGCGCCCGTGCTCACCCCGGCCTCGAGCGTCGCCACGCTGGCCGCCGGGTACCGCCCCGTTCCGCACCACTCGGCCACGCAACAGAACCCCTGATCTTCCCCTGGCTCCAAATATCCCCGCCGGAGGCACCGGCCTCTTGCGCGCGCACCGCCCCTGTCACATGCTCCGGCCATGAGCAGTGCCCCCACATGGGGCGTGGTCGCCACCATCAAGGCGCCCGCCCAGGATATCCTGAATTTCGCCGCCCACTACCTCGAGCTGGGCGCCCACCGGGTGTTCGTCTACCTGGATGAGGACGCGCCCGAGGCCCGCTCCGCGCTAAAGCGGCACCCCAAGTGCCGCGTCATCCTGACCGACGAGAATTACTGGAAACGCCGCCGCCGCGCCAAGGGGCGCCCGAACGGCCACCAGTATCGGCAGGTCCTGAACGCCACCCATTGCTACAACCGCGAGCCGCAGGTCGACTGGCTCTTTCACACCGACGTGGACGAATTCCTGCAACCGCTGGCGCCCCTGACCGATCAACTGGCCGCAATCCCGCACGGTGTCCTCTCCGCCCGTGTCCGCCCGATCGAGGCGATGCAGCCCGATCCCACCGACCCGCCGCCTACCGGCCAGATCTGGTGCAAGGGCTTCCATCCGATGTTGAGCATCCGCCGCGAGGAGACCGCCACCATTTACCCGCGCTACGGCGAGCACCTCAATGGCGGCTTCCTCAGCCATGTCGCCGGCAAGGTCTTCGTGCGCACCGGCCAGCCCGACGTGACCATCCGCATCCACAGCGCCTTTGTCGGCAAGACCCGCGATTCCAGCCCGTTCGACCTCTTCGACTGCCAGCTCGTGCATCTGCACGCCCCCAGCTGGGAGGACTGGCAGGCCCGGTTCCGCTATCGCCTGAACCACGGCTCCTACCGGTCCGACCTCAATGCCAACGCCCGGCACTCCGAGACCGCCCTCACCATGCATCAGCTGTTTTCCCTGCTCGAGGACGAAGGCGGCGAACAAGCCCTGCGCGCCTTCTACGAAGAGGTCTGCGTCGCCACGCCGGACCTGCGCGCCCGGCTTCACGCGCTCGGCCACCTGCACCCGGTCACCCTGGACCTCGACGCAACCCGCGCCCGCCACTTCCCGAATTTCGCCTGATAGCCCGTGATTGCTGCCGCGACGTACACAGTTGACCCCTATTGCGGACTTTGTCTCACACGCGGCGTCACACATTGACCCACGCCCGCCCTTGAGATAGGGGAAGTGGACCAAGGCCCGAAATTCGCGGGCCAATTCGAGATGGCGGGCCAGAATCGTGTCCGCAAACCTGTGGACATACATGACAAAATTTTCTGACCTGAACCTCAACCCCAAGGTTCTGAAAGCCGTCGAAGAAGCCGGCTACGAGACCCCCACCCCCATCCAGGCGGGCGCAATACCTCCCGCCCTCGAAGGCCGCGACGTACTGGGCATCGCCCAGACCGGCACCGGCAAGACGGCAGGTTTCACCCTGCCGATGCTGTCGCTCCTGGCCCGTGGCCGCGCCCGCGCCCGGATGCCGCGCAGCCTGGTGCTTTGCCCCACCCGCGAACTCGCCGCCCAGGTGGCCGAGAATTTCGACACCTATTCCAAGTATCTCAAGCTGACCAAGGCGCTGCTGATCGGCGGCGTCAGCTTCAAGGAACAGGAACAGATCATCGACAAGGGCGTCGACGTCCTGATCGCCACGCCCGGTCGCCTGCTCGACCATTTCGAGCGTGGCAAGCTGATCCTGTCGGACGTCAAGGTGATGGTCGTGGACGAGGCCGACAGGATGCTCGACATGGGCTTCATCCCCGATATCGAGCGCATCTTCGGCCTCACCCCCTTCACCCGCCAGACGCTCTTCTTCTCCGCCACCATGGCGCCCGAGATCGAGCGGATCACCAACACGTTCCTGTCCAGCCCCGAACGCATCGAGGTGGCCCGCCAGGCCACGGCGTCCGAGACGATCGAACAGGGCGTGGCAATGTTCAAACCCTCCCGCCGCGACCGTGCCGACAGCGAGAAACGCAAGCTTCTGCGCGCGCTGATCGACGCCGAGGGCGAGAAACTGACCAACGCGATCATCTTCTGCAACCGCAAGACGGACGTGGATATCGTCGCCAAGTCGCTCAAGAAATATGCCTATGACGCTGCCCCCATCCACGGCGACCTCGACCAGAGCCAGCGCACGCGCACGCTCGACGGCTTCCGCGCGGGCTCGCTGCGCATTCTCGTCGCGTCCGACGTCGCCGCCCGCGGCCTCGACGTGCCCTCGGTCAGCCATGTGTTCAACTACGACGTCCCCGGCCACCCCGAGGATTACGTTCACCGTATCGGCCGCACCGGCCGCGCCGGACGCGCGGGCAAGGCGATCACGCTCTGTAACCCGCGCGACGAAAAAGCCCTCGCTGCTGTCGAGAACCTGATCCAGAAAGAGATCCCCAAGCTCGACGCGCCAGCAGGCTACGATGCGCCCCAGGCCGCCTCGGACGACACCCCCTCGGAGGATGCGCCGAAAAAGCCGCGCCGCTCGCGCAGCCGCCGCAAGTCCGACGACACGCCCGAGGCACAGGACACGGCACCGCAAAAAGCCGAGGACACCCGGACCGAGCCTCAGAACGAGGCACAGTCCGATGCGAAATCCGATGCGAAGTCGGAGGACAAACCGCAGGACGAGGGCAGGAAATCCTCGCGCGGACGCGGCGGCTCCGGCAAGAAGCAGGGCGACGACAAGTCCAAAACCGTCGGCATGGGCGACCACCTGCCCAGCTTCATCGCCAAGAGTTTCGACGAGCGCATGGTGTCCTGAGACCCAACGCCGAACGATCTACCGCGCGACACCCCGTAGGGTGGGTTTCCAACCCACCCGGCCCCGCCCGTTGTTCGCGTCTGCGTAGGGTGGGCAAAAGCCCACGCGCCCCCGCGCCTTACGACAGCCGGCTGATGATCACCGTCACCTCGGGCTTCTTGCCGATCTCGCCCAAGGCACTTTGCCGCGCCACCTTGCGCAACCCGTCCTCCAGCGCGTCATCGTCGCTCAACGTCTTGGGCTTGGCGCGCCCCATGAACTGGCTCAGGTCCTCTTCCAGAACGTCCACCAGCGGCGCGCGGCTGGTGCCCGTCTCGGCCAGCCCCATGATCTCGCACCAGGGCTCGCCCAAGGGCTCGTCGCTCTCGTCGAGGATCACGTTGATCGTCACGTGGCCATTCAGCGCCATGCGCATCCGGTCCCGGACGATCCCGTCCAGCGCCCCGATCTTCACCGATCCGTCCAGATAGGTCCGCCCGGTCTCGACATATTCCGCCACTTCAGCGCGGTTGCCGCTCAGGTCGACCATCGTGCCGTTCGGGGCCAGAACTCCGTGCAGCTTGCTCTCGCCCGCCAGCTTCACATGCTCGCGCAGATGCCGGTGCTCGCCATGCATCGGGATCACGAATTGCGGCTGGATGATCCGGTGCAGACGCATCAGATCGGGCCGGTTCGCGTGCCCCGATACGTGGTAGAGCCCACTGCTGTCATCCACCACGTCCACGCCCTGCTCGCTGAACTGGTTGATGATGCGGATGACGCCGCGCTCGTTGCCGGGAATGGTCTTGGACGAGAACAGGAACGTATCCCCGGGCTTCAGCTCGATCCCGTTATACTTGCCCTGCGCCAGCTGCGCACTGGCCGCCCGCCGCTCGCCCTGGCTGCCTGTGACGATCAGCATCACGTTCTCGCGCGGGATCTCGCGCACTTCCTCGGGGCTGATGGTGCGCGGAAAATCCGTCAGCACGCCGGTCTCGACCGACGCCTCGATCATCCGCCGCATCGCCCGGCCCAGAAGGCAGATCGACCGTCCGGCCCGCTGGCCCGCCTCGGCCAGCGTCTTCACCCGGGCCACGTTGCTGGCAAAGGTCGTCGCCACGACCATGCCCTTGGCGCCCGCGACCAGCTTCTCGATCTCGGGGCCGACGCTGCTTTCGCTGCGGCCTTCATGCGCGTTGAATACATTGGTGGAATCGCAGACCAGAGCCTTCACGCCGGGCTTGGCAATCTCGGCCCACATCGCCTCGTCGAAGGCCTCGCCCACCACCGGATCCAGGTCGATCTTGAAGTCGCCCGAATGCACGATCCGCCCCGCCGGCGTGTCGATCACTAGGCCCGAGCTTTCGGGGATCGAATGCGAGATCGGCGCGAACCCCACGGTAAACGGCCCCGCCTCGGTCGTCTCGGGCCACGGCGAGACGGTCCGCACCGCCTTCTCGGGGTGGCCATGCTCGTCCATCTTGCGCCGCGCGATATTGGCGGTGAACGCCCGCGCATAGATCGGCGCGCCCAGTTGATCATAGTAATGCGCCACGGCACCTACGTGATCCTCGTGCGCATGGGTGATGAACACCGCCTCCAACTGGTCGCGCCGCTCTTCCAGCCACGCGATGTCGGGGAAAATCAGGTCCACCCCCGGCGTGCCGTCCATGTCCGGGAACGTAACGCCAAGATCGACAAGGACATACCTTTCCTTGCCCGGCGCGCCGTAGCCATAGACATAGGCGTTCATGCCAATCTCCCCCGCCCCGCCAAGGGCAAGGTACGTCAATCTTTCACTGCTCATCCCCGATCAGCCTTTCTTGTTATGGGCATGGATCACGGTCAGCCCATGCATCGTCAGATCTTCTCGAATTTCGTCGAACAGCAGGTCGCCCTGCGCGAAGAGCGGCGCAAGGCCGCCCGTGCCGATGATCTTCATCGGCGTCTCGTACTCGGCCCGGATGCGGTCGCACACCCCGTTGACCAGCCCGACATAACCCCAGAACACGCCCGACTGCATGCAATCCACCGTGTTGGTGCCGATCACCTTCTGAGGCTTCGTCACGTCGATATGAGGTAAGGCCGCCGCCGCCATGTGCAAGGCCTCGAGGCTCAGGTTGACGCCCGGGGAAATCACGCCCCCCACATAGGCCCCGTCCCCGGCCACCACGTCGAACGTGGTCGCGGTACCGAAATCGACCACGATCAGGTTGCCGCCGTAAAGGTCATAGGCCCCGGCCGCATTCACCAGCCGGTCCGGCCCGACCTGCGTGCCCTCGTCCACCCGCGGCTGCCGCGGCAAGGCGCATTCCGGCTTGCCCACCACGATGGGCCGGCAGCCAAAGAAACGGTCGGCAAAGACGCGCAGGTTGAACACCACCCGCGGCACCGTGGACGAGATGATGACATCGGTGATGTCCAGCTCGATCTCGTAATGCTTCACCAGCGTCGAGAACCACGTGAAATAGGCATCCGCCGTCCGCGCATGGTGGGTCGAGGTGCGCAGGGTGCACAGAAACTCCGACCCGTCCCAGATCGCGAAAACCGTGTTGGTGTTGCCGCAGTCGATCGCCAGAAGCATGGGGGCCGCCCCTCTCTTTCGTCAGAAAAACACGTCCGCCGCCGGAATGACGTGACGCGATTTCGCGTCTGTTAGAACAAGATTGCCGTCGGCGTCCACTGTCTCGAACGTCCCCGTCAGCTCGGCCCGCCCGGTCCGCGCCGTGATCACATCGCCCAGCTTCGCCGCCCGGTCCATCCACGCCGCACGGATCGGGGCAAATCCATAGGTGACGAACTGCGCCTCCAACTCGGCATAGGCCGGCGCCAGCAGGTCGAGAAACGCCTCCGGGTCGACCTCCACCCCGGCCTCCGACAACAGCGAGACGGGCCGCAGCGCCCCGGGCTCCACCGCGTCCCCCGCGGGCGCGGTTTTCAGGTTCACTCCGATCCCGATGGCGAAATGGCTCAGCCCACTGCCCGCGCCCGCGCTTTCCAGCAGGATACCAGCCAGTTTGCCGCCGTTCAGCAGCACGTCGTTGGGCCATTTCAGCGAGAACCCGTCCGGCCGCCCCGTCGCCGCCACGAACGCATCGTACAGCGCCAGCGACGCCACGAATGACCGCAGCGCCACTTGGTCCGGGCTTTCCGTGGGCCGCATCACCAGCGTCGCCGCGAAGTTGCCCGCCGGGTTGGCCCAGGCCCGCCCGCGCCGGCCCCGCGCCGCAGTCTGGTGCCGCGCCAGGATCCACTCCGGCCCTTGCAGGCTGGCCGCGATCCGCGCCGCCTCGGCATTGGTGCTGTCCACCTCGTCCAGCACCCGCCGCCCGTATCCCTCTGGCCACGGCTCTTTCATTGTTCCCAAACTACTCCCGCCGGAGGCGCCTGAAAAACAAAGCGACGCGCCAGGGGCGCGTCACCTTTTGCCAGGATCCAGTGTCTCTCAGTTGACAAGCGTCGCCGCCGCCGCCTGCGCCATGCCTTCGACGCCGAACATGTTGACGATGCCCACGACCATGATCGCGGCCGACACCATCAGGAAGCCCCAGAGAACAGGCGACTTGCCCGCCTCCAGCGGCTCGCCCTCTTCGCCGAAATACATGTAATAAACGATGCGCAGGTAATAGAACGCGCCGATCACCGACGCGATCACCCCCGCCACGGCCAGCCAGACCAGCCCGCCGTCATAGGCCGCCCGCAGCACGTAAAGCTTGCCGATGAATCCCAGCAGCGGCGGCACGCCCGCAAGGCTGAACATCAGGATCAGCATCGCCAGCGCCCGGCCCGGATGGGCGCGGGAATAAAGGTTTAGGCTGGAAATATCCGTCACCGGCCGCCCGTCGCGCTCCATCGACAGGATAAAGGCGAAGGTGCCCACGTTCATCGTCACGTAAATCGCCATATAGACCAGCATCGCCTGCACGCCAAACGCCGTGCCCGCGGCCAGCCCCATCAGCGCATATCCCATATGCGCGATCGACGAATAGGCCATCAGCCGCTTGATGTCGGTCTGGCCAATGGCCGCAACGCCGCCCAGGAACATCGACAACAGCGACAGTACCGCAACCACCTGCTGCCAGTCCCCCACGACCCCGCCGAACGCGTCATGCACCACGCGCGCCAACAACGCCATGGCCGCCATCTTGGGCGCGGTGGCAAAGAAGGCCGTGATCGGCGTAGGCGAACCCTCGTAAACGTCCGGCGTCCACATGTGGAACGGAACGGCCGACACCTTGAACGCCAGCCCCGACAACACGAACACCAGCCCGATCAGCAACCCGATCGGCGCCTGCCCCTCGGCCGACGCGACGACCCCGGCAAACAGCGTCGTGCCCGAATAACCATAAACCAGCGATGCACCATACAGCAGGATGCCCGAGCTCAGCGCGCCCAGCACGAAGTATTTCAGGCCCGCTTCCGTCGATTTCGCGCTGTCGCGCCGCAACGAGGCAACGACGTACAGCGCCAGCGATTGCAATTCCAGTCCCATGTAGAGGGCCATCAGATCGCCGGCGCTCACCATCATCATCATGCCCACCGCGGCCAGCGCCACCAGCAGCGGATACTCGAAGCGCAGCATGTCGCGCTGCGCCATGTACTCCTGCCCCATCAGCAGGACCGCCGCCGCCGACAGCAGCACCGTCACCTTGGCGAACCGCGCGAACCCGTCATCGTTGAACATGCCGCCGAACGCCGTGCGCGCACCGTCGCCCGAGAACCCGATCCAGGCCGCCATCACGACAAAGACCGCCGCCGTGATCCACACCAGAAGCGGCGCAAACCGGTCCTTGCCGGTATAGGCCACGACCAGAAGCGCGGCCATCGCGTAAACCGAGATCAGGATCTCCGGCAGGATTACAGTCAGATCTGCCTGCATGGGACTACTCCGTCGCAGCGGCCAGCTTGGTCGCGCTTTCCGCGTCGACCAGGGCCGTTTCATAGTTGGAAATCAGCGCCTCGACCGAGGGGCCGATGATGTCGGTCACAAGGCTGGGATAGACGCCCAGCAGCAGGGTCATCACCACCAGCGGGGCAAAGATCGCCTTCTCGCGGCGGGTCATGTCCTTGATCGACTTCAGGCTTTCCTTGATCAGGTCGCCCAGCACCACACGGCGATAGAGCCACAGCGCATAGGCCGCCGAGAGGATCACGCCCGACGTGGCCACCAGCGCCACCCAGGTGTTGACCTTGAAGATCCCCACCAGCGTCAGGAATTCCCCGATGAAACCGCTCGTGCCCGGCAGGCCCACATTGGCCATGGTGAACAGCATGAAGATCAGCGCATAGGCCGGCATCCGGTTCACGAGGCCCCCATAGGCGTCGATCTCACGCGTGTGCATCCGGTCATAGATCACGCCCACGCACAGAAACAGCGCGCCCGAGATGAAGCCGTGGCTCAGCATCTGGAAGATCGCGCCGTCGATCCCCTGCTGGTTCGCCGCGAAAATCCCCATGGTGACGTAACCCATGTGCGCCACGGATGAGTAGGCGATCAGCTTCTTCATGTCCTCCTGCGCCAGCGCCACCAGCGAGGTATAGACGATGGCGATGGCCGACATCCACAGCACCAGTGGCGTCAACACCTCGGACCCTACCGGGAACATCGGCAGGCTGAACCGCAGAAAGCCATAGCCGCCCATCTTCAGCAGGATCGCGGCCAGCACCACCGACCCCGCCGTGGGCGCCTGCACGTGCGCATCCGGCAGCCAGGTATGCACCGGCCACATCGGCATCTTCACCGCGAAACTGGCGAAGAACGCGATGAACAGCAGCGTCTGCTGCATGCCCCCACGATCTGCACGCCGAAGACATAGAAATCCTCGGACCCGAAGGCGTGGGTCATCAGCGTCGGGATATCCGTCGTGCCCGCCTCGGCGAACATGGCGACCATCGCCACCAGCATCAGAACCGAGCCCAGGAAGGTGTAGAGGAAGAACTTGAACGATGCGTAAATCCGCTCCTTGCCGCCCCAGATCCCGATGATCAGGAACATCGGGATCAGCCCCGCCTCGAAGAACAGGTAGAACAGGACAAGGTCCAGCGCCATGAACACGCCCAGCATCAGCGTTTCCAGCAGAAGGAAGGCGATCATGTATTCCTTCACCCGGTGCGTCACGTTCCACGACGCGGCGATGGTGATCGGCATCATGAACGTCGTCAGCATCACGAACAGCACGCTGATCCCGTCCACGCCCATCTTGTATTGCAGCCCCAAGAGCCACTCGCGCTCTTCCACGAACTGAAAGCCGGTGTTGTTCGGGTCGAAATCGAACAGGATGAACAGCGACACCAGAAAGGTCAGCCCGGTCGCGATCAGCGCCACCCACTTGGCGTTGCGCTGCGCCATTTCGTCCTCGCCGCGCAGGAACACCGCCAGGATGAAGGCCGCGATGGCGGGGATGAAGGTGGTGATGGACAGCAGGTTTTCCATTAGTTCGCTCCCCCGCTCAGGCTCATCCACGTCACAAGCACCGCGATCCCGATGACCATGGCGAACGCATAGGTAAAGATGTATCCCGACTGTGCCTTACCGGCGAGGCGGGTAAAGAACGGGACGATTCCCATGGCGACCCCGTTGATCGTGCCGTCGATGACGTTGCCGTCCCCCTTCTTCCACAGGAAACCGCCCAGCCGCTTGGCGGGCCGCACGAAGACAAAGTCGTAGATCTCGTCGAAATACCATTTGTTCAGCAGGAACAGGTACAGCGGGCGCTGGTTCTCGGCCAGCCGTCCGGGGATCGACGGGTTCAGGATGTAGAACCAGAACGCCGTGGCAAACCCGATCACCATCGCGATGAACGGCGAAAGCTTGACCCAGGTCGGCACGTAATGCGCTTCGTGCAGCACGGTGTTCTCGGGTGCGATATAGATCGCGGCCTCGCCCGGCTCGCTCTCCATCACGTAATGCAGTTCCGAGGCCTTCGGGCTGCGCTCCGCCACCGCCTCGACCAGTTCCGCGCTCGGCTCGCCGTATTCGCCGCCGAAGAACTTGACCACCTCGTTGGTCTTGCCGAAGAAGCTGCCATACCAGATCGCCCCGGCAAAGACCGCACCGATGGCCAGAACGCCCAGCGGGATCAGCATGACATTGGGGCTTTCATGGGCATGCTCATGCGTGTGCTTGTCGCCGCGCGGCTCGCCCCAGAAGGTCAGGAACATCAGCCGCCAGCTGTAGAAACTGGTGAACAGCGCCGCGATGACCAGCGCCCAGAAGGCAAAGCCCCCGGCCGTGCCCGCATAGGCGCTCTCGATCACCGCATCCTTGGACGCGAACCCGGCAAAGCCGATCCACCCGGTCAGCGGAATGCCCACGCCGGTAATCGCCAGCGTCCCGATCAGCATGGCCCAGAACGTATAGGGGAACTTCCTGCGCAGCCCGCCATAGTTCCGCATGTCCTGCTCGTGATGCATCCCGTGGATGACCGAGCCCGCGCCAAGAAACAGCATCGCCTTGAAGAAGGCGTGCGTGAAGAGGTGGAACATCGCCACGCTATAGGCGCCCACGCCGGCGGCCACGAACATGTAGCCCAGCTGCGAACAGGTCGAATAGGCGATCACGCGCTTGATGTCGTTCTGCACCAGGCCCACGGTCGCGGCAAAAAACGCCGTCATGCCGCCGATCACCGTCACGAACGCCAGCGCCCCCGGCGCGAATTCCATCAGCGGCGACATCCGGCAGACCAGGAACACGCCCGCCGTCACCATCGTCGCCGCGTGGATCAGCGCCGATACCGGCGTCGGGCCTTCCATCGCGTCCGGCAGCCAGGTGTGCAGGAACAGCTGCGCCGATTTCCCCATCGCGCCGACGAACAGCAGGAATGCGATCAGGTTCGCCGCGTTCCAGTCGGTCCACAGGAAGGTCAACTGCGTCTCGGCCAGCTCAGGTGCCGCCGCGAACACGTCGTCGAAATTAATCGAGCCGGTCAGGAAGAACAGCGCGAAGATCCCCAGCGCAAAGCCGAAATCCCCCACCCGGTTCACCACGAAGGCCTTGATGGCGGCGGCATTGGCCGACGGCTTGCGGAAATAGAACCCGATCAGCAGGTAGGATGCCAGGCCCACGCCCTCCCAGCCAAAGAACATCTGCGCCAGGTTGTCCGCCGTCACCAGCATCAGCATGGCGAAGGTGAACAGGCTCAGATAGGCAAAGAAACGCGGGCGATAGCTCTCGTCGTCGCGGAAATTCTCGTCATGGGCCATGTAGCCCATGGAATAAAGGTGCACGAGCGCCGAAACCGTGGTGATGACGATCAGCATGATCGCCGTCAGCCGGTCCAGCCGGATCGACCACGCCACATCCAGATCGCCCGACTGGATCCAGTCGAGGATGTGGACGTACTGCGTCGTCCAGTCAAAGCTGAAGAACACGATCCAGCTCAGCAGCGCGGACAGGAACAACAGCCCCGTGGTCACCCACTGCGCGCCCGCGTCCCCGATGATACGCCAGCCGAAACCCGCGATGATGGCACCCAGAAGCGGGCCGAAAAGGATGATCTGTTCCATTAGTTGTACCCCAAGCCAACCGCGCCTTTTTGGCAGGCGGGACATTTACGGAGGTGAGTGTCCGATCCGTTCGCGCCGTAGACCTCACCACAGTGTGAACAGGCCATTTGATACACTTTCTGGCCATGATCTGTCCCGGCAAGCCCAGTATTGCGTATTACAACCTGGCCTTTACCGTTCACATACCCGGTTTTGACTGAATATCCCGCCTCTGGCATCACCTCAGCCCTTCATCACGTTGATGTCTTCCACGGCGATCGTGCCGCGGTTGCGGAAGAAGCAGACAAGAATGGCCAGCCCGATGGCGGCCTCGGCTGCGGCCACGGTCAGCACGAACAGGGTGAAGATCTGCCCCACCATGTCGCCCAGAAAGCTGGAGAACGCCACGAGGTTCACGTTGACCGCCAAGAGCATCAGCTCGATCGACATCAGCAGGATGATCACGTTCTTGCGGTTCAGGAATAGCCCGAAAATGCCGATGACGAACAGCGCCGCCGCCACCGTCAGGTAATGCTCCAGTCCAATCATGTCGTCCCTCCGGGCCGCGCCCGTTCGTTTGTCTTTTCATCCCGTCCCGGGCCTGACCCGGGACCTCATTGTCATTTGCCCGAGCCCATTGGTCCGGGAGGCCCCGGATCAGGTCCGGGGCGCGGGTAGAAGCCTCAAAGCCCCTGCCCCGGCTTCACATCCCGCAGTTCCATCGCCTTGGCCGGGTCGCGGTACATCTGCGCCAGCACGTCCTGTCGCTTGACGTTCGAGCGGTGGCGCAGCGTCAGCACGATCGCCCCCATCATTGCCACCAGCAGGATCAGGCCCGCCAGCTGGAACAGCAGGAAATACTTGTCATACAGCAGCATCCCCAGCACTTTGGTGTTCTCGACCTCCAGGGGCGTCACCGCCGCGCGCGCGCCCTCGGCCCCGCTCGCCATCTGCCAGTTGCCGAACGCGATGCCGAACTGCATCAGCAAAATGATCCCGATCAAGAGCGCCAGCGGCATGTATTTCGCCATCTCCGCCTTCAGTTCGGCGAAATCCACGTCCAGCATCATCACCACGAACAAGAACAGCACCGCGACCGCGCCCACGTAGACGATGATCAGCAGCATCGCCACGAACTCCGCGCCCAGCAGAACGAAAAGGCCCGCCGCCGACAGAAACGACAGGATCAGCCACAGAACCGAATGCACCGGGTTCCGGCTGACAACGGTAAACAGCCCCCCGGCCAGCAGCGAGACCGCAAAAAGATAGAATGAAAACGCGGC
Source organism: Roseovarius sp. B08 (assembly GCF_051417955.1). Taxonomy (NCBI): domain Bacteria; kingdom Pseudomonadati; phylum Pseudomonadota; class Alphaproteobacteria; order Rhodobacterales; family Roseobacteraceae; genus Roseovarius; species Roseovarius sp. B08. The sequence goes on from NZ_JBPRLW010000001.1 coordinate 2,650,353, forward strand.
GATGGTCATGTGTCCTGGTCCTCGTCCTTGGCCTCGTCCATGACCTCGCGGGCGAACTCCATCGCCCGGTTCATGGACGGGATGCCGGCGAACATCGCCATCATCGCGATGGTCTCGGCAATCTCGTCTTTCGTGGCGCCCGCCTCCAGCAAGTGGCGCACGGTCATCCTGATCTGCGTATCGCTTTGCGCGCCCAGCATGGTCAACCCCGCAAGCGTGATCAGCAGGCGCGTCTTGGCGTCCAGCCCGTCCTTGCTGATGCCCCGGCCGAACATCATCTCCATGAATTCCTTCGGCATGGTGGGCCACATCGCCTCGAACCCCTTGGGCGAGAACGACTCGAGCGCCGGATTCATGGTTTTCACCATCTCCTGGGCCTGCTGCATCATCGCCTCGAACGGGTTCGTCGGATTGCTCATCTGTAGGGCGCGTCCATTTCCAGGTTGCGGGCGATCTCGGCTTCCCACCGCTCGCCGTTCTCCAGCAGTTTCTGCTTGTCATAGAACAGCTCTTCGCGGGTCTCGGTGGCGAACTCGAAATTCGGCCCCTCCACGATGGCATCCACCGGGCAGGCCTCCTGGCAGAACCCGCAATAGATGCACTTGGTCATGTCGATGTCGTACCGCGTGGTGCGGCGGCTGCCGTCGTCGCGCGGCTCGGCATCGATGGTGATCGCCTGCGCGGGGCAGATCGCCTCGCACAGCTTGCAGGCAATGCACCGCTCCTCGCCATTGGGATAGCGCCGCAGCGCGTGCTCGCCCCGGAACCGAGGGCTCAGCGGGCCTTTTTCGTGCGGATAGTTCAGCGTCGCCTTGGGGGCAAAGAAGTATTTGAACCCCAGCTTGAAGCCGTTGAAGACATCCTTGAGCAGGAAATACCCCGCCGCGCGTCCGTAATCGATCTGCGTCATGGTCGTCAGCCTCCCATTGCGTAGCGGGCCCAGAACGACCCGAAGACTTCGAATTTCGCCAGGAAGGACACGATCACGACCCAGGCGAGCGACAGCGGCAGAAACACTTTCCACCCCAGCCGCATCAACTGGTCATAGCGGTAGCGCGGCGTGATCGCCTTCACCATGGCGAAGAGGAAGAAGAAGAACGCCATCTTCGCGACCATCCACAGCACCCCGTCCGGAATCCCCGGAACGGGGGACAGCCACCCGCCAAAGAACAGCAGCGAGGTCAGCGCGCACATCAGGAAGATCGCGATGTATTCGCCGGCCATGAACAGCAGGAAGGGCGTCGAGGAATATTCCACCTGGTATCCCGCCACCAGCTCCGACTCCGCCTCCGGCAGGTCGAACGGCGGGCGGTTGGTCTCCGCCAGGCACGATATGAAGAACAGGAACACCATCGGCAGATGCGGCAGCCAATACCAGCCGAAGAAGCCATAGTTGGTATCCTGCGCCGCCACGATCGACCCGAAGTTCAGCGAGCCGGTCGAGATGATCACCCCGATGATGATCAGACCGATGCTGACCTCGTAGGAGATCATCTGCGCGGCCGACCGCAGCGAGCCCAGGAACGGGTATTTCGAGTTCGACGCCCAGCCGCCCATGATCACGCCGTAAACCTCCAGCGACGAGACGGCAAAGACGAACAACACCGCGACGTTGATATCCGACAGAACCCAGCCGTCATTCAGCGGAATCACCGCCCAGGCCAACACCGCCAGGACAAAGCTTGCCATCGGCGCCATCATGAACACGGCCCGGTCCGCGCCCGCCGGCACCACCACTTCCTTGAGCACGTATTTCAGCGCGTCGGCCACCGTCTGCAACAGGCCATAGACACCCACCACGTTGGGACCCCGACGCATCTGCACCGCGGCCCAGATCTTGCGGTCACCATAAACCAGGAACAGCAGCGAGATCATCACGAAGCCCACCACCGCAAGGCACTGCGCCGCGATCAGGGCAAAGATCCCAAGCGGGGTTGTCAGAAATTCAGCCATTCGTCCCTCATACCGTCGGTATCCCGTTCTCCGCACAGTCGGCGGCCACGACTTCCGCGTCGATCCTTATGATGCCACCGGGCAGCGTCGGCGAGATGGTGTAAACCGCATCTGCGGTCCAGATACCACCCTCTTCGTCCACATTCGTCCGCACATGGCGCGCAAATCCATATCCCCGGATCAGCGTATACTGCGCCGCCGCGCATTCCGCGTACCGGCTGACGTCCTCTGCGCCCCGCGCCCCGGCCATTTCCACGCGGAAATTCACCAGGTCGCCGTCCAGCAGGCGCGTCTCGATTCCCCGGTACTCGGGGTCGAATTCCGCCTCCGGGTCCGCGCCCGTCGCGGCGCAGGCAGCCAGGCCCGCACAGGCCATGACCGACAGCGCCCATATGCCAAGCGCGGCTTGCGTCATTCCGCGGCCACCGGCGCTTCGCGGCGGTCCTTGGCGTTGGCGCTCAGTTCCGCCATCAGCGCACTGGCCCGTGCAATCGGGTTGGTCAGGTAGTGATCCCCCAGCGCCGCCCCGATGGAGCCTGAAGACGGCTCGACCTTCTCCACCATGGTCCAGTCGTTTTCCGGCACCGCGTCGATCTGCGCGATGTGCGGCACCTCCTCGATCAGCGCGCGGCGCAACTGCGCCAGGCTGTCATAGGGCAGCACCGCGCCCATCTCGCCCGACAGCGCCCGCAGGATCGCCCAGTTTTCCTTGGCCTCGCCCGGCGGATGCCCGGCGCGGAGCGCCAGTTGCGGACGCCCTTCGGTATTGACGAACACGCCCTGTTCCTCGGGATAGGCCGCGGCGGGCACGATGATGTCGGCGCGATGCGCGCCCCGGTCGCCATGGCTACCCTGGTAGATCACCAGCGGCCCTTCCGCGATCTCGATCTCGTCGGCGCCCAGGTTGTAGACCACCTCCGCGCCGTCCAGCGCCGCCGTGATCCCGCCCTCGGTCACACAGCCCGCATCCATCGCACCCACGCGCGACGCGGCGGTATGCAGAACCAGCATCTTGCCGCCCATCTTCTCGGTCAGCTGCATCGCCGTGCTCAGCGCGGCTGGCCCGCCGTCACCGATGAGTGCCCCCTGCCCGATGATGACGATCGCACCTTCGGTCTCCTTGGCGTCGGACAGCAGTTGCGGCAGCACGCGGTTGCGCGCGCCCATCTCGGTCGCTTCATAGGTCAGCTCGGTGGGTTGCCCCGCATGCACCACCTCCGCGCCGCGCAGCCACGCCTTGCGGATGCGCGCATTCAGCACCGGCGCCTCAACGCCCGGGTCGGTGCCGATCAGGACGATCTTCTTTGCCGTGTCGATCTCCTCGATCCGGGCGGTGCCCACATAGGCCGACCGGTTGCCAGCCACCAGATGCGCACCATCCGTGCGGCATTCCACGCGCCCGCCCTGGCCCTCGACCAGCTGTTTCAGCGCGAACGCCGCCTCCATCGGAACCAGATCACCCACCAGACCGGCGACCGTCTTGCCCTTCATGGCCGCGGCGGCCTTGCCCAACGCCTCGGGCCAGGTGGCCGGGCGCAGCTTGCCGTTCTCGCGGATATAGGGCCTGTCCAGCCGTTGCCGGCGCAGCCCGTCCCAGACGAACCGCGTCTTGTCCGAAATCCATTCCTCGTTCACGCCGTCATTGTTGCGCGGCAGGATACGCATCACTTCGCGCCCCTTGGTGTCTACCCGGATGTTGGACCCCAGCGCATCCATCACGTCGATGGTTTCCGTCTTGGTCAGCTCCCAAGGACGGGCGGTAAAGGCGTAAGGTTTCGACACCAGCGCCCCCACCGGGCACAGGTCGATGATGTTGCCCTGCATGTTGCTGTCCAGCGTCTCGCCCAGATAGGCGGTGATCTCGGCATCCTCGCCCCGGCCGGTCTGGCCCATCTGGTTGATCCCGGCCACCTCGGTAGTGAAACGCACGCAGCGGGTGCAGGAAATACAGCGCGTCATGTGGGTTTCCACCAGCGGGCCCAGGTTCAGGTCCTCGGTCGCCCGCTTGGGCTCGCGATAGCGGCTGAAATCCACGCCATACGCCATGGCCTGGTCCTGCAAATCGCACTCGCCACCCTGGTCGCAGATCGGGCAGTCCAGCGGGTGGTTGATCAGCAGGAACTCCATCACGCCTTCGCGCGCCTTCTTGACCATCGGGCTGTTGGTGCGCACGACCGGCGGCTGGCCCTCGGGGCCGGGCCGCAGGTCGCGCACCTGCATGGCGCAGCTGGCCGCCGGTTTCGGCGGCCCGCCGACAACCTCCACAAGACACATCCGGCAGTTGCCCGCGATCGACAGCCGCTCGTGGTAGCAGAACCGCGGAATCTCGATCCCCACCTGCTCGCAGGCCTGGATCAGGGTCATCGCCCCGTCCACTTCCACTTCCTGATCGTCGATGATGATTTTGCGAAGGTCAGACATTATCTCTCACTTTGCTCTCAGAAGCCGCCCGATCTGGCTGCCACTCGCCATTTCGGCTTGGCCCAGAACACACAGGCTTGCGGGGTCAAGGTTGCTGGCCCCTTTCGATTTGAAATACGCGTTGCGCCGCTCGCGCATGGCCGCCTTGTTGGCGTCGTTGTTGATGTAGGCGTCGATCTCGGCCTCGCTGTAACCGCGCTCTGCCGCCGCCTTCTTCAGCGCGCTGGCGTAGGACTGCGCCCGGAACAGCCGCCCGCCGATGCTGCCGCACTCGCGGCGGATCTTGTCGGCGGCTGCAAGGTTCAGCAGCCCCTGGTTGATCGCCGCCTCATCCTTCAATCCGGCCTGCGCCGGCACCGCCGCCGCCGTCAGGGCCGCGCCCAGGGCCAGGCCAAGGATTTTGTTCGATACACGTTTCATATCCGTCTTCCTTTCACGAAGGGCGCCCGGACCATCCGGCGCGCCATCTGCTGCGCAGATGGCCGCGCGTCCTGCTGTTATGCAATAACAGCCGGCCCATGTCCTTGATATGAAAAATGATTTTACCACAGAACGCATTTCCCCGTGAAGGTCAGCTTGTTGCCGTTGGGCTGAACCGTGCCGCGCGGCGCCAGCGGGCTGATGTACCACTCGACCTCCGAGGTGCCGAAATTCTGCACGCAGTACCGCTTGCCCTCGTAGGCGCCCGCCGCCAGCGCCCCGTCATACCCGCGGTTGACCCGGGGCACCGTCACGACGAACCGCTCGCGGTTGTCGCGCGAGGCCGCCTTGGACTTCTGCTTGTAGAACACCCCGTTGAACGTGACCCGTTCGGTGGTCCGGGCACAGCCCGCCACCATCGCACCGGCCATCAGAACCAGCAGAAGGGCCCGCGCCCCGCCTCTTATCGTCGTCATCCTGGTCACGCTCTCCGGCCTTCCATTCTTCATTCCGCCACCACCGGCGTACATCCACGGCTCTGCCACAGCGTGGCCTCGCGCAGATGGCGCCAGCCAAAGGCATGGTCGCTGTCGCCCTGCGCCCGCAGATGCTCCAGCCGCGCAATCCCCTCGTCCAGCGTGGGGTATGCCCCTGCGGCACCCACCACATGACGAAATGCATCTCGCCCATCACCTCGAACCACTCGGCCCGGCGTTCATAGAACTGCCGGTGCACGGTGTTCCAGACGAAATTCTCCAGACTTTCCACATCTTCCCACACGGTCAGGTTGGCCACGAACTGCGGATCGTCGCCGATGCTGTTCTCGGTGTTGCCCGTGCCCGGCTCGCCCGAGCCTTCCATCATCCACACGAACCCCGGCATCCGCTTGCCCATGCCGTTCACACGGTCCAGCGCCCCCATGAACTCTGCCACGCGCGGGTCATCCGTCGGCGCCACAAGGCGGCCGACATTCAGCTGCGCAAGATGATGTGTGCCGGGCATCGTTCGCTACTCCGCCGCCACCGCAGACACGCGGCCCGTCTTCTGCGCCTTGATGCGGTCCTCGATCTCGTCGCGGAAGTTGCGGATCAGCCCCTGAATGGGCCAGGCCGCCGCATCGCCCAACGCACAGATCGTGTGCCCCTCGACCTGCTTGGTGACGTCGAACAGCATGTCGATCTCCTCGACCTCCGCCTCGCCGCGCACCAGACGGTCCATCACCCGCATCATCCAGCCCGTGCCTTCTCGGCAGGGCGTGCATTGCCCACAGCTTTCGTGCTTGTAGAATTTCGACAGCCGCCAGATCGCCTTGATGATGTCGGTGCTCTGGTCCATCACGATCACCGCGGCGGTCCCCAGGCTCGACCCGACCTCGCGCAGCGCGTCGAAATCCATGATCGCGTCCTTCATGTTCTCGCCGCGCACGCACGGCACGGACGAGCCGCCGGGAATGACCGCCTTCAGGTTGTCCCAGCCGCCGCGAATGCCGCCGCAATGTTTCTCGATCAACTCTTCAAAGCTGATCGACATCGCATCCTCGACCACGCACGGGTTGTTCACATGGCCCGACACGGCGAAAATCTTGGTGCCCGCGTTGTTGGGCCGCCCGAAACCGGCGAACCAGTCCGCCCCGCGCCGCAGGATCGTCGGCACCACCGCGATGCTCTCCACGTTGTTCACCGTGGTGGGGCAGCCATAAAGCCCCGCGCCCGCAGGGAACGGCGGCTTCATCCGGGGCATTCCCTTCTTGCCTTCAAGGCTTTCCAGCAGCGCGGTTTCCTCGCCGCAGATATACGCCCCCGCGCCATGCGCGAGGTAGAGGTCGAAATCGTATCCCGACTTGCAGGCGTTCTTGCCGATCAGCCCGGCCTCATAGGCCTCGTCGATGGCCGCCTGCAACGCCTCGCGCTCGCGGATATATTCACCGCGAATGTAAATGTAACACGCATGGGCCTGCATCGCGTAGCTGGCGATCAGGCACCCCTCGATCAGCGTGTGCGGATCGTGCCGCATGATCTCGCGGTCCTTGCAGGTGCCCGGCTCGGATTCGTCGGCATTGACCACCAGGTAGGCGGGCCGCCCGTCGCTTTCCTTGGGCATGAACGACCACTTCAGACCAGTCGGAAAGCCTGCGCCGCCCCGGCCGCGCAAGCCGCTGGCCTTCATCTGCTCGATGATCCACTCGCGCCCGTTCTCCAGGATGGTCCTGGTGCCGTCCCAGTGGCCACGCGCCTGCGCGCCCTTCAGGCTGCGGTCGTGCATCCCGTAGAGATTGGTAAAGATACGATCCTGATCGTCCAGCATCAGATAACCCCTAGTTTCCCCGGCTGTCGCGCCAGATTTGATAGATGAGCCAGAAGGCGAACAGGAACCCCGCCAGCGCGACAAGGTCGAAGACGAGGCGCAGCCCGGTGCTGAACCCCTCCTTCTCGCCGATCAGGGTGACAAGCACCCAGAACACGCCCGTGCCGGCAATCACCAGCCCGGCGCGTCGGCCCTTCTTCGGCACTTGGTTGCGTTTGCTCATGCGCCTCGCTCATTCAGTAAACATCACCCTTGTCCACGCGCGTCGAGAAGTCGGTCTCACCGCCCGCCGCCAGGGTTTTCGCCTGGTCGATCCAGTTGTCGCGGCTCACCCGGCCCTTGAAACCGATCAGGTTCGCATCGACCCAGGCCACCTCCTGGTCCGTCCAGCCGGCGATCTGGTCGAAATGGTAGACCCCCATGTCGTGCAGGACGCCTTCCAGCTTGGGTCCGACGCCCTTGATTTCCTTCAGGTTGTCGGCCTTGCCGCCGCGCGGGGCGCTCAGCATCTCGGGCTTGGTGCCCACGTCCTCCTCGCCGGTCTCCGCCGGTTTGGCCTTGGGTTTGGCGGCCGTCGTCTTGGCCTTGCTCCCGGTCTTCGCCTTGGGCTTGGACACGGCCTTCGGGGCCGCGTCCACCCCGGCACCGGCCTCGGCATCCGTAGTGGCCGAGGTAAAGGTCGGATCCTGCGCCGTGGCCGCATCGTTGCCGCCCGAATGCGTCTCGGCCCGCATGGCGACCTTGTCGGTGCCCGCCGCCGCGGCACTGGTGCTTGCTGCGGCCGCGCCGGTGCCCGAGCCCGTGCGCGCGTTCAACGGATCGGCCTTGTTCGGCAGGACCGGCTCGGGCTCGGTGGCCACCGGCGGGTTCGGCTTGGGCGGGTTGGGCACCGGCGCATTCGGCGCGGGCGTGCCGCGGTCCTTGGGCGCATTCGGCTTGGGCGGGCCGGAGGGCCTGCCCCCGCCGATGTCGCCGTCGCGGCGCTTCCCTCGGGCATCTCCTCCAACTGCCCCAGGTCCGCGTTTTCGCCAGTGCAGAAGATCTGCAGCAGGACCAGCGCCATGAACACGCCCATCGCAAGCCCCAGCAGAAGCGCCGCGAATATCCCGACTTTCGCCAGCGCGGCGTAGATCGCGATGATCCCCGCCGCAACACCGACACCCAAGCATACCAGCTTGCACTGAGACTTCAGTATATCATCGAACATGGCTCAAACTCCCTGTGGCGTGAAGATCGTCTGTCAGACGTCCCCCTTTTTGGCTTTCTTCGAAAAATCCGTCGTACCACCATCGGCCAGGGTCTGCGCCTGGGCGACCCAGTCGTCCCGGCTCACCCGTCCCTTGAACCCTTCCAGGTTCTGATCCACCCAGGCGACCTCCTCCGGCCCCCATGCGGCGATCTGGTCGAAATGGTAAAAGCCCATCGAGTGCAGAAGCTTTTCCAGCTTCGGCCCCACGCCCTTGATCATCTTCAGGTCATCTGCCCCACCTTCGCGCGGCGCGTCCATCGTCGCTGGCTTGGTGCCCTCGCCCTCTGCCGACGCGTCAGCCTTGGCAGCGGCCTTCGGTTTGGCCTTTTCGCTCTTGTCCTCGCCGGCGGGCTCGTCCTTGGACACCGGGTTGGCCTTGCTCTTGGCGGGCGCCTCGGCCTTGGTCACGCCGGTATCGTCGGCGGGCCGCCCTTCCGAGCGGTCAGGCTTCGCGGCATTCAGCCCCGGGTTCGCCGGCGACTCGTTTATCTTCACCTTCGGCGGCGCAGGCTGGTGGTTCGCCCCGTGCTCGCGCCACGGCGCTGCCAGCGGCACCTCGGACCCGTCGATCCGCTTGATCGTGTCGTTCAAATCGACCGCCCGCTGGACCGAGCCATTATACTTCGTATGCCCCGAGTCGAACTCCTTCAGCGTCGTCAGACCGGCCAGAGGCTCGGACGCATAGCGCCCGTTCTGCGGCCCCGGCACGGGCACCTTGCCGGCGGCGAACTCGTCGATCATCTCGGCGAACCGCTCGGCGGTCAGGTCTTCATAGTAATCCTTGCCGATCTGCGCCATCGGCGCGTTGGCACAGGCCCCCAGGCACTCGACCTCTTCCCAGCTGAACTTGCCGTCCGCGCTGACCGTATGCGGCGTGTCGGCGATCTTCTCACGGCAGACCGCCATCAAGTCCTCGGCCCCGCAGATCATGCAGGACGTGGTGCCGCAAATCTGGAAATGCGCCACGCTGCCCACCGGCGACAGCTGGAACATGAAATAGAAGCTGGCCACTTCCAGCGCCCGGATATGCGCCATCTCCAGCATCTCGGCGATATGCTCGATCGCCGGACGGCTCAGCCAGCCCTCCTGCTCCTGCGCGCGCCACAGAAGCGGGATGATGGCACTCGCCTGTCGCCCTTGCGGATACTTCGAGATCTGCGCCTCGGCCCACGCCTGGTTGTCGGGCGTGAAGGCAAAGCTCTCGGGCTGTTCTCTGTGTAGACGTCTCAGCATCAGGCTGCACAGGCTCCTGTCGTCATTCTGATCCCGCCGCCCTCAAGGCGCACGGCGCGTTCGGTGGTGACCATGTAGGCGGCCATCTGGGTCGATTGCTCGCGGCTGAGGCCGGTCTGCAATTCGACCGGCAGGTAATCCGCCTCGGTCTTCAGGGTGCAGCCGATGCTGGCCACCGCGACCTGAAACTTGGCCACGTCCTGCTCGCCCGTCCCCTCGGGCGGCGCGGTGCAGCCCGCGACGATCCCCATCGCCGCAATGGCGCCCATCAAACCGATCTTCTTCTTCATCTTGTCGTCTCTCCGAACCTTCGCCGCCCTGTTCCGGCCTTGTCATTCTGCAGGGAAATACCCGGTGCACCGCCTAGCGGTCGATCTCCCCAAACACCACGTCCATCGTCCCGATGATCGCCGCCACGTCGGCCAGCTGATGCCCGCCCGCCACATGGTCCATCGCCTGCAGGTGCAGGAAACCCGGCGCGCGCAGCTTGGCGCGGTAGGGTTTGTTGGTGCCGTCCGACACCAGGTAGACGCCGAACTCGCCCTTGGGCGCCTCGACGGCGCAATACACCTCGCCCTCGGGCACGTGGAACCCTTCGGTATACAGCTTGAAGTGATGGATAAGCGCTTCCATCGACGTCTTCATCTCGCCGCGCTTGGGCGGCGTGATCTTGCCCCGGGCCAGGATATCGCCCTGCCCCTCGGGTGCACGCAGCTTCTCGATCGCCTGCAGGATGATCGAAACCGACTGCCGCATCTCCTCCATCCGGCACAGGTAACGGTCATAGCAGTCGCCGTTCTTGCCCACCGGGATCTTGAAGTCGAACTCGTCATAGCATTCATAGGGCTGCGCCCGGCGCAAATCCCACGCCATGCCGCTGCCCCGCACCATCACCCCGGAAAAGCCCCAGTCCAGCGCCTCCTGCTGGCTGACGATGCCGATATCCGCGTTACGCTGTTTGAAGATCCGGTTTTCCGTCAGCAGGCCGTCGATATCGTCCATGAATTTCGGAAACTCGTCCCGCGCCCATGTCTCGATATCGTCCAGCAGTTCGGGCGGCAGATCCTGGTGCACGCCGCCGGGCCGGAAATAGGCTGCGTGCAGCCGCGCGCCACAGGCCCGCTCGTAGAAGATCATCAGCTTCTCGCGCTCCTCGAACCCCCACAGCGGCGGGGTCAGCGCGCCCACGTCCATCGCCTGCGTGGTGACGTTCAGCAGGTGGTTCAGCACCCGCCCGATCTCCGAGAACAGCACCCGGATCAGGCTCGCGCGGCGCGGCACCAGCACTCCGGTCAGCTTCTCTATCGCCAGGCACCACGCGTGCTCCTGGTTCATCGGCGCCACGTAATCCAGCCGGTCGAAATAGGGCAGGTTCTGCAGGTAGGTGCGGCTTTCCATCAGCTTTTCGGTGCCACGGTGCAGCAGGCCGATATGCGGGTCGCAGCGCTCCACGATCTCGCCGTCCAGCTCCAGCACAAGACGCAGAACGCCATGCGCCGCAGGGTGTTGCGGGCCGAAGTTGATGTTGAAATTGCGAATCTTCTGCTCGCCGGTCTCGGTATCGGCAAAGCCTTTGATCAGCGGTTTGGAGCCGTCCATCATCCTTGGTCTCCTTATCCTCTATCGTCCGCGCGGGGGCCGAACGCCATCAGGTACAAAAGCGCCAGCGCGCCCAGCGGAAAGATCGCCACCAGCGCCCAGGCGCTGGCAATGCCGTAGCCCGGCAGCAGCTTCCAGAAGGGAACCACGAACGCCGCCATGAACAGTATCGCCCAGAACATGTCCGCCGCTCCCTTTTCCGATCCGGCTCACTTGGCCTTCTCGTCGGTTTTCTCGTCGCCCGGCAGGATATAGTCGGCACCCTCCCACGGGCTCATGAAGTCGAACTGCCGGTATTCCTGCACCAGCTTGACCGGCTCGTAGACCACGCGCTTCTGCACCTCGTCATAGCGCACCTCGGTATAACCGGTGGTCGGGAAATCCTTGCGCAGCGGGAAGCCGCGAAAGCCGTAATCGGTCAGGATTCGCCGCAGGTCCGGGTGGCCGCTGAACAGGATGCCGAACATGTCGAACACCTCGCGCTCGAACCAGTTGGCCGAGGGGTGCACATCGGTGATCGACGGCACCATGTCCTCTTCGCGCACCGCCACCCGCAGGCGGATGCGCTGGTTCTGGTACATGCTCAGAAAATGATAGACCACGTCGAACCGCTTGGGCCGGTCCGGGTAATCCACGCCGGTGATGTCCACCAGCGTCGAAAAGCGGCAGTTCGGATCGACCTTCAGGAACTCCACCAGCCCCTTCAGGCTCGACAGGGTCGCGGTCATGTTCAATTCGCCGCGATCCACCGACCAGCCGGCCACGCAATCGGGGCGGCGGGTTTCGATATGGGTGGCCAGTTCGGTCAGCGCATCAGTCATCTTGCATCCCCCAAAGGCGCCTCAGCGCACGATCGTTCCGGTACGCCGGATCTTGCGTTGCAGCTGCATGATACCATAGACCAGCGCCTCCGCCGTGGGCGGGCAGCCGGGCACATAGACATCCACCGGCACGATCCGGTCACAGCCGCGCACCACCGAATAGCTGTAGTGGTAATAGCCCCCACCATTGGCGCAGGACCCCATCGAGATCACGTAGCGCGGCTCGGGCATCTGGTCATAGACCTTGCGCAGCGCCGGCGCCATCTTGTTGGTCAGCGTGCCGGCCACGATCATCAGGTCCGACTGGCGCGGGCTGGCGCGCGGCGCCGTGCCGAACCGTTCCAGGTCATAGCGCGGCATCGAGGTGTGCATCATCTCGACGGCACAGCACGCAAGCCCGAAGGTCATCCAGTGCAGGCTGCCGGTGCGCGCCCAGTTGATGATGTCCTCGGTCGACGTGACAAGGAACCCCTTGTCCTGCAACTCGCGGTTCAGCGCCTGCGTGGCGGTGTCGCGCTGATAGTCGTCGGCATAGGCCTCCAGCGGCACCTGGCTCGACGGTCCGGTCTTGACCCGCGGCGACTGATAGCCCTCGCTCTGCACCTCGGTGACCATCTCGTCATCGGTGGTGTGCGCGGTCTTGTCCTCTACTGCCATTCCATCGCCCCTTTCCGCCATTCATAGGCAAACCCGGCCGTCAGCACCGCCAGGAAAACCATCATCGACCAGAACGCGGTCATGCTCAGATCCGCAAAGGCCACGGCCCAGGGAAACAGCATCGCGATTTCCAGATCGAATATGATGAACAGGATCGAGACAAGGTAGAACCGGACATCGAACTTCATCCGCGCGTCGTCGAAGGCGTTGAAGCCGCATTCGTAGGCGCTGACCTTTTCGGGGTCCGGGTGGCGCACGGCCAGAACGACCGCCGCGAGGATCAGGACAAGTCCGAGACCGATGGCTATCCCCAGAAGAACGAGAACCGGGAGGTACTCCCGCAGCATCTCTTCCACGTGTGGCTCCTTTCATGCGCGCCGTGCCGTCAAGGCGGGCCGCGCATAAGATTGGCGTACAGTACTCGTGAGGGTTTACCGCTGCCCCGGGGCAGGGTCAACCAAGCGAGACGTGATTTCGCGCGCCCTTCGACACAAGGAAAACCGCGAATACGCTGCTGTATCGGAAATACGTGGTTTTTGGTGTACCAGACAAATTGACGCGTCCCGGTTCGGGCGCGAAACGCCCCGGCACTTCGGGGGCACGAACAGGCCCGGATCGCGACTTCGCGCGACGCATATCGCTCTGCGCCGCGCGCTCCCTTCAGCGGCCCCCGGTCAGAAGGTCAGCTTCACGCCGGCGATCAGCGTATGCGACTCCACCGACCGGTCGCCTGTGAATGTCGGTAGGATCAGCGGCACGAAGCCCGCGTTATACATGTATTCCGCCCCCAGCGTGACATGCGGCGCGGCCTCGTACTCCACACCCAGAATCACCTGCTCCATCCGTTCCCACTCGCTGCCGTCACGGCCCTGAACGCCGCGGCTGGCCGAGATCGACCACGTCACCGGGTTGCCCGCGATCTGCCGATGCCAGCGGGCCTGCACCGTCGTGGCCTGCACGTGATGCCCCGTCGCGGGCCAGTCATGCATCGACCGCGTGAACTCCGCCTGCACATCGAACCGCGGCCCGCTCCAGGTCAGGTTCACATCCCAAAGCTCGTTCCAGAACCGGTTGATCCCCCGCCCCGGCGGGTGATGCGCGATCGTGCTGTCATAGATCGACCCGCGCAGGTACCCGGCCCCGATTGTCAGGTCATGCCTCGGCGCGACCCCGAACCGGTGCGATCCGTTCACAGCGAAATTCGACAGCGCGCCGTCGTTCCTGGGGCTGCTGATCACCCGGTTGCCGCGATGCGCCGGGATCGACGTAAAGGCCAGTTCGGTGCGGTCCGTGACATAGCCCAGTTCGATCACCGGGTCCTCGCTCTGAGCCCAGAAATAGTGGCTCGAATGCGTGTGGGTGAACGGCGCGTAACTGGCGAAATTGCCAAAATTCAAGGTCTTGCGCCCCACCGCCAGGTAAAACGGCGACCGGCTCAGATCCCCCAGCACCAGCATGTACTTGCGCAGCTGGATGTCGTCCTGCCCGGGATACTCGACCTCGGTGAACTCGCCTTGCACAAAGCCCGTGACCCAGGGCAGCGCCAGCGTGGCGTTCAGCGAGATCTCGTTGATCACGCCATAGCCGTCCGACCGGCCCGCCGTATGGGTCGGTGGCAGCCGCGACAGGATCGGGAACTTGCCCGGCGTGTTGCTGCGCTCGGATATCCACGTCGCGATCAGTCGCCCGCCGAAGGTCAGCGACCCTTCCGGCACCCGTCCGCCGGCCCGCGCGCGCAACAACAGCGCCGCCTTGTTCGTCACGTCGTTCTGGCGGTCGAACATTTCTTCGGAAAAACGCAGATCGGCACGCAACCTGCCGTCCGACGACGAATAGATACCCTCCTGCGCCGCGGCAAAGCCCGCCGCGAGCCACCAGAACCCGGCGCCAAGGATCACCGTTTCCAACGCGCCGAAGGCCTGCATCATCCGCTTCATGACTGTCCTTTCCGTCCCGACCCGGGCCAGAAAGCGTCAGAAAGATTGAATTATCGTTAAAAGCCGCGGGAAATCCGGCGATCAATCGCCGCCGCGCCACGGCGGATCGCGCTTGTCGAAGAAGGCCGCGATCCCTTCCTGCGCCTCGGTTCCGGCCCAGCAGGCGCTGAGCGCCTTGATGGTGTCGTCGATCACGCCGTCGTCGATCGGCGGGCCCAGACGGCGCAACAGCGCCTTGGCCTGCGCTACGGCCCCGGGCGCACAGTCCAGGTAGGGCGCCACCTCGTCCTCGACCGCCGCATCCAGCACGTCGCCGGGCACGGCGCGGGCCAGCAGGTCCATCCGTACCGCCTCGGCGGCCCCGAACCGCCGGCCCGACATGAAGACCCGCCGCGCCCGCGCCTCGCCCATCCGGGCCGCCACGTAAGGCCCGATGGTGGCCGGGATCAGCCCCAGCCGCGTCTCGGTCAGCGCCATCTGCACGCCCTCGGACCCCACCGCCACGTCACAGACCGAGACCATGCCCAAACCGCCGCCGAACGCATTGCCATGCACGCGGCCGATCAGGGGCTTGGGCAGCGTGTTCAGCGCCTGCAGCATATAGGCCAGCTTGCCCGCCTCCCCGGCACGGGTTTCAGGATCGGCCTCGAACTGGTCGCGCATCCAGCCCAGGTCTCCGCCCGCGCAGAATGTCTTGCCCTCGGCGGCCAGCACCACCACGCGCACATTGTCATCCGCGCCAAGTTCATCGGCGGCGGCATGCAACTCCGCGATCATCCGCGCCGACAGCGCGTTGTGCTTGTCCGCCCGGTCCAGCCGAAGCGTCGCCACACCGCGCGCATCGCGCTCGATCCTCACCGTCTCATACATCCGCTCTCTCCCCGCGCCAAAATTCTTCCAGGAATTTTGACAAGAATTTTCCAAAAATTCTTGTCACCCGGCCCGCATCGCGCGCGCCATCTTCTCCGCCCGCTCCAGCACGTGCCGGTCCAGCCCGGTCTCGTACCCGAGCGCCGTCAGCCGGTCATGTACCTTTTCGGTGGCCACGTTGCCCTTCGCCCCCGGCGCATAGGGACACCCCCAAGACCTCCGACGGCCGCGTCGAACACCCGCACGCCCAACTCCAGCGACATCTCGATGTTGTCCAGCGCCCGGCCGCCCGTGTCATGGTAATGTCCCGCCAGCTTCTCCGCCGGCACCACCTGCACTACCGCGCGCAGCATCGCCGCGATGGTCTCGGGCGTGCCCTGCCCGATCGTGTCGCCCAGGCTGATCTCATAACAGCCCATCTCGTACAGCCGTCCCGCAACCTCGGCCACCTGCTCCGGCGAAACCCTCCCGTCATAAGGACAGTCCGTCACGCAGGAAACATAGCCGCGCAGCGGCACGCCCACCTCCCGCGCCGCCTCGGCCACCGGGGCAAACCGCTGCAAACTCTCTTCGATCGTGGCGTTGATATTGGCCTTGGAAAACCCTTCCGAGGCCGACCCGAAGATCGCCACCTCGTTCGCCGCCGCGGCCATCGCGTCCTGGAACCCGCGCATGTTCGGCGTCAGCGCGGCATAGCTCACCCCCGGCACACGGGTGATCCCCGCCAGAACCTCGGACGAGCCTGCCATCTGCGGCACCCATTTGGGGCTGACGAAGCTCGCCACCTCGATCCGGCGAAAGCCCGCGCCGCTGAGGCAGTCGATCAGCGCCACCTTGTCGGCCACCGGGATCTCGTGCTGTTCGTTCTGCAACCCGTCGCGCGGGCCCACCTCGAATATCTCGACCCGTTCAGCCACGCTCATCCTCCTCCGGCGCCGCATAGAACGCCTGTTCATATATCCGCGCGTCGGTCTGTCCCGGCAACGCCGCCCGGTACGCCGCCCGCTCGCTCAGCCGTTCATACCACTTCGCCGTCTCGGGAAACCCGTCCAGCGTCGCGAAATGCCGCGCCATGTAAACCGCCTGCCCCACGGCGATGTCACAGGCCGAATAGCCTCCGGTCAGCAGGTAGTCGCGATTCTCCACCGGCGTGCTCAGCCGCGCCTCGATCGCGCCATAGCACTTGCGCAGGCGCGCTACCTCCAGCCGCATCACCGTCGGGCTGCGCATGTGATCCTCGCGCAGCATGATGTGCTGCTGGGTCAGGATCGCCACGTGCTGGCTGACTGTCTCGGCGAAATGCAACCAGACCAGCCAGGCCATCCGATCCATGTCGCCCGGCATCCGGCCCATCCCCCGCTCGGGGAACTTCTCGCACAGGTATTCCATCATCGCGCCCGATTCGAACATCCGCTCGCCCTCGATCTCCAAAGCAGGCACGCGCCCTGCGGGCGACAGGCTCAGGAACTCGGGCTGCCGCAGGCTCTTGTCGAACGCATGAGTCACCACGCGAAACGCCACGCCCTCCAGTTCGTACAGCAGCCACAGCACCCGCATCGAGCGGCTTTGCGGCACATGGTGCAGGACAATCACGCCATCGCCTCCCTGGTCAGGTTCGGACGCGTCTCTTGTGCCACGTCGCAGGTTTCCATCCAATCGCACCACGCCGCCAGCGCGGGCCGCGCGGCAATCATCTCCGCACCGCCCGGCACCATGGCGAAATAGTCCAGCATCGGCCACAGGTGGCAGCTTGCCAGGTCCAACGCGCCGGGCCGCAGCACCAGGTCTTCCGCCGCAATCTCCTCCAGTGCGTCCAGCACGCGCGGCGCCTCGGCCAGCCCCTCGGCCAGGGCGGCATCGTCTCCACTCGCGCCCTCCAGCGCCGCGAAGACCCCGTGGGAAAAGGCCTGCCGCACCAGCGGCCCGTAGGCATAGCTGTCCGCAATCCCCATGACCTGCCGCATCTGCGCCCTGGCCTCCGGGGCTTCGGGTACCAAGCGCGGTTCCGGCGCGATGCCCTCAAGGTAATCGAGTATCGCTTGCGTCTCCCACAGCCGGAACGCCCCTGCCTCCAGCACCGGCACGCGGCCAAACGGATGCAGCCGGCTCAGCGCCCCCGAGCCTTCGCCGAACGGGTCGCACTCGGCATAGTCATAGCCCAGCCCCTTCGCCGCCAGCACCATCCGCACGCTGCGCGTATAGACGCTGAAACGATAGCCGGTCAGCCGCAGCCCCTCCGTCACGCCGCCGCCTCCGCGTCCTCCTCCAACCGGATCAGCGCCGCGCCCGCCTCCACCTGGCTGCCCGCATCGGCCAGCACCTCGGCGACCACCCCGTCGCGCGGGGCCAGCAGGCTGTGCTCCATCTTCATCGCTTCCAGCACCGCCAGCCGGTCGCCCTTGGCCACTTCCTGCCCGGCTTCGGCGAACACCGCCTTGACCATCCCCGGCATCGGCGCCTCGATCACGCTGGCGTCGCCTGCGGCAAACTCGCCCCGCTCCAGCGGATCGAGAATGTCGAACCCGATCCCGTAGCCCGCAAAGACCGTCACCAGGTCGCCCGTCACCGCCACCTCCGGCGCAAGCTGGCCGTCCAGCTGCCAGCGCCCGCCCACGCGCCGCGCCTCAACCATGCGCTCACCGACCTCCACGTCATGCGCCTCCGCCGACAGGCTTTGCACTTTTACCTGAACCTCCTCGCCCTCGCGCCGCAGCACCGCGCTCCACCGCAAAGGCCGCCACAGGACAAAGCCCGTCGCCGGCCCGCCGCCGTCCAACAACCCAAGGCTCGCCAACGCCGCCAGCGCCACGGTCCTGTCAGTCACCACCGGCGCCGCACTCAACGCCTCCAGATCCCGCGCGATCAGCCCGGTATCCACCTCCCCCCGGCCGAACCCCGCGTGCCGTGCCAGCGCCCCCAGGAAGGCCAGGTTCGTCACCGTCCCGGCCACCTGCGTCGCCTCCAGCGCCGCGCCCAGCCGCTGCAGCGCCACGGCCCGCGTCGGCCCATGCGTGGTCAGCTTGGCGATCATCGGATCGTAATGCGGGGAAATCTCGTCCCCCGCCCGCACGCCGGTGTCCGCCCGCGCGCCTGCCGGAAACGCCAAATGCCGCAACCGCCCGGTCGCCGGCAGGAACCCTTTCGGCACGTCCTCCGCATAGAGCCGCGCCTCGAAAGCGTGCCCATTGATGCTCAGCTCTTCCTGCCGCTTCGGCAGACCCTCGCCCGCGGCCACCCGCAACTGCCACTCCACCAGATCGACACCCGTGATCTCTTCCGTCACCGGATGCTCCACCTGCAACCGCGTGTTCATCTCCATGAACCAGAACCCGTCCGTGCGCAGCCCATCCGAGCCGTCCACGATGAACTCCACCGTCCCCGCCCCGGCATAGCCGATCGCCTCCGCCGCGCGCACCGCCGCCGCCCCCATGGCCTCCCGCACCTCTGGCGTCATCCCCGGCGCCGGCGCCTCCTCGATCACCTTCTGGTGCCGCCGCTGCAACGAACAATCCCGCTCGAACAGATGCACGGCGCTCTGCCCATCGCCAAAGACCTGCACCTCGATATGCCGCGGCTGCTGGATATACTTCTCGATCAGCACCGCGTCGTTGCCGAACGCGGTACGGGCCTCGGCCTTTGCACTCTCCAGCGCATCGACGAAATCTTTCGCGTCCTCGACCAGCCGCATCCCCTTGCCGCCGCCGCCCGCCACGGCCTTGATCAGCACCGGATACCCGATCCGGTCCGCCTCCACCTCCAGGTGCCCCGGATCCTGGTCTTCGCCATGATAGCCCGGCACAACAGGCACCCCGGCCTCGTCCATCAGCGCCTTGGCCGCGTCCTTCAGCCCCATCGCCCGGATCGCCTTGGCCGACGGCCCGATGAATGTCAGCCCCGCCGCCTCGACCGCCTCCACGAAATCCGGGTTCTCGCTCAGAAACCCATAACCCGGATGGATCGCCTGCGCGCCGCTCTCCCGCGCCGCCGCGATGATCTTGGCGCCGTCAAGGTAACTCTCCGCCGGCGCCGCCCCGCCGATATGCACAGCGGCATCCGCCAGCGCCACGTGCCGCGCCGCCCGGTCGGCATCGGAATAGACCGCAACGCAGCGCACCCCCATGGCCCGCGCCGTCTCCATCACCCGGCAGGCAATCTCGCCCCGGTTGGCAATCAGGATCGTGTCAAACATCTTCGGTCTCCAAACTCCGCGCCATCTCCTGCGCCGCCTCTTCTTCTGGCCAAAAATATCCCGGGGAGCGCGAGGGGCTGGCCCCTCGCCCACGCACCTCACATCCGGAACAGACCAAACCGCGTCTCCTCCACCGGCGCATTCAGCGCCGCCCGCAGGCTCAGCGACAACACGGCCCGCGACTTCCGCGGATCGATGATCCCGTCATCCCAAAGCCGTGCGCTGGCATAAAGCGGATGGCTCTGCGCCTCGAACATATCGACAGTGGGCTGCTTGAACGCCGCTTCCTCCTCGGCGCTCCATGTCCCGCCCTTCCGCTCGATCGCATCGCGCTTCACTGTCGCCAGCACGCCCGCCGCCTGCGCGCCGCCCATCACGGAAATCCTCGAATTCGGCCAGGTCCACAGAAAGCGCGGCTGATAGGCCCGCCCGGCCATGCCATAGTTCCCGGCCCCGAACGACCCGCCCACCAGCATCGTCACCTTGGGCACCGAGGTCGTCGCCACCGCCGTGACCATCTTGGCCCCGTGCCGCGCGATCCCTTCGTTTTCGTACCGCCGGCCCACCATGAACCCGGTGATATTCTGCAGGAACACCAGCGGCACCTTGCGCTGGCTGCACAGCTCGATGAAATGCGCGCCTTTCTGGGCGGCTTCGGAGAACAGTACGCCATTGTTGGCGACGATCCCCACAGGACATCCCTCCACATGGGCAAAACCCGTCACCAGCGTCTCCCCGAACCGCGCCTTGAACTCGTCGAACCGGCTGCCATCCACCAGCCGCGCGATGACCTCGCGGATGTCGTAAGGCGTGCGCAGGTCCCCCGGCACCACGCCCAGGATCTCCTCGGGGTCATAGGCCGGCTCCTCCGGCGCCTCCAGCCGTAGGGTGGGTGACAACCCACCCCCCAAAGACCCCACAGCCCGCCGCGCCAGGGCCAGCGCATGCGCATCGTCCTCCGCCAGGTAATCCGCCACGCCACTCAGCCGCGTGTGCACATCTCCCCCGCCCAGGTCTTCTGCCGTCACGTCCTCGCCCGTCGCCGCCTTCACCAGCGGCGGCCCGGCCAGAAAAATCGTCCCCTGGTCGCGCACGATGATCGTCACATCGCTCATCGCCGGCACATAAGCCCCGCCCGCCGTGCACGACCCCATGACGACAGCGATCTGCGCAATCCCCTTCGCGCTCATCCGCGCCTGGTTGTAGAAAATCCGCCCGAAATGATCCCGGTCAGGGAACACCTCGTCCTGGTTGGGCAGGTTCGCCCCGCCCGAATCCACCAGGTAGATGCAGGGCAAGCGGCATTCCTCGGCGATCTCCTGCGCGCGCAGGTGCTTTTTGACGGTCATCGGATAATACGTGCCGCCCTTCACCGTGGCGTCATTGCACACAACCATGCAGTCGCGCCCCTGCACGCGCCCCACGCCCGCGATCACGCCTGCACAAGGCGCCGCGCCGTCGTAGAGCCCGTGCGCCGCTACCGCACCCACCTCCAGGAACGGACTGCCCGGGTCCAGCAGATTCGCCACCCGCTCGCGCGGAGGCATCTTGCCCCGGCTCTTGTGGCGCTCCCGCGCGGCCGCGCCGCCACCTTCGGCCGCCGCGCGCGCGGCGTCTTCCACCACCGCCAACGCCTCCAGATGCGCCTCCCGGTTGGCCTGGAACTCCGCCGATCCGGTCAGGATCTTCGAGGCAATCTTCATCGCACCGCTCCTTTCACATACCCTTCCACCGCCGCAGCGCAGCAGCGCGGCGCCCGTCGGCGCCACATCAACATTCCGTCGCTATTTTGACTTGCATCAAGGCGGCTTAGCGATTGCGCAGGCATACTCCACCCATTCAAGACAGAAGTGGAAAGACCATGAAACACCTCACCGCCCTCGCACTCGCAGCAATCGCCGCCACCACCGCGCCCGCCCTCGCGCAGGAGCGCGGCGACGTCTCTCTCGGCATCGGCCTCGCCGGCGTCATCCCCGAAAGCGGCAACGGCGTGCTCGCCGGCCCCACGCCGATCAGCATCGACAACGGCTACTCGCTGTCGCTGACCGGTGAATACTTCATCGCCGACAACCTCGGGATCGAGCTTCTGGCGGCCTGGCCCTTCGCCCATGACATCGACACCGGCGGCGCCCGGATCGGCGAGGTCAAGCACCTGCCGCCCACCCTCTCGCTGCAATACCACTTCACCAACAAAGGCAACGTCACACCCTTCATCGGCGCGGGCATCAACTATACCACCTTCACCGAGTCGAAGGCCGTCGGCCCGCTTGCCGGCAATCACCTCGACCTCGACGACAGCTGGGGCCTCGCCCTGCACGCGGGCCTTGACTACAAGGTCTCCGACCGCGGCGCCCTGCGAACCGATATCCGCTGGATGAACATCGAAAGCGACGTCAAGCTGAACGGCGTGGACATCGGCAAGGCCAAGATCAACCCGTGGGTCTTCGGCGTGTCCTACGTGCACACGTTCTGATCCTTCCTGGGGGACGGGGAAGCAGGCGGGGCGGGCCTTCGGGCCGGCCCCGTTTCCGTATGTGGCACGCAGCGTCTGAGTCATTCTTCCGGCCTCGAACGCGGCCGCACCGGGTCCGGCGCGGCGATCCAGCCTGCCTTGAAGGCAGGCGGCACCATGTCCTGATGGCGCGCCACCTGCCACGCGATCACGGCCGCGCGCAGCCGCCCGTTGGCCTCGCGGGCCCGGCACCACATCTCCATCCGTGGGCTGTGCCCGGCACAATCCCGCCCCGCCGACATGCCATGCGCCAGGTGGAAGAGCTGCTCGTAAAGCACGTCCGCAAAAGGTTTTTCCGCCTCCGCGATTTCCGCGTTTTCGGGCTCCGGCAACTCGGTCAGCACCCGCGCCCGCCAGATATCCTGCTCCACCGCCAGCGCCTTCTGACAGCCCAGCGGTTCCTCGGACCGGTCGCAGATCACGATCCCGATCGTGCCACAAAACTCCACCCCGTTCACATTGGCCAGCGGGTAGCCTGCCTTCTCCGCCGGGGTCGGCGCAAACGCGTCGACCGCCTGCTCGTAACGCAGGATCTCGCCGCGCAGGCAGGTGGCGAAATCCGGCAGCGGCGCGTCATCGGCCAGCGCCACCGCGGGCCACAGGGCCGCCTGCGCCAGCATCAGGACCAACTCGCGCCGCCACGCCATGCCTACAGCCCTCCGCGCATGTCGCGCAGTTCCAGCGCCCGCTGCGCGGTCATTCGCATCAGGCAGGACGCCGCCGCGACCGACCGGATCGTGCCGCCCCGGTTGCGCTCATAGGCCAGGCTGCACTCGGCGTCGCGAAACGCGATCCACGCCCGCTGCGCCGTCAAAAGCGCCTCGGACACAGGCGGTTGGCCGGTATCGAACTGATCCACCTGCGCCCGGGTCGCCTTGTACTCCCGGTTCAGAATCGCATCCCACGCCGCCGTCTCGGCTTGCACACACGCAACGACGCCGATGGTCGAGGACCCGCCCGGCTGCGTCTGGCACTGGTTGGCGGCATCGCCCACGCAGCTCGGCACGCCCGCATCGCGCGGGGCGCCGTTGAAACAGGCCGCCACCGTGGTCTCGTCCACTCGTGCCTCCTGCGCCTGCGCGGCACCTGCCGCTATCAGGACAATCGCAATACTGCGTCCAATCATGCCTCACCCTCCGTTTCCGCCACGGCGCGCGCCTTCAACTCCTTGCGAATGACCTTGCCCGTCACCGTCATCGGCAGCGCGTCCAGGAACGTCACCTCGCGGGGGTAAGAGTACCCCGCAAGCCGTTCTTTCACATGGGTTTTCAACGCCTCGGCCAAGGCCTCATCCGCCGTCGCGCCGTCCCGCACCACCACATAGGCCTTCACGATCTCGGTCCGCAACGCGTCAGGCTTGCCCACCACGCCCACCGTCGCCACCGCGTCATGCGTGAGCAGGCAATCCTCGATCTCCGCCGGCCCGATCCGGTAGCCGGAACTGGTAATCACGTCATCCTCGCGCCCGACGAAGCGCAGGAACTCCTCGTCCCACACCCCCGGTCGCCGGTCAGCATCCAATCGCCCTTGAACTTCTCCGCCGTCTGCTCGGGCCGGTTCCAGTATTCCAGCATCATGCTGGCCGACCCGCGCCTTACGGCGACATCGCCCTCTTCATCCGTGGGCCGGCCGTCGCGGTCCAGCACCGCCACCTCGTGCCCCGGCACCACCTTGCCGATACACCCCGGTTTCGGGTCGAACAGGCTCTGGCACGAACAAGCCACAAGGTTGCACTCTGTCTGCCCGTAAAACTCGTTGA
The DNA here is from genome assembly GCF_051417955.1 of Roseovarius sp. B08. Classification (NCBI taxonomy): domain Bacteria; kingdom Pseudomonadati; phylum Pseudomonadota; class Alphaproteobacteria; order Rhodobacterales; family Roseobacteraceae; genus Roseovarius; species Roseovarius sp. B08. Next base: position 2,674,277 of record NZ_JBPRLW010000001.1, read on the forward strand.
TCGTCAGCCCGAACGCCTGCCGCCCCCAATCCAGCATCTCGGCGCCCAGCGGCTCGCCCCCGCTCGCGACCGTGCGCAGCCCGTCGATCCGCGCATCCGCCGCCTTCAGCATCCGCAAGGCGGTCGGCGGAAAGAATATATTCCGAACAGTGCCCTGCCGGATGATATTCACACAATCATCGACACTGAACTTCGGCAAACGTGCCGCCACCACCGGCACGCCCAGACAAAGCCCCGGCATCAGGATATTGAACAGCCCCCGATCCAGGCCCAGTCCGCCGGCGTCCACAGGCAGTCGCCTTCGTGCTGGCCCAGGAAATCATGCGGCATCTCCACCCCCGGCAGATGCCCTGTCAGCACCCGGTGCCCGTGCAGCGCGCCCTTGGGGCTGCCGGTCGTCCCACTGGTATAGATCAGCACGGCAGGGTCGTCCGGCCCGGTCTCGGCCGTGTCGAAGCAGCCCGCGTCGGGCAAGTCCACCTGCTCCGGCACGAAGGCCTCCACTTCCGGCAAAACCGAAAGCATATCAATACCTTCAACGTCAGTGACGACGATCTTCGCCCCCGCGTCCCGCACCCGGCTGGTCAGCGCATCTTCGCGAAACAGCTTGAACAGCGGGATCGACACCGCCCCGATTTTCCAGATCGCTATATGCGCCGCCGCGCACCATCCCCCCTGGCTGCGCAACACGCCCACCCGGTCGCCCCGTGCCACGCCACGCGCCACCAATGCATGCGCCAGCCGGTCCGCCATGTCCCGCAGATCGCCATAGCTCAGCTCCCGGCCCATCTCCGCCAGGTCCTTGATCGCCACGCGTTCCGGCTCTCGCCCGGACCAGTCGTCACAGACCTGCGTCGCCATGTTCAGCCGCGCCGGAAGGTCCCAGGAAAATCCGGCCCTCAACGCATCATATGACTTTTTCTCCAACACCTTACGTGCCTTCCTTCATCTCTTGCCGGTCGGTTACCTCGCCAAAGCGGTCCACGAAATACTCCACTCGCACACCGCCCGCACGCCCGCAGGTCACCACCAGCCACAGCGACACCGATTCCGCCGGCGTGGCCTGGCAATCGCTCCGCTCGGCCCCGGCGCCTGCCTCGGCCACGTACCTGTCCGCCACCGCTTCGATCACGGCGGTTTCCGTCGTTGTCACCGACCGCCCGCCCAACAGAAGCGCCAGCACGGCGCCACAGCAGACCAGCGCCAGAAGCGGCACGAAGAACCACGGAGACCCCGGAAAACTTCATGGGCCTATGCCATCGCCCCCATCAGCTCGCGCCCGATCAGCATCCGCCTGATCTCGGACGTGCCCGCTCCGATCTCCATCAGCTTGGCATCGCGAAAGATCCGCGCCACGGCGGCATCGTTCAAAAACCCGGCACCGCCCATCGCCTGCACCGCCTGGTGCGCCTGCACCATCGCCTGCTCGCTGGCGTAAAGACAACAGGCCGCCGCGTCCTGCCGCGTCACCTCGCCCCGGTCGCACGCCTTGGCCACCTCGTAGACATAGGCCCGGGCCGAGTTCATTGCCGTGTACATGTCCGCGATCTTGCCCTGCATCAGCTGGAAGTTCCCGATGGGCTGCCCGAACTGCTTGCGCTCGGCCATGTAGGGCATGATCTCGTCCAGGCAGGCCGCCATGATCCCCAGGCCGATCCCGGCCAGCACCACGCGCTCGTAATCCAGACCCGACATCAGCACCTTCACGCCCTTGCCTTCCTCGCCCAGCACGTTCTCGAACGGCACTTCCACGTCCTCGAAGATCAGCTCGGCGGTATTGCTGCCGCGCATCCCCAGCTTGTCGAAATGCGCCGATGTGGTGAAGCCCGTCATCGCCTTCTCGATCAGGAACGCGGTGATTCCCTTGGCCCCCGCCTCCGGCTCGGTCTTGGCATAAACCACCAGCGTATCGGCATCCGGCCCGTTGGTGATCCAGTACTTGTTGCCGTTCAGGCGATAGTGATCGTTGCGCTTCTCGGCCTTCAGGCTCATCGACACCACGTCACTGCCCGCGCCCGCCTCGGACATGGCCAGCGCGCCGACATGTTCGCCGCTGATCAACCCCGGCAGATATTTCGCCCGCTGCTCATCGCTGCCGTTCAGCTTGATCTGGTTCACGCACAGGTTGGAATGCGCGCCATAGCTCAATGACACGCTGGCCGAGGCCCGCGCCACCTCCTCCACCGCGACGACATGCGCCAGATACCCCATCCCGACGCCGCCATGCTCCTCCGGCACGGTGATGCCCAACAGGCCCAGCTCGCCCATCTCGGTCCAAAGCTCGGACGGAAACACGTTCGTCCGGTCGATCTCGGCCGCCATCGGCTTGACCCGCTCCTGCGCCCAGCGATGCACCATCTCGCGCAAGCTGTGCACGTCGTCGCCAAGGTCGAACTTCATCACCGCGTCGAACATTCTCACCCCTCCCGGCGTTTATTGAACACTTGTTCATTTATAGTCCCGGCCCGGCCTCCCGTCAATCCCGCGCGCAGCGCCGGAACCGATTCCGCCGGCCACGGGTTGGGCCCCCAGACACCCTCATTCTAACAAAGGAGTCTTCCGATGTCCGATGATCTGCGAGAAACCCTGTGGAAGCGCCTCGACAGCCTGCAAGCCGGCATGCTGTCCTCACCCAGCGCCCCGCCCCGCCCCATGGCCCCCAGCATCACCGACGAGGACAACGCCATCTGGTTCGTGACCGCCAAGGGCACCGACATCGCCGATGCCGCGGCCAACGGCGAGACCTGCAAGTTCATCGCCGCCTGCCCCGATGCGCAGCTCTACGCCGATATCGACGGCGCGCTGTCAGTCGAAACCAGCGAGGCCAAGCTGGACGAGATCTGGTCGCCCATGGCCGCCGTCTGGTTCGAGGACGGTCGTCAGGACGACGACATCGTGCTGGTGTCCATGCGCCCGAAAAAGGCCGCCGTCTGGGCCACCGACGGCAATGCCAAGTCGCTCTTCGAGTTCGCCCGCGCCTCGCTCCAGAACGACAAGCCCGACGTGGGCACCCACGGCACGGTCACGTTCTGATGCGCCTCGCGCTTCTCGGGATCGCCGCGCTGACGATTCCCATGATCTCGCCCGCCCGCGCCGAGCAGGTGGGCGAGATCGGCGTCGACTGGGCCGGCAACGACATCATCCTCGAGGCGATCGAGGACCCCGAGGTTGAGGGCGTCACCTGTCATCTCGCCTATTTCGAGCGCGGCCTGATCGACCGTCTTGCCAACGGCAACTGGTTCGAGGACCCCTCGAACAGCGCCATCGAATGCCAGCAGACCGGCCCGATCACGATCGGCGACATCGACCGCTCCGAAGACGGCGAGGACGTGTTCCGCGCCAGCCGCTCGATCATCTTCAAGACCCTGCGCGTGAAACGCATCCTCGATGCGGACCGCAACACGCTGGTCTACATCTCGCACGGTCGCGAACTGTCGCAAGGCTCGGCCAAGGTTTCGATCTCCACGGTCCCGATTCCAACAGATATTTCACAGAAATGACCCGCCAGGACAGGCCGGCAGCAAGGCCGGACGACCGCGCGGTGCATTAACCGCGTGCGTTTCGTTAAGCCCGCCAACGTCTGACAATCGCACCGACGCGCCGCCCCCCCCGGATACCGACGTGATACCGACGTCCGGAATTGCCCTCCGATTCGCCGTTAACCTTGTCGGCTCAGGACGCAGCGGCCTGTTGCACCGCCCCCACTTCCGCCCGGATGATCCGCGCGATCAGCGCGCAATCGTCCAGGGTAAAGGTCAGCGGCAGGCGCATGTCCAGAATGCCTTTCAGCACCCTGTCGCTTGCGGGCATCGGCATGCTCTGCGCATAGCGCCAGCTGTCGTAGCGGCTGGTGAACCCCACCGGCTCCGCGCCCCCGAACCACTTCAGTTCCACGCCCCGTTTCGCGCACCGTTCGACCACCTCCGCGATGGCCCCGTCGCTCCAGTCCAGCAACAGGAACTGGATCGAAGAGCCAACATAAGTCTCCGCCTCCGGCCGCTCCACCAACGTCAGTCCGGGCGTGCCCCGCAGGCCCTGCTCGACCACGCGATACCGCGCGTTCCATTTGGCGCATTGCGCATCCAACGCCTTGAGTTGCGGGCGTAAAATCGCCGCGCGCAGGTGGTCCATCCGGCCCGAGACATTGGGCGTGTCGTACTTTACCTTCTCGAATTCCTCCTCCGGCGGCACCGTCCCGTGCCGGCCATACAGCATATAGGACCCCGACAGTATCGCGGCCTTCGCCATGACGCTTGGGTCGTCCGTCACAAGCAGGCCGCCCTCGCCCGAATTCATGTGCTTGTAGGTCTGCGTCGAATAGCACCCGATCAGCCCATGCCGCCCCGACGGCACACCGTTCCACGCCGCCCCCATCGTGTGGGCACAATCCTCCACGATGGTCAGGTCATGCGCGCAGGCGATCTCCACCACCCGGTCCATGTCGCACAGATGTCCGCGCATGTGGCTCAGCATCAGGATGCGCGCCTCGCCCGCCTTGTTAACCAGATCTTCAAGGTCGATGGTCAGACTCTCGGTCACGCCGACGAACACCGGCACCGCACCGACGCTGGCAATCGCTCCCGGCACCGGCGCCAGGGTGAAAGCATTCGTTAACACCTTTTCGCCGGGCTGCACGCCCAGTGCCCGCAGCGCCGTGGCCATCGCGTACCCGCCCGAGGCGACGGCCAGCGCGTATTTCGCGCCCGTGTAGGCCGCGAATTCCTGCTCCAGCAGGCCCACCTCGCCCAGCTCGCCGGGCGTCAGGTTGTAGCGGTGCAGACGCCCGCTCTGCATCACCTCCATCGCGGCACGAATCCCCTCTTCGGGGATCGGCTCCTGCTGGGTGAAACTGCGTGTGAAAACCTCGCTCATGGGCTTTTATTGCGGTCCCGCGCGGCGCAGGTCAACGCCCAAGCGCCTGCCGAAAAGCGGCATTTCGCTTTCCCGAAACCGGGTTTCAGGCGAAAAGCCTGCGCACTACCTCGGGCAACTCGTCGAAATGGTCGATCGTCGCCTCGGGCTCCAGCGCCCGCACATCCTCGTCGCCCGGCCCGAACGTCACCAGTACCGACGGCACCTTGGCCGCCTTCGACGTCTCGCGGTCCGTTACCGTGTCCCCCACCAGCAGGCAGCGGCCCGGATCGCCGCCCACCCGCCGCACCACCTCGCGCAACGGCTCGGGATCGGGCTTGCGCACGGCCAGCGTGTCGGCCCCCACCAACGCGCCAAAGCGGTCCAGCACGCCCAGGGACGTCATCAGCTTCAGCGCCAGCGCCTCGGGCTTGTTGGTGCAGATCGCCACCGGATGCCCCGCCAGCCGCAGGGTCTCCACCGCGTCCATCGCACCGGGATAGAACACCGTGTGCGTGTCGATCGCCTCGCCGTAAGCCTCCAGAAGAATTGGATATTGCCGGTCGATCTCGTCAAAATCATCTGCCCGCCCCAGCCGCTTCATGCCAAGCGTCAGCATCGCCCGCCCCCCGCGCAGCGCGGTGCCCGCATCCGCCACGGGATCCAGCAGATCGCCGACGCCCATCCCCCGGAAACAGGCATTGGCGGCGGCAATCAGGTCGCCGCTCGTATCCGCCAGCGTCCCGTCCAGATCGAACACCACCGTGCCCGGACCATCACCCATACTTCGCCCCCTCTTGTCATCCTGCAACGGTCGGCACAATTCCGCCCGCCCCTGTCACATCCCGCAATCATCTTTGATACGGCCCAGCCTTGCACGGCTTGCGCAACCGGATAAAACGGGCGCGTCAGGAAGGAAAGAGAAACCATATGAGCATAAGCCTGATCGTCCTGGCCGCGGGCCAGGGCACCCGCATGAAATCGGACCTGCCCAAGGTGCTGCACCAGATCGCCGGTGCGCCGATGCTGGTCCACGCCCTGCGGGCCGGGTCGGCCCTGTCCCCCGATCGCACCGTCGTGGTCACCGGCCACGGGTCCGAGGCCGTGGCGGCGGCGGCGACCGACTATGACCCGGACATCCTGACCGCGCATCAGGCCACCCAGGACGGCACCGCCCACGCCGTTGCGCAGGCCGAGGCCGCGCTCGCGGGCTACGAGGGCGACGCCATCGTCCTCTACGGCGACACGCCCTTCATCTCCGAGGAGACGCTGCACCGCATGGTCGAGGCCCGCACCCGGCACGACGTGGTCGTCCTGGGGTTCGACACTGCCGATCCGGGACGCTATGGCCGTCTGGTCATGTCCGGCGACCGCCTTGAAAAAATTGTCGAATTCAAGGACGCCGACGACAGCACCCGCGCCATCACCTTCTGCAATTCCGGCGTCATCGCCGCCTCCGCGCCGATGCTGTTCGACCTCATCCGCGCCGTCACCAACGACAACGCGGCGGGCGAATACTACCTCACCGACATCGTCGGCATCGCCCACGACCGGGGCCTCTCGGCCACCGCCATCGCCTGCCCCGAGGCCGAGACGATGGGCATCAATTCCCGCGCCGAACTGGCCGTGGCCGAGGCCGCCTTCCAGGCTCGCGCCCGCGCCACGGCGCTCGATGACGGCATCACGCTGACGGCCCCCGAGACCGTCCATTTCGCCTATGACACCGTGCTGGGCCGCGACACGATCGTCGAACCCAACGTGGTCTTCGGCCCCGGCGTCACCGTCGAATCCGGCGCCACGATCCGCGCTTTCTCGCATCTCGAAGGCTGCCACGTCTCGCGCGGCGCCATCGTCGGCCCTTATGCCCGCCTGCGCCCCGGCGCGGAACTGGCCGAGGACACCCGCATCGGCAATTTCGTCGAGGTCAAGAACGCCCTCATCGGCGAAGGCGCCAAGGTCAATCACCTCAGCTATATCGGCGACGCCTCGGTGGGCGAGGCCAGCAACATCGGCGCGGGCACCATCACCTGCAATTACGACGGCGTGATGAAGCACCGCACCGAGATCGGCGCGCGGGTCTTCGTGGGCTCCAACACCATGCTGGTCGCGCCGGTGAAACTGGGCGACGAGTCGATGACAGGCTCCGGCTCGGTCATCACCAGCGACGTGCCCGAAGGTGCGCTCGCCATCGCCCGCAGCCCGCAGGCCAACAAGCCGGGCATGGCGCGCAAATTGTTCGAAATGCTAAAGTCCAGACGGGCCAAGCAAGCGAAAGAGGCAGGATAATGTGTGGAATTGTAGGGGTCCTCGGCAAGCACGAAGCCGCGCCCATCCTCGTCGAGGCGCTGAAACGCCTTGAATATCGCGGCTATGACAGCGCCGGGATCGCCACGATCAACGGCAAGCAGCTCGACCGCCGCCGCGCCGTCGGCAAGCTGGTGAACCTGTCGGACCTACTGGTGCACGAGCCCCTGCGCGGCAAGTCCGGCATCGGTCACACCCGCTGGGCCACGCATGGTGCACCCAACACCGTCAACGCCCACCCGCACAAGGCCGGGCCGGTGGCGGTGGTCCACAACGGCATCATCGAGAACTTCCGCGAACTGCGCAGCGAACTGGCCGATGCGGGCCTCGCGCACGAGACCGACACCGACACCGAGACCGTCGCCATGCTGGTCCATCACCTGATGCAGCAAGGCCAGACCCCTGTCGAGGCCGCCAAATCCGCCATCGCCCGGCTGGAAGGCGCCTACGCGCTCGGGTTCCTGTTCGATGGCGAGGACGACCTGATCGTCGCCGCCCGCAAGGGCAGCCCGCTGGCCATCGGCCACGGCGACGGCGAGATGTATGTCGGCTCCGACGCCATTGCGCTCGCCCCCCTCACCGACCGGATCACCTATCTGGAGGAAGGCGACATCGCCGTCGTCACCCGCACCACGCTCGACATCATCGACGCCCGCGGCAACCGCGCCAACCGCGCCGTCCGTACCATTCAGATCGACAGCACCCATGTCGACAAGGGCGGGCACAAGCACTTCATGGCCAAGGAAATCGCCGAACAGCCCGCGGTGATCGGCGACACCCTGCGCCATTATCTGTCCGAGGCCGGAAACGGCCTCACCCTGCCGCAGCCGGAACTCGACTTCACCCAGTACGACCGCCTGACCATGGTGGCTTGCGGCACCGCCTATTACGCCTGCCTGACCGCGAAATACTGGTTCGAGCAACTGGCCGGCCTGCCCGTCGATGTCGATATCGCATCCGAGTTCCGGTACCGCGAGCCACCGATCCCTGCCAGGACCGGCGCCATTTTCGTCAGCCAGTCGGGCGAAACCGCCGACACGCTCGCCGCCCTGCGTTTCTGCGAAGGGCGCGCGGCCAAGATCCTGTCGATCATCAACGTCCCCGAAAGCTCGATCGCCCGCGAAAGCGACCTCGCCCTGCCGATCCATGCGGGCGTCGAAATCGGCGTGGCCTCCACCAAGGCCTTCACCTGCCAGCTGACCGTGCTCTTGCTGATGGCGATCAAGGCCGCGTCCGACCGCGAAACGCTTGATCCTGCGCGCATCTCGGACCTGCTGTCGCACCTGCGCGGCCTGCCCTCGACCATCAACAACACGCTGGAACTGAACGCCGATTTCCACAAGGCCGCCAATCGCTTGGCAACGGCCGACAACGCGCTCTTCCTCGGGCGCGGCCTGATGTATCCGCTGGCCCTCGAAGGCGCTTTGAAACTCAAGGAAATCAGCTACATCCACGCCGAGGCCTATGCCTCGGGCGAGTTGAAGCACGGACCCATCGCGCTCATCGACAAGAAGATGCCGGTGATCGTCATGGCCCCGCGCGACGGGCTGTTCGACAAGACGGTGTCCAACATGCAGGAGGTCATGGCCCGCGGCGGCAAGGTGATGCTGATCACCGACGCCCCCGGCGCCGAGGCGGCCGCCGACGACACCTGGATGACGCTGGTCCTGCCACAGGTCGACCCGGTCCTGTCGCCCATCCTCTATGCCGTGCCCGCACAGCTTCTGGCCTACCACACCGCCGTCGCCAAGGGCACCGACGTGGACCAGCCGCGCAACCTCGCAAAGTCCGTGACCGTGGAATGACGCTCGAAGATGCCCTGGACCAGCTTCGCGGCCATGCCGAACCCGGCCGGGCCGAAGGCATGGCGGACTATCACAAGGTGCCGCGCGACTATCTCGGCGTGCCCAACCCGGCGATCAATGACCTGACGACCGAATGGCGCCGCGCGCTTGGCGTCGAGGAACGTGTGGCGCTGGCCGACGCGCTCTGGCGCACGAACATCTTCGAGGCCCGCCTCGCCGCCGCCAAGCTGCTGACTCAAGCCCGGATCACGCCCGACGATGCCGTCTGGGCGCTCATCACCGCGTGGCTGCCCGACCTCGACAGCTGGGCCATCGCCGACCACGCCATGACGGCCGGGCAAAAGCGGCTCATGGCCGATCTCACCCGCATGGACGAGGTCGAGACCTGGACCACCTCCGAAAGCCACTGGATCCGCCGCGCCGCGATGGTCGTCACCCTGCCTCTGGCCAAGCTCAACAATCTCAGACCGACTGAGGCCGAAGCGCGCGAACGCGTGCTGGCCTGGGCCGCGGCCTACGTGCAGGACAGCGAGTGGTTCATTCAGAAATCCGTCGCATGGTGGCTGCGGGACCTGTCCAAGCATGACCCGGACCGCGTGCGCGCCTTCATGGCCGAGAACGGCCGCCACATGAAGCCCTTCGCCCGAAAGGAAGCCGAAAAGCTGCTGTAGTTTCAGCGGCAGGGTTCACTCGCCTGTCGCGAAAACCCTTACCTCGGGCAACCCCGTCAAATCCGCTTCCAACAGCCGCATCGCCGCCAGCGACAGCTGGCTGCCCGATCCCGCCTCCCCGTCCAGTGGGATCAGGTCCACAGCCACGGTGGTTCCCTTCGCGGGATACTCCACCCGGCCCTTGCCGGGGGCCGAGACCAGCGGGGTCTTCATCCAGATGCCCGGCTCGGCCACTGCGCCCAGCGACGCGACCGTGGTGCCAAGGTCCCTGTCGCCGCCACCGCCCTGCGCCTCTTCGACCGCCGCCGTCCGTTCTTCTTCGGTGGTGGTGTCGAACTGATCGGCGGTCTGCGCATTGGCCGGCGGGGCGATACCCGCGGTCTGTGCCTCCGCCCCGGCTTCGGCGCTCTCGGGCGCGGGCTCGGACGGCGGCGCCTGCTGCTGCATGGTGGGCAACATATCACAGGCCGAAAGGCCGAACGTACAGGCGACAAGGCAGACAAATCGTTTCATACGGTCACCTTATGATCCTTGCGCCCGGGCTTCAATTGCCAAGATGCCCCTTGCCGTTTATCGGCGGGTTGCATACGTTCTGCCCCATGACCGCACCACTTATAGACCCGTTCCAGCGCGCGATCTCCTACCTGCGCGTCTCCGTCACCGACCGCTGCGATTTTCGCTGCGTCTACTGCATGTCGGAGAACATGACCTTCCTGCCCAAGAAGGAACTTCTGACGCTGGAAGAGCTTGACCGCATGTGCAGCACCTTCGTGCGCATGGGCGTGGAAAAGCTGCGGATCACCGGCGGCGAACCGCTGGTGCGGCGCAACATCATGCATTTCTTCCACGGCATGAAACGCCACCTCGACAGCGGCGACCTCAAGGAACTCACGCTCACCACCAACGGCTCGCAACTCGCCCGGTTCAGCGAAGATCTCCATGCCGCGGGCGTGCGCCGGGTGAACGTGTCGCTCGACACGCTGGACGAGAAGAAATTCGCCGACATCACTCGCTGGGGCCGCCTGCCCCAGGTTCTCAAGGGCATCGACGCGGCCCAGGCGGCGGGCCTGCGGATCAAGATCAACGTCGTCGCCCTCAAGGGCTTCAACGAGGACGAGCTTTTCGACATCGTCGCTTGGTGCAAATCCCGCGACATGGACCTGACCTTCATCGAGGTCATGCCGATGGGCGATATCGGCAACGAGGATCGGCTGGACCAGTACTGGAAACTCTCCGACCTGCGCCGCACCCTGGCAGAGCAATACACCCTGACCGAACTGACCGAGCGTACCGGCGGCCCCGCCCGCTATGTGCGGCTGGAAGAAACCGGCCAGAAGATCGGCTTCATCACGCCGCTCACCCATAATTTCTGCGAAAGCTGCAACCGCGTGCGCCTGACCTGCACCGGCGAGCTTTACATGTGCCTCGGCCAGGAAGACATGGCCGACCTGCGCGCGCCCCTGCGCAACACGCCGAACGATGACGCCCCGCTCGAGGCCGCCATCCGCGAGGCCATCACCCGCAAGCCCAAGGGCCACGATTTCGACTACTCCCGCCAGACCGTGGACGGGCGCGTCTCCCGCCACATGAGCCACACCGGCGGCTGATGCCCCACACTGCCGCGCCCCTGCCCGTGCGTCTTTACGGCGTGGCGGCCAATCTGCTTGAGCGGCTGGCCTATCGCCGCGTCTCGGAAAACCTGTCCCGGCAGGGTATTCCGGCAAACCGCCTGACCGAAAGGTTGGGCCACGCCACCGCGACGCGGCCCGAGGGCGATTTGCTGTGGTTCCACGCGGCCTCGGTCGGCGAAAGCCTCTCGGTCCTGCGCCTGATCGAGCAGTTGGGCGAAACCCATACCGGCCTGTCCTTCCTCATAACCTCCGGCACCGCCACCTCGGCCCAGATCGTCGGCAACCGTCTGCCGCCGCGCACCACGCATCAGTTCGCACCACTTGATTCCCGCCGCGTCGTGACCCGCTTCCTCGACCACTGGCGCCCCTCGGCCGCGGTTTTCGTCGAAAGCGAGCTCTGGCCCCAGATGCTGCGCCTCACCCACCAGGCCGGCGTCCCGCTGGCACTGGTCAACGCCCGCATCTCCGACACCTCCGCCCGCAACTGGAAGCGGTTCCCCCGCACCGCGCGCCATCTCATGAACCATTTCCGCCTGATCCATTGCCAGGACGAGCGCACCGCAAACCACCTGCGCGACCTCGGCCTTGCCCAGGCAGAACCGGGGCTCAACCTCAAATCCGTCGCCGGCCCTTTGCCCTATAACCGCGAAGAGTTGAACCGGATGCAGGCGATCATCGCCGGCCGGCCGGTCTGGCTTGCCGCCTCCACCCATCCGAGCGAGGACGAGGTTGTGCTCACGGCCCACCGCGCCATGACCGGCGGCAATGCCGACGCGCTCCTGATCCTCGTGCCGCGCCATCCCGAACGCGCCCACGATATCGAGCGCCTCATCGCCGAGCACCGCTTCGAAGGCGCCCGCCGCTCCACGGGCATGACCATCACCGGACAGACCCGCGTCTACCTCGCCGACACGCTGGGCGAGATGGGGCTGTGGTACGCCCTCAGCCCGCTCACCTGTGTCTGTGGCACGTTCTCTGACGTCGGCGGCCACAACCCGTTCGAGCCCGCCCATGCCGGTTCCGCCGTGTTGCACGGGCCCCGCTACGCCAACTTTGCCGAGGCTTACGCCCAGATGCAGGCCAGAGACGCCTGTATCGAAGTGGCCGACTCCGATGACCTCGGTGCCAAGCTGACCACCTATCTGGACGACCCCGCCGCACTCGACGCCCTGCGCGACCGCACCCGCACCTTCGCCGCCACGCAGGCCGATGTGCTGGACGACTTTGCTGCCACCCTTTCCAAGGCGCTCGGCCTGCGCTAGCACGATCCCCGAGCCTCAAGGAAAGCCGATCCGCGTGCCGGACCTCATCGTCACCAATTTCAACCGCAATTTCACCGGCGTGTCCTCGACCGCCGCCAGCGTCGTGCGCTGCCAGGTCGAGCAATACGACCTCGCGCTCGCGGGCCACCGCCTGCCCGGCTGCCCCGATCCCGTCAGCAAGGCGCAGGCCGCCACCCTGTCCAGGACGCCACCACCGGGCCGCCCCTTCACCATCTGGCACGTCCGCCGCAATCCCGAAATGCGCGCGGCCCTCTGCGTCCGCGACGTGCTGCGCCGCCCCATCCGCATCGTCTTTACCTCCGCCGCGATCCGGCGGCATTCGGCCTTCCCGCGCTGGCTGATCTCGCGCATGGATGCCGTCATCGCCACGACCGAGGCCGCTGCCGGCTTTGTCCCCCATGTCCGCGCCGTCGCGCCCCACGGCGTCGACACCGCCCGTTTCACGCCTGCCACCGACCGAGCCGCCGCATGGGCCGCCACCGGCTATCCCGGCACCCATGGCGTTGCCACCATCGGCCGCATCCGGCCCGAGAAAGGCACCGACCGCTTCGTCGCCACCATGCTGCGCCTCTTGCCACAACGACCCGGCCTCACCGCTCTCGTCATCGGCCGCGCAGCCAGGTCCGACCAGCCCTTCCTCGACAAGCTCAAGGCGCAGATCGCCGCCGCCGGCCTCACCGATCGCATCCTCTTTCCCGGCGAGGTCGCGCCCGACGCCCTGCCCGCGCTCACACGGTCACTTTCCGCCATCGTCCAGCTGCCCCGCTACGAAGGCTACGGCATGACCCCGCTCGAGGGCATGGCCTCGGGCGTGCCGTTCGTCGCCACCGACACGGGCTATTACCGCAGCTTTTCCAGCCAGGGTCAGACCGGCATCATCGTCCCCGACGACCCGGGCCAGGTCGCCGACGCGCTGGCCGCCCTCCTGTCAGACCCCGATCGCCACGCTGCCATGTCGCACGCCGCCCGCGACATTGCCTGCACCCATTTCAGCGTCGCGCAAGAAGCCGGGATTATCGCACAGGTCTACGAGGATCTCTGGTCCGGCGCTTGACCGCCGCCCCCTCAGGTTTGATGTTGCACCCGGGCTCAGGAACGTTACGATGTCCTGCCAATTTTCGGAGGTTTCCCCGTGATCCAGAAATACGAGTACAAGGTCATCCCCGCCCCCGCCAAGGGCCGCAAGGGCCCCGGCGTCAAGGGCGCCGAGGGCCGTTTCGCCCACGGGCTCGAGACGGTGATCAACGAACTGGCGCTCGAGGGCTGGGAATACCTGCGCGCCGACATCCTGCCCAGCGAAGAGCGCCAGGGCCTGACCTCGTCGCAGACGGTCTATCGCAGCATGCTGGTATTCCGCCGCCCACTAGAGCTTGAAGGCGTCGACAGCCCGCCGCCGCTGCCCTGGGACGAGTATGAGGAAGAGACGCTGGAGACCGAAGGCGAGGCAGAACAAATTCAGTCCTCGCAAGAGGATAGCATCGACGCCACCGACACCGGGGACGACGAACCCGACCTGCCCCAAGACCCCGACAAACCGCGCGAGTAACCCGGGCGAGGCAGATCGAAGCAAGCGGGGAAATTCCCGATCTTTCCTCTTCAATTTGCCGCGCAATCACATACACTCTTGGCCTCGAGTCGCAAAGGGAATGCCAATGGCTAAATCCGATCCGTTTGGTTTCGACATGTCCGTTTCGTCCGCGAAAAAGAAAAATCCGCGCGGCCGGCGGGGCATGTCCGGCGCGTCCGAAACCTCGACGCGCATCTGCGACCACGATGGCTGTGACAAGCCGGGCGTCTATCGTGCCCCCAAGGCGCCCGATGTGCTCGACGACTATTACTGGTTCTGCCAAGAGCATGTGCGCGAGTACAACCTGAAATGGAATTTCTTCAACGGCACCACCGAGGCCGAGATGAATGCCCAGATGTCCTCGGACAAGGTGTGGGAGCGCAAGACCAAGGCGTTCAACGACCCCGAGGCCCGGGCCTGGGCGCGCCTCGGCATCGAGGACCCGCATCAGGTGCTGGGCGGCAATGCCACGCAAAACCCCGGCAAGAACCGCGGCGGCCAGCGCAAGCTGCCCCCACCGAACGTCGCGCGATCGAGATTCTCGAGGCCAGCGAGCACGCCTCCAAGGCCGAGATCCGCAAGGCCTACAAGGCGCTGATCAAGGTGCTGCACCCCGACATCAACGGCGGCGACCGCAGCCAGGAAGAGCAGTTGCAACAGGTTGTCTGGGCCTGGGACCAGATCAAGCAGAGCCGCAACTTCAAGTAGATGCCATCGAAGGGGCGCGCCGGGTCACTCGTACCGTTCCGGGCCCTGAAACTCCCCGGCGCGCACTCGGGCCCGGAATTCAGGCTTCGCGGAACGTCAGGCTGACGCCGTTCAGACAGTGCCGTTTGCCCGTGGGCTGCGGCCCGTCGTCGAAGATATGCCCAAGGTGGCTGCCGCAACGGCGGCAATGGCACTCGGTCCGCGTCGCGAAGAGCGAACGATCCGGCTTGGTGCCGATGGCGTTCGGCATCGCCTTCCAGAAACTGGGCCAGCCGGTTTCGCTGTCATACTTGGTCTCGGACGAATAAAGCGGCAGGTCGCAACCGCGGCAATGATATGTCCCCGATTTATACAGATCGTGCAGCGGGCTGCTGAAGGCGCGTTCGGTGCCTTCCTCGCGCATGACCTCGTATTCCAGATCGGTCAGCATCTCGCGCCACTCCGCCTCGGTGCGTGTCACCTCGAACGACCCCGGCGCGGCAAAGCCCGGCAAAGCGGTCAGGATGGTCCCCCCCGAGAGGGCCGACAGAATGAATTTGCGTCGTTGCATCGTATCCTCCTTAGGTGGTCGTTCGGACGTCAACGGGGGGCGGATGCCCCCCGTTCCCCAGCTAGCGAGGTTGTTACTGCCTGGCAGGCAGCATCACCGTGTCGATCACGTGGATCACGCCGTTGGACTGCTCGACATCGGCGATGGTCACGTTGGCCACGCGGCCGCGCTCGTCTTCCAGCATGATGGTGTTGCCCTGGTACGTGGCCTTCAGCATGCAGCCACCCACGGTCGGCACCATGTGCGCGCCACCGTCATCGTCGACCATGCCCCTGATCGCCGTCGACATCGCATCAGCCGACACCACGTGGCAGGTCAGAATCTCGGTCAGCTGTTTCTTCGCCGCCGGTTGCAGCAAAGCCTGGACAGAGCCTTCACGCAGCTCGCCAAAGGCGGCGTTCGTCGGCGCGAACACGGTAAACGGGCCGTCACCGGACAGCGTATCGACAAGGTCCGCAGCCTTAACAGCAGTGACCAGGGTGGTGTGATCGGCCGAGTTCACGGCGTTCTCGACGATCGTCCTGTCGGCATACATCGCCGCGCCACCGACCATCGGATTGTCGGCATGGGCAACGGTCGCGGTGGTCGCGACGGCCGCGGCGGCGGTCATGGATTTCAGGTTAAACATATCTCTACTCCCTAACATAATGCACTCAAGCCGGGCTTTTTGCCCAACTCACACGCAGTCACGGAAGCGGTGGGCGGAAAGTTTCAGCTGTCTTCGGAAATTTTCCGTCAGACGTCCTCAAGCGGACCGGTAGCCAGGATGTCGCCTGTCGGAGCCCCGGTGGGCGAGCCGCCCTCGGGTTCATCCGAAATCGCCAAGGTGCTGCCCTGCAACACCTCGATCTGTTCCGGCGTCATCGGCAGACGAATGCGTTCATCGTCGGGCAGCACGCCCAGCGACACCGGGGGGTTCTCCCCAGCGATCAGCCACATCTCGATATCGCGGCCGGGGCGGTCCTGCATACCGCGCCGTTCGACATACATCTCCTGCGTGGTGGCGTCATAGCCGGCCGCCAGGATGATCTCTTCCTCACCTTCGGCCCGCAAATCGGCATGATAGACCGGGTTTTCGGGGGGCTGCACGCCCGTACCAGGCAGGTCCACCACGAAGAAGAGTGCCGCCACCAGCGCCACCGCGGCCAGTCCTGTCAGTCCGAACCACCCGAACAATCCGCGCCGCGCCGGACGTTCGTCCGCGAACAGGCGGCGGTCCAGCGTCGCCTTCACCCGCGCCGGCGGGGTCTTTTCCGGAATCTCCTCGGCCAGCAGGGCGAAATCTTCCGCCCATTGGACGTAAAGCGCGCGCAACGCGGGTTCGGCGCCAAGACGCGCCTCGAAGGCCGCGGCCTCCTCGGCCGACAGCAATCCCAGCGCGTATTCACCCGCCAGGACCACGTCGTCGTCTTTTTCCGGCACCTCGCTCATCGCGACAGGCACTCCCTCAGTTTCAACAAGCTGCGGCGCAGCCAGGTTCGCATCGTGTTCAGCGGCACGTCAAACCGCGCCGCCAGGTCGGCATAGGTCTCTCCGTCAAGATACGCCCCGCGCACGGCCTGCGCGCGGTCGGCCTCGAGCTCGTCAAAGCACCCGTCCAACTTTTCCCGCTCCGAGGCCTGCACGGCCTGCGACTCCGGCCCCGGTGCGGAATCGGGCATCGCTTCAGCCAGTCCCTCCGGCATCTGCTCGCCCGTCCCCTTGCGCTTGCGCAGCATGTCGATGGCCGCGTTTCGCGCGATCGTGATCAGCCACGTCATGGGGCTGAACCCGCCCGTGCTGTACCGATCGGCGTTGCGCCAGATCTTGACATAGACCTCCTGCAACACCTCTTCGGCCTCGGCCCGGTTGTTCAACACACGCAGGATCACGCCGAATAGTTTCGCAGACGTCGCGGAATAAAGATCGGAAAATGCGCTCCTGTCCTTCAGGGCGCACCGGCCGATAAGGTTTTCGATAGCCTCGAGGTCTTTCATGGAACGCGCATTCCTTTCGAAACCGGAAACTAGGGCAGGCATATGGCGAGCGCCAGTAATTCTTTCCCTTTCCCTTGCCCTTCCCGGCGATATGTTGCACGGAAGGGCGAGCGGAAAACAGACGATTGAAGGACATGCCAGATGGCCGACGGCAACATGGATCACGACATGAAACCGACCGAGGAGCTTTCGGTCCGCGACGTTTTCGGGATCGACACGGACATGGTCATCAAGGGATTCTCCGACAAAAGCGAGCGCGTGCCGGACATCGACAGCACCTACAAGTTCGACCCCGACACGACGCTGGCTATCCTCGCGGGCTTTTCCCATAACCGCCGCGTCATGGTGCAGGGCTATCACGGCACCGGCAAGTCGACCCATATCGAACAGGTCGCAGCAAGGCTCAACTGGCCTGCCGTACGCGTCAACCTCGACAGCCACATCAGCCGGATCGACCTGATCGGCAAGGACGCGATCAAGCTGCGCGAAGGCGTGCAGGTGACCGAGTTCCACGAGGGCATCCTGCCCTGGGCGCTGCGCAACCCCGTCGCCATCGTGTTCGACGAATACGACGCGGGCCGCGCCGACGTGATGTTCGTCATCCAGCGCGTGCTGGAACATGACGGCAAGCTGACCCTTCTGGACCAGAACGAGATCATCACGCCCCACCCCTGCTTCCGCCTGTTTGCCACGGCCAACACCGTGGGTCTGGGCGACACCACGGGCCTCTACCACGGCGTGCAACAGATCAACCAGGCGCAGATGGACCGCTGGTCACTCGTGGCCACGCTGAACTACCTCAGCCACGACGCCGAGACCGCCATCGTCATCGCCAAGACGCCGCAGATGAACACCGAGGCCGGGCGCAAGACGATCAGCCAGATGGTCACCGTCGCCGACCTCACCCGCACCGCCTTCATGAACGGCGACCTGTCGACCGTCATGAGCCCCCGGACCGTCATCAACTGGGCCCAGAACAGCCGCATCTTCCGCGACGTGGGCTACGCCTTCCGCCTGACCTTCCTCAACAAGTGCGACGAGCTGGAGCGCCAGACCGTGGCCGAATTCTACCAGCGCTGCTTCGACGAGGAACTGCCCGAAAGCGCGGCGAGCGTAAGTTTGGGGTGATCCGTGAAAGGTTTCGCCGTGATCCTGGGCTTCTCCGCACTTGCGGCTTTATCCCCGGCACCGGGCAAGGCTTTGGATCAGGAACAGTCGTTCTTACCCATTTCGGAAAGGCTCGTATCGGAACCCGATTTCGTGACAGCGCGCTGTCACGGCTTTCTGAACGCGGTTCGGATCTACCGCCAGATTATGCGCTCCAACCCGGTGCATGGTCGCGACCGAGCGCGCGGCACGGAATTCGACTGGATCGACGACGCGGACTTTTACAGGCCGCTTACCGAGGCCGCTCAACGCCTCGACGACATGGAAAGTTATGAGCAAGCCTACCTGGACGCGTTCGGCAGCATCGAGGTGCCGTCGCTTGTATCGCACAAACCCCTGTACCAAAGTGACAAGGAGACGTGTCTGACCCGGTTTGGGTCCGATCCCTCCTGAGAGGTCTCAGTTATGCGATACGCGTTCGCGCTCTGCGTCACCTTCCTCGCCGCATGTCATCCCGACAATGTTCGCCTTCTTCATGCCGAAGATGCGGCTGTGGACACCTGCGCGTGCCCCGACCGCGCCTGCGCCCTGCGCTCCGCCACCCCGGTCACCGAGGGACGCGGCCTCTTGATGGAGGACTACGAGAACCTCCCCCAGGAAGAGATCACCCGCTACGAAGCCGCCGTCGAACGCATCACCGCCTGCCTCACCCGTTTTGACGAAGGATGACCGCATGATCCACCTATTGTCCCGCTGCGCTTTGCTTCTTGCCCTGTTCACGGCCCTGCCCGCCCTCGCAGAGGACCGCGCCGCCATCGAACAGCAATTCCGCAGTTGGCTTGAACAGGACATCTGGCCCGCCGCAAGCGCAAAAGGCGTCTCCCGCGCCACGTTCGAGCGGGCCATGAGTGGCGTCCGCCTCAACTGGGACCTGCCCGACCTCGTCCCGCCGGGGTCCGAGGCCACCACGCCCAAACGCCAGACCCAATCCGAATTCGGCGCCCCGGGCCGCTATTTCCGCGGCGTTTCGGGCGACGCCGCCATTGGCCGCGATCTCGCCCGCCGCCACGCATCCACCCTTTCCCGGATCGAGAAACAGACCGGCGTGCCCGGTCGCATCCTGCTGGGCATCTGGGGCCGCGAAAGCGCCTATGGCCGCGCCAGGATCCCCCACAACGTGTTCGATGTCCTGGGCACCAAGGGCTTCATGGCCACCCGCGCCGCCTATTTCCGCGAGGAACTCATCGCCGCCCTGCAAATCGCCGAAGCCGGCCACGCCAGCGGCCCCCTCCGCAGCTCCTGGGCGGGCGCGCTCGGCCAGCCGCAATTCATGCCGTCGAGCTTTCTGCAATACGCCGCCGACGGCGATGGCGACGGACGTGCCGATATCTGGGGCTCGGTGCCCGACACGCTGGCCTCCATCGCCAATTATCTTGCCCGCCACGGTTGGGTCGCGGGCCGCGACTGGGGCTTCGAGATCACCGTGCCCGCTTCCGTTTCCTGTTCCCTCGAAGGCCCCGACCAGGGCCGCCCCATCGCGGAATGGGAAGCCATGGGCATCACCCGCGTCTCGGGCCGCCCTTTCCCCGATCACGAACGCCGCGGCGAAGGCTTCCTGATGATGCCCGCCGGGCGCAACGGCCCGGCCTTCGTGGTCACGCCCAACTTCTACGTGCTCAAGGACTACAACATGTCCGACCTCTACGCGCTTTACGTGGGCCATGTCGGCGACCGCATCCAGTACGGCGTCGGCGATTTCTCCGCCCCGTGGAGCGCGGTGGGCAAGATGTACCGCTCCGACATCGCCGCCATGCAACGCGCCCTCGAGGGTATGGGCCACGACGTGGGTGGCGCCGATGGATTGCCGGGCTTCAAAACCCGCCGTTCCATCGGCCGCTGGCAAGAGGCGACGGGCCAGCCCGCCACCTGCTTTCCCGAACCGGGCATGAAGGCGCAACTGGTGCGTTAGGCGCCAAGAATTTTCAGAAAATTCTTGCCCGGAATTTTCTCAAAATTCCGCCCTCTCCCTCAGCTATGCTCTTCCGCCGAAACCGCCGTCAGCGCGCGGTTATAGGCCTTCAGCGCATCGACATGGAACAGCGCCCCCTGCAATTCGGGCTTCGCATCCTCGCCCGTCAGCGTCACCACCGGGATGAACGCGACGCCCGTGCGCTCGAAGATCGGCATCGCCACGTCCAGCGTCGCGTTGGCGTCGATATAGACCCCGTCCTCGATCAACTCCCAGCAGGCGTCCTCGCGCGCGCTCCGCTCGGCGCCGGTCTCGCGCATCACCCGCCCCGCACGGTACATGGTCAGCAGGTACGCATGGGGACCGGCCGCCAGCCTGACACCCCGCCGCTCCAGCTGCGTCAGGAAGAACGAGTGCCGCACCAGTTTCGACGCCAGCGCGGTGGACATCGACACCGCCACCATCACCGCCAGCCCGGTCTGCCAGTCGCCCGTCAGTTCGAACACGATCAACGTGGTCGATATGGGCGCGCCCAGCACCGCGGCGGCCACCGCCCCCATCCCGGCCAGCGCGTAGAGCGTCGGCGCGCCCGACCATTGCGGCAACAGTGCCGTCGCCACCAGGCCAAAGGCCAGCCCGGTCAGCGCGCCGACCATCAGCGAGGGCGAAAACACCCCGCCTCCCATGCGCCCGCCGATGGTGATCGCCACGGCGACGACTTTGAGGATGCAGAACACCACCGCCTCGTTCCACAGAAGCTTGCCGGTCAGCGCCTTCGAGGTGGTCTCGTACCCCACGCCGATGATATGCGGAAACCCGATCGCCAGAATGCCCAGCATCAGCCCCGCCACCCCGGGGCGCAGCCAGCGCGGCAGACCTGTGCGCGCCTGCACCCGGTCGGCAAAGCCCTCGGCAAAGAAGATCCCCCGCATCAGCGCAAAGGCCACCCCCCCGCACAGCAGCCCCAGGATCAGGAAGGCGGGCAATTCCACATAGAATTCCAACATGCTGGCCACGGGAAGCGCGAACTCGGTCACGTCACCGAATTCCAGCCGGTTGATGACCGTGCCCGCAACCGAGGCGATGACGATCGGCGCAAAGGCATGCAGCGCGAAGTGCCGCAGCACGACCTCCAACGCGAAGAGCGCGCCGGCGATGGGCGCATTGAACGACGCCGACACCGCCGCCGCCACGGCACAGCCCAGAAGGTCGCGGCCGGTGATCCCGTTGGCATTGATCCGGTTGCTGACCCAGGTCGAGATCACGCCGGCCATGTGCACCACCGGCCCTTCGCGCCCCGAAGAGCCGCCCGTGCCCAGCGTGATCATCGACGCCAGCGCCGAGGCCAGGCCGGCCCGCGTTTCCACCCGGCCCTCGTTCAGCGCCGCGCCTTCGATCACGTCGGCCACCGACCGCACACGGCCATCGGGCGTGAAACGGTGCAGGATCGCCCCCACCACCAGCCCACCGCCCACCGGGATCACCAACACCCAGTACCACGGCAGGGTCGACACCCAGCTGTGCATCAGCGACGGGTCTTCAGAGCCGTAAAGCAAAAGCTGCAACGCATTGATGCCCTTGCGGAAGAACAGCGCGGCAAACCCCGCGGCAATGCCGATCCCGAGCGCGATCAGCCAGAATTGGAACTGGCTCGGCCCCTTGTCGCGCAGCACCCGCCACGCGTTCCGGCTGACCCTCCTGGCCCGTCGCGATCCGCGTCGCAACCGGCCCGGACCGGCCCCGTGCTGCGCTGTCCCGGTATCGGTCAACTGCTTGCCCCCAACCTTGTGACGCAGGGCGCTTCCCTGTAGGCACCGCTTCGCATACTGTGCGGCTCTAGGGGAATGCGGGGGTTCGACATGGGTATTAGGGACGCCATTTCAGAGTTATCGCCCGTTTTAGGGCAACGGCTCAGCCTGTCCAAGTCCGATCTGCAAGAGCATGGTCGGAGCGAGACGCATTTTGCGGACGCCCCGCCCGACGCCGTGGCCTATCCCGAAAACACCGACGAGGTGCGCCGGATCGTGCAGGCCTGCGCCCGCCACAGTGTGCCGGTGATCGGCTGGGGCACCGGCACCTCGCTCGAAGGACAGGCGCAGGCCTTCTCGGGCGGGATCTGCGTCGACTTCCAGCGCATGAACCGCATCCTCGAGGTCTCGCAGGGCGACATGGACGTGCGCGTGCAGCCCGGGCTCACCCGCGAGGCGCTGAACGAGGAGTTGCGCGCCACGGGCCTGTTCTTTCCGGTCGACCCCGGCGCCAACGCCTCGATCGGCGGCATGACCTCGACCCGCGCCAGCGGCACCACGGCCGTGCGCTATGGCACGATGCGCGACAACGTGCTGGGGCTCGAAGTGGTCACCGCCACCGGCGAGGTCATCCGCACCGGCACCCGTGCCCGCAAGTCCTCTGCCGGCTACGATCTGACGGCGCTGTTCGTGGGCTCCGAGGGCACGCTGGGCCTCATTACCGAGATCACCTTGCGCCTGCAGGGCACGCCCGAGGCGATCTCGGCGGCCGTCTGCGCCTTCGAGTCCGTGGGCGACGCGGTCGAGGCGGTCATGGCCTCCGTGCAGATGGGCCTTCCGCTGGCCCGGATCGAGTTGATGGACACGCAAAGCGTCGAGGCGGTAAATGCCTATTCCGGCGCCGCCCTGCCCGTCTGCCCGCATCTGCTGCTGGAATTCCACGGCTCGGACGCAGGCGTGGCCGAACAGGCCGAAACCTTCGGCGCGCTGGCGCAGGAGTTCGGCGGCAAGGGCTTCGACTGGGCCCGCAAGACCGAGGAACGCACCGCGCTCTGGGCCATGCGCCACGCCGCCTACCACGCCATCGTCGCTCACAGGCCCGGTACCAAGGCGTTGGTCACCGATATCTGCGTGCCGATCTCGAACCTTGCCCGCGCGCTCGAGGAAACGCGCAGCCACCTGGATGCCCAAGGCATCGAGGGGCCGATCCTCGGCCATGTGGGCGACGGCAATTTCCACGCCATCCTGCAATTCGACCCCGAGGATGCCGCCGACAAGGCCCGCGTGCTGAGCGCCTCGGAACACCTGGTAGAGCTGGCCCTGTCGCTGGGCGGCACCGCGACGGGCGAGCATGGCATCGGCGTGGGCAAGCTGGGCTACATGGAGCGCGAGCACGGCCCCGCCTGGGGCCTCATGGGCACGATCAAGCAGGCGCTCGATCCCGACAACATCATGAATCCCGGCAAGCTGGTGCCGCCGCGGAACTGACGGCGCGGCGCCTGTGACGCCTTAGAGAGGGGGGCGCTGCCCCCACGGCGAACCTGCGGTTCACCGCTCCCCCGGGATATTTCCGGCCAGAGGAAAAGGGGGTCAGCCCGCCATAAGCGCTTCGGCGGCGGCGCGGGCCTCTTCGGTGATGGTCTCGCCCGACAGCATCCGTGCGATCTCGTCGGTGCGGGCGGCCGCATCCAGCGCCGTGACCGTCGACAGGGTCTGTCCTTTGGTGACGCGCTTTTCGACGCGCCAGTGATGCGCGCCCCGTGCGGCCACCTGCGGCGAATGCGTGACCACCAGAACCTGGTTGTCCGACGCCAGCCCCGCCAGCCGCCGGCCCACCGCATCGGCGGTGGCCCCGCCCACGCCGCGGTCGATCTCGTCGAATATGAGCGTGAGCCCGCTTTGCCCACCGGTCAGGCAGACCTTGAGGGCCAGTAGGAAGCGGCTCAACTCCCCGCCCGAGGCGATCTTGCCCAAGGGGCCTGCCGGCGCGCCGGGATTGGTGGCCACAGTGAAGGTCACCGCGTCCTGCCCGGTCTCGCCCGGATCGGTTTGGGTCACCTGGGTGGCAAAGACCGCGCGGTCCATCTTCAGCGGGGCCAGCTCTGCCATCACGGCCTTGTCCAGCTTGCCCGCCGCCCTGGCGCGCGCGTCGCTCAGCGCGCCGGCGGCGTCGGCATAGGCCGCGTCGGCCTCGGCAACCGCCGCCTGCAACGCCTTGAGGTCCGCATCCCCCTGTTCAAGACGTGCGACCTGCGCCCGCACGTCCTCGGCAAAGCCGGCCAGCTCGTCCGGCGCCACGCCATGCTTGCGAGCCAGCGCCCGGATCGCGAACAGGCGCTCCTCGGTCTCTTCCAGTTCAAGCGGATTGAACGTCAGCGCCTCAAGGCAATCCTCGACCCCGCTCGCCGCCTCATCAAGCTCGACCATGGCGCGCCCCAATGCCGCCAGTACCTCTTCCAGCCGGCCCTCGGCCTTGTCCGCGGCGCCTTCCAGCCAGCGCAGCGCGTCTTGCGCCTGGCCTTCGGCGCCGTCACGCAGCGCGGCCTGCGCGCGGGCTATATCCTCGCGGATCCGTTCGGACTGCTGCATCAGGCGGCGGCGCGTGTCCAGCTCCGCCTCCTCGCCCGGTTGGGGCGACAACGCGTCCAACTCCTCGACCGCGTGACGCAGGAACTCTTCCTCGGCGCGCATCTCGGCCAGCTTCGCCTCGGCCTCGTTCAACGCCTTACGCGCCGCGCTGCGCGCCTTCCACGCGATGCGCACCTTGTCGCGCCGCCCCGCCAGCTCGCCGAACTCGTCGAGCAGGTCGCGGTGCCCCTTCGGGTCCAGCAGGCCCCGGTCGTCATGCTGCCCGTGCAACTCCACCAGCGTGTCCGACAGCGCCCGCAGCACATCCCCCGAACAGCGCCGGTCATTGACCCACGCGGTCTTGCGCCCGTCCCCGGTGTTCACGCGCCGCAAGATCAGCGTGTCCTCCACCGGCAGCCCCGCCTCTTCCAGAACCGCCCGTGCCGCGTGCCCCTCCGGCAGGTCGAACTCGGCCACCACCTCGCCCTGCCCGGCCCCCTGCCGCACCAGCTCGGCCCGGCCGCGCCATCCCAGCACGAAGCCCAGCGAGTCGAGCAGGATCGATTTGCCCGCCCCGGTCTCGCCGGTCAGCACGTTCAGCCCGGGCTGAAACGCAAGCTCCAGCCGGTCGATGATCAGAATGTCGCGAATCTCCAGCGCACGGAGCATTCAAGGCTCCCGCGGGTTATAGCCAGCGTCCGAGGATCGTCTGACGATAGACCTGCCGCAGCCAGCTGTCGCCCACCGCTTCCAGTGTCAGCCCCTGCCCGGTCAACAGCTTGTAGCTGTCCTCGTACCATTCGGTGCTCTTGAAGTTGTGGCCCAGGATCGCCCCCGCCGTGCGCGCCTCGTTCGTCAGGCCCAGCGACAGGTACGCCTCGACCAGCCGGTGCAGCGCCTCCGCGGTGTGGGTCGTGGTCTGGAAATCCTCCACCACCACGCGGAAGCGGTTGATGGCCGAGGTGAAGTGATCGCGCCGCAGGTAATAGCGCCCGATCTCCATCTCCTTGGCCGCCAGATGGTCGAAAGCCAGGTCGAACTTCAGGATCGCCGAGCTGGTGTATTCGCTGTCGGGATACTGTTCGATCACCTGCCGCAGCGATTGCAGCGCCTGGAATGTCAGGCCCTGGTCGCGGCCCACCTCGTCGATCTGGTCGTAATAGCTGAGTGCCAGCAGGTATTGCGCATAGGCCGCGTCGCCGTCGGCGGGATAGAAATCGAGATACCTCTGCGCGGCGGACCGGCTGTTCTCGTAATCCTCGTCCTTGTGATAGGCAAAGGCCTGCATGATCACGGCCCGCTTGGCCCATTCCGAATAGGGGTAGAGCCGCTCGACCTCGGCAAAAAGCTCGGCCGCCAGTTCCGGATCGCCGCGCGCAAGGTCATATTCGGCGCGGCCAAAGATCTGCTCTGCGGTGAACTGTTCGTAATCGACCTCGCCGCGTTCGATGCGCGAGTTCACGCCGCCGCAGCCCGCAAGCATCGTCGAGGCCACGAGGGCCGCTGCCAAACCGATCCCGATTCTGCCGCCTGTCATGCTCGCACGTACCCCCAAAAGCCTGTGCTAAACTTGTGTTCAGGCCTTAAGGCCGCTTGATTTCGCAGGATCATATCCGCATTACCAAGGGCGTCCTAGCACATAATTTTCCGCGGCAAAACGCCTTAGACCCGATTGCCCGTCACAAAGCCCGCGCCTGTGGTCAGGCAACCTCAGAGATCTCGCCCCAATGCACGCCCGCCCCGGGCAGACGCGCGGCGGTTTCGGCGTCGCAGGTCACGATCTCGAACGCATCGGGCCGGGCAAAAAGCGCGCGCAACAGATCGTTGGTGATCGCGTGGCCGGCCCGCAGGCCGATGTAATGCCCGAGGATCGGCAGGCCCGCCAGCGCCAGGTCGCCAAGCGCGTCCAGCATCTTGTGCCGCACCGGCTCGTCAGGCTGGCGCAACCCGCCGGGGCTCAGGACACGGTCGCCGTCGAACACCACGGCGTTCTCGCCGGGATTGCCCCCAAGCGCGAGGCCGTTGGCCTGCATCGCATCGACATCCGCCTTGCGGCAGAAGGTGCGCGCGGTCGACAATTCGCGCACGAAACTGCCGTTCGACATGTTCAGGATCTTCTTCTGCCGCCCGATCGCGGCATCCTCGAACTCGATCGCGAATTCCAGCAACAGCGTGTCGTGCGGCACCAGCCGCGCCGACGCGTCGCCTTTTGTCACTTCGACGGGTTTCAGAACCTTCAGCGCCCGCACTGGCGCGTGCTGACGGCGCAGCCCGGTGGACAGGATACCATGCACGAAGGGGGCAGAGCTTCCGTCGAGGATCGGAACCTCGGGGCCATTGACCTCGATCACCGCGTTGTGCACGCCACAGCCCGACAGCGCCGCCATGATGTGCTCGACCGTCGAGACACGCACGCCCGCGGCGTTTTCCAGCAGCGTGCAGAGCGGCGACTGGTTCACCATGTCCCAGCGGGCCGGGATCTCGCAATGACGCAGTTCGCAATCGATCCGGCGAAAGACGATGCCGCGGTTCGCAGGCGCCGGCAGGATTGTCACACGGGCGAAAGCACCCGAATGCAGGCCGACGCCATCGAACGAAACCGGGGTTTTGACCGTATTCTGCACGTGCTTACCTCAGGCCGATTATCGGCTCATTTAATTCAACTGGGCCACATCTATTGCGCGGGACGCAGATGCTCAATTCACTCTTTGCAACGCGCTGAAACATCAATGTTGCAAGGCTTGGCGAATTTTTGCCGACCGGGGAAAGACCCCGTTCAACCCCTGTTCCGCAACGCAAAAGGGCCGCGGATCGCGGCCCTTTTACAGGTTGATTTGTTGTCCGGTTCAGTTCGCCTGGCGGCGCAGGAAGGCGGGAATTTCGATCTGGTCGTCCTCTTCCTCGCGCTCGTCACGCACCTCCGGCTGTGGCGCCGTGGCCTGCATCGGAGGTTGCTGGCGCGCCGGGCGCGGCGGTTGCTGTGCGCCTTCCGCGCCGTGGCCCGTCATCCGGTTGATCAGCGAATTGATCCCGAAACGCGGCCTCTCGGCGGCATGTTCCGGGGCCGCTGCTGGTGTCGGCGCCTGCCGCTGGGGCGTGCCGCTGCCACGGTGTTGCACCGCGGCCTGAAGCCGGGCCAGCGCGTCCTGAGACGGGGTGCCCGGCGCAGGCGCCTTGGGCGCAACGAAGGTCTCGGGCTCTTCCGCCTGCGCCACGAAGGTTTCGGGCTCGGGGCGTGGCGTATAGGCCGGCGGCGGTACGTCGCGGTCGCTACCCTCGGCGTCGAAAATCTCTTCCATCTGCTCTTCCGCCGCCGCGCGCTGCGCGTCGAAGGCATTGAACAGGCTGGGTTCGTCCGCAGACTCGGTGCTGGCCGCCACGACAGGCTCCGCTGCCGGCTCGACCGTTTCCTCGTAGGTCTCGACCGCCTCGATCTCGACCTCTTCGGCCGGCTTCAGCGGCTCTGCCAGCTTGCGGCGCGGCACCGGGATTTCCTTGCTTTCGTCGCTGGCGTCGATGCCGGTGGCCACGACCGACACGCGCATGAAGCCTTCCATCGTCGGATCCAGCGTGCTGCCCACGATGATGTTGGCGTCGGCGTCCACTTCCTCGCGGATGCGGTTGGCCGCTTCGTCCAGTTCGAACAGCGTCAGGTCGTGCCCGCCGGTGATGTTGATCAGGACGCCCTTCGCGCCGCGCAGGCTGATCTCGTCCAAAAGCGGGTTCGCGATGGCCTTCTCGGCGGCCTGGATGGCGCGCTCTTCGCCGTCGTCCTCGCCGGTGCCCATCATCGCCTTGCCCATCTCGTCCATCACCGCGCGCACGTCGGCGAAATCGAGGTTGATCAGGCCCGGGCGCACCATCAGGTCGGTCACCCCCTTCACGCCCTGGTACAGCACGTCATCGGCCATCGAGAACGCCTCGGTGAAGGTCGTCTTCTCGTTCGCGAGGCGGAACAGGTTCTGGTTCGGGATGATGATCAGCGTGTCGACCATCTTTTGCAGCGTGTCGACGCCTTCCTCGGCCTGGCGCATCCGCTTGGCGCCTTCGAACTGGAAAGGTTTCGTGACGACACCGACGGTTAGCACGCCAAGTTCACGCGCTGCCTGAGCGATGATCGGGGCCGCGCCGGTGCCAGTGCCGCCGCCCATCCCGGCGGTGATGAAGCACATGTGCGCGCCGGCCAGCTGGTCGACGATCTGCTCGATGTTCTCTTCGGCGGCTGCGGCACCCACGGCGGCTTTCGCGCCGGCGCCCAGCCCTTCAGTGACTTTCACACCCAGCTGGATCCGGTTCGGCGCGTTGCTCTGGGACAGCGCCTGCGCATCGGTGTTGGCGACGACGAAATCGACGCCTTCCAGCTGTTTCTCGATCATGTTGTTGACGGCGTTGCCGCCTGCCCCGCCAACACCGAAAACGGTGATGCGCGGCTTGAGTTCCTGGTCCTGTCCCTGACCTGGCATGCTGAGGTTAAGTGTCATAGCTCCGCCTTCTTTGCCTGCTGTTGTGCCCGCCTCGCGCAGGCTTGATCCGCCTAAATTGTATTAACAGTACCGTCCCGGCGCCCTTACGTCACCCAAAAAACACGAAAATACCACAAAATATGGGTCTTTTTTCCCGCTTTCACGCGGGATTTCGCCGAAACCCCCAGATTTTGCGATCACCAGTTGTCCTTGAACCATTTTACCGCCCTTTTCAGGGATCGTGCCGGGTAGCGATCCACCGGAATCTCGAAGTCCCACCATTCGTCCTGGGGATTCGCCGCAAACAGGCACATCCCCACGGCGCTGGCAAAGCCCGCCCCCGTCGCCGCCTGTGGCAAGCCGTGCACCCGCAGGGGCCGTCCCAGCCGCACCTGCTGTCCCAGGATGCGCGTCGCCAGCCCGTCCAGTCCGGGGATCTGGCTGCCGCCGCCGGTCAGCACGATCTGCTGGCTGGGAAGATGCTGGAACCCGGCGGCATCCAGCCGCGCGCGCACCTCTTCCAGGATCTCCTCGACCCGCGGGCGCATGATGCCGATCAGTTCCGCGCGGCTTACCGTGCGCCTGTCATGTTCCCAGTCGCCGGTCTCGCCGCCAATCTCGATTATATCGCGGTCGTCCATGCCCGTGGCCACCACGCCGCCGTAGAATGTCTTGATCCGCTCCGCGGTGGCGTGCGGCACCTGCAACCCCATCGAGATGTCGCCGGTGACGTGCTCGCCACCGATCCGCACGGAGTCGGCATAGATCATGTGTTTCTTCATGAAGATCGACACGCCGGCGCTTCCGCCGCCCATGTCGATGCAGGCCGCGCCCAGCTCCTGCTCGTCCTCGACCAGCGCCGAGATGCCCGACACGTAGGCCGAACTGGCCAGCCCCGCCAGCTCAAGGTCGCAGCGCTTGACGCAATGCGCCAGGTTCTGGATCGCCGCGCCATCGACCGTCAACATGTGCATGTCCACCGCCAGGTCCTGCCCCAGCTGCCCCCGCGGGTCGCTGAGGCCCGAGCGGTGGTCCAGCGCGAAATTCACCGGCTGGGCGTGCAGCACCTCGCGACCCTCGCCGAAATCGGGCACGTCACAGGACGACAGCACCCGGCTGATGTCCTGCTCGGACACGGTGCTGGCTTCCAGCGACACCTGCCCGGCCAGCCCATAGCTGCGCGGCTCGGCACCCGAGAAACAGGCGATCACGTGATCGACCCGGATATTGGCCATCTTCTGCGCGGCCTGCAGGGCTGTGCGAATGGCCCGCTCGGTCTCGGTCATCGTGGTGATCTCGCCATAGCGCACGCCCCGCGACCGCGTCGTGGCCGCCCCGATCACACGAAACCCGGCCTGGCCCGCCAGCGCGCCCACACCCTCGGTTTCACGCAGCCGGTCGCTGCCGTCGAAACGCAGCACGAGGCAGGCGATCTTGGAGGTGCCCACGTCCAGAACCGCCACGACACCGCGCTGCATCGCCGCCCGGCGCATGTTCCGCATCGCCCTTTGCGATTCATAAAGCTCGATCATGTCACTCTTCCGCCCCTACGGTCATTTTTGTCACGCGCCACCATTCGGACACCGCGTTTTCGTTCATTCTTATGGTCGGCCGGGATGCCAGGCGCATGTCCACCGCCGCAAGGTCACGCTCCAGCATGTCCTGCACTTCGGCCAAGACGATCACCCGCTCCAGCGCCCGCACCGGATCGGTCTCGGGCAGCAGGATGCGCTGGCCGCGGTCCAGAACCACATCCCACCGCCGCTCGCCCATGCGCACCAGCCCGCGCAGCCGCGACCGCAGCGGCGCCGCCGCCTGCAGGATCGCCATCGCCTCGGGCACGGCGTCGGTCGCGCCTTTGCCGGCAATCACCGGCAGATCGGCGCGGTCGGCGCGCTGCATGATATCGCCGATCACCACGCCTTCGATGTCCACCACGCCCAAGCCATCGCGCGACCGCCAGATCGCCACCGGCTGGCGCTCTTGCACATACGCCACCAGCACGCCGCCCTGCCGCACCCGGACGGACGCACTGGCAACCGCCGGCAGACCGGCAATTGACAGGCGGACCGCGTCGAGGTCGATGTCGAACGAACTGGCCGGCAGGTCATGCGGGAAGATCTCGCGGATATCCTCCTCGACCGTCGCGCTCGCGCCTTCCACCGCCAGCAGGTTCACCATGAACTCCGGCCGTGTCTCGATCTGCTCGCGCAGATCGATCACCGCCAGTGCGATCGCTTCGCGCCGCTCGGGGTTGGAAAAATACGCCGTGCCGAGGCCGATGATCAGGCAGAACGGCACCCCCACCCGCAACAGCTTGCGGAAAAGCGGCGTCAGCATCAGCCGCTGATAGCGGTACGACCACCGCGACGGCGCCGGATCGGCCTTGGGCTCCAATGGTTTCACCTGTTGCATGACGCGTCCTTCACCAGCCAGTCGCACAATTGCGGAAAGCTCATGCCCGCCGCCTGCGCCTGCTCGGGGCTCAGCGAGGTCGGCGTCATTCCGGGCTGGGTATTGGTCTCCAGCAGGATCAGCCCCTCCAGCCCCTTTGCCTCGTCCCAGCGAAAATCCGTGCGGCTCAGCCCGCGGCATCCCAGCACCGCGTGGGCGCGCAGCGCGTAATCCTCGCAGGCATCGGCAATTTCCTGAGGAATGTCGGCCGGGATCACGTGCCGCGACCCACCGGCGGCATATTTCGCATGATAATCGTACCACCCATCGGTGATGATATCCGTCACCCCCAGCGCCCGGTCGCCGATCACCGAGGTCGTCAGTTCGCGCCCCGGCGCGAACGCTTCGACCATCACGGTTTGCGGCATGTCCTCGGACAGTTGCGGCGGCGCGTTCGCGGCCTCGTGCACGATATAGACGCCCACCGACGAGCCTTCGTTATTGGGCTTCACCACGTAAGGGGGCGGCATCACATGCGCCTTTCCCACCTCGTCCTTGTCCACGATGACGCTGTTGACCACCGGCAGGCCCGCGGCACGATACGCCGCCTTGGTGCGCTGCTTGTCCAGCGCCAGCGCCGAGGCCAGCACGCCCGAATGGGTATAGGGGATCTGCATCCACTCCAGCATCCCCTGCACACAGCCATCCTCGCCCCAGCGGCCATGCAGGGCGTTGAACACCACGTCGGGTTTGAGATCGGCCAGAACCACGGCAAGGTCGCGGCCGGCATCGACCTCGACCACCTCATAGCCTGCCTCCCGGAGTGCTGCGGCGCATTCCTGTCCTGACGAAAGCGACACCTCGCGTTCGGCCGAGGGGCCACCCATTATCACCGCAACAGTCGGGGCGTTTCCGCTCGAAGAAACCACCTTACTGCCTCAATGTCCCGGGTCGTTATCGACCCTTGTTTTATTGTGTCCGCCTCAATTCGCGGAGGGGGCCGTTTCGCCGACCCTCATGATTTCCCAATGTAACTCTATTCCGCTGTCTTGGAAAACCTTTTTCGTACCTCCTCGCCCAAACCTTCCAGGTCCGCCGCCGTGGCGCCCCCGGTGTTGATCAGGAAGTTCGAATGCTTCTCGCTCATCTGCGCCCCGCCCCGCGTGGCGCCGCGCATCCCGGCGTCGTCGATCACCTTCCACGCCTTCAGGTCATGGGTGTCGTCGGCCCGCCCGGTGCTGGAAAACCCGGCCGGATTGCGAAACGTGCTTCCGGCCGTCCGGTCCTTGGTCGGCTGCGTCTCGTCGCGCTTTTTCAGCTGCGCGTCCATCCGCGCGGCCAGTTCCCCGGGATCGCCCGCAACGCCCTCGAACGTCGCGCGCGTGATCACCCAGCCCTCGGGCAAATCGGTCTGGCGGTACTGGAACTTCAGGTCCTCGGCGCTCAGCGTCACTACCTCGCCCGCGCGGCTGACCGCCTGCGCTTCGACGAAATGATCTGCCACGTAACTGCCATAGCATCCGGCATTCATCCGCACCGCGCCCCCGATGGCGCCGGGAATGGTGCGCAGAAAGGTCAGGTCCACCCCCGCCTCGCCCGCGCGCCGGGCCACATGCGCATCCAGCGCCGCAGCACCCGCGGTCACGCGCGTTCCGTCAACTTCGATATCGTTGAACCCGCGCCCCAGCCGGATCACCACCGCGCGCAAGCCTCCATCCCGGACGATCAGGTTGCTGCCCACACCCATCGGAAACACCGCCACGCCCGGATCCAGATCGCGCAGGAACGCCGCCAGGTCATCCAGGTCCGCCGGCTGAAACAGCCAATCCGCCGGCCCGCCCACGCGCAGCCATGTCAGATCGGCCAGCATGCGCTTCTCGCTCAGACGGCCACGGGGTTCGGGAAGCTCATTCATGCGCCAGCTTGTGCCCGATTACGCCCCGAACCGAAAGATGGACATTATGCTTTTTCTTGCCGGAAATACTCACTTCCCACCGCCGTCCGCATTACCTCCGGCGACCCGGCGCGCCCAGCGGCCCAGATAGATGACCGGCCAGCGCAACAGGCTCATCCCCGCGGCCAGCACCAACAGCCCCACCCAGGGCCCGTTCTGCCAGGTCACGTAGCCCAGCAGCGGAATGCCCACGGCGATCAGCACATAGGCCCGGCGCCAATGGTTGTCGCGGCTGGGGATCATCGCCAGCAAATTCGCGGCAACGGCCCAGATAAAGAACAGGACCAGGGACATGCTCATTTAGGTACCTCCGGTTTTTCCCCCGCCAGACGCCGCGTGAAATAGCGCAGCGGATTGCGAAACATCGACAAAAGCGCGAGCACCGCCAGCGCGGCGGGGATGACCCCGTGATCCCGCCCGATCATCCAGATCAGCACCGGCGCCAGCGCCAGCAGAAAGATCCCCGGTGCGTATTGATGCCGCGTCGGCAGCATCGCCACCAGCGTGCCCGCGATCACCCAGAGACAGCACAGGACAACAAGTGTCATGCCCGACCTCCGGGGTACGTTTTTCTCGCGAAAAACGTACCGGAAAATGCGCATTTTCCGGCCCGGAATTTTCCGAAAATTCCGGCCACCGCCACCATCAGCCCTTCAGCTTTTCCGGCAACCCGTTCGCCCAGCCGCTGATCGTACCCGCGCCCAGACACACCACCATGTCGCCCGGTTTCGCCTGTTCGCGCACCAGCCGCACCAGGTCCTCCTCGCCCAGGATCGCCCGCGCGTGCCGGTGGCCATGGGCAATCAGCCCTGCCACCAGGTCGTCGCGCGTGGCCCCGTCGATCGGGTCCTCGCCGGCGGCATAGACTTCGGCGATGGCGACCACGTCGGCATCGTTGAAGCACGCACAGAAATCGTCGAAAAGCGAATGCAGGCGGGAATACCGGTGCGGCTGATGCACCGCGATGATCCGTCCCTTGGTGGCCTGCCGCGCCGCCTTCAGCACGGCGGCGATCTCCACCGGGTGGTGGCCGTAATCGTCGATGATGGTCACCCCGTCCACCTCGCCCACGCGGGTAAATCGACGGTTCACGCCGCCGAACGCCGCCAGCGCCTCGCGGATCTCGTCCAGCTTCATGCCAAGCGATCGCGCCACGGCCACCGCGCTCAGCGCATTCGATACGTTATGGTCGCCCGGCATCGGCAGGGTGCAGCCTTCGATCACCTTGCCCTCGGCCTGCAACGCCACGTCGAAATGCGCCACGCCGGCCTCGTAGGTCAGGTTCATCGCCCGCACGTCGGCCTGCGCGTTGAACCCGAAAGTAATCACCCTCCGGTCGCTGATCTTGCCAACGAGAGTCTGCACGTCCGGATCATCGGTGCAGCAGATCGCCAGGCCATAAAACGGAATGTTCGACACGAAATCCAGGAACCCCTGGTGCAGCGCCTCTTCCGTGCCCCAATGCTCCATGTGCTCGGGGTCGATATTGGTCACGATGGCAATGGTCGCCGGCAGCCGGTTGAAGGTGCCGTCGCTCTCGTCGGCCTCCACAACCATCCACTCGCCCTGCCCCACGCGCGCGTTCGAGCCGTAAGCGTGAATGATCCCGCCATTGATCACCGTGGGGTCGTACTTGCCATGGTCCAACAGCGCCGCGACCATCGTCGTGGTCGTCGTCTTGCCATGTGTCCCCGCCACCGCCACGTTCGACTTCAGCCGCATCAGCTCGGCCAGCATCTCGGCCCGGCGCACCACCGGCAAGCCGCGCCGCCGCGCCTCGTCCAGTTCGGCATTGCCCGGCTTGATTGCCGACGAAATCACCACCACCTGCGCGTCGTCCAGGTTCGACGCCGCCTGGCCCTCGAAAATCGTCGCGCCGGCCTTTTCCAGCCGGTCGGTGATCTTCGACGTCTTCAGGTCCGAGCCCTGCACGGTATAGCCATGGTTCAGCAGGACCTCGGCAATGCCCGACATGCCGATCCCCCCGATGCCCACGAAATGAATGGGGCCCACGTCGCCCGGAAGTTTCAATGCCGCGTTCATCGGTTTGGCTCCTTCGAATGAAAGGTCCCTCATGACTGTCTGCTCCGTGCCAGTTCTTCTGTTATATCCGCAAGCGCCTGCGCCGCATCCGGCATGCCCACGCTCAGCGCCGCCCGTGACATCTGCAAGGCGCCATCGGGATTCGTCAGCACCGAGGCTATCTGCTCCGAAAGTGCGTCGACCTCAAGCCGCGATTCCGGGATCACGATCGCGCCCCCGGCCTTGGACAACCCCTTGGCATTGGCCGCCTGGTGGTCTTCCGTGGCGGCGGCAAAGGGGATCAGGATCGCGGGCCGTCCGATGACCGAGATGTCGGCCACCGAAGACGCCCCCGCCCGGCTGATCACCAGCTGCGCCTCGGACATCCGCGCCGGCACGTCGCGGAAGAACGGCTGCACGTCGGCATCGATCCCGTTCTCGGCATATAGCTTCGCCACCCGCTCGCCGTCCTCGTCGCGCGCCTGGTGGCTCACGCGGATGTTGCGCAGCACGTCCATCGGCAGGTTGGCGATTGCGGGCGGCACCACGTCGCTCAGGATACGCGCGCCCTGGCTGCCGCCGATCACCAGGATCGACATCGGGTAATCGCCCGGCGGAATGTATCCCGCGCCCGCGCGCTCACGCACCGCCAGCCGCACCGGGTTGCCCACATGCGTGCCCTCCACACCCTCGGGCAAGGCCGTGGGCCACGTGCCGCACAGCACCTTGTCGACACGCTTGGCGAACAGCTTGTTCACCCGCCCCAGCACGCCGTTCTGTTCGTGGATCATGCGGGGCCGCCGCAGGATCATCGCCGCACTCAGCGCCGGGATCGTCGGATACCCGCCGAAGCCCACAACAACGGCGGGCCTGTCGCGCAGCATCCGCAACGTCGCGCCCAGCACACCGCCAAGGATGTGAAACGGCGCCACCAGCTTGTTGAAAATTCCGCCCCGGGCAAAGGTCGCACTCGCCACCTGCTCGATCTCGACCGAATGCGGAAAGCCGCCGGTATAGCGCGCGCCCCGCGCATCGGTCGACAGCTTCACCCGCCAGCCCCGCCGCAGCATCGCCTCAGCCAGGCTCTGCGCGGGAAACATGTGCCCACCCGTGCCGCCCGCCGCGATCACCAGAAGGGGGGAACGTTCGCTCATCTCGGACGCGCCCTCAGGATGTCGTTGATCTCGCCCTGCGGACGGCTGCGGGTAAAGGCGAACAGCATCCCCACCGCGATCCCCGTCGCGATCAGCGACGAGCCGCCATAGCTCACGAATGGCAGGGTCATACCCTTGGCCGGCAACAGCCGCACGGCGACGCCCATGTTGATCATCGCCTGCACGCCGAACATCGCCACAAGGCCCGTGCCCGCCAGCCGGATGAACGGATCGCGCTCGCGCATCAGGCGGCTCAGCGACCGCACCACGATGCTGGCGTAAAGCACGATGATCGCCAGCACCAGGATCAGCCCGTATTCCTCGGCCGCCACGGCGATGATGAAATCCGTATGCGCGTCGGGCAGCGACCATTTCACCGACCCCTCGCCCACGCCCACGCCAAAAAACCCGCCCTCGCGGATCGCGTTGGTGGCAAAGCCCAGCTGCGTATTGGGGTCCACGTCCGGGCTCAGGAACCCGTCGATCCGCCGCGCGAAGTGTTCCGAATTGGAGTAGGCCAGCGAGCCCGCGAACACCACGATCCCCGCGATCAGCACCAGCAGCACGATCGGCGCCCCGGCCACGAAATACATCACGCCCCAGCCGAAGAGCACCAGGCACGCCTGCCCGAAATCCGGCTGCATCGCGAGCAGGGCCACGATGATCACCGCCAGGACAAAGCTCAGCCGTACCCCCGGCGGTCCGTTGATCTCCTTGCTCGCGGCCAGCATCCAGGCGGTCACCACCACAAAACCGGGTTTCAGGAATTCAGAGGGTTGCAGGCTGGCGAACCCGAGGCTGTACCACCGCACCGCCCCTTTGCCGAAATCCGTGCCGAAAAACGGCAGCATCGCCATCGCGAGGAACGCCACGACGAAGCCCAGCACCGACAACCGCCGCACTAGGAGCGGGCTCATCATCGACGTCAGCAGCATCGCCCCCAATGCCATGAAGCCGAAGGCCGCTTGCCGTTTCACGTAATGAAACTGCTCGAACCCGTTCTTTTCCGCCAGCGGCACCGAGGCCGCCAGCCCCAGCAGAAGCCCGATCCCGAACAGGATCAGCACGCAGGAAATCGACCACTTGTCGAGGGTCCGCCACCATTTGGGGAGGATCGGTTCGCCGCCCTGCACGGGGGCCGCACCATACACCATTTCTGTCATTTGAATCCGCCGAACACTGCCTCTTGCCCCTCTTTTGCCGGGGGCGTTCGGTCCAGTATAGCAGCAGTTTTGCCCGGTGGGAAGCATTCTGCATCCACCGGGTCGCCTTTACCCGGTCAGATTGCCGGAAACCGTGCGGATCGCCTCGGGCGTCGCGCGGTTGGCCAGGAAGTCGGGCCGCGGACCACGGGCGGCATAAGGCCGGGTCAGCGCGTTCGACATCGCGTTGTAGACAAAGAACGCATTGGCCCGCGGATCGGGCGTGATGTTCCCGTTCGAGCCGTGCAGCGTGTTGCAGTCAAAGAAGATCACCGTACCGGTGTCCCCCTGCGCCGACGCGATGCCACCGGCCTCCCGCGCCATCCGGTCGATCGTCTCGGGCTGCGGCACACCGACCTTCTGCTCTTTCAGCGAGGTCTCGTGGTTGTCCTTGGGCGTCTCGCCCACGCAGCTGATGAACACGTTCTGCGATCCCGGCACCAGCAGCAGCGGGCCATTGTGCGGCCCGTTCGGCGTCAGCAGCACCGAGGCCGACGCCGCGCGCATCCGCGGCATCCCGTCCTCGGCATGCCAGGTCTCGAAATCCGAGTGCCAGTAGAACTCCTTGCCGGCGAACCCCGGTTTGTAGTTCAGGCGCGACTGGTGCAGGTACACCTGGTCGCCCAGAAGGAACTCGGCCACGCCAGCCAGGCGGCGATCGCAGGCCAGACGGCGGAATGCCTTGGAGTGATCGTCGAGGCGAAAGACGGTGCGCACCGCGTCGCTGTCGGGCTCGTGGATCAGGTCGTCGTCGGGAATGTCCCCGCCGCCTTCGCGCAGCTTGTCCGCGGTCTCGGTCAGCAGTGCCAGTTCGTCCTTCTCGAACATGTCGTGCCGCACCAGAAAACCGTGCTCGGCATAGTGCTCCGCTTCCTCCTTGGCGATCGGCGCGTCTTCAGACCAGTCGGACCAAAGCACGGGGTCCTTGCGCTCACTCAGTCGTTCCTCGCCCGGTACGCGGGTCGGATACTCGTCCTGAGCAGTCAGCACGTCGGGTTTTGTCTGGATATTCATGTGACTCCTCCACTCGTATTGGGTTGCGAGACGTCAACCCCGCCAAGCGCCCCATGTTCCAATGACAGGCACCGTACCCAGCAGCGCCATCTTGACGCCCGTCCGTCGCTGGGGCACGGGAACGGCATGAACGTCACCACCCTGATCCTCGGCGCCGGCGCCGCCGGCATGATGTGCGCGGCTCATTCGGGGCCGGAGACGCTTGTCGTGGATCATGCACGCGCCCCCGGCGAAAAGATCCGCATCTCCGGCGGCGGGCGCTGCAACTTCACCAACCTGCATACCGCGCCCGGCAATTTTCTCGGGCAGAACCCGCATTTCCACAAATCCGCGCTCAGCCGCTACACCCAATGGGATTTCATCGACCTTCTCGCCCGCCACGGCATCACCTGGCACGAAAAGACCCTGGGACAGCTCTTCTGCGACGGCAAATCCCCCCAGATCATCCAGATGCTGCGTGACGAGATGGCGGCGGCCGGGGCCACGCTCTGGCTGCAAACCACCGTGGGCGAGATTTCTCATGACGGCACCCGCTTCACCGTAACGCTCGACCGCGAAGGCATGCGCCACATCGTCACCGCCCGCAACCTCGTGCTGGCGACGGGCGGCAAGTCCATCCCTGCCATGGGCGCCACTGGCCTCGCCTACGACATCGCCCGCCAGTTCGGCCATGCCGTCACCGACACGCGCCCCGCGCTCGTCCCGCTCACCTTCTCCGACAAGCGCTTCGCGCCCATCTCCGGCATCGCCGCCCCCGCCCGCGTGACGGCAAACGATACCAGCTTCGCCGAGGCCGTCCTGTTCACCCATCGCGGCCTCTCGGGCCCCGCGATCCTGCAAGCCTCCTCCTACTGGCACGAAGGCGAGGCGATCACCCTCGACCTCGACCCCGACGCCAGCCTCTACGACACCCTCCGCGCCCAGCGCCAGGCCGAGGGCCGCCGCGCCCTCACCACCGAGCTTGCCCGCCACCTGCCCGCCCGCCTCGTCGAGCACCTCACCCCCGCGCTGTCCCTTTCGGGCAATCTTGCCGACCAGTCCGACGCCCGGCTCGCGGAAATCACCGACGCCCTGCGCCAGTGGCATCTCAAGCCCACCGGCTCCGAAGGCTACCGCACCGCCGAGGTCACCCTGGGCGGCATCGCCACCGACCGCATCTCGTCAAAGACCATGCAAAGCCGCGACGTCCCGGGCCTCTACATGATCGGCGAGGCCGTCGACGTCACCGGCTGGCTCGGCGGCTACAACTTCCAATGGGCCTGGTCCACTGGCTGGGCCGCTGGCACCGCCATCGCCGCGGCAGGCTGACCTGCTCTTCTTCTGGCCATAAATATCCCGGGGAGCGCGAGGGGCTGGCCCCTCGCATGCGCAACGTCAAAGCCCAACCACCCGTCCCAGGCTTGACCCTGCCTGCCCCGGGCTTGACCTGGGGGGACCTCCTCCTTGGGGCGCGCCGCTAAAGCCGCGCCTTCACCTCGGCTATGAAATCCTCACCCCGCCGCTCGAAGCTGTCGTATTGATCGAAACTCGCCGCCGCCGGGGCCAGCAGCACGGTCTCGCCGGGCTGCGCATCCTCCATCGCCCGCATCACCGCATGGCTCATCGTCGTGCAGACCTCCGCATCGACATCGCCAAGCTGCAGCGCGAACCCAGCCGCCTCGCGCCCGATGACATAGGCCTTGGTCACGTGTGACAACGCCGGCGCCAGTCCCGCCAACCCGCCTTCCTTCTCCAACCCGCCACAGATCCAGCGGATCCGGTCGAACGCCAGCAGCGCCATCAGCGCCGCATCCACGTTCGTCGCCTTGCTGTCGTTGACGAAACTCACGCCGTCCTTCTCGGCCACCAGCTGGCTGCGATGCGGCAGGCCCGCAAAGCTCTGCATCGCGGCCTCGATCACCTTGGGGTTCAGCCCCAGCGTCCGGCACGCGGCAAAGGCGCAGCAGGCATTCTGGTGATTGTGCTCCCCCGGCAGGCCCTTGATCTTCCGCAGGTCGATCGACCCCACCTGCCGCGCCTTGCGATACTCCGACAGGAACCCCTTGCGGGCAAAGACCTGCCATCCCGGCCCGGTCAGCTTGCGGTCCACCGACA
This sequence comes from Roseovarius sp. B08, assembly GCF_051417955.1. Classification (NCBI taxonomy): domain Bacteria; kingdom Pseudomonadati; phylum Pseudomonadota; class Alphaproteobacteria; order Rhodobacterales; family Roseobacteraceae; genus Roseovarius; species Roseovarius sp. B08. The sequence continues at coordinate 2,715,312 of NZ_JBPRLW010000001.1, forward strand.
CCCGGATCACCCGGTCGTCGCCCGGCGCTTCCGCCATCTGCCCCGCCAGGAACAGCCCCTCGGGCTCGTCCACGCCGATCACCGCCCGGTCCGGCCCGCCTTCCGCGAACAGCCGCCGCTTGGCCGCGAAATAGCCCCCCAGCCCGCCATGCCGGTCCAGGTGATCGGGGCTGAGGTTGGTAAACACCGCCACATCCGGCGTCAGCGCGCGCGCCAGCTCGGTCTGATAGCTGCTCAGTTCCAGCACCACCACGTCACCATCCCCCGGCGGGTCGATATCCAGCACGCCACGCCCGATATTCCCGGCCAGCTGCACCTCGCGCCCCGCCTCCTGCAATATGTGGTGTATCAGCGCCGAGGTCGTCGACTTCCCGTTCGACCCGGTCACGGCAATCACCCGTGGCGGCGCGTCGAAACTGTTCCACTCATTCGTCGCCAGCGACCGGAAAAAGAGGCCGATATCGTTGTCCACCGGCACGCCCGCTTCTTGGGCGGCGGCCACGATCTTGTTGGGCTCAGGGTAAAGATGCGGAATGCCGGGGCTTACGATCAGCGCGGCGACATCGGCAAAATCCTCCGCCGAGCGGAACTGCCGGATATCGAACCCTTCCTCGGCGGCGCCCTCCCGCGCCGCCGGGTTGTCGTCCCAGCACAGCACGTCCGCGCCGCCCGCCCGCAGCGCCCGCGCCGCCGACAGCCCCGACCGCCCCAGGCCCAGCACCGCCACGCATTGCCCTTCCACTCCCCGAACCGGTATCACGTCCAACGCCTCCGAACTGGTGTTTCGAATTGGCTACCCGATCCCCGCCCGCGTGACCAGAGATTGCCGATGTCACTCCGCCTGCCGCGCCACGTCCTGCAGGATCGTCATCGCCTTCCCGGCCAGCTCCTCGGGCACGAAGACATGATCGTGATGATAGGCCGCGACCACGTTGCAGGGGATCAGCGCCTCGGCCAGCGCGCCGGCCACCGCCGCCGTCAGCCCTACCCCGTCGAGCGCCGAATGCACCGACAGGGTGATCCGGCTCATCGGCATCTCCATGGGGAAATCCAGATCCCGCGCCACTTCATCCGGCAGGATCAGCGATACGCCCTCATCCTCGCCAAAGACCGCCAGCGCATGCGGCCGCGCGCGCTCCGCCAGGTCCCGATCGTCCGTCGTGCAGAAATGCCAGGTCTCGGCGTCGCGCACCGGCGCCATGCCCTTGATCATGCCCCTGGTGTCGCGGACCGTCGCCATCACCGCACCTTCAGCGTCGCCAGCCCAATCATCGCCAGAATCAGCGCGATGATCCAGAAGCGGATGACGATCTGCGGCTCGGCCCAGCCCTTTTTCTCGTAATGGTGGTGGATCGGCGCCATCAGGAACACGCGCTTGCCGGTGCGCTTGAAATACATCACCTGGATGATGACGCTCAGCGCCTCGACCACAAAGATGCCGCCGACGATGCCCAGCACGATCTCGTGCTTGGCCGCCACTGCGATGGCCCCCAGCGCGCCGCCCAGGGCCAGCGACCCGGTGTCGCCCATGAAGACCGCCGCCGGCGGCGCGTTATACCACAGAAACCCAAGGCCGCCCCCGGCCAGCCCCGCCACGAAGACCAGGATCTCCCCCGTCCCCGGCACGTAGTGCACATCCAGATACTCGGTAAAGTCGACCCGTCCCACGGCATAGGCGATGATCCCCAGCGTCACGGCGGCGATCATCACCGGCATGATCGCCAGCCCATCAAGGCCATCGGTCAGGTTGACGGCATTCGCCGCCCCCACGATCACGAACATCGCAAAGGGGATGAAGAACAGACCCATGTTGATCAGCGTGTCCTTGAACACCGGCAGCGCCAATTGGTACTGCAATTCACTGGGGTGGTACATGCTGGCCCAATAGGCCGCCACGCCTGCGATCAGAAACCCCAGAGCCAGCCTTACCTTGCCCGGCACGCCCTTGTGGTTCTGCTTGCTGACCTTGGCGTAGTCGTCCCAGAACCCGATCAGGCCAAAACACATGGTCACGAACAGCACCAGCCAGACAAAAGGGTTGTCCAGCCGCGCCCAGAACAGCGTCGAGGTCAGCAGCGCGCCGACGATCAGCAGCCCCCCCATCGTGGGCGTGCCCGACTTCGCCAAGTGCCCTTCGGGGCCGTCGCTGCGGATGGGCTGGCCCTTGCCCTGGGTCCGGCGCAGCACGTTGATCAGCGGAGGTCCGAAGATGAAGCCGAAAACCAGCGCGGTCAGGAACGCCCCGCCCGAGCGGAAGGTGATATAGCGAAACAGGTTGAAGACGTCGCCGCCATCCGACAATTCGGTTAACCAGTAAAGCATTCAAACGTCCTCTTTTTCCGCGACGGCCTGCGCCAGACGGCGCAGCGCGGTGACAACTTCGCTGACGCGGCTGCCCTTCGAGCCCTTCACCAGGATCACGTCGCCCGCATCCACCAGACGGTGCGCCTCGGCGGCCAGGTCCGCCGCGGTTTCCGTCCAGCGGCCCCTTTGCGCCTCCGGCAGCGCGTCGTAAAGGGTTTTCATGCGCGGACCGACACAATGGATGACCTGCACCTGGTCCATGAAGGGAAGTTTCGCGATGTCGCGGTGCATCCGCGCCTCGTCCGGGCCCAGTTCCAGCATGTCGCCCAGAATGGCGATCCGCCGCCCCGCGGACACCCGCCCGATGTCGTCGCGCACCCTGGCGGCGGCCAGAACTTCCAGCGCCGCGGCCATCGAGGTCGGGTTGGCGTTGAACGCGTCGTCGATCAACTCGATCGACATCGCCTCCTCGACCGCGTCCAGCACCAGCACCTCGCGCGTGCCGCGCCCCTTGTACGGCCGCCACAGGCCCAGGTCGCAGACCACCACGTCCCGGTCGGCCCCCATCGCCTGCGCGGCGGCGATGACCGCCAGCGCGTTCAGCGCGAAATGCCGGCCCGGCGTGCCGACCTTGAACAGGATCTCCTCGCCCGCGACCTCTGCCTTGCCCACGGTGGCGGCGTCATGCACCGTCACGTCGGTCAGCCGGATGTCGACCCCTCCGCGGTTCCGAACCGCACCACCGTCCCGGCCTTCGCGCGTGCCGCGTCTTCCAGTATATCCGCCGTGCCGACGTCGGCGTTGATCACCGCCGTGCCGCCCGGCTCCAACCCGTCGAATATCGCAGCCTTCTCCCGCGCAATCCCCTCGATATTCTCGAACGCCTCCAGATGCGCCGCCGCGATGGTGGTGATCAGCGCCACGTGCGGGCGCGCCATCACGGCCAGCGGCGAAATCTCTCCGGGATGGTTCATCCCGATCTCGATCACCGCGAACTGGGTGTCGCGCGGCATCCGCGCCAGCGTCAGCGGCACGCCCCAATGATTGTTGTAACTCGCCTCGGCGGCATGTGTCTTGCCCTGCCCCTGCAATGCGGCGCGCATCATCTCCTTGGTCGAGGTCTTGCCCACCGACCCGGTGATCGCCACCACCTTCGCATCCGTTCGCGCCCGCGCCGCCCGGCCCAGGTCCTCCAGCGCCGGCAGCACCTCGTCCACGATCAGAAGCGGCGCATCAGCGGCCACGCCCTCGGGGACGCGCGCAACCAATGCAGCCGCCGCGCCATTCTCCAGCGCCTGCGCCACGAAGTCATGCCCGTCGCGCACGTCTTTCAGCGCCACGAACAAATCGCCCGGTTGCATTGTCCGGGTGTCGATCGACACGCCCGTCGCGGTCCAGTCGCAGGTGCTGCGTCCGCCCGTGGCCGCCACGGCCTCCCGCGCTGTCCACAAAACGCTCACGCCACGCCCCCGTCCAGCGCCGAGACCGCCACGCTCGCCTGTTCGCAATCGTCGAAGGGAAAGGTGTCGTCACCCACGACCTGCCCGGTCTCGTGCCCCTTGCCGCAAATCAGCAGCGCATCGCCCGGACCCAGCATGTCGACACCGCGCAAAATCGCCTCGGCCCGGTCGCCCACTTCGATGGCCCGGTCCTCGCCGCCGGCCTGGCGCACTCCCTCCATCACAGCGGCGCGAATGTCGCCCGGCGTCTCGCTGCGCGGGTTGTCGTCGGTCACGATCACCGCGTCGGCATTTTCCGCCGCCGCGCGCCCCATCAGGGGCCGCTTGCCCCGGTCGCGGTCACCGCCCGCGCCCACGATCGCCACCATCCGGCCCAGCACATGCGGGCGCAGCGCGTAAAGCGCGGTCGACACCGCCTCGGGCGTGTGGGCGTAATCCACGAACACCGCCGCCCCGCTGGAGCGCGTCGCCGCCAGCTGCATCCGGCCCCGCACCGTGCGCATCACCGGCAGCGTCGCAAACACCCGGTCCGGGTCAGCCCCTGCACCGATGGCCAGCCCGGCGGCCAGCATCACATTGTCGGTCTGAAAGCCGCCGATCAGGTTCAGCTCCACCTGGTGGACCTGCCCGCGCCAGGAAAACCGCAAGGTCTGCCCGGTGGGCGAGAACACCCGGTTCAGGATCCGCAGGTCCGCCCCTTCGGCCCGGCCCACCGCCAGCACGTCCTGCCCCCGGCCATGGGCGACGTCCGCCATGCCCGGCCCGCGCGGGTCGTCCACGTTGATCACGGCCACGCCGTCCTCGGGCAGGACCCGCTCGAACAGGCCCGCCTTGGCGTTGAAGTAGTCGTCGAAATCGGCGTGGTAATCCAGATGATCCTGGCTCAGGTTCGTGAACCCCGCCGCCACCAGACGCACGCCGTCCAGCCGCCGCTGCGCCAAACCGTGGCTCGACGCCTCCATCGCCGCATGGGTGATGCCGTTGGCCTCGGCCTCGGCCAGCACCCGGTGCAGCGTGATCGGCTCGGGCGTGGTATGCGCCAGCGGCGCCTCCCACGCGCCCTCGACGCCGGTGGTGCCAAGGTTCACCGCCTCCAGCCCCAGCGCCATCCAGATCTGCCGCGTGAAACTCGCCACCGATGTCTTGCCGTTGGTGCCTGTCACCGCCACCATCGTCTCGGGCTGCGCGCCGAACCACAATGCGGCGGCGAACGACAGCGTCTGGCGCGGGTCCTCGGCCACCACCAGCGCGGCATCGCTGTCGGCCAGTTCCTCGGCCGCCAGCGCCACGCCCTCGGGGTCGGTCAGGATCGCCGCCGCCCCCATGCGCAGCGCATAGGAAATGAACTGGCCGCCATGCACGCGGCTTCCCGGCAACGCCGCGAACAAGGACCCGTCCTTCACCTCGCGGCTGTCCACCGCCAGCCCGGTGATCTCAGCCCGCCGGCCCCCCTGGGCGGTCAGGCCCAGCTCTGCCAAGGATTTGCTCTGCCCCACGCCTTCGGCCTTTGTCTCAACCCGTCAATTCGATGTCAGCGTTATACCTGTTAATGGCGCGGGTTCAATCTCGGGCCGCAGCCCCAGAAGCGGCGCGACGCGACGTGTGATTTCCGCCGCCACCGGCACCGTGGTCCAGCCTGCCGTCCGGCGCGGCTCGGGGCCCGTGGTCTCCACCGGCTCGTCCAGTGTCACCACCAGAACGTAGCGCGGATCATGCGCCGGGAACACGCTGGCGAAGGTGGCGATCACCTTGTCCTCGTAATACCCGCCGCTGGGCTTCGGCTTGTCCGCTGTCCCTGTCTTGCCACCCACTGCGTAGCCATCGACCTCGGCGAAAGAGGCCGTGCCCTCGGTGACCACATCGCGCAGCATCTGCATCGTCTCGGCCGCCGCACGCTCCGACATCACCCGGGGCCCCAGCTGCCCCTTGGGCTGCTTGATCACCGTCGGCTTCACCAGCCGCCCGCCATTGGCGATGGTCGCATACCCCGCCGCCAGGTGCAGCGGGCTCGATGACAACCCGTGCCCGTAGGAAATCGTCATCAGCGACAGATCGGTCCATTTCGAGGGCAAAAGCGGCTTGCCGCCCTCCGCCTCGACAATCTCGAACGGCGTCGGCTCGAAAAAGCCCAGCGACTTGAGGAAATCCTGCTGCCGGTCGATTCCGATCATCTGCGCGATGCGCGCGGTGCCGATATTGGACGACTTGACCAGCACCGTTTTGACATCCAGCTCGTTGCCGTAATTGCGAAAATCGCGAATCCGGTACTTGCCGAAGCGCAGCGGCCCCTTGGTGTCGATCATCGTCGACGGATTCACCAGCCCAAGGTCCAGCGCCTGCGCGACGGTGAACGCCTTGAAAACCGAGCCCAGCTCATAGACACCCTGCACCGCCCGGTTGAACAGCGGGCTGTCGCCGGGCTTTTCCCCGGCAATCGACGGGCGGGGGCGGTCGTTGGGGTCGAAATCCGGCAGGCTGGCCAGCGCCACGACCTCGCCGGTCTGCACCTCCATCAGCACAGCCGCCGCGCCCTTGGCGTTCATCAGCATCATGCCGCCCTGCAACACCCGCTCGACCGCCGACTGCACCGACAGGTCGATCGACAGTTGCAACGGCTTGTGCCCCATCGCCGGATCGCGCAACCGCTTGTCATAGAACTTCTCGACGCCCGCGACACCGATCACTTCCGCCGCGTGCACGCCCTCGCGCCCGAAACTCGCACCGCCCAAGACATGCGCGGCCAGCTTGCCGTTGGGATAAAGCCGCATTTCGCGCGGCCCGAACAGCAGCCCCGGCTCGCCGATGTCATGCACCGCCTGGCGCTGCTCGGGGCTCAGCTTCTTCTTCACCCACAGGAACTTGCGCTTGCCCGTGAAATCCCGCTTCAGCCGATCGACCTTCAGATCCGGGAAGATCGCCGCCAGTGCCTCGGCCGCCCGCTCGGGCTCGACCATCTGCTGGGGCTGGGCATACAGGCTGTAGGTCTCGAAATTCGTGGCCAGGATGCGTCCCTCGCGGTCCACGATATCGGCCCGCTGCGCCACGATATCGGCGCCCGCGAACCCGGTGCGCGGCTCTTCGGGGTCGGTATTGGCCAGCACGCCCATGCGCCCGCCAATGACCGCAAAGGCGCAGACAAAGAACGCCCCCATCACCAACAGGCGCCCCTCGGCGCGCATCCGCGCACGGTCGCGCGTCTCCTCGTGGCGCAGGCGGATGTTCTCGCGCTCGATGGCGTCGGGGTTCTCGCCCGCTTCCCGGGCCTTCAGGATACGCGCCAGCGGGCGCAAGGGGGTGCGGATCATGGCTGCTGCTCCCGTTCCATCACGTCGATGACATTGGAAATCGGCAAGGGCCCCTCGGACGGATAGGCCACCTGATCGATCTTGCCGAACTGGTAGGGCTGGAACGGCAACAGCCCCAGCTGATCGAAATTGATCTCGACCAGGTCGCGCAGCCGATCGGGCCGGTTCAGATAGGCCCATTCCGCGTTCAGCACGCGCAGACGCTGGCGCTGGTCCGCTATCTTTTGCTGCACCGCTTCCGACCGCGACAGCGCGGCCTGCGTTTCATAGTTTTCCCGGTAGGCCCAGAAGGCCAGTGCGATGACCATGACGGCGGTCATGACGTAGAAAAAACTGCGCATTACCTGTCCCCTCGTCGATTATGCGTCTTCGGCATCGGCATCCCGATGCGGCCCCTGTCCACCGGCCGCGGCGCGGCATCGGTCCGCTGGGCGACACGCAGCTTGGCACTGCGCGCCCGCGGGTTTTCCGCCAGTTCTGCCTCGTCCGGCCCGATCGCCTTGCGCGTGTCCTGCCGGAATGTCGGCGGGTCGCTCTCCACCACCGGCGCGTGACGGCTGCCACCGCCGGTATTCCCGGTCTTTTCGGCCAGAAAGCGCTTCACCATCCGGTCCTCGATGGAATGGAACGTCACCACGGCCAGTTGCCCGCCGGGCTTCAACGCCCGCTCGGCGGCCTCCAGCCCCTCCACCAGCTCGCCATACTCATCATTCACCGCGATGCGGATCGCCTGAAAGCTGCGCGTCGCGGGATGCACCTGCCCCGGCTTGGGACGCGGCAGGCATCCCTCGATGATTTCCGCCAGTTGCAGCGTCGTGACGATCGGCACGTCCTCGCGCTTCTTCACGATGGCCTTTGCTATCCGCCGGCTCGCCCGCTCCTCGCCGTAAAGAAACAGGATGTCGGCCAGGTCCGCCTCGTCCATGGCATTCACCATATCGGCGGCACTCGGCCCCGCCTGGCTCATCCGCATGTCCAGCGGCCCGTCCTTCATGAAGGAAAACCCCCGCTCGGCCCGGTCCAGCTGCATCGACGACACGCCCAGGTCCAGCACCACGCCATCCAGCTCCGTCCCATACTCATCCAGCTTGGAAAACGTCCCCTGCACCAGTTCCACCCGGTCGTCGGCCCACTCGGCGGCCAACTCTATGGCAAGCGGGTCGCGATCCACGCCGATCACGGTGTCGGCCCCGGCCTCCAGCAGGCGGCGGGTATAGCCGCCCGCCCCCAAGGTGCCGTCCAGCCACGTGCCGGTCACCGGCGCCACGGCGCGAAGAATCGGCTCTATGAGAACGGGAACATGGGGATGGTTTGCGGCAGCATTCCCCATCGCTCATTCCTCCCCGGGCGGATCTATCAGGGTCAGCGGATCGAAATCGCCGTCCTGCTCTTCCAGGAAGGCCGCGGTCTCCGCCGCCTCGACCTCATCATAGGTCGCCGCGTTCCATATCTCGAAATAATCGCCCATCGCGACCATCACCGCCTCGCCTTCCAGCCCGATCTGCAGACGCAACCGCTGGGGCAGCACGATGCGCCCGTCCTTGTCCACTTCCGTGTCCCAGGACTTGCCCAGGATCATGCGGCTCGCGCGTTTACGCGCGTCCGACCCGCGCGGCAGCTTGCGGATGCCTTCCTCGATCTCGGCCATGGCATCGATCGTGTAGGCGTGAAGACAGTTTTTCAGATGCGGCCCGTGCAGCACGACGACACGCGGCAGCGGGACTTCGGGGCAGCGCGGATCGCCATCGGCCAGCACAGCGCGAAAATCGGCAGGGATCGACATCCGACCCTTGCCGTCAACCTTCTGGTTGAACTCGCCTCTGAAGCTCAGAACCACTGTCCGGCCCGTCCCTCGTTCCCCCGCGTTTCAAAAGTGCCGCCCGAAACACGAAACGGCGGATTGAGCTGCTGCCACTGCCCAATCCGCCGCCCTCGTCCCGCTCTCGCGGGGTGTCCAGCTGCGCGCGCCACCTGGGGGGATGTCTGCTCGCCCGCGCGCCGGATCTCTTCGTTCTGATGAAGCGGGTACCTGTATGAAACCTGCTCTGGTCTTTGTTGTTTTTCGGGGTCGTTGTGTGCCCCTGTGTCCGTCCTCATCGTGGTTAAAGGTATGACATGGTACTTCATGGAACTCAACGAAAAATTTGCGCATTGAGCTACATAATGTTGATTTCAGGTCCCCTCCCGATCAACATCCTGTGCCATCTGAAGCCATTTTGACGCAGCACCTAGCGCACTGCAGAATACTGAACACAAAATATGGTAGCGGAGAAGCTCAATGTAGTTTTCCCACGCTTTCCCAATATTTTTATCCAATTTCTCGAGATCTGGGATGCATCGCCGACTTTTTCAACGAATCCCACGCGAGTTCCATACCATGATCAGCAACGATTCGCACGATTCCGCCGAGGAATCCGTGAGGTCCCGAGGACCACCTTGCATCCATTCCCATGATTTCCCGGAGTGGAGCGCCATCGTACGCATGGGTGAAACCCGCGCACGCCCACCGGGCCCCGCCTCCTCGCGCCCGACGCGTGGGCTCTCGCCCACCCTACTCCCAAACATGTCCCGTAGGGTGGGTGAAAACCCACGCGCCTCCACGGTCGACCCGCCTGCGTCCATACCGTCGCGCGACAACGCCCCGTCGCGGATTCCCTAAAGCCGCCCTACCTGTCGTCCGTCACGGTGATTTCATCAAACCGCCATCCTTTACAGCCAACGGTCTCTGCCATCCCCTTGAACGCATCGGTGCAGACGACGGTTTTGGCCAGGGTATCACGCCAGATCAGCGCATCTCCCACACGCGACCGCAGCACCGCGCGCCCGGATCCCGAAATCGTGTTGAAATAGCTGCCGTCGCCACGCTCCCGAGGCACGATCCGCGTGCGGTCCTGATCCCAGCAATCCCGGCGCGCCAGAAGATTGGCTAGAAAAACGGCCCACCCGCGATCGGCGTCTTGCGGACATCATCCCAGGTGCGCTCCATGCGCACGAACTCGAACAAGGCAGGATCGACAGCCTCGATCACGTCCTTGAGACGCTCTGAAAACAAAGGGATGGCCTTGAGGCTTTCACCGAACGGCTTGATGACATCGAATGTCCGCTCTGCCTTGGGCCTGCTCACGCACCAGATCTTCTGAAACTCCGCACGGGTCTTGTCGGTAAACCTGCCACCCTTGACCGTGGCACCATACGACAACGGCCCGCCATGCTCGTATTTCATGTCGCGGCCGGGAACCCACTCGTCTTCATAATCGTCATAGTGGATCCGCTCACCATAGTCCGGTGCACGCGCGAACACGTAATCCAGGAAATCCGGCGTGCCGTAATTTGCTTCAAGCAAATAGCACTTCATCGTCAACCGCCGCCTCTCGACGGAGCACGCAGAGAGCACGCCACCTCAGCCCCCAGCCACTTGAACATCACCAGCGCATCCACCAGCCCCTGCCTGGGATGCCGAAACGCCTTCGGCAACCGCCCCACCGGCTCGAAGCCGAGCTTTGTCCACAGCGCGATGGCCCCCACATTGCTCGTCACGACGAAATTGAACTGCATCGCCTCGTAGCCCAGGGCGCGTGCCACGTCCTGGCTATGCTCGCACATCGCCCGCGCCACACCCCGCCCCCGCGCCGCCGGGGCCGTGATGTAGCCGCAATTGCACACGTGACTGCCTCCGCCCGCCTGGTTGGTCTTGATGTAATAGGTCCCCAGGATCTGGCCATCCAGTTCCGCCACGTAGGTCGCGCGCGGGGCCTCGCACCAATATTCCATCAGCCGGCTCTGCGACAGGTCCGGCTCGATGGCATAGGTGTCGCCCGCGCGCACCACCTCGCGCAGGATCGGCCAGAGCGCGTCGGCATCGCCGTCGCGCACCAGCCTTATGGTCAGGCCATCACGCGTTGACATCGACGACAACACGGCCCTTCACCTGGCCTTTCAGGATGTCGCGCCCCAGCCCCGGCAGGTCCGACAGGGTCGCGGGCTGCACCATCTCGTCCAGCTTGTCCATCGGCAGGTCCCTGGCGATCCGCTCCCACGCGCGCAGCCGGTTGTCATAAGGCTGCATGACCGAGTCTATGCCCAAGAGGTTCACACCGCGCAGGATGAACGGCGTGATCAACGCCCCCTCGATCGCCGCCCCGCCCGCAAGGCCGATAGCCGCGACCGAACTGCCATACTCCATCTGCTTCAACACCCGGCCCAGCATGGCGCCCGCGACCGCATCAATGCAGCCGCCCCAGGCCTCCGCCTCCAGCGGCTTCTTGGTCACTTCGGTCAGCTCCTCGCGCGGCACGATCCGGCTGGCCCCAAGGCTCTTCAGATAGCCCTCCTGCTCCGGCCGCCCGGTGACGGCCGCCACCTCGTGCCCCAACTTGGCGAGGATCGCCGTCGCCACGCTGCCCACGCCACCGGCCGCCCCGGTGACCAGCACCGGGCCCTTGCCCAGCCCCTGGTCCTCCAGCGCCATCACCGCCAGCATCGCGGTGAACCCGGCGGTCCCCACCGCCATCGCCTGACGCGTATCCAGCCCCTCGGGCAGCGGCACCAGCCAGTCGGCCTTCACGCGCGCCTTCTGGGCATAACCGCCCCAATGCGCCTCGCCCACGCGCCAGCCGGTCAGCACCACCCTGTCGCCGGGCTTGTACCGGTCATCGTCGCTCGCTTCGACCGTCCCGGCAAAATCGATCCCCGGCACGTGCGGATATTTCCGCACCAAACCGCCGCCCGGCCCGATGCACAGCCCGTCCTTGTAGTTCACCGTCGAATACTCGACCGCGACCGTCACCTCGCCCTCGGGCAGGTCGTCCATCCCGATCTGCTTCACCTCCGCCGAGGTCTTGCCGCTCTCTTCGTCCTTCTCGACAACCAATGCGTTGAACATGTCCAGTCTCCTGTCTTGCTGAGCGAGGCTCCCCCGCTTTCATCGTTCCAAGTATGTGCGCGGCCGCACCAACGCCGCCCCTGCTTTTCCTCTGGCCCAAAATATCCCGGGGAGCGCGAGGGGCTGGCCCCTCGCTTTCCTGTCCCAAGCGGGCATCAGTTCCAGAAACCTTCCCGCACCACCCCGCGCCGGACCTGATCCGGCGCCTCCACCTGCACCTCGGTGCCCGCGTCCCAATGGGTCATCCGCACCATGCCGATGGCCACGTTAATGTTGAAATCCGGGCTCCACGCGGCGGAACTCACCCGCCCCACCCGCTTGCCATTCGCCGTCACCGGCCACCACCGGTCACAGGGCGGCACTTTCGGGCCGTCGATGGCGATGGCGCAGATCTTCTGCACCGGGCCTTCCTTCGACACCCGCAAAAGCGCATCGCGCCCGATACAGCCGATGGCGCTCTGCGTGTTGCAAAACCGCCCCAGCCCGCATTCATGCGGCGTGTTGTCGTCGGTCATGTCGTTGCCATAGCTCAGCAGACCGCTTTCCACCCGCTCGATCAGGTTCGGACAGCCCGCACGTACATCCAGATCCTTGCCCGCCTCCATCAGCGCATTCCACAGCGGCATTCCGATATCCTCGCCCTCGACATAAATCTCGAAGCCGCCCTGCTTGGAATAGCCCGACCGCGCGATCACCATGTCCCGCCCCTGGAAATCGAACACGCCGAAGCGGAAGAACCGGACATCGCGCACCCCGTCGCCAAAGACCCGCGCCATCAGCTCTTCCGCCTTCGGCCCCTGCACCGCCAGGGGCGACACGTCCGGCTCATCCACCAGCACGTCCAGCCGCCAGCCATGCGCCGTGGCCTTCACCCAGTAAAGCAGGTCACTGTCGGCAATCGAAATCCACCAGCGATCCTCGGCCAGCTTCACCGACACCGGGTCGTTCAGCATGCCCCCCGTCTCGTCGACGATGGGCACGTAGTAACACTGCCCCGCCGTCATCCCCCGCAGATCGCGCGGCGTCAACATCTGCATCAGCCTCCCCGCATCCGGGCCGCGCAGCTCCACCTGCCGCTCGCAGGCCACATCCCAGACCTGCACCGCGTCCTTCAGATGGCGATAATCCTCCTCGACCGAGCGGAACACCGTCGGCAAAAGCATGTGGTTGTAGACCGTGTAGCCCTTGACCCCGGCGGCCTCGACCCCGTCGGAAAAAGGCGTTCGCCGCAACCGGCGCGACAGGGAAATCATCGGCATCAGGCAGACCCCTTCAGGTTGCTCTTGCAGATCGCCGGCGCAGCACCGGTGGCGGAAAAGGCCGACACCCCGCAGGCCGCACAGCGATACTCGACGAACCGGCCATTGCTGTTGCCGGTCTCGCTCCACTTGCACGCCCGCTTGGCGGGCTTTTTCCCCGGCCCGCCCAAACGACCGCCCATGCGCCCCCGCCCCAGGCTCAGGGCGACGGCCACGATCACCACCAGCGCCAGGACAAAGGCCAGCATCGGCTCAGCCCTCCCCGGGCATCAGGAACAGGTCGCTCACCGGCGCCTCCAGCCCGGCGGCGGTCATCATCGCGTGCACCTGTCCGCGGTGATGGGTCTGGTGGTTGAACATATGCGTGACGCACAAGGCGCGCGGCGTCACCATGTCCCGCCCCAGCGTGCCGGAATACCACCGCAACTCGCCGGTCAGGTCCATCGCGCGCAACGAATTGGCCCAATGGCCGATCTTGCCGTCCACGTGATACCGCTCCGCGCTCCACGCCCCCAGCGTCGGATGCATCTCCACGCTCTGCTTCACGCCGACCTTCGGCGCCTGGACCGACGGATCGAACCGCGCCATCCACATCCGGTCACCCCACAGCAGATGGTTCAGCGTCCCCAGGATCGAACCGAAAAACGCGCCACGATCCTCGGTCAGCACCTCCAGCGGCTGTGCGTCCAGCGCCTCGGTCAGCTGCCGGTTCTGCCACGCATTGTACCGCGCCATCCTGCGGCAATATTCGGGAGTGATCATCGCCGGCGCCCCTACTTCGGCCCTTTCCAGTCGATCGGACACACCTCCGCCGACATGCCGCCGAAATCCCAGACCCGGCCGTAATCCCGCACCCGGCTCTTGGTGCCCCTTGCGGCGATGATGTCCGGCCCCATCCAGTATTTCGAGTTCGTCACCATCACCGGATGATCCGGGCTCGCCCCGTCCAGCATCTCGATCTCGCCCTGGATCTTGCGCCCGATATAAAGCCCGCGTTTCTTGCCGTCGCGCACGATCTCGACCTTCTCGCGTTCCGCCCCGATGATCTCGCTCACCAGCATGGTGAAGAGGCCCGTCGTGCCCCCCGCCGCCCCGCTGAAGATCTGCAGGATCCCGTTATAGGCGCGGCCAGAGGCGCGCTCGTCCACATAGGCTGCCACCTTCCAGTTGCCCTCGCCCATGCGCCCGGGGATATCCACCAGCAGGCCCACGTTCAGGCCCGACAGATCCTCGCCCTCGTAATGCCCCTCGTCGATCGCGATCGCCATCCACGCATGACAATGCCCTTCCGTGGGCGGATGCGCCCCAAGGCTCACGACGCAGGGGCAGAACACCGTGCAAGAGCAGTTCAGGAACAGCTCGCCCTTGATGGCCCACTCGGTCGGCGTCATCCTGCGCCGCTTGGGGTTCGCCATCCGGTTGTCGATCCGCTGCGACACCGGCAGCTTGTCGGCGTCCTTCCGGCGTGTCAAAGCCATGCTCTATCCTCCATTTACCAGCGGCGCGGCCAGAACCGCCACCCCGCCCGCGATCAGCGCCACACCCATCGGCCGGATCACCCGGTGCCCGATCTGCGGCAGTTTCTCCAATACCATGAAAAGCGTCGCCAGGCCCATCCAAAGCAGGCTCATCACGCCGCCCACGAAGCCCAGCGCCATGAAGCCCCAGCAGCAGCCCACGCAGAACGCGCCCAGCCCCAGCCCCATGCGCACGCCCCCGCCAAAGCCGGTGCGCCAATGCCCCAGGAAATAGGTCATCGGGCTGTGACAGACCCCGTGACACACCTCCTTGGCCCGCGTGAACTGGAACGCCCCGACGACGATCAGCAGCCCGCCCGCAATCAAGGACGACTTCGCGATCCCAAGCATGTCGATCACCCCGCCATAGAGCAGCGCCACCTGCACCCAAGCGATCATGGCGGCGAAGCCGACCCAGGCGACGGAATACCCCGCCAGCACGCCCAGCCACCCGGCGGTCGTGCCATCGGCGCTGCGGATAAGGTCATCGTAACAGCGCAGCGTCGGCACCATGGTCGGCAGCATCATCGCCGCCATCATGATCGCCCACATGGCGAACAGCGGCCCGAACCGGTCCATCGCCATGCCGCCGCCCATGCCCATCTCCATGCCGGGCCGCATCTCCCGCATCTTCTCCCCCATCGGCCCGGGCCGCCCGATCAGGTCCAGGTCCATCCCCGTCGCCATCAGGTACATCACCACCCATGCCGCCAGGATCGCCGCGAAAAACGCCAGCCAGGCCACGGTGCGCAGGGAAAGAGCCGACATGCCGAAGAACACCCTTGGTTCGAGTCACGATTGCCCTTATGAATGTCAGACAATTAAAGGTCTGACAAATGAAAACCGCCAGCCCCGCCACACCGCGCCAGGACCTCTCGGCCCAGATCGCCGAGGCGATCCGCGACGCCATCGTCGAGGGCCGGATGATCACCGGCGAACGCCTGCCGTCCGAGGCGGAACTGGCCGAGCAATTCGGCGTCTCCCGTTCCACCGTGCGCGAAGCCCTCAAACGCCTGGCCGCGCAATCGCTGATCCGCACCCAGCGCGGCGCCTTCGGCGGCGCCTTCGTCAACCGCCTCAGCTACGAGGGCGCCTACAGCCAGCAGATCACCACCTCCACGCTGCTTCTGTCGATGAACGCTGTCAGCTTCGAGACCTCCTGCGAGGCCCGCTACGCCCTCGAACGCGCCTGCGCGCCCCTCGCAGCCCGGCGCCGCACCGCCGAGTGCCTCGCCACCATGCGCGCCGAGATCGCACGCCAGTCGCAGCCGGACCTGTCGGACGAAGCCTTCTGCGCCTCCGACGTCACCCTGCACCGCGCCTTCGTCGACGCCGCGGGCAACCCCGTGCTCAGCTACCAACTGGCCGGCGCGGTCGAGGCCATGCAGCCGCTGATGAACATGATCACCTTCACCGCCCGCTCGCGCGGCGAAATCGTCGGCCTGCACACCGCCCTCGCCGACGCGCTCGAGGCTCAGGATGCCGCCGCCGCCGACACCGCGCTGCACCGGCTCGAGGCCTACACCCTCACGTTGGGCCGCGACGTGATGGCCAGCCGGTCGCGACACGGCAAATGACACCGCACACCGAACCGTTCGGATTGTGAGTGGTTCCAGCAATGAAAAGACGGGCGTCGTCATGGCTCGCCCCCCTCTTCTTCTGGCCATAAATATCCCCGCCGGAGGCTCCGACGCCTGCGCCCGGCGCACCAGCCGGATGCAGCGTCGCGCCTGAACCAGCCCCGAGGCGGCGGCCCCCGGCCGACGCCGAGACAACCAGCGTGCGCGCCGCGCGCGCACCCCGCTAGTCCAGTCTGCGCGCCTCGTCGATCAGCAGGATCGGAATCCCCGACCGGATCGGAAAGGCCAGCCCGGCGTTGCGGCTCACCAGCTCCTGCGCTTCGCTATCGTATTCCAGCACCGAATGCGTCTGCGGGCAGATCAGCGCCTCCAGCATGTGCCGGTCGAACTCCGGCGCAGTCATGTCCGCATCGCTCATTGCATCATCTCCCTGTCATCCCCGCCGCGCAGATCGTACTCGATCAGCGTGACCAAAGTCTCGCGGCGCGTCGACAGGCTCGGCGCCTCCAGCAGCGCCTGCTTGTCCTCCGGCTCGAACCCCAGCAGCATAGACAGCGAATTGATCAGCAATTCATCCTCCGCCTCCTTCAGCGCCTCCCAGTCGGTCGACAACTCCCGCGCATCGAAATAGCGCGACAGCAACTGCATGAAGGACGGTCGGTCAAAGTCCGGATCGCTGTCGATCGGGGCAAGATCCTGCGCGAACCCGTCCCATGTCACATGCGCCCGGCGATAGGGGGTGAAGCCTTCGACCTCCGAATTCACACGGTACCGCGACACGCCCGACAGCGTGATCATGTAACGCCCGTCCTCGGTCTCGGAGAACTGGGTCACCCTCCCCGCGCAGCCGATCCGGTGCAGGCCGTGCTCTCCCGCCCGCGCGCCGGTGTCCGGCTGCACCATCCCGATCAGGCGATGCGGCGTCTTCAGGGCATCGTCCAGCATCGCCAGGTAACGCGGCTCGAACAGGTGCAACGGTAGTCGCGAGCGCGGCAACAGCAGCGCCCCCGGCAACGGAAAGACCGGAATTATCTCCGGCAGATCACCCTGTAATATCATGTCGGGTGACCTAGCCCGCGGGCGGCATCAGGCAAATATCATCGAGCTCAATTTGCGCCGCCCCGCCTGCGCCACCGGATCGCTTGGTTTCAGCGCGTCGAAAATGGTGAAAAGCTGCGTCTTCGCCGCCGCGTCATTCCACTCCCGGTCGCGCCGGAAAAGCTCCAACAGTTCGTCCACCGCCTCCTGCGTCTGGCCCGACGCGTGCAGCGCCTGCGCCAGGTCGAACCGCGCCTGGTGGTCGTTCGGGTCGGCCTCGACCTTTGCGCGCAATTCGCTGACCGGGCCCGCATCCGCGGCCTGCCGCGCCAGCGCCAACTGCGCCGCCGCCGCCTCCAGTTCCGGCGCCTTGGAAATCTCCGCCGGCGCGCCGTTCAGGATCGCCTCGGCCTGGTCCAGATCGTCCATCGCGATATGGCTCGACACCAGGCCGGCATAGGCGGCCGCGTTCTTGTCGTCCTCCTGCAGGATCGCCGCAAAGGTCTGGGCGGCATCGGTCGCAGCCCCCTGGTCCAGCATCTCCTGCGCCGCCGCAATCGCCTCTTCCAGACCAGAATCTCCCGCCTCGCCGCCGGCGGCCTGCACCACGCGGCTCACGAACGCGTCGATCTCCGATCCCGGCACCGCGCCCTGGAACCCGTCGATCGGCTGGCCCTGCCAGAACGCATAGACCATCGGGATCGACTGCACCCGCAGCTGCTGCGCGATCATCTGGTTCTCGTCCACATTGACCTTGGCCATCTTCACCGCGCCCTTGGCCTTGGTGACCGCCGCCTCCAGCTGCGGGCCCAGCGTCTTGCACGGGCCGCACCACGGCGCCCAGAAATCCACGATCACCGGCACGGTCTGCGAGGCCTCGACGACCTCGGTCATGAAGTCCGCCTCCGAGACGTCCTTGATCAGGTCGGTCTGGGGTTGGGTCTGGCCACCAAGTTCAAGCATCGGATCCTCCGCATCGCGTGGGCGTGTCAATTGCCGTCTAAATGGCCCACGCGGACCCGTGTTGCAAGGGGCGCCGCCGCCAACACCGTTACCGCACCGCGTCGCGGGGTAACGAACCGACGCCTGCCAGAGAACGAAAAACGGCACTGACGTGATACCACTTAGATACCGACGCAATACCGACGTTGCCTTCCGGGCCGTCGAATCGGTTAACGCTGCCCCTCCGGCAGCGGCAGACATCCCGGCAGCCCTGCCGGCAATACCACCCGTCCCCCGGCCCGGTAGAGCGCCAGCCCAAGTCCAGGGCCCTCTCCGCGCACCGCCACCCAGGCTTTGCCACCGCCAACCACCGCCGAGCCATCGGGCAGGTTGGTGACGAAGTTCTGTTTTGGAAACAGCACTATAGCCCCCGGCGCCGCGTCCGTGGCCACCATCACCAGCATCAGCGTCCCGACCCAGCCCGCCACCACGCAGGCCAACGCCAGCGCCCAGCGCCTAATAGTCATGGATATGTTCCAGCCGCAGCCGCTCCACGCCCGTCGCATCCTCCATCTGCCGCAATCTCTCGGCCAGGTCGGTCACGTTAACGATCACCAAATGCCGCGAATCGCCGTACCCCTGCCGCGCGAAGGAATGGATCGCCCCGGCCACCTCCTCGGCCTGCGACAGCGCGGTGAACATGATCTGGTCATTGCCCGCGATCTCGACGAACTCCGCGCCGGCCTCGGCCATCTGCTGCAGGATGACGGTCAGTTCGCGATAGCGCGGCGTCTCGATCTCGATACCGCCCTCCACCGGCCCGATCACCTCGACCGTGCCCATGGCCCGCAACGCGTCCTCGCTGATGTCCGTCACGATCATCCGCAGGGTCAACGCGTCCGCGCCCACCTGCGCCACGGCCCCCTCGATCGCTTTCGCGTAGGCCGCTTTGGCACCGTACTCCAACCCAAGCGCCAGGCGCCGCTCGCGGTCGCGCAGACTGTCGGTCGCATTGGTGGCAAGGTCTTCGCGATCACCCTGGAAATCCCATCTATACCAAGGCACCTGCTGCAAAAACTTCGCATAGGCCCGCGCCTGGTCCGCCGACAGATCATCCAGCGGCGCACGCTCCGGTCCACGCCACCACGCGGCCAGCCGCCCCAATGTTTCCTCATACGCCGCCTTGGCCAGCAGTTCGGCGGTGAAGCTCACCCCGATCACGTAAATCGTCTGCTTGCTCTCGGACGTGAACCCGCCATGCTCCGCGCTCTCGTGGCTCAGCGCACACAGGCTCGACCAGAACCCGCCGATCGCCTGCATATAGCCGAACTCGTGCGGATCGCCCGCGCTGATCACCTGCGCATAATCGTCATAGGCATGCACGATATGCCATTCCGGATAGGTCATCAGCGTGCGCGACTCGTCGCGCCGGTGCTCGGGCGGCAAAAGGGGCGTATAGGTCTCGGGCTTGGCCGCGGGGATACAGGCCAACTCGTTGTAAACCACCGGCGACACCAGCCCCGCGACCAGCACGATCACCACCAGCCCAAGCCGCAGCAGCCATTTCATCAGACGCCGCATCAAGCGCGCGCCCCCCGGTCCAGCACGGTTCCGGCAAAGAGCGCAAAGCCCCCCAGCCCGATATGCGGCAGGTTGGCCAGGATGCGCGGCACCGACAGCGAAAAACCCTGGGACGGGCTGGTAAGGATTCCGAAATCAAGAAAGCCATAAGCTGTGAATATCCCGAAGATCCCGTCGGCCAGGTACAGCGCACCGAAAATAACCAGGAATATTTTCGCCGCCCGGTGGCTGATCATCCCCGCCGCCAGCGCCCAGAGCGCTGACACCAGGTGCAACGCATCGTCGAACGGATCCAGCGCGAAGATCCCGAAGGCCAGACCGTCCTCATCGGTCAGCCCCGGAATGTAATTGATAGAGGCCGCTGCCAGCAGCGCCGCCGTGTAGAAGAAACAGATTTTACGAAGCAATGTCATAGCGCACCCAGATATGTGTCCCAAAGGTTGTTGCGGAATGTCAGCTCCGGGTCCAGCGCCCGTTTCGCGGCCGCGAACTCCGCCGCCCGCGGATAGGCCCGCACCATCTGCGCCGGCGTGGCATGGGGCCGGTAGGGCAGGTAATAGGTGCCGCCAATCCCCGTCACCCCGTCGATCAGCGCGCGCGTCATCCGCGCCATGTCCGCCTCGGCCCGCGCCGTCATTTCCTGGCTGAAGGACATCACGGCGGCGATCCTTGGGACCGGCGCATAGGCCAGCACGCTCACCGGGTCCCGATCGACAAAGCGCAGCGTGACGTTCAGAAACTCCTGGTAGGAGGCCGGGATGATCTCGCGGCACAACGCCACGAATTCAGCAAACCGTTCCGGCGCCACGAAGTATTCATGCAAGATATCCGTGCGGTTCGGGTCGCGGTCATCGAGCGTGATGACCGGCTCGTTCATCAACGCGTTGCGCGTCACCGCCCCGCCGCCCAGCGCCGGGCCCAGTTCGCTCTCGAACCACCAGCGCAGCGACTTGAACGGCTCGTTCCCCAACTGCCAGCGATAGACCCGAGCCGCCACATGCGCCGCCATGTTCGACCCTCCCGCAGGCTCCAGCGCGTCCTGATCCTCTGCCGTCCGATAGGTGATCATCAGCGCCTTGTCGAAGAACGACGCCCGCTCGACGTTCAGCCGCCCATAGGCCATGTTGACGGTTTCGTCGTCCAATGCTTCGACGAAACGCGCGCCGAATTCCTCCGCCCGCATCTCATCGAACTGCGGCACCAGCCGCCGGTTCGGCGCCATCTCCACCACCATCTCGGTGATCGCCCCGGTCAGGCCATAGCCTCCCATCGTCTGCCCGAACAGTTCCGCGTTTTGCTTGCGCGAACAGGTCACCAGTTCCCCATCGGGCAAGACCATGTCAAAGCTGCGCACCGTTGCCCCCATCGGCCCCAGCCTGACCGGCCAGCCATGGGCGTTGACGCAGAAGGTCGCCGCGACGCCGAAGTCATTGTTGGATTGCATCACCTTGGGGCCGAACCCAATCTGGTCCAGCGCTGTGATCACCTCCGACCAGCGCGTCCCCGCCTGCACCCTGTATGTGCCGTTCTCGCTGTCCGGCTCCACGAACCCGCCCTGATAGGTCACCGCGTGACCTTCGCGCGGAATGGCCTGCCCGCCCATCGAATGTCGCGCTGCACCCACATTGACCGGCCGTCCCCCGGCCCGCGCCTCTTTGATCTCGGCGCGGGTCGCCTCGACCAGCGCATCGCCCCACCCTCGCTCGATCACGAGGTGCCTGTGCACCGGCGTCTCGCTCAGCCCGCTCGCGTCGTTCAGCGTGCCCACAGCACCTTTGGGCCTCGTCCACGACACGCCCTCGTACCCCGGCAGGTCCGCACCCAGGCGGGACGTCAGAGCACCGCCCACCAGGGCCCCGCCCCCGAAAAGCACCGCGCGTCTGGACAGTTTGCGCATGAGATGTCCCTATTCCGCTTCCCCACGATCTCATGTTTGGTGTAACGCGAGGAAATCACAGGTCCGGATTTCCATACCCGACCGAACAAGCTATTGGAAACGCGCAGCATTATGGCCAGAGCGACTCCCCCTTCCACCACGCGCGCACCAGAACTTTCAAGAAGGTTCCGCCACAAAAATACCCTGATTTTCGCCCCGCTACAGATCGAAGGTTGCAAAGACCGGCGCGTGGTCCGACGGCTTCTCCCAACCTCTTGCAGGCCTGAGAATCCGGCTGGAATGCGCCGCGGACCTGATATCGTCGCTGGCCCATATATGATCCAGCCGCCGTCCCTTGTCGGCCGCGTCCCAATCCCGCGCACGGTAGGACCACCAGCTGTAAAGCTGGCCCTGGGGAATGTCGGCACGGGTAACGTCGGTCCATTTGCCGGCCTCAAGCGCGTTGTTGAGATGCTCCACCTCGACCGGTGTGTGGCTGACCACTTTAAGAAGCTGCTTGTGGCTCCACACGTCGTCCTCGCGCGGGGCGATGTTGAGATCGCCGACAAGAACGGATTTCTTAGGCCTGTCATCGCGGAACCAGTCGCGCATCTCGGTCAGGTAATCCAGCTTCTGCCCGAACTTGAGGTTCACCTCGCGGTCCGGCACATCGCCGCCGGCCGGCACATAGAAGTTGTGGATGACCACCCCGTTCTCAAGCTCTCCAGCCACGTGCCTGGCATGACCCAGCGCCGCGAAGTCCCGGTCGCCCACATCCCTGATCGGCAGCTTCGACAGGATCGCAACGCCGTTGTATCCTTTCTGCCCCCGCGCGATCACGTAGGGATAGCCAAGCGCCGCGAACCCCTCCAGCGGGATTTTCTCGACGGGTGATTTGCACTCCTGCAGGCACAAAATATCCGGCGCCTCCTCCTGTAACAGTTTCAGGACGATCGGCTCGCGCAGGCGGACCGAGTTGATGTTCCAGGTTGCAAGTGTGAAAGGCATTGGTCGGCGGTCCTCGTTCAACGTCTCGGCACCCTAGAAAAGGCGATCCAAGAGGTCCAGAGCTTGCGAACCGGAACGCCCGCACCGTCTACGCGTTTCAACGGCAAGATGTCGTTCCTATATCTGGAGGTTTTATGAAACGTCTGCTCGCCCTGCTTATCCCGTTCTTGCTCGTGACACAGCCCGCATTCGCCCAATACGCCAGCGGCACCGTCAGTGCCATGCTCGACGCACAAACCCGCAGTTGGCAGGTCGTCGAGCCAGACCAGGACGGTGGCAGCCATTGGAAGCGTGAGAACGATGGCGTCTCGATCCGACTTGTCGCGCACGAGGCACCCGAGGTGCTGTCACGCAATCCCGGCCTCACGCTTTCGTTCAAGACCGACGGGCTCGGCGCCGAGGCCGAAGCGCAAGAGCTTTCGGTCATTCTCACTCAAACAACGGAAAACGGCACTCTGAAGGCAATGCCCGCTGATACCGACATTACTCTCTCGGCCTTGACGGTCGCCGGTGAGCGGCTTGTGATTTCGGGCGACTTCACGGCCATATTGTCACCCGAGGACGCCGGAATGAGCGCTGAGGCCGAAGACGAAGGCTCCGTGACGATGGTTGGCGATTTCCAGGCAACACTGCCGTATGTCGACGACCCGGACGGATAGCTTCCACAAAAAAGACCCCGGCCAAGGCCGGGGTCAGTCCAACAGGGAGGTGCATAGATTTAGGCCCGTATGCGGCGGGTAAGTCATATCTCTTTCGGACGGCTCGGCACGCGGCCTTGCTCCGGATCAAGCCAACAGGCGATAGCCTCCCGACTCTGTCACCAACAAACGCGCGTTGGAGGGATCCGGTTCAATTTTTTGTCGCAGGCGGTAGATATGCGTCTCCAGCGTGTGCGTCGTGACACCGGCGTTGTAACCCCAGACCTCGTGTAAAAGCACGTCGCGGGCCACGACCCCCTCGGGCGAACGGTAGAGGAATTTCAGGATGTTGGTTTCCTTTTCCGTCAGGCGGATCTTCCGATCCTGCTCGGTGATCAGCATCTTCATCGCCGGCTTGAACGTGTATGGTCCAAGCTGAAAGATCGCATCCTCGGATTGCTCATGCTGGCGCAATTGCGCCCGGAGGCGGGCCAGAAGGACGGGAAACTTGAACGGCTTGGTGATGTAATCGTTGGCGCCCGCGTCGAGACCCAGGATCGTGTCGGCGTCGCCGTCATGGCCGGTCAGCATCACGATGGGCGCCTTGACACCCTGCTTGCGCATCAACCGGCAAAGCTCGCGGCCGTCGGTATCGGGCAAACCGACATCCAGGATCACCAGGTCGTATATACCTTCCTTGGCATGTGCCATGGCTTCCGCCCCGTTCGCGGCCTCGAGGACGTCGAAGTCTTCGGTCATCACCAGTTGCTCGCTGAGGGCCTCACGCAGGTCGTCGTCATCGTCCACGAGCAGAATTTTCTTCAGTTGAGCCATCGCAGTCTCCCTGTTTTACTGGCTGCTACTTGTGCCAGCCCGACGCAGCGGACAAGGTCTGTGACACCGTAATCACGGGCTAGTGTTGCGAAGCCGTCAAATGTTTCATTTCGTTCCAAAACTCTGTAGGTCAGGCTGGCAGAACAGTGTCACCGACAAGGGATTCCGCGCCATGCAGCTTGGCCCCGACAAGACAGAGCTTCTTGCGCGGTCCCGCGCCGACCTTCGCATGGGCGTGCCGGTGGTGCTGCGCGACGGGAACGCGCTCGCCATCGTCGCGGCAGCCGAAACCTGCGATCCCGCCCGCCTTGCCGCTTTGCAATCGACAGGCCTGGACCTGCACCTGGCCATCTCGGCGCGTCGCGCCGCGACCTTGAAGGCCCGCGCCTATGACGGTGATCTTGCGCGTATCGTTATCCCCAAAGAGTCACCCCTGTCCTGGGTACAGGCCGTGGCGGACCCGGCGGATGACCTGCGCACCCCGATGAAGGGCCCGCTGACCTCTGCCCGCGAGGGCAAGGCCGACACCCACCGCGCCGCGCTGATGCTGGTGAAGTCGGCCCGCCTTCTGCCCGCCGCGCTCGTCATGGCGATCCCGGCGGAGGCGCTGGATGCGAGCCTGACCGCCCTCAACGTGGCCGACATCACCGCGCATCTGAAAGAGGCGAGCCCGATGCACAAGGTCGTCAGCGCCCGCCTGCCGCTTGAAGTGTCCGAGGCCGGGCGCCTGCACATCTGGCGGCCCGAGGACGGCGGCGAAGAGCATTACGCCATCGAGATCGGCAGCCCGCCGCGCGGCGCTGCCGTGCTGTCACGCCTGCATTCCGCGTGCTTCACCGGCGACCTTCTGGGCAGTCTGAAATGCGATTGCGGCCCGCAGCTTCGGGCGGCCCTTGCGCAGATGGGGGCGGAAGGCGCAGGGGTTCTGCTCTACCTCAACCAGGAGGGGCGCGGCATTGGCCTTGCCAACAAGATGCGGGCCTACGCGCTTCAGGATCAGGGGTTCGATACGGTCGAGGCCAATCACCGGTTGGGATTCGAGGATGACGAGCGCGACTTCCGCATCGGCGCCGATATCCTGCGTAGCATGGGGTTCGGCGCGGTGCGTCTGCTGACCAACAACCCCGCCAAGATAGAGATGATGCGAAACTGCGGCATTGACGTGGTCGAGCGGGTGCCGCTGAAGGTGGGCGAGACCGAACACAACCGCCGCTACCTCGCCACCAAGGCCGAGAAGTCAGGCCATCTGTTCTAGGACTGATCCGTGCGGTCCGGGTCCGGCTGACCCACGCCGCGAAAGACCGGCTTCAGAGGCAGGATCCACGCGACGCCCAGCACGATGAAAATCACCAGTTCGGCCAGGATGCCGACGTCATACCGCGCCCGCAGCCAGTCCGTCAGGTTGACTGCCACCACGATGTAAAGCGGCAGTGCGATCAACAGGATCACCAGCGACCAGCGGCGGCGGGCTTTGTAACTCAGGGCCATGCAGTTCTCTAAAGCTTTGTCGGTCTCAGTCCGCAAAGGGGTCGGTCACAAGGATCGTGTCCTCCCGCTCGGGCGACGTGGAGAGTAGCGCGACCGGGCACTGAATCAACTCCTCGACCCGACGCACGTACTTGATCGCGTTGGCGGGCAGGTCTGCCCAGCTGCGCGCGCCTTCGGTGGTCTCGGACCAGCCCTGCATTTCCTCGTAGATGGGCTTGCAGCGCCATTGCTGGTCGGTTGCCGTAGGCAGGTAATCCAGCTGCTTGCCGTCCAACTCGTAGCCGACGCAGATCTTCAACGTGTCGAACCCGTCCAGCACATCGAGCTTGGTCAGCGAGATCCCTGTCACGCCCGACGTCGCACAGGTCTGGCGCACCAGCGCCGCATCGAACCAGCCACAGCGCCGCTGGCGGCCCGTCACGGTGCCGAACTCGTGCCCGCGCTCCCCCAGCCGCTGACCGTCCGCGTCCTGCAATTCGGTGGGGAAGGGTCCCTCGCCGACGCGGGTGGTGTAGGCTTTGACGATGCCGAGCACGTAATCGATCGCCCCCGGCCCCATGCCGACGCCCGTAGCGGCCTGCCCCGCGATGACGTTCGAGGACGTCACAAAGGGATACGTGCCGAAGTCGATATCCAGCAGCGCACCCTGGGCGCCCTCGAACAGGATGCGCTTGCCCGCCTTGCGCTGATCGTTCAGCACCTTCCAGACCGGTGCGGCATAAGGCAGAAGCTCCTGCGCGATGGACTTGAGCTGAGCCACCAGCGCGTCGCGGTCCACCGGCTCTATCCCCAGGCCCTTCCGCAGCGGATCGTGGTGCTGCAACGCGCGGTCCACCCGCGCCTCCAGCGTCGCGTCGTCGGCCAGGTCCGCCACGCGGACCGAGCGGCGGCCGACCTTGTCCTCGTAGGCCGGGCCGATGCCGCGGCCGGTGGTGCCGATCTTGGTACCCTTGCTGGCCGCTTCCTCTCGGGCGCGGTCCAGTTCGCCGTGGATCGGCAGGATCAGCGGCGTGTTCTCGGCGATCATCAGCGTCTCGGGGCTGATCTCGACCCCCTGCTCGCGGATCGAGTCGATTTCCTTGAGCAGGTGCCACGGGTCAAGCACCACGCCGTTGCCGATGACACTCAGCTTACCGCCCCGCACGACGCCCGAGGGCAGCGCGTTCAGCTTGTAGACCTTGCCGTCGATCACCAGCGTGTGGCCCGCATTGTGCCCGCCTTGAAACCGCGCGATGACGTCCGCGCGCTCGCTCAGCCAGTCAACGATCTTGCCTTTACCCTCGTCGCCCCACTGGGCGCCGACAACGACGACATTTGCCATGGAAACCTCTCAGGCGGTGGTTGAACCCCGCGCCCGTATACCCACACCGCCAAGCGTGCGAAACCGGAATTTCACACCCGGTCTGGACAGACCCGCCCCCGGCAGGCACATCTTTACCGACGCATGGCAGGAGATCGCGAATGACCGGATTTATCGTCAGGTGGGCATTGGCCTTCGTCCTGTTGGCCGCGACATTCAACCCGACACGGTACAATTTCATCGTCTGGGCGCAAAACAATTGGGACGCGCAGATGCCGCTGACCGTGCTTTTCGCGCTGCTGCTTTTGGTCGGCTACATCATCTACCTGCGGGCCACGCTGCGCTCGATCGGGGCGTTCGGAATGGGGCTGATCCTGGCCATAGCGGCGGCGCTCGGCTGGGTGCTGGTGGATTTCGGCCTGCTGAATCTCGACAACCCGACGCAAAACCTGTGGTTGGGCCTTGTCGCGCTGTCACTGGTCCTCGGGATCGGCCTCAGCTGGAGCCATGTCCGGCGGCGCCTGTCGGGACAGTCCGACATGGATGACGTGGACGAGTAGGGCTCGGTCACTACGTTCCCCGGCCACAGAGGCGAGACTCGCGCAAACTGCTGAAACGGCGGGTTGCGGGGGACGCCCGAATTGCTTAGATACCGCCCATCCGAACCCGAGGGACCACGTCTTATGGAAAATGTCATCCTGCTTGTTCACCTGCTCTTGGCGCTCGCGCTGATCGGTGTCGTGCTTTTGCAGCGCTCCGAAGGTGGCGGCCTGGGCATGGGCGGCGGTGGCGGCAACGTGTCCACCGGGCGGTCCAGCACCACGGCGCTTGGCAAGCTGACATGGGTGCTGGGCCTGTCTATCTTTGCCACGACGCTGACCCTGACGATCATCGCGGCGCAGAATGCCGGCGGCTCTTCGGTTCTGGACCGCATCACCGACGACAGGCCCGCGGCCGAGGAAAGCGATCCGGCACTCGACAGCACGGGCGACGGTCTGCTGCCGCCGTCGGCGGGCGACGATGCACCGCTGACACCCACCGCGGACTGACCCAGAAACACCACTAAGGCTTGCGGGCGCGCATCAGCGCGTCACAGCATATTGCGCGTTTCGTCCGAATCCTATATGGCTCGAGTCCCGTGGTGATGCGGTGCCGAAGGCTTCGATTCGACCGCATTTAACTGGCGATAAACGCCGCAATCACGGGGGATTGCCAGCCCATGGCACGTTATATTTTCATTACCGGCGGTGTGGTTTCGTCCCTCGGCAAGGGTCTTGCCTCTGCGGCATTGGGTGCGCTTTTGCAGGCGCGCGGCTTTTCGGTGCGTCTGCGCAAGCTCGATCCCTACCTTAACGTCGACCCCGGCACGATGTCGCCTTTCGAGCATGGCGAGGTCTTCGTCACCGATGACGGCGCCGAGACCGACCTTGACCTTGGCCACTACGAACGCTTCACCGGCGTCCCCGCTCGGATGACGGATTCGGTCAGTTCGGGCCGCATCTATTCCAACGTGCTGGAGCGTGAACGCCGGGGCGACTACCTCGGCAAGACGATCCAGGTGGTTCCGCATGTCACCAACGAGATCAAGGATTTCATCGGCATCGGGGATGACGAGGTCGATTTCATGCTGTGCGAGATCGGCGGCACGGTGGGCGACATCGAGGGTCTGCCCTTCTTCGAAGCGATCCGCCAGTTCAGCCATGACCGCCCGCGCGGACAATGCATCTTCATGCACCTGACACTTTTGCCCTATCTGGCGGCCAGCGGCGAGTTGAAGACCAAGCCGACCCAGCACAGCGTCAAGGAACTGCAATCCATCGGGATCGCGCCCGACATCCTTGTCTGCCGGTCCGAACAGCCGATTCCGGAGAAAGAGCGCGAGAAGATCGCGCTCTTCTGCAACGTCCGGAAAGAAGCCGTCGTCGCGGCTTACGATCTCAATTCGATTTATGAGGCGCCGCTTGCTTATCATCATGAAGGGCTTGACCAGGCGGTGCTGGACGCGTTCGATATCTCGCCCGCCCCGCGCCCCGACCTGACCACCTGGAAGGACGTGGTGGACCGCATCCACAACACCGATGGCACGGTCAACGTCGCCATCGTCGGCAAGTACACGCAACTCGAGGATGCATACAAGTCGATCAAGGAGGCGCTCACGCATGGCGGCATGGCCAACCGGGTGAAGGTAAATGTCGAATGGGTCGATGCCGAGATCTTCGACCGCGAGGATGCCGCCCCCCATCTGGAAGGCTACCACGCCATCCTCGTACCCGGCGGGTTCGGAGAGCGGGGCACCGAGGGCAAGATCAAGGCCGCGCAATTCGCCCGCGAGCGCAAGATCCCCTACTTGGGCATCTGCCTGGGGATGCAGATGGCGGTGATAGAGGCCGCCCGCAACAAGGCGGGCCTCAAGGACGCCGGATCGGAAGAGTTCGACCACGAGGCCGGCAAGAAGCGTTTCACGCCCGTGGTCTACCACCTCAAGGAATGGGTGCAGGGCAACGAGAAGGTCAAGCGCAAGGTGACCGACGACAAGGGCGGCACCATGCGTCTGGGTGCCTACGATGCCGTGCTCAAGGAAGGTTCCAAGGTGGCCGAGGTCTATGGCGGCACCGCGATCGACGAGCGTCACCGCCACCGCTACGAGGTGGATATCGAGTACCGCAAGAAGCTCGAGGAATGCGGCCTGACTTTTTCCGGCATGTCGCCCGACGGCCGCCTGCCCGAGATCGTCGAATGGGAAGGCCACCCATGGTTCATCGGCGTTCAGTTCCATCCCGAACTGAAGTCAAAGCCGTTCAAGCCGCATCCCCTCTTCGCGGATTTCATCCGGGCCGCCGTGGAAACCTCACGCCTTGTCTGATTTCGGCTGAAAAACACGCATAATCAGGTCGTTAAGAATTTCTAGCGCCCGGTTTGAACCGTTCCTCATGTCGCTGCGACCTATGTCCGAGCCCCGGGATTGTCCCGGGCCACGAACAGACATGAGGTTCATAATGAAGACGATCTACAAATCCCTTACCGCCGCCGCAGCCCTGTCCGCGGCCCTTTCCACCACCGCCGTGGCCCAGGATGCCGAGAAATGGCAGGGTTTCTACCTTGGTGGCCGCGTGAACATGCAAAATCTCGGCATCTCGGCTGCGCCCATCGGGATCGACCCCGAAATCAACGCCGGTGTATTCGGCGGATACAACCACGCCATTGCCCCCAATTTCGTTCTGGGTGCCGAGGTGGGCTACGACAGCAAGCTGGATTATACGGTGATGGGCACCGGGCTGGACCTGGAGAACAACATCAACCTGCGCGGCCGCGGCGGCTATGCCTTCGGCAACTCGCTGCTCTACGGCACCCTGGGCTATGGCTGGACGGACTGGGACGTGGCCGCCGCCGGCGTCTCGGGATCGGGTCAGGGCATCTCCTACGGCATCGGCCTGGAGACGATGCTGAGTGAAAATATTACCACCCGGTTCGAGTACACCCGCACGAATTACGATCTCTCTGGCCCCGCTCTGGGCGGCAGCGACGGCGAAGTCGACGCATTCTCGGTCGGTGTCGCGTACAAGTTCTGACCCCGGATTATCGAATCAGTCAGGGCGCCCGTCACAGGGTGCCCTGATGTCTTTGCCGCGCCCTTCAGTAGCGAAGGTTCGTCAGGTCGTCATCGTGGTCTTCTTGCGGCGGATGAAAACGCAGCATTCGGCGCGAAACGCCAAGTTCGAGCACCGGGCTGAACAGATCCCGCAGAAGTGAGCGGCGTTCGTGATAGACGGCCGTCTCGGCCTTGCGGTCAAGGCGCAGCTCATTCTCCAGAAGCGTCGCGACGATCCGCTCGTCCAGCACATAGCGCCCCTGCCGGCCTTCCCGCCGGTCCTCGGCTTGGGCCTCGAGCCACCGCAGGATACGCGAACGATCCTCGACGTCCTGATCCGGCCAGACCAGATAGAAGCCCGAATTCAGCCGCAGGCAGATCGAGTCGAGCATAAGCGCCGCCCCTGACAGTTCCTTCGGTATGTCGCGCTTTGGCATGTAGTTGAAGCGATGCGGCTGGCCATTCAGGAAGACGGTCAGCGCCGTTCCAAGATCCATGAACCTCTGCGCCATGACCCAGCCGAGAACGCGCCTCGGGTCTCCTGTCCAGTCGTATGCCCGAAGAAAGCTGCGCGCCTCATCATGCGCGCAGCCGCGCAGGTCGGCCAATTGATCCTCCGGCGCGGCGGTCGAAATATTGACAACGGAGTTGCGCGACATGACAGGCTTCACATTCGGAAAATCACACGGATGAGTACGCTTTGACGCGCAAACTGGCCGTTAGTTTGGAGCAAATGTGTCACGCTTCAGGCTCGGGGCGCGGATCGGCGGATTTAATCCAGCAATTTTGTTTTCTTGCACTCGGATGACGCGTTAAACGGGAGCAATCGATCCCGATTTTACGGAACCGCCCAATGGAGAAACCCTCGCTGCTTCACCGTTTGCTGCACGCGTTCGATGCGCCCGAGCCGCCGCCCCTGCCCGCGCCCGACGAAAAGCTGGCGCTCGGGGCGCTGATGGTGCGTGTGGCGATGTCGGATCACAGCTACAAGTTTGCAGAGGTGCACCGGATCGACCTGCTGCTGGTCCGGCTTTTCGGGCTGGGCCCGATCGAGGCGGCCAAGATGCGCGCGACTTCCGAGCGACTGGAGCGCGACGCGCCCGACACCGAGGAATTCGGCGACATTCTTCGCAAGACGGTCAGCTTCGCCGCGCGCGTCGACGCGCTGGAGGCGCTGTGGGAAGTGGTGCTGGCCGATGGCGTCCGCCACGATGAGGAACTCGAAGTGCTGGAAGACGTGCGCCGGACGCTGGGCCTGTCGCCCGAGGACAGCGACGCCGCCCGGGCCCGCGCGGAAACCGAGATGAGCGGCAGCCAATAGCGCCCCGGTCCGCAGATTCTCGTTGGCGGCGGCGGGCAGGTTGCCTATATCCCCTTCATGTTTGCGGAATTCCTGAAAAAGCTCACCGACTCGACTCCCGAAACGCTTCCCGACGAGGACGCCCGGCTGGCGCTGATCGCCCTTTTGGTGCGCATCGCCCGCTCGGACGGGCATTTCGACACCGAGGAACGCCAGCGCATCCTGGCCATTGCGCGCACCCGGTACCAGCTGCCCGAATCCGACGCGGCGGCGCTGCTGGACGAGGCCGAACAACTGGAAGCCGAAGCGCCCGACACTGTGCGTTTCACACGCGCGATCAAGGATGCCGTGGCCTACGAGGACCGCGTCGGCGTCATCGAAGCACTTTGGCAGGTGGCGCTGGCCGATGGTGAGCGCGACGCCAGCGAGGATGCGATCATCCGCATGGCGGCAAATTTTCTGGGCGTGACCGACATGGACAGTGCCCTTGCCCGCCAGCGCCAGGAAGAAGGATGATCGCCAGTCTGCCAATGTACGACCGGCCCGAACTAAGGACCGAAACCGACAGGTTCTGGCAAGCCATCCGCGAAAGTTTGGGCCACGGGCCCGACCATCTGACCCGTGGTGGCGACCCTTGGGACGATTGGCAATCGCCGGACCTCTTGCTGTCCCAGACCTGCGGCTACCCCTATCGCGCCCGACTGCATGGCAGGGTCGCGCTGGTCGGCACGCCGGATTATTCCCTGGACGGGTGCGGTCCCGGCGAATACCGCTCGGTCTTCGTGGCCCGGGCGAAGGACGCACGGACCGATCCGATGGAGTTCGCTGCTGCGCGCTTTGCCTATAACGAGCCGATGTCGCAAAGCGGCTGGGCCGCGCCCGCCGCCTGGGCCGAAGCGCACGGATTTGAATTCACCGATACGCTGCGCACCGGCAGCCACCAGGCCTCGGCCCGCGCGGTGGCCGAAGGAGGAGCGGATCTGGCGGCGCTCGATGCACAGACTTGGCGTTTGATGCAGCGGTTCGAGGCCTTCACAACTGAACTGCGCGTTATCGCCGCAACGGATCCCAGCCCCGCCCTGCCCTTCATCACCGCGCCGGCCAACGACGCGGACACGGTTTTTCGGGCCGTGGAGACCGCAATCGCGGCCCTGCCGTCCGAAACCCGCAACGCGCTTGGCCTGCGCGGAATCGTGCGCCTTCCGCCCGAGGCCTATCTTGCCATTCCGACGCCTGCACCGCCGCGTGCTTGACGCAACGACACCCCGCCGCATTCGCCCAAAAGCCGGGCAATACGCACGAAACGGACGAAAAAACATCGTTTTGCAAGTTGCATTGGCCCAAAATTACTGCCCTATTGTCCGATGTTACTGCCTGACCTGCAAACCGGAAGCTGCCTTTGCCTGACGAAACGCCCGTCATCGATATCCGAAATCTGCACAAGGCCTATGGCAGCCTTGAGGTCATCAAGGGGGTGGACATCACCGCGCCGAAGGGCAGCGTGGTGTCGCTGATCGGCTCTTCGGGGTCGGGAAAGTCGACCATCCTGCGCTGCGCCAACCTGCTGGAAGACAGCCAGCAGGGAGACATCCTGTTCAAGGGCGAGCCCGTGACGTGGAAAGGCACCGGCCTGAACCGGCACCCGGCAGACCCCAGGCAAGTGCTGCGGATCCGCACGAATCTGTCGATGGTGTTTCAGCAGTTCAACCTGTGGGCCCACCTGACCATCCTGCAAAACGTGATGGAGGCGCCGGTGACCGTGCTGGGCCGTCCCAAGGATGAGGTCGAGAAGGCCGCACGCGGCTATCTCGAAAAGGTCGGCATCGGCGACAAGTGCGATGTCTACCCGGCCCAACTCTCTGGCGGGCAGCAGCAACGCGCCGCCATCGCGCGCGCGCTCTGCATGGAACCCGAGGCGCTTTTGTTCGACGAACCCACCTCGGCGCTCGACCCCGAACTGGAACAGGAAGTCGTGCGCGTGATCAAGGACCTGGCCGCCGAAGGGCGGACCATGATGATCGTGACCCATGACATGAAAATGGCCCATGACGTGTCGGACCACGTCATTTTCCTGCATCAGGGCCTGATCGAAGAAGAAGGCGATCCGGAGACACTCTTCGGCTCGCCCAAATCCGAGCGGCTGCGTCAGTTTCTCAGCTCGACGATGGCCGCCTGAACCAAAAGAACCAAGCAAGGGAGACACTTATGAAAAAGCTAGTTCTATCCACACTCGCCGCGGCCCTGGCCGGCGGCATGGCGATGGCCCAGGACAAGACGATCCGCCTGGGAACCGAAGGCGCCTATGCGCCTTGGAACTTCGTCAACGACGCGGGCGAAATCGACGGTTTCGAGCGGGAGCTGGGCGACGAGCTCTGCGCGCGCGCCGAACTGACCTGCGAATGGGTCAAGAATGACTGGGATTCGATCATCCCCAACCTGGTGGGGGGCAACTACGACGCCATCATCGCAGGCATGTCGATCACCGATGAGCGTGACGAAGTGATTGATTTCACCCAGAACTACACGCCGCCGGATCCGTCGGCCTATGCCGGTATGTCCGAGGACGTGGATGTCGCAGGTGGCGTGATCGCCGCGCAGACCGGCACGATCCAGGCCGGCTACATCGCGGAATCCGGCGCCACGCTGGTGGAATTCGCCACGCCCGAGGAAACAGTCGCTGCCGTCAAGAACGGCGAGGCTGACGCGGTTCTGGCCGATAAATCTTTCCTCGCGCCGATCGTGGCCGAGGACAGCGACATGATGTTCGTGGGCGAAGACGTGCCGCTGGGCGGCGGCGTCGGCATGGGTGTCCGCGAATCCGACACCGAGCTGAAAGAGACGTTCAACGCCGCGATCCAGTCGATGAAGGACGATGGCAGCCTGAACGAGCTGATCAAGAAATGGGAAGTCGCCTCGACTTTCGAATAAGCTGATCCAGTCGCGCGCCCCGGGTCTTCCGGGGCGCGCGCTTCTGGCCTGACGGGGACACATGGCCGATACCACTTGCAAAGTCGCACCCGGCGTCACGCGATGGCCGATGCCCATGAGCGGGGCCTCGGGACGTTGCCATGTTTGAGTTCTGCACCGACCCTTCCGTGCTGGGCGATGTTCAGTGGCTGGCCTGCTACCTGACCACGGCCAAGCACGCCAATCTCTATTTCGCCGTCGGACTGGTGCTGGTGTTGCTGGCAATCACGGCGCCGACCGCTCTGGCGTTCGGCTTTGCCGCCGCCTCGGCCGCGCGGTCGAAATTCCGCCCGCTCGCTTGGGTGGCGCATGGCTATATCAACCTGGTGCGCGGCGTGCCCGACACGGCGTTTTTTCTCTTTTTCATCATCGCGCTCGACCAGGGCTTCGAATGGGTCCGGCACAAGGTCAGGTGCCCGGACTGGGACGCACCGATCCGGCAAGGTAATGACTTCATCGTCTGCCAGGCGGCCAAACTGCCCCTGGGCGAGGCCGATCAGTGGGTGCACGAGATCTACGGCTTTTTCCTCGCCGTTCTTACTTTTTCCATCGTCTTCGGCGCCTTTGCCGGCAACGTGCTTTACGGCGCCATGCGCACCGTGCCCCGCGCACAAATGGAAACCGCCGAAGCCTACGGCATGACACCGCGCCAGAGCTTCTGGCGCATTCTCGTCCCGCAGATGTGGATCTACGCCCTGCCCGGCCTCAGTAACGTGTGGATGGTGCTGACCAAGGCGACACCGCTGCTGTTCCTGCTGGGCGTCGAGGATATCGTCTATTGGGCGCGGGAACTGGCCGGCACGGCCTTGCCGAAATTCACCGACTATCCGCACGGCGATTGGCGCATGTGGTATTTCCTGGCGCTGCTGGTCTTCTACCTTGGCCTGACGCGGGTGTCCGAGATCGTGCTCGACCGTCTGATGATAAAGCTGTCGCACGGCCAGGCCACCACGGGCGGCGAAGCGCTGCGAAAGGCGGCGGCGTGATGAGTTGCTGGCAGACCATCCAGGATTACGGGCTGCGCTCCATCGGGCTGGGAGAACGTCTGCTGCCGCGCGAGGACTTTACCCTCTGCCAGCAGGTCACACTGATCGGCTCCGGCATGATCTGGAACATCTATTTCGGCGTTCTGGCGATCATCCTCGGCTTTGGCCTCGCCACGTTGGTGGCCGTGGGCAAGGCCTCGCCCAACCGCCTGCTGCAAAAGCCCTCGGCCTGGTTCATCTACATTTTCCGCGGCTCGCCGCTCTTCATCCAGTTCTTCTTTGCCTACGCGGCCTTCCTGAACCTCAAATCCGTCTACCCGGCCTTCGACCCGTTTACCGCCGCCTGGCTGGGCGCGTTGATCGTGCTTTTCCTCAACACGGCCGCCTATTCCGGCGAGATCTTCTATGGCGCGCTGCGCTCTATCCCAAAGGGCGAGGTCGAGGCGGCCGATGCCTACGGGTTCTCGGGGTTCACCCGGTTCCGGCGGATCATCTGGCCCACCATGCTGCGTCTGGCCTGGCCCGCCTACACCAACGAGGCGATCTTCCTGTTTCACGCCACCACGCTGGTCTTCTTCTCGGCCTTTCCGGCGTGGCAACAGCGGGGCGACGCGCTTTATTACGCGAACTACTTTGCGGACAAGACCTTCAACCCTTTCGTGCCCTACCCGATCCTGGCAGGGTATTTCATCCTGCTGACACTGGTGGTGATCTCGATCTTCGGGCTTGTGAACCGGCGGCTGAACCGTCACCTGCCACAGGAAAGGCGCGTCAGGATTCGTTTTCGCCCGACCTTAATTCGCTGAGACCGGCAGCACATACGAAACAGCCTGCCTGAACTGCGCGCCCGCCTCAAGAGCACCCTAGCGAGGATCGTCCTTTCGCTCGCGCGCCTTCATGTCCCGCATCGCCCGGTCCCACTGGCGCGGACCGAGCAACTTGCGAAAGGCCCGCTCCAACTCAGCCGTGCCATTGCGTTCGTACCAGCGCCCGTGTGCGATGATCACGCGCCGCGCGCCCCAGCCGACGATGGTCTCGATATCCTCGGCAAAGGCCACCTTGTCACGAAATGTCCAGCGGATCAGGGGCGGTGTCTTGCCATCGCTGTCGTCGATGCCGTTCAGCCACACGAATGGCCGGCAGCGCGCGGGCAGCTTGTCGGTCTCGAAGGCTTCGATCAAGTCGGTCAGGATCGTCGTGGTGGAGGCCTTATGGTGGAAAATCATCTCCTTGTGCGTCCGGCTGCCGCGCACAAAGAGCTGGTCGATCTGTCCATTCCAATGGGCCTCTGCCGCGCAGCGCTTCAGTTCCTGCCCTTTTGGCAAACCGATCCCAAGCTTTGCTGCACGTTCATGCGTACCGGGTGCAGACCAGAAAGCCGCATCGGGATAGGCCTCAGCCCATTCGGGAATGTGCAGAAAATGAAACTGGTTGGGTGCAATCAGGTGCCGCACCGGCCCCAGCACCGCCAAGGCATCCCGCAAATCCGTGGTGAGCGGGGTCGGAGAATGCACCCACAGGTCGTCATTCTCCAGTTGGATCACCGTGGCCCGGGTGGGAAAGGGAAAGCCCATCACCGTCACCGGCGCACCGTCGATGATCCAGATGCGGTCGGCCACGGGTTTGAGCACGTTCAGCGGCTCGTACCCCGTGGCCGTCACGCGCCTTACTCCGTGACCGTGACAGACACCATGCGGTCCGGCTCGCCGATAACGGCACCGTTGGGGCCTTCACCGCGCTTGATGTCGTCCAGCACGTCCAGCCCTTCGGTCACGCGTCCCACGACGGTGTATTCCCCGTCAAGGAACGGGCCCGGCGCGAACATGATGAAGAATTGGCTGTTGGCGCTGTTCGGGCTCTGGCTGCGTGCCATGCCCACAACACCCCGGTCAAAGGTGATGTCCGAGAACTCGGCGGCCAGGTCCGGGCGATCGCTGCCGCCGCGGCCGGCCATGGACATGTCGCCGCCCATCTTGCCGAACTCGACGTCGCCTGTCTGGGCCATGAAGCCATCGATCACGCGGTGGAAAACCACGTTGTCATAGGCGCCTTCGCGGGCCAGTTCGGTGATCTGCTCGACATGGCCGGGCGCCACGTCCTCCAGCAGGTCGACCTTGATCGTGCCGTTGGCCTCGCCCGCGACCTCGATTTCAAGGCCGGTGGCCAGCGCCGGAGCGGCCAGAATGGTGAAGAGTGCAGAAAGCTTAAGCATCGGCGGCCACCTTTACGCTGATCATCCGATCGGGACTCGCGGGTGGCTCGCCGCGGGTGATGGAGTCGACATGTTCCATGCCGTCGATGACCCGGCCATAGACCGTGTATTGCCGGTTGAGGAAATGGTTGTCAGAGAAGTTGATGAAGAACTGGCTGTTGGCGCTGTCGGGGTTCTGGCTGCGCGCGGCGCCCAGCGTGCCGCGGTCGTGCGGTACGCCCGAAAACTCTGCCTTGAGATTGGGCAGATCGCTGCCCCCCGTACCCGCCATGCGAAGGTTGAAATCGTTTTCCATGTTGCCGTTGGCCACGTCGCCGGTCTGGGCCATGAAGCCGTCGATCACCCGGTGGAAGGCCACGTTGTCGTACTGACCAGACCGCGCCAGTTCCTTCATGCGTTCGCAATGGCCCGGGGCCACGTCGGGCAGCAGCTCGATCGTCACGGTGCCGTCCTTCAGCTCCATCAGGATCGTGTTCTCGGGGTCTTTGATCTCGGCCATCCGGGGCCTCCTTTTTGACTTGGGCTGGGCAATACCTAGGCGCTTGGGCCGGGATTGCCAAGCCAGAGCTTGACGCCCCTGCAAGGTCGCGCCAAAAGGCCCGCGACTGGCATCCGTGGGAGGGATCGTGATGGGCTGGAAGACGCTTGATGACATGGACCTGGACGGCAAGACGGTGCTGACGCGGGTCGACATCAACGTGCCCGTTGAGAACGGACGTGTCACCGATGCCACGCGGCTGGAGCGGATCAAGCCCACCATTGACGCGATCCTTGCCGCGGGCGGCAAGCCCTTGCTGCTGGCGCATTTCGGACGGCCCAAGGGCAAGGTCGTGGACGAGATGTCGCTGCGCCAGGTGGTCCCTGCCCTGCAAGAAGCCACAGGCCACAGCGTGCAGTTCATCGAAACGCTGGAAGGGGCCGAGAACCCCACAGCCGAGGCCAAGGCCGCCGAGGTCCTGCTGCTTGAAAACATCCGTTTTCACCCGGGCGAAGAGGCGAACGACCCCGATTTCGCCGCGCGCCTTGCGGGCCTTGGCGACGTTTATTGCAACGATGCCTTCTCTGCCGCGCACCGCGCCCATGCCTCGACCGAGGCGCTGGCACGCCGCCTGCCCGCCTGTGCCGGTCGGTTGATGCAGGCGGAGCTGTCGGCGCTGGAAGCCGCTCTTGGACGACCCGAGCGCCCGTTGGTGGCGGTCGTGGGCGGGGCCAAGGTTTCGACCAAGCTGGACCTTCTGGGAAACCTTGTCGAGAAGGTGGACAAGCTGGTGATCGGCGGCGGGATGGCGAACACATTCCTTGCCGCACAGGGCCTGAGCGTCGGCAAATCACTGTGCGAGCACGACATGGCCGACACCGCACGCCAGATCATGGTCAAGGCCGGCGGCGCGGGCTGCGAAATCCTGCTGCCTGCCGACGTGGTGGTCGCCGAGGAGTTCCGCGCCGGTGCCGCGTACCGGACCGTGCCCGCCCACGCCTGCCCTGAGGATGCGATGATCCTGGATGCCGGGCCACAGGCCGTCGCCCGGATCACCGCCGCTTTCGATACCGCGCGGACACTGATCTGGAATGGCCCCCTGGGCGCGTTCGAGATCGAGCCCTTCGATGCGGCCACCAACACCGCAGCCGCCCATGCCGCCCAGCGCAGCCGCGACGGAAAGCTGACATCGGTCGCAGGCGGCGGCGACACTGTGGCGGCCCTCAACCAGGCGGGCGCGGCCGAGGATTTCACCTATATTTCCACCGCCGGTGGCGCGTTCCTTGAGTGGATGGAAGGCAAGACCCTGCCTGGTGTGGCGGCTTTGGGTGGTTGACTCCTTCCTCGCCCCACACAGGCGCCGTGACCGCTTTTAAAAGGTATGGAATCCCGGACTGTGGTATCTGTCGATGCGGGCCTAGCCTGCCCGCAGTGCGATTTCACCCGGGGGAGCCCATCATGCGCCGTTTCACATCTGCCATCGCCGCCGTGTTTTGCTTCGGCCTTGCCACACCGGGCAGCGCCGAGGGCGACCCGAAGCCGGGCCTGCTTGACCTGATTACCGTCGACAGGATCGCCGAAAGCCTCGCCAGCGTGGCCATTTCGGCGCTGCGCACGCAGATGGAGGTCGAGTACGAGCATCTGCAGACCGATATCCTGCGCGGCACCGTGGCCCTGACCGGCGTGACCCTGCGCCCGCAACTGCCGCATGACCGCGCCCGTCAGTGCGAGATCACGGTGCAGCGCATCAGCGTCGATCTGGGCCAGCCGGCGGCGGCGTTCGGCGTGGCGACGATTTCAAGCACGATGGTCGGGGCGAATGCCGCCATCGCCTGTGTGCCGCGCGACGTGGGGCTTGGCCTGCGTTCGGCCGGGTACAACGCGATCGAGGTGGACCGCCTGACCTACGAGGCCGAATACGTGCACAGCACCGGCGAGATTCGGGTCAACGGCTCGGCCGCGGTCAATGAGCTTGCGATCCTCGATCTCGCCGCGGCAGGGGCGGTCCTGCCGCGGCTGGACCAGTTCGGCCTGCCGGGCGATCCGGCGGTCCGCGTGCGCCGCGCTGTCGTGGGCCTGCAGGACCAGGGCGGCTGGGAGCGGCTGTCGTCGCTCATCCCCGAGAACCTGCGCCAGCCCGAGGTGATCCAGAGTCTTGGAACCGAAGAGCTGACCAACATGCTCAGCAACAACGGGACCCGCGCCCTGACCGCGACCGAACGGCGGTTCATCGACGACCTGATGAACCATGTCGCGGATTTCGTGCGCGACCCTGGCGAGATCACCATCGAGGCGCAGCTTCCCGCCAGCGGCATCGTGCTGGAACCCGAGATTTACGAGAGACCCGAAGAGCTCTTGCAAGCGCTGGCGCCCGATGCCCGAACCGCGTCCATCGCCCGGGCGAACTTGATGGGCGCCGACACGTTGGGGCGGCTTGATGAAGGCGATGTCAGCGCGGCGGAACGTCTCGACATCGCAAAGGCGCTGTTACAGGGCGACGGCGTGCCGCGCACCGAGGCGCTGGTGCCGGATATCCTGGCTCCCCTGCTGGTCGAAGGTGGCGCCGAGGCGCCCGAGGCGGCGCTTCTGACCGCACAGGCGCAGGCGGCGACCGATCCCGACGCAGCCTACCAGAACACGCTGACCGCCGCGGCGGGGCGGCAGCCGGGGGCAATTGCCATGCTCGACCGGCTGGAAGAACGGCTGGCCACGACGCAGGTCCTGGCGGCACAGGATGCGCATATCGAGATGCAGCCGAGCGCGCCGGCCCTTCCGGCAGGGGATGACATCCGTGCCGTGCGCTCGCAGGCGCTGGCTTATTTCACCGGGCTTGGCGCGCCGCGTTCTTACCGACAGGCCTATTATTTCGCCCTGATTGCCGAAGCGGCGGGCGATATCGGCGCCCGCCCCCTGCGCGAGGATATCGAGAACCGCTTTGCGAACCGCGGGTTGGATGTGAGTGCGACGTGGCAGGCGCTGAGGACCGAGGTGCAGACCCGGGCGCTGACCGATTGGATCGAGAGCGACCTCGCGGACCGGTATTCGGCGGCGGATTGACGGTTGCACAAGCTTGCGGCGGTGGGCGCGTTATGTTCGCGCAGCCCCGCCGCCTTGGCGTCACCGAGCATTGCGCGGCGAGCGGCCCTCACGTATGAAACTGGAAAATCATATCTACCGGCAAGAGGGATGGCATGTCGAAGGCGGAACAAACGGAGCAGATGCGGGCGGGACAAGGGTTTATCGCGGCGCTGGACCAGTCGGGCGGCTCGACCCCCAAGGCGCTGCGGCTTTATGGCGTCGAGGAAGACGCCTACAGCTCGGACGAAGAAATGTTCGACCTTGTCCACGACATGCGGACCCGCATCGCACAGGCGCCGGCCTTTACCGGCGACAAGGTGCTGGGCGCGATCCTTTTCGAGATGACCATGGACCGCGAGATGGGCGGCAAGCCGTCGGCGCAATACATGTGGGAAGAGCGTGGCGTGGTGCCATTCCTGAAGGTTGACAAGGGCCTGGCGGACGAGGCGGACGGCGTTCAACTGATGAAGCCGATCCCGGATCTTGAAAGCCTGTTGGGCCGGGCCAATGACGCGGGCATCTTCGGCACCAAGATGCGGTCGGTGATCAATGCGGCCTCCGGCTCGGGCATTGCCGCCGTGGTGGACCAGCAATTCGAGATCGGCAACAACATCCTCGATCACGGGCTGCTGCCGATCATCGAGCCGGAGGTCACGATTTCGATCGATGACAAGGCGGAGGCTGAAACGATCCTGCGCGACGAGATTGCAAGACAGCTCGACACCCTGCCCGAGGGGCGCGAGGTGATGTTGAAGCTGACGCTGCCCGAGACACCGAACCACTACAAGGCGCTGGTGGATCATCCCCGGGTGCTGCGGGTCGTTGCGCTGTCGGGCGGCTACAGCCGGGAGGAGGCCAATGACCGGCTGTCGAAGAACACCGGCATGATCGCCAGTTTCTCTCGCGCGCTGACCGAAGGGCTGTCGGCCCAGCAATCTGACGCGGAGTTCAATGACACGATCGCGGCGTCGATCGACAGCATCCATCGGGCGTCAGTTTCCGGGTAAACCCTTGGAATTGAGTATTTCTAGCAAGAAAAAGGCGGGCGGTCGAATGTATCTGGCCCCCCGCTTTATTCTTGGATAAAGAAACGCTTCATGGACCTTTCGACCTACCAGACCTTTCGCGTGGCGGCGTGCGACCTTAACGGGCGCATGCGCGGCAAGCGCGTGCCCGGCGACTATGCCAGCAAGCTGGAGAAAGGCGCGGTGCGGATGCCCATCTCGGCGCTGAACCTCGATATCTTCGGGGCCGACATCGAGGACAGCCCGCTGGTGTTCGAGACCGGGGACGCCGATGGCATCCTGTTGCCCACCGGGCGCGGCGCCCTGCCCCTGCCCTGGCTGGAAACCGAACAGCCGCTGGTGCCGATGGCCATGTATCACGAGGATGGCCGCCCCTTTGAGGGCGACCCGCGCCATGCCCTGGACGCCGTACTGGCGCGCTATGCCAAGCGGGGATGGCGCGTGGTGGCCGCGACCGAGCTGGAATTCACCCTGGTCGATGACAGTGACGATACGCTCAGCCCGGTTAAGAACCCCCTAACGGGCCGTGAAATCGGGTCGGAAGAGATCCTGTCGATGGCGCAGCTGGACCTCTTTGACCCCTTCCTGTCAGAGCTTTACGACGCCTGTGCCGCCATGGGCATCCCGGCGCAGACCATGACCAGCGAAAGCGGTGTGGGGCAGTTCGAGATCACGCTGAACCACCAGGATGCGATGCGCGCGGCTGACGATACCTGGCTGTTCAAGCGGCTCATTCGCAACCTGGCGCGCAACCACGGCTTTGCCGCGACCTTCATGGCCAAGCCCTTTGCCGACGATGCGGGCAACGGGATGCACCTGCATTTCTCGGTCTGGGATGAGGATGGAAAGAACGTCTTTGACAATGGCGGGGACGAGGGAACAACCCTT
The DNA here is from genome assembly GCF_051417955.1 of Roseovarius sp. B08. Classification (NCBI taxonomy): domain Bacteria; kingdom Pseudomonadati; phylum Pseudomonadota; class Alphaproteobacteria; order Rhodobacterales; family Roseobacteraceae; genus Roseovarius; species Roseovarius sp. B08. Next base: position 2,758,847 of record NZ_JBPRLW010000001.1, read on the forward strand.
TTGAAACAGGCGGTTGCGGGCTGTATTTCAGCCATGCGGGAAAGCACGCTTCTGTTCGCGCCTCACGCCAACAGCTATGAAAGGCTGGTGCCGGGGGCCCATGCGCCCACCGGCGTCGCTTGGGCCTATGAGAACCGCACGGCGGCCATTCGGGTGCCCGGCGGCAGCCCCAAGGCGCGACGGATCGAGCACCGGGTCGCGGGGGGCGATACCAACCCCTATCTGACCTTTGCTGGGGTGATGGGTGCGGCCCTGACGGGCATCGAGGACGCGCTGGAGCCGCCCGAGCCGATCACGGGAAATGCCTATGATCTCAACCTCTTGCAGCTTTGCGAAGATTGGGAGAGTGCCATCGACCTGTTCGAGCAGGCGCCCATATTGGCGCGCGTTTTCACGCCGATGCTGATCGAGAACCTGGTGATGACCAAGCGGCAGGAACTGGAGCTATTCGCAGAGATGGACGCGGCGGAGCACTGGAAAATCTATCTGGAGACGGTCTGAGCGACTCAAATGTTAATGCCGCAATCCCACGTCGGTATTACGTCGGTATCCGGGTGGTATCGCGTCGGTAATTTTCTCAGATCGAAATCGTTAACGTGCCGGACCCGCGGAGGCCGTGGCGTGGGCGCCGGAAATGGCCTAGAACGGCCTTGATCGGGCCGATTGGCTCGGCTAGCGTAAATTTGATCAAATTTCTGGTGTGACATGAAAATCGGCATCCTGATGACCGGCCACGCCCTGCCCGACCTGATCGAGAGCACGGGCGATTACGACGCGATGTTCGCCGACCTGCTGGGGCGGGACGGCTTTACCTTCGAGCGTTACGACGTGGTGGACGAGGTTTACCCCAAGAGCCCCGACGACGCCGATGGCTGGTTGATTACCGGCTCCAAGCACGGCGCCTACGAGGACCACCCTTGGATCAAGCCGCTGGAGGCGTTCATCCGCGACATACGCGACGCGGGCAAGCCGCTGATCGGCGTGTGCTTTGGCCACCAGATCATCGCGCAGGCCCTGGGCGGCAAGGTGGTGAAGTTTCCCGGCGGCTGGTCGGTGGGGCGCACCGAGTACCAGATCGAGGGCAAGCCGATGGCGATGCACGCCTGGCACCAGGACCAGGTGGTCGAGCTGCCCGAGGGCGCGGAGGTGATCGGGCGGTCGGAGTTCTGCGAGAACGCGGCTCTGATGATCGGGGACACGATCCTGACCATTCAGCCGCATCCGGAATTCACCGCGCGTGTGTTGCAGACCATCATCGACCAGCGCGGCGCGGGCGTGGTGCCGGACGACCAGCTGGCCCAGGCGACCGCCAGTGCCGAGACGCCCACGGACGCCGCCGCCTTTGCCGCGCGCATGGCGGTGCATTTCAGGAAAGGGGCCTGACATGGCCGAGGATTGGACGGCCGGACTGCCCGAGGCGGCACAGGCCTATCTGGAAAACCGCCGGCTGGACGAGGTGGAATGCATCGTCGCCGACCTGCCCGGCATCGCGCGGGGCAAGGCGGTGCCGGCGACCAAGTTCGCGCGGCAGGAGTATTTCCACCTGCCCGATTCGATCTTCTACCAGACGATAACCGGAGACTGGGGCGAGGCCGCGGGGGCCGAAGGGTTCATCGAGCGCGACATGATCCTGACGCCCGACCTGAGCACGGCCACCGCCGCGCCCTGGACCGGAGACTGGACGTTGCAGGTGATCCATGACGCCTATGACAGGGATCACGACCCCATCCATTTCGCCCCGCGCAACGTGCTGAAACGAGTGGTGAAGCAATATGAAAAACTGGGGCTGAAGCCGGTCGTGGCGCCGGAGATGGAGTTCTTCCTGATCGCCCGCAACCTGGACCCGCGGCAGGAGATCGAGCCGATGGTGGGCCGGTCGGGGCGTCCGGCCGCCGCGCGGCAGGCCTACAGCATGACGGCGGTGGACGAGTTCGGCCCGGTCATCGACGATATCTACGATTTCGCCGAGGCGCAGGGCTTCGAGATCGACGGGATCACGCAGGAAGGCGGCGCGGGCCAATTGGAGATCAACCTGCGGCACGGCAGCCCTGTGAAACTGGCCGACGAGGTGTTCTACTTCAAGCGGCTCATTCGCGAGGCGGCGCTGCGGCACGATTGTTTCGCCACCTTCATGGCCAAGCCCATCGCCGCCGAGCCGGGGAGTGCGATGCATATCCACCACTCGATCATCGACATGGAGACCGGCAAGAACGCCTTTTCCGGCCCCCAGGGCGGCGAGACGGACATGTTCTATCACTTCATCGGCGGCTTGCAGGAATACATGCCGGCGGCGATTGCGGTGATGGCGCCCTACGTCAATTCGTATCGGCGGTATGTGAAGGACAATGCCGCACCCATCAACCTGGAATGGGGGCGCGACAACCGCACGACAGGCATCCGCGTGCCCCTGTCCAAGCCCGAGGCGCGGCGGGTGGAGAACCGGATCGCGGGGATGGACTGCAATCCATATCTGGGGATCGCCGTCAGCCTAGCCTGTGGTCTGCTGGGCATCAGGAACGAACTGCGGGCCAAGCCGCAATACCGGGGCGACGCCTATGAGGGCGAGCCGGATTTCCCCGACGGCCTGGGCGCGGCGCTGGATCTGTTCGACGAGGCGGAAGAGCTGCACGACGTGCTGCACCCCGAATTCGCGCGGGTCTATTCCATCGTCAAGCGCACGGAATATGCCGAGTTCCTGCAGGTGATTTCCCCGTGGGAGCGCGAGCATCTGCTGATGAATGTCTAAGGTCACGGTCCTTGCCGTTGGTGCGATGACCCTGTTGGCGGCAGGGCTTTGGGCGCTGCGCGACACCCCTGCCCCGGCACCGGCGGCCCAAGATACAGCCGGGCTCGAGCGGCATGACTTTCTGGAGGGGCTGCCGCTGGACGAAGGTGGCTATGCGCTCATGCTGCATGAACAGGTGACCGGCGACGGGCTGCGCGTGGTGCGGGACGCCGCCGCGCTGAAGGCGGCGCAGGGGCAGGCCTTTTACACCGACGATCCGGGCGCACAACTGAAGCGGACGTTGCTGTCGGTCGTGTTCCTGAGCCCGCCGGGCATGCCGCCCGACGGCGCCTTCGTGACGGTGCTGCAAGACAAGCAGGCGGTCGAGACGTACCGCTGTTACCGGGCCTTTTGTTCCGGTGACGAGGCCTTCGATCCGCCGCACGAGCGGGACATGGCGGGGCTGGTCGAGGCGTCGGAGCCGGTGGAACTGGTGACCGAGAGCTTCGACCACCACGACACGGCGCGGGCGCGAATGTTCAAGCTGATGCAGGATGCGGACGTGGTGATGATCGAGCCGCCGAACCTGCCGGCGCCGGGGACGATCGTGTTTCCCAAGCGGGTGCGGCTGAGCCTGCCTGCCATCCTGGTTGAGACCGACGAGAGCGGGCACGAGCCGGTGGAGCCATTTGACGAGGCGGCACTTGAGGCGCGGTTCGTCGCCGGGTTCACCCATGCCTTTCCCGAGACCGATGCCTATCGGCTGAACCCGATGCGGATCGGGCGGCAGTATCCGTCGCCGCGGGGCTGGCCGGTCGTGGGCGAAGGGATCGACGGGTATTTGCGCGACACGAACGGAGAGCTGCGTGGGCTGGGCGGGATCATGGTGATCGAGCCGTCATTGACGGTCGATCTGACCGAGCGGATGGCCGAGGCGCTGCAAGCCGAGGATGCCTTTGCCGCGATCCCTGAATTTGCGCCGCCCGAGCCGCCCGTCGTGGCGGACCGGCTGGCAGAGATGGCCGAGGCGCATCTGGGCCGCCCCTGCCCTGACTGTTTCAAGATCGAATTGCAGGTGGCAACAGTCGACGGCATCCGGGTGGACACGCTCGACGCGCCGTCATTTTCGCTGAGCCATTACAGGACCGTACCGCAATGAACCTGCTCTATTCCAACGATACACCCGGACAGTATCCCAACAGCTGGTATGCCGCCACGACCCCGCAGCTGGAACCTTTCCCGCCATTGAGGGGCGAGGTGAAAGCGGATGTCTGCGTGGTGGGTGGTGGGTTCACCGGGCTGTCGGCGGCGCTGCACCTGGCCGAGGCGGGGCTGGACGTGGTGCTGCTGGAGGCGCATCGCGTCGGCTTTGGCGCGTCGGGGCGCAATGGCGGGCAGCTGGGCTCGGGGCAGCGGCAGGATCAGCAGACGCTGGAAAAGATGGTGGGGCGCGCCGATGCGGCGAAGCTGTGGGAACTGGCGGAAGGCTCCAAGGCGCTGGTGAAAGGGCTGGTGCAGAAGCACGGGATCGACTGCCACCTGAAGCCCGGCGTGGCGCATATGTGCTTTTCCAGGGCGGAGGTGCGCGAAGAGCATGAGTATGCCGATTTTCTCTTTCGCCGTTATGGCCATGACCAGATCGAGAGACTGGACCGGGACGCGGCGCAGGCGCTCTGCCCCTCGCCGAAATACGTGGGCGGGTCGCTGGACATGTCGGCGGCGCATCTGCATCCGCTGGCCTTTGCATTCGGGCTGGCGCGGGCGGCGCGGGATGCGGGCGTGCGGATCTTCGAGCGGGCCGAGGTGCACCGGATCGACGAAGGCGCGCCCGCCGTGGTGGCCACGGATGCAGGACGGGTGACGGCGGATCACGTGATCCTGGGGTGCAACGGCTATCTGGGAGGGCTCAATCGCAAGGTCGCCGCGAAGGTGATGCCGATCAACAATTTCGTGGTCGCGACGGAGCCTCTGGGGGACGATGCCGACAAGGTGCTGACGCGGGACGTGGCGGTGGCGGATTCGAAGTTCGTGGTGAATTACTTTCGCCTGAGCCATGACAGGCGGCTGCTGTTCGGCGGGGGCGAAAGCTATGGCTATCGTTTCCCCGACGATATCGCGGCGCTGGTGCGCAAGCCGATGACGCAGATTTTCCCGCATCTTCGGGACGTGAGAATCGATCACGCCTGGGGCGGGACGCTGGCGATCACGATGAAACGGATGCCGTACCTGGCGAGGGTGGCGCCGAATGTCCTGTCGGCTTCGGGGTATTCCGGGCACGGTGTGGGCATGGCCGCGTTCTCGGGCAAGCTGATGGCCGACGCGGTGCGCGGAGAAACGCAAGGCTTTGACACGCTGGCGCGGGTGCCGGCGCCGACCTTTCCGGGGGGCACGGCGTTTCGTTCGCCTCTTCTGGTGCTGGCGATGACGTGGTACGCGACGCGGGACCGGATGGGGATCTGAGGCGGGTCAGACGCGGGGCACGCGAAAGGCGTGATGGCGGGCGCCCGTGCCGGGGTCGCGGACGACCCGCAGGAACCCGCGCCGCCACGTGGTCACGCCGGGCGGACCGGTGCGGGTTTCGCGGAACCCGAGATCTACCATCAGGTGGGGCGAGGTGTCGGCCAGGCGCTCAAGCTCGGCCAGCATCGCCGCCTCGGAAGGCTCAGTATTTCTCATGGGCGTGAGCCACCGGAACAAACGCTGTGCGAGCGCGGGATGTTGCGGCAATGGTGTTGAATTACAGAACATCGAAAAACCTTTCGAGGTCGATTTACCCCTCGAGGATACGGCTTGAGGCGGCTTGCACTCAAACCATTCTTTCTGGCATCATTGGTGAGAAAACCTCACCCTGGGAGGGATCGTGAGACTGCCCCCGCTGAATGCCTTGCGCGCCTTCGAGGCCGCCGCCCGCCACGGTGGCTTTGTCGGGGCGGCCGACGAGTTGCACGTGACGCGCGGGGCGATCAGCCGGCAGATCAAGCTGCTGGAAGAGCACCTTGGCACGCTGCTGTTTCGCCGCCACGGCAAGGGCGTCGAATTGACCGAGGCCGGGCGGCGGTTGCAGCCGGTGCTGACACGGGCCTTCGGCGACATACTGGCCGAGACCTCGCGGATCGGGACGGAGGCGGCGGATTTGCGGATCATCTGCCCACCCGCCACCTCGATCCGCTGGCTGCTGCCACGGCTTGAGAGATTCCGCGCCCTGCACCCAGAAATCGGTGTGCGGCTGACCACGGATTTCGTGGGTCCCTATGGCTTTGACGCGCACCAGTATGACGTGGGCTTTTCGGTCACGAACTGGCCGGACCGGCCCGATCACCTGAGGGTCGAGACGTTGTTCCCGGTGGAGGTGACCCCGGCCTGCGCGCCGGCGCTGCTGGCGGCAAAGGGACGGCCGGAGCGGCCGGAAGACCTGGCGGATTTCCTGCTGCTGCACGAAACGCCGCGCCATGCCGATTGGCGCGCATGGCTGGAGGCCTTTAAGGTGCGCGGCGTGGACCCAGACCGCGGCAGCGATTTTCCCAATCTCGACATGGCGGCAAAGGCAGCGACACTGGGCGCGGGCGTGGTGATGGCGGACCTTGCGCTGAACCGCGACGAGTTAGAGTCGGGCCTGCTGGTGAAGCTTTTCCCGGAGATGGTCTGCACCTCGCCCATGGGCGGCGTCTGCCTGATCGCGACACGGGAGAGGTGGGACGACCCGAAGGTGGCGGCGTTTCGCGATTGGGCCCAGTCCGAGACGCGGTGAACCGGTCCGCGCGGCGGAGGGGGACCAGTCCCCCGCGTCGAAACGGCGTTTCGACGCCCCCCTGGGATATTTGTCGCCAGAGGAAGAGAGGCGGAGCGTCGCGGTTACCAAATCTTCGCTTTGGGGTGGGACGGTTTTGGTGTAATACTTTCGGAAAATCGAAAAACGATATACAGGAAATCCGAACATGACCCTTGCACCCAACGTCTATGACGCCGAACCCATCCCCGAGGCGGCCCGGGCCGAGATTGACCGGATGCTGCAATCGGGCGACCTGTTCCGCTATACCGCGCCCGAGGATGCGCCGGTCAGCCTGCTGGAGCGGGAATTCGCCGCGCTGATGGGGACGCGCTATGCGCTGGCGGTGTCTTCCTGTTCAGCCGCGCTGTTTTTGTCGCTGAAGGCACTGGGCCTGCCGCGGGATGCGCGGGTGCTGATCCCCGGCTTCACCTTTGCCGCGGTGCCGTCGTCGGTCATCCATGCCGATTGCGTTCCGGTGCTGTGCGAGGTGGGCGAGAATTACCGGATCGACATGGCCGATTTCGAAGCGAAGCTGGACGAGCGGATCGACGCGGTGATCGTCAGCCATATGCGGGGCCATACCTCGGACATGGATGCGATCATGGGGCTGTGCGACGTGCGCGGCATCCCGGTGATCGAGGACGCCGCCCACAGCCTGGGAACCGTCTGGGGCGGGCGCAAGATCGGCACGATAGGCCGCGTGGGCTGCTTCAGTTTCCAGTCCTACAAGCTGGTCAACGCGGGCGAAGGCGGGATCCTGGTGACCGACGATGCCGACCTGGTGGCGCGGGCCGTGATCATGTCGGGCGCGTATGAGCATAACTGGGCCAAGCATATGGCGGGCGAGGATTCCCTGCTGGCGGCCGCCTTTGCCGACTGGCAGAACCGGCTGCCGCTCTACAACCTGCGCATGGGCAACCTGAGCGCGGCGATCATCCGGCCACAGCTGGCGCAGGTGGCGCGGCGGGTGCGCGACGGGCGCGACAACCACGATTACGTGGCCGGGCGGCTGAACAGCTCGCCCTGGATGCAGGTGCCCGACAAGCTGGAGCTCGAGGAGCGGGCGCCGGATTCGATCCAGTTCAACCTTGTCGGCATGAGCGACGCGGAGGTGCGGGCCTTTGCCGCCGCCGCCGCGGAGCGCGGGGTGAAGGTGCAGGTGTTCGGCATGTCGGCGGACAATGCGCGGGCCTTCTGGAACTGGCAGTTCCTGCCGGGGCCGACCCCGGACCTGCCGCGGACGCGGGCGATGCTGATGCGGGCCTGTGACGTGCGGCTGCCCGCGCGGCTGAGCCGGGCTGATCTCGACTTCGTGGCCGATGCGCTGATTGCGGCGGCAGAGGCGGCGGCGGGGCCGGTGGAGCCGGAACGGGCCTACGGCACATAAAGAGCTAGAGCAGGTCGAGCTGATCGCGCAGAAACGGATACTCGGCCAGCGCCGGGGTGACGATCGTGTCACGCAGGATCGGGCGCAGGGTTTCGGCCAGCTGGGCCGGCAGGTCCTGCAGGATGTGCTTGCGCGCGGTCAGGCTGATCGTGCGGGTCAGCGGCTCGAACGGGAGCGGCATCACGTCGATCTGGTCGGCAAAGCGGCGGGCGCGCATCAGTGCGAGCGGCGGCAGGATGGTCCATCCGGTCCCCTGCCCCACCAGCGCGAGGATGGCGTGGTAGCTGTCGAGCTCGAAGCGGTGTGGCAGGCTGAGTTTCTGCCGGGCGAGATGGGCCGAGAGCAGCCGACCCATGTAATGGCGCTGTGTGTACTGAATGAGCGGCAGGCGCTTGAGTTGGCGCAGCACGTCGCCGTCCGGCTTGATCCGGGCCCTGGGGGCGGCCACGACGAAGCCCTCGCGCAGCAAGGGATGGACCTCGGCCCAGTCGTCGCCCGCGTTGAGCTCGGCGGCCACGATCATGTCGAGCGTGCGGCTTTCCAGAAGATCGTAGAGGTAATGGCTGGCACCGGTTTCCAACAGGAACTGGCTGGTCTTGAGCTCGGCAGCCACGTGGGTGAGGAGCTGCGGCGTCACGTCGGCCTCGAAATCCTCGATCATGCCGAGCCGGAAACGGGTGAGCATCGACATGTCGGACATTGCGAGTTCCGCGCGGGCCTGTGCGGCCTCGTTCAGGATGACCTGGGCGCGGCGTTTCAGGATCTCGCCGGCGGGGGTCAGGCGGATGGGGCGCGCGTTGCGCTGCAGCAAGGTCGCACCGACCGCGCCCTCGAGGTTGGTGAGTTGCTGGCTGACCGCCGAGGGGCTGGCACCCAAGCGCTTGGCGGCGGCGGAGATCGAGCGTTCGTCGGCCGCGGCCATGAACACCTCGATCCCCCACAGGGTGATGCGGCCGGGGCTGTCGACCATGCGGGCGCCCCTACTTGCTGAGCTTGGACAGCTTGTCCTGCAGGTCGGCCAGTTGCTTCTTGATGTCGTCGAGACCTTCGTCGCCGGTGTCGCTCTTGGCGGGCGCACCCTCTTCGGGCGCCTTGCCGGTCATGCCGGGAACGCCGCCGCCGGTCATGGCCTTGAGGAACGCCTCCTGCTGGGCGCGGATCGTGTCCATCCCGGGCATCTGGTTGAAGGATTTGGCCAGCGGGTTCGCCTTGGCCATGTTTTCCATCATCTGGGACTGACCCTGTTGCAGCATCTCGAAGCTGGCGGCCAGAAAATCCGGCACCATCGAGGTGGCCTGGGTGGTGTAGCTGCGCACGAGATCGGTGAGGACGTTGATCGGCAGCACGTTCTCGCCACGGCTTTCGTGTTCGGCAATGATCTGGAGCAGGTATTGCCGGGTGAGGTCGTCGCCCGATTTGAGGTCGATGATCTGCACCTCGCGACCCCCGCGTATGAACTCGGAAATATCCTCGAGCGTCACGTAATCCGATGTCTCGGTGTTATACAGCCGGCGGCTGGCATACCGTTTGATAAGGAGCGGTTTTTCATCTTCGGCCACGTGTGTCCTCCCCGGAATGCGTGCACTGCAGCAAAGCCTATGCCAGTGCAGAACAAAAAGAAAGAGCGTGTGGTGGGGGCCGCCCTCGCGCGGCGGGTCATTCGCTTTGCAGCATGGCCTGCCAAAGGCGATTTATTGCGGGCAGTGTTTCGAGGGCATGCCGGCCTGCGTCATCGGGCGTCAGACCGTGCGACGGGACATGCGCCTCGATTCCCGGAGCAACGTCGATTATGGCGCGGCAATAGCGCCCTTTCCAATGATCAAAACACGCAAGCGAATTGATTTGCTCGGGCGCTTCAAAGGGTTCGGCACCTTCGCCCTGTCCCCAGGGCACGCGGCTCTTGCCTTCCAGTTGAAGCGTGAAATCGCGTGTCCGATGCCGTTCGCACCAGGCTGTATTTGCAATATCGGGGCGGCTAGCGCACCACGTGGTGAATTCCTCCGCGAAACTGGTGATGCTTGAAAATTGCATCGAAACCAGGACCAGATCATCGGCTGGCGCCTGGTTGATACCTTCCGCTAACCAGCTGGTCACACAGACCCGGCTTTGATCTTTGCAGAAATGCCTGATCGTCAATCCCGGGCTTACCGGGAAGGTCACGGAATGTGCGCCGAAATTCGCGCTGAGTGTCTGGCTTCGGAACGCCTTTCGGGCTGCTATTTTGGCGGCTTCTTCGGCTTCCCGGTGACGTTCAAGCTGATACGCCGTCAATCCGCAGAGCGCGGCGGGAACCGCCATCGTCGCACAGACCGCAAGGGTGCGTGTCGTGCTTTTTGTCCGGAGCCGCGCCACTTGAGCGCCAAGCAGGATGCCCAGGCCCAACAGGAAAACCAGCACCATAAACAAGATCGCGAACACGAGGGTTACGGCCGTCATGGCGGCGGTAGTGGATTGGCCGAATTCCCAGATCGCGAAGGCCACAACACCCGCCACGATCATTAGCCTCGCGCCACGTCGGGGCGCACCGGGCTTGTGGGGGATCAAGCCGTTCGCGACGCCCAGGTAAAAAGCTGCGAGGAGGAATCCGAATGCGAACAGGTGTGTCATGCGAGCCTTCTGATCGGCAATCGCGTCAACACCAAGACTGGAATACGGTCAATCTTTTGCAATCCGCGGGAACGGGTAGGCCGAGCAATCTGCCCTGCCCCCGGATGACCGTTTCATACCGGACGCCGGACGCGCCGAAAGCGCGGCGCGTCGTCGGATGACAGGCGGCGTCGGGTTCAGTCCTCGGGATTCGACAGGGCGCCCGTCAGCCGCTCATTTATGCGGGATGCAGGACTCGCGCGGACGCCCTGGCGCTTACTGGCTGCCTTCATACTCGGCCTTGCGCCGCGCCTCTTCGGCGACATAGGCATAGACGCTTTCCGGATCGACAGGTTTCGGCACCATTTCGCCGCCCCGGTTGGCCGTCTCGACACCTTCCGCAGCGACGGATTGTTCGTAGCTGCGGACAACGACCGGAGCGCCGACCGAGACGCGTGCGTGAAGGTCGATGATGTCCTGGTTGAAGAGACGGATGCACCCGGCGCTGCCCTGGTTGCCGATCGTGGCCGGGTCGTTCGTGCCGTGGATGCGGTAATAGGTGTCGCGGCCGCCCCGGTAGAGGTAAAGCGCGCGAGCGCCCAGCGGGCTGGCCTTGCCGCCCGGGATGCCCTTGGCGAATGGCGCGTAGGCCTCGGGGTCGGAGCGGATCATGTTGGCGGTGGGCGTCCAGCCCGGCCATTCCGCCTTGCGCCCGATCGTGGCGCGCCCGCTGAAGCCGCGCCCTTCGCGGCCGACGGCGACGGGGTAGCGGATGGCGTTCTGGCTGTCCTGGACGTAGTAGAGGAACTTGGCGTAGGGATCGACGACGATGGTGCCGGGGGCTTCCTGGCCGTTGTATTCCACAGATGTCCGGCGGTTCGGCTCGCGCAGGTATTGCGGGTCGATGGCGTCGATGGTGAGGTGGCCTTCCTGCATCTCGCTATACTCGGGGTATGTCGACCCGCCGGGTAGGTCCGAAGGCATCGTTCCCGCGCAGGCCGCGAGAAGAAGGCTGCACGCCAGGAGAACGAGGTTTCTTGCTGCGGCAAAGGGCATGTGTCCGTCCGATGAGTCGTTGAAATCACCGGCCACCTTAAAGCGCTGCCATCTGATGGCAATCGCTCGGTCCCGCGAGTGTGGTTGTGCGGTCACAAGTGCATGTCCACCGTAGGCCGATAGCCGCCAATTGTACGTGTGGTAGCGGAGGTCCTGAGTGACCCCTTGATTGCCACACTCATAAAGCGCCCGCGCGGACCAAGGGCGAAGTCCGCCGCGCATCGCCGGGCCGTTCCGTCACGCCAGAGGCGTGCCGACTATAGTTGGCGCACCTTTGGTGCGACGGCACGGCGATTTGGCAGGGGAAGTGCCACGCTCTCGGGTTGGAAGTGCCTGGCAGGCATAAATGCCCATCACCCTCGTCGGTTCACCGCGCCACGGCCCGTCGATGCGCGTCTCCTCGGGATATTACATCCGCTTCGTCCCGCATTTGCGGCCTTCATGCACCTTGCGGAGAAAGCCTGGTGCGAGCGCATGTGAGACACTGGCATCGAGCCCGCAGCCGGTTAACAGCCGCGAAGCGGCCCGGCCATCGTCAGCCCCTCCCTTGGGCTGGCGATTTGGCTGAGGCTGGGCGCACCGATCATTCCGAGGATGTATTTGGCAGGCATAAAGCGCTTCAGAATTGCCGTCGGATCGCCACCCCAGGGGCTGACGCTCGCCTGTGTCGTGAACGGCAGCAAAACCTGCATATCGGCCATTCATTATCATCGCAGCGAATATACGGTGCGAACCCTTTTTGCCATAGTCACGAAGCGCCCGCGCGGACCAAGGGCGAAGCCCGCCGCGCATCGCCGGGCCGTCCCCCGGCACGGCGATTTGGCAGGTAACGTGCCACGCGCTGAGGTTGGATGTGCTTGGCTGGCATGAATTGCCCGTCACCATCGCCGGGTCGCCGCACCACGGCCCGTCGATACGCGTCTCCTCAGCGTCAGACATTAACGGCAGCAATGTCCCGCATAGCCGAGGCTCAAGTGGCCTTGCCCGAACGGCGGCTCTGAGCGCAACCCGCTACGTCAAGCAGGGACCCAGGCGGACCCGCGTGACAGCTGACAGCGCGCCGGCAGGCCCGGCCCTCTCCGACAGGGATACGAAAAAAGGGCGAGCCGGTGAGGCTCGCCCTTCGCTGTTCCGGGCCAGAAAGGGAGGAAGTTGGCCCGTACTCGGTAAACCGGTGACCGGCTGCGATTACTTGGCAGCGGTGGTCGAGGCTTTCTTGGCCGCGGCGGTCACGTCGTCGGTGGCTTTCTTGACGGCCTTGGTGGCGTCTTCCTGAAAGTCTTTTCCAGCAGCCATCATCAGCTCGACCGTGTCCATCTGGACCTTCTTCGCGATCTCGGCGAAGGCGGCCATGTGCTCGGCAGCCGATTCAGCATTGGCCGACGCGAAGTCGGTCATGGCCTTGGCATAGTCTGCCGGCTCGGATTTCGCCTTGGTGACGTCCTGCAGCTTGGTCAGGGTGTCCTGGGTCCACTTGCCCGACAACTCGGCCGATTTGGTGGCGGCCTCGAGGGCGACGCCCGACATCTTCTCGCTCAGCGCGGCCTGGTTCTTGAACGCTTCTTCCATCGCCTTGGTGTCGACGGGGAATGCGCCCATCATGTCTTTCATCATCGCGTTGAAGTCTTGTGCTTGTGCTTTTGCCATGGGTACGGCTCCTTAATGTTCGGTTTCGGTCGTGTTCTGTTTGCCAGCGGCTGACCCGCTGTTTGCATCTGCAGCATATATAGACGCTGCAATGCAGCATTGCAACCCCTCTTGCTGCGCTGCAGCAAAACCTTCATGTAACCGAAAAAGGTATTTCGCGTCAGGAGTTTGCCTTGCGCAGCACGTAGGTTCCGGGCGCCGGGCCGAGGCTGGGATGCTCGAAATCACCGGGGTCGCGGGCCTTTACCTTGGTGCCCGAGCGCTTGCGCAGCCACGATTCCCACATCGTCCACCACGAGCCTTCGCGCTCTGTCGCGCCTTCCAGCCACTCTTCGGGCGTGGGCGGCAGATCCTTGTTCATGTAATAGCCGTACTTCTTTTTCGACGGCGGATTGACGATGCCGGCAATGTGGCCGGACTCGGACACGATGAAGCTGCGGTCTTTCGAACCGGTCTGCATGAAGCCGCGGTAGCAGTCGCGCCACGCGGCGATGTGATCGCTCTCGCAGGTCACCGCCATGATCGGCACGGTCACGTCGCTGATATGCACGGTTTCGCCGCAGACTTTCATGCCCTTGTCGGCGAAGGCGTTGGCCTGGCAGAGGTCGCGCAGGTACTGCCTGGTCATGGCGGCGGGCAGGTTGGCGCCGTCGCCGTTCCAGTAGAGCAGGTCGAAGGCGGGGGGCGTTTCGCCCATCATGTAGCTGCGGATCGCGGGCTTGTAGATCAGGTCGTTCGAGCGCAGGAAGGACATGGTGCGCCCCATGATGAAGGACCGCAGAACTCCCTGCTCTTCGACTTCCTTTTCGATGCCGTCGACGAAATCGTCCTGCAGGAAGGGCACGAACTCTCCCTGCTCGCCAAAGTCGGTGAGCGCGGTGAAGAAGGTGGCGGACTTGACGGAGGTATCGCCCCTCTTGGCCATCAGCGCCAGGGTCAGGTGCAGCGTGGTGCCGGCGATGCAATAGCCCACGGCATTGACCTGTTTCTCGCCGGTGATCGCCTTGGCCTCGCGGATGGCGGTGAGGAAACCTTCCTCGATATAGTCGTCGATCCGCACGTCACGGTAGGACGCGTCGGGATTGACCCAGGAGGCGACGAAGAGCGTGTAACCCTGATCGGTGATCCACTTGATCAGGCTGTTTTCCTGCTTGAGATCGAGGATGTAGTACTTGTTGATCCAGGGCGGGAAGATCACCAGCGGCGTCTTGTGGACCTGCGCGGTTGTGGGGGCGTACTGGATCAGTTCCATCAGGCGGTTGCGGTACACAACCTCGCCCTCGGTCACGGCGACGTTCTCGCCCAGTTTGAACGCTCCTTCATCTGCGAGGCGCACGACCATCTCGCCATTGTTGGCCTCAAGATCCGACACCAGGTTTTCCAGCCCCTTTACCAGGCTTTCGCCCTCGGTTTCGATCGCGCGTTCCAGCGCGTCGGGGTTGGTGCCGAGAAAATTGGTCGGGCTCATCATGTCGACGATCTGGCTCGCGAAGTAGTTCAGGCGCTTGCGATCCTTGGGATCGAGGTCGTCGGCCTCGGCCACGGCCTTTTCCACCGCCTGCTTGTTGAGGGCGTATTGCTGCTTCACGAGGCGGAAATAGGGGTGCGTCTTCCACAGGGGATTCGTGAAGCGCTTGTCGCCCTCCAGCAGGTCGGGATCGTCCTCGGCGGCGTCGGCGGGGGGCTGGCCCTGCAACAGCGCCTGCTGCGCTTCCATGAAATGGCGTACGGACTTGCCCCAGTATTCCAGTTGCTGTTCGTAGATCTTGCCGGGGTTTTCCATCAGCGCCTGCCAGTACGAGGCCGCTGCACGTGCATAAAGATCCTGTCCCGGACCGTTCAGTTCAGGCATCGGTGGGTTGCGGTGGCTTAGCGCCTGAACGAGCCTTTGTGACAAGGCTTCGACCTTTGCGAGATTTTCGTTCATCCGCTCCAGATTTTTTTCGTCAGCGGTGTCGGGCGTTGCCATTTCTACGAAATCCTCTAATCTTTCTGCCATGCAGCATGGCGCGGAATGCGTGCGTCTGGTAAGCACAGCGCAACGTCAGCCCGCCTATACTGGCCGCGCAGGCCCGTGGGACTGCGACGAATGGAACCAACTCGGCGGTTTGCGCCGAAGGAGCAAGTAATGCGGTACATGGCCACCTACGACCTGATGGAAACCATGCGAAACACCAACCAGTGGTTGGGCGCGACGGCGTTTTCCATGGCATCTTACCCCATCTTCGCGCTGACCCCAAACCCCGCGTTTCAATGGCTGGCCGCCTGGGGCGAGGTGACCGAGCGCACCTTTCAGCGGATGGTGGCGAAACCCGACTGGGGGATCGAATCGATCACCGGCGAGGACGGGCGCGACCACCTGATCAGCATTGAGACGGTGGTGGAAAAGCCGTTTGGCGACCTCATCCACTTCAACGTGCAGGGACGCGACGAGATGGACCGCCGCGTTCTGCTGGTGGCGCCGATGTCCGGGCATTACGCGACCCTGTTGCGCTCGACCGTGAAGTCGCTGCTGCCGGATTGCGAGGTCTACGTGACCGACTGGCACAACGCCCGCGACATCCCCGTCAGCGAAGGCAAGTTCGATGTCGAGGATTATACGCTTTACCTGGTGGAATTCATGCGGGAGCTTGGCCATGACCTGCACGTCATTGCCGTCTGCCAGCCCGCGCCGCTGACACTCGCGGCGACGGCCTACCTCGCCGAGCAGGACCCCGATGCGCAGCCCCGTTCGCTGACGCTGATCGGCGGGCCGATCGACCCTGACGCGACACCGACCGAGGTGACGGATTTCGGCCACAGCGTGACGATGGGCCAGCTGGAAGGCACCATGATCCAGCGCGTCGGGTTCAAGTACAAGGGCGTAGGGCGCAAGGTCTATCCGGGGCTGTTGCAACTGGCGTCGTTCATGTCGATGAATGCCGAGCGTCACAGCCAGGCGTTCCTGAATCAGATCAGCCGCGTGGCGCAGGGCGAGGCGAGCGACCGCGACCCGCACAACAAGTTCTACGACGAATACCTTGCCGTGATGGACATGCCGGCGGAGTTCTACCTGTCGACGGTCGAGCGGATCTTCAAGGCGGGCGAGATCGCCAGGAACGAATTCGTCGTCGATGGCCACAAGGTGGATATCGGCGCGATCAGCAAGGTCGCGGTAAAGACGGTTGAGGGCGGCAAGGACGACATCTCGGCGCCCGGGCAATGCGTGGCGGCGCTGGACCTGCTGACCGGACTGCCCGACGACATGAAGGCCAGCCACCTGGAGCCCGAGGCGGGCCATTACGGCATCTTCGCGGGCCGGTCGTGGCGCAACAACATCCGGCCCCTGGTGCTGGACTTCATCGACGCCAATTCCGAGGACCCGGCGGCGCGCAGCCGCACGAAGTCGCGCAAGGACAAGAAGAAGGCCAAGATCGCGGCGGAGTGAGGGGTGCGCCTTGGGCGGAGAGATCCCGGATCAGGTCCGGGATGACGCCCGTCTTTGTCCACGCGCGGAACAAAGGCGCGGCAAGGCCGCGCCGCAGCGCGATCGCCAGACCGCCCTCGGGCTGGCGATTGGGCGACGTAAGTGCCTCACACCGAGATTTTGCGGAGATGGCTACCATAAAGTGCCTTGAACGCCGGGCGATTCGCCATCCCGCGGTCTGGCAATCGCGCGGCCAAGTCAAACAAACGTCATCCCGGACTTGATCCGGGATCTCGCGCTCAGAAGGATCCTTGGGTCGAGCCCAAGGATGACAGGCTGAGTTGCCAGGTTGACCCGCCCTACCCCGCCTCCACCCGCCTGTGCAGAACCAGGGGCTGTTTCAGCCAGACGCGCAGCGCGGCCGTCACGGCCTCGGGCGACTCAAGCGTCGGCAGGTGGCCGGCCTCCTGCACCAGCGCAAGCTCGGCATTGGGGATGAGACCGGCCATGAACTCGTGCCGCTTTACCGGCGTGAGGGTGTCATGCACGCCGCACATCACCAGCGTCGGGACGTGGATCTTGCGCAGCGTCGCCTGGTAGTCGCGGCGCCGCTGCAGGGCGCGGACCTGGCGGGTGATCGCCTCGGGGCCGAGGTTCTCGGCCATCTTGGTCACCATGTGCAGGATCGAGGTGCGGTCTGCATTGGGTGCCAGGTGTTCGGGGCGCAGGAGCGCCGCCACGGCCTGATCGGTGAAGCCCGCGCGCAACTTGGTCACGATGGGTTCGTAATTGGCGGCCGATTGCGGCGTCTCGGCCAGCGAGTTCGTGTCCATCAGGCAGAGCCTTGTCACCCGGTCGGGCGCGCGGCGCACGATTTCCAGCGCCACGATGCCGCCCATCGACAGCCCCGCCAGCGCGAAGCGGCGCGGAAGATGGTCGAGCAGGCCCGAAGCGATTTCCTCGACCCGGTCGCCGTGGGAGATGGGCGCGACGGTGACAGGCAAATCGGGGCTGAGCGCCGCGATCTGGGGGCCGAACAGACGTGCGTCACACATCATGCCCGGCAGAAACACCAAGGGGTCCTTCATTGCTGCTTTCCTTAGCCTGCCCGCGCGCTTTGCGCTGTTTTATGAAGGTGATTCTGCCACAGGCGCGGCGGAAAACCAAGGAAAGTTGCGCAGGCTACGGCAATCCGCCGATCCGGCGACGCTCACCCGATGCGCTCGAGCACGTCTTCGATGGAGCGTGTCATGAGGGCGAGGCAGTCCGGGTCGGAAAAGCGGTGATCGGCGCCGTCCACGAGGGTCAGGCGCATGTCGCGGCCCTTGGCATGATCCAGCAGACGTAGCGCCACCGACATGTCCACGTCCGCGTCCGCCGTGCCTTGCAGGTAGCGCACCGGGAAGGGCAGCTTGAGCTCCGAGCGCAGGACGAGGTTGTCACGCCCTTCCTCGATCAGGCGATGGGTGATGATGTAGGGCTCATCATACTCGCTGGGCAGGGCGAGACGGCCCTTGGCCTTGAGTTCGGCGCGCTGCGCCTCGGTAAAGCCTGCCCACATGCTGTCTTCGGTGAAATCCGGCGCGGCGGCGATCGTGACGAGGCCCGCGATGCGGTCGGGGATGGCGCGGGCCATGAGCAGGGCAATCCAGCCGCCCATGGAGGAGCCGACGAGGATTTGCGGGCCGTCGGTCAGCTCTTCGATCGCGGCCTGTGCATCCGCCGCCCAGTCGCCGATGCAGCCGTCTGTGAATGCTTCGCTGCTTTTTCCATGTCCGGAGTAGTCGAACCGCAGAAAGGCGCGGCTCGTGCGCTTGGCCCAGTCTTCGAGATGGAGGGCCTTGGTGCCTTCCATGTCGGACTTGAAGCCGCCGAGAAAGACCACGCCCGGCCCGTCCCCGTCGGTCTTGTTATAGGCCAGACGCCGCCCTTGCGGCGAGGTCAGCATCTTGGTCTCTGACATCTTGGGTTCCCTTTCGAGGTTTGAAGGGAACCTGTCACCCAAAGGGCGGCGTTTCAAGCCGCCAGCGGTGGTCAGAGAATGGAGCCTATCTTGCGCTCGATGCGGTCGAGCGTGTATTCCCGCTCCTGCCCCGGTTTGTCGGGGACCGCGCTGGCCGGGAAGCCGAAATAGGTGTTTCCCGCCGCTTGATCGGGATCGTCCGCATCCCCCGCGTCATCGGAGGCGTCGGTGCTGGTATCGAGACGTGCCATTTAATCTACCGTTTTCTTTGTCCGCGTCTGCGACCCGTGGGGCCGTGCAACAAAGTTAGCATTTCATCCGGAAATGAAAAATCTCTTTATGTCACAATATGTTACAGTGAACACACGCATGCGGGCGAATACAGCGCGATACAATTGTATACGGCGGTATGCAGTCAGGTGACATCGCGAAGGCCCAGCGCGGTCAGCCCGCCCAGGGCCGACATGGCCGCGAAGCCGATCAGCGCGGCGTTGGGACCGACCCAGCTGAGCGCACCGCCGAAGGCGCCGGCCAGCAGCAGAATGATCCCGATGGCGAGGTTGGCGACGGCGGAATTTACCGTGCGGCGATCCTCGGGCGAGATGTCGACGAGGTAGGTGGAGCGCGCCTGCCGCACGCCGTGATAGGCGACCATCAGAACGAAGAGCACGCCGGGGATGATGGCGGTGGTCTGCGCCCATCCGGCAAGGTTGGCGGCCACACCCGCAGCCATGGCCAGCGCGCCCAAAAGACCCGCCGCCAGAAGCATCAGGCGGCTGGACCGGTCGGCCAGCCAGCCCCAGACGTAGGAACTGACGAAGCCCGCCGCCGAGGAAGCCACGAGCAGCGCGCCAAGGGTGCGCAGGTTGTCCGTCTCTTCGTTGCCTTGCGTTGTCATCACGGCCAGGAAAGGTGGCGCCAGCGCGGTGGCGGTCAGCAGGCCGCGCACGAGGATGAAGCGGCGCAGGTTCGCGTCCTCGCGGATCACATCGCGGAAACGGTGCAGGCCGGTGTCCTTTTGCGGAGTGCTGTCGTCTTCGTCGAGGGTCGAGAAGATGACGGCGGCGGTGATCCAGAGGCAGGCCGCGAGGGCGATGGCGGCGATCACGGCGGTCCTGGACTGGATGAGGCCCGCCAGCATCAGCCCGGCAAAGACCAGCACGGCGATGGACGCCACCGAGCCCGCCGAGCCGGTAACCGCGCCGCGCTTGGTCTGGCCGACGGTCTTGCCCAGAATGTCCTTGTAGGAGACAGAGCAGGCCGCGCGAAAGAGCGCCAGCGTGGCCAGCAGCACGCAGATGGCAAGGCCCGCGGCCCAACCTTGCAGGAAGAGGGCCGAGGCGGCGATGCCGGCGGCCATGGCCCCCTGCCCCGCGCTGCCTACGACCCACATCCAGCGTCGCTGTTTGCGGTGTTCGAGCCACGGCGCGAGCAGGACCTGCGGCAAGAGCGCGCCGGCCTCGCGCAAGGGCACCAGTAGCGCGACAAGGCTGCCCGGCGCGCCGAGAACGCCCAGGAGCCAGCTGAGCACCAGCTTGGGGTCGATCAAGCCATCGGCAATTTTGGTGAGGCTGAGAGAAAGATATGCCGAAGCCCGTTGCGGGCCTCGGCCTTGTCACTTTCCTGTCCTGTCAGTCGTTCGAATGCGGCTTGCACTGCGCACCTTGTCGTTGAGGCGGGTTAGCCTCCGACATAGGGCGCGGACTTGGGACGGTAAAAGATTTTCTGGTTGTGCAGGCGACCCAGCAGGTCGTGAATGCGGCGCGTCACCGGCTCGGGCTGGTGCGCCTTCGACTGGTGCAGGGCGCTTTCGATCAATTCCATGTCTTCGACCGAAAGTTCGAAATGTTCGTTAAAGCGGCTCATGACGTTTTGCTCCTTCGCTGTGCTGCAGTCGGCGATAACTAAAACGGAATGTACGTTTCGTTTTTCTTATATAGGGAATCGCAGCGAGTCGTAAAGTGTGATTTTTCTCATATTCTTGGTGTGTTGCGGCTCATGTCGCCGCAATGCGGCGCGGCGGAAAAGCATACATTTGCACACCGAATCCCCTGCTGCACGGCCATTCAGGCCCAGGATTCGCGAGGTTTACTTGACTTGCTCGCGCGCGCAGGCCACAAGCCGCGCAGACCATAACTTGCAACCGGGCGTTCCGTGGGCGCCAAACTGACGAGGAGGCCAGACATGGCTCAGATCTCCCTTACCCTTCCCGATGGCAATGCGCGACAATACGACGCCGGAGTGACCCCGGCCGAGGTGGCCGCTGATATCTCGACCTCGCTGGCGAAGAAGGCGATTTCGGCCCATGTGGACGGCAAGCACTGGGACCTGGCCTGGCCCATCGAGCAGGATGCCGAGATTGCCATCAACACGATGAAGGACGAGGAAGCCGCCAACGAGCTTGTGCGCCACGACCTTGCCCACATCATGGCCCGCGCGGTGCAGGAGATCTGGCCCGACACGAAAGTCACCATCGGGCCGGTGATCGAGAATGGCTGGTATTACGATTTCGATCGGTCCGAGCCGTTCACCCCCGAGGACCTGGGCGCGATCGAGAAGAAGATGCGCGAGATCATCAACCTGCGCGATCCTGTCCGCACCGAGGTGTGGGAACGCGACCGCGCCGTGCAGCACTACAAGGACAATAATGAGCCCTACAAGGTGGAGCTGATCGACGCCATTCCGGGCGACGAGCCGTTGCGGATGTACTGGCATGGCGACTGGCAGGACCTGTGCCGGGGTCCGCATTTGCAGCACACCGGACAGGTGCCGGCGGATGCGTTCAAGCTGATGTCCATCGCGGGGGCCTATTGGCGCGGGGATTCCAGCCGGCAGATGTTGCAGCGGATCTATGGCGTGGCCTTCACCGGCAAGGAAAAGCTGAAGGCGTATCTGAATTTCCTGGAAGAGGCCGAGAAACGCGACCACCGCAAGCTGGGCCGCGAGATGAGCCTGTTTCACATGCAGGAAGAGGCGCCCGGCCAGGTGTTCTGGCACCCCAATGGCTGGACGATCTATACCCAGTTGCAGGATTACATGCGCCGCAAGCAGCGCGCGGGCGGCTACCGCGAGATCAACACGCCGCAGGTCGTGGACCGAAAGCTGTGGGAGAAATCCGGCCACTGGGACAAGTACCAGCACCATATGTTCCTGGTTGAAGTGGACGAAAGCCGCGACGGAGAGGATGACGACGCGGGCGTCAAGAACAAGGACCAGACGCGGATCAACGCGCTGAAGCCGATGAACTGCCCCTGCCACGTGCAGGTGTTCAACCAGGGTCTGAAATCCTATCGCGACCTGCCCCTGCGGCTGGCCGAATTCGGGTCTTGCGCCAGGTTCGAGCCGTCGGGCGCGCTGCACGGGATCATGCGGGTGCGCGGATTCACCCAGGACGACGCGCATATCTTCTGCACCGAGGAGCAGATCCAGGAGGAATGCGCGCGGTTCATCGACTTTCTCGCGGATGTCTACCGCGAGCTGGGCTTTCCCGAATTCGAGATCCGCTTTGCCACGCGCCCCGAAAAGCGCGTGGGCAGCGACGAGTCCTGGGACTACGTCGAGGGCGCGCTGGAGAACGCGATCAAGGCGGTGGGGCGTGAGTATACGCTGGAGCCGGGGGATGGTGCGTTCTACGGGCCGAAGCTGGACTTTTATCTGACCGACGCGATTGGCCGGGTCTGGCAGTGCGGCACGTTCCAGGTGGACCCCAACCTGCCCGAGCGCCTGGACGCGACGTATATCGGCGCGGATGGCGAGAAGCACCGGCCCTTCATGCTGCACCGCGCCTGCCTTGGGTCGTTCGAGCGGTTCGTCGGCATCCTGATCGAGAACTGGGAAGGCAAGCTGCCCTTCTGGCTGGCCCCGCGTCAGGTGGTCGTGGCCTCGATCGTGTCGGAGGCGAACGAGTACGTGCTGGACGTGGTCGAGCAGCTGAAGGCGGCGGGCGTGCGGGCCGAGGCCGACCTGCGCAACGAGAAGATCAACTACAAGGTCCGCGAACATTCGGTGGGCAAGGTGCCGGTGATCCTGGCCGTGGGCATGCGCGAGGTCGAGGAAAAGACCGTGTCGGTGCGCCGCCTGGGCGAAAAGCAGACCAGCGTTCAGAGCCTCGAGGAGGTCACGGCATCGCTGGCCAAGGACGCGACGCCGCCGGATCTGGGCTGACAGGTCAATTCAAGGAAAACCCGCCCCGGCCTCCGAGCCGGGGCCTCCCGCAACAAGAGGCCCCGGGTCAAGCCCGGGGCGGGTCTCACTCAGAAATGCGCCTTGGGTTCGTCCGGTTTGCCCGCCGCGATGGCCAGCAGACCGGCCAGCCCGACGAAACCGATGGGGAAAAGCGTGAAGGCACCGATGCCGAACGTGTAGGCCATCAGCCCGGCCGAGATCAGCATCAGGACGCCGCCCCACAGCGCCCGCGCCTTGGACATGGCCGCCCCGGCAATGGCCAGAAGCGGCGAGACAAAGCTGGCGGTGCGCACCAGCCCCTCGCGGTCGAGCGCGGAGGCAAGCCCCTCGACCTCGCCATATTCCCGGATGAACTCGGTATAGCCGAAGCTGAAGAACCCGACGATCAGGGCGAGGCAGCCGCCGATGATCCCCAGGACGAGTGCCGCGTTGCGCATGACGGTCTCCTTTCTCGGTCAGGCCAGGGCGGCCTGCACGTCCTTGCCCCAGCCGAGGTAGAGCGTGCCGCCATCGTCGATCAGCGGGCGCTTCATCAGCGTCGGGTGCGCGGCCAGCAGATCCAGAGGGTCTTTGACACGCTCCGACTCGCCGAGGCCGCGCCATGTGGTGGAGCGGGTGTTGAGCAGGGCGGCGCCGAACCGTTTATGGGCCTTTTCGAGCACGTCGGCGGGCACGCCATCGGTGCGGACATCGCGGAATTCTGCGTTTCCAAGGGATTTCAGCGCCTTGCGGCAGGTATCGCAATTTTTCAGCCCGTAGAGGATCATCTTCGCTCCGCTCATGTTTTCATCGTGCCCCCCTACCTAAGCATCGGGAACGCGTGTTTCACTTGCTTTTTACACGATGCGCACAATCTTCTTATCTGTGGTCTTGGTTCTGCCTCCCGCGGCCTTCGGGCCGACGCGCGGGATCGCGGTCCCCCTTGGCGACATGGCCCGGCATATCCGGGGAAGACAACGGCAAGAAGGAGAAGCGGAATGCCGACCGGCACCGTTAAGTGGTTCAATACGACGAAGGGCTATGGCTTCATCGCCCCGGAAGAAGGCGGCAAGGACGTCTTCGTGCATATCAGCCAGGTGGAACAATCCGGGATGACCGGCCTGGCCGACAATCAGAAAGTCGAATACGAGCTTCAGGATGGCCGCGACGGCCGCCCGATGGCCGTCAACATAAAGGCGGTCTGATCCCGCCTTTCACCCGCGCGAGGCAGCACTCTCTTCAGGCCGGGTTCTCGGCCTGAACCTTATCCCAGTTCTCTCCCATCGCGACGATGCACGATGTGCCGGTGGCGTAAGTCACGACCAGTGTCCAGCCGCCATCGTCGTCCGTCCAGACCTCCATCACCTGATCCGGGCCTTGCGTGCCGCGGGCAAAGCGCGCCTCGCCGAACTGGCGCGACAGTTTCTGCACGAGCGCATGGCTGGGTTCGCAGAGAATGTCCGCGATCGGGCTGGTCGCCGCCGCCGGCGTGGTGCCGAGAACGATGAGCGCGAGGCCGATGATATGCCTGAACATGGCGGTGCTCCTGTAATTGCCTGCACCGCCCGGATGTAACAGATTCATGACGTCACGTATAGTGCCTGTATATACGCAGCATATACGCGTCCATAACAAAACCGATTGCGCCGGACAAAGAAAGGGCGCGCCCCCGGCACGCCCTTTCCCGAAACCCGGAATTGTCAGTGGCGGGTCAGAAACAACCCTTTTCGCCTTCCGCACAGTTGGAGGAGCGGCGCGCCTTGTAGACGTGCAGCCGTTTCTTAGGCGTGGGATGCTGCATCACCTGTTTGTAGCTTTGCGACTGGTTCGGCGTACCGCAGGAGATGACACCGGAAATGGTGATCGGCTGCAGGCCGTAGGGGCAATAGTTGTCCTTGGAATGATACGGATAGATCTTGGCGTCGGCGAACGCCGGCCCGGCGATGGCGGTGATGGCCAGCGCGGCCACGATGGGTTTAAGAATTTGCATAAGATCCTCGTTCGCTATGAATTTTTCCAAGCCCGTCCCACGGATACCGGATATGGTACGCAGTGGCGGGGGTGTGTCAATTTTTAATGTGGGAGCGTGTGGTGCCGGTGCGTGGACGGGGGCTCTGCCGGGGCGCGCCCGACCTGGAGGGCGCATGGTTCCGATCCGGGTGGTCTCGCCCACAGGCTCGCGCCGGTCATTTTGGGTCTGAAGTCGCAAACGCGCCCTCCGGGGGGAGGCCGGGCGCGGCCCGGCGGGGCCGGGCGGAACGGTTGATCAGCGTTTGCGCAGAAGCTCCACCACCTCGCAGCGCGGGTCGTCGGACTGGAGCACGAAGCGGGTCGTTTCCTCCCACTCCGCCGCCTCATACTCCGGGAACCACGTGTCGGCGTCCTCGACGGCCAGATCGACCTCGGTGATCACCAGACGGTCGGCGCGGGGCAAGAGGCTCTCGTAGATCCCCGCCCCGCCGATGCCGCAGATATGGGCGTAGCCGGCGTCATGCGCGGCGGCGATGGCGCTGTCGACGGAGCGGTGGACGTGCTCGGCGCCGTCGGGCGTGCCGGAGGACACCACCAGGTTCAGGCGGTTCGGCAGGGGGCGGAAGCGCTCGGGCAGGCTTTGCCATGTGCGGCGGCCCATGATGCAGGCGGTTCCGGTGGTCTCGCGCGAAAAGAACTTGAGGTCGGCGGGGATGTGCCACGGGATGCCCCCCTGTCGCCCGATGGCGCGGTTGCGGTCGGTCGCCACCACCAGCGAGATCATCAGACCGCCACCGGGGCAGGAATGTGCGGGTCGGGGTCGTAGCCGGTGATCTCGAAATCCTCGTACCGGAAATCGAAGATCGATTTGACGTCCCGGGTGATGCGCAGCGTCGGCAGCGGCTTGGGTGTGCGGGAGAGTTGCAGTTTCACCTGATCCACATGGTTGGAATAGATATGCGCGTCGCCGAAGCTGTGCACGAAATCGCCGGGTTCGTAGCCGGTGACATGGGCCAGCATGTGCAGCAATAGCGCGTAGGAGGCGATGTTGAACGGCACGCCAAGGAACATGTCGGCGGACCGCTGGTAGAGCTGCAGGTGCAGCTTGCCGCCATTGATGCGCACCTGCCAGAGCGTGTGGCAGGGCGGCAGCGCCATGTCGGGCACGTCGCCCGGGTTCCAGGCCGAGACGATCAGGCGGCGGCTGTCGGGGGTTTCGCGGATCATCTTCATCAGGGTTTCGATCTGGTCGATCTCGCCCACCGGCCCCGGCCAGTGGCGCCACTGGTGGCCGTAGACGGGGCCGAGGTCGCCGTCCGCATCCGCCCATTCATCCCAGATCGAGACGCCGTTTTCCTTGAGATAGGCGATGTTGGTCTCGCCCGAGAGGAACCACAGCAGTTCGTGGATGATCGAGCGCAGGTGCAGCTTCTTGGTGGTCACCAGCGGAAAGCCGTCGGCCATGGCATAGCGCGATTGCAGCCCGAAGGCCGAGATCGTGCCGGTGCCGGTGCGGTCGGTCGAGGGCACGCCATGCTCCATCACATGGACCAATGCGTCGTGATATTGCTTCATCAAGTCTTTCCGCCTTTGGGCATTTGCGGGGCGCGGACAACTAATGCGAGTCGCGCCCCACTATATCTTGTGACGCGGCGCAAACAATCCTCCAGATCGGGTGGAGGTTGCATGGCAACACAGCCTGAATTTCCTGGGCAAGCCCATGAAAAAAACTTTGACTTTGCCCGCTAGACCCCTGACTCTTGGGCAAAACAAAGAAAAAACGAACACATATTGAGGGCAGTACTCATCATGAACCGTTTCGTGGCATCACTCGTGCTGCCGGCGTTCCTGCTGGCATGTGGCGGGGGCAGCAACCCGTTCGATCCCGATCCCGCGGCGCCGGACCCCGACCCCGGCGACGAGGACAATCCTGTCACCGAGGCTGGCATTCCGCAGATCTTGGCCGGT
The DNA here is from genome assembly GCF_051417955.1 of Roseovarius sp. B08. Taxonomy (NCBI): domain Bacteria; kingdom Pseudomonadati; phylum Pseudomonadota; class Alphaproteobacteria; order Rhodobacterales; family Roseobacteraceae; genus Roseovarius; species Roseovarius sp. B08. Next base: position 2,785,489 of record NZ_JBPRLW010000001.1, read on the forward strand.
GACCTGACCCGTCTGAATTACAATGCGGCGACGCAGACATTGACGGTGGAGGGGCTGACGCTCGACGGCAGCCCAAATCCGGTGCCTTACCAGCGCCGTCCCGGACAGGATCGCAATGGTTATGAAGCCTACACCTATCAGGATGACGGTCTGGACCGGCATTACACGATCTATATTGCCCAGTCGAACAACGACGCCGCCGTGCGTGCCGGTGCCGCCATGTCACCCGGTCCGCGCAATCGCTCTTTTGGCGGCGGTTTTTATGAACGTGACGGAGGCTACTCACCGGCAGCCGGACAGGTCAGCTATGCCGGCAATTATGTTGGTCTGACAAATGGCGCGGGCAGCGGCGAGGATCTCACTCCCCAACCGCCGACCACGGAGACAGAACTCGGCATTCCTCAAGCTGGCGAAATAACTGGCCAGGTTTTCATTAACGCAAATTTCGAGAATGGCAATCTAGAGGGTAACATAACCAGTCGTGAACTAGTCGAGGGCGGCACCCCACTGCCTTCGGTTGTCCTGGTTCAAACACCCATTGACAGCGATGGCACGTTTGTGGGGTCTGTCGAGTACGATGCGCTTGGCTTTCCAGACGAGAACGTCGATGGCCAACAGATTGGTTCCTATGGTGGGGTATTTGGCGGGACAAACGCGTCGGGCGTAGCCGGTATCGTTCGCCTTGAAGAGTTCGATGGACCGAACAACCCGCTGGACCTCGACAACGAAGAGGAATACGGTGTCTTCGTGCTCGACCAATGTGGCCAACCTGTCGAAGACGCCGCGGGCTGTGCCGGCACCAACCCGTAACGCACGCGGAGCCGCCGCACTGGCGCTGATTGCGGCGCTGTCGGCCTGGGGGCTTTCGGCCCCGGCCGACAGCGCCGATACGCCCGAAAGTGTGGAACTGTCCCTGCCCGATGCGCAGGCGCTGGCCGTCGAGGCGCTCAAGCAGAAGCGGCCCAAACTGGCCTATCGCCTGAGCGAAGGACTGCTCAAGGCCAACCCGCGCGATGGTCAGGCGCATTACACGCAGGCGCTGGCATTCGCGCAGGTCAAGGCCTACGGGTTCGGCCGCAGATCCGCGCGCAAGGCGTTCAACACGGCCCGGACCCCGGTGCAGAAATATGAGGCGGCTCAGTTGGCCTCTCAGATGGCCTATGCCGACGACCGGCTGACGCTGTCGCAATTCTGGCTGCGCCGCGCGGTACAGCACGCCCCGACCGAGGAGGTGCGGAAGGATTCCATCAAGGCGTTCCGAACGGTGCGCGCCCATAACCCGCTTAACTTCGACCTGAAATTCTCGGTCTCGCCCTCGGACAACGTCAATAACGGGTCCAACAGCCCCTATAACATCATCGACGGCGTGCCGGTGGTGGGCGTGCTGTCGCCCAGCGCGCAGGCCATCGGCGGGATCGTCGCCACCACCGATCTGCAAGCCAGCTATCGCATCGCCTATGGCGAGCGGTTCATGACCCGGCTGACCGGACGGGCCTATACGCGACGTGTGAAATTCAACAACGCCGTGCCGGGGCTGAGCGGGTCGGACCTTTCGTCCTCGCGCCTGCAGGCCGGGGTGAACCATATCATGGTCGATGCGTCGAAGCGGGGCCAGTGGGAATTCGATGTCACCGGCGGGCGCACGTGGTACGGTGGCAGCCCGCTATACGATTTCGCACGGCTGGGGATCGAGCGTCACAATCGCCTTGGCGAGCACACGCAACTCAGCTTTGGCAGCGCGGTGGAGTTTCAGGAAGACGAGACCTGGCCCTATAACGACGCCACGCAATACGAAGCCTTCGCACAGGTCGGTTACAAGCTGGCGAATGGCGCGCGCATCGGCGGATACGTCAATTACCGCACCACCGAGACCGACGGCGTGAACCAGGCGCGCGAGCAATGGACCGGGATTGTCAGCTACACGATGGGGCGCGAGATCGGGCCGGCGAAGCTCAGTTTTCAACTGGGCCACAGTGTCGTGGATTACGACAGCTACCGCATCTTCCTGACGGTCCCCGGCGGGCGCAGCGACTCCAGCACCTTTGGCGGCGTCACGGCGACCTTCCAGGACTGGAGCTACATGGGGTTCGTGCCCACAGTATCGCTGAATGCCGAGCAGACGCGGTCGAACATCAGCCGCTTCGACGTGGACGAAACCTCGGTCAGTTTCGGCATCCGCTCGGAATTCTGAGGTCCCCGCCCCGCTCTGGACAGCGCGGCGCTTTCGGCTAACTGTGGGGGGTATCCAAAAACGAAGGAGCCGCACGTTTATGGCGCTGAAATACCTGCACACGATGGTCCGGGTGAAGGACCTGGAGACATCCATGGCCTTCTACGAACTGCTGGGCCTGAAGGAGACACGCCGGATGGACAGCGAGCAGGGCCGGTTTTCGCTGATCTTCATGGCGCCCCCGGGGCAGGAGGAATGTCCCGTGGAGCTGACCTGGAACTGGGATGGCGACGACGACCTGCCCGATGACAGCCGGCATTTCGGGCACCTGGCCTATTCGGTCGATAACATCTACGACATGTGCAAACATCTGCAGGACAACGGCGTGACGATCAACCGTCCGCCGCGCGACGGGCGCATGGCCTTCGTGCGCAGCCCCGACAACATCTCGGTGGAACTGCTGCAGGCGGGCGACGCGCTGGAACCGGCGGAGCCCTGGGCCAGCATGGAAAATACCGGACACTGGTGATGGGTCTGCGCCGCCTTGCACTTGTCCTGGCGGCGCTGGCCGCCACCCCTGCCCTCGCCAACCCGCTGGCAAAGGCGGCGGCGGAACAGGTGGGCGTGACGGTGACCTACGACCCGTCCTATGTCGGGCTGGACTTTCCCGGCGGGGACGTGCCGCGAGAGCGGGGGTGTGCACCGACGTGGTGATCCGGGCCTTGCGCGATGCGCACGGGATCGACCTGCAACTGGCGGTGAACCGTGACATGAAGGCCGACTTCGCCGCCTACCCCTCGATCTGGGGCCTGACGACGACCGATCGCAACATCGACCACCGGCGGGTGCCGAACTTGGAAACCCTGCTGCGCCGGATGGGCGCGGCAGAGGGCCCGAGCGACGACCCGGACGATTTTGCGCCGGGCGATATCGTCAGCTGGCGGCTGACCGGCTCGGGCCTGCCGCATATCGGGATCGTGGCCGAGGGGCGCAGCGCCGATGGCGCGCGGCCGCTGGTGACGCACAATATCGGTTGGGGGACGCGAACCGAGGATATCCTTTTCGCCCACGACATGGTGCTGCGCGCGCGTCTGGACGAGGCGACGCGGGCGCGTCTGAGGGACTTGATGGAATGAGGGCGGCGCGCGGCCTTGCCCTTGCGCTCATGGCGCTGATGCCACTGAAGGCCGGGGCCGAGGGATGCCGGCTGGCGCTGGTGCTGGCGGTGGATGTGTCGTCCTCGGTGAACGCGGCCGAGTACGATTTGCAACGCGTGGGGCTGGCCGCCGCTCTGGATGCCGAGGAAGTGCGCCACGCGATCCTGAGGGGTGCACCGGGGCATGTGGCGCTGGCGGTCTACGAGTGGTCGGGGTTCTACCAGCACAAGCTGCAACTGGACTGGACGGTGCTGGACCGCCCCGCCGCGATCGACGCCGCCGTGGAAACCCTGCTGAAGATGCGCCGCAGCCATGACGAGTTTCCCACCTCGATGGGTCCGGCGCTGGGATATGGCGCGAGCCTTTTGCAGAACGGGCCGGACTGCGAGCGGCGGGTGATCGACGTGTCGGGCGACGGGGTGAACAACTATCGCTACGGGCCGCGCGAGGCGTACCGGCATTTCCCGATGCAGGACGTCACGGTGAACGGGCTGGTGGTGCTGGGCGAGGACCCCGGCGTGCTGACCTGGTACGGCGCCGAGGTGCTGCACGGCCCCGGCGCGTTTCTGGTGGTGGCCAACGGGTTCGACGAGTTCACCGAGGCGATGACCCGTAAACTATATCGTGAAATCAACGACATCATCCTGGGCAGCGTGACGCGGCCCGGACCGCACGGATGAGATTGCGATCGCTGGTTCTGGCCTGTGCCGCGCTGTGGCCGGGACTGGCACAGGCAGAGTGCCGACAGGCGCTGGCGCTGGGGCTGGACGTGTCGGGATCGGTGGATGCGGCCGAATACCGGCTTCAGACCGACGGGCTAGCCGCCGCCCTGATGGCGCCAGACGTGCAGGCGGCGTTTCTGGCCGTCCCCGAGGCGCCGGTGCGGCTGATGATCTATGAATGGAGCGGGGTGCGGGACCAGCGGTTGTTGCTGGACTGGACCACGATCGATGGTGCGGCGCGTCTGGCCGAGGTCGCGGCCCGCCTGCGGGCGACGCGCAAGGCCACGGGCGACGACCCGACCACGGCAATCAGCGCGGCGGTCCTCTACGGCGTGGCGGCTCTGAACCGGCAGGCCGTCTGCCTGCGCCGGACGCTGGATATCTCGGGTGACGGACCAGCCAATATCGGGCTGCACCCGCGCGACCTGTCCCCGACGGATCTGGGCGACGTGACTGTTAACGGGCTGGTGATCGGGCCGCAGTCGCGCTCGAACACCTCGAAGAACCTGCACAACGTGAAGTCGCTGGCGGGCTATTACCGCGCCTATGTGCTGCACGGCCCCGGTGCCTTTGCCGAGGTGGCGCAGGACCACGCCGACTTCGCCGCCGCCATGCGCCGCAAGCTGATCCGCGAACTGCAACTGCCGAACCTGTCCCGGCTCGTGCCGCCACAGCCCGCGGACCTGCGCCTGCCTCAAGGCGTTTTGCGAAAATCTGTTTCCCCGGTTTCTCGCGAAATGTTTCAGTAGATATAGCGGATCTGATCGGTCCAGTAGCGTTCGACCCGGCGCAGGGCGCTGGTGATCTGGTCGATGCCGTCATGGGTGATGACACCGCGCGATTGCAGCCCCTCGGCGTGCCGTTCGAACAGGCCCGCCACCACATCGCGGATGCCCCGCCCCTTCTGCGTCAGCCGCACGCGGACCGAGCGGCGGTCGATCTCGCAGCGCTGGTGGTGCATGTAGTCCATCTCGACCAATTTCTTGAGGTTGTAGCTGACATTGCTGCCCTGATAATACCCGCGCGTTTTGAGTTCGCCCGCCGTCACCTCGTTGTCGCCCACATTGAACAGCAGCAGCGCCTGCACGGCGTTGATCTCGAGCACGCCGATGCGCTCGAACTCGTCCTTGATGACATCCAGGAGCAGCCGGTGCAGCCGCTCCACCAGGGACAGCGCATCGAGATACCCCGCCATGAATCCATCCGACTGCACAGCGGTCGGCATCTGTTGTTGAAAACTCATCACTGTCTCCGTGCGCTACTGCTCGGGGACCGATGTGACAAAGAAAGCCGAATAATCGGTTAAATGCAGCCAATATAAGGTAAAATGCGAAGTATTTCGCGGCTTGCGTCAACCCGCGGACACGGCGCGGACCTGCCCGATCAGCGGGGCCAGGTGTGGCGGTGGCGGCGTCTGCCCCGTGATCCACTGGTAGAGGTCCTGGTCGTTTTCCTCCAGCAGTGCCTCGTAAAGGTCCAGTTCGGCCGGGGACAGCGCCGCCAGACGCGCCTCGGAGAAGCGCATCAGCAGGATGTCCATCTCCTTGGTGCCACGGCGCATCGAGCGCATCCGCAGCCGCTTGAGCCTGGTGTCGTCGGTTTCGGCCACGGGGCGGGTCAGACCCGGTCCTGCAGGACCTTGCGCAGGGTCTTTTCGAGACGACCCAGACGCTCCGCCGTGCCGACGATCTGGGTGCGCAGGGCGCGGATCTCGGTCATCATGGCCGTGACGTCGGCGTTGGCCTCGATATCGGCAGGAGCCTCGGGGCCGTCACCCTCGGCCATCAGAAGCCAGCGCAGGCTGACATTCAGCAGGCCCGACACGGTGCTGAGCTTGTTGGCCCGCGGTTCGCTGATGTCATCTTCCCAGCCTTGCAGGGTCTTGAGCTTGACGCCAAGGCGCTGTGCCATTTCCTTCTGGGTCATGCCCGCCGCCTCGCGTGCGCCCGCCAGACGGTCACCGAACGTGGTGGCCTCGGGATCGTACCAGTTGTCTTGCGTCTCGGCGGTCATGGTCTTCCTTTCCGGGGCTCGGCCCTTCGAATGCGTCTTGCCTAGCATATGGACCATGACCTACGAAGACCACAGCGTAAAAACCACCCGAGGTGCGACATGAATCCGCTGTCCGCGACATTGGCCCGCGTGAAACCTTCGCCGACCATGGCGATATCCGCCAAGGCGCTGGAGATGAAGGCAGCGGGCGAGGACGTGATCGGGCTGAGCGCGGGCGAGCCCGATTTCGACACGCCCGAGAACATCCGCGCCGCGGGCATCCGCGCCATTGAGGAAGGCAAGACGCGCTATACCGCGCCCGATGGCATCCCCGAGCTGAAAGACGCGGTCTGTGCCAAGTTCAAGCGGGACAACGGGCTGGAGTACACGCGCGCGCAGGTCAGCATCGGGTCGGGCGGCAAGCAGATCCTTTATAACGCGCTGATGGCCACGCTGAACCCGGGCGACGAGGTGGTGATTCCGGCCCCCTACTGGGTCAGCTACCCCGACATGGTGCGGCTTGCGGGCGGCGCGCCGGTGATCGTCGAGGCCGGGCTGGAGACCGGGTTCAAGCTGACGCCGGAGGCGCTCGAGGCGGCGATCACGCCCAGGACCCGCTGGTTCATCTTCAACTCGCCGTCCAACCCCACCGGCGCGGGGTATTCGTGGGACGAGCTGAAGGCGCTGACGGACGTGCTGATGCGCCACCCCCATGTCTGGGTCATGACTGACGACATGTACGAGCACCTGGCCTACGGCGATTTCCGATTCTGCACCCCCGCGCAGGTCGAGCCGGGATTGTACGAGCGCACGCTGACCTGCAACGGGGTTTCCAAGGCCTATGCAATGACCGGCTGGCGGATCGGCTATGCCGCCGGGCCCGAGGTGCTGATCGGAGGGATGCGCAAGATCCAGTCGCAATCCACCTCGAACCCCTGCTCGATCAGCCAGTGGGCGGCGATCGAGGCACTGAACGGCACGCAGGACTTCATCGCCCCGCATAACGAGATGTTCGTCCGCCGCCGCGATCTGGTGGTCGAGGCGCTGAACGCCGTGCCCGGCATCACCTGCCCGCGGCCCGAGGGGGCGTTCTATGTCTATCCGTCGATTCAGGGTCTGGTCGGGAAGACCAGCGCGGGTGGCACCGTGATCGACAGCGACGAGGCCTTCGTGACGGCGCTGCTGGAGGAGACCGGCGTCGCGGTGGTGCATGGCGCGGCCTTCGGCCTGTCGCCCTATTTCCGTGTCAGTTACGCCACATCGGATGCCGCCCTGACGGAGGCCTGCGCCCGGATAGCGGACTTTTGCGGGAAATTGTCGTAATGGGTCAGGCGATTGACCGAAGTCCTGTCACGTCGCAGGGGAGGCCCGCGTGAGCGGCGAGTTGCCAGACTATTACTTCCGCGTCCGCGAGAACGGGGCTTTCGTGTTTCGCGTGGACACCGAGAACCGCCAGCGGCGGATCGAGATGGACCAGATCGCGGTCATCAACATCAAGAACGGCCAGGTCAAACCGCATGGCGACCGGGACCTGAGCGACGAGGATGCGCGGGTCATCAAGGAGTGGATGGATGCCCGCACCGAGCTGCTGGCAAGGCGGGACATCGACGACATTCACCGGGCGGTGGATTACCTGAACCTGACCACGCACTGGGCACAATCGCGCGCCACCGATGAACAACTGGAAGACGTGACCGACGCGCTCTTGCTGGCGATGCATGACCTGCGCTCGGTGTTGGTGCGCAAGAAGGCAGACCGGCTGCTGTCCGGCGACACGGACGAGGATTGAGCGGGCGATTTCTGCGCAGAAATCGATCCGGAAAATGCGTATTTTCCGGGTCAGGATTTGCGCAAATCCTGACTCATTTTCTTGCAAGAAAATGGCGCGGAAATTTGCAAATTTCCGCCGGCGCCCGGGGCCTCATGGCTGCGACAGCCGGTCCCGCAGCGCGGTCTTGACCACCTTGCCGTAATTGTTCTTTGGCAGTTCCTCCACCGCGACATAGGCCTTGGGGCGCTTGAACCGGGCAATCCGGTTCAGGCAGTGCGCATCGAGCGCGTTCCGGTCCAGCGTTCCGGCCTTCGGCACAACGAAAGCCACCACCTCCTCGCCCCACTCGTCACTTGGGCGGCCCACCACGGCCACCTCGGAGACGTCAGGATGGGCAGGAGCGCCTCCTCGACCTCGCGCGGATACACGTTTTGCCCGCCCGAGATGATCATGTCCTTCGAGCGGTCCTGCAAAGTGAGATAGCCCGCCTCGTCAAGACACCCCATGTCGCCGGTCATCAGCCAGCCGTCGCGAATGGTCTCGGCGGTGGCGGCATCGTTGCGCCAGTAGCCCGGCATCACCAGGTCGCCGCGCACCATGATCTCGCCCACAGCGCCGGGCGGCAGGGGCCGGCCCGCTTCGTCGCCCACGCGCAGTTCGACTCCGGCCTGGGCGCGGCCCACGGTGGCAAGGGCGCGCCGGGCCGCCACGTCTTCGCGCGGCAGGGCCGTGATCGCCATGGGTGCCTCACCCTGGCCGTAGATCTGTAGGAAGACAGGCCCGAACACGTCCAGCGCCGCCTTAATGTCGGCCACGTACATCGGCCCGCCGCCATAGACCACGCTGCGCAGGCCGGTGCCGTCGCGGCCGTGTTGCCGGGCATGGTCGGTCAGGCGCCGCACCATCGTGGGCGCGGCGAACATGTGCATCCGCCCGAAATGCGCCGCGAGGTCGAGGATCTCGCCCGGATCGACGCCGCCGCTTTGCGGCACCACGTGGCGGGTGCCCATCAACACGTGCACCAGGCTGTAGAGCCCGGCGCCGTGGCTCATCGGTGCGGCGTAAAGCGTGGCGTCCCCGGCGCTGACCGCATCGACCGAGGCGAGGTAGGCCAGGCTCATTGCCTGAAGCATCCGGTGCGTGATCTGCACGCCCTTGGGCCGGCCCGTGGTGCCGGAGGTGTAGAAGAGCCAGGCAAGGTCCGACGGTGCCCGCGACACGAGGGGCAGCGCGTCGCCCGCAACCTCGCCCGGCGCCGCGACAGGACAGGCGGCGTCCTGCAGCGCACTGGCCTGCTCTCCGGTCGCGATGCAGAGCGACGCATCGGCGTTGTCGAGGATCCAGGCCACCTCCTGCCCGTGCAGGCGGGCGTTGACAGGCACTGCCACGGCCCCGGCGATCCAGCTGCCGAAAAGCGCCACGAGATACTCGGGATGGTTGGCCATGAAGAGCGCCACGCGGTCGCCGGGCCGCAAGCCGCGCGCGACGAGACCGCCGGCGAAGGCGGCCGCGCGGGCGTGGAACCCGGCGTAGTCGGCCAAGCATTTCGTGCCGTGAAAGAGCGCGGGCGCGGTCCCGCCGGCCTCTGCCTGGCGCTGGAGCCAATGGGCGATGTTCATGCGCATCCTCGCGGTCTATGTTTTGCGACCAGTGTTTCGCCGACCGCCGGTCAGTGCAATCGCAAACTCCGTCGCCGCCCGGCGGCGCGGTCTTTCCAGCGCGGAAAGCCACCTGCTTGCGGCGGATGTGATTTTTCCCTCGCAATCCTGTACCGGATGCCCCAGATTCCCTTGCAAATAGGCGCTTTCCAGGAGGCCCGTCCTGGCCTATAAGCGCGCAAAACAAGACAGGCGTGGCCCGGCGGGACAGCAGGCCGCGATCCAAGCTTCGAGGATACGGGATGCCGGACAAGACTTCCAAAACGAACCACGACGCGGATGTGGCTTTCATCAAGGCGTTGGCCGAGGTGCTGAACGACAACGACCTGACCGAACTGGAGGTCAAGCGCGAGTATGGCGACGACGACACGCTGAACGTGCGCGTCAGCCGCAAGCAGAAGGTGGTGCAGCAGATGGCGGCGCCGACGCAGGCCGCGGCTCCCGCGCCCATGGCCTCTGCCCCGTCGGCGGCGCCGGCGGCGGACGCCTCTGGCCCGTCCGAGGACCCCGCCAGCCATCCCGGCGCCGTGACCTCGCCCATGGTGGGCACCGTCTACATGCAGGCCGAACCGGGCGCGCCGGCCTTCGTGTCGACCGGCCAGCAGGTGGCCGAGGGCGACACGCTGCTGATCGTCGAGGCGATGAAGACCATGAACCACATTCCCGCCCCCCGTGCCGGGACCGTCAAGCGCATCCTGGTCGAGGACGGCGCCGCGGTGGAATACGGCGCGCCCCTGATGATCATCGAATAAGGGCCAGGCGATGTTCGACAAGATCCTTGTGGCCAACCGGGGCGAGATTGCCCTGCGGGTGATCCGCGCCGCCCGCGAGATGGGCATCCGCACCGTGGCGGTGCATTCCACCGCCGATGCCGACGCGATGCATGTGCGCATGGCCGACGAATCGGTCTGCATCGGCCCGCCGCCGGGCTCTGAAAGCTACCTGTCGATCCCGTCGATCATCGCCGCCTGCGAGGTGACGGGCGCGCAGGCCATTCACCCCGGGTATGGCTTTCTCAGCGAGAACGCCAATTTCGTGCAGATCGTCGAGGACCACGACCTGACCTTCATCGGACCCACCGCCGAGCATATCCGGGTGATGGGTGACAAGATCACCGCCAAGGACACGATGAAGGCGCTTGGCGTACCGTGCGTGCCCGGCTCGGAAGGCGGCGTGCCCGACCTCGCCGCCGCCAAGGCGCTGGGTGAAGAGATGGGCTATCCGGTGATCGTCAAGGCCACAGCCGGCGGTGGCGGGCGCGGCATGAAGGTGGCGCAGACCGCCGCCGACATGGAAAGCGCCTTTCTGACCGCGCGGTCCGAGGCCAAGGCGGCCTTTGGCAATGACGAGGTCTATATCGAGAAATACCTGACCACGCCGCGCCATATCGAGATCCAGGTGTTTGGCGACGGCAAGGGCCGCGCGGTGCACCTGGGCGAGCGGGACTGTTCGCTGCAGCGCCGGCACCAGAAGGTGTTCGAGGAGGCCCCCGGCCCCTGCATCACCGAAGAAGAGCGCGCACGCATCGGCAAGATCTGCGCCGATGCGGTGGCCAAGATCGACTATGCCGGCGCGGGCACGATCGAGTTCCTTTACGAGAAGGGCGAGTTCTATTTCATCGAGATGAACACCCGCCTTCAGGTCGAACACCCGGTGACCGAGGCGATCTTCGGCGTCGACCTGGTGCAGGAACAGATCCGCGTGGCCGAAGGGCTGCCCATGTCCTTCAAGCAGGAGGATCTGAAGATCAACGGCCACGCCATCGAGGTGCGCATCAACGCCGAGAAACTGCCGACCTTCTCGCCCCGGCCGGGCAGGATCACGCAGTTCCATGCGCCCGGCGGGCTGGGCGTGCGGATGGATTCAGCGCTCTATGACGGCTATTCGATCCCGCCCTATTACGATTCGCTGATCGGCAAGCTGATCGTACACGGGCAGGACCGCGCCACCGCACTGGCCCGTCTGAACCGCGCCCTGGGCGAATTGATCGTGGATGGCGTCGACACCACCGTGCCGCTGTTTCACGCGCTGCTGCAGGAGGCCGACATCCATTCGGGCGACTACAACATCCATTGGCTGGAAAACTGGCTGAAGACAAACCTGCAAAACGGCTGACCCCGCCCCCGGCGGCGCGGCGGGAAAGAGCGCTTCGGACGCGCGATCACGCACGATGCGCAACGGTCTCGCGCCGCTGACGCAGGGCGGCGTCGAGGGCGAGACTTTCAGACCTTGGCGGCGTTGGTCATGACAACAGCCGCTTGCCGCTGCGCCGCCTTGGCGGCACGTCCTTGCGGCGCGCTCAGCCGTGTCTGGCGATCAGCGTAAAGCTTGACCGGCTGATCGGCCCGTTGCGATAGTAATCTGCCAGACCGTCGCGCAGGCCTTGGGGCAGCTGGGTCCAGTCGGTCCAGTCCACCTCGAATCCCGCGACCTCGGCCGCCTGGGTGATCGCCCCGCGGCTTGGGATCATGTGCGGCGGGCGGGCCGTGCCGCCGGTGGCGCGCCGCGGCTCCAGCCGCAGGATGGGGTCGCAGGTGTTGGCCATCACCCCGTCGCCCAGCACCATCCGCGGACGCAGCGCCGCGACATCGGCAAAGATGCCGTGCAGGTCGCTGACATCGCGCAGCACGTCCATCAGCACCACCAGTTCGAACCGCTTGTCCCTGTCGGCGGCGTTTTGCAGAAAGTCGAGCGGCGGGGCATGGCGCATCTCGACCCGTTCGCGGGCGCCGATGGCGGGCAGGTTGTCGAACCGCGCGACGAGCTCCGCCTGCGCCTCGACGCCCACGACCTGCAACGCGCCGGCCTGCGCGAGGTCGGCGCACCACCTGCCGTCGCCCGCGCCGAGATAGAGCACACTGCTGTCTGTGATCACGTGGCGGAAACAGTCGAACAGCATGCCGTAGCGCGCCTGTCGTCGGTTGGCCCGCTGGCGCAGGGTGTCGTCCACCGCGCCGCTGTCATCATTCTTGCCGGGTGCGGGTGCATCGTTCAGGCCGTCCATGTCATCTCCTTTGCCATGCAGCGTGCAAAAGCTTAGCATGGGGTCATGTAACGAAGCCTTAACGCGGGCCCGCCCTCCGATCGCCCATGTCAGACCGCCAGCTGCCTCTCGACCCCGACCTGTTGTTGCAGGCCTATGCCGCGGGCATTTTCCCGATGGCCGAATCGCGCAATGACCCCGAGCTGTTCTGGGTCGACCCGCGGCTGCGCGGCGTGCTGCCGCTGGAGGGGTTCCACGTATCGCGCTCGCTTGCGCGACGGCTGCGGCGGGCTGAGTATACCGCGACGCTGAACGCCGATTTCGCGGGCACGGTCGATGGTTGCGCCGACCGGGCGGAGACCTGGATCAACGGCCAGATTCGCAGCCTTTACATGGAGTTGCACGCCAGGGGCCATGCCCATTCGCTGGAGATCTGGCAGGACGACGTGCTGGCGGGCGGGGTCTATGGCGTGACCCTCGGCGGCGCGTTCTTCGGCGAAAGCATGTTTTCGCGCCGCACCGACGCGTCCAAGCTGGCGCTGGCGCATCTGACCGGGCACTTGCGTCGCTGCGGTTTCGTCCTGTTCGACACGCAGTTCCAGACCGATCACCTGGCCAGCCTAGGCGCGGAGGAGATCCCGCGGGCCGTGTACCGCGACCTGCTCAGGGCCGCGCTGGAGGTGACGGCGGATATCAATCACCCGCCCTTCGATCCGTCCTCTCACTGGGTGGTGCAGCGCAACACCCAGATATCGTAGCGTTGATGTTCCACCGCGTTCAGCGCGGGCGACGAGGCCAGCATCCAGCCCGAAAAGATTGGGGGTGCCGCGTCTTCGGGGTGAACGGTCAGGAAGGCATAGGCATCGCCCGCCGGGTTGCCCGCGGGATAGCGGCATTCGCCCAGTTCCACGCGCATCCGGCCGATGTTGCCGGCGCTGGCATTGGCGATCTCGAGGTCGCCGGATTCGGTGGTGATCTTGTCGACCCAGCGCAAGACGACGCCGGTGCCGACCTCTACCTCGTCCTGCGCCGCGACCGGCTCGGCGAGAACCAGCGCCACCAGTGCGGCAGTCAGGGTGCTGCGGTGCCTCAGGCTCATTCGGGGGCGTCTCCGGTCATGTCGTCGCCGGCCACGAACTTGGTCAGAAGCCCGATCAGGCTGACCGAGCCTTGCGTGAATTCGATCTCGTCGCCGGCGGCGAAATAGAACGGCGAGCCGCCGGGCATGATCTCGACGAAATTGCCCCCCAGCAGGCCCTCGGAACTGATGGCGAGCGCACTGTCGTCGGGCACCTCGATATCCTCGCGCACCGTAAAGACGGCGCGGGCGCGGTAGGTTTCGGGGTCGAGTTGCATGTCGGTGACGCGGCCAACTTTCACTCCGGCGAGGCGCACATCGGTGCCCACGTCGATGCCGTCGGCACTGCGGAAGCTGGCGCGCAGCTCGTATTCCGGCGCGGCGCCGGAAAAACCGCTGACCTGTCCGGCATAGATCATGAAGCCCGCGGCAAGAGCCAGCACGGCCCCACCGACGGCGACCTCTGTCATGTTCTCGCTGGCCATCGCGATGCTCCTGGCTCGAAGGGTCGGGGTTACTCGGGGCTCCAGGCCTCGTAGTCGCGGCGCTCGGCCGGGTCGGCGCGGCGGATCGAGCCGGCGGGCGCATAGGCCAGCGCGGTGCCGGTGAGGTTTTCCTCGTGCGGCTTTTCCCACGGCTTGCGCTTGAACGGCGCCTCGGTGGGCGGCTCGCGGTAGGTGTGGTGCAGCCAACCGTGCCATTCGGGGCTGACGCGGCTGGCCTCGGCCTCGCCGTTGAAGATCACCCAGCGGCGCTTGCCGTCGCCGGTCTGGTAAAAGATGTTGCCCTGATCGTCCTCACCGACCTTCACGCCCTTGCGGCGGGTGTGAATCATCGTGTTGAGCGTGGCGCCGTTCCACCATGTGACGGCGCGCAGAAGCGAGGTGAGCAGACCCATCGTGATCCTCCGGAATGTCCCTGGCCCCGATATGCCGCAGATCGCCGCCAAGGTCCAGCCCGCAAGACCGCCGCGGCGGCCTGTCTTTGCCGGTCGCGGGCAATGGCCGGCAAAAAGGCTCTGGTCGCAGATCGGTCGTGCGCGTTGGCGCGGGACCATTTTCTTTCAAAGAAAATGGGCAAGAAAATTCGAATTTTCTTGCCCAAATTCTTCGTAAAAATTTGTGCGGCAGAAGGCCCGCCGCCGGATCAGCCGGCGCTGGTGCCTTCCTTCTTGGACTCGGCATGCACCATCAGCGGTGCGGCCTCGGAACTGACGGCCTCTTCGTTGACCACCACTTCCTCGACGTCTTCCATGCCGGGCAGCTCGAACATCGTGTCGAGCAGGATATCCTCGAGGATCGAGCGCAGGCCGCGCGCGCCGGTCTTGCGTTCGATCGCCCGCTTGGAGATCGCGGTCAGCGCGTCCTCGGTGAAGCTGAGCGTCACGTTCTCCAGCTCGAACAGGCGCTGGTACTGCTTGACCAGGGCGTTCTTGGGCTGGGTCAGGATGGTGACCAGCGCCTCCTCATCCAGGTCTTCCAGCGTGGCGATGACCGGCAGGCGGCCGACGAATTCCGGGATCAGGCCGAATTTCAGCAGATCCTCGGGTTCGAGATCCTTGAAGACCTCGCCCACGTTGCGGGCGTCGTTGTCGCGCACGTCGGCACCAAAGCCCATGGCGCTGCCCTTGCCGCGCTGGCTGATGATCTTGTCGAGACCGGCGAAGGCACCGCCACAGATGAAAAGGATGTTGGTGGTGTCCACCTGAAGGAATTCCTGTTGCGGATGCTTGCGTCCGCCTTGCGGCGGCACCGCGGCGACAGTGCCTTCCATCAGTTTCAGCAGCGCCTGCTGCACGCCCTCGCCCGACACGTCTCGGGTGATCGAGGGGTTCTCGGACTTGCGGGTGATCTTGTCGACCTCGTCGATATAGACGATGCCGCGCTGCGCGCGTTCGACGTTGTACTCGGACGCCTGCAACAGCTTGAGGATGATGTTCTCGACATCCTCGCCCACGTAACCTGCCTCGGTCAGCGTGGTGGCGTCGGCCATGGTGAAGGGCACGTCGAGAATGCGGGCCAGCGTCTGCGCCAGCAGCGTCTTGCCGCAGCCCGTGGGGCCGATCAGCAGGATGTTGGACTTCTGCAGTTCGATGTCGTTCTTGCCGGAGTGGTTCAGCCGCTTGTAGTGGTTGTGCACCGCGACCGACAGCACCCGCTTGGCGGTGAACTGGCCGATCACGTAATCGTCCAACACGTCACAGATCTCGCGCGGGGTGGGCACGCCATCGGTGGCCTTCAGCCCGGCGGTCTTGGTCTCTTCGCGGATGATGTCCATGCACAGCTCGACACATTCGTCGCAAATGAACACGGTGGGGCCCGCGATCAGTTTTCGGACCTCATGCTGGCTCTTGCCGCAGAAGCTGCAATAGAGCGTGTTCTTGCTGTCGCCACTGGAATTATTCGCCATTCTCGCACCTTTTGACGCCTTGCGTCACGTATCCGACCCGTCGTGTTGCGCCATCCGCGGGGATGTGGCCGGGTCAGCCGGCCCTTGCGCGGGTCCCTGGTTTCTCGTCCGTCCCGGGCAGCTTAGGGCAGAGCGTTTGGCACCTCAATGTCAAAATCGCCGCTGCCCCCCGTTGCGTCCGACCATGCGGATCAGCTGCCCTCTTCGTCACCTTTCGCCCGGTTTTCCACGATTTCGTCGATCAGGCCCCAGGCCTTGGCCTCCTCGGGCGACATGAAGTTGTCGCGCTCCAGCGCATCCTCGACCTTCTTCAGGGATTGTCCGGTATGTTTTACGTAAATTTCGTTAAGACGCCGTTTCAGCTTCAGCGTTTCCTCGGCGTGAATCATGATGTCGGTCGCCTGACCCTGATAGCCGCCCGAGGGCTGGTGCACCATGATTCGGCTGTTGGGCAGCGAATAGCGCATGCCCGCGGCCCCGGCGGTCAGCAGGAGGCTGCCCATGCTGGCGGCCTGGCCGATGACCAACGTGCTGACCTTGGGCTTGATGTACTGCATCGTGTCATAGATCGACAGGCCGGAGGTCACCACGCCGCCGGGGCTGTTGATGTACATCGAGATTTCCTTCGAAGGGTTTTCCGCCTCGAGGTGCAGCAACTGGGCCACGATCAGGCTGGACATGCCGTCATGCACCGGGCCGTTCACGAAGATGATCCGCTCCTTCAGCAGGCGCGAGAAGATGTCGTAGGCCCGTTCGCCGCGGCTGGTCTGCTCGACCACCATGGGGACGAGCGTGTTCATGTAGGTTTCCATCGGGTCTGTCATGTTGCCTGCCTCTTGATGCGCATGGTCGGGCCGTGGATCGGCCCGCGTCGGGGTGAACCTTATGCGTGGGCCGAAGGGGCTTCAAGAGCGCCCGGTCATTTTCGATTGCTGCAATCGGGCCTCCGGCCCCGCGCCCGTCAGACACCTTCACGGTGAAGAAATCGTTAAGTTTTGCGGGGACTTCAACGAAGTTCGCCTCTCGGCACACTGCGACAAAAAATATCCGCATATGTCAATCTGGCGCATTGCTCATCGTCGCGGGGCATTCTAGAACCTCTCTCGTGTTGCGGGACACGTCGCGGGGGAGTCTGCCTGACCCTTTCGCCAGCTGGTGTCCCCGTATAATTGACCAGCAGGAGGCACCCAGATGGCAGACGCAGCCATTCACGGCCACGGACACGAAGACAATCGCGGGTTCTTCACCCGCTGGTTCATGTCCACCAATCACAAGGATATCGGGATTCTCTACCTGGTGACGTCCGCATTCGTCGGGCTGATCTCGGTGGCGTTCACCGTCTACATGCGGCTCGAACTGATGGAGCCGGGTGTGCAGTACATGTGCATGGAAGGCGCGCGGTTCACCGCGGCGGCCGCCGGCGAATGTACCCCCAACGGGCACCTCTGGAACGTCATGATCACCTATCACGGTGTGTTGATGATGTTCTTCGTGGTGATCCCCGCCCTCTTCGGCGGCTTCGGCAACTACTTCATGCCGCTGCAGATCGGCGCGCCGGACATGGCGTTCCCGCGCCTCAACAACCTCAGCTTCTGGCTCTATGTCGCGGGCACCTCGCTGGGTGTCGCCTCGCTTCTGGCGCCGGGCGGCAACGGGCAGTTGGGTTCCGGCGTGGGCTGGGTGCTTTACCCGCCGCTCTCGACGACCGAGGCGGGCATGTCGATGGACCTGGCGATCTTTGCCGTGCACGTGTCGGGCGCAAGCTCGATCCTGGGCGCGATCAACATGATCACCACCTTCCTGAACATGCGCGCGCCGGGCATGACACTGTTCAAGGTGCCGCTGTTCAGCTGGTCGATCTTCGTCACCGCGTGGCTGATCCTGCTGGCCCTGCCGGTCCTGGCGGGCGCGATCACCATGCTGCTGACCGACCGCAACTTCGGCACGACCTTCTTCGATCCGGCCGGCGGCGGTGACCCGGTGCTCTACCAGCACATCCTGTGGTTCTTCGGCCACCCGGAAGTGTACATCATCATCCTGCCCGGCTTTGGCATCATCAGCCACGTGATCGCGACCTTCGCTCGCAAGCCGATCTTCGGCTACCTGCCGATGGTCTGGGCGCTGATCGCCATCGGCTTCCTCGGCTTCGTCGTGTGGGCGCACCACATGTACACCGTGGGCATGTCTCTGACCCAGCAATCCTACTTCATGCTGGCCACGATGGTCATCGCGGTGCCGACGGGCGTGAAGGTGTTCAGCTGGATCGCCACGATGTGGGGCGGCGCGATCGAGTTCAAGACGCCGATGCTCTGGGCGTTCGGGTTCCTGTTCCTGTTCACCGTGGGCGGCGTCACCGGGATCGTCCTCAGCCAGGCGGGCATCGACCGGGCCTATCACGACACCTACTACGTGGTGGCACACTTCCACTACGTGATGTCGCTCGGCGCGGTGTTCGCGATCTTCGCGGGGGTCTATTTCTACTTCCCCAAGATGACCGGGCGCATGATCCCCGAATGGATGGGCCAGTTGCACTTCTGGGCGATGTTCATCGGTGCGAACCTGACCTTCTTCCCGCAACACTTCCTGGGACGTCAGGGCATGCCGCGCCGCTACATCGACTACCCCGAGGCGTTCGCCATCTGGAACTGGTGGTCTTCGATCGGCGCGTTCCTGTCCTTCGCCTCGTTCATTTTCTTCTTCGGCGTGGTGTTCTACGCACTGTTCCGGGGCGCGAAGGTGACACAGAACAACCCGTGGAACGAATACGCGGACACGCTGGAATGGACCCTGCCCTGCCCGCCGCCCGAACACACGTTCGAGCAGCTCCCCAAGCGGGAAGACTGGGACAAGCAGCCCGCACATCACTGAACGGCGGCTGTCCAGCCTGAGCCAACACGCAGGCCCCGGAGAAATCCGGGGCCTGTTTCGTTCAAGAGAGGCTTCGCGGGATGATCTATCTTGCCTGTATCGTCGCGACCCTGATCGGCGGCATCGCCCTGCACCGGCGCGGCGCGGCGCCGTGGCGGCTTTATGCGCTGGGGACCGAGATCTACTTGCTGCTTGGCGTGTCCAGCGTTGTTGTCTCGCGCTTCGCCCCCCAGCTGATCTGGGGTTTTCCGTTCAGCCGCGGCGGGGTGCCACCGGGTGGGGCAGTGACGACGCGGCCACCTTCGAGGTGTTCGTCGCACCAGTGGTCGCGGTTCTTCTGGCCCTGGTGGCCCCGGCGCTGATCTGCGCGCTCATGTGGTGGCAGCAACGTATCGGCGCGATGCTTTATCCGTCGGTGACACGCTGGCTGTTCTGGCCGATCGTGGCGGGGATGGTGCTGGTTCCCGGCATGGTGACGCTGGCGCTGGTCAATGGCGGGGCGCATGTTGCCGATCCGCGCGCCGTGCTGGGGCTGGGACGGATGGCCCACCTGGTCGGGTTGGTTGCCCTAGCGGCTCTCGCCGCGTTGACGCTTTGGTCCTTGGCTCTGACCTTTCGCACGCGCCGCTGAGTCAAATCTGAATTGCATCATTATAACTACCATGATAGTTATCATGATATGCAAAATATCGAACCAAAGGATCCACCCCATGTCCCTTAGCATTTTCGCCACCATCCACCCCAAGCCCGAATGCCAGATTGAGGCACGCGATGCCATCCTCGGCATTCTGGACGACACTCGCGCCGAGGCGGGATGCCAACATTTCACGCTGCGCCGCAACGCCGACAGCGGCGCCCTGCACCTGACTGAGATCTGGGACGACAGGTCCGCCTTCGACGCGCATCACGCTCAGCCTTATACGAAACACGTATTCGAGCGGTATGAACGGCTGCTCGCCGCGCCGGTGGAATTGACCTTCATGCACCCTCTTGCCTGAAGGACCGGCACATGTTTTTCCTCAAGGACTTGCCCACGCGGCGCATGATCGAAAGCTATTCCGACCACTACGACACCGACCCGGAGACGATCCGCGGCGGGCTAACCCTGCTGCGGCGGGCCAGCCTGCTGATCCGACGTCTGGACGCCTATTTCGCGCGGCACGGGTTTTCGCAGCTGCGTTTTCTGTTCCTGATCGTGATCGACCGCGAGACAGACCGCGACAGTCTGACCGTTGGCGAGATCACCGAACGGCTGGACGTGTCCGGCCCGGTTGTGGCGCGTACGCTTAAGACGTTGCTGGACGATGGGCTGGTGACCAAGGCCACGGACGAGGACGACAGCCGCATCCGCCATATCGCCCTGACGCCCGAGGGGCGGGGCAGGCTGACGGCCATCCTGCCCGGATATTTCCGCATCATCGCGGACGAAATGGACGGCACGGCACCTTGAGACGCGTCTTGCAGATATTCCTGGTGTGGCTAATGGTCTGGCCGCTGGTCATGGCAGGGCTGGCCCTGTTGCGGGCCGTCGCGCCGGACTGGCCGCTGGCCGTGCGAACCTTGGTGCTGACGGGCGTGCTGGTGCCGATCATATCGCTTGGGATCGCACCGGTGGTGGCTTGGCTGATGGACGGCGCGCACCTGCAAAAACGCAAAGACCCCAGCAAAACTGGGGCCTGCTGCCAGACAAAACCGCAAAGCCGCAATCAGCGCCCGAAGTTGAACCGCCGCATTGCAATAAGGGACAGTTGAAAGCTGTCGTCGTCCTGCACGATCGGCGAGTCCGCTGCGTCGCCGACATACCGGTTCCAGGCCAGCGTCCCGTCGAGATACCAGTTCTGCGACAGCTCGTATTGCGCGCCCACCTCGATCCCCGCGCTGGCGATGCCCGAGCCGGGCGCGTAGGCGGGAAAGGCCGACACGGCCGCCTCGGCCGGGGTGACCCCGAAATAGGTCGCGCTGTAGTCGTCCGAGCCCCAAAGCACCCGCGGCCCCACGGTGACGGTCCAGTCGTCCGAGGGGCGGAAGATCGCGTCGGCGCCCAGCTCGCCCACCCAGCTTTCGTGGCCGACGACGCCATACCGCACGTCCGCGAAGGCCTGGAAATTCTCGGCGGTGTAGCCGACGCCGCCGCCGATCTCGACGCTGAAATCGACATCGTTCAACCCCGCCAGCTCTGCATGATCCGAACTGTCACGTTCCCCGATCAGGCGGAACGCGCCGCGCGGCCGCCAGCCGAGGTCCACCGCGTTGGGATCGGGGTCGCCGAACTCCAGCCGGCCGATCTTGAGGTGACCGAACCTGAACCCGCCGGTCACGCCCGCCTCGTAATCGTCCGAACCGAAATACTCGGGCTGGTAATTGCCGCCGATGCCCGCCGAGAAGGACAGGCTTGGGCCGGACTGGGCCAGGGCCATGCCGGGAAGACACGTCATGGCGGCGATCAGGAATGTGAATTTCATGGGGCTCTCTATATCTAGCAGGCGTGTAAGCGGTGGCGGTGTCATGCCACCGCGCCCTGCCTCGGACGCGGCGACTTGGTGCCCGGGCGTCAGCTCAGGCTGCCGTTGTACCAGTCGTGCAGCGACACCTCGGTTTCGGCCCCGGCCTCCTCGAGCATCTGGGCAAAGGCCTGGGGGTCCTGCGTGCCGCCGTCGCGGCCGCGGTAGTGGTAGGGCACCACGACCGCAGGGGCGAATTCGGCCACCGCGTCGGCAGCCTGTTCGGCGGTCATGGTGAAGGGCAGGTTCATGCACACGAACGCCACGTCGATGTTTTCCAGCGCGCGCATCTCGTCGGTGCCTTCGGTATCGCCCGAGATATAGATGCGGTTGCCGTCCACCGTTACGACGAAACCGATATCTCCGCGGTCCTGCGGGTGAAAATCCAACCGGCCTTCGGTGATGTTGTAGGCTGGCACGGCCTTTATGCCGAGGCCCATCATCTCGGTCGTCTCGCCCGCGGCAATGGCCTGCGCGCGGCCCTGCATGTCCTCGGGCATCATGCCCATCACGTCGGCATTGGTCAGGATCGGCACCTCTGGCAGCGCGCTCAGGAGGTCGGCGCTGTAATGGTCGCCATGGCGGTGCGTGATCAGGATCAGTTCGGGCTCGGGCAGACCTTCATACTCCGACGCCTCGCCCACCGGATCGACATAGACCACGCCTGCCGGCGTTTCCATCACGAAGGAGGCGTGCGAGATCGGATGAATGCTGACGGCCCCGTCGAGAAAGCTCATGCTGGCGCCTTCCTCGGCGGCAAGGGCAAGCGAGGGCAGCACGGTCACGGTCCCGACCGCGGCGCTGCCGATCAGGAATTTGCGTCTGGTGGTCATTGGGTTACCTCCCGGTCTGTTGCATGGGGTGGTCCGGCGAGGACCGGACCGCGTTCGGACAGAAGGATAGCGCGAACCCCGACCGAGGCGAGGGACACGCTGTCCGGTCTGCAAAAATCGGCATGACGGATCGGGAGTTGTCGGGTTTACAGCCGATTGCGGCCTTGGCTGACCCCGCGCCGGGTCTGCCTGGACGGGCCACAGCACTTTTATTCGGGGAACGGGGCCGGGACCGCGATGTCGAACAGGGGCGCCCCGCCCCGTTTTCCGCAATTTTGCCGCTCAGCCGCGGGCTTCGCGCACGTTGGGATGTTCCGAGGGCCGGAACGGCACGTCGCAGACCTCCGCCGCGGCCGCATGACCGGAATTCTCGGCATAGGCCTCGGGCAGTTCCACCTTCAACTGCGATCCGGTCCCGGACAGGCTCCACGGCACGAAGGCCAGCGCGATGTTCACTTCCAGTTCGGGCGACCACCATGCGGAGGTGACATAACCCACCCGGTTGCCGTCCGCGTCCTGCACCAGCCAGAAATCGGAGGGATAATCCGTCACCGGGAGCCCACCCAGCTTGATCCCCACCATCTTGAGGCGGAACGGGTAATCCCCTGCCTCGATGTCCTCCCGCTGACGCTCGAGCGCCGCCTTGCCGATGTAATCCGCCGTCTTTTCCCTTGGCACCTGGTAGGCCAGGTTCACCTGAAAGGGCGAGGTCTCGTGATCCATGTCCTGACCCCAGGACAGGATACCGGCCGCGATGCGGCGGTGATGCCCGGGCGCGATCACCCGCAGACCGTAGCGCGCGCCGGTGCCGCGTATGGCGTACCACACTTTCTCGGCATTCTCCGAGGCGTCGCGCACGTAGACCTCATAGCCTTTCTCGCCGGAAAAGCCGGTCTGGCTAATCACCACGGGCGCGCCACCGATCTGCGCTTCCATCATGCCGTAGTAGGGAACGTCACTCAGCGCTTCCCCCACCAGGTCGACCATCAGGTCTTCGGAGAGCGGCCCCTGCACCTGCAGCGGAGCGACGTCGATCTCGTCAATCTCCACGTCCCAGTTGCCGTGCACGTTGACGCCGCGCAGCCAAAGCAACAGGTCGGAATCCGAGATCGAGAACCAGAATTCATCCTCGGTCAACCGCAGCAGCACCGGGTCGTTTAGAATGCCGCCCCGGGGGTCGCACAGGATGCAGTACTTGCCGTGCATCGGTTCTATCTTCGTGGCATCGCGGGTGATGACGAAATTGACAAACGCCTCGGCGTCAGGCCCGCGCACGCGGATCTGCCGCTCCACCGCGACATCCCACAGCGTGACGCGATGCACCAGGCTGCGGTACTCGGCCATCGTGCCGCCGTCCTCCTCGCGGACATAGCCGCGGGGGTGGTACATGCGGTTGTAAACCGTGGCCCGCCATGCGCCCGCCTCGACCGACAGGTGCCAGAAGGGCGACTTGCGGACGCGGGTCGAGACCAGCATCTCGACCGGGGTCGCGCCGGACTGACGCAGGTTGACCGGCACGATCCGGTCGCTCTGATCGACTTCCGCGACGTTTGGATGAATGAAACTCCGTTTCTGCGCGTCGTTCGCTGTCATGAGCGCTCTCCTGTTATTCTCGTGGGAAACGTGTCTCGGCCCGCTTGCGTTCCGTCCCCGGTGGGCCGACGAATTTACGGGTTCCACCTGTCCCCCGCTGCATGGTATGCCCGGCAGGATGAAAGCTGGGGGGAGGCCCACATGTCCAAGGAAATCCGGCTCGCGTTCGCGCACCCGTCCGAACGCGCCGATGCGACCGCCCCCGACGGGCCGCTCGACCGGATCTCGGTGCGCGACCACGTGGTCGAGGTCGAGATCGGCGCCTTCCAGGCCGAGCGTGGCACCACCCAGCGCGTCGCCTTCAACGTGGTGGTCGAGGTGCGCCCGATGACCGCCGCGATCGATGACGACGTCGACCGCATCCTTAGTTATGACAAGGTCACCGAGGCGATCGCCGCCGAACTGGCCGAAGAACGCCTGAACCTGCTGGAAACACTGGCCGACCGCATCGCCGAACGCATCCTGCTGGAACCGCAGGCGGTACGAACCTTCGTGCGGGTCGAGAAACTGGACCGTGGCCCCGGTGCGCTCGGGGTGGAAATCGTCCGCTCGGTCGAGGACCTCAAGACCAAGCCCGTGGGCCATCACGCCGACATCACGCCGCATCCGCATGTCGTCTACCTGTCGAACACCGCCATCGGCTCGCCCAACCTGTCGCGCTGGCTGGACCAGCTTCAGGCGCGGGCCGAGCCCGTGATCCTGTGCGTCGGCCACAACCGTGTCGACAGCCCCAAGACCGGGCACCGCATGTCGCAGCGCCGCGTCGATCTGCTGGCGCTGGAACAGAACGCCTGGGTGCTGGCGGGGCGCGACGACCGCTGCGTGGTGGTGGGCACACGGACGGAGCTGGACTGGGCGATGAAGAATGGCCAGATCTGCGTCTGGGCGCCCTCGAAGATCGTGCTGGACGCCGTGGACGGCCCGCGCACCGGCCCGGACGATCCGGTGGGCTTGGCGGCATGGTTCGCCGGGCACATGGATGCCTCGGACCTGCTGTTGATCGGCGAGATGCCGCCCAAGGATCCGCCCGTGCCGGTACTGGTGCAGGACATCGCCCAGAGCGGCTTGTGAAATCGCGTCTCACAAGCTGTCCCGGACTTGATCCGGGACCTCCCGACCGCCTTGCGCCACGCCCCGGCTCCAAGGCAAACCCGTACCGGGCTTGACCCGGGACCTCGTATCGCCCAGACGACATGCCCTACTACCGCCCGATTCCCCGCACCGATCACGCCCGTTCGGCCACCGCCCTGCCCCTGGCCGGCGGCTGGTGCTGGTTCGACACTGTCGAGGTTCTTGACCGCGACGCACCCGCCCGGCTGATCCCGGCGCAGGATGTTCCGGCCAAGATACTCACCCGGCTGACCGCACCCCGCGCGCCCGTCGTCGGGCTCGACGTGTCGCGCCCCACCCTGATGGGCATCCTGAACGTCACACCCGACAGTTTCTCCGATGGCGGCGAACACAACGCGCCCGATGCGGCCCTGGCGCGGGCCGAGGCGATGGTCGACGCGGGCGCCGGGATCGTCGATATCGGCGGGGAATCCACACGCCCCGGTGCGGCAGTGGTGCCGCTGGACGAAGAAATCGCCCGCACCGCGCCCGTGATCGCCGCCCTGCGCACGGGCTCGGACGTGCCCGTCTCCATCGACACCCGCAAGGCCCCCGTGGCCCGGGCCGCGCATGAGGCCGGCGCGAACCTTGTCAACGATGTGGCCGGCTTCACCTTCGACCCCGCGCTCGCGCCTTTCTGCGCCGAAGTCGGGCTGCCGGTCTGCGTCATGCACGCCCAGGGCACGCCGGACGTGATGCAGAAGAACCCGCGCTACGAGAACGTCGCGCTCGACATCTACGACTGGCTCGATGAGCGGATTACGGCGCTCGAGTCCGCCGGTATCCCCCGCGACCGCATCATCGCCGACCCCGGCATCGGTTTCGGCAAGACGCTGGAGCACAACGTGACGCTTCTGCACAACCTCGCGCTCTTTCACGGGCTGGGTTGCACCGTGCTGCTGGGCGCGTCGCGCAAACGCTTCATTGGCACGATCGGCGGCACCGAAGAGGCGCGACACCGCGCGCCCGGCTCGATCGCCGTGACGCTGGCCGGGGTGGCGCAGGGCGTCCAGATCCACCGCGTGCATGACGTGGCCGAAACGGCGGAGGCGCTCAGGCTGTGGATGGCCGCCACCGTTGCCGCGGAAAATTAGAAATTTTCCGGCCCGATTAAATTCGTACGAATTTTATCGGGTGCCGAACAACCGCCGCAGCGCGCCCAGCTGGCTGAGCGCCACACCGCCCAGGATCAGCGCGAGTCCCAGAAAGAGGCTGGGCGGCAACGCCTCGAACAGCACCACCGCGCCGAAGATGATCGACCAGATCGGCACCTGGTAGTTCACCAGACTCAGGAACACCGGGCCGGCATCACGGATCACGGTCACCAGGATGATCTGGGCCACGCCCGTGGGCAGGAGACCAAGATAGATCAGCGCCCAGAACGCCCGGCCCTGGGGAATTTGCGGCACGCCTTCGATGTAGAGCGCGTAGGGCGTGAACACGACCGCCCCCACGGTCAGCACCGCCGCGGCCAGCGACATGCGGTCCACCTCCGGCGCCAGCCGGGTAAAGATCGACCCCACCGCGTAGCAGCCCGCCGCGCCCACGCAGGCCAGCCGCGCCAGTGTCTCGAACTCCGCCCCGGTCGAGCGGAACGCTTCCGGCCCTATGATCACGATCACACCGGCGGTCCCCATGACGAACCCGACCGCGCGGCGCAGGTGCATCCGCTCTCCCGGCACCAGGACATGCGCCAGCGGCAGAACGAAAAGTGGCACAGCGGCCATGCAGACGCCCGCAAATCCAGAGGCAACCACCTGCTGCCCCCAGCTGAGCAGGAAGAACGGCAAGGCGTTGGAAAAGAGCCCCATCGCCACGATGAACGCCCAGAGCCGCCCGGCCCCCGGCCCGCGGCGGCGCGGCAATCCGCGGCCCGTCGCACGGCAGAGCACCAGCAGGAACACCGCCCCGAGGCAGAGCCGCACCGCCACCACGGTCAGCGGCCCGACGCCCTGAAGGGCCACGCTCACCGCCATGAAGGACGCGCCCCAGATCATGCCCAGCGCACCAAGTCTGAGCCAGTTCAGTGGCCCGACAACAATCGTTTTTTCCATTCAGATTAACTCTCTGGGATGCCGGTGCGTGTCAAAACGTCCCTCGCGTATTGTCTTTTACGACGGCGCAGTCAGGTCATGTGGACGAAAGGAGGCCCAACATGGAAATAGCCATCGGCGCCGCGGCCCTGTCGATCATCACCCTGGTGATCGTTCTCATTCTGGCCGCGCGCAACAAGCAAAAGACCGAACAACGCAGGAAAGATCCGATGTCCCGCCAAGTTGGCTCGCCAAGGACGGCGATTCTCACAAGTCGGTCGACTGAAAAGAACGAAAAGAGCCGGTGCACGTTACCGGCTCTTTCCTTTTTGGTCCCGATGGCGTCAGTTCTTTTCCTTGTCGACCATCTTGCCGGCGGAAATCCACGGCATCATGGCGCGCAGCTTCTCGCCCACTTCCTCGATCTGGTGCGCGTCGTTCATGCGGCGCGTGCCCTTGAAGAACGGCTGGCCGACCTTGTTCTCGGTCATGAAGTCGCGCACGAAGGCACCTGTTTGGATGTCGTGCAGGATCGCCTTCATTTCCTTCTTGGTCCGCTCGTAGGGCAGAACCCGCGGGCCGCTGACGTATTCGCCATACTCGGCCGTGTTCGAGATCGAGTAGTTCATGTTGGCGATGCCGCCTTCATAGATCAGGTCGACGATCAGCTTCACCTCGTGCAGGCACTCGAAATAGGCCATCTCTGGCGCGTAGCCCGCCTCGACCAGCGTCTCGAAGCCCATGCGGATCAGCTCGACAAGACCACCGCAGAGAACCGCTTGCTCGCCGAAGAGGTCGGTTTCGCACTCTTCGCGGAAGTTGGTCTCGATGATCCCCGAACGCCCGCCACCGATGGCCGAGCAATAGGAAAGGCCCAGTTCCAGCGCCTTGCCGGATGCGTCGTTATGCACGGCCACGAGGCAGGGCACGCCGCCGCCCTTGGTGTATTCGCCGCGCACGGTGTGGCCGGGGCCCTTGGGCGCCATCATGATGACGTCGACGCCCTCCTTGGGCTCGATCAGGCCGAAATGCACGTTCAGACCGTGGGCAAACGCAATCGCCGCGCCTTCGCGGAGGTTGTCATGCACGTGGGCTTTGTAGGTCTCGGCCTGCAATTCGTCGGGCATGGTGAACATCATCAGGTCGCACCAGGCCGCCGCCTCGGCGATGCCCATGACCTTCAGGCCCTCGCCTTCGGCCTTCTTGGCCGAGGGGCTGCCCTCGCGCAGCGCCACCACGAGGTTCTTGGCACCACTGTCGCGCAGGTTCAGCGCATGGGCGTGGCCCTGGCTGCCATAGCCCAGGATGGCGACTTTCTTGTCCTTGATCAGGTTGATATCGCAATCGCGATCGTAATAGACGCGCATGGTTCTCTCCTTTGTCGTCAGATGACGTGGAAGATGACGAATATTTCGCAAGCGATCCCGGCTTTTCCGGTAGGAATTTCGGATTTGATGCGATAATCATTCACTGTTCTACAAATACTTGAAAATTCCATGCAACTCGACGACACCGACCGCCGCATCCTGCGCCAGTACCAGCACGACCCGACGCTCGGCCCCGCCGACCTGGCGGGGTTGGCTGGCGTCACACCCGCCACCTGTGCCCGGCGGCTGGACCGGATGGCGCAGGCCGGGCTTTTGCGCGGCAATCACGCGGTGATCGACTGGGCAGCGCTTGGCTATACGGTCGAGGTCTCCTTGCGCATCACGCTCGACAAGACCGTGCCCACCGCGTTCGACGAGTTTACCGACGCCGCGCGCGCCATTCCCGAAGTGCTGGAAATCCAGTCCTTCCTGGGACGGGTCGACACGCGCCTGTCGGTCATCGCCCGCGATATGGCGCATTACCAGGAGATCTATCGCACCGCGATCCTGACCCTGCCCCACATCACCGATATCGAGGCCTTGATGCACGTGGCCCGGATCAAGACCGACGAGGTGTTGCCCCTATGATCGAGTTGGACACTACCGACCGCCAGATCCTGCGCGCGCTGGTGCAGGACGCCACGCAATCGGCAGGCGCCATCGGCCGCGCCCTAGGTCTCAGCCAGCCCGCGGCGTGGCGGCGGATCAAGCGGCTGCGCGACGCGGGCATCCTGAAAACCCAACGTCTCGATCTGGACAAGGAGGCGTTGGGGTTCGGCGTCACCGTCTTTCTGGGCCTGAAACTGGCCACCAAGGGCCGCGTCAGCCTGGCCGATTTCGAGCGCGCCGTATCTGCCATCCCCGAGGTGCAGACGGTCGAGCATATCCTGGGCCTCTACGACTATCGCCTGCGTGTGGTGGCCCGCGACATCTCGGATTTCGAGCGCGTGCTGCGCCGCCGCATCATGACCCTACCGGGGGTCGGCGGCGTCGAGGCGAACGTACTTCTCAGCGAGGAACGGCGCCCCGGCCCGATCGGTTAACAGGGCCGCCGCGGTATGCCGCCGTATGCGTGTATGCAAAAGTATTCTTTATTTACAGTGATTTATTCCCGCACCGCATGGCGGGTATGCGGAACGGACGACTAGCCGCGGCCCTCGCGGCAGGTCTATGCTGCATCGCAGAATCATCGTGCCGGCTCGACATCCCCCAAGGACGGCACCCACCCGCAACCAAAAGAGGTACCCCATGAAAGCCATCCTGACCGCCGCCGCCCTTGCCCTGACAGCCACCACGGCCTTTGCCGATACCGTCACGGTGACACGGGCAATCGCCGGCGCGACGCTACACGAAACCGATGCCGACATGAGCGTCTACTGGGTCGAGGACGGCGACGCCTACGCGCTGACCGCCTTCTATGTGACCGGCGAGGCGCCCGCCGATCCCGCCCGCCTGCGGATGCACCTGGCGGATGGCGACAAGGTCACGTTCGGTCTGCCCGGCGTGAAAGACCGCCTGTTCACCTTCGCTCGCGACGGCGAAACGGTCTCGGTCCGGTCGGCCCGGGTCAGCGTCGATTACGCCAGCAAGTAAGGCCGGCCATCGGTCATGCCCCGCCGCGGCGCCCCGTGCGTCGCGGCGTTTGCATGCAATAGGCCGGGAATGCCCTTCGGCGTGACGGCATGACGCCCTGTCATCCTGCCGCGCGCCGGGGCATACTGCCGCCAGTTTGCCAAACCAGGACAGGACGCTCATGACCGCTCTTCGCCCCGATATCGACCCCGACGGCCTGCTGGAATATTCCGTGGTCTTCACGGACCGTTCGCTCAATCACATGAGCAAGATTTTCCAGGAAGTCATGACCGACATCTCGGGCATGCTGAAAGAGGTCTACAACGCCTCTGCCGTGGCCATCGTGCCCGGCGGCGGCACCGTCGCGATGGAGGCCGTCGCCCGCCAGTTCGGCCATGACGCCCATGCGCTGATCGTGCGCAACGGCTGGTTCTCGTATCGCTGGAGCCAGATCTTCGACGCAGGCGCCTTCACCTCGGACACCACCGTCTGCATGGCCCGCCAGACCGGCAACGGGGCGCAGGCCCCCTTCGCCCCCGCCCCGATCGAGGAGGTCACGGCGAAGATCCGCGAAGCCAAGCCCGACGCCGTCTTCGCGCCGCACGTGGAAACCAGCGCCGGCATCATCCTTCCCGATGACTATATCACCGCGTTGGCCGAGGCGGCGCACGAGGTGGGCGCCCTGATGGTGCTCGATTGCATCGCGTCGGGCTGCGCCTGGGTCGACATGGAACAGACAGGCATCGACGTGCTGATCTCCGCCCCGCAAAAGGGCTGGTCGGCCTCGCCCTCGGCGGGTCTGGTGATGATGTCGGAGCGTGCGCTGGAGCGGCTGGAGGCGACCACCTCTGACAGCTTCGCCATCGACCTCAAGAAATGGCACGCGATCATGCAGGCCTATGAGAACGGCGGCCATGCCTATCACGCCACCATGCCCACCGACGCCCTGCGCGGCTTCCGCGAGACCATGCAGGAGACGAAGAAGTTTGGTTTCGAGAAACTGCGGCAGGCGCAATGGGACCTTGGCAATTCGGTGCGCGCCATGCTGGCCGACAGGGGCGTGACATCCGTGGCGGCCGAGGGATTCGGTGCGCCAGGCGTGGTGGTCAGCTATACCACCGACCCGGAGGTGCAGAACGGCAAGAAATTCAGCGAGCAAGGCATGCAGATTGCCGCCGGCGTGCCGCTTCAGGTGGGCGAACCCGACGGGTTCATGACCTTCCGGCTTGGCCTTTTCGGTCTGGACAAGCTCTATGACGTCGAGGCCGCGAAGGCTCGGCTGAAAGAGGTGTTCGACAGGGTGCTATAGACCACGCGCGGAATCGAGGCGCAGCTAGCTGCGCCGCCGCGCGCTCGGCAGACCGCTCCCCGGGCTGGCGATTGCTTACCGTTTGAGCTTCGATTTCAGGCTTTGCGGATGTGGCAGATATAAAATGACCTGAAGACACGTTAGGTTCGCCATCCCGCGGTCTGACGATCGCGCGCCCCCTATCGCAACCGTATATTGCTGTTCGCCCCCAGGCCCCGGCGCAGGCACTTCCAGATCACCCAGGCGCTGGCCGCCAGCCACAGCCCGCCCCACATCCAGGTGGTGCCGCCGAACTCCTCGGCCAGCATCCGCGCGTCGGAATGCAGCCAGCCGCGCGCTATCGTGTCGCTGTAGATGTCCAGCGGCACATAGATCATGCAGGCCAGCCCGATCACCCGCAGCATCAGGTCGCTGACTTCCCGGGCCATGTATTTCGCGGCCAACAGCATCGCCGCGCCCGTCCCGGCCCCGAACACCAGCGCAAAGGGCGCCCGCACGTACAGTACCGTCACCGCCAGCAGCGTGACCCCCAATAGGCCCAGCACCGCGCGGTCCGCCCGCGTCCGCACTGCCGCCATGAACAGTGCCACGCCGATCAAGAGCGAGCCGAGGTATCCGGCGCTCAGGCTGATGAAGCGATTGCCCCCGCGCGAGGTCACCGCCCCGCCTTGCATCGGGTCGAGCGTCAGGTTCAGAACCTCGCCGCCGGTCAGCAGCACGGCCAGCACGTGGCCCAACTCGTGCAGGAACACCACCAAGAGTTTCAACGGGATCACCACCGGGGTCCGCCACAGCATCGCAATCGCGGCCACCAGCAACAGCAATTGCCAATGCCCACGCAGAAATGCCCGCATTCTCAACCCCTTGCGCCCAGCCCCAGCTGCATCAGCGTCTTGCGCACCGGGGCCAGCCCGTAAAGCGCATTCAGCGCCTGCATCCGCGCGTCGCGCAGCACAGGCGCACTGACCATCGAGGCGCGGTTCAGCACGTCGATGCCGGTGACCCGGGCCATCACCTCCCAGTGGCGGCGCTTGTGATAGGTCTCCAGCATCTCGCGGTCGCCCAGGCGTTCGGGATTGGCCTGCGCGAGGTCCAGCAGCACATGCAGATCGCCAAGGCTCATGTTCAGCCCCTGCGCCCCGATAGGCGGCACCACATGCGCGGCCTCGGCCACCAATGCCACGCGCTCGCCCGCCATCCGCTCGGCCACTTGGCTGATGATCGGCCAGACCGTCCGGCGCGAGGCCAACGTCAGCGGGCCGAAAAGGTGGCAGGACCGCGTGCTCATCTCGGCCTCGAACGCGGCCACGTCCAGCGCGGCCAGCCGCTGCGCCTCGGGGCCTTCCTCCATCCACACCACGGCCGACGAGGGCCGCCCCTCGTAATCCGGCAGTGGGACCAGCGTGAAGGGCCCGCCCGTGCGGTGGATCTCGGTCGAGACATTGCCATGCGGGATCGGGTGCGTCACGGCAAAGGCCAGCGCCTTTTGCCCGTAGCGCGTTGTTTTCACCGGGATACCTGCAGCTTCCCGCATTGGCGAGCCGCGCCCGTCCGCGGCCAGAACCAGCCGGGTGCGGACCTTGCTGCCATCGCTCAGGCCCACCCGCGCCTCGGCCTCGCGGGTAAAGAGGCTCTCCGCCGCCACGCCGGGGCGAAACTCCACGGTGCCGAGGCTGTCCAGCTGCGCCACCATCTCGCGCCGCAAAAGCCAGTTGGGCAGGTTCCAGCCAAAGGGCTTTTCCGAGATGTCGCCCGCGTCGAAATCCTTGACGATGCGCGGCTCCGGCACTTCGCCGCCCGCGTCGACGATGCGCATCACTTGCAAGGGCGTCGCCTCGGCGTCCAGCCGGTCCCATATCCCCGCCTCCGCCAAGAGCGCCTGCGCCGGTTGAAGGATCGCGGTGGTGCGCAGGTCCGAGCCTTCGGCGTCACGCTCGGTCACCGGCGGCGCCGGATCGACGCACAGCACGCGGAACCCCGCATCTCCCAACAGCGCCGCCGCCGACAGACCGGCCACGCCGCCGCCGGAAACAACGATGTCATGATCAAAGCGGCTCATGCGCAGGCCTCCCTTTCAGCGGCACCATAGACCGCGTGCGCACCGATCGCCAGACCGGCTCAGGCGCGCGAGATGATCAACAGAAACACCCATATGACCGGCACGAGAGCCAGCGCGGGCAGGTAGAGCCCCGGCACGCCCCAAAGCACGATGGCGCCGCCCCACGCCGCCAGAAGAACAAGCAGAGACAGCAAGATACGTACTGCAATTAACGTTTCACTCAAACGTTCCGTCGGAGGAATCCCGGTTTCGTTTCCGGCGCCTTGGGTCTGTGTCATGGCATGCGTCCCGCGTGGTGTCTCGCTGTCGGACGTAGGATGCGCCCGCGCCGCGAAAAAGGTGCAAATCGCCGCAGCGGGATGTCAGACAAGGCTGGACAGGAACCCCGGCAAGTCGTCGGTGTGATGGTGAACGTGATCGGCCTCGACCGCCTCGGGGCCGACCAGCACGGTGCGCATTCCCATCGCGTGGGGGGCGGCAAGGTTGCGCAGATCGTCCTCGAACATCGCGGCGCGCGCGGTGACCATGCCATCGATGGCGAACACCCGGTCGAACGCCGCCCGGTCCGGCTTGGGGTGGAAATCCGCATGCTCCACGCCATAGATCGCGTCGAAAAGCCCGTCGAGCCCCCGCGCCTCGACCACCCGCTGTGCATAGGGGGCCGAGCCGTTGGTATAGACGATCTTGCGGCCCGGCAGCGCCCGGATATGCGCGGCCAGCTCCGCATCCGCCACCAGCACGTCGAAGCAAATGTCGTGCACGTCCGTCAGGTAAGGCCCCGGATCGACGTCATGCTCGCGCATCAGCCCGGCCAGCGTCGTCCCATGCCGGCGCCAGTACTCCAGCCGCAGCCGGTCGGCCTCGGCCCGGCCCACGCCCAGCGCATCCATCACGAACTGCGTCATCCGGACCTCGATCTGGTCGAACAGGCGCATCTCGGGCGGGTAAAGCGTGTTGTCGAGGTCAAAGACCCACGTGTCCACATGCGCGAAGAATTCTTTCGCCATCGCTTCCATCCGCTCTTAATTGTCGCAGGGCCCGGCAACGCTTGCACCCGGCGCCCTGCCCCGCATATCCTCGTCGTCTGAAACCTCATACCAAAAGAGAGTGCGATGACCATAGCCGCGCCGCAGAAAGATGCCTATCACCTGATCCTCGAGGCGATCGACACCGGCGATTACAAGCCCGGCGACCGCCTGGTGGAAAGCGACCTGGCAGAGCGGTTCGGGGTGTCTCGCACACCGATCCGCGAGGCGCTGCAACGGCTGGAAACCCAGAGCCTGCTTACGCGCGACGGCCGCAGCCTGATCGTTTCGTCGCTCGATCACAACCAGCTGGCCGAGCTTTACGTGGTGCGCGCCGAGCTCGAGGGGCTGGCCGCCAACCTCGCCGCCCGTCACGCCGCACCCGAAGAGGTCCGCGTGCTGCGCGACATGGTCACGGACGACCGCGCCCTGATTGACGATCCCAAGGCGATGGCCCGCGCCAACCGGCGCTTTCACAAGCAGATCCATCTGGCCTCGCACAACCGCTTCTTGGTGCAGCAGCTGGACCTCGTGCATCGCTCCATGGCCTTGATGGCGACCACCTCTCTGGCCGCGATGGGCCGGCCCGAGGATGCGCTGGCCGAGCACGACGCCATCGTCACCGCCATCGAGAACGGCGATGCCGAAGCTGCGGGCGAGGCCCTGCGCGCCCATATATCCAAGGCTTTCGTGACCCGGCTCAAGCTCGATTCAGGGGAACTGGGTACGCTGATCTGACGCGGTCTTGGCAACCGGCGGGGGCGCCACGCGCAACGACAGACCATGCTTCGTCTTGTCCCAGAAGAAAGGATTCAGAACCAGTTCGTAAAGCGCCTTGTAGACGGCGATCGCGCCCAGCGGCCAGTACAGGTGCATCGTCGGCACCCAGAGCATGAGGTGGCGGTGCTTCGGCCCCGTGACCGAGGCGGCGTAGATCGTCAGGTTCAGCACCTCGATCGCCAGAAACAGCGCCCCGAACGCCCCCAGCACCACCCGCGGCAACACCGGGTCCAACGGGTGCGGCATCCCGAAAAAGACCAGCCAGAACGACCACAGGAACGGCGCCAGCATCACCTGGCTCAGCGCGGTGACGAAATGCGCCTGGAAGCCCCAGAATTTCCACGCGCCCAACTGCCGGTATAGCAGGCGCGGCTGGCGCATATGCACCAGGTAGGTCGTCATGTAGCCCTTGAGCCAACGCGAGCGTTGCTTGACCCAGGCCCAGGGCTGGCAATTCGCCTCCTCCTCGGTGACCGTGGCCACCATTTCGGTGCGAAAGCCGTGCCGGGCCAGCCGGAAACCAAGATCGGCATCCTCGGTCACGTTATGCGCGTCCCACCCGCCCAGCGCCTCCAGCGCATCGCGGCGGAAATAGAGCGTCGTGCCGCCCAGCGGAATGGCAAAGCCCAGCCGCGCCATGCCCGGCAGAATGGTGCGGAACCACGCGGCATATTCGATGGTGAAACAGCGCGCCAGCCAGTTCTGGCGCGGATTGTAGTAATCGAGGATGCCCTGGAGGCAGGCGACCTCGGGCGCGGCCTGCTGGAACTGCCGCGCCACGCGGGTGATCTGGTCGGGCTCGGGCGCGTCCTCGGCGTCGAAGATGCCGATGATGTCGCCCTCGCAGAAATCCAGCGCATAGTTCATCGCCCGCGGCTTGGTCCGGGGATGACCGTCGGGCACGACCACCACGCGGATCCAGCTGGGCAGGTCGATCTGCGCCAGGGTGGCGCGCGTCAGGTCGTCCTCCTCCTCCAGCACCAGCACCACGTCCAGCAGGCACTTGGGATATGTCAGCTGCGTCAACCGCGCCACCAGCGCGTGGGCCACTTCGGTTTCGCGAAAGAGCGGGACAAGCACGGAAACCCGGGGCAACGGCATCTGTTCCACCGGCTCCGCCAGCGCAGGGGCCACCGGCCCCTCGACCAGCCGCGCCGCGAAGGCCGCCAGCTTGAACATCGCCGACACGATCAGCGTGAACGCCGCCCACCCGACCAGCAGCGCCATGACCAGGCGCGGCAAGGCCACCGTCAACACGACCAGCGCCATCAGCGCCACCATCACCAGCGCAAGACGCCGGCCATAGCCTTGCGCCCAGGTGCGGCAGCTTTCGATCAGTGGCACGCGGGCCTGCGCGGCCGCGGTCAGACACGCGGCGAAACGCTCTGCCACATGGGCCTGAACCACCTCGCGCGGGGCCAACAGGATGCGTGCCCGGCCCAGCTCTTCTGGCAGATGCGCCCGGGCGAAAGCCAGTGTCTCGGGGTCGCCGCTGACGATGGCGGGTTTGCCGTCATGGTCGGTGACTGGAAAAAAGGCATACCGCAAAAAGATGTGCGGCGCCGACTCGACCGCCAGGGGTGGCAGCGCGGCGATCTCTTCGGCCTCGACCCGGCGCGAGCGGAACCGGCGGGCATGGGCATCCAGCAGGTCGCCCCGCGTGACCAGCCCCTCTGCCAGCAGGATGCGGCCGACATCGGCGTCGCAATGACGCTGCACCTGCCGCGCCAGCATGGCGTCGCGGGCACCCAGCGTGCCGCGCTGCACCAGGTCGGCCTCTATCGTTCCCGTCTCGAGTCTGGCGGCGTCTCCGAACGGACCCGCCTGTCGCAGTTCCGATATCCCCATATCCGTCTGCCCTTTTGCGTGACAGACGTGGTTTACCAGCAGATGGTTAATGGCCCGTAAAGAAACGGTTAATGCAGCGGGCTCAGCGGTCCATCGAGGCTGCGAAGCGCTCGAACAGGTAAAAGCTGTCCTGCGGGCCGGGGCTCGCCTCGGGGTGATGCTGCACCGAAAAGACCGGGCGGTCGGCCATGCGGATACCGCAGTTCGACCCGTCGAACAGCGACACGTGCGATTGCACCACGCCCTCGGGCAGGGTCTGGCTGTCCACGGCGAACCCGTGGTTCATCGAGGTGATCTCGACCTTGCCGGTGGTCAGGTCCTTCACCGGATGGTTCGCGCCGTGATGGCCGTGGTTCATCTTGATCGTCCGCGCGCCCAGCGCGAGGCCCAGCATCTGGTGACCCAGGCAGATCCCGAACATGGGCAGATTCTTTTCCAGAACGCCGCGGATCATCGGCACGGCGTATTCGCCCGTCGCCGCCGGGTCGCCGGGGCCGTTCGACAGGAAAACGCCATCGGGGCTTTGCGCCAGCACGTCCTCGGCGGTGGCCGTCGCGGGCATCACCGTCACCTCGCAGCCCGCGCTGGCGAGGCAGCGCAGGATGTTGCGCTTGGCGCCATAATCGATCGCCACCACCTTGTGCCGGGCTTGCGTCTGGCGCGGAAACCCGTCGGGCCAGGCCCAGCGCATCTCATCCCAGCGGTAACTTTGCGCGCAGGTCACCTGCCGGGCAAGGTCCATGCCCTCCAGCCCGGCAAAGGCGCGGGCCTTGGCGACCAGCGCATCGGTGTCGAAATTGCCGTCCGCGCGGTGTGCCAGCGCCACGTGGGGCGCGCCCTGCTGGCGGATGGCCCGCGTCAGTCGGCGGGTGTCGATGCCACCGATGGCCACCCGGCCCCGCCGCGCCAGCCACTCGCCCAGCCGCTCGGTCGAGCGCCAGTTGCTCGGCTCGGTCGGGTCCCACTTCACGACCATGCCCTCGGCCACCGGATCGGCGGTCTCGTCATCGTCGGGGTTCACGCCCACGTTGCCGATATGCGGAAAGGTGAAGGTCACCACCTGCCCGGCATAGCTGGGGTCGGTCATGATCTCCTGGTAGCCGGTCATCGCGGTGTTGAAGCAAAGTTCCGCCGCGACCTCGCCCTCGGCCCCGAACCCGCGCCCGTAGAACAGCGATCCATCGGCCAAAGCCAGGCAGGCAGTCGGACGGGCATCGGGCGCGTGCGTCATGGGGGATTCTCCATCGGGCAAATTGCGCGGAACCTATGGTCGCGCGCCCGCGCGGTCAAGGCCACGTTTCGCGCCGCGACGTCACTCGCCATGGCCCGCAAAACAAGGGGCCCCGCATTGATCGCCGCAGTTGCGCCCCTATATGCTTTCCGGTACTGTCCCACGTTTACGGGATGACAAGAGGATACCCTGACATGGGATTGCGCGAGCGCGTGAACGACGCCCTGAAACAGGCCATGAAAGACAAGGACACGACGCGGCTGGGCACGCTGCGGCTGATCAATGCCGCGATCAAGGATCAGGACATCGCCCGCCGTGGCACCGACAACGAGACCGGCTGTTCCGATGGCGACATCCTTGCCATCCTGGGCAAGATGACCAAGCAGCGCCACGAGAGTGTCCGCGCCTACGAGGAAGGCGGCCGGCTGGACCTTGCCGAGGAGGAACAGCGCGAGATCGAGGTGATCGAGGAATTCCTGCCCCGGCAGCTCGACGACGAGGAAGTCACCAAGGCGATCGACACCGCCATCGACAGGACCGGCGCCAGCTCGATCCGCGACATGGGCAAGGTGATGGGCCACCTCAAGGAAAACTACACCGGCCAGATGGATTTCGGCGCGGTGGGCCCGCGGGTCAAGGACCGGCTCTGCGCCTGAGGCGCGGGCCGGACGGCACCGGGGTCACTCTTTCGGCAGCCCCATGAGCGCCACGCGCGGGATGCGGAACCTACAGGTCAGGCCATCGCTGTCGGTCGCCGCGCACATCTCGCCGCGCAACTGCGCTTCGATGCACAGCTTCACCAGCTTCGATCCGAACCCGGTGCCCGCGGCGGTTCGCGCCACGTGGCCGGGCCCGGCCTCGCGCCAGATCGGCTCGACCGCGTCATCGCCATCGGTACAGACGATTACCAGGCTCCGCTCCGGTGCGTTCGGCGCGCCGTACTTGACCGCGCCTTGCCCCGCCATCCGCTGCAACGTGTCGTGGCGCCGGATCATCCGCCGCATGCATCCATGCGAGCCCTGTCTCGCGCGGCGCGCATCCTTCACGGCACGCCCCGATGACGAATTCGTCATCACGACCGCCTTACTTACGCGACCAAAATTCAGCATACTTTGACGGAACGAGGATGGACCACGCACAGCGCCATGCGCGAGAGAGAGCCGGATGACATCGCACCGCCACCGCATCGGACACAGACTTCATGTACTCGCAGTTTGCGGCCTTCTGGGCCTCGGGTCCGCGCCCCCCGTGGCGGCCTGCGCGTTTCACGGCTACACGCCCAATCCGACGCTTGTGGACATCCTTCTGGCGACGGAACAGGTGGTGGTCGCCCGCCCCGATTCGGCGGACCCAACGCGCTACGCCGCGCTTGAAACGCTGGCCGGTCCGGATGTCGCCGACATCCCGCTCGAGGTCGGCCGCGAGGCCCGCAAACACCTCTCGGGCCGTCCCGACGCGACGGTTCTGCTCGCCCGTGACGGCGCCTACGGTCCGTGGCTCGAACTTGCCGTCCTCGACACCCGCTATCGCGCGCTCGTGACCGGGGTTCTGAAACATCAGTCCGACTGGGCCTTTGGCAGAGACGAGGACAGGCTTGACCATTTCGCCGGGCTGGTGAACGACCCCAACCCCGACATCCGCGACCTCGCCCTGCGCGAACTTGACCGCGCGCCCTACGGAGCCCTGCAGAAAGCACGCCTGCCGAAGGTGCAAAACCTCGCGCGCGACCTTGCGACGGGCGAGCGGGATCTTGCACCGATTCGCGTTCTTCTGGCCGGGCTGTCCGGGGATCGCGGCTTTGCGCCAGGACTATCAGCCGATCTTGATGCCGCCATCCGTGCCGGCACGCCCTACATGGGGGCCTATGCGACCGCGCTTATTGAACTCCAAGGCGCATCGGCGGTCGATATGCTTCTCGTGCGATACCTCAAGAACAACAGCTTACCGATTGAAACCCGGGAAAAAATTCTTGAAGGTCTGGCGATCCAGCACAAGACGGGGTCCAGCCCGACGCGCCGTGCCATCGCCGTTGGCGTGGCAGACCTTCTGCGCAGTTCCCCCGAGTTGCGCGGCGCGGCAGAACGGCAGTTTGGCTTTCGCACCCACTGGAGCCTCGGCCACTCCGCATCCGGGACAGACCGGGCCATCGACCGCTAGACCGTTGTCGAACCGCACTATCCCGCCGCCAGCGGATCGGGCGTTCCGATCCGCCGCAGGGCGTCGGAGATCTCGCCATATAGCGCCTTGCGCTCGTCCTCGCTCAGGAACGCGCCGATCTCGACCTGCCGCCCCTTGCCCTTGAGCGTCACGTAATGCGGCACCGGCCCACCCGTGGGATGCATTTCGACCTTGGCCCAATAGCTTTCGCAGTCCCATTCCTGTACCGGCCCGCGTGCATTCGTGCGTTTCAGATGCACCGCCTCGCGGTCTATGGTCAGCTCCTCGTTCATCTGCGCGTCCTTGTAGGACCGCTCCAGCGCCGCCCAGACGCCCCAGATCGCCAGCA
Organism: Roseovarius sp. B08; assembly: GCF_051417955.1. NCBI lineage: Bacteria > Pseudomonadati > Pseudomonadota > Alphaproteobacteria > Rhodobacterales > Roseobacteraceae > Roseovarius > Roseovarius sp. B08. Next base: position 2,826,064 of record NZ_JBPRLW010000001.1, read on the forward strand.
GCAGGAAGGGCAGCAGCCCCCACAGGGTCATCGTTCCGATCAGGGGTAGAGCGGCAGCGTCAGCATTCCGCAGGTGATCACGATGAACAGAGCAAACCCCCGCCGCGGCAGCGACCGGTGCGGCCAGAGCCGCAGCTCGCACGCCTCGTCCTCTCCGTTCCGCATGTGACTCCACTGATAGGGCATGCTGCGATCTTAGCGCACACCGCGCGCGAGGGAAGCGCGACATTTCTGCGCGTTGGGGCTCAGACCTCCAGCCAGATCGTCACCGGACCGTCATTGACCAGGCTCACCTGCATATCCGCGCCGAACTGCCCCGTCTCGACCGGCACGCCCTCGCTCGCCAATGCCTCGGCAAAGCGTTCATATAGGCGCCGCCCCTCCTCGGGCGCCGCGGCACCCGAGAATCCGGGCCGCGTGCCGCGCGACGTGTCGGCGGCCAGCGTGAACTGGCTGACAACCAGCGCGCCGCCGCCCACATTGCGCACCGAGCGGTTCATCTTGCCCGCCTCGTCCTTGAAGATCCGCAGCTTGGCCACCTTTGCCGCAAGTGCATCGGCCTGGGCATCGCCATCGCCCACCATCGCGCAGACCAGCACCAGCAATCCCGGCCCGGTCGCCCCGACCACCGCGCCCCCCACGCGCACCTCGGCCTCGCTCACCCGTTGTATCAACGCCCGCACGCCTTCGTCCTCCCTTGCCAGTTGCGGGCCACATGCTACCAATTCGCCATGGAACGCAAATCCTTCGTCCCGCGCGGCGCGGCCAGTTTGCGGGTCGACTTTGACGGCCCGCCGCAGGACTACCACTTCTTGCTGCTGCCGCGGCTGACACTCCTGGCCTTCACCTCGGCGATCGAGCCGCTGCGCGTTGCCAACCAGGTCGCGGGCAAAGAGCTTTATCGCTGGTTCATCAGCACGATAGACGGCGAAGCTGTATCCTGTTCCTGCGGCGTGACCATCACGCCTGACAGCCAGGCGCATGACCTCTCGCGCAGCGACAAGGCCTTTGTCTGTGCCGGCATCGCGCCGCTGGAGACGGCCCTGCCGCGGGCGGTCACATGGGTGAACCGGCAATGGGCGCACGGCGTCCAGGTGGGCGGCATCTGCACCGGCGCCTTCGCGCTGGCGCGGGCCGGCCGGCTCAAGAACCGCCGCTTCACCCTGCACTGGGAAAACCAGCCCGCCTTTCGGGAAACCTTTCCGGGGCTGGAACCCACCGGCCAGCTTTATGAAGAGGATTCAGGGCTTTATACCTGCGGCGGCGGTTCGGCGGGCACCGACATGATGCTCGAGATCATCGAGCGCGACCATGGCCCGGCGCTGGCCGCCATCGTCGCCGACATGTGCCTGCACCGCCGGGCAGGCAACCGCAGCGCGCCCCAGCGCCCCGCCTACGCCGCGGCATTGGGCAGCCACAATCCGCAACTGATCGCCGCCACCGACCTGATGTCGGCCCATATCGAGGATCCGCTGGACATTTCCCAGGTCGCCGAGACGATCGGCCTCTCGCGCCGCCAGCTCGAGCGGCACTTCACCCGCTACCTGGCCGCGACCCCGGCGCAGTATTATCTCGACCTGCGTATCGCCCGCGCCCATGCCCTGTTGAACGAAACGCGCCTCAGCATCGGTCAGATCGCCGCCGCGAGCGGGTTCGCCAGCGCCTCGCAACTGGCCGACCGTTTCCGCAAGCGCTACGGCACGACACCCAGGGCCTACCGCCGCGGCGCGACATCAAGATAACCTGTCAGGTAATTGATTATGTTTGCGAAACGCGATCTATCGCCGTTTCCTCTGAACCTTCGGCCGGCCCTTCGCGGGCTTTTCCCTGCCCGGCGTCTCGTCCATGCCCAACTGGTCACGCAGCACCCGGGGCCGGATTTCCTCGACCTCGCCCGCCTTCAGCTGCCCCAGTTGGAACGGGCCATAAGAGACCCGGATCAGCCGGTTCACCTGGCAGCCCACCGCCTCCATGGCGCGGCGAATCTCGCGGTTCTTGCCCTCGCGGATGCCCACGGTGGCCCAGGCATTGGCCCCCTTCTGCCGGTCCAGCACGACGGACATCGGCTGAAATACCTCGCCATCCAGCGTCAGTCCCTTGCGCAACGGCTCGAACGTGGCATCCTCGGGCCGGCCTTTCATGCGCACGCGGTATTTGCGCACCCACCCGGTCGAGGGCAATTCCAGCTTGCGCTTGACGCCGCCGTCATTGGTCAAGAGCAGCAACCCTTCCGAGTTCAGGTCGAGCCGCCCCACGCTAAGAACGCGCGGCAAGTCCTCGGGAAGCCTGTCGAAAATCGTCTCGCGCCCCTGCTCGTCGCGGGTGGTCGTCACCAGCCCCGCGGGCTTGTGATACAGCCACAGGCGCGGCGGTTCGGGCGCGTCCAGCGCGCGACCATCCACCTCGATCCGGTCCGCGCCGGTCACGTTCAGCGCCGCGCGGTCGATCACATCGCCGTTCACGCGCACCCGCCCCGCCTCGATCATGCGCTCGGCCTCGCGACGGCTGGCGACACCGGCGCGCGCGATCACCTTGGCGATCCGGTCGCCTGGCGGCGTCTGGGAGGTGGGTTTACGAGTCATGGCATCGCTCTACCCCATCCTTGCCCCTTGCGAAAGCACCGCTCGCACGGCACTCAGGGGCATGACGTTCAAAAGCCATATGGACACGGCCCTGGCCGAGGCCCGCGCCGCCCGCGACCGTGGCGAGGTGCCCGTAGGCGCGGTTGTGGCCGACCCGGCGGGGCGGATCGTGGCGCAGGCCGGCAACCGCACGCGGGAACTGAGCGACCCCACCGCCCACGCGGAAATCCTGGCGATCCGCGCCGCCTGTGCCGCGGCAGGCAGCGAACGCCTGCCCGGTTACAGCCTGACCGTCACGCTGGAGCCTTGCGCAATGTGCGCCACCGCCATCGCCAATGCCCGCATCGCGCGGCTCTACTACGGCGCCGCCGACCCCAAGTCCGGCGGTGTGGCGCATGGCGCCCGGACCTTCACTCATGCCCAGACGCACCACGCGCCGGACGTCTACGACGGGATCAACGCCACCGAGGCGGAGACGCTGTTGCAGGACTTCTTCAAATCCCTGCGTGAGGAATAGATCGTAAGACGCTCTTTTTCTTGCCGAAAATAATCACAGCACAACGCCGACGCCCGAATCCCTCCGGGCACCAAAAGCTTTCTCAAAGCTTTCGGCAAAACTTTTGAGAAAAGTTTTGCCCCGCTCAGATCTCGATCGCCGTCATCACCTCCGGCTCGATCACGTCGACCCCGGGCAGGCCTTCTTTCAAGGCCTCCGCCGATTGCTCCAGCAGCGGGAAGGTCTTGTAGTGGCAAGGAATCACCGTCTTGAAATCGAAAAACGTCTTCGCCGCGTAGGCCGCCCGCTTCATGTCCATGGTGAAATGCCCGCCGGCACACAGGATGCCGATATCGGGATGATGCAGGTCGTTGAACACGCCCATATCGGCCATCACGTCCGTGTCGCCGGACACATAGATCACGTGCCCCTCGCCCGCGATCATGAACCCGCATTCGGTGCCGGGCACATGCGGACCGTTCTCGCCGCCGAAGCTCGAGGAATGCGTCGCATGCACCATCGTCACCTTCACATCCCCCAGGGCCACCGTGCCGCCCTTGTTGAAGCCGACGGCATCCAGACCTGCGCTCTCTTCCCACCAGCCCATCAGGTCGAACTGCCCCACCACCGGCGCCGACAGTTTCTTCGCCAGATCCGGCAGGTCGGCGGCGTGGTCGAAATGCGCGTGGGTCAGCAGGATATGCGTCGCCCCCTTGGTGGCCGCATCATGATGTGCCTCGTCCAGCATCGGGTTGCCCGTCAGCCACGGGTCGATCAGCAGAACCTGATCGGCGATCTCGATGCGGAAACTTGCATGTCCAAGCCAGGTGATTTTCATGACGCTCTCCTTATGTCATTTCCACGGGAAAGTTAGCAGAGAGGCCACCGATTTCCACATGGACTGGACCCGCGCCATCGACGCCTATTGCGAACGCACCGATCCCGGCTTCTGGGCCGAGCCGGTCAACGCGCTCACCAATGCCGCCTTCCTCGTCGCGGCGCTGGTCATGGCGTGGCGCCTGCGCGGCACGCAGCTTGCGCTGGCCCGCCCCCTCGTCCTGCTCCTGGCGCTGATCGGCGTCGGTTCGTTTCTCTTTCACACTTACGCCCAGCCCTGGGCGGCGATGCTCGACGTCCTGCCGATCATGGTCTTTGCGCTGACCTATCTCTATGCCGCCAGCCGCCATTTTCTCGGCCTGTCGCGTCGAGCCGCCGTCGCCACCGTTCCCGCCTTCCTGGTCGTGACCGCCCTCGCCATGCCACTCCTGTCGCAGCTTCCGCTCTATGGCCCGTCGGCCTCCTACCTCACCCTGCCACTGGTCATCCTGCTCTACGCCTGGCTCACCCGCGCCGACGCCGCCCTGTCGCGCGGCCTTGCCCTCGGCGCGGGCCTGCTGCTTCTGTCGCTCACCTTCCGCAGCCTCGACGCGCCCTTGTGCGACAGCCTCGCCCTCGGCACCCATTTCGGCTGGCACATCCTCAACGCGCTCATGCTGGGCTGGATGATCGAGCTCTACCGCCGCCACGCCCTTGCACCGTCCCGGCGCGGGCGCTAAACGCGGATGCGATAACGCACACGGAGACAGCCCCATGTCCATCGACACCGCGACCGCCGCCAAGGTGGCCAAGCTGGCCCGCATCCGGGTCGAGGAAGACGACCTCCCCGCGCTGGCCAACGAGTTCAACACCATCCTCGGCTTCATCGAGCAGCTGAACGAGGTCGATGTCGAGGGCGTCGAGCCGATGGTCTCGGTCACGCCCATGCGTCTCAAGCGCCGCGAGGACGTGGTGACCGACGGCGGCCAGCAGGACAAGGTGCTGTCCAACGCCCCCGACGCCCGCGAGGGCTTTTTCGCCGTGCCGAAAGTGGTGGAATGATGACCGATCTCAATGCAATGACCATCGCCGACGCCCGCAACAACCTGCGCGCGGGCGAGATCACCTCCGAGGAACTGACCGAGGCCTGCCTGGCTGCCATCGAAGGCGCGGGTGCGCTTGGCGCCTTCGTGCACCACACGCCCGAGATCGCGCGCGAACAGGCCAAGGCCGCCGACACGCGCCTGCAAGCGGGCGACGCGCCGTCGATGTGCGGCATTCCGCTGGGCATCAAGGATCTTTTCTGCACCAAGGGCGTGCCCTCGCAGGCCGCCAGCGGCATCCTCAAGGGCTTCAAGCCGGAATACGAATCCACCGTCAGCCAGAACCTCTTTGACGCCGGCGCCGTCATGCTGGGCAAGCTCAACATGGACGAGTTCGCCATGGGCTCGTCCAACGAGACATCCGTCTATGGCAACGCCGTCAACCCGTGGCGCCGCGGCAATGACGAGATGGCTCTGACGCCCGGCGGCTCCTCGGGTGGCTCTGCCGCCGCCGTCTCCGCCGACCTCTGCCTTGGCGCCACCGGCACCGACACCGGCGGCTCGATCCGGCAACCGGCGGCCTTCACCGGCATCACGGGCATCAAGCCGACCTACGGGCGCTGCTCGCGCTGGGGAATCGTGGCCTTCGCCTCGTCGCTCGACCAGGCCGGCCCGATGGCCAAATCGGTGCGCGACGCCGCCATCATGCTGGAAGCCATGTGCAGCCACGACCCCAAGGACAGCACCAGCGCCGATATCCCCGTGCCGGATTTCGAGGCCATGCTGACCGGCGACATCCGCGGCAAGAAGATCGGCATCCCGAAGGAATACCACATGGACGGGATGCCCGAGGAGATCGAGACGCAATGGACCCAAGGCAAGGAAATGCTGGCCGATGCAGGGGCCGAGATCGTCGATATCTCGCTGCCGCACACCAAGTACGCCCTGCCCGCCTATTACGTCATCGCGCCCGCCGAGGCGTCCTCGAACCTGGCGCGCTATGACGGCGTGCGCTACGGCCACCGCGCGAAACTGGCGCAGGGCGACGGCATCACCGAGATGTACGAAAAGACCCGCGCCGAAGGCTTCGGCGATGAGGTCAAGCGCCGCGTCATGGTCGGCACCTACGTGCTGTCGGCTGGCTTCTACGACGCCTATTACAACCGCGCCCGCAAGGTGCGCGCCCTGATCAAGAAGGATTTCGAGGACGTGTTCGATCAAGGCATCGACGCGATCCTGACCCCCGCCACCCCCTCGGCGGCATTCGAACTGGGCCGGCAGTCCGATGACCCGGTGGAGATGTACCTCAACGACGTCTTCACCGTCACCGTCAACCTCGCCGGCCTGCCCGGCATCGCCGTGCCCACCGGGCTCAACCGCAACGGGCTGCCCCTTGGTCTGCAGTTGATCGGTCGGCCCTGGGAAGAGGGCGATCTGCTCAACACCGCCTACGCGCTCGAGGCGGCGGCGGGCTTTGTGGCCAAACCCGGCAAATGGTGGTAGATTGTTGCAAAACAGATCGGCAGGATCCAATCAGATGCGATTTTATCTTTGTGTAACGGCCCTTGTCGGGCTGACCGCCTGTGCGCCCAGCGTCCCTGACAGCGGCGCGGGCCTCCCCGACAGCGGCACCGGCGTCGGTTTCGGCACGTCGGACGAATACCTCGCCCAGCAACGCGCCCGCGATGCGCAGCTCGAAGGCACCTCTGCCGTGCCGCCCGCCGGCGCGATTTCACCCGAAAGCCGCAGCCAGGCCACGCCGGGCGCACCGCTCAGCGCGACGCAAGGCGCGACCGGCGGCACCGTAACCTCCTCCACCAACCCCACGCGGCAACCCGCCTCGGGCGCCTACACGCCCACCGGCGGACTCTCCTCGGCCTCCACCAGCGACGAGATCGCCCGCGAAACCGCGGCGCGCCTGGCCGAAACCTCGCAGAACTCGGGCCAGCAGATCGTGCATGCCAGCCCCTCGAACCCCACGCCCCAGACCGTGACCAGCGCGGGCGGCATCTCGAACGAGAACAATTTCGACGCCGTGGGCAACGCCCGCACGATCCAGGACGACGCCGAACTGATCGCCCAGAACCGCGCCCAATACCAGGTGGTCCAGCCCGGCGCCCTGCCCGAACGTACGGGCAATATCGGCCCCAACATCGTGCAATACGCGCTCGAGACCAGCCACCCCAAGGGCCAGCAGATCTATACCCGCGTCGGTCTCAACAAGCAGGCCAAGTTTCAGCGCAACTGCGCCAAATACAACTCGGCCGACCAGGCGCAGACCGATTTCCTCGCCCAGGGCGGCCCGCGACGCGACAAGCTGGGGCTCGACCCTGATGGCGACGGCTATGCCTGCGCGTGGGATCCGCGCCCGTTCCGCGCGGCGGTGCAGAACTGATCCTCGGGCAGGCCGCGTGACAGCGCCGCTCTGGCACCCCTCGCCCAATTTCGGAGCGCGCCGCCTTGGCGCGAAACCCGACATGGTGGTGATCCACTACACCGCCATGTCCAGCGCCGAGGCCGCGCTGGAGCGTCTCTGCGACCCGCAGGCCGAAGTGTCGGCGCACTACCTCATCGGGGCCGATGGACACGTATGGCAAATGGTCGCCGAAATCGCGCGGGCCTGGCACGCCGGGGCCGGCTCGTGGCAAGATGTGATCGATGTGAATTCCCGCTCCATCGGCATAGAACTCGATAATCCTGGCGATCGCCCGTTCCCGGAACCACTCATGAACGCGCTGGAATCTCTTCTGCGCGCCATTCTGGGCCGGTGGGCCATTCCGCGGGACCGCGTGATCGGCCATTCCGACATGGCACCCGGGCGCAAACACGATCCCGGCCCGCATTTCGATTGGGAAAGGCTGGAACAGGCCGGATTGGCGGGCAAAAGGGGCCATGACATCGGTCCCGGCAACCCGAACCCGGACACTTTCAGAGCCGTGGCGCGACGGGCGGGATACACGGCCGATGTGGACGACGACGCCCTTCTCGCCGCCGTCAGGCTGCGCTACCGTCCGTTTGCGACCGGTCCGCTTTCGCCAGAGGATTACACGCCGCTGGGCCACACCGCGCTCTGGACCTGAGCCGCGTAACCCCTTACATCGCGTTTTGCGCGGAGGGCCGGACGGCCGCCTGCAATTCGCCATCGGCGAGTTGCACGGAGGAAAGTCCGGACTCCACAAGGCAACGGTGCCGGGTAACGCCCGGCCGGGGCAACCCTGAGGGAAAGCGCCACAGAAAACAGACCGTCTCGGACGTGTTCCGGGATAAGGGTGAAACGGTGGGGTAAGAGCCCACCGCGGGACGGGCAACCGGACCGGCATGGCAAGCCCCACCGGGAGCAATGCCGAATAGGGATCGCATTCGGGCCGCCTTGGCCCCGCGATCCGGGTTGGCAGCTAAAGCCTGCGGGCAACCGCAGGACCAGATGAATGGTCGTCCCACGACAGAATCCGGCTTACAGGCCCTCCGCGCACAGCTTCACGGCCTTGCGTGGCAACGCGGGTTGGCCTGGGAGAACAACCTCTCGACTCCGGCATCAATCACGGATAAAAATTGTCCACGAATCAGGAGGCGTGTCATGAAACTCGGCGACGGAGTCGAACAGGCGATACACGCGGTTACCATGATGGCCGCGCTACCAGACGATGGGGTCATGCCTGCCGCGGACCTGGCCGAGTTTCACGGTGTTTCTTCCAGCTACCTGCTGAAGCATCTTCAGTCCCTGTCGCGCGCCGGCCTCCTGCAGACGCTGCCCGGCCCACGTGGCGGCTACCGCCTTGCCCGCTCCCCCGCCGAGATCACGCTGCTGGACATCGTCCTTGCCGTAGAAGGGCCCGAGCCCGCCTTTCGTTGCCGCGAGATCCGTCAACGCGGCCCGAACCCCTGCCCCAGTCCATGTTCACCGCGCCCTGCGGAATCAATGCCGCCATGCTGCGCGCAGAACGTGCCTACCGCGACGAACTGCGCAAGGTGACCGTTCAGGCCTTGCTCGACGGGCTGACCGCGGAGGACCGCACGGGTGACATCGCCGCCCGCGGCTGTGCTTTTCTCCAGGCGCGCATGCGCCATTCCCCTCCCCGCTCCTGAAAGGATCTCGAAGATGACGCAACGTGTCGATTATTTCAGCATCGCCCCCGATGCCGTCAAACCCGTGCTGGCGCTGGAAAACCACGTCTCCGGCAAGTCCGGGCTGGACCCGGCCCTGCGGCACCTGATCAAGCTGCGCGCCTCGCAGATCAACGGTTGCGCCTTCTGCGTCGACATGCACGTCAAGCAGGCCCGCGCCCACGGGCTCTCCGAACAGTGGATCGCACTCGTCGCCACCTGGCGCGAGGCACGGGTCTTCACGCCCCGCGAACGGGCGCTGCTGGCGCTGGTCGACTCGGTCACCCGGATGCAGGACCACGGCGTGCCGGATGACGTCTACGACGCCGCACGCCACTGGTTCCCCGACGCCGAGATGGTCGAGATCGTCGTCGCCATCGGCACGATCAACATCTGGAACCGGCTTGCGGTGACGTTCCGCAGCGAGCACCCGCTCGACAACGCGGCCTGAGGCGCGGCACGTGCTCGCGCCCACCCGCCGGTATGCGGCCCGCCCCCGGGGCTCGTATACCGGCGCGGGCAGCAGTTTGTTGGTCTCGCACAGGCCGCCCCCGGCATTTTCCGCCCGATTTCAGACCCCATCGGCATGTCGCCCCTTGACCCTTTCCGCCTAGGGCTCCAACGTCTCTCAGGCTTGAAAGGAAGGGATAATCGTGCCGGAACGACAGGAACTGCTGGACAGCACATCGCGCATTCTGGGCGACCTGATCGGCTTTCCCACCATCTCGACCGATCCCAATATCGACATGATCAACTCGATCGCCAACCGGCTCGATATGGTCGGCGCCCGGGTCGAGATCTTCCCCGATCCCTCGGGGCAGAAGGCCAATCTCTTTGCCACGATCGGCCCCGAGCGCGACGGCGGCATCGTCCTGTCGGGCCACAGCGACGTGGTGCCCGTGGCAGATCAGGACTGGGCCTCGAACCCGTTCGACATGCTGGAACATGACGGATTGCTCTACGGCCGCGGCACCTGCGACATGAAGGGGTTCATCGCCGCCAGCCTCGCCATGGCGCCGCATTACGCCGCGCTGAACCCGGATCGCCCGTTGCATTTCGCCTTCACCCATGACGAGGAGACGGGCTGTTTCGGCGCCCGCGCGCTGGCCCATACCCTGCGCGCCAAAGGGCTCAGCCCCGGCGTGGCCATCGTGGGCGAGCCGACGATGATGCGCGTGATCGAGGGGCACAAGGGCTGTTACGAATACACTACCCGCTTTTCCGGGCTGGCGGGCCACGGCTCGGCCCCCGATCGCGGCGTGAACGCGGTGGAATACGCCGTGCGCTACATCGCCCGCCTGCTCGACCTCAAGGAGGCGCTGCGCGACCGCGCCCCCGCAGACAGCCTGTTCGAGCCGCCCTGGACCACCATCAACACCGGCCGCCTCGCGGGCGGCGTGGCGCACAACGTCATCCCCAGCGAAGCGGTGGTGGACTGGGAGATGCGCCCGGTGCAAACCTCCGACGCGGATTTCGTCAAGGACGCGCTCAAAACCTATATCGAGCGCGAGCTCCTGCCCGCCATGCGCAGCGTCGACCCCGACGCCGACATCGTCACCGAGATCATAGGCGAGGTCGAGGGGCTCATCCCCACCACCGACAACGAGGCCCGCACCATCGTGTCGGAACTCACCGGCGCCAACCACGCCGAATGCGTCGCCTTCGGCACCGAGGCGGGCATTTTTCAGTCCCTGGGCATGTCGGCGGTGATCTGTGGCCCCGGCTCGATCGAACAGGCCCACAAGGCCGACGAATTCGTGGCGCTCGACCAGCTTTCGCAATGCCTCGACATGCTGGAACGATTGCAGGACAAGCTGGTTGCGTAATGGAAGGGGCCGCCCCCGGCCCTTTCCACCAGCTTGCTTCAAAGGCAAAGAAGGTTCACATGCGCACCAAATTCCCCTGCATCGCCCTGATGTTCGCCTTGGCGCAGGCCACCCATGCCGCCCCCGTCGAGGCCCCCAACGGCTCCGTGACCGGGTATTTTGGCGACACCGAGTTCGACCATCCGCTGCTGTGCGAGCGCGATCCCTTCGTTGTCGCCCGCACCCATGATGGCGAAGGCGCCCCGGCTTTCGAGGCGGCATTCGTGTCCAATGGCGTCACCAGCATCGAGATCCGCACCGGGGAGGAGATCCGCCAGTTCGGCACCTCGACCGATGCCGCAGGCTTTCCGCTCGTGATCGAAGGCGATGTCGACGGCACGGCCTATTCCTTCGAGGTGGCCTGCCCGGTCAACTTCGACATGTAAACAAGGCGCACGGCGGAATGTCCGCCCGCCGCGCCCCGGCTTTTTCTTGCCGAAGATACTCGCTTCTCGCCGGTGGCGATCAGTCGCGCCGGAAGGTCATGTAATGCGGCACCCGGCCCTCGCGCAGCGCCTTCTGCTCGTAGCGGGTCGAGATCCAGTCCTTCCACGGCTCCCGCCAGTCGCGCGGCCCCTCGGCCAGCCAGGTAAAGCCGTGGCGCGGCACCTCGATCATCGTCTGGCGCACGTAGTCAGGGATATCCGTGGCGACGCGGAAGATCGCGCCGGGCTTCATCACCCGCGCCAGCGGTTCCAGGTGCTCGGGCGTCACGAAGCGCCGCCGGTGGTGGCGCTTCTTGGGCCATGGATCGGGGTATAGCAGGAAGGCCCGCGCGATGCTGGCCTCGGGCAGCACGTCGAACATGTCGCGCACGTCGCCGGGATGGATCGCCACGTTCTTCACGTCGCTGTCGCGCAACTGGCCCAGCAGCTTGGCCACCCCGTTGATGTAAGGCTCGCAGCCGACGATCCCCACACCGGGGTTCTCCGCCGCCTGGTGGATCATGTGCTCGCCGCCGCCAAAACCGACTTCAAGCCATACATCACGGTCCCCGAATAACGTGCCGAGATCTATCGGCTTTCTCTGCGGGTTCCCCTCCCAGTCCACGGCCCCCGGCGACCACGCGGCCAGGTCCTCGTCCAGGTAGGCTTCCTGCGATTTCTTCAGGTGCTTGCCCTTGAACCGGCCATAGAAGTTGCGCCACGGCGCGCCAGAGGGATGCTTGGCCTGTCCCATCTCAGGACCCCGCGACAAAGACCCGGCGCAGCACCAGCAGCGCGGGAATGTTCACCAGATACATGCAGATGCCGTAGACCGCCGAAGGCACCGCGAATTCCGACAGCCCCGTGCTGGCCGCGACGATATTGGCGATGGTGATGCCCACCGTGGCGTTCTGCACCCCCATCTCCACCGCGATGGCAAGCCCGTCGCGCCCGGCGATCCCCATCAGCCGGGCAAGGCCGATCCCCACCGCCAGCAGCACCAGGTTCAGCACGATCAGGAACGGCCCCAGCCGCGCAAAGCTTTCGGTCAAGAGCGCCCAGTTGCTGGCAATCGCCGCTGCCACGATCAGAATGAACAGGATCAGCGCCACGATTTCGCAGCCGCGTTCGATCGCTTGCGCGAAACGCTCGGCATATCGGCGGATCAGCAGCCCGATGAATACCGGCAGCGCCGTGATCAGGAACATCGCCACCCCGACCTTCACCACGCTGATCTCGGGCGCGGCCTCTCCCATGAAATGCACCGCCGCCCAGGCCACCAGCAGCGGCAGGGTCAGCACCGACAGCAGGCTCACCACCGCCGTCAGCGTGATCGACAGCGCCACCGTGCCCCCCGCCAGCTTGGTCAGCATGTTCGAGGTGACGCCACCGGGGCTGAACGCCAGCAGCATGATCCCGAACGCCATGCCGCCCGCAAAGCCCCAGGCCGCGATCAGCGCATAGGCCACCAGCGGCAACAGCACGAGCTGCGCCACGATCCCCGTCAGCGCGGGTTTCGGCAGGCGCAGCACCCGGCCGAAATCGGCGAAATGCAGGCCCAGCCCCAAGGAAAACATGATGAAGGCCAGCGCCAGCGGCAGGCCGATATCAAGGATCATCCCGGTCCCTCCCTTTTGGCGCAGTCTACGGGCCGCAGCGGGCCCTGTCGCGCATGAAAAACGCGGAGGAAATCCCCCGCGTTTCGATGCCGTGCCGCCTGGCTCAGACCGCTTTCTTCAAAGCATCCACCAGGTCCGTGCGTTCCCAGCTGAAGCCGCCATCGGCCTCGGGCTCGCGTCCGAAATGGCCATAGGCCGCCGTGCGTTCGTAGATCGGCTTGTTGAGGTCCAGCGTCTCGCGGATGCCGCGCGGCGTCAGGTCCATGACCTTGCGCACCGCGTTCTCGATCGCTGCCGCCTCGACCTCGCCCGTGCCATAGGTCTCGGCGTAGATCGACAGCGGCTTGGCCACCCCGATCGCATAGCTGAGCTGGATGGTGCATTTCTCGGCCATGCCCGCGGCGACCACGTTCTTGGCCAGGTACCGCGCGGCATAGGCGGCCGAGCGGTCCACCTTGGTCGGGTCCTTGCCGGAAAACGCGCCGCCGCCATGCGGGGCCGCGCCGCCGTAAGTGTCCACGATGATCTTTCGGCCCGTCAGGCCCGCGTCCCCGTCAGGTCCGCCGATCACGAAAGTCCCGGTGGGGTTCACCCACCATTCGGTCTTGTCGCTGATCCACTCGGCGGGCAGCACCTCGCGGATGTAAGGCTCCACGATGGCGCGGATGTCGTCGCTTTTCTGGTGCTCGCTCTCATGCTGCGTCGACAGCACGATCGAGGTCACCTCGACCGGCTTGCCGTTCTCGTAACGCAGCGAAATCTGGCTCTTGGCGTCCGGGCGCAGCGTCGGCTCCTGCCCGGATTTGCGCGCCTCGGCCAGCCGCCGCAGGATCGCGTGGCTGAACTGGATCGGCGCGGGCATCAGCGCGTCGGTCTCGTTCGTGGCGTGGCCGAACATGATGCCCTGGTCGCCTGCCCCGTCCTTGTCGACACCTTGCGCGATATGCGCGGACTGCTCGTGCAGAAAGTTCAGCACATGGCAGGTGTTCCAGTGGAACTTTTCCTGCTCGTAGCCGATGTCGCGGATACAGTCGCGGGCGATCTGGCCGATCCGGCCCATGTAGTTCTTCAGGCGTTCCTGGTCCGACAGGCCCACCTCGCCGCCGATCACCACCATGCCGGAGGTGGCGAAGGTTTCGCAGGCCACGCGGGCGTCGGGTTCCTCGGCGAGAAAGGCATCAAGCACGGCGTCGGAAATGCGGTCGCACACCTTGTCGGGGTGCCCCTCCGAAACGGACTCGGAGGTGAAAACGTAGTTGTCTCGGGACATGAAATGCTCCATTGGGGTAAGTCCCGCCACGCCAGGAAGCCGTTGTGACGGGTTTCCAGCTTGCTTATGCGGGCCTCACGGGAAGGTCAATCGCTAAGTCTGCGACCCGTGGCGCGCCTGTGGATCAGCGCCCCCGCCAGCATCAGCAGCGCGGCCAGAACCAGCATCGGCGCGTTCCCCGTCCGGCTGTAGAGCGTCGCCGGCAACGGCGGCGGCAGGGGCGTGTCGATCCAGCCCGCCTCTCCCAGCGGGATATGCGCCAGAACCCGGCCCGTGCCGTCGACCATGGCCGACACGCCGGTATTGGCCACGCGCACCATCGGCAGGCCCTGCTCGGCGCTGCGCAGCCGTCCCTGCGCCAAATGCTGGTATGGCCCCGAGACCTTGCCGAACCACGCGTCGTTGGTGATCATCAGGATCATGTCGGGCCGCGCCGGCGCCGAGGTGATGTTGCGCGCGAACACGCCTTCGTAGCAGATCAGCGGAACCGCCGTGCCAAGAGGGCCCATGTCCACGATCTCGGCCCCCGGCCCGGCGGAATACCCCCGCCCTCCTCGGCGGCAAGGCCGTGGATGCCGAACCGCGCCATCAGGTCGCCCAGCGGCATGAATTCCCCGAACGGCACAAGGTGATGCTTGTCATAGACCTGCGCGACGGTTCCGTCCCCGTCCATGTAGAGCAGCGAGTTGTAGAACCGCTGCCCGTCCAGCCGCCGCAGGCCCAGCACCACCGGCGCGCCCTGCGCCGAGGCCGCGATACCGCCCAAAAGGTCGCCCGACTGGTGCAGGAAGGTCGGGATCGCCGTTTCGGGCCAGACCACCAGGTCGGGCCGGCCGGTCTCGCCCGGGGCGGCGGTGAACTGGCGCTGCCGGTCATAGAACATCTGAAGGTTCTCGGGCAGCCATTTCGCCCGCTGCGCCGCGTTGGGCTGTACCAGCCTCACGGTCTGCGCCTCCGGCCCCGGGGCGGCGGCTTCGGTCGGCGTCAGGGCCAGGCCCACGCCATACAGCAACGCAAGGCCCGCCAGCCCCGTGGCCCCGGCCATGCGCCGCCCCGCACCCAGATGCCACAACGCCACCGCGGCCCCCATGATCAGCGCACAGAGGCCCAGGCCCCCGCCGATGGACGCCCAGTGCAGCAGCGGCGTGTCGATCAACACATGGCCGACCTGCGCCCAGGCAAACCCGGTGAAAAGCCATCCGCGCAGCGCCTCGCCGATGACGAACGCCCCCACCAGCGCCACGCCGCTGCGCGGGGCCAGCGCGCGGGCCGCGCCAAAGGCCACGGCCCAGTAGGACGCCATGAAGACCGACAGCCCCAGCACCGCGAAGGGCGCCATCCAGCCATGCCGCGCGGCGTCCACCAGGAACGGCTCGAATATCCAGCTGAGCGCCACGACGAAATGCCCCGTGCCCGCCACCAGGCCCAGGATCGTGGCAGACAGCCACCCGCGCGTCTCACGCCACAGTCCATAGACCAACGCAAGCGCCATGATCGTCAGCGGCCACAGCCCCCACGGCGCCTGCCCCAGCGCCGCCACGGCCCCAAGACCGCCGGCAAGCGCATAGCGCGTCCACACGCGGCCCTCACCGATCTGCCGCGCCAGCGCGTCAAGACGGACCATGCCCTACCCCTCGATCGCCTCGGGCAGCCGCACCCCGCAGCCGCTTGATCCGCCGCGGATCGGAATCCAGCACCTGAATCTCGATACCCGTGGGATGCTCGACCAGCTCGCCCCGTGCGGGCACCCGGCCCAGCAGCATGAAGACCAGCCCGCCCAGCGTGTCGATCTCCTCCTCGTCGATCTCCTCCGATTCGGTCAGCGACAGGCCGATCTCGGCCTCGAACTCTTCCAGCGGCGCCTTGGCCTGCACCACGTAGGAGCCGGGCTTTTCCTCGGCCCAGTACGCGCCCTCGTCCTGGTCGTGCTCGTCGGCGATCTCGCCCACGACCTGTTCGATCAGGTCCTCGATCGTCACGAGCCCGTCGACCCCGCCATATTCGTCGATCACCAGCGCCATGTGACGCCGTTCGGCCTGCATCTTCTGCAACAGCACGCCGATGGTCATCGACGGAGGCACGTACATCAGCGGGCGCAACAGCTCTTCCAGCGAATACTCCGAGCCATGCCCGTTGAACCCGTGCTTCAGCGCGAAATCCTTCAGGTGGGCAAACCCCACGGGCGTGTCCAGCGTCCCCTCGTAAACCGGCAGGCGCGTCAGCCCGCTGTCGCGGAACGTGTGAACAAGTTCATCCATGGTGATTGAGGCGGGAACCGAAACGATGTCCGCCTTGGGGATCATCACGTCCTCGACCGACAGTCGCCGCAAATTGCCCAGCCCCAGGTTGGGCGCAAAGCCCCCGCCGGTCGCGGCGGGACTGCCTCCGTCGGGGTCCCCCTCCGAGCCGTCCAGTGTCTCGTCCGCGCCAAGCGCACGAAAGAAGTTGCGGAAGAACCCGCCCTGCGTGTCGTTCTGATCCTCTGCCGGATCGTCGCCCTTGCTTGCCTCGGGCCGCGCGCCATGCGCTGCCATAGAAGAGGCGTCGTTGCTGCCGTTCATCGTACCTTTCCAAATCGCGCCCGCATCCACGGGGGCCGGGTGTCAATATGGGTCAGGCAGACCCAGTTTGCCAAGTATCTCCACCTCGGTTCTTTCCATCAGGGTGGCATCCTTGTCACGAACGTGATCGTAGCCCAGCAAATGCAAGATTCCGTGAACGATCAGGTGCGTCACGTGGTCCTGCATCGGCTTGCCCGCCGCCTCGGCCTCTTTCGCGCAGGTCTCGAACGCAATCGCGATATCGCCCAGCTCGGTGTCGGGACCCGCCTCTGGCAGGTCCGGCACCGCGCCGTCGGTCTCTGCGCCGCGTTCCGCGCTCGGCCAGCTTAATACATTGGTCGGCGCCGCCTTGTCCCGGAAATCTTCGTTCAAGGCGGCAATCCGCGCATCGTCGCAGCCCAGCACCGCGATCTCCCACGCCGCGGGGTCCAGCCCCAGATGCGCCAACGTGGCCTCAGCCGCCCGCGCGGCCAGCCGCTCCAGCCCCGCCTCCTGCCAGCGGTGGTCCTCGATCACCGTATCGACCGAAACGCTCACACCGGGCGCGGGCCGGAATTTTGCAAAATTCCGGATCGGAAAATTGCAATTTTCCGGGCAATTTTCTTCCAAAGAAAATTGCCCCCGGACTCAGACATCCGCGTCATAGGCCTCGATGATCGCCGCCACCAGCGGGTGGCGCACCACGTCCTTCGAGGTGAAGTAGTTGAAGGCGATCTTGGGAATATCCTTCAGCAGCCGCTCGGCGTCGTGCAGCCCGCTGGTCACCCCGCGCGGCAGGTCGATCTGGCTGCGGTCGCCGGTGATCACCATCCGGCTGCCCTCGCCCAGTCGCGTCAGGAACATCTTCATCTGCATCGAGGTGGCGTTCTGCGCCTCGTCCAGCACGACGAACGCATTGGCCAGCGTGCGCCCCCGCATGAAGGCCAGGGGTGCTATCTCGATCCGCTTTTCCTCGATCAGCTTGGCCACCTGCTTGGCCGGGAAAAAGTCGTTCAGCGCGTCATAAAGCGGCTGCATGTAGGGGTCGACCTTGTCCTTCATGTCGCCCGGCAGATAGCCCAGCTTCTCGCCCGCCTCGACCGCCGGACGGCTGAGGATGATGCGGTCCACATGCCCCTCGATGAACATGCTGACGCCCACAGCGACGGCCAGATAGGTCTTGCCGGTGCCTGCGGGGCCAATGCCGAAGGCCAGCTCGTTGGCGAACAGCGCCTGGACATAGGCTTTCTGCGCGTCGGTGCGTGGCTCTACCGGCTTCTTGCGGGTCTTGATCTCGACGCGCCCGCCCTTGAACATCTCGAGCTGATCGCCGCCATCCGCGTCCTCGCCCTCATCGCGGTGTGCGCTGCCGCCCGCGCCCATGCGCAGCTCTCGGTCGACGTCGCCATGCTCCACCGTGCGGCCCTCTTCCAGCCGCTGGTACAGTGACAGCAGCACGTCGCGCGCCTCCTTGGCCTGTTCCGGCTCGCCGATCACGGCAAGCTGGTTGCCCCGGCGCAGGATCTGCACGCCCAGCTTCTTCTCGATTTCGGCAAGGTTGCGGTCATACTCGCCGCACAGGTCGATCAACAGGAAATTGTCGGGGAACTCGACAACCGTTTCCAGAATGTCGCTGCTTTCGGATTGCGACGTCAGCACGTTCGTGACCAATCAAATCTCCCTGTCAAAGGCCTGTTACGATGCTGCCAAGATGCGGCCCCAAGGGCAAGGCCCGGTTCGCAATTGTCACGCGTTTGAAACGAAAAATGCCGCGGACCCTTGGGCCCACGGCACGGAAACGGGCATTTGACGCGCGTCAAATCGAGTCGGCCACGGGCGTACCGCCCTTGTAGTTGCCCGTCGCCACGGTCGGCGGCGCGGTGCCGGAACACACCGGCTTGCCGTATTTGTCCAGGCGCTGCGACAGGTAACCTTCGGTTCCGTCATCGATGATCCAGTGATCACAGCCGTTGGGATCGACCCAGATGCCTGCCTGAAGCTGGCTCAGGTGCTTGGAGTCAAAGCCGCGGTCGACGGTCTTGTTGCGCTTGTCGTCACAGGCCGCCAGCGCACCGACAAGGGGGATCACGGCCAGAAGTTTATATGCTTGCATTGGTTCGGGTCCCCTTAGCGGATGCAGATGATTTCGACGCGGCGGTTCTGCTGCATGCCCGCGGCCGTGTTGTTGGATGCCTTGGGCAGACGTTCGCCGTAGCCGCGCACATCCGCGATCCGGGCGCCCGTGGCCGCGGCGATTCGCGCCACCGAGTTCGCCCGGCGATAGGACAGGTCGATGTTATACTGGTCCGAGGCGCGGCTGTCGGTGTGCCCGGTGATGATGTAGGAGATCGCCCCGGTGCTGCGAAAGAATTCCTGCAGGCGTGCCCGGCCCGCGGCGCTGATATTGGCGCTGTCGGTGGCGAACAGCTGGTCGGTGTTGACCACGCCGCACACGTTGCCCCGGCGGCAGACCGGGATGCCCTGGCGGTTCACGTGGGGGGTCATGTAGCCTTCCCAGCCGTCATCCATCACCCAGTGCTCGCACCCGTCCGGATCGACCCAGATCGTGGGCACGTAACGCTCGCCCTTCACGACCCGCTGGCCACTTTGCGCCTGACCGGCCTCAGTCATCGCCACCACACCCAGAGCGACGGCAGCCAATCCGCTCAGAAGGGTGCGCACTGTTTTCGAAATCGGATTCGTCACAGCCACTGTCCTTTTTATTATTTCCCCCATTTACCCCGGTACCAGGCAGCGATTCCGAGGTAAAACACGAATTATTCTTTGAGAATAGCAAGTTCAGGCGGGTTGTGAAGCATAAATGGCCAGATATTGTGGCGCCCCGGGAAACAATCCCCACCCCTGGGCTGTACATACCCGAAATAGCGAATTATGCCGCCATCCCAGAGCGTGACCGCCAGCCTGCCGGAATTTCAGGCGGGCAGCACCCGACCGCCCAGCGAATTGGCGCCGCTTTCGATGATTTCCACCCGGCGCAGGTCGCCGGGCCGCACGTCGGGATCGCTCACATGCACCGCGTGCAGGTAATCCGACTTGCCCACCATCTGCCCCTCGCGGCGTCCGGCCTTCTCGAACAGCACACCCACCTCGCGGCCGACCATGGCATCCTGGATGGCGCGCTGCTGTTCGGTGATCAGCGCCTGAAGGCGGTGCAGCCGCTCGGTTTTCACGTCCTCGCCCAACTGCGCACGCTCCGCCGCGGGCGTGCCGGGCCGTGTGGAATACTTGAACGAATAGGCATAGCCATAGCGGACCTCCTCGATCAGCGCCATCGTGTCGGCGAAATCCGCCTCGGTCTCCTCCGGGAAGCCCACGATGAAATCCCCCGACAGCAGGATATCGGGCCGCGCCGCGCGGATGCGCTCGATCAGCCGGAGATAGCTTTCGGCGGTATGACTGCGGTTCATCCGCTTCAGGATGCGGTCGCTGCCCGATTGCACCGGCAAGTGCAGGTAGGGCATCAGCTTGGCACATTCCCCATGCGCCGCGATCAGGTCGTCGCTCATGTCATTGGGATGGCTGGTGGTAAAACGGATGCGCTCCAGCCCGTCGACCTTGTCCAACTCCCAGATCAGCCGCGCCAGCGACCAGTCGTTCCCGTCCGGCCCCTGCCCGTGATAGGCATTCACGTTCTGGCCCAGCAGGGTGATCTCGCGCACGCCGCGCTCCACCAGTTCTTTCGCCTCGTCCACGATGCGCGCCACCGGGCGGCTTACCTCCGCGCCACGGGTATAGGGCACCACGCAGAAGGCACAGAACTTGTCGCAGCCTTCCTGCACGGTCAGGAACGCGGTCGGGCCGCGCCTGGCCTTGCCACCGCGCTTGCGCAGCGTGTCGAACTTGTCGTCGACCGGAAAATCCGTGTCCAGCGCCTTGGCCCCGTCCCGCGCCTTGGCCTCCAGCGCCGGCAGGTTGTGATAGCTTTGCGGCCCCACCACGAGGTCCACCATCGGCTGGCGGCGCATGATCTCCTCGCCCTCGGCCTGCGCGACACAGCCCGCGACGCCGATCTTCAGGTCCGGCTTGGCGTCCTTCAGCCCCTTGAACCGGCCCAGCTCGGAATAAACCTTTTCCGCGGCCTTTTCGCGTATGTGACAGGTATTGAGCAGAATCATGTCCGCGTCGTCGGGTGTGTCCGTCTCGACATAGCCCGCGCCGCCCATGGCCTCGGCCATGCGCTCGCTGTCATAGACGTTCATCTGGCACCCGTAGGTCTTGATGTATAGCTTTTTCGTCTCGGACATGGCCACACCCTGCGTCTCAAGCGGTTTCAAGGCGCCTGCCTACACCACCTGCGGCCCGACTTGCAATGCGCCGCGAATTGCGGAATTTTACCGGCGCAGCCCCGAAGGATGACGATGCAATATCACAGCCTCTCCGCCTTTCTCGACAGTTCCGCCGCGGCGCTGGCCAAGGGCCCCGTCGCCATGATCTTCGTCGAGGATCAGGTCGAGGTCGACAGCGCCATCCGGCACCATCTCGACACCGGGTTCGCCTCGGTGCTGGTGCTCATGCCCCCCGCGTTCTCCCTCGCGCCCGACGTGGCCGACCGGGTCGAGCGGATCGGCTATGACATCGCGGCCGGCGACAGTTTCGTCGAGGCGGTGAACCGCGTGATCGAGGCCGCGCCGGGTCTGTGGCTCTATTACTGCTTCAACGCCGAGTACCTGTTCTTCCCCTTCTGCGAGACCCGCACCGTGGGCGAGATGCTGGCCTTCCACGCCGAGGAACGGCGCGACGCCATGCTGACCTACGTGGTCGATCTCTACGCCGGCGACCTCGACCTGCACCGCGACGCCGTCTCGCTGGAGGATGCGCATCTCGACCGTTCCGGCTATTACGCGCTGGCGCGCAACGATCCCGACAACCACAACCACCCGCGCGAACGGCAGCTCGATTTCTTCGGCGGCCTGCGTTGGCGATACGAGGAACACATCCCCGCCGAGCGGCGCAAGATCGACCGTATCTCGCTGTTCCGCGCCAGGCCGGGGCTGGAATTGCGTCCCGATCACACCTTCAACGACGAGGAATACAACACCTATGCCTGCCCCTGGCACCACAACCTGACGGCGGCGGTGGCCTCGTTCCGCACGGCCAAGGCGCTGAAACGCAACCCGGGCTCGACCTTCGACATCCACACCTTCAAGTGGCACAATTCCGCGCCGTTCGAATGGCATTCGCGTCAATTGCTGGACTTGGGCCTGATGGAACCCGGCCAGTGGTTCTGAGACCGCCGTCCCGGGCCTGACCCGGGACCTCCGAGACAATGAGATCCCGGATCAAGTCCGGGATGCCGCCCGCTTCACCTTGTCTTGCCGGCCCAGATCCGCAGGTCCCATATCACCTTTATCGTCGCGCCCAGCGCCAGCGCGCACAGGGCGAACTTGCTCACCGTTTCCATCGTGCCCTGAATAAGGATCGCGTGCAGGCCCGTGCCCGCCACGATCAGCACCGCCAACGCGGTATGCACCCGCCGCCATGTCATGGGCCGCACCCCCAGCCGCTTGCGCGTAAGCGCCAGCGCGGCGGTGGCAAAGATCAGCCACATGACCAGAACACCCCATACCGAGAACGGCGTCGGCGAGCGCAGCAGCAGCGCATCCACCACGTCCGGCGGGCTGGTCAGCCACAACCCGCCCACGTGCAGCACCACCAGCGCCACGATCCCCGCGCCGACCCAACGATGCACCCGCCGCCCTTTCAGCGCCGGCAAGCCGGGCAGGTAGCCCCCGGCCAGAAGCGGCTGCAAAAGCATCAGGGAAAAGCCCACGATCCCGGCAAACCCGGCCACGATATAGATGGGTTGGCGCCATTGCAGCAGCGGGCTGAACCCCGCCGCCACTACGGGCACAAGAAGGGCGGCGCAAACCGCCGCCCATATCAAAACCTTTCGCAACATCAGGACGCTACGCCGGAACCAGCACGAACTCCACGTCAAGCGAGGTCTCCGACGCGCTCGACATCACCGGGCGCAGGAACACGGTCTCGAACCCGCCATCGTCATACTCTGCATCATAGGCCAGGTGCCCGTGCGGCTGACCGAAGGCGGGCACGATCTGCGGCATGTCCATCACGAACTGCCCGTTTCGGTCGGTCAGCGTCGCACCGTGGCTTTGCGGGTCACGTTCGTGCCCTTCGGTCGTGTGCGCCCAGATCTGTATGCGGCGGCCTTCCAGCGGGGCGCCATCGCCCGCACGGCGCACGGTGCCGGTCATGGTGAATCCGCCGTTGCCGATTCGCTGCACGATCTGCGCGCCGGGGCGATAGTTGTTGGCGCCGCCCGGCATCGTCGGCGTCGGCTGCACGCCTGCGGCACGGGCGGGCACGATCAGGCCCGATCCCAGTGTCACGGCGGCGGCCGCGCCGCCGGTGGCGATCAGGCTGCGTCGGTTGATCAGTCGGCTAGTCATATCGGTGTCTCCTGTCGGGTCGGGGGCGCAGGCCGCCAGCATCGGCATGACCTGCGCCGTCATTCATCCCTGAAGATAACGCCGATCCGGCGCAGGCAAACCGCCCTCACGCCACCGTGACCGCGCGATTTCGTCCCGATCGGCAGGGTTTGGCGCAATCGCGGCCGATGGCGCTGTACTGCAGCTCAGTTCCGAGCCTCCTGCCCGGTCCATTCCGGCAGCGGAAACACCATGTCATAAAGCCAGTTAAAGCCCAAAGCGTAGACCATGTAGAACAACGCGAATGACAGGTCCATCACCAGCGCCTGCCACAGCGACACCTGCAGATACCACGCGATGAACGGCATGAGCACCACCAGCAGTCCCGCCTCGAACAGGCCCGCATGGCCGATCCGCATAAAGGCGGTCTTGCGTGTCGAGCCGGTCTGTCGCCGCAGCACCAGGTCGAAACCGAAATTGAAAATCATGTTCCACAGCGTGGCGATGGTCGCGCTGACCAGGCCGACCACCCCGATATCGTGCATCGGCACCCCGAAGGCCACAGCCCCCAGCGGCACGATCAGGATCAGGGCGATGATTTCGAAGCTCAGCGCGTGGCGCAGACGGTCGAACGGGGATCTCATGGAACCCTCCCACTTGAGCCGGGCCGTCCCGGATGCAAACTGCCCGATTGGGGAGGTCGTCCTCTGCCGCATCAGGTGCTGCTTCACGGCGCTGCTTTCAAGCTGCCCCTCCCGGATTGTGGAAGATGTGGCCGAAAAGGCACCGCCGGCCCGTTCGCGGTTACTGCCGCAGGTTCAGCAACGCCCGCGTGATCGCGTCATGCTCGCCGCTGTCGCCGCCGCCGCTCAGCCCGCCCATCGCGGTCAGATAGCTGCTGCCGGTCTCCGTGCTTTCCAGCCAGTCGACGCCATAGGCATAGGCGTCCTGCATCCGGTCATGCATCCCCGGATGGATCGCCCGTTCCTGCCATACCGCCGTCAGGCACAGGCCCATCAGGCCAAGCTGAACCCCCCGCGCCCATTTGCGGGCGGCCCGGCTCCTGGCCTGGCGTTTTTCGAGGCGTAGCTCGTGGGGAGAGCGCATGAAGGTCATGGGTGAACCGTCGCCGCCTCCCATGGCGATAATGTGGCGATAACCGGTCGAAACCGGGATATCGGAATAAATCCGACCTCATGACCGTTGTCCTCCTGTTCCCGGGTCAGACCCGGGGCACTCACCCGACGGGCGGCACCCGCCCCCCCAGAACCGACAGGAGAGAACGACATGGCGCAGATCAACGGAACGGGCAGCGCTGACTGGCTGTCAGGCACGCTTTTCGACGACATCATCAAGGGATTCGACGGCGACGACACCCTCATCGGGCGCGACGGCGACGATGCGATCTTCGGTGGTGACGACAGCGACCGGCTCGTCGGGAACCGCGGCAACGACACCGTGGAGGGCGGCAAGGGCGAAGACGTGCTCTTCGGAAACGACGGCGACGATATCCTCCGGGATGAAAGCGGCGACGATACGTTGAACGGTGGCGATGGCGATGACACCCTCGACGCAGGCGAAGGCAATGACCGCCTGAACGGTGGCTCGGGGAATGACCTGATGCGCGCCGGCGAAGGCAACGACACAATGCGTGGCGGAAGCGGTAATGACCGGATGTATGCCGGATCGGGCAACGACGACATCAAGGCCGGGCATGGAAACGACTATATCCACGCCGACGAGGGCAACGACACGATCAAGGCCGGCGGCGGGCACGACACGCTCATCGGCGGCGAAGGGGATGACATCATGCTTGGCGGCGGGGGGCATGACATTCTGCGCGGTGGCGAAGGCAACGACCTGCTGAATGGTGGCACCGGCAAGGACGTGATGACAGGCGGGGTCGGCGCGGACACTTTCGTCTTCACCCACGCCCATGATGTCATCACTGACTTCGAGCCGGGCGACGACCAGATCGACCTCACGGCCATCGACGGCGTGCATCGCTTTCAGGACGTCCTCGCCGCGGCCCAAACCGTCGGCGACGATATCCGGCTCGACTTCGGGGCACATCAGCTGACCCTTGTCGGCATCTCCGTCTCACAACTGGATTCGGACGACTTCATACTCTGATCCACCGCGTGGCTAGGCGCCCCCCTGCTCCGGCAGGGGCCGCTGGCCGCGGGTCAGAGGTTTTCGGGCTGCGGCATCCCCAGCACGTGATAGCCGCCATCGACCTTGATCACCTCGCCGGTGGTGCAGGCCCCGGCCGGGCTCGCCAGATACACCGCCGTGCCGCCGATCGCCTCCAGCGTGGCATTGGCCCGCATCGGCGCGTTCTCTTCCGTGTGCCGGAACGTCCGCCGCGCCCCGCCGATGGCCGCGCCGGCCAGCGTCTTCATCGGCCCGGGGCTGATCGCGTTCACGCGGATCTTGTCGGGGCCAAGGTCATTGGCCAGATACCGCGTCGTGGCCTCCAGCGCCGCCTTGGCCACGCCCATCACGTTATAGTTCGGCACCACACGGTTCGATCCCTGGTAGGTCAGGGTCAGCATCGTGCCGCCCTTCTCCTTCATCATCGGATAGGCCCGGCGGGCCACCTCGATGAAGGAATAGACCGAGATATCCATCGAATGCTTGAAATTCGTCCGGCTGGTGTTGAGGAACCGGCCCGACAGCTCGGACTTGTCGGAATAGGCGATGGCATGCACCACGAAGTCGATCGTCGGCCATGTCTCGGCCAGCGTTGCAAAGGCGGCGTCCAGCGACTCGTCCTTGGTGACGTCCACGTCCATCAACAGGTTCGATCCCAGCGAATTGGCCAGCGGTTCCACCCGCCTGGCAAAGGCCTCGCCCTGATAGGAGAACGCCAGCTCCGCCCCGGCCGCGTGCATCGCCTTTGCGATCCCCCACGCGATCGAGCGGTCGTTCGCCACGCCCATGATCAGGCCGCGCAGTCCTTGCATCGAATTCGTCATCGGCCGTCCTATCCGTCGAACCGGCTCAGCAGCATCGAGCCGTTCGTGCCACCGAAACCGAAAGAGTTGGTCATCACCGTATCCAGCCCGGCATCGTCCACGCGCGCCGTGGCGATCTCGCCCTCGTGGATCGCGGGGTCCAGCGTCTCTACATTGATGGACGGGATGATGAAATCGTGATGCAGCGCCAAGAGGCAGTAAATCGCCTCCTGCGCCCCTGTCGCCCCCTGGCTATGGCCGGTCATCGACTTTGTGGAACTTATGGGCGGCACGTTGCCCTCGCCGAAAATCCGCCGCACGGCCTCCACCTCGCCCGCGTCACCGACCGGCGTACTGGTGCCATGCGCGTTGATATAGCCGACCTTGCGATCCTCGGGCAGCGTCTGCAACGCCAGGCGCATCGCCCGCTCGCCGCCTTCGCCGCTGGGGGCCACCATGTCATGCCCGTCGCTGGTGGCGGCATAGCCTGTCACCTCGGCATAGATCTTCGCCCCCCGTGCGCGGGCGTGTTCCAGATCCTCCAGCACGACGATCCCGCCGCCACCGGAAATCACGAATCCGTCGCGGTCCGCGTCAAAGGCCCGGCTCGCCTTCTCGGGGGTGTCGTTATACTTCGACGACATCGCGCCCATCGCATCGAACAGGCACGACAACGTCCAGTCCAGCTCTTCGCCGCCCCCCGCGAACATTACGTCC
This sequence comes from Roseovarius sp. B08, assembly GCF_051417955.1. Classification (NCBI taxonomy): domain Bacteria; kingdom Pseudomonadati; phylum Pseudomonadota; class Alphaproteobacteria; order Rhodobacterales; family Roseobacteraceae; genus Roseovarius; species Roseovarius sp. B08. The sequence goes on from NZ_JBPRLW010000001.1 coordinate 2,852,908, forward strand.
TGCTTGCCCATCATGATCTGCTCCGCGGCGTTGCCGATGCAATGCAGGCTGGTGGAGCAGGCCGAGGTGATGGAATAGTTGATGCCCTTGATCTTGAAGGCGGTCGACAGGTTGGCGCTGATCGTCGAGGACATGCATTTCGGAACGGCAAAGGGCCCGATCCGCTTGGGGCTGCCCTTTTCCAGCACCGTCTGATGCGCCGCCAGCATGGCCGAGGTGGACGGCCCGCCCGACCCCGCCACCAGCCCGGTGCGCGGATTGACGATCTCGCCCTCCTCCAGACCGGCATCGGCAATGGCCTGTTGCATGGCGATATGCGCATAGGCCGCGCCCGGCCCCATGAATCGCAGGGTGCGCTTGTCCACGTGCTCGGTCACGTCCAGCTTGACGTCCCCGGCGATCTGGCTGCGGAATCCGTGCTCGGCCATTTCCTCGTTCGCCGAGATACCCGAACGCCCCTCTTTCAAGGAGGTCAGCACCTCCTCGGCATTGTTGCCGATACTGGAGACTATCCCCAGCCCGGTGACGACGACGCGACGCATGTTGCCTCCCTACCTGATTGCTCGCGTTGTAGGCCATGCAAGGCGGCGGGTGCAAGATCAATGCCGCGCCCGCGGGCCTATCCTACCGGGGAAAAATGCGTGGGGTCGATGGAGATCGTCCAGTGAACGCCTTCCGGCGCGACGAGATACCGCGCCTGCGTGCCCAGCATCGACGGCGCCAGCGAGGTCAGCACGGTGCTGCCAAATCCCGGCGCCTTTTCCTCGGGGGGATGCGCCAGGTTGCGTTCCTGCCAACTCAGGTCCAGCACGCGCCCCTCGGGACCATGGTCCAGCTTCCAGCCCAGTTGCACCTCGCCGTCGTCATGCGCCAATGCACCGTATTTCATCGCGTTCGTGGCCAGTTCGTGCAGCGCGATCCCCAGCGTCTGCACCGCCTGCGGCATCAGCCGCACCTCCGGCCCGGACAGGCGGACACGCGCATCGTTTTCCACGGTGAACGGACGCAGATGACCCATCACCAAGTCGCGCAGGTCCGCATCTTGCCAGTGCCCGCCGACCAGCAGATCGGTCGATTTCGACAGGGCCGAAATCCGGTCGCCGAACCTCGCGTGGAAATCCTCGACCGTCGCGGCGCTGCGCGCGGTCTGGCGCTGTACCGCCGACACGATGGTGAGCATGTTCTTGGCCCGGTGGATGACCTCGCGCGACATCAGCTCGCGCGCTTTTTCCGACTTGCGCAACTCGGTGATGTCGCGGTGGATGTTGGAAATCGCCACCACCTCGCCATCCGAGCCCCGGATCGGCGCACAACTGATCCAGACCTCCCGCGGCGTGCCGTCGCGACCCACGCGCACGGCCTCGAACCGCTCCAGCCGGCCGGCGATGATCTCGTCACGAAACCATGCAACCCGTTTCGTCTCGTCCGAGGGATAGAGCGTTTCCAGCGATTGCCCGATGATCTCGTCGCCGGAATATCCATACAGCCGCTCGGCCGCCGGGTTCCATGACGTGATCTTGCCCTCCAGATCATAGGTCAGGATCGCGTCCGACGTCCCCGCCACCAGTGCGGCCAGCGCGTTGCTGTCCACCGCCGTACGCTTCAGCGCGTCGCGTTCCTGGTGGCGTTGCGTCACGTTGCGGTGCTGGATGGTCAGAAAGGGCTGGCCTTCGAACACAACCCGCGTCGCGGTCAGCTCGAACCAGCGTTTCACGGTAGGACTGTCGCAGGGATACTCGCATACGAAAGGCTCGCCCGAGCGCAGCGTCATCTCCAGCGACTCCGCGATCAGCCGGGCTTCCATGCTCGAATTCCCGTCGGCGCTGCGGCAGACGTCGAAGTAATTGCTTCCGACATAGCCCGAGGGCGCTCCGTCATTCTCGGCGCTGAACTGCTTCCATGCGGAATTGGCGGCGATGACCACGCCGTCGGAATCCACGATCACGAACTCGTCCGGCAGCGCATCTATGAATTCCGTCACGCCGATCCGGCCGACCGGCCCGAAAGCATCACTGTTGGTTTGCACGCGCTCTTGCCTCGTTAATCTCTTGCGACTGGCCATTGACGTGGGGGTGATGCTCCACAGGCGCAACCTTGGTGTCTTGAACCGACCTTATCCCAACCGGGCATGGGGGCCGCAATAAACTCGTTTAAATAAGGTTAACCTTACGTCGCGTAAGCGAAAATTCGCCGAAATTATTTCAAATCAGGCACTTAGCGAGGCACCGAGCGCGTCCAACGCGAAAAAACGAGGCCATCCGACCGATGTGACAGCATTTTTCTCGCGTCTGCCCCTCCGGGCGGCGGAGCTCCTGTTGCAATCCAGGATCAACACCCTTGTCGCTTCAGGGCGCGGCATTCCGGAAGATCTCGATCCCCTCCTCGGGTAAAGGCGGCTCGAAATATCGCGTCAGCCTGTCGAACTGCTCTTCACTCACGCTGAAGGGATGCGCGCCGTCTGCATTGCGCACCGCAAGCCGCGCCTTGCAGACCGCGTCCGGAACGTCGAGGTAATGCAGGACGCAGGCGCTGCCCGCCGCCTCCGCCACGCCCTTCATCCAGGCCCGCGCCTCTGCGGTGTTGGCCGGGAAATCCAGAACGACATTCACACCTGCCTGCAAAAGCTGCGTCACGTGCGGCCCGACAACAGCCCGCAGCCGTTTCGAGAACGCGACGTAATCGGCCAGCGTTTCCATCCTGTCACCGAAAAGCAGCGCCAGCCAGTCGTCCTCGGAAATGCGCACGGTCCTCGCCGCGCGCCCAAGGGACTCCGACAGAGTGGACTTGCCCGCCGCCGCCTTGCCGCAGATCAGGTGAAGTGTCGGGCCGGCCCCAGCCATGGTCGCGCCTCAGGTCTCGCTCAGCGCGACCTTCATGTCCTTGACCTGGTAGATCACCTCGCCATCGGCCTCGACCCGGCCGTCGGCCACGCCCATGGTCAGGCGCCTCGTCTGCACCGCCTTGGTGAAATCAACGTAGTAGGTCAGCATCTTGCGGTCGGGGCGCACCATGCCCGTCAGCTTCACCTCGCCCACACCCAGCGCATAGCCGCGCCCCTGCCAGCCGCGCCAGCCCAGGTTGAAGCCGGTCAGCTGCCACAGCCCGTCAAGGCCAAGGCATCCCGGCATGATCGGGTTGCCCGGAAAGTGACACTCGAAAAACCACAGGTCCGGCGTGATGTCGAACTCGGCCACCACGTGCCCCTTGCCGTGCGGACCGCCATCGCCCGAAATATCGGTGATCCGGTCCATCATCAACATCGGCGGCAGGGGCAGCTGCGCATTGCCGGGGCCGAAAAGCTCGCCGCGTGCGCATTTCAGCAGGTCTTCGCGGTCGAAGCTGCTCGGGAAGTCGGCCATAGGGTCGCACCCTTTTCTCTGTCAGTTCCGTTACCTGACCGTGTAGCATCCCGCAAAACCCACGTGCAAGCCCCGTAGACGCCCTGCACGGCCGCACCCGCCTGCATCACCCCGCCCCCGCGCGCCTTTGTCACGCTGCGCGACACGGGCGAATTTTTGTTTGAAATCCTCCCGTCCCGCCCCTTATATTAAAGCTGTTACAGGAGGTTGCATGACCAAAACCGAGGCAACGACAACCGAGGCCACCAACCGCGGAACCGAATGGCTGGCCGGCGCAGGCCTGCGCCCGACCCGTCAGCGTGTCGCGCTGGCGACTCTTCTGGTGGGCGACGGACAGCACCGTCACGTCACCGCCGAAAGCCTCTTTGCCGCCGTCTGCGAAAACGGCGACAGCGTGTCGCTTGCCACCGTCTACAACACCCTGCGCGCCTTCTGCGACGCGGGCCTTCTGCAAGAGGTCACGGTCGACGGCTCGAAAAGCTATTTCGACACCAACACCCACGACCACCCGCATTTCTTCTGGGAGGACGAGCAGCGCCTCTCCGACGCCCCCGCCGAGGAGCTCGAGATCGCCCGCCTGCCCGGCGCGCCCGCAGGCGCGGAAATCGCATCGGTCGACGTGGTGATCCGCCTGCGCCGCAAGTCCGGCTGACCCGGCCCCGATGCGCGCCGCCCATTACGAAACATTCGGACCCGCCGAAGACGTCCTCACCGTGGGCGAGGTCGACACCCCCACGCCCGGCCCGGGCGAGGTGCTCGTGCGGCTTACCCATTCCGGCGTCAACCCGTCCGACGCCAAGTCCCGCGCCGGCACCCGCCCCGGCGTGACCAAGCCCGATTTTCCCAGCATCATTCCCCATTCCGACGGCGCCGGCACGATCTTCGCCGTGGGCGAAGGCGTTGACGCCTCCCGCATGGATCAACACGTCTGGCTCTGGAACGCCCAGTGGCAACGCGCCCACGGCACCGCGGCCGAGATGATCGCCCTGCCCGCCGATCAGGCCGTGCCCCTGCCCCAGGGCGTCAGCCACGAGGTCGGCGCCACGCTCGGCATTCCCGGCCTGACCGCGTGCCAGACCGTCTTCGGCGACGGCGAGGTGACGGGGCAAACTTTGCTTATTTCCGGCGGCGCGGGCGCCGTCGGCCACATGGCGGTGCAGCTGGCCAAATGGGGCGGCGCCACCGTCATCACCACCGCCTCCGCCGACGCCGCCGATTACGTGGCCGACACCGGCGCCGATCACGTGCTCGACTACCGCGACGCGGAGCTGACAGCAAAAATCAAGGACATTGCCCCGAATGGCATCGACCGCGCCGTAGAGGTCGAATTCGGCACCAACGCCCCCCTTCTGGCCGAGGTGATGAAACCGATGGGCACCATCGCCACCTACGGCTCGGCCAAGGCCATGACGCCCGAACTGCCCTTTGGCGCGATGCTGTTCAAGGCGCTCAAGATCGACATCACCCTGATCTACATCCTGCCGCCGGCGGACCGCGCCGCGGCCATCGCGCGCCTGCACGCGGCCCTCACCGAAGGCGTGCTGAAACCTGCGATCCACGCCTGCCTGCCGCTGACCGATTGCGTCACGGCTCACAACATGGTGCTCAGCCCCGGCCGCCGCGGCGCGGTCCTGCTGGAAACGGGCTGAGGCCGCCTGCCACCACGCCGGTCCGCGCCCTCTCGTATCGTCGTCACAGCCCGGCGAACTCCGCGCCGATCTCGGCATTTCCGTCCTTGCGCTCAAGTCGCTCCAGCATCGACGTGATCTTCTTCCTCAGCCGCCGCGACCGGATCTGTCGCGCCTCCAGCTTCCGGGGCACCAGCCGCACGCCTCCGTCCGCGGCATGCAGGTCGAACTCGCGCACCGCGGCGACGACGTGATTGGCCTGGTTCGTCGCACAGACCGCCACCAGCTTAAGGCAACGGTCCTCCAGGTTGCCGTCTTCGGCACTGTGCCCCGCACGACGCGCAACATCCTCGAAGGTACCGATATCCACGTATCCGCCCGAGGGAATCGGCCCCTGGCCCGTCACGTTCGTGGGCTGCTCCAGTTCTTCCTTCCGCAGCTCCTCGCGGTCGATAACACTGGAGACATTGATGTCATCGCCCGTGCCCAGCGACGCGAGCACGTCCAGCAGATAGGCGGGCTGGGCGCCCATGTTCGACACCAGGCACCGAGCCTGCATGTCGGGGCCGCCGCCGCGGTTGATCAGGATGCTGGACCGCCGTTGCTGGATGTACCCGCTCAGGAAGATATGCAGATAGACCAGCCAGATGATCGCCGTCATCAGGCTGACCGCGATCTGCGCGATTTCCACGTTTTCCTTGATGAACTCCAACATTGCCCTCGCGCCCCTTGATCTTTCCGCCGGTTGCATGAGGTCCAACGCGGACCGTGCGCACGTGTTCCGGCCCGCCCATCACCCGCACGCCGCCGAACGATTGAGGCCCCACTCCGCGCAAGAAAAAACGCGCGCAACAGCCTTCCGTCACGCGCGTTTTGCAATGTCCCGCGCCCCGGTCTGCCCCGGAACGCGCTGCGGGCGACAAGGCCGCCGCCCGCGCAGATCACATCAGCTGTCGATCCCGACCAGCTCGACGTCGAATGTCAGGTCCTTGCCCGCCAGCGGGTGGTTGGCGTCCAGTGTCACCTGCTCGTCGGTCACTTCGGCCACCATCACCTGAAGGGTCTGGCCCTGCGGCGTCTGCACCTGCAACTGCGTTCCGATATCCAGCGGAATGTCGTCGGGAATGTCGGCGCGCGGCACAGCCTGCTTGGCGGCCGGGTCCAGCGGGCCATAGGCCTCGTCGGCGGGCACTTCGACGGTTTTCTTGTCGCCCACTTCCATGCCCGGAATGGCCTTGTCGAGGCCGGGGATGATCTGACCGGAGCCCACCGTGAACTCCAGCGGGTCGCGCCCCTCGCTGCTGTCGAAGGTCGTGCCGTCGGCCAGCGTGCCCTTGTAATGTACTTTTACCGTATCGCCGGATTTCACCTGCGTCATGTGGTTTCCAATCTGTTTGGGGGATGGGTTTCCAAGGCCGCGCCTCGCGCGGGTGCTTGATGATCTGCCCAAGGCTAACCTGCCCGTGAAGCGATTGCAAACAGGGTTCCAACCCACCCCCAGACGTGCCACTCTGCGCCCGAAACACCGCATCTCCAAGGCCCCCATGCCCATCACAACCTGCATCTTCGACGCCTACGGCACGCTTTTCGACGTGGCCGCCGCCGCCCGCACCGCCGCCGACGAACCGGGGCGCGAGGCGTTTCGCGCCCACTGGCCCGCCATCGCCGAACACTGGCGCCTGAAACAGCTGCAATACACCTGGCTGCGCGCCATCACCGGCGACCACACCGATTTCTGGACCGTCACCCGGGACGGCCTCGACTGGGCGCTCGAGGCCGAGGGGCTGTCGGGCGACGCCGACCTGCGCGAACGCCTCCTGCAACTCTACTGGGAGCTTGAAGCCTACCCGGAAGTCCCCGCCATGCTCCACGCGCTCAAGTCCAAGGGCATGAACACCGCGATCCTGTCCAACGGCTCGCCCGACATGCTGGACGGCGCGGTGAAATCGGCGGGCATCGGCGATGTGCTCGATGACGTGCTCTCGGTCGAAAGCGTCGGCATCTTCAAACCTCACGCCAGCGTTTACGACCTCGTAGGCGACCGCTTCGGCTGCGCCAGGTCCGAGGTCCTTTTCGTCTCCTCCAACGGCTGGGACGCCGCGGCCGCGGCGGGCTACGGCTTCACCACCGCCTGGGTCAACCGCGCCGGCGCCCCGATGGACCGCCTGCCCGCCATCCCGGGCCACGTGCTGACAGACCTCACCGGCATCCCGGAGCTTGCCCGATAATGCCGCACTTCACCACCTCCGACGGCCTCTCGTTGCACTACACCGACGAGGGAACCGGCACGCCCATCCTCTGCCTTGCCGGTCTTACCCGCAACGTGACCGATTTCACGTACCTTGCGCCGCATCTGCCCGATCACCGCGTCATCCGCCTCGACTATCGCGGTCGCGGCCTGTCGGACCATGCCGAGGATTACATGACCTACAACATCCTGCGCGAAGGCCAGGATGCCATCGAACTGCTCGATCACCTGGGCATCGAGAAAACCATCCTCATCGGCACCTCGCGCGGCGGCCTCATCGCCATGGCCCTCTCGCACAGCCACCCCGACCGCCTCGCCGGCGTGGTGCTGAACGATATCGGGCCGGAAGTGGCCCCCATCGGCATCGAACGCATCATGGATTACGTCGGCAAGACGCCGCCCTTCGACACCCTCGACGCCGCCGCCGACGCGCTGGCCGCAGGCCACGCACGGGATTTCCCCGACATCCCCCTGACCCGCTGGCGCGAACAGGCCGAGTTCATGTGGCAGGACAACCCGCAAGGCGGCATCACCCTGCGCTACGACCCCCGCCTGCGCGACGCGCTGGTCGGACAGGCCGGCGCGGGCGAATCCGTGGACCTCTGGGCGCTTTTCGACGGGCTGAAACCCATCCCCACCGCCTCGATCCGGGGCGAGAATTCCGATCTCTTCACCGCCGAAACCCAGGCGCAGATGCAAACCCGCCACCCCGACATGATCACCACCGTGGTGCCAAACCGCGGCCACGTCCCGTTCCTCGACGAGCCGCAATCGCTGGCCGCCATCCGCCAACTGCTGGACGCCGCGCAATGACCGACATCACCCTCATCCGCGCCGCCGCCGAGCGCCTCAAGGGCCACGCCCGCCGCACGCCGCTGCTGTCGTCGCCCTTCCTTGATGAGATCGCAGGCCGCCGCATCCTCGTCAAACCCGAATGCCTGCAACACACCGGCAGCTTCAAGTATCGCGGCGGCCGCTCCGCCGTGTCCGCGCTCGACGCCGAAACCCGCGCCAAGGGCGTCATCGCCTTCTCCTCCGGCAACCACGCGCAAGGCGTCGCGCTGGCGGCGCGCGAACTGGGCGCCCCCGCCGTCATCATCATGCCCGCCGACGCGCCCCAGTTGAAGATCGCCAACACCCGCGCCCTCGGCGCCGAGGTCGTTCTCTACGACCGCGCCGCCGGCGAAAGCCGCGAGGAACTGGGCGAGACACTCCAGGCCGCGCGCGACCTCACCCTGATCCGCCCCTATGACGAACCGCAGGTCATCGCGGGCCAGGGCACCTGTGGCTTGGAAATCGCGGAACAAGCGGCAGAGCTCGGCATCCATGAAGCCGAAATGCTGGTCTGCTGCGGCGGCGGCGGCTTCACCTCCGGCATCGCACTGGCGCTCGAGGCCGAGGCACCGGGCTTCACCGTCCGACCGGTGGAACCCGAAGGCTTCGACGACGTCACCCGCTCGCTCGCCTCGGGGCAGATCGAGACCAACGCAGCCGTCAGCGGCAATATCTGCGACGCCATCCTCACCCCCGCGCCGGGCAAAATCACCTTCCCCATCCTCAAACGCCTCTGCGGCCCCGGCATCGCGGTCTCCGAGGATGACTGCCTGCGCACCATGGCCCACGCCTTCCAACGCCTGAAACTGGTGGTCGAACCCGGCGGCGCCGCCGCGCTCGCGGCCGCGCTTTATCACGGCGACCGGCTAAACGCCGACACGGTCATCTGCACGATTTCCGGCGGCAACGTCGAGGCGCCCATGTTCGCCCGCGCCCTCGAAACGCTTGGAGACACACCATGAAAAAGTCGAAGGAGACCTGATCGCCCTGGCCAAATCCGGACAGTTCGACGTGCTCGTGCACGGCTGCAACTGCTTTCACGCCATGGGCGCCGGTATCGCCAAGATCATCGCCAAGGAATTTCCTGCCGCCGCGCAGGCCGACATGGACACCTCCAAGGGCGACCGCGCCAAGCTGGGCACCATCTCCCATGCCACGGTCGAGTGCGACGGCCACAGCCTCACCATCGTCAACGCCTACACCCAGTTCGATCACAGCGGACACGGGCAAAAGGTCGATTACGACGCGCTGCAATCGGCGTTCGAGGCCGTGGCCCGCGAATTTCCCGACGCCCGCATCGGCTACCCGCTAATCGGCGCGGGCCTCGCAGGTGGCGACTGGGACGAGATCGCCCCGCGCATCGACACCGCCCTCGACGGGATGGACCATGCCCTCGTGGTCCTGCCCGACGCGGGACGCTAGGCGAATGCCGCGCCCGTCGCGCCCCCGGAATTTGCGCAAATTCCGGGATGGAAAATGCGCATTTTCCATCCCGTTTTCCGCGCGGAAAACGCCCCCGGCCCGACCCGGCGCAACACCAGAAGGCCCGTCATGACCGACGTCACCATCGCCAGCTTCAACGCCAAGAACCTGATCGGTCCCGACCAGGAATACTACGAGTTCCAAAGCTACACCCCCGAGGAATACGCCTGGAAACTCGACTGGATGGCCGACCAGCTTCTGACGCTCGACGCCGACGTCGTCTGCTTCCAGGAGATCTTCGAAAAGGACGCCCTGCACGCCGTCATCGACGAGGCGTCATTGCGCGCCCGCGCGCTCAACGACGCGGCCATTCCCGACCGCTCGAAGCGCTATCACCGCAAGGCGATCTTCCGCAAACTGGCCGTCACCCCCTATGACAACGCCACGCTCGCCTTCGCCCCCAATGCCGCCGACACCGGCACGCCCGGCAAACGCCGCTCCGGCGTCGCCATCCTGTCGCGGCTGGGCTTTGACGGCACGCCCGAAATCATCCAGGACCTCGAAGAGCCGCTCACCATCCCTTTCCAGCCCCTGCGCGGCATGGAGGGCGCGCAAGATGCCGGCCATTACGTGCTGCGCCGCCTCTCGCGGCCCGTCATCAAGGCCCGCATCCCAGTGGGCGGACAGGTCGTCACGGTCTTCAACTGCCACCTGAAATCCAAGCTGGGCGAATACATCACGCCCGAAGGCGCCGACTATGCCCCCGAAGAGGACCTGACCCGTTACGATCCCATCGGTCGCGCCATGGGGTCCCTGCGGGCCGCCCTGCGCCGCATGGCCGAGGCGTGGGTGCTGCGCCGCGAAGTCGTGCGCGAGATCGAGGCCGGCCACCCGGTCATGGTGCTGGGCGATTTCAACGATGGCGAACACGCGGTGTCGTCCGAGATCATCACCGGCGAGGCGCCCTTCAGGAACTATTCCTGGATGCTGCGACACGACGCGCAGGACCGCTCCGACCGCTATTCCGACGAGGAAAACCGCCAGATCACCGAGGATGTCGAGCGCGTGCGCCTCCACTCGGCGGAAAAGATGTTCGTGCGCAAATCCCTGCGCGACATGGTCTATACCTCCGCCTTCGGCGGCATCTTCGAGAGCATCGACCAGATCTTCATGTCCCGCCACTTCCACCCCGACAATCCCGACCGCGCGGGCGACATGACCTATTTAAGCGTCTTCAACGACCACATCACCGACGGCTCGCACCCCGAGGCACCGTACAACAAGCTCGCCTCCGACCACGGCCAGATCATGGCCCACCTGCGCATGAAAGGCTGAGCGCACTCATGCCCCACGCCACGCTGAACGGCATCGAAATCCACTACCTTGACGAAGGCGACCCCGACGGCGCGCCCCTCGTCTTCGCCAACTCGCTCGGCACCGACCTGCACCTGTGGGACGCGCTCCTGCCCCACCTGCCCGCCGGCCTGCGGATCATCCGCTATGACAAGCGCGGCCACGGCCGGACCAGCGCGCCGCCCGCGCCCTACGCAATGGGCGCGCTCGTGCGCGACGCCGAGGCGCTGCTGGACCATCTGAACGTCCGTGACTGCGTCTTCGTCGGCCTGTCGATCGGCGGTCTGATCGCGCAAGGTCTGGCGGTCAAACGCCTCGACCTCGTCCGGTGCATGGTCCTGTCCAATACAGCCGCCAGGATCGGCAACCAACAGATCTGGCAGGACCGTATCGACACCGTCCGCTCGGGCGGAATCGAGGCGCTGGCCGACGCCACCATGCAACGCTGGTTCTCCCGCGACTTCCTTGCCGGTCCGGACCTGCAAACCTGGCGCGACATGCTGACCAGCCAGCCGGCCGAAGGCTATATCGGCTGCTCCGCCGCGATCTCCGGCACCGATTTCTACACGCCCACCAGCGGCCTGCGCCTGCCCACCCTTGGCATCGCGGGGTCCGAGGACGGCGCTACCCCGCCCGATCTGGTACGCGAAACGGTGGATCTGATCCCGGGGTCCGAATTCCACCTGATGCGCCGCGCGGGCCACCTGCCCTGCGTCGAGGCGCCCGAGGCCTATGCCGCCCGCCTGACGCAGTTCCTGCGCGATACCGGCCACATCTGAGCCGGGCAGGTGCACCGCGCCCTTTCCGCCTTGCCCAGCGCCGGCTACAGTCGCTTCACAGATCCGGACCGGAGCCTTGATGTCGTCCCGCTTGCCCACCGCGTTCATCCTGATCACCGTCATGATCGACGCCATGGGCATCGGCATCATCATCCCCGTGATGCCCGAGCTCATCATGGATATCGACGGCGGCACGCTCGCCTCGGCGGCTCTCTGGGGCGGCGTGCTGACCTCGCTCTTTGCCGTCATGCAGTTTCTCTTCGGGCCGATGATCGGCAACCTGTCGGACCGTTTCGGACGTCGCCCGATCCTGCTCGGCTCTCTCCTGATCCTGGCGCTCGACTACCTGGTGATGGCCGTGGCCCACGCCATGTGGCTCCTGGTGCTGGGCCGTCTCGTGGGCGGCATCATGGCCGCCACGCAGTCAACGGCGGCTGCCTTCATGGCCGACACCTCGCCGCCCGAAAAACGCGGCGCGGGCTTCGGCCTCGTGTCGGCGGCCTTCGGCATGGGCTTCGTGCTCGGCCCCGTGATCGGCGGTTTCCTGGGCGATCTCGGGCCCCGCGCCCCTTTCCATGCCGCCGCAACCCTCGCCTTCGCCAACTTCCTCTTCGGCTGGGCGGTCCTGCCCGAGACCATCACGCCCGACCGCGCCCGTCCCTTCGTCTGGGCCCGCGCCAACCCGTTCGGCGCGTTGAGACAGATCCGCGCCCTGCCCGGCCTCGGGCGTCTGCTGGTCGTCCTGCTGCTCTATCAACTGGCATTCAACGTCTACCCCGCCGTCTGGTCCTACTTCACCACCGCCGCCTTCGGCTGGGACCCGTCGATGATCGGCCTCTCGCTCGGCATTTTCGGCATCTCGATCTTCGCCGTGCAGGCGGGGCTGATCGGCCTTGCCATCTCGCGGCTGGGCGAGGCCGGGACCGTGGTGCTGGCGCTCGGCTTCGCCATCCTCAGCTTCGCGGTGCTGGGCGTGATCTCCAATGGCTGGCTGGCGCTCGCCCTCACCCCCGTCTCGGCGCTGGCAGCCATGTGCGTGCCCGCGCTGCAAGCCATCATGTCCCGCCGCACGCCACACGATGCCCAAGGCGAGCTTCAGGGCATCTTCACGTCCGTCGGCGCGTTGGCCATGATCATCTCGCCGCTGATGATGACCAACATCTTCGCCGCCTTCACCAAACCCGACGCCCCCCTCACCCTGCCCGGCGCGCCGTTCCTTGCCGCGCTCGTGCTGGTGACCCTCGGCCTCGTGCTCTTTCTCACCCGCAGGCGCCACGCCTCCGCCGATTACGTCGCGACAGGCCGCAATCGGCCTTGAAACCGCGCGGAAAAACCGATCAGGCTGGCGGTCAGCAAGAACGGGAGGGATCATGAAAACCATCAAAGCCGCCGTGTGCCACGAATTCGGCGCGCCCCTCGTGATCGAGGACGTCCGCCTGCGCGCCCCCGAACAGAACGAAGTCGAGGTCGCGCTGGAAACCGTGGCGATCTGCCATTCCGACATCTCCTATGCCGATGGCGCCTGGGGCGGATCCCTGCCTGCGGTCTACGGCCACGAGGCCGCGGGCCGAATCTCGGTCCTCGGCGACGGCGTGACCGGCCTTGCCGTGGGCGACCCGGTGGTGGTCACGCTGATCCGCGCCTGCGGCCAATGCCCCAGCTGCGGCGCGGGCCGGCCCACGGGCTGCGAAACGCCGTTCGACGGCGACCACGGCGCGCTGAGCACGGCCGACGGCGGCAGACTGCACCAGGCCATGGCCTGCGGCGCCTTCGCCACCGACGTCGTCGTGCACAATTCCCAGGTGGTGAAGATCCCCGAAGGCATGGCCATGGACGCGGCCGCGCTCCTGGCCTGCGGCGTGGTCACCGGCGTCGGCGCGGTGGTCAACGCGGCCCAGCTCCGCGCCGGACAGGACGTGGTTGTGATCGGCGCGGGCGGCGTCGGCCTCAACGCCATCCAGGGCGCCCGCATCGCCGGCGCCCGCCGCATCGTCGCCGTCGACATGACCGAGGAGAAGCTGGCCGATGCCAAGGCTTTCGGCGCCACCGACGGCGTTCTGGCCTCCCAGGACAAACCCTGGCGCGCCGCGAAACAGGCCATGGGCCGCGGCGCCGACGCCGTGCTGGTCACCGTCGGCGCCGCCCGCGCCTATGACGAGGCGCCCCGCTATATCGCGGGCGGCGGCAAGGTCATCATGGTCGGCATGCCCGCCTCGGGGGCCCAATCGACTTACGAGGCCGCCAACTTCGCCGCCGCCGGGCAGAGCATGGTCGGCTCGAAAATGGGCGACGTGGTGATCCGCCGCGACATCCCCTGGATGGTCGATCTCTACGGCCAGGGCCGGTTGAAACTGGACGAGCTGATCTCCAACCGCTGGACCCTCGACCAGATCAACGACGCCATCGCGGACACCAAGACCGGCAACGCCCGGCGCAACGTCATAATGCTGCGCTAGGCCGCAGCCGGGCGCGGCATTTTCTGCGCAGAAAATGCCCCGGAAAATGCGCATTTTCCGGTCCCCGCCATGCGGTCTGTTGAAACATGGGGCCGCGAGGCGCGCACCGTCGCGATACCACCCGGATACCGACGTGATACCGACACGGATTTCGGGCTTTCGCCGCCGTTAACCCTTTGCCCCGAATCGCACCGATTTCCGGCTTGCCCCGTCGCGCCGCTCGGGCCACCGTGACACCGAAAGCAGGGAGAGCTTCATGAAACTCAAGGACCTCGACATCCTCGTCACCGCGCCCCCCGCACCGGGCTGGGGCGGGCAGTACTGGATCCTGGTGAAACTGACCACGGATAACGGGATTACCGGCTGGGGCGAATGCTATGCCAGCAGCGTCGGCCCCGACGCCATGACCGCCGTGATCACCGACGTGTTCACCCGGCACATGCAAGGACAAAGCCCTGAAAACATTGAACTCATGTTCCGCCGCGCCTATTCCTCGGGCTTCACCCAGCGCCCCGATCTGACCGTGATGGGCGCCTTTTCCGGCCTGGAAATCGCCTGCTGGGACATCCTCGGCAAGGCCCGCGAGCGCCCGGTCTGGGCCCTGCTCGGCGGGCGCATGAACGACCGCATCCGCGCCTATACCTATCTCTACCCCCTGCCGCAGCACGACATCGCGCCGTTCTGGACCTCGCCCGACATGGCCGCCGAGTCCGCGCTCGACCTGCTAAGCCGCGGATATACCGCGGTAAAGTTCGACCCCGCCGGCCCCTACACCATGCGCGGCGGCCACATGCCGGCCGGCACCGATATCTCGCTCTCGGCCGCCTTCTGCAAGGCGATCCGCGAGGCCGTGGGCGACCGTGCCGACCTGCTCTTCGGCACCCACGGCCAGTTCACCACGGCGGGCGCCATCCGCCTCGCCAAGGCGATCGAACCCTACGACCCGCTCTGGTACGAAGAGCCGGTACCCCCTGATAACGTTGCGGAAATGGCCAAGGTCGCCGCCGCCACCCGGGTCCCCGTCGCCACCGGCGAGCGCCTGACCACCAAGGCCGAGTTCGCACCTGTCCTGCGCTCCGGCGCGGCGTCGATCCTGCAACCGGCCCTGGGCCGTGCGGGCGGCATCTGGGAGGTCAAGAAGATCGCCGCCATGGCCGAAGTCTACAACGCGCAAATGGCCCCGCACCTCTATGCCGGGCCGGTGGAATGGGCGGCGAACATCCATCTCGCGGCCTCGATCCCCAATATCCTGATGGCCGAAACTATCGAGACGGAGTTCCATAACCGCTTGATCAAGAACACCATTCAGATCGAGGACGGCTTCATCATCCCGCCCGAAACCCCCGGCCTGGGGATCGAGGTGGACGAGGATCTGGCCCGCGCGCACCCCTTCACCGGCGACGGTCTGCACCTGCAAATGCAGGACTCGCCCTGCGATTACGTGAATGGCAATTCCTTCGCCGGCGGCGCGCCGGTCAAGACCGGCTGAACCCCGGTCGCGGCGCAATGCGCCGACGCCTTAAGACATGCTTAACCGCTTCATGGTCTGATCTCGGAGAACAAACGCTCAGCAGCCACCCGACTGCACCAGGCCGTAGCCATAATGCGTGTCACGACCGCCGGGCCCCAAATCCTTGGCCGAACTGCGCAGGAACGCCCGCGCGCCATCGAGCGATAGCCCCCCGCGCGACGCCCGTCGCGCCAGGATCGCGGTCACCACCGGCGCGGCAAAGGATGTGCCCGAACGATAGCTGCCCCCGTTGCCCCAGGCCACGTAAAGGTCCACGCCGGGGGCCGCGAACTCGATGTGATTGCCGTAATTGGCCCGACCGTACAGCCGCCCGCCGGCATCCACCGCCGTCACCGCGATGGTGCTGGGCGACGCGGCGGGATAGACCGGTGCCCCGGAGCGGTCATTGCCCGCCGCGGCCACGATCACAACGCCCTTGTTCTGCGCCAGCGCCAGCAGCTTGGCGAAGACCTGGTTGCTGGCCCCGGCAAAGGACATGTTGACCAACCGCACACCGCTTCCGACCACCCAGTCCAGCCCGGCCGCCACGGCCTCCAACCGCCCGCCATCACTGCTTTTTTCCAGCCCGAACGCCTCGGCGGCATAGACCTGCACCCCCGGCGCCAGGCCCGCCAACGGCCCCGCCCCGCTGGACCCCGCGATCAGGCCCGAAACGGCGGTGCCATGGCTGGCCCCGGTGCGGCGCGCGCCCTCGCGCAGAAAGCTCTGCCGCACGATCCGGACCCCGCCAAAGGCCGGGTGGCCCGTATTGACCGCACCGTCGATCACGCCCACGCGGATGCTGCGCCCGACGCGGCAACTCTGGCCCGGCGCGTCGCCAACCATAAGGGCGTGGTAAACCCGCGGACCCGCCGAGCGGAAATAGATCTTGTGCAAATCCAGCACCGCCGACTGTGTCCGCCCTGCCAGCAGCGCCCGACCCTGTTCTAGCGTCAAGGTGCGCGGAAAGGCGAAGAAATACATCTGCTGCCCGAATTGCGGCAGCGGCCGTTCGCGCAACAGAGTGGCGCCCGCGGTGACCAGCGCCTGCACCGCGCCCGCCGCCTGCCCCCTGTTGACCAGCAGCACGTACTCCGGCGAGCCATCGGTGGCCTGCACCTCGTCCCGTGCCGCCCGTCGCAGCCCACCGGTCGGTTTCTTGCGCGGGTTGTTGCCCGCGTCCCCGCCCCGGCCGCCGGTGCCCTGCTGCACTTGGAAAAGGCCGGGAACACCGCACGCCCCGGCGCACGCAGGCTCGGCCACCGCCACCGCCGCGCGCGCGCCCTGCGGCATCAAGGCCAACACCAGACACAGCGTTGCAACGGCAGTCAGGAAGCGAAGGAAACTCATGTCATTCAGCGCTTTCAACAATATCGTCCCGCGCCATCAATGCCGTCACGGCCTCGGCGCGCGCAGCGTCATCAGGGGCAGCCAGCGTGTAAAGCCCGATCGCCGACGGCCCGTCCACGATCACCAGCCCCTGCTCCAGCAGCAACGCCCGGATCTCCGCCTCCGCGGCATCCGCGGCAAAGGCCACGCGGATCGTGAACTCCGCGCTCGCCGCCGGGCTTTCACCACCGGCCAGTTCAAAATCTGTACCGCCATCATACCCGATATACGCGGTTTGCGCCACAACCAGACCGAATAACACAACCGCCGCGATCTTCCAGAAGCTGCCGGGCGCCGTCGGCAGGTTCGCCGCCTCCGGCAGACCGGCCTGCGGCACCACCGGGCTTGCCGCCTCGGCGTCGATCTCTCGCATCAACCGCGCCAGGCCCATCTCGCCAGGCGATTGCACCTCTTCGGCCTGCATCTCGCTGCGCATGGCCTTCAGCGCTTCCAACTCTCCGGCCAGTTGCGGGTCGGCGGCCACGGCGGCCTCGACGGCGGCGCGCTCCTCGCCTTCCAACGTGTCATTGGCCAGAAAAACCAGCAGGGCCTCGATCTCGTCGCGAGACAAATCCATTTTGTCGGTCATGACCGCACCTCCATCCGCCCCGAAAGGCAATGCAGCAGCAGCTTCTTGGCGTGAAAGACCCGCGTCTTGATCGTGCCTTCGGGCACCTCGGCCACGGTGGCGATCTCGCCGTAGCTCATGTCCTGGTAGAAGGCCAGTTCCACCGCCGCCCGGTGCTGCGGCTTGAGCTGATCCATGCAGTAACGCAGATGCTCCGCCTCCTGCGCAGAGGCCAGGCAGGCTGCCGCGTCGGGGCTGTCATCGACCCGCTCATCGACCTCGTCGGTCAGGTCGACCCGTTTGTGTTTGCGAAAATGATCCATCGTTTTCCTGTAGGCTATGCCGAATACCCATGTTTTCACCGTCGACCGACCCTCAAAGCGCCCTGCCGAGCGCCAGATGTCCATGAAGACGTCATGCTGTATGTCGGCCGCTTCATGCGGATCGTTCATTTTCGAGACGATGAACCGGAAAACCGGTTTCTCCAGCTCCTTGTAGAAGGCGGCAAAGGCGGTCCGGTCGCCATCGGCCATGCGCTTCAGAAGATCTGCCAGGTCCTTGTTCTGCATGCTGCACCGTCGCTTGCCCCTGCGCGCCATCGCAGGCGCCACCCGCCACAGGATGCAATGGGATCGCCCGCGCGGTCAAAGCCTAACATGCAAACTGCGCCCTTCCGGGGTCGGTCACGCTTGACCAAAACGCGAATTCAGGGCAATTGACCCAGCCAAAGCCAGATCGTCAGCCCCGACAGGGCCGTCGCCACCAGCACTGTCGTCGCCGCCACCCGCATTGCCCGGCCATACATGCTGGCAAAGATATAGGCATTGATCCCCGGCGCCATCGCCGCCGTCAGCACCGCCGAGCGTGTCGCCTCGACCGGCAGGGCAAAGGCAAGGCCCAGACCCCGCGTGATCAGCGGATGTAC
This sequence comes from Roseovarius sp. B08, assembly GCF_051417955.1. Classification (NCBI taxonomy): domain Bacteria; kingdom Pseudomonadati; phylum Pseudomonadota; class Alphaproteobacteria; order Rhodobacterales; family Roseobacteraceae; genus Roseovarius; species Roseovarius sp. B08. The sequence continues at coordinate 2,871,379 of NZ_JBPRLW010000001.1, forward strand.
CACCAGACCGATCAGACACAGGTACAGCACCAGCCGCAGATCGCCTTCAGGCCGGTAGCTGGCCAGAACCCCGCCCAATCCGAAGAGCGCCGCGGGAAGAGCCGAGCGCACCAGCAAATCCAGCGCATCGTTCACCGTTCCAGGCAAAGGCAGACCGCTCAGGTTGACGACAAAGCCCAGCAGGATGCCGAGGATCAGCGTGTTGGAAAACATCGCCTTCGCCACCCGCATCGCAAACCCCGCACCGGCCTGTCCCTTGGCGCGGACGATCTCCATCGTCGTGATCCCGACGCCATAGCAGAAGGGCGAGTGCATCGCGATGATCGCATAGTTCGCCTCCAGCGCGTCGGGGCCGTAGGCGCGTTCGGTCAGCGGCAGCCCCAGCAGGAGCGAGTTCGAGAACAGGCAGCAAAAGCCGATGGCGACGCAATCCTCCCACGGGCGTCCGAACAGGAACCGGCCGCCAAGCATTCCCAGCGCGAAGCCAGATAATGCTCCGGCATAGAAACTCAGCAGCACCCGCCAGTCGAAATGCTGTCCGAGATCAAGCCGCGCAATGGCCACGAACAGCAGGCAGGGGATCGCAAAGCTCTGGGTGAACTTCATCAGCCCGTCGACGCCGCTCTGGCTGAACCAGCCGCGCCAGACCGCCACGTAGCCGAACCCGATGACCATGAAGACCGGCAGGATGACGTCCAGCAGGGCCTGCAACGGATTAGTCCCTGTAGGTGATCACCATGCCGTCAAAAGCCGGGGTGATATGGTCGGGGGTTTCGTCGACAAGGGTCTGGTAGTCCATGTCGATATGCATGTTGGTCAGCACGCCGCGGCGCGGGCGGCGCGCGCCAGCCACTCCAGCGATTGCTCCAGATGGGCATGTGTCGGATGCGGCGTGCGTCGCAGCGCGTCGAGAACCCAGCAATCCAGCCCTTTCAGGATGTCCCAGCTTTCGTCGGGGATCGCTGCCACGTCCGGCAGATAAGCGAGGTCGCCAACCCGGAACCCCAGCGCGTCGATCGAGCCGTGGTTGACCTCGAAGGGCCGCAGGGTAATGGGCCCGCCCTGCCCCTCGATCACCACGTCGCCCTTGATCGTGTGCATGTCGAGGATCGGCGGGTAGGGGCTGTCCTCTGGCTGGATGAAGGCATAACCGAAGCGCGCGTACAGAGCATTCTGCGTGTCGCCATCGGCCCAGACCGGCAGGCGCTGACGCATGTTGAAGACGATCATCCGCAGATCGTCCAGCCCGTGCACGTGGTCGGCATGGGCATGGGTATAGACCACCGCATCAAGAGTCCCCACACCGGCATCCAGAAGCTGCGCGCGCAGGTCGGGCGAGGTGTCGATTAGCACGCGCGTGATGCCGTCCTCGCGCTCGCGCTCGATCAGCATCGAGCAGCGGCGGCGATAATTCCTGGGGTTCTCGGGATCGCAATCGCCCCAATGTCCGCCAAGGCGCGGCACGCCGCCGGACGACCCGCAGCCCAGGATGGTGAACCGCGTCTCTCCCATCAGGCGGCGGCTTTCCATTGGGCGGCCTTCCAGAACAGCCGGTCGAAATTGCCCTGCGTCTGTGCGGCGAAGTCGGGCCAGTCCATGCCGAAAACCTCTGCCCCCACCTTGGCCGTGTGCACGGTATAGGCCGGCTCGTTGCGCTTGCCGCGATAGGGCGGCGGGGCCAGATAGGGCGCGTCAGTTTCCACCAATATGCGGTCCACCGGGGCGGTTGCGAATATGTCGCGCAACTCCTGGCTCTTGGGAAAGGCCGAGATGCCCGACATCGACAGGTAGAAGCCGAGGTCGAGCGCCGTCCTGGCCAGCGCCGCGCCGGACGAAAAGCAATGCATCACGCAGCTGTATGCGCCGGCCCTGTGCTCTTCGGTCAGGATACGCGCCATGTCCTCGTCGGCATCCCGCGCGTGGATGATCAGCGGCAGGCCGGTCTGACGTGCCGCCTCGATATGCAGGCGCAGACTCTTCTGCTGTGCATCCGCACTCTCGGCGGTGTAGTGATAATCCAGCCCCGTCTCGCCGATACCCACAAATTTGGGATGCGTCGCCAGCGCCAACAGTTCGTCCACCGAGGCCATCGGCTCGTCCGCCACGCTCATCGGATGGGTCCCGGCCGCATAGAAGACCTCGTCATGCGCCTCGGCAATCGCCCGCACCTGCGGCTCCAGCCGCAGCTTGGTGCAAATCGTGACCATGCGGGTGACGCCAGCCTCGACCGCGCGGGCAATGACGTCGTCACGCTCTTCGTCGAAGGTCTCGAAATCAAGATGGCAATGGCTGTCGGTGATCTGGACTTGGTCGGTCATGGGGCCTTGGATGTGACGGTGCTCAAAGGGATGTAGCGGTCTGCTGCAATCTGAACACCGTATCAAGCACGAGGGCCGCAGGGTCAAGGTTGACCGCCCGCCCGTGACGCGCCCGTGCGCCGACCTCTTGCGCGCAATCGGCCCAGGCCCGTGCCTGAACCGGGTTGCCCGCCAGCTTGCCGATCGCCTCGGCCTCGCCCGACACGGCCTCGGGCGGCAGGATGCCCGTGGCCCCCGCCCGCGCAACGCGGGCCAGGAACATGTCCATCAGCGCCAGCAGCAGGTCCAGTTTCTGCTCGGCGCCGCGCTGCGCCGCCGCCTCGGCCAGCTTGATCGCGCGCGGCCGGTCCAGCATCGGCAGGCTTGCCGCCAGACCCACGATCTCGGCATAGATCTTCAGCCCGTCGAGGTTGTAAAGCCGCACCGCCTCGCCGGCCGAGCCACCGGAAAGCTCCGCCAGTCCCGGTGCCTGGCCACCGGGGTCGATCCCCGCCTGGTCCAGCGCCGCGATCACGTCCTCGGAGCTCAGCCGGTCCAGTCGCAACTCGCGGCAGCGCGAACGGATCGTCGGCAACAGCCGCGCAGGCTGATGCGCGATCAGCAGCAGCGTGGTGCGCGCCGGCGGCTCCTCCAGCATCTTCAACAGCGCGTTCGCCGCCGAGGTGTTCATCTCGTCGGCGGCGTCGATGATGACCACCCGCCGCCCGCCATCCACGGCGCTCAGGTTCACGAAATCGGCCAGCTCGCGCACCTCGTCCACCCGAATCTCGCGCGAGAACTTGCCCTCCTCGAAATTCTTCTGACGATCATTGTCGCTGTTCCCCTGCCCGCCGCGCCGCACAAGGTGCAACCCCGGCTCGGACCCCGCCAGCACGCGCCGCGTCACCGGGTGGTCGTCCGCAATTTCCAGGCTGACGGGCGCGGGCAGCGCATCGCCGAAAAGCCCCCCGCCATCCGCCTCGGGGTCCGGTGTGGCCAGCAGGAACCGCGCGATCCGCCAGGCCAGCGTCGCCTTGCCCACGCCGCGAGGCCCATGGATCAGCCAGCCGTGATGCAACCGCCCCGTGTTGAACGCCTGCAAAAATGCGCCCTGCGCGGCCTCCTGCCCGTAAAGGCGAGCGGTCTCGGCCGGGTGCGGCGCGCCTTCGACGCGGTCGGGAAGCGGGATGTCACGGTCCATCATGTCAGGCGCGGTTCTACCGCAGCCCGCACATCCGCCGCAATCGCTTCGATCCCACGGTTGCCGTCGACCACAACGAAGCGGTCTGAAAATTCGTCCGCAAGGTCCAGGAACCCCTGCCGCATCTGCGCCTGCAGGCTGGCGCCAAAGCTCTCGAACCGCTCTTCGCTGCCGCCGCGCGACAAAGCGCGCTCCAGCCCCGTGCCCGGGTCCATGTCGATCAGGACAGTCAGGTCCGGCTCACGCCCGATCATCAGGTCGTGCAGCGCATCGACCTTTTGGCGCAAATCGCCCCGGCTCAGCCCCTGGTACATGCGCGTGCTGTCGGCGAAACGGTCGCAGATCACCATTTTCCCGGCCGCCAGTGCAGGCTCGATCAGCCGTTCAAGGTGGTCCCGCCGCGCCGCGGTGAACAGAAGCAATTCGGTCTCCGCCGACCAGCGGTCGGCCGCGCCTTCCAGCACCAGCTTGCGGATTTCCTCGGCGCCTTCGCTGCCGCCCGGCTCGCGCGTGAGGATCACCTCGCGCCCCGTGCCTTGCAGGTGCTCTGCCAATATACGGGCCTGCGTGGACTTGCCCGACCCGTCGATGCCTTCAAAGGTGACGAAGCGGCCCTTCCCGCTCAAAGCGCACCCTCGGGCCCCTGTTGCAAGCGTTTCAACAGCACACCCGCGACGGTCTTCAGCCGCACGGCAAAGCCGCCCACCGCGACGCTTTCGGCGGCCACCAGCGGCACGCGCATTTCAGGCAGCCCCTCGGGCGTGAACACCAGCTCGCCCAGTTCGTCGCCCTGCGCGATGGGCGCGCTCACGGGGCCTTCATAGACCACCTCGGCCTTCATGTTGTCCGAGCCCAGCACCGGGACCAGCGTCGTCAGGTCTTTGGCAGGGGTCAGCCCTACGGTTGCCGTGCTTCCCATCCAGACGTTGGCGCGCGAGACTTCGCTGCCGGCCTTGACGATCTCTTTTTCGGCAAATTGGCGAAAGGACCAGTTCACAAGGGCTTCCGCCTCTTGTGCTCTTTGGGCAGCGGTTTCCAATCCCGACAGCACGAACACCACGCGGCGCCCGCCCTGTTCGGCCGAGCCGGTAAGCCCATAGCCGGCGGCTTCGGTATGCCCGGTCTTAAGGCCGTCCGCCCCGATCCCCAGCTTCAGCAGGGGTTGCGGTTCTGCGTGTTCTGCGGCGCGCGGCCGTCGAACTCGTATTCGGTTTCGGCGAACATCGGGTAGAAGTTGGGGAAGTCCACGATCAGCCGCTCGGCCAGGATCGCAAGGTCGCGCATGCTCATCCGGTGTCCTGCGGCGGGCCAGCCGTTCGAGTTGGCGAAGGTCGAGTTGGTCATGCCCATGTCCCGCGCCTTCTGGGTCATGAACCGGGCGAACCCGGCCTCCGTGCCGTCGGGGCTCAGCGCCTCGGCAATCACGGCGCAGGCGTCGTTGCCCGACAGCACGATGATCCCGCGCAACAGATCCTCGACGCTCACCCGGTCGGTGGTGTCAAGGAACATGGTCGAGCCGCCATAGCTCATCGCGTGCTGCGACACCGGCAGCTTTTCCTGCAGGGAAAGCCGCCCGTCGCGGATGGCCTCGAACGCCACGTATAGCGTCATCAGCTTGGACATCGAGGCCGGCGGCAAAGGCTCGTCGGCGTTCCGGCTGAGCAGGACGGTCCCGGTGCCCAGATCCTTCACATACGCGGCCTTGGCGCTGGTGTCGAAAGCCTGCGCCGGCAAGGAAAGCGCAATCACCGCGACACAGGCGGTCAGAAGTCGTGCAAGAAGGGTCATGGGCAGGTCCCGTATCAGTTTGCTACAGCGTATGCATCATCAAAACCGACGTCCTTGACCTTTTTCAACAGGACAGATTGTTCCGACGCACTCTGCGCGGGTCCCACGATCACCCGCCAGAAGGTCTTGCCCTGCGAGCTCTGTTTTTTAACGGTCGGCACCATGCCCTCCTGCCGCATGGCGGTGGCGGTATTCCGCGCATTCTGCTCGACCGAGAAGATGCCGATCTGCAGATAGGGCTTGGACAGGGACGAGCCCGCCTGCACCGGCGTCGCCGCGGCGGGGGTCGCTTGCGGGGCGGCTTCGGTGGCCACGGCGGGCGTCGTACCCGCGGTCTGGGTCGCCGGGCTCACCGGATCGATGGCCTCGGCGCTTTCGATCGCGGCGGCAGCCCCGGCCAGCGGGTCCAGCGTGGTCTGTTCGACCGTAGCAGGGGCCAGCGAGCCGGTCTCACCTTCGCTCTCGGCGGCAGCCAGCGCCTCGGGGTCCGGCGCGGACTCCCGGCGCAGGGCGGTCACGTTCAACTGCGACGGCGCACCGGCCAGCATGCCCAGAGCATCGGCGGCATCGGAAGAGACCTGAAAGATCGGCCCCGGATTGCTGCGTTCCCGGCGGAAGAGCGCGCCGATCACGAACTTGTCGTTCTTGGTGTTGCGGATGATGACGCGCTCGGGCTCCTGCACGTCGGGGTGCGCGACCCATACACCGCCCAGCGACGGGCGGCCGTCCCACAGGCCCTTGTCGGTCACCTGGAAGACATCCGGCGCTTCCACGTCCCGCTCGATCAGCTTGACCGAGTTGTCCGCCGAGGTCACCTCGTCGGTCTCATTGGCTTGCGATTTGAAAAGGCCGAATTCTCCGCCCTCGGTGCAACCGCTCAGAACCAGCGCAATCACGCTGGAGGCGGTGATCAGGCGCACGCGCGCACCTTTGCCCGTCCATTGAAATATCATGTTTCGTCCCTTGCCTGTCATGCACCGTTTTGGGTGCGGGTGCCGGTTTTCCGGCGTTTGCTCGAGCGCGCAGTTGCCTGCGCCTGCATACAGAATAACCGCTCCGGGCCGTTCTGAAAAGTCTGCAAAGCGATTCCAGCCAAAATCCACGACAACTGATGCCTTTAAGAATCGCCGAAGCCACAGTAACACGTCCCAATGCGGAGGTTTGGCAGAGTGGTCGAATGCACCGGTCTTGAAAACCGGCGGGCGTGAAAGCGTCCCCAGGGTTCGAATCCCTGAGCCTCCGCCACCTGCTCGGCACGCAGACGAGCAAGCCGTTAAACTCAATTTCATTTCAGAGAAATCAGGACCGTTTCAGCCCGGAAAGCGTCATGAATACCGTGGGTTTCGCCAGACACGCAGCTCCAGCGACTATTCCCCAACCCTAGTCCGCCGTGTCGTCGAGCTTGGCAGGCTCAAGACTCGCATAATAGGCCGCCAGCGCCTCGATTTCACGGTCGGTCAGGTCCTTCGAGGCCTTGAACATGAGCTCCGCCGCCCGTCCGCCACCGCGATTGCCCTCGCGCCACAGCGTCAGCTGCTGTGCAAGGTAAGGTGCGTGCTGCCCCGCCAGCGACGGGAAGGCCGGGTTGATCGGCTCGGGCCACGGCCCGTGACAGGCGCGGCACGCCGGCACGCTTTGCGAGCCACCCTTGGCAAAGGCCAGAGCCCGGCCCTGCTCGGCCAGTTCCGACGGCTCAATCGCCGTGCCCTCGGGCGAGACATCCGCAAACGTCCGGGCCAGCCGCTCGACCGATGCGGCCGGAAGCTGGCTCATCACCTCGTACATGATCCCGCTGTCACGCGTGCCGTCGCGATACGCGGCCAGGCTTTGGGCGATGTACTCTTCCGACAGGATATCCAGCCGAGGCACCTGCACGTTCTCGCTGACGCCGTTCCGTCCATGGCATACCGCACAACCGCCCTCGGTGTCGTCCGTGATTGCCTCCCACGTGTCCGGAGTCATCCCCTTCTGCGCTCGCAGGAAAGCGACCAGCGGCCAGACGTCATCCTTCCGGTCGGCAGGCCAGCCGGGCATCCCGCTCATCTTGATGCCATTATGAATGATCCAGTGCATCTCGGGCGCATTCCAGTGGTCGGCCACCAACGCCAGCGAGGGCGGTTCCGGCAGCATCTGCTGCACCGTGGCGCTGCGCGGAACGCCCGGCGCGCCGTGGCATTCCATGCAGGCAGATTTGTAATGCCCTGCCCCCAGCGCCACCATGTCCGGCGTATCGAGGTTGTCCGGCACCGCGCTTTTCGGGGGCGCCCGGAACGCGACAGAGCTTTCGAACGTGGTGTGCATGGCCCAGGTCACGCCCGGCCAGTGTCCGTGCCGCGCCGAAACGTTGAACAGGCCGACGCCGACGATCAGCACCGCCGCCGCGAGCCCCAGCACGGCGGCGGCGCCCGCGATGGCGATCACCGTCCTGCCGTGCAGTTCCCGCAACAATCTCACGCCGTCTCCTCCCTTATCACGCGCGCCGCCAGCACCAGCGCCCCGACCAGATAGACCGGCGTGCCGATGGCCAGCATCAGGATGCCGCCCAACTGCTGCCCCGACAGGTCCGGCGCCCGACCGCAGATCTCGGCATAAAGGTCGCCGGGCGCGAGGACCAGCAAGGCGCCGAGCAACGTCATGTGCATCGACGTCAGGAACAGCCCCCCTGCCCCCACCAGGGGCTGACGCGCGTAGAGCGCCCCGGACCAGACCGCCAACCCCGCGGACAGGAACGCCGCCTGTTCCAGTACCCGCCCGCCGAAGGTCAACTGCGCGAAACCGTGCAGCTGCGGCAGGTGCCACGCCCAGACGATGATGAATTCGACGACCGCCGCCAGCATCACCGGCACGGCAAAGCGCCGCGCGGCACCCGGCCAGGCAAGCACCGCCAGCGGCGCCACGCCCGCCACCAGCCCCATATGCCGCAGCATGTGCGCCGGGAAAGGCCCAAGCCACGCCTCCCACGGGGGCATGTACAGTCCAGCCAGCAACGCCAGCGCAGAGATCCCTGCCAACCTCACAGGCAGGTCTCGATGAAAAGCGCCGGCATCGCCACGAAAATAACCCCGATGGCCGACGCGATGCTCAACAGGAACCCCGCATGGCCCAGAAACTCGCGCCGTGCCTCGACAGTGGGCTTGTCATGCACGTAATCCTGATCGTCGAGGTAATCCCATTGCACCCACGCCCTCCAGGCGATCCAGCAGATCAGCGCCAGCGCCAGCACGGTCAGCACCAGGATCGACAGCCGCGCCAGATCGGGCGTGCCGATCTTGCTGCATTCCACGGCCGTGATCGCGTAGATGATCGCGAAATGCAGCGTCCAGACGGTGGGTGCCGCGATCATGTGCCAAATGCTCTCGTGCCGGAACGGGGTTTCCTCGGTCATCTTTTCCGCCTCACATCAGCCTCGGGGCCACGCCGACCAGCAGCGTGGTGATCACGCCGCTAAGGCACATGAAATGCCAGAACAGCGTCGTGTTGCGCAGATCGGCATCATACAGCTGCGTCAGCTTGCCGAACACGCTACCCGCCAGGCAATAGAGCAGCATCACGATCGCCAGCACGCAATGCGCCGAGGTCCAAACCGTCAGCGCGTACATCACCGCCGGGAAGGCGTGCGTCTCGGGTTGCAGCCCCGGCATCACAATCGCCAGCCACATGCCGCCCAGCGCCGCGCAGGTCGCCAGCACGGCACCGACGATACACCAGCGTGCCACGCCCTGTCGCCCGCCCCGGTTCAGTTCTCGCGCCGCCACCGTCGCGCCCCACGCAACCACGAAGGCCAACATGGCCGACAGCGCCCAGGTCATCTCGGGCAGCGGCGCGCCCTCGGGCGGGAAATCCGGCCGCGCGGTCCAGAAAAAGAACACGCCGAAGACAAGGCTGGCAAAAGCCGTCGCATCACCCAGCATGGTGATGAACACCGCCCACCACCCCGGCGCCTTGGGCCCGGTCACGTAGACCGGCAGGCGAAGGCCCAGGCCCGCGTCCCGCATCGGGTCTTTCGGCACCTGCGCGGTCGAGGTCCACAGCCAGTAGATCACGCAGGCCACCGCACAGGCGCCGGAAAAGGCCGACAGCCAGTAAAACTTGAAGACCGGCAGGATGAACGCCCCGCCGGTGAACGCCGCCGCCCACAGCGTGACCCATGCCGGCCCGGTGACCTGCACCACCGCCTGCGGCACCGCATCCACCGCCGAGGTCACGATTGTCTCGCGCCTCCCCTCCGGCGCGTCGGCGATGTAGAACTTGCCGTCATCGAAACGCTCCAGGAACTTCGGTTGCTCCCACAGCGGATAGCGCGAGGCGATATAAGGCACCGACCGCACGCCCCACGCCTCTTCGGGAACGTCGTGCGACCATTCCAGCGTGCCCGCGTTCCACGGGTTTCGCTCGGTCAGGGGCTGCTTGCCCTTGGGGCGCAAAAGGTCCCACGCAAAGACGAGGATGCCCGCCGCCAAGATGAAGCTGCCCAGTGTCGACACCATGTTCAGCACGTCCCACCCGGCGGCTTCCGGATAGGTGAACACCCGCCTCGGCATCCCCTGCAACCCGGTCAGGTGCATCGGCAGGAAGCAGATGTTGAACCCCGAAAAGGTCAGCCAGAAGGCCCATTTGCTCAGCCGGTCCGACATCTTCTTCTTGGTGATGAACGGGTAGAAATAATAGATCCCGCCGATGATCGGAAAGACCATGCCGCCGAACAGCGTGTAATGCAGGTGCGCCACGATGAAATAGGTGTCATGCACCTGCCAGTCGAAGGGCGCGATGGCCACCATCACGCCCGTCAGCCCGCCCGCCGTGAAAATCGCCAGCGCGCCGGCGATCCACAGCATCGGCTGGCTCATCGTCACCCGGCCCACCATCAGCGTGGCGACAAAGGCGAAGATCTGCACGCCTGTCGGGATCACCACCGCTTCGGACGCCGCCGAGAAAAAGCCCAGCGACAGCGACGGCAGCCCGGTGGTGAACATGTGGTGCACCCACAGGCCGAAGCTCAGGAACCCCACGCCCACCGCCGACAGCACGATCCAGGAATATCCCACCATGGGCCGCTGCGCCGCCGTGGGCACGATCATCGCGGCGATGGCGATGGACGGCAGGAAGACGATGTAAACCTCCGGGTGCCCGAAGATCCAGAACAGGTGCTGCCACAGGAGCGGGTCGCCGCCCCGGTCGGGATCGAAGAACGGCCAGTCCATCGAGCGTTGCAGCTCGAACAGGAAGTCCCCCGCGATCAGCGGCGGAAAGGCGAAGAGGATCATCACGCCCACGACCAGCACGTACCACGCGTAAAGCGGCATCAGGTTGATGCGCATTCCCGGCGGGCGGCACTTGATCGTTCCCACGATCAGCTCCACCGCCGCCGCGATGGACGCGACCTCGATGAACGACAGCCCCAACAGCCAGATGTCCGGCCCGATCCCCTCCTGCTCGGTCGCCAGCGGCGGATACATGAACCAGCCCGAACTGGGCGCGACATTGAACAGGATCGAGCCCAGCACGAAGATTCCGCCGATCAGGAACGACCAGTAGCCATAGGCCGACAGACGCGGAAACGGCATGTCTCGCGCCCCCAGGAACGCGGGCAGGATCAGGATCGAAACCGCCTCGAACATCGGCACGGCGAAAAGGAACATCATCGCCGAGCCGTGCATGGTGAAGAACTGGTTGAAACGGTCGGCGCTCAGGAAATCGTTGTCCGGCACTGCCAACTGGATGCGCATCAAGAGCGCCAATACACCTGCGCAGAGCATGAAGAAGAAGGCCGTCAGCGAATACCAGACCCCCACTTCGGTATTGTTCACCGCCGACCAATAGCGCCAGCCCTTCGGCGTCTCCCAGGCTTTGCGAAGCTCGGCCTCGCGCCTCGCTTTCACCTCCGGGTCGACGGGCGCGTCCAGCATCTCCTCGGTCGGCGGATAGGTGCCCTCGGGCCCGGCGTCGAAAACCTTGCCGCCATCGCCATGTCGCGCGGAATCTCGGAGGGTGTTCGTCTCGCTCATTCCAGTCCCCCAAGATAGGCCGCCATCGCCGACAGTTCGTCCTCCGACAGGTGGTCATATCCCGGCATCTCGACACCGGGCTTGAACTCCGCCGGATCACGCACCCAGTTGCGCAGCGCGTCTTGTGTCATCGGCAGGATGCCCGCCGCCAGCGAGACCCGCGACGCAAGGTGGGTCAGGTCCGGGCCCACCTGCCCTTCGGCCGCTGTTCCCCTGACGGCGTGACAACCGCCACAACCCTCCGACAGGAACAACGCCGCTCCGCGCCGCGCTTTCTCGGTCGCCGGCTCGACCGCCGGCGCCGCCTCCCGCTCCAACCACTCCTCGAACGCCTCGGGCTCCATCACCACCGCGCCGAACGCCATGTACGCATGACTTTCGCCGCAGAACTCGGTGCATTGCCCGCGGTATTCACCCGGTCTCGTCGGCTCCAGCGACATCCGCGTCTCGCGCCCGGGGATCATGTCGGTCTTGCCCCCCAGTGCGGGTATCCAGAACGAGTGTATCACCCGCTCGGCGTTCAGCGTGATCTCGCTGCGCTGACCTGTAGGCAGCCGCACCTCGTTGGCCGTCACGATAGGCGTCTCCGCGCCTTCCGGCCAATAGGCCACGCGCCACCAGAACTGATGGCCCGTCACCTCCACGCGCAGCCCCTCGCCCCTATCCCTTTGTCTGGGCATATCGTTCAGCGCATAAGCCAGAAGGATCGACAGCAAGATCACCGGCACCACCACGCCGCCGCCGATGATCAGCGCCTCGGCGGCGCGGGCGTTCAGCGGGCGCGGCGCAATCCTGGTCACGAAATGGATCAACCCGTTCAGCGCCACCCACAACACCACCGCTCCGGCCAGCATCACCCAGAACAGCGTCGCCAGCACTTCGGCATCGCGTCCCGCCGGGTCCAGCACCGATTGCGGCCGGTCACAGGCACACAGCACGAAAAGCGGCAGCAGGACGACGGCCGGCCCCCTCACAGCAGGAACCGCACCAGCAGCCACGCGCCCACCGCGTAAGGCAGCAGCGCCAGCACGAAAACCACACCGTCTCGGGTAAGCATCGCCATCACCAGCAGACACACGCCCGTGGCCGCGACCGACCCCGAAAAGGGGATGAATTCCAGAAACGGCATGGCCATCCCGCTCAGCAGGCAAATCCCCTGCGGCACCCACAGCAGCGGGCGGTGAAACAGGAAGGACAGGCGCTGGCCGGTATGGCGCTCGATCCATTGCATCACCGGCGTGATCCGCTTCATGGCGTGATCAAGCTTGTCCCCGTCGATGGTCTTTCGCTTCAAGCGGTCCGGCAGGTAGAATTCCTTCATCCCCAGGATCAACTCGGCGGAGAACAGCGCGATCAGCACGCCGCACACCATCGAGACACCCGGAATCCCAGAAAGCGGCGTCGCCGCAATCAGCGCAGGCACGAAAATCAGCGGCAGCACCCCGGCCTGGCCCGCGGCCTCCAGGATCGTACCGACAGAAACCTCGGGCCGGTCCGCCACGGACCGAATTCGGCTTATCACGTCGGTCAGTGGATGGTTGGTCGGAGTCTGAAGGCTGCGGCTCACGGAACATGCCTTCGCAAACGGCCTTGCGCACGATCCACGCCGCACGATCCGGGGGGCACGACCGGAGTAGAAGAACTTGCAGATTGTCGGTGATGCATCTTCGGCCTTTTTGTATCGCAGATACAACGCCGGTGCTCACGATAGGTTCCCGCCCCGGGCAATGCGCCTGCTGCTTTTTCCAGCGCGCTTGCGCGCCGCACGGCTTTGGTCCCGCTTCCCGGGCGTCGGATGCCGCGACCGCTAGCTCCTAGCGCCAGACAAAGCGGCAATCGTAAAGCACCCCGAACACACCGCGCTTGCAGACCCGCACGCGCTCGGCATTCCGCTCGGGCTCGCTCCTCGGCTCGGGCTGGGTTTCCAAAAACGCCTGGTACTCGGTTTCGCTCTGCTCGCGCAGGGCGGACAATTGTACATCGTCGAGATACCCGCTGGCCGGAAACCCGCGTTCCGTCTGCCACGACGAAATCGCCGTGCGGGTATTCGGCCCAAAGACACCGTCCGCACCGCCCGGATCATGCGCCACCAGGCGCAGGCGGTTCTGGACCTCCCGGCGCTCACCGCGCGACAGATCCAGCGCGTCTTCGATCTCCTCGGTCGCAATCGCCGACGGGTTGGCGCGCGCGGTTCCCATCACCTCCGGCTCCGTCACCAACGGTGCCGAGTCGACGATGTTGACCGCGGAAACGGTTCCGGGCGTGAACAGCGCCTCATAGGTCGTCTTGGACCCGCTGACGGAATAGGGCGCGCACTCTTCCAGCGCCACCACGGCATCGAGAAACAGCCGCCGTTGCACCGCCGACTGCGCTTCATCGCCGACATGGTTGGGAATGCCCAAAAGCAGGCCCGCACTGTCCAGAACGAAGCTGATGGTGACGCTCTCGCCGCCCGACGCCTCCGCATCGCCCGGGTAACAGGCCGCGATCTGGTCCCGAAGCGGAGGCGCAGGTTCGGACCGCGTGACCATCGGCGCGGGCAGCACGTCTGCGTCAGCCGATGGCGCTGCGGTTTCGCGGTCCTCGCTGTCCGCGGCCCCCGTCGCGTCCGGGTCGGTGCGGTCCGCCTCGATGCCGGCGTCACCTTGCGCGGCGCCTGCGTCGTCCAGCGGCGTGGCGGTCGTTGCGGGCGGCTCCGGCAAAGGCTCGGGCAGCGGATCGGTCCCTTGCGTCTGGCCCGCTGCACCACCCGCACCAAGCAGCAGAACTGCGCAGACCCGGGCGATGGTCCCGGGTCGAAGACTGTAAAAACCGCGTGCACCTGTCACGACATCACCCTCCATGAAACCTCTTGCAGAATAACGCCCCCAACGGACCGAACGTCAAGGCTGGGGGCGGAAATCGGCCGGCCCGGCGGCGGCGCAATGCCACCAGCCGCCACGCGACCACCGGCCTGCAACCCACCGAATGCAGTTGGCCTTTGCATCAGACGTTGCAGCAGGCGTGCAGCCGAATTATGTATGTGGCAAACACGACGCGCCACGTGCCATCCCGGCCCGGCGCTGCAAAATTCATCCGTCGGGGGGCCCGCAAGGGCTGAGAGGTGCATGCGCCGACCCGTCGAACCTGATCCGGGCAATACCGGCGTAGGGAACGGGTAGAGTGTGCGACCATAGCACAGACTCATTCTCGCGTTGGCACGCCCCCAGACCTGGAGACGCGCCAGTGATATTACCCGTGACCGCACGCGCATCGGACGCCCCGGCATGACACCCGTGACCGTCATAGGCGCCGGTGTCGCCGGCCTCTGCGTGGCCCGCACCCTGCTGGATCGCGGCGCGGCGGTGACCCTGATCGACCGCCACGCCGCGCCGGGCCCCCACGCCTGTTCCTGGTGGGCGGGTGGCATGCTGGCCCCTTATTGCGAAGGTGAAAGCGCCGAAGAACCCGTCATCCGCCTCGGCGCCGAAGCCGCCGACTGGTGGCAGGCGCAGACAGGAAGCGTGCAACAGCACGGCTCGCTGGTGGTCTCGCCCGGCCGCGACAAGGCCGACCTCGCCCGGTTTGCCCGGCTGACGACAGGCCACCGCTCCGTCACGGGGCCAGAGATCGCCGCGCTGGAACCCGACCTCGGTACCCGCTTCACCCGCGGGCTCTATTTCGAGACCGAAGCGCATCTTGCCCCCCGCGCCGCGCTGACCCGCCTGCACGAAAGCCTTGTCGCCGATGGCGCCACTTTCCGGCAGGACGAGGCCGATCCCGACGCCTGCGCCACGCACGGCCTGACCGTCGACTGCCGCGGCTTTGCCGCCCGCGACACGCTGCCGGACCTGCGCGGTGTAAAGGGCGAGATGCTGATCCTGTCGTGCCCCGACGTGGCGCTCTCGCGCCCCATCCGCGTGCTGCACCCCCGCGTGCCGATCTACATCGTGCCGCGCGGCGACGGGATGTTCATGCTGGGCGCCACGATGGTCGAGGGCCGCGCCGGTCGCCACGTCACTGCCCGCGCCATGCTGGAACTGCTCAGCACCGCCTACGCGCTCAACCCGGCCTTCGGCGAGGCAGAAGTGGTCGAGATCGGCGTCGACAACCGCCCGGCCTTTCCCGACAACCTGCCGCGCATCCGCCGCGACGGCACCCTGATCCGCGCCAACGGGCTTTATCGGCATGGCTTCCTGCTCGCCCCCGCGCTGGCGCGGATGGTCACGGACCTGATCCTTCACGACAAGACACCGGAGGTTTCCGATGAGATTGCAGCTTAACGGCACGCAAGTTGACGCCGAGGTCGCCACACTTGCCGAGCTTCTGACGGCACAGGGCTACGGCGACGCCAAGGTGGCCACGGCCGTCAACGGCACCTTCGTGCCCGCGACCCTGCGCCCCGCCCATGCCCTTGCCGACGGCGACAGCATCGAGGTTCTGGCCCCGATGCAGGGCGGCTGAGCGATGCGCGACTTCTACGGCACCCCGCTCGCCAACGGTTTCATGTTGGGTACCGCGCAATACCCCTCGCCGGCCATCCTGGCCGAGGCGTTCCGGCGCAGCGGCGCCAGCGTGGCCACCGTATCGCTGCGCCGCGAAAGCGGGCAGGACCGCGCCGGACAGGACTTCTGGAACCTGATCCGCGAGTTGGGCGTGCATATCCTGCCCAATACCGCCGGGTGTCACAGCGTGAAGGAGGCCGTGACCACCGCGCACATGGCCCGCGAAGTGTTCGAGACGCCCTGGATCAAGCTCGAGGTCATCGGCGAGGAAGACACCCTGCAACCCGACGTCTTCGGCCTGGTCGAGGCCGCGCGCATCCTGACCGAGGACGGCTTTCAGGTCTTTCCCTACACCACCGAGGATCTCGTCGTCGCCGACCGCCTGCTGCACGCGGGCTGCGAGGTGCTGATGCCCTGGGGCTCGCCCATCGGCTCGGGGCTGGGCCTCAACAACATCTTCGGCCTGCGCGCGCTACGGGCGCATTTCCCCGACGTGCCGCTGGTGATCGACGCAGGGCTTGGCCTGCCTTCGCAGGCCGCGGCGGCGATGGAACTGGGCTATGACGCGATCCTGCTCAACACCGCTGTCGCCAAGGCGGGCGACCCGGCGGCGATGGCCGAAGCCTTCGCCCTGGCCCTCAAGGCCGGCAAACTCGCCCGATCCGCCGACCCGATGGAGCCGCGCGACATGGCCGCTCCCTCGACTCCCGTGATCGGCAAGGCCTTTCTAGAATGACGCTCGACCGTTTCTATCCCATATTCGACGGCGCCGACTGGATCGAACGGCTGGTCCCGCTGGGAATCAAGCTGGTGCAGCTGCGCGTGAAGGACGCTGCCCCCGACGCAATGCGCGATCACATCCTGCGCTCCAAGGCGGTCTGCGATGCGCACGACTGCACCCTGATCGTCAACGATCACTGGCAAGAGGCCATCCAGACCGGCTGCGCCTACATTCACCTCGGGCAGGAAGATCTTGATACCGCCGACATATCGGCGATCCGCAAGGCCGGCCTGCGCCTCGGCATCAGCACCCACGACAAGGCGGAACTCAAACGCGCCCTGGCGCTGACGCCCGACTACATCGCCCTGGGCCCGATCTATCCGACCATCCTGAAAAAGATGAAATGGCATGAACAGGGGCTCGACCGGCTGACGCAATGGCGCGGCCTGATCGGAGACCTGCCGCTCATCGCCATCGGCGGCATGTCGGTGGATCGCGCGGCCGGCGCCTTCGCGGCAGGCGCCGACGTGGTCGCCGCCGTCACCGACATCACCCTCAACGACAGCCCCGAGACCCGTGTCCGCGAATGGCTGAAGGCAACCCGATGAACCGCTACGCTCGCCAGACCTGCCTGCCCGGAATGGGCGAGCCCGGACAGGCCGCGATCCGTACCGCGCATGTGCTGGTTGTCGGCGCGGGCGGGCTTGCAGCGCCGGCGCTGCAATACCTTGTCGGCGCAGGCATCGGACGGCTGACACTCGTGGATGGGGATTTCGTGTCGCTGTCGAACCTGCATCGCCAGACGCTCTTTCGCGAAGCCGACATCGATCGCCCCAAGGTCAAGGCCGCCGCCGAAACCCTGCGCGCCCTCAACGCTGACTGCACCATCGAAAGTGTCGTCACCCCCTCGACCCGGCCAATGCTCCAAAGCTCGTGGCGCACGCCACGCTGGTCCTGGACTGCGCCGACAGTTTCGCCGTCAGCTACATCCTGTCCGACGCCTGCCTGGCCGCGGGTGTGCCGCTGATAAGCGCCTCGGTGCTGGGCGTGGTGGGCTACACGGGCGGGTTCTGCGGCACCGCGCCCTCGCTACGCGCCGTCTTCCCCGATTTGCCCGACCGCGCCGCCAGCTGCGCCACGGCGGGCGTGATGGGGCCGGTCGTCGGCATGATCGGCGCGGCGCAGGCGCAGATGGCCCTGGCCTGCCTGACCGGCCAGTCCCCCTCGCCGCTGGGCCAGGTCCTGACGATCGACATGCAGACCTATCGCAGCAGCAGCTTTCGCTTCGACGCGGCGCCTGAGCCCGCCGCGGATCTGCGTTTCATCGCCGCCAGCCAGATCACCGCCGGCGATCTCGTGGTCGAACTGCGCGCTGCGGACGAGGCGCCCGTACCGGTCTCGTCCCACGCGCGGCGCATCGGTCTCGACGCATTCAGAAAGGGACCCGGCCTCATGCCGCCCGACGGGGCCCGCGCCGTCTTTGCCTGTCGCTCCGGCCTGCGCGCGTGGCAGGCGGCGACCCATCTGCGCCAGAGCTGGACCGGCGAAATCGCGCTCGTCGCGGCGGGCGACACGCCCGGGATGTGAACCGCGGACAGGTGAGTCCTATACGCCACTTAAACGCGAAAAGTTTAAGAAAAATCATCTTTCTCCGTGAGTGTGCCAAACTTTTGCCCGAATTGGTTAGGAACAATCGGAACGCGAGCAGACAACGACTGGGAACGACTGGGAATGAGTGACAATGCGTATTCTTGCGATAGATGACGAGCCGATCTTCTGCGATCTGCTGAAGACGCGGCTAGACCAGCTCGGCTATACGAACGTCGATACCGCCTTCACCGGTCAGGACGCCCTCGATATCGCAGCTTCCCGGACCAGACCGGTCGAATGCTTCATCGTCGACATTCGCATGATGCCGATGGACGGCATCGAACTGGTCCGCCGCCTGCGCGCTCTTCCGCATCATCAGGCAACGCCCATCGTGATGCTCTCGGCCCTGACCGACAAGGCGTCGATCGACGCCGCCTTCATGGCAGGTGCGAACGACTACATCACCAAGCCGCTGGAGATGGTCGAACTCAAGATCCGTCTCGAGATGGCCCGCAACATCCTGGCCGAACGTGCGCAGGCCCGCCTGCTGCACGAACATGTGCTGAAACAGGAGGCGATCCTGTTCCCCTCCGCCGATTTCGGCGGCGAGATCATCCTCGAAGATGTCCCCGGCGCCGTCAGCTTGATGTCGATGGAGAACTTCCTTCTCAAGCAGGGCAACATCCGTCTGCGCCAATCCTCCGCGATCGGCTTCCAGCCTGCCGCAGGCCGAGCGGTATTTCCATAAGATGGACCCGACCTATTATGCCGTGCTCATCGGCGACATGGCGCAGGCCATATCGCGGGCTTTGTCGGCCTATCCGCACATGCTGACCTGTCCCGGCAACGGAGATATCGTGGCGCTTCTGATCGACCGGCCGCATGTCGACACGGCCCTGATCGAGGATAATCTCGCGCACGAGATCGAAGCCCTGCGCCTGCGCTTTTCGGCCATCGACATGACGCTGCCGCAAATCGATATCGGCGCGCCCGTCCGCACCGGTCTCTTCCGCACGCAGTGCCCGACTTCCCTCATCGCGCGCGCTCGCCGCGCCGCCCGCGCGCCCGAACGGGCCGGTGAGGCGGGCCAGTTGCGGGCAATCGCATGACCGCGCCGGCCCGTTCCACCCCGGGCAGCCACGTAGCGCGGTCCACAATCGAAGATGCCCTCGAGGGGATGCGCCGAGATTTCTGCGCCGGCCTCGATGCGCGTATCTGCCGGATCGAGTCCGCCCGCCTGGATGTCGCCTCCGACACGCGGGCGGCGCTCGAAAGCCTGAAATTCGAAGCACACCGCATATGCGGCGTCGCCGGCAGTCTGGGTCTCAACGCCGTCTCGGCGCAGGCCCGCGCCCTGGAAGAGCATGTGGGCAGGATCGAAGGCCGGCCCTTGTCACCGGACGAACAAAAGGAACTGAACCGCCGGGTCGAGGACTTTCTTGACCTGCTCGAAGATCACCTGACCGACGACTGATTGAGCAGCACAGCCACAGGATACCCCAAGTTCCTGCAGGCGCGCACAACCACCGAAGAAAGGGCACTTTGAGTGGCTGGAAGACTGGAAAAACTCAGAAGTTTCTGCAAACGTCGCGTGACCGCGATCGTGGCAAGTCTCACGATCGTGCTTGTTCTCGCGCTGACCTCCCTTTTGGCCACCAAGATCAATGCGAACCTGCTGAACATGGCCCGGCAAGCCGTCCAGGAGGAAGCGCACGGGGACGCAGATGCCATCGCAAGCGCCTTGCAGCGCGAACTGACCAAGGTCGACGTCATCGCCCGCGCAATCCGCCATGCGCTTGAACAGACTCCCGATACCACGCAGCAGGAGTTCAGCCAACTGGTCGAGCCGCTTATCGCAACGACGCCCTCGATCCTTTTGGTCGGGCGATCGCGCGGATACATTCTGGAACAGGTTTTTCCCGTCGCAGGCAACGAAAAGGCGGTCGGTCTGGATTATCGCCTTGTTCCGCGGCAATTTATCGGTGTCGACAGAGCTTTGCGGTCCGGCGAGACATCCCTGCAGGGTCCTGTAAACCTCGTTCAGGGTGGGCAGGCGTTCATCCAGCGAGCCCCGTATTACGCGCGGACCACCAATGATATGTCCCGGATCGCCACCGGAATAGTTTCGGTCGTTGTCGACCGAGATCGCCTGCTGGACGAGATTGCCCGAAGCCACGGCACGATGTCCTACGACATCGCTATCCGAAGCCTGGGCCCTGACCAGACCCCCGTCCAGATGCTTTACGGGTCAGACGAAACGTTCGGCGGCCAGCCGGTCTTGCGCCAGGTTCCCACCGACGGCGGCACCTGGCAGATCGGATTTGTGCCGGCATCGGGCTGGCCTGACAAGGTCCGGATCGGAAACCTCGTTTGGGCGCTCAGCTTTCTTGCAATCGGTCTTCTGGGCGCAATGTTCCTGGCGCTCTGGATGATGTACCGCTCCAAGCGTGCCGCCGAAAACCAGCTGCGCTCGGCCATCGACTCCATTGAGGACGGGTTCGCCTTGTTCGACCCGCTCGACCGTCTGGTGTTCGCCAATGAAAAATACCTGTCCTACTACGAGCTCTCGCGCGATGCGATCTTCCCCGGCAACACTTTCGAGAACATCCTCAAGGAAGGTCTGGAAAAAGGCCAGTACAAGGATGCCATCGGCCGCGAGGACGCATGGCTGGAGGAACGGCTTGCCATGCATTTCAACCCGACCGAACCGATCGAGCAAAACTTGGGCGACGGCCGCTGGCTCAAGGTGGCCGAAACCCGCTCGCCCGATGGCAACACCGTGGGATTCCGCGTCGACATCACCGAACTCAAGCAGGCCCGCGAACGCGCCGAGGCCGCGAACCGGGCCAAGAACAATTTCCTCAACATCATCAGCCACGAACTCCGCACACCGCTGACTTCGGTCATCGGTTATGCACGGTTCCTGGAAAACGTCGATATTCTGCCCGGCTTCAAGGCGCTGGATAATGCCGTACGCACCGGTGCCGACCGGGCCGAATGCACGCGGGCGCTCGCCGCGCTTCGCAGCGACGTCGCCAACATGTCCGGCCGGATCACCACCGCCAGCGATCACCTTCTGGGGCTGATCAACGACGTCCTCGATCGGGCCAAGCTCGAGGCCGACACCGTCGAACTTTGCATCGCGCCAGTCGATCTCGGAGACATGGTCAGCGCGGTGACCTCCGACCTTGGAATCAGGGCAGCCGAAAAGGGGATCACCCTGACTTCGGATGTCGTTCCCCTTTCGGTCAACGCCGATGCCAAGCGTCTGCGCCAGTTGCTGATCAATATCGTCGG
The DNA here is from genome assembly GCF_051417955.1 of Roseovarius sp. B08. Taxonomy (NCBI): domain Bacteria; kingdom Pseudomonadati; phylum Pseudomonadota; class Alphaproteobacteria; order Rhodobacterales; family Roseobacteraceae; genus Roseovarius; species Roseovarius sp. B08. The sequence continues at coordinate 2,892,762 of NZ_JBPRLW010000001.1, forward strand.
CAACGCCGTCAAGTTCACCGAGACCGGCGGCGTCCACCTGTCTTCTGACCATGACGAAACCAATGTGCGGATCATCGTGCGCGACACCGGCTGCGGCATTCCCGCCGATCAGCTGGACCTTATCTTCAAGCAGTTCGTACAGGTCGACACCTCGGTCACGCGGCGCAATTCGGGCACCGGTCTGGGGCTGGCGATTGCACGCCAACTCGTTGAACTGCATGGCGGCACGATTTCGGTCGAAAGCGAACAGGGCCGCGGCAGCTGCTTTACCATCACTCTTCCCCTCCACGCCCGATACCTCGAGCTGGCCGCGTGACGCGCCTGGCCCGTTCGGAGTTAACGAAATTGCCTAAAGTTTTCCATTATCCAGCCCAATGAACACCACCCCCGCGATCTACGGTTTCCTGGGCTGGCTCTCTTGCACGGTATGAAAGGGCATCAATGCAACCAATTGCACACCCTCAGAAAGGCGACAACATTGGTGCGCCGCGTCCCGACGAGGCCGCAATGACCAACCTGTCGTTTCTCGAAACGATCCTCGAAAGCCTGCAGGACGGTGTCTACGTCTATGCCAGCGACACGCTTCGCATCCGCTACATGAACGAAGCCGCCCGCGCCCGCCACGGCTGGACCCGCGAGGAAACCCGCAAGAAACGCATCAGCGATACCGCCGCGACATTCAACACCAAATCCTTTTTCCGCGCGGCCGCCCCCTCCTCAGTGGTGAGCAAAGCGTCATCACCCTGGAACTGGTACATTTCACCGGGCCCATCGAAGTGTCCACACGGATGGTGCGCACCGCCGACGAAGGCGACTTCTTCGTCTCAATCCTGCGCGACATTTCCGACCGTAAATGCTCTCAGTTCGAAAAGGTGCAGACCGTCTCGACCGTCAGCCATGAATTGCGCACGCCGCTCACCTCGATCCACGGCGCGCTTCGACTGCTCAAGGCCGGCGCTGTGGCAGAGCTGGACCCCAAGACGCAAAACGTGGTCGACATCGCCGCGCGCAACACCGACCGCCTGCTCTCGATCGTCAACGACATCCTCGACCTCGAAAAGATCAACAGCAACAAGATGGACTTTTCCATCGCGGAAATGGACGTCGTGAGCTGCGTGAACGATACTGTCGAGATGATCGCCGGCGCGGCTTTGGAAAACGACGTGCGGCTCGACGTCGGTTCCGATCTGCGCAACGCCATGGTGCTCGGCAACCCCGAGCGCATCTCGCAGGTCATAACCAACTTCACCTCGAACGCGATCAAGTATTCGCCCAAGGGCGCCCCGGTGCGAATAGGCATCACCCAGACCGAAGACGGCATCGTCATTTCCGTAACCGACCATGGCCCCGGCATTTCCGAAGATCAGAACCGAATGCTTTTCAAACCGTTCTCGCAGGCCCGCGCCGGCGACGGCAGCAAACGTCCGGGCACCGGGCTTGGCCTTGCCATCGTGGCCGCGATCGCCGAACGCCTCGATTATCCGGTCGATTTCCAATCTGTCGTTGGCCAGGGCAGCACTTTTCAGTTCCGTATACCGTCGCACCTTGTACTCTGGACCGATCCGCACGACACTGCGGACGCAGCGGCGGGCTAGGCATGACCGAGATCTTGAGCTTTCCTAGCCGATTTAAGAAGGAGACAGGCGTGACGTCACAGCCACTGAAAACGATTCTGCATGTGGATGACGACGACGACATCCGCGTAATCATCAAGATGGCTCTGGAAACCGTCGGGTCCTTCGAGGTGCACCAGTTTTCCAGCGGACAGGCGGCCGTCTCGAGCGCCGCCGCGGTGAGTCCTCAGATGCTGTTGCTGGATGTGATGATGCCCGACATGTCGGGCGAAGACGTCTGGCGCGCGGTCACGGCCCAGCCTGGCCTGGACGATATTCCCACCGTTTTTCTGACCGCGAAAGCCGAGGATTCCTTTTCCAAGCAGCTACGCGACAAGGGCGCCCTTTCCGTCATCACCAAGCCGGTTGATCCGATGATGTTGGCAACGCAGATCGAGCAGATTTGGGAAACCGCCAACCGGACCTAATTGGTCTGCCGCGCGGGTTCGGCGACACCGCAATCCGGCGAGTCAGCCGTCGCCCAAGTGCTTGAAATCGCCCGAATCCAGCACCGGCGCGACGTCGAACTCGTCCGCGTCCAGCATCGCCGCCACGCGCTCCAGGCTCGACACCAGCATCGCCTGTTCCCAGTCTTCCATGACCGAGAACTTGCGCACGAACCGCTGTTGCAGCGGGTCCGGCGCCTTGGCGAGCGTCTCGCGCCCTTTCGCAGTCAGGTGGATATTGGTCTGGCGCCGGTCCTGCGTCGACTTCTCGCGCAGCACCATGCCTTCGCCCACCAGCTTGTCCACCAGCGAGGTGACGGTCGCTTGCGTCACACGCATCCGCGATGATATCGCGGTCGCCGTAGCCTGCCCGGTCTCACCTATGATCTGCAAGACCCGGAACTGGGCCGGGGTCACCCCGGCGGATTGCTTGACCTCACGGCCGAACAGTTCGGTCGCGCGGAGAATGCGTCTCAATGCGACTAATGAAGTATCGATGCGGTCCATTCCTACCTTTGGCGTTTCGTTTGGATAGCTAAACATATACCCTGAATTCCCACTTGTGAAGCCCTTAGTCCTTAGCTAGACCAAGCAGGCCCCTTCCCCCACGCCACACGTGGCGAAGTTTTTTCATCATTTTTTCAAGGGGTTTAGGCTTAAATTAGTTAGCCTAACAAAAAATTTGCTTAGCCTCTTGAAGCTCTCCCCTGCCAGTGCTACTTTGTTTGCCAAAGCAAATTGGAGAAAAAATCTATGCCCCGCGACCTTGCAAAAGAAACGATCCCCACCCTTCGAGAGCCGGAGGCGACCGACGGCTCCGAAATCTGGGAGTTGGTGCGTGCCTGCAAGCCGCTCGACGAAAACTCGATGTACTGCAACCTGATCCAGTGCGACCATTTCGCAGAAACCTGCGTATTGGCCGAAATCGACGGCAAGCCGGTCGGTTGGGTTTCGGGCCACGTCATTCCCAGCGACCCTGAAACGCTGTTCATCTGGCAGGTGGCTGTGTCCGAGGACGCCCGCGGCATGGGCCTCGGCTCGCTGATGCTCAAAGAGGCGCTGCAACGCGATGCCTGTCAGGACGTGAACAAGATCCAGACGACGATTACTTCGGACAACAAGGCATCCTGGGCGCTCTTCCGGAAATTTGCCGACGAGTTCGGAACCGACCTGTCGGCTGAGGCGTATTATGAAAAGGACGAGCACTTCAACGGTCAAAGCAAGACGGAGAACCTCGTAACCATCAAGCTGGCTGAAGAGCTGGCCAAGGCGGCCTGACCCCGGGGCCGCCCCCCATTTTCCCCTCAAATTCTGAACCTGAAAGAGAGGTCGTATGTCTACGAATACCTCCCATAAACCTGTTTTCGAGCGCCGTGAATCCGAGGCCCGCAGCTACTGCCGCGGGTTCGACACGGTCTTCACCTCCGCATCCGGCGCCGAGATGACCGATGTGGACGGTCGCACCTATATCGACTTTCTGGCCGGCTGTTCCTCGCTGAACTACGGCCACAACGATCCCGACATGAAGGCGGCTCTGCTCGAGCACATTTCGAATGACGGCATCGCCCACGGGCTCGACATGATGTCCGACACCAAGGCGCAGTTCCTTGAGACCTTCGAAAAACTGATCCTCGAGCCGCGCGGCATGGACCACAAGATGATGATGACCGGCCCGACCGGCACCAACGCCGTCGAGTCCGCGCTGAAGCTCGCGCGCAAGGTCACAGGCCGCCGGGACATCGTTGCCTTCACCAACGGCTTTCACGGCATGACCATGGGCGCCCTGGCCGCGACCGGCAACGCCGGCAAGCGCGGCGGCGCCGGGGGCGTGTCGCTTCCCGACGTGAACCGGATGCCCTACGAAGGCGCGTTCGGCGATGATGTCGACACGATAGCCCAGCTGGAGATGATGCTCGACAATCCTTCATCGGGTGTCGTCGCACCCGCCGCGTTCCTGGTGGAACTGGTTCAGGGCGAAGGTGGCCTCAACGCCGCATCCAAGGAGTGGGTCGAACGCCTGGGCCGCCTGGCCAAGAAGCACGGAAGCCTGCTGATCGTGGACGACATTCAGGCCGGCATCGGCCGCACGGGCAGCTTCTTCAGCTTCGACGAGATGGACGTGCAACCCGACATGATTCCGCTGGCGAAATCACTGTCCGGCTTCGGCCTGCCCTTCGCCGCGCTCTTGATCCGCCGCGACCTCGACATCTGGAAACCGGCCGAGCACAACGGGACCTTCCGTGGCAACACGCACGCTTTTGTCACGGCGCGCGTGGCGCTCGAAAAATTCTGGTCGGACGACACGTTCAAGAACGAGATCGCCGAAAAGGCCAAGATCCTCGAGACGCGCCTGCAACGCATCGCCGACATGGTGCCGGGCGCCAGGCTCAAGGGCCGCGGCATGATGCGCGGCGTCGATGTCGGCTCGGGCGAACTGGCCGAGCAGATCTGCGGCGAAGCGTTCCGCAACGGTCTCATCATCGAGACCTCCGGCAGCTTCGACGAGGTGGTCAAGGTCCTCGCACCGCTCACCATTCCGGTCGAGCTGTTCGAGAAGGGTCTCGACATCCTCGAAAAAGCCGCCTCGACCTGCGTCGAAGGCCACAATATCGCTGCGGAGTAACCGAAATGATTGTCAGAGATTTCAACGAGATTACCCAGAACGAACCCGACCGTGTCGTGTCCGACGCCAACTGGACCAGCGTCCGGATGCTGCTGGCCGACGACAACATGGGCTTTTCGTTCCACATCACATTTCTCGAGGCAGGTTCCGAACACACGTTCGAGTACAAGAACCACTTCGAGAGCGTCTATTGCGTTCAGGGCACCGGCTCGATCACCGACATCGCCACCGGCGAGACGCACGAGATCAAGCCCGGCGTCATGTACGCGCTGAACAAGCACGACCGCCACATCCTGCGCGCCACCGAAGAGCTGGTGATGGCCTGCTGCTTCAACCCGCCGGTCACCGGCAACGAGGTCCATCAGGAAGATGGCTCTTACGCGGCGCCCGAAATCGTCGAGGCGTAAGACAATGACCCACACAGTGGAAAAAATCGGCGGGACGTCCATGTCCCGCCTGCACGAACTGCGCGACACGCTGTTCATCAAGAAGGGCGAGCCGCAATATGGCCGGATCTTCGTGGTTTCGGCCTTCGGCGGCATCACCGACATGTTGCTGGAACACAAGAAGACGGGCGAGGACGGCGCCTATGCCGCCTTTGCCGACGCCGAGGACGATCACGGCTGGCACGATGCCCTGACCAAGGCGTGCCGCGCCATGATCAAGGCGCACGAGGATGTCCTCGAGCACCCCGGCGACATTTCCGACGCCACAGCATTCGTGAACGAGCGGATCGAGGGCGCGCGCAACTGCCTGATCGACCTGCAGCGCCTGTGCTCCTACGGCCATTTCCGCCTGAACGCGCACCTAATGCATATCCGCGAGCTGCTGTCGGGCCTTGGCGAGGCGCACAGCGCCCATGTGGCCGCGCTGCTCCTGAAGCGAGCCGGTGTCAACGCCCGCGCCGTGGATCTGACCGGGTGGCGCGAAGACGGCGAAGTCACGCTCGACGAGCGCATCAACAACGCCATGTCCAGCGTCGACGCGGCCACCGAGATGCCCATCGTCACCGGCTATGCGCAGTGCCGCGAGGGCCTGATGAAGGAGTTCGACCGCGGCTATTCGGAGGTCACGTTTTCCCAGATGGCCGCCCTCACCGGCGCGCGCGAGGCGATCATCCACAAGGAGTTCCACCTCTCTTCCGCCGACCCCAAGCTGGTTGGCGCGGAAAACGTGCGCACCCTGGGTCATACCAACTATGACGTGGCCGACCAGATGGCGAACCTCGGGATGGAGGCGATCCATCCCTCCGCCGCAAAGACTCTGCGCCAGGCCGGCGTGCCCCTGCGCGTGACCAACGCGTTCGAGCCGGACGAGCCCGGCACGATCATCGACGACCAGCCCGCCGACACACCGGCGGTCGAGATGGTAACCGGCCTCGACATTATCGCGCTGGAAGTGTTCGAACAGGACATGGTCGGCGTCAAAGGGTATGACGCGGCGATCCTCGACGCGTTGACGCGCCACGACGTGCGCATCGTGTCGAAAGCGTCGAACGCCAACACGATCACGCATTACGTGGACGCATCGGTCAAGGCCATGCGCAAGGTGGCCGACGACCTGGCGGAGAAGTACCCGCAGTCAGAGATCCGCAACCGCAAGCTTGCGCTGGTCTCCGTCATCGGCCGCGATCTTGACGGGCTCAGCACGCTGCAACGCGGGCTGCAGGCCTTGGCCGACAACGGCATGGCCTCGCTCGGCGCCACCCAGGGCCCGCGCCACGTCGACACGCAGTTCATCCTCGAACGAGAGGACCGCGATCCGGCGATCAAGGCGCTGCACGACATGTTTTTCGGCAAGGCGTCTAACCCGGCAAAAAAGCCGGAGATCACGATCGCTGCCTGACAGCACCCTCGCCCTAGCTGACATGAAAAAGCGCGCGCCGTTCTGCGGGTGCGCGCTTTTTAATTCCGGACTGCGTGGCCGCTCAGCCGTCCAGCGATTTCGGCAAGGTGCTTTCAAACACGTTGCCCTCGGTATCCGTCGCCTTCACCGTCAGGTCGGTCGAGCCGTTGTCATTATAGAAAAACCGGAATGACGGGTTTTCCGAAATCGAAATCCCCCCTGTCATCGAGAACAGCATCTCGTCGCCCTGCCGCACCTCGATCGTGTCGATGAAATGCGCCGGGATGAACAGCTGCGTGATTTGATCGCGCTGAAGCCCCGAATAATTCGGATGCCGGATCATGATCTGCGCCTCGCGCCGGGGCGTGGACACCGCCGCCGTCTCGCCAAAGCTGCGCAGCTTCATCCGGCCCATGCCCGCCAGCGCCTGCTCGGGGTCTTTCGAGGCCGGGGCCGAACAGCCACCTGATGCCTTCACGAACCGTCCGGTCATGTAAAGACCGTCCTCGGTTTCGGTGATCACCCGCACGTTGGAATATTGGTTCACGCGGACGCGCATTTCGAAATCGATCTGGCCCATTCCGGGCCCGAACGTGAATTCGCCCGCCAAGGGCGCAGGGTTCTCGTCAATCACCACCGTGGCCGACGTGATCTGCGCGTCCGGATCGGTTTGTTTCAGGTGCACCGGCACGGTCGCCGCGTCATGCGCCCGGTACGGCGCCTCGACGCCAAGCGGGCCCTCCGCCTCCTCCAGCGTGGCCTCGCCCAGCACGTCATAGCGCAGGTCCTGCCAGGTCGGGCTTTCGGTCAAGGGGTTATTGACCGCCTCCTCGGTCCAACCGGCCGTGGCCATCAGGCCCAGCGCCACAACGGATGCAATCGCATGTCTCATACGGTCTCCTCCCGTAATGCGACCGTTTATGCCACGAAACGGCGTCAGAATCCACTTATACGAAATGGGGCATGGACCTCACAATCGCGTGTGCCATGATCCGCCCATGTTCGAAGTCGTCGTCACCGCCTGTCTATCGCTTGCCGCCCAAGGGGCCGAATCCGCCTGCCGCGACATGCTGCTGGCGGGCTATGAGGCATCCACGCCGGCCCAATGCGAGGCGCAACTGCCCGCTCTGGCGAAAAGCTACGAGTCGCCGCGCTGCGAGCCCGTCGGCCGCGCGCTCGAAATGACCGAGGTCGCCCCCGGTGTTTACGCCCATCTGGGACAGATAGCGGAGCCCGATACGCTAAACCATGGCGACGTCGCCAATCTCGGCTTCATCGTGGGCGACGACAGCGTCGCGGTGATCGACACCGGCTCGGCCCGCTGGATCGGCGAGGCGCTCTGGCGCGCCATCCGTCAGAATACCGACAAGCCCGTCAGCCAGGTGATCCTGACCCACATGCACCCCGACCACGTGTCGGGCACGGATGCGTTCAGCACCACCGGGGCACAGGTCGTGTCCCATGCCGCCCTGCCCCGCGCACTGGCAGACCGGCAGGCCAATTACGCGGAAAGCCTCACGCGCCTCATCGGCCCCGCCTTCGCCGGCTCGACCATGCCCGAGGTCGACATCACCGTGTCGCCGGACGCGCCCATGCAGATCGACCTCGGCGGACGCGTCCTCACCCTGCACGCCTGGCCCACCGCCCATACCGGCAACGATCTGACCGTGCTTGACGAGACGACCGGCACGCTCTTCACCGGCGACCTCGTATTTCACATCCACACCCCCGCGCTCGACGGCAGCGTGCTGGGCTGGCTCGACGTTCTGGATCAACTGCAGGAGTGGGATATCGCCCGCATCGTCCCCGGCCACGGCGGCCCGGTGCTGGACTGGCCCGAAGGCGCAAAGGATCAGCGCCGTTATCTCGAAACCCTGCGCGACGACACCCGCGCCGCAATTTCCAACGGCACCCGCCTGGGCGAGGCCGTCACCACAATCGCAGACAGCGAGGCCGACAAGTGGAAGCTTTTCGATGCCTACAACCCGCGCAACGCCACCGTCGCCTTCACCGAACTGGAATGGGAATAACGCCTAGTCCTTCGCCACGCCTTGCAACATCTGCGCAATGGCAAACAGACGCTTCTCGATCAGTTGCGGGGTCTCGCACAGGTAGGTGATCGACTGCTGCCGGTCGGAATAGATCACCTGGTCCCAGTCCAGCCTCTCTTCCAATTCATCGATCCGGTCGTAATCCGGCTCCTCGGCTTCCAGTGCCGTGTCCATCTCCAGCCGCATCTCGTCGATCTTTTCGGCCAGCGCGATCTGCCCCAGCGAGAAATCCGCGATCCCGTTGATGATCTGCGACCGCCGCGTGTTGAGCGTCTTGAACGTCTGCGCAAAGGCCCGGCCAAGGTTGACCTCCTTGTCCTCGGGCCAGCGACCGACGAAATCCTCCGCCGCCTGCCGCAGCGCGTCCATCTCCAGCCGCCGCACCGCCAGCGTGCCTGCCAGGTCCCCGATATCCGCCGCCAGCGCGGCATCCTCGACCTCGTTCTCGGGCAGCGCGATTGGCCACATCAGCCCCAGCGACAAGGTTTCGACCTTGCGCTGCACGCAAGGCCATGTCGGATCCGAGAAATCCTCCGCCATCAGCGGGGCGGGGATGCTCAGAAACCCGGCGAATGCCGTAATAATCAGCGTCCTCATATGGTCCTCCCTTGGTCCCATGGGAACACGCCCATCCATCCCCGGCAAGTGTCCACATTGGAATACCAACCAAGGTACTAATTGTGTCGCGCCGCCGCCGCCCCCTACCATCAATCTGGAATCACGCGCCATGTCTGCGGCGCGAACGGGAGGAAATACACTATCATGCGCACGAAAGCTGCCGTGGCCCTCGAGGCCGGCAAACCACTGGAAATCATGGAAGTCGAACTCGAAGGCCCCAAGGCCGGCGAGGTTCTGGTGGAAATCAAGGCGACAGGCCTGTGTCACACCGACGAATTCACCCGCTCGGGCGACGACCCCGAAGGCATCTTCCCGGCCATCCTGGGCCATGAAGGCGCCGGCGTGGTGCTGGAAGTCGGCGAAGGCGTCACCACGCTCAAGCCCGGCGACCACGTGATCCCGCTCTACACGCCCGAATGCCGCGAATGCGCGTCGTGCCTCTCGGGCAAGACCAATCTCTGCACGGCAATCCGCAACACCCAGGGCCAGGGCCTGATGCCAGACGGCACCACGCGGTTCAAGATGCTCGATGGTACCCCGATCCACCACTACATGGGCTGCTCGACCTTCGCCAACCACACGGTTATGCCGGAAATCGCGCTGGCCAAGGTGCGCGAGGACGCGCCCTTCGACAAGATCTGCTATATCGGCTGCGGCGTCACCACCGGCATCGGCGCGGTGATCAACACCGCCGGCGTCGAAATCGGCTCGACCGCCGCAGTCTTCGGCCTGGGCGGCATCGGCCTCAACGTGATCCAGGGCCTGCGCATGGCGGGCTGCGACATGATCATCGGTGTCGATCTCAATGACGACAAGGCCGAGATGGCCCGCAAGTTCGGCATGACCCATTTCGTGAACCCCACCAAGGTCGACAACACGGTCCAGGAGATCGTGAACATGACCAAACGGGGCAACGACCAGATCGGCGGCGTGGACTATTCCTTTGACGCCACCGGCAACGTCAAGGTGATGCGCGACGCGCTGGAGTGTTCGCACCGCGGCTGGGGCTGCTCGGTCATCATCGGCGTGGCCCCCGCGGGCGCCGAGATTTCCACCCGCCCCTTCCAGCTGGTCACCGGCCGGGTCTGGAAAGGCACCGCCTTCGGCGGCGCCAAGGGCCGGACCGATGTGCCGAAATTCGTCGACTGGTACATGGACGGCAAGATCGAGATCGACCCCATGATCACGCATAAGCTCAAGCTGGAAGAGATCAACCACGGGTTCGAACTGATGCACGAAGGCAAATCGATCCGCGCCGTGGTGGAGTTCTGATTTGTCCCACGAGGTCGTCTCACAAAACAGGAGCTTCGGCGGCGAACAGATCGTCTACAAGCACAGTTCCAACACCTGTGCGTGCGAGATGACCTACGCTGTCTACCAGCCTCCCCAGGCCAAGGATGGCCCGGTTCCGGTGCTTTGGTACCTTTCGGGCCTGACCTGCAACCACGAGAACGCCATGACCAAGGGCGGGTTCCAGGAGCACGCGGCGCGCGAAGGCATCGCTCTGGTGTTCCCCGACACCTCGCCCCGTGGCGAGAACGTGGCGGATGACGAGGCGTATGACCTCGGCCAGGGGGCCGGCTTCTACGTAAACGCCACCTGCGACCCGTGGCGGCAGCATTACCGCATGTACGACTACATCGTGAACGAGCTCTATTCGATCATCGCGGAGACCCAGCCGGTGCAGGACCGTCACGGCATCACCGGCCACTCCATGGGCGGGCACGGTGCCATGACCATCGCCATGCGCAACCCCGACAAGTTCGAGTCACTTTCCGCCTTCGCCCCCATCGCCAACCCGACCCGCTCGGATTGGGGCCGCAAGCAGCTCAGCGCCTATCTGGGCGACGACGAAAGCACCTGGGCGCAGCATGATTCCACCCTACTATTGGAGGAACACGGCTGGAAAGGAGACGTTCTGATCGACCAGGGATCGAGCGATCAATTCCTCGACCTGCTCAAACCCGAGGCGCTGGCCGACACCATGGCCAAACGCCGCCAGCCCGGCCAGATCCGCATCCAGCCGGGCTATGACCACTCGTACTTTTTCGTGCAGACTTTCGCCGCCGACCACGTCTTGTGGCACGCCGAACGCCTTCTGCAATGATGTGTGTACTGACACTGTTGACTAGGGAGACATCAACTTGACCATTCGTACCATCCTCGCCGCCGCCATCCTGACCGCAACTCCTGCGCTTGGCTTTGCGCAAGACGTCGAAGGCGACGCCGAAGCCGGCGAAAAGGTGTTCCGCAAATGCATGGCCTGCCACGCCGTCGGCGAAGACGCCAAGAACAAGGTCGGCCCCGTTCTGAACGACATCGTCGGCGCGCCCATCGCGGCGAATGAGGATTTCGACTATTCCGACGTGCTCGCCGAGATGGGCGCCGAGGGCAAGACCTGGACGCCCGAAGAACTGGCGGCCTTCCTTGAGAAACCGCGCGACTACGCCAAGGGCACCAAGATGGCCTTCGCCGGTCTGCGCAAGGAAGAGGAAAGAATGAACGTGATCGCGTACCTCGCCTCCACTGGCGAATAACGCGGCACCTCAGAACGCGGGGGCTCCTTGAAGGAGAGAGCTTGGGACCCCCGCTTTAACGGTCGATAAATCGACCATTCCAATGCGGCGGAAGACCGCTGCTTAAATGGGAGGACTACAATGAAGAAGCTTATGCTCTTAACCTCGGGACTCGCGCTCTGCGCGGGCATGGCCGTCGCCAATGACGACCTTGTCCAGCAGATGGACGACCCGACCCAATGGGCGATCCAGACGGGCGACTACAAGAACCAGCGCTATTCCAAGCTGGACTCGATCAACAAGGAAAACGTCGGTGACCTGCAGGTCGCATGGACCTTCTCGACCGGCGTTCTGCGCGGTCACGAAGGCTCGCCGCTCGTCGTGGGCGACACGATGTATGTCCACACGCCCTTCCCGAACATCGTCTATGCGCTCGATCTGGCCGACGAAGGCAAGATCAAGTGGAAGTACGAGCCCAAGCAGGACCCGGACGTCATTCCGGTGATGTGCTGTGACACCGTGAACCGCGGTGTGGCCTATGCCGACGGCAAGATCTTCCTGCACCAGGCCGACACCAAGGTCGTCGCACTCAATGCCGAAGACGGCTCGGTCGAATGGGAAGTCGTGAACGGCGATCCGTCCATCGGCGAAACCAACACCGCGACCGTTCTTCCGGTCAAGGACAAGGTCATCGTCGGCATCTCGGGCGGCGAGTTCGGCGTGCGCGGTCACGTGACCGCCTACAACATCTCGGACGGCAGCCAGGCCTGGCGCGCCTATTCAATGGGCCCGGACGAGGACATCCTCGTGGACCCCGAGAACACCACTCACCTGGGTGAGCCTGTCGGCGAAAACTCCGGCACCAACACCTGGGAAGGCGACCAGTGGCAAATCGGCGGCGGCACCACCTGGGGCTGGTACTCGGCGGATCTCGACGAGAACCTGATGTACTACGGCACCGGCAACCCGTCGACATGGAACCCCTCGCAGCGTCCGGGCGACAACCGCTGGTCCATGACCATCATGGCCCGCGACATCGACACTGGCGAGGCCAAGTGGTTCTACCAGATGACCCCGCATGACGAGTGGGATTACGACGGCGTCAACGAAATGATCCTGACGGAGCAGGAAATTGACGGCGAGGAGCGCAAGCTTCTGACCCACTTCGACCGCAACGGTCTGGCCTACACGATGGACCGTGTCTCTGGTGAGCTTCTGGTGGCCGAAAAATACGACCCGGTCGTTAACTGGACCTCTGGCGTCGACATGGACCCCGAGTCCGACACCTACGGTCGTCCGGAAGTGGTGGCGCAATACTCCACCGAACAGAACGGCGAGGACGTCAACTCGACGGGCATCTGCCCGGCGGCGCTTGGCACCAAGGACCAGCAGCCGGCGTCTTACGACCCGAATCTGGGCCTGTTCCTCGTTCCCACCAACCACGTCTGCATGGACTACGAACCGTTCCGCGTCAGCTACACCGCAGGTCAGCCCTATGTGGGCGCGACCCTGTCGATGTACCCTGCCCCGGACAGCCATGGCGGCATGGGCAACTTCATCGCCTGGGATAACATCAACGGCGAGATCAAGTGGTCCAACCCCGAGCAGTTCTCGGTCTGGTCCGGTTCTCTGACCACCGCGGGCGGCATCACGTTCTACGGTACGCTCGAAGGCTATCTGAAGGCCGTCGACACCGAGACGGGTGAAGAGCTCTACAAGTTCCGGACCCCCTCGGGCATCATCGGCAACGTGATGACCTACGAGCGCGACGGCAAGCAACATATCGCTGTGCTGTCGGGTGTCGGTGGCTGGGCCGGTATCGGTCTCGCGGCCGGTCTGACCAACCCCAATGACGGTCTGGGTGCCGTGGGTGGCTATGCTGCCCTCAGCGACTACACCGCACTGGGTGGCCAGCTGACCGTATTCACCCTGCCGGACTAAGCTTTGTGCAACAGCCGGGGCCGGTCCTCCAACGCGGAGGGCCGGCCCCGTGCCCAGAAGAAACGATTGATTATCAGTACAGGAAACAGGAAAGGTATGACCGCATCATGAGCACCGGTATCCGCTTGACACTCGCCTCGGCCCTGGTCGCACTGCCGATCACAGCCTCGGCCCAGAACTGGAGCGATCAGCCGGTCGATCCTGCGAACCACGACGAGGCCGTCGCCTACGAGGAAAACGGACGCTACTTCAACGAGGAAGACGTACCGACCTACAACGTGGCCGAAGACGGAACCGTCGACTGGCTGACCTTCTCGGGCTTCCGCCGCTATCACGCCGAGTGCCACGTGTGCCACGGCCCCGATGGCGAAGGCTCGTCCTACGCCCCCAAAGTCAAGAATTCCGCCGTCCACATGGGCTATTACGACTTCTACGATGTCGTCGTGAACGGCCGTGGCAATGGCAACTCCGTCATGCCCCACTTCGGCGACAACCCGAACGTGATGTGCTATCTCGACGATATCTACGTCTATCTCAAGGCCCGCGGCATGGACGCGATCCCGCGCGGACGCCCCGGCTCGAAAGAGGCCAAATCCGACGCGATCCAAGAGGATGAAGATGCCTGCATGGGCTAAATACCTCGCAAATCGCGCCGCCGCCCGCATCACCGGATCGGCGGCGCTTTACCTTTCGGCGATGCTGATTTCGGGGCCGGCAACAGCGCAAACCTCGGATCTCGTCTCGCAGAACGCGTTCCGCGTCTGCGCCGACCCGGCCAACTACCCCATGTCCAACAAAGAGGGCACGGGCTACGAGAACAAGCTGGCGGAACTCATCGCGTCCAAGCTGGAATTGCCGGTACAATACACCTGGTACCCCCAGGCGACTGGCTTCATCCGCAACACGCTCAAGATCAAGCGCTGCGACGTGGTGATGGGCTATGCCCAGGGGCACGAGCTGGTGCTGAACACCAACCACTATTTCAGCTCGGTCTATACGCTGATCGTGCCGCAGGACAGCACCCTCGCCTCGGTCGAGTCGCTCACCGACGACGCCCTGCAAGGCACCCGCATCGGCATCATCGCCGGCACGCCGCCTTCGGCGCATCTCGCGCGGCACGGGCTGATCGGCAAGGCCAAGCCCTACAACCTCGTCGTCGACCGCCGGCACGAGAACCCGGCGACCAACATGCTCGACGACCTCAAGGCCGGCGACATCGACGCCGCCATCCTCTGGGGCCCGCTCGGCGGCCCCCTGGTCAAGGCCGACTATCCCGGCATGAAGGTCATCCCCCTCATCAACGAGGAACTGCCCCCACGCCTCTTCTTCCGCATCACCATGGGTGTGCGCCAAGGTGAAAAGGTCTGGCAGCGCGAGCTCAACTCTCTGATCCGCCGCCATCAGGACGAGATCAACGCACTCCTGGTCGAAGCCGGCGTGCCGCTGGTCAGCGACATGGGCAACGAGATGCTGGAAACCGGCCAGTGAACCGCCTGCTGGTGGCCCTTGCCCTCGCGGCCGGGGCTGCCACCGCAGCCACCGCCGGGGACGTGACCGAGCCCTCCGACTACCGCATGGACCACTACCGCGCCCCGGTGCCCGCGACGCTCAAGGGCGGCACCGTCATCGACACGGAAGACGCCCACGCCCTCTGGCAGTCTGGCGAAGCCGCCTTCATCGACGTCCTCCCCCGCCCTCCGAAACCCGAAAACCTGCCCGAAGGCACCATCTGGCGCGACAAGCCCCGGACCAGCATACCCGGCGCGGTCTGGCTGCCCAACGTGGGCTATGGTGCCTTGGCCGACGTCACCGCCGATTATTTCCGCGCCGGGCTCGATCACGCCACTGGCGGCGATCCCGACCGCCCGGTCGCCTTCTTTTGCCTGGCCGAATGCTGGATGAGCTGGAACGCCGCGAAACGCGCGATCGAATGGAACCATTCGCAGGTCTACTGGTTCCCCGATGGTACGGACGGGTGGGCGTTTCAGGACTTTCCGCTAGAGGAAACAGAGCCGTTCCCTACCCTGACAGGCGCCGAAGCGCAGTTAATTTGCCGTTTGGCCGGGTCGACCCATATGCTTTGAACGCGACTCACGCAACGAAAACACTAAGACCTGGGAGTGGAAACATTGAATGACAAGTTGATTTACGGGGTCCTGATTGCGGCTGTGGCCGTACTCCTTGCGGTGGCAGCCCTGCGCCCGAGACCCGAACCGCTGGGCGACCAGACCGCCCAAGCCAACGCCGAAAGCTCCGAGCAAGAGACGGCCGCGGCCGAGGGCGACAGCGAAGCTTCCGAGGAAGACGCTGCCGCCGAGAGCGAAAGCCAAGGCGCCGGGGAGGAAACTGCCGCCGCTGAAGGCGAAAGTGAAGGCTCCGAAGAGCAAGCCGCCGCCGCCGAGAGCGACAGCGAAGGTTCCGAAGAGCAGACCGCATCCGCCGAGAGCGACAGCGAAGGTTCCGAAGAGCAGGCCGCATCCGCCGAGAGCGGCACCGAAGGCTCCGAAGAGCAAACCGCATCCGCTGAGAGCGGCACCGAAGGCTCAGAAGAGCAGGCCGCCGCCGCCGAGAGCGACAGCGAAGGTTCCGAAGAGCAGACCGCATCCGCCGAGAGCGACAGCGAAGGTTCCGAAGAGCAGGCCGCCGCCGCCGAGAGCGACAGCGAAGGCTCCGAAGAGCAGGCCGCCGCCGCTGAGAGCGGCACCGAAGGCTCAGAAGAGCAGGCCGCATCCGCCGAGAGCGGCACCGAAGGCTCAGAAGAGCAGGCCGCATCCGCCGAGAGCGACAGCGAAGGCTCCGAAGAGCAGACCGCGTCCGCCGAAAGCGGCACCGAAGGCTCCGAAGAGCAGGCCGCATCCGCCGAAAGCGGCACCGAAGGCTCAGAAGAGCAGACCGCCTCCACCGAGAGCGGCACCGAAGGTTCCGAAGAGCAAGCCGCATCCGCCGAGAGCGACAGCGAAGGTTCCGAAGAGCAGGCCGCATCCGCCGAGAGCGACAGCGAGCGCTCCGAAGAGCAGACCGCCTCCGCCGAGAGCGATAGCGAGGGCTCAGAAGAGCAGACCGCCTCCGCCGCGAGCGACTCCGAAGGCTCCGAAGAGCAGACCGCCGCCGCCGAGAGCGGCAGCGAAGGCTCCGACGGCTCGCAATCCAGCGCCGACAAGATCGCAGCGCTCGAAGAACGCGTTGCCGCGCTCGAGGCGCAGCTCAGCCAAGGCGGCTCCGGCAATAACGGCGGCGGCTCTGAGTCGGGCGAAGATACTGAAACCTTCGGCGTCGGCTCCACCGCGATGCTGAACGGTGGCGACATCCGCATCTTCGTCAGCTCCATCGCCGATGACACCGTGCGTTTTGCTGTCAACGGGTTCAACCTGCAATCCGCCGAGTCCGGCTCCGAGGTCGAACTCGACAACGGCTGTACGCTGACCGTCGAAAGCGTCGAGAACAAAACCGCGCGCTTCGCCTCGGCCTGCGAATAATCCAGAGCCGACCCCGGGTGCTTTCCGCGTCCGGGGTCGGCCCCTTTCAGTATCCGGTCAGTTTCTTGTGCGCGTGGGCGACGGTGCCATCGGTATCTGTCATCTTAACGTCGACCGCCTGCGCCCGGCTCGGCACCGACAGCGCCACCTGCGGGTTCTCCGACAGCGAAATCGAGCCAGTCATCTCGACATATCCGGCGCCATCCAGGTCGATCTCGACCGTCTCGACATAGCGCATCGGGATGAACAGCAGCGAAATCTGGTCCATCTGCATCCCCGAATGCGACGGGTGCGAAATGTCCACGTCCATCCGGTTCAGCCGATTGGCCAGCTTGTCCACCGCACTCTGCCCCAGTCCGGTCAGACGCCCGGCCAGTTCGATTTCCATCCGCCCCAGCGTTTCCAGCGCCAGCTTGGGGTCGGTCCCCGGCGGCGCCGCACAGGGCCCCCTGCCCCGAGGTCTTGACGAAGGTCCCGGCGACGAATAGCCGCCCGTCGGTCGTCTCGGCCACCACGTGCATCGGCGTCGGCCCGTTGATCCGCATGGTCACGTCGAAAAAGAATGCGGGCAACGGGGTATCTAGGTCAAAGACCGCCGACACCGGCATCGGGTTCTCGTCGATCACCAGCGTCACGCTGGCAATCTCGGCCCCCTGCGGCGCCACCACATGCGCCGCCAGCTGCGTGCGCGCATCGTTGCCCGTCCGGTACGGCGCGTCGATGGCGATCACCTCGGCGCCATCCAAGAGCACCCGCTCGCCATACATCTCGGCGCTCAAGTCCTCCCAGGTGCCCGCCAGGGCCGGCATCGCCATCAGGCACAGCGCCCCCAGCGCGCGCATGGATGTTGCGATCATTCCGTGTCTCCTCCCGACAGGAACATGCCAAAAGCCCGCGGGCCGTCGCATGTCTCCACGTCATATATCACGTCCAGCGTTCGTGCGTCCATCACGCTCACCGTGTTCTCGAACCAGTTGGCAAAGACCACGCGGGTCCCGTCCGCCGTGGCGTCAATCCCTTCGGGATACTCGCCGACGCTGACCTCCTCCACCGCCTCAAGCGTCTCAAGGTCGATCACGCTCAGGCTGTTCGCATACTGGTTGGTCACAAAGGCCCGACCGCCTGCGAAGGCCACGCCATAGGGCCGCTCGCCCACCGGCACCGTGGCCAGCACCGTGCCGGCTTCGGCATCCACGACGCTTACGTCATTGCTGCCCACGTTGCCCACGAACAGCCGCCCATCCGGCGCGAAGCCCAGCCCATAGGGCCGCACGCCCACATCCACCCGGTGCAAGACCTCCAGCGTCTCGGCATTGAAGACCGACACCCGGTCGGCATCTTTCTCGGCACTGGCCAGAAACCGGCCATCTTCCGACAGAGCGATGCCAGCCGGCTCCGCCCCGGTCTTCAGCTTCGCCAGAACCTCCAGCGTCTCGGCATCCAACACCCAAAGCCGCGCATTGTACCAGTCCGACACGAACAGCCGCCCGCGCGCGGCATCCAGCGCCACGCCGGTCGGCCCGCCATCCAGCTGCGTTTCATTCAAAAGCCCGCCGGTGGGCGAAAAACGCCGCACGGTCTTGGTATCCGGGGAGACGGAAAAGACCGCATCGCCACCAACAGCGACCCCGGCAGGCTTGCCCGCCACGTCCCAGCGAGCGACCTCGACCCCTCGGGCGACATCGATCACGCTCAACGCATCGGCAGGCTGACAGGTGACGAAAGCGGTCTGCCCGGCCACCGGCGTGGCCAGGCAAAGCGCCAGCGCATTAAGAGCCCGGCGCACCGAACCGCTCGGTCAGGGCATCCAGCCCCGCCTGGTAGACGCCGCTGACAGCCGCAATCGCCGCCTCGTCATTCAGTTCGGGCGGCGGATCGTTGTTCGGATAGCCGCGATAGAACGCGCCGCGCCATTCCACGATAGATCCGCCGCCGTCACGCGGCTTCACCGTCAGGTGAGACGAGTAATTCGTCACCGGCAGCGTCTCGACCGCCACCTCGGTGATCCGGTAGGAATAGCTCATCTTCTCGGCATCGTATTTGTAGAGCACCTCGTCGATGGTCGGCCCACCTTCATCGCCCAGCGTCAGCACGCGCGTCGCGTCGATCTCGTTGCCGCCCTCGCCTTGGGTCGAATGCACCGCCGGGTGCCAGGACATGTCCTGGAAATTCCCGATCGCCTCCCAGACCTCGGCCGGGTCGGCCGCCACTTCGGTGGTCAGCGTCACCTTCTGCCGTGTCGGCCCGTGTGCCAGCGCAATGCCCGGCAGCATCAACGCCGTCAGGCTTGCCATGAACACTCGTCTTCTCATGTATCTTCCTCCCTGAAGATTCGGTTTTTCAAGATTTGTCGCATCCCCCGCGCCCAGATCTCGTCGGTGCTGCCGCGCACGCTGACGCTGCCGCCCTTCACGATCTCGCCGCTGGCGGCATCCTTCAACTGGACCGCGATGGACACCAGTACGGGCGACACCATGTTGACCTCGCCCACCAGGATGAACTCCGCGCCCAGCGTCTCGGCCATGCGGATGTCACACCCGTAACAGCTTGCCGGGTTGCTCACGCGCTCCAGTTCCTCCGCCACCGGCGCAAGGCCCAAAAGCGCGTAGCCCTCGGCCTCGAATCGCTCCGCCAGCATCCCTTCCAGCACCTCGACACGGGCCAGATCGGCCTCGCCCGGCCCCTCGGCCATCAACGAAGAAGATTGCGTCGTCTGGTCCGAACTGTCCTCCAGATGCAGCCCGAAAAAGGCCACCTCCCCTTGCGCGTGCGCAGCCGGGGCGAAAGCCAGGAACAGGAACAATATCAAATGCATACGGACGTTCTTAGAAGTTAAGAGTCGCCCTTCATTCTGCGTTGCGTACAGTGATTGCGAAACACGGCAATTGGTATTGGTCGGGCCGCGAGGACCAACTTCGCGGTAAGGGAGGATAAAAGTGCTGAACCGTATTGCGACGCTTTTCGCGGCCGCGCAGCTCTGCGCCGCCACGCTGATTTTCACCGCAGGATCTGCCGCCGCGATCGACGTGCGCGCCGCCGTCTTGCGCGTCGATTACCAGGTCCAGCGCCCGATCTCGCGCTTCGACGAGGCGCCCGAGGATCTGGGCTTCGCCGGCGCCGCGCTGGCCGATCAGGACAACAACTCCACCGGCAGCTTCATGGGCCATACCTACGAGACGGTCCAGAAATCCGCCGCGCCCGACGGCGCCGATGCCGCCCTTGATGAGATTCTCGCCGAAGGCATCCGCCTGATCGTCGTTCATGCCCGGGAAGAGGACGTTCTGCGCCTTGCCGACCGCGCCGCCGAAGAGGGCGCGCTGGTCTTCAACGCCCGCGCCGGCGACATGCCGATGCGCAACGAGGAATGCCGCGCCAACCTGCTGCATACCGCCACCAGCTATGCCCAGCAGGCCGACGCCATCGCGCAATTCGCCATCTGGAAGAAGTGGCCCCGTTGGGTGCTCATTTCCGGCTCCAACCCCGCCGACATCGCGCTGGCCGACGCCTATCGCCGCGCCGCCACCAAGTTCGGCGCCGAGATCGTCGAGGAACGCGTGTTCGAGGACACCGGCGGCGCCCGCCGCACAGATTCGGGCCATGCCCAGGTGCAGCGCCAACTGCCCACCTTCATGCAGGGCCTGCCCGAGCATGACGTGGTCATCACCGCCGACGAAACCGATTATTTCGCCGCCTACCTCACCTATCACATGTGGGATCCGCGCCCTGTCATGGGCTCCTCGGGCCTGCGCCCGGTGCAGATGCACGGCGGGCACGAATCCTACGGCGCGACCCAGCTTCAGACCCGCTTCGAGGAACTGGCGGGCCGCTATATCAAGGATGCCGACTACAACGTCTGGATCGCCCTGCGCGCCGTGGGCGAGGCGGTGACCCGCGCCCAGACCGCCGAGCCCGACGGCGTGAAAGAGTACCTCCTGTCCGATCAATTCGAACTGGCCGGCTTCAAGGGGCAGGAAGTCACCTTCCGCGACTGGAACGGCCAGATGCGCCAGCAGGTCATGCTCTATGACGGCCGCATCACTGTCAGCGTCAGCCCGCAGGAAGGGTTCCTGCACCAGAACGCCGTGCAGGACACGCTCGGCCTCGACCGCCCGGAATCGGCCTGCACGGCCTTCAACAACTAAGGGGAACACATGAAACTCAAGGCACTCCTTCTGACCTCCGCCCTGGCGCTCGCCGCCGGGCCCGCGCTGGCCGGCAAAGCCTTCGTCACCAACGAACGCGGCAACACCATCACCGTGATCGACACCGAAACATGGGAAGTGACCGACGAGTTCTTCGCCGGCAACCGCCCCCGCGGCATCACCGCCAGCCCCGACGGCACCAAGATCTATGTCTGCGCCTCCGACGACAATCTCGTCCGGGTGTTCGATTCGGAAACCTACGAGGAACTACCCTCGCTGCCCTCCGGCCCCGATCCCGAGCTTTTCATCATCGAGCCTTCGGGCAAGCGGCTCTACATCGCCAACGAGGATGACAACCTGGTGACCGTCACCGACACCGAAAGCCGCACCGTGCTGGCCGAGGTGCCCGTGGGCGTCGAGCCCGAAGGGATGGGCATGAGCCCCGACGCCAAGTGGGTGGTGAACACGTCCGAAACCACCAACATGGCGCATTTCATCTCGACCGAGGATTACACGATCAAGCACAACATCCTTGTCGACCAGCGCCCGCGCTACGCCCAGTATACCGCGGACGGCACGCGCCTGTTCGTGACGTCCGAGATCGGCGGCACGGTCAGCGTCATGGACATCGCCGAGGACGGCACGCCCACCCTGATCGAGAAGATCAGCTTCGAGGTCCCCAACGTGCAGCCCGAATGGCTGCAACCCGTGGGCGCCAAGGTCACCTCCGACGGCAAGCGCCTCTTCGTGGCGCTCGGCCCGTCGAACCGCGTCGCCGTGGTCGATGCCCAAAGCCTCGAGGTGCTGGACTACATCCTCGTGGGCCAGCGCGTCTGGCAGCTCGATTTCACGCCAGACGAGAAATACCTGCTGACGACCAACGGCAATTCCAACGACATCACCGTCATCGACGTGGCCAAGGAAGAGGCCGTGCGCTCCATCCAGGTTGGCGAACAGCCCTGGGGCGTGGTGACCATCGAATAATGAAGGAGACTGATACGATGAAGAAACTCATGATGGCCGCGGCCACCGCCGCCACCTGCCTCACCGGCCCCGCGGTCGCCGCCCCGCTCTGCGACGACCTCGGCTTTGCCGGTCTGCTCGCCGCCTGCAACCGCGGTGACGACATCCCGATCACCCTCGCCTCGGGTCAGCCCCTGCACGAAACGGGGTCCGTGAACCTGCAATCGGGCGCCTACTACACGCTTGAAATCACCGCCGACGGCTCGGCCGAGCTGGCCGTCACCGGCAGCGATTTCTTCCGCGCGATCTGGATGAACGAAATCGTCATCAACCAGATCGAGATCCGTCCCATGGCCGTCGATTCCCTTGAATTCGACAAGGCGGGCGTCGCCACGATCTCGTTCATCGCCATCAAGCCGGGCAGCCACACGCTGCGCATCCCCGGCTCCACCGGCGAAACGCAACAAGTCACCTTCAACATCCAGTAACGGAGCCTTCAAAATGAAACGTATCTTCGCAATCGCGGCGCTGGTCGCCTCGCCCGCCCTCGCCGACGACCACGTCGATGCAGAAACGGTGGAAAAAATCGAGGCCTATCTCGCCTCCATCGAATGCCAGATGGATCCCGCCGACATCGAAGCCGAAGACGACGGCGGCTACGAGCTTGACGACGTGATCTGCAAAGGCGGCGACCAGTTCGACATCGTCCTCGACGCCGACCTGAACGAGGTCGAACGCCGCGCCGAGTAAATTATCCGTTCTCCCATGGAGTAAAGGCCCGCCATGTTGCGCATCATAGCATCTCTCTCCTTCTTGCTAAGCAGCATGGCGGCCTACGCCCAAGAGCCCCCAACGATTCGCGCCGCGACTCTCAAGATCGGCACCGTCAACTGGGAGCTTCAGACCATCGTCGATGAAGGCCTCGACGCAAAACACGGCTTGACCCTCGAGATCCAGCCCTATGCCGACAACAGCGCCACACGAATCGCCGTCGAAGGGGGCGAGGCCGACATGGCCGTCGCCGACTGGATCTGGGTCGCCCGCCAGCGCGCCGCAGGCAAGCCGTACGTCTTCATTCCCTACTCCCGCGCCGTGGGCGGCGTGGTCGTCCCCGCCGACTCCACTGCCGAAACGCTGGCCGACCTTGCCGACCAGAAGATCGGCATTGCCGGCGGCCCGCTCGACAAGTCCTGGCTCATCCTGCGCGCCTACGCGCAACAGGCCCATGACCTCGACCTCGAAGCAGAAACCGAACAGGTCTTCGGCGCCCCGCCCCTTATCTTCCGCACCGCCCTTGACGGCGGCCTCGCCGGTGCCATCAACTACTGGCACTACCTCGCCAAGATGAAAGCCGCCGGCATGCACGAACTCATTTCCGTCGACACCGCCGCGCGCGAACTGGGCCTCGACCCCGAAACGCCTCTTCTGGGATACTACTTCAAGGAGGGCTTCCTGTCGGAGCACCCCGACCTCGCGCAGTCCTTCTATGAGGCCAGCCGAGAGGCCAAGGCCCTGCTCATGTCCTCCGACGAGACCTGGCGGGACCTGCGCCCGATCATGAACGCCGACACCGACGCGGAATTCGAGCAACTCCGCACCGACTGGATCGCCGGCATCCCGGCCCGCAAACCCATTGACACCGACGCCGCCCAGGCCCTTCTCAGCCTGATGCACGACCTCGGCGGCGCGGAACTCGTGGGCGAGGCCGATACACTCCCCGACGGTCTTTTCGCCGACGTCCGGTAAATGCAGACCAAGCTGACGCCGCTCCTCTCCATCGCGGGGCTTCTGGCCCTTTGGGTCGTGGCGTCAACGCTCAAGGCCGACCCGCAGGTGCTGCCCACCCCCTGGGCCCTCGCGCCCCTCTTCGCCCAGGAAATCGCCAGCGGTGAGCTCTGGACCCACCTCTCGGCCACCCTCCTGCGTGTGCTCTGGGCCTTCTGCCTCGCCATGACGCTGGGCGGGATCATCGGCCTTGCCATGGGCCGGTCGCCTGCGCTCAACCGCTGGCTCGACCCGTGGCTGGTCATCTTCCTCAACCTGCCCGCGCTGGTGCTGATCGTACTCTGCTACCTCTGGATCGGCCTGACCGAGGCCGCCGCCATCGCCGCCGTCACGCTCAACAAGGTGCCCAACGTCGCCATCGTCATCCGCGAAGGCGCCCGTGCGCTGGACCCGCAACTCGACGCGCTGGCGCGTGTCTACCGCATGTCCGGCTGGACCCGCCTGCGCCACGTGATCCTGCCGCAACTCGGCCCCTTCATCGCCGCCGCCGCGCGGGGCGGTGTGGCCGTCATCTGGAAGATCGTCCTCGTGGTCGAATTTCTCGGCCGCTCCTCGGGCGTCGGCTTCCAGATCCACCTCTATTTCCAGCTTTTCGACGTCGCCATGGTGCTGGTCTACGCCTTTTCCTTCATCACCGTGATGCTGCTGGTGGAATGGGCGCTATTGCAACCGTGGGAACGCCACGCGACCCGGTGGCGCCGCGCATGATTACCGTCTCCGTCACCGAGAAACGCTTTGGCGCCGACCGCGTGCTTGGCCCCATCGCTTTCGAGATCGCGGCAGGCGAAACCGTCGCCCTCGTCGGCCCCTCCGGCATCGGCAAATCCACCCTCCTGCGGCTGGTCTCGGGCATCGACACCGATTATGCGGGCCGCATCGACCGTCCCGACGCCATCGCCATGGTCTTCCAGGAACCCACCCTTTTGCCCTGGCGCTCCACCCTCGACAACCTCACGCTCCTGCATCCGGGCCTGCCCCGCGACCGCGCCCTCGCCGCGCTCGACGAGGTCGGCCTTACCGGCAAGGAGACGCTCTTCCCCGGCCAGCTCTCCCTCGGCCAGCAGCGCCGCCTCGCGCTCGCCCGCGCCTTCGCGGGCCAGCCCGACCTGCTCATCATGGACGAACCTTTCGTCTCGCTCGACGCCGCCGCCGCCGACCGGATGCTGACCCTCACCGAGCAACTCATCGCCCGCCACCAGCCCGCGACCCTGTTCGTGACCCACGACATGGCCGAGGCGACACGGCTTGCACACCGGACCCTGACACTGGAAAGTGGGCCAAAGGGCGCGCAACTTGCCGAAGGACCAAAGGACCGGACCACGTGACCACAGGCCTGACCGTCAACGACCTCAGCTTCAACTACGGCGCCAAGCAGGCGCTGGACGACGTGACGTTCGATGTCACCCCCGGCACCTTCTGCGCCCTTCTCGGCCCCAACGGCGCGGGCAAATCCACGCTCATCGCCCTGCTGACCCGCCTGCTGGTGGCCCCCCAGGGCGAAATCACTGTCGCCGGCCACGACATGCGCCGCGAACCCCGCAAGGCTCTGGGCAAGCTCGGCGTCGTCTTCCAGCAATCCACGCTCGACCTCAACCTCTCGGTCCGCCAGAACCTCGCCTATTTCGCCGCCCTGCAGGGCCTGCCGAAATCCGAGATCCCCGGCCGCATCGACGCCGCCCTCGACCAGCTCGACATGCGCCACCGCGCCGACGAAAAGGCCCGCGACCTCAACGGCGGTCACCGCCGCCGCACCGAACTCGCGCGGTCCCTGATCCACGACCCGCACGTGCTCTTGCTCGACGAACCCACCGTCGGCCTCGACGCCGCCTCGCGGCAGGGCATCACCGACCACGTCCACGAACTCACGAAAACCGGCCTCTGCGTCCTCTGGACCACCCACCTCACGGACGAGGTGCGCGACGGCGACGACCTCGTCGTCCTGCACAAGGGACAGATCATCCACCGCGGCACCGCCGGGGCCGCCCGCGGCGATCAAAGCCTGTCGGACTGGTTCCTGTCGCGCACGGGGGAGGTCGCATGACCGGCACCTTCCGCGTCGCCAAGGCGATCATCGCCCGCGAATTCCTGCGCTTCGTGCATCAGCGCGAGCGCTTCATCGCGGCCCTTGTCCGCCCGCTCGTCTGGCTGCTGATCTTCGCCGCCGGCTTCCGCGCGGCACTTGGCCTGTCGATCATCCCGCCCTACCAGACCTACATCACCTACGAGACCTATATCGTCCCCGGCTTGTGCGCGATGGTGCTGCTCTTCAACGGAATGCAATCCTCGCTCAGCCTGGTCTACGACCGCGAGATGGGCTCGATGCGCCTTCTGCTGACCAGCCCCTTCCCGCGATGGTGGCTGCTGATCTGCCGCCTGTTCGGCGCCACGATCATCTCGGTGCTGCAGGTCTACACCTTCCTCGCCATCGCCGCCGCGTTCGGCATCACAATGCCCACATGGGGTTACCTCGCCGTCCTGCCCAGCCTGATTCTCGGCGGGCTGATGCTCGGCGGTCTCGGGCTGGTCCTGTCCAGCTTCATCAAGCAGCTGGAAAACTTCGCGGGCGTGATGAACTTCGTCATCTTCCCGATGTTCTTCATGTCCTCGGCCCTCTACCCCTTGTGGAAAATGGCCGAAAGCTCACCGCTCCTGCGCGACATCTGCGCACTCAACCCCTTCACCTACGCGGTCGAGCTGATCCGCTTCTCGCTTTACCTGCAGGTCAACTGGACCGCGCTCGCCTGGGTCCTGGGCAGCACGCTGGTCTTCTGCGCGCTGGCCATCTGGGGCTACGACCCGGCCCGCGGCCTGATGAAGCGCAAGACCTGAGGCCGCTCAGATGTCGAATTCGGTATCGTTCACCGTCCGGCAGCGCCAGCTCAGGACCCGCTCGTTGGGGTGGGTCGATACCCATCGCGCCAGTTCCGGCTGCGCCCCGGCAAGGCATTGCATCGGCGTCACGTCGGTAAAGACAAGACTGCGTTCACGGCATCGGGTGGGATCTGTCGCCAGGCAGGCGACGAACAGGAGCTCTATCATATCCGTTCCTTACGCGTTGCGTTGGTCCTCGCTCCCGTGCCGTCTTTCATCCAACAGCAAACCCCTGAAGAAAAGCGTAACCGCACCGTGCGCACCGCGTCACGCCAGAAATTGTGCGAAAGAATGCGGCACTTCACCGCGATTGCCCAATCCTAGGGCGGTCCCGTCATGTCGCTGAAGTCTTTGCTCGGTCTCGGCGCCCTCGCCCTTGGCGTCGGCACATGGGTCACCGCGCTGATCCTCTGGCTGGGTCTTCTCGCCGTCTCCGACCGGCTGGATGCCACCCTCAAGGCCGAGCAGCGCATGTCGGGCTATGCCGGCCTCTCGACCCAGGCCGCCACCTTCCTCGTCGTCGCGACAGAGGCCGTGCAGCGCGAGATGCCCGCCGCAACCCGCGCCGAGCGGCTGGAGCCCGTCGTCGAAAATCTCCGCACGTCCTTCGTGCGCCTGCAACAGAACGTCGCCCAGGCCGTGCAGGAGGCCGAGGATCTCGGCATCGAGGCCCAGTCCCGCTTTGGCACCCAATCCCTCGGCCTCGCCCGGATGGAGGCGCTCCTGACCAGCACCATGCGCGGCCTCTCGAGCGACGACATCGACCGCCCCCGCCTGCAAGCCCATATCGACAGCTTCGCCACCGGCTTCGATCCGCTTCTCAGCCAGGCCGTGCAGACCGAACAGCTCTTTCGCAACGCCATCCGGGCCGACATCGTCAACCTGCGACAGAGACTGACGCTGGCCGCCATCGGCATCGCGGTGGCTGCCATAGTCATGGTGCTGGCCTTCTATTTCGGCCTCATTCGCCCGCAATTCGCCCGGCTGGACCGTCTGCGCGACGCTGCGCAGAAGATCGGGCAGGAAGACTTCGCCATCGACCTGCCCGAAACCCGCCGCGACGAGATCGGCGGGCTTTACGCCGAGACCAACCGCATGGCCCACGCGCTCGCCGCCCGCAAATCGGCGGTCGAACAGGACCGTGCGCAACTCAACAGCATCATCTCCGCCCGGACCGAGGAGCTGCGCGCCGCGAATGAAACCCTGGCCGAGATCGACGAGAACCGCCGCCGCTTCTTCGCCGACATCAGCCACGAGCTGCGCACGCCCCTCACCGTCATCCTCATGGAGGCCCAGATCGGCCGCGCGGCGGGCGGACCCGATGCCGACGCCTTCGCCACGATCGAGGCCCGCGCCGCCCGTCTCAACCGCCGTATCGACGACCTTCTGCGCGTCGCGCGCTCCGACAGCGGCCAACTGGCGCTCGATCACGCCACGGTCGCCCTCCCCGACCTCATGAGCGAAGTGCACGAAGAAGTCCGCGCCGAGGCCGACAACGCTGGCATGACCCTGACCCTGTCCGAGATCCCTGACGTCACCCTTACCTGCGACCGCAACTGGATCCGGCAGGTGCTGGTGGGCCTCGTCCGCAACGCCATCCGCCACGCCCGCGATGGTGGACAGGTCCGCCTCGACGCGCAGGCCACAGGCGAAACAGCCATGATCGCCGTCATCGACAACGGACCCGGCATCGCGCCCGACGACCAGCCCGACATCTTCGAACGCTTCGCGCAATCGGGCAGCGCCTCGGCCCAGGGGTTCGGCATCGGGCTGGCGCTCGCCCGCTGGGTGGTCGAGACCCATGACGGCACCATCACCCTCGAAAGCCCCGTTCCCCCCGCCGACGCCCTGGGCGCCGCACCCGGGACAAAGATCGCGGTTCGCCTTTCTCTTTCAACCGGCTAAAACGGCGCTATTCTCAGCGCCGCAGCCGTGAAAGAGACCGCACCGCCATGACCCGCCTCCTGATCGTCGACGACGACCCGGAAATCACCTCCGCCCTGCGCGCGGGGCTGGGGTTGCATGGCTATGAGGCCGAGACGGTCAACCGCTATGACCACGCGCTTGAAATGCTGCGCGCCGAGACCTTCTCGGGCGCCATCATCGACGTCATGCTGGGCGCCGATAGTGGCCTCGACCTCGTGCGCCGTGCCCGCGAAAACGGCGCCACCCTGCCCATCCTGATGCTCTCGGCGCTGTCGGACGTGGAACACCGCACCGCCGGGCTCGAGGCCGGGGCCGACGATTACGTGGTCAAACCCTTCAGCTTCGACGAACTGGTGGCCCGCCTGCGCGTCCAGGAGCGTCGCGCGACCTCGCAGCGCCCGCAGCCCGCCACACTGACCCGCGAGCGCGTCCTGCATACCGACACCGCCCGCGTGTCCCTGACCGAGCGCGAGGACGACCTTCTGCGCCTTCTCATCACCCATGACGGCACGCCTTTGCCCCGCGGCGATATCTTCGATGCGCTCTGGCAGGCCGAAGGTTCGGGTAACGAAAACGTGGTGGACGTCTATATCGGCTATCTGCGCAAAAAACTGCGCGACGCCGATTTCTGCTTCGAAATCAAGACTGTACGCAATCAGGGCTTCATCATCGACGGCCTCGCCCCGCGGCTCGAACCCGGGAACCGGGACTAAAGTCTAAGCGTTTCAAAGAAAATAAGAGTCGCAATGAAGCGGCCGAGTTGTCATCTTTCTAGTGTCATTCAAAGGAGGATACCATCATGGCATGGGCAAAACCGATCATCCGCGAAATCGAATGCGGCATGGAAATCAACATGTACGGACCTGACTTCGACGAAGAGCGCGAAGTCCTGATCTAAGACGGCTTGCGCGCGGGAGGATACTTGATGTCATTCCGCGCGCAAATTCTCGGCGCTGCTGCCGGGGGCGGCCTGCCCCAGTGGAATTGCGGTTGTGACAACTGCAATCTTGCACGTTCAGGCGACATACCCTCACAAACGCAATCGTCCCTCGCCGTCACAGGCAACGGGTTCGATTGGGCGATCCTGAACGCATCGCCCGACATACGTGACCAGTTGGCCAACACGCCGGCCCTTTACCCCACGGACCTGCGCAAGCTGCCGCTGACTTCCGTACTGGTAACCAATGGCGATATCGACCATGTGGCCGGCCTTCTTACCTTGCGTGAAATGCAACCTTTCACGCTGTTCGCCACCAAGGGCATCCACGAGGTTCTGGCCGCCAACCCCATCTTCGACGCGCTGAACGCACAAGTGGTGACCCGCCGCAACATCGCCCTCGACGAGCCTTTCGAGCTGGCACCCGACCTGACCGCGACGCTTTTCGCTGTCCCCGGCAAGGTGCCGCTCTACATGGAGGGCGAGACGGTCGAAACCGACCTGATGGGCGAACAGACCGTGGGCGTGATGCTGGAAAACGGCGATACCACGGCCTTCTACATCCCCGGCTGCGCCCGGCTGAACGACGACCTGCGGGAGCGCCTTCAGGGTGCCGACATGGTCTTTTTCGACGGCACGCTCTGGCGCGATGATGAAATGGTCCGCGCCGGGCTGGGCCAGAAGACCGGCAGACGCATGGGCCACATGTCCATGTCCGGCCCCGACGGCTCCATCGCCGCTTTCGAGGGGCTCGAAATCGGCAAGAAGGTCTTCGTGCACATGAACAACACCAATCCGGTGCTGCGCCCGGATTCGGCGGAAAAAGCCGAGGCCCAGGCAGCGGGCTGGATCATCGGACAGGACGGAATGGAGATCACCCCATGACGCAAAGCCGCGAAGACTTTGAATCCCGCCTGCGCAGGATCGGCGCCGAGCGGTACCACGACCTGCACCCGTTCCACGACCGGCTGCACGGCGGCGACTGCACCCCCGACCAGGTCCGCGCCTGGGTGCTGAACCGCTATTACTACCAGCACACCATCCCGATGAAGGACGCCGCCTTCATGAGCCGCGTCGAAAACCCCGACCTGCGCCGCGCCTGGCGGTCGCGCATCGAGGACCACGACGGCACTGCAGAGAACGAAGGCGGCATCAAGCGCTGGCTGCGGCTGGCCGAGGCCGTGGGCCTCAACCCGACCTATGTCGCCTCTCGTGAGGGCGTCCTGCCCGCCACCAAATTCGCCTGCGACGCCTATGTCCGCTTCGTCCGCGACAAGACCCTGCTCGAAGCCGTCGCCTCCTCCCTCACTGAGCTTTTCGCGCCCAAGATCCACGCCAACCGGATCGAGGGCCTCCTGAAGAACTACGACTTCGCCGACGACAGCTCGCTCAGCTATTTCAAGACCCGACTGAAAGAAGCGCCCAAGGACGTCGCCTTCGGCCTTGCCTGGGTGCTCGACCACGCCGATACGCAGGAAAAACAGGACGCGGCCGCGAACGCCCTGATCTTCAAGACAGATGTGCTCTGGTCCCAGCTCGACGCCCTCTGGAGCGCTTACGTGGAACCCGCCCGCATCCCGCCCGGCGGCTGGCAACCGGGCGAAGGGCTGCTGCTCGAAAGGGCCTCGTGATGATCGCCACCGACATTCCCTCCCTGCCCCGCGGCGTGCGCCTGCATTTCGACAAGGTGCGTGACACCTGGGTCCTTCTGGCCCCCGAACGCGCCATCACCCTCGACCAGATCGGCCACGCCATCCTGACCGAGGTCGACGGCCGACGCAGCTTCGGCGAGATCACGCAGGCCCTGTCGGACAAGTACAACGCCCCGGTCGAGCAGATCACCGAGGACAGCAGCGGCTTCCTTACGGCCCTGCGCGACCGACGGTTCCTGGACGTGACCCAATGACCATACCCGCCCCCATAGCCATGCTCGCCGAGCTGACACACCGCTGTCCGCTCTCCTGCCCCTATTGTTCCAACCCCGTGGAACTGGCCCGGCAGGACTCTGAGCTGGACACGGAAACCTGGGTCCGCGTCTTCGACGAGGCCGCAAGGCTCGGCGTGCTGCAACTCCACCTCTCGGGCGGCGAGCCTGCCTCACGCCGGGATCTCGTCCCGCTCGTGCAGGCCGCCCGCGACGCGGGGCTCTACACCAACCTCATCACCTCCGGCATCGGCCTGACCGAGCGCCGGCTGAAGGAACTGGACGAGGCCGGCCTCGACCACATTCAATTGTCCCTGCAAGGCACCACGCCCGAAATGGCCGACGAGATCGGCGGCTATAACGGGGGCTACAAACGCAAGATGCAGGTGGCCGAATGGATCGGCCAGATTGGCTTTCCCCTGACGCTCAACGCCGTCCTGCACCGGCGCAACCTGCACCAGTTGCCCCGCGCCATCGAGATGGCACAGGAGATGGGCGCCCGCCGGATCGAGGTCGCCACCGTGCAATTCCACGGCTGGGCCCTCAAGAACCTCGACACGCTCATGCCCACGAAAGATCAGGCCCGCGAGGCCACCCGCATCGTCGCCGAATCCCGCGCCGCGCTTAAAGGCAAGCTGGTGATCGACTACGTGCCGGCGGATTATCACGACGATTACCCCAAGCGCTGCATGGGCGGCTGGGGCAGCACGGGCCTCAACGTCGCCCCCGACGGGCAGGTTCTGCCCTGCCACGCCGCGCAATCCATCCCGCATCTCGAATTTGAAAACGTCCGCGACAAGCCGCTGGACGAGATCTGGTACAACAGCAGCGCCTTCAACGCCTATCGCGGCACCGACTGGATGCAGGAGCCCTGCAAGTCCTGCGACCGCAAGCTGGTGGATTTCGGCGGCTGCCGGTGCCAGGCCATGGCTATCGTCGGCGACCCCGCCGCGACAGACCCCGTGTGTATCAAGTCACCCCACCACGGCGCGCTGCAGACAAAGGCGGACACCCACGCGTCCAACACCGAGGCGCCGCTGGTCTACCGCACCATGCCCGGCAAGAAAGAGGTCGAGCCAACCAGCTGAGGTCTGTTCAGAAACAGACGATCTCGGCTTCCGCCTGCGCCCGGCGCAGTTCCGCCACCAGGTTCGCCGCGGCGGCCGAGCTGTTGAACACCGCCATGCGTTCGCCGCCCACCCGGCGCATCGACAGCACCGTTTCGGCCTCCAGGTATTCCTCGTAGGACAGGATCTGCGCCACCTCGTCCACCGAGCACGAGCATTTCTGCAACATCTCGCGCGTGGTTCCGTTGGTGGACATGCAGGCAAACACGTAATCCGCCCGCGCCGCCGTCGGAAAATCGTTCAGTCGCTCGGCCGCGGTCTGACCGAAGGCCAGCCCCGGTGCCGCGATCATCATCGCAACCAACGCACGCCCCACGCCGCCCCGGCCCCCGAGCCGGGGCCTCCCGGCCTTCGCACGCAGAGATCCCGGGTCAAGCCCGGGACGGGGGGGACCGAACTCAAACGGCTGTCTCATTGCGTCGCCTCCTCCAGCGTCTCGAATGTCAGTTCCGAGCGATAGCCCTCGCCACCCTCCGGCCCCGGCGCCTCGGCCAGCAGGTTCAGATACCATCCCGGCACGTCCTCGGACATCGTCACCGTCAGCTTCAGGTCACCGAAACCGCGCATCTGGGCGCGGTTGGGGTCCTCGGCAAAAGGTTGCATCGTCACGGTCTGGGTCTCGATGGTTTCACCGTCATACTCGGTCTTGCCAATCGTCACCTCGTTGGGCTGCACCAGCGCCTCCTTCACCCGGTTGCGGATGTAGAACTTGCTGCCGCCCGCGCTCTCGGCCATGTCGCGCACGGTGGACTCGTAGAAGAACATGATCATCGGGTTGCCCACGCTGGCCGGAAACTGGCCCAGCTTGCGGTACTTCTCGCCCTGCCGCAGCTCCAGCACCGCCATCGGGCTCTCGCCCTCGCCCACCGTCAGCGCCACCTTGCCGGAATCGCGCTCTGCCGCGTCGGGCGCCAGCGCGTTGCTGACTTCCCGCTCATAGACCAGCGACTGATCGCGCGACACGCTGTCCAGCGTGCCGTTCTTGAACAAAAGATCATAGGTTTCCTGCCCGTCGAGCGGGGCGGCCATCGCCGTTGCACAGCTCAGCGCGACCCCGATCACGGCGCTCGTCAGACGCGTCATCATGCTCAAATCTCCTCCCTATTCGGACCAGACACTATAGGCTCCGGCGACGCTGTCACCGGCCACTTTCGTATCACCCTGCCCATCGGCACCGCCTTGCTGACCGATCTTCCACGCCATCAGCGGCCGCAGACGGTTCAGCTTCACCGGCTTGTAGATCACCGAGATGTCATAGGTCAGCCCCGCCGCCCGCACCCTGGGGCTGCGATCGGCGGTGATCAGGATCGCCGGCACGTGCGCCCCGGTCAGTTTGCGCACTTTCGCTATGCCGTCCACTCCGGTCTCGTCATTGTCCAGCGTGTAATCGGCCAGAATGATATCGGGCGCCATGCCCATGTCCTCGACACAGGTCAGCGCCTCGTCGATCGACCGGCAAGCCAGCACGTCGGCCCCCATTGTTCCAGCCGCTTGGTGGTGCCGAAAAGAACATCCTCGTCATTCTCGATCAGCAGAACGATCTGGTTTTCCAGCAGGTCGTCGGCATTCGACGCAAGGCTCAGCGGTTCGTTGACCGCCGGCGCATCCGCGACCGTCTCCAGCTCGATCCGAAACACCGACCCCACACCGGGCTTCGATTTCACCGACAGCTTGTGCCCCAGCAGGCGACAGGCCCGTTCCACCACCGACAGGCCCAGGCCGACGCCCGCGGCCAGCTTCTCGCCATCGGCGCGGGCGAACTCCTCGAACACTCGCTGCTGGTCGCGCTTGGGAATGCCGATGCCGGTGTCCCAGACCTCCAACACAACCCGCCCCTTGCGGCGGCGGCAGCCCACCAGGACACGCCCTCCCGGCTGGGTGTACTGGATCGCGTTCACCACCAGGTTCTGGATCGACCGCAACAGGTACACCGGGTCGGACCGCACCAGCACCGAACAGGGCACCATCTTCAGCCGCACGTTCTTCTGCTCGGCCACAAGGCTCTGATCGGCATGGATGCTGTTCATCATCGCCGTCAGGTTCACCACCAGCGGCGACACCGTGTCGGGCGCCGCACTTTCCAACCGCGAGATGTCCAGAAGCAGGTGCAACAGCTGCTCGGTCGACCGGAACGAGCCTTCCAGCCGCTCCACCATCGGGTGCATGTCGGTCCCGCGGGACGTCTCCAGCAGGGTGGAGATCAGCAGCTTCGCGGCATTGATCGGCTGCAACAGGTCGTGGGATGCGGCAGCCAGAAAGCGGGTCTTCGACGACACAGCCTTCTCCGACTTGTCCTTTGCATCGCGCAACGCTTCCTCGACCCGCGCCTTTTTCTCGTACTCCTCGGTCAGCTTCTCGTTGGCGCGGGTCAGCTCGGCGGTGCGCTCCATCACCCGGCGTTCCAGCGTCTCGGTCGCGCGTGCTTCCAGCGTCACGTCCTCGACCTCCACGAGGTAGCCGCTGTCGGGCATCTCGTGCATGTGCAGCTCCAGCACACGCTCCGGCCCAAGCCGTACGCGCTGGCGGAACGCGCCTTCGGTCACCAGCTTGCGATAGATCGCCTCGATATTGACGGCGCCCCCCTCGACAGCCAGACCGTTGGCGAAAAGATACTCCACCAGCGCCGTCACCGGCTCACCTTCCGCAACATAGGACGCGGGCAGGCCCAGCAATTCGCGGAACTGGCCGTTATGCATCAGCACCTTGCCCCGCGACGAGAACGTGCACACCCCAGAGGTCAGCGTCTGGAACACCGCCTTGAGATAGTCCTCCTGCCGGTCGATCAGGCTTTCCTTCTCCGACCGGTTGCGCCGCACGAAATCGGTGATCTCGGTCAACAGCAACACCACGTTGTCGCCCGAGGTGTGCTGCGCGCTCAGCTGGAACCAGCGGTCGTCGGCCATCTCGATCATGACCGAGGTGATCACCCCTTCATCGCGCCGCTTCTCCAGCGTGGTGGGCAGCGTGGCCAGGTTGCGGTCGGCCGAGCGGAAGAACTTGCTCGACACCAGCCGCGCAAAGAACCGCCCGATCGTCAGGCCGGTGTCGATCTTGTTCGAGATGTCGGGGAAAAGCTGCAGGAACAGGTGGTTGCACAACTCCAGCTTGCCGTCGATGAACAGGGCAAAGCCGCCCTCCATCGACGACAGCGCCGCCACCAGGCTCTTGCGCATCCGCTCCTGCTCGCCGCGGACCGTTTCCAGCTCGGACACCGCGCGCGCCAGGTCGCGGCCCTGCGCCTGCATCTTCTCCTGCAACTCGATCGCCGACTGGAAGGCGCGAAACGCCGACGGGCGCACATCGTCCTGCCGGTTGGCCCGCCGCATCAGCGCGTCGATGATCCGCGCCTGCCGTTCGACCTGTATGTCCAGCGGATCGTCGGGATTCACCAGCATCAGTTCAGCACCCGCGCCTCGGGCCTGAAGAACGCCACGCCCACGAAGGTCTGGTTCATGTGCAGGCCCGATTTCTGCTCGCCGTAGGTGTTGAACCCGATCACCCGATGGGTGCGCAGAATGTCCGAAACCTCTTGTGTCAGCTGCTTGTGCTCGAACTCCAGCCGCCGCAGGAAACAGTCGAACCCAAGGATGAAATCCGGCGGCTGCCCCGCCGCGTCGCGCGTCGACAACCCTTCGTGCAGAGCATCAAGGCTGCCCTGCGCGCGGCCCAGCGTCAGGATTAGCCCGTCGTCGATCGCCGCCAGCAGCGACAGCGCCCCGCCCGGCTTGGTGTCGCTGATCGCGCGAGCGTAATGCGTCAGGTTGTGGCGCAGCATCATCGGGTTCTCCGCGAACACCTCCGGGCTCAGCGCCTCGGGCGGGCAGCCCACCAGCCGCGCGTATTCCTCCGCCGCCGGCGCCCCGTTGATCTCGTAGACCAGCCGCTCCTCGGGGTCGGCCGAGGTGATGACGATCTGCGCCCCCTCGGGCTGGAAATGGTCGAAGGCCACCCCCTGGAACTGCAGGTCGGTCTCGATCAGCAACAGCACGGCGGCCCCGGAATGCGCCTTGCCGTCATGCAGCACGAACGTCCGCTCGAACTTCAGCCCGTCCGCCGCCGATCCGCCGAAGATCGGCACGTCGCCCAGCACCGCATCAAGGGTCGAAACCAGCAGATCCTCCTGTTTCGACAACCCGTCCGCCACGATCAGCGCGAACCGGTTCCAGCCCGCCGTGTGCCGGAACCGCTCGGCCTGTTTCTGCGCCTCGGCGGCAAAGGCGGTGGCGTGATCCGGGCACAGGTCCCGGAACAGCATCGACGCGCAGCGGAAATTGCGCCGCGGGAACCCAAGCAGCAGCAGCGCCTGGTCGTCATAGCCGTCGGTGGTGATCTGCCCCGCCGAGCTGCACCCGAAGACCGGTACGCCCCGGAACGCCCCGGACAACAGCGCGCTGGTCTCATCGACATCCAGGCAACCGGGCAGGATCGCGAACACGAAACACAGGCCCTTGCCCGCCATCCCCGCCGCCGCTTCCGCAACGGCGGTGGCGGGGTCCTCGGCCCGGGATTCCCCGATGATCACGAATTCAGGGGGGAGGATTTCACGCGCCTGCGCCTAGTGCTGCAGGAAAGCGCGCGCCTCGGGTTCGGCATGGCGCGCCATCACCGACTCCACGAACACCACCGCCTGGGTCCGGTTGCGCACGTCCAGCCGCCGCAACAGCGCGGTGATGTGCGCCTTTACCGTCGCCTCCGCCAGCGACAGCTCGTAAGCGATCTGCTTGTTGGGCTTGCCCGCGCAGATCAGCTTCAGGATGTTGACCTGCTGCGGCGTCAGGATGCTCAGTTCCGGCGTGGTCTTGAACAGGTCGTCCTGGCCCTCGCCGGCCTCGGCATTGACGTATTCGGCGGGAATATAGCGCCGCCCGGCAGTGATCTCGGACACCGCGAATTGCAACGTCTTGGCAGAGGCGTCCTTTTGCAAAAATCCCATCGCGCCCGACCGCAACAGCGTGTGCACCAGCTGGCTCGACGCCAGCGACGAAATCACCAGCACCCGCGCTTCCGGCAGCCGCTCACGCAACTTCTCGAATCCCGACACGCCGGTCACGTCCGGCAGCTTGAGGTCGAACATCACCAGATCGGGGAGAAATCCCTCGTCCAGCAGATCGAAACAGGCCTTCAGGCTGCCCGCCTTGCGAATGTCGCATTCCGGAAATCCCAACGTCAGCGCCGTCTCCAGCGCGTCGCTGTAAAGCGGATGGTCGTCCACGATCATCACCGACGACACAGGCTGCGCGTTTGCGCAATTGTCTCTTGCTGCCAACATGCCGGTCCTCCCAAAGAGAAAAGTAGCATCAAATCGAGAATGATCAACCATTTGGCTCCGACAGGGGCGGACCGGCGACAGACAGCCTAACGCCCCGCCAACCGCGTGCCCGCCACAGGTTTTCGGAAATCCTCCGGATCCTGCCCCTGCAAGCCCTTGCGACACAGCGTTTTCTGCGCCGCGCCAACGTCGCCCCGGGGCGCAGCCGGCTGGCCGGCACGTTCTCAGCGCGCGAACCGCGTCAAATCGCCCGGCTCGCCGGTGCCCGCAAAGATCGCCCGGTCAAGCTCCGCCAGCCGCGCGCGGTAGGTCTCGGCGCCCCGGCCGGCCTGCGACAGCGCCACCAGCGCCTGCCGCATCTCCCCGACCCGCCCGGCGCGCGCCGCCCGGCGCAGCGCGCGCCGCTTGGGATGCAATGCCGGCACCCAGTCCGAAACCCTGGGCAGCCCCGACCACGACCGTCCCCTCAGCCCCAGCATCAGCGCCGCGACGAATACCGCCAGTGCCGCGCCCAGCGCAGGACCGCCCGGCAATGCCGCTTCGGCAGGCTCGGGCCCGGTGGCGGCCTGAGCATCGGCCCCGCTTCCCGGCAGCCGCGCGCCATAGGCCACCCGCTGCGCATCGATCTCCACCGTCCGGGTTTCGCGCGTCGTGGTGTCGAAATAGTCAAAGCTCAGCGGCTCGACGACCGCCGACACATCGTTGCCCGGCCGAACCGTCCAGCGCCAGAAGGCGATCGTCTTCGGCCCTTCCGGCGTCAACTGGATCAGCCGCTTTTCGGGATGCGCAAAGATCATGCCGGAAGGCGAGTTCAGCTCCGGCATCGGCGGGATCATCTCGGGCGTCGCGCCCAGCGCCTCGACGCGGATCACCCGCAACACACCCTCTCCCGGCACCAGCTGGTCGGGCGCGTTCGACCACGTGTCCGACACTTCCAGCCGCCGCACCGGAAACCACCAGCCACTGCCCTCCGGCGCCGCCGCCACCTCGATCGTCAGCGGCTCCGACGCGACCTCGTGCTCGAACCAGTCGTCGCCCTCGTCCGTCAGCGTCAGCCGGTGGCGAAACGCCCCGATGGTCAGGGTTCCCGGCCGCTCCGGATAGACCGCCATGCGCCGGATGAAGACCTTGACCTTGCGCCCGTCCATCCGCTCCTCACGCCAGGTGTCGGGCCCCAGCTGCGACCAGTTGAAGCCCTCCAGTTCCGGCTGAACCAGCATCTCGCGAGTGATATAGCGCCGATAGGTGCCACGGATGGTCAGCAGCACCATTTCCCGCGTGAAGGGTGTCGCCTGCCGTTCCTCCACGCTGACCTCCAAGGCCAACTCACCGGGATGCACCTCGCGCGTCTGCCCGAACGCCATCGCCGGCATCAGAAGCACGAGCATCGCAAGCGCCAACACTCCGACCGCAAACACACGCCCCCGCCGTCCCGGACTTGATCCGGGACCTCTCGCCTTCTCCCGCGACAGGCCCCGGCTCAGGGGCCGGGGCGGACCCGCGGCGGGCGTCTCACAAGCAATCGTCATCGCGGATCCTCCGCCTCGGGCGGCGCGAGGCCCAGTTTCATGCGCCGCTTGTGCTCCTGCAATATCCGCTCGGACATGAACTCCCCCGGCACGTCCTCCAACTGTAACAGCCAGCGGTCGTCGGCCACCATGAAATAGTCCTTGAAGACCCGCCGCACCCCCAGTTTGCCACGGCCTTCCAGCTCTGCCATGCCCAGTGCCGCGCCGGTGTTGCTCACCCCGTCCCCGGTCGACGCCGCCCGCGCGTCGCCCTCTCCCACCTCGGCCTTTGCCGTGGGACCGCGCTTGCGGTCGGGCAGCAGGTCCAGCGCCTCGGGGTCGATCGCCAGCCCCGCGTAATAGGCCGCAACCACATCGAAATTCGCCCGCGCCCGCGGATCGCCGGCCGCGATGGCCAGGTCATAGGCCTCCAGCGCGCCTGCATACTCCCCCGCGAACACCAGCGCATTGCCACGGTTATAGTCCTGCCCCGCCGCCGCGAAGGCCTCTGCCGCCGCGCCGTACTCCTCCGCACGGAACCGCGCCACGCCCTGCCAGTCCGGCGCCTCGAACACTGCCGCCGCCCATCCCGGCAGCCCCACCGCCAACAGAACGCGCCCCACCGACGCCGCGCCGCCCAGGGCCAGCCCCGCCAGCAGGAACACCGCCGTTATCAACGCCAGCCCCCTCATGCGACCTGCCTTCGGAACATCAGCAGCATCGGCACCGCGGCCAGCAACAGCAGATACCGGCCCATGTCGCTCCAGAAGATCAGCGGATAATCCTGCCGCTCCAGCCTTGCGCTCATGTCCTGCCCCAGCCAATCCGCCAGCGCCTCCGCATCGTTCAGGCCAAAGACCCGCCCGCCTCCCGCCCGCGCATGGGTCGCGAAGGACGGGTCCCCGCCCATCCCCACCACCGACAGCCGCGCGCCCATTTCAGCCATCCGTGCGGCCAGCCGCAAACTCTCCGGCCCCAGCCCCGCCCCGTCGGTGAACAGCACCACATCGCCCGCGATGATCTTTGCCTCCTCCAGCCGCGCCAGCGCCAGCGCCAGCGCCCGCGCGGGCCGCGTGCCGGGGTCCGGCACCAGCTCCGGGTCGATCAACGAGAATGTCTGCCCCAGTTGCACGTGATCCAGCGTCATCCCCGTCGCCAGGTAGGCATCCCCGCCATAAACCACGATCCCCCCGGGCCGCGTCCCGAGACGCGCCAGCCCGAACCGACCCAGCGCCTGCATCTGCGGCCAGCGCACGTCCTCCGTCACGCTGCTCGAAGCGTCCACCACGAACAGCACACCGTCGAGGTTGCGGAAACTCGGCGTGTCCCGCCGCTCCACCGCCGGCCCTGCCAGCGCCAGCACCGCGATCACCAGCACCGCCATCCCCGCCCAGAGACCCGACCGTCCCGGCTGCGCCTCCACCCGGCCCAGCGCCGCCATCGCCCGGATCATGCCCGGGTCCGCCGCCGGCTGCCAGTCGCCCAGCCCCTGCCGCCGCGACCACAGCCACCACGCCAGCCCCGCCAATACCGGCAGCGCCAACAGCCACAGGGGCCTCAGCAATGTCACGTCCAGGCTCATGCCGGCTCCCTCGCGATCACGAACAGACACAACAGCGCCGCCGCCGCAGCCGGCCAGGGCCAGTAATCGCGGTAAACCTCGGCGGCCAACCCGTCGCTGTCATTCGCCTCCAGCCGGTCCAGCGCATCGGCCACCTGTTGCAGATCCTCGGTCGTGCGCACCCGGAAGCTCTCCCCGCCCGAGACCTCCGCAATCGCCCGCAAGGTCCGCGCGTCGACCACGCCGCGCTCGCCCTCCTCGGCACTCTCCAGGTCCTTCGGCCCCAGCGCGATCGTATGCACCCGCACGCCCATCCGGGCGGCCAGTTCCGCCACGCCCAGCGGCTTCGTCGCCCCGGCGTTGTTCACCCCGTCGGACAGCAGGATCACCACCTTGCTCGCCGCCGCGCTCTCGGCCATCCGCTTCAGCGCCAGCCCCAGCCCGTCCGAGATGTTCGTCGCCCGCCCCGAAATCCCGATCACCGAGGTCTCGATCTCCTGCGCCACCGCCTCGATGTCGAAGGTGAAGGGCGTCGCGTAATAGGCCTCCGAGCCGAACACGATCAGCGCCAGCCGGTCGCCCCCCCGCCGACGCGCGAATTCCGCCCCCACGGTCTGCACCGCCTCCAATCGCGTCACCTGCCGGCCATCCAGGTCGAAATCGTCCCGCACCATCGAGCCCGACAGGTCCAGCGCAATCGCCAGGTCCCGCCCCGACACCTTCAGCGCCGACACCGGCGCCAGGTCCCTGGACCGCTCAGCGCCACCACCAGCAGCGCCCACGCCATCCACAACGCCCCGTCGCGCAGCGGCACGCCTGCCCCCCCGCGCCGCCACGCCGCGCCCGCGCCAGCAACTCCTCGCCCACCCGGCGCGGCAGCACCAGCGCGCGGCCGCCCACGCTTCGCGCCGCCATGAACCGCTGCACCAGCCACGGCAGCGGCAACAAAAGCAGCGCCAGCGGCTGCGCCAGCTCAAACATGCGCCCTGACCTCCGCCTCCACGTCGATCTCCGCGTCCCGCCGATAGAGGTTGGGGCGCAACGCATCATACCGCTCCGGCGCCACCTCCTTCAGCAGATGCAGCAGACCCACCCGCCGGGCATCCTCGGGCAACTCCACCAGCGCGGTGATCCGCGCCTCAACTCCCGGTGTCCCGGCACCGCGCCGTCGCATGAACGCCAACCGCATGAGGCCCACCACCGCCAGCGCCACACACCCCGCCAGCCCCGCCGACACCAGCACGTCCGCCACCGCGTCCAATGCGCCCCCCGGTGGCAACCGTATATCCAGCAGGCTCTCGCGCATCGCGGCCTCCGAAAGGGGTTCCCCGCTCATGCCGCGCGCTCGTCGTGATAGCGGATCAGCACCCGCGCCGTGTCGCGCGGGTCCGCGCCCGCATCCACCACCAGCGCCTCGCGCCCCGCGATCCGCACCATCGTCGGCACCGCGTCATTAACACCAATCCGCAAGTTCGCCCGCCGCCCATCAGCCAGCCGCACCGGATACCGCCCCGCCGGCAGCGCATCGGTGTTGGACACCAGCAGCAGCCGTATGGCGCGCCGCTGCCCCAACCCGTCCAGCACCTTCACCAACTCCTCGCCCGGCGCATCGAACCCCGAGGCGATGACGATCTCCGCCCCCGACGGCGCCAGCCGTTCCAGCCGGTGCAGCGCCCGGTCCAGCGACAGCGCCCCGCCGGCAGCACCCTTGTCCCGCGCCGCATCCTCCAGCGCCCGTGCATGGGCCTCCACCAGCCCGCCGATCACATCCAGCATCCCTCTGATACGCCCCCGTGGCGGCACCACCGTCACGTCCAGGTCCGTCACCGCGAGCAGGCCGACGCGCCCGCCCTCTTCGACCAGCGGCCAGGCATCCAGCACCAGCGCCTCGGCGGCGGCCACCGACAACAGCGCGCGCCGCAGCCCCCACAGCATTTCACTGCGCAAATCCGCCACAAGGTATCGCACCCGGTCCCGCTCCGCCTGGAACTGCCGCACATGCAGCTTGCCCGTCCGCGCCGTGCTCGCCCGGTCCAGGTGCCGGATGTCGTCGCCGGGCAGGTAATCCCGGATATCCGCCACCTCGATCCCCTGGCCCTTGACCCGCGTCGCGTGCCCACCCGGCAGCGTGGCGCATTGCTCCGCCCCGCCCGGCCCGGTCAGCGCGTGGGCGCGCAGCGCAATCAGGTCCCCGGCGGCAAGCCGGACCCCCGGCTGCTCCAGCGCGGCACTCACAACGGCTCCACCGCTTTGACGATCTCCGCCACCACGTCCCGCGCACGCCGCCCCTCGGCCATCGCCCGCCAGCTCAGCACCATCCGGTGCGCCAGCGCGTCGGGCGCCAGCGCCGCCACGTCCTCTGGCAGCGCATGGTCCCGCCCCTTCAGGAACGCCCGCGCCCGCGCCGAGGCCGCCAGCGCCAGCGTACCGCGTGGCGACACCGCGTGCTGGATATCCCCGGCCAAATCCCCGCCCCGCGTTGCCATCACCAGCCGCACGATATAGTCGCGCAACTCGGCGGCCAGGTGCACGTCCGCCACCGCCTTGCGCGCCTCCTTCAGGCTCTGCTGGCTGATCGTCGCGTCCGACGCCACGGCCTCGCCATGCGTCTCGGCCTCGACAAGGTTCAGGATCGCCCGCTCGGTCTCGATATCCGGCAAGTCCAGCACCACGTGCAGCAAAAAGCGGTCCAGCTGCGCCTCCGGCAGCGGAAAGGTCCCCTCGTGCTCGATCGGGTTCTGCGTCGCCACCACCAGGAACGGATCGGGCAGCCCGTGCGTCTCGCTGCCCGCCGTGACCTGTCCTTCGCCCATCGCCTCCAACAGCGCCGACTGCACCTTGGGCGGCGCCCGGTTGATCTCGTCCACCAAGACAAGGTTGTGAAAGACCGGCCCCTTCACGAACTCGAAACTGCCGTCCCCGGGTTTGTAGACCGGCGTGCCAGTCAGATCGGCAGGCATCAGGTCGGGCGTGCACTGGATGCGCGCGAACGACCCTTCCACCGCCCGCGCCAGACATTTCACCGCCCGCGTCTTGGCCAGCCCCGGCGCGCCTTCCACCAGCAGGTGCCCCCCGGTCAACAGCGCGATCGTCATCCGCTCGATCAGGCGCTCATGCCCGATCAGCCCATTCCCAAGCTGCTGCAACAATCCCGCGATATCGCGCTGGCCGGCCTCTTTCAGCACATCCTGTCCTCCCCGAAACACGACGCTCGCCCGCGCCCTGCGTCAGATCAACGCTAGGCCAAGCCGCCCGTCGCCGCCTACCTAACCGAAAGTCTTAACCGCCCTCGACCGCCGCCCTAGCGCACCGTCCGGTCCGCCGCGCAATCCGGGTCCATCAGCGGCGCGAACCGCGCATCGGCAAAACTCTCCGCGCCCAGCGCATCAAGCCGCTCGTAATTCGCGTCGATGAAATCTATGAACTCGGCCGAATTGGTCTCGGCCCCCGGCGACTGCGCCACCGCGTGCAGCATGAACACGTCGAACCGGCACAGCCCCACCGGGTTGGACCCCAGGATCGCCCGCATGAATCCGCGCGAACTCCAAGGCATCCGGCCCATGTTCACCGGAAATTCCTGCAATTTCGAC
Source organism: Roseovarius sp. B08 (assembly GCF_051417955.1). Taxonomy (NCBI): domain Bacteria; kingdom Pseudomonadati; phylum Pseudomonadota; class Alphaproteobacteria; order Rhodobacterales; family Roseobacteraceae; genus Roseovarius; species Roseovarius sp. B08. The sequence goes on from NZ_JBPRLW010000001.1 coordinate 2,937,494, forward strand.
ACGAACTGCGCCTTTCGGTCGAATTTCAGCACATCCATTCCGAAGGTGAAGGACTGGTACAGCTCCTCCACCAGGATCGAGCGATAGAACTTCCGCTCAAGGTTTCCAGGGCTCGACGGCCCCGGCTGCTTGACCATGATATGCGTGACCTGCCCCAGGTGGCCAAAGAACGTCTGCGCCATCGCCGGCGACATCGCCGCATAATCCCGCCCCCTTGGCAGACCCAGCCCGAAGGCGCTGTTCATCCACTCCACGTCGGCCGACAGCGCCCGGTTCGGCGGCCGCCCGGAATAGAGCCGCAACAACACGACCCGGCCCGCCCCACAGCCCTGCGCCGTGTCCCCGGCAAAGCGCATCGGCAGCGGCTTGCCGTAAACGTCGCCGATCAGCCCCCGAAAGGTATCCAGAACCGCGCGGGTCTCGGCATGGGGCTTCTCGCCCACCACGCACAACGCCGCGCCCGCCATGTCGCGCCCGTTGATCCGCACCGGGATCTCCATGTCCCGCCCGATCATCGTGGTGCGCAGCTCATAACTCCAGCCGCGCCGCGCCATGTCCAGGTAATCCTCGCGCTGGTCCGCCTGCGCGGCCAGCCCGGCAAAGATCAGCATGAAAGCAAGTTGAATGATGCGCATGGCACCTCCCCTGATCGCGCAACATAGACCGGTCAGTCCGGCGTTTCCACAAATCCCGCCCATCGGTCGGTTCCGCCCGGATTTTGACAACCAGGCGTTCAACGCCTATCCCTTCGACCCGGAAAAGGAGTCCCAGATGCCAGACCATTCCGAAACCGGCACCATGATCCCGGCGGACACGTTCGCCCTGACCGTCGCCGCTGACGGCACCCGCGAAATCCTGATGCCCCACGGTACCCCCGAAGACGAGATGTCCCCGACCGTCGCCGCCCTGACGGCGGTGTTCATCCGCATGGAGACCGACCCGCATTTCATCCGCGACCAGCTTGCCTGGCTCGATGCCCGGCCCACCGGCTGAACCGCGTTCCAGGGATTTACGATGCCCCAGCTCAAGACCACCGCCGCCCAGATGGTCGCCGACGCCCGCGCCCGCATCCCGCAGGTCGAGACGCCCGACCTGATCGCGGCCCTCGACGACCCCGATCTCGTCATCGTCGACATCCGAGACATCCGCGAACGCCAGCGCAGCGGCTTCATCCCCGGCAGCGTTCATGCCCCGCGCGGAATGCTCGAATTCTGGGTCGACCCCGAAAGCCCCTATCACCGCGACGTCTTCGCCCAGCCCGGCAAACGCTACGTGCTGCACTGCGCCTCCGGTTGGCGCTCGGCGCTGGCCACCGCCACGCTTCAGGACATGGGGTTTAAGGCCGCACATCTGCGCGAAGGCTTCTCCACTTGGGCCGACCAGGGTGGCCCGGTCGAATTCCCCGAAGACAGGAAACCCTGACTACCAGGGCCGCAGCACGATCTTCGGGGCGGCCACTTTTCCGGCCCTGAGATCGGCAAACGCCGCCGCGCCTTCGTCCAGGCCCCTTGTCTCGAACCACTCCACCCTCCCAAGCCGCCCGTCGAACAGCGCCTGCGCCGTGTCGCGGAAATCCTGATCGGTATAGGTATAGGTCCCGATGAACGTGATCTCCTGCAAGGTCATCCGCCGGATATCGAGGCCGCCCATATCCTCGCCCAGCCCCACATGCGCGATCACTCCGCCCGGCCTCGCCCGCGCCGACGCCACCTTGCGCGTCGCGGCATAGCCAACGGCATCCACCACGATGTCATAGAAGCCATCGGCCTCCGCCACGACATGGTCTTTGCACACACCGGCCAGGAACTCCCGCCGCCTTGCGTTCGGCTCCACCACCGTCACGCCCGTGACCCCCATCGCCGTCAGGGCCAGCGCCGCGGCCAGCCCAATGGCTCCGCCGCCCAGCACAAGGGCCCGCTCGGGGCCCGGGACAGCCTGCATCGCCAGCCTGACCGCGTGCCAACTCACCGCCAGGGGCTCCGCCAGTGCCGCCCGGTCCAGCGGCACGCCTTCCGGCACGGTGACAAGGTTGCGCTCCGGCATCGCCACGAACTGCGCGAAGGCGCCGTCCCTCGGCGGCATGGAAATGATCTGCCGCGCCTCGCACAGGTTCTCGCGCCCCGCCATGCAGGCGGCGCAGTCCCCGCAGGTCACCAGCGGATTGATCGTGACCCGCCGCCCCGCGTCGGGGCCGCCCACGATCACTCCCGCCGCCTCGTGCCCCAGGATCAGCGGTGCGGGCCGCCGGTCGTCATGGCCCAGATAGGCGTGCATGTCCGAGCCGCAAATCCCCACCGCCTCGACCCGGATCAGGTGTTCGCCCTCCCCGGCCACCGGCTCCGGCGCCTCCCGATACCCAAGACGTTCGGGCGCATCGTAGATCAATGCCTTCATTTCGCCGTGAACCCCCGTCGACCATCAGCACCTGCCCCGTAACATATGTACTAGCATCCGAACACAGGAACAGGACCGGCCCGTCGATATCCTACAGCCGCCCGTTGCGCCCGATACAGGTCTGCGCCGCGTTGCGTGCCGCCCGCGCCTCGTCGCCAAAGACGGCCTGCGTCAGCTCGGTCGGGAAAAATCCCGGCCCTATGGCGTTCGACGTGATGCCAAAGCCCGACCACGCCTCGGCCATCGCCCGCGTCAACTGCGCGATTCCACCCTTCGTCGCACCATAAGCGATACCGCCGGGAAAAGCCCGCGTCGTCTGCAACGAGGCGAAATTCACGATCCGGCCCCAGCCTTTCTCCTTCATTGCCGGCACCAGCGCCTGGCTCAGGAAAAACGGCGCGCTCAGGTTCAGCGCCAGCGTCGCGTCCCATCCTTCCGCCATCACGTCATCCGCCGCCTGCCGCGTGTTCACCCCCGCCGCATGCACCACGATATCCGGCGCCCCGAACGGCGCGGACACCTTCGCCACCAACTCGGGCAAGGCCTCGCGCTCCGCCACATCCCCCACGACATAGGCCGCAGCACCTCCCACGCGCCCGGCCAACTCAGCCAAGGGCGCCTCTCGCCGCGCCACGCCCACAACCTTCGCGCCAGCGGCGGCCAGCACCTCCGCCGCCCTCTGCCCAAGCCCCGAGCTGGCCCCGGTGACGCACGCCACCCGCCCGCTCAGATCGAACAGGCGGCGCGGGTCAGCCATCCGCGCTCAGGTCGAAATTCTCGCCGGGGAAATACTTGGCCAGCCGGGCATCCGCCGCGCGCGCGTGCCCTTCCATACCCTCGAGCCGCGAAATCCGTGCCGTCGCCTGCGCCACGGGCTTCGAGCCTTCCCGCGTCGCCCGCTGCCACGTCACGATCTTCATGTACTTGTGCACGCTGAGGCCCCCGGTATACCGCGCCGCCCCCGAGGTCGGCAGCACGTGGTTCGTCCCCGCCGCCTTGTCGCCATAGCTGACCGTGGTCTCCTCGCCCAGGAACAAGGACCCGTAACAGGTCAGCCGCCCAAGCCACCAGTCCAGGTCCCCGGCCTGCACCGTCAGGTGCTCGGGGGCATACTCGTCCGAACAGGCCGCCATCTCCTCGCGGTCGGCACAGACGATCACCTCGGCATAGTCGCGCCACGCCGCCGTGGCGTTCTCGCGGTTCACCTCCGGCAGGTCGTCGATCAGCTTTGGCACCATGTCCATCACCGTCGCGGCCAGCGCCCGGTCATCGGTCACCAGCCACACGGGGCTGTTGTAGCCATGCTCGGCCTGGCTGACCAAGTCCGTCGCCACGATATGCGCGTCGGCGCTGCTGTCTGCCAGGATCAGGCTGTCGGTCGGCCCCGCGATCATGTCGATGCCCACGCGGCCGAATAGTATCCGCTTGGCCTCGGCCACGAACTGGTTGCCGGGGCCCACCAGGATATTCGCCGGCGGCAGGCCGAACAGGCCGAACGTCATCGCCGCCACCCCCTGCACGCCGCCCATCGCCATGATCTTGTCCGCGCCGCAGATATGCGCGGCATAGATGATCGCCGGCGCCACGCCCACGCCGGGGCGCGGCGGGCTGCACGCGGTGATATGCTTGCACCCCGCGACCTTGGCCGTGGTCACCGTCATGATGGCGCTGGCGATATGGCTGTACCGCCCGCCCGGCACATAGCAACCGGCGGCATCCACCGGGATCGCCTTCTGCCCTGCCACCAGCCCCGGCACCACCTCCAGCTCCACGTCCGCCACCGTCGCCTTCTGCCGCTCGGCGAACCGCCGCACGTTGTCATGGGCGAACGCGATGTCCTGCTTCAGCTTTTCCGGCACCAGCGCAGAGGCCGCCGCGATCTCTTCCTCCGACAGCAGTATGCTGCCCTCGTACTGGTCGAACTTGCCAGCGTATTCCAGCGCGGCGGCGTCCCCGCCCGCCTCGATGGCGTCAAGGATGCCCTGCACCGTCGCATGAACATCCGACGCGCCCGAGCGCGAGGTCAGTTTCGCCGTCTTCAGATAGTCCCGCGCCATGCCTTCCGGCCCTCCCTCAGATCAATTCTTCCAGCTGCCGCGCCGCTTCGCGCAGGCGGGGCAGGTATTCCTCCAGGTCCGGAAGGTTCCGCCGCTGGATCGGCGAATGCAGCGACAGCGTAGTCACCAGCCGGTTCTGGTCGTCGCGGATCGGCACTGCAACCGCCGTCATGTCATCCATGAACTCCTCGTTGTCGGTCGAGTAGTTCCGCTCGCGGATCCGCGCCAGCTCGGCCATCAACGCCTCCGGATCGGTCAGCGATCGCTCGGTCCGCCGCGGCATCTCCAGGTTCTGCAGCAGCCGCGCCAGCTTGTCGGTGCGCAACGACGACAGGTACATCTTGCCGCTGGCGGTGCAGTTGAACGGCACCTGCGTGCCCACCGGCAGCTGGATGCGCAGCGGCCAATGCGTCTCGACCCGGTCCAGGTACACCATCCCGTAGCGCCCGGGTGCTGCCAGGTTGCAGGTCTCGCCCACATCCTCGGCCAGCGCCTTCATGATCATCAGCCGCTCGGTGCGGATGCGTTGCGACGACAGCGTGTTGATCGACAGCGTGCGCAGGCGCTTGCCCGGTCCGAACGACCGCCCGTCGACATCGCGCTGCAGGAACCCTTCCGCCTCGGCGGTGGCCAGCAACCGATGCACCGTCGGCTTCGGCAACCCAAGCGCCGTGACAAGCGTCGACGGCGCCACCGGCACCCCCGCCTTCGCCACCTCTTCCAGCAGCACCAGCAGGCGCAGGTTGGTGGGGATCAGGTACTTTCCGTCCTTTGACTGGTCGTCCGGCATGACAAGTCTTTCCTACCTGTTCGGCAACAGCGCCAGGGCCAGGTCGGGCACCAGCGAAACAAGAACCCAGACGCTGATCAAGGCAACGAGATACGGTACAGTATACTTCAGCAGCCTGAAGTATGGCACCCCCGTCACCCCCGACGCCACATAGAGGTTGAGCCCGTAAGGCGGCGTGATGAACCCGATCGACGCCCCCACCAGGAAAATCACCGAGAAATGCACCGGATCGACGCCCACACTGGCCGCGATCGGCGCCAGGATGGGCGCCAGGATGATCGTGACGGGCAGCGATTCCAGGATCATGCCCGAAAAGAACACGATCAGCATCGCGGTGAACAGCACCGGATAGTAGCCCCCCATCGAGGTCAGGAAATCGCCGATCACCTCCTGCGCGCCCAGCAGTGACAGGATCTGCTGCATCACCACCGAGATGGCAATCAGCGGCGCCAGGATGCCCGTGATCTGCGCCGAGCGCATGACGATGCCCGGGATCTCGGGGATGGTGAAACCTTCCACCACCAGCATAGACAGGTACGATTTCTCGTTCCACGGCTTCGTCCCGTCCAGACGGAACATGCGGCTTACCACCCAGCTCAGCAGGCCCGCGATGATGCAGAAACCCACCGTCACGCCCGCCGCCTCGGTCGGGGAAAACTTGCCGGTATAGATGCCCCACAGCACCAGCCCGATGGCAAAGAACCCCAGCCAGGCCCCGAACGCGGTCTTCAGAACCCGGTTCAGTTGCAGCGGGATCAAATACCCCCAGCCGTTCATCCGGCAGATGATCCAGCAGGCGAATTGCATGCCGATGACCATCAGCGCCCCGGGCAGGATACCCGCTACGAATAGGTCCGAGATCGGCAGGTTCATAAGGAACCCGTAGACGATGAAGATGATCGAGGGCGGGATGATGATCCCCACCGTGCCGCCCGCCGCCGCGGTGGCAGCTGAAAACCGCTCGTCATAGCCGCCCTTCACCATCTCGGGATGCAGCATCGAACCGATGGTGGCCGTGGTGGCCGAGTTCGACCCCGAAATCGCGGCAAACAGCCCGCACGCCCCGAGGCTCGCCATGGCCAGCCCGCCCCTGAGCCATCCCAGGCAGGCATAGGCGAAATCGGACAATCGTCGCGCGATCCCCGACTTGTTGATCAAATCGCCCGTCAGGATGAACAAAGGCATCGCCAGCAGGGCGAACCCCTTGTTGAACACGTTCAGCAGTTCCGCGCCAAGGTTGTCCAGCGTCAGGTCCAGCACGAAACTGCACCCGATCACCCAATAGGCGATCACCAGGAACACCGGCACGCCCAGCATGAACAGGAACGTCACGCCCAGTGAAATCAGCGTAATGAGGGTCCCGTCGGTCATCACACATCCCCCCGATCACGGCCTGCTTGATCAGCGGCCGCCCCGAGCGCCAATTGGAAATATCCTCGAACAGGTTCTGGAACGTCCGCGCCGCCATCAGCAGGAACGCGATCGGCGCGGTGATCAGGAACCACCATTGCAGCGTGTTGTCCGTGCCCAGCACGATCTGGAAATTCGACGCCGACAGCGCGGTGGCCCGCGCGGTGGTGACCATCACGATCACCGAAAAGGCGAACCACAGCACCGCGTCCAACATCAGGCAGGCGAACTGCCCCGCGCGCGGCATCCGGCTGCGGAACTCCGCAAAGCTCAGATGGGTGCGCAGGGCCACGTTATAGGTCGCCCCGAACCACGCCATGATCATGAACAGCAAGGGCGGGATCGTCGTCGACCACGGCAGCTGGCTGGAAAAGACGAAGCGGTCGATCACGCCCCAGAAGATGATCAGCGCCACCGCCAAGTAGGCCACCACCATGATCGTGCGCTCCAGGTGCCGCTCGACGAAGGGCAGCGCGCGGTACATCGCCGCCAGCGCCAGCCCGCCCACCAGCGCCACGACCGTGCCCAGGTACCATGCCGCGTTCGATTGCAGCGATTCCCGGATCATCCAGGCGTCATTCGATGCGACGGCCGAAAAAATCTCTCCCACGTCGGTCATGATCGACATGGCATCCTCCCGTTGTCGTTGCTCCGGCGTGCGCCGCCGGTCTCGGACTGGTTGCTACCGGCCCCCTTCGAAGAGGGCCGGCACAATGATGTCTAAGAAAGCGTCAGCCTTTCCACCAGCGCCGCGGCTCGACATTCTCGGCCAGCGTCACGTCATGCTCGCGCACGGTGTCATAGATCTCCTGGTAGGTGTCGATGCCACCGGCCCAGCTGTTCAGCCGCTCGCGCCACTGTTCCCACAGCTGCGGCTGGAACTCGGGAGAGCACATTTCCTCGGCCTTCCTGATCTCCTCGTCCGGCAGCGCCGCGACCCGCACGTTGTTCTGTGCGAATATCGTGTCGGGCCCCTGGTGCGGATGGCTGAAGCCCACCGTGTTGACCAGCGCGGCCTCGTTCGCCGCCTGCACGTAGGATTGCGCGTAATAGGCCGATTCCATCACCGCGTCCTGCAACGCGCCCTCCAGACTGTCGAAGACCGATGCGCTCATCGCCGTGTGCTCGGTCCCGCAGAAGAACTTGAGGTCCACGCACTGGCTCACGACCGGCGACATGTTGGCATAAGCCACCGCCGAAGCCCAGGTCTCCGCCCCGTCGATCAAGCCCTGCTTCAGACCATCGAGCGTCTCTTCCCACGCGATCGGCACCGGATTGAGGTTCAGCGCGTTCATCGCGATCCGGCCCAGCTGCGTGCCCGTGACGCGGTTCTTGGTGCCGAACAGCTCCTCCAGCTTGGTCACCGTCGGCTTGTCCTCCCACGACAGGCCCAGCTGGATGCCGCGCAATTCCGCGTGGCTGAACAGGAACTTCAGCCCGTGCCGCTTCTCCAGCGGGTCGCGCAGGATTTCCACGCTCTTGGGGTGATACAGGAAATAATACTGATCCGCCCGGCTGCGGAACATGTAGGCATAATCCAGCACGTTCAGGTAAGGCGCACCCCCGGCCGAGTTCTGGGTCGAGGCCGCGAACATGTCGGTGATGCCCTGCTGGGTTTTCTCGACACAGCTCAGCTGGTTGCATATCTGGTTGTTCCCGATGAACTCGATCCGGATTTCCCCGTCCGTCCGCGCCTCCAGGTCGCGGGCAAAATCCAGCACGCCCGCCCGTTCGATCAGCAGGTTCTGCGGGTTGAACCCCGCCGCGCCCAGCTTCAGCGTGTGCTTCGCCTCTTTCGAGAATCGCTTCTCATAAGTCGATTCCGCCGCACGCGCCAGGTTCGCCGCCGTCATTGCGCCCCCAAACGCACCCGCCGCCATGACCGTCGAACTCATGCCGTAAGTTCCCGCAATCTTGAAAAAATCCCGGCGCGAAACGCCCTTCACTCGGTCATAAATTGTCATTTAATCCTCCCATTTTGACAACTTTTGAGACGTATCGTTTCAAAAAACACTAGAATAGCTTTCCCGTTCTGCATAGGGTTTTTTTAAGAAGCGGGAGGAAAACTGGTGGATACCGATTACGTGATCGTCGGCGCGGGCTCTGCGGGCTGCGTCGTGGCCAACCGGCTCAGCAAGGACCCCAATGTGCGCGTCACCCTGCTCGAGGCCGGCCCGCCCGACCGCAACCCGTGGATTCACATCCCCGTTGGCTACTTCAAGACCATGCACAACCCCACCGTCGACTGGTGCTACAAGACCGAGCCCGACCCCGGCCTCAACGGCCGCGCCATCGACTGGCCGCGCGGGAAGGTTCTGGGCGGGTCATCCTCGCTCAACGGGCTTCTCTACGTGCGCGGCCAGCCGCAGGATTACGACCGTTGGCGCCAGATGGGCAACGCGGGCTGGGGCTGGGACGACGTGCTGCCCCTCTTCAAGCGGGCCGAGAACAACGAGCGCGGCGCGGATGCCTGGCACGGCGACGCGGGCCCCCTGTCGGTCTCCAACATGCGCATCCAGCGCCCGATCTGCGACGCCTGGGTCGCCGCCGCCCAGACGGCGGGCTATCCGTTCAACCCCGATTACAACGGCGCCGAGCAAGAGGGCGTGGGCTATTTCCAGCTCACCACCCGCAACGGCCGCCGGTGCAGCGCGGCAGTTGCCTATCTCAAACCCATCCGCGACCGCAGGAACCTGAACATCGTCACCTACGCCCAGGTCACCCGCGTACTCTTCGACGGCAAGCGCGCGACCGGCGTCGAATACCGCGACAAGGGCGGCCAGCTTCAGACCATCGGCGCCAACCGCGAGGTCATCCTGTCGGGCGGCGCCATCAACAGCCCGCAGATCCTCATGCTCTCGGGCCTCGGCGAGCCCGAGCACCTCAAGGAGAACGGCATCACCCCACGCCACGCCCTGCCCGGCGTGGGCCGCAATCTGCAGGACCACTTGCAGGCGCGCCTTGTCTTCAAGTGCAACGAACCCACGCTGAACGACGAGGTGCGCAGCCTCGCCTCGCAGGCCCGCATCGCGCTCAAATACGCGCTCTTCCGCGCGGGGCCGATGACCATGGCCGCCAGCCTCGCCACCGGCTTTCTAAAAACCCGCCCCGATGTCGAAACCCCCGACATCCAGTTCCACGTCCAGCCCTGGTCCGCCGACAGCCCCGGCACCGGCGTGCATCCCTTCTCGGCCTTCACCATGTCGGTCTGCCAGTTGCGCCCCGAAAGCCGGGGCGAGATCCGCCTGAACGGCCCCGACCCCAAGACCTACCCCAGGATCCACCCGAAGTACCTCTCGACCGATCTCGACTGCCGCACCCTCACCGAAGGCGTCAAGATCGCCCGCCGCATCGCCCGCCACGCGCCGCTCTCCACCAAGATCGCCGAAGAGTTCCGCCCCACCGCCGACCTCGCAATGGACGACGACGCGGCCACGCTCGACTGGGCGCGCAACAACTCGGTCTCGATCTACCACCCGACGGGCACCTGCAAGATGGGCGACGATGCGAACGCCGTGGTCGACGCCCGCCTGCGCGTGCATGGGCTCACGGGCCTGCGCGTGGCCGATTGCTCGATCATGCCCGAAATCGTCTCGGGCAACACCAACGCCCCCGCCATCATGATCGGCGAGAAATGCGCCGACCTCGTCCTGGAAGACGCGTAATCCCCGCGTAGGGTGGGTGAAAACCAGGGACGCCGCCAAGCGCGTCCCTGTCCCGGACTTGATCCGGGACCTCGTCGCCGCCAAGCGCCACGCCGTCCCGGACTTGATCCGGGACCTCTTCGCCACCACGCGCCACGCCGTCCCGGACCCCGATCCGGGACCTCCCTGCCACCACGCGCCACCCCGTCCCGGACCCGAACCGGGACCTCAACCTCCGGGTGTCCCAAAACCCACGCCGTCCGGAAAACCCCACCGCCGCGCCACCCGATTGAAAGACGCCGCCCCGGACCTATGATAACGCATTGACATGGCACGCTCGAAATCCCGTCTGGACTACTGGCGCGAGACCCGCCCGCTCGACATCCTGCGCGATATCGGCAGCTTCTTCTATTTCGCCATGCGCCGCTTCGTGAACGACGGCCTCATTCTGGCGGCGGGCGCACTCACCTATTCCACCCTGCTGGCCCTCGTGCCGCTCCTGGTGATCGCCTTCGCCGTGCTCTCGGGCTTTCCCGCCTTCGACCCCGTGAAGATCCGCATGGAGGAAATGTTCTTCGGCCTCCTGATCCCCGAGGTCGGCTCGGACGTGCGCACCTACATCTCGGATTTCACCAGCAACGCCAGCGAGCTGACCGTCGCGGGCATCATCGCCCTGCCGGTCACCGCCGTCCTGCTGCTGTCCACGATCGAGGCCACGCTCAACAGCATCTGGCGCGTCGCCCGGCCCCGGCCCTTGATGGTCCGCCTGCTGACGTTCTGGGCGGTGCTGACCATGGGCCCGCTGCTGATCGGGGCCAGCTTCACGCTCACCACCGACGTGATGCGCCCGCTTCAGGACTGGGCCAAGGACACCGGCTACCTTCCCGCGCTCAACCTGCGCTCGGACTGGCCGCGCGAGGCGCTGGCGCTGATCAACACCACCATCGTCTTCACCCTGCTCTACTGCGTCGTGCCCGCCGTGCAGGTCAAGGTGCGCAACGCCCTGATCGGCGGCGTCTTCGCCGCCATCGCCTTTCAGCTCCTGCAATGGGGCTTCAACACGTTCGTCACCTCCTCGGCGACCTATTCCACGATCTACGGGGCCGTCGCGGTCTTTCCGATCTTCCTGATCTGGGTCTACTCGTCCTGGACGGTGATCATCCTTGGCGCGGTGCTCACCGCGTCCTTCCCCGACTGGTGGCGCCGGCGCGACATGCTATCGGGCACCCCCTCACCCCGGCCGAGACGCTGCAAGTCGCCGTCGCGCTCCTCGCCGCGTTGGTCCGGCTGGCGCCGAAAGGCCAATCGCTCAGCCAGGACGAACTGGCCGAGTCCGTGCCGCTGCTGTCCCGCGACGCCACGCTCGAAGCCCTTCTCGAGGCCAACTACATCGTCGAGACCGAGGACGGCCGGCTGTGCCTTTCGCGCGATCTGCACCGGGTTACCGTAGCCGAACTCGCCCGCGACATCGGCCTCAGCCTGGGGCGCACCCGCGATCTCGCCGATCGACCTGCGCTGGAGAACGTGGCCGACACGACCGGAACGCTGCCCGAGCTGCTGATCCGCCTGCGCGAGGCCGAGGACAATATCCTGAACCGATCCATTGCCTCCGTCATCGCGGGCCGCGACCCCGAACCCGAGGAAACCTCCGGCGCGATCAAACTTTACTGACGCCCGTAGGGTGGGGTTCCACCCCACCGTCCCGGCCCCGGTCCGGGACATCGCCCCCCAAATCGCCCCTACCCCTTGGGCTGCTTCACCTTCATCCGCTCCATGTCCTCGGTGATCGGGATGAACTCGTCCGTATCGCCCGGCGGCAGCCTGAACGGCCCTCCGTCCCAGTCCGCGGCCTTCCACGCCGCCTTGGCGGCCTCGATCTTCTCCACGTCCGAGGACACGAAGTTCCACCAGATATATCTTGGCCCGTTGAAGGTTTCCCCGCCCAGCGCCATCACCCGCGCTCCTTGCGGTCCGGCCTTGACGCTCATCCGGTCGCCCGGTCGGAACACCATCATCCGCCCCGCCTCGAACACCTCGCCCGCGATCTCCACGCTGCCTTGCGTGACATACAGCCCCCGGTCCTCGTGATCGTCGGGAAGGGGAAAACTCGCCCCCGGCGCCAGCACCGCATCGGCATAGAAGATCTCCGATTGCATCGTCACCGGGCTTTTCTCGCCCCAGCCCGTCCCCAGGATCAGGCGCACCTCCGCCCCGCCATCGTTCAGGAACGGCAGCGCCGCTTCCTTGTGATGCTCGAACTCCGGCGCCATGTCCTCGCGGTCCTCGGGCAGCGCGATCCACGTCTGTATCCCGAACAGGTTGTGCCGCGTGCCCCGTGTCTCTTCGCTCGTGCGTTCCGAGTGGGTCACGCCCTGCCCCGCCAGCATCCAGTTCACCTCGCCGGGATAGATCATCTGGTGCGTGCCCAGGCTGTCGCGATGCTCGAACTCGCCTTGGTACAGGTACGTCACCGTCCCCAAGCCGATATGCGGATGCGGCCGCACGTCGATACCGCCTTCGGTGATGAACTCCGCCGGCCCCATCTGGTCGAAAAAGATGAACGGGCCCACCATCTGCCGCTCGGGGCTGGGCAGCGCACGCCGCACCTCGAAGCCCCCCAGATCCCGCGCCCGCGGGATGATCAGCGTCTCTATCCCGTCAAGTCCCCCGGCATCGGGACACTCGGGGTTCTGCGTCGGGTTCCAGCTCATCTCGTTCTCCTTGGTTCGCTCAGGTCAAAAGACGCGCCAGCGCCTGCAATTCTTCGGGCCGTCTCTCGTGCCCGCCCTCATGGATCACCGTCTCGACCTCCGCGCCCTGCGCCGCCAGCCATTCGATGAATCGCGCGCTGACGGGCCACGGACAGATCGGATCCTGGCGTCCCGCCGTGACAAGCACGTGTCGCCCTGCCAGGCCCGCGACCGGCTCCGGCTCCCACGGGATCAGCGGATGCAGCAGCCCCACCCGGTCAAACAACTCCGGCCGCGCCATCATCACCGAGGCCAGTATATTCGCGCCGTTGGAATAGCCAAAGCCATACGTGTCCACGCCCGGATGCGCCGCCTTCTGAGCCTCGATGTACCGCACCATCGCCTGCGTGCGCCGCGCCAGGTCGTCCATGTCATAGACCCCTCGCCCGTGCGCCGGAAAAACCGCGCCGCGCCGTGCTCCGACACGTCTCCCCGGGGCGAGACGATGCCCGCGCCGGGGTTGACCTGCCGCACCAGGTCAAAGAACTGCGTCTCGTCCCCGCCCGTGCCGTGAAAGGCAAAGATCAGCGGCGCGCCGGCGTCCGGCGCCCGCGTCTTGGCATGGTAAAGGTCCAGCGCCATCGCCCTACTCCACCAGCTTCGGCAGATGCGCCTCGATCTTGGCGCGGTGCGGCTCGTAGCGGTCCGGCAGCTTCAGCGCCGAGCCGAGGTTCGCCGTATCCTCGTCCCGGTCGAACCCGGGTTCGTTGGTGGCTACCTCGAACAGCACACCGCCCGGCGTGCGGAAATAGATCGCCCAGAAATAGTCGCGGTCGATCACCGGCGTCACGTCGTACCCTGTGTCCACCAGCCGCTTGCGCACCTCCAGCTGCGTCGCCCGGTCCTCGACCGAGAACGCGATGTGATGTACCGATCCCGCACCTTGACGGGCCGCCTTGGCACTGGGCGCCTCCTGCAGGTCGATCGTGTCGGCGGCATTCCCGCCCTCGACCACATACCGCGTCAGGTCGCCTTGGGTGTCCATCTTCTGATACCCCATGAAGCGCAACAGCTCGCCGGTCGCATCCGCATCCCGCAGCGCAAACCGGGCCCCGTGAAAGCCCAGGATCGCGGCACTTGCCGGCACATCCGCCCCGGTCCAGGGCGTGCGCCCGCGCACATCCGTCTCGACCAGCGCGAACCCGTCGCCGTCCGGCCCGTCAAACCCCAGCCGCTTCTCGCCAAAGGCGGTGTCCTCGGCCAGCCCGGTCACGCCCGCCGCCGCCAGCCGGTCTTTCCAATAACCCAGCGCGCCATGCGGCACCGCGAATTCGGTCACGCCCACCTCGCCCACGCCCCGCGTACCGCGCGGCATCTGGCCAAAGGGGAAGGTCGTCATCACCGCCCCCGGCGTGCCCACCTCGTCGCCGAAGTAAAGGTGATACACCTCCGGCGCGTCGAAATTCACCGTGATCTTCACCCGGCGCAAACCCAGCACCTTTGTAAAGAACGCGTTATTCTCATTGGCATCGCCCGCCATCGACGTGACGTGGTGCAGGCCCTTGATCTCGGTAATCATGATACAGCCCTTTCGGTTGATCCTTCGTTACCAAGCAATCTGGAGCAAAGAGCCACTCAGGAGAATAGCAACAAACTTGCATATACTATTGCATATGGTGCAATAATTGCCCCATGCAGGATATCAAGCCCATCCGCGTCTTCCTCGAAGTGGCCGAGCGCCGCAGCTTTGCCGCCGCCGCCCGTGCGCTCGACATGACGCCCTCCAGCGTCACACGGATCATCGCGAAGCTCGAAGACAGCTTCGGCCAGCAGCTTCTCCTGCGCACCACCCGAAAGGTCTCCCTCACCGATGCCGGCGCCGTGGTGGCCGCCCGCTATCGTCCCCTGCTGACCGAGCTGGACGCCACAACCGACGCGCTGATGCACGCGGCCCATCCCGACCAGGGCCGCCTGCGCCTCAACGCGCCCATGTCGCTGGGCCTGCGCCTGATGCCGGGCCTTATCGCCGCCTTCCGCGACGCCTACCCAAGGATCGACCTCGGCGTCACCCTGACCGACCGCTTCGTCGACATCATCGAAGACCCTTACGACCTTTCGATCCGCATCTCCGGCCCGCCATCCGACAAATCCACCATCTGGCGCAAGATCTGCGAGGTGCCGCGCCACGCCGTCGCCGCCCCGTCCCTCTTTGCCGACACCGCGCCCCCCGCCGATCCTGCCGACCTGCTCCGCGAGCTGTGCTTGTCCCACAGCGCCACCGGCACGCCCGAGACGTGGGAGTTCACCCGCGACCAGGCCCAGCGCAGCGTCCAGGCAGGCAGCAGCCTGATCACCAACAACGGCGATCTGCTCTACCAGATGGCCCGCCACGGCCAGGGCATCACCGTATTGCCCGATTTCCTCGTGGCCGACGGGCTGGCCTCGGGCGAGGTCACGATCCTTATGCCCGACTGGCAGGTCAGCCCCCTCTGGCTCACGCTTTTCTACCCGCCCTACGAGGCGTTTCCCCCGCTGGTGGCCACCTTCACCACCTTCTTCGAGGATTACATCCGCCGCACCGCGCCGGTCTTCTTTCGTTTCACCTGAACCGGCCTTGCACAAAAATCCAGCAGTTCCCGCCTCTTAGCGTAACGCGTTCACCGGGCTGCAAACCACTATCTTGCCAGCTTCGCGCCTGCCTGCTTCTATGAAATGCCGGAGGTGAACATGCCATCAGACCCTTTCTTCGACGAAATGTGGGGCACCGAGAAGACCCTGCGCGACCCCTATGCGACGTTCCATCAATGGTTCGACGCCGAGGACCCCTCCCGCCTGCGCGCCAAGCAGAGAGAGTGCGAGGATCTCTTCCGCCTCACCGGCATCACCTTCAACGTCTATGGCCGCGCCGAGGCCGAGGAACGGCTGATCCCCTTCGACATCATCCCCCGCATCATGTCGGGCAACGAATTCTTCAGGCTGTCGCGCGGCATCGAACAGCGCGTGCGCGCGATCAACGCCTTCCTGCACGACATCTATCACAAGCAGGAAATCGTGAAGGCCGGGCGCCTGCCCGCCGAGATGATCGCCCGCAACGACGCCTTCCTGCCCCACATGATCGGGGTCGAACCCCCGGGCGGCGTCTATACCCACATCGTCGGTATCGACATCGTGCGCACCGGACCGGGCGAATTCTTCGTGCTCGAGGACAATGCCCGCACCCCCTCGGGCGTCAGCTACATGCTGGAAAACCGCGAAACCATGCTCCAGATGTTCCCAGAGCTGTTTTCCCGCAACCGCGTCCAGCCGGTGCAGAACTACCCCACGAACCTGCGCCGGTCTCTGGCCGCCTGCGCGCCCGCGGGCACCAAGGACGCGCCCGTCGTGGCCGTGCTGACCCCCGGCATCTACAACTCCGCCTATTTCGAACACGCCTTCCTGGCCGATCAGATGGGCGTCGAACTGGTCGAGGGCCATGACCTGCGCGTGGTCGACGGCCGTGTCGCCATGCGCACGACCTGTGGCTACAAACCCATCGATGTGCTCTACCGCCGCGTCGATGACGACTTCCTCGATCCGCTCAATTTCAACCCCGACAGCCAGCTTGGCGTCGCCGGCATCATGGATGTCTACCGCGCCGGCGGCATCACCATCGCCAACGCGCCCGGCACGGGCATCGCCGACGACAAGGCGATCTATTCCTACATGCCCGAGATCGTCGAGTTCTACACCGGCGAGCAGCCGCTTCTGCCCAATGTCCCCACCTGGCGCTGTTCCGAGGCGGACGATCTGGCCTACGTCCGCGAACACCTCGCCGAACTGGTGGTCAAAGAGGTCCACGGCTCCGGCGGCTACGGCATGCTCGTGGGGCCCGCCGCCTCGAAAAAGGAAATCGCCGACTTCGCCCGGAAACTCGACGCCCGGCCCTCGAACTACATCGCCCAGCCCACGCTCAGCCTGTCGACGGTGCCCACCTTCACCGCCAAGGGTCTCAGCCCCCGGCATGTCGACCTGCGCCCCTTCGTGCTGGTCAACCCGAACGGCATCCAGGTCACGCCGGGCGGGCTGACGCGCGTGGCGCTCAAGAAAGGCTCGCTGGTGGTGAACTCGTCGCAGGGCGGCGGCACCAAGGACACCTGGGTGCTGGAGGACTGACGCGATGCTCGGCAAAACCGCAAACGGCCTCTTCTGGCTCTTCCGCTACCTCGAACGGGCCGAGAATACCGCCCGCCTGATAGAGACCGGCCAGCGCATCGCGCTGACCCGCATGGGCGACAGCGCGGCGGAATGGCGCTCGGTCCTGCAATCCGCCGGCGTCTGGCCCGCTTTCGAGGCGGCAAAGGGCGAGGTCACCAAGGAGGCCGCGATCAACTGGCTCCTGCGCGACCGGGGCAACAGCTCCTCGGTCTATTCCTGCATCTGCGCCGCCCGCCAGAACGCGCGGCTCGTGCGCACCGCTCTCACCGGCGACATGTGGGAGGCGATCAACAGCGCCTACATGAACGCCCAGGATAACCTTTCCCGCCAGGTGGCCGAACGCGACCTGCCCGGCTGCCTGCGCACCCTGCGTCAGAACACCTCGCTGGTGCGCGGCATGACCCACGGCACCATGCTGCGCGGCGAACGCTACGATTTCGCCCGGCTGGGCACCTTCCTCGAACGCGCCGACAACACCGCACGCATTCTCGACGTGAAATACTACGTCCTGCTGCCCACGGCCCGCGCGGTGGGCTCGGCGCTGGATAACGTGCAATGGGAAACCATCCTGCGCTCGGTCGCGGCGCGCGGCGGATTCCGCATGGAATACGGCGCCGATTCCGGCCCCCGCGACATCACCCATTTCCTCATCCTCGACCAGCGCCTTCCCCGCAGCCTCGCCTTCTGCGCCGCCCAGCTTCAGGAAAACCTGCGCAGCCTCAATGCCGGCAACGCGCATCCCTCCGACGCCATGAGGAAGCTCGACTATATCAACCGCAAATACCTCGCCCACGAGGTCGACGCGATCTTCGAATACGGTCTGCACGAATACATCACCGAGATCATCGCCCTTCTCGCCGACCTCGCGCAGGAAATCGAACGCGAGTACCGCTTCTATGAATGACCCCATGCACCTGCATATCAAACACGTGACCCGCTACCGCTTCTCCGGTCCCGTGGTCTATGGCCTGCAACAGCTGCGCAAGACGCCCAAGACCACGCGCGCCCAGCAGGTTCTGAACTGGACCACCAGCATCGAGAACGGCCGCAAGGAGGCGGACTTCACCGACCATCACAACAACGCCGTCGAACTCGTCAGCTTCGACCGCGACACCACCGAACTGACCGTCACCAGCCAGGGCGAAGTGGTGCTCGAGGATGTCAGCGGTGTCCTGGGCCGGCACCTAGGCCCCGCCCCGCTCTGGCTCTATGAACAGGCCACCAGGCGGACCGAGGCGAAATCCGGCGCCCGCGCCCTCATTCGCAAGGTCGACGCGCCCGACCCGCTCGACCGCCTGCACGCGCTCAGCCAGACGATCCGCGACAGCGTCGCCTTTCAGGTCGGCGCGTCCGAGCCCAGCTGGTCCGCCGAGGACGCGATCACCCACGGCAAGGGCGTCTGCCAGGACCACACCCACATCTTCCTCGCCTGTGCCCGCGCCATGGGCTTTCCCGCACGCTACGTCTCGGGCTACCTGATGCTCGACGACCGCACCGCGCAGGAGGCGATGCACGCCTGGGCCGAGGCGCATGTCGACGCGCTGGGCTGGGTCGGCTTTGACATATCCAACGGAATTTCCCCCGACACACGCTACGTCCGCGTTGCAACCGGCCTCGATTACGCGGATGCTGCGCCCATCACAGGCACCAGAATCGGCGGCCCCGAGGAACGTCTCGAGGTCGAGATCGACGTCACCCAACAATAGCGAAGGACGGGCATGACATATTGCGTGGGAATGGTTCTCGACCGGGGCCTCGTTTTCATGTCAGACACCCGCACCAATGCCGGGCTCGACAACATCTCGACCTTCAAGAAATTGACAAGCTGGGAAAACCCGGGCGAACGGGTCATCACGCTGCTCTCAGCCGGCAACCTCGCCACCACGCAATCCGTGATCAGCCTGCTGGACGAACGCTCCAAGTCTCCCGGCGACCGCACGCCCTCGCTCCTGGGCGTGCCCTCGCTGTTTCAGGCCGCGCGCATGGTCGCCGACACCCTGCGCGAGGTGATCGAGCGCACGGGCGAGAGCGGCCAGCGCGCCGAAGGCACGTTCAACGCCACGATCATGCTGGGCGGCCAGATCGCCGGCAGCCCGCCGCGCCTCTTCCTGATCTACCCCGAGGGCAATTTCATCGAGGCCGGCTCCGACACGCCCTTCTTCCAGATGGGCGAAACCAAGTATGGCCGCCCCATCCTCGTGCGCGCCTTCGACCCCGCCCTGACGTTCGAGGCCGCGATGAAGCTCCTGCTCGTCAGCTTCGATTCAACGCTCAAGGCCAACCTGACCGTGGGCGCGCCCTTCGATTTCCACATCTACGAGACAGACAGCCTGACCATAGGCCAGACCGGCCGGATAGAGGCCGACAGCCCCTATTTCCATGCCGTGTCAGAGGGCTGGGGCGAGGCGCTGAAGAATGCCCTTGACAGCCTGCCCGACGTCGACCTGTCGGAACTCGGCTAGCCGCCTCCCGTAGGGTGGGTGCAAACCCACCACGCGGCCAATCCGGTTGAAACCCCCGGTATAAATGCACATTCAGGGTCAACCGACAGAAAAGGAAGATCCACATGCTGCCCGAGATGATGAAAACCGTGGAAATGCGCGAACCCGGCAAACCCGAGGTACTGGAGGTGGGCGAACGCCCCGTTCCCGAACCCGCGCCGTCCGAAGTGCTCATCAAGGTCACCGCCACGGGCGTCAACGGCCCCGACCTCGTCCAGCGGCGCGGGCATTACCCGCCGCCCAAGGGCGCGTCCGACCTGTTGGGCCTCGAAGTCTCCGGCGAGGTCGCGGCCCTTGGCGACAACGTCTCGGGCTGGGCCGTGGGCGACGCGATCTGCGGCCTGACCAATGGCGGCGGCTATGCCGAGTACGTGGCGGTCGACGCCACCCACTGTCTGCCCATCCCGGCGGGCATGGATGCAACCGACGCGGCGGGCCTTTGCGAAACTTATTTCACCGTCTGGTCCAATCTCTTTCTCGACAGGCCCCCTGCCCCCAATGACCTGCTGCTCGTCCATGGCGGCGCCGGCGGCATCGGCTCCACCGCCATCCAGCTGGGCCGGGCGCTGGATTGCCGCGTCTTCACCACATGCACCGGCAAGGATGACATCGACTATGTCACCAAGCTCGGCGCCGAACGCGCCATCGACTTCAAGACCGAGGATTTCGTCCCCATCGTGCGCGAGGCCGGCGGCGCGAACCTGATCCTCGACATCATCGGCGGCGATTACGTGGCCCGCAACATCAAGGCCGCCCATGCCGACGCCCGCATCGTGCAGCTGGCGTTCAACGGCGGCTCGAAGATGGAAATCGATCTGATGCCGGTAATGCTCAAGCGCCTCGTCTATACCGGCTCGACCCTCCGCTCGCGTCCCGACACGTTCAAGACCCGCGTGGCGCAGGACCTTCTTGAAAAGGTCTGGCCGCTGCTGGCCGAGGGCACGGTCGGCACCTACACGCACACGGTCTTCCCCTTCGAGGAGGCGACGGCCGCCCACGAGCTGATGGAATCTGCCACCCATCGCGGCAAGATCCTGCTCCGTCCGTAACCCACCCGCCGTGCCGTCTCCTCCGCCAAGACTTTTCTGAAAGGGGTGTATCCCCTCAGCATACGTTTACCTCTCGACTCCACGGCGGGAGTCGTGAGATGAGGGAAGCATGGAACGCGCCAAAAAGTTGCTTGGTTGGATTTTTACAGCCGAAGGCCTCTATGGGCTTCTCACGAACCCATGGGTGTCAACGGTCGTTCTTCCATCCGTTATCGCAATTGGGGCTGGCTTGATGGCTTGGGCGGAAAGCCTCCCCTGGCTGCAAATTTATGTCGTTTTCTTTTTCGTCGCCGCCTGTGTATCGGTTCTTGCGCGTCAGTTACTTGATAGATGGGAAGCGTCAACAGATCGGTATAAGTTGGTTTTTCAAGGCGTTGGGGTAAGCACTGTCTCGCGCAATAATAAAATCGTTCCATACCTACAAGTAACTGTAAACGTGCTAAATATTGGCAAGAAGCCACTTAATGTGCGCTTGAATGATCTGGACGTGAAAGTAAAAAATCGCATTCCGGAAGAAAAAGAGCGCATGACTAGTTTTTTAACCGTAGGCCCTACTTGCAGTGGGCATTTTGCGTCCCACAATATAGATGTGTCTGGGTTGCCTGAGCGTGAAGAAACGCCCGTAAGAGTATCCGCAACGCTTAGCTACGGAGCGAAACAGCGTCTCAAGAATGAACTGATAGTGAAAATGGACGGTGTCGTATCTTTTCTAGAAGATGGAAAAATAGAAGTCGCGCTATGGGATGTGCAGCATGGTAAACTTGAAGAAAGCCCGAAAAGAGAAAAGTCTTGAAGAGTTTATCAATGAGCACGAAGCCGACCCAGACGGCGACCTCGATAAGCTGAATGATGTAATCAAGCGTCCAGTTCAGGAAAGCGGGAAAGCAACTCGTCCAGCATCATCTCGGGACGCATCCGGCGATTGAACCGGTATTCAAACTCTTTGGCGTAACGCTCAAGGTACTTGGGCGACACGCTGGTGTGCGTCCCTTCGATTGAGCATTTGAGGTGACGCCAGAAGTTCTCAATGGCGTTTACTGTTTCACCAGCAGGGCCAACATACCAACCGTCGCGCAGCTTGTTTACGCGCTTGAGGTCATAGCCTTTCTGATCAAGGTGGTTGTAGCTGTTAAGTTGGTCAGCGTGCAGTTCAGTACCTTTTGCAACGCTCTGCTCAACCGCTTCATGCAGAGTAACGGCCTTAATGTCTGGAATTGCTTTGGTTATCACGCGCCCGTCGCGTTCAACCATGCCAACCAGCACGGCTTTGCCGTCCAGTGAACGACCACGACGACCTTTGACAGTCTTGCCATAGTAGGTCTCGTCAACCTCAACCACCTTGCCTTCGCCACCGATAGGCTCGTCACCGTCCACAGCCGCCATGTGTTCGCGGATCAGCCGCGCCATGCGCCATGCGGTCTTGTAGGTAACGCCAAGCTGGCGCTGCAATTCCTTGCCGCTGACGCCGTGCTTGGACGTGGTGAATAGAAAGATCGCGTAGAACCACAATTGAAGTGGGGTGCGGCTCTTTTCAAAGATGCTGCCCACCATCGGGTGAATGTGATGCCCGCACCACTGGCATGCAAAGGCTTGCTCGTTGGTCAGGCGATACCATTTGGCCTCGCGTTCACACTTTGGGCAAACGTGGCCTTGGCCGAAGCGGACATTGAACAAATGCTCAAGGCAAGCTTCGTCGGTGGGGAACTTTTGGAAGAACTGGCGGACGTTGGTCTGTTTCATACAGTATAGATGGGAATTGCCCTACCGTATGTCAAGGGGATACACCCCTTTCTGAAAAGTCTTGGCAAAAGTCTTGAGAAGACTTTTCCGCGCGTCTTGCAACGGTCGCCCTGTTAACCCCCGAAAGGTGGGAAAATGGCACCGACGCCATGCCACTCGGATACCGACGCGATACCGACGTGCCATTGACGCCGAATCCGGCGCTGTTTACCCCTTGCGCCTTGAAAAAAGGGCGGCGCGTGGTCCGCGCCGCCCTCGACCTCAAATCACCGTTAACCTTTCGGTGATATGCCTTGTCTTATTCGCCGGTGATCGCGCTTGCGCCGACCTTCTCGATCAGCTTTTCATGCGCGACCTTCTGGTTCTCGTGGAACGTGGCCAGGTCCTCGCCTTTCATCATCTGGTCGCAGGTCAGGCCGTCCGACTTGCAGTAAGACTGCCACTCCTCGCTGTCGAAAAGCTCCTGGAACAGGTTCGTGTACCATTCCACCGCCTCGGGATCCATGTCCGGCGGGCCGTTGACCGAGCGCTGCATGTAGTACTCGATCTCCACGCCCAGCTCCTTGGCCGTGGGCACGTCCGGGAAGGCCGGCATCCGCTCGGCTGTGAACTGCACCAGAGGCTTGGTGTTGCCCGCGCGCCAGAACTCCATCTGCTCGGCGGGGTTGTTGACGGTGCTATCTATCTGATTACCGACAAGGTTCTTGGCCACCGTACCGCCGCCGGGGAACGGAATGTAGGTCACGTCATAGCCGAATTCGGCCTCCATCATCGCGGTCAGAACGCTGTCTTCCTGGCCCGATCCGGTGCCGCCGACCTTCCAGTCGAGCCCCGCCTCGGACACCGCCGCGTTGAAGCTCTCGAGGTCGGCGATGTCCTCGCGGTCGGTGTTGACCCACAGCAGGAACGTGTCCATCGCCATCAGCGCGATCGGCGTGAACTCGGTCACGTCGACCCCCAGGTCCTCCTGGATGATCGGCGTGGTGTAAAAGCTGTTCAGCGTCATCATCACCACGTGGTTGTCACCCGCCTTGTCCTGCAGATAGCGCAACGCCTCGGCGCCCGACCCGCCCGGCTTGTTGATCGGGATGAACGGCCGCGGGCTCAGATCCTTCTTCTGGATGAGGCCCTGCAACAGCCGTGCGATCTGGTCCGCACCACCGCCGGTGCCGGCCATGATGATGAACTCGACAGGCTTCTGCGGCTGCCATTCCGCCAGCGCCGCGGGCGCCGTCAATGCCAGCGCAGATGCGCTCGCTACAAGTAGCTTAAAGGTCTTCATGGTTCTCCTCCCTATGGTGTTCCGGCTGGTCGCCGGCGCGCTAGCTGATCCTCCCAACCAACCCGCATTGCATACAATTGTTTTTAATTGCACACGAAACCCGAGGCGCGAAATAAAATTACACGCCCCAGCAACAAATAACATGTACGGCTTCATTGCAAGAAATTCTTCCGCGACACGCCCCGCGCGCCGCACCACCCGTCTGACAGAGTGAAAACGGAGGTAAGAAAATGCTTTCGCGTAAATGGCCTACGAAGCAAATTTCATGCAATGCATCAAGATCTGCCCGCGGTCAGGGGCAGGCCAGCACCGGCCTGCCCCTGGCATGATCCTTATTCCGCCGCAGTCCTCTGCGGGTCTCCGACCGCGCCGCTGTCGAGCACGGCCTGCAGCTCCTCCTCCGTCATAGCCCAGCACGTCGCGCAGGATCTCCACCGTGTGCTCGCCCAGAAGCGGCGAACGGGTCACCTCCACCGCGCTGTCCGAAAGCTTGATCGGGCAGCCCACCGTCGCGTACTTGCCGCGCTTGGGATGGTCCACATCGACGATCGTACCGGTCGCCCGCAGCCCGTCGTCCTCGATCAGCTCCTTGGTCGACAGGATCGGGCCCACGGGGATGTTCAGCGGGTTGCAGATGTCCATCACCTCGAACTTCGTCTTGGTCATGGTCCACTCCTCGATCGTGCCGAAGATCTCGTTCAGCTTGTCCAGCCGCTCGGGCGGCGTGGCATAGCCCTCGGCCGTCTTCCACTCGGGCTTGCCGATCACGTCGCAGATCTGCTCCCACACCGCGGCCTGGGTGATGAAGTAGGTGTAGGCGTTGGGGTCGTCCTCCCAGCCCTTGCACTTCAGGATCCGGCCCGGCTGGCCGCCGCCCGAGTCGTTACCCGCGCGCGGTGTCGCCTCGCCGAACTCGATGCCCTCGCCGTACTGGCTGTATTCCTTCAGCGGCCCGGCCTCCAGCCGCTGCTGGTCACGCAGCTTGACGCGGCAGAGGTTCAGCACCCCGTCCTGCATCGGCGCCAGCACCTTCTGGCCGCGGCCGGTACGCTCGCGCTGGAAAAGCGCCGTCATGATGCCCAGCGCCAGGTGCAGCCCGGTGCCGCTGTCGCCGATCTGCGCGCCGGTCACCAGGGGCGGGCCGTCACGGAAGCCGGTGGTCGAGGCCGCCCCGCCGGCGCATTGCGCCACGTTCTCGTAGACCTTGCAGTTCTCGTAGTTGCCGGGGCCGAAGCCCTTGACCGAGGCCATGATGATCTTGGGGTTGATCTCCTGGATCCGCTCCCAGGAAAAGCCCATGCGATCCAGCGCGCCCGGCGCGAAGTTCTCGACCAGCACGTCGCATTCCTCGATCAGCCGGGTCAGAACCTGCTTGCCGGTCTCGTTCTTGGAATTGAGCTCGATCGAGCGCTTGTTGTGGTTGAGCATGGTGAAGTAAAGGCTGTCCGCGCCCGGCACATCCACCAGCTGTTGCCGCGTGGCGTCGCCCACGCCGGGCCGCTCCACCTTCAGAACATCCGCCCCGAACCACGCCAGAAGCTGCGTGCAGGTCGGACCGGACTGCACATGCGTGAAGTCCAGAATCTTGATGCCGTCCAATGCTTTCATCAGGTTATTCCCCCATGTTTTTCGTTATTCCTGCGCGGGTCCAGACCTCGCGCACGTGGTCGTGCAGGCGCATCGTGTGATCGCGCACGCGGGCCCCGGCAAGGTCCGCATCGCGCGCCTCCAGCGCCTCGATGATTTCCATGTGATCCGCCACCGATTGCGGCACGCGGTCTTCCTCGGCCATGGACCGGCGGCGTACCGCGTGCATGTGCACGAACAGGTTCTCGGCCATGCGGGACAACAGCTCGCAGCCAGAGATTTCGAGGATCTTCTGGTGGAAACGGATGTTGTCGTCGGAATACTCCGCGATGTCCGCACCGGACTTGGACACCGAGTATTTCGCCGCGATGGTCCGCAGGCCGGCGATCTGGCGATCCGTCGCAGTGTCACACGCCAGCCGCGCGGCCATGCTTTCCAGCGCTGCCCAGGCAACGATCATCTCCAGGATATCCGACAGCGTCTTGCGCTGTACGAAAATGCCACGGCGCGGGCGCACCTCCAGCAGACCTTCCTGCTCCAGACGCACCAGAACCTCGCGCAGCGGCGTCCGGGAGACACCCAACTGATCCGCCAGTCCACGCTCGTCCAGCCGCAGGTCGACATCGTCCGCATAGATGTCCATGTCGAGGATCGCCTCGCGCATGCGGTTATAGATGTGGTCCTTGAGCGTGACCGTCGTGTCGATCGGATTGAGTTTCATGGCAGCACACCGGTTTTTCAGTCGTTAAATGAATCGTTAAATCCGCAATCTGGTATACCACGAACCAGCCTGTTGCAACGGTAAACTTTTGTAGGTGCAGAAAAAGCGCTGTTCTGTCGCGGTGTCTCCCGATCTCGACGGCGCCAAAAGCAAAGGACCGGGGAAGCCCCGGCCCTTCGCGAATTATGATCGACGCGCGGGTTATTCCGCCGCCACCGCCTCTTCGACCTTTTCCACTCGCACCGCCGAGTACTTGAACTCGGGGATCTTGCCGTAGGGGTCGATGGCCGGGTTGGTCAGGATATTCGCCGCCGCCTCGACATAGGCGAACGGCATGAATACCATGTCCGGCGCAATCGCACGGTCGGCCCGTGCCATCACGTCGATCGAGCCGCGCTTGGTGGTGATCCGCACCATGCCGCCCGGCTCCACCCCAGCTTGCGCAAGGTCGAGGGGTGCAGCGAGCAGTTGGCTTCGGGCTCCACCGCATCCAGCACGCTGGCCCGGCGGGTCATCGATCCGGTGTGCCAGTGCTCCAGCTGCCGTCCCGTGGTCAGCACCATCGGATAGTCCGCATCCGGAAGATCGTCGGGCGGGATCACGCTGGCCGGAGTGAACCGGGCGCGTCCTTCAGGCCGCGGGAAGGCATCGCCGAACACCACGGCCTGGCCGGGGTCCTCCGGGCTGAGCGACGGGTAGGTCACTGCCTCCTTCTCCAGGCGTTCCCAGGTGATGTTGTCGAGGCTGCGCATGTTGATCGCCATCTCGTTGAACACCTGCGACGGGTCGGTATAGGTCCAGTTCAGGCCGCAGCGCTTGGCCAGTTCGACCTCGATCCACCAATCCTCTTTCGCCTCGCCCGGCGGCGGCACCGCCTGGCGCAGCATCTGCACGGTCCGGTTGGTGTTCGATACCGTGCCGGATTTCTCGTAAAGGGCCGAGGCCGGCAGGATCACGTCGGCATAGTTGGCCGTTTCGGTGATGAAGATGTCCTGCACCACAAGGTGATCCAGCATCGCAAGCGCGTCGCGGGCGTGCTCCACGTCAGGGTCGCTCATTGCCGGGTTTTCGCCCAGCACGTACATTGCCTTGATCTGTCCATCATGCACCGCATCCATGATCTCGGTGACGGTCAGGCCCTTCTCGCTGCTGAAATCACCGGATTCCCAAACCTCGGTGAACGCCTTGCGCACGCCGTCATCCGTGACCGAAAGATAGTCGGGCAGGAACATCGGGATGAGGCCCGCGTCGGACGCGCCCTGCACGTTGTTCTGGCCGCGCAAAGGGTGCAGACCCGTGCCCGGCCGCCCCACATGACCGCACATCAGCGCCAATGAGATCAGGCAGCGGGAATTATCCGTGCCGTGGATATGCTGGCTGACGCCCATTCCCCAGAAGATCATGCCGGACTGCGCCGTGGCAAACTCGCGAGCGACCTCCCGCAGGGTCTCGGCGGGAATGCCGCAGAGCTCTTCCATCTTCTCGGGCGGGAATTGCGCCAAATGCGCCTTCTCGGCCTCCCAATTCTCTGTGAAGGCCTCGATATACTGCTTGTCGTAAAGCTCTTCCTCGACGATCACGTGCATGATGGCGTTCAGCATGGACACGTCCGCGCCCGGCTTGAACTGCAGCATGTGCGAGGCAAAACGCTTCATCCCCACACCACGCGGGTCCATCACGATCAGCTTGCCACCGCGCTTGGTGAACTGCTTGAAATAGGTGGCCGCGACGGGGTGGTTCTCGATCGGGTTGGCCCCGATGATGATCGCCACATCGGCGTTCTGGATCTCGTTGAAGGTCGCGGTCACGGCCCCCGAGCCGACGTTCTCGATCAACGCCGCCACCGAAGAGGCGTGGCACAGCCGCGTGCAGTGGTCCACGTTGTTGTGACCAAAGCCCTGGCGGATGAACTTCTGGAACAGGTACGCCTCTTCGTTGGTGCATTTCGCACTGCCGAAGCCGGCCACCTCGCGGCCCCGGCCCTTCAGGCCGTTCGCCGCCACGTCCAGGGCCTCGTCCCACGAGGCCTCGCGGAAGAAGTCCTGCCAGTTGTCAGGATCGACGTTCAACCCCTTCGCGGGCGCATCCTCGCGCCGGATCAGCGGTTTGGTCAGGCGGTGCGAGTGGTGGATATAGTCATAGCCGAACCGGCCCTTGACGCACAGGCGGCCTTCGTTCGCGGGTCCGTTGATCCCCTCGACGTACTTCACCTTGTTGTCCTTGACCTTCATGCTGATCTGACAGCCAACGCCACAGAAGGCGCACACGCTCTCGACCTCGCGGTCATAATCCGCACTGTCACCCACCTGCGCGTCGTCCACCACCGTGGACGGCATCAGCGCGCCTGTCGGACAGGCCTGCACGCATTCGCCGCAGGCCACACAGGTGCTTTCGCCCATCGGGTCGTCGAAATCGAAGGTGGGAAAGCTGTCATGACCACGTCCGGCCATGCCGATCACGTCATTGACCTGAACTTCGCGGCAGGCGCGAACGCACAGGTTGCACTGAATGCAGGCATCCAGGTTGACGCTCATCGCGACGTGGCTGTCATCCAGAAGCGGCACGCGGTCCGGCTCCAGCCTGGGAAGGCGGCTTTCCGACACGCCCGCCAGCTTCGCCATGTCCCAAAAGTGGCTCGACTTGTCATGCGCCTTCTCGGGCTCGGGCTGGTCGGCCACCAGCATTTCCATCACCATCTTGCGCGCGGTCGCGGCACGGTTCGAGTTGGTCGTGACGTTCATGCCTTCGCTGGGCTCTCGAATGCACGAGGCCACGAGGTTCCGCTCGCCCTCGACCTCCACCATGCAAGCGCGGCAGTTGCCATCGGGGCGATACCCCGGCGCGGGCTTGTGGCACAGGTGCGGGATCTTCAGACCCCGGCCATTGGCCACTTCCCATATGGTCATGCCCTTTTCGGCTTCGACTTCCTTGCCATCGAGTGTGAACTTGATCTTGTCGGTCATGTCTTACACCTCGTCCGGGAAATGTTTCATCGTCAGGCGAATGGGGTTGGGCGCCGCCTGCCCAAGGCCACAGATGGAGGCATCCACCATGGTCTGGCTCAGCTCTTCCAGCAGTGACTGGTCCCACTTGTCCGCCTGCATCAGCTTGACGGCCTTTTCGCAGCCCACGCGGCACGGCGTGCACTGGCCACAGCTTTCGTCCTCGAAGAACTTCAGCATGTTAATGGCGGCTTCCTTGGCGCTGTCCTTGTCCGACAGGATCACAACGGCAGCCGATCCGATGAAGCTGCCATGCGGCTGCAACATGTCGAAATCCAGCGGCACGTCATCCATATGCGCGGGCAGCAGCCCCGAGGACGGACCGCCCGGCTGGTAGGCCTTCAGCGTGTGACCGTCCAGCATCCCCCCGGCGGCCTCCACGATATCCAGGATGGTCGACCCGGCGGGCAGCAAGTGCACGCCCGGGTTCTTCACCCGGCCAGAGACCGAGAAGGACCTCAGGCCCTTGCGCTCGTTCTTCTCGACGCCCGACAGGATCTCGCCGCCTTCGCGCAGAACGCGGGTCACCCAGTAGAGCGTCTCGACATTGTTCACCAGCGTCGGCTTGTTGTAGACGCCGACCTGCGCCACGAAAGGCGGGCGGTGTCGCGGCAGGCCGCGCTTGCCTTCGATCGATTCGATCATCGCGCTTTCTTCGCCGCAGATATAGGGCCCCCGCGCCGCGGCGCAGTTCTATATATCCTTCCTCGACGACGCCCGCCTCTTCCAGCGCCTTGATCTCCTTGGCGAGGATCTTGAGCACGGCGGGATATTCGTCGCGCATGTAGATGAAGCAGGTCTTCGCTTCGACCGCCCAGGCGGCGATCAGCATGCCCTCAAGGAACAGGTGCGGCGTACGCTCCAGATAGTAACGGTCCTTGAACGTGCCGGGCTCGCCCTCGTCGCCGTTGACGGCCAGGTATCGCGGCCCGGCTTCGGCCCGCACGAAGCCCCATTTCTTGCCCGAAGGGAAACCAGCGCCGCCCAGACCGCGCAGCCCCGAATCGAGCAGGGTCTGCTGAATGGTCTCGAAATCGCCATTCTTGCGGATTTCCGCCAGCTTTTCATAGCCGCCATCGGCCTTGTAGGCCGCGAAATCCTCGTAATCGGGGATATGCGCGTGGGTGTCATCCGCGGCAATCGCGGCCTCTACCTTCTCAACCGTCGCGTTGTCGATGTGATTGTGGCCCAGCTCCAGCACCGGGGCAGTGTCGCAGCGCCCCATGCAGGGCGCGCGCAAAACGCGGACTTCGGAAGGGTCCATGCCATCCTCCAGCGCCGCTTTAAGCTGCTGTGCCCCGGCCAGCTCGCACGAGAGCGAATCGCAGACCCGGATGGTCAGCGCAGGGGGTGGAACCTCGCCTTCCTTGATCACGTCGAAATGCGCGTAAAATGTTGCGACTTCATAGACTTCGGCCTGCGAGATGCGCATTTCCTCTGCCAGCGCGCGCAGATGGGCCGCCGAAAGGTGGCCATATTTGTCCTGAATCAGGTGCAGGTATTCTATCAGCAGGTCACGCCGCCGGGGCGCATCCCCCAGAAGGTCGCGTACTTCTTCCCAGGCCTGGTCTTCCAGCTGCCGGCCCTTGGGCGTATGCCGCCCCTTGCCCTTGCCAGATTTCCATACGCCGCTGCGATCGTCCAATGCCATGATCGGTCCTCCCGTTGCTTCCGGGATACTAAAGCATGCATTACGCGATCAAAAATCGTATGATTCAAACCCACGATAAGCAGGCCTTATTGCAGGACCTCTTTCAGGGCCTGTACCGTGCGCAGCGCCGGACCTCTGTCCGCGGTCACCAAGCTGAGCGATTTGTGCACCTCAGGCTCCACCAGCGGCAGGATGCGCACCGACCGCGGCGCGCCGGTATTCTCGACCAGCACCTTGGGAACCACCGTTGCCGCCGCGCCCTGGATGGCCATCACAACCCCCGCGGTCAGGCCCGACAATTCCGCCACGACTCGCGGACGCGTGCCCACCTCCTGGAACACCGTGTCGATGATATGCCGGTTCTGCATCCCAGGCTCCAGCAGGCACAGCGGCAAGGCGCCGGCCTCCTTCCAGGTGATCTCTGTCTTGCCCTCCTCGACCATCCCGGCGGGCACAAGCAGCACGTATTGCTCGTCGTCAATCGGCGTCACGCTCAAAAAGCTGTGGATCGCGCTCTCGGAATTGGCGCTGTCGGTATAGGTTATCCCGGCATCGTAGGTGCCAGCCTCAAGCCCGTGCAGAATCGCCAGCGAGTTCATCGTCTTGACCCGCACCGTGATGCCTGGGTTTGCCTCTCGCAGCCGGATCACCGTCTTTGCCGCAAGCGCCGCAGCCGTCGGTATCGCCGCCAGCGACAGCACGCCCGTGACGTCGCCCGGCTCGGCGCTGAACTCGGTTTCCAGCCGCTTGACGTCCTCGAGGATCTGAAGCGCATGGCGCACTATGCTTTCCCCGTCCGGCGTCAGCCCCTGAAACCGATTGCCCCGGTGAACGATCTTGGTCTCCAGATGCTCTTCCAGCTTGGCGATCCGCATCGAAAACGCAGGCTGCGACACGCCGCATTCCTCGGCGGCGCGAGCAAAATGCTTCTGCCGCGCCAGCGCGGTCAGAAATTGCAGGTCTTTGAGGTCAAGCACGTGCGCTCCATCTTCGGCCGCCAATCGCGCCGGACTAAATCAAGACGCGCGCCGGATGTCTATTTGAAACGAACCCTTGCCGGATCAGACCGGGCTCTCCGCCCTTCCGAAGATCTGCGCTGCATGTTCTTCGAGGTAGATGCGAAGCCACGGCGTGTAGATCTCCGGCATGCTGCGCGCCCACTCCGCCAGCGCGTCAAGATCGGCCCAGGCGGTGTCCATCACTTCCGACGGATTCGGCCGCGCGGCAATCCGTTCCGGGACCGAGGCCACGAACACGTCGACAACCTCATGCTCTACCATTCCTTTGCCCACATCGGCGCGATATTCCAGCTGGTCGCGATAATTTAGCGCCAGGCCCTCGATGCCCAGTTCCTCCTTCAGTCGGCGATGCGCGCAGGCTTCCGGGTCCTCGCCCCAATGCGGATGGGTGCAGCAGGTGTTCGCCCAAAGACCCGGCGTATGGTACTTGCCCAACGCCCGCCGCTGGATCAGCACCTCGTTGCCGCACAGCACAAAGACGGACACCGCCTTGTGCCGCAACCCGCGCTCATGTGCTTCCAGCTTCTCGACGGCCACCAGATCGCCGCCGACCCATGTCGGGATCATCACGCTCATGTATAGGCCGCCGGCACCAGCCGCGTCAGATGCGCCAGGTTCTTCAACCCGATCTTCAGGTGGGCCATGGGCCGGGCCTTTACCAGTTTCTTGTTCATATACGCCTCGAAGGTCAGACGCTGCACGTCGATATCATGGCACAGCGACACGAACCGTTCGCGCCGCTCGTCCGACTTGTAATAGGCATTCTGCATGGAGGCCAGCACCCGGAACACCGTCTTGTGCTCTTTCATGAACAGCTGCCGCGCCAGCCGCAGATCCTTGACCCGCCCCGAGGCCAGTGTCGCCGCCGCTGCCGTGGCCGCAACGCGCCCGCCTGCCATGGCATAGTAGATGCCTTCACCTGAACTGGGCGCGACCACGCCGGCCGCATCCCCGGCCAGCACCACGTCGCGACCGTTGTCCCAACGGTCTAGCGGTTTCAGAGGAATTGGCGCACCTTCCTTGCGGATCGTCTCGCACCCCGCCAGCCCGCTCGCCACACGCAGATCGGCGGTGGCCTGCTTGACGTCCACCTCCCGTACCATCGAGCCCATGCCGACACTGGCTGACTTGCCATGCGGAAAGACCCAGCCATAGAAATCCGGGGAAATCCTGCCGTCATAGATGACGTCGCAGCGTGTCGGGTCGTATTCTCCCACCGCAACCGGGGCGGCGATGATCTCGTGATAGGCGATGACATAGGGAATTCGGTCCCCGCCCTCGACCTCGGCGCGCGCCACGTGCGACCGCGCGCCATCCGCGCCGATCACCAGCCTGCAGGGCAGCTCCCGCTCGTTGCCGCTGACCTTGTCACGATAGATCACCCGGGTTTGTCCGTCCTCCCGCGCGATGCGCCGGTAAGTCCCGGTGGCGCGCACTGCGCCGGCCTCCTCGGCCCGGGCACGAAGGAACTCATCGAAATCCTCGCGATCCACCATGCCGACGAACCCGTTTTCTATGGGGATGTCCACCTTGCGCCCGGTAGGCGAGATCATCCGCGCGGTGGTGATCTTGGCCACCAGCAGAGCCTCGGGAATGTCGAAATCCGCAATCAGCCGCGGCGGGATCGCCCCTCCGCAAGGCTTGATCCGTCCGGCCCTGTCCAGCAGCGCCACCTTGTGGCCCGACCGCGCCAGGTCTTCGGCCGCCGTGGCCCCGCCCGGCCCGCCTCCCACCACCACAACGTCATACATGGTTCATTCTCCCGGTTGCAGCAGCGGCGCGGGCGGCCGGTGCAGGATGCGCACCGCCACCAGCGCGGCGGCCAAGAAAAGGACGGCCTCAAGGCCCAAAAACGGCAGCATAGGCTGCCCCGTCGCTCATCATCGTACGGGCCGCGTCCAGCGTACCCGTGGCAATCAGCCCGGCCAGTCCGGCGGCGACGGCCTGCGCCGCGCCGAAGACGCCCATCCGCGTGCCGGCCGCCCCTTCCTGCGCCGCCGCCAGCCGCATCATCGACCCGATGGCCCCCACCACAAAAAGGCCATTGCCAAGACCCAGGATCACCGTGAACGGTACCAGCGCGCCCCCTGCGCCAAGCCCCAGCAAGCCCAAAGCCGAAACGACGCAGCCTGTCACGGCCCATGCCCTGAGACCGCCCATCCCGAAGGTCGAAAAGGCCCCCGCTAACAGCATGCCCAGAAGCGCGGCGCCATCCTTGCCGCCCGACAGCCTGGTCGATTCATCCGGGCTCAGACCATGAATATGTCCTGCGAAAGGCTCCAGCACCAGTTCGCTCAGGTAGAACGCAAGGATCGACAGGAACACGAAGCCGGTAAAGGCCCGCGCCGCAGGGTCTTGCCACGTTGCCCGCAGGGCCGGGACCAATTTGGGCTCCTGCGGCGCAGGCACAGACCCCAGCCGCCGCTCGACGCCCCACGTCGCGATCAGCGCAGCCACGAAACAGGCCGCCGCCACGACCGGCACCACCATCATCAGGCGCTCCGGGCTGTATGGTTTCAGCGCGATCCCCGCCCCCACCGAGGCCGCAATCGCCCCCGCGATCAGCATAAGCCATGCAAAGGTGGCAGCCGCCCCCTTCTTCTCGTCCGGTGCCGCCGTCGCCAGCAGCGCCAAAAACGACGTGCCAGCCGCGCCGATCCCGAATCCGATCAGCGCATAGGCCAGGATCCACACCGCAATCGCAACCTGCGTGCTCGGCGCAAAGGCAATCGCCCAAGCCGTCAGGACCAACCCCGCTCCCACCACAAGCGTCCCGCCCAGGATGAAAGGTGTCCGCCCGCCGCGCGCATCCGACCTGTGCCCCCAGACAGGCCGCGACAGTTGTACGGCATAATGCAGCGCCACCAGAAACCCGGGCAGCAGCGCGGGCAGGGCAAGTTCCACCGTCATCAGCCGGTTGAACAGGTTCACCGGCAGTGCGGCCATCCCGCCGATTGCCATGTTGGCGAGGCAAAGCCGTGCGATACCGCCCCATCCCAGTGTCATACCAGCCCCCTCGCCGCGAAGGCTGCAACCATCATGCCACTGACGTACAGGGTCACGCCCGTGCCGTTGTACCAGGGCGCGCGGCCCTTGGGTTCGGCCAGCATCACGCGCATTGCCCAAAGCTGTACCACCAGCAATGCCGCGATGCCAGCGGCGTGAGACACCTGCCCCCACCCCGCCAGCAGAGCGATCACTGCAACCTGCGGCACCGCCATGACCCAGCACGCCACGCGCGCCGCACGCTCCGGCCCCAGCGTGACAGGCAGGGAGTTCACGCCCGTCTGCCTGTCGCCCTCCAGCGCCTTGAAATCGTTGAGTGTCATGATCCCGTGTGCGCCCACGGCATAAAGCAGCGCCAGCACCACGATTTGCCAGGTCGGCGCACCTGCCGACAGCACCGCTGCGCCGGTGAACCACGGCAGACCTTCATAACACAGCGCCACCAGGCCCGGCCCCCACCAGCCCGATTTCTTGAGTCGGACAGGCTCGGCCGAATAGGCCCAGGCCGCCAGCACGCCAAATACCGTCGCGCCAAAGCCCCACGGGCCCAGCGTCGCCCCGAGCGCCAGCGCCATGCCGCTCATGACCAAGGCGATCCACAGACCCCATCGGCCCGGAATGCGCCCAGAGGGGATCGGGCGGTGCGGCTCGTTGATGGCGTCCACATGCCGGTCGCACCAGTCGTTGGCCGCCTGGCTCATGCCGCATACAACGGGTCCGGCCAGCACAACGCCTATCAGGACCAGCCACGGCGCCGACATCACCGGAATGCCGCTGGAAACGACGCCGCAAAGATACGCCCAGACCGGAGGGAACCACGTGATCGGCTTGATCAAGGTCAAGATGGCGCGCGGTTCAGGCCAGCGACGCAACGCCCGTATGCCCAAGGAGACACTCATGGTGTCATGTATGGTTTACATATCGGATTCGGGAAAGGTCTTTTTTGGCCCGCCACTCGCTGCCGAGCGGAAATCCTTTCAGATAGGACTCCCAATGCTTCTCAAAGCTTTCGGCCGCCTACTCGTCCGCGGTCGCGTTGATCAGGCCGTGTTTGCGGAGCTTCACGTACAGGCTCTGCCGCGAGAGCCCCAGCATCTCCGCCGCCGCGACCCGGTTGTTCCCGGTCAACTGAACCGCCGTCTCGATGCACAGCTTTTCGATCACGTCCGAAGTGGCGGAAACAAGTTCCTTCAACGATGCTGTTCCGACCAGGTCCATGACATTCTTCATGGCCTCTTCGCTGACCACGCTGGTCACTTCAGCATCCGCGCCTTCGCTCAGCGCCGTGTTGCGCAAGATGAAACCGTAGCCGAAATCACCGGACGGGTCGCGCAGCCGCGTCACCGAGGCCTCGACACTGGCGCGCGTGCCGACCACGCTTGCAATCTGCGTCGCATAGGCCCGCAGCCGCCCCTGCTTGGACGCCGTCTCCAGCATCAGCTTGGTATCGACCGCTCCGCGCACGAGGAAATCGGCAAGATTGGTGTCCCTGACATCGCGCAGTTGCGCGGCATCCGCGATGGTCAGAAACGCTTCGTTCGCATCCCGGATAACGCCTTTGCCGTCGGTGATCACGATAGCATCGCTGGCGGCTGCAAAAAGCGCGCCCATGACCTGCGCCACCTCGATCGAGTCCCCGGCCTCGCCATCTACGGGCCGCACACGGCACAGAATGAAAAGTTCGCCCGCTGCACGGAAGAATTCGGGGTAGAGCTTCAGATCGCGCTCGTTGCGCCGCGCCACCAGGTCGATACCGCGCGCCTCGCGCGATCCTGCCGCACTGCGCATCGCCTCGATCAGCTCCTCGCGCTTGCGTCCATCGAACGCCTGCGCCAGCGACGACCCGCTCAGCGTTTCGGGCGTCGTGCCCAGAAGAACCGCCGCCGCACTATTCAGGTCGCGAATGCGACCTTTTTCCGGTTCCACCAGAATCAGCGGGGTTTCCGACGCCTCGAGGACGACATGATAAAATGTCTGCTCGCCGCGCAGCCGTTGCTGATCGCGCTCGCGCGCCGTCTGCTCCGCGACAAGGCGCTGCTGAACCTCGGCGATGGGCTGCATATCCCGACCGAGCAGCAGCATACCGCCCCCCTCATAGACACGGTGAAGCGTGTACCGGATCGGGAATTCCCAGGTGGCGTTGTCGACGTGGTTCAATTCCAGCGCCCGCGGCGTCACATCCGGATCGGCTTGCATCTTTGCCACGCGCCGGTCGAACTTATCCTTGCTCTCGACGGTCAGGAAATTCTCGAACGGCCGCCCGACCCAGTGGTCCAGACACCCCAGCGACGGGCAATCGGGATTGACGGAAATGCCGGCAACTTCGCCGTCGGCCGAGATATAGACGGCCAGATCGCCGGCCTGCTCTACGATGTTTTCCACCCCAGTGGGATCGGGCAAGGCACCGGCGCGCAGTCTCTCCGACTTCCGAGTCTCACGGGTCATCAGACCACTCCGATCTTCCCCAAACCAATAAGCGTCACAGAACACCGCTGAACGGAAGAGCTTCCGAGACGCTCGACAAACCACACTTCTCTATCGCCTCCCGTGCCGTGCGTACCGAGAAATCCGCGCCGGTCTTTGAAACGGCTTTCGGATCGGCCTCCACGGCGCGCCCCCCGATCACGATAGGCGGCAGATAGTCCGTATTTGAACGCACGTAATCTACAAGTCCGGTGGTTTTTTCAACCGAATTCCGCGTGGCGACCGATATTCCGATCATGGCGAACCGGCGACTGCCCGCAAGTTCAGCTAATTCCTCTTGCCTGAGGCCGATGGCCATATGCACCCAAAGCCCATGCCGGCGCAGGTTATCGGCCGCCACGAAGGCGCCCAGCGCGTGCTGCTCGAACTGCGGCACGACCATGAGCACAGATTGGCCTAGCGGTATGCTCCGATCGCTCCACCGGGCCGGCGCGTCGGCCGGCTTGTTGCGAAACAGGCCCTGCAGCCGCGAAGCGCCGACCGTAACATCCACGAAGCTCGCCCGATCGCTGACCCAGAGCTCGCCCAGATAGGCCGAGGCAGTCGGGATGTATGACTGAAAGATCTCTTGGGTGCTCACACCGCTGGCCATCAGCGACGCGACGACCGCGCGATAGCTGCTGTCGGACTCGGACATCAGCGCCTCGACCAGGCGCTCGATCCATTGCTCGCGGGTTCGCGGTTCGGCTTTGGCCGTGTTGGAAATCACCGTTCTGAGCGCCGACTCGACCAGAAACCGTATGGCTGGCTGTTGCACTGTCGATAGGCCGGAGCCTTTTTTGTCCCAGGACTCTGTCACGCGTCTCCCCCCGCGTCGTCACCGTCACGATCCGCAAGCGATCGGAAATTTCGCTGACGAGGATAGTGTGCGCCGGCGGCTCTTCAATGTCAATTTTTCCTGACACACACGCATAACACGAAACCTCAACCCCATGTTTCTGAACGGCAATCTCCACCTGGAATACGCCAATGCTCCATTGAATGAACCTAACCGACTTCCGTGATTCGGGTTACCGAACCACCACATAGTGTTGACACCACGCGACGCCGCAAAGTGTAAATTTTAATTGACACTCTGGTGGGCCGCACCCTAGCATCAAACCAGAATCTCATGGCCTGAGAGGGGGAGTCCATGTCGCTTCGAGCGTCATCAAACGCGAACCGCGCCCTGCTCTACACACCCGAGCAGCGCGTCCGCCGCGACGCCAGTATCTGGACCACCGTGCAGGGCATCCTCGCCCCCGCCCAATTCCTCGTTTTCCTGATCTCGCTCGGCCTGGTGATCCGCTACCTGTCAACCGGCGAAGGCTACATGCTCGCCACCTGGTCTATCCTGATGAAGACCGGATTCCTCTACGTGATCATGATAACTGGCGCGATCTGGGAAAAATTGTTTTTGGTCAGTATCTTTTCGCAGCTTCCTTCTTCTGGGAGGATGTCTTCAGCTTTGCCGTCATCGCGCTTCACACCGCGTATCTCTGGGCACTGTTCACGGCCTCCCTCACGCCCCAAGGCCTGATGATCCTGGCGCTCGCCGCTTATGCCGCCTACGCCTTCAACGCCGCCCAATTCCTGCTCAAACTGCGCGCAGCTCGACTGCAATCGGCGGGCCTGTCCGAGGTCCCGGCATGACGGACGTCTCCACGACTCTTCCGGCCGCCGGATGCCGCGACGCCCCGGTCCTGAAACAGCGCGGCCAGCACGAGGTCTTTTGCGGCCTGACGGGAATCATCTGGCTACACCGCAAGATGCAGGACGCGTTTTTCCTTGTCGTGGGCAGCCGCACCTGCGCCCATCTGCTGCAATCCGCCGCCGGCGTGATGATCTTCGCCGAGCCGCGTTTCGGCACCGCCATTCTCGAGGAGACCGATCTTGCCGGCCTTGCCGATGCCCAAACCGAGCTTGAGCGCGAGGTTGCCCGCCTGCTGGAGCGCCGCAAGGATATCCGCCAGCTTTTCCTCGTCGGCTCCTGCCCGTCCGAGGTAATCAAGCTGGACCTTGCCCGCGCCGCCGAAAAGCTCTCGCTGCAATATGCGCCGCATGTGCGGGTGCTGAACTACTCAGGCTCTGGCATCGAAACGACCTTTACCGAGGGCGAGGATGCCTGCCTCGCCTCGATGGTCCCTGTCTTGCCGGAGACGGACGAGCGTCAGCTTCTCGTTGTCGGCGCTCTGCCCGACGTTGTCGAGGACCAGATGCTCGACCTTCTGTCCAAAATGGGCATCGACACCGTGAAAGTGCTGCCAGCGCGCCGCGCCGACAGCACTCTCGCGGTTGGTCCCAACACCTCTTTCATCCTTACCCAGCCTTTCCTCGGCGGCACCCTCGCCGCACTTGGAAAGCGCGGGGCGCGTCACATTCCTGCGCCTTTCCCGTTCGGCGAAGAAGGCACCACCGCGTGGCTTCGCGCCGTGGCAATGGAGTTCGGTGTCGACATCACCCTGTTCGACACTGTAACACACGCGCCCCGCGCACGGGCCAAAAAAGCGATCTCGCAGGCGGCGGAGAAACTGGACGGCAAATCCGTCTTCTTTTTCCCCGACAGCCAGCTCGAGATACCGCTGGCCCGGTTCCTGACCCGCGAATGCGGGATGACCGCCCTCGAAGTCGGCGCGCCCTATATCCACAAGGGCGTCGTCGGCCCCGACCTCGACCTGCTGG
This sequence comes from Roseovarius sp. B08, assembly GCF_051417955.1. Lineage (NCBI taxonomy): Bacteria > Pseudomonadati > Pseudomonadota > Alphaproteobacteria > Rhodobacterales > Roseobacteraceae > Roseovarius > Roseovarius sp. B08. Next base: position 2,977,376 of record NZ_JBPRLW010000001.1, read on the forward strand.
AAGAGGGCCCGACGCTCTCCGAGGGCCAGGATGTCGAGATGCAGCTCGACCGCTGCCGCGTGGCCCAGCCCGACCTGACGGTCTGCGGTCTCGGCCTCGCCAACCCGCTCGAGGCCGAGGGACTGGCCACCAAGTGGGCCATCGAACTGGTCTTCACCCCGGTGCATTTCTACGAACAGGCAGGCGACCTTGCCGGCCTCTTCTCGCGACCCCTGCACCGCCGTGCCAAGCTGCGGCTAGAGGCGGCGGAATGAAGCTGTCGGTCTGGACATACGAAGGCCCGCCGCATGTGGGCGCCCTGCGCGTCGCCACCGCGATGAAGGGCCTGCACTACGTCCTGCATGCGCCGCAGGGCGACACCTATGCCGACCTTCTCTTTACCATGATCGAGCGGCGCAACCACCGCCCGCCTGTCACTTATACAACATTTCAGGCCCGAGATCTGGGTGCGGACACGGCAAACCTTTTCAAAACCGCGGCTCAGACAGCCTATGACCGGTTTCAACCTCAGGCGATAATCGTCGGCGCCTCCTGCACGGCCGAACTGATTCAGGACGACCCCGGCGGCATGGCCGAACAGATGGGTCTGCCCTGCCCCGTGATTGCGCTGGACCTGCCCAGCTACCAGCGCAAGGAAAACTTCGGCGCGGACGAAACCCTGTTCCAGCTGGTGCGGCACCTCGCCCGCCCGATGGAGCGTACAGGCCACGTCACCGCCAACCTCATCGGTCCCACCGCGCTGGGCTTCCGCCATCGCGACGACATTACCGAGGTGACCGCACTGCTCGAGGACATGGGCATCTCGGTCAATGTCTGCGCACCGTTCAATGCGACGCCCGAGGATCTGACGCGGCTGGGCGCTGCGCATTTCAACGTGCTGATGTACCCCGAAACCGGCGAGGCCGCTTGCCGCTGGATGAAGCGTGAACTGGACCAGCCGTTCACTAGGACCGTCCCCATCGGTGTCGGCGCCACCCGCGATTTCATCGCCGAGGTGGCCGAGATCACGGGGCACGAGCCAAACCTCTACGACAGCCGCCTGCGCCTGCCGTGGTACTCGGCCTCGGTCGATTCCACCTATCTCACCGGCAAGCGCGTCTTCCTCTTCGGCGACGGCACCCATGTCGCCGCCGCCGCCCGCGTCGCCCGAGACGAGATGGGGTTCGAGGTGGCCGGCCTTGGCTGCTACAACCGCGAGATGGCCCGCCCGATCCGTGCCCTGGCCAAAGACTACGGCGTCGAGGCGCTGATCACCGACGATTACCTCGACGTCGAACAACGGATCGAGGAACTGGCGCCCGAGATGATCCTCGGCACCCAGATGGAGCGCCATATCGGCAAGCGCCTCGGCATCCCCTGCGCCGTCATTTCCGCCCCCGTCCACGTTCAGGATTTCCCCGCCCGCTACAGCCCGCAGATGGGCATCGAGGGCGCGAACGTCATTTTCGACACCTGGGTGCACCCACTGGTCATGGGGCTGGAAGAGCACCTGCTGCACATGTTCCGCGACGATTTCGAGTTCCACGACGACGCCGGCGCCAGCCACCATGGTCACAAGGCGGTCGACCGCAAGGCGGAAGACCGTCCCGGGCTTGACCCGGGACCTATCGCCCATCCGGCCGAGAAACCGCAGCCAGCCAACGACAACAGTTCGATCACCTGGCTCGACGACGCGGAAAAAGAACTGAAGAAGATCCCCTTCTTCGTGCGCGGCAAGGCCCGCCGCAACACAGAAACCTTCGCCGCCGAGCGCGGCATGACGCAGATCAGCCTCGACACGCTTTACGAGGCAAAAGCCCATTATGCGCGATGATGCCATGATAAGCCGTCCTTACAAGGTCGTGATCCTGACGCTGGACAGCCACGCCGCCGGGTCCTGCGAACGCGCGGCGCTCAATCTCGGCATGGATTTCCCGGGGCTGGAGCTCAAGGTCCATGCCGCCGCCGAATGGCGCGAAAGCGACGCCGCCCTGGCCGCCGCCCGCGCCGATATCGCCACGGGCGACATCCTCATCGCCAACCTTCTTTTCCTCGAAGACCACATCAACGCGATCCTGCCCGACCTAGAGGCGCGGCGCGAGGATTGCGACGCGCTGGCGGGCATCATCGCCGACGCCAAGATCGTGCGCCTGACCCGTATGGGCACGCTCGACATGCAGGCGCCCGAATCCGGCACCCGAAAGCTGATGAAAAAGCTGCGTGGCCAGACCAAGCAGAATGTCGACAGCGGCGCCAAGAAGATGAAGATGCTGCGCCGCCTGCCGCGCATCCTCAAGCTGATCCCGGGCAAGGCCCAGGACCTGCGCGCATGGTTTCTGACGATGCAATACTGGCTCGGCGCGTCGGACGAAAACGTCGAAGGCCTGATCCGCTTCCTCGTCTCGCGCTACTGCCGCCATGACGAGTGGCGCGGTGCCCGCGTTGCCCTGCCGGTGGAATACCCCGATACTGGGTTGTACCATCCCGACCTGCCCGACCGCATCACCACCGACCCCGCCGACCTGCCCGGCCACATCCCCGGCGCATTCACCGTGGGCCTGCTGATGATGCGCTCCTACGTGCTGTCGGGCGACACGGCGCATTATGACGCCGTCATCCGCACCCTCAACGCGCGTGGGCTTAACGTCCTTCCCGCCTTTGCAGGCGGTCTCGACGGACGTCCGGCAATCGACGCGTTCTTCCGGAATGAAGCTGGCCCAAAGATCGACGCGCTGGTGTCCCTCACCGGCTTCAGCCTCGTGGGCGGTCCCGCCTATAACGACAACGACGCGGCCATTTCGGTACTCAAGAGCCTCGATCTGCCCTACATCGCCGCCCACCCGCTGGAGTTCCAGACGCTGGGCCAATGGGCCGCCTCGCCCCAGGGCCTCGGCCCGATCGAAACGACGATGCTCATCGCGCTGCCGGAACTCGACGGTGCGACCTGCCCCACGGTCTTTGCTGGCCGCCATGGCCCGGCAGGCTGCGACGGCTGCCACCGCAAATGCAGCGCGGCTCCCGACACCAAGGCCATGGCTCCCCTGTCCTGAACGCATCGACAGCCTGGTGGAGAAGACCGAACGCCTGATCCGCCTGCGCCGCCGCAAACTGGCGGAAAAGAAAATCGCCATCGTGCTCTTCGGCTTTCCGCCGAACGCGGGCGCCGTGGGCACCGCCGCCTATCTTTCCGTGTTCGAAAGCCTGCACAACATCATGCTGGAAATGCAGGCCCAAGGCTACGACATTGAGGTACCCGAAACCGTCGACGCCCTGCGCGCCACCGTCCTGCAAGGCAACGCCGCTCAATACGGGCAAGAGGCCAATGTCGCCGCCCATGTCAGCGCCGACACCATCGTCGCCCACACGCCCCACCTTACCGAGATCGAAAAGGTTTGGGGCCCCGCTCCCGGCAAGGTGCAATCCGACGGGCGCGGCGTCTTCGTGCTGGGGCAGAATTTCGGAAAGGTCTTCGTCGGCGTCCAGCCCGCCTTCGGCTACGAGGGCGACCCGATGCGCCTCCTGTTCGAGCGCGGCTTCGCACCCACCCATGCCTTCGTGCAGTTCTACCAGTGGCTGCGCAACACGTATGAAGCCGACGCCATCCTCCATTTCGGAATGCATGGCGCACTGGAAATCATGCCCGGCAAGCAGGCGGGTCTTGGCCCCCGCGACTGGCCCGACCGCCTGATTGGCGAGATGCCCAACATCTATCTATATGCCGCCAACAACCCGTCCGAGGCCAGCCTCGCCAAGCGCCGCTCGGGCGCCGTCACCATTTCGCACCTCACCCCGCCCCTGGCCACCGCCGGCCTCTACAAGGGCCTGGCCGAGCTGAAAGACAGCCTGACCCGCTGGCGCGCCACACGTCCCGGCGCATCCGAACGCGCCGATCTGGAAACGCTCATCGCCGAACAAGCCGAGGCGGTGGATCTGGGCGGCTCGGACCCGGAAACGCTTTGGCTCAAGCTCCTGGAGACCGAGGATGCACTCATCCCAGAGGGTCTGCACGTGGTGGGCCGGCGCATGTCCGACACGGCCCGCACCGAGTATCTCGATCTCATGGCCGACGCAGATGCCGAGACCCGCGCCACTGCGGACAAACACCTCAAACAAAGCACCGAGATCCCCGCCCTCCTGCACGCTCTTGCGGGCGGCTTCACACCCCCGGTGCACGGCGGCGACCTCATCCGCTCGCCCGATATCCTGCCCACGGGCCGCAATATCCACGCCTTCGACCCCTTCCGCATGCCCAGCGAATTCGCCTGCCGCGAAGGCGCGGCACAGGCGCAGCTTCTGCTGGAAACGCACAAGACCCTGCCGCGCACCGTGGCGATCGTCCTCTGGGGCTCCGACAATATCAAATCCGACGGCTCCCAACTGGCACAGGCGTTAGCCCTGATGGGGGCCACCCCCCGCTTCGACAGTTTCGGGCGTCTCTGCGGCGCGGACCTGATCCCACTCACGGAGCTGGGCCGTCCGCGCATCGACGTCATCATGACCCTCTCTGGAATCTTCCGCGACCTTCTCCCCCTGCAAACCAAGCTGCTGGCCGAGGCCGCGCTCAAGGCCGCCCAGGCCGACGAGCCGGTCGAACAGAACTTCATCCGCGCCCACGCACTCGCCTATGCCGAGAAGATCGGCTGCGACCTGCAAACCGCTGCCTTGCGCGTTTTCTCCAATGCCGAGGGCGCCTATGGCTCGAACGTCAACATGATGGTCGACAGCTCCGCCTTCGACGACGAGGACGAACTGGCCGACGCCTACCTGTCGCGCAAATCCTTCGCCTACGGTGTCGACGGCAAGGCCGCGGCCAACGACAAACTGCTGCAAACCGCGCTTGGCGACGTGGAACTGGCCTACCAGAACCTCGAATCCGTCGAACTGGGCGTCACCACCGTCGACCACTATTTCGACACGCTGGGCGGCATTTCCCGAGCGGTGAAGCGCGCCCGCGGCGGTGAAGAGGCGGCGATCTACATCTCCGACACTACGCGTGGGGCGGGCAAGGTGCGCACGCTGGCCGACCAGGTCTCGCTGGAATCCCGCTCCCGCGCCCTGAACCCCAAGTTTCACGAGGCGCTTATGCAACACGGCGCCGAAGGCGTCCGCCAGATCGAAAGCGCCTTCACCAACACGATGGGCTGGTCCGCCACCACCGGCCAGGTCGAGCCCTGGGTTTACCAGCGATTGTCCGAGACCTTCATCCTGGACGCGGACATGCGCCAGCGGCTGTCGGATCTCAACCCGACCGCCTCTTCCCGCATGGCCAACCGCCTGCTCGAGGCGCATGACCGCGCGTATTGGCAGCCCGACGAGGACACTCTCTCGGCCCTGCGCAACGCCGCCGACTCCCTCGAAGATCACCTCGAAGGAGTCGCCGCAGAATGACACGCAATACCGAAAGGACAGGCGACATATGAGCCCTCGCGACGACATCCCGGCCCTCCGGGGCCAAGACGGCGAAGGATCGGTTCAGGTTCACCAGGACCCATCGATGAAGATCGAAGGGGCCAAGGTCTTCTCGGTCTACGGCAAGGGCGGGATCGGCAAGTCGACCACGTCCTCGAACCTGTCGGCGGCCTTCGCCAAGATGGGCAAGCGCGTGCTTCAGATCGGCTGCGATCCCAAGCATGACAGCACCTTCACCCTGACCGGCCGCCTGCAGCCCACGGTGATCGACATTCTGAAAGAGGTCGATTTCCACCCCGAGGAACTGCGCCCCGAGGATTTCGTGGCCGATGGCTGGGGCGGCGTGAAATGCGTCGAGGCGGGCGGTCCGCCCGCCGGCACCGGCTGCGGCGGCTATGTCGTGGGCCAGACCGTCAAGCTGCTGAAACAGCACCACATGCTGGAAGACACCGACGTGGTGATCTTCGACGTGCTGGGCGACGTGGTCTGCGGCGGATTCGCGGCCCCCTTGCAGCACGCCGACCGCGCGGTCATCGTCACCGCCAACGATTTCGACAGCATCTACGCGATGAACCGCATCATCGCCGCGGTGCAGGCCAAATCGGCCAACTACAAGGTGCGGCTGGCGGGCTGCGTCGCCAACCGCTCGCGCGAGACCAACGAGGTCGACCGCTATTGCGAGAAGGTCGGCTTCAACCGCATCGCGCATATGCCAGATTACGACGCCATCCGCCGCTCGCGTCTGAAGAAGAAAACCCTCTTCGAGATGCCCGACGAGGAAGACATCGTCATGGCCCGCAAGGAATACGTCCAACTGGCCGAGACCCTCTGGCGCGGCACCGAACCGCTGGCCCCCGCCCCGATGGAAGACCGCGACATCTTCGAATTGCTTGGTTTCGATTGATGAACAACGCCGCAACATATCGCACCGCCGTCCCGGCCCTGAGCCGGGACCTCCCGGCCAGCGTGGAGGACTCGGATCAAGTCCGGGGCGCGACGCGCGCAGGGGCACGGCATGACCTATGACCGCACGCTCACCCGGGTCGAGACCTATTTCGACAAGACCGCCACCCGCACGTGGGAGACGCTGACCAGCGACGCGCCGGTCTCCAAGATCCGGGAAACCGTGCGGCGCGGGCGGGACGCGATGCGCGAACAGATGCTGTCGCGCCTGCCCAATGACCTGCGCGGCGCGCGCATCCTCGACGCGGGCTGCGGCACCGGCGCCATGACCACCGAACTCGCCGCGCGCGGGGCTGACGTGGTGGCGGTCGACATTTCGCCCTCGCTCGTGGGCATCGCGCAACGGCGCCTGCCCGAAACGCTGGCACACCGCGTGACCTTTCACGCCGGCGACATGCTGGACGAGGGGCTGGGCCGGTTCGACCACGTTCTGGCGATGGACAGCCTGATCTATTACCGCGACGCCGATATCGCCCGGTCGCTGGCGACGCTCATGGCGCGCACCTCGGGCCGGATCGTCTTCACCATCGCCCCGCGCACGCCGCTGCTGATGAGCATGTGGTACGCGGGCAAGCTTTTCCCGCGCTCGGACCGGTCGCCCACGATGATCCCGCACAGCCCCGCGCGCCTGTCGCGCGCCTATGCGCGGGCCGAAGGCATCGGCAGGCTCGCACCGCTCCAGCGCGTGACCTCGGGTTTCTACATTTCCCACGCGATGGAGGTGACTGCATGAGCCGTCCGTCGCCCCTCAAGCATCTCAGCCTGCGCGCCCTGCCCTTTGCGGACGCGGCCAGCGAGGGGTTGCCGATCGGCGAGCTACTGCGCCTGTCGCTCTTTCAGGTGTCGGTGGGCATGGCCACGGTGATGCTGCTGGGCACACTCAACCGCGTCATGATCGTCGAGCTTTCCGTCCCGGCCACCATCGTCGCCGTGATGATCGCACTGCCGGTCCTGATCGCGCCCTTCCGCACGCTTCTGGGCTTTCGCTCGGACACCTACCGCAGCGCTATCGGCTGGAAACGTGTGCCCTACCTCTGGTTCGGCTCGCTCTGGCAGATGGGCGGTCTTGCCGTGATGCCCTTCGCGCTTCTGGTCCTGTCGGGCAATACCGTGCACGACGTGCCCTTTGCGGGCGAGGTGCTGGCAGGGTTGGCCTTCCTGATGACCGGCCTTGGCCTGCACATGACGCAAACCGCCGGTCTGGCGCTCGCCACCGACCGCGCCGATGAGACAACGCGCCCGCGCGTCGTAGCCCTGCTTTACGTGATGTTCCTGCTTGGCATGGGGATCTCGGCCATCGTTATCGGCTGGCTCCTGCGCGACTTCAGCGAACTGGCCTTGATCCGCGTGGTCCAGGGCGCGGCGCTTGCAGGCATCGTCATCAATCTCATCGCCCTGTGGAAACAGGAAAAAATGGCGCCTATGACCAAGGCCGAGCGCGCCGCCCCCCGCCCCCGCTTTGCCGAGGCCTGGGCCGACCTGATGGCGGGCGGCCAAGCCGGGCGCCTTCTGGCGGTGGTCTTCATCGGCACGATGGCCTTCAACATGCAGGACGTGCTGCTGGAACCCTACGGTGGCGAGATCCTGGGCCTCTCGGTGTCGTCCACCACGCTTCTGACCGCGCTCTGGGCCGCCGGCGCACTCGCAGGCTTTGTCTGGACCGGGCGCTCACTGGCGCAGGGGCGCAACGCGCACCGGCTGGCAGCCCTCGGCGTGCTGATCGGCATCGCGGCCTTCGCCATCGTCGTCTTCGCCGCACCGATGAACTCGACCGCTCTGTTCTTTGCCGGGGCCTGCCTGATCGGGCTGGGTGGCGGTGTCTTCGCTGTCTCGACCCTGACGGCCGCCATGACCATGACGACCCAAGGCAAGGCCGGCCACGGCCTGGCACTCGGGGCCTGGGGTGCCGCGCAGGCCACGGCGGCAGGGCTCGCCATCGCGTTCGGCGGCGGCATCCGTGACGCGGTCAACGCCGCCGCGACCTCCGGCGCCTGGGGCGAGGTACTGAACACGCCGGCCACCGGCTACACTTTCGTCTACCACACAGAAATCGCCCTTCTCTTCGTCACGCTCGCCGTCATCGGGCCACTGGTGCGCAACCCGCGCGCCGCCACCCATTCTACCCCATCGGAGGCGGCCCGCATCGGCCTGGCCGACTTCCCGACATGATGTGCCGATCCATGGAAAGGATATGCCATGAGTAATGCTTTCTTCGCCAACTTCGATCTTGCCAGTCTTTCGATCTGGCTGTTCTGGATCTTCTTCGCCGGGCTGATCATCTACATCCAGCGCGAGAACATGCGCGAGGGCTACCCTTTGGAAGATGATGACGGCAACCTGTCCGCCAACCAGGGCTTGTTTCCCGTCCCCGGCGACAAGACCTTCATCCTGCCCCACGGCCGGGGCGAACTGACCGTCCCGTCGGGCCAGCGCGGCGACCGCCCGAACATCGCCCTGCAAAAGACCGCCGCAGGCAACGGCTTTCCGTTCGAACCCACTGGCGATCCGCTCGCCGATGGCGTCGGGCCGGCGTCGTGGGCCAACCGCGAGGACGTGCCGGAACTCGACGGCCACGGTCACCCCAAGATCGTGCCGATGGGCGCGAACGAGCACTTTCAGGTGGCTGCGGGCCGTGACCCGCGCGGCCTTCCCGTGGTGGCCGGCGACGGCGAGGTCGTGGGCATGATCACCGACCTCTGGGTCGACGAGCCCGAACAGCTTGTCCGCTACCTCGAGATCGAACTCGATGGCGATCACGGCGCGGGCAAGCGGCTGGTGCCGATGACCCTCACACGGATCAAGAGCAACCACGTCAAGGTGCTCAAGCTCTACGGCAAGCACTTCGCCGGCGTACCGAAACACGCCTCACCGAACCAGGTGACCAAGCTCGAGGAAGACAAGATCTCGGCCTATTACGGCGGCGGCACGATCTACGCCGACGACGCCCGCCTCAACCCCAAGCTGGGCTGAGCGGACAGGCGGACGAAGGAGATGACGATGCCCCATGACGATTTCCAAGTGGAACCGGTCCCCGGCCTGCCAGAGCGCCCGCCCGAGGGTGAACATATCCTGTGGCAGGGCCGGCCCAACTGGTGGGCGCTGACGGTGCAATCGCTCAACCTCTACTGGGTGGTGGGCTATTTCGTGATCCTTTTCGCCTGGCGCTTCGTCACACTCTTCGACCAGGTGGGCATGGCTCACGCGTTTCGGGTGTCCTTTCCGTTCCTGGTCATCGGTGCGGTGGCGGCGGCGCTCTTGTTGCTGATCGGCTACGTGCAGGCCCGCGCCACCGTCTACACCATCACCAACCGGCGCGTTGCGATGCGCGTCGGCGCGGCGCTGACCGTCACGCTGAACCTGCCCTTCAGCCGCATCGCCAGCGCCGATCTGGCGCTGCGCCGCTCGGGCAACGGTACCATCGCGCTCGACCTGATGGACCCGCCGCCGCTCAGCTATCTGACCTGCTGGCCGCATGTGCGGCCCTGGCACGTGCGCAAGCCGCAGCCCGCGCTGCGCGCCATCGACGACGCCGCCCGTATCGCGCGCCTCATCGCCGAGACCGCCGAGGCGCAGCTCAACACGCCGAAACTCGCCCGCAGACCGGCCGCAACCGACACCGGCGCGGACGACATCGCCCCCGGCGCCGTACCGGCGGAATGAAAAGGACCTGACACCGCATGGCCCAGACCGACCACATCCACGCCCCCCCCAGGACGGCCACGACAAGGAGCTTGTCCCGCGCGTGTTGGTCTTCGCGGTCTGCACCTTCGTGCTGATCGTTCTGGCGCTGGTCACGTGGTCGCGCCTGTCGGGCCAGCCGGTCACCTACACGCCGCCCACCGGCGCGATCACCCACGAACGCACGTTCAACCTGTCCGGCGACATGTCCGGCAGAGCCACCGTGACCGAACTGGACGGCACGCTCATCGCCGAGCTGAACCCGAAAGAGGGCGGGTTCATCTCGGGCGTCTGGCGCGTGATCCAGCGCGAGCGCACCAAACACCGCGTAGCCCTGACAGGCCCGCTGACACTCGTCCGGTACGACAACGGACGCATCGCGATCCACGACCCGTCCACGGGCTGGAATGCCGACCTCATGGGGTTCGGCATCGACAACGCCAAGGCCTTTGCAAGGCTCCTGGCACAATAGCAAAAAGGAGACGCCAAAATGGGATGGCTGACCAAAGACATAGAAAGGGCGCCCTGCACGGTCGAAGTATCGCATTGCTTTGACTCCCTGCACGCGCATGTACGGTTCAACAACGGGGCGGTGATCCACCCCGGCGACGAGGTGAAGGTCCACGGACCCGAGATCATGGCGCCCTTCGGCGAAGTGGTCAGCGAGGAGCGCGAGGCCACGATCCTTCGCGCCAGCAAGCTGGAACAGCTATGGACCCGCCTCACGGGTGATTTCGAGGTGATGGAGCTGTGCGAGTTTTCCTTCTCCGAGGAGGTCACGCTATGAACATGCAAACCACGAAGCACACCGCCGACGCCACCACCGTTGAAGAGGGGCTCGCGATCGCCGAAGCGCAGGATCGCCAGTACAACGATGAAATGGCGACCGAAACGGCCATGTCCAACACGCTGCTCACGCCGCGTTTCTACACCACCGACTTCGACAAACTTGACGCCATTGATGTAAGCCCCGTGCGCGCCGACTGGGACAAGCTGATCGACCAGATGGAAGCCGACCCCAACAAGGGCCATTTCAAGAAGAACGAGGACTGGGATCATGTCGACTGGGAGGGAATGGATCCCGCCCTGAAGAAGGAATTCGTCGACTTCCTGATCTCAAGCTGCACCGCCGAATTCTCGGGCTGCGTGCTCTACAAGGAAATGAACCGCCGCGGCAACAACCGCGACATCACCCAGCTTTTCCAGCTCATGGCCCGCGACGAGGCCCGGCATGCCGGCTTCATCAACGACGCATTGCGCGAGGCCGGTCTGCGCGTGAACCTCGGCTTCCTGACGCAGAAGAAGAAATACACCTACTTCCAGCCCAAGTTCATCTACTACGCCACGTACCTGTCGGAAAAGATCGGCTACGCACGCTACATCACCATCTACCGCCACCTCGAGGCCAACCCCGAGCATCGCTTCCACCCGATCTTCAAGTGGTTCCGCGAATGGTGCAACGACGAGTTCAGCCACGGCGAGGCCTTCGCCCTGCTGATGAAGACCGACCCCCGGCTGACCTCCGGCAGAAACGTCTACTGGATCAAGTTCTTCCTGACAGCCGTTTACGCCACGATGTACGTGCGCGACCACCAACGCCCAGCGTTTCACAAGGCGCTCGGCGTCGATCCGGACTGGTACGCACACGAGGTCTTCACCAAGACATCCGCGCTGACCAAGCAGATCTTCCCGATCACGCTGGATATCGAAAGCCCGAAATGGCAGCCGCTGCTGGAAAAACTGCAAAAGGCCAATGTCGACCTCGACACCGCGCGTAAGGAGGGCGGACCGATGGGTTTCGTCAAGCGTCTGTCGGCGCAGGCCCGCGCAGGTACCGCCTTCGTGCGGCTGATGCTGATCCCGGCGAAGTCGCACAAGGTGCCGAAAAACGTGCGGCTGGAGCCGGCCTACTGATGCGCAGGTTTCGACATATCCACCAACCCGCCCCGGACTTGGTCCGGGGCCTCTCGGCGGCAGAGGTCCCGGGTCAGGCCCGGGACGGTGAGGCCCGATGCTGACCTCGCCCTGGATCGAGGCCCTCGCGGCCCTTTTCCTCTGGTGGTTCTCCACCGGGGCAATCCTCATGGTGGTGCGCCACGCCGACCGGGCGGGCGGCCGGGCGCGCATGTTCTGCCTTTTGTCCTCACTGCCGGTCCTGGGGCTGGGGCTCTGGGGCTTCGCGGCCACCTTGCCTCAGACCTCTCTGCTTGCCGCCTACGGGGCGTTCCTCGCCGCACTGGCGGTCTGGGGCTGGGTGGAACTCACGTTCCTGACCGGCATGATCACCGGCCCCAACCTGCGCAACTGCCCCGACCGCCTGCCGGAATGGGAACGTTTCATCCGGGCCTGGGGCACCGTGGCCTATCACGAAACCCTGCTGACGATGATCTTCCTCGCGATGTGGATATTCGCCGCCGGCGCGGCGAACACCGTCGGCCTCTGGACCTTCACGATCCTCTATTTCGCGCGCATCTCGGCCAAGCTGAACCTCTATTTCGGCGTGCCACGGATCAATACCGAGTTCCTGCCCAAGGCGCTTGGCCACCTCGCCAGCCATTTCCGCATCCAGCGACTGAACTGGGTCTTCCCGTTTTCCATTTCGGCCCTGACCTTTGCCGTCGCCTGCTGGCTCGAGCGGCTTTACGCCGCGCAGACCGGCGCCGAAATCGTGGGCTTCGCCTTGCTGGCCGCCCTCGCGGGACTCGCTCTTCTCGAACATTGGCTGATGGTGCTGCCATTGCCCGATGCCAAGCTCTGGCGCTGGATGCTACCCGCGCCCAAGACCCAAAACGACAAAGCAAAAAGACCGGAGGAATCCCATGGATTTTGATGCCATGTTCAACGCGCAGCTCGGCGCACTCAAGAAAGAGGGCAACTACCGCATCTTCGCCGAACTTGAACGCCGTTGCGGCGATTTCCCCCGGGCGCGCAGCCATGACGCCGACACCCCCGACGAGGTCACCGTCTGGTGCTCGAACGACTACCTGGGGATGGGGCAGAACGACCATATCCGGCAAGTCATGAAGGACGCGATCGACCAGTGCGGCACCGGCGCGGGCGGCAACCGCAATATCTCGGGCACAAACAAGTATCACGTTGCGCTTGAACACGAACTGGCCGATCTGCACGGCAAGGAAAGCGCCCTGCTCTTCACCTCCGGCTACGTGTCCAACTGGGCCGCGCTCGGCACGCTGGGCGCCCGCCTGCCCGATGCCGTGATCCTCTCGGACGAGCTGAACCACGCCTCGATGATCGAAGGCATCCGCCACTCACGCGCGCAGAAACGCATCTGGAAGCACAACGACCCCGAAGACCTCGACCGCCAGTTGGCCAAGCTGCCCGCCAACGCACCCAAGATCGTGGCTTTTGAATCAGTCTACTCCATGGACGGCGACATCTGTCCGATGAAGGAGATCGTCGAGGTGGCCGAGAAGCATGGCGCCATGACCTATCTCGACGAGGTCCATGCCGTGGGCCTCTACGGCCCGCGCGGCGGGGGCGTCAGCGAACACGAGGGACTGGCGGACCGCATCACCCTGATCGAGGGCACTCTGGGCAAGGCCTATGGCTGCATGGGCGGCTACATCACCGGCTCGGCTGCGATGTGCGACTTTGTCCGCAGCTTTTCCTCGGGCTTCATCTTCACCACCGCCCTGCCGCCTGCGGTGGCCGCCGCCGCGCAGGCCTCGGTGGCCTATCTCAAGCAGAGCCGGGCCGAACGCACCGCCCAGCGCGACCGCGTCACCTATCTGCGTGCCCAGCTCAACAGGCGCGGCATCCCGCACATGGACAATCCCAGCCACATCATCCCCGTGATGATCAAGGACCCGGTCAAGTGCCGGATGCTGTCTGACATCCTGATGCAGGACTGGGGCATCTACGTGCAACCGATCAACTATCCCACCGTGCCCAAGGGCACCGAACGGCTGCGCTTCACCCCCGGCCCGCTGCACAGCTACGAGGATATCGACCACCTGGTCGAGGCGCTCGGCGTGCTTTGGAAGCAATGCGCCATCGCCCATGCCGTGGCCTGATTCATGAAACGACGCGCCGGCATGCAACACAGGGCCGTTCGATGCGGTCGTTTCTCGATCCATGGCCACTTGACGCCGCCCGATCCACGCTATCTCGACACTTCAGCCAAACGTTTGGAGGATATCATGAAGATCCACGTTACAGCCATCGCTCTTGCCAGCCTCGCCGCACCTGCCTTCTCCCAAGACGGTGACGCCGAAGCCGGCGAAAAAGCCTTTCGCCAGTGCAAGGCCTGCCACGTTGTCGTTGACGAGTCAGGCGAGGCCATCGTCAAGGGCGGCCAGGTCGGCCCCAACCTGTATGGGCTTGCCGGCCGCACCGCAGGCTCCGTCGAGGACTTCAACTATTCTGACCTTCTGGTCGCCGCCGGCGAAGCCGGGCTGGAGTGGGATCAGGAAAGCTTTACAGGCTACGTCCAGGACCCGACACCATGGCTCCAAGAATACACCGGCGAAGACGGTCGCGGCAAGATGACCTATCAGTTGCGCAAGGAAGAAGATGCCGCGGATATCTGGGCCTTTCTCGCCTCGGTCGGCCCCGAAAGCTGATCAATAATCCCGCGTTCCAGAAGGCCGCCCACGGGGGCGGCCTTTTTTTGTGCCGTGGCCTACGCGACGTGCTAGGATAGGCTCGCAACAGGGAGATGCGCCATGATCGCAGGGGCACACGCAATTCTGTGGCTGCGCGAGGACGGTTCGGGCAATGACGCCTGCCGCTTCGCCGATGCCGAGGGGGGCTACCTGATCGACGGCTCGTCGACCGACGCGGAAGGAGGCGTGCTGCGATACCGCATCCGCGCGCGCGAAGACGGCACCACACGCCGCGTCCGCATAGGCAGAAAATCCCGCCTCGAACTGCGCCGCAAGAAAGACGGCAGCTGGACGCACAACGGCACGCCCGTGCCCGATGTGCTAGGGGCGACGGACATCATGCTCGATTTCACGCTGGCGACCTTCACGCTGCCGATCCGCCGCCTTGCGCTCAGGCCTGGTGACCAGTCCGAAATCATGGCGGCAAGATTGGACGTCTCCACCGAAAAGCTCAGCCCGCTCCATCTGGTATTCCGCCGCCTCTCGGACGACGCCTACGAGATCGAAACAGCCGAAACGGGCGCAACCATCCGGGTTTCTGTCGACGATCAGGGTATAGTTCGATCGCAACCGGGCCGCTGGACCGCGCAAGCCTGAGACGATCTATCCCGCGATCTGAACAGACAGCATCCAGATCCCCATGCCCAGCATCACCAGGTTCTCGGTCAGCGAGATAACACCCAGAGGCACGTTCGATCCACCGCCGACGCAGGCGCAAGTCAGTTCCCGCTTGTCGATATAGACAGCCTTGAACACGCTCCACCCGCCGACGGCCCCGATGAAGATCGCCACAGGCGCCACCAACCATATCAGGGCGCTGCCCGTACCGATCAGCGCCATCATCCCCACGCCGGCGTAAAGCTCGGCAAAAGGATACGTGTAGCCATAAGGCACATAGCGCTGCGCCAGCAGGTCATAACCCAGAAAGCCGTTCACGAAACCTTCGACATCCTGCAACTTCTGGATTGCCAGGGCGACCATCGATCCTGCAAAGAACCATTTCAGCCAGGTCAGCACCGGAAAGCCGTCATAAAGGTTCAGCACGATCGCCAATGCCATCAGCGCCGTGCTGGCAAAAATCGCGATGACGGGGATGTATGTCGTCTCGCCTTCTTCCAGAACGCGATAGCCGAAATGCGCTTTCAGTTCGCTGTAACCGCCGATACGTTCGCCGTCGATGAACGTCTGCGGCGTTGTCTCGACCCCGTGCGCTGACATGAAGGCATCGGTCTCCTCGCGCGTCGTCAGGGGATTGTCGTCAATCTCGTACCCCCGCCGTTTCAGCATCGACAACGACTTCAGCCCATACGGGCACAAATGCCCCGGCATCACCATCCGATAGAGCGACGCGGTCTTCTTGCCGCCCTCGCTCTTGGCGCGGGCCGTGTCGGGGCCGTCGATCGTGTCCGTTGCCGTCATCTTAAAAGCCCTTTGGGTGCTTCTTCTCCAACGTACAGAGCTGTCCCGCGATGCACGCGGTCGCCTTGCCACTCTCTGACTCAACGGAAAGAAAGGCGGTCGGTTCCGACCGTCACCGCCGGACGCACGACGCGCCGTTTCAAAAATACTGCGTCAGCCCACCGCGTTCAGCGACACGACCTCCGCCGCCCGGCCCACAGCGGCCCGCGCGGTTGCGGCGATATCTGCTGGTGTCAGGCCCGCTTCGGCATACATGTCCTCGGGGCTCGCCTGGTCGATATAGCGGTCCGGCAAATGCATTGTGCGCACCGCCATTCCCCGGTCGAACGCGCCCTCCGCGGCCAGCGCCTGAAGCACCATCGCCCCGAAACCAGCCATTGCGCCCTCCTCCACCGTGATTAACGCCCTATGATGCCTGGCCAAATGGCGGATCAACTCCATGTCCAGCGGCTTGGCAAAGCGTGCATCGGCCAGCGTGACCGACAGGCCGTCAGCCTCCAACGCGGCGGCTGCAGCCTGGCACTCCGTCAAATGCGCGCCGTAGGACAGGATCGCCACGTCGTCGCCGTTCTGCAGCATGCGGCCCTTGCCGATCTCCAGCACCTCGCCGCGTGCGGGCAGATCAACCCCCGTGCCCGCCCCGCGCGGATAGCGAAAGGCAATCGGTCCTTCGTCATGCGCCGCCGCCGTCGCTACCATATGGGTCAGCTCTGCCTCGTCGGCGGCGGCCATGCACACCATCCTCGGCAAAGCGCCAAGATACCCGACATCGAAAGCACCTGCATGGGTCGGCCCATCGGCCCCCACCAGTCCCGCCCGGTCGATCGCGAACCTAACCGGCAGGCCTTGCAACGCCACGTCATGTACCACCTGGTCATAACCCCGTTGCAGGAAGGTCGAATAGATCGCGCAGAACGGCCGCAGCCCGCTTGCCGCCATCCCGGCGGCAAAGGTCACCGCGTGCTGTTCCGCGATACCCACGTCGAAAACGCGACTGGGAAACCGCTCGGCCATGATGTTCACGCCCGTGCCCGACGGCATCGCCGCCGTCACCGCAACGATGTTCGGATCGCGCGCCGCCTCCTCCGTCAGCGCCTTGCCGAAGACCGAGGTATAGGACGGCGCCCCGCCCGATTTCTTGGTCTGCACGCCGGTCTCGGGGTCGAATTTCGCCACCCCGTGCCCGCAATCCGCGCTGGTTTCTGCGGGCGCGTATCCCTTGCCCTTCACCGTGCAGACATGGATCAGCACCGGCCCAGTGGCCCGTGTCCGCGCCGCGCGCAGGACCGGCAGAAGTTGCCCCATGTCATGCCCGTTGATCGGGCCCACATATTCGAACCCCAGCTCCTCGAACAGCGTCCCGGACTGGCTCACGCCCGTCACAAGCTGCCGCGCCCGCTTCGCACCTTCGCGCATCGGCGCGGGCAGCGCCGCCTCGAACCCCTCGGCCAGGCTTTTCACCCGCGCTAAAGGCTCGTTGGCGTAAAGCCCGCTCAGGTACGACGACATCGCCCCCACGGGCGGCGCGATGCTCATCTCGTTGTCATTCAGGATCACGAACATCCGCCGCCCCTCGGCGCCCGCGTTGTTCATCGCCTCATAGGCCATGCCCGCACTGATCGCCCCGTCCCCGATTACGGCAATCGCATCGCCCGTCGGTCGCCCCATGTCGCGCCCCACCGCAAATCCCAGCGCCGCACTGATCGAGGTCGAGCTATGCGCTGCTCCGAACGGGTCGTACTCGCTCTCCTTGCGCTTGGTGAACCCGCTCAGACCATCCTTCTGCCGCAGCGTCCGGATACGATCCCGCCGGCCGGTCAAAATCTTGTGCGGATAGCATTGGTGCCCGACATCCCACACCAGCTTGTCCATCGGCGTGTTGAAGACCGAATGGATCGCCACCGCCAGTTCCACGACGCCCAGCGACGACCCCAAATGCCCGCCCGTCTGCGAGACGGCGGAAATGACTTCGGCGCGCAACTCGTCGGCCAGCGCGGCCAGATCCTCATCGGGCATCTGCCGCAAGTCCTGCGGCCCCGCCACGCGGTCCAGTATCGGTGTGTGTGGTGTGGTCTGTTGCATCGCACCCCCTCAAGGTGAGTTCCGGCGCGGCACGCAAACGGCTGCAAGCAGCGCAGTGTGACAGGCCGGGCGATGCGTGTCGCCCGGCCTTTCGTTTTATTGCCCGTAATCCGGCTCGCCCGAGGTCGTGGCCAGCTCCGGCCAGTCCTGAATGACGTTCGTCCCCTGAAGCGGCTTCTGATAGCCCTTATGGCATGTCCGGCACGCCGCCTTGGGCGCATCGCCGTACTTCGGACCCAGCCGGTGTTCCGGCAACAGCCCTTCCAGCGGGATCAGGTAGTCGTTGTTCAGTTCTTGCACCATCTGGATACCCAGCAACTCCGTGGCCCATTGCGGGGTCACCTGGGCCCCGTCATAGAACGCGCGGGAGTTGTGGCAGAAGACACAGTTCACACCCAACGAGTTGGAAATGTAGTTCATGAAGGCGTAGGTGCGTTCGGTATGCTGGATACCGGGGTAGCCGTCGACGCCCGGCACGCCTTCGACACGGCTCTCCAGGTCGTGCACCTTGATGGAATCGCCGTCGACCAGGTAGGTCTGCAACGCGTCCGACGGCAGCGAGGTATAGCTCGACAACGGCGTCACCCGGTTCTGCACCGCACCCCAGCCTTCGACCCGCTCGTTAACCGGGCTGATATTGAACCATACGTCGGTCGGAACCGGTTGACCGCGGTGGCAGGTGTAACAGGTCACACCCACCTCCGCGTTGGCATTGACGTGCGCATCCCAGTTCTCGTTCAGGTTCTGGGTCATCGCAATCATGGTATACCCCACCGAGGTCTGGTAGCTGTCCATGTCCTCGAAGAGGTCGGGAATTCCCGTCCACTGCTGCATCGCCGCCAGAAGGCGGTCGTAGTTCTCGACCGTCAGCCCCTCCAGCCCCGGCGGCACGTTCTCACGCGCATCGTCGGCCAGTTCTTCTCCACCCTGTGGCACCACCGGGTCCGAGCGCATGGCCATGTAGCCCTCGATGCCCGGATCGCGCGCGGCAAGCTCCGACTTGAACTCAGGCACCGACATGCCGGTGCCTCGTGGTCCCGTCTGAAGGCTGTCGACCGCGCTCGACTTGTCGGCCGAGACCAGCCAGGCCGCCACCAGGACCGCCGCCCCCACGACGCCGACCGCAATAGCGGGGCCGTAGATGTTCGCGGGGTTGTCGGAGTTCCACTTGTTGAACCAGTTCGGTAGCATGGCTCAGTCCTCCTCGCCGATGAAGGCTTCGTAAGACCCGTAGGCCTCGTAGCCGTAAGAGCCATCGTAAGCCGGTGCAAAGTTGTGCTCCTGCGCCCAGATGAACCAGTTGTCCACAACCGTCCCGGTCAGCAGGATGCCGATCCCGCCGGTCACCGGCGTCAGCACCGCGAACCACCACGCCCAGCGGTGAATGCCTTCCATCGTGGCGTTGAAGCCCATGGTCCAGCGCCAGAAAAGCGCCGCGCGTTCCGTGGCCGTGCCCCGGTCGACGATCTGCTCCAGCTCCCGGTCGCCGCCATAGCGCGTGACCGCCAGGATGGTCGCGCCGTGCATCGCGAACAGCAGCGTCGAGCCGTAAAGGAACACGATGCTCAGGCAGTGGAACGGGTTGTAGTAAAGGTTGCCGTACCGGATCGAGAACGCCGTGGTCCAGTCAAGGTGCGGGAAGATGCCGTAAGGCACCGCCTCGCTCCACGATCCCATCAGGATCGGGCGGAAGAGGTTCAGCACCAGCATCAGCCAGATCGCACTCGCGAAGGCCCAGAAGACGTGCTTGCCCATCTTGTGCTGCGCCGCCAGCAGGTAGCTGCGGATAAGCCATGTCATCACGCTGACAAGCAGAAGGAAACTGGCGATGATGAACCAGCCCCCGTCATTCAGCGGCGGGATCGACAGGCCATGTTCAGGCCCCGGCGGCTCCAACGCCAGCCAAAAGCCCTGGCGCAGGAATTCCGGAATCGACCAGTCGACCTGCGCCAGCATGTTGAAGCCGACGATGTTGAGCGCCAGGATGAAGGTGACCGTGCTGACAAGCCCCGTCCAGCCCAGGTAGATCGGCCCGATCTGAGCGTTACCCAACCAGCCCACCAGGTTGCTGAACCGCGGCCTGAACCCCCGCTCGTCCATCATGTGATTGTCGTTGTCCATGCCCCACTCGGGATTTCCCCGGACCTGGACCTGCGTGAATATGTTCTGATACTCGATCATCTCCTATACTCCCATCTGCGATGGCCAGATCGGCAGTTCGAGCCACCAGTCCCACCATTCGGGCCAGCCCTTGGTCCAGACCGGGCCGCTGATGATGATGCAAATCGCCGACCAGAAGCCCGCGTTCAGCGCCAGCAGCAGGCCGAGGCGGTGGATGCCCAGCGTGCCGACCGAGTAGCCGATGAAATCACGGAAAAACGTGTCCTCGTGGTCCGGCGTCTTCATGACCTCGCCGTTTTCCGGGTTGGCCGCCGACAGGATCAGACCGCCATGCAGCGCGAGGGCCAGCGTGGTGGTGAAAAAGAACGTCACCGCCAGCATGTGCGCCGGGTTGTAATGGAAATGCAGGTACGCGTAGCCGGTGTTGCTGACCCAATCGAGGTGACTGAAGATCCCGTACGGGAACCCATGCCCCCACGCGCCCATCAGCACGGGCCGGAACACCACCAGCGTGACATAGGCGAAGATCGCGACGCCGAAGGCGAAGGGCACATGATACCCGATCCCCAGCTTGCGGCAGATCTCGACCTCGCGCAGCGCCCAGCTGCAGAAGGCCCCGATCGCGCAGATCGTGATGATCTGCCACAGACCGCCCTCCATCAGCGGCGCCGCGCCCAGGCCGTAGGAGAGGTCTGGCGGCGCAATGTTGATCAGCCATGGGTTCCACGTGCCCTGGTGGGCCGCCCCCCAGAAGATCAGGATGGTGCCAAGAAGCGCAAAGAACGCGCCCAGCACGCCGAAAAAGCCCACGTAGAACGGCCCGACCCAGAAGTCGAACAGGTCGCCTCCGATCAGTGTCCCCCCGCGGACCCGGTATTTTCTCTCAAAGCTGAGCAACGCCATTGTTTCTCTCCGCGTTTTCGGCCGGCCAGCGATGCCCGGCCGTCACTCTTCGTTCGGTTTGTTGCGGGCGGGCCGACCCGCCCGCAACGATGTCTGACGATTGTCTTGGATCACTCGGACGCCGCAGCGCGGGACGCTGCTGCATTCTCGAACCAGTTGACGCCGTTCGACAGAACCACCAGGTGGATCATGACGGCCAAAAGGAACAGGAATACGCCTTGTGCTACGAACACGCGGCGCGGATCGAAAATGAGCCAGATCTTGTAGAACTTCGACATTTTCTTTCCTTCCTCAGAACCAAGGCGCCCAGATGTACGTCGCGATGTGCGCGATGACCGCTACCAGTGTGAAGAGCGTAAGGCCGCTCATGTACACCGAATGCAACTCCTGGGCTTGCTCGTCGGTACCGGGGGGTGGTGTTTGTTTTGGGTTTTTAGAATACTCTGCTTGCTCGTCGGTAAGACCTGTAAAGGACAGGTCGGTGTTATCAGCCATGAACTTTCCTCCGGAACGTTATGCTGACGCCGCGAACCCCGCGGCCGGGTTTCCCTCGGGCCCCCTTTCCGGGCCAGCGCATAGGCTCCATCACGGCGCCGCTTCAACAGCCCCAGCGCCGCGCCCGCGCGTAGCAACTGAGCCATCCGATCAGCGGGCACGTCATGCCGAAAGCCCAGCGCCTCGGCACTGCGCGGTCCGTCCAGCAACGCACGCAGAATCCCGGTCTCGACCAGCGAGCCCAGCACCTGGGCGGCCACGAACCCCTGCAAAAGATCGAAAATATCCGCGCCGTCGCGGCGCGCCATACTCCTGCCGAAGGGCAAGGCGCTGGCGAAATTCTGAAATCCCGGCTTTGCGATCTGCCGGTTGATCCATCCCGTCAGCCCGGCGCGGCGCGGCACCCGAGGCTCCTGCACCGCCACGGCGCGTTACGCCCGATAACGTGCGGGCAGCTTCGGCATGATCGCCTGCGCCTGCAAGCGTACCATCTCGGCCAGCGCCGCCTCGCCCGGGCAGGACGGGATCGAGGCGATCGCCCCCGCCAGGATATCCCTCAGCCGCGCCACCGCGCCTTCGACACCGTATTCCGCCACCGCGTTGGGCCGTCCGTGCAGGTCGTCCTGACCCACGGGCTTGCCCAATGTCTTTTCGTCCAGCACGGCATCGCGCAGATCATCCGCCACCTGGAACGCCTCGCCGATCAACGCCCCGAGGTCGCCCCAGGGTTCCGCATCATGCCCCGCCGAAATCGCGCCCATTTCCGTGGCCGCGATGAACAGCGCCGCCGTCTTAGAGCGGTGATAGGCCACAAGGTCCACCTTCCGCTCGCTTTCCCAGCCCTGCCCCGCGCAAATCCCGCTTGGCATCCCCGTGCGCCTCGCCAGCGCCTGCATCAGCCGGGCCGCGCGCAACGGGTCGGCCTCTGCGACCCGTGCCAGAACATCGAACGCCAGGATAATCAGGCTGTCCCCTGTCAGCACCGCCAAGGGCTGCGAATAGGCCTTGTGCACAGACGGCTTGCCGCGCCGCAGATCGGCATCGTCGAAACAGGGCAGGTCGTCATGTACGAGGCTGGCGCAATGGATCACCTCCAGCGCTGCCGCTGCGGCATCGCTCACGTCAGGCCGATCGTCGCCGCAGGCCATCGCTACCGAGATAAGTATCGTCGGCCGTATGCGCGCCCCGCCCGGCAGGCAGGCGTATCCCAAAGCCTCGCTGAGTTGCGCCGGAGCCTGCCGTCCCTGCGTCAGGTCCAGTGCACGCAAGACGGCGGCTTCGATTCTCTGCGAAAGGGGCATGGGACGCTCCTGATCAGACAAATGTCACCATATGGAGACAATCTTATTGTAAATCATACTGGACACTTCGCCGTTTCGAGTCAACTATCCTGCCATGACATCGTCACGACCTCCGGGCTCGGACGTGCCCCACGCCGTCATCATCGGCGCGGGGATCGGCGGGCTTGCCACCGCCGCGCGCCTTGCTGGTGCGGGGTTGCGCGTCACCATTCTGGAACGGCACAGCCATCCCGGCGGCAAGATGCGCACCCTGCCCACGCCTGCAGGCCCGGTCGATACCGGTCCCACCGTTCTCACCCTGCGCCCGGTCTTCGAGGATCTCTTCGCCGCGCTCGGCACCCGGCTGGCCGATCACGTCACCCTGCATCGCCAGCACCTCCTCGCCCGCCATGTCTGGTCCGACAGCAGCACCCTCGACCTCTTCGACGACCCGCAACGCAATATCGACGCCGTCACCGCCTTTGCCGGCGCCCGCGCGGGCCGACAGATGCGCCAATTCTCCGACCGCGCTCGCACCCTTTTCGAAGGGTTCGACGCGCCCGTCATGCAATCCCCCGAACCGACCCTCGCGGCCCTCACCTCCCACGTGCTGCGCCACCCCCACCTGATCCGCCAGATGGCCCCGAACAAGACTCTCGCGCAGTTGTTGGAGTCCAGTTTCGACGACCCGCGCCTGGTCCAGCTATTCGGCCGCTACGCCACCTATGTCGGCGGCTCGCCCTAC
The DNA here is from genome assembly GCF_051417955.1 of Roseovarius sp. B08. Taxonomy (NCBI): domain Bacteria; kingdom Pseudomonadati; phylum Pseudomonadota; class Alphaproteobacteria; order Rhodobacterales; family Roseobacteraceae; genus Roseovarius; species Roseovarius sp. B08. The sequence goes on from NZ_JBPRLW010000001.1 coordinate 3,001,075, forward strand.
CACGTGCCCGCCCTTCTGGCTCTGATCTGGCAAGCCGAGGTTTCAGGCGTCTGGGTGGTCGAGGGAGGTATGCACTGGCTGGCGCAGGCACTGGCCGACGCCATCACGGCCCGCGGCGGCAAACTCCTCTTTGACACCCATGTCGACCGCATCTTCACCGAGAAGGGCCGCGCCATCGGTGTCACCCTTCAGGGCGGCACATATCTGCCGGCCGACGCGGTCGTCTTCAACGGTGACCCGCGAGCGCTCGCCACCGGGGCACTCGGCCCCGGCCTCGACCGCGTGGCGCCGCAAAGCGCCGAAATCCCCCGCAGCCTTTCTGCCGAAGTCTGGGCCTTCGCCTCCACGCCGACAGGACCCGAGCTTGCCCATCACAATGTCTTCTTCCGCGCCGACCCCAAGCCCGAGTTCGACGCGCTGATGCAAGGCCGCCACATCCCCGACCCCACGCTCTATGTCTGCGCCATGGATCGGGGCCTGCCTGTCGACCCGCCCGCCCTCGAACGCTTCGAGGTCATCGCCAACGCACCCCCCCTGCACGTCCCCGCGGGCCCAGAGGAGTTCACCGCATGTCAGACCCGCACCTTCCAGACGCTGGCCCTCTTCGGCCTCGGCTTCGATCCCCTGCCGGGGCCGGCCGCGCTGACCACGCCCTCGGGCTTCGATCAACTGTTTCCCGAGAGCAGAGGATCCCTCTACGGGCAAAGCCCGCACGGCACGATGGCAACCTTTCAGCGCCCCACGGCCCGGACGCCGGTCAAGGGCCTCTACCTGGCGGGCGGCGGGGTGCATCCGGGGGCGGGGGTGCCGATGGCGGCCCTCTCCGGCAGGCATGCGGCCGAGGCGATACTGACAGACCCAATTTCAACCTCGCCGTCCCGCCCAACGGCTACGCATGGTGGTATATCGACGGGCTGAAAGACGGCGGCGGCCGTGCTATCTCGATAATCGCCTTCCTCGGTTCGGTCTTCTCGCCCTGGTACGCCTGGTCCGGACGGCGCAATCCCGAAAATCATGTCTGCATCAACGTCGCCACCTACGGTCCCGGCGGGCGCTTCACCATGACCGACCGCGGCACCAGCGCGCTGCGCCAGACAACGGACAGCTTCACCGTCGGCCCCTCATCCCTGCACTGGACGAACGGCCAGCTTGTCATCGATATCAACGAAATCGGCGCCCCGCCGCTGGTGTCCCGTGTCCGGGGCCGCGTCACCGTCACGCCCTCGGCCATGACGAATGTGGAACTGCCCCTCACACCCGACGGCGCCCATGTCTGGCGCCCCTTCGCCCCCACCGCACGGATCAGCGTCGATCTCGACGCGCCCGGCTGGCAATGGGACGGCCACGGCTATTTCGACGCCAATTTCGGCACGCGGGCTCTGGAGCAGGATTTCACCTACTGGACCTGGGCGCGGTTTCCCACCGGCATGGGCAGCACCTGTTTCTACGACGCCACCCGCCTCGACGAATCGGAACTGGGCCTCGGGATCCGCTTCGACGATCAGGGCAAGGCAAAGGTCATCACACCCCCGCCGAAAATCCGCATGAAGCGCACCGCCTGGGGTCTCTACCGCGAGGGCCGGGCGGACCCGGGCCACACCCCCACTCAAGTTCAACCCATGCTCGACGCGCCCTTTTACGCCCGCGCCGCCGTGCGCAGCGTAATTGACGGGGAAGAGACCACGGGCGTGCACGAGGCGCTCGACCTCAAGCGGTTTCGCTCCCCGTTGCTGAAGCCCATGCTGGCCGTCCGCGTTCCACGCCGCGCGCGCTGGACTTTCGCGGCCGACCGCTAAGCCGAAATCTTGAAAAGATTTCGATCCGATTTCTTCTCAAGAAATCGGTGCCGTGAGACGTCCTCTACCCGCTCCAGGCCTGGAACCCCACGGCGCCGCCATAGATCCCCAGCATCGTCAGGCTCTCCCACCCTATGTTCACCGGCCCCGACTTCTGGCGCAGGATCAGCCCGATCAGCAACACCGCCGTCATCGCCAGCCCCACCACGACCCAGAACAAGTCGCCCGTGCCGATGGCGTGATACAGTGACCCTTCGCGATAGCTGACATCCGACAGCGTCAGGAACAGCACATCGAACGTGTTGCCCCCGATGATCCCGCCCACGGCCAGCTGCAACGCCCCGCGCCGCACTGCGGCCAATGTCGTGACAAGCTCCGGCAGCGAGGTGACGACAGCCGTCATCAACGCCCCCACCAATGCCGAGGACAGCCCCAACTGCCCGGTCAGCGCAGCCGCCGACCGCGCGATCGCATATCCCGCCAGCCCCAGCAGCAGCATCAGCGCCAGGAACGGCACCAGCAGCGACACCACGCTTTTCTGCGCGTCTTCCTTGTCTTCCGGCTGGTCGGCGCGCGTCTCCTGAGTGTCCACCGCCCTCCACATCGGACTTTGCTGAACCCCTACACTGGCATACGCGCCGAACAGGTAGATGCCCACGAGCACCACCGAGGCCGGATGCACCGACCAGAACGCCATCTCGGGCATCACGAAGGCCGCCAGCGGCACCACCATCATCAACATCAGCAGCGTGCTTTGAAACAGGTTCGCCAGGTCCGCCGCCGCATGTTCCAGGTTCGCCCGGCGATAGATCAGATCCGCCAGCGCCAGAAAGGCCGTCTGTGCCGCGATCCCGCCGACCCCGTTGGAAAACGCTAGGCTCGCATGACCATCCAGCGCGGACGTCATGGAAACCACGGTGCCCGACAGCGACGTCGCCGCGCCCAGCAGCAGCCCCCCCGTCACCGCCTCGCCCAGCCCTGTGCGGTCCGCGATCCGGTCCGCCATGCCCGTCATTTTCGTGCCGGCGACAAGAATGACCAGACCCGCCACGGCGAATACGACCAGATTGGCGGTCAGGGAAAGGTCAGTGAGCATACCGGCCTAACCGCGCTGTCATTGGTCAGGTTCCATAAATGCAAGCCACGTTCAGCGCCGCGCCTCGGCGCGCACCACCTCGGGATTGAGCCGCATCACTGAAAGGTTCAACGCGCCCGCAACGCTCACCCACGCCAGGTAGGGCACGAACATCAGCCCGGCCAGCCAGTCCACCTGCCACAGCTCGACCATGCTCCAGAACACCGCAATCCACAGTAGAACCAGCACGCCCAGCCCCAGCCGGATCCGGCGCAAGCCGAAGAAAACCGGCGTCCACAATCCGTTCAGCGCGATCTGCAGTGCCCAAAGCGCCATCGCCACGGAATTGTCGGGGCTCACCGCGGCGCGTGCGCCGGCCCCGGCCATCAGCAGGTACAGCGTCGTCCACGCCACCGGGAACAACCAGTTCGGCGGCGTCCATGCCGGTTTGTTGAGGTCCTCGTACCACTTGCCCGGCGGGAACAGGGCCCCCGTCGCACCCGCCGCAAAGCAGGCCGCAAGAAAAATGACAAAGCAAAGCCAGATCATGACCTCGACCTAGCGCGCCGCCCCGATACCGGCAAGGTCGGATCGTCCAGATCCCGCGCTTTCAGCGTCGCCATCGTGGAACACAGCGCGTCGCTCCAGTCGCGCCCAGGCGCCGGGTTCTCCGCCGCCGCCTCCACCAGGAAGGCGACCTCCGGCAAGGGCCGCGCGTGCAGCACCGCCGAGCGCGGCATCATCACCGTCCCCGCCGCCCTCAAGCTCGCCAGCATCAGCCAGCCCAGCTTCTGCGTGCCGGTCGTCCGCGCCCGGTGCGCGATGGAATCATGCTCAAGCCGCCGCAGCTGCCGCCCGATCCCGGCATAGATATACCGCGCCGCGAAAATCCCCGGCCGAGCGCTCGCTGGCAGCGTCGCCACTCCCGCCTCGGATCGGGCATAAAGGCCTTCGGCCTCGCGCAACAGCCGCGCGATCACACGGTGCAACGCCGGCGACATCTGCGGGCCCGCAAGGAACCCCGCCGCGTCCAGCCCCTCGTCCTCCATCCAGTCACGCGGCAGATACAGCCGCCCCTCGCGGGCATCCTCGCCCACGTCGCGGGCAATGTTGGTCAGCTGCATCGCCACGCCCAGGTCGCACGCCCGCGCCAGCCCGTCGGCCTCGCGCATTTCCATCAACACGCACATCATCACCCCAACGGACGACGCCACCCGCGCCGCATAGGCGCGCAGCTCCGACAGGCTGTCATACCGCCTGCCATCCGCGTCCCAGGCCAGCCCCTCCAGCAGCGCCTCCGGCAGCTCCCGCGGCATGTCGAACCGTGCGACCATGGCGGCAAAGGCCCGATCCGCAGGGGCATTCCGCGGCACCCCGCGATAGGCCAGGTCCAGACGGTCCTGCAACCGCTGCACCGCCTCGGCCTTCTCCGAATGCAGATCCACCGAGTCGTCCGCCAGCCGACAGAACGCATATAGCGCCAGCGCCGGATCGCGGACACGCCTCGGCAACAGCTTCGAGGCCGCATGGAACGACCGCGACCCGTCCCGGATCGCCTCGCGGCAATGCGCCATGTCGGCGGCTTCCGTGCGCGTCAGTCTCATGTCATCCGCACCTCGTCCGCATCCGGCACCAGCTTGCCCAGCACCTCGGCGCTCGACACGACACCCGGCAGCCCCGCGCCGGGATGCGTGCCCGCCCCCACGAGATAGAGGCCCCGCACTTCCTCGCTCACGTTGTGCGGCCGAAAATAAGCGCTCTGAAGAATCCGTGGTTCCAGCGAAAAGCCCGACCCGTGCGGGCTCAGGTACCGGTCCCGGAAGGTCTCGGGCGTAAACACTTCCGAGGCGGTCAGATGATTCTCCAGCCCCGGCAGCAACTGCTCTTCCAGCACCGCCTGCACCTTTTGCCGATACCGGTCCGCCATCTCGCTCCAGTCCGCCGGGTTCTCGACCCCCAGATGCGGCACCGGGTTCAGCGCATAGAACGTGTCATCCCCTTCCGGCGCGGCACTCGGATCGGTGACCGTGGGGCGGTGCACGTAAAGGCTCATGTCCTCGGCCAGCCTGCCCTTCAGGAAGATATCCTCGACCAGTCCCTTGTAGCGGGGCCCGTTCAGGATCGTGTGGTGCCCCGCGTCGGCCCATTTCCCGCGCGTGCCCTTCGTGCCGAAATACCACACGAATAGTTCCATCGACCACCGCGACCGCTTCAGCTTCGGTCCGGTCCAGCGCCGCTTCGGCGCGCTGCGCATCAGCCGGTCATAGGTGTGCCCCGCATCGGCGTTCGACACGACCACGTCCGCTTCCAGAACTTTGCCGCCGGTCAGGCGCACTCCCGTCGCGCGCCTGTCACGCACCAGTATCTCGTCCACTTCCGCGCCTTGCCGGACCAGCCCGCCCTGATCGGCCACGACATCGGCCATGGCCCGCGCGATGGCGTCGACACCGCCCATGGCGTAATGCACGCCGAACGCCTTTTCCAGGTGACTGACAAGGATATACATCGATGTCACGTTGAACGGATCCCCCCCGATGAACAGCGGATGAAACGAGAATGCCATGCGCAGCCGTTCGTCCTTGAACGTTGCCTTCAAGATCGGCATCGGCGAGGTGCCGCTTCTGCACCAGGTCACCTTCTCGGTCTGGCCCGATACCGCCGGCATGGCTGCCTTCGCCCGCCACGACGGCCCCCACGCCCGCGCCATCAAGGTCGTGCGCGACGGCGACTGGTTTCGAGAAGAACTCTACGCCCGCTTCAACATCGTTGCCGAATGCGGCACGTGGCAGGGTGCCAAGCCACTTAAACACCTGGGGGTCGGCGCATGAGCCTCGCCTTTCCGTTCTCCGCCATCGTCGGACAGGACACCATGAAACAGGCGTTGATCCTGACGGCCATCGACCCGGAACTGGGCGGCGTTCTGGTTTTCGGCGACCGTGGCACCGGCAAGTCCACCGCCGTCCGCGCGCTCGCCGCGCTCCTGCCTCCTATAACAGCCGTCAAGGGCTGCCCGGTCAATTCCGAACGCCCCGAGGAGTGCCCCGACTGGGCCACTATCACCGAAACCGATCTGGTGGAACGCCCCACCCCCGTCGTCGACCTGCCCCTGGGCGTGACCGAGGACCGCGTCACCGGCGCGCTCGATATCGAACGTGCCCTCACCAAGGGCGAAAAGGCCTTTGAGCCAGGCCTCCTGGCCCGCGCCAACCGCGGCTATCTCTATATCGACGAGGTCAACCTGCTGGAGGATCACATCGTCGACCTCCTGCTCGACGTCGCCCAATCCGGCGTCAACGCGGTCGAGCGTGAAGGCCTCTCCATCCGCCACCCCGCCCGCTTCGTCCTCGTGGGCTCCGGCAACCCCGAGGAAGGCGAGCTGCGCCCGCAACTTCTCGACCGCTTTGGCCTCTCGGTCGAGGTCAGGTCTCCCACCGATATCGACGAGCGGATCGAGGTCGTCCGCCGCCGCGACGCCTTTGACATGAACCGCGAGGCCTTCACCGCCAAGTGGCAACCCGAAGACGCAAAAATCCGCGATGCCATCCTCGCTGGCCGCAAAGCACTCCGCGAACTCGACGCGACAGACACCATCCTGCGCGACTGCGCCGCCCTTGCCGTGGCCCTCGGCGCCGACGGCCTGCGCGGCGAGTTGACCCTGCTGCGCGCCGCCCGCGCTCTTGCCGCCTTTGAGGCCGATGCAGCAATCACACGCGACCACCTCGCTACCGTCGCGCCTCTCGCGCTCAGCCATCGTCTGCGCCGCGACCCGCTGGACGAGGCCGGCTCCACCACCCGCGTCACCCGCACCGTCGCCGAAACCTTCGGATGACAGACGGGGCCGACACCGCCCGCACCCAGCGCGCCCTCGCGGCTCTGGTCGTGGACCCGGGCGGCCTCAAGGGCCTGACGTCCCGCGCCCGCATGGGCCCCGCCCGGCAGGCGTTCGAGACCGCCCTGCGCAAGCTGCCCGGCGCCCAGCACCGCATCCACCCCGCCATCCCCGACGACCAGCTTTTCGGCGGTCTCAACATCGCCGCCTCGCTGGCCGAGGGTCGCCCCGTCCGCGCGCCCGGCCTTGCCGACCTTCCTGCCACGCTCACCCTCACCATGGCCGAGCGCACGCCCCCGGCCTCGCCGCCCGCCTCGCCCAACTCCTCGACGCGGATCACCGCCATGCCCTAATCCTGCTCGACGAGGCCGCCAGCGCGGACGAAGGCGCGCCGCAAGCGCTGCTTGACCGCCTCGCCTTTCATATCGAGCCGCCAGAGGCCGCCACCCCCGTCCGCCTGCCCGCCGCCGCCGAACTCGACGCGGCCCGCGAGCGCTTGGCCGCCGTACAGGTCCCCAACGACGCCCTGCCGCTGCTTGTCACCCTCGCTGCCCGCTTCGGCATTCACAGCCTGCGCGCGCCCAGCCTCGCCCTGCGCGCCGCCCGCGCTCTCGCCGCGCTCGATGCCGAGATGACGGTTACCCACGACCACCTCCAGGAAGCCACCGAACTGGTCTACCCCTCCCGTGCCACCATGATGCCCTCCGAGGCCGAGGGCCAAACGCCGCCCGACGCGCCCGAACCGGACCAGGCCGACAACGCGGCGGAAACCGGCGAGCACTCCCTTACCGACCTGCCCGACGACATCCTCGTGTCCGCCATCGCCGCACTCCTGCCGCCCGACATCCTCGACCGCCTCGCCGCCAAATCCTCCCGCCCCGCCAATGCGGCGGGCAGCGGCGCGGGCGACCGCCGCCGCCGCAACCGCCGGGGTCGGCCCCTGCCGTCGCGCCCGGGCCGCCCCTCGGCCCAGGCGCGGATCGACCCCATCGCAACGCTCCGCGCCGCCGCCCCTGGCAGATCCTGCGCCGCACTGGGCGCAACGCCGACCGCGCGCTCGTGATCCTGCCCTCGGACATCCGCATCAAGCGGTTCGAGGACCGCTCCGACCGCCTGCTCATCTTCACCGTCGACGCCTCCGGCTCCGCCGCCGTCGCCCGGCTGGCCGAAGCGAAAGGCGCGGTCGAACTCATGCTGGCCCAGGCCTATGCCCGCCGCGATCAGGTCGCGCTGCTGGCTTTTCGCGGCACCGGAACCGAGACGCTCCTGCCGCCCACCCGCTCGCTGGTGCAGGCCAAGCGCCGCCTCGCCTCGCTGCCCGGCGGCGGCGGCACGCCGCTGGCCTCCGGCCTGATGGCCGCCGGAGACCTCGCGCAACTGGCTCGCGGCCGCGGCCTCACCCCGATGCTTGTCCTCCTGACCGATGGCCGCGCCAACATCCCGCTCACCGGCGACCCCGACCGCGTCACCGCGAACGACGACGCCACCCGCATCGCCGCCAGCCTGCGCGCCCAGCGCCTGTCCGGCGTCCTCGTCGACACCTCCAACCGCCCCACCGACACGGCCCGCACCATCGCCGCCGCGCTCGGCGCGCGCTACCTCGCCCTGCCCCGTGCCGACGCCCACGGGATCAGCACCGCCGTCACCACGGCGCTCGGAGCCTGAGTGTCATGGACTGGGCTCGCGACCTGCCCGATTGGCCCCACGCCGACGCCTCGCGCCGCGTCCGCCACCGCCCGCACGACTGGCATGTGCAGGAATGGGGCACCGGCCCCACGCTCCTGCTGCTGCACGGCGCGGGCGCCAGCACGCACACATGGCGCGAACTCATCCCGCGCTTGTCTGAACATCACCACGTCGTCGCCCTCGACCTGCCCGGCCACGGCTTCACCCGCGCGGGCAGCGTTTCGCGCCTCGGTCTCGCCACCACCGCCGAAGATATCGCCGCCCTCTGCGCCGACCGGAACTGGCAGCCGATAGCGCTCATCGGCCACTCCGCCGGTGCCGCCGTCGCTCTCGACCTCGGCACGCGCCTGCCCGGCGCCCCCGCGGTCATCGGCCTCAACGCCGCACTCGACCGGTTCGAGGGCATGGCGGGCTGGATATTCCCGATGCTGGCCAAGCTGCTGGCGCTGAACCCGCTCACCGCCATCGCCTTCTCGGCAGGTGGCGCCCGCCCGAACCGCGCCCGCAACGTCGTCCGCGCTACAGGCTCCACGCTCACCGAAGAGGCACTCGGCTATTACAGCCGCCTCCTCGCCGACCGCGCCCATGTGGACGGCACGTTGCAGATGATGTCCCGCTGGAGCACCGACGCGTTACTCGACCGCCTGCCCGAGATCGAAAGTGACGTGCTGCTGATCACCGGCGACCGCGACACGGCCGTGTCGCCCGAGGTGTCGGACCGCGCCGCCGCACTTTTGCCCCATGCCGAGCGGGTCACGCTGGAGGGCCTGGGCCACCTCGCCCACGAGGAAGCCCCCGGCCGCCTTTGCGACATCATGCTGGATTGGCTCCAGGGCAAATCTTTTTAGAAAAGATTTGCCAAAAGCTTTCTCAAAGCTTTTGGTCTCGCCCCTGCCCGAGCGCCTTTTGCCCCTTCCGGCTATAGCCCCGCGTCATCCGGTCCGCGATCATCGCCAGCGTCGCCATCCCGATCCCGGCAATCATCCCCACGCCGAAATCCCCGTTGTTGAGGCCGATATAGATCTCCTGGCCCAAATCGCTCGTGCCGACCAGCGCCGTGATCACCAGCATCGCGACCCCGAACATGATCGTCTGGTTCAATCCCAACAGCAGTTGCGGCAAAGCCAGCGGCAACCGCACCCGCCACAGCATCTGCCACCGGGTCGACCCACAAGCCTTGGCCGCCTCGATCACCTCCGGGCTGACCCCGCGCAACCCGTGCTCGGCATAGCGTATCGCCGGCACGATGGCATAGGCCATGATCGCCAGCAGCGCCGTGAAATCTCCCAGCTTGAAGAACATCACGAAGGGGATCAGGATCACGAACAGCGGCATCGTCTGCAACGTGTCGCTTATCGGCCGCAGAAAGGCCGACACCGCATCGTTCTCCGACGCGATCACTCCCAGCGTCGTGCCCAGCAAAAACGACAGCGCCACCGCCAGCCCGCACAGGTAGAACGAAATCGTCGCCTCGGCCCAGACCCCCGCCAGCATCAGGAAGGACAGCCCCAGCGCCGTGCCAATCGCCAGCTGCCGCCCGCCCGCCTGCCACGCCAGCAACACCATCACTCCGGCGATCGACAGCCACGGCAGGCCCGTGATCCCGAAATAAAGCAGCATCGCCAGCAGCGCGACACCGATGGCCGCCCGCACCCGTCGCCGCACCAGCAACCACCCTGCCAACGCCGCCATCGCCACGGCGTAGCCGATCTTCATCGGCAGGGTGAACTCGAACCCCCAGGAGAACGGGCTGACCGTTTGCTCCAGCCCCATCTTCACCGGCAGCATCAGGTAAAACAGCGCCGTCGTCTTGATCGCCTTGATCGCGCCCGCGTATTCCACCAGCAGCCAGTTGAACGCATCGTTCATCGCGTCCGCCGGGTAGAGCTCCCAGGCCCGCGGATACTCCTGCAGGAACGGAAAAACCCGCGCCAGAACCAGTATCACACCGGCGAACATCCCCGCCACGAGCCAGTAGCGATAGCGGGCAATGAAACTCTCGTCCTCGCCTGCGTCCGGCGACCGCCCCATCGCGGCCCGCGCCGTGATCCGGTCCATCACCATCGCCATCAGCGCGATCACCACGCCCGCCAGTATCGCCTCGGCGACGTTCGCCTTGCGGATGTGGGTCAGCACCTCCCAACCGATATCCGACGTCCCCCCGATGATCGACGCGATGATGATCATCGAAAACGCCGCCAGCATCGTCTGGTTCACCCCCAGCAGGATCTGGCGCAGCGCGCTCGGCACCCGCACCCGCCAGAACATCTGGCCCGCCGTGGCCCCCGCCATCATCCCCGCCTCGATCACCTCTTCGTCGACACGGGCCAGCCCCAGCGTCGTGTTCCGCACCATCGGCGGCACCGCGTAAAGCACCGAGGCGATCAGCCCAACCACCGGCCCGAAGCCGAACAGCAGCAGGATCGGCAACAGGTAGGCAAAGACCGGGATCGTCTGCAACGTGTCCATCGTAGGCGTGATCACCCGCTCGGCGCGGCCGGAATAGAACGCCCACGTTCCCACGCAGAACCCGATGGCAACAGCGAGCGGCACCGACACCATCACCAGCGCCAGCGAGTTCATCGACTCGTGCCAGTAGCCGATCACGACCATGTAGAACATCGCCAGAAACGTGAATAAGGCCAGCTTCCAGCCCGACACCGCAAAGGACGCGATCACCAGCAATCCCACCGTCAGCGCCCATGGCATCCAGTGCAGCAGGCCGCGCACCCACGACATGGGATGGTCCATCACGTCCGAAAACGCGCGAAATGCCGGCCCTGCCCTATCGACCAACCAGCCCATCGCGGTATTCAACCACTCGGTCATCGGCCATTCCCACGCCTCGGGAAACTCCATCAGCCAGCCCAGCCGGTCGCGAAAGCCCAGCGCCACCAGAGTCAGGCCTATCAGCGCGAACCACGCCCAGTGCGTGCGGTCTCCGCTCATGCCCGGGCCTCCTCCGCGTCCGACAGTCGTGCCAGCGCCCGGACCACGCTTTGCGCCGTGACCACGCCGGTCACCGTGCCGCCCTGCTCCACCGCCAGCCCCTCGGGATGCGCCGACAGCATCGGCAAAAGCGCCTCGACGGACAGCCCCCCGACACCCGCTCGCGCCCCTCGGCGGATCCGGCATCGGGGTCCGTCACCTCATGGGCGCGCAGCACGCGGACCATCGGCACGTCATTGGTGAACTCGGCCACGTAGTCATCCGCCGGATTGGTGATCAATTGCGCCGGCGTGCCGGTCTGCACCACGCGCCCGCCGCGCATGATCATCATCCGGTCGGCCACCCGCAGCGCCTCCAGGAAATCATGGGTGATGAACACGATCGACTTGTGCAGATCGTTCTGAATCCGCAGGAACTCGTCCTGCATCTGCCGCCGGATCAGCGGATCGAGCGCCGAAAACGGCTCGTCCAAGAGCCACAGATCCGGGTCGACGGCCAGAGACCGGGCAATGCCCACACGCTGCTGTTGCCCGCCCGACAACTGGTGCGGATAGCTTTTCTCGCGCCCTTCCAGCCCCACCAGCCCGATCACCTGTCCCACCCGCTCGCGGGTATGGTCCTGCGCCGCGCCTTGTAAGCTCAGCGGAAAGGCGATGTTCTCCCACACGCTCAGATGCGGCATCAGGCCGAAATTCTGGAACACCATGCCGATCTGGTGGCGGCGCACCTCGATCATCTCCTTGTCGGATTTCGCGCGCAGGTCCTCGCCGTCCAACAGGATCTCGCCATGCGTCGGCTCCACCAGCCGCGACAGGCAGCGCACCACCGTCGACTTGCCCGAGCCCGACAGGCCCATAATTACGAAAATCTCGCCCACCGCGACGTCAAAGCTCACGTCCGCAGCCGCCGGAATGGCCCCATCCTCGCCGATGCGATCGGCCAGCGCCGGCGTCTCGTCCGCCGGCTCGCCGCCGGGAAAATACTGCTCCGGTTTCTTGCCGTAGACCTTCCAGATGTGACGGCAGGACAACCTCGGCTGGTCGCCCCCGGCCCCATCGCCCCGTGCTCTCTCGTTCATGCTGACCCTGTCCCCCTTGGGAAACCGAAAAGGCCGGGCGTCAGAACCCCCGGCCTTTCCAAAGCTTCACGCCGCACTTTACTGTGCGGCCTTGCCGGCCTCGACCCAGGGCCCCCAGGTCTCTTCATTGGCGTCGATCCACTCGGCCACCACTTCTTCGAGGTCCCGGCCCTTCTGGTCGATCTCCAGCATCAGCGCGTTCTGCACCTCGTTGTCGATCGAGATCTGCTCGAACACCGCGGCAACGCCCGGGTTCGCCTCGGCAAACTCGGCATTGATGATCTTGTCGATCGAGGCCTGCTGAAAGCCGCAGGCCGACCCGCGTTCCTGCCCCTCTTCCTCGACGCATTCCCCGTCGGCCGCGTCCCACTGGACCCATTCCATCTCCATGTCGGCGAACAGCCAGTGCGGCTGCCAGAACATCATCAGGATCGGATCCTGCGTCGCCACCGCCGATTTCAGCTCGGCGATCATCGCCCCTTCCGATCCGCCCGCGACCGGTTCGAACGGCATGTCGATCATCGCAACCACGTCCTTGGACCGGGTGCCCCAGTCGGCGGGATAGGTGATCAGCCGGCCCTTGGGAAAGGTGTCGGCGGCGGCAAACGCCTGCGCGCAGTCATACAGCGCCTCGTAATCCGGCAGACCCGGACACTGTTCCTTCATGTAGGGCGGATAGATCCAGCCTTCCTGCGGTTGCAGGCCCAGTTGCCCCACCACCGTGATGTCGCCCGATTCCACCGCCTTGGGATAGATGTCGCCCACGTTGTTGGTCCAGACCTCGGGCTGCAGATGCAGATCGCCGTTGGCGATGGCGGCGAATTGCGGCACCGCGCCCGCGGTCACGTATTCCACGTCATGTCCGGCCTTTTCCAGCAAAATGCCGGTGATATGTGCCGAGATATGCTGACCAGTCCATTCGTTGATCGGGATCCGGACCGTCTCGGCTTGCGCCACCCCGGCCCCGGCCATCGAAAGGCTCGCGGCCCACAAGACAGAATTCATCTTCATCGTTCTCTCCCTGTTTTTATTGATGCAGATCATGGTCGCCATCATGCGACGTCCGCAACGTGGACCCAAGCAGAAATGTACGTTGACCAATGCGGTGATAAAACCAAGGCTCCTGAACGGGCGTCCGCGGCGCGGCTGCCGGTTTCATGAGCATTGCGACAGGGAGGATGCCGTGCCGTTGAAAATTGCCGAAAAGTGGTTCCAGACCAGACACATGGGTGATGGCGTCACGCTCATATGGGAACCGCATGTCGCGCCATGGTTGCGCTGCAACATCTGGCACATCCAAGGGCGCGACCGCGACCTCGTGATCGACACCGGCATGGGCCTGCGCCCGATGACGCGCGAGCTGGCGCAGTTGACCGAGCGCCCCCTCAGCGCCATCGTCACCCACACGCATTTCGACCATTCGGGCGGGCTGCACGAGTTCGACCACCGCTGCGGTCACGGCGCCGAGTCTGACATCATCGCCAATCCCACGCCCACCAACACCTACGCCGACGCGGGCTTCGTCCGGGCCGAGACCTTCACCGCGCTGCCGTTCGAGGGCTTCTCCTACGAACAGTACAAGGTAAAGCCCGCGCCCCTCTCCGCCCTGCTGGATGAAGGCGACGTGGTCGATCTCGGCGACCGTGCCTTCACCGTCTTCCACCTGCCCGGCCACAGTCCCGGCTCCATCGCCCTCTTCGAGTCCGCCACGGGCCTCCTCTTCAGCGGCGACGTGGTCTATGACGGCGACCTCATCGACGACATGGACCATTCCGACCCCGACAAGCTGGCCGAGTCCCACGCCCGCCTGCGCGAGCTTGACGTCACCACCGTCCATGCCGGCCACTTCACATCCTTCGGGCGCGACAAGCTGATTGAAATCCTCGACGAATACCGCGACGGTGGCCGCCGTCTGGGCGACGCCGACGCATGGCTCGCCGACAAGATAGCAAGGAGCAAGCCGCAGTGACCCAGCGCACGGCCATCATCACGGGCGGGCTGGCCGGAATCGGCCTCGCCACCGCCCGCCTGCTGCACCAGGCCGGGCATACCATCGCCATCGGCGCCCGGCGCGGCGACGACACATCGCTTCAGGATATGGCCCGCGACACCGTCGGCGCGGATGTTTTCGTCGCCCCGCTCGACGTCCGCCAGCGCGGCTCGGTCGCGGCCTTCTGCGCCTCCGTCAAAAACCAGTTCGGCACACCGCAAATTCTGGTCAACGGCGCCGGCGTCACCCGCCACCAGACCGTCTCCGACCATGACCTCGACGCCTGGGACGACGTCATTGAGACCAACCTCACCGGCACCTTCCTGATGATCCACGCGTGTCTGCCCGACATGATGGCGTCGGGCTGGGGCCGCATCGTCAACATCGCCTCCACCGCCGCCACATCGGCGGTCGCCGACCACCCGGCCTATTGCGCGTCCAAGTCCGGCGTGCTCGGCCTCTCCCGCGCCGTGGCGCTCGAGGGCGCGCCCCACGGCGTCACCTGCACCACCGTCAGCCCCACCTGGGTCGAAACCGAAATGCTGCGCTCATCCGCCGCCACCATCGCCAGTCAGAACGGCACCACACAGGCCGAAGAGATCGCGGCCCTGGCCCGCGCCAACCCGCAGAACCGCCTCGTCCAACCCGACGAGGTCGCCGCCATCATCGCGTTTCTCTGTTCCGATGCCGCCCCTGGCCTGACCATGGAAGACATCCAGATCAACGCCGGTGCCCACTGGTAGCTGCGTCAGGCCAGCCGCCTCGCCCGCCACGCCATCACCGCTGGCTCGATCAGCCCCGCCGACAGGATCAGCGGCAGGCCCACCGCCTCGCGCAGGCCGAACCGTTCCCCGGCCCACAGCGCCGCCGTCACCGTCGCCACCGCGACCTCGGTCATGAACAACAGCCCCACCAGCCCGGGGTTCAGCCGCGACGGCGCATAGATCGTGGCAAAGGAACTGGGCAGGATCAGGATCACCGCCACCGGGACGAACCACCACATCAGTCCAGTAACCTCGGGCCAGTCCGGCGCGCGCGCTATACCCTGCACCGTGGCGATCCCCGCCACCAGCAGCGCCATGACCGCACCCACCAGCAGAAAGTTCACCGCATGGGTCAGGATCCGCACCCGCCGCTCCGTCAGGATCAGCGTACAGCCCACGGCCCAGAACATCCCCGAAATCAGCCCGAACCAGTCGCCCGCGTTGCGCGGAAGCGGCACGCCAGTGTCGTCGGCAAAGATCACCACCAGCCCGACCAGCCCCACAAAGATCGACAGCCACCGAAACCACGTCATCCGGTCGCCCAGGAACACCCAGCCCAGCAGGAACCCCCAGATCGGCGTCATGTAGAACAAGAGCACCGCGCGCACGACGTCGGTGTAAAGCAGCCCTGCCGCATAAAGCGCAAAGGCGACCCCCGCCAGGATTCCCCCCAGAAGCGGCCGCAACCCTTGCGCATAGTCCGCCCGCAGCACCCAGAGCGCCGGCAAGCTCAGCAGCGCGGGCAGGCTCATGAACACCACCATTGCCCAGGGTGCATCCAGCCCCGCCTGCTCGATCATCCGCAACGGCAACCAGAAAATGCCCCAGCACAGCCCCGCGAAAAGTCCCGTCAGAACAGCCCTGTTGTTGCCCTCGGCCAAGGCCGCATCTCCTCTTCTCGTGTTCCGGCCCCAGTCAGGCACCTGCTACGCACAAAGGCAAGGCATCGCTGCCCCGCCTGCGCATTTGGCGCCGCTCTTGGCGCGAAAGCGGCGTCAGGCCGCGCGATCAGGGATGTTCACCACCTTGCCGCGCGGTATCTCGCAGGCCTCGTCGTAAAGCGGCGTCCGGGCCAGCGTCGCGGCATACATCTGTCCATCATTGCCCTCGACCATCAGCTCGGTTCCCGGCCCGGCCTCGGTACTGTCCATCAGCGCAAATCCGATCCCGTGTCCCAGGTAGGGCGAGGTCGCCCCGGCCGTCACCCGGCCCGCAACCTTGCCGTTCCACTCCACGCGGCCATTCACCCGCGGCTCACCCTCAGGGCAGATGATGCCATGCAGACGCTGGCCCTTGTCGGCTTTCTCCAGCGCGGCCTTGCCGATGAATTCGTCCTTGTCCATCGCCACGAACCCGCCCAGCCCGACGTCGTAAGGCGTGGTCGTCTCGTCGAAATCCGAGTTGGCGTTCAGGATACCCGCCTCGATCCGCCGGATATTCATCGAATCCAGCCCGAACATCCGCATCCCGTACGGTTCCCCCGCCATTTCCAGATGCGCCCACAGGGCCGCGGCATCGTGATGCGGCTCGGTATAAAACTCCCAGCCCAGCTCGTTGGTGTACCCCGTCCGGGTGACCAGCACATTTTGCCCGCCCAAATCTACCCACGCGCTGCCGAAATACCCGAACGGCTCCGGGATGCCATCTGTCGCCGCATCCTTCAGGATCTCCATCGACAATGGCCCCTGGATCTGGCTCACGTTCACCTCCGGGTCCAGGATCTCCACATCCATCCCCTTCGCATGTGACCGCGCCCAGTTCACGAAATCCCCGTCCGCCTGCGCATACCAGAACCGGTCATCGGCAAGCCGCACGAACACTCCGTCCACGATCAGCCCGCCATCATCGAAACAGGCTATGCCATAGCCGCACCGACCGACCTTCACCTTGGAAATATCGTTGACGAACAGATGGTTCATCAACTTTTCCGCATCCGGCCCCTTGAACTCCAGCGGCCACTCGCCGGTATGCAGGCACGCCGCCTTCGTCCTCAGCAGCCAATAGCCCTCGTCGGTCGGCAGGTCGTCCATGTACACGCACATCAGCCGCCGGTTATAAACGCAATAATGCGGTCCGTGCCGCGCCTCGATCTCGTGATACGCATGCCGGTTAAGATTGAAATCCCACCCCGCACCGGGCCGCGTGGTGATCAGGTCACGAGTCCGCCCGTCGCTCGAAACCATCATGTGCCGGCCTCCGGATCCAGCCGCGCGCCCAGCGCCCCCGCCACAAGCTTCTGGAAATGGTGTACCGCGTGCTCGCTCAGCTCGGTCAGCCCTTCGTCCACCACGAAACGCCCCTGGTTGTACCCGCTGGACTTCAGCCCCTTCTGCACGCTCTCGCACAACCCGATATCCTCGGGCTGCAACACGTCCTTCTGATAGTTGATCGCATCGCGCAGCTGCTGCGTGACCTCGCCATCCTTCACGAACCAGTCCTGGTACTCGACGCATTTCTCCGGCGCCGTCGGGTTCATCTGCAGCACCGACAGGTTCGCCTCGCCCGGATAGGCCCAGATGGTGAAGTTCGGCCAGACGAACCAGCCCGCATACCCGAAATCCACGTCGCCCGCCTCGAACTTGTAGGCCCGCGCGTTCATCGTCCGCGGCTGCCCGGCGCACTGGCTGGAATAAAGCCCGCAGGTGATCGTGCGATAGCTGTCCATGTCCACCAGATCGACGAAATCGTGGTGCGCCGGCGCGCAGTGATAGCACTCCAGAAAGTTGTCCATCAGCACTTTCCAGTTCGCCTCGACCTCGTAGGTGTCGCGCTGCGCGAACTGCAAATCGTCGACCGACGGGACATAATGTCGGATCTCGGACTCCAATTCGCCCATTTGTTCGGCGAAAGGTATTGCGTCTTCATCCAGATTGACGAGAACAAGCCCGCAGAATACTTCCACCTTCACCGGCTTCAGCGAAAACTCCTCCTTGCGGAAGCCTTCTACATTCTCTGTATTCCGCGCCGACCGCAGGTTGCCGTCAAAGTCGAACGCCCAGGCGTGATAGGGGCAGGTGATGATGTTCTTCTTACCCGTCCCGCTGACCAGCTCATGCCCCCGGTGCGGACACACGTTGAAGAACGCGTTAAGCTCCCCCGTCCGGCTGCGGGCCACAAACACGTTCTGCTCGTGGATCTTCACTGTCAGGAACTGACCCGGCTCCGCCACCTGGCTCACATGCCCGGCGTAATACCAGGTCTTGTAGAAAATCGCGTCCTTCTCCGCCGCCCAGATCTCCACATCGTGGTAGAACCGCGCGGGCAGGGTATAGGAATTCTTCGGATCGGCCCGGAACGGCTTGTCTCCGGGCATCAGGTTCAACGTCTGCAAGGTCATGGCACGCTCCCATCTGGCTCTTGACAGTGTCAACCATTACCGAGGATCATGACAAACGCTGTTTTCTCATGAATTTGCCCAAGCCTCCCTAATGCCAACGCACCTCCCCCCGCTCGACCTGATGGAACCGTTCGAGGCCGCCGCCCGCCTCGGCAGCTTCACCCGCGCCGCCGAGGAACTGTCCGTCACCCAATCCGCCATCTCCCAACGCGTGCGCAAGCTCGAAACGCTGCTCGACACCGCGCTTTTCATTCGCAGGCATCGCACGATCACCCTCACGCCCGAGGGCCGCGAGCTGCTGATCGGCGTCCGCGCCGCGCTTCAGCATATGACGGCAGCCACCCGCGCCCTGCGCCAGCGCGACGGCCGCCCCCGCGTGCGCCTCGGCGCGGATACCTCGATGGCCCAACTCTGGCTGACCCCCGCCTAGCCCCTGCCCTGGCAGACAGCCCGCCGCTCATGCTCGATCTTATCGCGTCCGACACGGAATCAGAGCTTCTGACCAGTGACATTGCCCTCCTGCACGGCGCCGGCAACTGGCCCGGCTACACCGCGACGCGCCTCTTCGACGACGCGGTCTTTCCCGTCTGCACCCCGGATTTCCTATCTCGCACCCCGCTGCAAACACCCGAAGATCTGCTTGCCGCGCCCCTCATCGATCTCGATTACACCCACTGGAACTGGATGAACTGGGGCATCTGGCTGACAGAAACGGGCCTCGATCCCACCCGCGCCACCACGCTGATGCGCACCAACAGCTACATGGCCCAACTCGACGCCGCCCGCGCGGGCCTCGGCGTGGCGCTCGCGTGGGAGGGCCAACTGGGCGACGACCTGACCTCTGGTCGCCTCGTCCGCCCTATCGACCATGCCGTCACCACACCTTTCGGCTACTACCTGATCCTGCGCGACAGCGCAGAGCCCGTGGCACGGCAGCTGGCCCGAAGCCTCCTTGACGCCGCGACCTGACGCAACCCGCGCAGCTACTTTCCCCACCCTCAACTTTTCTTGCGAAAAACACTCGAATCCGACCGCGCCGACCGCACCGCCTTGGCAAGTCTCGCGCCGCCTGTTTAACTATGCCCCGACAACCAGACTCACCCCAAGCCAAGAGGTCCCTCATGCGCTACCTCGCGCCAACCACGCTGGATGACGCCATCCAGTTGCTCAGCGGCGATCCCGGCGACTGCCGCGTGCTCGCCGGCGGCACCGACCTGCTCGTCCGCCTGCGCTCCGGCGATGCCGAGCCCGACAGCATCCTCGACATCAAGCGCATCGAAGACCTGCGCCGGATCACGCCCGAGAACGGCGGCTGGCGCATCGGCGCCGCGGTCTCCTCGGCGGAAATGAACGAGCACACCGAGCTCAAGGCCGCCTACCCCGGCGTCTGCGAGGCCGCCGACCTAATCGGCTCCACCCAGATCCAGGGCCGCTGCACGCTCGCCGGCAACCTCTGCAACGCCTCCCCCGCTGCCGACTCTGTGCCAGCGATGGTCGCCGTCGGCGCCGTGGCCCGCGTCGCCGGCCCGAAGGGCACCCGCGATGTCCCGGTCGAGGATATCCCTACCGCCCCCGGCAAGACCTCGCTGGAAAAGGGCGAATTCGTCGCCTCGATCTTCCTGCCCGCCAAGGCGGACCGCACCGGCGACGCCTATCTGCGCTTCATCCCCCGCACCGAGATGGACATCGCCGTGGTGGGCTGCGGGATCTCGCTCACCCTGGACGGTGACGGCACCTGCACCGCCGCTCGCCTCTCGCTCGGTGCCGTCGGACCGACCGTCATGATCGTCGATGCCGCCGCCGACGCCCTGATCGGCACCAAGCTCGATGAGGCCGCGATGGATGCGCTGGCCAAGGCCTGCTCCGCCGCCGCCTCCCCCATCGCCGACAAGCGCGGCACGGTCGAATTCCGCACGCACGTGGCCGGCGTGCTTGCGCGCCGCGCCGCCGCCATCGCCAAGACCCGCGCAGAAGGATAAGCAGACATGAGCAACATTCACGTCACCACCACCATCAACGGCGATCCCACGGAATATCTCTGCGCGCCCGATGAAACCCTGCTCGACGTCCTGCGCGACCGTCTCGGCATGACCGGCTCCAAGGAAGGCTGCGGCACCGGCGATTGCGGCGCCTGCTCGGTCACCGTCAACGGCCGCCTCGTCTGTTCCTGCCTCATGCTGGGGGCCGAGGCCGAGGGCGCGAAGATCGAAACCATCGAGGGCATGGCCGACGGCGATCAGTTGCATCCGCTGCAACAGAAGTTCATCGAACATGCCGCCCTGCAATGCGGCATCTGCACGCCCGGCATCCTCGTCGCCGCCAAGTCGCTGCTGGAAAGAAATCCCGACCCGACCGAGGAAGAGGCCCGCTACTGGCTCGCCGGCAACCTTTGCCGCTGCACGGGCTATGACAAGATCATCCGCGCCGTGCTCGACACGGCCGCCGACCTCAGAAAGGCTTCCTGATGGCACTCGACAGCAAACAGGTCCTCGACACGCAAGAGTTCAAGATCGTCGGCACGCGGCCCCTGCGCCCCGACGGCATCGACAAGGTCACCGGCAAGGCCCGCTTCGGCGCCGACATCACCGCGCCGGGGATGCTGATCGGCAAGGTGCTGCGCAGCCCGCACGCCCATGCCCGGATCAAATCCATCGACACGTCGGCGGCCGAGGCCATCGAGGGCGTCCACGCCGTCGTCACCCGCGCCGATTTCGCGCCGATCACCGATGACGATGCCACCGCCGATATCCTCGACAATTGCATGGCCGGGGAAAAGGCGCTCTATGACGGCCACGCCGTCGCCGCCGTCGCCGCCAGCTCGGGCCACATCGCCAGGAAGGCGCTGAAGGCGATCAAGATCGACTACGAGGTGCTCGACCACGTCACCGACGTCGACCGCGCCATCGCCGACGGCGCCCCCGTCCTCCACGAAGGCCGCGCCGACGAATCCGTGCCCGACGGCGCGTCGCCCAACATCATGGCCCGGTACGAGTTCGGCCACGGCGACATCGATGCCGGGCTGGCCCAAGCCGACGAGGTCATCGAACGCAGCTATCGCACCGAGGCCACGCACCAGGGCTATATCGAACCCCACGCCTGTCTCGCCCAAATGAGCCAAGACGGCCAGGCCGATCTGTGGTGCTGCACCCAAGGGCACTACATGGTGCGCAACACCTGCGCCGCGATCATGGGGCTGGACCAGGGCCAGCTGCGCGTCACCGCCTCGGAAATCGGCGGCGGCTTCGGCGGCAAGACCACCGTGTTCCTCGAACCCGTCGCCCTGATGCTGGCCCGAAAATCCTCGCGGCCCGTCAAGATGGTGATGACCCGCTCCGAAGTGCTGCGCGCCACCGGCCCCACGGCCTCCTCCTCGGTCGATATCCGCATCGGCATGACAAAGGACGGCCGCATCACCGCCGGCTTTGCCGAACTGCGCTACCAGGGCGGCGCCTATCCCGGCTCGCCGGTGGAAATGGGCTCCATGTCCGCCTTCGCGCCGTATGACCTGGAAAACGTGAAAACCGTCGGCTGGGATATCGTCAGCAACCGCCCCAAACAGGCCGCCTATCGCGCCCCCGGCGCACCCATGGCCGCCTTCGCGGTGGAATCCGCCATCGACGAGCTGGCCAAGAGCCTCGGCCTCGACCCGCTGGAAGTGCGCCTGAAAAACGCCGCGCGCGAGGGCACCAAGGCTTCCTACGGCCCCACCTATCCGGCCATCGGGCTCGAGGCGACCCTGCGCACCGCCAAGGACCACCCACACTGGACGGCGCCCTTGGGCCCCAATCAGGGCCGCGGCGTCGCCTGCGGTTTCTGGTTCAACTTCGGCGGCGACACCTGCGTCACGCTCAACATCACGCCCGACGGCACGGTGACCGTCTCCGAGGGCAACCCCGATATCGGCGGCTCCCGCGCGTCCATGTCGATGATGGCGGCCGAGGAACTCGGCATCCCCTACAACAAGGTCCGCACCATCGTGGCCGACACCGGCAGCCTGGGCCAGAACGAGGTCACCGACGGCTCGCGCGTGACCTTCGCCGTGGGCCTCGCCACCATCGAGGCCGCCCGCGCCGCCAAGCGCGAGATGTGCCGCCGCGTGGCCAAGCTCTGGGACATCGACGAGGACGCGGTGGAATGGCGCGACGGGGCCGTACACCCCACCGGCCATAACGCCGGCAGCCATGACCCGATGACCCTGGCCGAGATCGCCGCCATCGCCTCCAACACCGGCGGGCCCATTGCCGGCCACCACGAGGCCAACCCCGAAGGCGCCGGCGTCAGCTTTGCCACGCACATGGTGGACACCGAGGTCGACCCCGAGACCGGCGCCGTGAAGATCCTGCGCTACACGGTCTTCCAGGACGCCGGCAAGGCGGTGCACCCCGACTATGTCGAAGGCCAGTTCCAGGGCGGCGCCACGCAAGGCATCGGCTGGGCCTTGAACGAGGAATACATCTACGGCGAAGACGGCACCCTGCAGAACGCGGGCTTCCTCGACTACCGCATTCCCGTGGCCTCCGACCTGCCAATGATCGAAGCGGTGATCCTGGAAATCCCAAACCCCGGCCACCCCTACGGCGTGCGCGGGGTGGGCGAAACCTCGATCGTGCCGCCCCTGGCGGCCATCGCCAACGCGGTCTCGGCGGCGGCAGGCGTGCGCATGACCGACCTGCCCATGTCGCCGCCCAAGGTGCTGAAGGCGATCCACGACAAATAAACCTCGGGACAGGCCCCGGACAAGTTCCGGGGCCGCTCTCACGAACCCGTAGGGTGGGTGAAAACCCACGCGCCATGCCGGGCCCGCCATACGCGATTGAACCCGACCCCATGCATCACCGACACACTCCCGAACCTTGGTCAAATCAAAGCAAGGAGACGACCCGATGCCAACCCATTACCTCACCGGATTCGATGATCTGCTCAGCTTCGGCAAGGGCAACGACACGGTCTATGCCCTTGGCGGCGATGATTACCTTTATGGCCACGACGGCAACGACTACCTGCTCGGTATGGATGGCGCGGACACCATTCTCGGCGGTTACGGCTCCGATATCGTCGATGGCGGCAATGGCGACGACGTGATTTACGGCGGCCTTCCCGGCGGCTCCGACATCGGCTCGAACGTGCTGTTCGGCGGCGCGGGCGATGACCTCATCTATGCCGGCGACGACGGCGATTACATCGACGGCGGCACCGGCCGGGACAAGATCATCGGCGCATCCGGCGCCGACACCATTTTCGGCGGCGCAGGCAGCGACCGCATCGAAGGCGGCGGCGGCCATGACAGCATCGGGGGCGGCTCCGGTTTCGATTTCATCCTCGGCGGCTCGGGCAACGACACCATCGACGGCGGCGCCAGCCGCGACACCATCAAGGGCGGCGACGGCAATGACCAGCTTTCCGGCGGCGACGGCAGCGACGTGTTGCGTGGCAACAAGGGCAACGACAACCTCTTCGGTGAAGACGGCAACGACCAGCTCTTCGGCGGCGGCGACGACGACTTTCTTCACGGCGGCTTCGGCAACGACACGCTCGACGGCGGCGCCGGCAACGACTGGATCATCGCCGGCGACGGTCCCAATCCCGGCGACGGCCTCTACGGCTATGACGACGTGGCCTATGGCGGTGCGGGCAACGACTATATCTATACCGGCTGGGGCAACGACACCGCCGATGGCGGCACCGGCAACGACACGATCTATTCCGGCTTTGGTCAGGACGTGATCTTCGGCGGGCTCGGCGACGATGTGATCCACGCCACCGATCCGCCGGACGGCCTTCTGGAAGGCGTCGGCGGCTACGAACCCGGGCTCGACGACGCGATCTATGCGGGCGACGGCAACAACACCGTATATTCCGGTTCGGGCAACGACCTGGTGACATCGGGCGAAGGCAATGACTACATCCGCTCCACCAACGGCAGCGATACCGTAATGTCCGGCGACGGAGACGATTTCGTCTGGCTCAGCACCCAGTACGTCCACCAAAACGTGCCCCCCACCCCCACCGAAACCGATCTCGGCGCCGGCGACGACACCTACTACTCGACCGGCTTGGGCGACGACATCGTCCAGGGCGGCGACGGCGCGGATTTCATCTATATCGAAGGCGGCAACAATCTCGTCTTTGGCGGCGACGGGACCGACATCATCCAGGGCGGCGACCGCGACAGCGGCAGCACGAAAAGCGCCCAGGCCTCGCTCGACATCATCTACGGCGGCGACGGTGACGACAAGATATATGTCTGGGGCGGCAACAACCTCGTCGATGGGGGCGCCGGCAACGACACGATCGATGCCCGCCTGGGAGAGGATATCACCCTTGGCGGCACCACGCGCATGAACGGCGGCACCGGCGACGACTGGCTGATCGGACGCCGCGGCGAGGCCGACGAGTTCGTCTTCACCCATGGGGGCGATTTCGGCACCGACGTCGTTCGCAGCTTCGAAACCGCGCATGATCGCATCCTGATCGACACGTTCCAGGACGATCCGGTCGCATTCACCTCGACGATCGTCGGCACGAGCGTCCATATCGAATTCGAAGGCGACGCCGGTCTGCTCTCCATCGAAGGCGGGGCCTCCACCTGGAGCGACAGTTACATCGAGTTCATCTGACATGCCGGAATAGCGCCCCACCCCGTCCCGGGCTTGACCCGGGACCTCTCCGGCCCAAGATACGCAGCATGGTTCAAGTCACGATATGGGGCTCCCTCGCCCGCTTCACCGACGACGCCCGCGAGGTCGAAATCGAGGCAGAAAACCTGCGCCAACTGCTCGACGGCCTGGCGCGGAAATACCCCGGCCTGAAACCGCAGCTCGACCGCGGCGTCTCCGTCTCCATCGACGGGCGCGTCTATAACGACAGCTGGTTCCAGCCCATCCAGCCCGACAGCGAGGTCGTCCTGCTGGCGCGTCTCAAGGGCGGCTAGTCGCTCGACAACGCCTTCAACGGCGCCCGCAGCCGGAACGCGAAGCCCTCCGCCTCGAACGCGACCTCGGTCTTGGCGCCCAGCGACGCTTCTGTCAGCTTCGTCAGCACCTGCGTCCCAAAGCCCGGCTTGGCCGCGGGGTTCACCGCTGGCCCGCCCCGCTCGACCCATGCCAGGGTAAAATCCGGACGCGCGTCGCCCTCGACAGCCCAGGTCACCACGACCCTCCCGGTTTCCTCGGACAGGGCGCCGTATTTCGCCGCGTTGGTGGCCAGTTCGTGAGTCACCATTCCCAGGATCTGCGCCGCGTTGCTGGAAATCATCAGGTCCGGCCCGTTCAGCACCACCCGCTCGCGCGCCGCACCCGCAAAAGGCCTCACCTGCTCGGTGAAAATCTCGCGCAGGCCGAACCTGCTGCCCGCGTCGTGCATCATCGCTTCCTGGTTGCGCCCCAGCGCCGCCAGTCGTGCAAGCAGACGATCGACCACTTCCTCGGGCGGCGCGTGCCGCGCCAGTTGCCGTACGATCCCCGACACCACCGTGATCAGGTTCTTCGCCCGATGGCCCAGTTCACCGATCAGGAACTGCGCGCGCTGCTCGGCCATCTCCCGGGCGGTGATGTCGACCATGGCGAACACCCCTCCACAGGCATCCCCGCGGCGTCGTAACTCACCTGCTTGCGTGCGTTGACCCAGCGCAGCGGCGCGTCCGGCACCAGGATCCGGTGCGTCATGTCCAGCACCTGCAGCGGATCGTCCGGCGACAGAAGGCAGCCCAGACCCTCCTTCACCTGCGGCCAGTCGTCGGGATGTATCCGCGCGTGCAACTCCTCGCGCCGCACCTCCACGCCCGCGTCCAGCCCGAAGAATTCCGCCGCCAGCGGGTCGCACCGCAAGGTGTTGGTCCGGTAATCGACCTTGCCCAACCCGACACGCGCGACCTTCAGGCCCAGTTCCATGTCTTCGGATGTCAGAGGGATGTTCAGCGGGATCTTCAAAGCTTTCGTCATGGCATTTTCTTCAGGCCCGCAAATCGCTCCGTCAATGTCGCAGTTTAATCATACACCTTTTTTCTCACAGCCATGCGAAAACCCGCCGCTCTGCTCTCCGGACGTAGGGTGGGTGACAACCCACGCGCCAAGCCGCCGTCCGCCGGCGAAACGAACCCGAAACGAAAACGCTCACCCGCAGACCCGGCAGACCGTGTCCAACTCCTTCAGCCGCTCGGCCACGGGCGCGGGCACCGGACGGTCGGTAAAGAACGTGTCGACCTCGCCCAGCGACGCGATCCGCGCCGGGGCCATGCGGTGAAACTTGGAATGGTCCGCCACAAGGTAAGTCCGCCGCGCCCGCGCGATGATCGACTGGCTGACATGCACCTCCTGCACGTCGAAATCCAGCAGGTCCCCGTCGTCGTCCAGTGCCGAACACCCGATGACCGCATAATCGAACTTGAACTGCTCGATCGCCCGTGTCGTCAGGTTGCCGATCAGCCCCCCGTCCGAGCGGCGCAAAACGCCCCCGGCCACGACGATCTCGCACTCCGCGTTGGCCACCAGGATATTGGCAACATTCATGTTATTGGTGATCACCATCAGGTCTCGATGGCTCAGAAGCGCCCGCGCCACCGCCTCGGTCGAGGTCCCGATATTCACGAAAACCGACGCCCCGTCCGGAATCTCCTGCGCACAGACCTGCGCCATTGCCTGCTTTGCCGCCTCGTTCAGGCCGCGCCGCTCCTCATAGCCGATATTGGACACGCCCGACGGCATCACCGCGCCGCCATGCACCCGCTCCAGCCGCCCCGCCTCGGCCAGGTCCGTCAGATCGCGCCGGATCGTCTGCACCGTCACGCCAAATCGAACGGCCAGGTCCTCGACCGTGACCTTACCCTCGTTGCGGGCGATCTCCAGGATCTCGGGATGGCGAAAGGTTTGCGACATGCGCCTCGTGCTCGGATTTCGTGTTTTTTCGTTTTCGTCGAAAATCGGTCCGTGTCAAAGGAAAATCCCATTGTGCCGCCCTTTTCGCAGCCGCAGAAAGTCCTGTCGCCGCCGACCTGATTGCCAGCAAACGCTTGTAATAAAATGACTTTCCAAAAACCGAACAAAAACGAAAGAAGCGTTTGACTCGAACAACCTGAACGTGCTCATTTACCGGACACGGTTTCCGGCGGCATCTGGGGAGGATGGATGCACCCAACTCACGAAAATATAAGCGATATTTTCGTCATCGGGGGCGGAATCAACGGCTGCGGCATCGCCCGCGACGCCGCCGGCCGCGGCCTGTCCGTCACGCTGGCCGAAATGAACGACCTCGCCTCGGCCACCTCCTCGGCCTCGACCAAGCTCTTTCACGGCGGCCTGCGCTACCTCGAGTATTTCGAGTTCCGCCTCGTCCGCGAGGCCCTTATCGAACGCGAAGTCCTCTTGCGCAACATGCCCCATATCAGCTGGCCCATGCGCTTCGTGCTGCCCTACCACCGCGACATGCGCTTCGAGGGCGGCACCCCAACCTCGCGCCTCTTGGAACGTCTCATGCCCTGGATGCGCGGACGCCGCCCCGCCTGGCTCATCCGCCTCGGCCTTTTCCTTTATGACAGCCTGGGCGGCCGCAAGGTCCTGCCCGCCGCGCGCTCCCTCTCGCTCGACGGCACGCCCGAAGGCGCCCCGCTGAAGCCCCATTTTCAAAAGGCATTCGAGTATTCCGACTGCTGGGTCGAGGATTCCCGCCTCGTCTCGCTCAACGCCCGCGACGCCGCGGGTCGCGGCGCCGAGATCCTCACCCGCACCCGTGTCACCGCCGCCCGCCGCGACGGCGACCTGTGGAAGATCGAGCTGGAAGACACCGCCACCGGCGCGCTCATGACCCGCCACGCCCGCGCGCTGGTCAACGCCGGAGGCCCCTGGGTCGGCAACATCCTTCAGGACATCACCCATATCGACAGCCGCGCGGGCGTCCGCCTCGTGCGCGGCAGCCATATCGTGACACGCAAGCTCTTCGATCACCACAAGTGCTATTTCTTCCAGGGCCAGGATGGCCGCATCATCTTCGCCATCCCCTACGAGCAGGATTTCACCCTCATCGGCACCACCGACGCAGACCACCCCGACCCGGGCACGCGCCCCGTCTGCACCCCTGCCGAGCAAGAGTATCTATGCAATTTCGCCTCGGAGTATTTCGAAACGCCCGTCACCCGCGACGACATCGTCTGGACCTATTCGGGCGTCCGCCCGCTTTATGACGACGGCGCCAAATCCGCCACCGCCGCCACCCGCGACTACGTGCTGAAGCTCGACACCGACGGCCCCCCGCTTCTCAACATATTCGGCGGCAAGATCACCACCTACCGCCGCCTCGCCCAGGCCGCCGTGGCCAAGCTTGCCCCCCGTTTCCCGAACGCCAAGGGCGACTGGACCGCCGACGCCGCCCTGCCCGGCGGCGATTTCGCCGTGGAAAACCGCGACCGGATGGCGGGCGAATTACAGGCAGATTACCCCTTCCTGACCGAAGCCTGGGCCTACCGCCTGCTCCGCGCCTACGGCACCGAGGCCCGCACCCTTTTAGGTGACGCGAGAACCGCCGCCGACCTGGGCCGAACCTTCGGCGCCACTCTCACCGAACGCGAGGTCCGTTGGCTCATGACCCATGAATTCGCGCGTAGCGCCGAGGATATCGTCTGGCGCCGCAGCAAGCTTGGCCTGCGCATGTCGGATAGTGAAATCAAGGACTTGCAGAACTGGATGCAGGCCAACCGCGTGGGCGACACCGTGATCGCCGCGGCGGCAGAATAAGGACGCAACGCATGACGCTGGTTCTGGACAACGTGTCGAAACAGGTGGGGGCCGAGACGCATATCCACCCCACCGACCTCACGCTGGAAAAAGGCACGATGAACGTCCTCCTGGGCCCCACGCTGGCGGGCAAGACCACGCTGATGCGCCTGATGGCGGGGCTCGATGCCCCCACCACCGGCCGAATCCTCTGGGACGGCACGGACGTCACCGGCATGCGCGTGCAGGATCGCGGCGTCGCCATGGTCTACCAGCAGTTCATCAACTACCCGTCGATGTCCGTCTACGACAACATCGCCAGCCCCATGCGCCTGTCGGGCAAACCGAAGGACGAAATCGACCGCGCCGTACGCGAAACCGCCGAGATGCTGCAACTGACGCCCATGCTCGACCGCAAGCCGCTCGAGCTGTCCGGCGGTCAGCAACAGCGCTGCGCCCTCGCCCGCGCGCTGGTCAAGAACGCCGGTCTCGTCCTGCTGGACGAGCCGCTTGCAAACCTCGACTACAAGCTGCGCGAGGAGCTGCGCATCGAGATCCCCCGCATCTTCGAGGAATCCGGCGCGATCTTCGTCTACGCTACCACCGAACCCGAAGAGGCGCTTTTGCTCGGCGGCAACACCGCCACCCTCTGGGAAGGCCGCGTCACGCAATTCGGCGCGACACCGAAGGTCTATCGCCAGCCCGCGGATGCCACAACCGCGCGGGTCTTCTCGGACCCGCCGATGAACTTCCTGCAGATCTCGAAAACCGGCGGCAAGCTGATGTTCGGCGAGGGCCAGTCCCTTCCCGCCACCGGCAAGATGGCCGACCTGCCCGAGGGCCGCTACACCGCCGGCTTCCGCCCCAACCACCTGGAAATCGAACAGCACACCGACGCCGCAATGCGCTTCGTGACAAGGCTCGGCGTGACCGAACTCACCGGCTCGGAAACCTTCATCCATCTCGACCATGCGGGCACCCGCTGGGTCGGCGTGATCCACGGCATTCACGATCTGGAACCGGGCCGCGATCTGCCGGTCTATCTCGACCCGGCCCATATCTACGTCTTCAGCGAAGACGGCGCGCTGGTTGCACCCGCCGCCTACGCGCTGGCCGCCTGAGAGGCTGACGACAATGGCAAAGATCACGCTCGACAACCTGGCGCACAGCTACCTCGCCAAACCGACATCCGAGGATGATTTCGCTCTTAAGGAACTCAACCACGACTGGACGGACGGCGAGGCCTACGCGCTGCTTGGCGCGTCCGGTTGCGGCAAGACCACGCTCCTGAACATCATCTCGGGGCTCTTGCAGCCAAGTCGCGGCCGCATCCTCTTCAACGACGTGGACGTTACGCACGCGCCCACGACCGAGCGCAACATCGCGCAGGTCTTCCAGTTCCCGGTCGTCTACGACACCATGACCGTGCGCGAAAATCTCGCCTTCCCGCTCAAGAACCGTGGCGCCGACAAGGCTTACGTGGCTCAGCGCGTGCAGGAAATCGCCACCATGATCGGGCTAGAGGACACGCTGAACCGCAAGGCGCGCGGCCTGACAGCGGACGCCAAGCAAAAGATCAGCCTTGGCCGTGGCATGGTGCGCGAGGACGTCAACGCGCTGCTGTTCGACGAGCCGCTGACCGTCATCGACCCCCACATGAAGTGGGAACTGCGCACGCAATTGAAACAACTGCACCAACAATTCGGCCACACCATGATCTACGTCACCCACGACCAGACCGAGGCGCTGACCTTCGCCGACAAGGTCGTGGTGATGCATGACGGCCGCGTGGTGCAGATCGGCACGCCCCAGGACCTGTTCAACACCCCCGAACACACATTTGTCGGCTACTTCATCGGCTCGCCGGGCATGAACGTCATTCCCGCGAAAGTCGAGGGAAACCAGGCCTATATCAACGGCGCCGAGTTGGCGCTGGCCAACACCTATGCCCCCCTCGAAGGCCGCGTCGAATTGGGCGTCCGCCCCGAATTCGCCCGCCTCTCCGACAGCGAAGGGTTGCCCGTCAAGGTCCGCCGCGTGGAGGATGTGGGCCGACACAAGATCATCCGCGCCGATTGCTTCGGCACGCCGATCAACATCGTCGCGGGTGAAGCCGAAGAGGTCCGCACAGACG
The DNA here is from genome assembly GCF_051417955.1 of Roseovarius sp. B08. Lineage (NCBI taxonomy): Bacteria > Pseudomonadati > Pseudomonadota > Alphaproteobacteria > Rhodobacterales > Roseobacteraceae > Roseovarius > Roseovarius sp. B08. The sequence goes on from NZ_JBPRLW010000001.1 coordinate 3,032,416, forward strand.
CCACTCGCGTCGCCTTCGATCCCACCCATGTGAACGTCTATGCCAACGACTGGCGCGTGACGCCCACAGGGAGGGCCGCCTGATGATCCCGCACACCGCCGTCCCGGGCTTGACCCGGGACCTTCCCGCCACTCGCCCCACAACCAACGAGGCCGCCTGATGGACAAGACCCCCAATCAAAAGGCATGGTTCCTCGTCCTGCCCGTGCTGATCCTCGTGGCCTTCTCCGCCGTCATTCCGCTGATGACCGTGGTGAACTATTCCGTGCAGGACACTTTCGGCAACAACGAGTTCTTCTGGGCCGGGCTCGAATGGTTCCGCGAACTGCTCGAAGACGACCGCATGTGGGACGCGCTCGGGCGCCAGATGATGTTCTCCTCCATCATCCTCGCCATCGAGGTGCCCTTGGGCATCCTCGTCGCCCTCAACATGCCCAAGAAAGGCGCCTGGGTTTCCGTCTGCCTCGTGCTGATGTCCCTGCCACTGCTGATCCCGTGGAACGTCGTCGGCACCATCTGGCAGATCTTCGGCCGCGTCGATATCGGCCTCCTGGGCCACACGCTGGCGGCGCTGAACATCGACTACAACTACACCCAGGATCCCTACGCCGCCTGGGTCACCGTGGTTGTCATGGATGTCTGGCACTGGACCTCGCTGGTAGCGCTGCTGGCCTATGCCGGCCTGCAATCCATTCCCGACGCCTATTACCAGGCCGCCAAGATCGACCAGGCCTCGCGCTGGAAGGTCTTCCGCTATATCGAGCTTCCCAAGATGGCGGGCGTGCTGATGATCGCCGTGCTCCTGCGCTTCATGGACAGTTTCATGATCTATACCGAGCCCTTCGTCGTCACCGGCGGCGGCCCCGGCAGCACCACGACTTTCCTAAGCATCGACCTCGTGAAGATGGCCCTCGGCCAGTTCGACCTCGGCCCGGCCGCAGCCTTCTCGATCATGTATTTCCTCGTGATCCTGCTGATCTCATGGGTATTCTACACCGTCATGACCAACCTCGATAAGCGGGAGGGCTGAGCCGATGACCGACGCCACCACCGACCGCATCCCCGGCAAGCTCGCGCCCAGCGGCCGCAACCGCCGCATCCGCGCGAGCGTGAACAGCCGCGCCATCGTCATGACCCTCTACCTCATCTTCCTGCTCCTGCCGATCTACTGGCTGGTGAACATGAGCCTGAAGACCAATTTCGAGATCCTCAACAGCTTCACCCTCTGGCCCCGCAAGCTGACACTGGAAAACTACGCGACGATCCTCACCGACCCGGCATGGTATTCGGGCTACATCAACTCGCTGATCTACGTCGTGATGAACACGGTGATCTCGCTCGCCGTCGCCCTGCCCGCCGCCTACGCCTTCTCGCGCTACAGCTTTCTCGGCGACAAGCACCTGTTCTTCTGGCTGCTGACCAACCGCATGGCCCCGCCCGCGGTATTCGCCCTGCCGTTCTTCCAGCTCTACAGCTCGGTCGGCCTCTTCGATACACACATTGCCGTGGCGCTGGCACACTGCCTCTTCAACGTGCCTCTGGCAGTCTGGATCCTCGAGGGCTTCATGCGCGGCGTGCCCAAGGAAATCGACGAGACGGCCTACATCGACGGTTATCCCTTCCCTCGCTTCTTCGTGAAGATCTTCATGCCGCTGATCGCGTCGGGCATCGGCGTCGCCGCCTTCTTCTGCTTCATGTTCTCATGGGTCGAACTGCTGCTTTCGCGCACGCTCACAACCGTCGACGCCAAGCCCATCGCCGCAATCATGACGCGCACCCAAGGGGCGGCGGGCATCGACTGGGGCGTGCTCGCCGCCGCCGGCGTCCTGACCATCGTCCCCGGCGCGCTCGTCATCTATTTCGTCCGCAACTACATTGCCAAAGGTTTTGCTCTGGGGAGAGTTTGATGAACATTTTCAGCCGATATATTTTCGTAGCCTGCGGCCTCGCCGTCACCACTCTCACACCCGCCGACGCGCAGGCCCAAGCGGCCGAACCATGGGAAGCCGCCTGCATCATGCGCCACCTCGACCCCAACGGCGACGGCTTCCTGTCGATCCGCTCCGGCCCCGGCTCGGGCCACCCCGAGATATTGCGCGTGCGCAACGGCGACTCGATGCCGATCGACACGCGCAAATGCCAGGGCAAATGGTGCTTTGCCGAAAGCATCCACAAAGACGGCCGCCGCCTGAACCAGACCGGCTGGTTCCACACCGGCTGGTGCGAGATGATCCCGTGAGCCTCGCCGCCACATTCAGCTACCCCGACGTCGCGGCGCCTGTCGCTGTCGCGTCACACAGCTTTGTCATGACGGAGGAAACCTGATGGACTGGATGGCATGGACATGGCCCACCGCCGCCTTCTTCGGCGTCATCGCCCTGCTCCTCGTAACCTTCACGATCCTCGCGCTGAAATTCCCGGAAACGCCCCGCACCGGCATCCTGCGGATCGAAACCACCCGTGGCGACCGTCTCTTCATCACGCTTCTGGGCAGCGCCTTCATCAATCTCGCGTGGCTGGGCCTTGTCGGCACCAACCAGCCCTACGCGCTGATCGTCTGCGCGATCTACGCCGCCGCGGTGTTTCGCTGGGTCTAGACGCGCGCAACCCCGGCGTTCCGCCTCTGCGGGCCGCCACACACAACCAAGTTCAGAAAGACCAATGGGAGGAACCAAATGAACCTGAACCTGAAATCAACCACCGCGCTGGCCGCGGCCATTGCCCTGACGGGCAATGCCGCCTGGGCCGGCATGGAAGAGGCGATGGAGTTCCTTGAGAACGAAATCGCAGGCCTCAGCACGCTCAGCCAGGAAGAGCAGGAAGCCGAGATGCAATGGTTCATCGACGCGGCCCAGCCCTTCGAGGGGATGGAGATCAAGGTCGTCTCGGAAACCATCGCCACCCACGAATACGAAAGCCAGGTTCTTGCCCCGGCCTTTTCGGCCATCACCGGCATCCAGGTCACTCACGACCTCATCGGCGAAGGCGACGTGGTCGAGAAGCTGCAAACCCAGATGCAGTCGGGCGAGAACATCTATGATGCCTATGTCAACGATAGCGACCTCATCGGCACCCACTGGCGCTACCAGCAGGTACGCAACCTGACCGACTGGATGGAGGGCGAGGGATCGGACGTCACCAACCCCGACCTCGACATCGACGACTTCATCGGCACGTCCTTCACCACCGGCCCCGACGGCAAGCTCTACCAGCTGCCCGACCAGCAGTTCGCGAACCTGTACTGGTTCCGCTACGACTGGTTCAACGACGAGAAGAACAAGGCCGACTTCCAGGAGGAATACGGCTACGAGCTTGGCGTTCCGGTCAACTGGTCGGCCTACGAGGATATCGCGGAATTCTTCACCGGCCGCGATCTCAGCCACCTCGGAGTCGAAGGCGAAGTCTACGGCAACATGGACTACGGCAAGAAAGACCCCAGCCTGGGCTGGCGCTTTACCGACGCGTGGATGTCCATGGCCGGGATGGGCGACGTGGGTGAACCCAACGGCCTGCCGGTCGACGAATGGGGCATCCGCGTGAACGAGAACTCGCAGCCCGTCGGCTCCTGCGTCGATCGCGGCGGCGCCACCAACGCGCCCGCGGCCGTCTACGCGGTGACCAAGGCGATCGAATGGCTGCAAAAATATTCGCCGCCCGCGGCCGCAGGCATGACCTTCTCCGAGGCCGGGCCCATTCCCGCACAAGGCAACGTCGCACAGCAGATGTTCTGGTACACCGCCTTCACCGCGGCCACGGTCGAGCCGGGCCTGCCGGTGATGAACGAGGACGGCACGCCCAAGTGGCGCATGGCCCCCTCGCCCCACGGTGTCTACTGGAAGGAAGGCCAGAAGATCGGCTACCAGGACGCAGGTTCGTGGACCCTGATGCAGTCGACCCCCGTCGACCGCGCCAAGGCGGCCTGGCTCTATGCCCAGTTCGTCACGTCGAAAACCGTGGACCTCAAGAAATCGGATGTGGGCCTCACCTTCATCCGCGAGTCCACCATCGACAGCGACCACTTCACCGAGCGCGCTGACAAGCTTGGCGGGTTGATCGAGTTCTACCGCTCGCCCGCCCGCACCGCATGGTCGCCCACGGGCACCAACGTGCCGGATTACCCGAAACTGGCCCAGCTCTGGTGGCAGAACATCGGCGACGCCATGTCGGGCGCCAAGACCCCGCAAGAGGCGCTCGATGCCCTCTGCGAGGATCAGGAACGCGTGCTGGAACGTCTCGAACGCGCCGGCGTGCAGGGTGATCTCGGCCCGGTCCTGAACGAGGAACGCGACCCGCAATACTGGTACGACCAGGAAGGCGCGCCCTATCCCAAGCTGGAAAACGAGGACGAAGAGCCCAAGACCGTCTCCTATGACGAGCTGATCGCCAGCTGGCAGTAATCGCCTGCCATGGGCCGGGACACCCCGGCCCTCAGATCCGAAAAACCGTAGGGCGGGGATACTCCCCGCCCTCTTTTCCATCCCCGTCCCGGGCTTGACCCGGGACCTCTCCCTTTGGACAGTCACACAAGCAGAGTTCAACCAAGGCCCCCGACATGACCCACATCCTCGCCATCGACCAGGGCACCACCTCCTCCCGCGCCATCCTCTTCGACAAGGGGCTCACCCCCGTCGCCACAGCGCAAGAGGAATTCACCCAGCATTTCCCGCAATCGGGCTGGGTCGAACATGACGTGGACGATATCTGGGCCACGACGGCCGGCACTTGCCGCGCCGCCATCGAACGCGCGGGCCTCACCCCTTCGGACATCGCCGCCATCGGCATCACCAACCAACGCGAAACGACCATCGTCTGGGACCGCACCACCGGCAAACCCGTACACCGCGCCATCGTCTGGCAGGACCGGCGCACCGCCCAGACCTGCCGCGCCCTGCGCGACGCCGGCCACGAGGACATGATCACCGACCGCACCGGCCTCCTGCTCGACCCCTATTTCTCCGGCACGAAACTGGCCTGGATCCTCGACAACGTCGACGGCGCGCGGGCCAGGGCAGAGGCCGGCGACCTCCTCTTTGGCACCGTCGACTGCTACCTCACCTGGAAGCTCACCGGCGGCAAGGTGCATGCCAGCGACGCCACCAACGCCGCCCGCACGCTGCTTTACGACATCCGCAAGGGCCGGTGGAGCCAGACCATCTGCGACCTGCTGAACGTGCCCATGTCCATGCTCCCCGAGGTCCGCGACTGCGCCGCCGACTACGGCACCACCCGCACCGACCTCTTCGGGCGCGAGATCCCCATTCTCGGCGTCGCGGGCGACCAGCAGGCCGCCACCGTGGGCCAGGCCTGCTTTGCGCCCGGTATGATGAAATCCACCTACGGCACCGGCTGCTTTGCCCTGCTCAACACCGGCGACGAGCCCGTCCGCTCGCAGAACCGCCTGCTCACCACCATCGCCTACCAGCTTGACGGCAAACCCACCTACGCGCTCGAAGGCTCTATCTTCATCGCCGGCGCGGTGGTCCAATGGCTCCGCGACGGGCTCAAGATCATCCGCGAGGCGGGCGAAACCCACGCCTTGTCCGACCGCGCCGATCCTCACCAGAACGTCATCCTCGTCCCCGCCTTCACCGGCCTCGGCGCGCCCTACTGGCAGCCCGACTGCCGCGGCGCGATCTACGGCCTCACGCGCAATTCCGGGCCCGCCGAGTTCGCCCGCGCCGCCCTCGAAAGCGTCGGCTTCCAGACGCGCGACCTCTTGGAGGCGATGACCGCCGACTGGTCCTCGGGCGCGGCCAAACAGGTCCTGCGCGTCGATGGCGGCATGTCCGCCTCCGCCTGGGCGATGCAGTTCCTGGCCGATATCATCGGCGCCCCCGTGGACCGCCCCAAGGTGCAGGAAACCACCGCCCTCGGGGCCGCCTGGCTCGCCGGCATGCAGGCTGGCATCTACCCCGACCAGGCCGGTTTCGCCCAAGGCTGGGCGCTCGACCGGCGGTTCGAGCCCACGATGGACGCCACCGCCCGAGACGACAAATACGCCGCCTGGAAACGCGCCGTCGAAGCGACGATGTCGGTATGATAACCCCTTCGGCCTGACGGCCCCCGCCCGTATCCTCTTCGGCCGCGGCGAGTTCGCCAAGGCCCCGGCCCTCGCCGCCTCCCTCGGCGCCCACGCCTTCGTCGTCCACGGCGCCACCCCCCGCCATGCCACGGCTCTGCTCGACGCGCCCAGGCTGCAAACCACCGCCTTCGCCTGCCCCTCAGAACCCGACCTCGCCCTGCTGGAAACCGCGCTCGCCACCGCCCGCCGCGCGCGCGCCACCCACGTGGTCGCCATCGGCGGCGGCGCCGCCATCGACCTCGGCAAGGCCGTCGCGGGCCTCCTGAACGCCACGACAAGCCCCCTCGATCACCTTGAGGTCGTGGGCGGCGGCCAGCCTCTCACCACGCCGCCCGCACCCTTCATGGCCATCCCCACCACTGCCGGCACTGGCGCAGAGGTTACGAAAAACGCAGTCATCGGCGTGCCCGATCACGCCCGCAAGGTCTCCCTCCGCGACGCCGCCATGCTGGCCGACATCGCCCTTGTCGATCCCGCCCTCACCGACAACACGCCCAAGCCCGTGACCCTCGCCTCCGGCCTCGACGCCGTCACCCAGGTGATCGAACCCTACGTCTCATCCCGCGCCAACCCGCTCACCGACGCGCTCTGCCGCGCCGCCATCCCCCGCGGCCTGCGCGCCCTGCGCAAACTGATGGAAGGCGAAAACGCGGACGCCCGCGACGACATGGCCTTCGTCAGCCTCACCGGCGGCCTCGCGCTGGCCAATGCCGGCCTCGGCGCTGTCCACGGACTCGCCGGCGTCATCGGCGGCCGCGTCCCCACGGCCCCGCACGGCGCGGTATGCGGCGCGCTCCTGCCCGCCACGCTGGCCGCCAACTTCACCGCCCTGCCCAAGGACAGCCCACACGCCCGCCGCATCGCTGAAATCCGCGTCAGAGCCTCCGAGGCGCTTGGCACTGCCGACATCGCCGCCTGGTCCCGCCACCACGGCCTGCCGACCCTCGCGCAGATGGGCGTCGCCCCCGCCGATCACGCCGCCATCGCCACCGAGGCGCAATCCTCCAGTTCCATGGCCGCCAACCCGGTCAAACTCCCGGTCGAGCTTCTGCAAGGCATACTCGCCGCCAGTTAGTTTGCGCCGCCCGGCTTTTCACTGTTCCAAAAATACTCAACCCCACGCCAGCCACGCGCGCGCCTTCACGCCTCCCAGGTGACCCGCCCGCCGCACAGCGTCAGAACCGCCCGCGCAGATCCCAACTCCGACGGCTCCATGCCTTCCAGGTCATGCGACATCACCGCGATATCCGCCATGAACCCCTCCGCCAGCCGCCCCTTGCGGTCTTCGCTGAACTCCACCCAGGCATTGCCCGCCGTGTAACTCTCCAGCGTCTCCAACAGCGCCTGCGACTGGACGGGCCACCCCTCGCCCAGGTCCATCGGATCCACCGCCGCCCGCACGTTCGGCATCACGTCGACCGGCATCACCGGCCAGTCTGTTGAAAACACCATCCGAGCCGCATGCTCCCTCTGCGCCCGCCACGCATAGGCAAAGGGCCACTGGTCGGGCCGCAGCACGTCGCGGATGCCATGGGGCGGAAAGAAATGCCCGAACGCCGCGTGCCCCGGCTGGACCGAGGCCACCACGTCGAGCGCTCCAAGCCGCGGCAGGTCGTCGGGATGAATGACCTCGATATGCTCGATGCGGTGCCTTGCATCGCGCTCACCATTGGCCTCCCGCGCCGCGGCATAGCCATCCAGCGTCTGCCGGACCGCCAGATCCCCGATCGCGTGCGTGGCCAGCTGAAACGCCTTCGCGTCCGCCGCCACACAGGCCGCGTTGAACTGCTCAGGCGTGAACACCGCGTCGCCATTGCCGTCGGTGCCGGGGTAATTCTCCAGCATCAGCCCCGTGCGGCTCTCGATCACCCCGTCCATGAACATCTTCACCCGGTTGCACCACAGGTACTCGCTGCTGAAGCGTGCCCGCATCTCCTCGGCTTCGTCCAGCCGGCTCAGCGGATCGTGGCTCTTCAGGTGAAACGGCACCTCCACGCGGGCAATCAACTCGCCCTCGTCCTCCAGCTCCGCCAACAATTCCATCTGGTAGAAATTGCCGTCCATGTTGTGCAGCCCCGTGATCCCGTGACTGGCGCAATGCTTCAGCCCGGCGATCAGTGCGGCCTTGTCCTTCGCCCGCTCGTCCGGCCCCGGCGTCGGCACCGGATCGGCCCCGGTGATCAGGCCCGCCATGTCCCGCCCACCATTCCGCGTCAGGCTCAGCACATGCGCATAGGCCGACGGCTCCAGCAGCGCGCCCGATGCCGTGCCATCCTCGGCCATCACGATCTCCGCCCCGGCCTCCACCGGCCCGCCATGCAGGATGCCGGCCAGCTCCAGCGCCGCCGTATTGGCCCAGATCGTATGATGGTCGGCGGCATATAGGGCCAGCGGCCGGTCCGGCAGCACCCGGTCCAGATCCTGCCGCGTGGTCTCGCGCCCCGGTCCCATCAATTCATAGGCCGCCTGCACCGCGAACACGACCCGGTCCTCGGGGCACTCACGGGCATAGGCCCGCACCGCCTCTGTCACCGCATCCTCTCCCTGAACGCCATAAAGGTCGAGATACCCCATCTCCACCGACCCGGCGAACAGGTGCACGTGGCTGTCGATGAACCCCGGCAGCACCGTCGCGCCTGCCGCATCCACCTGCTTCGTATCCGGCCCCGCCAGCGCGCCGATCTCGGCACTCGTGCCCAGCGCCACGATCCGCCCCGACGCCACTGCCAGGGCCTCGACCCTTGGCCGATCCGGGTCCATGGTCAGGACCTTCCCGTTCAAGATCACGATTTCGGGTGCCATGGCTGCCTCCTGCCCTGTTTCGCACATGGAACCCGCACCCGCCATTGCCGTCAAGCTGGACAGTCACCCCGCCCTGCGCTTTCTTAAGCAAACCCACAGCCACGCCCGCCCATTCAACAAAAGCTGAATCTCATGGCCATCAAGATCGACATGCTCCGCTGCTTTCTCACCGTGGCCGAGCGCGGCAACCTCGCCGACGCGGCCGAGGCCCTGGGCCGCACCCCTCCGCCGTCTCCATGATGCTGCGCCAGTTCGAGGATCACATCGGCGCGCCCCTCTTCGAGGCCGGGCGCAAGTCCCGCCTCACCCGCCTGGGCGAGCTCATCCGTGTCGAAGCGGGGCGCGAGCTCGCGCATTTCGACAGCACCGTCGCCGCCATCGAGGGGCTGTCCCGGGCCGAGGCCGGCCATGTCCGCCTGTCGGTCACGCCCTCGGTGGCACAGATGCTGATGCCCACCATCCTGCACCGCTTCGCCGAAAACCACCCGCTGGTGCGCATCAACATGCGCGACACAGACAGCGCCACCATCGCCCAGGATCTCGCCGCCGGTCGCGCCGATATCGCCCTCGCCTCGCTCGGTCCGCAAACCGGGTTCGACCGCAATCTGCTGTTCTCCGACCGCTTCGGCGTGGTTTGTCCCTCGGGCCATCCCCTCGCCACCGACTGGGAGGCGCTCACCTGGGCCGACCTTGCGGATATCCCCTTCATCGCCAACGGCCTCTGCCACTACGTGACCGACCCCGATTTCCGTCCCATCCTCGACCGCGCCACGCTCAATGTATCCGGCACGGCCGCCCTCCTCAGCCTTGTGCGCGCCGGCATGGGCGTCACGCTCCTGCCCGAACTCACCATGCAGGGCACCGAGCACGACATCACCTTCCTGCCCCTCGTCGACGCCTCGATCCGGCGCGAGGTCTGGATGTTCACGCCCCCGGAAACCGAAACGACCCCTGCCGCCGCCGCCCTCGCCCGTACCATTCGCGAACAGGAAATCACCTTGGCCCACTGATTCCAAACTTCAGTTACTCTGAAATTAATTACAGAACTTTGCGTTTGCCCTGAACTGTCGCTTTGGCAACACTTCGCCAACCACATTTCAAGGATGCGCAATGACCGACCTCAAGCTGAACTACATCGCGGGCCAATGGGCCGAAGGGCCGTCCTCCATCGAAAACCGCAACCCCTCGGATCTCTCCGACCTTGTGGGCCACTTCACCCAGGCCAGCGCCGCGCAACTGGACGAGGCCATCTCTGCCGCCCGCACCGCGCAAGCCGAATGGGCCACCTATGGCCTCGAACGCCGCCAGGCCGTGCTCATGGCCATCGGCACCGAGCTCATGGCCCGCGCCGAGGAACTGGGCACGCTGCTCTCCCGCGAAGAGGGCAAACCCTTCGCCGAGGGCAAGGGCGAGGTCTTCCGCGCCGGGCAGTTCTTCACCTATTCCGCCCACGAGGTCCTGCGCCAGCTGGGCGAGAACGCCGACTCCGTCCGCCCCGGCGTCGAGGTCGATGTGCGCCGCGAACCCGTCGGCACCGTTGCCGTCATTTCCCCGTGGAACTTCCCCACCGCCACCGCGTCTTGGAAAATCGCGCCCGCGCTGGCCTGCGGCAACGCCGTCATCTGGAAACCCGCCAACCTCACGCCCGCCTCCGCCGTCGCCCTGACCGAGATCATCGCGAAACAGGACATCCCCCCGGGCCTCTTCCAGCTTGTCATGGGCGCAGGCCAGGATGTCGGCCAGCGGCTGGTCGAGAGCCCCGACATCGACGCCATCTCCTTCACCGGCTCGGTGCCGGTGGGCCGCCATATCGCCGCCTCGGCTGTGCAAAACTTTACCCGCCTGCAAATGGAAATGGGCTCCAAGAACGCGCTCGCCGTGATGGACGACGCCGATCTCGAGCTTGCCGTCACGCTGGCCTTGGGCGGCGCTTTCGGCGGCACCGGCCAGAAATGCACCGCCTCCTCGCGCCTTGTCGTCCACGCGGGCATCCACGATGCCTTCGTCGACAAACTCGTCGCCGGCGCCAAGGCCATGAAAGTCGGCCACGCGTTGGCCGAAGGCACGCAAATGGGCCCCGTCGTGTCCGAAACCCAACTCAACGAGAACCTCGCCTATGTCGAAAAAGGCCGATCCGAGGGCGCCGAACTCGCCTGCGGCGGCAGGCGCCTCGCGCTCGACCATGACGGCCATTACATGTCCCCCGGCGTGTTCCTCAACACCACCAACGACATGACCATCAACCGCGAGGAAATGTTCGCGCCGCTCACCTCCGTCATCAAGGTCGGCAGCTATGACGAGGCGCTCCACGTGGTCAACGACACCAATTTCGGCCTCACCTCCGGCATCGTCACGCGCTCGCTCGCCCGCGCCAGCCATTTCCGCCGCAACGCCCGCACCGGCGTCGTCACCGTCAACCTGCCCACCGCAGGCACGGATTATCACGTCCCCTTCGGTGGCCGCGGCAACAGCTCTTACGGCCCCCGCGAACAGGGCATCCACGCCCGCGAGTTCTATACCATCGTGAAAACCGCCTACATCTCGGCGGGATCGCCGGAATGACGCACACCGCTGCCCCATCCGATCACCGTCGCTCGGCCCCGCCGAGCCGCGCCCGCCCCTCCCCACGGGCGGGCGCCCGGCCAACGTCCCGCGCAACACGGATCGGGCGCGCAATCCGGCCCTCTTGCAAAGCTCCGATGTTGCAGCGCCCCCCAGGGGCGGCCCCCTCTCGGCGTGTGCTCCATGGCCGGGCCGTGCACGCCCCTGGGTGGGCGCCTCCACGGCCCTTCAAAGCGCGACGGCGTCACTCTGCCGAACACCGCTTCGGCGCGCAACGTCACCGATGCGCCCGCCCGTGGGGAGCGGCGGGCGCGGCCCGGCGATGCCGGGCACAACCGTTCAAACCGTGCTGGAAGGCGGCGCGCCATGACCTACCGCATCGATGGACTGCAATACGCCAACTGGTCCGAAAAGATCTTCCGCCAGATGCGGCAGGGCGGCCTCGATGCCGTCCACGTCACCATCGCCTACCACGAGACCTTCCGCGAAACCGTCCTCAACGTCGAACGCTGGAACCGCTGGTTCGAACAATATCCCGACCTGATCATCAAGGGGCGGTGGGCGGGCGATGTGCGCACCGCGCACGAGACCGGCCGCACCGCCATCTTCTTCGGCTTCCAGAACCCCTCGCCCATCGAGGACGATATCGGCCTTGTCGAGGTCTGGCACGACCTCGGCGCGCGCTTTATGCAACTGACCTACAACAACCAAAGCCTCCTCGCCACGGGCTGCTACGAGGCCGAGGATGCGGGCCTCACCCGCATGGGCCGCGAGGTTATCCGCGAGATGAACCGCGTCGGGCTGGTGGTCGACATGTCCCACTCCGCCGACCGCTCCACGATTGAAGCGGCGGACCATTCCCAGCGCCCCATCGCCATCACTCACGCCAACCCGCACGTCTGGCACCCCGCGAAACGCAACAAGCGCGAGGACGTCATCCGCGCCGTCGTCACGAATGGCGGCATGATGGGTTTTTCGCTCTATCCCCATCATCTCGCAGGCGGCACCGACTGCACGCTTCAAAGCTTCTGCCAGATGATCGCCGACACCGCCGAAACCTACGGCACCCGGCATTTTGGCATCGGCTCCGACCTCTGCCAGAACCAGCCCGACAGCATCGTCGAATGGATGCGCACGGGCCGGTGGACCAAAAGCATCGACTACGGCGAAGGCTCGGCCACCAATCCCGGCTTTCCGCCGCAACCTTCATGGTTCACCGACAACACCGACTTTCCGAACCTCTCCGACGGCCTGCGCAACGTCGGCTTCAACGATAGCGAGATCGCCGGTCTCATGGGCGACAACTGGCTGCGCTTTTTTGAGGCAAACTTCACCCCGGAACACCAAAAACCGGACTCCTGAGGGCGCGGAACGCCACTCCAGGGACAGTCCACAGGGAGACCCCCATGTCCGACACGACCCAGACGCAGGCCGCCGAAAAGCACCTGCACCACATCAACAAGCCACTGTTCGCCATCACCGGCGGCTTCATCGCCCTTTTCTGCCTCGTGGCCCTCTATGACCTCGACCTGCTGTCGAACATGGTCGATGCCAGCTTCGCGGTCTCGGCCAGGTATTTCGGCCTCTACTGGCAGCTCCTGCTACTGGCCACCTTCCTCATCGGCCTCGTCCTGATCGTCCTGCCCGGCAGCAAGGCCCTGATGGGCAACCTCAGCTCGCCGGAATTCCCCGTCTTCCAATGGGGCGCCATGATCATGTGCACGCTTCTGGCAGGCGGCGGCGTCTTCTGGGCGGCAGGCGAGCCCATGGCCCACTTCCTGTCGACACCCCCTATTTCGGCGCCGAAAGCGCCACGGCAGAGGTCGTCGCCCCGGCCCTCGCGCAAAGCTTCATGCACTGGGGCTTTCTCGCCTGGGCCATCCTCGGCGCGCTGACCACGGTGATGCTGATGCACTACCACTACGAAAAGGGCCTGCCCATGGCCCCGCGCACCCTGCTCTACCCGCTCTTCGGCGATGCCGCCATCAAGGGGCCCATCGGCCTCATCGCCGACGCGTCCTGCATCATCGCCGTGGTCGCGGGCACCGTCGGCCCGATCGGCTTTCTGGGTCTCCAAGTCAGCTACGGCCTCAACGCGCTCTTCGGCCTCCCCGACACCTTCGGCACGCAAGCCGCCGTCATCCTCGGCCTCGTCGCGATCTACACGCTCTCGGCGGCCACGGGCCTGTCGAAAGGCATCCAGGTTCTCAGCCGCTTCAACGTGATCCTTGCCGCCCTCCTGCTGCTCTTCATCCTTGTGGCAGGCCCAACCGGCTTTATCTTCCACGGCTTCTTCAGCGGCATGACCACCTACATCACCGATTTCTTCGGCATGGCGCTCTATCGCGGCGAGGCCGGCCTCTTCGGCGATCCCGGCTGGCTCGGCTGGTGGACCGTGTTCTTCTGGGGCTGGTTCCTGGGCTACGGCCCGCACATGGCGATGTTCATCGCCCGCATCAGCCGCGGCCGCTCGATCCGCTCGATCGTCATCATGCTGTCGATCGTCGCGCCTATCGTGACCTGCTTCTGGTTCACCATCGTCGGCGGCACCGGCATCAGCGCCGAACTCAACGACCAGGGCGCCATCTCCAGCGCGTTCGAAGGCTTCAACCTGCCCGCCGCCCTGCTGGCGATCACCCAGTCGCTGACCGCGGGCTTCATCGTCTCGGTGCTCTTCCTGATCCTGACGACGGTCTTCGTGGCCACCACGGGCGACTCGATGACCTACGTGATCTCGGTCGCCATGTCGAACGAGGATATCCCCTCGCTGCCGGTCCGCATCTTCTGGGGCATCGCCATGGGCGTGATGGCCCTGATCCTGATCTACACCGGCTCGGGCGGCATCTCGAAACTGCAAAGCTTCATCGTCGTCACCGCCGTTCCGGTGTCGCTGGTGCTGCTGCCCTCGCTCTGGGACGCGCTGCGCAGCACGCTCGCCAAGGGACGCGAGGCGAACTGACACCACCACCGGGGCGGTCCTTGGACGGATCGCCCCCACGCCCCTATCATCGGCATTGAAGGAGCCGGCATGGACCAAGCGGCACAGCAAACGATCCTGCCCCGTGACCCCGACACGGTCATGACGCTGGCCCGTCTCGGCGCCGCCCACCAGACCCGGCTTTCCTTCATGCGCCAGCTTTTGCGCCGCCTCAACCGCGACGACTGGACCATCAACCAAACCAGTTTCGACATCGACGCGGGCGGCGTCGGCCACGCCGTCTACACTGCCCAAGGCCCCGAGCACGCCTATTCGCTGGTGGCCTTCGCCCATGACCTGCCGGCGGATCAACGCTCCGACCGCGTCATCGCCACCGCCTGGGACGCCACCTTCACGCTCTATGACGGCATCCCCACCGAGGCCGACATCGCCCGCCTGCGCGACAACGTGCCAAAGCAGGAATCCGGCCGCATCTCCGACCGCGAGCTGTCCCTCTCCCGCGCCAACCGCTCGGTCCGCCTCTGGGATCACGTGATCGACGCCCTCAGCGCAGGCCACCAACCGGACGAGGACCAGGTCCGCGCCGTCGGCTACCTGATGCGCACCACGGCGGTCTACGGGTCGGGCAAGTTCGGCGCAGCGGACCGCGAACAGACCCGCCACCGCCCCGAATGCGCCGGGCCGTTCCAGATCGAAATGCTGTCGGTCTACCTCACCCGCTGCTTCGTCATGGACCTTGTCGAGCACATGGCCCGCGCCCGCAGCCCCGGCACGGCCGTGCCGCTCGACCCGGCCCTGCGCCGCCGCTTCGGCATCGGCAATTCCACCGGCCTCGGCATGGCGCCCTTCCTGGTGAACCACCCGGCGCTGCTCAACGCCTGGGTCGCCGCGCGGGAAGAGGCGCTGGCCCGCGTCCGCTCCCAGCCCACTGCGCCAGAGACCACCGCGCAAGCCTTCCGCCGCTTCGCCGCCCGTGCGCAGATCCACGCCGAGGGCTGGCATTCCGCCCACCCCATGCAGATCCAGAAATGCACCGACCTGCGCTCGGACATGAAAGCGCTCATGGCGCATCTGGAAACGGCGGACCTCACCACCGACCACCCCTGGAACCGCCTCTGGCTCTGGGGCGAGGCGCACCTGTCGCTTGAAGGCCAGGAACAGCTCGCCTCGCTGCTGATGGAACCCTACGGCGATCTGGTCGATGACCTCACCCAATGCATGGCCGCCGACGAACAGGCCAGTTTCCCTATCGACGGCACCATGCCGCTTGTCCGCCTGAGAGACATCATCGAGGATATATACGCTTGGGCTCTGGCCACCGATTGGACCGCCCGCAAGGCGCAGGCCCGCGTCTGGTACACGTCCCAGGCCAAGCTCGAACCGCGCCTGGGCGAACGCGCCCTGGAACCGATCGAGCCCTATGAACAGCCCCTCGGCCCCGGCCGCGACGCTGTTCTGGCCCATGCCGCCATGCAAGAGGCGCCCCACGCTACCGTGGCCGAATTCCTGCTGGCCCACCCCCAGCATCGCCATATCGCCCGCCGCGCCCAGATCGCCGCCCGCCTGCCCTATGCCGAGATCCGCGACAACACGCTCGCCGCCGACATGCTGCCCGTCGACATGCTCCGGCTGAAGCTCAGCTTCTTCGGTGCCTGCCATTTCGATCCCCGCTCGGACCGCTGGCTGCGCATCAACATGTTCCAGCACGCCCCCTTCCCGCACGAACTGGCGGAGACGGGCGACGACTGGACCCTCCCGCCCCTGCCAATGGGCGCGCAATGACGTGGTCACTGAATGAAATCGAGGCGCTCTCGCGCAAGGCCACCCGCGGCGCCGGATACGCCTGGGGCCTGGCCGAGGAAGCCGGCCGCGCCGCCCGCTGGACCTGCGCCGCCGGCTGGCCCGGGGCGCTGGCCCTGGCCGACGTCCTGACCCGCAACGATGGCGCCCCCGCCGCAAGCCTTGGCCCGCAGGCCCTGGGCGAGACGTGGACCGCGTCTGGCGGCCTCCTCTGCCCCATCGCCACCGGCGCGACGCTCTGCGACCTCGCCGCCGACTGGGCCGCGGGCCGCACCGTGACCACGGGTCCGGTCGCATGGCCCTTGCTCTTGGTACCCTACATGGTCTGGGCCGCCGACCGTACCGGCGCGCCTCTGTCTCTGCACTGGCAAGGCTGCACGATCACACGGGGCGACGGCAAAACGCGTCTCGATGACCCCGGCGCCGCCCTCGACTGCGCCCAGACAGACACGGTCCATCTCGCCGCCGCGGAGGCACGGCACGGCACCATGCTCACCCGGCTCTACCGCGCCACCCCGATGCCACAGGCGATCGCAATCCTCGAAACCTTCGCACAGCGCACCTACGCCCCCGAAACCGAGGCCAGCCGCCTGACAGGCGCCGGCGCCGGCCTCAGCGACAACGACTGACCGCCAGAAAATTCTGCGAATTTTCCCGGCCCCCGCGCGGCCACCCGCGCCAGAAAATTCGCAGAATTTTCTCAGGCCGCAGCCTCACTGCCCGACCGGTACGAATAGTCGCAAGCCATGCCCTGCGACTCGGCGCTGTCGGCGATCAGCCCGCCGAGGATTAGCGCGGCCAGCGCCACGATACGAAAACGGTTGGGAAGGGTCATCGAAATGCCTCGCTCTGCGATCTGGCGGGCAAGCCGTCACATCCAGCGAACGGAATGCGCGGATCACCCCTGCGCATGGGTCGCATCGCCTGCCAGACAGGTTCAGAAAATGGCACCGACGCGATGCTACCGGGATACCGACACGATACCGACGTTCAGAAAGGTTAATTCCGAGGGCGTTACCCGCCGGCCGTCTCAACCCGCCTCGGCCAGCCGCGCCACGTAGCGTGCCAGCGTATCAATCTCCAGATTCACCCGGTCGCCCACAGCCACGCGGCCCCACGTCGTGACCTGCTTGGTATGCGGGATGAAGTTGATCCCGAACACCGCGCCCTCGACCTCGTTCACCGTCAGCGAGGTGCCGTTCAGCGCTACCGATCCCTTGGGCGCGATGAACTTCGCCAGCGCATCCGGGGCGCGCAATCTGACCCGCGTGCTGTCGCCCTCATCCTCGACGCCGACCACCTCGGCCAGGCCATCCACGTGCCCCGAAACGATGTGCCCGCCCAGTTCGTCTCCGACCCGTAAAGACCTCTCGAGGTTGACTTTTCTGCCCTCACCCCAGGTATCCAGGTTGCTCTTCGACAGGGTCTCTGCCGACACGTCCACGTCGAACCAGTCCGGCCCCTTGTCCACCACTGTCAGGCACACGCCGTCGCACGCGATCGACGCGCCCATGTCGACGCCCGCCATGTCATAGCCGGTGCCGATCCGCGCCCGCAGATCACCGCGCTGTTCCAGCGCCCGTATCTCGCCCATATCCGTGATGATCCCGGTGAACATGCCCGTCTCCCTGTGGTCCAGTTCCGACCTACCGGGCAAGCCCGCCCAAGGCAAGGACCGCCCCACCGTCCCCAGCCTTAATTTCGACTAAATACTGGCCTAACAGACTCCAAAAGTTTAAACGCATCCAGGCGTAAAAAAGGCACAAGGGTATGAGTTCACCAACCGGCGACAACCGGGTCTTCTTGTTTTTGCAAGGACCCCACGGCCCGTTTTTTTCCAAGCTGGGCGGCATGTTGCGGCGTGCCGGGGCGGATGTCTGGCGCGTGGGCTTCAACGCCGGCGACGCGGCCTTTTGGCCCGACCGCCGCAGCTATATCCCCTTCACCGGCGCCGCCGAAGACTGGCAGCCCACCTTCGGCGCACTGGCGCAAGAAAAGGGCGTCACCGATCTTGTGCTCTACGGCGATACCCGCACGATCCACGCCCAGGCGGTCGAGGAGGCGCGAGCGCTCGGCCTCACCATTCACGTGTTCGAGGAAGGCTACCTGCGCCCCTACTGGGTCACCTACGAGCGTGGCGGTTCCAACGGAAATTCGCGGCTGATGGAAATGGGCGTGGACGACATGCGCAAGGCGCTGGAAAACTCCGACATGGACACAGCCCTGCCGCCTGCCTCCTGGGGCGACATGCGCCAGCATATCTTTTACGGCGCGGCCTATCACGGCTGCGTGCTGCTGTTTAATCGCCGCTACCGCAATTTTCGCCCCCACCGCGCCCTGACCGTCCGCCAGGAATTCGCCCTTTACCTCAAGCGGTTGGTCCTGATGCCGTTTCAGGCCATCGACCGGCGCATCGCCACCTGGCGCATCCGCCACGGCGGCTTTCCCTATCATCTGGCGCTGCTGCAACTGGAACATGACGCCTCTTTCCAGAAGCATTCTCCGTTCACCACGATGACCGAGTTCCTCGAAACCGTGACCGAGAGTTTTGCCAAGGGCGCGCCCAAACACCATCACCTGGTGGTGAAGGCCCACCCGCTCGAGGATGGCCGCACCCCGATCCGCGCGACCCTTCGCCGGTTGGCCCGGCAGCACGGCATTTTCGACCGCGTGCACTATGTGCGCGGCGGCAAGCTGGCGCGCCTTCTGAACGAGGCCCGCAGCGCCGTCACCGTGAACTCCACCGCCGCGCAGCAGGTGCTCTGGCGCGGAATTCCGCTCAAGACCTTCGGCGAAGCGGTCTATGCCAAGCCCGAATTCGTCTCTACCAAGCCGCTGCGCGATTTCTTCGCCGGAGCCGAACGGCCCGACCGCAAGGCCTATGGCGATTACCGCCGCTACCTGCTCGAAACCAGCCAAGTCGCGGGCGGCTTCTATTCCGCCAACGGCCGCCGCCAGCTTCTGCGCCAGGCCGTCGACATGATGCTCAGCTCTGATGATCCCTACGACGCTCTGGTCACGGGCACCGCGGCTCCAAGGCAACAGTTGCAGGCCGTCACCTGAAGACCCAGCCCTAAGGCACTGGATTTTCATGACGCTTCACGCTACGGTTGGTAAAAAACCGAGGCAGGAAATCAGGTCGAGGAGACCGGGCAGTGAAAATCCAATCCAAACGATGGGCGAAGTCCGTCGCAATAATGCTCGTTGTGAGCATGGTCGCGTCGTGCAGCTTCCTCCCCCGCTCAGGCCCCAGCAAACGCCAGATCTACTCCGGTTCCGTGCAGCGATCCGGCGATGCTTTCGTGGTTTCGGTCAATGACCGCGTGACCCGCGCCACCGCCGTTCAGCCCGCACTCGGCTTCACCGACGCCTTCAAGAATGCGGGGCTCGTCGGCTCCGACACCATCCGCCCCGGCGACACCCTGGGCCTGACAATCTGGGAAAACGTCGATGACGGCCTGCTGGCTGGCGAAGGCGCCAACCAGACCCTGCTGGAAGAGGTGCAGGTCGACGGTGCCGGCTTCATCTTCGTGCCCTACGCGGGCCGCATCCGCGCCGCCGGCAACACGCCCGAGGCGATCCGGCGCATCATCACCTCCAAGCTCGATGAACAGACCCCCGACCCGCAGGTCGAGGTGCGCCGCCTTGCTGGCGACGGCGCCACGGTATCGCTGGTGGGCGCCGTGGGCGGCCAGGGCGTCTACCCGATCGAGCGCCCCACCCGCACGCTCTCGACCATGCTGGCCGCTGCGGGCGGCGTGACCATCGAGCCGGAAATCGCGCAAGTCACCGTCATCCGCGGCAATATGCGCTCCAAGGTCTGGTTCCAGGACCTGTTCCGCCACCCCGAGTTCGACATCGCCCTGCGCGGCGGCGACCGCGTGCTGGTCGAGGAAGACACCCGCGCCTTCACCGCGCTCGGCGCCACCGGCGGGCAGGCTCGCGTGCCGTTCCCGTCGCCCACCATCTCGGCGATCGAGGCCATCGCCCAGGTCGGCGGCCTTCAGGCCAATGCGGCCGACCCCACCGGCGTTTTCGTGCTGCGCAACGAACCGGCGGAAATCGCCAATCAGGTCTTGGGCCGCAACGATCTCATCGGGGCCCAGCGGCTGGTCTACGTGCTGGACCTTACACAGCCCAACGGGATGTTCATGGCCCGCGACTTCGCCATTCGCGACGACGACACGCTCTACGTCACCGAGGCTCCCTTTACCCAGTGGAGCAAGGTCATCGGCGCGCTCACCGGCACGCTCGGCGCCGTCGGCTCCATCTCGACCGCAGGCGATACGCTCAGCGGATCCTGATGGCGCGAACCACCCTTTCGGAACCCGCCGGAGAAGAGTCGTCCCGGCGGGTTTTCTATTTCAACGCGGGCTTCCTGCGCCAGCGCCGCATTCGCCGCATCCTCGAGCTCGCCGGCCTGCCCCTGCACCTTGGCAAGCCCGGCGCGGACGACCTGATCGCGGTCTGGGGCCGCTCGCCTTACGCCACCCGGGGCGAGGCGATGGCGGCAAAGACCGGCGCCAGCATCCTGCGGGTCGAGGACGCCTTCCTGCGTTCGCTGCATCCCGGTCGCGCGGGCGAACCGCCGCTGGGAGTGCTGATCGACCATACCGGCGTGCATTTCGACCGCAGCACACCCTCGGACCTGGAAACACTTCTGGCCACCCATCCGCTCGACGACACCGCCCTC
Organism: Roseovarius sp. B08; assembly: GCF_051417955.1. Taxonomy (NCBI): domain Bacteria; kingdom Pseudomonadati; phylum Pseudomonadota; class Alphaproteobacteria; order Rhodobacterales; family Roseobacteraceae; genus Roseovarius; species Roseovarius sp. B08. The sequence goes on from NZ_JBPRLW010000001.1 coordinate 3,053,292, forward strand.
ATGGACCGGGCCCGTGGCTGCATCGCCCGCATGACCGAAGCGCACCTTACAAAGTACACCGCCTTCGATCCTGCCGCGCCCTGCCCCGCGCCGGGCTATGTCCTGGTGCTGGACCAGTCCCGCGGCGACGCATCGGTCACACATGGCGGAGCCGACGCCAACACCTTCCGCGAGATGCTCTATTACGCGCAGGAGGAAAACCCCGGCTGCCCGGTCTTGGTAAAGACTCACCCCGAAACCGTGGAGGGCCACCGCCAGGGCTATTTCGGCCCCGACGATACCTCCGACCGCGTCACGCTATTTTCCGATCCGGTCAGCCCTTGGACCCTCATGGAAGGCGCCGTCGCGGTCTACGCCGTCACCTCCCAACTCGGGTTCGAGGCAATCTTCGCCGGGCACAAACCCCATGTCTTCGGCCAGCCCTTTTACGCCGGCTGGGGCCTGACCGAGGATCGCCACCCTCACCCCCTCTCCCGTCGCGGCCGCGCTCTTTCACGGGCACAGCTCTTTGCCGCCGCGATGATCCTTTATCCCAAGTGGTACGACCCCCACCGCGGCCGCCTCTGCGAGCTGGAAGACGCGATATCCATCCTCGAGGCCCGCACGAATGCATGGCGGGCCGATCACCGTGGCTGGGTCGCGTCGGGCATGCGCCTGTGGAAACGCAAGCCCCTGCAAAAGATCTTCGGCACCGAGAAGCGCGTGATCTTCAAGGACGACCCCGCCCGTGCAGCAAAAATTGCAGCCACCAACAACCGCACCCACATGTGCTGGGCCGGCAAAGCCCCTGCCGACCTTCCGGTTATCCGCGTCGAGGACGGGTTCCTGCGCTCGCGAGGGCTGGGCGCGGACCTGGTGCCGCCCCTGTCGCTCGTCTGCGACGATCTCGGCATCTACTACGATCCCACGCGCGAAAGCCGCCTGGAACGGTGGATCGCACGGCGCAAAATTTTGCGCCCCGACCAGGACCTGCGCGCCGAACGCCTGATCCGTCGCCTCGTGTCCTTGGGCCTAAGCAAGTACAATCTCGGCCTCTCGGTCCCCGACCTGCCTGACGGCCCGCGCGTGCTTGTCCCCGGCCAGGTCGAGGATGACGCCTCCATCCGCACCGGCGCGGGTCGGATCGTGACCAACCTCGCCCTGTTGGAGTCGGCCCGCGCCGCGCATCCCGATGCCGTCCTGCTATACAAACCCCACCCGGATGTCGAGGCGGGCCTGCGCGAGGGCGCAATCGCCCATGCCGACATGGACAGGCTCGATGCCATCACCCTGCCACGCACCGATCCCGCCGCGCTGTTGTCCCAAGTGCAACGCGTCTTCACCATGACCTCGCTTATGGGGTTCGAGGCACTCCTCCGCGGCGTTCCCGTCACCACCACTGGCGCGCCGTTCTATGCCGGGTGGGGCCTGACCACCGATACCGGCGACGTCCCCGCCCGCCGCGCCGCGCGGCCAACGTTGCACGGCCTCGTTCATGCCGCGCTCATCGACTATCCGCGCTATTTCGATCCCGTCACCGGCCAGCCCTGCCCGGTCGAGGTCGTGCTGGACCGCCTCGCCACCGGCGACATCCCCCATCCCGGCCCGGCCAACCGCCTTCTTGCAAGACTTCAGGGGCTTCTTGCCTCGCGCGCCTTACTCTGGCGGTGACAATCCGGCCCGGTGCCTTATCTTGGGTGCAACGGACCGGATGGAGGATCGGATGGACTGCAACAGCGATTTCACCCAACGCGCGGTCGTACACGCCGCCGACGAAAACTGGATCGCCTCGCCCATGCCCGGCGTTGACCGCCGCATCCTCGACCGGATCGGTGACGAAGTGGCCCGCGCCACCTCGATCGTGCGCTACGCCCCGAACAGCGCTTTTTCGTCTCATGTCCATACCGGCGGCGAGGAATTCCTCGTGCTCGACGGCGTGTTCTCGGACGAGTACGGCGATTTCCCCGAAGGCAGCTACATCCGCAATCCGCCGGAATCCTCTCACACGCCGGGCTCCGCGCCGGGCTGCACCATTCTCGTGAAACTCTGGCAGTTCGACCTCGGCGACCGCACCCATGTCCGCATCGACACGAACAAGATGCGCTTTCTGCCGGACCGCGACGCGGTCGAGATCATGCCGCTCTTTTCCGACGGGCTTGAGGATGTCGCGCTGGAACGCTGGGCACCGGATGCGACCGTATCTCTCGAAGCACCCGACGGGCTGGAACTGCTGGTGCTGGACGGCGGCTTCACCGAAGGCGGCGAGAACTTCAAGCGTCTCAGCTGGCTGCGCCTGCCCAAAGGCGCGTCATCAACTGCCCAGGTCGGACCCGACGGCACCCGCGTCTGGATCAAGCGCGACCACCTGCGCGACACCCCGACCGGCCCCAAGACGTAACCCGTCCCGGACCCGATCCGGGACCTCTTCGCCACCCGGCTCAAAGGTCACTCTCCGTAAGGCACCCACACGGTCTTGACCTCCGTCGCCGCCTCCAGGAAGGCACGGCACCCGCCCGCATCGTACCAGTCCAGCGCGCGTCCATTGTTCACCCAGGTCCGCTTGAGGTTGGCGGCACTCTCCCGCTCGATCACGCCCGACAAGTCGGCCGAGGCAAAGCTCCAGACCGCCTCGACATCCGCATGCCCGGCCAGGTGCGGCGCCAGCTCCGCGACCGGCCCCACCTGCAGGTTCGCCACGCCCGCCGGCACGTCCGAGGTTTCCAGCACCTGCACCAGTTCCATCGCCGCCAGCGGGAAGGGCTCCGACGCCACTAGCACGGCGCGATTGCCCATCGCCATCGCCGCCCCCAGCACCGACACCAGCCCCAGCAGTGGCGCCTCATCCGGGCAGAACGCGCCGATCACGCCCACAGGCTCACGCAGCGCCAGCGCCATGCCGCGGATCGGCACCGCGGCGGCCTCGCCCGCGAACTTGTCCGCCCAAGCCGCCCATGTGAACAGCCGGTCGACACTGGCCTCCACCTCACCGGCGGCACTGCGCCCGCCGCTCATGGCGTCCAGCACCCCCGCGAAATCACCCGCTCGCGCCGACAGGTTCTCGGCCATGTAATACAGGATCTGCGCTCGCGCGTGGCCGCTGGTCCTGCCCCAAGCCGTTGCCCCGCGGGCGGCCTCAACCGCGTTGCGGATATCCTTGCGGTTGGCCACCGGGACCTGCCCAAGCGCCTTTCCCGACTTGCCGTAGACCACGCGCGAATACCCCCGTCGGGCCGCGCCTGCTTGCCACCGATATACAGCTTCGGCGTCCTGTCCAGGCCCGCGACAGCGCCGCCACCATTTCCCGCGACCGCTGCAACCGGGCGCAGCGCCTTCTGCTCGCCTGCCGGCCTTAGGTAGGCATCCAGCCCCGCCCATCCGCCTTCGCGCCCGAACCCGCTTTCGCGCACACCGCCAAAGGGCGCCGCCGCGTCGAACATGTTGCTCCCGTTCACCCAAACCACGCCCGCAGCCAGCTTCGGCGCCACGTCCAGCGCCAGGTTGAGGCTTTCCGACCAAACCGACGCCGCCAGCCCATAGCGCGTATTGTTGGCCAAAGCGACGGCTTCCGCAGGTGTCCGGAACGTGGTCGAGACAAGCACCGGACCGAAAATCTCTTCCTGCATCAGCGCGTCCGAGGGCGCCAGCCCGGTGATCAGCGTCGGCGGATAGAACGCCCCCTCCGACGGCATCTCCGCCGCAGCGGCAAACCTCTCGCCCGCGGCACTGCCATCGACCAGCCGCCGCACCCGCTCCACCTGCACAGGGTCTGCCATGGCACCCACGTCGATGCACTTGTCCAGCGGGTTGCCGATGCGCAGCTTGCCCATCCTCTCGCGCAGCCGCGCCTGAAAATCGTCAGAGATCCCCTCCTGCACCAGCAGCCGCGAGCCCGCGCAACAGACCTGGCCGCCATTCAGCCAGATCGCATCGACCAGCCCCTCGATGGCGCTGTCGATATCGGCATCCTCGAACACGATGTAGGCGCTCTTGCCGCCCAGCTCCAGCGTCAGCGCCTTGCCCTGTCCCGCCGTCTGCTGCCGGATGCGCCGCCCCACGTCGGTCGAGCCGGTAAACGCCACCTTGTCCACGCCCTCATGCGTGACGACCCGCTCGCCCACCGCGCCGTCGCCGGTCACGATGTTGACCACGCCCTTGGGCAGCCCGGCCTGCCGGCAGATATCCGCGAAAAGCAGCGCTGTCAGCGAGGTCCATTCCGCGGGTTTCAGAACCACCGTGTTGCCCGCCGCCAGCGCCGGCGCCACTTTCCAAGCCAGCATCAACAGGGGAAAGTTCCACGGGATCACCTGCCCGCACACCCCGTGCGCCCGCCGGTCCGGCCGCTCGACCTCCAGCAACTGCGCCAGCCCGGCGTGGTGATAGAAATGCCGGTGCACCAAGGGCACGTCGATGTCGCGGCTTTCGCGCACGGGCTTGCCGTTGTCCAGCGTCTCCAGCACCGCGAAAAGCCGCGCGTTCTTCTGCACCAGCCGCGCCAGCGCATAAAGGTACCGCGCCCGCCCGGGCCCGCCTAGGCGCTCCCATTTCGGCTGGGCCTTCCGCGCCGCCGTCACAGCGGCATCCACGTCCGCCGCACTGGCTTGGCTGAGCAACGCCAGAACCTCGCCCGTGGCCGGGTACCTCGCCTCGAACCCCTCGCCCGGCGCGGTGAACGCCCCATCGATGAAATGCCCGAACCTGTCACCCTGGTCCACCAGCCAGGCATAGGCGTCGGCGGCGCTTTCCGGCGCAGGGCCATAGTCCATGCTTTCGAAGATTTCCTTGACGGTCATGGCTTCATCGTTCCCGAAATACTCAATTCCATGCGCTCACCCCAGGCCATGCCGCCACCCCGCCGAATACCGCCCGGTGACGTGGTGCTCCAACTGCCGCTCGATATCCGCCAACAGACTTGACGCGCCAAATCGGAACAGGTCGGGCCGCAGCCACCGATCGCCTAATTCCTCCTTGATCATCGACAGGTAAACCAGCGCATCCTTCGCCTTCGAGATGCCACCGGCGGGCTTGTATCCAACGCGGTACCCCGTCGCCGCGTGATAGGCCCGGATCGCCCGCAGCATCACGAGCGTCACCGGCAGGGTTGCGTTCACGCTTTCCTTGCCGGTCGAGGTCTTGATGAAATCCGCCCCCGCCATCATGCACACCAGCGACGCCCGCGCCACGTTGCGCAGGCTGCCGAGCTCGCCCGTGGCCAGGATCGCCTTCACATGCGCCGCGCCACAGGCCGCGCGAAAGGCCTGCATCTCGTCGTAAAGCGCCTGCCAGTCACCGGTCAGCACATGCCGGCGCGAGATCACGATGTCGATTTCGTCGGCACCTTCAGCGACGCTCGCCTCGATCTCGGCCAGCCGCAGGTGAAACGGCGACAAGCCCGCCGGAAACCCGGTCGAGACCGCGGCCACCGGAATTCCGCTGCCCTCCAGCGCCTGGCGGGCCGGCGCTACCATATCGTGATAAACACAAACCGCGCCCACGCTCAGCCCTTCCATCCCCAGTTCGGCCAACAGGTCCGTGCGTAACGGCTGTCGCGCCTTGGCGCACAGCCGCGCGACTCGCCCGGCGGTGTCGTCGCCCGACAAGGTGGTCAGGTCGATACAGCTGATGGCCCGGCAAAGCCACGCCGCCTGGTAGTCCTTCTTGACCGTCCGCCGCCCCGGCAACGTGCCCGCTCGCCTCTCGACTGCCGAGGTGTTCACCGCGACCCTCGCCACGTGGTCGAGGTCCAGCGGGACGCCCGCGTTGCGCGGCTCCAACGTTTGCGGCAGGTGCGTCTGCGCGGTCTCTGTCCGGATCGTCATGGCCACCGTTCAAGCATGGAAAATCACCCGCAAAGCGTCGCATGCACGCCGCCCCTTGGCAAGCCGCAGCCGGGCGCAGGCGCACCTGCACGAAATCTGCACAACCGCGCCGCCAACCGGTGCACATCCCTGCCCTAGCCTACCCTCCCAACCACCATACCCGCAGCCAGAGGAGACCCCAATGCGACACGCTTTCCTGATCGAACGCCGCGTTCCCCGTGCCCGGCTCCAACATCGCCGCGCCCTGCTTCTCGCGCTCGGCCTCGCCATCCTGTCGGGCCTCGCCGTGTCGGGCACAAGCCACGCCACACCGCCGGAACGACAGGGCTTTTCCAAACCCGGCCAATCGCCTAGCTTCATGCCCGAAACAGTACGCCTGCGGATCGAAGAATGAGCCATATCCTGATCGTCGACGATGACCCCCAGATCCGCGACGTGCTGCGCATCGCCCTGAGAAAGGCCGGGCACGACGTGGCCGAGGCCGGCGACGGGGCCGAGGGGCTGGCCAAAGCCCGCAGCGGCAAGGCCGACCTGATCGTGCTCGATATCGGCCTGCCCGAGATGGACGGGCTGGAGATGTGCCGCCGCCTGCGCGTCGAGCACGACACGCCCGTGCTTTTCCTGACCGCACGCGACGAAGAGATCGACCGTGTCCTCGGTTTCGAACTGGGCGGCGACGACTACGTGACCAAACCCTTTTCGCCGCGCGAGCTGGTGGCCCGCATCCGCGCCATTCTCAAGCGCACCGAACAAGGCCCGGTCACCGGCGTGACCCAGCCGCTCAGCCACGGCGCCCTTCGCCTCGACCCCGAGCGGCATCTGTGCAGTTTCGGCACCCAGACAGTCGCGTTGACGGCCCGCGAAATGTCGCTGCTGGAACACCTGATGACCCGCCCAGGCCACGTGGCCACCAAGGCTCAACTGACCGATGCGGTCTACGGGCCCAGCATCCACGTGTCGGACCGCACCCTCGACAGCCACCTGCGCAATCTGCGCGCCAAGCTGGCCGAGGCGGGCTGCGACAACGCCATCGAAACCGTGCACGGGGTGGGCATCCGGATGGGCACATGCCAGCGGGCGTAAAGCAGCGCATACGCCGGAAATGGCGTCCGCCCCTGGCTCTTGTGATCGGCGGCACACTCTCGGCGGTGCTGGTGCTTCCGGTCATCGCCATCGGCTATTTTAAGGTCGCGGGCTTTATCCTCGGCTGGGGCGAGACCACCCTGCTGATCGGCACGTTGGCCGTCGTCACAACCCTTTTGCTGGCGTTTCTTCTGTGGCGGCTGGTGCTGCGGCCGGTCTACGCGCTGACCGCCCATGCCAAGGCGGTGAAGGACGGGCGCGACGACGCGCCCCTTCCCCGGCATTTCGGCACGCCCGAACTGACCGCCCTGGGCCAGGCCGTCCTTGACATGGGCAGCACACTCCAGGATCGCGAGGCGGGATTGCGCGCCTATACCAACCATGTCACTCACGAACTCAAGTCGCCGCTCACCAGCCTGATCGGCGCCGCTGAACTTCTCAAAGACGACATGCCGCCCGAAGACCGCGCCCAGTTGACCGAGACGATCCGGACGTCCGCCCTGAAGATGCAGGTGCTTCTGGATGCGCTGCGGCGGCTGGCCGATGCGCGCGACCCGCTGGGGCGCGGCCCCACCCGGCTGTCGGCGGCGCTGAACAGGGTGGACGCGGGTCTTACGCTAGATCTCGACCACGACCGCGCTGTACCGCTCGATCCCGACGCGCTTCACGCCATCCTGACGCACCTCGCGCAGAATGCCGCCGCGCATGGCGCTCGGAAGCTGAAGGTCATCGGCACCGAAGACGGCTTTACCGTGCAGGATGACGGGCCCGGCATCGCCGAAGGCAACCGCGCCCGCATCTTCGAGCCGTTCTTCACGACCCGCCGCGCCGCGGGCGGCACCGGAATGGGGCTGGCCATCGTGCGCACCATGCTGGGCGCCGCCGGGGGCGACATCGCGCTCCTGCCGTCCGGGCGCGGCGCGCTCTTCGAGGTCACCTTCGACTGACGGCGCGCGCCTTCAGCGCACCCGGGCATAGGTCGCCCGCTCCTGCAGCACCAGCACGGCGGCACAGCTTGACAGGCGCGACATGCCCGGCCGGTCCGACAGGTGTTTCTGGTTCGGTTCGTCACGCGCCAGCGCGGCGCGCCGCAGGGTCATCACCCGCGCCCGCGCACTGTTCAAAAACCGTTCCTGAGGGATCACCTTTTCATAAGGGCTGTCGAGCCGCGACATCTCGTAGAACCCCCCGTCAACGCTAGAAGCGCCACCCCGCAGGCCCCGGCCTGGCGCGGGCACTCCGCGCGGCACAGATCCGCGATCGGACGCGCCGACAGATCGTGCAGCACCCAGTCCTCCACCGGCTTGCGCCACCTGTTGCCCGCGCTCATGTCGCCGAAGCCGAACCCCAGCGCGAGGAACTGCGCCATGCCCAGCGTCTCGGGGTCGTCCGGACTGACAACCTCCGCGCCCAGCGCCAGCATGTGGCGCAGCGCTGCCATGCCATCGGCTTGCGGCTCGGGTGTGTCGGCCAGAAAGGCAAGATAGGGCCGCATCTCTGGCAGGATCGTCTCGCTGGCCACCAGCTTTTCTCGCATCGCGCGCGACCCGTAGAGCGCCGCGATCCGCGTCGGATAATCCGTGGCCTGCCGCTCGCCCGCCTGCCACAGGGCGAAATGCGTCTGCAACTGAAGGAACGGCTTGCGCGAGCGCAGGAACATCTCGGCCAGCCGGTTGCCTTCGCTCGCCTCCACCGACAGCCAACTGCGCCCGAACCGGGACGGACCCGTCATGTCGCGGAAAAGCGCACGCCGCGCCTCGGGCTCCAGCCCCATGCGATAGGGCGACGGTCCGCGATCCATCGTCTCGATCCGGGCCAGCAGGATACGCGCGTCGCTGTGTCCGTCGCGCGCCAACTGCGCCAGCCGCGGCAGGCTTTCGGCATCGTCGCCCGACAGCCACAGCGTCACCGCCTCGTCAAAGGCCGCCTGCGCGAAAACCGCCCCGGCCCAAAGCCAGAGCATCCCGATCGCCGCGCATAGTCCCCTGATCATCCCCGGTCCCTCCTTCGCCGGACCGTTTCCATATCTATAGGCCCGCGTCCGGGCGTCGCGCAACCCAGACGTGTAAAACATCTCCGCCAAGTGCCGATTGCTCGACAAGATCGAACCGGCTCGCACCGTCCAGCCGGTCAAGCCCCAGCGCCCCGATACCGGGCAATCCCTCGGCCCCCATTGCAAAGCCCGCGGTGATCCCGGCCATCCGGTCCACCAGCCCCTCGGCCAGCAGGGACGCCGCCAGCGCCCCGCCGCCTTCGCAGAACACACGGGTCAGTCCGCGCCGCCCCAGTTCGTTCAGCACCGAGCCCATGTCCAGTTGCCGCCCCGACAGGCCGCAGGGCACCATTTCGGCACCCAGCCCCCGCCATGCCTCGATCAGTGCGCCATCCGCATCCGGACCGTGACACATCCAGACCGGCACCTCCGACGCGGTCCGGGCCAGCGCCGACATCAGCGGCACGTCCAGCCGACGCGACACCACCACGCGCACCGGCTGATGCGTGGCGCCCATGCCACGCACCGTCAAGGACGGATCATCCGCCCGAGCTGTACCCGCACCGATCATGACCGCATCATGACGCGCTCGCGCGGCATGCACCCAGCGCCGCGCCTGCGTCCCTGTGATCCATTGGCTGTGGCCGCTGGCCGTCGCGATCCGTCCGTCGAACGACGCGGCCAGCTTCAGCGTCACCTCCGGGCGTCCCCGTGTCATCCGGCTCAGGAACCCGCCAAGGTCATACCGGGCCTCCGCCGCGCAATGCCCTATCTCGACAGCGACCCCGCCTCGCGGAGTGCCGCGAACCCTCGGCCCGAGACCCGCGGATCCGGGTCGCCGATGGCCACCACCACCCGCGAGATCCGGGACGCGATGATGGCGTCGGTGCAGGGCGGCGTGCGTCCGTGATGGGCGCAAGGCTCCAGACTGACATAGGCTGTGGCCCCCTCGGCCGCCGCGCCGGCCTGCGCCAGCGCAACCCGCTCGGCATGAGGCCGCCCGCCAAGGCCCGTCGTGCCGCGCCCGATTATGCGCCCGTTCTTGACGATCACGCAGCCCACGGCAGGGTTGGGCCAGGTCCGGCCCAGTCCGCGACGCCCGAGGCCCAGGGCCAGCCTGAGAAAGCGGATGTCGTCCGCGCTCACGGCTCGCCGGGCTCTTCCACCGCACCGGGCCGCAACTCACTGACGAACTTGTCGAAATCGTCGGCCGCCTGGAAGTTCTTGTAGACGCTGGCAAAACGGACATAGGCCACCGTATCGATGCGCGCCAGGCTTTCCATCACGATCTCACCCACCGTCTTCGACGGGATATCCGTCTCGCCCAGGGACTCCAGCCGCCGCACGATGCCGGAAATCATCTGCTCCACACGCTCGGGCTCCACAGGGCGTTTCTGCAACGCGATCCGGATCGACCGTTCCAGCTTGTCGCGGTCGAAATCCTCGCGCCGGCCGTTCGTTTTCACCACCACCAAGTCGCGCAATTGCACGCGCTCATAGGTGGTAAAACGCCCGCCGCAAGCCGGGCAAAACCGCCGCCGCCGGATCGAAACATGATCCTCCGCGGGGCGTGAATCCTTCACTTGGGTGTCGATATTTCCGCAAAACGGGCAGCGCATCGGCCGGTCCCCTTTTCTTCTCTGCCTCTGACGGTCATGGGTCTCTTGCCCAGTTATCCACAGCTACTATAGGACAGCCGCAAAGTTTTGGGTAGAGGGCAAATTCAGCCGCAATATCAAGCGTGGATTCGGACCAATTTCTATCGAAATTCTCCTGGATCCGGGCCATCGGAACGGATCGGCTCAACGGGTGTTGGCCCTGCAGACAGCATTTCCACACACGTTCCGAAAGGATTTTCATGACCCGGAAGACCCTCTTCATCACCGGCGCCTCGACCGGCATCGGCGCCGAAGCCGCCCGCAAGGCGGTCGCCGCCGGCTGGAACGTCGCGCTGTTTGCCCGCAGTAAGGACAAGCTCGACGCCCTCGCCGACGAACTCGAAGCGGATCACGCCCGCGCCCTGCCCGGCGACGTCACCGATTTCGAGGAATTGCAGACCGCCATAGACACCGCCGCCGAGCACTTCGGCGGCCTCGATGCGGTTTTCGCCAACGCCGGGCGCGGCCTTGGCACCGCAGGGGTCGAAAAGGGCGATCCGGACGAGTGGCGCATCATGCTCGATCTCAACGTCAACGGCCTGCTCTACACCATCAAGGCCGCCTATCCGCACCTTCAGCAAGCCAAGGGCCACGCGGTCCTGACAGGCTCGGTCGCGGGCAAGATCAACTTGCCCGGCTCGATCTACGGCGCGTCCAAGTGGTTCGTGCAAGGCTTCGCCGGCAACCTCAGCGAGGAGATGCGGGAGTGGGGCGGTCGTTGCACCGTCATCTGCCCCGGCATGGTCGACACGCCCTTCTTCGACGAGGCCAAGCCCGACAAGCTCAAGCCCGAGGATATCGCCAACGCCGTTGTCTACGCGCTGGAGCAGCCCCGGCGTGCGGACGTACGCGAGATGGTCGTGATGCCCACGGGCTGAGGCTCAGGCCAGATGAGCCGCCACTTTCCGACTGTGTGGCGCATCGCGATGCTCGAAAACGTAGATGCCCTGCCACGTCCCCAGCACGAGCCGCCCCTCGCTGACGGGAATCGACAGGCTTACCGGCATCATCGTCGCCTTGATATGCGCGGGCATGTCGTCCGGCCCTTCGTAGGTGTGGGTCAGGTACGCCATGCCCGGATCACTCGTCGGCGGCACCAGCCGCGCGAAATAATTGCGCAGGTCGGTCTGCACCTCCGGGTCGGCGTTTTCTTGGATCAGCAGGCTGGCGGATGTGTGACGCAGAAAAAGAGTCAGAAGCCCGCTCTGCACGCCCTCGTCCGCCACCCACCCGGACACATCCGCGGTGAATTCGTAAAGGCCTTGCCCCCGCGTCTCTATCGTAAACGTTGTTTGCATCTCTGCGTTCTACCCGTCTCAGCCGATTTCCGCCAGTGCGCCACGGTCAGGAACAAGGGCCAGACCTGACGCGTTTCCCCATCGGACGGAAAAGGAGGAACCAAATGTCTATCGGACGAGTAACCGAAATTTCCGCGACCTCAAAAGAGAGCTTCGACGATGCCGTCAAGCAGGGCATCCAGCGCGCGTCCAAGACGTTGCGCAACATCGAAAGCGCATGGGTCAAGGATTCGAACGTCAGCGTGTCCAACGGGAATATCTCAGAGTTCCGCGTGAACCTCGCCGTGACGTTCCTGCTGGACGACTGACATCATCTTGCGCCGCTCGCTTTCAACCGGGCGGAGTGCGAAAATGGCCCCCGGGCGGATGTCCGGGGGCCTTTTGCATCGGCTCACGCAAATGAAAACGGCGCCGCCCGGCGCCGTTCCGTGTCTTTTTCCGAAGGGTTTGCCGACCTACTGATCCAGGAATGACCGCAGCTTGCGCGACCGGCTGGGGTGCTTCAGCTTGCGCAGAGCCTTGGCCTCGATCTGGCGAATACGTTCCCGCGTCACGCTGAACTGCTGGCCCACTTCCTCCAGCGTGTGATCGGTGTTCATCCCGATCCCGAACCGCATCCGTAGCACCCTCTCCTCGCGCGGCGTCAGGCTGGACAGGACCCGCGTGGTGGTTTCCTTCAGGTTGTCCTGAATGGCGGAATCCAGCGGCAGGATCACGTTCTTGTCCTCGATGAAATCGCCGAGCTGCGAATCCTCCTCGTCGCCGATGGGCGTCTCGAGGCTGATCGGCTCCTTGGCGATCTTCATCACCTTGCGGACCTTTTCCAGCGGCATCTGCAACTTCTCGGCCAGCTCTTCCGGCGTCGGCTCGCGGCCAATCTCGTGCAGCATCTGGCGGCCCGTGCGCACCAGCTTGTTGATCGTCTCGATCATGTGCACCGGGATACGGATCGTGCGCGCCTGATCGGCGATCGACCTGGTAATGGCTTGGCGGATCCACCACGTCGCATAGGTCGAGAACTTGTAGCCCCGGCGATACTCGAATTTGTCCACCGCCTTCATCAGGCCGATATTGCCTTCCTGGATCAGGTCCAGGAATTGCAGACCCCGGTTGGTGTATTTCTTGGCGATCGAGATCACCAGCCGCAGGTTCGCCTCGACCATTTCCTTCTTGGCCTGGCGGGCTTCCTTCTCGCCCTTCTGCACCTGGTTCACGATGCGGCGGAACTCACTGATGTCCAGCCCCACATACTGGCCCACCTGGGCCATTTCGGCGCGCAGCTCTTCCACCTTCTCGGGGCTGCGCTCCATGAACATCTTCCAGCCGCGGCCCTCTTTCTGGGCCATGTCCTCCAGCCAGTTGGGGTCCAGCTCGCGCCCGCGATACTCGTCGACGAATTCTTTGCGGTTGATGCGGGCTTGGTCGGCCAGCTTCACCATCGCTGAATCGATCTGCATGATCCGGCGGTTGATGCCATAAAGCTGGTCAATCAGCGCCTCGATGCGGTTGTTGTGCAGGTGAAGCGAGTTCACCAGTTCCACGATCTCCGACCGCAGTTTCTGATAGGTCTTCTCTTGCTTGTCGGTGAACGACCCGTCCTCGTTCAGCGTCGCCGAAATGCGGCTGTCCTGCATCGCGCTCAGCTTTTCGTAGTCCGAGGCGATCCGATCCAGCGTTTCCAGCACGCGCGGCTTCAGCGTGGCCTCCATCGCCGCGAGGCTCATGTTGGCCTGCTCTTCCTCGTCCTCGTCATCGTCGCTGGCGATCGGGTTGCCGTCGGCGTCAAGCTCCGGCTCGTCGCTGCTTTCGGATTTCTCGGCAGGCGCGCTGGCCATGTTGGCCGCCTCGACCACGGGCTCGTCCGCCTCGCCGTCGCCGATCTGGTTGCCGAACGTGGTCTCGAGGTCGATCACGTCGCGCAGCAGGATGTCCTCGCCCAGCAATTCGTCGCGCCAGATGGTAATCGCCTGGAAGGTCAGCGGGCTTTCGCACAGGCCCAAAATCATAGTGTTGCGCCCGGCCTCGATCCGCTTGGCGATGGCGATCTCACCCTCGCGGCTGAGCAGTTCGACAGACCCCATTTCGCGCAAATACATGCGCACCGGGTCGTCGGTGCGGTCGAGCTTCTCGTCTTTCCCCGAGCCAAGCGCCACTTCGCCCTTCTTGCCGATCTCGGCAACGGCGGTGGTCCTCTGCTCTTCTTCCTCGGCTTCTTCTTCCTCGATGATGTTGATGCCCATTTCGGACAGCATCGACATCACGTCCTCGATCTGTTCGCTCGACACCTGGTCGGGCGGCAGGACCTTGTTCAACTGATCATAGGTGATGAAGCCGCGTTCCCGCGCCTCGCCGATCATCTTCTTGACGGCCGCCTGGCTCATGTCGAGCGAGATTTCAGCATCCTGTTCTTCGGTCTTCTGATCGTCGTCGGTGTCTTTGGCGGCCATTCAGCTCTCCTGGTCCCATCCGGGTGAAGGTGATTCGCTAGTTCGAATCAACATGGCGACGGGGTGATTCGCAAACCATTAACCCCTGATTGCATAAGATTACATCCAAAGCGTTACCCGTCAGACCCTTTGTTGAACCCGATCTGATCAAGCAGCGCATCGAATCGCTCTCTTTCTGCGCGGCTGACCGGGGCACCGTTGCGGCCCCGCTCATATTCCGTCTTGTCTTCCTGCTGGCTGGTCCATGCCCGGTTGCGGGCCTGTGCCGCCTCATTCAGCCGCCATGTGACAGCTTCATCGGCAACACCAGCAATGTCCTGCTCGGCCTCCCGGATTTCCGCCGCCAGTCCGCGGTCGGCTTCCAGCTTGGCCAGTGTCTCGCCAACCGTCATGCGGGCAAGCTCCGCATCTCCTGGGCGCCGCACGGCAGGAACTAAGGCGACATGGGGCAGCGACAACAGTTTTTCAACCACGTCGAGCCCCAGTTTTTCCGACAATTCGGATTCCAGCGTGCCGGTGCCACCGGGCTGATGAAACAGCAACGCATCGCGGATCTGCCCGTGATGCGGCGGCTCGCATTGCAGGCGATCGAGGTCGGCCTCGAACTCGGGCAGGATCTCGGGGTTGCGGATCAGCGTGGCCAGAACCACTGCCTCGCGCAGATGGGTCTGCGCCGCGTCTCCCGACGCCACCAACAGCGACGATTTCGTGGTCGCCCGCACCGGCTCGATCTTCTGCCACTTGCCACCCCGCGCCGCGAATCCGCCGCCGCTCTTGGGCTTCGGCCGGAACAACTGCCAGCGCAGATCCTTGATTGCCTGTCCGTAGTGGCTGCGCAGGCTGGGATCGCGGATCGTCATGATCTTTTCTCGCAGCGCCTTGTCCAGCGCCGCTTTGCGCTCGGGGCTGTCGAAATCGCGCCCTTGCGTCTCGCGCTGCCACAGCAGGTCGACCATCGGCATCGCCTTGTCCAGCAGCGCCTGAACGGCTCCTGCCCCCTCGGTGCGCAACAGGTCATCGGGGTCCTGCCCCTCGGGCATCAGGGCAAAACGCAGCGACTTGCCCGCCTCCAGAAGCGGCAGCGCCAAGTCGATCACCCGGTAGGCCGCGCGCAGCCCCGCCGTATCGCCATCCAGCGCCATGATCGGCTCGTCCGCGATGCGCCACAGCATCGCCAGCTGGTGTTCCGTCACCGCAGTGCCCAAGGGCGCCACCGACGCGCCAAACCCCGCCTCGGCCAGCGCGATCACGTCCATGTAGCCTTCGCCAACGATCAGCTTCTGCCCCTTGCCCGCCGCCTCTCGCGCAGGCCCGTGGTGATAAAGCGTGCGCGACTTGTCGAAAAGCTCGGTTTCCGGGCTGTTGAGGTACTTGGCGTTGTCGCTCGGGTCCATCGCCCGGCCCCCGAAGGCAATGCAGCGCCCCCGCGGGTCGCGGATCGGGAACATGATCCTGTTACGAAAAGTGTCATAGGGCTTGCCGCCCTTGTTACCGGACTTGGCCAGCCCGCAGCCCAGAATCAGGTCGTCCTCGACACCCTTGCCTTTCAAGTGATCCCACAGATCCTGCCAGGCGTCGGCAGCAAACCCGATGTCATAGCGGTCCTGCGCCGTCTCATCCAGGCCGCGCCCCGCCAGGTACTCCCGCGCGGCAGCCCCCGCGCCCGCCTTCAGCATCAGGCGGAAATGGCGCACCGCCATTTCCATCACCTCGACCAACTGCGTGCGCCGGTCGGCCTTGGCCTGTGCCTGCGGGTCGCGCTCGGGCACGGTCATTCCGACCTCTTGCGCCAGGATCTTTACCGCCTCCATGAACTCCACGTTCTCGGTCTCGCGCACAAAGGAAATGGCGTCGCCCTTCGCGTGGCAGCCGAAGCAATAGTAGTACCCCTTGCGATCATCGACGTGAAAGCTGGCGGTCTTTTCGTGGTGGAAAGGGCACGGCGCCCACATGTCGCCCTTGCCCTGGTTGGACTTGCGGTTGTCCCACATGACCTTGCGGCCAACCACCTGCACGATGGAGGTGCGGGTGCGCAGCTCGTCAAGGAATCCGGGTGGCAGGCTCATACCTCGCAATATGGGCCAACCGGATGCCCGCGCCAAGGCGCTTTGCACGATTCAGGGCTCAAAGCCCAGACAGCCTTCGCGGTATCGCTCTGTCACCGCGCGGGCCGCATCCGGCCGTCTCATTTCCTGTGCGTCGATCGTGAACACCCAGTCAACCAGCGGCGGCACCATGGGCGTCAGCCGGGCCTCGACCTGGCCTTCGCCGCTGGTCAGCTCTCGCTTGATGCGCTCTGCGTCCTTGCCGGCCTTTCGCCCGATCGCGACGATTTCGACGATCTTCGCGGTCTCGTTGCAAACGACAGTCTTGTCCACCGCCGCCGTAGCCGGCACCGGCCCCGCAAGGCACATCGCCCCGGCCATCCACAAGATCCTGACCAACACCGCCCGTCCTTTCGGCAAACCCAAGTACAGACTTAACTCTGTCAACGCCCGCCCCGCGCGGCAACCCCTTCCAGTGCGCTGCCAAGCTCATGCACCAGCGTCCGCGCAAAGGCCCGAAAGACCATCATCATATACGTCGCCTGACCCGTCCGCGTCAGCGAGGCCGCCATGTGCGCCACTTCCGTTCGCGCCGTGTGCCCCACCCTGAATACACCGGGTCGCAGGTCCACCGGTGTCAGCCGCGCCAGCGCCTCGGCCGCCCTGTCGCCCTCGATCTCGACCGCCGCCCAGGCATCGCTCTGGTCCACCAGCGCCGCCTTTGCAGACAGTCCCTCATCCGGTACGACACCGATCAGGAGCGCCTGCGCACGCCCGAACCACAGCACACCGCGTCCCGTCGTGCCGGTCATCTGCCCCGTCTCGGGCCAGCTCAGCCCATGTGCCGCCTCCAGCGCGCCTGACAGCGTATCAACCGCGCCGCGATAGGGCATGACCAGTGTCATTGCGCCAAGATCGACCTCACGCAGCGCGACACCGCCGATCTTCTTCGGCAGCATCCGATCCATCGGCGTCCGCGCCGTCAGCTCACCCACGCATCCGCCCTCCCTCGGGATCGAAACCACCCGGCGCCACCACCTCGCACAGCGTCGTCGAGCCTTTCAGATGTTCCACCATGCGCACCCGTTCCCCGATCCTCGCCCGGCCCCGCTCCAGAAAGCCTATCCCGATCACGTGACCCAGCATCGGCGAAAACGCGACTGAGGTGATGTAGCCTTCGTCGTTCTCGCTTACCGGCTCCGCCCCGGGCGCGAAAAGATGCGCCCCCGCGATCAGTTCCTTCACCGCGCCCACCGGTTTCAGCCCCACCAATTGCCCCCGGTCCTCCTCCATCAGGCCCGGCCGCGCCGCCATCGCCTTTCCGATGAAATCCTTCCTGTCGCTCATCATGCCCTGCATCCCGATGTCAAAGGCGGTGGTGCGCCCATGGATCTCGGCATGGGTGATGAAGCCTTTCTCGATCCGCATGACATTGAGCGCCTCCATCCCGTAGGGCCCGCCCTCCATCGCCTCGGCTTTCCCGCTCAACAGGTCGAACAGTGCCGCGCCGTACCGCGCCGGCACCGCGATCTCATAGGCCAACTCGCCCGAGAACGAGATGCGGAAAAGCCGCGCCCCGACACCACCCGTCCGCACGTCCCCGCACGCCATGAAGGGCCAGTCGTCATTACCCAATTCCTGCCCCAACACACCTTCAAGCAGCGCACGGGACTTCGGCCCGGCCACCGCGAACTGCGCCCACTGTTCGGTCACCGAGGCAAAGCGCACATCCAGATCGGGTCGCAACACCTGGTGCGCGAACTCCATGTGCCGCATCACCTGCCCGGCTGCCGCCGTGGTGGTGGTGACAAGGAAATGCAACTCGCCCAATCGCGCGCAGGTGCCGTCATCCATGACATGCCCGTCCTCGCGCAGCATCAGTCCATAGCGCACGCGCCCTACCTTCAGCGTCGACATCCTGCCGGTGTACAGGAAATCCAGGAACGCCGCCGCATCCGGCCCCTGCACGTCGATCTTTCCCAGGGTCGAGACATCGCAGATGCCGACGTGTTCGCGCACCATCCGCACCTCGCGGTCGCAGGATTGCCGCCAGTGTGTTTCGCCCGCCTTCGGGAAATAGCTGGGCCGGTACCACAGCCCCGCCTCTATCATCGGCGCGCCCCGCGCCACGGATGCCGCGTGCGAGGTGGTAAACCGCTCCGGCGCGAACCCCTTGCCCCGCGCCCCTGCCCCCATCGCCGCGATCGGCACCGGAACGTAAGGCGGGCGATAGGTGGTGGTCCCGGTCTCGGCGATCCCGCGCCCGGAGGCATCGGCCAGCACGGCCAACGCCGCAATGTTGCTGTTCTTGCCCTGGTCCGGCGCCATGCCCTGTGTGGTGTAACGCTTCATGTGCTCGACCGATGTGAAATTTTCCTGCGCGGCCAGCCTCACATCCTTCACCGTCACGTCATTCTGAAAGTCCAGCCACGCCCGCCCCTTGCCCGGCACATGCCACAGCGGCGTTATCTCGTAGGCCCCGTCTTCCGCTCTTGGCACAGGCGCGTCGACTACGCTCAGCCCAAGGTCCTCCGCCACCGCCGTGCCCGCCGCAGCACCGCTTTCCAGACATCCGCGGGTCGAGAAGACGCCCATCGCCGCCCCGGCATAGCGCATCCCCGGCACCGCGCCCTCTTTTGGCAGGAAAGCGGCCAGCCCTTTGTCCCAAACGGGCCGCCCGCTCATGTGACAGCTCAAATGCACGCTCGGGTTCCACCCGCCCGACATGGCCAGCACGTCGGCCTGCACCGTCTCGATACGCTCGCCCTGACGAAAGCTCACCGCCTCCAATGCCTTGCGCCCGCCGGTGCCGCAGACCTGCGCGTCCGCGTAGAACGGCACATCAAGGTTACAGACCGCATCCGGCCGCGCGTCGATCAACGCCGCCACATGCACCCTCGCCGCCTGCAAGTCCCGCACCGTCCGGTGTCCGGCGTCGCTGTTGGCAAAAACCGCCACGCGGCGTCCGGGGCAGACCCGCCAGCGGTTCACATAGGCCCTGAGCGCCCCCGCCATCATCACGCCGGGCCGATCGTTGCTGGCAAAGGCCACGGGCCGTTCGATCGCCCCCGCCGCCAGCACCGCGCGTTTCGCGACGATCCGCCAGAAACATCCCTTTAACGCGCGACCCGCTTCGGGAGCCAGCCGCTCCAGCGCACCGTATGTGCCCTGGTCATAGGCCCCCACCACGGCGGTGCGCGTCATCACCCGGACATTCTCCATCGCCGCCAGCCGCCCTCGCATCACGTCGGCCCAGGCGGCGCCTGCCTGCCCGTCCACCTCCTCGACCTCGGCATTCAGCCGACCGCCCAGACGCGTGTCCTCGTCGGCCAAGATCACATCCGCCCCGGCCTCTGCCGCCGTCCATGCCGCCATCAGCCCTGCCGGACCGGCACCGATCACCAACACGTCGCAATGCGCAAAGGCCCGCTCCCACTGCTCCGGACCCACCGCGCGCGACAGGGTGCCCAGCCCGGCCGCCCGGCGAATGACCGGCTCGTAAAGCTTTTCCCAGAAAGCCTTCGGCCACATGAAGGTCTTGTAGTAGAAGCCCGCCCCCAAAAATGGCGCGCCGAGGTCGTTCACGGCCATCAGGTCGAACGCCACCGACGGCCACGCGTTCTGCCCGAACGCCTCCAGCCCCTCGTGCAGTTCCACCATCGTGGCCCGCGCATTGGGCTCCTGCCCCGCGCCATGCCCCAGGGTGACCAGCGCATTAGGCTCCTCGCTGCCCGCAGTGAAAATGCCCCGCGGCCGGTGATACTTGAACGACCGCGCCACCACCCGCACATCCGCGCCCATCAGCGCCGAGGCCAGCGTGTCGCCCTCGAACCCAAGGTGTTGCCGCCCATCGAAGGTAAAGGCCAGTCGCCGCGACCGGTCGATCAGCCCATCGCCGTCCAGCCTCATCGCGCCGCCTCTTCCGCCAGCACCGCGCTCAGAACCGCATGGCTCGAGGTGTCCCGCGTCACCACGATCCACGCACCGCAGCCGCTCTCGTGAAACCACAGGTCCCGCGTCTCGCCACAAGGGTTCTCGCGGTTGTGCACGTAGTCGTCCCACGCCTCGGCACCTGCGTTCTCGCAGGGCCGTTCCAGCGCCACCGCGTGCCCGGCATAGTAGAATTCCCGACGATCGCGCTCGCCGCAGATCGGACAGGGCAGCCTCATGCCACCTCCCCCGGGTTCTTCTTGCCAGAAATACTCATGGCCCGAACTCCGCCACGAGCGCCTCAATGCAGGTTATGCTGCGCACCGGTCCCCTCCTCGTCCATCAATCCGCGCCCGGTGCGGAACCTGTCCAGCCGCAACCGTGCCGCCGCCGCGTGCGGGCGGTCCGTCGCCAGCAGATGCGCCATGCAATGCCCAGAGCCGGGCACCGCCTTGAACCCGCCATAGCACCAGCCGCAATTGAGGTAGAGCCCCTCTACCGGCGACTTGTCGATGATCGGGCTGCCATCCGGGCTCATGTCCATGATTCCGCCCCATGCCCGCAGGACCTTGGCCTGTCCGATCATAGGCATCAGGGTCATGCCCGCCTCCATTACATGCTCCACCAGCGGCAGGTTCCCCCGCGCGGCATAGCTGGCATACATGTCGAGGTCGCCGCCAAAGACCAGCCCGCCCTTGTCGGACTGGCTGATATAGAAATGCCCCATGCCGAAACTGACCACGTGGTCGATGCAGGGCTTCAACCCTTCGGTCACAAAGGCCTGCAACACGTGGCTTTCGATCGGCAGGCGCATCCCGGCCATCGCCGCCACCTGGCTCGACCGGCCTGCAACGATCACCGCGACCTTCTTGGCTCGGATCACACCGCGCGAGGTTTGCACCCCCTTGACCGCGCCACCCTCGATGTCGATCCCCGTTACCTCGCAGTTCTGGATCAGATCCACGCCCCGCTCGCTCGCCCCGCGGGCATAGCCCCAAGCCACCGCATCATGCCGCGCCGTGCCAGCGCGCCGTTGCAACAGCCCGCCATAGATGGGAAATCGTGCCTGCTCGTAATCCAGGTACGGCAACACCTTCTTCAACCGCGCCACGCTCAGCAGTTCCGCGTCGTCTCCCTGGTTGCGCATCGCGTTGCCCCGGCGGATCGCCGCGTCGCGCTGTCCGTCAGAATGAAACAGTACGATCTGCCCGCGCTGCGAATGCATCACGTTGTAGTTCAGCTCCTGCTCCAACCCTTCCCAAAGCTTCAGCGAATGGCTGTAGAATTCCGAGTTGCCGGGCAGGAAATAATTCGCCCGCACGATGGTGGTGTTGCGCCCCACGTTGCCGCCGCCTAGGTACCCTTTCTCCAACACCGCGACATTGGTGATCCCGTGCTCGCGCGCCAGGTAATAGGCGGTCGACAGCCCATGCCCGCCGCCCCCGATAATCACCACATCATAGGCATCCTTCGGGCTGGCATCGCGCCAATGCGCCTGCCAGCCACGATTGCCGGTCAGGCCTTCCCTGAGGACGCGCAGCCCCGAAAAAAGCATGGTGTGATTTCTCCATCGACCTTGGGCAGAGTGAAGCAACTTCCACCCGCGAGTGCAACGGGCTCCGCGCCCTATCGCAGATGCGCCGGCACCGCCGCCTGTCGCTGTTCCAGCGGGATGACCGTCACTGGCGCGACCGGTGCGCCGTCGTCCCCCAGAAGGGCGTTGGACGTTGCGCGCCCGCCAATCCACGCGCCCGCCATTCTGCGCAGAACCTGAAGGCCCGCACCGGCAAAGCCGCGATCGGCCACGGGCGCGCCCGGCTCCGGCTTCGCGTATTTGGTAAAGGCGCGGCAGCGCGACGCTCCCAAGCCGGCTGCCGGGCCCGCCAACTCATCCTGCCGCAGAACCACGCCCACAAAAGGCAAGTGCACCCGCGACATGGTGTTGAACATGGGCGTGCCGCAGCAGCGCGCGTGCCAGCGGTAAAGGCCCCTGGGCGACAGGCGCAGAATCTCCAGGTGCTCCGCCCCGGCCGTCAGCGTCAGCCGGTCGGGCGTCGTCTGCCAGATCTCGCTGCCGCCGCCGGGCGACAAGAATTCGTCCGAATGACCGAACAGGCCCGCCGCCGTCTGGCAGTCGTTGCAATAGCACGTTACGCGCGTGCCCGCCCCGCGGGCGGGCACAGCCAGCATCACCTCGACCGCGCCGCAGCGGCAGGTCTTCCGCACCGTCGCGGCCACCTGCTTGCGCCTAGAGGCCCGCGGCGCGATAACTGGTTGCGACCTTGCCGATCGACACCAGATAAGCCGCAGTACGCAGGTCGGTTACGTCCTCGCGGCCGTGCCAGGTTTCGCGCATCGCCTGGTAGGCCGCGCGCATCGTGTCGTCGAGGCCCGAGCGCACCAGTTCCAGCTCGCCCGCGCCGCGCAGGTACTTCTGCTTGAAGTCCGGCGTCATCGACCACGCGCCTTCAAGGTGATCGTCCAACCGGCTCAGCTCGCGCACGATCAGCTCGTGCCGCGCCTCCTCCTGCCGGCGCCCCATCCGGCCGAACCGGATGTGGCTCAGGTTCTTGACCCACTCGAAATACGACACCGTCACACCGCCCGCGTTGGCGTACATGTCGGGAATGATCACCGTGCCCTTGCCGCGAAGGATCTCGTCGGCGCCCGCGGTCACCGGGCCATTGGCGGCCTCGATGATCAGCGGCGCCTTGATCCGGTCGGCATTGCCGAGGTTGATCACCCCTTCCATCGCGGCCGGGATCAGGATGTCGCACTCGTGCTCCAGATACTTGGCGCCGTCCTTGATGTAGTTGCCCGACGGATACCCGTCGACGCCGCCATGCTTGGCGATCCAGTTGCGCAACTCGTCGATGTTCAGCCCGTTCTCGTCGAAAAGGCCGCCGTCGCGCTCGATCACCGCGATCACCTTGCAGCCGTCCTCCTCGGACAGGAACTTGGCCGCGTGATAGCCGACGTTGCCCAGGCCCTGCACGATCACGCGCTTGCCATCCAGCGTGCCGCTCAGCCCGGCCGCCTTGATGTCCTCGGGATGGCGGAAGAACTCCTGCAACGCGTATTGCACGCCACGTCCCGTCGCCTCGGTCCGGCCCTGGATGCCCCCAGAATGCACCGGCTTGCCGGTCACGCAGGCCCGCGCGTTGATGTCGGTGGTGTTCATCCGGCGGTACTGGTCGGCGATCCAGGCCATCTCGCGTTCGCCCGTGCCCATGTCCGGGGCGGGCACGTTCTGCGCCGGGTGGATCAGGTCGCGCTTGGCCAGTTCATAGGCAAACCGCCGTGTGATCAGTTCCAGCTCATGCTCGTCCCATTCCAGCGGATCGAGGCACAAGCCCCCCTTCGAGCCGCCGAACGGCGCCTCGACCAGCGCGCACTTGTAGGTCATCAGTGCGGCCAGCGCCTCGACCTCGTCCTGGTTCACCGCCATGGAATAGCGGATGCCGCCCTTTACGGGCTCCATGTGCTCGGAATGCACGCTGCGATAGCCGGTGAACGTGTGGATCTGACCGCGCAGACGCACTCCGAAGCGTACCGTGTAGGTCGCGTTGCAGACCCGGATCTTCTCTTCCAGTCCCGGCGGCAGGTCCATCAGCGATACCGCGCGGTTGAACATCAGGTCCACGCTTTCGCGGAACGTCGGCTCCTTGATCGGTGCATTCATGGTCGGGTCTCCCTCTTCTGGCGCATGTGGCACGACTCCCCATAGCCCCCATGCATGTCGCAATGGTTAAGGGAAGTGTCCCGATTGTCCACCATAGATGCCCGCCGGGTCCCGGCCGCCGCCACGAGGCACCGCCAGACCGAAAAACAGGTCTTTGTTAATCGTTTCGTAACAGTCGGGAATATTTGAAAGATTTATCCCTGATCCGTCGTCAATACGGCCAATTTCTTCCCGGTTTCGCCATATTTTGACCATAAGGCTTCCCGATAACATCCGGGATTGAATCCGTTCCTGGGGGCGGGAACGTCCAAAGAGGTATTAAAGAAATGAACGTGTCGAGATTTGAAATCCGGTCGTCGCTACGCGCTTGCCTGCCAGCATACACTACGGCGCGCCGCCGCCTTTCGATGTTCCGCAAAGACGAGGACGGGTCGTTGATCATCCTCACGCTCTTCATCTTCATCTTCATGCTGGTGATGGCCGGCCTCGGCATCGATTCGATGCGCCACGAGATGCACCGCGCCCACCTGCAGGCGACGCTCGACTCCGCCGTTCTGGCGGGAGCCGGCGCTTCGTCAGAAGATGAAGCCAAACATATCGTCGAAGATTACTTCGCGAAATCTGGGATGGCACAATACCTCAAAGTGATCGGCGAAGACGACATCACAATGACACTCAACACGTCTAAAGTGACGGCGTCGGCCGACTTCGATATGGACACATACCTGATGAAGCTTTCAGGAGTGGAGCAGCTCTCGGCCACGGTCCAGTCTACGGCCGAGATGCGGATACCCAAGCTCGAAGTAGTTCTCGTTCTAGACGTATCCGGATCGATGAAAGACAATGGGAAGATCGGCAACCTCAAGACTGCAGCCAAGTCTTTTGTGACTAAGATCCTTGGCAACTCCGTACAAGGCAGCACCGTTATCTCCATTGTGCCGTTCAGCACTTCGGTGACACCCTCGGACGGGATCTTCAAGGTTCTGGCCGTCGGCCAAGACCATTCGTATTCCAACTGTCTTTATCTCGAAGAAAACGACTACTCACACGCTTCTCTAGCGACAGGCTCCTCTTCCAACAGCTCGGGACAGAACCTCAAGCAGGCCGTGTACACCTCGATGTATGGCGGGTTTGACAATTTGGATTCGGAATGGCGATCCTGCTATACGGACGAGTACTTCCAGATAATGCCCTATTCTTTCAGCGTCACGGATTTGCACGCCAAGATCGACTCGCTTGAGGCAGCAGGCAATACGTCGACCGATCAAGGTATCAAATACGGCTCCGCACTGTTGCACCCTGATTGGCGTGAAGTTTCAGCGTCGCTCATCGCTGACGGAGAAGTTGATTCGTCTCTGACGAACGTCCCTGCCGACTACGACCAGGCCGAAACGCTTAAGGTCATGATCGTCATGGGCGACGGGCAGAACACAACGACATATTTCTTTGACAAGTCGAGCCCCAAATTCCGAGGCGCCCATTCTGATCTCCACAAGGTCAAGTACGAGGACATGGAATTCCAGTACGCCTACCAGAACCGCAACAAAGACCGTCACTATGATCACCCTTGGTACGAGCAGATGTGCTCCAGAGGCGGATGGGAATGCATCTATAAAGGTGACGGCGTGGAAAGATCGGCCTATTTTCTTGAAGATCCCGATCCGACCAACAGAGAGGGGGATTACGAGAAAGAGGCTTTCTATAACGTTGAGTCAGATAGCTGGTACACGGCCGCGGAATTCAATGATTTCAAAGATAGCATCCCCGGTTTCATTTCCAGCGAAGATCTTTCCTGGGAAGAGGCGTGGGGTCTGATGTCGCCTTACTACTATGGGCAGATAACAGGCAACTGGGAGCCTTGGAATGACTATCGCTATTCAGAAAGCATCACCGGCGACACCAAAAACCGGCGGATGAACGAAGTCTGCGGTGCCGCGAAAAGGGCAGGCTCCATCATCTACACGATTGGCTTTGAAATCTCGGAGGGTGGCGTCGCCGAAACCGCTCTAAAAGGCTGCGCTTCGTCCGACGCGCATTACTACCGTGTCGAGGGACTAGACATCACCGATGCGTTCGGCTCCATCGCCGGCAACATGCAAGCCCTGAGGTTGACGCAATGATCACCAAGCTCAAAGACGCGCTGCGTCGCCTGATATGGGATGAGGGCGGCTCGGCATCGGTCGAGTTCGTCATCATCTTCCCGGTCTACCTCTCGTTCATGCTTATGTCGATCGAGCTGGGTTTCGTGACCATGCGCCACACCCTGCTGGAACGCGGCCTGGATATCGCGGTGCGCGAGGTGCGCCTTGGCACCGGCACGGTGCCCCAGCACGACGACATCAAAGATCTCGTCTGCGACAACGCGATAATGGTCCTGAACTGCAAGGAAAAGCTGCGTCTGGAAATGCGCCCGGCCAACATCTTCGCCCTGCAGACCCTGGACACCACCGCCGACTGCACCGACAAGGCCGAACCGGCCAAGCCCGTGCGCTCCTTCACCCCCGGTGTCGCCAACCAGCTGATGCTGATGCGCGCCTGTTACAAGTACGAGCCCTTCTTTCCGAAGGAAGTCCTCGGCTCCGCGCTCGAGAAGGATGGCAGCGGCGAAGCCTCCATCGTTTCCATGACCGCTTTCGTACAGGAGCCGAACTGATGCTGATGGCCCGACTCAAAGTTTCCCTGCGCAGCTTTATCGAAGGAACGCGCGGCTCGCTCACGGTCGAGGCCGTGCTGTCGCTGCCGCTGCTCTTCTGGAGCATGGCCGCCACCTTCGACTTCTTCGAGATCCATCGCTACAAGAGCGTCCGCGAAAAGGGCACGTTCACCATCGCGGACATGATTTCGCGCGAGACCCGAGCGGCGGGCCTGACCTCAATTTATCTCGACAATGCCAAGATCCTGTTCGACGAGATCACAAACGACGACGGCGTCAACCAGATCCGCGTCTCGGTCGTGTCCTACGATGCCGACGATGATGAATACGGCATCGTCTGGTCCGAGGTGCGCGGCACCGGGCCCATGGTCAAGCTGACCAGCGCGCAGGTCAAGGACTCGCACGAGACCCTGCCCGACGTTGCCGACGGCGAAGAGATCATCCTGGTCGAATCCACCTCGTCCTACCAGCCACTCTTCAATGTCGGCCTCGACGACGTGACCATCGGCACGCGGGTTTTCAGCGCGATCCGCTTCGCGCCCCAAATATGCTACGAAGGACTTTGCGGGCTTCAGAACTGATCCGCGCCTCCTGCGCGGTCTGCCATCAGGGCGGCGATCATCTCGGCCATCATCTTGGACTGATGCCCGGGCGTGACCCCGCCCAGCCCGATCCGGCGGCCCATCCGCCACCACAG
Source organism: Roseovarius sp. B08 (assembly GCF_051417955.1). Taxonomy (NCBI): domain Bacteria; kingdom Pseudomonadati; phylum Pseudomonadota; class Alphaproteobacteria; order Rhodobacterales; family Roseobacteraceae; genus Roseovarius; species Roseovarius sp. B08. The sequence goes on from NZ_JBPRLW010000001.1 coordinate 3,080,573, forward strand.
ACCCGGCCGCCACCGCGTCGGGGCTTTCGTTTTCGCCTTGATCAGAAAGCCGTTCGACGGCTTGAAGGCGAAAAGGCCCCGGTCCATCGTCTCGATATCCGAGATTCCCACGATGACCTCGCCGTCGCTACTGCGCACCGCCGCCCGCGTCAGTTCGATCTTCTGCGCCGTGGCGCGGCGCATCGCATCGCCCATCCAGACCGCCGCCGCGCCCAGCACGACCAGGAACAGCTGCCAGCCCAGCGCGTCGAAGCTGCGCGTCAGCCCGATCCAGATCAGCACCGCGCCCAGAAGGCCCAGACAGCCCACGCCCAGGATGCGCCGCCCGGTCGATGCCTGCATGACCGCCAGTACCTCGTCGTCGTCGCCCATCGCCGCCCGTCTCCCCGTCGCGTTCGGATGCCGGCCTGATAGCCCGATTGCGCCCCCGGCGCGAGAGCGAAAAGATGCCCTCTATCCCTCCACCAGCCGGCGCACCATGTCCCAATACAGCGTCTCGACCTCGTCGAGGTTCAGCCGCCCCGCATCGCGGTACCAGGTATTGACCCCGGTCAGCAACGCGATGACCGCCATCGCCGTAATCCGCGGCTCGGCCAGGGTAAAGATCCCCGCGTCCTGCCCGGCTCGCAGGATCTCCTCCAGCCGGGTTTCGTAGACCCGGCGCAGTTCGGTGACGGCGGCAAAGTTCTCTTCCGTCAGGTTGCGCAGTTCCATGTAGGACACGAAAACCGCGTCGGCCCGCCGCGTGTTGAACCGGATGTGGAACCGCGTGAACGCCTCCAGCCGGGCGCGGGCGTCCGCCCCGCCGGGGTCCTCGGTCTGCCAGGCCTCCAGCAGCGCGTCCATGTGCTCGCGCATCAAATCGAAAAGCAGCGATTGTTTGTCGGGGGTGTAGTTGTACAGCGCGCCGGCCTGCACGCCCACCTCGGTCGCGATCTGCCGCATGGACACGGCGGCGAAACCGTGCTGCGCGAACAGCCGCATCGCGGCCACGCGCACCCGCGGGCCGGTGATTTCGGAATGCGAACCTTGCGTACGTGCCATGCGATATGAATAACTGAACGATCGTTCAGATAAAAGCCCCGCTTGCCTGCCGACCGCGATCAGTGGCAAGAGAGACGCACCATGACATGCCCGCGCTGCCTCATACGCCGCCTTCCGGCCCTCGCACTAGCCTTCGCGCTGTCGGCCTGCACCCAGTTCCCCGAACTGGATGGCGCCACGTCGCGCGAAACGCGCAACGCACCCTACCCCGCCCTTCTGCCGGTCGAGGACCTGCGCGCGCGGGTGGCCGAACCACGCGTGACCGATCGGACGGCCCCGTCGCTCGAGGCCCGCGTGGCCGCCCTGCGCGCTCGCGCCGCCCGCCTGCGCGGCTCGGTAATCGACGGCGCCTCGCGCGCCCGGCTCGACCGAAAGATCACCATCGACGTGTCGCAATAACGCCCGCCACCCCGCGCGCCCGAAATCCATCATGGATTTCGTTCCGTTTTCTTTCCAAGAAAACGCCCCCGGCCACCGTAAAACCCGCGTTGCAAGGCCTGTCGCAACCGGCTAAACCCCGGCCAACCCGCCTCGACAAAGTCTCAAGGAACTGCCCATGACCACCCCCCTTCGCCTCGGGATCGCCGGGCTCGGCACCGTCGGCACCGGCGTCGTCAAGATCGTCCGCCAGAAGGCCAACCTGCTGGCCGCGCGCACCGGCCGTACGATCGAGATCTCGGCCGTCTCCGCCCGGACCCGCGACAAGGACCGCGGCGTGTCCCTCTCCGGCTACGCCTGGGAGGATGACCCGGTGGCGCTGGCCACCCGCGACGACGTCGATGTCTTCGTCGAACTCATGGGGGGCTCCGACGGCCCCGCCAAGGCCGCGACCGAGGCCGCCCTCGACGCCGGCAAGGACGTGGTCACCGCCAACAAGGCGATGCTGGCCGTCCACGGCCAGGCCCTCGCCGAACGGGCCGAGGCCGCCGGCCGCACGCTGCGCTTCGAGGCCGCCGTCGCGGGCGGCATCCCGGTCATCAAGGCGCTGACCGAGGGGTTGGCCGGCAACGAGATCACCCGCGTCATGGGCGTTATGAACGGCACCTGCAACTATATCCTGACACGGATGCAATCAGCCGGCCTGCCCTATGACGAGGTCTTCGAGGAGGCCAACCAGCTGGGCTATCTCGAGGCCGACCCCAATCTCGACGTCGGCGGCATCGACGCCGGTCACAAGCTGGCGATCCTCGCCGCCATCGCCTTCGGCACGCAGGTGGATTTCGACGCGATCAGCCTCGAGGGCATCCAGAACATCACCATCGCCGATATCAAGCAGGCCGCCGACATGGGCTATCGCATCAAGCTCCTGGGCGTCGCACGGATGACCGGCCGTGGGCTGGAACAGCGCATGTCGCCCTGCCTCGTGCCCAAGAATTCGCCCCTGGGCCAACTCGAGGGCGGCACCAACATGGTCGTACTCGAAGGCGACGCGGTGGAACAGATCGTCCTGCGCGGCCCCGGCGCCGGCATGGGCCCCACCGCCAGCGCGGTGATGGGCGACGTGATGGACATCGCCCGCGGCCTGCGCATCCCCACCTTCGGCATTCCCGCCACCGACCTAGAGACACCCGCCCGCGCGTCCGAGGCTGCGGCGGTGCCCTACTACCTGCGCATGGCGCTGCACGACAAACCCGGCGCGCTGGCCAAGGTGGCGACGATCCTCGGCAACGCCGGCGTTTCCATCGACCGGATGCGCCAGTACCGCCACGAAGAGGCCACAGCGCCGGTTCTCATCGTCACGCACAAGACTGCGCCCTCCGCCCTCGCCTCCGCGCTCGAGGCTCTGGGCCAGGTCGATGTCGTCGCCACGGCCCCCGTCGCCCTGCGCATCGAAAGCGTCTGAACCGGTGCAGGCCGGACCGGTTGCAAGGTCACGCCTGCGCCGCTGGCTGACCTTGGTCTTCGAGGCCCTGGCGGTCGTCGCGACGCTCTTTGCCCTGTTCGAGATCTTCGTCGCGCGCCGCGTCGCGCCGATCCACCTCATGACGATGGCCGGATGCACCGCCGCGGACAGCGCGGCGGCGCGCCGCGGGCTGGGCGAATTTCTCCTGGCACAGCAGAATGGTTTCGTCTTTCTCGATATGGATCTGGCCGCGCTGCGCCGCTGTGACGGCACCGACCGGGACGCCTACAAGGGCGAAGTGATCGACCAGCTGCCCTCGGGGCTTCCTGGTCTACGACGGCGCGGCGCTCGACGGCTCCGTCCTTACCCGCTACCACACCGCCAAAGACTTCTTCGAAGAGCGTCTGCGCGGTCTCTTCTACGTGCGCAATCGCCCCGGCGAAGGGGCGGATTACCTGCATCTGCTTCCCGCTCCGTTCGACAGCGGCACGCAACGCATGCATGCCTGTACGGACGCACTGACAGCGCCACGATGGACCGGACGGTTTGCCGCCTACCTGCGCCACTGCATCTTCTCGTAAGCGGCCGCAAGCAGGGCACGAAGAGGGCATGAGCGCAACGCGCATGTCGGCGCTCTGTCGCGGTTACGGGAAATCTGGGCTTCATGTTTGTCGTCGGACGCTTTAGACAACCCTCGACCATGTCCAACCAAGGCCGCTCCCACATGTCCAGTCCCGCTCCCTTCAATGACGCCCTCCTCTCGCTCGCCCTCGCCCGTGTCTCCGAACAGGCCGCCCTGGCCTGCCGCCCGCTCATTGGCCGCGGCGATGAGAAGGCCGCCGACCAGGCCGCCGTGAACGCCATGCGCCAGGAACTGGGCGCAATGGACATCGCCGGCACCGTCGTGATCGGCGAAGGCGAGCGTGACGAGGCCCCGATGCTCTACATCGGCGAGGAAGTGGGCACCGGCCAAGGCCCAGAGGTCGACATCGCGCTCGACCCGCTCGAAGGCACCACCATCACTGCCAAGGCCATGCCCAACGCCCTCACCGTCATCTCGATGGCGCCCCGCGGGACCATGCTGCACGCGCCCGACGTCTACATGGACAAGCTGGCCGTCGGCCCGGGCTATCCCGAAGGCGTGGTGTCGCTCGACATGTCCCCCACCGAACGCGTTCAGGCCCTTGCCAAGGCCAGGGGCGTCGACCCCTCGGACATAACCGTCTGCGTGCTCGAACGACCCCGGCACGAGGCGATGATCGCCGAACTGCGTGCCACCGGCGCGGCGATATACCTGATCGGCGACGGCGACGTGGCCGGCGTCATGCACTGTGCCGATCCCGAGGCGACAGGCATCGACATGTACATGGGCTCCGGCGGCGCGCCCGAGGGCGTGCTGGCGGCGGGCGCACTCAAGTGCCTCGGCGGCCAGATTTGGGGCCGACTGCTCTTCCGCAACGATGACGAGCGGGGCCGCGCCGAAAAGGCCGGCATCACCGATTTCGACCGCGTCTACACCCGCGACGAGATGGTGTCGTCTGACGTGATCTTCGCCGCCACCGGCGTGACGCAAGGCTCGCTCGTCGCCGGGCTCAGGCCGCATGGCGACAATATCGAAACCCAAACGCTCCTTCTGCGTTCCTCTACAGGAGAACGCCGTATCATGACCTGCCGCCACCCGATTTGAACCCGATGTTACCTGCCCTCGTCCTTATCGACTACCAAACCGGCTTCGAGGCCGATTTCTGGGGCGCGCGCAACAACCCCGAGGCCGAGGATCGCGCGGCGCAACTGCTGTCGGCATGGCGCGAGCGTGGCGGCCCCATTTGCCACGTCCTGCATCTCAGCAAGGTCATCGGCAGCCCCATCCACCCCGATTCCGGCGGATGCGAGTTCAAGCCGCAGATGATGCCGCTGACCGGCGAGCCGGTGTTCGAGAAATCCACCAACTCCGCCTTCGTCGATCCCGCGCTGAATGCGCACCTGCAATATCTCGGCGCGGCCGAACTGGTGATGTGCGGCCTGACCACGCCACATTGCGTCTCGACCAATGTCCGCTGGGCCGACAATATCGGCTATGACGTGACGCTGGCGCACGACGCCTGTGCCGCCTTCTCCTTTTCCGCCGACACCGGCTGGAACCCCGATCTGTCGCCGATGGACCCCGAGCCGATCCACGCCACCGCCGTCTCGCACCTGCATGGCGAGTTCTGCCAGGCCCGCTCCGTCGCCGCGATCCTGCGCGACCTTTCATGAGCTACCTCGGCGTCGCGCGCTCCCTCACAGGGCGCTGCTGGATCGGTCCCACCCCCGAAACGGACCGCCTGTCCGAGGCGATGGTGCAGGACACCACCCTGCCCCGCGCCCTCTGCCAGACCCTGACGCGCCTCGGCGTAGCCAGCTGCGACGCCGCCGCCTATCTCGAGCCCAAGCTCCGCGACCTGCTGCCCGACCCGCGCAGCCTCAAGGATATGGAAACCGCCGCCGCGCGGTTCCTCCAGGCGGTAGAGCGGCGCGAGAAGATCGCGATCTTCGCCGATTACGATGTCGACGGCGGCGCGTCGGCCGCCCTGCTGATCGACTGGCTGCGCCGGATGGGCCTGGACGCCACGCTCTACGTTCCCGATCGTATCGACGAAGGCTACGGCCCGAACGCGCCCGCAATGGCCGAACTGGCCGCCGCGCATAACCTCATCCTCTGCGTCGATTGCGGTACCCTCAGCCACGAGGCGCTGGCCGCCGCCACCGCCGCCGATGTGGTCGTGCTCGATCACCACCTGGGCGGCGAAACGCTGCCCCCCGCTTTGGCCGTGGTGAACCCCAACCGCCAGGACGAAAGCGGCGACCTTTCGCATCTCTGCGCCGCCGCCGTGGTTTTTCTCATGCTGGTCGAGGCCGGCCGCCAGCTGCGCGAGGCCGGCAGGCAGGGCCCCGACCTCATGGCGATGCTTGATCTGGTGGCGCTGGCCACCGTCGCCGACGTGGCCCCCCTGCGCGACGTTAACCGTGCCTTCGTGCGCGCGGGCCTTGCCATCATGTCGCGCCGCGACCGTCCCGGCCTCGTGGCGCTGGGCGACGTCTCACGGCTCGATACCGCACCCACCGCCTATCACCTCGGCTTTGTCCTCGGCCCGCGCGTCAATGCCGGCGGCCGCGTCGGCCGCGCCGACCTCGGCGCGCGCCTGCTCGCCTGCAACGACCCGACCGAGGCGATGGCGCTGGCCGAGAAGCTGGATGAACTCAACACCGAACGCCGCGACGTCGAGGCCGCCGTCCGCGCCGCCGCGCTCGACCAGGCCGAGGCGCGCGGTCTCGACGCACCGCTGGTCTGGGCCGCGGGCGAAGGCTGGCATCCCGGCGTCGTCGGCATCGTCGCCTCGCGCCTCAAGGAAGCCACCAACCGCCCAGCCATCGTCATCGGGTTCGACGGTGACGAGGGCAAGGGCTCGGGCCGCTCGGTCTCCGGCGTCGACCTCGGCCACGCCATCCAGCGCCTCGCCGCCGAGGGCCTTCTGCTCAAGGGCGGCGGGCACAGGATGGCCGCGGGCCTCACCGTGGCCCGCGACAAGCTCGAGGCCGCGATGGCGCGCCTCGCCGACCTTCTCGCACGTCAGGGCGCGGGCCGGTCCGGCCCCGCCGACCTCACCCTCGACGGGCTGCTGATGCCCGGCGCGGCCACGCCGGAACTCGTCGGCCAGATCGAACAGGCCGGCCCCTTCGGCGCCGGCGCCCCCGCCCCGCGCTATGCGTTTTGCGACATCGGGATCACCTTCGCCAAACGCGTTGGCGACAGCCACCTCAAGATCCGCTTTGGCGACGGCACCGGCCCCAGCCTCGACGCCATCGCCTTCAGCGCCTACGACACCGGGCTTGGCCAGGCGCTGGAACAGCACGGCGGCGCGCGTTTCCATCTCGCCGGCCGCCTCGACATCAACACCTGGGGCGGGCGTCAGACCGTCCAACTCCGCCTCGAAGACGCCTCCCCCGCCACCTGAGCCACGCACCCGCCACGACCTCCGCGATACCCGCAAAATTATGCAAGAATCCCCTTGCGCCGGTCGCGGGTTTTTCATAGGTACACGCTCACGCCACGGTATGGCCCGTTCGTCTATCGGTTAGGACGCCAGGTTTTCAACCTGGAAAGAGGGGTTCGATTCCCCTACGGGCTGCCACTTTTCCTCATTTTCCCTTGTTTTACTGGGTGTTGCGTCGCCCAGTGTCCCACGATTTTCGGAGCGTGGGACACTCTGCTCGGCAGCGGCGGCTTCGGCGCGCAGTGCGGCACGCTCGGCGAGCCGCGCGCGGTCGACGCGCTTGGTGTAGATCGCGGCGGTCTTCGGATCGCTGTGCGACAGATGCGCCATGACTTCGTAGACCGAACCCGATGCCTCGGCGATCTGCTCGGCGCGACGCTTGCGGATACCGTGCTGAGAGCGGGTCGCGCGCAGTTTCGGCTTCCCATTCTTCTCCAGCACCGGATTGCCGTCGTCGTCGAGCACCGGTTCGCAGAGCCCAGCGGCAATGATCCACTTGCGCACCGTGTTGTCGAGCGAACCCGAAGATGCGAAAGGTTTACCCTTCTCGGTCAGGAGGTAGGCCGGAGCGTCCACGGGCAGATCGGCGACCTCGAGCATAAAGTTCCACGGCAACGGAAGCTGGACTTCCGATGACCCCCTTTTCGAAGGCTGGAACCGGATGTAGAGCCGCTCGTCGCGGGTCATCTCGTGCCGGGGTCCGAGGATGTGCATGTCGCCTATGCGGCCCGCCGTCGCCTCCGCGAGTAGAAACCACCTGCGGGCCATCGTGCCCGGTCCGTGATGAGCCAGGAACTGCTCGGCCTCTTCGTCACTCCACGGCTCCGCACCACCCTTCTCCACATGTCCGCTCTTCACCTTGAAGACCGGGCTGTCGGCCGGATATCCGTGATCTTCGCCCCAGGTATACGCAGCGCGGAGCGCCTTCAGGCATGTATGTGCTGCGCCCGTCCGCACACCGAAGGAATCGCGGATATGGGCGAACGCCTCGCGCGGAAGGGACGCCTTCATCGCGCCCATCCGAATCTTCTTGTTGGGTGAGAGGCAGTCCCGCGCCTGCGTCAGGCCAGTCTTACGGCTGGCCAGCGTGGCCGGTTTGAGATTGCCGGCTTCGACCTGAATCTCCATCCACTCGATGAACCTTTCGCAGAGCTCATCGAGCGTGTTCTTCGCGGCCTTGGGTTTCTCGTTCACGATCAGCTTCAGCCCAGCCCGGGCGGCAAGGTAGTGGTCCTCGAAATCATCGTGGTCTGGACCCACGGGGATTGTGATTTTCTTCGTCTTTTGCCCTTCAACGCGAACACGCCAGCGAGGTGTCCCCGCCGGCGTCTTCTCTTCACAAAGGCCCTCATAGGTCTTGTTGATCTTCATTTTCCGTCTTCCCAGGATGGGGCCTCGTCGGCATCTGCGCTGATGCTGTGGCCGTTGGTCGCCATAGGGCGCCCGGACGGCGCCTCGTTCGTGTTGCCCGCCACGTCGACCGAAAACGATCCGTCCGGATGGACGCGAACCGCGGCCGGCTGATAGCCAGCGGCAACAATCGCGCCGATTACGTTGGACACTGAGGATCTGGATGGTTGAGCGGCAGGCATGGTCTTAACTTCCTTTGACGGAAGAAGAGTGGGTGGATCGTTTTTGATCGAGTCGCCGAAATCCGAAGAAAAATCGCGCCAAGGCGGGAAATCCGCCTCAACCTATTGATCGGAATTGAAACTTTTTTCGACCCTCAAGCTCGATCATGATCAATCGGCGTGTCGGCTGGCGCAGCAGAGGGAGTGGAGGCCAACACGCCTGCCCATGGTGATCCTTCCATGGACGCGGGCCATTCGACCCTCAAGGACGGCGCCCCTTCTCGGGGCGCCGTGATGCTCATCCGTCGATCATGTTCTCCGCAACGCGCGCCGCGCCGGCGGCGCTGAGTGCTGCGGCGACGAGATCGTAGAGCAGATCGAGCTCGGCACGCGCGGCGGAGAGAGGCTGTGCGCCGGGCTCCCGAAACGTGCATTCGTAGCCGCCACGAACGTGGTTCTCATCTCCATGGAAGTAGACGTGCGTGCGATCCTTGACCTGTCCACCGAGGCGCTCGATGAGCGTCTTGAGATCGCGTGTGAAGCCTTCGTCGAAGATGTCACGACGGGCGATCCTGCGGGCGATCGCCGACGGGAACCCGCGCTGCGCCGGGGGCAGCTCGGGGATGACGGTCTCGTAGAGCTCGTCGGCAACCGCATCGGCTTGCCACAGCGCCGCAGAGACGATCCCCGTGATCAGGTCGGGCGTCATCTCGATGCCCTCGATGAGGGCGGCGAAGCGGGGCAGCGTGAGGGGCCGGCTCATGCCGCCACTCCCTGGGTGACCGGCTCAGTCGCTTCCTCACGATATGCTTCGACTGCGTCGGCGAGGCCATCGGCAAGGACGCAGATTTCCTCGACGACCGGTTCGCCGGGGTCCAATGCGGCGAAACAGGCGGCTTCGATCCGATGGGGATCATCGACATGCTCGAGCATCAGCAGGTCGACCAGGTCGTCGAGCGCGCGCTTCGTGCGGCTTGTCGGGCGGCCGGGATCGCCCAGCCCGTCCAGTGCCGTCAGGGCGGTGCGCACGCCCGGCGCCGCGCCCAAGAGCGCGGCGGCGCAGGCGAGCGCCTCGGCGTTTTTGGTGGCGAAGATCCGCAGGTCACGGAGGGCCGGCGATGGTGGGGTGATGATGTTGCTGGTGAGATCGAACATGATGTCTCCAATTTTCGGAGGGGCCGGCGCTGAGGCCGGGTCAAGCGTTCGTCAGATCCACCTTCGTCTCATTCTTTCGCGCCTCTCGGTTCATCCTTTCGTGTCGGCTCTCGCCCCGAGGAGCCGGCACGAAAGGATGGGCCAGCGCGGCCGCTCCCCATCTCTTTCCCGTCGCCAGCGACACGGCATCCGTTCTCCGTGACGGCCTCGCCGGCTGCTCGTTGGGAGAGGTCGAGGAGAGGCCCTCCTCTCTTCGCCGGCCGTGGGGAGCGGCGAGCAGGTGGGGGTCGCGGGGGAGGAGTGCGGAACGACGCTCCCCCGCGCCGTCGGAGACGCCAGGGGTTTCGAGGGGGAGTGGCGAACGATGCCCCTCGATCCGCCGGAAGGCGCCGGAGTGCAGGGGTGGCGAACGCCCTGCCGCCGTCCGCGCAGGACCGCCTCCCCGGCGCGAGGGGCCCTCGGAGAGCCGCGCGTATTCAGCCCCGCAGGGGCGTCTCGGAATACGCATAGTCGGTCCCTATGGGTATTGCGCCCGGGCCCCGACGGGCGTCGCCGATCATTTTTCCGCGCCAGCACGTCTTACCTATTTCCCCTCCGCTTCAATCAAAATCAGGAGGCGGAGCGCAGCGATGCAGGGATTTCAATTTGCCCACATGGAGACCTATTCGGTCAAGGGCGCGCCGGGCGCCGGGCCCGACGCGACCGCGAAGAAGAAGAACGGTCAGAAGGCTTGGACAGCACAGGAGATCATGGAGGAAGCCGAGCGAAAGAGGCTGGCCTCATTGCATGTCGGCAAAGGTGGGCCGCCGCCGGAGATCATGGCCGGCGAAGTTTCGAGCTTCGATGCGTTGCGGGATGCGCATGTCGCCGCCGCTGCCAGGAAGGAGAGCTTCCGGTATACGAAGAAGGACGGCACCGTTCAGACGCGTCGGCGAAAGCTTCGTGCCGATGCGCCCACCTTGCACACGACGATCGTCTCTCTCCCGGTCACGTCCTTGGATGCTCTCGCCGATCCCGCTCTGCTCGAGAATTGCCGGGGGCTTCTTCGCAAGGCCATGGAGGATGAGCGCAAGCGTCTGGACCCGCTCGGTGGGAAGATGATGATGGGTGTGATTCACCTCGACGAGCGTATGGTCCATGCCCATTTCTACGCTCTCGATCCGATGCGCGGGCGGGTCGATCACCTTCATCCCGGCAAGGCCGCCAAAGCCGATTTCCATCTGGAGCACAAGGATAGCGAGGAAGACCCAAAGGATGTCCGGAAAGCCGGCAACCGCGCCTACTGTGATGCCATGCGCGCCTGGCAGGACAGCATCCACGAGAACGTCTTCAGCCCGGCCGGCCTCCTCCGCAGGGGTCCGCGTGCGACCCGGCTGTCTACCGCCGAATACAACAAGCTGAAGGCGGCCAAGGAGCAGCAGGCAAAGGATGCGGCGCGGAGCGCCAAGCTGGCTGCTCAGATCGGGCGCCAGGAGGACCAGATCCGCAAGATGCTCCGAGAGGCCGGCGCAGAGGCACAGGACCTCACACGCCAGTCGGTGGAACTCCAGGCCGACAAGGTAGGGGTTCTCGTCCAGGCGAGCGAGGCGGCCACGACCAAAGCGCGGGGCGAGGAAGAGATCGAACGCGGAGCACGCCAGGCAGCGGACGCCGAGGCGCTAAAAAAGGCCATGCTCCGCGGCTGGGATGCCGTGGAGAACCGCGAGGTCGACTATCAGGAAAAGACCGAGGAGAAGCGCGAAGGCCTGAAATTCGGGCCGAATGCCCCGGTGGAGAAGAACGACCGCGCCTCGCTGATCGACGCTATCCTCCCGGCCTATGACTTCGTGCTCGACATTGCCAAGCGTGCCTTCGGCCGGCGCGAGGACGAGGCGGCGCGCGAGACGGCGCGCCGTAAGGAGGAAGCCGAGCTGCGGCGCCGCGCGGCCGTCGTCGCCGAGGGACTGGAGCGCAGTCAACAGGCGGTCCCGGAGGCTCTGCGCGAGGTCGCGAATGCCGAGGCGGCGACCTACAGCGAGGCCAGCTTTCCTGGGGCCTGGGCGATTTCCCCGGGGGCCGACCCGAAGAAGGTCGGCGAGCGCCTCAACGCCACGACCAATCTGGATCTGCGCGCGGCCTACATGGCGACGCGCGACGCCGTGCGGTTGCTGGAAGGGGATGCGCCGTTACGGGCGAAGTTTGAGATCGGGATGCAGGTGCTGGAAGGCGGCGCCGCCCACAGAGGCTTCGATCTGAACACCGGTCGCCAGGATATCGGGAAGGCGTTGAGTCCCGATCTGGCCGCGCGGCACCGCGACCAGATCGAGGAGGGCCCGAAGGTCAAGCGGAAGGACCGGACCCTTGTTCGGTAGCGATCCCCGGAACCGGGAGGTCAGCCGTTTCAGGGTCGTCTGTCTTCCGGGATCGACGGGAGGTCTTCTTCGTCTCCGCGTCGACTGTGGCGTCCGCAATATGGGCTTCAGCGCTCTCGCGCGATGTCAGCATGGCAAAGATCTCGTCACGCTCAGCCAGCCGGGCATGTGCGGCGGCGAGGTCAGTGGTTGCCGCCTTCAGCTGCTCATGGAGCTCAGCGCACGCAGCCTCGGCGGCCTCGGCTCGCGCCGCCTGGTTGTCTCGGTCGTTCTCGAGCATGGCGATGATGTCCTGCTGCTCGGACATATCCTGGCGATGGCTCTCATCCTTCGCAGCCTGGGCGCGGCGCAGGTCCACGATCTCGCCGTTCTGAAGGTCGCGTGTGCGGGCCCAGAGGTCCTTGAGCATCTGCTCGTGTGCGAGCCGCAGATCTTCGGGAATCTCCGGCATGTTCGCGAGCTTGGTCTGGGTCGCCAGCAGGCGCGCCTTGACCGCATTCACAGCGGGGCCAAGCCGCGTAAAGGACGTCTTCACGCGCTCGTTGATGGCCTGCTGGGTCGGCATCTTGCCGTTGTTCTCGGCCGTCAGGGCAAGGATCGCGGCCTCGGTGCGGCGCAGCAGATCGGGATCGATCACGGATTCGGGGTTGAAGGTCTTCTCGTGCTTGGACATCTGTCGTCTCCGGCTGGGGGTGTAATACACGGTAGCGATATTACCGGGTATTACCGCCCCACGACGGGGCGGCAGGAAGGATGTCGGTCGATCCCGATGCACGAAAAAGCGTTCCCGAACCCTTTTTTGGGAGGAAATCCGTTGTCGGCGCCGTCGATTTCCGCGACCTTGGCGAAAACTCCAGAACTCCCGATAAAGGACTGAAATGACTTCCATCCTCACCGCGCTGAAAGATGTCCTTGCCGAACTGCCAGACCTTGTGAACGTCCAAGGTGACCTTATCCGGTCTCGTGTGGAGGATCGGGCGCTGAACATGCAGCCGGACCTTCTGGGCGCGCTGGCGGGCAACGACAGCCTCCGGGAAGCCTTCTTCGAAGACGTGGGAGGGACGCTCGTCTTCGACAAAGTGCTGTTCATGCAGACTGTGACCATGCGAGACTTCTTGCCCGACAGCTTCACCGCCTACGGTAACAAGATCGGGTTGTCAGCGGCCGGCGAGGCGCTCCGCAAGGGTCGCGAAGTGGTTCTCGACTGGCCCTACAAGGATTGCGTTCTCGCCGGTGGTATGACGCGCGAAGACCGCGGCGGCTCGGAGCGGTTTGTAAACCGCATCGTCGCCCCGGACGAGGTGATCCGGCTGGAGGAACCGAAGGCGCTCTGCGGATGGGAGCGCTGGGATGCCGATGCCGTGGCAGCAGGTAAGCCGGCCGAGGTAGATGAGGTAACGGGCAAGGAGAACCTGCTCATAAAGGGCAATAACCTATTCGCACTCCACTCGCTGAAAGCGCATTTTGGAAACCGTGTGGCAACCGAAGGCGTAAAATTGATCTATATTGATCCGCCCTACAACACCGGAAACGACGGGTTCCGCTATAATGATCGGTTCACACACTCCACTTGGCTGACGTTTATGCAAGACCGGATACGTGCAGCATGCTCTGTATTGCGGGAAGACGGAGCGATTTTCATTCAGATTGACGAAAAAGAGTTGGGCTACCTACTACCTTTGGCAGACGAAGTGATCGGACGAGAGAACAGAGTGAGCATCGTGACGGTCAAGACATCGGACCCGTCTGGTCATAAGGTTGCCAACCCCTCACTTTATGATCAATCGGAGTTTATCTTAGTTTATGCGCGGAATCGAGGGCATTGGAAGTATCAGCCGATTTTCGTTCGCTCAGAATACGATTACGCATACAACAAAATTATCCGTAATATTGAAGCTCCCGCGTCCGATTGGCTTATCGAGTCGCTTTTCGAGGTGGTCGCAGACGAACAAGGTTTCAACAACGCGAAGGAAGCCCGAAAGGCGTTGGGCAGGTCGGTGTTCGCTCAGTTTGTGGCAGATTACGCCTTGCAGAATGCCGATAAGGTTTTTCAACCGGTCACCATCGCCGATGATGCGGCCAATCATGTTGTCGAGGCGCGCAACGCCTCAAGAGATAACCCGGATGGGATTCTTCAGGTCGAAAACCGGACCGGCACGATCTACATCGTTGCAGGAAAACAGATATACTTCTACTCCAACAAGATCAGGAATGTTGACGGCGTAAATGGCCCCACGAAGTTGCTTACGTCGATATGGAATGACATTTCATATAATGGTATCGCGCAGGAAGGCGGCGCGAAACTCAAGAACGGGAAGAAACCAGAAGCTTTGCTGAGACGCGTCATTCAGATGTCGACTGAACCGAATGACCTTGTCTTCGACTTTTTTGCGGGCTCGGGCACCACAGCGGCCGTAGCACATAAGATGGGTCGTCGCTGGATCGCTGTCGAGCAAATGGACTACGTCCGCGACCTGACCGTGGAGAGATTGAAGAGGGTCGTAGCAGGTGAACAAGGCGGTGTATCCAAGGTTGTTAAATGGCCAGACACCGGCGGCGGCTCATTCATCTACACGGAGATTGCCTCCGAAGGGCAGGACTTTGTCTCTCGGGTCGACGCGGCCAATGAGGATGAGCTCGATGGACTGCGTGACGAACTGACGGAGGCCCCCTTCCTCCGACATGACATCGACCCGGACGGTCTGAGATCCTCGGACTGGGCCGAGCATTCTCCGACTATGAAGCGTCGCACGCTGCGCGAAGCAGTCGCCGCTGACCATCTCTACGTCAACGTAGGCGATATGGATGACGAGATGCATGGACTGAGCGAGCGCGACCGCAAGCTCACTCGAGCATTCTACGGCATGTCGGAGGCCGCTGAATGATCCTGCACGAAAAGATCACCGCCTTCGAAGAAATGGGCGGCGTCCTGCCCGAGGTCCCGGAACATGTGCTGGAGAACCTCGCCTCAGGCATTGCGCTCCGCCCCTATCAGGAAACGGCCATTCGCCGCTTCGCCCACCAGATGGGGCAGAAGCGCACAGGGCCGGCGCACCTGCTGTTTCACATGGCGACCGGCTCCGGGAAGACGGTCATCATGGCCTCCGCGATGCTGCACCTGTGGACGCAGGGCTATCGCAACTTCCTGTTCTTCGTGAACTCGTCGCAGATCGTCGAGAAGACGAAGGCAAACTTCATTAACTCGGCTTCCAGCAAGTATCTCTTCGCACCGGCTGTTCGCATTGGGGATGACACCATTCCCGTGCAAGATGTGACCAACTTCGACGCCGCCGCCCCGGATGCGATCAATATCGTCTTCACGACGATCCAAGGGTTGCACACGGTCCTGAACAATCCCAAGGAAAACGGCCTCACGTTCGAGGATTTCGAAGAGCGCCGGGTCGTCATGATCTCGGACGAGGCTCACCACATTAACGCCCTGACGAAGAGCAAGCTGTCCCAGACAGAGGAAGAGGAAGAAAAGAGCTGGGAATACACGGTTCGCAAGGTCCTCGCCCAGCACCCGGAGAACGTCCTCCTTGAGTTCAGTGCCACTGTGGACATGGATCACTCCGACATCGCAGCCAAGTATGCCGACAAGATGATCATGGACTACCCCCTCCGCTCCTTCCGGGCGGACGGGTATTCCAAGGATATCGAGCTGAGGCAGGCCGAGGTTTCTGTCGAAGACCGAATGCTCCAAGCCATCGTGCTCAGCGAATACCGGCGTGCTCTCGCGCGTGAACTCCTGGGCGAAGACTGGAAGCCGGTGGTGCTGATGAAGTCAGCGACTATTAAGGAGTCGAAGTCAAATGAGGATTCCTTCCGTGACCTGATTGATCATTTGCAAGCTGATCGCTTGCAGGGGCTCCACACTTCGGCCGCGGCAGCCGACCCAGCTGATCAGACATTGATCAACGCCTTTGATGCACTTGCCCCGGGTGGCACTTACGAGAATCTGGTTCTCGCTCTTCGAACGCAATTCAGCGAGGCCCGGACAACGAATGTGAACGAACCAGGCGACTTGGGCAGGCAGCAGATCCTACTGAACAGCCTGGAAGACCCAGGCAACCCGATCCGCTGCATTTTTGCCGTGAACAAGCTGGATGAGGGCTGGGACGTGCTGAACCTCTTCGACGTGGTCAGGCTGAGCGAGAAAGCCGGCTCAGGCAAGAAGCCGTCGGAGACGACAATGCGCGAGGCGCAGCTAATAGGCCGGGGGGCACGCTACTTCCCCTTCGCTGACCCTGAGGATGTCGAGAAGCCCGCCGCGCTACGCAAGTATGACGATGATCACGGCTCTGAGCTGCGACTGCTGGAGCAGATGCATTATCATTGCACCCACGAGCCGAAATACCTCTCGGACCTGAAGAAGGCACTGGTCATCACAGGCGCGCTGTCCGAGGGCGAAAAAACCGTCGAGCTGAAAGTGAAGCCAGGCTTCAAGGACACCGAGGTCTTCAAGGGTTACTGCCTGTGGGCGAACAAGAGTGTGCCAGTCGACAAGACAACGCGGAGCGCAAAAGATGTTCTTTCCGAGCGAGGGTTCCTCGTCGATCTGCCTGCTGGTTACACCGGCCGGGCCATGGAGACAGGGGCTTTTGATGCCGAAGGTGAAGGCACCACCGGGGCCGGCGGGGCCGTGTCAGCAGCCGAATACGAACTGAAGCTCTCCGACCTCGGCTATCCGGTGCTGCGTCGGGCGTGCGACGAGATCGAAAGCTTCAGGGTGGCGGAGCTTCGGCAGGCATTCCCGAAACTTCAGTCGCTCAGGAGGTTCCTCCTCGACGGCGACAGCTTGGGAGAAATCCAGGTCACCGTCAGGGGCCCGCAGGAGCGACTGGCCCCTCTATCGCGCTCAGATGCCCTGCATGTGGCCAGGACGGTTCTATCTGCCATTGCAAGCGATGTGCGTCGCGCCCAAGCTACGCACGAAGGGTCGAAGGAGTTCTTCCCGAAGCGCATCTCCGGCATCTTAAAGGATCGTGTCCTGAAGCTCTCCGTTCCGGGCGAAACGATGAAATCCTGGCAGGAGTCCGACGTCGCGTCGACCCGCGGCGTAAATCTGGCTAATGCGGATTGGCATGTCTTCGACGATTGCTATGGCACGAGTGAGGAGAAGGAGTTCGTGGCCTTCATCGCCAGCATGCAGACCGATATCGCGAAGGCATTCGACGAGTTCTTCGTCATTCGCAACGAGAAGATGATCAAGCTGCACGAGATCGGCGGCGACAGGGCGACCGAACCAGACTACATCCTGCTCATGCGTCGGAAAGGGGGCGCTCCGCTCTGCCGGCAGGTATTCATCGAACCGAAAGGAGATCGAGGCTGGGACAGCGAGGCCTGGAAAAGCAGGTTCTTGGAGGCAATCGCCTGGGATGCCGAGAATGGCGGAGATCTTGCGGCGCAAGAGCCGCACGAAATCCGCGGGCTTCCATTCTTTGGCGCTGAGCCGACGCGACGAAAGGCATTTAAAGACGCTTTCGTGCTTCATCTGGATGTGCCGTAAGCCAACTGCCGTCTGTCATGTCGCCGTCGGACGCGTGGGACACATTAACGTTAAGTCCTTGATCAGTATGGAGCCCATACGCCGGCACCGTGGGACACCTCGCCCTTCATTTCTTGGGTTTTTCGGGCTGGTGGCAATCCCCTACGGGCTGCCACCCACACCCGACATACTGAGCCGTCATCAGTTTGCGCAATAATATCGCGAAAATCCGGTGAGTTACGAGCTCATGGGATTTGCAGAGACGGAAATGGCCAAACAATCTGTCGGTAAAATGCCCGAGTGTCTCAGTGGCGCATTTTTGTCTTACCAGTTTGGTGTGGACTCAGGGTCTTGCGATCAACGACCGCTGTTCTTTCCAGACTGCGGCAAGCTCATGTGACGCAACCCGGGTGGAAGTCAGACCTATTGGCTTTTTGCCGGCGAGAACATAGCGCACGATATCAGAGGCAAGGAAGGCGATGTTCAGCGTCTGTTAAACGCGATTCATGTGGTTTTTTACACCACGGCAATCTCATCCGGCGTCTGGCCTGACTTGATCCATTCCAGCCATCAGCAATAGGGCCGCGTCGGATTCCCGGCACGGCCTTATGAGGGTCCTAGCTACCCGGTGTCAGCTTGTGGATCATACCTTCATCGACTGCCGTATAGAGGCTGCCATCCGGTCCGAGCACGACAGAGCGGAAGCGGCCGGCCTCCATCGGCAGGGTCATTTCGGTCACGTCGAGAACCTCGGTTCCGTCTTCGTTGAATTCGATCACGTCGATCCGTTGGCCGATCGGCGTGCCGCCAAAGCCAATGCCCATGATGCCGACGACCATCGCGTTGTCCCAGCTGCCCCATTCCTCACCTTCGAGGAACGCAGCCGAGCCTGTACCTTGGGACCATCCATTATTGGTCCAGACCGGCGGCATCGCGTCGGGATAGGTCTCGAAATCAGTCATCGGCATGAAGGCCGCGCGTTCATAACGGTTCATGCCTTCATCCTGATTTGGCATGTAGCCGCAATAGCCATCCGGGCAGTCGCCACGTCCAGCCATGTTATCGCGCGGGTCCCAACCGGCGTTACCGCCGTTTTCGAGAATGGTGATTTCGTCGGAATGCCACGGCCCGTGTTCGGCGGTGATCGCTGCGCCGGACTCCGGATGGAATGCGATGCCCTGAACGTTGCGGTGTCCGTAGGTGTATATGCGATCGTCAAAGCCCTCTGGCGGGGTGTTGTCTGGATGCGCGTTGCCGTCCGTGTCCATCCGCAGGACCTTGGAGCCCATCATCGTCGGGCTTTGCGGGATTTCAGGATTGTGGTTGTCGCCTGTCGTCAGCCATAGGGCACCATCCGGCCCAAAACGTACACGCCCGCCGTTATGTGCGCCGGGCCCGCCAAACGGGTGCTCCGAGGCCTCCATTTTGTAAGGCACGTCATCGACGATGTCCGTCCGGTTCGAAACGCCGGTGAAATCCTCGTTTACGGTGAACCGCATCAGCCGGTTGGTGTGCGGGTCCGACATGTCCGACGTCGAGTAGACGTAGATCCGACGGTTCTCGTCAAAGTTGGGGTCGAAAGCCACCCCCATCATTCCTGCCTGACCTTCGCAGAACAGGTCCTCGCCGCTGGCGGCATAGCCCTCGGTCTCGCCTACGCCATAAAGTGCGGTCACGGTGCCGTCTGGCATCCGCACCGACAGGCCTTTGCATTTCTCGGTAAAAAGCATCGTGCCATCGTCGAGAAAGGCCATGTCCCACGGGTTTTCCAAATCCGACAACACTACCTCGTGCTGAAGACTGGTGGTGTTCATCCCGGACTGCGCGACTGCGGCAGACGCCATACACATGGACAGTCCAGCCACCAGCGGCAGAACGGGGAAACCGGATGGTTTGAATGAGCTCTTTAGCATGTTTTCCTCCCTTGGCTGCTTTGTGACGACTCAACCAGCCTCTGCTCGGGCGATCCGCGCCGTCTCGATAAAGGTAGAAGGAGGGGGCGTTACGGCAATAGGTCTCGGTCGGCGAAAGACCGTTGACAGATCGAACCGCCGTATAGACGCATTTACTGGAATTCCGTGGTGATATACGTCGTAATATTGAGGATATCCTGGTCCGAAAGATTCTTGGCGTGCGGGATCATCAGCATCGAGTTCGGGCCTATCTTCTCGCCTTCGCGATAACGCTCCAGTTTGTTGGTCAAATAACCCGTATCTTTGTCGGACAGCCGCGGATAGCTCGCAACGCCCTGAGCCTTGGGGCCGTGGCAGTTTCTGCAGACCGACTGATAGAGGCTTTCACCGGCCTCGACATCAGCGTCACGAACTTCTTCTGTCACGTCCTGATCTGCAAAGGCTGCGTTAGAGACCAAGGCCATAAGGGCAGCGGTCATCAATGCATGTTTCACGAATTGCCTTCCTTCCGTTATTCGCTGTCTACCAGTTCATCGAGGATAAGAGCATTAAACTAAACACCAGCGCCCGACGCGGTCAATGTAGCGTACTCGAAAGCCTTTAAACTTAGGAACTTTTGCACGCTTAGACTGAGATTAGGTCAGCTGCGGATCCAGTCAAAAAGCAACTTATCCAAGACGCAAATCTCATGTATTTATTTGTTTCGTAAACTTGTGCAGCAAAATCTTTTCTCGGCTCTTGAAGCATCCGAGGAACAAATTCGAAACCTAGGCGAGCCGTAGATGGAACAATGGCGGCCCTTTAGTCAGTAATGATTAGCACGTGAACAATTGATGCGAGCATAGCACCTGACGGAGCGACAGCTATTAAGAGCACAAGGAACAACTACTGGAAGCGTTCTAGATGTTGCTCGATAATTTCTTGAAGCGTTATTCCAGTCGAGAAAGCTTGGATGCACCGACAAGCGGCATATCCGTTCTCTTTTCGTGAAGAGCATTTCACAATGGAAACAGGCACCTATATCCGCGGCTGGCGTCTTCAGTCCAATTCGGCTCTGTTGTGGCGCAGGTCTTGCGCGCCCGAGGGCAGCGTGGGTGAAAGTCACAGCCCGAGGGGCGGTTGACCGGGCTCGGCACCTCACCGCTCAGTGCTACGAAATCGTGCCGCGCTTCAGGATCGGGCTGCGGGTTCGCCTCGAGCAGCGCCTTGGTGTAGGGATGACAGGGTTGGGCGAATATCTGATTTGTGGGCCCCTGTTCGACGAAACGGCCCAGATACATGATTGCCATCTTGTCGGTGACATGGCGCACGAGGTTGAGGTTGTGGGTGATGATCACAATCGCAACGCCGCTGCGGGTCTGCACATCGGCGAGCAGGTTGAGTACCTCGCCCTGCACGGACATATCCAATCCGGCGGTGGGCTCGTCTGCAATCAGCAACCTGGGGTCCAGCGCCAGCGCCCGCGCCACTCCGACCCGCCGCGCCTGTCCGCCCGACAGCTGGTGGGGATAGCGCGTGGCAAACTCGGCCGGCAGCCCCACGAGGCCCAACAGCCGCTCGGCCTCGTCGCGGCCGGCGGGCCGCCCGTGAATGCGCAGCGGTTCGGTCACCAGCGACTTGACCTTCAGCCGGGGCGACAGCGACCCCACCGGGTCCTGCCACATCATCGACATATCGGTGCGCAGGTGGGACCACTCGCGGGCCGAGGCCTGCGATATTTCCGCCCCGTCAAAGCGGATCGACCCGCCCGAGGCTTTCTTCAGCCCGATCAGCGTGCGCGCGATGGTGGACTTGCCCGAGCCGCTTTCACCCACCAGCCCCAGCGTCTCGCCCGCGCCCAGCGTGAAGGACACGCCGCACACCGCCTCGAAATCATATGGCTCGCGGCGCAGCGCGGCCTTCAGACGCCCCTGCCGCGCATACCGGATGCGCAGGTCCTCGACTTCCAGAAGGCTCATGCCCTGTCCTCCGCCGGGTCGTTCAGATGGCACCGGGCCGCCTGCCCCCCGCCGGCATCGTAAAGCGGCGGATGCTCGGTCTTGCAGCGCTCGAACGCCTTGGGACAGCGGGCGCGAAACGCGCATCCCGCGGGCGGGCGCCGCAGGTCCGGCAAGGTGCCGGGAATGGTCGGCAGCCGGCGCGTCGCCTCTCGGATGCGGGCCGGGTCGCACTCGAACAGCGCCTGCGTGTAGGGGTGGCACGGGTCGCGGAACACCCGCGCCACGTCGCCCCGCTCCACCACTTCGCCCGCATACATCACCGCCACCTCGTCGCACAGCTCGGCCACCGTCCCCAGGTGGTGCGAGACGAAGAGAACCGAGCAGCCGAACTTCTCCTGTAACTCGCGCAGCAGGGTGACGATCTGCATCTCCAGCGTCGCATCCAGCGCCGTTGTCGGCTCGTCCGCGATCAACAGGTCCGGCCGCGTCAGCAGCGCCATGGCGATGCACACCCGCTGGCGCATCCCGCCCGAAAGCTGATGCGGATAGGCATCCAGCTTCGACGCCGCATCCGGCAGTTGCACCTGCTCCAGGAATTCGATGGCCCGCGCGCGTTTCTCGGCCCGCCCGCCCTTTTCACGATACTGGATGTCCATCATCTGCCGGCCGATGGTCGTCACCGGGTTGAGCGAGGTCATCGGGTCCTGAAAGATCATCGAGATCCGTCTGCCCCGCAGCGCGCGCCATTCCCTCGGCCTCAGCTGCGCCAGGTTCTGGCCATCCATGTCGATCCGCCCGCCCGCGATGCGCGCGTTCTCGGCCAGAAGGCCGATCAGCGAATAGGCCAGCGTGGACTTGCCACACCCGCTTTCCCCGACAAGGCCCAGCACCTTGCCCCGGGGCACGTCCAGCGTGATGTCGCGCAGCGCATGGATCGCCCCGCGCGGCGTGGCGAAATCCACCGACAGCCCGTCGGTCCGCACCAGCGGCTCGGCGCCGCCTTCCGTTTGCCGGTCCGGCTCTGTCGCAACGCTGGATACCATCAGCCGGCCTTTCTGAGCTTGGGATCGAAGATGTCGCGCAGCGCCTCGCCCATGAAGGTAAAGCCCAGCGTCACCAGGATGATCGGGATCGACCCGCCAATCACCGGCCAGGGCGAGTTGCGGATGAAATTGTAGCCGTCGTTCAGGATCACGCCCCAAGACGGCGTCGGCGGCCGCACCCCCATGCCCAGGAAACTCAGGCCCGCCTCGGTCGCGATCACCAGCGGCACGTCCATCGACGCCAGGATGAGCAGCGGGCCCAGCACGTTGGGCAGCACATGCACGAACAGAAGGCGCGGCGTGCCCACCCCCATCGCGCGCTCGGCCAGGATGAACTCGGCATTCTTCAGCGCCATCGTCTGGGTCCGCACGATGCGGGCATAGATCGGCACTGAGGTGATCGCCACGACCAGCATCACCGTGAACAGGCTCGGGCCGATGATGGTCACCACCGCCAGGCCGAAAACGATGGTGGGAAACGAGCGCAGCGCGTCGAAGATCAACAGCAGGATATTGTCCAGCCAGCGCGGCCCGAGACCGGCGATCAGCCCTAGAAGCAGCCCGATGCTCAGCGCCGCGGCCAGCGAGGCCCCCGCGACCAGCATGGCGATGCGCCCGCCGGCGATGACCCGGCTGAAGATGTCACGCCCGATATTGTCGGTGCCCAGCCAGTGCTCGGCCGAGGGCGGCGCCATGCGCGGGCCGGTCATGATGGCCGCAGGATCATAGGGCACGATCCACGGCGCAAAGATGGCCGACCCGACGATCAGCGCCACCAGCACGAAACCGATCAGGCCGGTCGGGCTGGCCGACAGAACCCGCCAGGTCCGGGTCATCACACCCGGTTCGGAGACGACCTCTTGCGTGGCGTCGGTCATGTCACATGTCCTCCCGCTGGCGCGGGTCCAGCCACGCGATCACCAGGTCCGAGATCAGCGTCGCCAGCACGATGATGCCAGTGGTGACCAAAACCGCGCCCAACACGATGGGATAGTTGCGTTCGTTCACCGCCTGCACGATCAGCGCGCCGATCCCGGGCCGGGCAAAGATCACCTCGACGAACACCGCCGCCGAGAAAAGATGCGCCACGCCCGTGCCGATCAGGGTCACGGCGGGCTGCACAGCGATCTTCAGGATATGCGAGCGGGTGATCCATCTGTCCGGCAGGCCGTAGGCGCGCGCCATGCGCACATGCGGCTGCCCCATCACCTCCAGCATCGAGGCGCGCACGATCCGGGCCACGTACCCGACCCAAGACACGCCGATGGCAAAGGACGGCAGGATCAGGTGCGTGACCCCGTCCCAGAACCCCTCGCCCGCGCCGATCGCCGGCAGCCACCGCAACCAGACCGCGAAGACCAGCACCGAGTATAGCGCCATGACGAAGGCCGGGATCGAGATCGTGCCGACCGAGATCACCCCGGTCAGCGTGTCGAGCCACGTGTTACGGCGCAGCGCCGAGTAACAGCCCAAAGCGATGCCGAGCACCGCCGCCCAGAGGATCGAGACGGTGATCAGGATCAAGGTGTAAGGCAGCTGTTCGAACACGATCTGCGACACCGCCCGTCCGGTGAACACGTCTTGCCCCAGATCGCCGCGCAGGATGTTGCCGAAAAACGTAATGATCTGCACCGGCAGCGGCTTGTCCAGCCCCATAGCCTCGCGCGTCTGTTCGATCAGTTCCGGCGTTGCGCGTGGGCCGAGGATCATCACCGCCGGGTCGCCCGGCACCACGTGCAGCATGAGCGTCAGGATGGAGACCGCGACCATCACGATCACGACCGAAAGGACAAGCCTTTGGGAGGCGTATAACAGCACGGGTCGCGGTCTCCTGTCGGCTTAGACTTCGCCGTCGAAGTCGATGAAGAGCGGCCGTCCGTCAGGCCGCAGCGCCGGTTCCAGCCCTTCGCGGTACATCACCGGCGTGCCTTCATGGGTGATGAACTTGTAGGCCCCGGTCGCTTCCATCAGGTCCTGCATCTTGCGGTACATCTCGGCGCGTTTCTCGCCGTCGGCCTCGCTCAGCGCGTTGGCGTGCAACTCGTCGAATTCCGCATTCGAGAACCGCTCCCAGTTCCAGATGCCGACCTGGTCGGTCACGAACCAGCTGGTCGCATAGTATGGGTCCGGCAACATCGAGAACCGGTTCAGCACCAGCTGCATGTCCTTCCAGCGCTCGCCCTCGCTTTCCATGCCCAGCGTCCAGAACGAGCCGGAATCCTGCACATTGATCTGCGTCTCGATGCCGATCTGCGCCAGCTGCGCCTGGACCACCTCGGCAATCGTCTTCCACACCGTGGCATTGAGCGCGTCGATGGTCAGCGGCTCGGCCGGCGGGCCGCCCGCCGCCTCCAGGTACTCGCGCGCCTTGTCCAGGTCGCCCGCCACTGGCACCGATGGGTTCTCACGGTGGCCCGGCAGGCCGGGGGCGATCATGCCGGTCGCCGGGGCCGCCTCACCGAAATGGGCCGCGTCGATGATCTGTTCGGCATTGATGGCGTACTGGATCGCCTTGCGCAGGTTCTCGTCACCCAGCGCGGGGTTGTCGAGGTTCATGCCCAGCCAGACATAATAAAGCGACGGGTATTCCTCGATCACAGTATTGTCCGGCACGTTGCCGCGATACTGCGCCAGCGATGACAGTGTGATCTCGGTATAGTCCAGATCGCCGGCCTCGTAGGCGCGTTCGGCGGTCTTGGTGTCGTCCATCGGCAGGATGCGGATCTCGTCAAAGCCCGGCGCCTCGCCCTTCCAATCAGGGTTGCGCACAAGGTGGACGTGCTGGTTCGGCTTCCACTCCTTCAGGATGTAAGGGCCGGAAAAAGCCGGCGGCTCCATCCCGAAATTGCCGCCGCTTTCCGTGGCCTCCATCACCGCCTTCTTCGACACGATGTGGCCCGTGCCGTAGGGCAACGTGATGCTCCACAGCGGCTGGAACGGCTCTTTCAGAACGATCGTGCCCTCGTACTTGCCGGTCACCTCGACATGGTCCAGCGGGCCCCAGTCGCTCTTGACCGGGCTGTCATGCTCCAGCACGCGCTCGAACGAGAATTTCACGTCTTCGGCGGTCATCTCGCCATGGCCGCCGGTGAACATCAGCCCCTCTTTCAGCTTGAAGGTGATGTGCGTGTCATCGACCTGCTCGATGGATTCCGCGGCCTCCAGCTCCCACTCCCACTCGCGGCCAGGCACGTAGCGCACCAGCTTGGAATAGATGCAGTTCATGACATCGACGTTATAGCCGTTCTGGTAAAAGCCGGGGTCGAGCGCGTCGATATCGGCATAGGAACTGACACGCAGCACCTTGCCCGACTGCGCCCAGATGCGCGAGCCCAGGGGCATGGTGGTGGCGGCGAGGCCCGTCGCTGCAGCCCCGCGCAGGAACGCGCGACGCCCGATGCCGGGTTTGTTGGCGGTCATTTGATCGGTCATTCTTGTTACTCCCAGTTGTTTGGCCGTTTCGGCCTTTCGTGTTCGGCGCCGGACGATCCCGGCACGAAAAGTGATGGCCCGCGCCACGCAGGGCGCGGAACAAAGGTCAGGCCAGGTCGCGCGGAATCTCGCAGGACCAGGTCTGTTCGTGGGCAATCGCATCGCCTTCCCTGGCGACCAGCTTGGCGTTGATGACGAAATGCGTGGCCGTGGCCGTCATCTCGGTTTCCGTGCGGCTGGACATGCGCCAGTCGCCGCGCGACATGTCCAGGTCCCACACCACGTTCCCCTTGAACGAGCGCCAGTCTGTGCCGGTGAAGGAATAAGTCTCGACGCAGGTCGCACCGCGGGTCAGGTCGTTGTCCTTGATGCGGATGCGCCCGTCCGAGTCGACGATCCGCACCTCCGTCTCGCCGGTGCCCAGGTCCTCGCGCACGATCCATTCGGCGAGCTCCGGCTCCAGCACCTCCTTCTCCATCGGCGACGCGCCCTTGGGCGTGCCCAGATCGCGCGGCTGGGTCACCGCATCCATGTCGCGCACCGGCAGCACAAGACGGCTGGCGGCGGTATCGAGCTGCAGCGTCACCGGCTCTGGCGCGGGCCAGGCCACGGGGAAATAGCTGGTCGAAACCGACAGGCGCAGCCGATGCCCGGCGCGGAACGTCTGCGCGACATGCTTGAACGGCACCGTCGCGGTGTAGGTTTCCCCCGGCACCAGCGCCTCGGGCGTTTCATGGCTGTCGCGATGGGTCAGGTTCAGCAGGCCATAACAGACGCGCGTCGCCGCGCCATCGGGGGCCACGTCCACAAGGCGCGCGGCCACCTGCGCCACCGGCTGATCGACCGAGAAGGTCAGTTCAAGCTGCGCGTCGCCGGCAATCTCCAGCGGCGTCTCCAAAGGCTCCGTCTCGAACACCAGGCTCCCGGCGTCGTCCCGGCGCTGATCCACCGGCTGATCGCCCGGATTGGCATAGGAACACCACTTGCCCCCGGCAATCCCGGTGCCGAGCGGCGAGCGGATATTCAACGTTCCCTTGGGCGCATCCTCCTGCCCCAGCGTCCCGTCGCGGCCCAGCCCAAACGGCGTCCGCGTCACGTTGGGCGACGGCCAGGACGGCTCTTCCACCCAGCGGCCCTCGCGCTCCGCGTAATAGCTGGCAGGCTCGGCGTGGTCCTGCATGAAAAGCCGCAACTGCGGCTCGTCCATGATGCCGGTCTCGACACCCTTCAGCCACTGGTCCCACCAGCGCAGCTCCTCGCCCAGCCAGTCGATCGCAGGCCCCGGAACGCCGATATGCGGATACTTGTGCGACCACGGACCGACCAGGCCCTTGCTGGGGCATTGCAGGTTTTCCATCAGCCGGAACACCGTCCGGCAATACCCGTCAGCCCAGCCCGACACCGCATAGACCGGCACCTGGATCCGGCCGATATCCTCGCAGACCGACCCGTGCTTCCAGAAATCGTCGCGGCGCTGGTGCTCGGCCCAGTTCTTCAGCCACAGGCCAGAGCCGGTCAGCCGCTGCATCCACATCTCGCGCCACTTGTCGCCCACGAGGTCGGGATCGGGCGGCAGCGTGTTGATGGCGAACATGTGCGACGCCCAGGATATCTGGTCGACCACCATCGTGCCGCCCATGTAATGCACGTCATCCGCATAGCGGTCGTCGGTCGAGGCGACGGACACCACCGCCTTCAGCGCGGGCGGTTGCAACGCGGCCACCTGCAGGCCGTTAAACCCGCCC
The DNA here is from genome assembly GCF_051417955.1 of Roseovarius sp. B08. Lineage (NCBI taxonomy): Bacteria > Pseudomonadati > Pseudomonadota > Alphaproteobacteria > Rhodobacterales > Roseobacteraceae > Roseovarius > Roseovarius sp. B08. The sequence continues at coordinate 3,108,132 of NZ_JBPRLW010000001.1, forward strand.
CACGAAATACCGACCATCCCCACCGAACCGTCGCACCAGTCCTGTGCGGCGATCCACGCGATCACGTCGCAGCCGTCCTGCAACTCCTGCGCGGTATACTCGTCCTCCATCACCCCTTCGGACTCGCCCGTGCCCCGCAGGTCGGCGCGCACATAGGCATAGCCGCGCGCCGCGATGTAGGGCGCGCGCACCGAGTCGCGCGGCAGCGTCACGTCGCCCTTGCGATAGGGCAGGAACTCGAAGATGGCAGGAACCGGCGCACCATCGGCCGGACGCCAGATCCGCGCCGCCAGGATGCAGCCATCCGGCAAGGGGATCTCGACGTGGCGTTCCTCGATGACGCCGTCGGGCGGTCCGGACTGATTCATGCGGTGCTTCCTTGCGTGATCCAGGCGCGTATCGTGGCATGCGCAGGGCCTCCTCACAATTTCGCTGGCTGACGCATGTTGACATTGTAAGTGCGTCAGGTAGCGTCAGGGCATGACCTCCGATCCCCTCTCCACCAATCTCACCTTCGCCTGCTCCTTCCTGCCCTCCATCGCGCTGGTCTGCCGCCGGATCGGCATCAACCGGCAACAATTCAACAAGTATCTCTCGGGCCACGTGCGCCCCTCGCGGCACAACATGCGCAAGATCTGCGAGTTCTTCGGCGTCACCGAGGGCGAGCTCTTGATGGAGCCTGCGCGCTTCGCCGACCTGATCGCCCTGCGCCGCCAGCCGGGCGGCGAGGTCGAGACGACGCCCGTCGGCCCCACCCTGCGGCGGCTGAACCAGTTTTCGCCCCCCCTGGAACGCTACTGCGGCAGCTATTTCAGGTACTTCCATTCCTTCAGCAATCCCGGCTACATCATGCGGTCCTACGCCAGGATGACCCGCAAGGACGGCTACTACCTGTGGAAGAACATTGAACGCGACGCGGGCCCTCAGGGAGGCGCGCGCGAGGTCCACAAGTACGAAGGCCTGGTGTTCTTCCTCGGGGAACGCATCAATGTCGTGGAAAACGAGACCACGCTGTCCTCCTCGATCACCCAGATGATCCTCTACCCGTCCTACAGCGCGGGCATCGACTATCTTCTCGGAATCCAGACCGGCGGACCGCTGCGATTGGGGCGCAAGCCCGCCGCGTCACGGGTGGTGCTCGACTACGTCGGCCAGAATGTCGATGCGCGCCGCGCGATGGCGCAATGCGGCCTTATGGAGCCGGATCAGATCGACCCGCGCATCGTGCAGCTCGTGCGAAACGAAATGTCTCCCGGAGCTTGGACATTTGAGGTCGAACAGCTCTGATCAGGCTAGGTGCAGTTCCGCTTAGGTCTGACTGGCATGAGCTTTTGGACCCATCTTTTAGGAATGCTTTCCGCAAATTCCAAGTCGACCAGAATACTCGAACCCGAAGGCTGTTTTGGCCTATTCCACGATCAGCCAGATGGGCCTTATGGTGATGATCGTCGGTGCAGGCGGCCGACCCTGTGAGACCGTTCCCTATTTCGCGCTGCACCAGGGTCTCGCAAAGTGCGCGCTGTTCCTGTTCGTGGCATGCCTTCGACAAACAGAGGGCCATGACAAACCGGGGCCATAGAACTCGGGAGGTTTACTATCCGATGGCGGCTAGCTGCCTTTACTATGCCGCTCATCGCGTTTCTGTTTTTCATACTGGTTCTCTGAAACGCCGCTCGTGTCTGTGGGCCGACAACAGCCCGCCAATCGAACGTATTTCTGCGTAATGCCAAGTCTTTGGACAACTAGCGCCATGTTTTCATCACAATGACCGCTCAACGTGAGCGTGTCTGTCCGAATGTTTTGAATTTCTTCGACGTCTTCGAGAGCCCCGGGAAAGTCCTTACGTGCAAAACAACGCGACCAATTTGAGTCACTGCGAATCCGACGATCTTTCGCCGGGTCAGAACCTGCTTCTCGGCCAGTACAAGATAGAGCGGCACCTCATCGGCGGCGGCTTCGGAATGACTTATCTTGCGCGCGATAGCCTGGATCGGGTTGTGGTGATCAAGGAGTGTTTTCCCAGCATCATATGTCGCCGAGTGAATGGCGAGGTGCGACCTCACAAGCCCGAGTTTCAGCAACAGTTCCAGAAAGTCATTCGCAGCTTCCTGCGTGAGGCGCTACGAATGGCCAAGTTCGACCATACCAACATCGTTAAGATCCATCAGGTGTTTCAGGAAAACAACACCGCCTACATCGCGATGGATTACGTGGACGGTATGGACCTTCTCACGTTGCTCGAGATTGAACCCGAACGGATGACCGACGCGCTGGTCGAAAGCCTTATCCGCGAAACACTGAGTGCCTTGGACTACCTGCACGGCATGGGCATGCTGCATCGCGATATATCTCCCGACAATCTGCTGGTCGATGCAGACAACAAGCTGACCATGATCGATTTCGGGGCTGCGCGCGAAGAAAAGATCCGACAGACCCGGGCCCTGTCACACATGATGGCCGTGAAGGATGGCTATTCGCCGCATGAGTTCTACTACACGGACGGTGATCAGAAACCGTCAAGCGACATATACTCCGTCGGGGCCACGTTCTATCACCTGATCACCGGCAGCGCGCCGCCCGATTGTCAGAAGCGGGTCGCAGCGCTGACATCGGACATGCCGGATCCCTACACGCCCCTCGCGGCGGGAAACTGGGCGTTTGACACGGTCTTTCTGTCGGCCATCGACAAGGCCCTTTCCGTAGCGCAGAAAGATCGCTTCCAATCTGCGAAGGAATGGCTGGACAGGTTGGAACGAGGCCCAGTAAACGAGCCTGAGCCGGACTTCTCCACCGATCGAGATGCCGGTTTGCAGACAATTGCGGCGCCTGCTCGGCCTGTGACGATGGCCGCCCCACCCTGTCAAAATGCAATTGTAGATGACCGTGAACTGGCTTCGACGATCTCGTGGCTGGTTCAGGACACCAATACCAAGGTCAAACCGAAAACCTCGAAGCAGGACGTGGAACCAGTGGCCGAGGTCCCTGAGGAACCCTCGCCGCTGGTCGATATCTTCGGGCAACCGATCGAGGATCTGCAGGTTTGGCTCGAAGAAAACGACGGTCGAAACATACGCAACCAGGCTCGAGCCGCATCAGGCGATGCTTCGGCGCCCCCTCAGTCGGCCCCAGTCGAGGATACGAACGCGCGTCGGAAAACAGGCAGTGGGCTACTGCGCGCATGGAAACGACTCGCGAAGAGACGCAACGGCAGGTTGGCTTGAGTAGATAAAAGAAAGGAAAAAACATGAAATTCATTCGCGATATCATCGGCGAGAAACGGCAGGCGGACGGCTCGATTTCCGGGATGCCCCAGGCGAACGCCACCGCAACCGAGGCGCAGGTGCCAGACGTATCTTCCGACGCCTCCGCCCCTGTTTCGAGGCCCCGCACTGATACCGAATACGACGCGTCCGGGTACGGCACGGAGGTTGAGCCTCCGGCACTGCCGCAGGACGCGACCGATCCGGATCTCGGCATGAGCGAAGAGGTCGCGAAGTTCTTTGCCAGTTCCGATGACTCGAACCTCTTTCTCGACGAATACGACGACTCCTTCGGTGACTATGAGGACGCCGAGGATGACGTCTTCGGTCCCGAGGTCATCACAACTGCCGCAGACGTGCATTCCGGCCAAACGGCAACACCGGACCATATTGCAGACGCGGATCCGACGCCTTCCATTCAGGACGACGAGGCAGCGGACGCGTCCTTCACGCAGGCCACTTCGGGTCAGATCGACAAACTCATGAGGGACCTGAACCCGTCGGGTCTCACCGGCGCGAATGACGTCACGCAAACCGAAACGCCATCTCTTGCCGAACCCATTGCCAGCGCAGGGCAATTCGATGAAGATCCCGTCCCCATGGGGGCCCGTGATGCGGCGCCGCGCCCGAGTGCGCAAATGCCCGGACATCCCACGCCTCCTGCCGTTCCGTCCGAGCCGACGATGCAGGACGTTCGCAACCCACAACCCGCCACCGAGCCGCGCGCGGCTGTCGAGGTTCCGCAACCGGCCGTCGGCCGCGGCGCCAGCCGTCATGGACGCGTCAAGACAAGACTGCTCGGTTTCAACACAGGCATGGATACTGACGCGGACCCGATGTCGGATAACGACAAGGCGGGTGTGGCGCCCTTTACGTCATTCCCGGTTGGCTGGCTGATTGTCGTCGACGGGCCCGGGCGCGGATCTGCGTTCACCTTGTTTCAAGGTGTCAGTACGATCGGCCGGGGCGAAGATCAGACCGTCCGTCTCGACTTTGGCGACAACAGCATTTCGCGCGCCGGCCACGCCTCGATTGCGTACGACGCCCGTCAGAAAGGCTTCTTCATCGGACACGGCGGCAAGGCGAACATCGTTCGCCGAAACGACAGACCTGTCTTGAGCACCGAGGAACTGGCCGCGGGCGACACGATCACGATCGGTGAAACGTCGCTGCGGTTTGTTCCTCTCTGCTGCCAGGCATTTTCCTGGGATCAGGAAACAGGTGCGGGCCGGGCCTATGCCAACCAGGGCTGATTTCACCTACGACTCCTCGATGGTCATCGAGCTCGGCCGCCGCGAGCGTCAAGAGGATGCGCTCGCCTCGGATTTCCCATCGGGCCAACCATTCGGCTTTGTCGTGCTGGCGGATGGCATGGGCGGACACGAGGCTGGGGACATTGCCAGCAAGATCGTCGTAACCGAGGTTTTCAGTGGCCTGAAATTGCAGTCCGGCGACCCGGAGCTTCTCGAGGCCCGGGTATGCGACGCGCTCAAGGGGGCGGCATTGAACGCCAATGAATGCGTGGGACTCTACGCGCGTTCCCATCCCGAAACCTCCGGCATGGGGGCAACGCTGCTCGCGACGATCTTCATAGAGGATCGTTTGTACTGGGTGTCCGTCGGAGACTCACCTTTGTACCTTTTCCGCAACGGAACTCTGACACGCCTCAATGATAACCACGCGCTGTCGTCGCAGGTCGAATTTCTTGTCAAGTCCGGGCTCATGAGCCGCAAGGACGCGATGCAGCACCCTGACCAAAACTGTCTGACCTCGGTTCTCATCGGCAGGGAAATCAATCAGATAGATTGCCCCGAGGTACCTTTCACGCTCTTCGAGGATGATATCCTGATCTCGGCGAGTGACGGGCTTCAGTTCATCTCGGAAGAACAGATCGAGAGCTTGCTGAGGTTCCAGCAAAAGAACTCTGCCCAAAGGATCAGCGCCATATTGGCCGAAGAGATCAAGAACCTGGATGATCCCGCTCAGGACAATCTGGCGATCTGCGTCGTGAAAGTGCTGAAGAAGGGTGCATTTGCAGATCCTGCTGACGTGCAGGAAACCGTCGAACGCCTCGATAACGGCAAAACGGAAACACTTACGATCCTGGCTCGCGTAAGGCGATCCAAGACCGCGGCCGGGTAAGGCAGATCGGAGAGAAAATGAACACCGCCGAGCAGCTGGACCCCGTCATTGATCGTCTTGGACGCGTGCTTGACCGTGGCAATCTGCCACCTCCCTACGCGCGCTGCGGTGCGCGGCTTTTGTCGCTCCTGACCAGGCCGGTGCAGGTTGTCGTAACCGGTTTCGCGGGAAGCGGAAAAACCAAGCTGCTTGAAATGATGTCGGCACATCCCGATGTCGCACATGCTCAAACGGTCCCAATCTTCGAACTTTCGTACGGCGACACCGAACAGGCCCTGATCGAACGCGCGGACGGCTCCGTGTCGATGGCGCGGGGGTTTCTGAAGCACTGCGAGATACCCAAAGACGCCGTGCGCGTTCGCCAGGAGCTGCCCGATCCGAACCTCATTCAGCAGGATTATATTGAAATCGGTCTGGGCAGCACGGAGCCGGAACGCCTAAGCGCGCTTGAAGCCGTGATTGCGCGTGCTGACCTCGTGATCTGGTGTAGCCAGGATTTCACCGAGGAAGAGCAATGGCTTTGGTCCACGGTGCCGGATCACATCAAGGATCACAGTGTTCTTGCTTTAACAAAGGCGGATCAGCTGTTGATGCGTGATATGTTGAACGATAACATCGCGCGACTGGAACCCATCGTCAGCGACGAGTTCCTTGGGCTGTTCCCCGTTGCGACCATTCAGGGTGTCACCGCACAAACCGGCGCAGAGCATGTCAATGACCCTTTGTGGGCGGCCAGCGGGGGCAAGAGCCTGATGCAATTGGTGTCGCGGCACATCCGGCAGGGCAGAACCGCTGACATCGACCAGGCGCGAGTCTTCCTCGATCGCCTCGCGCTGAAGATGCCACAGGACGAAGAGCAGCCTTCGGAGATCCAGAATGCGCCGCCCAAGCCTGTGGGCGCGCCCGAAACACACACGGCCAGGGCACCCCAGAGTGAAACACCCCCTGATGAAGGGGCGCGTGACGAATCGACGATCGGTCTTCTGTCCGAGGCCGTCGATGTGCTGCAACGCCACGCGGACCAGATGTTCGATGCGCTCAATGAAAGCGAAGATGTTGACAGCAAGAAAATAATTGATTGCTGCAACGACGCCATCCGTTCCGTAGGCAACCTTTTGGGATCGGGAACAGGGGATGCCACAACGGACGCGTTGCAGGGCGACCTGCAGGACGGAGAGGAAATGCTCATGCTCTTTCAACTTGAACGGGGAGAAGATGCAGCCGTCGACGCCGTCGCGCTGGTGCTTCAACTGCGTAAGGAACTGGCAGGCAAAATGGCTGGCCGGGGTTAGCGAGAACCGATGTTTTCTCGCACCCGCGTCCAACTAAGACCACAATTATTGGTCAATTTCTATCCGAGCACAATCACCGAGCGGGATGACACAAAAGACAACGCCGTGAAGACGCGAACAACAGGTGCCTAGATGAACATTGAAGCGAAGTTTGATACCGCGACAGAAATCCGGGCCTCCACGGGCCCGTCCAACCTGCGGGCTGGCATGGAGAAACTCGCGGATTTTGCGCATGAGGCGGAGACACTTCAGGACGCCATCGATGCCCTTGGCGATCTCGTAGGCGAAGAAAGCCGGAAACCTATAGATCGCCTGAAGAACGAGCTGGCCACGTTCGAGCCGCGCGTGACCGTTCTCGGTCAGGTCAAGGCCGGCAAGACGGCGTTGATCAACGCGATCGCCGGCTGGTCCGACCTTTTGCCGTCTGACGTCAACCCCTGGACCTCCGTGGTGACATCCCTTCACCTGACCCCGGCGAAAGAACGCGCCGAGAAAGGCGCTCGGTTCCGGTTCATGACTGAAGGCGAATGGGCGCGTCTGACCACCAAGGGGGGACGCATCGGTGAACTTGCAGAGCGGGCCGGGGCAGACAGCGAACTTGCCAAGATACAGGAGCAGATCGAGCGGATGCGCGCGATGTCGAAGGCTCGTCTTGGCCGAAATTTCGAGCTGCTCATGGGCCAGGAGCACGAATACAGCTATTTCGACAAGAATTTGCTGGAACGCTACATCTGCCTTGGCGACGATTTCGACGTTGATACGCAGGACGCGATTTCCGACGACCAGGGGCGCTTTGCCGATATCACGCGTTCTGCCGATCTGTTTCTCAATTGTCAGAGCGTTCCGTTCCGCATGTGCATTCGCGACACGCCCGGTGTGAACGACACCTTCATGGTGCGCGAACTGGTCACTATACAGGCTTTGCGCGACAGCCGTGTCTGCGTCGTTGTCCTGTCGGCCACCCAAGCCCTGACTTCTGTCGACATGGCGCTTCTTCGCATGATCTCCAACCTGAGATCGCGCGACGTGATAATTTTCGTGAACCGGATCGACGAGCTTTCGGACCCGGCGAGCCAGATGTCCGAGATCGAGGACAGCATCCGTGCAACGCTCAAGCTCAATGGTGGTCCTGAGGACGCGCAGCTTGTTTTCGGAAGCGCGTACTGGGCAAACATGGTGCTTACAGGCGAGTTGCAGTCCATGCACAAGGCCAGTGCCGATGCTCTTGTCTCGTTCAGCAGGGCGGTACTGGGCGAAAAGTTCACCCGCAACACACCCGTGGGCGTGATTTGGGAAATGTCGGGCCTGCCGCAACTGATGGCGGCGGTGTCAGATCAGATCGTGACCAGCCTCGGCGCGCCGTTCCTCAAACGCGTTGCCTCCTCCGCAACCACCATCGCAACGTCTCAACAGGCGGTCCGGACGGTGCGGGTCGAGGGCGAAGGCAGCGCGGGCGGACTGAGTTCGGAGCAGATACTGGCAGCGTTCGAGCGCATGGCAGAGGACAATGTCGCCACGCTTGAATCGCAGCTGTCAGGCATCTTCGACGATTACAGGCTCCGCGCAGATCGTGCCCATGCGAATTTCGTTGAACGCGCGACACACTCGTTGCTGGGCCACCTTGAAACCTACGGCGACGAACATGTCTGGGAATACGATCCGACCGGTCTTCGCGTGCTGCTGCGATCGGCCTATTCCGCCATGGGCACCCAGGCGCGTAAATCCGCAAAGGCAATTTACGAACAAGCCGTGACCGAGACCGCTCAACTTTTGTTCCGCAGATTTGGCCCGGCAGTTGAAGGCATCCAGCTTGCCGTGCCGGACGTCCCCCAGGTGCCCGCACCTGTCTCGCTAAGCCAAACGATCGCGCTAGATTTCAATGATAGCTGGTGGTCGCTTTGGTGGCGCAGGATGCGCGGCTACAAGGCCTTCGCAAAGAAGTTCGGCGACCTCATCAGCGCAGAAACCGAAGACTTCATGATCCAGTTGAAGGACGTCCAAACCGCTGATATACAAGTAGAATTACTCGGAGAACTGGAGCATTTTCTGGATGAGCAGAGAAGCATACTGACCAGCCTGACCTCCGACGCGGATCGCCAGGGCAATGCCAAACGCCTGTTCGATGCGTCGGAACATGAAAGCCACGAACGACAGCTCGAGGACACGCTCAAGACGTTCAGGCGCTATGCGACATGACGAAGGAGAAACCGGTGACTCACGAACAATCTTTCAAACAGCCCCGCAAGACCCGCCTGGCCCTTATGGGCGAGTTCAGTGCCGGCAAAAGTACTCTGATCAAGCTCTTTCTCGGCGAGAACCCCTTCCGATCAAGGTCACGGCGACGCGCCTTCCCCCCGTGCTCATCAGCCACGGCGAGGGCGCTGTCTACGCCGTGGGTCACGACGGGGTCGAGACACCCATCGACATCGACCAGATCGAACAGGTCAGATTGGAAGAGACGCGCCTCATCCGGCTCTACAAGCCGTGCGATACGCTGGAGATCTGCGACCTGATCGACATGCCTGGCATCTCGGATCCAAGTATGTCGTCGGAAGTCTGGATGTCCGTAATGGACGAGGTGGATAGCGTCGTGTGGTGTACGCAAGCGACACAGGCGTGGCGTCAATCGGAAGCCGCGACGTGGCAACAGATTGCGGAACGCACAAATGGAGAGAACTTTCTTCTTGTGACTCAAGTCGACAAGCTTCATTCCGAAAGAGACCTCAATCGTGTGATGACCCGTGTGCACAAGGAAACGCAAGGGCTGTTCCGCGGAACGTTCCCCATTTCAATCACCGAGGCGATTGCCGCCGGAGAGGACGAGGCGAAGTGGAAAGCCAGCGGCGCCGCGGATTTCATCAATGATCTGGTCGAAAACCTGATGAAAACCCCCGCGTTGTCATTTGCCGAACCGACTTTGGTCCAGTCGCAAGACATGTCTGCAAAACCTTTCGCGTCCGATGGAAACGCTGCAGAGACGTCGCCTGTGGACGATAGCAACCAAGCGGCCGAGGCATCGCCGGCCGTCGGACAGACGGTAGGCGTAGTGCCCAAGCGCGTGCGTGTCCTGACCCAGATGCGCGGTCGGACCGAAAGGCCCACCAAGTCCCGAATGGCAACCGGCTAGCAGACCTGAGCCCTATGGATCACTCGATGTACCTTTCGGAGCGCCTCGATGAACTGAGGCAGGTGGTGCCAAGCTGCACGCTTGCCTCGTTCGGCGACATCTCGACGGGGCTCGCTCTGCGCACAAGTGCGTCCGACCTTTACAAGCAAGAATACCTGGACGAAGTGATGCGCCAAGCGTCGGCAAATTTCGAGCTATCGGATCTGATGTCAAACGACAATGATCTCGTGGTTCTGGCCACGCCGGATGAGATCCGGATATTCGTACGATACCAAGCGGGTAGTCCCGACATCGTGTGTTGCGTTTGCGGAGACGTGTCGGACGTTCCGCTTGCCACTCGGTCGGCTCAGAAAATCCTGACGGAAATGGCGGGGGCAATGTGAAACAACATTCGAAAACCGCGCCCACGAAGACTGACAAAGTGACGGCGCACCTACTGCGCAGCATGCTTGACCGTGTGATGACACCAAGCGAAGCATTGAGCGAAAGCGAAGATTTGCCTGCGAGGGACTTTGCCGGGTTGATCCGCCGCCTGACGCAGGAAATCGATGAAACGGTGCTGCCGCGCACGTTTGCCCTGTGTTCCGATACCGGGACAGAAGCAACTATCGTGGTCTCCAACCGACGCTTGATCGAGTTGAAGATCGGCGAGAAAAAGATCGAACTCGACGCGGAGCGATATCGCGACGCGGGCGCCGTCGCGCGAGAGTACGCAAAGGCGATCAAAGCCTTATTCCTTCGATCCGGCCCGATGCGGTTGCGCCTTGCCGGACGGGCGCCCGCCATAATGGCACAAGGCACGACCTGTACCGCAACGCACATGGGCCAATTCAGCCATCAACCAGGTTTCGAAAACCGGCTGAAGACCTTTCTCAAGATGTCGCATGCGCAGAGCTTGGGGTGGATCTATCAGGCAAGCGATGGTCGCATGTTGACACATGGCTCTGACGTCGAACTCATGGAAAAGCTGCAGAGCCTCCGAGACATCGTCTTGTCGAAAGCCGAAAATCGCAAAACTGCCTGTCGCATTGAGACGGCGTGCCCAACCTGCTCGGCTTTCGCGCTCACGCAGGACGTTCAGGCATTGATTGCAGAGGACGGCAACGACCGGATTTTCGCTGCGTTTCCAAACTCGGCCGCTTTCACGGCTATACGCGCATGGCGACAGGTCTTCCAAGCATCAGAACGCTGAACATCCGTTGCTATCCGCCGCAAAGAAACCTGAGTTACGGAGCTATATCCTGGACATGCTGCGTAGATATCAAAGCTTTGAAATATCAGCCACAAATATGCCATACCTATCCTCGGTAAATGGTCCCGAGGTATAGGCGCGTTGGGCACCACGCCTTGTAATAATTGCCGCTTCAGCATCAGATACGGGCCAATCTGTCATCTTAATTCTGGCACATTAGTCTAATTTTTTCGGTGTTTATGCCTCAAATTGATCAAATTGATTGAGGAAGGTGTTCGTGCAGATCCCAACCCAGCGAGCATGAAACATGTCAATTTCAGATCACGACAAAGACGCTTTTCAGCGACTGCTGCACAAGACGGCTGATGAAGAGCCGGTATTTCGCGTGCTCGTCGTCGACGACGAACCCAGTATTCTGGAATTGGTCAAAACCGCGCTTGAGACGTTGGAAGACTATGACGTACTGACAGCAAGCTCTGCCGCGGACGCATTCGAAATTATCCTGGATGAAGACGTGCCCTTCGATTGCGTGCTTCTGGATATCCAAATGCCCGACATCGACGGCATCGAACTGCTCGCTGATTTGCGTGCCTTACCGGAATACGCGGAAACGCCCGTGTTAATGCTTACGGCAATGAATGATCGAGAATACATTGACGCCGCATTTCGCGCCGGCGCGTCCGACTTCATCAACAAGCCGTTCGATTTTCACGAATTGCGCAGCCGCATCAAATGTGCGCACGAGCTTGTTCAGGCGCGACGAGCGGCCGCGAAAAGCACTGAAGTCCTGAGCAAGCTGACGCTCAAGTCCGCCACGGTTCATCAGTTCAGCTTCGATGACCCTATTTCGATTGGCGACGCGGACTCCTTTCTGCGCTTTATTGAGTTTGATAACTACATTTCCCAATTGGCGCGCGCGAAGATCTTCGGATCGTACGCTGTTTCGGTGATGTTGCGCGACGCGAAACTTTTTTCGACCTTGCTGGCAGCACGAAGTTTCGTGAAGCGATCCAAAGCCTGGCCTATTCCATCCAGCGCGCCACTGAGGAATTTGACTGCGTCTTTTCCTATCGTGGCGGCGGGATCTTCCTCATCTTGGTTCACAGCACGAGAACTTCCGACAATTCGTTGAAACCAAAGAACCTCAAAGAACTGTTCGGGGCCCGGATCCGGCATTACATCGATGACGATCGCATAGAGGTACTGCTCAGCAACCCTGTATCGATGCGCTTGCTGTCTCGAACGGCAGCCAAAGGTGCGATTGAAAAATCCGTCACTGCGGTCCAGCAGCTCGAAGAGGAACTGCAAAACGGCAACGAACTTGCCGGCACAGAAAGTGTCGAACGTTCTCAAGGCGTAAGACCAACGTCAGAGAAACGCTTCTACGAACGCGCCTTGCATGAACTGTTCAGCGAAGAAAGCCATCTTACTTCACGTTAAAGTTGGATCAGGGTTGGGTTGCATCCATCAAAACGTCTCTGATTTCACCCCTGGCCAACAGACCCTCCGCGATCGCAATTTGCGCCAATGACGTTTTTTCTTCTAGGGAGCGCTTGGCAAGTTGCGCCACCTTCTCGTAGCCAAGATGGTGCAGGAATATAGTCGAGACGCCAAATGACGAAGCGAGATTTTCGTAAGAACGGTCTTCATCAACGCTCAATCCGGAAATACACTTTTGCGCAAAAAGAGTACTGGCACGCGCCAAAAGCGCGAACTGGTCGAACAGTGATTGGGCGATGACCGTTTCGAAATGGTTTATTTCCATCTGCCCGGCCTGGCAGGCCATCGCGACAGTGGTGTTCAAACCGTGCACCTGAAACGAGACCTGCTGAACCTGCATCGGCACGACCGGATTCACTTTGCCCGCCATAATGGATGAACCCGGCTGGACGGGCGGTAGATTAATCTCACCGATCCCGGATGCCGCATCGCTGCTGAGGATGACAAGGTCGGCGGCGATGCGTCCAAGATTGGTGGCAAGACCTGTCAGTTCACCCGACAGGCGCTGGAACCCATCAGTGCCTTGCATCGCGGCAAACATGTCAATTGGTCCCTGGACATCGAAGCCGAAGCTTTCCGCGAGAGCGGGTACGATTTGCGCTTCATATCCATCGACACGGCCAAGCCCAGTCCCAATGGCAGTACCCCCCATCGGCACAGTCCTGAGATCGTCAACCGCACGCTCCAGAGTATTCAGAGACATTTTTAAAAGCGCCGCATAGCCATCGAACAATTGGCGATATGTCATCGGTTGGGCCGCTTGCATGCAGGTCCGGCCCGTTCTCAACACGTTCCGTGACTCATCTGCCCTCGCACGGAACTCCGCAACCAGTTCTGAAACCGCGTCTTTCAAACCGGGCATAAGAAGCACGCAGGCCAATTTGATCGCAGTAGGGATCACGTCATTGGTCGACTGGCTAAGGTTTACGTGATCGTTGGGCCGGATCGGGCCCGACTGCGCTTCGCCCAGTATCTGGTTCGCTCGACTTGCGATGACCTCGTTGAAGTTCATGTTCAACGAGGTTCCGCCGGAGCCTTCCGCCATCGGGACAACGAATTGTGACCAGTGCTCTCCGGCCACGATTTCATCACATGCCGCAATAATGGCGTCCGCTTCGCGCACGGACAAACCAGAGGCCCGGCGGTTGGCGAGTGCGGCGGCCCGCTTGACCTTGGCCACGGCGCAAATGAACTCCGGATAGGTCGACAAGGCCGGACCGAACCCGGAGAAATTCTCCGCCCCGCGCGCCGCGTTTGCTCCGTAAAGCGCTTCTACGGGCACCTCGAGCCGACCGAGACTGTCGGCGACCTCTTTCATCATGACGTCATGTTCCAGCATCTTATCGTCTGTCAGAGTATTTGGCTGAGGAACTCGCGCGTACGCGGGTCCTTTGCCTCGTCAAAGAAAGTAGCAGGCGGACCAGACTCGACAATCACTCCCCTGTCAGTGAAATAGACGCAGTCCGCAATCTCGCGGGCAAAACCCATTTCATGGGTGACAAGGATACAGGTCATCCCTTCCGAAGCGAGCGTCTTAATGGTCTGGAGCACCTCTTTGACCGTTTCGGGATCCAACGCCGCAGTGACCTCGTCAAACAGCATCACATCCGGATTCATGGCAAGCGAGCGAGCAATCGCCACCCGCTGCTGTTGCCCCCCTGACAGCTCGCCGGGATAATTGTCTTCCTTGCCTTCGAGGCGCACCTTCTTGAGCAAGGCACGCGCACGTTCCTCGACAGCCTTGCGATCCTGTTTGAGCACCTTGATTGGCGCCATCATCACGTTCTGAAGCGCCGTCTTGTGTGGAAAGAGGTTGTATTGCTGGAATACCATGCCGACCTTTTTGCGAAGCTCGAGCTTGTCCAGCTTCGGGTCACTGACCTCCTGCCCCTCGACGGTGATGGAGCCCGATTGTATGTCGTTGAGCGCGTTTATGCATCGGATGAGGGTCGATTTGCCGGAGCCGGAAGGCCCGATAATGCAGACGACTTCGCCTTTCCGGACGTCCATTGTGATCCCGCGAAGTACTTCGGTTTTCCCGAATGATTTGTGAACGTTCTTCAGGGAAATGATCGGTCGATCACTTGTCCAAGCCATAAGCGCCTCGCCTCAGAGTTGCACGGAGAATTTGCGTTCTAACCGGCGCGTGAACGCGCTGATCGGATAGCAATAGATAAAGAACCAGCAAAGGATGTAGAGATACATCGGGATCAGCAGGCCCACGCGGCCTTCGGCACTGAGGGCCGCGCGCGTCAGCGCCATCACGTCATTCACGCCTACGATCGAAACCAATGGAGTGGCCATTGTAAGAACGGCGTATAGGTTCATCCAGGACGGCAGGATACGCTTGACGGTTTGTGGAAGAATGATCTCCCGCATCGTCTGCGCCCGATTGAAACCAAGAGACTCCGCCGACTCCCATTGCCCCACCGGGATCGACATGATCGCACCCCGGACATATTCCGACATGTAGGCCATGACCGGAAGGGAAAGCCCCAGCACAGCCTTTATCCAGCCTGGAAACGGCACTTCGGCACCGAATATCTCGATCTGGAACGGGATCAGCAGAATGCAGTAGAACAAAAGCACCAGCCAAGGCGAATTCCGGAAGAACTGCGTAATGGTCCAGGAAACCTGGCGCACAATCCTCAGTGGCGAAACCTGCAGGATGCCCAGCCCGACACCAAGCACCGTTCCGACGGCCATCGAGCAGATCGAGATCAGTACGTTGAAGGCGAACCCGGAGCCAATCGTCGGCGTCCACTCGAGAAGGATTTCGAGAATGCTGCGCTGGCTTTCGCCATCTTGCTGTGCCAGCGCAGGCGTAACCAACGCAGCAGCACATGCCACGAAGAGCAGCGACGCTGTCCAGAGATTGAAAATTCTGTCAGTGAGCGGCAGCGGCTCTCCTGTACTGCGCATCGGGAGGAGCACGGGAAGGTGCCCGTTGACAGGTGCGGGCTGCTTTTTCAGATACTGCATGTTTACCTCCCGTAGCCCGGAATCCGCAATCTCTTCTCCCAGTGGTGCAGCACCCAAACGAGTATGGCGACAATCCCCACGTAGGAGAGCAAAAGGACGTTCATCATTTCCTTAACATTCAGATCTTCCGACCAGATCTGTGCCGCGACATAAAGAAGTTCCGGAACCGCGATGGCGTAGGCAAGCGTGGTCGTCTTGACCAGGTTCACGAGGTTCGTCCCAAGCGCAGGCAACGAAATGCGCACCGCCAGGGGCAGCACGATGTCCTTGTAGATCTGCAACCTCTTGTACCCAAGTGCCTCAGCCGCCTCGACAGTAGATTTCGGAACAGCCTCGATCCCGGCCCGGAAGATTTCGACATTCAAGGCGCCGGCAAAGAGCGAAAGAGAAATGATTGCCCAGCCAAAATTGCTGACAAGTGGTTCAGGCCGACCATCGTCGCCAGTGATCTGCAGAACGGTGCCGATTGCGAAGTAGAAAAAGTAGAGTTGGACCAGCGGCGGCGTGTTGCGGAAAAAGGCCACGAAGAAACCGACCAGTACCCTCAGGGTCCGAGACGGGGCGCCTTGCGCTGCCGCACCCACCGCTCCGACGATTAGCGACAGGAAAATTGAAATGACCGAAAGTTGCACGGTCATCCACAAGCCTGCCAGGTAACGCCCGCGGTTGTACTCATCGCTGACGACTGTGAGGTCAAAAAACCAGTCCGGCCTCAACCACTCTATGATGCTTGCAGAATCCATTGCCCGCCGTCGTCCTGAAATGGAACCGGCGGCGAAGCACTCGCCGCCGGAAGGTCAAATGGCGAAAAGGGCTATTTAAGCTTTTCGTGCATTTCCTGGAGGAACGGGCTCGGCGCGATACCGTTCGCCTCGTTCCGCTCGATCAGGAAGCCAGTCTTGTGCCAATCCGTGACGATCTCGCTCATTTTCTGGCCGTAGGGCCCATCCAGTTCTTCAAGCGGAACGGCGATGGACCAGGCCTGCGGGTCCTCGGTCTCGAAGGGCATCTCATAGTCAGCCCATTGTTCGTCGGAAGCCAGCTGTGACTCGATCCAAGTGTTGTCATAAAGGAACGCCACGCAGTTCCCGTTTTGCAGTGCTGAGGTAACCTCGGGAATACCGGCAAACGCGACGAGGTTCGGGCCGTAAAGCTGCGTCACGCGCTTGTTGTAGTAGGAGCCCTGAAGCGCACAAACATCACGCCCGTCCAGGTCCGACCACTCTTCGAGCCCGACGGACTTCGGCGCCAGAACATTGGTGCCCCCGGCGTAGTAGTTCGGCTGGATCATACCGACGACCTCGCGGCGATCTTCGTTGTCACCCATCGTTGCAATGATCAGGTCGATGCGCCCCTGGCTGAGAAACTGCATCCTGTTGGATGCAACCACGGGGACGAGTTCCAGTTCGACCCCAAGACGCTCGGCCACGTCGCGGGCCAGGTCAATCTCCAGCCCGGCCAGTTCGCCGTCGGACGTCAGATAGCCCCACGGCTTGTAGTCCTGCTTGACGCCGACGACGATCTCGCCGTCCTGCTTGATGTCTTCCAGCTGATCCGCCTGCGCCTGGCTGCAGATCAGAGCCAGCGCCGCGCCGGCCAACGTCGTGGTGATGAAACGACCCATTGGTACGTCCTCCTGTTGTATTTGAGCACGGTCTAAGCCGTGACATTAAGAGCACTGAAGGTGATTCCAAATGTTTTGTCTACCCGTCACGTGTAACAAATGTAATATTTTCAGCAGAGAAAATCGTTTTGTATTTTTTCACATCATTGGAGGCCGAACTTGGAAAACCCAACGGAGCTTATTCACGATCGTCTATCCGATTTATCGAAGAAACTGACGCAAGTCGCCCGCTTCGCTCTCGATAATCCTGACAGAATGGCCTTCGATTCGATGCGCGCAATTGCGTCAGATTGCGACGTTTCTCCGGCAACCATGCAGAGGCTGGCCAAGGCACTGGGTTACGACGGCTACGCCGCACTGCGGTCTGCATATCAGGCCAGCATTTCCGCCAATACGGGGTTCGGCGCTCGCGTCGGCAGGCTTCGAAACTCTTTCGGCGGTACGTCCAGCAGCGAACTGATCCGAGAGCTTACGCAGTCGGTGCAATGCAACCTCGCCACTGCCGCCGACCTTCTCGACGCCGAAGCCATTGACGCTTTCGCCAAATCGGTACACCGAAGCAGGTACACCTATTTGCTTGCTTCCGGATCTCTCTACTGGCTTTCCGGCCTCATGGAAGTTACCGGCAGCATGGCGCTGCCGAACTTCGTAGCACTGCACGGGGGCCTCGTGGATTTGACAGAGCGCCTGGCCGTGATCGACGAGTCTGATAGCTTGTTGGTATTTTCAGTTTCGCCTTATTCTTTGCAGACGATCCGCGCCGTGGAATATGCCCATTCCAAGGGCGCACAGATTTTCACGGTGACCGACCGGCCCAGTTCGCCGCTCGTGCCTTACGCCGACACAGTCTTCTACGCACCAACAACCAGCCCCCATTATTACCCTTCTCTGGTTTCCGTTCTTTTCATGATTGAAACGCTACTGGCGACAGCAGCGTCAGTCGGCGATGAACGTTCAGATGGCCGGCTCAGGGAAATCGAGAAAATCCGCGGCAATAGCGGCCTCTACCTCGATTGAAGAAGGGTTCCCATCCTGCCGGGCAGGCGACCTTATCACCACATCTAAAGCGATATGGAGTTCTTGGCCGGTTGAGCCTTATTTGTCTCCGCGCAAATCAAAGCGTACTGAAGGATGTCGCAATACTCCACACCGCGGTTACGGCCGGCGACCTGGGCACACCGGTCTTCTTCACCAAATAAACTTCGCGTTCTGAAGGCGGTTGCAAGGGCAGCGCACGCACGCCGTCGATCTGCCTCGGCAGCGCGAGCGCGGCGACGACAGCCAATCCCTGACCGCACCGGACCAACTCGAGAATCGAATGAGTCTGTTGGATGCGATGCTGGATCTCGGGTTGCAGACCGGAAGCCTGGAACCAGCTAAGAATCGTAGGCTCGCTACCGGCCAGCGTCATGATGAACGGCGCGGCAGCGAGTTCGGCAGCGCTCAACGAAGGCGGCGTGTCCCAATTCTCGGGCACAAGGGCCACCAACTCATCGGTGGCGAGCGCGATGGCGTCGAACTCCTCCACCGGGTTGGAAAGGATTGCAAGGTCGGTCAGGCCGCGTGCAACCTCCTCCCGAGTGGTGTCGTCTGAGGCTTCTTGGATACTGATGGTGATGCCGGGATGGGCGCGGGCGACCCGGTTCAACAAGTCCGGCAGGATGCGAGTCGAGGCGGTGGGCCCGAAGGAGCCGATGCGCAGATGGCCGGTGCGGTTCTGCCTCAGGGCCAGCAGTTGTTCGTTCAGTGCGTCCAGCGAATGGTCGATCTCGGTTGCCCGAGCGACGACAAGTTGGCCCGCCTCTGTCAGGGTAAGGGGACGCGCCTCTCGCTGTAAAAGCGTGAGGCCAATGGTCTTTTCGTAGTTGGCAATAGCACGGCTGACCGCCGACTGCGTGAGGCCAAGCGCCTGCGCCGTGCGCGAGACGTTGCCGGTTACGGCCAGACTTTTCAGCGCCCGCAGGACGGTTAGAGAGGGGGCAGGACTCATCATGATTTTAAATCATTATTATGTGCATGTAAATTAGTCTAGAGAATGATGCAGCGAATTAGAAGAACAGAGGAGGCCACCATGACAGTGCCCGTAATCGACCTGCAGGAGCTACCCGAGAAATTGACGGGCCCGTCGGCCTGGATTGGTCGTGAAATGGCTCAGAGCCCAGAAAAATGGCTGTATCGGCTGAGCCACGAAGATATCGTCGACTTGGAGCAGGCGGCTGAGGCCTTTCTGGACACCGGCAAAGACGTGGGCGAGATCAGCAAAGAAGCGTTTCCGCTTGGTCAGTTTGCCGAACACCTGAAGGAACTGCGCAAAACGATGCTGGACGGTGTCGGCGTCGAAGTGTTGCGAGGCCTGCCGGTCGAGGGCTACAGCCAGGAATTCGCTGCCGCGGTCTTCTGCGGGATCGGCGCGCATGTCGGAAGCGCCCGGTCGCAGAACGCTCAGGGCCATATCCTGGGTCATGTTCGCGATATCGGCGCGGACCCCAACGATCCCAACAGTCGGATCTACCAGACCTCCGACCGGCAGACCTTTCACACCGACAGCGCCGATGTCGTGGGCCTTTTGTGCCTGAAGAAGGCTAAGGAAGGCGGACGGTCCCTGCTGGTGAGTGCCGAGACCATCTATAACCGGATGCGGGCCGAGCGGCCGGACCTGCTGGAAAAGCTGTTCGATCCCATTGCCACCGACCGGCGCGGCGAGGTACCCGAGGGCGAGAAGCCCTTCATGGAAATCCCGGTGCTGAACTGGAAGGACGGCTACCTGACCGTGTTCTACCAGCGGCAATATATCGACAGTGCGCAGCGGTTTGACGACGCGATGCGGCTGACGCCGAAGCACGTCGAGGCGCTGGACATGTTCGACGCGCTGGCCGACGATCCAGAGCTGAATTTCTCGATGGACCTGGAGCCGGGCGACATGCAGTTCGTCTACAACCATTCACAGTTGCACGACCGGACAGGCTTCCTCGACTGGCCCGAAAAGTCGGAGCGGCGGCATCTGTTGCGCCTTTGGCTGTCGCTGGAGGGCGATCGCCCTCTGCCCGCCTGTTTTAAGCAGCGCTACGGCTCGATCGAGATCGGCAATCGCGGCGGGATAGTCACAAAGGAAACCAAGCTGCACGCGCCGCTGGACTGACGGAGCACTCCGGGGGCGCTCCGTGTCAGCGGCCCCGGAATTCGGCCTTGCGCTTTTCGCGGAAGGCCGCGAGGCCCTCGCGCTTGTCTTCGGAAGTCTCCACTCGGTCGAGATCCCGAATGGCGCGGCCCATGGTTTCGGCCGGCGCCGACGTCAGCATCTCGGACACCACCGCCTGTTTCAGGGATTGCAAAACCAGCGGAGCCATCTCGGCCATTTCCTCCGCCATGGCGAGTGCCGCTTCAAGATGTTGACCCGGCTTCGTCACTTCGTTGACGAGGCCCATCTGAAACGCCCTCTCGGCGCTGACGGCGCGGCCCAGCAGCATAATTTCCATGGCCATCTTGTGCGGCAGGCGGGCGGCCAGCGTGGCGATGAAGCCGCCGGTGACGCCCACCTTTCCCTCCGGATACACGAATTTCGCGCGGGTGGACGCGACGCAGAGATCCGACAGCGCTGCCATCACAATCCCGCCGCCGATGCAAAGCCCATCAACGGCGCAGATCACTGGCTTCATGGTGGTGATGCCCATTCCGGGCAAACAGCGCCAAAGCTCGGGGAAATCGGCAAGGTCGGCACCGGCGGTAAAAGTCTTCTCGCCCGCCCCGGTCAGGATCGCGACGCGCTGGTCGTCATCGGCGTCAAAGGCGGCGAAACCGTCCTGCAGCGCCTGCGCCAGTATGGTGTCGATGGCATTCATCTTGTCGGGACGGTTGAGCGTGAAGATCGTCACCCGCCCCCGTTTGTCGATCCGCAGGCTGTCCGTCATCGCCGTTCTTCTTTCGCGGCCTCCGGGTCAGGCAGTGCCGCCTCGGGTGCGTTGCCGGCCATGTGCCGCCGGATCATCAGCCCCACCGACAGGAACGTCAGCGCCCAGAAGATCCAGGTGATCCAGCTTCGCACGAAGATCGTCATGCTGCCTTGGGACATCAGCAACGACTGGCGAAAACTGTCCTCCAGCATCGGCCCCAGAATGAAGGCGATCAGGAAGGGCGCCGAAGGCACGTGCATCCGCATCATCAGGAAGCCGAGAAAACCGAATGCGACCATGACGTAAAGGTCGAAATAGGAGTTGTTCACAGCATAGGCGCCAAACACGCAGAGGATCATTACCACAGGGTAGAGGAACGTCGCAGGGATCGAGGCGATATGCTTGAAAAAGTGAATCGCGGTCTTGCCTATGATCAGCAGAAACAGCGAACTGATCGAGATACCGATGAAGAGCGCATAGATCAGGTCGATATTCTGCTCGAAAAGCAGTGGCCCGGGCCGCAGCCCGTGGACCATGAATGCGCCCAGAATGACGGCGGTGATGACGTCACCGGGGATACCGAGCGCCAGCAGCGGGATCATCGTGGAGCCTGCCACGCCATTGTTGCCTGCTTCGGCGGCGGCGACGCCCTCGAGTTCTCCCTTGCCGAAATTTTTGCGGTTCGGCGAGCGGCGCATGGCCTCGGAATAGGACACGAAGGCCGAGGGCGCGCCGCCGATACCAGGTATGGCGCCAAGGATGACGCCGATGATGCTGCCTCGAAAGATCGAGCGGAAGCAGGATTTGAAGTCGGCCCATGTCGCACGAGAGCCAGCCGGGTCGGAGGCCATCTTGCCGGTTTCATTGCGGCGGGCATAGCCGTTTAGAATCTCGGGGATGGCAAAGAGACCGATCAGCAACGGAATGAAGGCCAGCCCGCCCAGCAGGTCGGAGTTGCCGAAGGTAAACCGGTCCGTTCCGTAGATAAGGTCGAGCCCCACGGTGGCCAGAAGGAGCCCCGCCCCGGCAGAAATGAAGCCGCGTAACAGGCTGTCCCCCGACACGGACGCGATAATGGTCAACGAGAAGAAGATCAGCGTGAAATTCTCGGGCGGGCCAAAGCTGGTCACGAGCGCGGCCAGCCACCCCACCAGCAGGATCAGCGACAGGTTCGACACCAGGTCGGCGAAGCACGAGGCGTAAAGCGCCATGTCAAGCGCCCTGCCTGCCTGCCCCTTTTGCGCCAGCGGATAGCCGTCGAGCACGGAGCATGAAGCTGCGGGCGTGCCGGGCGCGCGCACCAGGATCGCTGGGATCGAGCCGCCGTAGACGCCGCCCTTGTAGACCCCCAGGAGCAACAGAATGCCGGTGACGGGCGGCATCGTGAAGGTGAAGGGCAGCGTAAGCGCGACCGCCATGGTCGAGGTCATGCCCGGGATCGCGCCCACGATCACCCCGATTGCGATGCCGCCGGCAAGCGCAATCACGTTGTAGATGTTCAGAAAAAGGACCAGAGCGTCCGACAGGTTCTCGATCATGACGTCAGCACCTTAAAACACGCTGTTCAGCGGCCCGAGGGGCACTGGAACCTTGGCCACGAACCGGAAGAACGTGTAGAGCGCCGCGACAAAAATCACCGAGACGACGATGGCCTTGGGCCACTGGCGCGGTTCATGCAGGATGATCATCGCAAGCAATAGCGCGATGCCGGGCAACACCACGCCCAGCGGTTTCAGTAACGCGCAGAACGCGATCATCAGCCCTCCGGCGAGCATCACGCGCAGGTCGCTCTCGCCGAAAGGAGGCTCCTCGGCGTCGCTGCGCAACGGCTGGTTGTCCTGCACTTTGTCATAGAAGGCGCGAACCGCCAGAAGCGCGCCGAACCCCGCGACGCTCACTAGAATGATGCGCGGCCAGAAGGTGGGCGACAATGCCAAATTGGGCACTACCTTTGGCGACTTGACGGCCCAGGGCAGGATACCCAAAAGAATGATCAACGCCAGCGCGCAGGCAAAGAGCCCGAGCAGGAAGTCGCGCTTGTGAGCGGTCTTCACGGGAAGAATCCTCCGGATGGGGCGGGTGTGGATATTGCCGGGCGGGCGCCCGATGGCCCCGCCCGGATCGGTCAATAGATCAGTCGATCTGCAGGCCCAGCTTGTCGACGAGGCTGCTGAACGTGTTGTACTGGTTCTCGACGAACGCCACCGTATCCTCGGGCGAAAGCATCTTCGGGATCGACCCCAGCGAGATGGTCTGGTTCACCCAGCGTTCATCCTCGCCAATCTTCGGCAGCGCCTCGGTCCAGGCTTCGACGGCCGCTTCGTCCATGTTCGGCGGCCCGACGAGGCCCGACCAACCCACAAGGGCTTCCATCCCCGGAATGCCCAGCTCGGACGCGGTCTGAACATCGGGCATCGAGTCCAGCCGTTCCTGCGTGGTCACGAGCAACGGACGAAGTTGGCCGCCCTCGATCTGGCTGATGATGGCCGAGACGTTGGAACAGACGAAATCTACCTGACCGGTGGCCGCGGCAGCCGCGGCTGCACCGCCGCCCTGGAACGGGATATGCGTGGCATCGGTGCCGGGATTCTCAAAGCCCAACTCGTCCAGCAGCATGATGCCGCCCAAGTGGTGCAGCGTCCCCACGCCCGCCGAGCTGTAAGTGATGGCGCCAGGGCTTTCCTCGATCGCCGCCTTCAGGTCATCGAGGGTCTCGTAGGGTTTCGAAGTCGCCGTGGCGCAGGCCGCCGGGTTGACCTCGAGCAGGCTGAGATAGGTAAAATCGTCCCAGTTGTAGGGCATCGACGTCTTCAGCGCCGGCGAGATGCTGTGCGAGCCGATACGCGCCAACAGCAGATTGTATCCGTCGGGGTCGGAATTCTTGACATAGGCCGAGCCGGTAGCCCCGCCTGCGCCCGCACGGTTCGTAACTAGCACAGGCTGTCCCACATAGTCGGGTGCCACGTTGGCAAGGTTACGCGCCGCGAGATCCGATGCGCCGCCCGGCCCGTAAGGTGCGGTCAGTTGCACGGGCTGCGACGGGTAGTCTTGCGCCACCGCTGGCAATGCGGCCACGGTCGCTATGGCCACCCCGGCAAGAAGTCTGGTCTTGGTCATGTGTATCCTCCCAATACATTTGTCGTGGGCGTTTTCGCCCGTTCGTCGACACCCGCCAGAGGCGCGTGCCGTCAGGACCGCCGGTTCGGCTCCTCCGCCTTGCCTGCGGTCAAATCGAGACTGATCTCGAATTTCACCATGTCGCCGCGATAGGAGACATCGTTGAAGTAAAGGACGCGGCCCAAAGGGTCCGTCAGGATCCGGCGGATGTCGCCAAGCGGAGAGCTGAGCGGCAAGCCCAGAAGCGACGCCTTGTCCATGTCCGCCTGCCCGATGGTCAGGGTCTGGTGGCACTTGGCGATGGTCACGCCGGGCAGCGATTCGATCACCGGGATGATCGTCTCGTGATCGAACCGCTCAGGGCATTGCGCGTAGAGATCCGAGGCGATGTAGGCATCGGCCACGAGGCAATCGAGCCCCTTCAGAGCGTTCACACGCCGCAGGAAGACATACGAGTCGGCAGCGCTTCCTCCCTTGAGGTCGCCCGCCTTCAGCTCCACGTTCTCGCGCTTTTCAATGAGCCGCGGGTCGGTCTTGGTAACCATATCCAAGAGCTCCGGCCAATCTAGCCCGACTGCAAACGTATCCTCGGCCCCCACGCTCTCGGTGACAAAGGTCCCTGCACCCTGTTGGCGCATCAGACGGCCTTCATCCTCGAGAATAGCGACCGCCTGACGGATGGTGACAGTGGCCACCTTGAATTCTTCGGCCAATTCGGAAATCGGTTTGAGCCTGTCGCCCGGGGACAACTCGCCGGAGCGCAACCGCTGGCGCAAGATATCCGCCACGTGAAGGTAAAGCTTGCCGGGACTTTTCCGCAGAACGTCCATGCTGTCGATCCCCTGTTTCGTCGCGCCGCTCCGGCACACCGTCGGAATGACTCTTCCTTCAGGCTAGCAAACAAAGAATGGATCCGTCCAGAAAATTGTGATTGTTTTTATGTCATTCCAATCATAGTATGAATTTAACCCGATTACGCTGGCCTTGGGGGAGGAGACTGATGCCGGACCTGATCCTGGAAGAGCGCCGCGACAGCGGCGTGATCCTGCTGACATTGAACAAACCGGAAAGCCGGAACGCCCTGAGCCCGGATCTTCGGAAGGCCCTGACCGACCGATTCGCGGCACTGTACGACGATCCTGATGCCCGCTGTGTCGTGGTGACGGGCGATGACAAGGCATTCGTCGCCGGGGCCGATTTGAAGGACATGGCCCGCATGGGCACGGCCGAGATTACCCGCTCTAACGTCCGGCGGATGTGGCAGGTAATCGGGCACTGCCCTATCCCCTTCATCGCTGCGGTGCGTGGCGTTGCCTTGGGCGGCGGTTGCGAACTGGCCATGCACGCGGACATCATCGTCGCGGGCGAAGGTGCCAAGTTCGGGCAACCCGAGATCAAGGTCGGCATCATGCCCGGCGGTGGTGGCACCCAGCGCCTTACCCGCGCGGTCGGCAAGTTCAAAGCCATGAAGATGATGCTGACGGGCGACCCCATAACGGGGCGCGAGGCGTTCGGTATGGGGTTGGCCAGCGAATGCGTGGCCGATGACGCGGTACTGGACCGCGCGATGGAGTTGGCCGAGCAGATCGCCGCCCTGCCCCCGCTGGCCGCACGCCGCATCAAGGAGGTCGTGCTGGCCGGTCAGGATACGTCGCTCGACGCAGGGCTTATGCTGGAACGGCGCACCTTCGACACTCTGTTTGACACAGAGGACAAGGAAGAGGGCATGAACGCCTTCATCGAAAAACGCAAACCGAACTTCAAAGGAAAATGACCATGGCAGCAGACAGCGAAAGCCAAACCGTGGGCGTCGTCGGCGCAGGCGCCATGGGGCGCGGCATCGCACAGGTGGCGGCGACTGGCGGTTGCCGCGTGATCCTTTACGATGCGAGAGCCGAAGCCACCACCGAGGCGATCGAGTTCATTAACGGAATGCTGGACCGCGCCATAAAGAAAGAGCGCATGACCGCCGATGAGGCCGGCGCCGCAAAGGACCGGCTGATGCCGGCCAGGGACATGACGGATTTCTCCGAGGCCGACGTGGTGATCGAGGCGGTCAGCGAGGACATGGAACTGAAATCTGGGGTCTTTGCGGCGTTGGAAAAGGCCACGCGCCCCGACTGCATCCTGGCCAGCAACACGTCGTCCTTGTCGATCACCCGGCTGGCAGCGGCCTGCGACCGGCCCGACAGGGTTGCGGGCTTTCACTTCTTCAACCCGGTGCCGCTGATGCCGCTGGTCGAGGTCATCGCGGGCATCCGCACCGAGCCCGCCATCATCGACCGATTGGTCGAACTGGGCAAGGTCATGGGCCGCACACCTGTTCGCGTGGCCGATGCGCCGGGGTTCCTGGTCAACCAGGTGGGGCGAGGCTACACGCTGGAGGCCACGAACCTGGTGGACGAGGGCGTGTCGACCTTCGCCGACGTGGACGCCATCATGCGCGACGCCGCAGGCTTTCGCATGGGGCCATTCGAACTGCTGGACCTGACCGCGCTCGACGTGACTCACCCAGCGACGGTCGAGATCTACGAGCAATCCTATCACGAACCGCGCTTCCGCCCCGCGATGCTGATGGGGCAGCGGATGCAGGCGGGCCTTTTGGGCCGCAAGACCAAGCAGGGTCACTATGTCTACGAGGACGGCAAACAGCAACGCCCCGAAGAACCCGCCGCGCCGAAGTTCGAGGGCGGCACCTTCTGGGTAGAACCCGGAGAGGATGCCGACGCCCTGAAAGAGATCGTCACTGCATCGGGCGCCGAGTTGGAAACCGGCGACAGCCCCGGCGCGGACGCGGTCATTCTGATCATGCCCCTCGGCCTTGATGCCACAACTCACGCAGCGCGGGCCGGACTGGACGCCGCGCGCACTGTCGCCGTCGATCCCATTTTCGACTTCAAGGGCCGCCGGACGGTGATGAAAACCATCGTCACCGGCGCCGAGCCGATGCGCAAGGCGCATGCCATGCTGGCCAAAGACGGCACACCTGTCACTCGCATCCAGGACAGCCCCGGCTTTGTCGCGCAGCGGATCCTCGCAATGATCTGCGCCATCGGCGCCAGTGTGGCGCAGAACAGGATCGCCACGCCCGGAGATGTCGACCGCGCGGTGAAGCTGGGCCTCAACTATCCCAACGGCCCGCTGGAATTCGCCGATGTGCTGGGCGTGTCGCGGATCGTGCAGATTCTCGACGGGATGGCCGAATGCTCGGGCGACCCGCGCCACCGCGTCGGTCCATGGCTGCGCCGCCGGGCCGCACTCAGCATGTCAGCAACGACCGAAGAGACACCGGCGCGGGGCTGAGCCGCCCTGCGCCCCTGACGAACAGACAAGACAAAGAAGACATTCGAAAGGAACTCCACGATGCTCGATGCCTATATCTATGACGGTCTGCGCAGCCCCTTCGGACGCTCGGGCGGCGCGCTGTCCGGCATCCGGCCAGATGACCTGCTGGCCGAGGTGATCAAGCCGCTGATGGAGCGTGCCGACATTGACGGCGCCGCCATCGATGACGTCATCGTCGGCTGCGGCAACCAGGCGGGCGAGGACAGCCGCTGTGTTGCGCGCCACGCCCTGCTTCGCGCTGGACTGCCGGAAACGGTGCCGGGCACGGTGATCCAGCGGAACTGCGGCAGCGGCCTTGGCGCGATGGTCTCGGCCGCTCATGCTTTGACATGTGGCGAGGGCGAAGTGCTGATCTCGGGTGGTGTCGAAAGCATGAGCCGCTCGCCCTTCGTAGTGGGCAAGCACGCCCGCCCCTTTGCCCGCAACCTCGAATGGTTCGACAGCGCGGTGGGTGCGCGCTTTCCCAACCCGCAGCTGGAAAAGGAATTCGGCAACGATTCCATGCCCAAGACCGCCGACAACCTGGCCAAGGAGCATGACATCAGCCGCGAGGACAGCGACGCCTATGCCCTGCGCTCGCAACAAGGTTGGGCCAATGCGCACGCGCACGGCTTCTTTGCCTCGGAAATCACACCGATCACCGTGCCCGGCGGACGTGGGCGCGAGGACGTCACGGTCGAGACCGACGAGCACCCCCGCCCCAAGACCGATATGGAAGGGCTGGCCAAGCTGCGGGCCATCCACACGGACGGCGTGACCACGGCGGGCAGCGCCTCGGGCCTCAATGACGGCGCCGTGGCGCTAATGATGGGTAACAAGGCAGCGGGCGAGAAAATCGGGCGCGACCCGATTGCCCGCATCCTAGCCAGCGGTGTTGCTGGCGTGCCGCCGCGCACGATGGGCTATGGCCCCGTTCCGGCCTCGGAACTGGCGCTGAAGCGTGCGGGCCTCGGCATGGACGACATGGGCGTCATTGAAATCAACGAGGCCTTCGCCGCGCAGGCGCTGGCCTGCATGAAGGGCATGGGCCTGTCGGCAGACGACGACCGGGTGAACCCCAACGGCGGCGCGATTGCCATCGGCCACCCGCTCGGCGCATCCGGCCCCCGTATCGCGCTGACCGCCATTCACGAGGCCAGGCGGCGCGGCGCGAAATACGCGTTGGCGTCGATGTGCATCGGCATGGGCCAGGGTATCGCGATCGTCATGGAAGTGCTGTGATGGCGGATGGCGGCAAACCCCATTTCGAGTGGCGCGACCCGCTGCTGATCGAGGACCTGCTGAGCGAGGAAGAGCGGATGATCCGCGATTCCGCCCATGACTTCGCGCAGGAACGCCTGATGCCTCTCATTCGCGACTGGCACCGGCACGAGACCTTCGATCCCGCGATCATGCGCGAACTGGGCGAGATGGGGTTCCTGGGTATGCAGATCGACGGCTACGGCTGTGCCGGTGCAAGCTACACCGCCTACGGCCTAGTCGCGCGGGAGTTGGAGCGGGTCGATGCCGCCTTTCGTTCGGCGTGTGGGGTGCAGGGCGGGCTGGCGATGACGCCGATCCACCGCTTCGGCAGTGACGAACAAAAGGAAAAGTACCTGCCGCCCATGGCGCGGGGCGAGTTGATCGGCTGTTTCGGCCTGACCGAACCCGACGCCGGCTCGGACCCATCGCGGATGCGGGCGCGGGCCCGGCCCGTCGATGGTGGTTACCGCCTGTCGGGCAACAAGGTGTGGATCACGCACGCTTCGATCGCCGATGTGCTGGTGGTCTGGGCGCGCGATGACGAAGACGTGGTGCGCGGCTTCATCCTGGAAAAGGGTGCCAAGGGCCTGGAGACGCGCAAGATCGAGGGAAAGTTCTCGGTCCGGGCGTCGCCCACGGGCGAGATTTCGATGGACGAGGTGTTCGTTCCGACGCACCAGATGCTGCCCCATGCCAAGGGCCTGTCGGCGCCGCTCACCTGCCTTAACCGGGCGCGGCTGGCGATCTGCTGGGGGTCGATGGGGGCCGCCGAATTCTGCTGGCAGGCCTCGCGCGACTACGTGATGCAGCGCCAGCAATTCGGCCGCTCGCTGGCGGCAAGCCAGCTGGTGCAGGCCAAGCTCGCGGACATGCAGAGCGAGATCGCCCTGTCGCTGCACGCCACCCTGCGCCTGTCGCGGCTGCAGGACGAGGGGCGCGCCACGCCCGAGATGTTCTCGCTGGTCAAGCGCAACGCGGCGCGCAAGGCGCTGGAGATATGCCGAACGGCGCGGGACATGCATGGCGGCAACGGCATATCCGACGAGTACCACGTGGTGCGCCACATGCTGAATCTTGAGGTCGAGAACACTCTGGAAGGCACCTATGACATACACTCGCTGGTGCTGGGGGCCGCGCAGACCGGCATCCGCGCCTTCGCGTGATAATCAGGAGGACGGAGAGAATGGACGCATCCGATCCAGGAACGATCATCGACGGCCTTGTCGCCAAGGCCCGCGACGCCATGGCAAAGTTCGCAAACGCCACTCAGGATGACGCCGACGCCGCCGTCACCGCGCTGGCCTGGGCCATCTACGAACCGCGTCGCGCCCGCGCGCTGGCCGAACTGGCGGTGGAGCAGACCGGCCTCGGCGACATCGAAAGCAAGGTCATCAAGAACCAGCGCAAGACCTTCGGCTGCCTGCGTGACCTTTCCCGTGTCAAAAGCGTGGGCGTGATCAAGGACGACCCCGACCGCGGGATGGTGAAATATGCCAAGCCCGTGGGCGTCGTGGCAGCCGTGACGCCTTCGACCAACCCCACTGCGACGCCGGTGAACAAGGCGATGTTCGCGGTCAAAAGCCGAAACGCGGTTATCATCGCACCCTCCCCCTCGGCTTGGGGCGCCACCAACGCCGCGGTCGGGCACATGCGGGCGGAGTTGGAAAAATGCGGCTTCCCGGCCGACCTGGTTCAGATCCTGCCCAAGCCGGTTAACAAGGCCCTGACGCAGGAGTTGATGGAGCAGGCGGACCTCGTGGTCGTCACCGGGTCGCAGAACAACGTGCGCCGCGCCTATTCCTCGGGCACCCCGGCGATCGGCGTGGGCGCGGGCAATGTGCCGGTGGTGATCGACGAAAGCGCCGATCTCGATGATGCGGCGGCCAAGATCTGCCAGTCAAAGACCTTCGACAATGCCACATCCTGTTCCTCGGAAAACTCGGTGCTGATCCATGACGCGGTTTATGACGAGGCCATCGCGGCACTGGCCCGCGCGGGTGGCTATGTCTGCTCGGCTGAGGAAAAGGAGCGTGCGCGCGAAAGGCTTTGGACGAACGGCAGTCTGAACCGCCGGGTGATCGCCAAGGATGCGGAAACCCTGTGCGAGGTCTTCGAACTGGACGACGCGGCCAAAGGCGCACGATTTTTTATGGTCGAGGAGGGCCGCCCTGATCCCGACAGCCTGTTTACGGACGAGAAACTGTCGCTGGTGCTGACGGTCTATCGGATCACCGACATGGAGGACGCGGTGGATCAGCTAAGCAGCATCCTCGATGTCTGCGGCAAGGGGCATTCGGTGGGCATCCACACCGCCACGCCGGAACACGCGCAGATGCTGGCCGAGCGGATCGACGTGGTGCGCGTATTGGTTAACCAGGCGCACACCATGGGCAATGGAGGCAGTTTCGAAAACGCGCTGGAATTCACCTTGTCCATGGGTGGCGGCACCTGGGCCGGCAACTCGATCACCGAGAACCTCAATGCGCGGCATTTCATGAATATCACTCATCTCGTGCGGACCATCCCGACGGACAAACCATCCGAGGAAGAGCTTTTCGGAACGCATTGGAAACGGCATGGAAAATAAGGGGCATACCGACATGAAAGACCTGACCGGGCGCGACGCCCTCGACTGCCTGCTCTCGCCGCAATCCATCGCGATCATCGGCGTGTCGAACGATTTCAACAAGTTGAACGGCCGAGTCATGAAGTTCCTGCTGGATAAGGGTTATACCGGACAGATCTTTCCGGTGAATCCCAAGTATGACGAGGTCGGCGGGCACCGCTGCTACAGTGGGATCGGCGAGATCGCTGAAACACCGGACCTGGCCGTCATCTCCGTCCCCGCCAAGCTGGTGCCGGAGCAACTGGCCGCCGCCGGAGAGGCTGGCGTGCGCGCGGCCATCGTTTTCAGTTCGGGGTTTGGCGAGATGGGCGAGGAAGGCCGCGAGAAGGAGCGCGAGGTGGTCGAGATCGCCGCGCGTTATGACATGCGCCTCTGCGGACCAAACACCTTGGGCATCATCAATGCCTTCGACGGGGCGTTCGCCACCTTCACCCAGTACGGTATGGGCAAGACCAGCCCCGGGCCGGTTGGCTTCGTCACCCAGTCGGGCGCATTCGGCACCGCCATCGCGGCGCTGGCGCGCAAGCGGGGGCTGGGGCTCGGCTATTTCGCCAATACCGGCAACGAGACGGATGTGACTTTTGCCGACTGCCTGGGCAAGATTGTCGAGGATCCGCGAATTTTCACTCTGGCAGGCTATATAGAGGGGGTCACCGACGGCGCGGGGCTGATCCGCACGGCGCGCCGGGCGATGGAATTGGGCAAGCCCCTGACCGTGACCAAGGTGGGCCGCACCGAAAGCGGCGCTCGGGCCGCGTCGTCCCATACCGGGGCGCTGGCCGGTGAGGACGCGGTATTCGACGGGATCACAAGACAGTTCGGCGTGATCCGCGCCCGTAACGAGGAACACATGCTGGATATCGTCGATATGTCCACCACCACCGCCTGCCCCGAGGGGCGCGGGGTTGGCATCGTGACGCAATCGGGCGGCGCCGGCGTGCTGATGAGCGACCGGGCCGAAGAAGTCGGCCTGAACGTGCCGCAGTTATCCGAGCCAACGGTGGGGCGGCTGCGCGAGATCTTGCCCGCCTTCGGTGCTGCCGGAAACCCTGTGGACGTGACGGCGCAGTTCATCGCCGATCCGTCGATGCTGAAGGAAAGCGTCAAGGCGGTGCTGGACGATCCCAAGGTGCACGTGGCCGCCGTCTGGCTGCAGCTGATGGACGGGTTCGTCGATACGCTGACCGAGACGTTCCGGCAACTGAAGGAAGAAACCACCAAGCCCTTCGTCGTGTCGTGGGTGGCTGCGCCCGAGGAAGGCCTGCAAGCGCTGCGCGATCTGGGCATCTGCGCCCTGCGCGGGGCCGAGCCCACTATCGACGCCATCGCGGCTCTGGTTCACTGGAACGAGGCGCGGCAGGCCTGGCTGGCCGACAAAGGCGACGCGATGCCGCCAAGCGTCCTGCCCGCCCCTGGCGCAGGCCCGGTGCCGACTGTCCGCACCGCCAAGATGCTGGCGGATGCCGGCGTGCCCGTTGCGCGCGTGGGATTGGCGACCTCTGCCGATGAGGCCGCGGCGCTGGCCGAGGATATAGGCTGGCCCGTGGCTCTGAAGATCGAATCTGCTGACATCCTGCACAAGACCGAGGTGGGCGGCGTCGAGATCGGGCTGAAGGATGTCGATGCCCTGCGCTCCGCCTACGCGCGGATCAGGGAAAAGGCCGCCAAAGCCGCGCCCGAGGCCAGGCTGGACGGTGTGACTGTGCAGCAGATGGGCGGCGGGACTGTTGAGATGGTGATCGGCCTTCGCCGCGATCCGGTGTTCGGCCCCGTTGTGATGGTTGGCATGGGCGGCATCCTGATCGAGGTGCAGAAGGATGTGGTATTCCATCGCGCCCCGGTGACCGAGGCCGAGGCGGGGCGGATGCTGAACAGCCTGAAGGGAAAGGTGATGTTGGACGGCGTTCGGGGCGCACCGCCGGTAGATCGCGCGGCACTTTGCAAGATGATCAGCGCAGTGTCGCGCTTTGCCGTGGCCTCCGAGGATTGGCTGGAGGAACTGGACCTGAACCCGGTTCTGGCCGGGCCGGATGGCGTGATCGCGGTGGATTGCCTGCTGATTTCGGACAAGTAATTCGGGTTCAATGCCCACGAAACAACGGCCGCGCCCCTTGCAGAGGGTGCGACCGTCAGTCGTTTTGGAGAAAAGTCACAGGACTGCGCGGCAAGCTCAGCGGATTTGTATCACCAGCGCGGTGTCGGGCGTGTCGCCCACATCCCCGCGTTGGCCACTGCGCGGGCAGATCCAGCCGCCCTGCCCGGCCTCGTTCGCGGGTACAATCCTGAGCGTCTGACCGTCCCGTTCGAGTGTCGCCTCATCACTCGACGCGGCACTCCATACGCCTCGGGATGTTTCCAGCGCAAGCACTGACAGCAACTCGCCTGCGAGCCGGGGATTGAAGCGACGGTCGACAAGCCCGGTGCGGGTGAAATAGCCGCGATCGGCATCGTCCATCGTGTCAAGCACCACGTCGAGGCCGAATCCGATCGCGGCCATCGCCGCCTCGGCGAAACGCTGCGCGTTGGCGACCTCATCCTCATAGATCTCGGCCGGACTCGCTTCGGTGGATTTCACGTAGAGCACAGGCGCGGTGCGAGTGTCCTTTGCGAACGTCGCGAGGCGGCGGGCCGACTGCCACGGTGACGCGCTGCGCGGGATGGTGAATTGGGCACCGTCGATCAGGTCCGGATGGCGCGTCATGAAGGCTTGCAACTCATCCATCTCGGCCAGTGTGAAACCGTGACTTATCAAATGGTTGAAACGTGATCCGATATGCTTCGCTCCATCCTTGCGGTTAACTCTCGACAGGATGATCTGTAGCCCCGTGTCCGCCTTCAGCGCCTCGATCTGCGAGATCAGGTCGTCGAATTCCTCCCAATTCAGGACAAGTTCCAGCCGGTCCACCAGTGCGGCGTGGTCAGCCAGCGCCTCCCGCTCGGCGGCGTCCGGCATGCCGTAGAGATAGACCTGAAAACGGTGGCCGAGCCGGGACATCAATTCCATACGGCGGCGGACGCGCGGATCGCATAAATCCTGTATCGGAACACGCAGACCTTGCAGGCCCATCTCCCAGAGTGCCATGACCGGGTAGTCGTTGCGCGCCCGTTTGCGTCGGAACTCATCCACGGCGCCCGAAGGGGCAACGGCAAGTTCCTCTGCCCAAGCGTGGCGCATATCAACGAAAACTCCGGCCAGCCCACCGGCTTTCACATGCGGGCGCGGGGCCACTGGCGGGGCCATGCCCGCGCCTTCCGCAAGGGTGGCGCCATAGGTGCGGTGATAGTGCGCAATGTGACCGTTCTCGCGCAGTTCCAGCGTCAGAAAGCCCAGCTTGGCGGCATCGTTACGCCCCTTCTGATCGCCGCCGTCGATGCGGTACATCTCGGAATAGTCGTGCCGCACGAAGCAAGTCGATGGGGTGATGTAATATTCCGTGTCGCCGATACGGTCGTACCAGAAATTATGCACGTGTGCGCAGAACAGAGCTTCGGGCTTGTGGGTGCGGACAAGGTCCAGGAACCAGCTACGCGCCGGTTCCTCGATATTGTCATAGCTGCCGGGCTCGGCCGGATCGCTGATATAGGGCGGGTAGTGCGAAAAAACGAACACGCGCTCACCCGAATGGCTGGCAAGATATTCTTTTAGCCACTCGGCTTGCTCGGCCTCGGCGGGGTCGCCGGAGTTCATCAGCGGTGCGTTGATCACGACGAAGTGACAGCCCTGATGGGTTACCGCATAATAATCCTTGCCGAAATGTTTGCGATATAGCGCGGTGAATTCGGCGTTGACCATGCCGGCGGGCATCCATTTTACCGGCTTGTCACCAATATCATGGTTGCCCGGCACAAGGTGTATCGGCGCCTTCAGGTTAGCGGCGATGGCATGAAAGTTGTCGGCGGCAGGGCCATAGCTTCCGAGCTCTGGGACAGGGTTTACCATATCTCCAAGATGGATCGTCAGCACCGGATCGATCTGGTTAACCTGAGAAAAAACGTGCCTTGCCCGTGGGTTGGCCTCGGCATTGGCCGGGTAGGGTGAAGCGGAGAAATCCTCTTTTTCGTTGACATGGGTGTCGGACACGATCGCGACTTTGAAGAGAGTTTTGCCGAGAGGGTGGGTCATTTCGTTTCCTGGAACTTTAGTGCAAACCGCAAATGTCATATTATTAGAATGATAGAAGGATATGTGTTCGGGATCAACGACCAACGGGCGGAGAGGCTCCCCATCTGACTGGGTCCGCCGCTATGTTTAGGAAACGATCCGAACTGTAGCTTTTGGCTTTGCCAGTAACTTGTCACTCGGATAGGCGTGACCGAGAACAGCCAGGCGCCGAACCCTTCCTGAAGCTATTAAGGTGCTCTTCCGAGAACCATTGTTCATACGTGCAGCGAAGACTGAAAATGCCGCTCTGAGTTCTGGCGCCACGCGCAGCGTCGGCATGGGCCCACTCGTATTCGGCCGAAAGCAACCTAGCGAGACCTTTGCGGCCAGTCACGGCACTGCATATGCAGGGTCCGTCGCCGTCACCCGCCGGGATCATGCCGCCGGCGCACCGTCGACGCGCGCCCCGGAAGGGAAAGCGCCGCATCCTCGCGCGGCATCCGGCTGACCAGCCTGCCGTTCGAGACCACGGCGAGACGGGCGGGCCGAAGGCGCAGCGCCTCGATCGGCGATGCGGCATCCAGCACGACCAATGAGGCGCGTTTGCCGGGCGCGATGCCATACCCCTCCAGCCCCATGATTTGGGCGTTCTGGTGCGTGACCATGTCGAAACACCGCGCCATCTCTTCGGGGCTGGTCATCTGCGCCACGTGCAATCCCATGAAGGCGACGTCCAGCATGTCCGCTGTCCCCAGCGAGTACCACGGATCGAGCACGCAATCCTGCCCCCAGCCCACGGTGATCCCATGCGCATGCATCTCCTTTACCCGGGTCAGGCCTCGCCGCTTGGGGAAACTGTCGTGCCGCCCCTGCAGCGTGATGTTGATCAGCGGGTTCGGGACGGCGGCGACCCCGGCCTCGGCCATCAGCGGTAGCAGTTTCGAGACATAGTAATTGTCCATCGAATGCATCGATGTCAGGTGACTGCCCGCCACGCGGCCCTGCAACCCCAGCCGCTGCGCCTCATAGGCCAGCGACTCGATGTGGCGGCTCATCGGGTCGTCCGTCTCGTCGCAATGCAGGTCGACCATCAGGCCGCGGTCCGCGGCGATCTCGCACAGCTCGCGCACCGAGGCCGCGCCATCGGACATGGAGCGCTCGAAATGCGGAATGCCGCCCACCACGTCGACACCCATGTCGATCGCGCGGATCGTGTTTTCCCGTGCCGTCGGATCGCGGTAAAAGCCGTCCTGCGGGAAGGCCACCAGCTGCAGGTCGATATAGTTGCGCACCCGCGCGCGTACCTCCAGCATCGCCTCGACGCCCAAGAGGCGGTCATCGCAGGTGTCGACATGGCTTCGGATCGCCAGCAATCCCTGGCTGACCGCCCAGTCGCAATAGTCCAGCGCGCGCGTCACCATCTCGTCCTGGGTGACGACCTGCTTCAACTCTCCCCAAAGCCCGATGCCTTCCAGCAGCGTGCCCGACGCGTTGATCCGGGGCAGCCCGTAGGACAGGGTCGCGTCCATGTGGAAATGCGGATCGACGAAAGGCGGGCTGACCAGATCGCCCTCCGCCGCGATCACCTCGCGGGCTTGCGCGTCCGACAGGTCCTCGACCGCCTTTATCCTGTCGCCCTCGATCCCGATATCCGCCACGCGCCCGTCGGGCAGCGTGCCGCCCCTGACGATAAGATCGAACATCAGCGTTCCCCCTTGTTGAACGGCACCATCAGCGCCGCCGGCACCTCGGCCCGGCGCGACATGACGATCAGTGCCAGGATGGACAGAAAATAGGGCATCATCAGGAACACCTGGTACGGGATGTCGGCCCCCAGCGGCGTCTGCTGCACCCGGATCTGCAGCGCGTCGAACGCGGCAAAGAGGATCGCGCCCAGCAATGCCTTGCCCGGCTTCCACGCGCCGAACACCACCAGCGCGATGCAGATCCAGCCGCGCCCGTTGACCATCTCGAAAAAGAAACTGTCGAAGGCCGACATGGTCAGGAACGCGCCGCCCACGGCCATCAACCCGCTGCCCACGATCACCGCGCCCATTCGAATGCCCGTCACCGACAGGCCCTGTGCCGCCACGGCCGACGGGTTTTCCCCGCCGCGCGCAAGGCAAGGCCCAGCGGCGTGCGATAGAGCACCAGCGCCACGACGCCCACCAGGATGAACGCCAGGTAGGTCAGCGGCGTCTGCGCGAAGAACGCCGGACCGATCAGCGGGATGTCGGACAACAGCGGGATCTCGAAAGGCTGGAAGGCGTCGATCTTGGGCGGGCTTGTCACTTCGGGCAGCGCCAGACGATAGGCATAGTAAGTCAGCGACGTCGCCAACAGCGTGACGCCCAGCCCCACAACATGCTGCGACAGGCCGAATGGCACCGTCAGCAGGCTGTGGATCAGCCCGAAGAGCATCCCCACCACCATTGCCACGGCCACGCCCATCCACAGCCCGGTACCGGAATAGACCGCCATCCAGCCCGCAAAGGCGCCCGCCACCATGATTCCCTCGATCCCGAGGTTCAGCACGCCCGCGCGTTCGCAAATCAATTCGCCCAGCGTGGCAAAGATCAGCGGGCTCGCGATGCGGATCGCGGCGGTCCAGAAGCTGGCGGAAAGCAGGATTTCAAAGATGTCCATGGCCTACTCCCTCACCACGCGGAACCGGGTCAGCAGGATCGCCACCACCATCAGCAAGAGCGCCGTGGCCAGCATGATATCCGCCAGGTAGCTTGGCACCCCCACCGCGCGGCTCATGCTGTCCGCCCCGACGAAGATGCCCGCCACGAACAGCGCCGCCGCCACCACCGCCAACGGGTTCAGCAGGGCCAGCATCGCCACCACGATGCCGGTGTAGCCATAGCCCGGGCTAAGGTCGAGCGTCAGGTTCCCCTTCAGTCCCGCGACCTCGGAAAACCCCGCAAGCGCCGCCAGCCCGCCCGACAGAAGCGCCGTCTTGATCAGCACGGCGTTGACCGGGATGCCCGCAAATCCTGCCGCCTCGCGGTTCAGGCCCACGGCGCGCATCTCGTAGCCCAGCGTGGTGCGCCGTTCGATCACCCAGACCACCACCGCCGCGATCAGCGCCAGCGCGAACCCCCAGTGCAGGCGCAGCCCTTCGACGATACGCGGCAGCCGCGCCTCGGCCACCAGACGCTCGGACTTGGGCCAGCCCATGCCCATCGGGTCCTTCAGCGGCCCTTCCAGCAGCATCGAAATGAACAGCAGGAAGATGAAATTGAACAGCAGTGTCGTCACAACCTCGTCAACGCCGAACCGCACCTTCAGCAGTGCGGGCACCAGCAGCACCAGCGCCCCGGCCACCATCGACGCGAGCGCCAGCGCGGGCAGCAGGGCAAAAGCCCCCCATTGCAACATGCCGGTGCCCAGAACGACGGTCATCAAGGCGCCTGCGTAAAGCTGCGCCTCGGCCCCGATGTTCCACAGCCGCGCCCGGAAGGCGACCGCCACCGCAAGGCCCGTGAAGATCAGCGGCGTCGCCCGGTTCAACGTCTCCAGCAGGGCGAATTTCGACCCGAACGCACCCTTGAGGATCAGGCCGATCACTGAAAACGGGTTGGCCCCTGCCGCCATCGCCAGCAATGACGCAATCACCACGGTCGAGCCGATGGCAATCGCGGGCGGCACGGTGGCTCGCCAAAGCGACGGGTTCGCGACCGGTTCAAGACGCATGTTCGGCCTCCTTCTCGAACCCCTGACCCGCCATCCAGACGCCCAGTTCGGCGGGCGTCACCGACCCGCGCGCGAATCCCGGTGACAGGCGGCCTTCGGAAATCACGTGGATCACGTCCGACAGCGCCATGATCTCGTCAAGGTCCTCCGAGATCAGCAGCACGGCCGCGCCCCTGTCCCGCGCCGCCAGCAACTGCCCATGCACGTAATTGACCGCGCCGATATCCAGCCCCCGCACCGGCTGGTTGGCCAGGATGATGCGCGGTCCGGCCTCCAGCACGCGGCCCAGGATCAGTTTTTGCATGTTGCCCCCCGAAAGCAGCCGGATGCGTGTGCCCGGCCCGGGACAGCGCACGTCATAGGTCTCGATGATCTCGCGGGTAAAGGCCTCGGCGCGGCCCCAGTTCATCAGGCCAGACCGGCTGTAGGGCGGCTGGGCATAGGTCTCGAGAATGGCATTCTCTGTCAGGTCGAACTCGGCGATGGTGCCGGTCTTGTGCCGGTCCTCGGGGATGCGGGCGATGCCCGATTGCACCGCTGCGCGCGGCGACCATGTGTCCAGCGGCGCGCCGTCCAGTTCCATCCGTCCCTCTGCCGGCGCGATCAGCCCGCCGATCAGGTCCGCCAGCGCCCCCTGACCGTTGCCCGAGACCCCCGCCAGCCCCACGATCTGCCCCGCGTGCAGCGCCAGCGACACATCCGCCAGCCCCGGCGCATTGCCGCGCGCGGGCGTCGTGACCGCGTCCATCCGCATCAGCACCTCGCCGGGCTGTCCCGGCGCGACCTTGGGCGCGGCGACGTCCGCCCCCACCATCAGCGAGGCCAGCGTTTCCTTGTTGACCTCGGCAATCGGCCGTTCGGCCACCAGCCGCCCATGCCGCAGGATAAGCACGCGATCCGAAATCGCCATCACCTCGTGCAGCTTGTGGGAAATGAAGACCACCGACAGGCCCAGCTTGATCGCCTTGCGCAGGGTGGCGAAAAGGTCCTCGGTCTCCTGCGGGGTCAGAACGGCGGTCGGCTCGTCCAGGATCAGGATGCGCGCATCGCGGTACAGCGCCTTCAGGATCTCGACCCGCTGGCGTTCGCCCACCGTCAGGCTGCCCACCTTGGCATCGGGATGGACCTGCAGCCCGAAATCCTGCGCCAGCTTTTCCAGCTTGGCGCGCGCCGCCCCCCGGTCGAGGCGCGGCGACAAAAGCGGCTGGGTGCCCAGGATGACATTCTCCAGCACCGTCATGTTGTCGGCCAGCGTGAAATGCTGGTGCACCATGCCCACCCCGGAATCGAGCGCCGCACGCGGATTGCCCGGCGGCAGCGGTTGGCCGAAGACCTCCACATTGCCTTCATCGGCGGTGTACTGTCCGAACAGGATGTTCATCAGCGTGGTCTTGCCCGCGCCGTTCTCGCCCAGCAGGGCGATCACCTCGCCCTCACGCAGCGACAAGCTGACCGCGTCATTCGCGACCAGCTTGCCGAAACGCTTGGTGATGGAATCGAGGCGCAGGACCACCTGCGCCGCGTCGTCGCTTGCCATTTAAGAGGACTTGGGTTCTTCGTCGTTGATCTCGACCGTGTATTCGCCGGACATGATCTCCTGCTTGCGCTGCTCGACAAGGTCCAGCGCCTCCTGCGGGACCTCGCCCTCGAACGTGCCCAAGGGCGCAAGGGACGATCCGCCCTCCTGCATGAAGGAATAGACACCGTAATCAGCGGCGGTGAACGTGCCGGCCTTCACCTCGGCAATCGCCTTGTCCAGCGTCGGCTCGAAGTGCCAGAGGGCCGAGGCCACGACCGTCTCAGGATATTCGG
Organism: Roseovarius sp. B08; assembly: GCF_051417955.1. Taxonomy (NCBI): domain Bacteria; kingdom Pseudomonadati; phylum Pseudomonadota; class Alphaproteobacteria; order Rhodobacterales; family Roseobacteraceae; genus Roseovarius; species Roseovarius sp. B08. Next base: position 3,149,084 of record NZ_JBPRLW010000001.1, read on the forward strand.
CCTGCGTGTCGATCACGTTGCCGATGGCCAGAACGCCCTTTTCCTTTGCCGCGTCCGACACGCCGAACCGTTCCGCATAAAGCATGTCAGCCCCATTCTCGATCATGGCGAAGGCCGTTTCCTTGGCCTTGGGCGGATCGAACCAGCTGCCGATAAAGCTGACCTGAAAGGTGATGTCGGGGTTCATCTCGCGCGCGCCCGCCATGAAGGCATGCATCAGGCGGTTGACCTCCGGAATCGGAAAGCCGCCGACCATGCCGATATTGCCGGTCTCGGTCATCGCCCCCGCGATGATCCCCGTCAGATAGGACGCATCCTGGATGTAGTTGTCGAAGACCGCGAAGTTCGGCAGCGCCTCATCCTGCTTGAAGCTCGAGCCCATCAGGAAGGCGATATCGGGATATTCCGCCGCGACCTCGCGCGCCTCCTGTTCGACGGCAAAGACCTCGCCGATGATCAGCTCATAACCCTGCTCGGCATATTCCCGCATGACCCGGGCATAGTCGGTGTTCGACACGTTCTCGGAAAAGACATAGTCGATATCGCCCCGCTCCTGCGCGGTGTTGGCGGCCTTGTGGATGCGGCTGACCCATTGCTGCTCGACCGGCACGGTGTAGATGCCCGCGACCTTGAGCGGCTCGTCGGCCTTCAGCGCCCCCGGCACGCCCGCCGCCACAAGCAGCGCGGTGCCGGCTGTGGTGCTCAGGAACCTCCGGCGCGAAAGGCCGGTCGGGCTGGTTTTTCTGTGTTGCGTCATGGAACTTATCCCCCTGTTGGAATGTGGCGTGCCCAGAATGTTTGACCAAATGATAAAAAGAACCCGGGTGCCGGCCAATAGAAAGATGTGCGGCACGCAAAGTCCAGAGTGAACGCCAAGTTTTTGCGCACCGCGCTGAAGCCTGCTGCATTAACAGGCGGAAGCTCGGTCATGAGGATCGCCCGATACCCGTAGAATAGGGCGGGCAGTGATGGCGCGGACGCGGCCTCGAGAAATGCAACGCATCTTTCCGCATCTAAAGGCCTGGCAGCGAAAGCGGATCCTGCCATTTTTTATGATTTCGGCGTCTCAGTCCATCATCGAGAAGTAATTCGCCTGCCGATCCACCAGTTCTTCATGCGTGCCCGCCTCCACAATCCGGCCTTCATCGAGAACCACGATCCGGTCGGCGTGGCGAACGGTCTGTAGGCGGTGGGCGATGACGAGCGTCGTGCGCCCCTTCGACAACGTATCCAGCGCCGCCTGCACCTTGCGCTCCGTGCCCCTATCCAACGCCGAAGTGGCCTCGTCCAGAAGCAGGATCGGGGGTCGCGCAGGAAGACACGTGCAATGGCGACGCGCTGTTTCTGTCCGCCTGACAACATGACGCCCCGTTCGCCCACCATCGTGTCGAGACCATCGGGCAACTCCGACACCATCTCGGACAACTGTGCCTGCTGAACGGCGTGCAGTATCTCCTCGTCCGATGCGTCAAGCCGCCCATAGGCGATGTTTTCGCGCAGGGTGCCTCCGAACAGGAAGACGTCCTGCGATACCAATCCCACCTGCCGCCGCAGGCTGTCGAGGGTCATGTCCGCGACGGACTGGCCGTCAATCCGAACCTCGCCCGACGTCGGTGCATAAAACCGTGGAAGCAAGGCCATCAACGTACTTTTGCCCGCGCCGGACGGACCTACCAGTGCAACCGTCTGGCCCGGCTCGACGGCAAGAGACACGCCGTGCAATACACCTCGCGCGCCATCGTAGGTAAAGGCAACGTCGTCAAACTCGATCCGTCCGGTCAGGTCCGGCGCTGGCCTGGCGTCCGGCGCGTCGGCGATCTCGGCGCGCTCTGCCAGCAGCGCCTGGAACCGCTGGAACCCGGCGATGCCGCGCGGATAGGTCTCGACCACCGCCGCGATCTTCTCCAACGGACGGAAGAACACGCCCACCAGCAGCAGGAAGGCCACGAAGCTGCCGGTCGACAGCGAGCCGGAAAAGACATAGCCCGCGCCCGCCACCATCACGATCACCTGGACCGAGCGCAGCCCCATATAATGCAGCGTCGTCAGCGCCGCCATGATGCGGTAGGCCTCCAGCTTGGTCTTGCGATAGCCGCGGTTGGCATCCGCGAAAAGTTCGCGTTCATGCGCCTCGTTGGTAAAGGCCTGCACCACGCGAATGCCGCCCAGCGTTTCCTCCAGCCGCACGTTGAACTGGCCCACCCGGCCATAGATCGCCTGCCATGCCCGGGTCATACGCCCCCCATAGACGGCCAGAAGCACGACCATCACCGGCACGATCACGGCTGTCATCAACGCCAGCGGCACGTGCAGCCACAGCATCAGGGCGAAGGCCCCGATGAACGTCATGATGGCGATGAACAGGTCCTCGGGGCCGTGATGCGCCACCTCGCCGATCTCTTCCAGGTCACGGGTCACCCGCGCCACCAGCTTGCCGGTCTCGGCTTTGTCGAACCAGCCCCAGTTCAGCCGTGTCAGGTGGTCGAAGGCCTTCGCCCGCATCTCCGTCTCGATATTGATGCCCAGCTTGTGACCCCAGTAGATCACCACCGCCATGAGGCCTGCGTTGATCAGATACACCACCACCAGACCGACGGCGGCCCACATGGTCAGCGCCCACTCACCGCGCGGAAGCAGATGGTCGATGAACCCCGCCACGGCCAGCGGAAAGGCCAGCTCCAGCAAGCCCGAGATCACCGCGCAGCCGAAATCCAGCCAAAAGAGGCCCATATGCGGGCGGTAATACTCGAAAAACTGACGCAGCATGTGACTTCCTTCACGACCGGGGATACTGATGATCGGACCGGCAGGTGTTCCCCGCCGCCACCGTTTAGGAGAGGCTTCCACCGCCGTCCAGCATTGCAGGTTCAGCGCTCCAGATGGGCCAGCGAAAGCGCCTTAGGCGCGCGGAGTTTGGCGAGCCGCACCGGTCGCGAGCAGTCCGTCCCGACTTGTTATCGCGCAGTTTAGGCGTCATACTGCTGGCCCAAGCCATTCTGGAATGTGCGCCGGCCCCGTCCGTCACACGCCGGATAGCCAAATCCCGACACCTTTCATGCGGAGCCTGACCCGAATGGGCTATAGTCACGACTTTTCCGGTCAAACAGAAAAGCTGCACTGCATCCGGCCCGTCCAGTGGCGCCAGTTCGACAATGCTCTGGTGGCGCATTGGGAAGCCAGCGGCGATCGTGGCGCGACGGGGCAGTATGTCTCGGCCAATCCAAGGTTGAGCATCTTCTTTGACGATATGAGCTCGATTTCGGCCACGACCGGGACCGGCACCGGCAGATTGGCCCGCGCCATCTTCGTGCCGGCGGGCATGGAGCTTCGCACCCGATTTTCCAAACCGCTCAGGTTCACCCATGTCGACATTCACATGGATTACGCGTGGGCGATCCAGTTCCTGTCCGGCGCGATCCCCCGCTCCAGCGCGGTCGAGGTATTGGAAAACCCGGTCGAGCGCGACGACGTCACGGATATCGAGCCGCTGGCGCGACTGCTGGTCAAGGAAATAGCGAACCCCACCAGGCACGCGCTCTTCGTCGAAAGCCTTGTGAATTGCCTGATTACGGCCTTGCTGGACATGGACCAGCAAAGCACGGAAACCGGCAACGCCCGCTTGACCGCCGCGCAGATGCGTCGGGTCGCACTGCGCGTGGAAGAAGCGCGCGGTCACAGGCTCAGCATCGCGCAGATGGCCGAGGCGGTGAACCTTTCGGAAAGCTGGTTCTCGCTGGTGTTCAAGAATACGACCGGCATGTCGCCGCACCAGTGGCATTTGAACAAGCGGCTTGAACAAGCGCGGAACCTTCTGACGGAGACCGATCTTAGCGTGGCGGACATCGCGGACCGGTTGGGCTTTTCCGACCAGGCCCACCTGACTCGCGCGTTTCGCCAGCTTGTCGGCAAAACGCCCGGAACCTGGCGGCGAGACCAGGGGAGGGGCTGACGGGCACAGGGGGCCGCGGCAGCGAGATTGCCCCTGCCGCCGATGGGCCTGACTGGTTACCAACTGCGGCGCAGGGAGGCCGTGATTGTCCGGCCCTGATTGTAGTAATCCGCCGTTCCCCGTCCCACGACATACTGCTCATCAAAGATATTGCTGAGATTGACCTGCAGTTCCGTGTTCTCGGCCAACTCGTACGAGAAAGACGCGTCGAACAGGAACTGGTCCGGGCTTTTGCCATTGTTGTTGTAGGCGTTGTAGTAATAGCTGCCGACATAACGCGCACCGAGGCCCACGGACATGTCTCCCAGCGATCCGGCGGTCGGCAGGTCATAGGTCAGCCACAGCGAGGCCATGTGCTCGGGCACCGACGCAAACTGGTTTCCGTCCACCGTCACGCCTCGGACATTGCCGCGAACGAACTCGGAATCCTGGTAGCTGTAGCCGCCGGAAAGGGTCAGACCCCGGGCCAGTTCGGCGCGCGCTTCCAGTTCCAGGCCGCGAACGCGGGATTCACCGATGGTCTGTCGCTCGATCACACCGCTGGGCAGGACAACCGGCACCACGACGTTCTTTTTGGTAAGATCAAAAAGCGACGCGGTGAACAGCGCGTTGATGCTCTGGGGCTGATACTTGAGGCCGATCTCGTATTGCTCGCCGCGTTCAGGATCGGTGCCGATCGAGGGTGGCGCGACCGACTGGACATAACTGGCATAAGTCGAGATTTCGTCCGTGACTTTGTAGGTCAACGCACCCCGCCATGAGGTTTCCGAGAAATCGGCGCTTGTCGTCGTAGCCGCAAGTCGATCGGTGTTGGTGATGTCCAGCCAGTCGTGCCGCACGCCCGCCGTCACGATGAACCGGTCCGCGAAAGACAGGTTCTGCTGCAGAAAGATCGATTGCGTGGCAAAGTCATTGGCCTGCACGCTGTAGGGTACGAGCCCGGTGGGCGCGCCGGTATAGACCGGGTTGTCGACATCGATCGGCGTGTAGGCCCCGAAGATCGACGCACTGGTGGTCGACGCGTCACGAAATTCCAGCCCGGCCAGCGTGCTGCTGTCGACACTGCCGAAGCTGGTGTCGTATTGCAGGATCACGTTGCCGATCACCTCTTCGGCGGTGCTGTCGGTCCCGAAGTAGAAACGGTCGACCATCGTCCCGACGCGGGCCGCGTTGTCGGAGATGTAGACATAGGCGAAGTCGTCGGTGAGATCGCTGTAACGAAGGTTCGCGTTCAGCCGCAGACCATTGCGGAAATCGTGCTGGAACCCGGCCGACACGGTCAGTCGCTCGACATCGTGATAATTGAAACCCGGCTCACCGAAGAACTGGCTGCGGTCGTATTCCCGGTCTATCGGGTAACCGCCGCTGTTCGGTGTGGAGTCGCGGTCGAGATAATCCACCGTGAAGGTCAGCTTGGTATCCTCGCTGGGCGACCATGCGAAGGATCCGAGCAGGAACGTCTCGTCGTCCCGAGAGAAATCATAGTCCAGCTCTGAATCCTGCACCTTTCCCACGAAACGGTAGGCCAGCGTCCGGTCCTCGTTCAGGACATCGCCGAAGTCGAAGCCCAGTTCGGTGTGATTGTTGGTGCCGTAAGAGCCGTAAACCTCGCCGAACCGTTCGAATTTCGGCGTCTTGGTCACGAAATTGAGTGTGCCGCCGGGATCGGACGTTCCAAAAAGGGTAGAGTTGCCGCCCTTCATCACCTCGACCCGTTCGAACGCATATGGTTCCTCGCGCACGCCGCGCATCGACCCCAAGGTCAAGCCGTCGCGATAGGTCGAGGCTTGAAACCCTCGCACGAGGTAGTAGTCGTTGCGATCGTCGGTCCCGAAATAGTCGGTGACGATGCCGGGCGTGTATTCCAGCAGGTCTTCCACCTTGTCGACGTTCCGCTCTTCAAATTCCTTCTGCGTGATGACCGACACCGACGCGGGCGTGTCAAGAACGCTGGTCGCGACCTTGCCGCCGGTCCAAAGCTCCTTGGCGATGGTCGAATTGGCGTCGTCATCCGCCTCGGCGCCGGCATCGACGAAGATCGTTCCAAGGCGGTAGGGTTCTCCGCCAGTGCCGTCCTGAGCCGCGGCGGTCAACGGAAGGGCCACCAGTGCCGTGCAGCCAAAAAGCGCCGCCACCGGGCTGACCGAGCGTGGAAAAGGTGATCGATTTGTTCTCAAGAGTGCCCCCATAAAATGCGTCCATTCTTCTGACGTTTTCTGCGTGCTTTGCGCTGCGACATCGCGATGGTGCTGCAGGCACCCGCCGTCGTGCTCGGATTCCCGCTGGCTGTTCGTTGCCAAATCCCTGCCCGGATGCGTCCGGTCGGGTCTGGCGTCGACGGGACATAGCGCAGGATCATGCGAAGATGTATTGTATATTCCGATTGTTTTTGTCGGATTCTCTTTAAAATTGATAAATTTTGTCGGATATGGCGGTTCGGACCCCTTGCCCTGCTTGACGGCGCGAAGCGGAAACGACTAGCCGGAGGCAGTTCTTGTCCCCGCAGCGAACGGAGGCTTTGGAAACCAGTGTTCAAATTTATGGAAACGTGCGTCGCCGTCCTTGTTCTTTGGCTCGGCGCAGCGCTCGTGGCACCCGCGACCGCACAGGAATTTCCGCTTACGATCAATCATGCCTTCGGCACCACGACGGTGCCGTCGCGACCGGAACGCGTGGCGACTGTCGCTTGGGCCAACCACGAGGTGCCACTGGCGTTAGGGATCGTGCCGGTCGGATTTGCACGGGCCAATTTCGGAGACGACGACGGTGACGGGATCCTCCCTTGGGTCGCCGAACGCTTGGAGGCGCTGGGTGCCGAAACGCCGGTGTTGTTCGACGAAGGCGACGGCATCGACTTCGAGGCGGTGGCGGCCACTCGTCCCGACATCATCCTCGCGGCCTATTCCGGCCTGTCGCAATCCGAGTATGACATCCTGAGCAGGATCGCCCCGACGATTGCCTACACGGACGGGCCCTGGTCGACCGGCTGGCGCGAGATGATCCGCCTGAATGCCGCCGGGCTTGGCATGGCGACCGAAGGCGACGCCCTCGTGGCCGATATCGAGTCGCAGATCGCCGCGATGTCCGCGCGCCACCCCGAAATCGCCGGGAAGAGCGCGATGTTCGTCACGCATCTCGATGTCCGGGATCTGAGCGTGATCCGCTTCTATTCCGCCAACGATCCGCGTGTCCGCTTTCTCGAAGATCTCGGCCTGACCTCGCCGCAGGCCGTCACGGACGCCACCGAACCAGGGCGTTATGCGGGAGAAGTGAGCGCCGAGAAGATCGACGTTTTTGATGACGTCGATATCGTTGTGACCTATGGCGGCGAGACACTGATGGAGCGGGTCGCGGAAAACCCGCTGACCTCGCGGATGAAGACCGTCAAGACCGGGGCGGTCGTGCTGTTGGGAAACGATCCGGTGGGCACAGCCGCCAACCCCACCCCCCTGTCGATCCCCTTCGTGCTTGAAGACTACGTCGCAAGGCTGGCGGACGCGGCGCGCAAGGCAGAATGACCGACGCTGTCCCCACTGAGACGGGGTTTGCGGCCATGTGGCGCACCCGGAGCAGCCGGCTTGCCTGGTTGATCGTCGTCCTGGTGGTTCTTGGCATGGCCTGCATCGTGTCGGTCAGCCTGGGCACGCGATCGGTGGGATGGGCCGATATACTGGCAGGTGCGACCGGCTCGACAGAAACGATTGCGCAGGCGGTGGTCGCCGTGCGCGTACCCCGCACGGTGCTTGCGGTCCTCGCAGGGGCCGCGCTTGGGCTGGCCGGAGCCGTCATGCAGGGTGTCACCCGCAACCCGCTGGCCGATCCCGGCATACTGGGTGTCAATGCGGGTGCGGCGATGGCCGTGGTGATTGGCATCGCGTGGTTCGGAATGCAGACGCTCGACGCGTTTCTCTGGACCGCGATCCTCGGGGCCGGACTGGCCTCCTGTTTCGTCTATGCAATGGGGTCGCTCGGTCGGGGCGGCGCGACACCGCTGAAACTGGCGCTGGCCGGGGCGGCGACGGCCATTGCAACATCCTCGTTCACAATCGCGATCATCCTGCCGCGCAACGATATCGCCGGGGGTGTGCGATCCTGGCAGGTCGGCGGGATCGGCGGTGCCAGTTTCGACGCCATCCTGCCGTGCCTGCCCATCCTGCTGGCCGGTCTGATCCTGTGCCTGCTGTCCGCCCGCAGCCTGAACCTGCTGGCTCTGGGCGACGATGCGGCGGCCGGGCTGGGCGCGAACGTGGTAGTGGCGCGGGCCAGCGCGGCGCTGGGGGCTGTGTTGCTTTGCGGGGCGACCACGGCCATCTGCGGGCCGATCGGTTTCGTCGGGCTGGTCGTGCCGCACGTCTGCCGACTGCTTGTGGGCGTGGACCACCGCTGGCTCCTGCCGTTTGCGGCTCTGACGGGTGCGATCCTTCTGATCGGCGCGGACGTACTTGGGCGCATCGTCGCGCGTCCCTCCGAGATGGATGTGGGGATCGTCACGGCCTTTATCGGCGCGCCGGTCTTCATCTGGATCGTGCGCAAACGGCGGGTTCGCGACCTGTGAGCGATCTTGCGCATAAAGACGCGACCACGTGGATCGCTGCGCTACGCCTGTCGCGACGAAGGGCCCGCTTGCAGCTTGTCGCCCTCATGACGGGCCTCCTCGTCGCGGGCGTCGGGTTGACGCTGGTCACCGGCCCGACCATGACCCAGCCATCGGACCTTCTGCGCGTGCTGTCCGGGCACGATGTGCCCGGCGCAAGTTTCAGCATCCTGGAACTGCGCCTGCCCCGCGCGACGCTGTCGATTTTTGCCGGAATGAGCTTCGGTCTTGGCGGCGTAATCTTCCAGACACTGCTGCGCAATCCACTTGCCAGCCCCGACATCATCGGCATCAGCGCCGGGGCCAGCGCGGCGGCCGTGTTCGCCATCGTCGTCCTGGGATGGAGCGGGCTGGCCGTCTCGGTCGCCGCGATCGTTGCCGGGATGATGGTGGCCCTGCTGATCTACCTGCTGGCCTGGCGTGACGGAGTGTCCGGCGCACGATTGATCCTGATCGGCATCGGGATTTCTGCCATGCTCGACAGCATGATAGCCTATGTCCTGTCGCGTGCCCCGGCGTGGTCGCTGCAGGACGCCTTGCGCTGGCTGACCGGAAGCGTCAACGGCGCAACCTTGCCCGAGGCGCTCCCCGTTCTGCTGTCGCTGGTCCTGCTGGGCGGACCGCTTTTGGCCCGGCGCGACAATCTGGAGGCGATGCGGCTTGGCGATGACGCCGCCGCCGCCCTCGGCGTGCCGCTGCGTTTCGAAAAGCTCGTGCTGGTCATGGCCGCCGTCGGGCTGATCTCGGTGGCGACGGCGGTTTCCGGCCCGGTCGCCTTCGTCGCGTTTCTTTCGGGGCCGATTGCCGCGAGAATTGCCGGCACCGGCCGGACACCCTTGCTGGCCTCCGCCCTGGTGGGGGCATTGCTTGTCCTGCTGGGCGATTACGCAGGTCAGCACCTTCTGGCGGGGCGCTACCCCGTGGGCGTCATTACCGGGGCCCTCGGGGCGCCATACCTCATCTATCTGATCATTCGATCCCACAGAAGCGGGGGCGCGTCATGAGCATACTGCACGTCGAATCATTGGAGGCCGGATACGGCACGCGAAAGATCCTGACCGGTCTCGATGTCACGGTGCCGCCGGGGGCCATATCCGCGATTGTGGGGGCCAATGCTTGCGGCAAATCCACCCTGCTGCGGTGCTTCGCGCGGCTGTTGCGGCCGAGCGCCGGGCAGGTCGTGCTCGATGGCCGCTCGGTGCGCGAGATCCCGACACGCGAGCTGGCCCGCCGGATGGGTCTTTTGCCGCAATCGCCCATCGCCCCGGACGGGATTACCGTGGCGGACCTCGTCAGTCACGGCCGCCATCCGCATCAGGGTATTCTGTCGCGCTGGACCCGTGCCGATGACGTCGCGATTGCCGCGGCGTTGGAGGCGACCCGAACCACCGACATTGCCGACCGCGAGGTCGACCAGCTGTCCGGCGGACAGCGCCAGCGGGTCTGGATCGCCATGGCCCTGGCGCAGGAAACGGATATCCTGCTGCTCGACGAACCGACGACCTTCCTGGATATCGCGCACCAGGTCGAAATTCTGGATCTGCTGGTCGATCTTAACCGAGCGCGTGGCACGACCATCGTCATGGTCCTGCACGACCTCAATCTTGCCGCGCGTTATGCCGACCACCTTGTTGCACTCCGGCGCGGCAAGGTACATGCGTCCGGCGCGCCCGAACTGGTTCTGACCGAACACATGGTGCAAGAAGTTTTCGGTGTGGCCTGCCGCATTGTCCCGGATCCCACTTCCGGAAAACCAGTCATGTTGCCCATAGGCCGACATTTCTCAGAACCTGCGCCCACGAGGAAAGAGATCGCATCGTGAGCAAGACATTGCACGCATCGGCGGTCTTTCATGGCGTCTTGCCGGAAGACCTCATCACCCACATCTCCGCTCATGCCCGAGACGCTGAATTGCTCGTGGAAGAGACCCGCAGCGGCCTGATCGTCACCGTGCCGCTCGCAACGGTTTCGCTCGAGGCCAGCCGTGCAACCCTGCAGGTCGACATCGACGCCGTCGATGCGGCCGCGCTTCAGAATATCCGAGACTATTTGCACTATACTCTCGACCATGTCGCGCCCGGGTTGACCTCCGGCGCGGAATGGCAGGGGGATATCCTGCGGAATCGTGCACCCCTCAACTTCACGACCGCGACTGTGCACGGCATCCGCCGCGTCGGCCCCAATTTCCTGCGCGTCGAACTGGCATGTTCCGATACACGGCGCCTGTCGGCAGAACGGGGCATGCATTTCTCACTCCTGTTGCCACCCGACGGTCGTATGCCCGTCTGGCCTCGCCTTGATGATAACGGCCGGACCGTGATGCCCCTCGGCGCCGATAGCCTGCATCGCGCGGCCTATACATTCGTCGAGCTTGATCCCGAACGCGAGCGCTTCACCTTCGACGTCTTCGAACATGAAGGCGGTCGTACCACGACTTGGGCGAGAACGGCGCAGCGCGGCGACCTTGTCGGCATCAGCGGGCCGGGCAGCGGCGGGTTCCCGCCCGGCCAGAATATCCTGATCGCCGGGGATGAAACCGCAATCCCCGCTATCCGCCGAATCCTTCAGACGTCTGCGCCCGACCGGCGTGGTCACGCCCTGCTGGAGGTAGGCACCGAGGCGGATATCTGTGACCTCTCTCGGCCCGACGGCGTCGATCTGAGCTGGTGCGTACGGAACCGAGGAGAGTCGCTGTGGGATCGCCTGTCGGAGGCTCCTTTACCACAGGGACCTGATCGCTTTGTCTGGGTCGCGGCCGAGAAGACCGTTGTCCGAAATGCGAAAGCCCGGTTCCGGCAAACGCTGCGTCTTGGTCTGTCCGAAGGTTATTTTGCCTACTACTGGGAGGCGTGAACCGCTGTTCCGCAAAGGCTGGCCGACTGCGCACCGTGGTTCAGCCGACGAGACCGCGATACAGCCCCGCAGTCGTCAATGTCACGGCGCGAATTACGATCGCCATAGGCTTGCCCGAGACGTTTGTTCTTTGATTCAAGCGCAAAAAAGATTCAGGACATTCCCCTTCTGATTTTAGCAGGCCCGCCCTGTGCTTAAGCTCTGCGACAAAATCCATCAGGAATTTCAAGCTCTAGAGGCCCCTTGCCGGAGGGCGACCGCAAGTTAGCTGCCAGCCGTACCGGCAGTAACGAAAGCTCCCCATATGTCCAGTACTCCCCCTGATATTCGCCAACCCGGAGTGTCCCGGCGTGGCTTCCTGAAAGGCAGTTCCGCAGTTGCGAGTTCTCTTGGCATGGCCGTCGGCGCCGCCAAGGCCCAAGAAGCCGAAGCAAGTGCCGACGCGCGCACAATCGAGATGACGGTCAACGGCAAGACCCGGCACGTCAGCGTCGAACCACGGACGACGCTCGTAGAGGCACTGCGCGACAATCTCGGGCTGACAGGGACCAAGATCGGCTGCAACCAGGGTCAGTGCGGGGCCTGCACCATTCTGCTCGACGGCGCCCGCGTAAACTCCTGCCTCACCCTGACGGTCACGGCCGAGGGCGCAGAGATCGTGACGGTAGAAGGTCTCGCCGATCCGACCGGTGATCTGCATCCGATGCAGACCGCCTTTGCCGAGAATGACGCGTTCCAGTGCGGATATTGCACACCCGGACAGATCCTGTCGGCCATAGCGTGCATCGAGGAAGGCCATGCGTCGGACGCCGCCGAGATCCGCGAATACATGAGCGGCAACCTCTGCCGCTGCGGCGCCTACCCGAACATCGTGGCTGCCATCGAGCAGGTTCGCGACCAGCAGGAAGGGTGAGATCATCAGCTCCGCGCTTCACGAGGCGACCGAAGTGGACAAGGCGCGTTCGCGGTTTCTGAACGCCAATATCGCGGAATACTTGATTCCGGTGAACGCGGACATCCGCGAGGTGCGTGTCGAGATGCTGGAAGAGCAGGACGACTACGTGAACCCGCTCGGTGTCAAGGGGATCGGCGAGATGGGGATTGTCGGCACCGCCGCCGCGATCGGCAACGCGGTCTACCACGCGACCGGCCAGCGCTTCACGTCCTTGCCGATCCGCATGTCGGGGCTGGTTTCCAGTTGAATTTCAACCTACTGGCCGGCGCATGTCGGCCAGCAGGAAACCGCAGGCAACCGAATGCCTCCGCGCGTCCGACCTTGCGTTCGGGATGGCGCCCCGTACACCGCAATCTCGATTTTATGGCAACGACGCCATCGTGTTCCCATCCGATCAAGGGGTAGCCGACCGAGGCGATCATCGTCTCGGTCGGTATCATCGCGACGGATGACGAACCGCCAACTCGGCGCGGCATTAAAGAACAGCCTCACTGCTCAAGGGAAAGACGAGGTCGAATTGGTCTGACAGCACCTTCTCGACTTTACGTCTCATGCCATCCTTCTTTCTCGGCACGGCGTCAGGCGGCGCTGGTCCAGGCCCCGGTTCGCGCCGCGTCCCGGGCGAAATCTGCAAAATCGCGGGGAGCGCGGCCAAGCGCGCGCGTCACGCCGTCCGTGGTATGGGCGTTGCGCCCGTCCAGGGTTTCGCGCGCGATGGCTGTGAAGACGTCGGCGACGAAGGTGCCGCCAGCTTCAGCAATATTGCCGTGGAATTCCTCGAAGCTGATCGGGATATGCCGGATCTCGCGCCCGGTCGCCCGGGACAGCTCGGCCGCCATGTCCGCGAATGACATCAGACGTGGGCCGGTCACCTCGTAAAGTTCGCCCCTGTGCCCGTCTTCGGTCAGCGCCGTAACCACGACGTCGGCAATATCGTCGATGTCGATGATGGGCTCGGCGACATCGCCGCCGGGCATCGGCAGGACACCCGCCAAAACAGGATCACGCAGGTACCCTTCAGAGAAGTTCTGCGCGAACCAGGCGGCCCGGAAAATGGTGAAGTCAAGGCCTGAACTGCGCACCACGTCTTCACCCGACCGCGCATGGTGCTCGCCACGACCAGAGAGCAGTACGAGGTGCTCGACCTTCACATCGCGGGCTGTCTCGCACAGCGACTCGAGCTTTTCCAAGGCCCCCGGAAAGGCAAGATCGGGAAAGTAGGTGACATAGGCTGCGCGAACCCCGCGCAGGGCCGATGCCCAGGTCTCCGGCGCCTCCCAGTCGAAAGGCGTTGCGGACCTGCGCGCGCCGCGGCGCACGGGAAGGCCACGCGCCTCGAGGCGGCTGGCGACGCGGTGGCCGGTCTTGCCGGTCGCACCAATAACGAGGATCGGGTGGTCTTGCATCGGGTTTCTCCTTGGCTTCGGTTTCGACAGCCACGGAATAGGCGCCCTGATGCGGTCCGGTATTGACCGGCGATGCCAGCCTATTGACCACCGCCGCCAATGCGCCTGTCAGCGGCGGGCCATATCCTTGCGAAAGGCCGCTGGCGTCGTGCCGACCCAGCGTTTGAACGCCCGGGTAAAGGCGCTCTGCTCGGAGAAGCCGGTGAGGAACGCGATTTCGGCCAATGAGCGGCTGTCGTCTTGCAAGAGTCCCTCGGCGAGGTCGCGGCGGGTTTGCTCGGTCAGGGTCTGAAAGTTCAGTCCATGCTCGGAGAGCCGCCTGTGAAACGACCGCGCACTGAGTCCGAGGCCACTTGCGATCTCGGCCATCCTCGGCGCGCCCTCGCTCAGGGCTTGGGCAATGGATGCTTTTGCCTGTGTAACCAGCGCCGGCTCCCGGGTGATCTCGGACAGCTCGGCGTCCAGATGCATGGTGAGGTATTTCGAGATCCCCTCGTCCCCCAGGATGTTGGGGCGTGCCAGCGTTTCCTCGGCATAGAGGATTGCGTCCAGTTCGGCGCCAAAGCGCACCGGGCAGCCGAACCACTTTTCGTGCGCGGTGATCCGGCGCGGTGCGGGATGCCGGACCAGCACTTCCACGGGCGTGAGCGGCTCCGGGCAGACTTGCCTTGCGATGGACACCGCGCTCGCGAGAGTAGCCTCGTTCGACAGCCGCATTCCGAGTCGCCGTTCGCCCGTACGGTGCAGGACAAAAAGCGTGCCCCCGACCGTGGGCCGCAGCTCATATTCCGCGACGCTGGTCCATAGGCGCGCATAGCGTTCCACCCGCGCATAGGACGCGCCAAGCGTCGTCGCCGCCTTGAACGCCAGCCCGAGCGCGCCGTATTCGTCAAGCCGCATCGAGGCCCCCGTGCGCACCGGCAGGTCGGTCGCATCGATCTGGTCGGCGATCCTTTCAAGCATGTCGTAGTAACGCTCGGCCGGGATCATCTGCTTGGTATTCCAAGGGCAATCGATATCGATCTCGACCAAAGACAGCATCTCGGCCGCGTCGATTCCGTCGCCAGCCGCGGCGAGCACCTTACGCGCGAAAAGAGATGTCACGTACCCCATGACCCGCATTCTACGACACGCGCGGGAAGCGACCAACCTTGTGCTGTATCCGGGCGCGAGACGGACCGGCGCAGGCAACTATGCCTCGGCGAGGGCTGCATCATCATCCGGGCCGCCATATCGGGCATGCCGCGCCATGGGCGGTTGCGATGACACCCTCCTTGAGCGGGGCCAATTGATCGGCCCATGGTTGTACAGCGTCATCTTCGCGACGCCGGAATCCTCCAGGATCTTGTCGATCGGATCCGGTCGTTTAATGTGCCTCCTGAAACAAGAAGCCGTTATCCGCTGGTCATTCGGAAACCCGCTGGTGTAAACAGCGGCATAGTCGGCTGCGGGAACATACCGTTGGTTTCGACGGACAATACAATCACGCAAGGCGAGGGCGCCATGAAGGACTGGAGCGCAGCGGCAGCCGCTCTTTATGACGGCGGGCACCGCCCGATGTTGATTGACGGGAAATGGTGCGATGCCCATTCGGGCGAGACCATCGAGGCCCGTAATCCGGCTGACGGCGCCCTGCTGGGCACCGTGCCCAAGGGCGGCCCGGCGGATGTCGATGCGGCCGTCAAGGCGGCACGCGCGGCGTTCGAAGGCCCGTGGTCGAAATGGACGCCGTTCGAACGTCAGGCGCTGCTCCTGCGAATAGCTGACCGCTTCGAGAAGGAATGGGATAACCTCTGTCTTTCCGATACGCTCGATATGGGAATGCCGATCCAGCGCACGCTCGCCAACAGCCGGCGGGTGCTGGGGATGCTGCGCTTCTACGCAGGTCAGGCCGTGGCGATCCACGGCTCTACAATCCCCAATTCTTTTCCCGGTGACATCTACTCTCAGACGGTGCGCGACCCCATCGGCGTCGTCGGCGCGATAATACCGTGGAATGCCCCGATCGCCGGCTCGGTCTGGAAGATCGCGCCAGCCATCGCAACTGGCTGCACAGTCGTCCTGAAACCGTCCGAAGAGGCGTCTCTGACCGTCCTGATGATCGCCCGGATCATGCAGGAGGCCGGCCTGCCCGACGGTGTGTTGAACATCGTCACGGGCCTGGGCAAAGAGGCCGGCGCCGCGCTGGCCGAACACGATGGCGTCGACAAGATCGTCTTCACCGGCTCGACCGCCACCGGCCAGGCCATTGCCCGGGCCGCGACCGGCAACCTGAAGCGTGTCTCGCTGGAACTGGGGGGCAAGTCGCCCGTCATCGTGTGCCGGGACGCCGATATCGAAAAGGCGGTTCCCGTCGCCGCCATGGCCGTCTTCGCCAATTCCGGACAAATCTGCATTGCCGGGTCGCGCCTGTTCGTGGCGCGCGAAATTCATGATGAATTCGTGCGCCGCGTGGCCGACTATGCCGCTGGTCTGCGCATCGGCCACGGTATACACGAGGAAACCGAGATCGGCCCGATCATCTCGGCCCGTCAGGCCGAGCGTATCGCGGGCTACCTCGATGCGGGACCGCGCGAAGGTGCCGACGTGATCACCGGCGGCGCACGGGCCGAGGGGCCGGAGCTTGCGGCCGGGCACTTTTTCCAACCGACCGTTTTTGGCGGCGTCACCGATACAATGAGCGTCGCGCGAGAAGAAATTTTCGGCCCCGTCATCTCGGCCCTGCCGTTCGATGATCTGGAAGAGGTCGTAACCCGCGCCAACGCCACACCCTACGGCCTGGCAGCAGGCGTCTTCTCGACCCATCTCGGCACGGCGCACAAGCTGGCGCATCGACTGAAGGCCGGATCGGTCTGGGTCAACATGTACCATGCCATCGACCCGGCCGTGCCCTTCGGCGGCGTCAAGATGTCGGGCTACGGTCGTGAGGGCGGGACCGAGCACATGGAAGAATATCTCGATACAAAGGCGATCTGGATCAACGCGGACTAGGCCGCGTCCGGACGCCCTCTGTATAATCGCAACCTGAAAGGCAAGCACATGCAAGTCGGCATCATTGGCGTCGGGCTCATGGGCCACGGCATCGCCCGCAACATCCTGATGCAAAGCGACTTTGCGCTCAGCTTTCTCGATCACCCCGGCAACCAGCCCACCGATGACCTGGTCGCGCTCGGGGCCAATGCCTGTACGACAACATCCGAGGTCGCCGCGGCCTCTAACGTCGTGATACTTTGCGTAACCGGCTCCCCCCAGATCGAAACGATTGTCAGTTCTTCGAACGGCCTTGCCGACTCATTACGCCCGGGCACGATCGTGGTTGACTGCTCGACAGCGCTGCCCGAGTCGACCCTGCAAATGGCAGCCCTCATTCGAAAGGCGGGCGGTGATTATCTTGATGCTCCCATGACACGCACCGCGATACATGCCCACGAAGGGACCTTGAACCTTCTGGTCGGCGGTGCGGGCGAGACGCTGGACAAGGTGCGACCCGTTCTTGCCGCGTTCACCGAGAATGTAGATCACGTCGGCCCGCTCGGCCACGGTCACCGGCTGAAGCTTCTGCACAATTACGTCTCGGTCGGCTTCATGACCCTGCTGGCCGAGGCCGCCGCCCAGGCCGCCGATACCGGCATCGACCCGAAGGTTTTCGTCGATGTCCTGGCGGGGGGCGGCGGCGCGAGCGCCGCGCTGGATCGGCTCGCCCCATACATCATATCGCAGGATCGCGACGCCCTGCCCTTTTTCGTTTCGAACGCTCGGAAGGACATAGACTATTACCGCAGCATGTCCGAAGCTGCCGGTGCGCGCATGACAGTCGCCGATGGCGTGTCAGCCGCCTTGGCAGCGACGGTCGAAACCGGTCCTGCCGATGCCTACGTGCCGGAACTGGTTCGCCTTTTCAGAAAGCAACAAGGCGGCTGATAAGCCCGCCGCGCGCAGCGCTCTGAGACGGGGTTGTCACCTTAAAAATACGTGTGTAGCTAAAGTAAACGTTAAACGGGAGGAAAACCATGACGTTCATTACCCGCGGGCTGGTCTCGACCGGCATCTTCTTTGCAATGGGGCTTCCGGCACTCGCACAGACCGAAGTCAAGATCGGCTACGCCTTGGCCCCCGACAGCCATTACGGCGTCGCGGCGCAGAAGTTCGAAGAGGTCGTCAAGGCCGAAACCGGCGACGCGTTCGAATTCAACCATTTCCCCTCCTCCGGCCTCGGAGGCGAGCGTGAAGTCATCGAGGGGCTGCAACTCGGCACCATCGAAGCCACCATCGTTTCGTCCGGCACTCTGGCCAACTTCGTGCCTGATACCGGCGTCTTCGACATCCCGTTCCTGTTCCGCGATCTCGATCATGCCCGTGCCGTGCTGGATGGTCCGATCGGCCAGGAAATCCTCGCCAAATTCGACAATGTCGGCCTGCACGGTCTGGCCTGGGGCGAACAAGGCTTCCGCCACATCACCAACAATCGGAATGCCATCGAAACCCCGGCCGATGTCGAAAGCCTGAAGATCCGCACGATGGAAAACCCCGTGCACCTCGCGGCTTTCAACGCGATGGGGGCCGCACCGACGCCGATGGCATGGCCGGAGGTGGTCTCGTCGCTGCAGCAGGGCGTGATCGACGGTCAGGAAAACCCGTTGTCCGTCATTGTATCGGTCAAGCTCGACGAAGTGCAGGAATATCTGACCCTGTCCGGTCACGTTTATTCACCCGCCATGCTGCTCGTGTCCAAACCGTTCTGGGACGGTCTTGACGACGACCAGAAAGCCGCTTTCGAGAAGGCCGCGGCAGAGGCCGTGACCGCCATGCGCGGCTACGTGGACAACGTCGAAACCACCGGCGTCGAAACGCTCAAAGAGCGCGGCATGAAGGTGAACGAGTTGTCGGCCGAACAAAAGGCAGCCTTCCAGGAGTCCATCGCATCCGCCTATGAAGGCTACTACGAGACCTACGGAAAAGAGTTGGTCGACTCGATCGTAGACTTCGAATGATGATACCGCGTCGGCGCCTCTCGGCGCCGACGCACGTTCCGGGGGCGCCTTTTTGAAACGGCTCGAACATATATTCGTCGTGCTGAACGGCTGGGCTCTCATTCTAATGCTGTCGGGAATGGCGCTGGTCGTGGGCGCGAATATCTCGCTGCGCTATTTCACCGCGCATTCTCTGCCCTGGGCCGATGAGGTCGCGCGCTACCTGATGATCTGGCTGACATTCACAGGCGCAGGGCTGATCCTGCGCATTGGCGGCCATGTCGCGATAACGAACCTGCAGGACAGTCTGCCGTCAGCCGGACAGAAGATACTTCGTGCGCTGATCGTCCTGATACTTTTGGCATTTTTCGGATACATGGTTTATGTCGGATGGCAGTACGCCCAGCGGATGCAATTTCAGGTCACTCCAGCCCTGCGACTGCCTTTCCTTTACGTCTATGCGGCCATGCCTGTCGGTTTCGCATTGCTGATCGTCCATTTGCTGCTTATCGCCCGCCCACTCATCACCGCGGGCGCCTACAAAAGCCTCGACGCCCGCGGTGTCGATGACGAAACCGTCACCGGCGGTGCCAATGGCTGAGATACTGTTCCCCGCGCTCTTCCTGCTTCTGATACTTGGATTGCCGGTCGCCTTCGCGATGGCGATCTCGGTTTTCGCGGCGATCACCCTGGCCTCGAGCTACCAGCCGCTCGTAGTGGTGAAGGAAATGTTCTCGGGCCTCGACAGTTTCCCGCTGCTGGCTGTGCCCTTCTTCATTCTGGCCTCGGAGATCATGACCGGCGGCGCGGTGACGCTGGCTATCCTGCGGCTTGCGCAATCCCTGGTCGGGCACCTGCGCGGCGGGCTTGGACATGCCAACGTGGTCAGTTCCGCGATGTTCGCCGGCATTTCCGGCAGCGCTCTGGCTGATGCCGCCGGTCCCGGAACGATGATGATCCGAATGATGGAAAACGGCGGATACGACCGCCCTTATGCCAGCGCGCTCACCATAGCCAGCGCCGTCGTGGGGCCAATCATCCCGCCCTCGATCACCATGATCATCTATGCGATGCAGGACCAGAACGTTTCGGTCGGCTCGCTTTTCATGGCAGGTATCCTGCCCGGGCTGGTCATCACCCTCATGGTCCTTTGGGCAAATGCCCGCGTTAGCCGCAAGCGCAACTATGCCTCCGGCGAGCCGATGCCCTCCGTCGCCGAGATCGCTCGGATCGCGCTGTTCGCCCTGCCCGCACTCATTCTGATCGTACTGATCGTGGGCGGTATTCGTTTCGGGGTCTTCACCCCGACCGAGGCGTCTGTCATTGCGGTCTTCTATGCGCTCTTCGTCGGCATGTTCGTTTACCGTTCACTGCGCCTGCGCGACCTGCCCGCCATCGTGCTGCGCGCAGCGCTGACATCAGGCGCGGTGCTGCTCATCCTCGGGGCGGCACGGGCTTTTGCCTGGGTGCTGATCATCGAAAGCATCCCGCAATTCCTCGCGGAAACGATCATCGCATGGGAGCTTGCACCGGTCGTTTTCCTTTTGGCGGTCAACCTTCTGCTGTTGGTCTTCGGCCTCTTCATGGATCCTTTGCCCGGCGTCATGATCCTGGTTCCCATTCTCGCACCCATCAGCTTCGCGCTGGGGATCGACCCCAATCATTTCGCCATCGTCGTGATCGTCAACCTGACACTGGGCTTGACGACGCCTCCGGTCGGCAGCCTGATCTTCGTCGTGTCCTCGACAGTCGGGCTCAAGCCGTCGACCTTGATCCGCGAGATGCCGCCTTTCTTCATCGCCCACGCCGTGGCGTTGCTGTTGATCACATTCCTGCCTTTCCTGTCCGCCTGGCTACCGAAGGCAAGCGGCTTCTGACGTCGGTCGACGGCTGTGTATCTTAGTGGGCCTGCAATTCGTCAGGCGTTCCACCGACAGGCGTGCCGCCAGAGTCTGCAAGGGCACTGACATCGGTCGCAGTATTTAATTGCACAACTCAGTATATCGCTTTTCAAAAACCGCCCGCTTCTCAACTGACATATTAGTTACGTATTAATTGCATATTGACCGTCGACCAAAAGTCGTTTACGAGTCCCCGGTGCAGCTCCCCGGCGCCGGCAGGCGTTCGTCATCATCGACGGTTCCTAGGGAAACAAAGGGTATGGAAGGGCAGAGCCTGCAAGAAACCAGATAGGGAGGAGAACCAATGTCACCGTTTAAGAAAGGCATCGCGACCATCGCGCTGGCCGCCAGCATGACGGGCGGCCTGATGGCTTGCGCCGCGCTCGCCGCCGAGCACGAATGGAAAATGGCCACCACGGTCACCGGCGGTCCGCTGATGGAACTGGGCGCCGAGGCCTTTGCCGAGCGCGTTTCGCAAATGACCGAAGGCCGCGTCGAGATCGAGGTCTTCCCTGCCGGCACGCTGGGCAAGGCGCTCGACGTGTCCACCACCGTGAAACGCGGTGTCGCCGAGGTCGGCCACACCTGGATGGGGTACGACTGGGGCAAAGACAAGACCACCGTGCTCTTCGGCGGTTTCGCCGGCTCGATGGACAGCGAACGCATGCTGCACTGGCTCTATCAGGGCGGCGGACAGGAGCTTTGGACCGAATTCCGCCAGGATCGCTTCGGTCTCGTTTCCATGCCCCTCTTCATGCGGCCGGCCGAGGTTTTCCTGCATTCCAAGAAACCCGTCTCGACGCTGGAGGACCTGCAAGGCCTCAAGATGCGCACCGCCGGAGCCTGGCTGGAGATTTCCAGCGAGCTGGGCGCCTCGCCCGTCACCATGGCCGGTGGCGAGGTCTACACGTCGCTTGAACGCGGAACCATCGACGCGACCGAGTGGGGCTCGCTCTATGAAAACGTGTCCCCCGGCTTCTACCAGATTGCCAAGTATGTGGTCGTACCCGGCGTGCACCAGCCCGTCGCGCCCTATGAACTGGTGATCAACGACGCCGCCTGGGAGGCGCTGTCGGAGCAGGATCAGGAAATGGTCAGGCTGGCCGCCGAACTGGTCACCTTCGAAAGCTGGATGCGCCTCGGCAACGAGGATGCCAAGGCGTTGAAGTTCTACCGCGAGAACGGCAACGAGGTCATCGTCCTGGAAGACGAAGTCAAGGACGCCGCCAAGCGTCTCGGCATGGAATGGGCCGACCAGCAGGCCGAAGGCAATGAGTGGTTCGAGCGCGTGCTCACCTCCCAGCGCGAGTTCGAATCCAGCTGGTCCGAGGCCGACAGCTATCGCAAGATGGCCCTGCCGCCGCAGGACAGCTCGTCCAACTGAACGCCCGACCGGACAGCCGCAGCCCCGACCCGCCGAGGGTCCGGGGCTGCCACGCCGTCCCACAGGAAACTCTGACATGATTTCATCCATTCGCCGCTTCATCGGAGCGATCAGTGGTGTCCTGGGCTATTTCTCGGCCCTGATCCTCGTGCCCCTGATCCTCGCCTCGGTCTACGAGGTCGTCTCGCGCTATGTCTTCAACCAGCCGACCATCTGGGCCTACGAGATCGGCTACATGGCGATGGGCGCCTCATTCCTGCTGGGTTCCGCCTACGCCCTGCGCGACGGCCAGCACGTGCGCATCGACGTTGTCGCCTGCCGCTTCTCGCCGCGCCTCAAGGCGGCCCTGGACCTGGCGGGATACCTTCTGCTGTTTCTGCCCATCGGCATCTGGCTGACCATCGCGCTTTATCACTACACGATCGAGGCCTACCAATGGGGCGAACGCTCCGGCGAAAGCGCCTGGAATCCCGTCGTCTGGCCCTACCACCTGGTGTTCTTCACGGCCTTCGTCGCGATGGTGCTTCAGGCCATCGCCGAGGCGCTCGGCTGCC
This sequence comes from Roseovarius sp. B08, assembly GCF_051417955.1. Lineage (NCBI taxonomy): Bacteria > Pseudomonadati > Pseudomonadota > Alphaproteobacteria > Rhodobacterales > Roseobacteraceae > Roseovarius > Roseovarius sp. B08. The sequence goes on from NZ_JBPRLW010000001.1 coordinate 3,171,650, forward strand.
TTCAGGTCCTGTTTGCCCCCGAAGCGAAGGAGGCCTGAGCCATGGAATACCTCGCACTCTGGATGTTCCCGGTCCTGCTACTGATCCTGCTGACCGGCTTTCCGATCGCCTTCTCCCTGATGGGCGTCGCCACGATCTTCGGCTACATCACCTTCGGCGACACCGTCATCTACCAGTTCATCGACAAGATCGACGAGGTCGCGGGCAACTTCGTGCTCGCCGCCGTGCCGCTCTTCGTCTTCATGGGCACCATGCTGGAAAAATCCGGCATCGCCGAACGCCTCTTCGACGCGGTCCACATCTGGACCCGCCGCCTGCCCGGCGGGCTGGGGGTCGGCACGATCTTCATGTGCGTGATCTTCGCCGCCTCCACCGGCGTGATCGGCGCGACAGAGACCGTGGTCGGCCTGCTGGCCATTCCGGTCATGATGAAACACAGCTACAACAAGGGCCTCATCTCCGGCACGATCTGCGCCGGCGGCTCGTTGGGCACCATCATCCCGCCCTCCGTTGTCGTCATCATCATGGGGCCGATCGCCGACGTATCGGTCGGCGACCTCTTCATCGGCATGATCATCCCGGGCCTGACCATGGCGACGCTCTACATCCTCTACATCATGGGCCGCTGCTACCTGCGGCCGCAGGACGGCTCGCTGGTCTCGGACGACGAGTATCTGCCGACGCTGGGGGAACGGCTCTGGATCACGCTGACGGCCTTCCTGCCGGCGGCACTGATGATCTTCGCGGTGCTGGGCTCGATCATGCTCGGGCTCGCCTCCCCGACAGAAGCGGCCGCGATGGGCGCCTTCGGAGCGGTGATCCTGGCGGCAGTCTACCGCACGCTGAGCTGGAGCACCCTGCGTCTCGCGCTGTTGAACACGGTCAAGGTCACGTCGATGATCCTCATGATCCTGCTGGCCGGCTCGATGTTCTCGGGCGTCTTCGTCGGCGCCGGCGGCACCCGCGTCACGACCGAATTGATCGCCGCCTCCGATCTCAGCCCCTGGGCCACGCTGGCTGTGTTCCTGGTCATCGTCTTCATCGCCGGCTTTGCGCTGGAATGGATCTCGATCCTTCTGATCTTCCTGCCGGTCTTCATCCCGATCGTCACGCAGCTCGGCTTTGATCCGGTCTGGTTCTGCATCCTCTTCCTGATCGTGATACAAACAAGCTACCTGTCGCCGCCGATGGCCCCGGCCATCTTCTACCTGCGCGGCATCGCACCGCCGGAGATCACCATGCCCGACATGTTCAAGGGGGTCGTGCCCTTCATCATCCTTCAGCTCTTCACGCTGGCATTGGTAATGGCCTTCCCTCAGATGGTGCTCTGGCTGCCGGAGAAAGTCCTTGGCTTCTAGGCGAAAGCTCCTTGTCGTGGGCGGCGGATATGTCGGCTGCGACGTGGCCCGCCGGCTCGACCGGGTGATGGACGTCACCCTGGTCGAGCCGAAACCGGCCTTCCTGCATTCCCCCGCCATGATCCGTGCCCTGGTCGCACCCGACCTTCTGGTGGCCGCTACGATCCCCTATGACAAGCTGCTACGCGAAGGGCGCGTCATCCGGGGCCGCGTCTCAACACTTCATTCCGAAGGCGCGAGCCTCGAGGACGGCTCAGAGGTAACGAGCGACTTCACCCTTGTGGCCACCGGCTCGTCCTATGCCCTGCCCTTTAAATCCTCGGCGGAAGATCTCGACGCCTTTCTCGCCGCACACCGGACGCTCGCGGCCCGCATCGCCGGGGCCCGGCATTTCGCCATTGTCGGCGCGGGCCCGGTCGGCACCGAACTCGCCGGAGAAATCGCGGCGGCCCGGCCCGACGCCCAGATCACCCTGATTGCCGCCGGTCCGCACCCGATGCCTGACCAGCCGGAGCGGCTGGGTCGCGCGCTCCTGAGCCGACTGCATCGGCTGGGGGTGGAGGTCGTTACGCACAGCACCGCTCCCGGCATCGCGCCGGGTCAAGGAGCACAGGACGGTCCCTTGGCGCTCTCTGACGGGCGGGTCGTGGCGGCAGACCTCGTGCTTCCCGCGCTCGGCGCAATGCCTCGAACCGACCTCCTCACCGCCCTGCCCTCGGTGTGCCTTGATGGCGCAGGCCGCGTGGTGACCGACGCGTGGCTGCGGCCCGCGCCAGGCGCCCTGCCGGGGCTGTTCACGGGCGGCGACATGGCCGCCACCGGCGACGCGATGACCATCGTCGGTACGCTTCGCCAAACGCCGTACCTGTCGAAAACCCTGCGTGCGGCCGCCAGGGGCACGCATTTCGACACCCTGGCACCCTACACGCCCTGGCGCGATGCCCCGATGCTGGTGCCCACCGGCTCACGCCTTGGCGCCAGCCATCTGCCCCTGCCCGGCCCGTTGGTCTGGGCCGGCACCATGCGCGGCCCAGGCGACGTGCTGACACGTCTGGCAAAGGGCCGTGACCTCTTTGTCGGGAAATACCGCAGACTGCTCCGCGCGCCACGCCTCAAAGGGTCGCGCGGGTGAACTCGTAGATATAGTCGATCAGCCTGTCCGACGCCTCGCCCGCCGCCGCCTGATCCCCCTCGGAGATCTTGCGCGCAACGTCCGCGTGAAGGTTCGCACAGCGTTCGAGGTCAAGCGCCACGCGGTAATTCTGGAACCAGAACCGCCGTGACAGTCCCTGCATCCGCCGCATCGACCGTTCGATGAACTCGTTGCGACAAGCGGCCAGGACGGCCCGGTTGAACTCCAGGTCAAGCTGCATGAAGGCATCGTAATCTCTTGCCTCCGCCGAAGCGGCCAGCTTGTCGGCAAGGGCCTCGAATTGCGCACGTTCTGCCTCGGTGGCCCTCTGTGCCGCCTTGCAGGCACAAAGCCGCTCCACTTCGCGCCGTAACTCCAGCAGCTGCAACTGCTTGGCGATGTTGATCTCGGACACCATGACGCCACGCCGGGGCATCACCACGACCAGACCCTCGGCCGCCAATCGCTGCAAAGCCTCGCGCACCGGGGTGCGCCCGATGCCCAGTTCGTCGACCAGTTGGGATTCAGACAGCACCTGCCCCGGCTCCAGGTCCAACGCCACGATCCGTGTCTCGATCATCTCGTAGGCACGGTCAGTCAGCGTCATGGCGTCGATCTTGCGCGCGCCAGGAGAGCCTTTCTCCAACACGTTCTCGGAATCTTTGTTCATACTCTGCCTGTCTCTGGCCTTGACCGTCGCGGTCGGCGGTGGATGTTTTATCGCTATATGAAAATCTACGGTGCTTCGCCCCATGCCGCAAGGCTTGGGCGCACTCCCGGCGGGTCACAACGCCACCGCGGCGCGGACCTTGACGATCGCGCCGCGGCCGAGCCGACCTTCGCATCCGCGTTCATCATCGCGCAGCACGGCGCGCGCCGCCTGGCGGAATGAAATGTTCAGCACGCTGCGGGGTCATACGCCGTAACGTCCCGCCTTCGAGCTTTCCAGTGGCGCCATCACGCCTGCTCCGGCTGCACCTGGATCACCGCGGCGCGGACATCCGCTTCGGTCATTTCCCAGTCGTTGCCGAAATTCGCGGTGACCTCGCGCATGAACGGCTCGGCCAGGCGCTTGGCCAGCCCCGCATCGCCGGTCACGTCGTAGATCAGCGCAAAGGCCAACTGCGTCGCCGCCACTCCCTCGAAGCTCCATTCGAAACCCGCGTTGGTGAACTTGCAGACCTCGGCGTAATCCGGCAGGTCCTGCCCGTCCACGGTCACGACAACGCCGTCGATTGTCCGGTCTCCCAGATATGTCTTCATGATTTCCTCCGCGCATCGGCCTTGGACCGCATCACTTCCGGAAAGATCCAGAGCGACCCGACGCTGAACGGCCCGAGAAAGACAATGGCCCATTGCGGCCCGGTCTGCCCCAGGTGTCCCATATAGAACCATCCCCCGATGGCCGCGAGCGCCACCAGCGTGGACAGCGCGATCTTGATCATGACGGGCATCTCAGCCTCCTCCTTCTGATAGTGTTTGCCGGGGCCTGCCCCGACCCGCGATCTCGGCTCAGGCCATGCCGGCCAGCGCCCAGGCCGAGGCGCCCAGGCCGGCCATGACCACCGTCAGGCCCACGGTCCCGTCGCGCCAGCGGCTCGGCCACACGTTGAACAGGCCAGGCATGAACAGCAGGGCGAACCCGGCGATGATGACCACGCTGGTCCAGCGCAGCTCGGTCAGGCCAAAGCCAAAGGTCAGGTACAGTACCGCGCCCAGCAGCACGCAGTTCGCCACCACCAGCGCAAAGCCCAAAGGTCGCTTCAACTCGGGCCGCGTCGACAGCGGGAAAACCCCGGTCAGTACGATGGCGGCGAGGCTGGTCACGCAGGCGAACAGCGCAAAGATGAAGGCTGCGGTGATATTCGGCTCGATATTGGCCATGTAAATGCTCCGTTTTGTCCGGGGGTGTCTAGGCGCCGCCCGGCCCCCACGCTCGGGGGCCGGACAGGGGCCGTCTACTCGGCGGGTGTCGCGGGGGTCGCCTCGTTCTTACCGCGCACCGGCGTGCGGGACACCTTGCGCATGTCTTTGCGGACGTGCCTGGTGTCATAGCCGTTGAACAGGTGCCCGATCAGGCCGCGGTTCAGGTCCGACGTGCCGAACAGCCAGTCCATGATCGGGAACGTCAGGTTCATGTTCCGCTCCATCATCAGCGACTGGTCGTGATGCGCCGTGTGGTGGCGGCGGTTGGTGTTGATGAACGGCATGTTGCGCACGAACCAGTTTTCCTCGACGTGACAGCAGAAATGCATGAACTCGTAGATCATGTAGATCGAGGTCGTGGTGGCGATGAACAGCCAGCCTACATTGGCCGTGAACAGCCAGCCCATCACGATCGCGCCGGGGATGGAGATCAGCGTGAACGCCGCCAGCGCATAGGGCGGAAAGAACGTCACGCGATAGTCCTTCTGGTCCGCGAACCGCATTTCCACCTCGGTGAAAAACTGGTGATGTTGCAGGGTATGCCGATTGTAGACCGCCCGCGCGACCGGGTTCTTGGACGGCCGGTGCATCACGTAGCGGTGCAGCCACCATTCGAAGAAGTTGCAGAACAAAAAGACCAGCGGCACCGTCAGCCATTCCAAAGGCGTCACCTCGTTGAGGTTGGCGGTATAGATATAAAGCGCGGTCAGCCCGATCGTATAGATGATCACGATATGCAGGAAACCGTTGTACCAGCCCGCAACGCGCTGCCGATAGTTGGCCCGGTACTGGCGCTGGCGTTCAGTCATGTTGGTGTCTTGAAGTTCCATGTTCAGCCTCCGATATACCATCTCGCTATGTCTGATATATTAGAAATATGTTTATGTCAACGGCAGTCTTCTGCCCGCTGCGCAATCGTACGACCGCTCAGATACGAGGGGGCCGAGACCGTCGCATCACCGGAATTGGCTGGCGGACGACGCGGATTTCAAAAATGTTTCTAGCAAAGCCACTGCAGGCTCAGATTGGCCCCGGCATGCGCGACATGCCAGGGCGGTGACAAAACGGCACCGGGGCGCAGCTTCAACGCGTCAGCGCTACTTTTCAGGTATGAGGCCCCGTGGTGCGAACCTCATGACGATGAGCAGAATAGCGCCCATCATCAGATACCGCATATAGGCCGCCCCACCGATCAAATGCTGCGCAAGTTCGGAATTGTCTCCCAACGGCCAGGTGACCGTCGCCATGAACCAGTTTCCGAACGGCTCGGCCTGAACCCACAGGAACCAGATTATGAACCCTCCAAGAACGGCGCCCCAGTTGTTTCCGGAGCCGCCAAGGATCACCATGACCCAGACCAGAAAGGTAAATCGCAACGGGATATAGCTCGTCGGTGTGAACTGCCCATCCAGCGTCGTAAGCATCGCACCAGCGACCCCGCAGGTGAAACAGCCAAGTACGAAGGTCTGCAGGTGTCGCGCCTTGACGTCTTTTCCCATTGCCGCTGCGGCATCGCGGTTGTCCCGAATGGCGCGCATCATGCGCCCCCACGGAGAGTGTAGCGCACGTTCCGCGAACCACATGATGATCGCGAGCACGGTCACGAACAGCGCGGCGTAACACAGCTTGACGAAAAGCCCTGCGGCGTCGGCGACATCAGCAGCGCCAAAAAAGTCGGCGAGTCCGATAAACCACTCCTGCTGAACCAGATCGACCTCGTAGGGAACGGGCCGCGGGATGCCGGTGACGTTCTTGACCCCACGGGACAGCCATTCCTCGTACTTGATGATGGCGATGATAATCTCGGCGATGCCAAGCGTGGCAATCGCCAGGTAGTCGGCGCGCAAACCCAGCGCGATACGGCCGATGAACCAGCCTGCACCGGCTGCGGCCAGGCCGCCGATCGGCCAGGCCAGGACAACCGGCAGACCTGCGCCTCCAAGATATCCGCTCAGTGCGGGATCGATCGACTCGATCGCGTCGGTCGCCGGACCAAAGAAATGCCCGATGACGAAGTAGCCGGCCACCAGCAGCACCAGCGTCACAGGCAACCTGAGAACCGATGAGACAGCGCGGCGTGCAAAAATGATCGCCGCCACCGTGCCGACCAGGCTCAGCAGCGACAGCGCGATGTCACCGCCCGCGACGGCCCAGGCTTCGGTGACGGGCGGCATGGAAATCAGCACCGCAGTCAGCCCGCCCAGGGCGGTGAAGCCCATGACACCCACATTGAAGAGACCCGCGTAGCCCCACTGCATGTTGACGCCAAGCGCCATGACCGCAGAGATGACGCAGAGATTGAAGATGCCGAAGGCGACGTTCCAGCTCTGGTAGAAGCCGACGAAGATCAAAACCAGCCCCATGAGGCTGTAGAGCACTGCAACCCTTTGGGTCATATCACTTTCCCCCGGATGATGCCGGTCGGTCGGATCAACAGGACCGCGACCAGAATGATGAAGGAGACTGCGAACTTGTAATCGGTCGACAACAGCTGCACGAGCCCCTCCGGCGCCCAGTCAGCCGGGCCGAGATAGGCCAGGAACTTCTTGAAGGCATATGTCACCATCACCTCGGAAAAGGCGACGATGAAGGCCCCCAGGATCGCCCCCACAGGCTGCCCGATCCCGCCCAAAATCGTCGCGGCGAAAATCGGCAGCAGGATCTGCAGGAAGATGAAAGGCTTGTAGGTTTTGTCCAGGCCATAGAGCGTGCCGGCGATAGCGGCGAGAGCAGCGGCGATGATCCACGCGATCATGACCACGCGCTCGGGATTGATGCCGCACAGCAGCGCCAGATCCTCGTCGTCGGAGTAGGCACGCATGGCCTTTCCCGAGCGTGTCTTCTGCAGGAACCAGAACAGCCAGACGACGACGATGAAGGCGACGACGACAGTTATGACTTGGCTCTGCTTGATGGCGATGCCTTCGTCGATACCAAGCATCTCGCGCGACTCGAAAGCCCCGATGATGAAACGTTGCCCGTCGGCGAAGCTCTGATCGGCAGGCCCGATGATGATGCGGATCAGCCCGGCCAGAACGAACATCACGCCCACCGATACGATGGCGAACACGATGGGGTTAGAACGCTGCCGTCGATAGAAACGAAACACCATTCGATCCGCCAGCAACGCCATGGCAATCGCCGCCAGTATGCCGACAGGCAGCGCAAGCAGCGCGGTCGGAAAAGGCGCGATCCCGACCCCCATGTCCTGAAGAAACCACGTGACGAGGATGGTGATCATCGTCCCGAACGACATCAACTCCCCGTGCGAAAAATTGGCGAACTTCAGAATTCCGAAGATGATCGTGACGCCAAGCGCTCCAAGGGCAAGCTGTGCACCATAGGCCGTCGCCGGAACGACGACGAAGTTGGCGAACAGTGCGAGCGCGTTGAATATCTCCATTCAACCTCCCAGGAAGGACCGGCGCACTTCCTCGTTGGCAAGAAGCGCTTCGCCGGTATCGGTAAATCGGTTGCGGCCTTGGACGAGGACAAAGCCGTGGTCGGCGATCTCCAATGCCTGGCGCGCGTTTTGTTCGACCATCAGGATCGCGACGCCGGTCTTGGCGATCTCCAGGATCTTGTCGAACAGCTCGTCCATCACGATAGGCGACACACCGGCGGTCGGTTCGTCGAGCATCAGAAGATCAGGGCGCGTCATCAGAGCGCGGCCGACGGCCACCTGTTGGCGCTGCCCGCCCGACAGTTCGCCCGCCGGCTGACTCCGCTTTTCGGCCAGGATCGGGAACAGGTCGAAAACTTGCTCCTTGGTCTGCGCGATCTCGCCGTCTTCGCGGATGAACGCCCCCATGTCGAGATTCTCTTCCACGGTCAACGAAACGAACACGTTCCGGTTCTGCGGAACAAACGCCATCCCTTGGGGCACCCGGTCCTGCGGGGCGAGGCCGGTGATGTCCTTGCCGTCCAGCGTGACTTTGCCTTCGCGCAGGTCGAGCATGCCGAAGACTGCCTTCATCGCCGTCGACTTTCCGGCGCCATTCGGGCCCACGACGACAGCGACCTCGCCCCGTTCCACCGTGATGGTGCAGTCGTGAATGATATCGGCGCCGCCGTATCCGCCCGTCATTCCGGTCGCGCTCAGGAAACTCATGCTGGCGCCTTCCGCTCGTGCTTGCGGCCCGTACCGAGATAGGCCTCGATGACCTCCTCGTTGTTCTTCACCTCGTCGATCGTGCCCTGGGCAAGGAGTTTTCCCTCGGCCATGACGATGACCGGATCGCACAGTCGGGCGATGAAATCCATGTCGTGCTCGATCAGGCAGAACGTATAGCCGCGCTCCTCGTTGAGCCGCTGGATCGACTTGGCGATGGTATTCAGCAAGGTGCGGTTCACCCCGGCGCCTACCTCGTCAAGAAAGACGATCTTTGCGTCCACCATCATTGTGCGGCCCAGCTCCAGAAGTTTTTTCTGCCCCCCCGACAGGTTGCCGGCCAGTTCGTCTTTCAGATGGGCGATTTCAAGGAACTCGACCACCTCCAGCGCGCGCTCGCGGTTCTTCGCCTCGACTTCCTTCACCCGACTGAAATTGAACCAGCTGTGCCGCAACTGCTCGCCGGGTTGCTCACCGGGGACGACGAGCAGGTTCTCCAGGACGGTCAGCGTCGAAAACTCGTGCGCGATCTGGAAGGTGCGCAACAAGCCCTTGTGGAAAAGCTCGTGCGGCTGCAGGTTCGTGACGTCCTCGCCATCGAGGTAGATGTTGCCCGAGGATGGCGGAAAGACCCCTGCGATGATGTTGAAAAGCGTCGTCTTGCCGGCACCGTTCGGCCCGATCAGGCCAGTGATTGACCCCTTCTCGATCGACAGCGAGACGCCATCGACAGCTCGGATGCCGCCAAAGTTCTTGGCGACGTTTTCGACCTTGATCATTCGATCATTCCAGATTGCGGGCAAAGATTGAACGGTTGGGGATCAATATCCCCAACCGTTCAGGAGAAAGCGGAAGACCCTGTGCAGTACCGTCAGTGGTATTGCACGGTTTCGAACTTCCCATCCTTGACTTCGGTTTCTCGGAAGCTGCCGGCGGACTCGCCCGGCTCGATAAGCTCCAGCGCGGTGCCGCCGACATAGTCGATGTCACCACCATCGGCGAGAATCTGAAGACCTTTCGCGAGTTCACCCGGAAAGATCTTTTCGCCCGGAGCATTCGCCACCTCGGTGATCTTGTCCTTGTAGACCGCGCTATCGGTGGAATCGGCCGCCTGCATCGCGAGCAGGATCAACGCCGAGGCGTCGTATGCCTCCGGGACGTAGGGATCGTCGCCCTGGAAGTCCTTGCCTTCGGCCAGTTCGGCCAGCATCGAGGCGCCGGGGCTGTCGGTGCCGGGATTGGTCCCGATCGAGCCGTCCAGCGCGTCGCCGAAGTGAGCGGTCAGCGCTTCGCCGACCATCCCGTCCGGGAGCACGAACTTGTTGAAGGCACCCGTGTCGAGCGAGGCCTGAATCATGCCCTTGCCGCCCTGGTCGAGGTATCCTGCCACGATCAGCACTTCGCCTCCGGCCGATGCCAGCGTACCGACCTCGGCCGAGTAGTCGGCCTTGCCGTCCTCGTGCGCCGCGACGGCGGTGATTTCACCACCATTGGCCTCGAACGCCGCCTGGATGGCTTCCGCAAGGCCTTTGCCATAGTCGTTGTTGGTGTAGGTCATCGCGGCCGAGCTTATGCCGCGGCGCTCGAGGATATCGGCGATGATCTGGCCCTGGCGCGCATCCGACGGAGCGGTACGGAAGAAATAGCCGTCATCTTCGATCGTCGAGAGCGCCGGCGAGGTCGCCGACGGCGAGACCATGACAATGCCATTCGCCCGCACGACGTTGTTGAGAACCGCCGTGGTCGCACCTGAACAGGTAGCGCCGTTGATCCCGTGAACGCCCTCGGACGTGACCAGGCGTTCGGCCGCAGTTGTGGCTGCGGCGGCATCGATGCAGGTACTGTCGCCGCGCACCGAGACCACCTCACGGCCTCCGAGGAAAATGCCGCTGTCCGAGACCTCCTGAATAGCCATCTCGCCCCCCAGAGCCATCGGTTTGACGAGAGATTCGGTCGGGCCGGTGAAACCTTGAAGCATACCGATCTTTACCGGCTCCTGCGCGGAAGCGCCTGTTGCGACGGCCGCCGAGAATGCGGCCGACATTAATATGGCAGACAGTTTTCTCATTGTTTGACCTTCCCTGTGTTTGCTGGTCAGAAATATCTCGTTCTGTGAGTATGCATATCACAGCAGATGATTCCACCCACACTGAATTCGATGACGCGACGTTGCCGCCACGGACCGTTAACCGCAACTCCCAAGCGTGATTTTCGCTCTTGCGGATCCGCAACGCCGCCGTCTCCCGCAACATCCATAAGGCCGCAACGGGCTTCGGCTTACGAGGCCATCCTGAAGGCCCGGTTGCACAGCTTCACTTGCAGAAACGAACGTCCTCACGGTGCGGATTCCGGCGAGCGGCGTCCACCGCTAGACCTCGGCCACCCTTCGCTCGATCTGCGCGCCCCGTCGTGCCCAGCCGTGGTCGCCAACCTCGTATCTGGTGCGCCCGGACATCAGAAACTTGCCGTCCTCGGCCACCATCCGCGTCACGGTGACATCTTCGGCATCGCAATCCAGAACCGCGAAATCGTTCGGATGTCCGCGCCGCCGTGTCGAAAGGCCTGTGCCGCAGTGCAATTGCAACGTCATGTTGGCCCCTTTTCGACGCACGAAGGGTTCGACGAGCCACTGGTGAAGATGACCCGACATGATGATATGAGGCCCGCAATCGGCCCAGTGCTCCAATGCCTCCGAGGCACCGACCATGAGCTTTTTCTCGATGTCCGCGGTATGGTGAAACGGATGATGCGCGGCGACAACGGTCAGACGTCCCTGGCGGGATGAAATCACATCGCCCACTCTCTGCACGTCGCTTGAATCTATGCGCCCGCGCTGATGCGCGAAAGGGTCGGTCGTGTTCACCCCGACGACCTTGACGTCCCCGAAGTCGACGCTCGGCTCGAGCTCTTCGCAAATCCAGCGTCGGTACCGCCGAAACGGGTCCACTGCCCTCAGGAACAGATTGTAGAGCGGAATGTCGTGGTTCCCCGGCACGCCCAACCATGTATGGCCGAGTGTCTCCATGAATTCCGCCGCCGGCCGGAATTGCGATGCCCTGGCCCGCTGGACGAAATCGCCGGCCATGACGACAAGGTCCGGTGCCGCGTCCTGAACGGCCTCTCTGAGCGGGCCTAAAAGGTCGGGGTCTTCCCTGCCGAAATGCAGGTCGCTGATCTGCACCAGGCGGATCATTCCGCGGCGTCCGATCGGCTGGCGGCGTCAGGCAGGCGGACCTGGAGCGCGTCCTTCAGGATGCTGAACTCGAACGGGCCCTTCATCCGCCGGCGCTCTCCGTCCAGGGCGACGTCTCGCGTGGATCGTCTGGTTTCGACTGTCGCTCTCTCACCGGTCAACAACGTGAAATCCCTGCCTTTCCGAACGTCCCGCAGGGCGACGAGCAATGCTTTCCAGATCAGCATGTAGCGACCACAATCGGGCGCAAGCAATATCGCAAACTTGCCTTCCCTGACGGCGTCCGCTCCCTCGATCTCGAATTCATCCAGCTGATACGCGCTCATCCCGACGAACACCGTGGGCGCCTTCGCGCTGCGCAGCTTGCCATCGACCTCGATGCGCATGGTCAGCGGACGATAGACCGTGATCATGGCCACAACGACCGACCAATAGGCCGCGAGCCGCGAACGACCCCAGCGGCGATAGATACTTTCCCGCTGCTTCAATATGGCTGGGTACAAACCTATGCTGGCATTGTTGATGAAGACGCGCCCGTTGACGCAGCCAAGGTTGATGGTCTCCTTTCGTCCGCGGCACACCGCGTCGACCGCCTCCTCGACATCTTCGGGAATGCCGAAACGCCGCGCGAAATAGTTGAACGTACCCAAGGGCAGAACACCAAGGTCGACCCGCTTGTCGGCCAGCGCCCCGGCCACGGCGCAGATCGTCCCGTCACCGCCCGCCGCCACGACGCACTCGATGCCGGGCTGTTCGATCGCCGACGCGACCTTTGCCGGGATATCGTCGCCACCTTTGACGTCTATGATCGTCACCGACACGCCATGCGCCTCGAAAAGGGATCGGATATCCTCGGCGCCCGGTTTGCGGCCGCCCTTCCCGGAATCGGAATTGAGAATAACTACATATGACATAAGGGCTTTCGCAGGTTCCCGGAACGCTTCATTCCGCCCCTGTCATTTCCACGGGGCCTCAGAACACACAACTGCGCAACACCGGTATCTGTTCCTGCGAAGGCGGATATCTCACCGCATCACGAACGGATTGGCCATCGGCGCGTCCGACGTATTGATCCAGACGGTTTTCGTGCAGGTATAATCGCGGATCGCATCCAGCCCGGCTTCGCGGCCATAGCCCGACTGGTTGAACCCGCCAAAGGGCGCAATCGGAGAGACGGCGCGATAGGTGTTCACCCAGCAAATGCCGGCCTTCAGGCGCTCCGAAACGCGATGCGCCCGGGCCAGGTTCTCCGTGAACACGCCCGAGCCCAGACCGTAAGGCGTGCCGTTGGCAAGCGCGATGGCTTCCTCCTCCGTGTCGAACGGCAAGAGTGACATGACGGGGCCGAACATCTCGACCCTGAGCGTTTCCGTATCGGCGTCAGTGCACTCGACCAGCGTCGGCGCCATGTAGTTTCCAGGACAATCGAGCGGCGCACCCCCGAAACGGATCTTCGCGCCGCCGGAAACGGCGGCGGCCAGCGTCGCCTCGATCTTGCGCAGCTGGTCGCCGGTGCAAAGCGGACCGATCTGCGTTCCCGGATCAAGCGGATCGCCGACAACCACATCTTTCATCTTGTCCTCGATCCGTGCCGCCACCTCGTCCAGCACCGACCGATGCACCAGCCCGCGCGTTCCGGCCACGCAGCTTTGCCCCGACGCTCCGAAATTGCCTGCGATCAAACCGTTCGCCGCCCCTTCAAGATCGGCGTCCTCGAACACCAGGATGGGCGATTTGCCCCCCAGTTCCAGCGTCGTGACCGCGAAATTCTCGGCCGAGTTGCGCACCACGTGCCGCGCTGCATCCGGACCGCCGGTAAACGCGATGCGGTCCACGTCCGGATGGCGCGTCAGCGGTATGGCGCAGTTCTCGGCATCTCCCGTGATGATGCTGACAACCCCTTGGGAAACCCCGCCTTCTCGATCAGCCGGGCAAATTCCAGCATCGGCGCAGGCGCGATCTCGGACGCCTTCAGGACGACAGTGCAACCGGCGGCAAGCGCAGGTCCGAGTTTCGTCGCGGTCAGGAACATCTGCGCGTTCCAGGGCACGATCGCAGCAACGACGCCAATTGGCTCGCGGCGGGTAAAGACATGCATGTCCGGCTTGTCGATCGGCAGAACCGCACCCTCGATCTTGTCCGCCAATCCGGCGTAGTAGCGGTAGTAGTCGCCCACATAGGCGGACTGACTCGCGGTTTCCGCCAGCAGCTTCCCGCTATCGGTCGTCTCGATCCGGCCAAGCTCCGGCGCGTGCTCTTCGATCAGGTCCGCCAGCCGGTAAAGAAGCTTGCCCCGCTGCGTCTGGGTCACGTCGCGCCACGCCGGGTCTTCAAGCGCCCGTCGCGCCGCGTTCACGGAACGATCCACATCCTCCGCGGAGGCACAGGCAAACGTGGCCCAATTCTCCCCGTTCGCAGGATTTTGAGATACCATGGTCTGGCCGTCAGAACCCTCGGCCCACGTCCCGTCGATGAACAGCTGGAAATGTGGTTTGCTTTGCATTTTGCACCTCAACTGAAGGCCGGGATGACGTCTTCGATGAACCGCTCGAGCGAGGCTCGCTTGCGGTCGAAGCTCATCCCGCTGTCTATCCAGAACGAGTATTCATCATACCCAAGATCTTCGTATTTCCTGATTTTCTCAATCACATCATCCGCCGTTCCAATGGTCAGGTCACGCGCCATGTTCTCGGCGCTCATCAACGTGTTGGCCGCCATCTCCTCCTCCGTGAGCGGCGCGAGCAGACCTTTCTCGACCGGGCGCTTGTTCTGAAACCATGCGCCGAAATAGCAGTAGAACCGGGACAACTCCCGCGCCGCCAGCGCGACGTCATCCGCGTCGGACCCGACATAGGTGTGATGCAGCAGCATGATCTTGGGTCGCGGGCCATCATGGCTGTCGCAGGCCGCATCAAACCGCTGCTTCAGCGTGACGATCTCGTCCAGCCCCTGCCACAGCGGCGTCACCTGGATGTTGAACCCGTTATGCACGCCGAATTCGTGGCTGTTGGGGTCGCGGGCCGCGATCCAGATCGGCGGACCGCCCTCCTGCACCGGCTTCGGCGCGGCGGTCGTGGCCGGAAAGCTGAAATACGCACCCTCATGGGCGCAATCACCGGCCCACAGCCGCGGCAGCAGCGGCGCAAGCTCGCGCATCCTCTGTCCCGCCTCCCACGCTTCCAGGCCCGGCATCAGGCGTTCGTATTCATAGGAATAGGCCCCTCGCGCGATCCCCAGTTCAATGCGTCCGTCTGTCATCAGGTCCGCAGCCGCGGCCTCACCGGCCAGCTTGATCGGATGCCAGAAAGGCGCGACCACCGTTCCGGTCCCCAGCTTCACGTTCCTCGTGTGATGCGCGATATCCACCAGCGACATCAGTGGGTTCGGCGCGATCGTGAATTCCATGCCATGATGCTCGCCCGTCCAGACAGCGCGCATTCCCGCGTCATCCGCCATCTTGCACAGGTCGATCATCTCGTCATGAAGTTGCTTGTGCGATTGATCCTCCGTCAGCCGCTCCATGTGCACGAATAGCGAAAAGTCCATACTCAGATCCTTTCTTGTGTCTGGTGCACGTCGCCACGCCGCGCATCGCCGATGTAAAGGCCAAAGCTGCGCGTCCGCGTCTCGACCGCGTATCGCATCATCATGTCGCGGATCGCGGATGACGCGAATTTCAGATCCGGAATGTCGGCGACAGCACATCTCGTGAAACCGGCGCCGTCCCCGCCCGTGGCCCTCGCCAGGAAGTACGAGCACTGAGCCTTGTCGTCGTCGAACACCGAATAGGCCGGCCCGAGAGATACTGCCTGTCCCCTACGCCCCAGGTCCTGCACCAGGCGCTCGCGCGTGTTCACAAGATCCTCCGCGACGACCTGCGGCGGTCGAAACCCGGCGTCGGTCGCTTCAAGCAGCACGTTGCCGCCCTGGGCAATGATCGCGCCATAAAGCGCCGTATGTCCCGACGGCTCCAGCGCAGCACGCTCAAGGCCCAGACTGAAGAAACGGCCGTCCGCATAGCCAAGGCCGCGCCCGGGCTCATGGCTGAACGCCTTCACCTCGCCGATTAGGATCGCATGATCCCCGGCCTCGACCACCTCATGCGTCCGGCACGAAAATTGCGAAACCGTACCGTCGACAAGCACATTGCCAAGCGCGTCCTCTCGATGCGCAACCCGCGCAAAGCGGTCGCCCTTGAAGCTGGCAAACGTATTCGCAACGTCCTCCTGCCCTTCGGCAAGCACGTTCACGGCGAAATGCCCACAGGTTGCAAAACTCTCATAGGACGACAGGAATCTGCCCGGACACACCAGCAACAACGGCGGATCGAGCGACACCGACGCAAAGGAATTGGCCGTGAACCCCACGGGTCCCCCCGCCGCGTTCCGGCTCGTCACGACAGTTACGCCGGTCATGAAACTGCCAAAGGCACGGCGTAGCGCATGTGTGTCCAGATCGGTCATGACCACACCTCCCGCGCAAGAACGGCCAGCGCCGTCGTCACCTCCGCAGCATGTGTCATCGGCATCATGTGTGCTGCATCTTCAACGATCAGCGCGCGTCCATCCGCCGCAAGCTCCGCCATCGCCCGCGACATCGCCGGTGTCGAATTCGGGTCCCGCCCGCCCGTGGCAAAAAGCGCCGGACAGGCCAGACCACGCAGTGTCCCGCGGCTCGGACCCTCGGCGCAGGCAAAGGCAGTGTAGGCCATCTTGTACCCTTTGGGATCCACCGCGCGAAGCCACGTGTCGCAAGCGGTCCGCTCGGGCGAACCTTGCGTGCCGAACCACCGTCCAAGCGTCGGGACCGGGTCCGGGTTCCGCACGCCGTCCAGGCTGCCGGCGCGTGCCTGCACCGCCGCGGCAGCTTCCGGCGCACGCTCGAAGACCCCGTTCAGCGCGGCAACCGCGCAAACGCTGGACGGTGAATGATCCGCAATCTCCAGCGCGATCAGCGCCCCCATTGAATGGCCCGCGACCACCGCAGGCTCGGACAAACCCTCGAGCAGCGGCAGAACCGCCTCCACATAATTCGATAACGTGACCGGGGCGCTCAGGCAGGCGCTTTGCCCATGGCCGGGCATATCGGGCGCGATCACGCGATACTCACGGCTCAGACCGTCGATCTGCCCACCCCACGCCAGGGCATTCAGACCTACGCCATGCAACAGCACCACAGGGCGCCCCTTGCCTGCCTCCAGCACGGACAGGCCCGCAATCTCAGACCGATGCAGGGTTGTCGATGTCATGGCCCAGATCCTTCAGATCCTGGTAGCGGTCCCCGATCCGATGGTGCGGCCGACCGGACAAGGCGGCGCCAAGAACGACGACAACCTCGTCATCGCGCGGCGCATCGGCGATCGCGAATTGAATGGTCAGGTAATGCGAGCGCCGCCCGGCGTCGTTCTTGTCCATCAGCGGCACCATGATCGGCGCATTGGCCGGACCACGCGTGTTGGTGAATGCAAGGTAGGATTTGGCCTCGACCGCTTCGCGGTAGAAATTGCCGAACCGCAGGGTGTGGATCAGCCCCGACGCGTGCTCGATCTCGCCATCGAGCCCCACGACAGCCGCCTTTCCATAGGCCTCGATCGCCGCGCCGCTGCCGGCAAGGCCGATCATCCGGTCGGTCATCATCTTGCCAAGGGAGGGGCCGTACGCGCGAACTTCCGGACCGAGGTCTTCGACAAAGCGGCCCGCCCAAGGATTGCGCAACACGACCGCGACCGCGAACATGCGCCAGGGCGTGCTGGCGGGGCGGTATCCTTCGACAAGCACCTCTTCATCAAACGTCACAATTTTCCTGATTTCGGGGGACATCGCCTCATCCTTTTCTTCCTGACACACGGTAGGAAGACAGGAAATTTTTGACAAACAAAGGGATTATGCCCATAGCCATTAACATTACTTATGGCTGGCTAATCCAATGACGAAATCCCTTCCTCCCCTCAACTGGCTGCGCTCGTTCGAGGCCGCGGCACGCCACCTCAGCTTCACCACGGCGGCCGAGGAAATCGGCTTGACCCAGTCGGCGGTCAGCCAGCAGATCAAGTCGCTGGAAACCCGGCTGGGTGTGCAGCTTTTCATTCGCCACGCACGAGGACTGGCCCTGACGGATGCGGGCCGCCGCCTCCTGCCAGAGGTCGACGCGCCGCTTCAGGCCTTGTCACGCGCCATGGTCGGGATGGACACGCGCCCTGCCCGCAACCTGCTTACGATAGCCGCCTCTATCAGCGTCGCGCATTGGAAGATCGCCCCTCGCCTGACGGAATTCCGAAACCGCTTCCCGCAAACAGAGGTCAGGATCCTCAGCGCAATCTGGCCGGATGACTTTCACTCCACCCGCGCCGATGTCGAAATACGCTTCGGCTCTGCGCAACAGGCCGGTCCCGAGGCCGAGGCGATCCTGCCCGATCACCTCATCGCCGTGAAGGCCCCGACGCTGGAGGGCGGCGTGCAGGACCTGCCGCTTATCGAAACCGTCGGCACCTCCGCCGGCTGGCAGGCCTGGTCGAGACAGATCGAGACCGTCCCGGGCGCGTCCATCTACACCGACACCTACGGCATGGCGCTCCACCTCGCGGCCCACGGCAACGGCGTGGCCCTGGTGAATGCATGGCTGGCGCGGCACGCGCTGGAAACCGGGCTTGTCACCCAGGCGCATCCAGCGTCGGTCCCCAGCCAGGAAGGTTACCACCTGTCCATAACCAGCGACAAATGGCAGGCCGCGGCGTTGCGCGAATCTCTGCTGCACTGACCGGCCTAGCCGGTCCAGCCCAGGCCCGAAGAGATCGAGTTCATGGATTGCAGCAGTGGAATGGAAACCCGGTTCGGTTCCTCTCCGCGACCGCACATCGCGCAGCAACGCCACCTGAAGCGCATTGATCCGGTCCAGACCCGGGCGTATCCGGTCGAAGCGGGCCCTCATGCGCGGAAACCGCGCCGCAATGGTCTTTTCCCCGGTCAGGAACATGATCCCCTCACAGGCAAGCTCGTATTCCCTGCGAACGGCCTCGGTCACACGCTGCCGGATGTCCTCGTCCGTCACCAGCGACGCATAATCCGACGCGATGTCCAGATCGGTCTGAAACAGCGATTTCTCCACCTCGTCCACGATCAGCCGGAACAGCTTGGTCTTCCCGAACATCGCCAAAAGTGTCTCTTCCCCGCGCGTGCCCTGGAATTTGCGAAAGGATTCCATGGCAGAGCCGAAACCGTACCAGCCCGTGATCAGGTGCCGGTTCTGCGACCACGCGAAAACCCATGGAATGGCCCGCAGGTCATCCAGCGACGCCGCCCCGAACCGCCGCGCGGGCCGCGAACCGATCTTGAGCATGGCCAGTTCCTCCACCGGGCTGGCCTGCTGGAAATAGTCGATGAAGCCGGGCATGTGCAGCAGCGTGGAATAAGCCGTTTGCGACAGGCCAGACAGGGCATCCAGCGCGTCGTTGAATTCCGGCGCCCGGGGCGGATCGTTTGAATCCGCCGTATGCTTCAGCACGCTCGAGGCAAGAAGCTCCAGATGCGCCGCCGCGGTCCCGCGGTTGGCGTAGTTGGCCGATACGACCTCGCCCTGCTCCGTCAGGCGCATTCTGCCGTTCACGGTATCCGTCGGCTGGGCCGCAATGGCGCGGTCCATCGGTGCGCCGCCCCGGCTGACCGACCCGCCGCGCCCGTGAAAGAAGACAGGCTTCAGGCCCTGCGACGCCAGAACCCGCGTGATCTTGCGCTGCGCCTGGTCCAGTTCGCAGGTCGAGCAGACAAAGCCGCCGTCCTTGTTGCTGTCGGAATACCCCAGCATGACTTCGATCGCGGGCCCGTCCCGCGTCAGGCTGCGTTTCGCGAGGGGAACCTTCAACAGATCGACAAGGATTTCCGGTCCCGCCCTCAGGTCGTCGATGGTCTCGAACAACGGCACGACCTTCAACTCCAGCGTCTCGGCGCCGAAGCCCGCGTAACGGGCCAGCAGGAAAACCCCCAACAGGTCGTCCGAGGAACGGGTCATCGACAGGATGAACGGGCCGATCGCGGCGGGATCCGGGCCGTACTGGCGCTTTGACATCAGGTTCAACAGCTTGAGAAGCTCAACGGCCTGATCTGACAGCGCATTCGGGTCGGGCTCGGGCAATTTCGGTTCGGCCAACTCCGCCCGCAACCGCTTCGACCAAGCGGGATCACCATATTCCGGCACCTCGCCGCTGTCCCGGCCTCGCCAGATCTCGGCGATGGTGTCCGTGGTCACCGTGGAGTTCTGGCGAATATCCAGCGTGAAAATGCTGAAGCCGAACACCGTGGCCCGCCACCGGATCGGACGGATGTAGCGGCGCGCCAGTCGCACGGCGTCGACCGAGGCAAGCGCCTTTTCCACGACTTCGAGGTCGGCGGTGAAATGGCTGATGTGCCGATACGTCTCCAGACGATGCAAAATCGCCGATATCGCCTGCCGGAACAGCTCGTTGGGGTTGCGCTCCCGGCTCGGCGACAACGAAGCCAGACGTTCCATCTCGCCCTGCACCTCCGGGTCAAGCGGCACGATCCTGTTGCTGATGCTCAAGCGTTCAACCGCAATCCGCAGGTGCTCCTTGTACATGTCCATCACCGCATCGCGCGCCCGCTTCAGCGCATGGGCGGTGCTGTCGGCGGTCACGTTCGGATTGCCGTCGCGGTCGCCGCCGATCCAGGAATGAAAGCGGATGCACGGGGAAAGCGCATCGCACGTACCGAACCTGCGCGCGGCCGCCTGCTCGAACTGTTCGAACACCTGTGGCACTGCATCGAAAATTCCGTCGCGAAAGAACTGAAGCCCCCACTCGATCTCGTCGCTGAGGTCGGGGCGCTCCAGCCGCAACTCCCCCGTCATCCACAAAAGGTCGATCTCGCCCTCGATATCCGACAAGATCCCGGCGCGTTCCCGGCTGGTCCAGCGTTGCGCCTCCAACGAGACGAGGTTGCGATATATCCGGCGGTGAATCTCCAGCACCGTGACGCGCTTGGCTTCCGTCGGATGCGCCGTCAGGGTCGGACCGACGGACAGGCTCTGAGATATTTCGGCAAAGCGTTCGGGCGTTAAGTCCTCGCGCGCCAACGCCTGTGCGAAACTGCTGGGAACGGCCTCCGCCCCGCTTTGCGTCTCGATCTGGCGCCGGTCCCGGATCGCGGCGTTCTCCTCGATGATGCGCAAAAGCTGGAACCAGATGTTCAGCGCCTGAAGATAGGGCACCGCGCCGGGCCCCGCTGGAATGACATGCTCGGTATCGCTTTGCGCCCACTCCGCCACATGCGGCGCGCGCCGTTTCAACACCTGGCCCCAAAGCGTGAAAAGCTCACGCCGCAGATCGGCGGCATAGCTCTCGCCATCCGCAACGTCACAGGCCGCGTTCAACAGCGCGGAGGGCATCAAGGATCACCCCGCGTCACTCGACCGGAATCCTCAGTGGGCCTGCCGGCAAGATGTTCGCCCAGGCGCTTATCTCTTCGGTCACAGCACCTTCTGGCACATCCCTCGAACATGATTTCCCTCCCTTCTTGTCGCGATCCTACCAATCCTGTCCGGCGCCGGACTTCGGAATTGCGACAGAACACACCGTGAATCCACCCGCCTCGCAGGATGACCCAAGCCGGCAAAGTGCCACAGCACGCCCCAGGCTGACTACCTACACTTGAGTTTGAAGTCCTCCCCAACCGGGTAGGCAGAGACGTGGACGCGACACCAACGCCCCCCCGCCACGGAATCGACCTAAGGCAAGTCCCTTCCAACACTGGCGCCTGACCAGTGAATGCATCGAAACCGCCGCCCGTGCCGCGGTGGACCTCATAAGGTCAAGGCGTCGATGAAAGCCCGGGCCCGGTCGTCTCGGAAGGCGCGTTGATCCCTACGTGGCAGCGCACCGCGGCCGTTCCCGACATCCGCCGGTCAAGGTGGCCCCGGTCCCACCATCCTCAGTTATGATTGCGCGGTATCCGAACATTCCAATCAAGGTCGCGGATGCATTCACCGTTCAGAAACGCCTCCAGCCGCGCCGTCACGAGGTAATCCGTGGCGGTACAGGTCATGCGCGTCCGGGTGACCGTCTTCACGCTCCAGTCGTCGCGCCGCATCTCGTGAGTCCAGCTTGTCTCGCCTTCGGCCGAGAGCGGGTCGTCGGGCAGGATCGAATATCGCTCCTGCCCTCTTGCGCCGTGAAAGAAATCCTGCCGGACGATCGTCGCGGCGCCTTCGTCGTCCGTCACCTCGATGCCCAGACGCCCGGTGTCGACATCCTCGTAAAGCTGCCAGGTCGCGCCCGGCGCCCGCGCCACGTCCAGTGCCAGCGGCTCCGCGGCCCGCGCCGGACCAAAGGCCGCCTCGACCGCCTCCGGCACCGCATCGCACAACGGAAGCTCAAGCCAGCTCTCTGGCGTCACCACGCTCAGCGTTACGGGCTCGGGCGCAGGCCAGGCGATGGGGAAATAGCTGGTCGACAGCCCCAGCCGGATGCGGTGCCCCGTGCGAAAGGTCTGCGCCACGTGCTTCAGCGGTACCGTGACGGTATAGGACTGCCCCGGCACCAGCGTCTCGGGTTGTTCATGACTGCCGCGATGCGTCAGGTTCAGCAGGCCATAGCTCACCCGCGTCGCCGCACCGCACGGCGCCACGTCCATCAACCGTGCCGCCACCTGCGCGACGGGCCGGTCGACCTTGAAGGTCAGCACCAGGTTCGCATCGCCCACCATGTGACGGTCCGCGTCCAGCGGCGCGGTCTCGAAGGTCAGGCTTCCGGCATCCTCTCGCCGCTGGTCCCCGGGCTGGTCGCCTGGATGCCCGTAAGAGCACCACTTTCCCCCATGCCGACCGACCCAAAGCGGCGAGCATACATCCAGGATACCGTCCTTGCCGCCTTTTCCAAGTCCACCCTCCGCGTCCAGCGCAAACGCCTCCCGCGTGATTTCGGGCGAGGGCCAGGCTAGCAGGTCGATCCACGCACCCTCCCGGCTGTCGTAATGCGTCTGCGGCCTGGCGTGATCCTGCAGAAACACGCGCAACGGCGGCTCGTCGGCGATCCCTGTGTCGCGGCCCTTCATCCACTGGTCCCACCAGCGCACTTCCTCGCTCAGCCAATCGATGGCCGGCCCCGGCTCGCCCAGATGCGGATAGCGGTGCGCCCACGGCCCCACCAGCCCCTTGACCGGGCCTTTCAGGTGCTCCACCAGCCGGAACACCGCCCGGCAATACCCATCGGCCCAGCCGCTGACGGCATAGACCGGCACCTCGATATCCGAGAAATCCTCGCAGACTGATCCATGCTTCCAGAAATCGTCCCGGGTCTGGTGCTGCATCCAGTTCTCCAGCCACAGGCCCGATCGGTCCAGACGCTCTTCCCACATCGCGCGCCAGCGGTCTCCCACATGCGCGGGGTCCGGCGGCAGGGTATTGATCCCGAACATGACCGAGGCCCAGGAAAGGTGATCGCCCAGCACCGTGCCACCCATGTAATGGATGTCATCGGCATAGCGGTCGTCGGTCGAGCAGATCGTCACCACCGCCTTTAGCGCCGGCGGGCGCAAAGCGGCAAGCTGTAACCCGTTGAAACCACCCCACGAAATACCGACGATGCCCACGCCGCCGTCGCACCAGCCCTGCGCGGCGATCCACGCGATCAAGTCACAGCCGTCCTGCAGCTCGGTCTCGGTGTACTCGTCCGTCATCAGGCCTTCGGATTCGCCGGTCCCCCTCAGGTCGACCCGAACATAGGCATAGCCCTGTGCGGCCATCCAGGGCGCACGGGCATGGTCGCGCTCCAGCGTCTTGTCGTTCTTGCGGTAGGGGATGTATTCCAGAATTGCCGGTACCGGCCGCGCCTCGGCACCTTCCGGCATCCAGACCCGCGCGGCCAGCCGCGTGCCGTCCGGCAGGGGGATTTCCAGGTGTTCGATCTCGCGGATGGTCTGCGGCAGCGGGTGGTCGATTTTCATGAAAACGGCTCGGGTATCAGGAGAATGGGCACTCGGGCGTCCGGGTATCGCCCACGCCACCGGATGTCCAGCCGATGCCACGTGCACTTTCCATCCCGGGCCTAGACCCGGGATCTCGACGTTACGGAACTGCCGGAACCATCTCGCCGGCGCGCCAGGCCAAATATCCCGCGCGCCGCCGCCCTACTCCACGATATCCGTGAATTCGTAGTTCAGCTTCTTCATCACCTGCTCGTAATTCCAAAGCAGCTTCGACTGTTTCTGCGCGCCCATCCAGACCGACGCCACCGCATAGCTGTAGGCGTCCTGCTCCGGCAGCTCCGACAGCTTCGAGCCCTTGCTGACATAAGAGGTGATCCGCGTCCCCTCGACCTGCTCGGCGGCAACTTCCACCTCCGCGCGGGATGGCGCGCGCGCCACGGTCGCGTCGTTGAAGAACACGCGGTAGAAGAACTCCGCCGCAACGCTCTCCGGCCCTTCGCCCTTGGGCATGTCCGGCTTACGGCCCAGGCCGAGGTCCACCGTCACCTGCTGATGACTGACCCCATCGACCATCTCGAACAGGTCACAATGGGATTGCGCGATGCGCGTGTTGATCTCCAGCAGCCAGATCTGGTTCTGCACCTCGTCCCAGTAATACTCGATGTTGAACCCGGCATTGTCATAGCCGATATGCTTCATCACCGTCTTGGTGATCTCGGCCATCTGCTCCTGGATGCGCGGCGGCAGGGTGGACGGGTAGAGATAGTAGAAAAAGCTCAGCACCTGCGGATAGCGGATCGAGTCTACCACGCCGTAGGGCACCACCTCGCCTTCGTGCACATATCCCTCGACGGTACATTGCCGGCCGCCAATGACGCGCTCGGCCATGCAGTAATGGCCTTCAACGGCCTTCACGTCCTCGGGCAGGTTCGCCTTGTTCAGGATATAGTTGAACGGCTCGGAAATTTCGTTGATCTCGGCGCGGAAGGCCTCGGTGGCGTAGGCGAAATCCTCGGGGCTGTCGATGCGGAACCCCAGCCGAGAGCCCGACGACTTGATCGGCTTCACGAAAAACGGAAACCGCAGGCCGGCTTCGCCGATCTCCGACAGTGCCTCGTCGTCGAACGGATCGAAGGCGGTGAAGTTCGGCACGTGATCTGGGATGACCTCGGCCATCACCTTGCGCGACCAGTATTTGTGCTCGCATTTCAGCAGCGATTCCAGCGACGCGTTCCGCACACCGTATTTCTCGCACAAAAGCGGCAGCATGGTGGACACGGGAAAATCGATATAGCCCACGATCGCGTCGATCGACCCGTCGAAGGCGTCCAGCGTCTCCTCGGCCCGGCGCAGCATATCGGGAATGTCGAAAATTTGCGTGTCAGAGACCTCGGCAGAGGTCAGAAGCGGGTGAAAAGACACGTCCTCGACGCCTCGAAGGCGCTTCAGTCGCGCCGCATTCAATTCGTTCATTCCGACGACGAAAACGTTTTTTGTCATATCACTCCCTCAGCGCTCAACGCCAATTCGGCGGCGTTGTTCCCCGTCAATTGCGCGCACGCGGCTCAGGTCTGACCAAGGTCCGATTGCGCCCCATAGCTGCGGCCCTTCAGGCGCTCGGTCGCACCTTCGATGTCATCGACCAGCAGCAACAGGAAGTCGCCCGGCTTCGCCTCGCTTATGGCCCGGTCGATCGCCGCCTGCTCATCCATGATGATCTCGACAGTCCCGGCCGAGCCCGCGTCTTTCGCGCCCTTCTCGATCAGCCCGGCGGTCTCGCCTTCGCTGCGGCCACGCGCGTCGGTCTCGTAGACGTAGACGGCATCGCACATCTTCGCCAGTTGCGCGCCCAGCGCCGAAAGGTCCTCGTCCCGGCGGTTGCCCGGCGCCGTGGCAACCGCAATCTTGCGCTGCTGCCCAAGGCCGTTGACCAGCGGTTCCAACGCCTCCAGCGCGGGCACGTTGTGGCCATAGTCGATCAGGCATTTCACGCCGTCGGCCTCGAAATAGTTGGTCCGCCCGGGCATCTGCGCCGGCGTCGGGTGGAAGCTCAGCAGCCCCGCGCGGATATCGTCGATCTCCAGCCCGTGCGCCAGCGCGGCGGCGGTGGCCGCCATGGCATTCTGCACGTTGAACGGCGCGTGCCCCTCAAAGGAGATCGGCACATCGTTGACCGCCGCCACCTCGACCTCGACCTGACCGCGCAACAGCACGATCCGACCCTGGCGCACGGTAATGACCATCTTGTGGTCGGCAAGATGTTCCTTCAGGTCCGGATTGTCGGGATTCATCGTGAAATAGATGATCTCGCCCCGCGCCCAGTAGGTGCCCTGGTCCATCACCAGCGGATCGTCGGCATTCAGCACGCAGAACCCGCCGATCTTTTTCACCGCGTCGACCACAACGGTCTTGCACCGCGCGAGTTCTTCCAGCGTATGGATATCGCGCTCGCCCAGGTGGTCCGACGCGATGTTCAGCAGAACACCCACATCGC
This sequence comes from Roseovarius sp. B08, assembly GCF_051417955.1. Classification (NCBI taxonomy): domain Bacteria; kingdom Pseudomonadati; phylum Pseudomonadota; class Alphaproteobacteria; order Rhodobacterales; family Roseobacteraceae; genus Roseovarius; species Roseovarius sp. B08. The sequence goes on from NZ_JBPRLW010000001.1 coordinate 3,197,797, forward strand.
ATTCGTCAAAGCCGAGGCCCCGGCGCATGATCCCGCCGCGGGCCACCTCCAGCACCGCATGTTCGACCGTGGGCTCACGCAGTACCGCATGAGCGGCGGCAGGTCCGGAATAGTCGCCCTTGAGGATCACGTGATTATCGATCTCGATCGTCCCGGTACAGCCCATGCCCACCGAATTGCCCGCCTGCCGCAGGATATGGGTGATCAGGCGCGTCGTGGTGGTCTTGCCGTTGGTGCCGGTGATCGCCGTGATCGGGATACGCCCGTCATCCGTGGGATCGGGGAACAGCATGTTGACCACCGCCTCGCCCACTGCACGCGGCTTGCCGTGGGTGGGCGCCATGTGCATCCGGAAACCGGGCCCGGCGTTTACCTCGACCACGCCCGCCGATTGCTGGTCCAGCGGCTTGGTCAGGGTCTCGGCCAGCATGTCGATCCCGATGATATCAAGGCCCACCAGCCGCCCGATGCGTTCCATCGAGAACTTGATCTCGGGGTGCACCTCGTCGGTCAGGTCCGTCGCCGTGCCGCCGGTCGAGATGTTGGCGGTGGATTTCAGATAGATGATCTCGCCCTTCTCCGGCACCGAGTCCAGCGTCAGCTCCGCCTGCTCCAGCAGGCGCAATGTCTGCTCGTCCACGTGGATCTGGGTCAGCAGGTTCTCGTGGCCCACGCCCCGGCGCGGGTCCTTGTTTTCCTCGTCGATCAGTTGCTGGATCGTCGAGGTCCCGTCACCCTCTACATGCGCCGGGCGCCGCCGGGCGGCGGCGACCAGCTTGCCGTCGATCACCAGGATGCGGTGGTCCTCGCCCTTGATGTAGCTTTCCACGATGACCGCGTTGTAATCGTCCCGGCAGCGCGCCAGCGCGGCCTCGTAGCCCGATTTCAACTCTTCCTCATTGGTGATGTCGGTGGTCACGCCGCGCCCGTGATTGCCCGACAGGGGCTTTGTCACGACCGGCCAGCCGATCCACTCCGCGGCGTCTCTCACCTCTTCCCAGCTATAGCCGATATAGCCTTTCGGCACGGCCACGCCGGCGTCGGCCAGCACCTGCTTGGTCCATTCCTTGTCGTCGGCGATCGAGTGACCGATGATCCCCGATGCGTCCGTCACCGTCGCCTGGAACTTTCGCTGCTTCACGCCGTGGCCCAACTGCGTATAGCTGGTACCCTCGGTCAGGTTGTACCACGGAATGTTCCGCGCCTTCGCGGCGTTCACGATCGACCCGGTCGACGGGCCCAACGCGTTGGCGTCCCGCACTTCCTTCAGCCGGTCGATCACCGGCTCCAGGTCCACGTCCTTGCCATCGTAAAGCGCCTGGACGATCTCCACCGCCTCTTCGCCGCAGGCCAGCCCCGTGGCCTCGTCGCGATAGCGATAGACGACGTGGTAGACACCCTTGTCATAGCTGTCGACGGTCTTGCCGTAGCCCACCGAGAACCCGATCATGTTCTGCAACTCGATCGCCACGTGCTCGACCATGTGGCCGGCCCATGTGCCGGCCTCGACACGTTGCAAGAACCCGCCGGGCACGCCCACCGAGCAGCGGTGTTCCTGTATGGTCGGGATCAGCCTTGCAAGGTTCTGGGCAATGCCGTCGACCTTGTCGCTCGGCCGGTCTTCCAGTTCCTCGATGTCCAGCCGCATGTAGATCGCTTGGTAGCGGCTGTAATAGTTGGGTCCGCGCAGCGCACGGTGTTCAAGTATACGCATCCTTCAGCTCCAGACTCTCGGCCCCAAGCTGTTTGGCACTCAGGACCCGCCGGTCCGCCAGGTTGTATCCATCACCCTCGACCAGCGCATGCATCACGACATTGTGGACGCTCACCGCCTCACCGTCTGACAAGTCGAATACATTGCAACTGGATATCCTCGAACTGTCAACGAGGATTACATGACCGGGTCCAAAGGCCTTGATTACACCGTTCTCGAACAATACGGCGGCGTCCTCGCCCAGCCCGATGCCCAGATATTCGGGGTTGGTCGCCCCCACTTCCATCAGCCGCGAGAACCGCCCGCGCTCCAGGAAATGGGTGTCGATGATGACCCCCTCGATCAGGCCGAACCCGGCGCTCATCTTGACCGCGCCCTTGCGCAGGCTGTCGATCGCGCTGCCGCCATAGACCATCGTGGAGGACTGGCAGGCCGCCCCCGCGCTGGTACCCGCGATAACCGCGCCCTCGTGATAAATCGAACGAATCGCCTCCAGCGCCTTCGATGCGCCGAAGATGCTGGTCAGGCGCATCTGGTCGCCGCCGGAGATGAACAGAACGTCGCTCTTGCGGATCATCTCGACCATCTTGGAGTCGCCGGCGTCGGACCGCTCGCGGATGCGAATATCCAGCACCTCGGACGCGCCCAGCGCGTCGAAGGCCTCTTTGTAGGCGGGGAAGACCTCGTCGGGGATGCTGCTGGCCGTGGTGATCATGCCGACCACCGGTGCTTCCCTGTTCGAGAGTTTCAACACGCGCCCCAAAATCGCCGCCTTGGCGGACTTATCCTCGGCGCCGCCAATCGCGACGAGTTTACCCCGGGGGCTGGGCTTCACCGACATGTCCATCGAATTGCTCCGTTCATCACTGGACTACTATCTATATGTAGTAGACATTACCATCCCGTTCACAAGAATGTCACGTAAACCACGGCTCGCAACAGCAAAAGCGGTCGCAACGTCACGAATCCCGCGCTATGTGGGATTCTTGGCAACCAGAACCCGCCAAAACGGCGCAAAACAAGGCAGGAGCGAGAGATGAGCGACGGATTCGCACTGGCGATTCACGGTGGCGCCGGGGTCCTGCCCCGGTCGGAGATGAGCGAGGCGCGTGAAGCGGCCTGCCACGCGGCCCTCGCGCGCGTGCTGGCGGCGGGCGACGCGGTGCTTGCCGCCGACGGGACCGCTCTCGACGCGGTCACCGCCGCTGTGCGGGCGCTCGAGGACGAGCCGCTCTTCAATGCCGGTCGCGGCGCGGTCTTCACCCGGGCGGGCACGCATGAGATGGACGCCGCTCTCATGGGTGGGCGCGACCGTCGCGCCGGGGCCGTCGCCGGCATTTGCGGCCCGCGCAACCCCATAGAGGCGGCCCGCGCCGTGATGGAGCGCACGTCGCATGTCCTGATGGCCGGTGAAGGCGCGCTCGGCATCGCGCGCGACGCCGGCCTCGCGTTCGAGGAGACCGGCTATTTCTTCACGCAAGAGCGTTGGGACGCGCTTCAGGAAACCTTGCGCATGGAAGCCGACGGCACGCTCGACGACGACCCCTCGCGCCGTCACGGTACCGTCGGGGCCGTGGCCCGCGACCGCGCCGGCAACCTCGCCGCCGCCACCTCCACGGGCGGCATGACCGCCAAAAGCGCTGGGCGCATAGGGGACAGCCCCCTGATCGGTGCCGGCACTTTCGCCGCCAATGACAGCTGCGCCGTCTCGGCCACCGGCGATGGCGAGGCGTTCATCCGTCTCTCCGTCGCGCACGAGATCGACGCCCGTATCCGGCTGGCAGCTCAGAACGTGACCGACGCGGCCGCGCGGGTGGTGATGCAGGATCTGGTGGCCATCGGCGGCTCCGGCGGCCTCATCGCCATCGGCGCGGACGGCACCGTCACCATGCCCTTCAACTGCGAAGGCATGTATCGCGGCCAGAGCATCGAGGGACAGGCACCGCAAACCTTCATCTACTGACGCCCGGCCGTCGGCACCGGCGCCCCGGCGCGGTCAGGATGCCCTGCGGCTCTCGATCTCCTCGTTCAGGCGGTCGAGTTCGCGGTCGTCCTCGGGAAGACCTTCCCGCGACAGCAGCACCGCCACTTTCCGCAGATCCGGCACATGGCTGCAGATCACCAGCAGCATCACCATGATCGGCACCGAAAGGAACATGCCCGGAATGCCCCAGACCGCGCCCCAGAACGCCAGGCTGATGATGATCCCGAACGACGACAACCGCAGCGCCCGCCCCATCAGCCACGGGTCGATCACGTTGCCGTTGACGAACTGGATCACCCCGGTGATCACGAACAACCCCGCCGTCACCGACGCCTCGCCGGTCTCGACATAGCCCACCAGCGCAACCATGCCGGTTGCCACGATCGAGCCGATATTGGGTATGTAGTTCAGAATGAATGTCAGGATGCCCAGCGACAGCGCCAGTTCGATGTCAAAGAGCATCGCCACCACGTAGACCATCGCCCCTGTGATCACGCTGACCAGCGTCTTGATCAGCAGGTAATAATTCACCCGGTGGATGATCGAGTTGAAGATCCGGTTCGCCCGCTCCGCCTGCGCCGGATCATCGAAGAAGTTCAACATCTTGGTGCCGAACCAGATCCGCTCGGCAAACAGGAACCCGAAGAACAGGATCACCAGCACCGTGCCCTGCATCAGGCTGCCCGCCTGCCCCGCCACGGCCCGAACATAGCCCGAGACCTCGACGCTGTTGAGCGAGTTCAGAACGGCGCGCTCCACGTCCTCGCCCATCCATGCGAACAGCGACGCCATCGCCGACGGCGCCCGCTCGGCATAGGACAACGTCGTGCCCAGAACGGTGTTCAATTGCGCCAGCAGGATCGACGACAAGAGCAGCAGCGCGGTCGAGATAAGCAGAAGCGCCACGATCGAGGCCAGCCAGCTGGGAATGCGGAACCGCCCGATTCTCTGCCGCGCGATCAGCCGGATCACGTCCGAGGTCAGCGTGAACAGGATCACCGCCACCGCCAGCGAGATCAGGATGAACCGGGCCTGTACCAACAGAAACAGAACCACGGCGAAGGCAATGATAACCAACGCCACCGTCCGGACCTGAGAATATTTCTGCGAGTCCCCCACGTGCCCCTTCAACGCGTCGAAATCCCTTATCTTGCCTGACGTCATATTCCCTCTCGCGGCCATGGGCAATCGTTCCCCCTGCGCGACTTCGCCCGAACATAGAAGGGCGTCAGCCACAGGGCCGCGTCAACACCGGTTCGGAAGAATCTCGCCAATCGCGCAATTCATTGCGGCCAATCGCCCTACAAATGAACTTTCCTGCTGGGAATACCGGACTGCTCGCTCTAGTTTGGCTCGTGATGGGGGTTGCCTGTGGCGACGAATGGTCGCCGACGCTTGCGGTCTTCATCTTCACGCCTTGGGCCCGCCGCGGGCCCCGGAAACGGAGCTGCCCTGTTGTTCAAGTGTCGTCGCGTCGCGCCCTGGTTCTTCATCCTGTCCCTGCTGCTGACCCGTCCGGTCCTGGCGGTCGAGGCGACGGTCCAGGTCCGGGGCGCTCCGCCGGAAATGGCCGAGTATCTCAGCAAATCCTCCCTCACCGTCGAAACCGCCGAGGACGAGGACGCGACCACCCAGGACATCCTTGCCGCGGCCAGAGCCGATTATGCCCGGATGGTCGGCGCACTTTACGACGCTGGGTTCTATGGCGGTGTGGTCAGCATCCGCGTCGACGGGCGCGAGGCGGCGGATATCTCGCCCATCGCCGGGCCCAGCCGTGTGAACCGCGTCGTCGTTATCGTCCAGCCCGGCTCGCCCTTCACGTTTTCTCGCGCCGCAATCGGCCCGGTCGCGCCCGAATCCGAACTGCCCGAAGGCTACGCCCGCGGCCAGCGCGCCTCCGCCAGTGTCATACGTGACACGGCAGAGGCCGGCGTCACCGGCTGGCGCGAGGCCGGACACGCCAAGGCCGAACTCGACGGCCAGTCGATCACCGCCGACCATCGCAACGCCACCGTCGCGTCCGAGATCCGCCTGGCGCCCGGCCCCCGCCTGCGCTTCGGAGACCTGGTGATCACCCGGCCCAGCGCCGTGCGCGCCAACCGCATCCGCGCCATCGCCGGCCTGCCCTCGGGCAAGGTCTTCTCTCCCGAGGAACTCGAAGACGCCAGCCAGCGCCTGCGCCGCACCGGCGCCTTCCGCTCGGTCGTGCTGAACGAGGCCGCCGTGCCCAATCCCGACGGCACGCTCGACATCCAGGCCGAGGTGATCGACGCCAAGCCCCGACGCATCGGCTTCGGCGCCGAGATCGCCTCGCTCGAAGGTCTCACCCTCAGCGGCTTCTGGCTTCACCGCAACCTTCTGGGCGGCGCCGAACGCCTGCGGATCGAGGGCGAGGTCGGCGGCATAGGCGGCGACTCGGGCGGCATCGACTATCGCCTCTCCGCCCGCTTCGAGCGTCCCGCAACCTTCACGCCCGACACCACCGCGTTCCTCCAGGCCCGCGCCGAGGAAGTGGACGAAGAGGACTACCGCCAGCGCACCTTCGAGGTCGGCGGCGGCGTGTCACACATCTTCTCCGACGAACTCGAAGGCGAGATCGGCATCACATACCAGTATGCCGAAATCGACGACGACCTCGGCTCGCGCACCAATCAACTCCTGCTCTTGCCGGGCAAGCTGACCTTCGACAACCGCGACGAACCGCTCGACGCCACCGAAGGGTTCTATGTCGGCCTCGAGGCCACGCCGTTCCTCGCGCTCGATGCAGGCGACCCGGCTTTCCGCCTTTATGCCGACGCCCGGACCTATGTGGGCTTCGGCGAAAACGACACGATCGTGCTGGCCGGGCGCACCCAGATCGGCTCGGTCACAGGTGCGTCCCTGCTCGACGTCCCCCCCGAGATGCTGTTCTTCTCGGGCGGCTCCAACACCGTGCGCGGCCAGCCCTACCAGTCGCTCGGCGTCGATCTGGGCGGCGGCAACACCAGCGGCGGGCGGTCCTTCCTCGCGCTCTCGGGCGAGGTCCGTGCCCGGGTGGCCGATTCCTGGCAGGTGGTGGGCTTTGCCGACACCGGCTTTGTCGGCCGCGACAGCTTCGGCGGCGGAGACGGTGACTGGCATTCCGGCGCCGGCTTCGGCATCCGCTACGACACCGGTATCGGCCCGATCCGCCTTGACGTGGCCACTCCGCTCGACGGCGACGCGGGCGAGGATTACGAGTTCTACATAGGTATTGGACAGGCATTCTGATGCGCCGACTGCTTTCCCTTCTTCTGATCTTCACCTTCGGTCTCTCCGCGCCCCTGCTGGCTCAGGACCAGGAGGAAGAGGACAAGTCGTTCATCGAGAACTGGCTTCAGGACAATCTCTCCAGCGCGGGCCGCAACGTGACGGTCACCGGCTTCAGCGGCGCATTGTCCTCCAACGCCACACTGGAAAGCCTGACCATCGCCGACGAGGACGGCACATGGCTGACCATGCGCGACGCCTCGCTCGTGTGGTCCCGCTCCGCCCTCCTCGGTGGCCGGCTCGAGGTCGAGGAACTCACCGCGGCCGAGATCATCCTTGAACGCCTTCCCGCCGGCGGCGAAGGCGTCAGCCCCGATGACGCCGAGGCGACACAGTTCGCCCTGCCCGAACTCCCCGTGTCCGTGAATGTCGAACTGGTCGAGATCGAGCGCATCGAGTTGGGCGAGTCCGTTCTGGGCGAGCCTGCCCAGCTCTCGCTCGAAGGCAACGTCACCCTCGCCGACGGCGAGGGCGCCGCCAATCTCGCCATCCAGCGCCTCGACCGCAACGACAGCCTGACGTTCGAAGGCGCGTTTTCCAACGAAACCCGCGTTCTCTCCCTCGACCTCGACTTCCAGGAGGGCCGTGACGGTATCGTGGCCACGCTCCTCGGCATCCCCGACACCCCGGCCCTGCGCCTGCAGGTGACGGGCGAGGCGCCCCTGTCCGATTATACCGCACGTATAGCGCTCAGCTCCGACGGCCAGCGGCGATTTGGCGGCGCCGTGAATGTCGGCGCCATCGACGGTGACGACACGCAAGGCTACACCTTCTCCGCCGACCTCGACGGCGACCTGCGCCCGCTCTTTGAGGAACAGTTCCAACCCTTCTTCGGCGAAACCACCAGCCTCGAAGTCGCCGGCCAGACCCAGGCCAGCGGACGTCTCGTGCTCGATCAGCTTGCGATCCAGTCCGAGGCGCTGGAGCTTGAGGGCAACCTGGCATTGTCGGCCTCCGGCTGGCCCGAGACGCTGCAACTGCAGGGCCGTATCGGCAGCGACGACGGCGAGGTCGTGCGCCTGCCCGTCTCCGGTTCGCCCACGACCCTGCAGAATGCCCGGCTCAAGGCCAGCTTCGACGCCGCGCAGGACGATGCCTGGCAAGCCGAAGTCCAGATCGTCGACCTTTTGCAAGACGGGCTCAGCGTCGAGCGCGCCACGCTCTCCGGGACGGGTCAGATCACCGACGCTCCCGACAGGTCCTTCTCCGGCGACATCACCTTCAACGCCGAAAGCGTGGACCATTCCGATCCCGCGCTGGCCGAGGCCATCGGCACCGCGCCTTCCGGCACCATGACCCTCGACTGGCAGCAGGACCAGCCCCTGGTCATCGAGGCGTTTGAGGTGGAAAGCGGCAATGTCACCCTCACTGCCACCGGCGAACTGGAAAGTCTCGAAGACGGCTTTCCCTTCACTGGCAACGCAACGCTAAACGCCGCCGACCTCTCGCGCTTTGCAGCCATCTCGAACCAGGATATCTCCGGCGCCGCCAATGCCACGCTGGAGGGCACCGGCACGCTTCTGGGCGGATCCTTCGATATCGAGCTCGAGGCCGAAACCAACGATCTGGCCATCGGCCAGCCGCGCCTTGATCCACTGATGACCGGCCAGGGCACCCTGTCGCTCGCCGCGCGGCGCGACACCACCGGCACCGTGCTCGAACGCCTCACGATCCAGACACAGGCCCTTGCCGCGAACGCGTCGGGCCGGCTCGACGCAGAGGAAGGTCTGCTGGATATCGAGGCACGGCTGGACAACGTGGCCCAGGTCGAGCCGACACTTTCCGGCCCTGCCACGCTCACGACATCCGTCAACTGGAGCACAGGCGACGCGCTCAACATCTCCGCGCTCGAGGCCACCCTGGCGGATGCCACACTGACCGGCAGCGGCGCGGTCTTTCCCGAAGACCCCAACCTTCCCGCCGAGGGCAAGGTGACGCTCGCCGCGCAGGACCTCTCGCGCTTCGCCCAGCTTGCCGGCCGTGACCTCGACGGCGCCGCGACAGTGGTGCTCGAAGGCTCCGGCCGCATCCGCGGCGGCGCGTTCGACATCGTGCTCGACGCCGAAACCAACGATATCGAAATCGGTGAGCCGCGCGTCGATGCCCTGATGCAAGGCGCAGGCACAGTGTCCATCGCCGCGCAGCGCGACACCGACGGCACCGTGCTCGAACGCTTCTCGGTCCGCACCCCGGCGCTCGAGGCCGACGCCTCGGGCCGGCTCGATTCCGATGATGGCGAACTGGCAGTGAAGGCGGCCATCGCCGATCTCGCCCGGATCGAACCGCGCATGTCCGGCCCCGCCACGCTCGACGCCGCCGCCACCTGGGAAAAAGGCGGTCCCGTCACCATATCGCAACTCGACGCCTCGGGCGCGGGTACGACGCTCTCGGCCTCCGGCACGGTCTACCCCGAGGATACGCTTCTGCCGGTCGAAGGTCAGATGACCCTCAACGCCAGCGACCTGTCGCGCCTCGCGCCGCTGCTGGATCGCCCGCTCACCGGCACGCTCGACATGACACTCGAAGGCTCCGGACAGGTGCGCGGTCGCACGCTCGACATCACCACCGATATCGACGGCTCCAACCTGCGCACCGGCATCGCTCAACTCGATCAGCTGATCGCCGGCAGCATCGACGCCCGCGCCTCCGTCGCTCTGGGCGAGGACGCCCCGGGCATCCGCTACATCGACATCCAGACGCCCCGCCTCACGGTCGATGCCGAAGGCAGCGGTCCCGGCGCGCCTGTAAACGTGTCGGCCCGGCTGGCCGACCTCGGCATCTTCGTGCCCGCCTTCCCGGGCGCGGTCTCGGCCAACGGCACGGTCACAATCGTCGACCGCCGTGGCGAGCAGATCCGCGTATCGCTCGACGCCACCGGCCCCGGCGGCACCAATGCCCGCGTCAACGGCTCGATCAACGGATACGGCAACAGCCTCGATCTCGACGTAAACGGCTCCGCGCCGCTTGCCCTGGCCAACCCGTTCCTCGCGCCCCGCTCCATCGCGGGTCTCGCCAACTTCGACCTCAGCGTGAACGGACCGCCGGCGTTGGGGTCGCTGTCGGGCGTGATCAACATCTCCGACGGTCGATTCGCCCTGCCGAGGCCTCTCGACCGCCATCACGGGCATCAACGGCGCCGTCCGCCTTGCCTCGGGCCGGGCCGAGACCGACATCACCGCCTCGATGGGCACCGGCGGCAATTTCCGCGTGCGCGGGCCGATCACGTTGTCGCCTCCCTTCAACGCCAATCTCCAAGCCGCGCTCAACGACCTCGTCGTCACCGACCCGGACCTTTACACCACGACCGTCTCCGGCCAGGTCGGCATCAACGGCCCGCTCACCGGCGGCGCCACCATCGGCGGCACGGTCAACCTGGGCCGGACCGAACTGCGCGTGCCCTCGGGCAGCGGCACCCGCACCCCGGGCGACATTCCCGAGATCACCCATGTGGGCGAACCGGCCGACGTGCGCCGGACCCGGGCCCGCGCCGGGATCATCGGCCAGGAAAGCAGCGCCCCCGTCGCCTTCCCGCTCGACCTGGTCATCAACGCGCCGAACCGCATCTTCGTGCGCGGCCGCGGCCTCGACGCCGAACTCGGTGGCCGCGTCCGGCTTCAGGGGACCACGGCCGATGTCGTGCCCAGCGGCCTTTTCGAACTGATCCGGGGCCGGCTCGACATCTTGGGCCGCCGCATCGAGCTGACCGAAGGCGTGATCGACCTGCGCGGCGCGCTCGACCCTTACCTGCGCTTCGTGGCCGAAACCGAAAATGACGGCATCCTCGTGCGCACCATCATCGAGGGGCTGGCAAGCTCGCCCTCCGTGACCTTCGAATCCGTCCCCGACCTGCCCCAGGACGAGGCCGTCGCGCGGCTGCTCTTCGGGCGCGGGCTCGACGACATCTCGGCCTTCCAGGCGGCCCAGCTCGTCGCCGCCGCCGCCACCCTGTCGGGCCAGCGCTCCGGCGGTCTGGACATTCGCGGCGCTCTCGGTCTCAGCGACCTCGACGTGTCGACCTCCGAGGACGGTGCGACCCAGGTCACCGCCGGCGCCTACCTGTCGGAAAACCTCTATTCCGAGGTCACCGCCGACAGCGAAGGCAACCAGGAGATCAACCTGAACCTCGACATCGGGCGCAACCTGACCGTCAAGGGCTCGACCAGCACCACCGGCAACACCGGCGTCGGCATCTTCTTCGAAAAGGACTACTGAGCCAGCGCGGGCGCCTCCGGCGCCAGCAGATCAGCGACGACCCGGAACCGTTCGGCCAGCGGGCTGGTCCTGCGCCAGACCATGCCGACCTGCCGCATCGGCTGCGGGTCGCGGAACCGCGCCACCGACACCGGGGCCGACCGGGTTTCCACCTGCACCGCCATTTCGGGGATCAGGGTGATCCCCATTCCCGCGCCCACCATCTGCACCAATGTCGACAGCGATGTGCCTTCCAGCCCGTCGCGCGGCCCGCCGCCGGGGATATTGCAAAAGGCCAGCGCCTGGTCGCGAAAACAATGCCCTTCCTCCAGCAGCAACAGCCGCCGGGTGTGCAGGGCCGTCACCTCCGGCACCGGCGCCTCTGCCTCGGCCTCGGGCCGCACCAGGACCATCGGCTCCTCGAAGACCGGGCATTCTTCCAGCGACCGCTCCGAAACAGGCAGCGCCACGATCGCCAGATCCAGCCCGCCCTCGCCCAGCTCCGCGATCAGGCGCGGCGTGATGCTCTCGCGCACCTGCACGTCCAGATCGGGAAACGCCGCGTTCAGCCGGGTCAGAAAGCGCGGCAGAAGATAGGGCGCGATCGTCGGAATCACCCCCAGCCTCAGCCGCCCGCCCAGCCCCTCCTGGGCCTTGCGCGCAAGATCCGACAATTCGTCCACCGACCGCAGGATCTCGCGCACCCGCGCGGCGAACTCCACCCCGAACCCTGTCAGCCGCACCTCCCGCGTCGTACGCTCGAACAGCGCCGCCCCCGCCGCCGCCTCCAGCGCCTTGATCTGAACCGACAACGCCGGCTGGGTGACAGCGCAGATCTCGGCGGCCTGCCCGAAATGCCCCACCCGGGCCAGCACCTCGAAATAACGCAACTGTTTCAGCGAAAGGTTTTTCATAAAATTAATTTATCAATCCGATGAATAAATGCAACTTATTCTCATTGAAATCCCTTGATATGATCTGTGCGGAGAAACGATTCCCGCGTTGCATCACGCGCGGCAATGCTTACGTCTTCTCACGCAGCAATCCGCCCGCCTCACAGGCATCGGGCGCAGTCAGACAGCAATATCTGGGAGAGACTCAATGGACGGCAACGATCTCGAAAACTCCGGCAAATGCCCGGTCATGCATGGTGCGACCCGGTTCAGCGTCCGGTCCAACCGCGATTGGTGGCCGAACCAGCTGAACCTCAAGATCCTGCATCAGAACACCCCTGAATCCGACCCGATGGGCCCGGATTTCAGCTATGCCGAAGCCTTCAAGGGCCTCGACATGGACGCGCTGAAAAAAGACCTCAAGGCGCTGATGACCGACAGCCAGGACTGGTGGCCCGCCGACTACGGCCATTACGGCGGCTTCTTCATCCGCATGGCGTGGCACTCGGCGGGCACCTACCGCACCTCCGACGGCCGCGGCGGCTCACGCTCGGGCACCCAGCGGTTTGCCCCGCTCAACAGCTGGCCCGACAACGGCAACCTCGACAAGGCCCGTCGCCTGCTCTGGCCGATCAAGCAGAAATACGGCAACGCCATTTCCTGGGCTGACCTGATGATCCTCGCCGGCAACATGGCGATCGAGGACATGGGCGGCCCGATCTTCGGCTTCGGCGGCGGCCGCAAGGACGTGTTCGAGCCCGAGGAAGACGTCTACTGGGGGTCGGAAACCGAGTGGCTCGCCACCTCCGACAAACCCAACAGCCGCTATTCCGGCGACCGCCTTCTCGAGGACCCGCTTGCCGCCGTGCAGATGGGCCTGATCTACGTGAACCCCGAAGGCCCCGACGGCCAGCCAGATCCGCTGGCCTCTGCCCGCGACATCCGCGAAACCTTCGCCCGGATGGCAATGAACGACTATGAAACCGTGGCACTGACGGCGGGCGGCCACACCTTCGGCAAGACCCACGGCGCGGGCGATCCCTCGCATGTGGGCAACGAGCCCGAGGGCGGCGCGATGGAGGCACAGGGCTTCGGCTGGCTCTCCACCTACGGCTCCGGCAAGGGCCGCGACGCCATCACCTCCGGCCTCGAAGGTGCATGGACGCCCAACCCCACCAAATGGGACATGGGCTATTTCGACGTGCTCTTCGGCTACGAATGGGAGCTCACCAAGAGCCCCGCCGGCGCGTGGCAATGGCAGCCCAAGGACCAGAAGCCCGAAGACATGGCACCCGATCCCGAGGATCCGTCGAAACGCGATCAGCACATCATGATGACCACCGCCGACATGGCGATGCGCATGGACCCGGAATACGAGAAGATCTCGCGCCACTTCCATGCCAACCCGGACGAGTTCGCCGACGCCTTCGCCCGCGCATGGTTCAAGCTGACGCACCGCGACATGGGGCCGCGCAACATGTATCTCGGCAACGAGGTGCCGGACGAAGTGCTGATCTGGCAGGATCCGGTCCCCGAGGTCGATCATCCGCTGGTCGACGACGCCGACGTGGCCGCCCTCAAGGCCAAGATCCGCGATTCCGGCCTTTCGGTCTCCGAACTGGCCTACACCGCCTGGTCCTCGGCCTCGACCTTCCGCGGCTCGGACATGCGCGGCGGTGCCAACGGCGCGCGCATCCGTCTCGCCCCGCAAAAGGACTGGGAGGTCAACCAGCCCGAGCAACTGGCCAAGGTCCTCAAGGTCCTCGAAGGCATCAAGTCGGACTTCGACGCGTCCGCCTCGGGCGGCAAGAAGATCTCGCTGGCCGACCTGATCGTCCTCGGCGGCAATGCAGCGGTCGAAGCGGCGGCCAAGGCCGGCGGTCAAGACATCACCGTGCCCTTCACCCCGGGCCGGACCGACGCCACCGACGAGATGACCGACGCCGCGTCCTTCGAGATCATGGAGCCGCAGGCCGATGGGTTCCGCAACTACCTCGCCGGCGACTTCACCGTCTCGGCCGAGGAACTGATGGTCGACCGCGCCCACCTCTTGGGCCTGTCGGCACCGCAGATGACCGTGCTCATCGGCGGCTTGCGGATGCTGGGCACCAACTATGGGGGCACCGCGCACGGTGTCTTCACCGACCGCGTCGGCACGCTCAGCAACGACTTCTTCGTCAACCTGATGGACATGCGCACCGTCTGGGAAGCCACCGACGACAAGGGCATGACCTTCATCGGCAAGGACCGCAAGACCGGCGACAAGAAATGGGACGCGACCCGTTGCGACCTCGTCTTCGGCTCCAACTCGCAGCTGCGCGCCCAAGCCGAGGTCTATGCCCAGGCCGACAATGGCGGCAAGTTCGTCAAGGACTTCGTCAAGGCATGGGCCAAGGTCATGGACGCCGACCGGGTTCAGCCGGGCTGATCGGTTGGTATCCGAAAGGAAAACAGGCGGCGCTCCGGGGTCTCCCGGGGCGCCGTCGGCGTTTCGGGCCACCCCCTGCGCAAACTGTCGCACCCCCGCCCCGGCAGTCATCCGGTCACGCCCCCCGCACGTATCCCGTGCAGAGAGGATGATATGAGAAAGCTACCCAACGACACCACGCTCCTGATCGTCGAGAATGACGATATCTTCCGCGAGCAATTGTCCAAGGTCATGGCCAGCCGCGGTTTCGACCCGATCCCGGTCGCCACCCTGGCCGAGGCCGCCACCGCGATCGAGGCTCGCCCCCCCGCCTTCGCCATCATCGACCTGCATCTCGGCGAGGGCTCCGGGCTCGAGGTCATCGAGATGCTCAAGAAACAGCGCAAATCGGCCCGCGCCCTCGTGCTGACCGGCTACGGCAACACCCCCACCGCCGTCGCAGCGGTCAAGCTCGGCGCGATCGACTATCTCGCCAAGCCCGCCGACGGGGATGAGATCGTCGACGCCTTGCTGGCCGCCGAAGGGGTCCTGCCTCCCGCGCCCGAAAATCCCATTTCGCCGGAAGAGGCCAAGCGCGTGCACATCGAACGCTTTCTGGAACGCACCGACGGCAACATTACCAAGACGGCGCAATTGCTCAACATGCACCGCCGCACGCTTCAGCGGATCCTCAAGCGGGAACCCGAACTGGGCAAGGACCCGGGCTGACATGCCCAAACCGCCGGACAAGCTGACGGTGTACTACGACGGGTCCTGCCCGCTCTGCCGTGCCGAAATCAACTTTTACCGCAAACGCGACCGGGCGGACCGCATCGACTTCACCGACATCTTGCGCTGCGGCGATGCCCCGGCACCCGATCTCGACCGCAAGGCGGCGATGGGCCGGTTCCACACCCGCCGCCCCGACGGGACGCTGGTGTCCGGCGCCGCGGGGTTTTTCGAGGTCTGGAAGCGCCTGCCCGGCTGGCGCCACCTCGCCAAACTCTCGCGCATCCCCGGCGTCGTGCCGGTGGCCGAACTGGCTTATCGCGCCTTCCTGCGCCTGCGTCCGGCGCTTGTCCGTCACCTTGGCCCACGGCTGAAGAACCGCGCCGAGGGGACGCGATGAACGACCAGAACCCGCCCGACCGCAAACGTGCCGCCCGCGTGCCCACCGGGCGCTTTTCGCGCATGGCACGGACCGGCGGCATGGCGACGGCGCTGGCCGGCAATGTCGTCACAAACGGCGGATGGGAACTGCTGCGCGGGCGCAGACCCCGACTGCAGGACCTGCTGATGACGCCCTCCAACGTCACCCGCGTCGCCGATCACCTGGCGAACATGCGCGGCGCGGCGATGAAGGCGGGCCAGCTTCTGTCGATGGAAACCGCCGACATGCTCCCGCCCGAGCTTGCCGACATCCTCGCCCGCCTGCGCGCCGACGCCCAGTTCATGCCGCCCGCGCAGCTGAAGAAAGTGCTGGCCGCCAATTGGGGCCGCGATTTCCTGCGCCATTTCAAACGCTTCGACGTGCACCCGATTGCCGCTGCGTCCATCGGACAGGTCCACCGGGCGCAGACCCGCGATGGCCGCGACCTTGCGATCAAGGTGCAATACCCCGGCATCCGCGACAGCATTGACAGCGACATGCGCAACCTCGGCCTGATTCTGCGGCGCTCCGGCATGTTGCCCGCCAGTTTCGACACGGACCGCCTGCTGACCGACGCCGCCGCGCAGCTGCACGAGGAAACCGACTACGCGCGCGAGGCCGCAGCCCTGAACCGCTTTCGCTCACACCTCGCGGATGACCCCGATTTCGTCCTGCCTGTTGTCCATGACGACCTCAGCACATGCGACATCCTGGCCATGGGCTATGTCGACGGTCGCAGCATCGAATCAACTGTCGGGATGGATCAACCTACCCGCGACCGCATCGCCACGGCGCTCATCACGCTCACCCTGCGCGAGCTCTTCGAACTGCGCGACATGCAGACCGATCCCAACTTCGCCAACTACCGCTATCAGCCCGACACGGGCCAGATCGTCCTGCTCGATTTCGGCGCCACGCTGGAATTCGCCCCGGACCGAGTGGACATTTACCGCGCCCTTTTCAACGCCGCGCTGAGCGGTGACGATGCCGCGGCCTGGGACGCGATGATCGCCATCGGCCTCGTCGATTCGGACACGTCTGATACCGACCGCGCGCATATCCTGCGCCTTTTCGGAATTGCCGCCGAACCGCTGCGTCAGGGCGGCACGCTCGATTTCGCCACCTGCGGCCTCTTGGCCCGCCTGCGCCACGAGGGGCTGCTTCTGGCCGACGAACAGGTCGACATCCACGCGCCGCCCACCGACACGCTTTTGCTGCAACGCAAGGTGCTGGGCTGCTACCTTCTTGCCGAACGTCTGGGTGCAAAGGTCGATCTCGACCCAATTCTTGCGCGCTTCGCCTAATCCTTGCCCCGCGCCCGCTTGCACCGCTCCGAACAATAGCGGACCTCGTCCCAGACCTTTCCCCACTTCTTGCGCCACGCGAAGGGCCGGCCGCACGCCGCGCAGACCTTCGTCGGCAGATCCGATTTTCGACGCGTTTTCATGGCGTTCGCCTGACGTTTCCCGATCCTTGGCATCGCACTCAAATAGCACGGAACAGGGCACGATCACGCCCCAACGCGCACGTCATGGCCGTTTCACCTTCCGTTTTTCAAGTGACGTGAAGGCATCTTGCCATTCGTTTGCTTGCAGCGCCGGAACACTCGGTTATCATCCCCCGATCAGCCCGAGGATCAACCCGGGCGATATCCAGGGAGATATTCATGAAAACCAAGACAGTCCTTGCCGCCGCTCTGCTCGCCACCACGGCGATGACCGGTGCCTCGGCCGAAACGCTGCGATGGGCCCGCGCGGGCGACTCGCTCACGCTCGACCCCCACGCCCAGAACGAGGGGCCGACGCACACCCTCTCGCACCAGATCTACGAGCCGCTGATCATCCGCGACCACTCGGGCGAGTTTCAGGCCGCTCTGGCGACCGACTGGGCGCCCAAGGAAGGCGACCCGAACGTGTGGGTGTTCAACCTGCGCGAGGGCGTCACCTACCACGACGGCGCCGACTTCACCGCCGAGGACGTGGTCTTCTCGATCAACCGCGCCAAGTCGGAAACGTCGGCGATGAAGGAACTGCTGACCTCGATCACCGAGGTCCGCGCCGTTGACGACCACACCGTGGAATTCGTCACCGACGGTCCCAACCCGATCCTTCCGGCCAACCTCACCAACCTCTTCATGATGGACAAGGGCTGGGCCGAGGAAAACGACGCCGTCGCCGTGCAGGACGTGGCAGGCGGGGAAACCACCTTTGCCTCCTCCAACACCAACGGCACCGGCCCCTTTACCCTCGTCAGCCGTGAACCGGACGTGAAAACCGTGCTGGAAGCGAACGAGAACTACTGGGGCAAGGACGAGTTCGCGCTCGACGTCACCGAAATCGTCTACACCCCGATCCAGAACGCCGCTACCCGCGTGGCCGCGCTCTTGTCGGGCGAGGTCGATTTCATCCAGGACGTGCCCGTGCAGGATCTGGGCCGCGTCGGCGACACCGAAGGCCTTGTCGTCAAGACCGCGCCGCAGAACCGCGTGATCTTCTTCGGCATGAACATGGGCGCCGATGATATTGAAAACGACGACGTCGATGGCGCCAACCCGCTGGCCGACGCCAAGGTGCGCAAGGCCATGTCCATGGCCATCAACCGCGACGCCATCAAACAGGTCGTCATGCGCGACCAGTCTCAGCCCGCGGGCATGATCGCCCCGCCCTTCGTCAATGGCTGGAACGAGGAAATGGACAGCAGCGCCACCACCGACATCGAAGGCGCCAAGGCCCTGATGGAAGAGGCCGGCTATGGCGACGGCTTCAGCATCCAGCTCGACTGCCCGAACGACCGCTACGTCAACGACGAGGCGATCTGCCAGGCCGCCGTCGGGATGCTGGCGCAGATCGGCGTCACCGTGAACCTCGATGCCAAGCCCAAGGCCCAGCACTTCCCGCTCATCGAGAACGGCGAGACGGATTTCTACATGCTGGGCTGGGGCGTTCCGACCTACGACTCGGAATACATCTTCAACTTCCTCGTCCACACCCGTGGCGGCGAGCGCGGCAGCTGGAACGGCACGGGCTATTCCAACTCCGATATCGACGCCAAGATCGTCAGCCTCGCCTCCGAGACCGATCTCGAGGCACGCAACGCCACGATCAACGAGATCTGGCAGGTGGTTCAGGACGAACAGCTCTACATCCCGATCCACCACCAGGTGCTGAACTGGGGGATGACCGACGCGGTCGGCACCGAGGTCAGCCCCGAGGACGATCCCAAGTTCAAGTTCTTCGAGATGAACTAAGCCAATCGCGGGCGGCCTTTCGGGGCCGCCCGCCCGCCGTCACAGCCAGCAAAACAACCGCGCGTGACGACCGCTTCGGGGACGAAACATGCTAGCTTACATCATCCGGCGCGTGGCCCAGTCCGTGCTCGTGCTTCTCGTGGTGGGCCTCGTGGCCTTCGCCATGTTCCGCTTTGTCGGCGATCCCGTCGACAACATGCTCGGCCAGGAACGCACCATCGCCGACATCGAACGCCTGCGCTCCGAACTCGGCCTCGACCAGAATTTCGTCGTTCAGTACTACAAGTTTTTGACCAACGCCGTGCAGGGCAATTTCGGCCTCAGCTACCGCCAGGGGCGGCCCGTGGCCGACATCCTAATCGAACGCCTGCCCGCCACGCTTGAACTCGCCTTCGTGTCCGGCCTGCTGGCGCTGGTCGGCGGCATCGCGCTCGGCATCTACACTGCGATCCGAAGGCGGGGGATATCGGCCAACGTAATCATGACCGCCTCGCTCATCGGGGTGTCACTGCCGACATTCCTGATCGGCATCCTGCTCATCTATGTCTTTTCCGTCGAGCTCGGCTGGCTTCCCAGCTTCGGCCGGGGGCAGGTGACCTGGGTCAACGGCTGGTCCACCGGCTTTCTCACCAAGTCCGGCCTTCAGGCACTCATCCTGCCCGCCATCACGCTGGGCCTCTACCAGATGACCCTGATCATGCGGCTCGTGCGCACCGAAATGCTCGAGGTGCTGCGCATGGACTACATCCGTTTCGCCCGCGCGCGGGGCATCCGGGAACGCGCGATCAACTTCCGCCACGCGCTGAAGAACACGCTGGTGCCCGTCATCACCATCACCGGGCTTCAGCTGGGCTCAATCATCGCCTTCGCCATCATCACCGAAACGGTGTTCCAGTGGCCCGGCGTCGGGCTCTTGTTCATCAACGCGATCCAGTTCGTCGATATCCCCGTCATGGCCGCCTACCTGATGATGATCTCCGTCATGTTCGTGGGCATCAACCTCATTGTCGACATGCTCTATTTCGCCATAGACCCGCGCCTGCGCGTGGACCGTAGCGCTGCAGGAGGCCACTGATGACCGATACCCCCATCACACCCCCGGCGCCGAAAGTCCGCGACAGCCGCTTCCGCCGCATCTGGGAAAGCGACTTCATCTGGTCCTTCCGGCACGCGCCGGTGGCCGTCGCCTCCTTTGCGGTCGTGCTGATCCTGATCCTTTCGGCCATCTTCGCGCCGCTCATCGCGCCTTTCGACCCGTTCAACCCCGCGTCCCTGAACCTGATGAACGGCTTCACCCCTCCGGGCGAGCCCAACGCCTTTACCGGCGACACCTTCTTTCTGGGCACCGACGACCAGGGCCGCGACGTGTTTTCCACCATCCTCTACGGCATGCGGATCTCGCTTTTCGTGGGCTTCGCGGCGGTGTTCCTCGCCATGCTGATCGGCGTCACGCTTGGACTTCTCGCCGGCTATGTCGGCGGCTGGACCGAGACGATCATCATGCGCATCGCCGATGTGCAGTTGACCTTCCCGGCCATCCTCGTGGCCATGCTGATCTTCGGCATCGCCAAGGGCATCACGCCCCCCGCCTACCGCGACCAGATGGCGATCTGGGTACTGATCCTCGCCATCGGCCTTTCCGACTGGGTGCAGTTCGCCCGCGTCGTGCGCGGCACGACGCTGGTGGAAAAGAACAAGGAATATGTCCAGGCCGCCCGCCTCATCGGACGCTCGCCCTTCGTCATCATGCTCAAGCATATCCTGCCAAACGTGCTGAACCCGGTGCTGGTCATCGCCACGATTTCGCTGGCGCTGGCCATCATCGCCGAGGCCACGCTGTCGTTTTTGGGCGTCGGCGCGCCCCCCCACGAAACCCTCGCTCGGCACGCTCATCCGCATCGGGCAGGAGTTCATGTTCTCCGGCGAATGGTGGATCCTGCTCTTCCCCGCCGGCACCCTGCTGGCGCTGGCGCTCTCGATCAACCTGCTGGGCGACTGGCTGCGTGACGCGCTGAACCCGAGGCTCAGATGACGACCTCGCCTCCGCACACCCATGACCGCCCCCCGCGGTCACTCCGCCTCGTCGTCGGCCTCGTCGATGCACCAACGGTCGCCCACGGCGACCCATGCGATGTCGCCCTCTGTGGCGTGCACCGTCACCGTGCCTGCCTCCGTCGACAATATGCTCGCACCGATTGTCGTCAAAAACAGCGCAAACGCTTCGCTGGTCAAACACATGACACACCTCCTTCGGGCCCGCGCCTCGTCGGCGCTTTCAGCGCCTTCCGCCATCATGCAACGGCGCGCACGTCCCACTGGTTAAGATACAGTGCGCCGCCCGAATGTCCCGAAAACCCGGGGCAACTCTCCGTGAAGCCTGCGAAAGGTCGCCCCGCATGACCGACACCCCCATCCTCTCCGTCCGCGATCTGACCGTGGAAATCCCCACGCGCCACGGCATCCTGCGCCCCGTCGATCATGTCAGCTACGACATCCGCGCCGGCGAGATCCTGGGCGTCGTGGGCGAATCCGGCGCCGGGAAATCCATGACCGGCAACGCCGTGATCGGCCTTCTGGACCCGCCCGCCCGCATCACCGGCGGCGAGGTGCTCTTGAAGGGCGAGCCGATCCACGACATCCCCCGCGCCAGGCTACGCCGCCTCCGGGGCAAGCATATGGGCATGATCTTCCAGGACCCGCTCACCTCGCTCAACCCGCTTCTGACCATCGGCGACCAGCTGACCGAAACCATCACCGAACACCTGAACGTGGGCCAGGACGAGGCCCGCAAACGCGCCATCGCGGCGCTGGACGAGGTCGGCATCCCCGCCGCCTCCGCCCGCATCGGCAGCTACCCGCACGAGTTTTCCGGCGGCATGCGCCAGCGCGTCGTCATCGCCCTCGCCCTCTGCGCCGAGCCGGAACTGGTCATCGCCGACGAGCCCACCACCGCGCTCGACGTCTCGGTCCAGGCCCAGATCGTCTCGTTGCTGAAACGCCTCTGTCGCGAACGCGGCGTCGCCGTCATGCTGGTCACCCACGACATGGGCGTGATCGCCGAGGCCGCCGACCGCGTCGCCGTCATGTATGCCGGCCGCCTGGCCGAACTTGGCCCGGTGCGCGAGGTCATCACCAACGCCCACCACCCCTATACCGCGGGTCTCATGGCCTCGACCCCGCTCGCCAGCGTTGGCCAGAAGCGCCTGAAACAGATCCCCGGCGCTATGCCCCGCCTGGGCGCCCTGCCCGACGGCTGCGCCTTTCATCCCCGCTGTGAATACGCGCAGGACAAATGCCGCCGCGATCCGGGCCCCAGCCTTCAGGCCTGCGATGGCCGCGCCGCCTGCTGGTTCCCCCTCGGCACCACGCAAAAGGAGGACACCGTCGCATGAGCGCCCTGATCTCCATCCGCAACCTCACCCGCCGCTTCGACGTCTCGAAACCCTGGCTCAATCGCGTGATCGAGCGGCTGCCCAAGGCCTATCTGACGGCCGTGTCCGACGTCTCCTTCGATATCGAGGAAAACAGCGTCTACGCCCTCGTCGGTGAAAGCGGCTCTGGCAAGTCCACCATCGGCAAGATCGTCGTCGGCCTCACGCCCCCCTCCGAGGGCAGCGTGAAGATCAACGGCACCGATCTGGCCACCGAAACCGACGCCGCCAAGATCGAGGCGGTGCGCGACGAGATCCAGATGATCTTCCAGGATCCCTACGCCTCGCTCAACCCGCGCTGGCGGGTGCGCGACATCATCGCCGAACCCGTCGCGGCCAAGGGCGGCGACACCTCCGGCCTTGCCGAACGCCTGCTGGAACAGGTGGGGCTTTCGGCGGCGGACGCCTCCAAGTACCCGCACGAATTCTCCGGCGGCCAGCGCCAGCGGATCTGCATCGCCCGCGCGCTTGCCTCCGAACCCAAGATCATCGTCTGCGACGAGCCCACCTCGGCGCTTGATGTCTCGGTCCAAAGCCAGGTCCTCAACCTCATGTCCGACCTGCGCGAGGAATTCGGCCTTACCTATCTCTTCATCAGCCACGACCTGACCGTCGTGCGCCACATGGCTGACCGCATCGGCGTGCTCTACCTGGGCCGCCTGGTCGAGGAAGCGCCCCGCGAGGCGCTCTTCACCGACCCCAAGCATCCCTATACGCAGATGCTCTTTGATGCGGCCCCCGCATGGATGCCTTCGGGCGCGAGGTCGACCCCCGAAGGGCGAGATTCCCGACGCGATCAACCCGCCGTCGGGCTGCGCCTTCCACCCGCGCTGCCCCATCGCCATCGACAGATGCAGCAAGGAACGCCCGGAGATGCGCCTGCTGGGCCAGACCCGCGTCGCCTGCCACCGGGCAGAATAATCGGCGCGAAGGCCGAGGCGTCCCACGCCGCCCCGCCCGTGCACGTAATGTCCGCCCCCCGCCCCGCGCGCAAGACCTTGTTTTCAAGGCAGGACATAGTGCGCCTTTACCGCATATTGGAAATATCACTTTACCAATTTGCCGGTTTGCCATTACGCTCGGAAGCGTCGGAAACCTGAAAATACAGGACCGGCACGAATGGGAGGAAACACATGACCAACAAATTGACCACGCGGCGCAACGCGCTGCGCACGATTGCCGGTGCGGGTGCCGCCACCCTGGCCGCGCCCCATGTCGCAGGCGCTCAGGCCAACGGCACCACCTGGAAAATCCAGACAAGCTGGCCCGGCGGCGCCGGACTTCAGATCTTCCGCGACTGGTGTGGCACCATCGCCGAGAAAACCGGCGGCGAACTGACGTTCCAGCCCTTCGGCGCCAATGATGTCGTCGGCGACTTCCAGCTTTACGACGCGGTCAAGAACGGCGTTCTGGAAGCTGTGAACCCCTTCACCATCTACGCCCAGGGCATCATCCCGGCGGCGACGTTCCTGACGTCCATCCCGCTCGGCATGCGCAACCCGCATGAATTCGACGTGTTCTACTACGGCCTGGGCGGCATCGACATCGCGCGCGAGCTCTACGCGGCTCAGGGCCTGCACTTCGTCGGCCCCGTGCACCACGGTCCGAACATCATCCACTCCAAGGTTCCGATCCGCTCGATCGACGATTTCGCCGGCCGCAAGATGCGCCTGCCCGGCGGCATGGTCGCCGAGATCTTCAACGAGATCGGCGCCGAGACCACCGTTCTGCCCGGCTCGGAAATCTTCCCGGCGCTGGAGAAAGGCACCATCGACGTGGCCGACTATGTGGGTCCGGCGGTGAACTACGCCCTCGGCTTCAGCCAGGTCACCGACTACATCGTCATGGGCCCTCCGGGCTTCATGTCGCTCTACCAGCCGGTCGACACCATGGACATCACCGTGGGTCAGGACGCGTGGGAGGCCCTCTCGCCCGAGATGAAGAAATTCGTCGAGATGGAAACCCATGTCTATTCCGACATGCACCACGCCGCGATCCAGGCCGCCGACCAGGAAGCCTGGGAAAAGTTCGAGGCCGACGGCACAGAGGTTACCCGGCTCAGCCAGGACGACGTGGAACTGATGACCGAGGTCGCCGTGCCGATCTGGTTCGACTACGCCAACCGCGATCCACAGGCCGCGCGCGTCTTCAAGATTCAGCTTGATTACATGCAGTCCGGCTCGCTGGGCTATGTCGACCCGGCCCTGACCGAGGGACTCGAGCTCAAGCTCTGATCGCGCAACAGACCCGCCGCCCGGGGGCCACGTGCCCGCGGGCGGCATTTTCCAACGCTTTCAACGAGTGAGGACCGCAATGCCGGGGCTCAGCTTCACGCTGCCGCATTGGCTGTACTGGGTGGGACTGATAATCTTCCCCATCATCGCGATGATCCTGTCGCGCCGACCACAGCCCGAAGAGAAACGCTATACCCTGCCACTGGCCTACATGATCGCCGTCACCGGCGGCATCCTCGGCCTGCACCGCTTTTATCTCAAAAGCTTGTGGGGCCTGGTCTTCATCCCGATCTTCCTGTTCATCCTCTACGCCAACGCGCAGACCCAGGACGCCCGCACCATCCTGTCGGGCTTCGACAACGAGCTGCGCGTGGCCCAGCGGGTGATCGACCGCGAACAGGGCCGCGTCGAAGAGGCCCGTGCCGACCTGCCCGACCTTCAGGCCGCCTATGACGAGGCCGAGGAAGGCAGCTTCACCCAACGCGCCGCCGAGCGCCGCCTGGACCGGGCGAAGGAGACGCTAGACAGCGGCGCGGCCCGGCTTGAGGAGGCCCAGGCCTCGCTGGAAGAGATCCGCCCGCAACAGGTCGAGGCGTTCCGCGCCCGCGCCTGGTGGGACAACGCCGCAGGCTACGCCTTCTACGCCATCCTCGCCCTTCTGGCCATCGACCTGCTGCTGATGCCCATGCTGGTGCGCCGCGCGAACCGGCAGATCCCGCCCGAGGAAGTGTCCGAGACCGAAAAGGCCCTCGCCGCCCACGAGCAGGAGGAAGGCCCCAAACACGACAGCGACTATGCCGAGAACTGGATCGACCGGCTCTCGCTCTTCTGCGGGGAATTCGTGGCCTACTGGGCCGTGATCGCCGTCTTCGTCTACTATTACGAGGTTCTGGCGCGCTATGTCTTCGGCTCGCCCACCAACTGGGCGCACGAGGCGATGTACCTGATGTTCGGGATGCAGTACCTCATCGCCGGGGCCTACGCGATGCTGACCGAAACCCACGTCCGCGTGGACATCTTCTATGCCCCGATGCGGAAAAAGAACAAGGCGTGGGTCGACCTGCTGACCTCGATCTTCTTCTTCATCTTCGCCGGCACGCTGCTGGTCACCTCCTGGATCTTCGCCATGGACGCCATCGCGGTGCCGTCGGGCAACGCGGTCATTTCCGACTGGGCGCGCGGCCAGATCACCTTTGGCGAGATGGTCTCGGGCTTCGGCCTCGACCAGTGGACCAACCCGAACATCCGCTGGGGCGAGATCAGCTTCAACGAATGGGAAGTGCCGCTCTGGCCGATGAAATGGGTCATGGTCATGGGCGGGCTGCTGCTCGTCCTGCAAGGCATCTCGAAACTGTCGAAAGACATCCGTGAAATCGCACGGGGGAACTGAGTCACATGGGTATTGAAATCGACATCGCGTGGCTCACGCTCATCATGTTCGGCAGCCTTCTGGCGCTCCTGATGGCGGGCCTGCCACTGGCCTTCGTCACCGGCGGTCTGGCCTGCGTATTCCTGTTCATCCTCGGCGATGAACGCGCGCTCAACATCGTGCCCAGCCGCATCTTCCCGCTGATGACCAACTATCAGCTTTCGGCGATCCCGCTCTTCATCTTCATGGCGGCGATGCTGGAAAGGGCAGGCATCATCAACGACATGTTCGACGTGATCTACAAGGTCATGGGCGGGCTGAAGGGCGGGCTGGCCGCGGCGACCATCATCGCCTCGACGATCCTCGCTGCCATGGTCGGCGTGATCGGCGCGGCGGTCGTGACCATGGGCATCATCGCCCTGCCCGCCATGCTGAAACGGCATTACGACCCCAAGATCGCCATGGGCTCGATCATGGCCGGCGGCACGCTGGGCATCCTGATCCCGCCCTCGATCCTCGCCATCATCTACGCGGTGGTGGCGGAACAATCTGTGGGCGAGCTCTTCATCGGTGCGGTCATTCCCGGCCTGATGCTGTCGGGCATGTATATCGCCTACGTGGTCATGCGCAGCTACATCAACCCGGCGCTTGGCCCCGCCATCCCGGTCGAGGAACGTGTGTCGAACCGCGAAAAGGTACAGCTGATCGGCAAGATGGCCGCCCCCATCACGCTGGTCGCCGTGGTCCTCGGCATCATCTTCTCGGGTGTCGCCACGCCGGTCGAGGCCGCGGGCATCGGCACTTTCGGCGCCTTCATAGTCGCCGCCATCCACCGCAAGCTCGACTGGCCCACCATCCGCGAGGCCTGCACCACCACGCTCAAGGCCTCGGCCATGGTCATCTGGATCATGTTCGGCGCCACGATCTTCGTCGGCCTCTACGTGCTGGAAGGCGGGCAGCAATTCGTGCAGGACGCGCTGGCGGCCACCGGCCTCGGCCCCTGGGGCATCCTGATCCTGATGCAGATCCTGCTGGTGATCCTGGGCATGTTCCTCGACTGGGTCGGCATCCTGCTGCTCTGCGTGCCGATCTTCGTGCCGATCATCAAGGCGCTTGGCGCGGCAGCCTTCGGCCTCGACAGCCCCGAGGACCTGGTGCTGTGGTTCGGCGTGCTCTACCTTGTGAACATGCAGATGAGCTTCCTGTCGCCACCCTTCGGCTACGCGCTCTTCTACCTGCGCGGTGTGGCGCCGCCGGAAATCCCGATGACGGACATCTTCAAGTCCGCCCTGCCCTTCCTCTTCCTGCAAATCGTCGGGCTGGTGCTCTGCATGGTCTTTCCGCAGATCATCACCTGGCTGCCAAGGCTAATCTACGGCTGATACTGGGCCGAAACTCGGCTGGCCCTCTCAAACGGCCTCCGCACTGCGGGGGCCGTTTTCGCATCCATGAAACGCCAATTGCCACGCGACGCGTTCAACGAGCGTATCACTCCGTCAAATCTGGAAATAGTGGTGCCCGGGGGCGGAGGTCTTGCCTCGTTCAGTTCCCGTTACAGGCACTCCCCAGCAAATCAAGGGGTAATGACCTGCCACTGAACTTTCACCCATCCGGAACCAGAGCCCTTCGGGTTGATACGCCGATTGGCGCAGGTGGAGCAACCGACATCCGCGCGGAGCTTTCAGATGGCGCAGCGCGGGTGTCGGTTGCGGTGAACAGGCGCTCGGCGAACGCCTTGGGCGTCTGATAGCCAAGCGCCGAATGTGGGCGCTCCTCGTTGTAATCTGCTGCCCAGGCACGGATCACGGCGCGCGCATGGGGCATGTTGCGGAACATGGTTTCGTTGAGGAGTTCATCGCGCATGCGCCCGTTGAAACTCTCCACAAACCCGTTCTGCATCGGCTTGCCCGGGGCGATGTAATGCCATTCGATCCCCTGCGCGGTAGCGAAGGTTAAGATCGCGTTACTGGTCAGTTCGGTGCCGTTGTCCGAGACAATCATGCCGGGCTTTCCACGCCGTTCGATCAGGGCCGCCAATTCCCGCGCGACACGCCGCCCCGAGATCGATGTGTCCGGAACGGCCGCCAGGCATTCCCTCGTCACGTCATCGACCACGTTCAGGATGCGGAACCGCCGGCCACAGGCGAGCTGGTCATGGACAAAATCCAGCGACCAGCGCGCATTGGGCCGGGCCTCGACCAGGATCGGTGCCCGGGTTCCTACCGCCTTGCGCCTGGCCCGGCGTTTGCGCACCGCCAGACCTTCTTCTCGATACAGCCGGTAGATACGGTTGATCCCGGAGGGTTCTCCCTCCCGGCGCAGCAGCACAAATAGCCGCCGATAACCGAACCGGCGGCGTTCATTGGCCAGATCCCGAAGCCGCTGGCGCAGCCCGGTCTCGGGCGGTCGCGCGGACCGGTAGCGGATCATCTTGCGGTCCGCTCCAACAATCTGACAGGCCCGCCGTTCCGACAGGCCAAGCCTGGCCCGCAGATGCGCAACGGCTTCGCGCTTCACGGCGGGCCTCACCATTTTTTTGAGAGCAGTTCCTTCATCGCCGCAGCGTCGAGCATCTGCTCCGCCAGCAACTTCTTCAGCTTGGCGTTCTCGTCCTCCAGCGCCTTCAGTCGTTTGGCGTCCGAAACCGTCATCCCACCAAACTTGGCTTTCCAGGCATAAAAGGTGCCTTCCGACATCCCGTGCTTGCGGCACAGATCGGCGCACTTCGCGCCTGCCTCATGCTCGGTAAGGATGCCGATGATCTGTTCTTCGCTGTATCTCGTTCGCTTCATTGTCCGTCCCTTCGTTGGGGCGGACTCTAATTCCAAATGGAGGAAAAATCCCGTGGCAGGTCAGGCTTGTCTTTTGCCCAGACACAGGTGTTGATCAGCTGCAGACCCAACGTCCTCACAACACGCATCAAGACCTCGGCATGGCGCCAGTCGATGCAAAGAAAGAGGACGCCGCCTTGTTTGAGAGCCTTAGCCATGTTGCCCGTCGTGAGCTTGAGGAAGTCCTCATGCGCAGTGTCAGACATCTCCCCTGACCCTTCAGCGAATTCGGAGAACTTGCCTGCGCCGACTGTGATGTCCTTCTTGATGGAAAGATTGTAAGGGGGGTCGGTAAACACCACGGCGGTTTCAAGCCCTGCTGTGGCTCGGCAAATATCATCGACATTGCGGGCATTGCCGCAAAGAACGCGATGCACGCCAAGATGGTACAAATCGCCCGGTCGGGTGACAGCCTGCGCATCAGGGTCTGGAAGGTCCGACAGTTTGTCGAGAGGATTTGCCTCGTCGGAGCCTACGTCGTCCAGCACGACGAGCCGGTCAATCTCGGGAGCCTCGAAACCAGTCACCGTCAGGTCCGTTTCAAGTTCCAGAAGATATGCGATTTGAAGCTTAAGGGCCGGTTCGTCCCACTCGCCACGTTCTTGTATCCGGTTTACCGCGATCCGAAGAAGACGGATTTCCTCGTCGGACAGATCTTCCGCGATGATGCAGAGGATCTCCTTGAGCCCGAGCGACCGTGCGGCCTCAACACGGATATGCCCATCAATGATCTCGCGTTCCTTGCCAATCAGCGGCGGGTCGCAAAATCCGAAGGAACTGATTGACCGAGCCGCCCGAGCAATCTGCCGCTTGCTTACCTTCCTGACACGCTGCTTCGCGGAGACGAGCTTTGAAATTGGTATCGTTTCCACAATGACATTTGGCAACAAATCATTACGGAGTTCGCGATGTAAACAAGTTCATGCTGAGACCGGTAGAACGACCCCATGCCGGGATGGTCCTTGACCCAGACACAAAGCTGGATCTGCTCCAGTCCGATCCGTTCGAGCGCCGCAGACAACTCTTTTGTGTGACGCCAGTCGATGAAGGTATATTGCAGTCCACCCGACTTTAGCGCCTCAGTGGGCGCGGCCCAGCGTCTCCAGCCTTGATCCGGCAGAAGAACTGTGCCGGACTTTTCAATGACGTGTTCGGAAGCGGACCCTGGGTTAAAGTCACTTTGCTGGGTCTGATCTGGCAATCGTCAAAGCTCTCGCAAAAAGGATGCTCTCGGAACTCAGTTGATTATTGCCTGTGCAGGTGAACGCCCAAATGCGCCCAAGTGGAAAAGCACCTCTGCTTCGAACCTTCGAAGGTAACGGTACTTCGCCCTTGTGCCAGATACGCCGACTTTTGACAGCTCAAAATCCCCAACAATTCCGAGCGAGACGCGCGAGCCATGCTGCTCAAAGCGACATCTCCGGGATGAAGACTTTCAGTCAGGATCCCGTTCGATCTGACAACCTCATGACCACCAAGCAAGAAATGCCAATACTCAACGCTTGCGTTGCACCCGCATCACGCGGCTCACGTTCAGGTACATGAGAACCTCAGCGGCTATTGCTCCAGGGCGCATTCCAAGAAATCGTTAGCGGTCGTATTTGAAACACCTCGCAGACAAAAGGTGTCCACATTTCCCGGGTACTTTGGAAACAGTAAAGAATTAGGGAGACGACCGTGGTCAATGCTCAACCCAATGCCCACTCAAAATGGTTCTGCGCCTGGTCGCAGTCACTTCCGACCGTCGGAGGCGC
Organism: Roseovarius sp. B08; assembly: GCF_051417955.1. NCBI lineage: Bacteria > Pseudomonadati > Pseudomonadota > Alphaproteobacteria > Rhodobacterales > Roseobacteraceae > Roseovarius > Roseovarius sp. B08. Next base: position 3,228,290 of record NZ_JBPRLW010000001.1, read on the forward strand.
GGCGCAATGAACGCAACTTTCGTACCGAGCCTGCTGGGTGAGGACGCGCGCAGGCGCGTGATCAGCGTCGTGGTCCCGTTCCTAAACGAGCGCGACACGCTCAAGACACTCGTTGCCCGTGTATCAGATGTGCTCCGGACCCAAGGCGAGGCATTCGAGATTATCCTCGTCGATGACGGAAGTACCGACGGCAGCGGGGTTGAGGCTGCGGAGTTGGAGCGGCGGTGCCCGCCCGTTTGCCTGATCACGCTGAAACGGAATTTCGGCAAGGCAGCCGCGCTGTCGGCCGGGCTGTCGGCGGCTCGCGGAGACGTTATCGTGACTATGGACGCGGACCTGCAGGACCTGCCCGAGGAACTGCCCGGCTTCCTCGCGGAAATCGACGCAGGCTTCGACGTGGTCAGCGGCTGGAAGCGCAAGCGCCATGATCCGCTCTCCAAGACCTTGCCTTCCAAAGTCTTCAACTTCGTGCTGTCCAGAGCCTTCTCGCTGCGGCTGCATGACTTCAACTGCGGCTTCAAAGCATACACGCGCGAGGCGGCGAATTATCTGCAACGTCGCTTATATGGCGATCTGCATCGCTTCACCCCAGCGCTACTGCACAGCGCGGGCTTCCGTATCACGGAGCTTCCGGTCAAGCACGAGCCCCGGCGGTTCGGCCACTCGAAGTTCGGCTCGGGGCGGCTGATGCGAGGTCTGCTCGACCTGCTTACGGTGGTCCTGCTTACGCGCTACCGCTCGCGTCCGCTGCATTTCTTCGGCGGGATTGGTTTGGGTTTCGGCGCCCTAGGCGTTCTGGGCCTCGTCTATTTGACGGCGCTGTGGTTCCTCGGGCTGGGGCCGATCGGGGATAGGCCTCTCTTGCTGTTCAGTATCCTTTCGACGCTGGCGGGGCTTCAATTGATCGGGGTCGGCCTCATTGGCGAACTGGTCGTTGTCTCCAAAGGGCATCAGGACGCCCCCTACGTGCTCGACGAACGCCGCGCAGTCGCCCATCGGGAAGAAGAGAACAATGCAACTGCTTGCTGAAGCCTACACGCACACCCTCCACAGTGCGCGGCCCCTCGCCGAGAGGCTTGGGCTCCTCAATTGGCTCGAGGCTCGTGGTCGAGAGCATCACCGCGCGCTCTGGCTGAGGACGCTGTTCGAAATCTACCGGGTCGAGGGTCTCGTCGCTTTGGATTTGTGCTGGTGGACGTTCGCTGCTCAGGACGCCGTTGCAGCCCATCTGGCTGCACGGCCAGGAGCTCGGGTGTTCGAGTATGGCAGCGGCGCGAGCACCGTCTGGCTCGCGCGACGTGCCGCCGAGGTTCATTCAGTCGAGCACGACCTGTCCTGGGCTGAGGTTATGCGCATGCAGTTGGCCGACGTTCCCAATGTTCGCCTGCGCGCCATCCCGCCGACGCCGCGCCACGCCGCGATCGCCGAGGCGCCTTCCGGCCGCCGCGGCTATGCCGCCGTGGACTTTGCCGACTACGTCCGCGAAATAGACGAGGTGACTGGGACATTCGACCTTATCGTGATCGACGGTCGCAGCCGGGCGGCCTGCCTCGACCATGCCCACGATCGCCTAGCACCTGATGGCCTCATCGTGTTCGACGACCCCCACCGCGCCCGGTACCGCGCCGCGCTCGCGTCTTGCAACCTCGACGTTAGGCATCTGCGCGGCCTGAAGCCGTGCCTGCCCTATCGCGATGGCACCGCTCTCCTGTGCCGTCCCGGGCAAGCAAACCACAGGTTCGCCGCATGAGCGTGCGGACGTGGCTTCGCTGGCTCGGCGCAGGGTTGGTCGTGCTTTCTTTCTGCCTTCTGCTGCGGGAACTGATGCTGTTCGGCCCGGAAGCCCTGCAGATCGCGGCCGAGCCAGGCCAGCTGGCGCTCGCGCTTGGCGCATCCCTCGGCTATGCCGTCCTTCTGACTCTGCCGGCCGCAGCGTGGAGCTGTGTGCTTCGCGAGGGTGACGACGCAGCGTTCGTCTCCAGGACGGCCGTGATCATCTACGCCCGTTGCAACGTCCTGAAATACCTGCCTGGAAACGTCTTCCACTTCGGCGGGCGGCAGTTGATGGCGCGCCGGGCGGGATGGAGCCATCGCATCGCCCTTGTGGCTACGGCGGTGGAGATTGTGGCGCTGCCGCTAGCGGCTGGGGGCGTCGCCCTGATCGCCTTAGCGCTGTCGGGCCCGTATGGGTCCGGCGACCTCTCCCGCGACCTATTCGGCGCGCTTGGAACTGTCGAATTGACGCCAGCCGCAGCGGCGCTGGGGCTCATCCTCGCCGGCTTTGCGGCGGCGGTGATCGTGGCGGTGGCCCGTCGTCTGGGCGTTGCGGCGACGTCGCTCACTGCGATGGCCGCGCTCGAAATCGCATTCTTCGCGGCGAGCGCTGCCCTGGTCGCTGGGATGGCGGCGGCGATGAACGCCACCGGGCCGGCCGACCTGCCCGTTATCGCCGCAGCCTACCTCGTGGGCTGGATCGCCGGCTTCCTGGTTCCCGGCGCCCCCGGCGGAATCGGCGTGCGCGAAGCAGTTTTTCTGTATCTCGTGGCTGCAACGGTTGCGGCACCAACCGCCCTGGCCCTCGCGCTTCTCACGCGTCTGGTGACCACGCTAGGTGATCTGTGGTTCTCTCTTCTGGCGAATGCATCGGACCTGCCCGGCACCGCGATCCGGAATGGAGGATAGATCGATGAACGTGTCCGAAACATTCCGCGTCGGCCCTGGAGGCTACATGCCCGCGATGCTCGTATCCGCTTGGATCCGGCCGATCTTTCTGCTCGCCGTACTGGTTGCGGCGCTATCGCCGATGCTTCTGTACTCGCTGGGCATTTCCGGCGATTACCCAAACCATCTGGCGCGCGTTTACATCGAGCACCGCCTCGCCGGATCTGCGGCCTTGCAGGAGCATTTCACGGTCGAATGGGGCATCTATCCCGATCTGGCTATGGATCTCTTCATGCGCCCCCTCATGGCGGTGATGGATCCCTATTCTGCGGGGGCGCTGTTCAACGTCCTGTCCGTAGCGATGCTGCCGCTCGGTGTGGCGCTCCTTTCGTTAGTGACTACGGGACGCGTCGGCCTTCCCGTGGCAGCAGCTGTCCTGCTGATCTACGGCAAACCGCTGGCGTGGGGCTTCATCAACTTCGTCTTTTCGTCCGGGCTGGCCCTTTGCCTGCTCGCCCTGTGGATCTGGCTGCGCCCGGGATGGCGCCGCACCGCGCTATTCGTGCTCCTGATGCCCGTGCTTTTCTTCAGCCATATCCTTGGCTTCTTGCTGTTCGGCTTCCTGATGCTGGCCTATGAGATTGGCCAGTTCGCGGCCAGCGCGCGCGGGCGACTTTCGCAGTTCGCCACCCGCTTGATCTTGCGCGACGGGCTGATCGCCGTTGTACCGCTCGTGCTGTTCGCGGCGAGCTTTCCGGACCGGCTGACGGGCCTGGACACGGAGATCGCCGGCTTCGGTGGCTTGCAGAGTCGCCTGGAGGCATTCGTGGCGCCTTTCGATTACGACAGCTCGCATGTCTCGGTCGAGGGGAAATCGCTGTTCGTCTGCGTCGGCCTGCTGCTGGTGATTGCGTTCCGCCGAGGCTGGATGACGTTGGCGCCCGCGCTGCGGCCTGTCTTCCTTGCAAGCGTCGTGCTCGTCTTGGCAGTCCCTGCGGCCTTTCTGGGGATCTCGTTCCTGCATATCCGATTCGGGGCAATTCCGGTGGCGATCCTGCTGGCCGGCGCTTCCCTGACCCCGGCCGGACGGTCTCGCGCGGTCCCCTTGTTCGCGGCCTTCTTGGGCCTCTTTGCGCTCCAGCAAGTCTTCGTCCATGACAGAATGGCTGATCTCGACCGCACGCAAGGAGAGATCCGGGCGGCGGTTTCCGAACTGCCGGAGGGCGCGCGCGTGCTCATCGGAAGGGATTCCTTAACGCGGGACGTCTATCGCCTGCAGCATGCGCCAGCCTTGGTCGTGATCGAGACCGATGGTTACGTAGCTAACCTGTTCACCAACACCTCGCCTGTCGGCGTCAACGCGCGCACGATGCCGCCGCACCGGCCCCAAGCCTGGCCGCTCGACCGAAACCAGCTTGTGCATGGGGCTCGCCACGATCCGCCGACGACCGCCACGTCGGATGGCATCCAAGATGACTTCTACCACGGGTGGCCGCAGAAATTCGACGCGCTGCTCTGGTTCACGGAACCGGGCGGACCAGGGCCGGGTTTCCCGCAGTTGAACCTGGTTGCCAGCAATAAGATGTTCCGCCTTTTCGAGATCTCATCGGGCGATTGGTAGAGACCGTCGAGAACGCGGTGGTAACTGGGCGGGCCGACAGAACGGAATCTGGAAGCGCCGCGCCTAAGCGGTCTCAGCGTCGCGAGAACTGACCAATGTGACCAATTCCGGCATGATCCCAGTCGGGACCTGGTGATCACTACAAAAGCGCCAAGTGCGATGAAGACTATTTTCGGATGCGACGTGAATAGGTCCGAGTGTATGGCCGGTACGCGGCGCGCGGGTCGATATCGAAGAGATGGTCATGGGGATATGACGACCCAGAAAGCGAAGTCATTAACGCAGGTAGCGTAGCTTCAAGTTCCACCACGGCGACCCGTTTCGCGCACCACCCCAGCAAAAGGCCCGGTCAGTATCCGGTTGTGAGGTTCCTGCAGCGCGCAGTGGTATCGGGCAGGCCATCGCCCGGCGCCTGGCCGAGGAAGGCGCAAAAGTCTTCACGGCACAACGGCGCGACGATCCTGAGTTCGACTCTGTCGCGATGGACCTTCTGGACCCGCAAGGCCCGGCCGCGGCGGTCGAAGAGGTAATAGCGCGCGCAGGGCGCCTCGACGTGCTGGTCAACAGCGCCGGCATGATGCAAGAGGCGCGGGTCGAGGATATGTCTGTCGAGGACTGGCAGCGCACCCTCACGGTCAACCTGACCGCACCCTTCGTGACGATCCGTGCCGCGCTTCCGCATCTTCGGTCGACCCGTGGCGCCATCGTCAATGTCGGTTCCATCGAGGGGCTGGGGAGCAACCCGAACCACGCCGCCTATTCCGCCTCCAAGGCCGGGCTGCACGGACTGACCCGGTCAGTCGCTGTGGATCACGGGGCCGAGGGCATCCGCTGCAACGCCGTGGCCCCGGGCTGGATCGAGACGGAGCTGAATGCGGGGATGGTCGGTGCCGCCGGCGATGCGGAGGCCTTCCGTGCGGGGCTGGGGCGCATCCATCCCGTGGGACGGACGGGGCGTCCCGAGGAGGTTGCAGCCCTCGTCGCCTTCCTTGCGGCAGAGGAAAGCGGGTTCATCACTGGGCAGGTCTACACGGTGGACGGGGGACGAATGGTGCAATTGAGTCTGCCGTGAATCCGTTACACGGTGGGTAGCATCGCCCTCACTCCTCCCGCGCGCGCCACTCTTTCAGCCGCAGCACCGCGTTCACCCCGATCTGCCGAAACGGCTGTGGGGGAGGCGTCTCGGCCGCTCCTCGGCTCCGAAATGCTCAGTGACAAAGCTTGTCTGCCCCACCGACATTTCTGCCGCTGCAATGCCGGTGAGAGTGCCGCGGGTCGTGCCAAGGCCATTCTGGACACAGCCCGAGTAGATGCCTTCCTCAAGCTGTCGCGTCACGGAGACGCCGTTCAGGATGAGGCAGAGATGTCCGGCCCAGGCATGTTCCATCTTCATCCCGGCGAGTTGCGGAAACCGCTGATCGAACTTGCGGCGCATGGTCCGGGCGGCACGGGCGAGGTCGGCGCTTGTCGGCCGCATGTTCGGGCGCAGCGTCGCGCAGGTGCGCACCACGATGCGGTTGCCGCCCTGTCCGACGTCGATCCGGCGCACCGTCGTGCCCATCGGGTCTGCCGGCGTGATCCCCCATCTTTCCTTCCCGCCGAGGCGCTTCAGCGCCGCTTCGTCCAGCTCCTTCGTCATCACGGCGTAGAGGAAAAGCTGCATGAGCCGTCCGGTCGCGAACCCGAAGCTTTCGAGATGGCCGTTGACCGTCAGGATCACCCGCGGAGCGGTGATCGTGCCACGGGGTGTCCGCACGCGCCAGTCTGACCCGGCGCGCTCGAACCCGGTGCAGGGCGTTTCTTCGCAGAGGTCCACGCCCTGTTCACGCAGGCCCGCCGCCAGGCCGCGGATGTAGCCGGCGGGTTGGAGCATTACCGTGCCGGGCGAATAGAGGCCGGAGCGGTAGTGGCCGGACCCGGTCATCTCGCGCATGGCCTGTGCGTCGAGCATCTCGCAGCTTTCGCCGAGCGTGCGAAGATGGCTTGCATAGCTGGCGTTATGGGCTTCGGCGGCCACGCTCACCGCGCCGTTCACCTTCCCTGCCCGGTCAAAGAAGTTCCGGTCGATCCCGTATTCCTCGACCGCCTCGCCCGCGAACCGGATCGCGTGACGGTTGAGGTCGATCATCACCCGGTCATCTCCCTCGCCCGCGTAGTCATCGGACTGAAGGTCATGCGGCAGGTCGATCATGAAGCCGGAGTTCCGGCCCGCAGCACCTTCGGCAACGCGCCCGGCTTCGAGCATCACGATCCGCGCACCGGGTTGAAGCTGCAAGAGGCGCCGGGCCGCCGAAAGACCGGCGAAGCCTGCGCCGACCACGACGAAATCAGCGGTGCGGTCGCCCTCCAGCATACGAGCCGGGGGCTGCGGCCCGAGGATCGTGTTCCACGCCGCCGGCCCGAGCTGGACCGGCAGACGCCGGGCGCGATGGGCGATCAATCGACGGCCTCGTCTTCGTCGTCGGAGAGGTCGATCCAGATCGTTTTCAGTTGCGTGTATTGGTCATGCGCGTGAATGGAGTTGTCCCGCCCGCCGAAGCCCGACTGCTTGAAGCCGCCGAAGGGGGTGGAGATGTCGCCCTCGCCGAAGCTGTTCACGGTCACGGTCCCGGCCCGCAGCATCCGTGCCCCCCGGATCGCCCGCTTTGCATTGGCCGTGAAGAGCGAGGCGGCGAGCCCGTAGTCGGTATCGTTGGCCACCCGGATCGCCTCGTCGAAGCTGCCGACGGTGATGACCGAAAGGACCGGCCCGAAGATCTCCTCGCGGGCCAGCGCGTCGTCGCTGGACGCCACCCCGAGCGCCCAAAGAGGGCGGATGGCATGAAAACGGCCTGCTCCGACACTCACGCGCTGTAGAACGCGACATGCGGCATCAAGCACAGGCCCTCCTACGTGAGACGCGATGAGGTTACGCATCGGGTCTGCTGGAAACAGGAAGATTTCGGGCAGCGGGATCGCCTCTGTCGCGTCAAAAGACACAGATCAGCCGTTCACGGCACGGGGTCACGCCGCGCAGGAGAGTGCGATGTCCGCGTTCCTTGGGGCCAGGCGGCGCAGGCGGCGCGGGGGCGCTTCCGGAAACGGACAGTCGGTCGGAAAATCGGCCAATGACAGCGCGCAGGCGGCTCTAATGGTCTCGGGGCTATCGGCGACGGTTTGGGCGGCGCGTTCCACGAGGGCCGGACCGGCCTCGGTGAGGGCTGGCGGGACCGCAAGGCTGCTGGCGGCAATCGCCAGGGCCAGGGTGGAAATGCGAAGCATGTAAGTGGTTTTCATTCTACTAAGACCTTATGGCTTAAAATTATGGTTGCGGCCCGGCTGGCGCGGCGATGCCGTGAACAACGCATGACACCGCGCTTGTCTCAGAGTCCCAGGTCCGAAAGACCCGGATGATCGTCGGGCCGCCGTCCGAGCGGCCAGTGAAACAGCCGTGCGTCCTCGGTGATGGGCAATTCGTTGATCGAGGCGATGCGCCGTTGCATCAGGCCGTCCGGAGCGAAGTCCCAGTTCTCGTTGCCATAGGCGCGGAACCAAGATCCGCTGTCATCGCGGTATTCATAGGCGAAGCGCACGGCGATCCGGTTGCCCTGATGGGCCCAGAGTTCCTTGATCAGCCGATACCCCAGTTCGCTTGCCCATTTGCGGGTCAGAAACTCCGTGATGCGCTCGCGGCCCTGAAAGATCTCGGCACGGTTGCGCCATTGACAGTCGGGCGTGTAGGCCAGCGCGACCTTTTCCGGGTCGCGGCTGTTCCAGCCATCTTCGGCCATGCGGACCTTGGTGATGGCGGCCCTTTCGTCGAAGGGCGGAAGAGGAGGACGGGTCATGGACTATCTCCGTTACGATGGAATTCTGGCGCCCCGACAGGGGGCAGGTAGGGATCCGGGGGAAGGATGCCGGGGCGCCTCCGGGGTCAGGCCACCTTGGCGTTGACGACCGGGAAGTCGATCGGCGTGTCGAGCGCCGAATTCAGGTAATTGGTCAGCGTGTTGAGCGCGACATGAGCCACGATCTCGACGATTTCAGCCTCCGAGTATCCCGCGGCCTTGATGGCCGAGACACCGTTCTCGGAGACATGGCCGCGCGCGTTCACGAGGGCGGTGGCAAAGCGGATGGCGGCATCGGCCTTTTCATCCTCAGACCCGCCGGCCCGGTTCGCGGCGATCTCCGCCTCGTCGAGCTTGGCCACGTGAGTGGCGAGATAGGTATGGGCGGCAAGGCAGTAGTCGCAGCCGTTGATCTGCGCCACGGCCAGCGCGATACCCTCGCGGGTTCGGGCATCGAGGCTGCCCTTGGCGAGCGCGCCGTTGAGGCCGAGATAGCCTTCGAGCGCGGCAGGGCTGTTGGCGGTAATGCGGAAGAGGTTCGGCACGCTGCCGAGCATTTTCTTGACGGCTTCGAGAAGCGGTTGTGCTGCGGCCGGAGCGGTTTCGATCGAAGCGGGAAGTGCGATACGGGTCATGTGGTTGTCTCACTCTATTCTGGTTCGAATGTTCAAATTACATACAGACCGGTCTGTTTATTTCAAGCCTCGAAATAGCGTCGGATTTGTTGACGCGTCACCGCTCCAGGGCTTGTAAAGCACAGAAATCCCTGCCACATATATACAGAACAGTCTGAATATGTTAGGTTATTATGGCAAAGTCTCGTCGCGACGATCTTGTAGAAACTGCCCTGAAACTTTTTTACGCGGGCGGCTTCAATGCCACCGGGATCGACAAGATCCTGGAGGAATCCGGCGTCGCGAAGATGACGCTGTACAACCATTTCCGATCCAAGGACGAACTGATTCTCGCGGTGCTGCACCGGCGTGACGAACAGTTTCGCAATTGGCTCATGGGCGAGATGGAAAAGGCCTCGCCCGAGCCGCGCGCGCGTCTGCTGGCAATGTTCGACGCGTTGGAGACCTGGTTCGAGGGACGCGCGTTCAGGGGGATGGGCTTTCACGGCTGCGCCTTCATCAACGTATCCGGCGAATTCAGCGATCAGTCACATCCCGCCCATCGCGTCGCCGCCGAGCACAAGCGCAGCATCCTGGAATATCTCGAACGGCAGTGTGCCAGCGCCGGAGCCCCGGACCCGGTAAAGCTGGCCGAGCAATTGGCCCTGCTCAAGGAGGGTGCCATCGCCACCGCCCATGTGCGCGGCATGCCCGACGCGGCGCAGATCGCCAAGGAAATGGCCGCGCGGATGATCGATGCAGCCCTCGCCGAGGCATAGTTGCCGCCTGTGAAGGCAGCCCTGGCTTTTAGATTTCTACACTTTCAAAGATTTCCAGAGCGTCCTCGAGCTCAACCCCGAGATACTGGTCGGTGACCGCAATACCCAAGATGGCAGCATCAACTGGCGAATAGAGGGGCGGCCAGCCCAATGCGGCTTGTATTTCATGCGTCGCAGGCTTACTTGTAAGATGCTTATGTTGTTCTCTCGAACCGCTGCTTCCGTTTACCCGGCTCTCAGTTGATCGATTCAGTCTGACTATGCCGGGCTGCCGCATCCTGTGGGCAGCACCCAAACAGGAGTACACGGATATGGCCAATGGCACCGTGAAATGGTTCAACTCAACCAAAGGTTTCGGATTCATTCAGCCGGAGAGCGGCGGCAAGGACGTGTTCGTTCACATCTCCGAGCTGGAGCGCGCTGGCATCCGCGGTCTGGATGACGGCCAGAAGGTCAAGTTCGAGACCGAGACCGGCCGTGACGGGCGCGAGTCCGCCAGCGCGCTGGAAATCGCATGAGCTTTTCCCTCGAGGACGTCTTCAAGGAGGTCCCGCCGCAAACCGGCAATGGCGGGCGGCACCTGACGCCTTCCAGCGTTTTCAAGAACGCGCCAGTTGCGCCAGTCACCCGGCTGGACAAGACCACAGCGGCGGCCAGAGAGATACTGGAAGCCGAGGCCAACGAACGGGTGGAAAAGAGCGCCAAGCTCAAACTAGCCCGAGAGGCACGCGACGCAGGGCTTTCCCGGTAAGGGATCGCCCGCGGTCGCGCGTCCCCTGATCGTGCCAGAAACGCTTCCGACCGGCTCACGCGATGGTCGGGAGCGGCGAACACACCGCAATCGGAGCAGCCTCTGCCACTGACAACGCACCGGCTGCTGGTTTGGCCTCACCGAGTCCTTTGCCGAAGACCGGGATCACGGCCTCGACGCGGGGCGTGATCGGGACGCGTTGTCAGAAAATTCGACAAAACGCGCCGCACGCTGCGCCGCGAAGACCAGGCACGGCAGCTCCGGTTCCCATGCGAACCCGGGCGGCTTCAACGCATTCAAATGAAAGTAGAAAAAATGGGATATTCGACCCCGAAGAAACAACTGGACCTGAAGGAATTTCTGAGCGAGCCGGCCAAGAAGTTGCCTTTCCGAAAGTTCGGCATGCGCAGCGCGCCGATCAAGCCCGGAACAGGGTCCAAAAGCCGCCCGGCGCAGACCGACTCCACCGAAAGCTGAGGCCCGCACGTCTGCCGTTAGCGGCAGCGACTGGCGCATTTCCGCGTTCATCAAGGAGTTCTGACAGCGATGCAGGACAACCCTCGCGACGGACAGCGCCCGGTGTTTTTGTGCGCCTTTGCCTCGGTCTCGGTTCAAACGCTTCCCACCGCTTAGACCCGAGAAAAGCTGCCAATGCAGCAATGCAGGCTGCGACCGAAGCATCTTGATGATAGAGCGAAGGACCGGAATGGGCCCTGAGCGACGTCCGCTGCTGCCTGCCGGATGTCCGACCTGCTGCGACGCCGCGTGACGGCTTTGAGCCCGTCTTGCCCGTTCCCTGGACAGCAGGGAACGGCCGCTACTCGGAGCCGTCAATCGTTTCAACCAAGTCTGCCCGTGCGGTGCCGAAGAAATCGAGCACGGCGCGAATGCGGGCGGTATAGCGAAGGTCGGGATGGGTCAGCATCCAAAGGTCCGCGGCGAGGTCGTCGACCTCCATAAGGCGTTGCAGGTCAGCATCCGGTTCGGCCAAATAGTACGGCAGCAGCGCGACGCCGATGCCGGCACGGACCGCAGCATGCATACCCAGGACGCTATCCATCCTGCAGATGCAAGATCGTTCACACCCGCGCTTTCGCATCCATAGGTGAAGCTGAGGATAGGCCATCGACGTGCTCGGGCCGATCCAAGGCAGGCCTGACAATTCCCGTCGATCAACCTCGCCGAGGCCAAGCGACCGCGCCCCGTAGATGGCTTGCCGGATTCGGCCGAGGCGGCGTCCGACCAAGTGCTCCTCGGGCGACGCCGCGGGCCGGATTGCAATATCCGCCTCCCGGACGGAGAGATCGGCAATCTCGTTCGATACAGCGACCTCGAGCACGATCTCGGGTTCCGAATGCCGCAAACGGGCAATCTGAGGTGCCAGCAGGCCGTGTAGCAGCGTGTCGGTCGTCGCCAGGCGCACGATACCCGAGGGCCTCAGGTCGCGGCCCGCCACGCGACGCTCGGTCACGATGGCGAGGTCTTCCATCTCGCGCGCGGTCTTCGCGACTTCTTCCCCTGCGGCCGTCAGGCGATACCCCGTGCGAAATCGCTCAAAGAGCCGCACGCCAAGCTTCTCCTCGACCGCGTTGATCCTGCGGAACATGGTCGGATGGCTCGACCCGGCCCGATGCGCCGCGCCTGAAAGCGAGCCCGCTTCCGCGATCCGGAGTACGGTCTGGTAGTCGTTCCAGTCGAGCCGATTGTTCATCTGTGAAATCCCGATATGCAATATCTTTAGGTGACATAGCAGAAATGAAAGCCCAGTGTCAGGTCAAGCTCCGAAAAGGATCAAGGAAGACACGCAGATGCACACCCATATCGTTCATGCTCATCCCGAGCCGGCCTCATACAACGGCGCCCTCACGCGAGTGGCCGAGACCACGCTCGAAAATCAGGGCGCCACCGTCACGACAAGTGACCTTCACGGATCGGGCTTCGACCCGGTCGAGAGCGCGCAGCACTACGCGGACCGCGTGCAATCGGACCGGTTCGCGCCCCTTGCCGAGCAACGCCACGCCTGGCACGCCGACAGCTTGCCCGAAGACATCCTGAAGGAGATCGGCCATCTCGAACGCGCGGATCTCGTCATCCTTCAGTTCCCGCTCTGGTGGCATGGCCCGCCTGCGATTCTCAAAGGGTGGATGGACCGCGTCTTCGTGAGTGGAGGGCTCTACACCAGCCGGATGCGCTACGGCACGGGCTACTTCAAGGGACGACGCGCCCTTGTATCCGTGACCACCGGCGCGCCGCGCGCCGCCTTCGGCCCAGCAAGCCGGGGCGGAGATTTCGAAACGATGCTCTGGCCAGTGCAGTATTCGTTGCACTACATGGGCTTCTCGGTTCTGCCGCCGTTCATTTCCTATGGAGTGCAGGGGCATGGCTACAGCTACGAAGACCAAAGCAGCCTGGAAGAGAGGCTGAGGGGAAACCTCGCAGCCTGGTCTTCACACCTCACATATCTGGGGGACGTCGAACCGCTTTGCTTCCCTGACTGGCCCGACTGGAACGAGGACGGCAGCGCAACCGGTTAGGGACGCCCATCGCCGGGTCCGTAGGCTGGAAGTGATTTCGATCAAATGCGGCGTATCGGTTCATGCCACCACTTTCCGCGCAGACACATAACACGGCGATGTTCCGCGTATGGTTCAGGCGCTGATTCCAACGCGCCAGCTCTTCTTCGAAGAATCTACGATGACCTTCCTCGAATGGCGTCAGTTCTTCCGTCTCGTCGAGGGCAGACGCTTGGCCCGAGGCTTCAAATCCCCTCTTCTCTCGGCAATCCATTCTCGAATGTACTCGTGGTGCTCGGCCCAGTCGTTCCACGTCGCGGCAGCCCAATCGCGGACCTTCCCGGCGTGATGCGCTGAGCCGGCGAATGGCGCAACATCCGCAGCGGTCTCGGTGAAGCGGGCCGGCGGCTGCAATTGTTTCAGGGTCTCCTTGTACTTCGAGAGGCCGAGCATCACGTCGTTCGTCTCACGAGGGGGGCGCGGATCGGCGAGTTGCAGGCACAGACGTGCAAGGTGCAGACCGACGGATTGGATCCGGCGTCTGTCACTGCCCTCTCCCGGGTGCTGAACCGCGTAGGTATCGACGGTCAGGCGATGCGTGTCACGAAGTGACGGCTGGCTATACTCCGGCGCAAGAATGCGGTTGAAACGTTCGAAACAGGCCGGCGAGGATGTCATGTAGGCATGAACCGGACCATCGATGTCCCTGAGGACTGCGCCGCAACCGGGGCAACGCGAGGTGTCGGTGTGCCTGCTCATCTTGGCCGCCTTTCAGGGAACCTCGGCCTCGGGCGAGAAGTAGCGCACCCTCCACCGGCCGTCGCCCTGCCGGGCGGCAAAGACGGTTTCGGAGTAGCCGACCTGGGCCGCGAGATGCTGCATTTCGGCATCCGCGGGCAATGCATCCGCGATCATCACGCCGGCGGGGTTGCCACCGGTTTCACCAAGAGAGAATGCCGCATAACGCCCGATCGCGGAAAGCGGGTCGAACTGGCCGTCGAAGGCGTCGATCGTTTTTCAGTAAGTTTCATAGGAATTGATCCTTTGTGAGTGTGTCGAAAAGCCGGGATGTCAATCGGATGCGCATGCCTGTTCTCTTCGCGAAAGACGCCATCCCCAAATGCCGGTCACGAAAATTCCGACATTTCCCGCAAGGTCCAAAAGCATCCAAGTGTTCAGAACCGGCTCGATCAGCCAGAACCAGATATTGAAGGCAAAGAAGGGGACCGAACCGACCAGCCCGAAGACGAGGAAAGTCGTGGGAGTAAATCGGGCGGTGGCAATGATCGTGCCGCACAGCACCGCCTGCGCGCCGAAACAGCCCATTAGGAAACGCGCTTGTTCGGTCGCGGTCGCGAGCTCGGGGCGGAAGGTGACGCGCACCACCATGCCCGGAAACAAAAGGCACCACGCGCCCAGGAAAAGAAAAATCGCGGCAAGACAGATTTGCAGCGTTCTGGAGGTCATCGGGTTATTCCTTGTTCAGTCTTCGGCAGTAATTTGCGTGTCGGTGCTGCCGACTTGACTGTCAGCCACATCGCGGCGGTGAACCGACCCACCGTCGGCTCGCACCCCTGTGATGCTTCGGGTCATGAGAAGCGCGTCACCTTCCGCGTAGTGCAAATCCGGGTGCGGAACGATGGGCCGCCGATCCGCGACGCGGAAACCGACGCGCTGGTAAAAGTCGACTGCGCGCGTGTTTCGCTCGAAGCAGATGAGTGACAGGCGCGGCAGGGCGCGGGTGAAAGCCAGGGCCTCGACACAGTCGAGAAGGGCGACTCCGATCCCGTGAGATCGGAACGGAGCATGCACGGCAAGGCCGGAAATGTAGAGCGAGCCCGGATCTTCCAGCGCCGCGTAGGGAGCGAGCACCGGGTCCGTTTCCGGTTCCTCTGCGTCCGTTTCCGGCATCTCGAAGGCGTGGACCATTCCGGCGATCTGTTCGCCCAGAGTCGCAAGCAGGCAGTTCTGATAGGAAAAGGCGGTTCCGGTACGGGCATAGCGGGCGGCACCGACCGCTTCGAGCGTCGTGCCTTTTCCGGCCAGCCTGCGCCAGATATATGTCGCCAGCCCGCCCGACGAGATGAGAAAGAGCCGGGCGATCTCGGCGGCATCGCGTTGTTCGGCCTGCCGGATCTCGAATTGCGTGTTTGTCTCCATGAGTCTGCCTAACCTTGATCCCGTGACCGCGATGGCGAGGGTATGTCGCGCGACACTCTGATGCGCATGTGAAAATTGTGGATCCGGGAGCCGCCAATCTCGTGCTCTTGGCGTGAGACGCAGGTGAAGCCGGCCTTCTCGAACACGGGACGCGCCAATTCACTGGCGTCGGAAAACACGTTGGGAATTCCGGCCTCCCGTGCGTGTTTCAACAGCGTTGCGACAAGCGCAGAGCCGATGCCGCGACCCGCGTGCTCGGGATCCACATAGACAAACCGGATGTGACCGGTGTCGGCCAGATCTCCGAACCCGATCGGCTCATTCGCCCCATTGACCGCGACAATGGCGTGCCGACCGTCGGTGTAGAGCTGGTGCAACGTGGTGGCGTCCGGCGCGATGGACAGCCACGCCGCGACCTGGTCAACCCCATAGGCGCGCGGCCCCAGGTGAAGCACGGCCTTGCAATAGATTGCGGCGAGGGCTTCCGCGTCGGAGCTTTCGTAGGGCCGCAGCGTCAGTCCTGATGTCATCGCGGTTGCCTCACCGCCGGGTGGATCGGCGGACACCCCGCCAGGGGGCCCGTGCCGGCGTTCCGGCTTTCAGGAACGCGCCCGGGCGCGATCGGCCAGCAGCCCCTTCGTGGCAGGCGAGGTTTGTCACGGTGGCCCGCCCGGCCAAGATACTGCAGAGCGTGTAAGACGGTCATGGCAGTGCTCCTTTTACCGGGGGTTTGCGGACCATCGCCGTCAGTGGTGGGCAATCGACTATCCTGATTTCTGCCGTCGCCTCGAACCCGTGGCGGGCATAGAGTGCGCGATTGCGCTCGGTCGTCGCCTCGAGATAGGCAAGCACGCCGGTGCGGTCGCAGACCTCGAGCACGGGACGCAGTAGCGCCGTGCCATGTCCCCTGCCCTGCATCTCGGGTCGCGTGCCGAAGACGGGCAGATACCAGTGCGGCTCTTCCGGATGATGTGCGCCCATTTCCTCGATCACGGCGAAAACGTCTGCTTGACGATGCGCCGGAATGGATCGTTCGACAAGCGCGCCCAAGGCTGCCTCGTCCGGTTCGGAGCCGGGCCGAACCCAAAGCGCCGCGGCGGCCGTGTTAAGGGTCAAGGTTCCCTCCGCGAAGGCGGGCGCGCCAAGGGCGGCGGCGAAGTCGGGAAAGTACCGTAGGTAATCCGCGTCATCGGGGTAGAGCCATCGCACAGGCGGGTCCTGTTCAAATGCGCTTTGGATGATGGAAAGCGCTTGGTCGCCGGGCGTGGCCGAGATGGCGTGCGGCGCCAGTGTCGTCTGTATCATTGTCCTGTCCTATGACCGCGTTGCGGCCCTTTGGCGGTTGAAGGTGCCGGCAGGTGCCGGCACCCCATATCATCAGAGGCGGTTCAGGGTGAAGCGCGGTCAGGTTCGGGTCAGGCGGCGTGGATCCCCACGCAGCAATCGGCCATCGCCTCGACATGACGGTGATCGGTCCCGCAGCAGCCGCCCAGAACCGTGAGGTTGGGCAGCAGGCGACGCAGCCGTGCATAGTCGCGACCCAGCTCGGCCGGATTGCCGGCGTCGAGTTCCTCGGCCTCGTCCAGCTCCGCATGGCTGAGACGAGAGGCATTGGCGCGCACGCCACCGATCCGCTTCAGCCAGCCGGAGCCGGCCTCCAGCGCCCCGCGGAAATGGTCGGGATGGGCGCAGTTGACCATGAAGTAGGCGGCGGCGCAGTCGGTACGCGCGTCCGTTTCCTCGAAGGCGCGGCCCAACGGGGTGCCGTCGGGCAGACGGCCGTCGGTCTCCACCGTATAGGCCACGACCACCGGCAGCCCGGCCTTCTTCGCGGCCCGGATCACGCCGATGCCCTCGGCGACCGTCGATAGTGTCACGGCGGTCACCATGTCCGCGTCGGTCTGGGCGAACCAGCCGATCTGTTCGGCGTGGTAGTCCTCGGCCTCGGCGGCGGTCATGGCGGTGTCGGGCCGGTAGCCGTCGCCGCGCGGGCCGATGTTGCCCGAAATCACCATCGGCCGGACCGACCCGCGGGCTCCGCGCAGATCGGACAGCAAGCCGATCGCCGCACGGTTGATCCGCGCGAGGTCCTCGGGGCTGTGCCCCAGCTGCGCGCCCCAGTCGCGGCTGGCGCGCCAGGTCGGAGCCTCCAGCAGGAAGCCGGTGCCGTGGTCCGCGGCGATCGCGATGTGGCGGCGATAGTAACGCTCCAGCGTCTCACGCCCCTCGGCCGTCTCCATCAGCGGGTAGGCGGCGAAGGCCGGCAGATCGAGGCCATCATGGAAGATCAGCGTCGTTTCCAGCCCGGAATCGGTCAGCAGCATAGTATTATTCAGCTGAGGAAGATTATTGCGATGGGTGGTCATGTGGGTCACCATAGGTTCGAATTTTGAGGAAGCGGCGGAAGACCGGTCGTCTCGTCGAGGGGGTCGATCCGCGGCAGCCCGAACATGCGTGTGATCAGGTCGATGAAAAACTTTGGCTTTTCTGTTCCGGGCGTAATTTCGGATCTTCGGGTTGCAGTGAATTTTGTCATGAGTCGGTTCTTTCAAATTTTTTGATGAGACGGCTTTTGCCCGGTCTGCGTGAATTCAACCGGGGGGCTGGCCGTGAAAGGTGCGTGAAAAATGAGTCTCCGGCTCGAATGTCTGGGCGGTTTCGCGATGACGCGGGACGGTGCGAAGGTACCGCTGAGCGCCCGCAAGCCCCGTATGCTGGCCGGGTTACTGGCGGTTGCGCGGCACCGGACAATGACGCGGCAGCGGCTGGCCGCCTTGTTGTGGGAGGACAGTGACGCCGAACAGGCGCGGGTCAGCCTGCGCCAGGCACTGGCGCAGATCCGCCGTGCCGGGGGCGATGGCTGGATCGAGACGGAGGCCGAGGAGTTGCGCCTTGGTGCGGGCGTGTCATCCGACCTCGACGCGTTTCAGGAGGCACTGGCGCGCGATGATATGGCAGAGGCGGCGCGCCTCTATCGCGGGCCGTTTCTGGAAGGCCTCGACGCGACTGCCTCGGACCTTGCGCAGGCCATCGCGGAGCATCGCGCGAGGCTCGCGACCCTCGCCACGGAGGCGCTGTCACGAGAACTCGATCGCGCGGGCGACAGACCGGAGGCCGCGGCGCTGGCGCATCGGCTGCTGGGACTGGATCCGCTCGACGAGGCGGCACATCGGCGGCTGATGCAACTGGATGCGGCGCGCGGCATGCGCGGGGCAGTGCGGACACGGTATGAAACCTTGGAAGCCGCGCTGCGGCGCGATCTTGGTGCGGCGCCGGCGGCGGAGACCCGCGCCCTCTATGATCGGCTGCGTCGGGGCGCTGGCGCTGCGCCCAGCTCGCCGGGCCCGGACACAACGATCGACACGACGGATACCGCCCCGCCCGGGACGACCTTCCTGCTGATCTGCATGGAGGCGGAGGGCGCGGCCGATCTTGCCCGGCTTCGCGCCAGGGCGGAAGCCGACGGTGCGGTGGAATTGGAGTCCGGCCCGGGCGAGGTGGCGCTCCTCTTCACCGACCAGGCCTTGCGCGACGTGTCGAACACGGCGCTGCAACTGGCTGCCAGCGCGGGCCAGGCGCTGTCCTTCGGGCTCATCGCTCAGGACGCTGCCACACAGGCAACGCCCCGGTCCCATGCCCGGGCGCGGCGGCTCGCGGCGATGGCGGAGCCAGGTGAGGTTCTCGTGTCTGCGGACCTGGCACCGCGTCTTGGTCTGGCAGTCGAAGCGGGCCAGCGCGCCGTCGCCCTGCGCCCGGGCGCGATGCGCAAACGCCCTGACCTGCCGATCGTAGGGCGGGAGACGGAACTGGCGCAGATCGAGGCCGCGATCGCATCGGCCCAGACGGCGAAGACCGGCCTGACAATCCACCTGGCCGGGGAGGCCGGGATCGGCAAGAGTCGCCTGACCACGGAAATCGCCCGCAGCGTCGGCCAGTCCGGGATGCCTGTCACAACCGCCGGGTTCGAGGCGTTCTCAGCCGGATCGCGCCACCTGGCGCAGCGGATCATGGCGGGGCTGCGGGACCTTGCGAAGCCGGTTGACGCGTCCTCGATTGATCAGGCGGTCTGGTCGTGGCTGCACGATGCGGACCCATGCAACGAGGTGGAATTGCGGATGAGCGCGCTCGCGCCCGAGGTGCAGCAAGCGCGGATCGTCGAGGTTCTGGCCGCCGCGCTGACCCGCGCGGCGCAGCCCTCGGGTCTGCTTGTCGTGATCGAGGATTGTCATTGGCGGCCCATGGGCGCGGGCGATTTCATCCTCGACCTGATCAGGCAGCTTCAGGACAGTCGCACCGTCGTTCTTCTGACCGAACGGCCGGGACCACGCAGCCTTGACCGGAGGCTGGCGGTCCGCGCGCGGTCGGGGCTGGTGCGGGTCACCTTGCCACCGCTACCAAAGGCGACGGCCCGCGACCTCGTCCGTGCCGTTGCGCCCGACATCGCCGCTCCAGAAGCGGCCATCGAACGGGCCGCAGGGCATCCGCTGTTCCTGATCCGCCTGCTCGAGGCGAAGTGGAGCGACGGCGCGCTCCCCGCCAGTGTCACCGAACTGGTGCAGGAACAGGTCGAACGCCTGCCCGAGGCCGAGCGGGACGGATTGCGGCAGGCGGCGATCCTCGGCGTCAATTTCGATCCGGCGGATGCCGCCGCGATTTTTCCCGCCACTGCACGGCTGCGATCCAGCGGGGACCTGTTGCACGGGACCGAAACCGGATTGGCCTTCGGTCACGACCTCATCCATCTGGCGATCTACGAGTCCATTCCCGAGCAGACGCGCGGGGATTGGCACGCGCGGGCGGCGGCCCATTTCCGGGGGGCAGCACCGTTCAGCTGGGCCGATCACGCGTTGCGGGCGACGGACGACATCGACGCGGGGCACGCGGCCGTGGCAGCCGCGAACGCCATGGTCGCAGCGCGCCGCTTTTCGGCCGCCATCCCCTATATCGAGTCCGGCCTCGCGCGCGACTGCGATCCCGAATCCCGGGCCGAGCTGCATTCCTGCCGCGCCAGCATCCGTCGCATCCGGGGCGACATGGCCGGGGCGCTGGAGGATTACCGCACCGCCCATGCACTCGCTACCCGGGCCGAGACCCATGTGGCCATGCTGACCCGTCAGGCGCTGGTCCTGCATCGCGTGGGCCGTGGGGAAGAGGCCGACCTCGCCCTCGACGCGGCGGAGGAGATCGCCGATGCCAGCGGGCTTGCCGGCGCGGCACGGGCGGAGATTCACGAACAGCGGGGCAACCGCGCCTTCGTGCGTGGCGATCATGTTGCCTGCCGGACGCATCACGCCGCCGCCCTGGCCGTGGCCGAAGCGGCGGGCGATCCGCGCGGCATCGCCCGCGGCCACGGCGGGCTCGGCGACGCGGCCTACGCCTCGGGCCGGTTCGCCGAGGCCTATCATCACTTCTCCAGGGTCATCGAAACAGCCGAAAGCGCCGGGCTCGGGCTGGTGCGCGAGGAATATCTGTTCATGCGCGGCTTTGCCCGGTTCTTTGCCGACCCCGGCCCGCATGCCTTCCTTCTCGCGGATGTCGCCGTCGACAGCGCCATCCAGTGCGGGGCCGCCCGCACCCAGTCCGTCGCTCGCGAGGTCCGGGCCGAGATGCGGTTGGTCGCCGGAAATCTGGACGGCATGCAGGACGACATCGACGCCATCGACAAGCTGATTTCGGTCCGCAAGGAAAGCCGCATCTCGGCGGATGTCGACATCCTGCGGGTCCAGCTGGCCCTGCGACGGGGCGATCCGTCCACCGCCCGGCGCCTGCTCGCGCCGCTGCTGGTGGGGGCAAAGACCAATGCCGACATCGGCGCGACGGCTTTCGGGCTGAGCGCGCTTCTGGCCCGGACGCGAAAGGAACGCGACGCCGCTCTGGCCCTCGGCCGGACGTGCAGCGCGCACTACGCGCTGTCCCATTCCTTCGTCTGGTTTCACGCCGCGGCGCTGGAATGCGCCGTCCTCGACCGGGATCAGGCGTTGGCCAGGCGGCATATGGATGCGCTGACCGCATTCGCGGGCGACGCCCCCGGCAGCCTGATGGAGGCCTATGTGCGAACCGCCGAACTGGCGCTCTGGCCCGCCACCGCCAGCGATCGACGCGCCCATGCCGACTGGCTGCGGGAGCGCTGCCTTTCCGGCATCGCCGAGGTCCTGCTGGAGGCCGAGCCCCGCCCCCTGCCCGGGATCGAGACCGGACCGCCGCCTCCGGCCGGCGCACCGTGACGGCATGCTCTGGAAGTCTTGCCTCGGCAGGGAAACCGCAGCGCCCGATCGGCATGCCGTTCGGGCCGGCGAGTACGTCAGCCACGTCGCAGTCGATCGCTTCGCCGACAAGTGGCTGATCGGTCATGAAGTTTATCGCCACCGTCACCCGGCACGCGGCGGATCCGACAGGAAATCAGCAGTGACCACGCCAAGGCAGGGCGTTGTAGCGTTGCACGACGAACATCATTGTGATCGAGAGGAACGAGGTGCCCCCGGTGGGGCGCGATTGCTCTGAAAGGCATTACGAGATGGAAAAGAAAGTCGAGGAGTTCTGGCACCGCTTTCTGGCGAGTGACGCGGCGGCCGGTTTCGACAACCCGGTTTTGTATGACGTGATGCGGATAGGTTCCTCCGCCGCCTCGGCCGATCACGGGGCTTCGGTCGTCCTTTCTGGCCAGAAGACAGCAACCTCTTCGCCGCCCAGCGAATACCCGTCCCGCGAGGCATGGCCGTACGTGGGGGCCTTGAGCGTGCTCCTGCGAGGGGACTCCGCGCCGGTCGCCGTCATCGAGACGACGGAGGTCATGCTGCGCCGGCTCGGCGATCTGGATAACGACTTTGCGCAGGATTACGGGGAATGGGACGGCACCGCAAAGACCCTCCGAAAGAACCTCGCCGAATTCTACGAATGCGACGAGAACCAGGACCTGATCTGCGAACGCTTTAGGGTCGTCTTCCGGACAGATACATGAGGCGAGAAGAGGTCCCTAGCAGACCTCCGCAACGGACGTCCCGTCCTCCGCTTGCTTGACGATGAACGCTTTCTGCGCGCCCGTGAACTTCGACGCATTATGCGGTTCCGCTTGTCTCCCAGCCAAGGGCAGCCTGCCAAGGAAAGACAAGAACATGTTCGATCTGCGTCATCCAGGCCTCCCGAGCCCCTCGATCAGGTGAGTGACGCACGCCTCGATCGGCAGGAGGGCGGTCGCGTAGCCCTCTTGCGCGACGATGCGATCTGCCGACTTGGTCAGGACGGCGACTTCATCGGGGGCTTGCTCTTGCAGTCGCGACGCCATTTCACGCAGGAGCTTCATCCGGATCAAAGGCAAGTCCACCGCGTCTGCTTCGGCCAGAACCTTCCGGAGGATCGCAATTGATCCGGCGCCAAGGTGGGGCGCTGCGCAGGCGAGCGCGGCTCGCGCACTGATCTGAGCTATGGTTGCAAGCCTTTGTTCCTCAGACTCCAGGAGTCGTTGCAACGTCTTGTTGGCCGGCTCCGGGTTTTCGGAGTTCAGCGCAAGTTCGGCCAATTCTGCCTCGGAACGATCCGGCGCGATCCCTCGCCAACGTCCCGGACACGCGGATGCGGCAGGAAATGGAGCAGTGCATCCGTTTCATCGAAACCGAAGATCCCAGCCTGGCCGAGATCGAAACATGGATGCGCAATCGCCAGGCGGTGCTTCTCTCCGCAACCGCCTCCCGACGCCGACGAACGCCCGCAACCACACCGACCGTAACTGCTCCCGATTCTGCTCTCAGTGCGGCTCGGGCACAGGAGGCGGCGCCATGGAAGGGCAATGCTCCCCACCTATTGGCGCTTCGCCGATTCGGCTCTATCGTGCCACGGCGCAACTTGCCGAAATAGGAGTTGAACGATGGGGCGCGTCTCCCGTTTCAGCCAGGCGGCCGAACTGCATCGGGCGCCTGCTACAGTGCGGCACCCGCCGTTGCAGAGCGACCGGTCCGATCTGTTGGTCGAACTCGTCAGGACGATCCCTGCTGCTTTGGCCGGGCGGTGACGGCGTGACCCGTTCATTCGATGCCGTGATCGTCGGCTCCGGCCAGGCGGGCCCGCCTCTTGCAGCGCGTCTGACGGCAGCCGGAATGAGCGTCGCGCTGATCGAGCGAAAGCGCGTCGGCGGCACATGCGTGAATGCCGGATGTACGCCGACCAAGACCCTCGTGGCCTCCGCGCGTACCGCGCATGTGGTTCGGCGGGCCGCGGAGTTCGGCATCGGCACCACGCCGCCGCAGGTCGACATGCACCAGGTTCGGGCGCGGATGCGCAGCGTCGTCGGGGCCTCGCGCGACGGTCTCGAGTCCTGGTTGACCGGAATGGAGGGCCTGACGCTGTTCCGAGGACAGGCTCGGTTTGTGGCGCCGGGGTCGGTCGAGGTGGATGGCGAGATCCTGAACGCACCCCGGATATTTCTCAATGTCGGCGCCCGTCCCTCCCGGCCGGATATACCTGGCATGAACGAGTTGCCGCACCTCACCAGCACTACGATCCTCGAACTCGACCGCGTGCCCAAGCATCTGGTGATTGTCGGCGGAAGTTACATCGGTCTCGAATTCGCGCAGATGTATCGCCGCTTCGGCGCCGAGGTGACGGTCGTCGAGCGCGCACCGGCACTGATCCCGCGCGAAGATCCGGAAGTGTCGAAAGCGATACGGGGCATACTGGAGGCAGAGGGCATCCAGGTACGGCTTGACGCGGACTGCATTAAACTCGCTCCGGGCCCCGAGGGTGTCTGCGTTCACATAAGCTGTGCCGAGGGTGCGCCCGAGGTGCACGGGACGGATGTGCTGCTCGCGGTCGGCCGGACGCCCAACACCGACGACCTCGGCCTTCACGCCGCGGGCCTTGCCACCGATGCGCGCGGCTTCATGCCGGTGAACGAGCGGCTGGAAACCGCGGTGTCCGGCATCTGGGCGCTCGGCGATTGCAATGGCCGGGGCGCCTTCACGCATACCAGTTGGAACGACTATGAAATCGTCGCTGCGAACCTCCTCGAGGGTGCCGACCGCAAGGTCTCGGACCGGGTGCCAGGTTACGCCCTTTACATCGACCCGCCGCTCGGGCGGGCGGGCCTGACCGAGGCGCAGGCGCGTTCCGCCGGACACAAGGTTCGGACCGCCACCCGCCCGATGACCCGCGTTGGCCGGGCCGTCGAAAAGGGCGAGACGCAGGGGTTGATGAAAGCGGTCGTCGACGCTGATACGGGCGCGATACTCGGCGCCGCGATACTCGGCCCCGGCGGTGACGAGGCGGTCCACGGGATTCTCGACCTGATGACCGCCCGCATTCCGGCGGACGGCCTGGTGCGGGCGGTGCCGATCCACCCCACTGTCTCCGAACTCCTGCCGACGCTGTTTGGTGATCTGAACTGACGTCGACTGTCGCGTCCCGCCCGTAAACGCCGAAGACTTTGAAAATCGTGGTTTTCAATCCATTTTCCGCATCGGCACCTCAACTGCGGAGTTGATCGGCCACCGGCAGGCGGCGGATGCGATGCCCGGTGGCGGCGAAAATCGCATTGGTGATGGCCGGGACCACCGGAGGCAGGCCCGGTTCGCCCACACCCCCAAGGGCTGATCGTAGCCGCCCGAGGACGCCAGATGCACGTTTATCTCGCGTGGCGCGACCTCCATGCGCGGGATCAGATAGCTGTCGAAATTGCCTTGCTGCGCACGCCCGTCATGAAATGTCATTTCGGTCGTGAGGGCCTGACCCACACCCATGACCACCGCGCCCTCCATCTGCGAGCGGATGCGGTCGGGATTTACATTTGCGCCGCAGTCGATGGAGATCTCGACCCGCGGTATATGCACCTCGCCGTCCTTGACATCGACCTCGGCTGCCACGGCGACATGGCTGGCGAAGCTGTAATGCGCCGCCAGTCCCAAGCCCCGGCCCGAACGCATCTCGCGGCCCCATCCGATTGCCTCTGCCACCGTCTCGGTCACCTTGCGCAGGCGACCCGTGTCGATGGGATAGCGGTCGGGGTTCTCGCCATAGTTCCAGACATCGCCAATCTCGCTCGGGTCGATCAGGCGGGCGGGCCCGATCACCTCGAGCAGATAGTCGCGAGGATCGCGGCCCGCCGCATCGGCCAATTCCGCGATAAAAGACTGGATGGCAAAGGCATGCGGGATGTTGGACACCGACCGATACCATCCGATCCGCACGTGGGCCGGGGCCTGCGGGTTTTCGGCCCGGACATTGGGGATGTCCAGCGGCATGTTGGTCAGGCCCATTCCCAGCTCAAAGGGCAACTTTTCCTTCGGATCGGGGGCGAAGAT
Source organism: Roseovarius sp. B08 (assembly GCF_051417955.1). NCBI lineage: Bacteria > Pseudomonadati > Pseudomonadota > Alphaproteobacteria > Rhodobacterales > Roseobacteraceae > Roseovarius > Roseovarius sp. B08. Next base: position 3,253,505 of record NZ_JBPRLW010000001.1, read on the forward strand.
CGACCCGATCGTGGGGGCGGCGGTGCGGTGCAGCCAAGCGACGGCCTTGCCGGCATGGTCCAGCCCCGCTTCCAGCCGCTCGACCGAAACGGTGTGATAGTAGCTGTGATGCAGATCGTCCTCGCGCGTCCAAGTCAGTTTGACCGGGGTACCCATCTCGCGGCTGAGGATCGCGGCCTCCAGCACGAAATCGGGCTTGGACTTGCGCCCGAAACCGCCGCCCAGCAGCGTGACGTTCACCGTCACGTCCTCCTCGGGCAACTCCATCTGTTCCGCCAGACGTAGGCGCGTGACCTGGGGGGCCTGCACGCAGGCCCAGACCTCGCAGGTTCCGTCACGGACATCGGCCACGGCGGCGGGCGGCTCCATCGGCGCCTGCGCCAGATGGGGGATGTAGTATTCCGCCACCACCCGGGTCGGCGCCGCGGTCAGCGCGGTCTCGACATCGCCCCGGTTCAGGATCAGCTTGCCGTCGCTGGTCTGCACCGCCGCCTCAAGCTCGGTTTTATACTCTTCCGAGGAATAGCTGCCATGGGGCCCGTCATCCCATTCGATGACCAGTGCCTCGCGGCCCTTGATCGCGGCCCAGGTGTTGCGGGCGATGACCGCCACGCCACCCAACGGCTGGAACTCGGCGGGGATTGCGGGCGGGTCCAGACGGACGACCCGTTCGACTCCGGCCACCTGCAGGGCGGCGCTTTCATCCACGCTGGAGATGCGACCACCAAAGACCGGCGGGCGGGCGATGACCGCATAGAGCATCCCCTCGCGGCGAACATCGATCCCGTAGGTCGCCGTACCGCGCGTTATGTCATTGTTGTCGACCAGCCCGATATCGCCTTTCCCAACATAGTGGAAGGTTGCCGGATCCTTCAGGCGCACCCCCTCGCGGTCGGGAACCGGCAGGGCGGCCGCGGCGGCGGCCAGTTCGCCATAGCCCATGCGGCGGTCCGATCCCTCGTGGCGCACAAAGTGCCCCTCGGCGCGCACCTCGGCCACGGGCACATCCCAGGCATCGGCAGCGGCCTGTTCCAGCATTGCACGGGCCGAGGCCCCGGCATGGCGCATGGGATCGAAGAAATGGCGCAGGCTGCGCGATCCGTCGGTGTCCTGGTTGCCATAGCGCGACTCGTCGCCCGGGGCCTGGGTCACGCGGACTTTGTCCCAGTCCGCCTCCAACTCCTCGGCCACGACCATGGCAATCGAGGTACGCACCCCTGTCCCATTTCGGCGCGGTGGATGGTCACGGTGACGATGCCGGCCTCGTCGATCGAGACAAAGACGTTGGGGTCGTCGCGCCATCCGTTCGGCATCGCATCGGCGCCGAACTCGGCAGCCGCCTCCTGCGAGAGACCGCGGGCGGCCAGGCCCACGGCCAGAACAAGACTGCCGGCCCCCAGGCCCAGCAACAAAGAACGGCGGCTGACATTCGCAATGCGGGTTGTTTGCATCATTTTGTCCTCGCCTGTGCGGCCTGCTTGATCGCGGCCCGTATGCGCGGATAAGTGCCGCAGCGGCAGAGGTTCGCGCTCATCACCGCGTCAATGTCTTCGTCAGTCGGCTCGGGCGTGGAATCGACCAGTGCCGCCGCCTGCATGATCTGCCCGGCTTGGCAGTATCCGCATTGCGACACGTTCAGATCGCGCCAGGCCACCTGCACCGGATGATCGCCGTTCTCGGTCAGACCCTCGATGGTGCTCACGTCGGAACCTTCGGCCATCGAGATGGGGGTGATGCAGGCGAAGGTCGCATAGCCGTCCAGATGGATCGTGCAGGCGCCGCATTGGGCCATGCCGCAGCCGAACTTGGTACCGGTCAGTCCCAATTCGTCGCGCAGATACCACAGCAATGGCATTTCGCGGTCGCCATCGAAACTGTGCTCCGTTCCGTTCACGGTAAGGGTGATCATTATGCTTTCCTCGCTTTCAGGATGCGTGTCGTTGCCGGGCCGCCAGGCTGACCGCAATCGCCGGAGAGGCGACAGCCGCGGGTGCGTCAATCGCCAAGGCGCCGCGAAGTACGGTTGGGTATTCGACGCCGAGGATGGAGTGTCGTTGCCGATTGTAGGCTGGCGCAGTTCACTCACCCTAGCTGGCGCGCTCGAGGCCTGCGTCGCAGGACTTGCTGCGCAAGCACCGATATTGCGGTGTTCATGCTGCAAACCCGGATCATCGGGCAAGAATTAACGACAATGGCAATGTCAGGGGCACCGACGTTGCATCCCGCGATGTGCGTCTCGTCGGAGCGTGCCGGCCTCAGCGACAATCTTTCCCAAGTCGGCAACCAGATCCCAGGAAGCGCCGCTCGGTGACATGCTGGCAGCAATGGCGGGTTCCCGGCCGTGGTTCGCAGCCAACCACCCCATCGCCGACCCGACCCAGTTCTCGAGGCACGGTCTCCGATGGCGCCAGCGCCCTCGGCTCCCAGGCCAAGCCGCTCATGAGCAGGCCACCGTCGCCCCTCACTCCAGCGGTGCCAGCGCCACCTCGTAGCGGATCGTCGCCGCCACCGGCGCCGCCCCGTCGGCCACGCGCGGCTCGTCCGTATAGCCCGTAAGCCGCAGGAAACTGCCCTCACAGTCGCCGTCACAACGTTGTCCCCGGTCATCTCGTAGGCGGTCAGCGTGCCGTCGCCGCCATCAGCCCCCATCGCCAACGGCGCGTCATAGCCCTGGTCGTCGAAGATCTCCGCCGAAAGCAACCGCATCTCGCCGCCCTGCTCCAGCAGCGTGACCTGCACCATCGGGCGTCCGGGCGTGCCGTCCTCGTCGACCATGCGCCCCACGGCGTTGATTGACAGCGACGAGCCCACAATCATCCGCTGCTTCGCATAAGCCCGCTCGCGCTCGACATCGTAGGGAATGACCATCTCCATCGTCTCGCCATCCAGCGTGACAGTCATGGTTCCGATCGCCTCGTAATCGTCGCCCAACTCCGCCGCCCAGGCCGGCACGGCCAGAAGCATCGCTGCAGTTGCGGTGAAAAAAACGTGTCATATCAAGGTCCTGCGCAAAAACAACGCGCGAACCGTAACAGACACCTCTGGACCACGCGAAACCGGCGGCGTCAGCCCCCGTCCCGCCACCGGTTCACGATAGGATAACGCCGGTCCAGCCAGAACGCCCGCTTCGACAGCCGCGTGCCCGGCGCCGACTGGAACCGCTTGTACTCGCTGATGTAGATCAGGTGCTCCACCCGCGCCGCATCGTCTCGGTCGAACCCCGCCTTGACGCAATCCTCGATCGACCCGTCCTCGTCCACCAGGATCTGCAATATCCCGTCCAGAACCGGGTAGTCCGGCAGGCTGTCGCTGTCCTTCTGGTCCTCGCGCAGCTCCGCAGTGGGCGGCTTGGTGATGATGTTGCCGGGGATAACCTCCCCCTGCGGCCCCATCATCCAGTCGCGGTGATTGGCGTTCCGCCACCGGCACACATCGAACACCCGCGTCTTGTACAGATCCTTGATCGGGTTGTACCCGCCCGCCATGTCGCCATAGATCGTGGCATAGCCCACCGCCACCTCCGACTTGTTGCCGGTGGTCAACAGCATCTCTCCGAACTTGTTGGAAAGCGCCATCAACAACAGCCCGCGCAGCCGCGACTGGATGTTCTCCTCGGTAATCCCGGCGTCGGTCCCCTGAAAGAGCGGCGCCAGCGTGTTCGTGATCGCCGCCCGCCCCTCGGCGATAGGCACGAAATCATACCGCGCGCCCAACGCCTCTGCGCACGCCTTGGCATCGTCGAGCGACCCTTGCGAGGTATATTCCGAGGGCAGCATCACGCAGCGAACGTTCTCCGCCCCCAGCGCATCCGCCGCGATGGTCGCGACAATCGCACTGTCCACGCCCCCCGACAGGCCCAGCAGCACCTTGCCGAACCCCGTCTTGCGCATGTAATCGCGCAGGGCCAGCACCATCGCGTGGTAATCCGTCTCCAGCGTGTCGGGTATATGCGCCAGCGCCCCCGTCTCGATCCGCCAGCCGTCGTCGCCCCGCACCAGGTCGATATGCGCGATATCCTCCTGCATCAGCGGCATCTGCACCGCCAGCCCCCCTCCGGGGTTCAGCGCGAACGTACCGCCATCGAACACCTGGTCGTCCTGCGCGCCCACCAGGTTCAGGTAGATCAGCGGCAACCCGGTCTCCACCACCCGGTTCACCATCAACATGTGCCGAAGCTCCAGCTTGCCGCGGTAGTAGGGCGACCCGTTGGGGATCAGCAGAAACTCCGCCCCCGTCTCGGCCAGCGTCTCTGGCACGTCCTCGTGCCAGCTGTCCTCGCAGATGGGGCTGCCGATGCGCACGCCGTTCACCGCATAGGGCCCCATCACGTCGCCCTGCGCATACAGCCTCACCTCGTCGAACACCGTCTCGTTGGGCAGGTGATGCTTCAGCACGCAGGCGGTGATACTGCCGCCCTTCAGGATGTAATAGGCGTTGTAAAGCTCCGCGCCTTCAAGCGCAGGACCGCCGATCGCCAGCGCGGGGCCGACGGCGCACTCCTGCGCCAACGCCTCGATCGTGGCGATCGCCGCCTGGTGAAACACCGGCTTCTTGATCAGGTCCTGCGTGTTGTAGCCGGTGATGAACATCTCGGGCAGCGCCACAAGGTCGGCGCGTGCGTCGCGGCCCGCCTCCCACGCCTTGCGCGCCAGCGCGGCGTTCCCGTCAAGGTCGCCCACCGTGGCGTTCAGCTGTGCCAACGTCACGCGAAACCGATCCGCCATGCGCCTCAAACCCTCGCAATTCATCGCTCCCTCTCGATTTAACAGAGTGACGCGCGAGGGAAAGCCGAAACCGGGAAAAGCCGTTGTCAGCCCCGCCCGCGTCAATTACGTTCTCTTGGACCCATTGGGGGGTTGTCTCGAACCGGGGTGAGTGGGCAGACATGCAAAGCAGAACCGTCACATCTATCGTCCTCGCCGCGATGCTGGGGCTGACCGGCCCCGCCCTCGCGCAGGAGGACGACGTCCAGACCAAGCAGTATGACGATGGCGGCATCTACGAGGGCACGTTCCGCAACGGGCTTCAGCACGGCACCGGCACCTATACGCTTCCCAACGGCTATGAATATTCCGGCGAGTGGGTCGATGGCGAGATCCGCGGCACCGGCACCGCGCGCTTCCCCAATGGCTCGGTCTACGAGGGCGAGTTCGCCAAGGGCAAGCCCGAGGGCGTGGGCAAGATCACCTTCTCCGACGGAGGCACATACGAGGGCACCTGGGAAGACGGCAAGATCACCGGCGAGGGCGTGGCGGTCTATGCCAACGGCGTCCGCTACGAGGGCGGCTTCCGCAACGCCCAGCACCACGGTCGCGGCCGCATGGAAAGCCCCGGCGGCTATATCTACGACGGAGACTGGGTCAACGGCGTCAAGGAAGGCACGGCGACCATCACCTACCCCGACGGTGCGGTCTATGAAGGCGAGGTCAAGCGCGGCGCCCGCGACGGCGAAGGCACGCTGACCATGCCCGACGGGCTGATCTACGAAGGCACCTGGTCCGAAGGGCAGATCAACGGCACCGGCAAGCTCACCCAGCCCAACGGCGATGTCTACGAAGGCGATCTCGTCGCCGGCCGCCGTGAGGGCCAGGGCCGCGTGGTTTACAACAACGGCGATGTCTACGAGGGCGAGTTTGCCGATGACAGCCGCCACGGACAGGGCACCTTCACAGGCTCCGACGGCTACCGCTACGAAGGCTCCTGGGTTGCCGGCAAGATCTCGGGCGAAGGCACCGTCACCTATCCCGACGGCTCGGTGTATGAAGGTCAGTTTCGCGACGACCTCGCCAATGGCGTGGGCAAGGTCACCTATCCTGACGGCTCCACCTACGAGGGCGAGTGGTCCGGTGGCGTGATCGACGGCACGGGCAAGGCGACCTACCCCAACGGTCTCGTCTACGAGGGCGAGTTCGAGAATGCCAAGAACCACGGCCAGGGCGTAATGACCTATCCTGACGGCTACCGCTACGAAGGCGCTTGGCAGGATGGCCAGCGGCATGGTCAGGGCACCGCCACCTATGCCGACGGCACGGTCTACGTAGGCGAGTTCCGCGAGGGCCAGCGCCACGGCACCGGCAAGATCACCATGCCCGACGGCTTCGTCTACGAAGGCGAGTGGCAGAACGGCGAGATCTCGGGCCAGGGCGTGGCGACCTACACCAACGGCGACGTCTACGAGGGGACGTTCGAGAACGGCAAACGGCAGGGCACCGGCACCATGCGCTACGCCACCGGCGAAGAGGCGACCGGCGAATGGTCCGACGGTGCGCTGGCCGAGCAAACCACCATCGTGACCGATGAGGAGGCCGCGGCCGAGCCGCCCGCCACCGAGGCCACACCCGAGGCCTCCGGCGAAGAAACCGGCCCAACGTCATCCGATGTCGCCGCCCCCACCCCCGAGACAGAGACAGAGGCGGAGACGGAGACGGAGTCAGAGGCCACGACCGACACGGAACCCGAGCCCGAGACCGAAGCCACCGACGACGAGACCACCGAAGAGAACAACTGACCCCGCGCGCCCGTCCCGGACTTGATCCGGGACCTCGTAGGGTGGGTGAAAACCCACGCGTCACCCGGTTAACAAACCACAAACACCGCGCGCCTCGTTAACCCGCCAAATCGCGGAAATACGCACCGTCGCCATACCACCCGAATACCGACGCAATACCGACGTCCGGTTCGCCCGGAACTCCGCCCCGTTAACCCGTGATTCGCCCCCTCACACCACCTCGCCCGCATCCAGCCGCTCCAGGATCCGCTTCGCCCCCTTCAGGACAGCCTCCTTGCGGTCATCCTTCATCCGGTCCCAGGTGGCATACATCTGCCCCATCCGCGGATTGCTGGCGAACTTCTCCCGGTGGCGCACCAGAAAGTCCCAATATAACAGGTTGAAAGGACACGCCTTTTCGCCCGTCTTTTCCTTCACCGAATAGGCACAGGACCCGCAATAATCCGACATCTTGTCGATGTAATTGCCCGAACTGACATAAGGCTTCGACGCGATGATGCCGTCATCCGCGAACTGGCTCATCCCGATCGTGTTCGGCGCCTCCACCCATTCATAGGCATCATGGTAAACCGCCAGGTACCACTCATGCACCTGGTACGGGTCCACCCCTGCCAACAAGGCGAAATTGCCCGTCACCATCAGCCTTTGAATGTGATGCGCATAGGCCGATTCCCGTGTCTGATCAACGGCATGGCCGACACAGTTCATATGCGTCTGGCCCCCCAATACATCCACGGCAAGTCCCTCGAATGCCCCAACGCATTGCGCGTCACATAGTCCGGACCCTCCCGAAAATAGATCCCCCGCACGTATTCCCGCCATCCGATGATCTGCCGGATGAACCCCTCCGCCGCATTGATCGGCACGGTCCCGGCTTTCCATTCCTCTTCCACACGGGCGCAGATTTCCACAGGATCCAGCAATCCGATGTTCATATACTGAGATAACAGTGAGTGGTGCAGGAACCGGTCGTCCTGCAGCATCGCGTCCTGGTAATCGCCGAAACAGTCCAGCAGGTTCTTGGCGAAATGGTCCAGCGCCCGCAGCGCCTGGCTGCGGGTCACTGCATAAGTAAAAGGGCGCAATACACCGAAATTGCTGCCGAATTTCTCCTCGACCAGATCGAGCACCTCCTCGGTGACCTCGTCCGGCGTAAACGCCATAGGCTTCGAGCGCAGCATGTCCCCCGAGGCCGGCTTGCGGTTCTCGTGGTCGTAATTCCATTTCTCTCCTGCCGGTTCATCCCCTTCCATCATCAGCCCCGTCTTGCGGCGCATTTCGCGATAAAAATATTCCATTCTCAAAGACTTGCGGCCCTCAGCCCAAGAATTGAATTCGTCCAGCGAGGCCACGAAACGGTCGTCCGGCAGCACCGTGACCTTCAACGGCGCATTCTGCAGCGCCTCGACCAGCCGCCACTCCCCCGGCTGGGTAGCGATCACCTCGGTCGTGTCATGCTCTTGCCCGCGCCGCATCAACTCGCCGACGATGGACTTCGACGTGCCTTCTTGGTCCAGCCGCGCATAGGCAACGTGCCAGCCATCCTCCTGAAGTTCCTCGGCAAAATGACGCATGGCCGAGAAGATCAGCGCGATCTTCTTAGGGTGATGCCCGACGTAGCTGGCCTCGTCCGCGACCTCCGCCATGACCACGAGGTCGCTCTCCTTGTCCGCCTCGCGTAGCGCCGACAGCCTCTTGTTCAGCTGGTCCCCCAGCACCAGGATCAGCCGCTTCACCACGGCACCGCCTCCCCGGCCCAGTCATAGAATTGCCCTGTATTCTCGGGCGTTAGCCGCGCCAGCACATCCAAAAGGTTCTTCGCCGCCTCCTCGGGCGTTACCGTATTATGTCCCACCGCGAACTTCTCGGTCAGCGCCGTCTCCACGGTTCCGGGATGCAACGCCACGCAGATCGACTGCTTGTGCGTCCGCGCCAGTTCGATCGCCCCACCGTGGATCATCTGGTTCACCGCCGCCTTGGCGGTGCGATAGCTGTACCACCCGCCGAGCCCGTTATCCCCGATCGACCCCACCCGCGCCGACAATGCGGCAAACCGGCATTCCCGGTCGCGCGGCAATAGCCTTACCGCATGCTTCAGCACCAGCGCCGGGCCTACGCAGTTCACCCGAAACTGCGCCTCCATCGCCTCTGCGGTCAATTCTTTCAATGACTTCTCCGGCCCGCGCCCGTCCAACTCCAGAGCGCCTGTGGCGACAAAAACGAGGTCGAACTCTTCCTCGAGCGCCCCCAGATGCGCTTCGACAGATGCCTCGTCCGTCACGTCCAGACTATCGCCAGACCGTGACAGCCCGGTCACCCGCACGTCGCGCTTTTCCAACTCCAACACCAGCGCGGATCCGATCCCGCCCGAAGCGCCTATCACCAATGCATCTTTCATGACGCCAAGAGCTAGCGGGCGGCTGAGACCCTTCAAGGCGCAAATCACCGTCAGATCGGGGGTTTTCAACGTCGCCCATCGTGCCTATGCTCTGCGTCATGTCTACGCGCCGCCATATCCTCGGCCCCGCAAGCCCCGCCCCGGCGGCTTGCCTTTCCGCGCGTCTGCTCCTAAGCCGCCTCTGAGCGTGCCCTGATCCGGCGCGACCGCTCAGAGGAGTAGCCTTTCGCGCCACAGGCTTAGGACCAAAACACGAGACATGACATGACCAACTCCGAACAAAACCGCGTGGTGATCTTCGACACCACCTTGCGCGACGGCGAACAATCCCCCGGCGCCACCATGACCCATGCTGAAAAGCTGGAGATCGCCGGCCTGCTGGACGAGATGGGCGTCGACATCATCGAGGCGGGCTTCCCCATCGCGTCCGAGGGCGACTTCAGGGCCGTCTCAGAGATCGCAAAGAACGCGAAAAACAGCGTGATCTGCGGCCTCGCGCGCGCCAACCTCAAGGATATCGACCGCTGCTGGGACGCGGTGAGGCACGCCAGCCAGCCCCGGATCCATACTTTCATCGGCACCTCGCCCCTGCATCGCGCCATCCCGAACCTCAACAAGGACGAAATGGCCGAGCGCATCCACGAGACCGTCACCCACGCCCGCAACCTCTGCGACAACGTGCAATGGTCCCCGATGGATGCGACGCGGACGGAATGGGATTACCTCGCCCGCGTAGTCGAGATCGCCATCAAGGCCGGGGCCACCACGATCAACATCCCCGATACCGTGGGCTACACCGCGCCCGTCGAAAGCGCCGATCTGATCCGCCGCCTGATCGCCGAGGTGCCGGGCGCAGACGAGGTGATTTTCGCAACCCATTGCCACAACGATCTCGGGATGGCCACGGCCAATTCGCTGGCCGCCGTCGAGGGCGGCGCGCGCCAAATCGAGTGCACGATCAACGGGTTGGGCGAACGCGCGGGCAACACCGCGCTGGAAGAAGTGGTGATGGCGATGAAGGTCCGCAACGACATCATCCCTTACCACACCCGCATCGACTCCACCAAAATCATGCACCTCTCGCGCCGGGTCGCCACCGTGTCGGGGTTCCAGGTCCAGCCCAACAAGGCCATCGTCGGCAAGAACGCCTTTGCCCACGAGAGCGGCATTCACCAAGACGGCATGCTCAAGAACGCCGAGACGTTCGAGATCATGCGCCCCGAGGATGTGGGCCTGACCGAGACCAATATCGTCATGGGCAAGCATTCCGGCCGCGCCGCCCTGCGCTCGAAGCTCAAGAACCTCGGGATCGACCTGGCCGAGAACCAGCTTGGCGATGTCTTTGTCCGGTTCAAGGAACTGGCCGACCGCAAGAAAGAGGTGTTCGACGAAGATCTGATCGCGCTGGTCACCGCCGGTGAGGATGCCGAGAACGACCGCCTCGTGCTGAAATCCCTGCGCGTCGTGTGCGGCACCGGGGGGCAGGCCGAGGCCGAGATGGTCATGTCCATCGACGGCAAGGAGAAATCCGCGACGCAACAGGGCGACGGCCCCGTCGATGCCACCTTCAAGGCCGTGCGCGAGTTGCACCCCAATGACGCGCACTTGTCGCTCTATCAGGTCCACGCCGTGACCGAAGGCACCGACGCGCAGGCCACGGTCTCGGTCCGGCTGGAGGAAGGCGGCAATATCGCCACGGGCCAGTCGGCCGATACCGACACCGTCGTCGCCAGCGCCAAGGCCTACATCAACGCCCTCAACCGCCTGTTGACCCGTCGTGCGAAACTTGGCGAGGACGAAAAGGAAGTCAGCTACAAGGACGTCAGCTGACCAAAGCGCCTCGCTCGGATCAGACCCGGGCGAGGATGCGACGACGCAAGGATCTGGCGAAGGTCTTCCCGCTGGTATCGATCAACCAGTGTTCCGCCAAAGCAAAACGGCGCCCCCTCTCGGGGACGCCGCCTTAACAACACTGCTCGAAAATATCAGTCCCAGCCGACTTCGTTGAACAGTTCCTGCGCCTTGGCCGCGTTTCGGCTGAAGGCCGCGGTGGGCGTGGTTTCGTCCGGCTTGAACTCGCCCAGGCGCTCGGTCGTGGGGGTGCCCGGCGCGTCCTCGACTGCAGGGTATTCGTGGTTGCCCGTGGCAAGGTTGGTCTGCGCCGTATCGCTGGTGAAGAATTCCATCAGCTTCAATGCGTTTTCCGGGTTCGGCGCGGTCTTCAGCATCGCCGCCGTGGACAGGTTCACGTGCGTGCCGCGATCGTCCTGGTTAGGCCAGACCCAGCCGATATTGTCGATGCCGTCGCTCAGGCCCTCGACGTCGGATTCGAAACCGCGCACGAAGTAATAGTGGTTGCCCACCGCCACTTCGCACTCGCCCGACACGATGCCGCGCAGCTGGTCGGTGTCGCCGCCTTGCGGGTCGCGCGCCATGTTGTTGACGATGCCCTGCGCCCATTCCTTGGCCGCTTCCTCGCCCTGCGTTTCGATGATCGAGGCCATCAGCGACTGGTTGTAGATGTTCGAGGAGGACCGGATGCAGATCTTGCCTTCCCACGCGGGATCGGCCAGCTCTTCATAGGTCTGCGGCGGGTTTTCCACCTTTTCCTTGTCGTAATAGATGATCCGCGCGCGCTGCGCGATCCCGTACCACAGGTTCTCGGGATGCTCGAGGTGATCGGGAATGCGGTCTTCGATGGTCTGCGATTCGTAGGCCGCCAGCAAGTCCAGTTCCTCGGCGCGCGCCATGCGGCCCGCGTCCACGGTGATCAGCACGTCGGCGGGGCTGTTCTCGCCTTCCGCTTCCAGCCGCGCGATCAGTTCGTCGGCATCGGCCTCGATCCGGTTCACGGTGATGCCGGTCTCCTCGGTGAACGCGTCATAGAGCGCTTCGTCGGTGTCGTAGTGGCGCGAGGAATACACGTTGACCTCCTGCGCGAGGGCGGGCGCTGTCACGCCTGTCAGGGCCAGCGCGGCAACGAGTGAACGGGATGTCAGATAAGCCATCGAGAAACAGCCTTTCTTTTTCTGAGTGAATTTGTAGGCAATTGATGAATATTCCGACAAAAAGAGTCAAGACATGTTTTTTACGCGGCGACGAAGCGCCAACCAAACGCAGCGTAAAACTTGCACGTCCCGCAATTCGTGATCATGCTGCCCGGACGGGAGAAACGGCGCAACCAGATGCGCCGCGGGAGGAGACAACATGACATTTTCCACACGTCAGGACGTGATTGGTATTCAGGAAGAAATGCCGTGGGAGGCACGCGATGTGCCCAAGACGGTGTACCGGATGCTGGCCGATACCGCGACGGCCTTTCCGGATCGGCCGGCCGTCAGTTACCAGCTTCTGTCGGGTCCGACTGACAAGGCGCAAACCCTCACCTGGTCAGAGTTCCATGGGCGTGTCTGCCAGACCGCCAACCTGTTTCGCAGCCTGAAGATCTCGGAAAATGACGTGATCGCCCTCGTCATGCCCAACTGCCTTGAGACTGCCATCGCCACGATCGGCGCCATGGTCGCGGGCATCGCCAACCCGATCAACCCTCTCCTAGAGCCCGAACAGATCGGTGCCATCCTGCGCGAGACCGACGCCCGTGTCGTCGTGACCCTGCGGTCCTTCCCGAAAACCGACGTCGCCCAGAAAATGGCCGAGGCGGTGCGTAACGCGCCCCGTGTGCACACCGTGCTGGAGGTCGACCTCCTCAGCTATCTGACGCCACCCAAAAGCTGGATCGTCCCGCTGATCCGGCCCAAGAACCCTGAGAACCACCACGCCGACGTCAAGAATTTCAACGCCGAGGCGCGCAAGCATCCCAAGACCCTGTCGTTCGAGGACAAGCAAGCCGACCGCGTCGCCGCCTATTTCCACACCGGCGGCACGACCGGCATGCCCAAGGTCGCGCAGCACAAGTATTCCGGCATGGTCTATAACGGCTGGCTGGGCCATCGCCTGCTCTTTGACGAGCATGACAGCATCATGTGCCCGCTGCCGCTCTTTCACGTCTTCGCCTGCCACGTGATCCTGATGGCGATGATCAAGTCCGGCGCACACGTGGTCTTTCCCACGCCCGCCGGCTATCGCGGCGACGGCGTGTTCGACAACTTCTGGAAGCTTTTGGAGCGCTGGGGCACGACCTTTGTCATCACCGTGCCCACCGCCACTGCAGCGCTGATGCAGCGCAAGGTGAACGCCGACATCTCGAAGGTGAAGAACGCCTTCTCCGGCTCGGCCCCCATGCCGCTGGAACTCTTCAAACGGTTCGAATCCGCCACCGGAATGACCGTGATCGAAGGCTATGGGCTGACCGAGGCCACCTGCCTTGTCTCTTGCAACCCGCCCACGGGCGAGAAGAAGGTCGGCAGCGTCGGCGTCCCGCTGCCCTATACCGACGTGAAAATCTATAAGACCGATGGCACCGAATGCGGCCCTGACGAGGTGGGTGAGATCTGCATCGCCAACCCCGGCGTCTTTGCCGGCAACACCTATACCGAGGCCGCCAAGAACAAGGACCTCTACCATCACGAGGTCTACCTTCGCACCGGCGACCTTGGCCGGATCGACGCAGACGGTTATCTATGGATCACCGGCCGCGCCAAGGACCTGATCATTCGCGGCGGCCACAACATCGACCCCGCCGATATCGAAGAGGCGCTGATGGCCCATGCCGAGGTTGCCGGCGCAGGCGCCATCGGCCAGCCAGACGCGCATTCCGGCGAGCTGCCCTGCGCCTATGTCGAACTGGTCGAGGGCGGCACCGTCGATTCCGCTGCTCTGCTGGAACATTGCAAGCGTCACGTCCACGAACGTGCCGCCATTCCGAAATATGTCGAGGTTCTGGACGAACTGCCCAAGACCGCGGTGGGCAAGGTCTTCAAGCCCGACCTGCGCAAGCGCGCCATCACCCGCGTCTACAACGCCGCCCTGGCCGAGGCGGGCCTCAAGGCCGAGGTGACCGAGGTGATCGACGACAAGAAGCGCGGATTGGTGGCCCGCCTGTCGAAAACCGGAGACGTCGACGAGGCGGCCATTTCCCAATGCCTGGGCGAATTCACCCGCCCCTGGGAGTGGGCTGAGGCAAAGACCAAGGCGGACGCCGCCTGAGGCCCGGCTTCAGACCTTGAACGACAGTATCGTACCGACGTCTTCCCGCTCGGTACGGTACTGGTTGACGGGATGCGTATCGTCGGCATAGCCGAAAGAAATCGCACAGAGGATCGCTTGGTCCTCCGGCAGGTCGAAATGCCGGCGGATCACCTGCGGATAGGCCGCGACCGCCGCCTGCGCGATGGTGCCCAGCCCCTCTGCCGTGGCCGCCAGCATAAAGGCCGTCAGAAACCCGCCCGCGTCCAGCGCGCCGTAGGGCCCCAGCACCTGCGGAATGTGCAGGATGGCGACATGCGGCGCATCGAACAGCTCGAAATTCCGCATCGACTGCCGCGCCCGCGCCTCGCGGTCCTCCCGCGCGATGCCCACCGCGGTGTAAAGCGCATAGCCACAGGTCCGCCGCCGCTCTCCCAAGGCACCGGGATAGCTTTCGGGCCAGTCCATGTCCGGCCCCGGTTTGCCCGTCTGCACCTCGCTCAGCAAGGCCTGTCGGAACGCCTCCGTCTCCGTGCCCCGCGTCACCAGCAATCCCCAGGGCTGCGTGTTGTTCCAACTGGCGGTGTGTCGCGCCGTGTCGACGATCCGCTCGATCACCGCCTCCGCCACCTGCTCTGGCCGGAAGGCACGGCACGAATACCGCGCTTGCATCAGACGCTTCAGGGCCTCGCCATCCGCGCTCATTGGCTCATCGCCACGCCATAGCCCACCGCCGCAGCGACGATCACGCCGATCACAACGGCAATCGCGATCTTGACCGCCGAATAGGGCCGCTCGCCCTGCACCTTGCCATCGCGCCCGTTGACCACGAAGCGATAGGTTTCGCCGCGGTACTTGTAGGCCGCCAGCCACACCGGCAGCAGGACGTGCTTGAAGGTCACCTCGCCGACCGCCGTGTCGATCGAATGGATGCGCTGCCGGTCGCCGCCGATGTCGAACCGGACATCCCGCGCAATCCGCGCATCCATGATCTGGCGCGCCTGCACGAAACCGTCCTCCAACGTCACCTGATACCCCTCGGCGCGGAAACCGGCGAGGAACTCGGGGCTGTAGGGCTGCAACTCGCCCAGTTCCCAAGGCTCCAGCGCATCGGTATACCGCTTTGGCAGGGTTTTCGACGCCAGCACCAGTACATCGTCGAAGAACCGCGCCACCCTGCCCCGCACCGGGGTCCAGCGCACCTTGGGGACCTGCACCTGCTGGCGCTTGCCGTCGCGCATCACCGTCCGCGTTTCGTAATAGACCGTGCCACGCTCGCCGGTATAGCTGGATTTCGTATCCGCGTCATAGGTCCAGTAGGGCACGTAGATACCCTGCATCTTCCGCCCCTTCCGGGCGTATTCCTGCAAGCCATTGGGCGCGAACCAAAGCCGCCCCAGCCAATCGGTCATCGCGTCTCGCGCCGCCGCCTCATCTACTTTGAAGGGCAAGACCCCGCGCGGCTTGATGTGCCGGTGGGTGCCGGTATCGGTTACAACCGGCGTGGCGCAGAACGGACATTCCTTGGCGTGCACAGTCTCGTCGAACTCTACCTGCGCCGCGCAGTTGGGGCAGGTCACGACGCGCGTTTCCTCGATCTCCGAGGCGTCAAGGTCACCCTTCACCGCCGCGCGGAAATCCAGCTCTTTCAGCGGGGCGGCCCACGGCCCGCCCTGCTCCAATTCGGCCTCGTTGCCGCAATGGTCACAGATCAGCTTGCCCGCCTGCGGATCGTACCGGAAATCCGCCCCGCAATTGTCGCAGGGGAAACGGTGTTCATCTTGGACAGTGGGGGAATCGAGCATAATGCCTGCGGGTCCTTGTTGAACAGTCTCGGGATGGCGGGATGCGCCAGTGTAAAGGGCCAGCCGTTCGCCAGGTCCGGCGTCAGGCCCCAGGTGGCGGCGGCGGCAGAATGGTGAAAAGCTGCGCCAGTTCCTGCACGTCGCCGGCCTTCAGCCAACCATCCTGCCCAGCGGTCCAGACATGGCTGTCCCGCGTCAGCTTGCCCTCGCTCGCCATCCGGCCCAGGGCAGCCTTGGAATAGGGACCGTGGGTCTGTCCGTTCTCGGCTATGTGCCAGACATGCTCGACCGGCGGCGGGGGCGGTGCGGGCGAGGCAGTGGGTGACGGCTTATGAGCACCCTGGCCCCACGGCCCGCCCTGCCCGGCCATCTGGCCCGCCATCGCCATGCCAAGCCCCGCGCCGATCCCGGCCCCCATGCCGCCCCCGGCCCCGCCGGGATTCTTGGCCGCCGCCGTCATCGCCTCGGCGGCTGAGTATTGCGTGAACTTGCCCAGATCTCCGGCCAGCCCCATCGACGTGCGCTTGTCCAGCGCCTCTTCCACCGCGGGCGGCAGCGAGATGTTCTCGATATAGAATTCCGGAATGGTCAGGCCGTACTCCGCCACCACCGCGGAAATCTCGGCCGCCACCAGCTTGCCCAAATCGGCGGTGTTGGCCGCCATGTCCAGCACCGGAATACCGCTGCCCGCGATGATCCGGCTGAAGCTCTGCACAATGATGTTGCGGACCTGATAGCTGATCTCGTCCATCGTGAATTCGCCATCTGTGCCGACGATCTCGGTCAGGAATTTGGCCGGGTCCGTCACCCGCGTGCTGTAAGTGCCAAAGGCGCGGATGCGCGTCGGCCCGAACTCCGGGTCGCGCAGCATGATCGGGTTCTTCGTACCCCACTTGAGATCCGTGAACCGCGTCGTGTTGATGAAATAGATTTCGGACTTGAACGGGCTTTTAAACCCGTGATCCCAATGCTGCAACGTCGTCATGATCGGCATGTTGTTGGTCTCGAGCATGTAGAGACCCGGCGTGAAAACATCCGCCAGTTGCCCCTCGTGCACGAAGACCGCCGCCTGTCCTTCGCGCACGGTCAGCTTGGCACCGTACTTGATCTCGTGCCCATGGCGCTCGAACCGCCAGACCATCGTGTCGCGGGTATCGTCCACCCAGTGGATGACATCGATGAATTCACCTGAAAGAAAATCGAAAATGCCCATGGTAATCTCCGTGCGCTAGGTCTTGTCCGGCAAGCGGACATTCGCGGGTATCATAAACTCAATTTCAGGTGCTGCCACATATCTTGTCGCGACCGCGCTCACGACTCGCCCTTCTCGAACAGCCGCCGCAGGATCGGCCGCGCCTCCTCCAGCCCCATCCCGGGGTTCAGCGCGGGATTATAAAGCGCCTCCAGCAGCATCTCGTCATGGGTCGTCAAAAGCGCGAATTCCTCGTCATCGTTGAAGATCGACGGGCGCGCCCGCGGGCTGTCATTGGTCAGGCCAAGGCCTTGCGCGATTTCCTCATGGATGCAGGCCAGCCGTTGCAGGTCGGTCAGTTCGGTCCGGATATAAGCCAGCGCGACGCCAAGTTCGTTTTCGCTCCGGGTGCCTGCCGAGATCACGAAACACTGGGTCGATCGCGGCAGGTTGGTGATGATCGCCAGGTTGGACTTCGCAATCGCCGGGATCACTTCCAGCGCCCGCGCGCGCGATTGTGCGCCATCGTCATTGCTCATGAACAACACGACGAAATTGGGCGAGGCGTCACTCAACGAAATCGGGTGCCCCGTAACCCGTGCCAAACGGTTGGCATAGGCCGCCACCCGGGCCCGCTCTGCCGATCTGATCTCGTCCGGCACATTGCGCCCGAACTCGACACCGATCCGCACAGGCCCGGTCCATTTCTTGATCGCCACGGGGCCGCTTTGCGACGGCAAAAGGCCCTTGTCGCGCTGGTATTCCTCGAAGAACCCGATCTGCACGAAATTCCGCAAAAGGTCGTTGTCTGTGAACGGCGTGTCGACGCCGCCGCCGTCGCGCCGCATCAGCCCCTGCGCGACAAGGTCGTTCTCAAGCCGCGTGTAATATCGCGCCAGGTCCCGGCTGGCCTCCGACGGGCCACTGGGCTGCGGCGCGCGCACCATCGCGTTGGGCCGCGCCTGTGGATTGGTCGGGGGCGCCTCGGGCGCAACGTCATCGCAACCAGCCAGCGCGAGTGCACCGGCCAGCGCCACAACGACCGGAAAAAATCTGTACAATTTACGCAAGACAACCCCACCCGTTCATGCAGGGACCGAGCCGCCGGTATTCTCGCCCACACCATCGCGGCGTGACTTGGCCGCGGCCAGCGTATCGCGCAACTCCTTTTCCATGGATTGCAGGTCCTGCTCGGCCTTGGCCCGGCGCGCCTTGCCCTCGTCGGCGATCTGCAGGCTTTCCTCGATCGTGCCGATCAGGTCCGCGTTGGCCTGCTTGACGGCCTCGATGTCAAAGACCCCGCGCTCCATCTCCTGGCGGATCGTCTTGTTGGCGTCCCGCAGGTTCTTGGCATTGGCGGTCAGCAATTCGTTGGTCAGATCGTTAGCCTCGTGCACGGCCGCCGCGGCCTCGGCACTGCGCTGGATGGTGACCGCCTGTGCCAGCTGCGTCTCCCACAGCGGCACGGTGTTGACCAGGGTCGAGTTGATCTTGGTCACCAGGCTCTTGTCGTTCTCCTGCACCAGCCGGATCGACGGCAGCGACTGCATCGTCACCTGTCGCGTCAGCTTCAGGTCGTGCACACGGCGCTCCAGATCGTCGCGGGCGGCGCGCAGGTCGCGCAGTTCCTGCGCCTTCATCACCTGGTCGTCCTCGGGGGCGGCATCGACTTCGGCCTCCTTGGTCGGGATATCCTTTTCGTCGAGCTCTTTCAGCTTCTCCTCGCCCGCCGCGATGTAAAGCGCCAGCTCGTCGTAGAATTGCAGCGTCTTCTCATAGAGAAGGTCCAGTGATTTGATATCCTTCAACAGCACGTGCTCGTGCTTCAGCAGGTCATCGGTGATCTTGTCGATCTGGCCCTGCACGTCCTCGAACCGCGCGGTGAACTTGGCAAAGGGCGCCGCCCGTCCGATCAGCTTTTCCCACCAGGACCGCTCGCGCCGCACGTCCAGTTCGCTGACCGAGAAGCCGCGGATCGTGGTCACGATCCCGCGCAGGCTGTCGCCTGCCGGACCCACATCCTTGTTGCGCACGCCCTGCAGCATGGATTGCGAGATTTCCTGCAATTCCGCCTGCGCCGCCGATCCGAACGAGACGATCGAATTGGTGTCGGCCATGTCGATCTCGTCCATCCGCTGCCGGATCTCGGCGCCCACGGCGGGCTCCGCCTCGGACAGCGGCACAACGGCGCCGGCCTCCTTCGGCTCGGGCAGCACCACCCGGTTCACTTCCTCAACCTCCGCAAGGGCAGCCTCGGCCTTCGTGCGTGTGTCTTCCGACATGATCAACGTCCTTCCTGAAATTCCCGGGTCGTGTCGTATCTGATGCCCTCGCGCGCCAGCCGGTCCCGCAGCACCTCGATCTCGATCTCGAGATCGCTGTTGTTGTCGGCCAGAAGCATCTTGGTCTTCGCCTCGAAGTTCGCCTCCAGGTCGCCCAGCAGGTCAAGGTAATCCGCCTTCGCCTTGGGGTCCGGGGCCCGCGACTGAATATCGGCGAACTTCACCGTCGCGTCGCGCGCGCCCATCAGGTAGACGCCCAGGTATTTCCGCGTCGCCGTCAGGTCGCGCGGGTCGTCCTCGACGGTGCGCAACATGTCGCGGACGCTGACCTGGAACCGCTCCAGCCGCGCTTCCGCCGTGCGGTCCCCGGCCCGGCGGATCGCATCGGACATCGCACTCAGGTACGTCTCGGCCTGATCCACCACCCGCGCCACGCGGTCGGTCTGCAACCTGTCGACGCCTTCCATGCCCTTGTCCTTCATCGGGTCCATCCCGAACGAAAATACATGCAACGCCGTCGTCACCACGCCGAATATCACCGGCGCGACCAGCCCCGGCTCGACTTTGTAGGCCGCCACGGCAATCCCCAGCCCCGCCAATACAGACGAGAAAAGCTTGCGCGGGATGCCCGGCCGCCGCGCCACCTTGCGCGTGTTATAGGCCGCCTCCGCCTTCAACCCATCGCGCAACAGCCACGCCGACAGCGCCAGAACCGCGGCGGACACGGCCCCAAGCGCCAGGCCGGTCGCCCCCGAAGTCAGCGAGGTGAACAGAACCACCGCGGCCGGCACGAACATCAGGTTCGCCCGCGCGCCCGCGGGTGCCACCGTGGCCCCGCGATAGGAAGACGTCTCGCGCGCCTTCACCTCCGAGCCGCCACCATCCGGGCTGTATTTGCCGCCGAACTTCCGTGCCATGCGCCTCACAACCCTCCGAGCAGGCCGCTGGTGACGCCCAGCATCACGATGAACAGGGCCGCGTAGGCGATTTTCTGCATGCTTGCTCCCCTCGTGCTGACAGCGATGTCCCGCCCGGCCGCGCCGGCATCACGCGCCGCGCGCATCACTGCGGACATTGCCACCGCGGCCAATGCAACCGCGGCAACAATCAAGAATACCAGCATGATAAGCCGCGTCATGCCGTGCCGTCTCCCGTGTCCGGTGTCGCATTACCTACCCGAAACTTAGGTTAACGCTCCGGGGGTTGCTAGGGGAAACATCGCAACCGCTTCCCGTGTTCCGGACCGCCCTGATCATTTCGGGACGGGACGAAAGCTTTATCAAAGCTTTTGACAAATCTTTTGCAACAAAAGATTTGCGCCGCCGTCACAGCCACCGGAATGGACGCCCCCCGCCCCATCGCCTAAAGTTTTCCGCACAACGAGAAAGGGCCCGCCCCGGCATGACATCGGTCCGTCTGCGCCTTCTGATCCTGGCACTTTTGCCGCTCGTGGTCCTGCTGCCGCTGCTGTTGTGGCTCGCGGTCGGACGCTGGGCCGCCAATTACGACAACCTGCTGATTGCCAATGTCGAAAGCGATCTGCGCATCGCCGAGCAGTATCTCGACCAGATCCTCGCAACCACCGGCGGCGACGTCGCCGCGCTGGCCCGCTCCACCCGCTTTCGAGAGGCCATTGCCGGCCCAGGATCTCGCCTGGCCCGGTTCCTCGACGCCGAGCGCACCACTCTGGGGCTCGATTTCCTCTATTTCCTGCCGGAAACCGCCGCAGGCGCCGCTGCCCGAAAATGGCCGGTCATCGCCACGGCCCGGCAGGGCGGCAGCGCCACCGAAATCGATATCCTGTCCGGCGACGAGCTTGCCGCGATCGACCCGGGCCTGGCCATGCGCGCGCGGCTGCCCCTGATTCCAACCGAAGCCGCGGTCCCCACCGACCGCGTGGTCGAGGACCGCGGCATGGTCGTACACACCGCAACCGATCTCGGCGCGGCAGGCCGCCCAGGTGTCCTGGTCGGGGGCATCCTGCTCAACCGAAACCTAGACTTCATCGACACGATCAACGCCCTCGTCTACCAGTCCGAGGATGCCACCGATGTCGAGCGCCAAGGCACCGCGACGCTGTTTCTCGAAGACGTACGCGTATCGACCAACGTGCGTCTCTTCGAAGGCGAGCGCGCGCTCGGCACCCGCGTCTCGGCGGTGGTGCGCAACCGGGTGCTTGGCGAGGGTCGCACCTGGCTCGACCGTGCCTTCGTGGTGAACGACTGGTATATCTCGGGCTACCTGCCCCTGACCGACAGCTTTTCGCGCCGCGTCGGCATGCTCTACGTGGGCTTTCTCGAGGCGCCCTTCGTCGCGGAAAAGCGCAGCGCCTTCATCCTCGTCTTCTCGGCCTTCGTTGCCGTTCTGCTGCTGACCATCCCGTTGTTCCTGCGCATGGCCGGGGGCATCTTCTCGCCGCTCGAACGCATGAACCACACCATGAAACGGGTCGAGGGCGGCCAGCTCGACGCGCGCATCGGCCCGGTATCCTCGCGCGACGAGATCGGCGAGGTGGCGGCGCATCTCGACGAATTGCTCGACCAGGTGCAGGAACGCGACCGCGCGCTGCGCTCCTGGGCGGACGAGCTGAACACCCGGGTCGAGGACCGTACAGCCGAACTGCGCGCCGCCAACGAAAAGCTCGAAACCACCTACCAGCAACTCGTCATGAGCGAAAAACTGGCCTCAATCGGCGAGATCACGGCCGGCGTCGCGCACGAAATCAACAACCCGGTCGCGGTGATCCAGGGCAACATCGACGTCATCCGCGAAACCCTGGGCGACGATGCCGCACCGCTGATGACCGAACTCAACCTGATCGACCGCCAGATCGCCCGGATCAACGCCATCGTCGGCAAGCTGCTGCAATTCGCCCGCCCCAGCGAATTCAACGCCTTTTCCGAGCATGTCGATGTCGGCACTGTGCTGGACGACTGCCTTGTGCTGGTCGATCACGTGATCTCGCGCCGCAACGTGACCGTCACGACGCATCGCGGCGACGATGTCCCGCAGGTCCGCATCAACCCCGGAGAATTGCAGCAGGTCATTATCAATCTGGTCGTCAACGCGGTGCAGGCCATGGACGGCCCGGGCGAGCTGTCGCTGTCGATCCGGGCCGAAGGACGCGACGGACGGTCCGGCACGGCGCTGGTGGTGGCCGATACCGGGCCCGGCATCGCAAACGAACGGCTGAACACCGTGTTCGACCCGTTCTACACCACCAAGCCGGGCGAAGGCACCGGCCTTGGCCTTTCGGTCAGCCAGACCCTGATACGCCAGTCCGGCGGCCTCATCACCGTGCGCAACCGCGAGCCAGGCGGCGCGGAATTCACCGTCTGGCTACCCGAAGACCGCGACGCGTCGTGACCGGCACCGCGCCCGGTCCGCTCAAATACCCCAGGACGCGCATTTGCGATCGACCGTCTTGCGGCTGACCCCCAGACGCCGCGCCGCCTCGGCTCGGTTGCCGTCGCAGGCGTCCAGCACGCTCATGATGTGCCGCTGCTCCACCAGCGCCAAGGTCTCGATCGCCTCCTGCCCCGTCACCGTGCCGTGGCCCGCGAACTCCTCCGGAAACTGGCCAAGGATCACCGACCGCTCAACCAGGTTGCGCAGCTCGCGCACGTTCCCGGGCCAGTCATAGCGGCTCAGTTTGAGCAGGATTTCCTCGTTCAGGTCCAGCGCCGGCAACGCCAGCGCCCGGGAAAACTCGCTCATGAACAGCGCCGCAAGTTCCACGATATCCTCGCTGCGGTCGGCCAGCGACGGCATGTCCACGTTCACCACGTTGATGCGGTGATACAGGTCCGCGCGGAACCGCCCCGCATCGACCTCGGCCTGCAGATCGGCGTTGGTGGCAAAGAAAAACCGCAGGTTCAGCGGGATCTCGCGCTCCGCCCCGAGTGGCCGGATCTTGCGATCCTCCAGCACACGCAACAGACCCGCCTGCACCTGTTCGGGCAGTTGAGCCACCTCATCCAGGAACAGCGTGCCGCCATCCGCATGCAAGAACAGGCCGTCGCGGGTGCGGTCGCGCCCCTCGACCACGCCGAACAGTTCCTCGGCGATGTGATCGGGCGAGACCGCGGCACAGTTGACAGCCACGAACGGCTCTCCGGCGCGGTCCGACATGGCGTGCAGGGTCCGCGCGGCAATCTCCTTGCCCGTGCCGCTGGCTCCTGTGAACAGGACCGAAGCCGGCGTCGGCGCCAGCTTGGCCAGAACGTCGCGCACCCGCTGGATCGCCGGCGAATTGCCCAGCAGACGCCCACGCGCGGCCTGTCCGCCTTCGCTCAGCTCATGCTTCAGAAGAAAATTCTCGCGTCGCAAGTACTTGCGGTCCAGCGCGCGGGCCACTGCGTTCAGAATCTGGTTGGCGCGGAACGGCTTCAGCACGAAATCCGCCACCCCCGTGCGCAGCGCCCGGATCGCCGTGTCCAGATCGGCATAGGCCGTGATCATGATCGTGTCGGCGAACAGCCCCACGCGCCGCTGTTCCGTCAGCCAGTCCAGCCCGGTCTTGCCCGGCATCACGTTGTCGAGGATCACAAGGTCGAAATGCGCTAGGTCAAGGATCTCCGCCGCCTGTTCGGCCGACCGCGCCTGTTCCACCCGCTTGACCCGCGGCTCCAGGATCTTGGTCAGAAAGTTGCGCATCCCCGGTTCGTCGTCAATTATCAGCACCGAGGCGAATTGCAGGTTCTCGCCATAATCGTCCCGCGCCTTCTCGGCCGGGTCTGCTTGCTGTTGCGCGACCGCGGGCTTTGACATGCCTCAGCCGTCTCCCAGCCGCACCGACTCCCCGGAATTGCGGTCTCCGGCGGAAAAGCCCGCCTCGTGCAGCCCGTACCACGCGACCACGGCGATGATGGCCGTGGCGGCAAACGCGGAAAGCATGGCTTTCATCTCTCAGTTCTCCCTTTCATGGCGCGTCTCAGGGCCCGGTGGCCTCGCGCAGGTATTCGATCAGGTCCTGCCGGTCCTGCCCGGCGGTGATGCGCTGCATCGGCATCTTCGAGCCGGGAATATAATGGTCCGGGCCCAGATCGAAAAGCGCATCAATGGTCTCTTCATTCCAGACGATATCCGACCCGTCCAGGATCTCAGAGTAGGGATACCCCGGCACGGCCCCCGCCTTGCGCCCGAAAAGACCGTGCAGCGACGGCCCCGCCTTGCGCGACGGCGGCGGGGTCAGGGCGTGGCAGATGGAACATTTTCGCATGAACTGCCGCTCGCCGTTGGGCATCGCCTCGGGGTCGCGCAGGAATGTGCGCTGGTCGCTGCCCGCGGGATCGAACGCGTCGAGGTCCGCCACGGGCCAGCCATAGGCCACGTCCTCGATCCCGCCGGCATAGATCATCGTGCCGTCGGGCGAGAATTCGAGCGCCCAGACCGGCCCCTGCCGCATGGCACGGAAATCCCTCACGATCTGCCACGCTTCGGTGTCGATCATCATGATGAACCCGTGCCCGTCGCCCACCGCCAACTGCCCGCTGGCTGCGTGATAGGCCATCGACAGGATCGGCCGCCGGTCGAGCGAGAAGTCCCGGATCGTCTCACCCGACATCGGGTCGACCACGCGCGTCACGCCATCCACCGCGCCATAGGCCAGCCACTGGTCGTCCGGGTCGAGGATCAGGCGGTTCACGCCGAACCCCGCGTTCACCACGACGCGTGGCGTCCCGTCCCCGTTCACCTGCCACAATCGGATCGTCCCGTCGGCGGAGGCCGAGTACAACCGCGCGCCGTCCGCGCTGAAGGCAACATCGCTGACCGACGCATTGTGCCCCTTGAGGAAACGCGCCGCGCCGCCGTCGCGCGGCCACAGCCCGATCGAGCCGTCCCAACTCGCCGTCGCGAGCGTCGTGCCATCCGGCGACAGCGCGATATCGGCAACCTTGCCCTGATGCCCCTCCAGCCGCGTCGCCGTTCCGTCGGGCAAGGACCACAGGATCACGTCGAAATCATCGCTGCCCGACGCTGCGGTCGTTTCGTCGAGAAACCGCACCGTGATCACCGCCGCGTCATGCCCCTCCAGCCAGCGCGGCGTGCGCCCCTCCCACAGCCCCACGGAATTGTCGAAACTCGCCGTGGCGACGTGGCCGGTTTCGGGGTTCACGTCGATCCCCATGACCGGGCCGCCATGCCCTTTCAGCGTGGTGAATTCCTGCGCCGCCGGCGCACCGGCGGCCAGCAGGCCCGCGCATGCCAGCACGAAGGCGCGCATCTATTCCGCGGGCGTCGTCGCGGCGTTGGCCGGTTTCGGCTCGCCCTCGCGCTGCTGCACCTCGTCGAGCCACAGGCTATGGTGCTCGCGCGCCCACTGTTCCTCGACCTGGCCAGAGCCCATCGCGTCATACGCACCTTCCATCCCGACCGAGCCGATGTAGATATGCGCGATCACGATAGCCATCAGCACGAAGCTGACAATCGCGTGCCACAGCTGTGCGTACTGCATCTCTTCATGCGGGGCGAGCTGTTCCGGCAAGGCCCCGAAACCCAGAAGCTGCGGTACCCCCATGTCGTTCAGGATCACGAAGGTCTTCGCGAACATCGGCAACTCGAACGGAAACAACAGCGACAGGCCGGAAGCAGAGATCGACGCGCCCAGGATCATAACCGACCAGAAGATCAGCTTCTGGCCGGCGTTGAACTTCTTGGCCGCGGGGTGCACGCCCTTCTTGAACATGCCGCCGCCGACGGCGATCCATTTCAGGTCGGTCTTGTTGGGGATATTGTGCGCCACCCAAAAGATGAAGGCCAGGATCAGGCCCAGCATGAAGGCCCAACTGACGTTGTTGTGTATCCATTTCGAGGCGACGGCGGCGGTCGCGAACGCCTCGTGCCCAAATGCAGGTATGATGAACTTGCGTCCCATCAGGACCAAGAGTCCGGTCAGGCCCAGCAGAATGAAGGACCCCGCCATCAGCCAATGTGCAAAGCGTTCGATGAACTTGAAACGGGTCACGGTGCGCCCCGTCTTTTCGCCGTCGATGCGGATGCGCCCCCGGAACAGAAAGAACAGCGCCAGCAGCGCGATCGTGCCCAGCAGCAGCCAGCCGCCATACTTGATCAGCGGCCCCTGCCGGAAATTCAGCCACCACATCCCGTTGTCCTGGATCAGAACACGGGCCGGTGCGCCGCCCGATGACACGGTCACGTCAGCGGTACCATAGCGCAAGGCGCTCCAGACATCGGAATCCGATGACCCGCCAAGCGCACCGAGCTGACCCACCATTGCGCCGGCACTGTCGGGGTCTTCGCCCGCGCGTGCACGGTTGGGTACCTGCTCGCCACGCTGCCGGGCCAGGATGTCCTCCAGCGTCTGCGCGCCTCCCGTGGCCGAACGGTCGGTCTGCGTAGCCTCGGGCGCGGTCAACTCGCCCGCCTCCTGCGCCTGCGCGCCCGGTGCGGCCAGCATCGTCAAGCTCAGAAGACAAATCAGAAACAGCCTGTGCATGTCTTTTCCTTTCTACCCTGCCCGGCTTCGCGGGCCTCACCTCTACGGGGTGTATCGCGAATATTCTGGGAAACGGACTTTGCGGCGTGACGCCACGTGATCGAAAGTGCGTTTCTCAAGATACTCTCGGTGTCCCCTTTGCCGAGACGGGGAGAAAGAGGCGGGACAATCCCGCCTCTTTCGATGCCGTCGTCACGACCGTGCCGGGCGATCAGCCGCCCTTCTGGTCATAGGCCGTGCCCCAACCCCAGGCGCCCGAGCCGAAGCCACGGGAAACGACGCGTTCGCGATAGATATTCGCGACCACGTCCCCGTCGCCGGCCAGCAGCGCCTTGGTCGAACACATCTCGGCGCAGATCGGCAGCTTGCCTTCCGCGATCCGGTTGCGTCCATACTTGTTGAACTCGGCCTGGCTGTTGTTCTCTTCGGGGCCGCCGGCGCAGAAGGTACACTTGTCCATCTTGCCGCGCGATCCGAAGTTGCCGGCCTGCGGGAATTGCGGCGCGCCGAACGGGCACGCGTAGAAGCAATAGCCGCAACCGATGCACAGGTCCTTCGAGTGCAGGACGACGCCTTCCTCGCTCTGGTAGAAACAGTCTACCGGACAGACCGCCATGCACGGCGCATCGGAACAATGCATGCAGGCCACCGAGATCGAGCGTTCGCCGGGGTTGCCATCCTCGATGGTCACGACGCGGCGACGGTTGATGCCCCACGGCACCTCATGCTCGTTCTTACACGCGGTCACGCAGGCGTTGCACTCGATGCAGCGTTCGGCGTCACACAGGAATTTAGCTCTAGCCATTCCATCTTCTCCTTATGCTGCTGAGATCTTGCAGAGAGTCGCCTTCGTCTCCTGCATCTGGGTTACGGAGTCGTAGCCATATGTCTGGGCGGTGTTGGTGGATTCACCCAGAACATAGGGATCGGCGCCATCGGGATACTTGCTCCGCTGGTCCTCCCCCTGGAAGTGACCGCCGAAGTGGAACGGCATGAAGGCCACGCCTTCGCCCACCCGGTTGGTCACCATGGCCATGACCTTGACCTTGCCGCCCTCGGGCCCTTCGACCCAGACCTGCTCGCCATCCCGCACACCAAGGTTGTTGGCGTCACGCGGGTTGATCTCCACGAACATGTCCTGCTGCAGCTCGGCCAGCCAAGGGTTCGACCGCGTCTCGTCACCGCCGCCCTCGTACTCGACCAGACGACCGGATGTCAGGACAATCGGGAAGTCCTTCGAAAAGTCGTTCTTCTGGATCGAGGCATAAAGCGTCGGCAGGCGGTACGCATGCCGGTCCTCGTAGGTCGGATAGTCCGCGACCAGGTCGCGCCGCGAGGTGTAAAGCGGCTCGCGGTGCAGCGGCACCGGGTCGGGGAAGGTCCACACGACGGCGCGGGCCTTGGCGTTGCCGAAGGGCGCACAGCCATGCTTGATCGCGACCCGCTGGATACCGCCCGACAGGTCGGTCTTCCAGTTGACGGCCGAGACCTTCTCGTTGAAGTCGGACGGGAACGGCGACATCGCCTGTTCACCGACCTCTTCGTCAGAGCCCTGCCCGCCATTGGGCTGCGCCAGGTTCTGGGCCTCGGCGGTGTCCTGCACCTCCTCGGTCTGGCCGCCTTCGGTCGCGTTCTGCGCTTCCTCGCCGTCGTCCTGGTTGCCCACCGACGCGTCTTCGTCGATGCCTTCGACACCGGCCACCCGGCCCATGACGCGCTTTTCTTCCTCGGTCAGGTCACTGTCCCAACCCAGGTCGACAAGCATCTGGTAGGTGAACTCGGGGTACCCGTCCTGGATCTCCGATCCGACGCTGTAGACGCCTTCGGCCAGCAGGTTGTCGCCATCCCGCTCCACGCCGAAACGCGCGCGGAAGGTCAAGCCACCCTCGGCCACCGGCTTGGACATGTCATAGAGGTTCGGCGTACCGGGGTGCTTCATCTCCGGCGTGCCCCAGCTTGGCCACGGCAGACCGTAATAGTCTCCGTCAGCCGGACCGCCATTCGCCTTCAGCGTGGTACGGTCGAACGTGTGCTGGTTCTCCATGTGCATCTTCAGCCGTTCCGGGCTTTGACCCGTGTAGCCGATCGTCCACATGCCGCGGTTGATCTCGCGCAGCGTGTCCTCGATGTTCGGCGTCACGCCGTCATCCTCGATGCCGATGTTGCGGAACATGCGGTCGTGAAAGCCGAACTTCTGCGCGAACAGACCGATGATCTCGTGGTCCGATTTCGATTCGAACAGCGGATCGACCACCTTTTCGCGCCATTGCAGCGACCGGTTGGACGCGGTGACCGAGCCATAGGTCTCGAACTGCGTACAGGCCGGCAGCAGGTAGACGCCATCGGTACGGTCATGCAGCACGGCCGAAACGGTCGGATACGGGTCGACCACGACCAGCATGTCCAGCTGCTCCATCGCCGTCTTCATTTCCGTCATGCGGGTCTGGCTGTTCGGCGCGTGACCCCACAGGACCATGGCACGCACCTTGTTGGGGTTGTCCATGTTCTCGGGGTCTTCCAGCACACCGTCGATCCAGCGGCTGACGGGGATGCCCGACAGGTTTTGCAGGCTGGTGTCCTTGCCGTCCTTGGTCTTGGTCGTGACAAAACGTCCGGCCAGCCATTCAGGGTCTTCGCCCCAGACACGGGCCCAGTGGCCCCATGCCCCCGCCGACAGACCGTAATAGCCCGGCAGCGTGTGGCTCAGAACACCAAGGTCCGTCGCGCCCTGCACGTTGTCGTGCCCGCGGAAGATGTTGGTGCCGCCGCCCGACGTGCCCATGTTGCCAAGGGCCAGCTGCAGGATGCAGTAGGCGCGGGTGTTGTTGTTGCCGTTGGTGTGCTGGGTGCCACCCATGCACCAGATCACGGTGCCCGGACGGTTGTTGGCCAGCGTCCGTGCAACCCGCTCAAGCTGGCTGCCGGGCGTGCCGGTGACACGCTCGACTTCCTCGGGCGTCCACTTGGACACTTCGTCCTTGATCTGGTCCATCCCCCAGACGCGGGTGCGAATGAATTCCTTGTCCTCCCACCCGTTCTCGAAGATGTGCCACAGGATGCCCCAGACCAGCGCCACGTCCGTGCCCGGACGGAACCGGACATACTCGTCCGCGTGGGCGGCCGTGCGCGTGAAGCGCGGGTCGCACACGATCAGCGGCGCGTTGTTCTGTTCCTTGGCCTTCAGCACGTGCAGCAGGCTGACGGGGTGTGCCTCCGCCGGGTTGCCGCCGATGATGAAGATCGCCTGGGAATTGTGGATGTCGTTGTAGCTGTTGGTCATCGCGCCGTAGCCCCAGGTGTTGGCAACACCTGCAACGGTCGTCGAGTGACAGATACGGGCCTGGTGGTCCACGTTGTTCGTGCCCCAGTAGGCGGCGAACTTGCGGAACAGGTAGGCCTGTTCGTTGTTATGCTTGGCAGAGCCCAGCCAGTAGACGCTGTCCGGGCCGCTTTCTTCCCGGATGTTCATCATGCCGTCGCCGATCTCGTTGATCGCCTGTTCCCAGCTGATGCGCTTCCACTCGCCACCCTCTTTCTTCATCGGGTATTTCAGGCGGCGCTCGCCATGGGCGTGCTCGCGCACCGATGCGCCCTTGGCGCAGTGGGCGCCCAGGTTGAACGGGCTGTCCCAGCCGGGCTCCTGGCCCACCCAGACGCCGTCGCTCACCTCGGCCACGACCGTGCAGCCGACCGAGCAGTGCGTGCAAACCGATTTCACCGTGTTGACCGCCGCGTTCGCCGCGGCCGCCGCGTTGGCCCGGGTGACTGTGCCCCCGTTGCCCCGATTGCGGCCAGGCCACCGATGGCCAGGCCAGAGCCGCGCAGGAACGCGCGGCGGTCGATGGTCTTTCCCCCGACCTCAGACAGGATACTTGTCCGCTGGGGGCGTCGCGCAACCCCGTTGGTCTTTTTCCTAAGCATGTTTCTCTCTCCTCCCGAGCTCTCCCGATCGGGATTGCTGGGTACTAAGGTTATCCACCGACAGTCGGGCGTCCCGCAACCAGTCGCCGGCAGGTCAATTGATCACGTCCGGTCAGAACCGGGCGCTATCGAAGTATGCGCGCGTGTGCGCGGTGTCCTGCATCTTGTCCGATGACAGGTCCGGTTCCGCCGCTTCGGCGGTGCCGGTGCCGGCTGCCGTTGCGACCGCGACCGCGGGCGCGCCTGCGGCGGCCATCTTCAGAAAATCGCGCCGGCTGTTGCCTTGCGTTTTCTCGCTCATGAGAGTCCTCCTCTCTGGTGGTGACAGGTCGCCCTGCCGGTTCATGCGGATCCCTCCGCGCTCATCCGGAAACCTTCCGCCTCGATATCCATGAACACCCGGCCGACAGCGCCGACCGAGGCATAGAGAACCGAGTTCTTCGCAGCCTCCAAATCCGTGAAAAAGTGCCCGGCCCAGGGGCCGATATGCGTATTGAAGAACGTCTTCTGATTGGCCAGCGTCGCGGGCTTGCCGAACCGCCCGGTGATCAGCCCGCCCATCATCTCCATCAGCGACGCTATGTTGTCCTCGGGCTCATAGACGTTCTGCGCCCGGGTCATGCCCCGCGCCGCCATGTCGCGCCGCAGGCTCGCCAGCGGCTTCTCGTTCAGGAATCCGGTCAGGTAATAGCTGGCATAGGGCAAAAGCTCGCCGCGCCCCAGGCCGATGAACAGCGCGTTGAACTCGCGCTCGACCGCCTGCGGCTTGGTGTGCCTGGCGATGCGCGACAGGGCCGCTATCGCGACGCCAAGGTCGGTCTCGTTGTCGCCCGACAGCCCGGCGGTCTGCGCCAGCAGCGCCTCGGACGGGGGCCCGGCCAGCAGCACGCCCAGAAAATCGTAAAGATCGGCACGCAGCCGGTCTTCCTCGGCAATCTGGGACCGGATGTCTGTCGTCATGACCGCCTCCTGGTTGCTCATGTCGTGCTCTCGCTTGCATCGTCGAAGGTGAAGTGCATCCGCCGGCGCGGCGGCGGTGACCACGTGTCCGCCTCTGCCACGGCAGGCTCGTAAGTGTAGCTGTAGGCCGGCTCGACCTCGGCCATCTCGACCGTTTCTTCGGTTTCGACTTCGGGCTCCGGCGCGCCGACCTCGTCTTCGGCCTCACCCTCGGCATCGCGCTCGGCCATGGCCGTCAGGGCCTCCGCCTCGCGGGCCAGTTTCTGCACATGGGTCAGCATGCCCTTGCCCACCTGATAGGCGGTCTGCATGTTCTCGATCACGCGCGTGCTGTCGGTGAAATCCTCGCCGTAATCGACCAGCCCGTCCAGGTTGGCCAGCGCCGGGTTCGTGCCCCACAACCGCCGCAGCGCCCAGCGGCGGATGCGGTCGGGCACCGCCTCGGCCATAAAGGCGCTGAAATCGTCGCCACGGTTCATCGTGTCTGGGTCTGGCAGGCCCAGCAGTTCCAGCACCTCGGCGTCGCTTTTCTCCTCAAGCGATGCACGCACCTCGGCCCGCTTCGCCTCTTCGCGCGCCTTGACCTCGGCGGCGTCCTCCGCCGCCACCCGCGCCTTGCGGCGCGACCAGAAATCTTCGCGTGCGCTCATTGCATCCGCCCTTTCCGCCGCAGCGTGGGCGAGCGGTAGATGTCACGCTGCTGAACGATCCGCGGGTCGCCGATACCGTCCACATGCGCATCCACCTTCACCCGGTCGCGCCGGCGTTTCTTGAATTCCTCTTCGGTGTGGTAGGTCTCGGCAAAGTCCCGGACCCAGGCGATCAGCCCCTCGGGCATCGGGATCTTCTCGACGATGTCCTCGCCATTATCTTCGTAATCCTGCGCCTCGTAGGGCGAGGCGGTCACCAGCACCGCCTCCAGCGGGCACTTGCCGCCCCCCTCGCGAAAGACCGCGTAGACCGACGGCACCTGCGCCGACAGGCCATGCAGATAGCTTTCGGTCTCCGCCCCGTGCAGTTCCAGCGTCATTGTCGCGGCATGGTATTCGGTGACATCGCCCTCTTCGCGCAGCACCCGCCACGCGGCAGGACCGGCCCCGGGCAGAACCGCCACGGCCTTCCACGCCCACGCAGCCCAGCGCGTCACGCCCGGCGTACGGCGCATGACGATCCCCAAAGGCATAGTGGCGTACATGTCCGGATTGTGGATCATGTGTGGCTGGTATCCTCCCGTCACTTCACCTTGTGCCAACTGTCGCGGCGTCTCAAAGGAAAAAAGCATGCAATCGTGGACAGATCGCAAATCTGGACATTTTGGGCAGTGATGACGCTGGTTTCTCAAGGACGCGGACAGAATGACCGTACAAGAAAAATGCTCAGGTTTCCTGCTTGCAACGGCGACGGGAAGGGCAGAAGAATCGCAGGCCAAGCAGCCGTCATTCCTGACCCTTGTTGTCGGAAAAGGGGGCGCAAGGCCCGTGCAGATTTATGAGGAGAGATCTGCATTGCAATCCATCAGCTCGTCGCGCCGGACCAAGGCGCGACCGCCAGTGAAAGCCGGGGCAAACCATGACTAAGCAACTGATTCTGTGCAATTGTGCGGGCTCTCAAGCGCTCGACAAGGACGCGCTCGAGGCTGCGACCGGCCTCACCTGCAGCGTGGTTCATTCCGGCCTCTGCACCACCCAGACCGACGCCACCGCCCAGGCCATCGCATCGGGTGACGCCATCCTGTGCTGTCGGCAGGAACAACGTCTGTTCGCGGAACTCGCCGCCGAGATGGACCTGCCCGAGCAACCCGTCACCGACCTGCGCGACCGGGCCGGGTGGTCCGACGACCCCGCCGGCAAACTACCCAAAATGGCCGCCCTTCTGGCCGAGGCGACGCTGGACGTGCCCTCGGGCAAATCCGTCGACGTCATGTCCGAGGGTTTGTGCCTGATCATCGGCCCCGCGGACACGGCCCTGGCCGCCGCCGACAAACTCAAGGACATCCTCGGCGTCACCGTCCTTCTGACAGATGACGCCGATGCCCCCGATCCAACGGGATACGACGTCATTCGCGGCAACCTGAAACGCGCTACGGGCGCATTGGGCGGCTTCTCTGTCCAGATCGACGCGTTGCAACAGGTCGACCCGTCCGGCCGCGGCGCCCTGACATGGACCGCCCCGCGCGACGGCGCGCGCACCGAATGCGACGTGATCCTCGACCTGACCGGCGGCACGCCGCTCTTCCCCGCCCCGCAAAAACGCGAAGGCTACCTACGCCCCGATCCCGGCAGCGTCACGGCCGTGGCCGACGCCATTCTCGAGGCAAGCCAGCTGATCGGCACCTTCGAGAAGCCGCTCTATGTCGCGGTCGAACCCCTGCTTTGCGCCCATTCCCGCGCGCAGAAGGTCGGGTGTACCAACTGTCTCGATGTCTGCCCCACCGGCGCGATTTCCCCGGCAGGCGAGCATGTCACCGTCGACCCGATGATCTGCGCGGGCTGCGGCGCGTGTTCGGCGCTCTGCCCCTCCGGCGCCATCTCCTACGACGCGCCCGCGCCCGCCACGCTCTTCCGCCGCATCCAGACGCTGGCCTCGACCTTTCGCAAGGCCGGCGGCACCGCCCCGCGCCTCTTGGTCTGCGACGACAGCCACGGCCAGCAGATGATCAGCCTCGCCGCCCGCTATTCCCGCGGCCTGCCCGCCGACGTCATCCCGCTCGAAGTGCCCGCGCTCTCGGGCTTCGGCCATGCCGAGATGCTGGCCGCGCTGGCATCTGGGTTCACAGACGTGACGATCCTGCTGTCGCCCACCACCGAACGCGACGCGCTCGACCGCGAGATCCCGCTCGCCCGCGCCATCGCGGGCGAGGCCCGCGTGACGCTCCTTGACGTGGCCGAGCCCGACGCGCTTTGCGATGCGCTCTACACCGACGC
Organism: Roseovarius sp. B08; assembly: GCF_051417955.1. Classification (NCBI taxonomy): domain Bacteria; kingdom Pseudomonadati; phylum Pseudomonadota; class Alphaproteobacteria; order Rhodobacterales; family Roseobacteraceae; genus Roseovarius; species Roseovarius sp. B08. Next base: position 3,288,039 of record NZ_JBPRLW010000001.1, read on the forward strand.
GGCCCGCCCCGATCCGGTGGCCGAGCCGGTCCTGCCCATGGGCAGCCGCCGTCAGGTCGCGCGCCTTGCCGCCAAGGCCCTGCATGGCGACGACACCATCCTGCCCCTGCCTGACGATGCGCCCTATGGCGCCGTTCTGGTCGACACCGACGCCTGCACGCTCTGCCTTTCCTGCGTCTCGCTCTGCCCATCCGGCGCGCTCGTCGAAAACCCCGACAAGCCCGAGCTGCGCTTCCAGGAAGATGCCTGCCTGCAATGCGGCCTTTGCGCCAATATCTGCCCCGAGGACGCCATCGGCTACGAGCCGCGTCTCAACCTGCGCGACGAGGCGATGGGCCAGATTGTACTGAACGAGGAAGAACCGGCCGAATGCATCGAATGCGGCGTGCCCTTCGGCGTGAAATCCACCATCGACCGGATCACCGAGAAACTTGCCGGCAAGCACTCCATGTTCGGCTCGGATTCGGCGGCACGGCTCATCCAGATGTGCGACGACTGCCGGGTGAAGGCGCAGTTCCACTCAAAGGACAATCCCTTCGCGGGCGGCGAGCGCCCGCAGGTGCGCACCACCGACGACTATTTCTCGAAACGCCGGGATCACTGATGCTCGATCGGCGCCCCGAGGTCCGCCGGCTCCACGCCGGACACGTAGGCCAGGATGGCCTGCAAGTCGTCTATCGTGATCTCCATGGGGGCGATCGGCGATGGGCGGTTGATGGGGAACGGCTCGGTCACGTCCTCGATCTGGGTAAAGGACGGGTGCGGGTTCAGTATATAGAAGGTCTGGAATCGCCGGTCCCAGTCCGCCATCGCCCGCAGCACGGCGAAACTGGGGGTCGAGGCCATGGCGTTCATTCGCGTGGCCTCGCTCACCGCGTGACACCGCGCACAATGGGTTACCGAGAGATCATGCCCAAGGCCCGCATCACCGTCGAAACTGACCTCGGCCACCTCGGCCTCTTCCTCCTTGGGCAGACCGAACGGCGCCGCGCCCTCGACCTCATAGCTTGTTACCGTCCGTTGGCCGATCTCGGAGGTCAGCCAGTCTGCAAACGCGATCGCGCCCTCGTGGCTGGGCGTATTGATCTGCATCCGCCACTTCGTGTGCGGTCCGTCGAATACGCGCGGCCCTTCGGCATCGGGGGCCAGCAGGATATCGGCACCCTCGTCCAGGTCCACCACGTCGATCCGGATCCCCGTCTTCAGCGAGAATCGCGGCAACACGTAGTCCAGAAGCCCGCTTTCGGTCAGCGGTGGCGGCGCCCCAAGGCGAAAATCCTCCGCCGCACGCCCTTCTGAGGTGGACATCCCGAGACAGACCACCACAATCACGCCGATAAGGGTTAACATTTGCCCGCGCATGGCCCAAGCCTAGGAAGCACGCGGGCCAGGCGTCAACACTCTTGGAAAAAGGAGAGTAAAATGAGCGACGATTTCAACATGTCCATGCGCAAGTTCCTCAAGCAGGTCGGCGTCACCTCGCAGCAGGCCATCGAGGACGCCATGCGCAACACCGACGGCACCGAGGGCAAGACATTCGAGGCCAAGGTCGTGCTGACCGTAGACGGTCTCGATGTCGAACACGTGGTCACCGGCACGATCAAGGGCGGGTGAACGTGACGGCAACAAGGGAAAGCGTGCTCGCCGCGCTGAAAAACGTGAAAGACCCAGGTACGGGCGACGACATCGTGTCGGCGGGGATTACCCGTGGCCTCAATGTCGAGGGCGGCACCGTCCGCTTCGTGCTCGAGATCGACCCCGCGAAGTCAAAAGCCTACGAGCCCGTGCTGGCCGAGGCGCAGGAAGCCGTGCGCGGCGTGGAGGGCGTGACGGACGTGTCCGCGGTGCTGACCGCGCATTCCGCCAAGGCGCCGCCGGACCTCCAGACGAAACGCAAACCCGCCGAACCGCAGGGCCCGCAACGCGTGCCCGGCGTCGACCACATCATCGCCATCGCCTCGGGCAAGGGCGGCGTGGGCAAGTCGACCGTGTCGGCCAACCTCGCCTGCGCGCTGGCCGCCGAGGGCCGGCGCGTCGGCCTCTTGGATGCCGATGTTTACGGCCCCTCCCAGCCCCGGATGCTGGGCGTCTCGGGCCGACCCGCCTCGCCCGACGGCAAGACGATCCTGCCGATGCGCAATCACGGCGTCACCATGATGTCGCTGGGCCTGATGACGAACGAGGATCAGGCCGTGGTCTGGCGCGGCCCGATGCTGATGGGAGCCCTTCAGCAGATGCTGATGCAGGTGCAATGGGGCGCGCTCGACGTGTTGATCGTCGACCTGCCGCCCGGCACCGGCGACGTGCAGATGACCCTGGCGCAAAAGGCCCACGTGGACGGTGCCATCATCGTCTCCACGCCACAGGACGTCGCCCTGCTGGATGCCCGCAAGGGGATCGACATGTTCAACCAGCTCAAGGTTCCGACCCTCGGGATGATCGAAAACATGTCGACGCATATCTGCTCCAACTGCGGGCACGAGGAACATGTCTTCGGCCATGGCGGCGTCGCCGCCGAGGCGCAGAAGATGGGTGTGCCCCTGCTGGCCGAGGTGCCCTTGCATATCGACATCCGCATGGCCTCGGACGGCGGCGCGCCCATCGTGGTCTCCAAGCCCGACGCGCCACAGTCGCAGGCCTTCCGCGATATCGCGCGGGCGCTGGTGGGCCAGGGCGTGGCATGACCCGCGACCCGGCCTTCCCGCCCCTGATGCAGGGCCATGGCGTGGACGCGGGCATCGACCCGTTCGAGAAGGCCTGCGCCATGGCGGCCCTCGGCTGCGACGCCGGCACCATCGTTCATAACATGGGCGCCAACCGACTCGCCGCGGCGCTGATCATGGCCCCCGAGGTGCCGCTGGAACAGGCCATGGCGATGTTGCCCACCTGCGGAGTCGGTTTCCAGAACGCGCTTGGCGCCATTGCCCCGCCCGAGGTCGCGGTGCACCTGGAATGGGCCGGCGGCCTGCGCGTCAACGGCGCTTCCTGCGGCCGCCTGCGCACGATGGCCGGCACGACCGATCCCGCCGCCATGCCCGGCTGGCTGGTGGTGGGGCTGGAACTGCCGCTGATGCTGACCGACGCCGTGCCGGGCGACGCCCCCGACCGCACCGCCCTTTACGAGGAAGGCTGCGCCGACGTGGACCCTGTCGCCCTGCTGGAAGGCTGGGCGCGCCATACGCTGGTCTGGATCACCCGCTGGGAAGACGATGGCCCCCGCGCCTTGCATGCCGAATGGCGCGGCCTCGCGCACGGTATCGGCGAAGACATCACCATCGACGGCCAGACAGGCACCTTCATGGGCGTTGACGAAAATTTCGGAATGCTGCTGCGGACAGACGACGAGACCCGTCTCATCCCGCTCAGCACCGTGCTGGAGGCAGAAACATGAAACTCGCCCGCGCCATCCACTTCGACGAGAGCGACACCCGCGTATATCCCTCGCCCGCCCGCACCGGCGAATGGTGTATCTCGGGCGGATTCGAGTTTTCCAACTGGTCCGAGGCCGACCTCAGCGGCAAACAGCGCCAGGCGTTCTCCAACGGCTGGCTCGGGCTGGAAACCTTCGGCCGCGTCACCTTCGTCGCGGTCACGCAGATCGAAGAGCCCGAACGCGCCGCCCTGACCGACGCGCTGGCGCGGCACTATGTGTCGGTCTACGGCGCACCTGATATCGACGCCGCCCGCCCCGTGGCCGCCGACGAGATCGCCCAGATGATCGAGATGTGCGAAGACCACGACCTCAACACGCTCCTGACCGTTGCGCGAGAGCTGACCGAGGCCGGCGTGCGCGAAACCTACCGCTCCATCGCCGCTCAGGATGCCGGGCTGGAACAGTTCGCCATCCACGGCAGCCTCGACGAGTGATCCGGCAGAGCGCCTGCGGCGCAACCGATATCTCGTCGTCCTGACGTCCTCCTCGGGGAAGCGTTGCATCGTGACGCACTGAACCTTGCGGCAGCACCTGTCGAACCGTGGCTTTCGAGTATTTGAAGAACAGTGAAACAAAAGCGGCCCGGCTTTCACTGTTCCAAAAATACTCACTGTCGATCCGATGAAGCCTTTAGGATCGCGCCGGGATTCATGATGCCTTTGGGATCCAACGCCCCCTTGATCGCGCGCATCGCCGCAAGCTTTGCCGGATCGCCATAGCGTTGCAGATCGTCGACCTTCAGCCGTCCGATCCCATGCTCGGCCGACACCGACCCGTCCATCTCGTGCACCAGGTCATGCACCAGCCGTTTGATCGTGTCGTGCTGGCCCGTCCAGGCGTCGCGCGATTCGCCCTTGGGCGGAAACACGTTGTAATGCAGGTTCCCGTCGCCCAGATGCCCGAAGCAGTTGATGCGGAACGGCCCCAGCTCCTTCAGCGCCGCGTTGCCGGTCTCGATGAAGCCCGCCACGGCGCTCAGCGGCAGGGAAATATCATGACTGCTGATCGAACCGACCAGCCTGTTCGCCTCGGGGATCGTCTCACGAACCTCCCAGAAGTCACGCCGCTGTGCCTCCGATTGCGCGATCATGCCGTCGCTCACCAGCCCGGCCTCCGCCGCCTCGACGAACAGCGCCTCGAGCGCCTCTGCCGGATCAAGACCCTTTGCCAGCCCGATATCGATCAACACGAACCATTCGGGCGGATCGGTGAAAGGCAGCCGCATGTCCGGCATGGTCTCTGCCAGGAAATCCAGTCCCGCGCGATGCATCAACTCGAACGCCGACACGCCCTCGCCCATGTGGTCGCGCGCCATCGACAAAAGGCTCAGCGCCGCCTCGGGGCTCTCCACAACCATCAGCGCCGTGCCTTCTCCGGCGGGCTTGGGGAACAGCTTCAGCGCCGCGGCGGTAATCACGCCCAGCGTGCCTTCGGACCCGATCAGCAGGTTGCGCAGGTCATAGCCGGTATTGTCCTTCCTCAGCCGTTTCAGCCCGTGCCAGATCGTCCCGTCCGGCAGCACCGCCTCCAGCCCCAGGCACAGGTCCCGCGCGTTGCCATAGCGCAGCACGTTCACCCCGCCCGCATTGGTGGCCAGGTTACCGCCGATCCGCGCGCTGCCCTTTGCGGCCAGCGACAGCGGAAACAGCCGGCCCACCGCCTCCGCCTCGGCATGGGTGTCCTGAAGGATGGCGCCCGCCTCGACCACCATCACGTTTTCCTCGGGCCAGACCCCGCGCACGGCCCGCATCCGCTCCAGGCTCAGCAGCACCGGCACCGGCCCCTCGGGCGACAACTGCCCGCCGACCAACCCGGTGCCGCCGCCATAGGGCACCACCGGCACACACGCCTCGGCACAGGTACGCACCACGGCCGCGACCTCCTCGGTGCTGCCGGGTGCGACCAGCACGCCCGCCCGCCCCTGCCAACGCCCACGCGGCTCTTCCAGGTAGGCCGGCATCACATCTCGGAACGCCGCCATTGGCAGCACGCCGCGCAGGCCTCTCTAGGAAATCTGGGGTTACCGGGTTGAGTGTCATGTGTCGTACCTTTGTCGCGCCATCGACGCCATCAATCGAACAGCTTCAGCAGGCCGCGCTCCAGTTCCTTCTCCAGCGCGTCCTTCGCCGCATCCTCCAGCGACTGGCCTTCCTGCCGCTCGATCCCCAGCTGTTTCTCGACCTCGCGCTCGATCTCCTGCCGGGCCTGGCGTTCCAGCTCCTTCTTCTCGTCCTCGAAGTTGAGGTCAATCGCCGCTTCCAGATCCGGCGTGATCTTCGGATCGGCCCACGGCCCCCGGATTTTCACCGGAATCGCCAGCCCGTCGCGGCTTCCGCCGTCCAGCAGGCGCGGTGTGAACAGGTAATCGATATCCCGCGACCCCAGCCCCACGCGCCCTTCGCCCGCGGCACTCGCCTGCGGCAGTTTCAGCCTCAGGTCGTCGTTGAACAGGTTGCCGTCTTCCATCGTGAACGTGGCAGAAAGCGTATCGAACACCGTCGTGCCCCCGGTACCACTGCCCGACCGCATCAGCCGGTCAAGGTCGAAGCCCGAGATCACGCCCCGCCCGGTCTTGAACGCACCGCCGCCGCTCAGCGAATTCATGATCGCATGCACGCTTTCGCCGACGCCGAGGAAATCCACCTCGCCATCGGCCTTCGCCTCGAAGCGCGAGATCTCCATAGCGTCGTCCAGAAATGTCTTCAGGTTGATGCCCGTGGCGATCATCTCGCCGCCCACCGACAGGCCGGAACGGTTGTTCATCACGAACTGCCCGGTGATCAGCCCATCATAGGCGCGCACCTCGCGCAGCTCGAAGACCAGCCGCGAACGATCCAGCGTGGCCAGGGTACGCGTCGTGCCAAGACTGAAATTCCCAAGGTCGATGCTGTCGGCCACCAGCGCGAATTCCCCGTTCACCGCCTCCAGCCCGGACGCGTTGATCGGAGCTTTCGACCAGCCGTCGCTGACCGCACCACCGCGGCCGCTCTCGCTCTCGCTCTCGCTCTCGCCACTTTTGGCGCTCAGTCCCGACAGGTCCAGCGCGCCGGCGTTCAGCTGCACGTTCAACCGCGGCCGGTCCTCGCCCAGATCGACATCCGCCGCGCCCGTCAGGCGGTTGCCATCCAGCCCCAGCGCCGCATTGCGCAGCGACAGGCGGTCGTCCTTGAAGATCACGTCCGTCTCCAGCGTCGCGGCGCGGCCCAGCCCCTCTGGGATATCCATCGGCCCCTGCCCGATCAGGGCCATGAATTCCGACGTGTTTTGCAGGTCCGCACTCAGCCGGCCCGCCAGTTCCGGCGCCGATCCCGCGCGTCCGGCAAAACTGGCCGCGCCCGCCTTGGTGGAAATCTGGGCCTGCACGTCCGAGACGCCGCCATCAATGAAATGCCCCACGCGGTCCAGCGTGCCGGCAATCAGCACAACCTCGCCACCGGGGCGAAGGGTCAGGTCGAAATCCGCGGCACCCTCGTAATCCGGCCAGCGCAGGTCGAAATCCACGCCCGACTGACGCACCGTGGTTCCGTCGACCTCGTCGATGTAAACCAGCGAGGCATTCTCGATCAGCGCCCGGTCCAGCGTCAGTGCCAGCCGGTTCGACCGCGCCGGTGCACTGCCGCTTTCACCCTGTCCGGACGGCGCGACCCCTTCGACGTTCAGCTCCCAGTTGACCCGGCCGTCCTTGGCCCGGCGCAAGTTGATCTGCGGTCCCACGGCCTCCAGCCCGGTAATGCGGATATCACCGCCGAACAGCGCTTGCGGCTCCACTCCGATCTTCAGGCTCTCCGCCTGGAACATCGGCGCATCCCCGGCCCAGTCGGCATTGGCGACCGTGACGGCACCGGTGCTGACGCCAAGGATGGGCCAAAAGCTGATGGTGGTCTCGCCGCTCATCGTCACCTGGCGGCCGGTCATCCGGCTCAACTGGTCCGCCGCGATGCCCGCGATCCGCTCGCCAGGCAGGAAAAATACCGCCGCGACGACCAGCACCGCCGACACCAGCACGATCATGAAAATGCGAATGAGCCACCGCATCCTGCTCTCCAACGTTTTCTTTTCAGACTAGGCGCAGGCCTTGCGCCCAACAACAGCTTTTCCGCTTTATCGGGGGGGCCTGGGGGACTATATCGCGCGGCATGAGCACCAACCCACCCGATCTGCGCCCCGACCTCGCGCGCGCCCGCGTCACCGAGACGCCCCGCAAGGGCCAGCCCGTGATCGGCATGGTGTCTCTGGGCTGCCCCAAGGCGCTTGTCGACAGCGAGCGCATCCTGACGCGCCTGCGCGCCGAGGGCTATGGCATCTCGCCCGACTATTCCGGCGCCGACGCGGTGATCGTGAACACCTGCGGCTTTCTCGACAGTGCCAAGGCCGAAAGCCTCGACGCCATCGGTGAGGCACTTGCCGAGAACGGCCGTGTCATCGTCACCGGCTGCCTCGGCGCCGAGCCGGAATACATCACAGGTACCCACCCCCGCGTTCTGGCGGTGACCGGCCCGCACCAGTACGAACAGGTGCTCGACGCCGTGCACACCGCCGTCCCTCCGGCTCCAGATCCTTTCATCGACCTTCTGCCCGAGGCGGGTGTCAAACTGACGCCCCGGCATTACAGCTACCTCAAGATTTCAGAGGGCTGTAACCACAAGTGCAAGTTCTGCATCATCCCCGACATGCGCGGACGCCTCGCCTCGCGCCCCGGCCACGCAATTCTGCGCGAGGCCGAAAAGCTGGTCGAGAGCGGCGTGCGGGAACTTCTGGTTATCTCCCAGGATACAAGCGCTTACGGGCTGGACCGCAAGTATGACGTGAACCCGTGGAAGGATGGCGACCTGCGCAGCCATATCGTCGATCTGTCCAGGGCACTCGGAGAGCTCGGCGCGTGGGTCCGGCTGCATTACGTCTATCCCTACCCCCATGTGCGCGAGCTTATCCCGCTCATGGCCGACCCCGACAACGGCGTGCTGCCCTATCTCGACATTCCGTTCCAGCACGCCCATCCGGACGTCCTGAAACGCATGGCCCGCCCCGCCGCCGGGGCGAAAACCCTCGATGAAATCGCCGCCTGGCGGGCGATCTGCCCCGATCTGACCCTGCGCTCGACCTTCATCGTCGGCTATCCCGGCGAAACCGAAGCCGAATTCCAGACCCTGCTCGACTGGCTCGACGAGGCACAGCTCGACCGCGTTGGCTGCTTCAAGTACGAGAATGTCGAGGGCGCCCGCTCGAACGACCTGCCCGGCCACGTACCCGAAGAGGTCAAGCAGGACCGCTGGGATCGCTTCATGGAAAAGGCACAGGCCATTTCCGTGGATAAACTGGCCGCCAAGGTCGGATCCGTGCAAGAGGTGATCGTCGACGATATCGACGAGGACGGCATCGCCACCTGCCGAACCAAGGCCGATGCGCCGGAAATCGACGGCTGTCTTTTCATCGACGAGAACACCGACGGCCTGAGCGTCGGCAATATCGTCACGGTCGAGGTGGACGAGGCCGGGGAATACGATCTGTGGGGGCAACTGCGCCCCTGAAGGCGCTGACACGTCATCGGTTTTTCGCCAGCGCCAATTGGCAGGGCCGTTCACACAGGTGACATCGACAACCTCTAACCGATTGGAGAGCATCTTCGCACCCGGGTGATTTCTCGACCGAAAGGACCGCCTCATGCACCTCGAACAGGTCGACGAAAACATCTGGCTGGCCGAGGGCGAGATCGTCAGCTTCCACGGCTTCCCCTTCCCCACTCGCTGCATCATCATACGCCTGCCCGACGGCGCGCTCTGGGTCTGGTCCCCCATCGCCCTGACCGACGACCTCCGCCGCGAGGTCGACACCCTCGGCCCCGTCGCCCACTTGGTCAGCCCCAACGCCATCCACCACCTCTACATGGGCGACTGGAAAGAGGCCTACCCCCAGGCCGCGCTCTGGGGTCCGCCCGCGACCATCGACAAGCGCACCGACCTCACCTTCACCGGCATGCTCGACGACACCGCCCCGCCCGCCTGGGCCGGCACCATCGACCAGTGGAACCTCCAGATCGGCCGCAAGTTCAGCGAGGTGGTCTTCCTCCACCGCCCCTCCCGCACCGCCATCCTGACCGACACGATCGAGGCCTTCGACAAGAGCTTCCTGCGCCGCTACTGGAGCTTCTGGCAACGCTGGGTCGCCCGCCTTCTCGGCATCACCGAGGACCCGGGGCGCGCACCCCTCGACCTGCGCCTGCTGACCCTGCCCCGCCGCGCCCAGGTGCGCAGCCGCGTCCAGGACCTCATCGACAGCACGCCCCGTCGCGTCATCATTGCCCATGGCACGTGGCAGCGCAGGGACGGCGCGGCCTGGCTCGCCCGGTCTTTCAGCTGGCTGGGTGTCACCCCGCCGGGCTGAAGCCAGCCAGTGACGCGGGCGTGTCTGCCATGGGTTTCCGCCCCAAGATGACGCCCCCGTGAAAATCTGAAATATTTCACTGTTCACAAATACTTACACCAATCCGTGTGCTCACGGGCCTGTCAGTTGATTGTCATGGGGGTCCGCCGCAGCTTGGCGTCATCAACCCATCTGCGCATCGCAAAGGACCCGATCCATGACCACACTTTCCGCCGACACACCCCGCGCCCTGCCCGCGCTGTCCTTCGACACGCTCGTCCTGATCCTGCTCTCCGGCGCTGCCGGAACGATCGCCTTCGATCTCTTCGGCCAGGCGCTCTCGCCCATTCTCGGTTTCGCCAATCTCGCCCCCGTGGGCCTCGCCCGAAGCCTGCTTGGCTCACTCGGCCTGCCCAATGCCGCGCCCTATGGCCACCTGATGCACCTCTTCCTCGTCGGGCTGCTGGCCTATCCCATCGGCTGGCTCTTCATCGCGCGCCCGGTCATGAAGCGCATCACCCCCGGCCTGCACTGGCTGCCCGCCTCGGCCATTTACGGCGTCGCGCTGTGGGTCTTCGCCATCGGCGGCATCACCAGCATCGCCGGCCTGCCGTTCTTCCTGAATTTCACCGGCATCACCTGGGTGGCGCTGGTGGGCCATGTGATCTACGCAATTGCCGCAGCGTTAACCGTGGTCTATCTCGAGCGGCTTCAAAACCGCTAAGCCCTTGTAAAGGCGACGAACAGGGGCCCGGCCGGGCCTTTGTTTCCAATTTGGTTACGGTCTTGTCACATAATTTTTGAACGAACATCCCTAAAACTGAAACATAATCGAGACATCTCAATGTCATGATCGACATGAAACCACAGAACGCCCAAAGGACAGAGGACCGCGACATGTCCTATCCAAGCTACACACGCGCCGAACGGATCGCCGATGCCGCCGTGCATGTGCTCGGGGTCGGCAGCGCCTTTGTCGCGGTCGCGTTCCTGATCTTCGCCAATGCCGGTCAGCTGAGCCCGGGGGCGATGACGGCGGCCGTCGTCTACGGGATTGCCATGATCCTGATGCTCAGCGCCTCGGCGGCCTATCACCTTGCCGCGCACACGTCCTTGCGCCCACTTCTGCGCCGGATCGACCACGCCGCCATCTACGTCAAGATCGCGGGCACGATCACGCCGCTCGCGGTGCTGCTGAACACGCCCTTCGCCTATACCGTGCTGACGCTGGTGTGGTTCCTCGCGCTCTCGGGTGCGGTACGCAAGCTGCTGGCCGCGCGCGGAAAAATGAGCACGCACTGGCTGCCGCAGGTGGCGCTCGGCTGGCTGGGTCTGATCATCATCGTCCCGCTCTGGCCGTCGCTGCCGGCCAACAGCCTGACGCTGATCTTCGCGGGCGGAATCATCTATTCCGGCGCGGTGGTGTTCTATTGCTGGGACACGCTGAAATTCAGCAACGCCATCTGGCACGCCTGCGTGCTGATCGCCACCGCTTGCTGTTTCTTCGGCATCTTCGGCGCCATGGCTCATACGATCGCTGCGCTCTAAGCCGGTCCGGCCCCTGTCGGCCTTTTCACAGCAAAGATGGTTCGGAAACGGCCCTGCACGTTCCGCACGATCACTTCCGCTCACTAGGCCCTTTTCAGATCCGCCGCCCCGCCTTCAGCGCCGCGAAGACCTCGCCGTTGCGGCACTCGATCGGCGTCGCGTCCACCGGAGCGACCTGGGCAGCCATCCACGCCTCGCACCCGTCGGGATCGGCGCACCCCGTGCAACGCAGAACCGAATCGCACAGCGTTTCCGGGTCCAGTTGCCCGGCATAGACCGCGTCTTCCAGGTCCAGACCCAAGGTGCGCGCCATACGGTGCACCAACTCGGTGTGGCGTCTGATCGTCTTCGTCTGCGGCATCGCGGCTCTCCTGTCGATCGGCGCCGCCTGCCGGCCCGGCCTCATTGCCGCGCGCCGGTGGGGCACCTCTGCCGCCGACACTGGCGCAGCCGGACCAAAGACGCCTTGATCTGCATCAAGAGGCCTCCAGCGCCTCCATGTAGGCAATGACGCAGTCCTGCACGTGTCGAAACCGGTCGCCGCCCAGGTGCTTGCCGCCGAACCAGCGCGTGACCACGATCACGTGCTCCCGCAGGTCGGCCCGTTCCAGCATGCGCACGATCACCATGCCCGCCCCGGCCTCGCCGTCATCGGACTTCAACGCGGTGCCCTTGGCATCCAGCATCGCCCAGGTGTTGTGCGTGGCCTTGGCGAATTTCTTGTCGCGTTTCAGCTCTTTCAGGAAGGCGTCCACAGCCGCGCGGTCCCGCGCCGCGCCACCCGACACGGCGTATTTCGACCCCCGGTCGGAAATAACGCCGATCAGTTGCAGCATGTCACCCCGTCAGAATTGGGAATTCACACGGCGCACCGTGTCAATCCGCTGCGCGTTGGGCGGGTGCGAGCCCAGGAACCGGTTGCCCGGATCGGGGATGCGGGTGAAATACTCCGCGCCCCGGATCGGGTTGTAGCCCGATTTCTTGGCGATGATCGTGCCCAGAGCATCGGCCTCCAGCTCGAACTCCTTGGAATAACTGCGCGCGCCCACCGAGGCCCCCACGTTCGTCGCGGCATCCACAGCGCCCGTTCCGGCGCCTGCCAGCGTCGCCAGACCACCTAGCAGGATGGCTCCCGCCGCGGCGCTTTGCTGCTGGCGCGGGATGTGCCGCCGGATATGGTGCGACGCCTCATGCGCGAAGATAAAGGCCAGTTCGTCCTCGTTGCGCACATCCGCGATCAGCGCCGCGGTAAAGGCCAGGATCGGACGGCCGCTGCGGTCCAGCGTCTGGAACGCGTTGGGCGGACGCCCCGGCCGATCGTCCAGCACCACGTTGAAGTCGCAGTTCACGTTTCCGCCCCGCGCCTGGCATTCACGCTCGGCCACCGGTTCGACCCGCGCCACCACCTGCCGGAATCGCGCCAGCTGCGTGCCCGAGGGCGCCCTGACCGATTGTTGCTGCTGGCCCTGCGGCTGGGGCTGCGGCGCCTCGCCGCCCGTGGTCGTCACCTCGCAACCGGCCAGGAAAACCGCACAAATCAGAACCTTCCACCGCATCTGTCTCACCTGCAATTGCTCCCTTTGCCCTAGTTCTAGCAGGCTTTGCGCCGAGGGCCAGTCCCCCTCACGCGCACGTGCGGAGCAAAGCCGATTGCGCTTTGCGGGTCATCCGCTACTGTGACCCCATGTTTTCGATAGAGCACGAATTCGACGCCACCGTTGTCACCCTGATCGACGAGGGCAGCGCGCCCTTGCAGGAGGACGTCACCATCAACGCGTTCGAGGAATGCGTGACCATCGAACAGCTCGACCCACGCACCGACCGGGTGCAGAAGGTGACGCTGTCCATGACCCAGTTGCAGGATCTCGGCGCCGCGCTGAACCTGCCAGAAGGCGTCTATACCCTGTCGCGCGATAACAAATAGCTGGCCACTGCAAGCCGCTCGGGGCAACGACGCACGCCCCGGTTTGCTTTGCGCCTGACGGTCCCCGCCAAAAGGGTTGACGCCCGCACTCCACCGCCCGACATATGCCGCCACAGACAAGACGCAACGAAAGACCCCCATGCCCGATCCCAATCCCGCCGCGATGGAGTTCCTGCTGACGCGCCGCTCGCGCCCGGCCAAGACGCTGACCGGCCCGGCGCCCTCGCGCGACGACCTGCTGCCAATTCTTCAGGCCGCCGCCCGCTCGCCCGACCATGGCAAGCTGGAACCCTGGCGCTTCATCGTTCTGGACCGCGCCGCCATGCCGCGCCTCGCCACGCTGGTCCGTGACCGTGGGGCCGCACTGGGCAAGTCGGAAGAGGATATCGCCAAGGCCGCCAAGCAATACGAGGACGGCCAGCTTGCCGTCGCCGTGGTCGAGGTGCGCAAACCGACCGACAAGATCCCGGCCATCGAACAGACCTATTCCGCCGGGGCCGTCTGCCTCGCGCTCCTGAACGCCGCGCTGGCCTCGGGCTGGGGCGCCAACTGGCTGACGGGCTGGGCCACCCATGACAGGGATTTCCTCGCGCAGGGCTTCGGCCTCGCCGACAATGAAAGCATCGCCGGCCTGATCTTTCTCGGCACCGAGTCATCCGCGCCACCCGACCGGCCCCGCCCGGATATCCACGCCATCACCACCTGGGTCACCGAATGATCTTCACCGCCTTCTTCAAGGCCCTGGGCCAGTTGGGCGATCCGCGCTTCCGCAAGGTCTTCTGGCTGGGCGTCGCGCTCTCGTTCCTGCTGCTCGTGGCCGCGACCGCCGCTTTCCTGATGGTCATCCAGTGGGCCACCGGCGACACCACCACCCTGCCCGTCATCGGCGAGGTCCGCTGGATCGACGACCTGCTCGGCTGGTCCGGATTCTTCCTGATGCTGATCCTGTCGGTCTTCCTGATGGTGCCTGTCGCCTCGGCCATCACCTCGCTGTTTCTCGACACCGTCGCGCAGGCGGTCGAGGACCGGCACTATCCCACGCTGCCCGCCGTCCCGCCGGTGCCCTTCTTCGACGGGCTCAAGGACAGCGTGAACTTCCTCGGCGTCATCATCGCGGCCAACATTCTGGCCTTCATCCTCTACGCGCTCTTCCCACCCGCCACGCCGTTCATCTTCTGGGCCGTGAACGGCTATCTGCTGGGGATGGAGTATTTCCAGCTGGCGGCCATGCGCCGCGTCGGCCGCGCCAACGCCAAGATGTTGCGCAAGCAGCATCGCGGAACGATCTGGATGGCCGGCACGCTCATGGCCCTGCCGCTGTCGATCCCGCTGGTGAACCTCGTGATTCCGATCCTGGGCGCGGCGACCTTCACCCACATCTATCACCGCGTGGCCAAATCGGCCGGCTGATCGGGGCGCGGTCACCGGGCGCCGTCGCCCAAATCCAGCCACAGCTTGCCGTGTGTATACCCGCCCCTTATCAGCCGGCCAGGCTCTCCCGCTTCGGGAAATTCCGCCTCCCAGTCCCGGAACCGGTCGTTCGTGACGACCCGCGCCTTGAGATCGCGCGCGGCTGTCAGGATCGTCGGATCGGCCGGCTGCCCCTTGGGCACGACCATGATGCGCCTCACCGGCAGGCCCATCCGTGCCGCCAGCGCTCTGTCGCCCAGGAACCTGTCTCCGACCTTGTAGCCCACGTTGGCATCGAACACGACGCCCGGCGTGAAGCCCTCGGATGACAGGTGATCGACCACTTCGCGCACCGTATCCAGATCCGGCGACCTGTCCTTCCAGTGCATGACGTTCGAGCCGTCCAGCACGACCCAATTCTTGCCCCGTTCCGTGCGCCGTCGCAGCGCCCCCACGATCAGCAAGAGAGCGCTGGCAACCGCACACGGTCCGGCCAGCAGGATCACATCGCTCCACCCAGGCACCATCGCCGACAGGAAAATGCCGCCGATGGACAGTAACAACAGCAAGAATGGTACGATCATCGAAACACCAGCCGAACGCGCCACCTACCATGTGACGCACCCGACAGTAGGACCGAAATCGCGGTACGGCACAACCCGCCTCTGACCGCTCGGATTGCGCCCTATTCCGCCGGCTGCGCGCCCGCACCCTCGGGCGCATCAGCCTTTTTCCGGTCCTTCTGCAACAGGTCATACAGCACCGGCGTCAGGAACAGCGTCAGTACCGAGGCCGACATGAACCCGCCGATGATCACGATGCCGATGGAAAACCGGCTGGCCGCGCCCGCGCCGGTGGACAGCACCAGCGGTACGGCCCCCAGCACCGTCGACATCACCGTCATCAGGATCGGTCGCAGCCGCACCGCCGACGCCTCGATCACCGCCTCGCGCACGTTGCGGCCTTCCTCGCGCAGCTGGTTGGCGAATTCCACGATCAGGATGCCGTTCTTGGCCATCAGCCCGATCAGCATGACCATCCCCACCTGCGTGTAGATGTTGATCGCCTCGCCCAGCACGAACAGTGTCAGCAGCGCCCCCGCCACGGCCAGCGGCACCGACAACAGGATCACCACCGGCTGAATGAAGCTCTCGAACTGCGCCGCCAGTACCAGGAACACGATCAGAAGCGCCAGCGCGAACGTGAGCGCTATCCCCCCCGACGTCTCCTGGTAACTTTCCGCCTGCCCCGAATAGCTGATCTGCATCGCCGAGGGCATATCCGCGGCAATCTCCTCGACCGTCGCGATGGCCGAGCCGAGGTCCACGCCTTCGGCCAGCGACGCGCTGATCTCGACCGAAGGCTGCCGGTTGTACCGGTTGTAAGCCCGCACCGACGCGCGCCGCTCCAGCGTCACCAGACCGTCCAACGGCACCAACTCGCCGGTTTCGGTTCGCACGTTCACGCCGGTCAGATCGGCGGTGTTGGTCCGCCGCGCGTCCGGTGCCTGCAAGATCACCGGGTACTGCCGGTCGCGCGAGATGAACTCGGTCACCTCCGCCGAGGCAAAGAAGGTGCGCACCGCGTCCGAGATATCCCGCGCCTCGACCCCGATCTGCCGCGCCATGGCCCGGTTCACGCTGATGTCGAAGCCCGGCGTGTTGATCTCGTAATCCCGCCGCACCCCGGTCAGGTCGGGGCTGGCGCGCATCGCCTCTTCCATCTGCCGCGAGAACTCGGCGGCATCCTCGAAACTCGGCCCCGTGACGATCACCTCCAGCCCCGATCCGCTCCCGGCATCCAGGCCCGAGGGCGCGAAGGCACGCACGCTCGCCCGCGTTATCTTGGCAAACTCGGGCCGTAACTCGGCCAACACATCGCGTGGCCCCATCTCGCGGTCGCCCCACGGCGACATCACCGCCACCACGAACGCCCGCCCCGACTCGCCGTATTGCCCGACAATGGCGATGGTGTCCTCGACCACGCCATCTTCGCGGTAGGGCGCGATCAGGTCTTCGACCTGGCTGACCGCATTGTCGGTCAGCGGCAGGGCCGATCCCGGCGGCGCCTGGATGGACACGAAAAAGATGCCCCTATCCGAATCCGGTGTCAGCTGCGACGGCAATTGCTGGTAAAGTGTCCAGGACATCCCCGTCAGCACCGCCGCAACCGCCAGCACCACCAGCGGCGTCTTGATCGCCCGCGTCAAGAGCTTGCGATAGCCCTCCGAGGTGCTTTTCGTGACCCGCTTCACCCCGCGTGCGAACCACGTGTCGTTCATGCCCTGTTTCAGCAGCTTGCTGGCGATCACCGGGCACAGCGTCAGCGCCACGAAGGTCGACAGCGCAACGGCAATGGCCAGCGTCACCCCGAATTCCCGGAACAGCTTGCCCAGCTCGCCTTCCAGCAACGACAGCGGCACGAAAACCGAGATCAGCACCGCCGAGGTCGATACCACGGCAAAGAACACCTGGTTCGCGCCCGTGCGCGCCGCTTGCCTGGGGTCCTCGCCCTCCTCGACCTTGCGCTCGATATTCTCCAGCACCACGATGGCGTCATCCACCACCAGCCCGATGGCAAGGATCAGCGCGAAGAGCGTCAGGATGTTGATCGAAAACCCGGCCAGCGCGATCCCCGCACAGGCGCCCAACAGCGCGATAGGGATGGTCACCGCCGGGATCACCGTCGTCCGGATCGAGGTCAGGAAGACATAGATCACCGCCACCACGATCCCCACGGCGATGCTCAGCGTGGTCAGCACCTGCCGGATCGAATTCGAGATGAAATCCGCGTCGTCCGACGTGATCTGCAATCGCGTCCCGCCCGGCAAATCCGCCGCGATCCGCTCCACCTCTTCCCCGACCGCCGCCGAGATCGACAGCGTGTTGGCCGAGGATTGCCGCAGCACGCCAAGCCCCAGCGCCGTCTCACCATTGGCGCGGAATTCGCTGTCGTCGCTTTCGACCCCCAGCTCGATCCGTGTCACGTCACCCAAAAGCACGCGCCCATTCTCGTCCGAGCGCACGATCAGGTCCTCGAACGCCTCCACGCTCGACAGCCGCGTCTCGGTGCGCAGCAGGTACGTCCGCGCCTCGTTTTCGATCGTGCCCGCTGGCAGTTCCAGGTTATTGGCCCGCAGCGCGTCGGCAATCTCGTTCGCGGTCACACCTCGCGCCGCCATCGCCTGCGGATCCAGCCAGACGCGCATCGCATAGGCCCGGTCGCCATAGATCTGCACCGCCGCCACACCGCTCAGTGTTTCCAGCCGGTCGGTGATGAACCGGTCGGCATAATCTGTCAGTTCCGACGCCGACAGTGTGTCAGAGGTCAGCGTCATCCACAGGATCGGGTCGCCCTGGCTGTCATTCTTCTCGACCTGCGGCTCTTCGGCTTCCTCCGGTAGGTCGCCCGCCACGGATTCGACCGCCGCCCGCACATCCGCCGCAGCCTGATCGATATCCCGGTCCTGTCCAAAGGTGATGACGGTCCGCAGACCGCCCAGCTCGGATTCGGTGTTCATGCTGTCGATGCCGGATACCGTCGACAGCGCCCCTTCGATCACCGTGGCCAACTCGCTGTCCACCACGCCGGGACCGGCGCCGATATAGGGCACGCTGACCGTGACCTCGGCGGTGGTGGTGTCGGGCAATTCCCGCACCGGCATCCGGGTCAGCCCGGCAATGCCCACCACGATGATCAGGATCGAAAGGACCGTGGCCAGCACGGGCCGCTTGATGCACAGGTCGGGCAGCGTCATTGCGTCGTGCCCTCCGCGCCTTCATCCTGCGCCGCCGCGTCCTCCTGCTGGTCCACATCCTCGGCCACCTCGACCGAAGCCCCGTCCGACAGGTTGTCCCAGCCCGCGACGACCACCCGGTCCTCAAGGCCCAGCCCGTCGCGCACCTCGGTCATCGCGCCCAACGACTGGCCCGGGTCGATCTCGGTCCGCACGGCGGCCCCGTCGGAGACAGTATAGACATAGCTCGCCAGCCCTTCACTGATGATCGCGTCATCGGCAATGGCAAGCCCTTCATACGTGTCCAGCACGATCTCGGCATCCGCGAACATGCCGCCCACCAGCCGGCCGTTGGCATTGTCGATCTCGGCCCGGATGTTGAAGCTGCGCGTCTCCAGGCTCACCTCCGGCGCCCGCACCGAAACCTCGCCTTCGAATTGCGTGTCCGGATACGCCGGCGTCGTCACATTCACCGACTGCCCGACCTCGATCCGGTCGAAATACCGTTCGGGCAGCGACACGGTCAGCTCCATCGTGGTGATGTCCGACAACCGCGTGACGGCCATGCCTTCGCCCAGGAACGTTCCCGCCTCGATGTCGATCAGCCCCAGCACTCCGTCGAACGGGGCCACCAGCGTCCGGTCTTCCAGATCGGCCCGCGCCATCATCAGCGCGGCCTCCGCCCGGCGATAGGCCGCCCTCGCCTCTTCCAGCCGCGCTTCGGCGGCGGTGTTGCTGTCGGTCAGTTCCTCGACCCGGCGGAACGCGTCCTCCGCCTCGGCAAAAGTCGCTTCAGCCTCGGCCAGCGACGCACGCGCCGCGCGGTCGTCCAGCTGCAAAACTATTTCACCCTCGTTCACCTCTTCGCCCGACGAAACCGGCACGTCCGTCACACGCCCCGCCGCCGCCGGGACCAATTCGACCGACCGCACGGGGATCAGCGTGCCAACCCCGCCAACCCGGTCCTCGATCTGCCGCGTCTCGGGTCGTGTCAGCGCCACGCGCACCGCGGGCGGCGCCGACGCCGCCTCGCCCGAGCCGCCCTGCGACAGGATCTGCTGCGTGCCCCACAGCCCTGCCGCGGCACAGGCCGCGACGACGCACAGACCAATCAAGACCTTGAAAACCTTTCCCAACCTGACTACCTCCAAACGGTCGCACGCCGATCACGGGCCGCGTGCCAAAGCACGGGGCCGTTTGATCGGATCAACTGTGCGAGATAGAGCAGCCGGACCCCACGAACAGCCCGCAGGTCGTTTGGCCACGGGCAATTACGTCCGCGCTGCGATCACAAAACCGCGAGAAACAGCCGCGTAGGGTGGGCTAAAGCCGACGCGTCACTCCGCCCGCGCCCCACGCGCACCCATGCCATCACCCCAGCGACGTCACCCACAGGATTGTCGCATCCTCTTCGCTGACCGACACCACGTTGTGGCCCATGGTGGCATCGTAATAGGCACTGTCGCCCCGGCGCATCTCGATCGGCTCGTAGAACTCGGTATAAAGCCGGACAACGCCCGTCAGGACGTACATGAACTCCTCGCCGTCATGACGCACCCAGCCGTCGAACTCCTCGACCGACCTTGCCCGGATACGCGCGCGATATGGCAGCATCCGCTTTTTCAACAGCGCATCGCCCAGCAACTCATGCTCATACGTCGTGGTCGCCTGCGCCGTGCCCTGCCCGGCCCGCGTCACCGCCATCCGCCCGCTCACCTGTTCCCGCTGCGGCGGCGTGAACAGCTGCGGGATGGAGATCTCCAGCCCCACCGCCAGCTTCTTCAAGGCATCGTAAGTGGGCGACATCACCCCGTTCTCGATCTTCGACAGGGTCGACCGCGCGAGCCCCGCCTGACGTGCGGCCTGTTCCAGCGTCCAGCCCCGCGACTTGCGCAATTCGCGCACCCGTTCGGCAAGGTTCAACGGCTGGGCCGCGTCCTCTTCCCCGCTCTCGCGGGCCAGCCTGATCAGGCTCACGGGCGATCTGTCTTCCATGTCCTACGCTATACGCAGCGCCGCCATGGCTTGCAACTTCGCCGTGGCGGTCCTAATCCTCCGCGCCATGCGCTCCACGACCGACACGACCGCCTTTCCGCCCTGCCCCGCGCCCTTCAACCTGGCCGCGCACGTACTGCGCCATGCCGACGACCTGCCCGACAAGGTGGCGCTGGCCATCCTCAGGCTCTCCGGCTCCGAACGCTACAGCTTCGCGCGCCTGAAATCCGCCGTCCTGGGCACCGGCGCGGGCCTTTTGGGGCACGGCCTTCAGCCCGGCGACCGGGTCCTCATGCGCCTCGGCAACACCGTC
Organism: Roseovarius sp. B08; assembly: GCF_051417955.1. Lineage (NCBI taxonomy): Bacteria > Pseudomonadati > Pseudomonadota > Alphaproteobacteria > Rhodobacterales > Roseobacteraceae > Roseovarius > Roseovarius sp. B08. The sequence goes on from NZ_JBPRLW010000001.1 coordinate 3,308,758, forward strand.
GACTTCCCCATCGCCTATCTCGGCGCCATCGCCGTCGGTCTCGTGCCGATCCCCACTTCCTCGCAACTGACCGAGCGCGAGGTCGCCGGCATCCTCAAGACCACCGAACCCAAAACCATCCTGCGCGACGCCGACATCCCCTGCCCCGACACGGACATCCCCGTCATCGGCACCGACACCCTGCGCGCCATGCACGACAATGCCCCGGCAGACTTCGACATGGGCGATCCCGACCGGCTGGCCTATATCATCTATACCTCCGGCACCTCCGGCACGCCCCGCGCGGTCTGCCATGCCCACCGCGCCATCTGGGCGCGGCAGATGATGGTCGAGGGCTGGTATGGCCTGCGGCAGGATGACCGCCTGATGCACGCAGGCGCCTTCAACTGGACCTACACGCTCGGCACCGGCCTGATGGACCCGTGGACCGCAGGCGCCACCGCCCTGATCCCGGCCACCTCCGTCACGCCCGACCAACTGCCGCTCCTGATGAAACGCCACGACGCCACCATCTTTGCCGCCGCCCCCGGCGTCTTTCGCAAGTTCGTCAGCCTGGGCAAAACGCTCGACCTGCCGAAACTCCGGCACGGCCTGACCGCGGGCGAAAAGCTCTCGGCCACCATCGACGCCCAATGGCGCGAAGCCACCGGAACGCCGCTTTTCGAGGCCTACGGCATGTCCGAATGCTCCACCTTCATCTCCGGCTGCCCCGATCACCCCGCCGCGCCGGGCACGCTGGGCCGCCCCCAGCCGGGCCGCAACGTGGCGCTGATCGGCCCGGACGGCCCGGTGCCCATGGGCGAGGAAGGCACCATCGCCATCCACCGCTCCGACCCCGGCCTGATGCTGGGCTACCTGAATGAACCCGACGAGACCGCCGACCGCTTCCAAGGCGACTGGTTCCTCACCGGCGACCAGGGCGTCATGTCTCCCGAAGGCGATATCACCTACCTCGGCCGCTCCGACGACATGATGAACGCCGGCGGCTTCCGCGTGTCGCCGGTGGAGGTCGAGGCGGTCCTGAACGCCCATCCCGACATTACCCAATCCGCGGTGACCGAGATCGAGGTCAAACAGGACGCCCGCCTCATCATGGCCTTCTACACCGCCCCCGCCCCGGTTGCCGAGGACGCGCTCAAGGCCTATGTCGATGACAACCTCGCCGCCTACAAGCGTCCCCGAGACTTCTTTCACCTCGATGCGCTGCCCACGGGCGCCAACGGAAAACTCCTGCGTCGCGCCCTGCGGCCGATCTACAAGGACCTGCATGGTCAAGCTTGATATCGTCTCCGACCCGATCTGCCCGTGGTGCTATATCGGCAAGGCCTGCCTCGACAAAGCGCTGGCAGACCGCCCCGGCCACCCGTTCGAAATCGAGTGGCACCCGTTCCAGCTCAACCCCGACATGCCGCCCGAAGGCATGGACCGGCGTGAATACCTGGAAGCCAAGTTCGGCGGCAAGGACGGCGCGGTTCAGGCCTACGCCCCCATCGCCGAACGGGCCGAGGCCGAGGGTCTGACGATCAATTTCGACAGGATCACGCGGACGCCCAACACCATGGACGCCCACCGCCTGATCCACTGGGCGGGCATCGAGGGCCGCCAGATGGCCGTCGCCATGTCGCTCTTCCGCGCCTATTTCGAGGACGGGCGCGATATCAGCGACCATGAGGTTCTGGGCGATATCGCTGACAGCGCGGGCATGGATGCCGCCGTGGTGCAGAAACTTCTGGCCTCCGACGCCGATATCGAGGGCATCGCCGGCCGCGACAAGGCCTTCCGCGAAATGGGCATCACCGGCGTCCCCTGCTTCATCGTCGCGGGCAAGCACGCCGTGCCGGGTTGCCAGCCGCCCGATCTCTGGATCAAGGTCATCGACGAGATCGTCGACAACCTCGAAAGCGATGAAGACGCCGCCATCTGAGCGCACCCCGCCTGAGACATGAGGCCCGGCAACCGCCTGCCCCCTTGTCATCCACGCCACCTCCCTGTTCCTTTGGGCACGGCGTAAACGAGGCGAGGGCTGACATGCGCGGATTGCGACTTCTTCTGCTACTCTCGACGCTGCCCGCCATCATCCTTGGCGGCACCGTCTTTTTCCATCTGGTCGAAGGCTGGAGCTGGCTCGACAGCTATTTCTTCACCGTCATCACTCTGTCCACCGTCGGCTATGGCAGCCTTGTTCCGGCCACGGCGGCGGGCAAGATCGGCACGACGATCTTTATCTTCGTGGGTCTGGGCGTCTTCGCCATCGCCGTGCAACAGATCGGCGCCTTCGCCATGCGCAAGCGCGAGGAACACACCGAATGGCTGGTGGGCAAGCTGCATCACGGCCCGCCCCGACCCTCGGACGAAGAAGGCACAGAGGCCAACATCGACCGCCGCCCCGACGACTGACACACCTGTGCAAAAACGGCCCCCTCTCTGTGCAAAGCCTGCTCTGGCGCACATCCCGGCGCCGTGATAGCGCCCCTGCATGACCGCCCCCACCGACCACCCCGCCACCTCTTCCGCGCCCGTCATGGACCGGGCCGAGTTCGTGGCGCTTATGGCGATGCTGGTGGCCACGGTCGCCTACACCATCGACGCCATGCTGCCCGCCCTGCCCGCCATCGGGGCCGAGCTGTCGCCCGACGCGCCCAACCAGGCGCAACTGGTGATCGGCAGCTTCGTACTGGGCCTCGGCGTCGGCACGTTCTTCGTCGGCGCACTGTCCGATGCCTTCGGGCGCAAGCGGGTCATCATCTGGGGGGCTGGTGTCTACTGCGCCGGCGCGTTGCTCGCCCTGATGGCCCCCACACTGGAAACCGTGCTGGCCGCCCGCGTGTTGCAGGGCCTCGGCGCAGCGTCCGCGCGGGTCGTCGCCATGGCGATAATCCGCGACCTCTACAAGGGCCGCGAAATGGCCCGGCTGATGAGCTTCATCATGCTGGTCTTCACCCTCGTCCCGGCCATCGCCCCGATGGCGGGCGCGGGCATCATCGCGCTCTATGAATGGCGCGGCATCTTCGTATCCTTCCTCGTCTTCGCCGGGATCAGCACCTTCTGGATGGCCCTCCGCCTGCCCGAGCCGCTGTCCCGCGACCGCCGCGTGCCCTTCCGTCCCAACAAGCTCGTGAGCGCCGCCGCCGAGGTGTTCCGCTATCCCATGGTGCGCCTGTCCATGGCCGTGCAGACGCTCTGTTTCGCTATGCTTTTCTCGTCGATCAGCTCGATCCAGCAGATCATGGACGTGACCTATGACCGGGCCGAGGAATTCCCCTTCTGGTTCGCCGCCATCGCCGCCGTGGCCGCCGTCGGCAGCCTCGTCAACGCCGCACTCGTGATGCGTCTGGGCATGCGCCGCCTGATCCAGATGGCCCTGATGATCGAGGCGGGGCTGACCCTCGCCGTGCTCACCGCTTTCCTCGCAGGCTGGGGAAGCTTCCCGGTCTACTTCGTCTGGCAGGTCACGGTGTTCTTCCAGATCGGCCTGACCCTGGGCAACCTCAACGCCCTGGCGCTCGAACCGCTGGGCCATATCGCCGGCATGGCCGCGTCGATCACCGCAGGGCTCGCGACGGTGGGCTCGATCCTGCTGGCGGTCCCCGTGGGCCTTGCCTTCGACGGAACCCCCTGCCCCTGCTGATCGGCGTCGCGATCTTCGCCAGTCTCGCACTGCTTCTCACACAGTTCATGCGCAAGCTCGACCGCGAGCAAAGCCCACCGCACTGACCGCCGACAAATTATTCGGTATACTGTCGCATACCGTCTGGCCAAATCCTCTGTCATGGTCTATGACGCGCGCAAGACTCACGCTTTGTCATGTCCTGATCGAAAGGTATTTCCGATGGCCGACACCTCCACTCCCGATATCGTCTACACCAAGGTCGACGAGGCCCCCGAACTGGCCAGCGCGTCCCTTCTGCCCATCATCCAGAGCTTCGCCACCGCCGCCGACATCACCGTCGGCACCCGCGACATCTCGCTGGCGGGCCGCATCCTCGCCACCTTCCCCGATCACCTGACCGAGGACCAGCGCGTCTCCGACGACCTCGCCGCCCTTGGCGAGCTGGTCAAGCAACCCGGCGCCAACGTCATCAAGCTGCCCAACATCTCGGCCTCCGTGCCGCAGCTCGTCGCCGCCGTGCGCGAACTTCAGGGTCAGGGCTATGCCATTCCCGACTACCCGGAAACGCCCGAAACCGAAGCGGAAAAAGAGGTCCGCGCCCGCTATGACGCGATCAAGGGCTCGGCCGTGAACCCCGTCCTGCGCGAAGGCAACTCCGACCGCCGCGCCGCCGCGCCGGTCAAGAAATACGCCCAGAACAACCCGCACCGCATGGGCGACTGGTCCTCCGACAGCAAGACGCGCGTCGCCTCGATGGGCGCCGATGACTTCTTCTCGAACGAGAAATCCGCCACGCTCGATGGTGCCGCCACCGCGAAAATCGTGCTGGAAGGCGCGAACGGCGAAACCGTCCTCAAGGACGGCGTCAGCTACCCCGCCGGCACCGTCGTCGACGCCACCTACATGAGCGCCTCGGCCCTCGACGATTTCCTCGCCGACGAGATCAAGAAGACCAAGGACGAGGGCGTGCTCTTCTCGCTGCACCTCAAGGCCACCATGATGAAGGTCTCCGACCCGATCATCTTCGGCCACGCGGTCCGCGAATGGCTGAAGCCGGTGTTCGAGGAATACGGCGACCGAATGAAGGAGCTGGGCGTGAACCCCGCCTCCGGCATGGGCGACCTGCTGGAACGGGTGAAGGACGAGCCCGAGATCATGGCCGCCATCGAGGATTGCCGCGCGGCACGCCCGCCGATGTACATGGTCGACAGCGACCGCGGCATCACCAACCTGCATGTGCCTTCCGACGTCATCATCGACGCCTCCATGCCCGCGCTCATCCGCTCGGGCGGCAAGGGCTGGGGCCCGGACAACAAGGAACATGATGCCGTCTGCGTCATCCCCGACAGCTCCTACGCGCCGGTCTATGACGAGACCATCAAGTTCTTCAAGGAACACGGAAAACTCGACCCCGCCACCGCCGGCACGGTGCAGAACCTGGGCCTGATGGCGCAAAAGGCCGAAGAATACGGCTCCCACCCCACCACTTTCGAGATCCCCGAGGACGGCACCGTCAAGATGCTCCTCGAAGACGGCACCGTGCTGCATTCGCACGAGGTCCAGAAAGGCGACATCTGGCGCTCCGCTTCCGCCCGCAAGGCGCCCATCGAAGACTGGGTGAACCTCGCCATCGAACGGCAGAAGGCCACCGGCTACCGCGCGATCTTCTGGCTGGACGAGAACCGCGCCCACGATGCCGAGTTGATCTCTTTCGTGAAGCCGATCCTGGAATCCAAGGGCGTCGCCGACAAGTTCGAGATCATGGCCCCGCGCGAGGCCACCCGCGCCAGCTTGGAAACCATCACCAAGGGCGAGAACACCATCGCCATCACCGGCAACGTGCTGCGCGACTACCTGACCGACCTCTTCCCGATCCTCGAACTGGCCACCTCGGCCAAGATGCTGTCGATCGTCAAGCTGATGAACGGCGGCGGGCTGTTCGAGACCGGCGCGGGCGGCTCCGCGCCCAAGCACGTGCAACAGTTGCAGTCGGAAAACCACCTGCGCTGGGATTCCTTGGGCGAATTCTGCGCCCTGGGCGAAAGCTTCAAGTTCCTGGGCGAGACCAAGGACAACGCCCGCGCCCGCATCCTCGGCGAGACGATCGAGGAAGCGACGCAAGGCATCCTCGACCACAACCGCTCGCCCTCGCGCAAGGTCGGCGAGCCCGACAACCGCGACAGCCACTACTGGTTCGCCCGCTACTGGGCCGAGGCGCTGGCCGCGCAAACCGACGACCCCAAGCTGGCCGAGGAATTCGCGCCCATGGCCAGGGCGCTGGCCGAAAACGAGGACCAGATCGTCTCTGAACTCGCCGCGGCCCAGGGCAGCCCGGCGGATACCGGCGGCTACTACCACCCCGACGAAGGCCGTCTCGCCGCGGTGATGCGCCCCAGCCCCACGCTGAACGGCATCATCGGCACGTAAACCGTAGCAGATACCTCAAAGCGAGCCGCTCCTGTCCGACACCGGGGCGGCTTTTTCGTGCACGACCTGTTCAACCTGTAAACGACAAGCCTCTTTCTCGGGCATCACCCCTGTGTGCCCCCGGCATCGCGGCAAGCCTACATGGAAGTGCAAGCCCCTCTGCCCTATCTCTCCCGGATGCACAGCACCGACCCGCCCACCGTCCCGCATTCCCCGATCGAAGACGCCCAGGGCATCGCCCTCGGCGTCATCCTCTGCAGCGTCGGCATCCATATTCTGACGACCGTGGGCCTCATCACCGGCCAGACGGCGGGCGTTGCCGTGATTCTCAGCTATCTCTCGGGCTGGTCCTTCGGCGTCATGTTCTTCCTCATCAACCTGCCCTTCTACGTGCTGGCCTATGGCAAGCTGGGGCTGGAATTCACCGTGAAATCACTGGTCTCCGTGGCGTTGCTGTCCATTGTCACCGACCTTCTGCCGCTCGGCTTCACCATCCAACATCTGCATCCCGCCCTCGGCGCGGTCATCTTCGGCGCGACCGTGGGCATGGGCCTCCTGGCGATGTTCCGGCACAAAAGCTCGCTCGGGGGTTTGGGCGTCGTCGCCTTCTGGGTGCAGGAAAAGACCGACTTTCGCGCGGGTTACGTGCAACTCATCACCGACGCCGTGATCTTCACCGTCGCCGCGCTTCTCTTTCCGCTCAGCGTGGTCGGCTGGTCACTCCTGGGCGCGTTGGTGCTCAACCTCGTGATCACCTTCAACCACAACCGCAAGCGCTACATCGCGAATTGATCCGTAGGGCGGGGTTTCACCCCGCCATGACGTTCCCAATGCTGGACCGGATCCCCGGCCTGCGCCCCGTGCCGCGCGGCCTCGTAGGGTGGGTGAAAACCCACGCGCCCCTGCGTCCTTATTGCCCCCGCCCATGCGTCTTGGCATACATCTCCGCGATCATCCGGCTGGCCGTTTTTTCGAACGCGAACGGCAGTACCGCATGCACCAGCGCACAGAACCCTGCGCCAAACAGTTTAACGCTGAACGATCCCGCAAAACGGGCATGTTCCAGATATGTCTCGTCAACGCTCTGCGGATGGGCAAGGAAAAGACGGGCCAGCATGGGGAAACTCCTGTTGATCGGTTTCCCACACCCTACCAGCCCCCCACCGAGACATTTTCTCAAACACATTCCGAAACCGCTGTATCCTGTGAAATTTTCCCACTATTCACCGATCATGTGGAAAATCGACGACTTCGACCGAAAAATCCTGCGCGAATTGCAACGAGATGCCGCCCTTGGCCTAGAGGAGATCGGCACCCGCGTCGGCCTGTCGCGCAACGCCTGCTGGCGCCGTATCAAGACCATGGAGGACGCCGGCGTCATCCGGGCCCGCGTCACGCTTCTGGATCCCGCGAAACTGAACCTCGGCCTCACCGTATTCATCCAGATTCGCGCCGCCCAACATGACGCGGAATGGCTCAACGCCTTCTCCCGGGCCACCCGCGCGATGCCCGAAATCCAGGGCGTCTACCGCATGACCGGCGATCTCGATTACCTGATCCGCGCCCGTGTCGCCGACATGGCCGATTACGACCGGCTCTACCAGACGCTGGTCGCCCGCGTACCCATGCGCGACGTCTCCGCCAGCTTCGTGATGGAGGAAATCAAGGACACCACGGCCCTGCCGCTTTGAGCCCTTGAACCGCATGTCCGAGACGCTCAGTTCCGCGCCCCAGACATGGTGCCGAAGAAATCGATGTCTTCCACCGTGATCACCCCGCCCAGGATGACATAGGCCGCAACCGCCCACAGCACGGTCGAAACGATCGTCACGATGATGACCTTCTTGCGCAGGAAATGCTGTTCGGGCGAGCCCTTGTGCGTGCCTTCCACGGTCGTGCCCGCTTCACCTTGCGTCTGGATGCGGATGGGCAGGGCGATCAGGAAGGTCATGAACCAGATCACCAGAAACAGGACGATGCCAGACGCGATGCTCATCAGACCTGCTCCAGCTCGACAAGGCAGCCGTTGAAATCCTTGGGATGCAGGAACAGCACAGGCTTGCCATGCGCCCCGATCTTGGGCTCGCCACTGCCCAGCACCCGCGCGCCGCTTTCCTTCAGATGGTCGCGGGCCGCGATGATGTCCTCGACCTCGTAACAGACATGGTGAATGCCGCCCGCCGGGTTCTTTTCGAGAAACCCGTTGATCGGGCTGTCTTCACCCAGGGGATACAGCAGCTCGATCTTGGTGTTGGGCAGCTCGATGAAAATCACCGTCACGCCGTGGTCCGGCTCGTCCTGCGGCGCGCCCACATTGGCACCCAGCGCGGTGCGATACTGGTCCGCCGCCGCCTCGAGGTCGGGCACGGCAATGGCCACGTGGTTCAGGCGTCCGATCATGGCGCTCTCCTTGGTCTGATACTGCTGAACCACGTTATGGGCCGGACATGCGCCGGGGGCAAGCGACACGCCGACGCAACCCGCGAAATCGCGCGATCCGGAAGATTTTCACCGACCGCTTAACCCTTCGTTAGCCAACCCTGCCTAGCTTCACATCACCTGGTGCCGGAATGGAGCAGCACAATGGATGACAATGACAGCCTCACACTTACCAAGACGCCGACCGCGCGTCGCCCGCTTCTGGGCCTGACCATCCTCGTGGTCGAGGACAGCCGCTACGCCTGCGAGGCGATGCGCCTGATGTGCCTGCACAGCGGGGCGCGCATCCGGCGGGCCGATTGCCTGCGCTCGGCGCGACGGCATTTGACGGTCTATCGCCCTTCCGTGGTCATTGTCGACCTCGGCCTGCCCGACGGCTCCGGGCTCGACCTCATCGCGGAACTCGCTTCCGCCATTCCGCGCGTCACCGGCCTTCTGGGGCTCAGCGGCAATACCGACATGGCCTCCGAGGCGATCAACGCCGGCGCCGACGGCTTTCTGGACAAACCGCTCGACAGCCTCGCCGCCTTTCAGCAGGGCGTGCTGTCGGCCTTGCCCGAAACCTATCGCCCCTCCGGCCCCCGGGCCTTGTCGCAAGCCCGCATCACGCCCGACCCGATGGCCTATCGGGACGACATGAACCATGTCGCCAGCCTGCTTGACGACAGCCGCGATGGCCCTGTGCTGGATTACGTGGCGCAGTTCCTCGACGGCGTCGCCCGCTCGGCCCGCGATACCGCTCTGGTACAAGCCGCGGCCGATCTGGCCACGGCACGCGCCCGCGGGCGCACCCCAAATGCCAGCGTCAACGCGCTGATGGACATGGTGCAGGAGCGAATCACCCGCCACGTCGCCATCTGATAAAGGGTCCGCGGGGCCGAGGCGCCTCAGCCGCCCTGCGCCGGGTCGCTGCCCCGGCGCACAAGCCGTGTCAGGTCCGCCAGTCGCTCCACCTGCCGGCCCGCTTCGTCAAAATTTTCCGGCGCCAGCCAGAATTGGTAGGCTTCCAGCAGTGCCGGCCAGTCCTTGTCGATCACCGCAAACCACGCGGTATCGCGGTTGCGGCCCTTGACCACGGTGGCCTGCACGAACACCCCCTCGAAGGTAAAGCCGAAGCGTTGCGCCGCCCGCCGCGAGGGCATGTTCAGCGCATCGCACTTCCACTCGTACCGGCGGTAGCCGGCGTCGAAGGCCCACCGCATCATCAGAAACATCGCCTCGGTCGCCGCCCGCGTCCGCTGAAGCTGCGGCGCCATGGCGATGAAACCGACCTCGATCGACCCCGATGCGGGCTTGATCCGCAGGTAGGACGCGAAGCCGCCATAGGCGCCCTTGTCCTTGTCGTATATCGCGTGAAACAGGATCGTGTCCTTCGCCGTTTCGTCCCGCATCCAGCGATGGAACTGCGCCGCCGAGGCGAAGGGTCCCACCGGCATGTAATCCCATACATGGTCATGCCCGTCGAAGGCCTTGAACAGGATCGCGGCGTGCCGGTCCGCATCCAGCGCCTCCAGCCGCACGTACCGACCTTCCAGCGGCGCCATGTCCGGCACCGGCGGTTCGGTCCAATCTGGGATTTTCGGCCCTACCGGGCGGTCGTCCGACATCTGCGCCTCTTGGTTTCCGCCGGACAATAGGCAGACAAACCACGCGGAGGAAAGCGAAACCTTACAGGATCAGCTTCGGATCGGTCCCCAGCTCGAGACCCGGAAAAATAGTACCCTCCACCAGCGCCCGGTCGACCCCGAAAAGGTCGCGCATCGCCCAGCCCGCGATGGCCCGCACGTCCCGCGTCGGCATCAGATCGCGGCGCTGGTACAGGTCCGCCTCCGCCAGCCCGGGCCAGTCGCCCAGGACCCGTCCGCCGCGAATGGCCCCGCCCGCCAGCAGCATAGCCCCCGCCGTGCCGTGATCGGTCCCCCCGCTGCCGTTCAGCCGCGCCGTGCGCCCGAACTCCGTCATCGCCAGCACCGCCGTCTTGCCCCAGACATCGCCAAGGCCCTCGCGCAGGGTCAGCACCGCCTCCTGCAACGGGGCCAGCGCGCGCGGCAAGGTCCGCTCCTGGTGCGCATGGGTGTCGAACCCATTGAGCGAGAACGCCGCGATCCGGCTGTCGCCCCGCAGCCGCTCGGCGGCAAAACGCGCGACGCTGCCCACGCGCTCGCGGTCCCGGGTCGGGCGCATATTGTCCTGCATCGCGTTCATCATGTCGCCCGCGTCGATCGGGTTGCCCCCGGCCACCTCCATCAGGTCCGACTGCGACAGGGCGATCGCCTCCGCCAGCGTGTCGCGGAACAGCGGGTCGTCATGCATCACGCTTTCCAGCAGACGCTGCGCCTGGGAACTCAGCGCCAGCGCCGCGTCGGGCGACCAGTTTGCCACCGGCGCGTCACCCGTCAGAATCAGCATGTCCTCGCGCCCCACCGCATAGGCCGTCTCGGCGGAGATTCCCGGGATCGTCTGCAGCATCCGGTTCAGCCATCCGTCACGGTCACGGCCCGGCAAGCCCTGCCCCGTCCCGGCCTCCAGGATGTCCTGCCCGTCGAAATGGCTGCGCTTGTCGCGATAGGGCGTCGAGACCGCGTGCACGAAGCCCAGCTCTCCCTTTTGCCAAAGCGGCATCAGCCCGGACAGGTCGGGATGCAGCGCGAAGATCCCGTCCAGCGCGTGCCCGCCGGGCGCCCCGGCACCGCCGCGCAACGCCGCAAAGCCCGGGTCGCCCACCGGGCGCACCACGTCCAGCCCGTCCATCGCGCCGCGTAGAATGATCACCACCAGCCGCGTGTCCCACGGCGCGCTGGCCATGGTCACCGGCGTCACCAGCGGGCTGGCGGCCAGCGAGCACCCAAGCGCCAGGCTCCGTCCCAGAAAGTAGCGTCGCGATCTGTCAGTCATGCTCACATCTTCCCTGCTACATCCTCTGGAACGCCGGCGAGGCCAGCACCAGTCCCACGCCCTCGGCCCGCGTCTCGGCGGCCCGCGCGGCAAATCGCACCGGCTCAGGCGCCCCGGGGCCCAGCGCGACCTCGACAAAGTCGCGCGGGTCCGGCAACGTCCGCATCAGGCGGAACGGCACCGTCATGCCCCATTGCAGCCGCGCCGCCATGCGCTGCGGCGTGATCCATGCGGCATCGTCCTCGGGAAACCCGTCCGGTCCCGGCGGCGCGCCCCAGGACTGGCCCATCAGGATCAGCGGATTCAGAAAATAACGGCTCACCGCCCTGTATTTCAAAGAAAGATGACGCTCGGAAACATCCAGCGCCCGCAGGCTGGAGGCCATGAAATCAAGCGGTTGCTTCACGTTGCCCCCGTCCTCGGCCCAGGCCGCCGGATGCTCCAGCATCGCCGCATACATCGCCGGCAGCCGTCCGTCCGACGCGCGAAACGCCTGCGCCATCGCATCGACAAGGCCCGCATCGGGCGCGTCGCCGGTGAAATGCACCGCCATCCTCCGCGCCAGATGCGCCGCCGTCGCCGGATGGGCGGCCAAGTCCTCCAGCACCGCCATCACGCGGCCAAGCTCCGGCACCTTGTCGCCATAGCGCCGGCCCATGAACGCCAGCGGCCCCGGCTCTGCATGGCCCGCGCGATAAACGAACCCCTTGCGCCGCAGATAGGCAAGCCCGGTCAGCAGTTTCGCCAGGTCGCGCACATCTGACTGGTCATACGGTCCACCCACGCCCAACGTATGCAACTCCAGCAACTCTCGCGCCAGGTTCTCGTTCAGCCCCAGCTTCTTGCCGCGCCGCGTGACGACCGCGCTGCCCGGCCCCACCGACTGCGTCTGGTTGAGGTAGATCAGCATCAGCGGATGCGTCACAGCCGCTTTCAGCATGTCGGCGAAACGCCCGCCCACATGCGGCCGGATCGCGTCCTCGACATATCCCGCGTAGCCAAAGCGCAGCGCGCCGCCCGGTCCTTGCGCGGTGAAATGATCGGCCCAGAAACCAACCAGCCGCTCGCGAAAGCCGTCCTCGGTCTTCACCCGCCGCATCAGCGTCTGGCCGAACCAGCCCACGGCGTCGCGCCTCAACTCGCGGGTTGCGTCCTTCCGATCTTTCAGCGCCGCCTCGCGCTCGGCCTCGCTCTTGCCATTGCGGTTGCGGCGCCGGGCCTCGGTAACAGCCACATGAGCCTCGCGCACCGCCTCGAACCCGGCGGCGGGAAACCGCTCCGCTGCCCGGTCCGGCCCCGCCAGCGCCTCCAGCATCGCGTTCACGCTCTCTGGTGCCGGAATCGCGGGCGAAAGGCCGCAACCAAACCGGATCGCGGCACGGGCGGGGTCAAACGGCATCGGGCACCTTTCGTTCGTCGGGCGGCTCCATCATCGCACATCATATGGGGCGCGTCTCGCGCCACGTCACCTGCCCGCGTGCGCCCGTCCCCCGCCTCGGCGGAATGCCACCGCCGCCCCAACGGAACCGCCGCGACGCCCGGCGCGTTGGCCGCAGACAGCCAACCCGAAAGGTCCAGCCATGCCCAGCATCTACGACACCATTCGCGCCGACCACGACAACCACCGCGACCTGATGGCCCGGATCGAGGATACCTCCGGAGACAGCCAGGACCGTCAGAAAGCCTGGGCCGCGTTCTACGAAGACGTGAAATCCCACGCCGCAGCCGAGGAAGAGACTTTCTATTCCAAGCTCATGACCAAGACCTGGGGCCAGGATTCCGCCCGCCACTCGGTGCACGAGCACCAGGAAATGGACGATATCATGGAGGAACTCAACGAGGGCGACATGGCGTCGCCCGGCTGGCTCACCCGCTTCAAGACGCTGAAGCACGATTACGAGCACCACATGGACGAGGAAGAAGACGAGGTTTTCGCCCGCGCGCAGGAGGTGATCCCCGAGGACGAGATCGAAGGCTACGGCGAGCGTTTCGAAAAGCGCAAGTCCAAGGAACGCGGCCTGATCGAGGAAAAGCGCGAAGACAGCCTGGAAGACTGAAGGAGGCCGCCGTGCCGGACAAACCCCGCCTCGTCGGCGTCAACCATCTCGTGCTCGAAGTCGGCGACCTTCACGCCGCGCTGGATTTCTGGCGCGCCATCTTCGACTTCGAATTGCGCGGCCAGGGCGAGGGTCACGTTTTTCTGGACATGGGCGACCAGTTCATCGGCCTGTTCGAAGGCAAGACGCAGACGCGCGACGAACACCGTCACTTCGGCCTCGTGGTTGACGACCGGTCCCGCGTGCGCGACCTTGCCCGCGCCGCCGGGGCCGAGGTGATGGAGACCGATTTCCTAGACCTGCGCGACCCGTGGGGCAACCGCATCCAGGTGGTGGACTATGCCGACCTTCAGTTTTCCAAGACCGATGCGGTCTTGCGTGGCATGGGCCTCGACCTCAGGAAATCGCAAAGCGCCAGACAGGAACTGGAAGACAAGGGCATGGGGTGAAAACCGCCCCCGGCCGCGCCTACCTGTCGCCGTCCCGGGCCTGACCCGGGACCTCTCCAATCCCGTAGGGTGGGTGAAAACCCACGCGCCCCGACCTCACTCCTCGCGCGGCAGAACCCGCAGGCCCAACTCCATCAACTGGTCGCTGGCCGGCTCGCTCGGCGCATTCATCATCAGGTCCTCGGCCCGCTGGTTCATCGGGAACATGATGACCTCGCGGATGTTCTGCTCGTCCGCCAGCAGCATCACGATCCGGTCGATCCCCGCGGCACACCCCCGTGCGGCGGCGCGCCGTACTGGAACGCGTTGACCATGCCGCCGAACCGCTTGCGCACTTCCGCCTCGTCATAGCCCGCCAGCTCGAACGCCTTGATCATCGTCTCCAGCTTGTGGTTCCGGATCGCGCCACTGACCAGCTCATAGCCGTTGCAGCTCAGGTCGTACTGATAGCCCAGCACCTTCAGCGGGTCGCCCTCCAGCGCCTCGATCCCGCCCTGCGGCATCGAGAACGGGTTGTGCGAAAAGTCGATCTCGCCCGATTCCTCGTCGGCTTCGTACATCGGGAAATCCACGATCCACGCAAAGGCAAAGCGGTTCTCGTCCGTCAGCCCCAGCTCCTCGCCGATCGTCACCCGCGCCTTGCCCGCCACCCGCTCGAACGCGGCCGGCTTGCCACCCAGGAAGAACGCCGCATCGCCCACGCCCAGCCCCAGCTGCTCGCGAATGGCCTCGGTGCGCTCCGGCCCGATATTCTTGGCTAGCGGCCCGGCGGCTTCCATCCCGTCGCCCTGATCCCGCCAGAAGATATACCCCATCCCCGGCAGACCCTCTTTCTGCGCGAACGCATTCATCCGGTCACAGAATTTCCGGCTGCCGCCCGAAGGCGCGGGAATAGCGCGAATTTCCGTGCCATCCTGCTCCAGCAGCTTGGCGAAAATGGCAAAGCCCGAGCCACGGAAATGCTCGCTCACATCCTGCATCTTGATCGGGTTGCGCAGGTCCGGCTTGTCGGTGCCATACCACAGCGCCGCGTCACGGTAAGAGATCTGCGGCCATTCCTGATCCACCGCCTTGCCGCCGCCGAACTCCTCGAACAGACCCTTGATCACCGGCTGGATCGTGTCGAACACGTCCTGCTGCTCGACGAACGACATTTCCATGTCCAGCTGGTAGAAATCCGTGGGCGACCGGTCCGCGCGCGGGTCCTCGTCGCGGAAACACGGCGCAATCTGGAAATACTTGTCAAAGCCACTGACCATAATCAGCTGCTTGAACTGCTGCGGCGCCTGCGGCAACGCATAGAACTTGCCCGGATGCAGGCGCGACGGCACCAGAAAGTCGCGCGCCCCCTCGGGGCTCGACGCGGTGATGATCGGCGTCTGGTACTCGCGAAACCCGATATCCCACATCCGCCGCCGGATCGACGCCACCACGTCCGAGCGCAGCTTCATGTTCTCCTGCATCGCCTCGCGCCGCAGGTCCAGGTAGCGATAGCGCAGCCGCGTTTCCTCGGGGTACTCCTGATCCCCGAACACGATCAGCGGTAGTTCCCCGGACGCGCCAAGCACGTCCATGTCGCGGATGAACACCTCGATCTCGCCCGTCGGGATCTTGGGGTTCACCAGGCTTTCATCCCGCGCCTTCACCTCGCCGTCGATGCGGATGCACCACTCGCTGCGCAGTTTCTCGACCTCGGAAAACACCTTGCTGTCGGGATCGCACAGCACCTGCGTCACGCCGTAATGGTCGCGCAGGTCGATGAACAGCACCCCGCCGTGGTCGCGGATCCGGTGCACCCAGCCCGACAGGCGGACCGTGTCCCCGACATTCGATTTCGTCAGCTCGGCGCAGGTATGGCTGCGATATGCGTGCATGAGGTCCTCTCCGGGCGGCTGAAACTGCCCATTTCGCGTGCAATTCGGTTCGCGCCGATACACCTTGGCAGGGCGGCAAAGTCAAGGCCTGCAAGGCTATTTCCCGCCCGCGCGGAACCAACCGCTGCCAGAAAACATTTACAGAAAGTTAATTTTGGGCAAAGATTCCGGCTATCGGGCGGAAAACACGCGGGAAAACCGCGGCACCGGCAGGTTTCAATCCAGCAGATGCGCCTTGGGGGGCGCGACAAGAATGGGGTGAGCCATGTGGACCAAGCTGCTTGATGTGTTCGTCACACATCTGTTCCGAAACGGCGATTTCAGCCTGACCTATCCTGACGGCACGACCCGTCGCTACGGTGACGGCGGCACGCCTTCTGTCGCCATGACGCTGCACGACCCGGCCCTGCCCCGCAAGATCATCCTGTCGCCCGAACTGGCCGTGGGCGAAGGCTACATGGATGGCACGCTCACCATCGAAAACGACGACCTGCGCGGCTTTCTCAGTCTCGCGGTCGACAACATCGCCCGCCAGGGCAGCCCGTGGTTCCACCGCCCGCTCGACCTGATGCGCCACGCCAGCCGCTGGTTGAACCAGTTCAACCCGGCCAAGCGGGCACGCGCCAACGTGGCCCATCACTACGACCTCTCGGGCGAGCTCTACGACCTCTTCCTCGACAAGGACCGGCAGTATTCCTGCGCCTATTTCGCCCGCCCCGACATGACGCTGGAACAGGCGCAGGATGCCAAGAAACACCACATCGCCCGCAAGCTGCTGCTCAAGCCGGGGATGCGCGTGCTCGACATCGGCTGCGGCTGGGGCGGCATGGCCCTGACGCTGGCCCGCGATTACGGCGCCGAGGTCGTGGGCGTCACCCTGTCCGAGGAACAGCACGCGCTGGCCACCCGCCGCGCGGCCGAGGCGGGCCTGTCGGACAAGGTCCAGTTCCACCTGATGGATTACCGCGCCGTGACCGGCAAATTCGATCGCATCGTGTCGGTCGGCATGTTCGAACATGTCGGCGTGCCGCATTACCGCGAATATTTCCGCCATGTGCACGACCTTCTGGCCGAGGATGGCGTCGCCCTCATCCATACCATCGGCCACACCGATCCGCCCGGCACCACCAATCCGTGGATCCTGAAATACATCTTCCCCGGCGGCTATTGCCCTGCCCTGTCCGAGGCGACCCGCGCGATCGAGGTCAACGACCTGCATTCCTGCGATATCGAGGTCTGGCGCCTGCATTACGCGGAAACCCTGCGCCACTGGTACGACCGCTTCATGGCCAATATCGACCGCGCCCGCGATCTATACGACGAGCGGTTCTGCCGCATGTGGCGCTACTACCTCATCGCCTGCGAGGCGACGTTCCGCTACAACAGCCAGGTGGTGTTTCAGTTCCAGCTGTCGCGCCAGCAGGACGCGGTGCCACTCACGCGCGATTACCTCTACAGCGAAGACGCCGCCAAGGACCTGCGCCACGCCGCCGAATAGACCTCAGACCAGCCGCGCCGGTATCAACCCGCGCAGCGCGTTGCCCACGTAAAGCGCCCGCGTCCCGGCCAGGTCGTTCGGCGTCAGCACCGCCTCCCGCGCGCGGCCCTCCGCGATCAGGCTTGCACGCAGCACACCGGGCAGCACGCCGCAACTCAGCGCCGGCGTCTCCAGCCCGTCGCCCCGGTCGACGAAGACATTGGTGATCGTCCCTTCGCAGACCGCGCCATCGGTGTTGAGAAAGATCACCTCATCCACCTCCTCGGGCAAATCGGCGCGCGTCCGGTCATACAACGCGCGCTCGGTGCTCTTGACTGACAACCACGGATCGGTCGCGATCAGCCGCGCCTCGGACACCGCCAGCCGCCACGCCCGGCCCTCCGGTTCAGGCGTGAAGTCGTGCAGTGTGACCTCCACCTGGCCGCCTGCATCCACCGTCAGGCGCATCCGCCTTGGCCGGTCCGCCTCGACCGCCTCAAGCGCCGCCTCCAGCCCGTTGATCCCGATCCCCATCCGTGCCGCGCTCGCCCGCAGCCGCTCCAGATGCAGCGCCTCGCGATGCCAACCTTCGCCGGGCGTCCACAGCCCAGTCTCGATCAGGCGAAATCCGCGATCAGCCGGCGGGCAAAGCGGGCTTTCCATAGGGCTTCCTCGTATTCCGACGCGGCGGTGCTGTCATAGACCACGCCACCGCCCACGTTCAGCGTCGCACGTCCCTGCTCCACAAGCAAACTGCGGATCGCCACGTTGAACTCCGACCGCCCGTCCGGCGCGGCCCAGCCGATGGTGCCGCAATAGACATCCCGCGCGCCATCCTCCAGCCCCGCCAGGATCTCCATCGCGCGCATCTTGGGCGCCCCGGTGATGGATCCGCAGGGGAACAGCGCCCGGAAAACCCCGGACAGTGTCGTGCCCTCCAGCATCCGCCCCCGGATCAGCGAGGTCATCTGGTGCACCGTCGCCAGGCTCTCCACCGTGAACAGTTCCGGCACATTCACGCTGCCGATCTCGCAAATCCGGCCCAGGTCATTGCGCAGCAGGTCCACGATCATCAGGTTCTCGGCCCGGTTCTTCTCGTCCTCCATAAGGAACCGGCAGCGCCGCGCATCCTCCTCCGCGTCGTCGCTGCGCGGCTGGGTGCCCTTCATCGGCTTGGTCTCGATGCCCCCCACCCCATCGGTGCGGAAGAAAAGCTCCGGCGAGCGTGACAGTATCGCGGGCAAGCCCTCTGCCTCGATCAGCGCCCCGAACCGCACCGGCTGCACCGCCGCCAGCGCGGCGTAAATCTCACCCGGCGCGCCCACCGCCTCCATCTTGCAGGCGAATGTCAGGTTCGCCTGGTAAAAGTCACCCGCACGGATATGCGCATGTACAGCGTCGAACGCCTGCGTGTACCGCGCCTCCGACCAAAGCGGCACGAAATGATCCAGCCGCCCCTCCGGCTCCGGCAAGGGTGCTGCGGGTCTGGGCCGCTCATACACCCCGAACTGCACCAACGGCACCCGCCGCCGCCCCGGCATCAGCGGCGCCAGCTTCGGCTCCAGCGCATAGCCCAACTCGTAACTTGCGAATCCTGCCAGCCACAGGCCCTGGGCGCGCGCCGCATCCATAGCCTCCAACGCCGCGGGCACGTCCGCCGCCTCCCGCGCCGAGATCACCTCGACCGGGCGCTCGAACGCGCATTCGCCCTCCTCGGGGCCATGATCGAAACGGATTCGCACCTGCCGTCCTCTCTCTTTGGCTGGTTATCTAAGCGTTCGCGCGACCGAACGCACTGCGAAATACGTCGCATCGCGCGCAAACAGCGATGCCCCTTGCGCTGTCGTGCGTAATGAATATAAGGCCAACAATTTGCGCCGCACCGGGGGATCACATGCCGAAAAGAACCGATATCAAGTCCATCATGATCATCGGTGCCGGCCCCATCATCATCGGGCAGGCCTGCGAGTTCGACTATTCCGGCGCCCAGGCCTGCAAGGCCCTGCGCGAGGAAGGCTACCGCGTCATCCTCGTCAATTCCAACCCCGCCACCATCATGACCGACCCAGGCCTGGCCGACGCCACCTATATCGAGCCCATCACGCCCGAGATCGTCGCCAAGATCATCGAGAAAGAGCGTCCCGACGCGCTCCTGCCCACCATGGGCGGGCAGACCGGGCTGAACACGGCGCTGGCCGTGGCCGACATGGGCGTGCTGGAAAAATTCGGCGTGGAACTCATCGGCGCCAACCGCGAGGCCATCGAGATGGCCGAGGATCGCAAGCTCTTCCGCGAGGCGATGGACCGTCTGGGCATCGAAAACCCCAAGGCCACCATTGCCGAGACCATGGAAGAATGCATGGCCGCGCTCGAACATGTGGGCCTGCCCGCCATCATCCGCCCCGCCTACACCCTTGGCGGCACCGGCGGCGGCGTCGCCTACAACCGCGCCGATTACGAGCATTACTGCAAGTCCGGCCTCGACGCCTCCCCGGTCAGCCAGATCCTGATCGACGAGTCGCTGCTGGGCTGGAAGGAATACGAGATGGAGGTCGTCCGCGACCGCGCCGACAACGCCATCATCGTCTGCTCCATCGAAAACGTCGATCCGATGGGCGTGCATACTGGCGATTCCATCACCGTGGCCCCGGCCCTCACGCTCACGGACAAGGAATACCAGATCATGCGCAACGGCTCCATCGCCGTCCTGCGCGAGATCGGCGTGGAAACCGGCGGCTCCAACGTGCAATGGGCCATCAACCCCGACGACGGCCGCATGGTCGTGATCGAGATGAACCCCCGCGTCTCCCGCTCGTCGGCGCTGGCGTCCAAGGCCACCGGCTTTCCGATCGCCAAGATCGCGGCGAAACTCGCCGTCGGCTACACGCTCGACGAGCTCGACAACGACATCACCAAGGTCACGCCCGCCAGCTTCGAGCCGACCATCGACTATGTCGTGACAAAGATTCCCAAATTCGCCTTCGAGAAATTCCCCGGCTCGCAGCCCTACCTGACCACCGCGATGAAATCCGTGGGCGAGGCCATGGCCATCGGCCGCACCATCCACGAATCCCTGCAAAAGGCGCTGGCGTCGATGGAATCCGGCCTGACCGGCTTCGACGAGATCGAGATCGACGGCGCCCCGGAAAAGACCGCCGTCATCAAGGCGATCAGCCAGCAGACGCCGGACCGGATGCGCACCATCGCCCAGGCCATGCGCCACGGCCTCACGGATGACGAGATTTTCGCCGCCACCAAGTTCGACCCGTGGTTCCTCGCCCGCATCCGCGAAATCGTCGAGGCCGAGAAGGCGATCCGGAAGGACGGCCTGCCCACCGACGAACAAGGCCTGCGCCGGCTGAAGATGATGGGCTTCACCGACGCCCGCCTCGCCAAGTTGACCGGCTTTACCGAGGCCGACGTGCGCCGCGCCCGCCACGCGCAGGGCGTTACGGCCGTCTTCAAGCGCATCGACACCTGCGCCGCAGAATTCGAGGCCCAGACGCCCTACATGTATTCCACCTACGAGGCCCCCATGATGGGCGAGGTAGAATGCGAAGCGCGCCCCAGTGACCGCAAAAAGGTCGTCATCCTCGGCGGCGGCCCCAACCGGATCGGCCAGGGAATCGAGTTCGACTATTGCTGTTGCCATGCCTGTTTCGCGCTCACCGACGCGGGCTACGAGACCATCATGGTCAACTGCAACCCCGAGACCGTCTCGACCGACTACGACACCTCCGACAGGCTCTACTTCGAGCCGCTGACCTTCGAGCATGTCATGGAAATCCTGCGCGTCGAGCAGGACAACGGCACGCTGCACGGCGTCATCGTCCAGTTCGGCGGCCAGACGCCCCTGAAACTCGCCAACGACCTCGAGGCCGAGGGCATCCCGATCCTCGGCACCACGCCCGACGCCATCGACCTGGCCGAGGACCGCGAGCGGTTCCAGGCGCTGGTGAATCAGCTGAACCTCAAGCAGCCCAAGAACGGCATCGCCCATTCCGACGCCGAGGCGCTGGCCATTGCCGACGAGATCGGCTTCCCGCTGGTGATCCGCCCTTCCTACGTGCTGGGCGGCCGCGCCATGGAAATCGTCCGCGACATGGGCCAGCTCGAACGCTACATCAACGAGGCGGTGATCGTCTCGGGCGACAGCCCCGTCCTCCTGGACGGCTACCTATCCGGCGCCATCGAATGCGATGTCGACGCGCTCTCGGACGGTGAAAACGTCCACGTCGCCGGCATCCTGCAGCATATCGAAGAGGCCGGCGTGCACTCCGGCGACAGCGCCTGCTGCCTGCCGCCCCACACCCTGCCCCGGCACATCATCGACGAGATCGACGCCCAGACCCGCGCGCTTGCCAAGGCCCTCAACGTCGTCGGCCTGATGAACGTGCAATTCGCCGTCAAGGGCGACGACATCTACCTGATCGAGGTGAACCCCCGCGCCAGCCGCACCGTGCCGTTCGTCGCCAAGGCCACGGATAGCGCCATCGCCTCCATCGCCGCCCGCCTCATGGCCGGCGAGCCGCTCTCGGCCTTCCCGCATCGCGGCGCCTATCCGTCCGACACCAAGCCCGGCACGCTGCCCATGGCCGACCAGATGACGCTCGCGGACCCCGCGATGCCCTGGTTCTCGGTGAAAGAGGCCGTCATGCCCTTCGCCCGCTTCCCCGGCGTCGACACGATCCTCGGCCCGGAGATGCGCTCCACGGGCGAGGTCATGGGCTGGGACGTCTCCTTCCCCCGCGCCTTTCTCAAGGCGCAGATGGGCGCGGGCGTCGTGCTGCCCGACGGCGGCAAGGTGTTCTTTTCGATCAAGGATGACGACAAGACGCCCCAGCTGGTCGAGACCGCGCAGATCCTCGTCGACCTGGGCTTCGCCATCGTCGCCACCCGCGGCACCGCCGCCTTCCTCGAAGGCCACGACATCGCCTGCGAGGTGGTGAATAAGGTCTACGAAGGCCGCCCCGACGTCGTGGACATGCTCAAGGACGGCCAGATCAGCCTTGTCATGAACACCACCGAAGGCATCCAGGCGGTCGAGGACAGCCGCGAAATCCGCTCGGTTGCGCTCTACGACAAGATCCCCTATTACACCACCGCAGCCGCCGCCCATGCCGCCGCGCTGGCCATGAAGGCCCGGCAAGACGGCGACCTTGTGGTAATGCCGCTACAGGGCACCGCCTGACACAGGTCGGCCCGCCTCGCCGGATATGGGCGCAAGGCACGGAAAACAAAAGAGATCTCCAGATTCTGCCGCAGCCATGCTCTGCGGCCAACCCGGCCATGCACAATTTTCATAGAATCCAAAGCGAATTTCGATTGCGCCTTCATAATTTTTGACTAAGTGGGCTGTAGGAACGCAATCAACGCGTTCCACTTGGAATCGACCGCCAGCCAAAGGAGGCCATCATGACCCGCGATGAATTGAACCGGGAACTTCGTATGCACAGTGCCACCTGGCAGTCGGTGGTCCTCGTCTACGGTATCCTTGTCGGCACGCTGATCTTCTCGGCGTCCGCCATTATCGGCTAATCCGTCCCACGGCGCCATGCGCCGCACCCAGACAACCCACTCTTTCCCTTCGGCGTTGAACGTAAGACTCGTTTGGCGCCTTCGGTGTCTCTGAAAAGGATACCCGACATGAACCGTGACCAACTGATCCGCGAACTCCAGGCCCACAGCGCCACCTGGCAGGCCGTCGTGATCGTCTATGCCCTGATCGTCGGCGCGATGGTCCTCTCGGGCATGGCCATCATCGGCTAACGCACCATACGAATTCGTCAAAGGAAAACGGCGCCCTGTCTCCGGGGCGCCGTTTTTTGTTCATGACCGC
This sequence comes from Roseovarius sp. B08, assembly GCF_051417955.1. Lineage (NCBI taxonomy): Bacteria > Pseudomonadati > Pseudomonadota > Alphaproteobacteria > Rhodobacterales > Roseobacteraceae > Roseovarius > Roseovarius sp. B08. The sequence goes on from NZ_JBPRLW010000001.1 coordinate 3,331,825, forward strand.
CAGGCTCAGACCTGCGTGCCCTCGACCTTGTCGTCGTCCGGGTCGATCTTGGCCGCCGCCGCGTCGCCGATATTGTCGACGCCCCGTTCCTCCAGCAGCGTCGTCAGCCAGTTCGGGTCCATCTCCGGCACCGAGCTCAGCAGCAGGTCGGTATAGGGATGGTGCGGCGGCGTGAACATGTCGTCCTTCGGCCCCTGCTCCACCACCTGCCCGTTCTGCATCACCACCACCTCGTCGGCGATCGACCGCACGGTGGCAAGGTCGTGGGTGATGAACATGTACGCCAGGTTCAGCTCGTTCTGCAGCCGGTCCAGCAGCCGCAGGATGCCCTCCGCCACCAGCTGGTCCAACGCCGAGGTCACCTCGTCACAGACGATGAAACTGGGCTCGGCCGCCAGCGCCCGGGCAATCCCGATCCGCTGTTTCTGCCCGCCCGACAGCTCGGGCGGATACCGGTTGTAGTATTTCGACGGCTCCAGCTCGATCAGGTCCAACAGCTCGTCCACCCGCGTCTTCAGCGCCGTGCCCTTCAGTCCCGAATAGAACTGCGCAGGTCGCCCGATGATTTCCGAGATCTGCACCTTGGGGTTCAGCGCGGTATCGGCCATCTGATAGATCATCTGGCACTGCCGCAGCTGGTCCTTCGAGCGGTCCTTGTAATTCGCCGGGAACGGCTCGCCCTTGAACAGCACCTCGCCTTTGCTGGGCGGCAACAGCCCGGTGATCACCCGCGCGGTCGTCGACTTGCCCGACCCGGATTCGCCCACCACGGCCACCGTCATCCCCTCGTAGATGTCGAACGACACGTCATCGAGGATCTTCGGCCCGTTGGAATAGGACGCGTCCACGTTCTTGACCGAAATCAGCGGCGGCGTGCCATCCGTGGGGCGATGCTTCTGCGGGCTGGTGAAACTGCGCACCGCCCAGAGCGACTTGGTGTAATCCTCCTGCGGATTTTCCAGCATCTGGTCGGTCGGCGCCTCCTCGACTTCCTCGCCTTTCAGCAGCACCTTGATCGTGTCGGCCATCTGCGCCACCACGGCCAGGTCGTGCGTGATGTAGATCGCCGCGGTGTTGAACTGGTCCACGATGTCGCGGATCGCCGCCAGCACCTCGATCTGGGTGGTCACGTCCAGCGCCGTCGTCGGCTCGTCAAAGATGATCAGGTCAGGCCGGCACGACATGGCCATCGCCGTCATCGCCCGCTGCAACTGACCGCCCGACACCTGGTGCGGATACCGAAACCCGATCTCGCCCGGATTGGGCAGGCGCAACCGCTCATACAGCTCGATCGCGTCCTCCTGCGCCTCCAGCCGCTTCTTGATGCGGTACTGCACGGGGGCTTCCGTGTGCTGGTCGATCAGCTTGTGCGCCGGGTTGAACGACGCCGCCGCCGACTGCGCCACATAGGCGATGCGCGAGCCCCTCAGCGCCCGTTTCTCGCCCTCGGTCGAGGTGGTCAGCTCGATCCCGTCGAACTCGATCGACGAGCCCTCCACGATCCGCGTGCCGTCGCGGGCGTACCCCATGGCCGCCGCGCCGATGGTGGATTTGCCCGCCCCGGATTCCCCGATCAGGCCCATCACCTCGCCGCGGTGCAGGGTCAGGTCGACACCCTTGATGATGTCGACCCAGGTTTCGTCCGAATAGCCCTGGATCTTCAGGTCCCGGATCTTCAGAAGGACATCTGTTTTTTTCAAGCTCATGTCGTTTTACTCCTTCAAACCCGAGGACCGGTGCAGCATCCAGTCCACCACGAAGTTGACCGCCACGGTCAACAGCGCGATGGCCGCGGCCGGGATAAGCGGCGTGATCTCACCGAACGAGATCAGCGTCGCGTTCTCCCGCACCATCGACCCCCAGTCGGCCGTGGGCGGCTGGATACCAAGCCCAAGGAAGCTCAGGCCCGCGATCAGCAGGAACACGAAGCAGAATTCCAGCCCGAACTCCGCCACCAGCGGCGCGGTCGAGTTCGGCAGGATCTCCCGCCGGATCAGGTACCAGTTCTTTTCACCGCGCAGCTTCGCGGCCTCGATATAGTCCATCACAACCACGTTGCCCGCAACCGCCCGCGTCAGGCGGAACACCCGCGGCGAATAGATCACCGCGACAACCAGGATCAGGATGACCTCGGAGGCATCGAAGACCGACGTGAACGCCAGTGCAAAGGCAAACGAGACACCGACGACGATCGCCGCCCCGATGATCCAGCTGAGAACCGAATAGGCCGCCGCCGCAAGGAACAGCGTCCCCACGATCACCGCGAATCCGAACAGCAGCCATGCGCTGGTTGACGGTGCCGCCAGCGACCCACCAAAGATCGACAGCATCAGAAGCGCAAAGATCAGCGACGGGATCGACATGATCACATCCGCGATCCGGCCCATCGTTCCGTCGAAGAAGCCACCCTTCGTTGCCGCCAACAGGCCCGCCATCGCGCCCAGGATGAACGCAAGGACCGTGCCGCACAGCGCCAGCGCCACGGTATTCCGCGCGCCATAGATGATCCGGCTGAACATGTCCCGGCCCAGCTGATCGGCGCCAAGCAGCATGTTGTTGTCCGGCGGCGCAAAGGCCTGGCTGATGATCTCGGCCTCTCCATGCGGCGCGATGGCCGGGGCAAAGATGCCCATGACCGCGACGATGAAGATCACGAACATCCCGAAGGCGGCGGTCAGCGGCGCGGTGCGCAGCTCCTTGGCCATCTCGTCGCTCGCCAGCGCCGTCAGGAACTCGCGGAACGCGTAGGACATCATGCCAGCCGCCAACAGCATCCCCGCGGCGATCGCGACGAAGCGCAGCGCCGGAATGCCGCCGATGATCGCCAGCACCAGCGACACCAGCGTCAGCGAGAACAGCAGCAGGAACGCCGACCGCTGATTGTAATAGGCCGCGCCGCACGACAGCAGAAGCAGCAGGGCGAAGTAGAGGATTACAAAAACCATGATCCGCCCTCCTTATTTCGGGTGCCGCAGACGCGGGTTGGTGAGGATCGCACCAACGTCGGCTGCAAGGTTGAGAAGGATGAAGGTCGCCGCGAAGATCAGGCAGCAGGCCTGCACCACGGGGAAGTCGCGCTTGGAAACCGCGTCCACCAGCGCCTGTCCGATGCCCGGATAGACGAACACCACCTCCACCAGCACCACGCCGGTAATGAGGTACGCCAGGTTCAGCGCGACCACGTTGATGATCGGCGCCCAGGCGTTGGGCAGCGCGTGCTTCACGATCACCTTCCAGGGCGGCGCGCCCTTCAGCCGGGCCATCTCGATATAGGGGCTCGCCAGCAGGTTGATGATCGCCGCGCGGGTCATCCGCATCATGTGCGCCATCACCACCAGCACCAGCGTCAGCGCCGGCAGGAAGGTGCGTTGCAACAGTTCAAGGAAGGTCATCCCCTCGCTCAGGCTGGCGATTGCCGGGAACATGCCCCATTTGACCGCGAAGTACAGGATCAGGATGTAGCCCAGGAAGAATTCCGGCGACGAGATGAACGACAATGAGATCACGTTCGCCACCCGGTCGAAGATCGAGTTGCGCAACAGCGCCACGATCACGCCCAGGATGATCGACACCGGCACCGCGATCACGGCCGCGTAGGCCGCAAGGAACAGCGTGTTCATGAACCGCTCGCCGATGATCTCGGTCACCCGCGCGTCGGTCACGATGGAGCTTCCGAAATCAAGCGTTATGGCTTCGCTCAACCACGCCAGGTATCTTACGATCGCGGGCTGGTCGAGGCCCATTTCCCTGCGCAGCGCCGCAAGGTTCTCCGGCGTCGCCGACTGTCCCAGCACCGCCTGCGCGATGTCACCGGGAAGCAGCTCGACCATGAAGAAGATTATCAACGAGATCACCAATAGGATGATCAATCCGAGACCAAGACGCTTTCCGACAAGCGTTAAGATGTCTCCCATATGTCCCTCCTGCTGTTGGGCGTCCGCCTTGCCCGTCCCGAGCCGCATCCGCACAGCTTATATTGTTATGACGTATCGACGTGCCCTGTGCGCTTTTCGCGCTTTCTCGGCCGTCCCGTCTGCCCGGACAGAGCGATCTCCCGCCCCCTCCAAATTTTTGCCCCGGCGCCTTGGCACCGGGGCAAAACCTTTTGTCTTATGCGTCCGCGAACCACCAGCGGCTGCAGGCGCGGGCGCCGTCCATCTGCCAGCTTGGCGCAAGGTTCTCACCATGCTGCACGTTCTTGCGACGCGCGTACACGAAGTTCGGGAAGAACGGGATGATCGTCCCGCCGTCGTCCTTCGCCAGGATCGCCATCTCGCGGTACATCTCGGCCCGCTTGGTGTCATCCAGCTCGGCCTTCGCCTGCAGCAGCAGCTCGTTGAACCGCTCGTTCTGCCACCGGCTCTCGTTCCACGCGGCGTCCGACTTGTAGGCCAGCGAATACATCACGTCCGGCGTCGGGCGTGCGCCCCACTGCACCACGCACCACGGCTTTTTCAGCCACACGTCCGAATAGTAGCCGTCGTTGGGCTCGCGGTTGACGTTGATGGTGATGCCCGCGGCCTTGGCGTGCTCTGCGAACAGAACACACATGTCCACCGCACCCGAGAACACCGAGTCGGCCACGCTCAGGTTGACCGTCAGGCCTTCGGCGCCGGCTTTCTGCAGCAGCGATTTCGCCTGGTCGGGATCGTATTCACGCTGCTCGATGCCTTCGGGATAATAGGGCATCGCCGGCGAATGGTGGAAATCGTTCGCCTTGGTGGCCGCGCCGAACGCGATCTTCTCGACCAGCTCGTCCCGGTTCAGCGACAGCTTCAGCGCGTTGCGCACGTCCACGTTGTCGAACGGCGCCGTGTCGCACAGCATCGGCATGGTGATCGCCGCCGCCGACGGCACGTCGTCGATCTCGATGTTCGGGTCGCGCTGCAACAACGCCAGTGTTTTCAGTTCCAGCTGCGTCACCGCGTCCACGTCGCCTGTCACCAGCGCCGTCTGACGCGCGTTCGGGTCGTTCAGAACGATCAGCTCCAGGTCGTCGAAATAGGCGCCTTCCAGGTGCCAGCCGTCGTGGCGGGTCAGCGTATAACGCACGCCGAACTCGGCCTCTTCCATCTTGTAGGGGCCCGAGCCGTCGCCCGACTGCCAGTTGGCCGTGCCGTCCTCGTTGGCCGGCACGATCGCCAGGTGATAGTCGGTCATCAGCCAGGGCAGGTCGGCATTGCCCGACGCCAGCACGAATGTGACCGAGTTGTCGCCGTTGTCGATAAGCTCCTCGACATCCGCCAGCAGCGCCTTCGCGGCCGAAGTCGTCTCTTCACCGCGGTGGTGGTTCATCGACGCGATCACGTCGTTCGCCGTCACCTTGTTGCCGCTGTGGAACGTGGCATTGTCATTGATCTTGAAGGTCCACTCCTTCGCGTCCGGGCTCGCGCTCCACTCGCTGGCCAGGTCCGGCCCGAGCGAGCCATCGGGCTCGATCAGCGTCAGGTACGACCGGTATGTGTGCGCGACCTGGATCATCGAGAAGGTCACATAGGTGCCCGGATCATGCGTGTCCGAAGTGTTCCCGTCGTGCATCCCAAGGCGGAACGTGCCGCCCTTGGCCGGCTGTGCCTTCGCGGCGCCGGTCCACAGGCCGGTCGCGGCCGTGGTCGTCAGGCCGGCGGCGGCGGCATAATGCATGAACGACCGGCGCGAAATCTTCCCTTCGCGGGCCGCGGCTGCCAGTCGATCCAGCAGCATTTGATCTTTGATATCAGTCATGTTGTCTCCCTATGACTAGTCTGTCTCCCGGCCCGTCTTGCGCGGTCCTTCAAAGCAGCTTTGCGTCGTTTCCCCTGAACGGGCGGCTCATTTACGACATGATATTACCAAAACACGAAAAAAAGTCGCTTCCAGCCTTCATATGACGGATCACGATATTTTTTTTGCATGTCAGAACCCTAGCCGGAACTGTTCAACCTCTTGTCGGAAAGGGGTTTCACGATGTGATCAATCCCTCGGGCCGGACTGTTCCAAAAACGACATTCCCCGCAGCCCGGTCGGAAAATCGACACCGGGAATCGCCCGGGGGGCCTAGTCGCCCTTGCGCGCCCGCAACTTCGCGAAATAGGCCACCCGCTTGCCCAACTCCCGCTCGAACCCGCGCTCGACCGGCTTGTAAAGCTCGGGCCGTTCCATCGTGTCGGGAAAGTAATTCTGCCCCGAAAACGCGTCCTCGGCATCGTGGTCATAGGCATAGCCCGCGCCGTAACCCTGCTCTTTCATCAGTCCGGTGGGCGCGTTCAGGATATGCTTGGGCGGCGGCTCGCTGCCGGTCTTCTTCGCGGCCCGCATCGCCGCCTTGTAGGCCACGTAGGCCGCGTTCGACTTCGGCGCCAGCGCCAGGTAGGTCACCGCCTGCGCCAGCGCCAGCTCCCCCTCGGGGCTGCCCAGCCGCTCGTAGGTCTCCCACGATTGCAGGCACACCGCCTGCGCCTGCGGATCGGCGAGGCCGATATCCTCCACCGCCATCCGCGTGATCCGCCGCGCCAGGTACCGCGGGTCCTCGCCCCCGTCCAGCATCCGCGCCAGCCAGTAGAGCGCCGCGTCCGGGTCCGACCCGCGCACCGACTTGTGCAGGGCGGATATCAGGTTGTAATGCGCGTCCCCCGATTTGTCATACTGCGCCGCCCGTTTCATCAACCGCGCGGTCAGGGCGTTCGTGTCCAGCTTCTTGTCGGTCTTCCACGCCGCCACCTGCTCGATCAGATTCAAGAGCGCGCGCCCGTCCCCATCCGCCATCTCCAGCAACGCCTCGCGCGCCGCACCCTCCAGCGGCAGCGCCCGGTCCAGTTCCTTCTCGGCCCTTTGCGCCAGCCGCTCCAACTCCGCCAGCGTCAGCCGTTCCAGCACCAGAACCTGCGACCGGCTCAGAAGTGCCGCGTTCAGCTCGAAACTCGGGTTCTCCGTGGTGGCCCCCACCAGCAGGATCGTCCCGTCCTCCATATGCGGCAGGAACCCGTCCTGCTGCGCCTTGTTGAACCGGTGGATCTCGTCCACGAACAAAAGCGTTCCCTGCCCGTTGGCCCGCCGGTGCTTGGCCGCGTCGAACACCTTGCGCAACTCCGGCACACCGGAAAAGATCGCGCTGATCTGCACGAAATGCATGTCCGTCTCGTCGGCCAAGAGCCGCGCGATGGTGGTCTTGCCCACCCCCGGCGGCCCCCAGAAGACCAGCGAAGACAGGCTCCCCGACGCCAGCATCACGCCCAAGGGGCCATCCGGCCCGATCACCTTCTCCTGCCCGATCACCTCGGCCAGCGCCTTGGGCCGCAGCCTGTCGGCCAGCGGGCGCGGCGCGCTGTCATGCGCCTTGTCGTCCCTTGCGTCCGGTTTGGCTTCGGGGCCGGTATCGAACAGATCTCCCATGGCTACAGCCTGAACCACCGCCCGCTCGCCGCCAGCATCGGCTCGACCATGCCGGCGCTTTTTACGGCCACGCCATTGATCCCGCGCAGGATGTCCCCCGGCCGCAACCCGGCCCGCAACCCCGCGCGCCCGGGCTCCAGCACCATGCCCGGGACGGGCACGAAGCCCATGCGGATCTCGTCCCGGCTCTGCGGCACGCGCATCTCCGCCCCCGCCGGCACCGCCAGCAGGACAGACAGGAAAAGGCCGGAAATCCATCTCGCCATCCCCCCGATATGCGCCCCCCACGCCCCCGATGCAAGCACGACAAGGCCCCTGGCACCCCGGCTTTTCCTCTGGCCGAAAATATCCCGGGGAGCGCGAGGGGCTGGCCCCTCGCACCCACCATCGCAATCCGCGCACCCGATGGAACCCCCGCCTCAGGCAACGTTTTCCAGACAGGAGGTACCACCATGGCAGACAGATACAGATCCAAGGACGGCAAGAGCGAAACCGAAGAGTTCGTCGACGACGTCCCCACCCCAGACCAGCAAGGCCGCGCCCAGGGCAACCTGGAACGCAAGGTCGGCACCCGCGATTCGCTCAAGCGCGCCAAGAGCGAGGATGCCGGCGCAACCCGCGTCACCAAGGAAGACGAAGAGGGCGAAGGCAATCTCGGCGGCCATCACGGCACCGGCAAGGAGAAACGCGATGACTGAACTCAAGCAAGGCACCTGGGTCGTCGTGACCGACAGCGAAAAGGCGCTCTTCCTGCGCAATCTCACGGACCACCAGGACCCCAATCTCGAGGTGATGGACACCGAGGAACAGGAAAACCCCTCGGATATCGAGCAATCGGCCAATCGTCCCGGCCGGATGCAAGACACCGGGGTACAGCAGCTCTCGGCGATGGATGATACCGATTGGCACGAACTGCAGAAGGAACGCTTCGCCGCCGACCTGTCGGACATCCTCTATGCCGCCGCTCACAAGGGCGAGTTTGACCGCCTGATCCTCGTCGCCGCGCCCAAGGTGCTGGGCCACCTGCGCGACGACATGCACAAGGAAGTCACGTCGAAAGTGGTCAGCGAGATTCCCAAGAACCTCGCCAATCACCCCGTCGACGAGATCGAGAAGCTGGTCAAGAAAGAGCTCGAAAGCGCCTGACCGCGCTCCGACCCCGAACGAAAGAACGCCGCCGGGCGAAACCGGCGGCGTTTTTTGTTTCCGGTCAAGGGAAACGGGGCTTACGCCTCGTCGTCCCCGTCCATGTCCTCGGCGGCGACGCGGGCCTTGTCGGCGGCACCCTTGGCGTCGCGGTCGCGCTCGACGAATTCGATGATCGCCATCGGTGCCATGTCACCGTAACGGAAGCCGGCCTTCAGAACGCGCACATACCCGCCCTGACGCTCCTTGTAACGCGGGCCCAGCACGTCGAACAGCTTGGCGACATGCATGTCCTGCTTCAGTTGGGCGGCGGCCTGGCGGCGGGCGTGAACGTCCCCGCGCTTGCCCAGCGTGACCAGTTTTTCAACAACCCGCTTCAGCTCCTTGGCCTTCGGCAGGGTGGTCTTGATCTGTTCGTGTTCAATCAGCGAGCCGGCCATGTTCGCCCACAGCGCCTTGCGGTGCTCGTGGGTACGGTTCAGGCGGCGATAGCCTCGTGCGTGACGCATGTTTCTTACTCCGTTTTTTGCCCTCTACGGGCGGTTTTGCTTTGTCCGGCCGGCGATGCGTGTCACCGGCTCTCCTTGGGGCAAGCGTCGCTTGAAAAGCGGCGCGTCACCCGAAATTTGTCCGCCCTTGGGCGGGCAATGAAAGGGCCTGTCCCGGGCTTGACCCGGGATCTCGACCCGATTTCCCACCGACCCGCCCCGGACTTGATCCCGGAGCTTGCCCCGAACTTGATCCGGGGCCACTTGGCCGGGAGATCCCGGATCACGTCCGGGATTCGAGAATCAATTCTTCAGAATTGATCCTCGAACTTCTTCGCCAGGTCCTCGATGTTGTCCGGCGGCCAGTCCTCGACATCCATGCCCAGGTGCAGGCCCATGCCCGACAGCACTTCCTTGATCTCGTTCAAGGACTTGCGGCCAAAGTTCGGCGTGCGCAGCATCTCGGCTTCGGTTTTCTGGATCAGATCGCCGATATAGACGATGTTGTCGTTCTTCAGGCAGTTGGCCGACCGTACCGAGAGTTCCAGCTCGTCCACTTTCTTCAGCAGAAGCGGGTTGAACTCCAGCCCGTCGTCGTCGTCCTGACGTTGCGCCGATTCCGGCTCCTCGAAGTTCACGAAGATCGACAGCTGATCCTGCAGGATGCGCGCGGCAAAGGCCACCGCGTCCTCGGGCGTGATCGAGCCGTCGGTCGTCAGCTTCATCGTCAGCTTGTCATAGTCCAGAACCTGCCCCTCACGAGTGGGCTGCACGTCATAGCTGACCTTCACCACCGGCGAATAGATCGCGTCGATGGCAATCAGGCCGATGGGCGCGTCTTCCGGCTTGTTCTTGTCGGCGGCGACATAGCCCTTGCCCTGGTTCACGGTCAGTTCCATGAACAGGTCCGCACCTTCGTCAAGGTGGCAGATCACGTGTTCCTTGTTCAGGATCTCGATGCCCGCGCTGTCGGCGATGTCGCCGGCGGTCACAACGCCCGGCCCCTTGGCCGAGATCGACAGGCGCTTGGGCCCTTCGACTTCCATTCGGATCGCGACACCCTTGAGGTTCAGCACCACGTCAGTCACATCTTCGCGGACGCCTGCGATGCTGGAAAACTCGTGCAGCACGTTGTCGATCTGCACGCTGGTGATCGCCGCACCCTGAAGGCTCGACAGCAGCACGCGGCGCAGCGCGTTGCCCATCGTCAGGCCAAAGCCGCGCTCCAGCGGTTCGGCCACGACGGTCGCCTGGCGCAGCGGGTCGTTGCCCGGCTTCACCTCAAGCTGCGTCGGCTTGATCAATTCTGCCCAGTTCTTATGGATCATGCGGTCCCTCCATCCTTGTCCCCGGCCCCATGTCCACAGGCCTCCGAGACGCTCGAGGTTTCAAAAATAACGGAATGGGGCCGTGAAAAACCACGCGGCCCCACCCAAAAAATCGGTCTCAGACCCGGCGACGCTTCGGCGGGCGGCAACCATTGTGGGCAATCGGCGTCACGTCGCGGATGGACGTGATGTTGAAGCCGACGGCAGCCAGGGCGCGCAGCGCGCTCTCCGCGGCCCGAACCGGGCCCCTGCACTTCGACTTCCAGCGTCTTCATGCCATGTTCCTGCGCCTTGCGGCCGGCATCTTCGGCGGCCATCTGGGCGGCATAGGGCGTCGACTTGCGCGACCCCTTGAAGCCCATCGTGCCGGCCGAGGACCACGCGATCGCGTTGCCCTGCACGTCCGAGATCAGGATCTTGGTGTTGTTGAACGAGCTGTTCACATGCGCCACGCCCGTGGCGATGTTCTTCGAGACCTTTTTCTTGGTCCGGCGGGTATCTCGTGCCATTGGTTCTGCCCTCCCTTACTTCTTCTTGCCGGCGATGGGTTTCGCCGGGCCTTTGCGGGTGCGCGCATTGGTATGCGTGCGCTGGCCGCGGACGGGAAGGTTGCGGCGATGGCGCAGGCCGCGATAGCAGCCAAGGTCCATCAGACGCTTGATGTTCATCTGCACTTCGCGGCGCAGGTCACCTTCGACCATGTAGTTGGCGTCGATATGCTCGCGCATGGCGACCACTTCGGTGTCGCTCAGCTCGTTGACCCGGCGGGTCAGGTCGATATTGACGGCCTCGCAGATGGCCTTGGCCGAGGATTGGCCGATTCCGGTGATGTAGGTCAGGGCGATCGGGACCCGCTTGTGGGTCGGGATGTTAACGCCGGCGATACGTGCCACGTGTCATGTCCTTTCGTTGCGGGTCCGTAGCTCCAGACCCTTTTTTCACAACGTAGGCCCGAGGCGATTGCTTCGGGCCGCAGCTGAATTCAGGTGATCGATTCGGGCGCGGGCGCGACCCGCGCGGGAATCATGTTCTCTGTCGAGATGGTGCCGTCTAGAAGGAAACGCCCGAGGCGTCAACCCTCTGTCAAGAGAATTGTGCCTATCGGCGAAACCCCAAGGAAAAAAGGCCGTTCCGCAGGGCCGCACCGGGCGTCGTCAGCCGTCCAGCGCGCTTGCGATGCGGGCCTTGACCTCATCGATCTCGCCCAGCCCGTCGATCGTCTCCAGATCGCCCTTGGCATAGTAGTAGCCCAGCAGCGGCGAGGTCTTCTTGTAGTATTCCATCAGGCGCTGCTTGAGGCTTTCCTCGTTGTCATCCGCCCGGCGCTTCACCTCGGTCGAGCCGCAATTGGCACATTTGCCATCCTCCGGCCACGGCTTGGTGATGTCGTTGTAGACCGCGCCGCAATTTCCGCAGGTCGACCGGGCCGTGATACGCTGCACCAGCGCCTCGTCATCCACCCGCATCTCGACCACCGCATCCAGCGTCTGGCCGGTCTCGGCCAGCAGTTCCGCCAGCGCATCGGCCTGCGCCAGCGTCCGGGGGAAGCCGTCAAAGATGAAACCGCCACCGTTCTCGCCGTCGATCTTCTCGCGGATCAGGCCGATCACGATCTCGTCCGTCACAAGCTCGCCCCGGGCCATCACGTCGGCAACGACCTTACCCATCTCGGTGCCGCTGTCCTTGGCCTCACGCAGCATGTCGCCTGTGCTGAGCTGGGTCATGCCCCGCTCCTCGACCAGGATATGTGCCTGCGTGCCCTTACCGGCCCCCGGCGGTCCGAGAAGTATGATATTCATCGACGTCCTGTCCCTTTCCTGCGCGACCGTTTACGGCCCTTGCCGCTCAACTGCGACTTCTCGATCAGGCCCTCGTACTGGTGCGCCAGAAGATGCGACTGGACCTGCTGGATCGTGTCCATGGTCACCGATACCACGATCAGGACCGAAGTGCCGCCAAAATAGAAAGGTATCGCAAACTGTCCACGCAGGATTTCCGGAAGGAGACAAACTGCCGCAAGGTAAGCCGAGCCCAGCACCAGGATCCGCGTCACCACGTATTCCAGGTACTCCGCCGTCTTCTTGCCGGGGCGGATGCCGGGCACGAACCCGTTCTGGTTCTTCAGGTTGTCGGCGACGTCATCGGGCTTGAACGCCACGTTGTAGGTATAGAAATAGGCGAAGAACACGATCATCGCCGTGAAGAACACCAGGTAAAGCGGCTGCCCGGGCCCGAAATAGGCCAGCAGCGTCGACATGAACGGTCCGGTATCGTTGCCCGAGAACGTGCTGACAGTGGCCGGCAACAGAAGCAGCGACGAGGCGAAGATCGCCGGGATCACGCCCGCCGGGTTCACCTTCACGGGCAGGTGGCTCGACCCGCCGTCATAGACCTTCATCCCCACCTGGCGGCGCGGATACTGGATGTGGATCTTGCGCAAGGACCGCTCCATGAACACCACGAAGGCGATCGTCGCCACGACCATCACGATCACCCCGATGATCACCGCCGGGCTGATCGCGCCCGACCGGCCGCTGGCAAAGAACTGCGCCAGCGCGGCGGGCACTTCGGCGATGATGCCCACGAAGATGATCAGCGAGATGCCGTTGCCCACGCCCCGCGCGGTGATCTGCTCACCCAGCCACATCAGGAACATCGTGCCCCCGACCAGCGTGATCATGCAGCTCGCGATGAAAAAGAACCCGGGGTCCGACGCCAGCCCGCCACTCTGCAGCGATGCGGCTAGGCCATAGGATTGCAGCGTCGCTAGGAACACCGTGCCATAGCGCGTGTACTGGTTGATCTTCTTGCGCCCCTGCTCGCCCTCTTTCTTCAGCTGCTCCAGCGCCGGCACCATCGCCGTCATCAGCTGCACGATGATCGAGGCCGAGATATAGGGCATGATCCCCAGCGCAAAGACGCCCATCCGTCCCAATGCCCCGCCGGTGAACATCGACAGCATCCCACCGATCGACGACGCCGCGCCTTCCATGAAGTTGCGCAGCTCTGCCCCGTCGATGCCGGGCACCGGGATATACGTCCCGATCCGGTAGACGATAAGCAGGCCGATGGTGAAGAAGATGCGCTTGCGAAGCTCGGTGGCCTTGCCCAGGGCGGACCAGCTCGTGTTCGCCGCCATTTGTTCTGCTGCAGATACCATGCGGATCTCTTTTTTATGCAAACGCCGCCCAGGCCGTTTTCCGGCCAGGCGGCGTTTATAAGGAAAACTAGGGGTGTATGTAAGGGGCGAGACGCCCGCTCACAACCTCTTATTCAGCCGCCTTTGCGCTCGCAACGTTGAGCGTACCGCCGGCTTTCTCGACAGCCTCGACCGCCGATTTCGACGCGCCGGTCACGTCCAGCGTGAGCTTGGACGAAACCTCGCCCTTGGCCAGCACGCGGATGCCGTCCAGCTTGCGGCGCACCAGGCCGCTTTCCACCAGCGTGTCCTCGGTGATGGTCTGGCCGGCGTCGATCTTCTTGGCGTCGATGAATTTCTGGATCAGGCCAAGGTTCACGACGGCGAATTTCTTGCGGTTCGGCTTGTTGAAGCCACGCTTGGGCAGCCGTTGATAGAGCGGCATCTGGCCGCCTTCATAGCCGTTGATCGCCACGCCCGAACGGGATTTCTGACCCTTGATACCGCGGCCGGCGGTCTTGCCCATGCCCGAACCGGGGCCACGGCCCACGCGTTTCTTGCGTTTGGTTGCGCCTTCGTTGTCGCGCAGCTCATGCAGTTTCATATCGCTTCTCCTAAGCCGGATGTGACCCCCGAAGCGATGGGGCCAACCACGGCATGTCTTGGTTCATGTGAATCGGGTCATGTCTGACCACCGGGGGCGTATAGACCCGTTGCGCCGGCCGATCAAGGGGCGATGTCTCCGCCGCGTCAGGCCCCGCGACGCGCCGCCGCGACAAGGTTGGAAAGTTCCGCCGACAATCGCCAGTTCTGGAACGGCTTCTCGATCACGGGGGCCCGGTAGCCCAGGTCGCGCACCACGTCCTTGCTGTGCGCCGTCACCAGCGCATAGGGCAGATCAAGCGCCTCCAGCGATGCCGCCAGCGGCTGACAACTCTGACCGCCCAGGTCGATGTCCAGAAGGACACAGTCGAACTGTCCGCGACGGTTCTTGACGAAGCGCATTGCCGCGTCCAGCGTCTGCACGGTGCCCGCCACGCTGAACCCGCACTCCGTAAGGGTGCAGGCGATATCTTCGCAGATGAACTGGTCGTCCTCGACCACCAACACACGCGGCGATACACCATGCCCGGGTGCGATAGGTGTCGCTCCGACGGTTGCGCTCCTCTTCTTTTTCACAGCTTCAGATTGTGTGCGGGTCCGTTCGTCACGCCCTCCCAAGGACGCGTCATGCCCATAAACCGGGCTCTGAATTTTGATGTGCGGATTCGTTCTCATGCTGATCATTATAAAGGGGCTGAATAAAATATCTAATGATTTCATTGCCTTAATATGACAACATTCCGTAACAGACAAAAAATGATCACCTTACTCATCTTGAGTAATGCATTCAGTTTGACTACGTTAATCAGGTGTCTAAGTATGATACAGATGACGGAGGATCGCAGGAATGGCCGAATCCGGCTCTAAACGGTTGGAAAGGCTGCAGGTCATGATCTCGGAGGACGAGCTCGGGGCGCTGGACGATTGGCGGTTCAAGGCCCATATGCCCAGCCGCGCTGCCGCCGTGCGCGAACTTCTGAAGCGCGGTCTTGCCGCCGAAGGCTATTTCAGCGTTGCCGGCGGCGGCTCCAATTCGCGCGACTTTGGCGTCATTGCCTCGCACCCCGACAAACCCGCCTCCGAAGGTTAGGGTCGGTAGGACCCCACGTCGTCTCCCCCAAACCTGAACGGCGGTTGAAACCCCACCACATCCCATCGCTCCCAATGTCTCGGCCTGCCTTGGGCTCGCTCGTTCCCGACATGCCGTACCCGGCCCGTCGGAACGGTCCCTTAACGCCGGCTTGCGCGAAAGTGACACCGTTCGAATACCGCCGCGACACCGGCGCGATACCGACATGCCGTTTCCAGCAGTCCCGATCACGTTAACGTTCTCCCCGCACCTGTCCTTTGCCCAACCCGTCCAGCGGCGCTATATCCGACACATGCGCCTCGTTCTCGCCCTTCTGACGCTTCTGCCCCTCACCCTTGCCGCCGCCGTCGCCGCCGACGAGCGGCCCGATCCAGGCCTGATGTGGAACCGCACCGGCCTCCCCCTCACCTTCCCGCTACAGGTCAAGACCGCCCCGGGCGCCGACTATATCGTCACCCTGCACCACGCCGAGACGGACGAGGCCGCGCTTGCCGCCTATATCACCGGCGGCGTGTTCTTTCGCGTGCTGGTGCCCCCCGGCACTTATCGGCTGCGCTTCGATTACGGCAGCATCTGGGACAGAGAGGAAGCGCGCTTCGCCGATCAGAGAACGCTCACCCTCAAGGCCCCCCTCACCTTCGAAACACGCGGCATCGGGCGCAAGGCCGGACATCTTGTGGATCTCACCGGATTGAACCTCGAGCAGGACAGCGCCGCAGCCCCCCGGACCCGCGAGCAGGTCTTCTGCCAGGTCTCCCGCACCGAGATCCGCCCCAACTGCCCCCTGGGCGACGAAACCTGCGAGCCGCGTGACCGATCAAGCGGTTACACCTCGCCCTACGGCATCGCACCGCGTTACGACATCAGCCGAGAAAACTATACCCGCCTCTGCGACTAAGCCGCCCGGTCATTCCGGCACACCATAGCTTCCGTCTTCGTCATGCACTTCCCGCCCGGTCAACGCAGGCGTGAAAATGCAGATGAACCGAAGATTGGTCTCCGCCCGCACGATATGCGGATCGTTCTGGTCCAGCACGTACATCACGCCGGGCTCCAGCGGCCAGACCTCGCCAGTGGTCTCGTTCTCCACCTCGCCCTTGCCCTCGATACAGTAGTTGACCTCGACATGGTTCTTGTATTCCAACAGCTGCACGGTGCCGGCCTTCACGATCGTGTCGTGAAACGAATAGCCCAGATCATCGCGCGCCAGCAAAAGCCGCCTGCTTTCAAAGGCCTCGCCCTTGGCGTGATCTTCGGTGCCGATCACGTCATCCAACATCTTAACGAACATCTTGAATCTCCTTCAAAGGGCCGGGCTTGATTTCGCACCTGCCGCGGTATCTCATCTGAATATGAAACGCACCCTGCTGACAACGCTTACCGCACTGGCCGCTGCGCTGCCCGTGGTGCCGCGGGCCGTGGCGCAGGAGTGCAGCCGCGACGCGATGCTGGTCTTCGATGGCTCGGCCTCCATGGCCGAGGTCGGCTTCGACCAGACTGCCCCCACCCGCATCGAGGACGCCCGCACCGCCCTGCGCCGCGCCCTGCCGGAGATCGCGCCCGTGCGCCGCGTGGGCCTCTTGACCTACGGTCCCGGCCCCGAAAGCTCCTGCGACGGCATCAACCTCATGTTTCCGCCCCTCGCGGACGCCGCCCAACCCATCATCGACGCCATCGACCTGATGGACCCGATCGGCCTCACACCCCTGACAGAGGCCGTGGCCGAGGCCGCCCGCGTGCTGAACCACACCACCACACCGGGCATCGTCGTGCTGGTGACCGACGGCAACGAGACCTGCGGCGGCAGGCCCTGCGCGCTCGGAGCCGAGCTTGCAGCCACCTCCGCCAACCTTACCGTGCATGTCATAGGCTTCCGCGTCGTGGCCGACCCTTTCGCCTGGGACAGCCCCGAGGCCGGGATCTACAGTGACGGTTCTTCCATCGCCCGCTGTATCTCGGACCAGACAGGCGGCATGTACGTGGCGACGGACACGGTGGACGAGTTGACCGAGGCACTGCGCAAGACCTTGGGGTGTGCGCTGATCGGCTAGCACGGACCGAACCGTTAACAGTTCCGCAAACCCGCTGGTGTTTCAATCTCTCGGAAAAGCGTAATCGGGTCCAACACCCACCGACCGCGCTTTCGGAAACTTCAAAGTTTCCGCCTCGTTTTCTTTTCAAGAAAACGATTCCGCGCCCAAAGGCGCAAAATACCGACACCCGTTAACCTTTGCTTAACAAAGCCTAATATCCAGTTGACGAAAAACACCCTGGCCATCTCTGACCGGGGCGTCAATCTCGTAGGGTGGGGTTTCACCCCACCGGTCTCGTAGGGTGGGTGAAACCCACGGGGGCCTCACCCCTTCTCTTCAACGATCTCCACAAGGTGCGGGATCTTGTTGATCATGCCACGGACCGAAGGCGTGTCTTCCAACTCGCGGGTGCGGTGCATCTTGTTCAGGCCCAGCCCGATCAGCGTCTTGCGCTGGATCTCGGGGCGGCGGATGGGGCTTCCCACCTGCTTGACGACGATGGTCTTTGCCATGGTTTACGCCTCCTCGGCAACTTGGGTCGACTCGGCCGGGGCCTCGTCACGCTTGGGCAGGATGTCGGCGACCTTCTTGCCGCGACGCTGCGCGACCATGCGCGGGCTGCTTTCCTTCTGCAGGCCGTTCAGGGTGGCGCGGATCATGTTGTAGGGGTTCTGCGAGCCCGTGGACTTCGCTACAACGTCCTGCACGCCCAGCATCTCGAACACGGCGCGCATCGGACCACCGGCGATGATACCGGTACCGGTCGGCGCGGTGCGCATGACGACCTTGCCGGCGCCCCAGCGGCCTTCCATGTCGTGGTGCAGCGTGCGGCCTTCGCGCAGCGGCACGCGGATCATCTGACGCTTGGCCTGCTCGGTGGCCTTGCGGATGGCCTCGGGGACCTCCTTGGCCTTGCCCTTGCCGAACCCGACGCGGCCCTTCTGGTCGCCCACGACGACGAGCGCGGCAAAGCCAAAGCGCTTACCACCCTTCACGGTTTTCGAAACACGGTTGATCGCAACAAGGCGATCGGCGAATTCCGGGGTTTCGTCGCGGTCGCGACCACCACGGCGATTGTCATCTCTTGCCATACTCGGCGTCCTTTCTGCGGGCGTATGCCCCTTGATTTTCTCAATCCAAGTCCGCCCAGCGGGCGTCCGGATCATCGAGGCGGGTCACCCGCCTGCAACGTCAGGGTGGGTCGAAGCCCCACCCTACGCCAACCGCGTAGGGTGGGATTTCATCCCACCTAGATCTTCAGGCCACCCTCACGGGCGGCATCGGCCAGCGCCTTGATCCGGCCGTGGTAGAGGAACCCACCACGGTCGAACTGCGCTTCGGTCACGCCTGCCTTCTTGGCACGCTCCGCGATGGTCGCGCCGATCTTGGCGGCCGCTTCCAACGTGTTCTTGCCGACAAAGCCCAGGTCCTTTTCCAGGGTCGAGGCCGAAGCCAGGGTCGTGCCGTTCACATCGTCGATCAGCTGCACGCTCATGTTCTTGGACGAACGGTGCACCGAAAGACGGGGGCGGCCGGCGTTGACCTTGCGAAGTTTGCTCCGGACGCGCATGCGGCGTTTCTGGAACAGTTGTCTCTTGCTGTTTGCCATTTTCTCGCGTCCTTACTTCTTCTTGCCTTCCTTCTGGAAGATATACTCGTCCTTGTAGCGGATGCCCTTGCCCTTGTAGGGCTCGGGGCGGCGCCAATCGCGGATGTTTGCCGCGACCTGTCCGACGAGCTGCTTGTCGTGCCCTTCCACGATCAGTTCCGTGGGCTTCGGCGCCGTGACCGTCACACCATCCGGAACCGGGAAGTCCACGTCATGCGACAGGCCCAGGTTCAGCTTCAGGACATTGCCCTGCATCTGTGCCCGGTAGCCCACGCCGCGGATCTCCAGCTCTTTCTTGAAGGGGTCCTTGGCGCCGTGCACCATGTTGGCGATGACCGTGCGGGTCATGCCCCATTGCTGGCGCGCGCGCTTGGACTTGCCGCGCGGGGTCACGGTGACGGTGCCGTCCTCGACAGCCATCGTCACGTCATCCGTGGCGGTGAAGGTCTTGGTGGCCTTCGGGCCCTTGATTTCGATTGTCTGGCCGCTCAGCGTCGCGGTGACGCCGTCGGGCAGGGCAACCGGTTGTTTACCGATACGAGACATTACACGGGCCTCCTTAGAATACGGTGCAAAGCACTTCGCCGCCAACGTTCTGGCTGCGCGCGTTCGCGTCCGACATCACACCCTTGGAGGTGGAGACAATCGACACGCCCAGGCCCTGACGGACCGACGGGATGTCATTGACGCCCATGTAAACCCGGCGACCGGGCTTGGAGACCCGCTTCATCTCGCGGATCACGGGGGCGCCTTCGAAATACTTCAGGCTCACTTCGAGGGCCGGGTGGCCCCGGTCGTCCGTGGCGTTCTCGTAGCCACGGATATAACCTTCCTCGGCCAGCACATCCAGAACGCGCACGCGCATCTTGGAGGCCGGAACCATGACGGTGGACTTGCCACGCATACCTGCGTTCCGCAGGCGGGTGAGCATATCGCCGATAGGATCGTTCATCTCATATCCCTCCTTACCAGCTCGACTTGACCATACCGGGCAACTGACCCGACGAGCCCAGGTCGCGCAGGGCGATCCGGCTGATCTTCAGCTTGCGGTAATAGGCGTGCGGCCGGCCGGTCAGCTGGCAGCGGTTATGCAGGCGGGTGGCCGAGCTGTTGCGCGGCAGTTGCGCCAGTTTCAGGGAGGCCCGGAAGCGGTCTTCCATCGGCTTTTCCTGGTCGTTGATGATCGCTTTCAAAGCGGCCCGCTTGGCGGCGTATTGCTTCACCAGACGCTGACGCTTCTTCTCGCGTTCGATCATTGCTTTCTTAGCCATGTTTCAAATTCCTCGCGATTAGCTGGTGAAAGGCATGTTGAAGTGCTTCAACAGCGCCTTGGCTTCAGCGTCGGTCGGCGCCGTGGTTGCGATGATGACGTCGATCCCCCAGACTTCGTCGACCTTGTCGAAGTTGATTTCGGGGAAAACGATGTGCTCCTTGATGCCCATGGCATAGTTGCCGCGGCCATCGAACGACTTGCCCGACACACCGCGGAAGTCGCGGATCCGCGGCATGGCCACGGTGATCAGACGGTCGAGGAATTCGTACATGCGGTTGCCGCGCAGGGTCACCTTGGCGCCCAGCGGCATGCCTTCACGCACACGGAACCCGGCGATCGAGTTCTTGGCCGACGTGATCACGGCGTGCTGGCCGGCGATGGTGGAAAGGTCTTCCTGGGCCGACTTGGCCTTCTTGGAATCCTTCACCGCCTCGGCGCCGCAGCCGATGTTCAGGACGATCTTGTCCAGACGCGGGATCTGCATGTCGTTGGTATAGCCGAACTCTTCCTTCAGCGCCGGGCGAATGGTGTCGCGGAAAGCGGCGCGAAGACGCGGGGTGTAATTTTCGGTATCAAGCATCGATCACGTCCCCCGTGGTCTTGGCGTAACGCACCTTCTTGTCGCCCTCGGTCTTGAAGCCGACGCGGGTGGGTTTGCCGTTTGCATCAACGAATGCCAGGTTCGACAGGTCGATCGGCAGCGCCTTGGGCAGACGGCCGCCCTGGCTCTGCTGGCTCTGGCGGGTGTGGCGGACGGCCATGTTCACACCATCGACCACGGCCTTGCCGGCCTTGGGGTCCACGGATGTGATCGTGCCTTCCTTGCCCTTGTCCTTGCCGGACAGGACGACGACCTTGTCGCCTTTTTTCAGCTTGGCTGCCATGTCACAGCACCTCCGGGGCGAGCGAAATGATCTTCATGAAGTTCTTCGCGCGAAGTTCACGAACCACCGGTCCGAAGATACGCGTGCCCACCGGCTCTCCTGCGTTGTTCAGGATCACGGCGGCGTTGCGGTCAAAGCGGATGGCGGTGCCGTCGTCGCGACGGATCTCTTTGGCGGTGCGCACGACGACGGCCTTGCGGACGTCACCTTTCTTCACGCGGCCGCGCGGGATGGCTTCCTTCACCGAGACGACGATGATGTCGCCCACGGACGCGTATTTGCGCTTGGAACCACCCAGGACCTTGATGCACTGCACCCGGCGCGCGCCGGAGTTGTCAGCAACATCCAGATTGGTCTGCATCTGGATCATTAGGTTTCTCCCGACCTAAGGGGTAACGACCCCATGGTTTCGATCAAACCGAAAGGTTCTGTGGCCTAGGCCTCAAGAACCTCCCAGCGTTTCGTTTTCGATTTCGGCGCGCATTCGATGATGCGAACTTGGTCGCCGACCTTGAAAGCGTTCTTCTCATCGTGAGCCCGGTATTTCTTGGACTTACGAATGGTCTTTTGCAGCACCGGGTGCTTGAAGCGACGCTCGACCGAAACGGTGACGGTCTGGGCGTTTGCGTCGGAGGTCACGACGCCTTGCAGGATACGCTTGGGCATTCGAGGCTCTCCTTATTCAGCAGCCGAGGCGGCTTTTTCGTTCAGCACGGTCTTGATCCGCGCCACATCGCGACGGACCGAACGGATCCGCGCAGGGTTTTCCAGCGACCCGGTCGCTGCCTGAAAGCGCAGGTTGAACTGCTCTTTCTTCAGGTTGGACAACTCCTCGCGAAGCTGGTCCGGCGTCTTGTCACGCAATTCGGTGGCGTTCATGGCCATCTTCCCTTCTCAAAACACCGGCCGGCCCCTGCTCGATGGCTCAGGGTCACACGGTTTCCCCGGTGGATGAATGTCAAAAACGAATCCCCGCGAAACGCGGGGACCCGTGGATTGGGGCCGTATAAGCGAGGTGTGGGTTCAGGGCAAGGGAAAGTTTGGAGAAACCCGTCAAGCCACGCGAGGAAGGCGTGCCAAGGCCTGTCGCACCACCAAGGTCTATCTTGCCAGACCCCGCCCTGCCCGCGTGAGATAGCCACCGGGTGCGCCCAATCAGCGCCCGACGACAGAGGAGGAGAAAACCATGTCCAGCCCGTATTCCGGCGGCTGCGATCACGTCAAGGTGACCGCCGACGCCGAACCCATCGACAATCATGAGTGCCATTGCAACGTCTGCAAGAACGTCACCGGCCAGCACACCACGCATGTGGCCTTCTTCAACTGGGACGACCTCAGGGCCGAGGGCGGCGAGATGAACCGCCAGCCCTTCAACGCCGACAACCCCGAAGGCCCGCTCGAGCTCTGCACCTGCGCCGATTGCGGCGCGGCCCTGATGCTGGACGACAAGCAGAAACGTATCCGCGTGGCCGTGCCGAACGTCATGGGCTACAACGACGCCGCCTTCCCCGACGCGACGTACCATGCGTTCTGGGACGAAAGCAAAGGCTACGCCAAGCCCGATGACGGCCGCCCGGTGTACGAGGGCCTGCGCCCCGACTTCAGCTGGCCGCAGCCTGCCGCCTGACGCCCTGGCCCCGTCGGAAAAACCGGCGGGGCACAGCTTGGGCCGTGATGAAACAATTAATTTCCCGCAATTTTTTTGCCCTCAGGGGTAATCCTGCTATTCAACAAGCATGTAGTTGAGTTGCCGGGGGGGCGCGTTTCAATGTTGACCATAGCACTTCTTTCACTCCTGGGTATTGGCGCGACCGCCTTTCTGATCGATGAATTCGTCGACGACGACAGTGACTCCGGCACAGCGCCCGAAGAGGACACGCCCGACATCGCCGACCCGGAAGAAGAAGACCCGGACACGCCGGATACAGGCGACCAGCCCGACGATATCCTGACCGAAGCCGGCTTCACCGTCGAGAAAGAACCGCGCGGTGACCTGCGGCCCTTCATAAACCTGATCGGCACCGAAGGCGACGACACGATCGAAGATGTGCATGTCGATGCGGCCGCGGAAACCGGAACGGGTGTGCTGCAGGTTCTGGCCGGTGACGGCAACGATGTCGCCCAGTTGGATCAGGACGGCCTGCTGATCCAGGGCGAGAACGGCAACGACACGATCAACCACGAGGGCGAATACGGCTACATTCTGGGCGGCGCCGGTGACGACATCTTGACCGGCGTGAACAGCTATAACCTCATCGGTGGCGCAGGCGATGACGAAATCACGGTTCATCGCAGCCCGGTGGACAATACCAGTATCGTTGAGGGCGGAGATGGCAACGATACGATCACCCATATCAGCGATATAGAGTATTACAGCGAAGGCGGCGGCGCGTTCCTGAGAGGCGGCGACGGCGCGGATTCCTTCACGCTCGACTTCAACGGGCCGACCGGCGAGTTCCTGGGCTTTGGCGGCGCTCCCTACGAGGATACGGACGAAGTCGTTCGCATGGACGACTTTGATCCCGCCGAGGACGAGCTGGTCCTGGACCTGACGGGTATCGACGCCGGCACGCTTATCCGTGGCGTCGAGACCGAAGACGCGCCCGACAGCAGCGAAACGCAACTAAAGATCCTGCTAAACAAGGACGGAGAGGATTTCGAGCGCAGCATCGCCCTCGGGCCCGCCGCCGTTGGCACCGACGTATTGTCATACGTGACGGTGCTGCTGCCCCCCGAACCGGTGGTCTGACCGCTCACGCCCAGGCGTAGTTGAAACTGACGCTGATCCGTTCGTCCTCGGACATGTTCATCGGCACCTCGTGCCGCAGCCAGCTTTCCCACAGCAGCACGTCGCCCACCGCCGGCTTGGCATAGATGAAGGTCCGCAACTCTTCCCGCGCGTCCTTCTTCCGCCCGGGCGCCGCCATCATCCGCGCCGAGCGCGGGTCCTCCAGCTTCAGCGCGCTGGCGCCATCCGGCATCGCCACGTAGGTCGTGCCGGAAATCACCGAATGCGGGTGCAGGTGCGACGAATGCGTGCCACCCTCGGGCAGGATGTTGATCCAGATATCCTCCAGCTTCAGCTCCCGCCCATCCAGGTCGAACTCCAGGTCCTCCGCAAAAGCCGCGACATGCGCATCCAGCGATTTCACCAGGTCCGCGAAGATCGGAAACCGCCACGGCAGATCGGTCAGCGAGGCATAGGACGTATAGCCCGGATAGCCATTGTCTTCGCACCATTCCTGCCCCGCCTCGTCATCCTCGGCGATGGCATAGCAGGAGGCTTCCATCTCCCGCGCGTCGATCTTGGGCCCATGCTCTGACAAGGCGGCACGGTAAAGGCGGGTCACGAAGAGGGATTTGATATCAGCCATGCCCCGCGTCTTACCGCGCGTCTTGGCAAAGGCAAGGGTTTCTTCAGATCTTTGGCCCATAACGCCCGCAGCACCAGAAGGGGGCAAGCATGATCCGAACCGTCATGGCGTCAGGCCTGTGCATTGGTTTTGGCCTTAGCGGTCCCGCCACAGCGGACCCGGCCACCGGCAGCCTCTTCGCCGCGCGCCAGCCGCTTTTCTCGATGCAGTCGGAAAACCAAGATAGCGCATCCTCTGCCAGCCTCTTCGTGGGCGCGACCGAAGGCAGCCTCTTCGCCGCCCTGCCCGGCCGCCTCGACGCGCCCCTGCGCCACGGCGGCACCAAGGCCGCCCGCCTGCGCGACCTCATCGCCCGGGCCGAGGCCGGTCGCGCGAGCTATGACGCAGTCCAGCACGGCGCCCGCGTCAAGCCACCCCGCCGCCCCACCGACATGACCCTTCAGGACATCTACGACTGGATCGAGGCCACCCCCGGCCAGCCCCACGCCATCGGACGCTACCAGTTCATCCCGGCCACGCTGCGCCATTCCGCCGCGCGCCTCGACCTGCCCGCCAGCACCCGGTTCAGCCCCACGGTCCAGGACCGGCTTGCCGACCTGCTGATGGGCGACGCAGGGCTGATGAAGGTCAAGGCAGGCGAGATGAGCGTGGACACCTTCATGCTCAACCTCGCCAGGATCTGGGCCGGCCTGCCGATCCCTTCGGGCCGCAGCTATTACCACGGGGTCGCCGGCAACAAGGCGACGATGACATACGAGGCTTATGCGGATCAGGTGCGCGGCATACTGGGCGGTTGATATGACATCGCGCCGCCCGTCCCGGGCTTGACCCGGGACCTCCCGTAGGGTGGGTGACAACCCACCATGCCCGCTCCACGAAAACCCCCGCCGATTTCTCGACGGGGGTTCTTTTTTCTTAACCGGGGTGGGGCCGCAATTGACTACGTCAATCGCTTTCCCGCACGCGTCATTCGCGAGCGAATGACGTTACCAATCCTCACGTACGACGACGCGGGTCTTGACCGGCAGTTTCATCGCCGCGAGGCGCAGGGCCTCCATGGCAACCGCCTCGCCGACACCGTCGATCTCGAACATCACGCGGCCGGGCTTGACCTTGCAGGCCCAGAAATCGACCGAGCCCTTGCCTTTACCCATCCGAACTTCGACGGGCTTGGAGGTCACGGGCGTGTCCGGGAAGATCCGGATCCAGACGCGGCCCTGACGCTTCATGTGACGCGTCATGGCCCGACGGGCTGCCTCGATCTGACGGGCGGTCACGCGCTCGGGCGTGGTCGCTTTCAGGCCGTAAGTGCCAAAGTTCAGATCAGAGCCGCCCTTGGCCTCGCCCTTGATCCGGCCCTTGAACATCTTGCGGAATTTAGTGCGCTTTGGTTGAAGCATTTCTCATCCCTCCTCAGCGGCGGCCGCCACCAGCACCACGAGGTGCCGGGCCGTCCTGAAGTTCCTGCGCCTTGCGATCCCGGGCTGCCGGATCATGTTCCATGATCTCGCCCTTGAAGATCCAGACCTTGATGCCGATGATCCCGTAGGGCGTGCTGGCCTCGATATTGGCGTAATCGATGTCGGCACGCAGCGTGTGCAGCGGAACCCGGCCCTCGCGGTACCATTCGGTCCGTGCGATCTCCGCACCGCCCAGGCGGCCCGCGACGTTGACCCGGATGCCCAGGGCCCCCATGCGCATGGCGTTCTGCACGGCACGCTTCATCGCGCGGCGGAACGACACACGGCGCTCCAGCTGCTGGGCGATGCTTTCACCCACCAGGGCCGCGTCCAGTTCCGGCTTGCGGACCTCGACGATGTTCAGGTGCAGTTCGCTGTCGGTCATCGCCGCCAGCTTCTTGCGCAGGGTCTCGATATCGGCGCCTTTCTTGCCGATGATCACGCCGGGGCGCGCGGTATGCACCGTGACGCGGCACTTCTTGTGCGGGCGCTCGATGATCACGCGGCTGATGCCGGCCTGCTTGCACTCTTTCTTGATGAAATCACGGATCGCGATGTCTTCCAGCAGAAGATCACCGTAATCCTTTGTGTCGGCGTACCAGCGGCTGTCCCAGGTGCGGTTCACCTGCAGGCGCATGCCGATCGGATTGACTTTGTTACCCATTAGGCTTGCTCCTCGACTTCACGCACCTTGATGGTGATTTCTGAGAACGGCTTCATGATCCGGCCGAACCGGCCACGGGCGCGCGGACGGCCGCGTTTCATCACGAGGTTCTTGCCCACATAGGCCTCGGCCACGATCAGATCGTCGACATCGAGGTTGTGGTTGTTCTCGGCGTTGGCCACGGCGGACTGAAGGCATTTCTTCACGTCCTGTGCGATCCGCTTCTTCGAGAAGGTCAGATCGTTCAGCGCCTTGTCCACCTTCTTGCCACGGATCAGCGCGGCCACCAGGTTGAGTTTCTGCGGGCTGGTGCGAAGCATGCGCAGTTTTGCCATCGCTTCGTTGTCAGCCACGCGGCGGGGGTTCTTTTCCTTGCCCATGACTTACTTCCGCTTCGCTTTTTTGTCGGCGGCGTGCCCGTAATAGGTACGGGTCGGCGCGTATTCACCGAATTTCTGACCGATCATATCTTCCGACACGTTGACGGGGATATGCTTGTGACCATTGTACACGCCAAACGTCAGGCCCACGAACTGGGGCAGGATCGTCGAACGGCGCGACCAGATCTTGATGACTTCGTTGCGCCCCGACTCGCGCGATGCTTCGGCTTTTTTCAGCACGTAGGCATCGACGAAGGGGCCTTTCCATACAGAGCGGCTCATGTGTTAACGGCCCTTCTTCCTGGCGTGACGCGAGCGGATGATCAGCTTCTGCGACGCCTTGTTCTTGTTACGGGTGCGCGCACCCTTCGTCGGCTTGCCCCAGGGCGTCACCGGGTGACGACCACCCGAGGTCCGGCCCTCACCACCACCATGGGGGTGGTCGATCGGGTTCATGACCACGCCGCGCACGGACGGGCGAATGCCCTTGTGGCGCATGCGGCCGGCCTTGCCGTAGTTCTGGTTGCTGTTGTCGGGGTTGCTGACGGCACCGACGGTCGCCATGCACTCCTGACGCACCATGCGCAGCTCGCCCGAGCTCAGGCGGATCTGGGCATAGCCACCATCGCGGCCCACGAACTGGGCATAGGTACCGGCGGCACGTGCGATCTGGCCGCCCTTGCCGGGCTTCAGCTCGATGTTGTGGACGATGGTACCGATCGGCATGCCCTGGAACGGCATCGCGTTGCCGGGTTTGATGTCGGCCTTGGGCGAGGCGATGACGCTGTCGCCCACGGCCAGGCGCTGCGGCGCCAGGATGTAGGCCTGCTCGCCATCTTCGTATTTGATCAGCGCGATAAAGGCCGTCCGGTTCGGGTCGTATTCGATCCGCTCGACGGTTGCGGCCACGTCGACCTTGTTGCGTTTGAAATCAACGATCCGGTAAAGGCGTTTGGCGCCACCCCCGCGACGACGCGAGGTAATCCGCCCGGTGTTGTTCCGGCCGCCCGATTTCGTCAGACCCTCGGTGAGGGCTTTGACGGGACGTCCTTTCCACAGCTCCGAACGGTCGATCAGCACCAGCCCGCGCTGGCCCGGCGTCGTCGGCTTGTACGACTTGAGTGCCATGCTTTCTGTCTTCCGTTTAGCAGTGGCGAATGCATGCATTCGCCTATGTAGGGTGGGTTTCAAACCCACCATGGTTATAGGCCCCCTTAGGTGCCCGGTTCAGGTGCGGTCTGGGCCTCGTTTCCACGAGATCCCGGATCAGATCCGGGACGGCGCCCGCGCCGCAACGGCAAAGCCCCGGACGAATCCGGGGCCTTGCGGATGGGGTCGTTTACGAAAGACCACCCTTGGGGTCAAGCCTTTCTCCCAAAGAAAAACCCCGGCCACGCCTGCGCCCGGGGTCGAACTCTCTCAAAGGCCGGCGGTATTGCCGCCTGGCGCCTTATGCCAGCGCGATGTTGACGGCGCTTTCGCGTCCGTCACGGCCGGATTCCAGGTCATAGGTGACCTTCTGATCGTCGGCCAGGCCGGTCAGGCCCGAACGCTCGACGGCCGAGATGTGAACGAAGACGTCCTTGCCGCCCGATTCCGGTGCGATAAAGCCGTAGCCTTTGGTGGTGTTGAACCATTTCACGGTGCCGTTGGCCATTTCCGTGTCTCCTTTAGATGTTGCTGCCCGCAGTATGCGGCAGCTTGGCGGCGTCATGACAAGATCGAAAGCCAGTCGCCGTAAAGGAGAAAGGGTCGATAGGTAGTAACGTGCACCGCCCATATGGGCGCTAACATGAGTCGCGTCAATGAAAATCACGGGCAGCAATCGCCGGGCCATTGATTTCGAGCGACAAAATGCCGGCGCGCGCCAAAAGAAAACCCCCGCCGATCTCTCGACGGGGGTCTCAATCTCGTAGGGTGGGGTTTCACCCCACCACGCCTCACAGCCCGGTCGTCACGTCGATCGTGTTGCCCTCTTCAAGCGTCACGTAGGCTTTCTTGACGTCCTTGCGGCGGCCCATGATGCCACGGAACCGCTTCTGCTTGCCCTTGGTGATGGACGTGTTGACCGCCTTCACCTTCACACCAAAGAGCGCCTCGACGGCCTCCTTGATCTGGGGTTTCGCGGCGTCCATGGCCACCTCGAAGACAACGGCGTTCGCTTCCGACGCCATCGTGGCCTTCTCGGTGATCACCGGCTTGCGGATCACATCGTAATGTTCTGCTTTCGCGCTCATTTCAACCGAGCCTCCAGTGCTTCGACACCCGCCTTGGTCAGCACGAGCGTATCGCGCTTGAGGATGTCGTATACGTTCGCGCCCATGCTGGGCAGCACGTCCAGACCGTCGATGTTGGCCGCGGCGCGGGCAAAGCCCTCGTTCACCTCGGCGCCGTCGATGATCAGCGCGCGCTTCCAGCCCAGGTCCTTGACCTGCTTGGCCAGTTCCTTGGTCTTCGCGGCACCTTCGGCGGCCTCGATCACCACCAGCTCACCCGCCTTCGCCTTGGCCGACAGCGCGTGCTTCAGGCCCAGCTGGCGCACCTTCTTGGGCAGGTCATGCGCGTGGCTGCGCGGAACCGGACCCTTGTAGATACCACCCTTGCGGAAGATCGGCGCGTTGCGGTCACCGTGGCGTGCGCCGCCGGTGCCCTTCTGGCGATAGATCTTCTTGGTCGAGTAGCTGGTCTCGGACCGGGTCTTGACCTTGTGGGTGCCCTGCTGCGCCTTGTTGCGCTGCCAGCGGACGACGCGGTGCAGGATGTCGGCACGCGGATCGAGATCGAAGATCTCGCCCGAGAGCTCGACCGAACCGGCCTTGCCGCCGTCGAGTTTGATCACGTCGAGTTTCATTCCTCACCGTCCTTCTTCTCTTCGCCGGCATCATCGGACTTGTCGGCCTCGATATCGGCTTCGGCCTCTTTCAGCGCGGCGGCTTCCTGGGCGGCCTGCTCTTCGGCCAGACGCTGTGCTTCGGCCTCGGCCTCGGCGGCGGCGGCGGCTGCGGCTTCTTCCGCGGCTTTCTCTGCTTCGGCGGCGGCCGATTTCAGAGCGGCGGGCAGAATGGCGTTCTCGGGGAACGGCTTCTTGACCGCATCCTTGACCGTCACCCAGCCACCCTTCGAGCCGGGAACCGCGCCCTTGACCATGATCAGGCCACGGTCGGCGTCGGTTTTCACCACTTGCAGATTCTGCGTCGTCACGCGGGCGGCGCCCATGTGACCAGCCATCTTCTTGCCCTTGAACACCTTGCCGGGGTCCTGACACTGGCCGGTGGAGCCGTGCGAGCGGTGGCTGATCGACACACCGTGGCTGGCCCGCAGACCGCCAAAGTTGTGCCGCTTCATCGCACCGGCAAAGCCCTTACCGATCGAGGTGCCCGAGACGTCCACGAACTGACCTTCGAAATAGTGGTTCGCGGTGATTTCCTCGCCCACGTCGATCATGTTCTCGGGCGCCACGCGGAATTCCGCGACCTTGCGCTTGGGTTCAACCTTGGCGACGGCGAAATGGCCACGCATGGCTTTCGACGTCCGTTTCGCCTTGGCGGTCCCGGCACCCAGTTGAACAGCGGCATAGCCGTGCTCTTCGGGCGTGCGTTGGGCGACGACCTGCAATTTGTCCAGTTGGAGAACGGTCACCGGAACCTGCCGGCCGTCTTCCATGAAAAGCCGGGTCATGCCGACTTTCTTTGCGATTACACCAGAGCGCAACATGTCCTGCCCTCCTTAAACCGAGATCTGCACGTCCACGCCGGCGGCCAGGTCGAGCTTCATCAGCGCGTCGACGGTCTGGGGCGTGGGATCAACGATGTCCAAGAGACGCTTGTGCGTCCGGATCTCGAACTGATCGCGCGATTTCTTGTTCACGTGGGGGCCACGCAGAACGGTGAACTTCTCGATCTTGTTCGGCAGCGGGATGGGCCCGCGCACGTCTGCGCCGGTCCGCTTGGCGGTGTTGACGATCTCCTGCGTGCTGGCGTCCAGCACGCGATAGTCGAACGCCTTCAGGCGGATACGGATGTTTTGGCTTTGAATGGCCATTTTTCTTATCCCTAACAGGGTTTCAGCGGAGAGGAAGAGAAGCGGAATTGCCGCCCTTCGTCGCGCCCAAAGTGGGTCCGGGTGCCGATACAGGATCAGCACCCGGGAATTCCGAGATGTCCCGGATCACATCCGGGACAACGCCGTGCCTCAAATCACTCGAGGATCTTCGACACCACGCCGGCACCGACGGTGCGGCCGCCTTCGCGGATGGCGAAGCGCAGGCCGTCTTCCATCGCGATCGGCGCGATCAGCTCGACCTCGAACTTCAGGTTGTCGCCCGGCATCACCATCTCGGTGCCCGAGGGAAGCGTCACCGTGCCCGTCACGTCCGTCGTGCGGAAGTAGAACTGCGGACGGTAGTTGGCGAAGAACGGCGTGTGGCGGCCACCCTCTTCCTTGGTCAGGATATACGCCTCGGCCTCGAACTTGGTGTGCGGGTTCACCGAGCCGGGCTTGCACAGCACCTGGCCGCGCTCCACGCCGTCACGCTCGATACCGCGCAGCAGCAGACCGACGTTGTCGCCGGCCTCGCCCTGGTCCAGAAGCTTGCGGAACATCTCGACGCCCGTGCAGGTCGTCTTCTTGTTCTTGTTCAGGCCCACGATCTCCATCTCTTCGCCGACCTTGATCAGGCCACGCTCGATCCGGCCGGTGGCAACCGTGCCGCGGCCAGAGATCGAGAACACGTCCTCGACCGGCATCAGGAACGGCTGGTCCACGGCGCGCTCGGGCGTCGGGATGTACTCGTCCACGGCCGCCATCAGCTCGCGGATCTTCTCTTCGCCGATCTCGGGGTTGTTGCCTTCCATCGCCGCCAGCGCCGAGCCCGCGATGATCGGAATGTCGTCGCCGGGGAAGTCGTACGAGCTCAGCAGCTCGCGGATCTCCATTTCCACCAGCTCCAGCAGTTCCTCGTCATCGACCTGGTCGACCTTGTTCATGAACACCACCAGCGCGGGCACGCCGACCTGGCGCGCCAGCAGGATGTGCTCGCGGGTCTGCGGCATCGGGCCGTCGGCGGCGTTCACCACCAGGATCGCGCCGTCCATCTGCGCCGCACCGGTGATCATGTTCTTGACATAGTCGGCGTGGCCGGGGCAGTCGACATGCGCATAGTGCCGCGCGTCGGTCTCGTATTCCACGTGCGCCGTCGAGATCGTGATCCCGCGCGCTTTCTCTTCCGGCGCACCGTCGATCTGGTCATACGCGCGGAAATCGCCGAAATACTTCGTGATCGCCGCCGTCAGCGTCGTCTTGCCGTGGTCAACGTGACCAACGGTCCCGATGTTCACGTGCGGTTTCGAACGGTCAAACTTTTCCTTTGCCATGGGTTTGGCTCCTCTTTTTCTTGTCGGACGGTGGGGTAAAACCCCACCCTACGGTGATGGGTAGGGCGGGGTTCGCCCCGCCACCCGGGTTATGCGTATTTCGCCTGGATCTCTTCCGAGATGTTCGACGGCACAGGCTCGTAATGCGAGAACTGCATGGTGAACTGGGCGCGGCCCGACGACATCGAACGCAGCGTGTTGATGTAGCCGAACATGTTGGCCAGCGGCACGTTCGCGGCGATCGCGATGGCGTTGCCGCGGGGCTCCTGGCCCGACACCTGGCCCCGACGCGAGGTCAGGTCGCCGATCACGTTGCCGGTATACTCTTCCGGCGAGATCACTTCGACCTTCATCACCGGCTCCAGCAGTTTCGCGCCGGCCTTGCGCAGACCTTCGCGCATGCCCATCCGTGCCGCGATCTCGAACGCCATGACCGAGGAGTCCACGTCGTGGAACTTGCCGTCGATCAGTGCGACCTTGAAGTCGATCACCGGGAAGCCGGCCAGCGGGCCGCTGTCCATCACGCTCTCGATGCCCTTCTCGACGCCGGGGATGTATTCCTTCGGCACGGCACCACCGACGATGCGGCTCTCGAACGAATAGCCTTCGCCCGGCTCGGTCGGCGAGATGATCAGCTTCACTTCGGCGAACTGACCCGAACCACCCGACTGTTTCTTGTGGGTGTAGGTGTGTTCGATCTCGTGGCTGATGGTCTCGCGATAGGCCACCTGCGGCGCGCCGATGTTGGCTTCGACCTTGAACTCGCGCTTCAGACGGTCGACCAGGATGTCGAGGTGCAACTCGCCCATGCCCTTCATGATGGTCTGACCGCTCTCGATGTCGGTTTCGACGCGGAAGGACGGGTCTTCGGCGGCCAGACGGGCCAGGCCCTGGCTCATCTTCTCCTGGTCGTTCTTGGTCTTGGGCTCGACCGCGATCTCGATCACCGGATCGGGGAAGGTCATGGTTTCCAGAACCACCTGCTCTTTCGGATCGCACAGCGTGTCACCCGTGGTGGTGTCCTTCAGACCGGCCAGCGCGATGATGTCGCCGGCGAATGCCTCTTCGATCTCTTCGCGGTTGTTCGAGTGCATCATCATCATACGGCCGATGCGCTCTTTCTTGCCCTTGGTCGAGTTCTGGACCGTGTCGCCCTTGTTCAGCACGCCCGAGTAGATGCGCGTGAAGGTCAGCGAACCGACGAACGGGTCGTTCATGATCTTGAACGCCAGGCCCGAGAACGGCATGGAATCGTCGGCACGGCGGGCGATGTTGCGGGTCTCGGTCTCGTCATCCGGGGCAAAGCCCATGTAATCGACCACGTCGAGCGGGCTCGGCAGATAATCGACCACGGCATTCAGCAGCGGCTGCACACCCTTGTTCTTGAACGCGGAGCCGCCCAGAACCGGAACGAAGCTCAGCGACAGCGTGCCCTTGCGGATCAGCTTCCGCAGGGTCGGCACATCGGGCTCGTTGCCTTCCAGGTATTCCATCATCGCGTCGTCGTCCATTTCGACGGCGTTCTCGATCAGCTTGCCGCGCCATTCGTCGGCCTGGTCCTTGAGGCTGTCGCGGATCGGCTGACGGGTCCAGGACGCGCCCAGGTCTTCACCTTTCCAGGTCCACTCTTCCATGGTGACCAGGTCGATGATGCCTTCCAGCTCGTTCTCGGCACCGATCGGCATGGCGATCGGAACGGCCTTCGCGCCGGTGCGGCTTTCGATCATCTCGACACAGTTGAAGAAGTCGGCACCGATCTTGTCCATCTTGTTGACGAAGACGATGCGCGGCACCTTGTAGCGGTCGGCCTGGCGCCAGACGGTCTCGGTCTGGGGTTCGACACCCGCGTTGGCATCCAGCACGCAGATGGCACCGTCAAGCACGGCCAGCGAACGCTCGACCTCGATGGTGAAGTCGACGTGGCCGGGCGTGTCGATGATGTTCATCCGGAACTTGGTGTCGTCGGTGCCCTCTTTCGTCGGATCTTCCTGCCACTGCCAGAAGGTGGTGGTGGCCGCCGACGTGATGGTGATCCCGCGTTCCTGCTCCTGCTCCATCCAGTCCATGGTGGCCGCACCATCGTGCACCTCGCCGATGTTGTGGGATTTGCCGGTGTAGAACAGGATCCGTTCCGAGCAGGTGGTCTTGCCTGCGTCGATATGGGCCATGATGCCGAAGTTGCGGTAGCGTTCGAGCGGATAATCGCGTGCCATGATGTAATGCCTCTAGAGGTTTACCAGCGGTAATGGCTGAAGGCTTTGTTCGCCTCGGCCATCTTGTGGGTGTCTTCACGTTTCTTGACGGCGGTCCCGCGCGAGTTCACGGCGTCCAGAAGCTCGCCTGCAAGGCGCTCTTCCATCGTGTTCTCGTTGCGGCCACGGCAGGCGGTGATCAGCCAGCGGATCGCCAGCGCCTCGCGGCGCTCGGGGCGAACCTCGACCGGAACCTGGTAGGTGGCACCACCGACACGGCGCGAGCGGACCTCGACCGATGGTTTGATGTTGTCCAGCGCTTCGTGGAAGATTTCCACAGGCGCGCGCTTGACCTTGTCTTCGACGCGATCCAGCGCGTTGTAGACGATTTTCTCCGCGACCGACTTCTTGCCGTCGATCATCAGGTTGTTCATGAACTTGGTCAGAACCCGGTCGCCATACTTGGCGTCGGGCAGGATTTCACGTTTTTCAGCGGCGTGACGACGAGACATCTGAAATTCCTCTTACTTGGGACGCTTGGCGCCGTATTTCGAACGGCGCTGCTTGCGGTCCTTGACGCCTTGGGTATCCAGGACACCGCGCAGGATGTGGTAACGCACACCGGGAAGGTCTTTCACACGGCCGCCACGGATCAGGACCACCGAGTGTTCCTGCAGGTTGTGGCTTTCGCCGGGGATATAGCTGATGACCTCGAAGCCATTGGTCAGGCGCACCTTGGCAACCTTCCGCATGGCCGAGTTCGGCTTCTTGGGCGTGGTGGTGTAGACGCGCGTGCAAACGCCGCGCTTCTGCGGGCACCCTTGCAGGTGCATCGACTTCTGGCTTCTTGTTTTCGGCTGCCGCGGCTTGCGGATCAGCTGTTGGATCGTTGGCATAGGGTCTCTTTCCCGTCTCTCAACACATGTGTTTGCACCGGGTCACCCCCGCGCGGTTTCAGTTCGTTTCGCACATCACGCGTCCGCAATGCGCAAATACCGCAATCGTTTCCATTCCGAGGTAAACGACGCGGCGGGTTCCCAGAGGATCGGGGCGCTCAAACGGCCCGGATCTTGTCCACTAGAATTTTGAGTTCGACACTCGGGGCGGCCCCCACGGTCGAGATGAGCGGCGTATAGGGGGAGTCGTCGCAGGTGTCAACACTCCCATCCGCCCGAGATTGCAAAGCGGCAAACCCCGGCAAATTCGCCGCGACGCGCGGCATTGCGCCCCGTCAGGCCGCCGCCGGACCGCACTACCGCCCGGCAACCGTCCGGGCACCCCCCGGTTTCCCGCTTGCCCGCCTGACGCGCATTTGCAACCATGCGCAAACACGTCTCGAAGGTCCCCCGCCCCATGCGCGCTATCGGAATCTGCCGGTTTTCCTATCCCGCCCTGGGCGGCTTCAAGCGGATGCACGACACGGTCGAGGAGCGCGAGGCCTATCTCTATGCGCCCGAGCGGATGGACCTGCGGTTCCGCCATTTCGAGACCCTCACCCTGCCCTCCATCGCCGCGCAGAAGGACAAGCGTTTCACCTTCCTCGTGCTCACCGGCGAACGGATGCCCAAACCCTACTGGGACCGGCTCAACGACATCTGCGCACCTGTCGAACAGATCTCCATCGTCACCGCCGAACCGATGAAGCACCGCACCGCGATGCAGCTCGCCATTCAGCGCGAACTGGCCAAGGGCAAGGATGAGGAATCCCTCCAGTTCCGGCTCGACGACGACGACGCGGTCGGCACCAATTTCATCCGCGGCATTCGGCGCACTGCGCGGCTTGCAGGCAAGCTGCGCGACGGCTGGCAGAACATGGTGATCGAATATTCCCGCGGCTATTCGGTCAAGCTCACACCCGAGGGCATCCTCGCGCAGGAGATCCAGGGCCAGTTCCTGGCCTGTGGCCTGGCCGTGCTGTTCCGTCCCGGCGACCCCAGGACTGTCATGAACTACGGCCATCACAAGCTGCATCACACCATGCCCACCCTGATCGAGCCCGAAACCGCGATGTACCTGCGGGCACTCCATGACGACAACGACAGCCACGCCCGGATCAGCACCAAGGGCCTCGCGCCCCTGACCGACGATCAGCGCGCCTTTTTCAAGGATCGCTTCAATGTCGACGAGGCGGCTGTGCAAGCGGCCTTTTCCGTCCCAGCCGCGTCTCGCGGTAGAGCGTGAACAGCCCGCTGCCCACCACGATCGCCGCGCCGATCAATGTCAACGTCTCCGGCCACTCGCCAAAGGCCACGAACCCCAGCAGCATCGCCCATAACAGGCCGGTATAGCGAAAAGGCGCGACAAAGCTGATTTCGCCCACCCGCATCACCATGATCGAGAACAGATAGCCGCCGATGATCAGCAAAGAAGCGGCGCCTACCAACCCGATTTCGCGCCCGCCCATCGGCGCCCACGGCACGCCCAGGCTCAGCAGACCGAAGATCGTCATCGTCGCGACGGATGTAAGCAAGGTGACAAAAATCGACGGCGTCTCCTTCGACAGCCGCCGCGTCGACAGATCGCGGACGGTCACGCACCCCACCGCCAGCAGGGCATAGACCGCGTAAAAGTTGAAGTCCGCCGTCCCCGGCCGCACGATCAGCAGCACCCCCGCGAACCCTACCAGGATCGCCAGCATCCGCCGCCAGCCCACCGGCTCGCGCAAAAACAGCGCGGCGGCCAGCGTGATGGTCAGCGGCAGCGCCTGAAGGATCGCAGTGACGTTGGCCAGCGGCATGTTGAAAAGCGCGGTCAGAAAGAAATAGGCCGCGCCCACCTCCGCGCCCGTCCGCGCGGCCATCAGACCCCAGTCGCGGCGCGGCAGCCTTGCCCGCAGCGCGCCCATCCGCCATGCCACCAACGCCACCAGAGCGCTTGTCAGAAGCCCGCGCAGCAGCAGCAACTGAAACAGCGGCACGTCCCCCGCCATCGCCTTCATGGCGGTGTCGTTGAAGGTGAAGCACGCCATCGACGCCATCATCAGCAGCGCGCCGGTCAGGTTGTCCGAACGGGTCATGCCCCGGCTCTAGACCGGCGCCGCACCCGGTACAAGCGCCAAGCGTATCAGTCCGCCAGCATCAGGATCATCGCCACGTTCGGCACCACCGCCACGAAGGTGACAAGAGCGTAGTGCGACGCCGTCACGCCCTTGCCCAGCCGGGTCTCTTTCCGCGTGGCCCCTTCAAGTCTGTAGGCCATGGCCATCACCGCGTACCCGCTGGCCTCCCGCCTGCGCCGCTCCGTCCGCAGCTCGGCCATGCTGCGCTCGAAGATCTCCCTGCCGCAGGTATTCCACACTGCGCGCGTCCTGTTCCACCGTCTGCCCGTCCATATCCCGTCTCCCTTCTGGAAACGGTTATCTAGGCGGTGCTGCGCGCGCCTCTACCGCCACGGACAAGACGCGCCAATCTGGCGCTCGAATGCGTGTTTCATCGTTCCGTAAATACTCGAACAAACCAATCCTGCGCGGCGCAGCCGCACAATCGGATCAGATCGCAGCCCCGGGCGCCAGCGCCTCCAGCAACGCGCCATGCACCGCCGCGTTCGCGGCCACGACCCCGTCGAGCTTCGGCATGGGGTTGTTGAACCTCAGCGGCTGCCCTTCCCGGTCCGACGTCACGGCACCGGCCTCGCGCAGGATCAGATCGCCCGCCGCGATGTCCCACTCCCACGCCCCGCGCAGGGTCATCATCGCGTCGAACCGCCCCTCGGCCACCAGCGCCAGCCGATAGGCCAGCGACGGACGAAACCCCGATCCATTGCGGGCGGCTGACCCGCGCGCCAGTGCCGCGTATCGAAATTCGGTTTCGCCGCCAACATGCTGCTGCCGTCCAGCGCCCCGGCATCGCTGACTTTCAGGCGTTTGCCGTTCAGCGTCGCCCCCTGCCCGGCGGCAGCGGCATACATCATGTCCCGCATCGGCAAATAGACGACGCCCGCCACCACCTCGCCCCGCTCGACCACCGCCAGCGCGTGCGCCCAGGTCCGCGTGCCCTCGATGAAACTGCGCGTGCCGTCGATCGGGTCGATAATGAACACCCGCTCGCGCGACAGCCGCTCGGGCGTATCGGCGCTTTCCTCCGACAGCCAGCCATACTCGGGCCGGGCGCCACGCAACTGCTCGGCCAGCACCTCGTTCACCGCCAGATCGGCCTCGGTCACCGGCCCGGCCCCGCCCGGCTTGTCCCAGACCCGCGCCTCGGGCCCGGTATAGCGGCAGGCCACTTCGCCCGCCGCCCGCGCCGCCGAAATCAGAAGATCCAGCTCAACTGCCGGCAAGGGTCAGCCCTTCGACCAGCAGCGATGGCACGACGCGCGACTTCCAGGGGCGCGCGTCATTGGCCGGGACGATCCCGCGCAGCATCTCCGGCAGACTGCCCGCGATGGTGCATTCGTTCACCGGAAACGCGATCTCGCCCTTCTCGATCCAGAACCCCGACGCCCCGCGCGAATAATCGCCCGTGTTGGGGTTGATCGTCGAGCCGATCATCGACGTGACCAACAGGCCCGTGCCCATTTCCGCCATCAGCTCTTCGCGGCTCTTGTCGCCCTGCGTCAGCGTCACGTTGGTCGACAGCGGCGACGGTACCGAAGAGGGCGCCCTCCGTGCATGGCCGGTCGAGGGCAGGCCCAGCTTGCGCCCCGTCGACAGGTCCAGGATCCAGGATTTCAGCACGCCGTCCTGCACCAGCGCCCGTCTTGCCACCGGCAACCCTTCGGCATCGAAAGGCTGCGAGCCAAGCGCGCGCGGGCGCAGCGGATCGTCGATCAGCGACAGCGCGTCCGGCAGCACCGGCGCGTCCATCCGGTTCATCAGCCAGGATGCCCCGCGCGACACCGCGCCACCGTTGATCGCCGCCAGAAGATGCCCGATCAGGCTTGCGGCCACGCGCTCGTCGTAAAGAACGGGATAGGACCCGGTATAAGGCTTCTTGGCATCCAGCATCGCCGCGGCCCGCTCGCCCGCCCGCGTCCCGATCTCCTCGGGCGTGCGCAGGTCTTCGGCAAACACGCGCGTATCGGCGTCATAGTCGCGCTGCATCCCCGTGCCCTGCCCCGCGATCGCCACGGCGCTCAGGCTGCGGGCGCTGCTGGTAAATCCGCCCGAGAACCCGTTCGAGCCGGCCATGTGCATCTGCTCGACCTGGTGATCGGCAGCCGCCTGCACCTGGGTCACTCCATCAACGCCCATCGCCGCCGCCTCCAGCGCGAGTGCGGCCTCCTGCATGTCGGGCGCCGCCGGTTCGGCGCCGGGATCGTGCAGTTCCAGCGCCGCGGCGTCCCAGTCCCGCGCCAGCTGCTCGGGCGCCGCCAGCCCGGCGAACGGATCTTCGGGCGCTTCCCGCGCCATGGCAACGGCCCGCTCCGCCAGCATTGCCAGCGTTTCGTCGCGCGTGTCCGACGCCCCGACACAGGCTTGCCGCTGTCCCACGAACACCCGCAACCCGATCTCGACGCTTTCCGACCGCTCGGCCTGTTCCAGCGTCCCGCCCCGGACGTTGATGCTCTGCGACCGCCGCTCGACAGCCACCGCATCCGCCGCCTCTGCGCCGGCCTTGCGGGCGGCAGACAGCAGCGCTTCGGTCAGGGTTTCCGGGGTCACGGACATGAAAGTCTCCTGGTTGCGCCGCCCCGATCGGGCATCTTGGCGGCATGAGGGATAGGGTCGAGGACCGATCTACTGCGCCGCCGGAACGGGCGCAAGCCATGCAGGGCGCGGTCAGCGCAGTCGCTGCCCGTTCACCGTGACCTGACCGTCAGGGCCGATCTCGACCTCGGCGCGCACTGCGTCGGTCTCGCCCTCCACCGGCGCGGTGAACATGCCCATCATCATCCTGGCCGACATCGCGTCCTCGGCCGTCAGAACACCGACAGCGATCAGCCGGTCAAGCAGGTCCTGCGCGCCAACCAACTCGAAACGGGCGTCTCGCTTGGCCGCCGGGAACCCGTCGAGCATGCGCGGGGCAGCATGATCGAATTCCACCGCGCCTCTTCCGGTCAGTTCCGCATCCCAGAACCGGGCCTCCAACGCCTTGAGGTCCAGCGTTTCTATCGAAACCGGCAGGGCGCCGTAAAACGACCGCCCCAGCGCCGCCAGGTCAAAGACCGTCTCCAAAAGTATCGCCTTGCCGCCCAGGTCGACCTTCAGGTCCGCCGCCTGCCGCGCCAGGCCGTCGGCCACGAAAAACTGTGCCCAGGTGTCCTCGGACAGTGTCAAGCCGTCCAGTTCGAAGCGCAGCGCGTAATCCTGCGGCTCGACCTTGCGCAGGACCGGCATCGCCAGGTCCAGCAGAACCCGCGCCGCCTCCAGGTCCACGTCGAGGCCCAGCGCCTTGTCCGTCAATTGCATCACGGCCCCGTCCGAGCCCGAGACGACACGAGCCCCCTCGCCCGCCAGCGTGAAAAGCGCGGTGATGTTCACCCACCTGGTCTCGCCCGTGGCAATCAAATCGCCGGCGACCCATTCCTCGTCCTCATCCAGCCCCGCCGCCGCCACGGCTTCGTGCCTGAGCATCATGCCCGCCTCTGCAAGCTCCGGCAGACGGTCGAGCGAGGGTCCATCCCGCGGCAGGCGCAATTCGGTCAGGCTCTCGACTTCGTCGCGCTTCAGCGTACCGGCCAGACCCTGCGGGGTGGTCCCGTCACCATAGCCATAGTCGATCACCACCTGTCCGGCCTCGCCCCGGCGCGTGAAATGCAGCCAGCCATCGGCGATCCGGCTGGTCTGCGTGATGTCGAAACGGGACTGCACGTATCGGTATTCCGCCGGAAAGGGCCGGCCGCGAAACCCGTACTCGGTCATGTCGATCTCGAAACGCGCCCCGCTCCAGCGCGTCTCGACGCCGTCGCCGGCCTCGCGCATCCGCACGCGGACATCCTCCATCCGCCAGGCCAACGCGCCGGACGCGGCAAAACCCGGTCCTCCGTCGCCTGTCGGGGACAGGCTGAAAGGCATGGTGTCGGACGCGGGCAACTGCACCTCGACCTCCCCGGCGTCGGGCACGAAACGCGGGCCCGGCAGTTGCAGATTCATCTTCAGTGGAAGCCCCGGAAACCGCATCGTCAGAAAGATCGGCCCCACCGCAAGCGCATCGCCCTCGGGCACGGCTTCGGCCTCCCACTCAAGGCCAAGCGCCTCGAACTGTGCCGTCCAGACGCCCCATGCCTCGTCGGGTGTCAGCTCGGCAGATGCGGCCTGCGGCGCGCACAGCACCGCAGCCGCCAATGCCAGCCGTCGTCTCATCGGCTCACCGCAAGCGCTGGCCGTTGGCCAACACCTGGCCATCCTCGGTCACCTCGATGGTCGAGGTGATCACGTCCTCGCCCTCGCCGGGTGCGCCGAACATCCCCAGCATCATGCGGGTTCCCATCGCCTGCTCCTCGGGGACCAGCCCCATGGCGACCAGCGTATCGATCAGGCCGTTGGCCCCGCTGACCCGCAAGTCCACGCTGCCGCTCGGGGCAGGCATACCCGGGAAAGTCTCGTAATCCTCGTTGTCGATCTCGAAGGCACCGCTGCCGGTAAGCTCCGCGCCCACGGCGCGCACCACCAGCTCGTTCAAACGCAGGCTTTCGATCCGGCCCAGCGTCTCCTCGGCCGGCGGGACTTCCATCATCCGCATGATATCCAGCGGATCGCGGCTCAGCGCGGCCTCGCCCGACAGGTCAAGAACCACCGTCATCGGGTCGCGCGGCAGTTGTTCCTGCCCATCGAACAGCGCCCAGATCGCCTCGTCCAGCGACACCTCTTCCAACGTCATGCGCACCTCCACCGGAACCGCGCCATCGGTCTCGGTCAATGGCGCGGTGACCCGGCCCTCGCTGCGTGCAATCTCGCCCGCAATCGGAAACGGCAGGTCCGGCGGCATCAGGAACTCGAACGCGAAATCGGTATAGACACCACTCATCGACAGGCCATCCTCGCCCAGCGAGATGTCGTTGCTGTCCATGGTATAGGCGGTGGCCTGGCGCATCTCCGTGTCCTCGACCTTTGTCACCGTCGTGCCATCCACCCGCATGCCTCCGGTCCTGGCCACAAGCATCAGCCCGGCCCGCAGCGCATCATCCAGGTTCAAAAGGTCGATCTGGCCCGCCGGGATCGCCATTTCCAACTCCGACGTACCACCGGTCATTTTTTGCGTCCCGCTCGACACCGCGCCTTCCGGATCGCTGAATTTCGTGTCGAACGTCATGGTGTCCGAGGTCGTGGACATGGACACCTTCACGATATCGCCCTCGGTGATCTCGTACCGGCTGGTGCCGGTCAACGTGCCTTGCACCGACACGTCCAGCACGCCTTCGTCCGGCACGGTGAAATCGGTCAGGGCGAACCGCGCATTCTCGAACGCGCCCTCGTAACTCACCTGCCCCGGCGTTCCGGTGGCGATGGTCGGTGTGTCAAAGCCCTCGTAGGTCAGCGTTGCCGACATCACCTCGCCCTCGTCAGGCAAAGTAAAGGTGACCTCGGCCGTCATCCCTTCGGAATAGCTCAGCGCGACGCTGCCGTCGCCCTGCTCGGTCAGCGTGAACCCGTTCGAGCTCAGCCGCGCCTCGCCCGCGTCCATCGGCAGGGCATAGGTCATGACCATGCTCTCAACCCGCAGGCTGTCGCCCTCGCGCACCGGCTCGGCGGTGACGTCAAAGCCAAGGGCACGGGCCGGGGCCATCATGTTGGTCAGCACGTCCTCGGCCGTCACATCGGCCAGCGCCGCCACCGGCATCACGGCAGAGGCGCTCAAAATCACGGGAAACACGCGGAAATTCGTCATTAGGCTTACCTCTCGTCAGCACTCGAAAACCGTCAAAAGCACGAGGGGCCGGATCGTCCGGCCCCCTAGGATTTCCTTGTCGTCCTCGGGCTCAGCGCAGGCGCTGCCCGTTGGCCAGGACCTGCCCGTCGCTGTTGACCTCGATCTTCGAGGTCAGCACATCCTCACCGTCGCCGGGCACCGCGAACATGCCCATCATCATGCGCACGCCCATCGCCTGTTCCTCGGGCACAAGGCCCATGGCGATCAGCGTATCCAGCAGCCCGTTCGCGCCCGTCAGCCTCAGGTCGACGGACCCGTCCGGCGCGGGCATCCCGTTGAAGGTCTCGAGGTCGGTATTGTCGAAGGTGAATTCACCTTCGCCGGTCAGTTCCGCGCCCGCGGCGCTGACCGTCAGCGTGTTGATGTCCAGCGTATTCAGCTCGCCCGGCATCCCCAGCTCGCCGGTTTCCGCAGCCTCCATCTGCTCGGGATCGAACAGGTCGAAGAACAGCTTGGCCGTCCCGGTCAGGTCGAGGTCGATCGTCGCCGGGTCATGCGGCA
This sequence comes from Roseovarius sp. B08, assembly GCF_051417955.1. Taxonomy (NCBI): domain Bacteria; kingdom Pseudomonadati; phylum Pseudomonadota; class Alphaproteobacteria; order Rhodobacterales; family Roseobacteraceae; genus Roseovarius; species Roseovarius sp. B08. The sequence goes on from NZ_JBPRLW010000001.1 coordinate 3,375,542, forward strand.
GTTGGCCCGCGGGGTCGAAAATGCCCCAGATCATGTCCGACATGGTGAATTCGCCCAGCGTCAAGCCCATGGCGAAATCCTGTTCCTCTTCGCTCTTGGCGACAGGCATGGTCAGGTTGAACGCGGCGGTGCCGAACGCGACCTCGATCGGCAGCGGGATGTCGCCCCCGGCCATCTTCAGCTGCATGTTGCTGGATGACAGATCATAGGTCAGCCCGTCTCCGCCCAGCGCGACGGTGATCTCGCCACCGTCCGAACTTGTCGTGCCTTCGGTCGTCTGCGGCGGATCGACCAGCTTGAATTCGCTCGACCCCTCGGTATAGGCCACCGTCGCGTCCACGTCGAAACCGTTCTCGATCGACGCCCCCAGGTTTGCAGGGTCCATTTCCAGCGGCATCGTGCCGTTGGCCGCGACGGTCATGCCGGCGAACTGGCCGTTCAGCATGATCTCCCCGCCCTCGCCCTCGGGCTCGTCGATATCGACGGTATAGGTCACCGGCCCCGTGGTCATCTTCTGCTCGGAAGTGCGCAGATCGCCGATCTTCATGGTGGTGGTGCCACTGACATCGGCGATCCGGAACTCGACAGTGCCAAGATCCATGGTCTCGCCTTCGACCGTCACGTCGTTCAGGATGATGGCGACTTCATCTGCCGTGTAATTGTAAAGCAGGTCATCGGCATCGCCGGACGCCGTCATTTCCAGACCCGTGGTGTCGTATTGCATCCCGACGCTGAAGTCTTCCGCATCGGGCGACGAGACCATCACGTTCATCGGCATCGACGCGGGCAAGGTGATCGACACGGTTCCGTCACCATTGTCGGTAAAGGTCATCTCGCCCATGTCGACCGAGACCGTCGTGTCCTCCTCGGGGATGACCATGGACATGGTGATATCTGACACCGTCAGCGCATCGCCCGACTGGTTTTCCTCTCCGCTCACCTCATAGCCCGCGCTGGCCAGATACTCCTGCCAGTCCGCCCAGACATCCGCCGGCGTCACGTCTGCCTGCGCGCTTCCCGCTGCAAGCGCGAGACCGATCGCCGTGGCGGTTCCGAACCGCGCCTTGCCCGCCATACCGAATATTTTCATGAAGAATCCTTTCGCTTTGAAATCCCCGCTTTGCTCCAGCTTCCGTTGTCGCGCAAACATGGTCAAGGGGGTATTCCCTGCCTTGCGCTGGACCTCGCCGGTTCCAGGCGATAGCTCTGGCGTGAACATACGTCACCGCAGCGATGAAAAAGGTTCAATCCATGCAAGACAAGACCGTCATGATCACCGGCGCCAGCCGTGGCATCGGCGCCGCCACCGCCCGCCACTTCGCAGCTCTCGGCGCCAACGTGGTGCTCGCCGCGCGCAGCACCGCCGCGATCGAAGAGATCGCGTCGGAGATCGGCGACCGCGCGCTGGCCGTATCCTGCGACGTCAGCCGATACGACGACGTCAGCGCCGCCGTGGCCGCCGCCACCGACCGCTTTGGCGGGCTGGACGTGCTGATCGGCAACGCCGGGGTGATCGAGCCCATCGCGCACCTGTCAGACGTCGATCCCGACGCATGGGACAAGGTCATCGACATCAACCTCAAGGGCGTCTTCCACGGCATGCGCGCCGCCCTGCCGGTCATGAAACAGGCCGGCTCCGGCACCATCATCACCATCAGCTCCGGCGCCGCCACCAGCGCGCTCGAAGGCTGGAGCCACTATTGCGCCTCCAAGGCCGCGGCACTGATGCTCACCCGCGCCGCCGACAAGGAAAACCGCGATCACGGCATTCGCGTGCTGGGCCTGTCGCCCGGCACGGTGGCCACCGACATGCAGCACCAGATCAAGGCCAGCGGCATGAACCCCGTGGCCCAGCTCGACTGGTCCGACCACATCCCGCCCGACTGGCCCGCCCGCGCGCTCGCCTGGATGTGCACACCCGAGGCAGATGGCTGGCTGGGTCAGGACATCAGCCTGCGCAACGAGGATATCCGTCTCGCGGTGGGGCTCAGATGATCGACCTCGACAAATCCGACGACGGCCTCTGGACCGTCACCATTAACCGGCCGGACAAGGCCAATTCCCTGACCCACGCCATGCTGACCGAGCTGGCGGAAATCGCCGAGGCCGCCACCGAGGCCCGCGCGCTGGTCCTCACAGGCCGCGGCAAGGCGTTCTCGGCGGGCATGGACCTCGAGGCCGCCAAGTCCGGCCTGCCGACCGACCCGGTATGGGAGCGCCTCTCGGGCGCGCTCTCGACGCTGCCCTGCCTGACCATCGCCGCACTCAACGGCACCGTCGCAGGCGGGGCCATGGGCATGGTGCTGGCCTGCGACCTGCGCATCGCGGTGCCCGGCACCAGGTTCTTCTATCCGGTGATGAAACTGGGCTTCCTGCCGCAACCTTCCGATCCGGGGCGGCTGACGCGGCTGATCGGCCCGTCGCGGGCCAAGATGATCCTGATGGCGGGCCAGAAGATCGACACGGACACCGCGCATCACTGGGGTCTGGTCGACCAGGTGACCGAACCCGATGCCCTGCTCGACACCGCCCGCACGCTCGCCACCGATGCGCTCGGCGCAACGCCTGACCACGCGGCAGGCATCAAGCACCTCTGCCGCCCCTGATCGCGCCGGAATTTTCTAAAATTCCGGGATAGAAAATACGCATTTTCTATCCCGTTTTCCGCGCGGAAAACGGCCCCTAGCCCACGCGAATCCAGTTCATCATGCCCGACATCTGGTGCGCGGCCATATGGCAATGAAACATCCAGTCGCCCGGATTCTCGGCGACGAAGGCGATCTCGCGGCTCTCGTCGGGATGGATCACCAGCGTATCGCGCCACGGCCCCAGACCGCCCCCCGGCAGAACCTCGCGGAAATGCTGCCCATGCAGGTGCATTGAATGGGAAAACGCCGTCCGGTTCTCCATCGGCACCCGCACCGTCTCGCCCAGAGCCGCCTCGATCAGCGGTGCCCCGTCCATCCCGGCCTGCCCATTGAAGGCCCAGAACTGCCCCGCCTCATAAAGCGCCCACACCTCCATCTTCGAGCCTTTCCACATGACCTGCTCCGGCAGGCCCCGCATCGCGCCGCCCTGCATGACCAGCGGCACCTGCCGCGCATCCTTCAACACCAGCACGGGCAGGTCGTTGGGCGGCAATGCCTGCGGCGCCTCCCGCACGGCCTGTTCCGCGCCGTCGACCGACACGGCCACGGTCGCATAGGTCCCGTCCCGCTCCACCGATCCGATGACCGCCTCTTCCCCGGTCTCGGCGGTGATATCCACGATCAGGTCCGCGCGCTGCGCCGGCCCCAGTTCCAGCTGCTCGACCCGCTCGGGCCGCTCCACCGGCATCGCATCCAGCGCGACGGTCCACGCCTTCATCCCCTGGAACACCAGCCGGAACACCCGCGCCGTCGCCGCATTCACCACCCGCAGCCGCAACCGCGTGCCCCGCGGATAGCTGCGCCGCATCTCCCCCACACCATTGACCGTGATGTAATTGCCCAGCCGCCCGGCATGGGACATGTCGTGCCGGTTGCCGAACTCGGGATGCAGTTGCGCGTCCTCGGTCAGCCGCCAGTCATCCAGCACGAGGATCTCCTCGGCATCCACCTCCGGCGGCTCCGCCTCGTCCACCACCAGCACCCCGGCCAGCCCGCGCGAGATCTGCTCCAGCGAGTTGGCGTGCGGGTGGTACCAGAACGTGCCCGCATCGCGCAGCGCAAAGCGATAGTCGAAGCTCTCGCCGGGGCGCACCGCCGCCTGCGTCATGCCCGGCACGCCGTCCATCGCGTTGGGCAGGCGCAACCCGTGCCAATGCACGGTCGTTTCCTGCTCCAGCCCGTTGACCAGCCGCGCCTCGAACATCTCGCCCTGCTGCTGGCGCAACACCGGCCCCGGCACCTGCCCGCCGTAGGCCCAGACGCGCGTCTTCGGGTAGTCCCCGGGCGCCAACTGCACCTCGGCGGGCGCGGCGGTCAGGCTGTGCCCCGGCGCACCGGCCCAAGCCAGCCCCGGCACCACCTGCGCCCCGGCCAGTCCGCCGACCAGCGCCATCACGTCCCGCCGTGTCGGATCCATCTTGCCCTCGCATGTTACCACGCCCGCTAGAGTGGCCCATCCCGGCACATGGTCAAGTCACTCTGACGCGATCCACTCCCGCGCCGCATCCAGATCCGCCAGGTCATACGTCCGCAGCTTAGTCGACATCAGCGCCCCCGCCGCCTTCGACACCGGCCCGATCCAGCCGATATCCGACACCACCGCCACATGGCTGATATGGCGCAGGTTCCTGAAATCGAACTTGATCCCCGGCCAGATTACCGAGGGCTCGAACCCGTCGAGGCTCTCGATCACCTCGATCAGCTTCACCGTGCCATGGGCGTCAATGAACCCCTGCATCCGGCCTACGATCCGGTCGTAGTCGTCCCGCGTGACCTTTCCGGATACGGTCAGCTCGACAGTCTTCGTTTCCGCGTCTTCTTCATAATGAACGGTCATGATCCGATCCTCCCGCATATAGGTTACTGCAAGCCGACACGTCCGGCCTTGCGCTCGATCAACGTTTCCGCCGCCCACCCGGCGTTTTTGAATGAAATGCGGGCGGGCGCTTGGCCACCCAGCGGATGAACTTTTCCAGCCGCGGATGCGCCCGCAACGCCTCGACCGTGGCATAGTCCCGCGCCAGCTCCGCCTCTGTCAGCGTCGCGTGAATCTCGTTGTGGCAGATCTGGTGCAACAGAACGACCGGCCCGCCCTTGCCGCCTTTCAGCTTGGGCACCAGGTGGTGCAGGCTCTGCTTCGCCTCGGGCGGGATGGGCCGTCCGCAAAGCGGACATACCGGGTCCTCCATCGCTTTCCCTTGATCTTTGCCATCTGACAGGCAACAGGATGGAGGCGAGATGCGACTTGGCAAGGGGCTATCGTCCCTCCGCCAAATCCGAAAGGCCCGCCAATGCCTCAAGCACATGAACCGCGACCGCACCTGTCCAGACCGGCGCGTCGGACACTGAGCTGCGCATGACGACCGCCCTCGTCATCGGGGCCGGCCCGGCGGGCCTCATGGCCGCCGAGGCGCTGGCCGCCGCAGGCTGTGCCGTCACCGTGGCCGAGGCCAAGCCCTCGCCCGCTCGCAAGTTCCTGATGGCGGGCAAATCGGGCCTCAACCTGACCAAGGCCGAGGATCCCGACACCTGCCTCGCCGCCTATGCCGAGGCGGCACCCCGGCTGCGCCCAATGCTGTCGGCCTTCGGCCCCGACGATGTCATCCGCTGGGCGGAAGGGCTGGGCCAGCCCACCTTCACGGGCACGACCGGCCGCGTCTTTCCCGCCGCGATGAAAGCCTCCCCCCTGCTGCGCGCCTGGCTCGCCCGACTGGATGGACTGGGCGTCACCCTTCACCGCCGCTGGCGCTGGACCGGGTGGGAGGGCGACGCCGTGCTCTTCGACACGCCCCAGGGCCCGCACCGCCGCACGCCCACCGTCACCGTGCTGGCCTGCGGCGGGGCCAGCTGGGCGCGGCTGGGCTCCGACGGGGCCTGGGCCGCGCACCTTCCCGGCCATACGGCCCCGTTCCAGCCCGCCAACATGGGGTTCACCGTCGCCTGGTCCGATCACATGCAACGCCATTTCGGCCAGCCGTTGAAGAACATCGCGCTGCACGCCGGGCCGCAGGTCTCGCGCGGCGAAATCGTCCTGTCGGCCGCCGGGCTCGAAGGCGGTGGTCTCTATGCCCTGTCCCGACCCCTGCGCGAGGGGGCACCCCTCACGATCGACCTGCGGCCCGACCTGTCACACGACGAGGTCCGCGCCCGCCTGGGCCGCCCCCGCGGCAAGGCCAGCCTGTCGAACCACCTGCGCAAGACGCTTCGTCTCGGCCCTGCCGAACAGGCCCTGCTGCACGAGGTGGCCCGCCCCCTGCCCGCCGATCTCGCACCGCTGGTCAAGGCCCTGCCGGTCCCGCTCCAAGGTCCCCGCCCGCTTGACGAGGCCATCTCGACCGCCGGCGGCCTGCGCTTCGACGCTCTCGACCCCGACCTTATGCTGCTGTCGCGCCCCGGCACCTTCGCCGCCGGCGAGATGCTCGATTGGGAGGCGCCCACCGGCGGCTATCTGTTGACCGCCTGCCTCGCCACGGGCCTCTGGGCCGGCCAGGCCGCGGCCCGGTTCGCGACGCGCGCGTCCCGGTCCTGACCGACCGCGAATCCCTCACGCCATCGCAACGACCTTTTGAAAGGCCGGGCGCGCCTCCAGCCGGGCGCGGTAGTCCGCCAGAACCTCCCCCGGCTCGGGAAATTTCGCGATCTCGGCCCAGCGCAGGCAGTGAACCAGCAGGATATCGGGCACCGTCATTTCCTCGCCCGTCAGGAACGGGCCGTCCAGCGCCTCGGACAACCGCGCGATATTGGCCTCGTATTCCCATTTCAGCGTTTCCTTGACCTCGGGCACCCGCTTCTCCTCGGGCAGCACGAAGGTATGCCGCGCCGCCATCCACAGGCTGCAATCCACGTCGTCGAGGATCTGGTGCGTCAGCGCATCCTGCCGCGCCCGCTCCAGGCTGCCGGCGGGATGGGTCAGCGCCCCGTGCCGGTCGGCCAGATACGCCATGATGGCGATCGACTCGGTCACCACCGCGCCATCCACCCGCAACGCCGGTATCTTGCCCGACGGGTTTGCCGCCACCGCTTCGGCGCTGCGCGGCCCGGCAGGCGTGTGGTCATAGTCCAGCCCCAACTCCTCCAGCATCCACAGCACCCGAAAGGCCCGGCTGGCTTTCGATCCGATCACCTCGTACATCGCGTCTCTCCTGGAAATGTCGCCTCACGCTTGCCCGGCTTTCACGCCGGTGCAACGAAAAACCGACCCCTTGCTGACATTTCCTGTCATACTGGTCGCCTATCCTGCGCCCACCTGGCCGGAGACTTCACATGCACAAGACTGCCACCTGCCTTTGCGGCGCCGTCACGCTTGATATCGCGGAGGCCCCCGACACCACCGGCGCCTGCCACTGTGGCATGTGCCGCAAATGGTCCGGCGGCATCTACCTTGGCCTGCATGTCCCAGCCGGCGGCGCGACCATCACCGGTGCGCAGAACATCACCGCCTACACCTCGTCCGACTGGGCCGAGCGCTGCTTCTGCGCCACCTGCGGCACCAACCTCTTCTACCGCGTCACCGCACCGGGCCCGATGCAGGGCGACATGCATGTGGGCCTCGGCCTTCTGGACGATCCCTCCGGCATCAGCCTCACCGAGGAGATCTTCATCGACCGCAAGCCCGACGGCTACGCGCTCGCCGGCGACCACAAGCGCATGACCGAGGCCGAGACGCTGGCCATGTTCGCCGAAATCTCCTGAACCGGCCTATCGCTGCGCCAGCGTCGCCAGCCGGATCAGCGCGCGCTCCACCAGCGCCATGTCCGGCGCCGTCTGCCCCGCCGAGCGCAGGCGCAAGTCGGTGTCGGTCAGCACGCCCAGCGCCTCTTCCAGCTTGGCCGCGCCCCAATGCGCCGCCTGCCGCTGCATCCGGTCGCGCCGGGGGCCAAAGACCGGTGGGCGCACGCGGGCAATGCCCTGCCCCGGCCCGCCCGGATCGCTGGCCGCCGCGTATAACGTGCGGAAATGCCGGTTCGCGGCCATGCACAAGCCCACCGGCTGCACCCCTGCGCCCGCAACCGCTTCATCACCGGCCCGATCTCGCCCGGCTTCGCCTCGGCCACCAGATGCAGCACGTCGTCCAGATCCGCCTCCACCGACACCGGCGCACAGGCGGCGATATCCTCGGCGTTCAATGGCGTGTCATCGCCCCGCTTGTACAGCGCCAGCTTGTCCATCGTCTGGCGGAAATCGCCCGGGTCCAGCGCGCGGGCCAGCGCATTGAGATCCGCCATCGCCTCGCGCGGAATATCCCGCAAGCCCGCCTTTGACAGGATCGCCTCGATCTCGGCCCGGCCCGGTGGCTCGTCATAGATCGCGGCCGCATAGGCATTCTTATGCCCCTCGAACAGCTTGCGCAGCTTCGACGTCGCCTTCAGGCCACCGGCGGTCACCACCACCTGCGCATCCCCAGGCTGCCAGTCCTCCAGCGCCGCCGTCACCACCGGCGCCACGGTCTCGTTGGCGTCCTCGACAAAGGCCACGCGCGGGCCGGGAAAGAAGCCCTGCGCCTTGACCGCATCAAGCAGCATCGCGGGGTCCTTGCGCAAATCGCCCGCCGGGATACGCGTCAGCCGCATCTCTTCCTCGCCTTGCGGTCCGATAAGGGCCGCGATCACCTCCTGCCGCTTCAGCGCCACGCGCATCGCATCGGTGCCATAGATCAGCAGGCCGGTCTTGTCGGGATCGGGCCGCGCGAAATACGCCGGCGCATCGCGGGGCGACAGCTTCATGCCGGCAGCTTGCCGGCCTCGGCGGTCAGCCGGTTCAGGATCTGGTCCGCCAGGATCACCATCAGCCGCGCCTCGGCATCGCGCTGCGCCGCCTGCGTCGCCACGGTGGTCCCCGACGCCGAGTAGGAGGTAAAGCTGTCCGCCTGCCCGCTCAGCACGACGGCATTGCTCCGCAGATCGCGCAGAGCGTATTTCACATTGCCCAGCAGGTTGTAGCGCGTCGTCACGTTGGTGCTCGAGATCGCGACGGCCTCTTCCGTCAGATTGATCGAATAGCTCAGCCCGTACACCTGCCGCTCGCCGCGCCCCAGCCGTTCCTCGACGTGGCGCGTCAATAAATAGCCCGGACGGCCGTCCGGTGCATCCACCAGCACCGCGCCCTGCAACTTCTGCGCCGCTCCGCCCGGCCCGTAGGCGGGTGCAAAGCCACAGGCGGCCAGCCCGGCAGGCAGACACAGCAACACGAAACGACGGTTAAACGACGACATTCACGATCCGCCCCGGGACAACGATGACCTTCTTGGGCTGGGCCCCATCCAGCGACCTTGCCACAGCTTCGTGCGCCAGCGCGACTTTTTCAACCTCCGCCTTGTCCATGTCCTTTGGCACGCTGATCTCGGCCCGGCGCTTTCCGTTGACCTGAATGGGCAACGTCACGTTGTCATCGGTCAGCATCGCCTCCTCGGCCACAGGCCAGGGCGCCTGCGCCACCAGCCCCTCGCCGCCCAGCACGGACCAAAGCTCTTCGGACAGGTGCGGCGTCATCGGCGACATCAGCTGCGCCAGAACCTTGGCCGCGGCCTTCTTCGCCTCCGCGCCTGCACCGGACTTGGCCAGCGTATTGGTAAAGCCGTACAGCTTGGCAATCGCCGCGTTGAAGCCAAAGCTTTCCACGCCGCCCGTCACGTCATGGATCGCCCGGTGCATGTCTTTTGCCAGCGCCTCATCCTCGGACGCATTGGCCGGGCTGGTATCCCCTGCAATCTCCGACACGATCCGGTAGACCCGCGCCAGGTGCTTGAACGTCGCCTCGGCCCCGGCGGCGGTCCATTCCACGTCCCGCTCCGGCGGGCTGTCCGACAGCACGAACCACCGCGCGGTATCGGCCCCGAAGGCGTCGATGATGTTCACCGGGTCGACGACGTTGTTTTTTGACTTGGACATTTTCGCTGAAGGAACAACCTCAACTCTTAAGTCCGGATTTTGGTAGACCAGATTATGTATTACTTTCCGATGGTTTTCGTCATCGACTTTCATACCGTGCTCTTTAAAAGTGGATTTGAGCGCTACTAGTTCGATGTCATTGTAAGAAAGAGGAACAATATCTTCGGGGTAGTGATATAAATCCTTAGCAAGCTGATATTTTTCACCACTATCTGGATCTATACGATCCTCCAAGATCAACGTCCTGTAAATTGCATGCGTCACCATCCCTTGCGTGAACAGCGCGTCAAACGGCTCGATCGCCTTTTCCGGCAGGTGCCCGCAGATATGCATCGCCCGGGCGAAAAACCGGCTGTAAAGCAAATGCAGGATCGCATGCTCGATGCCGCCGATATACTGATCCACGTTCATCCAGTACGTCGCATCCTGCATCCGCGTCGGCGTGTCCGCATCCGGCGCAGTGAATCGCGCGAAGTACCAGGAGCTGTCCACGAATGTGTCCATCGTGTCCGTCTCGCGCCGTGCATCCGCGCCGCAGCTCGGGCATGTGCAGTCCCGCCACGACGGATGCCGATCCAGCGGGTTGCCCGGGATTGAAAAATCAATCGGCGTGCCGCCCTCGTCATAGGGCAATTCGACCGGCAGGTTTTCCTTCTTCTCGGGCACCACGCCGCAGGCCTCGCAATGCACCACGGGAATGGGACAGCCCCAATACCGCTGCCGCGACAACCCCCAGTCGCGCAGGCGATACTTCACCTGCCCCGTGCCAAGCCCCTTTTCCTCCAACCAGTCGATCGTGGCGTCGATCCCTTCCTGGCTGGTGGCCTCGCCCACGCCTGCGAAATGGTCGATATACACCACCGTCTCGGTCTTGGCCGGCACCAGCGCCTCGGTCTCGACATGTTTTTCCTGCCCGGGCAGGTAAAAGGCATTGCGCACCTCAAGCCCATATTTCCGCGCGAAATCAAGGTCCCGCTGATCATGCGCCGGACAGCCGAAGACAGCGCCGGTGCCGTAATCCATCAACACGAAATTACCGACCCAGACGGGCAGTTCCTTGTCGGGCCAGACCGGGTGACGCACCGTGATCCCGGTGTCGATCCCCTTCTTCTCGGCCTTCTCCATCGCGGCCTCTGTGGTGTCCATCTTGCGCGTCTCCGCGATGAACGCCGCCAGCTCGGGTTTGTCCTTCGCCAGCTCACGGCTCACCGGATGCTCCGGCGAAATCGCGATGAAACTTGCCCCGCGCATCGTGTCGGGCCGGGTCGAGTAACAGATGATCGGGTCATCCGCATCCGTCCGCTCGAACGGAATCTCGATGCCGCGCGACTTGCCGATCCAGTTTTCCTGCATCAACCGCACCTTGGCCGGCCAGTTCTCCAACCCGTCCAGCGCCTCCAGAAGCTCCTCCGAGAAATCCGAGATCTTGAAGAACCACTGCGTCAGCTCGCGCTTCTCGACCTCCGCGCCAGACCGCCAGCCCTTGCCGTCGATCACCTGCTCGTTGGCCAGCACGGTCATGTCCACCGGGTCCCAGTTCACCACCGCGTTCTTGCGGTAGACCAACCCTTTTTCCAGGAAATCGAGGAACAGCGCCTGCTGCTGGCCGTAATATTCCGGATCACAGGTGGCAAACTCCCGGCTCCAGTCGATCGACAGGCCCAATGGCTTCATCTGCCCGCGCATGTCCGCGATGTTGCCATAGGTCCAGTCCTTGGGATGGCCTCCGCTCGCCATCGCGGCATTCTCGGCGGGCATCCCGAACGCGTCCCAGCCCATCGGGTGCAGCACGCTGTGCCCGGTCGACAGCCGGTACCGCGCGATCACGTCGCCCATCGTGTAATTGCGAACATGCCCCATGTGGATGCGCCCCGACGGATAGGGAAACATCTCCAACACATAGTATTTCGGCTTGTCCCGCGACCTCTCGGCCCGGAAAATCCCGGCCTCGTCCCAGGCCTTTTGCCATTTTGCTTCGATCTCGGCGGCGGAATAACGCGACATGTCCCGTCCGGTCCCTTGTTTCTCAAACTCCAAAGGGTGATAGGGCCCCACGCCCGCAGGGTCCAGTGCGCAGCGGGCAAAAATCAGGCGTAACCGATTTCTTGCAAGAAATCGGGCCGGAAAATCCGAATTTTCCGACGCGGAATTTTGCAAAATTCCGCCCCGCCGCTATAAGCCTGAAAAAACGCACAGGCAGTTGCATGAAAATCCTCTTCATACATCAGAATTTTCCCGGCCAGTACAAACATCTGGCACCCTTGCTGGCCTCGCGCGGACACCACTGCGTGGCCCTGACGCTCAAGGTCGACAAGCCGACCAAATGGAACGGCGTGCAGGTTGTCCCCTACACTCTGTCCAAACGCGCGCCCCAGAACCTGCACCCGTGGCTCGTCGATCTCGACACCAAGGTCACCCGCGGCGACGCCTGCTACCGCGCCGCACGCACGATGAAGGAAAACGGCTATGCGCCCGATCTCATCCTCGCGCATCACGGTTGGGGCGAATCGATGTTCCTGCGCGATGTCTGGCCCGAGGCACGGCTTGCCATCTACTGCGAGCTCTACCACCTCACCGATGATCAGCACCTCGACTTCGACCCCGAATTCGCCAAGTCGGACCGTGGGCTTCAGGCGCTGCGCATCCGGATGAAGAACATCAACAATCACCTGCATTTTCCCGTTGCCGACGCCGGGATAAGCCCCACGCGGTTCCAGGCCGATACCTTCCCCGCCGAGTTCCGCGACAAGATCACCGTCTCGCATGACGGAATCGACACGCTCTCCGCCTGTCCAAAGCCCGATGTCCGGCTGACGATCGAAGGCCAGGTCGACGTCACCCGGGACGACGAGGTCATCACGTTCGTCAACCGGAACCTAGAACCCTATCGCGGCTACCACATCTTCATGCGCGCCCTGCCGCGCCTCCTGCGCGAACGGCCCGACGCGAAGGTGCTGATCGTCGGCGGCGACGAGGTCAGCTATGGCGCCGCCCCGCCCAAGGGCCAGACCTGGAAACAGATTTTCCTCGACGAGGTCCGCGGCCAGATCTCCGACGCCGACATGGCCCGTGTCCACTTCCTTGGCCGCATTCCCTACGACCAGTTCCTGCGCTTGCTGCAGGTCAGCCGCGTGCACGTCTACCTCACCTATCCCTTCGTGCTCAGCTGGTCGCTGATGGAGGCGATGTCCTGCGGCGCGGCGATCGTCGCCAGCGACACCACGCCGGTGCGCGAAGTGATTCGCCACGACGAGACCGGCCGACTGGTCGATTTCTTCGACGGCGAAGCACTGGTGGATGAAGTCTGCGCGCTGCTCGAAGACGAAGCGGCGCGGCGCAGGCTCGGTGCCGCCGCACGGGATCTGATGCGCGACAAGTACGATCTGCGCACGATTTGCCTGCCGCGCCAGGTCGAATGGATATCGGACATAATGGAAGGCGCGCCGGTCTAGGGCGCGCCCGTCAGGGGTCAGAAGCGGCCGGCCTGCGTACGCAGTTGCCGGGCGCGACTCAGGATCGCATCCTCGATGGCGCGTTGCGTGCCCGCGGCAACCGGGCCGCTCTGCGATTGCAGCGCCACGTTCAGCGCCCGCGCATCCAGCGCCGGATCGCTGATCAGCACGGTCGCGCGATAGGCCCGCCCGCCGCCCGGCGGCCGACCATACCCGGTCGAGATCACGCCGGTGAACGGATCCGCGCTCTGCACGGGAAGAAAATCCAGGACCTCCAGCGAGGCGGTCCACAAAAACCGGTTCACCCGGATACCACCCGTGCCATCGTTCTTGAAGGCGTCGAACAGGCTGGTGCCCCCTGTCGCGGCCGTCGGTGTCTGGTTCGGGCCGCCTTCGACCTTGTACGCGTCAGGGTCCAGCTTGGCATTCCTGAACGCGCTGCACGAAGCCAGCAGGCCCACGCTCGCCAACAGCACCACGGCGCTTTTCAAAGGGGATTTGAACATTCCACCACCCGTTCCAGTTTTCCCTTCATTATCCAACCATACCAACGTCGGCAAGGTTGTTATCCGGTCCCCGTGTCCGAATGGATCACGACTGTGGTTCCCGGGCGCCGGGATTTGCGCAATCGTCCGTCCTGTGGCACTAAGCCGACAGTCGAAATCGCCCGGATTCCCACGATGAGCCTGCACGATATCCAAGCCCGCATCGCAGCCGCCGAACAGGACGCCGGCCGCGACCCCGGCTCGGTCGAACTGATCGCCGTCTCCAAGGTGCAGCCCGACGACCGGGTCACCGCCGTGCTGGACGAAGGCCACCGCGTCTTCGGCGAGAACCGCGTGCAGGAAGCGGCCGGTAAATGGCCCGGTTTCCGGGAACGCTACGATGACGTCGTCCTGCACCTCATCGGCCCGCTCCAGACCAACAAGGCGCGTCAGGCGTTCGACTTGTTCGACTCGATCCATTCCGTCGACCGGCCCAAGCTGGCCAGGACCATCGCGCGGCTGGCCCAGGAAGAGGGGCGCTGCCCCGGCCTCTTCATCCAGGTCAACACCGGCGAAGAGGACCAGAAGGCCGGTATCCTCCCCAACGAGGCCGACGCCTTCATCGCCGAGTGCCGCGCCCTCGACCTTGAGATCGAGGGGCTGATGTGCATTCCACCCATCGACGAGGAGCCCAGCCTGCATTTCGCCCTGCTGGCGAAGATCGCCGAACGCAACGGGCTGTCCGGCCTCTCCATGGGCATGAGCGGCGATTTCGAACGCGCCATCGCCCTGGGCGCCACCCATATCCGCGTCGGCAGCGCCATCTTCGGGGAACGCGAGCACGACTGAACGCTCGGAGAACTCCCGAGTTTGCGTAGCCCGCCGCGATCCGCGCTGGTTTCAAAGACAGGCGCCAAGGCCCTTCGCAACCATCCGGCGTGAGGCCGGGTCAAAAGTCTTTCGAAGACTTTTGACAATTTCCTTTCCAAGGAAATTTCCGCGCCAACGGCACCGACGCTCTGCCACCCGGATACCGACGCGATACCGACACGCGATTTGCCGCGCTCACCCCGGCACGATCAGCCGTGTCCCGAGAGTGATCTTCCCGGCGATCCAGCGCAGGTGATCCGGCCTGAAGGCCACGCATCCTGCCGTAGGATACCCCGGCCGACGCCAGCGGTGCAGGAAGATGCACGATCCCCTGCCCCGCTCCGCCCTCGGCCAGTTCCAATCGGTGATCAGGATCATGTCATAAAGCGGATCACCCCGCCGCAAGACCTCGTGCGAATGCGCATAAGGCTTTGAAACCATGAGGTTGTAATCCCTGTGCGCAGGGTCGTCCGACCACAGATCGCCCGGCCGTATCGGCACCGCCCAGTCCGCCGGCCTTGCCATTCGGTCAGGTCGATACATCATCCCGACGATCCGGTGCGTCCCCACCGGCGTCGCGCCATCTCCCTCGCGCTTGTCGCGGGTCCTGCCGCCGCGGCCGATCGTGCAGGGAAACCGGCGCCCCATGAATCGCACTCCAATGGGCGTCAGAACCATGTCCTGCGGCGTCATGCTGCAAGCCCCCGGGCAAGCCTGAAGTTGGAAGAAACATCTCAGGCGATTGATTTTCATACAGAAAAGCCGCCTCGAAAACCCGCGCATCGTCGAATGTCGGCCCGACGATCTGCATCCCCGTGGGCACACCGTGCCGGTCCCGTCCCGTGGGCACCGACATCACCGGGCAGTTGTGCAGCATGTTGAACTGATGCGTCAGGACCCAGCCATACTCCGGATCCACTTCCTGCCCCGCGACGGTAAACCCCGGACCGATCGGATCATGATCGGCCCGAACGCACCCCACGGAAAGCGTTGGACACATGAATATATCCGCATCCTCCAGGATCGCGCCGATCATCTGGTACATGTCGTGCTGCACCTCCCAGGATCGCGCCACGTCATCGGGCCCCAACCGTGCCGCCGCCTCTGCCGTGGCGATGGCGTAATCCGTCATCCGCCCCCCATACTCCTCCAGCGCCCAAAGCGGCGCGCGACCGAAATGCATCGCCAGGTACCACTGCATCGCCGCCTCGTCGACGCGCGCATCCCACCCCACGTCCACCGGGACCACCTCGCATCCGGAGTCGTGAAAAACCTCCAGCGCGGCCAAGGTATTACGCTGCACGTCGTCGTCGATCGGGACATATCCGAGGTCCATCGAGAACGCTATTTTCAAGGGCCGTCCGCTCCCTTCCAGCGGCAGCACCACGCGATCCCTCAGGCTGTCATGATCGCGCGGATGGGGGCCTGACACGATATTCTGCCCCAGCGCGCAATCCGCCACGCTGCGGCTCAGGAAACCGCAGTGGTTGTAGCGGTCGAAATTGGCCGGCGGCCCGTCGGGGTTGCGCCCGTGCGGCGGCTTGTAGCCTACCAGCCCGCACGCGCTGGCCGGAATACGGATCGACCCGCCGATATCGGTGCCCGTGGCCAGCGGCACCATCCCGGCCGCCAATGCGGCCGCCGACCCGCCCGACGAGCCGCCGGGACTGTAATCGAGGTTGAAGGGATTGCGGGTCACCCCAAAACGCTCGGACCGGCAGACGCCGGACAGGCAGAACTCCGGCGTAGTGGTGCGGGCCGGGATGATCGCCCCCGCCGCCAACAGGCGTTCGATCATCGGATCCGACTGCGATTCCACCTCGCGCCCCATCGACCAAGACCCTTGCGTGGTGCGTTGCCCCTCGACCCGCTGAGCATCCTTGACCGCGACCGGCAGCCCTTCCAGAGCGCGCGCCGTGCCGTTTTCATAAGCGGTTTCGGCCCCGCGCGCCGCGTCCAGCGCGTCGTCGAAAAAGGCTTCGGTATAGGCGTTCAGGTCCGGATTTACCGCCTCGGTCCGGGCAATCAGTGCCTCCAGATATGCAACAGGCGACAGGTCGCGCGACTTGAACCGGGCCAGGACATCCCTCGCGGAAAGATAGCAAAGATCATTTTCGGTCATGGCGACTCCCATGCGGTCACCATGTCGAAAACCGATGAGGGTTGAAAGCCCGACCAAGCAAACGGACATGCCCGAAACGAAAAAGGCCCCGCCAGTGACGGGGCCTTCCTCAATCTTGTCGCGCGGATCAGTCCTCGCGGCTTTCCGGCGTCTCGACCAGCGTGTCGAACTCGTCGCCACCGACCACGTCGTCGACCGGGGCAGCCAGTGCGGCGGCGGCTTCGGCCTCCTCGCGGCGGGCCTCGATCACCACGTTGTCACGCTGCTGCGCGATCTGGCGCATGTTCAGCGTGGCGCCACCGGTGCCGGCCGGGATCAGGCGACCCACGATGACGTTCTCCTTCAGGCCCACGAGCTTGTCGCGCTTGCCCTGAACCGAGGCTTCGGTCAGGACCCGCGTCGTCTCCTGAAACGAGGCCGCCGAGATGAAGCTGCGGGTCTGCAAGCTCGCCTTGGTGATCCCCAGAAGGATCGGCTCGCCCTGTGCCGGGCGCTTGCCACGGGCGATCGCCTTCTCGTTGGCCGCGTCGAACTCTGCCTTGTCGACATGCTCGCCCTTCAGAAGCGTGGTTTCACCCGAATCCTGGATCTCCCACTTCTGCAGCATCTGGCGCACGACAACCTCAATGTGCTTGTCGTTGATCTTCACGCCCTGCAGTCGATAGACGTCCTGCACCTCGTCGATCATGTAATCGGCAAGCGCCTCGACACCCATGATCGACAGGATGTCATGCGGCGCCGGGTTGCCGTCCATGATGTAGTCACCCTTCTGGACGTAGTCACCTTCCTGAACCGGAATGTGCTTGCCCTTGGGCACCATGTACTCGACCGGCTCCAGCGACTCGTCGGCAGGCTCGATGCTGATGCGACGTTTGTTCTTGTAGTCGCGACCATAGCGGACGTAGCCATCGATCTCGGCGATGATGGCGTGATCCTTCGGACGACGCGCCTCGAAGAGTTCGGCCACACGCGGCAGACCCCCGGTGATGTCCTTGGTCTTGGCACCTTCCCGCGGAATACGTGCAACCACGTCACCCGCATGCACTTCCTGCCCTTCCTCGATGGACAGGATCGCGTCCACCGACATCGGATAGGTCACCGGGTTCCCCGCATCGTTGCGGACCGGCTCGCCATCCTTGTCGGCGATCAGGATCTCGGGCTTCAACTCGTTGCCCTTGGGCGCGGCGCGCCAGTCGGACACGATCTTCTGCGTCATGCCGGTGGCATCGTCGGTCACGTCACGCACCGATACACCCACGGTCAGGTCGACGAACTTCGCCGTACCGCCCTTCTCGGCCAAGATCGGCAGGGTATAGGGATCCCACTCGAACAGCTTGTCGCCACGTGCGACTGTGTCGCCTTCCTTGACGAAAAGCTTGGTACCGTAGCCCACCTTGTGGCTGGCCAGTTCGACGTCCTTCTCGCCCTTGATCAACACTTTCATGTTGCGGCCCATGACCAGTGTCTCGCCGCTGGAGTTCTCCAGCGTCTGGGCGTTCTCGAACGCGATCTTGCCCGACTGGCTGGCCTCCAGGAACGATTGCTGGCCACCCTGCGCCACGCCGCCGATGTGGAAGGTCCGCATCGTCAGCTGGGTGCCGGGTTCACCGATCGACTGCGCCGCGATGATGCCCACGGCCTCGCCGGTGTTCACCATCGTGCCGCGCGCCAGGTCACGGCCATAGCACATCGCACATACACCATCCTCGGCCTCGCAGGTCAGCGGGCTGCGGATGCGTGCGGTCTGCACGGCGGCCTGGTCGATCGCGTCCGACAGACGCTCATCGATCAGTTGGCCTTCGGCCACGATCACCTCGCCCGACACCGGGTTCACGATGTCCTCGGCCGCGACACGGCCCAGTACACGTTCCGCCAGCGACGCCACGACCTCGCCGTCATTGACGGCCGGTTCCGCGGTGATCGCACGGTCGGTGCCGCAATCATGCTCGCGCACGATGCAGTCCTGCGCCACGTCCACCAGGCGACGGGTCAGGTAGCCCGAGTTCGCCGTCTTCAACGCGGTGTCCGACAGACCCTTCCGGGCGCCGTGGGTCGAGTTGAAGTATTCGAGAACGGTCAGACCTTCCTTGAAGTTCGAGATGATCGGCGTCTCGATGATGTCGCCGTTCGGCTTGGCCATCAGGCCGCGCATACCGCCCAGCTGTTTCATCTGCGTGACCGAGCCACGCGCGCCCGAGTGCGCCATCATGTAGACGCTGTTGGGTTCCGCGACCGCTCCGTTCTCGTCCTTCACCTCGGCCGAGATGGAGCCCATCATCGCCTCGGTGACCTGGTCGTTACATTTCGACCAGGCGTCGACCACCTTGTTGTACTTCTCGCCCTGCGTGATCAGGCCGTCCATGTACTGCTGTTCAAAGCCCTTCACCTGTTCACGGGTCTCTTCGACGATGCCCCATTTGTCCTCGGGGATCACCATGTCGTCCTTGCCGAACGAGATGCCGGCGCGGAAGGCTTCCTTGAAGCCCATGCTCATGATCTGGTCGCAGAAGATGACCGATTCCTTCTGACCGCAATAACGATAGACGGTGTCGATGACCTGCTGCACCTCTTTCTTGCGCAACAGCTTGTTGACCAGTTCGAACGGCGCCTTGGCGTTCATCGGCAGCAAGGCCCCGATACGCACCCGGCCCGGCGTGGTTTCGAAGCGCTGGATCACCTCCTGCCCGGTCTCGTCGATCTGCGGCAGGCGTGCGGTGATCTTGGCGTGCAGGTGCACCTCGCCGGAATCCAGCGCGTGCTGCACCTCGTCGATCGAGGCAAAGCTCATGCCTTCGCCCTTCATGCCTTCGCGCATGATCGAGGTATAGTAGAGACCCAGAACCATGTCCTGCGACGGCACGATGATCGGCGCGCCGTTGGCGGGCGACAGAACGTTGTTCGTCGACATCATCAGAACGCGCGCTTCCAGCTGCGCCTCGAGGCTCAGCGGAACGTGCACGGCCATCTGGTCACCGTCGAAGTCGGCGTTGAAAGCCGAGCAGACCAGCGGGTGAAGCTGGATCGCCTTGCCTTCGATCAGCGTGGGCTCGAACGCCTGGATGCCCAGACGGTGCAGCGTCGGCGCACGGTTCAGCAGGACCGGGTGCTCGCGGATCACCTCGTCGAGGATGTCCCAGACCTCCGGCCGCTCTTTCTCGACCAGCTTCTTCGCCTGCTTCACGGTGCTGGAAAGGCCCTTGGCCTCCAGCCGCGAATAGATGAACGGCTTGAAGAGCTCGAGCGCCATCTTCTTGGGCAGGCCGCACTGATGCAGTTTCAGTTCCGGCCCGGTCACGATGACCGACCGGCCCGAGAAGTCGACCCGCTTGCCCAGAAGGTTCTGGCGGAAGCGGCCCTGCTTGCCTTTCAGCATGTCGCTGAGAGATTTCAGCGGACGTTTGTTGGCGCCGGTGATGACGCGGCCACGACGGCCATTGTCGAAAAGGGCATCGACCGATTCCTGCAACATCCGCTTTTCGTTGCGCACGATGATGTCGGGCGCGCGCAGCTCGATCAGCCGCTTCAGGCGGTTGTTCCGGTTGATCACACGGCGGTAAAGGTCGTTGAGGTCGGACGTCGCGAACCGGCCACCGTCCAGCGGCACCAGCGGGCGCAGTTCCGGCGGAATGACCGGAATCACAGTCATAACCATCCACTCCGGGCGGTTGCCGGACTCGATGAAGCTCTCGACGACTTTCAGACGCTTGATGATCTTCTTCGGCTTCAACTCGCCGGTGGCCTCGGCCAGGTCGGCGCGCAGGTTCTCGGCCTCGGATTCAAGGTCGATATTGGCCAGCATGTCGCGGATCGCCTCGGCGCCGATATTGGCGGTGAAGGCATCCATGCCATACGCGTCCTGCGCATCCATGAATTCCTCTTCCGTCAGCATCTGTCCATAGGTCAGGTCCGTCAGGCCCGGCTCGATCACCACGTAGTTCTCGAAGTACAGAACCCGTTCCAGATCGCGCAGCGTCATGTCCAGCATCAGGCCGATGCGGCTGGGCAGCGACTTCAGGAACCAGATATGCGCGCAGGGCGCGGCCAGTTCGATATGGCCCATCCGCTCGCGGCGAACCTTTTGCAGCGTGACTTCCACGCCGCATTTCTCGCAGACGACGCCGCGATACTTCATGCGCTTGTACTTGCCGCAAAGGCACTCGTAGTCCTTGATCGGGCCGAAGATACGCGCGCAGAACAGGCCGTCACGCTCGGGCTTGAACGTGCGGTAGTTGATGGTTTCCGGCTTCTTGATCTCGCCATACGACCAAGACAGGATGCGTTCCGGGCTGGCCAGCGACACCTTGATTTCGTCGAACACCTTCGCCGGTGCGGCGGGGTTGAACGGGTTGTTTGTCAGTTCTTGGTTCATTTCGAATTCCTAAAAAGAGGAGCGTAGGAGGGGCGAAGCGTGGGTTCCACCCACCCTACGATTGACCCGTAGGGTGGGTGACAACCCACGTTATTCCGCCGCGATGTCGGAAGACGGGTCTTCCTCGTCATCCTCCGCGTCCAGCAGCTCCATATTCAGGCCCAGGCCACGGACTTCCTTCACGAGCACGTTGAAGCTCTCGGGCACACCGGCCTCGAAGTTGTCCTCACCCTTGACGATCGACTCGTAGACCTTGGTCCGGCCTGCCACGTCGTCCGACTTGACGGTCAGCATCTCCTGCAGGGTGTAGGCCGCCCCGTACGCTTCCAGCGCCCAGACCTCCATCTCCCCGAAGCGCTGGCCCCCGAACTGCGCCTTGCCGCCCAGCGGTTGCTGGGTCACCAGGCTGTACGGCCCGGTCGAGCGCGCGTGGATCTTGTCGTCCACAAGGTGGTGCAGCTTCAGCAGGTACTTCACGCCGACGGTCACGGGGCGTGCAAACTGCTCGCCCGTGCGCCCGTCGAACAGGACCGACTGGCCGCTTTCGTCGAAACCGGCGCGCTTCAGCGCGTCGTTGACGTCAGGCTCCTTCGCCCCGTCGAAGACCGGCGTCGCGATCGGAACACCGCGCGTGACGTTGCCCGCCGCCTCGATCAGCGCCGCCTCGTCCATGTTGGCGATGCCCTCGTCATAGACATCGTCGCCATAGGCGTGGTGCATCGCCTCGCGCACAGGGGTAAGGTCGCCGGTGCGGCGATAGTCCTGCAGCGCCTCGTCGATCTTGATGCCAAGGCCGCGCGCAGCCCAGCCCATGTGAGTTTCAAGGATCTGTCCCACGTTCATACGGGACGGAACCCCCAGCGGGTTGAGGCAGAAGTCGACCGGCGTCCCATCGGATAGGAACGGCATGTCTTCCATCGGCACCACCTTGGAGATCACACCCTTGTTGCCGTGACGGCCGGCCATCTTGTCGCCCGGCTGCAGCTTGCGTTTCACGGCGATGAAGACCTTGACCATCTTCATCACGCCCGGCGGCAGGTCGTCGCCCCGGCGCACCTTCTCGACCTTGTCCTCGAACCGCGCGTCAAGCGTGCGCTTTTGCGCCTCGTACTGGTCATTCAGCGCCTCGACGATCTGCGCATCCTTCTCGTCCTTCAGAGCCAGCTGCCACCACTGGCCACGGCTCAGCGTGTCCAGCAGTTCCTCTGTGATTTCCGAGTTCGCCTTGACGCCTTTGGGGCCTTTCACGGCGGTCTTGCCAAGGATCAGAGATTTCAGACGGGCATAGATGTTGCGATCCAGGATCGCGAGCTCGTCGTCGCGGTCGCGAGCAAGGCGCTCGACCTCTTCACGCTCGATCTGAAGCGCACGCTCGTCCTTTTCCACGCCGTGACGGTTGAAGACGCGAACTTCCACGACAGTGCCGTAGTCGCCCGGTTTCACCCGCAGCGAGGTGTCGCGCACGTCCGATGCCTTCTCACCGAAGATGGCACGCAGAAGCTTTTCTTCCGGCGTCATCGGGCTTTCACCCTTCGGCGTGATCTTACCCACAAGGATATCGCCCGGCTCCACGTCGGCGCCGATATAGACGATGCCCGCCTCGTCGAGGTTGCGCAGGGCTTCCTCGCCGACGTTGGGGATGTCGCGGGTGATCTCTTCCGGTCCCAGCTTGGTGTCGCGGGCGGCCACCTCGAATTCCTCGATATGGATCGAGGTGAACACGTCGTCCCGTGCGATCCGTTCGGAAATCAGGATCGAGTCCTCGAAGTTGTAGCCGTTCCACGGCATGAACGCGACCAGCACGTTCTTGCCCAGGGCCAGTTCGCCCAGGTCGGTCGACGGGCCGTCGGCGATCACCTCGCCCTTTTGCACCGTGTCGCCCACCTTCACCAGCGGCTGCTGGTTGATACAGGTGTTCTGGTTCGAGCGCTGGAACTTGCGCATCCGGTAGATGTCCACGCCCGGGTCGCCGATCTCCAGGTCCTCGGTCGCCCGGATCACGATCCGGCTCGCATCCACCTGGTCGATGACACCAGCCCGGCGCGCCAGCACGGACGCGCCCGAATCGCGGGCCACGACGCCCTCGATCCCGGTGCCGACCAGCGGCGCCTCGGAGCGCAGAGTCGGAACCGCCTGCCGTTGCATGTTCGAGCCCATCAGGGCGCGGTTGGCGTCGTCGTTTTCCAGGAACGGAATCAACGAGGCCGCCACCGACACCAGCTGTTTCGGGCTGACGTCGATCAGGTCCACGTGATCCACCGGGGCCAGCATGTATTCGCCGGATTGCCGGGTGTTGACCATCTCGTTGACGAACTTGCCCGCATCATCCAGCGACGCGTTGGCCTGCGCCACGGTGTGACGCATTTCCTCGGTCGCCGACATGTAGGTCACGTCGTCGGTCACCTGCCCGTTCGCCACCTTGCGATAGGGCGTTTCGATGAAGCCGTACTTGTTGACCCGCGCGAACGTGGCAAGGCTGTTGATCAGACCGATGTTCGGGCCTTCCGGCGTCTCGATCGGGCACATCCGGCCATAGTGCGTGGGGTGAACGTCGCGCACCTCGAAGCCCGCGCGCTCGCGCGTCAGGCCGCCCGGTCCAAGCGCCGACAGGCGGCGTTTGTGCGTCACTTCCGACAGCGGGTTGGTCTGGTCCATGAACTGGCTGAGCTGGCTTGAGCCGAAGAACTCGCGCACGGCGGCCGCGGCCGGTTTCGCGTTGATCAGGTCCTGCGGCATCACCGTGTCGATCTCGACCGACGACATCCGCTCCTTGATCGCGCGTTCCATCCGCAGCAGGCCGACACGGTACTGGTTTTCCATCAACTCACCGACCGAGCGCACCCGGCGGTTGCCGAGGTGGTCGATATCGTCGATGTCGCCCTTGCCGTCGCGCAGTTCCACCAGCGCCTTGACACAGGCAACGATGTCCTCGCGGTCCAGCGTGCGCTGCGTGTCCGGCTTGTCGAGGTTCAGGCGCATGTTCATCTTCACCCGGCCCACGGCGCTCAGGTCATAGCGCTCGGAGTCGAAGAACAGCGTATCGAAGAGGGCACTTGCGGCTTCCTCGGTGGGCGGCTCGCCCGGGCGCATGACGCGGTAGATGTCCATGAGCGCGGTTTCGCGGTTCATGTTCTTGTCATTCGCCATGGTGTTGCGCATGTACGGGCCGACATTGATGTTGTCGATATCCAGCACCGGGATATCGGTGATGCCCGCCTCGATCAGCTCCTGAACGGTGCCGCCGATGATCTCGCCATCCTTGTCGCGCTCGATCGTCAGCTCGTCGCCGGCCTCGACATAGATCGCGCCGGTTTCCTCGTTGATGATGTCACGCGCCACGTATTTGCCCGCGATCTGCTCGTAAGGCACCAGCAGCTCTTTGACTTCGCCGTCGTCAATCAGCTTCTTGACGGCGCGCGGCGTGACCTTCTTGCCCGCTTCGGCAATCACCTCGCCCGACTTGGCGTCGACAAGATCATAGGTCGGGCGCGTGCCGCGCACGCGCTCGGGGAAGAACTTGGTGGCCCAGCCCTTTTTCTTCTTCAGCTTGTAGTCGACCGTATCGTAATAGGCCGTCATGATGTCTTCCTGGTCCAGCCCCAGCGCATACAGCAGGGTGGTCACAGGCAGTTTGCGGCGGCGGTCGATCCGGGCGAACACGATGTCCTTGGCGTCGAACTCGAAGTCCAGCCAGCTGCCGCGATAGGGAATGATGCGGCAGGCGAACAGCAGTTTGCCGGACGAATGCGTCTTGCCCTTGTCGTGGTCGAAGAACACGCCCGGCGAACGGTGCATCTGGCTGACGATCACCCGCTCGGTGCCGTTCACCACGAAGGTGCCGTTGGGCGTCATCAGGGGCATGTCGCCCATGAACACGTCCTGTTCCTTGATGTCCTTCACGGACTTCGCGCCGGTGTCTTCATCCACATCGAACACGATCAGACGCAGCGTCACCTTCAGCGGTGCGCTGTACGTCATGTCGCGCTGCATGCACTCCTCGACGTCGTATTTCGGCTTTTCCAGCTCGTAATCGACGAATTCGAGCACCGCGGTCTCGTTGAAATCCTTGATCGGGAACACCGACTGGAAGACACCCTTGATGCCCTCGCCGTCCATGGGCTCGGGCTGGTCGCCGGATTTCAGGAAAAGATCATACGAGGATTTCTGCACCTCGATGAGGTTCGGCATCTCCAGAACTTCGCGGATTTTGCCGTAATATTTACGAAGACGTTTCTGGCCAAGAAAGCTTTGCGCCATGTGACAAGTCACCTTTCATTTCTCACCGGTCCTGCACGCTGTCGGGCCACAGCGGCAGAGCCACCCGAGAGAGGCGGGAACGATCCATTCTTGGTCCCAATCCCACAAGGGACCACCCGATCGTTGAACCTCGCCTGAGAGAACCCCTTGTCCCGGACTTGATCCGGGACCTTCCGGACTTGATCCGGGACCTCCCGGATTACCGCGACCGGCCGCAAGGGCCTCTCTGAGACAGGTTCGGCTGGACCGGGATTTTGCCCGGTCCAGCCTGATTTCATACGATCCCGCCCCGGATTTGATCCGGGACATCGTCACGCCGGCAGGAGATCCCGGATCAGGTCCGGGATGATCCCGCCGACATTGGGATCACTTGAGTTCGACTTCGGCGCCAGCTGCTTCCAGCTTGCCCTTGATCTCGTCGGCTTCGTCCTTGGAGACTTGCTCCTTGACGGCCTTGCCACCGGCTTCGACCAGGTCCTTGGCTTCTTTCAGGCCCAGGCCGGTGATCGCGCGGACTTCCTTGATCACATTGATCTTGGAAGCACCGGCCGACTTCAGGATGACGTCGAATTCGGTTTGCTCTTCGCCGCCGCCTGCGGCATCGTCGCCGCCTGCCGGGCCCGCCATCATGACCGCGCCGCCGGCCGCGGGCTCGATGCCGTACTCGTCTTTCAGGATGGTTTTCAGTTCTTGTGCTTCGAGAAGCGTCAGACCAACGATCTCTTCAGCAAGTTTTTTCAGATCAGCCATTTTTCAGCTCTTTCCGTTCTAAGATGTGTTCCAACGTCGGTATTGCAACCCGTACGCAGGACTTGCAGTTGCTTACGCTGCTTCCGCCTTCTCTTCGATGGTCGAAAGGATGCTCGCGATGTTGCTTGCAGGTGCGCCGATCGCACCGGCGATGTTCGAAGCGGGTGCGCCAAGCATGCCGGCGATGGTGGAGATAAGCTCCTCGCGCGACGGCAGTTTCGACGTGGCTTCGACACCGGCCCGGTCCAGGGCCGTCTCACCCATGGCGCCACCAAGGATTTCAAACTTCTTGTTGTCCTTGGCGAAACCTTCCGCGACCTTGGCTGCTGCCACGGGGTCTTCGGAGAAGGTGAGCACGGTCATGCCCGAGAGGTAATCGGCGATGCTTGCGCAAGGCTTGCCCTCAAGGGCGATCTTTGCGAGCCTGTTCTTGGCAACGCGAACAGATGCTTCGGCCTCGCGCGCACGGGCGCGCAAGTCTTGCATCTCCGCAACTGTAAGGCCTTCGTAGTGGGCAACCACAACGACGCCAGAGCTTTCGAAGATCTGGCCGAGTTCGTCGACCACTTTCTCTTTCTGGGCTCTATCCACAGTTTCACTCCAAATTTGGGGGTGTCCCCCGGCTCAGTACCACCGGGCCACTCACGACCCGGCAAAGGGTCCGCTAACGGGGCTGAGCCAGTCGGGGCACGCCTTGATACCAAGGAGAACCTCGAGAATTCTGGTCTTTCCCGTCTCGGGCAGGAATTATGACCGGCAAATCCCGGTCACCCACCGTCTCGGACGAAACACAAATGGCCCGACGAATCGAGCCATACGTGCAAGGCCGGTGTTTATGCCGCATGGCGGCAAATGCCAAGGGGGAAATTCATCGTCTGCCACGACAGGCAAACATGCGCGGATCGAAACGATCTCACGCAGCGTGGGCGACACTCTGACACGCCGGCGCCCGACGCGCAAGTCTCGACCCGAAAACGCCGCGCCGCCCGGGCCTCCGACCGGTACCGAGAAACGCAGGTGTTGAAAAATTAACGATTTCCTGCCTCGCTCGCGCCTTCTTTCTCCTTCTGATTGTATCAAGGATCCCGGTGCGCCGATCGCCCGGGACCAAACGCTTGATATGAGGCACGACATGCACCTGCTCGCAGTAGATGACGAACCGGCCATCCTCGACCTGCTGGAACTTCTGATCACGCAGGACGGCAGGCACACCCTGTCCAAGGCCCCCTGCGTGGTCGACGCGCTCGGCGTGGTGGCCGACCCGGACGGTCAGCCGATCGACTGCTTTCTGGTCGACATCCAGATGCCCGGAACCAACGGCATAGATCTCTGCCACATCCTGCGGGATCGCCCCGACCACCAGCTGACACCGATCGTCATGCTGACCGCGATGTCCGACAAGGCATCGCTCGATCAGGCCTTCGCGGCTGGCGCGAGCGACTTCATCCCCAAGCCCTTCGACATCGACGAACTGCGCCAAAGGATCGCCCTGATCGAAAGCCTTGTCGCCAAGTCCGAAATGCCGTCGACCGACACGACCCCGCCGGACGCCGAAACCATTGCGGCGGGAGGCGACGGCCCCCTGCCCCTGGACGTCCAGTTCCATCCGCAAGACATCGACGGCGTGATCGATCACCGCGCGCTGCAAAATTACGTCGCCGTCATGGCCCGCAAGAAGGTTTTCGGCTCGGCCGCCTTCGCCATCGGCATCAACGATATCGCAGACCTTCACGCCCGGTGCACCGCCTACGAATTCGAATGCCTCGTAACCGATATCTGCGAAGCGATTTCGGTTCTGCTCGAAGGGCACCAGTTCCTGGTCGCATATACCGGAAACGGCGAATTCCTCTGCGTGGTCGAGGACGGATGGCGATCCGGCTTCGACCAGATCGGCCAGAGATTGCAAGCCATCCTGCAGCGCGTCGATTCGCATTTCAACGATGGCAGGCCGATGAACGTCACGGCTACCATCGGCGACGTGACCCCGTTCGAATGGAAGCCCGGCAGCACCGGCACCGAGGCGCTCGTCGCGGCGCTTGAAAGCGCCCGGCGGAAACGCCTGGACGAGAATGACGGGCCGGAAGAAAGCTGGCCCGGCAAGGCCAGTGCATCTGGCTGACGACCCTGCCTTCAACGGAAAAGGCCCCCGAAATTCTCGGGGGCCTTTTCAATTTCGAAACGTGTCCGCTTACTCGGTTACGGCGCTTTCGATCGCGATGCTGACGCCCGGACCCATGGTCGAGCTCAACGCCACCTTCTTCATGTAAGTGCCTTTCGCGCCGGCGGGTTTCGCCTTTTGCACGGCATCGATGAAAGCGCGGACATTCTCGACCAGCTTGCCTTCGTCGAAGGACGCCTTGCCAACGCCTGCGTGCACCACACCGGCCTTCTCGACCTTGAATTGCACTTCACCGCCCTTGGCGGCCTTCACGGCGTCGGCCACGTCCATCGTCACCGTGCCGACCTTGGGGTTCGGCATCAGGTTGCGCGGGCCCAGCACCTTGCCCAGACGGCCCACGATGGGCATCATGTCCGGCGTCGCGATGCAGCGGTCAAAGTTGATCTCACCGCCCTGGATGGTTTCCATCAGGTCCTCGGCACCGACGATATCGGCTCCGGCCTCCTTGGCCTCGTCCGCCTTGGCGCCACGGGCGAAGACGGCAACGCGCACGTCCTTGCCGGTGCCGTTCGGCAGGCCGACAACGCCACGGACCATCTGGTCGGCGTGGCGCGGGTTGACGCCCAGGTTCACGGCGATCTCGACGGTCTCGTCGAACTTCGCGCTGGCGTGGTTCTTGACCAAAGCGACAGCCTCTTCGACCGTGACGTTGTGCTTGTCCGCAAAGGCTTCGCGGGCGGCGCGGGTACGTTTTCCAAGTTTCGCCATCTTACTTCACCTCGATGCCCATGGACCGCGCGGACCCTGCGATGATCTTCATCGCGGATTCGACGTCGTTCGCGTTCAGGTCTTTCCACTTCGCTTCCGCGATCTCGCGCAGTTGCTTGGGGCTCACCGTGGCGACGCTTTCGCGCCCCGGGGTCTTGGAGCCCGATTTCAGCTTGGCGGCCTTCTTCAGGTAGTACGACGCCGGCGGCGTCTTGATGTCCATTTCAAAGGACTTGTCCTGATAGTAGGTGATCACGGTCGGGCACGGTGCACCGGGCTCCATCTCCTGCGTCTTGGCGTTGAACGCCTTGCAGAATTCCATGATGTTGATGCCGCGCTGACCCAGCGCCGGACCAACCGGCGGGGACGGGTTCGCTTGTCCGGCAGGCACCTGAAGCTTCATGGTGCCGGCAAGTTTCTTGGCCATTGGCCTTCTCCTTC
The DNA here is from genome assembly GCF_051417955.1 of Roseovarius sp. B08. Lineage (NCBI taxonomy): Bacteria > Pseudomonadati > Pseudomonadota > Alphaproteobacteria > Rhodobacterales > Roseobacteraceae > Roseovarius > Roseovarius sp. B08. Next base: position 3,404,710 of record NZ_JBPRLW010000001.1, read on the forward strand.
TCAAACAGCCTCGGGACGCGTCCTTAGGCCTATGTTGATGTGGTCAGGTCCGACGATCGCGACCGCCTCGCCTCCCACATGGATGAATCGCCCCTCGGGGCAATTGCGGCGACATACAAGCGAAGGGGCGCATTTGCAAGCGGGCAGTATCTAACGCCCTAATGTCCGTTTCGAGCCCAAGTTAACGTCTATCGTAGGGTGGGGTTTCACCCCACCACGACGGGGACTGTGGGGTGAAACCCCACCCTACAAGGACTGTGACACGTCCGCTTTGTCCCCCAAAGCGGACCACCACCTTACCCCTGCTTGGTCACCTGGGTGAATTCCAGTTCCACCGGCGTCTCGCGGCCGAAGATCGACACCGTCACCTTCAGGCGCTGGTTGTCGTCGTCCACTTCCTCGACCATGCCATCGAAATCCTCGAACGGGCCGTCGTTGACCTTGACCTTCTCGCCCACTTCAAAGCTGACCAGCAGTTTCGGCGCGTCCTCGCCTTCCTGCACGCGGTTCAGGATCTGGTTCACCTCGGCGTCGCGCATCGGCATCGGGCGGCCCTGCGGCCCCAAAAAGCCGGTGACGCGGTTGATGGAGTTGATCAGGTGATAGCCCTGGTCCGACATTTCCATGTGCACGAGCACATAGCCCGGCATGAAGCGCCGCTCTGCGGTCACCTTCTTGCCGCGGCGCACCTCGATGACCTCCTCGGTCGGCACCAGAACCTCGTCGATATCGTCTTCGAGGCCTTGTTCGGCCACGGATTGCCGGATCTGCTCTGCGATCTTCTTTTCGAAATTGGAAAGAACGCTGACCGAATACCACCGTTTCGCCATGCTGAGCACCATCCCTCGTTGCCCGGGTCCTGCCCGGAAAGTTCATATTCCGAAGGGCCTTTCCGGCCCAAACCACCTTCCAGAAACAATTCAGCGCGCGGGCCGAATCGCCGCGCGCTGCTGGAAGTGTCGGGTCAGTTACCGCCCTTTGGCCTTCATTTCAAGGCTCAAGCGTCAAATTTCGCGCGCCTCAGCCGAAGAGGCCAAGCAGACCTTCCAGGCCACTGCGGATCGCCAGGTCGACCAGCGCGAAGAAGACCGCCGTCAACGCAGCCATGATGAAAACCATGACCGTTGTCAGCAGAACCTCGCGCCGGGTGGGCCACACGACCTTGGCCACTTCCGCGCGGACCTGCTGGATGAACTGAAGCGGATTTGTAACGGCCATCGGTGCGCGTCTTTCTTCGTTGGAAACCTCGTGACGCGCGACATACGCCGCGCGCGCCACGAATTCAAGAGCCGAGACCGCGCGCGGCGTGCCCGAAGCGAAGCTTGTGGCCTTCCCGCCGGTCGCGGGCGATCAGCTCTCGCGCGCCTCGGCAGCCAGCCGGTCGAACGGGTCGGGCCGGTTCTCGTCCGGGTCGTCCGCACCGGAGAAATCCGGCAGCGCAAGCCGCTCGGCCCAGGAGGCCGGCAACCAGTCCAGCAACCGATCGAACTTCTCGGCAAAGCGATCGGCCCGTTGCCGCACGCGCTCCGCCAGCTCGGGATTGCGGGAATGCAGCCTATGCCACGCGCCGCCGATGATCTCGCCCCATCTGTCGGGGCCGAGGCTCAGGTAGGCGATCAAAACCAGCCACACCAGCAGCAAGGCCACCAGTGGCACCATCAGCGGGCGATAAAGCACAAGCGCCGCGACCACGGCCCAGGCGACATGTTTTTTCGTCGGTCGATACGTGCGCAGCCAAACCGGCAAACGCATGGCCGTCCGCGTGCGAACTGGCGCTGCCGTCTCGGATGCGGCCGGCCTCGCAGGCGCGCACTGCGGCGTCTCCGCGACTGTCCGCCGGGGCAAGGTCAGGCGCGGCATCCGCACATGCGGCAGGTGCAGGCGCGGCAACCGCAGCCGCCCCCGCGGGGGCGACACCTCTGCAGACGCCGCGGCCCGCTCGGCCTTCAGGATCTGCGCAATCGATTCCCGCACCGGCTCGCGCCGTGGCAGCGTCGGCTCATCATAGGTCAGGACCTCTTCCTGCGGCGCGATATCCGGCAGTCGTTCCGGCGCCGCACGGCGTTTTTCCTCGATCAGCAATTGCCGGATCAGGGTGTCGGCGTTGTTTTCGATATCCGTCGCGGCGCCCGCATCCACTGCCGGCGTCCCCGGCAGCTCTTCGCTGCGGATGTATAGATCGTTCCGAAGCGCCGGCCGGCGCGTATCTGTCATGCTCATGGCAGCACTCATTTACGGTTCCACGCCCCCACGCGGTGACCGCGTCAGGCCCTTCCCCGAAGGTCCGCATCGCGATTCATGGTGATGCTAGGGCTGAAATGCGGCTGAATAAAGGCGTTGCCGGGGCGGAAAATTGGCCGGTGCATCCATGGGCAGAGCACACTTCCGGCCTGCCATCATCTGGTTGTCACAAAACCCCTCTAATCGGGGCGGACCGGCCGGTGCCTTGGTGCCCCGGCCCATCGCCTTTGCTCAAACCACTGACGGGAGACCTCAATGAATTCCAATCGCATCCTCGCGGCCTCCACGGCCATCGCGCTGGTCGCACAGCCGGTGCTGGCCGCCGAAAAGACCGAATTTCAGTTCTGGCACGCCATGGGCGGCGACCTGGGAGAACGCGTCGACGCAATGTCGGCCAAGTTCAATGAAGGCTCCGACACCTGCAGGGTCAACCCGGTCTACAAGGGCAACTACACCGAGAACATGACTGCCGCCATCGCCGCCTTCCGCGCCGGCGAGCAGCCCCATGTCGTTCAGGTCTTCGAGGTCGGCACCGCCACCATGATGGCCGCCGGCGACAACGGCGCGATCTATCCCGTCTACAAGCTTATGGAAGATGCCGGAATCGACTTCGATCCGTCCGAATACCTGCCCGCCGTGATCTCCTATTACACCGACACCGACGGCAACCTGCTGTCCCTGCCCTTCAACAGTTCCACCCCCGTCCTGTGGTACAACAAGACCGCGCTCGACGCCGCCGGTGCCGAGATCCCCACCACCTGGGACGAGGTCGAGGAGGCGGCCCGCAAGCTGAAAGAGAACGGCGTCGAGAAACCCTTCTCCTTCGGCTGGCAGTCCTGGGTCAACATCGAGAACTACTCGGCCTGGCACGACCTGCCGATGGCGACACAGGAAAACGGCTTTGCCGGTCTCGACACCGAATTCACCTTCAACAACGAGAACGTGGTCAACCACATCCAGCGCATCGCCGACATGGGCGACGAGGGCCTTTTCGCCTATGGCGGACGCCGCGGCGACAGCCGGGCGCAGTTCGTCAACGGCGAGACCGCACTCTGGATCAACTCCTCGGCCTATTACGGCGGCTTCAAGGACGAGATCACCGATTTCGAGTTCGGTCAGACCATGCTGCCGCTCGATACCGCCGTGGCCGACGCACCGCAAAACTCGATCATCGGCGGCGCCACACTGTGGGTCCTGCAAGGTCATGAGCAGCCCGAATACACCTGCGTCGCCGAGTTCTTCAATTTCTTGTCCTCGCCCGAGCAACAGGCCGAATGGCACCAGGGCACGGGCTACGTTCCGATCACCACCGCCGCCTATGAACTCAGCCGGGAACAGGGCTTCTACGAGACCGACCCGCTGACCGACACCGCCATCAAGCAGCTGTCCCTGAATACGCCCACCCCGGCGTCCAAGGGGCATCCGCTTCGGCAATTTCGTCCAGGTCCGCGATGTCATCAACGAAGAGCTCGAAGCCGTCTGGGCCGGTGACAAGTCCGCGCAGGAGGCACTGGATGCCGCCGTCGAGCGCGGCAACGCGCTGCTGCGCAAATTCCAGGACGCCAACTCCTAAGGCCGCGTAGGGTGGGTTTCAAACCCACCCTACCCCACTCTAATCATGCAGAAACGCGTCGTTTTCCGCTCCCGGTGGCTGCCCTATGCTCTGGTCGCCCCGCAAATCGCGATCACCCTCGTCTTTTTCTTCTGGCCCTCCTACCAGGCGCTGGAAAGCTCGTTCTTTCTCGAGGACGCGTTCGGCTTCTCGCGCGACTGGGTCGGCCTGCGCAACTACGAGGCGCTGTTCAACGATCCCTCCTACCTGCGCTCGTTCAAGACCACATTGATCTTCGGCTTCTCCGTGGCTTTCCTCGCCATGGCCCTGTCGCTGGGCCTCGCCGTCGCCGCCAACCGCGTCATCCGCGCCGCCACCACCTATCGCACCCTGCTCATCTGGCCCTACGCCGTGGCTCCCGCGCTCGCGGGCGTGATCTGGTACTTCCTGATGAACCCCTCCTTGGGCATCGTCGCCTACTGGCTGGGCGAAGTTGGCATCGACTGGAACCACTACGTCAACGGCGACCAGGCCCTCCTGATGGTCATCGTCGCCGCCGCGTGGAAACAGGTCAGCTACAATTTCCTCTTCTTCCTCGCCGGACTGCAGTCCATCCCCAAGTCGCTGATAGAGGCCGCCGCCATCGACCGCGCCGGCCCCGTGCGCCGGTTCTGGTCGATCACCTTTCCGCTCCTGACGCCCACCACCTTCTTTCTGCTGGTGGTAAACCTCGTCTACGCCTTCTTTGACACGTTTTCGCTGATCCACGCGACGACCGAAGGCGGCCCCGCCGACGCCACCTCGATCCTCGTCTTCAAGGTCTACGCCACCGGGTTCGTCGGCCAGGATTACGGCGGCTCGGCGGCGCAGTCGGTGATCCTCATGGCCCTCGTCATCGCCATGACCTTCATCCAGTTCCGCTATGTCGAGCGCAAGGTGAACTACTGATGGTCGAGAACCGCCCCTTCCTCACCTTCCTTACACACGCGGCGCTGATCCTTGGTGTGACCTTCCTGTGCTTCCCGGTCTGGATGGCGCTCGTCGCCTCCACCCACGGGCCCGACGCGCTGGCCCGATCGCCCATCCCCCTGTGGTTCGGCGATCAGGGCTGGCAGAACTACAGCCAGCTTCTGACCATCGGCCTGCCCGAGGCGGGCGGCGTGCCCCTCGGACGCATGATGCTGAACTCCCTCATCATGGCTTTGGCCATCACTATCGGTAAAATCGCCATCTCGATCATCTCGGCCTATGCGATCGTATATTTCCGCTTTCCCTTCCGCATGGGCTTTTTCTGGATGATCTTCGTCACCCTCATGCTGCCGGTCGAGGTCCGCATCCTGCCGACCTTCGACGTGGTGACGAAACTGGGGATGCTGAACTCCTACGCGGGCCTGACGATCCCCCTAATCGCCTCGGCCACCGCCACCTTCCTCTTCCGCCAGTTCTTCCTCACCGTCCCGGATGAACTGGTCGAGGCCGCCCGAATCGACCGCGCCGGGCCCGTCCGCTTCTTCCTCGATATCCTGCTACCCATGAGCCGCACCAACATCGCGGCGCTCTTCATCATCCTCTTCATCTACGGCTGGAACCAGTACCTCTGGCCACTGATCGTCACCACCGAAGAGGACCTCTACACCATCGTCATGGGCATCCAGCGCATGACCAATTCCGGCGAGGCCCTGCCCGTCTGGCACTTCATCATGGGCACCGCCATGCTGGCGCTGATCCCGCCTGTGCTGGTCGTCGTCGCCATGCAGAAGCTCTTCGTCAAAGGGCTCGTGGACAGTGAGAAGTAATCAATGGCCAACCTGAACCTCTCCCGGCTGGGCAAGACCTATCCTGGCAACGTCATCGCCGTCTCCGACGTCTCGGCCGAGATCGAACACGGCGAATTCATCGTCCTGGTCGGCCCCTCGGGCTGCGGCAAATCCACCATCCTGCGCATGATTGCGGGGCTGGAAACGATCACCACTGGCGACCTTCACATCGGCAAGCGCCACGTCAACGGGCTGGAACCAGGCGATCGCGACATCGCCATGGTGTTCCAGAACTACGCCCTCTATCCGCACATGACCGTGCGCAAGAACATGGAATACGGGCTGAGAAACGAGGGCCTGCCCCGCTCCGAGATCGACACCAGGATTGCCGAGGCCACGCGCACCCTGCGCCTCGAGGACTACCTCGACCGCAAGCCCCGCCAGCTTTCAGGCGGCCAGCGCCAGCGCGTCGCCATGGGCCGCGCCATCGTCCGCGACCCGGCGGTGTTCCTCTTCGACGAGCCGCTGTCGAACCTTGATGCCAAGCTGCGCACGCAACTCCGGGCCGAGCTCAAATCCCTGCACCAGCGCCTCGGCGCCACCTTCATCTACGTGACGCACGATCAGGTCGAGGCAATGTCCCTCGCCCACCGGATCATCATCATGTCACAAGGCCGCGTGGAACAGATCGGCACGCCCATGGATCTCTACCACCGCCCTGCCACACGCTTCGTGGCCGACTTTATCGGCACCCCCGCCATGAACATGTTGAACGCCACTCTGTCCCGCGATCAGGCCTCGGCAACGCTTGCCGACGGCACGGCGATACCTCTGCCCGCAGCGATCTCAAGGCCGCCCGGGGCGGCACTCACGCTCGGCCTGCGCCCCGAGCACCTCGTGGTGGGGCACGCCGGCCCCATCACTCTGGCGCTCAGGTCCGTCTTCACCGAACATCTCGGCGCCGACACGCTGCTGCATGCCTGTCTTGGAGACAGCGACACGCCGGTCATAATGCGCCTCAACGCCGCCGACGCCCCTGCCGCGGGACACATGCTCACCGCCAGCGCCACCCCCGACAAAATGCACGTTTTCGACGCCGTCACCGGGGCACGGATCGCGACCTAGAGTTTCAGCTCGACTCGGTCGCCATCCGTCCCGCGCCTGTCCGCTGCGCGCGGCAATCAGGACGCGTCGTTCTTGGCGTTCGCGCTCTTGCGAAAGATGCGGTCCTGCACCTTCGAGATCGGCGGCAACAGCATGTCTTCGCTGGTTCCAAGGCTGCCGACGAACCGCCGGATCAGGCCGATGGCGATATCGGGTGCCAACATCCGCTTGTTCGACAGCGCCGACACGTTCAGCACCAGGTCCCCCGGCGACAGGACGCTGTGCGCCACCTCGTAGCTGTGGAACGCGTCTCGAATGCGCGCCTGCAAGAGGTTCGGCACGATATGGTTCCGCACCACCACAAGGCAGATGAACTTGCCGTAGCCCACATAGGACAGCGACGCCCCGCTGGCCGGAAGGGTCTTGCCGATGATGTTCGCCACCGCCTCCACCACGTCCAAGAACTCCGCCTGACTCAGGCGTGAGCCAAGGTTCTCGATCCCTTCGATCTCGATCGACAGCAGGGTCATCGCATAGACACCCTCGCTCAAGCGCAGCAGACGGTTCTCCAATTGGAAATAGTCGCGCATGTTCGGCACGTTCGAATAGGTGATCCGCATCGACGGGTCGAACTGGCCAGCCTCGGGCGCGGTCTGCAGCGCAGTCTTCAGCGCCAGGCGGCTCTCGGCCTCGCTCTTCAATGTCTCGACCAGCAGCATCGCGATCTGGATGCGCACCCGCAGGTCCAGATGCTCGATGGGCTTCATCATGTAGTCGGTCGCCCCTGCATCGAACGCCTCGTTCATGTGCAGCTTGGCCGCCGCCGAGGTGATCATGATGATCGGCGCGATCCGGTATTGCGACATTTCGCGGATCCGCGAGCACAGCTCGATCCCGTCCATGCCGCCCATCTTGATGTCCAGCAGGAAGCAATCGAACGGATAATCCTGCTCGGCAATGATCTCCAGCGCCTCCTCGCCCGATGCCGCCGTGGTGACATCGTCGAACCCCATCTCCCTGAGGTGTTCGGTCAGCAGCGCTATGATGATTTCTTCATCGTCGACAACCATGATTCTCATGGGGCACATCCCTTCATTAACGACGGTTAACCACTCTCGGTACAATTAGGGGATGAATGAGGTAACATTGCGACGGCCCGGGGTTAATTTCGTGATGCGGAAAATCAGCGATTATCCGCTCGAATGCGCGGAAACGCGCCGAAGCGAACCGGAATTTTCCAATACGTAAAAGGAGGTTGGCAGGGGCAGCAGGGCTCGAACCCGCGACCTACGGTTTTGGAGACCGTCGCTCTACCAGCTGAGCTATACCCCTAAGGCCGACGCCTCAGGTACGGCACCTGCACGGCGGAATCAAGTCCCCTTCCTGACGCGCACGCGGATTTTTCGACTTTATTTCTTTGATCAGGCTGCCGATTTCTTGCCATATTCCGGGCTCGCCACGATCCCGTCGTCGAACAACTTCGAAATTTCCGTATCGCTCAGCCGCGCAACATCGCCCAAAACCTCCTCGGTATGCGCCCCCAACGCCGGCGCGGGCACAGGCCGTACGCGGCCATGGCTGCCGAACGCCGCCGGGTGCCCCGGCACCGGGAATCGGCCCATGCCGGGCTGCTCGGTCATCGAGAACATCGGGTTCGCCTCGCCGAAATCCGGGTCCGCGCGCACCGCCTCGCGCGTGCCCCGGAACACCGACCAAGTCAGACCCATGGCGTTGAAGTCGCCCGCAAAGTCCTCGATCCGACGCTCGGCGAACCACGGCGCCAGGATGGCGGTAATCTCGTGCCGCAGGCGCCAGCGAACGCCCTCGTCGCTCATATCCACCCCGTGCCGCCGCGACAGCAGTTTCATCTGATCCTCGGTGGCCGTGGCCTTGATAAGCCCTTCCCACTGCCGCTGGGTCAGCCCGATCACCATCACACGCCCGCCGCAGGCACAGGCAAAGTCCTGCCCGTAGGCGCCATAGAGTGCGTTGCCCGACTTGCCCCGATCGTGGTCGTTCAGGTGCACGTCGCCCACGATCCCCAGATGCGCCATCGTCGCCGCCGCCACGTCCTTCAGCGTCAGGACAACCTCCTGCCCTTCGCCATGGCGCAGCCTGTGCCGCTCGGCAGCCAGCAGGCTGGACACGGCAAGGTTCCCGGCAATCAGGTCCCAGGCCGGCAACGCGCTCGCCACAGGGTCCGGATGCCCCTCCGGCCCGGTCATGTGCGGTACGCCGATGGCCGGGTTCACCGTGTAATCCACCTGCGGCCGCCCCTCGCGATCTCCCAGCAGGCTGACCATCACAAGGTCCCGCCGCCGCTTGCTGAGTGTCGCGTAATCCATCCAGCCACGCACCCGCAGATTGGTCAAAAACAGCCCCGCATCGCGCCCTGGCGCAGTGATGATACGGCTGATCAGCTCGCGGCCCTCGCGCGACCGCATGTTCACCGCGACCGATTTCTTTCCCTTGTTCAGCCCTGCCCAGAACAGGCTCTGCCCATCGGGCGCCAGCGGCCAACGCCCGTAATCCAGGCCCCCTTCCAGCCGGTCGAACCGGATCACCTCGGCGCCCATCTGCGCCAGCGTCATGCCTGCCAGCGGCACCGCGACAAAGGCGGACCCCTCGACGACGCGCATGCCTTTCAGGATCTTGTTCATGTGGTTTCCTCCCATGTGGCGGTGGCCTGCATGCACTGATGCCCGGCCTGTCCGGTGTATAACGTCAGCCCGCGCGCCTCCTCCTGCGCGCAGGCGGCAATGGTCATTTCGTTGGTGGCCCCGGGCACCAACAGCATCGGATGCACGCCCCGAAAGGCAAAACTTTCAGGGGTCCGCCCCTTCACGTCCGTCGCCGCCTGAATCAGCCACGCGGCCTGCATCGGCCCATGAACGACAAGGCCCGGATAATGCTCGACCTCTTGCGCGTAGGGCAGGTCGTAATGAATGCGATGCGCGTTGAAGGTGATGGCCGAGAAACGGAACAGAAGCGCCTCGTTGACGGGCTGGCTCCAGCGCCCGACCGTCTCCTCCGGCATCGGCTGCTTCGCCGGCGGTCGAAACTCGGTCGTCAGGTCCAGGTAGACGATGTCCTGCCGCTCCTCGATCACCACCGCACCCTCGGCGCTCAGTTCATGATCGACGGACACGAAAACCATGCGCCCGGTCTTGCCCGCTTTCTCGGTCACGCCCGCGATGGTCGATCGGCTGTCGAACGGCACCCCCACGCGCAGCGGCGAGCCGAAGCGCAGCTTGCCCCCGGCCCACATCCGCCGCCCCAGCGGGACAGGCGGCAGGAAGCCTCCCAGCTTCGGATGTCCGTCCGTCGCAAGCTCCTCCAGCGGGCAAACGGGCGGAAAGGCGCACCAGTGCCACAGCGGCGGCATCGCCGCGCCCGCCTCCGGCGCGTCCTTGGCCGGGTCGCCGATGGTCGCATGGATCTGCGCCGCCTGCGCCGGAGAGATCACACCCTCCCGCCGTTCGGTCCGGCCTTCCCATGCTGACAGGTTCACTTGATCCAAGCCGTGCTCCTCCTCGTGCGAGAGCTTGGCTTGCGCAGAAAAAATGTCAATATTTCAGTATGTTAAATGAATACTACGGTATGCCGCGCCTTTGCTGCAGATGCACACCTAAGGCTGAGCGTTGATTTCACGGCGCTTTCAGCCCGCGTCGGCGCTCATGCGCGACAGCAAGATCGCTGAAAGCAATCCTGTCGGAACCTGTTTCGCTTTGCGGCAGATTGCCTCAGTCGGCCCTAAGGTGCCGCCCTTTCAAGCGCATCCATGTCCGCGCCGCAGATCGCCGCCTCGTGCTTCAGGATGCGTTCGATGGGCCAATCCCACCACGCAATCTCGTTCAGCCGCGCGATGGTGTCTGCGGCGAACCGCAACTTCACCACCCGCGCCGGGTTGCCGGCCACCACCGCGTAATCCGGGATCTCACCTCGCACCACCGCCCCCGCGCTGACGATCACGCCATTGCCCAGCCGCGCCCCCGGCAGTACGCGCGCATCCTTGCCCAGCCAGACGTCATGCCCCAGCACCGTGTCCGGCCCGGACCACTCCGGCAGGCTTGGCCGGTTCGCGGCCGTGGCGTGGTCGAACACGGCAAAGGGAAAGGTCGAGAACCCGTCGCGCCGGTGATTGGCCGAGGCGGTGATGAACACCACCCCGTCGGCGATCTGACAAAACTTGCCGATCACCAGCTTCTCGTCCGAAAAGGGAAACAGGTACGGCGCCAGGTGCGCGGCCCAGTCCTCGGGCGGACGGGTCGCACTGGCATAGCTGTAATCGCCGACGATGAACCGGGAATGGTCGATCACGGCCTTCAGAAAAACGGTCCCCGCATGAGCGCTGCCATCGGGCAGGATCACCGGGTTGCGCGTGTCGGGGGCGGGAAACGGGTGTGTCATGTGCCTTGATCTCACTCCAACCCCGAAAAGGAAAGGGCGCCCGTTCTGGACGCCCTTTCAAATGTCTCAAAGAGTTCCCGGATCACATCCGGGACAACGCCGTGCCTCGGATCACTCGAGGATCTTCGACACCACGCCGGCGCCGACGGTGCGGCCGCCTTCGCGGATGGCGAAGCGCAGGCCGTCTTCCATCGCGATCGGTGCGATCAGCTCGACCTCGAACTTCAGGTTGTCGCCCGGCATCACCATTTCGGTGCCGCTGGGAAGCGTCACCGTGCCCGTCACGTCCGTCGTGCGGAAATAGAACTGCGGACGGTAGTTGGCGAAGAACGGCGTGTGACGGCCACCCTCTTCCTTGGTCAGGATATACGCCTCGGCCTCGAACTTGGTGTGCGGGTTCACCGAGCCGGGCTTGCACAGCACCTGGCCGCGCTCCACGCCGTCACGCTCGATACCGCGCAGCAGCAGACCGACGTTGTCGCCGGCCTCGCCCTGGTCCAGAAGCTTGCGGAACATCTCGACGCCCGTGCAGGTCGTCTTCTTGTTCTTGTTCAGGCCCACGATCTCCATCTCTTCGCCGACCTTGATCAGGCCACGCTCGATCCGGCCGGTGGCAACCGTGCCGCGGCCAGAGATCGAGAACACGTCCTCGACCGGCATCAGGAACGGCTGGTCCACGGCGCGCTCGGGCGTCGGGATGTACTCGTCCACGGCCGCCATCAGCTCGCGGATCTTCTCTTCGCCGATTTCCGGGTTGTTGCCTTCCATCGCCGCCAGCGCCGAGCCCGCGATGATCGGAATGTCGTCGCCGGGGAAGTCGTACGAGCTCAGCAGCTCGCGGATCTCCATTTCCACCAGCTCCAGCAGTTCCTCGTCATCGACCTGGTCGACCTTGTTCATGAACACCACCAGCGCGGGCACGCCCACCTGGCGCGCCAGCAGGATGTGCTCGCGGGTCTGCGGCATCGGGCCGTCGGCGGCGTTCACCACCAGGATCGCGCCATCCATCTGCGCCGCACCGGTGATCATGTTCTTGACGTAGTCGGCGTGGCCGGGGCAGTCGACGTGGGCGTAGTGCCGCGCGTCGGTCTCGTATTCCACGTGCGCGGTCGAGATCGTGATCCCGCGCGCTTTCTCTTCCGGCGCACCGTCGATCTGGTCATACGCGCGGAAATCGCCGAAATACTTCGTGATCGCCGCCGTCAGCGTCGTCTTGCCGTGGTCAACGTGACCAACGGTCCCGATGTTCACGTGCGGTTTCGAACGGTCAAACTTTTCCTTTGCCATCTCGTTGGGCGCCTTATCCTATTGGGGGCCTCTTGCGGCCCGAATTGCTACTGGCCGGGCATTTATTGGGTTCAACCGGGAAAATCAAGCGCTTCATGCCCGCACGCCTGCCCGGTGCGGCACACCACGCCGCCAACCCGCCGCGGGTATTGCACATGTGCTACTCTGCCGCCTGTGCCTGCGCTTTTTCCAGCGCCGCCCTGGCCTTCGCCTGCATCCTCTCCTCGTCCGAAGCCGCCGCCCGGGCCTCCGCCTCGCGCGCCCTGGCCTTGTAGCGGGCGGGCCGGCCGTCATCCTCGAACCAGCCCTCTGCATTGTTCTGCCGCACCAGCCAGTTCTCGATCAGCTTGGCCGCCTTGCCGGACAGCGCCTGCATCTGCTCCTCGGCCGTCCGGGTCAGGCCCGATCCCACGACCGTATCCCCCGACAGGCTTTCGATCACGGTAATCAGTTCCGGCGTCTCGTTCAGCCGCGCCTGTCTGGCGTCATCCCAGGCCGTGACCTTCAGCACAAGCACCGACTTTGGCGCCGCCACAACCGGGATGCCCGCGCGCGCCAGAACATAGGCCTCCAGCGTGATCCCCAGATGATAGAGCCGCGTACCCTCCTGCCGCGAGAACCGCGCGTCAACTGCCTGTTTCATCGCCGCGATCCACGCCGCCTTGCTGGCCTCGCGCGACAACGGCCCCTTTTGCAGGTTGGGCGCCGCCACCACGTTATGGCCGAGGTGGAAGTTCCCCAGATAGACCGGCGCCTCGTCAAGGTCGTCCACCTGCGTGCAGGCCGCCACCCCGGCTATCATCAGCCCCAAAGCCAGTATTCGCAGCATCCCCGTTCCCCCCGGATCCGTCCCCTTTCAGCGATAGCAAGGCCGCCCCGCGCTGGCAATTCCCGCCCTGCCCCATATCGCCCGCGGAGTTCCGCCGCAGGTTTGCCGCCGGACCGCCGCGCCCCTATGTATTGAATACCCAGCACCGGAGGCCCCATGTCCCAAGCCGACACTCCCGTCAAAGTCCGCCTCGTCACCGAGCCGATGGGCATATTCGGCAGCCTCGGCGCCGCCCGGCGCAACGTGCTCAGTATCATCCCCGAGCTTGCCACGCGCCAGCCCATGGTTTCGGGCCGCACCGGCAAGCGCTGGCACATGGTAATGGACCCCGGCACGATCCGCGAAATGCTGCTCGAGCGGGTCGATACCTACCCCAAGTCGCTGGTCACCAAGAACCTTCTGAAACCGGCCATCGGCGAGTCCCTGTTCATCGCCGAAGGCGCCCACTGGCGCTGGCAGCGGCGCACCGCGGCGCCGGTGTTCTCGCATCGCAACGTGATGAACCTCGCCCCGATCATGACCGCCGCCGCCCAGCGCAGCGCCGACCGCGTGGCCCAGGCCGGCCCCCGCGCCATCGACATGGCCGCCGACATGGTGCGCACCACCTTCGACGTCATCGCCGACGTCACCTTTTCCGGCGACGGCATGTTCGACGCCGACGCGGTGCATCGCGGCATCGACGCCTATATCTCCGAGGCCGGCAAGATCTCTCTGCTCGACGTGCTGGGCGCGCCCGACTGGGTGCCGCGCCCCGGCCGCCTGATCTTTTCGCGCAACGCGGTGGGCGACATGCGCCGCATCGCCGACGAGGCGATCGAGGCCCGCCGCCAGCGCGGCCCCGACGGCGTGCCCGACCTGCTCGACCTGCTGATGGAAGGCGAGGATCCCAAGACCAAGCGCCAGATGAACACCGCCGAGCTGCGCGACAACCTTTTGACGTTCATCGTCGCCGGCCATGAGACCACGGCGCTCACCTTGGGCTGGTCGCTTTACCTCTGCGCTTTCGACCAGGACGTGCAGGACCGCGCCCGCGCCGAGCTGCGCGCGGTCTGCGGCGACGGGCCGGTGACGGGCGAGCACGTGGAAAACCTCCCCTTCATGCGCCAGATCATCGACGAGGCGCTGCGTCTTTACCCGCCCGCCGGGATGGTTTCCCGCACGGCGATGGCAAATGACACGCTCTGCGGCCGCGAGATCCGCAAGGGCGACACGGTGATCCTGCCGATCTACGCCCTGCACCGCCATCACATGCTCTGGGACGATCCCGACGCCTTCCGCCCCGACCGCTTTGCCGACCGCAAATCGGTGGAACGCTACGCCTACCTGCCCTTCGGCGACGGCCCCCGGATCTGCATCGGTGCCAGCTTCGCCTTGCAAGAGGCCGTGATCATCCTCGGCACGCTGCTGAACCGGTTCCGCTTTACCCCGGTCGCGGGCCGCAACCCCGACCCGGTGATGATCCTCACCCTGCGTCCCGAAGGCGGCGTCTGGCTCGAGGCCGAGCCGGTCTCAGCACCACAACCGGCCTCCGTCGCCTGACGCGTCCGCTGGCCCGTACCTCACCCCGTCCCGGGCTTGACCCGGGACCTCCTGCCTTCGACAAAACTCAACCCGTAGGGTGGGTGAAAACCCACCTTTGGTGGGTGAAAACCCACCTCTCTGGTGCGTGAAACCCCACGCGCCGCCACGCTAACCACCCAAGACCTTCGGCCAATTCGCCTCGCCCTTCGACACGTTGCCCGGGATATCCCCCGACCATTTGCGTCGTATGGACTTGCTGTAATTGAGGTAAAGCTTGCCGTCATGCATCGTCCATGCGTCCTTGTCCCCATGTGCGGTATAGCCCTGCGACACCGCCCACGAACAATAGCCGCCGAAGGCCGGCGCATATTTCTGCGGGTTCGCCTCGAAGGTCGCCTGGTTCTCGGCCGTGGAGAACCGCCACTTCGCCCCATTCCACTCGGTCACGAACGCGTCCGACCCGGCCACACCGTTCGCGCCCGGCTCCAGCCCGAAATAGGCCACCACGTCCGCGCCGTCCGCGGCATAGGCCCGGTTCTGGTACCAGCGCGGCTCGTCGGCCATCACCGGCCGCGCCAGCAGAGCCGCCGCGCCGCTTGCGATCATTCCCCGTCGTGTCAAAAGCATATCCATCCTCCTCGCATGCATCTGCAAGCAAGCTAAGCGCGCTGCCCTGCACACGACAAGTCAATCTCAGGTGAAACGGTTGTTACGCGGAAAGCCCCTCGGCGCCATGCGCCCCGCGCCAGCACGGCGCGCGGTCCATTCCTCCAGTGCCGTCTCGGTGCGCGTCCGCCCCGCAGGATCGAGCCAGCTCAACCCATCGGCCAAGGTGAAGGTCGTCGCATCCGACAACCCGCCATCCTTGTATTTCTGCAACCGCACCCCCTTGCCGCGACCCATCTCTGGCAGCTCGTCCAGCGGGAAGATCAGCACCTTGCGGTTCTCGCCCACGCAGGCCACGTGATCGCCCGTGACCGCCCGGCACACCTGTGCCCGCACGCCGGCGCGCACGTTCAGCACCTGCTTGCCCGAGCGTGTCTGCGCCACGACCTCGTCCTCGGGCACGACAAACCCGTCGCCCGCCGAGGACGCCACCAGCAATTTCCGCCCCGGCTTGTGGATGAAAATCGCCACGATGTCGGACTCGTTCGGCAGGTCCACCATCAGGCGCAAGGGCTCGCCCATCCCCCGCCCGCCGGGCAGGTTGGCGGCACGCAGAGTGTAGAACCGCCCGTTCGTGCCGAACACCAGCAACCGGTCGGTCGTCTCGGCATGGAAGATGAACCGCCCCGCATCGCCATCCTTGAACTTGAGCTCGCGGTCCAGATCGATATGCCCCGACATGGCCCGGATCCAGCCCATCTTGGAGCAGACCACGGTAATCGGCTCGCGGTCGATCATCGCCTCCAGCGGCACTTCCTCGACCTCGCCCGCCTCGGCGAACGTGGTCCGGCGCGCGCCGCCTTCATAGTCCTTGCCGAACTTTTTCTTCACCTCTTTCAACTGATCCGCGATCGCGTCCCACTGAAGCCCCTCGCTTTCCAGCAGGTCCTCCAGCCCCGCGCGCTCTTCCATCAGCGCGTCGCGCTCCTTGACCAGTTCGATCTCTTCCAGACGGCGCAAGCTTCGCAGCCGCATGTTCAGGATCGCCTCGGCCTGCACCTCGGTCAGCCCGTCCTCGCCCCCTGCGGCGGGGGGGACGTAATCGGACTCATCCTTCGCGCGAACGAACTCCCGCCCCCAATCCTCGCGCATCAGCGCCGCCTTGGGGTCGTCGTCATAGCGAATGATGTCGATCACCCGGTCGAGGTTCAGGAAGGCCACGATCAGCCCTTCCAGCACCTCCAGCCGGTGGTCGATCTTCTCCATCCGGTGCTGGCTGCGCCGGATCAGCACCTCGCGCCGGAAATCGAGGAAAGCGCGCAGCACTTCCTTCATGCTGCAGACCTTGGGCGTCACCCCGTCGATAAGCACGTTCATGTTCAACGAAAACCGCACTTCGAGGTCCGAATTGCGATAGAGCGACTGCATCAGCACCTCGGGATCCACGTTCTTGGACCGTGGCTCCAGGATCACGCGGATGTCGTCCGCGCTCTCGTCCCGCACATCGGCCAGGATCGGCACCTTCTTGGTCTGGATGACCTCCGCCAGCTTTTCGATCAGCTTGGATTTCTGCACCTGGTAGGGGATCTCGGTGACCACGATCTGCCACTGCCCGCGTCCCAGGTCCTCCACCTCGTACCGGCAACGCAGACGGAACCCGCCCTTGCCCGTGCGGTAGGCCTGCGCGATGGCCTCGGGCGGCTCCACGATGATGCCCCCCGTGGGGAAATCCGGCCCCGGCACATAGTTCAGCAGCGTGTCGTCCCGCGCATCGGGTGTCTTGATCAAATGCAGGCAGGCATCCACCAGTTCCGCGATGTTGTGCGGAGGGATGTTCGTCGCCATCCCCACCGCGATCCCGCTCGCACCGTTGGCCAGCAGGTTCGGAAACTGCGCCGGCAGCACGACAGGCTCGGTCAGCGTGCCGTCGTAGTTGTCCCGAAAATCGACCGCGTTCTCGTTCAGCCCCTCCAGCAGGGCCTCGGCTACGATGGTCAGCCGCGCCTCGGTATAACGGCTGGCCGCGGGGTTGTCGCCGTCGATATTGCCGAAATTCCCCTGCCCGTCGACCAGCGGGTAGCGGACGTTGAAATCCTGCGCCAGACGCGCCATCGCGTCATAGATCGCGGCATCGCCATGCGGGTGGTAGTTGCCCATCACGTCACCGCTGATCTTCGCCGACTTGCGAAAGCCCCCGCTGGCGCTCAGGCGCAATTCGCGCATGGCGAACAGGATCCGCCGGTGCACCGGCTTCAGCCCGTCGCGCGCATCCGGCAGCGCCCGGTGCATGATGGTCGAAAGCGCATAGGTCAGGTAGCGCTCGCCGATCGCCCGGCGCAGCGGTTCCGCCACCGATTTGCCCCCATCATCGGGGCCTATATTGGGGTCATCGACCAAATCACTCATAGATGCTGTGATAGCTTCCACCCATGCGCAGGTAAAGCACAGGATGGCAGGATTGTTGCCTTTTCCCATGCCGCAGGGAACCGAATCGTGTAAGTTAGGTTATCCAATTAGTGCAAATGATTGTGTTTTGGGGGACGTAGCCCGATGTGGCGCTTTATTTTAGTGACTTTCGCCTTCCTCGGATTCGCCTTCTGGGAGATGAGCGGCGGCGCGGATTATGCGCCTCGCGACAACTCGATTCAGGCACTGGCGAACCGGCCCGTCCCCGCCACGAATGAGGACGACACCCGCACCGCATCCGCCAAGCCGGCCCCCCGCACTGAACCCGAACAGATCGAGATCCCCGCTCAGAAAAAGCCCGAGCGCTTCCAGATCACGCTGGCCTCCATCGGCGAGATGGCCGAGGCCGGCACCGCACAGGAGACCGCCCGAACCGAGCGCGTCGAGGACAAGGCCCGCTTTCTCACCCAGACCGACTCCAGCGAGGACAACGCCGTCCTCGCCGCACTTCAGGAAGGCGGAGAAGCGGCCGAAGACGTACGGCGCGACTGGCCCGGCGCGATAGAGCTTTTCGAACAGCAGGCCTCGCAGGCCAAGCTGCGCCGCCAGGCAGAAGCGGCGGCCCGCTCGGCCCGCGGCGGCAGTTCCGACATGGACCTGCGCTTCGTCACCGCCACATCCGCCAACATGCGCGGCGGCCCCGGCACGGATTACGCCCGCCTCGGCTCGCTCGAAGAAGGCGCCGAAGTGGCCGTGCTCAGCGCGCCCGGCAACGGTTGGCTGGAGCTTGAGGTGATCGATACCGGAGAAACCGGCTGGATGGCCGACTGGCTCGTCAGCGAACCGGCCCGGTAAGCGGGACCACCCCCGACAGGACGATTGCATATCGCCCCGGACCGCGCCAATGTCCGGCCATGACGACCCGCACCCTTCTCATCACAGGCGCTTCTTCCGGCATCGGCTACGAGGCCGCCCACCACATGCGCGCCCGCGGCTGGCGCGTCTTCGCCTCCTGCCGCCAGCGCGCCGATTGCGACCGGTTGCGCGCCGAGGGGTTCGACAGCCCGCTGATCGACTATCAGGATCCGGCCACCATCGCCTCCGGCCTCGCCGAAGTGCTCGAGGCCACGGGCGGCACGCTCGACGCGCTTTTCAACAACGGCGCCTTCGGCTGCCCCGGTATGGTCGAGGATCTGCCCACCGACGCCCTGCGCGCCATCTTCGAAGCCAACTTCTTCGGCTGGCACGACCTCACCCGCCAGGTCATTCCGCTGATGCGCGCCCAGGGCCACGGGCGCATCGTGCAAAACTCGTCGGTGCTCGGCTTCGCCACACTGCGGATGCGCGGCGCCTACAACGCCACCAAGCACGCGCTCGAGGGGCTTACCAGCACCATGCGCATCGAGATGCGCGACACGCCCCTGCACATCATCCTGATCGAACCCGGGCCGGTGACGTCGAAGATCAGGCAAAACTCCATCCCCCATTTCGAACGCTGGATCGACTGGGAAAACGCGCCCGCCCGCTCGCTCTATGAAAAGCGCCTGCTGCCCCGGCTCTACAATGCCGGCGGCCCCGACACGTTCGAGCTGCCCGCAACCGCCGTCGCCCGGAAACTGACCCATGCCCTGGAATCGCCACGCCCCCGTCCGCGCTATTACGTGACCACGCCCACCTATCTTCTCGACGCGCTGAGGCGCATCCTGCCCACCCGCGCCCTCGACTGGATCCAGGCCAGGCTTTAGCGCGACAGCCCAAGCGGGCGGCCAAGACGCCCGCGTCACCATGGCCCATTCGCCTTTCGGCTCATGCGGGCTACGTCGCCGTGGACCGGACCAACCAAGGGACTGACATGCTCAACGACCCCCTCTTCATCCTCGTTGCCCTCGCCTGCGGCGTCGTCGGCGTCATTCTCATCCTGGGCATCTCGAACTTCGGCAAGGAAGGCATCGACAATGCCAGGCGCTCGAACAAGTACATGCGCTGGCGCATCATCGCCCAATTCGTCGCGGTGGTCCTGATCCTGGTTTTCGTCTATATCCGCCGTCAAATGGGAGGTGAATGAACATGGTCGTTCTCAACAAGATCTACACCAAGACCGGCGATCACGGCGAAACCGCCCTGGGCAACGGCGCGCGCGTGGCCAAGCATTCCATGCGCGTCACCGCCTACGGCACCGTGGACGAGGTGAACGCCACCGTCGGCCTTGCCCGCCTGCATGCCGACGGCGAAACCGACGCCGCCCTGTCGCGCATCCAGAACGACCTTTTCGACCTCGGCGCCGATCTCTGCCGCCCCGACATGGAAAACGACGACAAGGCCGAGTACGAGCCGCTCCGCATGGTTGACAGCCAGGTCACCCGCCTTGAGACCGAGATCGACACCATGAACAAGGTGCTAGAACCTCTGCGCAGCTTCATCCTGCCCGGTGGCTCGGCGCTTTCGGCCCATCTGCATCTCTGCCGTACCGTCTCGCGCCGCGCGGAACGGCTGTCGGTGGAACTGGCCACGACGGAACACGTGAACCCCGCGGCGGTGAAATATCTCAACCGCCTCAGCGACTGGTTCTTCGTCGCCGCCCGCATGGCCAACGACTCGGGCCGCGACGACGTGCTCTGGACGCCGGGCGCCAACCGCTGATCCGGGAAACACGCCCGCCAAGCCGCACAAGAATCCCCGCAACGTACCGGAAACGCGACGTCGCAAGTCGGAAACGTGACGATTTTACCCTGTTTGTCCGGCTAACAGTTCTGTATCTAACGCCCCAGAGCAAGGGGCGGAGTCGTGTCACAGCGGCTCTGCGCAATATTTTAGGGAGACCATGCCGATGAAGGTGCTTGTGCCTGTCAAACGCGTGATCGACTACAACGTGAAGGTCCGCGTCAAGGCGGACGGATCGGGCGTCGATCTTGCCAATGTCAAAATGTCGATGAACCCGTTCGACGAGATCGCCGTCGAAGAAGCCATCCGCCTGAAAGAGGCCGGCAAGGCCGACGAGGTCGTCGCCGTGTCCATCGGCGTCAAGCAGGCGCAGGAAACGCTGCGCACGGCGCTGGCCATGGGCGCCGACCGCGCCATCCTGGTCGAGGCCGCCGACGACGTGCACACCGACATCGAGCCGCTGGCCGTCGCCAAGATCCTCGCAAAGGTCGTCGAGGAAGAACAGCCCGGCCTCGTCATCGCCGGCAAGCAGGCGATCGACAACGACATGAACGCCACCGGCCAGATGCTTTCCGCCCTGCTGGGCTGGTCCCAGGGCACCTTCGCCTCCAAGCTGGACATTGACGGCGACAATGCCGTAATCACCCGCGAGGTCGATGGCGGTCTGCAGACGATCAAGGTCAAGATGCCCACGATCGTCACCGTCGATCTGCGCCTGAACGAGCCGCGCTATGCCTCGCTGCCCAACATCATGAAGGCCAAGAAAAAGCCGCTCGACGAGAAAACCGCCGCCGACTACGGCGTCGACGTCGCGCCGCGCCTCGAAATCGTCAAGACCGAAGAGCCCGAGGCCCGCAAGGCCGGCGAAATGGTCGGATCGGTCGATGAACTTGTCGCCAAACTCAAAGAAGCGGGGGCCGTTTAAATGTCTGTACTTCTTCTAGCCGAAGTGAACGACGGCGAACTGGCGCTCGACGCCACCGCCAAGGCCGTCACCGCCGCCAAACAGCTGGGCGACGTGACCGTGCTCTGCGCCGGGGGCTCCGCCGCCGCCGCGGGCGACGCCGCCGCCAAGATCGACGGCGTGTCCAAGGTCCTCGTGGCCGAGGATCCCTCGCTGGGCCACCGCCTGGCGGAATCCACCGCCGCGCTGATCGTGTCGCTCGCGGATGACTACGAGCACATCGTGGCCCCGGCCACGACCGACGCCAAGAACGTGATGCCCCGCGTGGCCGCGCTTCTTGACGTCATGGTGATCTCCGATGCCTCGGGCGTGGTCGACGCCAACACGTTCGAGCGTCCGATCTACGCGGGCAACGCCATCCAGACGGTGAAAACCTCGGACGCCAAGAAGGTCGTCACCTTCCGCACGTCGACCTTCGACGCCGCAGGCGACGGCGGCTCGGCCTCGGTCGAGACGGTGTCCGCCGCCGACAATCCCGGCCTCAGCGAATGGGTCGAGGACAAGGTCGCTGAATCCGACCGCCCCGAGCTCACCTCGGCCGGCATCGTCGTCTCCGGCGGTCGTGGCATCGGCTCGGAAGAGAACTTCGCCCTGATCGAGAACCTCGCCGACAAGCTGGGCGCCGCCGTCGGCGCGTCCCGTGCGGCCGTCGACTCCGGCTACGCCCCCAACGACTGGCAGGTCGGCCAGACCGGCAAGGTCGTGGCGCCGGACCTCTACATCGCCGTGGGCATCTCGGGCGCGATCCAGCACCTTGCGGGCATGAAGGACTCAAAGGTCATCGTCGCCATCAACAAGGACGAAGAGGCCCCGATCTTCCAGGTCGCTGACTATGGCCTCGTGGCCGACCTCTTCACCGCCGTGCCGGAACTGACCGAGAAACTCGGCTGAACCGTTCCGCAGCTGGCACCGAACTGACCCGCCCCCGTGGCGGGTCTTTTCGTTTCGGCGCACCGTAGGGTGGGCGAAAACCCACCGCCCCCGCAAAATTTTGATCCCTATGGCAACACCGGCATGAGAACCTGCCATTCCGCCAAAGGCACGATTACACCTGAATTTCAACCACCGCTTTCCCTTGCAGGTGCCGCGGCACGGGGCATATGGTGTCGCAAAAGCGAAAGGGACCTGCATGGACATCCGCAAGGTGGGCGTCGTCGGCGCCGGACAGATGGGCAACGGAATCGCGCATGTGATGGCCGTCGCGGGCTATGACGTCCTGCTCAACGACATCAACCAGGAGGCCCTGGACAAGGGCGTCGGGGTGATCAGGTCGAACATGGACCGCATGGTCAGCCGCGACAAGATGACGGCCGAGGACCGCGACGCGGCGCTCAAGCGCATCACCACCACGCTGCACCTGCCCGAATTGGGCGGTACCGACCTCGTCGTCGAATCCGCCACCGAACGCGAGACCGTCAAGCAGGCCATTTTCGAAGACCTCGTGCCGCATCTCGGCCCCGACACGATTCTCACGTCCAATACCTCGTCGATCTCGATCACCCGGCTGGCCAGCCGCACCGACCGTCCCGAGAAATTCATGGGCTTCCACTTCATGAACCCCGTGCCGATCATGCAACTGGTCGAGTTGATCCGAGGCATCGCCACCGACAAGCCGACTTACGACGCCTGCCTCGCCGTGGTCGAAAGGCTCGGCAAGACCGCCGCCAGTTCCGAGGATTTCCCCGCTTTCATCGTCAACCGCATCCTGATGCCCATGATCAACGAGGCGGTCTATACCCTCTACGAGGGCGTGGGCTCCGTCACCTCCATCGACACCTCGATGAAGCTCGGCACCAACCATCCGATGGGCCCGCTGGAACTGGCCGATTTCATCGGACTCGACACCTGCCTTGCCATCATGAACGTCCTTCATGACGGTCTGGCGGACACGAAATACCGCCCCTGCCCCTTGCTGACGAAATATGTCGAGGCCGGCTGGCTGGGCCGCAAGACCGGCCGCGGCTTCTACGACTACCGCGGCGAGGAACCGGTCCCGACCCGCTGACGCAAGACGGGCAAGACCCCGCGCACGTCGCGTCCGTAGGGTGGAAGCGCGGCACCTTGCGTAGGGTGGGTGAAAACCCACCGCCGCCCTCACGTATCGCCCAGGCTCAACGTATGCTCGCGCAACCACGCCATGAACCCGCGCGGGTCCTTGTCCAGCAATTCCATCTGCTCCGGCGTGAGCGGCGGACCCACCACCGGCTTTTGCGGTTGATTGCAGCCCCGTACCACCTCGTGCAGCAAAAGGCTCTGCCGCAACGTCGGAGAGATGCAGTTGGCCATCTGGTAGGCGCGCGAATTGGCGCCCGGGAAAAAGACCGGCACCACCATCGCCCCCGACCTCCGGATCATCTGCGCGGTAAAGACGTTCCATTCCCGTTCCTTCACCGGTCCGAACAGACTGTCCGATGACGCCACCACGCCCGACGGGAACACGCTGATCGCGCCGCCTTCCTTCAGGTGCGCCATCGCCTTGGCGCGCATCTCCACCGATTTGCGTTGCGCGTCCGGCTCGTGCGGAAACGGCACCGAGATCATGTAGGAGGCCGCCACCTCGTCGATCCCCGTCAACAGCGCGCGCGTCAGGATCTTGTAATCGGTGCGCCGCCGCCCGATCAGGTCGGCCAGGATCATCCCGTCCACCAGCCCGTGGGGGTGGTTCGCCACGATCACCACCGGCCCGGTTTCGGGGATATGGTCGATCTGCTCCTGCGGCGTCAGCAGCGGGATGCCCATCGTATCCAGCGCCGCCCGCCAGAACGGCTGCCCCGTGGGCGCGCCGCGCTTCTCGAAGGCCCTGATCATCTTGATGATCGTCAGCTTGCCGGTGACCCACTCGATCGCCCGGATCGTGAAGGCCGTGGCCGGGCTGTCGAACGAATTGGCATAGGTCAGGCTGCGCCGGTCATACTTCGTAAAATTGACCGTTCCGGGCTGCGCCTCGCCGCTCTGATCCTGCGCCTTTTCCGCCACGTGGTCTGTTCCCGTCCCGCCGCGCACCCTGCGCCTACATGTCCTCGTCGAACCGGTCGGCCACAAGCGCACTCACGGCATCCGCCAGCGCCTCGGCGTCGGGCCCCCAGGCTCGCACGTCAATAGTCGTTCCGCGCGACGCTGCCAACATCAAAAGGCCCATGATACTGTCCGCGCCCGTGGTCTGGCCATCATGGCTGACCTCGGCCCGCGCGTCGAATCCCTCGACAACCTCCACCAGTTTGGCCGCTGCTCGCGCGTGCAGCCCCTTCTCGTTGACGATCTCGATTTCGCGGGTGACGGTGTCTGTCATGTCGGTCTTGGTCTTTCCAGGCTATCGGGGGTCAGGGGGTGTGGCTGTCGATATACTTGCGTCCGGCGTCCAGCGCGGCGCGCGCCGCCTCGGGCACCGTCAGGTCACGGCTCTTGGCCAGCTTCAGCAGCATCGGCAGGTTCGCACCATATAGGATACGCCGGTTCTCCGGCTGGCACGCCTTCAGCGACAGGTTGGCAGGCGACGCGCCGAAGATGTCCACCACGATCAGCACGCCGTCGCCGGTGTCCACCTCGTCGGCTACCCGGCAAATCTCGTTCTGCTTCTCGGTGCGGTCGAAATCGCCCTCGATCGGGATGGCGCGGATTCCGGACTGCCCGCCGACGACATGCTCGATCGCCTTCAGATAGCCCTGCGCCAGGCCGCCATGTGCCACGATCACGATCCCGATCAAGCCCTGATGTCCCCTTTCTTTGCCGCCTCGGCCATCTCGCCGGGGCCGGACGGCACGAGCAAGCCGCGCCGTTCCAGTTCGCGATGCCTTATAGACACCTGCCAGCCCGCCTCTGCAAGGGTCTCGGACAAGGTTTCTGCCATCGTGACGCTGCGATGCTGCCCGCCGGTGCAGCCGAACCCAATCGCCAGATAGGCCTTGCCCTCCGCCTTGTAGGCCGGCAGCAACTGGCGCACCAGGTCACCGACCCGTTCGGCGAACCCCTCGAACATCGGGTCATCGCCCACATAGGCCCGTACGCGCGCGTCCTGCCCGGTCAGCCCACGCAGGCTGGCCTCCCAATAGGGGTTTCTGAGGAACCGGCAATCCAGCACCATGTCCAGGCCGCGTGGCAGCCCGCGCTTGTAGGAAAACGACTGCACCGAGACCGACATCTGCCCGCCATCGCCCGGCGCGAACCAGCGCGACAACTCCGCGCGCAGATCGTGCGGTGACAGCTCCGACGTGTCGATCAGGATATCCGCCCGCGCCCGGATCGGGCCCAGCAGGTCGAACTCCCGCGCGATCCCAGCATCCGGCGTCTCGGCCGGAGCCAGGGGGTGGCGGCGGCGCGTCTCGGAAAAGCGGCGCATCAGAACCTCGGCGCTGCTGTCGACGTACAGCACCTGCAGATGCACCGTCGCATCCGCGCTCAGCGTGTCGATCACCTCGATCAGAGCAATGGTCGAGAAATCCCGGTTGCGCGTGTCCACGCCCAGCACCAGCGGCTTGTCGGGCCCATTGCCCTCGATCAGCCGCGGCAGCAGCGAGAGCGGCAGGTTGTCGATCGCTTCGAATCCCATGTCTTCCAGCGCCCGAATTGCGGTCGTGCGCCCGGCGCCGGATGGGCCGGTCACTAGAACCAATCGCTTCGTCACCGGGCCTGCCGGCATCATGGCGCACTCCTTACTTCGTGCTTTCGGTCCTTAGATATAACGTCAGGGCGGCGGGAAAATGAGGGCTCTCGCATTTGTTAAGAACCGGCAGCATAATGCCCATGATCCGCATTTCGCGCTTCTCGGGAAGGCGCTTCGTCTCGATCTCGTCCATGTCCACCACCAGCGCAACCTTGCGCGGCCCCGTCGCCGGAACCGAAAGGATGCCCACGCCCCGCGCCTCGATCCGGCCGCGGATCGTGTCGGGTGCATCGGCCCACAGGGTGCCGCCCTCCCTCCACAGGCACGTGCGGTCGTCGGCCACCAATCCCGCGCCCAGCGTCAGGAGCCGCAGCGCCAGCCCTGACTTGCCGCTGCCCGACGCGCCGCGGATCAGGATCGCGTGCTCGTTTATGGCCACGCAGGTGGCATGCAGGGTTTCGGGGGCGCTCATGACGTCGATCCTGCGGGTCCGGGCCGGGGCGGCGCGCCCGCCCGGTCAGACCGGCAAACCCACGACAAAACGTGCGCCCAGAGGATCAGAGGTGATATCGGATTCGGTGGGCCGGATGTTCTCGGCCCAGATCACGCCCTCATGCGCCTCGACGATCTGCTTGGAAATCGACAGGCCAAGGCCCGAGTTGTTGCCGAAATCGTTGGCATCGCGCTGCGAATAGAAGCGGTTGAAGATCTTGGTCAGCGCCTGTTCGGGAATGCCCGGCCCGGTATCCTCGACAACGACGACCACGCGGTTCTCGCGTTTGCGCGCCCAAAGGCGAATGGCGTCGCCCTCATCGCAGAACGAGGTCGCGTTGGTAATCAGGTTCACGAAAACCTGCGCCAGCCGCGCTTCCAGCCCCATGATGACGATCGGGTCCTTGGGGAAATCGGTAATGAATTCCACGCCCTTCTGCTGTGCCTGTTCGCCCAGGTAGTGCGCCAGGTTTTCCAGCATCTGGATCAGGTCGAACGCCTCCTGCTCCTCGCGCACCAGTTCGCTGTCCAGCCGCGAGGCATTCGATATGTCGCTCACCAGCCGGTCGAGGCGGCGCACGTCATGCTCGATCACGTTCAGCAGTTTTTCGCGCTGGTCCTCGCGCTTGGCCACGCGCATCGTGCCCACCGCGCTGCGCAAGCTGGCCAGCGGGTTCTTAATCTCGTGTGCCACATCCGCCGCAAACTGCTCATTGCCGTCGATCCGGTGATAGAGCGCGGTGACCATGCCGCGCAGGGCACCGCTCAAACGCCCGATCTCGTCGGGCCTCGCGGTCAGGTCGGGGATACGGACACGTCCGCCGCCGTTATTGCCTCCATTGCGGTTGCGCGCGCCGCCCACTTCCGCGGCGGCGGCCAACTCGGCCAGCGGATTGGCGATGGTCGAGGCCAGGATCAGCGACAGCCCTACCGATACCAGCGTCGCCACCACGAACATCTGCAAAACGCGCTCGCGTTCCATCCGGCTCAGTTTGTCGATCTCGCCCGAGGCGCTGGACAGCGCGACAACGCCCACCGGCCGGTCGCCCTGCATGATCGGTGTCGCGACCGCGAATATGGTCGCCCCATCGTTATCGCCGCGCCCCACCTGCGTGCCATCCTCCAGCGCATCCTCGACAAGGCCCTGCGCCAGCGTCTCCACGCTGATTTCAGTTTCATTTACCAAGATCGCCGAAAACGGTGCCGACACCCAGTTCCACACCTGGTTCAGCGCGTCCGTGATCACCGTCGGCTTGTCCGGCACGCGGGCGCCGGGGCGCGGCAGATGCCCCTCGGTCCGGCCCACCAGCTGGGCGGCACGGTCATAAACCAGCACCTCGACCCCTGCTGCACGTCCAGCCCGTCCAGCGTGCCGGCCACGTCCAGCCCGTCCATCGCCACCAGGCTGACAGGCGCGCCTTCGGGAAGTTGCGCCTCGAACACGTCAGCGATCAGTTCCACGTCGCTTTGCAGCCCGTCGGCGTGCTGCTGCGCCAGCCCTTCGCGCGACGAGTTCAGGTACAGGATGCCCGCCACCAGCACGTTCAGGGCAATAAGGTTGAAAGTGATGATCTTGCGCGTGAGGGATCCGCCGCCACCGCCGAAGTAGCCCCGGCGCGCGCGGCGCATCCGGACCTCTTCCTCGACCACGTTTTCCGGCGCCACGAAATCATCGCCAAGAACGACGCCATCATCGTCATTCAGCGTATGATCGCGCACCTGGAACCCCTCCGCCAATGCCATGTCTCAGGCTATCATTCCTCGTTGTAACGATACCCGATGCCGTACAGCGTTTCGATGGCCGAAAATTCCGGGTCCACCATCCGCAGTTTCTTGCGCAGGCGCTTGATATGGCTGTCGATGGTGCGGTCATCCACATAGACCTGATCGTCATAGGCCACGTCCATCAGCTGATCGCGGCTTTTCACGAAACCGGGCCGTTGCGCCAGCGCCTGCAACAGCAGGAACTCCGTCACGGTCAGCGACACATCCTGCCCTTTCCATGACACGGCATGGCGCAGCGGGTCCATGCGCAGTTCGCCGCGCTCGATCACCTTGGTGTCCTCGGTGTCGGCCACCACGTTGCCATCGACCGCGTCCTGCCGGCGCAAGAGCGCGCGGATGCGCTCCACAAGCAGGCGCTGGCTGAACGGTTTCTTGACGTAATCGTCCGCGCCCATGCGCAGGCCCAGGACCTCGTCGATCTCGTCGTCCTTCGAAGTCAGGAAAATGACCGGCATGGCCGATTTCTGCCGCAGCCGCTGCAGCAGGTCCATCCCGTCCATCCGCGGCATCTTGATGTCCAGCACCGCCATGTCGGGCAGCTTCTTGCTGAACGCCTCATAGGCCTGCTGACCGTCGTTATATGTTTCGACCTCGAAGCCCTCGGCCTCAAGAGTCATGGAAACCGATGTCAGAATATTTCTGTCATCGTCCACAAGGGCGATTTTCGACATTATAAATTCCTTGTACTGCTCGTTTGCCTGCTTTTTTCCAACACTATGAGCCGTTTTCGCCTTTTTAATCAATCCCAAACTGCGAATCAGCCGGGCTTTCCCGTCCATGTGACGCGAAAATGTCTTAGGAATGGCTAAATTGACTCACTTTTCCCGCCCGCGGTTGCAGATGCCGGGCCAGGGCTCGCTCATGGTGGCGCTAACGACCGGCGTGATGGCGCTAACGCCGGATTTGGTTGCGCTAACTGTGCATTTGCGTCCTGTTCAATCATAAAACCGTCATGTTAAGAGGCCGGCGAAACAGCCGGTACGGGCCGGTTACTCACCGCCGCTTTGGCGGACCTGCAGGCCGACACCGCCGCCAGGGGCGGACGGCCAGAACTCAAGGAGCGCACGCATGTCAGCAGGACGGGTCAATCCCAACTTCACCCTCGAGGATCAAGGCATCACCGGACTGGGCGAAGTTCACTACAACCTGATCGAACCCGCCCTGATCGAAGAGGCGCTGCGCAAGGGCGAAGGGCGCCTCGGCAAGGGCGGCACCTTCCTCGTCTCCACCGGCCAGTTCACCGGCCGCTCGCCCAAGGACAAGCACGTCGTCAAGACCGACAGCGTGGCCGAGCATATCTGGTGGGACAACAACGCGCCCATGACGCCCGAGGCGTTCGACCAGCTCTACACCGACATGGTCGCCCACATGCAGGGCCGCGACTACTTCGTGCAGGATCTCGTCGGCGGCGCCGACCCGGCGCATTCGATCAACATGCGCATGGTCACCGAACTGGCCTGGCACGGCCTTTTCATCCGCCACATGCTGCGCCGCCCCGAGCGCGAGGCGCTCGACAGCTTCACCGCCGATTTCACCGTCATCAACTGCCCCAGCTTCAAGGCCGACCCGGCCAAGCACGGCTGTGTCTCGGAAACCGTGATCGCCATCAACTTCGACCGCAAGCTGATCTTGATCGGCAACAGCGAGTATGCCGGCGAGAACAAGAAATCTGTCTTCTCGGTCCTGAACTACCTGCTGCCGGAAAAAGGCATCATGCCGATGCACTGCTCGGCCAACCACGCCAACGGCAACCCGGTCGACACCGCCATCTTCTTCGGCCTTTCGGGCACCGGCAAAACCACCCTCTCGGCAGATCCCAACCGCACGCTCATCGGCGACGACGAACATGGCTGGTCCGACCGCGGCACCTTCAACTTCGAGGGCGGCTGCTATGCCAAGACCATCAACCTCGACCCAGAGGCGGAACCCGAGATCTACGCCACGACCGAGAAATTCGGCACGGTGATCGAGAACATGGTCTATGACGAGGAAACACTCGAACTGGACTTTGCCGACGATTCACTGACGGCCAACATGCGCTGCGCCTATCCGATGAGCTACATTTCCAACGCTTCGGAAACCGCGCTTGGCGGGCACCCCAAGAACATCATCATGCTGACCTGCGACGCGTTCGGTGTGCTGCCCCCCATCGCGCGGCTCTCGCCGGCGCAGGCGATGTATCACTTCCTCTCGGGCTTCACCGCCAAGGTCGCCGGAACCGAGCGCGGCCTGACCGAAGCCGAGCCGACCTTCTCGACATGTTTCGGCGCCCCCTTCATGCCGCGCCGCCCCGAGGTCTACGGCAACCTCTTGCGCGAAAAGATCTCCAAGCACGGCGCGACCTGCTGGCTGGTCAACACCGGCTGGACCGGTGGTGCCTACGGCACCGGCGAGCGGATGCCGATCAAGGCCACCCGGGCCCTGCTGACCGCCGCGCTTGACGGCTCGCTCAACGAGGTAGAGTTCCGCAAGGATCCAAATTTCGGCTTCGAGGTTCCGGTCAGCGTTCCCGGCGTGCCCGAGGTCCTGCTGGACCCGCGCCGCACCTGGGACGACGGCGCCGCCTACGACGCGCAGGCCCAGAAGCTGGTCAAGATGTTCGCCGACAATTTCGAGCAGTACCTGCCCTATATCGACGAGGACGTGAAAGCCGCCGCCATCGGCTAAGGCTCACACGCCCCGACCGGGCCGAAATCGCCCCCGTGCTTCAGGCGCGGGGGCTTTTTCATGCCAGTCCTTCGTCAGAGGCCCGCGCGCCCGAGACACCGTAAGGTGGGTGACAACCCGCGCGCGCCTCATGCTACCGCGGCGCCACCACACCGTAGGGTGGGTGACAACCCACGCGCGCGCCCCCCTTATCGCGGCGTCGCCTTGTTCAACGGGCTCTCCACCGGCGGCGGCGCCACGTCCATCACGCCCAACGCATCGAACCCGCCCAGCACCGCGTCCACAGCGATTGTCGCCAGCACGATCCCCATCACCCGGCTGATCACGCTGGCACCGGTGCTGCCGATCACCCTGTGCACGTAGGTCGCCGCCAGCAGCAGCACCAGCGTCAACAACAACACCAGGATCAACAGACCCGCCGTGATCGCCTGATCGGCAAGGGATGCGGTATGGTTGTCCGTCAGGATCACGATAGCCAGCATCGCCCCGGGCGACGCGATCGACGGCATCGCCAGGGGAAACACCGCGCCCGCCAGGTGGTCCCGCTCCGCCTCCTCGATCTCCCGCGCGGGCTTCGACTCGCCGAAGATCATCGTCATCGCGAACAGAAACAGGATGATCCCGCCCGCGATCTGGAACGACCCCAGCCGCAGCCCCAGCGACTCCAGCAAAAACTGTCCGCCCACCAGGAATGCCAGCAGTACCAGCGCCGCAATCGCCACCGCCCGCAGGGCGAACCGTCGATGCAGCGCCCGCGGCACCCCCTGCACCGCGAACAGGAAAACGGGGATCGAGCCCACCGGGTCGATCACCACGATCAGCGTCACCAGTTCTCTTGCCAGGGCAGCCCAGTCCATGGGGTTTAATCTTTCCGGTTAAGTGCGATGCCCGAACGCCATGCGGCGGCAATTCGATCCGCCTTCGACATCTACCGGATAACGTACCGATTATGAACCTCGGAAACCGCCAGCACCGCCCACAGGCAACCCACGCCGTGCGGATTTACACCGGCAAGGTTCCCTCAAGCACATACCGCAGGATCTCCACGACTTGGCGAGGCTCCCGCGTCACGGCCAGCGCCGCGGCGTCCACTTCCTTCAATGCGTGGTCATGTTCCGGCGGTTGCAGGATGATCAGCGATTTGCCCATCGCGCTGGCATAGCCCGCGTCGAAGGCCGCGTTCCACTGCTTGTACTTGTCGCCAAACCGCACGACCACCACGTCGGCCTCCTCGATCCCCTTGCGGGTGCGGATCGCGTTCACCATGGCACCCTTGCGGTCATGCCAGAACTTGTCATCCTCGGCGCCAAGTATCGCCACGCCGCAATCGTCGCTGGCACCATGATCCGTCACCGGCGCGGAAAATTCCACGTCCAGCCCATGCGCCCCTTCGATGATCTGGTCGCGCCAGTCGGTGTGAATTTCGCCGGACAGATATACGTTCAACATGCGGTCAACTCCTTTTTCCCTTGTCGCCGCACAATCTGCATCCCACGTCCCGGAATACAAGTCAGACCTTCCGCGCCACGATCAAATGGCTCGGCGGCCGGACCGGGTAACTGCCCGTCTCGACGATGCGAAACCCCGAGCTGCCGATCTCAGCATCCATGTCCGCAGTTTTCAGGAACCGCACGAACGGTGCCTTTCCCAGCCACTGCAAAAGCGGCAGTGCCTTCCGCATCAGGTTGAACTTCCATCCCAGGTCCGGCTCGCCGATGCAGGGCGTCTTCGAGATGTAGGACCCACCCTCCTTCAGCAGGTCATGAACCCGCCGGTGTACCTCCGTCGCGTCCTCCATCAGGTGCACCACGTTCAGCGCCAGCACCACATCGAACGTTCCGGGCTCCAGCCGCGCGTCATGCACGTCCGCCACCAGGAACCGCACGTTGTGGGCGCCCTGGCGCTTCCGCGCTTCGGCGATCATGCCTCCCGCGAAATCCGTAGCCACGATTTCCCCGGCCTCGCCCGCCAGCCTAAGCGCCGTGCCGCCCGTGCCACACCCTATTTCAAGCACCCGCGCCCCGCAGGGCAGATGCGCCCGGATACGTTCCAGCGTCGCGACATAGGCCGCCTCGTCTCCGATCGGCTTCGCGGCGTATTTCGGTGCGATCCCGCTCCAGAATTGCTTACCCGGTTTCATTGCGTATCTCCTTTGCGAGCCCTATACTTCTGCATGGAAATCTATAAAACTCCTTAAAATTGCAGGCTTATCATGCAAAAGCGCATGGATGGTGATTTCGACTGGACCCGCCTGCGGGCCTTTCTCGCTACGGCCGAGGCCGGTTCGCTCTCCGCCGCCGCCCGGCGGCTGGGTCTCACCCAGCCAACCCTGGGCCGACAGGTCTCGGCGCTGGAACAGGAACTCGGTCTGGCGTTGTTCGAGCGCGCCGGCCGAACGCTGCACCTGACCGACGCAGGCCATGACGTGCTGGCCGAGGCCCGCGGCATGGGCGAGGCCGCGACCCGCATCGCCCTGATTGCCCAGGGCCGCGCCCGATCACTGGAAGGCCGCATCAAGCTTACCGCGTCCGACATGATGTCGGCCCACGTTTTGCCCGATATTCTGCTGCAACTCCGCCCGCTTGCGCCGAAGTTGCGCGTCGATATCATCGCCGCCAACGATATCCGCGACATCCTCGCCCGCGAGGCCGATATCGCCATCCGCCACGTCCGCCCGTCCGAGCCCGACCTGATCGCCCGCCTTGTCGGCGACGCGCCTGCGCATTTCTACGGTTCCAGGGACTACCTCGCCACACGCGGCACCCCACACACGCCCGACGATCTTGCCACGCACGATATCATCAGCTTCGGCGACGATGCCCGCATGATCGAAGCGCTTGCCGCCTGGGGCCTGCCGCTCTCGCCGCAGCAGTTCACCACCGGCGCCACCAGCGGCATCGCCTGCTGGGAACTGGCGCGAAAGGGGTTCGGCCTGGCCCCCATGTCCGACGACATCGCGGCAGGCTTTCCTGACATGGTTCCGCTCCTGACGGACAGCCCGCCGATCACCTTCCCGATCTGGCTGGTCACTCACCGGGATCTGCACACCTCGCGCCGCATCCGGCTGGTCTTCGACCTTCTGGCCAAGATGCTGGACGACCGGCTGGCTTGATGCGTAGGGTGGGTGAAAACCCACCTCCACCGGACCGCCGCCTTATCGCAGCGCCGGATCCACGCTCGCCCCGTCAACCCGAATAGAGCCCGTCAGCCCCGCAGCGTGCCACCCGTCGCCTTGGTCACCTTCTCGACGATCCTGGCGGAAACGGCCTCGATATCGGCGTCCTTCAGCGTCTTGTCGGTGGGTTGCAGGCGCACCGTGATCGCAAGGCTCTTCTTGCCGTCGCCAAGGCTGCCACCGATGAACTCGTCGAACACGCGCACCTCTTCGATGAGGGATTTATCCGCCCCCGCAGCGGCATTGACCAACGTCAGCGCCTCCACTCCGGCATCCACCACGAAGGCGAAATCCCGCTCCACCGCCTGCAGGTCGCTGGCTGTCATGGCACCCCGGTTCGCGCCTGCCTTGCGCGGCATTGGAATCTCCTGCGGGTAAAGCGTAAAGCCCACAACCGGCCCCTTCACATCCATCTCGCGCAGGATCTTCGGGTGCAATTCACCGAACACGCCCAGCACCTTCTTCGGCCCCAGGCAGATCATCCCGTGCCGCCCCGGGTGCCACCACTCGGACGCCCCGCGCAGGATCTGCACCTTCGCCGGTGCGCCCAGCGCCCCCAGGATCGCCTCGGCATCCGCCTTGGCATCGTAGAGGTCCACCGGACGGCTCGCCTTGTGCACGTCCTTCGGCCCGGTCCGGCCCACCAGGATACCGCTCACCTGCACATGCTGTTCCTCCGGCTCGCCGCCGTGAAACGCGTGCCCCAGCTCGAACAGCGCCATGTCCGCCGCCCCCCGTGCCTGGTTTCGCGCGGCCGCCTGCAACAGCCCCGGCAGCAGGTCGGGCCGCATATGGCTCATCTCGCTGCTGATCGGGTTGGCCAGCATCGTGGCGTCATCGCCGCCGCCGAAGAGCGTCGCACTGGCCTTGTCGATGAAGCTGTAGGTCACGCACTCGTTGTAGCCCAGCGCCGCCGCCATCCGGCGCGCCGTCCGCTCCCGCTGCTGCCCGACGCTCAGGATCGGCTGGGGCACGCCCGCCTGCATCCGCGGCATGGGGCGACCCACCAGCTTGGTCAGCGACGCCACCCGCGCCACTTCCTCCACCAGGTCGGCCTCGCCCATGATATCGGGCCGCCAGCTCGGCACATGCGCGGTGTTGCCCTCCATGCGAAAGCCCAGCCGAGTCAGCGTCTGGCGCTGCTCGGATTCGGGGATCTCCATCCCCACCAGAGACTGCACCTTCGCCGCGTCCAGCCTGTACGAGCGTGCCACATCCGGCACCTCGCCCGCGACCACGAGGTTCGACGCCTCGCCCCCGCACAGGTCCAGGATCATCTGCGTCGCCAGGTCGTGCGCTTCCATGTTGAACGCCGGGTCGATCCCCCGCTCGTTGCGATACCGAGCGTCCGAATTGATCTTCAGCGCCCGGCCCGTATGCGCGATCTGTATATGGTCCCACACGGCCGCCTCGAGGAATACATTCGTCGTCTCGGCGGTACAGCCCGTCGCCAGCCCGCCCATGATGCCGCCGACGCTCTCGATGCCGTTGTCGTCCGAGATCACCACCTGCCCTTTCGAGAAGGTGTATTCCTTCTCGTCCAGCCCGGTAAACGTCTCGCCCCCCTTTGCGCGGTGCACCCGCAGGTTTCCCGCCACCTTGTCGGCGTCGAACACGTGCAGCGGGCGGTTGCGGTCATAGGTGAAGAAATTGGTGATATCCACCAGCGTCGAAATCGGGCGCAGCCCGATGGCGCGCAGCCGGTCCTGAAGCCACTCCGGGCTGGGCCCGTTGGTCACACCGCGGATCAACCTCCCGGCAAAGACGAAACAGCCGTCGGTTCGGGTGTCCTCGTCGATGGTTACCGTGATCGGGCAGGGAAACTGCCCCTCCACATGCGCTCGTGGCGCCTCCTTCATCGTACCAAGACCCCGCGCTGCAAGGTCCAGCGCGATCCCCCGCACACCCAGCGCATCGGGCCGGTTCGGCGTGATCGCGATCTCTATGACGGGGTCGACCTTGGCCGGATCGTTCTCGTTCAGCCAGTCGACGAACCGCTCACCCACATCGCCGCTCGGCAACTCGATGATCCCGTCATGCTCCTCGGAAAGCTCCATCTCGCGCTCCGACGCCATCATTCCGAAGCTTTCGATCCCGCGGATTTTTCCCACACCGATGGTGGTGTCGATCCCCGGCACGTAGACGCCGGGCTTGGCCACCACCACGGTGATGCCCTCGCGCGCATTCGGCGCGCCGCAGATGATCTGTTTCACGCCCTCGTCGGTTTCCACCTGGCAAACCCGCAGACGGTCTGCATCGGGATGCTTCTCGGCGCTTACCACCTTGCCGATGGTAAAATCCGCCAGCCGCTCGCCCGGGTTGGAAATCTCTTCCACCTCGAGGCCAAGGTCGGTCAGCGCCTCGGCGATCTCCGTCACGCTGGCGGTGGTTTCAAGATGGTCTTTCAGCCAGGACAGGGTGAATTTCATCGTCTCTCATCCATCAGGGGTCAAACTCGTCCCGGGCGCTTTACCGGATATGTCCCGCGCTTGAAAGAGGGCACCGCAGCGGGGGCCAGCCCCCCACGTCGAAACCCGGGTTTCGACGCTCCCCCGGGATATTTGTGGCCAGAGGAAGAAAGGCGTGACACATGCAGCTTCCTCTGGCCCGAAATATCCCCGCCGGAGGCCCCCGCCCGCCGGGATGTGCAACGCCGGGCAATCCCGTCACGCCGAGGCTCCCGCGCCCGAGGAAGCGCCCGAAGGGCGCGCAACGAGACATCCGGCGCGGCGCAGCCGCACCACCGTTCTAAAAGCTGATGATCCCGCGTCGCACCAGGTTCAGCCCCGCGACGACCAGCACCGCCAAGGTCAGACGGCGAAACAGCCGCTGGTCGATCCGGTCCTGCAACATGAAACCGATCCAGAGGCCAATCAGCGCCGGCACGATCAGCGACAGCGACAGCGGCAGCGTCTGGGCGTTGAGCACGCCAGAAGCCGTGTGGGCCCCTGTCAGCAACACCGCGCCCATGCCGTAGATTACCCCTGCACCCGCATCTGCTCGGCCTTTTCGGTGTCCAGCGCCGTCAGCATCGCCACGGTGGGTGGCCCCCACACGCCCGAGATGCCGCCGAAGAACCCCGCCACGGCGCCGATCCCCGCCTCCACGCGCCGCCCCGGGTTTGGCGGCAACCGCAAAGGCCGTCCGACCAGCGCAAAGCCTGCGTAGATGATTATCGGCACCCCGATCAGCAGCAGCATCACCGCCTCCGGGATCACCCGCACGAACTGTGCCGACACCAGCAGCAATGCCATGCCCGAGCCCAGAAACACCCGGTATTTCGCCAGCGACCCCAAGGCCGCCCGCAGACCCTGCCGCAGCGCCTGCCAGCTGTTCGACACCAAGGTGGGCAGAATCAGCCCGGCCAGCGCCACCTCCGGCGGCATCACCGTGCTCAGCCCCGAGATCACCACCATCGGCATGGCGAATCCGACGACGCCCTTGACGATCCCGCCCAGCACGGCCACGCCCCAGGCGAACACCATCAACGTCAACCAGTCCGGACCGAGCAACTCAACCATGCGCTTCTCCTAGCACTTTTCTCGGGGCGTGCACGGCCTAAATCACCGCCATGACTGCCTGAAATCCGACTGGACCGCCCGGCGCCCGCGACACGACAGCGCAATATTCGACCAATTCGCGCGCCGCATGGGCATAATAGTTGCGCTGCACCTGCGAAATGGTTATGCCAGTGCGGCGAAAACGAAGGAGCTAACCCATGGCGCATGACGGACAGGATGTTGACCTTTCGACCGAGATCCTCCTGAAGGATTTGCTGGACCTGACCGGCAAGGCCGTGGCCCCGGCCGAACAGATCCTCGACAAGGCCAGGGACGCCCTGCGCGCGCTCGTCAGCGTCGAGGGCCGCGTCTCCTCGGGTGCCGTGGAACAGCACCAGACGGCCAGCCACGGCCTTGCATGGCTCGCCACCTACGTTGAAGCCCTGCGCCAGATGCAGGGCTGGGCCACGCGCCTCCAAGGCGAGGGCAGATTTGGCGAGGTCGAGCAGCTCATCCACCAGATCGCCTTTGGCGAATACCTCTGGCAGATCTACGGCGGCATCCCGATGAACCAGGGCGAAATCCTGCGCCTGCAGGATATCGGTCTTTCCCAGGACGACATGCGCGTCCTGATGACGCCCGAGGCCCAGACCTTGACGCAGTGCGGCAACACCCAGGCCGCCCGCCTCCGGCTGGTGGAATTGATGCAGGAACGCGCCGCCGAGATCACCGTCGGCACCACCGGCCTCGACGACGAGCTCGAGATGATCCGCGAGCAGTTCCGCCGCTACGCCGTCGACAAGATCCTGCCCGAGGCGCATGAGTGGCACCTCAAGGACGAACTCATCCCGATGGAGATCATCGAGGAACTGTCGGAAATGGGCGTCTTCGGGCTGACCATCCCCGAGGAATTCGGCGGCCTCGGCCTCAGCAAGGCCTCCATGTGCGTCGTCTCCGAGGAACTCAGCCGCGGCTATATCGGCGTCGGCTCGCTGGGCACCCGGTCCGAGATCGCAGCCGAACTCATCATCGCCGGCGGCACGCCCGAGCAGAAGGAAAAGTGGCTTCCCGGCCTCGCCTCAGGCGAGATCCTGCCCACCGCGGTCTTCACCGAGCCCAACACCGGCTCCGACCTCGGCGCGCTGAAAACACGCGCGAAACAGGACGACAACGGCGACTGGATCCTCAACGGCAACAAGACCTGGATCACCCATGCCGCGCGCACCCACGTGATGACCGTGCTGGCCCGCAGCGTGCAGGGCACCGACGATTACAAGGGCCTCAGCATGTTCCTGGCCGAAAAGACCCCCGGCACGGACGAAGAGCCATTCAAGGACCCCGGCATTTCCGGCGGCGAGATCGAGGTGCTGGGCTATCGCGGGATGAAGGAATACACGGTCAATTTCGACGACTTCAAAGTGAAAGGCGAGAACCTTCTGGGCGGCGAAGAGGGCAAGGGCTTCAAGCAGCTCATGGAGACCTTCGAGAGCGCCCGCATCCAGACCGCCGCGCGCGCCATCGGCGTGGCGCAAAACGCGCTTGATCTCGGGATGCAATACGCCCAGGAGCGCAAGCAGTTCGGCAAGGAACTGATCGAGTTTCCACGCGTCGCCAACAAGCTGGCGATGATGGCCGTGGAAATCATGGTGGCCCGCCAGCTCACCTATTATTCGGCGTTCGAAAAGGACGAGGGCCGCCGCTGCGACGTCGAGGCCGGCATGGCCAAGCTGCTGGGCGCCCGCGTGGCCTGGGCCGCCGCCGACAACGCGCTGCAGATCCACGGCGGCAACGGCTTCGCGCTGGAATACCCGGTCAGCCGCGTGCTCTGCGATGCCCGCATCCTCAACATCTTCGAGGGTGCCGGCGAAATTCAGGCGCAGGTCATCGCAAGAAGGCTCCTCGGGTAAAAGGTAGGGCGGGGTTCAACCCCGCCACACGCCACCGATGTAGGGTGGGTGAAAACCCACGCGCACCTGTCCGGGTCAAACGTCCGTCTCCAGCTCCATTTTCTTCGTACGAAGAAAAAATCCCAAGAAAATTCTTCCGAATTTTCTCCCCCGCTCCCGGAGAAATTCTTCTGCGGCCCTGAACACCGCGCCCCGTCCGGTTAACGCTCAGCCCGCGAAATCCACCCGGACCGGTTGCAGCCCGTCGATCCCGCCCCGCAGTCGGCTTCCCGGCTTTACCGGCCCGACACCTGCAGGCGTTCCCGTCATGATCAGGTCTCCGGCCAACAGGCGATAGAACCGCGACAGGTGCGCGATGATCTCCGGCACGCTCCAGACCATGGCGGCCAGCGTCGCTTCCTGCACCCGGGTTCCGTCATGGTCCAGCCAGATCGCCTGCCCGCCGACCGCGCCAAACTCCTCGGACCGCGTCAGCGGCCCCAGTATTGCGGCATTCTCGAAATCCTTGCCCAGGTCCCAGGGCCGCCGCGTTTCCTTGGCCTGCGCCTGTAAATCGCGCCGCGTCAGGTCGATCCCGCAGCCATAGCCGAACACCGCCGACATCGCGTCAGCTTCGGAAATCAGCCCGGCCTCGCCGCCCAGCGCCACCACGAACTCCATCTCATAGTGGCAGTCGCTCGTCTCCGGCGGCATCGGAATCGTGGCCCCGCCGGGACAATAGGCATGGGCGGACTTGTTGAAATACCACGGCGCCTCGCGGTCTACCTCGTTGCCCATCTCGGCCGCATGCGCGGCATAGTTCCGGCCCACGCAGAAAATCCGCCGGATCGGGAAAACCGCCGCGTCCCCCTCGACAGGCAGGGCATGGATCGGCGCGGGCTCGAAAAGATATTCGGTGGACATGGGGCAAACTCCTTATCTGCCGCCATATGCGCACCCGCCGTGCCGGGGTTCAAGCCCGGACCATCCGCTCCAACGCAACCTTCGTAGGGTGGGTGAAAACCCACGCGCGCCGAACGGCCCGCCTCACGCCACCCGGTTCCCCCGGCTCCACACGGCCCGCAAGGCCGGCGCCCCGCCGCGCAGATCGAACCGAATGAGGTCGGCGCGCTTGCCCGGCGCGATCTCGCCCCGGTCCTGCAATCCCACCGCCTTCGCCGGCGCCGCCGTCACCGTCGCCAGCCCCCGCGCCATGCAGCCCCAGTCCTGCCCCAGCTTGACCGCCGCCAACAGCAGCGCCGACGGCACGTAATCCGACGACAGGATATCCAGAAGCCCCGCCTCGGCCAGTTCCCCCGCCGCCACATTGCCAGAATGCGACCCCCTCGAATGAGGTTCGGCGCCCCCATGATAACGGCGATACCGCGCGCGTGGCTGGCCTTTGCCGCCTCCACCGTGGTCGGGAACTCCGCCATCGCCACGCCATAGCCCTTCGAGGTCTCGACCTGTGCTTCCGTCGTATCGTCATGGCTCGCCAGCACCGCGCCATAGCGCGCCGCCTCCCGCACCGCCGCCGCCTCGTGCCGGTCGCCATTGGCCTCCCGCAGCGCCTTCAGCTGCGCCACATGCGCGTCGAATTCCGCATCCGACAGCGCGTGCTTGCCCTTCATGTAATCGGCCAGCTTGGTGATATCCCGAAACTGCCGCTGCCCCGGCGTGTGGTCCATCAGGCTGACGATGCCCACCCGATCCTCGGGTCCGAACTCCGCCATCTCCTCTTCCAGCGTTTCCGAACAGACCTCCGCGCGCAGGTGCAGGAAATGGCTGATCTTCAGCGCATCCGCCTCGCGCAGCGCCCACAGTTCGCGCGCCAGTCCACGCGCATAGGCCAGGTACCGCCCCCGCCCCGTCGGGATCGACCCCACCCGCATCGCGTCGAATACCGTGGTGATCCCGGTACTCGCCAGTTCCGCGTCATGCGCCAGGATCGCCGCGTTATGCGGCCAGTCCACCTTGGGCCGCGGCTGGATGTGCCGCTCCAGGTTGTCGGTATGCAGCTCGATCAGCCCCGGCGCCACGAAGCCAGCCCCGCAGTCGATCGCACCGGCGGGCACCGCGTCGCCCTCCTCGATCCCGGCAAGCGCACCATTCTCCACACTCACGGCCCCGGTCATCACCCGGTCGCGCAGGATCACTTGCGCATTGGCAAGGCAAAACGTCTCTGTCATGGAACCATCACTTGGCTTGAAGTTGAAAGAACGGCAATACGGCGCGCATGGATTTCAATCGCTACGCCATCTACTACACCCCCACCGGCGCACTTGCCCGCTTCGGCGCCGACTGGCTCGGCTGGGACGTGGAGACCGGCAAACCGACCTCTCCGCCCGAGATCGACGGCCTTCCCGCCCAGTGGGACGAGATCACCAGCACCCCCCGCAGATACGGCTTTCACGCCACGATCAAGCCGCCCTTCCGGCTGGCCGAAGGCTGGGCGGAAACCGATCTTTTGACCGCCTTCACCACCCATTGCGGCCTGGCCGCTCCGGTCACGCTGGAGGGGTTGGACCTGGCGCAACTGGGCCGCTTCCTCGCCCTCGTACCCGCCGGAGACACGAGCGGCCTCAACCGACTCGCCGCCGACACCGTCCGCACGCTCGATGCGTTCCGTGCGCCGCTCACTGACGCGGACCTCGCCCGCCGCCGCGCCGCAAACCTCACGCCGGAACAGGACGCTCTCCTGCTGCAATGGGGCTACCCATACGTGATGGACCAGTTCCGCTGCCATCTGACCCTCTCCGGCAAGCTGCCCAAGGCACAGGCCACGCAACTCCGCACCGCTCTGGCCCCCGTCATCGCGCCGCTCGTCCCTCGACCTTTCATCATCGACGCCCTCAGCCTCTGCGGCGAGGATGCCACGGGCCGTTTCCACCTCGTTCATCGCGCCGCCCTCTCCGGCTGAAGCTTGTCCCAGACCTCCGCCGCGGTCTCGGAGACAGTCCTCGTGTTCTCCACCTCGATCACCCGCTCCAGACCTTCGGGCAAGGCAAATCCCGCCCGCGCCAGCCGCGCCGCGATCACCTCGGCGCTTTCCCGCCCGCGCGCCGCGAGGCGCGACGCCAGCACGTCCACCGGCGCCGTAAGGTGCACCACGGCAAATCCGGGAAACATCGCCTGTGCGTCCGCCAGAACCGCCCGCGACAGGTTCACCAGACACAGATGACCCGCCGCCACGTCCTCATTCACCGACACCGGAACGCCATAGCGCAGCCCATGCGCCCCCCAGTGCAAGGCAAACGCACGCGCCTGCACCCGCACCTCGAACGCGTGCTCGCTGACCGGTTCGAACACCTCGCACCTCGCGTCGGCGGCCCGCGTGATGACCCGCCGCACCAGCCGCACGCCCGCGTGCCGCTCGGCCAGCGCGCGCATCACGCTGTCCTTGCCCACGCCCGACGGCCCGACAACGCCAACCAGCCGCCCGGTATGGACCGGCGCGCACATCACGCGGCCTTCGGGGTAAAGACCGACACGTCGATCTCCCGGTCACAGACCCTTGCCCGCGCCGCCTCGTCATGGAAAATCCCCACGATCGCAGCACCCCGCGCCTTGGCCTCCTCGATCAGACGCAACACCGTTTCGCGGTTCGCGGCATCCAGGCTCGCCGTGGGCTCGTCCAGCAGCATCGCCGGATAGCCATGCGCGAAACCGCGCGCGATGTTCACCCGCTGCTGCTCTCCGCCGGAAAAGGTCGTCGGGCTCAACCCCACAGCCCTTCGGGGATGTTCAACCGCCCCAACAATTCCTCGGCACGCGCCATGGCCACGTCCCGATCCACGCCCACCGCCAACAGCGGCTCGGCCACCACCTCCCGCGTCGGCACCCGTGGCACCACCCGCAGGAACTGGCTCACATACCCCAGCGTCTCTCGCCTGAGCGCCAGAATCTCGCGCGGTTCGGCCCGGGCCACATCCACGCCCCCCACCACGATCCGGCCCGAGGCGGCCAGGTAATTGCCATAGATCATCCGCATCAGCGTCGATTTGCCCGCGCCCGACGCCCCCGTCAGCGCCACGCATTCGCCGCGCCCCACCAACAGCGACGCCCCCGCCATCACCGGAATGATCGCACCACCCTGGTTATGCAGCACGAAATTCTTCGACACGTTCTCGATCTCGATCATCATCCCGGCTTTCACTGTTCCCCAAATACTCAAATCCCGACGCTTCAAACCTGCAACACGCTCGAGACAAGCAACTGCGTATACCCATGCTGCGGATCGTCCAGCACTTGGTCGGTCAGCCCCGTCTCCACCACATGCCCGTCCTTCATCACCA
Source organism: Roseovarius sp. B08 (assembly GCF_051417955.1). Taxonomy (NCBI): domain Bacteria; kingdom Pseudomonadati; phylum Pseudomonadota; class Alphaproteobacteria; order Rhodobacterales; family Roseobacteraceae; genus Roseovarius; species Roseovarius sp. B08. The sequence continues at coordinate 3,448,448 of NZ_JBPRLW010000001.1, forward strand.
TCAGCCGGTCCGCCAAAAGCCGCACCACGGCCAGATCATGCGTCACGATGATGGCCGACAGCCCCATCTCCCGCACCAGCCCTCGCAACAGGTCCAACAGCCGCGCCTGCACGCTCACATCGAGGCCCCCCGTGGGTTCGTCCATGAACACCAGCCGCGGCCCGGTCACCAGATTCCGCGCGATCTGCAACCGCTGCTGCATCCCGCCCGAAAAGGCCGTGGGTCGGTCGTCCACCCGGTCCTCGGCAATCTCGACGCGGCCCAGCCAGTCCACCGCAGAACTGCGGATATCCCCGTAATGCCGCGCGCCCACGGCCATCAGCCGCTCGCCCACGTTGCCGCCCGCACTCACCCCCATGCGCAGACCATCCCGCGCATGCTGATGCACGAAGGCCCAGTCGGTCCGCCCCAGCATCCGCCGCTCGGGCTCTGACATCCTCAGCGTGTCACGCGGCCCGTCCACGGCCGTGTCGAAAATCACCTCGCCGGCATCAGGAGCCAGATGACCGGCGAGGCAGCCCAGAAGCGTGGATTTACCCGATCCACTCTCCCCGACGATCCCCATCACTTCCCCGGGATAAAGGTCGAACGACACGTCCCGGCAGCCGACCCGGGCGCCATAGAACTTCGCCACCTCACGCACCTGCAACAACGGAGTCATCACGCCAGCCCTCCCGCACGCGGATTTTTCCAAAAATCCGCTCCAAAATTTTTCCAAAAATTTTGCGCCCCGTGTCTCACGCCGCGCCCTCCTCATAAGGCACGCCCTGCGCCCCCACATGCCCCGCGGCCCGGCGCCCGCGGCAGTAATCCGTGTCGGAACAAACGAACATCCGCCCGCCCGCATCATCCACGATCACCTCGTCGAGGTAGCTGTCCTCCGCCCCGCACAGATCACATTCATGCTCCGCCTTGCTCGGCTCGAACGGATGGTCCTCGAAATCGAGCGACACCACCTCGCACCACGGCGGCAGCGCATAGATCCGCTGCTCCCGCCCCGCACCGAAAAGCTGAATGGCCGCCATCTCCATCTTCGGATTGTCGAATTTCGGAATCGGAGACGGGTCCATCACATACCGCCCCTCCACCTTCACCGGATAGGCATAGGACGTGGCGATCGCGCCGTGCTGGCTGATGTCCTCGTAGAGCTTCACATGCATCAGCCCGTATTCCTCCAGGCTGTGCATCTTGCGCGTCTCCGTTTCGCGCGGCTCCAGGAACCGCAGCGGCTCGGGGATCGGCACCTGGTAGACCAGGATCTGGTCCTCCGTCAGTGTCTCCTCTGGGATCCGGTGCCTGGTCTGGATCAGCGTCGCGCGGCCCGTCTCCTCGGTCGTCTCCACGCCCGCCGTCCGCTCGAAAAACTTGCGGATCGACACCGCGTTGGTCGTATCGTCCGCCCCTTGGTCGATCACCTTCATCCGGTCCTCGGGCACCAGCGTGGCCGCACTCACCTGCACGCCCCCCGTGCCCCAGCCATAGGGCATCGGCATTTCGCGGCTGGCGAACGGCACCTGGTAGCCGGGAATGGCCAGTCCTTTCAGGATGGCCCGCCGGATCATCCGCTTGGTCTGCTCGTCCAGATAGGCGAAATTGTACTCGTTCACAGCAGCCCCCGCTCTGTCAGGTCCCGGCGCAGCGCGTCGGGAGAAGTGAAATGATGCGCCTGCCAGCCCGCCTTGCGCGCGCCGTCCGCATTCGCGGCACTGTCGTCGATGAACAGACAGTCGCTCGGGCTCAGCTTGTTGCGCCGGCACAGAAGGTCATAGATCTCGCGCTCCGGCTTGACCCGCCCCTCATGCCCCGACACCACCACGTCCTCGAATGCCTCGCCCAGCTGCGGATGCACTTCCAGCGCCACGGGCCAGGTATCGGCGGCAAAGTTGGTCAGGCCATAGATGCCGTACCCCTGCTGCGCAGCCGCTCCATCAGTGACCATGTCTCGCAGATCTTGTACTGAATTGTCAGGTGAAACCGGTCGAAATACCCGTCCAGCAACGCCGCATGCCCCGCCCCGGCGGCTGCCACCGCAGCCTCCCGCGACCGCCCGCGATCCTGCTCCAAGTTCCAGGCATAGAAATCCGCCTCCCTCAGAAAGGCGTCGATCTCTGCCTCGCTGTCAAACGCGTGCCGGAACGCCGCATGCGGATCCCATGCGATCAATACATTGCCGATATCGAAGACGATATTCATGCCACGCCCTCCCGGCCGCGCGCATACCGCGCCAGTCGTTCCTCCAGCGTGCCAGTATGCAGCTCCAGCAGATGTCCGTCTGGCGAATGGAAATATACCGACCGCCCCTCGCCCTCGACCCGGGGCCGGGCCGGGCGCATCTCCAGCCCCAGCGCCTCGATCCGCGCCACGCGTGCGTCGAACGCGGCCTCGTCCACCTTGAACGCCACGTGATTATAGGTCCGCTCTTCCAGCGGCTCGCCCTTCATGATCGCGACCCACACGTCGCCCACCAAGAAAAACCGCTCCTCGGACAACGAGAACTGATCGGCCCCGCTGGCATAGACGCACCGCGCCTCCAGCACCTCTTCCAGCACGCGCTGCATCCGGTCCAAGTCAGCACTGATGAACGTGATATGCGACAGGCCGGAACTCATTCCGCCGCCTCCCGCGCCGCCTGGCCTTCCGCCTCGCGCCGCAACTTCCGCACCAGCTCCAGCTCGCTCTGGAAATCCACGTAATGCGGCAGCTTGATATGCTCCAGAAACCCCGTCGCCTGGATGTTGTCGGCATGCATCAGCACGAATTCCTCGTCCTGCGCCGGCGCGCCCTGGTCGTCCTCGCCCAGCTCCTTCCAGCGCAGCGCCCGGTCGACCAGAGCCATGGAAATCGCCTTGCGCTCGGTCTGCCCGAACACCAGCCCATAGCCCCGCGTGAACTGCGGCGGCTCGGTTTTCGAGCCCTTGAACTGGTTCACCGTCTCGCATTCCGTCAGGGTGATTTCGCCGATATCAATGGCGAACCCCAGTTCGGGGATGTCCATCTCGACCTCCACCGTGCCGATGCGCAGCTCGCCCACGAAGGCGTGGTTGCGCGCGTATCCCCGCTGGGTCGAATACGCCATGCCCAGCACGAACCCCTCGTCGCCCCGCGTCAGCGATTGCAGCCGCAGCGCGCGGCTCGCCGGCAACTCCATCGGCTCGCGCGTCAGATCGGGCGGCGTAGCGTCACTTTCGTCCTCGGCCTGGATCAGCCCCTCGCGGTTCAGAAACCCGGTGATATGGGGCACCGGCCCGTCCTTGGCCTCGCCCTCCGGCGCCTCCGGCACCTCGCCCTCGGCGGCCAGTTTGAAATCCAGCAGACGGTGCGTGTAGTCAAAGGTCGGCCCCAGAACCTGCCCCCCCGGCGCATCCTTGAACGTGGCCGAGATCCGGCGGTCGCACACCATCTCGCCCGTCTCCACCGGCTCGGACGCGCCGAACCGTGGCAGCGTCGTGCGATAGGCCCGGATCAGGAAAATCGCCTCGATCAGGTCCCCCCGCGCCTGCTTGATCGCCAGCGCGGCGAGGTCCGGATCATACAGCGACCCCTCCGCCATCACCCGGTTCACGGCAAGGCTCAACTGCTCGCGGATCTGCGCCACCGACAGCTCCGCCACGGACGTGTCGCCCCGCCGCTCCTCGGCCAGCCAGGCATGGGCGTTTTCAATCGCCCGCTCGCCGCCTTTCACCGCAACATACATGCCTCAGCCCTCCACTTTCGTGGTCCGTGGCAGCGCCGCCACGCGGTCGCCGCAGGTAAAAAGAAATCCAGCCCCAGCGGAAACGCCTTTGCATTTCGCTGAAACGCCGCCACCTCCGGCAGGCGCAACCGCACCGTGTCGCGGATCCCCGGCCCGCGCAGCACCGCGCCTTCGGCCACCAGTTCCGGCACTTCGACGATCAGGGTCGCCGACCGATCCGGGTATTCCGGCGTGCCCACCGGATAGGCCTCCAGCGGCCCCAGCGCGTGCCACGTCCCCAGCGCGAACATCGCCGCCTCCGGCCCCGCGAAAGACGCGCCGGTGTGGAACGTGATCCACTCCCGCACCGCCGGCACATCGTGGCCTCCTGCCAGGTAAACCGGCGTCTCCGCGTCGCACAGCGTCAGCACCAGCACTCCCGCCGCCACCGACAGCGGCGCAGGCGGCTCGGCCCCGGTCAAATCCTCGATCCGCCCGGGCCGCGCCATCGCGTTCATCGCCCCGCGAAACGCCCGCGCCGCGTCCACCGGCGCATCGCCGAACCCGCCTGTCAACGCTTCGGTATGCATCAGTCCTCTCCCCGCTGCATGGTGAAGAACTCCACCCTGGTCGCCGCTGCCTTGGCCCGACGCTGCGCCTTCGCCGCCGCCAACGCCTCGGTCAAAGGCGTAACGACACCTTCGCGCACCCGCGCCGCCGCGTCCGTCTGCATCAGCGCATCCACCAGCGCGGCAGTCGTCGCGTGCGCCTTGTCACGCCCCTGAACGTATCCATGCCCCACCGCGCCACAGCCCAGCCTCAGCGAACAGCGTGTCACCGTCATTTCCCCAAGGTTGAACGGCGCCCCCGTCGCCCCGGTCCGCCCGCGCACCATCACTGCCCCCACCTCGGGCGCGCGCAAGAACTCGTGCTCGGGGGCAAATCCCAGCCTCTCCCAAAGCCGGGCCAGTTCGGCCGCGGGGGCCTTGGCCAGCGTGCCCATCCATGCCTGTCTTTCGGAATTTTCGGTCATCTAGACACCTTGCGAAGTTGTCGATAAACATATACAACTAGACAAATCTATAGCGTATGCCGCTCGAGTCGCCAAGCCCCTCTGCCATGAAGGTTTCATGACATGCCCCCCAGTACCGCCCCCCGCACCCCGGTCTGGAAATCCATCCTCGGCACGCTGACGGACGACATCGCGGCAGGGCGCTACGCCCCCGGCGACAAGCTGCCCACCGAAGCCGAGCTTGCCCGCCGCTTCGGCGTCAACCGCCACACCGTCCGCCGCGCGCTTGCCGACATGGCCGAGGCCGGCACCGTCTTCCCGCGCCGCGGTGCGGGCGTTTTTGTCGCTCAAAAACCCACCGATTACCCTTTGGGGACGCGCGTGCGGTTCCAGACCAACCTCCGCGCCGCCGGTCGCCTGCCCTCGCGCCGCGCCCACCTGATCGAGACCCGCGCCGCCGACACCACCGAGGCCGAGGCGCTGGCCCTCGCCCCTGGCGACCTCGTCCATTCCTATGACGGGCTGTCGCTGGCCGACGACCAGCCCCTCGCGCTCTTCCGCTCGGTCTTTCCCGCCAACCGCCTGCCCGCTCTGCCCGACGCCTTGCGCCGGCACAACTCGATCACCGACAGCCTCCGTGCAATCGGCGTGCCCGACTACACCCGCGCCTGGACGCGGGTCGCGGCGCGCCTGGCCTCCCCACCCAGGCCGGCCACCTTCAGATCCGCGAAGGCGCGCCCGTCCTGCGCACCGTCTCGCTCAACGTCGACCCCGATGGCCAGCCGCTGGAATACGGCCGCACCTGGTTCTCGGGCGACCAGGTCACGCTCACCCTCGGCGACGCCCTGCCCGAAACCGCCACGGAAAAAGACGTGAGGGATTAACCCTTTGTCACTCCCACGATACAAACCCGCGCTACCCTGGGGCGAAACGAACGAGAGCAGTCCAATGGCCCCGAAACCCTGCGACATGCGCCTGACCGGCGCACGCGTCCTGCGCGACGGCGAACTGCAACGCCGCTCGGTGGTGGTGCAGCAGGGCCGGATCGGCAAGGGCCCCCTGCCCGAGGTCGACCTTTCGGGCTATCTCGTCCTGCCCGGCATCATCGACCTGCACGGCGACGCGTTCGAGCGTCACATCGCCCCCCGCCCCTCGGCGCCTTTTCCGCTGACCGACGCGCTGGCAGCCACCGACCGTGACGCGGCCTCCAACGGCATCACCACCGCGTGGCTGGCGCAAAGCTGGTCCTGGGAAGGCGGCCACCGGGCCCCCGAACAGGCCGAGGCGCTGGCGCTGGCCCTCGCCACCGCCCGCCCCCGGCTGCTCACCGACCTGCGCATCCAGATCCGCTGCGAGACGCATCTCACCGACAGCGCCGACCGCCTGCTGGCCCTGATCGACGCGCATCAGATCGACTATGTGGTCTTCAACAACCACCTCGACGACGCGCTTCAGGCGGCCCAGACCCGCCCCGCCACACTGGCCCGCTGGGCCGAAGAGGCCCGTCGGTCCCCGCAACAGCACCTCGATGCCCTGCGCGCGGCCAAGAAGAACGCCACGTTTGTTCCGCGCTTCCTCTGCCGCCTGGCCGAGTCCTTCGATCGCCGCGGCATCCTTTACGGCAGCCATGACGACCCCGACGCCGAAACCCGCGAGACCTACGCAATGATCGGCGCCAAGATCTGCGAATTTCCGATCACCCGCGCCGCCGCGCGGCTGGCCAATGCCGTGGGCGACCCCGTGCTGATGGGCGCCCCCAACGTGGTGCGCGGCGGCTCTCAGGCTGGCAACGCCGCCGCCGAGGACCTGATCGAGGCGGGCCATTGCGACGCGCTCGTCTCGGACTACCACTACCCGTCGCTCGCCCGCGCCGCCTTCGCGCTGGTCGACAAGGGCCTGCGCACGCTGCCCGCCGCCTGGGCCCTGATCAGCAGCAACCCGGCCCGCATCATGCGCCTGCCCGACCGGGGCGAGATCGACCATGGCCGCCGCGCCGACCTCGTGGTGGTGAACGAAGCGACCCGCCAGGTCGAGGCCACCATCTGTGCCGGCCGCATCACGCATCTCGCGGGCGAGGCCGCCACACGCTTTTTCGGCGCCGGCACCAAGCTGGCGATGGCAGCGGAATAGACTGTCACCCAGCCTTCACCCAACCGACACATCCCTGTTGCACGACTCGGCCATACAGGCGGCGTTCACTTGTCCCCGAACAAACCAAGCAATTTTGATGACCAATCCGGGCGGCCTTCGGGCCGTCCTTTTGGTTCGGGACATGCCGCGCCTACACTCCACCGCCATCCTCGGGCGCGAACCGCGGATGACGCCCGTAGGGTGGGTTTCCAACCCACCAAACGCCTCACCCCTCGTACTTCTCCAGGAACGCCTCTGCCGCCAGCCCCCTGAAATCCTCCAGCGCCGCCCGCAACCGGTCATGCGACCAATCCCACCATCCCAGCGCCATCACCCGCTCCGCCACCTCCGGCGCCAGCCGGGCCCGCACCGGGACCGCCGGCACGCCCGCCACGATCGTGTAGGGCGCCACGTCCCGCGTCACCACCGCGCCCGAGGCCACCACGGCCCCGTGCCCCACCGTGACCTCCGGCTTCACCTGCGCATTGTGCCCCAGCCACGTGTCATGCCCTATGACGGCCCGCCGCGCCCGGCGCCTGCCGAACCATTCCGCGTCATCCTCGGCATCGTCCCAGTAACTCGCCGACCGGTACATGAAATGGTGCAGGCTCGCACGGTCCAGCGGATGATCCGTCGCCCCCACGCGCACGAAGCTCGCGATATTGGAAAACCTGCCCACCTGCGCGTTGGCGATATCGCACATCCGGTCGCAATAGGAATAATCTCCGAACACCGACTGCGCCACGCGGCTCCCCCGGCCGACCTCGCAGAAAGCCCCGAAGTCACTCTCGGTAATCTCGCACTCGGGATGGATCAGCGGCGCATCGGCACTCAGCTTCGGCATCCTGCCCTAGTGCCCTGCATCATCCGACTGGATCAGCCGCCGCCGCAGCATCCCCGACACCCAGTCCATGAAGATCACCATCAAAACCACCAGAACGATGTAATAGGTCACCTCTTCCCAGTCCTTCTGAGTGATGATCGCCTGCGTCAACAGCAGCCCGATCCCGCCCCCGGTGATCGCCCCGATGATGGTCGCCGACCGCGTGTTGCTCTCCAGGTAATACAGCACCTGGCTCAGCAGCACCGGCGTCACCTGCGGGATCACCCCGAAGCGGTAGCGCTGCACCGGCTTGGCCCCCGTCGACTGCACGCCCTCGATCTGCTTGTCGTCCACGTTCTCCAGCGCCTCGGAAAACAGCTTCCCGAACGATCCCGTATCGGTCAGCAAAATGGCCAGCGCGCCCGTCAACGGCCCCAGCCCGAAGGCGCGCGTCAGCACGATCGTCCAGATCAGCGCATCGACCCCCGCAGAAAATCGAACAGCCGCCGAAACCCGAACCGCACCGTCTTCAGCGGCGCAAAGTTCTTCGCCGCCATGAACGCAATGGGCAGCGCCACGATCGCCGCGCCCATGGTGCCCAGAAACGCCATCAGGATGGTCTCGAAAATGGCCCACATCACATCGCGGTGCCGCCACATCTCGTTGTGCCAGAAATCCTCCCAGATCTCGCCCGCCTCACCGCCGAGCGCCCGGCCCACCACCTGCCCCACGCTCATCCCGTGATAAGGGCTGTCCAGCGTGAAGAAAAACAGCTCCCAGCCGGTGAAATAGCGAAACACCTCCGACCGATTTCGCGTGACCGACAGCCGCCCCGCCTCGGTCGTGATCGCCAGCCGGTTCTTGGAACTGTTGATCCACGCCGGCAGATCGTCCGTCGGAAACTCCTGCACCACGCCCTGGCTGCGGCTCGGCGTCGCCCGGATCATCCCGTACCCCGGCACGTCATAGCTGATCGTCTCGGGGCCAAAGACCACCACGTGACCGCCCCCAAGGTCGATCACCGTGTCCCGGCCCATTTCGACCCATTCGGGGCTTTCCCCCTCGGGATACTCGCCTTTCCGCTCGCCCTCGATGGCCACCTCTACGGCCCCGTCGCGGTTGTCCCGCGTCACATGCACCTTGTAGCTGTAGGTATCCGCCACCAGCGCCCGCGCGTTCTCGGCGCTGGCGCGGCTCATCAGCCCCGGCACGTCGAAAGCAAAGAAGACATAGACGAAATAGGCCAGGATCAACGCCGGCACGCCAAACGCCACCATTCTCTTGCGCTGAAACAGCGTGGCTGTCTGCGCCATCAGCGCATCGGTATCGCTCATGCTTTTATTCATCGGCGTCACGCTCATCGATGCATCTCCACCTTCCGCCCGTGAACCAGCCGGTCCCGGAAATGGCTCGACAACTGGTCGAACAGGACAATCGTCGCAAACAGCATCAGGAACATCGCCGCCGCCTCGTCATACTGCCCCTGCCCCCAGCTGATCGCGTTCTTCAACTCGTACCCAAGGCCCCCCGCGCCCACGAACCCCAGGATCGCCGAGGCGCGGATATTGATCTCGAACCGCATCAGCGCATAGCTCAACCAGTTCGGCGCCACCTGCGGCACCACCCCCAGCATCATCCGCTGGCTCCAGGTCGCGCCCACCGATTCCAGCCCTTCCAGCGGCTTCAGCGACGCGTTCTCGTTCACTTCCGAGAACAGCTTGCCCAGCGCCCCCGCGGTGTGCAATGCGATGGCGATCATCGCCGGCACCGGCCCGCCGCCCAGCACGAAGATCAGGATCAGCGCGATCACGATCTCGGGCACCGCGCGGGTGATGTCCATGATCCGCCGGAACAACGGCACCAGCCGCGGAAACCGTGCCAGTCCCCGCGTCGACAGAAGCGACAGCACGACCGCCGCCAGCGCGCCCACCAGCGTGCTCACGGCCGCGATATTCACCGTCTCCAGCAGCGCAGGGAAAAACGTCACGAAATGCGCGGGCAACTCGCCGGCCTTCTCCACCGCCTCGGCCACGACCTCGCCGGGATAGTCAAAGAAATTGTCCAGCCCGCCGATGAAGGACCCGCCATTGCGCGCCTCGGCCAGGCGAAAGCCCGACACCATCAGCAGGATGAAGACCAGCAACGTGATCCCCGAATAAAGCCGCCGCTTGGACACCTGCGCCATATAGGTCGCCTGCATGTCGCTCAGCCGGGGCGCGCCGCCGTATTGGGTCACATCTGCCATGAAGCCTCTCGGGAAATATGCAAATGGCGGGCCCGTTCGGGGCCCGCCACCTGTATCGTCGGTCGCTTACTGCGACGCGGACTTGCGCGCCTCGATGATCGACAGGTACGCGTCATGCGTGATCGGATCGAAGCCCAGGCTTTCACCGGCCGAGATCGAATAGGTGCAGTCGCGGTCGTTTTCGTACATGCCGTCGACCAGCGCCACCATCGTCTCCTTCACGTCCGCGGGCAGCGACTTGCGCAGCACGATCGGGCCTTCCGGGATCGCCTTGGATTTCCAGATCTCCACTAGGTCGTTCATGTCGACCAGGCCCGCATCCACGGCCTTGCGCAGCGCGCCGGAGTTATACCCGTCTTCCCAGTTGCCCTGGCCGTCGGCCCAGGTCACGCCGGCGTCGATGTCGCCGTTGTTCACCGCGACGATGGTCTGCTCATGGCCGCCGGTGAACTTCACTTCACCGAAATAATCACCCGATTCCATGGTGATCTCTTCGCCCGCCTGCGGGATCTCGATCGACGGGATCAGGTAACCGCTGGTCGAGTTGGGATCGCCGAAACCAAAGACCTTGCCTTCCATGTCATCCAGGCTGGTGATGCCGCTGTCCTTGCGGGCAAAACCGATCGAATGATAGCCATACGAGCCATCGAGGTTGATCTTCACCAGCACCGGCTCGACCGCCTCGGGGTCCTGCAGATAGGTCGCGGCATAGCCCGACGCACCCAGCCACGCCATGTCCAGCGTGCCGCCCACCAGGCCCTGGATCACACCGGCATAATCGGCCGGCGCGAACAGCTTGGTTTCCACGCCCAGCGCTTCCTCGGTATAGTTTTTCAGGCATTCATGCGAGCTCAGACGGTCCTGGGCATTCTCGCCGCCGAGGATACCGATACGGAACTCCTCGATCTCCTGGGCCATGACAGGCGCGGTCATCGCGGTGGTGGCCGCAAGGGCAGCAATCAGTTTCTTCATCTTGGTCCTCCAGTCGGGTTTGTTGCCGCCGGCCCCCGTGACCGGCGTGCAGATGAATTTCAGGGTCGCAGGGTCAGGCAATCTCACGCTCCGGCGTCTCGATTGCGGTCGAGGTCGATGCCTCGGAAAAGGTCGCGTCCGCGCCATAGATGTCGCGCGCCACGCCGGTGGTCAGCTGCTCGGGCGTGCCGTCGAACACCATCCGCCCGTCGCGCATCCCGATCACCCGGTCACAGTATTTCCGCGCCGTATCCAGCGTGTGCAGGTTGGCGATGACGGTGCGGCCATCTTCCTCGTGGATGCAACGCAGGTCGTCCATCACCAGCTTGGCATTCATCGGATCGAGGCTGGCGATCGGCTCGTCGGCCAGCACGATCCTGGGCTCCTGCATCAGCGCCCGCGCGATGGCCACGCGCTGCTGCTGCCCGCCCGACAGCGCCTCGGCCCGCTTCGGCGCGTGCTCGGCGATGCCCAGCCGGTCGAGAATGGTAATGGCGCGATAGATGTCGGCCTGCGGATAAAGGTTGAACATGGTGGCAAAGGTCGAGCGGCGGTTCAGCGTGCCGTGCAGCACGTTACTGACCACGTCCATCCGCGGCACCAGGTTGAATTGCTGGAAGATCATCGCGCAGTCAGACTGCCAAGCCCGCTTCTCGGCCCCCCTGAGGGCGGTCACGTCCCGGCCCTCGAACACGATGCTGCCGTCGCTGGCGTCGGTCAGCCGGTTCAGCATCCGCAACAAGGTCGACTTGCCCGCGCCCGACCGGCCGATGATCCCGATCATCGCCGGTTTCTCGACGTTGAACGTGATGCTGTCGACCGCCCTGTGACGGCCGAAAATCTTCGTGAGCTTGGTAATCTCAAGCACGCTTTTGCCCCCTGATGTCCCGGGGGCAGGCCTACTTGCACTCTCCGAAGCTTCTGTGACGGTTCGGCAAAACTTTTGTGACAGACCGCGACGCGGGCGGTCCTTTGCAAGTCCATGCTGCATCGCGGCGGAACGCTTGCATTGCGCCCTGCGCAGGCGTATCCCGATGGCATGGCACGCGCGTCCACCTCCACACGGCTGAAATCAAGTGACTGGCTCACCGCCGGGCTGGATGCACTGTCCGAACTGGGCCCGACCGCACTCAAGGCCGAACCGCTTGCGGTGCGCCTGGGCGTCTCCAAGGGCTCTTTCTACTGGCACTTCCGTGACGTACCGGCCTATCACGAGGCCCTGCTCGCCGCATGGCGCGACGACTGCATCGCCCGCCTGCCCGAGCTGATGAACGACGGCGGCACCGACGTGGCCCGCCTGCGCAACCTCGCCCAGGCCTTTGCCGCGCCCGACGCCACCGAACCGGCCCTGCGCGCCTGGGCCAATTCCGACGACAGCGCCCGCGCCGCGGTCAACGATGTCGACGACGCCCGCCTGGCCGCGCTGCAATCGCTTCTCTCCGATATCGGCATCGACAACCCCGAAATGGCCCGCATCCTCTATGCCGCTGCCATCGGCATGACGTCGCTCGGCAACGCCAGCCCCGCCGACCATATCAGCGCCATCGGCTCGCTGGTCGACCTGGTGCTGGCCCTGCGATGATGCGCCTGGTCCTGACCCTGCCGCTGGTCGTCTCGCTGCTCGATTGCAGCGGCGACGAAACCCTTTCGGGCCATGGCGCGGCGGGCCGGACGTGGCAGCTCACCGAGATCGACGGCACGGCCTTCGACGCCCGCGCCACCGTCACCTTCCCCGAGGAAGGCAAGATCGTCGGAGAGGCCCCCTGCAACCGCTACTTCGCCGCGCAACTGAAACCCTACCCGTGGTTCGAGGCCGCCGAAATCGGCACCACCCGCCGCGCCTGCCCCGAGATGGCGCAGGAAACCGCGTTCCTCGACGCGCTCGGGGCCATGTCCCTGGCCGAGGTCACCGACACCACGCTGATCCTCAGCACGCAAGAGGGCCGCGAAATGGTCTTCCGCGCCGCCGAGTGAGGCGCGCCGGGGCAGAGGCGCACAACGGCAAGAGCACGCCGTTTGCCCCCTGGGCCATCCCCCTCTTCCTCTGGCTCCAAATATCCCCGCCGGAGGCATCCGCCGCTGCCATCCGTCCTGAGGTTCAGCCATCTGGCCGCACAGGGCTGAAGCCGCGCGCGTTACCCCAGCGCACCGACCAGGATCGCGTTCAGCTCCGATCCCGACCGCCGCAACACTGCCAGCTCCTGAAACGCGTCCGACTGCCAGAACGCCCGCGCATGGTCGCGGTCAGGAAACTCCAGGACGAACGCCGCATCGGGCAGCGCACCCTCACCCTCCATCCGCTCCGGGTTGCCGCCGCGCACCAGGAACCGGCCGTCATGCGCGGCCAGCACCTCGGGGATCTTCGCGAAATACGCCTCCATCCAGTCCCGGCTGTGGATCTCCATCTGCCCGATCACGTATGCCGCCATCGTCCTGCCCTCCGTCCGATCCGCCAATCCTAGGCCGCACACGGCGCCCGGCGCAATGCCGCTGACCCGCCGAACGGTTGCCCTCGCGCCCCGGCATCCCCAAATGACAGCCAACAGATGAAAGGCTCCGCCATGCGCTATTCCGTCCTCGATCTCGCTCCCGTGCCCGAAGGCCATGACACTGCGACCGCGATTTCCAACAGCCGCGATCTGGCCATCGCGGCCGAAAAGATGGGCTATCACCGCTACTGGCTGGCCGAGCATCACAACATGCCCGGCATCGCCAGCGCCGCCACCTCTGTCCTGATCGGCCACATCGCCGAGGCCACAAAGACCATGCGCATCGGCGCGGGCGGCGTCATGCTGCCCAACCACGCGCCGCTGACCATCGCCGAGCAGTTCGGCACGCTGGCCACCATCCATCCCGGCCGCATCGACCTTGGCCTCGGCCGGGCACCCGGCGGCGACATGGCCGTGGCCCGCGCCCTGCGCCGCGGGCTCGAGGCCGACCGCTTCCCCGACGATGTGGTCGAACTCATGGGCTATTTCGCCGATGCCGATCCCGCCGCCCCCGTCTCGGCCCATCCCGGCCAGGGCACCCACGTGCCGGTCTGGATCCTCGGCTCCAGCCTCTACGGCGCGCAACTGGCCGCGCATCTGGGCCTGCCCTACGCCTTCGCCTCGCATTTCGCGCCCGACGCGCTCGACCAGGCGCTGGAAATCTACCGCACCCGGTTCCAGCCCTCGGCCCAGCTCGACCGGCCGTATTTCATGCTGGCCGCCAACGTCTTCGCCGCCGACACCGACGCCGAGGGCGCCTACCTCCGCACCTCCATGCAACAGGCCTTCGCCCGCCTGCGGACGGGACAGCCGGGCAAGCTGCCCGCCCCGGTCAAGGATATCGAGGCCGCCATCGGCCCGCAGATGACGGACTCGGTCAATCACGCCCTGAGCGTCTCCGCCACCGGCTCCCCCGCCACGGTCCGCGCCCAGCTTGGCGTTCTCAGGGACCGCTACCAGCCCGACGAGATCATCCTCACCGGCCAGATCCACGACCACGCCGCGCGGGTCAATTCCTTCCGCATCGCCGCCGAGATATTGCAGGACATGACCACCGCCGACGCGGCCTGAGCCAAGCTGCCGGTCACGACGGAGGCGATCGTCAGCCCAAGGGAAGGGCTGACGATCGCCGGGCCGCTTCGCGGCTGTTAACCGGCTGGGGGCTTGGCACCAGTGTCTCACAAGGGCTCGATCCCGACATTCGTTGCGGGCGGCACAAATGTCGGCTTTGCGGGACGAACCCGACGTGTCACAGTCCTTGTAGGGTGGGGTTCTACCCCACCACGACGGGGCCTGTGGGGTGAAACCCCACCCTACGATAGACGTCAACTTGGACTAAAACCGGACCAACGCGCTCTTGTCGATCGTGAGCGACCCGGTCGCGATCAGCCACCTCTCCGAAAACCGCCCCTCACCCCTCCGCCACCTGTTCCAGCCGCCGGATCAGCCGCGCCCGCGCCTCGGGCAATGGCTTGTGCCCCATCTCCGGCGCCAGGTGGTTCATCAGGAAATACCCCGTCACCCCCAGCCCCTCCAGGATCTCGCCATCGCTGCACACCCCTCGCCCAGCAGCGGCGCGGGCAGCGGCAACAGCTTGTCCGCCCATTCCCCCGCGCCCGCCCGCGACACCGCCCGCCCGGTGCGCGGCGAGATGAAACTCAGGTCGTTCGCCGCCCGCCCCTTCACCGCGCATTCCGACAGGTCCAGCCCGAACCCCATCTCGTCGAGCAGCGCCATCTCCCACTTCAGATAGGCCAGCGGCCACACATCCCCCTGCCCCAGCAAATCCAACAGCGCCTCGGTCTGCCCGTAAAGCCGCCCATGCGCCTCGCGCTCGGGCAGGCAGAACAGCAGCAAGGACGTCACCGCGTTCAGCCCGGCCAGCGCCACCCGGTCCCCCAGCGAGGCCGCCGCGCGCGACCGCACAGGCTCCACCGTGAACGCACCCAGGTGATCCTCCAGCCGCGCCTTCCACGTCACGTCCACCTGCCCTCCGGGCTGCAGCACCGGCGCCATCTTGCGCGACGCCCCGCCGCGCACCACCCCGCATGCCGCCCCTTCAGGGGCGTGAACACCTCCAGGATCGCCGCCGCCTCGCCATGCGGGCGGCTGGCCAGTACAATACCTTGGTCGCGCCATTCCATGACACTGCTCCGCCTTCCGAACGGCCATAGGACATCAAAAGATGAACCCTGCCAAGGCCCGCCCCGACCCACGGTCTGGAAATCCGGACATGACCGGGGGCGCGGGATATGCTTATCTGCCCGCCGTATAGATCTTTCGCAAAGGGGTACTCGATGACGTTTTCAACCGCCCGCGCCCTCGCGCTGACCACCACGCTTCTCGCCGCCCCGGCGGCGCTGGCCAACGACAACGTCATGGTGGTCTTCGACGGCTCGAATTCCATGTGGGGCCAGATCGACGGCACCGCCAAGATCGAGATCGCGCGGGACGTCATCGACAACCTGCTGGGCGACTGGACCGATGACCGCAGCGTCGGCCTCATGGCCTATGGCCACCGCTCACGCGGCGACTGCACCGATATCGAGGTCATCGTCGAACCCGGCGCGGCGCAACGCTCCGAAATCCTGGACCGGATCAAGTCCATCACCCCCACCGGCAAGACCCCCTGACCGACGCCGTGGAACAGGCCGCGACCCGGCTGTCCTACACCGACCGCCCCGCCACCGTGGTGCTCATCTCCGACGGCCTGGAAAGCTGCGAGCGTGACCCGTGCGAACTCGCCCGCGCGCTGGAAAAAGGCGGCGTCGGGTTCACAGCCCATGTCGTGGGCTTCGGCCTCGGTGCCGACGAGGACACCGCGTCCCTGTCCTGCATCGCCGAGGAAACCGGCGGGCAATACATCCAGGCCTCCAACGCCGACGAACTGGGCGCCGCCCTCTCCGCCGTCGCCACCGCCGTCGCCACGCCAGAGCCGGAACCCGAACCGCAAGCGCCAGAAGTCACCGTCGACGCGCCGGATACGGCCGTCGCCGGCAGCCCCACCACCATCACCTGGGACCCCACCGTGTCACAGGCCGACTATATCGCCGTCACCCCCGCAGGCGCCCCCGAAACCGAACTCGGTCAATACACCCGCATCGGCAAGGACACCGACGTCACCCTCGCCATGCCCGGCGAGCCCGGCGCATACGAGGCCCGCTATTACAGCACCGAGACCAAGACCGTCCTCGGCACCGACCCAATCGAGATCACGCCAGCCCAGGTCACCCTGCAAGCCGCCGACATCGTCCAGACCGGCGCCCCCGTGACCGTCAGCTGGTCACCCACCATCAACCCGCGCGACTATATCGCCATCGTCCCCGCGGGCGCCGACACCGGCACGCTCGCCAACTACCGCGCGATCAACAAACACGAGAGTTTCGACCTCACCGCTCCCGCCGATCCCGGCATGTACGAGATCCGCTACATCCTGAACGTCGACAGCCGCACCGTCGCCAGCCGTCCGCTCGAGGTGGCCGACCCGCAGGTCACGCTCCAGACCCCCGAAACCGCCCTCACCGGCGCCGAGATCCCGGTCAGCTGGTCCGGCACGGTCAACGCCAAGGATTACATCACCATCGTCCCGATGGGCGCCGAGGAAGGCACCTACACCAACTACTTCCCCGTCCGCGACGACAGCTCCGGCCGCCTTCTGGCCACCGCCGATCCGGGGATGCATGAAATCCGCTACATCCAGCGCGAAGGCAACAAGACGCTCGCCAGCGCCACCATCGAATTGCTGGCGCCCGAGGTCACGATCAACGGCCCCGCCACCGCCGTCACCGGCGCGCAGGTCCCGGTCAGCTGGACCGGCACGGTCAATGCCAAGGACTACATCACCATCGTGCCCACCGGCGCCGAGCCCAACACCTACGGCAGCTACCAGCCCACCCGCGACGACGACACCGTGACGCTCACCATGCCCTCCGATACCGGCATGTACGAACTGCGCTACGTCCTGCGCGAAGGCCCGCGCGTGCTGGCAACCGCCCCCATCGAGGTCGCCGCCCCCGAGGTCACCGTCTCCGGCCCCGAAGCCGTCGCCACCGGCGCACAATTCACCGTCTCCTGGACCGGCACGGTCAACCCCAAGGATTACGTCACCATCGTCCCTGTCGGGGCCGAACCCAACACCTACGGCAGCTACCAGCCCGTGCGCGACGACACCGAGACGCGCCTCACCGCGCCCTCCGACCCCGGCATGTACGAGCTGCGCTATCTCCTGCGCGAAGGCTCCAGGGTCATGGCCACCGCCATGATCGAGGTCACCGAACCGCAGGTCACCATCTCCGGTCCCGACAGCGCCGCCACCGGCGCATCGGTCACCGTGCAATGGACCGGCACCGTGAACCCGCAGGACTACGTCGTGGTCGTCCCCGCCGGTGCGCCGGAAAACAAGTTCGGCAATTACCAGGTCGTGCGCGACGCGTCCCAGGTGGCGCTGACCATGCCCGCCGATCCCGGCATGTACGAGCTGCGCTACCTCATGCGCGAGGGCCCCAAGGTGCTGGCCACCGCCATGATCGAACTGACCCCGCCCGAGGTCAGTATCACCGGCCCCGAACAGATCCGCGCAGGCGACGACATCGCCGTGGACTGGACCGGCACGGTCGCCACCAACGACTATATCAACCTCGTCCCGATGGGCGCGGCGGACGACACATTCGGCACCTATTTCACCGTGCGCGAGGCCACCTCCGGCACGCTCAAGGCCCCGGCGGAAACCGGCCTCTACGAGATCCGCTACGTCCTGCGCGAAGGCACCCGCGTTCTGGCCCGCCACACGGTCGAGGTGCTGGCCGAGGACGCCGCCCTCAACACCGGCGCCGCCCTCACCGCCCCCGACAGCGCGGCGCCGGGCAGCACCATCGACGTCTCCTGGCAGGTGGACAGCGCCAGCGCCGACCAGCGCATCACGCTCGCGCGCGGCAACCAGGCGATCTTCACCTGGCTCCAGGCGGTCAAGATCACCGACGGCGCCACCACCGCACAGATCGACCTGCCGAATGAACCCGGCGTCTACGAGCTGCGTTTCCTCGACGTCGCGGGGCAAGAGGTTCTGGCCCGCAAGGTCATCACCGTGGAGTAGACCCATGCACAAACCCCAAGGCTACCCGGATGTTTCCGCCTACCTGATCGTGCGGGACGCGGCGGCGGTGCTCGACTTCTGCGCCGCCGCCTTCAACGCCGACCGCCTGCGCGTGATCGAACGCGAGGGCGGCGACGGCATCATGCACGCCGAATGCCGGATCGGCGACAGCGTCGTAATGATGGGCGAAATGCCGGACGGCCCGGATGCCCATCTGCACCTCTACCTCGCCGACGCCGAAGCCGCCTTCGACCGCGCCTTGGCAGCGATCGTCCAGCCGATGCAGTCCAAAGGCGACGGCGACCTGCGCGGCGGCGTCCGCGACGCCAGCGGCACGACATGGTGGATCGCCCGCCAGGAAGAGGCGTAGCACCCCCCGGCTGTCACATCGCCGTCCCGGACCTGATCCGGGACCTGCCGGCCACCCGGACCAACGTTGAAGGCTTTAACCGCCCCTTTACCGCGCACGCCTCGTTAACCCGCCGAAACTCACGGAACCGCACCGTCGCAATACCACCCGGATACCGACGCGATACCGACGTCCCGTTTTCACTGAATTCGAGCCCGTTAACCTTTGTCCGGCTCCGTAGGGTGGGTGCCAACCCACCTGCCCTCAATCCCGCAAGCCAGGCTCGTCCAGCAGGTGCCGCCCCTGCCGGTCCTCCACCTCGATCACCCATAGATCGGGATCGAAAGACCGCTGTTTCGCCACTGCCTGATCGACATCGCGCTCGTCCCCCTCGGCCAGCGTGACCCATGTCCGCGCGCCGCTCATCAGGTCGAAAGACCGTTGGAAAACAGACGCTTGCCCATCCAGCGTGTTCAGTTTCACCAGCACCGCGCCGCCGGTGTCATCACCATGCGCCACCACGAAGGCCGGGATTTCCATCAGCCGCAGCCGTGCCAGGTAGGCCTGCACCCAGAACTCCGCCGTCAGCCGACTCATGGCGCATCCCGCCCCGGACCCCGATCCGGGGCCTGTCCCGGACCCCGATCCGGGACCTCTGTGCCAAGGCCGATCACCCGTTTCCGTCCTTGAAATCAAGGCCCATCTCGGAATACCGCTCGGCTTCCTCCAGCCAATTGGGCCGCACCTTCACTTGCGTGAACAGGTGCACCCGCCGCCCCAGGAACTCTTCCAGCTCGGTGCGCGCCGCCTGGCTAACCGCCTTGATCGTCTCGCCTTTCTTGCCCAGGACGATCCCCTTGTGACCGTCCCGCATGACATAGATCACCTGGTCGATCCGCGCCGACCCGTCCTCGCGCTCTTCCCAGTTCTCGGTCTCGACGGTCAGCTGGTAGGGCAGTTCCTGGTGCAGCCGCAGGGTCAGCTTTTCGCGCGTCATCTCGGCCGCGATCATCCGCATCGGCAGGTCCGCGATCTGGTCCTCGGGATAGAGCCACGGCCCCTCCGGCATCTCGTCCGCCAGCCACTTGCGCAGGTCCTCGACACCATGTCCCTTCTCGGCGGAAATCATGAAAGTCTCAATGAATTCATGCCGTTCGTTCAGCTCCTTGGTCAGCCCCAGCAGCACCTCGGATTGCACCCGGTCGATCTTGTTGATCGCCAGCGCCACGCGCCGCCCCTTGGGCAATTCGTCCAGCCCCTCGAGGATCTTCTCGACGCCTTCGGTCACGCCCCGATGCGCCTCGACCAGCAGCACGATCACGTCCGCATCCGCCGCCCCGCTCCAGGCCGCGGCCACCATCGCCCGGTCCAGCCTGCGGCGCGGCGCGAACAGCCCCGGCGTATCCACAAACACAAGCTGCGCGTCGCCTTCGATGGCCACGCCGCGAATGCGCGCCCGCGTGGTCTGCACCTTGTGCGTCACGATGCTGACCTTCGCGCCCACCATGCGGTTGAGCAGCGTGGACTTGCCCGCATTGGGCTCCCCGATCAGGGCAATGAAACCGGCGCGTTGGGTCATGATGCAAAGCCTTTTGTCACAAGGGCTTCCCCTACCCGATCCCTGCGTATTTGACCAGTTCAGAACACCGCATGGGCCCCCGCTCCAGCACGACCTCGCCGCTCGCCAACGTAGCGTAGTAATCCGCCAGCCGATTCTGCCCGAATTCCGGTGTCGCGTCGGCATCATAGCACTGCCTTGCTTCATCCCAGACCAGCATCGACTCGGTCGCGTAGTACCGCCCGATCCGCGCCAGCTCCCTCTTGGCCCGGGCGCGCCTGTTTAACCTTCCGGTAACACTCAGTGTGGCAGTGATGGCGTCGAGCAAACCCACCGGCACCCGTTTCATCCGGAACGGAACGCCCAGCGAATCGGCCAGCAACCGGCCTTGCTCCTCCGGGGTCGGCGCCGGACCGGGCCCGCCCACCGGCAGGATGCGGTTGGCACAGGCCGGATTCGTCAGCGCGTTCGCGATGAACCGCGCCAAATCGCCGTCGCTGATCGGCTTGCAAGCGGTCAACCGACCGTTGCCAAAGGCAAGGTAAGGCTTGCCCGCCCGCATCCTATCCACTTGTCCGGACAGCGATTTGAAAAACGCCGTCGGCCGCACGATCACGTGGCACAGGTCGGAGGCCTGCAATTCCGTCTCGAAGGCCAGCTTGGCCTTCTGGAACGCCAGCACCGGCTTCTGCACGCAGATCGCCGACAACAGAACGAAGCGCGCGATGCCCTGCGCCTTTGCCGCGCGCAGGGCCGCCGCGTTCAGCCCGTGATCCACGGCCCAGGCATCCCCGGGCGCACCCGTTCGCGACGCCAGGCAACTGACCACGGCGTCGGCCCCGCGCATTGCCTTTTCCAGCAGCTCGGGCGCGGACAGGTCACCGATGACATACTGCACCCGCTCAGGCACTGCCGGGTCGGCGCGGCGCAACGGGCACACCACGTCATGGTCTTCGGCCAGCAGCACCTCCAACACCGCCCGCCCGATCGTGCCGCTTGCCCCCAACAGGACAACACGCATCGTCGCGCCGGAAGGCTGCAAAAGGTAGGGTGAATCCTCGCGCATCAACGGCACCCGCTGGTGTTTCGAGCAGACTACGCAAGGCGCCATCGGAAACCAACCCGCCGCCGAAAATCCTTTGAGAAAGGATTTACCAAAAGCTTTCTCAAAGCTTTTGGTCCCGCCCTAGGCTGCCGCCCCGTCGGTGAACTGCAACCGCGCCAGCCGCGCATAAAGACCTTCTTCGGCGACGAGACTGTCATGGGTCCCCTCCGCCACGATCCGGCCCTGCTCCATCACGATGATCCGGTCGGCCTTCTTTACCGTCGCCAGCCGGTGCGCCACGATCACCGTCGTGCGGTCCTTGGCCAACCCATCGACCGCCTCTTGCACCGCCCGTTCGCTCTCGGCATCCAGCGCCGAGGTTGCCTCGTCCAAGAGCAGCACCGGCGCGTCCCGCAGGATCGCGCGGGCGATGGCAACGCGCTGCTTTTGCCCGCCCGACAACATGACACCGCGCTCGCCAAGGTAGGTGTCATACCCGTCCGGCAGCGCCATGACGAACTCATGCGCCGCCGCCGCCCGTGCGGCAGCCTCTACCTCGGAATCGCCCGCGTCGATCCGGCCG
Organism: Roseovarius sp. B08; assembly: GCF_051417955.1. Taxonomy (NCBI): domain Bacteria; kingdom Pseudomonadati; phylum Pseudomonadota; class Alphaproteobacteria; order Rhodobacterales; family Roseobacteraceae; genus Roseovarius; species Roseovarius sp. B08. Next base: position 3,470,419 of record NZ_JBPRLW010000001.1, read on the forward strand.
AACCGGATGTTGTCGCGCGCCGAGGCTGCAAAGATCACCGGCTCCTGCGGCACCAGCGACAGCTCCGCCCGAAAGTCCGGTCGCGCCATCTTATCCAGCGGAACACCATCCAGCGTCACCTGCCCCGATTGCGGATCATAGAACCGCTGGATCATCTGGATGATCGTGGTCTTGCCCGCACCGGAGGGGCCCACCAGCGCCACGGTCTCGCCTGGCTCGATCACCAGGTCCAGCGCGTGCAGCGCCGGGGCATCGGGCCTTGTAGGATACGTGAAACTGACATTTTCGAAGGCAATGCGCCCCTTCACCGGACGCGGCAGCGCTTCTGGGCGGGCCGGGTCCTGCACCTCGTCCTCGGCCTGCAACAGCTCCACCAGCCGTTCCGTCGCCCCGGCGGCACGCTGCAACTCACCCCAGATCTCCGACAGGGCGGCCACGCCCCCGGCCACCATGACCGAATAGATCACGAACTGTACCAGAGTGCCTGCGGTCATCACGCCGGCGCGCACGTCCCGCGCCCCGATCCACAGCACGCAGACGATGCCGGTAAACACCAGAAATATCACGATAACAGTCATCAGCGCCCGCACCCAGATGCGCCGCTGCGCCACGTCGAAACTGCGTTCCGTCACGTCCGAGAACGCCGCCCGGCTGGCCCCTTCATGGGTGAAGGCCTGCACCGTCTGCACATTCAACAGCGCCTCCGAGGCGTTGCCGGAACTGGCCGCGATCCAGTCCTGGTTCTCGCGGCTCAGCTTGCGTAACCGGCGCCCCAGAGTCAGGATCGGCACGATGATCAGCGGCACCAGCAAAAGCACCATCCCGGTCAGCTTGGCGGAGGTGAACAGCATCAGCACCAACCCTCCCGCGAAGATCAGCAGATTACGCAGCGCGATGGAAATGGACGATCCGATCACCGAAAGGATCAGCGTCGTATCGGTAGTGACGCGGCTCAGGATCTCGCCCGTCATGGTGCGCTCGTAAAAGGCCGGGCTCAGCCCGATCACCTTGTCGAACACCGCCTTTCGCATGTCCGCCACGACGCGTTCGCCCAGCCGTGTCACCAAGGCGTATCGCAGCCCCGTCCCGATCGCGAGCAGCCCCGCGATGCCGACCGCGGCAAGGAAATACTTGTCGAGAATCGCCCCGTCTTCCGCCGAGAAATTGTCGACCACGCGCCGCACCGCCAAGGGCAAGATCAGCGAAACACAGGCCGTGAGCACGAGCGCCGCGACGGCAAGGGCCAGCAGACGACGGTAAGGCTGCAGGAACGGCCAAAGCTCCGACAGCGCGCCCATCCGCTTCGACCTTTCCCGCTCGATCATGTCTGCGCCGTTTTCGGCCCGTCTTACCATGCATCCCCGCGCGTGACTTTTGTCCAGCCCTCCTCATGGCCGGGCGCGCCGCCGGGGTCAAGGGCGTAACCGTTTGGTGGACAATTGGGCACAGGCATTGGCAGGACGGAGGCTGGAGCGGGCGACGGGAATCGAACCCGTATCATCAGCTTGGAAGACAGGTACGCAAATGGAAATTTCTACCATTTTTTTTAACACTAAAACGCACGCATTGAGTGTTTTTGTCGGCAAACTGTCGGAAATGAATTTTTGGAGCGGGCGACGGGAATCGAACCCGTATCATCAGCTTGGAAGGCTGAGGTCTTACCATTACACAACGCCCGCTCAACAATTCAGAGGAGTATTTCATGCACTCGGCGGGGTCAAGTGCAACGTCCGTACACGGCCCAAAGCTGCCGCTCACGATGAAGCCCCATGCTGCAACGCAGCTTCCCCAAAGCAGACCTTCAAAAATGGCTCAAGGCTTGGGCTCGTTTAGGGTGCGATAATTCCAAGTTTTCGCTACTTCTTGCTGCTGTGCAGTATTGCCGCCCTGCCGACGCCTTCAAGGGCGGCTCGCCTACTTACTCCGGCTTCTGACGAGATGGGACAGTCGCACCGAACGGTATTGAAAACCGAATTTCCGTCCGGTTGGTGTCAGGAGTATTTGAGTGGCGAACCTCAATCATATCTGATCTCTGTCGCGGCTCTTCGCCTTTCTTCAGCCGCACTGACCTGCCACGGGATTTTTCCTCCATTTGGAATTAGAGTCCGCCCCAACGAAGGGACGGACAATGAAGCGAACGAGATACAGCGAAGAACAGATCATCGGCATCCTTACCGAGCATGAGGCAGGCGCGAAGTGCGCCGATCTGTGCCGCAAGCACGGGATGTCGGAAGGCACCTTTTATGCCTGGAAAGCCAAGTTTGGTGGGATGACGGTTTCGGACGCCAAACGACTGAAGGCGCTGGAGGACGAGAACGCCAAGCTGAAGAAGTTGCTGGCGGAGCAGATGCTCGACGCTGCGGCGATGAAGGAACTGCTCTCAAAAAAATGGTGAGGCCCGCCGTGAAGCGCGAAGCCGTTGCGCATCTGCGGGCCAGGCTTGGCCTGTCGGAACGGCGGGCCTGTCAGATTGTTGGAGCGGACCGCAAGATGATCCGCTACCGGTCCGCGCGACCGCCCGAGACCGGGCTGCGCCAGCGGCTTCGGGATCTGGCCAATGAACGCCGCCGGTTCGGTTATCGGCGGCTATTTGTGCTGCTGCGCCGGGAGGGAGAACCCTCCGGGATCAACCGTATCTACCGGCTGTATCGAGAAGAAGGTCTGGCGGTGCGCAAACGCCGGGCCAGGCGCAAGGCGGTAGGAACCCGGGCACCGATCCTGGTCGAGGCCCGGCCCAATGCGCGCTGGTCGCTGGATTTTGTCCATGACCAGCTCGCCTGTGGCCGGCGGTTCCGCATCCTGAACGTGGTCGATGACGTGACGAGGGAATGCCTGGCGGCCGTTCCGGACACATCGATCTCGGGGCGGCGTGTCGCGCGGGAATTGGCGGCCCTGATCGAACGGCGTGGAAAGCCCGGCATGATTGTCTCGGACAACGGCACCGAACTGACCAGTAACGCGATCTTAACCTTCGCTACCGCGCAGGGGATCGAATGGCATTACATCGCCCCGGGCAAGCCGATGCAGAACGGGTTTGTGGAGAGTTTCAACGGGCGCATGCGCGATGAACTCCTCAACGAAACCATGTTCCGCAACATGCCCCATGCGCGCGCCGTGATCCGTGCCTGGGCAGCAGATTACAACGAGGAGCGCCCACATTCGGCGCTTGGCTATCAGACGCCCAAGGCGTTCGCCGAGCGCCTGTTCACCGCAACCGACACCCGCGCTGCGCCATCTGAAAGCTCCGCGCGGATGTCGGTTGCTCCACCTGCGCCAATCGGCGTATCAACCCGAAGGGCTCTGGTTCCGGATGGGTGAAAGTTCAGTGGCAGGTCAGCGCCTATGGGACAGATTTGAGGTTTTCGCAACGGAGGATTTCTGGTTCATCGCAGCAAATACGAGGCGAAGGGCGCGAACGGAACGTTAATATAAAGGGCGTTACGCCTGACCTCTCGATCCACCCAAGCACCAAATCAAAGCTGCGATCTGAAGTGATATCAATCCTGTCATGGAATAGAGATACGGCCATTTCTCTTCCGTTGCATTCGTGGCTTGGAAGATCGCTCCGAGACCGTACTGAATCATGAATGTTGCCATAATGACTCCGCTATTCATAACGGCATTCGAAACACCGATGAAAGCTCGATCCTGCGAGAAGGCGACGTAGGCGTATGCCAGGGTCACCGGATTGTAGGTAAACGCAATGACAAGCCAGCTAAAGAGGTCGAATTGGCCCGGGAAAAGCACGAGACAGAGTTCGGCTGTAATGAAGATACAGGCACTTCCCACGATCAACCTTGGAAAAGTAAGCCCCAAACGACCAAGCGATGATCCAGCTACACCGCCGAGCGCTGAGCCGAGCATCAAAGCGACCGCCATCGCCGTCAAAGACCATGTCACAGAGTCCGGACTTAGCCCTCCGAGGTCGCGCATCCATGGCGCTGCCCAAAGGCTCTGCATGGAGGATCCGCTTCCAAAACAGAGAGCCGCAATTGGCAGGTATCGCAGAAGACGCCGATTCCTCAGTACCGTTCCGAAACCGGAACGCCATGCTTTTAGAGATACTTTCGGACGCCGTGGCGGATCCCCGGCTACACACCAAATCGCGAAAGCGTTCGCGAGAACGATACCAGATAGCGCCACGAATAGTGTCTGCCAATCCGTAAGTCTGATCGCGATCATGACTGGCTGCGTCGCCGCCAGCGCACCCACCCCGCCGACCGACAGGAAAAGTCCGCTTGCCAGCGGAAGGCTGCGTGCGGGCAACCAAAGGCTCGCGCTTTGGTAGCACGCCACCAGGCACCCAGCGACACCAACACCGATCAGGAAGCGCGCGAAAATCAGGATCGGCACAGACGCTGCAAGACCAAATGTCGCGATACCAACAGCCGCCAGGATGAGCAAAAAAGTCTGAACACGTCTTGGCCCATACCTGTCGAGACAAATTCCGATAGGTACTTGCGAAACGGCAGTGCCGAGGAAGTAAGCCGCCGTCAGCAAGCCCAGCGAGGCCGCATCGAGATGGAGGTCTGCCTGCAAATCGGGTGACAACACGGCGTTGACCGTTCGGAAGAATAGCGAAAAGAAATATGCAAGCGCGAAAAGCGCGATCGCGAATCCTAGGCGAGACCTGCTGTATTGGACACTGCCCTCGGTATGCGCCATCAGAAAAGCACGCAGAGACTCTTCGCGCGCCTTACCAAGCGAACAGAATCTCGTCCTGGGCTTCGCCGAATCTCAGAACGTTCCTTTGTTCCTTTCGGAAACCTCCAACACTTCGTGCTTACGCTCGGCGAAGTCTCAAACAGGTCACTCATTCACAGCCCCCTTGGTCAGAGCCAGTCAGCGTTTATCAGCAAGATATGTACCTAAGCGCTTCGTTTTTATGCACGAGGCAAGGCGTCAATCCGGCACAAGATGTCGTCCAGCGTAGTTACTTCCGCCCAACCGACTTTCATCATTGCAAGCGCCGGCTCATGGAGATTGGGCAAGGTCGTTCCAGTGCACTCTTCAATCACGATTGGCTGAAAATTACGAAACATCGCATCCTTGCTGGTTGCCGCAACACACTGGTTCGTCAGAACACCGGTAAATAATACCGTTTCTGCTTTAAGACCGCGAAGGATCACCTCCAGATTTGTCTGGAAAAAACCACTCAGCCGGGTCTTCTCGACGAACCAATCTTCATCTTGAGCGCCGATAGTGTCGAGAAGCTGATACCCCCAAGTGCCCTGGCGAAGTCCGCCTTGCTCCAATTGAGGGCGCAGCTTGTGAAAAGCACCGGCGTCGACTGCTCCACGGGTTCCGTGCCGTGTCCAGATCTGCGGGATACCATGTCTGCGCCCGACCTCGACCAGACGGCGGATCGGCGCAATAACACGTTGCATATGCGCGATGTTGATTTGTTGCCGCGCATAGGCACCATCTTCGTGCAGAAAATCGTTCTGCGCATCGATGTGGACCATGACAGTCCGATCTTGAACCAGGTCGAATACCACCGGTTGAAAGGGTGCTGCACCGGAGTGAGAAGTTAGCTTATCGTAATCCTTGATCGTCAAGTCAGCATACCTTTCCAGTTTGGTCGAGCGTACCTATTCCATCAGACCCGGAAGCCAAAGCGACAGTTCCGGGAAGGACACCAGCAGCAGCAAGACGACCAAGTCGACCGCAATGAACCACCCGACGCCGCGAAAAATTGTCGTCAACTTTACGCGGTCACCAAGTGCGCCTTTGATCACGTAGACGTTCAGACCCACTGGCGGCGTCAAAAGGCCGATTTCAAGCAGCTTCACCAAGATGATGCCTAGGAAGATAAGGTCCATGCCGACCTCGTTGGCCATTGGCAGGATGATCGGCATCGTGAGTAGAAGGATACCGATTGAGTCAAGAAAGCAGCCAAGAAACAGGTACAGCAGCGCGATGGCCACCAGGACCAGCAACTCGGAGGTGCCGAAGCTGACGAAGCTTTCGGCGACGAATGTCGGAACGCCAGACAGAGCCATGAACTTGCCCAGCAACGCTGTGCCAATGACGACCATGAAGATGCTCGCGGTTCCGATCAGAGTCTGCTGGATCGCTCGGGTCATTACGCCCAAATTCATCGCCCGTCGCAGCAGCGCCACGACGATTGCCAACGCGGCGCCGACAGCGCCTGCGGCCGTGGGTGTGAAAAAGCCCAGGAAGATGCCCATAAGCACACCGAGGATGATGACGGGCAGCGCCCAGGTCTCCGCTATCGCCTGCTTTACTTCGGCCCTTGTGAACTTTTCTCGCACCGGCGGTGCAAGCGACGGTTTTAGGATGCAGCGAAGCACGATCATCGAGGAGAAGGCCACGCCAGTGAGGATTCCCGGCACCACCCCCGCCGCGAAAAGCTGCGCGACCGAAACCTCCGCCACGTACCCGTAAATAATCATCAGAATGCTGGGCGGGATGAGCGAACCAAGCGTGCCCGCGGCGGCGATGACACCGGTCGCAAGTCCGGGATCGTAGCGATATCGCAGCATCTCCGGTGTCGCGATGCGCGCAAATGCCGAAGACGTCGCCACCGAGGATCCCGAGGCCGCGGCCAGCACGGCACTGGCGCCGACGCTGGCAACGGCAAGCCCACCAGGTAACCAAGACAACAGTAAACGCATCGTGCGGAAAAGGCCCGACGAAAGCCCCGCTTCCGAGGCGACGAAGCCCATCAAAAGGAACATCGGGATCGCGGTAAGATTCCAGTCTCCGACAAAGTTGAACGGGATCGCGGTAATGATGCCCCATGCGGCACGCAGGTTCAGCAGGATCGCGATGCCAACGAAAGAGACCAGACCAAGCGCCACACCGATCTGCACCCGCAATAGCAGCAACAAGATGCTGACACCAAGACCAATGAAACCGATGTCGACATTGCTCATGCGAGGAGCCTTTCGTAAATTCTCACCGGCGTAATTCGGCGTTCAATATCTGTGGACATCTTTCAGATATGGCCTTCTTCCGTCGCCGCTGGCTCTGGGGAAAAAGCTGAATCCGTCGCTGCGCGCCAAGCGTGTAGAAGCACCACTAGACCGATTGCTGCAAATCCGATCGGCAGCACGAATTTGGCAGGCCATATGATGACGTAGACGTTGCCCATCATCATCTCGTTCTTGGCAAGTGATCTCATGGCGTCACCCCACGTGCGCCAGGCGAGAACAACAAAAAATCCGGTGCTAATCAGATATCCAAAGACCAGGGTGCAGCGCTGCATCAAACGCGGCATCAATTGGTAAACAAGGTCGACCTGAATGTGTTCGTGCCGTCGTTCGACGAAGGCCAGAGGTAAGAACACTACCAGTACCATGTGATGCACCGAGATGACCTCGAGGTTACCGGGGATCGGCCTGGAAAAGAACTGGTCGGCGATTACGTCCGCCACGGTCTGCACCATCATCAAGACCAACGCGACCCCGCCAATCACTGCCAGGAGTCCCGACAGGTACTTCAACGCAAGGTCGATTAATGCGTCTATCCGTGTCATGGCGTCTCGCCCCCTGACTACCGGCACGGAAGCAAACGCTCCCGTGCCGGACCATTTGTCGTTACTCGATACCGTAGCTCGACTCATCAATCGTGTCATAAAGGTTCTCAGCCAGAACTGCGCTCAGTGCCTCGGCGTCGTCGTTCGAGATCCCCTCCAGCAGGCCCTGCCACTTGTCGTAGGTCTCTTGGAACCGTGACACCAGGCCTTCGGCATCGGGCGCTCCGAGATTCTCGGCGGTTTCTAACGCCATCGGCTCCACCTGATTGGCCACGAACTCGTCAAGGCTGGCCTGAAGGTCGTCACCCGGCTCATAAATCGTGACGTCGTGGCTTTCTGACTCGCTCAAAGCAACATCGGAGGATTCCTGGTACTTCTGGCCAATATTCACCAAGTTGTCAGGCATCGCGTCCAACATCAGGCGCCGGTGCTCGGGGCTCAACTCCTGCCAGCGGTCGGCCCGCATGGCATATTCCCAGCCCGCGAAATACGATCCCACTTCCAGCAGCGTCGTGTGCTTGGCTACGTCCCATAGCGAGCGCGATTTCAGGTCGTTGGCCGCGTTGAATACGCAGTCGAACTGGCCCTTTTCCAGCCCGTTGAACATCTCCGAGGACGGCACGCTGACGGGCGTACCGCCCACGCTTTCCACCCAGGCCGCGTGCACCGGCGAAGGCGTGCGGATCTTCTTGCCCGAAATCTCATCCAGCGTGGTAACCTTGGTGTTGCAAATCATCACGTATTGCGGTGTCGCGTAAGAGCCTAGAAAGACGACACCAAGCCGGTCGAACATTGCCTTCATGCCCGGATCATTCATGTAGAAATCGGCGACGGCCATCATCCCGGCCATGCTCTGGTTCATGCCGATCCCCAGCGAAGCCAGCACGTTATCCTCGGGCAGGTCCGACGGCGTGTAGGTGCCCGCGTGATAGGTCATATCGACAATGGCGTCCTGCAACCCCGACAGATGCGCCGCAGGCGGCAGCAGAGATGTGCCGGTGTAGACCTGCATCGTCAGCTCCCCGCCTGAGACTTCCTCCAGTGTCTTGGCCAGCTCCATGTAGCCGTCCCCTGTCAGCGGATGGGTTTCGGGAAACCAGACACTGGCGGTGATTTCCTCTGCATGGGCCGTTCCGGCCAGCAGTGTCGCGCCCACGAGGGCACATGCAATTCTTTGTTTCATTCTGTTCTTCTCCCAGTTTTTTATGAAAGAGCGGGTTGCGCCCGCTTCGTTTCGGTTTGTCTTTTCGCTCCGGGTCACGCACGCGGGCGCGACGCCACTTGATGTCATCCTGCCTCCTTCAGCTTGCTAATCCCAGACTGTCCTTCAGCCAGTAGTATCCGATACCGATGCGCGTCACCGGCGCCCGCAGCGCGTGCCACGGGATCGCTCGCAACGGTGTTTCCGACAGGTAAAGCGGCACATCCGCGGCCAGGTGGTCCGCGATCATCGCGCCCACCGCCGTCGACATTGCCACGCCGCGGCCGTTGTACCCCAAAACTGTATAAAGCCCGCGCTGCGGCTGGTGCAGATGCGGCCAGCCATCCATCGTCAGCGCCACCTGCCCGGACCATACGTACTCCACCGGCAAATCGCCCACTTGCGGAAACATCCGGCGCATTGCCCACTCCAGCCGTTTCTGATGCGCCAGCCCGTGGCTGTCGCCGATCGCCCCGCGCCCACCCATCACCAGCCGCCCGTCCTCGGACAGGCGGATGTAGAAGGCCAGCTTGCGAATCTCCGACAGGCAGCCGCCGAAAGGCAGTATCGCCTTGATCTGTGCCGGCTCCAGCGGAGCGGTGACAACGATATTGCTTTGCGCCCGTAAGATGCTGCGCGGCAGGCTCGGCAGCAGCTTGCCGTCGCTATAGGCGCCCGTCGCCAAAAGCACGCGGCCCGTGCGGGTGGTCCCATGCGCCGCCGTCACGCGCCAGCCGTCACCGTCGGACCGAAGGTCCGTAACCGGGCACCCGGACACAATGCGTACGCCCGCATTCTGCGCGGCCCGCGCCAGCCCGCGCGCGTAGGCCAGCGGCTGAATCTGTCCCGCACGCGGGTCCAGCCAGCCACCGGCGTAACAAGTAGCTCCAGACATCTCTGCGATCTCGTCGCGCGAGAGCACCCGCGCGTCGACGCCTCGGTCCTGCCATTGCGCGGCGCGGGCCCTTACCGTCTCCAGCGCGATTTCGGAATGCGAGGCCTGGATCCACCCGTTGCGGCGCGGCTGACAGGCGATGCCGTGCCGAGCGATCAGGCCAAAGACCAGCTCGGCGGCCTCCCCGCCCAACCGGATCAGCGCCTCTCCGGCCTCGGGGCCGAACCGGGCGATCACCGCGTCGGGGTCATGCTTGAACCCCGGTATCACCTGCCCGCCATTGCGCCCCGACGCGCCAAACCCGACCTCCCGCGCCTCGAACAGAGTGACGCTGTGGCCCGCCTGCGCGACATGCAGCGCCGCAGACAGCCCGGTATATCCACCGCCCACCACCACAAGGTCGGCATCGGCGGGTGCGTCTGCTTCACGCGCCGGCTCCGCGCTACCGGCATACCAAAGGCTGTCAAAAAATGTCGCGGCGCTTTGTGCCATCAGCTGGCGACCCTCCCGGGATAGGCGCGATCAGCTTCCTTTGCGGTCAGCATGCCCTGCCGCAGATCATCTTCGATCGCCTCGGGCGCACGCTCGTCCGGCGAGCCATAACCTGCACCGCCGCCAAACCGGAAGACAACCAAATCACCCTTGCGCAGATCCCGCATGTCTTTGGACGACAGCGAGATCACCTCGTCCCCGCGATGGATTTCGCAGGCGCCCGTGGTCCCATCGGTGCCCCCGAACAGCCCTTCGGCCGGCAGCTTGAATCGGTCGGCATAAAGCGCCACGGTCGCGCCGTCCTTGAGGATACGGAAACTGCGCTCGAACCCAGCGCCGCCCCGGTACCGTCCGTGGCCGAAACTGTCGGGTCGCAGCCGGTAATCCTCGACCCGGAAGAACTCGTAATCCTGGTCGATCGCCTCTACCGGCGTGTTCGCGCAATTGGCCAGCGGACTGTCGATAGCATCACAGCCGTTACCGGTGCTTGACGCTCCATAGCCGCCGCCGAACACTTCCAGGTAAACCGAATACTTGCCGTTGTTCAGCCAGGACAGGCAACCAACCGAAGTAGAATCGTAGCCCCCCGCGATCACCAGCTCGGGCACCGCCTGCGCCAGCGCCTTCATAGTGGCGTTGAACGCGCGGTAGCAGACATTCATCCGCGCACGCACCGGCGCAGGATAGCGCGGGTTCAGGATGCAACCCTCAGGAACGACCACCTCAACCGACCGGCACAGCCCGTCGTTAAACGGAATGTCAGGCGTGCTAAGGACGCTCTTGATACAAGACATCGTGGCCGAAATGGCCGATGCCAACGGCGCGTTCACGTTGGTCGCCACTTGATCGTCGGTCCCAGTGTAATCCACCGTGATCTGGTCGCCTTCGATTGTGACCTTGGAGCGCACGCGCACTGGTTTGTCGGTCAGCCCATCGTCGTCGATCTCGGATTCGCCGTAGTAAACGCCGTCCGGCGCCTGCGCGATCCCCGCTCGCACCCGCCGCTCGGTATAGCTCTGGAAATCGGCCATCACCTGTTCAACTTTTTCGGTGCCATAGCGTTCGCATAGTTCGGCTACGCGCTTCTGCCCGATCCGGTTGGCGGCAATCTGAGCGTTAAAATCGCCCATCGTCTGCAAGGGCGCACGCACGTTGGCCCGCAGCATCCGCTCCAGCGGGCCGCCGTTCCAGTCGCGCGACATCGAGAATTTCGTCGGCGGAATGATCAGACCCTCGGAATGTACGTCACGCGCATGCGGTGAAAGCCCCGGACTGCCACCGCCAATATCCAGATGGTGCGCCACCGACGCGGCAAAGCCCACCCGGCGGTCCCCGACAAAGATCGGATGAAAAAAGAACACATCCTGCAGGTGCTGCCCGCCCGAATGGCTATCGTTCACGACAAAGAAGTCGTCGTCGGACACCTCGTCAAGGTCGTAGAGCTGCGCACAGGACTGAAAAATCGACCCGATCGAGCCCAGCTGCATCGGGATCAATTCCGCCTGCGCTACGGTATAGCCGTTGCGGTCTAGAATGGCCGCCGAGCCGTCCCGTGCCTCGCGCAGGATGGTCGAATAGGCCGAGCGGATCAGCTTGGCGCCCATCTCGCGCGCGCCGGCCAGAACCGCCTGGCTAATCACGGCATAGTCGATCGCGCTTACGGTCATGCCGGGCTCCTTTCCATCATCAAATTGTCATGCTCGTCGCGTTTGACGCTCCAGCCTTCCGGCAGGTACACGGTCGAGGAATAGCCCTCGATCAGTGCCAGCCCCGGCACCGCCTCGCCTATCGGCAGTTCGGAGGATGAATGCAGGCTAGCTTCGCGCGGGCCGTCCACGGTTTCAAATTTTATAGTCTCGGGCCGGTCCATCTTGCTGGGCTTCTCACGGAACGCTGGAAGGCTACTGATGGGCCGGGTGGCCGTCACGCGAAAGCTGACCGCCTCGATCTTCTGCCCTTCGGTGCCGCCATGCAGGAAGATCCGGTGGTGCGCCTGCTGAAACAGGTCCTCCAGCTTCGCCGCATCCAGCGTGTCGAGCGTGGCTGCGTCCAGTTCCACCGGCACCTCGAAGGCCTGGCCCACAAACCGCATATCGGCGACAAAGTCGATCTCCACGTCGCCGCCCAACTCGAAGGTCTCGAAATCGGCACGCGCCTCTGCCTCCATTTCGGCCTTGATGGCTCGCACCCTGTCCGCCGCCGTGTCATCCACCACAAAACGGTGCGTCGCCGCGTAGATGCGCGAGAAATCCGATGCAATCAGGCCATAAGCCGACAGCACACCCGGATTGGGCGGCACGATCACGCGGTTCACGCCCAGCTCGTCGGCAATTTCTGCGGCCAGCAGCGGTCCCGCCCCGCCATAGGGCACCAGCGCATAGTCGCGCGGGTCCTTTCCCTGCTCGGTCGAGATATGCTGAATCGCCCGCACGATATTGGCCGCCCCTAGCCGCAGGGCCGCCGCCGCGGCCTCGGGCACCGTCAGGTCCAACGCCTTGGCCACGGGCTTGAACACCGCGACAGCTGCGTCGCGGTCAATCTTCATCGCTCCGCCCAAGAAGGCCTCGGGTCGCAAGCTGCCACGGATCACATGGGCGTCCGTCAACGTGGGCTCTTTGCCGCCCTTGCCGTAACAAGCCGGTCCCGGCTCTGCGCCAGCGCTGGTGGGGCCGACGCGCAGCATCCCGCCATCGTCGATCCACACGATCGAGCCGCCGCCCGCCCCCACGGTCGAGATGTCGATGACCGGCGTGCGCACCGGCAACCCGTCGATCTCGGTGTCGGGTGAAATGCCGGGGCGTCCGTCCGTCACCAGGCATACGTCGGCCGACGTGCCCCCATGTCGAATGTAATCAGGTTGCGCTCTCCACTGCGCCCGGCCTGGCTGATCGCGCCGACCACACCAGCCGCCGGTCCGCTGAAGAGTGCTGCAATCGCGTTGCGCCGCATCGCGGTGGCCGGAACGCGTCCACCATTGGACTGCATGATCGACAGCCGCGCCTTGACCCCCAGGTCCTCGAGCGACTGCTCCAGCCTAGCGATATACCGGTCGATCACGGGCTGTACATAACCAGCGAGTGTCACGGTAGAGGCGCGTTCGAACTCGCGGAATTCTTTGGTCACCTGCGAGGATATGGAAATCACCGTCTCCGGTAGCGCATCTGTCAGCAGTTCCAGAAGCGCCTCCTCATGGGCTGGATTTACGTAGGATGACAGCAAGCACACCGCAACCGCGTCGTAATTGCCCTCTTTCAGTGTCGGCACTAGCTCCCGCTTGACCGCGTCGAGGTCTATGGCCTGCAGAATTTGACCTTGTGCGTCGATACGCTCTTCCACCTCGAAGCAGTTCACCCGCTCTACTACCGGCACCGGCCGCCGGTAACGCAGGTCGTAAATATTCCGACGGTCGTGACGCTGCAGGAACAGGACATCACGAAAGCCGGCAGTGGTGACAAAGGCCACGCGTCCGCCCTTACGCTCTAGCAGCGCATTTGTCGCCACGGTGGAACCATGCACGATGTCTTTGATCTGTGAGCAGTCGACCCCGGACTCCTCCAAGGCGTTCAGGACACCACGATCCGGCGAAGACGGGGTAGATGGCACTTTGCGAAGCTCGATCCGGTCTGCTTCCACTGCGACCATGTCGGTAAACGTTCCCCCGACTTCAATTCCAACCCGCATTGTTCACCCCAAAAATAAAAAGATTTACCAAAAGCTTTCATTTTCGTCGTGATGTGGCAAGATAAAATGAAACTAATGGGCAAAGATTTTCATTTTTGGTCTTTTGACGCCTATTTTTAAGTATGAGCCGCGGGAGGATCGACTTGGTTGTAGCACGCAAAATCGCCCGGCCGCCGAATATTAAAGAGATCGACGGCAAGGTTCTGGCGGACCGAATCGGAGACCTACGGCAGCAACACGGCCTGTCACTGCAACAGCTGGCCGACCGTGCGGGCCTATCCATCGGGACGATCAGCCAAGTCGAACGCGGCCTCTCCCGCCCGTCACTTCGGACGGTCCGCAAACTAGCCAATGCTTTCGGCCTGCCGACCGCCTATTTCTTCGACACAGGCAACTCAGGGGAAGAGGCAGAGGATGGTATCGTGATCCGCGAGGGCAGTCGCCCGGTGATGACTTTCGGAGGCACAGACATGACCGCCTGGATGCTGTCACCCCCCGCATTGGAAGGTATGCAGTTCATGCTGGTGCATCTGAAGCCCGGCGCGATGTCGGGGCGCCGCAATTACGAGCATTCCGGCCTCGACCTCGGTCTTGTGCTCTCCGGCACCCTCAATCTCGAGGTCCAGGATCGCTTCTATGTCCTCGGCGCTGGTGACAGTTTCTGTTTCGACAGCAACCGCCCGCACCGGTTCGAGAATTGCGGGAAAACAGAATGCGTCGTCGTTTATATCAACACCCAGTGATCGCAGAAAAGGAGCCCAGATGCCCCGCAAGTCACAGCAAGGCATGATTGTCACGCCACAGCCCGAAGCCACCGAAGCGGGTCATGACATCCTGTGTTCGGGCGGCAATGCGGTCGATGCGGCAATTGCCACCGCATTCGTGCAGGGAGTTGTCGATCCGTTGATGTGCGGCATCGCCGGTTTTGGAAGCATGGCTGTGTACGATCCGCTCAAGAGTAAACATGAATATATAGACTTTCACGCCCCCGCTCCGGGCGCCGCCACCGATGAGATGTGGAGCGATCTGATCGAAGGAGAGGCGCGCGATGGATATGGCTTCGTCCTGAAGAACCGAGTGAATGACATCGGCTATCAATCCATCTGCGTTCCCGCCTCGTTGCGGGCCTATGCCACGGCGCACGAACGCCACGGTACTATGCCATGGGCAGAGCTAGTCCGACATGCGATAGATTGGGCGCAGAAAGGTTGGGCCGTCCGACCGCATGTAAGTGAGTTTTGGTCGGAACCTTCCCGCATGGGACGTGTGGCCAATTCCGACCGCATCGCCCACACGCCCGCCAGCCGTGCACTTTATTGCCGGGAAGACGGCAGCCCGAAACAGGTTGGCGACGGAGTGATCAATCCCGACCTCGCCCAGACCCTCAGCCAGATCGCTGATGAGGGCGCAGACGCGTTTTACAAGGGCGAAATCGCGGCCAGCATCGCAGAGGACATGCAAGCGCATGGCGGACTGCTGTCAGCGCGTGATCTCGAATGTTATGACGCGAAGATCAACCCGCCGCTGACCTCCCGCTACCGGGACTTCACCGTCACCACCAACCAGCCGCCGGGCGGCGGCCTGATGCTCGCGCAAATGCTTAATATCCTTGGCCGGTTCGACTTGGCGCCCATGAGCCACAACAGCGCGGACTACGTCAGAACGGTCGCCGAGGCGATGAAGTATGCCACGATAGACAAGGACCGCTTCATCGGCGACCCAGACTTTGTCGACGTACCTGCTGACCGTATTTTGTCGGAAGACTATGCGGCAGAATTGGCCGACCGGATCAAAAGCGGCGAAAAAGCCGATGTTCCGCGTTTCGACCCCGCCGGCCAGTGCCGCGACACAACGCAGATTTCTATCGTCGATGGCGACGGGATGTGTGTTTCGATGACGCATTCCTTGGGGATGCCGTCGGGCGTCATTACCGATGGCCTTGGTTTCATGTACAATGGATGTATGGGCGTCTTCGATCCGCGCCCCGGTCTGGCTGGTTCGATTGCGCCAGGGAAGGCAAGGTTCAGTTCGGTATGTCCATCAATCATCTTCCGGGACGGGGCTCCCTATGTCGTCATCGGCGCCCCGGGCGCGACGCAAATCGCGATGGGTGTCCTACAATCCGTTTTGAACGTGTTGGATTTCGACTGCTCGATGTCTGAAGCCGTGACGCGGCCGCGTTTCTCGGCAACAAGCAACGCCATCGACGTGGTCAATCGCATACCAAGATCAGTTACCGAAGAACTCGAGGCGCTGGGATACGAGGTAATCCGCGACGCGCGAAGCTATGGGATTGCCTGGGTCCATGGCATCCGTATCGCGGAAACTGGCCTCGAAGGCGGCGCCGATCCCGCTACTGATGGCATGGCTTTACCCTGAAAACACAGCCAAGGAGCCTGCTATTCGCGCAAACGATCAAGGCAGACAATGACGCAGTGGCATCGAACAACCACTTTGTCCGCACAGCGGAAATCATACAATCTTGATACCTTTGAAAGAATTCATTTTTTCTAGAAATCAAAAATTGCTGCTAATGACAGTCAGTCCACCCTTTCCAAATAGCAATGTGTAGGTTGAGTTCCGCAGATCCGTCCAGTTTAGGACTAACCTCTAGTCCGAAAGCTGTTGTGGGGTTGCCGTCCGAACGAAGACAACAACAAGAACCCAAATCTCAACGGACTTGAACTTCATTACAGTCAGATGCCACGCGGTGCGAATTACCCGCGTGCAGAGAGGGGCCCAGAAGGACCCATCGATGATGATCGCAACGGCGCACGATGAAAAGGGCGGGAAGCCGACCTTCGCTGCTTAAGCAAGACGACAAAGGCTCATGTGTCAAAGCCGACGTTCGCTTTGGCCTAAGAAAGCAACCTTTACATGCAAGGGGCTTATGCCTCATCAATGATCGCGTGACCCATTCCCGCTAAGCCGTTGCAATAAAGTCGTTCAATGAAAAAGCTTATAGATCCTATGCTGACCACACTGGCTGCCCACGGAGCAACGCCACAAGGCATCAAGGATGCATTGACCTCCTCAGACGGCAGCCAATACGTGAAATGCGCCTTTCAGGTGAACCCTTTCGCTTATGGAAGTCGTCATTCCAAAACGAATGGTTTTACAGACGAAGACCAGTACAATGATGCGATGGTCAAGACATGCCAAGAAAATGGTGTGCATGTGGTCGCGCTTACCGATCACTTCTGTTTTGACGATTCCGAGAACCTCAGAGCGAAGTTGGAAGATGCCGGGATCAAGGTTTTTCCCGGCTTCGAAGCAAATTCCGCTGAGGGTGTACACATACTTTGCCTCTTTCCACTGGGAACATCTGGCACCGATATGAATGAGAATGTGGGTGCCTGCGACATTCGAAATCGCGACGATCCTTCACCTATAGCACGCAAAGGATTCGAGGAAATACTCGAAGTTGTAAATGAGCGTGGAGGCATCACAATTTCAGCGCACGTGACCCAAAGCAGTGGCTTGCTGAAAGAACTTTCTGGTCAGACGCGCATGAATGCATGGAAGTCGCCATTGCATTTGGCGTCAGCTATCCCTGGACCGCTTGGTGATGTGCCGACTGAATACAGGCAAATTTGCTTCAACAAAGATGGAGCACACAAACGAGACCGGCCCGTCAGCTTTGTCAACGCATCTGACGTTTCAGCACCGGGGGATTTCGCGAAACCCGGCAATACGACCCTACTAAAAATGACAGAGGTCTCGATAGAAGGTTTGCGGCAGGCTTTTCTCGATGGTGAAAGCCGGATCATGCTCAACTCGGACGACGTACCAGCTGAATTCGCGCGAGTTGTCGCCGTCACTTGGGATGGCGGCCTACTCGATGGACAGTACGTTGCGCTGAATGCTGGATTGAATGTGATGATTGGCGGTCGTGGCGCTGGCAAGTCCACAATCGTTGAAAGCCTGCGCTTCGCCTTCGACATACCACCGTTGGGTGCGGATGCCGCGAAGAGTCATGAATCGATGATCAAGCATCTATTGGGGTCACGTTCAGCGGTTTCCGTCTTGATCTTTTCGCCAAGCCCGTCGCCCGGCTACTACCTTATTGAGCGAGCCTACAAACAGGAGGCCCGAGTTAGAAATCAGTCGGGCGAAATCGTGGCTGACCTGAAGCCCTGTGACATAATTTCTGACTTGGAGGTTTACGGCCAGCACGAGATTTCTGAGATCACGAGGCACAAAGGACAGCTTGCCGAACTGCTTGGGCGCTTTGTCGGCACTGATAACGAAGCAGCGATCAGTGAGGACGGGATCAGGGAACGCTTCCGAAGCTCTCGAAAGAAAATCACGGACCTGGACGAAAAAATCGCCGAATTGGACCTTGCTTTGGCCACTCTGCCGGGGCTCAAGGAACAACTCAAACGCTTCGAAGAGACCGAGCTTGCGACACGCCTGCAAGAACAGGCATCTGTCCAGCATGAACAACGAATACTCGACGACTTCTCCAACGCAATAACGGGATTTGAAAAAGCGGGAGAAGCGCTAAAGCCGGACGGAGAAACCGCATCAACCGTTTTGCCGCCAGAAAAAGAAGTGAAACTCCCACACAGGGATGACTTGGCCAAGACCCAAGCGATTGCGCAGGAAATGCACGACGCCAAAGTGCAAGCGGCAGAGGTGATTGCAAAAGCGGCTCAAAATGCAGCCGCCGGTTTGGCTGCTATACGATCTGAGTGGCGGCCAAAAGCCGATGCTGTTGAGGCGACGTACAAGTCGCTCAAGAAAGAACTGGAGGGTGATGGTTTCGATCCCCACGCTTACCTGACTGTGAAAAATCAGGTCGCTGTTCTTGAACCGAAGCAAGGGGAGAAGGATCAGGCTGTTTCGGAACTGGCGGCCGAACTAAAGGCACGACAGGGCATAGTCGATGAATGGGAAAAAGCTGACCGAAAAGCCTATCGTGACCTTGAGAAGGCCGCGAAGAAGGTCAGCAGAAAGCTAAAAGGAACTGTTCGGGCAAGTGTTCGCCCCAGTTCCGACCTGGGACCATTGGAACAGGTTTTGCGGGATGGAACTGAAGGGCAGATCAATCAAGCTCTGACGAAGCTACAAGAGCTTGAGGACCTACTACCTTCGAAACTGGCCGCGACGATCCGCAAGGGTTCTCAAGCGCTCAGCGATGAATTCAGCTTCACCGATTCATCCTCCCAAAAGATCGCCGCTGGTGGCGAAAGACTGGCCTTGCTGGTTGAAGAAACGCGGATACCGCCCGAGGCCGTTATCGAACTCAACGTTGGTCGCGACGGCGAATGCAAAGCGTACGCCGCAGATTGGTCTCACCTTGAAGTTGTGGAATGTCGGTGATCGATGTGCATCATCATGAATGATATGAAAGCAGTAAATCAGAAGGTTTCTCATGTGGCCAATTGTTAAACGCAGCTTCGCAAATGTGAGGAGCTACATGTTTGGCATTTCCTTACTCATGCTGTTTTTTCTGGGCATAGCTATTTCTGTGTTTGTATTCCGCTATGCGTTGGCCGACCCAGAGGGTGCGTTGGCGAAAGGAGGTTGGGGAGATTTCATAGGCGGCACACTCAACCCAATACTGACATTTTTCGCCTTTACTGGCGTTCTACTTTCAATCTTCCTGCAACGTCTTGAACTTGGTCTCACCAGGCGAGAGCTGGAACGCTCCGCCGACGCGTTGGAGAAGCAGATCACGTCAATCGAAAAGCAGAATTTTGAGGTGGCTTTCTTTCAGATGTTAAGTACTTTCAATGCGATAGTTGACTCGATTGACCTTTACAATAAAGCTAACGGCATGGAGAGTAGCGGCCGTGACTGCTTTCGCGTTTTTTACACTCGCCTCAATAAGATCTACCGAGAAAACAAGGAAAAAGGGGGAAAGTTACACTCAGGAGACGCCATATTGAGGCTATCATACTTCAACTTTTGGAAGGACCATCAGCTTGAGTTGGGGCACTACTTTCGTTTCTTGTTCAATACCTTCCGTTTCCTTGATGAAAGTCCCGCGCGTGAAGTATATCATGCCAAACTTCTAAGGGCCCAGCTGTCAGATCAAGAGCTTCTGCTGCTGTATTACAACTGTCTATCCGAGCAGGGGAAAAAATTCCGCGAGTATGCAATCAAGTATGAGCTTTTCGACAATTTGCCGACAGTGCGCTTGTTGGAGGATAGCCACGCGGATTTAATGGATGAGAAGGCGTTCGGCGGCAATCCCAAGTACAACTCCAAAAACATCCGCTCATCCTTCTAACGCAATCGGAAAAAACAGGCAGGAAGCTGGGCAGGCTGAATGGCACTCGCCTGCAATGGATGGTTGTTTTCTCCAAGTGCATTCAGCAGCTCGCCGATCTTGGGATTCGCTTCCAGCACCTCATCGCGCACGACAGGGGCCAGGGCGTAGGCCGGGAAGAAGCCCTTGTCGTCTTCCAGCGTCACGAAGTCGAAGGCGGGGATGCGGCCGTCGGTGGCGAAGACCAACCCGACGTTCACGTCGCCATTCTTCAGTGCCTCGTAGACAAGGCCGGTGTCCATCCGCTTCACCTGGTCGCGGCTCATGTCGAACTCGTAGGTTTCTTGCAGCGGCTTGAAGCCATCGGGCCGCGCATACCATTCGGCGTTCGACGCCAGCGTCAGGTCATTCTCGTTCTGTACGCGGGCGGCCAGATCGGAGAGCGTGGTAATGCCCAGTTCTTCGGGCTCGGCTTTGCGCATGGCCAGCGCGTAGGTGTTGTTGGCCGCAGACGGTTCGAGCCAGACGATGCCCTTCTCGGCATCCAGTTCCTTGACCCGGGTATAGGTTTCGTCGGCGTTCAGCTTTTCCTCGTTGTAGGTGATCAGCGAAGTGCCGGTGTATTCCCAGTAGACGTCGATCTGCCCGTTTTCCATGGCCTGGCGGACAGCGGCCGAGCCCATGCCGGCGCGGTTGTCCACCTCAAAACCGTTGGCCGCGAGAAGCTAGGCCGTCATCGACGACAGAAGCTGCTCTTCGGTGAAGTTCTTGCCGCCGACCACGATCTCTTCTGCATGGGCGACGCCGGCGAGCATGAACGCGCCCGCGAAGACTGTTTTGGCAAATTTTGCAAACATTGCCTTTTCCTTTCTTGGTTGTCTTGTTTTGCGCTATCAGCGCAATGGGTTAACGCCTTTCGGGATCAGCCAAAGCTGTGCCTGCCCGACCAGGAAGTCTACCAGCACGGCCAGCGCGGCGGTCGGGATCGCCCCGGCCAACAGCATGCCGGTGTCCATGAGGTCGATACCGGTGAAAATCAGTTCTCCCAGCCCGCCGCCACCGATCAGGAAAGCCAGCGGCGTGGTGCCGACATTGATCGCCAGCGCCGTGCGGATGCCCGAGAAGATGACGTAAAGCGCATTGGGCAATTCGACCCGGAACAGGATCTGCGCGGGCGTCATGCCCATGCCGTGCGCGGCCTCTTTCAAATGCGCGGGCACTGCCAGGAGACCGGCATAGGTGTTGCGTACGATGGGCAGAAGGGACGCCACGAAAAGGCCGAAAAAGGCCGGGGCAAAGCCGATGCCCAGCAGGGTCATCGAAAGGGCGATCACCGCCAGCGTCGGAATGGTCGTGCCGATGTTGAATATCTGCATGATCGTCTCGGCCACACGGGCCATCGATGGACGCGACAGCCATATGCCGATCGGCACGCCGATCGCGATCGCCGCCCCACCCGAGGCCGCCACCAGCACGACGTGCTGCCGCGTCAGATAGGTGATGTCATCCCAGTAGGCCAGGATCTGGTCGATGATCCCCGAGCACCCGTTCAGGACGCCCGCGCCAAGCAAAAGCCACGGGAAAATCCGCGCGGAGCGTTTCGTGGCGTGAGGTCTTGCCTTTGCGCTCATCTCAGGCCGCCTTGTTCGATGACTTGCGATAGGTCTCGCCCAGCGCGCCGGTGACGGCAGGCTGGGTCACCACGCCGGTATAGCGACCGCTGTCATCGACGCAGGTCAGCCACATTACGTCGTTGGCGAACATTTCCGATACGACGGCGCGCAAATCGGCGTGATGCGGCACGGTTGCCGGCAGCGACCGCGCCAGTTCCTGCACCGAGCCGCGGGCGCCTTCCAGCATCTGAGCGTTGACGTAGCCGACCGGGCGATGGTCGCCGTCGATGACGACCGCCAGCTCTGAGCCGCTGCTTTCCAGCATGGTCAGCGCGTCCTTCGCCTTGGCATGGCGCGACACGGACGGCACATCGGTGTCGGTCACCTGCTCGACCGTGACCAGGCGCAGCCGCTTCAGCGTCCTGTCCGCCCCCACGAAATCCGCGACGAAAGCGTTCGAGGGATGCGCCAGCACGTTGTCGGGACTGTCGTATTGTTCGATCACTCCGTCCTTGAAAATGGCAATCTTGTCGGCCATCTTGACCACCTCGTCGATGTCGTGGCTGACGAACATGATCGTCTTCTTGATCTCGGCCTGCATCTTAAGGAATTCGTCCTGGATCACCTCACGGTTAATCGGGTCGATGGCACCGAACGGCTCGTCCATCAGCATAACCGGCGGATCGGCCGCCAGGGCGCGGATCACGCCGACGCGCTGTTGCTGACCGCCCGACAACTCCTTGGGATAGCGTTTCAAAAAGAGGTTCGCGTCGAGTCCTACAAGGTCCGCAGTTCCGCCGCGCGCTTCTTCGCCCTGGTGCGATCCCAGCCCAGCAGTTTCGGGACCACGCAGATGTTTTCCTCGATCGTCATGTTGGGAAAGAGGCCAATTTGCTGGATGACGTAACCGATTGAACGGCGCAGTTCGACATCGTTCAGCGTCGAGGTGTCCTCATCCCCGATGTAGATCTTGCCGGAGGTAGGCGCGATCAGGCGGTTGATCATCTTCAGCGCCGTGGTCTTGCCGCAGCCGGACGGGCCCAGTAACACGCAGATTTCCCCGGCGGGTACTTCCATGTCGACATCGCGGGCGGCCACAACCTGACCGTTGGGCCAACTCCGAGATCCTGATAGGCTTTATGCAGTTCTTTTCCATCGTCATGATAGCTTTCTCGAGCCGCTTGTCGAAGAGCCTGTAGCGCCACCTCAGGTCAGGCCGCTGTTCATCGGTCGACGGCCGGATCGCCCCGTGAAGGAATTGCTCGGCCACATCGGCGGCGACAGACCGTCCCTCGCGGCTTGCGATTAGGTCCAGTATTATGTCCATGGATGCCGCCCCCCCGGCGGCGGTAAAGACATTGCCGTCTATTTGGAACATTTCGGAGCTGACTTGCAGGTCCGGGTAAGCCGCAACGAGGGTTCCAGCGTTTCCCAGTGAACGGTGACCTTCCGCGCTTCCAGTACACCCGCTTGTGCCAGCAGGACGGTTCCGTTGCTGATCGCGCCGAACATGCGGTTCTGACGGCGAAGCCAGCGGATGTGGCTCAACAGCTTGGCCCCCGCGAAGTGCTCCAGTCCCAGACTGGCCACGATGATCGTCAGGTCCGCCTCGGGCAAGGCGTCGAGATCATGTGTGGCCTTGATCTCCAGCCCGTTGCTGGCGCTGACGGGGCCCTTTTGCGTACTCGTTACAACCCACCGATAGCGGTCTTCGCCGCACAGCCGGTTCACGCTTCTGAGGGGTTCGATCAGGGAGCTCAGGGCAAGCATCGAAAAGCCGGGTACGAGAAAGCAGGAAACGACGAAAGGCTGTTCGGTCGCTTTCAGATATGAAGCTTGAGGAGAATGCATCGCGTCGCGCTGCCTTCTTTTCTAACTTGCCGTAATGCCTTGCTTACCACCTTTTTTCTACCAAGGAGTCGCATTTTTTCCGGTGATGGCGAGACCCAAAGGCCAAAAATCAACCGTTTCAGTGAGTTTGCCGCCGGCGGCAAAGAGATTCTCGTGAATGTGCACTGTACCTGGTGTTAACTAAATTTAAGTTTTGAAGCTTAGGCGACTTGCGTTTCGGGTTACAGAACATCTCGATGTAGCCGAACACATCCTGTCTGTCGTTGTCGTGCGGTTTTTCTCGAAGAATGCAAAATTTACCAACTTGCAAATCCTCCGCTCCATTGCACACTATGCGACATGATGGACGAAGCTCCACGGCAGCTCCTGAAAAGAGAGGCTATTTACCTAGGAAAGCTGACATGTTCCCTGCGCCTTGCTTGAGACTGCAAAATTTACGACACGCCCACGAGTGGCATGACCCTGCCCTGCCCGGCGAGATTACGGTCGCGACGTCGCCGCCTGCCCATGCCTCGCTCCAGTTCATCGGAATCATCCGCACACCTCAAATGCAGCGCGAGGACTGCCCACGTCAGGACCGGCTGAAATACGGTGTCGACGCCGCCGCGGTGTCGAAAGGAGAGTGACGTGAGATATCTGCTTATTGTGATGATTTTGGTGGCGCTGCCGGTTCAGGCCCGCACGATCACCGACAGTGCCGGGCGCGTCGTGGAAATCCCCGAGGACGTGACCACCGTCTTCGCCGCCGGTCCACCGGCCGCCATCCTGCTTTACGTCATGAAGCCCGAGGCGATGACAGGCTGGCCCCGTGCCCTGCGCCCCGAGGAGCGCGCGTATATCGCCGCACCCTATCGCGACCTGCCCGAAACCGGCCGTCTGACCGGGCGCGGCGGCGAGGCGAACCTGGAGCGCGTGCTGCAGATCGCGCCCGACCTGATCCTCGATTTCGGCTCAGTCCGGGACACCTATATCGACCTCGCCGACCGGGTGCAGGACCAGACCGGCATCCCCTATATCCTGATCGACGGACGGTTCGAGAATACGCCAGAGGCACTACGCCTTCTGGGCGAGGCACTCGGCGTGCCGGAGCGCGGCAACGCCCTGGCCCAGGATGTCGAGGCGACGTTTGGCCGGATCGACGCCATTCTCGAGGACGTCCCGGAAGAGGACCGCCCTCGCGTCTATCTGGCCCGTGGTCCCGAGGGGCTGGAGACGGGCATGAAAGGGTCGATCAACACCGAGATCATCGAGCGCGCGGGCGGGCGCAACGTGGCCGACGACGGCGGCGCCACGCGCGGGCTGGTGCAGGCGTCGATGGAACAGGTGATCGTGGCCAACCCGGACACCATCGTGACGTGGGACCCACATTTCCATAGTACCGTCTTCGACGACCCGCTGTGGCAGGGGATCGACGCGGTCGATGATGGGCGCGTCTTTCTGTCGCCCACCGCCCCCTTCGGCTGGATCGACCGGCCGCCATCACTGAACCGGATGATGGGCCTGATATGGATGGCCGGATTGCTTTATCCTGACAGGTGGGAGCGCGATCTGCGCGCGGAGACCCGCGCCTTCTACGAACTCTATTATCATGTCGACCTGAGCGACGAAGAACTTGAAAGGCTGCTCGAATGGGCCGAGGGACGACCGCTGAACTGAGAGGCTCAAAACCCGGCCTGACCCTGGCCGGCGGCCTTGCCCTGTGCGTGGCCGCGCTGGCCTTCGGCGCGATCATGATAGGCCCCTATGGCCTGTCCCCGGGCCAGACGCTGGCAGCGTTGCTGGGCCAAGGCGACCGTCAGGCAGAGGTCGTCGTGTGGAACATCCGCCTGCCCCGCGTCGCGGCGACGATGCTGGTGGGCGCGGCACTGGCGGCGGCGGGGGCCAGCTACCAGGCGCTGTTTCGCAACCCGCTGGTGTCGCCGGATATCCTGGGCGTCTCGGCGGGTGCGGGCCTGGGCGCGGTTGCCGGTATCTTCCTTTCGCTGCCGGTCGCGGCGATCCAGGTGTCGGCCTTTGTCGGCGGCATGGCGGCGGTGGGCCTCGTGATGCTGGTTGCCTCCCTCGTGCGCAACACTGACCGCACGCTGACGCTGGTGCTGATCGGCGTGGTGATCGGCGCGCTGGCCGGGGCGGCGACGTCGCTGCTCAAGGTGACGGCCGACCCTTATGACCAGTTGCCGGCGATCACTTTCTGGCTTCTGGGCTCGCTGGCCGCGATCACCTCTGAAGACATCCGGCCCGCGCTGCCCATGGTGCTGACCGGCCTCATACCGCTGGTTCTGCTGCGGTGGCGGATCAATGTCCTCAGCCTGGGGGATGAGGAAGCGCGCGCGCTGGGGGTCGAGGCCGGGCGCACGCGGTTCCTGGTAATCACCTCCGCCACGCTGATCACCGCGAGCGTCACGGCGCTGGCGGGCGTGGTGGGCTGGGTCGGGCTGGTGATCCCGCATATCGCGCGGATGCTCGTCGGCCCCGGCTTTGGCCGGCTCCTGCCGGCCTCGGTGCTGATCGGCGCGGGCTATCTTCTGATCGTCGACACGGCCGCACGCACAATGGCGCAGGCCGAGGTGCCGCTGGGTATCCTGACCGCAGTGATCGGCGCGCCCTTCTTCGTCTGGCTGCTGGCCCAGGGCCGGCGGGGTTGGTCGTGATGCTGGAGGCGCGGGACCTTGCCATCGGATACGGAGACGCGCAGGTGGGCGCGGAACTGCGCCTGTCGGTTCAGGCCGGAGATATTCTATGCCTGCTTGGCCCTAACGGGTGCGGGAAAACCACGCTCTTCCGCACCTTGCTGGGGTTGCTACCGCCGCTGGCCGGTGAGGTCCGCTTAGGGGACACACCCGTCACCGCGCAGCGCCGCGCCGAGATTGCCCGGCGCATCGCCTATGTCCCGCAGGCTCATGCCCCGCCCTTCCCGTTCGAGGCGCTGGAGGTGGTCCTGATGGGGCGCACCGCGCGGCTGGGCCCGTTTGCCCAACCGGGCAAGGCGGATCGTGATGCCGCGCTGGACGCGATGGACCAGCTTGGGATCGGCGACCTTGAGGCGCGAGACTATTCGCGCCTGTCCGGCGGTCAGCGGCAGCTTGTGCTGATTGCGCGGGCGCTGGCGCAGGATACGCCGCTGATCGTGATGGACGAACCCACCGCAAGCCTCGACTTCGGGAACCAGGTGCAGGTGCTGGCGCGGATCGCAAGGCTGGCGCAGGGCGCGTCGTCCGAGCGGCGCGGAATCATCCTGTCGACCCATGACCCGAACCAGGCCTTTGCGCTCAATGCCCGCGTGCTGCTGATGCACCAGGGCCGGATCATCGCCGACGGCACGGCCAGCGAGGTGCTGACCGCGCACAACCTGAGCACGGTTTACGGTATTCCCGTGACCATTGAGACCACCGGGTCAGGCCGAAAGGTCTGCCTGCCGTCCCTTCACCTTCAGTCGGACCCGACGATCACGTCCGACGCCTTGACGATTGCGTAGGCCGTCTTGCCGACCTCCAGCCCCAACTCCTCGACCGACGCATTGGTGATCATCGCCGTCACGGTGGTGCCGCCGCCCAGGTCGATCAGCACGGTGGCGTTGACCGCACCCTTGTCGATGGCGGTCACGGTTCCGGGCATCTTGTTGCGTGCGCTGAGTTTCATGGCGGGTGTCTCCTGTCATTGTGAATTTCGTGCTGACGATATGAAGCACGGCCCCGATTTCAACAACCCCGCGCGGATTGCGCGACGCCGTCGGGACCGGGAGCAGTTGCGATGAGCCCGCGCGCGTCAGAACGGTTCCGCTTTGACCTGCGCGAAGTGAACGGGGCCCTGGGGGACCTGGGGACGCTGCTGCCGCTGACCATCGGGGCCATCGCCCTTGTGGGGCTGTCGGCGACACAGGTACTGCTGGGCTTCGGCCTGTTCTACATCGTCACCGGCCTGATCTACCGCCTGCCGGTTCCGGTCCAGCCGATGAAGGCCATCGTTGCCGTGGCGCTGGTGGCCGAGATCTCGCCCGCCTCCATCGCGCTGAGCGGAGTTCTGATCGGCGCGGCGCTGCTCTTGCTGGGGGGAACGGGCGTCATAGACCGGATCGCGCGGCTGGTGCCGCAATCGGTGCTGACCGGGCTTCAGCTGGGGCTGGGCCTGGCGCTGGCCTGGATATCGCTCGGACTGATGGCCGGGCAGCCGCTGATCGGGCTGCTGTCGCTGGGGCTTGCGGCTGCGGCGTTGCGGCTGGGGACACACGCGGCACTCATGACGCTGGGTTTCGGCGTGGCGGCAGGCCATTTCGTCGGCCACGAGGCCCTGCCCGATCTGTCGGGTGCTGCGGCTCTGGGCTGGCTGGCGCCGGTTCCAGGCCTTGAGGATATGCGGATCGCCATTGCCGACCTCGCCCTGCCGCAACTTGCCCTGACCCTGACCAACGCCGTTTTCCTGACCGCACTCGTGGCGCAGGACAGTTACGGCGCGCGCGCCGCGCGAGTGACGCCCAAGCGCCTGTGCCTGACCTCGGGTGCCGCCAACCTGGCCCTGGCCTCGTTCGGAGCTTTGCCGATGTGCCACGGGGCCGGCGGCGTGGCCGCGCATCACCGTTTCGGCGCACGCAGCGGGGGCGCGCCGGTGATGCTGGGGGCCGCGCTTCTGGCGGTGGCGCTGCTGCCGCAAGACCTGCGGCACATGGCGTTGCTGGCGATCCCGTCCGCAACCCTGGGGGCCTTGTTGCTGATTGCCGCGATGGAATTGGCCGCCAATCGCCGGCTTTTCGATGCCAGACCCTCTTGCAGGCCCGTCATCGCGATCACCGCCCTTGCGACGCTTCTGGGCAACCCGCTGATCGGTCTGATCCTGGGCACGCTGGCCGAGGCGGTCCGGAAGGCCGTTCTCACCCGCCTGTGGGCCCAAAAAGCGGAAGAACCGGAATGACGAAGCCACTGCGTCGGGCCCCGGTTTCGAGAAAGCCGCGTCCGGGAAAAGACAAATCATTCACGAAATCTATCAGGACAGCCGGTTTCGATTGGGTTCACCCATATGATTGACAAGCTCGAAATGTTCATCGCCGTGGCAAAGGAGGGCCATTTCGGTCGCGCGGCCTCCGGTCTGGGCATCACCCAGCCGACCCTGTCGAACGGGATCAAGACGCTGGAAGAACAGCTTGGCGTGCAGCTGATCTTTCGCGGCTCGCGCTTTGGCGGGCTGACGCCGGAAGGCCAGACCGCGCTTGACTGGGCCAGGAAGATCGTCGGCGACACCCGGCAATTGCGCGAGGAGATGCGCGTCAAGCGGCATGGCCTGTCGGGGCAGTTGCGCATCGCCGTCATTCCGACGGCCCTGACGGTGGCGGTGCGGCTGTGCCAGCGCTTCAACGCCAAGCATCCGAAAGTGCATTTCACCATACTGTCGCGAACCTCGGTCGAGATCATGTCGATGCTCGACAACCTGGAGGTGGACGCGGGCATTTCCTATCTCGACAACGAACCGATGGGGCGCGTCAGCACCGAGCCGCTCTATGAGGAACGCTACATGCTCGTGTGCACGAACGATTCCCCCCTTCGCGAATCGGCACGACGTGGCGTGGGAGGAGTTGTCCGGCGAAAAGCTCTGCCTGCTGACCCCGGACATGCAGAACCGGCGAATCATCAACCGTAATTTCTCGGCGGCCAACGTCACACCGGACACCTGTACCGAATCGAATTCGACGATCGTCTTGGTGGCGAATGTCGAATCCGGCGGCTACCTGACAGTGCTTCCCGAGGAACTGGCACGCTTCCTCGTGGCCGGAAAGGCCCTGACCGTCGTGCCGCTGACGGGCCGCGAGCCGTCTCACGCGGTCGGACTCGTGGCCCCGTACCGAGAGCCCCATACCCCGGTTCTGGACGCCCTTTTGCGGACCACAAGGAAACTGTCGAAAGCGGATTGATAGCCGATCCCTATCGGTCGACCGATCTGCGATATTGTTGTCGGCCCGCACCTTCTGTCTGCTTGGCGCAACAGCATACAGGAGGTCAGCCCTTGCCAACAGCCGCCCCCACCCCCACCGAAGACGAGATCGCCGCGCTTATCGACGCGAATGCCGGACTGGAAGGTCCGTTGCTGCCGATACTGCACGCGCTGCAGGAAAATTTCGGGCACATCCCGCAGCCGGCCATGCAGATGATCGCGGATCGGCTCAACATCACCAAGGCGGAATTGTATGGTGTCATCAGCTTCTACCACGACTTCCGCAAAGCCCCTGCCGGGCGGCATGTTCTGAAGATCTGCCGCGCCGAGGCCTGCCAGGCGATGGGCGGCAACGCACTGGCCGAAGAGACACTGGCAAAGCTGGGACTGGACTGGCACGGCACCACGACCAACGGCGCCGTCACGGTCGAGCCGGTCTATTGCCTTGGCCTTTGTGCCTGCGCTCCGGCCGCGATGCTGGACGATCGCTGCCTGGGCAGGGTGGACCGCAGCCGCATGGACGCGCTGCTGGCGGAGGCGGGCGCATGAAGATCTTTGTTCCCATGGACAGTGCTGCCAAGGCGCTTGGCGCTGACGCGGTGGTCGCGGCGCTGAAAAAGGCCGCCCCCGAGGCGCAGATCATCCGCACCGGCACCCGTGGCATGATCTGGCTGGAACCGCTTGTCGAGGTCGAGATCGACGGGGTTCGCCACGGCTTTGGCCCCGCAACGCCGGACGACGCGGCAGCCATTCTCGATGGCAGCAGCGCCAAGGCGCTTGGCCCGGTCGACAATCTCGACTGGATGAAGCGCCAGACCCGGCTGACCTTTGCCCGCGTCGGCGTGATCGACCCGCTGTCGCTGGATGCCTACGAGGCGCATGGCGGCCTTGCCGGGCTGAAACGTGCCCTTTCCATGACCGGCCAGCAGATCGTGGACGAGGTCAAGACCTCCGGCCTGCGTGGCCGTGGTGGCGCGGGCTTCCCGACGGGGATCAAATGGCAGACCGTGCACGACGCCGAGGCGCCGCAGAAATACATCGTCTGCAATGCCGACGAGGGCGACAGCGGCACCTTCGCCGATCGCATGATCATGGAGGGCGACCCCTTCACCCTGATCGAGGGCATGACCATCGCCGGTCTGGGTGTCGGGGCCACCAAGGGGTATGTCTATCTGCGCTCAGAATACCCCGATGCCATCGCGGTGATGACCCGCGCGGTCGAGATCGCCCGCGCCGAGGGCGTCCTCGGCGAGAATATCCTCGGGTCGCCCCACAAATTCGACATGGAAATCCGCAAGGGCGCAGGCGCCTATGTCTGCGGCGAGGAAACCTCGCTGCTGAACTCGCTCGAAGGCAAGCGCGGCGTCGTCCGCGCCAAGCCGCCGCTTCCGGCGCTCGAAGGGTTCCTGGGCCGGCCCACCGTGGTCAACAACGTCATCAGCCTGGCCACCGTGCCGGTGATCTTCGAGAAAGGCGCCGAGCATCACGCCAGCTTCGGGATCGGCAAATCGCGCGGCACCATCACGCTTCAGATCGCGGGCAACGTCGCGCGCGGCGGCCTGTTCGAGACCGGATTCGGCGTGACTTTGGGCGAGGTGATCGACGATCTTGCCGGCGGCACCGCTACCGGCCGCCCGTTCAAGGCGGTGCAGGTCGGCGGGCCGCTGGGGGCCTACATGCCGCGGTCGAAATTCGACGCGCCCATGGGATACGAGGGAATTCGGCGCCGAAGGCGGGCTCATTGGCCATGCCGGGCTGGTGGTGTTCGACGACACCGCCGACATGCTGGGCATGGCGCGCTTCGCGATGGAATTCTGCGCCGTGGAAAGCTGCGGCAAGTGTACCCCTGTCGCATCGGCGCGGTGCGCGGGGTGGAAACCATCGACCGCATCGCGCGCGGCGACGCCGACGCCGTGACCATCCTCACCGACCTCTGCGAGACCATGACCGACGGATCGCTGTGCGCACTGGGCGGCTTCACGCCCTATCCGGTCATGTCCGCGCTCACCCACTTTCCCGACGAGTTCTCGACCACGAAGGAGGCCGCAGAATGAAAGACCTGATCATTCCCGACGACCGCGACATGGGCACACCCGCCAAGACGGGCGAGCCCGTGACCCTGACCATCGACGGCTTCGAGGTGACCGTGCCCGAAGGCACCAGCGTGATGCGCGCGGCGGCCGAGGCGGGCATCCAGGTGCCCAAGCTTTGCGCCACCGACAGCCTTGACGCGTTCGGTTCCTGCCGCCTCTGCGTCGTGGAGATCGAAGGCCGGCGCGGCACACCCGCGTCCTGCACCACGCCGGTTGCCCCCGGCATGGCCGTGCACACGCAGTCGAAGAAAGTGCGCAAGATCCGCACCGGGGTGATGGAGCTTTATATCTCCGACCACCCGCTGGATTGCCTGACCTGCTCGGCCAATGGCGATTGCGAGTTGCAGGACATGGCCGGCGCCGTGGGCCTGCGCGACCAGCGATACGAGGCCGGGCGCAACCACTACGACGCCAAGGGCGGCACGCTGGCGCAGGGCGACATCCGGGCCCGTGCCCCCGAGGGCGACAAGGGCAATCCCGAGTACATCCCCGCGGACACCTCGAACCCCTATTTCAGCTATGATCCCAGCAAGTGCATCGTCTGCAACCGCTGTGTGCGCGCCTGCGAAGAGGTGCAGGGCACCTTTGCCCTGACGATCGAGGGGCGCGGCTTCGAGTCCCGTGTCAGCGCGGGCACCGCCGAGGACGATTTCCTCGCCTCGGATTGCGTCAGCTGCGGCGCCTGCGTGCAGGCCTGCCCCACCGCGACGCTGCAGGAAAAATCCGTGATCGAGATGGGCACGCCCGACCGCTCGGTCGTGACCACCTGCGCCTATTGCGGCGTCGGCTGTTCCTTCAAGGCCGAGATGCAGGGCGACGAACTGGTCCGCATGGTGCCCTACAAGCACGGCAAGGCGAACCGGGGCCATTCCTGCGTCAAGGGGCGCTTTGCCTATGGCTACGCCCATCACAGCGACCGCATCCTGAACCCGATGATCCGCGACCGGGTGGACGAGCCTTGGCGCGAGGTCAGCTGGGACGAGGCGCTGGACTTTGCCGCGTCGAAAATGCTGGGGCTGCAGGAAACCTACGGCAAGAAATCCATCGGCGTCATCACCTCCAGCCGCTGCACCAACGAGGAAACTTACCTGGTGCAGAAACTGGCGCGCTCGGTCTTCGGCAACAACAACACCGATACCTGCGCCCGCGTCTGCCACTCGCCCACCGGCTACGGGCTGGGCCAGACCTTCGGCACCTCCGCCGGAACGCAGGATTTCGACAGCGTCGAAGACACCGACGTGATCATCGTCATTGGCGCCAACCCTACCGACGGTCACCCCGTATTTGCCAGCCGCATGAAAAAGCGCCTGCGCCAGGGGGCCAGACTGATCGTGATCGACCCACGCCGGATCGACCTGGTGAAGTCGGCCCATATCGAGGCGGCGCATCACCTGCCGCTGCGCCCGGGCACCAACGTTGCCGTGGTCACGGCGCTGGCGCATGTGATCGTGACCGAAGGGCTGATGGACGAGGACTTCATCCGCAGCCGCTGCGACTGGGAGGAATTCCAGGAATACGCCGCCTTCGTTTCGGACCCGCGCCACAGCCCCGAGGCGACCGCGCTGCTGACCGGCGTCGATCCGGCAGAACTGCGGGCCGCTGCGCATCTTTATGCCACCGGCGGCAACGGCTCGATCTATTACGGCTTGGGCGTGACCGAGCACAGCCAGGGCTCGACCACCGTCATGGGCATCGCCAACCTCGCCATGCTGACCGGCAACCTTGGCCGGCGCGGAGTGGGCGTGAACCCCTTGCGCGGACAGAACAACGTGCAGGGCGCCTGCGACATGGGCTCGTTCCCGCACGAACTGCCGGGCTATCGCCACGTCAAGAACGCCGACGTGCGCGAGATGTTCGAGGCGCTCTGGGGCACCGAGATCGACCCCGAGCCGGGCCTGCGTATCCCCAACATGCTGGACTGCGCGGTCGACGGCACCTTCAAGGGCCTATACTGCCAGGGCGAGGACATCCTGCAATCGGACCCCGACACCAAGCATGTCGCGGCGGGCCTTGCGGCGATGGAATGCGTCATCGTGCATGACCTCTTCCTGAACGAGACGGCCAACTACGCGCATGTCTTCCTGCCCGGTTCATCTTTCCTGGAAAAGGAAGGCACCTTCACCAATGCCGAGCGCCGCATCAACCGTGTGCGCGAGGTGATGAAGCCGCTGAACGGCTATGCCGACTGGGAGGTGACGCAACTGCTGGCCAACGCGATGCTGAAGAAATCCGGGCGTGCGGAATGGACCTATACCCATCCCGCGCGCATCATGGAGGAGATCGCGGCCACCACGCCCTCTTTCGCCGGGGTGGACTATGCCCTGCTGGAAACCAGGGGAAGCGTGCAATGGCCCTGCAACGAGGAGCACCCCGAGGGCACGCCGCTGATGCACGTGGACAGCTTCATGCGCGGCAAGGGCAAGTTCATCATCACCGAGTACGTGGCGACCGACGAAAGGACCGGCCCCCGCTTCCCGCTGTTGCTGACCACCGGGCGCATCCTGTCGCAATACAACGTGGGCGCCCAGACACGGCGCACGGACAACACCATCTGGCACGAGGCCGACGTGCTGGAAATCCACCCCCACGACGCCGAGAACCGGGGCGTGAGCGAAGGCGACTGGGTCAAGCTGGCCAGCCGCTCGGGCGAGACGGCGCTGCGCGCCAAGATCACCGACAGGGTCAGCCCCGGCGTGGTCTACACCACGTTTCACCACCCCGACACGCAGGCCAATGTCATCACCACGGATTTCTCGGACTGGGCCACGAATTGCCCCGAGTTCAAGGTGACGGCGGTGCAGGTCAGCCCCTCCAACGGGCCGACCGACTGGCAGGAGGACTACGCGGCGCAGGCAGCGCAGGCCC
Organism: Roseovarius sp. B08; assembly: GCF_051417955.1. Classification (NCBI taxonomy): domain Bacteria; kingdom Pseudomonadati; phylum Pseudomonadota; class Alphaproteobacteria; order Rhodobacterales; family Roseobacteraceae; genus Roseovarius; species Roseovarius sp. B08. The sequence goes on from NZ_JBPRLW010000001.1 coordinate 3,504,747, forward strand.
GCCGCATCCTTCCGGCGGCGGAATGATGGGTTTGGGTTTTTCTCCCTGCCAAAGCCGCTCGGGCCTGTCCGTTCAGGCAGAAGGCGCGCGCATGGTCAGCCGCGCCCTTCCCGAAGAACTGCCGGTGGCACTGGTCTTCGACGGCTCGACCCAGGCGGTGATGATGGCCACACCCGGCGATATCGAGGATTTCGCCCATGGCTTCGCCGTGACCGAGGGGATCGTGACCGACCCCGCCCAGATCGAAAGCTTCGAGATCGCGGAACACGACCGGGGCATCGAGGCCCGGTTCTGGCTGCGCGCCGACCGCCGTGAGGCGCTGGCGGCACGCCGTCGTTTCATGGCCGGTCCGGTGGGCTGCGGGCTGTGTGGAATCGACTCGCTGGATCAGGCGGTGCGCGACGTGCCAAGCGTGGCTCAGGTTGGCCCGAATTTCAGCCGCGACGACATCGCCCATGCCGCCGACGCTCTGTCCAATATCCAGCCCCTGCACCGCCGCACCCGCGCGACCCATGCGGCGGGCTTCGTCCTGCCGGGCAAGCGCGTCGTCATGGCGCGCGAGGATGTCGGCCGCCACAACGCGCTCGACAAGCTGATCGGTGCGCTCTGGCGGGCGGGGCGCGACCCGGCGGCGGGCGCTTTCGTCATGACCAGCCGCCTTTCGGTCGAGCTGGTGCAGAAATGCGCCATGGCCGGCTGCGGCACGCTGATCGCCGTCTCCGCCCCCACGGCCCATGCCCTGCGCCTCGCCGACAAGGCGGGCATCACGCTGGCCGCCTTTGCCCGCGGCGGCGGTTTCGATCTCTATTCCAACCCGCACCGCATTTCCCACGAGGTTCCCGATGTCGCCTGAGAAACTGGTCATGATGGCCAACCAGATCGCCACGTTCTTCAAATCCCAGCCCGGCAACGACCAGGCCGAGCGCGTCGCGAACCACCTGCAGGATTTCTGGGACCCCAGAATGCGTCGCCAATTCTGCGAGTACGTGGAGAATGGTGGCGAGAACGTCGACGATACAGCGAGAAGGGCGGCCCGTCTGATCAGTTGAATCGATCTGAAATTTTCTCACTTGCCTCGCACGAAAAGCACGGCGGTATACGCTGAAAAGTTTTGGCGCAGCTAGCTACCCCGGCTGTCGAATTTCTACGTGTCGGTCGTCAGATGAGCATGCTTTTTTGAGCAAACGGTTTTAGAGCATCAGGTCAGCGACCGCCTCCTTTAGCGCGCCGAAAACCGAATAGCCCCGTTCGAATAGTTATTCCTGTCTACCTGTCACTCGGGCGGCCAAGATCCACGACTGCTGCTGAAACTGCTAAAAACGCAGCTTCGAGCTTGTACCAAAGCCTTTTTGGGGGACGTCAGTTTGTCGTCTGTCGACATTGCACCTTGACTTCCAACCGACCCGCCGATGAACTTTGGAGATGCCAGACGCCTCTGGAACGGAGGCATATGTAAACGTAGCACGCTCCGACAGACCGGGGACCGGCACGCGGCGTGCGACGAAAAAAATCGCGTGGGATCGGCGGGAACTGACGTTCGTTTGGAAACCCGGTTTGATGATCATCGCGCAAATCAACAGGGAGACTTAGATGAAGAAGACACTGACAGCCTCGATTCTGTACCTCGGGCTCGCGCTGCCGACTGGCGCGCAGGACGCCGGCGGGCGGCTTGACATCGTAGTGCAACCCGAACCGCCCAGCCTGATGCTGGGCCTTGTGCAGAACGGGCCGACACAGCTTGTCGCTGGCGACATTTACGAAAGCCTCCTGCGCTATGACACGGACTTGAACCCCATGCCGTCACTGGCAAAGTCGTGGGAGATCTCCGACGATGCGCTGACCTACACGTTCACGCTCCAAGACGGCGTCACCTGGCACGATGGAGAACCTTTCACCTCCGAGGATGTGGTGTTTTCGGTCGACAAGTTCCTGCGCGAAACCCATGCGCGCCTTCGGGTCAGCCTGGAACATGTCGAATCCATCACCGCCCCGGACGATCACACGGTGGTGTTCAAGCTGAAAAATCCCTTCGGTCCGTTCATCGGCGTCTTCGAGGCGGGAACCATGCCGATGATCCCCAAGCATATCTACGAGGGGACAGACTTCGCAAACAACGAGGCCAACAACACGCCGATCGGCACAGGCCCCTACAAGTTTAATGAATGGGAGAAGGGCAGCTACATCCACCTTGTGAAGAACGAGGATTACTATCTGGACGGGCAGCCCTATCTGGACGAGGTGTACTACCGCGTCATTCCCGATGCTGCCTCGCGCGCAGTGGCGTTCGAGAATGGCGAAGTCGACGTGCTGCCCGGTGGCTCTGTCGAGAACTGGGACGTCAAGCGACTGACCGAGATGGAAGGCGTCTGTTCCACCGGCAAGGGGTGGGAGTATTTCGCGCCCCATGCGATGGCGTGGATGAACAACCGCGAAGGCGCCACGGCGAACAAGGATTTCCGTAAGGCTGTCATGTACGCCATGGACCGAGAATTCGTGAAGGATGTGATCTGGAACGGGTTCGGGACGGTCGCCACCAGCCCTGTGTCGTCGAAGACGAACTTCTACACCGATGACACGATCATGTACGACCATGACCCGGACAAGGCGCGAGAGCATCTGGAGGCCGCGGGCTATGCTGGGGAAACCGTGCGCATCCTGCCCTTGCCTTACGGCGAGACATGGCAGCGCTGGGCCGAGGCGATGAAGCAGAACCTCGAAGAGGTGGGCGTCGATGTCGAAGTGGTGGCCACGGACGTCGCCGGCTGGAACCAGAAACAGGCGGAGTGGGATTTCGATATCGCCTTCACCTATCTCTACCAGTACGGCGATCCGGCATTGGGTGTTGCGCGCAGCTACCTGTCGTCCAACATCGCCAAGGGCAGCCCGTGGAACAACGTCGCCGGCTATGAGAATGCGGAGGTGGACGAGATGTTCGCCGAGGCCGCCACCGCGGCGACCCCGGAAGAGCGTCAGGAGATCTATACCGACGTCCAGAAGCAACTGGTCGACGACGTGCCGGTAGCATGGCTGCTGGAGATCGAGTTCCCGACGATCTATCGCTGTGACGTGCAGGACCTCGTGACCACCGCCATAGGTGTCAACGACGGACTGCGCGACGCCTGGGTCGAGCAATAGCCTCCGGGCAATTCGAAGGGCTGGCCCGACGTGACCCGGGCCAGCCCTTTTTCGGCCACTAGAGACCACCGCGAACCGAGCAGGCCCAGAAAATGAATCTCGCCGCCGCCATACTTGGCCGTACCGCCAAAGCTGTCATCACGCTTTTGCTGGTCGTTGTGCTGAATTTCTTCCTAATCCATGCCGCCCCCGGTGACCCGGCCATGGTCATGGCAGGCGAGGCAGGCGCTGCAGACGAACAATTCATCCAGCAACTGCGCAGACAGTTCGGGCTGGATCAGCCGCTCTACGTACAGTTCTGGAATTACGTCTCGGGCGTAGTCCAGCTTGACCTGGGCTACTCCTACCGTCAGCAGATGCCCGTGTTGGACCTGATACTAGACCGGTTGCCCGCCACGCTTTTGTTGACCATGACCGCCTTTGGCATGTCTCTGCTTCTCGGGGTCTTGTTCGGCCTTGCCGCCGCCGCCCGTCAGGGCAAATGGAGCGATACCGCGATCACCACCATGGCATTGCTCTTTTATGCGACACCGCTTTTCTGGGTGGCGCTGATGGCCGTCGTGCTCTTCTCGGTTCATCTGGGCTGGTTTCCGGCCTTCGGATACGAAACCGTGGGCGCCGAATACACCGGCATGACCGCGGTGCTGGATCGGCTGGAACACCTCTTCCTGCCAGCGCTGACTTTGGGGCTGTTCTTCATGGCGGTGTACCTGCGGATGACCCGATCGTCGGTTCTCGAAGTCAGCCAGATGGATTTCGTCAAGACCGCCCGCGCGAAGGGTCTGCGGGAGGGAACCATCCGGCGGCGTCATATACTGCGCAACGCGCTGTTACCCGTCGTGACTCTGGCCGGTTTGCAGGCCGGGCAACTGGTGGGCGGTGCCGTTCTGACCGAAACCGTGTTCGCGTGGCCCGGCATCGGCCGCCTCATGTTCGAGAGCCTTACCGCGCGGGACTACAACACGCTTCTCGGCGTGTTCCTCGTCTCGGCGGCAATGGTCATCGCCTTCAACATCATCACCGATATCGTGTATCGGCTGATTGATCCGCGGATCTGAGGAGACACGCATGGTAGATTTCCTCAAGAGGTTTTCCCGCAACCGCGGCGCGGTGATCGGAGCGGTGATCCTGAGCTGCGTCGTTCTCTTGGCCATCTTCGCGCCGCTGATTTACCCGGAAAGCCCGTGGAAGATGGTGCAACGCCCTTTCCTCGAACCGTTCAGCACCGAGGGCTTTCCTCTGGGCACCGATACATTGGGCCGCGACGTGGCGGCAGGTCTTGTGCATGGCGCGCGCGTGTCACTGATCGTGGGGCTGGTGTCGACCCTCGTGGCGCTGTTGATCGGCGTGCCGCTGGGGGCGTTCGCGGGCTTCTATGGGGGGGTGGTCGATGACGGGGCCATGCGCTTTACCGAATTTTTCCAGACCATCCCGAACTTTGCGCTCGCCATTGTCCTGGTCGCGATCCTGGAACCGACGCTGCCGACGATAACGCTGGCCATCGCTATCGTCAGTTGGCCGCCCGTCGCGCGCCTCGTGCGGGCCGAAGTGCTGTCCCTGCGCAAACGTGAATTTGTCGATGCCGCCCGGCTCGCGGGGCTGTCCAACGGTCGTATCCTCTTCGGGCATATCCTGCCGAATGCGATGTCGCCGATCATCGTAATGGCCTCATTGATGGTGGCGACGGCAATCCTGCTGGAAAGCTCGTTGTCGTTCCTCGGGCTGGGGGACCCGAACATCATGAGCTGGGGCTACATGATCGGCGCGGCGCGCACGGTGATCCGCTCGGCCTGGTGGCTGAGCTTCATTCCGGGTGTGGCGATCCTGCTGACGGTTCTGGCTCTGAACCTGATTGGCGAGGGGCTGAACGACGCTTTGAACCCCGGCTGGCACGGAAGGGACGCTGAGATGGAGACCGTATTGTCGATCCGCGATCTGGCGATATCGCTTCCGCCTGGGGCCGACCGCGACCATGCCGTTCAGAAGGTGGGCTTCGATCTGAAGTCCGGTGAGATCCTTTGTGTCGTGGGTGAATCCGGATCGGGCAAATCCATGACCGCCAACGCTCTCATGGGGCTGCTGCCCGATCAGGTTGAGGTCGCTCAGGGCTCTGCCCTATTCGAAGGGCGCGACCTGCTGGCCATGCCGGACAATGAGCGGCGCCAGCTGCGCGGTGACCGGATCGGCATGATCTTCCAGGAACCGATGACGGCTCTCAACCCCTGATGCGGATCGGAGACCAGATCACCGAGGTCTTCGAGGCGCATAACCGCCACAGCCCGTCCGAGCGGCGCACCAAGGCGCTGGCCCTTGTCCACGAAGTAGGGCTGCCCGACCCCGAGAAGATCATTCGCGCCTACCCGTTCCAATTGTCGGGCGGTCAACGTCAACGTGCCATGATCGCCATGGCATTGGCCCTCGATCCGGCGATCCTGATCGCGGACGAGCCGACGACCGCTCTGGATGTGACCACGCAGGCAAAGATCCTCGACCTGATCAAGACCATCCAGTCCCGGCATGGCATGGCGGTGATGTTCATCACCCATGATTTCGGCGTCGTCGCCGAAATCGCCGACCGGGTCATCGTCATGCGCCATGGCGAGATCGTCGAGCAAGGCGAGGCGCGCGAGGTTCTGGACAACCCGCAGCACGCCTATACCAAGGCCCTGCTGGAGGCGATCCCGTCCGATCACGTCCCGACGCCGGAGCCGGTACGCGCGACGCCCGTGCTGGAGGTGCGCAACCTGTGCAAGACCTTTGTCACCTCGGGCGGTCTGTTCAAGGCCGCACGCAGCGTTACCGCAATCGACGATGTCTCCTTCACCCTTTCGCGCGGCGAGGTGCTGGGCATCGTCGGAGAATCCGGCTCGGGAAAGTCGACCGTGGGCCGTGCAATCGTACGGCTTGTAAAGGCCGACAGCGGCGAAGTCATCCTGGACGGACAGGACATGAACAGCCTCACGTCAGAGGAACTGCGCCGCGCGCGCCGGCGCGTGCAGATGATCTTCCAGGATCCCTATGCCTCGCTCAATCCGCGCAAGAAGATCCTGCACGCACTCTCCGAAGGTCCCATCGTGCAAGGCGTTCCCAAACATAAAGCCCATGCGCGCGCACGGGAACTTCTGGAAATCGTCGAACTGGATGCCGGCGCCGCCGACCGCTATCCGCACGAGTTTTCGGGCGGGCAGCGACAGCGCATCGGGATTGCCCGGGCCCTGGCCATGGATCCCGACCTTATCATCGCTGACGAGGCCGTATCCGCGCTCGACGTGTCCATCCAGGCCCAGGTGCTTGACCTGTTGCGAGACTTGCAAAGCCGACTGAACCTTTCCCTGATGTTCATCACCCATGACATGCGCGTGGCGGCGCAGCTTTGCGACAGGGTGGCCGTGATGCAAAAGGGCAAGCTGGTGGAAATCGGCCCGGTAGCCGAGGTCTTTCTCGATCCCAGGGAGGACTACACGCGTAGCCTTCTGGCGGCTGTGCCCGGCACGAAATGGGACCGACAATTGGCATGAGCGATCCTTGACGCGATGATGCGATTTATCCCAACCATCTTCAAAACCTCGCGGGCTTGGTCTTCAAGGTTCACAGTTCGAGGCTTCTATTTCTGGATGCCGCACCGTTCCAGGTAAATGAGTTCTTCATCGTTTCAGCTTACATGAGCTTCCCCCGGGGAGGAGCGGGGGAAGCTTGGCGGGCGGCAGGGCCCGCGCAGGCGCGCATCGGGGGACAGGCGCGCCTTTTCAGCTGGACTTGAGGAAGCCCAGGATATCCTCGTTGATCTTGCCGGCAATCGTTGCCGCCATACCGTGCGGTGCCCCGTCATAGACTTTGAGCGTCGCGTTCGGCATGATCTCGGCCGTCCGCGCCGCGGAGGCCTTGAAGGGGACGACCTGATCGTCGCTGCCATGCATCACCAGCGTCGGCAATTGGATCGCCTTCAGATCCTCGGTAAAGTCGGTCTCGGAGAAGGCCTTGATGCAATCGTAATGCGCCTTGGCGCTGCCCTGCATTCCCTGCCGCCACCAGTTGCGGATCAGTCCTTCGCTGACCTCCGCACCGGGTCGGTTGAAGCCGTAGAAGGGGCCCGCTGCCACGTCGAGGTAGAATTGCGGCCGGTTCGCCAAAAGCGCCTCGCGGAAACCGTCGAACACCTCCAGCGGCGTGCCGTCGGGGTTGCCGTCCTTCTTCACCATCACCGGCGGCACGGCTCCGATGAGCACCAGTTTCGAGACACGCCCGGGCTTGGCGCGGGCGACGTAGTGCACGACCTCGCCACCGCCGGTGGAATGGCCCACATGCACGGCTGCCTTCAGGTCCAGCGCGTCGGCCAGGGCGATGACATCGGCGGCATAGGTGTCCATCTCGTTGCCGGTTTCCGTCTGGTCCGAGCGCCCGTGCCCGCGCCGATCGAAAGCGATCACGCGAAAGCCCTTGTCTAGGAAATAGAGCATCTGGGCGTCCCATTCGTCGGCCGTCAGGGGCCAGCCGTGGTGGAACACGATGGGTTGCGCATCACGCGGGCCCCAATCGCGGTAGAAGATCTGCGTGCCGTCATCGGCGGAGATATAGGTCATGGTCTGTGGTCCTGTGTTGGAGGGTGATGTTTCGGCCCGCAGGCCGGAGGCGGTCAGGCAAGGCGTGCTCGCCGCAATCAGCAGACCCGCGCCGCCGGCAATCGCACTGCGCCGGGTCATGTGGAACGAGTCAGAACCGGACATGGCGCTTGCCCGATATGACGATCTGGCACGGCTCGGATCCGGGCAAGTTACATGCGCGGTCGGCTTGAGGGTAGCTGCCGGAGAAACTGTCGACGTTGACGATCCACGTGGCGATGGAAACCGCCGCTACAGAGATCAGGAACAGGATTACGATCCACGAAAGAATGGATTTCACGTTAATACGGGACATTGTCTGGCTCCATTGCCGGGTTGAATTCCCCGCATAAGATTTCTGGGTGAACGGGCTGGAGGTTCACGCGGCGAGACCAGCCCGCCGCATGAGCTTGCTAGGTCAGCTTCCGCCGGAGGCACGGGCGGCCTGATCGATCACGTCGGCAACTTCGCCGGGCTTGGTCAGGAAGACCACATGGCTGGCGGGCACCTCGACCGAAACGGCGCCGATCCGGTCGGCGGTGTGACGCAGCAGTTTCGGGTCGATGGCCTTGTCCTCGGTCGCGATCACGGCCCAGCTCGGCTTGTCCTTCCAGGCGGCATGCTTCACGGGCGTTCCGAAGATATCCATGTTGATCGGCACTTGGCTATCGCGGAGGAAGGCGGCGTCTGCATCAGTAGTGTCGCCGGCAAAGCCCGTCTTGAATTCCTCGAGGTTGACGAAGCCGAAACCGTCCTCGCCGGTTTCGATGATGAACTCGGGCGGCGCGGGGATGTCGGCGAACTGATCGCCCGTGGTCTCTCCCACATCCGGGGCCAGCGCGGAAACGTATACGAGGCCCGCGACGTTGGGGTTGATGCCCGCCTCGGTGATGACCGTGCCGCCGTAGGAATGCCCGACGAGGATCGACGGACCGTCCTGACGGTCTAGGATGCGGTCGGTTGCGGCCACGTCGTCCTGCAGGGAGGTCAGGGGGTTCTGAACGATGCTGACACGATAGCCCCGCGCGGTAAGGATATCGTACACGCCGCGCCAGCCCGAACCGTCCGCAAAGGCGCCGTGGACGAGGACGACGGATTTGACCCGCTGTTCCGCGGGAATCGTTTCCTGCGCGCTTGCGCTGGCGGTGATGGTCGCGGCGGCGGCAGCGGCGGCGACGGCAGTCCTGAGTTTCTTGGACATTTAAAGTTCCTTTGTTCGATATTTCGAGAGATCCATAAAGGCCGTGGGAGGGCGGCTTTCCGGAACGATTGCTGGATTGCTTCCCCGTCGCAGGCGTCAGCAGGGTAGCGTTTTTTCTTTGACGGGTGCTTGCAACTTTGCCGTAGAATTTGGCGTAGACGTTGCATGATGGTCGGGATTTGGCGTGTTCAGGAAAAAGAAACACGTCCTATATGGAAGATTATTTCATCATCGGATCGCCCGAATCGGGGCTGATCCCGGTAAGCAATTGCGCGGTCTACTCCTTTCGTCCGGTTGGTGCGTGACCGTAAATTAAGCTTTTGACGCCATTTTGATAATCGGGATAGATTGAGATGTTGAATTACGAAAATCGGGACAATCAAAGCTCTAAGCTGTCGGACTTCGATGCCGCCCTCGCAATCAGGCACAGAAGCCGGTTTCGGGCCGCGGCACGCCGCCAGGTCTCGGACACCTCACCATACTTCTCTGCAGAAGCCGTGTATCAACCCTAAGCGCCTTACGCCTGTGAGTTGACATGCCTACCCTGTATTGCCGAGACCGGATATGACTTTGATTTCGTTCAGAACTTCATCGACGCCGACACCTGACTTGAGCGACGTGAAAATGAAGGGGCGCCCCTGCCGCATCCGCGCAGCGTCCTCTCGCATCACGTCCAGCGACGCGCCTACGTGCGGTGCGAGGTCCGTCTTGTTGATCACCAGCAGGTCGGATCGTGTTATCGCCGGGCCGCCCTTGCGCGGTATCTCCTCGCCCGCCGCAGTGTCGATCACGTAGACCGTCAGATCGGCCAGTTCCGGGCTGAACGTGGCGGACAGGTTGTCGCCGCCCGACTCGATCAACACCACCTCGACATCCGGATGGCGGTCGCGCATTTCGGCGACAGCGGCCAGGTTTATCGATGCGTCTTCGCGGATTGCCGTGTGCGGACAGCCTCCAGTTTCGACTCCGATGATCCGGTCCGAGGGCAGGATCTGCATCCGCACCAGCGCGTCGGCATCTTCCTGAGTGTAAATGTCGTTGGTGATCACGCCGATCGAATACGTGTCCTTCATCCGCTCTGACAGACGGGCGGTCAACGTGGTCTTGCCCGCGCCAACCGGACCGCCAATTCCGATGCGCAGGGGACCGTTCATCCTGGTCATGAGTGAAAAAGCCTTGGTTCGAGGGTCTCATGCCGCATCGACGCGATGTCGGACAGGAATGCGTTGCTGAAGATGTCGTTGATGTCTGCGCCCCGTGTCTCTTCTTCGACGCGTAGGATGTCATCCTGAAGCGCAGTCAGAACGCGCTGCCCTTCCGTCTGGCCGAGCGGCATCAGGCGCAGGGCGGCGGAAACGAGGTTGGACACGAAAGATTGCAGGTAGAGCAGCACGCAGGCGTCGATGTCGAGCTTCATCAGATGCGCCGCGCGTCCCGTTGCAACCGGCAAGGCAAGCTGAGGGAGCTCGAGCCCCCAGACGGCGTTGGTTGTATTCACGAAAGCGGCTCCCTGCCTAACTGTCTCGGACAGACGTTCGGCGGAGGGCGCGAAGGCGCGAAGTTGCGCGTCGATCTCGTTCACGTCGCCGGGCCCCGCGGCGAGCCGCAGCCAGATCGCGTCCGTGCGGCCCGCGCCTTCGCTCAGGCAGGTGCGCAGCCATGCCTGCAAGGTGACGGCATCCGTGATCTGTCCATCACGAACGGCTTGTTCTATCCCGTGCGACCAGGCGAAGGCGCCAATGGGATATGCCGGGGACAGCCACTGAGCCAGTGTCAATAGCCGGGCATCAGTGCGCATGGGCCGTCGCTCCGTGTTCGTGGCTGTGGGTCCGGCCATGGCCATAGGCGCCGCCCTGGGGTTTGAAGGGTTCGGTGACCGGCGTCATGGTCGCACCCAGATGGGCCAGCATATGCGCGATCACCGGATCATCGCGGATCAAAAGCCTGTCCGCCTCCACCTGGCAGGGTGTGTGCCGGTTGCCGATATGCCAAGCCAAGCGCGCCAGATCGGGCCCCGACGCTGCCAACAGTGCCTCCGGGGCCGCGGCGATGCGCACAAGCCGCCCATCGGTGGTTTCCAGGGCGTCTCCGTCATTTAACGACACCGTCTGTTCGAAATCGGCCACAAGCGACCAACCTTGATCCACGGTAAGCTTGCGGCGTCGGAAAAAACGGTCTTCGTAGGTCAGCGCACACAGCGCCGCCTCACCGGTCCAGGTGCCGGCCTCGTGCAGTTTCTGGGCGATCGGAAGGTGTGTCATGGCGTTCAATACAGGAAATAGCGCTGCGCCATGGGCAACTCGCTGGCCGGTTCACAGGTCAGCAATTCGCCGTTGGCGCGCACTTCGTAGGTTTCGGGGTTCACGTCGATCTCCGGGCAAGCATCGTTGAGCTTCAGGTCGGCCTTGCCGATGCCGCGGGTTTTCTGAACGGGCAGCGTCTGCTTGGCGAGCCCAAGGCTGTCTCCGATGCCCGCATCCGCGGCAGCTGCCGAAACGAAGGTCACCGCCGAGGCTTCGACGGCGCGACCGAAGGCGCCGAACATGGGGCGTGTGTAAACCGGTTGTGGCGTCGGGATCGAGGCGTTGGGGTCGCCCATCTGCGCACAGGCGATCGACCCGCCGATCAGAACCATCTCGGGCTTCACTCCGAAGAACGCCGGATGCCACAGCACCAGATCGGCCCTCTTGCCTTCCTCGACGGAGCCGATATGGCCCGAGAGGCCGTGCGCGATGGCCGGATTGATCGTGTACTTGGCGACATAACGACGGACCCGCAGATTGTCGTTCTCGCCGGTCTCCTCGGACAGGCGACCGCGTTGTTTCTTCATCTTGTCCGCCGTCTGCCACGTGCGGATGATCACCTCTCCGACACGACCCATGGCCTGGCTGTCCGATGCGATGATGCTGAACGCTCCCATGTCGTGCAGGATATCCTCGGCGGCGATGGTCTCGCGCCGGATGCGGCTTTCGGCAAAGGCGATATCCTCGGGGATCGACTTGTCGAGGTGGTGGCAGACCATCAGCATGTCCAGATGCTCTTCCAGCGTGTTCACCGTGAAGGGCCGCGTCGGGTTGGTCGAGGAGGGCAAGACGTTTTCCTGCCCGCAGATCTTGATGATATCGGGTGCGTGCCCGCCACCCGCGCCCTCGGTATGGAAGGCATGGATCGTCCTGCCTTTCATCGCCGCCACGGTGTTTTCCACGAAGCCCGACTCGTTGAGCGTGTCCGTGTGGATCATCACCTGCACATCCATCGCGTCCGCGACGGACAGGCAACAGTCGATGGCCGCCGGGGTCGTGCCCCAGTCCTCGTGCAGTTTTAGCGCGCAGGCCCCCGCGATAACCTGCTCTTCCAGCGCCGCCGGCAGCGACGCGTTTCCTTTTCCCGCGAAGGCCAGGTTCATCGGAAAGGCATCGGCGGCCTGCAACATCCGCCCGAGATGCCACGGCCCCGGCGTGCAGGTGGTGGCGAGCGTACCGTGCGCCGGCCCCGTACCACCGCCCAGCATCGTCGTCAGTCCCGAATGCAACGCGTCCTCGATCTGTTGCGGACAGATGAAATGGATATGACTGTCGAAACCGCCTGCCGTCAGGATGCGGCATTCGCCTGCAATGACCTCGGTTCCGGGGCCGATGATGATGTCGACGCCCGGCTGGGTGTCGGGGTTGCCGGCCTTGCCGATCTTAAAGATGGTGCCGTCCTTCAGACCGACATCCGCCTTGTAGATGCCGGTGTAGTCCAGGATCAGGGCATTCGTGATCACGGTATCCACCGCGCCTTCGGACCGGGTGGCCTGAGACTGCCCCATGCCGTCCCGGATAACCTTGCCACCGCCGAATTTGACCTCCTCGCCGTAAAGGGTGGCGTTGTCTCCGGTACCGCCCGTCGTGGCTGCACCCGCGTTCAGGGCCGTCAAGTCGCGTTCGACCTCGATGATCAGATCAGTGTCGGCCAGCCGCACCTTGTCGCCGGTCGTGGGACCGAACATGGCGGCATAATCCGAGCGAGAGATACTGGTGGGCATAAGCTTACCTTCTCTTCGGACCGCGTTTGGCGAGGCGGCGGGCGTTGGCACGGGTTTTCTGCCGGACGGGCTTCATCGCGGCGGCGATGATCCGGGACGGGTCACCACCGCGAAAGGCAGCGGTGTTGGCATCGAGCATCGAGCGCGTCAATGCCGCCGCCTTTTCGGACATCATGCGGTGGTTTTCGGACGGTGTGACCGCCCACAGCCCGGCCATGCCCCAGAGCCGCATGGCGATGACGGCATAGGCCTCGGCCATGATCATCCCGGCTTCGAGCGCGTTCGACCAAGCATTCATTGCGTCGGATGTGCGACCCATCATAGCTCTCCCATGACCTGCTGGTTGAATCCGAATATTTGGCGCTCCCCCGAGATGGGGATCAACTGCACCTCGCGGCGCTGGCCCGGCTCGAACCGCACGGCAGTACCCGCGGCGATGTCCAGACGGTGGCCACGGGCGGCGTCACGATCGAAATCAAGCGCCGGGTTCGTCTCGGCAAAGTGGTAGTGGCTGCCTACCTGAACGGGCCGGTCGCCTGTATTCGCGACCTCCAACGTGATAGCCTGACGGTCAGCGTTTAACTCCAGTGCGCCTTCTGCGGCAAAAATTTCTCCGGGTATCATCGCCTCATCCCCCCATGACCAGCGCAGACCCGCCAATGGCGACCGCCAGCCCGGCCCCACGTGACAGCAAAGCGCCGCCCGACCGGCCCAGTGCCCAGCCGGCGGCGGCGCCCAGCGCGTGCAGCACCCCCGTCGCGACGACGAAACCCGCAACGTAGGCCAGCGCCCCCGCGCTGCCGATCTCGGCGCCGTGCGCGTGACCGTGAAAGAGCCCCATCGCCGCCACGATCGTCACGGCCGCAGGCAATGGTAGCCGCGCCGCCAGCGCGATCAACAGCCCAAGCAAAAGTACCGACGCGAGGATCATCGGCTCGACCAGGGGCAGCGGCACACCGCCCAGTGACATCACGAACCCACCGGCCATCGCGCCCACAAATCCCGCCGGCAATGCCCAGAAGGCCCGTCCGCCAAGGCTGGCCGCCCACAGCCCTACCGCAACCATCGCCATAATATGGTCGGCCCCGAATACCGGATGCGAGAAACCCGCCGCGAAAGAGCCGTGTTCACCCGGATCGAGATGGGCAAGTGCCGGGCCGGCAGCCAGCAAGGCAGGAACTAGGGTAAGGGCGAGGCGTCGCATGGATTATGTCTCCTATCGGGTCAGCGGATGGGATTGTGAACGGTGACAAGCTTGGTGCCGTCGGGAAAGGTAGCCTCGACCTGAACCTCATGGATCATTTCAGGTACCCCTTGCATGCATTGACCGCGCGAGACCACTTCAGCCCCGGCCGCCATCATGTCTGCGACAGATCGGCCGTCCCGCGCGCCCTCCACGACCGCATCGGTGATCAGGGCAATCGCTTCGGGGTAGTTCAGCTTCACCCCCGCGCGAGTCGCTTGCGCGCGACTTCTGCCGCCATCGCGACCATCAGCTTGTCCTTTTCTCTTGGCGTAAGTTGCATGTTTCTCAAAGCCTCCAGGATCTTGGCAGTACGGCCCCGGACAATGCCTCAAGCACCGGACACAGCGCCGACCGCAGCATGAAACCATCCCGCCCAAGCAGTCGGACCACGAGTATATCCGGACGAAGCAGGCTGGCCCCTCCGGTTGCCGGCAGAAGCGCGCGCACCTGTTGCAGCAGGGCTTCGGCACGGGGGCCGACATAGAGCGCGCTGGCCATCGCCTGCATCCCGCCTGCGGTCGCGGCCTGACCCAGAAGCGCCTGCACATCGCCCGTCAGCGAAAGGCGGTCTTCATAGACCGGTCGCCCGCCGCGCCGAACGCTGATCCTGTCGAGAAAGGTCGCATCATGGATCACTTCGCGCATGGCGGTACGGCCCAGGACGATCGGCTCGGCCATTAAGAATTCCGCCGCTTTCGCGGACAGGTCGACCTCCAGCCGCCGATCGAGAGTCGCCCCTTCGAAGATCAGCAATTCCTGCGGAAGCCAGCACATCGTCGCCTCTGCCTCTACGGCAATCTTCGTTCTGACGCGCGCCTGCCCGCTGGTGCTGCGATACGCCCGTTCGGCGGCTTGCGTCGTGATCACCAGCCTGCTGCCACGTCCGGCGCGTGCGTCGACGTCGAAACTGTCACCCCCCGTCAGCCCTCCCGACGTGTTCACCACGATGGCCTCAACGGCATCCGTTCGGCGCGGAAAGACAGCCCGTGCGCAGCCCGCGCTGTACAGCCCGTCGATACAACTGGTCCCGTCGCGCATCTTGGAGGACACGCGCAACTGGCCG
Source organism: Roseovarius sp. B08 (assembly GCF_051417955.1). NCBI lineage: Bacteria > Pseudomonadati > Pseudomonadota > Alphaproteobacteria > Rhodobacterales > Roseobacteraceae > Roseovarius > Roseovarius sp. B08. The sequence continues at coordinate 3,520,017 of NZ_JBPRLW010000001.1, forward strand.
ATCGCCCGGGGAAGGCGCGGTGCGTCGGCGGAGGCCTCGAAGTTCTGAACAAGGTGCATAGGCGCTTTCGCTTACCAGGACGCCGGAACCGAGCACGCACCGCGCCACCTGATCCAGCCCAAGCGTTTCCGGCGGCCACAACGCCCCATCCATGCGCCTATTAATTTTGCGATATTCTTGCGCCTGCCTTTAAAACAGGCGCGCACGAGATGGATTGGCCACACGACAAGCGAGCCTTGAAGCGGTGGAAAAACATCACTTGCCCGCCTGCTTTATTGGCGTGATGATCAAGAAATGAGCGGATTGAAAACTATCATCATTGCTCTGAGCATCCTGCTTGGCGGCCCGGCTGCCGCCGCCACGCTGCCGCAAGTTTTCGCCGGGTGCACCGGGCGCTTTTCCGCAGAGCTTGAACATGCGTGGCTGATGCGGGATGCCAAGTCCGAAGCGCTGGAACGGCGGCGGGCGCGTTTCGAGGACATGCTCGCTTCTGTGACTCCACATGGCATGCGCAGCGTCCTCATGGACCAACGGATAAAGGCCAAAAGCGCGCATGCGCACATTTTGAACCTGGCACAATTCTCTGGCGATCCCGGCATCGCCCGCTGGGCCAGACGCCGCGCCGAAGTCGAGATCGGCTATTGCCAAAGCTTGCTGCTGGACAGCTGATCGTCGCGCACAGAGCGACTGGTCAAAAAACAGGCGAACACCCCGAATCACGCTGAAAAATTGGGCTCCCGCAGCAGGTTTTGGCTCGTTACGCCGCTGCGTCCTCGCCGCAGCGCAGAAGCTTGTGAAAGCACTGTTCCCGACGGACGAATCTTGTCCTGTCGAACGTGCGATGGTGCAGGCCTTGCAATCCAGATCACCACCGCACTCCGCAACAAGTTGCGTGGGGGATATATGGGACATTCGACTTTAGTCCACAAGCACCCTGCGCGTTACGCAAAGGGGACTGAATAAATGTCTAAAAAGCTGTTGAGCACTGTCGCTGCCGTAATGGCTACCGCGCTGCCCGCGATGGCGCAGGACTGCCCAATCAAGGTCGGCGTGCTGCACTCGTTGTCCGGCACCATGGCAATCTCGGAGACCACGCTCAAGGACACCATGGAAATGCTGATCGAGCAGCAAAACGAAAAAGGAGGCGTTCTGGGCTGCCAATTGGAAGCGGTGGTCGTCGATCCTGCCTCTGACTGGCCGCTCTTCGCCGAGAAGGCGCGCGAACTTCTGACCGTACACGAGGTCGACGTGATCTTCGGCAACTGGACGAGCGTCAGCCGCAAGTCGGTTCTGCCCGTCATCGAGGAACTCAACGGCCTGCTGTTCTACCCAGTCCAGTACGAGGGCGAGGAAAGCTCCAAGAACGTGTTCTACACCGGCGCCGCGCCCAACCAGCAGGCGATCCCCGCCACGGATTACTTCCTCGATGAACTGGGCGTCGAAAGCTTCGCGCTACTGGGCACCGATTATGTCTACCCGCGCACCACGAACAACATCCTGGAATCCTACCTTAAATCGAAGGGCATCGCTGACGAGGACATCTTCGTCAACTACACCCCCTTCGGTCACTCCGACTGGTCCAAGATCGTGTCGGACGTCGTGGCGCTCGGCGCAGGTGGCAAGCAGGTGGGCGTGATCTCCACCATCAACGGCGACGCCAACGTGGGCTTCTACAAGGAACTGGCGGCCCAAGGCGTGTCGGCCGATGACATCCCCGTAGTCGCGTTCTCGGTGGGCGAGGAAGAGCTTTCGGGCCTCGACACCTCGAACCTCGTCGGCCACCTGGCGGCATGGAACTACTTCCAGTCCGCCGATACCGACGCCAACGCCGAATGGGTCGAAGCGTGGAAGGCGCGCATGGGCGAGGAACGCGTGACCAACGATCCGATGGAGGCGCATTACATCGGCTTCAACATGTGGGTGAACGCCGCGGAAGAGGCCGGCACCACCGATGTCGACGCGGTCCGCACCGCCATGTACGGGCAGGAATTCCCGAACCTGACCGGCGGCACCGCGGTCATGCTGCCGAACCACCACCTGGCCAAGCCCGTCCTGATCGGCGAGATCCAGGAAGACGGGCAGTTCGACATCATCAGCCAGACCGAAGAAGTCCCGGGCGACGCCTGGACCGACTTCCTGCCGGAATCAGCCGTGCTGAAGTCCGACTGGCAGGAGCTCGAGTGCGGTATGTACAACACCGAGACCGAGACCTGCGTGCAGATCGAGTCGAACTACTGATCTCCTGAGAACCGAAAGGGCGGCCACGCGCCGCCCTTTACCCCCTTCCGATAAGGAGGCCCGTGCATGGCACGCCTGCCGCTGATCCTCGCATTCCTCGTCGCATGTCTGCCCGCAACGGCGCAACAGGCCGACGCACCGATCCAGCAACTCCTGCAGGAACATGCAGACCAGTTGGCCAAGCCATCGCGCACCAAGGTCGCGCCCACCATCGACGCCATCGCATCCAGCGGCCTCCCCGAGGCGCAGACCGTCCTGCGCAAATGGCAGGACAAGGAGCTCTGGCGCAACGTTGAGACCGGCCTTTTCATCTGGGCCGAAGAGATCGACCGCGACACGATCCGCGGCTTCGACTTTGCCGGTGACACGGCCCTGGGCGAGTTGCCCGACGACGACTACGACCAGTCCAAACCCAATTCCGGTGTCCGCAAGATGATCGGCGCCGCGCTGGTCAAGTTCCAGCTGACCGCCGAAGACATCGCCACCCGCCGCACCGCAATCAATAACATCGAGCGTGACGCCGAAGCCTCGCACCTCGCCCCCCTGCGCGAGGCGATCCAGGCCGAGACGAGTCCGACCCTCAAGGCTCGCGCGGAACGGCTCGAACGTCTGCTGACCATCCGTTTCGGTGAAACCGAAGACGAACGCATCGCCGCCATCGAAAGCTTCAAGGGTGACCTGGGCGTCGACCTGCGCGGCGCGCTCAACCCGCTGGTCACAACAGACCTCGAGGCGACCGAAACCGAACCTGAAGGCCCGGAAGTTGCCCGCGTCCTGAAACTGGGCTCCGAAGCCCTGACGCGCGAAGCGGCCTATGACCTTCTGGTCACCGAAGGCTTCGCCAAGCCCCGTATCAGCCGCGCCGACAAGGCTGCAGCACTTGTCGCCAATATAGACGGAGAGGCTGTCGCTGGCATCCAGGTGGCATCCCTCGACACCGAAGACGCACGCGACTTGGCCTACGCCAAGCTGGCCGAGCAAGGCACGGTCGACCCCGTCGCCACAGAGGCCGAGATCGACGAGACGCTGGACCGATACACCTTCTACGAGATCTTCACCGGCGCCCCGCCTGCCGTCGCGATGGCCGCGATGGACGCGCTCAACGGCATCGAGACCCGCGTCGCGGTCAATCAGGCCGCAGACCTCGCCCTCGATGCCATCTCGCTCGGCTCGATCTATTTCCTCGCCGCCATCGGTCTCGCCATCACTTTCGGCGTTATGCGGGTGATCAACATGGCCCATGGCGAATTCATCATGATGGGCGCTTATACCGGCTTCGTCGTGCAGCAGATCATCCCCGATCAGACGCTGTCGGTCATCCTCGCCATCCCGCTGGCCTTTGCCGTGACCTTCGCGGCGGGTGTGGCGATGGAACGGCTGGTCATCCGCTGGCTCTATCACCGCCCGCTGGAAACGCTGCTGGCCACCTTCGGCATCTCCATCGCGCTGCAACAGATCGCCAAGAACATCTTCGGCACGCAGGCCCGCCCGCTGACGGCCCCCGGCTGGCTCGACGGGTCGCTTGTATTCAACGACATCGTTTCAATCAGCTATATCCGCATCGCGATCTTCGTGCTGGCGCTGCTCTTCCTTGCGCTGTTCCTCCTGGTGATGAACCGTACCCGGCTGGGGCTGGAGGTGCGCGCGGTGACGCAGAACCCCGCATGGCGGCCTCTATGGGCATCAACCCCGACCGGATCAACATGCTGACCTTCGGCTTCGGCTCGGGCATCGCGGGCATCGCGGGCGTTGCCATCGGGCTATACGCCAAGGTCACGTCCGAAATGGGCGCGGACTACATCGTGCAAAGCTTCATGACCGTGGTCGTCGGCGGCGTCGGCAACATCTGGGGCACGCTGCTGGGCGCCACGCTGGTCGGCTCGCTTCAGAAAGGCATCGAATGGCTCAACCCCTCGAATACCTTGGCGGCCCAGACCTACATGATCCTCTTCATCATCCTCTTCATACAGTTCCGGCCGCGCGGCATCATCGCGCTCAAGGGCCGGGCGGCGGAGGCCTGACATGACCGACAGCACCCTAACCGGCACCGCCCCGCGCCAGCCCTTGGCTCTGCGCTTTCCGGCGATCCTGATCTTCATGGCCTGCCTCGCGCTCTTTACTGTCGGCGTCACCATCCTGTCCGAGGGGTTCGGCATCGGCGTCATTTCCACCAGCTTCGTCAAGACGCTGGGCAAGACGCTCTGCCTTTGCCTCGTGGCGCTGGCGATGGACCTCGTCTGGGGCTATTGCGGAATCCTGTCGCTCGGGCACATGGCCTTTTTCGGGCTGGGCGGCTACGCCATCGGCATGTGGCTGATGTATGAACGCACCCGCCTTATCGTGGTCGAAAGCATGTCCGCACAAGCACTGCCGCCCACACCCGAACAAATCTCCGACGGCATCGCCAGCCAGATCTTCGGCGTCGTCGGCGCGTCCGAGTTCCCGCCCATCTGGGCGGTCGCCCACTCCCTGCCCTTGCAACTTGCCGCCGTGGTGTTGGTGCCCGGTCTGCTGGCCCTGGTCTTCGGCTGGTTCGCCTTCCGCAGCCGAGTGACGGGCGTGTACCTGTCGATTCTGACGCAGGCGATGACCCTCGCACTCGCCCTCTACCTCTTTCAGAACGACAGCGGGTTGCGCGGCAACAACGGCCTTTCGGGCCTGCAAAACCTGCCCGGCCTCGGCAATGTCCCGCAATCCGTCGTCTCGGTGTGGTTCCTCTGGGCCTCGGCGCTTGCTCTCGCCTTGGGCTTCTGGTTGGCCACATGGGTCGTGTCGGGCAAGTTCGGCTCGGTCCTGCGCGGCATCCGCGATGACGAGGCCCGGGTGCGATTCCTTGGCTATCCGGTCGAGGCGTACAAGCTTTTCGTCTTCACCCTGTCGGCGGTCATCGCCGGCATCGCCGGCGCGCTCTATTACCCGCAGGCCGGCATCATCAACCCGGCGGAACTGGCGCCCATCGCCTCGATCTATCTCGCGGTCTGGGTCGCCATCGGCGGGCGCGGGAGGCTTTACGGGGCAGTCATCGGCGCCGCTTTCGTATCGCTTCTATCCACGTGGTTCACCGGCGGACAGGCCCCGGACATCGTGCTGGGAAGCTGGCGCATCCAGTGGGTCGACTGGTGGACCGTGCTGCTGGGCGTGTCCTTCGTCGCGGTCACGCTCTTTGCGCCCAAGGGCATCGGCGGGCTCTTCGACCTGCTGGCGGATCGCCTGACACCCAACCGCCACGGCGCCGACCTCGGCCCCGACCAGGGCGCTCTGCGCGAACAGGAGGCCGACAAATGAGCCAGCTTCTGGAGGTTTCCGGCGTCTCGGTCAGCTTCGACGGTTTCAAGGCATTGAACAACCTGTCCTTCTCTATCGCCAACAAGGAACTACGCGCCGTCATCGGCCCCAACGGCGCGGGCAAGACCACCTTCATGGACGTGGTCACCGGCAAGACGAAGCCCGACGAAGGCCGCGTGCTCTGGGGCGAGCCGCCCGTCTCTTTGCTGGGCAAATCGGAAAGCACCATCGCCATGGCGGGTGTCGGCCGCAAGTTTCAGCGCCCCACCGTGTTCGAGGACCAGACCGTGTTCGAGAACCTGATGATGGCTCTGCGCAAGCCGCGCTCACCCTTCGCCGTCCTCTTCTTCAAGCCCAGCGCCGAAGACCGCGACCGCGTCGCCGATTTGGCGGGCACGATCGGCCTTGCGCAGGCGCTTCAGCGCAAATCTGGCGAACTCTCGCACGGTCAGAAACAATGGCTGGAGATCGGGATGCTGCTGGCGCAGGAACCGCAGCTTCTGCTGGTCGATGAACCCGCGGCGGGCATGACCACCGCCGAGCGCGAGAAGACCACCGACCTGCTGCGCGAAGCCGCCAGAACCCGCGCCGTCGTCGTCGTCGAACATGACATGGAATTCGTCCGCCGCCTCGGCTGCAAGGTCACGGTGCTGCACGAAGGCTCGGTTTTGGCCGAAGGCTCCATCGACCATGTCACCAAGAATGAAAACGTGATCGAGGTGTATCTTGGCCGATGACATCCTGAGCGTCGAGGGCCTGACCCTCCACTACGGCGGCAGCCAGATCCTGAACGGCATCGACATGGGCGCACGTCTGGGCGAAGTGACTTGCATCATGGGCACCAACGGCGTCGGCAAGACCTCCCTGCTCAAGGCGCTCTCCGGCACTCATCCGCGCTCGGGTGGCACTTATACGCTGGCGGGCGAGACCGTCGGGAAACTCGGCGCCTATGACATGGCACGCCGCGGCATCGGATACGTGCCGCAGGGGCGCGACATCTTCCCGTTCCTGACGGTCGAGGAAAACCTCGAGACCGGCTTCGCCTGCCTGCCGCGCAGCGAACGCCACCTGCGCGACGATATCTTCGACCTCTTTCCGATCCTCAAGGAATTCATGCCCCGGCGCGGCGGAGACCTGTCGGGCGGGCAGCAACAGCAGCTTGCCATCGCCCGCGCGCTCATCACCAAGCCCAAGGTCCTGCTCCTCGATGAGCCGACCGAGGGCATCCAGCCCAACGTGATCCAGCAGATCGGCGAGGCAATCCGCCTGCTGCGGTCCCAGGGCGACATCGCTATCATCCTGGTCGAGCAGTATTTCAGCTTTGCCTTCGACCTCGGCGACCGTTTCTATGTGATCGAACGCGGAGCGGTCAAGCTGAGCGCGGACAGGGATAGCGTGACAAGCGAAGAACTCGCCAGAAGCACTGCCATCTAACCACCCGCAAGGACCGCTTCAATAAACGCGAGGCACGTCAGACGACATGCCTGCGTTTCTTGATGCGGTCCGGCGCGGGCGTTTGCTGTCACGTCGACGTCTGATCTCGAAACAAGCTCGCAAAAGGTCTCGAACGTCACACACCGCCCCGGACAACGCGTCTCGTCAGGGAACGATCTCCAGCTCCGCGATCCTGTCCCCCTCGAGACGGAACAGGTACCGCAGATCGACCGGGCTGCCGGGAAAGTTGCCGACAAGGTGGCTGGTCACGATCGTGCGCTCACCTTCCTCGGTCAGGGAAAACGGCTCGACGGTATAGGTATATTGGGTCGAGGCATTGGCCATCCACTGCCGGATCGCCTCCCGGCCCTTGTACGTATTTCCTTCATCAACGACCACGGCGTCCTCCGTAAAGCACTCCGCTATAGCTTGCGCGTTGCCCTTCTTGTCGGCCGAGAAATACTTGGCGATCACTGTCGGTAGTTCGGGTTTCATGGTCATTCTCCTGTTGTGGTTCAAGGCGCTGCGACCTCTGCCAGTCGCGCTGAAAGCCAATTTAGGACCAGATGAAAATTTAAGAATGTGGATAAATCGATACGTCAAATCCCGAAAATCAGGATAATGCCATTATCCGGAAATTCAGAACAGCGCATACTCGTTTATCCCAGTTATCCAAACCAGACATATCGCCTAGGTTTTCCAGCAAGCAACACTCAGCGATAAATCTGGAGCTCGGATCATGCACGATTTTCTTAACCTGAAAGACAAGCGCGCACTCGTGACCGGGGGCACCCAGGGCGCCGGCGCCGCCACCGTCGAGCTGCTGCGAATGCTCGGCGCGACGGTCCTGACAACCGCGCGCTCGCGCCCGGACCAGATGAATGCAAACGCGTTCGTTGCCGCAGACCTGACGACACCCGCAGGCTGCAAGGCGGTTGCCGATGCGGTCAAGGACGAGCTGGGCGGCATCGACATCGTCGTCCACATGGTCGGCGGGTCGTCCGCGCCGGGCGGCGGATACGCGGCACTCGATGACGATCAATGGCAAAGGGAGCTTGACCTGAACCTGTTCCCGTCGGTTCGGCTCGACCGCTTGCTGGTGCCGCAGATGGTGGCTCAGGGCCACGGCGTCGTCATCCACGTCACCTCGATCCAGCGTCTCCTGCCCCTGCCGGAGGCCACGACAGCCTATGCCGCGGCCAAGGCCGCGCTCTCGGCCTATAGCAAGAGCCTCTCCAAGGAAGTCTCCCCGAAAGGTGTCCGCGTCCTGCGCGTCTCCCCCGGCTGGATCGAGACCGAGGCATCGGTGCGCCTCGCCCAGCGCCTCGCCGAGGAGACGGGGACCGATTACGAAGGCGGCAAGCAGATCATCATGCAGTCGCTCGGCGGCATCCCCATAGGCCGCCCGACCAAACCCGACGAGGTCGCCAGCCTGATCGCCTTTCTGGCCTCGGATCGCGCGGCCACGATCACGGGCACCGAGTACACCATAGACGGTGGAACCGTTCCGACCGTCTGAGCACCTGACCCTTTGCCCGTCGGGCCCCGAAACACCGGCTCCAGGCCGCATGGCCAACGGTGGGCGCGGCATCGTCCACCCCGGTGAACGGTGAAACCACCAATGGTGGTCTGTTGGTTGCGCCCCGCCGCAACCACGTGATCGCGATCAGAGCCATTTCGACCAGACGACAAACATCCCCAAGGAGATCCTTATGGACACCAATCCTGACCTCTCGCGACACGACATTGACGTCGCGGACAACCAAAATGTCCTGCGCCAAGCCCTTCGCTCCGAATACGATTTCATCGTCTGCGGCGCCGGGTCCAGCGGTTCGGTCGTCGCCGCCCGGCTGGCAGAACAGCCGGAGGTCAGCGTTCTCCTGCTCGAGGCCGGCGGCGACGACACGGCAGACACGGTCACCAGCCCCGCCATGTGGCCCCTGAACCTCGGCAGCGAGCGCGACTGGGGCTTCTCGAGCGAACCCAGCCCGACCCTCAATGGCCGCAGGCTTCCGCTCAGCATGGGCAAGGGCCTGGGTGGCGGGTCGAGCATCAACGTCATGGTCTGGGCCCGTGGCCACAAGGAAGACTGGGATCACTTCGCCGCCGAATCCGGCGACCCCGCCTGGGGGTACCAATCCGTCCTCGGCTACTACCGCCGCATCGAGGATTGGCAGGGCACACCCGACGCCGAACGGCGCGGCACGGGCGGCCCTGTCCATGTCGAACAACCCGCCTCGCCCCAGCCCGTCGCCCGCGCGATGCTCGAGGCCGCCGGCCAGATGGGCCTCCCGGTCTTCGACAGCCCGAACGGGGCGATGATGGAAGGCCCCGGCGGCGCCGCTATCGCGGATCTCCGCATCCGCGACGGCCGACGCCAGTCGGTCTTCCGCTCCTACACCCACCGCGTCATGCACCAGCCCAACCTGACCGTCCTGACCGGCGCCCTGGTCACCCGCATCCTGCTGGAGGGCACCTCCGCCACCGGCGTCGAACTCCTGCTCGACGGCAAGCCCCGGCAGATCCGCGCGCGCTGCGAGACCATCCTGTCGCTCGGCGCCATCCAGACGCCGAAGGTGCTGATGCAATCGGGTATCGGCCCCAGGGAAGAGCTCGCCGCCCACGGCATCCCGATCGTGCGCGACCTTCCCGGCGTCGGCCGCAACCACCAGGACCACCTCGCCTTCGGCTGCACCTGGGCCTATCACAAGCCCGAAGGCGTCGGCGGCGGCGGGTGCGAGGCGACGCTCTACTGGCAGAGCGACTCGCGCCTCCAACAGCCGGATATCCTGCAATGCCAGCTCGAATTCCCGGTGCCCGCGCCCCCCGAAGCCGGGATCGAGACGCCCCCGCATGGCTGGACCATGTTCGCCGGGCTGGCCCAGCCGAAAAGCCGGGGCCGCCTGCGTCTGTCCGGGCCGAATGCCGACGATCCGCTCCTGATCGAGCCCAACGCCCTCAGCGAGGCCGAGGATCTGGAGACCGCCTTTGCCGCCGTCGAGATGTGCCGCGAGCTCGGCAACCACCAGGCCTTCACGCCCCTCGTCCGGCAGGAAGTCGCGCCCGGCAGGCGGGATCGCAAGGCGTTGGCCGATTTCATCCGCAACTCCGCGGTCACTTACTGGCACCAATCCTGCACCGCCAAGATGGGACGCGACGAGATGTCGGTCGTCGATCCTCAGCTCAAGGTCTACGGCATCGACAACCTGCGCATCGCCGATGCCTCGATCATGCCGCGCATCACCACCGGCAACACGATGGCCCCCTGCGTTGTGATCGGGGAATGTGCCGCCGACATGATCCGCCTTCAGCACGGGCTGGCGCACACCGCAATGCCCGTCGAAGCCGGGGCATAAGCGAAACGTCAGCGGATCGGTGGCAAGCCCTTCGATCCGCACGACCTGCCGACTTCGCCCCCGGTTTGCGCGCGCCACACGCGGCGAGGCGCCCACAGCACGCTTTCACCCACACCCGATCTGTGTCTTAGATGACCCAGAAAGGTGCACAAGAGCGCCTGAAAGCCGCAAAAGGGCATAGAATGCCGGAAGATCCCATCAGTCCGGACCTCGACCGGATCGATCGAAACATCCTGCGCGCGCTGCAGAAAGACGCCCGCGTGCCCAACTCCGACCTGGCCCAACTGGTGAACGTGAGTGCCGCGACATGCCACCGCCGCACCCAGCGCCTGATCGAACAGAAGTACATCTCGTCCGTCCGCGCGCAGATCGCACCGGCCAGCGTGGGGCTGGGCACGCTCGTGATGGTCGGCGTCGTGCTAGACCGCTCCACACCCGAGAGCTTTTCCGAGTTCGAAGAGGCTGTCGGAGGGATGAAAGAGGTCCTGGACTGCAACCTTGTCGCCGGAGACTTCGATTATCTTCTGAAGATCAGGACGCGCGACATGGAAGGGTTCAACCTGTTGCACGGCCGCAAACTCATCACCCTGCCGGGCGTCCGCCAGATTCGTACCTTCTTCGTGTTGAAGGAAGTCAAGGACAACGCACCTCTGGCGTTCTGACCGAGTCCGGGGGCCATGCCCCCGGACCGCCCTTGCGCTCTCACCCTGCCCTGACCCGTCGCGCCGCCTGCGCCCATGTGGCCATCCGCGCCCCCTGGTGCCGCGCCGCTTGCAACGTCGTCTGGGGAAGCGCCGCGCCCTGCCCGTCGGTGAAGCTGGTGCCGTAAGGATTCCCGCCGGCCGCATGGATCGCCGGATCGGTATACCCCGGAGGCACCATGATCCCGCCCCAGTGGTAGAACACGTTATGCAGCGCAAGCAGGGTGGATTCCTGTCCACCGTGAACGTTACCGGCCCCGGTGAATGCACTGACGACCTTGTCCGTCAGCGCCCCGTTCATCCACAGACCGCCGCAGGTGTCCAGGAACTGCTTCAACTGCGCGGCCGGCAGTCCGAAACGCGTCGGCGTGCCGAAAACGAAACCGTCCGCCCATTCCAGGTCCTCGTGAGTCGCCACGGGAACCTCGCGCGTGGCCTCGAGGTGTTTCCGCCACGCCGGGTTCGCATCGATCGCCGCGTCAGGCGCCAGTTCCGCAACCCGCCGTATCCTGACCGCGGCGCCGCGTGCTTCGGCGCCTGCGGCGATTTCCCGTGCTATCGTGTAGGTGTTGCCGGTACTGCTGTAATAGACGATTGCCAGCCGGACGGGTTCTTGTTCTGTCATGTCGCTTTCCTCTTGTTGAGAAAGGAAAGCTATGCGCGCGCAACCGTCGCCACTATAGAGTGGAATTTCGTTTCACTGTCTGCCCGGATGGACAATCACATGCCGAAAACGCCCAGCCTCGATGACCTGGCCCGCTTCAGGAAAGTCGTCGACAAAGGCTCGTTTGCCGCCGCAGCGCGGGACCTCGGCATACCCAAAAGCACCCTAAGCAAGGCCATCGCCCGGCTCGAACAGGATCTTGGCGTGCGCCTGCTGGAGCGAACGACGCGCAACATGCGACCCACCGAAATCGGACGTATCGTTGCGGATCACGGCAAGACGATGGTCGACGCGTTCGACGCGGCAAGGCTTGCAGCCAGCGACAGCGACGGGCCCTCGGGCCGCATCCGCGTCGGCTGTCCGCCAGGGCTGTTGGATGATCTGCTGGATGAAGTCATCGCCGATTTCCTCACCGACTTTCCCAGGGTCCGGATCGAACTGGTCGCGATGGCGGGCCCGCTCGACCTCGTCAGGGACGATGTGGATATCACGATCCGCGCGCGGTCGCAGGTCGAGGCCGGCGCCTCGCATGTCGTGCGGCGGCTCGGCGTGTCGCGTGGCATCCTTGTTGCCGCGCCGTCCCTTGCCGGTACGAGCCATCTGCTGACGCCTCGGGACTTGCAGACTGTCCCCACCCTGTGCCTGCCCGGCGACAGCCGCGAATGGGCGCTTTTCGACCGGGCTGGCACACCCCACACAATTGACGTCTCTCCGCGGCTTGTCACCAGCGACATCGCCACCTTGCGGCACGCCGCGATCAGGGGGCTGGGCGTCGCCCTGCTGCCCGAACATGCCTGTATGCCGGATATTGCAGCCGGCCACCTGATGCGTGTCTTGCCGGACATCTCGACGGTCGAGGGCACAATCTACGCCGTGTTCTCGCGCGACACCGCTAGGGCCTCGGCGCTTCGCGCCTTCATCGACCACCTTGCCCGCGCCTTCGCCATCGCCCCGTTCCGGCGATAGCCCGGCCACTCTTCACACAGCCCGCGCCGAGCGCGCCAACTCGCGCGCAAGGTCGACGAACACCTTGAACGCGGCCGGTGGGTTGCGCCGGCTGGGGTAATACAGGCACAGCGGCGCAATCGGCGGGGTCCAGTCATCGAGGATCCGCACCAGCCGGCCCGCCGCGATATCTTCGCGCACGTTCGACTCCATGAAATACCCGATGCCCACACCATCGAGGACCGCTGTGCGCGCCAGGCTGGCCTCATCCAGGGTCAGTGGCCCGTCCACCTCCACATGCACTGGCTGGCCTTCGGATTCGAACTGCCAGCGATACAGCGCACCGTTCGGCAGGCGGACGCGGATACAGGTATGCGCCTTCAGGTCAGCCGGAACGCGCGGGACATCCCGGTTCGCGAAATAGGACGGCGCGGCCACGACGGCGTGTCGGCGCGCGGGCCCCAGCGGAATCGCGATCATGTCCGACGGCACGAGCGTCTTGCTGCGCACCCCGAAATCAAACCCGTCCGCCACGATGTCCACAAGGCTCCCCTCGGTCACGAGATCGATCTGAACCTCCGGAAACCGATTCAGAAACTCCAGGATCAGCGGCGCAAGAATTTCCTGCGCGGCAGTGACGAAGGTGTTGATGCGCAAGGTGCCGGAAGGCGTCTCCTGTTGCGACCGGACCGTGTCCAACGCCTGATGGATATCCCGCACTGCCGGGCTGACCTGATCGACGAATCTGTGCCCCGCCTCGGTCAGCGAGACACTGCGCGTCGTGCGATTGAACAGGCGCACCCCCAACTGCCCTTCCAGCTTGGAGACCGCATTGCTGAGAGCACTCGTCGACATCCCCAAATCGAGTGCCGCGGCCCGGAATGTCCCTCTGCGGCTGATTGCGAGCACGGCATCGAAGTCGGTCAGTTTATAGTTTTTCATTGTCCCGAATTTCGTAATTCGACGACTCAATTTATCCCTAGTGTCAAAACGGCGTCAAAAGCTTAATTTTCGGTGACGCACCAGTATCCACCGTAGGCCTTGGCCCGGCATTATCCGAAGCTAGCTTTGGGCGTCCTTCGACCCGTCCACCAGCCCTGCCTTCAGCGCGAACCAGACCATCTGCGCGTCGGTTTCCAGCCCCAGGACGCTCTTGATCTGGTAGTGGTTGTTGCGCACCGTCTTGAGGCTGATCGACAGGGCGTCGGCAATCTTCTCCGCGGGCCAGCCGCTTGCCAGCAGGCGCAGGATCTCGGTCTGGCGTGTACTCAGCTCGTCAAGGCCGATGCCGGCCCCGGCAATCCGGTCCTGCGCGATAGACTCGATCACATCCGGCGAGATCACGGTCCGCCCCTCCAGCACCCCCAGGATAGCGTTTATCAGGTTCGCCGGATCGCTGCTCTTGGTGACATACCCCGCCGCCCCGGCCTCGACAGACTTCAATGCAAAGGCCGATCCCTGGTGCATCGTGAAAACCACCACTCGGGCGGTCTCATCGAACTGGCGGATATGGCGGATCGCCTCGATGCCGCTTGCCCCGGGCAAGGTCACGTCCATCACCACCACGTCCGGCTTCGTCTCCCGGAAACGGATGTAGGCGCTACGCGCGTCTTCGGCCTCGGATACAATGCGCAGGCCCGGTTGCAGGTCGATCAGCCGGCGATACCCCTCGCGTACGACCGGGTGGTCATCGACGATCATGATGCGATGCTCGGTCATGCGGCGCTTCGCATGATCGCGCCGGGAACGGTCACGTCGACCCTGACGCCGTCTACCGTCTGCTGCATGTTCAATCGCCCGCCCATGGCCGCCGTCCGCTCGGTGATGCCGAGGATGCCATGACCCGGCCGCTCCCGGGCCAGCGTCCCGCCTCCATCGTCCTCGACGGTAAGCGTGATGCTTCCCTCCACCTGCCGCAGCATCACGCGAACATGTTCCGGTGCGCCATGCCGCATCGCGTTCGTCACGCATTCCTGAACGATACGGTAGAGATCCAGCGCCACGGCATCCGTCATCCCGCCTTCGTCCAGGTCACAATCGAGCGTCAGGCGGGTGCCGCGCTGCTTTTCCCACCCGCCCAGCATCGTGCGCAGGCTGGCGGCCAGGCCGACCTCCTCCAGATCCGGCGGTCGCAGACGCGCGAACGCCCCGCGCAGGCAATCCATCATGTTGCGGATATTATCACCGACGGCCTCCGCGTCGCGCTCGATATCGGGGCGGTCCCCCGAGGCGGCATAGCGCATCGAAGCGGCAAGCGCGGCCGTCGCGGTGAGCGTCTGACCGAACTCGTCATGAAGGTCGCGCGCCAGTTGGCGCCGCTCCACGTCCTCGACCTCGATCAGCTTGCGGGTCAGCGCACGGCTCCGCTCGGCGCTGGCTCTCAGGCGCTCGGCCAAATGATTGACGGCCTGCGCTATCTGGCCGAACTCGCGCGCGCCACCCAGTTCGACCCGCGCATCGAGGTCGCCGTGGGCCAGCCGGTCTAGCCCGGCGACGATGCCGCGCACCGGCCCCAGGCGCCAGACAATCGCGAAAGAGCCCAAAATCAGCACGCCTGCCGCCATCGCCAGTGTCTGCCACAGGGCCAGCCGTGTGCGCTGCCAGGCCAGCGTCGCGGCGGCCACCGGATCGAAGGTTGCCTCGACACGGAACGCGCCGCTTTGTGACGCCGATCCGGACCGCGCGACCGGCGCGGGCGGCTCGAAAACGCGTTCGGACAGGTCGCGGAACCAGCCGGGCGCGATCTGCCCAAAGACCTGCCAGCCGGCACATAGCCGCCGCTCCGAGATCATCCGTTGGTCGAACCGGATGCAGGTGCCCGGGGCCATCACGCCGAGAAGCTTGATCGACGTCATCTCGGCATAGAGCGGGTCGCCCACGCGCGGCTCCATGTGATAGTTCCGCTCCAGCACATAGCTGGCCCGCGTCAGCGTCGTCTGGGTATCGCTGCGGGCGCTCCGGTATGCATCTGCTGCTGCCAGGCCAAGGGTGATCGCCCCGGCCAGCGCCGTCACCAGCCAGAGCGTCAGAACCAGTCGGAACCGAAGGCTCATGTCATTCCCTCCCGAAATGTACTGCACCCGAGGATCGGGCAAACCGGCCGTCATGTCTCGGGCAATTTGCCCGACATGCGCCGAAAAGGTCAGCAAGATCTTCTTTGCATGTCCCGCCCATGTTTCTGTGTCACGGGCAAAAGGAGGAGCCGATGGAGGATATCGCAGACAGGACGACAGGCACTCGGGCAGACCCCGCGGCGTTGCTGGCGGCTCGTATGGAACTCGGCCTCGTGGGCCACGCCGCGCTGGTGGAACGGCTGTTGATCGCGCTCCTGACCGACGGGCACGTCCTGATCGAAGGCGCGCCGGGCCTTGCAAAGACCCGCTCGGTGCGGCGGCTGGCCGAGGGGGTCGAGGGCAGCTTTTCCCGCATCCAGTGCACGCCCGACCTGATGCCGTCTGACGTCACCGGCACACAGATCTACCGGCAGGACAGCGGCACGATGGATTTCCTGCCCGGCCCGGTCTTTCACAATCTTGTCCTGGTCGACGAGATCAACCGCGCGCCGCCCAAGGTGCAATCCGCGCTGCTCGAGGCGATGGGCGAAGGCCAGGTCACCGCCGGTGGCCAGACCCGTGCCCTGCCCGACCCTTTCATGGTCATCGCCACGCAGAACCCGCTGGAGCAGGAAGGCACCTTTCCCCTGCCCGAGGCGCAGCTTGACCGGTTCCTGATGCATGTCATGCTGGACCTGCCCGATGAGGCCGCCGAGATGGAAATTCTCGACCTTGTCGAGGCGGAACTGCGCAGCCATGCCGGGCGCGAAGCACCAACGCTGGATCACGCGACGCTCGCCGCCATGCAGGAAGACGTGCTTCAGGTCCACCTGTCGCCCGCCTTGAAGCAATACATAGTAGCGCTGGTCATGGCGACGCGCCGCGCGAACGAGACCATTGACGTGACCGACCGGATCCGCCACGCGGTCAGCCCGCGCGGCACGCTTGCCCTGGCGTCGAGCGCCCGTGCCCGTGCCTGGCTGCACGGTCGCGACTATGCGGTGCCCGAAGACGTCGCGGCCCTGGCGCCCGATGTGCTCTGCCACCGCATGGCGCCGACATGGCGGGCACAGGCCGAAGGCCACACGGCCCGCACGATCCTTTCCGAGATCCTCGCCGGTGTGGCGCCGCTATGAGCCTGCCCCGAGCATCGGGGGCGGAGGTCTCACTCGACCGTCTCGTCGCGATCGGCGGCCTCGTCGCGGGCAAACACCCGCCCGGTCTCTCCCACGGGCTCGCGGGTGGTCTCTCCGGTCCGCGCCGCGGCGAGGGCGGCGATCTCTTCGACCTGCGCCCGTTTCAGGACGGTGACGACCTGCGCCGGATCGATCCGGCCGCCACGGCGCGCAGCGGGCGGCCCCAGGTTCGCAGCCGCCACGAGGAAGTGGAGCACACCCTGCTTCTGGTCGCCGATTTTCGCCCGCCAATGCTCTGGGGCACCCGCGGGCGTTTCCGCTCGGTCGCCGCCGCAGAGGCGCTGGCGGTGGAGGGCTGGCGCGCGGTGCTGGCCGGCGGGCGCGTGGGCGCGATGATCGTCACCGGCAGCGCCATCGAGATGCTGGCCCCGCGCCCGCGCGAAACGGCAATGCTGCGCGCAGCGGGCGCGTTCTCATGCGCCCATGCCGCCGCACTCGATGCGCCGGAGGCCGGCTATGACAGCCTCGCGGTGCTCCTCGAGGCAATCTCCGCCCGTGCAGCGCCCGGCACGGCTGTAAAGATCGCAACCGGGCTTGACGCGCCCGGCGCGGATTTCGGCAGGGCGGCGGCGGCCCTGATGCAGAAATGCCCGCTCGAACTCCTGCTGATCCGCGACAGCGTGGAGGCCACACCACCAACCGGGCGCTTTGCGGCACTTATCTGCGGGCGCATCACCCGCGGCCGGTTCGGCACCTCCGTCTCAGCCGACCACCTTGCAGCCCGGTGCATCCCCCACCGGATCGTAAACGCGGCAGACCCGGTACTTCCGGAGGCCGCATGACACCCGAGGACCTGACCGCCCACTTAGCCGATGTCCGCATACCCGAAAGCTTTGCCCGCTTCGGCCTTCAGGACGCGATGGCGGCTGCGGCCCTCGGTCTGGTTGCGGGGCTTTTGATTGCACGGATCGCCCGGTTCGCAACGGTGCGCAAGACACGACCGGCCGAGGCCGCCCGCGCCGCCATCGCCGGTTTGTCCGGTGCCGCACCGCAGGCCCGGCTTGCAGGTCTCACGCAGCTCCTGCTGGACCATGGCGGCACGCCTCCCGACGGGCTGGGCCAGGCGCTCTATAACCCGCGCCGCCGGTTCGACCCGGCCCCGCTGGAAGCCGCCATCATCGCCGCCGCGAAAGGCCCGCGCCAATGAGTTTCGCAGCCCCCTGGGCGGCGCTGCTGCTGGTGCTGCCACTTCTGCTGTTTCGCATTCTGCCAAAGCGCCGGATCGCGGAAGGTGCGATAAGCCTGCCACCGGCCATCGCAGAGACATTCCGGCCCACCGACACGTCTCCGGCTCGGCGCCATGCGCACACAACCCTGCTGATCCTCGCTTGGGTCTTGCTGGTCGCCGCCCTGACCGGCCCGCGCGTGGAGTGCATTCTCGATGTTGTGCCGGCCTCGGGGCGCGATATCGTCCTTGCGCTCGACCTTTCCGGCTCGATGGAGCGTGAGGACTTCGCCCTGAACGGCGCGCAGGTGTCACGCCTGGCAGCGGTGCAGGACGTGGGCGCCCGCTTTGTCCGCGGCCGCACGGGTGACCGTGTCGGGTTGGTCGTCTTCGGCGACCGGGCCTATGTGGCGGCGGCCCTGACACATGATGTGTCCGCCGTCGCACAGGTGATCGAAACTGCCCAGATCGGGGTTTCGGGCAAGGCCACGGCCATCGCCGACGGTCTTGGCCTCGCGCTTCGACGCCTGCGCGAGCGCGAGGCCGAAAGCCGCGTCATCGTGCTGCTGTCGGACGGGCAGGACACGACCGGCGCGGTCGATCCCGTTGCCGCCGCCACCACCGCCAAGACGCTGGGCGTACGGGTCTATACCATCGCGCTCGGTCCCGCCGACCTCGAGACCGCCCCGGAGACGCGCGACGCGGTGGACAGCGAAACATTGCGCCTCATTGCCGCGGCCGCAGATGGCAAAACCTTCCGCGTGCGCAGCACCGAGGACCTCCTGGCGGTGACCGAAGCCATCGACCGGCTTGAACCGAGCCTGGCCGACTCGCCGCCGGTTCGGGGCTGGCAGGAATATTGGCCATGGCTGGCCAGCGCGGCACTCGCGTTGCTGGCCACGGCGCTCGGGCTGCAGGCGCGGGAGGCGGCATGACGGACGGCTGGGAGTTCGTGCTGCTGCGCCCGCTGTGGCTGATCGGCATTCCGCTGGCCTTGCTGGCCGGCGGCGCCGTCGCCTGGGCCGCCCGCGGGCTGGATCGGTGGCGCCGGGTGATCGACCCCGAACTGCTCTCGGCGCTGCGCAAGCGGGGGCATGTATCGGACGGGCGCCGCACTATCGACCCGTGGTTGCTGGCCATGGCAGGCGGGCTGACCGCCTTGGCACTGGCCGGCCCTGCCACGCGAGACCCGGACGCGCCGGTGCTGCGAAACCTCGACGCTGTGATGATCCTGATGGACCTTTCGCCCTCGGTCACCGAGGGCGGCGGGTTCGACGACGCGCAGGCCGCCGTATCGCGCCTGATCGACCGTCACGGCACGCGGCCCGTCGCCATGGCCGTCTATTCCGCCGAAAGTTTCCTGGTCAGCGTACCGACCGAGGATCCGGCCGCCCTGCAAACGGTCATCGCCGTGGCCGACAGCCAGACGATGCCGGTCGGCGGCAGCCGTCCCGACCGCGCACTCGACCTCGCTCGCCAGACCCTGACCGACGCCGCGGCGGCGTATCCGGATGTCGTGCTGGTCTCCGACGGCGGCGGTGCCGGCCCCGAGGCGCTGGACCGTGCCCGCCAGATGGCCGCCGAGGGAATACGCGTCTCGGCCGTCTTCGTCCCGCCTGACGAGCCACCCTACGGGATGCCGCCGCCTGATCGCGACGGGTTGGCCGCCATCGTTTCGGCGGGCGGCGGCATGATCGCGGACGCCACAGATATCGCCACCGTCGAAAAGATCCTGTCCGAGCGTCAGGGAGCAGTCGCGTCGGACTCCACCCTGCGAAACCTGCGCTACGCCGATCAGGGCCGGTGGCTGCTGGCCTTCGCGTTGCTGCCACTGGCTTTCCTCTTGCGCAGAAGGGATGAAGCATGAGCCGCGGTTCGCTGTCGATCCTTGCCGCCGCTTTGTTCTGCGCCATCGCAGCGGGCCCCGAGGCCTGGGCAAAGCTGATCTGTCGCGCGGGCCATCCCGCGCTTGCCCTGCCCCTGATCGAAAACCCCGGCGCGCGCGGCGCGGCACTCTTCCAGGCCGGACGCTATGCCGAGGCCGACGCCGTTTTCGCCCAGATCGGCCGCAGCGCCACCTACAACCGGGGCATGACCCTGGCCGCGACAGGCGACTACAGCCTGTCGGTCGCCTATTTTGATGCCGTGCTCTTCGCCGACCGCTACGATGCCGACGCGCAGCACAACCGCCGGGTCGTTGCGGCCCTGATCGAGCCCGTGATCGGCGAAGCGCGCGGTCACGGACGCATCGAGACGATCCTGTCCCAAGGCGGCGTCGAAACCGCGGCCTTCGATCCCGACGCCCCCGCGCGGCCCATTCAGGCGGCGGAACGCGACCCAAAGCGTGCCAGCCTGAAACGCTCGGTCACCGGCGAGCGGACGGCGGCGGCGGATATGGGCTGGCTCGATTCGCTGGCCGATGCGCCTGGGGCCTATCTCAAGGGCCGCATCGCCGCCGAGATGGAACGCCGGCGCAAGGACGGCGAGGCCCATCGAGAGGAGCCCAGCCGATGGTGAGAATCCTGGTACTCCTGCTGTTGCTCGCCACCCCCTGGCCGCACAGGAGCACGAGACGCTGAGCCTCGAACTGGTGCTCGACCCACGCGACGAAGCCCCGATGGAGGGCGAGATGATCCTTGCCACCATCCGCGGGATCTATCGCGAGACCATCACCAACGAGGAATTGAAGCTGCGCAGCATGACAGATTTCGATTGGACGCGGCTGGGCCAGGACGAATGGACCGACCAGCGCGTCGACGGGCGCATGTCGCGGGTGTTCGAGCGGCGGATCGCGTTCTTTCCCAAGCGCGCCGGAACGCTGGAGCTCCTGCCTATCGTGCATGAACTGGAGGTCCCCGGCGACAGCGGACAACGCGAAACCGTGCTTGTCCGATCCGAACCGGTGCGCATCGAGGTGGTTGAAAAACCCGCAGGCGCCGAAGAGACATGGTTCCCCGTCCGCGCGCTGGAAGTCTCAGACACGTGGGACGCCGACGCGGCGCAGCTAGAGGACGGACAAGGCGTAACGCGCCGGGTCGTGCTCCGCGCGCTCGGCGCCACGCCCGAGATGATGCCACAACAACCCGCCTTGCGCGAGCCGTGGCTGATCACCTTCACCCCGCCGGAGGAGCGCGACTTCCAGGTCACCTCGCAGGGTCCTGTCACGACCCTGGTCTGGGTCTGGAAACTGCGCCCCATCACCGGAGAGCCCGGCGTGCTGCCAGAGGTCACGATTCCCTATTTCGACACGGAGGCCCGCACGGCGCGTGTCGCGAAACTGCCCGCGGCACCCATCGGCTATGCAAACTTTGGCGACAACGCCGCGGCCGGCTGGCGCAAGGACATCGGCGTCGGCCAAGCGCACATCGCGGTTTTTTCCGGGGCCACGATGATCGTTGTCCTGTTGGCGCTCCGAGGCCGGTCGGGGGCGTCATCCGCCACCCTCGCCCTGCGCCGCAAGTTGCATTTGAAGAAACAGCTGCGCCGACTGCGGAAATACGCCGCGACCGAAGATATTCCGCGGTTTCGCGCCCTTGCGGCCCACCTTCTGTCCAGCGAAACCGTAACGCCGTTGACGAGGGATCACATCGCCCTGCGCCCGGTTGATATCTTTCTGTTCGGCAGCAAGAGTGCACACCCTGCCCTGGATCTCAGGTCGGTTCTGCGCGACATCGAGGAAAGATTGCGTACCTCTTCCCGCCACGTCGGCATGTAAAAGTTTCCAGTCTTCAAGTTTTATCTTTTCTCGAACCTTTCCATCCTTTACGCATCGACTCACTTCGGTTCCCGGTGGTTTGCCGGCGGGATAATAGGGAATGCGGTGCGACGCCCAAGGCGTCCATTCCGCAACTGCCCCCGCAACTGTAGGCGGAGAGCGAAGCCGGACCATGTCACTGTCATGCTGTGCATGATGGGAAGACCCGGCCAAGTGTTGACCCGCAAGTCAGGAGACCTGCCGAGGTGATCACCCTGTCCAAACGCGGGGCGCGTTTCGACAACGGACTTTCCGTAGCGGTGACGTCATCACCGTCTGCGGAGTCACCCCTCCAAAGGCCAAACCAACAGCCATCGCGTCAAGCGAGATCCGGAGGGGCATGCCATGTCACGCTCATTCAAAGCCGCACTTGCGGCATCCACTGCCCTTTTCACCCAGCCCGCCATTGCGCAGGACACGCCCTATGACCTCGGGACGATCTTTGTCTCCGGCGGCCTGACCCCGATCGAAGGCAGCGCCTACGGCCGCGCCGGGACGGTTCTGACCGAACAGGATATCGAGGATCGCGGCTCAAGATACGCCGTCGATCTCATCCGCTCACTGCCGGGCGTTTCCGTCTCGCGGACCGGCCCCGCCGGCGGCCTGACCCAGGTCCGTATGCGCGGCCACGAGGGCAACCACACGCTGGTCATCATTGATGGCGTCAAGGTGGCCTCGCCCAGCCAGGGCGAATACGATTTCAGTGGCCTTCTCAGCGCCGATATCGAGCGCATCGAGGTCCTGCGCGGGCCACAATCCTCGCTTTACGGCTCGAACGCCATCGGCGGCGTGATCTCGATCACCACCAAGCGCGCGACCGAGCCGGGTTTCAGCGGGCAGGCCGGGTTCGAGATCGGCACCGACGAAACGACGCAAGTCAGCCTGGCCTTGCGGCAACGCACGGACAAACTGGCGCTCAGCTTTTCCGCGACGCGCCGGGATACCGGCGGCTATGACGTGTCCGGCCTGAACGGCGAGGACGACGGCGATCTCAATGAAACCTACAACCTCAACGTTCAGTATTACGCGACCGAGACGCTGACCTTCGGCGGCACGCTGCGGCACGTGAAAAGCGACTCGGACCTTGACGGTCAGATCTACACGGCGCTCACACCTGCCGGACAGATCCTCGTCGATGACCTTTCCGGTTCTGACGTCTCTGAAACCTTCGGTTCGATCTACGCCGTGCTCGACACGTTCGGCGGACGTTTCCGGAACCGCCTCGACCTGTCCTTCGCGGACATCCAGACCGATCATTTCAACGGCACCGGCGCGCAGTCGGGCGACACGACAGAGACACGGCACAAGATCAGCTACAAGGGCAGCGTCGCGCTGGATGGCGGCACGGTCGATACCGCCCGTCACATCCTGACCCTCGGCGCCGAGTGGGAGCGGGAGACCTTCGTCAACAACAACCCCGCCTTCGTCTTCGCACCCAGCCAGCTGATCAAGCAGACGCGCGAGCAGACCGCTCTCGTGGCGGAATACCAGGGCAACCTGACCGACAGTCTTGATGTGCAGGCCAGCGTGCGGCATGATTTCAATGACGAGTTCGAGGATTTCGCGACCTACGCCGTCGGTGTGTCATACATGTTGCCCAACCGGACCACGCGACTGCATGCTTCCTACGGCACCGGCGTCCAGAACCCCACCATGTTCGAACAGTTCGGCTTTTCCAACAACTTCATCGGCAACCCCAACCTGGAACCCGAGCAGAGCGAAGGCTGGGATATCGGCGTCGAGCAACAGTTCCTGGGCGGCCGTGGCCTTATCGACGTCACCTATTTCGATGACGAGCTGACCAACGAGATCTCGTCCACCGTCGATCCGGGAACCGGTAGCCTGACTCCTTTCAACCAGGCCGGCAAAAGTGACCGCCGGGGCGTGGAAATCGGTGCGACCTGGCAGGTCAACGCGCGGCTCGACCTCGGGCTGAACTATACGTGGCTGGATGCCGAGAACCCCAACGGCAGCACCGAGGTTCGCCGCCCGGAACACGAGGTGCTCTTGCAGCTTGGCTACGATTTCCCGGATGACCGCACGCGCTTCAGCATGGACGTGCAGCACGTGGCGAACAATGTCGACTCGTTCTTCCCGCCATTTCCCAACCCATCCGTAGCGGTGACCCTGCCCGATTACACGCTTGTCAATGTCGGCCTGCGGCACCAAGTGACCGACAGCGTCGAGATCTATGGCCGGATCGAGAACCTGACCGACGAAAAATACCAGGAGGTCCTCGGCTTCGAGACCCCCGGCCGCACGGCGTTCGTCGGTCTGACGGCGACCTTCTGAGATGAAGTCGCGGCGCCTGCCCAAGGCTCTTGCCGGACTGACCCTCGCAGCCTTGCTGTGCGGGGCCAGTCCGGTCGTGGCCGAGGCGCCGCGCCGCGTCGTCTCCATGAACCTCTGCACCGATCAGCTGGCCATGATGCTGGCAGAGCCTGGTCAGCTGCATTCGGTGACCTATATCGCGGCGGACGCCCGCTCCTCGGCCATGGCAGAGGAGGCACAAGAGTACGTCATAAATCACGGTCTCGCCGAAGAGGTCTACCTGATGCAGCCTGACCTGGTGATCGCGGGTGCCTATTCGGCCCGCGCCACCGTGGAAATGCTGCGCCGGCTGGGTATCCCGGTCGTCGTGTTCGATCCCGCCTCGTCGCTTGACGATGTGCGCGATCTCATCCTGCAGATGGGTGAGGTGCTGCACCGTGAGGAAAAGGCACTGGCCATGGTGTCGGACTTCGACACGCGTCTGGCCAACCTGCGGGCCGACGTGGCGCAGCGGCCCCGTGCGGTGCTTTACTACGCCAACGGCTACACCTCGGGGGAACAGACGCTGGCGGGCCAGATCCTGACCACGGCGGGTTTTGCCAACGCCGCGGCAGAGGCCGGATACGGATCGGGCATGAAGATCCCGCTCGAGGTGCTGGCGGTCACGAACCCCGATCTGGTGATCACCTCGCAGCCCTATCCCGGCGAGTCCCGCGCCGAGGCGATCATGAACCACCCCGTCATCGAAACGCTGCGCCGGACGGGCGAACGGGCCAGCATCACCGATCGCGACTGGGTCTGCGGCACGCCATACGTGCTGCGTGCCATCGAGGAGCTTGCCGCCGATCGCGAAGCCCTCTTCGGGAGCCAGCAATGAAGGCACTGTTCCTCTCGCTCCTGCTGGTGGTCGTCGCGCTCTTTGCCGCCTCGCTTCTGATCGGCCCCGCGGGCATAGGCATCCGGCAAAGCCTGTCGGCGCTTTTCCTGGGCGATGGCGGCCCCCTGACGCTGGTGATGCGCGAGGTGCGTCTGCCGCGCGCCATCCTCGCCGTGCTCATCGGAGGCAGCCTCGGGCTGGCCGGGGCGGCAATGCAGGGCTACCTGCGCAATCCGCTGGCAGAGCCCGGCCTGATCGGCGTCTCCGGCTCTGCCGCGCTCGGGGCTGTGCTGGCGATCCATACCGGGCTCGCGGGGGCGTTCGTGCTCGGCCTTCCCATGGCCGCGCTCACGGGCGCCTTGCTGGGCGTGATCCTGGTCATGTCACTGGCCGGCCCGCGCGGCACGTCCCTGACCCTGATCCTGGCCGGCATCGCGGTCTCTGCCCTGGCCGGGGCGCTGACCTCTCTGGTGCTCAACCTCTCGCCCAACCCCTTCGCCGCGAATGAAATCGTCTTCTGGATGATGGGCTCGCTCACCGACCGCTCGATGACACATGTCTGGCTCGCCCTGCCCTTCATGGCCGTGGGCTTTGCCCTTCTGGCCGGCCTGGGGCGTGGCCTCGACGCGATGACGCTGGGCGAGGACGCCGCGGCGGCCATGGGCATCCGCCTTGTCCGCCTGCGCCTGTTGCTGGTGCTCGGCACCGCCTGCGTCGTCGGCGCGGGCACGGCCGTCGCGGGCGCCATCGGCTTTGTCGGCCTCGTGGTCCCGCACCTCCTGCGCCCCCTGGTCGGGGCGCATCCCTCGCGCCTGCTCTGGGCCTCGGCGCTTGGCGGCGCGACCATGGTTCTGGCCGCCGACATCGCCGTGCGGGTCATCCTGCCCGCCCGCGACCTGAAGCTTGGCGTGCTGACCGCCCTTGTCGGCGCGCCCTTGTTCCTGCATCTCATCCTGAAGCTGCGAAAGGAACGGATATGACCCTTCTGTCCGTCGAGGGCCTCACCGTCGCCTTGCGCAACCGCGAGGTGCTGCGCGACGTCAGTTTCGAGATCGGGACAGGCGAGTTCGTCGGCCTCATCGGCCCCAATGGCGCGGGCAAGACCACCCTGATGCGGGCCGCGCTCGGCCTGCTGTCCTTCACCGGCTCCAGCAACCTCGCCACGCTGTCGGAGAACGCCCGCGCCAGGCAAGCCGCCTGGATGCCCCAGGCACGCGAGATCGCCTGGCCGGTGACCGTGGAAACCGTGGTGATGCTGGGCCGCACACCCTATCTCAATTCTATCCAGAACCCGGGCACCCAAGACCGCAAGGCCGTCGACGACGCACTCGACTGGATGGAGCTGACCGAGTTTCGCCACCGAGATGCCACGCAGCTTTCGGGCGGCGAACAGGCCCGCGTGCTGATCGCCCGGGCGCTGGCACAGGAAACTCCGCTGCTTGTCGCCGACGAGCCGATTGCCGGGCTGGATCCCGCCCACCAGATTTCCACCATGCAGACCTTCGCGGCGCTGGCACGGACCGGCAAATCCTCCCTGGTGTCGCTGCATGACCTCGGGCTTGCCGCCCGTCACTGCACCCGTCTGGTCATGCTGGGCAACAAGGGCCTCGTCGCGGACGGCAATCCCGCCGATGTCCTGACCGACCAACGCCTTGCCGACATTTTCGGCGTCACCGCATGGTTTCAGGACACCGACAGCGGCTTCGTGTTCCAACCGCTCGAGGTGCTGTGATGAACGGCGTCTCGCTCCATCGCCCCTGGCTGGACTTCGACCTCGGACAGGAGATGCAGGTGCTGAGCTGGGCCGTCCACAGGCCCGGCCTCGTTCAGGCGCGATGCATCGTCTGGCGCGAAGTGCGCGACGCGGACCTGACACCGGACCTTGAGGCCCATGATTGGCTGCAAGCCGAGCTTGCCGCGCGAAACGCCGAGGATGCCGTGGCCTTTCTGACCTCCCGCGATGTTCGCAGCTTCACCCACGCCGTCGCCACCGCCGGCGCGACAGAGGCGCAGGCCGTCGCGACCGTCGGTCTCAGCAATGCCGAGCGCGTGGGGCACAGGACCGCTCCCGAAGGCGAACACTGGGGCACCATCAACATAGCACTCCGTCTCAACCGCCGTCTTGCCGAAGCCGCCCTTATCGAGACCATGAGCATCGCGATTCAGGCGCGTACGGCTGCTGTGATGGGCGTGGACATGCCTCTCGCGCCGGGGCGCGCCACCGGGACCGGAACCGATTGCCTTGCCATCGCGGCACTGCCGGGGCGGGCACGCTATGCCGGCCTTCACACCGAAATCGGCGAAGCCACGGGCCGCGCCGTCTATTCCGCCGTTCTGGACGGCGCACGCCAATGGTTGGCCACAAGAGGAGAAATGTTCGATGCAACATCTTGAATCGGTACTGAAGGAAGGGCTGAACGACCCAAACGCGGGCTGGAACATGGGCTCTTTCGGCGCGATTGCAGAATTTCACCACGTGGTGGGCGATCCCCCGGCGTCCGAAGCATCGGCATTGCAGCAGGTCACATCGCGCGGCGGCATCCGTATCGACACGCTGGAGGGCGTCCGGCCCGTCGCCTACGAGACGCTCAGCCCCAAATCCCACCGCTGGACGCAGGCGGTCTCGCTCTGCCTGCCCGAAGACGTCGCTTCGATGAACCGGCGCGAGGTTCTGACCGAACTCGGCCCCGACACCGATGCGATCCGCGAGGAAGACCGAGAGGCGGTCATCTTCGACATGGGCCTCGCCCAGCCGCAGGTCGATTTCTGCATCCGCACAGCCGATCCCGCGTTGCTCGAGACTCTCCGCGCGAACGCCGGT
This sequence comes from Roseovarius sp. B08, assembly GCF_051417955.1. Taxonomy (NCBI): domain Bacteria; kingdom Pseudomonadati; phylum Pseudomonadota; class Alphaproteobacteria; order Rhodobacterales; family Roseobacteraceae; genus Roseovarius; species Roseovarius sp. B08. Next base: position 3,547,777 of record NZ_JBPRLW010000001.1, read on the forward strand.
CGCTCGCTATTCGAGCAGGACAACCCGGCAATGGGTGCGATCCTCAAGGCGCATCCGCATCGCGTGGCCCTCACCCGCCTGGGCCGGGTCGAGGTCTACCAGATGATCGGCGGACCGGACACAGGCGGCACCTCGCCCGAGGGGCCGCACACCCATGTGCTGCCCAAGCTGTTACGTGCCAACCGGACCCATTCCGCCAACACGCCCATTCCCGACGGCTGGGTACCCTGCTGCGGCTTTCACCCGAACAGTCCCGTCATGGGACGCCTCGGCGAGGACCAGGACTTTGACGAGACTTCATTCGCGGCCTTCCAGGCGCTGCTGTCCGATTGGGGCCCAACGGACTACGTCGACCAGAAACAGCGCGTGTGGACCGCGCTCCGCGAGGCACGTGAACCCGAAACCTGGGTCGAAGCCGACACCCGCGTGGCCCGGGCCGGTCTGCGCAACGCGATCCGCCAATGGCGCCGCCAGCACGGCGACAGCGCCCTGCTGAACGCTTGGGCGGTCGCTTTCGACCGCGGCGATGCGGATGCCGACCCGGAAAATCCGGGACACTGAAGGCTGGGATCTGTATGCATCGAAGCCTGTAAGCAATGCAAGACACCGGATGACCCCGCCGCCACCGTCCATTTCTGTCAGAACTGCGGCCCCTTGGACCTTGCGCCCCTGCACGAGGAACTGGCGGCCTCAGGCCTGTCAGACGCGGTGAGTATCGTCGAACGCGGGTGCATGAACGGCTGCGCCAGCCCGGTTTCAATGGCCATGCAGGGCCCGGGCCGGGCCACCTATTTCTTCAACGGGGTCGACCCGGTGAAGGACGCTGCGGATATCGTCGCAACCTTGCGCGCCTACCTCGCCGCCCCGGACGGTTGGATCGAGGACGCCCAGCCCTGCGGCAGGCTTCGGTTCTGTCTGGTGGGCCGCGTCCCCGCGCTCAGTTGCCAAGCGTGACGGTCTGCGCAACCGGAGCACCGTCCACGGCCAAAGGCCGATGGTCGTTGCTGTTCAACGCCACCTCCAGTTCCACCTCGCCTTCGGGCAGGGTGTCCAGATGCACCCAGGGACCATAGACCCGGGCCAGCTTGACGCCGTTGGCATAGACATGGGCATGTCCTTCGCCCGGAACATGGTCGCGGCTGGCATTTTCCGGCGAGAACCGAAAATTCTCGGTCATGATATGCAGGTTCCAGCCGGCAGACGGATCAGGCGTCACCTCGATCTCCAGCTTTGGCGCATCGGCGCCCGCCGGAACCGACAACATGTCGCCGTGGTCGTGCATGGCCGCCCCGGCGTGCTGCTCATGACCGCCATGATGGGCCGGGTCGCCATGATCATGACCGTCAAGGGCGACACCGTTCGCCGCGGCGACCGTAAACCCGATGCCCCCGCCGAAAACGAGGCCGATCAGAAGCATTGGAATGGAACGGTCCATTGGCGAATCCGACCTCAGGCTTGAAAAGAAAGCGGGCGCGCACGGCACGCGCCCGGGATATGATATGCCGGTGTCAGACGGTCTGCGCCTGGCCCGTCGCTTCGCTTTCGCGCGACCAGAAGAAACCCGCGAAAGCCCCCAGCATGACCCAGGCCGCCAATCCGATCCCAAGTGCGCGCGACGCGAACAGGGCGCCGATCTCGGTCGGAACGGGCCCGGTAAAGACCTCGGGCTCGGGCGCACCGATGACATGCGGCGCCAGCAACAGCACCACGGCGGCACCCCACCCGGCCCAGCTCCGGCTGAACGCGATCAGCCACATGGCGATCGCTGCCGTCAGCACGGTCGCAAACCACCATATCTGGCGTTCGTAGACATCCGCCGCGGCCACGCCCGGAACCTCCGGCGCGAGGGTAAAGCCCGGCGCCAGGTGCACCGCCACGAACCCGGCAACACCCCAGACCAGGCCCGTCCGCGCGTTGATCGCCGCACCACGGGTCTCGGCCAGCGACATCAGCGCCACCAGGATCATCGCGTAACCGGAATAGATCAGCATCGTGAAGATGATGCTCAAACCATCCCGCACGGCATCGAAGCCAGGCAGCTCCGGCGTGGCCGAAACGGTCGAGTCGGTGCCGAAATGCACCAGATCACCGCCTTCATAAAGCTCGGCATGAAGCAGGACCGGCTGCACGAAAAAGAGCTGCAACAGGGCGATAATCAACCCTGCGGCAGCGCCAGCGAACAGGGCGCTGGTCAGCAGACGCGTGAACATCGGTTCAGTGGCAGGGGAAGCCGGTGGCGTGACGCACGTCATGCGCCGCGTCGTGAAGCGTCCCGGCCTGCACATGGCCTGCCACGAAGATCACACCAAGGCCCAGCGCGGCAATCGCGAACGCCGAAACCAGCGCAGAGGCGGATGTCGTCTGTGTGGCTGTTGCAGTCTCTACATTCATAATTCTACCTCTTTGCCTTCACACCCGAAGGCCTTGTGGTTTCAGTCGCGATCAGCAGGTCTCCTGGCTTGCGGGTCTTCATCGTCTGGCTGGCCTTCCCGGATTGCTCCAGTGACGTATTCAGCCTGATTCGCCGCCTACAGTTGCGGGGACAGCCACGGAATTGCCGAATGTTTTCCGGCGCACCGCGTTCCCTGTTCTCCATCCCGTGCGGAAATGGAACCGATCATTCCCGTTAGTCTAGCAAGCATTGCGACCTGTCAACAATACAACGCATAACAATAAGCGAATCTCGAACCCAGCGACCGAACCGCAAGGCCAGGGTTCCCGCCGGCCCCGGGCACCCAATCTGCGTCATGCTTGCAAAGTCCCGCCCCACTCTGACATAGACATGACAACCGCCGCGCCGGAAGCCAAAGCAAAGCCGCTTGCCGACGCTTTTCACACGATATCGCCCTCCGAAAGGGTCGCCCGAAACTCGCCGCATCTATCGCAGAGGCCCCTCATGGCGGATCAACCCAGGCCAAGCCCGGCACGCATCTTTTCCTCGCAGGAAAGGCAGAGCCTCTATGACATCATCGCCGCGCGCCGCGACGTGCGGAACGAGTTCCTGCCCGACCCGATCGACGAGGACGCCCTGCGCCGGGTTCTCGAAGCGGCCCATGCCGCGCCGTCCGTCGGCTTCATGCAGCCGTGGAACTTCCTGCTGATCCGCGACCCCGAGCGCCGGGCCGAGGTGCAGCGCGTCTTCAGCCGCGCCAACGAGGAAGCCGCCGCCATGTTTTCTGACGACCGGCAGTCCACCTACCGGTCGCTGAAGCTGGAAGGAATCACCAAGGCGCCGCTCAATATCGTGGTCACGTGCGACCGCACTCGCGGCGGCAAGGTGGTCCTGGGCCGGACGCATAACCGCGACATGGACCTCTATTCGACCGTCTGCGCGGTGCAGAACCTCTGGCTCGCGGCCCGCGCCGAAGGGATCGGCGTCGGATGGGTCAGCATTTTCGATCACCGCGAAATCGCCGCCCTGCTCGGCATCCCCGAGCATGTCGAGCTGGTGGCCTATCTCTGCGTGGGGTATGTCGATCAGCTCTACGACCAGCCCGAACTGGCAGCCAAGGGGTGGCGGCAGCGGATTTCGCTCGATGACCTGATCATGCACGAGGGCTGGCAGGACTGACAGCCCGGCCAAAGGGCCGTCAAAGGCACGCCAGCGCCACCCAGATCGCGGTTTCCGAGACCAGTTGCACAGCCCCCAGAACGTCGCCGGTCTGCCCGCCGATCTTGCGCCACGCCAGCCAGCCGATGGTAAAAGTCACCAGCGCACAGCCCAGCAGCGCCCAGGGCGAAACCACCAGCGCCACGACTGCCACAACCGCCAGAACCCCGCGCGCGGCCTTGCTGCGCCCCGCCGCGCTGCGCCCCAGACCATCCGCGCGGGCCGGCGCCAGGCTCTCCTGCACCGCCACCATGGCTGCGCGGCTCAGCATGGCCGCGCCGACGAACGCCCAACAGCCGGGATCGGCGTCCGCCACCGACACCGCCCACAGGGCCGCGATCACCCCCACTGCAACCACGCCGTAACTGCCGATGCGGCTGTCGCGCATGATCTCCAGCGCGTGCGCCTTGTCGCGCCCGCCGCCATGCCCATCGGCAAAATCCGCCAGCCCGTCAAAATGCAGCGCCCCGGTGACAAGCGCCAGTCCTCCCAACGCCAGGAGGGCCGAAATCTGCTCGGACGCGCCGACCACCTCCGCCAGACTGAAAATCAGCCACGTCACGGCGCCGACAAGCGCCCCCACCGGCACGAACGCCCACCGCGCGGCCAGCATCGTCGGCGGGTCGTCACCGATCCGCCCCGCCGGAAGCCGGGTCAGCAGCATCACCGCCAGTTGAAGCTCGGCAACGCGCGCACGCAGGGTCATTGACCGGACACCCCGGCCTCGGCAAAGGTCGCCATCCCGTCGTGACAGGCCAGCGCCGCGCGCAACACGCCCAGCGCGATCGCCGCGCCCGACCCTTCGCCCAGCGCCATGTCCAGCGACAGGATCGGCCGCATTCCCAGTTCCGACAATAGCCGCGCATGGCCCGGCTCACGGCTGACATGCCCGACAAGGCAATGGTCCAGGAACCGCCGGTCGGCGGCAAAAAGCGGCACGGTCGCGGCCGTGCAGATGAACCCGTCAAGGATGACCGGAATGCCCCGCGCCCGCGCTTCCAGCACGGCGCCGCAGATCGCCGCCTGCTCGCGCCCGCCAAGCCGGGCAAGGATGTCCAGCCCGCCGGCATCCAAATGACGCGCGCAGGCGCGTGTCACCACGTCGATCTTGCGGATGACCCCGGCGTCATCCGATCCCGTCCCCTTGCCGACCCAATGCGCCGCGTCTCCGCCGAAGGCGCCCCTGGCCATTGCGGCGGCAATGGTCGAGTTTCCGATGCCCATTTCGCCGAGGATCAGAACGCTGACCCCAGGATCGACGGCCGCAGCCCCTCGGCGCATGGCGTCCAGCGTTTCGGCTTCCGACATGGCCGGCCCGGCGGTGATATCCGCGGTCGGCCGGTCCAGCTCCAGCGCAATCACCGACAGATCGGCCCCGTTCGCCCGGCACAACTGGTTGATCGCCGCGCCGCCATGCTCGAAATTCGCCACCATCTGCGCCGTCACGTCCTGCGGGAACGGGTTGACCCCTGCGCGCAGACGCCGTGATTGCCGGCAAAGACCAGGGCCTGCGCGCTGGCGATGGCGGGCCGTTCCGTGCCTTGCCACCCCGCCATGAAGATCGCCAGCTCCTCCAGCCGCCCCAAGGCGCCCGGCGGCTTGGTCAGGCTGTTCTGACGCGCCAGCGCCGCCTCGGCGGCGTCGGTATCGGATACGGGCAAAGACCCGGCGAGTCCCGCAACTTGATCCAGCGACGAGACGTCAGAAAGAATGGTCATTCGGCTTCACCTTCATCGGATAGCCCGCCACGGTCAGCCACACCTCGTCACAGGCGGCGGCAACGGATTGGTTCACATGCCCCGCCGCATCGCGGAACAGCCGGGCCATTTTGTTTTCCGGCACGATCCCCTGCCCCACCTCGTTGGTGACAAGGATCACCGGCGCGGCCTGTCCCGCCAGAGTCTCGACCAACCTGGCGGTCTCGGCCCGCCAGTCACTGTCATCCAGGATAAGGTTCGTCAGCCACAGCGTCAGGCAATCGACCAAGCGCGGCAGCGTGCCATCGGTATCCCGCAGCGCCCCGGCCAGATCGGTCGGCGCATGCACATCCTCCCACGCCGCGCCGCGCCGCGCCTTGTGTTTCGCCACCCGGTCGGCCATCTCGTCGTCGCCGGCGTGCAGACGCGCGGTGGCGACATAAATCGCCCGGCCGGCGGGCTGCAAAGCCATCCGCTCGGCCAGTGCGGACTTGCCCGAACGCGCGCCCCCGGTGATGAGTATCGACTTTTTCATTGCAGCGTGGGAAAGCACTTTTCGAGAAAAAAGAAAGCTGAAAGGCGACATCCTGGAACCCGTTGCGCCCCCCCGGCCAGAGCTTGTCCTGATCCGTCACGCCCCCGTGGCCGATCCCGGCCGCCTCTATGGCCGAACCGATGTCGCGGCCATCCTCGACGACACCGCGGTCGCGGCGCTCAGACGGCGGCTGACCTCCGTCACGCGGGTCATCAGCAGCCCGGCGCAACGCTGCCGCCAGACCGCCGAAGCGATTTTCGGACCCTTCGAGCAGGACGCGCGCCTTTGGGAGCAGGATTTCGGCACGCATGACGGCCTCGGCCTGGATCAGCTACCCGACATCGGCGTTCTGGACAGCGCGGCCCTGGCAGCGCACCGATCGCCACGCGGCGAGAGTTTCAACGACCTCTGCGCGCGCGTGATCCCCGCCCTGATCGAGCATGGGCGCCATGCCGCCGCGCACGGTCCGGTAGCGCTGGTCGTTCATGCCGGCGTGATCCGCGCCGCGCTCGGCTTCGTGACCGGGCACGCCCCCGGCGGGCTGGCATTCGAGGTGGCGCACCTGTCGGTAACGCGCCTGCGCTGTGGCCCGGACGGCCCGCTCTCGGTGATCGAGGTCAACCGCACATGAACAATGTCACGGTCTTCGGCCATTTCGGGGAATGGATTCAAGGGCGGCTCGGTCCTTCGGGGCCGGTGGCCCTGATCACCCTGGCCTGTTCCCCGTTGCGTGTCACGGCCCCGTCCGGGGAGGCCCTGCCGTTCACCGCAGACCAACTGGCCCGCTTTGCCGCCGCCCTCGGGCTGGACACCCTCCCCGGCGCGAGCCGCAATTTCGCGCTCGGCATCGGGGCAGGCGGATCGACGGCAACGCTGGTGGCCACCGCAAGGGCAGCGGGCTATGACGGCACGCCGGAACGGCTGGCCAGGGCCTGCATCGCTGTCGAGGGCGCCACCGATCCCCTTATGTTCGACACTCCCGATCAGCACCTCTGGGCCTCCCGGTCGGGCAAGGTGCTCAGAACCATGCCCGCCCCGCCCCGCGCCGCGATCCTTGGAGGCTTGTGGGGCGCGCCCGTGTGTACCGACGCACAGGACCAGGCGTTCGACGATGTGTCCGACCTCGCCGAGGAATGGGCCGCGGCGACCGAGGCACGCGACCTGCCCCGCGTCGCCGCCCTGGCTTCGGACTCCGCGCGCCGTTGCACCGCCCGCCGTGGCCCGCCCGATCCGATGGCCGATCTTGCACGTGATCTCGGCGCATTGGGCATGGTCCGCGCGCATACCGGGTCCGCCCGCGGTCTGATCTTCGCACCGGAAACCATCCCGCCGCACGGCGCATCCGCCCTGCAGGAAGCGGGCCTTGAGGCCATTCTCAGCTTCGAGACAGGCAGCCCATGAGTTTCGCCCTGATGATGCTGGGCGCCCTGGCCCTCGACCTCGCCTTTGGCTGGCCCGATAGGCTCTACGCCCGGATCGGCCACCCGGTCACGTGGCTTGGCCGGGCGATCACGGCGGCCGAGCATCGCCTGAACACCGGCGCCCGCCATCGGCGTCTGATCGCCGGCGGCGTGACAGTCCTCGGGATAATCCTTCTCGCCGCCCTGCCCGCCCTGCTCGTCCAGGCATTTCTGCCCGATGGTTGGACCGGCGCGCTGATCGGCGCGGTGCTGGCCTGGCCGCTCGTCGCCCTGCACTCCATGCACGCGCATGTGGCCGCCGTCGCACGCCCGCTGGCCTCCGGCGATACGCCCGCCGCCCGCCACGCCGTCAGCATGATCGTCGGGCGCGACCCGTCCCGGCTCGATCCGCCAGCCATCGCGCGGGCAGCCACCGAAAGCCTGGCCGAGAACACCTCCGACGGCATCATCGCCCCCGTCTTCTGGGGCGTGATCCTGGGCCTGCCCGGCATCGCCGCCTACAAGGCCATCAACACGATGGATTCCATGATCGGCCACCGCAACGACCGGTTCGAGGCCTTCGGCAAAGCCGCCGCCCGGCTGGATGATCTGGTGAACTGGCTTCCCGCCCGCCTGACCGGGCTTCTCTTCGCACTGGCCTCGGGGGCGTTCTTTCACGCGCTTCACATCATGCGCCAGGACGCGCCCGGGCACCGGTCCCCGAATGCGGGCTGGCCCGAGGCCGCGATGGCCGGTGCCCTGAACGTTCGGCTCTCCGGCCCGCGCATCTATGACGGGCGCGCCAACGAAGAGCCCTGGTTGAACGGCGCCGCCCCCGATCCGACACCCGAAGACCTGGGGCACGCCTTGTCGCTCTACCGGCGCGCGATGGCGCTTTGCGCCCTTGCGCTGGCGGGTCTTGCGCTGCTCTAAGGGCCTCATGACACGGATCCGGGATCACGGCGGCAACCTCGACGCCGCCATCGCCAGGCTGGGCGGCGCCCCCGCCGACTGGCTCGATCTGTCGACCGGCATCAATCCCGAACCCTACCCGGTGCCACCGATCTCTGGCGACGCCTGGGCGGTTCTGCCGCGTAAATCAGACCTGGCGCGGCTGCGCGATGCGGCGGCCAGCGCCTATGCCACCTCCCTGCGCGTCATCCCGATGAACGGCGCCCAAGGCGCAATTCAGCTCGTGCCGTGGCTGGCCAAACCGGGCCGCGCCGCCGTGATGGCCCCCACCTACAACGAACACGCCGCCGCGCTCAGGGCCTGCGGTTGGCAGGTCGCAGAGGTGGCCTCAACAGACGCCGTGCGGGGCGCGGACCTTGCGGTGGTGGTCAACCCGAACAACCCCGACGGCCGCCGCACCTCGCCCGATGCAATGCTCGACCTCGCGAGCGATGTGGGCCTGCTGGTCGTCGACGAAAGCTTCGTCGACCCCGAGCCGCACCTGTCCATCGGCTCAAGGGATTGTCCCGCCAATTGCCTCATCCTGCGATCCTTCGGAAAGTTCTACGGTCTGGCCGGCCTGCGCCTCGGTTTCGCGCTCGCCTCGGGGGCGGTCGCCGACCGTCTCGCCGAGCTGGCAGGCCCCTGGCCCGTCTCCGGTCCCGCCATCGAGATTGCCTGTGCCGCGCTCGCCGACACCGGCTGGCAGGCGCGCACGGTCGAAAGGCTGACGAAAGACGCCGCACGACTGGACGACCTGGCGGCTCGCGCCGGCTGGACCCTGGTCGGAGGCACCCCGCTCTTTCGCACCTACGAGGTGCCCGAGGCCCACACGGCACAAGAGGCCCTTGCAATCAACAGGGTGTGGTCCCGCATCTTCCCCTACTCGAGCCGTTGGCTACGCCTCGGCCTGCCGCCGCGAACCCGATGGACGCAGCTGGAGGCGGCGATCGGCGCCGCCTGACCTCACCTGGCCAGCGCCAGAAGGCCCGCGACATCCAGATGCGCCTCAAGATGCGCCGCCAGTTCATCCAGCGTGCGCTCCACCATGGCCAGGTACCCCAGGTCCGACGCATCTGCCCCGTTCGAGCCAAGCCAGGCCGCGCGGAACCTGTCGTCGCCGAACATGCCATGCAGATAGCTGCCTGCCACGCGACCATCGGCAGACACCGCCCCCTCGTCCATACCAGCCACCCTGGCGAACGGTCTCGCGCGGTCCGGGCCGTCGCTGCGGCCGATGTGAATCTCGTAGCCGGAAAACGTCAGATCCAGCCCCACGTGGTGCGCGTCGACCTGGGCCAGGCTCTTGTCGCCCCCCATGACCGTCTCGATGTCCAGCAGTCCCAGCCCCTGCGTGTCCCCGGGCGGCCCCTCAATCCCGTCAGGGTCAGAGACCATGCGGCCCAGCATCTGGTAGCCGCCGCAGATACCCAGCACGCGGCCACCCCTCCTGTGATGCGCCAGAAGGTCGATGTCCCATCCCTGCCGGCGCAGAAATTCCAGATCGCCACGCGTCGATTTCGAGCCCGGAATGATCACCAGATCGGCGTCGCACGGCAGCACTTGTCCCGGTTGCAGCATCGTGACACGCACGCCCGGCTCCTGCGTCAACGGGTCCAGATCGTCGAAATTCGCGATCCGCGACAGTTGCAGGCAGACGATATGAAACGCGCCCTGGATCGGGCTGTCGGCAATATCCAGCGCGTCCTCCGCCGGCAGCCGCCACGCCTCGGGAAACCACGGCGCCACGCCATAGCCGCGCCACCCCGTGCGCGCCTCGATTTCCCTGTAACCATCCTCGAACAGCGCCGGATCACCGCGGAACTTGTTGATCAGAAACCCCCGATGCGCGCCGCATCCGCCTCCGGCAAAACCGCCTGCGTGCCTATGATCTGCGCGATGACGCCGCCGCGGTCGATATCGCCACACAGGACCACGGGCACGTCCGCCGCCTCGGCAAACCCCATATTCGCGATGTCGCCCTTGCGCAGGTTGATCTCGGCGGGCGAGCCTGCGCCCTCGACGATCACGAGGTCATGCTGTGCGCTGAGCCGGGCAAAGCTGTTCTGCACCGCCGCCATCAGCGTCGGCTTCAGCCTGGAATACTCCACCGCCTTCGCCGTGGTCAGACGCTTGCCCTGCACGATCACCTGTGCGCCCACATCCGTTTCCGGCTTCAGCAGAACCGGGTTCATGTCGGTGTGCAGCGCCACCCCGCAGGCCATAGCCTGCAACGCCTGCGCGCGCCCGATCTCGCCGCCATCATCCGTCACGGCGGCGTTGTTCGACATGTTCTGCGGCTTGAACGGCGCCACGCTCAAGCCCCGCTGCCGCGCCGCCCGGCACAGGCCCGCCACCAGCATCGACTTGCCGACATTCGACCCCGTGCCCTGGATCATTATCGCAGGCATGGCCGGCCCCTGTCACATGGTATCGCCGCCGGGCACTTCCCTCCGCCGGCCACGACCAAACGCATCAGAACTCCACGCCTTTCTGGGCCTTGATCCCGTCCCGGAAGGGGTGCTTGACCATGTTCATCTCGGTCACGAGGTCGGCGGCCTCGATCAGTTCGGGCTTGGCGTTGCGCCCCGTCAGGCAGACATGCGTCATCGCCGGTTTCTCGTGCAGCAGGAAATCCACGACCTCGTCGATATCGATATAGTCATAGCGCAGCGCGATGTTGATCTCGTCCAGCAGCACGAACTTCATCTCGGGGTCGCGAATCTGCTCTTTCGCGATGCGCCAGCCATTCTGCGCCGCGGCAATGTCGCGCTCCCGGTCCTGCGTCTCCCAGGTGAACCCCTCGCCCGAAATGAAGAAGCGGCATTCGTCCGCGAACCGATTGCGCAACATCTCGGCCTCGCCGGTCACCCAGTTGCCCTTGATGAACTGCACCACCGCGCAGGGCATCCCGTGCGCGATGCAACGCAGAATCATCCCGAATCCAGAAGACGACTTGCCCTTGCCCGGCCCGGTATGGACCATGATCAGGCCTTTCTCCTCGGTCTTGTCCGCCATCATGCGGTCGCGCGCGGCCTTTATCTTCTTCATCTTCTCGTTGTGGCGGGCGGTCTTTTCCGCGTCAGACGGGTCGGACATGGGACGTCTCCTTGACACAAGGTGGGTTTTCGCAGCATGTCGCACCGTGTTGGTGCCTGTGTAAACAGGTGAAAAGGGAATGTGCAGCGCAACGCGCCAGGCACAGCCGCCCCCGCGACCGTGAACCGGGAAGGTTTCCACCGCCACTGGCGCAATGCCGGGAAGGCCGGAAACCGTGGGCCGAAAAGCCCGAAACCGCAAGCCGGGAGACCTGCCAACCAGAAGGAAAAAACGGACCGGACGGGGTGTGCCGGGCTCGGATGGGTGGCCACGCGCCACTCCCGCGCGCACCCCTGATACTGGAGGATACATGAGCACGCCCATCGAGCTGCTGATCTGCATCAAGTGCCGCAAGGGGCAGGAGCTCCCCGAGGACGAGCGCCGCCCCGGCCAGCGCCTCTATGAGGAGGTCACGGCGCGTGCGCTGCCCGACGGCGTCACCGTGACACCTGTCGAATGCCTGCAAAACTGCGACGCGGGCTGCACCGCCGCCATGCGCGGCGGCGAACGCTGGACGTATCTGTACGGAAATCTCGACGAAACGTCGCATCCCGACATGCTGCTGGAAGGCGCGGTCCTCTATCAACAGACCGAGGACGGGCTGATCCCGTGGCGCCAGCGCCCCGAACACTTCAAGCGCAACTGCGTTGCGCGCATCCCACCCCTGACCGCAAAGGCTGACCAATGACCGATCTCGCGAAACTTCCCGTCACCGTCATCACGGGCTTTCTGGGCTCCGGCAAGACGACGCTGGTGCGCCACCTGATGCAGAACCCCGGCGGCCGTCGCCTGGCCGTGGTGGTCAACGAATTCGGCGATGTCGGCGTCGACGGCGACATCCTGAAAAGCTGCGCCATCCCCGATTGCCCGGCGGAAAACATCATGGAACTGGCCAATGGCTGCATCTGCTGCACCGTGGCCGACGATTTTATCCCCACGATCGAAGCGCTCATGGCGCTCGATCCGCGCCCCGATCACATCCTGATCGAAACCAGCGGGCTGGCCCTGCCCAAGCCTCTGCTCAAGGCATTCGACTGGCCCGATATCCGTTCCAAGATCACCGTCGACGGTGTCATCGCCCTCGCCGATGCCGAGGCCGTCGCCGCAGGCCGTTTTGCCCCCGATGTGGCCCGGGTCGACGCCCAGCGCCTCGCAGATGACAGCATCGACCACGAAACCCCGCTCTCGGAAGTGTTCGAGGACCAGATTTCCTGCGCCGACATCATCCTGCTGACCAAGCCCGACCTTGCCGGCCCCGACGGCGTGGCGCGCGCCAAGGAGGTCATCGCCGCCGAGGCCCCCCGCCCGCTGCCCGTGGTCGAGGTTGCCGAAGGCGTCGTCGATCCGCGCGTGATCCTCGGGCTGGAAGCCGCAGCAGAAGACGACATGGACGGACGGCCCAGCCACCACGACGACCATGACGATCACGAGCATGACGATTTCGAATCCGTCGTCATCGACATCCCGGAACTGAGCGATCCCGCCGATCTGGTCAGCCGCATCGAAGACTTGGCCAACAGCCAGAACATCCTGCGCGTCAAGGGCTATGCCAGCGTCGCCGGCAAGCCGATGCGCCTTCTGGTGCAGGCCGTGGGCGCGCGCGTGCGCCATCAATACGACCGCCCGTGGAAACCGGACGAGGCCCGCCGCGGGCGTCTCGTGGTCATCGCCGAGCATGACGACGTGAATGTCGACGCGATCCGCGCCGTGCTGGCGCCGGCCGAGGCGGCCGAGTAACCGATGCACGTCGTCTTCCGCGAAAGTCACGGTCTGGAAGAAACCGACACCCCGACCGACCTGGGCCAAAGCCCGGCGGACCTGGTGGTGCTGTCGTTTTCCGACAGCGACCTTGGCGCCTTCGCGGAAGGCTGGCATCGGCGGCGCGACGGCCTGCCCGGCCTGCGTCTGGCAAACCTCACCGCGCTGCGGCACCCGCTGTCGGTCGACACCTATGTCGAACAGACGCTGACCGGCGCCAAGGGCATCCTGATCCGGCTCATCGGCGGGGTGCCCTACTGGGAATATGGGCTGCAGCAGGTCCTGGCCCTGGCGCAGGAGAAAGGCATCGCGCTCGCCGTCCTGCCCGCCGACGGCCGGCCCGACCCCCGGCTCGACGCCTATTCCACCCTGCCCGTCTCGACCCTGCGAAGGCTGGCAGAGCTTTGCGACAACGGCGGCAGCATCGCGGCACAGGCCGCCCTGCAACAACTGTCGCTGGCCGCGGGCCTATACGCCGCGCCGGTGCGCGGGGCCAAGGTGCTGCCCATGGTGGGCGCCTGGACGCCCGAGCACGGTGCCTGCTGCCCGCTCGTCGACCTGCCCGTCACCCAGACCCGCATCCTGATCGTCTTCTACCGCTCCTACGTGGTGGCCGCCGACCTCGCCCCGATCGAGGCACTGATGCGGGCCTTCCAGGCGCGGGGCCACCACGTTCGCGCGCTCTTCACCCCGTCGCTCAAGGCCCCCGAGGCAGCGGGCTGGCTGCGCCGGCAGGTGCAGGCCTACGCCCCCCACGCCATCGTCAACGCCACTGCGTTTTCCGGCAAGGGCGACGACGGCACCTCGCCGCTCGACGCGGGAGGCGTGCCGGTCTTTCAGGCCGCGCTGGCAACCTCCACCCGCGACGCCTGGGACGGCTCCGAACGCGGCCTGTCGCCCGCTGACCTTGCCATGCATGTCGTCCTGCCCGAGGTCGACGGCCGCCTGACCGGCGGCACGATCTCGTTCAAGGAACCGGGCACGCGCGATCCGGACCTCGAATTCTCCCGCTTTGCACACCGGGCCGAGCCGGACCTGACCGCCGCACTCGTGGCCCGCGTGCAAGGCTGGCTCGACCTCGCCGCCACGCCCGCCGCGTCGCGTCATCCGGCGATTATCCTCTCCACCTATCCCGGCAAGGATTGGCAGATGGGCCACGCCGTGGGCCTCGACGCCCCCGCCTCGGCCCGCGCCATCCTGTCGGACCTGCGCGACGCGGGCTACACGCTGGACGCGACACCGGCGGCACTGGAAGACCGCCTGCTGGCGCGCGACATGCGCCTGCCGCTTGCGGACTACAAGACGCTGCTGGCGCGGCTCCCGGCCCCTCTGCGCGAGGACCTCTACCTTGCCTGGGGCCGTCCCGAGGACGACGCCGACGCGCAGGACGGGGAATTCCGTTTCGCCGCCCTGCGCCTCGGCAACGCCATCGTCGCGCTGCAACCCGAACGCGGCACGCCCAAGGCCCGCGACGACGACTACCACGACCTGTCCCGCGTGCCCCGCCACGCCTATGTCGCCTTCTACCTCTGGCTTCAGACCCAGGCCGACGCACTCATCCATATCGGCGCGCATGGCACGCTTGAATGGCTGCCGGGCAAGGCCGTCGCCCTGTCCCCCGCCTGCTGGCCCGAGGCGCTGACCGGCGCGCTGCCCGTCATCTACCCTTTCATCGTCAACGACCCCGGCGAGGCCGCGCAGGCCAAGCGCCGCATCGGTGCGGTGACTCTTGGCCACGTGCCCCCGCCGATGCAGGCCAGCGCAGCGCCCGACCGCCTGTCGACGCTGGAATCGCTGCTTGACGAGTTCTCCACCGCCGACGGGCTCGACCCCGCCGCCGCGACCGCCTGCAGGCCGATATCCGCGCCGAGGCGCAGGCGCTCGGTGTCGAGGACGACCTGGGCCTCGACCGCGCCACATCGACCGCCGATGCGATCACCCGCATCGACCGTTTTGTGTGCGACATCAAGGAAAGCATGTTTGGCGACGGCCTGCACATCTGGGGCCGACCGGATACCGACGCGGAACCGATGCAAAACAGCGCCTTGGCCGAGCGGCAATCCCTGCTCGACGCGCTCGACGGACGCCGCATCGCGGCGGGCCCCTCCGGCTCGCCCTATCGCGGCCGCGACGACGTGCTGCCCACCGGGCGCAACCTCTTCACCACCGATCCCCGCTCTGTTCCCACGCGGGCCGCACACGCCCAGGGCGTCAGGCTGGCCGAGGAACTGATCCGCCGCCACCTGCAGGAAGAAGGCGACTGGCCCCGCGGCCTGATCGTCGATCTCTGGGGCTCCGCCACCATGCGCACGGCGGGCGAGGAATTCGCCATGGCCCTGCATTTGTTGGGCGTCAAGCCGGTCTGGGACAAGGGCTCGGCACGGGTCTCAGGGCTGGAGGTTCTGCCCATCGCCGAACTCGACCGCCCCCGCATCGACGTCACCCTGCGCGTCTCGGGCCTTTTCCGCGACGTGTTCCCGACCCTCTCGGGCCTCTTCTCTCAAGCCGTGCGCGCCCTCGAACAACGCGACGAAGCCCCCGACTGGAACCCCTATGCCGGTCACGCCTCGGGCGCGCGCGTCTATGGCCCCGCCCCCGGCAGCTTCGGCCTCGGCATGGGCGCCGCACCCGAAACCTACACTCCGGAGGCCCGCAGCCAGGCGGGCGAGGCCTGGCTCTCCGCCTCCGCCTGGGCGCTCGACGGCGACGAGGCCACGCGCGACGATGCCGGCATCCGCGCCCGGGTCGAAAACGCCGACAGCTTCGTCCACCTTCAGGACCTGCCCGAAACCGACCTTCTGCTGGCCGCCGACTATGCCACGCACGAGGCCGGGTTTGCCGCCGCGCAATCTGTCACCGGCGGGCACGCCGCGCTTTACCATCTCGACAACACCGATCCCAAGCGCCCGCGCGCCCGCACCCTGCCCGAGGAAATCGCACGCGTGGTCCATGCCCGTGCCACCAACCCCGGCTGGATCGCGGGCATGAAGCGGCATGGCTTCCGGGGCGCCGCCGAGATCGCCGCCACGCTCGACCACATGGCCGCCTTCGCCCATCTCGCGCAGGTCGTCGGCCCGCATCTCTTTGACGCCTACCACGACGCGACGCTGGGCGACCCCGACACCGATGCCTTTTTGCGCGAGGCCAACCCCGAAGCGTATGCCGCCATGCAGGACCGGTTCCGCGCCTTGCTAGATGCCGGCCTTTGGCAGACCCGCCGCAACGCCATCCTGGCCGGGCTGGAAGACAGCGCATGAACGGTGCCGCGCCCCCGATCGTCAAGGGCTGGTGCCCCGGCGCGCACCGCCCGATGATGTCGGGCGACGGGCTGGTCGTGCGCGTGCGGCCCTTCCGGGGGGAGCTGACCAAGGCGCAGGTTCTGGCCCTGTGCGACCTGTCGCGGCGCTACGGCAACGGCGTGATCGACCTCACCTCACGGGCCAACCTGCAACTGCGCGGCGTCACCGAGGCCGACCATCCCGCCCTGCTTGCCGCCCTCGACACGCTTGGCCTGATAGATGCCGACCCCGCCATCGAGGGTCATCGCAACATCCTTGTCCCGGCCCGGCGCGATGCGGGCGGGCTGACCGACCGGCTCTATGACCGGGTCCTCGCCACCCTTCCTGACCTGCCCGACCTGCCTCAGAAGATGGGCTTTGCCATCGACACCGGGCCAGCGGCATGTCTGGTCGACGGCTCGGCGGATTTCCGGTTCGAGCGGGACGCCTCCGGCGCGCTGCTCCTGCGCGCCGACGGCGCCGCCAAGGCCCGCCCCGTGACAGAGGCCTCGGCCACTTCCGCCCTTCTGGACCTCGCCCACTGGTTCACCGAGACCGGCGGCCACGCGTCGGGCCGCATGGCGCGGCATCTGGCGACGCACCCCTTCCACAAGATTGGACTGTCGCAGAACCGCGCATGCAGTCCGCCCCAAGCAATCCCGGCCCCGTACCCGACGGTTTCATTCTCGGCGCACCTTTCGGCAAAATGTCCGCCACCGATCTACAGACCCTGCTGGAAACCACCGGCGCATCGCACATGCGCCTGATGCTGAACCGTCTCTTCCTGCTGGTGGACGGCACGCCCGGTGACACGCCCTTCGTCACCCAACCCGGCAATCCGCTCATGTCCGCCCACGCCTGTCCCGGCGCGCCTTTCTGCCCGCAGGCGACCGTTTCCACCATGGACATCGCCCGCGATCTGGCTCCCCGCGTTTCCGGCACCTTGCACGTCTCCGGCTGCGCCAAGGGCTGCGCCCTTCCCCGCGCCGCAGACACCACCCTGACCGGACGCGACGGACGTTTCGACCTTGTCCGCAACGGAGCACCGTGGGACACACCCTGCGCACGGGGCCTCGGCCCCGAAGACCTGAACGAGACCATTTGATGCCATACGAATACGAAAAGGACGGCGCGGCCATCTACCGCGAAAGTTTCGCCACCATCCGGGCCGAAGCCGCGTTGTCGAGGTTCGACGCGGATGAAGAACCCATCGCCGTCCGCATGATCCACGCCGCCGGCATGGTCGGGCTGGAAGAGCATGTGCGCTTCTCCCCCGGCTTCGCCCGCACCGCCCGTGCCGCGCTTGAAAACGGCGCGCCGATCTTCTGCGATGCGCGCATGGTCTCCGAAGGCGTCACGCGCAGCCGCTTGCCCGCCGACAACGAGGTGATCTGCACTCTGCACGCCGAAGGCATCGTCGAGCGTGCGCGCGAGATGGGCAACACGCGCTCTGCCGCGGCACTGGAACTGTGGCGCCCGAAACTGGCCGGGGCGCTTGTCGCCATCGGCAACGCGCCCACCGCGCTTTTCCATCTTCTCAACATGCTCGAAGACCCGGATTGCCCGCGCCCGGCGGCCATCATCGGCTGCCCCGTCGGCTTTGTCGGCGCGCGCGAATCAAAGGATGCGCTCTGGGCCGATCAGCCCGTGCCCTGCTGCATCGTCGAGGGCCGGCTGGGCGGCAGCGCCATCACCGTGGCCGCCATCAATGCCATCGCGAGCCGCGCGGAATGAGCACGCCGGGCACGATCTGGGGCGTGGGCCTCGGCCCCGGCGACCCCGAGCTTCTGTCGGTCAAGGCCGACCGCCTGCTGCGCGGCGCGCGGCACGTCGCGTTTTTCCGCAAGGCGGGGCGACAGGGACAGGCCCGGCGCATCGTAGAAGGAATGCTGCGCCCAGACGTCACCGAGATCGCCATGGAATACCCCGTCACCACCGAAATTCCGCTGACCGATCCGCGCTACAACGACATTCTGTCGGCATTCTACCAGACCTGCACCGACCGTTTGAGTGCCTTGTCCAAGGCAGGCGAGGACGTGGTGATCATCTGCGAAGGCGACCCGTTCTTCTACGGCTCTTTCATGCACCTGCATTCACGCCTGCGCGACGACTGCCCGGTGCAGGTCGTCCCCGCCATCACCGGCATGTCCGCCGCATGGACGGCCACCGACGCTCCGATTACCTGGGGTGACGACATCCTTTCGACCCTGATGGGCACACTGCCCGAGGACACGCTGGTCGATCACATGACGCGGTCCGACGCGCTGGTGATCATGAAGATCGGCCGCAACATCGATAAGATCCGCCGCGCCCTGCGCCGGGCGGGCCGGTACGATGCGGCGTGGCTAGTGGAATACGCCTCGATGCCCAACCAGACAGTGCAGCGCCTGTCCGAGGCCGAGGACAAGATCACGCCCTATTTCTCGATTATCATCGTGCACGGGCAGGGCCGGCGTCCATGACGGGCAGCATCTTCATAGCAGGCCTCGGCCCCGGCGCCGACGACCTGGTGACGCCCGAAGTCACCGCAGCGCTCGCGCAGGCCACCGACGTGGTCGGCTACATTCCCTACGTCGCCCGCGTGTCCGAACGTCCCGGGCTCACCCTGCACCCGTCCGACAACCGTGTCGAGCTGGACCGCGCCCGCCACGCGCTTGAGATGGCGGGCGAGGGCAAGCGCGTGGTCGTGGTATCTTCGGGCGATCCGGGCGTCTTCGCCATGGCCTCCGCCGTGTTCGAGGCGGTCGAGGCCGGCCCGGCCGAATGGCGTAACCTTGATATCCGCGTCCTGCCCGGCATCACCGCCATGCTGGCCGCCGCCGCGCGCGCCGGCGCGCCCTTGGGGCACGATTTCTGCGCCATCAACCTCAGCGACAATCTCAAGCCCTGGGCTTTGATCGAAAAGCGCCTGCGCCTCGCGGCAGAGGCGGATTTCGCGATGGCCTTCTACAATCCACGGTCGAAATCCCGGCCCGAAGGCTTTGCCCGGACTCTGGACATCCTGAACAACGCCTGCGGCGACGACCGCCCGGTCATATTCGCCCGCGCCGTCAGCACCCCCGAGGAAACCTTGCAGGTCGTGCCCTTGTCACGCTGCACACCCGAGCTGGCCGACATGCGCACGGTCGTCCTTGTCGGCAACTCCACCACCCGGCTGATCGAGCGGCGCGGCGCGCCCCTCGTCTACACCCCGCGCGCGGTGTCGCCATGAAGCCAGTCCAGCACCTCTTCGACGCTATGCGCCTCGGCGCGGGCCGGTATGGCGGGCCGGTCGATCATGACCACCGGAAGGCGAAGCTTCCGCGCCGCGACGATCTTGGCCTGCGCCCCCGTGCCGCCCGCGTTCTTCGACACCACCAGTTCGGTACGATGCGCCCGCATCAGTGCCAGGTCGCCCTCCACCTCGAACGGACCGCGGTCGATGACGACCTGCGCCTTTGGCAGCGGCAAGCGATCCGGCGCATCGACCAGCCGCAACAGGTAGTCGTGCTGCGGCTGCGCGCCAAAGGCGGGCAGGTTCATCCGCCCCAGCGCCAGGAAAACGCGCCTCGGCCGACCCGACAGCGCAGCCACCGCGCCATCCATATCCGGCACATGGATCCAGCGATCCTGCGCCCCGGCTTTCCACGGCGCCCGTGTCAGCGCCAGCAGGGGCAGGTCCAACGCATCACAGGCGGCAACCGCATTGGCGCTCATCTGCGCGGCAAAGGGATGGGTAGCGTCGATGACATGGGTCACGCCTTCCGCCTTGAGATGGGCAACCAACCCGTCCACACCGCCAAAGCCGCCAATACGCACCGGCAGGGGCTGCTCCGCGGGGGACTTGACCCGTCCCGCAAGGCTGATCGTGGCCCGCACGCCCCGCGCGGCCAGTGCCTGCCCCATCCGCATGGCTTCGGTCGTACCCCCCAGAAGCAGAACGGTCGGTGTCATGTCTGAGGCTCCGTGGCTGACGATCATCGGTCTAAGCGAAGATGGCCCGGACGGCCTGTGCGCCGCAAGCCGATCCGCGCTGGAGGCGGCGGAAATCGTCATGGGACCCGAGCGGCACCTGTCACTGATCGAGACGCCCGCCCGCACGATCCCCTGGCCTGTGCCCTTTGCCAAGGGGGTCGAAGACCTGCTGGAACTGCGCGGCACGCCCTGCGTCGTCCTGGCCTCGGGTGACCCGTTCTGGTTCGGCGCGGGCACGACGATCACCGGGCATCTGGATCCGTCCGAATGGCGTGCCTATCCGGGCCGGTCGACGTTTTCACTCGCCGCGAACCGCCTCGGCTGGCCGCTCGACCGCACGATCTGCACCGGCCTGCACGCGGCGCCGCTGACCCGCCTGCGCCCGCACCTGGCCCCGGGCGCGCGCCTGTTCGTCCTGCTGCGCGACGGCGACGCGGTGACAGAGCTTGCGACCTACCTGCACGACACCGGTTTCGGCACCTCAAAGGTCTCCGTGATGGAGGCACTGGGCGGCCCACGCGAACGTATCACGCACGCCACCGCCGACGCCCTGTCCGGTGACTTCGCCCACCCGGTCTGCACCGCGATCGAGGTTGCGGGCAACGGCCCCGTCCTGCCCCGCGCCAGCGGCCTGCCCGACACGCTCTTTGAAACCGACGGCGTCATGACTAAGCGCCACATCCGGGCGCTGACCCTCTCGGCCCTGGCCCCGAAACCGGGCGAGCACCTGTGGGACATCGGCGGTGGCTCGGGCACTATCGGGATCGAATGGCTGCTCTGCGATCCATCCCTCACGGCCAGCGTCGTCGAGCCCCGCGCCGACCGTATCGCGCTGATAAACGCCAATGCCCGCGCGCTCGGCGTCGACCGCCTGCATGTGGTCCAGGGCACGGCCCCCGCCGCCCTGAAAGACCTGCCGAAACCCGACGCCGTCTTCATCGGCGGCGGTCTTTCCTCCGACCTTCTGACCTTTGTCGAAGGACTGAAAGACGTACGCATCGTCGCCAACGCGGTCACCCTGGAATCAGAGGCGCTTCTGGCCGATGCCCACGCCCGCCGCGGCGGCGAACTGCACCGCTTCGAAGTGGCACAAGCCCAACCCATGGGGCGCAAACGCGGTTGGACGCAGGCCTACCCGATCACGCAATGGAGCTTTCCATGATAGTCGCCGGAATGGGTTTCACCACACGCGCCACGCGCGCATCGTTCCGCGATGCCCTGGCCCGGACCGGCGGCACGCCCGATGCGCTCGCCACCGCGCAGGACAAGGCCGATCAATTGGCGCCCTTCGCCCGCGAACTTGGCCTGCCCCTGCACGCGATACCGCCCGAAGACCTGGCGCGGCAAGCCACGCAGAGCAGCTCCGCGGCGTCCCTGCGCGCACGCGGCACCGGCTCGGTCGCCGAAGCCGCGGCCCTTGCCGCCGCGGGCCCCGGCGCGACGCTGCTGGCCCCCCGCTGCATTTCAACCGACCGCATGGCCACCTGTGCCCTGGCCAAAGGAAAGACCCCATGACCGTTCACTTCATCGGCGCCGGTCCCGGCGCGCCCGACCTTCTGACCCTGCGCGGCCGCGACATCATCGCGTCCTGCCCGGTCTGCCTTTACGCCGGCTCTCTGGTGCCCGAGGCGGTGCTGTCGCATTGCCCGGAAGGCGCGCGTATCGTCAACACGGCCCCGCTCGATCTCGACCGGATCATCGCGGAAATCCAGACCGCCCATCGCGCCGGCCAGGATGTCGCCCGCCTGCATTCCGGCGATCTTTCGGTCTGGTCCGCCATGGGCGAACAGATGCGCCGCCTGCGGGCGCTGGACATCCCCGTGTCTGTCACACCGGGCGTGCCGGCCTTCTCCGCCGCCGCCGCGGCACTGGGAATGGAACTGACCCTGCCCGGCATCGCGCAATCCGTGGTGCTGACCCGCACCCCCGGTCGCGCTTCCTCGATGCCCGCGGGCGAGACGCTCGCCAATTTCGCCGCCACCGGCGCGACGCTCGCCATTCACCTGTCGATCCAGAATCTCGGCAAAGTCACCGCCGACCTGACCCCGGCCTACGGCGCCGACTGTCCGGTCGCCGTGGTCTACCGCGCCTCCTGGCCGGATCAGCAGATCATCCGTGGCACGCTCGGCTATATCACCTCCCGCCTGGGCGAGGACATCACCCGCACCGCGCTGATCCTCGTCGGCCCCGCGCTTGCCGGCGAAGGGTTCGACGAGTCCTGCCTCTATGCCGTGGATTACGACCGCCGCTACCGGCCGCAAAGCGCCGACAGCCCCTGGTCTGACTGGACCCCGGAAAGCGAAGGCACGTCATGAGCGCCGGCCTGCTGATCTCCGCCCCCTCCTCGGGCACCGGCAAGACGACCGTGATGCTGGGCCTGCTGCGGGCGCTGGCCGATGACGGGCTCAAGGTGCAACCCTTCAAGTCCGGCCCCGACTATATCGACCCCGCCTTTCACAAGGCCGCCTGCGGGCGGGACAGCTTCAACCTCGACGGCTGGGCCATGGGCAAGGGGCTTTGGCAGGCCATCGCGGGGCAGGCCGCAGGCGCGGATATCTGCGTCGCAGAAGGCTCGATGGGGCTTTATGACGGCGTCGCCACGCGCGGCCAGCAAGGCTTCGGCTCAAGTGCGGAAACCGCGCTGGCCATGGGCTGGCCCGTGGTGCTGGTGCTCGACGTGGGCGGCCAGGCGCAATCCGCCGCGGCAACGGCGTTGGGGTTCCGGCAATATATGCCCGACCTGCCTTTCGCCGGGGTCATCCTCAACCGATGCGCCTCGCCCCGCCACGAGCGGCTGACCCGGCTGGGCATGGACCGCGCCGGCTTGCCCGTGCTGGGTGTCCTGCCCCGGCGCGGCGACCTGACCCTGCCGGAACGCCACCTGGGGCTGATCCAGGCGGTCGAGCATCCCGACCTTGACGCCGCCATCGCCGGATACGCCGCCTTCCTGCGCGAGAATGTCGATCTTGACGCGATCAGATCCGCCGCCCGTGGCACCCCTCTGCCCGCGCCCGCCGCATTGCCGCGCCCCCCCGCGCAACGCATCGCCATCGCCCGCGACGCCGCCTTCAGCTTCACCTACCCGCACCTGCTGGAAGGCTGGCACGCCGCCGGGGCCCAGATCCTGCCTTTCTCCCCCCTCGCGGACGAAGTCCCCGATCCCGACGCCGATCTCGTCTGGCTACCCGGCGGTTATCCCGAATTACACGCCGGCAAACTTGCCGCCGCCACGCGGTTCCGCACTGCGCTGCGCAAACACGCCGAGGCAAAGCCGGTGCATGGCGAGTGCGGCGGCTACATGGCCCTCGGCCAGGCGCTGATCGACAAGGAGGGAACACGCCACGAAATGGCCGGGCTGCTGGGCCTCGTCACCTCCTATGAAAAGCGCAAGTTCCACCTTGGATACCGCCGCGCGACCCTTTCGGCCCCGATGCCGGGATTCGATGCAGGCGCAACCCTGCGCGGTCATGAGTTCCACTATTCCACTATCCTCGACCAGCCCGACGCACCCCTGGCGCAGGTCGCGGATGCCGATGGCAACCCTGTGTCGGAAACCGGCTCGGTCCGGGGCCACGCGTCCGGCACGTTCTTTCACCTGATCACCGGGGACGAAACGCCATGACCGGCTTCGTCTCCTTCGTCTCTTCGGGACCGGGCGACCCGGACCTGCTGACGCTCAAGGCCGTCGACCGGCTCAAGCGCGCCGACGCCGTGCTCTTCGACGACCTGTCCTCGGGGCCGATCCTGGCCCACGCACGGCGCGGCGCCGACCTTGTGGGCGTGGGCAAGCGGGCCGGGCGCAACTCGCCCAAGCAGGACCATGTCAGCCGCCTGCTCGTGGATTACGCCCGCCTCGACCAGCGCGTCGTGCGTCTGAAATCCGGCGACAGCGGCGTGTTCGGCCGGCTGGAGGAAGAAATCGTCGCCCTCAAGGCAGAGCGAATTCCATACGAGATCATTCCCGGCGTTCCCTCCGCGAATGCCGCCGCGGCCGCCGCCGGCATTCCGCTGACCCGCCGCCTGACCGCCCGGCGCGTGCAATACATCACCGGCCACGACGTCACCGGCGCCCTGCCCGAGGACGTCAACATGGCCGCCCTGGCCGACCCGGCCGCGACGACCGTGGTTTTCATGGGCAAGCGCACCTTTCCGCAACTGGCCGCGCGCCTGATGGATGCGGGCCTTCCGCCCGCGACGCCCGCGATCCTGGCCGAAGCCGTCAGCCGTCCCGAACAGAAGATCACCCGCCACACCGTCGCAACCCTGTCGGACCTGCTGCGCCGCGAGAGCAGCGACCATCCCGCCCTGATCCTCTACGGTTCGCTGGCAGACACATGACGCAGCGACCCGCCCCCCATTGCCGCACCATCGGTGCATCGGGACCCGCCGCACCCGGACCCTGCCCATGATCGAAGATCTCTGGCTCATCGGGATCGGCACGGGCAACCCCGCGCATGTCACCCTCGAAGGCGCCGATGCGCTGCGCGATGCGGCCATCATCCTGCTGCCGACCAAGGGCGACGACAAGGAGGACCTCGCCCACCTGCGACACGCCATCATCACGGCGTCCGGCAGCACGGCCCGCATCGTCCCCTTCGAATACCCGGTGCGCGACCCCGACCTGCCCTATGAGGAACGCGTCGCCGCCTGGCACGACGAGATCGCCCGACGCTGGATCAAGGCCCTCGACGGGCACTCCGTCGACGGACCGGTCGCCTTGCTGGTCTGGGGCGACCCATCCCTCTACGACAGCACGATCAGGATCGCAGAACGCCTGTCGCCCAAACCGGCGCTGCGCGTCGTGCCGGGCATCACGGCGATCCAGGCGCTGACCGCGGCCCACGCCATCCCGCTCAATACCGTGGACGGCCCCGTCCGCATAACGACGGGCCGGCAACTGCGCGCGAATGGCCTGCCGCCAGAGGAAACCACCGCGGTCGTCATGCTGGACGGATTGTGCTCGTTCCAGCAACTCGACCCGGCGGGCCTGCATATCTGGTGGGGCGCCTATCTCGGCTCCGACAACCAGATCCTGATCGAGGGGCCCCTGGAAAAGGTCGGACAGAAAATCGTGGACACACGCGCCCGGGCCCGCGCCCGGCACGGTTGGATCATGGACAGCTACCTGTTGCGTCGCATGTGACCGGGCCCGGCAATCCGGACCCGGATTTTGCCGGACCTCAGCGCGCCAGGACCAAAAGCCCGGAATGCGATCACGACCCTATCCAGCGTCAGCGCCCTTGGCCTTCCCGCGTCCGAACCGGAAAAGCCTGGTGACGATCACGAAAAACAGCGGCACGAAAATGACGCCAAGCACCGTGCCGGATATCGTTCCGCCCAGAACGCCCGAGCCGATCGCGTTGCGCCCGCCGGACCCCGCGCCGGAACTCAATACCAGCGGCAGCACGCCCAGAGAGAACGCCATCGAGGTCATGATGATCGGACGGAAACGCTGCCGCGCGGCCACGACCACCGCGTCGACAACCCGCTCGCCCGCCACGTGCCTGTCACGCGCGAACTCCACGATCAGAATCGCGTTCTTGCCCGTCAGGCCGATCACCGTCAGCAACCCGACCTGGAAGAAGACACCATTGTCGAACCCGCCGAAATAGGCCGCCGACAAGGCGCCCACAACGCCGATCGGCATGGCCAGCATGACCGCGAACGGGATCGACCAGCTTTCATAAAGCGCGGCAAGCGACAGGAACACCGCCGCAAGCGATAGCGCATAAAGCAGCGGCGCCTGGTTGCCCGATTGCCGTTCCTCCAGCGACAGGCCGGTCCAGGACAGCGCGAAACCCGGCGGCAACTGCTCGGCCAGGCGCTCCATCTCGGCCATCGCGGCACCGGTCGACACACCGGGGGCGGGTGCGCCCTGCAATTGCATCGACGGAATACCGTTGAAGCGGTAGAGGCCCTGCGGCCCGTAATTCCATGATCCTTTCGCAAAGTTCGAGAACGGCACCAGGCCGCCGCTGGCATTGCGTACCCGCCACTTGTCGATGTCGGACGGGATCGCGCGATCGGGCGCGTCGCCCTGCACATAGACGCGCTTGATCCGGCCCTGGTCGATAAAATCGTTCACGTATGATCCTGCCCAGGCCACCGTCAGCAACTGGCCAACATCGCTTGCCGTGACCCCCATCGCGCCCGCCTTGCGCCAGTCGATATCCAGGTTGAACTGCGAGGCATCCTCCAGCCCGTTGGGCCGGGCCGACGCGATCAGCTCGCTTTGCGCCGCCAGCCCCAGAAGCTGGTTGCGGGCCTGAAGCAGTTCCTCGTGGCTCTGCCCGCCCCGCGCCTGCAGGTACACGTCGAAGCCCGACACGTTGCCAAGCTCGATCACCGAGGGCGGCACGATCGGAAACACCATCGCGTCGCGTATCCCGCTCAGCGCCCCAAAGGCGCGCCCGGCCAGCGCCTGCACACTCTGGCCCTCCGACTTGCGCTCGTCCCAGTCCTTCAACTGGACAAAGGCGATGCCCATGTTCTGACCCCTGCCGGCAAAGCTGAATCCCACGACGCCGAACATGGATTTCACCGTGTCGGTCTCCTGCGTCAGGAAATAATCCTCTACCTGTTCCAGCACGTCC
This sequence comes from Roseovarius sp. B08, assembly GCF_051417955.1. Classification (NCBI taxonomy): domain Bacteria; kingdom Pseudomonadati; phylum Pseudomonadota; class Alphaproteobacteria; order Rhodobacterales; family Roseobacteraceae; genus Roseovarius; species Roseovarius sp. B08. The sequence goes on from NZ_JBPRLW010000001.1 coordinate 3,574,652, forward strand.
AGCGTCCGCTCCGCCGTGGCGCCGGTCGGCGTCTGGATCAGGGTGAACAGGATGCCCTGGTCCTCGTCCGGCAGAAACGCGGTCGGCGTGCGCGCGAACATGAAGGCCATCGCAACGGCAAGTGCGAGATAGACAATACCCACCCGGACGGGCCGCTTGACGCTCCAGGCGACCGTGCGGGTATACCGGCCCAGAACCGAGTCGAAGCCGCGGTTGAACCAGCCGAATGCGCCCTTTCTTTTGTCGCGATCCTTGTGCTTGAGGATCGTCGCGCACAGCGCCGGCGTCAGGGTCAGCGCAACCACCACCGAAAGCGCCATCGCCGACACGATCGTGATCGCGAACTGCTTGTAGATCACCCCTGTCGAGCCGGGAAAGAACGCCATCGGCACGAACACCGCCGACAGCACCAGCGCTATCCCGATCAGTGCGCCGGTGATCTGCCCCATCGACTTGTAGGTCGCCTCGCGCGGCGGCAGGCCTTCTTCCTCCATGATCCGCTCGACATTCTCGACCACCACGATCGCGTCATCGACCAAAAGGCCGATCGCCAGCACCATTGCCAGCATCGTCAACGTGTTGATCGTGAATCCGGCCGCCGCCAGAACGCCGAACGTGCCCAAGAGCACCACCGGCACCGCCAGCGTCGGGATCAGCGTCGCGCGCAGGTTCTGCATGAACAGGAGCATCACCAGGAACACCAGCACGATCGCCTCGAACAGCGTCTTGATGACCTCCTTGATCGAGATCAGAACGAATGGCGTGGTGTCATAGGGAATGACGTATTCCACGCCTTCGGGAAAGAACTCCGCGAACTCGGCCATCCGCGCCTTCACGGCCTCTGCCGTGTCCAGCGCATTGGCCCCCGGCGCCAGGCTGACGGCTAGGCCGGCGGCCGGATCCTGGTTGAAGCGTGCGATGGTGGCATAGTTCTCCGCGCCGATCTCGACGCGCGCCACGTCATCCAGCAGCACCAGCCCGCCGTCGGTCTCGGCCCGCAGGACGATCTGCCGGAAATCCTCGGGCGAGGTCAGAAGCGACTGCGCGGTGATCGTGGCATTCAGCTGCTGCCCCTCGACCGTCGGACGCGAGCCGAACGCCCCCGCCGAAATCTGGGCGTTCTGCGCCGACACCGCGTTCACAACGTCCGCAGGCGTCAGCTCGAAGGCCGCGAGCTTGGACGGATCCAGCCAGATCCGCATCGCGTATTGCGCGCCGAATACCTGGACCGACCCGACCCCTCGACCCGGCTCAGCTCGTCGACAAGGTTCGTGACCATGTAATCCGACAGGTCGACCTGGTCGAAATTGTCCCCGCGCGAGATCATCCCGATCACCATCAGGAACCCGGCCGAGGATTTCTCCACCGTCACACCCTGCCGCTGAACGGCTTCCGGCAGCAGCGGCGTGGCGCGCGACAGCTTGTTCTGCACCTGGACCTGCGCGATATCGGCATCCGTGCCGGTCTCGAAGGTCAGCGTGATGCTCGACTGCCCCGCCGAGGTCGAGTTGGACGAGAAATACCGCAACCCGTCCAGCCCGGTCATCTGCTGCTCGATGACCTGCGTCACCGTGTTGGCCACCGTCTCGGCCGAGGCGCCGGGATACGTCGCGTTGATCGAGACCGACGGCGGCGCGATTTCCGGATACTGCGCAATCGGCAGAATCCGGATAGCCAGAACCCCGATTCCCATGATCAGGATCGCGATGACCCAGGCAAAGACCGGGCGATCAATGAAAAAACGCGCCATTGAAGTGGATCCTTATGGGGATGTCTGTTCGCCCGCCTCGGCAGGCTCTTCGGTGTCCTCGCCGTCCGGCGCGGCCTCCGGGTCCGGGCGTTCCTCGGGCGCCACGGTCGCGCCGACGCCGGTCTTCTGGAAACCGGCGACGACCACCCGCTCGCCGTCCTGCAACCCGTCGCTGACCACCCATTCGGATCCGCGGTCCTGAAGGATGGTCACCTGGCGCTCCTCGACGACATTCTCGGCCGTCACCACCCAGGTGAACGGGCGCCCGCGCCTGTCGCGCTGCACCGCTTCCTGCGGCACCAACAGTACGTTCTCGGCGGTGCCCACCGGCAGTTCGACCTGCACGTACATCCCCGGCAGCAACAGGCGGTCGGGATTGTCGAACTGCATGCGCAGCACGACCACGCCGGTCTGCGGGTCGACGTTCGGCTCCGCGGCGGTGATCGTGCCCGTCTCGTCGAATTCCGACCCGTCCGCCAGGGTCAGGCGCACCGTCGTGTCGGCATTGGTCAACTGGTCTTCCGTCTGCCCGCGGGTCCACCGCAGCAGGTCTGCGGCCGATTGGGTCACATCGACATAAACCGGATCGATGTCCCGGATCACCGCCAGCGGCTCGGCCTGGCTGGCCGTCACCAGCGCGCCCGGACTGGTCCGCGCCAGGCCGATCTCGCCCGACAGGCGCGCCCGGATCGTGGTGCGTTCCAGCTCGATTTCGGCCGACCGCAACTGCGCCTGGGCCACCTCCACCGCAGCCGCGGCGGTGTCGCGAACCGCCTTGGCCTCGTCGAAGGCCCGCTCGCTCGTCACGTTGCGCTCGCGCAGCTCCACCAGCCGCTCGGCCTCGACCTCCGCCGCATCCAACTGGACCCTGGCCTGCGTCACCGCGGCCTGCGCCTGTTCGACCGCGGCGGAATAGGTCGCGGAATCGATGCGGTAGAGCGCCTCGCCCGCCTCGACAAACGCGCCCTCCCGGAACAGCCGTTCCGTAATGATTCCGTTGACCTGCGGACGCACCTCCGCCTCCGCCGACGCCGCGACCCGACCGGGAAGCGTCGAGGTCAGAGTCACCGTCTGCGCCTGCAAGGTGACAACCACGACCGGCACCGGCTCCTGGGCCTGCTGAGACATTGCGCGCCCGGTGAACAGGCTTGAAACAGTCAAGCCCAGGACCATTGTCACGACGGCTAGGATGGAACGGTTCGTCATTGCGTTTCGACCCTCGATGGCGGATTCTACCGCGTTACATCTGCAAGATTGTCTCCTAGGCTCTTTGATCTGGAGTATCCACAGAAACCTTCACTGCTCGCTTAACTTCGGCGCCGGCCCGCCAGACTGAACAAGCAATGTACGAAATCATTGCGAACGCTTTGCGCGAAGGCATTGATAATGAGCAGTTAATAAAGACGCCGCAAGCGGCCTTCCATCACATTACCGGCAACGCTCGTGTCCCGGCGCATCCGGCGTCAGAGGTTGCCATAAAGCTGATCGATACGCTCGATACAGTTTCGCAGACGGGGGCTTTTCCAGATCATCTCCGAAGTCCCGTCGTGATACGCTTCCGCTCTCACGCACCAGCGCCGCACATACTCGCAGATCGCAAGCGCCTCGATAAAGCGTTCGTCGCGTACCAGCAGCACCACGGCGCGATGAAACGCGAAAGGTCGGATCTGCTGCTCCGCCTGCATTTTCCTGACCTGCCACAGCAGGTATTCGATGTCGTCACGCCGGTTGCGCATCTTGCCCATCTTCGTGGTCGTAACCGTCTTCCAGTAACCCATCCTAAAGGATATGATGAAAGTATGGCGTCCATTCAATTCCAAACGTGATTGACTTGAAAACCTGCCGGATTCCGCCCGTCGTCTTTAGCAAAATGCAACCAAACACGCGCAACTTCCGCTTGCAAAACATACGTATGTATTGTATATATAGCCTTATTACTGTGTAAACCATACCTTAGCTATTCGTCGAGAGGCAATCCATGGCGGCAATTGACCGGTACGACAGCAGCGAATGCCACGAACCCGATCCTGGCGGCGCAGAGCAGGACGGCCGGCACCTCGTGGGTCTCGTTCTCATAGGCATGATCTGCGGCACGACGGCGGCGATCACCGCGTTTCTCCACGGCGCCAACCTATGGACCATGCTGCTCGCCTATGTGCTGGTCGGCTGGGTGACGGGGCTGCTCGTGCTGGCAATCTGGGCGATCCGTTTCATCGTAACCGGACAGTGCACGCGCGCTGCCAACCGGCCCCCGTACCGGCGCAAAGGATAATGAGACGCGGCGTGGCACCACGCGCGCCAACTGAACCCAGCGGCATCCGGTCGCCGGGCGCAGCCTGCTCCGCCGCGAGCCTGCGCCGGCTCCTTAGCGCCAGCTTGCTCCGGTCGACGTCCATGCGGTACTGGTGATCCTCATGACGAAGGCACACGCATCCTTTGAAGGGCTCGGCATCGCGGACCTCGTGCCGCCCATCGCAGCCCATCCCGAGGCCCCCCTGTCGGCCCTTCTGCCACAGGCACGTGCGGCGCTGACATACGCGCTCGCCTCGGCCGAACAGGACGCCCCCCTGCGCGTGTTCTTTTCGGTCTGCGACGGCAAGACCCGCGCCCGCGTCGTGCATTTCACAGGTCCGGACGCCGAAACGATCTGGTCCCGGTTCGATTCGTGGCGCCGCGCCTGCCCCGACCCGGATCCGCAGGTCCGCTGGCTTCGTGTCGATTGGGTCACCCGCACCTGGAACCTGACATGGGAGCAGTGCCAGCTCGCCATATCCCTCAGCAAGCGCAACTATTTCCGCTACGGCATCGCCCTCGACCCAGCCTTCCGCCAGGCCTTCCTCGAGCAGGAACTGAACGCCAACGCCATGCTCTACCTCGGCAACGACCGGCAAGAGGGCGGGCTGAACGCGAAGAACACGCAGATCTACGGCCAGCGCCGCTTCGGTCACGACTTTCACCTGCCCGACGCACCGACCGATCCGGTGCGCCTCTTCGCCACCGATGCCTTTCTGCTTCAGCCGGATCGGCCCCCGGTGCCCCTGCACGGGTTCAGCGGCGGCACCGAGGGCCGCGACACCGGCCGCCGCCGCGTCGATCCACTCGACGCGGCCACGGTCGATGACATGATCGACCAGTCCAGCCGCTTCCTCGCCGCCCAGGTGGATCCGGAGGGCCAGTTCATCTACGGCCTTCACCCCTGCTTCGACCGCGAGATAAAGGCCTACAACACCCTGCGCCACGCCAGCACGGTCTATGCCATGCTCGAGGCGTGGCAGGTCACCCGCGACGCCGGGCTCAAGGCCGCGATCGACCGTGCCCTGCGCCTGCTGACCGAAGGACTCATCCGGCAATACACCCTCCCCGGTGGCGAACGGGTCGCCTATCTCCTCGACGTCAACGACGAGGTGAAACTGGGCGGCAGCGCGGTCTGTCTTCTCGCCCTCGTCACCTATACGGAGCTGACCGGCGACGAACGCCACCTGCCGCTTCTCGAACAGCTGGCGCAGGGCATCGCCCACATGCAGGACCCTGCCACCGGTCAACTGTCGCACGTCCTCGACGCCGAGGATCTCTCCGTCAAGGAACGGTTCCGCATCATCTATTACGACGGCGAGGCCGCTTTCGGCCTGATGCGCCTTTACGGCCTGACGAAAGACCCGCGCTGGCTGGCACTGGTGGAAAAGGCCTTCGACTACTTCATCGCACAGGAACACTGGCGCACCAACGATCACTGGCTCGGCTACTGCGTCAACGAACTGACGCTCTACCGCCCGGAAGAGCGTTATTTCCGCTTCGGCCTGCAGAACGTCGCCACCCATCTCGACTTCGTCATTGAAAGGATCACCACCTTCCCGACGCTGCTGGAACTGATGATGGCGGCGCACAAGATGATCCTCCGGCTGGAGCAGAGCGACGCGCATCGCCACCTCCTGAAACATCTCGACCGCGACAAGTTCTACCGCGCGCTGGAAACACGGGCACAGTATCTGCTGAACGGGTTTTTCTGGCCCGAAACGGCGATGTATTTCCGCAATCCGAAACGCATTCTGGGCAGCTTCTTCATCCGCCATCACGCGTTCCGGGTCCGCATCGACGATGTCGAACACTACCTGTCCGGTTTCGTGGCCTATCTTCGCCATTACCTGCACCGCGATGTTGCGCCGCCCCTCCCGTCATCTGATCCGGCCCCGGCGCGGGACCTGCCCCTGCCCGCCGACGCGGTGCTGGCCTGGGGCGGTGCTGTCAACCTCGGCCGGCGCCAGCATATGCGCACGGCCCAGCTCGGGGCGGAAAACGTCCTCGACATTCCCGAACTGCGCGCCGCCGACCTTGCGGTTGTGAACCTCGACTGCGTCGTCAGCACTCTTGGCACACAGGGCATCGACAAGGGCGAGGACGGCCCTTTCTACTATCGCGCCCGCCCCGAGATGCTGCGTGTCCTGACCGCCGCCGGAATCGACGCCGTCGCCGTGGCAAACGCTCATAGCGGCGATTACGGGCCAACCGCCCTGCAACAGCAGCATGAAATTCTCGACGCGCTCGGTATCGCCAGCACAGGGAGCGGCGCGAACCGGCAGGATGCTTTCGCACCCGTCATCTGCCGCGCGGGTAATGTTCGCGTTGCCTTGCTCAGCGTCGACACGACCCAGCATCGCTTCGCCGCCGGCGATGACGGCTTCGGCACCGCCTACCTGTCCCCCAGGGATCCGCAGGCCTGGCGCCGCGTTATGGGCGAACGGATCGCGGCTGCCGGCAAGCACGCCGATATCGTCCTCGTCTCGGTGCATTGGCCCGCGCGAAGCGCCCCGACACGGGACAGTGACATCCGCACGCTGTCCCATGCCCTGGTCGATGCCGGCGCCCACGGCGTGCTCGGCACCACCGGCGCGCATCTCCACGGGATCGAACTCTATCACGGGAAACCGATCATCCACGGCACCGGCTCCCTGCTGTCCGACACCCCGCGCGCGTGGTTCCGGCCCGGCGGGCTTTTCCGCTTCGGCCTGGGCAAGACCGGGATCGCATGGGTCGAATACGTGCCGGTCGGTATCGGCGACGGCTTCAGCCAGCGCCTCGAAGGCGAGGCGGCAACATGGGCCATCGACAGCTTCGACAGTGCCTGCCATGCACTGGGTACTGCGCTCACCCGCAACGCGGAACAGGCCTTCGTCCGGGTCGATCCCTCGGCGCCGCGCTCCGGCAGCACCGCCGCCCCCGCAATCCGGCCCTCCGACCGCTACCGTCACGACGTATTGGCAGGTTATACGCCCGATGCCGCCCTCGGGCAGGCAGGATTCGTTCCCGGCGACGCGCGCATCGCACCGGTGTCTCTGAACGGGCTTCAGTTGCTTGGCATGCGGATCCGGCCATCATCGATCACCTGCCGGCAGATGCTCTGGATCGAGACCTGGTGGTCCAGCCCCAAACCTGTCCGGGAAGACCTCCGCCTCAGCTTCGTCGCCATCCCGCAAGGTTCCGGGGAAGCGGCCGAATGGGGCCGGGGAACCGACCACGACCCGTGCGACTGGATGCAACCCACCAGCCGCTGGCAGCCGGGACGGATCTATTACGATCATTACGGCCTGCGCCCGCCCGCACAGGAACATATCGTTCCCGGCGCGCTCCAGATCGAGCTTCGCGTCCTCGGCCAAAGACCGAACAGCGACTGCTACCTGTTTCCGCGGCCCATCCCGGTAGAGCCACCCGCCTGACTCCCCGCGCCCCACGCGCCAACGCCCGGCGGCACCCCTTCGGGAACTGCGCACGTGCACTCTTTCAGCAGAGCGTCGACCACGCGGTTGAGCCCCGTTGCGTTCGAACCCTTCACCATGATGACGTCATCTGCCCGCGCTTCGGATTTCAGAACCTCCCGCAGGCCCTCCGGCCCGCCCAGCGCCCGGTGGCCTGGCAGGTCTGCCGCGCCATCGAACTCCGGGCCCAACGTATAGACACGGTCCAGCTTCAGCTCGCCCAGATACGCCACCAGCTTGGCGTGTTCCTGCGCACTGACATCGCCCAGCTCCGCCATCGACCCCAGCACCGCGATCCTCCGGCCCTGTGTGGGCGTATTGCGCAGGTGGATCAATGCCGCGCGCATCGACGCCGGATTGGCGTTGTAGGAATGGTTCAGCAGCACGCAGGCCCCGGCCTGGACCGGCAGCCGATGCATGTCGCCGCGGCCGCGCGTGACGCGAAAACTCGCAAAGCGCTCTTCCAGCCGGTTCAATGGCAGGCCCAAGGCGTGAAACACCGCACAGGTCGCCATGAAATTCTCCAGCATGTGCGGCCCGTGCCGAAGACAATGCGCCAGCTGCACCCGCCTGTCACCTATGCCGATCGTCGCCACACCGCGTTTGGCATCGAACCCCAGCAACACCACGTGATCCTGAGCCCGGCGACCGTAATGGATCACCTCCAGCCCCTTGTTACGGGCCACCTCCTGCAGATACGCACCCTCGTGCATGCCGCTGTTCAGGATCACCGGCGCGCCGGGGCGCATCCCCTCGAAGATTCGCGCCTTGCGCTTTGCGATCGTGCGCAAGTCCTGGTGATAGAGGACATGTGCCAGCTGAATATTGGTAAACACCGCGACGTCAGGCCGTGCCAGCCTGGAATTGTCCGCCATGCCGCCGATTGCAAGCTCCAGCACCACGAACCGGTCGCGCTCCGACGCGCAGCCCAGGTTCCAGGCCACGCCTCTCGGCCGGTTGCCACTCTCGCGCGTGGCATAGACCGGCCCAAGCGACCGCAGCGCATGTGCGGTCAGGTCCGTGGTCGATGTCTTGCCCGAACTGCCCGTGATCGCCACGACCGGCGCCTCGATTCGGCCGCGGGCATCTCGCGCCAGCCGCATCAGCGCCTGCATAGGGTTCGGCACTTGCAAAATCGCTTCCGCCTCCAGCGCCGCCGGCACCTCGTCTGAAACGACCACCAGCCGCGGGCGCAGCCCCTCGCGCGCCAATGTCTCCGGCGTGATGCCGAAGGCCATCTCGCCCGTTCTGAGGAAAACGATATCGCCGGGTCGGTAGGTCGGAAAATAGGTCGAAATGCCCGAGACGACCCGGCTCTCGTCCTCGACATGCATCCACGCGGCCCCGCGCAGGAGCGTCGCGACAGTCCTCAATGTCCAGTCGGGCATGCAGGCATCTCCCTTCCCCGGAAAGCAGCATGCCATCTCGCGCGCATATCGGCGGATGGCATATCCGGCCCCGGGCGGCGTGCGCTCCGGGGCCGGGGTCCGGTCGGCTTATACCGCCGAGTCGTCGCTCCCGCCAGTCAACCCGCCGGTCAGCCCGTCCAGCAGGCCGCCATCCAGCAGGCCGCCATCCAGCAGGCCGCCATCCAGCAGGCCGTCGGTCAGACCGCCCAGCAGTCCGCCGCCGCCCGACGGGTCGCCATCGGTGATCAGCACCAGGTCGGTCGCGTTCGCCACCAGCCCCTCGTCGCCGATCACCTCGCCCAGCAGGCCGTCATTGCCGGTCACGTCGCCAAGAAGGCCGCTGTTGCCGGTGACATCGCCCAGCAACCCGCCGTCCGACACCACGTCATCCAGCAGTCCGGCATCCGAACCGGTCGGCCCGGACAGCAGGCCGTCGAGCGGACCGCCTTCACCGCCCAGCAGTCCATCCAGCGGGCTGTCGTCGCCGCCCAGTAGACCGCCTGTCAGACCACCCAGCAGGCCGGCTTCACCGGTCAGACCATCCAGCAGGCCACCGTCGCCGCCCAGCAGACCGTCGAGCGGGCTACCTTCGCCTCCGAGCAGACCGCCCAGCAGACCATCCTCACCAGTCAGACCGTCCAGCGGGCCGCCGTCGCCTCCGAGCAGGCCACCCAGCAGACCTTCCTCACCGGCCAGACCCCCCAGCAGGCCGTCCTCACCGGTCAGACCACCCAGCAGGCCGTCACCGCCGGTGCCGCCGCCCGGCGTGCCACTCTCGCCGAGCGTGCCGGTTCCGATCAGATCACCGACCAGCCCGTCCGATCCGGTCACGTCGCCCAGCGCACCGTCATTCTGCAGCAGGTCGCCCAGCAGGCCCTCGGACCCGGTGACATCCCCCAGGACGCCCTCGTTTCCGGTCAGGTCGCCCAGCAGGCCGCTATCGGAAACCACGCCATCAAGCAGGCCGGTCTCGTCACCCTGCACGCCGTCGCCCAGGATCGGCTGCCCCAGAAGTTCCTTACCAAGATCGCCAAGCGCGCCCTCGGCACCGACCAGATCACCAAGCAACCCTTCCGAACCGGTCACGTCGCCCAGGACACCGTCATCATCGGTCACGCCGGCCAGCAATCCGCCAGCGCCGATCAGCGGATCGAGCAACCCTTGGGCATCCGCGTCGGCGTCCGCATCAGCGTCAGCATCTGCATCCGCGTCAGCATCTGCATCTGCATCCGCGTCAGCATCTGCATCTGCATCTGCATCCGCGTCAGCATCTGCATCCGCATCGGCGTCCGCGTCAGCATCCGCGTCTGCATCGGCGTCCGCATCTGCATCCGCGTCCGCATCGGCATCCGCATCAGCGTCGGCGTCCGCATCCGCGTCAGCGTCGGCATCCGCATCCCCGTCAGCATCCGCATCGGCATCGGCGTCCGCGTCGGCATCAGCGTCCGCATCCGTATCCGGCGGCGCACTACTGCTTCCGCCACCCGCCAAAGCCGCCAGCCCGATGCCACCGAGCACCGCCGCCGCGATTCCCTCCTCCGAGAATCCGGCGCCAAGGCCGCCGCCTTCGGTCGGGTCGCCATCGACGACCGGGCCGTTGCTGTACACGATGCTGTGCAGCGACCCGTTCTCGGTCGGAACGTAGTAGTCCTTGACCGTCACCGTGTTGCCATTGCCAAAGTCGATCACCAGGTCATCGCCCGTCCGTACGTATTTCTCCTGACCGGTCTGATCCATGTTCAGGAATACACGGGCCTGGTCCGGAGACGCTTGAATCGTTCTGTTCGCCATTTTCTTTAACACTCCCATTTATCAGCGGCCCGTGATGGGCCTCACCCTCACCCAGAGCTTATGCATGTAATTCAACGCCATAAGTATATTGTCAATATTTTTAGTATGTATTGATAAATCTTTCGTATTGTTTTTTGCTCGCCCGCGAAAACCATCTGTCGCAGCTCTGTCACACCACCGGCATCCGCACGTGACGTGCCCCTCGATCGGAGAGAACTTGCAAGCCTTTGGTATGCAAAGCTTTTGCCGATCAACCCAGGACTGCAAGGCCTGACAGGATCCCCGAACGCAGTTTCCACCGCCTTCCCGCGCCGCCTCGCCAGCGCGATTTCCCCCTATTTCTCTGGACTTGAGCGATCATTCGCACAACACTGCGATGCATCACCTCACCTGGTAATTCCCTTCTTTCGATGGAGAGAGGCGGACCATGCTAGGTGAGTGGTGGTGGGGGGTGGCACAATCCGCCTCTCTGCTGGGGCGCCTCCGGTACGGGGCGTCCCAGCGCTCGGAGAAGGCTTTCAGGGGGGCCTCCTCCTACGCCTCCCTGTCTGTCAGGTCAGCGATCCCGGGTTCTCGTCTGCGCGTGTCCACGCCCCTTTCGGATGATTTCCGGGCGGCAGACCCGCCCGGAAACATTTTCTCTTGGCCCTAGATGGCCGTGTCGTCGCTCCCGCCAGTCAACCCGCCGGTCAGCCCGTCCAGCAGGCCGCCGTCAAGCAGGCCGCCATCCAGCAGGCCGTCCGTCAGACCGCCCAGCAGTCCGCCGCCGCCCGACGGGTCGCCATCGGTGATCAGCACCAGGTCGGTCGCGTCCGCCACCAGCCCCTCGTCTCCGATCACCTCGCCCAACAGGCCGTCATTGCCGGTCACGTCGCCAAGAAGGCCGCTGTTGCCGGTGACATCGCCCAGCAATCCGCCGTCCGACACCACGTCATCCAGCAGCCCGGCATCCGAGCCGGTCAGACCGGACAGCAGGCCGTCAAGCGGGCTGTCGTCGCCGCCCAGCACGCCGTCGAGCGGGCTGCCTTCGCCGCCCAGCAAGCCATCCAGCGGGCTGCCTTCGCCGCCCAGCAGACCGCCTGTCAAACCACCCAACAGGCCGGCTTCACCGGTCAGACCATCCAGCAGGCCACCGTCGCCGCCCAGCAGGCCGTCGAGCGGGCTACCTTCGCCTCCGAGCAGACCGCCCAGAAGACCATCCTCACCAGTCAGACCGCCCAGCAGACCATCTTCACCAGTTAGACCGTCCAACGGGCCGCCATCTCCTCCCAGCAGACCGTCCAGCGGGCCGCCATCGCCTCCCAGCAGACCGCCCAGCAGACCGTCCTCACCAGTCAGACCGCCCAACAGGCCGTCGTCGCCGGTCAGACCGTCCAGCGGGCCGCCGTCTCCTCCCAGCAGGCCGTCCAGCGGGCCGCCGTCGCCTCCCAGCAGACCGCCCAGAAGACCATCGTCTCCGGTACGACCGCCCAACAGGCCGTCCTCACCGATCAGACCGTCCAGAGGCCCGTCGCCGCCCATCCCGTCATCCGGCATGCCGTTCTCGCCCAGGGACCCGGTGCCGATCAGGTCACCGACCAGCCCGTCCGAGCCGGTCACGTCGCCGAGCGCTCCGTCATTCTGCAGCAGGTCACCCAGCAGGCCCTCGGACCCGGTGACATCCCCCAGGACGCCCTCGTTTCCGGTCAGGTCGCCCAGCAGGCCGCTATCGGAAACCACGCCATCAAGCAGGCCGGTCTCGTCACCCTGCACGCCGTCACCCAGGATCGGCTGGCCGAACAGGTCATCGCCCAACTCGCCGAGCGCGCCGTCGGCACCGACCAGATCGCCAAGCAGCCCTTCCGAGCCGGTGACATCTCCCAGAAGCCCACCATTATCGGTGACCCCCGAGAGCAGCCCTCCGGCGCCGATCACCGGATCGAGCAAGCCTTGGACATCCGCGTCGGCGTCCGCGTCGGCATCTGCGTCGGCGTCCGCATCAGCATCAGCATCCGCGTCCGCGTCAGCATCTGCATCTGCATCCGCGTCAGCATCAGCATCCGCGTCGGCATCCGCGTCAGCATCAGCATCCGCGTCGGCATCTGCGTCCGCGTCAGCATCCGCGTCGGCATCCGCGTCAGCATCAGCATCCGCGTCGGCATCTGCGTCCGCGTCAGCATCTGCATCTGCATCTGCGTCAGCATCGGCATCAGCGTCAGCATCTGCATCCGCGTCAGCATCTGCGTCCGCGTCGGCATCTGCGTCAGCGTCGGCATCCGCGTCAGCGTCGGCATCTGCGTCAGCGTCGGCATCTGCGTCAGCGTCGGCGTCGGCATCCGCGTCGGCATCTGCATCAGCATCAGCGTCGGCATCTGCATCAGCGTCCGCATCGGCATCTGCATCAGCGTCCGCATCGGCATCCGCGTCCGCATCCGCATCAGCATCCGCGTCGGCGTCAGCATCCGCATCAGCATCGGCGTCAGCATCAGCATCTGCATCAGCGTCCGCGTCAGCATCCGCGTCGGCGTCAGCATCCGCATCAGCATCCGTATCATCCAGCGGCGCGCTGCTGCCGCCGCTCGCGGCCACCGCCGCAAGGCCAAGGCCGCCGAGCACCGCCGCCGCGATTCCCTCCTCCGAGAACCCGGCGCCAAGGCCGCCGCCGTCGGTCGGGTCGCCATCGACGACCGGGCCGTTGCTGTACACGATGCTGTGCAGCGAGCCGTTCTCGGTCGGCAGGTAGTAGTCCTTGACCGTGACCGTCTCTCCGGCCCCCAGGTCAATGACAAGGTCGTTGCCGGACCGTGTATAAACTTCCTGTCCTGTCTGATCGACATTCAGAAAGACGCGCACCTCCGTCGGGGACGCTTGGATAATTCTGTTCGCCATGTTTTCCACTCCTGTTTCAACCCCCTCTCGCACAGGCCCCTGAAATCTACAGCCTTAAGTATGTGCGAAATCCTTAAGTATATATCAGACGACCCAAAGCACTAAAAGTCAAGACTTCTGCACGCCATTCATGGCGATTTTCCGGCGTCCGCAGCAAAACACTCCAAAAATCAGGGCCGCCGCCCACCTCTCGGCATAAAAAACGCCCCACCAAAAGGCGGGGCGTCAAGGTGCCGATCCGGCAAGTCGGATCAGATGAGGGAGTCTTCTGCTCCGAGAAGACCACCGAGCAAGCCGTCATCGCCTCCCAGCAGGCCACCGGGCAAACCGCCGAGCAGGCCGCCGGAGCCCGACGAATCACCATCCGTCAGCAGCACGAGGTCGGTCACTTCCGTCACGACCCCTTCGTCACCGATCACGTCGCCGAGAAGGCCGTCATTCCCGGTCACGTCGCCCAGCACGCCGCTGTTCCCGGTCACATCGCCCAGCAGACCGCCATCGGCAATCGCCGGATCAAGCAGCCCGCCGCCTTCGCCACCGAGCAACCCTCCGGTCAGGCCGCCGAGAAGACCGTCATCCCCGGTAAGGCCGCTCAACAGCCCGTCCTCTCCAGTCACGCCACCCAGCAGGTCATCCTTACCGCCAAGCAGGCCGCCCAGCAGACCGTCCTCGCCAGTCACGCCACCCAGCAACCCTTCGTCGCCAAGCACGCCACCGACAAGACCGTCCTCGCCCAGCAGACCGTCATTCCCGGTCACGCCGCCAAGCAGGCCCTCATCTCCGGTCACGCCTCCAAGCAACCCTTCGTCGCCAAGCAGGCCACCGGCAAGGCCCTCCTCGCCCAGCAGACCGCCGGCCAGTCCTTCACTGCCCAGAAGCCCACCCAGCAGACCGTCATCGCCGGTCACACCGCCGAGCAGGCCCTCTTCTCCGGTCACGCCACCCAGCAACCCCTCGTCGCCAAGCAGGCCACCGACAAGGCCGTCCTCGCCCAGCAGACCGCCGGCCAGGCCCTCGGTGCCCAAAAGACCGCCCACCGGGCCGTCGCCACCCAGCAAACCGCCGGCAAGCCCGTCTTCGGCCAACAGGCCGCCGACAAGACCATCCTCCGTCAACAAGCCGCCGACCAGTCCGTCCTCCGTCAACAGGCCGCCGACAACGCCGTCCGGTTCGGCCAGGCCAGAGGTCAGACCCGTCGTTCCGAGCAGACCGCCCAGAAGCGACTCCTCTCCCAGCAATCCGTCCGTCACACTGTCCAGCGGGTCGTCCGACATCGAACCGTCACCGATCAGTCCCGCCCCCAACAGGGAACCAAGAAGACCCTCGCTGCCGGTCACCGGGCTCAGCAATCCGTCATCGCCGGCCAGCGTCCCCAGCAAACCTTCCGACCCCGTGATCGCGCCCAGGCCGCCGTCGTTGCCGGTGACGGGGCCAAGAATGCCATCGTCGGCAATGACCGAGTCGAGAACGCCGGTCGTCTGCTCCGGATCGGGGTCAGGTTCCGGCTCCGGGTCCGGATCAGGCTCCGGGTCGGGATCGGGTTCCGGATCCGGATCGGGCTCCGGGTCGGGATCGGGCTCCGGGTCGGGATCGGGATCCAGCGTCTCGCCGCCGTTGCTGTCATCCAGGTGCGACGCCAGGGCAATGCCCCCGATGCCCGCCGCGGCCGCCAGCCCGGCCCCAAGGCCGTTCATCCCGAAGCCCTGGCCAAGGCCTGCGACGGCCTCCTCGCCCATCACGCCTTCCACGCCGCTATAGCTGCCATCCGCATAGATAAGGCGATGCGCCTCTCCGTTCGCGGCGCCGCCGTAAAAATCTTCGATCCGAATGGTGTCGCCATTGGTCAGTTCGACCATCAGGTCGTCCCCGGACCTCGTAAATCGGCTCACGCTGTCGCGGTTGACCGAAAGTTGGACATCCACCGCATCACCTGCCACCTGTCCACTCATCGCCATATCTTACATCCTTTTTCACAAGGCCCCCTGAGGCCAGAATCACAAACTTAGGATTGCCCCCACGGCAAATTACATATCAAATGTATGTATCAATATTAAACTTTTGTCTAGACACTATATCCTTCGGTGTTGCACTCCTGCCAGCTTCGCAAGAACCTCCGCGCGAAGAACACGCACCTGTTTCTCGCGACTGCGATTTCGGAGAGACTGAACGCGACAGCCGCCGAGGCCGTCGATCCGCCATTGCGATTATCGTAACGGGATGAAAACGCGTATGATCTCCGACACGTCCAGGCCATCCGCCAAGCCGGAGTTCAGCATGCGCCCGGTGATCCAGACGATCGCGCGCATGATCGCGACGGATCGCCGACCGTCCCTGCTGGCCAGCGACAGCGGCAAGGTGCTCCTTGCCAACCCGCCCGCGCAGCGGCTCGGCCTCAATCAGGCGACACTCCGGGAAAAGCTCGATTGGACAACCCTGTGCACGCAAGCCCACCGCGCCGGCAGCACCGCCGCCTCGCTCTCGCTCGGCACGATGGAGCTTGAGGGTGAGGTGGTGCATATCTCCCTCGGCGCGCGCGACGGCTACCTGCTGCGCCTGGCCGAGAACGACCACGAGGCGTCCTGGCTGCGCAACCGGTCCCGCTCGGCCACCCTGTTGCGCGTCGCACACGACCTGCGCACCCCGATCCAGTCGCTCCTGGCGACCGCCGAAAAGATGATCGAGACCGAGCACGCCACCGAAGCGGAAAGGAAACGGGACCGCGACCAGCTCCGGCACTCCTCCGAGGTGGCGCTCGATCACATCAGCAACGTGCTCGGCGTCATTCGCGGCGACCAGAGCCTCGCAGGCATCCGCCCCGACGAGACCTTCAACATCACCGAGGAACTCAGGTCGATGCTCGTGGTGATCGGCCCGATCGCCCGGCAGCGCGACGTCGAACTGAAACTGCGGCTCGACCCGCACGAGGATATCTGGGTCCACGGCCCGGTTCAGTTCGTGCGCGCCCTGTTCCAGAACGTGATCGACAACGCGGCCAAACACGGTGGCAGCGAGGTCGAGATTATCCTGACCTGCCGCGCCCTGCCCTCGGCCGACGGCACTCAGGACAGCCTCAGGATATCCCTCGTCGTCAAGGATCTCGGCGGCGGGCTCCCGGACGATCAGAAGGCGCGTTTGTACGAGGCTCTGGGCCAGACCAGGTCACTCGGTCGCGCCACCGCGCCCCGGCCCGACCGACCTTCGGCCGGCCTGAACGTACTGGCCCACGCCCTGCGTCAGCTTGGCGGAAAGCTCGACCTCGAAGACCGCCACGCCGGGGACGACCCGGCCGGCGCGGTGATCGGCACCGTGATCGAAGTCACGATTCCCCTGCTCCAGGGCAAAAGAGACATCCTCCCCGAGGCCGCGGCGTACCACGGCGGGGCCCCAGAGGGGGACTTGTCCGGCATCGGCATCATCCTGGTCGAGGACAGCCCCTCCAGCCGCGACTGGATCGGACAGGTCCTAAGGAGCGCGGGCGCCCGGGTCTGGGCGGCGGGAAACGGAGCCGAGGCGCTGTCGCTGCTGGACAGCCCGGACGTGCGCGACAGGCTGAACCTCATCATCACCGACATGACCTTGCCCTACATGACCGGTGTCGAATTCGCACACCGCGCCCGCAACGCGATCAGCGCGCCTTGGACCGGCCCGATCATCGCGCTCACCGCGCATGTCGGCCAGAAGATCGTCGACGCCTGTCACGCCGGCGGCATCGAGAAAGTCATCGAGAAACCGGTGCGCCCCGCCATCCTGCGCGAAGTCATCCTGAACGTGCTCGATTCCACCCGCGCGGATGACGCCGCGGCGGCCCCCGCGGCCCCGACGCCGGCCAGCGCACCGCAGGCGCCGCCGGGCCCGCTCAACAGCTACGTCGTCAACGACCTGCTCGAGCAGTTCGGGAAATCCGGTGCCATCTCCTTCATGCAACGCGCCCTGAACGAGGCTTCCGATGTGCTGTCCCGCCTGCGCGACGACGGCATCGGCCAGGATACGGGCCGCATGTTGCACGCGGCCACCGGCGCGTGTACGCTTACGGGACTGGCGACGGTCGAGAAGGGATTGCGCGCGGTCGAGCTGGCACTGGAAAGCCGACAATCAATCGAACCGGGCGTCCACCAGCTGGAAGCTGCCGTACAAGAAACGCAAAACGCCCTTGAGCGGCTCGACTGAGGCTCTTGAGCAACGCAATGTCGCAAAAATCGCACACCTTTGTTTTTCGCGCGTGATCTTCTTTATGCAGCATTAGTTTTTGTTTTAGAGGTCTCCGCCATCTTGCCGGATGGCACATCAATGATGCCGAAGGGCAACCAACTGCGCAGAGGAAAAACGCGTGACGACAGCTGCATCATCTGGAAGTTTCCAGGCGTCGGTCATTCGTGTGCTGATTGCCGACGACCATGCCCTGGTGCTCGAGATGTTCGAGCATTTCTTTTCCAACCTGCCCGATTTCGAGGTCACCACCGCCCCCGATCTCGACACGGCCCTGTCGATCATCTCCAGCGAAGGTCCGTTCGATCTGGTTCTCGTCGACCTCAACATGCCCGGTATGAACGGCACATCGGGGCTCGCCCGCGCGATGGAGGCGAACAGCGGCCGCCCGACCGGCCTTCTCACCAGTGATCCTGCCGCGCAGGTGATCTCCGAAATCCTCCAGATGGGCAGCTCCGGCGTGATCCTCAAGACCGCGTCGCTCAAGGACCTGGCCAACGAAATCCGCTTCATGGCGGCGGGGGGCCGGTACGTTCCGGTGGAACTGATCGATCAGCAGCGGCTCAAGTCGCGCGGCACCACCAAGGCCCCGCTTTCCGACCGCGAGATGGACGTTCTCGGCCTTCTGACCGAGGGCCGCCCGAACCGCGAGATCGCCGAGGCGCTGTCGCTGGCCGAGGCGACGGTCAAGATGCACGTCAAGTCGATCTGCACCAAGCTGGGCGCCAGCAACCGCACGCAGGCGGTCATCGTGGCGCGGGACATGAACTACATCTGACGGGTGGCGCCCCCCCGCGTGCGGCCGGGTTGCGTCCAGCGCCATCAGCGTGCCCGCGATCGCCCCGGCATCGGGGGCCGCCGGCAACGTCCGGTCGCACAGCCCCAGCGACATCAAAACCGAGTCGCCCTCGACCATCTCGCTCTCTATCCCGACGATGCGGATATCCGGATACATGCGGCGGATCTGCAGGCAGATGTCGGCGGCATCCTCGGGAAAGCCGAAGAAATCCTCGTCGACGATCAACACGTCCAGCGGCGCCTGGCACTTTCGCAAAAGGCCCATCGCACGGTCCGAATCCTCCCCGCGCAACAGCCACATCCGAAACCCCTGTCCGGGCCGGCTCAGCTCATAGGGCAGATGGTCCCAGTCGAGAAAGGCCAGGACCCTCCGCTCCTCCCGCGGGGCCTGTCCGGCGACGGGTATCGCGGTTTCCATTTCGAAATTATACAGCAGCATGAAACATCCCCTTCGAAAATCTCTGTCATGAACCCCACGCAACGTCTTGGGCCGCCCCTGAACCAACCCGGGAAATCCAGTCGACAGGTGTCGATGTCCGCCTGTTCCTCCGATTGGTACACGCAGAAATGGCAGCATCCCGATTGACACGCAGCAGCCCGATGACATCCGCGCGCAGGCAGCACGCGCGCTCCATCTCGTCTTCGGTGCGGTGAAAAATGCGGTCGGCAAGACTGGGCGCCGAAGAGGGCCCGTAATTCGCCCGAGCGGATCGAAGCCATTTCATCCTGATACCAACATCCCCTGCGGCGTCGGAACGAACCGAAACCAGATAAAAAAGGTCCGGACGTCGCGTAAAACGGCAGCTTTCCTGACGCTCCGGATTACATACTTTCTACAATACAGACATTCTTTTTACTAGTATTTTATCACTTTACCATTCTTTTGTATGTAACTCCAATGACGCCAAACCTGCTCCTCCTTGCAAAAGCCCTGTAAACAATGGCTCCGATACCGCGCTCGGTCCAAGCGTCATGCTTGCCGCCCCACGGGCTCCGCACCCCGGCAAACCGAACGGCGCGCTGCATTTCCTGCGCGCACGCGTGCTGGCAACACCTTGAAAACCCCGATGATTCGCCCACCAGGCCACGATCCCCGCGGCGGCTCGCCCGCACTCAGAAATTCGTGGTCAGGCTCAGGCCGAACAGCTGTTCCTTGTCGCCCGGTTCCTTCTCGACCGGCACGGCGACGAAAACCGAAACAGGCGTCTTGCCCACTTCGAACGATACCGACACCCCGACGGAACTGCGCTTGTGAAAACTGTCGTCGATCGAGCCGCCCAGCGTATCATCGAGGTCCCAGACCCCACCGGTCTGCCAGAACAGCCCCCCGATCAGCGGCGCCTCGAATATGTCCTCCAGGTTCCGCTGCAGTTCTATGGTCGACACCAGGTAATTCTGTCCGCCCAGCGCAGCACCCTGGTCGCGCGGGCCGATTCCCCGCGGCGCGAAGCCGCGAAACCCGTTCGCGCCTGACGCGAACCGGTCGACGGCGCGGCTGGGATTGCTGCCCAGGCTCGAAACCGTTCCCGCATCCAGGCCAAACACCAGGCGCATCCTCGATGACAGCGGCACATAAGACCGTGTCTCCAGCCTGAAATCGGAAAGACGGTCACTGGTCCCGAGGTTCCAGAAGTAATGGTCCAGCCCCACGCTGTATTCCATGGAGGACCACCCGGTATCTTCCGCGGTCATCGAACTGTGCTCCAGGCCCAGCCGCAGATATGGCGCCTCGATGCCCGAGGTCCGCTCCTTCAGCAACAGCGCGCTGGTCGCCGGCGCCACGTCGTACAGCCGGTGATCGCGGTATCCCAGCCCGGCCTCGAACCGTGTCGCCTCGTTCGGCGTCCAGGCAAGATAGGCCTCCGCCTGGTAGGTTTCCTGCGAAAAGGCGTGGTCGTCATAGGACGTGTCTTCCCACCCGGCCTTGAAACCAAGGTCGATGGAATCGCCGAAAACGTCCACGCGATACAGCTGCCCCAGTACGCGATTGACGTCTTCGTTCACCTCTACGCGGGCCGACCCGTAGGTGTCGGGAAACAGGTTGTACCGCTCAAAGAACAGGCCCGCGATCAGCCCGTCATCGGATGCATAGGCGATGGATCCCTCGATCCGTCCGGGGCGCGTGTTCAGCTCCTCGACCTCGATCACCAGCGTGTCCCCCTCGGGGACCAGCGCGACACTCTCGAACACGCCCGTCGACATCAGGCATTCCTCGATCGCCCGCAACTCCAGCTCCAGGTAAGGCACGTTCGGCACCGCACCGCAGGTATCCTTAATATCCTGTTCGGGGATGAACTCCGCGCCGCGTACCTCGACCCTCTCGAACGTTCGGACCGATTGCGCGAACGCCGCTGGCGTCAGCGACATGCCACAGACGAAAAGCACGGCGAAACAAAGGTTTACCCCGGGAATCGCCGGGAAGAAACGATTTCTGGCGGCAGCATATTCTTCTTTCTTTCCAGTAAACCGTTGCGTGGCCGCGCCCCCCGCGTCACGCTCCGGCCTGCCCCTTTCGGAGCGTCTATCTCAATCTAGCACGGGTCAGCGGCCGCGTCAGGTAACTCAGGATGGAACGTTTCCCGCTTTCGATATCGACCTGGGCGACCATGCCCGGACGAATCGCGTATTCCTCGCCAAAGCTCTTCAGATAGCTGCTCTCGGTGCGCACCATCACCCGATAGAAATCCTGCATCCCCTGCGCGGTCTCTTCCTCGACCGTATCCTCGGAAATCTGCTCGACCACGCCAAGCAGGTCGCCATAGGTCGCGAAATCATAGGCCGTGATCTTGACGCTCGCCGGCATTCCCGGCGCGACAAAGGCCACGTCCTGCGGCTTGACCTTGGTCTCGATCAGCAACTGGTCGTCGGTCGGGGTGATCTCCATGATCGGCTCGCCCGGCTGCACGACGCCGCCCAGCGTGGTGATCTTGATGTTGTTCACCCGCCCCGACACCGGCGACTTGATTTCCGTCCGCTGGAACTCGTCGCGCTTCTGGATCAGGTCCTGCCGCAAGGTCGTCAGCTTGGCGCGCCGCGTTGCAAGATCCTTGTAGGCTTCCTGCACATAGGCGTTGCGCACCTCGTTGATCTTCCCGTCCAGCTCGGCCTTTTGCTGGCGCAGCTGCAACAGGTCGATCTGGCTGACCGAGCCGCCGGCCGCCAGTGGGCTGGTGATGTCGATCTGGCTCTGGACCGTCTCGCGCTCCTCCTCCAGCGACGCCAGCGAGGCGTCCAGCTTCTTGCGCCGCGCCTCGAACAGGCGCAATTCGGTGGCCTCGGTCTCGGTCGGGTTCGGCCCGAAATCCAGTTCCGGCACTTCCAGAACCTCCGACTCCAGCCGCTTGACCTCCGCCGTCAGCGCGGTGATCTCGGCCTGGGTCGAGTTGAAGGCCGTCTCCGACCGCGTCGGATCAAGCCGCGCGATCAGCTGGCC
The DNA here is from genome assembly GCF_051417955.1 of Roseovarius sp. B08. NCBI lineage: Bacteria > Pseudomonadati > Pseudomonadota > Alphaproteobacteria > Rhodobacterales > Roseobacteraceae > Roseovarius > Roseovarius sp. B08. Next base: position 3,596,657 of record NZ_JBPRLW010000001.1, read on the forward strand.
CTCCTCCACCATGTCGCCTTCGCTGACATGCAGTTCCGCCAGGATACCGCCCTCCAGGCTCTGGATCGACTGCAACCGCCGCAGGGGGACGACGCGTCCATCGCCGCGCGTGATCTCGTTGATCTCGGCCATCGCCGCCCAGGCCACGGCGATGATCAGCGACAGAACCACAGTGCGGATCACCCAGCGCGCCCGCCGCAGCGTCTGACGACGATAGGTGCCGTCCAGATGGCTCGTGGTTTCCAGCTCCGCGTGGCTCATGTCACTGCCTGCACCGGTTTCTTCTGTGCCGTGTTGGCGCGCGCCGCGTTCAGTATCTGCAACAGGTCGCCATCACGCGCGACCCTGCCGTCCTTGAGAACAAGCGCTCGTTCCGTCAGCCCCAACAGCTCGCGCTTGTGCGTCGCGATGATCGCCGTGCGCCCCTTCAGCCACTCCTTCAGATAGCTGATCACTTTCGCTTCGGTCACGTGGTCGAAGGCCGAGGTCGGCTCGTCCAGCAACACCACCCTGGGGTCCTGCAGCAGCACGCGGGCTAGCCCGATGGACTGCCGCTGACCGCCCGAGACATTCGCGTTGCTCTGGATTTGCAGGTCGAGACCCCGCACATGCTGCCGCACGAACGTGCCAAGCCCCACAGCGTCCAGAGCCTCCAGCAATTCCGCGTCGGAATGCAGCCCGTGATCCAGCAGCAGGTTTTCCCGCAGCGTTCCCTGGAACAGGGCGACGCTCTGCGGCAGATAGCCGATCTGGCGCCGCCGGTCGATCGGGTCGATCTGGCTCATCGCAAGGTTGTCTACCAGCACACTGCCCGCCTGCGGATCGGTCAGGCCGGCCAGCAGCCGCAGCAGCGTGGATTTGCCAGCCCCGTTCCCGCCCAGCATAGCTATGCGTTCTCCGGCGCCAATCTTCAGTTCGGGAATGGCCAGAACTGGCGGTGCCTGCGGATCGTGGCGGAACACCACGTCCTGGATCTGGTAATCGCCCTTCATGTCCGTGGCGCGCACGAAATGCCGGTCCGTCGGCCGCTCCACGGGCAGCTTCATGATCTCGTTCAGCCCTTCCATCGCCGCACGCACCTGCTGCCATTTCGCCAGCAGCCCGGCCACCTGCCCCATCGGGGACATCGCGCGGGTCGACAACAGCGTACAGGCGATCAGGCTGCCCACGGTCAGTTCCCCGGCGCCGATCAGGTACACCCCGACGATCACCACGCCCGCATAGGCCAGCCGCTGCACCGTGCTGACAAGCTGCGTCATCAGCGCGGTCAGGTTGCGGGTCTTGACTGCCGTGGTCGCCATGGTGGCCGTCAGTTGTGCGTGCGACCGCTGCAGCCGTCCTTCGGCCCGGGCCGCCTTGACCGTCTCCAGGTTCGTGATCGTCTCCAGCAGCAGGCCGTTCAGCGCCGCCGCCTCCCGCGTGTTCTCGCGCGAGGCGTTTGCCAGTTTCTTCTGCATCAGCAGCCCCGGCAGCACGGTCAGGATCACGCCCGCCAGCACCACCAGCGCGATGGGTCCGCCGATGAACCAGATCACGCCAAGAAAGATGATCACGAACGGCAGGTCGCAAATCGCCGTCACGGTGTTCGAGGTAAAGAACTCCCGCACCGTGCCGAAATCCCGCACCTGGTTGGCAAACACCCCGGTCGAGGCCGGCTGGTTGATCAGCCGCATGTTCGCGACCTTGTCGAAAAGCTGCGCCGACAGACGCAGGTCCAGGTCCCGTCCCGACACGTCCACCAGCGACGACCGCATCAGGCGCAGAATCAGCTCCAGAACGATGGCGATGCCGACACCGCTGGCCAGGATCCATAGCGTATCCATCGCGTTGTTGGGCACCACGCGGTCATAAACCTGCATCGAGAACAGCGCCGTGGCCACCGCAAGGATATTTGCTGCCATCGAGGCGATCATCACGTCGCGATAGATCCACCAGTTCTCCCAGACCGGCCCCGTCAACCAGTGCCCGCGCCCTTCTTTCTTGCCATCCAGGCGGCCCGACACGATGTCGATGGGTTTCGAGATCAGGACCCTGTCGTCGCGCAGCCGGTCCAGTTCCTCGGCGGTCCAGACCGCCCTGCCACCGCCGGATTCCGGCAACAGCACCTTGGCCCGACCCTCCTTGTAGGCCTCCACGATGACCGTGCGGCCGTTCTTCAGGAACGCCAGCACCGGAAAGCTGTGCTCCGGCAGCGACTGCAGCGGTTCGCGCGTCGTCCGGCAGCTCATGTTCGCCCGTCTCAGCGCCAGCGGCGCCAGGTCCGCGGACAACTGGCTGCCCGCCTCCCGCGGAAGCCCCTCGGTCAGCTGAGCCGAGGAGGTCGTGACGCCCTGGATCCTGCACAGCTGCAACAGCCCCAATACAAGCGGATCGTGCAATTCCGCATCAGTCATCGCGTTTTCCCCGTGTCTTCCCGTCGTCATCTTACCGTGCCCGCCGACAGCATCGTGCCAAGGACACCAAGGTCCCTGGCGGACTCGTACTCGGTCCTCTTTCTCTCGTCATAGGTATCGATCTCGTCGATCTGCGCGTCGTAAAGGTCACGCCCCGTGGTCAGCAGGTCCAGAATCTCGCGCTGTCCCGCGATGAACTGCTCTTCGTACGAGGCCAGCACCTTTTCCGATTCCACCAGCTGCGCCGCTTTCGAGCGTTCGCTCGTCCGCAACAGTTGCAGCCGCTCCAGCGCGGTTGTCGTGGTGTTCAGCAACTCGCGCTCCACCCCGCGCATCGACGCCTTCGCGCCTTCCAGCTCCAGCCGCGCGCTCTGGATCTGCCGCTGGCCGAAGCCGCGCGAATTCAGATCGACCCCGGCCGAGATTCCAAGCGCGGTCTGCGTGTCACCGCCATTCAGGTCCGCGCGTCCCTGCGCCTGCAGGTTGATGGTGGGAAAGCGCTGCGCCTTCGCGGTATCGATCCCCGCCTCGGCCTCCGCCACCTCGGCCCGGGCGGCGGTGTATTCCGGCGCGATCCGGATGGCGGCGCGGATCTTCTCGACTGACCCGTAATGCTGCGCAAACCCGATCGCGGGCGGCCTGCGCACATCGCCCAGCGGCCGGCCCACCAGATATTCCAGCTGCGCCAGCGCGATCTGCCGGTTCGCCAAGAGCTGCGACATCTGCTCTTCCGCGCGCGCGATCTCCAGCCGGGCGCGCGCGACCTCGCTGTTGTCGCCGACACCGCCCCTGGCACGGTCCTGCGCCTGTCCCGCCAGGCGGCGGGAAAAGCTCATGTATTCCCGGGTATAGGCAATCTTGCGATCCAGCACCTCGACATCGAGGAAATATCCCGCGATCTCGAAGGACAGGTCCTCCACCGCCATCTTCAGGTCGGCCATCGCCTGCACCCGCACCTGCGAGGCCTGCTCGATCTCCGCCTTCGTCTTGCCCCAGTCGAAAAGCAGCTGCGTGACGCTCAGCACCAGGCCGGGCCCGTCGCTGGCGGTCGTACTGGTTTCACCGGACAGGCTGATCGCGGGGAAATAGGCGTCGCGCGCGGCGTCGATATCCACGCTCTTTATCGCGACCTCCTGCCGCAGCGCCTCGACGCCCGGATCCGTCTGCGCGGCCAGCAGAACCGCCTCCTGCAGCGACATCTGCGCCCGCACCGGGCTGGCAATGGCAAGAATGAAAAGGAAAGACAGGGCAATGACCGCAACCGGCCGGTTCAAAGCATCGAAGGCAGCCGCGGCGGAACGGCCCCGGTCATTGCTTTCGAAAGCGCGCCCCCTACGAAATGACAGCTCGCGCTGCTTGCTCATCCCACGACACCACTGGCGCCGGCCCTGTAAAAGGACGGCACCCCCTGATATTCAACCCCACGCTTAATCAAGATACACAATTCAACCGCAAGTAAAAGATCTCTTACAGCCGAAAGCATTGCAAGGAACAATTACCACCGAATTGGATGTAGTGCACTATCCCATTTAGTCTCAATAGCCTGCAACGTTATGGTTGTGTTCTATTAGACGCTATCGTCCTGAGACGAGAACAGATCATCCAACAGCGAACTGTCCGCATTCATGCCACCGGCAGCGTCGCCAAACAGGCCGCCGATATCTGCCAGCAGACCGCCAACCTGCGAATCTGCGCCATCGGCATCCGCATCGCCCAGCAGCGCCCCGATCACGTCGCCGTCCCCACCGGTGACATCCGCGCTCGAAGGCCCGAGGATCTCGCTCAGCAGGTCATCGACCTCGCCGTCGGCCAGCAGGTCACCGCCCGTCCCGACCAATGTGCCGGTCAGACTGCTGTCCCCGACAAGACCGGCGAAAAGGTCGTCGAAGCCGTCGATCTCGCTTTCGGGAACCTCGACGCCGAACGCGTCGTCGTCCCCAAGAAGCCCGGTCAGGACATCGTCCATCCCGTCAACGGGAAGGCCCCCGCCAAACTGCGTCAGGTTCTCCGCAAGGTCCGCGGCCACGTCATCGCCCGCTCCGACAAGGGTATCGAGAAATCCGTCATCCCCCGACTCCTCCAGGTCATCGAACGAATCTGCACCTGCTTCCGGATCCGTGCCCGTTTCGGGCAGGGGCTCAGACTGTTCAGGCTCCGAGCCGTTCGCGTCAGGCGCACCTGACACAGAATCATCCGCCGACGCGGACTCCACGCTGCCGGTATCACCGGCGCCGGTCACTACCGCGTTGTTCTGAGCACCACCGCCGCCGGCAACAATACCCGACAGGCCGCCGATCAGCCCGCCGCCGCCTGTCAGCGATCCCAGCAGGCCACTGGCGCTGCCACCGGAATCACCGTCATCCGCAGCGGTATCATCATCGTCGCCGCCCGCCCCAAGAAGGCCGCCCACAAGGCCGTCGTCACCCAGCAAACCACCCACCGGGCCGTCGTCACCCAGCAAACTGCCCACCGGGCCATCATCGCCCAACACGCCGCCCACAAGGCCAGCATCACCCAGCACGCCGCCTACAAGGCCGTCATCGCCCAGCACGCCGTCGACAAGGCCGTCATCGCCCAGCAAACTGCCCACCGGGCCGTCATCACCCAGCAAGCTGCCCACCGGGCCCTCATCGCCCAGCACGCCGCCCAGCGGGCCGTCATCACCCAACACGCCGCCCACAAGGCCATCATCACCCAGCACGCCGCCCACAAGGCCGTCATCGCCCAGCAAACTACCCACCGGGCCGTCATCACCCAGCAAGCTGCCCACCGGGCCCTCATCGCCCAGCACGCCGTCCACAAGGCCGTCATCGCCCAGCAAACTGCCTACCGGGCCATCATCGCCCAGCACGCCGCCCAGCAAACCGTCGGACCCGGTGCCGTCGTCCGTCGAATCAATGCCGCTGCCGCCCAGCCCAAGCAGCCCGCCCAGCGCGCTGTCGCCCCCGAGCACGCCTCCCAGCAACCCGTCGGACCCGAGCAGATCACCCACCACCGGAATATCTCCGACGATCTCGTCCACCAGGCCGTCCTCACCGATCAGGTCCCCGACGAGCCCCGGCACGACACCGTCCTGGCCCAGCAGATCATCGACCGCGCCACCGCCAAGCACCGGGCTCAGGATACCGTCCAGCACGCCCTCGTCTCCGAGCAGCGGGTCCAGCAGGTCGTCCACGACCCCGTCCTCGCCAAGGATATCCGTGACCAGACCCTCGTCGCCGAGCACGACATCGACAACGCCACCAAGATAGCCGCCCTCGCCCAGCAGGCCCTCAAGCACGTCAGGGTCCAGCAGGCCATTGTCGCCGATGATCGTATCGATCACATCGTCGATGACACTGCCCTCGCCAAGCAGGCTGTCCAGGACACCGCCATCGCCGGCAATCGCGCCCAACAGGCCGTCGACAACGCCGCCTTCCCCCAGCACCGGGTCAAGCACGGGGTCGAGGACCGGCCCCAACAGGCCATCCTCGCCATCCTCGGAATCGATCTCGACATAAACTTTCGGTGCCTCGGTCGGCGCCTGGGCGCGCGGGATGAGCGTCTCTGCGTCCTCGCCTTCCGCCAGCATGGCGGCGGCGGACGCAGCTGCCGCACCGGCATCCTCGATTTCCGACGTGCCCCCCGAAGCCGCGACAGCTCCGGCCGGCGGAAGCTCCGCGACCTCGACCGGCGGCTCCGCCTCCGTCTCCTTCACGCTCACTCCCGAAGACGCCTGCGCCATTACCTGCACATCGGGCACCTCGGACGCGGCCTCGACCTCGGCCTCCTCGACCGTAAAGATCTGACGCTCCTCGGTGCGGACCGCCTCGTCCTGCACCACGGCCTCGCCGCTTTCGGTGGCACGCGCCTCCGCGCGGCCGCTCTGCAGGACCAGGCCCATGCCGATGGCGCTGGACGCCGCTCCGTTCAGGCCGGACCGGGGCCCCTGCCGATCGGAGTCAGGCACGCTCGCAGAGAGAGACGGCGCGCCGTTCTCTCCGGTGTGATCCACCGATTCGTGCCTACCCTTCTTCGCCACCACGCCCTCGGGCCTCCAAGTGATCCTGTAGTGCCTGCAGCCACTTACCTGCAAACCCGACAAGGAACTTCATCCAAAAGCAGATAGACCTGCCACAAACCTATACCAGTTGTCATTATACAACTAATTACGGCACTGGGAAGCATAAGTTAGTATATGAGGCCCATACATTCGACAAATTCGCGCGCCGACCGCGCCTGGACCGTCGCATCGCCACACCGCGCAACGCCGTGCGACACCTGGGCAGTCGTGTGAACGCATGTACGCGTAGCCTGTCTTTCAGCCGTCAACGGCCCACATACATCCTTTAGCATGTATCCACATCCTGAACAGCCCTCGATCCAAGTTTGGCCTCCGACGAAAGGGCGCCTGTTCAGCAAGGAAAAGGGCCGGTCAGCCTTTGCCGACCGGTGCGGCGTGAGGCCGATCAGGGACCTCGTCCGTGAGACGCGGCGCACCTTTTTCGTCGCAGAAAGAGAGCTTATTGCTACGGCATAATCGTTTGATGGCGGAGGCAACTACGAGTTTAGGGAGGCGTTGCTCTCCGAGCGCCTTACGAACGCGATCGCACGGTATCACAACCGCAGCGTCGATGCCCTTCAGGTACATGGAACACCTGAAGTCCGGTGCCTATGTGGTCGACGGCAAGCAGATCAAGAAATCGCCAGAGATCGAGAAGGTGCTGAAGGCGATCACTGGAAAAAGCACGGACCGACCGGGAACGAAAGCTTCCGCTATGACGAAGCCAGTGACGCCAGTGCCGGCACTACTGTCAGCATTCGAGATTGAGCTCCGCTATTCATCGCCTGCGCAGGAGGAGGAATATAGAGGTCATGCCGGGATATTCTTGCCGCGATCCCGTCTGCGATATTTGCCAGCTGCGACATCCTCCACGTCAACGAGCGGCATGATCCGCTTTGATCGGAATGACAAGATCGTCTTGGTGCCGGATATTGCCATCCGCAACAACTACAAGATCGAGGCGCTGATCGACCGGATGGTGATTTTGGTCGAAACCAACGCAGCGACAGCTCCGCATCTTCTTCACAAAAAGATCGTCAAGGCAGCGTGGTGATGTGGGAGTAGGTATGTTGTGGTAGAAGGGGTATATAGATTTATGGGGTTCCCCAGTTAATAGGACCACACGTCTCTCCATCCTCCGCAGAAGAACGCTAACCTGCCCTTAAAGTCACTATGACTGCGTCGCTGTTTGGGCGCAATCCGCCAGTTTTTCTCCGCGCCAGCACGGCTTCAAGGCATCGATGAGTGGGACCGGGAACTGCTACGACAACGCTGCCGTCGAAACCTTTTTCAAGACCATCAAGGCGGAACTGCTGTGGCAGCGGTCTTGGCGGACACGTCGCGATGCTGAGATGGCCATCTTCGAATACATCAACGGCTTCTACAATCCGCGTCGAAGGCACTCAGCATTGGGCTGGAAAAGCCCCTTGGCCTTCGAAGCGAAGGCTGCATAAGTGAGCAATCGGAGCGGCACGAAAGCGTGACAGGTCCACTTGGCTTGATCAGGTACTGCATGTCAGACGCCTCGGTGCCTGACACGTTTGCCGATTGCTCCTTGTGGTACGTCATGTACCACCAAGTAGGGCGTACCACATGCGGATACAACCTTACATTTCAATGACTTACCGCGAATGGCGGAGACGAAGGGATTCGAACCCTCGAAACGGTCTCCCGTTTACTCCCTTAGCAGGGGAGCGCCTTCGACCACTCGGCCACGTCTCCGCCGACGCGTATAGCCAAGCAAACCTGGGGATTACAAGGCGATTCTGCCCGCCGGGCGAAAAACCTTCCTACGCTCTGAACCCGGCGCCGGCCCCGGCCGTGCGCGCGGACCTGGCGACAGGCGCCCGATGGTCCTTCCTGCAAAAGGCCCGCGCCGCATTGCCATCCGCACCCGATCCGGCCTGCGCCGGCGCCTCAGGTATTGAAAAGAAAGTGCAGCACATCGCCGTCCTTGACGACATACCCCTTGCCCTCGGCCCGCATCTTGCCGGCTTCCTTCGCCGCCTGCTCACCGCCCAGCGAGACGAAATCGTCATAGGCGATCGTCTCGGCCCGGATGAAGCCCTTCTCGAAATCCCCGTGGATGACGCCCGCGGCCTGCGGCGCCGCCGTGCCGGTGCGGATCGTCCAGGCCCGCGCCTCCTTGGGGCCGACCGTGAAATAGGTCTCCAGATGCAGAAGGTCGTAACCCGCCCGGATCAACCGGTCGAGGCCCGCCTCCTCCAGCCCCATTTCCTCCAGGAACATCTCGGCTTCCTCGGCATCCAGCTGGCTGATCTCCTCCTCGATCTGCGCCGAGATGATCACATGCGCCGCCCCCTGCTCTTCGGCCATCTTCGCCACCGCAGCCGAATGATCGTTGCCATCCGCCGCATTGGCCTCGTCCACGTTGCAGACATACAGGATCGGCTTCGACGTCAGCAGCTGCAGCCCCTTCCACGCCTTGGCGTCCTCGGCATCCACCTCGACCAGTCGCGCGGGCTTGCCCTCTTCCAGCATCGCCTGCGCCGCGGCCAGCAGACGGTCCGCCTGCACCGCCTCCTTGTCGTTGCCCTTCAGCTTGCGCACCAGCCCCGCGCGCCGCTTCTCGATGCTTTCCAGGTCGGCCAGCATCAGCTCGGTCTCGATCACCTCGGCATCCTCCACCGGGTTCACGCGCCCCTCCACATGGGTCACGTCGCCATCCTCGAAACAGCGCAGCACATGGGCAATCGCGTCCACCTCGCGGATATTGGCCAGGAACTGGTTGCCCAGCCCCTCACCCTTGCTGGCGCCCTTCACCAGCCCGGCGATATCGACAAAGGTCATGCGCGTCGGGATGATGGATTTCGACTGCGCAATCGCCGCCAGCCTGTCCAGCCGCGCATCGGGCACCGCCACCTCGCCCACATTGGGCTCGATCGTGCAGAACGGAAAATTCGCCGCCTGCGCCGCCGCCGTCCGGGTCAGCGCGTTGAACAGCGTCGACTTGCCCACGTTGGGCAGCCCCACGATTCCCATCTTGAAGCCCATGATGCACCTCTTTGCTCTCGTTCCGGCGCCTTCTATGCCCAAGCCGCGCCCAGCGCAACGCCCCGCTTTTTCTTGCTTCAAATACTCATTTCCGGCGTCTGCCACACGCACATACCATTGCATTTTCGCGCCGCATTCGCCAAACCATGCCGGAACATCACGACGGGACCGCGACATGACACGCATCGACGCCAAATTCGAAGAACTGCGCAACGCGAACAAGAAGGCCTTCGTGGCCTACGTCATGGCTGGCGACCCCGATTTCGACACCTCGCTCGAAGTGGTCAAGGGCCTGCCCGCCGCCGGGGTCGACATCATCGAACTGGGCCTGCCCTTCACCGATCCCATGGCCGATGGCCCGACGATCCAGCTCGCGGGCCAGCGCGCGCTCGAAAAGGGCATGACCCTGCAACGCACCCTCGACATGGCCGCCGAATTCCGCAAGGGCGACGACACCACGCCGATCGTGCTCATGGGCTACTACAACCCGATCTACAATCGCGGCGTCGAGACGTTTCTGAAAGACGCCAAAGAGGCCGGCATCGACGGCCTCATCGTGGTCGACCTGCCGCCCGAGGAAGACGACGAGCTCTGCATCCCCGCGCAGAAGGCCGGGCTCAACTTCATCCGCCTCGCCACCCCCACCACAGATGACAAGCGCCTGCCCAAGGTGCTGACCAACACCTCGGGTTTTGTCTATTACGTCTCGATCACCGGCATCACCGGCGCGGCGGCGGCAGAGGCCGCCGATGTCGGCCCCGAGGTGAAACGCATCAAGTCGCAGACCGACCTGCCCATCGTCGTCGGCTTCGGCATCCGTACGCCCGAAAGCAGCCGCGAGATCGCCTCGGTCGCAGATGGCTGCGTCGTCGGCTCCGCCATCGTCGGCAAGCTGGCCGACGGCGAAAGCCCCGCGCAGGTGCTCGACTTCGTCAAGGGCCTCGCCGACGGCGCGCATTCCGCCTGAGGCGCCGTCCCGCCGCGCGGCGCGTTAAAAATTTTCGCGCAACACCATTGCCGCGCCGTGGCGGTGCACGCCCGGTGCACGCAGGGTGCACGCATGTCACCCCCTGCTGCCGCCCTTCCCGGCGGCGTTAACCTCTTCCGCGCAGGACGGTGCGCCGCATGGACAAGCCGCCCCGATCCGGGCTAGTGGTCATAAAACCTGACCAAAGCCCGAGCCTTTGCCCATGCCCGTCATCACCAATATCGACGACCTGAAAAAGATCTACCGCCGCCGCGTGCCCAAGATGTTCTTCGACTACGCGGAATCGGGCAGCTGGACGGAACAGACTTTCCGTCAGAACTCCAGCGATTTCAGTGACATATACCTGCGCCAGCGCATCGCCGTGGACATGTCGAACCGCTCCACCGCCAGCCGGATGATCGGCCAGGACGTGTCGATGCCCGTGGCCCTCGCGCCCGTGGGCCTGACGGGGATGCAGCACGCCGATGGCGAGATCAAGGCCGCCCGCGCCGCCGAAGACTTCGGCGTGCCCTACACGCTCTCGACCATGTCGATCTGCTCGATCGAGGACGTCGCGGCCCACACGGAAAAACCGTTCTGGTTTCAGGTTTACACCTTGAAAGATAACGATTTTATGCAGCGTCTGTTTGACCGTGCCAAGGCCGCGAACTGTTCCGCCGCCGTCATTACAGTCGATCTGCAAGTGCTGGGCCAGCGCCACAAGGACCTCAAGAACGGTCTCAGCGCGCCGCCTAAACTGACTGTTAAGTCCATTGCCGACATGATGACCAAGGTGCAGTGGGGCCTCGGCATGCTGGGCACCAAGCGGCGGTTCTTCGGCAATATCGTCGGCCACGCCAAGGGCGTCTCGGACCCCTCCTCGCTCAGCTCCTGGACCGCCGAGGCGTTCGACGAGGCGCTCAACTGGGACCGCATCCGCGAGTTTCGCAAGATGTGGGACGGCCCGCTCATCATCAAGGGCATCATCGACCCCCGCGATGCCCGCGAGGCGCTGAACGTGGGCGCCGACGCCATCGTCGTGTCCAATCACGGCGGCCGGCAACTCGACGGCGCGCTCTCGGCCATCCGCGCCCTGCCCCAGATCATGGACGCCGTCGGCGACAAGATCGAGGTGCATTTCGACAGCGGTATCCGCTCGGGCCAGGACGTGCTCAAGGCCATCGCCCTCGGCGCCAAGGGCACCTATATCGGCCGCGCCTATGTCTACGGCCTTGGCGCCATGGGCCAACAAGGCGTCACCCGCGCGCTGGAGGTCATCCACAAGGAACTCGACGTTTCCATGGCCTTCTGCGGCCACACCGACATCAACAAGGTCGACAGAGATATCCTTATGATACCAAAGGATTTTTCCGGCGACTGGCAGTAACTCCGGAACGTCCCCGTCCTCGATCGCGTTGACCTTGCATCACGGCGAAGGGGGGCGCGAGCCGGATGGCACGACTTCACAGGGAAGATTTCGATCCGGCGCACCGCAAGCGTCCGGTCTTCATGATATTCCTGGGCCTTCTCGGCATTGCCGGCTGTCTCTGCCTCATCCTGGGAACGCTCGTCGCGCCATTCTACGTGCCGGACTACAACTGGTGGTCTGACACCGTCAGCGACCTGGCGGCGGGCGATTCGGAAATCATCATGGACGTGGCGCTCTACGGTTTCGCCACCGGCATCATGGCCACCGCCCTGGCCGCGTCGCATGATCACCTGGGCGAGTCCGGCTGGTCCATCGGCGTGCTCAGCCTCGCCGCCATCGCGGGAATCGTCGTTATCGTGGGTGCCCGCAACGAATACGGCGACGGCGACCAGGACGGCGTCGTGATCCACATCTATCTGGTCTACATGCTGGGCGCGCTATTCGCCCTTGTCCCCGCCACCATGGCCAGCGCCCTGCGCCACGTCGCGCCGAAGTCGGCGCGCGCCATGATCGCGCTTGGTGCCATATGGGTCGTTCTCGTCCCGGTCTTTCTGACCATGGGCACCCGGTGGGACGGCCTGGTCGAGCGCATCATGGGCCTGGCCGCCACCGGCGTCATCACGATCCTCAGCCTGGTCGCGATCCGCAATGGCCGCAGGTGCTTCGACGATCCCGAACCGGGCCGGAACTGACGCGTCCGGCATGACCCGCGACCTGCGGTCGGAAAACCCGCAAAACCTTGCATATTTGGTCTTTTCAAGCCGCCCTTAATCCTCTAAAGCGACGGCTTCACGCGGGGCTACAGCCTTGGAGGAGCCCCGCCTTTGCATATGGAGAATTACAATGGCTGGAGAAATTCCTGATCTTCACGCCCAGGAACGCACGGGGACGGGCAAGGGCGCCGCTCGTGCTGCACGCCGCGACGGCATGGTTCCGGGGATCGTATTCGGGGGCGACGTCGAACCGCTGCCCATCAACATTCCGTTCAACGTCCTGTTGAAGCGGCTGAAACAGGGCCGGTTCAAGTCCACGCTCTTCAACCTCAAGGTTGACGGGCACGACGACGTCCGCGTGATCTGCCGCGACGTTCAGCGCGACGTGGTCAAGGACCTTCCGACCCACTTCGACCTGATGCGCCTGCGCCGCACGACCCAGATCAACCTCTTCATCCCCGTTGAATTCATCAACGAGGACAAGTGCGAGGCGCTGAAGACCGGCGTGCTGACCGTCATCCGCAACGAGATCGAACTCGTCGTGACCGCCGGCGACATCCCCGAAAGCATCACCGTCGACCTCAGCCTGATGGAAAACATCGGCGACACGATCACCATCAGCCAGATCGAGCTGCCGCAGGGCGCCAAACCCACGATCACCGACCGTGACTTCGTGATCTGCAACATCGCGGCTCCGTCGGCGCTGAAATCCGATGCCGAGGATGAAGACGAAGACGTCGCAGCCGACGAGGTTCCGGCAACCGAGCAAGAGGCCGGCCCGGACAGCGTCGAGGAAGCAGAAGGCGGCGAAGAGTAAGCTCTTCTCCCAATTGCGAGAACATCAGCGCGAGGGTCCCGGCCCTCGCGTTTTTTTTGTGTGGCGCAACCGGCGAAAGCACAGGATCCGCCCCCGCGACGGCCCCGGATCATAAGTCAGCCCCGACTGCGACATGCAATCCACGATCTGCTTGATCACCCGGTCGGGATACTGGTTGGGGTGCAGTTCCATCATCACCGCCCACACGTGCTCGGGCCAGGGTGCATCGAACAGATGCCGCTCGGCCCCCTCCACGTCCATGATCACAAGGTGCGGCCGGTGCTCCTTCAGCAATCCTGCAAGCGGCAGCATCGGCACCGTCACCAGCTTTTCGGCGTCCGCCTCCTCGTCCGCGATCCGCCCGGCCCAGAACACCTTCTTGGGGTCGAACGCGATCTCCTCCGCATCGCCTTCCCCGGTCACCGCCCCGTGGATCAGCCGCGTCGCCTGATACCCGTTGCGGTCAAGGTTGGCGCGAATGACCGGCAGCATCGCCGGGTTGGCCTCCACCGTCACCACGTGCGCAGGGCCGGCCACGCCCGCACAGATCGACGCGATGTATCCCACGCCCGCGCCCAGCTCCAGCACGCGCATCCCCTCGCGCAGCCGCATCTGTGCCGCCTGCGCCTCGTGCGCCTCGTAGGTTCCGCTTGCCAGCTTGCCCGCGACCCGGTCGTTCAGCATCTCGTCGGGCACCACCAGCGTCACACCGTTCACCGCGTATTCGCCCATTTCCCCTGCCCCTGCCGGTCTTGTTGATTCCGCGCGCTGCGCCGCGTAGACCATCCTCATCAAAGAATGGGTGATCGGCAATGCTGCTTTTCGTGGGCCTGGGCAATCCGGGCGGCAAATATGAGAAGAACCGCCACAATATCGGCTTCATGGCGCTCGACCGCATCGCCGCCGATCACGGCTTCGCGCCCTGGCGGGCAAAGTTCCAGGGCCAGCTGACCGAGGGCAAGCTCGGCTCCGAAAAGGTCCTGCTGCTCAAGCCCGAAACCTTCATGAACAAGTCCGGCCAGTCGGTCGGCGAGGCCATGCGCTTTTACAAGCTGGAGCCGTCGGACGTCATCGTCTTCCACGACGAGCTCGACCTTGCCCCCGGCAAATGCCGCGTCAAACAGGGCGGCGGCCACGCCGGGCACAACGGGTTGCGCTCCATCCACGCGCATATCGGCGAGGCCTATGGCCGCGTTCGCCTCGGCATCGGTCACCCGGGCCGCAAGGACCTGGTGTCGCATTACGTGCTTCAGGATTTCGCCAAGGCCGACGCCGACTGGCTCGACGACCTGCTGCGCGGCCTGTCGGATGGCGCCTCCGAACTGGCCGCGGGCCATAACGACAAGTTCCTCAACGCCGTTTCCCTGCGCACCGCACCCGCCCGCTCCTCGAAATCCGCCCCGAAACCGCAAGCCGACGCGAGACCGGCGGCAAAGTCCGACGAGCCCCCCGCCCCCTCGGGCACCGAAGACCGCAGCCCCCTGCAAAAGCTCATCGACAAGTTCAGGTAACGCCGCGTTCCCCTTGCCGCCCCGCGCCCCTGGTGCTTTGCTGCCTGTCGGGGAGGACCACACCATGCGCCGCATCCTGAAATGGACGCTCCGGATACTTGCCGTCCTGGCCATCGCCGCCATCGCCATCGGCCTCTGGAAGCGCGAGCAGATCGCGCGCCTCATGGCGGTCAACACGCTCTTCGAGGCCGAGCACATCGTCGAGAATTTCTCCAACATGGACAGCGCCTTCCTGCACACCTCCGTGCCGCGCGGCGACGCCCCCGTCATGCCCCTGCCCGAGGGCCAGCCCATGACCCTGCCGAACGGCACCGAGGACTGGATGGACACCCGCGCCGTCACCTCGCTCATGGTCCTGCACCAGGGCGAGGTCGTCCACGAA
Organism: Roseovarius sp. B08; assembly: GCF_051417955.1. Classification (NCBI taxonomy): domain Bacteria; kingdom Pseudomonadati; phylum Pseudomonadota; class Alphaproteobacteria; order Rhodobacterales; family Roseobacteraceae; genus Roseovarius; species Roseovarius sp. B08. The sequence continues at coordinate 3,611,926 of NZ_JBPRLW010000001.1, forward strand.
AGCTATCACCTCGGCACCTCACCCGACGACCGCCGCATCAGCTGGTCGGTGGCCAAGTCCTTTCTTTCGGCGTTGATGGGCATTGTCGTGGCCGAGGGCGATATCGCCTCGCTCGACGACCCGGTCACGCAGTATGCCCCGATGCTGAAGGGCAGCGCCTACGACGGCGCCACCATCCGCAACGTGCTGCAGATGACCAGCGGCGTGCGCTTCGACGAGGATTACCTGGACTACGATTCCGACATCAACCGCATGGGCCGCGTCCTGGCACTGGGCGGCACGATGGACGGCTTCGCCGCCGGCCTCGCCGAGCGGGACACGGAATCCGGCCAGCGTTGGCAATACGTCTCCATCGACACACATGTCCTGAGCATGATCATCCGCGGCGCCACGGGCCGCGATATCCCCTCGCTTCTGTCGGAAAAGATCATTGCCCCGCTCGGGCTCGAGTCCGCGCCTTACTACATCACCGACGGCGAAGGCGTGGCCTTCGTGCTCGGCGGCCTAAACCTGACCACCCGCGACTATGCCCGCTTCGGCCTGATGATCGAACAGAACGGCCAGCTGGGCGGCCGGCAAGTCGTCCCCGCCGACTGGATCGCCGACTCCACCGCCCCCAGCGCCCCCACCGAGCCGGGCCAGATCGGCTACGGCTACCAATGGTGGATACCGCAAGGCGCCGAGCCGGGCCAGTTCATGGCCCGCGGCATCTACGGTCAGTACATCTATATCGACCAGGGCCGCGACGTGGTCATCGTCACCACCGCCGCCGACCGCGCCTTCCGCGAGCCGGGCGTGAACGACGCCAACATCGCCATGTTCCGCCGCATCGCCGAAACGTTCTAGGGCCGCGACACCCCGCCTCCCTTGCCCCACGGGCGCGGCCCGTGCAGGATATGCCCAACCGGACCAAGGAGCACCGCATGGCTATCGAAATGGACACCTCCGTCAACGTGCTGGGCGGCAAGCTCGAAAGCTGCTCCACCGCGCCGATGACCGGCTTTTTCCGCGACGGGCACTGCAACACCTGCGCCGAGGATCAGGGCAGCCACACGGTCTGCGCCCTGATGACCGCCGAATTCCTCGCCTATTCCAAGTACGTTGGCAACGACCTCTCCACGCCGCGCCCCGAATTCGGCTTTGACGGTCTCAGACCCGGCGACCACTGGTGCCTTTGCGCCGGCCGCTTCCTTCAGGCCCATGACGAAGGCTGCGCGCCCAAGGTCCGGCTCGAGGCCACCCACGCCCGCGCGCTGGATATCGTGCCTATCGACGTGCTGAAAGAGCACGCCTCCGACACTGCCTGACGCGTGGCTGCTCTCGCCGTGCAGATTTCTTGAGCTTCACCCCGTCGAACCTGGATGATTACCGGCAGTACGATCCGTTCCGGTGCTCCGCCGTGTCGAAATGGAAGTGGTCGTTGTGATACCCGTCGGATCCCGGCCCCAACACCGTGCCGAATGGCCCGCAAGCGCTGCTGTGCAACTGCCGCAGGATCTTGCCCCGCTTGCCCGTGCCCCAGTCGTTCAGCACGGAAATATCCGTACCATCCCGTAACATAAACGCCGAGATGTCGATCGCGTTGCCCTTGGAATGCTCCGACAGCCGAGCGCCGCGCTTGTGGTTCCGGGTGCGGCACACGTAGTGCGCTGCCACCTTCAGGCTTACGACGCCGCCGCCCGTGTCTCCCACGATCGGCTTCATGTCGTTCTTCACCCAGGCATTCAGGGTCTGCGCGGTCCGGCAATTCATCGTCGCGGGCTGGCTCAGCAGAACCCCGCCGACCGCGTCCACCTCGACCGCGTTGGCGATCCCGCAGGCGCCGCTTCCCGGCACATCGCCCACCACGACGCCCTGGATCGACGGATCACCGCAGACCGCACCACGCGTCACCAGCTCGGGGTCCTCCCTGTCGCCACCGCCAAACGAACAACTCGCCAGAAAGACTGGAAAAATCCACGCCAAGCGCATCCTGCTCACCTTTTTTTCCCGCGCCCGAAATCCGGCGCATCCGTATCTTGCCCGGCATCGATAATACCACGCCGGATGCTCCTCGTCCGCGTAAAATACGCGTGCAGCAAATCGCCGTCCCCGGTGCGGATCGCCCGCTGCAGCGCAAAGAGTTCCTCGGTGAACCGGCCCAGCACTTCCAGCGTCGCGTCCTTGTTGGTCAGGAACACGTCGCGCCACATCGTGGGGTCGCTGGCGGCAATCCGGGTAAAGTCGCGGAAACCGGCGGCAGAATACTTGATGACCTCGCTGTCGGTCACCCGGCGCAGGTCGTCGGCCACCCCCACCATCGTGTAGGCAATCAGGTGCGGCGTGTGGCTGGTCACGGCACAGACAAGGTCATGGTGATCGGCATCCATCTCGTCGGTCCGCGCGCCCATCGCCTGCCACAGCTGTTCCAGCCGGTCCACCGCCTCCCGGTCGCTGCCTTCGACCGGCACGATCAGGGTGTATTTGTTGTCGAACAACTCGGCAAAGCCCGAACGCGGCCCCGAATGCTCGGTGCCCGCCATCGGGTGCGCCGGCACGAAATGCACGCCATCGGGCAAGTGTGAGCCGACCGCCTCGATCACGGCCTTCTTGACCGATCCCACGTCGCTGACCGTCGCGCCCGGTTTCAGTGCCGACGCAATCTCTTCGGTCACGGCGCCCATCACGCCCACCGGCACGCACAACACCACCAGGTCCGCGCCCTCGACAGCCTCTGCGGCACTGCCGCAAATCCGGTCGCACAGTCCGATCTCGCGCGCCACGGCGCGGGTCTCTTCCGACCGGGCATAGCCCGTGACCTCGCCCGCCAGCCCCGCGCGCTTCATCGCCCAGAACATCGACGACGCGATCAGCCCCAGCCCGATCAGAGCAACCCGATCGTAGATCACGCTCATTCCGCGTCTCCCATGAAGTGACCGACGGCATGGGCGACACGGCGGCAGCTGGATTCGTCGCCAACCGTGATCCGAAGACAGTTCGGCAGGTTGTAGCCGGCCACGCGCCGCACGATCAGCCCTTCGGATTTCAGATACTCGTCACAGGCCTCGGCCTGTTCCCGGTCGGCAAAGCGGGCCAGGATGAAATTGGCCAGCGACGTGTCCGAGGGTACGCCATGCCCCGCCAGCGCCTCGGCCAGCCAGGCCCGCATCCGCGTGTTGTCGGTCCGGCATTTCTCGGCCCAGGCCTGGTCGCGCACCGCGGCCTCGGCGGTGACCAGCGCCGCCTGGCTCAGGTTGAAGGGCCCCCGCACCCGGTTCAGCACATCGATCACATGCGCCGGGCCATAGCCCCAGCCCACGCGCAGCCCGCCCAGCCCGTAAAGCTTGGAAAAGGTCCGCGTCATCACCACGTTCTCGCGCGCATCCACCAGGCTCGCGCCTCCGTCAAACCCTTCGACATACTCGGCATAGGCTCCGTCCAGCACCAGCAACACATGCTCCGGCAGCCCTTCGGCCAACCGCGCGATCTCACCGTCGCCCACCATTGTGCCCGTCGGATTGTTGGGATTGGCGACAAAGACCAGCCGGGTCGCATCCGTGACCGCCGCCAGGATCGCGTCCACATCCGTTACCCGCTCGCGCTCGGGCACCTCCACGGGCGCCGCGCCGTTCGACAGCGCCGCGATCTTGTAGATCGCAAACCCGTGCTCGGTATGGATCACCTCGTCGCCCGGCCCCGCATAGCACTGGCACAACAGCGACAGGATCTCGTCACTACCCACACCGCAGATGATCCGGTCGCGGTCCAGCCCGTGTACCTCGGCAATCGCACCGCGCAGGCCGGCATGATCCGTCGACGGATACCGGTGCAGGTCGAACGCCACCTTGCGAAACGCATCCTTTGCCGCCTCGCTCGGCCCGAACGGGTTCTCGTTCGAGCTGAGCTTGACCACGTTGCTCACCCCCTCGACATGGCTGGCTCCGCCCACATAGGGCGCGATATCCAGTATCCCGGGCTGTGGCATGATCTTGGTCATATGATGTCTTTCCTCGCGGGGCAGCGACACGCACTGTGCCGGGCCGCAGCAGCCCGGAACAGGTGGTCCTCGTCCGCATTACCGACAGCGGCGTGTCGTGACCAGCCCCGCGATGATCAAATCACACGACCTGCGGCGTCCAGACCACGCCGCGCCCGTCTCATGACGCCAGCACGTTCCGGAAAAGCCACGGATCGCTCTCGTCGATATCCTCGGGGAAATGCTCCCACCGGTCCTGCAAGGGCGTCCAGTCGGTATAATGCGCCTCCACCGGTCCCAGATACGGCCGCTGCACCTCGAGGCACCGGGCATGGTCCATCTCGTCGGTCTCCACGATGCCCGCTTGCGGGTTCTCCAGCGCCCAGACCATGCCCGCCAGCACCGCGCTCGTAACCTGCAGCCCGGTCGCGTTCTGGTAGGGCGCAAGGTCCTTGGTCTCCACGTTCGACAGGCGCGAGCCGTACCACATCGCGTTCTTCTCATGCCCGTAAAGCAGCACGCCCAGCTCATCGATGCCGGTCACGATCTCGTCCACGTCCAGGATCTCGTGCATGGTCTGCTGCCGGCCCGCGCCGAACATCTCGTGCAGCGACAGCACCGCGTCGTCGCAGGGGTGATAGGCATAGTGGCAGGTGGGCCGGAACTCCGGCGCTTCCGCCGCGCCGACCGTGTAGAAGTCGGAAATCGAGATCGCCTCGTTATGGGTCACCAGGAACCCGAATTGTGGCCCCGGCGTCGGGCACCACGTATGCACACGCGTGATCGCCCCCGGCCGCTCCAGCCAGATGCCCGCTCGACAGCCCGTCTCATGGCTGTGCCCGTTCTCGGGAAACCACGTCTCATGCGTGCCCCAGCCCAGCTCGGCGGGCTGGAACCCCTCGGCGATGAAGCCTTCGACCGACCATGTGTTGACGAAATGCCCCCGTGGCCGCGGCAGCGCCCGCGCCTGCGTGTCGCGCTCGGCGATATGCACGCCCTTCACGCCCAGCCCCTGCATCAGCCTGGCCCAGCCTTCCCGGTCCTTCGGCGCGTCCGCATCCTTGCCGGTATCGCGGGCCAGAGTCAGCAACGCTTCCTTCACGAACCAGCTCACCATCCCGGGGTTGGCCCCGCAGCAACTCACCGCCGTGGTCCCGCCCGGATTGGCCGCCTTCTCGTCCCGCACCGCCTGCCGCAGGGCATAGTTCGTCCGCGCCGCGTTGTCTGTCGTGTCGAAGTAATACCCCGCCCAGGGCTCCACCACCGTGTCGATGTAAAGTACGCCCTGCTCGCGGCAGAACTTCATCAGGTCGAGCGACGAGGTATCCACGCTCAGATTCACCACGAACCCCTTGCCCGGCTCGATCAGCCCGCCCAGCAGGTCGCGGTAATTCTCCGCCGTCACCGCCTCGGGAACAAACCGCAAGCCAAGCTCGCGCAACGCCTCGTGATTGGCCGCGTTCGGCTCGATCACCACGAATTTGTCGGCGTCATAGTCGAAATGCCGCTCGATCAGCGGCCAGGTCCCCTTTGCGATCGACCCGAAGCCGATCATCACGATGGTCCCGTCGATACGCCCGTACTTTGGAAAGTCCTGTGCCATGCTCTGCGTCTCCTCCAGCTTCAAATGCCTTGCAAATGCAAAAGGCCGCGCCCAGCGGCGCGGCCTTCCGGATCAGGTGCTGCAGACCTAAGAGGCTTAGTTCTGCGCGTAGAATTCGATGACCAGGTTCGGTTCCATCATCACCGGGTACGGCACGTCGCCCAAGGACGGCGTCCGCACGAAGGTCGCGGTCAGCTTGGAATTGTCCACGTCGATATAGTCCGGCACGTCGCGCTCGGGCAGTTGCGTGGCTTCCAGGATGGCGGCCATCTGCTTGGAACGGTCGCGAACCTCGATCACGTCGCCCTCTTTAACACGGTAGGACGGGATGTTCACCAGTTGACCGTTCACGCGCACGTGGCGGTGGTTCACGAACTGACGCGCGGCAAAGATGGTCGGCACGAACTTGGCACGGTACACGACCGCGTCCAACCGGCGCTCCAGCAGGCCGATCAGCAGCTCGCCGGTGTCGCCTTTCAGACGCTCGGCCTCGCGGAAGATGCGGCGGAATTGCTTTTCGGTCAGGTCGCCGTAATAGCCCTTCAGCTTCTGCTTCGCGCGCAACTGCAGGCCGAAGTCGGAAATCTTCGCCTTGCGGCGCTGGCCATGCTGGCCGGGGCCGTATTCGCGGCGGTTGACCGGGGATTTCGGACGCCCCCAGATGTTTTCGCCCATCCGGCGGTCGATCTTGTATTTGGCAGCAGTTCTCTTCGTCATCTGCTGATCTCCTTCTCGATTTGCTTCCACGCCTTGACCCGAAAACCGGTTTCCACTTTTCGGGGCGTGGACAGGAAGGGCGTTGTCCTTTCCCTGTCCCGGACTTGATCCGGGCTCTCGGGCGACAGGCATCCCCTTGCGAGGGCCACCAACACCAATGAAGCGGCGCTTATATAAGGGTTCGGGGCAGAGTCAACACGTCGCTTCGCTCAATCCGCACATTTCCCGCAACGCAGGCGTAGGGTGGGTGAAAACCCACGCGCCCTCGCCCTCTACCTCAAGCTCTGCGCGTACTCCTCCAACTGCGTCGCCACCGTGCCCCAACCATCGAAGAACCCCATGTCCTCGTGGGTCTTCTTCGCCTCGGGCGACCGGTGCCGCGCCGTCGCGGTATAGATCGTGCCGCCCTGACCGTCGTCCTCCAGGTCCAGGATCGCCGTCATGAACGGGTCCGGCACCGGCGCCCAGCCCTCGGTATAGGTATCGGTAAAGACCAGCCGTTCCATCTCGACCACCTCCAGGTATACGCCCTTGTTGTCCATCAGGTGTCCGTCCACGTTCATCACCGTGTTGAACCGCCCGCCCACGCGCAGGTCGATTTCGCAGCTCTCGATGCTGTGCGGCTTGGGCACGAAGAAATGCTTGATGTGCTCCGGCGTGGTCCAGCACCCCCAGATCAGCGCACGCGGAGCGTTCAGGGTGCGGGTAAAGCTCAGATCGGTTTCGGGATTCAGGTTCATGTCTTTCGGTCCTTCATCAGGGTTGCAACGTAATCGTCCAGCTGATCCAGCCGGCCTTCCCAGATCCGGCGCTGCTCGCTCAGCCAGTCGTCGACCGGCGCGAACGCGTCCGGGGCCAGGGTGCAGGTCCGGGTCCGGCCCTGCTTGTCGGAGGTGACCAGCCCGGCCTCCTCCAACTTTTTCAGGTGGCTCATGAAGGACGGCAGCGCCATGTCGTGTGGCGCGGCCAGTTCGCTGACACTCGCGGGGCCGCGTGCCAGCCGTTGCAGGATAACCCGCCGCGTCGGATCACCCAGCGCGGAGAAACACAGGTCCAGCTTCGAATCATACTTAGCCATACGACTAAGTAATCCACCAAGCGGGGCCGCGTCAATAACACTAAGTCAAAAAGCTAACTTTTAGCCGAAGTTCATGTAGGGCGGGTGAAAACCCACGCGGCGGCGCGGCCCCAAGGCGCGCCGTCACCCCTTGTTCCGCGTGTGCAAAATTGGAAAACTGCCGTCCCGGACCCGATCCGGGACCTCACGCCACCCTGTCGCGCGCCTACTCCCGCGCCTTCGCCGCGTCCGCCTCGGCCTCTTTCTCCACGTCCGGGTCCGTCAGGGTCGACCACGTGTCATCCCGCGGCGGACTGGGCGGGGTCTCGCAGGCCCGCTTGTGGATGTTAACCTTGGCGATGAAATGCGCCGAGATCGGCGCCGTCACGAACAGAAACGCCATGATCAGCGGCTCGTGAAAGGACCTGTCGCCAATCAGGAAAGAGTGGATCAACGACGCCAGCAGGAACATCCCGATCCCCAGCGTGCCCACCTTGGTGGGCGCGTGCAGGCGCGCCATCGGGTCGTTGAACTTCAGCAGGCCGAAGACGCCTACCATGACGAAGCCCGAGCCCACCAGCAGGCAGAACGCGACGGCAAGATATCCGATGTCGATCCAGCTCATTCGATGATGTCCCCCCTCAGGATGAACCGCGCCAGCGCGACCGTGGAAACGAAGCCCAGCATCGCGATCAGCAACGTGACCTCGAAATAGACCTGCACGCCCTGGTAGATGCCCACCATCACAACCAGCCCCAGCGCGTTGATCACCATCGTGTCCAGCGCCAGGATCCGGTCCCCCGGCGTCGGCCCCATTACCAGGCGCACCATCGAAAGAAGCTGCCCCAGTGCCAGCGCCACGAAAGAAATGACGATCGCGATATCCATGATGTCGGCAGGGTTGCTCATCCGAAAATCTCCTCCAGCCGGGCCTCGTAGCGGGTCTTGATCTCGTCGCGCACGCCGTCCGGGTCGTCGGTGTGCAGCACGTGCACCAACAGGCTGTGCCCCTCATCCGACAGGTCCGACGACACCGTGCCGGGCGTCAGCGTGATCGTGCCTGCCAGGACGGTGATCGCCTCGGGCTGGCGCAGATCCAGTGGCACCACGATCCAGGCCGGCTTCAGCTTGTCGTTCGGCACCGTCAGCACGATCCACGCCACCTGAAGGTTGGCGATGATGATGTCCCAGATCACGATCAGGCCATAGGTGAACATACGGAACAGGTTGAAGCCCTTGGGCGTGTCCGGCCACCAGATCGACGTCATCCAGGGGATGATGATGCCCAGGATCAGCCCGAACACCGCCATCCCGGCGGAAAATCCGTTCTGCAACAGCACCCAAACCAGCGTCAGCAGCAGGGTCAGGAAAGGATGCGGGATCAGCCAGTAGAACGCGCGCGTCATGTCAGTACCCCTCGTCCTCTTGCTCGTCACCATAGCCGCCGCTGGTCTCGCCCGCGGCCGCGTCATCGCCGTCGCCATGGGCGTCGTCCCCATAGCTGCCCTTGGCCTTGTCCTCGGGCCGGCCCAGCTTGCCCGGCGTTTCCAGCACGGTTGAGATGTAAGGCTCGGGCGCGAACAGCTGTGCCGAGATCGCCCTGGTATAGCCGTGCACCTGCCCGGCAAAGACCGTATGCGCAATCAACAGCGCCACCAGCCCGCCGACAGCGGTATAGCTCAGCGCCGACGGCGCGGCCACCAGCGGCGCCCCCTCGGGCCGCGCGACGCTGCGGGCCTTCCAGAACACGTTGCTGCCCGCCCGGGCAAACCCGACGATGCTGATCAGGCTGGAGGCCAGCACCACGGCCCAGATCCACGCCATCTGCGCGCTGTCATAGGCTGCGTCCAGCACCAGCAGCTTGCCCAGGAACCCCGACAGCGGCGGCAGGCCCGCCATGGCAATCGCGCCGACAAAGAACAGCCCCGCCGTCAGTGCCGCCCCCGCCACCGGCGGCTGTGCCGTCAGGTTCAGGTTGTCGCGCCCCGACCGCGCCAGGTCGGTGATCAGGAACAGGATCGCGCCCGCCAGCGTCGAATGCACGATGTAATAGAGCGCCGCCGCGATCCCGTCCTCGGTGAACAGCGCAATCGCCACCATCACCATGCCCATCGACCCGATGATCGAGAACGCCACCAGCCGGTCCAGCTTCTTGGCCGCCAGCACGCCGATCATGCCGATCGCCAGCGACACCAGCGCGGCCGGCATCAGCCACACCACGTGCAGCCCCGCCGTCGCCTCCAGGTCGGGCGGAAAGATCATCGTGTAGACCCGGATGATGGCATAGGCCCCCACCTTGGTCATGATCGCAAAGAGGGCCGCCACCGGCGCCGGTGCCTCGGCATAGCTCGACGGCAGCCAGAAATGCAGCGGCACCAGCGCCGCCTTGATGGCGAATACCAGCAGCAGCAGCACGGCGGCCACCCGGATGCCCACGGTCTCTTCCGCGCCGATCTGCGTGACCCGCTGCGCGAGGTCCGCCATGTTCAGCGTCCCCGCCTCGGCATAGATCGAACCCAGCGCGAACAGAAACAGCGTCGAGCCGATGAGGTTGTAGAGCACATACTGCACCCCCGCCCGCAACCGTTCATTGCCGCCCGCATGGATCATCAGGCCGTAGGAGGCGATCAGCAGCACCTCGAAGAACACGAACAGGTTGAAAAGGTCGCCGGTCAGGAACGCGCCCATGATCCCCATCAACTGGAACTGGAACAGCGCATGGAAATGCCAGCCCCGCTCGTCCCATCTCGACCCGATGGCATAAAGCAGCACGAACAGCGCCAGCACCGAGGTCAGCAGCACCATCAGCGTCGACAGCCGGTCGCCCACCAGCACGATGCCGAAGGGCGCGGCCCAGTCGCTCAACTGGTAGAGGATAACGTCACCGTCCGACACGGACCACGCAAGGCTTGCCGAAATGGCGATCAGCGCCACGACACCGGCCACGGAAAAGGCCCGCTGAATTCCGAAATGAAACCGTGCGGCCAGCACGATGAACGGCGCCAGCAACGCCGGCAGCACGACGGGCGCGATAATCCAATGGGTCATTGCTGGCCCTCCGCCTGCGCGTCTTCGTCTTCCTCGGGCTGGTCGTCCACGTGGTCGTCATCCGCACCCAGGAACGATCCCAGCGCGATCATCACCACCACCGCCGTCATCCCGAACGAGATCACGATCGCCGTCAGCACCAGCGCCTGCGGCAGCGGATCGGTATAGGTCTCCACCCCGTCCACCAGTACCGGCGGCGCCCCCACGGTCAGCCGCCCCGAGGCGAACAGGAACACGTTCACCGCATAGGTCAGCAGCGAAATTCCAAGGATCACCGGAAAGGTCCGAAGCCGCAGCACAAGGTAGAGGCCGCCCGCGGTCATGACACCGATGGCCGATGCAACAAGAAACTCCATCAGACAGGCCCCCCGCTTGCGCCCACCGTTTTCGGCGGGTCATCCCGTGACGGATCGATGTCCATCGGGTGTTCCGTGTCCGGCGTATGCGCCCGCCGCGCCAGCCGCGAGAAGCTCTCAAGGCTCAGCATCACCGCGCCCACCACGGCCAGGAACACGCCCAGGTCGAACAGCGCCGCCGTCGCCAGCTCGAACTTTTCGAAGGGCGGGATGCGCACATAGGTGAAATCCGAGGTCAGGAACGGCTTGCCCACGAACCACGACCCGATGCCGGTCAGCCCGGCAATCAGGACGCCGGCGCCGATCACCCCGTGATAGGGGTATCTCAACCGCTGTGACGTCCAGGCAAAGCCGCTCGCCATGTACTGCATCACCACGCCGATCGACACGACCAGCCCGGCGATGAACCCGCCGCCAGGCTCGTTATGGCCGCGCAGGAAGATGTAGAAACCGACCATCATGACCACCGGCATGATCACCCGCGTCAGCACCACCATCATCATCGGATGCATGTCGCCCGCCCGCGGCTGGTCCGGCTTGCGGTTCAGCAGCCGCGCCCGCACGTTGCTGTTCAGCAGCGTCTCGGTCAGCGCATAGATCAGCAGTGCCGCGATCCCCAGCACGATGATCTCGCCATAAGTGTCGAAACCCCGGAAATCGACGAGGATCACGTTCACCACATTGGTCCCGCCGCCGCCCTTATAGGAGTTGGCCAGATGATACTCGGAAATCGGGCTGCTCACCGCGTCGCGCAGAAGGTAGTGATAGGACAGCCCGAATGCCGCCAGCCCACCGACGATGCCCACGCCCGCATCGCGCACCCGGCGCAGCAGGCTGCTTTCCACCGGCGTCGTCTTGGGCAGGAAATTCAGCGCCAGAAGCAACAGGATGATCGTCACCACCTCGACGGTGAACTGCGTCATCGCCAGATCCGGCGCACTGAAGAAGATGAAGCCCACCGACACCATCAGCCCCACGATCCCGATCAGGATCAACGAGAAGAAGCGGTTGCGATGCAGGATCACCAGCGCCCCGGTCGCCGCCACCAGCATCAGCCATCCGGCGATGGTCACGGCCGTCGCGGGCTGCATGCTGCGCGTGGCTTCCGCCACGGTCCCGGTGGCCCACGCATAATAGCCCACCACGATGATCGCCACCGACCCCACTGCGGCATAGCGCGTGAACGATCCGTTATGAATCGGATGGATCAGCGCCCGCGCCCCCGCCGCTGCCGTCTCGACGATCCACTCGAAGATCACCTTGGCCTCGGGCCGCGGCGCCGCATCCCACAGCTTGAGCAACGGCTTGAACAGCGCCAGCACGATCAGCCCGCCCACCACGGCGGCGATCGACATGTAAAGCGCCGGGACCAGCCCGTGCCAGATCTTGATGTATTTCACCTCCAGCGGCTCGACCCCGCCGATCACCGCCTTGGCCACAAGGAACACGAAATCCTGCACCAGGAACGGCGCCACGCCGATCACCACCACCAGCACGACCAGGATCGCGGGCGGCAGCCACATGCCCGCCGGCGGATCATGCGGCTTGGCCGGGTAATCGTCGCGCACCGGCCCCAGGAACGTGTGCGAAATGAAACGGAAGCAATAGGCGGCCGAAAACAGCGAGCCAATCACCGCCAGCGCCGGCACGAACCACCACGTGTCGAACAGCACCGTGTGGTTGGCCTCCTCCAGCATCATTTCCTTGGACAGAAAGCCGTTCAGGAACGGAATCCCCGCCATCGAGAGTGCGGCCAGCGTGGCGATCACGAACGTCACCGGCATCAGCTTGCGCAACCCACCAAGCAGACGAATATCCCGCGTGTGTGCCTCGTGGTCGATGATCCCCGCCGACATGAACAGCGCCGCCTTGAACGTCGCGTGGTTCAGGATGTGAAACACCGCCGCCATCGCGCCAAACGCCGTCCCGGTGCCCAGCAGCATCGTGATCAGCCCCAGGTGACTGACCGTCGAGAACGCCAGCAGCGCCTTCAGGTCATGCTTGAAGAGCGCAATCACCGCGCCCAGCACCATCGTGATCAGCCCCGCCGTGGTGACGATCACGAACCATTCCGGCGTGCCCGACAGAACCGGCCACATCCGCGCCATCAGGAAGATGCCCGCCTTCACCATGGTGGCCGAATGCAGGTAGGCGCTGACCGGCGTCGGCGCCGCCATCGCGTGCGGCAACCAGAAATGGAACGGGAACTGCGCCGACTTGGTGAAACACCCCAGCAGGATCAGGATCAGCGCCGGCACGTACATCGGATCGGCCTGGATCATCTCGCGGTTTTGCAGGATCACGCTCAGGTCGTAGCTGCCCACGATCTGGCCCAGGATCAGCATCCCCCCGATCATCGCCAGGCCACCCATACCGGTCACCGCCAGCGCCATCCGCGCGCCCTGTCGACCCTCGGGCAGATGCTTCCAATAGCCGATCAGCAGGAAGGACGACAGCGAGGTCAACTCCCAGAACACCAGCAAAAGCAGGATATTGTCGCTCAGCACGATCCCAACCATCGCGCCCTGGAACAGCAGCAGGTAGGTGAAGAACTCGCCCATATGGTCTTCGCGGCTCAGGTATTGCCGGCCATAGGCGATGATCAGCATCCCGATGCCCAGGATCAGGAAGGCAAAGAAGAACCCCAGCCCGTCCAGCATCAGCGTGAAGTTCAGCCCCAGCGCCGGCATCCAGTCGATCTGCGCCATCACCGTGCCCCCGGCCAGAACCGTCGGAAGGTTGGTCAAAAGCCCGATGAACGCCGCCAGCGACACCGTGAACGTGACCCCGGCGCACGAGGACCGCCCCGCCGAATTCATCAAGCCCGGCAGCAGGGCGCCGAAAAACGGAAGTGCTACGATAAAGAAGAGGGACACGCGAACTCCTTGGCGTAACAGGTTCGTAAATTCCGGCCTAAACTGCATTCCAGCGACGGGAGTGCAAGAAAAAACGACACCGGGCCCTCGATATAAGGGGTGGTTATTGCATCATAAATTCGTGCATATGCAGCACGGTACATCTCTCGGGACATCCCGCCTGCAACCTTCTGTCGCGTCAGGCCGCCTCGTGCATCAGGATCGCCGCTTCCGACGCGCTCAGGTTGCGCCGCGCGAACCCGCCATAGGTCTGCGGCTCGAATTCCAGCGTCGGATTGTACTCCAGAAGCCGCTTGCGATCGTCCTCGTCCAGCGCCTGAAGCGAGGCCGAGGCGGGATGAAAGCTCTCGGTCTGCACCCCGTTGGCCCACAGCACCTGATGGCGCGGCAACAGCAGATGCACATAGGTCACCTCCCGCGCCGCAAGGTCGATGGCGATGTTGCCGCCGTTGATCAGGTCCTTGGCCGACACCAGAACCTCGGGCGTGTTGTAGAGCGTCTGCGCGATCTCGCCCTCGACCAGCATCCGGTGCTCGGGGCTGACCAGCAGTTCCTCGTCCGGCCGCTCGACGCCCAGCGCGCCCGCGCGAATGCGCACCGGCCGCAGATGCGGCATCGCAAAGAGCCGCGCCCCGGTCATCCGGCGGCTGCCGATCCACTGGATTTCCTCCGCGCCGTTGTCCTTGGTCTGCACATAGTCGCCCTCGCGCAACTCCTCGATCAACCGTGGCCCGTCCGGCGTCTCGATCCGGGTGCCCGGCGTGAAACAGATCACCCCGCCGCTTTCCACGTCCGTCGTCTGGCTGCGATGCGCGCCCAGCGCCTGATGCACCACCCACATCTCGGTATTTCTCGGCGGAATGTCGTCAAGGAACATCAGCAGTGGCGGCGCACCATGCCCCACGTCGATCACCGTGATGGTATAGCTTCGAACTCCGTTGGTCACCACGAATCCGCTGTCCATCAGCGGCTCGCGCACCTCCACCTCGTCCAGTTGCGTCGTGCCCGTGCGCGCGGCCTTCACCAGCCGCCGCACCAGCTTGGCCGCGCATTTGCGGCTCATTGCGTCCCGTTCCGTCCGCTCCAGGCGCAGAACTTCGTTAGGCCCGTCCACCCGCACCAGATCCCCGCGCCAGGACCATGCGGCCCCCACGTTCAGAGACTGGACAGGAGCGGCGTCCAAACCGTCCACTTCCGTCTGCGACCAGGATATGACGAACGCGCCCCGAAAGGTCGTTCCCATTGCCTGTATGCCTGCCTTTTGTAGTCTTTTTTAGTCTTTTTGTGCCGGCAACCTAACAGGCGCGAATCACTGTGGGAAGAAATTTCAAGGGGTTACGTTCAGAAATTGAGGCGCAGTCGCACGGAGCCCACAAGCTGGCCTTCCTTCTGCGCCTCGAATTCCTCGCCCAGCCAGGTCAGGCCATAGAACACCGTGCCACCCCGTTTGCCCTGCCAGTTGACGCCCGTGCGCACCCTTGTCCGCGCATCTGTCAGCTGAATGCCCCGGTCGCGGTTCAACAGTTCGCTGCTGTCCACATAGGCCACGTCCGCGCCGAAGACAAAGCTCGCGCCGGGCGCCTCGCTGCCCTGCACCGCGACATACCGCTGGCCGGTCACCGGGTCGCGCACCAGCAGGCCATCGCGCCCGCGCTGGCCGATCGTCATGTCAAATCCCACCCGCGCCAGCGTCTCGAACCCCCAGCGCCCTTCGACAAAGGGCCGAAGCTCGGCGTTGCCACCAAGGTCGAAGCTGCGGCCTGCTTCCATCACCAGTTCGGGGTTCACGTCATTGCCGACCTGGTTGCGGCGCACCCGGCCGGAAATGTTCCGCCCGCCCAGGTAGTCGTGAAGAAACTTCTGCAAATCGTCGAGGCCGGTCTGCGGCCCGGTCACCACCACGTCCACGCCCACGACATAGTCCATCGCACCTCGGGCGAAATGCGTGTGCAGCCCCAGCGACAGCGCGCCGCCAAAGGGCCGGTCGCCCGGCGCGGGCCTGTTCAGATTTTGGGGCGACACGATCCGCCCGTTGAAGCGCAGCTCCAGCACCTCGCCAAATCCCTGCGGCAGACGCCCGTCCCAGCCCCGCCCCCAGATCCGGCTGGTCGAGACCGAGCCGGTCTGCCAACGGTCGTGCAGGTCGCCGAAAATGTCGTTGGTCGCCAGCCAGCCATAGCCGATCCGCTCGCGCGGGGTGGCGTCGGCGGACTGACCCGTCGCCAGCACGGCAAAAGCGGCAAAAAACGCTGCAAGGAGGCGCGTCATGTCGATCGTCCCATTCCCTTCGCCCCCCGGGCTCTGAAGGGGTACACCGAAAGCGCCGCGCGGAGCCATTGTCGATCTCCCGAATTTCCGCACCGTGGGCTTCACGCAACAATTCCGCCACCCGTCCCGGGCCTGACCCGGGACCTCACGGTTGCAGGAGATCCCGGATCCAGTCCGGGATGAAGTCCGGTCCCGTATCACCGCACGATCATCCGCTGACCGAACGGCGAACTTCGGCAATCGCCGAAAGAGGACGTTGCGGCGACCCCGGGAAGACCCGGGACCAGATCCATGCTACCCTCCACCCCGACACCTACCGCAAAGGCCCCTCGCGCATGACCAACGCTGCCCCCCTTTCCGACGCCGCCCGCGCGGCGGTCCTCTCCGCCCCCCGTTTCGACGAAGGCGTCCATCATCGCGCCCGCGTCGGCTTTGTCCTCATCCCAAACGAACAGACCACCGAGCACGAGATGCTTCGCCACCTTCCCCCCGGCGTCGGCGCCTTCTTCGCCCGCGCTTCGATGCCGCGCGAAATCTCCACCGACAGCCTCGCGCAGGTTCGCGAAACCCTCGCCACCGCCGCCGCCCGCATCCTGCCCGACGATGGCCTCGACGTGATCTCCTTCGCCTGTACTTCGGGCACCGTCGCCGTGGGCGAGGCTGAAACCTGCGCCGAACTGGCCAGGGGCGCTCCGGGCGCGCACGCCACGTCACTCGCCGGGTCCGTCCGCAAGGCGCTCGGGGCCTTGGGGCTGCGCCGCATCGTCTTGGGCAGCCCCTACACTTCCGACCTCAACGACACCGTCGCCCGCTTCCTCGCGCGGTCCGGCATCGAGGTCCTCGCCGCCCACGGCATGGGCCTCCACTACGACACCGAAATGATCCGCGTCGCGCCCGATTACATCTTCGACTTCGCCTGCGCCATCGACCGCCCCGAGGCCGACGCCGTCCTGATCAGTTGCGGCGCGTTGCGCAGCATCGAGGTGGTCGACCGGCTCGAACAGCGCTTGGGCAAGCCGGTGATCTGTTCGAACCAGGCGATGCTCTGGGACGTGTTGCGCCTCGCCGGGATAGAGGACCGCCTGACCGGTCTCGGGCAGCTTCTGCGCGACCACTAGCGCACGCCCGGTTAACCACGGTCAGTCGCGAAAATCGCACCGTTGGCGTACCGCTGAAATACCGACACGATACCGACGTTCCGTTTTCCCGGGCGATCGGCGCTATTAACCTTCGAGTCGCCGCACCCAGAATTGCAGCGGGTGATCGGTCTCTTGCGGCTGGTCGATATCCTTCCAGCGATAGGTCGCCACGGCCCCCTCGACCGGGGCATATCCCCGCTTGCGCCAGAACCCGTCCAGAGGTCGGTAACCCTCTGGTCTCAAAGGATGATCTTTCGGGCGCACCACGCCGCAAAAGGCGACGTAGTCGCGGCCGAGCGCCCTTGCATGGGCTTCCCGCGCATCGAAGAACGCATGCCCCAGTCCGCGGCCGCGGTACTCGGGCAGCAAAACGCTCTCGGCACAATAAAATATATCTTCCATTTCAATATCTTGACCGGAAAACGCCGCCCCGAAATCCTCGGCGTGGTCCTCCATCGGCGTCCCCGTCGAGGCCCCCACCAGCCGGTCCCCGTCGAACGCCGCCACCATTATCGCGTCCTCGCTCTGCCGATAAGGCTCCAGATAGGCCCGCTCGTAGGCGGCATTGCCATCGTAAAGGTATGGAAAATCACGAAAAACCGTGATCCGCAGCTGCGCCACCTCGTCCAGCGCCGCCGCAAGCCCCTCGCCCGTCAGCCGCTCGACCCGCATCAGGCGCTGACCTGCCGCGTCCAGTCCGCAAGGTTGTAATAGGTCACGACCCGCGTGATCTTGTTGTTTTCCAAAGAGAAAAACGACCCCGCCGGCAGCTTGTAGGTTTGTCCCTTTGCCTCCGGAAGCCCTTCGTCTGTCGCCAGGTAAGTCCCGTTAACCACAAACTCCGCCGCGCCTCGCGTGCCGTCTTCGGCCTCGAAAATCACCATGTTATCAAGGTGTTCCTTGTAGCACCGGCTCATGTGCTCGCAGAACGCCGCAAACGCCGCCTTGCCCGTCCGCACCTGCCCTTCGTTCACGTGGTGCGCCACGTCCTCGCTCAGGCACTCCAGCATCCCGTCCACGTCGCCTTTGTTGAACGCTTGGAAATACGCGTCGATTACATTTTTTGCAGTCATGTCAAATCCTTGGGGTTTCCCCACCTTTTCTTCAGATGCTCCACGATCTGGTCGCGCGTCTGGCGATAGGCGTTCAGCTTCGCCTCCCGCGTCTCCCCCAGCCCGGTCGGGTCCATGATCGGCCAATAAACGACGTCGAGATGGAAAACCCGTGTCAGATCAAGGGCTTTGCGCTGGCTCGCCGGGCTGAGCGCGACCACAAGGTCAAACGAGGACAGATCATCTCCCCATTGCTCCATCTCGTCGAAGCTGCGCGTGCGGTGGCGTGCCAGCTCAACGCCGATCTCGTCGCAGACGGCGATCGAGAACCCGTCGATGTCCATGTCCCCCATCACGCCCGCCGATTGGACGTAAGTGTCTGCGCCATATAACTTTTTCATGATTCCCTCGGCCATCGGAGACCGAACCGCATTATGATCGCAGCAAAACAGAACGGACTGAGGAAGCTCCTCGACCATTCGCGTCAGCTCCCGAAATGCAGCACGCAGATCAGCGTGAACAGGCGCCGCGCGGTATCGTTGTCCACCTTCGCCTTGCCCTCCAGCCGCTCCTCAAGCACCCGGGCGCCCTCGTTGTGAATGCCCCGGCGGGCCATGTCGATGGTTTCGATCTGGCTCGGCGGCATGTTCTTCACTGCGTCGAAATAGCTTTCGCAGATCGCCCAGTAATCCTTGACCACCTGTCTAAAGGGCGACAAAGAAAGGTGAAATTCCGCTGCGGGCGCATCATCCTCGGTGCGAATGTCGAACACCAGCCGCTTCTCGCGGATCGACAACCCAACGCGGTAAGGCCCATCTGGCGCAACCCGGTCGTCGCGGATGGGCAGGCTGAACGAGTTCTCCTCGATCAGATCGAACATCGCCACTTTCCGCTCCTGCTCGATCTCGGGCGTGGGCGGCGGCAGGTTGGCATCATCCAACTCTATATGACAGATACGGCTCATGGGTCTTCTCTTCGGCAGTCTCGATCCTGCCTACCCCACCCCCGGGAACGAGCAATGCAGCCGAACGTCCTGTCATGGCGTTTTTGCGACGATGTGACCCGCAAGGCCCGATCAGCCAGCCGGCTAGCCTTCGTTCAGCTTGTCCAGCCGTGCCCGTACGCTCAACCCGTGCGCCTCGAGGCTCTCGGACTGCGCGAGCGTCTCCGCCGCCGGTCCGATCGCCTTCAGTGCTCCGGGCGTCATCCGCGCCATGGTGGTTTTTTTCATGAAATCCAGCACGTTGAGCCCACTGGAAAAACGTGCGGAGCGTGCCGTGGGTAGAACGTGATTCGGTCCGCCGACGTAGTCGCCGATCGCTTCCGGAGTCCAGGCGCCAAGGAACATCGCGCCCGCATGCGTGATCTTGTCGGCCAAAATTTCGGCCTCGGCCACGCATAACTCGAGGTGTTCCGGCGCGATCCGGTTGGCCAGCGTCGCGGCCTCGTCCATGTCTTCGACCACGATCACCGCGCCGAAATCGCGCCAGCTTGCCCCGGCAATCGCCCGACGTTCCAGTGTTTCCAGCCGCGACGCTATCGCCGCCTCCACCGCGTCAGCAAAGGCGACATCATCGGTGATCAACAGGGCCTGCGCGCTCTCGTCGTGCTCCGCCTGGCTCAGCATGTCCAGCGCGATCCAGTCCGGCTCGTTGTCGCGGTCGGCGATCACCAATATCTCCGACGGCCCGGCGATCATGTCGATACCCACCCTGCCGAAAACCCGCCGCTTGGCCGCCGCGACATAGGCGTTGCCCGGTCCGGTGATCTTGTCGACCGGCGCGATGGTTTCGGTGCCATAGGCCAGCGCCGCAATTGCCTGCGCCCCGCCCATGCGGTAGATCTCGTCCACCCCGGCGATCTGTGCTGCGGCCAGGACGGCGGGATTTGCCACACCATCCGGCGTCGGCACCACGATGGCCAGCCGCTTTACCCCTGCCACCTTGGCCGGGATCGCGTTCATGAGCACCGAAGACGGATAGGACGCAAGCCCGCCGGGGACGTAAAGGCCCGCCGCGCTGACCGCCGACCAGCGCCAGCCCAGCGTTGCGCCGCATTCGTCCTGCCAAGAGGCATCCTCTGGCAGTTGCCGTTCGTGATAAGCCCGGATGCGCGCGGCCGCCAGTTCCAACGCCGCCATCTCGTCCCGTGGGACATCTGCCACCAGTGTCGCGATTTCCTGTGGCGAAAACCGCAGCCGGTCCGGCGTCAGTTCCTGCCTGTCGAACTTTGCGGTCAGTTCGATCAGCGCCGCGTCGCCCCGCGCCCGCACATCTGCGATGATGCGCGCCACGGTTTTGTCCACGTCGGGGCTGTCTTCACGTTTGGCGTTCAGCAGCGCGGTGAACCGCGCCTCGAAATCTTCGTCCTTGGTGGTCAGTCGCACCGGCATGGGCATCCTCCTGTCGCCGCGCAGACTTAGACCGACGCCTGCCGCGCCTCAAGCCCCTGCGCCACCACCGCCAATTCGGTGTTACCGCACAAGGCTCGCCGTATAGTCGGCTAGGATACGCAGGCCCGACGGCGTGGCATCCGCGATCAGCGGCCGGGCAAACCCGATGGCCCCCTCGCAGTAAAGGCCGGGATCCTCCTCGTCCGACCAAAGATAGGCCTGCATCGCGGGCGTCGTCTCGCCTTCCGCCTCGCGCCAGCCCTGCAGGAAGATCCGCCAGTCCGCTTCAGACGGTTTTTCAAAACTCTCCGGCATGTCCCGTCCCGCCGCCATCGCCGCGAACTGCGCGGTCAGCCAGCGGCCATGCAGGTCCGGTTCTATCCGGCTCAGCTCGACACGGTCCAGCCTGCCCAGCCCGCCCTTGGCGACGCGAATACACAGATCCGGCGCATCGGTCAGGCCCTTGAGAAGCGCCAGCTGCGCCCGCTGGATCTCCATCAGGGGTCGCGCCCCGCATTGCGGACATGCATGGCGTTATCGGCCCGCAATTCGGCCACGAAGGCATCGCTTTCGGCCATCAGTTCGGGGTCGAGGTCGTGCCGAGCCACATCGGTATCCAGCGCGATCTCCTCGATCTCCTCGACATGCTCGGCATAGTCTTCGGGAAAGCCGGCTTCGATGGCGTCGTAAAGGCCGGGGAACGAGCGTTTTCGGATCTCCTCCATCAGATTGCCGTCATCCACCAGGTCCCGGTGCGCGGCCTCGCCGATGGTGAGCGACTGCATGACGAAATAAATCAGAACGACACCCAGCGGAACGGCGATGATGACGAAGCGCGCGATGTTCATGCCCGCCGGCCCCGCCTCTGGACGCGCAGCCTCATGCGTCGTGGTCCGGCGCCTTGCCGGACGGTGCGCGATAGGGGCGCGTGACATCGCGCAGCGTGACTTCCAGCGCCTCGATCCGGGCCCGCAAGGCGCCGTCACCTGCCAGAGTCAGCGTCACATAGCCTGCCACGTCCTCGGCGGCGTCGGGCTCGAACCCGACCGAAAGCACCGACAGGACCACATCGGGATCACTGCGATCCAACCCTTGGCTGGAGACGCCCTCGACATTGTCGATCACCAGAAGCGAGCGCACCCGCTCGGCTCCGTGCCGCGCCCGCGCGCCGTCCTCCCAGCGGAACCGGTTGATCAGCAGCGCCAGTCGGCGCTCGCGGGGGCGCCAGGCCATATCCTGCAAGGTAAAGACAGCGTCCTGTACCAGGCTCGACACCACGTCGAGATCCTCTGCATCGAAGGCGCCCAGGTTTAGCGGCGCCTCGCGCCCATCTTCGAAACGCGCGTCTTCGGTCATTCGCCCTGCACCCGTTCTATTTTTGCGCCGACATTGCCCAGCTTTTCCTCGACCCGCTCATAGCCGCGGTCAAGGTGATAGACGCGGTTGACCAGCGTCTCGCCTTCGGCGGCCAGGCCCGCCAGGATCAGCGAGACGCTCGCCCGCAGATCGGTCGCCATGACCGGCGCGCCCTTGAGCCGTTCGACGCCGGTCACGGTTGCGGTGCCGCCATGAACGTCGATCCGCGCGCCCATCCGCATCAGTTCCGGGGCGTGCATGAAACGGTTCTCGAAAATCTTCTCTTCCAGAACGCTGGTGCCCTCGGCTGTGCACATCAGCGCCATCATCTGCGCCTGCAAGTCGGTCGGAAAGCCCGGAAACGGCTCGGTCACCACGTCGACGGCGCGTACGCGCCCATTCTTCCGGGTGACCTTCAGGCCGGCATCGGTCTCTTCGACGGAAACACCGGCGGCGTCGAGCCTCTCGCAAAACGCCTCGACAAGGTCGATCCGCCCGCCGAGGCACTCCACCTCGCCGCCGCAGATCGCGGGGGCCAGCATGAACGTGCCCAACTCGATCCGGTCGGTCACGACCGGATGGGTCGCGCCATTCAGCCGCTCGACCCCTGGATGGTGATCTCGCTCGTGCCTTCGCCCTCGATCTGCGCGCCCATCTTGCGCAGGCATTGCGCCAGATCGACGATCTCGGGCTCGCGCGCCGCGTTTTTCAGGACCGTGGTGCCCTTAGCCAGCGTGGCCGCCATCAGCGCATTTTCCGTCGCCCCAACCGACACCAACGCAAAGTCCACCGTGCCGCCCTTCAGGCCCCCGGGCGCCTTGGCATGCACATAGCCTTCCTTCAGCTCAAGCTCCGCGCCCATCGCCTCCAGCGCCTTGAGGTGCAGGTCCACGGGACGCGCCCCGATGGCGCATCCGCCCGGAAGTGACACCACCGCGTGACCGTCCCGCGCCAGCATCGGGCCCAGCACCAGTATCGAGGCCCGCATTTTGCGCACGATGTCATAGTCGGCCACGTGACTGTCGAGGTCATGGCTCGACATCGCCAGGACTTGGCCATCCTGCAGCGTCGTCACTTCGGCGCCTAGCGATTGCAGCAACGCGGTCATCGTCTTGATGTCCGACAGGCGCGGCGCGTTGGTCAGTGTCAGGGGCTCCTCGCTCAAAAGCGTGGCCGGCATCAGCGTCAGGCACGCGTTCTTGGCCCCGGCAATCGGGATTTGCCCTTCAAGCGGGCCATTGCCCGTCACGAGTATCGAATCCATGCGCCCTATCCGCCCTTTTTCTTGCCTTGACCTGCCTCTTGCCCCTCCTGTCCCGCTGCCTTGTCGCGTGCCTGGGCCTTGCGGCGCGCCAGGTTCGCCTTCAACGCCACCTTCAGCCGATCCTCTCGGCTCTGCTTGGGTTTGGCGCCTGATTTGGGCGGGGGGTTCGTGCTCATGCCGCCTGTCTACAGCAGTCGCCAAAAAGCGTCCAGATTACGCTTGCACGAATGCACGGAACGGTCTAATCACCCCGCCACGAACCGGCGCTGCTGTAGCTCAGTGGTAGAGCGCACCCTTGGTAAGGGTGAGGTCGGGAGTTCAATCCTCCCCAGCAGCACCATGATCACCGACGAGGTGATCATCCCGGTCTTGCTCCATTCAGCACCAAAACAGGCTCTCTTGCGGCGCGCGCCTCTTCAATGCATCGCGGTTTTCTGCATATCCGGGGGCACGTTAGGTTGGCGCATCGTGATCACCCCCGGCAATTTGATGCTTAGCAGTCCCGAAACCACCCTTTCACCCGGCAATCGCCCACTCTATAAGAGCGAACGGTTTCCGGTGGTCGAGTCGGGGACCAGGAAACTATTAACCATAGGACGCAGGCACCCATGTCCATCTTTGACAAAATCCCCGGGCTCTTCACCGCCGACATGGCGATCGATCTCGGCACGGCCAATACGCTGGTCTACGTCAAGGGGCGGGGCGTCATTCTGTCGGAGCCGTCCGTGGTGGCCTATCACGTCAAGGACGGCGTCAAGAAGGTGCTGGCCGTGGGCGAGGACGCCAAGCTGATGCTGGGCCGCACGCCAGGGTCCATCGAGGCGATCCGCCCGATGCGCGAAGGCGTCATCGCCGATTTCGACACCGCCGAGGCGATGATCAAGCATTTTATCCGCAAGGTGCACAAGCGCTCGACCTTCTCCAAGCCCAAGATCATCGTCTGCGTCCCCCACGGCGCGACACCCGTTGAAAAACGCGCGATCCGCCAGTCCGTGCTCAGTGCCGGCGCGCGGCGCGCAGGCCTGGTGGCCGAGCCAATCGCGGCGGCCATCGGTGCGGGGATGCCGATCACCGACCCCACGGGCAACATGGTCGTCGATATCGGCGGCGGCACCACCGAGGTTGCCGTCCTCAGCTTGGGCGACATCGTCTATGCCCGCTCGATCCGCGTAGGCGGTGACCGTATGGACGAGGCGATCATCAACTACCTGCGCCGGCAGCAGAACCTTCTGGTGGGTGAATCCACCGCCGAGCGCATCAAAACCTCCATCGGCACGGCCCGCATGCCCGACGACGGGCGCGGCAGTTCCATGCAGATCCGCGGCCGGGACCTGCTCAATGGCGTGCCCAAGGAAACCGAGATCAGCCAGGCGCAGGTGGCCGAGGCGCTGGCCGAACCCGTCCAGCAGATCTGCGAGGCGGTGATGACGGCGCTGGAAGCCACCCCGCCGGACCTTGCCGCCGACATCGTCGACCGTGGCGTAATGCTTACCGGCGGCGGCGCGCTCCTGGGCGACCTCGACCTCGCACTGCGCGAACAGACCGGGCTGGCGGTCTCCATTGCCGATGACAGCCTCAACTGCGTGGCGCTCGGCACCGGCAAGGCGCTGGAATTCGAAAAACAGCTGCGCCACGCCATCGACTACGACAGCTGAGGCGCCCGCTCTTTGAGGTTATGGCACACGGTGATATCTGTGGTGTGGCAACACCGCCAAGGCCATTTGCAATCCGGGGACGCCATTGGCCCGAGACAGAGGACAAAGCAGTGACTACACCGGACCTCTGAAGCGTCTGCTTCTGGGGATTCTGGTGGTGTGCCTTATCGGTCTGTTCCTGCTGTGGCGCATCGACAGCCCGCGCGTGGAACGGTTTCGCGCCCAGGTGATCGACCGGGTTGTGCCCAGCTTCGACTGGGCGATGGCACCGGTCACTGGCGCGGTCAACATTCTGCGCGATTTCCAGAGCTATCAGCGCATCTACCAGCAAAACCAGGAACTGCGCCGCGAATTGCAGCAGATGAAGGCGTGGAAAGAGGCCGCGCTGCAACTGGAACAGGAGAACGCACGTCTGCTCGACCTCAATAACGTGCAACTCGACCCCCGACTGACCTTTGTCACCGGCGTCGTGCTGGCCGACAGCGGCTCGCCTTTCCGCCAGTCCGTGCTGATCAATGTTGGCGCTCGTGACGGTATCGTCGACGGCTGGGCCACGATGGACGGGCTGGGGCTTGTGGGCCGCATTTCGGGCGTTGGCGACAATACCGCACGTGTGATCCTGCTGACCGACACCTCCAGCCGCATACCCGTCACGATCCAGCCTTCGGGCCAGCAGGCACTGCTGATCGGCGACAACACCGCCTCGCCGCCGATCGACTTCATCGAGGATGCCGACAAGGTGCGCCCGGGCGATCGCGTCCTGACCTCGGGCGATGGCGAGGTATTTCCGGCCGGCCTGCTGGTGGGGCAGATGGCCGAGGACCCGGGTGGACGGATGCGCGTCCGGCTGGCCGCCGACTACGAACGGCTGGAATTCCTGCGCGTGCTGCGCAATTACGGGCATGAGCGCGTACTGGACCCAGGCGGTCTCATTCAGCCGTCCGTGCCGGTCGTGCAGGGTGCTGATCCCGATCCGGAACCGCAACTGCCCGCCGAAGCACAGACCAGCGAGGCTACCGATGGGTGACAACGCCGCGCTGCAAATGTGGACGATGCGCCTGCTTTATCTGGGGCTCGCGCTTTTCGTAATGTTCTTCAGCCTGCTGCCGCTTCAAACCCTGCCGCGCGGCTGGGCCGGGCCGGACCTGATCGTTGCGCTGACGTTTGCGTGGATCCTGCGGCGACCTGAATACGTTCCGCCTCTTCTAGTGGCCGGGGTGATCCTGCTGGGCGACCTGATGTTCCACCGCCCGCCCGGTCTCTGGGCCGCGCTGGTGCTGATCGCGGCCGAGGCGCTGCGGGCCCGGCATATCGGGCTGCGTGACCTCACCTTTGCAGTGGAATGGGTCTCGGTCGCAACCACGCTGGTGGTCATGACGCTGGCCTACCGCACCATTCTTGCCGTGCTGCTGGTCGATCAGGCGCCGCTCGGCCTCAGTTTCATCCAGCTTCTGATGACGATGATTTGTTATCCGCTGGTCGTGCTGGTCTCGCAATCTCTCTTCGGGGTGCGTAAACTGGCGCCCGGCGATATCGACGCACTCGGAGGCCGGACATGAAGCGCCCCACCCGCGACAATACCGAAAGCCAGCGCAAGATCACCCGGCGCGGCCTTCTGCTGGGGGGCGGCATGGCGGGATTCGTGGGCCTTCTGGGTCTGCGCATGCGCTACCTGCAAGTCGACCAAGCCGACCAGTTCCGTCTTCTGGCCGACGAGAACCGCATCAACATCCACCTGATCCCGCCGTCCCGTGGCCGTATCTTCGACCGCGAGGGGCGTGTGATTGCCGAGAACATTCCTTCGTATCGGATCAACATCATCCGCGAACAGGCCGGCGACCTCGAGGACCTGATCGCCCGCCTGTCCAAGCTCGTGCGGCTGAACCCCGAGGAACTTGAAAAGGCCCGCGAAGATCTGGCCAAGTTGCGCGGTGACACGCCGGTGACCGTAGCCGATCGCGTCAGCTGGGAGGATATCAGCCGCGTCGCCGTCAACGCCCCCGCCCTGCCCGGCGTCACCCCCGAGGTGGGCCTGTCGCGGCACTATCCGATGGGCGAGGATTACGCGCATGTCGTGGGATATGTCGGCCCGGTCAGCGACCGCGACCTGGAACGCATCGATGCGCCCGACGCGCTGCTTCTGATCCCGCGCTTCCAGATCGGCAAGATCGGCCTGGAACGCCGGCGCGAGGACACGCTGCGCGGCAAGGCCGGCACCAAGCGGGTCGAGGTCAATGCCGCGGGCCGCGTCATGCGCGAACTGGACCGGGTCGAAGGCGAGGCAGGCACGGACATTCAACTGACACTGGATAACGCGCTGCAATCCTATGTCACCGCCCGGCTGGAAGGCGAAAGCGCCGCCGCCGTGGTCATGGATTGCGAGACCGGCGACCTGCTGGCCTGTTCCTCGACGCCGGGCTACGACCCCAACCTCTTCGTGCGCGGGATTTCGCAAGCCGATTATTCCGCGCTTCTCGACAACAAGTACCGCCCGCTGCCCAACAAGACGGTGCAGGGTGTGTATCCGCCCGGCTCGACATTCAAGATGATCACGGCGCTGGCCGCGCTCGAGGACGGACAGGTCGATCCGAACGAGACAGTTTACTGTCCGGGCTTCCTCAAGGTCTCGAACCGTCGCTTCCACTGCTGGAAGCGCGCGGGTCACGGCAATGTCGACCTGCACCGCTCGCTGCGCGAAAGTTGCGACGTCTACTATTATGACCTCGCCCTTCGTGTCGGCATCGACAAGATGGCCGAGATGGCTCGCAAACTGGGCCTAGGCGTTGAACACGACCTGCCGATGACCTCCGTAGCCGAAGGCCTGATCCCGAACAAGCTGTGGAAGGCGACGTCTCGCGGCGAGGACTGGCGCATCGGCGACACGGCCAACGCTGCCATCGGCCAGGGCTACGTGCTCAGCTCGCCCCTGCAACTGGCCGTCATGACGGCGCGGCTGGCCACGGGCCGCTCTGTTTCGCCGCGTCTCGTCCGCTCGGTCGACGGCGTCGAGGAACCGCCCAAACCCAGCGAGTCCCTCGGCCTGAACGAGAACATCCTGCGCGAAATCCGCAGCGCTATGTACGCCGTATCCAACAACCGGCGCGGCACGGCCTATGGCAGCCGCATCATCGAAGGCGCGTTCCGCATGGCCGGCAAGACCGGCACCAGCCAGGTTCGCAACATCACCGCCGCCGAACGCGCCCGCGGCGTGTTTCGCAACGAGGACCTGCCGTGGGAGCGCCGCGACCATGCGCTCTACGTCAATTTCGCGCCTTACGAGACGCCGAAGGTCGCCGTGGCGGTAATCGTCGAGCACGGCGGCGGCGGCTCTGCCACGGCGGCGCCGATTGCCCGCGACATCACCCTGCAGGCCCTCTACGGTGAGGACCCCCGCTCGAGGCGTATCCGTCCAAGGACAGGGGCCGCATCAAGACGCAGCAGGAACAACTGCGCTCGCGGCTGGACCGTCGCCACGGCGAAGACAGCGACCGGGCATGAAGGGTGCGGCATGAGCTATCTTGAATATACCGTCAAGCATACGCCCTCTGGCCTGCGCAAGGTGCTCTACCTCAACTGGCCGCTGGCGCTCTTGCTGACGGCAGTCGCCGCCATCGGAATCCTGATGCTCTACTCGGTGGCCGGCGGATCGTTCAATCCCTGGGCGGAACCGCAGGCGAAACGCTATGCGCTCGGGTTTGCCGCCATGTTCTTCGTGGCGATGGTGCCGATCTGGTTCTGGCGCAACATGTCGGTGCTGGCCTACACGGTGTCCGTCCTGCTGCTGGTGGCGGTGGAACTGGTCGGCGTCGAGGGGAAGGGTGCGCAGCGCTGGATCGACCTGGGGTTCATGCGCCTGCAACCGTCCGAGCTGATGAAGGTCACGCTGGTCATGTTTCTGGCGGCCTATTACGACTGGCTGCCGCTGAAAAAGACCTCGCGCCCGCTTTGGGTTCTGCTGCCCGTCGCACTGATCCTGATCCCCGTCGCGTTGGTCCTGCGCCAGCCCGATCTCGGCACGTCGATCCTGCTGATCACCGGCGGCGGGCTGATCATGTTCCTCGCGGGCGTGCACTGGGCGTATTTCGCAGCCGTCATTGCCGGTATCGGCGGACTGATCACGGCAGTCTTCAAAAGTCGCGGCACCGACTGGCAGTTGCTGGCCGACTATCAGTACCGGCGCATCGACACCTTTCTCGACCCGTCGTCCGATCCGCTGGGCGCCGGCTATCATATCACCCAGTCCAAGATCGCGCTCGGGTCCGGCGGCTGGACAGGGCGCGGCTTCATGCAGGGCACGCAATCGCGTTTGAACTTCCTGCCCGAGAAACATACCGACTTCATCTTCACTACCCTCGCCGAAGAGTTCGGTTTCGTCGGGGCAATCTCGCTGCTCGTGCTTTACGCGCTCATCGTCGTATTCTGCGTCACCTCGGCGCTTGCGAACCGCGACCGTTTCTCGTCTCTCATGACGCTTGGGGTCGCCGTGACCTTCTTCCTGTTTTTTGCAGTCAACATGTCGATGGTGATGGGCCTTGCGCCGGTCGTCGGCGTGCCGCTGCCACTGGTCAGCTACGGCGGCTCGGCCATGCTCATCCTGATGCTGGGTTTCGGCCTAGTGCAAAGCGCCCACATTCATCGTCCCCGATAGGTCTTATGCCCCTGAACATACTTTTCGCCGCCCGCCCCGAGCGTTGGACGGAGTACGAAGCCCCCCTGCACAAGGCGCTGTCCGACGCAGGTATTGATGGCTACACGCTGTCGATGGACCTGCCCGCCGATCAGGTGGACTACATCATTTACGCGCCGAACTCGCCCTTGCAGGACTTCACGCCCTACACCCGCGCGAAGGCGGTGCTCAATCTTTGGGCCGGGGTCGAAGGAATCGTTCGCAACGAAACCCTGACGCAACCGCTGACCCGCATGGTCGATGACGGGCTGGAACGCGGGATGGTGGAGTGGGTCACCGGCCACGTGTTGCGTCACCACCTGGGCACCGATGCACATGTGCTTGGCCAGGACGGTACATGGCGCCACGAAGTGCCCCCGCTGGCGAAGGACCGCCCTGTAACGATTCTCGGTCTCGGCGCTCTTGGAGGGGCCTGCGCCGAGGCGCTGGTGTATCTGGGTTTCCCCGTCACGGGCTGGTCGCGCAGCCGGAAGAACATCGCCGGGATCGCGTGCCTTTCAGGCGACGCGGGACTGCCCCAAGCCCTCTGCACCGCGCAGATACTGGTGCTGTTGCTGCCAGATACGCCACAGACCGAGAACGTGATCGATGCCGATGCGCTTGCGCGAATGCCTGCAGGCGCATGTCTTATCAATCCCGGCCGCGGCCCGCTGATCGACGACGACGCCCTGCTCGCGGCGCTCGACGACGGCCATATCGGTCACGCCACGCTTGATGTCTTCCGCACGGAGCCCCTGCCGCCAGAACATCCCTACTGGGGCCATCCCAAGGTGACGGTCACGCCGCATATCGCCTCGGAAACCCGGCCCGACACGGCAGCGCAGGTGATCGCCGAGAACATTCGGCGCGGCGAAGCGGGCGAAGATCTGCTGCATCTTGTCGATCGTGATCTGGGGTACTGACCACGCCTGAGAGTACGGTGTCCCCCTTGGCCGCGGGGACGGAATTTTCAAGAAATTCCGGGGCCGTTTTCTTTTAAAGAAAACGCCTCGCTCACCTAAGCTTCGGCGGCTCGTCGGGGTCGGTTCCCGGCGCCGCGCGTTGTGTCTCTTCTGCCTTGGGCAGATCGAAGCGCAAACCCACCAACGCCATCCGCGCCGCCGCCGCGTCCGTCCCGCGGAAGAACCCCACATCCAGCAACCCGGCCTCCAGCCCCGACAGCGCCAGCACTTCCGACACGGCCCGCGCTATCGCCGGCTCCGCCCCCGGCACTGCGTCCACGACGCCAAGCAGATGTCCCCTCGTGTCGTTGTCATAGGTCACGCCCACGAGATACGCGAGTTCCGCCAGCCCGCCCATCGCCGCCAGGCGCGCGTCAATCGCCGCCACCAATGTTTCGGGCAGACCCCTGGGCGGGTGGAACGACGCCGGCTGTGCTTCGACTTCTTCGGGTCCCTCGGCCAGCGTCTCGACCAGCCAGACCATCGCCGCATTGGGCAAGAGCGCCGCCTGAGGTCCCGACTCCAGGTTCAGGCCCAGCCCGAGGTCCGCCTCGGCCAGCATGTCGGCCACCGCCCGGCCCGACAGCGCCACGTAATGCGCCTTGGCCCCGGCAAAAGCCGCCAGCCGCTCCTCGGTGTCAAAGGCCAGCACAAAGGTCTGGCCCTCCACCTCGAAGGCTTGCGGGACCACGTCGTCGTCCTCGGCCTCCGCCTCGAGCAACAAGAACAATTCCGCCGCCGCCAGCGTCTGGTAATACCGCAGCCGCTCGGCCTCGCCGCCCGCTTCCATCGCAGCGTGGGCCCGATCCAGGTGTGTCTCGTCAGTCATCCAATGCGCGTCTCACCTCCTGCCGCAAGGCGGGCAGCACCTCTGCCTCGAACCACGGGTGCTTCTTCAACCATCCGCTATTGCGCCAGGACGGATGCGGCAAGGGAAAAACCTCCGGCGCATGGTCGCGCCAGTTGCGCACCGTCTGCGTCACCGGCCCCTTCGTGCCTAAGTGATAGCGATGCGAATAACTGCCCACGATCACCTTCAGCCGCACCTCGCCCAGTGCTGCCATCACCCGGTCATGCCATGTCTGCCCGCAAATCTTGGGTGGTGGCAGGTCGGCCCCCTTTGCGTCATATCCCGGAAAGCAGAACGCCATCGGAATCACCGCCACGCGGCGCTTGTCATAGAACTCTTCGGCCGTCATGCCCAGCCAGTCACGCAGCCGGTCGCCGGACGGATCGTCAAAGGGTTTGCCAGACTGGTGGACCCGGATCCCCGGCGCCTGACCCGCGATCAGGATGCGGGCGCCGGGCCGGAACCACACCACCGGGCGCGGTGCATGAGCAGTCTTTGTCGCGGCAAAACGATCGGCGCAGATCCGGCAGGTCTCGATCTTCCGGACAATATCGTCAGGCAAGCGTCACCCCGGCGTCGCGCATCCCGTTCAACGCCGCCTCGAGCGACCCGTCAAGATCGATCCCCCGGCAAAGGTCGCGCAGCACGGTCACCGGATACCCCAGCCGCGCCGCATCGACGGCTGAATAGTTCACGCAGAAATCCGTGGCCAGTCCGACCATCACCAGTTCGGTGATGCCCCGGCTGCGCAGGTATCCGTGCAGGCCGGTCGGCGTCTCGTGGTCGTTTTCATAAAATGCCGAGTAGCTGTCGATCGCCGGATTGTACCCCTTGCGAACGATCATGTCGGCCAGGTCCGTTTCCAGGTCAGGATGAAACTCGGCCCCCGGCGAGCCCTGAACACAGTGATCCGGCCACAGGACCTGCGGGCCATAGGGCATCTCGGTCATCTCGAACGGTTCCTTGCCCTCGTGGCTCGATGCGAAGGAAGAATGGCCCGCCGGGTGCCAGTCCTGCGTCAGGACGACCGCGCCCGCCTCCTTCATCATCGTATTGATCCCGGCCACGATCCGGTCGGCGCCGTCTACGGCCAGTGCGCCGCCGGGGCAGAAATCGTTCTGCACGTCGATCACGATCAGGGCCTTGGGCATGAGTCTCTCCTGTTGCCAATGCGAGGCGGACCCTGAAGCAGCAGCAAGCAATGGTCAACGCCCCGGTTTTTCTGTGCGGAATTGCAGAGAACGCCTGCGAACCTTTCTGTTTCTTTCATTCCCAAACCGATTATCTGTAACGTCAAAGGAGACCTGACCATGACCAAAGACCTCAACATCGCCACCATCAGCGGCTCGCTTCGCAAGGGCAGCCTTAGCACCTCCGTCGCCGACTCCCTGCAGGAGCTTGTTCCCGACGGCGTGACCGTCACCCGTCACGACATCGCGGACATCCCGCTTTACAACGAGGACATCAAGGACGGCGACACCTCTCCCCTGCCGGTCCGCGACCTGGCCGAGAAATTGGCCGCCGCCGATGCCATCGTCGTGGTGTCGCCGGAATACAACCGCGGCACCTCGGGCGTTCTGAAGAACGTGATCGACTGGATGTCGAAAGAGCCGAACGCGCCTTTTTCCGGCAAGCCCACTCTGATCATCACCCAGTCGCCCGGCGCCACGGCGGGCCTGACGGCCCATTACAATCTGCGCCAGGTGCTGTCTGTCATAAATGCCGACGTGCAATCGGGCTTTGAGATCGCCATTGGCGGCGCGGCCGGCAAGATCGAAAACGGCAAGCTGACCGACGACAACACGCGTGAGTTCATCGCCAAGCAGCTGAAGCGTCTGGCCAAGACCGCAGCGGGCTGACCGCCCGGGTCTTGCTGAAATTCATCGAAGAGCGTAGATCGCGGCGCATGTATACCATTGCCGCGCTCTATCATTTTACCCGGTTCGACGACCCCGCCGCGATTCAGGGTCCCCTGCTCGCGCTGTGCGAGGCGGAACGGATATCGGGCTCGCTATTGCTGGCGCATGAGGGTATCAACGGCACCATCGCCGGGCCTCGTGCGGGGATCGACGCGGTGATAACCCACATTCGCGCGCTTCCGGGGTGTGACGACCTGGAATGGAAGGAAAGCACCGCCGCGTCGCAACCCTTCCGTCGACTCAAGGTCCGGCTGAAAAAAGAAATCGTCACGATGGGTCAACCCGATGTCGATCCGCTGGCAAAAACCGGACACTACGTCGGCCCGGCCGACTGGAACGACCTGATCCAATCTTCAGACGTTGCCGTCATAGACACCCGCAACGATTACGAGGTGGCCATTGGAACGTTCCAAGGCGCCATCAATCCAAAGACCGAAAGTTTCCGCGACTTCCCCGCGTGGTGGGAGCAGAACAAGCATCGTTTCGCGGGCAGGCGGATCGCGATGTTCTGTACAGGCGGCATCCGTTGCGAGAAATCCACGAACTACCTGCTGGGGCAGGGTGTAGAAGACGTCTACCACCTCAAGGGCGGGATCCTGAAATACCTCGAGGAGGTCGCGCTCGAGGACAGCAAATGGAAGGGCGAGTGTTTCGTCTTCGACGGGCGCGTCTCGGTGGGCCACGGCCTTCGGGAAGGACCGCACCTGCTCTGCCACGCCTGCCGCCGCCCGATCTTGCCCGAGGACACGCAGCGCCCCGAATACGAACAGGGCGTTGCCTGCCACCTTTGTGCAGCCGAGACCAGCGAGGCCGACAAGAACCGCTTCCGCGAACGCCAGAAACAAATGGCCCTGGCCGAGGCCCGTGGCACCCGCCACATCAAGATCGTACACGAGGACGATGCTTGACCGGCTACGCCCCCTCGGACAGGCTCACCGCAACATAGCAAAGCGACCCCCATGACGGACACTCCGACCCCCACCGATATCGCGCGCGACGTGCTGACCATCGAACGCGATGCGCTCGACCTGATGCGCGATACCCTGCCAGAGGCATTCAATGCTGTGGTCGAGTGCCTGCTCAGGGTGCCGGGCCGCGTCATCGTTTCGGGCATGGGCAAGTCCGGCCACGTGGCCGCCAAGATCGCCGCCACCTTCGCCTCCACCGGCACGCCCGCGCAATACGTTCACCCGGGTGAGGCCAGCCACGGCGATCTGGGCATGGTCACGCGGCAGGACGCGGTGATCCTGATCTCGAATTCCGGCGAGACCCGCGAACTGGCCGATATCATCGCCCATTGTGCCCGCTTTTCCATACAGCTGGTTGCGCTCACCAAGAAGCCCGATAGTGCGCTTGCGCGGCAGGCCGACCACGTCCTGACCCTGCCCGACGCGCCAGAGGCTTGCGGCATCGGCATGGCCCCCACCACCTCGACCACCTGCGCCATGGCGATGGGCGATGCGCTGGCCGTCGCCATGATGAAACTGCGTGGATTCGAGCGGGAAAACTTCCTCGCCTTCCACCCCGGCGGCACGCTGGGCGCGCAGTTGCTGAAGGTCTCGGCAGTGATGCACACCGGCGACGAACTCCCCCTCGTGACCGAAGACACCCCGATGGGCGAGGCCTTGGTGGAAATGACCCGCAAAAGCTTCGGCGTCGCCGCCGTGGTCTCGGGGGATAATCTCGTCGGCATCGTCACCGATGGCGACTTGCGCCGCAACATGGACGGACTGATGACACGCACCGCCGGCGAAGTCGCGACGAAATCGCCTCTTGTTACCGCGCCGGATACGCTCCTGGTGGAAGCACTTGGCGTGATGAATGCCAACAAGCGGACGGTGCTGCTCGTGACCGATACCGAAAACCGCCTTGTGGGCCTCGTCCACATTCACGACGCCCTGCGCGCCGGCGTCGCCTGAGAAAATTCGTACGAATTTTCTCAGGTCAGATTATTCGCAGAATAATCTGGGGCGCGCCCTCAGGACCCCGTCACGGCGTCAAGTGCCGCGCGCAGAAGATCCCATTGATCGGCCAGCGGATAATGGTGATTGCCGATGAAAAGCCCATTGGTGTCGACCTCGTCGGCGTCGCGCAGAGAGCCGTGGATCACGTGATCCATATGCTTTGTGACGACCTCGTTCTTGGCGAAATTCCCCGCCACGATGGGCCGGCATTCCACACCCTGTTGGCCCAGGGAGGCAATCAGATCGGCGCGTGAGAACCCGGCATCGGGCTGCACCACCATCGAAAAGCCGAACCAGCTCGATTGGCCGATCTCACGCTGGATGCGGATCTGCGGATAGCCTTGCATCAATCCACGGAATGCCTCGGCATTCTTGCGCCGCTCGCCGACGATCATCGGCAGCTTCGCGATCTGCTCCTGACCGATCGCCCCGCTCATCTCCAGCGGGCGCAGGTTATAGCCCGGCAGCACGAACCTGAAGCTTTCCTCGAACGAATCGTCGCTCTTCTCGCCGGTCACGTGGTTGAACTTGGGCAAATGCCGGGTCCAGCCGTGGCTTCGGACCGACAACATGATGTGATACAGTTCCTCGTCATCGGTCACCACCAGCCCGCCTTCCATCGTGGCAATGTGATGCGAGAAGAACGACGAATAGGTGCCAGCGATCCCGAAGGTGCCCGCCTGCCGACCCCGGAACGTGGCGCCCAGGCTTTCGCAATTGTCCTCCATCACCACGATGTCGCGGTCGGCGACAATGGCCTCGATCCGGTCGAAATCGTTGGGATTGCCTAGCAGGTTCACCACCATGATCGCCCTGGTCTCGGGGCCGATGGCATCCTCAAGCGCCTCAAGGTCGTAGTTCAGCGTATCGGCGTCGATATCCACGAACTTGAGCCGCAGACCGTACTGGTGCAGCGGATAGTATGTCGTCGACCAACTAACCGCAGGCACGATCACCTCTGCCCCCGCGGGCAGGTCGATCTTGGAATGGTACCGCAACGCCGCCACCATAAGCAGGTTCGCCGACGAGCCCGAGTTCACCATCACCGCGTGGGCGGATCCCATCGCCGCCGCGAATTGCTCCTCGAACGTCTTCACCTCCGGACCCATCGAGAACATGCCCGACTGCACCACCCGGTCGATGGCCGCGTACTCCTTTTCGTCCCAGCTGGTCGTCGCCAGCGGGAAACCCTTGGCATCGCTCATGCCGTCCCCCGTTCCACCAGGTGCTGAAAATGCGCGTAGGTTTGCGCGATCCCGTCCGTCAGCGAGGTACGCGCCTGCCAGCCAAACGCCTTTTGCGCGCTCACGTCCAGCAGCTTCTGCTTCATGCCGGTGGGCCGGGTCAGGTCATGCACGAATGCGCCGTCCCATCCGATCACGCGGGCGGCTTCGGCGTAATATTCATTGATCGAATAGTCATATCCCAAACCGATATTCATCCGCTCCGGCAGCGCGTCGAACCGCTCGACCGCCGCCCAGATCCCATCCGCCAGATCGCCCGAGAACATGAACTCGCGCCGCGCAGTCCCATCGCCCCAGATCTCCACGGTTTCCGCGCGGCTTTCCTTCGCCTCGTGCAGCTTGCGTATAATCGCCGGCACGAGGTGAGAGACCTTCGGGTCGAACTTGTCGTTCAGCCCATACAGATTGCACGGGATCAAGGTCTTGTACGCCAGGTCGTCGCGTTCATGGCTGACAAAGGCACAAAGCCGCGCCACCGCGACCTTGGCTAGCCCGTACCCTTCGTTCGTCGGCTCAAGTTCGCCCTTGCCAAGGATGTCCTCGCGGAGCGGGTTGCGCGCGTCATGCGGGTACATGCAGCTCGAGCCGAGGTTCAGCAGGCGCGGCACGCCGGCTTCCCTTGCGGCCATCACGACGTTAAACCCCATATCCATGTTCTCGGTCAGGAACGCCGCCGGGTTGGCCATGTTGGCCTGAATCCCGCCCACGCGGCCCGCCGAGTGGATGATGATGTCCGGCGCGGTCTCGCCAACGAAAGTCATCACTGCAGCCCGGTCCGTCAGGTCCAGCTCGGCGCTGGTAGGCGCCACGATCCGATGCGCCGCAGCCCGCGGATGGTCCTGGATGGCGCGGCCCACCATGCCGCGCCCGCCGGTCAGCAGTACCTTCATCCCTGCTCCTGCGCCCGCTTCTGCGCCGCTGCTTCCTCGAAATCCGACAGCGCCATCTCCTCGACCAGCGTCTCGAACGGCGTCTCCGGGGTCCAGCCCAGCTGTTGCCGCGCCTTGCTGGCGTCGCCCAGAAGTGTCTCCACCTCGGCAGGCCGGAAATAGGCCGGATCGACCCGCACGATCACGCGGCCGGTTTCGTCACGACCCACCTCGTCGACTCCCTCGCCTTCAAAGGTGACGGTCATGCCCAAAACGTCAGCCGCGCGTTTCACGAACTCGCGGACCGAATACTGCTGTCCCGTGGCGATCACGTAATCCTCGGGTTTGTCCTGCTGCAACATCAGGTGCATCATCTTGACGTAATCCCGCGCGTGGCCCCAGTCTCGCAGCGCGTCCATGTTGCCCAGCCGCAGGTCCTTTTGCGTGCCCAGCTTGATCCGCGCCAGCGCCCGCGTGATCTTGCGCGTGACGAAGGTCTCGCCACGAATGGGGCTCTCGTGATTAAAGAGGATGCCGTTGCAGGCATAGATGTCATAGGCCTCGCGGTAGTTCACCGTGATCCAGTAGGCATAGAGCTTGGCGACCGCGTAGGGGCTGCGCGGGTAGAACGGCGTCGTCTCGCGCTGCGGGGTCTCTTGCACCAGCCCGTAAAGCTCGGAGGTCGACGCCTGGTAGAACCGTGTCTTGTCGCCCAGCCCAAGGAACCTGATCGCCTCCAGCAGGCGCAGCGCGCCCATCGCATCTGAATTAGCGGTGTATTCCGGCTCTTCGAAGGAGACCGCCACGTGGCTTTGCGCGGCAAGGTTATAAACTTCGTCCGGGCGCACCGCCTGAAGGATTCGGGTCAGCGACGAGCTGTCGGTCATGTCTCCGTGATGCAGTTGAAACTGGCCAGTCCGCCCCGGCTCGCCCTCGAACAGATGGTCGATCCGCGCCGTGTTGAACAGCGATGTGCGCCGCTTGATCCCGTGCACCTCGTAGCCTTCGGCCAGCAGGTGCTCCGACAAATACGCCCCGTCCTGTCCCGTCACGCCTGTAATCAGTGCTGTCTTCATGGGCCTGGCCCCCGCAATCCTGTCTTTCGCATGTCCGTAATGCCTCGCGCGGAAAATGAACAGGCCCAAGCCGCCGGGCGTTTTCGGAATTTGCGCAAATTCCGGAATAGAAAATGCGCATTTTCTATCCCATTTTCCGCGCGGAGAATGCCCCCGCTCAGATGCAGCGCCCGCCATCCACCTCCATGCAGACGCCGGTGATCATGCTCGCCTCGTCGCTGCACAGGAAAGCCGCGGCATTGCCCAAGTCCTCGGGCGTCGAAAACCGCCCCAACGGGATCGTGCTCAGGAACTTGGCGCGCATCTCGGGCGTGTCTTCGCCCATGAAAGACTTCAACAGCGGCGTCTCGCCCGCCACCGGATTCAGCGCATTGACCCTTATGCCTTCGGGTGCCAGCTCGACCGCCAATGCCTTGGTCGCCGTGATCATCCAGCCTTTCGATGCGTTGTACCAGTTGAGATTCGGTCGTGGGCTGACCCCGGCGGTCGAGGCGACGTTCAGGAACACGCCTGATCCCCGCGCCTTCATCCCCGGCACGAAGTTCTGTGCCGCAAGGTAGACCGACTTGCAGTTGACCGCGAACACCCGGTCGAACTCTTCCTCGGCGACATCTTCGGCGGGCTGCGGCAGATGCGTGATTCCGGCATTGTTCACCACGATGTCGGGCAGGCCGAACGTCATTTCGGCCGCCAGGGTCAGTGCTTTCATGCTGGCCCCTTCCGACACGTCGACCGGGCAGGCCGCCGCGCCCAGTTTCTCGGCCAAGGCCATTGCGTCAGGACCGTTCAGGTCGGCGATCATCACCTGTGCTCCCTCGGCGATGAACTTGCGCACGATCCCTGCGCCAAAGCCGCTTGCACCGCCGGTCACCACTGCCGTCTTTCCCTGCAACCGCATCTTCAATCTCCTTCCCGCCTTTCGGCACATGGCACTCTGCCATGGCTTGCGGCGCAAGCCCTGTCTGCCGGATCACACCGGACGCGGCACACTCCAGCCTATGTTTCCGATCCCCGCCAATCGGGCGAAACGGACCAGTTCGAGCTCCAGCTTGGCCAGCCGCTTCGCCGTCCACTTCACCCGCGGCTCGGGCCAGAACCCGGTCACCTGCATCCAGCCTGCCGCACGGTCGGCCCTCAGCTCAAGTCGCCCGATGAACCGGTCCCCCTCCAGCAGCGGATAGACGTAGTACCCCCAGATGCGCTGGTCCTTCGGCACGAACATCTCGTTGCGATAAGCAAAGCCGAACAGTCGCTCCAGCCGAGCCCGGTCGCGGATCGCCGGGTCGAACGGGTTCAAAAGCCGCAGATGCGACGACACGCTCTCGGCCGTTGCCAGCCTCTCCTCGATGTCGGCCGCGCCCCAGGCCTGCCGCCAGATGCCGTCCGCGCCCTGCACTTCCAGCGGCACCAGGTCGCGGCGTTGCGACCACGCCTTCGCCTCCGGGGCAGTCATCGCCTCCCAGAACCGCTGCACCTCGCCCACCGTCGCCATCCCCAGCCGGTCGAGCGCCGCATCGCACAGCCAGTCGGCGGCCACGTCCTCGCCCGGACACTGGCGCAGCGCTTCGGGAAACACCCGTTCGCCCAGGTCATAGAACTTCACGAAGTTCTCGCGGTGACAGGTCGCCAGTTCGCCGCCGTACCACATCTGGTCCAACGCCTTCTTGTGCGGCGGCCGCGCCCACATTTCACGGCTTTCCGCCTTGGTATCGAACGCATGGGTCGACAGCGGCCCCTCTCGCGCGATGCGCTCGCGGATGCGCCGCACCTCCTCCTGCCCCAGCCCTGAGCGGTACCAGTCCGCCCGCGAGACCTTTTCCCCAAGTCGCCGGAACTGCCGCTGCCAGTAGGGCAAGACCTCCATCGGGATCAAAGAGGCGTCATGCGTGAAATGCTCGAACAACTGGCCGTTCTTCAAGAGCGGCCACAACTGTCGCTCGCGATAGTTGCAGTTGCGGCTCCACAGGATGTGGTGATGCGCACGCGTCACGTTGCGGATCGTGTCGATCTGCACGAACCCCAGGCGCCTGATCGTACCCATGACGTCCACCGGCCCGCCAGGCGCAGCGCCCAGCCCGTTGGCATGCAGCCACAGCCGCCTCGCGGCCCGGTTTCCGATCCGCAGCGCCGATGTCACGGCCGGCTCATGTACACCAGCGTGTCGCGCAGCGCGCGGCCCTCGAACTGGAGAACCGTGTTCATGAACAGCCGTCCGATAGCGCAGGCCTCGGTGTTGCTGGCCTGGCCGAGATTCATCATCGCAACCATCAAGTCCGGGGCACGGTCGGTGGCCTGAATACTTCGCGTCATGCTGGCCTGAATGCGGTCCTCGACCCGCTGGGTGGCCGCGTCGCTCAGCATGACCGGCTGGCGCCGCGCCCCGATCCGGGCTGCCTTGGCCTGGATCCCGTAATATTTCTGCAACGCGTCGGTGTTCAGCCGCGCCGCCACGCGCGAGGTCAGTTCGGCAAATCGCGCCGGACGCATCCGGTTGCTCACGGCCATGCCGCATTGCCGAATAGTCAGCGTCTCCATGATCTTGCGCTCGACGGTGTAATAGAATTTCAGATCCCGCGTCGGCAGATGACCCAGCCCGCGCTCGATCAAAGGCCACATCAGCCCGTCCGAAACCCGCACGGCAGTCGGGTCCTCGAATGCGGCAATCACCTGGTCGGCCACGTGTCCCGCAATCACCGGGTCACGGTAGAGAAGTTCCGCCTGCGCCACTGCCAACTCGAGGTTCTCGCCGCTGAATCCCAGCAGGCGCAAATCCTCGCGGATGGGCGCGATATCGGGCAACTGCCCCAACAGACGGATCACCTCCTGCCGCTCGGATTGCGTGGCCTTTTCCTGGGCCATGACAAGCCCCGTGCCGGCCAGCACAAGCCAGGCTATAACGGCAAGTAAGCGCAAGGGGTGTCTCCTATCCTGGGCGGCAGGGGTGAGCGGGACATGCCACCGTCACGTCCGGCCACCGTACTTATTCTCCGCCGGTTTGAAAGCCCCTTCCGGTCCCGATGCCCCGAAATGCCGCGCCAGCGCCGCGTGCGCGCCCG
Source organism: Roseovarius sp. B08 (assembly GCF_051417955.1). NCBI lineage: Bacteria > Pseudomonadati > Pseudomonadota > Alphaproteobacteria > Rhodobacterales > Roseobacteraceae > Roseovarius > Roseovarius sp. B08. The sequence continues at coordinate 3,653,270 of NZ_JBPRLW010000001.1, forward strand.
ACCTACATGACGCAATTGGCCCCGATTTCAGCAACTTGACGCCCTGGGCTTCCACGCTGGATTCGGTTTCACATACCTGTTAGGTCATCTCGCACGAAGCCAATGCCGGAGCGTCCCATGAGCGCCACAGCCCGCAAATCCGCCCCCCTTCCCGACGATATCCGCGCCATGAAAGGCGGCACGCCCATCGTTTCGTTGACGGCCTATACCACGCCCATGGCGCAACTGATGGATGCCCATTGCGACTTCGTACTGGTGGGGGATAGCGTCGGGATGGTCCTGCACGGCATGCAGAACACGCTCGCCGTGACCATGGAGATGATGATCATGCACGGCCGGGCCGTGGGCCGCGGGCTTGAATCCGCGATGCTGGTCGTCGACATGCCCTTCGGCTCCTACGAGGAAAACCCCGCACAGGCCTTCCGCAACGCATCGCGCATCATGGCGGAAACGGGCTGCGCCGCGGTCAAGCTTGAAGGGGGCGTGCACATGGCCGACACGCTCGCCTTTCTGGTCGCACGTGGCGTGCCGGTCATGGCGCATATCGGCCTGACGCCGCAATCGATCAACACGCTTGGCGGCTACAAGGTGCAGGGCCGCGACGCCGGTGCCGGCCAAGTCCTGCGCGATGCCCGCGCGGTGGCTGATGCCGGCGCCTTTTCGGTGGTTCTGGAAAAGCTGCCGGCAAGTCTCTCGGACGAAATTACAGAGGAAATCGCGATTCCGACCATCGGCATCGGCGCTTCGGCAGGCTGCGATGGCCAGATCCTCGTGCATTACGACATGCTGGGGCTCTTTACTGCCTTCAAGCCGAAATTCGTCAAGCGCTACGCCAACCTGGGCGAAGACGCCGAACAGGCCATCGCCACATATGCCGAAGAGGTCCGCGCCCGCGCCTTTCCGGCCGAGGAGCATATGTTCGCGGACAAGGCGCCGGTAAAATGACGGCGCCGATCCTGCGGCAACTTGACGAGCTTCGCACCACCACCGCGCCCTGGCTGCGGGCCGGCGCCCGCATCGGTGTGGTCCCCACCATGGGCGCGCTGCATGACGGGCACCTGTCGCTGGTGGCGGCGGCGAAAAAGGCTTGCGACCACGTCATCGTGACGATTTTCGTGAACCCCAGGCAGTTCAACAACCCCGAGGATCTGGCCAATTATCCCCGCACCGAGACCGAGGACGCCGGCAAACTCGCCCGCTTCGATGTCGACGCGCTTTGGGTGCCGGACGCCGACCAGGTCTATCCGGACGGCTTCGCCACCACCGTGTCGGTCTCCGGGCTGACCGACGTGATGGACGGCGCCTATCGCCCCGGCCATTTCGACGGGGTTGCCACCGTGGTGACCAAGCTGTTCACCCAGACCTCCGCCACCGATGCGTTCTTTGGCGAGAAGGACTTTCAGCAGCTCCTCATCGTGCGCCGCCTCGCCGCCGACCTCAATCTCGGCGTCACCGTGCATGGCTGCCCCACGATCCGCGACATCGACGGGCTGGCGCTCAGTTCGCGCAACCTTCTGCTGTCGGACCGGGCCCGCACCATGGCTCCGCGCCTGCACGATGAAATGGAAGAAATCGCCGCAGCGCTGTCGCGCGGTGAGGACTTCGAGCCGCTGCGCGAGGCCGCCATTGCCCGCCTGCTCACGGCCGGCTTCACGCAAGTCGATTACCTCGACCTGCGTGCCCAGTCGGATCTGCGCAGTGTCCAGGACACCGCCCAGCCTGCGCGCCTTTTCGCCGCCGCGCACCTCGCCGGTGTGCGGCTCATCGACAACATTGCGGTCTGATCCACCGCACACAGACCACCCTAATCGCGTGACTTGCGCACACCGACAGGGGCTGGGACGCGACGCCGCTCAAAATTCGTTGGGATTTCCATCCAGGATCGTGCCTGTGCCGTCCGACACGTCGCCGTTCATCCAGCTGACCCCCTCTCCGTCCAGCGACACGCCCCAGCAGTTCTCGCCCTCGCCGTAATCGAAGCACATCTTGTCATCCGACACCCGCCAGTTACCGGTGTAGTCGGCCCCACGGATCGTGCCATCGGTATCGTAGAACTCGGTGTAGGCCGTGCCATCGGACATGTCGCCCTGAACGGTATTGCCGGATATCGCCGACGTGATTTCATCGCCGGTCGCAAGCTCGCCCGCCGCAAGCGGGCCCGCTGCAAGTGCCGCCACCGCGGCCAGAACGTAACGTTTCATGAGTGTCCTCCTGTTAAGTTCCACTGTCGAACTGCGCCGAACATTTGGGAAATCAAGGGATCGCGCCGCACCGTCCCGCGCGGCGTGGGGTTTTCACGCGCCTTACGCCTGCAGCAAACGGTGCAATGCCAGCGCCATCACTTGCGCGCTTTCCACCATGTCATCGATCCCGACATATTCATCCGGCTTGTGCGCCAGGTCCAGGATGCCCGGTCCGTAGGCAATGCAGTTCTTCAGCCGCCCGATCCGATCGATATGCTTCTGATCGTAGGTGCCGGGGCTGACCACATACTGCGCCTCGCGCCCGAAAACCGTTTGGACCGCGCCCGCAACCGCCCCCACGACCGGCGCGTTCCGCTCGGTCATGGTGGGCTCGACGCTGTGAATGCCCTTGATCGTATAGTCGAACCCGGCCCGACCCGCGCGCACCCGTTCCAGCACATCGCGCACCTCCTGTTCGACCTCGCCGATATCCTCCTCGATCAGGAATCGACGGTCGATCACCATTCGGCACCTGTCGGGCACGCAGGGGCTGGGCAGGCCGGTATAATCCATGTCCTGCTCCGGCTCGCCGCCATGGATCGAGTTGATGTTCAGAGTCGACTGCTTTGCGCCCTCCGGCACCACCGGCATGTCCGTGCGCTTCTGCGCCAGGGCCGGGAACAGGGTTTTTTCCATCTCGGCCACGACCGCCCCCATGTGCCGCACGGCGCAATCGCCAAGGAACGGCATCGAGCCATGGGCAATCTCGCCCAACGTCTCGATTTCGGCCCACCATACGCCGCGATGGCCCAGACAGATGCGGTCCTTGTTCAGCGGCTCGGGTATGATCACGTGCTGAACCCGCTCGGGGCTGAAATACCCCTTCCCGGCCAGGTAGGCGACGCCACCGAACCCGCCCGATTCCTCGTCAGCCGTGCCGCTTATCTTGATGGCACCGGCATATTCGGGGCAAACCGCAATGAAGGCCTCGGCGGCGACGATGCTGGCCGCCAGTCCGCCTTTCATGTCACAGGCGCCCCGGCCATAGACGCGGCCCTCCTTTACTTCTCCGCCGAACGGATCGACGGTCCAGCCGCGGCCCACCTCGACCACGTCGATATGGCTGTTGAAATGCACGCATTGTCCCGGGCCGCTGCCCTCGCGCCGCGCCACGATGTTCCAGCGCGGATGCCGGTCGCTGTCGCCCACTGCACCTTCGGCGCGCACAAGTTCGGTGTGGAAACCCGCCTTCAGCAACCGCCGATCCAGCAGATCACAGATTTCGCGGTAGTGCGCTCCCGGCGGGTTCAGCGTCGGGATACGGATCAATGACTGGGTCAGCGCCACCAAGTCCTCGCGCCGCGCCGTCACCTCCGCCATCAATCTTGCGGTGATGTCCGGGCTCATGCCACCGTCCCGCAGCGCTGGTTCCCGATGTCTATCCAGCCGGCAAGCCTGTCACCCCGCCTCACTTCAAACCGGCGCAGGACACCGGCACGCGATATCTTCGACTGAATCCGCATCGTTCCCGCTCGCTTTGTTCGCCGCCTTGGCACAGCCTAACAGCGCCTCGGCGAATTGAAAGCGCTCACGCCGCCGCCAGCAATCGCCGCACGACGGAGGGCAGACCGCCGAACATGCCGAACCGCGCGTCATGGGGCAGGTCCTCGGCCGGGGTTCTGCGATACCCTTGGGTATAAAGCACAAAGGGAACCTCGGCTCGCGCGGCGGTTTCGGCATCGACCTCGCTGTCGCCGACATACACGGTTCTGGCCGCCCCGACCCGCGAGATGACTTCGCGCAGCGGCGCGGGGTCGGGTTTGCGCTTTGCCAGCGTATCGCCCCCGACCACCACGGCAAAATACGGGTCCATTCCGAGATGCGCCAGCACCGCGGCGGTCGGGCCTTCCGGCTTGTTGGTGCAGATCGCCAGGGTCAATCCCTCAGCCGCCAGCGCATCGAGGCAGGCCATCACCCCCGGATAGGGTCGCGTCAGGTGCACCGCTTGTTCGTATAGGTCGAGGAATTCGTCCAGAACCTGCGCCTCGAGCGCCGCATCTCCGGCAAGGCCCCTTGCCGACAGGCACCGTTCCACAAAGACCTCCGCGCCATGGCCGACAAAGCCACGCACCTCGGCAAGCGTGAACGGCGCGATCCCGTGGCGCTCCAGCACGGTGTTGGCGGCGGCATGAATGTCCGGCGCGCTGTCGATCAGCGTCCCGTCCAGATCGAAAACGACCGCTCCGTTCATGAGCACTGTTTCAGCCGCATCTTCATGAGTCGGCCAGCGTCATGTCCCCGAACCCGGCACCGGGAATACCCGGCCGCGTCCGGATCAGCCGCGAGTCCGCGACGGCCGCTTGCCGATGCCGCACCGCCTTGCGGTACTCGGGGTCGCGCAACATGCCCACAAAGGCCGCGATACTGGGGTACTCGGCGATGAACGCGATGTCCCATGACTGCTCTGCCGGGCCAATCAGCATCAGCTCCGGCTGTCCCGCCCAGACGATCAGCCCGCCGAGGTCGCGCAGGATCGGCGCGCTCTCCCGTCCGTAGGCTGCATAGGCTTCGGCCCCCGTGGCCTGCGTGCCGTCCTCGTAGGCTGCATCCTGCCGCAACCGGATCAGGTTCAGCATGTGCACCGGGCCCGGTCGCTCCATCTCTCGGAACCGCGCAAAACGCTCTTTGGTGGGGTCGACATGGCCGGTCATCCGCGCCCTCCTTTTGGCCGCCACCCTGCCCGGTGCGGCCACGAAAGAAAAGCGCTGTTGAACCTCGGCAACTCCCTAGCCGACCCATGCCCATCAACCCGAAAGGAGCAGTTTCGATGAAACGCTTTCTCACGCTGACTTTCCTTGCCGTCACCACCACCGTCCCCGCCGCCTTCGCGGAAGAGGGCACCATCGTTCTTCGCGACCTTACCTCCGATATCGTCCCCACCGTCGCGCGCGCCGGCGCCGACCGCGATTTCGACGGCAACGGCCCGATCATGACGCTCGGCACCGAACTCACCATCGGCAGGGGCGGCCGCGCGGTCTTTGCCTCGGTGATCTTTTCGGCCCGCGAGGACGGTGGCGACGGCACCGCCACCTCGATCCGCACCGCGCCCACCGAGGTCTGGCGCTGGCAACCCTCCGACGGTGCCCGCTTCGTCAGTCGCATCATCACCGATCCTATCGTCACCACGCGCCTGCGGCCCGTCCCCGGCTGCGCGCCCATCGGCTGTGCCACAATCGGCCCCGCCGAGGATGGCGGCCTGATCCTGATACAGCGCAACCTGCCGGGCTATCTCGATGCCGTAACCTATCTCAGCGACACGACGGGCGACGACATATCGACCGACCAGAACCCCCACGGCGACACGTCGATCCGCAACATCAGCTTCGACCCGATCGTGGTGGAGTTCTCCAGCCAACTCGGCGGCTGATCCATCGTCCGGCCTCCGCTGGCCCGCGTCCCTTTCGATACGGTCCGGGCGGGCGGAGCCGGTTCACCCTTTCAGAACTTCCTCCACCCAAAGCGGCACTACCTCGCTGGCCGGTCCGCGGCGGTGCTCCTCAAAGTCGCGCGAAGCGGTGGAGACCTCCAGGTTCAGCTCCACCGTATGTGCACCCATCCGCCGTGCATGCTGGCCATAGGCCGCGGCGGGATACACGTTTCCGGAGGTCCCGATGGCGGCAAAGATATCCGCCTCGGCCAGCGCCGGGTCGATCTGGTCCATGCCATAGGGAATCTCGCCGAACCAGACAACGTCGGGCCGTGTCTGACAGGCTCCGCAGGCGGGGCAAGCATCCTCGACCCGCATCTCGTCCGGCGCCGGCCACCGGTGGTCGCAGACATGGCACAGCGCCCGGTCCAACTGCCCGTGCATGTGCAGAACGTTGCGGCTTCCGGCGGCCTCGTGCAGACCGTCGACGTTCTGTGTGATCACCAGCACATCGCCGTCATGCTCGGCCTCCAGCCGCGCCAGGGCCTGGTGGGCCGGGTTAGGCCGCGCGTCGGCGGCTTGCGACCGTCGCGCATTGTAGAATGCCTGCACCAGCGCGGGATTGCGGACAAACCCCTCGGGCGTCGCCACGTCCTCGATCCGGTGCTGCGCCCAGAGCCCGTCCTCGTCCCGGAACGTGCCCAGGCCGCTTTCGGCGGAGATCCCCGCCCCTGTCAGGATCACGATTTTGCTCATGGGTATTTGCCACCTCCGCGCCGGATGCCATGGTTCGGCTCATATATCTCCTTCAAACGTTTTGGAAACGATTCGCCCCCAGCGATCCACCAACACTGCGCCATGGTCCACGGTCGCCCCTCGCAGATTATTCGTACGAATACTCGCCAGCCTCGGTCATAGTTTCGCCTTTCCCGAAATTCCCTTTCCGGCCTTGGAAAAACAGTCCGTCGAACGGGTCGCGCCCCTTGCCTGATCACCGCGATCGGCGCAATCGGGATAGCGACAGGAGATTTGCCATGCCCCTTACCTATCTCAAGACCGCCCCCGGCCAGCCGCCTCAAACCGCGGCAGACATCGCGGACACCGTTCAGGTCATGCTTGCCCGACTACGGGCCGGCGGTGCGCAGACCGCCTTGGAATATGCCCGCCAACTGGATGGATGGACCGATGAGATCGTGGTGCCCACTGCCACCGTCGAGGCCGCCATTGTCCGCGTCCCGCAGGAGTTGAAAGATCATATCCGCTGGGCCCACGACAACATCTCGCGCTTCGCCGCCGCGCAACGCGCCACAGCCCAGGACATGCAGATCGAGCTGCGCCCCGGTCTGATCGCCGGCCAGCGCCAGATCCCTGTGCAGGCGGCGGGCTGCTACGTCCCCGGCGGGCGCTACACCCATATCGCCTCGGCGCTCATGTCGATCGCCACCGCGCGCGAGGCGGGCGTGCCCGACATCACCGCCTGCTCTCCGCCGAGTGGCGAGAAGGGCATCCCCGACGCGATGCTCTACGCCATGCACCTCGCCGGCGCCACGCGTATCCTGTGCATCGGCGGGGTGCAGGGCATCGCCGCCATGGCATTCGGCATGTTCGGGGCGCCCGCCGCGGATATCCTCGTCGGTCCCGGCAACGCGTATGTCGCCGAGGCCAAGCGCCAGCTCTTCGGCCCCATTGGCATCGACATGTTCGCAGGCCCCACTGACAGCCTCGTGCTGGCCGACCACACCGCCGACCCCGAGGTCGTCGCCGTCGATCTGGTCAGCCAGGCCGAGCATGGCGCAAACAGCCCCGTCTGGCTTGCCTCCACCGACCGCATGCTTGCCGACACGGTCCTGGCCCGCGTGCCCGAGTTGATCGAGGCGCTTCCAGACCCAAACCGCGCCGCCGCCATACAGGCCTGGACCGACCTGGCCGAAATCGTTCTTTGCGACACGCCCGAGCAAATGGCGCAATATGCCGACGCCAAGGCCCCCGAACACCTTCAGGTCATGGCCGAAGACCTCGACTGGTGGCGTGAACGGCTCACAGCCTACGGCTCGCTTTTCCTGGGCGAGAACACCACCGTCAGCTTTGGCGACAAGGCGTCGGGGCCTAACCACGTGCTCCCCACATCAGGTTCGGCCCGATATACCGGCGGTCTTTCAGTGCACAAATTCCTAAAGACCGTCACTTGGCAGACGGTCTCGGACGAGGCCGTGTCCGACCTTGCCCGCGCCACTGCAGCCCTCAGCCGCGCCGAGCGGATGGAGGGCCACGCGCTGGCCGCCGATATCCGGCTGGACAAACTGGCCGGACCTGCCAAACTCACCGCGAATTCCGAAGGATAAGACCAAATGAACCTCGCCAAGTTTCCCCGCGTGCGCCTTGCGCATCTTGCCACTCCGCTCGAACACATGCCGCGCCTTTCCGAGGCATTGGGCGGCCCCGAGATCTGGATCAAGCGGGACGACTGCACAGGTCTTTCGACAGGCGGCAACAAGACCCGCAAGCTGGAATTCCTGATGGCCGAGGCGCAGGAAGAGGGCGCCGAAATGGTCATGACCCAAGGTGCCACCCAGTCGAACCACGCCCGCCAGACCGCGGCCGCGGCGGCCAAGCTGGGCCTTGCCTGTCACATCCTGCTCGAGGATCGGACCGGCTACAATTACGACAACTACAAGTATAACGGCAACGTCCTGCTCGATCACCTGCATGGCGCCACTATGGAACATCGCGGCCCTGACCTCGACATGAACGCCGAGATGGAAGCCGTGGCCGACAAGTTCCGCGAAGAGGGTAAGAAGGTCTACACCATACCCGGCGGCGGCTCCAACGCCACCGGTGCGCTTGGCTACGTCAACTGCGCCTTCGAGATGCTGAACCAGTTCGTTACCACCGGCCTGAATGTCGATCATATCGTTCACGCCACCGGCTCGGCCGGAACGCAAGCCGGCCTGATCACCGGTCTCAAGGCGATGAACGCGCAGATCCCGCTGCTGGGTATCGGCGTCCGCGCGCCCAAGACCAAGCAGGAGGAAAATGTCTACAACCTCGCCGTAAAGACCGCCGAGAAACTGGGCTGCCCCGGCGTCGTCGCGCGCGAGGACGTGGTCGCAAACACCGATTACGTCGGCCCCGGCTATGGCATCCCCGCCGAGGACACGCTGGAGGCGATCGACCTTTTCGCTAAAACCGAGGCGATCCTGCTGGACCCAGTTTACTCGGCCAAGGGCGCCGCGGGCCTCATCGATCTCTGCCGCAAGGGCCATTTCAAGAAAGGTGAGCGCGTCGTCTTCCTACATACCGGCGGTGCCATCGGCCTCACCGGGTATAGCCATTGTTTCGACGTGCCGAAGTAGCCGCGCGATGAAGCCGGTCGGAATCCTGGGCGGGATGGGACCAGAGGCCACCATCCTGCTCATGCAGAAGGTCCTCGACGCCGTGCCCGCGCAGGACGATGCTGATCACATCCCCCTGATCGTGCACCAGAATTCGCAGGTTCCGTCACGGATCAAAGCCTTGATGGAAGGCCGCGGCGCCGACCCTATGCCGGTCCTCATCTCCATGGCGCAGGACCTCGAGCGCGCCGGTGCCCAGGCGCTTGCCATGCCCTGCAACACCGCGCACCACTACGCCGTCGCGGTGACCCACGCTACCAGCCTGCCGTTTCTCGACATGATCAATCTGACGGCCCAGCACCTCGCGACGGCGGGCGCCAAAACGGTCGGCATGCTCGCGTCCCCGGCCACGCGCAAGACCGGCGTGTTCGAGTCGGCCTTCGCAGCGCATGACCTCGTGCCCCTGTGGGCCGAGGAGGAAGGCGTGCTTCTCTCCATCATTCGCGCCGTCAAGGCGGGCGAAGCGCTCGACACCCTTACTCCACGGCTGGGCCATATCGCCGCCCGCATGACGGCAGAGGGTGCGGATCACCTGCTGATCGCCTGCACGGAACTCTCTTTGATGGCCCACTCCCTGCCCCCCGGCACACCGAACACGGACAGCCTCGACTGCCTCGTCAAGGCAATCGTCGATTTCGCACGGGCCTGATGATCGCATCGCGACCACTTGCGCGAAATGTATATACAATGTATCACTCGAAACGATACATTCAAACCGACCACTCACGGAGCATGAACATGACCGACCTCACCCGCGTCACTGGCATCGGCCCCGGCCTCGCCGCGCAGTTGACCGCCGCCGGGTTGCCCGATGCCGAGGCGCTCGCCAAGGCGCAACCTGCCGATATCCTGACCATTCGCGGCATCGGTGCAGGTACCGCGCCGGTTCTCATTGCCCGGGCCAGGCACCTGACGGCGCCCACGCCCGCGCCAAGCACTCCTGCCACGCCGGCCAGCCAAAAGACGTCCACACCGGCTCCGGCAGCGAAAACGGATGCGCGGCCGAGTGCCGGAAAGAAGAAAAGCGCCAGGAAAGCCGGCAAGAAAAAAGAGAAAAAAGCCGAGGAGACCCCGCGAAGGCCGAGTTAGCCAAGGCGGAGAAGGCGGCTGAAAAAATCGAGGCCAAGGCAAAAAAAGCAGCCAAAAAGGCCGAAAAGAAAGCGGCGAAAGCCGACGACAAGGCCAAGAACAAGTCCGGCAAGACTAAGGCCAAGGCGAAAAAGAGCGCCGCAAAACTGAAAACCGAGGCCAAGGCGATCAAGAAGAAAGCCGCCAAGAAAGCGAACAAGGTCCGGAAAAAGGCGCGGAAAGCGAGCAGGTAATCACACGGCCCCCCGTGTGAAAGTTCGTACGAATATTCACACAGTCCCACACTATAGCCGCTGCGGCATCGCGGTTGCGGCCCACCGGGCCGGATTGGGATGTCCAAGGCGATCCGCGACGCACCTCCTGCACGATCAGCGGTTGCGATAGACGAAGACCAGCTTTTCCGGCCGGCCACCCGGCGGGCGCGGGAAAGGCGCGGCGCTTCGGACCTGAGCCTGGGCTGCGCTGCGAATTCCGGACGCACCCGAACTATCGAGAATGCGGATCCAGCCCAGCGTACCGTCCGGGTTGATCTGGAAATAGACCCGCGCCATGCCCTTGGCCTGGTTGTCGACGCGCGGACCGCGGTTAAGCTGCATCAGAACGCGCCCGGCATAGTTCGTGGTGCCCGCATTGCCCTGCCCGCCCGAGCCGCCAAAATCGCCCGGACTGGCATTGCCGATGCGCCCCAGGGCGGTCAGATCGGTGCCGTCGCGCTTGTAGGCTGTGAGGGGCGACTCGTAGCTGGGCGCGCGGCTGGCCTGCGCCGTGGGCTCCTCCGGCACGCCAAGCTGTTCGGCAGTGGGCCGGGACGAGGGCGGCCGCAACGAGCGGGTTACGGCCGACGCCGCAAGGTCCGGCTCTTCGGCCGCGATAACGGTGTCGGGCGCGTCCGGCGTAGGGGCCAGCGCCGCCTCGTCGGTCTCCGGCGTGACCGCCTCGGGCTCGGGCGGCGTCTCGGTCTCGGCGGTCTCCTCGGCAGGGCCCGGCGCGGCATCCTGTGCGCCCTCCGGCGGTTGCGGCGTGGTCTCTGGTGCATCGGGCGCGATCATGGCGATGTCCGACGTGCTGCTGTCCTCGCCGCTGTCCTCGGCCGCCTCCTCGGCCACGGGCCCGGCTCCCTCATCAGGGCTTCCGGTTTCGCCCGCGGGACCGTCGGGAGAGATAACGTTCTCGGGGTTGTCGGAGGCCACCATAGCCTGGCTTGTCGGCATCTCATCCGGTTGAAGCGCATCAGGCGGCTGGGGCGCCTCTGCCGGCTCCGGCGCTGGCGGCTCCGGGAGCGGTTCGACGAGATCCTCGAAATTGCGTCCCGTGTCGGGCGGTAGCGGCGCCTCCTGCGTCACTGGCGGCGCCTCGGGCGCTTCCAGAACCTGCCGCCAACCAAAGCCCGCGACGTGCAGGGAAAGCGATACCAGGATCGCCGCCATGGCCACGGGAAGGGAACGTCTTATCATACGAAGGCTCGTTCGGTCATCGGGCGTCCGGTCCGGCAGCTCACCATGCGGCCGCACCGGGCAGCGTCACCCGGGAAACTAGGCAATTCAGCGACAGGAACAAGCGTTACGGCTCCTCAAGGCACCGGGGACCACCCCACATTGGGGTGACCTTACGCCACGCGGTGCCAGCGCGAAACTACGCCCTACGCTATCGTGAACTTAGCGACGTCGAAGGCATTCGCGCCATGCCTCAGGCGCGGTTTTTTTCCAACGCGTTGCGCAATTCCTCGGCTTCGTGCCGTGCCTCGCGCAGCCCGTCCATCGTTGCCGACAGTTCCGCCTCGGTCTGGCTCAGCTGGTTGGTAAGTTCCGCCTCGCGCTGTTGCAGGTAGGTGATCGCCTGGTCGCGGGTTTCCTCCGCCTCGTGCAGTTCCTGCGCCATGCGTTCCAGCTCTCCCACATCCGACCCCGATACCCGGATGAACCGATGGACCAGCCAGTTCGCGAACCAACCCATGCAGAACGCCACGAACAGAACGATCGCCGTGGCTATGATAAATTCAGTTCTGTTCATCCGTCCCAGATTCCTGCTCGGCGTCCCCACCCGCCGCACCGGTCTCGTTTAGCGCTTCTTGTTCCAACGCTTCAAGCGTTGTTTGTTCTTCTTCGATCGGTTCCGGACGGATGACGCGGAATTCGATCCGGCGGTTGGCCTCGCGGCCTTCCTCGCTGTCGTTGTCGGCGATTGGGTCGCTCTCGCCATACCCCTTGGCCCGGATGGCCGAGGTCAGAACCCGCCGCGACCGCAATTCGTTGAGAACCGATTGCGCCCGCGCCTGGCTCAGCTGCTGGTTCATCACCTCGCGGCCCTGACTGTCGGTGTGTCCCTGGATCTCCATGCGGATCTCGCCGCAGGCTTTCAGAATATTCGCGATACGGTCCATGATCTCGGCACCGTTGGCATCGACATCTGTCTCGCCCGGCTCGAAGGTGATCTTGCTGTCGGCCTGCACCTCGGCGATCTGTGCCTCGCATTCTTCCGGTGTGGGCTTGCTCGCCACAGGGTCCAGTTCCTCTCGGTAGGCGACGTCGATGTCGAACTCCGCCGCCTCGCCAAGCTTGGCCGCGAACATCGCCGATATTTCCGCGCTCGCCGCCTCTCGCCCGGTCAGGCCCGACACGGTGATGGCCCCCGGCCCCACCGTCACGGCGCCGTTGGACAGGTAGGCCAGCGCCTCTAGCCCTGTCAGCACCCGCACCGTCCAATCCGCCGGCAGGTTCTCGGCCACCCGCGCCGTGGTGCTGACCACGTCCGAGCTGAACTTGGCCTTGGCGAAACTGTCGACCATCTCCCGCGCCTGTGCACTCTCGACGCGGCCGCGAATCTGCACCAGCCCCTCGGGCGACAACGTGGCGACAAACTCCGGCGGCGCCTCCTCGGCCGCATCTATTGGCTTGGGCAGCACGGCCTTCAGCGCGAAGACATCCGGCAGGCTCGTCTCCAGACGCCCGATCACCGTGTCGTAGAGCTTCTCGTCCGTCCCCTCGGCGGCGACCAGCGCGATATCGGCATCCGAAAAGGTAACGCTGCCGCCGCCCAGCTCTCCCAGCGCGCCGATCGCCAGTTCCGCCGCGCGGCCCCATTGCGGGGATGGCACACCCAGCGCCAGCGTGCACTGCGCCTTCTGCTGCAAGCCGGCCTGGCCGGCGGCGGCCAGGATACGGTCTTTCGCGGCTTCGGTATCGGCAGCGCAAGCGTCAAAGCTACCGACGCCATCCTCCAGCAGATAGCGCAGCGTGAAAGGCGTGATTACCGGCCGCGGTGCCGATATGTCCAGCGACAGGCGCACACCGTCGGGCACTCGCCGCGCCAGCTGGGTCTCCAGGTTGCGCTTGTGCTCGTCACTGTCGGCCATGGCCACGACGCTGACCCGCCGCGCCTCGACCGAAATCTTGGTGCGTGGCATCCGCTCCAGGATACCTACGGCATAGTCCAATGATGCTTCCCACGTTTCGGGATAAGGATAATCGGCGGTTTCCAGAAGGTCTGTCACCTCCTTGCCCGGCGCGTTCTCGGACACGTCCTCGATTAGTTGCTCGCGGTCGGTCGCCGCCGGGATCAGCCCGATCAGCGACAGCCCGCTGTCATTGCTCAGGATCTCGACCGAGAACCGAGGCGGCGCGATATCGGCACTGTCGGCCACCAGCATCTGGTCGATGATCCGCGCCGATTCCACCACGCTCCCCGCGATCGACAGCGCCCGGAACCGGGTTGCCTCGGACGGCGCGGTGCCTGCAAGGAAGACCTGCAGACCGTCTGCGTCCACTTCCGCCCACGTCATGCCGCGTTCGTCCAGCGTGTCCCGCACGGCATTGCGCGAACCTTCCTCGATCACCTGCACCGAGAATCGCGCCGCGAACAGGCACAGCACGAAGGCCAGGAAGAACGTACCAAGTATGGCGAAAATGGAAGAAAGGCGCATGAACCGTTGGCTCGCCGTTGTTTACCACCCGGCCTATTTATGCCCCACGGTCCCCGAGTGCAATCAAACGAACAAGGCTGCGGCGAAAAACGGCAGGGGTAGCAGGCCCGCATCCCGGTTCGACCGGAAGAGCCGCAACAATGTGGGATCGTCCTGCATGTCGAACTGCCTGAGTTGCCAGAACATGTGCCAGCCGAATGCCCACGGACCGATCAGTGCCACCAGCACGGCCAGCGCCGAGCCGCCCGCCGCCGCACCGATCACAGCGAAGGCCATCAGGCTGACAGACCCGATCAGGAACCGCTGAAGCCAGAACGGCGTGCGCTCCGCGAACAGCCTGGCGGTGGATTTTACGCCGATCAGCGCGTCGTCCTCGGCGTCCTGCTGGGCATAGATCGTGTCGTAGAACAGCGTCCAGCCGATCCCGGCGAGGTAAAGGACAACCGCCGGCCATTCCAGCCGACCGCTATGCGCCGTCCACGCCAGCAGCGCACCCCAGTTGAACGCGAGGCCAAGAAAGATCTGCGGCCACCACGTGAACCGCTTGGCAAAGGGATAGATGCACACCGGCGCCAGCGAAATGATCCCAAGGGTGATCGCCGCCATGTTGAAGGTCAAAAGGATGCAGAACGCCACCAGCGCCTGCGCCACCAGCCAAGCCAGCGCCTGCATCACGCTCACCTGCCCCGAGGGGATGGGCCGCGACGCGGTGCGCGAAACGGACCCGTCGATATGCCGGTCGGTGATATCGTTCCACGTGCACCCAGCGCCCCGCATCAGGAACGCGCCAATCCCGCAGCCCGCGAATATCCACAGGTCGTGCCAGGTGGCGCGCCCGTCATGCAGCATCGACAAGAGCAGTCCCCACCAGCACGGCAACAGCAGCAGCCACGTCCCGATCGGCCGGTCCGCCCGGCTCAGCCGCAGATAGGGCCGGCTCCACGCCGGGGCCGATCGATCCACCCAGTTGCCCTTGACCGCATCGGCCACCTCTCCGGTCGCATCTGGCGTCTGGTTCGGTCCGGTCATATGTTGGCCCCATGTCGACTGCAAAGATCAGGCTTTATGTAGTGCACCCCCTCGGGGAAGGGCAAACGGTTCCTCTGGATCGCGATCAGGCGCATTATCTTTTCGGGGTCATGCGGCAAGGCGCGGGCGACGCCGTCCTGCTCTTCAATGGGCACGACGGAGAGTGGCGCGCCACCGTGGCCGAGGCGGGCAAGCGCAAAGGCCTGCTGAACGTCGAGCGCCAGACCCGCCCTCAGCAAGACCCGCCCGACCTCTGGCTTCTCTTTGCCCCGATCAAGAAGGCCCGCACCGACTTCATCGTCGAGAAAGCCGCCGAGATGGGCGCCGCCCGCATCCTGCCCGTTCAGACCGATTTCACCAATTCCGAACGCATCCGGCAGGACCGCCTTCAAGCCCACGCCGTCGAGGCCGCCGAGCAATGCGGCGGCACATATGTTCCCGAAGTGACGAATCTGCAAAAGCTCGACCGCCTGCTTGCCGACTGGCCCGAGGGCCGCCAACTGATGTTCTGCGACGAAGCCCTCGCCAGACCAGGCGAGGCCGGCCGCAAGGACGGACAAGCGGCGCCTTGGGCGATTCTCATAGGCCCCGAAGGCGGTTTTTCAGATGCCGAGCGCGTACGCCTCCACGACCTGCCTTTCACTCATGCCGCGTCGCTCGGCCCCCGCATCCTGCGCGCCGACACCGCCGCCGTGGCCGCCATGACCGTCTGGCAGCAGCGCTTCGGGGACTGGGCATGAGCTTCATCCGCCCCGAAGCCGCTCAAAGCCTCTCCCGCTGGCGCGAGGTTCTGATCGGCGCGACCGTCATCCTCATCGGAATCTGGTGGTCGCTGGGGTTTATCGGCATCCTCTCTTGGGTCGGCTACATCCTGTTGCCGGTCGGGGCCGCACTTGCGTTCATCGGCCTGCAACGCGCCCGCTTCCGCCGCGCCAGCGGCGGGCCCGGCATCGTGCAGGTGGACGAGGGCCGCGTCACCTATTTCGGACCGCTCACCGGCGGCACCGTCGACCTGGCCGAGATGTCCCGCCTCACGCTTGACCACGCCGCCAAGCCCGCGCATTGGGGCCTGCACCAACCCGGCCAGCCTGCCCTCATGATCCCGGTAACGGCAGAAGGGGCCGATATGCTGTTCGACGCTTTCGCGACGCTGCCGGGCCTGCGCGTGCAAAAAATGCTCGCGGCGCTCTCGTCACAAGACCGCGAAACCGTCACCGTCTGGTCAACCTACTCCAATCGGCTGCATTGACACCCCCGTCCATTCGGGCCAAGCCTCTCTTCCAAGTTCGCGCGCAACGCAGGAAAAGTCTTCATGTCCATCCCCCAATCCGGCGGCGGCCCGGTGGAGTCCGAGGTCCAACTGGCAGGTTATCTCGAAAGCGGCTGCAAGCCGCGCGACGCGTGGCGCATCGGCACCGAGCACGAGAAATTCGGCTATTGCAAGGATACGCTCAGGCCCATTCCCTATGACGGCGAGCGCAGCGTCCGCGCCGTGCTCGAAGGGCTGCGCGACAAGCACGGCTGGTCGCCGATCATGGAAGGCGACAACCTCATCGGCCTGGAAAAGGACGGTGCCAATGTCAGCCTTGAACCCGGCGGCCAGCTTGAACTCTCAGGCGCTCCCGTAGAGACGATCCACCACACCTGCGACGAGGTGAACGTACACCTGGCCGAGGTCAAGGACGTGGCCGACAAGGTCGGGGTCGGCTTCATCGGCCTTGGCGCCGCCCCGATCTGGCGGCACGAAGACATGCCGATGATGCCCAAAGGCCGCTACAAGCTCATGGACGCCTACATGCAGAAGGTCGGCACGATGGGCCAGACCATGATGCGCCGCACCTGCACCGTTCAGGTCAATCTCGATTTCGCGTCCGAGGCCGACATGGTGCAGAAACTGCGCGTGGCGCTCGCGCTGCAACCCGTCGCCACCGCGCTTTTTGCCAATTCGCCCTTCCTCGACGGTCGGCCCAACCGCCACAAATCCTGGCGCTCCCGCGTCTGGCGCGACCTCGACGCCGATCGCACCGGGATGCTGCCCTTCGTCTTCGAGGACGGCTTCGGCTTCGAGCGTTATGCGCAGTACGCCCTCGATGTACCGATGTATTTCGTCTACCGCGACGGGCAGTATATCGATGCGCTTGGCCAGTCCTTCCGCGACTTTCTCAAGGGCGAACTGCCCGCTCTGCCCGGCGAGACGCCCACGCTCAGCGACTGGGCCGACCACCTCACGACCATCTTCCCCGAGGCGCGGATCAAGAAATTCATGGAAATGCGTGGCGCGGATGGCGGCCCGTGGCGGCGGCTCTGCGCCTTGCCCGCCTTCTGGGTGGGCCTGATGTATGACCAGTCCGCACTCGACGCGGCGTGGGACCTGGCCAAGGGCTGGGATGCCGAGACCCGCGAGACCCTACGCGTCGCCGCCAGCGAACAGGCACTCGACGCAAAGGTCGGCAATGTCTTGATGCACGATCTCGCCCGCGAGGTCCTTTCCATAGCACAGTCCGGCCTCAAGGCCCGCGCCCGCCCCGGCGCCGGCGGCATGGTTCCCGACGAGACCCATTTCCTGAACGCGCTCCAGGAAAGCGTAGAGTCCGGCCGCGTGCCCGCCGACGAACTGCTCGACCGCTATCACGGCGCCTGGAACGGCGACCTGACCCAAATCTACGAAGACTTCAGCTACTGAATGATGCGCCGCCCCGGGCCTGACCCGGGGCCTCTCGCCTCAAAGAGTTAGGCCGTCCCGACCGGGACACGTTATGGGTTTTTGAAGTCCTTCCCAGCTATCGGCAAGCATCTTCGAGCTGCGGATCTGCGTCATTCGCACTGCTTCGGGAAATAGACGTCTGCGCGCCCAGCGTCATTTCTGGCCGATCTTCGGCTCCGTCCCATCCTTCAACCGCCGGATATTGGCGGCGTGGCGGAGAAAGATGAACAGCGTTAGAACAATGCCCAGCACGAACAGTTCCCTGTACCCCAGGAACACTATCCAGATCGTCGACAGCGCCGCCATGTAGATCGCCGCCATGCTGGAAATCCGGGTCACCGCCGCCGCAACCAGCCAGCTTAGGCAACAGGCCAAACCCACCGGCCAGGCAAGCGCCAGCAGGATGCCCAGGAACGTTGCCACACCCTTGCCGCCTCGGAACGAGAGCCACACCGGGTAGCAATGCCCGGCAAAGGCGGCGAGCCCCGCCAGTTGCGCGGCATCCTCGCCAGCCATGGTCCGTGCCAACAGCACCGCCGCGGCGCCCTTGCCACCGTCCAGGATCAGCGTCGCCGCCGCCCCCAGCTTGTTCCCAGTGCGCAACACGTTGGTGGCGCCGATATTGCCCGAGCCGATATTGCGCAGGTTGCCAAGGCCCAGGACGCGGGCCACCACCATTCCGAACGGGATTGACCCGAGCAAGTAACCGATCACGCTCCACAGGGCGAGGACCGTCAGAGTCGAATTGAAATCAGGCATTTATGTTCTCGAAAACCACTTCCCCGGCGACATAGGTCGAAAGAACCCTACCCTGCAATCGTTGGCCGTCAAACGGGGTATTCTTCGATTTCGAGCGCAGCGTCCACCGGTCCAGCACGAAAGGCACGTTTGCATCGAAAAGAACCAGGTCCGCAGGGGCGCCCTCGGTCAGTCGCCCGGATTCCAGCCCCAGCCGCTTGGCCGGGTTCAACGCCAGCGCCCGAAAGAGCGTGGGCAGGTCCAACTCCCCGGCATGGTAGAGCCGCAGCGCCGCCGGCAGCAGGGTTTCCAGCCCCACCGCCCCACTGGCCGCTTCCTCGAAGGGCAGACGCTTGGATTCCTCATCCTGCGGCGTGTGCATCGAGCCTATGATGTCGATGCTGCCGTCGCGCACGGCCTCGACCATGGCGCGGCGATCGTCCTCGGACCGCAGCGGAGGTTTGACCTTGAAGAAGGTGCGATAGTCCGCCACGTCCAGCTCGTTCAATGTCAGGTGATGGATCGACGTGCCGGCGGTCACGTCCAGTCCCGTCGCGCGGGCGCGCTCCAATGCAGGCAGGCTTGCCGCCGTGGTGATCTGATCCGCGTGATAGCGCGCGCCCGTGGCCTCGACCAGCGCCAGGTCGCGCTCCAGTCCCATGCGCTCGGCCACCGTGCCGACACCCGGCAATCCCCTGAGCGAGGCAAACTTGCCGCTTGTCGCTGCGGCGCCAGCGCTCAGCCCCGGATCCTGCACATGCCCGATGACCAGCGCGCCCAGGCTGCGCGCATAGGTCAGCGCCCGGCTGAGCACCTTGTTGTCACGCACCACGTGATCGCAATCGGTAAAGGCCACCGCACCGGCATCCATCAGAAAACCGATCTCGGTCATCTCGCGCCCTTCCCGGCCCTTGGTCAGCGCGGCCATGGGAAGCACGTTCACCGGCGCCGCCTCGTTGGCGCGGCGGGCGACGAATTCCAGTGTTTCCGGGCTGTCGATCGCAGGCAGAGTGTCAGGCCGCGTGATCATCGTCGTCACGCCGCCCGCCGCCGCCGCGGCGCCGGCGCTGCGGTAACTTTCCTTGTGCCGCTCTCCCGGTTCGCAGACCTTGACGCCCAAGTCCACCATGCCCGGCGCCAGGAATTTGCCACCGCAATCGACCCGCTTGTCCGCCCGCGGCGCCGCGGCCTCGCATCCACGGGCCGTGATGCGGCCATCCTCGACCAGCAGCCAGCCCTCGGTCACCTCTCCCGCCTCGGGATCGATCAGCCGGGCATTCTCGAACAGCACTCGCGTCATCTTATCCGCTCTCCCCGCGCCGGCCCTGCTTTGCGCAGCCATCCCAAGCCGGACCGGTGCCCTGACAAGCCGATGCTCCTACTCATGACGCCCGTCCCTGCTGTACTTGCCCAAACATGCCGAACACCGCCTCTCCATCCTTCAGGTTCTCGAAACCGATCCGGCGCGCCCCTGTGCTTTCGTGTCCCTGTTCGACTTCGGTCGCAAAGTAGATGGAAGCGTATGGTCCAGGCTGGAAGTCCAGCGACGTTTCCGGGCCGATTTTGTAGGATTTCAGGGACCTGCCGATCAGTGGGTGATCGACCGCAACGAATGCGCGCTTGTCGGTGAGGGTGTAGAAGGTGCACGCGCGTCGCAAATAGCCACGAAAAAAAGGGGCAAAAAACAACTGGTACAAGCCCGCCAGAAACAGCAGCAAGCCTATAACCTGCATTTCGGTCGCGCCATCCCGTGTCGCACGCATCCAGACGATTGAGAAACCCAAAGACAAGGCGCCGGGCAGAAACTCTTTCGCGTTTTTCATGTCGAAAGTCAGTCCCGTTCCCGGCCGCCCTTTCCAGAGGATCCTCTCATCCGGCGAGAGAATTGCGTCCCATTCGTCTTCTCCCGCACTCATCATTGCGTCCCAGCCATCGCTCGCTCGATCCGCACCCTCACCGCGTCCCGATCCGCCCGGTATTTCATCAGGTGCTTGTCGCCGCGGGTGGTATCTAACTGCACCGCCGAGCCCAGCACCCGCACCCGCGCTATGTCCCGCAACCACGCCTGCTTGCCCAAAGGGCTCAGCACGCTCCGGTCGGTCAAATCCCACCGCGCCTTCATCTCGTCCGAAGCCAGGTACCCGGCGCGTACCGCGATTGCGGCCAACCCGCCCACCGCACCAGTCCAGACATGCGGATTGCCGATGGCCGAAAGCGCGCCCATTCCCAGCGCCATCGCGCCCGCGGCCATCCAGGCGTGATCACGCCAATAAGCCGGGCGGTCAGGGTGAAAACTTTCCACGAACCGCTCTCCGGGTTCGAGTTCCGTCGCCGGAACCATGACGGAACGCGTGTCGCTCACGAAGCCACCCACACAACCACAGCCGTCAAAACGAACAGGACAATCAGCGCGATCATCGCCACCCGGCCCGACATCGCCGCATCCGATTTCTTCTTCGCCTTCGTCTCCCGCGCCTCCTCCGGCGCGGGCGCCACCTGTGCCCCGGCGCTCGGCAGCGGTTCGAACTGCACGGGGGAAGACTCCTCGCTGAATGCTGCCACCAGCCGCAGCGGCTTGCGCGGCGTCAGCACCTGGGCCTGCCCGCCGAAGGCGCCCGAGCCGACGACCAGCACCGTGCCTTTCAGACCCTCGATCAGCACATGCGCGTCTTCCAGGTCGTGCGACGAGACGCCCATCCCCTGCTCCAGGTACTGGCTCAGGCCATACCCTTCCAAATCCTCGACCTGCATCAGGTCGACGTAATGCGGATCGAGGCTTTCGGCCCCCAGCGCCTCCTGCAAAGGCCAGCTTCCGTTGCGCCGGTTGAATGTCTCGGCCTCCGCACGGGTCAGGTCCACGTCAAAGACGCGCACCACGCCGCTCTCGCTCTCGCGAATTTCGATCCGGTCGCTCATGCCATCACCTCCTTGGGTTTCGCCCTCAGGTTTTGCGCCAGCAGATCCATCGCCGCCATCCGCACGGCCACGCCCATCTCGACCTGTTCCTGGATCACGCTGCGATTGATGTCGTCGGCGATCTCTCCGTCGATTTCCACACCCCGGTTCATCGGGCCGGGATGCATGACAATGGCATCCGCCTTGGCATGGCCCAGCTTCTCGGCATCCAAACCGTAGCGATGATAATACTCCCGCTCACTGGGAATGAACCCGCCATCCATCCGCTCGCGTTGCAGGCGCAACATCATCACCACATCCACATCGCGCAGCCCTTCACGCATGTCCTCGAACACCTCGACGCCGAACTCGGAAATGCCGGCGGGCATCAGGGTCGACGGCCCCACCAGCCGCACGCGGTTCTCCATTTTGCCCAGAAGGATGATGTTCGACCGCGCCACGCGGCTATGCGCGATATCCCCGCAGATCGCGATGCTCAGCCGATGCAGCCGGCCTTTCGCCCGCCGGATCGTCAGTGCATCCAGGAGCGCTTGGGTGGGATGCTCATGCCGCCCGTCTCCGGCGTTCAGCACCGCGCAATTCACCTTCTGCGCCAACAGGTCTACCGCCCCGGATTGCGGATGCCGCACTACCAGCAGGTCCGGATGCATCGCGTTAAGCGTCATCGCCGTGTCGATCAGCGTCTCGCCTTTCTTGATGGAACTGGCCTGCATCGCCATGTTCATCACATCCGCGCCCAGCCGCTTGCCCGCCAGTTCGAAACTGGCCTGCGTTCTGGTGGAGTTCTCGAAAAACATGTTGATTTGCGTCAGCCCCGCCAGCGCGTCGGCGTGCTTCTGGTCGCGCCTATTGAGGTCCACGTACCGGTCCGACAGATCGAGCAGGGTAGAGATATCCGACGGCGCCAGGGGTTCGATCCCCAGAAGATGCGCGTGTTGAAAAGCCATGCCACCGCTCCGTCGTCAACTGTCTGCGCGCTTATAGGAAAGCCCGGACGCCGGGGCAAGCGTAGGGTGGGGTCCCAACCCACCACCCACAACAGCCGCGCACGCGTAGGGTGGGGTTCCACCCCACCTTAACACCATCTGACCACACACCGAATACCAGACCATCCGGCCCGGCAAGCAACCCACCTTCCCCCGCCCCGCCACACAAGCTATCTTCCGCCCCATGACCGCCCCCTTGGATTCGCACACCGCCCTTGCCCTGCTCGACTGGCAGATCGACCTCGGCGCGACCGAGGCGATCGGCGACGCGCCCGTGAACCGCTTTGAGGCACCCGAGAAGCTGACACCCGCCAAGAAACCGGATACCGCCCCCCATCCCCGCCAAGGCCCCGGAGGTCGACACCGCCGCCGAGGCGGGGTTCGCCGCCGCCGACGCAGGCTCTCTCGATGCGCTCAAATCCGCCCTCGCCGCGTTCGAGCATTGCGACCTGAAGCGCGGCGCGCGCAACCTCGTCTTCTCAGACGGCCACCCGTCCGCCCGCCTGATGATCATCGGCGAGGCGCCGGGCCGCGACGAGGACCAGCAGGGCAAACCCTTCGTCGGCCGGGCCGGGCAGCTCCTGGACAAGATGCTGGCCGCCATCGGCCTGTCGCGACAGTACGACGATGCCGCCACCGGCGCCTACATCACAAACATCCTGCCCTGGCGCCCGCCGCAAAACCGCGATCCCAACCCACAGGAAATCGCCATGATGCTGCCCTTCGTGGAACGCCACGTGCAGCTCGCCGATCCCGAGGTCATCGTGCTCATGGGCAATATTAGTTGTCAGGCCGCCCTGGGCAAACGCGGCATCACCCGCCTGCGCGGCCAGTGGACGCAAGCCTTCGGCAAGCCGGCGCTGCCCACTTTCCACCCCGCCTACCTCTTGCGCAAACCCCACGAAAAACGCGTCGCCTGGGCCGACCTGCTCGACCTTCAGGCCCGCCTCGAAGGAAACACATGAAGATCCTCGCCTTTTCCGACCTGCACCTCGCCCGCGCTCGCGCCGCCGACCTGGCCGCCGCCAGCGCCGAGGCCGACCTCGTGATCGGTGCGGGCGATTTCTGCAACCACCGAGCCGGGCTGGACGAGGCGATGGAGATGCTGTCCGGCATCACGGCACCCATTGTCGCCGTCCCCGGCAACGCTGAAAGCTTCGACGAACTCACTTCAGCGGCCCTGCCCAACATGACCGTTCTGCACGGCAGCGGTACGACCCAGGGCGACCTCACGCTCTTCGGCCTTGGCTACGGCGTGCCCGTCACGCCCTTCGGCGACTGGTCCTGCGACCTCACGAATGACGAGGCCGCGTCTCTTCTCACCCCGTGCGAGGCCGCCGATATCCTCGTCCTCCACTCCCCGCCCAAGGGCGTGGCCGACCTCACGTCGCTCGAGATGTCCGTGGGCTCCACCGCCATCCGCGACGCCATCGCGCGCATCCAACCGAAACTGGCGCTTTGCGGCCACATTCACGACAGCTGGGGCGTGACCGGGCGCATCGGCGCGACGCAGGTGGTCAATCTCGGTCCCCGACCCAACTGGTTCGAGCTCTGATGATCGACACGCTCACCCTGCTGGCCTTCATACCCGCCGCCGTCGCGCTCAACCTCACGCCCGGGGCCGACATGATGTTCTGTCTCGGCCAAGGCCTGCGCGGCGGACCGCGCCCCGCCGTGGCCGCCAGCGCCGGGATCGTGCTGGGCGGCATGGTGCATGTCACGCTCGCCGGTCTCGGCCTCGGGGCCGCCGTCGCCACCCTGCCGTGGCTCTTTGACGTCATCCGCTGGGCCGGTATCGCCTATCTGCTCTGGCTCGCCTGGCAGGCGCTCCGCCACCCGCCGCAAGCTGGCGAGACACCCCCGTCAAACCTGCCCGCGCTTTTCGCGACGGGATGGTCGTGAACCTCACCAACCCCAAGGTGATTCTCTTCGTGCTCGCCTTCCTGCCTCAGTTCATCGACCCCGTGCGTAGCAGCGTCCTCGCCCAGTTCCTGATCCTGGGCGCAGTCATTGCGGCGGGCGGCTTCATCGTCAACGCAGCCGTTGGCATCTTCGCCGGCGGGCTCGGACGCCGCATGGCCCGCTCCCCCGGCTTCGCCCGGGGCATCGGCTATGTCTGCGCCACCATCTTCACCGGCCTTGCCCTGCGCCTCGCCCTGATCGAAAGGACCTGACCCGCCATGAGCCGCATCGACGACACCAGGGACTTCATCCCGGTCCGCATCGCCGTCTTGACCGTCTCCGACAGCCGCGACCTCAGCCAGGACCGCTCCGGCGCCGTGCTGGTCGAACGCATCGAAGCCGCCGGCCATGTGCTCGCCGACCGCATGGTCGTCCGCGACGAACGCGACCAGATCACCGAGCAACTGCGCGAATGGATCACCAACCCTGAGATCGACGTGGTCCTCTCCACCGGCGGCACCGGCCTGACGGGCCGCGACGTCACGGTCGAGGCGCACAGGGAAGTCTATGAAAAGGAAATCGACGCCTTCGGCACGGTCTTCACCATCGTCTCAATGAAAAAGATTGGCACCTCCGCCGTACAGTCCCGCGCGACAGGGGGCGTCGCGAACGGCACCTACCTTTTCGCCCTGCCCGGCAGCCCCGGCGCCTGCAAGGACGCGTGGGACGAAATCCTGTCCTACCAGTTCGATTACCGCCACAGCCCCTGCAATTTCGTCGAAATAATGCCGCGCTTGGACGAACATTTGCGACGGAAGTGACCTTTCGCCGCGTATCAGCCCCATGAAACCTTGCCGCAGGCGTCTATCTTTATGGTATGACTGTCCCGCGCCAAGTGACTTAAAAGGTTGATCTGAATGCGGTTCTTGCGCCACAGCCTGACCGGCCTATTCCTGCTGTCCCTGACAGTGGGCCTGTTCGCTTATGCCGGTCAGATCGTGTTTTCCGCCGTGCAGGAACGAATGAGCGCCGAAACCGAAGCGCCCGAGCGGCGCGAACGCGTCTTCGCTGTCAACACCGTTACCGCAACGCCGGGCACGCAAACGCCCGTCCTGACCGCCTATGGCGAGGTCGAAAGCCGCCGCACGCTGGAAATCCGTTCCGATACCGGAGGCCGCGTCACCGAACTCACCGCACTTTTCGAGGATGGCGGCCGCGTCCGCAACGGGCAGGTCCTGGCCCGCATCGACCCCACCGACGCGCAGTTCGCGCTGGACCTCGCTCGCGCCGACCTCACCGATGCCGAGGCCGAGGTACGCGAGGCCGAACGCGGTCTGAACCTTGCCCGCGACGAACTTGCGGCGGCGCAGTCCCAGGCCGAACTGCGCAGGCGCGCCCTCGACCGTCAGCTTGACCTCGAAGAGCGTGGCGTCGGCACCGCCGCCGCCGTCGAACTCGCCGAACTGGATGCCGCCAGCGCCGAACAGGCCGTTCTGACCCGCCGCCAGGCCGAGGCCACCGCCGAGGCGCGCGTCGACCAGGCCCAGACCCGCCTCTCGCGCAGCCGCATTGCGTTGGCCGAGGCGCAAAAGGCGCTCGATGAGACCACCATCACCGCCCCCTTCACCGGCACGCTCCAAGCGGTCAGCGTGGTCGAAGGACGCCTGGTCTCCGCGAACGAGAAACTCGCCGACCTCATCGACGCCGACGCGCTCGACGTGGCCTTCCGCGTCTCCACCGCCCAGCATCGCCGCCTGCTGGATGAAAACGGCGAATTGATCCTCGCCCCCGTCCGCATCCGGCTCGACGTCTTCGGCCTGGAAATGGAAACTACCGGCCGCATCACCCGCGACAGCGCCAGCATCGAGGAAGGTCAGACCGGCCGGCTGGTCTATGCTCGCATCGACGACCCGCAGGGCCTCAAACCCCGCGACTTCGTCTCCGTCCTGATCGAGGAACCGCCGCTCGACAACGTCGTGCGCCTGCCCGCCACGGCGCTCGGCTCCGATGGCACCGTGCTGGCGCTGACGTCCGAGGACCGCCTGCGCGCGGTCCCTGTCACGCTGGTCCGCCGTCAGGGCAACGACATCCTGGTTTCCGGCAACGACCTCGACGGCCTGGAGATAGTGACTGAGCGCAGCCCACTTCTCGGCCCCGGCCTAAAGGTCCGTCCCCTTGGCAACACGCCCGAGGCCGACAACACCGCCCAGATGCTGGAACTCAGCGAGGACCGCCGCGCCCGCCTGCGCCAGTTCGTCGAGGACAGCCCCGACATCCCTGCCGCCATGAAGACCCGCCTGCTGGGTCAACTTGAGCAACCCCAGGTCCCGGCCCAGACCGTCGAACGGCTCGAACGCCGCATGGGCAGCTAGGCGATGGTCCGCGACCTGCCCGACCGCGCCAGCGGCATCCTGTCCTATTTCACGCGCCACCCCACGGCGGCGAACCTTTTGCTGGTGGTGCTCGTGGTGCTGGGCCTCGCCGCTGCCCCGCGCATGCAGGCCCAGTTCTTCCCCGATGTCATCGTCGACGAGGTCAGCGTCTCGGTCCTCTGGGACGGCGCCAGCGCCGAGGATATCGACAGCGGCATCGTGCAGGTGCTCGAGCCCGCCCTTCTGGCGGTCGAGGGCGTGGAAACCTCGCAAGCCACCTCGCGGGAGAACACTGCCAGCATCCGGCTGGAATTCGAACCGGGCTGGGACATGGGCCGCGCCGCCGATGACGTCTCGGCCGCCGTCGACAGCATCACCGACCTGCCCGAAGAGGCCGAGGAGCCGCGCGTCACCCGCGGCGCTTGGCGCGACCGGGTCACCGACATCGTCCTGACCGGCCCCGTGGCCACGCCACAGCTCGGCCAGTTTGCAGACGAGCTGGTGACGCGCCTTTACGATGCCGGTGTCACCCGTACCACGCTTCAGGGCGTCGCCGCACCGCACACCATCGTCGAGGTGCCCGCCACCAACCTTCTGGCCTACGACATCACCATGGCCGAGATTGCCGCCGTCATTGCCGCCGAGGCGGACACCGACCCGGCAGGCGACATCACCGGCGGCGCCACCCGCGTTCGCATCGGCTCGGAAAAACGCGACACTGACCAGATCGAGGCGCTGATCCTGCGCTCGAATCCCGATGGCTCGAAGCTCACCATCGGCGACGTGGCCGATGTGCGCGTCGAAGGCATCGACCGCGAGCAGCAGTATTTCGTGGGCGAGAACCCCGCCCTTCAAATCCGCGTCGACCGCTCGGCCAACGGCGACGCGCTGGCCATCCAGGCCCAGGTCGAGGAAATCGCCGCCGAGATGGAAGCGACCCTGCCCGAAGGCACGGACCTGACGCTCATCAACACGCGCTCGGATGCCATTTCGGGCCGCCTCGACATGCTTATGGACAACGGGCTGACAGGGCTGGCGCTGGTCGTCGCACTGCTGTTCCTTTTCCTCAACGCTCGCACCGCCTTCTGGGTCGCGGCAGGCATTCCAGTCGCCATGCTGGCCACAATCGCGCTGATGTACATGGCGGGCCTGACGATCAACATGATCTCACTCTTCGCCCTGATCATCACGCTCGGCATCGTTGTGGACGACGCCATCGTGGTGGGCGAACACGCCGATGCACGCGTCCGCAAGTACCGCGAGAACCCCGTGCAAGCCGCCGAACGCGCCGCCCAGCGAATGGCGCTGCCCGTCTTCTCCGCCACGCTCACCACGCTCATCGCCTTCTTCGGGCTGGTCGCCATCGGCGGGCGCTTCGGGGACCTCATCATCGACATCCCCTTCACCGTGATCGTCGTCCTGTCGGCCTCGCTGGTCGAATGTTTCCTGATCCTGCCGCACCACATGTCCAACGCGCTCACCCACGCAGGCCGCGAAAGCTGGTACGACTGGCCGTCTCGCACGGTCAACCGCGGCTTCGTCTGGCTGCGCGAACGCGCCTTCCGTCCCTTCATGGCGCTGGTCATCCGCGCGCGCTATCCGGTGCTTGCCGGGATCATCGTGCTCCTCGCGTCGCAGGCTGCGCTATTCATCAAGGGCGACGTGCAATGGCGCTTTTTCAACGCTCCCGAGCGCGGCAGCGTCACCGGCAATTTCTCCATGGCCCCCGGCGCCACGCGCGAAGACACGATCGCCATGATGCATCAGATCCAGACCGCCGTCGAAGATCTCGGGCAAGACTACGAGGACCGCTACGGCGCCAACCCCATCAAGTTCGCCATCGCCCAGATCGGTGGCAATGCCGGCGGCGGCCTCGCCGGCGCCGACACCAAGGAGCCCGACCAACTGGGCGGCATCTCCATCGAACTCATCGACCCCGACCTGCGCCCCTATTCCTCCTTCGCCTTCGTCGCCGAGTTGCAGGATGCCGTCCCCCGCCACCCCCTGACCGAGGAACTCAGCTTTCGCGGCTGGCGCTCGGGCCCCGGCGGCGACGCGCTCGACGTGGAATTCTACGGCGCCACCGCCGAGACGCTGAAGGACGCGTCCGAGGCGCTCAAATCCGCGCTGCTCGACTACCCGGAGGTGTCGGCGGTCGAGGACAACCTCGCCTATGACAAGCAGGAACTGATTCTGGAACTGACCCCGCAGGGCCAGGCGCTCGGCTTCACCATCGACGAGCTGGGCACCGTCCTGCGCCACCGCCTGAACGGAATCGAGGCCGCGACCTATCCCGACAGCGCCCGCAGCGCCGAGATCCGCGTCGAGGTGCCGGAGTCCGAGCTCACAGCCGACTTCCTCGAACGCATGCAGGTCCGCGCCCCCACCGGCGCCTACGTGCCGCTGGCCGATATCGTCAGCGTGACCGAGCGCGTGGGCTTCTCCACCATCCGGCGCGAAAACGGCATCCGGCACATCAATGTCACGGGCGACATTTCCGAGGATGACCCCGCCCGCGCCGCCGAAATCAGCACCGCGCTCGAGACCGAGATCCTGCCCCGCATCGCCAGCGTTCACCAGGTCGAATGGCAGCTGGGCGGCCTCGCCGAACAGGAAGGCGAGTTCCTCGACGATGCCCGCCTCGGCCTGATTTTGACCCTGACCGGCATCTACCTCGTCCTCGCCTGGGTCTTCGCCAGCTGGACCCGGCCCATCGTGGTGATGTCGATCATCCCCTTCGGCCTTGTCGGCACGATCTACGGCCATGCATATTGGGAGGTGCCCCTGTCGATGTTCACCGTGGTGGGGCTCTTGGGCATGACCGGCATCATCATCAACGACTCGATCGTGCTGGTGACCACGATCGACGACTACGCCAAGGAGCGCGGCATCGTGCCGGCCATCATCGAAGGCGCGGTCGACCGCCTGCGCCCTGTCATGCTGACCACGCTCACAACCGTGCTGGGCCTCGCCCCGCTTCTTTTCGAGCAATCGACACAGGCGCAGTTCATCAAACCCACCGTGATTACGCTTGTCTACGGCCTGGCCTTCGGCATGGTCCTCGTCCTGCTGCTGGTGCCCGCGATCATTGCGATCCAGTCCGATGTTGCGCGCCAGACCGCCTCCCTGCGACGCGCCCTGCGCTCCAAACCCGGGGAATTGCGCGGCGTCATGCTGGCGGGCGGGATGGCCATCGCGGCGCTCTTCGCCGCCACGCTGGGCGCGGCCACAATCACGGGCAGCCTGCCGGCGCCGCTCTCGGCACTGGCCGTCACCGCGCCAATGCCTGCGGCCCTGATGCTCTTCGTGTTGGGAAGCCTTCTGATCGTGCTACTGCTCTACGCCGTGGTCGCGATCCGCCACGCGATGCGACGTCAGCCCGCCGAACAGCCCTGAATATCCACGGCGCCGCCCCGGCTCAGCACGGTAAAGCGCAGACCGTTGCGGTCCACGGCGAAAGACCGCCCGTCGACATGGCTCAGCACCGCGCGCGCGATCAGGCTGTCGCCCTGCCGCGTGGTCTCGGGCGGCGAGACCCAGACCTTGGGGTCACTCGATTCGACCACCGCGTATTCCGACACGCCCAGCTTCGGCATCCGGATCTTCGCGGTCAGCTGCACACCCCCGCCACCGGCGACAACCGGCAGGCCACTTCGCGCACACCCGCCTCGTCGGCACCGTAGGGCCGCTCGGTCAGGGCCGCCACGATGGTCGGGTCCGGCTTGCTGACGGCACCCGGCAGGATTTGGGCCACGTTCACGCTGACCGGCACGCAGATATCCTTGCACACCCCGATCTCCAACTGGCCTTCCAGCCGCACATCGCGTCCACTCGCCTCGGGGCGAATCCGCAACGGCACCACTAAGTCAGTGTCGTAGCCGATGGTCATGTACCCGAATTGTGGCACCGGCTTGGGCGCGGGCCAGATAACGTCCAGCCCCTCCATGTTGCGAGACCCACGCCAGTTGAACAGCGGCGGCACACCGGCCTCGCCCGGGCTGCGCCAATAGGTCTTCCACCCCGGCGCAAGGTCCAGCCGCAGGGCGGCGTAATGGCTGCCATCCGTCGCCCGCCAGCCGGGCAGCACGTCCACCTGTACCATATCGGCGGTTTCCTGCGCCCATACCGGGCCGGCACAGACCACCAGAAGGGCGGCTTTGAGAAAGGTTTTTATGTGTCGCATGGGCCTCTCATGGCTGGTTTCACCTGCTTTGCCAATTCACATTGAAGCGAGAAATCCCGCGCGCCTCCAGGCAGGATGGTTGCACACAGGTGCCGCGACCCCCATCATGGGACTGCAACCAGACAATCGGGGACCGCCTTGAGCGACATTGACCTGACGGGAAAACTGCTGATCGCCATGCCGGCCATGGGTGACGACCGCTTTGCCCAGTCGGTGGTGTTCATCTGCGCCCACTCTCCCGAGGGGGCCATGGGCCTGATCGTCAACAAGCGCGCCGACGACCTGCGCCTCGCCGACCTTCTGGAACAGCTCGACATCGCGCAGGGCCGCGACATGACCAACCTGCCGGTGCATTTCGGCGGCCCGGTGGAACATGGCCGCGGTTTCGTGCTGCACGACTATGGCTACCACTCGGCGATCTCCACGCTGGACGTCAACGATGAGTTCGCCATGACCGCAACGATGGATATACTGGAAGACCTGGCCCTGGGCCGCGGACCCCTGCGCAATATCGTGGCGCTCGGTTATGCCGGATGGGGCCCCGGCCAGCTCGAAAGCGAGTTGTCGCAGAACGCCTGGCTCACGGTCGAGGCCGACAAGGAGATCGTGTTCTCCCACGCGGACGCGAACAAGTGGGAATCCGCTCTGCAAAAGCTGGGCGTAAGCTCGGTCACCCTGTCCTCCGAGGCCGGCCGCGCCTAGCGAGAAGCCTTCACGAAGCTTCTGCCAAAACTTTTCAGCAAAAGTTTTGGCCCGCCCGGCCTCATGCCGCGTAATCCGATCCTTCCGCGTCGAGAATTGCCATCAGTTCCGCGAGATGCCGCTCCCCCTGCTCTGGATATTCCTCCATCTCCCGCGCGGTCTTTTCGGCCACCTCGTCCGAGAGCACCCGCAGCGGCTGGCCGGTCTGCAAAGCCCGGATATAGGTCTCTGCGGCCCGTTCGAAATAATACATCCGATTGAAACAGTCCGCGACCGTGTCGCCCATCACCAGGATGCCATGGTTGCCCATGATCATCGCTTTCTTAGACGGATCGCCCAGCTGCGCCGCGCAGCGTTCGCCCTCTTCCTCGAACGCCAGCCCGCCGTAATGATCGTCGATCACGTAGCGATTGAAGAACGTCGCACAGTTCTGGTCGATCGGCGGCAGATGGCTGTCCGCCAGGCTGGCCAGCACCGTGGCGTGGATCGAATGCACATGCATCAGGCACCTGTGGTGCGGGCAGGCCCGGTGCACCCCGCCATGCAGGCCCCAGGCCGTCGGGTCGGGCGCACCGGGGCGGTCCAGCGTCTCGGGGTCTCCCGCATCGATCAACAGCAGGTCCGATGCCCTGACCCGGCTAAAATGCACCTGGTTGGGGTTCATCAGGAACTGCGTGCCGTCGTCGTTGACCGACAGGCTGAAATGGTTCGCCACCGCCTCATGCATGTTCAGCCGAGCCGTCCAGCGGAATGCCGCGGCCAGTTCGACCCGCTCTTTCCAGTGGGCGATATTAGGGGTGACAGGGGTCGTCTTCAACATGGCGCGTCTCCATTCCGGGCGTTTCCGGCAGCCTGCGCCAGACGGGCCGAAGTTTCAATCGACGTATCGGGACGCGCTTCAGCCGCAATGTACCGCATTACAATCGGGAGCCGCGACCAGGATCACGGCAGCCAGCAGCAATATAAAAAGGAATTTTGGTAGCGGCTATACCTTCGTATGAGTGCTCCCTGTAGCGCGCACTGGCTAGGCTAATCTTCGCGGAAACGCCGTCGGCCAGAGCGGGAATGTTTCACTTTCCACCCTCTTTCATGTGGCCTTTCCATAGCCAAGCCGCAACCGAGTATGATTTTTGACAAAAGGATGCTTGTCTATGAAAGATGCGGACGACATCACGTTGCCATATCCTTCAGAAGTTCCTCCTGACGCTCCGACGCGGCATTTAGTTTTCTTTTCCACGCCGACTGCCAAGGTACCGCCAGTGAAAAAGCAGAAATCCAGTGCCGAACAAATCACGGTGGCTGTTGTCGATGATGACGCATCCATCAGATCGTCAATGGACAATCTGCTGCGCTCTGTTGGTTATTCGGTTCGGGTCTATCCTTCGCCTCAGGCTTTTCTGTCCAGCCCGCATTTACTGGCAGTAAATTGCCTGATCCTCGATGTTCGGATGCCGGTCACGAGCGGCCTAGAACTTCAGGTCGAACTGTCGCGTGCAAAGTTTGAAATCCCCATCGTCTTTATGACCGGCCATGGCGATATTCCGATGAGCGTTCGCGCGATGAGGGCAGGTGCAGTCGACTTTCTGTCGAAACCCTTCAAAGATCAGGAAATGCTCGATGCCGTTGCCGCTGCAATCAAGGCGGACTTGCACCGTCGCGAAGTCAACGAGGAGAAAGCTAAGACGTTGTCTCGATATGATCGGCTGACCCCGCGCGAGCGGGAAGTGATGTCACTTGCGACGGCCGGCATGATGAACAAACAGATCGCTTTCGAACTTGGCCTGAGCGAGATCACGGTGAAAATCCATCGCGGCAAGGTGATGCGGAAAATGGCGGCGCGAACCTTTGCGGATCTGGTGCGATTTGCTGAAGAAGTCAAAAACATAAGGAGTTCTGAGACGCCATAGACTACTTCTCCGGCACTGAATAATGAACGTCCCGGTCATTTCTTGCAGGTGAAATGAAAAATTCATGGCGAAGGTGAATGGTTGTTGAACCCCGTGTGATCAGTGTCGTGGACGATGACAGTTCCGTGCGAGCGGCCCTGGGCAGTCTTCTGCGCTCGGATGGCTTTGATGTGCGATTGTACCCTTCTGGCGAAGACTTTCTGGCAGACAGGACGAGTGTTCCCGACTGTCTCGTGTGCGACATCAAGATGCCCGGAATGAGCGGGTGGGACTTGTGCGCTCACTTGAAGGCCTTGAATAGATGGGTCCCAACGATCTTGATCACGGCTTACCCGGATGAACGGACCCGACCGATTGGATTGGATATGCGCATTCTCGAAAAACCGTTTGACGGCAAACAACTTGTCCATGAGATCCTTTCACTCATCTCGCACTCATATTGACGACAGCGCCCGTTAATCGGCAGTTTTCAATGTCAGTTCCACGGTCACGCCATCCGGACCGTTTTTACCAAGATCCAATCTGCCTCCATGAGCTTCGATTATCGATCGGCTGACCATGAGACCGATGCCCAGGCCATGCGGTTTTGAGGAAAAGAACGGATCGAAAATCCGCTCCTGATCCGCCGAATTTATGCCTGGTCCTGTGTCTGTGAACGACAGGCAAAGTTCGTCCTCACCCTGAGGTCGGCTGGAAACTGACAAAATACGGGCGCGATTTCTGGTCGTCGACATCGCTTCGATCGCGTTGAGAATAATGTTCGTAACAACCTGCTGAAGTTGCACCGCGTTACCATGGACCGCAAGCGGATGGGATCCAAGGTCGGTTTTGATGGATACATGAGCTTCGGTGGCTTCTGACCTCAATGATTTGACAGCGTCCAGTATCGTGCGTTTGATGTTGACCCGCATGAAATCTTGCGGGGCTTTTTTGAATACGGAGCGCAATCCCTGAATGACTTCGGACGTGCGGTGACTGTCTGACGAGATTTGCCGGACTGATTGTTCTGCCTCTTCAACGTTCGGAGGGTCCTTTGCCAGCCAGTTCTGCGCTGCGTTGGCATTCACCGAAATACTCGCCAGCGGTTGCGTCAGTTCGTGGATGATGGATGCGGACATGGCCTCCATCTCGCTTACTCTTGTTTCTTTCATACGCCGCTCGGATGCGATGGCTTTTGCCAGTCGCTCATAAAGAGCCATTGTCTCGGCAATCATCAGCAACAGAAGGATGCTCGCGGAAAAAAGACCGCACAATCGGCCGGCCCACCAGCTGGCACTCAGTCGGATTCCTCCGCCCACATAGGCAAGAAGGATCGTTTCGATGATGGAGGAGCCGATCGCCACCATGAGCCAGAGGTCGAGTGTGCTGCTCTTGCGGGACAGCAAGACGAGAACGGTACAGGAGATAAGGATCGACGCAATCGGGACAGTATTCCACAATCGAGTTGTTTCGGTCGGATTCATCATGAATGTCGGCAGAAGCTCCCGCCCCGATATCGCGAACCAACTGATTGCGAACACCAAAAGAATGGCGATGGCGCAGACGGAGATTGCCAATACCGAAGGGCTGTAACGGTTCGTCTCGGTATTTATTGAAGCGTTTTTTAACAGCGCGTAGGCGAGAATGAGGATCGGAAAGCCGAGACGTCGAATTGCCGCGATGAATGCCGTCGTTTGCAAACCTACGTCGAAACGGAAATCATCGAAGATACCCGGAAAAGTCAAAGCCCAAGGCACGACCATAAGACCTGTGAAAAGATAGGCGGTGGAAAGTATCAACAACGACAGGCTTGGTTCGGTTCTGTAAAGGGTGAGAAGCAGGCTGGCGGTAAGCACTTCGACGATCAGAATGCAGGCCGCATAGGCCGGCAGTAGAGCTTTGCCGCCTTGCGTGGGCGGCTGGCTGGCACCGGCTGTTAGAAGGGCAATCGCTGCTAGGACAAAGATCGACCCGGCGGCGAGACCGATTTGCAGTCGTGAAGGTTTCTTTCGGGAGATAAGCTTGAGCTGACCGTCAGATGAAGATGAGGCTGCACCGCGCATCGTTTGTCCTCATTAATGATTTCCGCTCGAGCTGCTGAAGCATTTCCTGAAATTAGATATCTTACCGAGCCGCAAGAAAGTGTTTTCCCGCGCACTGCATCTATTGGCAGGTGCTACTGTCGATTTTTCTTGCAATATTCCGCTGTCGCGGCGCGGGTTTTCATCTTTTCCTATCCTCGCATGAGAACGATCATCGGCTTTCTGCCGAGAGTTGTCCCGAAGCCAAATCGCGCAAGCACGATTCATATCTTGGTATGATTGCCTCATACCTTTGGTAGGCTGTGACATACTGTGGCTCAGTTCCAACGCACCACGCAATCCGCCATTCTGGGCGTGAAAAATGAGGCGTGAGACGGGTTCATCCAAGCCCTCAATCCTCAGGATGAGATTGCGGCAGGGGTTCGGACGATTTTTCTCGATGAATTCGCGATTGCGGTGGGACTGGCTCGCATCTGCGCCGTGCAAAAACGTCTTGCCGAAAGGGAAACTAGCCGTTCGACAGGAGACCGAATGATGCTGCAGGCCATTCGTCGCTCGCCCAACGGCATCGCGAGTGCGAACAAACGTACTATTTCCGACCGTTAAAAGCCTCGGAGGAATACTGGGATTGATTAAAGCCGGCTTGGGAACAAAGCAATGACCGTGCATGCCTATTCTGAATCCGCCCGGTGGTACCGCGAAGGCAACTGCGGATATAAACTGCGCAAGGCGAAGTCTACAGGTGGCATTCTGGATCTGGTTGAGTTCGAGCGACCGGCCGGAGAAATGTCTCGGCCAGGCCTTCCGGATCTCGTCCTATGTCAAGACTTGAGCGGCGGCAGTCGTATCTTCGGCAATTTGGGCGGCGGAAGTTTCGATGTGGTTTACCATAAAGGCGACATTGCTGCGGCTGCGCCGAATTTCGCCCTTTCGTCCACGGTCAATATCCGCCAGCAGGTTCGCGCCGTGGCGTTTCCTGTGGCGCAGTGGCGGGAAATGCTCGACGATGCGTCCAACGGTCGGTTCTCGTTCGACCTTCCCATTTACAACGGGAAGTTCGACTCGCCGGCCATCCGATCGGGGCTCCGGACACTTTGGGCTCTTTGTGATGAGGAGGGTGCGCCATCGCGCTTGCTGGCGCGCGCTGCAGGATGTGAAATCCTCGCTGAACTCTGCCGATTGGGCGGAACGCCATTCGGGCAAGTAAAGGGCGGCCTTGCACCTTGGGCAGAACGTCGCTGCCTGGAATTGATGCGCGCCAGGCTCTCCGAAGACATCACCTTGGATGAA
Organism: Roseovarius sp. B08; assembly: GCF_051417955.1. Classification (NCBI taxonomy): domain Bacteria; kingdom Pseudomonadati; phylum Pseudomonadota; class Alphaproteobacteria; order Rhodobacterales; family Roseobacteraceae; genus Roseovarius; species Roseovarius sp. B08. The sequence goes on from NZ_JBPRLW010000001.1 coordinate 3,690,030, forward strand.
ATCGCCGCCGAAGCACATCTCTCGCCATTTCATTTTGCGCGTATGTTCAAGCACAGCCTCGGTGTGCCGCCCCGTGTCTACCTGACGCGGTTGAGAGTAGAGAAAGCCTGTGAGCTTCTCGAACACACCGAGCTTTCCGTTACCGAGATCGCGCTTGAAGTCGGCTATTCGTCGAACCAGGTTCTTGCCCGTGTGTTCACCAAACATCAGAAAATCAGTCCAACCGACTATCGGCGCGCGGTTCGCGATCCAGGTCGCCGTATCTCGATGCTTTGACTTCTTCCCCTCGTTTTAAAATTGAATCTGTTCGTGCTTTTCCATCTCATCCTGTTTCCACGTCTCGCCGCGCTCCACGGCCCGCGCTGTCAGGTTTTCTGCATGAGGGCGTCGTGCGGTATCCCTTCGCGGACGATCGGCGCGACTTCATTACCGAGCAATTCGATGGAGCGCTTCATCGCAGCCGTTTCGAGCGAAGCCGTGCTCATTTGAAAAGTCATGCGTGAAATACCCCCAAGCGTGTCACTGGCATGGCGCATCTTGGTGGCGACCGTGGTCGGATCGCCGATCAAAAACGCTCCGTCCGGGCCCGCCATGTCATCGAACTGTTGGCGCGTCGGAGGTGTCCAGCCGCGTTCACGGCCGATCGACCCCGTCAGATGCGCCCAACCGGGATAGAAGGCATCTCTCGCTTCCTTATCCGTTTCGCCCACAAACCCCATCGCGTGCACTCCGACAGAAAGACTGTCGGGGTTGTGACCGGCTTGCAGGCCGGTTTCGCGATAAAGATCGACCAGCGGCCGGAAACGCTCGAAACTGCCTCCGATGATCGCGATCATTAGTGGAAGCCCAAGCTGGCCCGCCCGCGCGAATGACTGCGGCGTTCCGCCGACGCCGATCCGAATGGGAAGGCGCGGCTGAAGGGGGCGCGGAAAGACGCCCTGACCGGACAGAGCGGGGCGAAATCGGCCCTCCCAGGTAATATCGGTGCTCTGGCGCAGTTCCAGAAGCAGGTCCAGTTTCTCGACAAAGAGTTCGTCATAGGCGCCCGTATCCAAGCCGAACAGCGGAAACGCCTCAACGAACGAGCCTCGACCGACAACGATTTCAGCACGGCCCCTTGAGATCAGGTCCAGGGTCGCGAATTCTTGGAACACGCGGACTGGGTCGGCGGCGCTCAGCACCGTGACCGCGCTCGTCAACCGTATCCGGCTGGTGCGTGCCGCTGCGGCGGCAAGGATAATCGCGGGCGCGGAATCGAGGAACTCGGCGCGATGATGTTCGCCGATGCCGAACACGTCCAGACCGACGCGGTCGGCGGTCTCGACTTCCTCGAGAAGTGCCGCCATGCGGTCGACTGGCGACGGCGGCTTTCCCGTCGTCGGATCAGGCAGAATTGCTGCAAAGCTGTCGATGCCGATATCCATGGGCGTTCCTTTGTTCTTGCTGTTTCTTGCGGCGCGCATTGAAAGCGAGGTTTCCATGCTGCTGCCGACCTATCGCCGTGCGCTTTCCGCAGGATCGAACATCGATAGAGCGGCCATGCCCGAGGCCGCCGTCACTTCGTTCTGAAGGACGTCCCAGTGTTCGGCCAGCTTGCCGCCCTCGACCGGGAAGATGTCCACCACAATCTGCGTCTCGTCCGCCCAACCGCGAATCCGGCCATGAATGGCGACAAGGTCGCCTTCGGCGATGATCAAGCCGGGCTCGTAGTAAACAGATTTCGATAGTGTCTCGACTATACGTTGCAACGCGTCTCGGCCTTGCGGAATATTTGGATTGTGCTGGACATAGTCCTCGGAATAGAGGCGCTGCACGGCCGAGGTGTCGTGCCGCTGAAACAGCGACGTCATGGCATCCAGAACAAGCGCCTTGTTGTGCTGGGGACGGGCATCTGTTACGTGGCCGGCGGGCGCGGTAAATGCAAAGGGTCCCGTCATCCGCAGAAACTGTCCGTCGGGCAGCGTCGCGAAAGAGTGAATGACGCGTCGGTCAAAGTCTTGAATGTTCGTGACGGTCGCACCGTCGCTTTCCTGCCAGCTTACGGCAAAGATGCCGTTGCCGAGCGATGCCACTTCTATGTCGACGGTCTCGGTCCGGGCAAATGGCCCCTCCTTGATATCGAATTTCAGGTGCTCGACCGACAAGAGTGTGAGGCTCACCTTGAAGTCCGGATAGGACACGTCCAGTTCCGATCCGATCGGGAAGTGATCGATAGGCATTGATTTCTCCTTTGAGGTGACGCAGAGCCCGTCTGTATCGACTGCCGCCGCTGCCTGTGATGGGGGAAGCTTTCCGTGTAGGCGCGCAATGTTACGTGGCGGCAAGGGCAGACCAGACCATCAGCGCTCCGAAGGCCAGGAAGATGATGCCGGTCAACATGCGCCCGCGCCGCGCATGTTCCGGCTTGCGAAGCAGTCGGACAAAGTGCCGGGCCCCGATCGCATAGCCACCGAGAATGACGAATTTGACGGCGACGAAGGTCGAAACCAGAAGAGCAAGGATCACCGGCCCGCTATCTGCCGGTAGGAACTGCGGAAACAACGCGGCAAAGAACAAAACGGCCTTCGGGTTGCTGATGCCCACGCCGAAGGAGTGAAGCCAAAGCATCCATCCACCCTTCCCGTCGATTGCCGCATCCGGCGAGCGAGCCGGCTGTGGCGAGGGGGCGCGCAGAAAGGTCCAACCGAGCCAGATGATATAGAAAGCGCCCACGAGACGCAGAACAAGGAAGGCCGTGGGATAGGTCTGGAGCAACGTACCCAACCCGATGATCGAAAGAGTGGCCAGCAGTGCGATGGCAAGCAGATCGCCGCTTAGCGCCCCCAAGGCGCGTCGCCACCCGTGGGCCACAGCGTTGTTCACGATAAACAAGGTGGAGGGTCCGGGCGTCGCCGTCTGGACCGCGCTGACGATCACGAATGTTAGGTAGGCTGAAAATTCCATGAGAGAGCTCGCCATTGATCAAGCGCGCCGCTCTAGGTTGTCCTGCGCGAACTTCTCGTCGTTCATCGGACTGTCCCCGGAGGCGGTGTTTCAAGTGAGGTGGCGGATGACGAAGCTCGATCCGTGGTCAGCTTCTTCGCGATCAGGTTCAGGATCTTCATCATCCGACGCCCGTGTCAGGCCGCGACCCCCGGTACCGGCGTGTTGAGCAACTGCTGCTCCCACAGATAGGCGATGGCGCTGCCGCCGAGGTGATCCCTGAGGGCATCGTTGAGCGCGGTCGCCGTCTCGGCCCGCGCCCAGTCGCGCTGCCATTCCGACGCAAGCGCCAGCCAGGTCATCATGTTGATGCCGCCCGCGATCATGCGCTGGATCGCGACCTCGTGCGCCTCGACCGAGGTGCCACCGGACGCGTCGGTGATCACCGTCACGTCCCAGCCTTCACCGGCGGCCTGCAGCGCGGGCATCGCCACGCAGATCTCTGTCCAGAGACCTGCTATGATCAACTGCTTTCGGCCGGTCGCTTTGACGGCATCCACCACCTTGGGATCCTCCCAGGTATTGATCGTCGTGCGATCGATGACGTCCTGGTCGGGAAAGACTTCGGTGACATGCGGAAAGATGTCGCCGCCGCGGGCGGCGATCACGCTGGTCAGGATCGTGGGCACGCCGAACACCTTGGCCGCCTTGGCCAGGGCGGTCGTGTTGTTCACGACCATGTGCGGATCGTGGCTGTTGAGGTTGGCGAGTTGGTAGGGCTGATGGTCGATCAGAACGAGAACCGAATCTTCGGGACGAAGAAGCGAATCGAGGCCGTTGCGGAACTGCATGTTTTTTCCTTTTCCGTCGAAAAGTGGAGGATCTGGGTAGGTGAAACCTAGCGAAAGTCTCTGGACCTTGCGGCTCTGAAACTGCTGCGTTGGTGCCGGTTTTGCTGTCTTTGCCGCGCCCGTCTCATCTGACCAGATTTCTTGGCCACAAACTTGCGGACGGGCCAGAACCATGCAGAGGGCCCATTCATCCGGCCAACCAGCTTTTCGTCCTATTTTCGGATGCACCAGGTTCGTGCCCCCAGGCAAGGTGCGTGCTTCGCGGGTAGCCTTTGTGCTTCGTGTCCCGCTGCATTGCGAAAATCCTAAGCAGCCAGAAAACCCGCAAGATCGGTGTCTGCGGAGCAATCCTTGCGTCGCATGTTTCGACAGCGCTGGCTAGGTTTCGGGGGGCCGATCGGTTCTTGCAGCCAAGCGCCGAACAAGCAACTCGGAGACCAGCGATGACCCCAGGCAGCCGACCATTTCTGCCCTGCAACACCCGGCGCATTCGGCTCGCCTATGCGCGCGCTGCGACTGTGACGCTGACGGAGCCGCTTCCGCAACGTGCGCCGGCTTCGTTCCCACCCGACTTTGGGACACCAATCCACACGGAACTTTTCTCTTTGGATGGACTACGCCCTTTCGGTTCACTTCCTGGGAAAAGGTACGGAGAACGGGGATGAAGGTTTTCATTATCGGAATGGCGGGCGGCGTCGGTCGCCGCGTCGCACGCGCGCTGGCCGCACGTAAAGATGATGCGTCCGGTCTCGTGCGGCGACCGGAACAGATCGACGCGTTGACCGGCCAAGGTGTGTCCGCCAGTCTGGGCGACATCCTCGCGATGTCGGTCGAGGAGCTGGCCGAGGCGATGCGCGGGTCCGATGCCGTCGTGTTCACCGCGGGAGCCGGCGGCAGTGGCCGAGAGGCCACGACCGCGATCGACGGCGACGGGCCGGGCAAGCTGGCGCAGGCGGCGGCGCTTGCAGATATCCAGCGGTTCCTGCTGGTGTCTGTCTTCCCCGAAGCCTGGCGCGAACGCCACATGAACGACGATTTCGAACATTACATCCAAGAGAAGAAGCGGGCGGAAATCGCGCTTGTGGCCTCGGATCTCGACTGGGTCATCCTGCGCCCCTCGGCCCTGAGCGACGATCCCGGCACCGGACAGGTCGACCTGGGACTGGTCAAAATCCACCGGGAAATCACGCGAGATGACGTGGCTGCCACCATCGTGGAATTGCTGCATGCGCCCGAGATCAGCTGTGCCATTCTGGAGGTGACAGGCGGCGCGGTGGCCATTGAGGCCGCGGTCGCGGCGATGAAGCCTCGCATTTCCTGAGTATTCCGCCGGAAAATAATCCAACGCGTCAGATGGCGCGCGATCCAGTCTCGATCTCAGTCTTAACCGAGCGCCCGATTCAACCCAACCCAAGGAGAATCCGATGACCGACCCGAACCCTGCGCTGAAGACGCCCACGGACCTTGGTCGCAATGATGCGAAAACCGTTGCAGGGGCGTTGAACGCCATCCTCGCCGACACTTTCGCGTTGTACCTCAAGACCAAGAATTTTCACTGGCACATGTCCGGTCCGCATTTTCGCGACTATCACCTGCTGCTCGACGATCAGGCGGCGCAGATTCTGGCGTCCACAGACATGATCGCCGAACGGGTCCGCAAGACCGGCAACACCACGCTTCGGTCGATCGGCGACATCGCGCGGATGCAGACCATTGCAGACAATGACGCGGCGTTCGTGTCGAGCGAAGACATGCTGGCGGAATTGCGAGAGGACAACCTGAAGTTGGTCGAGGCCCTGCGCGAGGCAAAGGAAATTGTGGATGAAGCGAAAGACAACGCAACGAGCGGGACGATCGACGATTGGACGGATCAGGCCGAGCAGCGCGCATGGTTTCTGTTCGAGACCAGCCGAACCGGCTGACGGGATGCTTGGCGGTTCCCTGACGCAGGACGGATATAAAGTATTCACGGCGTAGGTGGCCGTGCGTTCGAACCTGCGTTTCCGGGCTGCTGACCGCGGCGAAGCCGAAGCTCTGCCGCGGTCGACGGGCGCTTGGTCGATTTGACGCGAAGTCAATCAACCGGCCGTTTGGCGCTCTGCAAGCGCCTCGATAAGCCGCACGGCTGCCTCGGCCGAAGAGGCCGGGTTCTGTCCGGTGATCAGCAGACCGTCCCGTACCACGAACGAGGCCCAGTCAGGGCCGTTCACGAACGCGCCGCCCTTGGCTTTCAGCGTGTCCTCGACCAGGTAGGGAACAACCTCGGTCAGGCCCACACCGGCCTCTTCCGAATTGGTAAAGCCCGTGACGTCGCGGCCTTCGACCAGCGGTCGACCGTCACTGCCCTTGACGTCGCGCAGCACGCCGGGAGCGTGACAGACCAGCGCAAAGGGCTTGCCCGCCGCGTGGAATGCCTCGATCAGCGCCACCGAATCCGCGTCTTCGGTCAGATCCCAGAGCGGGCCATGGCCACCGGGATAGAACACGGTGTCATAGTCGCCTTCGTTCACGTCGGCGAGCTTCACCGTCGCGGCAAGCGCCGCGTTGGCTTCGGCATCGGCCTCGAAGCGGCGGGTGTGGTCCGTCTGGAAATCGGGCGAATTGCTGACCGGATCCAGGGGCGGCCGTCCGCCCTTGGGAGACGCCAGGGTGATTTCGGCGCCCTCGTCCTTGAAGGTATAATAAGGCGCGGCAAGCTCCTCGAGCCAGAAGCCGGTCTTGCGGCCGGTGTCGCCGAGTTCGTCATGCGACGTCAGTATCATCAGAACTTTCATGTCTCTTTTCCTTTTCTGTCGTTTGCTTCGGTTGTGGGGAGTAGCCCCGGTGTTGCCCCGCATCGCGGGTAGAGGTCGGTCAGCCCTGCCATTCCGCAAATGCTATATTAGACCAGTCGTATACATACTAGGCACAAACCATAGCGTTCATGCGGCTCCGGACCGTTGTTCAGCCCAGCGTCTTCCGTGTCTCTTTCATCGCAACCAACAGCGGCGTATCATCCCGGGTGATCTTGGCCAGAAGGCTCGCCCCCAGCCAGGACTGATACAGGCTCGTCGCAACGTCGCGCGGCTGGCCGGCGATGTTGACCGACCCGTCCCTGGTCCCAGCCTCGATCATCTCCGCGATCCGTCCCGTGATCCGCCCGGTGCCGTTTAAGAGGACCCCTCGCATCTGTTCGGACATATCCGAAACCTCCGCTGCCAGCTTGACGACAAGACACTTGCTTTGCGGGTCATCCGCCGTCTGGGTGATCAACCAACGCGTCCAGTACGCCAGAATCTTCTCCGCCCCCGTCAGGTCGTCCCGCGAAATGATTTCGTCCATACCGGCAAGGTAGGCGTCAAAATACCTTTCCAGCAGCGCCTTTCCAAAATCCTCCTTTGATCCGAAATAATGATAGAAAGACCCCTTCGGGACATCCGACGCCGTCAGAATCTCGTTCAGGCCTACGCCCGAGAAACCCTTCGCGCTCAAGATGGTCTGGGCGGTCGCGAGGATATGTTCCCTGACGCTTGTGTTATGTCGATCATCTTTCATGAAGCGCATATAGGGAAGACTAGACCAGTCGTCTAGTGCTGGGATGAAATAAGTCTTCTACTTCCAAATTCCGGCATGAAATCTTCGCAGATACCTGAACTATCACCTGCCGGTAAGGAGCCGAACTGTTCCATGTGGGACACGATGGATCCGGTTTCTCGCGGGGGTCGACGCTCGAATTCATGACCGGCACGCATACCGGGGCATGGCTGATGTCGAACGGATCGTGTCGCTGGTATGCGCCGTGAGAATAAAGTGCCCAAAAGCTAATATTGGACGAATAGATTTTGCGACCATATCGTGAACCACATCGCGCGCTCTGCGCGGCCATATATATAACAGAATGCATCAGATTGCGTCCAACAAGGGAATAAACATATGCCAACTTTCTTCCCACATCGATTCAGTTGCACTGCGGCGGTGGTCGCGGCCGCAGTTCTTGCACCCGTGGCCGGGTTTGCGCAGGTTTTCGACCTGTCCGGCCTCGAAGCCGTGCCCGAACTGTCCGACCGCGTGCCGGAAAAGATCGCCACACGCGGCGTCCTGGTTGGCGGTTCCGACAACGCCTATGCGCCTTGGGAATTCCTGGCAGGCGATGACGGCCAGACCCCGCAGGGGATCGACGTCGATGTCGGTCGGGCAATCGCGAAAGCACTCGGGCTCGAGTACGAATCGCGCACCGCGCCCTTCCCCTCGATTCTGCCCGCCCTCGGGTCGAAATACGATATCGGCCTGAATGCTTTTTCGATCACGAACGAGCGCATGAAGGTGGTGAACTTCGTCTCCTACTCGGACACCCAGGGGCTGTGGGTGATCCGGGCCGGAAACCCGACCGGGTTCGATCCGGCGGAGTATTGCGGCGCCAAGGTCGCCATCATGTCGGGCACCTACTACGAGAAGCACCTGGATCTCGACAACCAGGCCTGCCTGGACGCGGGCAAGCCGGCGATCACAAAGCTGCCGTTTTCGGTGCAGACAGAGGCGATCACCCGTGTCGCCGCAGGCGGCGCCGATGCCACCGCGACAGGAGGCGGCACCGCAGCCTACGCCGTGAAGCAGAGCGAGGGCAGGCTGGAAAACCTCGAACCCGTCGAGCCGATGGGAAAGCGCGGCCTGAACGGTATCGCCGTGGCCAAGGACGACATGGAACTGACGCAGTTGATTGCGGACACGCTGAACCATCTGATCGACGAAGGCGTCTATGCGGATATCTACGAATTCTGGGGCGTGGCGCACTTCCTTGTCGACGAGTCGGTGATCAACCCGGAAGTGTCGAACTGATATGGCTTCCGTGACGACAGCCATGGCGTCGCCAAGCGATGAGGCTCCCCGAGACGAGAAACAACAGGTGCGGCTGAACGAAGTGGTGCCGCGCCGCCACCCGGGACGCTGGGTTGCAGCCGCCCTGTTGGCGATTGTGGTCATGCAGATCGCGCACGGCGTCATCGTCAACCCGAACTTTCACTGGAGCGTTTTCTGGCAGTATCTCTTTGCGCCGACGGTTATCGCTGGCGTGGGCTGGACGCTGGCGCTGACCGTGATCGCCATGCTGGTCGCGATCGTCTGTGCCGGCATCCTCGTGCTCATGCGGGACAGCGACAACCCGATCCTGCGGACGGTCTCGTGGCTGTGGATCTGGTTCTTCCGCGGCACACCGCTCTACACGCAACTTCTGTTCTGGGGCCTGTTCGCGGTCTTGTTTCCGCGCCTGTCGATCTCTGTTCCGTTCGGACCTGAAATACTCGGCGTCCCGACCGATTGGGTGGTGACGGCCGGCGTGGCCGCGATCCTGGGCCTGGGGCTGTGTGAAAGCGCTTACCTGGCCGAGATCTTTCGCGCGGGCTTCAAGGCCATCGATCGGGGCCAGACCGAAGCCGCACAGGCCATCGGGATGTCGAGGGGACGCATATGGTGGCGTATCCTTCTGCCGCAAGCGTTGCGAACGATCATTCCGCCGACGGGAAACGAGACGATCGGCATGTTGAAGGGGACCGCGCTCGTCCTCGCCGTGCCGTTCACGCTGGACCTGATGTTCGCCACCAGCGCGATCGCGAACCGGATCTATCTTCCTGTGCCGATGCTGATGGTCGCGGCATTCTGGTACCTGGTCGTCACCTCGGTGATGATGGTCGGCCAGTTCTACCTGGAACGACATTTCGGAAAGGGGCAGGACTATGTCCGGACACGCCATACCTGACCGGACCCCGGCCGTGGCCCTTGAGGACGTTCACAAGTTCTTCGGCAATTTCCACGCGCTGCGCGGTATCGACCTGACCATCGCCAGAGGGGAAGTCTGTGTTGCGATCGGCCCATCCGGATCGGGCAAGTCGACCCTTCTGCGGTGTATCAACCAGATCGAGGAAATCTCGGCCGGGCGCGTCAGGATCGGTGGCACGCTGCAGGGCTACGTCGAGCGGAACGGTCGTCTTCACGCGCTGTCACCGCGCGAAATCGACCGGCAACGGCGGCTGACCGGGATGGTGTTCCAGCGGTTCAATCTGTTTCCACACATGACCGCGCTTGGAAATGTCATCGAAGGGCCCGTGCACGTAAAGCGCATGCCCAAGGCGAAGGCGCGAAGCCTCGGTCGGGACCTGCTTGCGCGGGTCGGACTGGCTGATCTTGCTGACAGGTATCCCAACCAGCTTTCCGGTGGGCAGCAGCAGCGCGTCGCGATCGCGCGGGCCCTGGCGATGGAGCCGGAAGTGATGCTCTTCGACGAACCGACTTCGGCGCTCGATCCGGAACTGGTCGGGGAGGTTCTCGATGTGATCAAGGATCTCGTGGCGTCGGGAATGACGATGATGTTGGTTACGCACGAGATCGGCTTTGCCCGCGAAGTCGGCGACCACCTTGTCTTCATGGATCACGGAACCATCGTGGAAGAGGGACGGCCGAAGGAGATGCTCGAGGCACCGAAGAGCACGCGAACCCAAGCCTTTCTGTCAAAGGTTCTCTAACGATGGTGTCAGCAGGAAAAGCCGCCGCCGAACTTACCGGTTTCGTCCATGGTTTGGAACAGCTCGTCGATAAAATCCTCGACGATGCGCGACGCGGGGCGGTGCGGCGGCAGGATCAGGAGCGTCCGGAAATGCACTTCGGGCTCGAAGGGGCGCAGCACCAGCCCGCGCCCCTGGAACAGATCGGCGGTCAGGGGATCGACCAGGCCCACCCCAAGACCGGCCGCCACCATCGCGCAGATCGTCGTGGCATAGGGCGTTTCGAGAACGATGCTCAGCTTGACGCCCTCGGCGGCGAGAGCCCTTTCAGCCTGCTGGCGGGTGGTATCCTCGGGCGAAAGGGCAATGAATGGCTGATTGACGAGGTCAGCCGGCCGGATGACGGACTGCGCTTCGAGCGGATGGCCTTCGGGCATCGCGAGCCATGCGCGGAAGCGGGCGAAGGGGCGGATTTCGACGCCGGTCTTGTCGATCTCGTCGGAGACGACGCCCACGTCAAACTGTCCGGATGCGACGTGGTCCCTGACGACGGAGGACAGGTTCGTCTGAAAGGTGATCGCAACGCCCGGGTTCTTCGAAATCAGCGCGGACAGCGCGTGGGGGATCACATTGGTCGACAGCGCCGACAGCGAAGCGACACGCAACTCTCCCGACCCGAAATCCCGGATCCGCGCGGCCGCGCCGCGAAGATGGGCGAGGCCGGCGAAGGCGTGCTCGACCTCGCGGAAGAAAAGCTGGCCCTCGGCGGTCGGGCGCAAGCGGCCCTTGATCCGGTCGAAGACCGGAAAACCGATCGACCGTTCGAGATCCTGGATCGTCTTGCTGACCGAGGGCTGCGAAATCCTCAGCACTTCGGCGGCACGGGAGGTCGTTCCGCTGGTGACCACGGCGCGGAAAACCTCGATCTGACGCAGGTTCATGATTCAGAGCCTCGGGGCGATCTAGAGCAAAACGGAATAATACGGATTGCGACAATAACGTCAACGCATACAGCAGGCGTTGGAAAAGGAAGTAAACAATGACAACCAGCGATCTGACACGGTGTGTCCTGACCCCACGCGTGGCAACGGACGGGTTCGATCCGATCGGCGTCGGCGTCCATCGCGCATCGACAATCCTTTTCGAGGATGCGGCGTCCTATGCAAACAGGGGCGAGCGGGGCGAAAAGGGGTATTCCTACGGTCTGTACGGCACGCCGACGACGCGGACGCTGGAAGAAAAACTGACCCAACTCGAACAGGCCGCGCGCACGTTCCTGACGCCCTCGGGCCAGGCGGCCAACGCACTGGCAGCGATGGCGTTCCTGAACAAGGGAGATCATCTTCTGCTGGCCGACACGATTTATCCGCCCATGCGGGATTTCGCCCTGTCGGACCTTGCGAGGATGGGGGTAAAGCTCGAATTCTTCGACCCGACGGACCTTGGCGATCTGAAGGCAAGGATCCGCAGCGAAACCCGGCTCATCTGGTGTGAGAGCCCCGGCTCCACGACGATGGAACTGATGGATATTCCCGCGGCGGCGGCGTTGGCGCATGAGGCCGGGGCGCTGCTTGCGGTGGATAATACGTGGGCCACGCCGCTGAACCTGAAGCCGCTGGCGCTGGGAGCGGATATCGTAACCGAGGCGCTCACGAAATACGTCGCCGGCCATGCGGATGTGCTTATGGGGTCGATATCCGTGCGCGACCCCGATCTGGCGCCGCCGATGAGGGAAATGATCGGCCGTATGGGAATAGGAGCATCCCCGGATGATACCTCTCTTGTTCTGAGAGGGTTCGAGACGCTGGGTATGCGGCTGCGGCACAGCGGTGCCGTGGCCCAGAGGTTTGCCGAGCGCCTTTCCGGCGATCCAATGATCGGCAGGGTGCTTTTTCCGGGCCTTCCGACCATGGCGGGCCACGAAATCTTCAAGCGAGATTTCCTGGGCAACAGCGGTGTCTTTTCGCTGACCTTTCCTGAATGTGTCGCACCGCATGTCTGGCCTGCGCTCGATCATCTGAGCCTGTTTGCCATCGGTGCGTCATGGGGCGGCACGCGCAGCCTTGCCGCGCCGATGTCGATCGCGGCCAGCCGGAGCGCAACGCGCTGGCAGGAGCCCGACGTGATCCTGCGGATCTCGATCGGGCTGGAAGACGAAGCCGAGCTTTGGGCGGATCTGGAGCAGATGCTGAGCGCGCTGCGTCACCTCAGTGCCACCGGGGACGCAGCAGAGTGACTAGCTGGCTTAACCGACAAAACCAGGGCCGGTGCCACACCTTTATGCGGCCTCCGCTGCCTTCAATGATACGCGGAAAGGATGTTTGACGTGTCGGAAATCGAACGCGCGCTGAGGGAGGTCGATGCCAATCTCGACACCGCAGTCGCGGATTTGCTGGAGCTGATTTCGATCCCATCCGTTTCGGGCGACGACGCAAGCAAGCCGGGTATCGCCCGCGCCGCCAGGTGGCTGGACGAGGCGCTTGCGGGTATTGGCTTTTCTTCCCGCGTCGTGGAAACGGCGTGCAATCCGATCGTGCTTGCGCGGTCCGAGGGAGAGGCGGAAGGCGGCAATCGATTGCTTTTCTACGGCCACTACGATGTGCAGCCCGTCGCCCCCCGCGAGGCGTGGACACATGATCCGTTCGCGCCCGAGGTTATCGAAGAGGATGGTGTGCGCCGGTTCTACGGGCGCGGGGCCTCTGACAGCAAGAGCCAGCTTTGGTCCTTCATAGAGGCGTTGCGGGCGTGGAAAGCGGCCAATGGCGCCTTTCCCGCGGACATCGTGATCATGCTGGAAGGGGAAGAGGAAATGGGATCCCCCAGCCTCGGCGCCTTCCTCGAACAGCACGGCGAAGAGCTGGATTGCGACGTCGCGTTCATCTGCGACAGCGACATGTGGTCCCCTACCCGCCCCTCGATCACCACGCAGCTCAAGGGGCTGGTGCATGAAACCGTGACCATCCATGCACCGAATGCCGACCTGCATTCGGGCCACTACGGGGCGGCTGCCGCCAATCCGATCCGCATTCTCAGCGCGATCCTGGCCTCGATTCACGACGAGAAAGGCAAGGTAACCATCGACGGTTTCTACGATGGCGTCGTCGGCCTGACGGAGAGCCAGCGTGAACGGTGGCGTGCGCTGTCGGAAGAGTTCGACCGTGCGGGAGAGGTCAGCCTTGCCGGGGGCGTCATCGAAGACGGCTATACCGCGACAGAGGCGATGTGGGGACGGCCCGCGGCGGATTTCAACGGGATCACGGGCGGCAATCAGGGGCCGGGGGGCCGTTCGGTGCTTCCCGGCTCGGCGACCGCGCGGCTGACCTTCCGGCTGGTGGCCGGGCAGACGCCCGAAACGATCAGGACGCGCTTCCGCAAATTCGTGTCGGACCGTGTGCCCGAAGGCTGCAACGTCGAATTCGACGGGCCGGAGGGCAACGCGGCCGTTCATCTGTCTGAGACGAACCCGTTCCTTGTCGCCGCCGCGCGGGGGCTCGAGGCGGAATGGGGCCAGCCTGCGGTGCTGAAGGGCACGGGCGGGGCCATTCCCCTTGTCGGTGCGCTCAACGATGGGCTCGGGCTGGATTGCGTGGTGCTGGGCTTCATCCTTGAAAGCGATGCGATCCACGCGCCGGACGAGCATTACGACGTCGAGCGTTTCCACCGCGGCACGCGCAGCTGGATCCGGATCCTCGGCGAAATTCGTGGCGGTGCGACGGCTTGATGCCATCGAAGATCGCTGGGTGCTTGCACCAGGGACAGTGGGAGAAAGCGCAATATCGGCAAACGTCCCGCATCCCCCGCAACGCATGGCACAGGCTTTGCGGTTAAATCGTTTCAGTGCGGCACACCCTCGGGCGGGCCGCGATGACGGTTAACGAAACTTGGAGGCGCGTGTGATGAAGAGAACCCAATTCGGGCGGGGCGAGGCGGAAACCCGGTTTGGCCCCGGCTTCGACCGCACGTTCCGCACCGACCGCACAACGCTCGGCCTCTTTTTTCCGATCGAGGCTTTCGACGGCCCAAGGCCGGCCATGGAAGATCAGATCGAGTTGGCGGCAGAGGCGGAACGTCTCGGCTTCTCGGCACTCTGGGCCCGCGATGTGCCGCTAGACGATCCCGGCTTCGGCGATCTCGGGCAGATATACGACCCGTTCGTCTGGCTGGCGACGGTGGCCGCCCATACCAGCGAGATCGCCCTGGCGACGGGTTCGGTGATCCTGCCATTGCATCACCCGGTCGATGTCGCAAAGCAGGCCGCGTCCCTCGATCATCTTTCCGGGGGCCGAATTGTTCTGGGCATCGCCTCGGGCGACCGGCCCATTGAATATCCGGCCTATGGGCGAAACCGAAACGAGCGCGCGGAACTGTTTCGCGACGCGTTGCTCTATCTGAAGGAGCTGCTCGGCAAATCTTTTCCGACCTACGAAAGCGAGCGCTATGGCCGTATGCATGGCGGCGATCTCATCCCGAAGCCCTTGCACGGCTGTCTGCCCCTGCTGGGGACGGGCAACAGCGGCCAGCCGCTGGAATGGCTGGCAGAGCACACGGATGGCTGGATCACCTATCCCAGGCCACCTTCGCAACAGCAGCGTGTCGTCTCCGAGTGGCACAGCCTGACCGCACCTGATGAGCCGGTCAAGCCCGTGGCGCAATCGCTCTATCTTGACCTGGCCGAGGAGGCTGACGCCCCGCCCGAGCCCATTCACCTGGGATACCGCATGGGTGCTCGGCATCTCGAGAGCCTGCTGAACTCCCTCCACGGGATCGGCGTTCACCACGTAGCCCTGAACCTCAAGTTCAGCCGCTTGAACGTGCGTGACGTTCTCGAAAAGCTGTCGCCTCTAGCAAGGGGCGAGCCGCTGTAACGATGGTGCACTGGGGACGCACAGGCCCCCACCCTCGAAACCTTGCGCAAATTCGGTCCATCCAAAGCAGAACGAGCAACGCTCAAGACACCAAGGCCAGCTAGCCTGTATCCCTAATCAGATGCATTTGTGCTCAAGAATTCGTAAGCGCGAGCAAAAAAACATGTCGACAAATCGGACCCGAGAGGCACGAGCACGTTTGCAATTGAACGCCATCGCAAAGCATGCAAATTCAATAGGCCCGCGCATGCGGAACATACTTCAATCAGGTTTATTGATGCCGATTAACCTTTCCGAACGTAGAACGAATTTCGTAACGCTGTTTGACGACACCTACAATCAACCCGATTGCAGGGCGTATTACCGGATGCAGAAATCGCTGGGCTACAGCCACCACGCCCACGCGGTACCCGTCTTTCGCCGCATGCTGGAAGAACTGCTGCGCAAACGCAGGCTCGAAGCGCCGAACGTGCTCGACTTCGCCAGCAGCTACGGCATCGTCAGCGCGCTTGTCCGGCACGACGTGTCGGCCGAGGCTTTCCTCAGGCGCTACGAAGATCGCGAACTCGACCGTTTGACCCCCGACAGATGGCCAGCCGAGACGCCGCCTGGCTTTCGGATCTGCCGGAAAGCTATCCCGGCGCGCGTTTCACGGGGGTCGACGTTGCCGGCAACGCGGTGGCCTACGGGCGCGCGATCGGCCTGTTCGACGCCGCCTTCGACGAGGATCTCGAACATGCCGCCCCCTCCGCCCCCTTGGCCGAGACCCTGTCCTCAACCGACCTGATCCTCGAATGCGGCAGCGTGGCCCAACTGAAGCCCGCCGCGCTCGAACGCCTGCTGCGGGCCAGCGCCGTGAACAAGCCCTGGATCGTGACCTCGCCGGTGCGCGGCAACGAACGCAAGGCGGCCTTCGATCTGTTGCGCGATCACGGCTACGTGGTTGAAACTCTCGGCCTTCCGCCCTTTCCGCACCGGCGTTTCGACAGCCCTTCGGAACAGGCCAGGGCGATCGATATCGCGCGCGCCGCGGGCCATGATACCACCGGCTTCGAGACCACGGGCCACTTTTATGCGCAGATCTACGTCGCACGCCCGCCAGAGGAGGCTGCGGTCGCCGGGCGTTGACCGGCGTGTGTCAGGGTGAAGACATGCTTGAAAGGGCCGAAACGTGAGCCATACCGAGAATGCTAAGCTGCTCGTGACGGGCGCGACCGGGTTCTTGGGGCAGGCCGTCATGGCTCGGGCCGGTGCATGGAACCTCAAGGCCATTCCGGCGCCTCGCCACGTCTTCGGCCCCGACAACGCAGCCGCCTTCACGGCGTTCCTCGACAAGGTGCAACCAGCCTTTGCCATCGACGCCGCGGGAGTGGTGCCCGGGCGCGGCGATGTCGCTACCAACCTCGCGCTGACGCGACGCTGGATCGAAGCGCTGACCCACGCCCGCAGCGCGCCCCGTCTGGTTCTCGTGAATTCGGCGGCGATCTATGGCGCCGGCGCCGCGCGAAACCGCGCCACATGCGAAGACGATCCACGGCAGCCGCTGGCCGATTATGGACGCGCAAAGCTCGCCGCGCTGGAAATGGGACGCGCGGCGCACGATAACGCCGGCCTCGACATCCAGACAGCCGTGGTCTTCAACCTGATGGGGACGGGGCAGCAGGCTCATCTTGCCCCGCGGGTCTTCATCGAAAAAGCCATAGGCGCGGATTGCGGCCGCTACCAGGTGGGCCCGGTCGGTGCGGTGCGCGATTTCATGGATGTCGAGGATGCTGCCGATGCGCTCATTGCCATGGCGCTTCACGGCAGGGCGGGCGAGGTTGTGAACGTGGCGACCGGCCGGCCCACCCGCATCAGCGACCTGCTCGATGCCATCGACGCCCGTACCGGGGCGTCATGGGAAAGCCGGGCAAGCGGCGATGGTGGCAGCGATGTCTGCTATGGCGACGCGGCCCGCCTGACGGCCCGCACCGGCTGGCGCCCGCGCTTCGATTTCGAAACCGCGCTGACGCGCGCCATTGATGCAGAATATAGCAAGCTGGGGGCAACGGCGAAAACATGACACAGTTCTGGAACGGCAAAAGGGTGCTTGTCACGGGCGGGGCCGGGTTCATCGGCAGTTTCCTGTCCGAGGCGCTGGTCCGGGCGGGAGCCGAAGTGGTGGTCTATACCCGCTATTCCTCGCGCGGGCTTGGCGGCGGGGTGAGCGATATGGATGCCGCCCTCCGCGCCCGGATGCGCTTCATCATGGGCGACCTCAAGGATCCGGCGGGCGTTATGGCGGCCGCGGCCGACTGCGACGTCATTTTTCACCTCGCGGCTCATATCGGCATTCCGTATTCCTATGTGCACCCGGTCGATGTAGTGCAAACCAACGTCATGGGTACCACCAACGTACTCGAAGCGGCCCGCGCGTCGGGCGCCTCGAAGGTGGTGCTGTTCTCCACCAGCGAGGTCTATGGTACCGCGCAATACTCGCCCATCGACGAGGATCACCCGCTTCAGGGCCAGTCCCCCTATTCCGCCAGCAAGATCGCCGCCGATCAGTTGGGCCTCAGCTATCACCGCGCCTTCGGCACGCCCGTCGCCATCTGCCGGCCGTTCAACACCTATGGCCCGCGCCAGCCCGCCCGCGCCATCATCCCGACGATCATCGGTCAGGCCCTGCGCGGCGACGAGGTGCGGCTGGGCTCGCTGCACCCAACCCGCGACATGTTGTTCGTCGAGGATACGGTGGCCGGCGCCCTGCGGATCGCCGAAGCCCGCGAAACCGTGGGCGAGGTCGTGCAGCTGGGCACGGGCGTGGAAATCAGCATCGGCGATCTGGTCCGGGAAATCTGTTCCCTTCTGGGCAAGTCGCCCCGGATCATCGCCAACGAGTCCGACCGCACCCGCCCCGAGAAAAGCGAGGTGAACCGGCTGATCGCCTCCACCGCGCGCGCCAAGGCGCTGCTGGGCTGGCGCCCGAACGTGGCGCTCACCGAGGGGCTTGCCCGAACCGCCGAATGGATCGAGGCGAATATCGATGAGCTCGCCGTAGACGGCTACCAGATTTGAGGAGGCCCGTATGAAAGCCGTGATCCTTGCCGGGGGAAAAGGCCTCCGGATGCGCCCCTACACATCGGTTCTGCCCAAGCCCCTGCTGCCGATCGGCGAGTTGCCGATCCTCGAGATCATCCTGCGCCGGCTGGAGAAAGCCGGGGTGACCGACGTGGTGATCGCGATCGGTTATCTCGGCAGCCTGATCCAGACCTACCTCGCGCAGAACCCCATCTCCAACCGGATGAACATCACCTATCACATGGAAGACGAACCGCTCGGCACGGCCGGGGCCATCGGCGGAATCGACGGCCTGACCGAGCCGTTCTTCGTGATGAATGGCGACCTGCTGTCCGACATCGACTTCAAGGCGATGATGCAACACCACCTGGACACCGGTTCGTGCCTGACCGTGGGTGTGGTCTCCACCGAGGTGCAGATCCAGCTTGGCGTCCTGTCGCTGGACAAGGGCGACAACATTACCGGCTACAACGAGAAACCGAAGATGTCCTATGCGGCCAGCATGGGCATATACGTTTATTCGCCCCTTGCGAAATCCCTTGTCGAGCCGGGAGGACATCTCGACGCTCCGACGCTGGTTCTGCGCCTCATCGAGAGGGGCGAGAAGGTGTCCGGGTTTACCGCGCCCTGCCGCTGGATCGATATCGGCAACCCCGGCGAGTACGAGCGCGCCCAGCAGGAATTCGCGGACGATCCCGGCGCCTTCCTCGCCTGACGCACCCTCTTCAGGCGACCTTGTGATACATCTCGTGCATGCGCCGTTGTAGTTGGAACCGGCAGGTCAGCTGCTTCAGCGGGTGCGCCTGCTCGGTAATCATCCACAGGCTCAGCCATCCGGCTATTACGGCAAAGATTATCCCCCCCACCGCCTGCCCGATCAGCACGCCCGCCGCGCCGTAGAACGCCCCGCCAATCAGCACCAGCGGCAGCGTGCCCAGCGTCTGGCGCCCCCAGTTGACCCAGGTCGCATAGCTTGGATGCCCAAGGTTGTTGAACGACGCGCTCGCCACGAAGATTACCGCATTGAAGAAGCTGGCCAGCGCCAGAGGAAAGCAGAACAGCAGGATGAGATCCCGTGCCTGGTTCTCGGCGCCGAAGAAATCGGCGATCTGTCCCCGGAACAGGAGAAGGAGAAGCGAGGCGACGGCAACATAGACCCCCGCGAAGATGACGCCGTCGAAGAAGGCCTCGCGTACCCTGTCATTCCGCCCGGCCCCGAAATTCTGCCCCATGATCGGCCCGATCGCGCCCGACAGCGCGAGGACCACCGCGAACACGACCGGGATCATCCGGTTGATGACCGCCATGCCCGCCACCGCATCCGTCCCGTACTTGGCCATCTCGCGGGTGACGATCGCGGTGCCGACCGGCGTGGCGACAGTGGCCAGGATGGCAGGAATCGCGATCTGCATCCCTTCGCGGATATCGTACAGGAAACAGCCGGTGCGCGGCACCGCGAAGCCGTTGTACAGCCGGATGGTGGGCCAGAGCGCCATGAGCATCGTGGCGAACCGCGCTGCGACCGTGGCCCAGGCCGCCCCTTCCAGCCCCAGCCCCAGCGAGAAGATGAAGATCGGGTCAAGTACGCCGTTGACCAGCGCCCCCGTCAGTGAAGGAAACATCGCGCGCCTGGCATCGCCATAAGCCCGCAGTACCGCGACGGTGGTCATCCCGAGCCCGGAAAAGACGGTGGTCGGCAGGATGATCCACAAGTAGTCCGCCGCTCGCTCAGCCACCTCGCCAGAGGCGCCGAGGACAGTCAGGATGTAGTCGAGGTTGGGAAGTGTGAACAGCGGTATGAGAATGCCGAAAGCAATGGCGAAGATGCTGCTGCTGAAGGCGTGCTCGCGCGCCGGGACGTCGGCCTTGGCGCCCAGCGAATTGGCCACCAGCGTGCCCGCCGCGACCGACAGCCCGATATTTATCGCGCTGGCGAAGAACATCACGACGCTGGCATATCCCGCGGCGGCCGCGAGCGCGTCCTGCCCGAGCATGGAAATGAAGAACACGTCGATCAGGTCGACGGCGAAGATCGCCATCAGGCCGATACTGGATGTCAGCGACATCGCCGAGACATGCCGCATCAGGTTGCCTTCAACGAATCGGGCCACGACTTCGGTCAAAGGAGTGCTCCACGCAAGATCGGATTTGATTTACTATATATCCTGGCGATGGCAACTGCGCTGCCGGCGCAAGACCTGTGCAAATCTGCAGGACGACAAAACGAATTAAACCGTACTTGGGTATGTATCGCCTTCATGGCAGGCACATCTAAGGTGTCCGTATCATTTCGGAAAACCCTCGATGACGATCTTGCCGCGGGTGGTGCCTGTCTCAATCCTCCGGTGCGCCTCGCGAAGGGTGGCCGCGTCGATGGGCGAGAGCACCTCGGCGAGAGTGGTCCGCAGGCGGCCCGCGTCTATCTCGTCCGCAACGAAGTTCAGCAGGTTGTGCTGCTCGATCATGTCCGGGGTCTGGTGCATCGCGCGGGCAAACATGTACTCCCAGTGCAAAGCGGCGGCCTTGGTCATCATCATGCCCATCGGTAACAGGTGGTCGACCTCGTTAATCGCCACGATCCCGCCTTGCGGCCGGATCAACTCGACTGCCGCGTTCCAGTGACGCATGTCGTTGAAGATCGCGATATGATCGACATGGGTGAACCCGAGCGCGCGGACTTCCGCAACAACGTCTCCCCGATGGTTGACCGTGTGGTCGGCACCGAGCGACAGGGCCCACTCGATGGTCTCGCTCCGCGATGCGGTAGCGATCACTGTCAGGCCGCTGCGCTTCGCCAGTTGGATGGCGATGGAACCGACCCCGCCGGCGCCGCCGAACATCAGGATGGTTTCCCCAGTCGAGCCGCCGTCCCGGTCGATGCCGAGACGGTCGTACATCGCCTCGTAGGCCGTGATAGTGGTCAGCGGCAAGGCGGCGGCCTCGGCTAAGCCGAGCGTACGAGGCTTGCGACCGACGATGCGCTCGTCGACCAAATGAAACTGCTGGTTGGTGCCGGGGCGGGTGATGTCGCCGGCGTAATAGACCTCGTCACCGGGGCGGAAAAGCGTCACGTCGGGCCCCACCTCCGCGACAATACCGGCCGCGTCGTAGCCGATGACGCGCGGGGACGTCTCAACCTTGTCCTTCGGAGCGCGAACCTTGGTATCGACCGGGTTGACGGCCACGGCGCGCACCTCCACCAGCAGGTCGCGGCCTTCCGGCACCGGGCGCGGAAGCTCCACGTCGAACAACGCCTGCGGATTGTCGATCGGCAGGTAATGGGTAAGCGCGACGGACTTCATGGATGATACGGGCATAAGGGTCATGGTGTTCCTCGTTCGGGTTTCTACATGCCACCTCGGGGGACGGTTGGATGGGGCACCTTTCAGCTCTTGTGCATCAGGATCATCTTTTCCTGCGTCATGTCGCGCATGGTGTAGGGGATGCCGCCGGTGCCGTATCCCGATTCCCTGCGACCGGCGAAGGGCATCCAGTCGGTTCGGAAGGCCGTCGGATCGTTGATCATGACCGCCGAGGCATCGAGACGGTTGGCCGCGCGCATGGCGATGTCGATGTCCTGCGCGAAGATGCTGGCCTGAAACGCGGTGGGCAAGGCGTTGGCGTGGCGGATGGCGTCGTCGACATCCGCGAAGCGGTTGACCGCCACGACGGGGCCAAAGACCTCCAGCCTGGACACCTTCGCGTCTACAGCCGGATCGAGCAGCACCGCGGGCCTCAGGGTGGTTTCGGAAAGTCGTTCACCGCCGGTCGCGAGAACCGCCCCACCTGATACCGCCTCCGCGATCCATTCCGCGACTCGGTCAGCCTCGCGGGGCTGGATCAGCGGCCCGACGTCGGTATCCTTCAGCGCCGGATCGGCGGTGCGCAGCTTCTCGACGCGGGCGACAAAGCGGTGTGTGAAATCGTCGGCGATGTCGTCGTGAACGTAGATGCGCTGGGTCGACACGCAGACCTGGCCGGCGTGGTAGTAGCCGCCCTTGACGATCGGTTCGATGACCTTGTCGAGATCCGCGCTGCGGTCGATGATCGCCGGTGCCGCGCCGCCGTGTTCCAGCGCCGAACGCGTGCCCGGCGCGAGCTTGCCGTGCAGCGACCAGCCGACCCTGGCCGAGCCGATGAAGCTCAGGAATGCGACCCGGCTGTCAGTGGCCAGTTTCTCGGCAAGCGCGTTGTCCTGGGTGACGAAAGTCTGACACCAGGGCTCGGGCAAGCCCGCCTCGTGGACGAGGCCCACAAGGTCGAGACAGGACAGCGGAGTCGCGCTTGCCGGTTTCACGATCACGGGACAGCCCGTTGCGATGGCCGGCACAACCTGGTGGACGATCAGGTTCAGCGGGTGATTGAAGGCGGAGATCGCCGCGACGATGCCGATGGGCTCTTTCGTGGTGAAGGCCCAGCGATCCTCGGCCGCCGCCGACAGGCCCATCGGGATCTCCCGGCCGGCAAAGTTGCGCAGTTCATCGGCGGCGTTGCGCACACCATCGATGGCGCGGTTGGTCTCGACAATGGCATCGGGCAGCGGTTTGCCCCCCTCACGGGCGATCTGCAGGGCAAGGTGGTCGCGTCGGCCCTCCATCAGCCCGGCCAGCCTGTGCAGAACCGCGATCCGCTGATGAGGCTTGAGCCAGCCGTCGCGAGCCCGGAAAACGAGGTCGGCGGCTTGCAGCTTGCGCTCCAGCGCGGCGGCATCGTCTGTTTCGATCTGTGCGATCTGCGCACGGTCGAACGCTTGCACGACGGTCAACATTCTCGATCTCCTTGCCTGTTGCTGGCCCGTGCTCTGCACTGGCGAACGCGGGTCATGAACATTCCACATCCGGCGTGCGGTTGCGCAATTCGTCGACAAGAACCCGGGTGTTTTCCGAGTAGTCGATCGGGACGTCGACCAGATGAACACCGCCACCGGCGAAGGCGGCCTCGAGCGTCGGCGCCAGCTCTTCGATCGCGCCGACCCGGGAGCCTGTTGCGCCATAGGCCTCGGCATAGCGGACGAAATCGGGGTTGTTGAAGCTCATCCCGAAATCGGGAAAACCGTCGACCGACTGCTTCCACCGGATCATCCCATAGGCGCTGTCATTGAGGATCACGACGACAAGGTTCAGCCCCAGCCGCACCGCCGTTTCCATCTCCTGCGAGTTCATCATGAACCCGCCATCGCCACACACGGCCATCACCCTGCGGTCGGGATGAAGCATGGCCGCCATGATCGCCGAGGGAAGGCCCGCCCCCATGGTGGCGAGCGCGTTGTCGAGCAGCAGCGTGTTGGCGACATGGGTGCGGTAATTGCGGGCGAACCAGATCTTGTACATGCCGTTGTCGAGGCAGACGATGCCGTCTTCTGGCATGACCTGCCGCACTTCGTGGACAAGACGTTGAGGCGTCACCGGAAAGCGGTCCTCCTCGGCGCGGTCATTCAGCCGAGCCAGAATTTTCTGGCGCAGTTCGACGACCCCCTCGTCGGACGGCACTTTGCCCTCGAGCCGGTCGCCGAGACCGTCGACAGACGCGCCGATATCGCCGATCACCTCGATATCCGGGTGGTAGACCTGTTCGACCGTCGCTGATTCATAGCCGATATGGACAACCTTGGGCCCGCCCTCGGCCTTCATCAGGAAGGGCGGCTTTTCGATCGTGTCATGGCCGATGGCCACGATCAGATCGGCCCGTTCTATGGCCTCGTGAACATAGTCCCCCTCCGACAGCGCGGCGGTTCCCACGTAAAGGTTGGAGCCGCCGTGCACGGCACCCTTGCCCATCTGCGTGTTGAAGAAGGGCAACCGGGTGCGCGCGATGAAGCCGGAAAGCGGCTCGATCAGCGCGGGCCGGTTGCCCGCCGCGCCGATCATGACCAGGGGCTTCTGGGCGGCAAGGATCATCTCGGCCGCGCTGTCGAGCGCGGCGGCCCCAGCGAGGGGCCGGTGCTGCGAATGGCGGGGAATGACGGCGGCGTTCTCGGCATCCGCGGCCGCCACGTCCTCCGGAAGTTCGAGATGCACCGGGCCCGGCCTTTCCTCGGCCGCGACCCGAAACGCGTCACGCACCGTCGCGGGAATGGCCGCCGGGCTCAGGATCTGGCGTGTCATCTTTGTCAGCGGCTTCATCGAGGCGACGATATCGACGATCTGGAACCGGGCCTGCTTGGCGCTCATCACCGGCTTCTGTCCCGTGACGAGGATCATCGGCATGGCGCCCAGATGGGCATAGGCCGCGCCGGTCGACAGGTTCAGGGCGCCGGGGCCCAACGTGGCGAGGCAAACGCCGGGCCTGCCGGTCAAGCGCCCATGCGTTGCCGCCATGAAGGCCGCCGCCTGCTCGTGCCGTGTCAGGATCAGCTCGATCTTGGAGGTGCGCAGCGATTCCACGATGTCGAGGTTTTCCTCGCCGGGGACGCCGAAGACCCGGTCAACCCCCTCGTTTTCCAGCGCTGCGACAAACAGGTCCGATCCTTTGGGCATTGTTTCAATCCATATTTTAACGGTTGCGACAGAGTTGACGAAAGATACCTGCCAGCCCGTGCGATCGCCAGACCCGCGGCACGAGCCCCATACCCAATCGCAGGTATCCCGAGGCTCTTCTTCATCCGCCCACTGTAAGGACGGCCTTGCCCACGAACTTCCGTTCCAGAAGGTCGCGCGCTGTCACATCGATCTCGGCCCACGGCGCGGTTTTTCCGATCACCGGTCGGAGACGTCCTTCGGAAAGCCGCCGCGCCAGATCGGCCAGAATGGCCGACCCGTCGGCCGCGGCCTCGGGCCTGGTCAACTCCTCGGGAAGGAAAAAGCCGTAGAGAACGGTGCCGCCAAACGCCTCGCCCGACTGTAGCCGGAAGCGGCGGGCGTCAAAGGTTGTGAGCGTGTCCTGCGACGCATCGCCAAAGAGAACACAGACACCGCGTGGTGCCAGCCACATCAGCGCTTGGCCTAGGAGCGGGCCTCCGACACCCTCCAGAATCAGGTCGTAGGGCCCTCCTTTCGCGCCTGCCTCGACGCCGACCGCGACCGCGTTCGCACCAAGGCTGCGCAGGAATTCCGCTTTCGAGGCATCCCGGGCGAAGGCCGTCACATGGGCGCCCGCAGCCGCGGCAAGCTGGATCGCGTACATGCCGACACCCCCCGTGGCCGCCGTGACGAGGACACGGCTTCCCGGACCGATTGCCTTCTTCTGAAGCGCAACAGTCGCGGTCAGACCCGCAACAGGAAGGGTCGAGGCCGCTTCGTAGCTCACGTCGTCGGGGATCCTGGCCAGGCGGCGCCTCGGCACGGCGACACGTTCTGCCCAGCCACCACTCCATACCAGGCCCACCACGCGATCGCCCGGGCGGAACCCGGAGCCATCCGGGGCCGTCTGGACGACGCCCGACAGATCCCATCCGGGTCGATCGCGGTCGGTCCCTTCGAGCAGCGCGCCGCGAACTTCACCATTGTTCAGCGAGATCGCGCGAACTGCGACGATTGCCTCGTCCGGCCCCGCTGCCGGTTCCTCATGCTCAGCCAGAACAAGGCTGGCTTCCAGGCCACTCTTCGAAACGGTAACGGCTTTCAATGGGACACTCCTATATACCGCGTTGTGCCGGCCAATAATCACCTTGGTCCGGCCGCACCATCGTCGACAATGGCGATCCCGATCTTGCCCCGAATGCCGTTGCGCGGACGCTCCAGATCGGCGTGGGCGTCGGGAATGCCGGCGAGAGGATAGACCTTTCCGACATGGGGTTTCAGCTGTCCGCGAGCCACGAGGGTCGCAAGCTCGTCAAGCTTCCCGCGGTTCTGCCGCGTGAAGACGAAATGATAGCTGGCGTTCCGGCCCCAGGCCTCGATCAGGTTCTGCGGCTGGGCAATGTCGACGATGGAGACGACCCGGCCGAGCTGGGCCAGCGCGTGCGGGCTGCGTTCGAGCGTGTCGCCGCCGATCGTGTCAAGGATGACGTCGACGCCAGCACCGTCGGTCTCGCGGTTGACGATGGCCACGTAATCTTCGGTGCGATAGTCGATCACCACATCGGCGCCCAGGCTGCGCACGAAGTCGGCATCGTAGCCCGACGCTGTCGCCAAGACGAATGCGCCCGTTGCCTTGGCCGCCTGCACGGCAACATGTCCCACGCCGCCGGCCGCGCCGTGAACGAGAATCGATTCACCAATCCGCAGTCCCGCCCGCGTGAATAACGCTTCCCAGACCGTGCCGCCCACGAGGCTTAGGCTGGCTGCTTCCAGATGCGTGAGACATTCCGGCTTGTGACCGACGATCGCCTCGCTCGCGACGTGGTATTCGGCATAGCTGCCGGGCCCGCCGAAAATCTGCGGTGTGTACCAGACGGCATCGCCGGGCTTGAACGCCGTTACGCCGGAGCCGACGGCTTCGACAACGCCCGAAACATCATGGCCGGTGATTGCGGGCAACGGCACCAGATCGGCGTAATCGCCTCGGCGCACCTGATAATCGAGCGGGTTGATCGAGGTTGCGTGGACACGGACCAGCACCTCTCCGGCGCCAACGGCGGGGGTCTCAAATTCTGATAGCGCGAAAGCGTCGGGGCCGCCGAACCGAGGGAGGCTAATAGCTTGCATCGTTCTTCTCCAGCTTAGGATGAATTGTCATCGCTCATTGGCGATGTTCTCGTTGAAGGCGTGCGCCTTGAACTTTCTTCTGGCCACGCTTTGCAAAACATCGCGCGGCATGCAGGGGGACCGGTCAAGCTTCATCAAGGCACTCAGATTATGCACCGCCTCCGCGTTCCGATGCGGAAACACCAAGGCATTGTGAACGGGCATGATCTACTCCCTGAAATTCCATTGAATCCGAACTCTGCTGCGCGAGCCTAGCAAAGGCTTTAGTTGCCCGCGGTGCGGAACTTGCTTGGTTTTAACTGCACTTGCGGTCCATTCTGAGAGCGCTGAGAAATCAGGAAGATGGAGCTTTCCACTCTTGCGCAGGCGTTGTGCCTGCCTATGCCTTGGCAGCAAAATGGGGCTGACAGCCTTGGATGCCGCAGCGACCGGAGGATCGGGCGGCACCCTCGCGCCGGCGTGTCCGGGCTTCATGGACGCCAAAGCTGACATGAACGCAGAAATGGCAACCTTGCGGCAGATCCGCGACGCGGTGCCCGTTTTCACTGGCTACGTTCTGTTACCAGAGCGCAGGTCTCCAACCAATTAAAGGATGACATCATGACCTTCCGTAACGGCCTCGAGTCGCTTTTTCGTCCCGAGGATTCGGCATGAACATGATGACCCTAGCTGCCGCTGGCGTCCGAATGGCGACGCGACTGGGCGCGGGCCGAGACGGCGACGACCTTGAACGACGCCCTTAGCGTCTGAGCGGCGACCTGCTCGCCATCGCGATGGCCGCGCTGTTGGTTCTGGGTCTGAGCTCCCTGCTCGAAACCTACCCCGCGGCCTTTCTCGGCCTCCGGCTGGCGGGTGCCCTACATCATGTGGCTAGGCTGGACCTTCCTTCGCCCTGCAAGGGTGCTCTCGGCACAACGGTTTGCGAACCACCGCCTGCGTGAACGTCCCCTTTCCTCGGGTCGGGGATATACGCTCCTGCCTCTCGGCCTGCCTCGGCGAAGGTCACCGCAGCGTGTAGGACCGCGCCGGATCACGAACGGCTCGGCGATAATCGGACGGGCTCATGCGCATCTGCTTTGAGAAGACGCGGGAGAGGACTTGATTGGATGAATACCCGACCTCCACCGCGATTTGCGTGATCGGACGATCGGTGTGTTCCAGCAGTTCGCAGACCTTTTCCATTCTCAGACGGGTGAGATAGACCCTTGGCGGCACGCCTAAGGTCTGCTTGAACATCCGGGCGAAATGGTAAGATGAGAGCCGCGCCTCGGTCGCCAGCTCGTCAAGGCTGATGTCTTCGGAAAGCCGCGTGTGCATCAGGTCCAGCACGAGGCGCTCGGCCCAGGGCGCAAGGCCGCCTTTGGCCGGGACAAACGGCGCCCCGCCCAGGCGGCAGAGTTCGGCCAGGATCTCGCAGCCCGCCGCGCGCGTCAACAAGCGCGTCGCTCCACCCTCTTCGGCCCACAGGGTCCAAAGCTTCCGCAGCGCTGACCGGATGATCGGAGACTCGAACATGCCGTCATAGACATGAGCGAGTTCGAAAGAAAACTGTCCGTCGACAGCTTCATCCAGCATGTTTTGCCACTGCGCCAGGGGAAAGGCCACGACGCGCATCTGGTGGCCGATATCGACGTTGGACGTAAGGGCGAAATTCGGCGCACCGAGATAAAACGCGCCATTCTTGCTCGTCACGGCAAAACGCCCCCCTCCCAGGCTGCCGCTGACGCGGCTGCCGCCGTGCATGTCCTGAACCAGCACGAGATCGGGTAGGCCCGGACGAGACATGTTCCCGCCCGGACGCTCTATCTCGAGCATATCGAGGATCCTGCCTGCGGACTTCATCTTGCGGAGGTGATAGCCGCAGTGGCCCTCACGGTACCACCGGGTGGAAGCCGAATAGGTGGGCACGGTCAACGCCCTGCCTCCCATTCCAAAAGCGCCGCACAGGGCAGTTGAAGCGGGAAATTACGCACCGCCTGCCGGCCCTCGAAATTGATTTCGGGAAAAGACGCATCTGTGGGCATGCTCATTTTCCAGTGCATCGTTATCTTTCGATCAGGGCGTTCCGGCCTTCCATCCCTGAGGTGTTCTGGGTGCGATCGGATAGATCAGGCGATTCACGTATCGGGCAAACTGACGAAAAAGCCGCCGGGACTCTTCTGTCCCCCTATCTCCAAGCGACGGCTCCGTCGCCGGAATGAGGCAAAGACTCTTCAAAATGGACGCGACTTCGGGCCCTTTTCAAGGGTCGGTCGAGACGCTATCGTTCCGTTCATATTGGGAGATTTTAGAATGGAACGCAAGAGTGTCGACCATAAAAAAAAGCGGAAACCGAGCGGGGCGGCGATAATCCGCCCGGAACTGACCACCACGCTTTTCAGGGCGCTTTTCGAGGAGTGGGCCGAGACCGGTTATACGAGAATAAGCCTGGAACATGTCGCGACGCGGGCAGGCGCCGGCAAAGCCGCGATCTACCGGCGATGGCCCTCGAAGC
This sequence comes from Roseovarius sp. B08, assembly GCF_051417955.1. Taxonomy (NCBI): domain Bacteria; kingdom Pseudomonadati; phylum Pseudomonadota; class Alphaproteobacteria; order Rhodobacterales; family Roseobacteraceae; genus Roseovarius; species Roseovarius sp. B08. The sequence continues at coordinate 3,719,280 of NZ_JBPRLW010000001.1, forward strand.
TCGAGTTTGCGTGCGACGCGATACGCAGCGTCGAAGTCATGTGGGCGGGCTTTTCGGAGCAGGAGACCTTTCAGGAAGATATCCGTGCATACCTTCGCGCCACGATCAGGATCCTGCGACATCCGCTGGCGCGCCGGGTCATCGCGGATATGGTGGCTGAGCGCCTGCGATCAAGCGAATTGTCGCCATTGCTGGACCGCATCGTATCGGTGCGACGTCAAGTCGGACATCGGTTGCTGGACCGCGCCATCGCCCGGAACGAAATGGACGCCAATCTCGACAGGGAGCTGGCGCTCGATTACCTCGTCGGGCCGCTTTACATGAGCATGATCAATCGAGGGGTTTCGACCACGCTGGCCGACCTCGAAAGGCATGTCGTGGTCATCGAAGCCGGCATCAAGGCATGTTGTCACAACCGTTAGGGCATACCCGATAACGGCGGTCGATTTTGCAGGCGCAGCGCAGATGTCGGCCAACCCACCCGCAAGAATGGTGCCATTGCAGCAAGGTCTGCGACGCACCTTTGCCGGTGCCGGCTATCCTGCTCCTGCGGCCCGGCCCGGTTCGGACGGATCATGCCCTGACTCGATCGCGTATGTCGCTGACGAATGAATGAACATTGTGCCCCGCAGCCACCGCCGGCCCTGACCACGCGGCCCCCTGCGTGAACATCAAATAAACAGATAATGGACCCCGATCATGGACACTTTACAAACGCTTCTGATTTCCGGCGCCGTGGCGATTGGCGCTGCAGCCGGGCAGCCAGGCGTGGCGCGCGCCGATGTGACCAAGATCGTTCTGGTGCATGGCGCCAATGTCGACGGCAGCACCTGGCGCGATGTGTATGACAATCTCACCGCAGACGATTACAAGGTCACGGTGGCGCAGATGCCGCTGACCTCCACCGAAGACGATATTGCCGCCGTCCAGCGCATCGTCGACATCCAGGACGGTCCGATGTTGCTGGTCGGGCATTCCTATGGAGGCGTGGTGATCAGCGAAATTGGCGTTGATCCTGACGTGAGCGGCCTCGTCTACGTTGCGGCGTTCCTGCCCGATGCCGGTGAAAGCGGCGGCAGCCTGCTGGCCTCCATGCCAACCGAGTTCACGCCCGACAAGCTTACGGTCTTCGAAGATGGGCACTACCTGATCCATGAAGAGGCCTTCCTCTCGGTCGTCGGCAATGGGCTGTCCGAGGATGACGCCATCTACGTGGCCAGGTCGCAGGCCGCTTCCAACTCGGCGATCCTTGAATACCGGACAAGGTCGGCGGCGTGGACCGAAAAGCCGAGCTGGTCGATCATCGCGACCCTCGACCGGACCATCGCGCCCGATCTGCAGCGTCAGATGTCGCAGCGGGCCGGCTCGACTGTCGTCGATGTCGAGAACGGTCACATGTTGCCAATGACGAACCCTGCCGAAGTGGCGAATGTGATCCGACAGGCCGCCGAAGCGGTGGAATGAATCGGCTGACGAACGGCCGGCACGACATACCGGAGACCGGCCTCTTAACGCGGTTGCCGATCTTCGAAATCTCGAAACGTAAGAGCAGCACCGGCGCAGGATTCGGAACGCGGCGCGCGTAACAAGCCGGCGACCAGCCTCGCCGGACCCAACAGGATTGATCATGACCACCAAAGAAACACTGCCGCCCCGCCTGACGACCACCGCAGGCGCGCCTGTCGCGGACAACCAGAACAGCCTCACCGCCGGTCTTCGCGGCCCGGTTCTGATGCAGGACTGGCAACTGATCGAGAAACTGGCCCACCAGAACCGCGAGCGAATCCCCGAACGCGTTGTCCATGCCAAGGGGTGGGGCGCGCATGGCGTGTTGCGGATCACCGGCGACATATCGCACCTGACCTGTGCAGCCGCGCTCCAACCCGGTGCCGAGACGCCGATGATCGCGCGCTTCTCGACCGTGGCCGGCGAAATGGGAGCCGCGGATCATGAGCGTGACGTGCGTGGCTTCGCACTCAAGTTCTATACGCAGGAGGGCAACTGGGACCTGGTCGGCAACAACACCCCGGTCTTCTTCGTCCGCGATCCGATGAAGTTCCCGGACTTCATCCATACTCAAAAGCGCCACCCGCGCACCAACCTGCGATCGACCACCGCGATGTGGGATTTCTGGTCTCTCACTCCCGAAAGCCTCCATCAGGTCACGATGCTCTTCTCCGACCGTGGCCTGCCCGTCAGCCCGGTTCACATGAACGGCTATGGCAGCCATGCCTACAGCCTCTGGACAAGCGGCGGCGCACGGGTCTGGGTCAAGTTCCACTTCAAGACCCGACAAGGGCATCGCCACTATACCAACGCCGAAGCGCGGGAAGTCGTGGGGCGCACCCGCGAAGGCTATCAGGAGGCTCTCTTCGGCGCGATCGAGGCAGGGGAGTTTCCGCAATGGACCGTGCAGGTGCAGATCATGACGCAACCCCAGGCAGAGGCGTTCCCGTTCAACCCGTTCGACCTGACGAAGGTCTGGCCCCATGCGGAATTTCCCCCGATCGAGATCGGCGTGCTCGAGCTGAACCGAAACCCCGACAATTACTTTACCGAGATCGAACAGCTTGCCTTCAGCCCCTCGAACGTGGTGCGCGGCATCGGCCATTCGCCGGACAGGATGCTGCAAGGCAGGATATTTTCCTATGCGGATGCCCATCGTTATCGGCTTGGCACCCACTACGAAGCCCTGCCGGTCAACCGTCCGCGCTGCCCGGTGCATCATTACCACAAGGACGGCGCGATGCGCTTCTTCGAGAACGCAACCAATCCGGATGCCTATTACGAACCGAACAGCTTTGACGGCCCCCGGCAGGATCCGTCATTCGCCGAGCCCTTACTCGATCTGCAGGGTCCCGCCGGCCGGTTCGACCATCGCGACAGCATCGATGATTTCACTCAGCCGCGCGCGCTGTTCCTGCTCTTCGACCAGGCGCAGAAGGCCCGGCTCTTCGACAACATCGCCGAGTCGATGCGCGGCGTTCCGGCGGACATAGCCGAACGGCAGATCGGGCTGTTCCAGCAGGTCCATCCCGAGTTCGGCGCGGGCGTCTGCGCGGCCCTGGATGAACTGGACCCGCAATTCTGATCGAACGTCCCTGCGGGCTGCGTTCTGACGGAAAGCCGCCTTCGGCACCGGCGCCTCGGCCCACCGGGCTGTCAACGGGCGCTCAAACCCCTGTCCGGGCCAGAAACCGCCGGAGCCGCGCATCCTGTGGGGCATCGAAGATCTGTGCCGGTGTGCCCTGCTCCACGATCCTGCCGCTGTGCATGAACAGGACACGGTCAGCGATCTCGCGGGCAAACTGCATCTCGTGGGTCACGATCAGGAGTGTCTGTTTCTGCGCCGCCACCCGACGCATCAGGTCGAGCACCTCGCCCACCCACTCCGGGTCCAGCGCGGAGGTGGGTTCGTCGAACAGCAGCACTCCCGCACCCAGAGCCATGGCGCGGCCGATACCGACCCGTTGCTGCTGCCCGCCGGAAAGCGCCGCCGGATAACTGTCGGCCTTGTCCGCGAGGCCGGTCTCGGCAAGCACGTCCCGGGCGCGGGCAACGGCATCGGCCCGCGGCAGGCGCTGAACTGTCACCAGCGCCTCCATGATGTTCTCGAGCGCGGTCTTGTTGGCGAAAAGCGCGTAGTTCTGGAACACGAACCCGGTGCGCCGCCGCAGCCCGAGGATGTCGGACTTGCGCGCACGGGCGGCATCCACGGTCAGGTCGCCAATGGAAATCTGCCCCGCATCCGGCTGGTCAAGATAGTTGAGGCAGCGCAGCAGGGTCGACTTCCCGGTGCCCGAGGGCCCGATGATGACCACCCGTTCACCCGGAGAAACGTCGAGGTCGATGCCGTCCAGCACCGCCGCCCCGCCGAAGGTCTTGGTCAACCCCTGACTGTCACGCCGGTCGTCGAACTCATCGGGCGTACGCCTTGTTCAGCCGGGTTTCCAGGGCTTTCTGCCCCTGGTTCAGCGCCTCGACCATGACCCAGTAGATCACCGCCACCACGAGAAAAGCTTCGAAGTAGAGGAAGCTGCCGGCGGCTTCCTTCTGCGCGGCGCCCATCATCTCGGTCACGCCGAGGGTAAAGGCCAGAGAGGTCCCCTTGAGCATGTCGATGAAGTAGTTGACCAGCGTCGGCGCCGCCACACGCGCGGCCTGCGGCAGGACGATGCGCTGCATCAGCTGTCGCTGGGTCATGCCGACGGATTGGGCCGCCTCCCACTGGCTGCGATCGACACCGACAATGGCGGCGCGGATCGATTCCGCCATGTAGGCGGCGAAATGCAGCGTCAGGCCCAGGATTGCCGCCGTCACCCCGTCGATCCGGGTCAGGACAGGTAGCACCTGTGGCAGCCCGTAATAGAACAGGAAAAGTTGGACCAGTAGCGGCGTGCCACGGAAGAAGCTGATGAAAAGCATCACCAGCCGGTCCAGGACCGGCACACGCGCCACTCGTTCGACCGCCAGCAGGGCCGCCAGCACCAGCGCACAGACCATGGCCGCCGATGCCATGGCCAGCGTCAGCGGAACATAACCCAGGATGACCGGCACCAGCCCGAGCATGTACCCGATGTCGAGCCCCTGCACGGTCTACTCCGCCGCAGGCGAGGTGATGTCCGATCCGAACCACTTCTCCGAGATTTCGCTCAGGGTGCCGTCCTTGCGCAGCGTTGCAAGCGCCGCATCGACCTTGTCGCGCAGAACGCGGCCCTCTTCGTCATCCCGGAACGGCAGGGCATTGCGGATTTCCGAAAAGGGCTCGCCGGCCAGTTGTAACGGCAGCGGGCTTTCCTTGATCACCTGGGCCGAGGATACCCGGTCCATCACGAAGGCGTCGACGCGGCCAAGCGCGGTGTCCTGCTCGATGTTGCTTTCGTAGGTCCTGATTTCGACCTCATCGGCAAACGGCAGATCGCGCAGCAATTGTTCGAAGTTCGACCCGAGGTTCACTGCCACGATCTTGCCGCGCAGGTCCTCGACCCCGGCGATGGCATCATTGCCCTTGCGGGTCACGACCTGGGCGCCGTCGATAACGTAGGGTTCGGTAAAGGCGAATTTCGCCTCCCGCTCCGGCGTGATGGTGATCTGGTTGGCGATGGTGTCGATACGGCCCGCATCCAGCGCCCCGATTAGCCCGGAAAAGGACATCGTCTCGAACTGGATGTCGAGACCGGCCTTCTCGCCCACCGCGTTCATGACATCGACCTCGAACCCTTGCAGCACATCCTGGCGCACGAAGGTGAACGGGAAATAGCCGCCGGACATGCCGACGGTCAAAGCGGCGTCCTCGGCCTGGGCCGCGGGGACGGTCGCAACGATGAGCCCGGCCAGAAGGGCGGAGTGAAGGACATTGGTCATGGCGGAAGACTCCTTGGTAACGGCTATGGACGCAGAGATGTCGATCGGTTGGCGCAAACGCAAGAACGCTCCGAAACGAAGGCCGGGCATCCCGGAACGGCGGCAAAACCGGAATGAAACGTCCGGTTTGGCCCCGCGCCTCGAAATTTGTACCATGGGACTGTACGGAACCGCGACGTTCGTTCCGAACTCGAGCCCTCTTTTCCCGCTGCCAGACCGGTTCTCAGAGCGGCTATGCATCCCGCGCAACGCAGATCGGGCGGCGTACGCGACGCGGTGAGAGCGCCCCGGCGAGGAAGACGCCGGTTCGTCGGGCGCGGACCCGGCTTGATCCCGCTGGCAGGTCATGTGCCCTGTTCAAGCCAGTCAGCGGCCTCGGTGGCGTCCGCGCCGGTCAACTCATGACCGCCACGTACCGTTCGCGTTTCGACATTCGCACCCTGCGCCCTCAGATCCTCGGCCAGGGCGGGCGCTTGGCGCGCGTAAACATCGTCCCGCCCATCGAGCATCAGCACCTGCGCTCCGGAAAGGTCCGCCGACGGTGGCGTCTCGAGGGCCTGGACGCTGCGAAGCAGAACGGCACGGCGCACGGCAGAAGGATAGAGCTGCATCACCGCCGCCAGAAAGTTCGCGCCGTTGGAATAGCCGAGGAAGGTAAGCCCGACCGCATCTATTCCGTAGCCGGCCACCGCGCCCTCCACGAATGCCGCGAATGCCTCGGCTTCGCTTCGGATATCGGCCTGATCGAACGTCGTGAAGTCGAAGCGCCGGAACCAGCGATTGGTGCCTTCCTCGGTGGCCCGGCCTCGCACCCCCAACAGCGTCGCACGCGGGGCGATGCGACGCGCAATCGGCATGAGATCGGCCTCGTTTCCACCCGTGCCGTGCAGCAAGACCAGGGTCGTGCCATCCGGCTGATCCGGCCGGTTGAAACGGTGAACGAAGGGCAGCTTGCGGATGGGGAACCGCTCCTCGCCCGGCAATGAGAACTGCGGCAGCATGACCTCGAGATCCTGGGCGCGGCCTGCCTCCTGTGGCGGGAAGAACAGCGTCCGGCCAAGAGCTTCCGGCGCCTCGTCGATCGTCATGCCGGGCCTGTCGGTGGCGTATTCCAGAAGGATGCCGGCCGGATCGCGAACATAGAGCGACAGGAAATATTTCCTGTCATGGACCTCGGTCGGTCCGTGCTCGCGGAGCGATTCCCGCAGGGACCGAACCTCGTCCGCATTCCCGGCCCGGAAGGCCACGTGATCGGGCACGCCCGCCCCGGCGACGGAGGGGACGAAACCCGTCGCGTCGCGCACGTCGATCACGTCGGTGTCGGATGTCATGCGGTGCGTCTGGCCCGCGCGTTCCCCGTGGCGGTAGCCGAACCGCGTCAGAAATTCCGCGGTTTGCGCAGCCTTGTCGGTCAGCAGGGTGACGCCCCGCAAACGGGTGGGTCCCCCTGGAAGCGGCGCGGGCGTCGACAGGTCGACACCAACCAGTTTCACGATCAGCCCGTCGGGATCCCTGAACCGCAGAACCGGCTCTTCGAATTCGCGCGTCGGCCCCTCGAACGGGACACCGGCCGCAAGCGCTCTGGTCAGCCAGCCGGAGATGGACTGCGGAGAAACCGCAAGCGCAATCTCCAGCACTTGGCCGATGCCGGTGCGCCCGCGGCCGCTGGCCTCCCAGACCAGGAAGGTCAGAAGCGATCCGGGGCTTCCAAGCCTGTCGCCGTAGACCAGGTGCAACTGCTCGGCATCCGCATAGCCCGCCGTCCGCTTGACCAGCTTGAGACCAAGGAAGCCGACATAGAAATCGACATTGGCCTGCACATCGGCGGTGATGCCGGTGACGTGGTGAATTCCGCTGATCATTCCTTCGTCACCACCCCCACTCACGCCGCGGCCTCTCGGCCGAGAACCTTCTGCACGGCGGGATCGGCGGCGATCCGGTCATGCAGCGCCTGCACGGCCGGGAAGTCCTGCAGCCCACCCGGCAGAAGTTTCGCCCCCCAGCGGATCATCGGAAAGGCATAGGCGTCGATCACCGATCGGCCACCTTCCAGGATGTAGTCCCGCCCGTCTAGGTGGCGGTTCAGAACACCAAGCTGCTTGGCGGCCAGCTTGTGCCCGGCATCAGCCACCGCCTGCCGGGCCGCATCGCTCTTGTCGGTCGTGTAGCGGTAGGGCACGAAGATCGGCCAGAACGAGGCATGAAGATCCGAGGTGAGGAAGGCCGACCAGCGATGCGCCTCGGCCTTCGCGCGGAGGGTTTCGCCGCCCGACAGTCCGGCCTCCGGGTGCTTCTGGCCAAGGTAATCGAGGATCGCGCCGGCCTGCGTCAACAGCCAGCGATCGTCTTCACGAAAGGTGGGAACCGCACCGGCGGGGTTCACGGCCAGAAGCTCCTTCGAGCCGAACTGCACCTTGACCGCCTCGTAGGGGGCGCCGATCCATTCGAGCGCGACGTGCGGGGCCAGCGAGCAGGCATCCGGGACATAGTAAAGTGTGGGCATGGTGTTTCCTTTTGGAATACTGGTTGCGGGCATCGCTGTCTATTGGGCCGCCACAGGTCATGATGGCCGCAAAAGGTGCCGGACCACCGGTTGTCTGCCGTCCAGCTGATACTTGAGCAGGATCTCCTGATCCAGCTGATCGGCGCGGGTCACGCGCGCATGCTGGCGTTGGTGCTCGACCCAGCTCTCCACGACGAATGTCTCGACGACCCGCCCCGGCTCGGCCATGTCCTCCCAGACGTCCCAGCGGATCGCGCCGTCGCGCTGTCGGACAGACTTGAAGCGGCGCAAGGCCGTAACGAATTCGGCCAGCCGCGCGGGCTCGACATGATATTCGATCTCGATCATGACCGGGCCGCGGTCGTCGTCCGGCTGCACGGAAACGACCGGCTCCGCCCAATGGTGCGACGGCGCGAGATCGGCTGCCGAATCGCGGGGCAGTCGCCAGCGGATTGCAATGACGGCCGCGCAAGCCTGCCCAACGCCGGCAATCACCAGGGCTGTGGCGACGCTGGTGCCGGAGGCAAGCATACCCCACAGGACACTGCCACAGGTCATAGCTCCCTGAAACGTAAGCAGATAGACCGCCAACGCCCGCGCCTTGACCCAGCCCGGCGAGGCCATGTGCGCGGCGAGATTCAGCGACGTCAGCATCCCGATCCAGCCCAGCCCGGCCATGAAGAGGACCGGGCCGGCAACCCAGGCATGGGTGGACAGAGCAAGCGCCAGCGTCGACAGCGCAAAGAGCAGTGTCGCCGCAACGGACAACGGATTGGCGGAGACGCGCGTCCGCACGCGTTTCAGCAGGATCGCACCTGCGACCGCTCCCGCGCCCATGCAGCCAAGCAGCACACCATACCCGGCGGCATCGAGACCGAGCCCGTGCCGCGCGATCAGCGGCAGCATCGCCCAGAGGGCACTGCCGAAGAGAAAGAACCCCACCGCCCGGACCAGCACCAGGCGCATGGCGGGGGAATGGCGGGTATAGCGGTAACCGGCCTTCAGGGCGCCGAAGAAATGCTCGGGGGGCAGGGTATGTACGGTACTGGGGCGCTTCCAGATGAACAGCACCGCCAGCACGCCCAGCACCGAAAGCGCATTTAGCGCAAAGACGGCCGGGATTCCTGCAAGGGCGACGATGATCCCCCCGAGCGCCGGGCCCACCGCGCGCGAGATGTTGACGCCCAGACTGTTCAGCGCAATGGCGTCCGGCAGCGCCTGCCGGCCCACGAGTTCCGGTACGATCGCCTGAAACACCGGCGCGCTGAGCGCCGCCGCCATGCCGAGCAGGAACGTCGTCGCCAGCAGGATTTCCGGAGAGGACGAGGCCCCAGGCTGTAAGGATCGCCAGCGTCAGCGCCGCACACAGGCCAAGCAACTGCGCCGACAGCAGCATCCTGCGCCGGTCCACGATGTCGGCCAGCGCACCGGCCGGCAGTGCGAGAAGGAACATCGGCAGCGTCGTCGCGGTCTGCACCAAAGCAACCAGCAGCGGGCTCGGCGACAGCGAGGTCATCAGCCACCCGGCGCCCACATCATGCATCCATGTGCCGACATTCGACACGATCGTCGCGATCCAGAGCGCCCGGAAGACCGGGTAGCTCAGCGGGTTCCCGGATTTGTCCCCCTCCAAAGGCCGCTCAACCACGGCGATGTCCGGTCTGCGGGAGGCCGCGCGTTCCGTCCGCATCGGCGTCCTTCGCCGAGCCGTCCCGGAAGGGATGCGCAAAGGTCTTCGCGTGCAGGGCCGACTGCACGACACTTGCGTGGCCCCTCAGCCACTGAACGCACGCTTCACCGGCAAGCATGCCCAGAAGCCCCAGCAACGCGATGATCGGCGGCGCGGGCGAACGGACGGAAATGAGGCCATAGATCACGCCGATGGCGAGACCGGCGGTCAGCGAAAGGATATAGGGGTGCAAGGGGCTCATAAGTCTCTCCTGGAGGATCAGGTCAATGTCACGTTAACGGATTGCCGTCTGTCACGCGGCGCAGATGCTGCCGCGAAGGTTCCGATCTTGCGGCCTTCCCTGCCTTTGCCGAAGACCGTAAGGCAGCCGGGCTGGGCGTTGTTCGCAGTCTGTCTTGCCGTTGCCCCGCGATACCGGTCGGGGCTGCTGACCGCGGCGAAGCCGAAGCTCTGCCGCGGTCGACGGGCGCTTGGTCGATTTGACGCGAAGTCAATCAACCGGCCGTTTGGCGCTCTGCAAGCGCCTCGATAAGCCGCACGGCTGCCTCGGCCGAAGAGGCCGGGTTCTGTCCGGTGATCAGCAGACCGTCCCGTACCACGAACGAGGCCCAGTCAGGGCCGTTCACGAACGCGCCGCCCTTGGCTTTCAGCGTGTCCTCGACCAGGTAGGGAACAACCTCGGTCAGGCCCACACCGGCCTCTTCCGAATTGGTAAAGCCCGTGACGTCGCGGCCTTCGACCAGCGGTCGACCGTCACTGCCCTTGACGTCGCGCAGCACGCCGGGAGCGTGACAGACCAGCGCAAAGGGCTTGCCCGCCGCGTGGAATGCCTCGATCAGCGCCACCGAATCCGCGTCTTCGGTCAGATCCCAGAGCGGGCCATGGCCACCGGGATAGAACACGGTGTCATAGTCGCCTTCGTTCACGTCGGCGAGCTTCACCGTCGCGGCAAGCGCCGCGTTGGCTTCGGCATCGGCCTCGAAGCGGCGGGTGTGGTCCGTCTGGAAATCGGGCGAATTGCTGACCGGATCCAGGGGCGGCCGTCCGCCCTTGGGAGACGCCAGGGTGATTTCGGCGCCCTCGTCCTTGAAGGTATAATAAGGCGCGGCAAGCTCCTCGAGCCAGAAGCCGGTCTTGCGGCCGGTGTCGCCGAGTTCGTCATGCGACGTCAGTATCATCAGAACTTTCATGTCTCTTTTCCTTTTCAGTCGTTTGCTTCGGTTGAGCGAAGGCCTCCCGAGACGTGGTGGCCGATCCCGGATCCCGGACCCGGCGTCACGCTGAAAGCGGCGGAAGCAGGCGCTCGATCCGCGCCCGGTCCGGCTCGTAGCGGTCCGGCAGCATCAGGTTGCGGCCCAGCGCCGCCTCAGGCTCGTCGATGGCAAAGCCCGGCGGATCAGTGGCGATCTCGAAAAGCACGCCGCCCGGCTCGCGGAAGTAAATCGCCGTGAAATACTGACGGTCGATGACCGGCGTTACGGCAATCCCGGCGGCACGCAGACGGTCCCGCCATTCGAGTTGCTCCTCCGCGCCGCGCGCGCGGAAGGCGACATGATGGATGGTTCCCGCGCCCGGCCGCCCGATCACGGCGGCATCCTCGCGCAAAAGATCGACGACGCTGCCCTTTTCCCCGCCTGGCGCTCGCAGACGCAGGCGCGACCCGGTACGGTCGCCGTAATAGAGGTATATGTGCCGGGATCGTCGAAATTGACCGTCTTCTTCACCAGTTTCTGACCAAGCCTGCGCGTGTAGAAATCCAGATTGCCCTGCGGGTCGGAACAAACGGCGGTGACATGGTGCAGTCCGGGGACGGCGCTCATCCCTGCAAATCCGCGCTCGCGTCGCGTCCGCCGGTCGCACGTTGCGGCGGATTGGCATTATCGGGCAGCGGAATGAAATCCGACTCGTCTCCGGGCACCGTCTCGAAACGGCCGCGGCGCCATTCCTCCTTGGCCTGCTCGATGCGCTCGGGGCGCGATGAGACGAAGTTCCACCAGATGTAGCGCGGCCCCTCCATCGGCTCGCCGCCGAAGAGCATGAGGCGGGCATCGCCCGCGGCCCGCACCACGGCCTCGGCACGCGGGGCAAGGATCAGCAGGGTGCCGGGCTCGTGGGATGTTCCATCGATCACGACGTGGCCGGACAGGATGTAAAGCGCCCGCTCCTCATGTGTGGCCTCCACCCGGTAGGTGCCGCCCGCCGCCAGCGCGATGTCGGCATAGAGCGTTTCCGACGCCGTCGCGAGCGGCGAGCGCGCGCCGTGCAGCTCACCCGCGATCAGGCGAAGGTTCAACCCGGTGTCGTCGATCACCGGCAGCTCCGCCTCGCCATGGTGGATGAAGGCGGCGTCGGATTCTTCCGCCGCGACCGGCAGCGCCATCCAGGTCTGCAAGCCGAAGAGCCGCTGTCCGGTGCGTTTGAGTTCGGGCGCGGTGCGCTCGGAATGGACGATCCCACGCCCCGCCCGCATCCAGTTCACGGCGCCGGGCTGGATCGTCTGCTCGGTTCCTAGGCTGTCGCGGTGCAGGATCTCGCCCTCGAGAAGGTAGGTCACCGTGGCCAGGTTGATATGCGGATGCGGCCGCACGTCGATGCCCTGGTCGGTCAGGAACTCCGCCGGTCCCATCTGGTCGAAGAAGATGAACGGCCCGACCATCTGGCGGGCTGTCGAGGGCAGTGCACGGCGCACGGTCATTTCCCCGAGATCGACGGCACGGGGCACGATAACGGTTTCGACGGCATCGACGCTCGCGGCGTCACCAAGGGTCGGGTCGGGGCATGGGCTCCAGCTCATTATTTGGTGTCCTTTCGGGATGGTTTCAGGGTTACGACCGCCGTAGGGCCGCCAGATGGTATGGGTTAGGCACAACAGCCGGTGCCGAATGTGTGACGGCCCATTGCTGTTGCCGCGTTTCCGTCGCGGTGATGTGTAGGCGAAGAGGCCGGGTCCGGACGTGTCTGGCCGTAACGCAGCCGGCCGCGATTACAGGCGCCGATCCGGCAGTCGGGTTCATTCCACCGCCTCCGCACCCGGGATATGCGAAAGGACGGTGACTCTCATGCCCGGGCGCAACAGAGCATCGGGGTTCGGAAATCGCGCCCATACCGTCACGGTGCCAGTCTCCGCGTCCACCTCCGCACTTGCGGCATGGGGGGTTGCCTCCCCGACATAGATCCTGTCGCCCGGCAGTCGCAGTTGCACCCGGATGCGCGCCAGCAGCTCGGCAACCGTTCCGGATCCGGCCACTTCCAGGGACTCGAGCCGCTCGTCATAGGGCGCGCGGTAGGCGACGACCGCCGGGTCGAACGCGACGATCGTGGCAAGCGGTGGCGCGGCTTCCGCCTCGAGAAAGGCGCCGACCGACACTGACGGGGGCGAGACGAGACCGGAAATCGGCGCCCGGATGACCGTCCTTTCCAAGTCAAGTCCGGCCCGGCGCCGCTCGGCCTCGGCCAGCGCCACCTCGGCCTCGGCCATCGCCCTTTCGGTGCGGGCAGGCCCCAGCGTGGAGTCGGCTGCGATCCCGCGCTCATGCATTTCTTCCTGCCGGGCGGCGCGGCGGGAAGCCCCGTCAAACCGCGCCTGCGCGACGGCAAGCCGCGCTTCGGCAATCTCGAGCGCGATCGTCGCGTCGGTCGGATCGAGTCGGATCAGCGGTTGCCCGGCAGAAACGCGCTCGCCGCCCTCAAACAGGATCTCGGCCACGACGCCGTTCAGACGGCTCGACAGGACGGCGCGCTCCGAGGCCTCGATCCGTCCTTCGAAGACAAGGGGCTCCGCGAGACCCGGCTGGGCAACTACCAGCAAAAACGCGAGTAGCAACCTCATGTCCGCATCTCTTCACTCGGCGAGTCGGCGAAGCGCTTGGCGTGTAGGCACTCCGCCGCGGCCTGTGCGGCCGTCGTCCGGTTCTTGAGCCAACTGGCCGTCGCCTCTCCCACCAACATGCCGAGCAGGCCGAGCAGAGCGATGATCGGCGGCGCGGGCGAACGGATACCGAAGAGCGCGTAAAGCCCCCCCACCGCGAGTCCGACCGCCAGCGACAAAGCGTAGGGTTTCCAATCCATCATGCCCTCCCGTCAGACCGCGAAGCAGGAACAACCAAGCGCGCCCCAGAAGGACTTCAGATCCTTCACCGGAATGGGGTTTGTCCAGGCGATGCCGTGGTCGTGGCCGTGCAGTGAACAGGCACTGGCGCAGCCGCATGCGCTGGCATAGCGCGTTCCGGTCTCCATGGCGGCCTGGCGCGCGCCCGGGCTCGGGATGGCGCCGACCGGGCTCCAGCCCGGCGAGGCCGGCGGCAGCGGCGGCGCCAGATCGGAGAACGCGCCCTCGCCGTAAACGACCCGGCCGCCGACCATCGTCAGGACCGCGTTGATCTGCCGGATCTCCTCGTTCGGCACGCTCAGGTAATCCGCCGAGAGCACCGCAAGATCGGCATACATGCCGGGCGCCAGCGTACCCTTGACCTCCGCCTCGCCCGAGAACCAGGCCGAGCCGTGGGTCCAGAGGCGCAGCGCCTCCTCCCGCGTCAGCAGGTTCTCCTCGTCATAAAGAGGCATGCCGCCCAGCGTCTTGCCGGTGGTCATCCAGTAGAGCCCGACCCACGGATCGTAGGAGGCGACGCGGGTCGCGTCGGTGCCGGCGCCGACCGGCGTTCCCGTGTCGATCATCTGCCGGATCGGCGGCGTCGCCCGCGCGGCCTCCGGGCCGTAACGGTCGACGAAGTATTCGCCCTGAAACGCCATCCGGTGCTGCGTGGCAATACCGCCGCCAAGCGCCGTGATGCGCTCGATATTGCGCGGCGTAACCGTCTCGGCATGGTCGATGATGAACCGCGTCTCGAAAGGCTGGCGCTGGTTCACGCGCTCGAAGACGGTCAGGAACCGGTCGATCGACTCGTCATAGGTCGCATGGATGCGGAACGGCCATTTGTTCTCGGCCAGAAGCTCGACAACCGGTTCAAGCTCGCTTTCCATCGTGGGGGCCAGATCGGGGCGCGGTTCGAGGAAGTTCTCGAAATCCGCCGCAGACCAGGTCAGGTTCTCGCCCGCCCCGTTCATCCGCAGCATGTCCGAGCCGGTACCGGGTTCGGTCATTTCCACCCAGCGCTCATAGTCCGAAAGCTCGGCGCCGGCAGTCTGCGCAAAGAGGTTGTAGGCGATCCGGACGGTAAGTTGATCCGCGTCGTCAAGCTGCTGGATGACAGCGTAGTCATCCGGATAGTTCTGCCCGCCGCCGCCGGCGTCGATCACGCTGGTGATGCCCAGGCGATTCATCTCGCGCATGTAGTGGCGGGTGGAGTTGACCTGGTCCTCGCGCGGCAGCTTCGGCCCCATTCCCAGGGTGGAATAGAGGATCAACGCCGAGGGTTTCGCCACAAGGAGGCCCGTCGGATTCCCGTGATCGTCCCGCTGAATCTCGCCGCCCGGCGGGTTCGGCGTGTCCTTTCCGAAACCCAGCACCTCGATCGCCGCGCGGTTGATCAGCGCCCGGCCGTAGAGGTGCAGGATGAACACCGGGGTGTCGGGCGCCGCGGCATTGATCTCGTCAAGCGTCGGCATACGCCGCTCCGCGAACTGGAACTCCGACCAACCGCCGACGACACGCACCCATTGCGGCGCGGGTGTACGGTCCGCCTGCTCCTTCAGCATCCGCAGGGCGTCTGCCAGCGAGGGGACGTTCTCCCACCTTAGCTCCATGTTGTAGTTGAGCCCGCCGCGGATCAGGTGCGTGTGGCTGTCGTTGAGACCGGGGATGACGCGTCTGCCGCCCGCGTCGATCACTTCAGTGTCCACGCCCGCGAGGCGCATGATCTCCGCCTCCGGCCCCGTCGCAATGATGAGACCGTCGCGGATCGCGACGGCGCCGGCCTCGGGCATGGCGGGGTCCAGCGTTGTCACGCGGGCGTTCCTGATGATCGTGTCGGGCATCTTGTCCTCCTCGTTGGATTGCGACCACGCCCTTCCGGGCGCGACCAGGCCGAACGCGCCGGCCGCCGCACCTGTCGTCGTGACCCACCGGCGGGTCACGGTCGATGCGTCTCTTGTGGGGTCGTGTGTCGTCTCGAGCATGTCTCGCGTCCTCGCGGCTCTCCTCTCCCGGGCTTGCAAACAGGGCGGGCCTGCGTGGGGGCGCAGGCCCGCCAGTTGCGCCGGGCGGGAGCGGGACGGCCGCGGGGAGAAGACGGCCGCCGGACCCGGCGCATCGGGATCGTTATTCGGCGGCAGCGGCCGATCCGGCCGCCACGGGCGCAAGACGCTCTGCGTGCTCGACGCGCTCGGGCGCCTTGTGGACCATGGTGTAGGCGTAATCGACGCCCATGCCATAGGCCCCCGAATGCTCTCGCACGATCTCCATCACGGCGTCATAGGTCTCGCGATGCGCCCAGTCGCGCTGCCATTCCAGCATCACCTGCTGCCAGGTCATCGGCACGACACCGGCCTGGATCATGCGCTGCAGGGAATAATCATGCGCCTCCTGCGAGGTCCCGCCCGAGGCGTCCGCGACCATGAAAATCTCGTACCCGCCCTCGGCCATCGCGCTGAAGGCGAAGGTGTTGTTGCAGACTTCGGTCCAGAGGCCGGAAACGATGACCTTCTTCCGGTCGTTCTTGGCAAGCGCGTCACGCACCTTCTGGTCGTCCCAGGAGTTCATCGAGGTCCGCTCGAGCAGCGGATGATCGGGAAAGACGGCCAGCAATTCCGGATACGTGTGACCCGAGAAGCTCTCGGTCTCGACCGTGGTGATCGTGGCCGGGATGTCGAACACCTTGGCCGCCTTGGCCAGGGCCACGACATTGTTCTTCAGAACCTGGCGGTCGATCGACTGCACGCCGAACGCCATCTGCGGCTGGTGGTCGATAAAGATGATCTGGCAGTTGCTGGGCGTCAGCAGGTCAGGCTTGTTCATTTGGTATCTCCTTGTAAGTATGCATTATTTCTCGTCCCGGCCTTTCGCTGGGAGCAGCGACCAATCGGATGTCATCGCGGCAGTCGCGCGACGACCTTGATCTCGAAGTCGAAACCGGCGAGCCAGTTGACACCGACCGCCGTCCAGGTCGGGTAGGGAGCTTGGGAAAAGATCCCGCTCTTGACCTCCATGATCGCCTCGAACTGGTTGTCCGGATCGGTGTGGAAGGTGGTGACATCGATGATATCGTCGAAACCGGCGCCGGCGGCGGCAAGCACGGCCTCAAGGTTTCTGAAGGCAAGTTCGACCTGGCTGCGGAACTCGGGTTCGGGCGAGCCGTCCTCACGGCTGCCGACCTGGCCGGAAACGAACAACAGATCGCCGCTGCGAACCGCCGCGGAATAGCCGTGTTCCTCGTAAAGCGCGTGACGGTTGGCGGGAAAGATTGCATCGCGTTTTGACATTGATCTGGTCCTCTATGAGCGACGGGAGCTTTTCGGCTGGACGAGGCAAACCGACGTCCGTTGGCGTGGTCTGCGAACCCGCTGCGGGGCGGGGCCGAAGCCCCGCCCCAACAGCGGCCTCAGCCGGCGATGAACTCCAGAATATCGGCGTTCAGCACGTCGGCGTTGACCGTCAGCATCCCGTGCGAGAGCCCTGGATAGGTCTTCAACGTGGGGTTGGGCAGCAGTTTCACCGCCTTCTCGGCCGAGGCCGCGATTGGAACGACCTGATCATCCTCGCCATGAAGAACCAGGGTCGGCACGCTGATCGCCTTCAGATCCTCGGTCTGGTCGGTTTCCGAAAAGGCCTTGATCCCGTCGTAGTGCGCCTTGGCGCTGCCCATCATGCCCTGGCGCCACCAGTTCTGGATGACCCCCTCGTGGACCGTCGCGCCTTCGCGGTTGAACCCGTAAAACGGCCCGGCAGGCACGTCGCGAAAGAACTGGGCGCGGTTGCCGGCAAGGGCCGAGCGGAAGTCGTCGAACACCTCAATCGGCGTGCCCTCGGGGTTCGCGTCGGTCTGCAGCATCAGCGGCGGGATGGCGGCGACGAGAACCGCCTTGGCCACCCGTCCCGCGGGTTCGCCGTGCCGCGCCACGTAGCGCGCCACTTCGCCGCCGCCGGTGGAGTGGCCGACGTGCACCGCGTTGCGCAGGTCCAGCGCCTCGGCCACGGCAAAGGCATCGGCGGCGTAGTGGTCGATATCGTGCCCGCTTTCAACTTGCTCGGACCGGCCGTGGCCACGCCGGTCATGAGCGACCACGCGGAACCCTTTCGACAGGAAGAACAGCATCTGTGCGTCCCACTCGTCGGTGCTGAGCGGCCAGCCATGGTGAAAGACGATGGGCTGAGCGTCCTTTGGGCCCCAGTCCTTGTAAAAGATGCGGTTGCCGTCGGGGGTGGTGATTTCCGCCATTACAAAATCTCCTTTGATTTGTTCTTGAGCAAAACCGGGAAGGGAGAACGCACTCGCAGCGGCAAAAGCGCCGGCAGAGTACAGAGCCGTGCGCCGCGTCAGTGTCGTACGGGTCAGATCATTGGAGGGCATTGGTGATCCTTTCTCCTTGTCGGATTTCAAGGTGCTGCGGCATGCAGCGCATCCGAGTATTCGGGTACAGGTTAGCCGGCATCGAATTTCCGGGCGTTGCCTGTTCTGCTGCGTATGCACCGAACTTGCGCATTAGGGTCAGGATTCATAGCCAGAACATGACGACGGCAGCCAATGCGCATGCTGATAGGAAGACCTTCGGGCACCTGTCGTAGCGGGTCGCGACCCGTCGCCAGTCCTTGAGGCGAGCGAAGCTGTTCTCGATCTTGTGGCGCTTGCGGTATCGGGCTTCGTCATAGGGGATTGGTACCTTACGGTTCTTTCGGGAAGGGATGCACGGCGTGATCCCCTTGTCTTCAAGGGCTTCGCGATACCAGTCTGCATCGTATCCACGGTCTGCCAGCATGTGGTTGGCGGGAGGAAGGCCGTCCAGCAGTGCACGGGCGCCGATGTAATCGCTCCGTTGGCCGGCCGTCAGAAACATCCGTAGCGGGCGGCCTGCCGCATCGGTCACCGCGTGCAGTTTCGAGTTCATCCCGCCCTTGGTACGTCCGATCAGGCGACCGCGCCCCCTTTTTTCAGCCCCAGGCTGGAGGCCGTGCGGTGCGTCTTCAGATGCGTCGCATCGATCATCAGCGTGTCAGTCCCGCCGCCTTGATCGGCCAGTTCGAGAAGCATCCGGGCGAAGATACCCTTATCGCTCCATCGCTTCCAACGGCTGTAGAGCGTCTTATGCGGCCCATACTCCGCAGGGGCATCGCGCCAACGCAAGCCATTGCGATTGATGAAGATTATACCGCTCAAGATCCGTTTGTCGTCCACACGGGGCTTGCCATGCGACTTCGGGAAAAAGGGTTTCAGCTTGGCCATCTGCGCATCGCTCAGCCAGTAAAGGTCGCTCATGTCACCGCTCCGTTTTCGGAGCCGTGAATCACGCAGCGCAACGGAAATCAATGCATCCTGACCCTAGTGCCGTCGGTCGACCGAGCGGGGTCGGGAGGCAGCATAGGACGCCCTGAAAGCTATATCATTTGCGAATAGATCGCCAAAAAGACGGTATTTTACGAATACGCGCCAAGTGCGTAGCTTGGCCCCAATGCCGCGGGGCACATGCATTTGGGCCTTCATCATCAACTGACAGAAAAGGCGAACAAAGGATGACGCACCCTACCTATACTTCGTTCGCCCAATGGTACCGGGAAGGTCATCTTGCATCCTATGTTCGTGCAAGAAAGTCCGCCGGCGGCATCCTCAATCTGATCGAGGCGGTGCAACCGGCCGGCGACATGTCGGACCCCGCGGTGCCGGATCTGGTGCTGCATCAGTACATGGATTGCGGCACGCGCGTCAGGGGGGACATGGGATCGGGGGCCTTCGACGTCAAAAGCGACAAATGCGGCTTCTTCCTCGCGAAACCGAACTTCGCCAACACGATAATGGTCGACTCCAGCCATCAGGTCCGCTGCCTGGCGTTGCCCCTGTCGCAATGGCGAAGCGCATTCGACGAAGCGAATGTCGATCAGACGGTACTCGATCGGCCAGACGTCTTCAGAGGGACCTTCAATTCACCGGAGATCCGTTCCGCCATCCGGTGCCTTTGGTCAATTTGCGAAGTCGAGGGCGTGCCATCCCGTCTGCTGGCGCGCGCCGCGGGCTACGAGATCATATCGCACCTGTGCCGACTGGGCGGGGCAAAACCTGCCCCGGCGAAGGGCGGCCTCTCACCGTGGGCGAAACGCCGATGCATCGAGCTCATGCACGCCCGGCTTTCAGAAGACATCGGCCTGGAAGAACTGGCTGCCGAGGCGCAACTCTCTCCGTTTCATTTTGCCCGGATGTTCAAGCAGAGCCTCGGTGTGCCGCCACGTGTCTACCTGACGCAACTGCGAATGGAAAAGACCTGCGAACTTCTCGAAAAGACGGACATTCCGATCACGGAGATCGCGCTGGAGGTCGGATATTCGTCGAACCAAGTACTCGCCCGGGTCTTTCAGAAGAATCGGCGTATGAGCCCAACAGACTATCGCCGCGCCATGCGCGAGCCGGGAAGGCCCCAATTGCGAAGGGAGGACGTTGCATGAATGCGCTCTACCGACATTGGCCGGCCATCGCGATCGTGTCTCGGCACTGACAGGTTTGGCCTTGGCGACAGCGAATCGTTTTTTCCCGCATGACGGCCGTCTCAGGTGCCGGTGTCCGCGCTCCTGATCTGGCGGGCGTAGTGCTGAAGGAACAGCTGCAGGATATTCTCCGCCATCAGATTGTAATGCTCGACGTTCCGAGGATCATGGCCGATCCGTCCGATTTCCACCTCGACGATCTCCTTTCCGGCCAGGTGAACGCGCAGCATCACGTCGATATCGGCCGCGTTCGTATCCACCAGTTCATCCAGTTCGATGAGGTCGCGGTTGAACAGGTAAAGGCCGGAGTTGACCGCCCTGACATGGCGAAGCTCGGGAAAAATCTGGCGGATGGCGGGCCGCACCAGCAACCGCGTCATCGGCATGTCGTCATTGGGATCCTGCCATTTGCCTTTGACCAGCCCCACGCCGGGCTCTCGGGCCTCGGCGAGCATCAGCACCAGGTTGGGGTCGAACTCCTCAAGATCGGCGTCCAGCTTCATGACCCAAGGCCATCTCGCTGCGGCATAACCGGTTTTCAACGCGCGGCCCATTCCAAGCTCGGGTTCTTCGACCACCACCGCACCGGCGCTGGCGGCGACCGCGGCGGTGTCGTCCCACGAGGCGGTATCGACAACCACGACCTCGCGCACGCAGGGCAGGTTGATCACGGCGGAAACCACCTTGCCGACCGTTTCGGCCTCGTTCCGGGCGGGGATGACAATCGAGATTCCATCGGGCATCCGAATATCACTCCTGTCCAGATTGCCAAGTCCCGGACTTGTGGCAAAAGCAGGCGCGGTTTACAATATCGCTCACAGGCTGCTGACGATAAACCGATCCGTGTGTCAGCGCGCAGTCGAGGTGAACTTAAAGCGGTGATCATACGCCGCAAACCCCGCAATGATGAGGACGACCCTCGCTCAGCGCGGTCATGATCGGAAGCCAATGCAGGACACACGCGAACTGACCTTTTCCAGCCCCGGCGCGCGGCTGCAATACTCGCTGCTGATGGCGTTGTTCCGGTTGGCAGTGTCACGCGGTCTCTACGGGCGTTTCGCCCGGGGTCTCGGACGGATTTTCAACCGCGACAACCAGGTTTTTCTGCGCATCGACGGAGCGCCGCCCTTCGGAATCTCGCTGGACGACGGTTACTGGACCAGGTTCGCGCTTTGGCACGAAGAGTACGAACCGGAAGTCGCCGCCGTTCTGGGGGCAGCGTCCGGGCAGGCGAAAGTCTTCTGCGATTGCGGCGCCAACAAGGGCTATTGGACGGTGCGCGCCGCCGCACTGTTCGATCGGGTGATCGCGGCGGAGGCTGCGCAAGCGACCTTTGCCGCGCTTGAGGGGAATGCGGGGCGCTTGCCGAACGTCACCTTGCACCAGGTGGCCATCCACTCGGTCTCCGGCAAGCACCTGACCTTCGTGAATGTCGCGAACAGCCACGCCTCGGCACGGCTTTTGAGCGATGGGAAACCCGGCCCGGGCGACAAGACGGAAACCGTGGTGACCCGCCGCATCGACGATCTCGTGCCCAAAGGCGTTCCGGCCCTTATCAAGCTCGACGTGGAAGGGGCCGAGGTCGAGGCTCTCAAAGGGGCCTCACGCGCACTGCAGGAGGGGGCCGTCATCATTTACGAAGACCACGGCAGCGACCCGACCTGTGCTCCCAGCAGCCATCTCCTGAGCATCCCGGAAACCTGTCTCTTCTTTTGCGACGACCGCTTCAGCCAGGTCACATCGCTCGATCAGGTGCGTGCGCTCAAGACGGATCCTTACAAGGGGTACAACCTGCTGGCCGCTCACAGGGACTCTGCTCTGCTGGCCAGGATCTTGGAACGGTTGTGACCCTGGCGGCACGTTTCAGACCAAAACACCCAATGAAGCTAAACGCTCATCCTGGATAGCCGCCGGTAATCCGCTACCGCATCGCGTACGAGCGCGCGGGATCACGCACGCTACGTCGATAATCGGACGGGGACATGTGCATATGCTTGGCAAACACCCGGGCGAGGACCTGGTTTGAAGAATAGCCGACGTCCGGCGCGATCTCGGTAATCGGAATATCCGTATGCTCGAGAAGCTCGCAGGCTTTCTCCAGTCTCAGCCGCGTCAGGTAGGCCAGCGGCGTGACCCCCGTGCTTTGCTTGAACATGCGGGCAAAGTGAAAAGACGATAGCCGCGCTTCGACTGCCAGTTCGTCGACGCACAGGTCGTCCGCAAACCGCGCATGCATCATCTCGATACAACGCCGCTCTGCCCAGGGTGCCAGGCCGCCCTTCTTCGGCGCCAGATCCGTGCCGCCCAGTTGGCAGATCTCGGCCAGGATCTCGCAACCGGCGGCCCGCGCCAACATGCGCGACGGTGCGGCTTCTTCTTCACAAAGCGCCCAGAGGTTCCGAAGCTTCCCTTTCAGGGCCGGCGTCGCGAACGCTCCGCGATAGATACTCAAACTGTCAAACGAAATTTTGCCGTCCGAGGCTTCGTCCAGCATTGTCTGCCAGTGCAACACGGGAAACACGAAGCTGCGGATATGGTGCGTGGTTTCAACGCGGCAGTTGACGGCGAAATTCGGTGCCGCAAAGACGCAGCCGCCGTTTTCCATTGTCACGTCGAAACGTCCCCCACCAAGGCTGGCATTGAGACGGCTGCCGCCGAGCACATCCTGATAGATCACGAGATCCGGTACGGCAGGGGTATCCATTTCCTGACCCGGTTGCGTCGAGCCATACATACTCAGAATGCCGCCCGTGGATTTCATCGAATGGACGTAAGTCGCGCTGGGGCCTTCGCTATACCATTGGGCAAAAGACGCATACTTGGACATGGTTGCCTGATATCTCCGGAATGAACTGGGCGATCTCGCGACCTGCGGTTCTTCATCAGGGGCCCCAGCCTGGATGGAAAACAGCGGGTGCGCTTCCGGTTCCGCAAAATCGGGGGAATACCTCTTTTCCGTCTTCCATGTCGGCCAGCCGGAACGAGGTCGGCGGCAGATTGATAACTTCGGTTTCTTACCTTCGATTAGCAAGCCTGCGACTTCCGTTCGGTGCCGCGCTTGCTGCCATGGTGCCGGTCTTGCGGTTTTTGTCTTTCACGTTCGCAAAGAGCCGGATGTTGCCAGGCCGTTCAGCGCCGTATCGACCAAAAGCCGTGCGGCGTCGCGCCCGAGGCAGACGCGTCTCCACAGGCTTGCGCAGTCTGCGCCCGTGCTCGCCCTTGTGGGGGAAACAAAAATGGCCGCGACACGCGCCGCAATTCTCAACCATTCTGAGCCACGGCTTTCTGGGTTTGGCAAAGAGCGCAAGGATGAAACCAACGCAGCAGCTTTTGCGCCGTACGCCTCACAGCGCTTTGAAGGAATACATTATGCCTGCAAACGCCGCCACCCTTCGCAATGCCGCTGCCACAATTGCCTTGACCGCGCTTTCCGGCGCCGCAAATGCACAGGATTTTTCCACGGTCGCGCCCGCATCCGAGGCATCGCCCCTGGCAGTCCTGCAGACCATCTTGTCGAACCCATCGGACCTGGACTTCGTCAAGCAGTACACAACCGACGATTTCACATATGTTTCATTGAATTACGAGAATCCGGAACTGAAGCAGATCATGCCTTGGGCCGGGACGACGAAGGGTACCGAAGGTCTGGTCCAGACCTTCATCGATGTGAGCCGTTACTGGACGGTCGACGATTTCCAGATTCAGGACAGCTTCGAGAACGAGAACGGTGCCGCGCTTTTCGGCACGTTCACCTATACGTCCAACACGCTGGGCAAGACCGTGACCTCCCCGTTCGCGGTTTTGGCGCGCGGCGAAAACGGCAAACTGTCCTATGTGCAATTCATGGAAGACACCTTCGCCACCGTTCGCAGCTTCCGGGAAAGCGGCGAATACCGCATCAAGGCAAACCCGGACGAATAGGCAACCGCCATGCTGATCCGGCATGTGACCTTGGATGAAGCTTCCCGTCGCGGCGGCATCCTTCAGGGTCTCCACCCGACGTTGAGTTTCGATTGCGGCAGGGTGAACATGATCGCCATACAGACACTTGGTTAAACAATCGGCGTGCGCATGGTCTGCTACAACTGCAATCGTGTGCCCAAATGTTCGGTTAGAATTACTCGCGGTCACCAACGAGCCTTTCGGCTCAGACGCCACCCCAATAAGCTTTTGGGAGCGCAGTCCCGAACCTGAACAGGAGAAAGCCGCTGATTTCATCAAGGGAAAATTTGGTAGCGGAGGAGGCTACGAAACTAATGTTTCACGCTGTTCCAATACACTCCATAATATTCTTTAATTACAGTGCTTATTGAATGCGCTTGTCTCAAGCTGCCCCAGAGAATTTCATTTAACCCCACACTTTTTGATGGTATAAATGATGGTAAACCAATGTGGGGACAGCGATGGGGAAACTAACCACCAAAAAGGTTTCCAGCCTTAAAGATGCGGGTATGTACGGCGACGGAGACGGACTTTACCTGCGCATCGGAGAGTACGGCGGGAAGTCATGGATCCTTCGTACGGTCGTTCAGGGCAAAAGGCGTGACCTGGGTATAGGCTCAGTCAAAACTGTTGGCTTGGCGGAGGCCCGTGACGAGGCGCGCGAGATGCGGAAAATTGCCCGCAAGGGCGGTGACCCAATCGAAGAGCGAAAACGTGTGAGCGTTACATTCGAGGAAGCCGCGCGCAAGGTACACTCCGAGCTTAGAAAATCATGGCGCAGCGAGGACCATGCAATCAGGTGGATTTCGTCACTTGATCGATACGTCTTCCCCGAATTTGGATCCAAGCCAATCCATCAACTCGACAGTTCGCATGTTCTCAAAGTCCTCTCGCCGATATGGACGGAAAAGAACGAGACAGCTTCCAAGGTGAAGCAACGCATCGCGACCGTGTTTGACTGGGCGAAAAGTGCAATGCTGTATCCGAATGAGAACCCCGTTAATGGCGTGACGAGGGCGCTGCCGACCGTAAAGAATCGACCTCAGCACATGGCAGCGCTGCCTTGGTCTGAAACACCTGACTTTATGCGTGAACTTAGAAAGCGTGAGGGCACTTCCGCACGTTGCCTAGAGTTCATCATCCTGACCGCTGCCCGCTCTGGTGAAGCCAGGGGAGCACGCTGGTCCGAAATCAGCGGTGGCGTTTGGACTGTACCCGCCGAAAGAATGAAGACTGGCGAGAAGCACCGTGTTCCGCTTTCGCCTGCGGCCCTTGCGACCTTGGAGAAGGTAAAGGGACTGGATGACGAGTTGGTATTTCCCAGTCCTTATCGTGGTCCGAACGGAAATCGGCCTCTTTCCGGCACCGTGTTTGCCGCACTGTACAAACGAATGAAACTGAAGGGCCTGACCACCCATGGGTTTCGGTCCACGTTTCGAGATTGGTGCCGGGAAAACCAAATCGCCGACAGGGAAATTGCTGAAATTGCGTTGTCTCACAAGGTCGGTGATGCGGTCGAGCGTGCCTATGCTAGGTCTGACCTTTTCCTTCTACGTCTGCAATTGATGAACCGTTGGGCTGACCACGCAAGCGGCAAGAACATAAGTAAATCGGTGGATTATGCTTAATTTTCCGGAATTTTAACTGGGCTTAAACCGTGATCGTGCAGATTGGTGTCATAAGAAAGAAGGAAGTCTTTTAATGACCGACAAGATACTGAGATGCCGAGAAGTTCAGCAAGCCATTGGGCTTAGCAGATCCACGATATACCGGATGATCGAGCGCGGTGATTTCCCGCGACCCCAAAAGCTTGGCCTACGCGCCATTGGTTGGCGGCAAAGTGCAATCAGCGACTGGATGGAGGCTAGATAGAATAGAAATGCAGATTACGTCCCAAATGAAAGCATTCAGGCCTGGTGTGGCTCGCATCATCGAAATCCATTTGCCGCGTACTGTAGAACCGTGGCACGGCAGCACTGTTAGTTGCGGTTACGCAGACATCATTCTCAATACCCTGAAGTCGCCAGAGGCGCAGTTCGGCTATGGGTCCAAGGTGCAAACGGAAGCCCTTCGACGTCTTTCTAAGGCCGCAACTGAATACGAAAGAGCAATCTCTGCTTTGCCGGAAGGGCTAAAAGAGAAGCTATATTGGGCAGCTGGACCTCGGACATTAGAGCCTTATGCACTGCTATATGATGTCACCCTCCTGACTAAGGAAATCAAAAGCGGATGTAAGGCTCTAATGCAGGTACAAGAGCAGCTGCCGACGGCGAAAGCTAATCGTGACTGGAAGATGGCAGCAATAGCTGGCGCTTGCCGAGAGGTTTGGGCCACTGAGGAATGGCGCGTGAACTCCCAAACTTACGGACCAGAACCTGTGAGAAATGCTCTAACCCAGGAATTCTATAGCGCCGATAATCAGACACTGTTGGAGCGATACAACTATCATATCCAGAACTTTGCTCCAAAAAGTGAGAGACAGTCACCTGGTCCTATGGGCCGTATGCTTGAGGACCTTCTATCAACGATAGGGGGATATGACGAAGGAAAGTCGCCTTCCGCTCAGAGCGCCCTTCGTTCGTGGAAATCTGCTGTCGACAGTTCTGCTGAACCAAATCAATAAATGTATACGCATAGACATTCCACGGAAACATATTGCGTTTCTGTCGGGCGCTAGCAGTATCGTCCGCTTCTACCTTCGACCATGCCGCCCCATGGTGAAGCGTGGCAAGGCCGAAGGGGTTAGCTTCACAAAGACAAGCAGGTGAAGCAATGACGTATCTTAATCTCAACCAACTGTCACAAAAGCTTGGCGGTCGCTCCCGCAGCTCCCTGTATAGAGACGTAGAAGCTGGCCGCATTCCTGAACCGATCCGCTTGGGCGGTCGTCCGTACTGGATCGAAAGCCAAGTTGACGACGCTCTGACCAAGCAATTGCAGGATGCTGCTTAAACGAAACCCCCACCCAAAGGTTCGGGCAGGGGCGGTATTCGTTTATGCAGCAACAGAAACGTACCGCATTCCGCCCGTTCCTTCAACCCAGAAGGAAACGAGCATGAGTAGAAAAACAGAAGCAACGCCGCCCGAAAACACCCAGTGGATCATTTCGAGGCTTGATCTACCGCGCCGTCGAGGCGGGGCGCACTACGAGGTGCAACACGCGGACGGCAAGCGTGAAACCATCACCTTGAGCAATCGCAAACGGCAGGTTCTGGATGCGCTGATACGCAACCCGATTTACTGCGCCAGTCCGGTTCGCCTGTCCGATATTGTTCTGCTTCTGCGGAATGAAAACGGGATCAACATCGAAACCGAGTTCTTCCAGGAGAATGACGGAATCGAGAACACGCGCTTTGGCATCTACGTCCTTGTGGATCGGGTGCGTTACCTCGGCGAGGTCAGCACGGTCGCCAGTCCCGCTGCGGAAAGCGAGGCTGCATGACCGAGTGTTCGCGAAAACCCGAGGACGACCTGAGGGGGTACGTGGAGGTCCGCGAAGGTTGGGGCGAGGAAATCGCCCCATACCGCTACCTGACGGTCTACTACGTCTATGACTGGTCACGCCACCGGGACAGCGCGGCAATCGTAGGTAGCTTCGACACGCGCCCCAAAGCCATCGCGTTCGCAAAAGAGTGGGCCGAAGCCCATGAACGGGATCTGGCGACGGCAGAGGTTATCCCTCTTCGTCGGGAAAGCGGGGCTGCATGATGAATTCCACCGCAGCCGTAATCGAAATGCAGGGCTACGCCGAGGGGGTGGTAGCAAGGGAGTATTGCACTGGGTTCGGTCAAAGCGACACCCACGCCGAAATCCTGAGCGATGGGCGGCGAAACCCGCACAAGTCTGCCGGGCAGGCCTACGGCTCAGTAACTGGCAAGGAAATCGTGCGCATGGTCGAGGACCCTTCCAACGTGGTGAAGGACCGCGCGCAGTGGTTTATCCCGTCCAACTACTGCCAGACGGATGCACGTTCTCATGAGGCACAGCGGGACCGAGGCTGCTTCTGGTGGCTGACGCTCGACATTGACGAGAACAACCTCGACCTGACCGACGTCGTATCGGCCATCAAGGGTGTTGTGGGCAACGCCCGCAGGGTGGTCTACAGCAGCAAATCCGCGACACCTGAAAACAAGAAATGGCGGGCGCTACTGCCTTTGTTAGAGCCTATATCCGGGAAGGATTTCCCGGATACGCAACGCGCTTTCTTCGACCTCCTGGAAGAAGCAAGTGACGGCTCGTTGATCCCGGATCGGGGTTTGGAACGTCCCGGACAACTCGTCTACCTGCCGAACCGTGGTGAGCATTACCAGTTCGACATTTGCAGGGAAGCAAGGATTTCACTGGATGCCGAGCACCCGATCATTCAGCGCCGCGAGGCAAACCGCAGGGCGTTGGCAGAAGCCGAGGCGGAAGCTCAGGCCGAGAGGGACCGTATAGCCGCTCAAAGAGGCGTACAGGCTTCGGGAGGTGATGTTAGCCCCGTTGACCACTTCAACGGCGCTCACACGGTTGAGCAGCTTCTTGGACACTATGGCTACAAGCACCTCCCAAGCACCGACGACTGGCAAAGCCCGATGCAGTCGAGTGGGAGCCATGCAACCCGGTGCTACGGGGACTACTGGGTCAGTCTCTCAGGCAGCGATGCAGCGGCAGATATCGGGCGCGGCACGCAGAGCGGTTACAGAACAGGCGATGCCTTTGATCTATTCGTTCATTTCGAGCATGACGGAGACTTTACCGAAGCCGTGCGCGCCTACGCGAAGAGTGAAAACCTTGGTCGCGCCCCCGGTGCCCCTACCGGATGGGATTTCGGCAGTAACCTGGCCAACACACCGCAGCCAGAAGGTGGTGCCGAAACAGGCGACTTTGACCTTAGCCACGACGCGCTTGCGACCGACCTTGGCAGCCAGGATTTCGACCAGAACGGCAGATACGTCGCCATATGGAGCAAGTGGCTGTTCTGGAGTGGTTCGCGATGGGAGGCCGACGACAAGTTGGGCCACCTCACCCGCACGCGCGCCTTTCTTCGGGATCGTGCCAGTGACCTTGTAGAGGCCTCAGAGCACAAGGCTGCAAAGCTCGACCAGGACAAGGGCGAAGGTGAAGGCGACAAGCTACGCCGCTGGGCAAAAGAGCAGGCCCGCGCCCTTCGCAGTAAAGTCACTGTTGCGGCGGTAGAGAGCCTTGCAAGGTCCAATCCGGCAAGTGTGGCGGGGGCGGAAGACTTCGACGGCGACAGGATGCTTCTGGGCACTCCTGGCGGTACGGTTGACCTGCGCACCGGCCAGATTCGCGATGCACTGCGCATGGACAACATCACCAAACTGACGGCATGCGCTCCTGCTCCAACAGGCGAGCAGCCCGAACTATGGCTTCGCTTTCTTAATGACGTGTTCGCAGGCGACCAGGAGGTTATCTCCTTCATGCAGCGCGCGGCTGGATACGCCCTGACCGGCCAAACGACCGAGCATAAGCTGCTGTTCCTTTATGGCACGGGCCGGAACGGCAAGTCGGTCTTCCTGAACACGCTGTTCGACCTCTGGGGCGATTATGCGCGCAGAGCGGCGGCTGAAACCTTCCTCAACAGCGCGGTCGAAAAGCACTCCACGGGACTTGCAGGGCTTCAAGGCGCGCGCTTGGTGGCGGGGTCGGAGCTGCCTGTAGGAAAGACCTGGGACGAGTCGGTCATCAAAGACCTGACCGGCGGCGACCGGATGACAGCACGCTTCATGCGCGGCGACTTCTTCGACTTTGATCCCCAACTGACCCTGATGATTGCAGGAAACAACCAGCCATCGTTCCGGGGGTCGATGAAGCAATCCGGGCACGCGTGGTCCTGGTTCCGTTCACAGTCACTATCCCCGCAGAAAAGCGGGATCCTGACCTTGCCGACAAGCTTCGGGTAGAAGGTCCGAAGATCCTTCGCTGGGCCATCGACGGTGCTGTTGAATGGCAGAAGCGCGGTCTGGATGTACCAGCCAGCGTGGCAGCTGCCTCGACCGAATACATGGATGACGAGGACACGCTGGGACAATTCCTGTCCGACGAAACCGTCTCAACGCCTGACGGCTTCGTCACGACCGGCGAACTGCACCAGCGGTTCAGCTTTTGGTGCGAACGCCAGGGGCTGCACCCCTGGACGCAGAACACCATGCGTAAGGAGTTGAAATCGCGCGGCTTTCAGCACTCGCGCCGCAAATACGGACGTGGGTTCGAGGGGGTGAAACTTGCTTAGGGTGACGGAGGTGACGGTTTGGCCCTTATCCACCGTATACGCGCGTGCGCGCACACACATACGCGCGCGCATACGGTCGATATGTAGCGAAGTGTCACCCCCGTCACCCTGCCCGTCTGCCGCCCCCACGGTGGCAAGAAAGGGGTGCGTGATGACACGTAAAAACGACCGTAACAGCGGGGCGAATACGGAAGGTCGCAACCCCGACGGCACCTTTGCTCCCGGCAATCCCGGAAAGCAGCGAGGCGCGCGCCACAAGGCAACGCGCGCGGTCGAGGATCTTCTGGACGGGCAAGCGGAAGGTCTGACTCAGAAAGCTGTGGATCTGGCCCTGGACGGCGACACCACGGCCCTGCGCCTCTGCATGGAGCGCATAGCGCCCGCGAGGAAGGACACGCCGGTCAATTTCAACCTCCCGGCCATGAAATCCGCGCAGGACGCCTCACAGGCCGCTCAGGCGGTTCTGCAGGCAGTCTCCGAGGGTCAGCTAACCCCGCTGGAAGGCGCAAGCGTCATGGCGCTCGTGGAGGGCTATCGGAAAGCCCTGGAAACCACGGAACTGGAACAACGCATCGCAGCATTGGAGGCAACGAAATGACCGGGATCAGAAACAGATTGGAACGACTGGAGCGGCAAGCGGGCTCGGGCCTCGTGGTTGTGCTTCTCAACGAGGAAACGACCCTTGGATCACCCGACTGCGCATCCGTCGTCGTCGGTGGACGCACGTGGCAGCAAGAGTTTGGGGAGACCGATGCCGATTTCGTCGCACGCGTCCAGTCCGCAAACCGCAACCTGGTCGTGCTCGAAGCTGACGCAATCAACCTGTGACCAGCCGGAAAGAACGAAGGGATACAGCATGAACCTGAGACACCGCATCAAAGCGCTGGAAACGCAAATCAGCCGACAGCCTCCGCCGGAGGGTGAAGGCAAACGGCGGCTAGCCGAATACCTAGACCGCATCGCTGAGCGGCAGGAACCGCCCGATGACCCCGAACGAGAACGTGCGTCCGAATTTCTCAAAAACGAATGGCCCGCAATCTTGGAGCGCATCCGTAGGAAAGCTGGAGGCAAGCATGTCGATTAAGAGAAGAATCGAAAAGCTTGAGGGCGCGAACGGCACTGGCTTCGAGATGCCGATATTCCTGGTGTCTTTCGTCGCTACGCAGGACGAAGACGCGGAATGCTCTTTGGCGCTCACGTCCGGCATGAAGTTCAAACGAACAGACAGCGAAACCGAGGGCGAATTCCTCATGCGGGTCTACGCGTCTCGTTGCGCGGACAAACCCATCGAACACCAGACAGACGATGAACTGGAAATCCTCGTTGCATCACAAGACGAGGAAGCAGCGCTTTCCCTGAGAAAGACAGGGAGCATTCCCGACGATGTTCTGAACACCGTCATCAACCGGCTGAAGGAAACAGCCTCACAGGAAAGAAATCAGGAGCAGTAAAATGAATATGGACGCCCGAATTATTCTAGGCGGTCAAAGCCCGGATCTGGTCAATACCCTCGCGCGGTCTACACAGGCGGCAGCACTGACCAACCAAAACCAGCGCAGGAACGCCTTGGCTGACGTCTACCGGACCCAAGGCCCTGCCATCATGCAAGGTGATCAGAACGCGCTGAACGCACTGTCACAGGTGGATCCGATGGCCGCAATGGATGTGCAGAGCAACCGTCTGGGCATGGAGCGGACCCGCCAGAGCATGCAGATTGATCGTGAGAAAATGGCGATGCTGCGTGACGAAGCGAAGCGCCAGGCCCGACTTGATGCGGCCAACCTCTCAGCAGAGCAGCGCAAGGCGACGGCTGACAAGCTCTCGGGTATCCTTCGTGGTGCGGCTGCGATGTACCAAGCGGGTGACCGCGATACCTACAACGCGTGGGTGCAGCACAACGGGCTCGACCCGAACCAATACCCGTTCGAGCAATTCCCGGCGCACCTCGCGCAGGCCACTGGCACCATCGAGGCGCTGACAGAGGTTCAGGAGTATGCCCAGGGACCGCAAGACCCCGCAGCCATGCAGACCCTTCGCATTCGAGCAGGCGAAGCCGGTCTTGAACCGGGCACGCCGGAATACCAGGAATTCATGCGCACGGGTGGACGCCCCGCAGAGTTCACAGAATTCGAAGGCGACGGTTTCAGTTATCGAACCGGCGTAGGTTCGCCCCCGGCGGGCAATGATCAACCGATCCCAACGACTGATGTTGAAACGCCGGATGAAGAGGCGGTCGGAAATGAAGCGTTCGGCTTGGAAGGAATCCTGAAGGGCGTTGCAAATATCGTGACTGACGTTGCGACCGGCACAGAAGCGTTCCCGGAGGCGGCGCGTCAATCCCGACTGTTTGCGGACCTCGAAACTGACCTGCTCGCGAAAATCTCGCAAAGCTTCGACCGCCAACCTGCGCAGCGATACATGGAAATCATCCGGGACACGCTTCCCCGCGCCGGAAACCTTACGCAAGGTCCGGCAGGTGCGCGAAACCGCATGAACGAATTACGGCAGCGGTTCATGGACGACCTTGCAACCCTGGAGCAGCAGGAAAAGGTTATCAGCCCGCAGAATCGCCGTGAAATCAGCGAAATCAGGAGCAAGGCCCTCGCTTTGCAGCAGGTCATTCGTCGGATTGATCGGGGCATTGCCAGCCTCGATGAACCCGGCACTGGCGGCGAAATCTCGCAGGAAGACCGCGAGTACCTCGAAAGCCTTGGACTGGAGGTCGACTGATGGCCACTTATGAAACCCTCATTACCAAATCTAAAGAGCTGAACGCTGCGGGCAGAAAGGACGACGCGCGCCGCGTGGCTGAAATCGCGCTAAAGATGCGGAAGGGTCAGCCGCAGGATCAATCCGACCCGATGGCGTTCGTGAACAAGGGCATTGCCCGCACGGTCGGCGGGGCTGTGGATCTGCTCAATCCCTTCGATGAGCCGCACGCGCTCAATCCATTTGACGAAGGTACAGGATCGGCTGCGCAGGGCCTGGAGAACGTCATGGAGGCGGGCGGTATTCGTGTCGCAGACCGTGACCCGCAGAACCTCATTGAGAGCTTTGCGCTTGGCACCGGGGACGCCGCAGGCTCCCTTCCCTCTGTTGCACTCGGGTTGAGAATGCTCAGCCAGGCGGGTGGTGCAGTCGGCCAGTATGCCGATGATGCCTTGCGCTCCATTTCCTCTAAGCTTGGTGTCGGCGCGGAAATGACGGCAGGCGGCGTGTCACGCGTGGCCGAGGATGCGGCGGAAAGGGCCGGTGCCCCGGAGTGGGTGCAGAACACGGCGGCTGTAGCGGCTCCTGTGGCGGCTGCGGGCACGTTGGCGGGCCTCGGGCGCGCAGCGGGCTACACGGCCTCCAGGACGCCCATGGGGGCTCTTGCGGGGCGTGTGAAGGCGGAGATGGCCCCTTACACCAAGAGCGGCGCAACGGAAGTGGCGCGGGAGCGCGTTCAGACCCTTGCAGGTGGACCGGAGCGCGCAGATGAGTTGGGCCGAGGCATCAACCCGGATGATGAGTTTGGTTTGACGCCCGCGCAGCAGACCGGCGACCCGAACCTGTTGGCGCTGGAAGACCTGGCCGCACGGCAAAGCGTTGATGTTCGCGAACGCGTTGCGGAACAAGGGCGGCGCACGCAGCAAGTCGGCAGGGAACAGGTCGATGCTCTTGGGGGCGACGTCGAGGACGCACAGCGTTTCTTTGCGAGGCAGCGCCAGGACTTCAAAAAGCGAATTGAAGGACAGGTAAACGACGCCCTCTCACAAGCGGACACGCGACTTTCCGAATTGCGGTCCCGCCAACTGGAAGGCGACATTAGCGATGACGTGGTTCGCGCCGTTGATAATGCGTTCAGCACCGCAAAGCTGGAAGAAGCGGACCTTTGGGCCGAGGTTGATTTTTCGGAAATGGTGCCGACGACAAACGCAAAGGCAACTGCGCAAAGCATCATTGAAGATACGCCATTTGCACTGCGCGGCATCATTCCCCGCGAAGCCAGAGACATCCTGGAGGCCGATCAGGTTTTCGGGGATCTGGCTTCGGTCAAGGAAATGCACGGCGCGTATTCGGCGCTACGCCAAAAGGCGCGGGAATTGCGTGCGCAACCGGAGCCGAACAGGCGGCAAATCGCGCTGACGGACAGGCTGGCGGATTCACTGCTGGAAGATATGGGCGCGTTTGACGGCTCGACGGCGGCAGGTGCGGCTATAAATCGGGCGCGTGCCTATTCTGCGGAAATGCACGAGGTTTTCGACCAAGGCGCGGTTGGTCGGATTACGCAGCAAAAACGGTCTGGCGAAGCTGCCGTTGAACCGGAGGCCGCGTTGCGTTCAACGGTTGGGCGTGGCGGCCCGCAGGGCGCAAAGGACGCAGAACGGCTTTCGCGGGCAGGTGGCGACCGGGCGGATTACGGCATTGAAGAATTCGTAAAAAGCCGGTTTGGCGAGAAAGCCTTTACCGCGAGGGGCGAATTTACAAGCGCGGGTGCGCGTGGTTTCATGCGGAAGAACGAGGAACTGCTGCGCCGTTACCCGGAGTTGCGGACTGAATTGCTTGAAGCGGTAGGCCAGCGGGAAACGGCAGAAAGCCTCTCGGCACGCATGTCGCGACGCATTGCCGACATTGAGAATGCAAAGAGGAGCACTACCCAAAGGTTCCTTGGGGAACAGCCGGAAAAAGCCATAGGGGCATTGTTCAATGCGCAGAACCCGACGCGGGCAGCGCGTCTCACAGCCAACGCGGCCCGCAAAGACAAGACTGGGGCGGCTACTCGCGGCCTTAAGGGTGCTGTTGCTAAGTACCTGATTTCCAGCGCCAGCAAGAATGTGCAGGGCGAGAGTGTGTTCTCCGGCAATGCCCTTGCGGCAGAAATTGAAAAGCCTGAAATCAAGCGGGTCGTCAATCAGATCCTGACGGAGAATGAGCGGGCGCGACTGCGCACGATTGCCCGTGCTCTTTCCAGGGCAGAGAACGCCCAGGCCAATGCCTCCAACGTTGGCGAGAGCCTTTCAGGTGCACAGGCAAACCAGATGCTTTCCACAATCGCGCGCATCATTGCGGCACGACAGGGGGCACAGCTTGGCGGTGGCTCTGGCGGATCGATTCAGACTGCACAGATGGCGTCCAGTCGAACGCGGGACATGCTGAACCGCCTCGCATCTGACAAAGCTTCGCAGCTTATCTCAGATGCCATCACGGATCCCGATTTGATGAAGGCCCTGCTGCGTGGGCGCGGCACGGCGAAGGCGCAGGATGACTTCGTGCCGTACCTCCTGCCCTATGTTATCGGCGGCGCGGCTACAGTTGCGGCAGATATGGAGGAAAGCAGATGACCGGATTTGCCAAGCGTGTTGCCCGATTGGAGGGCAACCGCACGTCCAGGAAAGGCTGGATCCTCGCGGATGCCCCCGCGAATTGGCCGGAAGAAAGATGCCTTAAGCGAGCCTTCGAGTTGCTGCAGGGTGACCTCGATCAGGCTGATGTGACTGTAGATTTCCGCAGGCAGGACGGTCCTTCTGACGTGTCCATCGTGTACGCCACAGACGACCTGTGCAAGACGCTGAAAAGCGTGACTGAGCAGCGAAGGCGTATTGGCAACAGTACCACGCAATTCTCGTGAAAACGCAAGAGATTGGGTGCACAAAGCCACTGTGTACTCGCTTTGCGCATCATCTTGTTGCCATAGGATCAACGCCTTCCATCGCTGATGGACGCAGGGCAGAGCACCTAGTGTGACATTACCCAAATTGAGCGGAAGAGCCCGGTTGAAGAAGATTTCAGCCTACTTGGCGAGCAAATGAACGTTGGGTTGGACTGGTGCTATTTACCTTTGTAGAGAAAGCCTCAGTTACTCCCAAAGCCTCGGCGGAGAACCCATGCCAGATTATGGTCTCGAAAATCCTGCACAAGAGTGGACGGAGTTCCGCGAACGCCATGATGGCGCATTACGGCAATTGTTCATGCTGTCGCTCGATCCAGACATTGGTATGGACGAAAAAGTCTCGAGCCTTCTTCGGTTAGGCTGCTACGCCTTAAACCTGCCTCTTGGCATCGTTAGTCTTATCGATGGAAACATCTACAAAGTACGCCATGTGACCGGGCCCGAATGGGCTCCGGAGCCAGGCGCGACGTTCGATTTAACGGAAACTTACTGCACGCATACGTTGGTCGCTGACGATGTAAGCTATTTCCATCATGCCGGTGAGTCCGAGATTGCGAACCATCCTTGCTACCTGAATTTTGGCCTAGAAAGCTACATTGGTGTCCCCCTACAAATAGGAACTGAACGTGTCGGAACTCTGAACTTCTCAGGTCCGGATGAGCGGAAGCCATTTCGGGCGATGGAAGCCGAGTTGGTGCGACTATTCGGGCGCTGGCTCGGTCAAGAATGGCTTAAGTCGGAACGCGCACGCGAAATTGCGGAGAAGACAATGCTTCTCAATGCCATTGTCGAGGCGGTTCCAGACGCAATCATTACCGCGAACGATGAGCGCAGGATCCAGATGATAAATTCGTCTGGCGAGAAGCTATTTGGCTTAGACCGAGACAAGCTTGTGGGGCAAAGCACATCGGTTCTTTATCCCAGCGTCGATGAATACGAACGCCAAGGTGAACGGGTCTACGACACGGCGATGCAAAAGTCCGTAAACCGTTTCGAAATGAATCTTCGCAAGAAAGATGGATCAATATTTGCTGGCGAAGTCTTCATGGCTCCTCTTAAAGGCGACGCTGATGCAAAGCTTGGCGTGGTAGGTGTTGTACGAGACATCAGTGAGGAAACAGCACTTCGTAAGGCCAAGGACGAACTCATAGCGACTGTATCGCATGAACTTCGTACGCCGATTACTTCGATAAATGGCGCTGTGAAACTCCTGTTGATGGAACGCGAAAACCTTTCTGAGAAGATGCGACCGGCGCTGGACGCAGCTACGCGAAACGTGGATCGGCTTGTGCACCTTGTCGAGAACATCCTGGATTTAGAGAAACTACAGTCTAATGAGTTCGACATCGATCAAATGAATGTCGATTTGTCAGCACTTGTCGAGCGTGCAGTCGAGGATATTCGACCGTATGCCGAACAGCATGGTGTACATGTGAAAGCACTTACCGACAAAACAGATGCACGGCCAGTCGCCGGAGACGAAACCCGTCTGCTTCAGGTTCTGACAAACCTGCTCTCGAACGCGGTGAAAGCTTCATCTCCTGGCGATAACGTTGAGGCGGGAAATACACCTGACGGATATGGTTTCTGGGTTCGTGATCATGGAAACGGCATTCCGAAATCCCTTCAGCAAAGTTTGTTCGAACGCTTTACTCGCGCTCCGGAAAGCTACATGGCCACACAGCGGGGCACCGGTCTCGGCATGAGTATTGTTAAGGCGATTGTTGATCATCACGGTGGAAAAATCGAGTTCGACACAGCAGAAGGCGAAGGAACGACATTCACCGTTTCCCTGTCCGCTGAGCCAAATGATGACGAAAAATAGGCCCTGGCTTCATCCGTCAGCCCATACTTCGCAACGTAATCCGCAAGGATCCGCTCTACTTCTTTTAGTCGTTCTTTGGTCATCTGTAGCTCTCTTGGCAGGGAGTATCGCACCGGAATGTTAACAAACCGTTACCCCAAGGCAGATGGCCGAACACCTCGCCAAACGAAATGAACTGTGGGAAGCGAGACAACAAAGTGGGACAACTTGCCCCAGTATTGCCGGCCCCGGCCAACCCAAAAGGTTCGCGGCTGAAACTTCCGAAACAACAGGCGTAGATAAGCGCACAGTGAACCGCGCCGTATCTCGCGCCGATGAGATATCCGCCGAAAATTATAAATCTGCTGGTAAGACAGGTACACCCATGTTTGGCTAATGCAACCCAAGGAGGGTTCAATGCCAGATGATCAATCAAAGCTAGACAGGCTACGTCTGCGGCGGACCGAACTCGCCGAATTCGGCTCTTGCGCGTTTTCTTCCATTGATCTCGACGACATTCTTCTCGAAGCGTGCAAAGCTGCACTCAAGGCTCTGGAACACAAAGAAGCGAAAATTAAAGTCCTTGAGCACCGGCCAGACATGAACGACTTTCTCGTGCGGTCTGGTGTTAATTGGCCAGAAGGCGTCGTCGGGCAGGAAACAATCGGGGCGGACCTCGACTCGCCCGCAGGTTATGCGCTCGTGAGCGAAGGCCCGGTGGTATCTCGCGACCTTTCAAAAGAGACGCGTTTCCGCACTCCTTCATTGTTAAAGCGGACCGGTGTTCAATGTATGGTCAACGTGATCATCGCGGGCCGCGACGCGCCTTTCGGCGTTTTCGAAGCTGACGGTCTTTCGCCAAACATGTTCGATGAAGAGGACGTAGACTTCCTGCGCAGCCTCGCAAACCTTATCGCGGCGGCTATCGAAAGAATGCGTCTTCGCGAAGCGCGAGAGCGATACGCGCGGGAACAGCGTATCCTCGTTGAAGAACTGGGGCACAGGGCAAAAAACCTATTCGCACTTGTCCAGGCTGTCGCGAACCAGGTTGGGACGGACGGTGTGACCGCCGAAGATTTCAAACAAACCTTCATCGGACGGCTGGGTGCATTGATGAAGGCAGAAAACTTGATGTTTGAAGCTGACTACAGTGACGTCAAACTTTCGGACGTAGTTGAAGTCTTGCTGCTTCCCTACCAAGCCGATTCCGAAGAACGCGTCTCTGTCGATGGCCCCCCGGTATTCCTTCCCTCTCGCTCCGCACGGATGTTGGGCCTGGCATTGCACGAATTGGCCACCAATGCGTCGAAACATGGAGCGCTTAG
Source organism: Roseovarius sp. B08 (assembly GCF_051417955.1). NCBI lineage: Bacteria > Pseudomonadati > Pseudomonadota > Alphaproteobacteria > Rhodobacterales > Roseobacteraceae > Roseovarius > Roseovarius sp. B08. The sequence goes on from NZ_JBPRLW010000001.1 coordinate 3,758,381, forward strand.
CAAGCCTGGCGGGACGGTAGAGGTCCGCTGGAAGGTTGACGACGAGCAAGGCCACATAACGTTTTCATGGGCAGAGCGCGACGGTCCGCCGGTGAAGAAATCCGAGCGGAAAGGGTTCGGTTCACGGTTACTTGAACAGATTTGCCCTACCGAACTGGGCGGACGAGCGGAACTCAACTCAAACATCAAGGGTTTGGAATACACGTTAACCTTCTCCACCCACGAATGAAGGCGTAAACGCTTATGCCCGTTCACAAAGTCATCATTGTCGAAGACGACGTGATCATAGCATTCGGGTATGTACACGCGCTCGAAAATCAGGGCTATGAGATTCTAGGGACGGCAGGAAGCAATGCACAGGCTCTTAATCTTCTCCACGAATGCAACCCGGATGTAGCTTTGCTGGACGTGAACCTGAACGGTGAGGAATCGGAGCCTGTGGCATCAGCGTTGGCGAAGGAAGGTGTGCCATTTCTCGTGCTGACAGCCACGCCGAGCGCTTCAATCTCTGGATCCAATCTGCGCTCAGCGCCGATGCTTGCTAAACCGGTGTCCGACGCCAGCTTACTTCAGGCCCTCCGAAAAATCAGGCACGCCTAGAGTCCAGCCGCGCGGTGTCACGCGCCCCGCCACTGGCGTGTTCCTGGACCGCTTGAAGGACATGGCAGAGTGTGACCAAGCCGAGTTTTCACAGCGACATTCCGACAGATTGGACAGCCTGTTAACAAGCCGCCGTGACCTGGGGACTAGCCACGGCGGCTCTACGCAAAGCCGACAACTCGGGTTTCGGCAATGGGTAGGTGATAATCAGAAGCCAACAACGTTCAGAACGTCTGAGGAATCTGGAGTATGAAACGTTCCGTCAGGGTTGGGCGAGACGGGGGTTCCGTTGCCCAAAACGTAGCGCTGCTCGCTTCCGTTTGACTGTTTAAAAACGGTAAGAAGCGATCCGTTTCCAGATTCACACTCCAAGATTTGAAGGTTCGTCCATTCGGTCGACATGTTGCATTCCTAACATGATGAGTTGCTACTGCCCTCGTACCTTCATTTGCTCACAGCATTCATGATTCTCCGTTCTATCTCAAGGGTCGGTTCTCGCGGTAGTTGTATGCAGCCAAAATTTGCTTACCCTGACCGCTGGCCCTTTAAGGAATACCTGAGGACAGTCCCTGGTGACCTAAGGCATTAACGGCAACGCTTGGGCCGATGCCGTTTTGAGTCCAGCAAAGGCCAGTGCTCATCAGCCCTTCTCGAACAACTTTCGAGCAGACTTTCTATTTTGGGCCATGACCCGACGGTTATGAACTGAAATTTCATGCTCGCTCATCTCACAAGAACGCTTCACTTGCTTTTTCAATTGCTTCGCAAACCGTTCTGCATCGTCGTCAGTCTCTAGCTGCTGGGTAGGTTTCTTAAACCTGGCGCATTGAGGCTTGTCTTTTTCCATTCTGGGAATGTTAGCCCATCACAACAGACTTAAAAGGGCCAGAGTTGGAGGTGCTCGCGTTAAGCATCAATCCGCCGCGCCGTTTCGGAGCAACATTTGTGGATGCAGATCCCAGTTTAAAGAGCCAGATTGCGCTTAAATGAGCAACCGAGACGCGCCCGGTCGCAGTGATAAGGAGACACAGGCGAGACTGATGGGTTGCAATCCTTACCTATAGATTTTCTCTGAAGCGGTGCGTTAGCCACTCTACGTTGGTAGCTGGTTACGTTCGGTGGCATGGTAAGGCTGCAGTTTTGTTTGAATTTTTTTGGCCCCTCTCCCCATTACTCCTCAATTCAATAACGATTTGCGTTGAATTTGGTAACGGAAATGTTGAGCGGGAATTTTCAACAAATCTGTTACCGCTCCACGTAATTTCCATACTAGCACTCAGCTTCGAGCGCCTGTCACATGGAGCCAAGCCTACTACTAGGCCGCTGACAGCGGACAGCCCCGGTCAGCGTGATACGCTGTGCCTATCGTCCCAGAAGTTTTTGAGGTCTTCTGCGTAACGTCGGCTTTCGTTTTCGGCGCTTTGGTGCGCGGCTGACAGGGCGTTCATTGCGCTGTCGCCACTTTTCCAAACCAAGCGTATGACATCGCCAGCAGACACTTTGACAGACATCGGCCTGCCGTCATTGAAATAGAGGCCTAGGCTGTGAATGGCTATATTCACCTTGTCGGCCAAAGCTTCTGCATCCGGTTGCCATCCGCCCTCAACAATGCATACAAAAGTGCCGTTCCCGGCATGAGATATCAAATGTGGATGTTCACTCAGACACATTGTGATGGCCTCGGCAACATCAGCCACGAGACATTCGTATTCGTAGCGCGAGGTTTGTTGGAACAGGTCTTCGATGTCGCGAATGCTGAACGCAAACACAGCTGAACCGAACAGCTTCTTGCGTGCCATTAGGGAAATGTAATTCTCAAGCGCCAGATAGTCGATCATCCCGTTAACATTGCGCACGTGGAACGGTTCATGCAGTGCCAGTGGCGCGTCGATTTCGCTCGCACCTGTGTTACTCAAATCTGGCTGTTGGTTTTGCTTCTTTCGACTGACGACAATCTCTTCCATCAGTTTGATCCGCCCGCGCACATCATCGATTTCGAATGGTTTGGTGATGTAGTCAGTGGCCCCAGCCGAAAAAGCCCGGTCGATGTAAGACTTGTCCGACATTGCCGTCAGCATCAGGACTGGCGTGTTTTTGTGATCATGCCGACTGCGCAGGATCTTGCAAAGCTCAATACCATCTGTTCCGGGCATCTGAATATCCACCAGGAAGCAGTCAACTGGCTCGGCGTCGGGCTGCGCCAACAAGTCAAGTGCATCAACTGCACATTCTGCAGTGGATATCGTGTGTTCTCCACTGAACTGAACCAACAGCTCGATGAGCTGAAGGATTGCCGGTTCGTCATCTACAACAAGAAGGTGCATTTTTTTCCTCCCACAACTAGATACTCTTTGTACAGCGCGCGGTCAGATGCACTTCGTGCTTCCTACCTACTCTGACAACTAGAAGGAGAACTGGGCGATATTGTGACGACGAGTGGGAAAGAAAGCAGCAAAAACTTCTGCCTGGCCCTTATTCAGGCGTGACATGCGATTGAAACAAAATTCGAAGACTTACGTTACAGTTCGTTTTCCGAAACGGGTTGTTTCGCAGAAACCCCCGAACGGCCAATTTAGGTCACTTTCGCGCCACATTTAGCGCACGGACAAAACGCAAAGATGGCTATCAGTAACGAGTGTTTACAACTGATTTCCATGACGAAAGCGGCGACCGTGTGTGATTTGCGGTTGCCGCATTTTTCATTTTCTGGAGACTGTTTATGCCAAAACAATGGCTGAAGCAGCTCTAGTCTATCGCTTTCAAAGCCACGCCTGGGCCTGCGGCTACCTGGCCGTTATCGAGAAACTGAACTGTCTGGCAATCGATTGCAGGATTCGCCCTATCCGCAGGGGAAGGCTTCGGAGTATGCAGTCCAGATCAAGGTCCGGGCACTGGTGTGGCGAGTTTCAGGGTTATTTGTGAGGTACTTTATCACGACGTCCATCAGTTGTTCGTTTGAAGCCTCAGACGGAACGCAGCTGCCTGTAATGACCCCGACTGCATCATTTACAGCATCTGTGCCCAATCGAGGGTTGGCCTGCATTACAGCCAGAGTGCCGCCCCAAGGAGCGCCCTCCGAATACCCGATGATGTAGCCAAGGCAAAACCCGGCCATGACCTGGTTATCGCTCGTACAGGTATCAAGCAATTGGTTGCCAGTAATCTGCTGCGCGCTGGAACTCGTCGCTATTGCCGTCAGGCAACAAGCCATAGAGGCGAACCTAAACCACTTCATGGTTTATCCTTCTTCAATCTCACACCTACGCCTCCTCCGTTCTCTGGAATGAACTCCACCCCGGCAGCTTCTAGAGCTTCTCGGATAGCATCGGCGGTTTCAGTTCGACCGCCAATAGGCCCGGTAGAAGCTTCGAGCCTTTTGATCGTTGGAATGGACACTCCTGACTTTTCAGCAAGGTCATTTTGGGACCATTTCAGTAACGCTCGTGCAGCTTTCACCTGCTCAATTGATACTTTTAGTATTGACACGCGCCCGCCCCTATGGTGATACTTTTGGTATCATATCACGAGTGGAGGTTTCCGCAATGAAAGACTGCCCTGAAAACATAGACACCGCTGGCAAACGCATCGCTTGGTTCTGCGAGCATTTTGATGTTTCGCCCCCGACACTGGAGCACGACGACGATGAACCCGACGCGATCCTGCTCACTGACGAGCTTATGACGTGGATCAGAGTACAAGGCGCATCCATGGATTGGGTGTTCTGTGGCGGCGTTGCAGGGATGGCATCGGTGTTTCGTGAGAAGCACAAAATGGATCCTGAAACCGCTCACTTCTTTGACTTGCTCCGGAAGCTCGATCCGCAAGAGCGGGAGGTCATCGTTGGCGCACTCAAGGACAACGCAAGCGGCAAGGTTGATTTGTCCGAAGCAATGGAGAACGCGCAGAAGCGAATAGACGACCTGCGTGAGATGCAAGTGACTACGGGAAAAGGAAGCTCAGCATGAACGCGCAACGTGAAGCCTTCGAAGAAACCGACGGTCTGCTGCACCAGACCACCAGTCTCTTGGACACGCTATATGATCTGGCGATGGACAGTGACACGCTCGGCAATTCTGAACCTGAAGCGGTGCGGCTAATGACCCTGCTGGAAATTGCGCGTGAGAAAGCACAGGAGGCGCTGCAGGCGCACCACAAGCGGGGATGGGACTAGGTTCGGCGAACGGATCAGAAACAGCAGAAATTACTTCCAACCAGGAAATCAGGAGGGAACACAAATGAATGACTTGAGCCTGCCCAAAGACGCCACGCTTTCCGACTGTGAGCATTACTCGATCATGCTGTGTGGCGTAATGGAGGGCGTGAACCACCTCGACAGTGAGGGACACAGCAACGCCCGTGTGGCGGTCGCTGAGGTTGCGGAAGCGATGATGAACGAACTCAGCATGGCCCTTCAGACACTTTCAAGCGAAAGCCGAAATAGGATCCAGGGTGTAGAAGGAGGTGAGCACTGAAAATCGCCCTTTTCCTTGTCGTCGGAGGCAGCCTGCAATCGTGGGCTGCCTTTCCCCATTAAGGCTATTTCAAAAATGACATTTCAGTACGACATTAACCGCCAGTGGTCTGACCAGTTCATACCGCAGATCAAGAGCATCGTTGGCAGTCACCTGTTGCAGGCGGCTCCCGATATGCTCGACATGACACAAGCAACGGATCTTGTGATGCTCGATGCACGTGACATGCGGATTGCGGCACGGGTACGCAGGCCGGGATATGCTGACCGCTACCCCTATCAGTTCACCATCCGCTCACGGCTTCCCTCTGGCGCAGAAACGGAGCTTTCCAAGATAGTGAACGGCAAGGGCGACTGGCTGTTCTACGGCCACGCCAACGCCTCCCAGACGGCTGTAGAGCGCTGGTATCTGATCGACCTCAACGCCTTCCGTGCGGCTCTGATACGGCAAGGTGCCGAGGGACTGGCTTGGGGTAACAAGTGCAACCCAGACGGAACGCGGTTCACCTGGTTTGATGTGCGCAGCTTTCCGGCCGATCCGCCGTTGGTGGTGGCTAGGTCAAGCTGACGTGTGATTTATTCCAGTCGAACTGGCGCACTGACTGGTCGACAACGCGATAAGTACGCCGGTTAGCCGTAGCTGGAAAGGGTACTGGCTACGGACCTCATAAATAAAAACCCCCAGCCGGAACTGAGGGGGGCTAACGGCCTTGCCGCTTCGCGTTGATGGTGGTTAGTTAGCGTGTAGATCCAAGATTGTCAAGGTGAACCTCATTCCAGTTAGCGCAGCTTTTTACATTGATGGGTTTAATTTGTACCATGGCATCAAGGACTTGGGCAAAGATCACCTGAAGTGGATTAATTATTGGAAATTGGCCCAATTACTGATTCCTCAAGTTAGCGAAGAGTTGGTAAAAGTTGTCTACTGCACCGCGTATTACCCCGATGACGAGGCAAAAAAAGAACGCCACAGAAGGTTTCTGAATGTACAGGAACGTTGTGGAGTTACAGTCAAGAAAGGCCACTACGCGCATGAGAGACGCGATTGCGGCCATTGCGGTGGCCATTGGTGGCATCCAACCGAAAAACAAGGCGATATAAATGTCGCCATCAACATGATTAGAGATGCCGGTTTAGGTACCTTTGAACACGGATATTTGTTGACCTCAGACTCAGACCAAGCAGCTACCGCAAAGATGATAAGGGAAGAGCTTCCCGATATTAAGCTTACGACTGTACGCCCACCATCAAAAAACTTCTCAAAGCACATAATGGAATTCGCGCACAATAAGATGTCAATAAAAGAAGGGCACCTGGAACGCTGCGTGTTGCCAGCTAGGATACCTACCCGTGTAGGAGCAGTTCAAAGACCTGCTGAGTATGATCCGCCTCCTGGCTGGATTCACCCGGACGCTAAGTAACAACCCACACCCGCCCCTAGCGCCGCCCCACGAATCCGACGCTTATTTCTCAGGGAGCACCCTACGACAGCCCCCAGCATCGACCTTAAGTCAGACCCGATGATGGTAAAAATGATGGGACAGAGCACGGAGCATACCGGTTTATCGTTTAATTTCAAGTACCTGAAGGGATGTTTTGGTAGCGGAGGAGGGACTTGAACCCCCGACACGCGGATTATGATTCCGCTGCTCTAACCACCTGAGCTACTCCGCCAAACCGTGGCGCTAGTTAAGACAGGTGCACCAAGGCGTCAAGACCGGAATCGCCCGATTTCCAACTTGCAGCGGCCCGCGCTCCGGCGCAGTCTGCGCGCCATGACGACAGACACCGCTGCCCTGCTCACCGACCTGCGCCGCGCCCTGGGCGAGACCTATGTGCTGACCGGCGACGCCACCATGCCCTTCCGCACCGACTGGATGGGCGACACGCGCCCCGAACCGCTGGCCGTGCTGCGCGCCCCGCGGATACCGGCGAGGTGTCGCAGGCGATGCAATGCGCCGCGCGCCACGGGACCCCCGTCGTGCCGATCTCCGGCAACACCGGGCTGACCCATGGCACCGACGCGGGCGGCGCACTGCTCCTGTCGCTCGACCGGTTCGACACCATCCGCGAGATCCGTCCCGACGCCCGCGTCGCCGTGGTCGAGGCGGGGGTGATCCTGTCGACCCTGCACGAGGCCGCCGATGCCCATGACCTGATCTTTCCGTTGACCTTCGGCGCGCGCGGCTCGGCCATGATCGGCGGCGCGCTTTCCACCAACGCGGGTGGCTCGAATGTGGTGCGGTACGGCTCCACCCGCGGCCTCTGCCTCGGGATCGAGGCGGTACTGGCCGATGGCCGCGTACTCGACCTGATGAGCGCGGTGCACAAGGACAATTCCGGCTACGACCTGCGCGACCTCCTGATCGGCGCCGAAGGCACTTTGGGCATCATCACCGCCGCCGTCCTGAAACTCGCGCCCAGGCCCCGCGCCTATGTCAGCGCCATGGCCGCCTGCCCCTCGATCGACGCGGCGCTCAGGCTGCTGCACCGCCTTCAGGCCGAAACCGCCAATTCGGTCGAGGCGTTCGAACTGATGCCCGGCAATTACATCGACGCTCATCTCACCCGCCACCCCGACGCCCGTGCGCCCTTCGAGGGCCGCCACGACGTCAACATCTTCCTCGAACTCGGCGCGCTGTCCGCCCGCGACGCCGCACCCGACGCAACCGGCGCCGTGCCCATGGCCAGCCACCTCGAAACTGTCCTCGCCGACATGCTGGAGGCCGGCGACATCCTCGACGCCACCGTGGCACAAAACGCCGCCCAGCGGTCCGAGATGTGGGCAAGACGCGAGGCCGCCGCCGAGCTCACGCGCCTGCATTCGCCCGTCGTCGACAACGATATCGCCGTGCCGCTCGACCGCATGGCTGACCTCATCGCCGGGATCGAGTCCGCGACACGCGCCATCGACCCCGGGATCCGCTTCCTGCATGTCGCCCATCTCGGCGACGGCAACCTGCATTTCTCCGGCTGGCCCTCCACCGGCGACACCAACACCCACGCCGCCATCGTCCGCGCGGTCGAGGATGTGGCGGTCTCGCTCGGCGGATCGTTTTCGGCGGAACATGGCGTCGGTCTGTCCAAGCGCCCCGCCATGGCCCGCCACAAGGAACCGGTGGCGCTCGATGTCATGCGCCGCATCAAGGCCGCGCTCGACCCGCAGAACATCCTCAATCCTGGCAAGGTCCTGCCTCCGTCCGAAGGCTGATCCGGCACAGGCGATGCGGACAACCTGGTACACATCCGGTACAAATGCACGCCAAGTCACCGCTTGACGCCTAAAATTTACGCATTTTTTGGATCATATTTGGTACACACATAAAGCCGCCGGAAAAATTTCCGCCACAATCATAGGTAGATAATTTTACATCTCGGCAAACTCCGGCTGTGAAACGCGCCCCGCAGGATTCCGGATTTTACGACAAAATTTCAAAACCTTATCCCGCCTCGCCCGCCGGGGCCCCATTGCCGACTCCTTCGGGCATCGCTGAGACCGTGCTCTTTTCTGCGCGTCAACAGCTCCAAAAAAACGTTTGGCGGAACGCCCTCGACCCGCTTCAGTAATGGCGTCGCCGGAATCGAAGCGTACGGGACTGCGCACTCCGGCCAACACGGAGGTTAAAAGAAAAATGGAAGAACAACTCGCGGAACTTGCGGCCCAGGTGGCCGCGATCGAGGCGAAGGGGAACCTGACAAACACCATGTTCGCGGAGACGTATTACTACCTCTCCATTCCCCTCATGATCATCATCCACGCAGGCTTCCTGGCCTATGAAATGGGCGCCTCGCGCGCCAAGAACGCGCTGTCGTCGGGGGTCAAGAACATCCTCGCCATCGCGTTCGTCATCCCGGCCTTCTACTTCTTTGGCTGGTGGGTCTACTGGGGCTTCCCCACGGGCTTCTCGCTCTCCGAGGGCCCGAACGGCATTTCCGGCGCGGGCTATGCCAACGCCATCGCCTGGCCCTGGGGCGAGTCGGCGGCCTATATGGGCCCCAACACCGAGGACCAGATCGACGGCGTCTTCTGGGGCGCGTTCACGCTCTTTGCCGCCACCACCGCCTCGATCATGTCTGGTGCCGTGATCGAACGCATCCAGACCGTGGGCTTCGTCATCCTCGCCATCATCCTCGGCGGCTTCAGCTGGACGCTCGCGGCGGCCTGGGGCTGGCACGCGGATGGCTGGCTGGTGCAGAACTGGGGCGTGCACGACTTCGGCGCGGCAGGCCTGGTGCACGCGGTCGCGGCCTTCTTCGCGCTCGGCGTGCTGATCAACCTCGGCCCGCGCATCGGCAAGTTCAACCCCGACGGCACGGCCAACCACCTTGCAGGCCACAACATGCCCTTCACGGCGACCGGCCTGATGCTCATCGTCGTGGGCTTCTGGGGCTTTCTCATGGCTTGCCTCGTCGTCGGTGGCGAAGCGTGGTCCTGGGGCGGCAACTTCACCACGATCTACGGCACGCCCACCAACCTCGGGGCACTCAGCTTCAACATCCTGATGGGTGTCGCCGGCGGCATCATCGGCGCATGGCTCTTCACCCGCGATCCGTTCTGGATGATGTCCGGCGCACTGGCGGGTCTCATCTCGGTGGCCTCGGGTCTCGACATCTACTTTCCGTCGCTGACCTTCATCATCGCCATCGTCGCGGGCATCATGCTGAAACCTGCCGCCACGATCCTGGAGAACATGGGGATCGACGACGCCGTGGGTGCCGTCACCGTGCACGGCACGATGGGCGTCTTCGGCATGCTGATGCTGGGCATCTTCGCATCCGGCTACCCCGCCCTCATCGGTGAAGGCGCCCCGACGGTCAGCTTCATCGGCCAGCTTGTCGGCATCGTCGTTTTCGTGGCGATCGGCTTCAGCACCGGCTATGTCAGCTCGCTCATCCTGAAAATGGTGGGCATGCTGCGCGTGCCCGAGGCGGCCGAAATCGCGGGTCTGGACACGGTCAAGGTACCGGCACAGGCCTATCCCGAAGGCATCATGGCGTCGCCCCCGGCGTCGCAGTAACGAAAGGAAAGAACCATGGGATTTCCCTTTGAAAACGCAACCTGGGACGGCGTCAGCGGCGTGATCTTCGTCGGCGGCGCCGGCGGCCACACGCTGGTCTACAGCCTGATCGCCATCGGCATCTGTATCGCCGCCCTGCTCTTTGGCAACGGCATCGAGGCCACCAAGTACAAAAAACACAAGTAAGCGCACACCGCTGACTTGCAGCGCCCCGCGGTTCCGCCGCGGGGCGTTCGCGTTGACCCAAGAAGTAAAATCGCCGTGAAATGCCGCGAATGTCGCCTCTTCATCGTACGCCGGATGCTACCGGTGAAAACATGAAACGCCCCATGCTCGCCCTCGCCCTCTGTCTTGCCGCTGGTCCGGCCATGGCCTGTGGCACCGAAACCGATTGCCCGCTCGGCGACCGCATGTATCGCATCCACCTGCCACAGGGGCATGACGGCACCACGCCCCTGGGCGCGCTGGTCTTTGCCCACGGTTACAAGGGCTCGGCAGCGGGCACCATGCGCAACGGCGCGCTTCGGGCCATGGCCGACCAATTGGGCATCGCGCTCGTGGCGGCCAACGCCAAGGGCGACGACTGGCTGCTGCCCAACGCGCCCGCCGGCAAGGTCTCCTCTCCCGATACGGCGCTCGCCTATTTCGACGCCCTGCGCGACGATATCGTGGCTACTCACGCCGTCGACCCCGGCCGCATCGTCATGAGCGGCTTTTCCGCCGGGGGCATGGTGACCTGGACATTGGCCTGCCACCGGCCTGCCGACTATGCCGGCTTCATTCCCGTCGCCGGCACCTTCTGGGCGCCCTCGCCCGTGACCTGCAAGATGCCGCCCGCCGATATTGTCCACATCCACGGCACCTCGGACCGGATCGTGCCGCTGGCGGGCCGTCCCATCGGCGACACCCGGCAAGGCGATGTCGACACCGTACTCGCCATGTACCGCAAAACAGGCGGGCACGCCCCATCCCAGGCCCCCGCCCTGGATGACGGCCTGACCTGTCAGGCGTGGACCGCCCCCAACGACACAAGCCTGCTCAAATGCCTGCATCCCGGCGCGCATCGCTTTCGCACCGAATGGCTCGCCGCCGCGTGGAACCTGATCCTGTCCGACTGAGGGCGGTCTTTACTCCCCGCACCGCGCCGCTACGTCCCCGAGGGACAGCGACACGAGGATCCGCATGAGCACTCACATCACCATTTTCGGCGCCACTTCCGGCATCGGCCAATGCGCCGTCGACGAGGCGCTGCGCCGTGATCACACGGTCCGGGCCTTCGCCCGCTCCGCCGGCGACATGGCCTCCCGCCCGGGGCTGGAACCGTATCCCGGCGACGCGCTCGACCCCGCCAGCGTGGCCGGGGCGCTCAAGGGCACCGACGCGGTAATCTACGCGCTCGGGATCAAGGAAAGCGTCTCGATGCTCTGGAAAGAGGTCACGCTGTTCTCGAAAACCACCCGCATCCTCCTCGACGCCATGCAGACGGCGGGGGTCACGCGTCTCGTCGCCGTCACCGGCTTCGGTGCAGGCCGCAGCCGCGAGGCCATGAGCAGCCTTGAGATCTTCGGGCACAAGGCCATCCTCGGCAAGCCTTACGCCGACAAGGACCGACAGGAGACGCTAATCATGGACAGTCCCCTCGACTGGACCATCGCGCGCCCCGTCATCCTCACGAAAAGCACCCGCACCGGCAGCTACAACGTGTTGCGCGAGCCCAAGGCGTGGCGCAACGGCCTCATCTCGCGTGCCGACACCGCCTGCTACCTGATCGACGCTGTCGAGAACGGTCTCGACATCCGCGCCGACGTCGTGCTCGCCCGGTGAACTCGCACGATACCGACATCGAAAGCGCGGTAATCTTGAATGGTACCCGTCCTCAGCGGTCCCGTATCGCCCGGAACGCCGCCGACGCGCCCCAACCCGCCGCGATGGCGATGGCCAGCGACATCAGCCCGTAGATCAGCGGCTGTTCCCGCGACAGGGTGAAGATCCACCGTTCAAGCCCAACTTTCTGCACCCCGATGGCCGTCTCGTAGGTCGACACGACCTCCCCGCCCCGGGTCAGAAAGATCCGCGTCGTATAGGCCCCTTCCGTCAGGTTCGCCGGCATCGCGATGGAGGTGCGGAACAGGGTCTGCTCGTCCAGCGACACCGCGCCTTCCTGCAGGCTGTAAGCGCCGTTTGCCTTGCGGATCCGGATGATCGCCTCGGTAAAGGCCTGCGGATCGACTGTCGCACTGGCCGTCCCTACCGACCGGATCGCCCGCGGGATCGAGACGCTGTGCCTCAGGTCCTCGACATTCGACAGCACCTTGTCCAGCGGCCCGGTCGTGGCGATGGCATAGAAGGACGGCGCCCGGTCCACCTCGACCGAGTCGGTGTTCACCCAGATGCCGAACCGCCGCTCCTTGCGTCGCACCACCACGGGCTTGCTCGGCCCCGCCACGGCCACGATCACGTCCAGCGGCTCCTCGGGGATCTTCGCCTCGCGCTTGACCGCCCCGAAAACCAGGATTTCCGAGCCGTCAAAGGTTGCCGTGATCGCCACCTTGTCCCGGCTCAGGCCCAGCACGACCTCCTCGGCCATCAGCGGCCCGGCCATGAAAACAAGGGCAATCAGCCAGCGCATCAATGACCCTCCGCCGCGCCGATGGAATACAGCTCCGAGGGCATGATCAAAAGGTCCAGCGCCAGCTTGAAGCACACCGCCAGCACCATCAGGGCCAGCAGGATGCGCAGTTGCTCGGCCTTCATCCGCGTGCCGATCGTCGTCCCGATCTGCGCCCCGATCACGCCCCCGATCAGCAGCAACACCGCCAGCGCCACATCCACGGTAAAGTTCGTCGTGGCGTGCAGCAGCGTGGTGAAGGCCGTCACGAAGATGATCTGGAACAGCGATGTGCCCACGACCACCTTGGTGGGCATGCCCAGCAAATAGATCATTGCGGGCACCATGATGAACCCGCCGCCCACGCCCATGATCGCGGCCAGGATACCCACGCAAATGCCCACGATCACCGGGGGGATCACACTGATATAAAGCCCGCTCGTGCGGAACCGCATCTTGAACGGCAGCTTCTGAATCCAGGTGTGTTTCTTGCGCGCCGCGGGCTTGCCCGACTTGCTGCGCCGGATCGCCCGCAGGCTCTCAAAGAACATCATCCCGCCGATGATGCCCAGGAACACCACGTAGCACAGCCGCACCAGCAGGTCGACCTGGCCCAGCGAGCGCAGGTAGTTGAACACCACGACACCCAGCGCGGCCCCTATAAGCCCGCCGATCAGCAGCACCGTGCCCATTCGGAGATCGACGGTCTTTCGCCTCAGATGCGCCAGCACGCCGGAGAACGACGACGCGACGATCTGGTTGGCTTCCGTGGCCACCGCCACAGCGGGCGGGATGCCGATGAAAAACAGCAGCGGCGTCATCAGAAACCCGCCGCCCACTCCGAACATGCCCGACAGCACACCGACCAACCCGCCCAGCCCCAAAAGCAGGAACGCGTTGACCGAAACCTCGGCGATGGGAAGGTAGATCTGCATAACCCGTGTTAGCCCCGGCTCAGGGCTTTTTGCAAGTGCGGCATCGGCTTTGCCGGCTCAGGTCTGATCAATTTATGTGAACTGGCCTTACGAAGTGTGAACGCATCGGTCCATGTCTCTCCGTTTCAAAAATTTTTGAGACAACCGAGGCAGTTAGCGCTCTTTCACGTAAGGTACCCCGCCCGATTTCGGCGGAATCGCCTTGCCCACGAACCCAGCCAGGATCACCACCGTCAGGATATACGGCGCCGCATCCATCAGCTGCGTCGGAACCGCGATACCGCCCAGCTCCAGCGTCTGGTATCGCAGCGCCACCGCCTGCAACAACCCGAACAGGAGCGTCGCCCACAGCGCATACCACGGTCGCCACTTGGCAAAGATCAGCGCCGCCAGCGCGATATATCCGCGCCCCGCCGTCATGTCCTTGACGAACCCGGCCTGCAATGCGGTCGACAGGTACGCCCCCGCCACCCCGCACAGCACGCCACAGATCGCCAGCGCCGCGAACCGCATCCCGGGCACGCTGATGCCCGCCGTGTCCACCGCCTCGGGGTTCTCGCCCACCGCCCGCAAACGCAGCCCGAACCGCGTGCGATACAGCACCCACCAACTGACCGGCACACACAGAAAAGCAAGGTAAACCAGTATCGTATGCCCCGACACCAGCTCGCCATAGACCGGCCCCAGACTGTCCGCAAAAGGCAGGTCGATCGGCACGAACCGCGCCCCTGACCCCAGCGACGGCGTCCGCCCCGCCTCCTGGAACCAGTCCGCCGCGATCAGCACCGTCAGCCCCGCCGCCAGGAAATTGATCGCCACGCCCGAGATCAGCTGGTTGCCCCGGAACGTGATGCTGGCCAGCCCGTGCAACCCCGACAGCAGCATCGACGCCCCGATCCCCGCCAGCAGCCCCACCCAGGCCGACCCCGACACATAGGCGACGGCGGCCGAAAAGAACGCCGCGATCAGCATCTTGCCTTCCAGCCCGATGTCGAAGATCCCCGCCCTTTCGCTGAACAGCCCCGCAAGGCACGCCAGCAACAGCGGTATGGCCAGCCGCACCGTGCTGTCGAGAACTTGCAGAAGGGTCAGGAACTCCATGCAGTCAACTCTCCGACGTGGCCATCTTGTAGGCGGCAAAAGTGAAGAAGCTGCCCAACCCCGCCTCGATCCACCGCCGTCCGCCGGCATAGGCCGCGCGGATGGGGCCCGAGGACAGGAACAGCGCCCAAGCCGCGTGCATGGTGAAACTGATCACGAAGGCCCCCGCGACGAAGGCGGCAATTACCGTCCCCGGCGCACCCTCCACCGCGCCCACCGCCGCGATGGCCAGCCAGAAGACGATCGCCTTGGGGTTTGTCACCTGCAACGCGTAGCCCTGCGCAAACAGTTTCGCATGCGCCTGCTTCGGCGTCTTCATCACCGCCACTTTTGGCGGGTTCAGCGCCTTCTTGAACGCGCCAAAGGCCAGCCACACCAGATAGGCCGCGCCCACCAGCTTCAAAAGGCTCATCGCCCACGCCGCCTGCGACAGGATCAGCCCCACGCCCAGCATGGTCAGGATGTTGATCGTCATGCTACCCGTGGCGATCCCCGCGCAGGTCACCAGTGCCGGCCCCCGCCCCTGGTTGGTCGAGATGCCCAGCAGCATCGCCACCGCCGGGCCGGGCGAGGATGCCCCAACCAGCAGGATGGCATAGGCGGCGACAAAGCCGGGAAGGTAAGGCGCGAACTCGATCATGGTTTGAGGCTCCGGAAAGGTGTGACGCTCGCAGGGTGCCACACACCGCGGCGCGTCACGACGCAAAACACTTCGCTCCGGACCAAACCATGCTTGCTCATGCCTTCCGCCTCCGCCGCATCGCGCCATACGCCCTTTCCATCGGCATCCGCACCATGTTGTCCAGCGCGCCGGTGAACAGGATCACCAGCGCCTGTATGACCACGATCAACTCCCGCGGTATCGACGTCCATAGGCCCAGTTCGCCGCCGCCCTGGTACAGGAACCCGAACAGGATCGCCGCCAAAAACACCCCCAACGGATGGTTCCGCCCCATCAGCGCCACCGCAATCCCGATAAAACCCGCGCCCTCGGTCGGGTTCAAAAGCAACCGTTCCGCCTCGCCCATCACCACGTTCACCGCCATCAGCCCGGCCAGCCCGCCCGAGATCAGCATGGCCACCACGACGATCCTGACCGGCCCGATCCCGGCATAGCGCGAGGCTGTCTGCGAATACCCCAGCGCCCGGATCTCGTATCCCAGCCGCGTCCGCCAGATCAGCAGCCAGACGAAAACGCACGCCAGCACCGCCACGAACAGGCTGATATTCACCGGCGCCGCCTTGGAAAACGAAATGCCAAAGGGCGCCAGCATGTCGTGCAGCGTGGGCAAAGTGGCCCCTTCCGGGAACCGCGCCGTGGCGGACTCGACCGATCCCGTCGGGCGCAACATCCCACCCAGCAGGTAGTTCAGAAGTGCCGCCGCAATGAGGTTGAACATGATCGTCGTGATCACGATATGACTGCCCCGCGTCGCCTGCAACCAGGCCGGAATGAGCGCCCAAAGCGCTCCGAACATCGCGCCGCCCACTAGCGCCGCAGGCAAGGCCAGCGCCCAGTGTGGCCACGGCAGCGCAAGGCACACCAGTGCCACGCCAAGGCCCCCCAGCATCGCCTGCCCCTCGGCCCCGATATTGAACATCCCCGCATGGCTCGCCACGGCAAAGGCAAGGCCGGTGAACATGAACGTGGTCGCGTAATAAAGCGTATAGCCCCACCCATAGGTCGACCCGAACGCCCCCGTGATCATGATCCGCAGCGCCTCGACCGGGCTTTCCCCGATACCAAGGATCACCAGAGCCGACAGGATCGCGGCCAGCAACAGCGACACCAGCGGCACCAGCACCGCGTCGGCCCAGCCCGGCAGCCTATCCATGCCCGCCTCCCTGACCGGCCCTGTGCGCCGTGCCGTGTTCTTCGGCGTGCTCCTGCGCCTGCGCCGCCTGGGCCTCCTGCACGGCGGCGGCGGCATCCTCGGGCCGTCCCTCGATCCCGGCCATCAACAGGCCCAGCTCGGTTTCCTCCGTCTCACCGGGCAGGCGCTCACCCATGATCCGCCCGTCGAACATGACGGCAATCCGGTCGCTCAGCGCCATCACCTCGTCCAGTTCCACGCTCACCAGCAGGATCGCCTTGCCCGCATCCCGCAGCGCGATGATCTGCTGGTGGATGAACTCGATCGCCCCGATATCCACGCCCCGTGTCGGCTGCCCCACCAACAGCAGGTCCGGGTTCCGCTCGATCTCCCGCGCGAGAACGATCTTCTGCTGGTTCCCGCCGCTGAAATGCCTGGCCGACAGCTTCGCGTCGCGCGGACGCACGTCGAATCGCTCCATCTTCGCCGCCGCCTCGGTCAGGATACCGGCATTGTCCATCAGCAGACCGCCCCCCGTGGCCGGATCCCGGTGATACCCGAAAACGCTGTTTTCCCACGCGGAAAAAGCCATGATCAGCCCCTCACGCTGCCTGTCCTCGGGCACATGCCCCACCCCCGCCTCGCGCCGCGCCTTGCCGTCAGTACCCGCGCCGCTGAGCGGCAGATCCACGCCGTTCACCGTCACCCGGCCCGTCGCGGGCCGCATGCCGCCCAGAATCTCCAGCAGTTCCGACTGCCCGTTCCCGGCCACCCCGGCCAGCCCCACGATCTCGCCCTTGCGCACCTGCAAATCGATCCCGCGCAGCCGCTCCACCCCCTGCCCGTCGACCACGTGCAGATTCTCGACCTCCAGCACCACGTCGCCGGGGCGTGCGGCCTCCTTCTCGACACGCAACAGCACCTTGCGCCCCACCATCAACTCGGCCAGCTCTTCCGGCCCCGTCTCGGCGGTCCTGACCGTCGCCACCATCTCGCCCCGGCGCATCACGCTTACCTCATCGGTGATCTCCATGATCTCGCGCAGCTTGTGAGTGATGAGGATGATCGTCTTCCCCTCGTTCCTCAAACGCGCCAGGATGCGAAACAGCTGATCCGCCTCGGCAGGCGTCAGCACCCCCGTCGGCTCGTCCAGGATCAGGATATCCGCTTGCCGGTAAAGCGCCTTCAGGATCTCGACCCGCTGCTGCATCCCCACGCCGATATCCTCGATCAGCGCGTCGGGCGTCACGTTCAATTCGTATTCCTGCGCCAGCGCCGCCAGTTCGCGCCGTGCCTTGGCCAGGCTCGGCCGCAGCAGCGCGCCATCCTCGGCCCCTAGGATCACGTTTTCCAGCACGGTGAAATTCTCCACCAGCTTGAAATGCTGGAACACCATGCCGATGCCCGCCGCAATCGCAGCCTGGCTGTCGGGGATGCGGGTCTCCCGCCCCTTGATGAAAATTCGGCCGGAGTCGGCCTTGTAGAACCCGTAAAGGATCGACATAAGCGTCGACTTGCCCGCACCGTTCTCGCCGATGATCCCGTGAATGGTGCCGGGGGCCACCTTGATCGAGATATCCCTGTTGGCCTGCACCGGCCCGAAGGCCTTGGAAATACCCTGCAACTCGATTGCCGGCGCTACGCTCATGCGCCCGTCCCCTTGAAGCCTACGACCCGGGTAAGGCGTTGGTCCCCGTCCATCTCGATCACGAACTGCCCCAACTGGATATGACCGTCGGCCATGATGAACTCCACGGTCGCGCGTGTGATGCTGTCGCGGGTTTCCATGCTGGCGATCTGCACGATCGCGCCGGGGGCCATGGCCGAGTATTGCCCGACATATTCCATCACCGCCGCAGGCCCGACCAACGCCTCGTCCAGCCTCGGGTCGGCATACCGCACGCCCGTCGCCAGCACGTCGTTCAGTACGGCCATCCGCGCCTCCGCGTCGCCGTCGCCCCAGGCGTTGAAGAACCGTCTGACACTGTCACTCATGGCGGTCTCCGGCAGGGGCCGGGCCACCCTCGCAGCCCGGCGGCAAGTCCTTACGACGCCGGACAGGTATTGTCGGACATGTAGTCGTGCACCTCCAGCTCGCCATTCGCGATCTGCTCGGCGGCGGCGTCCACGGCCTCTTTCATCTCGGCCGTGACAAGGTCCTCGTTATGCTCGTCCAGCGCATAGGCCACCCCGTCATTCGACAAGCCCATCACGTTCACCCCGGTCTCCAGGTCCTCACCCGCCATCATTGCGTCATACACGGCGTTGTCCACGCGCTTGACCATCGAGGTCAGCACATGACCCGGATGCAGGTAGTTCTGGTTGCTATCCACGCCGATGCCCAGCACGTCCTCGTCGGCGGCGGTCTGCAACACGCCCGTGCCGGTGCCCCCCGCCGCGTGATAGATCACGTCCGCCCCTTGGCTGATCTGCGCCTTGGTCAGTTCCGAGCCCTTCACCGGGTCGTTCCACGCCGCCGGCGTCGTGCCGGTCATGTTCTGGATCACGGTCGCGTCCGGGTTGGCCGCCTTCACGCCCTGCACGTAACCGCAGGCGAACTTGCGGATCAACGGAATATCCATGCCGCCGATAAAGCCGACCGTGCCGGACTCGCTCGCCATCGCCGCCATCATCCCCACCAGGTAGCTGCCCTCGTGCTCGTTGAAGACTACCGAGCGCACGTTGGGCTCTTCGACCACCATGTCGATGATGGCGAACTTGGTGTCGGGATAATCCGGCGCCACCTCGCCCAGGATGTCGCCAAAGGCAAAGCCCACCATCACGATCGGGTTGTTGCCGTTCTCGGCAAAGCGACGCAGGGCCTGCTCCCGCTGCGCCTCGGATTGCAGCTCGACCTCGTTGTAGCTGCCGCCGGTTTCCTCGGCCCAGCGCGATGCACCGTTATAGGCGCTTTCGTTGAACGATTTGTCGAACTTGCCGCCAAGATCGTAGATCAACGCCGGGTCGGCCAGTGCGCCGGCGGCCGACAGCGCCAGCGTCGCCGCTGCGCCCAAAAGGTTCTTCATCAGTGTCATGCGTCTCTCCCTGAGGTGCGGGGGCTGTGCGCGGCTGACCGGAAGGGTTGAATCACGCCCGCCCCCTTTTTGATTTCGGCAAGTAGGCCGCAACTGGCGGCGTGGGTCAAGGTGGTGCGCAGCCTGCCGCAAGGTAAGCCCTGCGCCGCCCCACGAAAGCCGCACGAGACTATACGCAACCGCCGTCCCGGACCTGATCCGGGACCTCCTGACACAATCGCACGACCTGACTGCGTAGGGTGGGTGAAAACCCACGCGCCCCCTAAACCTTCAAATCCAACGCCGCCTGCAACAACGTCTTGGCATACTCCGTCTTGGGGTTGTTGAAGATCTCCTCGGACGCCCCGTATTCCACGATGTCGCCCTGCTTCATCACCACCACCTTGTGGCTCATTGCCCGCACCACGGCCAGGTCGTGGCTGATGAAGAGATACGTCAGCCCGTACTTCACCTGCAACCGGCGCAAGAGGTCCACGATCTGCACCTGCACCGTCATGTCCAGGGCACTCGTCGGCTCGTCCAGCACCACCAGCTTGGGCCGCAGGATCATCGCGCGGGCGATGGCGATCCGCTGCCGCTGCCCGCCGGAGAACTCGTGCGGATAGCGGTCCATCGTCTCGGGGTTCAGCTCGACCTCGCGCATCACCTCGGCCACCAGTTCGCGCACCGGCCGCCCGTCGGGGTTGCCATGCACACCCAGCCCCTCGGCGATGATCTGTTCACAGGTCATCCGCGGGCTCAGGCTGCCCACCGGATCCTGGAACACGATCTGGATGTCCGAGCGTTTGCGGCGCAGCTTGCGGGTGGACCACTCGCGCATGTCCTCGCCCTCGAACCTCATCTCGCCTTCGGACTCGATCAGCCGCATCAGCGCCAGCGCCAGCGTGGTCTTGCCCGACCCGCTTTCGCCCACGATGCCCAGCGTCTCACCGCGGCGCACCTCTATATCGGCCTCGTTCACCGCCTTCACATGGCCCACCGTCCGCTTCAGCAACCCCTTCTGGATCGGGAACCAGATGCGCAGCCCATGCGTCTCGACCAGCGTCTCGGCCCCCTCCGGCACCGGCTCGGGGACGCCCGACGGCGCGGCCCCCAGCAGCTTCTTGGTATAGGCGTGCTGCGGGTTGCCGAAAATCTCCTCGGTGGGGCCGGTCTCGACGATCTCGCCGTCCTTCATCACGCAGACCCGGTCGGCGATCCGCTCTACCACGCCAAGGTCATGGGTGATGAAGAGAAGCCCCATATCCTCCTCGCGCTTCAACTCCGCCAGCAACTCCAGGATCTGCGCCTGAATGGTCACGTCCAGCGCCGTTGTCGGCTCGTCCGCGATCAGGACGTCAGGCTTGTTCGACAGCGCCATGGCGATCATCACCCGCTGCCTTTGCCCGCCCGACAATTGGTGCGGATACGCCCCCAGCCGGCTCTCGGGGTCGCGGATACCGACGCGATTGAGCAGCTCCAGGATACGCTCCCGCACCGCCGCACCGCGCAGCCCCTGGTGCAGCTCGATCGACTCGGTCAGCTGCTTTTCCAGCGTGTGCAGCGGGTTCAGGCTGGTCATCGGCTCCTGGAAGATGAAGCTGATGTCGTTGCCCCGCACCTTGCGCAGCAACTTGTCATTCGCCCCGATCATCTGCTGCCCGTCATAGGTGACGCTGCCCTCGACGATTGCACTTTCCCCCAGCAGCGACACGGTGCTCAGCGCCGTCACCGACTTGCCCGACCCGCTTTCGCCCACCAGCGCCACGGTCTCGCCCCGGTCCACGCTGAACGACACGCCCCGCACGGCCTGCGTCACCGCGCCATCCTGGCGGAAGCCCACCTTCAGGTCTTTGACTTCAAGCAGGCTCATTGAAAGGTCTTCCGTGGGTCGAACGCATCGCGCACGCCTTCAAAGATGAAGACCAGCAGCGACAGCATGATCGCGAAGGTGAAGAACGCGGTAAAGGCCAGCCACGGCGCCTGCAGGTTCTGCTTGGCCTGAAGCGTCAGCTCACCAAGGCTCGGCGCCCCCGACGGCAGGCCATACCCAAGGAAGTCCAGCGTCGCCAGCAAGCTGATCGTGCCGGTTATGATGAACGGCAGAAAGGTCAGCGTCGCCACCATCGCATTGGGCAGCATGTGTCGGAACATGATCTTCATGTTGCCCACGCCCAGCGCCTTGGCCGCGCGCACGTACTCGAAATTGCGCGCCCGCAGGAACTCCGCCCGCACCACGCCCACCAGCGCCATCCACCCGAACGCCACCATGATCCCGACCAGCAGCCAGAACCCCCTCGGCAGGATCGAGAACAGGATGATGATCACGTAAAGCTGCGGCGTCGACGCCCAGATCTCGATGAACCTCTGAAAGAACAGGTCGATCCGCCCGCCGAAATACCCTTGCACGGCCCCCGCCACGACCCCGATCACGGACGAAAAGAACGTCACCACCAGCGTGAACATCACCGCCAGCCGGAAGCCGTAGATCACGATCGCCAGCACGTCCCGCTTGGTCCCGTCCGTACCCAGCAGGTTCTGCTCGTTCGGCGGCAGCGGCGCTGCCCCGGGGCGGTCCACCGGCGTGTCGTGGCTGTAGGGGATAAGCGGCCAGAGCGTCCAGCCTTTCTCGATCTGCTCACCCATCACCTCGCCGTCCTGCGCGTCCTCGATGACCCCCTCGGGATCGTCGAAACAATCCTCCAACCCGCCCGACACGATCAGGCACTCGACCTCCGGGTCGGCATAGACCGCCTCGGTGCGGAAATCCCCGCCGAACGCCGTCTCGGGATAGAACTTGAAGATCGGCATGTAATAGCCGTCCCGGTACTTCACCAACAGCGGCTTGTCATTGGCCACGAACTCGGCGGGCAGGGTAATCACGCACAGCAGCGCAAAGATGATCAGCGACCAGAACGCCCGCTTGTTGCGCTTGAAATTGCGCCAGCGACGTTGGTTCAGGGGTTGAGCTTGATCATCTCAGCCCGACCTCTTCTCGAAGTCGATGCGCGGGTCGATCAGCACATAGGTCAAATCCCCGATCAGCGCCACGATCAGCCCGATCAGCGTTGTCAGGTAGAGCGTGGCAAACATCACCGGGTAATCGCGCCCGATTGCAGCCTCAAAAAACAGCCGCCCCAGACCGTCCAGCGAAAAGATCGTCTCGATCAGCAGGCTGCCCGTGAAGAACACGCTCACGAAAACGCCCGGAAAGCCCGCGATCACGATCAGCATCCCGTTGCGGAAGACGTGACCATAGAGCACCCTGCGCTCTGTCAGGCCCTTTGCCCGCGCAGTCATCACGTATTGCTTCTTGATTTCGTCGAGGAAAGAGTTCTTGGTCAGGATCGTCAGCGTGGCGAACCCGCCGATGCTCAGCGCGGTGACCGGCAGCACGATGTGCCACAGATAGTCCAGCACCTTGCCGATCACGCTCATGTCCTCCCACCCATCCGAGGTCAGCCCCCGCAGCGGGAAGATCTGCCAGTAACTGCCCCCCGCGAACAACACCAGGAGCATGATCCCGAACAAAAACGCGGGGATCGCATAGGCCGCGATGATGATCCCGCTCGTCCAGGTGTCGAAAGAGGACCCGTCCTTCACCGCTTTGCGGATACCCAAGGGGATCGACACGAGATAGGACAGCAACATCGTCCAGATGCCCAACGTGATACTGACCGGCATTTTTTCCAGCACCAGGTCCATCACGTCGATCTTGCGGAAATAGCTCTCTCCGAAATCGAAGGTGGCATAATTCCCCAGCATGGTCAGGAACCGCTCCAGCGGTGGCTTGTCCAACCCGAACTGCGCCTCAAGCTCGGCAATGAACTCCGGCGGCAAGCCCTGCGAGCCGATATACCCGCTGTCGCCCTCGTTGCCGGTCACGGCTCCGTCCTGCTCGCCGCCCGCAAAGCCGCCGAACACGTCGCCCTGTCCCTGGATGTCGGCAATCGCCTGCTCCACGGGACCGCCGGGCAGGAACTGCACCAGCGCGAAATTGATGATCATGATCCCGATCAGCGTCGGGATGATCAGCAACAGCCGTCTTACGATATAGGCGCCCACCCTTGGCCCCCTATGCCCGCGGGATGCGCGTCAACGCGCCGCCGTCCACGACCTGCAAGTTCATCAAAATGCGCCCGCCTCTCTCAGCTTTTCGGCCTTCTCGGCGTCGTACCACCAGAAATCCAGCGTTCCCAGCAGGTAGGGCGGAATTTCCTCGGGATGGTCGTACTGGTCCCAGTAGGCGACCCAATGATTGGGGGCATAGCCGTCGGGGATCAACATGAATTCATGCCGCAGCGCCCGGTCCAGTGCGCGGATCGTCATGTCCTCTTCCTCCTGGCTCTCGGTCATCAGCGATTCCTCGATGATGCGGTCCACCATCTCGCTGCGCAGCCCGGCAGGATTGAACAGGTCGTCGGCGGCCTCGGACCCGAACCGCTGCGCCAGGCCCGTACCCGTTCCCATCAGCGCCGGATATCCATCGAACACCAGGTCATAGTCGTGATCCCGCTCGCGCTTGGTGAACTGCGCACTGTCCACGGCCTCCACCCGGGCATCGATTCCCAGGTCCTGAAGGTTCGACACGAAATTCTCGGCCACGGCCTTTTGCGTCGGTTGCCCCGACGCATTCAGCAGGAAGTCGAGCCGCAGCACCTTGCCGTCCTCGCCCCGCATTTGGCCGTTTTCGCCAACCGTGTAGCCTGCCTCCTGCAACAGCCGCAGCGCCTGGCGCTTGTTCTTGCGCGAGCTCAGCCGCGAAGGATCACTCTCATGCGGCACCCACGGCTCGGTCGTCTTGACCTCCTCGGGCACCGCGTCGCCCAGCGAGTTGAGGAATTCCAGCTCGTCCCCCTCTGGCACGCCCGTCGCCTCCAGCGGCGTGCCGGTGGAAAAGGACCGCTGCTGTTCGTAGAACCCCGCGAACAGCGACTCGTTGGTCCACTCGAAATTGAACATCAGCGCCACCGCCTGCCGCACGCGCTTGTCCTGCAACACGTCCCGACGGGTGTTGAACACGATGCCCGTCATCGGCGGCGGCGAGCCATCCGGGATCGCCTCCAGCTTCACCCAGCCTTTGTTGGCGGCGGGGAAATCATAGGCGCTGGCCCACTGCTTGGGGTCGGCCTCGGTGCGATAGGTCACCTCGCCCGCCTTGAACGCCTCGAATGCGGCGGTGGCATCCGCGAAATACTCCAGCCGGATCGTATCGAAATTGTGCCGGCCCTTGTTGATCGGCAGGTCCCAGCCCCAGTAATCGGGGTTGCGCCTGATCACCACGCGGCGGTTCGGCACCACCTCGTCGATCACGTACGGGCCAGAGCCGGGCGAGATGTCCAGTCGCGGTTCGTCCAACCGCGCGCCGGTCTCCTCGTACCACGCCTTGGACCAGATCGGCACCGTGCCCACCTGATCGATCAGGCTGCGGCGCGAAATGCCGTCCGCGAAATGGAACTTGACCCTGTGATCGTCCAGCACCTCGACCTTCGGAATCCGCTTGCGCACCGCCTCGGCATAGCTTTTCAGCCCCTGGTCCAACAGCAGGTTGTGCGAAAACGCCACGTCTTCCGCCGTGACAGGCGTGCCGTCGGAAAATTCGGCCTCGGGCCGCATGTGGAAGATCACCCACGACTTGTCCTCGGGGTACTCGACCGTGTGCGCGACAAGGCCATACAATCCGTTCATGTCGTCGCCCGGCAGGCTGCCCGACCCGGCCAGCACCTGACCCAGAAGGCTCTCGTACATGATCGTCGAGAGGGCCGAGGCGCGACCGTTGCGGGTATAGGGGTTCATTGAATCGAAACTGCCCGGCAGCGCGATAGAAATCTCGCCCCCCTTCGGCGCGTCCGGATTCACATAGCTGAAATGTTCGTAGTCCTCGGGGTATTTCAACTCTCCGAAATACGAATAGCCGTGGCTCTTTATGATGGTCTGGTCCGCGCCCTCGTCCTGCGCCAGCGCGGTGGTCGCGGCGAGCGCCGCGATGCAAAGCCCGGTCAGGGCGGCGGTCATGAAACGGATGCGGGAAACGGCTACGGCCCGGGTCGTGGCCCGGCTGTGGCGTCGGGTCATTCTTCTCTCCTCTTGACCTGCCTGATGTGGGGTCGGTGTCCTTGCAAGGCAAGCTAAAGGAGGAACGAAACGGGATTCAAGCGCCGAAAGGCGGATTCCCGTTCAAACTTCCGACAGCAAGCGACTTGCCGCCCCTGGGCCCATCGCCGTCCCAATAAAAAAGCCGCCGCTCCGGACAGGAACGGCGGCCTGGTCGTCAGATTGTCTCGGCTCAGTTGCCGGTGGATTCCAGGTACTTGACCAGCGCCGCGCGTTCTTCTTCCTTGCGCACGCCGCGATAGGCCATCTTGTTGCCCGGCGCATAGCCCTTGGGATCTTCCAGCCACGCGTTCATCTCGTCGGCCGTCCACGCCCCATCGAGGCCCGCCAGCGCGTCGGAGTAGTTGAAGCCATCGACCGATGCGATGTCGCGACCGATCACACCCACCAGATGCGGGCCGACGCCGTTGGCTTCTTCCTCGGCCTTGTGGCAGGCGGCGCATTTGCGGAACGCCCGCTCGCCATCTGCGACGTCCGCGGCAGCGACCAGTTCGGCAAAGGCCGATCCTTCGCCCTCGCCGCCCGAGCTTTCCTCGGCGGCCTGCTCTTCCGAGCCGCCCTCTTCGGCGCTTTCCTCGGCTGCGGCTTGCTCGGCGGCTTGCTCGTCAGAGCCTTCCTCGGCAGCGGCCTCATCGGTGGCTTCCTCGTCAGAGCCGCCCTCGGCGGAAGCTTCGTCCGTGGCTTCCTCTTCAGCGCCTTCCTCGGCAGACGCCTCTTCAGTGGTGTCCTCTTCGGAACCTTCTTCGGCCGACGCCTCTTCGGTGGTGTCCTCCTCCGTGCCCTCTTCGGCAGACGCCTCTTCGGTCGCCTCTCCCTCGGTGCCTTCCTCGGCCGACGCGGTCTCTTCCGCGCCTTCCTCGGCGGCAACCTCGGTCATGTCGCCATCGGTCTGATCGAGAAAGGCGATCACGTTGGCGCGGTCCTCGGGCTTGGCCAAGCCGTTATAGCTCATCGACGTCCCGGGCGCATAGCCCGACGGATCTTCCAGGAACGCGTACAGGTTCTCGGGCGTCCACACGTCCGCCGCCTCGCTCAGCGCTCCGGAATAGCTGAAGCCATCGACAGCCCCGACATCGCGCCCGACCACTCCGTACAGATGCGGGCCGACGCCGTTCGCGCCCTCTTCCGCCTGGTGACAGGCCTTGCACTTGCCGAACACGCGCTCGCCCGCGCCCACGTCAGCTTCGGAGTAGAGAGAGGCCAACGTCACCGTTTCCTCTTCTTCCTCACCGCCGCCTTCGCCTTCGTCCACCTCGATGACATAGGCCGCCTGATGCTCCTCGCCGTGGCCCCCGCCACCGACGTGATAGATTTCTTCCGCAGCCCACTTGCCAAGAAGAAAGACCAGGAACGTGCCGCAAAGGCCCCCCATGATCTTTGTGAAGGTCATTGTGTCAAACATAGCCCGCTTCCATCTTAATCTCTCGCGCGGTATCTATCCGCTTCCCCTCGGGCGGCGCAAGGTGTAGTTTCCGCGACCAAACGCCCGCCCTCGGCAAAACTAAGCGGGAAATGGTAAAAAACGGGCGAAGAACCAATCACATGACCAAACGCATCGCCTTTCAGGGAGAGCCCGGCGCCTATTCCCACCAGGCCTGCCGCGACACCTATCCCGACATGGATACCCTGCCCTGCCGCACCTTCGAGGACGCGATCGAGGCGGTCCGCTCGGGCGAGGCGGATCTGGCCATGCTGCCAGTGGAAAACTCCACCTTCGGCCGCGTGGCAGACATACACCACCTCCTGCCCGATTCCGGCCTGCACATCATTGCCGAGGCCTTCGTGCGCGTGCACATCAACCTGTTGGCTCTGCCCGGGGTTCCGCTCGAACAGATCAAGCGCGCCAAGAGCCACACCATGCTCCTGGGCCAGTGCCGCCAGTTTCTGGCGCAGCACGACATCCAGCGCGTCACCGGCGCCGACACCGCCGGCTCGGCCCGCGAGGTCGCCCAGGCCGGCGACCCCGAGATGGCCGCGCTGGCCTCGGAACTGGCCGGAGAGATCTACGGCCTCGACGTGCTCGCCCGCGAGATCGAGGATGAGGGCAACAATTCCACCCGCTTTCTCGTCATGTCGCGCGAGCCCGACCACTCCCGCCGCGGCGATGACGGCATGATGACCACCTTCGTCTTTCAGGTCCGCAACATTCCCGCCGCGCTCTACAAGGCGATGGGCGGGTTCGCCACCAACGGCGTCAACATGACGAAGCTCGAAAGCTACATGGTCGGCGGCTCCTTCACCGCGACCCAGTTCTACGCCGATATCGAGGGCCATCCCGAAGACCCCGGCGTCAAGCTGGCGCTGGAAGAGCTGGACTACTTCACTTCCGACGTCACGCTGCTGGGCGTTTATCCCGCCGATCCGCGTCGCCACTGAGCCGGAACGACCGGCCGCGCCGCGCGTCGGCACGTCAATTGTTACAAACGTACCGTCACGCTCAAAACCGCACCAATTTCGTGCGTGTGTGCACATTCTGTGTGTTTCAGTATTTTTCTTTGTTTTACAGTTATTTTTAAAAGATCTGCGCGCGCAGAACACGCAGGTCGAGAGCATCACCACAGCATTTCTCACGCTTCTGTGCATTCACGTGAAGCGCCAGTAACGAGAAGCGGAGCCCCCCTGTGGCGGCGCCCTGCGTGTCTCCATCTTGCTGCCAGACGACGCGGACGGACCGCGCCGCCCAGACACAAACAAAGAAAGGAACACGTCATGCGTATCATCAGTACAGTCGCGGTCATCGCAGCTCTCGCCACCCCCGCCGCCGCCCTTCAGGTCGTCAACGTCCTGGGCCAGCACAGCACCCCGCTCAACAGCGGCGTCCTGACCAACGGCGCTCCCTACTTCGATGAAGAAAAGGACAATCAGCTGGGCTTCGGCTTCGGCGCTCCCTACTTCGACGAAGTGAAGGACAACCAGCTGGGCTATGGCTTCGGCGCTCCCTACTTCGACGAAGAGAAGGACAACCAGCTGGGCTTCGGCTTCGGCGCTCCCTACTTCGATGAAGAGAAGGACAACCAGCTGGGCTTCGGCTTCGGCGCTCCCTACTTCGACGAAGAGAAGGACAACCAGCTGGGCTTCGGCTTCGGCGCTCCCTACTTCGACGAAGAGAAGGACAACCAGCTGGGCTTCGGCTTCGGCGCTCCCTACTTCGATGAAGAGAAGGACAACCAGTTGGGCCTGGCCTACGGCTATGGCGCACCTTACTTCGACCAGGAGAAAGACAATCAGCTGGGCTAATACCGGCCCTGCCTGAAACGGGAAAACGGGTCGCCTTCCTAGGCGACCCGTTTTGCGCTCGGCCCGCCACCGTCCTCAGGCGATGCTCTTGTAGCGGTCTTCCAGTTCCTTGGCATAGCCCGCCACACGCAGGCTGAACCGCTTGTTCAGGTTACCCTTCGCCAGCTTCATCGACTGCACCAGCAGCTTCGCCGCCAGCGTCTTGGGCGCCATGTCGATCACCACGCTGATCCGCGTGCGCGACCGCGACAGCGCCACCAGGTCCAGCACCATCTTGCCGCCCATGTTGGGCGAGCGCGATGCAATGACCAGGCCATTGGGCCGGTCCAGCTCGGTCAGTTCCAACTGCATTTCGCGCCGCTTGCCCCGCAGGGTAAAGGCCGCGTCCCACTTCATGCCCGGCTGCGTTGCGTCAAGGTCGTCGACACGCTGCACTTCGGCTCCGCGCCGCAACACGGACCGTTCGATCGCAGCAAAATCGGTCACCTGCTCGAACACGAACTCGATCGGGGCTTCTACATCCTCGTGGGCCACGAACTTCATATCTGCGCCTCTTCTTCTCTTGTCCCCTCCGGTCTTTCGCGCCGGGCTGGGTTCCGGAAAACTGTCGATTACCGGCGTTATAGCGTATCCGCCAGCCAGTTGCGCAGCAAAAATTGCGCAATTGCACCTTTTCGCGCGGGGCTGAGGACGGAATGCGCCCCGGCAAAGGCCTGCATCATCTCCTCCCGGCTGACCCACATAGCCTGCTCGATCTCGACCGGGTCAATGGTGATCTCCCGGCTCAGCGCCACGCCCCGGCAGCCGAACATCAACGACGCCGGAAACGCCCAGGGCTGGCTGGCCAGATATTCGACCGCGCCCACCTTGACGCCCGCCTCTTCGCGGACCTCCCGGCGCACCGCCGCTTCCATCGTCTCACCCGGTTCGACAAAGCCCGCAAGCAGCGAAAACATCCCTTCGGGCCAATGCGGCGATCGACCCATCAGCACGCTGTTGCCATGGGTGATCAGCATGATCACCACCGGATCGGTCCGTGGAAAGTGATGTGCGCCGCAGGACGGGCACACACGCTGCCAGCCCGCCTGCGCCAGCGCGCTCCGCGCGCCGCACCGGGCGCAGAAGCGGTGGCTGACATGCCAGTGCAGCACGCCCTTGGCCGTCGCCGCCAGTTCCGCGTCGCGCGGGCTCAGCCGGGTCATCACCCGGCGCAATTCGGCAAACACTTCCGTCTCGCGCATCAGGGGATGGCGCTGCTCGGTCACGTCCACGAAACTGTTCATCTGGGCCGGATCCACGTCCTCGGGGTCCCAGTCGACCAACTCGCGCGCCTCGATCAGACGCCCGTCTTCCTGCCGCCCCAGCAGCACTGCCTCTGGATCGGCCTGCGACAGCACCGGATGATCCACCGGCAACCGCACCAGCCGGTCCAGCCCCGGCCCTTCGACCAGCGGCTTGCCGCGCCACAACAGCACGACGTCGCGCGGCGCGGCCGCGATCTCCTCCGGTCTGCCCCGCAGTTCGGCGGCCCGGTCCAGACCCGATCCGCCGAAGGTGACCGTTTCAGCATGACGCATGCGCATCTCCTTTGGGCGGCAGACCTGCCACAGCCCCCCGCCGACGGCAAGCGGCACCAACTTGCGCACGTTCGCAGGAACCCAATCAAAGCGCGATCCTAAATAAGTGATATCAACCAAAAGGCGATTGCCGCCCCCTGTCGCCTGTGCCAAGGTCGGCGCAACCCGGCGGGAGGCCGGGGCGAGGAAGATTTCGACAGAGCTTATGAGTGACGACGCGCTTGACCAGACATGGCCGTACGCGCCCGCATCCACGGAGTGCCCCGTGCCCGAGCGGCATGTCTGGCTGCGGCTGCTGGAAACCACCGACGTCCACGCCCATCTGGCACCCTACGACTATCACCGCGATACGCAGGTCTCGGGCTATGGCCTGGCCCGCACCGCCACGCTGATCGCCCGCGCCCGCGCCGAGGCCGCCAACAGCCTGCTCTTCGATAACGGCGATTTCCTTCAGGGCTCCGCGCTCGCTGATATCGGCACCGGGCCGGACAGCGATTGGACCGGCCCGTCGCCTGTCATCGCGGCGATGAACCGGCTGGGCTACGACGCCGCCACCCTGGGTAATCACGAATTCAACTTCGGTCTCGACTGGCTGGCCCGGGCCCTGTCCGACGCCTCCTTCCCCGTGCTCTGCGCCAACGCGTTGCGGGCCGGGCCCGAGCCTGTGCCCCTGCGCCCGCCCTCAGTCATCCTGCCCTCGGTCCTGCGCGACAGCCATGGCAATGAACACACAATCCGCATCGGCGTGCTGGGCCTGCTGCCACCGCAGATCACCACGTGGGATCACCAGCACCTCGCGGGCCGTGTCACCACCCGCGGCATCGTCGAGACCGCGATGATCGAGGTCCCCCGCCTGCGCGACGCCGGCGCCGAGATCGTCATCGCACTGGCCCATACCGGCATAGGCCCCGCCACGTCCGCGCCCGAAACGGCCGACCCGGCCCAGGAACACGCCGCCCTCGCACTGGCCACCGTGCCGGGAATCGACGCGGTTCTGGCCGGGCACAGTCATCAGGTGTTTCCCGACACGACTGCGGCCGTTCCGCCTGCGCCGGGGTCGATCACCACGCCGGTACCCTGGCCGGGGTTCCCGCGGTCATGGCGGGGTATCGCGGCTCGCATCTGGGTGTGCTCGATCTCTGCCTTGTGCAGGATGCCAAGACGGCCCGCTGGTCGGTCCATGACTTTCACAGCCACGCCCGCCCGGTGGCGATCCCCGATGACAGCGCCCCGGCCGCCGCCGACCCGGACCTTTCCGCCGTCGTGCATCCGGCCCACATGGCCACGCTCAAGATCACGTCCCGGGCCGTCGCGCACACCGACCATGCCATTCACAGCTATTTCGCCCTGGCGCGGCCCAGCAATTCGGTCCGTCCGGTGCTCGAAGCCAAGACCGCCGCGCTCATCGCGGCGCTCGAGGGCACCGAGGACGCGCACCTCCCGGTGCTGGCCGCGACGCCCTGCTTCAAATCCGGCGGCCATGCCGGCCCGGGCGATTTCATCGACATCCCCCCCGGTCCGCTGACCCTGGGGCACATGGCCGAGCTCTACCCTTTTCCCAACACCGTTATCGGCCTGCGCCTGACCGGCGCCCAAATCGCCGACTGGCTCGAACGCGCCGCCTCGTGCTTTCACCAGGTCCTGCCGGGCCGGGGCGACACGCCGCAGCCGCTGTGGAACCCCGCCTTTGCCAGCCATGCCTTCGACACGATTTCCGGCCTTGGCTACCGCATCGACCTGGCGCAACCGCCGCGCTACGACCCGCAGGGCCAGTTGCTGAACCCCGGCGCAGGCCGCATCCGCGACCTCACGCGCGACGGCGCGCCGCTGGCGCGCGACGCGGTCTTTTGCGTCGCCACCAACAATTTCCGCGCCTTCGGCGGCGGCCCCTATCCCGCCGCCGCGCCCCGGATGGTGGTGCACCGGAGCTCCCGCCCGGTCCGCGATCATCTCACCGCGTATCTCGTCCAGAACGGGTCTGACAGCACCGGGCCCTCTCGCGACAGCTGGCACCTCGACGGCCCGCGCGATGCAACCGTTTTGCTGGGGACAGGCCCGGGCGTGCGCAATCACCCGGGCGACCTGGCGGCACTGGGCGCCCGCGAAATCGGCCTGGATCCGGCCGGGTTCCTGCAGCTAGCGATTCCGCTTGCGAAACTGGCAGATCTTGCGAATCCCGATCATACACCCTAGATAGCCCGGTGAGAGGTTGGCGCGGGCAGGCGCCTCGCCAACCCGGTCAGGTCCGGAAGGAAGCAGCCGTAACGAGCCCCGCTTGGGTCGTTGTCCAGCCTCTCACCCAAGTAAACCCGACGCAGTCCGGTTTACATCGGCCGAAAGGCGATGCACCGCATCCCCGAAAGGCCCACACAGACCAGCCCTGCGCCCCGACCATTCATCGCCGCGATTTTTCGCTTGAAACTCGGCCTCCCGCTCATTGGCCTAGCCGGCCAACCGGTCTTCATTCTGCTCCATCGCGGTGAACTCCAGGTGAAAATTCGTGCCGACGCCCACGGTGCTGTCATAGGTCAGGTCGCCCTGCATCTGACAGGCCAGCCGTTTGGAAATGTGCAATCCAAGGCCCGAACCTTGCGTCGAATGCTGGGTCTGGTTGGCGACCTGTCCGAAGCGTCCGAAAACGCGGTCCTCCATCCCGTCGGGGATGCCGTGGCCGGCATCCTTGATCGACAAGCGCAGCTTGCCATTGGCCATATGCAACGCGCCTTCCACGGTGCCGTTCTCGTGCGAGAACTTGATGGCGTTGGACAGAAGGTTGTCGATGATCTGGCGAATGGCGAAGGCGTCGCCCTGGACCAACGCGTGTGAGACAGCCGATGTCTTGACAAGCGTTACCTTGCGCTCTGCGGCGAAGATGCGGTTTTCCTCTATACTGTCGGTAAGAAGCCTGTCGAGATCGACAGTATCCTCCTCCAGTTGAAGTGCTCCGATGTCCATCTTCTGCGCCAGGAGAATCTGGTCGATCAGGCGTGACAGGCGAAGACCGTTGCGGTGGGCGATTTCCAGCAGGGAGCGCATTTGGTCGCTCATCTCGCCGATATGACCGCCAAGGGCGAGCGCGAGACCGCCTTTCAGAGACGTCAGCGGCGTGCGCATCTCGTGGCTGACCACCGAGACGAACTCGTCCTTGGCGCGGTTGGCGGCGTCGGCGGCCCTAAGGGCCTCCTGCAACGAGGCATTTATCGCCATGCGGTCGGTGACGTCGACCAGGGTCACGCTCCATCCAAGAATGGCGTCCGATGGGTTCAATGGATTGCGGACCTTTTGTATGCGGGGTTCGTAGTCCCGGTCGCCAATGCGCAGATGAGAGCCATCGGCGGCAGTGGCCAGTTCGTCCTGCCCGGCGAAGAGATCGCGCAGCATTTGACTGTTGCCATTGTTCAGCTCGCGCTTGCGGGCAGCGGCGTTCATCAGCACGATGTTTCGCTTGCGGTCGATCAGGACGACCGGTTCGCTGCTCGTATCGAAGAGGACCGACTGACCGACCGCGGCCATGTCCATCGTCTTGCTCACCACCAGCATCCAGGAAAAAGCCAGAACGCCCAGCGAGAACATGAAGGCGGTGGGATCGAGACCGAAGAAGGTGAAGTCCAGACCGATATAGGCGGCGTTCACCACCAGCGGGGACAAGGTGATGGCGGTCAGCATGCTCAGCAGTGGCCAGGCGCTGCGCCTGGCCCGGACAAACCCCCTAATCAGGCAAACGAAGGTGGCCATGACGAAGGTGTAGAGCAAGGCGATGATCGTGTAGAAGCCCGGCCCGTGAACGTATTCGATTTGATCGCTTCCGACCGGAAGTATCGTGCCTTCGGTATAGACGAGCTGGTGCCATGAGTTTGTGGCGACCAGGGCAAATATTCCCAGCGTGAGGCCAAGCAAGAGCGCAGTTGCACGACGCGTCCGGACCCATTTGGCGTTTCCGACGTAATTGAAGACAAAGTAACACCACGAGATCGTCACCAATCCGTGCCCCAGCCAGGCGACCGTCGCCCATTGCATGTTGCAGACATACGTCGTTGACGCCGCTTCGAGACCAACGCAGAGAAGAGTCCACATGACACCGATGAAGGTGAGCGCGTAGAAACGCTTTCCGTTGAAATCCTGCGTTTTGAGGGTCCAGATCATGGTGAATCCAGCAAGTGCGATCACCGCCGCGGCCACTAGAAAGACCGGGTCTAACAATGCTCTTTCAAAGCAAGCCATGGAGTCCCCAACTGCTGGTTATCAAATTACAAGAGCATTCGAATTTGCTTAGAATACGGCGTCAAGGTGACCTTTTGCTCCAACCCCGGGGGAGCGGGCCAAAAATGCCATCAGTTACTCCACGTTTTCTTTGCGGAGAGTGGCGAGGGATGCAGCGGCCAGTGTACGACAGATCGGTTCCACGACAGGTCCTATCAATTTTCGTTTGAAGTCAGGCCAGGTTCGATCCAGCACCCCTACTACAATCTGCGAGTTCATAACCGCGTATTTTGCGGTTTTAGCGCATCACGCTCGAATCCAATCTCCAGCGGGGACTGCCAAGTTTAATTTAGCGCAATGAAAGCATAGACTTACACAGCCTTCCCCGATCGCTTGCACTTCCATGCGAATTGCCCGATGTTCGTGCCGGAGACGGGGATCGTGGTTGCAGGGCACCATGACATTCGCGGATCACCAGGGAGGAGACATCGCAGTGGTTCTGGTGCGTGCAATCGACGGCTTGAACGAAATAGTCGGCAGGATCGTCTCTGTTCTGGCGATCATATTCGCGGCGATCATCATATATGACGTCGTTCTGCGCTACGTGTTCAGCGAGCCGACACGCTGGGCCTTTGATGTTTCCAAGCAGTTGTTCGGCTTCTATTTCGTGCTGCTCGGGGGCTACGCATTGCGGCACAACGCGCATGTGCGTGTCGACATCCTGACGGAAAGATTCGGCCACAATGCGCAGCGCATCATAAGCCTTCTGGGCTATATCATCTTCTTCTTTCCGTTCGCTTGGGTCTTTCTGACCCGATCCTGGGAATTTGCCATGCGCTCCTGGTCGCAGGGCGAAGTGACATACGGCGCCATTCAGATGCCGGTCTATCCGCTCAAGATGGCCATGTGCGTGGCAGCGGGGCTCTTGCTGCTGCAAGGGATCTCGGAGGTTCTGAAAATCATCTTCGACCGGCAGGAGGTCTCTGAATGAATCCCGAGTTTATCGCGGTTCTGATGTTCGGCCTGCTGCTGGCGGGCTTATTCCTCGGGCATCCGCTGGCTTTCGTCCTGGGCGGCACGGCCGTGTTGACTGCGATCATCGCGGGCAAGCCGATGGTCCTGGGCATCGTCATCAACCGGATCTTCGGCGACGTTCTGGACAACTACACCCTTATCGCCATTCCGCTTTTCGTCCTCATGGCGCGGTTCCTGTCGGATTCGGGCGTAACGGACCGGATGTTCGAAACCCTGCGCCTGCTGCTCAGCCAGGTTCGGGGCGGACTTGCCCTCGCGGTGGTTTTCATCTCGATTCTTCTGGCCGCGACGACGGGCATCATCGGTGCCTCGATCACGGTTATGGGCGTCATGGCCCTGCGCCCGATGCTGCAGTACGGCTACGCGCCTTCGCTCACCGCCGGGGTGATCGCCGCATCTGGCTGTCTCGGCATCCTCATTCCTCCGTCCATCATGCTCATCCTGATGGCCAGCTATTCGCCCCTGTCGGTGGGCGAACTCTTTGCCGGCTCGATGATCCCCGGTGTCATGCTCGGGCTCAGCTATGCCGTGTATGTCTACTTCATTTCCGTGATAAGACCGGACCTGGCCCCGGCGGTCGAGCCCGAAGAGAAGGTCGAACGCGCCACGCTCCTGCGTATGCTGGTGGTCGAGGCGCTGCCGCCGCTGGTTCTGATCTTCGGCATTCTCGGGTCACTTCTGGCAGGGATCGCCACCGCGACCGAAGCGTCGGCCATCGGCGCAGCATTGGCGCTCCTCATCGTGATTGCGCGTGGCCGGTTCCGGCTTGGCAGTTTCTACGGCGCGATGCTCGAAACCGGGCGGACCTCTGCGATGATCCTCTTCATCGTGGTGGGGGCGACCGCCTTCACCGGCGTCTTCAATATTACCGGCGGTCTGCGAGCAACACAGGAGATCATCCGGACCCTGGACATGGAACCGTGGATGCTGATCACCATGATGATGGTGATCGTGTTCATTCTGGGCGCGTTCCTCGACTGGACCGGGATCGTGCTCTTGTCCTTCCCGATCTTCCTGCCCATCATCCAGGAAATGCCCGATGTGAACCTGTTGTGGTTCGTCGTGCTGATGGCGGTGGTCCTTCAAACCTCGTTTCTGACACCACCATTCGGATATGCGCTGTTCTACCTCAGGGCCATTGCGCCCAAGGAATTGCGCACGGGCGCGATCATTCGCGGCGTTCTGCCGTTCATCGCGCTGATCGTGGTGATGTGTCTGCTCGTCGCCCTGTTCCCGGCGCTGGTCACATGGCTGCCGGACGTCCTCTATACCCAGTAACCTCAACCATGGAAAAGGGAGAGACCATGACTATGAAGGTGATAACATTGGCGGCCGCGGCCGCGACAGCGGTGGCAAGCCATGCCACGGCGCAGGAAAACTGGACGATGACCACGACCTGGCCCTCGTCTCTGGAACTGATCGAAACCGACAAGCACTTTGTCGACCTGGCCAACAAGCTGACGCAAGGCGAGCTGACCATCGAGTTCTTCGAGGGCGGCGCTCTCGTCCCTTCGGGCGAGGTGTTCGGTGCTGTCGAATCCGGCACGATCCAGGCCGGCGCAGACTGGCCCGGCTACTGGGCCGGACGCGACGCCGCCTTTTCGCCGCTGGCGACCACCCCCAGCCTCTTCAATGCTGTCGACTACGTGAACTGGATTCAGCAATGGGGCGGCGCGGAACTCTATAACGAGATCTACGGCCAGTTCGACATGGTCTACCTGCCCTACGGCGTGACCAACAACGAATCCGGCTTCCGCACCAACGAGCCGATCGTCAATCTGGAAGACCTGCAGGGCAAGCGCCTGCGTCTTTCGGGCCTCGAGCAGGGCAAGCTTCTCGAGCGGCTCGGCGGGAACCAGGTGTCGATGGCCGGCGGCGAAATCTATCAGTCGCTCGAGCGCGGCGTGATCGACGGTGCCGAGTTCTCGACGCCCAATGTCGACTGGTCGGGCGGCTTTCAACAGGTCACCCAATACTGGGCGACACCTGGCTGGCACCAGTCGGCCTCCGTGTTCGGCGTGATGATCAACAAGTCCGCCTGGGACGCGCTGAGCCCCGAGACCCAGGAGAAATTGCAGATTGCGGCAGACGCGACACTGCTGTGGTCGCTGGCCTTCACCGAAAAGCGCGCCACCGAGGCCTATGCCAAGTTCGACGAAGCCGTCGAGATCAACCGCTACGATGACGAAACTCTGGAGCAAGTCCAGCAGATGGCGAATGAGGTGATCGTCGAGACTGCCTGCGAGAACCCGAACTCGGCCAAGGTCTATCTCAGCATGGTGGAATATCTCGAGGATTATGCCCAATGGCGCGACGCCTCGGCCCCGTTCAACCTTGGGCGCACGCCCAACGGCCCGGACGTCGCCGCACTGCGAGACTGCGCAGGCTGAACTCCTTGAACAAGACTGAACCGAATGCCCGCCTCAAGGCGGGCATTTGCATTTGAATTTGCAAGCCTTGTCCATACTGCTCCCGGATAAAGCACCGCCAACTGAGTTTTTCAAAGAAGATCTTGCCCGGGCCTCAGCCCGCCCGCGCCCACTGTAACTGTTCGTTCGTTTCCACCGCGCAGGGCCGCACCGCGCGCAACCGTGCCAGCGCCGCGTCCGCGTCCTCGCCGGCCTCCACCATCAGGCGAAGCGCCGCCATGCCCGACCGCCCGCAGCCACCGAAACAGTGGATCAGTACGCGCCCCCCGCCTTGCAGCGCGCTGAGCGCGGTCTTGCTGGCGACATGCCAGTCCTCGATCCGCTCGGGCGCGATCACCCCCATGTCCTCGACCGGCAGGTGGATCCACCGCGTACCCTTGTCCTGGATTTCGGCCCCCAAATCCGACAGGCCGTGACTGACCTGCTCGGACACCGTCGTCATCGAAAGCACAAGCGCCGGCTTCCAGTCCGCCAGATGCTGCAAGTCGTCCGCCCAGTGCCCACCCCGTCCCGGCATCGGCGCGATGCCAAGGATCCCCTCGGCCACCGGCAGCGCGTATATGACGAAGTTCGACATGCCCCCGGCTCCTCAGAGACGGTCCGCCGCGAACGTATCACAGGACCGAAGGTCGCCGCTCTCGTAACCGGTGGCGAACCAGCGAGACCGCTGTTCCGACGTGCCGTGGGTAAAGGTATGCGGCTGCGGCACGCGCCCCGCGCGTTTCTGCAAGTGATCGTCCCCGATCCGCCGCGCCGCGTTCAGCGCCTCCTCGATGTCGCCCGGCTCCAGCAACCCCTCGACCGACCGTGCCCAGACCCCCGACAGGCAATCGGCCTGCAACTCCAGCCGCACCGTCAGCTGGTTGGCCTCCACCGGGCTTGCCTGCTGCCGCGCGCGGTTGACCTGCGGCAGGATGCCTAGCTCGTTCTGCACGTGATGCGCCACCTCGTGGGCAATCACGTAGGCCGCCGCGAAATCCCCCTTCGCCCCCAGATCCCGCGACAGCGTGCCGAAGAACTCCGTGTCCAGGTACGCCTTGCGGTCCGCCGGGCAATAGAATGGCCCCGTCGCCCCCGACGCTCCGCCGCAGGGGCTCTGCGTGACCCCCGAATACAGCACCAGCACCGGCGGCACGTATTCCCTGCCAAGCTGTGCCTCGAACACACCTGTCCAGACCTCCTCGGTGGTGGCCAGCACGCGCGAGGTGAACTCTGCCGCCGCTTCGTCCTCGGCGCTGATCTCGCGCGGGGCGGTCTGCTGGCCGCCCGCACCCTCCAGCAACGGCGTGATGTCGATCCCGGTAAAATACCCGATTGCCAGCACGATTAGCAACCCGACACCGCCAAGGCGCAGACCGCCGCCGCCCATGCCCCGCCGATCCTCCACATTCCGGCTGCGCCGAAACCCTTTCAACCGCATGATGCCCCCCAAGGACGATGTATCGCAACCAACATAGCCCGGTTTTCGTTCTGTCGGATATATTGAATCTCATACGGACAATCCGCAAGGAGACGGGAATGCCCCAGGACGACACCAACTCCGACGAACTGGACAAGAAGACCGAATGGGCCGAGGAGCGCACCGACTGGGCCTCCGACCGCACGATCCTGGCCAACGAGCGCACTTTCAATAGCTGGATGGGCACCGGCCTGGGCGCGGTCGCCGTCGCCATCGGTCTCAAGGCCGTATTCGGGGAGTTCGAGCCCACCTGGGCCGCCAAGGCCGTCGCAAGCGCGTTTCTCGGGATCGCCATCGTGGTGTTCTGGGCCGCCCGCATACAGGCGCGCAAAACAATGCGCCGCATGGAAAATCACGATTCCGCGCCCATGCCCACGCGCAACTTCACCCTGCTGGCCAGCCTGATGACGCTCGCCACCGCCGCTGTCGGCGCCATCCTCTGGAGCCTTTGATCTCCGCACCGCCTGCTGGACCCCGGCGTGCCACGCCTCTACTCTGGCCGGAAACCCGAATCCGAAAAGGCGTGGCATGAGCGAGACCCAAGACAAAGGCTACCAGGTCCTGGCCCGGAAATACCGCCCCGAGACCTTTGCCGATCTCGTCGGGCAGGACGCCATGGTGCGCACGCTCAAGAACGCGTTCGCCGCCGACCGCATCGCGCAGGCCTTCATCATGACCGGCATCCGCGGCACCGGCAAGACGACCACCGCCCGGATCATCGCCAAGGGCATGAACTGCATCGGCCCCGACGGCAACGGCGGCCCAACCACCGATCCCTGTGGCCAGTGCGAACATTGCAAGGCGATCATGGAAGGCCGGCACGTCGACGTGCTGGAAATGGACGCGGCCTCGAATACCGGCGTCGGCAACATTCGCGAAATCATCGAAAGCGTGCACTACCGCGCCGCCTCGGCCCGCTACAAGGTCTACATCATCGACGAGGTTCACATGCTGTCCACGGGCGCGTTCAACGCGCTGCTGAAGACGCTCGAGGAACCCCCGCCCACGTGAAATTCATCTTCGCAACCACCGAGATCCGCAAGGTTCCCGTGACGGTCCTCTCGCGCTGCCAGCGCTTCGACCTGCGCCGGATCGAACCCGAGGTGATGCTCGACCTCCTGCGCCGCATCGCCGGCAACGAGAACGCCCAGATCGCCGAGGACGCGCTCGCCCTCATCACCCGCGCCGCCGAAGGCTCCGCGCGTGATGCCACTTCCCTTCTGGACCAGGCGATTTCCCACGGCGCGGGCGAGACCACCGCCGAACAGGTCCGCGCCATGCTGGGCCTTGCCGATCGCGGCCGCGTCATGGACCTCTTCGACCTCATCATGAAGGGCGACGCGGCGGGCGCCCTGACCGAACTGTCGTCGCAATATGCCGAAGGCGCCGACCCGATGGCGGTGCTGCGCGATCTGGCCGAAGTCACCCACTGGGTCAGCGTAGTCAAGATCACGCCCGAAGCCGCCGAGGACCCCACCATCGGCCCCGATGAGCGCACCCGTGGCGGCCAGATGGCCGAGGCGCTGCCGATGCGCGTGCTCACCCGCATGTGGCAGATGCTGCTGAAGGCGCTGGAGGAGGTCGCCGCCGCCCCCAATTCCATGATGGCCGCCGAGATGGCGATCATACGTCTCACCCACGTGGCCGACCTGCCAACGCCCGAGGACCTCGTGCGCCGCCTGCGCGACAACCCGCCCTCGGGTCCCGCGCCCACACCGCCCGGCGGCGGCAATAGCGGCGCGAGCCACGGCGCACCTGCGCCGCAGGCCGGCGGATACGCCCCGACGCACACCGCCGGAGGTGGTAACGGCGGCCGTAACGGCGGCGGCGTCACCGCGCTCGCCACCCAGGCCGAGGCCGCCCTGGCACATTATCCCACCTTCGATCACGTCGTCGAACTCATCCGCGCCCACCGCGACGTGAAACTGCTGGTCGAGGTCGAGACCTCGCTACGCCTCGCCGCCTACCAGCCGGGCCGCATCGAATTCGTGCCGACCAAGGACGCACCGCGCGACCTCGCCGCCCGCCTCGGCACCCGCCTGCAGACCTGGACAGGCAACCGCTGGGCCGTTTCCGTCGTCAACGAGGGCGGCGCCGAGACCATTGCCGAAATCCGCGACGCCGCCCGCAACGCGCTGGAGGCGCAGGCCCGCGAACACCCGCTGGTCCAGGCTGTCTTCGCCGCCTTCCCCGAGGCCCGCATCGACGAGATCCGCACGCCCGAGGACATCGCCGCGGAGGCCCAGGCCGACGCGCTGCCCGAAGTGGACGAGGAATGGGACCCCTTCGAAGAGGACTGATCCTTGCCGCGCTCCTGACCCGGCCCGTGGCCGCCCGCGCGCAGGACGTCTGCGCCAAGGTCCGTCCCGGCTGGGACGGCGCCCCGGTTCCGGCGTGGGAAGAGGCGATCCTGCTCTTCGGCTCTCCCGCCTCGCTCGTCCTGCTCTTCGCCTCCGCCCTCGTCCTGCGCTTCCGCAGCGCCTGGGGCGCGCTCGCCGTCTTCGTCGGCTGGAGCCTGCTTGTCTCGGCCTTCACCCTCTTTGATCCCACCGGCGGCCAGCGCCCCGCGGCCGCCGCCGAAGGCTGCATCGGCTCGCCCGCGCTCTATATCGCCATCGTCATGGCCGTCGGCGTGGGGCTGCTGCTCTACACCGGCAGACCCAAGGACGACACGCCTCGCGCCTGACCCGCGCGCATCCCGCGCACCGCCCAAGAATCGCCCCAAACGCATGCTAGGCACCTGCGCCGGAGTAGCGAAAGGCGAAAGAATGTCAGTCGGTTTCAACAGACCTTCCCGCGAACACGCGCAGCTGCGCCGGTGCCATCGCTGCACCGGCTCTGGCCAGGCACCCTGTCAGATCTGTTTCGGCCGCGGCACCACCCACCGGCGCCTGGACCGCCTGGGCAAACCCGTCCACGACCGCTGCGACGGCTGCTTCGGCCGCAAGACCACCCGCTGC
This sequence comes from Roseovarius sp. B08, assembly GCF_051417955.1. Lineage (NCBI taxonomy): Bacteria > Pseudomonadati > Pseudomonadota > Alphaproteobacteria > Rhodobacterales > Roseobacteraceae > Roseovarius > Roseovarius sp. B08. The sequence continues at coordinate 3,800,953 of NZ_JBPRLW010000001.1, forward strand.
GGGCTCTGCAACGGCGAGGGCTACATTTCCTGAAAACCCGGCGTGGTAGGGTGGGTGAAAACCCACGCGCTGGCGCAATCCCCATGGACACACGCCGCCCCACCGTCCTACCCTTCGGCGCATGACAGACACACCCGAACACCGCTGGCACGACATGGGCGGACGATCCGCCGGCCCCATCGCGATGGAGGGCCACGACTTCGCGCTTTGGGAAAAACGCGTCGACGCGCTCATGGTGCTCTGCGGCGCCAAGGGTCTCTTCACCGTCGACGGCCTCCGCCGCGCGCTCGAGGACATGGGCGAGGACGCGTTCGAGACGCTCAGCTACTACGACCGCTGGATCGCCGCCACCAACCAGAACCTCATCGAGGCGGGCGTCTACACGCTCGAGGAACTGGGCCAGCGCATGGAAGAGGTCGCCCGCCGCGGCCCCACTTATGGCGAGGCGCAGGAATGACCCCGAAAGGAAACCGCGTCCGCGTCAAGGCCATGTATCCTCCGGGCCATGTCCGCGCGCCTTTCTACCTGCGCGGCAAGACCGGCGAGGTCGAGCGCATCCTGGGCCGCTTTCGCAACCCCGAACAGCTCGCCTACGGCCTGCCCGCCCCGGAAAAGACCCTCTACCGCGTCCGCTTCACCATGGCCGAGCTTTGGGGCGACGCGGCGGAAAACCCCGCTGATACAGTGGATGCCGAGATTTACGACCACTGGCTGGAAGAGGCCTGACATGCCCCACGACCACCATGACCACCTCTCGCCCTCCGGCCACCCCTACCGGCAGGACAACGACGCCCCCCTCACCTATTTCCAGCGGATGGAAATCGCCGTGCGCGAGCTTCTGATCGAAAAGGGCCACCTCACCCCGGCAGAGATCGCCACCCAGATCGACAAGATGGATGCCCGCTCGCCCGCCAACGGCGCCGCCGTGGTCGCCCGCGCCTGGACCGACCCCGCCTTCAAGGCCCGGCTCATGGAAAACGCCGGCGATGCCACGCGCGAAATGGGCTTCGACATCGGCCCCCTGCACCTGGTGGCGGTCGAGAACACCGCCGACATCCACAACATGATCGTCTGCACGCTCTGCTCGTGCTACCCGCGCAACCTCCTGGGCCTGCCGCCCGACTGGTACAAGACCCGAGCCTACCGCTCCCGCGCCGTCCGCGAACCCCGCGCCGTGCTGCGCGAGTTCGGCGTGGACCTGCCGGACACAACGCGCATCCGCGTCCACGACAGCACCGCCGACATGCGCTACATCGTCCTGCCCGCCAGGCCCTCGGGCACCGACGACATGACCGAGGCCGCGCTGGCCAAGCTGGTCACCCGCGACTCCATGATCGGCACCGGCCTGCCCCTCGCGCCTGAAAACACTTGAGGCAGCCCCGCCCCCGGCGTATCCCCTGCCCATGAGCAGCGCGCCTGAAAAGATCCCCCTCGTCGAACGCCTGACCGGCGCCGCCCTCGTCGCGCCCATCCGCATGGCCCGCCTGCTGCCCTATCGCTGGCGCATCCCCTTCGCGGCCTGGCTGACGACGCGGGTGCTGGCGCCCCTCGCGGGCTACCGCAAACGCGTGCGCGACAACCTCGCCCTCGTCCGTCCCGACCTGTCGCAGGCCGAGATCGAGACGCTCGCCCGCCGCGTGCCGGACAATGCCGGCCGCAACATGATGGAGCTCTACTCGCCCGAGTTCCCCGACCATGCCCGCAAGTCGCCGGTGGTCGGCCCCGGCCTGCCGGATGTGCGCGCCGCCCGCGATTCCGGCCGACCGGTCATCTTCGTCACCGGCCATTTCGGCAGCTTCAATGCCGCGCGCATGGCGATGATGGAACAGGGCTTCAACATGGGCGTTTTCTACCGCCCCATGGCCAACCGCCCTTTCAATGCGCATTACGTCCGCGCCATGGCCGCGCTCTCCGAGCCGATGTTCGAACAGGGCCGCAAGGGCATGATGCAGATGGTCAAGCACCTGCGCTCGGGCGGCGTGCTGGCGATCCTCAACGATCTCAACGCCCATGACGGCGTGCCGCTCGATTTCTTCGGCAAGCCGGCCCTCACCTCGCTCGCCACTGCCGAAATGGCGCTGAAATTCGACGCGCTGCTGGTTCCGGTCTGGGGCCTGCGCGACCCCGATGGCCTCCACTTCACCATCCACACCGAAACACCCATCGCCCATTCCGACCCGGTCACCATGACCCGCGAATTCAATGCCCGCCTTGAAGCGGCCGTGCGCGACAACATGGAACAATGGTTCTGGATCCACCGCCGCTGGAAAGACGGCACCGGCCCGCTGGCCGACCGCGGCGCCGACTATCTGCGCGAGCTGGACGAGAAGGCCTGATACAAAGGTGCGGCTGCGCCGCGCTCTAATTTTCGTCGAGTGGCCAGCTCCTCGAGCACCCCCGGAGTATTGGTCGAACAGTGAAGTCGATCACGGTTTCACGGTTCCCCCCTCGAGCACCTTGCATTGGACGCATACGAGAAACACAAGAAAAGCCTCAAGCATGGTGGGTCCGATGGCAGATGGTTCAGCCCTCTTCGGCTCTATGTCCTGCCGAAGCTCGGCAAGATGCCGATTGTGAAGATTGATCAGGAAGACATCGCGCGTGCGCTGGAACCCATCTGGCATGAGAAGCCGGTTACCGCCAAAAAGTGCATTTCCCGGCTGAGAACGATATTCAATTACGCAAGCGCCAAACGCTTCCGTGTCAGCACAGCAGTTATCGACGATGCTGTGGTGATCCTCGGTTATAACAAGAAACGCTCGACGCCACACCAAGCGCTCCACTGGAAAGACGTACCTGCGTTCTACGCGACCCTCTCGGATGACGACCCCACGCAACTGGCATTGCGGATGCTGATCTTGACGGGCGTGCGGTCGGATTCGATCAACAACATGCGGTTGGGTCAGCTTATGAGTTCCGTCTGGATTATTCCCCCGCTCCACGTCAAAGGTCGCGCAGACAGCGACTTCGCTTTTTGACGTACCCTTGAGTGAAGAACATTTGCCCCTGATCGAACTCGCAAAGAAACATTCAAGAAACGGATACTTGTTTCCCAACTCGACAGGCGGCCCCCTGAACAAAATGGGCATGCGCAATTTCTTGGTGGACAACAACATCCCGGCACGCCCACAAGGGTTTCGCTCTTCTTTGCGCACATGGCTTGTGGATGAAATTCACTGTGAGGAAGAGATTGCCGAAGCTTGCATCGGTCACGTCAGAACGGGCGATTAAGCTCGATGCATACAAACGTTCAACTTACCTGCCCAAGCGCACACCCTTGATGAAAGGGTGGGCAAACTTTGTTACCGGCAATTCCTGAACAAACGTAAACTTGGCTTAAATCATTCGCTGCTAAGGTGATTGCATCCAAAGAAATAGAGGACATGCATGACCGATAGAATATTAAGGCAGAAAGATATTCAGGAACTGACCGGGCTCAGCCGCTCGACAATTTACAGACATATCAACGCTCGTCGGAGAGCATCACCCCAATGAAACGCGGGCCAATGATGCAACAAAAGGGGATCAGGGCGCGCAGCAAGTTGGCAACCCCTTGCGGGCCTCTTTGTCCCTCTTGGACCAGAGTGGCGTATCAACGAGGCCAAGCGAGATCGCATTCACCCGTACAGGCGCCAGTTCCAGGGCAAGTCCGCGCGCCAGCGCCTCAAGCGCGGCGTCGATCGCGCCTTGAAGCACTGAACTTGCCGAAGGACGATCGGCAAGAGAGCCCGAGACAAAACTGAGGCTCCCGCCTTCCGCGATCTTTGCAACGCGAGCCACCGTGCAGGCGCCCCAGAACTTGCTGTCCATCGCGGCCCGCGCGTCTGCCACGCCCAACCTGCGCACCGGCCCCGTGGGCGTCTGCGAGGCCGAGACAAGGATGTGGTCGAACCTCTCCTCGGTCTCGAAGAACGCGGCAACGCCATCCGCATCCGCCGTATCCAATTGTACGGCCCGGACATTGCCAAGCGCGCCGGATGCCTAGGCCAGCCGTTCTTCTGTCCGCCCGGCAATGGTGACATCCGCGCCCTCGGCCAGAGCCGCGGCGTCCACGGCTACCCCGATCCCGGAACTGCCCCCGATCACCAGAACGCGCTTGCTTTTCAACTTTGTCATGATCGCCTCCTCAGGCCAGATGTTCCAGGCACCGCAGGTCGGGCGATGTCATCAGAAGTTCGTCGAACCGTGCCGCAAGCCCCGTAAAGGCGGCGGCATTGCCATGGGCCTCGAGGGCCTCCGCATCGGCCCAGGCCTCCAGCATCACGAAGCGTGCGGGATCGTCGCGGTCTCGGTGCAGGTCGTAACGCAGACAACCCGGCTCACAATATACGGTATAAACCGCCCCACTCCGCCGCAGCTCGCTATGTCCAATAAGTTTGCCTTATCGGACACAATAAGAATAGGTTGCAAGAATAACGGTCGATCACTTACTGCAGACATTTGTGTGTGGCGTTCGCGAACGGCAGCTGTGCGCCCTTTGTATCGAAAGCCTCATTTAATTTTTTGGGGCAACTCTAAGTCACAGAATAGCCTTTCGCTCCATGCCGCAACTTACAGACTAACTGTATGAAGATGGGTCTTTATAGACCATTGCTCTGGGGAACATATCTTCGAGACCACGGCAGCAGAGTTTCTGAACGAAATGAGCGAGCTACGGAAGACGCACATAGGGGTTTAAGTGCAATGTCGAACGTGGACAGAAAGGGGGATACCCTTCACCCCCCTTCAGATAAACAACTGACAATAAATAATTTTTCGGTTGACAATACTCCCGCCGGAGGCTCCGACACCTCCCATCTTCACTCCGGGCGAAATATTCCGCGCCACCACCTTCACCCTCCGGCGCCCCGGCGCTAGGTTGCCCCCATCTGATACGACGAAAGCACCCACCTTGGCGGAACTCATCCTGGTCCGGCACGGGCAGGCCAACAGCCATGCCACGGACGAAGACAGCTACGACCGGCTCTCCCCTCTGGGCACCGACCAGGCCCGCTGGCTGGGCGAGCATATCGCCGCCACCAATCCCCATTTCGACCGCGTCCTCACCGGTACGCTGCAGCGCCAGGTCGACACCGCCCGCCACATGGGCGTCACCGTCACCACGCGGGACCCGCGCCTCAATGAGCTCAGCTATTTCGCCCTCGCGCAGGCCGCCTTCGACGCCCACGCCATCCCGGTGCCCACCGACCCCTCGGAATTCGCCCACCACCTGCCGCGGGTCATCACCCTCTGGACCCAAGGCCACCTGCCCGGCGTCCCGGAAAGCTTCGATGATTTCGCCGCCCGCATCACCGAGGTGCTGACCGAGCAATGCGCCGACGCGGGCCGCACCCTGCTGGTCACCTCGGGCGGCGTCATCGGCATGGCCATGCGCCACGTGCTCGACCTCGACAACACCGCCATGGCCCGGGTCATGCTGCAGATCAACAATTCCTCGATGCACCGTCTCAGCTACGTGCACGACACGCTGATGGTCGCGGGCTTCAACGGTACCCCGCATCTCGACCGCCCCGACCGGGCCCATGCCCGCACCTATGTCTGAAGGACCCCGCGCATGAAATTCTACTACGCCCCCGGCACGATCTCCGTCGCGACCGGCTTCCTGCTTCAGGAATCGGGCCTCGATCACACCCCAGTCTCCGTCGACTTCGCCAAGTCCGAGCAGACCGGGCCCGACTACCTCACCATCAACCCCAAGGGCCGCGTCCCGGCACTGGTGACCGATCAGGGCATCCTGACCGAGACCGGCGCCATCGCAGAGTTCATCGCCGCCCGAGTGCCCGACAAAGGCCTCGTGCCCGCCGACCCGTGGCTGGCAGCCCAGATGCGCAGCATCTGCTATTACCTCGCCGCCACCATGCATGTGAACCACGCCCACGGCCCCCGCGGCATCCGCTGGGCCGACAGCGACGCGGCGCTGGCCGACATGAAGGCCAAGATGCCGCAAACCATGACCGACAGTTGCACGTTCATCGAAGACACCTGCGCCTTCGCCCCCTTCGTGATGGGCGAGACCATGACCATCGCCGACCCCTGGCTCTTCGCCATCTGCTGCTGGCTTGAGACCGACAATGTCGACGTGGACCGCTTCCCCAGGATCAAGGCCCACCGCGCCATGATGGCCGCCCGCCCCTCGGCTGCCGCCATCCGCGACTATGGCCTGCTGACGAAGGACTTCGCATGACCCATCTCTGGCTCCGCGCCGAACAGCGCGACAACGAAGACCGCACCGGCCTCACCCCCGACGGCGCCGCCGCCCTCATCGCGCAGGGCGTGAAAATCAGCGTCGAGGACAGCCCCGACCGCATTATCCCAACCGACCGCTATGCCGACGCGGGCGCCAAGATCGTGCCGCAGAACTCGTGGCCCGACGCGCCCCGCGATGCCATCATCTTCGGGCTCAAGGAACTGCCCGACGACGGCACGCCCCTGCCGCACCGCCACATCATGTTCGGCCACGCCTTCAAGGGCCAGCATTCCGGCCGCCGCCTGCTGGACCGCTTCAAGGCAGGCGGCGGCACGCTCTACGACCTGGAATACCTGGTGGATGAGCAGGGCCGCCGCGTCGCCGCCTTCGGCTACTGGGCGGGCTATGCGGGGGCCGCCGTCAGCCTTTTCGCCTGGGCCGCGCAGCAACAGGGTCAGACCTGCGGGCCCGTGTCCGCCTATCCCGACAAGGACGCGCTTCTGGCCGATCTGGCCCAAACGCTCGACGCCACGAACCACGAACGCCCTTCCGCCATCGTCATCGGCGCGCTTGGCCGCGTCGGCACCGGCGCGGCCGACCTCTGCACTGCGATCGATGTCACCCCCACCAGGTGGGACATGGACGAGACCGCGCATGGCGGCCCCTTCCCGGAAATCCTCGCCCACGACCTCTTTCTCAACTGCATCTTCGCCCGCCCCGGCACGCCGGTCTTTGTGCCAAAAGAGGCCCTGACAGCGCCCCGCCGCCTGACCGTCGTCGGCGACGTCGCCTGCGACCCCGACAGTGATTACAACCCCGTGCCGGTCTATTGCCTGGCCACCACCTGGGACGCGCCCGTGACCCGCGTGCACGACGCGCCCCCGCTTGACGTCATGGCCATCGACAACCTGCCCTCGCTCCTGCCGCTGGAATCCTCGCAGGACTATGCCAGCCAACTCTTGCCATCCTTGAAAACGCTCGACAAACTGGACGGCGGAGTATGGGCGCGCGCGGAACAGACGTTCCGCGCCCACGTTTGAAGGGGGCACAGACATGACAATCCACTGGTGCGGCACCGGCCTTTCGGCGGTGCCCGGCCTGCGCAGGCTGATCGAGGCGGGCCACGAGGTCACCGTCTGGAACCGCTCCCTGGACAAGGCCGAGGCGGCGGTCGGAGACCTGACGAACCGCATCCGCGCCTTCGATTTCGACATGCTGTCGGCCGAGGTGCAGGAGGGCGACATCACCGTCTCCATGCTGCCCGGCGACTGGCATGTGCCGATCGCCGAGATGTGCATCAACAAGGGCGCGCACTTCGTCTCAAGCTCCTACATCGCGCCCGAAATGCGCGCGCTCCACGCCAAGGCGCTCCTGCGCGGCGTGTCGGTGGTCAACGAAATCGGCCTCGATCCCGGCATCGACCACCTGATGGCCCATCACCTGATGGCCGACTACCGCGCCTCGCACGCGTTCAACCCGGAAAACGACCTCTCCTTCCTCAGCTATTGCGGCGGCATCCCGAAAAACCCCAACCCGTTCCGCTATAAATTCAGCTGGTCGCCCCTTGGCGTGCTCAAGGCCCTGCGCTCGCCCTCCCGCTCTATCCGCAACTTCTCGGAACTCAACGTTCAACGCCCGTGGGATGCGCTCGGCACCTACACCGCCCCCCTGCCCACGCCAGAGACGTTCGAGGTCTATCCCAACCGCGACAGCCTGCCCTTCCTCGACGATTACGGGTTCGAGCCCACGTGGCGGGTCAAGGAATTCGTCCGCGGCACGCTGCGCCTCGACGGCTGGTCCGAGGCCTGGTCGGATGTCTTCGCCGAGATCGAGACGCTCGAAGGCCCCGAAGGCGAGGCAAGGCTCAAGGAAATGTCAGACCAGTTCTGGCGCGACAACGCCTATGGCGAGGACGACCCCGACCGCGTCGTGCTCTGCGTCGACCTCAAGGCCGAGCGCGGCGGCGAAGCGGTCTGGCACAAGACCTATGTGATGGATGCCTGGGGCGACGCCCGCGGCACCGCCATGTCGCGCCTGGTTTCGATCCCCGTGTCCCTCGCAATCGAGGCCGTGGCCAACCGCGAAATCCCCGCCGGCGTCAGTCCGGCCCCCAGCGACCCGAGACTCGTGGAACGCTTGCTGCAAGAGGTCGACCGCCTCGCCCAGCATCTTCAGGTGGTCGACCACCTCGCCTGAGGCGCCCGCGACACGCGTAGGGTGGGCGAAAGCCCACGCGTCCTCCGCCGTCCCGAAACCCGCGCGTCAGAACTGGTAAGATACCCGCAGCCGGTAGGTCATGCCGTCGACGCTGCCGGTAGGCGATACGTCGTCGAACTCGTGGTACAGCGCGTCCGCGCCCGCGACCCACGTTTCGCTCAGCTTGAAATCGACCCCGGCACCGGCCACCCAGCCCCAGCCGTCCAGGCTGACGCCGCCGCCGCCACCGGTCATGTGCGCGGCACCCGCCGTGCCATAGACAAAGGCGCTGCCGGTATCCACACCCGCCCGCAGCCGCAGACGCGCGATCGTGTCGACATCGGTCGTGTTGAAGGAAATGTCGGTAAAGTCGATATCGCCCTCGACGCCGTAAACCAGCGTGCCGCGATCCCAGTTGTAGCCAACATGCAGACCACCCAGAAACCCGTCATCGCTCTGACTCGGCACGTTGGCCCCGGGCAAAGCGATGCCGCTCAGATCAAGATCGCCGAACCCCAGCTGCACACCGGCATAGGGTCCGGCCCAGTCCGACACCGGCACGGGCGGCGGCGGCACGTAGGGATCCGCCGGCGGCGTAAGGTTGCCCGCCAGTGCGGGGGCGGCCGTGATTGAAACGATGGCTGCGACGACGACAGATGCTTTCATTTCATCCTCCTGAAAACGCCTTTGCCCCGGACCATATCACATTCCGCGCCGTTTCGGGCCCTCTCCGGGCTGCCGGCTGCATTTTCCCGCCCCCGCGGGCAAAGTCGCAACACCGCGTAGGGTGGGTGAAAACCCACCTCTGGTGGATGCAAACCCACCTCTGGTGGATGAAACCCCACCACGCCGCGAAAATCACCCGCCGCGCACCAGGTCGTCCTCGTCGTCCTGCGCCGACAGGCCCAGCTCGTCCAGCCCGTTTTCCAGATGATCCGACACATGCGGCGTACCCAGCAGGTAATCCGCCGTCGGCGTCGTCGCCTCGTCCCGCGCGGTCGCCTTGGCCTCGTCCAACTCGTCGGCCCCGAAACTGCCGCGCCCAATCCACATCAGCGCCACCAGGCTCGCCTGCTCCTCCTCGGCCAGCCGCTCGATGAAGGCCCGCAATTCTCCCTCCGCGCGGTCCAGTTCGCGCGACATAAGGATCACCTGGGCCACCTTGTAAGTGCTGATATCCAGCATGTCCCGACCTCCTTTTCCGGCTACCAGTCTACCGGAAACATGGTCTCAAAGACAGGCCGCGACCTTGATCTCACGCAAACAGGCGGAAATACAGCCAGTTGGGCAGGAACCGCGCACCGCGGAAGACCAGGCTGAACCAGCTGGGGAAATTGCGGTCGAACGCGTTCTCGTCGTTCATCAGTTCAAACATCGCCTGCGCCGCGTCCTCGGGCTCCATCAGGCCCGGCATCCTGAAATCGTTCTTGTCGGTCAGCCGCGTGCGGATGAACCCGGGATTGGCGCATTGGACCACCACGCCCGTCCGCCACAGGTCCGCGCGCATGCTCTGGGCCAAGGACATGATCCCGGCCTTGCTCGCGCCATACCCGATCGCCCCCGGCAACCCGCGGAACCCCACCAGCGAACCGGTCATCACGATATGCCCGTGATCGCGCGCGACCATCTTGGGCACCACGTGGTTCAGCACGCGCACCGTGCCGGTGAAATTCACATCCGCCATGGCAGTAACCTGCTCGGGCTCCCACTCGGTCGCCTTCATCGGCCAATAGACCCCGGCCAGCGTCACAACCCCGTCGATCTCGCCCACCTCTTCCACGGCGGCCTTCACGCTGTCCTCGTCGGTGACATCCACGGTCACGCAACGCGCCCGTCCCGGCAGCATCTCCGCCACCTCTTTCAGCCGGTCCTCGCTGCGCGCCGACAGGATCACTTCCGCCCCCACCGCGCTCAGTTTCCGTGCCAATGCCGCGCCCAGCCCTTCGCTGGCGCCCACCAGCCAATAGCGTTTTCCAGTCCAGTCCATTATGCCGCTTTCTGAATTTCAGTGTCGTCCAACTTGTGCAAGGTCGCCACAAGCTCGGCGACCTTGATCCCATACTTGCGAAACTGACTGCGGTTCACAATGGTTCCTCCCGGCGTCAGGTACATCCAGTCCTTCACGCTCAGAACATGACCACCCGCCGCGTCCGGCAGGCGGATGTCATAGCACAATTGCACCGCCGCTCCCGCGTGGCGCCCCTGCCCGGTCCCGATCACGTCATCGGCCTCGGCCCGGATACGCCCGTCATTGCCCAGTTCCAGACGCCATTCGCGGTCCTGCACGGTCCCGCTGTCATAGGTGAACCGCTCGGACATCACGCCCCTGTTGCCCTCCCAGCGCGCATCGAACCGGGCGGAGAACCGCGATGCCACGCGCCCTAGCGGCCCATAGATCACGCCTTCATAGCGCATCGCCCCGTTCAGATGCTGGCGCAGGTCGAACCGCGGCAGCGTCTCGGCGTAATCCTCGACGCTCTGCGCCCGGAACCCCGCGAAACGGTTGCGCAGCATCGCAAGCCCGGTCGCCAACGCCGCGCCGCACATGATCAGAAATCCTTCGAACATCATCGCTGTCTCCCCGCTTCAACCATGGTCCCCACGGGCGCGTCCCCGCCCCCGGGCACCGTTGCCAGCAGCGCAATCGCCGCCACTTTCAGAACACAGGGCACCGCCCCGTAAAGCAGGCTCAGCGCCCACAACGCGTCTTCCGAATTCTCCTGCCCCGAGGCATAGCCGACCGTCTCCAGAAGCGGCAGCAAGCCCACCGCCGCGATGGCCAGCGTGATCTTCGACACGAAAGACCACAGGCTGAACCCTTCGGCCGCGCCCGGCGACACCTCCGCCATCCGGTCCGCGAACAGCGCCGGCAACAGCGTCATGTCGGCCCCCAGCGCCACGCCGGTCAGCACGCAGATCACCGCAAAGGCCCAGACATCCCCCGCGCCCAGCATCACGGCAAAGCCGAAGGCCGCAATCGCCAGCACCATCGCCCAGATCAGCACCCGGCGCGGCCCGTGCGCCTCGGCCAGCTTGCCCCACACCGGCGCCGCCGCCGCCCCGCTCAGGAAGAACACCAAGAGCAGCGGCCCTTCCAAGCCCGGCGCCGCCAGCCGGTCCTCGACATAAAACAGGAACAGCGTGCTGCTCACCGCCACCGGCGCCGAGTTGGCCAGCGCCACCAACAACAGCCGCCGCGCCTTCGCATCGCGCAGCACGGTCCCCAGTTGCGAGGTCACGCCTTCCTCGGGCGGCCGCCCGCGCCACTCGGTCCCCATCGCCCACAGCGCCACCAGCCCCAGCCCGGCGAACGCCATCGCAAAGGCCGCGTACCCGCCCAGCGCCACGGGGGCCACGGCGGCGGCACAGATCCCCAACAGCGCCCCGGTCTCGCGCCACCGCGCCACCCGCAGATGGCCGCCCTGGCCAATGCGGCCCGCCACCGACACGCCTTGCGCGTAGAAACAGATCGTCAGGTAGCTGAACGCCGAAAAGACCAGCGTCAGCATCACCGCGAACCACCACAAGGGCGGCAGCATCGGCTCCACCGCGAACAGCCCCAGCATCCCCGCAATCATCGCGGCCCCCGCGATCAGCACGGTCACTCCGCGATAATGCGAGGTCATCGCAGAAACCCGCCCCAGCAGCGGGTCCTGCACGAAATCCAGCAACCGCAGCACACCCAGGACAGTGCCCAATGCCGCCAGCGACACGCCGTACTCGTCGACGAAAAACTTCGGCGCGTGCATATAGAGCGGCAGCCCCGCCGCCGACAGCATCGCCGCGAACAGCGCAAAGGCCGGCAAGCGCGGCGCCGGGCCTGACCCGCTCACCGGCTCACATCCTGCGTCGGCGGCTCGGGCCGGTTCTGGAACCTGGCCCCCTTCCACCACAGCTTCAGCGCCTGCCAGTGGATCAGCGCCAGCACCCTGCGCGAGCCCAGCGGCCGCCGCACCAGCGCCTTCAGCACACCGGCGGTCGTCAAAGGCTTGCGATCCCCCACCAGCGTCGCAATCACCCCGCCCTTGCCCCGGCTGAGGTCGATCCAGATCCCGATCCGGTCGGGCCGGATGTCGAACCGAAAGGTGTATTCCCCTTGAATCGTCTGGAACGGCGAGACGTGAAACACCTTCTGCGCCCGCAGCCTGTCTTCGGGGCCGATGGGACTGCGGTCCTCGTGGTGACACAGATAGGAATGCCGGTCGCCATAGGTGTTTGTGACCTCCGCGATCACCACCATCAGGTCATCCGCCGCGTTATAGCACAGCCAGAACGCCACCGGGTTGAAGACATGCCCCAGCACCCGCGGCTGGGCCAGCAGCTCGATCCGCACCGGCGCCGCGAACTGGTGCGCCTCCAGAACCTCGCGCACCCAGGCCGCGCCGCGCCCCTGCCCGGGCGGACCTCCATGATCGCGGTCGCGCAGGCTGAAGAGGCCGGCCCGGTTGCGCCCGAACACCCGGCTGGGCGGCAGCGCCGCCTCGGCATCCACCATCACGTAATCGATGCTATAGCGGAACGCGTTGCGGATCTCGCCCTTGCGCCCGTGCCACGTATGGCCTGCGATATGATCCGCACCGTTCAAGCCGCCAGCGCCGCCTCGCGCGCCAGCATCGCGTCCGCCACGTCGCAGGCGCTCGACAACCCGTCCTCGTGAAACCCGTTCTTCATCCACGCGCCGCAGTACCACGTGCCGTTCGCGCCGTTGATCCGGGCCACCTCGGCCTGCGCGTGCAGCATGTCCATGTCATAGACAGGGTGCCGCAGCACGCAGCTGTCATAGATCTTTTCCTCCCTGATCGGCCGCGTGCTGTTCAATGTCACGAAATGCGGGTCGTCCATCGGGATCGGCTGCAGGCTGTTCATCCAGTAGGTCAGATCGATCTGCCCGTCCCGCCGGGCCGGCCCCTCCATGTAGTTCCAGGACGACCACACCGCCCGCCGCTTTGGCATCACCGACGTATCACAATGCAGCACAACGTCGTTGGGCTGATACTTGACCCGGCCCAGCGCGCGCTTCTCTTCGGGGGTCGGGTCGGACAGCATCTTCAGGCTGTCATCGCCATGGGTGGCGAAGATCACCTCGTCGAATGTCTCCCATACGCCGCCCCGCGCCCGCAGCTCGACGCCGCCATCGAACCGCCGAACGGCGGCGACCGGCGCGCTGGTCCTGATCTCCACCCCCGCACGTTCCAGCCATTTGGCCAGGCGATGCACGTACTGGATCGACCCGCCATCGACCGTGTACCATTGGTGCTGCCCCTCGTACCCCAGCAGCGCATGGTTCTCCATGAACCGGATCAGCGCGTGGGCCGGGAAATCCATCACCTTCTCCGTCGGCGTCGACCAGATCGCGCCGGTAAAGGGGCTCAGATACCGTTCGCGAAACCACCGCCCCATCCCCATCGTCCGCAACAGCTCACCGATGCTGGCCTCGGGATAGGCCTCGGCGGTGCGGACAGCCCGGGCATTGAACCGGAAGATATCGCGCAGCATCATCCACATGCGCGGGTCCAGCACGTTGCGCGTCTGGGCAAAAAACGCCTGCGCCCCGTCCAACCCATATTCGAACCGCGAGTCACGAAACGATGCGCCAAAGCTCATCTTGCTCTTGACCACCGGCACGTCCAGAACGTCGAAAAGGTTCGCCAGGTTGGGATAGTTGGCATAATTGAACACAATGAATCCGGTATCCACCGGCTGCGTTCCGTGCTTCCCGGCCATCTTCGTGCGGGCATGGCCGCCCAGCCGCGCCGCGGCCTCGAAAACCGTGACATGGCAGTCCCCGGCCAGCCGCCACGCGGCCCCCAATCCACTGATCCCCGCGCCGATAACTGCGACTTTCTTGCGCGTCAGCGCAACTTTCTTGACTGGCATTCCGTGTAGTACCTTTGATTACCCCTGTCTAAGGTACGACCGTGCGCCGGAATCGGATGCATATAAAACGTCTGAATTTTTTGATCCGACCCGTCAGCGGTCGCGTAGCAAGGATATGTTCAGTGACGCTGACGCCATCGAGATCACCGGCGCCCGGGCCGACGCCCCGCCTCACGCGGGCGTGCTGTCGTCCTTGCGTGGCAACGGCAAGAGTATTGAAACGGTGATCGAGAAGACGGAAGAGCATACCCAGGACTGGGCGCACGTGATCGCCCGAATCCGCGATCAACGCGACCGGGCCGCCTTCCGGCGCCTGTTCGCGCACTTCGCCCCCCGGGTAAAGGCCTTCCTGATGAAGTCGGGCACCGATGCGTCACTGGCCGAAGAATGTACGCAAGAGGTCATGGCGACCCTCTGGCAGAAGGCCCACATGTTCGATCCAACCCGCGCCAGCGCGGCGACCTGGATCTTCACCATCGCGCGGAACCGCCGAATAGACGCGATCCGCAAGCAACGACGCCCCGAGCCCGAGGATCTGCCCTGGGGCCCGGAGCAGGAGCCGGACCAGGCCGATGCCCTGGCCCTGCAACAGGAAAGCGAAAAACTGGGCGCCGCCATCGCGCAGCTGCCCGAGAAACAGAAGGACCTGATCGAAAAGGCCTATTTCGGCGACCTCTCCCATACCGAGATCGCCGAGCAGACGGGTCTCCCGCTCGGGACCATAAAATCGAGGATCAGACTGGCACTGGATCGCCTGCGCCACCAGATGAAGTGAAACCGACGATGACAGACACGATCAGACACCACCTGAGTGACAAGTTGCTCATGGGCTATTCCGCAGGCGCCCTGCCCGAGGCGTTCAGCCTCGCCGTGGCCTCGCATGTCTCCATGTGCGACGAATGCCGCGCTCGGCTCGCCGCCTTCGATGCGGTTGGCGGCGCCCTGATGGAAGGCTGTGGCGATGCCGACCTGTCGGATACCGCCTTCAGCGACACGCTGGCTCGCATTGACGCGATCGATCTGCCCGTCCCCGAACCCACCGTGCACGAGACCGGAACGCTGCCCCATCCCGTGCAGGAGTACATTGGCGGCGACCTCGACGCGGTCAAATGGAAATCCGTCGGGATGGGCGTGAAACAGGCAATCCTGCCCACCTCGAAAGAGGCCACCGCCCGTCTCCTCTTCATTCCCGCCGGCGCCGCCGTCCCCGACCACGGCCACCGCGGCACCGAACTGACGCTGGTGCTGCAGGGCGCCTTCGCCGACGAGGTCGACCGCTTCGGGCCCGGCGACATAGAAATCGCGGACGAGGACCTCGACCACACCCCCGTGGCCGAGATCGGTGCCGACTGCATCTGCCTCGCGGTCACCGACGCGCCCCTGCGCTTCCGCGGCCTCATTCCACGCATCGCGCAACCGTTCCTGCGCATCTGACCTGTCGAGCCGGTCTGCGTCGCCGATGGGATCATTGGCCTGCCACTCCGGCAGGTCTTTCCGCGGTACCTCCGCAGTGTTCGATGCCGTCGAACATCGAAGGTCGGCTTTGCGCAATTCCTGTGCTAATGTTCGCACATGTCGGAAACAGAAAATCCAACTCATTCCTCGAGCACGAATCCCTATATTCCGAAGGGTGATGGGGACGAGGCCGTGCAAGCTTATATTTCCGCCATGCCAGGCTGGAAGAGCGCCCTCGGCAAGCAGATCGACGAAACAGTAGAGAAGGTCTTTCCAGAGGTCCGCAAGCAGGTGCGATGGAACACGCCGTTCTACGGGAAAGAAGACGGATGGTTTCTTGCGATGTATTGTTACAAGAATTACGTGCAAATTACCTTCCTGACAGGTTCGTCGCTCGACCCTGTGCCGCCCAAGGCATCCAAAGACGAAGGCACCCGGTATCTTGATATTCACGAGGACGAAGCTTTCGATGCCAGGCAACTTGCAAGCTGGGTTCGGCAGGCCCTGACGCTCCCTGGCCGGAACCTATAGACTGCACCGTTTAAGTCTAAGCCCGATACGCCCGCTACCTGTCCGTCTGGTCGGCTCTTCGCGCATTCAATCATGCCCGCTAAACGCGGAACATGGCCGATCCGGGCCAATGCTACTGGATGCTGCGACGTTGGGACGGACAGCAGGCCCCGAACCCGCGCAGAGCGATATACGGTGGCCCTCTCCGACTCTAGGTCATTAACCGCATTATATCCGCGATGGGTGAACATGACACCGACGCGATGCAACCCGAATACCGACGCGATACCGACATGGATTTTAAGACCGTCAGAGGCATTAACCCTTCGCGTATCTCTGCACGAAATTCCGCAAGATCATCTCCGGCGCGAACACGTCCGCCGCCCGGCACATGGCGATCAGACCATCGGCATCCTCGGGTGGAAAATAGCCTCGGTCGCGGTAGATCCTGATACGCGTCTCAAAGCCGTCCGCATCCGCCTCCGGGTGGAACTGCGTGGCATAGACATGCTCTCTGTACCTCACCATCTGGTAGGGGCACGCCTCGGACCTCACAAGATGTACGCATCCGTCCGGCAGGTCCTGCAATGCCTCCTTGTGACCCACAAAGGCATCGAACGCCGTCGGCACACCGGCCAGCAACGCGTCCTCCCTGCCGTCGGGCGTGACTTCGCAGGCCGAGGTGCCCACCGCCTCGCCAAACGCCCGCTTGTCGACATCGCCCTTCAGGTGCGCACCCAGGATACCGATCCCGTAACAGCATCCAAGGAAAGGAAAATCCCGCGACGTCACCTGTGGCATCAGCCCCAGCACATCCGCCTCGATCTTCGCCTCGACCTCGGATTTGTCTTCCGGCGCGTCGCTGACACAGCCGGGCCCGCCGCCAACGATCACGCCGGAAAAATCATCCAGTTCAATATCTTCCGGCAACCTCTCCTGATCCATCCGGATCCGGCGCGTGTCGCCCGCCTCTAGCCCGCCCTTGCGCAGGATCGCGGCAAATTCATCATCCGCGGCCTCTGTCTCGGGCCGTAATTGCAGGATCAGGAAGGGCTTGATCATCGAGCTTTCTCCGGTCTCTCTTTGTCCATTGGCCCCATTCCGGCCCCCCGGGTCAACCCGTCGCCCTCCCTTGACCCCGCGCGGCAATCCAATACCCTGCGCAGACCCCGGCCCGCCGCGAAGGACCCAATGGTGCAGCGTCCCTACAGCCCTGTTTTCCGGCACTTATTCACGCAATCCTGCGGAAGCCGGCCATGAGCCGTTCGCTCAGTCTCGCTGCCTATCTTGCCTATGCAAGGCGCGGCCCCGCGCGCGGTCACTCACCCACGGCACCGCGCCCGCCGGGCCGGCTGCTCTGGGCCCACGCTGCTGACACCGGCCATACCGACGCGCTCCTGCAACTCTTCGACCGGCTGCGCCTGCACCGGCCCAACCTGTCGCTTCTGCTCACCACCGCCGGCCCCGTGCCCGACACCCCCTTCAAGGCCCGGACCGAGGTCATGGTCGAGCAACTCCCCGAAGACACCGTCGCCAACGCCACTTCCTTCCTTGACCACTGGCAACCCGACCTCGCCCTGTGGACAGGCGGTGCTCTGCACCCCGCGCTGATGGACTGCGCAGCCGAGCGCGGCATCCCCATGGCCCTGATCGACGCCACCGAAACCGCCATGTCCCGCCCGGCCTGGCGCTGGTTTCCCGACCTGCCCCGCGCCCTTCTGCGGCAGTTCGAGTTCGTCATGGCCCGCGACGAGGCATCGGCCCGCTACCTGCGCCGCATGGGCGTGCCCGAGCGCGCCCTCTCGGTTACCGGCCCCCTGCTCGAAGGCACCGTCTCGCTGCCCCATAACGAAACCGACCGCACCGATCTCGCCGCCCTGCTGCTCGGTCGCCCGATCTGGCTCGCCGCCATGCTCCGCCCCGAGGAGATCGGCACGATCCTCGCCGCCCACCGCGAGGTCAGCCGCTTTTCCCACCGCACCCTTCTGATCGTCGTTCCCGACACGCCCGAAGTCACGACGCCCTTCACCGACGCCCTGGCCGAGGCCGGGATGCGTCATATCGCCTGGTCGACCGGCACCTTTCCCGACGAAACGACACAGGTCATTCTCGCCGACACCTATGGCGAAATGGGCTTGTGGTACCGCCTTGCGCCAATCACCTTCATGGGCAGCTCGCTGGTCTCCGGCGCCCATGGCTGCGACCCGAACGAGCCTGCCGCCCACGGCTCCGCCATCCTCTACGGTCCCAATATCCGCCGCTACCTGCCCAGCTATTCGCGCTTTGCCGAGGCCGGCGCCGCCCGGATCGTGGGCGACGCCGAAACGCTGGCCGCCGCCGTCAAACGCCTGATCCCTCCGGATCAATCCGCTGCCATGGCCCATGCCGCCTGGGAGGTCGCCTCGCGCAGCGCCGAGTTGACCGACCGGATCGCCGATCTTCTGAACGACCGGCTTGACCGGCTGGAGGTCCGCTGATGCGTGCGCCCGCCTTCTGGGACACCCCGCCAGACCGCCCGTCCCTGCGGGCCCGCCTGCTGTCGCCCTTGGGCGCGCTCTATGCCCGTGCCACCGCCCGCCGCGTGGCCACGGCGCCCGACTACCGCGCGCCCGTCCCGGTGATCTGCGTCGGCAACATCAACGCCGGCGGTACCGGCAAGACCCCCACGGTCATTGCCCTCGTCCAGCACCTGCAGGCGCGCGGGCGCACCCCTGCCGTCATCTCGCGCGGTCATGGCGGCAGTCTCGACGATCCCGTCGAGGTGAACGAGCGCAGCCACACCGCCGCCGAGGTCGGCGACGAACCCCTGCTGATCGCTGCCTTCACCCGTACCTGGATTGCCCGAGACCGGGCACTTGCCGCCGAGGCCGCAGCCACGTCCGGCGCCGACGTGATCATCATGGATGACGGCCACCAGAACCCGTCAGTGGCCCGCGACCTCTCGCTCGTCGTCGTCGACGCGGTCAAGGGCTTTGGCAACGGCCGCTGCATGCCCGCCGGCCCCCTGCGCGAACCCGTAGAGGTCGGCCTCGATCGCGCCGATCTGCTGCTGTCCATCGGACCCGACGCAGCCCAGATCGAGTTTCGCAAGACATGGGGCCACGTCATCCTGATACCCCATGTCGCCGGCAGGTTGGAGCCGCTGCAAACCGGAATGGACTGGACCGACACCCGATTTCTCGCCTTCGCCGGCATCGGGCACCCCGAGAAGTTCTTCGCCACGCTCCGCGGTCTTGGCGCGACGCTCTCGCGGGCCGAGGCGCTGGACGATCACCAGCCCCTGACCGAAGCGCTGATGACCCGGCTGGAAAACGAGGCGGCACTCATCCATGCCCAGCTTGTCACCACCGAAAAGGATGCCGTCCGCCTGCCCCCGGCATTCCGCCGCAAGGTGTTGACCCTGCCGGTTCGCCTCAGCCTGTCGGACTGGTCACCGCTGGACAAGAAACTCGACGCCCTCGGCCTGTGACCCTGCTTCTTCTTGGCCTAAACACTCAAACCAAAGAATAAAGCGTGGCGAAGCCATACGACCGGATCACGCCGGATCATCCTCGCCAAGCTTGGGCGAGGGCCGCACCAGCGACAGGTCCGCGTCCGAAAATCGGATCGGGCTGCGCACACCCGGCACGCCGTCCACCTCCACCCGCATACCGCGCGCCTGCACCTGGGGATCGGCGAACACTTCCGCCATGTCGTTGATCGGTCCGACGGGCACACCTTGTGCCTCACATGCGGATTGCAGGTCAGCCTTGCTCAAACGCTTTGTATAGCTGGTCAGCGCTTCGGTCAGTGTGTCGCGATGCGCCACACGGTCAGCGTTGGTAGCATAGTCCGCTGCCGCCTTCATCTCCGCCGCGCCCAGCACGTCGCAGAACCGGCCGAACTGCGCGTCATTGCCCACCGCCACGATCAGGAAACCGTCAGAACATTCGAACACCTGGTAGGGCGCCAGGTTCGGATGCTGGTTGCCCAGCCTTTGCGGAGGCGTGCCCGTGGCAAGGTAGTTCATCGCCTGGTTCGCCGTCACCGCCACCGCCGTATCCAAGAGCGCCATGTCGATATGCTGGCCCTTGCCCGTCGCCTGCCGCTGGTGCAGCGCGGCAAGGATCGCGGTGCTGGCATAGACGCCGGTGAAGATATCGGTCACCGCCACACCTACTTTTACCGGCTGGCCCTCGGGCTCGCCCGTCATGCTCATCAGCCCCGACATGCCCTGGATGATGTAATCGTAGCCGGCCTTGCCCGCGTAGGGCCCATCTTGCCCGAACCCGGTGATCGAGCAGTAAATTAACCCCGGGTTTACTTTCGTAAGACTAGGATAATCCAGCCCGTACTTGGCCAGCCCGCCAACCTTGAAATTCTCGATCAGGATGTCGGCCCCGGCTACCAACTCACGGACACGGGCCTGCCCCGCCTCGGTGCGGAAATCGGCCGTGACACTCTGCTTGCCGCGGTTGCACGAATGGAAATAGGCGGCTGACCGGTCGCCGTCACGCTCGATAAAGGGCGGTCCCCACTGGCGTGTATCGTCGCCGGCGGGGCTTTCCACCTTGATTACGTCAGCGCCCAAGTCGGAAAGCACCTGCCCGGCCCACGGGCCGGCCAGGATCCGCGCCAATTCGACGACCTTCAGCCCGGCCAGCGGCGCGGGCTTCATTCGGCCAATTGTTCGTCGATCATCGCCTTCAACTCGTCATAGGACATGTTGGAATGCGTCTCGCCGTTGATCACCAGCGTCGGCGTCGAGGTTACGTCGTCGGCTTCGGCGTTCTTCTGGAACCATGCCACCAGCGTCTTGGCCTTGTCGGCGTCGTTCAGACAGGAATCCAGCTGATCGTCGTCCAGCCCCGCGACCTTGCCGATCTTGCGCAGCCGCTCGGCAATCGCCACAGGGTCCTGACCGTCGCCGATCCAGTCCTTCTGCTGGTCATAAATCATCTCGGTGATGCCAAAGAACCGTTCTTCGCCGCCGCACCGCGCCACCATCGACGCCCACAGGCCGTACCGATCGAAATAGACGTCGCGATAGGTGAAATGCACCTTACCTTCGTCGATATACTCGGATTTCAACTGCTTGAACTGGTTCTCGTGGAAATTCGCGCAGTGCGGGCAGGTGAAGGATGCGTATTCCACGATCTTCACAGGCGCGCTTTCCTCGCCCAGCGTCATTTCCACGATCGAGGACGTGTCGATCTCTTCGGCCGGCGCGTCCGACGCCTCTTGCGCATTGGCGGCGCCCGGCAGGTCGATCACACCGCTGCTTTCGGTGGGTTTTCCGGTCTGCCCGCTCAGCCACCAGCCGCCGCCGGCCGCCAGGACAAGGGCCGCGGCCCCGGAAAGAAGCACGTTTTTCATCTCATCACCTTACGATTTCTGCGTGTTGCTTTTCGATAGTACGTTCCGACCCAGCTTTTCCAGCGCATCGCGCAGCCCGTCGTCGCCGACCGGCTGCGCCAGCCTGGCGGCGGCGGCCACAGTCATCTCGCTGGGCGCGGGCTTTTCGACCGCCTTCGGCCGGTGCTCGAAACTGGCCTGCCCCTCGGCAAAGCCGGTGGGCGCGGTCTGCGTGATCTGCACCCGCGCGATGGCGTTATAGCCATAGGCGGTGTTAACCCGCGCGCGCAGCGTTTCCTTCTGCATCTCCAGCATCGGCGCCTGTGCGCCCGTGGTCAGCACGACCAGCGTCGCACCGAACCCCTGCCGTGCATAGCTCACCTTGACGGGGCGGCAGATCGCGGCGATCTCTTCGCCCGCGATCTCGGGCCAGTGGGTCACCACGCGCGACACGGCAAAGCCCCGGCTTTCCGAGGCTTTCCGGATCTGCGCCCCCAGTAGGGCGCCGCTGCGCTTGAAGCCTTTCGTCGTGCCCCGATATGCGGGCATGGCTGACCTCCCGTTTCCTCGCCCTAATGTAGGGGTAAGAGGATGAACGACAAACGCAAAGCTGGCAAAGGCAGTATAACAGATGCGTGACAGCGAGATGAGCGCCAAGCTGCTGGAGTGGTACGACCGCCACGCCCGCCAGATGCCGTGGCGCGTGCCTCCCGATGCTAAAAAGGCCGGCGTGCGCCCCGATCCCTATGCCGTCTGGCTGTCGGAGGTGATGCTGCAACAGACCACCGTCGCCGCGGTCAAAAGCTATTTCGAGCGGTTCACTGCGCTCTGGCCCACCGTGACCGACCTCGCCGCGGCAGAAGATGCGCACGTGATGGGCGAATGGGCAGGCCTTGGCTATTACGCCCGCGCCCGCAACCTGCTGAAATGCGCCCGCGTCGTGGCGTCCGAGCATGACGGGCAATTCCCCGGCACCGCCGCCGAGTTGCTGAAACTTCCCGGCATCGGCCCTTATACTGCCGCCGCTATCTCGGCCATCGCCTTTGATGAACCCTCCGTCGTGGTGGACGGAAATGTCGAGCGGGTCATGGCCCGCCTGCACGACATTCACACCCCTCTGCCCGCCGCCAAGCCCGAACTGACAGCGGCCGCGGCCTCACTCACGCCGCATACCCGCCCCGGCGACTATGCCCAGGCGGTGATGGACCTTGGCGCCACCATCTGCACGCCCCGCTCGCCAGCCTGCGGCATCTGCCCGTGGCGCACGCCCTGTATTGCCCGCAAGAACGGCACGCAGGCCGACCTGCCGAAAAAGACTCCGAAAAAGGCCAAGCCCACCCGCCTCGGCATCGCCTATGTCGCCCGCCGCGCCGATGGCGCTTGGCTGCTGGAACGCCGCCCCGACAGCGGCCTTCTGGGCGGAATGCTCGGCTGGCCCGGCAGCGACTGGTCCGATGCACCCACCCCCGCCCCGCCGCTCGACGCAAACTGGCAGATACTCGGCGCCGAAGCGCGCCACACCTTCACCCATTTCCACCTGCGCCTGAAAATCGCCTGGACCTGCCTTGGCCCGGGGGCGGGCAATCCCTCCGACTCCACCCGATTTATCCCCGCCCATGCCTTTAAACCGACGGAGTTACCCACCGTCATGCGCAAGGTTTTTGACTTGGCCCGCGAACCCCTGCAAAACTGCGGCCAGAACCCGCGCTGAGGCGATTTGCGCAATCGCCCGCCCGCGCGCCGCGTTATAATCGGGGGGCAAAAAGGCGAAGGCCATGCAGACCACCACGCCCAAGTATCTTCCCGCCGAGAAGGTCGAGACGCTGAAGCGCGCGTTGCCCTTCTGGGCCGCCTTCTCGCTCGTGCCGCTGGCGATCATAAGCGCCACCCAGGGCGGCTGGACCGTCATTCTGCTGCCGCTCTTCACCTGGTACTTCTTCGCTGCGCTCGATGCCGTTATGGGGCTGGAGCTGGACAACCTGAACCCCGAAACGCACGAGCGGCACATTCGCATGTACACCCTCGTGACCGTGCTCTGGCCGCCGGTGCAGTTCTGCCTGCTCTACTGGATGATCTGGTACGCGACCGGACCCGGCGACGCGCATCTGAATGCTCTGGAAACCATCGTGTTGTTCTTCGGCATGGGCGTGATTTCCGGCACGGTTGGCATAAATTTCTCGCACGAACTCATGCACCAGAAGGGCAAGGGCGAGCGCTTCCTCGGCGATACGCTCCTTTCGATGGTGCTCTATTCGCATTTCCGGTCAGAACACCTGCAAGTCCACCATCGCCATGTCGGCACCCCGCGCGATCCGGTGACGGCCCGCTACAACGAAGGCTTCCACCGATTCTTCCCGCGCGTCCTGCGCGAAAGCCTGGTCTCGTCGTGGGAGGCCGAAAAGGCCATGCTGGCCCGCAAAGGCAAACCGTGGTGGGCCCTCAAGAACCCGTTCTGGAAGTATTGGGCGCTGCAAGGCTTCATGCTGCTTCTCGCTGCGCTGATCGGCGGCTGGATCGGTCTCGCGCTCTTTGTCTGGCAGGCGTTCATCGCGATCTGGCAACTGGAATTGGTGAATTACGTCGAACATTACGGTCTCACCCGCAAGCACCTGGGCGACGGCAAGTACGAGCACGTCAAACCCCAGCACAGCTGGAACGCCGCGCAGAAGGCGTCGAACTGGCTGCTGATCAACCTGCAACGCCATTCGGATCACCACTACAAGCCCAGCCGCCGCTTCCCGCTGTTGCAGAATTACTCCGAGGACGAGGCGCCGCAATTGCCCTTTGGCTACCCTGTGATGACCGTGGCCGCGATGATCCCGCCGCTCTGGCGTCGGGTGATGAACCCCCGCGTCCGCCGCTGGCGCGAGAGATATTATCCGGAGATCACAGACTGGAAGCCCTACAACAAGGCCCTGAACCCGCCACCGCGGTAGCATCTCATTTCCGCGGCGCGCGGCCTTTCCTGTCACCCCAGACGGTTCTGCGTCGTCGCCACCGTATCCACCACGCCATCCTCGATCACCACGCCGAACAGCCGCTCTGCTTCCTCAACCGAGTACCGGCCCAGCCGCACATCTTCGACCACAAGCTGCGTGTCACGCTGCATCGGATCGCCATACCCGCCGCCGCCCGGCGTTCTCACCCGCACCCGGTCGCCGGGGCCAAGCGGAATGTCCTGCTCCTTCGACAAGTGCGCGGGCGTATAGGGCACGCCCGCCTGCCACACCGTCACCTCGTTGGGCGCGCCGTCGCCGCCGCCCATCGCGCCCTGCGGTCCGAACCGACCGTGATCCATCACAAAGCTCGCCTTGGCCTGACCGCGCCGTAACTCCACCTCGTAATCAAGGCCGAACCCGCCGCGCATCCGGCCCGCACCGCCCGACCCCTCGCGCAGCGCGTAGCGGTGGTAGAGCACCGGAAAGGCCTGCTCCATGATCTCCACCGGCGGCGCCTTGGAAATGCCGATTGTGGAACAGCCGTTGGTGATCCCGTCCCCCTCGGCCCAGCCGCCATAACCGCCGCCCGACAGCTGGTACATCACGAAGTTCCGCCCCTTTGCCGGGTCATGTCCGCCCAGCGCGAAGTTTCCGCTGGTCCCCGCCGGCGCCGCCGTCACCCGCTCGGGCAGCGCCTGAACCAGCGCGGCGAATACCGCCTCCGCGATCCGCTGGCTGACCTCCGCCGCACAGCCCGACACTGGGCGCGGATATTGCGCATCCAAGAACGTGCCTTCGATTCCCACAACTTCCAACGGCTCGAAGGCCCCCGCGCTGATCGGCACGTCGGGAAAGATATGCCGCATCGCAAGGTAGACCGAGCTCAGCGTCGTCGCCCGAACCGAATTCATAGGCCCAAGGCACGGCGGTGCCGACCCGGTGAAATCAAACACCAACCCCTCGGCCTCCCGCGTGACCGTCAGCCTTATCACCAAAGGCTCATCGACCACGCCGTCGCTGTCGATCCACGCGACGGAGTCGTAAGCTCCGGCCGGAATCTTCTGGATGAACCGCCGCATCTGCTGCGCAGCGCGGTCCCGCAGCGCGTCAATCGCCGCCTCGACCACCTCGTCGCCATAACGGTCCATCAGTGCGCCCAGCCGCTCGGCCCCAAGGTCCAAAGCCGCGGCCTGCGCCCGCACATCCCCGATCCGCTGGTCCGCCACGCGGATATTGGAACAGATGATGCTGTAGATCTCCGCATCCATCCGCCCCCGCTTGAACAGCTTCACCGGCGGCAGGCGCAACCCTTCCTGCTCCACCGCCGTGGCACTGGCGGAAAAGCCTCCGGGCACCGCACCCCCTGTGTCGGGCCAATGCCCGGTATTCGACAGCCAGCAGAACAGGCGATCCCCGCGATAGAAGGGCCGCGCAAACCGCACGTCCATCAGGTGCGTGCCACCCAGATAGGGATCGTTGACGATATAGATATCCCCCGGCTCCGGCGCGCCCACGCGCCCGTCCCCGATCATCTCGATCAGCGTGGCCGTGGAATATTGCATCGTGCCCACGAAGACCGGCAGGCCACCCGCGCCCTGCGCGATCAACGCCCCATCGGCAGCGGCGTATATCCCGTCCGAACGGTCATTCGCCTCGGCGATCACCGGCGAAAACGCGGCCCGTGAAAACGCCAGGTCCATCTCGTCACAGACCTGCTGCAACCCGGCCTGGATCACCGACAGCGTGATCGGATCCATCGTCATGGCGCCTCTCCCACGGCGATCAGGATATTGCCATGCGCGTCTCCCGTCGCCACGCAGCCCGGCTCTATCAGCACGGTCGTATCCATCTGCGCCACGACCCCCGGCCCTTCCAGACGAAACTCCGGCGGCAGGTGGTCGCGCCAATAGATCGGCGTCTCGTGCCAGCCGTCCTCGAAGCGCACCCGCCGCGAGCCCTGCCGGGCCTCTTCCAGTGTCGCCTTCCGCCCCGCCGGGTCGACAAGCACCGACAAATCCAGCGGCGCCCGCACTCCGATGACCGAGCAATTGGCATTCACCACATGCGCCCGAATCTCGGGCAGCCGCACTTTAAAACGTGCAAAATAAACGTCCTCGAACAGCGCCTGCAACTCATCCGGCGTCACGTCCGGCCGCTCCAGCGGAACACGTAACAAATGCGTCTGCCCGGCAAACTGCATGTCCACGCTATAGACATGCCGCACCCCGGTCATCGCCACACGCTCGCGGTCCAGCATCGCCTTGCCCGCCGCCGCCTGCCCGGCGAAGACCGCCGCCAGTTCGCCCGCCTCCAGCGCGTGCACTGGCCTGTTCACCGTCTGCACGAAATCATGCCGCAGGTCGGCCACCACGCAGCCCAAGGCGTTGGTGATCCCGGGCCGGGCCGGCACCAGCACGCGCGGCACACCCAGTTCCCGCGCCAGCGCGCAGGCATGAAGCGGCCCCGCCCCACCAAAGGCGAACAGCGCGAAATCCCGCGGATCGGCCCCCAGCGACAGCGACACCATGCGAATGGCCCCCGCCATCTTGGTGTTCGCCATGCGGATCACCGCCAGCGCTGCCTCGGTCACGTCCAGCCCCAGCGGCTCGGCCAGGTCCCGGGCAAAGGCCTGCGCCACGTCGCCCGCGCTCACCACGCCGGTTTTGGCCAGCTTGGCCGCATCCAGCCGCCCCAGGATCAGGTTCGCATCCGAAATCGTCGGCCGCGTCCCGCCCCGCCCGTAACAGATCGGCCCCGGATCCGCCCCGGCACTTTCCGGCCCCACATCCAAAAGTCCCGCCGCGTTGACCTTCGCGATGGACCCGCCCCCGGCCCCCACCGTGCGCACGTCCACCATCGGCACGTGAATGGGCATGGCGTACTCGATCTCGATCTCGTGCGACACCGGCGGCTCGCCCCCCCGGATCAGTGCCACGTCGGTCGAGGTGCCGCCCATGTCATAGGTGATCAGGTTGACCAGCCCCGCCTGTCGCCCGGTATAGGCCGCCGCCATCACGCCCGAGGCCGGGCCCGACATCACCGTCTTCGCCGCCTCGCGCGCCACCAGCCGGGCCGAGACCATGCCGCCATTGCCGTTCATCACCAGAACGTCGCGGTCATATCCGCCCTCCGACAGGCTGTCCGTCAGCCGCTTCAGGTAGCGGTCCAGGATCGGTTGCACACTGGCATTCACCGCCGCCGTCACACCCCGCTCGTATTCCCGGCTTTCCTGCAAGATCGCATGGCCCAGGGTGATATGCCCGTTGGGCCAGACCTCAGCGATGATCTCCCCGGCGCGCAGTTCATGCCCGGGGTTGGCATAGGCGTGCAGGAAATGCACCACCACCGCTTCACATCCCTCGGCCAGCAACCGCTCCGCCGCCATCCGCACCGCGTCATCC
This sequence comes from Roseovarius sp. B08, assembly GCF_051417955.1. Lineage (NCBI taxonomy): Bacteria > Pseudomonadati > Pseudomonadota > Alphaproteobacteria > Rhodobacterales > Roseobacteraceae > Roseovarius > Roseovarius sp. B08. Next base: position 3,828,852 of record NZ_JBPRLW010000001.1, read on the forward strand.
TCCAGCGGTACCACGACTTCACCTGCGGCATCCATCCGCTCCGGCACTTCGATCCGCAGGTCGCGCGGGATGATCGGGGTGAACTGCCCCGTCATGCCATAGGCTTGCGGCCGTGTCCGCCGCCCCAGCTCCAGCACGTCGCGGAAACCTTGCGTCGTGATCAGCCCGGTTCGGCTCAGCTTGCGTTCCAGCACCGCGTTCGTCGTCGTGGTGGTGCCATGCACGATCAGGTCGATCGCCGCCAGCTCCGCCTCTGCCGCCGTCAGCGCATCCATCACGCCGAAGGCCTGGTTCTCGACCGTGGTCGGCACCTTGGCCAACTTCACCTTGCCGCTGGCCGGATCAAGCTGCACGAGGTCGGTGAACGTCCCGCCCACGTCGATCCCCACGATCGTGCCCTTCTGCCGGTCTGTCATCGCCGTCCCTTGCCTGCGCTCTCGGAACGTCCGCGAGGGGCCGGCAAAAGTCAATCTCGGGGACACACCCGGCACCTTTCCCCGAACAAATCGTCCCATTCGTTCCCTAACTTGTGCTAATGGAAGCTCCGGCAGAGGCGGCAAAAGCCTCGCCACGGAAAGAGGACACAACAATGCTCAGCGAATTCAAGGATTTCATTGCCCGCGGCAATGTCATGGACATGGCCGTCGGCATCATCATAGGCGCGGCGTTCACCGCCATCGTCTCGTCCATGGTGGCCGACCTGATCAACCCGATCATCGGTCTCTTCACCGGCGGGCTCGATTTCACCAACAACTATATCATCCTGTCCGGCGACGTGGCCGAGGGCGCCTCGCTCGAGGCGGCACGCGAGGCCGGCGCCGCCGTCTTCGCCTGGGGCGCTTTCGTCATGGCCGTGATCAACTTCCTGATCATCGCCTTCGTCGTGTTCATGCTGGTGCGCTACGTGAACAAGGTGAAGGACGCCGCCTTCAAGCAGAAGGAGAAAGAGCCCGAAGCGGCCCCCGGCCCGAACGAGATCGACCTGCTCGTGGAGATCCGCGACGCGCTGAAGGCTCGCTGAGGCCAGATTCTCGGAACTCCGATATCGGCGGGCCCGGTGAAAGCGCCCGCCTGCCGCGCCGCCGTTTCGGCACCCCACCGCTGCCGGCGCAGATCGCTCTGGTCATTGCACTCAATACGCCTATGCTCCGCCGCAGGGTATCTCGTTCCGGGTTGTGGACATGTACGGCATCATCGGGGCTAACGCCCCTGTCATCGCGCTGGTTCTCCTCGCTCTTCTCTTCGTCGCCTTCACGCTTGAAAAATACCCGCCAGAAGTGACCGCCGCCGGCGCCGCCGCGCTCTTCATCATCCTCGGACTGGTGCCCACGGACGAGGTGATGGATGTCTTTTCCAGCTCCGCGCCCATAACCATCGCCGCGATGTTCGTGGTCTCCGGCGCGCTGGTGCGCACCGGTGTGCTGGACGCCATTGCCGGGCTGGTCATCGGCCGCGCCAAGGACCGACCGCTCCTGGCGATCGGCATCTTCATCTTCGCCACCATCGCGGCCTCGGCCTTCATCAACAACACGCCCGTCGTGCTGGTCCTGATCCCCGTGGTCATGCGCCTCGCCGCCAGCCTGAACATCGCCGCGACCCGATTGCTCATCCCGCTCTCCTATGCCGCCGTGCTGGGCGGGACCTGTACCCTCATCGGCACCTCCACCAACCTTCTGGTCGACGGTGTCGCGCGCGAGGCCGGGCTGGACGCGTTCTCGATTTTCGAAATTGCTCCCGTAGGCATCACCGTCGCCGTCGTCGGGGGGCCGCGATGATGCTGCTCGGGCGTTTCCTGCTTCCTGACCGCAGTTCGCACAAGGGCGAGGCCGAGTCGTCCGAAACCGCATTCCTATCCGAGATCACGGTGCTGGGCGACTCCCCCATGATCGGGGTGCCCCTGTCCGAGATAGCCGATTTCCAGCGCAACAGCATCCGCGTTACCGGCCTGCGCCGAGGCAGCCAGATCGTGCGCAGGGACCTGGCCGATCAGGTCATCGCAAGGGGCGATGCCGTCATCGTGCTCGCGCCCACGTCCGAGATCCTGACCTTTTCCGAAACGCCCGGCCTGCGCGTCGGCCTGCGCCGCACGGTCGAGCTTGACCCCGAGGCCGAGGTCCGCGTGGCCGAGGCCATCGTCACCCCGTCGCGCCGCAGCACCGGCGTTCGCATCGCCGACCTCGCACTCGGACGCCGGGCCGGCATGCGCGTGCTTGGTGCGTTCCGTGCCGGCCATATCGCTGGGGCCGACCTTTCGGGCGTGCGCCTGCGCCCCGCCGACAAGCTGCTGCTCGAAGGCAGCGCCGAAGGCTTCGAGGAATTGCGCAAGTCAGGCGATGTGGTCTCGGTCAGCGAACCGGGCGGCCGCGCGTTCCGACGCAAACAGGCGCCAGTTGCGATCCTGACGCTTCTCGGTATCGTCGGCCTTGCCGCTTTTGACGTCATGCCCATCGGCATCCTCGCCCTTATCGGCGTCGCCGCCATCCTCGTACTGCGCTGCATCGACAGCGATGAGGCATGGTCGTCCATCGACGGCTCGATCCTCGTGCTGATCTTCGCCATGCTGATCGTCGGCGCCGGGCTGGAACATACCGGCGCAGTGGAACTGCTCGTCGCCGCGCTCACCCCGTGGCTGGAAGGCCTGCCACCTTTTCTGACCCTGCTGGCGATCTACGCCGTCGGCTCGATCCTGACCGAAGTGGTGACCAACAACGCCGTAGCCGTCATCTTCACCCCCATCGTCGTGGCGCTGGCCAGCCAATTGGGCGTCGACCCCCGCGCCTTTGTCGTCGCCGTCATGTTCTCCGCCAGCGCCAGCTTCGCCACGCCCATCGGCTATCAGACCAACACGCTTGTCTACGGCGCCGGGAACTACCGCTTCACCGATTTCCTGAAGGTCGGCGTGCCGATGAACATCATCGTCGGCCTAACCGCGACGCTGGCCATAAGCTTTTTCTTCCCACTCTGATTACGTCGTTCGGTGCCGCATTCCTTGTCTCCGCCACGACTTACGCCGCGCAAATCCCGTTGGAGTCTCGCCGGCGATTGACGACAACAATACAACCCTGTATGCATCCATGCAGCCCTGTACGGAGACGCCGATGCCCGCCACCCAGACAGAGGACCGACAAATCCGCCTCACGCGCGACGATTAGATCAACGCGGCCCTTCGCCTGCTGATCGACAGCGGCATCGACGCGGTTCAGATCACAGTTCTCTCCCGCTCCCTCGGCGTTACACGCGGCAGCTTCTACTGGCACTTCGAGTCCCGCGAATCGCTGCTCGACGCGCTTGTTCATCGGTGGCGCTCCCGCAATACCGGCGTCATCGTCGACGCAGTCTCGAAGGCCGACAGCCTTGATGACGGCATCCTTGCCCTATTCGCCGTCTGGACCGATCACAGCCGTTTCGACCCCAAGCTCGACCAGGCGATCCGCAATTGGGCGCGTTACGACGACGCCCTGCGCATCCGCCTGAAAACCGAGGATGATGCCCGGATCGACGCCGTCGCTGCCATGTTTGAACGCTTCGGCTACCCTCAGCCCGAGGCATTCATCCGCGCACGGGTCATCTGCTTCACCCAGATCACCTATTACGCGCTCGATATCGCCTCCGAGGAAACCGAGGCTCAGCGGATGAGCTATCTCGAAGCGTATTTCAGGTGCTTCACCGGGCGCGACATCCATCCCGCCACGGCGGACGCCTATCGCGACATGCTGATTCGCGGGGCGACCCCGTCATGAAAACGCAACGCTCCGGCGGCCGCCGCGGCCGTGCCGCCAGATGCGCCTCTGTGGCGGAACAGACCTTCGACGCCGCTTGGCGTCAATGGAAACGCCCCTACCCGCCCATCGAACAATTCAGTACTGACGAGATCGAGGCGATCCACGAAACCTCGCTGCGGGTCCTGCGGGACATCGGCATCAAGGTTCTCAACGACGAGGCCCGCGCGCTCTACCGTTCCGCCGGCATGACCGAGGTGGACGACAACATCATTCGCTTCGACCCCGACACGCTGATGGCGCTCATCGCCCACGCGCCGGGCGAGATCACCTTGCACAGCCGCAACCCCACCCGCACGCAAACCCTCGGCGGGCCGAACGTGGGAATTACCACCTCCGCCGGGTCGCCCAACTGTTCCGACCTGCAAGGCGGCCGCCGCCCCGGCACGCAAGCGGACTTTGATAATTTCTGCAAGGTCGCTCAGGCCTTCGACGTGATCCATTTTATCGGCCCGGTGGTCGAGCCGCAGGACATCGCCCTCGGCTTGCGACATCTGCATATGACCCGCTCCATCGCCGCGCTGACCGAAAAGATCCCCTTCGTCTATTTCCGCGGACGCCAGGCCATCGCCGACAGCTACGAGATCCTGCGCCTCGCCCACGGCCTTAGCCCCGATGAGTTTCGCAGCACGACGGTCAGCTATTCCGTCGCCAACTCCAACTCGCCTCTGCAACTGGACGCCCTGATGTGTCGCGGCATCATCGACTCGGCCCGCGCGGGCCAGATGATGATCCTCACGCCCTTCACGCTGGCCGGCGCCATGGCCCCGGTGACGATCCCCGGCGCGCTGGTCATGCAGAACGCAGAAGCGCTCGCGGGCCTCTGCCTCTCCCAGATCGTCCGCCCCGGCGCGCCTGTCTGCTACGGCAGCTTCACCTCCAACGTCGACATGCGCAGCGGCGCCCCCGCCTTCGGCACGCCGGAGTACGTCAAGGCCGCCTTCGCCTCGGGCCAACTCGCGCGGCGTTACAACCTACCCCTCCGCTCGTCCGCGCCCACCGCCTCGAACGCGCCGGACGCGCAAGCCACTTACGAATCGCAGATGTCGCTCTGGGGCGCACTGATGGGCGGGGCCAACCTGATCCTGCACGGCGCGGGCTGGCTGGAGGGCGGGCTGACCATCTCGGCCGAGAAGTTCATCATCGACGTAGAGGTGCTTCAAATGTTCGCCGAGCTTTTCAAACCGGTCGAGGTCAACGAGGCGGCGCTCGCCTACGACGCCATCGCGGACGTCCGTCACGGCGGTCATTTCTTCGGTACGCAGCATACGCTGGACCGGTTCGAGACGGCCTTCTATTCGCCATTGCTGTCCGACTGGACCAATTACGAGAATTTTCGCGACAAGGGCGCGGTGGATACGACCGAACGCGCCAACCGCATTTTTTTCAAGACGCTCGCCGCCCACGAAAACCCGGCCATGCCGTCGGACCGGCTGGAAGCCATCGACGCCTTCATCGCGAAACGCACCGAAGAAGGGGGCGCGGATATCGAGCAGTGAAAGTCATTTCAGGCGGAATCGAAGGCGCAGGCCCCCGGCATTTTCCACAACTCGAAGGGTTCGCTGGGCCGGCTTATCCGCAGTAGCCCAGCGGGCGTCCGTTGCAGAGCAGTTCCGGCAGGATGAAGTCGCGCAGCGAGATGAGGGCAACGAAAGCCACCAGCGGCGCGAGGTCCAGCGGCCGTGTGTCCGGCAGTATGCGGCGAATGGGCTGATAGATCGGCTCCAGCAGGCGGTTCAGGCCGTACCAGATCTGGCCGACGAACTGCTGGTTCAGGTTCAGGACCTGGAAATTGATCAGCCAGCTCATGATGATGTGGATGATCATGATGAAGAACACCACGTCCAGAATGAGCCCGATGGGACCTGCGATTGCCTGCATCTGGAAAACCTCTTTCTTGCTGCGCGGAATAGGTAAGCGTCATGGCGGGATTCCGCAAGCTTTACGCGAGGTTGTGGTTGACGTGGAGGTGAGTTGCGTAAAGACCACCTGCAAAAGGAGCGCCCGATGTACCCCGTCATCCGCATGTTCTGGCAGCTTTACAAGCACCGCAACTCGCCGCCCCTGGCGCCGACCGGCACGCATGTGTCGCGGCATGTGTGCCTGCCGTGGGATATCGACTTGTGGATGGAGCTGAACAACGGACGCACGCTGACATTCTATGACCTGGGGCGCATCCCGCTGGCCCGGCGGGTCGGTCTGGTCGATGTGCTGAAGAAGAACCGCTGGGGGCTGACCATGGCAGGGGCGAGCGTGCGGTATCGTCGCCGCATCCGGGTGTTCGAGACGGTCGAGATGCGGTCGCGCGCGGTCTGGTGGGACGACCGCTTCGTCTATCTTGAACAGTCGATGTGGAAAAAGAACGGCGAATGCGCCAACCATATCGTCTATCGCTCGGCCGTGACCGGCAAGGAAGGGATCGTCCCGCCCGATGATGTGATGACGGCATTGGGTGGCCAGGTCAGCCGCCCCGAGGCGCCCGAATGGGTGGCCGCGTGGATCGAGGCGGATGCCAAGCGGCCCTGGCCACCGATGCAGGACTGACGCGGAAAGCGGCAGGAAGGGCTTGCCACCGCCCCGCGAAGCGCGTTTGATCGGCCCCAAACGAGGGGGCGAGATGGCAGAGGTTTCGGCACGCAAGCGGATCTGGGGCTGGTTCTTTTTCGACTGGGCCAGCCAGCCCTATCACACCCTCTTGGTGACCTTCGTCTTCGGGCCGTTCTTTGCCGCGGTAGCCTCCAACTATTTCCTTGGCACGGGGCTGGCGGAAGAATCGGCGGACGCGCGGGCGCAGACCCTCTGGTCGTGGTGCCTGGCGTTGTCGGGGCTGGTGATCGCCTTCGGCGCGCCGGTGATCGGGGCGATGGCGGATTCCGCCGGGCGGCGCATTCCTTGGATGCTGTTCTTTTCGGTGCTTTACGTGGTGGGCGCCGCGGGCCTTTGGTGGACCACTCCCGACGGATCCAACATGATCGCAATGCTGGTGATGTTCGGAATCGGGTTCATCGGTGCGGAATACGCGCTGATCTTCGTCAATTCGCAGCTGCCGTCCGTAGCAACGGCAGAGGATGTGGGGTCGACCTCTGGCAGCGGCTTTGCCTTTGGCTACCTCGGCGGGCTGGTCTCCTTGGCGATCATGCTGGTGTTCTTTCAGACAATGGACGGGGGCCGCACGATCGTCGGGCTGGAACCCGCGCTGGGGCTGGATGCGGGCCAGGACGAGGACAAACGCGTCGTCGGGCCGCTGACCGCCGTGTGGTACGTGATCTTCATGATCCCCTACTTCCTGTGGGTGCGTGATGCCGACACCGCGCCCAAGGGAGCGGGATTCGTGGGCGCGATGGCTTTGCTGAGAAAGTCGCTGGCGAACCTGCCCAATCGCCGCAGCCTGCTGGCTTACCTGGGATCGTCGATGTTCTATCGCGACGCGCTGAACGGGCTCTACAGCTTTGGCGGCACCTATGCGACGCTGGTGCTGAACTGGTCGATCGTGAAAGTGGGGATCTTCGGCATCGTCAGCGTCATCGCCGCGGCGGCGTTCAGCTGGGTCGGCGGCCGGCTAGACCGGCGGTACGGCCCAAAGCCGGTCATCGTGGGCGCGGTGTGGATCCTGATCGGAGTGTGCGTCACGATCGTCAGCATGGACCGCACGATGATTTTCGGCATCCCGCTGGAGGACGGCTCGGCCCTGCCCGACATGGTATTCTTCGGCTGCGGCATCCTGATCGGCGGTCTGGGCGGCACGCTTCAAGCGGCAAGCCGGTCCTTGATGGTGCGACACACGGACCCGGCGGTGCCGACCGAAAGCTTCGGCCTTTACGGTTTGTCGGGGCGGGCGACGGCCTTTGTCGCACCGGCGCTGATCGGCCTTGTCACCTATATCAGCGGAAGCGCGCGGATCGGGGTCACGCCGCTCATTCTGCTTTTCCTCGTGGGGTTGATATTGCTACGCTGGGTTCAGGCAAAAGGGGATAGTGAAACATGGTCCGTATCGTAAAGCCGGTCCTGCTGGCGCTGGTGCTGGCAGGGTGTGGCGGGTCCACGCAGGAGGCGGAGAACGCGCAGCCCGCGGTTCTGTCGACGCAGAACATTCCGGCGGAAATGCGTGGGGTACAGGCAAAGCAGCTGTTCGGCGCCAAGCGGAGCGGCTCGCAACAGGCGGCGGCGCCCTATGGCGGCTATTCCAAGGGGTGTATGGCCGGTGGTGTGCAACTGCCGGAAACGGGACCCACCTGGCAGGCGATGCGGCTGAGCCGGAACCGCAACTGGGGCCATCCCGAGGTGATCGACTTCATTCAGAAGCTGTCGCGATTTGCCGCGACCCAGCCGGGCTGGAACGGGCTATACGTGGGCGATATCAGCCAGCCTCGGGGCGGGCCGATGCTGACCGGCCATGCCAGCCACCAGGTGGGGCTTGATGCAGATATCTGGCTGCGGCCGGCGAACAACCTGAACCTCAGCCGGGCGCAGCGGGAAAGCCTTTCGTCGATTTCACTGCGGCGGGCGAACGGGGCCTACACGAACGACAATTACAACCGTACCCATCACGAGATCATGAAGGCCGCCGCGCAGGATCCGCGGGTGGCGCGGATCTTTGTCTTTCCGGGGGCCAAGGTGCGGATGTGCGAGGAAGAGACCGGAAACCGCAGCTGGCTGCGCAAGATCCGGCCATGGTACGGCCACCACTATCATTTCCACGTGCGGCTGAAATGCCCGCGCGGGGCGAGAGGATGCGTCGACCAGGCCGCACCGCCGGCGGGCGATGGCTGCGCCGATGCGCGCCAATGGCAGAGAAACATCCTGAACCCGCCGCCGCCCGACCCCGACGCGCCGCCGCCCAAGCCGCGGCGCGAGCTGACCATGGCGGATCTGCCGGCGCAGTGCTTGGGCGTGCTGCAATCGGAGTGAGGTCTTGCGGTTATGCCGCAAAGTGACTAGGCGCAGGCCCCTGATATTGCCGCGTATCGGGGGCCTGTGCGCATGACATCCAAGATCCTTCCCGGTGTTCTGGCGATGGCGGCGATTGTCGTCGCGTCGAACATCCTGGTGCAATTCCTGTTCGGCCAGTGGCTGACATTGGGGGCGTTCACCTATCCGCTGGCGTTCCTGGTGACGGATGTGATGAACCGCGTCTATGGCCGCGCGGCGGCACGGCGGGTGGTGCTGGCGGGGTTCGTGGTGGGGCTGATCTGTTCCTTCATCGGCACGCAGATTTCGGGGGAGTTCGGGCCGCTGGTCACATTGCGGATCGCGCTGGGCTCGGCCGTGGCGTTTCTGACCGCGCAACTGCTGGATATCGCGGTGTTCGACCGGTTCAGGGCGGGGGCCTGGTGGCGGGCGCCGGTGGTGTCGTCGCTGATCGGGGGCAGCGTGGACACGGGCCTGTTCTTTACCATCGCGTTCTCCGCCAGCCTGACATTCCTGGAGCCGGGCAACGATGTGGGGTGGGCCGGAGAGGCGCTTCCGCTGTTGGGCATGGGGCCTGTGGTCCCACTGTGGGTGTCGCTGGCGGTGGCGGATTGGCTGGTGAAGCTGGTGCTGGCAATTTTGGCACTTGTGCCGTTTCGCATCATCGTGGGGTCACTTAGTGGCAGGACCACATGATTTTGTTTTGACAAACGCGAAAACTGTGGCAGGCTGTACTTGAGTTCAACAGCTGAAAGGAGGTGATCCAGTGTCTATAAAGGGATTGGAGAGAGGTGTCGGAACAGTCGGGGAGGTTCGTGTCTGAGGCAGCCCTTGGGCGCGTGAACACCCGGATTGGCATGGCCTAACCGCCCCGCCTCCGAAATCTTTAGAAGGGCCGTTCCACGAGGTTGGAGCGGCCCTTTTGATATGAAAAGGGCGCGTCGGTATTGCGTCGGTATTTGAGTGGCATCGCGTCGGTGCTATTTGACAGGGCATCATGAAGATCAACGAACAGATCACCATCGAGGACTGGGAGCTGACCGAGCAGTTCACCCGCGCGTCCGGCCCCGGCGGGCAGAACGTGAACAAGGTGTCCTCGGCGGTGGAGCTGCGGTTCGAGGCCGAGCGCTCGCCCAACCTGCCCGACCCGGTGAAACGGCGGCTGCGGCGGCTGGCCGGGCGGCGCTGGACCAAGGACGGGGCGGTGGTGCTGCAGGTGTCGGAGGAACGGTCGCAGGCCCGCAACCGAGAGATCGCGCGGGAGCGGTTGGCGGAGTTGATCGCCAAGGCCTGCGAAAAGCCGAAGCGGCGGATCCCGACGAAAGTGTCGAAGAACCAGAAGCGCAAGCGTGTCGAGGCGAAGAAGAAGCGGGCAGAGGTGAAGGCGTTGAGGGGAAAGGTGGATGGGGTTTGATGGCATGGGGCGGGGTTCGGGAAGAGCACGCGTGGGTTTTCACCCACCCTACGCAGGCTTGACCGTGATGCCTCGCGTAGCCGCCGCCTCAAGCAATCGGCCGATCTGGGCCTGCGTGCTGTAGAAGCCGGGGCCGGATTTGCGGTCCCTGATGTCGTGGCCGGTGAAGACGGCGAGGCCATCGGTCTGGGCGATGAGGTCAAGCAGGGTGTGCTGCCGGGGCCAGCCGGGGAAGGCCTTGTGCTGCATGTCGGCGAAGCCGAGGGTGTCGAGGCAGCCGGAGGCGGGGATTTCGGTGTAGATGCGACTGGCGGGGTTGGCGTGGTCGAGGCTGCGGGGGCCGGCGGCGCGGATGATCTCGAAGCGGGAGGCAAGGGCCGCGCGGGTCTCGGGTGTGGAGGCGTGGAAGGGGCAGGCGAAGGTGCGGGCGGGAAAGCCCGCGGCGCGGTGCTCGGTGATGGCGCGGTCGACCTCGTGTTCTAGCCAGTGATCGAGGCCGCGCGTCTGAAGGTAGGGTTTCAGCCTAGGGTGGGTGCGGGTGTGGCAGGCGATCTCGTGGCCGTCGGCTTGCAGCAGGCGCAGCCCGTCGATCTGCGCGGGCGTGGCCTCGTGCAGGTGCGATACGCAGAAGGTGACGCGAGCGTCATGCGCATCGAAAACGGGCCGGGCGGCGACCCAGTTGGCGACGAAGAGATCGTCGAAGGTAAGGCAGAGCGTGCCCGGCATAGGACCTCCCCGATGCGACTAAGGTCTTGATGCGCAGGGGGGCCTGTCTCTGTCAATTTATACCGCGCGGCGCGCTTGGAGGAATGCGGGCGGTGCGGTAGGATCGGGCCAGTCACGGAGGAGACATGCCATGCAGATGAGCGGGGAGCGCGAGATCGCGGCGGACCGGGCGACGGTCTGGGCCGCGCTGATGGAGCCGGAAGTGCTGAAGGAATGCGTGCCGGGCGCGCAGGAGGTCACGGGCAACCCCCAGGACGGGTACGAGGCGACGGTGACCCAGAAGGTCGGGCCCGTGAAGGCGACGTTCAAGGGCATGGTCACGTTCAGCGAGATGAACGAGCCGGAGAGCCTGCGCCTCGAAGGTGAGGGCAAGGGCGGTGCCGCCGGCTTCGCCAAGGGCGCCGCGGATGTGCGGCTGGAAGAGGTGCCGGGCGGCACGCGGCTGTCCTACGACGTTGAGGCCAAGGTGGGCGGCAAGCTGGCGCAGCTGGGCAGCCGGATCGTCGACGGGTTCGCCAAGAAGATGGCGGACCAGTTCTTTTCCAACCTCGAGGAGGTCATCGAGGGGCCGAAGGAGGACGAACCGGAAGAGCAGGCCGAGAAGAAAGGTTGGCTGAAGCGGATGATCTCGAAGGGGTGAGCCTTTTTTCGTCGTGTAGTAATTTGCGTCCCCGTCGGAGCCTCCGGCGGGGATATTTTTGGCCAGAGGAAGAGGGGGCGCGTGATCCGGGCGCAGGGGCCGGGAGGCGCCTGTCGGGACGCCTCCAAGGCTTTGCTATTGCCGGCGCGGGCGGCTTTGGCGGATGAGTTCGGCGATGCGGCCTCCGATGGCGTCGGACCCCTTTGGCGAGGGGTGGATGAGGTCGACGGCGTGATAGGTGCGGTCGCCCGTCGGGACCACGTCGCTCATCGGGATGAAATGCACGCCGCGATCGAGGGCGGCAAGGCGGGCCATGCGGGCGTCCATCTCGTGGCCCTCATCGACGCAGCCTTCGATCGGCGAGCGAAAGCCGGGGGTGTGCAGGTAGCCCACCATCACCACGTTGGCGCCGGTCCTGCGCATCTTCGAGACGAAGCCCGGAATGACGCCGGTGGTGCCATCCTCGGAGATCAGCCGGTCGATGCGACGGTCGCAGAAGCCGCAGCCGCAGCCGAACAGGATGTCGTTGCCGCCGCCGTTCATCACGATCCAGTCCCAGTCGCCCGAGCGGTATTGCTTGGTGATGTTCATGCCGGCCGCGCCCGAGATGGGCAGGGCGTAGAGGAAGCGCGCGCCGGAGACGGAGCGGTCGATCACCGGCTCGCCCAGGCGGCGTTCCATGGCGTGGGAGACGGATTTTCCGGCCATTCCGTGTAGGGCCATCATGGAATCGCCCATGAGAAGAATACGGGGGTTATCGGCACGCGTCACCGTCTCGGTGCAGGCACCGAGCGCGAATATGATGAGCGGCCAGACAAAACGAGAGAGGCGTTTCATGTCTGTCCTGCAATTTTCGTGATGCGCACGGCATCATGCGCCCCCAACCGCATGCAGGATTCCCGTAGGAGGCGAAAGGTGCAATGCGAAATCTGGAAACACTGCGTTTTGGTTGGGGCGCGGCGGGTGTGCCGGCCAGCAGGAATGCACATGAGGGTGTGTTTTCCTACCGGCTTGCGCCCGATCGCGGCCGGATTAGTTTGCCGCAATGACGCAAGAAGGAGCGCGGGACATGGCGGCGTTTATCGAGGTGAACGGCCTGGAAAAAACCTATGACGACGGGTTCCAGGCGCTGAAAGGCGTGGATCTGGAGATCCGCGAGGGCGAGATCCTTGCGCTGCTGGGGCCCAACGGCGCGGGCAAGACGACGCTGATTTCGGCGCTGTGCGGGATCACGACTCCGACGGGCGGGACGGCGCGCGTGGGCGGGCACGATATCCTGGACGACTATCGCGCGGCGCGGTCGCTGGTGGGGCTGGTGCCACAGGAGATCGCGCTGGAGCCGTTCGAGAAGGTGATCAACACGGTGCGGTTTTCCCGCGGTCTCTTTGGCAAGGGGCGCGACGACGCGCTGGTTGAGAAGATCCTGCGGCAGCTGAGCCTGTGGGACAAGCGCAGCAACCAGGTCAAGGAGCTGTCGGGCGGCATGAAGCGGCGGGTGCTGATCGCCAAGGCGCTGGTGCACGAGCCGCGGGTTCTGTTTCTGGACGAGCCGACCGCGGGTGTCGACGTGGAGCTGCGCCGCGACATGTGGGAGGTGGTCGAGGGGCTGAGGCAGGATGGTGTGACGATCATCCTGACAACGCATTACATCGAAGAGGCCGAGGCGATTGCCGACCGGGTCGCTGTGATCAGCAAAGGCGAGATCCTGCTGGTCGAGGACAAGGTGGCGCTGATGCAGCGAATGGGGCGCAAGAGCCTGCGGATCGACCTGGTGGAGCCGGTGGAGGCGGTGCCCGAGAACCTGTCGGATTACGATTTGTGGAAGAGCCCCGACGGGCAGAGCCTGACCTATACCTATGACACCAATGCCGAGCGGACCGGGATCGCCCGGCTGGTACGGGAACTGACCGAGGCGGGGCTGGTGATCCGGGATATCCAGACCAGCCAGTCGAGCCTGGAAGAGATTTTCGTCGGGCTGGTGAAGGAGGACGCGGCATGAATGTTCTGGCCATCAGGGCGATCTACAAGTTCGAGATGCAGCGGTTCTTTCGCACGCTCTTGCAAAGCTTCGTGTCGCCGGTGATTTCGACCTCGCTTTATTTCGTGGTGTTCGGTGCCGCCATCGGCAGCCGGATCGACCAGGTGGAGGGGTGAGCTATGGCGCGTTCATCGTGCCGGGGCTGATCATGCTGTCGGTAATCACGCAGGCGATTTCGAACGCCTCCTTCGGGATCTATTTCCCGAAATTCATCGGGACGATCTATGAGTTGCTGTCGGCGCCGGTGAACTTCCTGGAGATCGTGATCGGATATGTGGGGGCGGCGGCCACCAAGGCGCTGTTCATCGGGGTGGTGATCCTGGCGACCTCGGCGCTGTTCGTGGACGTGACGATACAGCATCCGGGCGCGATGGTGGCCTTCCTGCTGCTGACCTGCATCAGTTTTGCATTGTTCGGGTTCATCATCGGGATCTGGGCGCAGAATTTCGAGCAGTTGCAACTGGTGCCGCTGCTGATCGTGACGCCGCTGGTGTTCCTGGGGGGCTCGTTCTACTCGATCTCGATGCTGCCGCCGTTCTGGCAGACGGTGACGCTGTTCAACCCTGTGGTCTACCTGATCTCGGGGTTCCGCTGGGCGTTCTTCGGGCAGGCGGACGTGTCCATTGGCCTGAGCCTGTTGGCAATCGCGGGGTTCACGGCGCTGTGCCTGTTCCTGATCTGGCGGATCTTCAGGACGGGGTACCGGATCAAGAGTTGAGGGGAGCGTCGGGAGGCGCGTGGGTTTTCACCCACCCTACGCAGGATGTGCGCCGACCGAGGAGAGGGCGGCGGCGGTCTGGCAAACGCGCGGCCTGACCCCGCGTCGTTTACGTGGCTTTCTTGCCTTCGGACCGTATTGATACGCCCCGCCACCTTGTTTGTCCGGTGCGGGCATTCTACATCGCTTGCCATGAAGCGATTTATCCCGTTTTTGAAAACCGGGCCGGTGGTCTCGGTCGTCCGCCTGTCGGGTGCCATCGGCGCCGGAGCGCGGATGCCGCTGAGCGACGAGGCGATGGCGCCCGCCATCGAAAAGGCGTTCAAGCGGGGCAAGCCCAAGGCGGTTGCGCTGTTGATCAACAGCCCCGGCGGATCGCCGGTGCAATCGGCGCTGATCGCGGGGCGCATCCGGCGGCTGGCGGACGAACACAAGGTGCCCGTTCATGCCTTTGTCGAGGATGTGGCGGCGTCGGGCGGCTATTGGCTGGCCTCGGCGGCGGATGACATCTGGGTCGACGACAATTCCATCGTGGGCAGCATCGGGGTGATCTCGGCCGGTTTCGGCGCGCATATCTTCCTGGCGCGGCAGGGCGTCGAGCGGCGGGTCTATACCGCCGGCAAGTCGAAGAGCACGCTCGACCCGTTCCAGCCGGAAAAGAAGGAAGACGTGGCGCGCCTCAAGCGCATCCTGGAAGAGATGCACGGCAACTTCATCGCGCAGATTAGGGCGCGGCGGGGTGACCGGCTGAGCGAGGACGAGGACCTGTTCACCGGCGAGTTCTGGCTGGGCCGTCGTGGCGTCGAACTGGGCCTGGCCGACGGGGTGGCGCACATGGTGCCGAAGCTGAAGGAGCTTTACGGCGACAAGGTGCGGCTTGCCACCTACGGCAAGAAGAAGGGCCTTTTCCAGCGGTTCGGGGCGAGGGTGGTCGAGGATGCCTTTGCCTCGGTCGAGGAACGCGCGGCCTTTGCCCGGTTCGGCCTGTGACGTGCTGAGCAAGATCGCCCTCATATTCCTGGCCTTCATCGCCGTGCTGGCGATGTTCGGACGCGTGCGGTTTCCCGGACAGAAACAACTGGAATCGGCCCGGTGCCCGCATTGCAAGCGGTTCCGCATCGGCAAGGGGCCGTGCCAGTGCCGGGAGGACAAATCCTGATGTGGCCATGGCTGATGTCGGGGCTGGGGCTGCTGATCCTGCTGCTGGCGGGTGATGCGCTTGTGAAAGGCGCGGTGAACCTGAGCCTGCGGGTGGGCATCCCCGCGCTGATCGTCAGCCTGACCATCGTGGCGTTCGGGACGTCGGCGCCGGAACTGCTGATCTCGGTCAACGCGGTGCTGGAGAACAAGCCGGGGCTGGCGCTGGGCAACGTGATCGGGTCGAACACGGCGAACATCCTGCTGGTGCTGGGGGTGCCCGCGCTGTTGTCGGTGCTGCACACCTCGGGGTGCAACACGCGCAAGACCTACCTCTTCATGATCGGGGCCACGGTGATCTTCATCGGGCTGGCGTTCCGTGGCGCGTTCGACATGCTGGCGGGCGCGGTGCTGCTGGCCTGCCTCGGGCTGGTGCTGGGCGATGCGTTCCGCGATGCGCGCAACCACCGGCGGGCGTGCAGGAGTGCCACCGCGGTTGCCGAAGAAGAGGAAGAGGTCGAAGGCGCGGACCCCGACATGCCGTGGTGGCAGATCTTCGTCTTCCTGGCGCTGGGCCTTGTGGGTCTGCCGCTGGGTGCGGACCTGTTGGTGGACAACGCTTCGATCATCGCCAGGCGCTTCGGCGTAAGCGACGCGGTGATCGGCCTGACGCTGGTGGCGCTGGGCACCTCCCTCCCGGAACTGGCGACGACGGTGATGGCGGCCTTGCGCAAGCAGGCCGACGTGGCGCTGGGCAACGTCATCGGGTCGAACATGTTCAACCTTCTGGCGATCATCGGCATCACGTCTTTCGTGGGCACGATTCCGGTCGATGCGGAGTTTTTGCAGTTTGACCTGTGGGTGATGCTGGGCGCGTCGCTGCTGATCATTCCGTTCGTGTTCCTGGGCCAGGATATCAACCGGCTGTGGGGCATCGCCTTGACCGTCCTCTACGGGGTCTATGTCATGGTCGTGTTGAACTGAACGGAGCCCACTGGATGATCGAAGACACCCAGCCCCCCCGCGCTCTCGTGACCGGGGGCGGCAAGCGCCTTGGGCGGGCGATGGCCCTGTACCTGGGCGCACGCGGCTATGACGTGGCGGTGCATTATGGCGGCTCGGCCGATGCCGCCGAGGAAACCGCCGGTGAGATCGAGGCCAAGGGCCGGAAGGCCGTGACCGTGCAGGCGGATCTTCTGGACGAGGACGCGGTACAGGCGCTGGTGCCCGAGGCGGCCGCGCGGCTGGGCGGGCCGGTGAACGTGCTGGTGAACAACGCGTCGATCTTCGAGGACGAGACATACGAGACGGCAACGCGCGACAGTTGGGACCGGCACCTGGAATCGAACCTGCGCGCGCCCTTCGCGCTGACGCAAGGATTGGCCGCACAGGTGCCGGACCCGGTGGAGGACGGCAACGGCGAGCCGGTGGCGCAGGGGCTGGTGGTGAACATGATCGACCAGCGGGTGCGCAAGCTGACGCCCTATTTCGCCAGCTACACGATCGCCAAGTCCGGCCTGTGGACGATGACCCGCACGGCCGCGCAGGCCTTTGCGCCGCGTGTCCGGGTGAACGGGATCGGCCCGGGACCGACGCTGAAAAGCACCGAGCAGAGCGAAAAGCAGTTCTTCGATCAGAGGGCGCGAACGATCCTGAAGCGTGGGGTGAATCCCGAGGATATCACCGCCGCGCTGGGCTATTTTCTGGAGGCGAAGGCGGTCACCGGACAGCTGATTTGCGTCGATGGCGGACAGCACCTGGCCTGGCAGACTCCGGACGTTCTCGGGGTCGATGTATGAACGGCCGCGACAAGTTGTGCACGTGGCGCGGGGCCGTTACCGACGCGTTACAAAAGGTTTAATGTTTTCATATATTTGGGATACCACGGATATTTTATCGTTTAAAATCAATGCTTTGTTTTTGTGCCTATTTTTTGAGCAATTCAACGAACCGGGCCGAAAACAACGAAAAATTCCGGGTAACCAAAACTTGTCCGCAGAGTTATCCACACGATCCGTGGAGATGTTTCCTATTGCGGCGTGTGTGCTAATCATTGCAGCCCACGCGCAGAATCAAACGTTAATGAATGATTAACAAACCGAATCACGAGTCAGACGGCGATGCCGCCCCGGAAACCGGGCACAAGGTGATCCAGTCCTACCTCAAGACGCTGGACGGCTCACCCGGGGTGTACCGGATGCTGGGGGCGCAGTCCCAGGTGCTGTATGTCGGCAAGGCGCGCAACCTGAAGGCGCGGGTGTCGAGCTATGCCCGGCCCACCGGACACACGCCGCGAATCGCGCGGATGATCGCGGAAACCGCATCGATGATGTTCCTGACCACGGCGACCGAGACCGAGGCGCTGCTGCTGGAACAGAACCTGATCAAGCAGCTGAAGCCGCGGTACAACGTGCTCTTGCGCGACGACAAGTCGTTTCCGAATATCCTGGTGACGGCCCACGACTTTCCGATGATCAAGAAACATCGCGGCGCGAAGAAGGAGAAGGGACAGTATTACGGGCCTTTCGCCAGCGCGGGGGCGGTGAACCGGACGCTGGGACAGTTGCAGCGGGTGTTCCAGCTGCGCAATTGCAGCGACACGCAGTTCGAGAGCCGCACGCGGCCTTGTCTGCAATACCAGATCAAGCGGTGCACCGCGCCTTGCGTGGGGTATATCTCGAAACAGGAGTATGCCGCGCAGGTGAAGGACGCCCAGCGCTACCTGTCGGGGCGGTCGACCGAGATACAGGAGAAGCTGGCGGCCGACATGCAGGCGGCCTCCGAGGCGATGGAGTTCGAGAAGGCCGCGGCGCTGCGCGACCGGATCAAGGCGCTGACGCAGGTGCAGACGGCGCAGGGGATCAACCCGCGAACCGTGGGCGAGGCCGATCTCGTGGCGCTGCACCTGGAGAAGGGGCAGGCCTGCGTGCAGGTGTTCTTCATCCGCGCGGGGCAGAACTGGGGGAACAAGGATTTCTATCCGCGAGTCGGTGCGGACGTGGCCGAGGCCGAGGTGCTGGAGGCGTTCCTGGGCCAGTTCTATGACACCAAGGAGCCCGCGCGGCAGATCATCCTGAGCCACGAGATCGAGAGCCCCGACCTGATGGCCGAGGCGCTGAGCGGCAAGCTGGGGCGCAAGGTGGAACTGCTGGTGCCGCAGCGGGGCGAGAAGGCGGAATTGGTGGAGGCCGCGTTGCGCAACGCGCGCGAGAGCCTGGCGCGGAAGATGAGTGAGAGCGCGACGCAGGCCAAGCTGCTGAAGGGCGTGGCGGAGGCGTTCGACCTGCCGGCCCCGCCGGAGCGGATCGAGGTTTATGACAACAGCCACATCCAGGGGGCGCATGCCGTGGGGGCGATGATCGTGGCGGGGCCCGAGGGGCTGATGAAGAACCAGTACCGCAAGTTCAACATCCGGGGCGACGAGCTGACCCCCGGGGACGATTTCGGGATGATGAAGGAGGTCCTGACCCGGCGGCTGAAGCGGCTGATCAAGGAGGATCCGGACCGCGACAAGGGGCTGTGGCCCGACCTGTTGCTGATCGACGGCGGGCAGGGACAGGTGAGCGCGGTGCATTCGATCATGCAGGAGATGGGCGTGCGCGACCTGCCGATGGTGGGCGTGGCCAAGGGGCTGGACCGCGACGCCGGCAAGGAAGAGTTTCACAGGATGGGCAAGCGGCCCATGGCGCTGCGCCACAACGACCCGGTGCTGTATTTCATCCAGCGGCTGCGGGATGAGGCGCACAGGTTCGCCATCGGCACCCACAGGGCCAAGCGCACCAAGGCGGTCAGTGCCTCGCCATTGGACGAGATCGCGGGGGTGGGCGCGGCGCGCAAGCGGGCGCTCTTGGCGCATTTCGGGTCGGCCAAGGCGGTGAGCCGGGCGAATCTCGCGGATCTGAAGGCCGTGGATGGCGTTTCGGCGGCGCTGGCTCAGAAGGTTTATGACCACTTTCACGAGAAGGGTTGAGCGGCAGGCCCGGGGGCGAGGGGCCAGCCCCTCGCGCCACAGGTTTGATGCGAGGGGCCAGCCCCTCGCGCTACAGGTTTGGTGCGAGGGGCCAGCCCCTCGCGCTCCCCGGAGTATTTGGGGAACGATGAAAGTTGGTTGCCTGTGCGTGGCGCTTTTGGATTCGGGGCTTTCGGACAGAGGCGGTTCGCACTAGATACAAGCGCATGACGTGGAATATTCCCAACGTGTTGACCGTGCTGAGGCTGCTGGCGGCGCCGGCGGTAGCGGTGATGTTCCTGTATTTCCATCGGCCCTGGGCGGACTGGTTCGCGCTGGTGCTGTTCGTGGGCGCGGCGGTGACCGACTGGTTCGACGGCTACTTGGCGCGGCTGTGGAAGCAGACCACCAAGCTGGGCACGATGCTGGACCCGATCGCCGACAAGGCGATGGTGGTGATCGCGCTGGCGGTGATCCTGGGCTATTCGTCGATGTCACCGTGGCTGGTGCTGCCGGCGACGGTGATCCTGTTTCGCGAAGTCTTCGTGTCGGGCCTGCGGGAATACCTGGGCGACACGGCGGGGACACTCAAGGTGACCAAGCTGGCCAAGTGGAAGACGACGCTGCAGATGGTGGCGATTGCGGTGCTCTTCGCGCAGGGCGTGTTCGAGCACTATTTCGGCATGTCCAGCCTGGGCATGGACGAGGCGCTGGTGGCCGATGTGCTGGCCGGCGAGGAAGAGGACGTGATGGGCCTGCGTTGGAAGTTCGAGGGCATGGTGATCGCATCGCATGCGGGTCTGTGGCTGCTGTGGATTGCCGCCGCGCTGACGTTGATCACGGGCATCGATTATTTTCGCAAGGCGGTGCCGTATCTGAGGGATTGAGAGATGGACGTGCTGTATTTCGCCTGGGTGCGGGAACGGATCGGGCACCCCAAGGACAAGGTCGAGACCGGCGCCGCGACCGTACGGGAGCTGGTCGCGGAGTTGCGGGCCCGCGAGGCGCGCTACGAGGCGGCGTTTGCCGACCTGGACGCATTGCGCGTGGCGGTGGACCAGGAGCTGGCGGATTTCGATGCGCCGCTTGCGGGCGTGCGCGAGGTGGCGTTCTTTCCGCCGATGACGGGGGGCTGAGGGACGTGGATATCCGGGTTCAGGAAGCGGCGTTCGACCTTGGCGCGGAGGTGAATGGCTTTGCCGCGCGGCAAAGCGGCATGGGCGCGGTGGTGAGTTTCACCGGCATCGTGCGGGATATCGCTACCGGCCTGGAGGCGATGCAGATCGAGCATTATCCGGGCATGACCGAAAAGGCGCTGGCCGGGATCGCCAAGGAGGCGCAGGCGCGCTGGTCCTTGGGCGATGTGCTGGTCATCCATCGTCATGGCGCTCTGCGCCCGGACGAGATGATCATGATGGTGGCGACCTCCTCGCCGCATCGCGCCGATGCGTTCCAGGCCGCCGAGTTTCTGATGGATTACCTGAAGTCGCGCGCGCCTTTCTGGAAGAAGGAAGTGACCCGCGACGGGGCGGACTGGGTGGATGCCAGGGACGCGGACGAGGATGCGCTGAGCCGCTGGTGACGCAAGGTTCGCGTTGACCGGGGCAGGCCCTGCGTGGAGAGCTTTGCGCATCATTTTGAAAGGCGCGCCATTCCATGAACGAGATCATCCGAAGCTATGTCGAAACGCTGGACCCCAAAGCGAAAGGCACCATTCGCGGCACCGCGAAACTGGTGATCGAGGGCGAAGGCAGCGTGATGCTGGACGAGGCCGGCGCGCGGGAGGGCGACGAGGCGGCGGACGTGGTGCTGATGGCCAGCGACGCGGTGTTCCGCAACATCCTGTCGGGCGAGCAGAACCCGGTGATGGCCTACATGTCGGGCAAGCTGAAGGTCGAGGGCAACGCGCAGCGGGCGCTGAAGGTGAGTGGTATCCTGACCGGGTGAGGCTTGTGTCCTGAACGCGGGTGTCGGCTCGGGGACGGCTGCCTTGGGACCAGCTTTCCGCATCCTGAGCGGCCCTTTCTTTACCTTGAGATGGTTGGCGATGTCGGTTTTTCCGTATTGCGCGATGTTTCCGGGAACATGCCCGCCGATCCGCGGGTTGGTCCACGGAAGGCTTGCAAACAGGAGAAACCATGCCGCGCTTCATTCTAGTCGCTCTGCTCGCCAGTACCCTTGCGCCCGCCGCCCTGGCCTCTGACGGGCCGGATGAGAAAGAACCGTTCTTTTCCGTGGCGAATGACGAAGATATCGGACCCTACATCGTGGGCCCCAACGGGCGTGCGGTCTACATGTTCGATACGCAGACACGCGGAGGCGACGGGTTGCCGCCGCTGGAATCCTGTGGGCCCCGGTGCAGGGAAGCCTGGCCACCGCTCGTCGTCGCTCCGGTGACAACCAAGAACTTGAGCGTATCCGATGGCTTGGATCCCAACCTTGCCGGGTCGGTCACGGATGGAGACAAGCTTGTGGCGAGCTACAACGGTCATCCGCTCTTCTATTTCAATCGCGAAGGCGAGAGCGAAGGTCCGAGCGGGCACGGTATCCACACGCATGGCGGATGGTGGATCGCGCTGGCACCCAATGGCAACGCCATCAGGACCGGGACCATTCCAAGCGAGACGGATTACTGACGTTCGCGTCTGGGGCCGGGCGACCGGGCGAGGGTGGCGCGCGCGTTTCAAGGCTCGGTTCAAGCGACGTCCGGCAATCGTGCTTTGAGGCACGCTCTGCGCCGTCTGGCGCAAGACCCTTGCAAACGAAACTGGATGTCCGATCTTACTTCACGGCGGCAATGAAGTAGATGTACGCATGAGCCCGGATTTCTTCACCCTCGATCCCTATCACATCGTGCTGGCCGTAACCGGGATGATCGTCATCAGCGCGCGGTGGCTGCCGCGGCTTGTGTCCCGGGCGGAGCCGGTCTTTGCGCCGCTGATGATCATCTTCGGGGCCGGGGCCGCGATGCTGGTCCCGGCCGCGGCCTTCATGCCCGACCCGCGCGAAGCGCCGCTGCTGTGGGAGAGGATAAGCGAGCTGGCCGTGATCGTGGCGCTGTTCGGCACGGGGATGCGGATCGACACGATCAGCCCATGGCGAAAGTGGAGTCCGACCGCGCGGATGCTGGGCATTGCCATGCCGTTGACCATCGCCGCGGTGGCGCTGTTGGGTATCAGCCTGGAGGGCCTGACCGTGGCCGGGGCGGTCCTGCTGGGGGCGGTCATCGCGCCCACCGATCCGGTATTGGCGGCGGACGTGCAGGTCGGCCCGCCGCAGGAAGGCCAGGAACATCCCGTGCGCTTTACCCTGACGACGGAGGCAGGGCTGAACGACGGGCTGGCGTTTCCGTTCGTGTACCTGGGGCTGGTCGTGGCGGCAGAAGGCCTGAACCCGAGTGCATGGGCGCTGGATTGGCTTGTCTGGGAT
Organism: Roseovarius sp. B08; assembly: GCF_051417955.1. NCBI lineage: Bacteria > Pseudomonadati > Pseudomonadota > Alphaproteobacteria > Rhodobacterales > Roseobacteraceae > Roseovarius > Roseovarius sp. B08. Next base: position 3,851,590 of record NZ_JBPRLW010000001.1, read on the forward strand.
GTGTTCTATCGCATTGCCGTCGGGGCCGTCGCCGGATGGGCCGGTGGCCGCGCGCTTGCGCTGATGCTGTTCTCGGTGCCGCGGAACGCGCCGCTGGCCGACACGGGTTCGGGGGTGCTGGCACTGGCCGGTGTGCTGCTGTGCTATGGCTCGACGGAAATGGTGGAAGGCTATGGGTTCATCGCGGTCGCCGTAATGGGGCTGACCCTGCGGAGAGAGGAGAAGGACCACCGCTTTCACCGGCGACTGCATAATTTCACGGAATCGATCGAACACGCGCTGACCGCCCTGCTGCTGATCGCGCTGGGGTCCGTTCTGCCGATGGTTTTTGCCGATCTGACGTGGCGCCACGTGGTCATCGCGCTGATCCTGATCCTTGTCATCCGGCCCGTGTCGGGGTGGATCAGCCTGATGGGGTCGCACATGCCGCACCGGGACCGGGCGGTCATTTCGGTCTACGGGGTACGCGGAATAGGTTCCATCTATTATCTGTGCTATGCGATGAGCCACGTGGAGTTCGTGAACGAGAGCGAGCTTTGGTCGCTAGTCGGGCTGGTCATCCTGCTGTCGACGATCCTGCACGGCTTCAGCGTCAACTGGGCCATGCGGAGGATCGAGGATTGACGGCCCGGCGCGGAAGCGAGCGCGTCGGGACATCCCCGCTTTCATTTCGCGCCGATCTGCTGTATGGGCGCACGTATCTGAAACGTGACGCCTTAGACCCCGGCGCATGAGATGATGGAGGGGTCGGTGGCAATGGGGCCACCAATGTAACGGAGGACCCGGGATACGCCCGGGAGGGCCTCCAGCTAGGAAACGATAGATGTTCAACGAAGTGAAAAAATCCATCCAGTGGGGCGAGGATACGCTGACACTGGAAACGGGCAAGGTTGCCCGCCAGGCGGATGGCTCGGTCATCGCCACATACGGGGAAACCTCGGTCATGGCGAACGTGACCTTTGCAAAGTCCCCGCGTGAAGGTCAGGACTTCTTTCCGCTGACCGTTCACTACCAGGAGAAATACTATTCCGCGGGCAAGGTGCCCGGCGGATTCTTCAAGCGTGAGGCACGGCCCACGGAAAAGGAAACCCTGACCGCGCGCCTGATCGACCGTCCGATCCGCCCGCTGTTCGTCGACGGGTTCAAGAACGAAGTGCTGGTGATGTGCACCGTGCTGAGCCACGACCTGGTCAATGACCCGGACATCGTGGCGATGATCGCGGCCAGCGCCGCCCTGACCATTTCGGGCGCACCCTTCATGGGGCCGATCGCGGGCTGCCGCGTGGGCTATGAGGGTGGTGAGTACATCCTGAACCCCGAGGTCGAGGACATGCACGACCTGCGCAACAACCCCGAGCAGCGGCTCGACCTGGTGGTTGCGGGCACGAAGGGTGCCGTGATGATGGTGGAATCCGAAGCCTACGAGCTGTCGGAAGCCGAAATGCTGGGCGCGGTGAACTTCGCGCACGAGCAGATCCAGCCGGTGATCGACATGATCATCGACCTGGCCGAAGACGCCGCCAAGGAACCGTTCGACTTTCAGCCGCCGGATTACAGCGACCTTTACGAGGCCGTTAAGGCGGCGGGCCAGGACAAGCTGGCCGCGGCCTACAAGATCCAGGACAAGCAGGAACGCACGAGTGCCGTTTCGACCGCCAAGGAAGAGATCAAGGCATCGCTTTCGGAAGAGCAGCTCGAGGATGCGAACCTCGGCTCCGCGCTCAAGAAGCTGGAAGCGTCGATCCTGCGCGGTGACATCGTGAAGTCGGGCAAGCGGATCGACGGACGGAACCTCGACGAGGTGCGCCCGATCGTTTGCGAAACCGGCCTGCTGCCGCGGACGCATGGCTCGGCGCTGTTCACGCGCGGCGAGACGCAGGGCCTGGTCGTGACCACGCTGGGCACGGGCGACGATGAGCAGATCATCGACGCGCTGCACGGCAACTTCCGCTCGAATTTCTTGCTGCACTACAACTTCCCGCCCTACTCGGTCGGTGAAGCCGGTCGCGTGGGCCCTCCGGGTCGCCGCGAGATCGGGCACGGGAAACTGGCATGGCGTGCGCTTCAGGCGGTCCTGCCTGCGGCGACGGACTTCCCCTACACGGTGCGCGTTGTCTCGGAGATCACCGAATCCAACGGCTCCTCGTCGATGGCGTCGGTTTGCGGCGGCTCTCTGTCCATGATGGACGCCGGCGTTCCGCTGAAGGCGCCGGTGGCCGGAGTGGCCATGGGCCTGGTGCTGGAAGACGACGGCTCATATGGCATCCTGACCGACATCCTGGGTGATGAGGATCACCTGGGCGACATGGACTTCAAGGTGGCGGGGACCGAAGCCGGTATCACGTCGCTGCAGATGGACATCAAGGTCGCGGGCATCACGCCGGAGATCATGGAAAAGGCGCTGGAACAGGCCAAGGCCGGCCGGCTGCATATCCTGAACGAGATGGGCAAGGCCCTGTCGGAAGCCGGTGATTTCTCGGTTCACGCGCCGCGCATCGAGACGATGCAGATCCCGACCGACAAGATCCGCGAAGTGATCGGGTCGGGCGGCAAGGTGATCCGCGAGATCGTCGAAGTGTCGGGCGCCAAGGTGGATATCAACGACGAGGGTGTCATCAAGATCGCGTCGCCCAACGGCGAGGCCATCCAGAAGGCATACGACATGATCCACTCGATCGTGGCGGAGCCGGAAGAGGGCAAGGTCTACAAGGGCACGGTCGTGAAGATCGTGGATTTCGGCGCCTTCGTGAACTTCTTCGGCAAGCGCGACGGCCTGGTGCATGTCAGCCAGATCGAGAACCGCCGCCTGAACCATCCTTCGGACGTTCTGAAGGAAGGCCAAGACGTGTGGGTCAAGCTCTTGGGCTTTGACGATCGCGGCAAGGTGCGCCTGTCGATGAAGGTCGTCGACCAGGAGACCGGCGAGGAAGCCAAGAAAGAGGAACCCGCGGAGGAGTAAATCCGCCGGTTTTGCAGGATCGAGGACCCCGGTGGCGACACCGGGGTTTTTTCGTGGGAAAGTGACGTCACGTCACAGCCAAAGGTAAGGTTTTCCATACGCGCCAAAGCCGGCGTTTGAACGCATACACCACGCTACCTCCCGAGCTTGAGAGGGGGGCGCCCGAATGGGTATCTGGCTGCGCTGTCACTCACGGATCACGCGCACCGGACGGGGCCCCGATCAACGTATCGGGGCCTTTTCGCCGATTTCACATATGGGCAAGAGATCTGGTCCGAGGGATGAAACCTGGGCGACGGGTCTTTGTGGAAGTCGGCAAAGTGCCAAGATTCCAGATCGAGGTCCCGAGAAAAGCAAAACTTCAGACCGGCAGGGCCGTTGTTTGCAGCACGGTGCGCAGGGCAAAGCTGGATTGCATGGTGGACACTCCCGGCAGGCGGGTGAGGTACTGTCGGTGAATGCGGGCGAAATCCTCGGTATCCTCGACCACGAGCTTGAGTATGTAATCGGCGGTGCCCGCCGTCAGGTGGCATTCCAGCACGTTGGGGATGCGGGCGACGGAGATCTCGAACGCGTCCAGCACCTCATCGGCCTGAGTTGTGAGGGTGATCTCTACAAAGACGGTGGTGGGAACCCCCATGCGGCGCGGATCCAGCAGGGCGACATAACCCGTTATGTAGCCTTCGGTTTCCAGGCGCTGCATCCGGCGATGACAGGCCGAAGGCGACAGGTGTACCGCCTCGGCCAGGTCCGCGTTGGAAATACGCCCGCGTTTCTGCAAGACGCCAAGCAGGCGACGATCCATCATGTCGAGCGTCATTCGAGGCAAATCCTGTGCAATATGCGCCATTCCTTCGAATAATCTTCAGCTTATTACGGCATGTGTGGGCAAAATATCAAACCCCTTTCTTTGGCGGCGCTGTATTCTAGTCTATAGCGCAAAGAGGAGTGCGACATGAAAATCGGATGCCCGACAGAGATCAAACCGCAGGAATTCCGCGTGGGGATGACCCCCAACGCCGCCGGAGAGGCCGTGGCCCATGGGCATGAAGTTATTATTCAATCCGGTGCCGGCAAGGGCGCGGGGTTCGAGGATGCGGATTATGTCGCCGCGGGTGCCGCGATCATCGACACGGCGGAAGAGGTGTTTGCCACCGCCGACATGATCGTGAAGGTGAAGGAACCGCAGGCCGGCGAGCGCAAGATGCTGCGCGAGGGGCAGTTGCTGTTCACCTACCTGCACCTGGCGCCGGACCCGGAGCAGACCAGGGATCTGCTGGCAAGCGGTTGCACCGCGATTGCCTACGAGACCGTGACGGACGAGCGCGGCGGGCTGCCCCTGCTGGCGCCGATGTCCGAGGTTGCGGGGCGTCTCGCGCCGCAGGTGGGGGCCTACACGCTGCAAAAGGCCAATGGCGGGCGCGGCGTGCTGATGGGTGGCGTGCCCGGCGTGGGGCCGGCCAAGGTGCTGGTGATCGGCGGCGGTGTCGTGGGCACGCATGCCGCGCGGATCGCCGCGGGCATGGGCGCGGACGTGACCGTACTGGACCGTTCGCTGCCGCGTCTGCGGTATCTCGATGACGTGTTCTCGGGAGCATTCAACACCGGGTATTCGTCGCAAGGCCTGCTGGCAGAGCATCTGACCCAGGCCGACATGGTGATCGGCGCGGTGCTGATCCCCGGGGCGGAAGCGCCCAAGCTGGTGAAGCGCGCGCAGTTCGCCGACATGAAGCCCGGCGCGGTGCTGGTGGACGTGGCAATCGACCAGGGCGGCTGCTTCGAGACGTCGAAGGCCACCACCCATGCCGACCCGATCTATGACGTGGACGGGATCATGCATTATTGCGTGGCCAACATGCCGGGCGCCGTGGCGCGGACCTCGACGATTGCGCTGGGCAACGCGACGATGCCGTTCATGCTGGCGCTGGCCGACAAGGGCTGGAAACAGGCCTGTGCCGAGGATCCGCACCTGTTGAACGGTCTGAACGTCCATGCCGGGCAGCTGACCTATTTCGCCGTGGGCAAGGCGCTGGGGATCGATGTGATTTCGCCGCAGATGGTGGTGAAGGGTTAGGTTCTGAACGCGAGGTCCCGGGTCAAGCCCGGGACGGGTGCTTTCTTCAATCCAATTGCCGTCCGCCGGGCCGGGGAAGCCCGAGATCGCCAATCCGGACTTGTTTACGATTCCTTAGTGTGGGACTGTCACCTGTAAGAGCAGAAAACTAAAATCTTACAGGTTTCCCATGCAAAGCGCTGCCACGCTGCTGCAAGACGTCTTTGGATTCTCCGCCTTCCGCCCCGGGCAGGAAGAGATCGTCCAGACCGTCGCCCAAGGCGCCAACACTCTTGCCATCATGCCCACCGGTGGCGGCAAATCCCTGTGTTATCAATTGCCTGCGCTGTTGCGCGACGGCGTGACCGTCGTCATCTCCCCGCTCATCGCGCTGATGCGCGATCAGGTCCGCGCCCTGCGCGCGGCGGGGGTGGAGGCCGGCGCACTCACCTCCGGCAATACCGAGGAAGAAACCCAGGCCGTCTGGGACGCGCTCGATGAGGGCCGCCTGAAACTCCTCTACATCGCCCCCGAGCGCCTCGCCGCCGGCTCTGCCATGGGGATGCTGCGCCGCATCGGCGTCAGCCTTATCGCCGTGGACGAGGCCCACTGCGTCAGCCAGTGGGGCCACGACTTCCGCCCCGACTACCTGCGCATCGGCGAGCTGCGCCGCGCCCTCGACGTGCCGCTCGCCGCCTTCACGGCCACCGCCGATGCGGAAACCCGGGCCGAAATCGTCGAGAAACTGTTCGAAGGCCAGCAACCGCAAACCTTTCTGCGTGGCTTCGACCGGCCGAACATCACCCTCGCCTTCTCGGCCAAGGACAGCCCGCGGCAGCAGATCCTGAGCTTTGCCGCCGCCCGCAAGGGTCAGTCCGGCATCGTCTACTGCGGCACCCGCGCCAAGACCGAGACGCTTGCGAAAGCCCTGCGCGAAGACGGCCACAGCGCCTGCCACTATCACGGCGGCATGGACCCGGACGACCGCCGCCATGTCGAACACCGCTTCAGCACCGAAGACGGGCTGGTGGTCGTCGCCACCATCGCCTTCGGCATGGGCGTCGACAAGCCCGACATCCGCTGGGTCGCCCACGCCGACCTGCCGAAGTCGATCGAGGCCTACTACCAGGAAATCGGCCGCGCGGGCCGCGACGGCGCCCCCGCCGACACGCTCACGCTCTTCGGCCCCGACGACATCCGCCTGCGCCGGTCCCAGATCGACGAAGGCCTCGCCCCGCCCGAACGCCGCGCCGCCGATCACGCCCGCCTGAACGCCCTGCTGGGCCTTGCCGAAACCCACGCCTGCCGCCGTCAGGCCCTGCTGCGCTATTTCGGCGAGGACCCTGCGCCCTGCGGCAATTGCGACACCTGCACCACGCCGCCCGAAACCTTCGACGGCACCCAGGACGTGCGCAAGGCGCTCTCGGCCATCCTGCGCACGGAGGAGTTCTTCGGCGCGGGTCACCTGATCGACATCCTCACCGGCAACGAGACCGACAAGATACGCGCCCGCGGCCACGATGGCCTGCCCACCTTCGGCGTCGGTCGCGACACCGACCGCCGCACCTGGCAGGGCATCTTCCGCCAGATGATGGGGTGCGATCTCATCCGCCCGGACCCCGAGCGCCACGGCGCCCTGCGCATGACCGAACGGGCCATCCCCATCCTCAAGGGCGAGCAGGAGATCACCCTGCGCCGCGACACCCTCGCGCCCAAGTCCCGCCGCCCCGCCGCCAAGACGCTGGTGGCCGAGGAAGACGCGCCGCTGCTGTCCGCGCTCAAGGCCAAGCGCCGCGCGCTCGCCGAAGCCGCCAAGATGCCCGCCTACATCGTCTTCAACGACCGCACCCTGATCGAGATGGCCGAGACCCGGCCCCGCACGCTGGACGACATGGCCCGCATCTCCGGCGTCGGCTCCAAGAAGCTGGAACAGTACGGCGCGGCCTTCCTCGAGGTCATCAACGGCGAGGCCGAGGTGATGCACCCCACTCGCCGCAAACTTGCAGGCCGCGAAACCGGCACGGTCTATGACCGCCTGCTGGAGGTTCAGGCCAACCTCCAACGCGGCGAAGACGGCATCGCCAAGCCGCTTTCCTGCTCCGCCAGCCTTCTGGCCCGTGTCGCGGCCTCTAAACCCCGCGACCTCGGCGACCTCGAACGCCTGCTGGGCGACAAAAGGACCGAGCGTTTCGGCCCGGCCTTTCTGGACGTTCTGCACGCGGCGGACTGAGGTGTTTCGAGGACAACATGACCAGAATATCGCCAATGTCCCGAGAACGCCGAAGGCGTGACAGGGTATTGGCGATTCCATTTTTCCTCGAAACGCCCTAGATCAGCCCGAACACGGAACCAGCCAAGGGTCACATATGCTCGTCGTCGTCTCGCCTGCCAAGAAACTGGACATGTCCCCGGCCGAGGGGATCCACCCCACCGGCCCGGCCTTCGCCAAGGACGCCCACGCCCTGGCCGACGTGGCCCGCGACTTGTCCCAGAGCGATCTGAAGAAACTCATGGGCATCTCCGACGACCTTGCCAGGCTCAACGCCGAGCGGTTCAGCAATTTCGGCTCTCAGGACAAAAAGCCCGCCGCCCTGGCCTTCGCCGGCGACACCTACCAGGGGCTCGAGGCGGGCTCGCTGGATGCGGATGAACTCGACTGGGCGCAGGATCACCTGCGCATCCTCTCGGGCCTCTACGGCCTTTTGCGCCCCTTGGACAATATCGAACCCTACCGGCTCGAGATGGGCAGCCGCCTCAAGACAGAGCGCGGAAAATCGCTTTACGATTACTGGGGCGACCGGCTGTCAAAGGCTCTGAACCGGCAGGCGAAAGAGACCGGAAGCAAGACCCTCGTCAACTGCGCCAGCCAGGAATATTTCGGCGCCGTCGACCGCGACGCGCTCAAGCTGCGGGTCATCACCCCCACATTTCTCGACACCAAGAATGGCGAGGCCAAGGTCATCAGCTTCTTCGCCAAGAAAGCCCGCGGCGCCATGGCCCGCTTCATCGTCCAGAACCGCCTGACCGATCCCGAAAGCCTGAAGGATTTCGATAGCGGCGGCTATCGCTACGACGCTGCGCGCTCGACCGGGGACGAACCGGCGTTCATCCGCGACGAACAGTAGACCCGCCCGACGGTGCGCATCACTCGTAGCTGCGCAGATCCTCGATCACCTTGCCATCGTTCGGCAGACTGCCCCGCGCCACCACCTCGATCTTGCCCTTCAGCTTCAGCACGTCGCTGACCGTCGCCGCATAGGCCTCGGGCGCGCCGCCATCGGCCTCGATCTGCACGGTCATCACGTCCATCTCGCCCTCGCGGCTGGCCACCACGCGGACGCGGGCGATCTCGGCATGCTTGGCCACCAGCGCGGCCACCTGCTCGGGGCGCACGAACATGCCCTTTATCTTGGTGGTCTGGTCGGCGCGCCCCATCCAGCCCTTGATGCGCATGTTGGTCCGCCCGCAGGAGCTTTCCCCTTCCATCACCGCGCTCAGGTCGCCCGTGGCGAACCGGATCAGCGGATAATCCGGGTTGAGCGTGGTCACCACGACCTCGCCCACTTCGCCGGGTGCCACCGGGTCGCCGGTGCCCGGCGTCACGATCTCCACGATCACGCCCTCGTCGACGATCATCCCCTCCTGCGCCGGGCTCTCATAGGCGATGTTGCCCAGGTCGGCGGTGGCGTAGCATTGCAGGCACTGAATGCCCCGGTCCGCGTACTCCTGACGCAGCGACGGAAAGAGCGCCCCGCCCCCGACGGCGGCCTTGGTGATCTTCAGCGCCAGCCCCATCTCGTCCGCCTTGTCCAGGATCACCTTCAGGTAATCCGGCGTGCCGGCATAGGCCGTGGTCCCGATGTCATGCGCGGCCTGCACCTGCAACTCGGTCTGGCCGGTCCCGGCAGGCAGCACCGTGGCCCCGACCGCGCGGGCGCCGTTCTCGAACATCATGCCCGCCGGCGTCAGGTGATAGCCGAAGCAGTTCTGCACGATATCGCCCGCACCGATCCCGCAGGCATGCAGGAACCGGCCCATCCGCCACCAGTCGGTTCCGGCGCCACCCGGCTCGTAGATCGGCCCGGGGCTCTGAAACACATGCGCAAAGCCCGAGGCCGGGCCCATCGTCAGCCCGCCAAAGGGCGGCGCGGCCTTCTGCGCCTGCCCCATGTCCGCCTTGCGCAGCACCGGCAAACCCGCCAGGTCGGCCACGCTCTTGATGTCGTCCGGGATCACGCCGCGCAGTGTATCGCCATAGCCCGGCAACGCCTGCGCCCGCCGCACCTGCGCCGCCAGCGCTTCGGCAATGGCCGCCGCCCGCGCGTCAAGGCTCTGCGTCTCAAGATTGTCGTAATACTGGCTCATCTCTTTGCTCTCCACCGGCCCTTGCCTGCCATTGCGACCCTGTCTCTCAGCTCAGCCACCGCTTCCGCCTGCGATAGCTGCGCACGTCGCGGAACGATTTGCGCCCCTCGTCCGACATGCCGAGGTAGAATTCCTTCACATCCGGGTTCTCGCGAAGCTCCTTCGCGGGCCCGTCCATCACCACGCGGCCGGATTCCAGGATGTATCCATACTGCGCGAACCGCAGCGCCACGTTGGTGTTCTGCTCGGCCAGCAGGAAGGTATAACCCTCCTCCTCGTTCAGCGATTTCACGATGCCGAAAATCTGCTCCACCAGCTGCGGCGCCAGCCCCATGCTGGGCTCGTCCAGCAGGATCGTCTCGGGCCGGGACATCAGCGCGCGCCCGATCGCGCACATCTGCTGCTCCCCGCCGGACGTATATCCCGCCTGGCTCCGCCGCCGCTCCTTCAGGCGCGGAAAATATTCGTACACAAGGTCCAGATCCTTCTCGATCTCGCCCTTGCTCGACCCGCGCGTATAGGCCCCGGTCAGCAGGTTTTCCTCGACCGTCAGGTGCTCGAAGCAATGACGCCCCTCCATCACCTGGATCACGCCCTTCTTAACCAGCTCCGAGGGCACAAGGTCCTGAACCCGCTCGCCGCGGTAGCGGATATTGCCCTTCGTCACCTCGCCCCGCTCGGACTTGAGCAGGTTGGAAATCGCCTTCAGCGTGGTGGTCTTGCCCGCCCCGTTGCCGCCCAAGAGCGCGGTGATCCCGCCCTTCGGCACGCTCAGGCTCACGCCCTTCAGCACGAGGATCACGTGATTGTAGATCACCTCGATATTGTTCACCTCAAGCAGGTCTTCCTGCGTCTCGACGGCGGCCTCGGCCATGGCTCAACTCTCCCGCGCTCACCCCGGGGCACATGCGCGCCCCCGGCTTTCACTGTTCTTCAAATACTCAAAATGCCCCGGCCGCCACCGCGTGCAGCGGCCGGGGAAGTAGCGCCCGATCAGCAACCCGGCTCGATGCCGTTCTCCTCTGCGAACGCGGTCGAATCCTCTTCAACCAGCGGCTGGATGATCTCCTGGTCCGATTGGTAGTACTCGGTGATCAGGTCGAACTCGCCGGTCTCGGCGTTCCACTGCGACACCGCGCCAAAACCGTTGCCGCCGTGGTTCTCGCACGACACCTTGAACTCGGGGCCGAAGTTCGGAAGGCCAAGCGCGGCCATCTTCTCTTCGGTCATCTCCAGGTTCTCCATGCCGTCGCGCATCTGGGCGGCGTTGATCGCGGCGGTGCCATGCATCTCCTGCGCGGTCTTGATCGCCTCGGCGGCCAGCATCGCGGCATACATGCCCCGGTTATACAGGACCGAGCCGATCTGGTCGCCCGCACCCGCGGCGTTGCCGGTATCCACCACATGCGTCTGGATATCGTCATAGACCGGGTAATCCGACCCGAGGTTGTGGAAGGTCAGCGCCTTGTAACCATCGGCGCCGGCCCCGGCGGACTTCACGTCGTTCTCCGAGCCGGACCACCAGATGCCGATGAAGTTCTCCATCGGGAACCGGATGTTCACGGCTTCCTGGATCGCGACCTGGTTCATCACGCCCCAGCCCCACATGATCACGTAGTCCGGGCGCTGCTGGCGCACCTGCAGCCACTGTGACTTCTGCTCCTGGCCGGGGTGGTCCACCGGCAGCAGCATCAGCTCATAGCCGTGTTTCTCGGCCAGTTTTTCCAGCGTGCGGATCGGCTCCTTGCCATAGGCCGAGTTGTGATAGACCAGAGCCACCTTCTTGCCGCTCAGGTCGCCGTCATTCTGCTCTGCCAGGTGCGTGATCGCGAGGCTGGCGCCGTCCCAGTAGTTGGCGGGATAGTTGAACACCCACTTGAACACCTCGCCGGCCTTGGCGCTGGTGCGGCCATAGCCCATCGTGTGAAGCGGAATGCCATCGGCCGTCGCCTTGGGGATCAGCTGATAGGTGATGCCGGTGGAAAGCGGCTGATACACCAGAGAGCCTTCGCCCTTGGTGGCCTCGTAACATTCCACGCCCTTCTCGGTGTTGTACCCGGTCTCGCATTCGATCAGGTTGATCATCTCGCCGCCGATGCCGCCATCACGCTGGTTCAGCAGGGTGAAATAATCCTGGTAGCCATCCGAGAACGGAATCCCGTTCGCCGCATACGGCCCGGTGCGATAGCTGGTATCGACGATGGTCAGCTCCGCAAGCGCGGGGCTCGCCACCATCGCCACAGCCGCAATCGCTGTCAGCAGTCTCTGTTTCATCGGTTTGTTCCTCCCTTGGTATGTCCGATGTCTCTTCATGGGCGCAAGCGCCCAACCCGTAGGGCGGGATTTCATCCCGCCATGCCGCCCCCTAATGCGGGAAGGGCCACAGTCTCAATTTCTCCTTGGCCACCCGCCACAGCTGTGCCAGCCCGTGCGGCTCGGCCACCAGGAATATCACGATCAGCCCGCCCACGATGATGAACTCGAAATGCGCCGCCAGGTCGGTGGGCCAGCCCAAGCCCCCCACCAGCACGTTCTTCAGCAGCACCGGCAACAGCACCAGGAACGCCGCCCCGGCGAACGAGCCGAAGATCGACCCAAGCCCGCCGATGATCACCATGAACAGCACCAGGAACGACTTGTTGATGCCGAACACCTCGCCCACTTCCACGGCGCCCAGGTAGACGGCAAAGAAAAGCGCCCCCGCGATGCCGACGAAAAAGCCCGACACGGCAAAGGCGCTCAGCTTGGCCTTCAGCGGGTTCACCCCGATGATCTCGGCGGCGATGTCCATGTCCCGGATGGCCATCCACTGCCGCCCCTGCATCCCCCGCGTCAGGTTCCGCGCGACCAGCGCGCAAACCACGGTGAACACCAGGCAGAAGAGATACGCGGCCCAGGGCGCGGTCTCGGCCCCCGTGATCGGCACACCCAGAACCGTCCGCTCCGGCGCGTTGATCTGCCCCGAGGCCGAGTAGTTGTAGAACCACCCCACCCTGTTGAAGAGCCAGACAAGAAAGAACTGCGCCGCCAGCGTCGCCACCGCCAGGTAGAACCCCTTGATCCGCAAGCTGGGCAGACCGAAGAGCACACAGACCCCCGACGTGATCCCGCCCGAGATGATCACGTGGAAAAAGATGTTCACCTCGGGGAACCCGGTCATCAGCTTGTAACAGGCATAGGCCCCCACGGCCATAAAGCCGCCGGTGCCAAGGCTGACCTGCCCGCAATAGCCCACCAGGATGTTCAGCCCGATCGCGGCAATCGAATAGATCAGGAACGGCAGGAAGACCGCGTTGACCCAGTAGTCGTTGATCACGAAGGGCACGATGGCGAAGGCCACCAGCAACACCGCGTAATATCGGAACCTGTCGAACTTGATCGGAAAGGTCTGGCTGTCTGCCACGTAGGACGTCTTGAAATCGCCCGCCTCACGATAAAACATCAGATCTCTCCTTCACCAAAGTCACATGCGCCCATCGAAGGTCCCGGGCGGGCGGGTGCCGTGGCCCGCAGGGACACGCGGTCGCCCGACCGCGACCTTTCAAACCAGTTCCGCATCGTCATCCTCCCGCTGGACCACCCGGTTCGCGGGCCGGGCATAGCCCGTCTCCTCCGCGTGCCGCACCAGCCAGAAATAGGCCAGCATCCCCGTGCCGCCGCCCAGCGCGGCCAGCATCGCGGCCACCACCATCTGGCCGCTCTGATCCACGCCCGAGGTCAGCGCCAGGTATCCGAAGGCCCAGAACCCCGACCACGCCACGACATTCAGAATCGCGATCAACTGTCTCATGTCCCGGTCTCTCCCTCGAACGTGCCCGCGTCGCCGGGCCAGTCGTCGCCCTGCGGCCCCACCAGGCAGAACCGATGTCCGGTCGGCGCCTCCATCACGATCCAGCCGCGCAGCCGGTCGACCTCGCGCGCGCCCAGCGCCGTCAACCGCGCGCACTCCGCCTCCTGGTCGTCGGTCTCGATATCCAGATGCACGCGTGGCGCGTGATCCACCGCCTGCAACAGCACCTTGGGATGGCCCTCATTCCCGTCGAACTCGGTGTATTTCCCGCGCTCGTCTATCTTTCCATCCTTGCCCAGCGCCGCCGACCAGAACGCCGTCGCCTCCGCCAGGTCGTCGGTCTGGCAATCAATGCAGACCACGCTGATACGCGCCTTGTGGGTCATGCCTTGCCCTCCCCGGCCTTCAGCATGTCCGCCTTGAGCGCCGCGAACTTCGCCTGCGCCGCGCCCCAGCCTTCCCCGGCCGGCCCGGCCATGGAGATCTCCGCACCGCAATTGCCACAGGCAAACGACGCTCCCTCCATCAGCGCCCGCGTCTCTATCGCGATGGGCGTGCCGCAATCCGGGCAGTCTATGCTCTGCTCAAGGCGCACCGCTCATACCCTCTCGATGATCTTCTCGCCAAAGAGGCCCTGCGGCCGGAACACCAGGAAGATCAGCGCCAGCACGTAGGCAAACCAGATCTCCGTCGCCCCGCCCAGGTACGGCGCGCCGATGGCGAACTCGAACAGCTTCTCGCCCACGCCGATCACCAGCCCGCCGACGATGGCCCCGGGGATCGAGGTGAAGCCCCCCAGCATCAGCACCGGCAGCGCCTTCAGCGCGATCAGCGACAGCGAGAACTGCACGCCCGACTTGGTGCCCCACATGATCCCCGCCACAAGTGCGACGAAACCCGCCAGCGACCAGACCATCACCCAGATGAAGTTCAGCGAAATCCCCACCGACAGCGCCGCCTGGTGATCGTCCGCCACCGCCCGCATCGCGCGCCCCTGCTTGGTGTATTGCGCGAAGACGATCAGCGTGAAGACCAGCGCCGCGGCGATCACCGTCGCCACGATATCGAGGTTGTCGATGAAAAAGCCGTAACCGAACCAGCCCGCCGTGGTCGTGTCGATCACCTCGTTGATCCCCTGCGGCAGGCCCACATCCATCGTCTTGATGTCCGACCCCACATCATGTCGCCGAATCCTTCGAGGAAATAGGCAAGCCCGATCGTGGCCATGAACAGGATGATCGGCTCCTGGTTCACCAGGTGCTTGAAGATCAGCACATTCACCACCCAGGCCAGCGCGACCATCACCACCATCGTCAGCAGGATCGCCGCCAGCGCCGGCACGTGCCAGCCGAAATGGTGTACCTCCGTGCCGAAGATCGCGTTGATCAAGTGGCTGAATGGCACCTGCCCTTCCATGATCCCCACCAGCGTCAGCGCCGCGAACAGCGCCATGACGCCTTGGGCGTAGTTGAAGATGCCGCTGGCCTTGTAGATCAGCACGAAGCCCAGCGCGACCAGCGCATACAGCACCCCGGCCATCAGACCGTTCAGGAACACTTCCATTCCGAAAATCAGCTGATCAGGCATCACGAACCTCCTTCGCATTCCCGCCCCGGACCAGATCCGGGGCCTCCCGGCCACAGAGGTCCCGGCTCAAGGCCGGGACGGGGTGCCGCCCCGCATCAATCACGCGCCTTTGGCGGGTAAAAACCCAAGCTTCGCGCCCCACATCAATCATGCGCCACCCCCAGGTAGGCGTCGATCACCGCCTGGTTGCTGCGCACCTCGTCGGGCGTTCCATCCCCGATCTTCTTGCCGTAATCCATCACCACCACACGGTCGGACAAATCCATCACCACCCCCATGTCATGCTCGATGAGCACGATAGTCGTTCCGAACTCGTCATTCACATCAAGGACAAAGCGGCTCATGTCCTCCTTCTCCTCGACGTTCATCCCCGCCATCGGCTCATCCAGGAGCAGGATCGACGGCTCGGCCGCCAGCGCCCGCGCCAGTTCCACCCGCTTCTTCAAGCCGTAGGGCAGCCGCCCCACCGGTGTCTTGCGGATATGCTGGATCTCCAGAAAGTCGATGATCCGCTCCACAAAGGCCCGGTTCTCGACCTCCTCGCGCTCGGCCTTGCCCTTCCAGAGCGACTGCGCCAGCAGCCCCGATTTCATCTGCCGGATGCGCCCCGTCATCACGTTGTCCAGCACGCTCATCCCCTCGAAGAGGGCGATGTTCTGGAACGTCCGCGCAATCCCCTGCTGCGCCACTTGGTAGGGCTTCATCTGCGGGCGCTTTTCGCCCTTGTACCAAACCTCGCCTTCCTGCGGATTGTAGAAGCCGGAAATCACGTTCAGCATCGAGGATTTGCCCGCGCCATTGGGCCCGATGATCGCCCGGATCTCGCCCTCGCGCACGTCAAAGCTGATATCCTGGATCGCCACCACCCCGCCGAACCGCAGCGTGATGTTCTTCATCTCCATCACCACGCCGCCAATCTTGCGGCCGTCTTCGGTGGTGTATCCTCCGGTCTGATCCAACATCACAACTCTCCCAACGCGAAACGGGATGGCGGGCGGGGCGAAAGCGAAGCTGAGCGTCGTCCCGTCATTCCGCCGCCACCTTCTCCTGCGCCACCGGCACCACCTCGGCGTCCACGATCTTCAGCGTGGCCGAGATGCTGCCCTTGCGCCCGTCCTCATAGGTGACTTCCGTCGTGGTGAACTTCTCCTCCGAGCCGTCGTAGAGCGCCCCCAGCAACTCCTCGAACTTCTCCGAGATCACGCCCCGCCGCACCTTCCGCGTCCGGGTCATCTCGCCGTCATCCGCATCCAGCTCCTTGTGCAGCACAAGGAAGCGGTGCACCTGGCAATGCGCCAGCATCGGGTCCTCGGCCAGGCTTCGGTTCACCTCTTCCACGTGTTCCTTCACCGTCTCCAGCACCCTCGGATGCCCCGCCAGTTCCTGGTAGGAGGCATAGCCGATATTGTTCCGCTCGGCCCAGTTGCCCACGGCATTCAGGTCGATGTTGATAAAGGCCGTACACTGCTCCCGCTGGTTGCCGAACACCACGGCCTCCAGGATGTTGGGATAGAATTTCAGCTTGTTTTCCACGTATTTGGGCGCAAACAGGCTGCCATCGGCCATTTTTCCGACGTCCTTGGCCCGGTCGATGATCTTCAGATGTCCGGTCGCCTCGTCGATGAACCCGGCATCGCCCGTCGCGACCCAGCCCTCGGCATCCTTGGTGCTCGCCGTGCTTTCGGCGTTCTTGTAGTATTCCTCGAACACGCCATCGCCGCGATAGAACACCTCGCCGCTCTCCGCGATGCGCAACTCCACGCCGGGTGCTGCCACACCGACCGTATCGCTGTAAACCTCGCCATCGGGCTGCAGCGTGATGAACACCGACGCCTCCGTCTGCCCATAAAGCTGCTTCAGGTTGATCCCCAGGGAGCGGTAGAAATCGAAGATCTCCGGCCCGATCGCCTCGCCCGCCGTATAGCCCACGCGCACCCGGCCGAACCCCAGCGTATCCTTCAAAGGCCCGTACACCAGAAGCCCGCCGAGCTTGTACTTCAGCCGGTCCCATCCGCTCACGCTCTTGCCGTCCAGGATGGCCGGCCCCACCTTCCGCGCATGCGCCATGAAGGTGTGGAACAGCCATTGCTTCATCCGGCTGGCATCCTCCATCCGGATCATCACGTTGGTCAGCTGGCCCTCGAACACCCGCGGCGGCGCGAAATAATACGTCGGACCGATCTCGCGCAGATTCACCTGCATCGTATCCGGGCTTTCGGGGCAGTTCACGCAGAACCCGCACCAATACGCCTGCCCGATGGAAAAGATGAAGTCCCCCACCCACGCCATCGGCAGGTAGGCCAGCACTTCCTCGCTGCGCGTCAGGTGATCGAACTCGGACGAGGATTTCGACGCCTCGATGATGTTGCGGTTAGACAGCACCACGCCCTTGGGCTTGCCGGTCGTGCCCGAGGTGTAAAGCATCACGCAGGTGCTGTCGTAATCCAGGGCGTCCCGCCGCGCCGTCAGCTCGGACATCAGGCTGTCCTTCGCCGCACGCCCCTGCTCCTGGACTTGGGCAAACTGGTGCAGCTTGGAATGATCGTATTTCCTCAGCCCCCTTGGATCGACATAGATCATGTGCTCGAACTGGTGCAGTTGGTCCTGGATATCGATGATCTTGTCGACCTGCTCCTGGTCCTCGACAATGGCGAACCGCGCGCCGCAATGGTCCAGCACATAGGCCATCTCGTCGCTGGCACTGTCCTGGTAGACCGGCACCGGGATCGCGCCCACCGATTGCGCGGCGACCATGGACCAGTAGAAATAGGGCCGGTTGCGCCCGATGATGGCAATGAAGTCGCCCTTGTCGACGCCAAGGTTCAGCAGGCCCAGCGCCAGCGCCTCGATTTCCTGCTCGGCCTCGGCCCAGGTCCAGCTTTGCCAGATCCCGTATTCCTTTTCCCGGTATGCGGGCCTGGCTCCGAACTGCGCGGCATTGCGCTGCAAAAGGGCCGGAATGGACGAAAGCCCATCCGCGCCTCTCGACGACTGTGCCAAATTGTGTCCTCCCTTTGTCCGCTCTCGCCCGCGAACAGACCGCTCCCCCTGGGGACGATTCTTGATCCTCCATAGAGTGCGCAGCCGACGCTGATCGTCAACTTTTTCCTGATCTTTGCCCAATCCTTACGAATTGTAACAGACGCCACGTAATGCACCGGAGCCGCGCGATCGCCAGACCGCGGGCTGGCGACCTGACGGTGTTTCGCAGCACTTTATCCATGCCAAATCCGCAAAACCTCCAATCGAAGCGCCCACGTCCGCCAATCGCCAGCCCGTCGCACCGCAGGTGCGCCGTTCATAGTCGGCACGCCTCCGGCGTGACGGGCGGCCCCCTTTCGGCGATTGCAGGCAATCGCCTTTCGGTCAGCGGACGATCGCGCGGCGGCCTGCGGCCTTGATTCCGCGCGCCACACCGCCCCACGTCATTCCGGACCTGATCCGGGATCTGCTGCTCCGGCATGCCCACCACCCTTGACATACCCGCCATTTCCCCGTCGATTGCCTCTCTCGCAAGAGGACCGCAACCATGACCAAACCACAGATGGATTTCTGGTTCGAATTCGCCTCGACCTATTCCTATCTCAGCGTCATGCGTCTGCCCGCCCACGCGGCCGAGGCCGGCGTCACTGTCCGCTGGCGCCCCTTCCTGCTCGGCCCGATTTTTGCATCGCAAGGCTGGGACACCTCGCCGTTCAAAATCTACGCCGCCAAGGGCAACTACATGTGGCGCGACATGGAGCGACGCTGCGCCGCCCTCGGCCTCACGTTCCAGCGGTCCGACACGATGCCCCAGCACAGTGTGCTGGCCGCCCGCACGGCCCAGCTCGCGCTCGAAACGCCGCAAGGCATCGCCTTTTGTCAGAACGTCTATCTCATGCAGTTCGCCGAAGGCATGAACATCGCCGACACCGACGTCATGGCCGCCTGTCTGTCGGCGGCCCGCCTGCCCGCGGACCTGTTGGAAAAGGCGCAGGCCGACGCCAACAAGCACCGCCTGCGCGATACCACCGAAGAGGCGATGCGCCGCGGCCTCTTCGGTGCCCCCAGCTTCACCGTGGGCGACGAGCTTTTCTGGGGCGACGACCAGCTCGAGACCGCGCTGGCCTGGGCTGTGGAGCATGCGGCATGACCCCCGCGACACGACAAGGATGACCACGGCGGGCCTCAACCTCATCCAGCAGGCCCTGACGATCTATGACGCCGATCTCGATCTCGCCGTCTGCAATCGGCGCTTTCAGGAAATGTTCGACCTTCCCGACCGGCTGGTCACCCCCGGCGCCCGTTTCGAGGATACGATCCGCTTTCTGGCCGAGCGCGGCGACTATGGAGAGGTGACCGACCTCGACCGCTTCGTCACCGACCGCGTGGAAATCGCCCGCGCGTTCGAGCCGCATTACATGGAACGCACCCGCGCCAACGGCCGCATCATCAGCGTCGAAGGGTCCCCCCTGCCGCAGGGCGGCTGGGTTACCGTCTATACCGACATCACCCGCACCAAGCAGCAGGAGGCGCTGCTCGCCGCCCGGTCCGAGGAACTGTCGGACCGTCTCGTTACCTATTCCGACGATCTGGCGGCGGCCAACCGACAACTTGAATCCACCATCACCGCGCTGGAGGAGGCCAAGCGCCAGGCGTCCGAGGCCGAAGCCCGCATGCGCCTGACGACCGAAATGGTGCCGGCGCATATCGC
Source organism: Roseovarius sp. B08 (assembly GCF_051417955.1). Taxonomy (NCBI): domain Bacteria; kingdom Pseudomonadati; phylum Pseudomonadota; class Alphaproteobacteria; order Rhodobacterales; family Roseobacteraceae; genus Roseovarius; species Roseovarius sp. B08. The sequence goes on from NZ_JBPRLW010000001.1 coordinate 3,871,037, forward strand.
CCATGTCGGACCCGACCGGCGTTACACCTATTCCAACCGCCGCCTGTCGCTCATCATGCCGGGCAGTACCGCCGACCCGGTCGGCCTTGCCCCCGCCGAGGCGCTGGGGCCTGAGACCTTCGCCAATATCGCCCCGCATCTCGACCGCGCCTTTGCCGGCGAGGCGTCGGTCTTCGAGTTCACCCACGCGGCCAGCTCGCGCCGGATCCGCGTGGCGCTGACCCCCGATCCGGCCACCGGCGGAGTCTACATCCTGTCCATGGACATCACCGAAGAGGCCCAGACCCGCGCCGCCCTGGGCCAGCACCGCCGCCGCGAGATGGCCGCGCAACTGACCTCGGGGCTGGCGCATGACTTTTCAAATCTTCTGACCATCATCCTCGGGATGCAATCGCGCCTGCAATCCATGTCCCTGCCCGAAGAGGCCGCCGACCTTATCGCCGCCACCCTGGGCGCGGCGCGGCGCGGCGGCCGGCTGCTCGACCGCATCGCCGACATGACCGGCCCGCGCGAACATACCCCCGTGCCCACCGACCTGCCCGCCTTCCTGCACGATCTGGAACCGCTCGCCCGCTCCGTCCTGCCCGAGACGATCACCCTCGATATCCGGCCCACCGACGCGCCGCGCACCTGCCTGCTCGATCCCGGCATGTTGCAGGACTCGCTCATCAACCTGCTGCTCAACGCCCGCGACGCCATCGGTGGCGTGGCAGAAGGGCCCGGCCGCATCACGCTTGCCGCGAGGGCGGTCCAGGACACCTGGCTCGACGTGACGGTCTCCGACACCGGTCCCGGCTTTTCCGATCACGTGCGCAGCCATGCGTTCGACCCGTTCTTCACCACCAAGGGCGGCGAGGGCTCGGGGCTGGGCCTTACCATGGTCTACAACATGACCAAGCTTGCCGGGGGGCGCGTCATGATCGAGAACACCGACAAAGGCGGCCAGGTCACGCTGCGCCTGCCGCTGCGCACCGCCGAAGCCGAGGACGCCCCCGGCTTCGTCCTGCTGGTCGAGGACAGCGCCGATTTGCGCGAAAGCATCCGCGCCATGCTGCGTGCCGACGGCCACCAGGTGATCGAGGCCGCCAGCGTTTCCGAGGCGCAGGCGCTGCTTCAGGGTCTGCCCGAGATCACCGCGATCCTGTCGGACATCACGCTCGAAGGCGAGGCGACGGGCCTTGACCTGCTCGACGCCCTGCCGCCATCGCACCCGCCGGCGGTGCTGATGACCTCCCTGCCGCCCACCGATCCGCTGCACGTCGCCGCCCTTGCCAGGACGCCCGTGCTGCGCAAGCCGTTCGATCCCGGCGCCCTGCGCACGGCCCTCGCCGCAAGGGTCGCCTCATGACCATCAAGGCGCCTCTTGTCACCGTCCTCGACGACGAACCGGCGATCCGCACCATGCTGGCGCAGGCGCTGGAAGAGGCCGGCTTTCGCACCCTCACCTTTGCCCGCGCGACCGAGTTCGAGGCCGCACTGCGCGTCAACTCTCCCGACGTCTGCCTCGTGGACCTGTCCCTGCCCGACCGTGACGGGCTGACGCTGGTGCATCGGCTGGCGCTGGAGCAGGGCGCGCGGGTCATCATCATCTCGGGCCGGGCCGAGGTGCAGGACCGCGTCACGGGGCTGGAACTGGGTGCCGACGACTATATCATCAAGCCCTTCGATCCGGCCGAGGTCGTGGCCCGCATCCGCGCCCGCCTGCGCCGCAATGCGCCCGCCTCGCAGACCGGCGAGACCGCCCGCTTCGGGCTCTGGACCGCGCATTTCGACCGCTACGTGCTCGAGGACGAGTCCGGGCAGGAGACCCCGTTTTCCCACGCCGAAGGCGAAGTGCTGCGCCTTTTCCTCGACCGCCCCAAGCGGCTGATCTCGCGCCAGGCGATGCAGGAGGCGCTCGGCGGCGCGGCCGGCGAAAGCTTCGACCGAGCCATGGACGTGCGCATCTCGCGCCTGCGCACCAAGCTGCGCGAAGACCCCAAGAACCCCCGTCTGATCAAGACGATCTACGGCGCCGGCTACATCTTCCTCGGAGATGTCAGCTGGGGTGGTAAACCGTGACGGTTTCAAGCTGCGCCTGATCCCGTCGCGTACGCCTTGAACAGCCAACCACTTATTCCCGGCGGGACCCCTCCCGCCAAAGGCGCTAAACCTTCACCCTCGCGGATTTCGGATCGTACATCGGACGCAAGGACGCCTCGGCTTTCACCCGCGTTCCCGCCACATCGATCTCGTAGGTCGAGGCCAGCACCTCTTCGGCGCTCTCCCCGGCGCACGGCACGTAACCCATACCGATCGCGCCGCCCAGGTGGTGACCATACGCCCCCGAACTGAGGTACCCCACGATCTCGCCGTCCCGCAGGACAGGCTCGTTGTGATAGACCATCGGCTCGGGATCGGTCAGCCGGAACTGCACCAGCCGCTTCGCCAGACCCGCCTGCTTCTTGCGCAGCACCGCATCGCGTCCGATGAAATCAGGCTTGTCCGTCTTGACGGCAAAGCCCAGCCCGGCCTCCAGGACGTGATCCTCGCAGGTGATGTCATGCCCGAAATGCCTGAATCCCTTCTCGATCCGGCACGAATCCATCATGTGCATACCGCACAGTTTCAGCCCGTGCTCCTGCCCGGCCTCGTAAAGCGTCTCGAACACGTGGCCTGCCATGTCGGCGCTCATATAAATCTCCCAGCCCAGCTCGCCCACGTAACTGACCCGGTGCACACGGGCGAGGCCCACGCCCAGCTCGATCTGTTGCGCCGTGCCGAACGGATTTGCCTCGTTGGAAAAATCATCCGGGCTGACCGCCTGCATCAGCTTGCGCGCACCCGGCCCCATCACGGCCAACACGCCCTCGCCTGCCGTCACATCGGTGATCACGACGCTGAACTCGCCCTTGTGCCGCGCCATCCACGTCTGGTCGGCCAGCCGCGTCGCGGCGGGCGTCACCACCAGGTACGCGGTCTCGCTCAGCCGCGTGACGGTCACGTCCGCCTCGATCCCGCCGCGGTCGTTCAGGAACTGCGTGTAAACGATTTTGCCATTCGGCACCGAATAGTCGCCGCCGCCGATATGGTTCAGAAACGCCTCCGCATCCGGCCCCTCGACCCGGATCTTGCCGAAACTCGACATGTCATACATGCCCACGCCCGTGCGGATCGCCTGATGCTCGGCGGCGGCGTTCTCGAACCAGTTCTGCCGCCCCCAGCTATATCGGTACTCTTGCTCCTGGCCGCCCTCGGCGAACCAGTTCGCGCGTTCCCAGCCAGCAATCTCGCCCATCACCGCGCCGTGTTCCAGAAGGTGGTGATGGAACGGCGACCGCCGCACCCCCCGCGCCGTGCGTTTCTGCAGATAGGGGAAATGATCGGCGTAAAGCAGCCCCAGCGTTTCCTTCGAACGCTGGTAAAGATAATGCCGGTTTCCCTGGAAGGGCTGCATCCGGGAAATATCCACATCGCCCAGATCGAACGGCTTCTCGCCACTGTCCATCCACTGGCTCAGCGCGTGACCCGCGCCCCCGGCACTCTGAATCCCGATCGAGTTGAACCCGGCGGCCACCCACACATTGTCCATCTCCGGGCAAAGCCCCAGGTGATAGGCGTCATCCGGCGTGAAACTCTCCGGCCCGTTGAAGAACGTGTGCACCCCCGCCTCCGCCAGCATCGGCATCCGGTGGCAGGCCGCTTCCAGGATCGGCTCGAAATGGTCGAAATCCTCGGGCAACTGGTCGAACTCGAAACTCTCGGGAATGCCCTGCATCCCCCACGGCTTGGCATTGGGCTCGAACGCGCCCAGCAGGATCTTGCCCGCGTCTTCCTTGTAATAGGCGCATTCGTCCGGCACGCGCAGCACCGGCAACTGCCCCAACCCGTCGATGCCTTCGGTCACGATATAGAAATGCTCGCAGGCATGCAGCGGCACGTTCACACCCGCCATGCGGCCCACCTCGTGGCCCCACATGCCCGCGCAGTTCACGATCATGTCGCAGGTGATATGCCCCGTCTCACTGCCGTCGTCGGCGGCCCAGTCCACGCCCGTCACCCGGCGGCCTTGCCGGGCGATGCCGGTGACCTTCACCCGCTCCTTGACCAGCGCCCCGTTCTGCCGCGCGCCCTTGGCCAGCGCCAGCGCGATATTGGCCGGGTCCGCCTGTCCGTCCTTGTCCAGATAGACCGCCCCGGTCACGTCGTCGGTGTTGAGATGCGGATAGCGTGTCTTGACCTCCGCCGCGCCGATCTCTTCCACGTCCACGCCAAAGGCCCGGGCCATCGCGGCCTGCCGGTAAATCTCCTCCCGCCGCTCGTCGGTCAGTGCCACGGTGATGGACCCGCAGCGCCGGAACCCGGTCGCGACCCCGGTCTCGGCCTCCAGGTTGCCGTAAAGCTCCTGGCTGTATTTCGCCAGCTTCGTCATGTTGGCACTGGCCCGCAGCTGCGCGATCAGCCCCGCGGCGTGCCATGTCGTGCCGCTGGTCAGCTGCTTGCGCTCCAGCAGCACCACGTCTTTCCAGCCCAGCTTGGCCAGGTGATAGGCCACCGAACAGCCCACCACACCGCCGCCGACAATCACCACGCGGGCGTGTCTCGGAAGGTTACTCATCCCTTGTCTCCTTGAACGAGGCGTAAAGATTTTGCCACTGGTTGGTCATCGGCCCCACCGTGCGCCACTCGACGCGCAGCGTGTCGCGCTCGAAGTGGCGGTCGACCCAGTCCTCGACCGCCCTTGGCCGCGACATCGAGAAATTGCTTGCCCCGATCTGGAAGAGCGGCAGGTCGGCGTCGATCTCGCAGGACCGCCCGAACTCGTCCTTCGCCTGCACCTGAAGCCTGTAGCGATCCGGCGGCACATGGCTCAGCGACAGTTTCAGCAGGTCGGTCGAGCCATAAGAGCCCTCCTGGATCGCCGCCGGCGCCTCCGGCACATCAGGCGTTCGGTCCCAGTCGAAATCGACCGTCACACCGTCCAGCGCGGCCCGGTCCCGGCTGGCCAGGTCGGCCTCCCTGATCGTCAGCCATTCCACGGTCAGCGCCGGTTCCAGCAGGTACGCCATGTCCGCGTCACCACTTTCGTCCGGTATCTCCTGCGGCCGCGCCGCGATCATGATGTTCAACTGAACCCCGTCGGTCTCCTGCTCCTGCTCGAAACTCTTCCACAGGATGAACTTCGCGTGGCTCACCTCGAAATCCACCTGCCCGAATTCCTTGCTGTCATAACGAAACCGCCCGCTTGCCGGGACCATGCCGGGGGAAGCGTGCCGTCCGTCATCCCGTCACCTCTTTCATACGATCTCGTGTCCCGCCGCCTGCAGGCAGCGCGCGATCTCGGCGATATGCGCCGGCCCGATCTCGCAGCAGCCGCCGACGATGGTGGCCCCTTGCGCGACCCAGCCCATGACATATTCCGCGTATTCCAGCGGCCCCATGTCCTTGCGCTGCTCCAGCGCGTCCACGGTGGGCGCATCGCCCAGGAACCCTTCGCTGATTTCGGTGAACCCGTTGGCGTAGGCGCCGAAGGGCACGCCGAACCCCTTGATAATGTCCAGCGCGGCCCCGATCGCCTCGGGGCGCGAACAGTTCACCAGCACCGCGTCCGGCGCGTGCCGGCCCACCGTCTCTGCCAGCGCCCCGACCGGCTCGCCCGAGCGCAGGCGGGTGCCGTCGTGGTCCTCCACGCTGACCGCCAGCCACACCGGCAGGCCCTGCCCTGTGGCCGCCCGCAACGCGCCCTCGGCCTGGTCCACCGACGACATCGTCTCCAGCAGGAACAGGTCCACGTGATCCTTCATCAGCGCCACCGGCTCGGCATAGATCTTCGCGGCCTCGGCGGCAGGCGGGCAGGTCTCGGGCTTGTAGGACTGCACCAGCGGTCCGATGGCGCCCGCAACCCGGCCCTTGCCGCCGCTCGCCGCCCGGGCCCGGCGCGCGGCCCGCACCGCCGTGTCGGTCAGTTGCCCGACCCGGTCCTCAATCCCGATCCGCTCCAGCCGGTCGCGCAAGACCGCATAGGTGTTGGTCGTGGCCACCGTCGCGCCGGCGGCGAAGTAATCCAGGTGCACTTCGCCCACCAGCTTGGGATGGTCGATCATCACCTGCGTCGACCACAGCGGCGTCGCCCGGTCGCCCGACCGTTTCACCAGCTCCTGCCCGATCGAGCCGTCCAAAAGCGTTACCCGTGCCATGCCGTTCCTTTCGCACCTTTGTTCGGCTGTCGACGCTGTCCCGGATGACCCCTCCCCGGCCCGCCGTGGCCGGTCAGGTAGACGCCGGACATGATCGCGGACAGGCTCATCGCGCCGCCTCCTTGTCCAGATCCTTCAGTCCCAGCAGCACCGCCGCCCCGACCATCAGCGCGCCACTCACCCGGTTGATCCACACCCCGGTCAGCGCCTTCACACGCCCCAGCGTCCGCGTTGCCGCCCAGCCCCACAAGAGCAGCACCAGACCGTCCACCACCAGGTAGGTCACGCCAAGCACCAGCAGTTGCGGCAGGATGGGCGCACCCGCGTCGATGAACTGCGGGAACAACGCTCCGAAGAACACAACCGCATAAGGATTGGCCGACGAGGTGACGAACCCCTGCCGGAAAAGCCGCCCCGACTCTGCCGCGCCCGGCGCTTCGCCCCCGGCTTTGCTCAGCATCAATCGCAGCCCGATCCAGACGAGGTACGCCACGCCCACCCATTTCACCACCCACAACGCGTCGGCATTGGCCGAGATCACCGCCGTCAGACCAAAGGCCGCCAGCGTCATCTGCACCGCGTTGGCGCTCAGGTCGCCCGCAACCGTCGCCAGCGACCGGCGCAGCCCGTGCCGCAGGCTGTTGGAAATGATCAGCAGCTGGCTCGTATCCGGCGGCGTCAGGAAGAACGCCGCCAGCACGCCCAAATAGATCAGGTAGGTCTCGATACTCATCATCCGCCCTTTCGCCTTCGCGTCCCGGGCTTGACCCCGGGGGGATCTCTAGCTCATGCCGTCAGTCGTGCGTTCTCGGGATCCCAAAGCGGCTGATCCGGCTGCACCACGGCGCGCCTCCGCTCGCCATAAATCTCCACTTCCAGCTCCGTACCCGCCGTCGCCACATCCGTTCGCAACATCGCCAGCGCAACGCTGGCTTTCACCCGGTACCCCCAGGCGCCGCTCGTGGTCTCCCCCACGATCTCGTCCCCGCTCCAGATCGTCGACATGTAGGGCGCGTCGGCCGCGCCCGCGTCGATGATCAGCGGGGCAAAGGCTTTCTTGCGACCCTCCTGCTTCTCGGCCATCAACGCCGCCTTGCCCGTGAAATCCTGTTCCTTGTCGAACTTCACGAACCGCTCCAGCCCGGCCTCGAGCATCGAGTAATCGGTGCTCAGATCACCCTTCCACGCCCGGTACCCTTTCTCGATCCGCAAGGAATTCAGCGCATACATCCCGAACGGCTTGGCGCCTGCCTCGAGGATGGCGTCGTAGATCGCCGGCATCTCGGCATTGTCGGCATGCACCTCCCACCCCAACTCGCCGGTAAAGCTCACCCGGATCAGGAACGCGGGCCGCCCCGCCACGGTGCAGTGCTGATGGCTCAGCCACCCGGCCTCCAGATCCGCATCGCTGATCCCCGCCAGCACCTCGCGGCTCTTCGGCCCCGCCACCAGCAGTGCCGATCGCTCGCGCGTCGTCTCCGTCACGGTCACACCCTGCGGCACGCTCCCGCGGATCAGTTCTCCGTCATGCCACTGTGCCGTCGCCGCGGTGATCAGCACGAAATCGTTCTCCGCCAGCCGGATGCAGGAAAACTCCGTCACGATCCGCCCCTGCGCGTTGGCGACATAGACAAGGTTCATCCGCCCCACATTGGGCAGCCCCCCGGTCACGAAGCCGCGCAGCCAGTCGTCGGCCTCCGCGCCATGAACCCGGAACCTAGAGAACCCCGGCAGGTCCAGCACGCCGCAGGCATCCCGCACCGCCTCGCATTCCTCGCGGATGCGCCGCTCCCACGGCCCTTTGCGGTTCCACGTATGCGTACTTTCCTCCGACGTGTCGTCACCCGGCTGCGCGAACCAGTTCGCCCGCTCCCAGCCGTTATACGCCCCCATCACGCCGCCCAGCTCCAGCACGCGGCCATGGTTCGGCGACAGCTTCTTGTCGCGCCCCGCGGGCCATTCGTGCCACGGGAAATGCATGGCATACTCGTTGCCGTAGACCTCCATCCCCTTGGCCACGCAGTAATCATGATCGGTGTAATCGGTGTACCGCCGCGGATCGACCGCCCACATGTCCCACTCGGGCGCGCCGTCCACGATCCACTCGGCCAGCACCTTGCCCGCACCGCCGCCCTGCGCGATCCCGAAGGTAAAGACACACGCCTCGAACGCGTTTTTCACCCCCGGCATCGGCCCCAGCAGGGGCAAACCGTCGGGCGCATAGGGGATCGGCCCGTTGATGATCCGGCTGATCCCCGCCGTACCCGCCACCGGCACGCGCTCCATCGAATCCGCCACGATATCCTCGATCCGCTCCAGATCATCCGACCACAGCTGAAAGCTGAAATCGTCAGGCATCGGATCCGACGGCTCCACCCAATGCGCCCGGCAATTGGGCTCGTAGGGGCCGATGTTGAACCCGTGCTTCTCCTGCCGGAAGTAATAGGACACATCCACGTCGCGCAAGAGCGGCAGCTTGCGACCCGTCTCCTTGCTATAGGCCTCGATCTCGGGGATCTCGTCGGTCAGCACGTATTGATGGCTCATCACCATCATCGGCACGGTCCGCCCGCCATAGGGCTTGAACCACTCGCCCACTTTCTGGGCATAGTACCCGGCCGCGTTCACCACGTAATCGCAGGCGATATCGCCCTTGTCGGTATGCACGATCCAGCCGTCACCGTCTGGCGTCACGCCCGTCGCCGGGCAGAACCGCGCAATGGTCGCACCCATGTCCCGCGCGCCCTTGGCCAGCGCCTGCGTCACCTGCGCGGGGTCGATATCGCCATCGTTGGGATCGTACAGCGCCCCCACGATGTCATGCGTCTCGATGAACGGATACCGTGCCTTGATCTCGTCGGGGGTCAGGATTTCCAGATCCATCCCCTGATGCTTGCCCATGCCCTTGGCACGTTCGAACTCCTGCATCCGTTCCCTGGAATGCGCCAACCGGATCGAGCCGGTCTGGTGATAGTTCATCGGGTAGTCCACCTCGTTCCCCAGCCGGGCATAAAGCTCGGTGGAATACCGCTGCATGTTCATGATGCCCCAGCTGGTCGAGAAGGTCGGCACGTTGCCCGCCGCATGCCACGTGCTCCCGGCGGTCAACTCGTTCTTCTCCAGCAGAACGCAGTCGCTCCACCCTTTCCTGGCCAGGTGATACAGCACCGAACACCCGACGACCCCGCCGCCAATGACGACCACTTTCGCATTCTTGGGCAGATCAGCCATGTCCGTTTCTCCCTGTTCGGATGCCGCCCCGCGGCCCGTTCATTCCTGCGGAACCCCGTCCGCGATCTCGTAGTAATCGCCCTTGTCCGCGGTGAAGATATGCTTCTCCAGCCGCAGCCCCGTCGGCCCGTCCAGCGCGCCCAGGGCAAAGCTCATCGTGTCCTCGTCATGCGCTTTCCAGAACAGGAACGCCCCACAGGTCGCGCAGAACCCGCGCTTGGCCTGCGGCGTCGCCTCGTACCAAGTCACCTCGCCCGTGATGTGCAGGTCCGTCTCCGGCACATAGGCCGAGGACCAGACGTGCCCCGATTGCTTGCGGCACTGGCCGCAATGACAGGCCGACACCCCTGCGGCGCGCCCGTCACGCTGAACCGGATGTTCCCGCACAAACAGCTTCCCTCAAGCATTCTCACCTCCACTGAAACGCGCGAACTGCGGCAGCCCGTCGCCGATCTCGTAATAGTCACCCTTGTCTTCCATGAAGACATGGCACGCCATCTTCAGCCCATGCCCCGGCTCCAGCGCCCCCGCCGCCACCACCGTGCGCGGCGCATCCTCCGGCTTCCAGAACAGGCTCGACCCGCACAGCCGGCAGAACCCACGCTGCGCCGTGTCGCTCGCGCGGAACCACGCCAGCCCCTCGTCCCGCTCCAGTACGAGGCAGTCGTCGGCAACCGACGTCGCCGCCCAGTAAAACCCCGACTGCTTGCGGCACTGTCCGCAATGGCACCCCAGGATGTCCCGTGCCTTGCCCTCCAGCCGGAACGCCACGGCACCACACAGGCACGCGCCTTTGATCATCTCACGCCCTCCCCGGCGTCGAGGCCGCGCCCAAGAGCACGCCGTAGACCACGAAACACGCCGCCAGCCCGCGCCGCAGCCACACGTTGAACACCGCCCCCAGCGCCGCCCGGCCCAGCCCCGCGCCCAGCGCGGTGTATCCGATGTAGCTCAGCGCCGTCAGGCTCAGCGCGGTGGGAAAGATCACCCACATCTGGCTCCAGATCGGCACGTCCGGCTGAACGAACTGACTGAAGGCGGCCAGGTATCCCGCCACGCTCTTGGGGTTGATCGTGGCGATGGCAAAGGCCCGCCAGTAGATGCCGCGCCCGTCCGGCGCGGCCACGACGACGCGGCGTAGCGCCATGATCCAGCCGCGCACACCAAGATAGATCAGGAACCCCGCGCCAATGAATTTCGCCACCTGAAACGCCGCGGGCGAGGCCGCGATCAGCGCCGTCACCCCCGCCGCCGACAACGTCAGGAACAGCGCCGCCTGCGTCAGGATCGCCGCCACCCCCACAGGCTGCGCCGGAAGCCCAGCGTCATGCCGTTGGTGATGCAGTTCACCGCGTTCGGCCCCGGCGTGGTCACGAACACCACCCAGAACAGCGCGAAGACGGTCCATCCTTCCAGGCTCATCCCCGCCCCCTCAATAAACCGGCGGCGCGATCACCCAGATCGCGACGCACGGCGCGTCATAAGGGTTGGCCCAGGCATAGGTCTCATGCCGGATACGGAAACTGTCTCCCGGCCCGACGGTAAACTCCTGCCCGCCAATGCTCAGGTCCAGCCGCCCGGACACCACGTAGCCCACCTCCTGCGTCGGTCGCGTGGCAGGGCGCTGCATCTTCGATCCGGGCCGGAAGGTCGAGTGGATCACCTCGAAATCGTCGCTCAGGTCCGGCGACAACAACTCCTCGATCAGCCCTTCCTCGCCCGACCCCATCCGCCGCCGCGAGCCCTCGCGCACGATGATGCCCTGCTCTTCCGCCGGGGCGCTGGCATGGGCGAACAGAAACGACATCGGCACGTCGAACGCGCCCGCAATCGCCCGCAGGTCGGAAATCGACGGTTCGGACAGGTCCCGCTCCACCTGGCTCAGCCAGCCCACCGACCGGCCCAACGCCTGAGCCAGGTCGTTCAGCGTCAGCCCCCGCGCCTTGCGCAAGGCCCGCAGATCGGCCCCGAGGCTGCGCATGGCGGAAATCTGGCTCTGTTCCAAAGGGCACTCTTCCCGTGAAATTCTTCGATCAATTTTCACGCTGCGCGAGCCGCGTGAAAAAATCAATCAAAATTTCACTGCACCCGAAATACTCCCGCCGGAAGGGTATACTTGTTGTGTCATACGTTCTCACTGCATGTCATCGGAATAAATCTTCCTTTAATCGTAATAATTTAAGGTTTCAGAACGTCCCGGAATGACCCGGGAAGTGCTACGCCAGAACGTATATAAAACGGAGGATATTTTCATGGCAAAATCTAATGCATTCACAGTCGCACAACTGAAATCTCTCCCCACAGGCAAGCATTGCGATGGGCTAGGCCTATGGCTTTATAAACGCCCTGACGGCGGTGCCCAATGGATCTTTCGCTTTCAGCTCTAGGGACGCCAACGCGAGATGGGTCTTGGATCATATAGAAGCGTCAGTCTCGCCGAAGCAAGAAAGCAAGCCGAACTGGCACGTCAGCAGGTACTACGGGAGGTAGACCCGATCAAGCAGCGCCAATTGAACCGCCAACAAGCGAATTCAACTGATGGCCGCCTCGAGCACCTTGCATTGGACGCATACGAGAAACACAAGAGAAGCCTCAAACATGGTGGGGTCCGATGGCAAATGGTTCAGCCCTCTTCGGCTCCACGTCCTGCCGAAGCTCGGCAAGATGCCGATTGTGAAGATTGATCAGGAAGACATCGCGCGTGCGCTGGAACCCATCTGGCATGAGAAGCCGGTTACCGCCAAAAAGTGCGTTTCCAGGTTGAGAACGGTATTCAACTACGCAAGCGCAAAACGCTTCCGCGTGAGCACAGCAGTTATTGACGATGCTGTGGTGATCCTCGGCTATAACAAGAAACGCTCGACGCCACACCAAGCGCTCCACTGGAAAGACGTACCTGCGTTCTACGCGACCCTCTCGGATGACGACCCCACGCAACTGGCATTGCGGATGCTGATCTTGACGGGCGTGCGGTCGGATTCGATCAACCACATGCGATTGGGTCAGCTTATGAGTTCCGTCTGGATTATTCCCCCGCTCCACGTCAAAGGTCGCGCAGACAGCGACTTCGCTTTTTGACGTACCCTTGAGTGAAGAACATTTGCACGTGATCGAACTCGCAAAGAAAAACTCACAAAACGGATACTTGTTTCCCAACTCGACAGGCGGCCCCCTGAACAAAATGGGCATGCGCAATTTCCTGGTGGACAACAACATCCCGGCACGCCTACAAGGGTTTCGCTCTTCTTTGCGCACATGGCTTATGGATGAAATTCACTGTGAGGAAGAGATTGCCGAAGCTTGCATCGGTCACGTCAGAACGGACGATTAAGCTCGATGCATACAAACGTTCAACTTACCTGCCCAAGCGCACACCCTTGATGAAAGGGTGGGCAAACTTTGTTACCGGCAATTCCTGAACAAACGTAAACTTGGCTTAAATCATTCGCTGCTAAGGTGATTGCATCCAAAGAAATAGAGGACATGCATGACCGATAAAATATTAAGGCAGAAAGATATTCAGGAACTCACAGGGCTCAGCCGCTCGACAATCTACAGGCACATCAACGCTGGCACATTTCCAGCACCCGTAAAATTGACGGAGCGTCTCATCGGATGGCGCCACAGCACGATTTCTGAATGGATCGCGGATCGCCAAGAGGTTTGACTTCGTAGGTCCCACACCCGCCCGGCATTATTTCGTGCCAGGCGGCTCTCGGCCCATTGCGGCCGTTGGTCAGCCAGTCTGGTGCCGCGGCGCAGCTTCACCGAAGCTGATGGGGTGGATGGCTCCTGCTCCAACCGGCGTCGCTATGCGCCATATTGCAGGTGTCAAAATCTGCTTATGAGAGGAGCCACCCCATGCAAGTTACCACAATCGGCGTTGATCTGGCGAAGAACGTCTTTCAAGTCCACGGTATTACAGAAAGCGAAGAAGTGGTGCTCAACCGCCCGCTGCGACGAGCGCAATTTCTATCGTTCTTTGAAAAACTGGATCCCTGCCTGGTTGGCATGGAATCGTGCAGCAGCGCCCATCACTGGGCACGCGAACTCACTGTCTTGGGTCACGAGGTTCGGCTGATCCCTCCGATGTATGTGAAGCCGTATGTCAAGCGTGGGAAGTCCGACGCGATCGATGCCGAGGCCATCTGCGAAGCAGTGACCCGACCGACCATGCGGTTTGTCGCGATCAAAACGGTTGAGCAACAATCCTTGCTATCACTGCATCGGGCTCGCGACCTTTTGGTTCGTCAAAGGACGCAGTTGATCAACGGCTTGCGCGGACTGGTTGCCGAGTTTGGCATCTACATCCCAAGGGGGCTGGCTCGGGTGATTGGCTTCGCCGAAGACATTACGCTGGGGGAAGTTCTCGATCTGCCCGACATTGCCAATGAAGTGATCCTCAATTTGTCCGAACAGCTCATGGCTTTGCATAAGCGGGTCCGCTGGTATGAAGAGCGCCTCAAGCAAGTGGCCAAAGAAGATGCGCGTGTGCGACTGTTGCGCACGGTACCTGGTGTCGGGGCCGTGACGGCCTCTGCGATCATCGCCAGCATCGGAGATGGCCATCAGTTCAAAAACGGTCGAGAGTTCGCCGCCTGGCTGGGCCTGACGCCTGCGAACAAATCCAGCGGTGGCAAAGAAAAGCTGGGGCGGATCACCAAGATGGGCGATCAGTATCTCCGACAACTTCTGGTCGTCGGGATGACCTCACTGGTCAGACAAACACGATCGCATCCAGAGCGGGCCAGCAAATGGCTGAGGTCGTTGCTCGAACGCAAACCCGCCCGTGTCGCGACAGTCGCCATGGCAAACAAGACCGCCAGGATCGTTTGGGCTGTTCTGACCCGCGATGAGCCCTACAACCCTCGTGTCGCAACCTGAGACGAAAGGAACAAAGAGTTAGCAAGACCTGCGAGATGATGGTGCATAAGTCAGCCGCCAAAACCAGGACACCCCGCCGAATGGCCCGGGCTTCATAGCCCGCTAAGCTGTAAGGGACCTGGTTTGCGGAACCCATCAGGGCCAGCGGTCGAAACCGCGCAAACAGGCCGGACACATGACTGCTTCTGACAAACGCACAAATCAGACCAAAAAGGACTTGCTATGCAGGAGCCATCCACACAAGCCATTCGCTGCACGTGCATCTTCCCCGCTTCAGATTGACGCTCATATTACGGCCGAACCCCGCAGTGCGATGCCTTGCTTGCCGTTGCGCGAGACGTCGGGACCCCAGGAACAACTCGTGCGTTGCTCCGGTGATGGCAATCACGAGGACCGGAATGACAAACGACATCGGAAGCCTGAACGCCACGCAACTCGCGCAGGCCTTTCGGGAAGATCGCGCCACTCCGAGCGACGCCGTTCGGGCCGCTCTGGATCTGATCACGCGCTACAACCCGGCGGTGAATGCCTATGTCCACGTCGATTATACCGGCGCCGAGGAGGCCGCCCATGCCTCGGACCAACGCTGGGCGGACGGCGCTCCGCTGAGCGCAATCGACGGGCTGCCGGTCTCGATGAAGGATCTCACCGAGGTCGCCGGCATGCCCGCCCGGGACGGCTCGGTCCTGACGGGTGACGGGCCCTGCGACACCGACGCCCCGCCGGCACGCATGCTGCGCGAGGCCGGAGCGGTGATCCTAGGCAAGACCAACACGCCGGAATTCGGCTGGAAAGGCGTGACCGACAACCGGGTCTTCGGCGCGACCCGAAACCCGTGGGACACCAAACTGACGCCCGGAGGATCGTCCGGCGGAGCCGCCGCCGCGGCAGCGCTCAACATGGGTGTCCTGCACCAGGGCGGGGACAGCGGCGGGTCGATCCGCATCCCGGCCTCCTTCACCGGCACGTTCGGGTTCAAGCCGACCTTCGGTTGGGCGGCGCAATGGCCGCCGTCCCGGGCACCGACCCTGTCCCAGATCGGCCCCATCACGCGGACTGTCGAGGACGCGGTCCTGATGCTGAACGTGATCGGCCGATACGACCAGGTTGACCCCTATGCGCACCGTGGCCAGCCGACCGACTGGGGCGAAGACTTGGGCCGGGGCCTCGATGGGCTGCGGATCGCCTGGTCGCTCGACCTCGGCTATGCGTCGGTCGATCCCGCGGTGGCGGCGCGCGTTCGCGAGGCCGCCGAGCGCATGGCCGCGCTCGGTGCGGACATGGTCGAGATCGATCCCGGATTCGAGAGCCCGATCGAGATCTTTCAAATGATCTGGTTCACCGCCTCGCTCGATCTCTACCGCCAATGCGATGAGGAAGAGCGTGACATGCTCGACCCTGGCCTCGTGGACAACGCCCTTCGGGCGGAGGCTTGGGACGCGGTCGACTATTTTCGCGCGCAGACCAGAGGTGCCGAGTTCACCCGCCATCTCGAGCGGTTCAACCAGGACTATCACCTGTTGATGACGCCGACCGTAACGATCCCGCCCTTTGAGGCCGGCCACGATGTTCCTCCCGGCAGCGCCATGACCGACTGGACCGAGTGGTCGCCTTTCACATATCCGTTCAACCTCAGCCAGCAGCCGGCGGCCTCGGTGCCCTGCGGGTTCACGCAAGCAGGCCTCCCGGTGGGTTTCCAGCTGGCCGGCGGCAAGCACGACGACACCCGCGTGCTGCGCGCCGCGCATGCCTACATGGACGCCCACCCGCCGATCCTTCCGGATGCCGCTGACAGCCGCGACGGACCGAAAAGAGCGAGCTGAAGCCGGCGCTGATCAGGTCAGGGTGACGGATAAGAGACCTCACATTCTGGTTGTTCGGCAAATAGATGAATGACGGCCCATTCCTGCCGCTCGTGGACCGTCTTTACGCCGCGGCGCAGCCTTGGCATTGCTGCCATTGGTGCGTCGCGCAGCATTATTACGTGTTCGATGGCGGGACCGCGGACTTTCATGAAGTTCGCTGCAGTCGCTCGACCCGCACTGCAAACGCGAAGCCGTTCGGAAGCAAGGGCGGGCAATAGACCTTCTCTGCGACCTGATCCAATTACCGCTGCTTTTCTCGGAAGTCGACTCTTGACCGGATAGCCACTTGTTCGATGTTCCGCCCTCAAACGCGCTGCCATGCGCGCGAGAGCAGGATGACCACCGGAAAGGTCATTGCATAGGTCAGCGCGCCATAGACCACCGAAGGCGTCGCGAAGAGTGGAAAACCCGCCGCATCGCCCCACAGCATCGCCCCGGCGGCAAGCCCCAGCCCGCTGTTCTGCACGCCTGTCTCGACGGCGATGGTTGTCCGTTGCGACCCGGACAGACCGCAGACCTGCCCAACGGCAAGACCGAGGCCCAGAAGGAGGAAGCTCAGAAGCGCAAGCTGCCACCCGATCAGGATCAGGCCGGATTGCAACGTGTCGGCGACTTCCATGAAGGACCAGCCGATGATCGCGATGAACACGGCGAAACAGATGTGGAAGACGGCAGGCTCGTGTCGCCCGACGACGCGGGGCGCAAGGTGGCGGATCGCCATGCCCAGAAGCACGGGAATCGTGGCGACCGCCACAACGCGCAGCGTGAGATCCCCGAATTCGACCCGGAGCGCCTCTATGCCAAGGAAATGGCCCGCCGCCAGCAGGGACAGCGCCGGCAAGGTCGCCGCCGAAAGGAGGTTGCTGACCGCCGTCAGAGAAACGGACAGGGCCACATCACCGCCGGCAATCCGCGTCAGCAGGTTGCTCATCGCGGCGCCGGGGCAGAGCGTGAGGAGCACGATGCCGAGGGCAAGCTCCGCATCCTGTTGCTGGGCCGAGACGAACAGGAAACCCACTACAGGAACCAGAAACACCTGGCTCGCCACCCCGAGAAAGAGAGCCTTCGGCCGTCTCAGGGAGGACCGGAAGTCGGCGCCCGTCAGACCGAGGCCAAGCGCGAACATCATCACGAAGACCGCGACGGGAACAGCTACATCGATGATCGTGTCGGTCGTCACGGCTTTGGCCCTCAATGAGTGCATATCACAGCCGGCGTGGCAGATCGAGCCAAACGCTTGGCAGAGCATGCCAATACGATGGCGAGGTCCATCCTTATATTGGGGACATCGAGCCAAATGGAGTAACCCCAGCATGTCCCGCATCCAGCTTCCCGCCTCGATCGACGCCGCACCAGCCGCCTCTCGACCCTTCCTCGAGGGGGGCAGGAAGATGCTCGGCAGTGTCCCGAACCTGTTTCGCATCACCGTGACCAGCCCCGCCGCGCTCGAGGGCTATCTCGGGCTGAGCGGTGCGCTCGCGAAGGGCGTGCTGACACCGCAGACCCGTGAGCGCGTCGCGCTGGCGGTCACAGAGATCAACGGGTGCGACTACTGCTTGTCGACGCACGCCTACCTTGCAAGGACCCTCGCGAGGCTCGACGAGGCCGAGATCGCCGCGAACCGCGCCGGCGGCTCCTCCGACGCGAAGGCCGATGCGGCCCTACGCTTCGCGGCCAAACTTGTGCGCGAACGCGGACAGGTCTCCGACGCCGACGTCTCGGCGGTGAAGATGGCGGGCTACAGCGACGCCGATATCGTCGCACATGTCGCGCTTAATACCCTCACTAATTACCTCAATGATGCGTTCGACACGCCCATCGACTTCCCGGTCGTCAGCGCCACGGCGGCGTGACACCGCGGACGCCCCGGTCGCGCTTCCCCCGCTCCCCCCGCCCCCGCGACCGGGGCGCACTCTGCTCTCCAACAGAAGGTCTTACGGATGACACGCCCCCCGTTGCCGCCTTTCGACGACGTCTCGGCCCGGATCAAGGTGCGTCTGGCCGAAGACGCCTGGAACAGCCGCGAGCCCGAACCTGTGTCGCTCGCCTACACGCCTGACAGCCAGTGGCGGAACCGGGCGGAGATATTCGCGGGGCGCGACCTGATCGTCGAATTTCTGATCCGCAAATGGGCGCGCGAGTTGGAGTGCCGCCTAATTAAGGGACTATGGGCTTATCGCGGCAACCTGATCGCCGTGCGATTCGCCTACGAGTATCGCGACGACAGCGGCGCCTGGTTCCGCGCCTACGGCAACGAGAACTGGGAGTTCAACATCGACGGTCTGATGCGGAGGCGTGTTGCGTCGATCAACGATATTCCCAAAGGCCTCCCCGAGCGTGAATTGAGTGCCTGAATGAAGCGGTGGTTTGTCAGGCATCATGGAAAGACTGGTTTTCACGACGCTTTCGGCTTAGCTTTGGCCATGCCGAGCGTGACAGCCGCATTTGCGCGCGCGATGGCCCAAGCGGCCGGGATGACGCTGAGAGATGACGGGGCTCTTGTCTCCGGCGGAGTGGTCGTGCGCCGTTTGCCGCAGCCGACGGACGGCAGGCTTGCAGATACTGACTATTTCGATCTTCTGGATTGGATCCGTCGTCAGCAAGAAGACGAGGTCGCGCTGCTCGAAGCCTATGCCAAGGTAATTCGCGTCGACGATATCGGCGTGCTCGGGCTGTCGATGAAGACGGCGCCGACGCTGCGCGCCTCGCTGGAACGCGTGGAACGTTACTGGCGGGTGGTTACCGACACCGCGGTCTACCGCCTGGACGACTCCGGCGACCCGGCATGTCTCCTCTTCGAGGCGCGCACGGGGCATCACCCGGTGCTCGAATTTCGCAACGAAGGCGCATTGGCCGGGTCTGCGCACAACATGCGCCAGATCGTGGAAGGCGAATTGGTCCTCGAACATGTCTCGTTCCGCCACGCGTGCCGCAGCGATCCGGATCGCTATGCCGCGCATTTCGGTTGCCCTGTCTACTTCGAGGCGGATCGTAACGCCATAGCCTTCAAGCCCGAAATGCTCGACCTGCCGAACCGGCTGGGCGATGCGGCGGTGTCGGACTTCCTGACTGCCCATCTCGAGACGGAGATCGGCTCGCTCAAGGACGACCCCTCGCTCCGGGCGGCCCTTCTACGTCGCTTGACACCGGCGCTCAGCAACGGCGTCCCGCAGGCGGCGGAGGTCGCGCGCGACATGGGGCTGAGCGAACGCACGCTCTACCGTCGCCTCGCCGAAGAGGGGCTGACCTTCCGTGACGTGCTCATCGAGGCGCAATCCTCGCTCGCCCAGGAGCTTCTGAGGGACAGCACGAGTTCCATCGCCGAGATCGCGTTCCTCACCGGATTTTCCGAACAAAGCACGTTCAGCCGAGCGTTCAAGCGCTGGGTCGGACAGGCGCCCGCGCAGTTCCGGCAGCAATTTCCGGATCCTTAGCGCCATCCGGTCGCTTCGGTCCTTGCGGGATTGGGCATGACATTGGCGGAGCCGGCCTCGATCAAGACCGGTGCCCAGGCGCGCCAGAGCCTCCCGCGCCCGCCGACATCCGGGAAGCCTGCATGACAGAGCGCAACGACCAACGCCCGCGCCGCGCGGTCGAGGATAGGGTGACGCCCGCGCCCGTCCGGATGGCCGCCGCCCAAGGACGAGGCTGAGCGGTCAAATCGCATTGGCAGACCCGGCCATGCGCTTGGCAGGGTCGGCCAATACCGGATGCGCCCAATTCCCTTACGTAAGGCCATCGACCTTGGATAGGTCGGGACCCGGCACCCCCGGCTCCTCCTCTGCGCCAACCGAGAGGCCACTGCCATGACTGACAATAAAAGTACGACCCATACTCTGGCAACGCTGCGTGACAATCGCCGGTCTGCAGTTCGTTCAAAGCGCCCAAGCGGCACAGGCGAAATGACACACATGGTGCTGATCACAATCGCCGCCGGCCTTCTGACCGGCGTCCTGACCTTTCCGATAACGATGCCGGGCAGGACCTTTGCGAAACCGTTGACCGACATCGACACGACCGATGTCGGCCCCGCCTTCGAGCCACCGGACTGTCACCCTCCCGGCCTCGAAGCGACCGGCCTGTTTGCTTGGATCTCAGGCGTGCCGCCCCACAGAGCGACACGGTGCCTGCCCGGACACGGCCGGTTCCCGGCCACGAGAGGCAAGACCGCCCCTGGCGCGGAACGCCTCGACCCTACCACCCCAAGCGGCGCGCCAACGGGCGCGCCGTCAACACCCACCACCGAGAAGGAGACTTGAAATGGACCACGATCACTCTCATGACCAGACCCACGTCTGCGGCTGCGACGCCACCCCCGAGCGGGTAGACATGGCGCGCAGGCGTCTTATCGCCGGTGCCGCGGGCGGTGCCGCTGCCGGGGCCGCCGCCGCTATCGGCGCTTCGGCCAGTGCCGCAACGCCGGAGGCACGCGCGCACTACGCCGATCCTGACGAACCAGGTCTGCCGCAAGTCGACATGGACATCGCGCCGGGCCGAACGGCCCTCGTGGTCACCGATCCCCAGATTGATTTCCTGTCCGAGGACGGCGTCACATGGGGCGTCGTTGGCGAAAGCGTGACAGAACAGGGCACCGTCGACAATATCGAACGGCTGTTCGCGGCCGCCAAGACCGCCGGGATGCCGGTCTTCATCTCGCCGCATTACTACTACCCGCACGACCACAAGTGGCAGTTCGAGGGAACCCTGGAAAAGACCATGCACTCCATTGGCATGTTCGACCGGCTCGACCCCCTGAATCTCGACAATTTCGAAGGCTCCGGCGCCGACTGGATGCCACAGTACAAAAAGTACATCGAGGACGGCGAGACCATCGTCTGCTCGCCGCACAAGGTTTACAGCCCCGCTCAGAACGACCTGAACCTGCAGTTGCGCAAGCGCGGGATCGACAAGGTGATCCTTGCGGGCATGTCCGCGAACCTCTGCACCCAGGCGCATCTTTACGAGCTGCTGGAGCTCGGCTTTGAGGTCGCCGTCGTGCGCGATGCCACGGCCGGCGCCAAGGTGCCCGAAGGCGATGGCTACCTCGCCGCGATCATCAACTTCCGGATGGTGGCGAACGGTGTCTGGTGGACCGACGAGGCCGTCGAACGCATCGGCAACTCCGCCTGATGCACCCCGAGCAAGAACCCTACCTTCCCTCAGAAAGGATCTTTTCCATGAGACCCTCTGTTTTCCTCAAGGCTTTGTCCTTGTCCATCGCGATTTCGACCGCCGCCTTCGCGGCAGATGAAGCCAACGTTGGCAATGGCTTGACACTCAATGGCAATCCGCTCGGCATGCATGGGGTCGATCCCGTGTCCATGTTTGAAAGCAGCGCTCCGACACAAGGAAACGCTGTCCATACGTCGACCTATGACGGCGTGGACTACTACTTCACGTCTGCGGAGGCCAAAGCGAGTTTCGACGCTGTGCCGGAGCAGTATCTTCCCCAGTTCGGCGGCTTCTGCGCCTTCGGTGTCCAAGTCGGCAAGAAGCTCGACGGCGACGTTCGTTACGCGGATATCGTCGAGGGGAAGCTTTATCTCTTCGTGAACGCCGCGACCCTCGAAAAATACCTCGAAGATCCGGAGGCGGTTATCGCCGGCGCCAACGCCAAATGGCCCAGTATTGTGAATACGCCTGTGAGCGATCTCTGATCCAGGCAGCCCGAAAAACCTGGCGGCTCGCGCAGATGCCCGGGCCGTCCCCCTCTCTTCTCGGAAACTACAGGATAAAGCGATGACAACCCTGCTTCGCATCGATGCCAGCGCCCAACGGCAAGACCGTTCGCTGACGCGTATGCTGACAAATCTATTCACGACCGAATTCTTGCATGCCAATCCGGACGCAGAGGTGATCGTCCGTGATATCGGACAGGATCCGGTTCCGGCGATTGATCACCGATTCATCCATGCAGCCTTCACCCCGCCCGAGGACCGCGAAGACTGGATGACCGAGCGGCTGGCCCTTTCAGATGCCCTGATCGACGAGGTGGTGGCTGCGGATATCATCGTTCTGGGGGCGCCCATGTACAATTACGGGATGCCCGCCGCGCTGAAAGGCTGGATTGACCACGTTGCACGGATCGGTCGAACCTTCTCGTTCGATCTGGGACGTGGCGACTTCCCCATCGAACCGATCCTGAAGGACAAGCAGCTCGTCGTGCTGTCGTCGCGGGGCGAGTTCGGTTTTGAGCCCGGCGGGCCACGGGCGCACCTGAACGC
This sequence comes from Roseovarius sp. B08, assembly GCF_051417955.1. Lineage (NCBI taxonomy): Bacteria > Pseudomonadati > Pseudomonadota > Alphaproteobacteria > Rhodobacterales > Roseobacteraceae > Roseovarius > Roseovarius sp. B08. Next base: position 3,893,417 of record NZ_JBPRLW010000001.1, read on the forward strand.
ATTGGATCCCGCCATTGCTGCCTGCGCGCATTACTTTGGTGTCGACGTCGCAGACATCCAAACCGTTGCCATTGAATATCAGGAGTTCAAGGACGCACGGCATGACCGTTCGGTCAGCGCTGCCAAAGAAGCGACGCGTGCACTTGCACAGCAGTTTGGCAGACCCGCCAAACAAACGACTCTTCACCTGCCTGACCAACCCAAGAAAAAGGACAAACCAATGACAGACTTTCCTACGCACACGATCGATTCCGCTCCCGCAGACGCAAAACCGATCCTGCAAGCTGCGCTGAACGGGTACGGCTTCGTGCCCAACCTCTACGCCACCATGGCGGAGGCTCCGACCATCCTCGAAGGTTACACAACGCTATCGGCCATCTTCGGCAAAACGGAGCTGTCGGAAACCGAGCGTCAGATCATTCTGATGACCAACAACCGTTTGAATGGCTGCCAATACTGCATGGCAGCACATACGACGCTATCGCAGATGGCCGGAGTTGCGGAGGATGTCATTGCGGCGCTGCGCAACGATACCCCCATCGCGAACAGCAAGCTGGAGACCCTGCGCCAGTTTGTCATCGTGATCAACGAAAGCCGTGGATGGCCCACTGACGCGCAGATCGAGCGTTTTCTGCAGGTCGGTTACACGCGGCAAACCGTGCTCGAGGTTATTCTTGGCACGGCACTGAAAACCCTGTCCAACTACACCAACCATATCGCGGATACGGACCTGGATACGGCATTCGAAGCCAATGCGTGGCCAGCACCCGCGTCCCAAGCAGCGGAATAGCTCCGCGCGACGGGCCGGTGTCTGATTGCACGTAGCGGGCAACAGCAACAAAACCCGTCGCTGTTGCCCCAGGTGTCCCTGGCGGCGGCACTTTCAAAAGGATGAGGCGCGCATGAACCACGACCAGACAGACAGTATCCTCTTTACGCCCCTCGACCTCCCAAATGGCGTGCGGCTCAAGGTGAGTATAAGAGGTATCCTGCTCGGCCTCCCAATTTCGAGGGCTAGCCGATGCTTCGATCTCACTCGCAATTCTGAGGGCCCCTACGTGTTTCTAGGGAACATTGATTTACCCGGCGTCTGCCTCGCTATCGGCATTCTGCCTGCCGCTTCATCCGATGGCGGCGAGGTTTACATTTGTCACCTCGAGGTCGTTCGAGACGATGCGTAGACGTGGTTCAAAACCGGTGCGCTGCTCTCAATTTTTTCTTTACCGCTTTGAAGGTTTCTGCAACCGGAGACTTTCAGATCGTTATCAAGACTTATGGCACGCATCGCCTTCGTCCATCATCGCCAACACCGATTTCTCTGATCAAGATGACGATCCTTCCCCTCGCGAAGAGGGGGATCACTATGGACAGCGGACGTATTTGAAGGATCACCATCCATTCACCACTTTTTTCGTGACCGCAGAATTTATTACTCAAGGAGATATCTCAAATGACCAGACACATTCGTGACCTATCGAGCCTAACCCAAGGCATCCCACCTGACCTGCCACTGAACTTTCACCCATCCGGAACCAGAGCCCTTCGGGTTGATACGCCGATTGGCGCAGGTGGAGCAACCGACATCCGCGCGGAGCTTTCAGATGGCGCAGCGCGGGTGTCGGTTGCGGTGAACAGGCGCTCGGCGAACGCCTTGGGCGTCTGATAGCCAAGCGCCGAATGTGGGCGCTCCTCGTTGTAATCTGCTGCCCAGGCACGGATCACGGCGCGCGCATGGGGCATGTTGCGGAACATGGTTTCGTTGAGGAGTTCATCGCGCATGCGCCCGTTGAAACTCTCCACAAACCCGTTCTGCATCGGCTTGCCCGGGGCGATGTAATGCCATTCGATCCCCTGCGCGGTAGCGAAGGTTAAGATCGCGTTACTGGTCAGTTCGGTGCCGTTGTCCGAGACAATCATGCCGGGCTTTCCACGCCGTTCGATCAGGGCCGCCAATTCCCGCGCGACACGCCGCCCCGAGATCGATGTGTCCGGAACGGCCGCCAGGCATTCCCTCGTCACGTCATCGACCACGTTCAGGATGCGGAACCGCCGGCCACAGGCGAGCTGGTCATGGACAAAATCCAGCGACCAGCGCGCATTGGGCCGGGCCTCGACCAGGATCGGTGCCCGGGTTCCTACCGCCTTGCGCCTGGCCCGGCGTTTGCGCACCGCCAGACCTTCTTCTCGATACAGCCGGTAGATACGGTTGATCCCGGAGGGTTCTCCCTCCCGGCGCAGCAGCACAAATAGCCGCCGATAACCGAACCGGCGGCGTTCATTGGCCAGATCCCGAAGCCGCTGGCGCAGCCCGGTCTCGGGCGGTCGCGCGGACCGGTAGCGGATCATCTTGCGGTCCGCTCCAACAATCTGACAGGCCCGCCGTTCCGACAGGCCAAGCCTGGCCCGCAGATGCGCAACGGCTTCGCGCTTCACGGCGGGCCTCACCATTTTTTTGAGAGCAGTTCCTTCATCGCCGCAGCGTCGAGCATCTGCTCCGCCAGCAACTTCTTCAGCTTGGCGTTCTCGTCCTCCAGCGCCTTCAGTCGTTTGGCGTCCGAAACCGTCATCCCACCAAACTTGGCTTTCCAGGCATAAAAGGTGCCTTCCGACATCCCGTGCTTGCGGCACAGATCGGCGCACTTCGCGCCTGCCTCATGCTCGGTAAGGATGCCGATGATCTGTTCTTCGCTGTATCTCGTTCGCTTCATTGTCCGTCCCTTCGTTGGGGCGGACTCTAATTCCAAATGGAGGAAAAATCCCGTGGCAGGTCACTTTTCGCCTTGGCGCAGCACCCTCCCGGACCTGATCCGGGAGCTCCCGGCCACAGGAGGCCCCGGGTCAGGCCCGGGGCGCGCGGGGCAGAGCGTCGCCGCTATTTCTTCTTCTTTTCCCCAAGCGTGACCGGACCCGCCGCGCCGGAATTTGCCGTTGCCAGAACTTTCGGTTTTTCCTGTTTCGGCTTCTTCACTTCGCGGTTGCCGCGCCTGTTATTGCCTTTTCCCATCATGACCTCACGGTTTGAGTAACCGCCCGGCGACATGCCGGACGGGTCGATCCTCAGGAAGATCAAGGTTGCCTAAAGCGGGCGATGACTTCGATGAGTCGCGCCGGGGGCCTCGCAATGCCCCCGGACACTGGGTGAAATATACGCCTCGCCAGTCGCTCCGGCAAGTACGCACACGGCCCGCACGTGACGGATGGTCGTGCTCGGGCTCAGGCCGCCGGCAGGGCGATCGCCCTGGCCGCATCACCGTCGCGCGCACCGAAATGCACCAGCACCCGGGCGGCATATTCGGCACCCAGCCTGCCCGCCTCCTGCACGGGCAGGCCTCGGGCCAGTCCGGCAAGGAAACCGCTGGCATAGGCATCGCCCGCGCCGGTGCTGTCGACGACCCGGGGCACGGTGACCGCCGGGATCTGGTGGCGGCCTTCGGCATCGGCCACGATCGAGCCCTTCTCGTGCTCGGTCACCGCCGCGACGGACACCTGTGTCATGGCCCAGTCCAGAGCGGCTTCGGCGCCCTCGCATCCCGCCAGCGCGGCCACCTCGACATGGTTGCCGACAAGGATGTCGACATGGCGCGAGACGGTGTTGCGCATGACGTGGATGTTGCGCTCGACACAGCCGGCATCCGACGGCGTCAGCGCCACCTTAGCCCCGGCGGCTTTCGCCGCCTCGGCCAGGCGTTCGATCACCGCCGCGCCGTGCGGGGCGTCCCAGATGTAGCCTTCGATGAACAGGATATCGAACGCCTCGGGCAGCGCCGCGAGCGCCTCCGGAGGCATCAGCGTTGTCGCCGCCCCCAGGTAGGTGCTCATGGTGCGCTCGCCGTCCGGCGTGACCAGCACGACGCAGCGGCCGGTGCCCTGATCGCCGTTCTGTGCAACGGCAACCGGCGCCGCCAGCCCCATGCCCGACATTTCCTCGCAAAAGGCCTCGCCGAGGTCGTCATTGGCCACCTTGCCCAGGTAGGTCCCCCGGACAGGCATGTCGGCCAGGTGCGCGATGGAGTTGGCCACCGATCCGCCGGACTGGCGGATGCCGGGGGCGACCTCCTCGAACAGGGCGTGGGCCGCGTCGGCATCCACCAGGTGCATGCCTCCCGGGGTCAGCCCGTGCCGCGTGACGACATCGGGCTCGACCGCGGCGACGACATCGACCAGCGCGTTGCCCAAACCCACGATATGCGGTGTTCGTTCGGTCATGTCTCGCTCCTCAATACCGGTAGTGTTCCGGCTTGTACGGCCCCTCGGGCTGCACGCCGATATAATCCGCCTGGTCTTTCGCCAGCTCGGTCAGCTTCACGCCGATCCGGTCCAGGTGCAGACGGGCCACTTTCTCGTCCAGATGCTTGGGCAGGATATAGACCTTGTTCTCGTACTCGCCGCCGTTCTTCCACAGCTCGATCTGGGCAAGCACCTGGTTGGTAAAGCTGGCCGACATCACGAAGGACGGGTGTCCGGTCGCGTTGCCGAGGTTCAGCAGACGCCCTTCGCTGAGCAGGATGATGCGGTTGCCCGAGGGCATCTCGATCATGTCGACCTGTTCCTTGATGTTGGTCCACTTGTGGTTCTTCAGGCTGGCCACCTGGATCTCGTTGTCGAAATGGCCGATATTGCCGACGATCGCCATGTCCTTCATCTCGCGCATGTGCTCGATGCGGATGACATCCTTGTTGCCGGTGGTGGTGACGAAGATGTCGGCGGTTTTCACCACATCCTCCAGCGTCGTCACCTGGAACCCGTCCATCGCGGCCTGCAGCGCGCAGATCGGGTCGACCTCGGTCACGATCACCCGCGCGCCGGCGCCTTTCAGCGAGGCGGCAGAGCCCTTGCCCACGTCGCCATAACCCATCACGACGGCAACCTTGCCGGCCATCATCGTGTCGGTGGCGCGGCGGATCCCGTCGACAAGGCTTTCCTTGCAGCCGTACTTGTTGTCGAATTTCGACTTGGTCACAGAGTCATTCACGTTGATCGCGGGGAACGGCAGCTGCCCTTCCTGCATCATCTTGTAAAGGCGATGCACGCCGGTCGTCGTCTCCTCGCTGACGCCCTTTATCATCTCGCGCTGCTTGGTGAACCAGCCGGGGCTTTCGGCCATGCGCTTCTTGATCTGGGCGAACAGGAACGTCTCTTCTTCCGAGGTCGGCGTCTCGATCAACCCGGTTTCACCGGCCTCGACCCGTGCGCCGATCAGGATATAGAGCGTGGCGTCACCGCCATCGTCCAGGATCATGTTGGCGCCGCCGTCTTCGAACTGGAAGATGCGGTCGCAATAATCCCAGTATTCCTCCAGCGTCTCGCCCTTGACCGCGAAGACCGGCGTGCCGCCCTCGGCGATCACGGCAGCCGCGTGGTCTTGCGTGGAAAAGATGTTGCACGAGGCCCAGCGGACCTCCGCGCCCAGCGCCACCAGCGTTTCGATCAGGCAGGCGGTCTGGATCGTCATATGCAACGACCCCGCGATGCGCGCGCCCTTGAGCGGCTTCTCCGCCCCGTATTCCTCGCGCAGGGCCATCAGGCCCGGCATCTCGGTCTCGGCGATGTCCAGCTCCTTGCGGCCGAAACCGGCAAGAGCGATGTCACGGATCGCGCTGTCCGCGGGACTGACTCTCTCTGGCTTGTTCATGTCGCGTCTCCTTTCTTCGTTCTGGTGTTTCGGATCACTCTGCCGCGGCGGATACGCCGAAGGTGCGGGCCAGTTCGTCGGCCAGATCCGTGCGTTCCCAGCTGAAGCCGCCCTCGTCGTCGGGGACGCGTCCGAAATGGCCATAGGCTGCGGTGCGGGCATAGACCGGCTTCAACAGGCCCAGATGCTCGCGGATGCCGCGCGGCGTCAGGCGAACCATCTCGCGCAGGGTGTCGGCCAGCTTGGCCTCGTCGACCCGGCCGGTGCCCAGCGTGTCGACGTAGATGGCGACCGGCTCGGGCACGCCGATGGCATAGGCCAGCTGGATCTGGCACTTGTCGGCCAGCCCGGCGGCGACCACGTTCTTGGCCATGTAGCGCGAGATATAGGCCGCCGAGCGGTCCACCTTGGTCGGGTCCTTGCCGGAAAACGCGCCGCCGCCATGCGGGGCCGCGCCGCCATAGGTGTCGACGATGATCTTGCGGCCGGTAAGGCCCGCGTCACCGTCCGGGCCGCCGATGACGAAATTGCCGGTCGGGTTGACGATGATCTTGTCGGGCGACGGCAGGTTCCAGCCCTCTGTCTTGAAGCAGTCGGTGATGTAGGGCGCGACCAGCGCGCGCACGTCGTCCTGGCTCAGGCCTTCGGCATGCTGGGTCGAAACGACCACGGTGTCGAGGCCGACCGGTTTGCCGTTCTGGTATTTCAGCGTCACCTGGCTCTTGGCATCCGGCCCGAAATTCGGCTGCTTGCCGGATTTCCGGTCCTCGGCCATCGTGCGCAGGATCTTGTGGGCGAACTGGATCGGGGCCGGCATCAGCTCTTCGGTCTCGTTGCAGGCATACCCGAACATGATGCCCTGGTCGCCGGCACCTTCCTCGCCCTTGTCGCCCTCGTCCACGCCCATGGCGATATCGGCCGATTGCGCGTGCAGGCGGCAGACAATCTCTGCATCCTTCCACGAAAAGCCATGCTGTTCATAGCCGATGTCGCGGATCGCATCGCGGGCGATCTGCTCGACCTCCTTCAGCACGCTCTCCGGGCCGCGCACCTCGCCGGCGATGGTCACGTGGTCGGTGGTGGCCAGCGTCTCACAGGCCACGCGTGATTGCGGATCGGCGGCGAGGTAGGCATCCAGCACCGCGTCCGAGATTCGGTCGCACACCTTGTCGGGGTGCCCTTCGGACACCGACTCGCTGGTGAAAAGCCATGATCTGTCGCTCATAATCGTTCCTTTCTCCACTGTCGTGGGGTTGGGTCGCTTTTGGCAAAAATCGAATTTTTGCGGGGGGTCAGGCGATCTTTCGATCGGCCGATGACTTGTCGGGGGTGTAGGCCAGGCTGGGTTGCAGCCATGCTTCCACCTCGGCAATCTCCATGCCCTTGCGCTCGGCATAGTCGGCCACCTGGTCGGGGCCGATCCGGCCGATCCCGAAATAGGCCGAATCCGGGTGGGCGAAATAGAGCCCCGACACCGCCGAGGCGGGCCACATCGCGCAGCTTTCGGTCAGCGTCACGCCGGTATGCTCGGGCGCATCCAGCAGGTCGAACAGCGTGCGCTTCTCGGTGTGGTCGGGGTTGGCCGGATAGCCGGGCGCGGGGCGGATGCCGCGATACTGCTCGCGGATCAGCGCCTCGTTATCCAGCGTCTCGTCCGCGGCATAGCCCCACAGGCTGCGGCGTACACGGGCGTGCAATGCCTCGGCGAAGGCTTCGGCGATCCGGTCGCCCAGCGCCTGCACCATGATCGAGTCGTAATCATTGCCTTCGGCCTTCAGCCGGTCGGCGATGTCGTGCACCTCGCGCCCGGCGGTGACGGTAAAGCCGCCGACCCAATCCTCGGTGCCTTCGGGCGCCACGAAATCGGCAAGGCACATCTGCGGGCGGCCGTTCGCCTTGCTGCGTTGCTGACGCAGTTGCGGCATACGGGCGCGCAGGGTCTTGCGGTCCTCGTCCGCCCAGACGACGATATCGTCGCCCTGCGCGTTGGCGGGCCAGAGGCCCACCACGCCGCGCGGGCTGAACCAGTCCTCTTTTTCGATCCGGTCCAGCATCTTCTGCGCGTTGTCGAACAGTTCGCGCGCCGCCGGCCCCTTGTCCGGGTCGTCGAGGATCCCCGGATACTTGCCCTTCATCTCCCAGGTGTTAAAGAACGGCGTCCAGTCGATGAACTCCCGCAGTTTGGCGATGCCCATGTCGTCGATTACCGTCAGGCCCGGCGTCTGCGGCGCGGGCGGCGTGTAGCTGTCCCAGCCGCCGTCGAATTTCGATCTGCGCGCCTCGGCCAGCGCGGCGGTGGGCCGGTCGCCGGCGCCTTTCATCCCGTCGCGCAGCTTGTCCTGCTCGGAGACGACATCGGCCAGAAACTCGGGCCGCGCCGTCTTGGACAGCAGTCTCGAGACCACGCCAACGGCCTTGGAGGCGTCATCGACATGGATCACGCCATGCTCGTATTCCGGCGCGATCTTCAGCGCGGTATGCTTTTTCGAGGTGGTCGCCCCCCGATCAGCAGCGGCAGGTCGAACTCCTGCCGTTTCATCTCGGCGGCCACGTCTACCATCCGGTCAAGCGAGGGCGTGATCAGACCGGAGAGCCCGATGATATCGGCCTTCTCCTTCTTGGCCGCCGCAAGGATATCCTCGGCCGGGACCATCACGCCAAGATCGACCACGTCGTAGTTGTTGCACTGCAGCACGACGCCGACGATGTTCTTGCCGATGTCGTGCACGTCGCCCTTGACCGTCGCCATGATCACTTTGCCCTTGGCCGAGGTGTCGCCCGACAGACGCTTTTCCTCTTCCATGAAGGGCAGCAGATGCGCCACGGCGGCCTTCATCACGCGGGCGGATTTCACCACCTGCGGCAGGAACATCTTGCCCGCGCCGAAGAGGTCGCCCACCACGTTCATGCCGTCCATCAGCGGCCCCTCGATCACGTCGAGCGGCTTGTCGGCGCGCTGGCGGCATTCCTCGGTGTCGTCGACGACGTAGTCGGTGATGCCATGCACCAGCGCGTGTTCCAGCCGCTTTTCCACCGGCAGCTCGCGCCACTTGGGGTCTTCCTTCTTGGAGGCCTCACCGGTGCCCTTGTACTTGTCGGCAATCTCCAGCAGGCGCTCGGTCGCATCGTCGCGGCGGTTCAGCAGCACGTCCTCGACATGCTCGCGCAGCTCGTCGGGGATGTCGTCGTAAACCGTGATCTGCCCGGCATTCACGATCGCCATGTCCAGACCCAGCGGGATCGCGTGGTAGAGGAACGCCGAATGCATCGCCTCGCGCACCGCGTTGTTCCCGCGAAAGCTGAAAGACACGTTCGACAGACCGCCCGAGACATGCACGTCCGGCATCGCCTCCTTGATCATCCGGGTCGCCTCGAAAAAGGCGTTGGCATAGTCGTTATGCTCCTCGATCCCCGTTGCCACGGCAAAGATGTTAGGATCGAAGATGATATCCCAAGGCTCGAACCCTGCCTTCTCGACCAAGAGGTCATAGGACCGCTTGCAGATGTCGAACTTGTGCTGCGCGGTCTCGGCCTGGCCGTTCTCGTCGAACGCCATGACCACCACGGCGGCGCCATAGCGGCGCACCGTGCGGGCCTGTTCCAGGAACGCCTCCTCGCCTTCCTTGAGCGAGATGGAGTTGACCACGGCGCGGCCCTGCACGCATTTCAGCCCGGCCTCGATCACCTCGAATTTCGAGCTGTCGATCATCACCGGCACGCGGCTGATATCCGGCTCGGACGCGATCAGGTTCAGGAAGGTCGTCATCGCCTGCTCTGAATCGAGCAGCCCCTCGTCCATGTTCACGTCGATGATCTGCGCACCGTTCTCGACCTGCTGGCGCGCCACGTCGAGCGCGGTGGCATAATCGTCCTCCATGATCAGCTTCTTGAACTTGGCCGACCCGGTGACGTTGGTGCGCTCGCCGATATTGATGAAACTGGCAACTCCGGTGCTCATGCTGCGCCCTCCTTCACGTCCGCGCCTTGTGTCTCGAACATCTCCAGGCCGCTCAGCCGCATGTGCCTTACTTTCTGCGGGATCTTGCGCGGTGCCTTGCCCGCGACCGCCTCGGCGATGGCGCGGATATGCTCGGGCGTGGTGCCGCAGCAGCCGCCCACGATGTTGACCAGCCCCGACGACGCCCATTCGGCCAGGTGCTCGGCGGTCTCCTCCGGCGTTTCGTCATAGCCGCCCATCTCGTTGGGCAGGCCGGCGTTGGGATAGGCGCTGATGCGCGTGTCCGCCACCCCGGACAAGGTGCGCACGTGCTGGCGCATTTCGCCCGCGCCCAGCGCGCAGTTGAGCCCGATGGAAAACGGGCGCGCGTGGCTCATCGACACCCAGAAAGCCTCGGGCGTCTGGCCGGTCAGGGTTCGGCCCGACCGGTCGGTGATGGTGCCCGAGATCATCAGCGGCGGAATGGTCAGCCCCTTGTCCGACAGGCTGTCGATGGCGAAAAGCGCGGCCTTGGCGTTGAGCGTGTCGAAGATTGTCTCGATCAGCAGCAGGTCGGCGCCGCCCTCGATCAGCGCGCGCGCCGCCTCGCCATAGGCGCGGGCCAGATCGTCGAAGGTCACCCCCGGAAACCGGGGTCGTTCACATCCGGGCTGATGCTGGCCGTCTGGTTGGTCGGCCCGATCGCGCCGGCCACCCAGCGGGGTTTCTCGGGTGTGGCCACCGCGTCGGCGGCTTCCCGCGCAAGACGGACGGACTCGACGTTCATCTCGACCACCAGGTCGGTCATGTCGTAGTCGGCCTGGCTGATCGCGTTGGCCCCGAAGGTGTTGGTCCCAAGGATATCGGCGCCGGCCTCCAGGAAATCCTCGTGGATTTTCCGAATCATGTCGGGCTGGGTCAGGGTCAGCAGCTCGTTGTTGCCGCCCACGTCGCTGGGATGATCCTTGAACCGCTCGCCGCGATAGGTGGCCTCGTCGGGCTTTTGCTGCTGGATCATCGTGCCCATCGCCCCGTCCAGCACCAGGATGCGGTCGGCGTTGGCGGCGGCTATGTCGTGTGTCTTGGTCATGCGTTCTTCAATCCTTCAAGCGGCGTTCTCGGCCACAATACTGGGTGTCAGCCCCAATGTCCTGCAAACAGCCAGCGTCACTTTCGGCTGGTTCAGCGTATAGAAGTGAAAGTCGGTGATCCCGGCCTCCATCAGGCGGCGGCATTGTTCGGCGGCAACGCCGGTCGCGACCATCGCGCGGGTCTCTGGCGCATCGTCCAGCCCGTCGAACATCTGGCCCATCCAGTCGGGGACCGAGGCGCCGCAACCCGCGGAAAATCGCTTCAGCCCCTCGAAATTGGCCACCGGCATGATCCCGGCCACGATCGGCGCCTCGATGCCCGCGGCACGTGCGCGCTCGACGAACCGCAGCACGGTGTCGGTGTCGAAGGCATATTGCGTGATCGCCCGCGCCGCGCCGTTGTCGATCTTGCGCTTGAGGTGGTCCATGTCGGCGGCGGCATCGCGGGCCTCCGGGTGCACTTCCGGATAGGCCGCGACCGAGATGTCGAAATCGCCCTTGCGGCGCAGCGCCGCGACCAGTTCCGCCGCGTCGTTATAGCCATCCTCGGGCAGGCTCTGGCCCGCGGGCAGGTCCCCGCGCAGCGCGACGATCCGGTGCATTCCGCTGTCCCAGAACACCTCGGCCTGGCGGTCGATCTCGGCCCGGCTGGCCCCGACGCAGGTAAAGTGATGCGCCACCGGCAGGCCCGTGCGGTTAGCCACCATCTCGACGATGCGCTTGGTGCGGTCCCTCGTGCTGCCCCCTGCGCCGTAGGTGACCGAGAAATACTCCGGATCGGCCGCACTCAGTTGCGCCACGGTATCGCGCAGTCGGGTCACTCCGGCCTCCGTCTTGGGCGGAAAAAGCTCGAATGAAATCGACGGCGTGTCGGACGTACCTGTCATGTGCGTGTCTCCATCTCGTTGATCTTGCGGGATGAGGCGGGGGCGCGGGGGCGCATCATGGCACCCCCGTCGCATGGTTCAGTGTTTGACGGGCTTGCGGAAATGCTGGATGCCCCAGGCAAGGTGGCCGTCATCGGCAGCCTTCACCCAGTTCTGCAATCCAACCGCCATCTTGTCGAGATACTCGGCCGAGCAGCCTTTCTCGCGCAGCTCGTCGTAATGCGCCAGCAGCTCTTCGCGGACCCGGGCGTAATGCGCCCGCAGGTCGCCGACCGCATCCTCCTGCTGCACCGTCTCGAAACCGAGCCCCTCGGCCGTCTGGCGGTAGAACGCCGGCGAGCTCAGGCTGTTGAGTTGCAGCCGGTCATAGACGGGTTGCAGAACGCCCTCGGGCACGTCATCGGCCTGCATCGGATCGGTGAATATCAGGTGCCCACCCGGCTTGAGCACGCGGAACGCTTCGGCCAGGACCTGGTCGCGCTGGTCCGAGTGCAGGAAGGCATCCTGGCTCCAGACAACATCGACACTCTCGTCGGCCTCGGGCACGTCCTCGAACACGCCGTGGCGGATGCTGATCTTATCGGCCAGCCGGGCCGCCCGGACCTTGCCCAGGTTATACTCGTTCTGCGTTTCGGAGATGTTCAGGCAGACAGCCTCGCAGCCGGTCTTCTTCACGACGGTGCGCATCGCCCCGCCATAGCCCGCGCCCAGGTCCAACACGCGGGAGCCTGATTTCAGGTCGGGCAGCGCCTCGATCATGCTTTCGATCGTCAGGTCGCTGGCTTCGCGGATGTTCCTGGTGGTCGTGTAACGCCCGATATGCAGGTCCTCGCCACCCCAGATGGTGGAATAGAACGTATCGGCATCGTCGCTGTCATAATAGGTTTCCGCGACATCGCGGATATCCGCCTTGCCATCGGCACCGTTGCCGCCCCAGCGGGCCACATGCTCGGCCGATTTCTCGGCGACGTGGATGAAAAAGTCGGGCTCCTCCTCGGCGTAGGTGTCCTGGAAGTCGCCATAGGTGCGCACCCGCTCGAACCCGGCTTCGCGGAACAGGCGGCGCATGTAGTCCTTGCGGATCGGGCACAGGTTCAGCGTATAGGACGCCCCGTCGGGAAAGTCATAGCGCATCCGGCACAGGCCCTCGTCGATATGCTCGGGCTCGGCGCTGACGTCATCGCCGCAATAGTAATACTTGTGCTTGCTGGAAAACCCGCTGTCGAGCATCGCGTCATAGTTCCGCTGGTCGAGGATCAGCACGCCATCGTGCTTGAGCGCGGCATAGAATTCGGCCAGGGCGCGGCGGCGGTCCTGCTCCTCGTGCAGATGGGTGAAGGAATTGCCCAGGCAGATGATCGCATCGTACTTGCCGTGAATGTCCCGGTTCAGCCAGCGCCAGTCCGCTTGCGCCGTCTTCAGGATCAGGCCGCGGCTTTGACCGTTCTCGAAAGCCTTGGCGACCATGGCGGCGTTGCCGTCGGCGGCGGTCACGTCGAAACCCGCCTCGGTCAGACGCACCGAGTGAAAGCCGGTGCCACAGGCCACGTCCAGCACGCGCTCCTTGCCGCGCGCCTTCAGGATGTCGATGAAGAACTGACCCTCGCTCTGGGCGCGACCGTCCCAGTCGATCAGCTCGTCCCACTTGTCGACGAAGCTGGTGACGTATTCCTTGCGATAATGCCCCGTCTCGCGGTCTGCCAGCGGATCCTTGCTGTAGGTCTGCGTGGTCATCGTCAGTTCGGCGTTGCCGGCGACATCGCTGGTCATGTCTCTCTCCGTTTTTGATGACGGCAGCCCGCACTTGGCCGCAACCGGGCTTCCGGATTCCGCGGCGCGGAATACGAAGGCGGTGCCGTCAGGGTTGTCGTTGTTCAGTCCGCACGTCGTTGCGTGGGCAGATCCCTGTGATCGCTGGCGGTCGGGCCGGGTCTGGCCTTACCACCCGGTCGGAAATTTCGCTTATGGAAGTTTCGCCCGACCGCTAATGTACCATTGGTTACATTCTCAAGTGACGCGCATTCAACCTTTGTGTGCGAAATTTTCATGAAATTCGGGAACTCTCGCGCCAAACCCCTGCGTAAACTCGAAAATCTGTGATGCTTAAATGTTCATCGTTACGGCTCACAGGCGGCACCCCCGCAAAAACGCACTCGGGGGCCGCAACGATTCTTGCTTAGACTATCTAATTTTCGGTGAGGCCCGTAGGCTGCCGATCGACCCGTTTCTCCAGCACCAGGAACGTCATCATGCCAAGCGGGGGCAACGACTTCTGCGCGTCAACCTCAAGGCAGCCCTCGCCAAGCACCGTGTCCATCTCGAAATCGGAATGCCAGCCGATGAAATTCGCCACCGGGGCCAGGGCACGCTCCAGCACGGCGAGCGCGCCCGTCTTGCGCACGAAATGGTTGGTGATCACCACCTTGCCGCCCGGCTTGCAGACCCGGGCGATCTCGCCCATCACGCGTTCGGGTTCGGGGACGACCGACAGGACATGCATCGCCGCGATCGTGTCAAAATGATTGTCCGGGAAATCGAGGGTGCGCGCATCCATCTGCCGCAATTCCCTCACATGGCCCAGGTCCAGGCGCCGGACCTTGTCGCGCGCCTTGGCCAGCATCTCTTCGCTGAAGTCGATCCCGGTGACCTGTAGCGCCGGATCGTAATGCGCCAGCGCAAGCCCCGTGCCCACGCCTACCTCGAGTACGCTGCCCGGGCGGGTGTTGATATACTCCACAGCACGCTTTCGGCCCACATTCGTCACGGCGCCGAATGTCCGGTCGTAGATGGGGGCCCACCGGGCATAGGACGTACTGACGGCATCGATATCCATGCGTTCTCCTTACTTGCCGGGCTGTCGCGCCTTCGTCACCGCGGACCATGCCACCATGAGCAGATAACACAAGGACAACACAGACAATGCAGTCCAGGTGAATGTAAAGAATGCGGCCCCGGCCAGGACCACGCCGACCAGGAAGAACTTCACGTTCGACCGCGAGATCGACGCGCCCTTGAGCGAGAGTGTCGGCACGGTGCTTATCATCAACAGGCCGGCGAGCATCATATAGAAGCATACGGCAAGGCCCGGCACCTGCACGGTCTCGAACGCGAAGGACAGGTAGAGCGGCACCATGACCAGCACCGCACCGGCCGGCGACGGCACCCCGGTGAAATGGCCACTCGGCCCCGGCGCTTCCTCGACCTTGTGGTCGACATTGAAGCGGGCCAGCCGGATGACACAGCAGACCGTGAAGAAAAGCACGAAGATCCACGCCACGCTTCGGATCTCCTGCAGCCCCCAGAAATACAGGATCAGCGGCGGCGCGACACCGAAGTTGAGGAAGTCCGCAAGCGAATCGAGCTCCGCCCCGATCTTGCTGTCGCTGCGCATGAAACGCGCGACGCGACCGTCGATACCATCCAGAACACAGGCCAGCAGCACCAGTTGCACCGCGAAAATGTAATCCCCCTGCACCGCGAACCTGATCGACGTCATGCCGGCACAGATCGCGGCAAGCGTGATCAGGTTGGGCAACAACTGGACAAGCGCGGCGTCGTTCCGTTTCTTGCCGGCGCTGTTCCGTGGGGTCTGGTTATCGCGTGGCATCAGGCAGGGTGAGGTCGGCCAAAATGGTTTCTCCGGCGATCATGGTCTGCCCCACGCGGACCGAGGGCACGACTCCGTCGGGCAGATAGACATCCAGCCTGGAGCCGAACCGGATCAGCCCGAATCTTTCCGATGTCGACAGGGTATCACCGGGCTTGACGAAACACACGATCCGCCGGGCCACCAGCCCCGCAATCTGCACCACGGCCACGTCCCGCCCGTCCGGCATCGCGATGCGCAGGCTGTTGCGTTCGTTGTCCGCACTGGCCTTGTCCAGCGAGGCGTTGAAGAACTTGCCGGGCCGATAGGCGATCGCTTCGATCCGGCCGCCGACGGGCATTCGGTTCATGTGGCAGTTGAACACGCTCATGAACACGCTGATGCGGGTCAGGGCCTCGCCCGGCATCCCCAGCTCCTTGGGCGGGACCGCCTGCTCGATCAACGACACGATCCCGTCCGCAGGGCTGACGATGACACCGCTTCGCAATGGCGGCACACGCTCGGGGTCCCGAAAGAAATAATAGCACCAGATCGTCAGCCCGACGCCGAGCCACCCCAGTATGTCGGACACCAGAAACAGCAGAAGGGTCGCACCGGCAAAGATCGCAACGAACTTTCTGCCTTCCGGATGCATCGGCTTGATGAATGTATCGCGCATTCGCATGAATTTGTTCCCTCGCCGCTGGGTTGTGCCGCCTTATGGGGCCCGCCAGCCCCGACTGCAAGCGCAAGAACCGATATCCGCGCGCCGGCGGCGGATGATCGATACCGTGGTTCGGAAGTTTGGTTGCGGGGGTAGGATTTGAACCTACGACCTTCAGGTTATGAGCCTGACGAGCTACCGGGCTGCTCCACCCCGCGCCAATGCGGGCTATCTACTCCTGCACCGGGACCTCCGCAAGGGGCCGCGCGGGCATTTATTACATTTTTTTTACAAGCCTGCCCACGAAGGGTCAGCGGAACACCACGTCCAGGCTGTCGAAGGCGCCATGGGCGTGATCTTCGCGGAAAAACGCGTGATCCCGCTTCAGCCGCGCCACCGCTTCCTCGGAAAAGCGCACGATATCATCCTCGAACAGTCGCAGGGGGGACATCGCCTCCATGATCGAGGGCTCTACGTCATAATCGATGCGGCCCAGGTCGTCGGACAGGGCATGCGCCTGCGCCAATGCGGCACCGCAGACCCTGGCATAGCGTTTCCAGGACTTGAAGCTCAGGTCGTCAAGGTCGATGTCATGACGGAAAGGCGCCCGTTCGCGGCTCATGAAACTCTTGCCGTCGATCTCCACCGCGCCATAGAAGATATCCCCGTGCGCCAGTTGCACGCTCTGACCGTGCTTGATGCGCTCGGCCTGCTTGCCGGCGTTAAAGGCGTTGGGCGGGGTCAGCCCCTCCAGCGCCGACCGCCGCGCCGCCTTGAACTCGATAATCAGGTCGTCGGTCGCGTCCTTCGACGGCCCGTCGATCAGCACGTAATAGCGCGGCAGACCCAGCGAGGCCGTGCCCTGCCCGTGTCGCACGCAAACATCCTTGACCTTCAATTCACCGGCGCGGTCAGGCGCGTCGATGCCATTGGACCTGGCCAGATCATTGATCGCCTTCTGAAACTTCTCGATTTCCGACGACAGCGGCTGCAGTTCCTCGCCGGCGCGAAAGCCCCGGCCGTTCTCGTTAAGGTAATCTGACCATAGCCATTCCTGCCGGTTCTCCCACGCCTCCTCGAACAGCCGACGGATCACCTTGGGCGAATTGTCGATACGGTAGGCGTTGTTGCGCTCGGTCGAGTTGTTGGCGTAATCCTGCATCGCCTCGGCATAGCCGCGCACGAACCGGCGAACGATCTTGCGTGCCTTTCCGGGCTTCAGTTCGCCTTCCGTCAGCGCCGCGATCCAGAACCCCACGGCGCCGCGCTTGATGTCCCAGCTGAACGGCGCGTATGTGGTCTCGTCAAAGTCGTTCACACCGAAGATCGGCGCGCCGTTGCGGTCGGGCATGACACCGAAATTCTCCGGGTGCACGTCCCCCAGCGCCATCACCGAGGGCATGTGCCCATCCTCGCCCACCATGTCGCGGTAAAACAGCAGGGCGGTGCCGCGAAAGAAATTGAACGGGCAGTCGGCCAGCTTGTCGAACTTGTCGCGTGCGCCCTTCGAGCTTTCGGCGATGCGCGCCGCGTGGTCCTCGCGGACGGTGGACCGTACGTGATGCCGGCGGTCCTCGCCATGCAGAAACCGCGGCGGCACCACATACTTGCCGGTCTCGATCCCGGCGCTCAACCGCGCGAACGCCTTGGAGCGTTGCGCATAGCGCGCCTCGATGGATTGCTCGGTCGGAGGGGTGGCGTCGCCGCTCTGCGGCCGTCGCTTTGTCTTTTTCGCCATGACGTCGCCCTGGTCGTTCCGAAGGGAACGAACGGCTGGGCCGTAAAGTTCCGGTCTGAACGACGCCGCCCATCACCCGCAGGCCACGATGGCTGACCCAGCGTACGCGACGGTGCCAGGGCACGATGCGCAACAGCGCATCCGGCCGTCAGAGAGTGAATTGAAGGGGAAAATCGAAAGAGAGATACAATTTCAAGGACCTTACTAGGTTTGGCGGTGACCTACTCTCCCACGTCTTGAGACGCAGTACCATTGGCGCTACGGCACTTAACGGCCGGGTTCGGGATGGGACCGGGTGTTTTGCTCGTGCTATGACCACCAAACCGAGAAAGATCCTTGAACTCCAAGTCAGCACACTTGTTTAAGTGTACGGCTTCTGGATCCGCATAAGCCAATCTGGCTTTTACTGGATCAAATCAAGCCTATCGGACAATTAGTACCGGTCAACTGAACGCATTGCTGCGCTTACATCTCCGGCCTATCGACGTGGTGGTCTACCACGGTCCTCAGGGATACCTTGTTTTGAGGGGGGCTTCCCGCTTAGATGCCTTCAGCGGTTATCCTGTCCGTTCATAGCTACCCAGCACTGCCGTTGGCACGACAACTGGTCCACCAGTGGAACGTTCACCCCGGTCCTCTCGTACTAGGGGCAACTCCTCTCAAGTATCCTACACCCACGGCAGATAGGGACCGAACTGTCTCACGACGTTCTAAACCCAGCTCACGTACCTCTTTAAACGGCGAACAGCCGTACCCTTGGGACCTGCTCCAGCCCCAGGATGAGATGAGCCGACATCGAGGTGCCAAACACTGCCGTCGATATGGACTCTTGGGCAGTATCAGCCTGTTATCCCCGGCGTACCTTTTATCCGTTGAGCGATGGCCCTCCCACTTGGGACCACCGGATCACTATGGCCGTCTTTCGACTCTGCTCGACTTGTCAGTCTCGCAGTCAGGCTGGCTTATGCCATTGCACTCAACGAGCGATTTCCGACCGCTCTGAGCCAACCTTCGCGCGCCTCCGTTACGCTTTAGGAGGCGACCGCCCCAGTCAAACTACCCGCCACGCAGGGTCCCGGATCCGGATAACGGACCGCGGTTAGACATCAAGAATGCATAGGGTGGTATCTCAAGGATGGCTCCACCACGACTGGCGTCATGGTTTCAAAGCCTACCACCTATCCTGCACAATGCAGTCCTGATGCCAGTGCGAAGCTGTAGTAAAGGTGCACGGGGTCTTTCCGTCTAACCGCGGGAAGCCTGCATCTTGACAGGCAATTCAATTTCGCTGAGTCGATGTTGGAGACAGCGGGGAAGTCGTTACGCCATTCGTGCAGGTCGGAACTTACCCGACAAGGAATTTCGCTACCTTAGGACCGTTATAGTTACGGCCGCCGTTTACCTGGGCTTCAATTCGACGCTCTCACATCTCCTTTTAACCTTCAGGCACCGGGCAGGCGTCAGACCCTATACGTCGTCTTGCGACTTCGCAGAGCCCTGTGTTTTTAGTAAACAGTCGCCACCCCCTGGTTTGTGCCCCCGGACTTCAGTTGCCTGAAACCCGGGCCTCCTTCTCGCGAACTTACGGAGGTATTTTGCCGAGTTCCTTCAACATCGTTCTCTCAAGCGCCTTGGTATTCTCTACCAGTCCACCTGTGTTGGTTTAGGGTACGATCTTATGATGGAGCTATTTCCAGGGACTGCTAAGCTGCCCATCCAATCCGATAAGGATGAACAACCCTCGCAATCCGTCACTTCCACCTGGCTCAGGAATATTAACCTGATTCCCATCGACTACGCCTTTCGGCCTCGCCTTAGGGGTCGGCTTACCCTGCTCAGATTAGCTTTAAGCAGGAACCCTTGGACTTTCGGCGAGAGTGTCTCTCACACTCTTTGTCGCTACTCATGTCATCATTCTCACTAGTGATCTCTCCACGGGATCGCTCACGCGCCCGCTTCATCGAAAGCCTCTCTCCTCCAATGCGGGCGAACCCGCTAAGGAGGAATGAGACTATGTCACACTACGCTCTGCTACCAGTGCATACGCACTCCTCGGCTTCGGCTCATGGCTTGAGCCCCGTTACATCTTCGCCGCAAGACAACTTATTTAGACCAGTGAGCTGTTACGCTATCTTTAAAGGATGGCTGCTTCTAAGCCAACCTCCTGGTTGTTTTGGTCGTCTCACCTGCTTTCCCACTTAGCCATGAATTGGGGGCCTTAGCCGGAGGTCAGGGTTGTTTCCCTCTCCACTACGGGCGTTAGCACCCGCAGTGTGTCTGCCATCTAGTACTCCTCGGTATTCGGAGTTTGGTTAGGATCAGTAAGCCTGTGGGGCCCCATTACCCATCCAGTGCTCTACCCCCGAGGGTATTCGGATGACGCTCTACCTAAATAGATTTCGCAGAGAACCAGCTATCTCCGAGTTTGATTGGCCTTTCACCCCTAGGCACAACTCATCCCGATCTTTTTCAACAGATGTGGGTTCGGCCCTCCAGTAAGTGTTACCTTACCTTCAGCCTGGTCATGCCTAGATCACTCGGTTTCGGGTCTGATCCATCTAACTCGACGCCCTATTAAGACTCGCTTTCGCTGCGCCTACACCTAACGGCTTAAGCTTGCTAGATAGACCAAGTCGATGACCCATTATACAAAAGGTACGCCGTCACAAGACTGGACACTAATGACAACCATCTCTGGTCATTTTGTCGGGATGGACACCCGGAATTGAACGGTTTCGAGGCCAGGATTGTCGCTGTAGATCCCGGCGTTCGACCGATGATCGAAACTCAGGCTCATGCGCACGCCGTTGCGTGCCTGATACCCGAATTCGACACCCGATCGAAAGATGATAGGGCCACCCAGGTCGACATCGCTGCCCTCGGCATAAAGCCCGGGCATCGAGTGGAACTGAGCGTACCACCGTTCGTTCGGCGTCGTGTATGTGGTGGTGTTTCCAAGACCCACCCACAGGCCGCCATCATCCGTGATGGACCCACCGTAGGTGAATTGGAACGGGCCGCGTGCCGTCGATGTCTGCCGGCGGATGAACACTTCCTCGCCAACGGCGTTTTCCTGGAAGTAAACCTCGCCAGCTGAAACGCTGGTAAACGGCACCACATCGTTCTTTGCCAGGCAGCCTTCGTTGGGACAGTGATTGACTGCCATGTTCAGCAGGCCAAGGGCCAAGCCGACCACCGCAGCGGTGCCGTCCGTGATGAAAGCGATGTCTGACATGTCCCGATCTCCATGGAATTTTTTCCATGTGTGACGCAGATTGTCATTAGAGTCCAGTCAAGCTCCGACTGATTGTAGGCGTTCGGTTTCAGGTACTGTTTCACTCCCCTCGTCGGGGTGCTTTTCACCTTTCCCTCACGGTACTGGTTCGCTATCGGTCAGTAAGGAGTACTTAGCCTTCGAAGGTGGTCCTCCGATCTTCAGACAGGATTTCACGTGTCCCGCCCTACTTAATACATCCTATCGAGCTTCCTATACGGGGCTGTCACCCGCTATGGCCATGCTTCCCAACATGTTCTAGTCACTCTCAAGGCTTGGCTGGTCCCCGTTCGCTCGCCGCTACTAGGGGAGTATCAATTGATGTCCTTTCCTCCGGGTACTTAGATGTTTCAGTTCTCCGGGTTTGCTCTTAAAGACCTATGTATTCAGTCCTTAAGTACCTGTTTCAGAACCCTATAAATAGCCGAAGCTATTATAGCGAACTGTCAGGTGGGTTGCCCCATTCGGAAATTCATGGATCAAAGCCTATTCTCAGCTCCCCATGACTTATCGCAGAGTATCACGTCCTTCATCGCCTCTTACTGCCAAGGCATCCACCAAACGCCCTTCTCGCGCTTGATTTGATCCAGAAAAAGCAAGATTTGCGTCTTGCGCGGGTCCGTAGCTGGTAACTTCCAGACCCCCTATCCTGGACCAAAAGTCGTACATTTCCCGCTCCGGATTACTCCGGAACTTGGTTATAGTACTTGACTTGGACAACTCTGTTCTTTTCAGCCCGGGATACATAAGGAAAGGCGTGGATGCACCTTTCAGCATGCCTTCCACCGAAGTGGAACCAGACCGAGATCGCTTGCGTACTTGCAAGGATCAAACAGTGTTGATTGTCACTTCGAGATTTCTCTCGAAGCAACTTGTATCTCTCTTTACGATTTCAAAGCGTCCGATTGGACGGCAAAGCAGCGATGCTGCTTAACGGTCAAATCGGGATATGGTGGAGCCTAGCGGGATCGAACCGCTGACCTCCTGAATGCAAATCAGGCGCTCTCCCAGCTGAGCTAAGGCCCCTAAGCGTGGCTTCGCCGAAGGCGAAACGCGCGTAAGCCGGCAGGCGTTTCCGCAGGAAATGCCGATATGCCCGTGTCCGCTGCGTCGATTGCAAGCAATCGACTTACGCGGGCGTCATTTTCGCGGCGCGAAAAGGACGTTGGTGGGTCGAGGAGGACTTGAACCTCCGACCTCACGCTTATCAGGCGTGCGCTCTAACCACCTGAGCTACCGACCCAAGTTGATTTTACCAAAGGTAAAATCGACGTAGCCCGGCAGGCGTTTCCGCAGGAAATGCCGAGAGGGCCGCCGACCGCTGCCGCGGATCGAAGATCAATCCACTTTAACGGCTACGGCTTTCGCGGTGCGAAAGCCTTGACTGAAGAGATATGAGGACGGCCTGGACCGTATGATGTTTGATCGGTTTTGATTACCGATCTGCTAAGTGCGTCGAATGACGCATCCCGGACTTGATCCGGGATCTCGTCGATATGGACGCATCCTTAGAAAGGAGGTGATCCAGCCGCAGGTTCCCCTACGGCTACCTTGTTACGACTTCACCCCAGTCGCTGAGCTTACCGTGGCCAGCTGCCCCCTGCGAACAGGTTGGCGCACCGTCTTCGGGTAAACCCAACTCCCATGGTGTGACGGGCGGTGTGTACAAGGCCCGGGAACGTATTCACCGCGTCATGCTGTTACGCGATTACTAGCGATTCCGACTTCATGCTCTCGAGTTGCAGAGAACAATCCGAACTGAGATGGTTTTTAGGGATTAACCCTCTGTTACCACCATTGTAGCACGTGTGTAGCCCAACCCGTAAGGGCCATGAGGACTTGACGTCATCCACACCTTCCTCCCGCTTATCACGGGCAGTTTCCATAGAGTGCCCAGCCGAACTGCTGGCAACTAGGGATGTGGGTTGCGCTCGTTGCCGGACTTAACCGAACATCTCACGACACGAGCTGACGACAGCCATGCAGCACCTGTCACTGATCCAGCCGAACTGAAGGAATCTCTCTCGAGAAACCGCGATCAGGATGTCAAGGGTTGGTAAGGTTCTGCGCGTTGCTTCGAATTAAACCACATGCTCCACCGCTTGTGCGGGCCCCCGTCAATTCCTTTGAGTTTTAATCTTGCGACCGTACTCCCCAGGCGGAATGCTTAATCCGTTAGGTGTGTCACCGACACGCATGCGCGCCGACGACTGGCATTCATCGTTTACGGTGTGGACTACCAGGGTATCTAATCCTGTTTGCTCCCCACACTTTCGCACCTCAGCGTCAGTATCGAGCCAGTGAGCCGCCTTCGCCACTGGTGTTCTTCCGAATATCTACGAATTTCACCTCTACACTCGGAGTTCCACTCACCTCTCTCGAACTCTAGACTAGTAGTTTTGGAGGCAGTTCCAGGGTTGAGCCCTGGGATTTCACCCCCAACTTTCTAATCCGCCTACGCGCGCTTTACGCCCAGTAATTCCGAACAACGCTAACCCCTCCGTATTACCGCGGCTGCTGGCACGGAGTTAGCCGGGGTTTCTTTACCAGGTACTGTCATTATCATCCCTGGCGAAAGAGCTTTACGACCCTAAGGCCTTCATCACTCACGCGGCATGGCTAGATCAGGCTTGCGCCCATTGTCTAAGATTCCCCACTGCTGCCTCCCGTAGGAGTCTGGGCCGTGTCTCAGTCCCAGTGTTGCTGATCATCCTCTAAAACCAGCTATAGATCGTAGACTTGGTAGGCCATTACCCCACCAACTATCTAATCTAACGCGGGCCGATCCTTCACCGAAATTCTTTCCCCCGAAGGGCGTATACGGTATTAAACCCAGTTTCCCGGGACTATTCCGTAGTGAAGGGCACGTTCCCACGCGTTACTAACCCGTCCGCCGCTAGAACCGAAGTTCTCGCTCGACTTGCATGTGTTAGGCCTGCCGCCAGCGTTCGTTCTGAGCCAGGATCAAACTCTCAAGTTGAAAAGCTGTTACCAGCTTATCCTTGACGTTCGAACCTCTGCACATCAATCCCGGACTGTGATCCGGGACTTGTCTCTGTTTGTTGTGCTTCTGGTTTTCATCAGAAAACCGGAAACCGTCCAAACAGTGAAGCTGACTATCCATCATCGGATCAGGTCGAAACCCTCTCCTAGGTAGTTTGATATGCGTTTGGCTGATCCATCGAATAGACCAAACCGCCCACATATCTCTTCAGAAACTATCGATTTCAAAGAGCGCAGAGACAAAATCAACACGAAGCGCCATTCCTTTTTGGCGCAACCTGCGTCAGATACCTCAGTGTTTGTTGCCTTCTGTCCC
Organism: Roseovarius sp. B08; assembly: GCF_051417955.1. Taxonomy (NCBI): domain Bacteria; kingdom Pseudomonadati; phylum Pseudomonadota; class Alphaproteobacteria; order Rhodobacterales; family Roseobacteraceae; genus Roseovarius; species Roseovarius sp. B08. The sequence goes on from NZ_JBPRLW010000001.1 coordinate 3,917,545, forward strand.
TCTGGAGCGTCGCTCCGTCGTTCCGTCTGGCGTTCCGTTGTGCGCCTCAGCGCCGCCGGTGAGGGGGTATTTACGGATTGGGGCCGAACCTCGCAACCCCTTTTTCGGGAAACGTCATGTTTTTTTCAAAAATCTCATTTATCGTTTAAAATCAGAGTCTTAAAAATGCGATTTTCTTGCCTGTCCTGTTTCCGGCCCGCGCCGCAGGCGGCTTTACGCAGGGGCAATCGGGCCAGAATCCGGTTATCCACAGCGATTTTTCCGGAATCTGCCGAGTCACTGACGGGAATCTTGCCCGAGTCACCCCCGACTCGGCCCGGAATCATCCGCCGACTCGCGACATTTCGGAAAATGAATCGCCCGATTCCGCGAAAATCCCGGAATCGGCCTTCGGAAATCGCGGAATCACGAAGCAGTCCGCACCCGACTCGCCGCTTTTTTCCGCGTCATCAGGAATCGCCACGCGATCAGCCCCGCGATCACCGCCAGAAACACCAGCGGCCGGATCTGCCAGCCCTTCACCAGCATCACGTAATGCACCCCGCCCAGAATCGCCGCCGGATAGACCAGCTGGTGCAGCCGGGCCCAACCTGCCGCCCCCATCTTGCGAACCGACAGATTGTTCGAGGTCACCGCCAGCGGGATCAACAGCACGAACGCGGCCATGCCAACAGTAATGTAGGGCCGCTTCACGATATCGGCCCAGACCCGGTCGATCCTCTGCACGTCCAGCACCGCCCAGGCCAGCAGGTGACACACCACGAAGAAGAAGCAGGCCAACCCCAGCGCCCGGCGAAACTTCAGCAGGTTCACCCCCGCCAGTTTGCGCAGGGGCGTCACCGCCAATCCCGCCACTAGCAGGTACAGCGCCATCTGCCCCATCTCGTGCTCCAGCACTTTCACGGGGTCCGCGCCCAGCCGGTTCTGAATGCCCAGCCACAGCATCCACGCGGCATAGCCCAGGCTCGCCACGTAAATGGGCCACGCCGGCACCCGGCGCAGCGCCTTGTTGATATGATCGACGGCCGCCATCAGAAGTTGGCTTTCAGATCCATCCCTTCATAGAGGCTCGCCACCTCGTCGCCGTAGCCGTTGAACATCAGCGTGTCCTGCCGGCGGGCGAACAGCCCCGATCCGATCACCCGCTCGCTCGCCTGGCTCCAGCGCGGGTGGTCCACTTGCGGGTTCACGTTGCTGTAAAATCCGTACTCCCGCGCATTCGCCTTGTTCCAGCTGGTCGGCGGCTCGGCCTCGGTCAGCGTGATGCGCACGATCGACTTGATCGACTTGAAGCCGTATTTCCACGGCACCACCAGCCGGAGCGGCGCGCCGTTCTGGTTCGGGATCTCCTTGCCGTATATCCCCGTCGCCATCAGTGTCAGCGGATGCGTCGCCTCGTCCAGCCGCAGCCCCTCGACATAGGGCCAGTCCAGCACCGGGTATTTCACCCCCGGCATCTCGTCGGGGCGCAGCGCGGTCTCGAAGGCGACATACTTGGCGCCCGACTGCACGCCCGCCATCTCCAGCAGATCGGCCAGCTCGAACCCGTTCCAGGGCACAACCATCGACCACGCCTCGACACAGCGGAAGCGATAGATCCGCTCCTCCACCGTCATCTTCGCCATGATATCCTCGAAGGCATAATCGCCGGGCCGGTCCACCAGTCCGTCAATGGTCACGCTCCACGGCTCGGTGGTCAGCATATGGGCATGGTCCACCGGGTCGCCCTTGCCGGTGCCGAACTCGTAGTAGTTGTTGTAGGTCGTGATATCCTCGTAAGAGGTCGGCTCCAGGCCCTGCGCCCGCGCCTGGGCCGCGCCGATTCCGGCCAGTCCCATCCCGGCGGCCGCCCCCGCCATCAACTGCCGCCGGTTCAGGAACGCGGCCTCGTCGGTCACATCCTTGTCGCGCAGCGTGTTCTTCCAACGATAGGCCATGCGGGCTCTCCTCTTCTCGCGGGCATGTCTGTCAGTCTCACATAAGCAAAGCGCATTTCGCGGGCAAAACAAGCTGTCTCACGAAGACGTTGAGGCACGGTAACAATGGCGGCGGCATTCTTTTCGCGCGCGCACGCGCGCGGGACACCGCGGCCGGGCCGTCCCGGACCTGATCCGGGACCTCCTGCGGTAGGGCACCACCTCTATGGATACTGCGCCGCGTCCACGCTCGGCCGGATCTTGGTCAGCGGGATCGAGCTGCCGTCCGCCTGCACGATCCGAACATGCCGCCGCCGCATCAGGCGCGGTTCGGCCACGCCCACCGAATGGGCGATGGTCTCGACCTCCTTGATCACCTGCCGCGCGTAATTGGCCACCTTCACGTACTTGTCCTCGACCACCAGACCCGCCTGCAAATGCCTGTCATGGGTGGTGATCCCGGTGGGACAGGTGTTGCGGTTGCATTTCAGCGCCTGGATGCAGCCCAGCGAGAACATGAACCCCCGCGCCGAGGTCACGAAATCCGCACCGGCGCACAGCGCCCAGGCCACGTCGCTGGGGTTGACCAGCTTGCCCGCCGCCACGATCCGGATGCGGCCCTTCAGCCCGTGCCGGTCGCGCAGGTCCACCATCCGGGGCAACGCCTCGCGGATCGGCATCCCCACCAGGTCCATCAGCGGCATCGGCGCCGCCCCCGTGCCGCCCTCGCCGCCGTCGATGGTGATGAAATCCGGCGCGCTCTCGTCTCCGCGCGCGACGATCAGTTCGAACATCTCGTCCCAGGCTTCGCTCGACCCGATCACCGTCTTGAAGCCGACAGGCTTGCCCGTGATCTCTCGGATATGCCCGATGAAATCCAGCAACTCGGCAAAGGTGTTCACCTCGCGGTGCCGGTTGGGCGAGATGCTGTCCTGCCCCACCGCGATGCCGCGGATCCCGGCGATCTCGGTGGTGACCTTCTCGCCGGGCAGGATGCCGCCCTTGCCGGGCTTGGCCCCTTGCGCCAGCTTCAGCTCGAACATCTTCACCTGCGGAATGTCTCCCATCGCGCGCAGCTTGTCGTCATCCAGCGCGCCGTCCGGCGTCCGCACTCCGTATTTCGCCGTGCCGATCTGGTAGACCACGTCGCACCCGCCGCTCAGGTGATAGGGGCTCAGCCCCCCTCCCCGGTGTTCAGCCAGACCCCCGCCTCCGCGGCACCCCGGCTCAGCGCCTCGACCGCGGGGCGCGATATGGCGCCGTAACTCATCCCCGAGATGTTGAAGATCGACCGCGCCATGTAGGGCTCGCGGCAATACGGCCCGATCTGCAACGGCTCGGTCACCGCGAACTGGTCGTCCAGCGGCGGAAAGGCCGCCGGCACGAAGATCGGCGTGCCCACCACGTTCAGGTTCCGGGTCGAGCCGAAGGCGATGGTGTTGCTCTTGCCTTTTGAGGCGTGCCCCACCCAGTCGCGCTGCGCCCGGTTGAACGGCATCTCCTCTCGGTCCATGGCAAAGAAATACTGGCGAAAGAATTCCCCCAGCGTGGTGAACAGGCCGCGGAACCGCCCGATCACCGGGTAATTGCGCCGGATCGCGTCGCCGGTCTGGGTCTTGTCGATGACGTAAAACAGCACCACCAGCGCGATGACGACGCCGACCGCCAGCACGAAGACCAGCGCCAGCAGTCCCAGGATATCGAATACCAGTTCCATCTTTGCTTCTCCGAAAGAACGGTGGCTCCCTTATGCCACAGTCGCATGGCACCTCAACTGGAATTACCGACGCGAAAGGGGCCTCTTCGCACGCCTCGGTCACATTCATTCATCGGAGTATCGTCGCGGCCCCGGTCCGAGCGCATGCCGCATTTCGTCGACGCGCATCGGGGGAAAGCCCGCGGTGAACCTATCGCTGCGATCCGGCGTTTTCCCGGTGATGCTCAGGCCGGCATCGACCGACGCGCCTACCGATCAACCCGGCCGCCAGGAGACACGACCATGCTTCGCAGGACCTATCTCGCCGTCACCGCCGCCACCATTCTTGGCGGCACCACCATCGCCTTTGCCGACAGCGGCAAGGATATCATCGACACCGCAACCGAGGCGGGAGAGTTTTCGACCTTTCTTGCCGCGGCCGAGGTGGCCGGCCTTGTCGAAACGTTGAAGGGGGACGGCCCCTTCACCGTCTTCGCCCCCACCGACGAGGCCTTCGAGTCACTGCCCGAAGGCACGGTGGACACACTGATGCTGCCCGAGAACGTCGAACAATTGACAAGTATCCTCATCCACCACGTGGTTCCCGGCAAGGTGATGTCCGGCGACCTGACCGACGGGATGGAGACCGAAACCGTGCAGGGCAATTCCCTCACCATCGAAACCGAGGGCGGCGTCACCGTCAACGACGCCAATGTCGTCACCCCCGATATCGAGGCCTCGAACGGCGTCATCCACGTGATCGACGCCGTGATCATGCCCGAGTGACATTCCGAGGGCGAGCCGGGCATCCCTGGCTCGCCTTCTCTTTGAAACGCATCCGACGGCTCCGCGGAGCGGCGCTGAAGTCCGCGCTTTGTCTCAGGCCGACTGCCGGAACTGCTGCAACGCATCGTCCTTGTACGGCATCTGGTTCAGGCTTGGTTTGGACAATTTTATCATCTTGCCGACCAACCTGCGGCGACGGCGCGCAAGGGGATGAAAGGCGGCAGTGTCGAAGAACATCCGCCGGTCGTTGAACGGGTTGACGTAAAAGCTTGGTGCAAACGCATAATAGACGTTGTTCGGCGCAGACGGCATGAAGACTTCGGTATGCGCCATGTCCGGCAGTCTTTCCCGGGCGGGTTCCGGCAGACCGTCGCACCACGCGCCATAACGCTCCCGCAAGCTCTCGAGCCGGTCCGGCGCAAGACGGTCTGACAGGTCTTCAGCCCGCATATTGAGCAATGCTGCAAGACCGTCGTCGAGGGAACACCCGTTTGCGGCTGTCGCTCGCGTCCACTTGTTCGCCCGCGTCATCTCGGCGCCGTTTCCGCGCAGAACAAGCTCTGTCGCCGGGGCCATTTCCACGGCACGTACCGTCGCGCTATCTATACCGTTGAACGTACGGCTTGTCCTCAGGGCCATGACGTCTCGCAAGGTGGTCAGCTGATCGTCGGTCAGGCACCGTTCAAACTCGGGATCGTCACGCTCGATGACTTCAAGCTTTACGCCGACTTCTTGCGCCACTGCGACTGCGACCTGCCGATCGAACTGGGTGATCCACTTTATGTCGTGCATGAAAAACCGTTCGATGTGATCGAGCACGGGCGTTGCCGCGGCAAGCAACAGCCGCGAATCCGTTCCACCCGATATGGGAAGCGCCGTCGTGTAGCCGCCGGCCAGTGCAGCCATCACCTGCCCGAGTCGCCCGGTTATCCTCTCGGCCAGACCGTTGCGGTCCTCACCTGCGGTTTGAAAGTCATCCTCCGGACCAAGCCAGTGCCGTTTCAGTTCGAAATCGGCAAGATCCAGATAGTGATTGGCATAGATGCGCCTGCAATGGATATCGCAGGTCTCTCCCAAGGCAAACTGCGCCTTGCGGGCCTGCACGCCTTTGGCCGAAACAGCCGTCAGCGGTTCGATGTCCCGGTTCACCGCCAGATGGACGCTTGACGCAACAGCCTTGTCCTTGTTCGAGTAGACGGCGCTCAGCCCTCCGGAGGGGTCGAAATAGACCCGCCTCGTGCCGAATGCCGCCACGACAGCGATGAACCGGCCGGCCAGCCCTTCGATATAGGTTTCAACCGCGTCGATTGTTCCCTTGCCTTCCAGAACAACCCGCCCATTCAGGCAGGCTCCGTCCTGGTCGACTGCAACGCCGAGGACTATGCCAACGGTCCGACCACTCCCAAAGACAAGCTCGTGGCACGGAAGCCGTGGGCAATGATGCAAACTCCAATCGCCCAGCCGGAAATGCATCCACGTTTCAGAAGGGCTTGTACGCGACTTCGACAACCTGAACTGAAACGGAAAGGTCTCGTCGAAATCCCAACCATTGGCGTCACACACCGCTTCCGCGGCGCAAATCCTGCGTTTCATTCTGCCTCACTCTCCGCCGCGTTGTTGTGCGGCCTGCTCTGCTCCTTGGGTCCGGGGGCATTATTATGGTTATGGCCCTCCGGGGTTGGTCTACTTCTTGTGGATCACCGCCATTTGCAGCCGCTTGCCCGGCACCATCCGCGCCGGCGCCAGATGCACGCCCGAAATATCTTCGGCCAGCTTGTTCAGCTCGGCGGCGACCTTCGGGTCCTCATGCACGAAATGGCGCGTCTCGACCCAGTTGCGAAACAACTCGGCCGTCTTGGTGATCCCCGGCCGCTCATGGGCGTCGGGCTGCCAGCGCAGGTCCTCGATGATGTAAAGCCCGCCCGACTCCAGCCTCGGGAAAACCTCCAGAAAGGCGTTCTGCTGATGATGGCTCGCATGGCTCGCATCGTCGATCACGATGCTGGGCGGGGTCTCGATCTCCTCGATCGCAGCCGCGATACTGTCGCGCTCGTCCATGTCGAAGCGGTGATAGGTGAACCGCTCATGCCCGAACCCCGAGAGATCCGCTACGTCCAGCCGATGAATCTCGGCCTTGGGAAAATACTCCAGCCACATACGGACCGACGGGCAATCTTTTGTCTCGCTGTCCGCGTCATGGCCCGGCTCCGGCCCCTGGGCCAGCAGGCCCATCTCGACAAAGGTGATCTGGCGCTGCCGGTAGGGGTGAAACAGCATGTGATAAAGCTCGGTGTACCGATGCTTGGCCGTTCCCTGATCCGAGCCGAAGCGGTCGGCCAGGTCGGTCAGGTTCTCGCCGCCCTTGCCCGTGGGCAGGCGCGGTGCGGTTTCGACCTCGTCAGCCAGTTTCCGACGCTTGATCTCTTCCTTTTCCTCGCGCGACAGCACCGGGGCCGCGTCGCAATCCACCTTGTGCTTTTTCAGCGCCAGATCCATCCAGCTGTCCGGTTCCGGCAGGCCGCCCTTGTTCGAGAGGAATTCCCGCACACGCCGCCCGTAGAAATGCACCGAATAGGTGTTTTCGGTCACCATATCCTTCGCTTCCTGCGTCGCGCGTTTCAGCATCAGTTTGCGCCGGTCGCGAAAGTTTACGGGATAAAGCCCCTCGATCGGCAGCGCATATTTCGCCTCGCCCGTCTTGTGCAGGTAATGCGTGACCGCGTGCGGCCCCCACGTGCCCCATTTCATCTCGCTGACGTGAACCGGCTTGCCTTCGTCCTGCAACTGGCGCAGCCGGTCCTGTTCCTCCTGCTCGAACCATTCCGGGATGCCGTACTCATCTTCCGTCATCTCCAGCATCAGGCCAAGCGCCTCGCTGTCAGGGGGCAATCCCAGCACACCGCCGTTGATGTGGCTGTCGGACTCCCAGCCAAAGAAATGGCCCGTCGGCGTCTCGAACGGCTTGACGCAGTAGGCATCCAGATCGGCCCAGATCATGCGGTCGTTCTGTTGCAGCAGATGGTACCGGAACACGTCCGAAAACAGCGCGAAACTGCCCGTGCGCCCGTGCTGGATGAACCGGTCGATCTTCAGCACGCTGTCGCCATGGATCAGCTCGACGCCCTCGGGCACGTTCTGCACGTCCTTGTAGTGGTACAGCTTAACGTGGTGTCCGGCGTCGAGGAATGACTGGGCACACAGGACCTCGACATAGCTCAGCGGGCCTTCCACCCAAAGCATCCCGATCTCGTAACCCGATTGGGCATTATCCCTCATCACGTGTCTCCATTGGGCTAGACCGCCTTGCGCATCTCGCCCTGCGCGGGGCGCAGGAAGGTGATGTCGGGGTCCGCCTCGATCGCGCGAACGTCGCGCTCGTAAATGCGTGTCAGATGCTCGCGCTCGCCGCGGGTCCAAGGGTCATACCCGCCATATTCCTTGCCGCGCGGATACCGCTCCTGGATCTCCATCCGCCGGGACAGCGCCGCGTCGGCCCCGTCCTTGTGGATCATCTGCAACAACTCCCGCACGGCACGGCCCGACGCGGTCGGGCGCTTGTTCTTGTCCTTCGGCTCCTTGAGCTTCGTGACATCTATATCCGGACCGCACAGGTTGCCCAGAATCGCGAGGTCAAGCTGGCGGAAATCCTCGTAACGCCAGACATGGACCTTGGCGGTCGGAAAGGCTTTCTTCGCCGTATCCAGAACCTTGTGCCAGTTCGGCATCCGCGCGGTCACGGCGCGGCGCATGTGACGCTCGTCGATGAACCATTGTCCGCTGACCGAGCGCAGATATTCGACATAGGCGGACGAAAAGAAATCCGCGTAGTTGCGCAATCCGAAATGCACCTCGTCGGGGCCGGACGGGACCTGCGTACCAAACACCTGCATCAGCGTCTCGCCCCAGCGATACAGCTTGCCGAAGCGCACGCAATGTCCGCAATGCCCGGCAAGATTTTCGTCGGACAGGATGATCCGCCTGGGCTTGTTTTCCAGGATATCGGCAAAGAACGCGCCCGTCATCGCGGACAGTTCCTCGTCGTATATCTTCGGATCCCAGCCGATGCCGAGCTTGATATACGCGTTGCACTGAACCGGAATAGTCACTTCCTTGCGCGTCTTGCGGTGATGCACGTAATGCACCCCGGCCCGTTCCAGCATCTTGGAATTGCGCGCCAGCATGGACTGGATGTGGCTGGTGGCCGTCTTGTGAAAGCCACCGTGCAAGACGATGTAGGGCCGCGCGCTCATTCGCCCGCCAGATCCGTCAGCAATTCTTCGCTGTTGACCAGATCTTCACCGGGTCGGTTGATCATCTTCAGCAGCTCATGCAGCGCGGCCCAATCGTCATTGGCCTTCAGCGCGGCGATCTTGGCGCGGTGCCACGCGCAGGCCTCCGCATGCAGGCGCGCGATCTCCGGGTCGGCCATCAGCGCGTCGAACTCGCGGCGCGTGGCCGCGGCCATCGGCACAAGGCTCGCGTCCTTTTCCAGATTGATGTTCATGTCCGACCAATAGGCGACGCCCTGGTCGCGGTCGATATGGTTGGTGCGCCCCCGGTCGCGCTTTACCAGGAAACTGTCGACCGACCGCACGGCATAGTGATGCAGCCGCGCAAAATCGTGGCGAAAGGTCGGGTGCGCCCGCCAGCCTTGATGGAAAAACGCATCCGGCATGGGCTGGCCCCCGGCATCCTTCCAGATGAAGCCCTCGGGAATGTCGGCATAGAATTTCGGGCGGTGCACGCCGAACTTGCGGATCACCTCGGACGGGCGGAACAGCGTCTTGAGGCCAAGCGCGCGGTACTTGGCGCGAAAATCCTCCGGCGCGGCCCAGACGAAATGTTCGTGGATGAACCTATCCTCGTATGCCACCTGATCGCCACAGCCGAACAGCTTCCAGCACAGCGAAATCGCATCCGCGTCCCCCGTCGCCTCGAACAGGTCGGGCAAACGCCCCGCGCCCACCCGGATGTTCAGGAATTCGTCGCAATCGGCGCAGATGATCCAGTCCGCCTTCTCGAAAGCCTCGTGTTTCAACGCCCGGCGCAGGGCCACCCGCTGCGGGCTCTCACCCTTCTTGAACTGGTTGTCGGAATGGGACGCGACGCCCAGTTCCTCCAGCCGCATGGCGATCCTGTCGGTGCCGTCGTCGCAGTCATTGGTGTAGATCAGAATGTCCCGGAACCCGATCGCCCGGTTATAGGCGATCCATTCCAGCATGAACGGCCCTTCGTTCTTCATCGTCGTGACGATGGCGCAGCGATCGTTGCGCCGCTCGCCCATGGGCCGATCCGACCGGACCGATTTCGGGTTGAACCGGGGAATGGGGCGCGCCTTCTTGTCCGGCGCGGCCTCGGGCCTGGCCTCTGTCGTCTGCTCGGGCGTCCCCGGCCCCTTCGCCTTGACCGCCTTGTCGGTCTTAGCCCTGGGCGTCTCCTCGGCCGCATCGCGCGCCGCCTCGCCCGCCTCCTGGTCCACGGCATCGTCCGCTTCGGCCTCGCCGCCCAGCCCATCGTCCTCCGGCGCCGCGCGCTCCTCCTCGCGCTGCTTGCGCCTCAGCCGCTTGCGGAACGCGATGCCGAACCCGTTCGCGACCTCGTCCCGGCCTTTTTCCGTGAAATAGACCGCCACCTGGTTCTTGTACCAGGGCAGGTCACGCCGACCGCGGTAAAGGCGATGAAACTCGAGCGGGGTGAGCTCGTCGAATATCGCCGCCTGCATCACCGGCTTCAGAGCGCCGATCTTGCGCAGGAACACGGCGGTCTTGTGATCCGAATGGCGGCAGTGAAAGACCCGGATGTTGTCGCCGGAAAACCGCCCGATATGCTGTTTGTCCAGCGCATGATAGGGATCGTAGAAGATGTTGACCGGCCCCAGCCCCGCCGTCAGCGCCGCCGCATCCGACAGGGGCAGCGTCCAGTCCTGCCGCCGTCCGTTCTCATAGCGCGTCTCCCACGGCACCAGCTCGGTATCCAGCGTGCTCTGCGGGTTGACCGAGACCACATGCGCCCCCGGCACCAGCGAGCCAAAGGCGATCGCGGCATAGCCCCCCATCGACACGCCGGCAAAGATCACCCGGTCATACCCCTCGAAGAACCCCTCGTCGCGCAGCTTCTCGAACCGCGCGATCAGGTCGGAATCCCGGTACCAGTCCGCCACATGCGCCATGACCCCGAGGTGCGAGATATTCACGTCCCGCGCGAACTTGAACGCCCAGGGCTCCCGCTCCACCGAGGTGTCGTTGACGTTGGAAAGGTTGTCGAAGGTGACCAGCAGGCGGTTCACCGGCCGCCGCACGAACATCAGCGAATGCCGCAGATGCCGCTCCATGAACCCCTCACCCTCGCCGCCGGGGCGAAGCTCGTCGAACCAGCGCGGCATCGCTGGCATGTCGTCTGCTGAACTGTCCTGCTCGGCCATGGCCCGATCTTGTATCTGATGTGGTTATCGCGCGGTGAATCCGCGCCATTCCGCCTTTGGCGGCACTATACGCCCGCCCCGCGAATCCGCGCAACACCCGTGTCGATTTGTTGGCGCAAAGGCCATTTCCGCAACACCCACGCAAGCAGCCCCGCGTTCCATCTTCCTCTGGCCATAAATATCCCCGGGGGTTTGGGGGCTGGCCCCCAATCCAACCTGCGTTCGGGAGCTGCCCCATCGCACGCACCAGGACCACCCCGTCCCGGACCCGATCCGGGACCTCGTAGGGTGGGTTTCCAACCCACCATTGCAGGCCGACACTCACCGCCCCCAAAAAACGAAAAACCCCGCCGGATCTCTCCGGCGGGGGCCGCGTTCACGCGGTCACCGCGCTCAATGCACCACGGCGTCGTCCGGCCGCTCGCGGTTGGTCGACCCGACGCGCTCGCCGATGATCAACCCTTCGGGCCCGGCACTCACCGGTACCGTCGCGCCATCCAGGATATCCCCGGCCAGCAATCCTTCGGCCAGCGGGTCCTGCAACGCCTTCTGGATCACCCGCTTCAGCGGTCGTGCGCCATAGACCGGGTCATAGCCTTCATCCGCCAGCCACTTGCGGGCCGCATCGTCCAGCTCCAGCGTGATCTTCCGCGCGGCCAGCCGCTTCAGCAGGCGGGCCATCTGGATATCGACGATCCCGTCCATCTGGTCGCGGTTCAGCCGGTCGAAGACCACGATCTCGTCCAGCCGGTTCAGGAACTCGGGCCGGAAATGCGACCGCACCGCGTCCATCACGTCGCGCTTGGCCGATGCCGCGTCCGACCCTTCCGGCAACTGGCTCAGCGCCTGGGACCCAAGGTTCGACGTCAGGATGATCAGCGTCTGCTTGAAATCCACCGTCCGGCCCTGCCCGTCGGTCAGCACACCATCGTCCAGAACCTGCAACAGCACGTTGAAGACCTCCGGATGCGCCTTCTCGACCTCGTCGAACAGCACCACCTGATAGGGCCGCCGGCGCACGGCCTCGGTCAGCACGCCGCCCTCGTCATAGCCGACATAGCCGGGAGGCGCGCCGATCAGACGGGCGACCGAGTGCTTCTCCATGAACTCGCTCATGTCGATCCGCACCATCGCGCTGTCGTCGTCGAACAGGAATTCCGCCACCGCCTTGGTCAGCTCGGTCTTGCCCACGCCGGTCGGCCCAAGGAACAGGAAGCTGCCCAAGGGGCGGTTCTCGTCGTTGAGCCCGGCGCGCGCCCGCCGCACGGCATTGGCCACCGCCTTCACGGCGGCATCCTGGCCAATCACCCGGCGGTGCAGGTTGCCTTCCATGCCCAAAAGCTTCTCGCGCTCGCCTTCCAGCATCTTCGCCGTCGGAATCCCGGTCCAGCGTTCGACCACCTGGGCGATCTGCTCGGGCCGCACGGCCTCCTCGACCATCACGCCGTCCTCCTCGGCCTTCTCGGCCTCGGCCAGCTGCTTTTCCAGCTGCGGGATCACGCCATAGCTCAACTCCCCAGCCTTCGCCAGGTTGCCTTCCCGCTTGGCATGGTCCAGCTCGATCCGCGCGCGGTCCAGCTGTTCCTTCAGGTCGCGGGCACCCGCCAGCTTGTCGCGCTCGAATTGCCACTTCGCGGTCATCTGGCTGGATTTCTCCTGCATGTCGGCCAGCTCTTTTTCCAGCTTTTCCAGCCGGTCCTTGCTGGCGGCGTCGTCCTCTTTCTTCAGGGCCTCGGCCTCGATCTGCTTTTGCAGGATTTCGCGGTCCAGCGCGTCCAGTTCCTCGGGCTTGCTGTCCACTTCCATGCGCAACCGGCTCGCGGCCTCGTCCACAAGGTCGATCGCCTTGTCCGGAAGGAAACGGTCGGTGATATAGCGATGGCTCAGCGTCGCCGCCGACACCAGGGCGCTGTCCGAGATCCGCACGCCATGGTGCAGCTCGTACTTCTCCTTGATGCCGCGCAGGATGCTGATCGTGTCCTCCACGGTGGGCTCCTCAACCATCAGCGGCTGGAACCGGCGTGCGAGGGCCGCGTCCTTCTCAACGTGCTTGCGATACTCGTCCAGCGTCGTCGCCCCGACGCAGTGCAACTCACCCCGCGCCAGCGCCGGCTTGATCAGGTTGGCCGCGTCCATCGCGCCATCCGCCTTGCCCGCGCCCACCAGCGTGTGCATCTCGTCGATGAAGAGGATGATCTCGCCCGCCGCATCGGTGACCTCGTTCAGAACGGCTTTCAGCCGCTCCTCGAACTCGCCGCGATACTTCGCCCCGGCGATCAGCGCGCCCATATCCAGCGCCAACAGCTTCTTGTTCTGCAAACTTTCCGGCACGTCGCCATTGACGATCCGCAGGGCCAAGCCTTCCGCAATCGCGGTCTTGCCCACGCCCGGTTCGCCGATCAGGACCGGGTTGTTCTTGGTCCGACGGCTCAGCACCTGCATCGCGCGGCGGATCTCGTCGTCACGGCCGATGATGGGGTCGATCTTGCCGTCGGCGGCCCGTTTCGTCAGGTCGGTGGCGTATTTCTCCAGCGCTTCGTAACTGTCCTCGGCCGAGGCACTGTCAGCGGTCCGCCCCTTGCGGATATCGTTGATCGCCTCGTTCAGGCTTTGCGCGCTCAGCCCGCCCTGTTCCAGCGCATCCTTGGCGGGGCCCTTCACCATCGCCAGCGCGGTCAGCAGGCGCTCCACGGGCACAAAGCTGTCACCGGCCTTCTTGGCCAGCTTGCCAGCCTCGTCCAAGAGCTTCACGGTCTGCCCGTCCATGTAGATCTGCCCCGAGTCGCCCGAGACCTTGGGGATCTTGCCCAGGCTCAGATCGACAGCCTGCATTACGCGCTCGGGCTTGCCGCCCGCCCGCTTGATCAGGTTGCTGGCCATCCCCTCGGGGTCGTCCATCAGTGCTTTCAGTATGTGTTCGGGCGCCAGTTTCTGGTGGCTTTCCCGGATCGCGATCGTCTGTGCGGCCTGAATGAAACCGCGCGACCGCTCGGTGAACTTCGACAAGTCCATCCCGTCTCTCCTTCTCACAAGCGTTACCCCGGTGGCGCACCCAGCATTAGGCATGCGGCTTCGGGAACCTCAGACCATTAGATGGGTAACACGCATGTGAGCTTCAAGTCGGCCCTGCAAATTGTCCGCATCCCGGATGCGGCACCCAGATGTTGAGGTGGCTGCAAGCCAACACCACCACATGCGCGAAAACTTGCTCATGATTTTTGTGAACCTTGCAACCATTTCGACCGACCCAACGTTATCCACACAGTTATCCACAGGCCAAGTGTCCCGGGTAACTCGCAAAACAGGAGCAGACCCATGCAGATCGAGAAGCTTGAATTCGACGCAATCCGCTACAACCCCGAACTGGAAGCGTTCGAGGCGGCCGTTCGTATCCACGACTCCGGTCACATCTATCGCTACCCGGTGCACCTCAGGGCCCCGCTCAACGCGGAATACGGCCTGATCGCCCGTGGCCTCACGCAAAAGGCCAGCCTGCGCCACACGCAAAAGGCACATGACCTGCGCTCAGCGCTGCCGGAATCCGCACAAGGCGCCGCCGCAGCCGCCTGAAAAACAGGCGAAAAATTGCGAGGGAACACCAGTTAACCTTTTTTCCCTCGCAACCCGTGCCCGATTGAGGCACAATTTCTGCGAGTGTAAAGTTGGGTGTGTCATGAAGATCGAGCGAATTTCCCTGGAAAATGTAGCGGTTTCACCACATTCAGGGGCCCACGTCGCCACGGTTCTCTTGCACGGCGACACGGCTTCGCTCAGTCTGCGCGCCTCGGCCATGCCGGCGACCATGCTCGGCGGTTTGACCGAAACGGCGATCGTGACCCGCGCATTGGTTCAGGACGCTCTGCGCCAACTCCGGCGGATGCCCGAATTTCGCAACGCCCCCCAGGCCATCGTGGTCGAGGATACGGCCTGGCCGCTCTCCGCCGAACAGGCTTGACGCCGCCGCCACGGCCCGCAAGAAGGGCGCGACCAGACGCGAAAGGTTGCGCCCATGCCCGAACCCGTCCAGCTCAGACCCAAACGGCCGGCCGATGACCGCCTGATCGTCGCCATCGACCTGCCCAACGCGCTCGAGGGCCTGCGCCTCGCGGAAACCTTGGGCGACGCGGTGTCGTTCTACAAGATCGGCCTCGGGATGCTCACCGGCGGCGGCCTCGCGCTCGCCAACGAGCTCAAGCAGGATCACGGCAAGCGCATCTTCCTCGACATGAAGCTGTTCGACATCGGCGCGACGGTGGAAAACGCCGTGCGCGAGCTGGCGCAGTTCGACCTCGACTTTCTTACCGTACATGGCGACCCACACGTGGTCCGCGCCGCCCGCGAAGGCGCGGCGGGCAAGCCGATGAAGATCCTCGCCGTCACCGTGCTGACCTCGCTCGACCGGTCCGATCTCGACGCGTCGCTGATCGCCCCCGGCGACATCCCAGACATCGTCGCCACCCGCGCGGCCCGCGCGCTCGAGGCCGGGGCCGACGGTGTCATCGCCTCCCCGCAGGAGGCCGCGATGATCCGCGCCCTGCCCGAGGCCGCGGGCAAGCTGATCGTCACCCCCGGCGTGCGCCCCTCGGGCGCCGCCCTGGGCGACCAGAAACGCGTCGCCACCCCGGCACAGGCCCTGTCGGACGGCGCCGATCACATCGTGGTGGGCCGCCCCGTATGGGCCGCCGACGACCCCGCGCGGCAACCCAGGCGATCCTGAACGAGATCGCCTGACGTAGGGTGGGTGAAACCCACCGTCGCCCCACCATGGCGCCCTACCGATCCAGATACGCCGCCACCCGCTCGGCAAAATGCGGCACCGCCTTGTCGTGCCTCACGAAATCTTCTGGCCGCATCAGGCACCACCCCTGCCCTTCGCGGCCGAACGCCACCTTCTGCGCCAGTCCGGCCGGGCAATGCGCCGCAAAGAACCACATCCGCGTCGGCGCGGGATAATACCGTCGCCAGCGCAGCACACCGGGCGACAGGGTCAAGCCCAGCTCCTCGCGGGTTTCGCGCAGAACGCAGGCCTCGGCGCTCTCGCCCTCCTCGCGCCCGCCGCCCGGCAGGTCCAGAAAGCCGGGCCACGGGATATGGCCCAGGTTGTCGCGCTCGATCACCGCAAGATAGTCGCCCAAAAACAGCGCCAGCTTGGTGCCCTCGAACATCTCTTCTTCGCCCGTCGCCTGCATCGCGTCTTTCCCCTGCCACGCCTCGCGCCTAGAATAGCGCCATCGCAACCAATGCCCAGCCCGCCCATGCCTGCCTTCTGCCGCGATTGCCTGACCCGGTTCGACACCGGCCCGCGCTGCCCCGCCTGCCGCAGCCCGCGCGTGCTGTCGCATCCGGAACTCTTCGAACTTTCCATCGCGCACATGGATTGTGACGCGTTCTACGCCTCGGTCGAGAAACGCGACAACCCCGACCTGGCGCACAAACCCGTCATAATCGGCGGCGGCCGGCGCGGCGTTGTCTCCACCGCCTGCTACGTCGCCCGCATCCGCGGCGTGCGCTCGGCCATGCCGATGTTCCAGGCGCTGAAACTCTGCCCCGACGCCGTCATCATCAAGCCGCGGATGGAGCTTTACGCCCAGATCTCCCGCCAGATCCGCGCCATGATGCAGGATCTGACCCCCGATATCGAACCGCTGTCGCTGGACGAGGCGTTTCTCGATCTGACCGGCACCCATCGCCTGCACGGCGCGCCGCCCGCCGTGATGCTGGCCCGCCTGACCAAACGTATGAAGGACGAGCTTGGCCTCACCGGCTCCATCGGCCTTTCGCACAACAAGTTTCTGGCCAAGATCGCCTCCGACCTCGACAAGCCGCGCGGCTTTTCCATCATCGGCAAGGCCGACACCGCCGATTTCCTGCGCGACAAGCCCGTCAGCCTGATCTGGGGCGTCGGACAGGCCGCGCGCAGCTCGCTGGATGCGGCGGGCATCCGCACCTTTGCCGACCTGCTGCGCTGGGAGAAAACCGACCTGGTGGCCCGCTTCGGCTCCATGGGCGAGCGGCTCTGGAACCTCGCCCGCGGGCAGGATCACCGCCGCGTTTCGGCCCATACCCCGATGAAGTCGATCTCCAACGAGACCACCTTCAGCGAGGACACCGCCAGCGCCGACATCCTCGACGGTCACATCTGGCGCATGGCCGAAAAGGTCGCCGACCGCGCCAAGGCCAAGCATCTGGCGGGCCGCGTCGTCACGCTCAAGCTCAAGCGCTCCGACCATTCACTCCTGACCCGCCGCGTCTCGCTGCGCGACCCCGCGCAGCTGGCCGACACGCTCTACCGCACCGCCCGCGCGCTCTTCGACCAGGTCGATCACACCAAGCCCTACCGACTGCTGGGCGTGGGCCTGTCGGACCTCGTTCCCGAAACCGCGGCCGAGATCTCGGGCGACCTGCTCGACCCCCAGGCCCGCCAGCGCGGCCGCGCCGAACGCGCCACCGACGAGATCCGCGCCCGCTTCGGCGCAGACGCCATCCTCAAGGGCCGCTCCCTGCGCTGAGCCGGATTTTCCCTGCCATGGCAGACTGTTACCGGCAATCCCCTGTTGCACGAAAATCACATTGACGTCGCAGATGAACACTCGCGCAACTTTCCGGCCCGTGTCACGTTGCTTCGGTCATGAAACGCGCAATGCCCCATCCCATCCCCTGTCTCGCCGCTCTGGCGCTCTGCGCCACCGGCCTGCGCCCCGATGCCGCCACCGCCGCCGACTGGGTGGACTTTTCCGGCGACATCTCGGTCGGCGCCAACAGCATCCAGGACAACGCCTTCATGTCCCGCATCGACGCGATGCTGACCTTCACGCTGTTCGACATCGGCGACAGCCCCGTCGCGTTCGAATTCGGAACCTTCGGGTATTACTACAAGGGCGACCGCCCGCACGAGACCTATGCCGCCTTCGTCTATGACGACCGGTTCCGCCTCGGCGTGGTGAAACCCGCCTATGACCAGGTGCTTATCTCGCCCTTCGACTTCACCGCCGCCTCCGTCGCCGAGACCCGCGCCGAATACACCCGCGCCCGCGCCACGACCGAGGCGCTTCGGTTCAACTCAGTCCCCGTGGGCGTCTCCTATGGCGACACCACGGGCGATATGCGCTGGGCCGTCTCGCTGCTCGATGCCAGCGACGGCAATTTCCGCTCCGCCGCCGCGTCCGCCCAGTGGCAGGCGCAGCCCGTGACCCTCGCCGCCGCGGTCGAGGGCGTCTGGGACCCCAAGGATGATTTCGACGGCATCAACGCCAAGCTCGGCGCCCGCTGGCAGGACGGGAAGCTCGATATCGGCGCGGCCTTCCTGCACCCCGACGCCAACCAGCGCCCCGACGCGGTGGCCTTCGACGTGAACTACAATGTCTGGCGCGACCTGACGCTTTCGGGATTCGGCGAGGTCACGCGCGGCAGCACGACCTCCGCCTACGGGCTCGCCGCCCGCTACGATTTCCAGGATCGCTCGGACGTGACCTTCGCCGTCACCGACACCAAGGCCGACGAGGAAGTCCACTTCACCTACACGCGCCGGTACTGACCTGTCGCGCGGATTCCGGCGCCCGGTGTCCTAACTCGGGCCGTCGACAAGCCGCACCGTCGCGATACAGTCGAAAATACCGACGCGATACCGATGCACATTTCGGGAACTCTGCGCCGTTAAGCTTCGATTCGCCTCACTCGGCCGCCAGTTGCTGCGGCTTGGGCCGCCCGACCTCGGCGATCTGCGCGATGACACCCTCCAAGAGCATCTTGAACGCCTCGAAATTGCCATTGGGTCGGATCAGCCGCTCGTTCATGTAAAGCGCCCGGTCGATCTCGACCTGCACCGCGTGCCGGTTCTCCTGCGGGCGGCCGTAATGCTGCGTGATATAGGCTCCGGCAAAGGGTGCGTTGCGCGCCACCTTCAGCCCGGCGGCACTGAACGCCGCCTCGATCCGGTCCACCACTTCGTCGCTCGCCGCCGCGCCGAACCGGTCACCCAGCACCACCTCGGGGCGCCGCGCCCCGCTGCGCGCGACCGCGTCCATCGCCTCGTGCGGCATCGAGTGGCAATCGATCAATATCGCCTGCCCGAACATGCCCATCGCCTGGTCCATCTGGGTTTTCAGCGCCGCATGATAGGGCCGCCAATAGGTGTCGATGCGCCGTTGCGCCTCGTCCATGCTGATCTTGCCGGAATAGATCGCCTTGCCGTTGGCCACCACCCGCGGAATCACCCCCAGGCCCGAGGCCACGCGCGGGTTGTGCCCCGTCCGCCGCGCCCCTTCGATCAGCGCCGGGTCCAGCTCCTCGGTCGAGCGGTTCAGGTCCACGAACGCCCGCGGCGCGCCGGCCTTGATGAACGGCGCCCCGTTGCGCGGGGCGGCCTCGAACAGGTCGTCGACGAACGCATCCTCGGAGCTGCGCACGCTCAACTCGTTGAGGTTCGTGCGCCGCACGAAGGACCACGGGTAATCCCGCCCGCTATGGGGCGACGCGAACACCACCGAGGTCGTGCGACGCTCAGGATGTGTAAGGGTAAACGCGGCTTTTGGCATTCTGTCTCCTGCCCAGACATAATAGTCTGAAAATCAGGTTCTAAAAGCCCTTGATCCCCTTCCCGACTCCTTTTATAGACACGCCTCACCGGCGCGGTTTCCCGCGCCCCTATTCGTTAGGGGCCATGCCAATCCGGTATCAGGGCGATTAGCTCAGCGGTAGAGCACTTCGTTGACATCGAAGGGGTCACTAGTTCGATCCTAGTATCGCCCACCATATTCACTGCCCGGCCTTGCCGGTGCACCCGCAACCCGGCGCCCCGCGCCACGACATTGGAGACGAGTGATGAAAGTCCGGAACTCGCTGCGTTCGCTCAAGAACCGCCATCGCGATTGCCGCGTCGTGCGCCGCAAAGGCCGCGTTTACGTGATCAACAAGACCCAGAAGCGTTTCAAGGCCCGCCAGGGCTGAGACCGCGATCCGGTTCTGCTGAACGAACCCCGCCTCGGCGGGGTTTTTTCGTTTGGCTCAAGCCGACGGTAGGGAGCCGCGCGATTGCCAGACCGCGGGGTGGCGATCCGACGGTCGTTCAAGGCACTTTATCCCTGCCACAGCCGCAAAACCTCAAATCGAGGCGCTCACGTCACCTAATCGCCAGCCCGGGGGGGCCCCCTTTCGGCGATTGCAGGCAATCGCCTTTCGGTCGACAGACGATCGCGCGGCGGCGCGGCCTGGCCGCGCTTCGATTCCGCGCGGAGCGCACTCTTCACACGTCGTTAGGAATTTCGCGGGACACTACTCTTCATCCCGCTCGAACCGCGCCAGACCCGGCACCTCCGGCAACCACTTTTCCCGCCGCACGCACCACAGCTCATAGGTCGGCTCGAACACATTCGGCGCGTCCAGCGCCCCAAGGTGGACCTCCACCTCGCCGTCGCGGACCGAAAACACCGACCCGCCGCAGCGCGGGCACTTGCGGCAGTCCAGGCAATGGCACAGCCCCACCCGGTCGGGCGCGCCCTCCGCCGTGATCCGCACCGCCCCGCACAGGCACCCGCCCTCGACCCGGTCCATGCCGCTATCTCCCGTGGGTCCGGTCATACCCGTTCACCGGCGGGCTGACCCAATCGCCCAAGGCCCCCTCAGCCGGCGCGAAGACCTCCACCTTCAGCGGATAGCACGCCGCCGCGTCGCTGGAATGCTCGGCCGAGCAATCCCCGCCCGGACAGGCGCTCAGCGCCCCCAGCAGGTCGATCTCGGCAAAGAACTCGATGTAGTCGCCGGGCCGAACCGGGCTGGCCTTCATGAAATACTGGCCTGTGTCCCGCGTGAACCCGGTGCACATGAACACGTTCAGCACGTCATGCACCAGCGGCTCCGCCTCCTCCAGCGACACCTCCAGTTCATCGGCCACCGCCCGGATCAGGTTGGAATGACAGCAATGGTGATACTGCGACCCGGCCAGCAGGTTGCCCGTATAGGGATCGCAGCGCGTGCCGATCACGTCATGCACCGACCCGCCGTACTCGTCGATCCCGTACCAATCCAGCGTATCCTCCACGATCGTCGCCATGGGCCGCAGATAGGGAAAGCCCGACCACATCCGCTCGCCGGTCGTCAGGTGCGTGCCATGCAGCGCCCGCGACTTGCCCGAATAGAACCGCTCGCCCGGGTCATTCGCGTTCCACAGGTTCAGGTCCCCCACCTGCGGGCCCTCGACACTGGTGATGCGAAAGAACTGCCCCGCCGCCACGCGAAAGCAGGCGGCCTCCCGCGGCGGCGCGATCACCTCACCCACTTTCTCGGCCCCCTCCTGCGCGATGCGGTACAGGTCCAAATCCGGCACCGGCAGGGTCTCGTTGGGATAACAGACGACAGGCGCGACGGCCCGGCGCAGATCGGCATCGGTGGGTTCCGGCATGGGCTCCTCAGGAGTGCGGCGTGTTCCTGAAGCAATCCAAAGGCGGTTTGCCATCCGATGTAAAGGCCCGCGCCCCGCAGAACGCACAGCGAAAGGCCGTCTGGCCCGGCTTCGACGCGCCCCGGTCCTCGCGCCAGCGGCAATTGCGCATCTTCGGGCGCGCGTAAATCGCCACCAGTATGAACGCAATGACAAGACCCACGACAATGAACATGCCGTGGGTCTTACACTGTCCCGCGGGGCAAGGCCAACCGGCCCGCCCCGGATCGGGGGGCAGCTACAGCACGACCACGTCCAGCGGCGGGAAGCCGTTGAAGCCCACGCTGGAATAGGACGAGGTGTATGCACCGCAGCTGCGGATCAACACCCGGTCCCCGGCCTTCAGGCCCAGCGGCAGGTCGATCATGCGTTTTTCATACAGCACATCCGCCGAATCGCAGGACGGCCCGGCCAGGATGCAGGGGCCCGCGCGCTCGCCATCGCGGGCGGTCACGAACTGGTAACGGATGGCCTCGTCCATGGTCTCGGCAAGGCCCGAGAACATGCCGATATCCAGGTACACCCAGCGGTGCAGATCGTCGGGCGACTTGCGCGACACCAGCACAACCTCGGCGGCGATCATGCCGGCCTCGGCCACCAGGCCCCGGCCCGGCTCTGCCATCACGCGCGGCACGTCGCCGAAACGCTCGGCCACCATCTCGCGCACTTGGGCTGCATAGATCGCCGGCGCCGCGATTTCCTCGCCATAGAAGGCCGGAAAGCCGCCGCCGATGTTCAGCAGGTCCAGCTTGTGGCCAGCCTTCTGCGCCGCACGCCACACGTCCGCAATCCGGTCCAGCACCGGCGCCCACATTTCGGGCTTGCGGGTCTGGCTGCCGACGTGGAACGACACGCCCACCGGGCGCAGGCCCAGCGATGCGGCATAATCCATCAGCGCCACGGCATGATCCGGCGCGCAGCCGAACTTGCGCGTCAGCGGCCAGTCGGCGCCCGACGCCTCGACGATCAGGCGGATATAGACCTCGGCACCCGGTGCGTGCTCGGCGATCTTGTCCAGCTCTTCCTCGGCATCGGCGGCAAAGAGCGTCACGCCGACATGGTAGGCAAACGCGATATCGCCCGGTTTCTTCACGGTGTTGCCAAAGGAAATATGCTCGGGCGCGGCGCCCTGCGACAGGCACAGCTCGATTTCGCCCCGGCTGGCAGCGTCGAAACGGCTGCCTTCACGCACCAGCGCCTCGATCACCTGCGGCTCGGGGTTGGCTTTCACGGCATAGTGGATATGCGCGTCGCCCAGCCCCTGCGCCAGCGCGCGATAGTTTTGCAGCACGACTTCGGTGTCGATCACCAGGGTCGGGCGGTCGAATGTGGTGGTACGCAGGAAGCCCTCGATACGGGCGGCGCAAGCATGGCGGAAATCACCCGACAGGTCGGTGACGAAAGCGGTCATGGACATCTCCAAAGGTCACGAGGCGGCGCGAGGCCGCGAGGTAATGTTCAGAGACGTTACCGTCGCTACGTAACCGCTGGGGTATAAGGCCTTCGGGACAGAGGCGCGTGCGTTGGCGTCTGATCGTGCACATGGGGCCAATCCCCGAGTCGTGCAAGAGTTTTCGCGAGCCGGCCCAATATTTTTTCCGCACGATTCGAACTGTGTTTTCGCTACATCAGTTTCAGGCGCTCGACCCCGCCGCGCGCCCCGAGAATATGCACCCGCCAAGGAAGGTCCCCTCCAGCGCATTGTAGCCGTGATAGCCTCCGCCACCAAATCCCGCGACCTCTCCGGCGGCGTAAAGCCCGTCCAGCACTGTGCCATCCGGGCGCAGCACCCGCGCATTGAGATCGGTATGCAGCCCGCCCAGCGATTTGCGCGTCAGGATGTTCAGCCGCACGGCGATCAGCGGGCCGTTGGCAGCGTCGAGAATCGCATGAGGCTTTGCCGTACGAATCAAGCGGTCGCCGCGATAGGCCCGCGCCTGCCTTATGGCGATCACCTGCGCGTCCTTGGCGAACGGGTTGGCCAGCTGCGCATCCCGCGCCGCCACCTGCGCCCGCAATGCTCCTGCGTCCAGCGGCGCCTCCGGGGTGATCTCGTTCATCCCCTTCACCAGCGTCTCGAAATCCTTTGCCACGACGAAATCCTCGCCGCGGTCCTTGAACGCCTCCACCGCGCCCGTCGCCCCTTTGCCCAGCCGCTCCTTCAGCACCTCGCGCCACTTGCCCGAGGTCAGGTCGGGGTTCTGCTCGCTGCCCGACAGGGCAAATTCCTTCTCGATGATCTTCTGTGTCAGGATGAACCAGGAATGCTCGTGCCCCGTGCTGAGGATACGCTTCAACGTGCTCAGCGTGTCGAACCCCGGCAAACAGGGTGCCTCCATTCGCACGCCCTTCGCGTCGAACCACATCGAGGACGGCCCCGGCAGGATCCGAATCCCGTGGTTGGGCCAGATCGGGTCCCAGTTCTTCAGCCCCTCGCAATAGTGCCACATCCGGTCTTCGTTGATCGCCCCGGCGCCTGCGGCCTTGGCCACGTCCTGCATCTGGCCATCGACGTAATCCGGCACGCCCGCGACCATGACCTTGGGCGCAGGCCCAAGCCGGTCGACGGGCCACAGCTTGCGCACCTTCTCGTGGTCCCCGCCGATTCCGCCCGAGGCGACGATCACGCTCTCGGCCTGCACCTGAAACTGCCCTGTCACCTCGCGATTGGTCGAGGCTCCGCGCACCGCGTCATCCTCGGCCAGCACGTCCCCACGCAGCCCCGTCACGCGCCCATCGGTCACGTCCAGCCCGGTCACCCGGTGCCGGAACGCGAACCGCAGCTTGCCCGCCTCCTCGGCCTCCTGCACCAGCCGCACGAACGGGGCAACAACGCCCGTCCCCGTGCCCCAAGTGACGTGAAAGCGCGGGACCGAATTGCCATGCCCATCGGCCTTGGCCCCGCCCCGCTCGGCCCAGCCGACCACGGGGAACCAGCGCATCCCCAAACCATGCAGATACCCCCGCATCGGCCCGGCGGCGAAGTCCAGATAGGCTTCGGCCACGCGGCGGGGGTTGTCATCCTCGGGCCGGTCGAACCCGGCGCTGCCCATCCAGTCCTGTGCCGCCAGATCCCGGCTGTCGCGGATGCCCATGCGCCGCTGCTCGGGCGTGTCGATCATCATCAACCCGCCCAGGGACCAGAACGCCTGCCCGCCCAGGGATTGCGGCCCTTCCTGGTCCAGCAGCACCACCTTGCGCCCGCGCTGCACCGCCTCATGCGCAGCCACAAGCCCGGCAAGCCCGCCGCCCACGATCGCGATATCGGTCTTCAACATGATCTCCTCCCAAGCATACGGGGCAGCCTAACCCGGCCGCCCCGCCTCATGGAAGGAAACGTCGCGTCAGCTTGTGGGCTGGGGCGCCTGCGGCTGCGGTTCGGGCTTGCGGAACCAGCCCCGGCGCGGCCCCTCGCGCGGCTCGCCGTACCAGTTCTCGTTCCGCGTGGCGAACATGGTGCCCGCGATGGCCGCGAACAGCAGGATCGACCCGGCCAGCAACGCGTAATCCGCACTGCGCAGAATGAGATAGAGCACGCCGTAAAGCACCGCCAGCATCGCCCCTACCACCAGCGTACGGCGGCCCAGCTTCAGCGCCGTCGCGGCAAAGGCCGTGACCAACCCAACCGTCGCCGCGCCCGACACCAGGTAGGCCATGCCGAACCCCACCTGTTCCGACAAGGCCAGCATCAGCAGGAAGAACGCCGACTGCGCCAGCCCGATCAGGATATACTGCACCGGGTGCGTCGGCCGCTTGGTTTGCCCTTCGACCAGAAAGATTGTCAGGAACGTCAGGCCGATGAACAGCACGCCGTACCGCGCCGCGCGATAGGCTTTCTGGTAGAAGTCATTCGGCTGATAGAGCCCCACACCAAAGCTCGACGAATTCCGCGCCACCTCGTTCTGATCCGCGCGGCTGACCTGCGGCAAGGGGCGCGCCAGATGCGGGATCACCCAATTGGCCTGAAACCCGTCGTCGCGCACCGCGTGGCTGTCGGGCAGGAACGCGCCCTGAAACTCCGGATGCGGCCAGTCCGAGGTCAGCGTCACGCGCGTCTCGCGCCCCACCGGCGTGAACGAAAGTGCCTCGGCACCATTCAGCCCCATCTTCAGATCGAACGCCCCGATCTCTCGCGGGTCGCCCGTCGGTGCGCGCAGCCCGCCGATGTAACGGTTCTCGCTCGCCACCGGCTCCATCTCCAGCGCGCGGCCATCGGCCATCAGCCGGGTCTCGCCCCGCAGCGCGCGGTTGGAACTCACGTACACCCGCACCTCCGCCTGATCCCACAGCAGCACCTCCTCGCCGCGCAGCGCTTCCTCGGCCTCCTCCGCATTGAAATCGAACGCGCCCTCGGCCTTGGCGGTATAGACCGGGACCGAGAATATGCCCCGGCTGCGTTCCTGCGTGGTCTTCTCCACGCCCAACTCCAGCAGACCGGGATAGACATAGACCGGATCGCGGCGCAAAGTGCGCTCCACTTCGCGGAACCGAAACACCGGCTGGTCGTCGCCATCCAGCTTCTGTTCGCCGGTCTGTGGGTCGACCACCTCTTCCCGTTCGCGCACCATCACCGTCTCCTGGACCGGGATGATCAGGACGGGGCCGGACAAGAGCTGTTGCCCGCCCCATTCCTGCCCGACCGAGGCGATGGTCTGGCGGTTGTAATCGGCGCGGCTGTCGATGATCGCACCGACGAAAAACACGGGGATGGTCATCAGCAGCACCAGCAGGCCCACGATGATGAACCGCAATCCGGGGGAACGCAGCATTGGAATGTCCTCTCGTTTCTTATTCCGATGCTTCGTTTTGCACAGGCGCCCGTGCAGACGCCCCAGCCCCGGTTGCGCAGATTTCGTGCAGGCCGGCGAACGCCCCTTGCCCCGCAAATGCACCTGCATTTAAGGTCCGGGCATGAGCAGAACACCCCAGAACCTTTCCGCGTGGCAGGTCCTGTCGCGCGCCCATCGCCGCCTCCAGAGCCATCTGGAGTCCGCGCTCAAGGCCGAGGGCCTGCCGCCGCTCGACGTGCTGGATGCGTTGGCGGCCCTGGATGCCGGGCCCGACAGCCAGACCGCGAAATCACTGGAAAAAGGCCTGATGCTGCCGCAATACGGCGTTTCGCGACTGCTCGACCGTATGGAAAAGGATGGTCTGATCCGCCGTGTTGCCGATGCCACCGACAAGCGCCTGAAGCATGTGCACCTGACCGAGGCGGGCCGCGCCACGCGTGCCGCCATGGTCCAGACCCGCGATGCCGCGCTCGACGCGTTCCTCGCCCCGCGCGCCAAGCCGGGGCAACTGGATCGCATCACCGATCTTGTCGGCCTGCTGGATCAGGACTTGTCCGACCCGACCTCGGGATAAAGCAGACCGAACAGCGCCAGGGGCCGCTCGTCGCGCGACAAGGTGCCTGGCTCCCATCCGTCGCCGAAGGCCGCGAAGACATCCTTGTCATCGTAATGCTCGTCAAAGACCTTTCCGGCGCGCTTCACGAGTTCGGCCAGTTCGCTGACGAACTTGCTCTCCCCGATCGCCGTCCGGTTCAGGTAATGCAGCCGCCCCGACAGGCGGCGGCACACGTCCCGAAACTCTTCCTTCGACTTGAAATCGAGCTCGGGACGCGGCTTCATCATTATACCGCGCGCTCCAGCATCAGCTTCTTGATCTCGGCAATCGCCTTGGCGGGGTTCAGCCCCTTGGGGCAGGTCTTGGCGCAGTTCATGATCGTGTGACAGCGATACAGCTTGAACGGATCTTCAAGATCGTCCAGCCGCTCGCCCGTCGCCTCGTCCCGGCTGTCGATGATCCAGCGATAGGCATGTAGCAGCGCGGCCGGTCCAAGATACTTGTCGCCGTTCCACCAATAGCTCGGGCAGGCCGCCGAGCAGGACGCGCACATCACGCATTCATACAGGCCGTCCAGCTTTTCGCGATCCTCGATCGACTGCTTCCACTCCTTCGCGGGGCGGTTCGTCTTGGTTTCCAGCCACGGCATGATGCTGGCGTGCTGGGCGTAGAAATGCGTCAGGTCCGGGATCAGGTCCTTGACCACCGGCATGTGCGGCAGCGGATAGATCTTCACGTCGCCCTTCACCTCGTCCAGCCCGTAGATACAGGCCAGCGTGTTGATCCCGTCGATATTCATCGCACACGACCCGCAAATCCCCTCGCGGCAGGACCGCCGGAAGGTCAGCGTCGGGTCGACCTCGTTCTTGATCTTGATCAGCGCGTCCAGAACCATCGGCCCGCACTTGTCCATGTCGAGGAAATAGGTGTCGACCTGCGGGTTCTTCCCGTCATCGGGGTTCCAGCGGTAGATCTGGAACTTGCGCACGTTCTTCGCGCCCTCGGGCTTGGGCCACGTCTTCCCCTTGGTGATCCGGGAATTCTTCGGAAGCGTCAGCTGTACCATTTACGTGTCCTCTCCGTTCAACGGCCCAGCAGGACCAGACCGTTTTCAGCAATACATTGAACCGCACTGGGCCGGCTCGCGATGTCCACCACCAGCTCGACCGTCGCAGGCTGGACCCCGCCGACCGTGTCGCGGGCAATCGTGATGATTTCCCCGGCCGAGGCCGCGTCGATGATGCAGTCGGTGACCGGCGCCACGGTGACGCCCGGAAAGCGCCGCGCGACGATGCCGTTGACCACGGTTTTCGCCCGTTCCCGCGCGATGGCGTCGGCGGCGTCGTTGGCCGCGTCGCACCCCGCCAGCAGCGGGGGCAGCGCAAGAATGGCAAGCCACCTCATTCCGCCGCCTCCAGTTCCGACAGCTCCGGCAAAGCGTCCTCGACCTTGCACATCTGCATGATCTGCTTGAGGTTCCTCGGCCCGAAATCCTCGATCGTCAGGTCCATGAACTTCGCCACGATCTCGTCCCGCGCGTCTTCCAGCACCCGGTTCTGCGGGTCCAGTCCGGTGACGATCCCCAGCCCGCAGGGCCGCGGGTTCAGCACGTCGAACGCCAGTTCGGGGCGGTATTCGCGCAGGATCAGCGTCATCTTCCACACGTCGCCCGACCAGCCCTTGGTGCGCTCAGGGTCCCACTCGCGCTCGGCGGCGGCGGGCGAGAACGGCACAAGGTCATGCAGCAGGATCGCCGCCTCGGGATGGCACAGCCTTTCCGTGGCGATGAAATCGTCCAGCACATACTCGAACAGGTGCATCCCGTCGATGAACGCCATGTCGATGCGCGGCGCAATCTCCTGCGCCTGCCCGCTGGCAAAGAAATCACCGCTGGTCTGTCGGATCAGGTGCAGTGCCGGCTTGTCGCCCATCACGTCGCCGCTCAGGCGAAATGCCGGGTCCACCGCGATGGCCCTGCCCGGGCACCGCATCAGCGAATGCCCGCGCCCGCTGCCGATCTCCAGATACCACTCCGGGCGTCTCGTCCGGTGCAGCACCTCCAGCGCATCGAGGTAATGCCGCCCCCGCGCACGCGGCCAGCCCGCCGGGCGGACAGGCTTTGCCGTGATATGCGTGGCGGCCTTGGGCATCGCGATCAGTTGCCGATGCAGTAGTGCGTGCCGCCATACATGACCGGCGCGTGTTTCGGGCACAGCCCCGCCTTGCGCGCGACACCGACCACCTTGAGGACCGGGCTGCCGCCACGGCCAAGCGCCTGATCGGCACAGGCATTGATCCGGTTCGCCGCCTCGGCGGTCACCCGGCCATGCGGCACGATCCAGATGCGCGTCTGCTGACCGATCGGAATCTCCTGCCATTGCCCGCCCAGACGGACACCGCCGCCAATGCCGAACTTGTGCTTGCAGTCCAGGATCGCGCTGCGCTGCTCACCGACCGAGATATACCGGTCCGGCTTCGCCGCCGCGGTGACGGTCGACGCGCCGAAGCGATAGGCGATGCAACTGTTCAGCGCCTGCGCCTCGTAGGTGGACGCGCCGGACCCGCGCACGGGCGTCAGGATAACATCATTGCCCCGCACGTTCGTCACGTAAGACCCCTCGGGGCTGACCTCGGCAAAGCATGCCTGCACGACGCGGTCCACGTTGGCCGGTGTGGTGTCGACGGCCTGCGCCGCGCCTGCCAGCATCGTCAGGCCGCCAATGGCGGCGACGCTTCTCAGAATGGCTTTCATCAAAATGTCCTTTCCTTGGGTGCGATCTTCTTCAGATTGATCCCACCCTCGGATTCGGTCGTGAGCGGGTCCTCGATGATAGGACGATAGCTCAATTCGACCGATGTGCCATCCACCCGCGCAACCGTGTGCACGCGCCAGTTCTCGTCATCGCGCTTCGAGAAATCCTCGTGCGCGTGCGCGCCGCGGCTTTCCTTGCGCGCCTCGGCCCCGGCGATGGTGGCCAGCGCGTTGGGCATCAGGTTGGTCAGTTCCAGCGTCTCCATCAGGTCGCTGTTCCACACCAGGCTGCGGTCGGTCACCTTCAGGTCGCCCACCTTGGCCGCGATCGCATCCATCTTCTTGACGCCCTCGGACAGCGTCTTCGAGGTGCGGAAGACGGCGGCGTCCTCCTGCATCGTGCGCTGCATTTCCAGCCGCAGCTCTGCCGTGGGCATGCCGCCATCGGCATGGCGGAAATGGTCGAAGCGATCCAATGCCTTGTCGACCTGGGCGGTATTCGTCGCCGGCACGGCGCTCTCGGGGTTCACCACCTTGCCCGCGCGAATGGCCGCAGCCCGGCCGAACACCACCAGGTCGATGAGCGAGTTCGATCCAAGCCGGTTCGCGCCATGCACCGATGCACAGCCCGCCTCGCCCACGGCCATAAGACCGGGAACGACCGCGTGCGGGTCGCCTTCGACGGGGTTCAGAACTTCGCCCCAATAATTCGTCGGAATGCCGCCCATGTTGTAATGCACGGTCGGCAACACCGGGATCGGCTCCCGGGTCACGTCCACCCCGGCAAAAATCTTGGCGCTCTCCGAAATCCCCGGCAGGCGCAGGTTCAGCGCCTCGGCGGGCAGGTGGCTGAGGTTCAGGTGAATGTGATCGCCGTGCTCGCCCACGCCGCGCCCCTCGCGGATCTCCATCGTCATCGACCGGCTGACATAGTCGCGCGGCGCCAGGTCCTTGTAGTTGGGCGCATAGCGCTCCATGAACCGCTCGCCTTCGCTGTTGGTCAGGTAACCGCCCTCGCCCCGCGCGCCCTCTGTGATCAGGCAGCCAGAGCCGTAGATGCCGGTGGGGTGGAACTGAACGAACTCCATGTCCTGCAGCGGCAGGCCCGCGCGCGCCACCATGCCCCCGCCGTCGCCAGTACAGGTGTGCGCTGACGTCGCGCTGAAATAGGCGCGGCCATAGCCGCCCGTGGCCAGCACCACCATCTTGGAGTTGAACACATGGATCGTGCCGTCATCCAGCTTCCAGCAGACAACGCCGGTGCACTGGCCGTCCTCGCTCATCATCAGGTCGATGGCGAAATACTCGATGTAGAACTCGGCGTTGTTCTTCAGGCTTTGCCCGTAAAGCGTATGCAGGATCGCGTGGCCCGTGCGGTCGGCGGCCGCGCATGTCCGCTGCACCGGAGGGCCTTCGCCGAACTCTGTCGTGTGCCCGCCAAAGGGGCGCTGATAGATCCGCCCTTCCTCGGTGCGCGAAAACGGCACGCCGTAATGCTCCAGCTCGTAGACCGCCTTGGGTGCCTCGCGCGCCAGGTATTCCATCGCGTCC
The DNA here is from genome assembly GCF_051417955.1 of Roseovarius sp. B08. Taxonomy (NCBI): domain Bacteria; kingdom Pseudomonadati; phylum Pseudomonadota; class Alphaproteobacteria; order Rhodobacterales; family Roseobacteraceae; genus Roseovarius; species Roseovarius sp. B08. The sequence goes on from NZ_JBPRLW010000001.1 coordinate 3,948,448, forward strand.
GTGTCGCCCAGCCAGTCCGAGCCCTTCACGGTGTCGTACATGTGCCACTGCCAGCTATCGGGTCCCATGTTGCCAAGGCTGGCCGCGATGCCGCCCTGCGCCGCCACGGTGTGCGAACGCGTCGGGAACACCTTGGTCACGCAGGCCGTGCGCAGGCCCTGCTCGGCCATGCCCAGCGTCGCGCGCAGCCCCGCGCCGCCCGCGCCCACCACAACCACGTCGTAATCATGTGTCTCGTATTCGTAAGCCGCCATGCTTCGTGCCTTTTCCGGTTCGTCTGCTCGGGCCATCGGGCCCCGGCTGTATGGTCTCATGTGCCAAGGCGGCCTGCGCCTTGCCCTTGAATATCGCTCAGAGTGCCATGCGCGCGATGGCGAACAGCCCCGTCGCCATGGCGCCATAGCTCAGGCAGGTCACCAAAATGATCGTGACCTTCTGCGCCGTGCCATGCACATAGTCCTCGATCAGCACCTGGCACCCATCGGCGAAATGCTTGAAGCCGACCACCAGCGTCAGCGCCGCGACGATGGCCGGGAAGGGCCGCGCGTAATAGGCCGTGACCTCCTCGAACGAACTGCCCAGAATGCCGCCGAAGGTGAACACGAAAAGCGGGATCAGGATAAGCAGCGCGACGCTCTGCAGCTTCATCGCCCAGAAATGGCCAACGCCGGATTTGGCCGAGCCCAGGCCCATGGCGCGCTTGCGGTCTGTCAGGTAACGCATGTCCGGCCCTCTCAGATGAACAGCACGGTCAGGATGGTTAGCACGACCGATCCGCCGATCGCGATCCAGCCCAGCATCTCGGCGCGGTCGATCTGCAGCATCTTCCCGCTGTCCCAGATCAGGTGCCTGACCCCCGCCAGCGTGTGATACCACAGCGCCCAGAGCGACAGGAACATCACCACGTCACCGAACCAGCCGGTCATCACCGCGTCGGCGGTCGCGAAATAGTCGGCCGAGGTCGCGGCGGCCAGCAGCCACCAGACCGTCAGCAGCGCCGCCACGATCAGGGCGTTGCCGGTGATCCGGGTCAGGATCGAGGTGATCGACGTCAGCTGTGGGCGATAGATCGTGAGGTGGGGCGAAAGCGGCCGGTTGCCGCGATTTACGTCTGCCATTGGCAATCCCTTTCTCGTCGCGATGTGGCGCCGACCCGGGTGGGCCGACCTGCCCCGCGATTTGAGTTCGTTTTATCCAATCATCCGGGGCGTCTGCAAACCCGTATTCTTCAAATAGTGCAGGCATTTCGTCGCAAATCGGAAATTCGTGATCACATCACCAACTGCGTGATCACAAATTTGGCAAAAAGGAATCACTCACCGCTTTCGAGATCGGTTTGGTGACTTCGCGCAGCAGTTTCCGACGCATTCGGGCGGGGTACTCGTCGTAATCGTTGGCTGTGATCACAAAAGCGCCCGGCCCGTGGATGACGTTCTCCCAGAAATACTCGGTCATCCTCGGCTCCGCCCCTTCGATGACCAGCGCATTGACCACGATTCCCTGCTCGGTCAACAGGTCATGCATGTCGCGCGGCTCCGGGCCTTCGTTCGACGACCCGTCGCCCGAGACGTCAATCACCCGCCTCTCGCAATCGGGCACCTCCGCGAACTGCGCCGCGCCGACCTCCAGCGCCTCGCCGATCGCGGTGGAAAAGTTGCGCCACACGCGCGGCGTCGTCTCGATCCGCGACGCCAGCGCCTCGACCGCATCGAAATCGTTCAGGCGCTGCCACGGCACAACCACGCGCTGGCGAGAGGTGCCGGTCCATTGCAGCACCAGCACCGCCGCCTCGCCCACGACCAGCGCCTCGCTGACCGCGCCATCGCGCAACCCGTCCGCCAATCCCTGCATCTGGATACGGTATTCGGATTCGTCGACCGAACCCGACACGTCCACGGCCAGCACCAACGCCACCTCGCAGGCGGCGGCGGATACCGCCGCGCCACAGGCCACGGCGGCCGACAGCCACAGGCACGGGAAAGCGCGTTTCATGGCCAAAGCATGCGCCGAACCGGCGCCGCTGCCCAGCAAAACCGCTCGGCGGCTCACATTCGCGTTGTCCGGCGGTCAGGCGCTTCGACGCACCGGTCCCGCCACGCGCCGCGTGATCAGGTCCCCCACGCACTCGCGGAAGAAATCACGCAGCTTGCGCATCGGATCGTCCGTCTTGTCGATCACGCACAGCCCCGCCGCGCGCGCCTTGTCCCACATGAAGGGCGACGGCCAGCCCGAGACGATGACAATGGGCACGTCCGACAGCTCCGGCGCGCCGGCCAGTTCACCGGCGAATTCGCTGCCGGAGCCATCGGGCACGCTGTTGTCGCACAGGATGGCCGAGTAGCGCGATTGCGACAGCGCCTTGCGCGCGGTTTCGATGGTCGAGACGAAGTCAATCTCGGCCTCTACCCGCGCCCCGCGCATCGCGCGGCGGATCATCTCCTGGTCATGGGCACTGTCTTCGAGGACGAGGCACCGCAGGCGCGGGCCTTCAATTGGCGTTGGATCAGGCATGGCAACCTCCTTTCGCACAGGACCGAAGGTTACAGACCACCTGTTAACAAAGCGAAAACGCCACCCATGCCTCAAATCGGCATCAGCGCCCAGTAATCCAGGTCCAGCAACACATGGGGCAAGTACTTGCCGTCCTCGCCGCGCAGGCTGAACGCCTCGCCGCCCTTGGTCGCCACCAGCCGCAGCCGCAGCGCGCCCACACCCGGCGCGTCGGTCTCGGCGCGGTCCAGCACCTCGGACCACGCCCTGACGGTATCCCCGGCAAAGCACGGGTTCACGTGACTGCCCGCGTTGATCGCCGCGATCATCTGCGCGTTGGCCAGCCCGTTGAAGCTCAGCGCCCGCGCCATGGAAATCACGTGCCCGCCATAGATCAGCCGCTTGCCGTCCTCGCGCTGGGTCGCGTCGAAATGCGTTTTCGACGTGTTCTGCCACAGGCGCGTCGCCATCATGTGCTCGGCTTCCTCGATGGTCACGCCATCCACGTGGTCGATCGTCTCGCCGACCTCGTAATCACCCCAGCGATGCGGCTCGCCCGCCAGCGTCAGGTCGTATTCCGAGAAATCCAGCTCCGCTGGAACAACCAGATCCTCCGCCGCCACATGCGGCGCGGTCTCCGGCACCACGGGCTCGGGCGCGGGCGCATCCACATCCTTTTTGCGCACCATCACCCAGCGGACGAACTGCAACACCGGCTCGTCCCGCTGGTTCAGGCCCGTGGTCCGCACCCAGACGATCCCGGTCTTGCCGCTGGAGGTCTGCTTGACCCCGATCACCTCGGATTCCGAGCGCAGCGTATCGCCCGCATAGACCGGCCGCAGCCACCGCGCCTCGGCATAGCCCAAATTCGCCACCGCGTTCAGCGAGATGTCCGGCACGCTCTTGCCGAAGACGATGTGAAACGCCGCCAGATCGTCGATCGGGCTTTCGGGCAGGCCACACGCCCGCGCGAACGCGTCCGAGGAATAAAGCGCGTGGCGCGCCGGATAAAGCGCATGGTAAAGCGCCCGCTCACCCCCGACACGGTGCGCGGCACCGCATGCGGGATCACGTCACCGACGCTGTAATCCTCGAAGAACCGCCCCGCATTGGTCTTGGCCATGCTCACTGCTCTCCCAGCTTGGTGTCGGGCGTATAGGTGCCCTCGGCCTCTTTCACCACGGCCTGCCCGCACCGCATCACGCCGTTGGCCGCGTCGAACGCATAGGTCGGGCTGCCATAGAGCTCCCACCCCTTGTTCAGCGCCTCGGTCACCTTGTGGCAAAAGGCCGACGTGTCATCGGCCGACAGGAATCGATAAAGTTTCATATGCTCACCCAAACACCGGATAGCCCAGCCAGTAATGCACGGCCACGATCAGGCCGTAGACCACGACACTGCCCGCCACCGCGGCGATCTCCTTGGATTTCGGCGCCGGGTCGGGGCGCACCCATTCCGGCTGCGCCTTGTTGATCACGATCATCTCGATCACCGCCCAAGCCAGCAGCCCGCCGAACAGGACGAAGGACGGCACGTCGCCGTTCACCAACAGGTGCGCCAGCGCCCAGACCTTGACCGCGCCCAGCATCGGATGCCGCATCCTGCGCGCCAGCGCGGTTTTCATGCCGGCGGCGGCGAACATGTAAACAGACAGCAGCATCAACAGGTTGTTGATCCCCACCGTCGCCGGGTGCCGCCCCCAGAAAAACGCGCCATCGGCGGCCTGGTAGCCCTTGGTCATCATCCAGATGCTGACCAGCAGCACCACGGCGATCACCGCCTTGCCCGCGTTGCCCATCGCCGCCCTCGGCCCCGGCGCGATCCGTTTGAACAAATGCGCCCCGGTCCACAGCAGCACACCTGCGATCAGCAATCCCATGATCTACTCCGCCGCCATCTGTGCAATCGCCTCGGCCTTGGCCAGCGTCCGCTGCGCCGCGACGACATGCAGGTTTTCCACGATCTGCCCGTCCACGACGGCAATCCCCTGCCCCTGCTTCTTGCTTTCCTCGTAGGCCTCGATCTGGCGCATCGCCATGTCGATCTCGGACTGCGTGGGCGCAAAGGCCGTGTTGGCGATGTCGATCTGGTCGGGATGGATCAGCGTCTTGCCGTCAAAGCCCAGGTCGCGGCCATGCTCGCATTCCAGCTTCAGCCCGTCGCCATCCCGAAAGCGGTTGTAGACCCCGTCCAGCGCCACCACGCCCCGTGCCGCCCGCGCCGCCATCACGATCATCTGCAAAGACGCCAACAGTGGCATCCGGTCGGCGCGAAACCGACAGCCGAACTCCTTGGTCAGGTCGTTCGTGCCGGCCACCAGCCCCGTCACCTGCCGATGCGCCGCAATCTCGCGGGCGTTGAACACGCTGGCGGGGGTTTCCATCATCGTCCAGATCGGGATCTCGGTGCCAATGAGGTCCGACAGGTTGTCGACATCCGCATAGGTGTTCACCTTGGGCTGCAATATCACGTCCGCGCCCGCATCGCCCAGCACGCGCGCATCCTCGAACCCCCATTCGGTGGTCAGCGCGTTGATCCGCACGACCTTCACGCGGTTGCCATAGCCCCCGTCGCTCAGCGCCTGCGCCAGCGTCTGGCGCGCCTCGGCCTTGGCATCGGGGGCCACGGCATCCTCCAGGTCAAAGATGATCGCGTCGGTGGGCAGGGTGCGCGCCTTGTCCAGCGCCCGTTCCTTCGAGCCGGGAATGTAAAGGACGGATCGGTAAGGATGGGTGGTCAGGTCCATGGCGTGCCCCGCTGTCTGGTCGAAATTTTCTTGCGCGGGAATTCGCCATTTTTGGAACGAAAGTTCAAGACCTTTCTCGCCGCATTGCAGAATAGCCCCCTGCCGCGCCTCCCTCCCCAGCGACTGCGAACGGTCCGTTAACCCTGGCTTGATACTGTCGCCTCCACGCTGTCTGCACCAGAAAAACGGCAGGGACCCAACGCAGAAAGGGTAAGACGATGAAGACCACACTGATGATGATTGCCACGCTCGTGGCCACGGGTCTGTCCGGTCCCGCCTTCGCCGCGAACTGCGCGCCCCGCGATGCGGTCGTCGACCGGCTCGCCTCCAAGTATGGCGAGTCGCGGAAATCCATGGGCCTTGGCGCCAACAACGCGGTGATCGAGGTGTTCGCCTCGTCCGAGACCGGCACCTGGACGATCACCGTCACCTCGGTGCATGGCGTGACCTGCCTTGTCGCCAGCGGCCAGTCCTTCGAGGAACTGGATGAGGTGCTGCCTGTCGATGGCGACGACGCCTGACACCGCGCGGGCGGTGCGCCGCCGCGCAGCAGATTCGCCGCCGCAGTCCCGGGGGCAACCAATTAGATGCGCCCCGCCGCCATCAAGGCGCGCACCCTAAGCACCTGAGAATTCACCGGCTTTCGGCAAGCCTACCGTGCCTCGGCCGCCTGCCGTCGACGCGCCGCAGTGCAGCACACTTGAATTGACCCCGGTTTGCGACTACCCCGTAGCGCGAAAACAACCCCACCGGAGATCAATTTCCATGGCCAGACCCAAGATCGCCCTCATCGGCGCCGGACAAATCGGCGGCACGCTCGCCCATCTCGCCGCCATCAAGGAACTGGGCGATGTCGTCCTCTTTGACATCGCCGAGGGCACGCCGGAGGGCAAGGCGCTCGACATCGCCGAATCCGGCCCTGCCGAAGGCTTCGACGCCGCGCTCAAGGGCACGCAGGATTATGCCGACATCGCCGGCGCCGACGTCTGCATCGTCACCGCCGGTGTCCCCCGCAAGCCCGGCATGAGCCGCGACGACCTTCTGGGCATCAACCTCAAGGTCATGAAATCCGTGGGCGAGGGCATTGCCGCCAACGCCCCCGACGCCTTCGTCATCTGCATCACCAACCCGCTCGACGCGATGGTCTGGGCGCTTCAGAAATTCTCGGGACTTCCGCCAGAGAAGGTTTGCGGCATGGCTGGTGTGCTCGACAGCGCCCGCTTCCGCCACTTCCTCAGCCTGGAATTCAACGTCTCGATGAAGGACGTCAGCGCCTTCGTGCTGGGCGGCCACGGCGACACCATGGTGCCCTGCGTGCGCTACTCTACCGTCGCCGGCATCCCCCTGCCCGACCTCGTCGACATGGGCTGGACCACGCAGGAAAAACTTGACGCGATCGTGCAGCGCACCCGCGACGGCGGCGCCGAGATTGTCGGCCTGCTGAAAACCGGCTCGGCCTTCTACGCCCCCGCCACCTCGGCCATCGAAATGGCCGAAGCCTACCTCAAGGATCAAAAGCGCGTCCTGCCCTGCGCCGCCCATTGCGACGGCGAGTTCGGCCTCAAGGGCATGTACGTGGGCGTGCCCACCGTGATCGGCGCCGGCGGGATCGAGAAGATCGTCAACATCAAGCTCAACAAGCAAGAGCAGGAAATGTTCGACACCTCCGTCAAGGCCGTAAAGGGCCTGGTCGAGGCCTGCAAGGGCATCGACAGCTCGCTCGGCTGAACTCCGGCCCATAGCCTGCAATCAGAACGCGCGGTCCGGATCGGCCCGCGTGTTTTTCGTTTCGGCAGACCGCGGGCTGACACCGCCAGCGTTTCGATTCGTCATGCATATCAACGCCCTGTTTTGTGATCACAGCGCAAAATCGTGTGATCACAAATGGCGGAAATTCGCCGCAAAACGCGGGCCATGTCACGAAAGGGGTTAAGTCCCGCTTCATCCTATGGCTATACCAGATGCAAACGTACAGAAAGATGGGAAATCCGCATGAACATCCATGAATACCAGGCGAAGGCCTTGCTGCGCTCTTACGGGGCGCCTGTTTCGGACGGGCGTGTCGTGTTGCGCGCGGAAGAGGCGAAGACGGCGGCGGGTGAGCTTGACGGCCCCGTCTGGGTGGTCAAGGCGCAGATCCATGCGGGCGGCCGCGGCAAGGGCACCTTCAAGGAGGAAGGCGCCGGCGAAAAGGGCGGCGTGCGCATCACCAAATCGGTCTCCGAGGCCGCCGAGGAAGCCAAGAAGATGCTGGGCCGCACTCTGGTGACCAAGCAGACCGGCGAGGCCGGCAAGCAGGTGGGCCGCATCTATATCGAGGAAGGCGCCGCCATCGCCAGGGAATTCTACCTGGCACTTCTGGTCGACCGGGTGACGTCCCGCGTCAGCTTCGTCGCCTCCACCGAGGGTGGCATGGACATCGAGGAAGTGGCCGAAAAGACGCCCGAAAAGATCCTCAGCCTGAGCGTCGATCCCGCCACCGGCTATCAGCCCTTTCATGGCCGCCGCATCGCCTTCATGCTCGAGCTCGAGGGCGCGGCGGTCAAGCAATGCGTCACGCTGATGGGCACGCTCTACAAGATGTTCCTGGAAAAGGACATGGAGATGCTCGAGATCAACCCGCTGATCCTCACGGAGGGCGGCGAGCTGAAGTGCCTCGACGCCAAGATGGGCTTTGACTCCAACGCGGTCTACCGCCACGCGGACATCGCCGAGCTGCGCGACACCACCGAGGAAGACCCCAAGGAGCTGGAGGCGTCCAAGTACGACCTCAACTACATCGCGCTCGACGGCGAGATCGGCTGCATGGTCAACGGCGCGGGGCTCGCCATGGCGACGATGGACATCATCAAGCTCTACGGCGCCGAGCCGGCCAACTTCCTCGACGTGGGCGGCGGGGCCACCAAGGACAAGGTGACGGAAGCCTTCAAGATCATCACCAGCGACCCGCAGGTGAAGGGCATCCTGGTGAACATCTTCGGCGGCATCATGCGCTGCGACGTCATCGCCGAGGGCGTGGTCGCGGCCGTCAAGGAAGTGGGCCTGCAGGTTCCCCTCGTGGTGCGCCTCGAAGGCACCAATGTCGAGAAGGGCAAGGAGATCATCAACAACTCCGACGTTGACGTGATCGCCGCCGACGACCTCAAGGACGGCGCCCAGAAGATCGTCAAGGCCGTTAAAGGCTGACGATGGCGCGCTCGATAAACCTTGGCGTCCTGGGCGCCACGCTCCTGCTTGCCGCCTGCGGAACCGGCGGCGACGGGATCTCGCGCTCCGACACCGACCCGGTCAGCCTCGACCGCGTGATCACGCTCAACGACAGCATCTGCGGCCCGACCCGGCCGGATTTTGCCGGGGCCAAGGCGCGCATGGTGGCCGAGGGCCTGACGGTCGAGGAGGGCGGGCGCAACTTCTCGCCCACCGAGGCCGTTTCCGCCGCCGTCACCCGCACGCCAGAGGGCCGCACCTTCTGTGCCGTCAGCGCGCGGTTCCCGGGCAATGTCTACACGCTGGAACAGGCCATGACCGAACGCTTCGGCGCGCCGCGCATGACCGATCGGATCACCCCGCCCGCGCGCGTCTACAACCTGGGCGCCAAGGGCAACATGATCCTGGTGATCCGCGACACGCCGGGCCGCACCGTGACCGCCTATGACCTCGGCTATGCCACGGGCATCTGAGGCCCCGAAGATATCCTCGCGCGGGGGCTGAACCCCGCGCCAAGACCAACAAGACCCCGGTTGCCGGGGAAGAGATCATCAAGGAAGGAGACGCCACAATGGCCGTTCTCGTCGACAAGAATACCAGAGTCATCTGCCAGGGCCTGACCGGCTCGCAAGGCACCTTTCACTCCGAGCAGGCCATCGCCTACGGCACGCAAATGGTCGGGGGCGTGACCCCCGGCAAAGGCGGCCAGACGCATCTGGACCTGCCCGTGTTCAACTCGGTCCACGAAGCCGTCCACAAGACGGGCGCCAACGCCTCCGTCATCTACGTGCCGCCGCCCTTTGCCGCCGATTCGATCCTCGAGGCGATCGACGCGGAGGTTCCGCTGATCGTCGCGATCACCGAGGGCGTGCCGGTGCTCGACATGATGCGCGTCAAGCGCGCGCTCGAGGGCAGCAGCTCTGTCCTCATCGGCCCCAACTGCCCCGGCATCATCACGCCGGATGCGTGCAAGATCGGCATCATGCCCGGCCATATCCACAAGCGCGGCAGCGTCGGCGTCGTCTCCCGCTCCGGCACGCTTACATACGAGGCCGTGAAGCAGACCTCCGATGTGGGCCTCGGCCAGTCGACTTGCGTCGGCATCGGCGGCGACCCCATTAAGGGCACCGAGCATATCGACGTGCTGGAATGGTTCCTGGCCGACGATGAAACGGAATCGATCATCATGATCGGCGAAATCGGCGGCAGCGCCGAGGAAGACGCCGCCCAGTTCCTGAAAGACGAAGCCAAGAAAGGCCGTTCCAAGCCCTGCGCCGGCTTCATCGCCGGGCGCACGGCGCCTCCGGGCCGCCGCATGGGCCACGCCGGCGCCATTGTTGCGGGCGGCAAGGGCGGCGCCGACGACAAGATCGAGGCGATGAAATCCGCCGGCATCACCGTCGCCGAATCCCCCGCAGGCCTCGGCGAGGCCGTGCTGAAAGCGATTGGAAAATGACCCGTAGGGTGGGGTTGCACCCCACCCGCCCTTCCGCAGCGGCGGGATGAAATCCCGCCCTACGGTCAACCCCAACGAGGGAGCCTGAGATGACCGACCAATCCCCCAACGACCAGTTCCACGCCTCCAGCTTCATGCAGGGGCACAATGCCGAGTATCTCGAACAGCTTTACGCGCGATACGCCAATGACCCGGGTGCGGTCGACGAGGCGTGGCAGGCCTTCTTCCGGGAACTGGGCGACGGGGACACGGACGTCAAGAAAGAGGCCGCAGGCCCCTCTTGGGCGCGCCCCGACTGGCCGCCGCAGCCCGCGGACGACCTCACGAGTGCGCTGACCGGCGACTACCCGACCGAAATCGAGGCGCGACAAGCCGGCGACAAGATCAAGTCGAAGGCCGCCGAGACGGGGGTTGAGGTCTCGGACGACGCGGTGAAACGCGCCGTTCTGGACAGCGTCCGCGCCCTCATGCTGATCCGCGCCTACCGCATCCGCGGCCACCTTGCCGCCGATCTCGATCCGCTCGGCCTGCGCGAAAGCCCCGACCGGCCCGAGCTCGATCCCAAGTCCTACGGCTTCACCGATGCCGACATGGACCGGCCCATCTTCATCGACAACGTGCTGGGCCTTCAAGTCGCCTCGATCCGCGAGATCCTCGCCATCGTCAAACGCACCTATTGCGGCACCTTCGCCCTGCAATACATGCACATCTCCGACCCCGAAGAGAGCGCCTGGCTGAAAGAGCGCATCGAGGGCTACGACAAGGAAATCACCTTCACCCGCGAAGGCCGCAAGGCGATCCTGAACAAACTGGTCGAGGCCGAGGGCTTCGAGAAGTACCTGCATGTGAAATACATGGGCACCAAGCGCTTTGGCCTCGACGGGGGCGAGGCGCTGATTCCGGCCATGGAACAGATCATCAAGCGCGGCGGACAGCTGGGCCTGAAGGAGATCGTCATCGGCATGCCCCACCGCGGCCGCCTGTCGGTGCTGGCCAACGTGATGGGCAAACCCTACCGCGCCATCTTCAACGAATTCCAGGGCGGCTCGTTCAAGCCCGAGGACGTGGACGGTTCGGGCGACGTGAAATACCACCTCGGCGCCTCGTCGGACCGCGAATTCGACGGCAACACCGTGCACCTGTCGCTCACGGCCAACCCAAGCCACCTCGAGGCCGTGAACCCCGTCGTGCTGGGCAAATCCCGCGCCAAGCAGGATCAGCTGGCCGACCGCGAGCGCACCGCGGTCATGCCGCTCCTGCTGCATGGCGACGCGGCCTTTGCCGGACAGGGCGTCGTGGCCGAATGCTTTGGCCTCTCGGGGCTGAAGGGCCACAAGACCGGCGGCACCATGCACCTTGTGGTGAACAACCAGATCGGTTTCACCACTGCGCCCCACTTCTCGCGCTCCTCGCCCTATCCCACGGATATCGCCCTGATGGTCGAGGCGCCCATCTTCCACGTCAACGGCGACGACCCCGAGGCCGTGGTGCACGCCGCCAAGGTCGCCACCGAGTTCCGCCAGAAGTTCCGCAAGGACGTGGTGATCGACATCATCTGCTACCGCCGCTTCGGTCACAACGAAGGCGACGAGCCGATGTTCACCAACCCGATCATGTACAAGAAGATCAAGTCGCAGAAGACCACGCTGTCGCTCTACACCGAGCGGCTGGTCAAGGACGGCCTCATCCCCGAGGGCGAGATCGACGACATGAAGGCCGCGTTCCAGTCCTACCTCGCCGACGAGTTCGAAGCCGGCAAGGAATACCGCCCGAACAAGGCCGACTGGCTGGACGGCAAATGGTCCCACCTCGACAGCAAGGACGAGGATTACCAGCGCGGCGAAACCGCCATCAAGAAAAAGACCATGGCCGAAATCGGCCGCGCCCTGACCACCCCGCCCGAGGGCACGCCGCTGCACAAGACCGTGTCACGGCTCCTGGAAACCAAGGCCAGGATGTTCGAAACCGGCGAAGGCTTCGACTGGGCCACCGCCGAGGCGCTGGCTTTCGGCTCGCTCCTGACCGAGGGCTACCGCGTGCGCCTGTCCGGCCAGGACAGCACCCGCGGCACCTTCAGCCAGCGGCACTCCGGCCTGATCGACCAGGATTCGGAAGAACGCTACTACCCGCTCAACCACATCCGCGAAGGCCAGGCGCAGTACGAGGTCATCGACTCGATGCTCTCGGAATACGCCGTGTTGGGGTTTGAGTATGGCTACACCCTGTCCGAGCCCAACGCGCTCACCTTGTGGGAGGCCCAGTTCGGCGACTTCGCCAACGGCGCCCAGATCATGTTCGACCAGTTCATCAGCTCAGGCGAATCCAAGTGGCTCCGCATGTCCGGCCTCGTCTGCCTGCTGCCCCACGGCTACGAAGGGCAAGGCCCGGAACACTCCTCCGCACGCCTCGAACGCTTCCTGCAGATGTGCGGACAAGACAACTGGATCGTCGCCAACTGCTCGACCCCGGCGAACTATTTCCACATCCTGCGCCGGCAGCTGCACCGCACCTACCGCAAGCCGCTCATCCTGATGACGCCGAAATCGCTTCTGCGCCACAAGCTGTGCGTCTCCAAGGCCGAGGAATTCACCACCGGCAGCAGTTTTCACCGCGTGCTCTGGGACGATGCCCAATACGGCAATTCCGAGCTCAAGCTGAAATCCGACGACAAGATCAAGCGCGTCGTCATGTGCTCGGGCAAGGTCTATTTCGACCTTCTGGAAGAACGCGACAACCGCGGGCTGGACGATGTCTATCTCCTGCGCGTCGAGCAGTTCTACCCGTTCCCCGCAATCTCCATGGTCAAGGAGCTGGAACGCTTCAAGAAGGCCGAGATGGTCTGGTGCCAGGAAGAACCCAAGAACCAGGGCGCCTGGAGCTTCATCGAGCCCAATATCGAGTGGGTGCTCGAACGCATCAAGGCCAAGCACACCCGTCCGGTCTATGCCGGGCGCTCCGCCTCCGCCTCGCCCGCAACCGGGCTTGCCAGCCAACACAAGGCCCAACAAGAAGCGCTGATTGATGCCGCGCTGACGATCGAAGGATAACACGTAATGACCACCGAAGTACGCGTGCCCACCCTGGGCGAATCCGTGACCGAAGCCACCGTCGCCACCTGGTTCAAAAAGGCCGGCGACAAGGTCGAGGCCGACGAGATGCTGTGCGAGCTGGAAACCGACAAGGTCACCGTCGAGGTGCCCTCGCCCGCCGCCGGCACACTGGCCGAGATCGTCGCGCAAGAGGGCGAGACCGTGGGCGTCGACGCCCTGCTCGCCACCCTGTCCGAAGGCGACAGCGGCTCCGACAGCGCGCCCAGGAAGGCCGAGAAGACAGAAGAGAAAAGCGCCGAGTCCGAGTCCGGCAAGTCCGGCGGCGAAAGCGGCGGCAGCGGCGGCCGCGCATCGGGAGGCGACACCAATGTCATGGTTCCGACCCTGGGCGAATCCGTAAGCGAGGCGACCGTCTCGACATGGTTCAAGAAGGTCGGCGACACTGTGAGCCAGGACGAAATGCTCTGCGAGCTGGAAACCGACAAGGTCTCGGTCGAGGTTCCCGCGCCCGCGGCCGGGACGCTTACCGATATCTTCGCCCAGGAAGGCGACACGGTACAGGCAAACGCCAAGCTGGCCGTGATTTCGGGCGGCGCGGACGGCACGGTGGAACCCGCCGAACGTCCCGCGCCAAAGGATGCCACGGCCAAGACGGATGACGCCCCGGCCACCGCCAATGGCGGCCAGTACACCACCCCGCCCGCGGGCCGCGATATCGAGGACGCGCCCTCGGCGAAAAAGGCGATGGCCGAAAAGGGCCTCAGCAGCGACCAGGTGCAGGGCTCGGGCCGCGACGGCCGCGTGATGAAAGAGGACGTCGCCAAGGCGGTGTCCGCCGCCAGCAGCGCCGCGCCCGCCGCCTCGTCGGCCCCCGCACAGGCGCCCCGCGCGCCGGTGTCGGCCGAGGATGCCAGCCGCGAGGAACGGGTCAAGATGACAAGGCTAAGGCAGACCATCGCGCGCCGCCTCAAGGACAGCCAGAACACCGCCGCCATGCTGACCACCTATAACGAGGTGGACATGACCGAGGTGATGGCGCTCCGGAACGAGTACAAGGACGAGTTCCAGAAGAAGCATGGCGTGAAACTGGGCTTCATGTCCTTCTTCACCAAGGCCTGCTGCCACGCGCTGAAAGAGGTGCCCGAGGTCAACGCCGAGATCGACGGCACCGATATCGTCTACAAGAACTTCGTGCACATGGGCATCGCGACAGGCACGCCCACCGGCCTCGTGGTCCCGGTGATCCGCGACGCCGACGCGCTCGGCTTCGCCGACATCGAAAAGGCCATCGCCGAGAAGGGCGCCCGCGCCCGCGATGGCAAGCTCTCCATGGCCGAAATGCAGGGCGGCACCTTCACCATCTCCAACGGCGGCGTCTACGGCTCGCTGATGTCCTCGCCCATCCTCAACCCGCCGCAATCGGGCATCCTCGGGATGCACAAGATCCAGCAGCGCCCGATGGTGGTGAACGGCGAGATCAAGGCCCGCCCCATGATGTACCTCGCCCTCAGCTACGACCACCGCATCGTCGACGGCAAGGGCGCCGTGACCTTCCTCGTCCGCGTGAAGGACGCGCTGGAAGATCCGCGGCGGTTGTTGATGGATTTGTAAATCGGTGGCGGGATAAATCCCGCCCTACTTCCGGTAGGGCGGGGTTCACCCCGCCCCTTCCACCATACGGGACACACCTCATGACCACCCAACTCCTCCTCCGCTACGACAGCTTCGACCAAAGCGCCCACGAGTCCCATGCCGAGGACCGGGCCAATGCCGGTCTCACCCAGCTTCAGATGTGGCGCGAGGGCACGGGCACCCGCTGGGTCCTCTTCGGCGTCAACGACGCGGCCCGCGTCAAGGCCTGGGTTGACAAGGAAACCGGCCTCGGGCACGGCCCGTCCGCCTCCCACATGCTGGAGACGGCATGAACCAAGAGCTACCCGCCCCGGACTTGATCCGGGGCCTCCCAGGGCAAGAAACCCCGAGCGGGTCCCTGGACGCGACCCACCGATGACCCCCGCCGCCGGATATGCCCGCGCCGTCACCGCGCGCCGCGCCTTCCGCCTGCCCGGCTATCCTACGCTGGCCGAGGAAGGCTTCGACGGCCATTATGTCTCGCCCATCCAGATGACCTCCGGCAGCCTCACCGGCCCCATGCTGGTGTCCAAGGACTGGCTCGACGCGCCCTCCGTCCGCCGCCACCGCGCGGAACTCACGCGGCAAGGCTATCTCTCCACCAACCCCTTCAACCGGGTCATCGACAAGGTGCTGGCGCTGCTGAATCTCGCCCGCGCCGACATCTATATCACGCCGGTCTTTCACCTTCTGACACCGCAGCGGTCCTCCACCATCCCGCCGGCCCACGCCCGCGCCAGCTGGGAGGCCATCGGCCAGCACGAACGCCTCGGCCGCCGCCCCGTCGCGCTCGGCCACGATGCCGCCCGCGTGCTGAAACACTTCGACGTCCCGCACATCCGTGCGCCCCACCCCTCGGCCCGCACCGGCACGTTTGATGCCAAGGCCGGGGCGATAGCAGAGGCGATCCAAGCGACATGACGTCAGGCCCATCTCACACCGCCCCGGATTTGATCCGGGAGCCCGCCCCCGCAACAAGGAGGTCCCGGGTCAAGCCCGGGACGTGTTACCGCACATGACACCGGAACTCACCGTCCTCACCCTCGCCGCCCTGCTCCAAGTGGTGCAATTCGCCCTCTACGCCGTGCCCGCCAATCTCGAACTCGGGCCGGGCTACACCACCTCGGCGCGCGACCGCGAACCGTCGCGCCGGATGTCGGACGGCACCGCCCGCCTGGGCCGGGCGATGGACAACCATTTCGAGGGGCTGATCCTCTTCACCATCGCCTGCGTCGTGATCAGCGTTTCGGGTCAATCCACCGGGGTCACGACCGCCTGCGCCTGGGCTTACCTGATCGCGCGCATCGCCTATATCCCGGCCTACTACCTGGGCCTGCGCCCGTGGCGCTCGCTGATCTGGATGGTGGGCTTCGCCGCAACCGCGCTGATGTACGTCGCGGCATTGGTATGATCCGCGCGTCCGCCCTCGCCCTCGTCCTCGCGGCCCCACAGGCCTCGGCAGAGTTCGTGATCGCCGAGAGCACGCATTTCGTCATGCACCGTGATTACGACCATGTCACCAACACCTTCACCGACACCCCGGCCGACGGCGAAGGCAACGGCTGCTTCCGGATCACCCGGGTGGACCTTGCCGACGAGATCATCGACTTCACCCTCGTCAGCGGCACCATCACCCCCTGGTGGGCGGACGGTAGAACCTTTCATCCCGGCTTCAGCAACGCCTTCGTTCCCGCCACCGCCTTCATGGAAAACAATCCTGACGCGGAGTGGACGGACCTCCTGCACGAAATCCTGAAAACCGTGCCGGACTGCGCCCCGCCCGCATCGTGACACTGCACCACAAAAAGCATAGGTTCGGGACCAACACGCCCGACACGCGAAGGAGAATATCAAATGGCTTCCTATGACGTCATCGTAATCGGCTCCGGCCCCGGCGGCTATGTCGCGGCCATCCGCTGCGCCCAGCTTGGCCTGAAAACCGCCTGTGTCGAGGGCCGCGAAACCCTGGGCGGCACCTGCCTGAACGTGGGCTGCATCCCCTCCAAGGCGCTCCTGCACGCCAGCCACATGCTGCACGAAGCCGAACACAACTTCGCCGCCATGGGCCTCAAGGGCAAAAGCCCGTCTGTCGACTGGAAACAGATGCTCTCCTACAAGGACGAGACCATCGGCCAGAACACCAAGGGCATCGAGTTCCTGTTCAAGAAGAACAAGATCGACTGGCTCAAGGGCTGGGGCTCCATCCCCGAGGCGGGCCGCGTCAAGGTCGGCGACGATACGCACGAGGCCAAGAACACCATCATCGCGACCGGCTCCGAGGTCAGCACGCTTCCGGGCGTCGAGATCGACGAGAAAACCGTGGTCTCCTCGACCGGCGCGCTGGAACTGTCCAAGGTGCCGAAAAAGCTGGTCGTCATTGGCGCCGGCGTCATCGGGCTGGAGCTTGGCTCGGTCTATTCCCGCTTGGGCTCCGACGTGACGGTCGTGGAATATCTCGACCATGTCACCCCCGGCATGGATGGCGAGGTGCAGAAGAACTTCCACAAGCTGCTGAAAAAGCAGGGCCTGAACTTCATCATGGGCGCCGCCGTACAAGGCGTCGAGGCGATGAAGACCAAGGCCAAGGTCACCTACAAGCTGCGCAAGGACGACAGCGAGGAAACGCTCGATGCCGACGTCGTGCTGGTCGCCACGGGGCGCAAGCCCTTCACCGACGGGCTGGGGCTGGACACCCTTGGCGTCGAGATGACCGAGCGCGGCCAGATCAAGACCGACGACCACTGGCAGACCAACGTCAAGGGCGTCTACGCCATCGGCGACTGCATCTCCGGCCCGATGCTGGCCCACAAGGCCGAGGACGAGGGCATGGCCGCCGCTTGCGTCATCGCGGGCCAGCACGGTCACGTGAATTACGGCGTCATCCCCAGCGTGATCTACACCCACCCCGAGGTCGCCGCCGTCGGCAAGACCGAGGAACAGCTGAAGGAGGAGGGCCGCGCCTACAAGGCCGGCAAGTTCTCCTTCATGGGCAATGGCCGGGCCAAGGCGAACTTCGCCGCCGACGGCTTCGTCAAGATCCTCGCCGACAAGGAAACCGACCGCATCCTCGGCGCGCATATCATCGGGCCGATGGCCGGCGATCTCATCCACGAGATCTGCGTCGCCATGGAATTCGGCGCCGCCGCCGAGGACGTGGCCCTGACCTGTCACGCCCACCCGACCTATTCCGAAGCGGTGCGCGAAGCGGCCCTGGCCTGCGGCGACGGCCCGATCCACTCGTAAGCGTCCCAGCAGGCGGGGTTCGCCCCGCCCGTCCAATCACAAGCCCGGTCCGGCATCTCGTAGGGTGGGTGAAAACCCACGCGCCGGACGGTTTACGCGTCAGAGGGAACTACGACTGGCGTACGGACGAAGCGGACGTCATTTTCCCACGGTGAGGAGACGCGCATCGACGGGCCGTGGTGCGGCGAACCGACGATTGTGATGGGCAATTTATGCCGGCCAAGCACATCCAACCTGAGAGCGTGGCACGTCACCAGCCAAATCGCCGGGCCGTCGCACCAAGGGTGCGCCAACTATAGTCGGCACGCCTCTGGCGTGACGGGGCGGCCCGTCGCGCCGAAGGCGCGCATATAAAGTGACGCGCCTCTGGCGCGATGCGCGGCGGTGCAGCAAGCAGCACCTGGAGTCCGCGCGGGGTGCTTCGCCTTGGACGTTCGCTTTGCGTACAAAGCCGCCATTCACGACTGAGGCCATCGTCAGCCCCTGGGGTGGCGATCCGACGGAAATTCTGAAGCACTTTATGCCTGCCAAACACATCCTCAGAATGATTGTTGCGCCCAGCCTCGCCAAATCGTCAGCCCAAGGGAGGGGCTGACGATGGCCAGGCCGCTTCGCGGCTGTTAACCGGCTGGGTGCTCGAAACCAGCGTCTCACAAGGGCTGGAACCCGTCGTTCGTTGCGGAGGGCAAGAATGTCGGTTTTGCGGACATAAAAGACATTTGATCTACAGACCCGGCGCGGAAACAGGCCGCAGGCCCCGCGCCATCGACGGGCCGCCCCCACGGCCCGGCGATTGGGTGAAGTTCGGTGCATCGCTCAATCCTGTTTTGGATTTGGCTGGATAAAGTGCTGCCGAACTACCGTCGGATCGCCGCGCCGCGGCCCGTCGATGGCGCTCGGGGATATAAATCACATTTGTCCGCAAAGGGCTCTAAGCAGACCTACGCCGTAGCGAGCGCGATTTCTCATCGGCGGACAGCAGCGAATGTTAACCCGTCCCGCCCGGCGTCACTTCCACCGACGCGATGCTACTGAAATACCGACGCGCCAAATCGCGTTAACCACCCCTGCACCAGCTACCACATGGTCTTCGCCGCCCGGGCACTCCATCCGGCGTCATACTCCGCGCCGCCCTCGTCCCCGTCCGAGGCCTCGGCCAGCAACTCGCCCACCGTCGGCAAGCCGTCACTGTCGTCCCGGCTCCACAGACCTGCCCGGATCGTGGCCCGTGCGCATTGGCTGTATATCTCGGAAATAGCGATCACGATCACCGTCGCGGGGTGCTTGCCCTTCCGTTCGAAACGGGCGCGCAACCCCTCGTCTGCGGTCAGCTTCGCGGTGCCATTCACCCGCACCACCGTGTTCGATCCCGGCACCATGAACATCAACGACACGCGCCCGTCCGACACGATATTCCTCAGCGAATCCAGTCGGTTGTTCCCGCGCCAGTCGGGCATCGCCAGGGTCGTCTCGTCCAGTTCCAGCACCACCGGGCCATCATCGCCGCGCGGGCTGCCATCGGTGCCGCCCGGCCCCACAGTGCTCAGCACGCAATAGCGCGAGGTCATGATCCATTTCCGGTAAAGCGGCGTCAGCCGATGCACCACCTTGCGCGTACTGGCCGCCCCCGGCGTGCCGTAAAGCGACTCCAACCCCTTGATATCGTCAATGAATTTCATCCGGCTCGAACCCCGCTTCGCCCATCAGACGGTTGGAATTGCTCTCGATCGTCTCTTCCAGCCGCGTCATGAATTCCTCCCTCGGCAGCCCCGCCCTGATGGCCGGCAGAAACTCCACCACCCCGGTTCCGGGATGCCGCATCACCCCTTGCGGGGCCAGACCAGCCCGACATTCGTCGCCACGGGAATACAGTCCTGCGCGATCTCTTCGTAAAGGATGGCCGAGCCGACCTTGTAGGGCGCCTTCACCCCCGGCGCGATCCGCGTGCCCTGCGGGTAGATAATCAGCTGACCGGGCCGCAGACGCCCCCGCCCCACATCCGCGATCATCTTCTTGATGGCCTGACTGCGCTTGCCCCGGTCGACCGGAACACAGCCCAGTTTCAGCGCGTACTGCCCGATGATCGGCGCGTACATCAACTCGCGTTTCATGATGAACTTGCCCGCCGGAACGCTGCCAAAAATAAGGATGATATCCAGAAAAGACTGGTGCTTGGCAACGATAAGGCATTCGTGCGTGGGGGGCGTGCCGCGCACCTCGGTCTTCAGCCCCACCATCCAGCGGGCGGTCCAGCGCACCCAGGCACACCACGTCTTGCAGGCCGCGTTCGCCCCCTTCGAGGACACCAGCGCCCAGGGCAGGAACACGATGCCGATAGGCAGCATCATGAAATAGATCTGCCCCACGAAGACAGCCGATCGGACCCATTGAAACGCGTATCTCATGGCGTGTCCTTCAACGTCTTGCGCGCGGCGGCGCGGGTGGCGGCAAAGGCGACGGCCGCGGCCAGCGGCGGGATGACCAGGAGCCACAGCCACTGCGCGCCGCGAAAGCCCAGGCCGGTCAGAAAGCCACCATCCTCCTGCGCCGCGGGCAACAGGAACACCGCCACACCGGCGGCCACGGTGCCCACCGCGCCCCCGGTCAGAGCCCGCAGGGTGAAGCGCCGCACGAAAGCCCGGGCGATATAACTGTCCCGCGCGCCCACAAGGCGCAGCACGCCGATCACCTGCGTGTTCGCTGCCAGCGCCGCATTGGCCGCCAGCGTGATCATCGCGGCCGTCGCCGCCGCGATCAGAAGGATCGAGATATACCCCAGCATACGCAGGCGCGTCGCGGCGCTCACCAGCGGTCTGCGCCACCGCGTGTGGTCATCCAGCACCGCGCCCGGCACCTCGGCCGACAGCCGCAGCCGCAGCCCGCCCGCGTCGAATCCCTCGCCTTCCTCGATGACCTCGATCAATTGCGGGATCGGCAGGGTATCCACCGGCAGGTCGGGGCCGAACCACGGCTCCAGCAAGGCGCGCTGCTCGTCGGCGTCCAGCGCCCGGGCCGAGGCAACGCCCTTGGTTGTCTCCAGTATCTTGAGCGTCGCCGCCGTCTGCGCCGCCATCTGTCCCTCGGGCGCCGATATCCGGATGGTGGAGGACCGGGCCAGTTCCGATCCCCAGCGGTCGGCCAGCCGCCCTGTCGCCATCGAAAGGGCCAGCGCGAACACTGCCAGGAACGCCATCGCCCCGGCACTGAACACGGTCAGCGAGGCCGTGTACCCCGTGGGCGGCACAACCCGGTCGGCCTGGGCATCGCCCATCACGAACTCGGTCAACTGATTGAAATCCGGCTTCACAGGTCCGCCCCCGCCAGTTGAAGCCGCCGGTTCGAGATCCGCAGCACGCGGGCCTGCACATGGCTCTTCGCGGCGCGGATCAGCGCAAGGTCGTGGGTGGCCACCATGATGGTCTTGCCCATCCGGTTCAGTTCGATCAGCAGCCGCAGCAAGCGCTGCGACATGTCCCAGTCGACGTTGCCCGTGGGCTCGTCGGCCAGCACCGCGTCGGGCGACATGATGATCGCCCGCGCCAGCGCCGCGCGCTGCCGTTCCCCGCCCGACAACTCCGGCGGCAGCGCCTCGGCGCGCGCCTTGAGGCCCACCCAGCCGATCAGTTCCTTCAGGTTCGCGGACTCGCTCAAAGGTCACGCCCCGACACCATCAGCGGCAACGAGATGTTGTCGGCCACGCTCATGTGATCGAGAAACTGGCAATCCTGGTGCACCACGCCGATCCGTCGCCTTGCATAGGCGATGTCGTCCCGCTCCATCCCGCGCACATCCGTGTCGAACAGCCGAACCTCGCCGGCCGTGGGCATCAACGCCCCGTAACACAGCTTCAGAAGCGTGGTCTTGCCCGACCCCGACGGGCCGGTCAGGAAATGGAATGACCCGGCCTGCAGCTTGAGCGAGATATCACTCAGCAGCTCTCCCCCGCCGTAGCTGTAGGCGACGTTTTCCAGCTCGATCACTTCGGCCCCCAATGCATTTTGCCCTTCATGCCGCACAGGACACACTTGTGCAACGACTACGGCACTTCCTTGATTGCCTCTTTTCCGGTCCGGTGTTTGTGCGTAAGGTATTCCAAACAATAGGCTAGGTATGCTGGTCGGACGACAGGCAGCGGGTGGCACAATGCGATTGATATGCCCGAATTGCGGGGCACAATACGAAGTCCCGACGGAGGTTATTCCCACAAGCGGGCGCGACGTGCAGTGCTCCGATTGCGGAACGACCTGGTTTCAGAACCATCCAGACCACCCCGCCGAGGAACCGGAAGCGGCTCAGACCGACACGCCCCTCCAGGATGACGGCGCCGCGGAAGAAACGCCCTCCTGGCCCGAGCCGGACGCCGACTATGGCGCGGAAGAGGATGAAGACGACGCACCCCGCGCCGAAGATCCGTCCCAGGATGATGCGGACATGGCGTTCGAAGACGACGCCCCTGAGGATGAGCACTTCCCGGAAGAACGCATCGCACCCGCGACCGACCCGAAGCGACGCGAAATCGACCCTGCCGTGGCCGACGTCCTGCGAGAAGAGGCCGAGCGGGAAGCCCGCGCGCGCGAACAAGATCATCGCGGCACTGTCGAGACGCAGCAGGAACTAGGGCTTCAGGAAGCCGATAACGACGCCCGGCGACGCTCGGCAGAGGCCCGCGCGCGCATGGCACGCCTGCGCGGCGAACCCGAGGCGCGCAAGACCGATGCCGAAATCGAAGAGATCGACCCCGCATCGCGCAGCAACCTGCTTCCCGATATCGACGAGATCAACTCATCGCTCGATTCCGATGGCAGAAAGGAAGAGCCGCGCCCCATATCGGCCGCCGACGACAACACTGATGCGTCAGTCAAAAGCGGCTTTCGCTCCGGGTTCCGGCTGGCGGTCGTCCTTGCGGTGCTGGCGCTGGTAATCTACGTGTTCGCGCCGCAACTCTCCGATGCCGTCCCGCAGCTGGCGGGGCCACTCACGGGTTATGTCGAGATGGTGAACGGCTGGCGCGCCGGTCTCAACGACCTGATCCAGAGCATGGCAGCCTCGCTATCCGAAGACGCCGCCGCGGACGGCTGATCGCGCAACGCGCCGGCCCGCCGTGCCGGCTCAGAACCTGTCCAGAAGCCGCCGCAGATAGTCGAGTTCGACTTCGGGCCGCGCGGCGTCGCCCGACCGGCGGCGGATTTCGTCCAGCAATTCTCCGGCCCGGCGATACACGTCTTCCCGCGCGGTGAATTCGCCCTGGTCTCCGGCCAGCCCGCGCTGTGACCGGCCCAGCGGATCCTGCTCGCCGAACTGCCCCGGTGTCTGGCTTTGCGCCTGGCCCTGGCCCGGCTGGGACTGGCTGTTCTCGGCCATCGCCTCGCCCAGGCTGCGCATCCCGTCGCGCAGGGCATCCATCGCCTCGGCCTGCCGGTCGATCGCCTCGGGAAGGTCGTCGCCGCGCAGCGCTTCCTCGGCACCTTCCATGGCGCGTCCCGCCCGGTCCAGCGCCTCGCGGGCGTCCTCGCCGGCCTGACCGCCGACATCGGGCAGACCCTGCCGCTGGCGCTCCAACTCGCGCCGCAGCGCTTCCTGCCGTTCCGAAAGGTTGCCGGCCTGGCCGCCCTGCTGGCCTTGGGCGGATTGATTGCCCTGGCCCTGCCCGGGTTGCTGACCCTGTTGCTGGCCCTGGCCCTGCCCTTGCTGCTGACCCGGTTGCTGCCCCTGGTCCTGTTGCGAATGCTGCTGGCCCTGGCCCTGGCCACCGTTGCGGCCCTCGTTGCCCTGCGATTCCCCGGCCTGTGCGCCGGGATTGAACTGTTCCTGCAAATCCCGGAACGCCTCGTCCGACAGGCCCTGCTGGTCACGCAGCGTTTCGGCCAGGCCTTCCATCGCCTGCTGGCCGGGATTGTCGCCGCCCTGCCCTTGCTGACCTTCGGTCACGCGCAGGTTCTCCATCATCTTCTGGAACTCTTCCAGCGCCTGCTGCGCCTCGGCGAAGCGGCCCTGCTCCATCAGCTCCTGGATACGGTCCATCATGTCCTGCAAATCCTGGTCGGTCAGGGTCTGCATGTTCTCTGACTGGTCCTGGTCGGGTTCGTCCGTCTGATCGCCCTCGCGCTGCGCCATCTGCGATTTCTGGCGAAGGTAATCCTGCGTCGCGTCGCGCAATTCCTGCATCAGCCGCGCGATCTCTTCCTCGCTGGCACCGTTGCGCATGGCCTCGCTCAGTCGCTCCTGCGCCGCCCGCATCCGTTCCAGCGCGTCGCCGATATCGCCATCCTCCAGCAGCACGGCCAGATCCCACAACGCCTGCGCCAGTTCGTCCTGCGTCTCGTCGGTCAGGCTGTCATGGTCGATGAAGGTCTCCAGCCGCCGCAAGATCACCCGCAGCTTCAGATAGGCCGTCTCGGATTTGAAAAGCCCCGGTTCGGGATTGTGCGACACCGCGCGCAGCATCTGGCTCACCCGACGCGCGTTGGATTTCGCCCAAAGGAGATCACGCCGCTGTTCGATCACCGACGCGGCCATCGGGTCGAAGAACCGCCGCGCCGGCAGGTCCATCACCATCGGCGCGCTCTGCCCCGCCTGGTCGCGCTCGTCCCGCACGGTCAGCGTCAGGCGCACGGGAAGATGCGCCCACGGATGCTCCGACAGGTTCTCGATCAGGGTCTCGGTGAAATCGTCCCGGCCGCCGGTGATCGGCAGCGGCAGATCCAGCACGATCGGATCGCGCGGATCGGGGTCGGCGCCAAGACCATGGCGCCGGTCGACCTCGTCCAGCGCCAACTCGAAGGTCGCCTTGCCGCCGGTCACACCATGATCGTCGCTGGCCGCGAAAGGCTGGCTCATCTGCCCGTCGAACGTGACCTCCAGCCCGTCCGAAATCGACACCTCGGGCGGTGCGTCGGGCAGCGCCGTGATCCGCCATTCCTCGCCGCCCGGGCCGTCGATGCGCAAGGTCCCGTCCTGCGCGATCTCGAAACTCTGTTCTATGTCCGTGGCCGGCGGAATATCCTCGGTGCGGCCCGAGACCGTCTCGGTCACGCTCAGCGCGCCCACCTCGCCGTAAAAGCGCAAGGTCACAAGACTGCCTTCGGGGGCGCTGAACGCCCCGTCCTGATCATTCAGGTAGAGGCTCGGCAACTCGGTATAGGCCGGCGGCTCGATCCAGCCCTCCCATGTCGGTCCGCTGGCCAGCGCCGCGCCGCTCCCGGGCGCCATCTGCGACACCGTGCCGGCGCGCCAGACAGAGCCGAACAGAACCGCCACGACCAGCGCCAGCAGGGCGACATAGCGCAGCCCGAACGGATCCCGGCGCGACAGCCTCAGGTCCGGTTCGACCGCTTTCGCCCCGGCGGCGCGGGCCTCCATCCGCGCGATATGCGCGCGCCAAAGTGCCTGGGATCCAGCGTCGCCTTCGCCGATGGCCTGCCTGTCCGCAAGCGTGGCCAACGGGTGCCCCGGCAACACGCCATCCATCCGCCGGATGGCCTCTTCCCGCGACGGCCAGTCGAACCGGCGCAAGCCATGCACGGCAAATCCCAGAGCAGCCAGCCCCGAAAAAACCGCGATCACCCAGACAAGCTCCACCGGAGCAAGATCGTGCAGCCCCAGCATCAACGCGGCGCAGACGGCAATGACCACGCTCCACAGCGGCCAGAACGCCCGCACCAGGCGCTCGGCGATCAGCCCGGCCCAGGTCAGCCTCAACGGACGCTTCAGCCGCCCGATAACCTTGTTGAAGGTGGAGTTATCCGATTGTGCCATGCATCCCTGCGCTTGGGTTGCCCACGCGACCGCCGCGTTACAACCATGCGGGGATGGTATCGCGATTTATCATCTCGTCAAAGGTCGGCCGGGGCCTGATGACGGCAAATTGATGCTCATGCACCAGAACTTCCGGAACCAGCGGCCTTGTATTGTACTCGCTGCTCATGACCGCGCCATATGCGCCCGCGCTGCGGAACGCCACAAGGTCGCCTTCGCCCACCGCCGGCATCACCCGCTCCTTCGCGAAGGTATCGCCCGATTCGCAGACCGGGCCGACGATGTCGTACTTGGCAGGCTCCACGCCCGGTGCTGGTTCTCTCACTGGGACGATATCGTGATAGGCGTCGTACATCGCGGGGCGGATCAGGTCGTTCATCGCCCCGTCGAGGATCAGAAAGTCGCGCCCCTCGCCCGACTTCACGTAAATCACCTTGCTGACCAGGAT
Organism: Roseovarius sp. B08; assembly: GCF_051417955.1. Classification (NCBI taxonomy): domain Bacteria; kingdom Pseudomonadati; phylum Pseudomonadota; class Alphaproteobacteria; order Rhodobacterales; family Roseobacteraceae; genus Roseovarius; species Roseovarius sp. B08. The sequence goes on from NZ_JBPRLW010000001.1 coordinate 3,974,475, forward strand.
CCCGGCATTGCCCGCCACCAGCCGCCCCGGCTCGATCTCGACCTCGCAGCCCAGATGCCCGACCGTTTCGCGGATCAGCGCCCCGTAATCCGTCGGCAGCGGCGGCGCGGCGTTCGACCGCTCGTAGGGTATGCCAAGCCCGCCGCCCAGATCGAGGCGCGATATCTCGTGCCCATCCGCCCGCAGCACCTCGGTCAGCTCCGCCACTTTCTCGTAGGCCATCCTGAACGGCTCCAGATCGGTCAGCTGGCTGCCGATATGCACGTCGATCCCGATGACTTTCAGGCCCGGCAAGCGCGCCGCCTCGGCATAGACGTCCCGCGCTCGCGCGATCGGAATGCCGAACTTGTTCTCGCTCTTGCCGGTGGCGATCTTGGCGTGGGTTCTCGCGTCCACGTCCGGGTTCACCCGCACCGTGATCGGCACCTCCACGCCCAGCGACACCGCCACCTCCGACAGCGCGGCCATCTCCGGCTCGCTCTCGACGTTGAATTGCCGCACGCCGCCTTCCAGCGCGATGCGCATTTCCTCACGGGTCTTGCCAACGCCGGAAAACACGATCTTCTCGCCCGGCACGCCGGCCGCGCGCGCCCGCAGGTATTCGCCGCCAGAGACAACGTCCATCCCCGCGCCAAGCCCCGCCAGCGTCTTAAGGATCGCCTGGTTGCTCGCCGCCTTCATCGCGTAGCACACCAGGTGCGGCATCCCGTCCAGCGCCTCGTCGAACAGCCGGAAATGCCGCGTCAGCGTGGCGGTCGAATAGCAATAGAACGGCGTGCCCACCTGCGCCGCGATCTCGGCCACCGGCACATCCTCGGCATGAAGCTCGCCGTCACGGTAAAGAAAATGATCCATCGCCCGCTTTTTCTAGCTGAAAATACTCCAGAGTCGGCGGGTCCTACCCGCGCCGCATCCTCAGAAACAGATAAAGCGGCAAACCGCAACTGACACCGATGCAGAAGGTCGCCGGTATCGCAATCAGGCGCAGCCAGTCGCGCGCATTTGCCGTCTCCCAGATCACCCATATCGTCAGTGCCACCGCCGCAATGGTCAGGTCCCACACCAGTCCGCTGGTCGCCGCATTGGCATGCCAGGCATCCACCATCGCCATCAGGTCATAGCCGTTGGCGTTGAACCACGTGATGAACCACGCCATCGGGTGGATCGCGCCCCAGACGGCCAAAGCCAGGAAGAGATACTTCAAAAGACAGTGCCCACGTGGACCGAGACATTGCCGCTGACGATCGAGGTGCCGACACTGGCACTCGACCCGTTGGTGCCCACGGTCAGCGCGCCGTTGATATTGGGACGAACCTGCGTCGGATCGTTGCGCGCGACGGTATTGTCCGGCTCACTGCCCGGCGGGATCGGCTCACCATCCACGCCACAGCCGGCAAGGATCACCAGGCTCAGACAGGCCAAAATGCGTTTCATCCCAGAATCTCCTTCCAGCGACCAACCTGCATGCGCACCTGCTCGGGCGCAGTCCCGCCATAGCTCGTGCGCGAGGCGACCGAGTTGTGCACACCCAGCACATCATAGACCGTTTCGTCGATTTCGCCATGCACGGATTGCATCTCCTCCAGGCTCAACTCCGGCAGGTCGCACCCCTTGGCCTCGGCCTTCGCCACCAGCGCGCCGGTGACGTGATGCGCGTCGCGGAACGGCAGGCCCAGTACCCGCACCAACCAGTCGGCCAGATCCGTCGCGGTCGAAAATCCGGCTCCCGCCGCCGCTTCCAGCGCCTCTTTGTTGGCGGTCATGTCGCGGACCATCCCGTCCATGGCCGCCAGCGCCAGCATCAGGTTGTCGGCAGCGTCAAAAACCTGCTCCTTGTCCTCCTGCATGTCCTTCGAATAGGCCAGCGGCAGCCCCTTCATCACCAACGTCAGCGCCACGTTCGCCCCGAAGATGCGCCCGATCTTGGCCCGGATCAGTTCGGCGGCATCCGGGTTCTTCTTCTGCGGCATGATGCTCGACCCGGTGGAAAACCTGTCGCTCAAGCTCACGAACCGGAACTGCGCCGAGGACCAGATCACCAGTTCCTCGGCCATTCGGCTCAGGTGCATCGCGCAGATGCTGGCCACCGACAGGAACTCCAACGCGAAATCCCGGTCGCTTACGGCATCGAGGCTGTTGGCCGCAGGGCGGTCGAAGCCCAGTTCTTTCGCGGTCATGTCCCGGTCGATCGGAAAAGAGGTCCCGGCCAGGGCTGCCGCGCCCAGCGGGCATTCGTTCATCCGGCGGCGCGCGTCGCGCACGCGCGACAGGTCGCGCCCGAACATCTCGACATAGGCCATCATGTGATGGCCCCACGTCACCGGCTGCGCCACCTGCAGATGCGTGAACCCCGGCATTACCCAATCCGCCCCGGCTTCCGCCTGCGCAAGGCACGCTTTCATCAGCGCCACCAATGCCGTATCACAGGCATCCAGCTGATCGCGCACCCACAGCTTGAGATCCGTCGCCACCTGGTCGTTCCGGCTGCGCCCCGTGTGCAGTCGCCCGGCCGGCTCGCCGATCACCTCTTTCAGCCGCGCCTCGACATTCATGTGAATGTCCTCCAGCGACTTCGAGAACGGAAACTCCCCGCGTTCGATCTCTGACAACACCGTGAGCAGGCCTTCCCGCATCGCGTCGGCATCGCTATCACTGACGATACCCGTCGCGGCCAGCATGGCCGCATGGGCGCGCGACCCGGCGATATCCTGCGCGGCGAGGCGCTTGTCGAAATCTATCGAGGCATTAATTGCCTCCATGATCGCATCGGGCCCGGCGGCGAACCGACCGCCCCACATCTGATTAGAGGTCTTGTCTGTCATGTCCCAACTCTTCGGAGGCGCTATGAATTCGCTGAAGTCCATCGTCCTTTATATGGCCCTCGCAGCCGGTGCAAACGGCGCAGTGGCGCAAACCGCGGATATTGCCGACCTGCGCGACAGCGACATGAAAAAGCTGGTGGTGCATTCCGAGGCAAAGCCAGTGCCTTCCGAGGCGTTCAAATCCGAGGATGGCGGCGACATGACCCTGTCGGACTACGAGGGCAAGATCACCCTGGTCAACTTCTGGGCGACGTGGTGCGCCCCCTGCCGCCATGAGATGCCGATGCTGTCGGACCTGCAAGACCAGCTTGGCGGCGAGGAGTTCGAGGTCGTCACCATTGCCTCGGGCCGCAACGCGCCTGCCGCCATGAAAAAGTTCTTCGACGAGATCGGCGTCGACAACCTGCCGCTTCACGCCGACCCGAAAATGGGCCTCTCGCGCCAGATGGGGGTGCTGGGCCTGCCCGTCACCGTCATCCTCGACCGTGAGGGGAACGAGATCGCCCGCCTTCAGGGGGACGCCGACTGGAGTTCCGACAGCGCCAAGGCCATCCTGCAAACGCTGATCGACGCCGGGGCCTGACGGCTGCGCTTGCCCGGTGGCGTGAATCGCTCTAAACGCGCAAGCATGCTTGACGATGCCGACGATATCCATCCGCTCTTTGCAGGCGCTCCGAAAACCACGGGGTTCCGCAAGCTGCGCAAACGTGTCGTGCGCCAAACGCGCGAGGCGATCGAGCAATACGGCATGGTCGAGAAAGATGCCCGCTGGCTTGTCTGCCTGTCGGGTGGCAAGGACAGCTACACGCTTCTGGCCGTTCTGCACGAACTGAAGTGGCGCGGATTGCTGCCAGTCGACATCCTGGCCTGCAACCTCGACCAGGGCCAGCCCGGCTTTCCGGCGACCGTCCTACCCAAGTTCCTGGAGGACATGGGCGTGCCCCACAGGATCGAGTATCAGGACACCTATTCCGTGGTCGTCGACAAGGTGCCGCAGGGCCGGACCTATTGCGCGCTCTGCTCGCGGCTGCGCCGTGGCCATCTCTACCGCATCGCGCGCGAAGAAGGCTGTTCCGCCGTGGTGCTGGGCCATCATCGCGACGACATTCTCGAGACGTTCTTCATGAACCTCTTTCACGGCGGGCGGCTGGCCACGATGCCGCCCAAGCTGGTGAACGAGGAAGGCGACCTCTTCGTCTACCGTCCGCTGGCCCACGTGGCCGAGGCCGATTGCGACCGGTTTGCCCGCGCGATGAACTACCCCATCATTCCCTGCGATCTCTGCGGCTCGCAGGACGGGCTGCAACGCCAGCAGGTCAAGCAGATCCTCGACGGCTGGGAGGCCAACAGCCCGGGCCGCCGTCAGGTCATGTTCCGGGCCCTGATGAACGCCCGGCCCTCACACCTGCTCGACCCGAAACTCTTTGATTTCGAAGGGCTGAGTCGGGAAAAGATAAAATCAGAACGAAATGACGAGGGTCTGCCGAAGTTGCGTTAAGGGGCTATTGAACAACTCGGGATAGCGTCCACTCGACTGCCCCGGACCCGGACCACGCCCTTGCGCAACTACGTATCCTCATTTCGCTTCTCGCTCGCGACCGTGCTGACCGGCCCACAGGCACTGGCATTTCTGCCGGCGCTGGTGCTGGGCGGCTTCTGGCTTGGCGGCGAACCTGTCTTGCTGACCATCGCACTGGCCGTGCCTATCGGGCTGGCGTGGCTGCGCCATTCCGCGCCGCCGCCCCGCCGGGAACGCGAGGATGAGTTCGAGCGGAAGATGCAGGAAACCCTCGATCTTGCCCGCAACTGCCTGCGCCGCACGGGCTGTGCGATCATCGAGATCGACGACTACGATACACTGCTCGACCGGCACGGTATCGCAGCGGCAGAGCAGGTGGGAAAATGCGTATCCGACCGGCTGAAAACCGTCCTGCGCGAACATGACGTGCTGCTGCCGCTTTCCAAAGGACAGTTCGGGGTTGTCCTTGCCCCCGTTCGCCAACTCGATTCCGAGGCGGGGCTGAAACTGGTCACGCGTTTGCAGGCAGCTGTGGAAGAGCCGATTTCCCTCGATTCCGCCACGATCTATGTCTCCGCCTCGGTCGGCTTCTGCCTCGACAGCTTCGTGCGGGGCGGCACTGGGCGCGAATTGTCCGACGCCGCCGGCATCGCCCTGATCGAGGCGCGCCGCAACGCGCCTTCGGCCATCCGGGCCTACAGCCCCGAGTTGCAGCGCTTTGGCCCCATGCCCGAATGCAACGCGACAGAAATACTGACCGCCCTGGCCAACGGCCAGATCCGCGCCTGGTTCCAACCGCAGATTTCCACCGATACCGGCAACATTTCCGGGTTCGAGGCGCTGGCGCGATGGGAACATCCCGCGCGCGGCCTGATCCCGCCCGGGGAATTCCTGCCGCTGTTGCAGAAACTCGGCAGAACCGATGTGCTTGGCGCCAAAATTCTGCAAGACGCGCTTGCGGCTCTCAAGTCGTGGGACAATGCCGGGTTCCACATACCCCAGGTCGGCGTGAACTTTTCCGCCGACGAGTTGCGTGACCCAAAGCTGGTCGACCGCCTGACCTGGGAGCTTGACCGCTTTGACTTGGCGCCGACGCGCCTGACGGTCGAGATCCTCGAAACCGTCGTCGCCTACTCGCCCGAGGACACGATCGTGCGCAACATCCGCCGCATGGCCGAGCTTGGCTGCCACATCGACCTGGACGATTTCGGAACCGGCCACGCGTCGATCTCCTCGATTCGACGCTTCGCCGTGCACCGGCTCAAGATCGACCGCTCCTTCGTCAAGAAACTCGACCGCGACGTGGAGCAGCAACGCATGGTCAACGCGATTCAGCTGATGGCCGAACATCTTGATCTCGATACCATCGCCGAAGGCGTCGAGAACGCCGGCGAACACGCGATGCTGGCCCAACTGGGGGTCGGCCACGTTCAGGGCTTCGGCATCGCACGTCCCATGCCGGCAACCGACACCATCGGGTGGATTGCCGATCACATCGCGCGGGTCCAGGCCCCGCCACGCATCGGCCACAACGCCGGCTAGGCCGACCGTTCGCCGCCCCTTTGCCGAGGCTCTTTGCCGCAGACCTTTCGGCGGGGTTCTATGCAACGTGCGAAACCGCTTTCCTACAGCCCACGAATCTGCGCTGCCCCCTTGACCTTTGGCGCTGCACTCTGTTGAACCCCCAAGCGATTGAAACTTGCACGGGTGGCCATCCGCGATGGACGAACAGAACCGCAATCTCCTGCTGGCGACGGGCCTCAGCCTGTTGGTGATCCTTATCTGGTTCCTGCTGTTCCCGCCGCCCGAGCCGGAAGAGACGCCGGAGGCGACCACCACCGGCACGACCCAGTCAGAGACCGGCACCACCCCGTCCGAACCGGCGGGCGACACCGCCATCGTGCCCAGCACGGCCGGTGACACCGCGACAGCCCCCCAGGCGCAGCAGGCCGAAGCAGAGGCCGACGACACCCCCCGCGTCGAGATCGACACGCCCACCCTGCAAGGCTCGGTTTCTCTGCGCGGCGGCCGCATCGACGACCTGCAACTCAAGAACTACCGCGAAACGCTCGAACCCGACGCACCGATCGTCACGCTCCTGTCGCCCGTGGGCACCGACCGCGCCTATTACGCGCTCTTCGGCTGGGCCCCGGGCAGCGGCCTGACGCCGGAGCAGGTTCCCGGCGCGAACACCGTCTGGCAGGTGGAGTCCGATGGTCCGTTCACCCCCGATAACCCGCTGGTCCTGTCCTGGGACAACGGCGCGGGCCTGACCTTCCGCCGCGAGATGTCGGTCGACGCCCGCTCGATGTTCACCGTCACCCAATCGGTCGAGAACACCGGCGACAGCGCCGCCTCCGTCGCGCCCTACGGCATCCTCGCGCGCCACGGTCTGCCGCCGGACCTCAAGAACTTCTTCATCCTGCACGAAGGCGGCATCAGCCTGACCGACGGCGAGCTGCGCGAGATCGACTACGACGATTTCGAGTCCGCCGGCGCACATGAAAACATCGCCCTGCAAGAGGCCGGCTGGTCCGGTTTCACCGATCACTACTGGATGACCGCGCTCATCCCCGGCCAGGCCGAGGGCTCGACCTTCTCGACCTTCCAGGACACCAGCCGCAACATCTACCAGACCAACATCAAGCAGCGCACGGAAACCGTCGCGCCCGGCCAGGAAGTCACCATCCAGACCCGCCTCTTCGCCGGTGCCAAGGAATGGGAAACCATCCGCCACTACCAGAACGAGGAAGGCGTGACCAAGTTCATCGACTCGATCGACTGGGGCTGGTTCTTCTTCCTGACGAAGCCGATCTTCTGGCTTCTGCACAACCTCAATCAGCTGATCGGCAACATGGGCTGGGCGATCATCGCGCTGACCCTCATCATCAAGGCGGTTCTGCTGCCGCTGGCCTACAAGTCCTACGTCTCCATGGCCAAGATGAAGGAACTTCAGCCGCAGATGGAGAAGATCAAGGAGAAGTCGGGCGACGACCGCCAGAAGCTCCAGAAAGAGATGATGGAGCTCTACAAGAAGGAAAAGGTCAATCCGGCGTCGGGCTGCCTGCCCATCCTGCTGCAGATCCCGATCTTCTTCTCGCTCTACAAGGTGATCTTCGTCACGCTCGAACTGCGTCACGCGCCCTGGATCGGCTGGATCGACGACCTGTCCGCACCCGATCCGTCGTCACTCTACAACCTGTATGGCCTGCTGCCCTGGGCCGCGCCCGAACCGGGCTCGATCCTGGCGCTGATCTTCATCGGCATCCTGCCGCTTTGCCTCGGCGTGTCCATGTGGCTGCAGCAGAAACTGAACCCGGCCCCCACCGACCCCACGCAACAGATGATCTTCGCCTGGATGCCTTGGGTCTTCATGTTCATGCTGGGCAGCTTCGCGTCGGGTCTTGTGATCTACTGGATCGCCAACAACGTCATCACCTTCTCGCAGCAATATCTGATCATGCGCAGCCAGGGCTACAAGCCGGACGTCTTCGGCAACATCAAGGCCGGTTTCAAGAAGAAGGCCGCGCCCGAGAAGAAATCCGGGGACGGTAAAAAATGACCGCGCAGGTTGCCGCGCTCTGGCGTCACCCGATCAAGGGGCACGGCCGCGAAGCGCTGGACACCGTCACCCTGACCGAAGGCCAGACCATGCCATGGGACCGCCGCTGGGCCGTGGCGCACGAAATGTCCAGGGCCGACGGGACCGAGTGGGTGCCGTGCGCGAACTTCTCGCGCGGGGCGAAGACCGGCACGCTCATGGCCATCTCGGCGAGCGTGGACGAGCAGTCTGGCAGCGTCACGCTTACCCATCCCGACCGGCCCGCCCTGACCTTCGATCCCGAACGGGACCAGGATACCTTTCTCGATTGGGTGCGCCCGCTCATGCCCCCCGACCGCGCCCAATCGGCCCGGCTCGTACATGTGCCCGGGCGCGGCATGACCGACTCCGACTACCCCTCGATCAGCCTGATCAACCTCGCCTCCAACGACGCCATGACCGACGCGATGCAGCAGGACATCTCGCCCCTGCGTTGGCGCGGCAACATCCATCTGGCGGGGCTGGACGCATGGGCCGAGTTCGATTGGGTCGGCCAGACCCTGCGCATCGGCGACGCCGAACTGATCGTGCGGGAACCGATCAAGCGCTGCCTTGCCACCACTGCCAACCCTCAAACGGGCGAACGCGACGCCGACACGCTCGGCACGCTGAACACCCGTTTCGGCCATCAGAATTTCGGCATCTACGCCACCGTCACCCGAACCGGCACGCTCCGCGTCGGCGACAGGGTCGAGCTTCTCTGATGGCGCTCCCCTTTCCCCTAGCCGAGCTGGCCAGCGACACGACCGCCGAATCCGGTCGCAAGCTCTTTGCCGGCGAGGTCACTTTCGTCAAGGGCGTGGTGGCCATGTCCGGCCTGCCCCCCGCCGACCGCCCCGAGGTGTGCTTCGCCGGGCGCTCCAACGTCGGAAAATCCAGCCTGATCAACGCGCTGACGGGTCGCAAGGCGCTGGCCCGCGCCTCCAACACCCCCGGCCGCACACAGGAAATCAACTATTTCGACCTCGGCGGGCAGACCTATCTCGTCGACCTGCCCGGCTATGGCTACGCCAACGCGCCGCTCGCGAAGGTCGAAAAATGGCAGGCCCTGCTGAAACAGTACCTCTCGGGCCGCGCCACCCTGCGCCGCGCCTTCGTGCTGATCGACGCCCGCCACGGCATCAAACCCGTGGACGAAGAGATCATGGCCCTGCTCGACAGCTCCGCCGTGACGTTCCAATGCGTGCTTACCAAGGCCGACAAGGTCAAGGCCGCCGAGCGCGACAGGATGCTGGCGCAGGTCCGCACCCGCCTCGCGACCCATGCCGCCGCCTTCCCCGAGATCGTCCTGACGTCCTCGGAAAAGGGCGACGGCATCGCCACCCTGCGCGCCATCATCGCCACGCTGGAATAGTCCGGGATCGCCCCCGGCTTTTTCTTGCCGCAAATACTCATGCACGAACGCGACCACAGGCGCCCCGCTCCTTCAGCGGGGTAGGCCCGCCACACGGCTTCCCTCCCCCGAGGGGAGGGTGAGGGTGGGGTCACCTAATGTCTTGCGCGTCAGCGCTCGTGCGGTGATAACGCCCCTGAACAAGGACCACGGCCATGAAGACCCGAGACATGACCCGCGACAACATCACCACCGCTCGCACCCTCAGCGAGGCGCTCCCCTATCTTCAGCGCTACGACGACGCCATCGTCGTGATCAAGCTTGGCGGTCACGCCATGGGCAGCGACGAGGCGATGGCCACCTTCGCCCGCGACGTCGTGCTGATGCGGCAGGTCGGCGTGAACCCCGTGATCGTTCATGGCGGCGGCCCGATGATCAACCAGATGCTGGAAAAACTGAACATCAAGTCCGATTTCGTGAACGGCAAGCGGGTCACCGACGAGGCCACGATGGAAGTGGTCGAGATGGTCCTCTCGGGCCGCGTCAACAAGAGCATCGTACAGGCGATCAATGCCCAGGGCGGCAAGGCCGTGGGCCTGTCGGGCAAGGATGCGGGCCTTATTACCTGCGTGCCCACCGACCCCAAGCTCGGCTTCGTCGGCACCCCGACAAGGTCGATCCCTCGATCCTGCACACGCTCTTTCACGACGATGCCATTCCCGTCATCGCCCCGCTCGGCGCGGGCCATAACGGCGAGACGTTCAACATCAACGGCGACACCGCCGCCGGGGCCATTGCCGCGGCACTTCGGGCCGACCGCCTGCTGCTGCTGACGGATGTGGACGGCGTGCGCGACGGCGACGGCAACATCCTCACCGAACTCACCGCCTCGCAGATCAAGTCGCTGACCGACCAGGGGATCATCTCGGGCGGCATGATCCCCAAGACGGAAACCGCGCTCGATGCGCTCTCCTACGGGGTGCGGGGCGTGGTCATCCTCGACGGGCGCCTGGACAACGCCGTGCTGCTGGAACTTTACACCGAACACGGCTCCGGCTCTCTGATCCGGGCGGGTTGAAGGGACGAAACCGCGTCACTCCCTTGTGACCCTTCGTCCCTTTGCCGACACATGCGGATGCAATAAATAGACCGCATGGAAAACGAGTTGCTGATCCGCCTGTCCGTCTTCATCGGGCTTTTCGCGGTCCTGGCCCTGATCGAGGCCAGGGCCCCGCGGCGTGTGCGCACAGAGCCGCGCAACCGGCGCTGGATCACCAACTGGGGCATCGTTCTGCTCGACACGCTGACCCTGCGCGCCCTCGCACTCGCCCTGCCCCTGCTGGCGGTGGGCGCCGCCGTCGATGCCGAGGCCAACGGCTGGGGCCTGATGAACGCCGTCGACATCCCCGGATGGATCGCCGTGGTGCTGACCGTGCTGATCTTCGACCTCGCCATCTGGGCACAGCACCTGGTGACCCACAAGGTGCCGCTGCTGTGGCGCATCCACCGGGTCCACCACGCCGACCGCGACATCGACGTGACCACCGCGATCCGGTTTCACCCGGTGGAAATCGCGCTCTCGATGCTGCTCAAGATCGGGCTTGTCTACCTGCTCGGCCCGCCCGCCCTCGGCATCATCCTTTTCGAGATCATCCTGAACGGCACCGCCATGTTCAACCACGCCAACATCAAGCTGCCGCTGGGCCTGGATGCCGCCTTGCGCAAAGTGCTGGTGACACCCGACATGCACCGGGTCCACCATTCCGACCAGCGCAGCGAACATGACAGCAATTACGGCTTCGCCCTGTCGATCTGGGATCGTATCTTCGGCACCTATCTTGCCCAACCGGCCAAGGGGCATGACGGTATGACGATCGGCCTCGAGTGGCAGGATGACCGCCCCTCGCGGCTCGGCTGGTCGCTGGGCCTGCCGTTTATCCGCAAATGATCACGCTCGACACCATCGAACGGGCCGCCGCCCCGCACCACCTTGCCGTCTTCGGCACGGTGACCGGGGCAGAAACGCCCAAGGGGATCGGCACGCTCGTCCTGCTCGGCCCGCGCGAGCCCGGCTTCTGGCCCGCCTTCACCGCTTCGCCGGAATATGCCGACGCGGCGCCCGACCCGATGGATCGCTGGTCGTCGCGCGTGATCGGCGGCCTTGCGCAAAACCTCGACGCGACCGCGTTCTTTCCGTTCGGCGGCCCGCCCTATCAGCCTTTCATCTCCTGGGCCAAGGCCAGCGGGCGGGCGCATGGCTCGCCTGTCGGACTGCTGGTGCATGACACCGCCGGGCTGATGATTTCCTATCGCGGAGCGCTCGGCTTTGCCGACAGGCTGAACATTCCCGTCCCGCCGCCCAACCCGTGCGACAGCTGTGCCACCCGGCCCTGCCTGACCGCCTGCCCCGTCGATGCCTTCGCCAGCGGCACTTACGACATCGCCGCCTGCAAGGCAGACTTGGACAGACCGGAAAATGATTGTATGTCAAAAGGATGTGCGGTGCGCCGGGCCTGCCCGGTCAGCCAGTCCTACGGGCGGCTGGAAAACCAGTCCGCCTTCCATATGAGGGCCTTCAAATGAGACGTCTCGTCCTGATGCGTCACGCCAAGTCCAGCTGGGGCGACCCCGGCCTTGACGACCACGACCGCCCGCTGAACAAGCGCGGCAAACGCTCGGCCAAAGCCCTGGGCGACTGGTTGCGGGCTCAGACCATCGTGGTGGACGAGGCGCTGGTCTCGTCCTCCGTCCGCACGGTCGAGACCATGCAAAGGCTCAAGATCGACTGCGACCGCCAGGTGCTGGACCCGCTCTACCACGCCGGCTCCGGCGACATGCTCAAGGTGCTCAGGTCCCGCGCCACCGGCCAGACCGTTCTGATGCTGGGCCACAACCCCGGCATCGCCTCGTTCGCCCGCGATCTGATGCTGGCACAGCCCGACCATCCCCGCTTCGAGGATTACCCCACCGGCGCAACCCTCGTTGCGCGGTTCGACATCGACGACTGGCAGGCGCTGCACCCCGGCACGGGCAGGTTCGAGGCGTTCATCGTCCCGCGCGACCTGATCGAGTGACCGGGGCGGGGCCTCATCCCCTTTTCATCGGGTCCGAGATCTACCGCGGCTCCAGTTACGGCGCGCACCATCCGCTGAGCATCCCGCGCGTGCCCACGGTGATGGATCTGTGCCGCGCGATGGGCTGGCTGCCCCGCGACCGGTTCCGTGTCAGCCCGCGCGCCAAACCCACCGCGCTGACGCGCTTTCACACACCCGCCTACATCACCGCCCTGCAAAAGGCCGAAGCGGCCGGCATGGTCGACGAAGCGACTCGTCAGCGCCACAGGATCGGCACGCTCTCCAACCCGATCTTCCCCGAGATCTATCGCCGCCCGGCCACCGCGGCGGGCGGCTCGCTGCTGGCGGCGGATCTGCTGGCGCAGGGCGGCATCGTCTACAACCCGGGCGGCGGCACGCATCATGGCATGGCCGACCACGCGGCAGGCTTTTGCTACCTCAACGACCCGGTGCTGGCCATCAAGGCCTTCCTCGAGCAGGGCCTCACGCGCATCGCCTATGTCGATATCGACGCGCATCACTGCGACGGCGTTGCCGCCGCTTTTCACGGCGATCCGCGTGTGCTGATGATCTCAACCCACGAAGAGGCCCGCTGGCCCTTCACCGGCGCGCTCGACGACCGCGCCGGCAGTCACGCCATCAACCTGCCCCTGCCGCGCGGCACCCATGACGACGATTTCGCGCTACTGTGCGACGAAGTCCTCCTGCCCGCCGTGCAGGATTGGCACCCGCAAGTGATCGTCCTGCAATGCGGGGCCGACGCCGTGCTGGAAGATCCTCTTGCCCGGCTGGCCCTGTCCAACAACGCGCATTGGCAGGTCGTCACGGTGCTGAAGCAGATGGCGTCGCGCCTGCTGGTCCTCGGCGGGGGCGGCTACAACCCGTGGACCGTGGGCCGGCTCTGGTCCGGCGTCTGGGCCACGCTCAATGGTTTCGAGATACCCGACCGCCTGCCCGAGCGCGCCCGGTCTGTCCTCGCGGCGCTCAGTTGGACGCGCCAGCGCGGCGACCGGCCGGATCACCTCGTCGAAACGCTCCGCGACACGCCCCGCCACGGCCCCGTGCAGAACGAAATACGCCGCCGGGTGCAGGTTATGCAGGCCCGGCGGCGCGTTTGGGTGTAAGGCCTCGAAGACCCCCGATCAGTGGCCCAGGATCTGGCTGAGGAACAGCTTCGTCCGGTCGCTTTTCGGGTTGTTGAAGAACTCCTCGGGTTCGTTCTGCTCCACGATCTGGCCCTGATCCATGAAGATCACCCGGTTCGCCACCTGCCGGGCAAAGCCCATCTCGTGGGTCACGCAGAGCATCGTCATGCCTTCCTCGGCAAGGCTGACCATGGTGTCGAGCACTTCCTTGATCATCTCGGGGTCCAGCGCCGAGGTGGGCTCGTCGAACAGCATGATCCGAGGCTTCATGCACAGCGACCGCGCGATGGCGACCCGCTGCTGCTGACCGCCCGACAGTTGCCCGGGATACTTGTCGGCCTGTTCCGGGATCTTCACCTTTTCAAGGAAATGCATCGCCGTTTCCTCGGCCTGCCGCTTGGGGATCTTGCGCACCCAGATCGGCGCCAGCGTGCAGTTCTCAAGGATCGTCAGGTGCGGGAACAGGTTGAAGTGCTGGAACACCATCCCGACTTCGGACCGGATCTTGTCGATGTTCTTGATGTCCGACGACAGCACCGTCCCGTCCACCTCGATCCGGCCTTTCTGGTGCTCTTCCAGCGCGTTGATGCACCGGATCAGCGTCGACTTGCCCGACCCCGACGGGCCCGCGATGACGATGCGCTCGCCCCGGTGCACCGACAGGTCGATGTCGCGCAGGACGTGGAACGTGCCGTACCACTTGTTCATGTTCTCGATCCGGATCGCGATTTCGTCCGAGACCTGCATTTGAGCGGTTTCCGCCATGGAGAACCCTCCCCTTACCTGTGATCAGTGTTGAGCTCGCGCTCAAGCCACTGCGAATATTGAGACACGCCATAACAGACGACGAAGAACAGGAGCGCGGCAAACCCGAACAGCTCCCAGTAGACCCCGTTCCAGTCGGTCGAGGCCAGGATCGGACCCCGGATCATGCCGACAAGGTCGAACATCGAGATCACCGAGACCAGCGTGGTGTCCTTGAACAGGCCCACCGCCACGTTCACGATGCCCGGGATCGAGATCTTCAGCGCCTGCGGCAGGATGATCAGCCGCATCGCCTGGGCATAGTCCAGCCCCAGACTGTCGCCGGCCTCGTACTGACCGCGCGGCAGGGCGGCGAGCCCCCCCCCGGATCACCTCGGCGATATAGGCCGAGGCGAAGGCCGTGATCATGATGATCACCCGGATGATCAGGTCGAATGTCGTGCCCGGCGGCAGGAAATAGGCCAGCACCACGTTCGCCACGAACAGAAGCGTGATCAGTGGCACGCCCCGGATGAACTCGATGAACACGACGCAGATCCACTTGATGATCGGCATGTCCGATTGCCGCCCCAGCGCCAGCGCGATGCCGATCGGGATCGACAGCGAGATACAGACCGTGCCCAGGATCATGTTGAGCATGAAGCCCCCCATATCGCGCGACTGCACCTGTTCCAGTCTCAGCACCTCGATCTTGCCGATGCTGCCGGCCAGGATGATCGCGACGATGAGCACCCCGAGGCCTCCCAGCACCGCGACGCCGAAGCCTCTCTTCTCCAGCGTCTTGAAGGCGACATAGGCCGCGACGAACCCAAGCAGCAGAACCAGCGGCGGCACGATGGAGCCGCCCCAGATCAGCCAGAACGCCAGGAAGGGGTAAACGGCCGTAAAGAGCAACATCTTCCGTGGCAGGTACTTGAAGAACATCACCGGCGCCGCCGCCACGAACAACAGCAGGAAGGCCAGCGCCGGGCGCCAGTATTCCGTGCTGGGATACTTGAACCCGAACAAAAGCTGGTTCCAGCGGTCGCTCAGCACGGCAAAGCAGCCCCCCGTCGCGCCGTCCAGTATCTCGCGGCATTCGCGGATCGAGGCTGCATTCCAGATCCCGTTCAGGATCCAGGGCAGCGTTGCGGCAAGCAGGAAGTAGATCACCACGATCGCCGCCACGGTCAGAACCGCGTTGGGGACAGTCGCGAAGAGGTTCTGTTTCATCCACTTGGTGATGCCGGTTTCAGCCGCCGGAGGTGGCGTTTCCGGCAGCATTGTTTCACGAACATAAGCGACGGATTCTGCATGTGTGTCAGACATCTCAGCGCTCCTTCAGCCGGACGGCGTTGTTGTAGAGGTTCATCACCGCCGAGATCCCGAGGCTGATCAGCAGGTAGAACAGCATCAAGAGCAGCACGCATTCGATGGCGCGGCCCGTCTGGTTCAGCGTGATACCCCCCAGCGTCGCGGTGATGTCGGCATAGCCCACCGCAATCGCCAGCGAAGAGTTCTTGGTGATGTTGAGGTACTGCGAAATCAGCGGCGGGATAATCACCCGCAGCGCCTGCGGCAGGACCACCAGGTTCATGATCCGGCGCGGACGCAGGCCCAGGCTTGCCGCGGCCTCCGTCTGGCCCTTGCTGACGGCCAGGATACCGGCCCGCACGTTCTCTGCGATGAAAGCGCCGGTATAGATCGACAGCGCGAACCACAGCGCGATCAGCGGCGCCCCGATCTGCAGCCCGCCGCTGAAGTTGAAGCCGCCCAGTTCGGGATAGTCGAGCGAGATCGGCTGTCCCATGATGAAGAACACCAGGATCGACGGCACGAACAGGATCGCCAGTGACGGCCACCCCATCGGCAGCAGCTTGCCAGTGGCGTAAAGCAGCTTCTTGGCATAGCGCCGATAGGCGAAGACGCCGATGACCGACAGGATGAAAGTCACCACGACAACCATCGACCCCGGCCCCCAGACCGGCATCGGCACATAAACCCCCGGTTGGTAAAGGCGACCGATCCAAGGATCATCGACGCGTCGGGGTCATCTCCGCGAAACGCCCTTGGCGCCGGCAGCACGGCCGTCATGATCGTGAAGATAATGATGATCCAGATCAGCACCGGCACGTTGCGGAACGCCTCGACGTAGCCGGCCATCAGCTTGCGCACCAGCCAGTTGTTCGACAGGCGCAGCACGCCAGCGATCACGCCGAAGATCGTCGCAGTCAGACAGGCGAGAAACGCCACCAGAAGCGTGTTTAGGATCCCCACGATGGCGGCGGTCAGGTGCGAACTTCGGCTGGTATAGTCCACCAGCGTCTGGTTGATGTCGTACCCGGCCGGCTCGCCCAGGAACTCGTAGGAGATGTTCAGACCTGCTGCCCGAAGGTTCAGAACCAGGTTATAGCCCAGGTAGGCGATGATCGCGATCAGCACGATCAGGGCGATGAACTGGAATGTATAGGAACGATACCGCGTATCGTTCAACAGCATAGACGGTCGAAACGACTCCTGTTGAGGGTCGGTCATAATTGTCATCTGGAGTGTCCCCGTTGGCGGCCCGGATTTTTGTTTGCGCTTTTGCGCGGGTGGGCCTGTCCTTGGTTAGATGCGCGAAGGGCGCGGAGTGATCCGCGCCCTTCGACTTGGTATCTTACCGGAACGGCGGCGAGTAGAGCAGGCCACCATCGGTCCATTGCGCGTTCAGACCGCGCGCCAGGCCGATCGGCGTGGTCTCACCGATGTTCTTCTCGAAGAGCTCGCCGTAGTTGCCGCCGGCCGAGATGGCCTTCACGGCCCAGTCGGCCTCGAGGCCCAGCATCTCGCCAAGGTTACCCTCGGTGCCGAGCAGGCGGTTGATCTCCGGGCTGTCGCCGGCGGTTCCGGCCATGTCGCCGATGTTGGCGCTCGTGACACCCAGCTCTTCGGCCGCGATCAGCGCGTTCAGGGTCCAGCGAACCACGTCGCCCCACTCGTTGTCGCCGTGACGGACCAGCGGGCCCAGCGGCTCTTTCGAGACGATCTCGGGCAGCAGGACATGCGCCGACGGATCTTCGAACGCGGCGCGCGTTGCGGCCAGGCCCGAGGCGTCGGTGGTGTAGACGTCACATGCACCGGCCAGGTACTGCTGCTGCGCTTCGGCATTGGTTTCGATCGGCACGGGCTCGTAGTTCATGCTGTTCTTGCGGAAGTAGTCCGCCAGGTTCAGCTCGGTCGTGGTGCCGGTCTGGATGCAGACGGTCGCGCCGTCCAGATCCTTGGCCGAGGACACGCCCAGCTCTTTCGGAACCATGAAGCCCTGGCCGTCGTAGTAGTTCACGCCGACGAACTCGAACTTCAGGTCGACATCGCGCGAGAAGGTCCAGGTCGTGTTCCGGGCCAGCATGTCGATCTCGCCCGAGGCCAGCGCGGTAAAGCGCGTCTTGCCGGTGGTGGGCACGAATTCGACAGCTTGCGGATCCCCCAGCACGGCGGCGGCAACGGCACGGCAGACGCCGACATCGAAGCCATCCCAGTTCCCGTTGTTATCCGGCGCGGCAAAGCCGACCAGACCCGTGGTCACGCCACAGTTCAGCGTGCCGCGTGCCTTGACATCGTCAAGCGTCGCGGCCGCAGCTGCGCCAGCCGTAAGGCCGGCCACCGTCAGCGCGCCTAGAAATACGGATTTTTTCATGTTTACCTCTTCCTGATGTATCCGCCCGTTGCAGGGCGGTTTGGTCGGTCCCAAAGGACCGGAGCGATACTGTGAAAGGGGTTCCCCCACGTCAGTGTGCATAAGTGTGTGTGGATTCATTCCTGAAGGTCAAGACCCGTGTCACGAAAAACGATCGCCTCGGGGCAATGTTTCCGTTTGGGAAACCGCTGTTTAAGCCTCTGTCCCGGCCCCCTGAGCCAGATCGTGAAAGCGCTTGGCGTGCAGGAACTCGGCCTGTTTGATCGCCTCGGTCGCGCGGGCCTGCTCGTCAATGCCCCATTGTTCTTCCTGCCAGCGCTCGTCCAGACGCGAAACCTCCCACAAATCCCCGGCGGGGCAGGCGCCTTCCATTGCGGCAAGCCCGATCACGAGAGAGCCGGACAGACCCACGAGATCGTGAAAGGCCGTCAGGGCGAAATTGTCCATCCCGTGCACGACTGCTGAAAAAAGCGCCAATGCATCCGGGTCCTGCGGGCGGTGCATCACGCCGGCCACCGGCACCAACCGCGCCCCGTATCGCGCCTCCGCCCAGGCCAGCAGCGGATCCCAGGCCTCCGCCTGACGCGCGACAAGGCTGTCGGGGCTGTCCGCGCGATAACACAACAGGTCGGTGTCGCCATAACCGGCCAGCATCTCGGCTACTTCGGCGTGCTGGTGCTGCACCTTGTCGATGGCCGCATTGGCCGAGCGCGTGTTGGGCATCGTGTCTGGCCGGATCAGCTCGTCCTGCGCGTCCCACTCCTGGGCAATCGCTTCGGCCAGCGGGCGCGACGGCACCACCAGCGCGGCCTTGGCAGGGGTCTTGACAGGCCGGCCGTCCAAGCGGATGCCAAACCCGCCCGCGTCCTCGACAACGGCGGCCTCTTTCCAGAACCGCTTGGCCTTCCACTCGCTCATGCCGCGGTCTCCCATATCTGTTGCAGAAGGGGCGGCAGCGCGTCGAAGCTCTCGATCACGTACCGCGCCGCGCCCAACGCCTCGCGCGGGTGATAGCCCCAGCCGACGCCGATGCCCGTAACGCCCGCAGCCGCGGCCATCTCCATGTCGAAACTCGTGTCGCCGATCATCACCGCCTGGTGCGGCTCCAGCCCGGTCTCGGCCAGCGCCGCGCGAATCATCGACGGATGCGGTTTCGACGGGTGGTGATCACTGACCTGCTGGGTGATGAACATGCGCTCCAGCCCGTGCCCCTCCAGCAGCTTGTCCAGCCCTCGCCGCGACTTGCCCGTCGCCACGCCCAGCAGCGTCTCGGGCTGCGCGTGCAGCGCCTCCAGCACCTCCCGCGCCCCGGGATAAAGCGGCGAGGATTGCGCCGCCCCGATCTCGGCCCGCAGGGCGACATAGGCGTCCTTGTACCATTCCACCATGCGGCTCTGTATTTCCGGCGGCAGGTCCGGCGCCAGAAAGGCGATCGCCCGGTCCAGCGACAGCCCGACGATCGATAGGATCGTATCGCGCGACGGCGCTTCGCGCCCGGCTCTCGCAAAGGCATGGGTCATCGCCGCGACGATATCCGCCTGGCTGTCCACCAGCGTGCCGTCCACGTCGAAGATCACCAGCCGCAGCGCGCTCATCGCAGCGCCTCGAACGGGTCTTCGGCGGCCAGGTCCGGCGTCCAGCCCAGCGTCTCGAACGTGTTGGCCATGTGCTCGGGCAACTCGGCGTCGATCACCACGGGCTTTTTCGTCACCGGATGCTCGAACGCCATGGTGCGCGCGTGCAGGTGCAGCTTGTTCGAGATGATCCCGCCCAGCTTGGCCCCCCAGCCATCGCCAAGGTTCTCCTGGCTCGACCCACCATACTTGCCGTCGCCCACGATGGGATGTCCGATCTCGGCCATATGCGCGCGCAACTGGTGTGTCCGGCCCGTGATCGGCTCCATCGCCACCCAGGACGCACGGCTCGCCACCCGGTAAAGCGTGGCATACTGCGTGATCGCCCGCTTGGCACCCTTGGTGCGGTCCACCTCGCCGGGATGGATGCAGACCATCTTCTCGCCCTCGCCGCGTGCGCCATGCCCCCCGGCCTTGACCAGCCCGTACTTGATCTCGCCCAGGTAGGGCGTCGGCACACCGGCTACCACGGCCCAGTAGATCTTGCGCGTCTCGCGGTGCCTTATCGCCTGCGTCATCGCCGCCGCCATCGCGCGCGTGCGGGCCAGGATCAGAACACCCGACGTATCCTTGTCCAGCCGGTGCACCAGCCGCGGCGAGTCCTCGAACCCGAACCGCAGCGCATCGGCCAGCCCGTCCACGTGCCGGGTCAGCTTGCTGCCCCCCTGTACCGGCAGGCCCGGCGGCTTGTTCAGCGCGATGATGTGATCGTCGCGATAGATCACCGCGTCCCGGATCATCTTCGCGTCGGCGTCCGAAATCTTCGTCTTCTGTTTCTCGACGGGCGCGCTTTCCACCTCGCCCGGCTCCGGCAGCGGCGGCACACGCACCTGCTGGCCCTCTTCCAGCCGCGTGTTTGCCTTCACCCGCCCCCCATCGACGCGCAGCTCACCCTTGCGGCACATCTTCTCGATCCGGCCCTGCGCCACGTGCGGAAACCGCCGCCGCAGCCAGCGGTCCAACCGCTGGTCGCCCTCGCCGGGCTCGACCGTCAATGTCTGCACACCGCTCATGCCCAGATCCCCCGCGCCAGCCATATCCCCAGCGCCAGCCCGATGATCGACAGACCCACCGACAGGATCACGTAAAGCGCCGCCGTCCCCACCGCGCCCCGCTCATATAGGGTGAACGCCTCCAACGAGAAGGCCGAAAAGGTCGTGAACCCGCCCAGCACCCCCGCCATCAGAAACGGGTTCAGATGCGTCAGGTCCTTCTGGAACGTGTAAACCACCACCATCCCCATCAGGAAAGACCCCACGATATTCACCGGCAGCACGCCCAGCGGCAGACCGCCGCTGACATGTCGCGCCGCGGCCAGCCCCACGCCGAAGCGCAGCATCGAGCCCATGGCGCCGCCAAGGCCCACCTGAAGAAAGGTCATCCACATGGCCGCGTCTGTCGCCTCTGCCCCCGGCTTTGTCAAGCTGGGCAGGCCGCGCTTGCATGTGCCGCCCGCAACGCTAACCTGCGCCGACCCAAAGACCCGGAGCCCGCCATGCAAAACCCCGACAGCTTCCTGCGCCGCCTTTTCGACCGTGCCGTGGAAGTGGCCGACCCGATGCAAAGCCTCGCAGCCCACCTACCGCCCCGCCCCGAGGGGCGCCTCGTGGTGATCGGCGCCGGCAAGGCCAGCGCCCGCATGGCCGAAGCGGTCGAGGCCGCCTATGGCCCCTGCGAGGGTCTGGTGATCACCCGCTACGGCTACGCCCGCCCCTGCGACGGCATCGAGATCGTCGAGGCCGCGCATCCCGTCCCGGATCAGGCCGGCGTCGACGCCACCCGTCGGATGCTGGCCCTGCTGGACACCTGCGGCGAAGGCGACACCGTGCTGGCGCTCATCTCCGGCGGCGGCTCCGCGCTGCTCTGCGCCCCGGCGACCGGCATCACCCTCAACGAGAAACAGGCGCTCACCGACGCGCTTCTGGCCTCAGGCGCGCCCATCGGCGCCATAAACGGCATCCGCAAACAGATCTCGGCGGTCAAGGGCGGCAAACTCGCCGCCGCCGCCCACCCGGCCAGAATGCTCGCGCTCCTGATCTCCGATGTGCCCGGCGACAACCCCGGCGACATCGCCAGCGGCCCCACCGTGGGCGACACCGGCACTCAGGCCCGTGCCCTGGAAACACTCAACCGCTGGAACGTGACGCCCTCGCCCTCGATCACCGACTACCTCAATGCCGGCGGCAATCCCCTGCCTCCCGACGACCCGCGCCTCTCGACGGTGGAAAACGTAATCTACGCCGCCCCCTCGCAATCGCTGGCCGCCGCCGCCGAAATCGCCGAAGCGGAAGGCATCGAGGTGCAGATCCTCGGCGACGCCCTCGAAGGCGAGGCCCGCGACGTCGCCGCCAAGCACGCGACCCTCGCGCGCAAGGCCCAGGGCAACAAACCCGTCCTCCTCCTGTCGGGCGGCGAACTCACCGTCACCCGTCGCGGCAACGGCATCGGCGGCCCCAACGCCGAATACTGCCTCGCCCTCGCCATCGCCCTCGACGGCGCGCCCGGCATTCACGCCCTGGCCTGCGATACCGACGGCGTCGACGGCGCGGCGGAAGTGGCCGGCGCGGTCATCTCGCCCGACACTCTCACGAAAGCCCCCGACGCCGCCGACGCGCTGGCCATCAACGACGCGCACGGCTTCTTCGGGCGCATCGGCGATCAGGTCGTGACCGGCCCGACGCTCACCAACGTCAATGATTTCCGCGCGATCCTCGTTCTGCCACGGACAGGGTGAATCAGGCCCCAAACGCCTCGGCGATTCCGCCCCCGAACATACCCCGGACCCGCATAGAGGCGCGGCACCATGCGTTCCATGCCACAAATGGCTTATGCCGCCGCGCACCATTGGACAGGGCGCGGCGGCGCTTGTATGAGGATGGTCATAAAAACGTCACGGGGCAAAAGGTGCGTGTGCATGGCTGACAAACTCTTCGGAACCGACGGCGTCCGGGGCGAGGCCAACACATGGCCCATGACCGCCGAACTTGCGTTGAAACTCGGCGCCGCGGCCGGGCGGCATTTCCGCCGCGACAACCAGGAACACCGCGTGGTGATCGGCAAGGACACCCGCCTGTCGGGCTACATGATCGAATACGCCCTGACCGCCGGTTTCGCCTCGACCGGCATGGATGTCTTCCTGCTCGGCCCCGTGCCCACGCCCGCCGTGGGCTACCTCACGCACTCACTGCGCGCAGATGTCGGCGTCATGATCTCTGCCAGTCACAACCCCGCCAGCGACAACGGGATCAAGCTTTTCGGTCCCGACGGCTTCAAGCTGTCGGACGACTCCGAGGCGGGAATCGAACAATTGCTGCAAGACGGAGCGCGCCTGGCCAAGCCGGAAAACATCGGCCGCGCCAAGCGGTTCGAGGACGCCCGCGGCCGGTATGTCGAATACGCCAAGACGACCTTCCCCTATCGCGGCCGGCTCGAAGGGCTGCGCATCGTGGTCGACTGCGCCAACGGCGCCGCCTACAAGACCGCGCCCGCCGTCCTGTGGGAACTTGGTGCCGATGTCATCCCTCTGGGGATCGAGCCCGACGGCACCAACATCAACTTCGAATGCGGCTCCACCCATCCCGACGCGGCGGCACGCAAGGTGCTGGAAACCCGCGCCGATCTGGGCATCTGCCTGGACGGCGATGCCGACCGCCTCGTGCTGATCGACGAAACCGGGCATATCGCCGACGGGGATCAGATCATGGCCCTCATCGCCACCCGCTGGGCCGCCGAAGGCCGGCTCAAGGGCGATACGCTGGTCGCTACGGTCATGTCCAACCTCGGGCTGGAACGGCACCTCGCCGCCAAGGGGATCGGCCTCAAGCGCACCAAGGTCGGCGACCGCTACGTGGTCGAGGAAATGCGCGCCTGTGGCCACAATCTGGGCGGCGAACAATCCGGCCATATCGTCATGACCGATTACGCCACCACCGGCGACGGCCTGATCGGCGCCCTGCAATTCCTCGCCTCGATGGTGGAAACCGGCCAGAAGGCCAGCGAGCTTGCCCGTGTCTTCACACCCGTCCCGCAAAAGCTCGTGAACGTCCGCTTCCAGTCCGGCCAGACCCCGCTCGAGGCCGACGTGGTGCAGCAGGCCATCGCCAACGGCGAAAAGAAGCTGGGCAGCGACGGACGCCTGCTGATCCGCAAGTCCGGGACCGAACCGCTCATACGCGTCATGGGAGAGTCCGTCGATCCGGCGCTGCTGGACACGGTGCTGGAGGATGTCGTCGGCGCGGTGAAACAGGCAACCGTCTGAGGTTCCGGGGCCCACCTCAGGTGTGACGCTCGGCCCCTTGCCCACAGCAAAAAGCCCCCGGTGCATGGCAACGGGGGCTTTCAAAGTTCAGCGAAGGCCGGTCCCTCAGCTTTCGTATTTCTTCTTGATCGGCTTCCAGATCCGCTTGTTTGTCAGGTACAGCAGCACCGACAGCAGCGTCAGGAAGATCACCCCGGTCAGGCCCGCCTGCTTGCGGTCCATCATCTTGGGCTCCGCCGTCCACATCAGGAACGCCGCGACATCCTTGGAAATCGCGCTCAGGTCGTTCGCGTGACCATCGGCATATTCCACGTCCTCGCCGTAAAGCGGCGGCGCCATCCCGATCCAGGTTCCCGGATAAGCGGTGTTCTCGTAAAGCGTGGTTCCCGCTTCTTCCTTGGTCTCGCCGGTATACCCGGTCAGCAGAGAATAGATGTATTCCGGCCCGCCCATACCTTTGACAAGCTGGTTGATCCCCGTCCCTGCGGGACCGTGGAACCCGGCACGGGCCTTGGCCATCAGGCTGAGGTCGGGCGCGTTTTCCAGGTTGGACCCGGGGAAATGGTCGACCGGGCGTGCCGCACGGAAATCGTCCAGTTCCTCGTCGAACACTTCGAAGTTCTGTTCGGCATAGGCACGCACTTCGGCTTCCGAGAAATGCGGCCCGCCCTCGTCGGCCAGCGTGCGCAGCGGCACGTATTGCAGCCCGTGGCAGGACGCACAGACCTCGGTATAGACCTGCAGTCCGCGCTGAAGCTGTGCCTGGTCGAAGCTGCCGAACGGTCCCTCGAAGGAAAAGTCGACATCCTTGGTGTGGCCGCCCTCACCGGCGGCGAACGCGCCACCGGTCGAAAGGGCCAGGGCCGTGACTGCGCTGATCGCGAATGTCTTCATCATTTGCCTGATCCTTTCTCTTACTCGGCCGGGCTGGCAACGGTGGTCGTGCCGCCGGTCGCCGCCTTGTGCGCCTCGAAATCCTCTTCGATGGTCTCGGGCATCGGCAACGGTTTCTCGATCACGCCCAACAGCGGCAGGATCACCAGGAAGTAGGCGAACCAATAGGTCGAGGCGATCAGCGAGTAGGTCGCATAGGGCTCTTCCGCCGGGCGGGCGCCCAGCCACATCAGCAGCACGAAGTCGACCGCCAGCAGCCAGAACCACCATTTGAACATCGGGCGATACCGGCCCGAGCGCACCATCGAGGTGTCCAGCCACGGCGCCAGCGCCATCACGGCGATCGCGCCGAACATGGCCAGCACGCCAAAGAACTTGGCGTCGATGATGCCGCCGGTGATGAAGGATGCGAACTGCACCACCCACACGTCCGACGTGAACGCCCGCAGGATCGCGTAGAACGGCAGGAAATACCATTCGGGCACGATATGCGCCGGCGTCGCCAGGGCGTTGGCCTCGATATAGTTGTCGGGGTGGCCCAGGTAGTTCGGCATGAAGCCCACGATGGCAAAGAACACCGCCAGGATCACGGCCAGTGCGAACAGGTCCTTGATCACGAAATAGGGCCAGAACGAAACGGTGTCCTTCTCGGCCTCGGCCTTCGAGGTGCGGCGCACTTCGACACCCGTGGGATTGTTGTTGCCCGTGGTGTGGAACGCCCAGATATGCACGGCCACGAGGGCGGCAATCACGAAGGGCAGCAGGTAATGCAGGCTGAAAAAGCGGTTCAGCGTGGCGTTGTCCACCGCCGGACCACCCAGCAGCCATGTCTGGATCGGCTCACCGATCAGCGGGATCGCCCCGAACAGCCCGGTGATCACCGTGGCTCCCCAGAACGACATCTGACCCCAGGGCAGCACGTAGCCCATGAAGGCCGTGCCCATCATCAGCAGGTAGATCAGCATCCCGATGATCCACGTGATTTCGCGCGGCGCCTTGTAGGAGCCGTAGTAAAGACCGCGGAAGATATGCAGGTAGACCGCAAAGAAGAACAGCGAGGCGCCGTTCATGTGCAGGTAGCGAAGCATGTGCCCGCCGTTGACGTTGCGCATGATGTGCTCGACCGACGCGAACGCCTCGTCCACATGCGGCGTATAGTGCATCGCCAGGACGATACCGGTGACGATCTGCAGCACCAGGCAGAAGGTCAGCACGATGCCCCAGATCCACATCCAGTTCAGGTTCTTGGGCGTGGGGATCATGATCGTGTCGTACAGAAGACCGACAATGGGAAGGCGGCGGTTCAGCCACTTCTCGCCACTGGTTTTCGGCTCGTAATGGTCGTGAGGAATTCCAGACATTGTTGTTATTCCTTATCCCAGTTTCACGGTCGTTTCGTCGACGAACTCGGCAATCGGCACCGGCAGGTTCGTCGGCGCGGGGCCTTTGCGGATCCGTCCCGCCGTGTCGTAGTGCGACCCGTGGCAGGGGCAGAACCAGCCACCCACGCCGCTGTCCAGCACGTAATCGCCGGCATTGCTCAGCGGCACGCAGCCCAGGTGCGTGCACACACCGATCTGCACCAGCCACTCGCCGGTTTCATCCAGCGCCCGGTTCTCGTCCGAGGCGGGAACCTCGCCTTGCAGGTTCTCGTTCCGCGCGATCGGGTCGGGCAGGCTGGAGACGTCCGCTTCGCGCGCGGCCTCGATCTCGGCCTCGGTGCGGCGGCGGATGAAGACCGGCTTGCCCAGCCATTTCACCGTCAGTTGCGAACCCTGTTCGATACCGGACACGTCCACCCGGATCGAGCTGAGCGCCTGAACGTCGGCAGAGGGGTTCATCTGGTTGACCAGCGGCCAAACCGCTGCACCGACCGCCACGACACCCGCGCCGGCGGTCGCGTAATAAATGAAATCTCTGCGTGTACCTTCGTGGTCTTCTGCGTGGGACACGAGCCAATCTCCAATCTGTCTGAGCCTTCTAGGCAAATCCCCGTATGCGGCAGACGGACGACTCCCCTCACCGCGATCATGCGCGTATTTATCCAAGCTTGCCTGAGGCGTCCAGTGCACAATGCCAATCATTTGAAGAGGGTGCTCATCTGTCGCGCTTGTGACGGTCCCGCCGCGGGTGTAAGCACGAGCCAACCCGCGCTGTTTCTTGAAAAGGCCCGTATCATGCTGAATTCCGTTCGTGTTTCCCTGTTCGCCCTCCTCGCAATGGCCAGCCCCGCCGCCGCCGAGATCGAGCTCAGCTTTTATCTCGGCGCCCAGGGCGTGACCGAAAGCACCGCCAGCGGCACGCTGCCCAACGGCGGCGGCGGCTTCAGCCGCAACATCGGCTGGGACGGCAAACCCTTCGATGCGCCGATCTACTACGGCGGCCGCATCATGTACTGGACCGATACCAACTGGGGCTTCGGGCTCGAGGGCACGCACACCAAGGCCTACATGCCGGCGGGCGACGCCGCCGCCGTCGGCCTCACCCGGTTCGAGCTTTCGGACGGCCACAATATCTTCACCGCCAACGTGATGAAACGCTGGCCCGGCGCGTTCAACCAGGGCCGCTTCACGCCCTATGTCGGCGGTGGCCTCGGCGTCGCGGTTCCGCATGTCGATGCGCTGGCCGTGGGCGCCACCAACCGCACCTACGACTACGAGAACACCGGCGTCGCGGTGCGCGGCATCGCCGGCATCAAGTACGACTTCACCGACCGCTGGGCGCTCTTCGGCGAATACCAGATGACCTATTCCGAGAACGACATCACCATCGACGGCGACCCCGGCCAGCCCGACGGCCGCCTCAGCACCGACCTGCTGACCCACGCGCTGAACTTCGGCATCAGCTACAGCTTCTAGGGTCTGGCGCGCGCCCCCGGGGCGCGCTATTGACCTGTCATGACCACGAAACGCCTACACCGCTCCGGCGCGAACCGCGGCATCGGCCTGATGCTGCTCTGGGCGTTTCTTGTCGTCTTCACCGCCTATTCCTCCTTCGCACCGGGCACCATGCCCCAGTTCCAGCCCGGCGGCATCACGGTCGTGCTCTGTACCGGCGATGCCGAGCGCAGCATCACCGTCGATGAAAACGGCACCCCCGTCGAGGCCGAGGACGTGCCCTGCCCCTGGGTCACACACGCCAAGGCCGCCGATCCGGCCGTCGCCCCGATCCTTGCCGCGCGCCCGATCCGCGCCACCCATCGCGACGCCGTTCTCGTTCACGCGGCAGCCCCGCTCCCGCGCCCCGGGTTCCCCCGGCGCAACCCCGCGCACCCCCGCATACCTTTGATCTGACTGCACTTACCCAATTGCTTCACATCAAAGGAGAACCGTCATGGTTTCCGACCCTACCCCCATGGGCGCGGCCCAGACCGCTGCGCATGACCCGCAAAAACTCTACCGCGCCGCGTGGCGCTGGCACTTCTACGCCGGGCTTTACGTCATCCCCTTCTTCGCCCTTCTGGCCATCACCGGCCTGATGATGCTCTGAATCGCTCATATCGACGGCCGCGACGGCGAACGCATCCCCGTCACCGCATTGGAGGCACCCACGGCCGTCTCGGATCAGGCCAAGGCAGCCCTCGCCGCCGTCCCCGAGGGCGAGCTGCGCGCCTACATCGCGCCCCGCACCGACGATGTCGCCGCCGTCTTCCGCGTCGACGATGCCACCGGCCCGCAAATGGACGCCGTCGATCCCTACACGGCTCGGGTCATCCAAAGCTGGCCGCGCCGCAGCGGCTGGTACGACTTTGCCGACAGCCTGCACAGCGACATCAGGCTTGGCGTCACCGGCGACCGGATGCTGGAAATCGCCGCCTCCATCGGCATGGTCTTGATTGCCACAGGCCTTTACATGTGGTGGCCTCGTGGCGGCGGCACCTGGCGCGAGGCTCTGTTGCCCCGCCTGGGCCGGGGCCGCGCCGGCTGGCGTGCTCTGCACGGCGCAGCGGGCTTCTGGATCTCCATCATCCTCATCTTCTTCCTGCTCTCGGGCCTCTCTTGGACGGGAATCTGGGGCGCCAAGATGGTCCAGGCCTGGAGCCAGTTCCCCGCTGAGAAGTGGGACAATGTCCCCCTTTCCGACACCACCCATGCCAGCCTCAACGCCGGCCGCGCCGACGTGCCCTGGGTGCTGGAGCAGACGCCCCTGCCCGCCTCTGGCAGCCAAGCCGGCACCGACGGCCTCGCCCCCGGCACGCTGGTCAACATCGACAGCATGGACGCGCTGGCCCGCCAGATCGGCTTTGACGGGCGCTACCAGATGAACCTGCCCTCGGGCAAAACCGGCGTCTACACCTTCGGGCGGGATTCGATGAACACCGATGACGTGAACCCCACCACCGACCGTACCACCCACGTGGACCGATATACCGGGAAGATCCTCGCCGATATCCGCTACGAGGACTACTCGCTGGCCGGCAAGGCCATGGCCGTGGGCATCGCCCTTCACATGGGCACGCTGGGCCTCTGGAGCGTTCTGGCCAACACCGCCTTCTGCCTGACGGTGCTGATGCTCTGCGTCACGGCGGTGGTGATGTGGTGGAAACGCCGCCCCTCGGGCACCCTGCGCCTCGCCCCGCCGCCGATGCCCGCCAACATGCCGCTCTGGTCCGGCGCAGTGCTGGTGGGTCTGCTGGTGTCCCTGGCCTTCCCCCTGGCTGGCCTGACGCTGATCGGGGTCATCGCGCTCGACGTGTTGGTGATTTCCCGCATCCCGCCGCTGCGGCGCCTGCTGACCTGAGCCACATGAAACGGCCCGAGGTCTCTCCACCCCGGGCCGCTTTCTTTGAACGCTGCGCTTCCGCGACCCGACACATGGTCATGTTCAACGCAGAGGACCACACAATGAAACGCGACAGCTTCCAGTTCATCGACAGTGCCACCCACGATTTCACCGCCAGCACCTCTACAAATAAGGGTGTATTCAGCTTCGCCGGACGCCCCGACCTGCCCGGCGATTTCACCGATGGCGAAGACAGCCACGATGGCGCCCCCGGCGGCCGCGTCCTGCCCGGCGAGGTGCATGGCACGAAAGGCGACGACCATATCTTCGACACCAATACCGCGGACGGCTCACGATACTACGGCTTCGCCGGCGACGACACGATCGAAACCGGCGCGGGAAATGACAGCGTCTTCGGCGGGCTGGGCAATGACGTGATCATCGCCAATGGCGGCGATGACGTGGTCGTGGGCGGCGAGGGCGACGACAACCTCTATGGCGAGGCCGGCGACGACAGCATCCACACCGGCGAAGGCGCCGATATCGTTTTCGGCGGCACGGGCGACGATTTCATCTTCCTGACCGACGACGGCGACGTGGACAGCGTCTACTTCGTGCAAGGCAACGGCAATGACGTGATCGACAATTTCGAGACCGGGATCGACCAGGTCGGCATCGGCGGCTTCGGCTTTACGTCCTTCGCCGACATCGAAGGCCTTATCACCTATTCCGGCGATCAGGCGCTGATCGACCTCGGCAATGGCGACTCGATCATCTTCACCGGCCTCGAAGCGCCGCTCGCCGCCGACGACTTCATCTTCTGACTCAGACGGGCGCGGTGGCCGTCATGCTCTCGCGCTCGGCAAACGCCGCGAACCAGTCGGCCAGCGCGTCATTGCCCTTGCGCCAGCCCCGATCGTCCAGCCGGAAATCAAGATAGCCCAGCGCACAGCCCACCGCGATCTGCCCCGCATCCAGCGGCCCGCGCAGATGGCTCATCCACCGCGCATTGATCGCCGCCGCGCTGCGCGCGACCTTTTCCCACTGCGCCTCGATCCACGGCTCGTAGACCATGGCTTCGGGCCTTACCCGCCGCTCGTAGACCATCGCCAGCGCCGCATCCAGAATCCCGTCCGCCGTCGCCTCCAGCGTCAGCGTCTCCCAGATCCGGCCCTGCGGGTACAGCGTCGTGCCCGCCCGCGCATCGAGGTAGCGACAGATCACCCGGCTATCGTACAGCGTCGGCCCGTCATTGCGAACAAGCGCCGGAATCTTGCCTACCGGGTTCGCCGCTGCCACCATCGCATCGGTCGCCACCGGCGTGGTCGTCACCTCGACCATCTCGACCTCGTCGATCAGCCCGGTCTCGATCAGGGTCACCTTCACCTTGCGCCCATAGGGCGACGGCTTGGCAGAGATCAGTTGCATCGCATATCCCTTTCCGATTTTCTCACAGGCTACGCCGCCGATCCGCCAAGGTCTAGCTGCCCGCCTCCCGCATCAGCGCGCCCAGCGCCCCGGTCTGCACGCCCATCCCCGATGCCTCCACCGCCTCGGCGGCCCGCAGGCGCACTTCGTCGGCCTTGTTCTGGTTCAGCTTCCATGTGCCGGCTATTTCGTCCACCCGCATCCGGCACGGCACGATCTGCCGCATCGTCCGGTCCATCACGTCCGGCGTCATCTTGTCGGCCGTCCACGGCGCCTTCGGAAGCAACTGTTCCTCGAACTGCGCCGATTGCCGGTCCAGCAAATCGCGCATCTCGGCCTGTGGCCGCAGCTCCACTTCCCCCAGCAGATGCACCGCCACGTAATTCCACGTCGGCACCTGGTTCTCCACCCCGTACCAGTCCGGCGAGACATAGGAATACGGCCCAACGACAGCGATCCGCGCATGCAAAGGCGCAGAGAGCGCCCGCGCGATCGGGTTCGAGCGCACAAGGTGAAACTCCGCCACCGCCCCGTCCTCCGACAACAGGAACGGGATATGGCTCATCAGCGGCGCGCCCTCGCTCGCCAACGCCAGCACGCCAAAGCCTTGCGCCCGCGCGAACGCGATGTTCCGCGCGTCGGGCGTCTGGCGAAAGATCGGATTGGGATGCATGGCATGGCTCCTTTTGCGCCCACCATGTCGCGGCGCCGGGCCTCAAGGCCAGCAAAGAATTGTCCCCGTCACAATCGCGGCTCAGGGGTCCCGGGCGAAGGCGGCGGTATCGTGATACTCGACAATCTCGGTGATCTGCCCGTCCCTGACCGCAAAGAACAGAGCCAGCCGCGTGTCGAACTGCCGCCCCGTCTGCTTGTGCGTCGCCCCGTGCGCCACTTGCGCCGCCGCCAGATCGCCGCTCACGATCAGGTCGACGATCCGGTAGTCGCTGATGTCCCACCGTTCCAGTATCGCGCCCACAGCATCAGAGAACGCCGGTTTTCCCGTCACGTCACAGGTGAACTTCCCACATTCCGGCTGACCGTTGATCCAATAGCAAAGGTTGTCGGCCAAAAACGCATCCAGCGCGCCCGTGTCGCCGCTGGAATACGCCGTCACTGCCTTTTCGATAATCTCTTCCGTACGCATGCGCGCCTCCCCCGGCCGACCGCATACAGTCTAGCACAAGGCCGGGTCTGCCGTCAGCCGCGCCGCATCATGCCCGGTCACGCGGGCCGACACGATCTGCCCCTCGGGTTGGTCACTGCCGAACGTCACCTCGGTGAACTGCTCGGTCCGCCCTATCCGGGCATTTTCCAGCAGAACCCTGTGCACCCGCCCCTGCTGTTCGTCCAGATGCCGCGCCACGCGCGCCGCGCCCACCGCCCGCAACCGTGCCGCCCGCTCCTTGATCGCCCGCCCGTCCACCTGCGGCATCCGCGCCGCCGGAGTGCCCGGGCGCGGGCTGTAGGGGAAGACATGCAGCCAGGTCAGCCCACACTCCTCGACCAGCCGCAGCGAGTTCTCGAACGCCGCCTCTGTCTCGGTCGGGAACCCGGCGATGATATCCGCGCCAAAGGTCATATCGGGCCGCAGCGCACGCGCCTCCTCGGAAAACCGGATCGCATCGTCCCGCAAATGCCGCCGCTTCATCCGTTTGAGGATCAGGTCGTCGCCATGCTGCAGGCTCAGATGCAGATGCGGCATCAGCCGCGCTTCGGTGGCAATCGCCCGCATCAGGTTCTCGTCCACCTCGATCGAGTCGATCGAGGAAATCCGCAACCGCGGCAGATCCGGCACCAGCTTCAGGATACGCATCACCAGATCGCCCAGCTTGGGTTCCGCCGGCAGGTCCGCGCCCCAGCTTGTCAGGTCCACGCCGGTCAGCACCACTTCGTTATAGCCCCGATCGACCAGCCGCTTGATCTGATCCACCACAACCCCCGCCGGCACGCTGCGAGAGTTGCCCCGACCGTAGGGAATAATGCAGAACGTACAGCGATGGTCGCACCCGTTCTGCACCTGCACATAGGCGCGGCTCCGCGTGCCGAACCCGTCGATCAGATGCCCTGCCGTCTCGGTGACGCTCATTATGTCGTCGACCTGCACCGCCTCTGTCTCGCCGATGAAATCGGCGGCAAGACCCGCCCAGGTGTCGCGCACCATCTTTTCGGTGTTGCCGATCACGGCATCCACCTCGGCCATGGCCGAAAACGTCTCGGGTTCCGTCTGCGCCGCGCAGCCCGTCACGATCAGCCGCGCCTCGGGGTTCTCGCGCCGCAGCTTGCGAATCTCCTGCCGCGCCTTGCGCACCGCCTCGGCGGTCACCGCGCAGGTGTTCACCACCACGGCATTCTCCAGCCCAACCGCGCCGGCAAGCTCCTTCATGGCTTCCGTCTCGTACGCGTTCAGCCGACAGCCCAGCGTGGTGAAGACCGGCGCGCTCATGACGCGGCCCTCAGGAAATCCGCCGTCAGCACCCCGTCGCAGACATGCATCGTCGGCCCGGTCATCCAGACGCCATCCTCGCGCCACTCCACCCGCAGCGTGCCGCCATCCAGGTCGATCCGCACCTTGCGCCCCGTCAGCCCCCGCCGTGCCGCCGCCACGGCGACCGCACATGAAGACGACCCCGAAGCCAGCGTCAAACCCACGCCCCGCTCCCAAACCCGCATCCGGATGTGATTGGGGCCGACAATGCTGGCCACCTGCACGTTGGTCCGCTCGGGAAACAGTGGATGATGCTCGTAGCGCGGCCCGAAACTCTCCATCGGCACCGCCTCGGCATCCTCGACGAAGAAGGTGCAATGCGGGTTACCCATCCCCGTCGCCACAGGCCCGCCCTCTATGGGCAGTTCCAGCGTGTCCATTTCCTCGGCAAGCGGCACCCCGTCCCACTCCAGGAACGGCGCCCCCATGTTGACCGAGGTCAGCCCATCGCCCGCGTCCACCGCATAGAGATCCCCCCGTGCCGTGGTCAGGTGCAGGCTCTCCTTGCCCGATTCGTCCAACAGATACCGCGCGATGCACCGCGTCGCGTTCCCGCAGGCCGCGGCCTGCGTCCCGTCGTTGTTCCAGAACTCCAGATGCGCATCCCCCGCGCCCGCGTGCATCACCGCCATCTGATCGAACCCGATCCCGCGATGCCGGTCCCCGATGGCCCGCGCCAGTCCCGGCGTGACCTCCAGCGCGCGCACACGCGCATCCACGACGACAAAGTCGTTTCCCAGCCCGTGCATCTTCATGAAGGGCAACCCGGTGTCCTGTGCATCGCTCATGGCCGCGCATATAAAGCCCCCGTCTCGACGAATCCAGCCACACCGGAAAATTCCCTTCGATTCGGGCTTGACCCCCTGCGCCCTCTTTCTAGATAGGCCGCCTAGTGGGCCGTTAGCTCAGTTGGTAGAGCAACTGACTTTTAATCAGTGGGTCGCAGGTTCGAATCCTGCACGGCTCACCACTTTTCAAGGACTTGGCAGGTCACCGTTCTACCTTTTGATGGGCCGCCGTGTTCAGGGGTGCCTACCTCTGCGGCATCTGAAAGCTTGAGTGACCAAGAATCGGAACACAGCTGCTCCAAACGCTGACACAGTGTGCCACACAAGGGACAATTCGTTCCCGTCTCGACTTTGTCATATCTGCACCTCGTGCGATCCAGGGCGCATCGGCGGGGTCGATCTGCTTCGCATTCCGTTCTTCCTTCGGCGTCGCGTTGGCGTTTGCCTCAGTGGTGACCGATAGAACAACGATAGGTTCAACCACCCTTTCGCCGATTCAAAGATGGAGTTATCCGTTTTGATGTCGGACCACGGCGGCCTTCGGGGCGAAAAACGTTAGATCTTCGTTAAACTCTCCCCAGCGTCGAACACGGGGAACGGTGAACGATCATGCAGCAGCTCTATCTGACGATGGCAATATCAGCACTCACGGTGGTTCTGCTGGGCCTCACCTCGGGCCCCTTGCAGAAGCTACCGGTTTCTCGACCTCTGCTGGCACTTTGCGTCGGAATTGCTGCAGGACCTACAGGCGCGGGCTTACTGCGCCCGGACGAATGGGGAGCGCCGCATGCGATCCTGAAAGAGGCCGCACGGCTGACATTGGCGATCTCCGTGATGGGTGTGGCCCTGCGTGTGCCGATAAGGGACCTCCTGGAGTTGCGGCGGCCTCTGCTTATCCTGCTTGGACCGGGGCTGTTGCTGATGTGGGCGGTCTCCAGCGGTCTGGCGTGGCTGGCATTCGGGCTGGCGCCGTTGCTGGCGATGAGCCTCGGAGCGGCCCTCACGCCGACCGATCCGGTCGTCGCGGCCTCGATCGTCACCGGGCATGTCGCCGAGGCCGAGTTGCCGCAAAAGAGCCGGAGCATCCTGTCAGCGGAATCAGGCGCCAATGACGGGCTGGCCTATCTGCTGGTGCTCCTGCCTCTCCTGATGATGACAGAAGGAAGCGAGGCGGGGCTGACGCAGGTGATCACCCATGTCATCCCTGTCGACCTCCTGCTCGCGGTCGGGATAGGGGCGACGCTTGGTGGGCTGACGGGCGTGGCGCTGCGCGTCGGCGATCGGCGCGGCTGGGTGGAGCACAGCTCGCTTCTGAGCCTCTCGGTGGCTCTGGCGCTGCTGGCGGTGGCCGGCGCGCACGCCGTGGGCTCGGATGGTATACTGGCGTCTTTCGCCGCCGGCGTGGCTTTCAATACGCTTGTCGATCGCGAGGCCGAGCTGGAGGACGAGAACGTGCAGGAGGCCGTCACCAAGCTGTTCACCCTGCCAGTCTTCGTGCTGACCGGGGCTCTGTTGCCGTGGAACGCGTGGCTTGATCGTGGCTGGACACTGCTCGTTTTCGCTTTGGCAGTTCTGGTGTTGCGCCGGCCGCTGGCGATCCTGCTTCTGGTCCCGTTTCTGAAGATCAGTCGTCGCGACGCAGTGTTCTTTGGCTGGTTCGGACCGGTCGGTGTGGCAGCGATCTACTATGCCCTTCATGC
Organism: Roseovarius sp. B08; assembly: GCF_051417955.1. Taxonomy (NCBI): domain Bacteria; kingdom Pseudomonadati; phylum Pseudomonadota; class Alphaproteobacteria; order Rhodobacterales; family Roseobacteraceae; genus Roseovarius; species Roseovarius sp. B08. The sequence goes on from NZ_JBPRLW010000001.1 coordinate 4,010,301, forward strand.
CGAAGAAACCCTTCACGATCCCCGCATTTGGACGATGGCGAGCGCCGTAGTCGCGGTTTCAGTGCTGCTGCATGGGGTAACGGCCAGCCCCGGCGTGATGCTTTACGGCCGCAGGGCGAAGGGTGCGCGCCCTGAATGATCGGCCGCTCGGCCCGCCCTCGGGTGATTAAGCAGGAACGAATACGGCCTCGACTCCGGCGTGCGCCCGCTTGGATTCAGCCCGAGGAGCCCCCTGAACCGACAAGGCCCCAAAATCCGAAAACAACCGCAAAGACCGCTCCTGTAAAACCCAAGAGCATGAGAAGACCGTCGCGGTAGAGCAGGCCGAGGCCGAAAATCGCAACAACGATCATGGGGCCGGACGTGGCGAAAGGAACAACCTCGAGAGGCGGCACCATAAGGAGAAGCCCCAGGATCACGATGCAGGCCGCCCGCCTTGCAGTCGAGCCCGCGAAACCTGACAGGCGCTCCTGAAGCTTTGCATCGATCCGAAGCGATAGAGGCTTCAACCAATCAACTGACTTGACCACGCGTTCCGACCTGAGCTTGCGTCGACGGAGCCAGTCGGGAGCCCAGAAATGCTCATAGCCCGCCAGCAGTCGAATAGTGAGAATGGCGAGCGTGAGCGCGAGGAATGTCGGGAAACCCGGAATGCCGCCGATGGGAGTGAGTTCGAGCAGGGGCAGAGTGGCCAATGCGGGTCCGTATCCACGATGATCGAGCGCATCGATCAAACGGCCTGCCTCAACCGAATCTCTTCCCTCGAGAGCTTTTTCGAGCTCTTCAAGGACGTCACTTAAAGCGCCTTCTTCTTCCCTCATACCGCGACATCCTCCACCGGAACCAACGCCATCTGGAAACGATCGTTCCTCGATCTCACATTGCGCGTCGAGCTCGATACAGGCATCCGCACATCCCGTTCCCAAGAGGCCCGCCAGGCCCGATCCGGGCCGTGAACGCTGATCGATAAGTCTGATTTCAAAGACTGGATCAGCCGCTTTCGAAGCGCTCTCATGCAGCCGACAGCAAGCGATGAGTCGTTGCCGGCGCGATCAGCGCCTGACCGACTCCACCCGGCTACGGGTTCGTCCCGGTAGACGGGCTCTTTCCCCGTCGCTGCGATGCAATAGATCCCGGATTACGCGGCCCTGTCCGGGCCCTTCCAGCCAAAGGTCCAGGCCAAAGCAAAAGGCGCGAAGTTTCCCCCGCGCCTCTAACTGGGCCTGGCCCAGGGGCGAAACGTCCGCCTCAGAAATCCACCTCGATGGCGCGGCCCTGCTCCACGGCCAGGTCCACGACGCTCGCGGCCACGGCCAGATCCTGCAACCCCACACCGGTGCCGTCGAACAGCGTGATCTCCTCATCGCTCGTCCGCCCCGGATGGGTGCCGTTGATCACCGCGCCGATCTGGTGCACGTCGCCTTCCGTGATCAGGCCCTCGCTCACCGCGTGCTGCGCCTCGCCGATGCTGACCGACTGCGCCACCTCGTCGGTGAAAACCGTCGCCTTTTGCAAAAGTGCCGCCTCGACCTCCTGCTTGCCTTTGGTGTCGGTGCCCATGCAGGCCACGTGACAGCCCGCACCGACATGGTCGGCCATCAGCGTGGCATTGAACGACGAAGTGATCGAGATGATCACGTCCGCCTCCGTCATACCCTCCAATTCGACCGCTTCGAAAGCCACGCCGGCTTCCTTGGCGACCTTCTCGATATTGGGCAGCATCTCGGGGTGATAGTTCCAGCCGATCACCTTCTCGAACTGGCGCTGCTCCAGCGCCGCGCGCAATTGGAACGTCGCCTGGTGCCCTGCGCCGACCATGCCGATCACCTTGGCATCCTTGCGCGCAAGATGCTTGATCGACACCGAAGAGGCGGCGGCAGTGCGCAGCGCGGTCAACAGGTTGCCGCCCACCATCGCCTTGGCCTTGCCGGTGTCGGGATCGAACAGGAACACCGTCGACTGGTGGTTGATGATGTCCCGCTTCTCCAGGTTGTTGGGCCAGTACCCCCGGCCTTCAGCCCCAGCGTCAGACCCGCCTTGTCGAACCCGCCCTTGAAGCCGTAAAGCGCGTCCTCGTGCCCGATCGCCTCGCGGACGACGGGAAAGTTATACGCGTCACCCGCCGCCATCGCGGCAAACACCTTTTCGACGGCATCGAACGCCGCTTCTCGGGTCATCAGGTCGGCAATCTCGCGCTCGGGAACAATGATCATGTTTCGGGGCCTTTCAAAAAAGCGGGGTCAGCGAAATGCCAACCCCGACAGTCCACAGGAAGAATTGGGTTCAGTACGCGTGGCCGCGGGCCGACACCGGCCAGACGGTTTCCACCTTGCCGTTCCGCACACCCACGTACCAGTCATGCACGTTGGCGGTCGGGTCGCAGTGGCCCGGCACCAGCTTGAGCTTGTCGTTGACCTTCAGCGCGCCGCCGGGATCCTTCACCACGCCATGCTCGTCCGAGCATTTGATGTATTCGACGTCATCGCGGCCAAACACCACCGGCAGGCCACTGTCGACCGACTGCGCCTTCAGGCCCGCGTCGACGATCGCCTTGTCCGCCTTGGCGTGGGACATGACCGAGGTCAGGATGAAGAACGCGTTCTCCCACTCGCCCTGGTCGATCCGCTTGCCTTCCTTGTCGAGGATGCGGCCGTAATCGGCGTCCATGAAGGCGTAGGAGCCGCATTGCAGCTCGTTATACACGCCCGAGTTCGACTCGAAGTAATACGATCCGGTGCCGCCACCGCCGACGATATCGCAGTCCAGCCCTTCGGCCTTCAGCGTGTCGACCGCGTCCTTCACCATCGCCACGGCGATGTCGATCTTTTCCTTGCGGTCGTCATAGCTGTCCATGTGCTGCATCGCGCCCTGATAGGCCTGGATGCCCGAAAACTTCAGCCCGTCTGCCGCGTCGATCGCCTTGGCGATCTCCACCACTTCGGGCGTCGTTGTCACGCCGCAGCGGCCCGCGCCACAGTCGATCTCGACAAGGCACTCGATCTCGGTGCCGTGCTTCTGCGCCGCCGCCGACAGGTCGGCCACGTTGGCCAGGTCGTCCACGCAGCAGATCGTCCGCGCGCCCAGCTTCGGCAGCTTGGCCAGTCGTTCGATCTTGGCCGGGTCGCGCACCTGGTTGCTGACCAGGATGTCCTTGATGCCGCCACGGGCGAACACCTCGGCCTCGGATACTTTCTGACAGCAGACGCCGCACGCGCCGCCCAGTTGCTCCTGCAGCTTCTGCACGTCCACGGACTTGTGCATCTTGCCGTGGGTGCGGTGGCGCATGCCGTGTTCCTTGGCGTAATCGCCCATCTTCTTGATGTTGCGCTCCAGCGCATCGAGGTCCAGCACAAGGCAGGGCGTCTGGATCTCGGATTCGTCCATCCCCGGCTTGGCCGGAATGTCGAAGCCCACTTCGAAATCGTCGAGATTGCTCATGTCTTTCATCGGATCTCTCCCTATCCAATTGATTTGACTGTCATGCAGGGCCTCGCCGCCCTGCCGGCTCATATCGTCTACGTAAGTTTCCTATCGGAAACCACAACCGGGTGCAAAGGAATCACGTCATCCACGGCAACTTGTCCAGATCGACATTGCCGCCGGTCACGATCACACCCACGCGCTTGCCCTGGAAGGCAGCCGGGTTCTTCAGGATCACCGCCAGAGGCACGGCACAGCTGGGTTCCATGACGATCCGCAGGTACTTCCACGTGATCTTCATCGCCTCGATGATTTCTTCCTCGCTGGCGGTATACATCTCGCTCACGTGGTTCGACACGAAATGCCATGTCAGGTCCTTCAGCGGCACCTTCAGCCCGTCCGCGATGGTGTCCGGCGCGTCGTCGGCGATGATGTGCCCGGCCTTGAAACTGCGATAGGCGTCATCCGCCTGCTCCGGCTCGGCCGCGATGATCTTCACCTCGGGTGCCAGGTTCGACAGCGTCAGGCAGGTGCCCGAAACCATGCCGCCACCCCCGATGGGCGCGACCATCATCTCGAGGCCATCGACCTGCTCCATGAACTCCTTGGAACACGTCCCCTGCCCGGCAATCACGCGCGGGTCGTTATAGGGATGCACGAACTCGCCGCCGGTCTTTTCCTGCACCTCGGCGAACACCGCCTCGCGGCTTGACGTGGACGGCTCGCACTCCGTAATCGTCCCGCCATAGCGCCGCACGGCGTCCTTCTTGGCTTGCGGCGCGGTGCGCGGCATCACCACGTTGCACGGGATGCCCCGCCGCCCCGCCGCATAGCTCAGGCACAGCGCGTGGTTGCCGGACGAATGCGTGGCCACACCCTTTTCCGCCTGTTCGTCGCTCAGGCCGAACACGGCATTCGATCCGCCACGGACCTTGAACGCCCCCGGCTCCTGAAAGTTCTCGCATTTGAAGAACAGCTCTGCGCCGGTCAGTTCGTTCAGATAGTCAGACCGCAGCACCGGCGTCCGGTTGATATGCGGCTTGATCCGCTCATGCGCGTCCAGCATGTCCTGGTATGTGGGGATATACATCTCCGTGGCGTCCTTCATCAGGCAGCGTCCTTCTGGCTCTGGGCCGGGCGCCGGCGCCACACATCCTGTGCCGCGGCCACACCGGACCCAAGTTCGATATCAAGACCCAGGTCCACCATGCACATTTCCGCCGTGCCAAGGCCGGACAGGGCCATCGCATCCGTCAGGCTTCCAAGGTGACCAAAGCGGAACACCTTGCCCGCGACCTCGCCAAGACCCACACCGAACGCCATGCCATAGGCATCCGCCGCATGGGTCACGATCTCGGTCGCGTTAAAGCCTTCAGGCGTGCAGATAGCGCTTACCGTATCCGAGTAAACCTCCGGCGACTTGGCACAAAGCGGCATTCCCCATGCCTTCGCCGCCGCGCGAACGCCATCGGCAATGCGCGTGTGCCGGGCGAAAACCGCCTCCAGCCCTTCGTCCAGCAGCATGTCGCAGGACACTTTCAGACCGTTCATCAATCCCACGGCCGGCGTATAGGGATAGGCACTGGCCGCGTAGCCTTTCAGCATATCGTGCACATCAAAGAACGTCCGGTGCAGCTTGGCCGACTTCGTCGCCTCCATCGCCTTTTTGCTGAACCCGACGATGGCCAGGCCGACAGGCAGCATGAACCCTTTCTGCGAGCCGGTCACGGCCACGTCCACGCCCCACTCGTCCATGCGGAAATCCATCGACCCGATGGAGCTGACGCCGTCCACGAACAGCATCGCCGGGTGGCCGGCGGCGTCCATCGCCTTGCGGATCGCTTCGATGTCCGACTTCACGCCGGTCGCCGTCTCGTTATGCGTGGCCAGCACCGCCTTGATCTCGTGCCCCTTGTCGGCGGTCAGGATCTCGCCATACCGCTCGGCGGAAATGCCCTCGCCCCAGGGGGTCTCGTCGATCACCAGGTCAAGCCCGTGCCGCTCGCACATGTCGATCCAGCGGTGGCTGAACATGCCGTTGCGCGCAATCAGCACCTTGTCGCCCGGCGACAGCGTGTTGGTCAGCGCGGTTTCCCAACCGCCCGTGCCGGTCGACGGAAAGATGAACACCTCCGCCGAGGTCGACTTCAGCACCTTTTGCACGCCCGCGCGGGCGGGGTGCAGGATATCTCCGAAGATGGCCGACCGGTGGTCGATCGTCGGCATGTCGCAGGCTTTGCGCAGGCTCTCCGGCACGTTGGTCGGGCCGGGAATGAAAACGGGATTCTGAAAACTCATGTTCGTCTCCTCCAAAACTCACCGCCTGTGTACAGGGCTTGCTCACGCTTGAAAATTTTTTTGAAATCATTTTTCATTTTTGATTTGAGTTGATTTATTTATACTTGTCAGACGCTTATATTTTTCATAATGTGAAGTAATATTTCAAAATTACACCGAGGCATCAAATGGCCGAGCCGAATCCCTCGCCCCGACGCGCCCGCGGCCGCCCCCGCGGCTGGGACGACAAGACCGATCAGAACACCATCAAATCCCTCGACCGCGCCATGGAAGTGCTCGACTACGTCAGCCAGCACCAGGGCAAGGCGCTTTCCGAACTCGCCACCGAGATGGACCAGTCCCCCGCCACGCTCTACCGCGTGCTCGTCACGCTGGAAACGCGCGGCCTGGTGGAGTTCGACCCCGAGGAACAGGCCTGGCATATCGGCCCGCAGGCCTTCATCATCGGCGCCCGCTTCCTGCGCCGCACCACGCTTGTCGAACGCGCCCGCCCCATCCTGCGCCGCCTGATGGAGGCGACCGGCGAAACCGCCAACCTGGGCGTCGAAACCTCCGGCCAGGTCCTCTTCGTCAGCCAGGTCGAAACCCATGCCAGCATCCGCGCCTTCTTCCCGCCCGGCACGCTCTCGCAGATGCACGCCTCGGGCATCGGCAAGGCGCTGATGGCCGAAATGGACGACGCCCGCCTGGCCCGCCTGCTCCAGGGTCAGACCCTCACCGCCTATACCGAGCACTCCATCACCGACGCCGGCATATTGCGGGCCGAACTCGCCCGCACCCGCGCCCGCGGCTATTCCATCGACGGCGAGGAAAAGAACATCGGGATGCGCTGCATCGCCGCCCCGGTCTTCGATTTCAACAACGAGCCCGTCGCCGGCCTCTCCGTTTCCGGCCCCACCAGCCGCGTCGGCACCGGCGATATAGACCGCCTCAGCGCCGCCGTGATGCAGGCCGCGACCGACCTCACCACGGCCATCGGCGGCGTCACCCGCCACGTTCCCGGCACCTGACCCTTCCCATTCCCGCGCCGCTTGGCTACGCCTTCCCTCACAAGAAGGAGCCCGCCCATGGACCGCGCCCAGATCGTGCACGAAAACTTCCTGTCCCGCACCGATGCGGGCGATCTGCCCCCGGGGCGCGATCCTGTCGGTCCGCTCGACCCCGACACCGCCCGACTCATCTTCCGCGCCCAATGCCTCTCCCGCGCGCTCGACGCCCAGGCGCGCGTCATGCAAAAGGCCGGTCAGGGCTACTACACCATCGGCTCCTCGGGGCACGAAGGCATGGCCGCCGTCGCCGCCGCCCTGCGCCTCACCGACATGGCCTTCCTGCATTACCGCGACGCCGCCTTCCAGATCGCCCGCGCCCTGCAGACCGGCCACGACGATATCGCCATGGACATGGCCCTCTCCTTCGCCTGCTCCTCCGAGGATCCCATCTCCGGCGGCCGCCACAAGGTGCTTGGGTCAAAGGCGCTCAACATCCCGCCCCAGACCTCCACCATCGCCAGCCACCTGCCCAAGGCGGTCGGCACCGCCTATTCCCTCGGCCTCGCCCGCCGCCACGCGCCCGAGCATGAACAGCTGCCCCGCGACAGCATCGTCATGGCCAGCTTCGGCGACGCCTCGGCCAACCACGCCAGCGCCCAGGCCGCCTTCAACACCGCCGCCTGGACCGCCTACCAGAACGTCCCCCTGCCAATGCTTTTCGTCTGCGAGGACAATGGCATCGGCATCTCCGTGAAAACGCCCAAGGGCTGGATCGCCGCCAATTTCGCGCACCGCCCGGGCCTGACCTACATGGCCTGCGACGGGCTCGACATCTACGACACCTTTGCCACGGCGCAGCGCGCCGCCCACCACGCCCGCACCCACCGCCAGCCGGTCTTCCTGCACATCCGCACCGTGCGCCTCTACGGCCATGCCGGCGCCGACGTGCCCACCACATACCTGCCCAAATCCGAGGTCGAGGCCGACGAGGCCAACGACCCCCTCCTGCATTCCGTCCGCCTGCTGGACAGCTCCGGCATCCTGACCCCGCCGGACGCCCGCACCCTCTACACCGACACCTGCGCCGAGGTCGAAAAGACCTGCGACAAGGCTGCCACCCGCCCCCGCCTGCAAACCGCGCAGGATGTCATGGCCTCCCTCATCCCGCCCAAACGCGAATGCGCCCCCACCAACGGCCCCACGCCCGAGGCCCGCGCCGCAGCCTTCGGCCCCGACCTCAAGGCGATGAATGAGCCGCAGATCCTGTCACGCCACATCAACTGGGCGCTCACCGACCTCATGCTCACCCACCCCGAGATCACGCTGATGGGCGAGGACGTGGGCCGCAAGGGCGGCATCTACGGCGTCACGCAAAAGCTGCAAAACCGCTTCGGCCCCGACCGCGTGATCGACAGCCTGCTCGACGAGACCTCGATCCTCGGTCTCGGGCTTGGCTTGGCCCATAACGGCTTCCTGCCGATCCCCGAAATCCAGTTCCTCGCCTATCTCCACAATGCCGAGGATCAGTTGCGCGGCGAGGCCGCCACCCTGCCTTTCTTCTCGAACGGCCAATACACCAACCCAATGGTTATCCGCATCGCAGGCCTGGGCTATCAGAAAGGCTTTGGCGGGCATTTCCACAACGACAATTCCGTCGCGGTCCTGCGCGACATTCCCGGCCTGATCCTCGCCTGCCCCTCCACCGGTGCCGACGCCGCCATGATGCTGCGCGAATGCGTCCGTCTCGCGCGCGAGGAACAGCGCCTCGTCGTCTTCCTCGAACCCATCGCCCTCTACCCCATGCGCGACCTCACGGAGGCGGGCGACAACGGCTGGCTCACCACCTACCCCGACCCGTCCGAGACCATTCCCCTGGGCCAGGTCGGCCAGCACGGCGACGGCACCGATCTGGCCATCGTCACCTTCGGCAACGGCCACCACCTCTCGCGCCAGGCGCAAGCCCAGCTTGACGCCGACGGGATCAAGACCCGCGTCATCGACCTGCGCTGGCTCTCCCCGCTCCCCGGCCCCGCCCTTATCGACGCCGTGAAGGGCTGCAAACGTATCCTGATCGTGGACGAAACCCGCCACTCCGGCGGCGTGGCCGAGGCGCTGATGGCGCTCTTCACCGAGCACACGGACATCCCCCACAGCCGCCTCACCGCCACCGACAGCTTCATCGCTACCGGCCCGGCCTATGCCTCCACCATGCCAAGCGCCGACTCGATCCTCACCACCGCGCGCACCCTCTGCCGCGACTAGACGACCCCGGCTTTCATCGTTCCAGAAATACTCGAAATCGCCACGCGGGCCACAGGGCGCAACGCCCGCCCTGTTCATCCGGGCCTTCGGACGATGGCACCGCAGCGATACAGTCGAAATACCGACACGATACCGACGTCGTTTTCGCCTTTTCCGCCCCGTTAACCTTCGCGTCCCGCGGTCACGCCAGCCCCGGCAGCCACAGCACGATGATCGGAAACGCCACCAGCAGCCCGATCGTCACCGCATCCGCGATGAAGAACGGCATCACCCCCTTGAACACGTCCTGAACGCTCAGGTCCGGGCGCACGCCCGCCACCACGAAACAGTTCAGGCCGATGGGCGGCGTGATCAAACAGAACTCCGCCATCTTCACCACCAGGATCCCGAACCAGATCGCGCACATCTCGCCCGACATGCCGAACGCGCTGTCCTCGACACTGACGAACTCGCCCCCGTTCAGCGCCATGACCGCCGGATAGACCACCGGCAGCGTCAGCAGCAGCATCCCGATCGCATCCATGAACATGCCCAGCACGGCATAGGCCAGCAGGATGCAGATCAGGATCAGCATCGGCGACACGGTCAGCGAGGTGATCCAGTCGGCAAACGCCCCCGGCAGGTCCGCAAACCCTAGGAATCGCACGTAAATCAGCACGCCCCAGATGATGGTGAAGATCATCACCGTCAGCTTCGCGGTCTCGATCAGCGCCGACTTCAACTCGCCCAGCCGCATACCCCGATAGAGCGCCATCAGGAACACGATGAACGCCCCCACCGCGCCGCCTTCGGTGGGCGTGCCCCAAGCATCGCCGAACGGGTTGTAGACGAAGAAGATGATGATCACGACCACCGCCACGATAGGCAGCGCGGCCGGCAGCGCGGCGAATTTCTCGCGCCAGGTGAACCCGCCCACCGGCGGCCCCACGGACTTGAAAATGACCGCGATCCCGATGATCAGCGTGGCATAGACGATGGCCGAAAACGCCCCCGGAATGAACCCGGCAAGCAGCAGTTTGCCGACGTCCTGCTCCACGATAATCGCGTAGATCACCAGGATGGCAGAGGGCGGAATGAGGCTCGCCAAGGTGCCCCCGGCGGCCACGACACCGGCAGCGAACTGTTTGTTATACCCAATTTTAAGCATTTCGGGGATAGCTATGCGGGCAAACACCGCCGCCGTGGCCACCGACGCCCCCGACACCGCCGCGAAACCGGCGGTGGCGAACACCGTCGACACGGCCAGACCACCGGGCACCCAGGCGATCCACCGCTTGGCGGCCTCGAACAGGGCGCGCGTCAGGCCCGCGTAATAGGCCAGATACCCGATCAGGATGAAGGTCGGGATCAGGGAAAGTGCGTTCGCCGAAACCTTGGAGTGCGGCACCTGTCCCGCGACCTTGACGCTGATCTCCACCGCTTTCCACAGCCGGGCGGGGTCATAGTCGAACCCGTTCCAGCGCAGCCACACAAGGCCCAGGAACCCCGCCAGCCCGGCGGCAAAGGCCACGCGCATCCCGATGACCACCATCACCAGCATGAAGCCGGTGGTCCAGAGGCCGATGGTGATCGGGTCCATCAATCCCGCCCTTCCAGCTGCTCGGCCTCAAGCGCGGCTTGCTCGGCGACCGACAGGGCCAGTGGCACCGCGACGGGTCGCTCCAGCCCACGCAGGAAGGCGCGGCCATAGCCGACGGCCTGCAACACCAGCCTGACCACCAGCACGCCCAGCGCCACCGGCACGACCAGTTTCGCCGGCCAGACCGGCAGCCCGATGTCGATGGTGCTGTCCCGCGAACACAGGGGCCGTGCACAATCGAACGACCGGTCGAAATGCGCCCAGGAGCCCCAGACCAGAGCCACGATCAACACCAGCACCAGCAGCACCGTCAACAGTTCCAGAAACCACAGCAGGCGCCCGCTCAGGTTCCCGATCAGGATGTCCATGCGGATATGCCCGCCCTCGCGCTGAACATAGGACACGCCCATGATCGCAATGAGCGGCATCAGCACCTCGATGTAATCGACATATCCCGCCAGCGGCGCGTCAAAGAACTTTCGCCCCGAAACCGAGTAAGCCGCCAGAAACATTAGGGAAAACGCCGCGATCCCGCTCAACAGCGCCATGAACCGCTCCAGGGGAAGCAGCGCGCGATCAAGCCGGCTTAGCAGGCTGCTGTCGCTCAGAACGGTCGATGCCCCGGCCATCCGATCCTCCCCCGTCAGGAATACAGCACCGCCCGGCGCGACGCCGGGCGGTGCAGATCATATGCGATCAGTTGGAGGCGCGCTGCTCTTCAAGCGTGCTCTGCACGAGGTCGTAAAGCTCCTGGCCCGGCAGGCCCTGCGCTTCCATCTCCTCGATCCAGGCTTCGCGCGCGGGGTCCGCGGCCTGGGCCTTGAACTCTTCTTTCACGCTGTCCGAGATCATCACCTTTTCGACGCCCTTCTCCTCCAGAACGCTGTCCCAGCGCTTCAGAAGCTCGCCGTAGTTGGCAAGGTAATGGTCCAGCGCCTCGGGCACCGAGCTGTCCAGCGCCTCGCGGTGCTCGTCGCTCAGCCCTTCATAGGCGTCGATATTCACCACCACGGGGCAGTTCACCGTGCCGGGGTTCAGGTTGGCCGTCCACCAGTCCGCCTGGTTGATCGTGCCGAACGACAGGTGCGCGTGCTGCGCGAAAGACACCGTGTCGACCACGCCCGATTCCATCGCCTGATAGGCTTCGGTCGCGGTAACGGATGTCGGTACCGCGCCGACCGCCTTGAACGCCTCGCCAAGACCGCCTGTGGCCCGCACGCGCATGCCTTCGAAGTCGGCCAGCTCGTCGCGCGGCTCGCCGGTTCCGACCAGGTTGTACTGCGGCATGGGCGATGTCATCAGCAGCTTGGCGTTCCACTGCTCCATCTCCTCCGTTGCGGCGGGATGGTTGTAGACGGCCGTCGAAACCGCCATCTCTTCCTCGAGGTTGCTGACACCCAGGAACGGAAGCTCCAGCACGGTGATCACGCGGTTCTTGTCGGGGTGATAGCCCGCGCAGAACTGCGCCATCTCGAAGGCGCCGATGGAAATCCCGTCCAGGTTTTCCTTGTTGTTGGACAGCCCGCCATAGCTGACGTTCATGGTGAACTCGCCGTCGGTCTTCTCGGCGACCAACTCGGCCAGCTTCTCGACATGCTCGGTGAAGGCGCGGCGCTTGCCCCAGACCGAGACGTTCCATTCCACAGCCAAGGCTTCTCCGGCAAAAGCAAAGGACAGCGCGGCGGTGACGCCGGCTCCGATCATCTTGTTCATTGGTTCTCTCCCTGTTTGTGGCGGGAATACTAAGTGTCTCGACCCACGACGCAACAGGGTATTTTTGGGTAGATATTCGGCAAACCGAAAAAGCCGGCCCGGATGGGACGGCTCTCTACGGCGGATCGGCAGGTAGTTTCCTGCGCCCTATTCCGCAGCGTCGCGCCGCGGCAACACCCAATCGGGGCGCGGGAAATGGCAGGTATAGCCCGCCGGAAACCGCACCAGATAGTCCTGATGCTCGGCCTCGGCTTCCCAGAAATCGCCCACGGGCTCGACCTCGGTCACCACCTTGCCCGGCCAAAGGCCGGACGCGTTCACATCGGCAATCGTGTCCTCGGCCACCGCCTTTTGCTCTTCGTTCACGTAATAGATCGCCGAGCGATAGCTCATGCCCACGTCATTGCCCTGACGATTCAGCGTGGTCGGGTCGTGGATCTGAAAGAAGAACTCCAGGATCTGCCGATAGCTGATCTTGTCGGGATCGAACCAGATCTCGATGCCTTCTGCATGGGTGCCATGGTTGCGGTAGGTGGCATTGGGCACGTCACCCCCGGTATAGCCTACCCGGGTCTTGCCGACGCCCGGCATCTTGCGGATCAGCTCCTGCATGCCCCAGAAGCATCCGCCTGCCAGCACTGCACGTTCTTCAGCCATTATACGTCCTCCACTTGATCCAGATAGTCACCATAGCCCTCGGCCTCCATCTCGTCACGCGGGATGAACCGCAACGAGGCCGAGTTGATGCAGTATCGCAGCCCGCCCCGGTCCTGCGGCCCGTCGGGAAAGACGTGACCCAGATGGCTGTCGCCATGGGCGCTGCGCACTTCGGTGCGAACCATGCCAAGCGTGTCGTCGCGCAGCTCGGTCACGTGCGCGGGCGCGATCGGCTTGGTAAAACTCGGCCAGCCACAGCCGCTTTCGAACTTGTCGGACGACGCGAACAGAGGCTCGCCCGACACGATGTCGACATAGATGCCGCTGGCCTTGTGATCGTTGTATTCGCCGGTAAAGGGCCGCTCGGTGCCGTTCTCCTGCGTCACGCGGTATTGCTCCGGCGTCAGCCGCGCCACCGCGTCTTCGGTCTTCTGGTAGGTCATGGATACCCCCGCTTTTGCTTTCTCAAGAGAAATGGCCTGTCCCCGGCGCTTTGCAAGCCCTGAACGCGCAGGCGTGATTGAACGGAAACACATCTGCGGTCGACCCATGATCACGCAATGGAAAGGACACCCATCATGACCCCGCGCACCGATCCTCCGCTCGCCCGCTCCACCGCTCACCCTGCGCCAGCCACCGATGCCGGCCTCAAGGTCCATACACAGTTCCTGCCGGCCGATCGCGCCACGCAGATCCTTCTGCAACAGTTTGTCTGAGCCGCGATTCAATCCGCCCTGCCAGCCCGGCGCCGAACGGCATCTACACGGGCGGCGGGCCGCTCATCCTCGCGCCGGAAATTGCGCGACAGAAGCGTTCATGGTACGGTACCGAGCGAACAGAAAAACTCTGAGGTTAGTCCTATTTCCCTGTCATCGGTTCTTGTCGTAGAAGACGATCCGGTCATCCGCGTCGGTCTCGAGATCGCGCTGGATGACGCCGGCTGCGAGTCTCTGCAAAGCGTATGCTGCTACCAGGACGCGCTTGCGGCAATCAACGCCGACGCGTTCGATTACTGCATTCTCGACCTGGATCTGGGCAATACCTTTTCCGGTGCATTCCTGAACGAGCCCGAAGGCAAACGCCTGCTGGCCGTGCTGAAATCCCGCGGCGTATCCACGGTGGTCTATAGCGGCATCCTCGGCGAACAGGGTCGCATCCTCGATATCGACCCCTCCGCGATCACCATCGACAAGACCGAGCCCGCCGAGATCGTGATCGAGACGCTGTCGCGTATGCCGCGCGGGATGTCCGCCCCGGCCGCGTCGAGGTCAGTGGCGGACACTCCCTAGGAACTGCTCCAGCTGCGCTTCCGTATACGGCTTTTCGATCACCAGCACCTCGTGCAGGTCAGGCGGCAGGTATTGTCGCCCATGAGCCGTCAGAAACGCAAATTGCACGCCGTCATGATACAGACGCCGCGCCAGTCCGGTACTGTTCTTGTCCTTGCCGAGATTGTAATCGACGAAGGCCGCATCCGGAAGCGACCCGTCGCAGGATTGCATAGCGGGGGCCTCGGCGCTGAAGGGGCCGACAACCTCGTGCCCCATCTGTTCCAGCATCTCCGCCAGATCGACCTGCAAGAGCGGATCGTCTTCCAAAACCAGAACCTTCATTACCGGTCCTTCCCGGCGCGGTCTCACGCCAAATCTGCGAGGGATATCCTGACATGAATACCCGTGTCGCGATAGTCTATCGTCACTGCCGCGCCTTGCGCTGCAAGGATGCGCGTCAGCAAGGTGGTGCCAAAACCACTCGTCGTCGGTGCCTCAACGCCCGTAAGGCCGGATTCGATCCAGTCTATCTGCAAACCCCCTCGGTCTTCCAGGTGATGTCCAGTCGTCCGTCCTCGCTCGACAGGGCGCCGTATTTGCTGGAATTCGTCGTCAGCTCGTGAAATCCCAGCGCCAGCGTCTGCACGAGACCGGGGGCAACTCCACGTAGGGGCCCCCCAGGTGGATCGCATCGATACGGCTCGCGCGATACGGGTCGATCTCGGTCTCGATCAGTTGCTTCAGCGACATGCCCTGCCACTTGGCATCCGCCAGTTGCCGGTGTGCCGCCGCCATCGCCCGGATACGCGCCTGGAGCGCATCGCGGTACTCCTCTAGGGTTTTCGACGACCGCCCGGTCATCCGCGAGATGGTCGAGACCGTGGCCAGGATATTCTTCACCCGGTGCTCGAGTTCGGCCGAGATGACCGCCAGCCTTTGCGCCTCCGCCTTGCGATCGGTGATATCGAGGTTCAGGCCAACCCACGAGGTGATCCGCCCCGAGGCATCGCGGATCGGTCGTCCAAGGGCCAGCGTGTGATAGGTCTTCCCGTCCTTGCCGATGATGTCCAGTTCGCGTTCCCAGGGCGTTCCCGTCCGCAAGGTTTCCCGCCACAATTCCTGAACCTCCTGGCGCATCGCCGGGGCGACACTATCGCTCAGGCCTCCGGCCCTGGCCTCTTCCAGCGTCTTGCCGACCAGGTCCAGAAAGGCCGGGCTTACATAGGTCAGCTTGCCCTCCGCATCGTTGATCCACACACCGAACGGAATCGATTCACCCAGCGTGCGATACTGGTCGAACCGCTCAGCAAGGTCGCGCTCCAATCGCTTGCGCTCGGTCACGTCAAGCGCGGCGGAATAGAACCCCGTCACCGCACCCGCTGCATCCCGTCGCGGGGCATAGCTGGCCAGCACATCGCGACGGTTGTCGCTCGACGCCGGGCCGATCCTCACCTCGAAGTTCTGCACCTCGCCGCGCAGCGCGTTGGCGACGTAGGGCGCAATGGTCTCGTAGGCGTCGGGATTGACCAGATCCGAAACCCGCATCCCTTCGATCTCTTCGGCCGTCCGCCCCCAGAACTCGTAGGCCTTGTTGACGAACTCGTAGCGCTGGTCGGCATCTATCACCGCGAACAGGATCGGAAGGCTGTCAGCCATGTCGCGCAACTGCCGTCGCTCCTCCTCGATGTTGTCCAACGCCCGGCCCCGCGCGATAACCAGCCACAGAACATTCGAGACCGCCTGAAGAAAATTGATGTCGTCGGCGTTGAAGCTGCAGCGGTCAAAGTCGCTTTCATGCACCCCCAGAACGCCCCAGGGCGCGTCATTCGGTCCGATGATCACGCTTGCACCGCAAAGGATGTGGTGGTCTTTCAGCAGCCTTGGCGCGGTGAACCGCTTCTCCTCGCGAAAGTCGCGCACAACCACGGCGCCGCGCTGTTGCAGGGTATACCCCGCCTGACTCTCGACGCCCGAGCCGACGGTGGATTCCCCCACTGTCGCTTCGGTCCAGCCCACACCGGCGCGCAGGGTCAGATATCCGCCGCCGGGGTCAAGTTGAAGCACCTTGGTATACCGCGCGCCCATGTGCTCCGACAACTCGCGCACCGCCATGTCAAACACGTCCTGAAGATCCGCCCCCGACAGAGCGGCCCGGCCCAGTTCGGCCACCGCCTCCTGCTGCGCCTCACGTCGGCGCGCGGCGGCCCGCGCTTTTTGCAGGTTGGTGACGTCGGTATAGCTAACGACCACGCCCTGGATCGCGTTCTCCGAGGTGCGATAGGGGCGCAGGCGCCGAATGCGGTGCCTGCCGTCGTCGGTGCTGATCTCCGCTTCCATGTCTGTGAGCTTTTCAAGGCAGGTGCGCGCATCCTCTATCAGGTCCGGGTCCTGCACCCGCATCACGATATCCTCGACCGGGCGACCGACATCGCCGTCGATGATGCGCATCACGTCCTTCATCGCCGGGGTGAACCGCCGGATCAGCAGGTCGGTATCCAGGAAGATCACGCCAATGTCGATCGAGGTCAGCAGGTTGTTGAGGTCGTTGTTGGTCTCCTCCAGTTCCTCGATCTTGTCCTCGAGCTGGTTGTTGACGGTCGACAGTTCCTCATTGAGCGATTGCAACTCTTCGCGCGACGTCTCCAACTCCTCGTTGGTCGACTGAAGCTCCTCGTTCATGCTCATGACTTCTTCGTTCGACGCCTTGAGCTCTTCGTTCGAGGTCTCCATCTCTTCGATGATCGATTGCAGGTCTTCGCGAGTGGATTGCAGTTCGTATTCCAGCGTTTCCACCGCATCCCGCTCGTCCGGCCCGGCCTCTTTCAGCGCCTTGGCCCGTGCGGCGTCCTCGGCATCCGTGTCACGCACGTCAGAGGCATCGTTGAAACAGACAAGGTAGGTCCGCTCGCCATCGTCGCCGACGACAGCTTCGGCAAGGATCCGGACACTGATCTGGCCGTCTCCGCGCGGCACGTTCAGCGCCAACGCCTCCGCCTCCTTGCCCCCCGTCCGCAAGGTATTTAGCACCGTGCGCAGCTTGCCGCGCAGTTCGGGCACCACGATATCCGACAATCGGCTTGTCTGCTCGCCATCCGGAAACTGCAGATAGTCACGCACCGCTCCGTGAAAATAGAGCGCCTCCATGCTGCTGCTGATCACCACGCAGGGCGGCACGAAACGCTCCATAAGCTGGCGCCGTGCGGTCTCGGCCACCGGGGCGAAAGAGCGCGTGCGCGACGGCAGTTTCATTCCGTCTTGCGTCCCGCTCGGCGGAACCGGGAACTTTCCCGGCCGGACCCGGCTGTTGATCGCCTTGCGATAGATCCGGCTGCTTTTCTCGACCGGCGAGAACAACCGCCCGGGCCGCTCCGCATTCTCGGAATTGCCCAAGAGCAGGTGCCCGTTCTCGCTCAGCGCGAAGTGGAACATCTCGATCATCCGCTGCTGTACGTCGGGTTCGAGATAGATCATCACGTTACGGCAACTGATGATGTCCAGTCGCGAAAAGGGTGGGTCCGAAATCACGTTCTGCGTCGCAAAGACCACGGTTTCGCGCAGCCGCTTGCTGACCTGGAACGTCTCGTCCTCCTCGGTGATGAAACTGCGCCGCATCGGCTCGGGTATGTCCGGCAGCGCTGCGACCGGGTATCGCCCGGTCCGGGCCACATCGATGGCCCGCGAATTGAGATCGGTGGCAAACACCTGGACCGGAAGGTCGGCGCGGCGTCTGTCCAGCCGATCAAAGATCGTCATGGCCAGGGTATAGGCCTCTTCCCCGCTGGCGCATCCCGGTACCCAGGCACGTATTCCGTCTTTGGTGTTCTTGCCGTCCAGCATCGGCTCTATCACCTTGTCGGCAAGCACCTCCCAGACGTCGGGCTCGCGGAAAAAGCGGGTTACGCCGATCAGCAGGTCACGGAACAGGCTGTGCACTTCCTCGGGTGTCTCGTTCAGGTGTTCCACATAGTCCGACAGTTCCCGGAACTGGCCCAGCCCCATGCGCCGCTGTATGCGCCGCTCGACCGTGCCGCGCTTGTAGTCGCGAAAGTCATACTCGGTCTGCGACCGCAACAGCCGCAGAACCTCGTTGTACCCGTCAGGCGTTTGCTGCGACAGCGGCGTTTCGGCCTCATTGGACTCGCGCAGATAGGGATGCTGAAAGAACTGTTTCAGCCGCTCCGGCATCTCCGCTACCGGCAGAACGAAATCCACCAATCCTGTACTGACGGCGCTGCGCGGCATCCCGTCGTGCTCCGCCTCGTTCGGATCCTGTGCCATCGCCATGCCGCCGGCCGCCTTGATCTCCCGCAACCCCAAGGTCCCGTCGCTGCCGGTGCCCGACAGCACGATGCCGATCGCCTTCTCCCCACGCTCCTCTGCCAGCGACCGGAAGAAATAGTCGATGGCCATCCGTATCCCATTTTCCTCGACCGGTGCATCGAGGCTGAGCTTGCGGTCGGTCAGGCGGATGAATTTGCCTGGCGGGATGACGTAGACGGTGTCGCGCGCCAGCAGCATGTCATCCTCGGCCTGCACCACGGTCATCGCGGTCTGCCGCGTCAACAGGTCCGCCATCATGCTGGGATGGTTCGGGTCCAGGTGCTGAATAAGGATGAATGCGGCGCCGGTATCGTCCGGCAATGCGTGCAGAAATCGCTTGTAGGCGTCCAGCCCACCGGCCGAGGCACCGATACCGACAATAGGGAAGTCACCGTGCTCTGCCATGCGATCTCCTGACGCGACAAGCCTAGCGGATAACGGGCGCGCCAACCATCGCGATTTTCTGCCAGAACGGCTCTGGCGCGGTGCGCCCGAGAGCCGGGTCGGATCCGTTACAAGGAGGCCGCGCGCTCATCCGTGGTGGGCAGGACGTCCAGTTCACGCCGCAGCAACGCAACGTTGCGACGGTGGGATTTGAAGAACAGGTCGAAGGCATCGCCCAGCAACGGAATGCCGCCCAGAACCGTGTCGATGCCGGTGTTCAGCGCCATTCGTCCCAGCACGCGTTTGCGCGCGCCCATCCGGTGCCCTTCGAGAATCATCCAGGCACCCGGTCCGACAGTGACCAGATCGCCAAGCCCCGGTATCAGCCCGAGGATCGAATCCCAACCCACTGGTACGCCCAGCACTGGAAGCCGGAACTTGGTGTCCAGGGTCCTAGCCATCCGGTCCAGTCGGTCCAGCCGAGCCGTCCGGTCGGCTGCAGTCACCGCGGCGCGTCGCGGCCTGCGCCGATACGCATCCGCGCGGGCAGGGCTTTCTGCGGTTGTAGGGGTGCGCCGAGGCGGGCCAGGGCCACCACGACCAAATGCAGCAGAAACATCGGAACGCTCCTTTCACGGGTTACGGCCTGCGATGCCCGCAAGCCTCTCCGGTCAACGTGCGCACTCGGTCAAGGTTCCGCCAAGTCCGGCCAGCAGGACAGTGCGTCCCCCGCCAGGGCGGCGCTTCTGCAACCCGTTCACGACAACTATCTGCGTAAATCGTATGTTCAAATCGAGGGGATGGTGGAGCCTAGGGGGATCGAACCCCTGACCTCTTGCATGCCATGCAAGCGCTCTCCCAGCTGAGCTAAGGCCCCGGACAGATGGCCCGTCGCCGGGCCCGTCATTCGCCGCCTTCTAGGTAAAGCGGCAGGCGGGATCAAGTGGAAAATCCCGCCCCGTCACAACTTGGTTCAGCTCTCGTCGTCCTCCGACGCGACGTCGGCGATATCGTCGAGCGAGACGTTGTCATCATCGTCATCGTCTTCCAGAACATCATCGCCCAGGTCGACATCGACGTCGTCATCATCGTCGAGGATTTCCTCGTCGACATCGTTACCCTTCATCTTCTTGGTCTCGGCATCTTCCGCGTCGGCGGTGATGGACCGGCTCTTGCCGGAGTGCATCTCGACCACCTCCCCGGTATAGGGGCTGACGATCGGGTCTTTGTTCAGGTCGTAAAACCGTTTGCCGGTCGTCGGGCAGACGCGCTTCACACCCCATTCTTCCTTGGGCATCCTTATCCCCTTCGGTGTCTGTGGACTTGCAGGCGTTCGACGTCCCCTGCCATAAGACGTATCAGGTGTCAAAGGCATAAAGCGCAACGCGGCGCTGCAAGAGGTGAGCGGCATATGGGGCAATATGTTCTGCCCGGCAACCCCCGGTCGAAGTGACCCTGCGCCGCTCGGCGCGGGCACGGCGGATTTCGCTTAGGGTGTCGGGCGTTGACGGGCGCGTGACGCTGACCATGCCCCCCGGCGTGGCCGAGCGCACGGCACTGAACTTCGCCAATGAAAAGGCCGCGTGGCTGCGCACGCAGCTGTCGCGCCAGCCCGACATGATGGAGGTGCGAATCGGATCGGACTTGCCCGTCGAGGGCCGCCTGCGCCATCTCGCGCCCGGCGCGGGCCGCCGCATTCAACTCACCGACGACACCCTCACCGTGCCCGGCCCGCCCGAGACCGCGCCGCGGCGCGTGCAGGCCTGGCTCAAGACCCGCGCCCGCGATCAGTTGGCCGCGGCGTCGGATCACCACGCGCAGGCGGTCGGCCGCGGATATGCCCGTCTGACCCTGCGCGACACGCGTTCGCGATGGGGGTCCTGCACCCACGATGCCGGGCTGATGTATTCCTGGCGGCTGATCCTCGCCCCGCGTGAGGTGCTCGATTATGTCGCCGCGCACGAGGTCGCGCATCTTGTCGAGATGAACCACTCCCGCGCCTTCTGGGATATCGTCGCACGGATCTGCCCCGGCTATGATGCGCCACGCCGCTGGCTACGGGAAAACGGCGCGGAACTGCACCGCTATCGCTTCGACTGACGCAACGGGATTGACCGTTCGGCAAACTGTGATCACAAATGTGCCATGAACTTTCCGCCGCGTTCCGAAGCCGGGATTGCCCCGGCCACCGGCGCCGCCCCCACCGGGTCGGCCCATGACCGCGTCTATCGGGGGTTGCGCAGCCGCATCATGCATGGCGAGCTGCGCCCCGGCCAGGCCCTGACCCTGCGCGGCGTCGGCGCGGAATACAACGTCTCCATGACCCCCGCCCGCGAGGCCGTACGCCGCCTCTCCGCCGAGGGCGCCCTGACGGTCAGCAGTTCCGGCCGCCTCGCCGCGCCCGAGCTTGGCAACGAACGGATAGAGGAACTGGCGGCCCTGCGCGCCCTGATCGAGGTCGAGCTGGCCAGCCGCGCCCTGCCCCGCGCCCACATGGCGCTGATCGACAGGCTGCAATCCATCAACGCCCGGATCACCGACCATATCGCCCATCAGGATGCGGTCGGCTACATCCGCTCGAACCTCGAGTTCCACCGCACGCTCTACCTGCGCGCCCAGGCGCCTGCGATGCTGGCGATGGCCGAGACCGTCTGGCTTCAACTCGGCCCCACGATGCGGGCGCTTTACGGCAAGCTTCAGCAGAAAGAGCCGCCGCGCTATCACCGCCTGATCATCTCGGCGCTCAAGGCCGGGGATGAACCGGGCCTGCGCCTCGCCGTGCGCTCTGACGTCACGCAAGGGCTGAAGATGCTGCTGGCCTGACGCCTCCTCTGGATGCACGCTCCAGCCGGCCTATCTCCGGCCAATGACTGCAAAAATCCGCAACACGCAAGAGATCTACGACGATGCCGCCGCCAAGTGGTGGTCGGACGAACTGCGCTGGGTCCGCACGCTGAAAAACCTTGTGCCAGCCCGTCTCAACTACTTCGACCGGCACATCGACTGGGCGGGAAAACACGTGCTCGACCTCGGCTGCGCAGGCGGCTTCATGGCCGAGGCCATGGCGCAGCGCGGCGCGCAGGTCACCGGCATCGACCCGGCGAAAGAGGCCATCGCCGTGGCTCGCAGCCATGCCGCGCAATCCGGCCTTGCCATCCGCTACGACACCGGCACCGGCGAGGCGCTTCCCTATGGCGAGGCGAGGTTCGATGCCGTGGTATGCGTCGACGTACTTGAGCATGTCTCAGACCTGCAACAGGTCCTGCATGAGGTCGCCCGCGTGCTGAAACCCGGCGGGCTGTTCCTTTACGACACGATCAACCGCAACTTCGTCTCGCGGCTGGCCACCATTACCCTGGCCGAGGACATACTAGGGCTGCTGCCCAGGGGCACTCACGATCCCGAAATGTTCATCAAGCCCAATGAATTGACGAACAGACTGCAAGGGGCCGGCCTCACTCCCGGCAGGATGACTGGCCTCGGCCCCACCGGCCTGAGCCGCCGCCTCGATTTCACGTTCGGCGTGCTGCCGCTCAAGCAGGTGATCTATATCGGCACCGCGCAGAAACCGAAGGCCATGACATGAATATACTCGCCCTGCTTCTCACCGCGCTTCTCTTCGGCGGCATGACGCTCTATTCCTTCGGCTTCGCCGCCTTCGTGCTGCGAGCCCTGCCCGAAGAGACGGCCCGCCCCCTGATCCGCCGCGCTTTTCCGCATTTCTACCTGTTCGTGCTGGGCACGGCGGCCCTCGCGGCGGTCTGCGCCGCCTTCACCGACCTGTTGTCCACGGTGATCCTCGTCGTGATCGCGCTTACCACGCTCTATGCGCGCCAGTCGCTCATGCCACGCATCAACGCAGCAACCGACGCCGGTCACTCCAAGCGCTTCAAGCTTCTTCACTTCTTCTCGGTACTGATCACGTTGGCCCACATCGCCGGCGCGGCGTGGGCCATCATACGCCTGGGCGTCGCGCTCTAGGCCGCCAGCCCGGTCGATCCCATCTTCAGGAACTTCTCGCGCCGGTCGCGCACCAGCTCCTCGCGCGACAGGTCCTTCAGACCGTCCAGCATTGCCCGGATCGCATCGCCCACCGACGCCATCGCGCCTGTCGGATCACGATGCGCGCCGCCCTTCGGCTCGTCGATCACCCGGTCGATCACGCCCAGCTTTATCAGGTCCTGCGCCGTCAGGCGTAGCGCCTCGGCGGCCTCGCGCATCTTCTCGGAATCCTTCCACAGGATGCTGGCACAGCCCTCGGGGCTGATGACCGAATAAACCGAATGCTCCAGCATCGCCACGCGGTTGGCCGAGGCGAACGCCACAGCACCCCCCGATCCGCCCTCGCCGATAATCACGCTCACCAGCGGCACACCGGCCTTCAGGCACATCTCGGTCGAGCGGGCAATCGCCTCGCTCTGGCCGCGCTCCTCGGCGCCCTTGCCGGGATATGCGCCGGGTGTGTCCACCAGCGTAATCACCGGCAGGTTGAACCGGTCGGCCATGTCCATCAGCCGGATCGCCTTGCGATACCCCTCTGGCCTCGCCATGCCGAAGTTCCGCTCGATCCGGGACTTGGTATCGTTGCCCTTCTCGTGGCCGATCACCACCACCGGCGTGTCGCCGAACCGCGCCAGCCCGCCCATCACCGCGTGGTCGTCTGCAAAGTTCCGGTCGCCCGCCAGCGGCGTGTATTCGGTAAACAGCGCCTCGATGTAATCCTTGCAATGGGGCCGGTTCGGGTGCCGCGCCACCTGGCATTTCCGCCACGGCGTCAGGTCCTTGTAAAGGTCGGTCAGCATCGCCGCCGCCTTGCGATCCAGCGCCCCGGCCTCTTCCTCGACATCCATGCCCTCGGTGGTGCGCGCCATCGCGCGCAGCTCTTCCGCCTTGCCTTCGATTTCCGCCAGGGACTTCTCAAAGTCGAGGTAGTTGGTCATGCCGATGCTCCTGTTTGGCGAACGGGATATATGGAAATGGCGGGGGGGTTCAACAGACTTCGCACGTGAGGGCTTGCTTGAATCCCAAATTTGGGATTAATTCTCAATTATGGAATCGACCCTCTCCCCCACGCCTCCACTGGCCCAGCATCTCCGCGACCTGCGCCAGTCGCGCAACCTCACGCTCGCGGACCTGGCCGAGGCCAGCACCGTCAGCCGCGCCAGCCTCTCGCGCATCGAAAATGGCGAGGTCAGCCCCACGGCCGACACGCTTGCCAAGCTCTCCACCGCCCTGCGCCTGCCGATCTCTCAGCTGATCTCGCCGCTGGAAAGCCGGTTCCAGGCCTTCGTGGCCCGCACCGCCCAGCCGGTTTATCACGACGCCAGCCATGGCTTTCGCCGCCGCAACGTCTCGCCCCCCAGCGCCGATCTGCAAATGGAGCTGGTCGAGGCCACCCTCGAACCGGACGCACATATCTCTTACGACCATCCCAGCGTTCCGGGTCACGAACATCACTTCGTGCTGCTGGAAGGTGCGTTGCAGATCACTGTCGACGGTCAGACCCACAGCCTGTCCCCAGGCGATTGCCTGCGCTACCGCCTGAACGGCGTGTCTGAGTTTCGCGCCGGGTCAGACGGCGCCCGCTACCTTCTGGCGCTCGCATGACCGCGCCCCGGATCGCCGCGCTGACCGGCCCCGCGTTGGACCGGAACCTCGACAACCTTGCCCGCCTGCTGATCGACACCGTGGCCGATGGCGCCGCCGTGGGCTTCCTGCATACGCTTGACCCCGAGACGGCCCGTGCCTTCTGGCAAACCGACGTCTTTCCCGAAGTGACCGCCAACCGGCGCAACCTGTTTACCGCCCACCTGGACAACACGCTTGCCGGCACCGTCCAGCTTGTCACCGCCATGCCCTCGAACCAGCCGCACCGGGCCGAGATCGCCAAGATGATGGTACATCCCACCGCCCGCCGCCGCGGCCTTGGTCGCATGGTGTTGCGCGCGGCGCTGAACCACGCCCGCAGCTTGGGAAAAACCAACGTCACGCTCGACACCCGCAGCGGCGACGCCTCGCAGTCGCTCTATGCCTCCGTGGGCTTCGAAGTGGGAGGCGTCATCCCTGATTTCGCCCTCGACCCGGACGGGCGCACCCTCCATTCCACGACCTACATGTACAAACGGCTTTAACCGCGCGTCACGTCCAGCACTGCCCTCAACGCAAGCTCCGGCGAATTCAATACCGGCACTACCAGGTCTTCCAGCCGCGCCGCCGCGCCCGCCATCGATGCCTGCGCCAGCACCACGGCCGCCACGTCGCCCTGCGCGTCCACGGCCTGACGCACCTCGCCGGCGATCACGGCATCAAAGGCCTCCGCCTGGCCCGCCTCGAACAGCGGCCAGTATTGCGGCAACGGCAGGGGGTACACTTTCTGCGGCGCGCCCTCTTCCGCCAGTGCCCGCTCCAGCAACGCAAGGCTGGGCGCAAAGGTGCTTTCAAGGCAAAACGCCATCACAACTGGCCCCTGCGCCTGCGCCGCCGCCCGCATCATCGGCCAGTCGACGCGCATCGCCCCCGCCTTTTCGGCCAGTGGCCCCAGCGTTGTGCACGTGCACAGCACCGGCCCGGCGGCCCGCGCCACCACACCAGCGATCTCGTCCTCTAGCGCCGCGCCGCGCCCCTCCTGCGCTCGCTTCAGCCATCGCGGCCGCACCACATGGTTCAGCGTCAGGTCCGGTGCAATCCGGTCGCGGATGCGGTCGAACCGCTCCCGGTGCGCCTCGGCGGTATGAAGTAAGGTGATCGTCATGGCCGCCGTCATCGCAGCAACGCCGCGATCACGCAAGTCCACGCCTATCCCGCGCCCTGCTGGCGCAGCACCAGGACCAGCGTCGCCACCAGCAATGCCGCCATCACCCGGTTGAATATCCGCAAACGCTTTGGGCTGGTCAGAAAGCGGCGCATCTGCTGACCCAGCACGGTCCAGCTTGTGGTGCTGACGACCGAGACCACCACGTAGACCCCGGCCACCCACAGGACAGCGCCAAGGTCCCGGCTGGTCGCGTAAAGCGTGATCGCCGAGAGCGCCATGCTCCACGCCTTGGGGTTCACCCACTGGAACGCCGCCGATTGCAGAAAGGTCAGCGGTTTGCCTTCGGCCTTCGCCTCCTTCGGCGGCGCGGCATTGGCGATCTTCCACGCCAGGTACAGCAGATACACGACGCTCAGCGCCATCAGGATCATGTAGGCCGGCGGCCAGAGGTCGAACACCTGCATCACCCCCAGCCCCACCAGAACGATCATGCAGGGAAATCCCAAGGTGATCCCCAGCATGTGCGGCACTGTCCGGCGAAACCCGAAATTGGCGCCCGAGGCCATCAGCATCAGATTGTTCGGCCCCGGCGTGATCACCGTGGCAAGGGCAAAGCCGGTGAGAAGGATAAGCAGTTCGAGTGTCATGGACGCAACCATATGGCGGAAGTCGCGCAGTGAAATTGCGTTTGTTTGCGTTCGAAGTGAAATTGTGCAATCCATGCGCGTCATGGACAAGATTAACGACAAGATATTGCAAGAACTTCAGCGCGACGGTCGCATCAGCAATCTCGACCTGGCAGAACGCGTCGGACTGTCGCCCTCGGCCTGTCTGCGCCGTGTGCAGGATCTTGAGCGCCGCGGCATCATCACCGGCTTTCGTGCCGTGCTCGACCGCTCCAAGCTGGGCGTCGGTTTCGTAGCCTACGCCACGGTTGGCCTCAACTCCCACACCAAGGACAGCGGGATCGCCTTCGAACGCGCCATGGCCGTCGCCCCCGAGGTGGTGGAATGCCACAACATCACCGGCTCGGTCGAATACCTGCTGCGGATCGAGGTGGCCGACCTGCCCGCCTACAAGTCCTTTCATACCGACGTCATCGGCACCCTGCCGCAGGTCAACGCCATCACCTCCTTCGTGGTGATGGGCTCGCCCAAGGACATGCGGGCGTGAAACGGAAAACGCCCGGCGCGTCGGCCGGGCGTCTCTGTCATGGCGCTGGCGTCAGACGCGCCCTTTCCAGGGCACCAGCCATTTTTCCAGCATCCGGATGCCCACGTCGATCAGGAACCCGATGATCCCGATCAGGATGATCCCGACGATGACGATATCCGTCAGCTGGAACTTCGACGCGACCATGATCATCATGCCAAGGCCCCGTTCGGCAGCCACCAGTTCGGCGGCCACGACCGTGCCCCAGCAGACCCCCATCGCGACACGCGCCCCGGTGAAGATCTCCGGCAGGCTGTTGGGAATGATCACCTTGGTCAGCACCTGCATCTTGCTGGCACCCAGCGAGTAGGCCGCGTGGACCTTGGAAATCGCCACGCCGGACACACCGGCCCGTGCCGCGATCGCCATGATCCAGAGCGCCGCCAGGAACAGCAGGATCACCTTGGACTGCTCTCCGATGCCGAACCAGATGATCATCAGCGGGATCAGCGCCAGCGGCGGCACCGGCCGCATGAATTCGACGATCGGGTCGAACCAGCCGCGCGCCCAGTTGGTCAGGCCCATGGCATAGCCCAGCGGAATCCCCACCAGCGCGCCGAAGAAGAAGCCCAGCAAGACCCGTTGCAGCGAAATCCACGTATGCTGCCAAAGGGTATAGTTGCGGTACCCTTCCTCGTTCAGCTCGAAGAATCGCTCCACCGTCACCTCGGGGGCGGGCAGGTACAACCGCTGCATCCGGTTGCCGGTCGAGGGCGAGAAGGTCGGCGTGCCCTTGTCGGTCAGCCCCACCGTGCCCTCTGGCAGCCGTATCATCTCACCGGCCTGCACCTCGGTCCCGTTGAGCGCGGTGATTACCGCATCCTCGGACCGGCCCAGCTCGTCATTGCCCAGAACGTTGATCACCTTGTAGCCGTAGCGCGGCACCACGACGCTGTCGTTCTTGGCAAACCCCTCGCCCGGCTCCACCTCGGGCGCCGCCGGGATACGCCCCGGGTTGCCCTCGGCGTCCATGGTCTGGCTGATATCCTCGCGGTAGACCAGCACGGTCACCTCGGCATCGTCCGCCCGCCCGTCCGGCAGGGTGGAGGTATAGGTGAACGTCACCTCCCCCAGATAGGGCGACGAGGCCTGCGGCAGCGGCAGGCTCGAGTTGGTAAAGGCCACCCACAGCAGAAAGATCGTGATCACCGACAGCACGCTGGCCGCCCGGTTCGGGCGCACGGCGCTTTCGTCACCGAAGGTCACGGTTTTCAGCGCGGTATAGTCGATCCGTGCAAAGAACGCCCGGTACAGCGCCGAGACCGCGAGATAGGCAATGAAAAACGCGCCCACATAGAGCGCGAGAACGATGAACCCGGTCATGCGCTTTCCTCCACCCGGCCCATGATCTCTTCTTCCATGTTCCAGATCATCTCGAGGATTTCCTCACGCCGCTCACTGAACTCGGGATGTTTCTTTACCTCGCGCAGGTCCTTGCCCACACCGAGGTCGGCGAAAGGCAGGCGATATTCCTTGTGGATGCGCCCCGGCCGCGGCGCCATCACCAACAGACGTTCACCCAAAAGCAGCGCCTCTTCGACCGAGTGGGTGATCAGGATGATCGTCTTGCCCGTCTCCTTCCAGAGCTTCAGCACCAGCCCCTGCATCTTTTCGCGGGTCAGCGCGTCGAGCGCCCCCAAGGGTTCGTCCATCAGGATCACGTCGGGATCGTTGGCCAGGCAGCGGGCAAGCGCCACGCGCTGCTGCATCCCGCCGGACAATTCGTAAATCGCCTTTTCCTTGAAGTCCTTCAGGCCCACTACATCCAACAGGTGATTGACGGTCGGCGTGTAGGTTTTCTTGCTTTCGCCCTTCATCCGGGGGCCGAAACTGACGTTGTCGCGCACGCTCATCCATTCGAACAGCGCGCCTTGCTGGAAAACCATGCCGCGTTCGGCGTTCGGTCCCGTGACCTTGTGGTCGTTCAGCGTGATCTTGCCCTCGGTCGGCGCAAGAAATCCCGCGACGATATTCAAAAGCGTGGTTTTGCCACAGCCGGACGGCCCCAGCACGCTCAACAATTCGCCGCTCTGCAACTCCAGCGAGACGTCCTTGAGCGCCTGCACATGACCACCATTCGGCAAATCGAAGCGCATGGAAATATTGTCGATCTTCAATGTCGACATGCCTGCCCCCTTCCGTTTTCGGATTTTTGGTGTGGTGCGGTCCCGCGGACCGGCGTGCGGCCCGCGGGTGTCTTGTGCAAAGCGTTATTGCGCGGCCGCTTCCAGCGGGCCGGTGTTCACGTTCGTCTCGTAAGAGGCTTTCGCCGCGTCGATCGAGCCGGACTCCACGAAAACGTCCGCGACGCCCTTCATGAACTCCTGCGCGCCGCCGCCCAGCCATTTCTCTGTCAGTTGCTCGTCCACCGGCGGAAAGACGAAGGTCTCGATGGTGGCCATCGTGTCTTCCTCCGACATGCCCGCGTCCTCGGCGATCACCGGCAGCATCTTCTCGTGGTTGGCCTCGTCCGCCCACATGGCGTTGGCCTCCGCCGTCACCTTGAGGAAGTTCGACACCACGTCCGGGTTTTCGGCGATGAACGACGCCGGGCCGGACGTCACGTCGAACACCAGGATGCCCAGTTCCTCCTTCTCGGCGCCGGTCAACAGCACGTTGCCGCTTTCCTTCATGCGGCGCAGCGCGCCGCCCCAGCCGCAGGCCATGTCCACGGCGCCTTGCGCCAGTGCGGCCTGCCCTTCGGCGGGGGCCATATCGACCACCGTCAGGCTGTCCAGCGACACGCCGAAATGGTCCATCTGCTTCAGGAACCCGTAATGCGCCGCGGTGCCCAGCGGCACGGCGACCTTCTTGCCGGCCAGTTCGTCCGCGCTGTCCTTGTCGATTTCAAGCGCCGCCGACACGACGCAGTTGTCGTTGTCCGAATAGGACACGGCCACGTCGACGATCTGCAGGTCCTGGCCCGCGCTGGTGGCCACCACGAAGGGCGGCACGCCCTGGCTCACCACCAGCTGCACATCACCCGACGCCATCGCGGCGCTCATCGCGGTGCCGGTGTCGAAGCTGACCCAGTTCACGGTCATGCCCATCGCTTCGTCATACATGCCTTCGGCCTTGGCATACTGGAACGGCATCGGCCATTCGAGGAAATAGCCGACCGTGATCTCCTGCGCCGAAGCCGAAGCGCCCGCCATAAGCGCCACGCCGGTGGTGGCCGCCATGAGTTTTGACTTGAGTGTCATTTTTCTTTGTCTCCCTGGAGTGTCATTTCTTATTTGCGCCATCTTTGCGGGGCGTGCAGCATGGTGCCGCAACGCTGCCCCCGATGGCAGATGCGGCCTCATCCGAGCCGAATTTACGATTCCGATCAATGATTTTGTCTGGCTGACAGGGCTTCTTCCACCTTTCTGAACCGAAGTTTCGGAAAAACCGTCTCAGAAATCAGCAGAATAGCCACAATTTAACCCTTCTGCTGGGCATCGGCGGCATTCCCTGGACTTAATTATTGAACCAGCCTGGCCCTATCGACAGACGCGGTTTCGAGGCTGATTATACGGCAATCGCACCGATGTGCACTCATCCGCCCCCGGCCACCGTGCCGGGCCTGACCCGATGGAGTTTCCGATGGATGGCAACCTGCTGAATGATATCGACAAAGTCGTGGACGCCGACCGCGCCCATGTCTGGCACCACCTGATTCAACATCAGCCGTTCCAGACCGGTGCCCCCAAGATCATCGTCGAGGGCAAGGGCATGCGCGTCTGGGACCAGCACGGCAAGGAACATATCGACGCCGTCTCCGGCGGGGTCTGGACCGTCAACGTGGGCTATGGCCGCGAGCGCATTGCCAACGCCATTCGCGACCAGCTGATCAAGCTGCCCTATTTCGCGGGCTCCGCGGGCTCGATCCCCGGCGCGATGTTTTCGGAAAAGCTGATTTCCAAGATGCCGGGCATGAGCCGGGTCTATTTCACCAATTCCGGCTCCGAAGCGAACGAGAAAGCCTTCAAGATGGTCCGCCAGATCGCGCACAAGCGCTATGGCGGCAAGAAATACAAGATCCTCTACCGCGAGCGCGACTATCACGGCTCGACCATCGGCACCATGTCGGCGGGCGGCCAGGACGAGCGCAACGCGCAATACGGCCCCTTCGCACCCGGTTTCGTGCGCGTGCCGCACTGCCTTGAATACCGCGCCCAATGGGACCTGACCGGCGAGGAGTACGGCATCGCCGCGGCCAACGCGATCGAGGAAGTCATCCTCGCCGAAGGGCCCGACACCGTCGGCGCGCTCTGCCTTGAGCCGGTCACTGCCGGCGGCGGCGTCATCACCCCGCCCGAGGGCTACTGGCCCCGCGTGCAGGAGATCTGCCGCAAGTACGACATCCTGCTGCATATCGACGAGGTCGTCTGCGGCGTGGGCCGCACCGGCACCCACTGGTTCGGCTACCAGCATTACGGGATCGAGCCCGATTTCGTGACCATGGCCAAGGGCGTCGCCTCCGGCTATGCCGCCATCGCCTGCTGCGTGACCAACGAAAAGGTCTTCGACATGTTCAAGGACGACGTCGAGGACCCCCTCAACTACTTCCGCGACATCTCGACCTTCGGCGGCTGCACCGCCGGCCCCGCCGCGGCGCTGGAAAACGTCGCCATCATCGAGGAAGAAGGCCTGCTCGAGAACACCACGAAGATGGGCGACTACATGACGGACCAGCTGAACGCGCTGGCCGACAGGCACGCCGTCATCGGTCAGGTCCGCGGCAAGGGTCTCTTCCTCGGGGCCGAGCTAGTCTCGGACCGCACCAGCAAGGAGCCTGTGCCCGAGAAACAGGCGCAGGCCGTCGTCGCCGACTGCATGGCACAAGGCACGATCATCGGCGTGACCAACCGCTCGATCCCGGGCTTCAACAACACGCTGTGCTTCTCCCCCGCGCTCATTTCGACCAAGGACGACATCGACCAGATCGTCGCCTCGGTGGACGAGGCCCTGGGCCGCGTCTTCGGCTGAAGCCACCGCCCGAAACGCAAGTGCCCCGCCGGTCCATCCGGCGGGGCCACTCAATTCAACGCCGGATTATTCGACGAATAATCTTTGCCGGCGTCAGACCGCGTTGGGCAGGATCACAATCTCCACCCGGCGGTTCTGCGCCTTGCCGTCCTCGGTCAGGTTCGACGCCACCGGCACGTCCTCGCCCCGGCCGAACGCATCGATCCGGCTGAACGCCACGCCGCCGTTCATCAGCACGTCCGCCACGGCATTGGCCCGCCGCTCGGACAGGGCCTGGTTATGCTCGGCCCCGCCGGAATTGTCCGTATGGCCCACGATCTGCACGCGGCTGTCGGGGTAATTCTGCAGGTTCTGTGCCACCGCAGCCAGATCGCTGCGCAGCCCCGGCCGCACCGTCGCGCTGTCCACGTCGAACAGGATGTCCTGCGGCAACGTCACGATCAGACGGTCGCCGGTGTTCTGGATATCGACGTTGTTATTGCCGAGGTTGCTGCGCAGCTCGGCCTCCTGCTTGTCCAGCATGTTGCCCGCGACAGCGCCGCCCGCCGCGCCGACCGCACCGCCGATCAGCGCGCCCTTGACCTTCTTGTCGGCCACCAGCGCTCCCGCGCCGGCTCCGATCAGCCCGCCCAGCAACGCGCCCTGCTTGGCCTTCTGGTTCCGGTCGACGGCAGTGTCGTCCAGGTAAGACGGGCTGGTGCAGGCGGTGACGCCCATCAGCGAAAGGCCCGCAACAAGAGTGACGGTTTTGTGTGAAATGCTCATCCTGATGCCTCATGTTTCAAATGCCCGTTTGCCGGGTCTGACGATGATTCTAAGCAATTTGTGTCCAAGGCCCAAGCGATTTCTGCGGGGAAACCGGCGATGATCCGCGCAAAACCGTCAGGCCGACCGCCATGGGGCCGGCAGGAAATGCACATCCTGGCCCATTCTCTGCGCCAAAAAGGGGCTCACCCCGCCTCGGCCCGCGCACTTTCCCACGCCAGGATCGCCCGTTTCACCGGCAGGCCCCAGTGATACCCGCCAAGTCCGCCCGATTTGCGCAGCGCCCTGTGGCACGGGATCAGGAAACTGACCGGGTTGCGCCCCACCGCCGTGCCAACGGCGCGTACGGCCCGCGGATTGCCGATGGACTGCGCGATTTCCGAATAGGTCGTCACATGGCCCGAGGGGATCTGCATCAGCGCCTCCCACACCTTGATCTGAAAGGGCGCACCGATCATGTAAAGCGGCACTTTCTCGCCCTGTTGATCGCCCGCGCCGAAGGCTTGCAACACCCAAGGGCGCAACATCATCGGGTCCTCGACGAAGTCGGCGTTGGGCCAACGAGAGATCAAGTCCTCCATCGCCGCCTCTTCGCCGGTCTCGCTGGCGAACCCGATCCCGCAGATGCCTTTTTCTGTGCCCATCACCAGTGCCAGGCCGAACGGGCTGTCGAACCACCCCCAGAAGATCTTCATCCCCGCACCCCGCCGCGCGAACTCGCCGGGGCTCATCGCTTCCCACCGCAGGAAAAGGTCGTGCAGCCGCCCCGTCCCCGACAGACCCAGCTCATTCGCGGTATCCAGCGTGGTGAACCGCTCGGCCAGCAGGTCCTTGGCCTGGCCCAGCGCCAGGTATTGCTGATACCGCTTCGGGCTGACGCCCACCCATTGCGTAAAGAGGCGCTGGAAATGCGCCGGGCTCATGTTCATGTCGCCGGCCAGATCCGACAGGCGCACACCGGGCCCGCCCGCGTCGATCAGGTCGATCGCCCGGCGCATGACGTTGAAATGATACCCGTCGCGGATTTCGGTGTTGATCCCGGCAGTCATGTGACGTCTCCATTCGATGCAGGGAATGTACGCGCACGCCCCGATCACCGCGACCCGAATGTTGCGCATCCGCACCAAAGCGGGCACAAGGACTGTCATGGCCAAGCAACTCGACTACCAGACAATCCGCGAGATATTCACCCGGTTTCAGGCCGCCTCCGCCGAACCCAAGGGCGAACTCGACCACGTGAACGCCTATACGCTTCTGGTCGCCGTGGCCCTTTCGGCGCAGGCGACCGATGCCGGGGTAAACCGCGCCACGCGCGAGCTCTTCAAGATCGCCGACACCCCGGAAAAGATGCTTGATCTCGGCGAGGAAGAGCTGATCGAGCACATCAAGACGATCGGCCTTTACCGAAACAAGGCCAAGAACGTGATGAAACTGTCGCGCATGCTGATCGACAAGTTCGACGGCGAGGTGCCCAACTCGCGCGCCGCCCTCCAATCGCTGCCGGGCGTCGGACGCAAGACCGCCAACGTGGTGCTGAACATGTGGTGGAGCTATCCCGCGCAAGCGGTCGATACGCACATCTTCCGCGTCGGCAACCGCACGGGGATCGCCCCGGGCAAGGACGTGGACGCCGTCGAACGTGCCATCGAGGACAACGTGCCGGTGGATTTCCAGCAGCACGCCCACCACTGGCTCATCCTGCACGGCCGCTACCACTGCAAGGCCCGCGCCCCGATGTGCCAGACCTGTATCATCCGTGACCTGTGCCAATTCGAGGAAAAAAGACTTTGACCAAGTACCAGGCCGTCGGCATCGGCAACGCCGTCGTCGACGTGATCTCGCAAGCCGACGACGCCTTCCTGTCCCGCATGGGCATCGAGAAAGGCATCATGCAGCTGATCGAACAGGATCGGGCCGAACACCTTTACGAGAACATGCAGAACCGCACCCAGATGGCGGGCGGCTCGGTCGCCAACACCATCGCGGGGCTGGGGGCGCTGGGCCTCACGACTGCCTTCATCGGCCGGGTCTCGGACGATGCGCTGGGCCACGACTACGCCCGCGAAATGGCGGATTCCGGTGCCGATTTCGTCAACGCGCCCGCCAGCAACGGCGAACTGCCCACGTCACGCTCGATGATCTTCGTGTCGCCCGATGGCGAGCGGTCGATGAACACCTATCTCGGCATCTCGACCGAACTCGGCCCCGACGACGTGGACGATACGGTCGCCGGCGGCGCCGGCCTGCTTTTTCTCGAGGGCTATCTCTTCGACAAGGACAAGGGCAAGGCGGCCTTCCTCGCCGCCGCCCGCGCCTGCCGCGAGGCGGGCGGCATGGCCGGCATCACCCTGTCGGACCCGTTCTGCGTCGACCGGCACCGCGCCGATTTTCGCAGGCTGGTGACCGAACTCGACTATGTCATCGGCAATGAACATGAATGGTCCGCCCTGTACGAAACCGAAGATCTCGGTGCCGCGCTGGAACAGGCCGCCTCCGAAAGCGGGCTGATCGTCTGCACCCGCTCGGGCCATGATGTGGTGATCGTGAAAGGCGAAGAGAGCGTGACCGTCCCCGTCGATGAGGTCACACCCGTTGACACCACCGGCGCCGGCGACCAGTTCGCCGCCGGGTTCCTCTACGGGCTGGCCACCGGCGTCTCGCTGGACGTGGCGGGCCGCATGGGGTGCATCGCCGGGGCCGAAGTGATCAGTCATTATGGCGCGCGGCCCGACGCCGATGTAAAGGCGCTCTTCAAGGCAGAAGGGCTGATCTGACCGGGGCCATTTTCTTTCGAAGAAAATGGCTCGGAAAATGAGATTTTCCGCCGCGGTCCCGACGGACAGCGCAATCGTCACGCGGCCGTAGGAAAGGCCGGCGTCGGCCATCCGAGTATCTGAATCTTCGGGCTCGTCATCTCTTTGACGGTCGGAGGAAGCGTCACGCCGCCAAACGCCCGAGGAGGAGGCACGACGACGAGACAAGACAGCGTGCGCGGACCGCGCACTCCGCCTACTCGCCCAGCTTGGCGTGCACCTCGTCCAGGTCGATCTCACCGATGGGCATCTTGTTCGACGGGTCGTCGAAATCGTATTTGAACAGCTCGAAATCCCGGTGATAGATCTCTTTCACCAGGTGCATCGACAGGTCGTCGAAATAATCCTCGACCGGGTGCGCCCGTTTCGGCCCGTGCCCCTCGCTCTCGTTGAAACGCGGGATCTTTTTCAGGTCCACCTCTTTCGGCGTCTTGGTCGCCTTCAGAACATCCGCCATCCCGGCGTTGAACTCTTCCGTCCAGAAAATCTTGTCATAGCTGCCGCCGTTCACGATAAAGGTCGACACATGCCCCGACATCGACGACCAGTGGATGTCCGGCTCCATCGGCCGTTTCCAGCGGATGGTGTCGCGCGCGAACAGCAGGAACCGCCGGAAGCTCTTGATCTGGTCGAACTCCTGCTTTCCATCCTCGCCGCCCACCTCGATGCCGTATTTCTGGATCAACAGCGGCACCAGCTTGCCGCGATACCGTTTGCCGTTGCGCTGGATGCCGCAGATCTTGTCAAAGAACGACGACAGGATGCGGGTATAGGGGTTGCGCACGCAGGTAAACGCATAGGATGTGTGCGTCCGCACATTGGCCTTGATCAGCGGCTGGCTCTCGTCGCGGGCCCACTTGTGCAACCCGTCGGTCGCGTCGTGGATATCGCCATCGAAGAACTCCCCGTGGTCGGAAAAATACATGATCTGCCCGATGGTCGAGCAGGCGCATTTCGGCACCACGCGATAGACCATGCTCTCGCTTTCCGTCATCCATGTACCGGGAAAGCCCATTTACCTGCCTCCATGCCCGTCGCTTTGGTTTTTCTCGGGTCAATTCGTATTTAACCCGTTAAAAAAACCAAAGAAAGCCTGTTTATTCAACGGCTGTTCATCTCTATCACTATAAGCAATCGACGAAAGAGCAGGTCAATCGCTTCGCCCATGGCCAGGATCGCCTTCATTCTTCTGTGCCACAAGGACCCCGATGCGATCATCGGACAGGCCAACATGCTGACCGCCGCCGGCGATTACATGTCGATCCACTTCGACGCCCGCGCCAAGCCCGAGCATTACCGCAAGATCCGCGAGGCGCTGAAGGGTAATCCCAACGTCTCGTTCGCCCGCAAGCGGGTCAGGTGCGGCTGGGGCGAGTGGTCGCTTGTGCAGGCCACGCTCCACGCGATCGAGGCGGCGGTAGACGCGTTCCCCCGCGCCACGCATTTCTACATGCTGTCGGGCGACTGCGCCGCGATCAAGTCGGCCCGCTATGCCCACGATTTCCTCGACGCCCACGATGTCGATTACATCGAAAGCTTCGACTACTTCTCGTCAGACTGGATCAAGACCGGCATGAAGGAAGAGCGGCTGATCTACCGCCATTTCTTCAACGAACGGACCCACAAATGGCTGTTCTACACCTCCTTCAACCTCCAGAGAAAACTACGCCTCACGCGTGAGATCCCCGCCGACCTGCAGATCCAGATCGGCAGCCAGTGGTGGTGCCTGCGCCGCCGCACCATCGAGTGGATTCTCGATTTCACCCGCAAGCGCCGCGACGTGATGCGTTTTTTCCGCACCACCTGGATCCCCGACGAGACCTTCTTTCAGACCCTCGTGCGCCATCTCGTCCCGGAAAACGAGATCCGCACCCGCACGCTGACCTTCCTGATGTTCACCGATTACGGGATGCCGGTCACCTTCTACAACGATCATTACGACCTGCTGCTCAGCCAGGACGCCCTTTTCGCCCGCAAGATCAGTCCCGAAGCGATCGAGCTCAAGACCCGCCTCGGCGCGCTCTACGCCGACGAAAACGCCCGCTTCAACATCTCCGACGAGGGGCGCAGCCTGTTCAAGTTCCTCACCGGCCGGGGCCGCATCGGCCGCCGCTTCGCCCTGCGCTTCTGGGAAACAGAAAGCACCCTGGGCCGCGAACGCGAATTGATGATCATCATCTGCAAGAAATGGCACGTCGCCAAGCGCATGATCGACAAGATCCGCCAGGTCACCAACGTGCCGGCCATCGAGTACCTCTTCAACGAGGAAAACACCCACCTGCCCGATCTGGGCGGCATCCAGGCGACGCTGGGCAAACGCACCCGCCACCGCCGGGCGCTGATGCGGATGCTGTTCGATTACTTCGAGACCGACCGCCTGATCGTCTGCATGGACCCCGGCAATATCGACCTGCTCGAGGATTTCTGCAACGACCGCTCCACAACCAAGCTTCTGGAAATCCAGTGTGAATTTTCCGATGCCTACCTGGTGGGCCACGCTCGCCGCGTTGGGCTGGCCGGAACCCAGACCCCCAAGGAAACGCTGGAACGCCTGCTGCCCACGATCCGCGGCGACATCAATTTCGAGTCCGACCGCATCCGCGACGCGGAGTTCGAGAATCACCGCATCATGAAACAGTCCAGCGATCCCGAGGATAACGCCCACCTCATCGCGCGCTTCCTTGATATCGCGCCCGACAAGGCGCTAGAGATTGCCAGAACCGATCACCTTTATGCCGACTGAGGCCGCACATCATGTCCTTTGCCTATGACGACCAGAACATTTTCGCCAAGATCATCCGCGGCGAGATCTCCAACGACACCGTGCTGGAAACGGAGCACACGCTGGCCTTCAACGACATCCAGCCGCAGGCCCCGGTGCACGTGCTGGTGATCCCCAAGGGGCCATACGTCTGCCACGATCATTTCGCCGCCGAGGCGTCCGAGGCCGAACTGGTCGATTTCATGCGCGTCACCGCGCAGGTCTGCGCCATGACCGGCGTATCGCCAGGCGACGGCAAACCGGGCTACCGCACCATCTCCAACGCGGGCGAGGCCGGCGTGCAGGAAGTGCCGCATTACCACCTTCATATCCTGGGCGGTTGTGGTCTCGGGCGGATGCTGGCCAAGGCCGAAGACTGACCTCGGACGCATCTTGCGCCCGACTGCGCCCTGCTCCATATCCAGCGCCATGAGCCAGTCCACCCAGACCCAATCGCAATCCCTGCGCGCCCGAGTCGAAGCCCTCGTCAGCCGGAAGAGCTTCCAGAATTTCATCCTCGGGGTGATCCTCTTCAACGCCGCGGTTCTGGGTCTGGAAACGTCAGACCGGGCGATGCAGGCCGCCGGCCCGCTGATCGTCATGCTCGACAAGGTGTGCCTCGCGATCTTCGTGGTCGAAATTGGACTGAAGCTCTTTGCCCGCGGCGCCGCCTTCTTCCGCAACGGCTGGAGCGTCTTCGACTTCGTGATCGTTGGCATCTCGCTCATCCCAGCCGCGCAGGGGCTGTCGGTCCTGCGCGCCCTGCGTATCCTGCGGCTGCTGCGGATATTGTCGGTCACGCCGTCCCTGCGCCGCGTGGTCGAGGGGCTGATGAACGCCCTGCCCGGCATGGGGTCGGTCTTTCTGTTGATGGGCATCCTGTTCTACATCGGCTCGGTCATGGCGACCAAGCTGTTCGGAGGCGGCTGCCCGGCTTGCACGCCCGAAGAGGCCGCGCTCTTTGACCAGTGGTTCGGCACCATCGGCCGCTCGGGCTATTCCCTGTTTCAGATCATGACGCTGGAATCGTGGTCCATGGGCATCGTCCGCCCGGTGATGGAGGTCTATCCCTACGCGTGGATGTTCTTCGTGCCCTTCATCCTCGTCACGACATTCGCCGTGGTAAACCTCGTCGTCGGTCTCATCGTGAACTCGATGCAGGACGCCCACAACCTCGAGGCCAACGAGCGTACCGACGACTACCGCGAAGAGGTGCTGCAACGCTTGCGCGCCATCGAGAAACGGCTTTCGGACAAATAGGCGCCTAGCGCGATCGCGTGAGTTCCAAAAACACCTCTTCCAGGTCCGCCTGCTCGGTCCGCACGTCCCGGATGCGCATCCCCGAGGCCCGCACCGCCTCCAGCACCGCTTCGGCCGACATCTTGGTCGAGCGATAGCTGATCGCCACCTGCCCGCCGGGCCGCGTCTCCACCGTCAGCCCATCGCCCTCGGGCAGCGCCACCGGGTCGGCCTCGGGCTCGATCACCATGGTCCGGCGGTCCATCTGGCGCAGCAGATGCGCCGTGCTGTCCCGTGCCACGACCGCGCCTTCGTTGATGATGGCGATCTCGTCGCACATCTCCTCGGCTTCCTCCAGGTAATGCGTGGTCAGGATGATCGTCATCCCCTGTTCGTTCAGCTTGCGCACGTTCTGCCACAGCATCTGACGCAGCTCGATATCCACGCCAGCCGTCGGCTCGTCCAGCACCAGGATATGCGGGTGATGCACCAACGCCTTGGCCAACAGCAGCCGCCGCCGCATCCCCCCCGACAGCGTCCGCGCATAGGCCTCGGCCTTGTCGCTCAGCCCAACAAGTTCCAGTATCTCGTCGCTGCGCCGATCCTTCTTGGGTACGCCATACAAACCTGCCTGAACCTCCAGCGCCGCGCGCGGTGCAAAGAACGGGTCCAGGTTCAACTCCTGCGGCATCACGCCGATCGACGCCCGGCTCTGCCGCGGGTTCACGTCCTGGTCGAACCCCCAGATCTTCACCTGCCCCTTGGTCTTGGTCACCAGCCCGGCCAGGATGTTGATCAGCGTCGATTTGCCCGCACCATTGGGCCCCAGCAGGCCAAAGACCGACCCCTTGGGCACGTCAAGATCCACCCCCGTCAGCGCCGGTTTGGACATGCCGTGCTTGCCACCGCCATAGACCTTCTCCAGGCCTCTCACTTCGATTGCATTTGTCGGCATGGCGGCTCTTGTCCCCAGGATATCTCGGCTATAGTCTCCCCGGACCTACTTGCAGCCAAAAGGAACGCCGTCAATGGTGACCCAAGCCCCCGAAACCCGCATCGTCGACAGCTACCGCGTGGCCTGTGATGGCGGCGAAGGCGCACTGGGCCACCCGCGCGTATGGCTGACCATCCCGCGGGACATCGGTTTCGTCGAATGCCCCTATTGCGACGCCAAGCTGGTGCACCGCGATTTCGAGGGCAAGGTCTGAGCCACGCATTCCGGACCGCCGGCAAGGCCGTCGTCCGCGTCACGCTCGGGCTCGTCGCGCTGGTCTGCCTCTATTTCCTTGCCTCCGTTCCGGGTGCCTTGATCCCTGGCCCACTCTCGCCGGTACCGGCCGACGACGACCCCACGGTCGAGATACGTCTCGTGGCCAGCCCGATCCACTACGACCTTCTCCTGCCACTGACACCCCGCACGCGGTCCCGGTTCTTGCACCTCGAACAGGCTGGCCTGCCCCTCGGTGACCCTCGGGCCGAATGGCTGGCGATCGGCTGGGGCAGCCGCGCGTTCTACACACACGAAGGCCCCTATCGCGATGTCCCCGCCGCCACGCTCTGGCGCGCCGTCACCGGCGATGACGCGGTTCTGCGCGCCGACGTTATCGGGCCGCTGCCGGTTGAATTCGACAGCCCGGTCCTGACGATAACCCCGGCGCAGTATTCCGCGCTCCTGAACGCGATCCTGAAACAGCTGAAACTGAACGCGGACCACGACGCCCTCCCTCTCCCGGCCCCCGGCTTCACCGACTCCGACTTGTTCTTTGCAGCAAAAGGCCGATTCCACATCTTCCGCACCTGCAACACCTGGGTCTCCCGCACCCTGCGCCACGCCGGCATCCCCTTCGGCGCCTGGACCCCGACACCCTATGCCGTGACCCTCTCGCACCACTGGTTTCATCCCGGCTGACGCCCGGCAAAAAGTCAGGCTGGAACTGCCATGGCGGGCGTGAGATACGTAACCCGACAGCAAGGAAAGGCGCGGCACATGGCATTCGGCAAGGGACATCACCTGCACCTGATCGACGGGTCGGCCTTCATCTTTCGCGCCTACCACGCCCTGCCGCCGCTGACACGCAAGTCCGACGGTCTGCCCATCGGCGCGGTCTCCGGCTTCTGCAACATGCTTCAGAAATATGTCGAGGACAGCACCGGCGCCGACGCGCCGACCCATGTCGCGGTGATCTTCGACAAGGGCAGCCACACCTTCCGCAACGACATGTACGCCGCCTACAAGGCCAACCGAGAGGAAATGCCCGAGGATCTGCGCCCGCAGATTCCGCTCACCCGCCGCGCCACCGAGGCCTTCAACATCGCCTGCAAGGAAATGGAAGGGTATGAGGCCGACGACATCATCGCCACCCTTGCCGTCCAGGCCCGCGACGCCGGCGGGCGCGTCACCATCATAAGCTCCGACAAGGACCTGATGCAGCTTGTCGGCGGCGGCGTCGAAATGCTCGACGCGATGAAGAACCGCCGCATCGACCGCGAAGGCGTCGAGGAGAAATTCGGCGTCGGTCCCGAGCGCGTCGTGGACGTGCAAGCTCTTGCGGGCGACAGCATCGACAACGTTCCCGGCGCCCCCGGCATCGGCATCAAGACGGCAGCGCTCCTGATAAACGAATTCGGCAGCCTCGAAGAGCTTCTCGACCGCGCTGGCGAGATCAAGCAGCCCAAGCGCCGCGAGACCCTGATCGAAAAGCGCGAGCAGATCGAACTCAGCAAGAAGCTCGTGCAGCTCGACTGCGCCACCCCGCTCGATTTCACTCTCGAAGACCTCGAGGTGCGCGATCCCGATCCCGACACGCTGCTGGCCTTCCTGACAGAGATGGAGTTCCGCACCCTTACCAAGCGCATCGCCGACGCGCTGGAGGTCGACGCCCCCGCCATCCCCGAGCCCGCCGCGCCAGCAACAGGGGAAGACAGCGCCCCCGACTGGCCCGCCATCGACCCCTCGAAATACGAGCGTGTGTCGAACATGGACGCGCTGCAAACCTGGATCGAGCGCATCACCGCCCGCGGCTATGTCGCGATCGACACCGAGACGACCTCGCTCAACGAGATGCAGGCCGATCTTGTCGGCATCTGCCTCTCCATCGACCCGGGCGAGGCCTGCTACATCCCGCTAGGCCACAAGGACGGCAATGCCGACGACCTCTTCGGCTCCAATACGCTGCTCGACGGGCAGATCCCGATGCAACAGGCGCTCGGCGTCCTGAAACCCGTGCTCGAGGATCCGTCGATCCTCAAGATCGGGCAGAACATGAAATACGACACCAAGATCCTGGCCCGCTGCGGCATCGCCATGGCGCCCATCGACGACACGATGCTCATGTCCTACGCGCTCTATTCCGGGATGCACGGCCACGGCATGGACACGCTCGCCGAACGCTACCTGTCGCATACCTGCATCCCCATCAAGGGCCTTCTGGGCACTGGCAAAGCCGCCATCACCTTCGACCGCGTGCCGATCGACGAGGCGGTAAAATACGCCGCCGAGGATGCCGACGTCACCCTGCGCCTCTGGCACAGCTTCAAGCCGCAGCTGCACCGCGCGAAGGTCACCACCGTCTACGAGACGCTCGAACGCCCGCTTGTTCCGGTGCTGGCACAGATGGAACGCAACGGCATCAAGGTCGACAAGAACACCCTGTCCCGCATGTCCGCCGCCTTCGCCCAGAAAATGGCCGGCCTCGAAGCTGAAATCCACGAGCTTGCGGGCGAAAAATTCAATGTCGGCTCCCCGGCGCAGCTGGGCGACATCCTCTTCGACAAGATGGGGTTGCCGGGGGGCAAGCGTGGCAAGAACGGCAAGTATTCCACGCCTGCGGATGTGCTCGAGGATCTGGCCACCGAACACGACCTTGCCGCCCGCGTGATGGATTGGCGCCAGGTCAGCAAGCTGAAATCCACCTATACAGACGCGCTGCAAGACCATATCGACCCGGAAACTGCCCGCGTGCACACCTCCTACGTGCAAACCGGGGCCAGCACGGGCCGCCTCGCCTCGACCGATCCGAACTTGCAGAACATCCCCATCCGCACCGAGGAAGGCCGCCGCATCCGCGAGGCCTTCGTGGCCGAAGAGGGCAACACCCTCGTCGCACTCGACTATAGTCAGATCGAGTTGCGTATCCTCGCCCATATCGCCGATATCCCCGCGCTCAAGGACGCCTTTCGCGACGGTCAGGACATTCACGCCATGACCGCAAGCGAGATGTTCGACGTCTCGATGGACGACATGACGCCCGAAATCCGCCGCCGCGCCAAGGCGATCAATTTCGGCGTGATCTACGGCATCTCCGGCTTCGGTCTCGCCCGCAACCTGCGCATTCCCCGCGCCGACGCCCAGGCCTTCATCGACCGCTATTTCGAACGCTTCCCCGGTATCCGCACCTACATGGACGACACCGTCGCCTTCGCCAAGGAGCACGGGCACGTCCAGACCCTCTTCGGCCGCAAGATCCACACGCCCGAGATCGGCGCCAAGGGTCCCCGCGCCGGGTTCGCCCGCCGCGCCGCGATCAACGCGCCGATCCAGGGCACTGCCGCCGACATCATCCGCCGCGCGATGATTCGCATGCCCGACGCCATCGAAGGCCTGCCGTGCAAAATGCTGCTCCAGGTCCACGACGAACTGCTGTTCGAGGTGACGACTGGTGACGAAGACAAGGTGATCGACGCCGCCCGCAGGGTGATGGAAGAGGCCGCCCGCCCGGCACTGCATCTTGACGTGCCGCTGGTGGTCGACGCCGGTTTCGGCACCAACTGGGCCGAAGCGCACTGAGACATGCAAAACGCCTGGGAACCAGGCACGCCGCT
This sequence comes from Roseovarius sp. B08, assembly GCF_051417955.1. Classification (NCBI taxonomy): domain Bacteria; kingdom Pseudomonadati; phylum Pseudomonadota; class Alphaproteobacteria; order Rhodobacterales; family Roseobacteraceae; genus Roseovarius; species Roseovarius sp. B08. The sequence continues at coordinate 4,054,530 of NZ_JBPRLW010000001.1, forward strand.
CCGGAATCATGCGCCCGCGCATTAGGGCGATTGCCGCGTCGGGAAAGCAGATTTTCAAAGGCGAATTGCAAAAGTAACACAGTTGCAACAGCGCAAAACCTGATGAAAATCGCGGAATCCCGCTCAAAAAGGCGTTTACGTGATAAAAATGCTGTCCTAGAAGCCATAGCAGCCGGAGATTCGCGTTTTTGCGCAAGCTCTTGTGTTGACAACAAATCGCGTTCAAACACAGTATCGGGCGCGTGACATGGAAGGAATTTGTTCACATGAAAAACAAGATCGCAATGATTGCTGCTCTCATCGCAACCGTCGGCCTGGCCGCCTGTGCACAGCAACAACAAGAAGAAGTCGTGGTTCCGGTTGAGCCTGAGCCCGTAACGACGAAGTACTAATCTTCGACGTCTTCCCGGGTCGGGGCATGGCACCTTCGGGTGCCCACTTCGACCCGGGATACCCATCTTCATGACCGAAACGACCAATCCGCCTGATGCTCCGCGCATCGGGTTTTTTTGCGTCTTGTAACGTCGCGAATTCCGCCTGCGCTCACTCCGCTGGCAGGTCTTCTGACGGAATCATCGGAAAGAACACCCCGTCCGACCGCACCCCGAACCAGCCATCCTCGTGCACGCCCAGATCCACCAGCCGGTAGAACGACTTGCGGTCGATAAGCGCCTCAAGCCCCGCCCTCACGTGCAGATAAGGTGACGGCTCTCCCGTGTCGGGGTCACGCTCCACGCGAATGGGGTTGTCCGCCCCCGCCAGAACGTGGTCCTCCACATTCGTCACGAAGACCAGCATCTGCGCCGCTCCTTCGCCTTCCGCCTCGAAATCCACCGCCACGAACGGCGCGTCCTCCACCACGATGCCGACCTTTTCCACCGGCGTGACAAGGAAATAGCGATCGCCCTCCTTCTTCAGGATGGTCGAGAACAGCCGCACAAGGCCCTGCCGCTGGATCACCGTGCCTTCGTGGTACCATGTCCCATCCCGCGCGATCCGCATATCGATCTCGCCGGTAAACTCCGGGTTCCACAGGTGCACGGGTGGCAGGCCCTTGCCGCCTTCCCTGCGTGCCGTTTCGGCAAGGCTTTCCGCTGACGGGGTTGTGACCGATTTATTGCTCATTGCTTTTGCCATTTTGCTTGTGCGCGATACACTCTACCCAAGCGATATAGCCCATACCGGAGTTTTGCCATGACCGACGACGCCGACCTGCTGGCCGGGATCGAAGCCCTCGAAGACAAGCTGGCCCAGGCCCGCGCCTCGATCACCCGCCGCTTCATCGGGCAGGAACGGGTCGTCGACCTGTCGCTCTCGGCGCTGCTCTGCGGCGGGCATGGCCTGCTGGTGGGCCTGCCCGGCCTCGGCAAGACCCGTCTGGTCGAAACGCTCAGCGTCGTCATGGGACTTGATTCGAACCGGGTGCAGTTCACGCCCGACCTGATGCCCGCCGACATTCTGGGGTCCGAGGTGCTGGAAACCGGCGCCGACGGCACCCGCGCGTTCAAGTTCATTCCCGGCCCGATCTTCTGCCAGCTTCTGATGGCCGACGAGATCAACCGCGCCAGCCCCCGCACCCAGTCCGCGCTCTTGCAGGCGATGCAGGAACGCCAGGTTTCCGTCGCCGGCGAGGACCGCCCGCTGACCCCGCCCTTCCATGTGCTGGCGACGCAGAACCCCATCGAACAGGAAGGCACCTATCCCCTGCCCGAGGCCCAGCTTGACCGCTTCCTCGTACAGATCGACGTGCCCCATCCCGACCGCGACACCGAGCGCGCGATCCTGCTCGCCACCACCGGCGCGACCGAGGATGTGGCGCATCAGGTCTTCACCGCCGAAGACCTCATCGGCGCGCAGACCCTCCTGCGCCGGATGCCCGTGGGCGAGGCGGTAATGGAACAGATCATCGACCTTGTCCGCGCCTTCCGACCCGACGACGCCACATCCTCCGAAACGGTGCGCGAAAACGTCGCCTGGGGTCCCGGCCCCCGTGCCGCGCAGGCGCTTATGCTGACCGTCCGCGCCCGCGCCATGATCCAGGGCCGCCTTGCCCCCGATGCCGACGATATCGCGGCGATGGCGCAGCCCGTCCTGACCCACCGCATGGCGCTCAACTTCGCCGCCCGTGCGCGCGGTGAAAACCTCGACGACCTCATCGCCGCCACCGTCGCCCAAGTGACGAGGACCGAGGCCGCCGCTTGACCCAGATCGCCCCTCTTCGCGCCCGGTCCGAGGCCGAGGCCGCCCGCTTTCCCGCGCTTCTGGCGCGGGCAGAGCATCTGGCGGGGACCGTCCTGCTGGGCGAACACGGCCGCCGCCGCGCGGGCATGGGCGACGATTTCTGGCAATACCGCCCGGTTCAGGCCGGGGACGAACTGCGCCATATCGACTGGCGCCGCTCCGCCCGCTCGGACACGCAATTCCTGCGCCAGCGCGAATGGCAGATCGCCCAAAGTGTCACCCTCTGGGTCGACGGCGCCGCCTCCATGCGCTTCGCCTCCGATGACAGCCTGCCGCAAAAAGCCGACCGCGCCCGCCTGCTGTCTCTGGCCATCGCCATCCTTCTCAATCGCGCAGGCGAGCGCATCGGGCTTTCCGGCGCCGACCTGCCCCCCCGTCGCGGCGACGCTCAGATCGAACGCCTCGGCATGGCGCTTGGTCAGGACGGCCCCGACGACTACGGCGCGCCCCAGACGACCGGGATGCTGTCGCACGGTCGCGCGCTCTTCCTGTCGGATTTCCTTGGTGATCTCGACCCGGTGCGCAACGCCCTGACCGCCGCCGCCGACCGCGGCGTGCGCGGCGTGCTCTACCAGATCCTCGACCCGGCCGAGGAAAGCTTTCCCTATCGCGGCCGCACCATCTTCGAATCGGTTGGCGGCACCATGGTGCACGAAACCCTCAAGGCGTCGGAACTACGAGACCGCTACCTTGAACGCCTCGCCGCCCGCAAAGACGCCCTGCGCCACCTCTGCGCCACCACCGGCTGGCTCTACGGTACGCATCACACGTCGGATTCCGCGCAATCCGCGCTCCTGTGGCTCTACAACGCGTTCGACGGGGGGCACGGACGATGATGATCGGCCCCATCGGTTTCGCCGCGCCCTGGCTTCTGGTGGCGCTGGCCGCGCTGCCCATCCTGTGGCTGATCCTGCGCGCCGTGCCGCCCGCGCCCATCCGCCGCCGCTTCCCTGGCGTGGCGCTTCTGCTGGGCCTGCGCGACGACGACAGCGTGTCGGACCGCACGCCCTGGTGGCTTCTGCTCCTGCGGATGCTGGCCGTCGCCGCCGTCATCATCGGCCTCGCCGGTCCCATCCTCAACCCGCAGGACCAGGCCCAGGCCAATCGCACCGGCCCCATGCTGATCGTGCTCGATTCCAGCTGGGCCAGCGCCCGCGACTGGCCCGCGCAGGAAGACCTGCTCGACTCCCTGCTTGCCGAGGCCGGTCGCAACGCCCGCCCCGTCGGCATCCTGCAACTTTCGGACCCCGAAACCCCGGTCTTCAGGTCCGCCGATTCCTGGCGGACCCGCCTCACCGGCCTGGCCCCTTCCGCGTGGTCGCCCCGGCCCGACGCCTTCGAGGACGCCGCCAACCTGCTCGGCGACGAGGATTTCGAAACCCGCTGGTTCTCCGACGGTCTTGCCCGCGACGGCCGGCAGACCCTGCTCGACGCCCTTCAGGATCGTGGCCCCGTCACCATCCACGAAAGCGCCGTGCCGATCTACGCCCTGACCCCGGCTGTGGTCGAGGACGAGGCCCTGCGCCTCACCGCCACGCGCGCCAATCCCGGCCCCGCCCGCGACATCACGGTCGAGGCGCATGGCCGCGATCCCTCCGGCGCCCAGCGCCTTCTGGCGACACAGGACATGACCTTCGAGGCAGGCACCAAGGAAGCCACCACGCTCCTCTCCCTCCCCGCAGAACTCCGCGCCCGTCTCACCCGGTTCGAAATCGGCGGCCAGTCCCATGCCGGTGCCGTCACCCTGACCGACGACAGCCTCAAGCGCCGCGAGGTCGCCCTGATCGCCGGCCGTGAAGACCGCGAAGGCCTCGAACTGCTCTCGCCGCTCCACTACCTCGAACAGGCGCTCGAACCCACCGCCGACCTGCTCGACGGCAGCCTCAGCGACGTGCTGCCCGCCAACCCCGATGTGGTCGTGCTGGCCGATGTCGCCACGCTCTCGGGCGCCGAACAGGCCGACCTGCTCGACTGGACCGACCGCGGCGGCATGCTCCTGCGGTTCGCAGGCCCGCGCCTCGCCGCCTCGGACGTGTCGCGCAGCGACGAAGACCCGCTGATGCCCGTCCGCCTGCGCGCCGGGGGGCCGCTCCGTCGGCGGCGCCATGAGCTGGGGCGAACCCAAGCAACTGGCGTCTTTCCCCGAATCCAGCCCTTTTTTCGGCCTCGACGTGCCGGACGACGTCACCGTCACCGCACAGGTCATGGCCCAGCCCGACCCGACCCTCTCCGAGCGCGTCATCGCCCAGCTCAGCGACGGCACGCCGCTGGTGACCCGCAAGCGCATCGGCGCGGGCCAGGTCGTGCTGTTTCACGTCACCGCCAATGCCGAATGGTCCACCCTCCCGCTCTCGGGCCTCTTCGTGCAGATGCTCGAACGCCTCGCCATCTCCTCCAGCCTCGCCCTGCCCGATCTGGCCGAGCTTGAAGGCACCACCTGGCAACCGGTGCAGGTCCTCTCCGGCTTCGGTGTGCTTGAAGACGCCGGCAACCTGCCCGGTGTCGACGGCACCCGCTTTGTCGAGGATGCTCCCGGTCCAGATTTCCGCCCGGGCCTTTATGACGGTCCCGACCGGCGCCTCGCGCTCAACGTCCTGCCCGCAGGCGCCACGCTCACCCCGGTGACCTGGCCCGCCGACCTCACTGTCGTCGGTCTCGAGCGCCCGCCCGAAACCGCCCTGGGCGGCTGGCTCCTGGCCGGGGCGCTGTTGCTGCTGATGGCCGATATCCTCGCCTCGCTGGCGCTTTCGGGCCGCCTCATGCCCGCCCGCGCCACTCTGTCCGCGCTGCTTCTGGCGCTCCTGCTCAGCCCGCAGATGGCCGACGCCCAGGACGACACCATGACCGAGGCCGACGAAAAGGCCCTCATGGCCGCGTCCGAGGTCGTGCTCGGCCACATCATCACCGGCGACAGTAGTCTCGACAACGCCGCCCAGGCCGGCCTGCGCGGCCTTGGCGAAACCCTCTTCTTCCGCACCTCCGTGGAACCGGCAGACCCGGTCGGCGTCAATCTCGAAACCGACGAGCTTTCGGTCTACCCGTTCCTCTACTGGCCCATCTCTCCCGATCAGCCGATCCCGTCCGAAGAAGCCTACGTCAAGCTCAACGAGTACCTGCGCACCGGCGGCATGATCCTGTTCGACACGCGCGACGCAAATGTTGCGGGCTTCGGCGCCTCCTCCCCGGCGGGCCGCAAGCTGCAACGCCTCGCCCGCCCGCTCGACATCCCCCCGCTTGAGCCCATCCCCGAGGACCACGTGCTCACCCGCACCTTCTACCTGCTGCAGGATTTCCCCGGCCGCCACACCGGCCGCTCCGTCTGGGTCGAATCCGCGCCAGCGGACGCCGAACAGGTCGAGGGCATGCCCTTCCGCAACCTCAACGACAACGTGACGCCCGTGGTGATCGGCGGCAATGACTGGGCCGCCGCCTGGGCCATGGACGAACGCGGCAATCCGCTCTTCCCCGTGGGCCGCGGCTTTGCCGGGGAACGCCAGCGCGAACTGGCCTACCGCTTCGGCGTCAATCTCGTGATGCACGTGCTGACCGGAAACTACAAATCCGACCAGGTGCACGTGCCCGCCCTTCTCGACAGGCTTGGCCAATGACCGGCAGCATCGTTTTCGAGCCCCTCCTGAACCCCTGGTTCATCGCAGCCCTGGCCGGCATGATGATGGCCGGAACCGCGCTCGCCATCTGGCGCGGCCTCTCGGGCTGGCCTTTCCGCGCGCTGGCCGGGCTGGTGGTCCTCGCCGCCCTTCTGGACCCCGTCTACCAGGCCGAGGACCGCGAACCGCTGACCGACATCGTCCTGATGATCGAGGATGAAAGCGCCAGCCAGATGCTTGGCGACCGCGCGGCCCTGACCCGGACAACCGCCGACGATCTTGCCGCTCACATCGCCGCGCGCGACAACACCGAACTGCGCCGCATCACCGTCCCCGACGGCGCCGACAACACCGGCACACAACTGATGACGGCCCTGTCCGAGGCGCTGGCCGAAGAACCCCGCGCGCGGATCGCCGGCGCGATCGTCCTGTCGGACGGCCGCCTGCACGATCTCGACCGCGCCCCCGACATGCCCGCGCCCCTCCACCTGCTGCACACCGGCCGCGAAGAGGACTGGGACCGCAAGCTGGTGGTCGAAAACGCCCCGGCCTTCGCCATCCTGGGCGAGGAAATCCAGATGACCCTGCGCATCACCGACGACGGCGCCGCGCCCGAAGGCACCACAACCGTGCCCGTCGACGTTTCGGTCGATGGCGAGGAACCGCAGCGTTTCAACGTCCCCCTGAACGAGGATATCGACCTGCCCCTCCGCCTGCCCCATGGCGGTCGCAACGTGCTGCAATTCTCCACCCCCGCCGTCGAGGGCGAACTGACCGACCGCAACAACACCGCGCTCGTCCAGATCAACGGCGTCCGCGACCGTCTCAGCGTGCTTCTGGTGTCGGGCGAACCCCACGCCGGCGGCCGCACCTGGCGCAACCTTCTGAAATCCGACAGTTCCGTCGATCTCGTCCACTTCACCATCCTGCGCCCGCCCGAAAAACAGGACGGCGTGCCGGTCCGCGAGCTTTCCCTTATCGCCTTTCCCACCCGCGAGCTCTTCCTCGAAAAAATCGACGATTTCGACCTCATCATCTTCGACCGCTACAAACGCCGCGGGATCCTGCCCTCGCTCTATCTCGATAACGTGCGCAACTACGTCGAAGGCGGCGGCGCGGTCCTGATCGCCGCAGGGCCGGATTATGCCGCCGCTGACAGCCTCTACCGCACCCCGCTCGAGCCGATCCTGCCCGGCCGCCCCACCGCCCGCGTGCTCGAGGAACGCTACAGCCCCTCGATCACCGACCTGGGCCAGCGCCATCCCGTCACCTCGGGGCTGGAACAGGAGTTCGGCGGCGAATGGGGCCGCTGGATGCGCCAGATCGAGGTCGAGGAAACCTCCGGCGACACCGTCATGACCGGCGTCGGCGAGCGGCCCCTCCTGACCCTCGACCGCGTCGGCGAAGGCCGCGTGGCGCTCTTGGCCTCCGACCACGCCTGGCTCTGGAACCGCGGTTTCGAGGGCGGCGGCCCGCAACTGGAACTCCTGCGCCGTCTCGCCCACTGGATGATGAAGGAACCCGAACTGGAAGAAGAGGCCCTCTGGGCCGAGGCCACCGGTCAGCAGATGCGCATTATCCGCCGCTCGCTCGAAGACACCGTCGGCCCGGTCACCATCACCACACCCGACGGCGAACAGATCGAGATGGACCTCGAAGAAGTCGCCCCCGGCCGGTTCGAAGCCCTCTTCGACGGCCCCACCATCGGCCTCTACCGGCTGGAAAACGGCGAACACAGCGCGGTCATCGGTCTCGGCCCCGCCTCTCCGGTGGAATTCGAGAACACGATTGCCGACACGGAAACACTGGACCCTTACATCACCGAGACCGGCGGCGGCATCCACCCGCTGGCCGACGGCCCGCCCCGCCTGCGCACGGTGCGCGAAGGCCGCGCCATGTCGGGCCGGGGCTGGATCGGCCTTCTGGACCGCGACGCCTACCAGACCCGCTCGGTCACGCAGACGCCACTCCTGCCCGCCTGGCTGGTCCTGCTCCTCGCAGCAAGCCTTATCGTCGGCGGCTGGCTTCGCGAAGGCCGCCAGTAATCCCGCTCCGCTTCCTCTGGCCCAAAATATCCCCGCCGGAGGCTCCCACATTCGCCGCACGCGACACGCCCGGATAACCCCGTCACGCCGCCACAGGCCGCCGAGGCGTCGGACGCAAGTCCGACCCCGAGACAAACCTGTACGCGCCCGAGGGCGCGTCCCTTTTATCAGGGTTGCAACGCCACGCGTTTCTGCGATCCGGACCAGCCGTCGACCGAACAGCGCGCCCGCACGAAAATCTCGCGCGTCCCGTCCGGGATCACCACACCGCTCAGCGACCGGGTGAACGGCTGCTCGTTCACGTGTGGATGCATCAGCTCTCGATAGCCCAGCCGGTTGCCCGCCGCGTCCAGGACTTCCCAGCCATCGGCATAATGGTCCCAACCGCTGTCCGGATGGCGAATCGTCACGTGGATGTTCCACACCATGCCCGCCTTTTCGACGGTCACGTCCAGAACCTGCGGCTCGTCGCCGAAGGCCGGTGCGGCCAGCAGCGCGGCCAGGAAAAATGCAGCGAGTCTCTTCATGTCTGTTATTATACGCAAGCCGCAGAGCACATGCACTCACAACCGCGTGCCGTGCAAACAGTTCCTGTGACCGCGTCACGGATGCCGCACTTGCGGGCAACAGAAATTGGTTATATTATCTTACCAATTCTCCGGGAGGAACGCCATGGATATGCCAAAGCCCAATCCGACCATCCTTGCCCGCAAGTCGCAACTGCTCGACCGGCTGGCCTCGTTCCTCCCGCGCGAGGCCCTGATCCACGATCCGTCCGAGACCCGCGCCTATGAATGCGACGGTTTGACGGCCTACAAATGTCCGCCGCTGGCCGTGGTCCTGCCCGCCTCCACCTGGGAGGTTTCCGAGACCCTCAAGGTCTGCAATGAACTGGGCGTGCCCGTGGTACCACGCGGCGCCGGCACCTCGCTCGCCGGCGGCGCGCTTCCGACCGAGGACAGCGTCATCATCGGCGTCGCCCGCATGTCCGAGGTGCTGGAAACCGACTACGACAACCGTTTCATCCGCGTGCAGACCGGGCGCACCAACCTTTCCGTCACCGGCGCGGTCGAGGAGGACGGCTTCTTCTACGCCCCCGACCCGTCCAGCCAGCTGGCCTGCGCCATCGCGGGCAACATAGCAATGAACTCCGGCGGCGCGCATTGCCTGAAATACGGCGTCACCACCAACAACCTCATGGGCGTCACCATGGTGCTGATGGACGGCACCGTCACCCAAATCGGCGGCGCATATCTCGATGCCGCCGGGCTGGACCTTCTCGGTCTCATCTGCGGCTCCGAAGGCCAGCTTGGCATCGTCACCGAGGCGACCCTGCGCATCCTGCACAAACCCGAGGGCGCGCGCCCGGTGCTGATGGGCTTCGATTCCTCCGAGGTCGCGGGCCAGTGCGTGTCGGACATCATCAAGGCCGGCGTCCTGCCCGTGGCGATCGAGTTCATGGACCGCCCCTGCATCCGCGCGACCGAGGCCTTCTCAGGCGCCGGCTACCCCGATTGCGAGGCGCTTCTGATCGTCGAGGTCGAAGGTTCCGACGCCGAGATCGACGAGCAACTCGAAACCATCATGGAGATCGCCCGCAGCCACGACCCCGTGGAGCTGCGCCAATCCTCGTCCGACGACGAAAGCAAACGCATCTGGCTGGGCCGCAAGTCCGCCTTCGGCGCGATGGGCAAGATCAACGACTACATGTGCCTCGACGGCACCATCCCGGTCAACGAACTGCCCTACGTGCTGAAACGCATCGGCGAGATGTCCAGGGAATACGGCCTCGACGTCGCCAACGTCTTTCACGCGGGCGACGGCAACATGCACCCGTTGATCCTGTTCGACGCCAACAAGGAAGGCGACCTGGAACTCTGCGAGGATCTGGGCGCCGATATCCTGAGACTGTGCGTCGAAGTCGGCGGCTGCCTCACCGGCGAGCACGGCGTCGGCATCGAAAAGCGCGACCTGATGCTGCATCAATACGACCCGCCCGATCTGGAAATCCAGATGGCGGTCAAGGACGTGTTCGATCCCAAGTGGCTCCTGAACCCGGCCAAGGTGTTCCCGCTCGCATCATCCGACACCCGCCGGATCGCGGCTGAATGACCATCCCGGGGCGCTGCCCCGGACCCCGGAGTATTTTTGGAACGATGAAAGCCCTTGCCCCCACTTCCGAGGCCGAACTGGCCGAGATGGTCGCCTCCGCCTCCGAGCCCCTGCGAGTCATGGGCGGCGGCACACGCCCCATCGGCGTACCGGTCAACGGCCAGCCGCTGACAACGTCGGGCCTCTCGGGCGTAACCCTCTATGAACCCGGCGCTCTGACGCTGGTGGTCCAGGCAGGCACTCCCGTCGAAGAGGTGCGCAAGACCCTGGGCGCAGAAGGCCAGCGCCTCGCGTTCGAGCCGATGGACCATCGCGGTCTTCTGGGCACCACCGGCGAGCCCACCATCGGCGGCGTCTTTGCCGCCAACGTCTCGGGCCCCCGCCGCATCCAGGCCGGCGCCGCGCGCGATTTCCTGCTGGGCGTGCGCTTTGTCGACGGGCAGGGGCAGGTCACCCGCAACGGCGGTCGCGTGATGAAGAACGTCACCGGCTATGATCTGGTCAAGCTCATGGCGGGCAGTTACGGCACCCTCGGGGTGCTGACCGAGGTGGCGCTCAAGGTGCTGCCCAAGTCCCACCTTACCGCCACGCTCACATTGGACGGGCTCGACGACACCACCGCCGTCGCCGCTCTCTCCCGCGCGCTCGGCTCGCCCTTCGAGATCACCGGCGCCGCGCATCGCCAGACCGAAAACGGCCCGCAGACCTGCCTGCGCATCGAAGGCTTCGAAAAATCCGTCGCCTACCGTGCGGGCCGGATCCAGACCCTTCTGGCCGACCTCGGTGCCGCCGAGATCGAAACCGACCCGGACACCAACGCGAGCCTCTGGCAGGACATCCGCGATGTCGCCTGTTTCCATGACGGGCCGGGGGATGTCTGGCGACTGTCCGTCAAACCCTCCGACGCGCCCGGGATCGTCGCCCAGGTCGATGGGGCCGAGGCGCTTTACGACTGGGGCGGCGGGCTCGTGTGGCTGCGCGTGCCGCAGGACACCCGGGGCGACACCATCCGCGCCGCCGTGAACGCCGCCGGCGGCCACGCCACGCTCATCCGCGGCAACCCCGCCGGCGGCGTGTTCCAGCCGCTCTCGCCCCCTGTCGCCGCGCTTCAGGACGGGCTGCGCGCCCGCTTCGACCCGCGCGGCATTCTCAACCCCGGCCTGATGGGCCGCGCCGCGTGACGGTCACGCCCATCCTTCGCCCCGCCCTCGCACCGCTGAGTAGATTGCCAACCGTATGAAAACCGAATTCACCGCCGAACAGCTCGAATCCCCCGCGATCCAGCGCTCGAACGAGATCCTGCGCTCCTGTGTGCATTGCGGTTTCTGCACCGCCACCTGCCCCACCTACCAGGTCCTCGGCGACGAGCTCGACAGCCCCCGCGGCCGCATCTACCTGATCAAGGACATGCTGGAAAACGACCGCGACCCGGACCGCGAGACCGTGAAGCATATCGACCGCTGCCTGTCGTGCCTCGCCTGCATGACGACCTGCCCCTCGGGCGTGCACTACATGCACCTCGTCGACCACGCCCGCGAATATATCGAGGCCCGCTACAAGCGCCCGATGTTCGAGCGTGCCCTGCGCTGGACGCTCGCGCGCATCCTGCCCTACCCAAACCGGTTCCGCGTCGCCATGCTGGGCGCCAAGATCGCCAAACCGTTCAAATGGGCCCTGCCCGACGCCCGCCTGCGCGCCATGATCGAAATGGCCCCCAAAACCATCCCGCCGGTCAGCCGCAATGACGACCCGCAAACATTTCCGGCCAGGGACAAACCCGTGAAACGCGTCGCCCTGATGACCGGCTGCGCGCAAAAGGCGCTCAACGCTGACATCAACGACGCCACCATCCGCCTGCTCACCCGGCTGGGCTGCGAGGTGGTGGTGGCCAAGGGCGCCGGCTGCTGCGGGGCGCTGACGCACCATATGGGCAAGACTGGCGAAAGCCATGCGACAGCCGCGCACAACATCCGCGCCTGGACGGCCGAGATGGACGGCGACGGGCTGGATGCCATCGTCATCAACACCTCCGGCTGCGGCACGACGGTCAAGGATTACGGCCACATGTTCCGCACCGAGCCGCTGGCCGAGGACGCCGCCCGCGTCTCGGACATCGCCATGGACGTCTCGGAACTCCTGATGCAACTCGACCTGCCAGAGGGCACGCCCAGGAACACCCGCGTCGCCTACCATGCCGCCTGTTCGCTCCAGCACGGCCAGCAGATCAAGACCCATCCCAAGACCCTGCTGAAAAAGGCGGGTTTCGAGGTGGTCGAACCGGCCGACGCACATCTTTGCTGCGGCTCGGCGGGCACCTACAACCTGATGCAGCCCGCCATCTCCAAGCAGTTGAAAACACGCAAGGTTCAGACGCTCGAGGCCAAGTCGCCCGACATCATCGCCGCCGGCAATATCGGCTGCATGATGCAGATCGGCTCGGGCACCGGCGTGCCCGTGGTGCACACCGTCGAACTGCTCGACTGGGCCACCGGCGGGCCGAAACCGCCCGCGCTGCGGCAATAACCCCGGGCCAGCCCTATTTTCGACATATTGCGCCGGTAGCACGCTGTCAAATCAAGCGAGGCACCCGGTTTGTTCAAGAGCATGCGTTTCACAGGGCTGGTCATTGCCCTGCTCTGGTCCATGTCGTCCGCATCCGCGCAGAATGCGGTGCTCCAGCGGCTGGACACCACCGATGACGGCCGCGAGTGGCAGGCCGTGGGCCGTATCGACATTGGCGGCAACGGGTTCTGCACCGGCGCGCTGATCGCGCCCGATCTGGTGCTGACGGCCGCGCACTGCCTGTTCGACGCCACGACCGGCAAGCCCGTCGACACCCAGCAGATCGAGTTCCTCGCCGGCTGGCGCAATGGCCGGGCCACGGCCTATCGCTGGGTCCGTCGCGCCGTGGTGCACCCTGACTACGATTTCTCCAATCGGATCGACGCCGCCCGCGTGCGCAACGACATCGCCCTGCTGGAACTCCACCATCCCATCGCCAAGTCCGGCGTCGCCCCGTTCCTGACCGACACGCAGCCGCGCAAGCACGAACGTATCGGGCTGGTCAGCTATGCCCGCGAACGCTCCGAGGCGCCCTCGCTCCAGGACATGTGCCAGGTTCTGGAAAAGCGCAGCGGCGTGCTGGTCATGTCCTGCGACGTCGATTACGGCGCGTCCGGCGCCCCTGTCTTCACCTTCGAGGACGGCGCCCCCCGCATCGTCTCCGTGGTCTCCGCCATGGCCGAGATCCATGGCAAGAAGGTCGCCCTCGGCGCCTCGCTCGACCGCCCCCTCGCCATGATGCGCGACGCGCTCGAAGGGGGCGCCCGCCTGGAAAACCAGGCCCGGTCCGAGATGTTCTCGACCGGCCAGAACCGCGACACCGGGGCGAAATTCGCCTCGCCCGACATGGATTGATCCATGGCCTGGCTGGTTTCGCTCCTCACTCTGCTCTTCACGCTTGCACTGCCCGGCCTGGCCCCCGCCAGCGATCTCATACGCCTGACCAACCGCGAAGACCTTCTGGGTTGGGAGGCCGTGGGCCGCATCGACCTCGGCCAGGACAGCTATTGTACCGGCACCCTGATTGCCGACAACCTCGTGCTGACGGCGGCGCATTGCGTCTTTGACAATCGCGGCGCGCCGGTCCTGCCCGAGCGTATCGTCTTCCGCGCCGGGCTGCGCGACGGGGCGGCCATCGCCGCACGGAACGTCAGCCGCTATGTGGTGGCCGACGGCTATCGCCCCACTGACGGAATGTCCGCCGCCAATGTCCGCCGCGACGTTGCCTTGCTGGAGCTCAGCGTCCCCATCCCCACCGCCACGGCCAGCCCCTTTGCGCTGCACCACAATCCCACGCGGGGCGACGACGTCAGCGTGGTCTCCTACGGCCGCAAGCGCGACGACGCCTTGTCCTGGGAACGTCAGTGCGATGTGCTGCGCCGTGGGCAGGGCCTGATTTCCTTCAACTGCAACGTGACCTTCGGTTCCTCCGGCGCGCCCGTCTTCTCCGACGGCGGCTACCGTGCCCGTATCGTCAGCCTCGTCGTCGGCGGCCACAGGACCGAGCACGGCACCACCATCGCATACGGCATGGAACTGCCCGACGCGGTCGCGGCGCTCAAGCGCAAGCTGCGCGCGGAGGCGTCCGGCACCCCCGCGACCGCCAGCACCGGCTTTCGCAAGGTCGACATCACCCGTGGCGGCAAAGCCTCCGGCGCCCGCTTCGAGAAATTTCAGTGATTTCAGCCTTGCCGGGGGTCTTGAAACCGGCTTTTTCCCTCCCCAGATAACGGTCGTCCGACGCCGCATCGCGGGTCGGCGGAAACCGCCTGTCCCGGTTGGGAAGGCATCCACATAGGTATCGCTCAACGGAGGATTCCAATGCGTAACTTTGATCTTGCCCCGCTTTACCGGGCTTCCATCGGGTTTGACCAGATTGCCGACATGATGGACCGCGTCCTCGCCGGTGACGTCAATCACCCCACCTATCCCCCTACAACATCGAAAAGACGGCCGACGATGCCTACCGCATTTCAATCGCCGTCGCCGGCTTCAGCGATGACGAACTGTCCGTCGAGCTGCGCGAAGGCGCCCTGATCGTCTCGGCCCGCAAGGCCGAAGAGGACGGCGAACGCACCTACCTGCATCGTGGCATCGCCACCCGCGCCTTCGAACGCAAGTTCCAGCTGGCCGACCACGTCAAGGTCACTGGCGCGACCCATGCCGACGGCATGCTGCATATCGAGTTGGTGCGCGAGGTGCCCGAGCGGCTGAAGCCCCGCCGCATCGAGATCGCCAGCGGCACATCCACCCACAAGGATGTCGTCGACGCCGAGACCGTCAACTAAGCGACGCTTCATTTCATAAGAAACGCCCCGTGGCCTCCACGGGGCGTTTTTTGTTTGGGGCCGCGCTGTCGTCGACCCCCGGGGTGGCGATCCGTCATTCCTTCTACGCACTTTATCGCAGCCAAATCCGCCGGACTGTCGAACCGAGGGCGAAGAGCAGCCAAATCGCCGCCCCCTGGGTGGGGTCATGCCGGAGGCATGCTTCCAGCATGACGATAGCGCGGCGGCCTTCGGCCTCGATACCGCGCTGCACCTACCGCGACAGGCTCTCCGCCAGCCGCATCAGCTGCACCGCCTCGGCCCGATACCCGAACGGGTCTTCCCCCTTCGCGCCGTTGGCCAGAGCAATCGCATCCGCATAGCCCCAGTCTCCCAGGTACGTCTCCCCGCGCAGCAACTGACCGAACCCCGCAATCGCCGCAGCGAACCGCGCATCCGCACCGGCCTCGCCTTCCTCGACGATGGCCTGCTCGATCAGCCGGCTCTCGTCCTCGCCCGGCGCCTTGTACCGCAGCTTGAAATATCCAAGCTCGCCAGCATCCCCGCGCACCGCCTCTGCCGCACCATAGCGCAGCGGGTCACTCATCTGCGCGGGCGAGCCCACCGGCGTGATCTCGTAAAGCGCCGTCACCTGGTGCCCGGCCCCGATATCGCCCGCATCCACCCGGTCATTGTTGAAATCCTCACGTCGCAAGGCGCGTGTCTCGTACCCGATCAGCCGGTACTCGACCACCGCCGCCGGGTTGAACTCCACCTGGATCTTCACGTCATCGGCAATCGGGTAAAGCGCCCCGCTCACCTGATCCACCATCACCTTCTGCGCCTCGCTCAGCGTGTCGATATAGGCCGCCTGCCCGTTCCCGTTCTGCGCCAGCGCCTGCATCGTCGCATCATCCAGGTTGCCGCGCCCGAACCCCATCACCGACAGGTAGGTACCGCTCTCGCGCTGATCCGCGATATAGTCCTTCAAGGCCTCCGGGTCGCTGATCCCCACGTTGAAATCCCCGTCCGTCGCCAGGATCACCCGCGACACCTCGCCCTCCGCGCCCATCTCTCCGGCCAGCGCATAGGCCTGCTGCAATCCCGCCTGCCCGGCGGTCGAGCCTCCGGCCTCCAGCCGGTCCAGCGCGCCCAATATCGTCTCCCGCTCCGTCGCCGCCGTCGGCGCCAACGCCTGCCCGGCACTGCCCGCGTAGGTGACAATCGCCACGCTGTCCCGTTCGCTCAACTGCGGCAGCATGAGCGCCAAGGACTGCTTCAACAGCGGTAGCTTGTTCGCCGCCTGCATCGACCCGCTCGTGTCGATCAGGAAGACAAGGTTCAGCGGCGGGCGGTCCGCCATCGGGGGCACCTCGCCCTGGATCGCGATATGCACCAGCTGCGTGTCCGGGTTCCACGGCGTGTCCGTCACGCTCACCGTCGGCTCGAACGGCGCCTCGCCTTCGGGCGCGGCATAGTCATAGGGGAAATAGTTCACCATTTCCTCGATCCGCACCGCCTCCGTCGGCGGCAGGAAACCGGCTCGCAAGGAAGACCGCACCGTACCATACGATGCCGTATCCACGTCGATCGAGAAAGTCGAAACCGGCTCTTCACTCGTGATTTTCAGCGCGTTCGGCTCCGCCTCGGGAAACGCCTCGGTATCGCTTTCGGACAAGTCCGTCACGCCATCCACGTCCGGCTGCGCGATCCGTCCGACCGGCGTCGTGTTCGCCGCGCTCCCGGCATATCCCTCCGCATCGGACAAGGCCTGCGACTGCATCGTCTGCGGGGCCATCTGCCTCTGCTTTGCAACGCCTGACTCCGGTCGATCCACCTGGGGCTCCGGCGCAGGCCGTGGCGCCTCGACCTCCGGCGCGGGCTCTGCCGGGGCGACGTCCAGCGCCATCTGCTCCGCCGCCTCCCGCGCAGGCGCTTCCCTGCGCACGCCCATGTCCGCCAGACCGTCATCCGCTTCGGTCATCACCGGCTGCGCCCCCGCAGCGCCGGCGCGTTCTGCCAATCCGGCACCACCACGACCATCCCCAGCGCCACCAGCGCCGTCGTTGCCGTCAGCGCCCCGCGCGTATTCATCCGCATCAACATGTCCCTCACTCCTCTGACAAGGCCCTTTCTCGGGCGATCAGAGGTTTGACGGGCACCATCCCGCGCCTCTTGGAGATCGGCGAAATTTTTCCGCGCCAAGGCCAGATCCGCCGCCTTCCTGTCGGCATCCGGCTTCGGCGTCGCGGCCCGCATCATGGCCTTCAGATCGTCGAGGTCGTCGCTCATGCGTCCTCCTCTCGCGCGCGCATCGCGCGCAGATGTTTCTTGGCCTCCGAAACGCGCCACCCCACCGTGCCGCCCGAGATGCCCAGCACCTCGCCGGCTTCCGCATGGCTCATGTCGTCCAGCACCAGCGCCAGCGTGTCCCGCAATTCCTCCGGCAGGGCCCGCATCGCTTGCGTCAGCCAGCCCACCGCCTCGGCCACCTCCGCCTCCGCCGCCCGCCGGTCCACTTCCCAGTCGCCCCAGCCTTCCGCGTATCTCGCCCGCACAGCCGCCCTGCGCCGCCGGTCATGGGCCGCATTCACCACCACTCGCCACAGCCAGGTGGTGTACCTCGACGCCCCACGAAAGCCGCCCAGCTTTCCCGGCAGCGCCGCGCACACGTCCTGCGTCAAATCCTCCGCCTCCGCCCTCGCGCCTGTCAGTCGGAATGCCAGCCGGAACACGGCATCATAATGCCGCTCGACCAAGGTCGAGAAGGCCGCCGCATCGCCATCGGCGGCGGCTCGGGCCAGGGTTTCGTCGCTGACTGTCATGCGCATCACGATTGTAGGACGCCGCCCAAGCGTCAATTCTTGGCGACGCGCGAAAAAATTTCACGCCTTCAAAGCGGGTGTAGGGTGGGATTTCATCCCACCTTGACGGGCTTCCATCCCCCCTCGGCAGGATGTCATCCCGTCTACAGAGCCCCGACCCGTTCCAGCACCGCCTTCAACTCGGCCCGGCCCGCATCGCTCAACCCGTCCTGCGGCGGCAGCGGTTCGCCCACGGCATACCCCTGCAACTCCAGCCCACCCTTCACGCAGGCTGCAAGATTGTACTTCGCGAACGCCTGGTTCAGCGCCCACAATTCGCGCTGCAACTCCATCGCCGCCTGATACTGCCCGACCTTGCACAGCTCATACAGTTTCACACTCTGCTTCGGCACGATGCACGCGGGCCCGGCCATCCAGCCCTTGCCCCCGATCAGCATCACGCAGGCCGGGATATGTGCCGAGGCGGCGAAGATATCGAGCTTGTCACCCACCCGGTCCATGATCGACAACAGCCGCCCGGTGTTGCTCGACGCATCCTTCAGGCAACGGATGTTCTCCACCTCCGCCAGCTCCGCGATCAGCGACACGCTCAAGTCGCTGCGCTGGAAATTGGGATTGGTGTAGATCACGATCGGCAGATCCACCGCCGCCGCAACGGCGGTAAAATAGTCCTTGATCCCCGCATCGCTCACCGGGAAGTACGCCTCGAGTACAGCGAGTATCCCATCACAGCCCATCGCCGCGAATTCCCGCGCCTGCCGCACGGCCTCTTGCGTCGTCGTCGCCGCGACACCCGCCACCACCGGCACCCGGCCTCTGGCGGCCGCCACGACCGTCTCGACGATATCGCGCTTCTGCGCCCAGCTGAGATAGGCGAACTCTCCCGTCGACCCCAGTGGCGTCAGCCCGTGCACCCCCGCCTCGATCAGGTCGTCACAAAGCCGCGTCAGCACCTCGCGGTTGACCCGGCCTTCGCCATTCAGCGGCGACACCAGGTAGGGAAAGACCCCGTGAAACCCGTTCTCCATGCCGCGCCTCACACGCTCATGCAGACGTATTTCATCTCCAGGAAATCCTCGATCCCGTGATGGCTGCCTTCCCGGCCCAGCCCCGACTGCTTCACGCCGCCGAACGGCGCGACCTCGGTCGAGATGATGCCGGTGTTCACCCCCACGATCCCGTATTCCAGCGCCTCGGCCACCTTGTAGACCCGGCTCAAATCCTTGGCGTAGAAATAGCTGGCAAGGCCAAAGATCGTGTCGTTCGCCATGGCGATCACGTCATCCTCGTCCTCGAACTTGAAGAGCGGCGCCAGCGGCCCGAACGTCTCTTCCTGGCTCACCTTCATGTCCTGCGTCACGCCCGTCAGGATCGTCGGCTTGAAGAAGTTGCCGTCCATCTCGCCATCCGCACCCCCAAGGATCACATTGCCGCCCTTGGCCTTGGCATCCTCGATATGCTCCACCACCTTCTCGGACGCTTCCGGGTTGATCAGCGGCCCCAACTCGGTGCCCTCCTCCAGCCCGTCGCCGACCTTCATCTGGCTCACCCGGTCCTTCAGCTTCTCGGCAAAGGCATCATACACACCCGCCTGCACATAGATCCGGTTAGCGCAGACACAGGTCTGCCCATTGTTGCGGAACTTGCACATGATGGCGCCTTCCACGGCGGCATCCACATCGGCATCGTCGAACACGATGAAGGGCGCATTACCCCCCAGCTCCATCGAGCATTTCATCACCTGGTCGGCAGCCTGCCGCAGCAGGATGCGCCCCACTTCGGTGGACCCGGTAAAGGTCAGCTTGCGCACGTTCGGGTTCTCGCAGAACTCCTTGCCGATGTCCGAGGACCGCGACGAGGTCACGATGTTGAACACCCCCGCCGGGATCCCCGCCCGCTCGGCCAGCACGCCCATCGCCGTGGCCGACAGGGGCGTCTCCGCTGCCGGACGACCCACGAAGGCACAGCCCGCCGCCAGCGCGGGCGCGGCCTTGCGCGTGATCATCGCGTTCGGGAAATTCCACGGCGTGATGGATGCCGCCACCCCGATGGGCTGCTTCAGCACCATGATCCGCTTGTCGCGCTGGTGGCCCGGGATCATCTCGCCATAGACCCGCTTGGCCTCCTCGCCAAAGAACTCGATGAACGACGCGCCATAGGCGATCTCGCCCTTGGCCTCGGCCAGTGGCTTGCCCTGCTCGGCGGTCAGGATCGTGCCCAGGTCCTCCTGGTGCTCCATCATCAAGTCGAACCACTTGCGCAGCACCGCGGCCCGCTCCTTGCCGGTCCACTTGGCCCATTCCTTCTGCGCCTTCGCGGCTCCCGCGATCACATCAGCCACCTGCTTGCGGTCCAGGTCCGCCACGTTGGCGATCACGTCCCGTCGCGCCGGGTTCACAACCTCGAAGGTCGCGCCGTCCGCGCCGTCGATCCACTCACCCCCGGCATAAGCCTTCTCGGCCAGCAGGTCGGGATCCTTCAGCAGCGATTTCAGATTGGTGGCAGTATCGAGCATGACGCATCCTCCGGCAAAAACTGTTGCTCATGGCAAAGCATCTGGGGCACGGAATGTCTAGGGCCAGACCAAAGGAGAAAATCATGAAACTGGACGACGCCTACGCCAACGTCCCCCACATCCCCGGCGGCGAGGATTACCCGCCGCGCTGGGCAGCGGAAGCGGCAGCTTTCCGCGAGGCGCGCACGCCAGGGCGCGACAAGCACGACCTGCCCTACGGCGATACACCCCGCCAAGCCTACGATATCTTCCGCCCCGAGGTCACACCCAAAGGCACCCTCATCTTCGTCCACGGCGGCTACTGGCTCCGCTTCGACCGCAGCTACTGGTCCCACTTCGCCACCGGCGCGCTGGCCCGGGGATGGTCCGTCGCCATGCCATCCTACGACCTTTGCCCCGACGTCCGCATCTCCGACATCACCACCCAGATCGCCCGCGCGGTAGAGACGATCGCCGCCGCCGAACCCGGCCCCCTCGCCCTTGCCGGTCACTCCGCCGGCGGCCACCTCGTCTCGCGCATGGCCCAGCCCGGCCTCCTGCCAGGCGATGTCACGGACCGCATCACCACCATCACCCCGATCTCGCCGGTCTCCGACCTGCGCCCGCTCCTGCAGACGTCGATGAACGACCGGTTCCAACTGACACAAGACACCGCCGTTGCCGAAAGCCCCGCACTCATGACCGACCGCCTCGCCATCCCCACCCACATCTGGGTCGGCGCCGAGGAACGCCCCGTCTTCCTAGACCAGTCCCGCTGGCAGGCCGACGCCTGGTCCTGCCCTCTGCGCATCGACGCAGGCCGCCATCATTTCGATATCATCGACGCCCTCAAGGGCCCCGCCAGCCCGCTGATGCAAGACATCCTCGGTTGACCCACACCCAGCTTTTTCTCGCCGCAACCCGCCGCGCCACGAGCCCGACGCGAAGGCCCTGCGTAGGGTGGGTGAAAACCCGCGCCTCCCCGCGTCTTATCCCTGTCCGAACCGCTCCACCCAACACGGCACCACATCCCCCTCGGCAGGCCTTGCCGCGTAAACCGCCCGCGCAATCGCCCGCGCCACGCAACTCGCCACCGCATGCCCCAGCGCCAACTGCCCCGCCACGTCCGGTGCCTCCCCGTGCCCCGTGGCCGCGGCAAAGATCAGATCCCCGTCCATCGGCGTGTGCGACGGCAGCAGCGCCCGGGCAAACCCGTCATGCGCCGACACCGCCATCCGCGTGCACTGCGCCTGGGTCAGCTTTGCATCCGTCGCAACCGCCCCTATCGTCGTCGCCGCGTGCTGCCCCAGCTTTGTCCGAGGCTCCTGCACATCCCCGAAATCCCGCGCCACGCCCAAGCCGCCAAACTCGCCCTCCATCTCGAACGGCGCTGCCCAGAACTCCCCGCGCTCGCCCGCCACGGCCGAGCCCAGCGCATTCACCGCCACCAGCGCCCCCACCGTCACACCCGACGCCAGCACGACCGAGGCCGACCCCACGCCGCCCTTGAAATCCGCCGTCACCGCACCCGTCCCGGCGCCAAACGAGCCCAGCTCGAAAGCCTCGCCCCTTGCCGCCAGCGCCTCCCGCCCCAGCCGCTTGTACCGGTTCTCCCCCCAGTCCTTGTCACCGCCGTTCAGCAAGTCGAACAGGATCGCCCCCGGCACGATCGGCACGCGCTGGCCGCCCACGGCAAAGCCGCGCCCCGCCTCGCGCAACCCGTCCGCCACGCCCGACGCTGCATCCAGGCCAAAGACCGACCCGCCCGACAGCACCAGCGCATCGACCTCCTCCACCACCCTGTCCGGCGCCAGCAGATCCGTCTCGCGCGTGCCCGGCGCCCCGCCCATGACGTGCACACCCGCCGTGAACGGGGCATCGCCCACCACCACGCTCACCCCGGTCTTCACTGCCGCATCTTCGGCCTGTCCCACCAGTATCCCCGGCACATCCGTGATCAGGTTCCGCATTCCCGGTCTTGCCCTCATGGTCCGTTCCAGTCCTCATTCTGTCGCAGACCATCTTGCCAGACCCATTCCGCTCTGCAACAACAGCCTCAGGCCCGCCGGCGAGGGCGTCGCCCCAACCACGAGTCTCACATCTCAACAATCCTGAACGCCCGGACCTTTCTTTGATTAGGAGGGTCACACCATGACTGCCTGCCAAACCCAGACCGACGTCACGGGCACCCGCCCCGCGTTCTGCCGCTTCCACAACGGCGAAAAGCGCCTCGCCGGCCGCGCCGCATCATGGTCAAAAACGGCATCACCGCCGCCGTCCTCACCTAGATGCACATCAACGGCTATCCCTACGGGCCAGAGTTCAACGTGGTCGGCATAGTGTCACACACCCCGCGTTCCAAAACGACATAACCCCGCCCCGGCCCCCGAGCCGGGGCCTCCCTGTCCCTCTGGCTGTTGTCTTCAGTCCTGCGAACCTAGATATAAGGGCAACACGCCAAAGAGGGTCGCCATGCACTACATCAAATGGATCTTCGTCGCCGCCTTCTGGCTGCTGGTCGCGGGCTTCCTGCACTATACCCTGCCCCAGCACGACATCGCGCGCGTCACCGACACCTATGAAAAGCGCATCGATTTCGGCGAAAACTCGATCTTCTGGTCCAACGTGGGCACCGGCGACGCCGAAGGCACGGCCAACCGCGATATCTTCTTCATCCAGACCCGCCTCGCCGACGGCGGCGTCATGGTCTACCGCAACGAGGATACCGGCTGGGGCTGGCCGCCCTATTTCAAGTTCGACACGTCGAATCTTCAGGCCGAAGCGGCCGACCTGCGCTCGACCTCAGAGACGCCCAAATGGGTCTCGATCACCCATTACGGCTGGCGCAACGAATTCTTCTCGATCTTCCCCAACGCCATCTCGGTCGAGCCCGTCGAGGGCCCGAACGTCACCATCATCCCGTGGTTCAACATCATCTTCCTGACGCTGCTGGCCGCCCTCGTCTGGGCCATCCGCGCCCGATGGGTGCGCTTCCGCGAACGCCGGGTTGATCCCGTCACAGACGAATGGGGCCTGACCGACCCCCGACCGGGCCGCGACCGCCTGTAAGGGCGGGAAAGACCCCTAGCGCTTGCCGTAATAGAGGCCCACCACGTGCTCGGCCTCGGCAAAGAACAGCCAGCGCGACGCCGCGATCCCGCCCAGATGTGCCAGCACGGCCACCAGCGCCGCGATATGCGAAAACGGCACCAGCAGCAGGACGAACGGCACCGTGTATCCGAACAAGAGCGCGATCATCCGCAGTTTCTGCGCGTGCTTGCGCCCCACCACGTAGACGAACTCCCGCAAAAGGTAGTTGTTGCCGGTATGCGGCGGCTCGAACGACCGCACGCTGCCGATATGCCCCAGCCCCGTCGCCGTCGCCAGGTTCGTGCCGCTCTTTTCCAGCGCGTTGTCCCCGCGCAGCCAGTACAACACCTGCAGCGCCGCCGCCACGGGTAGCATGACCAGCGCGATCATCACCTGCCCGGCCAGCAATGCGCCGCCCGCCAGCGAGGTCGACATGTAAAGCAGCGGCGTCAGCGGCGTGTTCCACCGCGGCACGGTCTTCATCTGCGTGTAAATCATCGAGGTGGTGAACACCGTCACCGCCGACAGAACCGCCCCGATCACCCCCACCTGCACCCACTGCGTATCGAAGAATACCAGTCCCGCGCCATAAATCGCCATCACGATCAGCGCCGCGACAGATGAAACCCCTTCCCGGCTCAGCCACGAAGACCGCCACTGCGTGAACGCCTTCAGCGCCCGCTCCGGGTGGCCCAGGTGAAAGGTCGAGGCCGTCAGCCCGCCCACCGCCAGCAGGTAGCCGATCACGAAAAAGGTAAACGCGACCCAGCCTGTGGGCACCAAAACCCCAAGCCCCAGCCAGAACAACAGGCCGAACCCAAGCCCCGACAGCGTGGTGAATACGATAACGGACGGTGCAGGATGCATCAGATCTTCTCCAGAGCCTTGTCGAGCCAGCCGATGAAACCCTTGGGTTCTTCGGCCACGGGCGCCAAAAGCGGCGCCAGGACGTCGATCTGCTCATCCGGCGCCGCCATGACGCGGTCCTTGGGCCGCGGCGGCAGGTACTGGTTCACCGGCTTGGTACCCTGTTCCGGCATCAGGTCCATTCCGCCACGCTCTTCGACCAGCTTCGACACGTCGCTCTCCGGATCGCCAAGATCTCCGAAATGCCGTGCCCCTGCCGGGCATGTCCGCACGCAGGCCGGCACCCGGTCCACCTCCGGCAAGTTGTCGTTGTAGATCCGGTCGACGCACAGCGTGCATTTCTTCATCACGCCCTCGGCCGCGTCCATCTCGCGCGCGCCATAGGGACAGGCCCAGGCGCACAAGCCACAGCCGATGCAGTCGCTCTCGTTCACCAGAACGATCCCGTCCTCAACCCGCTTGTAGCTGGCGCCAGTCGGACATACGGTGACGCATGGTGCGTCCTCGCAATGCAGACACGACTTTGGAAAGTGAATGAGCTGCGCCGCCGGATGCGGCATGCCGCTTTCCGCCAGGGGTTGCACCTCGTAGGAATGCACCCGGTTCAGGTACGTCCCGCGAGGATCGGCCCCATAGGCCTCCTGATCGCTCAACGGCGCTCCGTAATTCTCGGTGTTCCATCCCTTGCAGCTGACCACGCAAGCGTGACAGCCCACACAGGTATCCAGGTCGATCACCAGCCCCATCTTGCGCTGCGTCGTCTCGGGAAGCGTCGTCATGCTTGCCGCTCCTCTGTCTTGGCCGGGACGGCGCCGCTCCGGCTCACGTCCTCGCTCGAATTCCATTTGCCGATGAACCACACGAAGGTTACGACCACAAAGATCACGAACGCCAGAATGACGATCAGTGTCAGGCCCTTGCCGCTCATCGTCTCATCCTCGCGCATCCATTTTCCGCGCGGTAAACGGGCCGGAAAATACGCATTTTCCGGCCAAGACTTTTCGAAAAGTCTTGCCAATTTTCTTCCACGAGAATTCCCGCGCTCATTTGCCTACCTTCCAACGCAGCTCGTCCGGCCCGGTCCCCACCGGCGACCGGATCGGCGCGAATGTCGGATGCACTTCTTCGGGCGCCGCCGTCTTCTCGATCTTCACGCGCAGGTCGAACCACGCCGCCTGCCCCGTCACCGGGTCGCTGTTCGCCCAGCGCAGCCCGTCGCCCTTGGGCGGCAACAACTCGTGAATAAGGTGGTTCAGCAGGAACCCCTTCGTGGCCTCCGGCGCGTCCTTTTCCAGCGCCCAGGCGCCCTTGCGCTTGCCGATCGCGTTCCACGTCCAGACGGTATTCTCATTGAGCGCGGCCATATGCGCCACCGGCACCGTGATCTCGCCATGGGCCGACGTGACGCGTGCCCAATCCCCCTCGGCAAACCCCTCCGCCTCCCAGATCTTCGTCGGCAGGTACAGCGGATTGCGCCCATGAATCTGCCGCAGCCACGCGTTCTGGCTCCCCCAGGAATGGTACATCGCCATCGGCCGCTGCGTCAGCGCGTGCACGGGATATTCCACCGGGTCCACATGCCCGTCCTCGAAAGGCGGATACCACACCGGCAGCGGGTCCAGCGTCGCCTTGATCCGCTCGCGCAAATGCTCGGGTGGTTGCTGTTCCCCATGCCCCTCGGCGGCCAGCTGGAACTTGCGCATCGTCTCGGCATAAAGATCGAAGATATAAGGCTGCGGGCTGTCATACAGGCCCATACCCACCGCCCACTCCTGATAGCCCATGTTCCATGGCTTCATATAGGCGTGTTCCTCGGCGATATGGTTCACGAAGAACCCGCCATTCTCGATATATTTCTCAAGCTGGTCCTCGTTCGGCGCGCCGCGCCCGTGGGTCAGCCCATCCTCGCCCTTGCGCCACCCGGCCAGCGGGCCGATCCCCGGTTTGCGCTCGTGATTGACGATGTAATCGGCATAGTCCACCCACTTGGCGCTGCCATCCTCGTTGGTGAACCCCGGCAGCCCCATCTTGTTGGCCAGCAGGACCAGCGCCGTCTGGAACCCCTTCACATCCCGGTCCGGTTCCACCACCGGCCAGCGGATCGCGTCGGCGGCGGCATCCGCCTCGCAGATCGGGCGGTCCAGCAG
Source organism: Roseovarius sp. B08 (assembly GCF_051417955.1). Lineage (NCBI taxonomy): Bacteria > Pseudomonadati > Pseudomonadota > Alphaproteobacteria > Rhodobacterales > Roseobacteraceae > Roseovarius > Roseovarius sp. B08. The sequence goes on from NZ_JBPRLW010000001.1 coordinate 4,080,788, forward strand.
ACTGATGCAGTCGTGCCGCTCCAGGTAGGTCGTGTCGGGCAGGATCAGGTCGGAATAGGCGACCATCTCGGAACTATACGCATCCGAATAGATGATATGCGGAATGACATACTCGCCGTTCTCGTCGGTGTCGGTCAGCATGTCGATCACGCCGCGCGTATTCATCGTGGAATTCCACGCCATGTTCGCCATGTACATGAACAGCGTGTCGATCTTGTAGGGGTCTCCCGCATGGGCATTGCTGATGACCATATGCATCATACCGTGCGCGCTCATCGGGTTCTCCCAAGTGAACGCCTTGTCGATCCGCGCCGGTGTCCCGTCATCCTTCAGCGCCAGATCCTCCGGCCCGCGCACGAACCCCAGATGCGGCCCGTCCAACGGCTTGCCCGGCGTCACCTTGCAATGCGGCGTCGGATGAATGCTGACGGGCTTGGGATAAGGCGGTTTGAACCGGAAGCCCCCGGGAACCTCGACCGAGCCCAGCAGGATCTGCAACAGGTGCAGGCTCCGGCAGGTCTGAAACCCGTTGGAATGCGCCGAGATCCCCCGCATCGCGTGAAAGCTCACCGGGCGACCCACCATAGTCTTGTGGGTCACGCCCCGGAAATCCGTCCATTCGCGGTCCAGCACGATCTCTTCCTCGAAAGCGACCCTTGCCAGCTCCGCCGCAATCGCCCGGATACGCCGCGCACTCACGCCGCACCGCTCCGCCACCGCCTCGGGCGCGTATTCTTCGCCCATGTAGCGTTCAGCCAGCAGATGCATCACCGGCCGGTGCGTCTCACCATTCTTTTCATAGCTGGCCGACAGGTCCGGCTTCACGCCCTTCTTGTCGAACGCCGCAGGTTCCCCCGTCGCCCGGTCGATCACCAAGAGCTTGCCATCGGCGTCGCGCATCAACAGGCCCTGCTCCGGCGAGCTGGCATCGCAATTCACCAGCACCGGCGCGTTGGTATACTCCGCCAGGTACCGCAGGTCGATCTTCCCCGCGCGCAGCAATTCATGCACAAGCGCCAGGATGAACAACCCATCCGTCCCCGGCGTGATCCCGACCCATTCGTCCGCCACGGCGTTGTACCCTGATCGGATCGGGTTCACCCCGATCACCTTGGCGCCGCGCTCCTTGACGCGTCCGATACCCATCTTGATCGGGTTGCTGTCATGGTCCTCGGCCACGCCGAAGATCATGAACAGCTTGGTGTTCTCCCAATCCGGCTGCCCGAACTCCCAGAACGCGCCGCCCATGGTATAGATGCCCGCCGCCGCCATGTTGACGCTGCAGAACCCGCCATGCGCGGCATAGTTCGGCGTTCCGAAATTCTGCGCCCAGAAACTGGTGAAGCTCTGACTCTGGTCGCGCCCGGTAAAGAACGCCAGCTTCTCCGGCGCCTCCTGCCGCAGCGGCTCAAGCCATCCGGTGGCGATCTCCAGCGCTTCGTCCCAGCTGATCTCCTCGAACGCGCCCGACCCCCGCGGCCCGACCCGCTTCAACGGCGCGCGCAGGCGCGCCGGCGCGTTGTGCTGCATGATCCCCGCGCTGCCCTTGGCGCAAAGAACGCCCTTGTTCACCGGATGGTCGCGGTTGCCCTCGATATAGGCAACCTTGCCGTCCTTCATATGCACGTTGATCCCACAGCGGCAGGCGCACATGTAACAGGTGGTCTTGCGCACCTCGTCGGACACCTTGGGCGAGGTGTCCAGTTTGGGCTGATCCAGCAAGTCGTCGCCTCCCTTTGCTTGTCCCGGTCACGCTAGGCCAGTTCGCACCGCCCCGCGACCGCTTATCTCGGTTCGTTCGCTTTCCCGCAGCGCTCTGTCGGGAAAGCCGAAAATCTCATGCGCTCAGCCGGGCAACAGCCCGACCACATCCCGCGCGATCTGCCGTTCCTCGTCGGCGGGCACCACGTGCACGGGCATATCCCCCAGCCATTCCAAGTGTGCCATAATACGATCCCGTATGGTGCCGGCATTCTCGCCAATGCCGCCGGTAAACGCCACCGCGTCCACGCCGTGCATCGCGGCAATCGCCGACCCGGCCTGCCGCGCCGCCCAGTAGCAGAAATGCTCGACGGCGAACCGCGCGTCCTCGTCGTCGCGGCTCAGAAGCGTGGCCATGTCATTCGTACCGGCCAGCCCCTTCAGCCCGCTTTCCTTGTTCAGGATCGTGCCCGCCTCGTCGATCCCATGATCCTCGGCCAGGCGCAGCACCGCCATCCCGTCGATGCACCCCGTCCGCGTGCCCATTACAAGACCATCCAGCGGCGAATACCCCATCGAGTTCGCCACAGACTTGCCGTCGACAATCGCGCACAGGCTGGCCCCGTTCCCAAGGTGCAGCCCCAGCAACCGCCGCGGCAGGTCATCCCCGAACTGCGCCACCATCCCGGCATAGGAAAGGCCATGAAACCCGTACCGCCTTATGCCCTTGTCCCGCTCCGCGCGCGGCAATGCATAGGTCACCGCCACATCGGAATTGGTCGCATGAAACGCCGTGTCGAAACTCGCGAATTGCGGCAGGTCCGGGGCCAGCCCGGCCAGCGCCCGCACCCCCGACAAGTTATGCGGATTGTGCAGCGGCGCCAGCGGCACCACCGCCTCGATCCTGGCAATCACCTCGTCGGTCAGCCGCTCCGGCGCCGTCAGATGCGCCCCGCCATGCACCACGCGATGACCTGCCGCCGCGAGCGACGACACCGGATGCCCCGCCGCCTCCAGCTTCTCCAGGATCAAACCCAACGCAGCCGTATGGTCAGCAACAGACACGTCCTGCTTGTCACCCCCAAGGCTCAGCCGCCCCTGCCCGCCGATCTCGGTCACCGAGCCCGACAGAACCGACTCCAGAGCAGGCGTGAACAGCTCCACCTTGATCGAGGACGACCCGGCATTGACCACCAGTATCATGCCGTCCCCCCGATCACGCCCAGCGCCGCCGAGGCGATGCGCTCCTCCGCGCCCTGCGCCCGGCTGGTCAGCAGGATCGGCACCTTGGCCCCCAGCACCACGCCGGCACAGCAGCAGCCCATGCCGAACGACATCAGCTTGAACAGCGCATTGCCCGTGGTGATGTTCGGCGTTAGCATGATGTCGGCATCGCCCGACACCTCGGACTCGTAATTCTTCGCCTCCGCCGCCGCCTCCGACAGGATCAAATCCATCGCCATCGGCCCTTGCACCACCGCCCCCGGCAGCGCGCTCTTGGCCCACTCCGCGATCTCCTGCGCCTCCATGGTGTTGGGCACAGTCGGAATGGGGTCCTCGGTCGGCGCCAGGATCCCCGCCTTTGGCCGCTCGATCCCCAGCTTGCGCGCCAGAGTAACGGCATGGCTCAGACAGGCCTGCCGCGTTTCGACGTCCGGGTCCACGTTCAACGCCGCATCGGTCAGCAGCAAGGGCCGCTCCGACCCCGGCATGGTGATGTGAAACACGTGCCCGCAACGCGTGCCTTTCTCGCGCAGCCCCGCCGCCGACGGCAGCAACCCCTTCAGAAAGGTCGAGGTATGGATCTGCCCTTTCATGATCGCGCCCACCTCGCCGCCCCGCGCCATCTCGGCCGCCACCGGCGCGGCGCTCTCCTTCGGCGCGTGGATCAGCGGCAGACCGGAAATATCCCACCCGATCTCTTTCGCCGTGGCCTTTATCTTGTCGCTGTCCCCGATCAGCACCGGGTCGGCCAGCCCGGCCTCGGCCGCCTCGCGGATGCCCCGCAACGGGTTCGGCGCACCGGCATTCACCAGCGCCACGCGCGGCCGCGGCAAGCCTTGCGCCTGCTTCAACAACGAAGGCGGGCAGGTGGGCTCACTCGCGGCGAGAAAGGGATATCGGTCTGTCATGTCTTGTCCTGTCGCTCTGTCCAGGGCCCTGATCGGCCCCGCGTGGCAAGAGTATGCCCGCGGGGCCACAGGATTGCGACGTCTCAGACCCGTTGCTCGACCATGTCGTCGGCGCTGATCCCGGCCACTTCCACCGGCTTCTTCATGGCATCCCGACGGAACGGCTCACCCAGCTCCTGGTTGATCATCGCCTCGATCAGCGTGGTCGTCCCGTTCTCCATCTGCTCCTTGATCGCGGTGTTCAGCGCGTCGGTCAGCTCGTCCATCGTCCGCGCCACGACACCTTTCAACCCGCAGGCATTGGCGATCCCGGCATAGCTGACATCGTCATCCAGCTCCGTACCCACGAAATTGTCGTCGAACCACAGCGTCGAGTTCCGCTTCTCCGCGCCCCACTGGTAGTTGCGGAAGACGATCTGCGTGATCCCCGGCCACTCGCTCCGGCCAATGGCCGTCAGCTCGTTGACCGCGATACCGAACGCGCCGTCCCCGGCAAAGCCAACCACGGGCACGTCCGGACAGCCGATCTTGGCGCCAACGATGGCCGGCAGGCCATAGCCACAGGGGCCGAACAGCCCCGGCGCCAGGTATTTCCGCCCCTCGTCGAAATCCGGGTACGCGTTGCCAATGGCACAGTTATTGCCGATATCGCTGGAGATGATCGCGTTGCGCGGCAGCGCGCCCTGAATCGCCCGCCACGCCATGCGGGGGCTCATCCAGTCGGGCTTGTCCTTGCGCGCCCGCTCGTTCCAGGTGGTGCCGGGGTCGTCGTCCTCGTGGTCCATGCTGGCCAGCTGCTGCGCCCAACGGCTCTTGGTCTCGGCGATCCTCGCCTTGCGCGCCTCGCGGTCGTGATCTCCAGCGGTCTCGCCCAGGTTCTTCAGGATGCCCTGCGCCACCTTGGCCGCATCGCCCACGATCCCGACGGTTACCTTCTTGGTCAGGCCGATCCGGTTCGGGTTGATATCCACCTGAATGATCTTGGCATTCGTGGGCCAATATTCCATCCCGTACCCCGGCAGGGTCGAGAACGGGTTCAGACGCGTGCCAAGGCACAGCACCACGTCCGCGTCCTTGATCAGCTCCATCCCCGCCTTGCTGCCGTTATAGCCCAGCGGCCCGGCAAACAGCGGATGCGAGCCGGGGAACGCGTCGTTATGCTGATAGCCCACGCAGACCGGCGCGGTCAGCCGCTCGGCCAGCTCCATCGACGCCTCGATCCCGCCCTTCGACAGAACCACGCCAGCCCCGTTCAGGATCACCGGGTTCTTGGCGTCAGACAGCAGCGCGGCCGCCTCGGCCACCGAGTTGCTGCCACCGGGGCTCACCTCGAACTCGATCGCACTGGGAATCTCGATATCCACCACCTGTGTCCAGAAATCGCGCGGAATGTTGATCTGCGCCGGCCCGCACAGGCGCTTGGCCTGGCTGATCACCCGCGCCAGCACCTCGGCCACCCGTGTCGGGTCGCGCACCTCTTCCTGGTAGGCCACCATGTCCTCGAACAGCTTCATCTGCTCGACTTCCTGAAAGCCACCCTGACCGATCGTCTTGTTCGCCGCTTGCGGCGTCACCAGCAACAGCGGCGTGTGGTTCCAGTAGGCGGTTTTCACGGCCGTCACGAAATTGGTGATCCCCGGCCCGTTCTGCGCGATCATCATGCTCATCTTGCCGGTCGCGCGGGTATAACCGTCGGCCATCATCCCCGCGCTGCCTTCATGCGCGCAATCCCAGAACGTGATCCCGGCCTTCGGGAACAGGTCCGAAATCGGCATCATCGCCGACCCGATGATCCCGAACGCGTGCTGAATCCCGTGACGTTGCAGCGTTTTGACAAAGGCTTCTTCGGTGGTCATCTTCATGACAGTGCTCCTGAACATTGGAAAAGGCCGGTCCTCCACCGGCGCGGCTTGGGGGGAAGCTACCCTCGCAGTCACCCCCATTCTAGGGCCAGTTTCCCGCGCAGACTATAGCCAGAGTTTATTTTTATTGAGACTTTTGGTCTCATTTATTCGCACTCCGGAACTCTTTTGTGATTCCGCGAGGGACTTTACGCCCTGTCATGCAAGGCGCGTTCACCTTCCGGCGGCGCGACCGTAACCGGCCTCACGAACCCAGCTCATTTGCCAGTATCCCGATCCCGGCCGCGATCCTCTCCGAGGGAATCGAGGAATAGGCCAGCCGATAGAAATTCCGCGGCGCATTCGCAGCGTCAAAGAACGGCCGTCCCGGCTCAATCAGAACGCCCCGGGCCTGCAACCGGTGGGCCAACTCTTCGGTATCCACCTCCTCGGGCGCCCGCATCCAAATCGAACTTCCGCCGAACACGCCGCGTCCCTCCACGCCGAGGCCCTGATCGTCCAGCGCCGCCTCCATCACCTGCCGCCGCCGCGCATAGGCCTTGCCGATCCGCCGGATCAGGCTGTCGTAATGACCCAGGCTCAGGAAATAGGCCGTGGTCCGCTGCACATGCCCCGGCGGATGCCGCAGAACGCTGGCCCGCAGCGCCCGCGCCTCACGGATGAACGCCTGCGGCCCCACCAGATACCCCAGCCGCAGCCCCGGAAAGATCGACTTGGAAAAACTGCCCACGTAAATCACCCGCCCGTCGCTATCGAGCGATTTCAGCGACGGCAGCGGCGCGCGCAGAAAGCTGATCTCGAACTCGTAATCATCCTCGACGATCAGCGCCTCCATGTCGCGCGCCCGCGCCAGCAACTCCTGCCGCCGGTCCAGCGGCATGGTGGCATTCGTGGGCGCCTGGTGGCTCGGCGTGGTAAAGATCACGTCCGCCCGCTCCGGCAAATCCTGTGGCCGCAACCCGTCACGATCCACCGGCACCGGCGCCATATGACAGCGTGATTGCGTCAGGATATCGCGCAGCGCGTGGTAACACGGCTCCTCCACCGCCGCCGTCCGCCGCTGGGTCAACAACACCTGCGCCGTCAGCCACAGCGCGTTCTGCGCCCCCATCGTCAGCAATATCTCCCCCGGCTCCGCCAATATCCCCCGCCGCGGCAGGGTATGCCGCGCGATGAATTCGATCAGCTTGGGATCGTCCTGGTCATACGCATCCGCCGCCAGCGCCTGGAACTCCTTCTGCCCCAGCGCCCGCAGCGCGCAATGCCGCCAGCTTGCGTGATCGAACAGGCTCGGATCGGTCTGCCCGAAGATGAACGGATAGGGATAGTCCGACCAGTCCCGCGGTTTCTCCGGGGTCGCTCCGCCGGTATAGCGCCGCCCGATCGCCCGCCCCCAATCGATCAGGTCGCCCTTCGCCGCACTGGGCGTGAACGCTGGCGGCTCCGGCGCGTTCTGCGACACGAAATACCCCGACCGGTCCCGGCTCTCCAGGTAATCGTTGGCCTGCAACTCGGTATAGGCCAGCGTCACCGTGATCCGGCTCACCCCAAGATGTTCGGCCATCTTGCGGGAACTCGGCAGCCGCTCGCCTTTCCGGAATCGCCCCGACAGGATGCCCTGCGCGATCATCTGCTGGATCTGCGCCTGCAACGTCCCTTCCGCCTCGGGCGACAGGAAAAAGCTTTCCACCGATATGGCCATGCGCGGGATCCTACACTGGCCCCATCGTCGCGGCAATCTGGACCGATCGGCATTTCGGCTGATTCTGCCGTTGCCATTTAATATCTTGATGATATATCAATTGCCGACACTACGGTGCCAGCTGCGGCGCGGCACATCGATGGCTCAAGGGAGGACGGCCACATGACCGAACGAAAAAAACGGACAATCACCCAGATCAGGGCCTCGAAACATGACGGCACGCGCATGGTCTACACCTCCGTGCCTGATTACACTTCGGCGCAATGGGCCGAGGCGGCGGGCGTCGATGTCGTCGTGGTCGGCGACAGCCTCGCCATGATCGCCCACGGCCACGACTCGACCGTGCCCGCGACGATGGACATGATGATCATGCACGCCCAGGCCATCCGCCGCGGCGCGCCCAACACCTTCTCGCTCGGTTGCATGCCCTATCAGAGCTATCATACCGTGGACCGCGCCCTGACCAACGCCACCCGCTTCATGCAGGATGGCGGCTGCGATGCGGTGAAACCCCAGGGTGGCCGCAGCCAGGCCGACATCCTCAAGGCTCTCGTCGCGGCGGGCATCCCCACGGCCAGCCATATCGGCATGGCCCCGCACCGCGTCGCGATGTATGGCGGCTTCCGCGTACAGGGCAAGACGCCCGAGGACGCGATGGACATCCTGCAGGACGCGCTCGCCATCCAGGACGCCGGCTGTTTCATGCTTGAATTCGAGGCGGTGCCGGCCTCGATCGCCCGCATCATCTCCGCCGAGCTCGAGATCCCCACCATCGGCATCGGCGCCGGCGCCGGCACCGACGGACAGATCCTGCTCAGCTACGATCTTCTCGGTGTATTCACCGATTTCAAACCCAAGTTCACCAAGCGCTACGCAAACCTGACCGAGGTCGCGGTAAAGGGCCTGTCCGACTACGCCGCCGACGTCCGGTCCGGCGCCTTTCCCGACGACGACCACAGCTACCATGTCGATGACAGCGTAACCGATGCCTTCCGCGACATGGTCGAGAAACGCCGCCAGGTCTGAACCGGGCCGAACCTCACCCCGCGCGCATTCGAACGCAAAGCCGTCCCGCCCCAGGTGCCGGAAGCGGCGATGCCGCCGACCGACCACGTAGGGTGGGTGAAAACCCACGCGCCGTCCAAGGCCTCCGCGAACGCAGCCGCCGGCACAAGGGCGCCCGCGATTGCGGCAAACCGTTTGGATCGATCCCGAACCCGGTCACAAGGCCGCGTCCCTTCTCCGTCATCTCCTTGGCGCGAGAAAACGACGCTTTTGCCCAATCCGAGAAGTTCCTCTTGCGCGAGGAACGAACCTTCCTGAAATGTGTTTCGACACTAAGCACAGGAGAGCCCAGATGATCGCCGTCATTTTCGAGGTCATGCCGCACCCCGACCAGAAAGACGCCTATCTCGCCATGGCCGCGAAGATGAAGCCTCTGGCCGAAAGCATCGACGGCTTCATTTCCGTTGAGCGCTTCCAAAGCCTTGTGAACCCTGAAAAGCTTCTCTCGCTCAGCTTCTGGCGCGACGAGGCCGCGCTGGACGAATGGCGCCGGCTCGAGGCGCACCGCGGCGCCCAGCGCGCGGGCCGCGAAATGATGTTCGACGATTACCGCCTGCGCGTCGTGTCGGTCATCCGCGACTACGGCATGCATCAACGCGACGAAGCCCCCGAGGACAGCAAACAGGTTCATAACGGCTGAGACGTCCCTGTCGCGGCTTCCGTCCTGGCCTGATCCGGGGACTCTCGCGGCAAGAGATCCCGGATCAAGTCCGGGATCGCGCAGCTCAACATACGCTACCGTTTGTTTTACGCACGCCGGTCAGATCAAACCGCGCGCTCGCAGGTCCTTCAGGACGGCCTCCGTATCCTGCCCCCGCGCCGGGGTCGGGTTCGGCGCCAGGGCTTTCCCGTCAAAGCGCGGCGCCGGCGCGGGTTGCAGCACGTCGCCCTCCGACGCGTGCCAGATCGCGCGCGCCGCGATATGCGGATCCGCGGCCGCCTCCCACGGGCTCAGCACCGGCGCGACACAGGCATCGGAATTTTCAAACAGCGCGGCCCAGTGGGCCACGGGGTGCTCGGCGAACAGCCGCGAAAGGTGCGCCGTCTGGTCCGGCCACTGGGCGCGGTCGTACTGAGCGGCAAAGAGCGGGTCGTCATCAAGCCCGAGAAGATCCAGAAACATCGCATAGAACTGCGGCTCAAGGCATTGCACCGACAGGTACCGCCCGTCGGCACAGGCATAGGTCCGCCCCCAGGGCGGCGCGTCCAGCAGGCTCTGCCCCCGCTCCCGCGACAGGTTCCCACCCCCCGCCATCGCCATGAACAGCGCCATCATGTGCGCCGACCCGTCGGTGATCGCCGCGTCCACCACCGTGCCCCGGCCCGTCCGCTGCGCATTCAACAGACCGCTCAGGATGCCCGCCACCAGGTACAGCGCCCCGCCCCCGATATCCCCCACGATCGTCGGCGGCGTCAGCGGCGCATCGCCGGGGGTCGAGGCATAGTAAAGCGCCCCCGCCGTGGCGATATAGTTATAGTCATGCCCCGCCAGGTGCGCCCGCGGCCCGTCCTGCCCCCAGCCGGTCATCCGGCCATAGACAAGCCTCGGATTGCTCTGCGCAAACGCCTCCGGCCCCAGTCCCAGCCGCTCCATCACCCCGGGCCGCAACCCCTCGATCAGCGCATCGGCCTCGTTCACCAGCGCCTTCGCGACCGCCATGGCACCGGGATCCTTGAGGTCCAGCACCACGGCCCGCTTGCCCCGGTCGAGCGCGTTGTGCGCGCCCATCGTCGGATTGGCAGGCCCGGGCCTCTGGACGACGGTGACCTCCGCGCCCAGATCCGCCAACATCATGGCGGCAAAGGCGCGGGGCCAAGGCCCTCGAACTCGATTATTTTCAGACCGGCGAGCATGAGGGCGCTCACACCACCACCTCCATCTCCTCCTGGTCCCCCACCCCGAACACCCGCTTGTAGCGGTCGATCTGGTCGGCGGGCCCCATCGCCTTGCGCGGGTTGTCCGACAGCTTGACGGTCGGGCGTCCGTTGGCCGCCACCGCCTTGCAGACCAGGCTGAACGGCGCCAGCGCGTCCCCCGGAGTCAGGCCGCGAAAATCGTTGGTCAAGAGCGTCCCCCAACCGAACGACACCCGCACCCGGCCCGCGAACTGCTTGTGCAGCGACAGGATCTTCTCCTCGTCCAGCCCGTCGGAAAAGATGATCAGCTTCTGCGTCGGATCCTCGCCACGGTCCTTCCACCACCGGATCGCGATCTCGGCCCCGGTCGCCGGGTCGCCCGAATCGATCCGGATGCCGGTCCACCCGGCCAGCCAGTCGGGCGCCTTCTCCAGAAACCCTTCGGTGCCGTATGTATCGGGCAGGATGATCCTCAGGTTGCCGTCGTGCTCGTCATGCCAGTCCGACAGCACCTCGTAGGGCGCGCGGGCCAGGCTGGCATCATCCTCGGCCACCGCGGCATAGACCATCGGCAGCTCATGTGCGTTGGTCCCGATCGCCTCCAGGTCGCGGTTCTTGGCGATCAGGCAGTTCGAGGTGCCCACGAAATTCTCGCCCAGCCGTTCGGTCATCGCCTGCACGCACCAGTCCTGCCACAGGAAGGAATGCCGCCGCCGCGTGCCGAAATCGGCGATGCGCAGGCCCGGCGTGTCGCGCAGGATCTCGGTCTTTTCCCACAGGCGTGTCATGGCACGGGCATAAAGCACCTGAAGCTCGAACCGGGCCATGTCGTGCAGCACGGCGCGCGACCGCAGCTCCATCAGCACCGCCAGCGCGGGAATTTCCCAAAGCATCACCTGCGGCCAGGTCCCCTCGAACGTAAGCTCGTACTGCCCGTCGCGTTTTTCCAGGTGGTAGGGCGGCAGACGCAGCTTCTCGAACCAGTCCATGAACTCGGGCGTGAACATCTGCCGCTTGCCATAGAACGTGTTGCCCCGCATCCACGTGGACTCCCCGCGCGACAGCGACAGCGAGCGGATGTGGTCCAGCTGTTCGCGCAGCTCTCCCTCGTCCACCAGCTCGGCCAGTCGAATGTCCTTGCTGCGGTTGATCAGCGAGAAGGTGACCGTGGTGTGCGGCCGGTTGCGGAACACCGACTGGCACATCAGCAGCTTGTAGAAATCGGTGTCGATCAGCGAGCGGACGATCGGGTCGATCTTCCACTTGTGGTTCCAGACACGGGTTGCGATGTCGACCATGGGCGGCCTCCCGGCGTAGTTGCGCCGCCTCTTAGAGCAAAGTGGTCAGGTCTCCGCAAGCGCGGCGCGGGTCGCGGTGGCGAGGCGCTCGATTCCCGTCACCAGCTTGTCCTCGGTATTGTAGGTAAAGTTGATGCGGATCGAGCTGTGGTCGCGCCCCTCCGGATCGAACACCGACGAGGGCGAGATGCACACCCCATGCTCCAGCCCCACCTCCATCAGCCGGTTGGTATCCAGCGCGGGGTCCTTCGCCGTGGCCCAGACGAACATGCCCCCCGTGGGCCGCTCCCAGGTGAACATCTCGGGCAGATGCTCGTCCATCGCCGCGCACAGCGCATCACGCCGCGCGCGGTAAAGATCCAGGATCGTCGGCAGCATGTCATCGGCCAGCCCGGTGGCGAAGGCGTCATGGGTGATCTGCTGGCACAGGCCGCTGGTGCACATGTCGGCACTCTGCTTGGCGGCTTTCAGCACCTCGATCATCTCGGGCGCGGCGATGATCCAGCCGATGCGCAGCCCCGGCGCCAGCTCCTTGGACACGGTGCCAAGATAGATCACCGGCCCGTCATAGGGCGCCCCGGCCCGCTCGGCAGACAGCGTCAGCATCCGCGGCATCGGCGCGTCGTCATAATAAAGCGTGCCGTAGGGGTCATCCTCGATCAGCCAGGTGCCTGTCTCGTGCGCGGCATCCACCAGCCGCCGCCGCGTCGCCGCATTCACCAGCTTGCCCGTCGGGTTCGAGAAATTCGGCACCGTATAGGCAAACTGCGCTCCGGTCATCGCCGCCGCCGGGTCAAGGTCGTTCGCCTCCAGCCGCATCGGGCGATAGACCGGCTGGCGTGGCCGCCAGTTGTCCAGCGCCCCCAGATAGGCCGGCGTCTGCGAGGCGACCACGCTGCCTTCCTCCAGCAACACCGTGCCGATCAGGTTCAGCGCCTGCGCCCCTCCGGCGGTGATCAGCACGTTGTCGCGGGTCAGTGTCAGGTCCCCTTCCGAATACCGCGCCGCGATCAGGTCGCGCAGCTTGGGCAGGCCCGCGACAGGGGCATAGGCCAGCGTCTCGTCCGCATGATCGGCCACGGCAGACGTCGCCAGTTTCGTCATGTCCTCGACCGGCCAGATCTCGGTCCCCGGCAGGCCACCGCCAAGGTTGACCAGCCCCGGGATGCGCCCGGCGGCCAGGAAAGTGGCGGTCACGTCGTTGGTGTCGTCAAGCCATTTGGCAAAGGCGGGGCGCTGGGGCATCGGCTGTCTCCCGAAGTCGTGCAAGGGGTCGGGGCGTGCATAAAGGAAAATGAACATTCGTTCAATTCCCGTTCTGCGCGCTCAAGCGCCCGGCTCGAACGCCTCGACCGACAGGATCGTGGGCATGTGCCGCGCAATCTCGCGCCAGCTGTCGCCTTCGTCAAGGCTGGCAAAGACCGACCCCGAGTTGGTCCCGAAATACAGGCCCGGCGCGTCCAGCGTATCCCCCGCCATGGCCTGCCTCAGCACGGTGAAGAAACAGTTCTCCTGCGGCAGCCCCTCGCGCAGCGCCTCCCACGTCTCGCCCCCGTCGCGCGAACGCCAGACAGCACAGGCCGCATCGGGCGGGTAGCGCCCCGCCATGTCGCCATTCAGCGGCAACGTCCAGATCGTGCGCGGATCGCGCGGATGCACCCGGATCGGAAAGCCGAAGGTCGACGGCAGACCCAGGGTTATGTCGTCCCACGACCGCCCGCCATCGGACGACCGCCAGACCCCGTGGTGGTTCTGCTGATAGAGCAGGTCCGTCTTGCCCGGTGCGCGCATGATGTTGTGCACGCAATGCCCGGTTTCCCCGTTGCTCGGCCCGGCTGGATGATCGTGTGCGCCACAGGCCTCGGCATTCGACAGCCGGTTGCGCCGCGCCCAGGTGGCACCGCCATCCTCGGTGGCGAACACCCCGTCGGCGGAAATCCCGATCCACTGCTTCCGGGGTTCATCAGGGTCGAAGACGATCGTGTGCAAAACCAGCCCCGCGGCACCGGGGTTCCAGTCCTTGGCCGATGGATGATCGGTCAGGGCATCGACGCGACTCCACGTCCTACCGTGATCGCCGCTGCTCAGCAAATTCGCGGGCTTCGTTCCGGCATAAAGCGTCCCGTGCGCGAACCCCAGCGACCAGATCTGCTCGAACCCATCCTCGAACGGCAGCGGCGTGTCGGTCCAACCGATCATCTCGGCAAAGCCCGGATCCTGCGCGGCCCACTCGTCCATCTGGCCGCGGGTCAGGCGGGCAAGCGTCCATGACCGCCCATAGTCCTCGGAGCGCCAGATGCCCGCCCCGTGAAACGCACCGCCACCCCCGGCCCAGATCGTGCCGGTGTCGGGATCGCCCGCCATGTGGTTGATGCACCAGCCATCACAATGCGGGCCGGTGACGTCCCAGCCGTTCCGGTCCGGACCGGCCGACAGGATAAAGGCACCCTTGGTGGTGCCGACAAGAAGGCTGACGCAGGGGGAAGGCATGACACGGGGCTCCGCATGGTTCGCGCAAAACTACCACGTCCCGGCGCGATTCCCGAGAGCGGGAATTGGCCGATCCGGATCCGCCAAATGCGGGCTTGTTTCCATCGCGCCAGAGGCCCCGGATCAGGTCCGGGGCGGGATGCGCCCCGATACGACGGTCACGCCCACATCCCGGCAAAATGATGCGTCGGACCATGCCCAGACCCGACATCCAGCGCCCCGGCCCCGGCAATCGCCCGCGCGACATAGGCCTTGGCCTCGGCCACCGCCTCGGGCAGCGCCTCACCACGCCCGATCCGGGCTGCCAGCGCCGCCGACAGGGTGCATCCCGTCCCGTGGGTATTGCGCGTCGCCACCCGCGCGCCCTCGAACCAATGCACGCCGTCCGCATCGGCCAGCACGTCCGGGCTGTCCTCGCCCACAAGGTGCCCGCCCTTCAGCAGCACCGCCGCGCAGCCCAGCGCCCGCAACGCCTGCGCCTGTTCGGCCATCGCATCGCGCGTCAACGCCTCGTCGCAGCCCAGCAACGCCGCCGCCTCCGGCAGGTTCGGCGTGATCACCGCCGCCTTCGGCACCAGCGCCTCGCGCAGCGCCGCCACCGCGTCCTCGGCCAGAAGCGACGCGCCCCCCTTGGCCACCATCACCGGGTCCAGCACCACCGGCGCCTCGGGCAAGGCGTCCGCCACCGCCCGCGCGATCTCTGCCGTGGCAATCATCCCGATCTTCACCGCGTCGATCCGCACATCCTCGGCCACCAAACGGATCTGGTCGGCCACGAACTCCGGCGGCACCAGGTGCACGCCCTGCACGCCTTGGGTGTTCTGCGCCGTCAACGCGGTCAGCGCCGCCATGCCATAGGCTCCGTTCGCCGAGATTGCCTTGAGATCGGCCTGCACGCCCGCACCGCCCGACGGGTCCGACCCCGCGATCGACAGGACGTTGGCGATCCGGCCCTTGGCTGTGTTCCTTGTCTGGGGTTTCATCCGGCTCCTTTCGCGGCGTCGAAAGGCTGGGTCCGACCGGTTCCGGTCGCGCCTTCCTCCGCCAGCATGATCTGGGTCAGGTTCAAAGGGTGCATCTCAGCCCGAAGGCGCCCCTGGCTCATCCCCGGACGATAGGCACGGCGGCGGCCCTGTCAACTGCGGTGGCGCGGCGCAACGCCCGCCCGGTTAATCATGCCATTTGCGAAAAATAGCACCGTCGCCATACTGCCAGGATACCGACGTGATACCGACGTGCCGATCTGCCCCTCGCCGCCCCGTTCACCTTTCGAGTCGTTTCTGGGGGTTGGAAGCCTCCGACACAGGCGCTATCTTCATCCTTCGCACCGCCCGGAAGGCATTTTGAGATGGTTAAGCCCAAGATCAATCCCAACTACAAGGTCGTCGCCGAGAACCGCAAGGCGCGGCACGACTATGCCATCGAGGACGACCTCGAATGCGGCATGGTGCTCGAAGGGTCCGAGGTCAAATCCCTGCGCCAGAAAAGCTCCAACATCGCCGAAAGCTACGCCGCGGTGGAGGATGGCGAGTTGTGGCTGGTCAACAGCTACATCGCGCCCTACGAGCAGGCCGTGCCTTTCGGCCACGAGGACCGGCGCCGCCGCAAGCTACTGGTTTCGCGCAAGGAAATGGCGCGGCTGTGGAACGAGACCCAGCGCAAGGGCATGACCCTCGTGCCGCTGGTCATGTATTTCAACGACCGCGGCATCGCCAAGATCAAGATCGGCATCGCCAAGGGCAAGAAGAACACCGACAAGCGCCAGACCGAGGCCAAGCGCGACTGGAACCGCCAGAAGCAGCGGCTTTTGCGCCACGGTATGTAATCCGTTCCGATTTCGGCCTCTGCGGGTGTCGGGCCTTTTGCTATCATCCCTCTCGTTCCGGGCGCCACGCGCGCGGTTGCACGAGGGACCGGACCGCATGGACCTACTGATCAGCCTCATTGCCGGCGCCATTGGCGGCAACATCGCCGGCGGCCTCGTGCGCACGCTCAACCTCGGCTTTCTGGTCAACTCTCTTGCCGGCACTCTCGGCGGTGCAATGGGCGGCCAGGCCCTTGGTCTTATGGCGCTCGGCGGGCTGGCACAGACCGCGCCGCACGACGCCGCGCTCGACCCCACCGCCCTTGCCATCGAGCTCGCCGCAGGGGGCCTTGGTGGTGCCGCCTGCCTTCTGGTCGCGGGCCTGTTGCGCAATCTGGTCGCCCGCTGAAGTCGGTGCGGCAATCGCCCGTCGGCTTGCACTGGCCCGCATCCCGCGCTACGTCATTCGCAACGGTTTCTGGGGGCTGTCATGGCAAACGACGATCCGAAAACACTGGTATCCACCGATTGGCTTGCCGCGCATCTGGGCGATCCCGACCTGCGGGTCCTCGATGCCACCTATTTCCTGCCCGGCGTCGAACGCGATGCCAGGGCGGAATACGATCAGGCGCACATCCCCGGCGCACGCTTGTTCGACATTGACGATATTTCCGACCACCGCTCCGACCTGCCGCACATGGCACCGCCGGTGGAAAAATTCATGTCTCGCATGCGTCAGATGGGCGTGGGCGACGGTCACCAGGTGGTGGTCTACGACACCCACGGCCTGTTCTCGGCGGCCCGCGTATGGTGGCTCTTCCGCCTGATGGGCCAGACAGATGTCGCCGTCCTGGATGGTGGACTGCACAAATGGCTGGCCGAGGGCCGCCCGACCGAGGATCTGCCTCCGATGATCCGAGACCGGCACATGACTGTCCGGCGCGAAGCGCACCGCGTCAAGGACGTGACGCAAGTCGCGGCCGCATCGAAGCTGGGCGACTACACCATCCTGGACGCCCGCGCCCCGGGCCGTTTCCGCGGGGACGAACCCGAGCCGCGCAAAGGGCTGCGGGCCGGGCATATCCCCAATTCCCGCAACGTGCCCTACAGCACACTGCTCAACGATGACGCAACGATGAAGTCCCCCGACGAATTGCGCGCGATCTTCGACGCCGCCGGCGCGGACCTCACCAGGCCCGTCATCACAAGCTGCGGCTCCGGCGTGACCGCCGCGGTGATCAACCTTGCGCTGGAACGGATCGGCAAGACCGACCATGCGCTCTACGACGGATCCTGGACCGAATGGGGCGCCTTCCCCACCGTTTCCGTCGCCACCGGAGAAGCCTGATGTTCGAACACCTCAAAGAGCAACCCGCCGACAAGATCCTGGCACTGATGGAGGCCTACAAGGAGGATCCACGCGAGACCAAGATCGACCTCGGCGTCGGCGTCTACAAGGATGCCGAAGGCCGCACGCCGATCATGCGCGCCGTCAAGGCCGCCGAAAAGGAATGGTGGAAGAAGGAAGAGACCAAGGCCTATGTCGGCCTCGCCGGCGACCCGGCCTTTTCCGACGCGATGGTCAAGCTCATTCTCGACGATGCCGCCCCCAGCGATGCGGTGGCGGCCGTGGCCACCCCGGGCGGCACCGGCGCGGTGCGGCAGGCGTTCGACCTGGTGAAGATGGCCAACCCCGGCGCGCGCGTGTTCGTGTCGGACCCGACCTGGCCCAACCACCTCAGCATCCTCAAGCACATGGGGATAGAACACGTCCCCTACCGCTATTTCGACAACGAAACCGGCGGCGTCGATTTCGATGGCATGATGCAGGATCTGGACGGCGTCAAAGCCGGCGACGTGATCCTCCTGCACGGCTGCTGTCACAATCCGACCGGCGCCAACCTGACGATGCAGCAATGGGGCGAGGTGACTGACCTGGCCAATGCCAAAGGCGCCATCCCGATGATCGACATCGCCTACCAGGGGTTTGGCGACGGCCTGGATGCCGACGCGGCCGGCACGCGCCACGTCGTGTCCTCCTGCCCCGAGGTCCTGATCGCTGCCAGCTGCTCCAAGAATTTCGGCATCTACCGCGAGCGCACCGGCCTCCTGATGGCGGTCTGCCAGGACAGCGCGCGTCGCCCGACAACGCAGGCGAACCTCGCCTATCTCAACCGCCAGAACTATTCCTTCCCGCCGGATCACGGCGCGCGGCTCGTTTCGCTGGTGCTGAACGATGACGCCCTGCGCGCCGACTGGCAGGCCGAACTCGAAGAGGTCCGCCGCGGGATGCTGGGACTGCGCGAACAACTGGCCCAAGAATTGCGCACGCTCTCGGGGTCCGACCGCTTTGGCTTCATCGCGCAACACCGCGGGATGTTCTCGCGCCTGGGTCTCGCGCCTGACAAGGTCGAGGCGCTGCGCCGCGATCACGCAATCTACATGGTCGGCGACAGCAGGATCAACATCGCGGGCCTGAATGCCAACACCGTGCCGCTGCTGGCAAAGGCAATCATCGACGTGGGCGCCTGAGCGCCCCGTTAAACTTTTCTCAATTGTTGTAAGCGAC
This sequence comes from Roseovarius sp. B08, assembly GCF_051417955.1. NCBI lineage: Bacteria > Pseudomonadati > Pseudomonadota > Alphaproteobacteria > Rhodobacterales > Roseobacteraceae > Roseovarius > Roseovarius sp. B08. The sequence goes on from NZ_JBPRLW010000001.1 coordinate 4,099,268, forward strand.
GGTTACGGGAATTGGAGAGACACCTACCGGCTGGCGCTTTATCAAAGCGCTAGGCGCCGTACCGCGCCAGAAAGGTTTCGACCGCGCCGGTCGCGATGCGCTCTATCGCATCTTCGGACTTGTCGCATTCCACGCCGCACAGGCAGCGCACGAACAGGTCACATTTGCACAGTTCTCCGAACTGCTTGGTGGCCAGGTCCATGTCTTCGATCTTCAGCTCGCCGCGCTCCACGTACGGGGCCAGCAAACGTCCGATCCGTTCGCTGAACAGCGCCGGACCGGAAGCATAGAACCGTTGGCCCAGTTCCGGAAAACGATAGGATTCCGCGACGCAGATGCGGAACATCTGCTGACCGAAATCCGACAGGAAAAACCGCACGGCCCGACTCGCCGTCTCGTGCAGGGCGTCCTCGATAGACACAGCGTGGCCAATCTGTTGCAGCGCCTCTTCGGCCTGCCGGTTGCACTCGACCCGCGCAACCTCGGAAAACAGCAACCGCTTGTCCGGGAAATAGCTGTAAAGCGTCGCCTTCGACACGCTTGCCGCACGGGCAATGTCATCCACACTGGCGCCTTCGAATCCGTCTCGCATGAAGATTTGCCGCGCGCCTTCAAGCACCTGGTCGAATTTCCGACCTTTCTTGATCTCGGCGTCCATGGCCGTCATGCAAGTCCTCCTGCCTGTTCCTGTCAGCTTACAGGTCCGACGCGGCGAACTGCAAGCCTGTCTACGGGCAAGCGGGGGAGAAGAGGATGGCTTGCCCGCAGACGTGATGCGCAAAAGTTACTGGGACGCGATGCCACCATCGCCTTGCGTCACCGGCTCGGGCGCGGGTTCCGGGAAGGTCAGAACCGGCGTCAGGCTGGACATATCGACACTTACCGCCATGGCAGGCCCTGCAAATGCAGACGCGACAAGCGCCATTGTCAAAAGAAGAGATTTCATATCATGTTCCCTTTCTGAACCATTCAGTTCTCATTATCGATCTAAACAGATCAGTTCATTTTGCAACCTGGGAAATAAACAAACCAGTTTACTTATTCGAATATTCGCTATTCATTCTCGATTGGCCCGGCGTCCACCCAATAAGATTGACGCCCCCCGCCAACATGCTAGGACCGGTCCATGCTGGATATCTTCTTGCAAACCCTGCCCTTCTTCCTGCTGATCGGGCTTGGCTACTGGGCAGGGCGCACCGGGTTCTTCAGCGAAGAGGCGACCGCCTACCTCACCAAATTCGTCTTCTACTTCGCCTTGTCGGCCATGCTGTTCCGGTTCTCCGCGAACCTGACCATGAGCGAGATCTTCGACTGGCGGTTCGTCATGGCCTACCTTTGGGGCACCGCCTTTGTTTACGGGCTCGTGACGCTGGTCGCCTTCGTCCGCCGGCTCAAGGCAGAGGAAGCCGCGTTCGAGGCTCAATGCGGCGTGATCGGCAATGTAGGCTTTCTGGGCGTGCCAATGCTGACCCTGCTTCTCGGGCCGGACGCGATCGGACCAGTCATGCTGGTGCTGGCTGTTGACCTGATCGTCTTCGGCTCGCTGATCGTGATCGTCGTCACCGGCACCCGCGACGGTCGGATGAGCTTCGGAATCTTTCGCACCGTCGGCATCGGCCTCGTGAAAAACCCGATGATCGTGTCGATAACGCTCGGCCTCGCCTGGTCCGCCTTCGACCTGCCGATCCCCAACGTGATGAACGATTTCCTGTCCCTGCTGGGCGGCGCGGCGACCCCGGGCGCGCTCTTTGCCATCGGCGCGTCGCTGGCCACAAAGTCCGCCGAACGCCCCTTCGTCGCTGGCTGGCTCAGCTTTAACAAGCTGATCCTGCATCCGCTCTTCGTCGCCTTTTCCGCGCTTTATCTTTTCCCGGTCGACCCCTACCCGGCCGCCGTGATGATCACCGCCGCCGCCCTGCCCGTGGCCGGTAACGTCTACATCCTGGCCGAGCATTACCGCGTCGCGCCCCAGCGGGTCTCGGCCTCGATCCTGATCTCGACCGCCGTAGCGGTCATTACCGTGTCGATCGTCATTGGCTGGGTCACCGGTCTCTACCAGTAGCGCCGCGCCCGCAGACTGGCATTTGTGAAACTGAAACCTGTTGGCGCTATGCCGGCGCCGAGCAAATTCGCGGTTGGCCGCAGGGCTGGGCATGATACGGTCCGCGCGAAAGTCGCCGGATAATGCCGACCCGGCGCCTCACCGCGTTAAGGACAGAAGGAAGATCGTGATGGAAACCGTTTCGGAAAATGCCTGCTTTGGCGGCACGCAAGGTGTCTACACCCACAAATCCAAGGCCTGCGATTGCGACATGACCTTTGGCCTCTTTCTGCCGGAAGAGGCGAAATGGGGCACCGTCCCCGTGCTGTGGTACCTGTCTGGCCTGACCTGCACCCATGAGAACGCCATGACCAAGGCCGGCGCCCAGCAATGGGCGGCCGAACAGGGCATCGCGCTCGTCTTCCCCGACACCTCGCCAAGGGGCGAGGGCGTGGCAAATGACGACGCCTTTGACCTGGGCCAGGGCGCGGGCTTTTACGTCAACGCCACGCAGGACCCCTGGGCGCCGCATTTCCGCATGTGGGACTACGTGACCGAGGAACTGCCAGTGCTGATCGCCTCAAACTTCGCCATCGACAGCGCCCGGCAGGCCATCACCGGCCACTCCATGGGCGGGCATGGTGCGCTGACCATCGCGATGAACATGCCCGACCGCTTCGCCTCGGTCTCGGCCTTCTCGCCCATCGTCAACCCCACCCAAAGCAGCTGGGGGCGCAAGCAGTTCGGCGCCTATCTGGGCTCGGACGAAAGCCTCTGGGCCAAGCATGATGCCACGCTTCTGATGAACGAAAAGGGCTTCGATGGCCCGATTTTGTGCGATACCGGGACCTCGGACCAGTTTCTGGACCTGCTGATGCCCGAAAGCTTTGCCAAGGCTTGCGCCACCCGACGCCAGCAATCCATCCTGCGGATGCAGCCCGGTTACGACCACAGCTATTTCTTCGTTTCCTCCTTCATGGAAGAACACATCGCCTTCCACGCCGAAGCGCTCTACGCAGGGTAAGACATGAGCCATTACGACCTCATCATCATAGGCTCCGGCCCCGCCGGACGCTCTGCCGCGATCCAGGCGGGCAAGCTGAAACGCCGGGTGCTGGTCGTGGACCGCAAGGACAGGCTGGGTGGCGTGTCGGTGCATACCGGCACGATCCCGTCCAAGACTCTGCGAGAGACCGTGCTCAACCTCTCGGGTTACCGCGAGCGCAGCTTTTATGGCCGCTCATACCGCGTGAAAGAGGATATCGGCGCGCAGGACCTGAAGATGCGACTGCACAAGACGCTGGATTACGAGGTTGATGTCCTGGAGCACCAGTTCAACCGCAACCACGTCGATACCCTCCACGGGATGGCGAGTTTTACGGGGCCCAATGCGCTGGATGTTGCAACCGAGGCGGGTGAAACCATGTCTCTCACCGCCGACCGCTTCCTGATCTCCACCGGCACCAAGACCTATCGCCCCGACTACGTGCCTTTCAACGGCAATACGGTCGTGGACAGCGACGAGTTCCTCGAACTGGGTCAGATCCCGCGCAGCCTCGTGGTAGTGGGGGCGGGCGTTATCGGCGTTGAATACGCCACCATGTTCTCGGCCCTCGACGTGCGCGTGACCCTGATCGAACCGCGCGACAGTTTCCTCGATTTCATCGACAAGACCCTGATCGACGATTTCACCCACCAGATCCGCGAGAACGGCGTCGACCTGCGGCTCGGCTCGGCCATCGAGACGATCGAGGACGCGGGCGAGCATATCGAGACGACGCTGGCCAACGGGCGGCACGTCCGCTCCGAGATGCTGCTTTTCGCCGCCGGGCGCATGGGCGCCACGGATCGGCTGGGGCTCGACAAAGCCGGGTTGAACACCGACCACCGCGGCCGGCTCGAGGTCGATCGCAAGACCTACCAGACCAGCGTGCCGCATATCTACGCCGCGGGCGACGTGATCGGGCACCCCTCGCTCGCTTCGACCTCCTTGCAGCAAGGCCGCATTGCCGCCTGCCGCGCGCTCGACACGCCCACCCTGCCCGAAAGCCCGTGGTTCCCGTACGGCATTTATTCCGTGCCAGAGATCTCCACCTGCGGCATGTCAGAGGAGGAAATGCAGGAGCGCGGCATCGCGTACGAGGTCGGCATCGCCCGCTTCCGCGAAACATCCCGTGGCAACATCATGGGTCTGGAACATGGGATGCTGAAAATGCTGGTGTCGCTGAAGACCCGCCGGGTGCTGGGCGTCCAGATCGTCGGCGAAGGCGCGACCGAGCTTATCCACATTGCGCAGGCCGTGCTGAACCTGAAGGGCACGGTGGATTACTTCGTGCAGAACACGTTCAACTATCCCACGCTGGCCGAGGCCTACAAGATCGCCGGTCTCGACGCGTTCAACCGCATGCCCATTCCTGAGGAATACAAGGTCGCGCGCGGCGCCAAGGCGGCGGAATAGGCCATGCCGCTTTACGTCGATGCCGATGCCTGTCCGGTCAAGGACGAGGTCGAGCGGGTGGGCACCCGTCACAAGCAGAAGATCTTCATCGTCTCCAACGGCGGCCTGCGCCCCTCGCGCAATCCGCTGGTGGAAACCATCATCGTGCCCGACGGGCCGGACGTGGCCGACATGTGGATCGCCGAGCGTGCCGGGCCGGGCGACGTGGTCATCACCGGCGACATCCCCCTCGCGGCCAAATGCGTCGAGGCCGGCGCGCTGGTACTGAAACATAACGGCGAGGCGCTGACCCAAGCCAATATCGGCAACGCGCTGGCCACCCGCGACCTCATGAGCGACCTGCGCTCCGCCGATCCGTTCCGGCAGGGCGGCGGCAAGGGGTTTACCAAAGCCGACCGCTCGCGCTTTCTAGACGCGCTGGAACGCATGGTCCGCCAGGCAGCGCAGGGATGAGCGTGTCGCGCACGAACCTTGCCGGAGCGGGCTGTGCTCTACTGGCTGTCATATGCTTTTCGCTGAACGACGTGGGCATCAAGTTCCTGTCGGACGATTATGCTTTGCACCAGATCGTATTCTTCCGGTCAGCCATCGGGCTGCTGACCTTCGCGGTGATCTTCCTGCCTCTCTACGGGCTGCGGGTGCTACGCACGCGGCGCCCCGGCGCGCACCTGTTGCGTGGGGTCTGCGTGGTCGGCGCCAACTCCTGCCTCTTCCTCGGCTTGGCGGCCATGCCTATCGCCGACGCGGTGGCGGTGTTCTTCATCTCGCCGCTGGTTATCACCGTCTTTTCGGTGATCTTCCTGCGCGAAACCGTGGGCGCCCGCCGCTGGGCCGCCATCGCCGTGGGATTTTTGGGCGTTCTGGTGATCGTCAAACCCGGCACCTCGGCCTTCCAGGTGGCCGCCCTCCTACCCATGGCTGCCGCGGTCCTTTACGCTGTGATCCACATGGTCGCCCGCAAGGTCGGCGGCACGGAATCCGCGGCCACCATGGCGGTCTATATCCAGATCACCTTCATCATTGCCTGCACCTTCATCGGCCTCTCCATCGGCGACGGCAAGTTCGCCCAACAGGATCACGCGTCACTGGCCTTCCTTTTCCGAGCGTGGGGGCCGATCGCGGCGCATGACTGGTGGATCCTCATCATGCTGGGTGTCAGCGGCGTCACGGGCGGCTTCTTCATCAGCCAGGCCTACCGCATTTCCGAGGCCGCGTTCGCCGCACCCTTCGAATACGTCGCCATGCCCATGGCCATCATGTGGGGCGTCACCGTGTTCGGAACATGGCCGGACCGTACCGCGTGGATCGGCATCGCGCTGATCCTCGGCTCCGGTCTCTATTTGATTTGGCGCGAATCCCGAAAGGACCAGATCGTCGCCAGCGATGAGCCCCGCCACCTTTGACAGCCGCACTATTTGACGCCAACCGCGCCAGCACGCATACCTTGCGAAACAACCAGCAAGGAGCGCCCCCATGAGCATTTCCATCATTCCCTTCGACGAAGGCGAGGCGCTACTGAACTGGTTGGCACTGTGCGACACCTTCGAAGCCGGGCACATGCGCCCCAAGGCCGAGATCGGCGACACGTTCCTCTACCGCGACCCCGACACGCTGCTCAGCCGGTCCGCGTGGATCGACGGTATGGGTCTGGCCGTCAAATCCGCCACGATCTTTCCCGGCAACCCTGACATGGGCCAACCGATGATCAACGGATCGGTCAGCGTGTTTTCCGATACGACTGGCAGTCTGGAGGCGGTCATCGACTTCCACCTCGTGACCAAGTGGAAAACCGCGGGCGACAGCCTCTTTGCCGCCCGCCGCCTGGCCCGGCCCGACAGCCGCAATATCCTGATCGTCGGCGCAGGCACCGTGGGCCGCTCGCTCTTTCAGGCCTACAGCGCGGGATTTCCCGACGCGCGATTCACCGTCTGGAACCGCACCCGTGCCAATGCCGAGGCTATGGCCGAAGATTGCCCCGGGTTGAGCGTCGCGGACGACCTGGAGACCGCCGTGCGCGCCGCTGACATCGTCACCTCGGCCACCATGTCCACCGAGCCGGTGCTCAAGGGCGATTGGTTCCAACCCGGCCAGCATATCGACCTGATCGGCGCCTATCGCCCCGACATGCGAGAGGCCGACGACGCCGCCCTGCAACGCGCCCGCGTCTTCGTCGACAGTTATGACACAACGGTCGGTCATATCGGCGAGATCAAGATCCCGCTCGAGGCCGGTGCGATCAACCGTGGCCACCTCGTGGCCGACTATTACGAGCCCAATTTGTTCAATCGGCGCTGCGAAGACGAGATCACGCTGTTCAAGAATGGCGGAGGCGCGCATCTGGACCTGATGACCAGCCGGTACATCCTCGACGCCTGGCAGGCCGGCGGTTGATCGGCTGGGCGCTTGTTGCCGCCGGCGCCGCAATCGCGGCGGCACCCTTCGCGGCCGAAGCCGTCCGTTCCCGCGTCGGCGATCGACACCGCGCCGTCGCCTCTGGCCAGACGGCAAATTTGCCGTGCGGCGCGACATTCTTCAGTTGGCAGGGACCGAAGAATGGTCCGGTCGCGGTCTGTATTCACGGGCTAACAACACCGAGCTTCGTCTGGGGGCCAATCGCCGAGCACCTGACGAATATGGGGTTTCGCGTTCTGGTCTATGATCTTCATGGCCGGGGCCTTTCCGCGCGTCCGAAGGGGGTGCAGGACAGCGGCTTTTTCAATGCCCAGCTCCTCGCGCTGCTCGATCACGAGGGCGTTGAAGGTGACATAACGGTCTTGGGGTATTCGATGGGCGGCGCCATCGCATCCGGCTTTGCAGCAAGTCACCCCGACCGTCTGCGCCAGCTTTGCCTCATCGCACCGGCCGGGTTGGGCCACGATCTTGGGCCGGTGGCAGATATGGCTGTCAGCCACCCCGCACTTGGCCGGTGGATGATGCTGGGCTTTTATGGCCGCAGTCTCCGTCGCGCGCTGGACGCCGAGCGCGCTTTGCCCTCAGCCATTCCCGATATGGTGGACATGCAGATCGCAGAAAGTCGCAAGCACGGCTTTGCGCCAGCCGTCATGGCCTCGCTGCGCGGCATCATGGACGAGGATATGACACTTGCGCACCGGACCATAGGCGAGGCGCGAATACCCACGATCGCAATATGGGGAGAAAAAGACGATGTGATCCCCCTCTCGGGCCGCGACCGGCTGTCGGAGTTGAACCCGTCAGCCCGCAACGTGGTCATATCCGGGGCGGGTCATGCGCTGGCCTACACTCACGTCTCCGAAGTGACCGCCATTTTGGACAGTCTTCGCGTGGCCGATCACTCGGAGAGCTGACCCAGCCGTGCCCTTGCGGCATCGCAGGCGCTGCCATCCGGGTCGACATCACACGCCCGCTCCAACGCATCGCGCGTCTTGCCGGATTCTGCCCCGCTGCTTTCGTACTCCATCCCCAGCATGAAGCACCCCCAAGGCGCTTTGGCATCGCAGGCTGTTTCATAGGTTCGGACCTGACAATGCGATGTCGCGGCCGCATCGGGGCGAGTGTTCTGAATCCAGTTGCCTTTCTTCGCGGTCGCCCCGGCATTGGTGCAGCCGTTGGCATCGCCCGCGGCACAGGCTGCCATGAAGAAGGGGAACTTGACATTGGCCTGACCGTCGACGTCAAGTTCGATCTCGACCGCTCGCGCCAGCCCGAAACACGCCTTTGCCTGCCCCGCGCGACACAAAGCCATGCACCATCCGGGCCGATCCGTGCAATCCCGCGTACCGCTGGTGTCCTGTTCAGGGGTCCGGTAGACGTCCGCCGGGCATTGATCCCGATAGGTGGCAAAGACCGGGTCGTCCTGTCCCGCTTGAAGGGCGGCCCGATAGCGTTCGGGCTGGGTTGCGATCCAGCTGTCGACATCTGCCGCGGCAGGGACAGCCACCGCAGCAAGAAAAAGGACTGCCGTCAGGCCAAGGCACCGCGCGGCAGGACTCGTTCTTTCACCGGAAGATGTACGATGGCCGAGAATGCGCCCACTCCTACGCCAATCCACCAGACAAGCGAATAGTTGCCATACATATCATACAACTGCCCCCCTAACCAGACACCCAGGAAACTGCCTAACTGGTGGCTGAAGAAAACGATCCCGTAAAGCGTGCCCATGTATCTAAGACCGTAGATATGCGCGATCAGCCCGCTGGTCAGAGGCACAGTGGCCAGCCAAAGGGACCCCATCGCCGCCGAGAACAAGAGCACGCTGGTCGGCGTGATCGGAAACAGGATGAAGGCCGCCGCGACGAGCGTCCGCCCGGTGTATATTCCGGCCAGCAACAGCTTTTTGGAATGGCGTTTGCCCAGCCATCCCGCCGTCAGCGTCCCCGCGATATTGGCCAGCCCGATCAGCGCGATGGCCACCGCCCCTAGCGCCGAGGTCGTGGTCACCCCCATGTTGTGCAACACGCTGCCGGCCGCGATCGGCCCGCAATACTCCGTCACGAAGGCCGGGAAGTGCGCCGTGATGAACCCCAACTGATAGCCGCAGGAAAAGAAGCCCATAAAGATCAGCGTGTAACTCGGATCCCGGAACGCCTTGACCAAGATCTGGCCCATCGTCTCTTCCAGCTCCGCCGTGCTGACAGGCTCCGGCGCCCGCATCAGCGGCAGGCAGGCCAGCACCGCCAGGATCGCCGCCGCGAAGATCAGGAAGACCGACTGCCAGCCCATGATCGACAGCAGGCACTCCGCAATCGGCGGGCCGAACACCTGCCCAGCCGATCCGGCCGCCGTTGCAATGGCAAGGCTCATCGAGCGGTTCTCGTCGCTGCTGGCCCGCCCCACCACGGCCAGAATCACGCCGAATCCGGTGCCCGCGATACCGAAGCCCACCAGCACTTCGTAAAGCTGGTGCGCCAGCGGCGTCGTGGCAAAGGAAGACAGGACCAGCCCCGCGGCATACATCAACGCGCCCAGCACGATCGCCTTGCGGTCCCCGACTTTCTCGGCAATCGCGCCGAAAATTGGCTGGCCGATGCCCCAGGCAAGGTTCTGTACCGCGATGGCCAGGCTGAATTCCACGCGAAGCCAGTTGAATTCCTCGGCAATCGGGATCTGGAACACGCCAAAGGCTGCCCGGATCGAGAACGAAACGAGCATGATCAGGCAGCCCGCCACAAGGACAGAAGTGAAAAGTGGCGCCGCTTTCTGCATCGCATCCTCCGAACAACCCGCGCAGATTTACCCGAGCCCGACCCGCCGTCAATTTATGGATTGTGATGCACACAATTCCGTTTCGCGATCTGCTTCGTGCTTTCCACGCCTGCGCCGCTTCGATATCCAGAGTGCATGGAGACTGTGCCCGACAGATATGAGCGTTTGGTGTCCGAAGGCGTTCTGAAGCGTGACGAAGCACAGGTCGCCGCGGTGGAAGAGTTGGAACGGCTTCGCGCCGACCTTGCGCAACCTCAGAAGAAGGGATTTTTCCGCAGGCAGGTGGAAGCTCCCAAGGGCCTTTACCTTTGGGGCGGCGTCGGCCGCGGCAAATCCATGTTGATGGATATGTTTGTCGACACATTGACGGTCCCAAAACGCCGCGTGCATTTTCACGCCTTCATGCAAGAAATTCATGCCGGCATGCACAAGGCGCGCGCCGAAGTGAAGGAGGATGCGCTTGCCCCGGTGGCCAAGTCCGTCGCCGATTCGGTGCGCTGTCTCGCATTCGACGAAATGCAGATCACGGATATCACCGACGCGATGATCGTTGGCCGATTGTTCGAGTCGCTGTTCGATTCCGGCGTCGCCGTGGTGACAACCTCCAACCGCGTGCCCGACGACCTTTACAAAGATGGCCTCAACCGGCAACTTTTCCTGCCCTTCATCGAGCACTTAAAGGAAAGGATGGTCATCCACGAAATGATCAGCCCCACCGATCACCGGCAGGGGCGCCTTGCTGGCAGTCCGACCTATTTCACACCAAACAACCCCGAAGCGCGCGCCAAGATCAACGCGATCTGGCAGGATCTGACCGAAGGCAAAAGTCAGCCGCTGACCCTGGTGGTGAACAAACGCGAGGTCGAGATACCCGCCTTTCACAACGGTGTTGCGCGGGCCACTTTCTATGACCTGTGCGGTCGGTCTTTGGGGCCTGCGGACTACCTCGCACTCGCCCAGGCGGCCCGCGTGCTTGTGCTGGAGAACATCCCACAACTCGGCCGGTCGAATTTCAACGAGGCCAAACGTTTCGTGACCCTGGTCGACGCACTCTACGAGGCGAAGGTGCGTCTTATCTGTTCCGCCGCCGCAGCGCCCGAATATCTTTATGTCGAGGGCGAGGGCAGTTTCGAGTTCGAACGTACCGCAAGCCGCCTGCGCGAAATGCAATCCGAGGGGTGGGGCCAGGATCCTTGAGCCGCCGTTTCGCCGGCTCTACGAGTTCATTGTATTACCCGACTCAGGTGCGCGCCGTCGCCTGTAGCCAGTTGATGTAGATACGCTCAGCCATCTCGTTGAACTCACCCATGCGCTTGGAGCAGTTTTCCTGAAACGCGTCCAGCGCACCCGGACCCAGAGCCTTTTCCAGAGCTTGGGCGTATTCGGGAATTTCACCCCAAGCCTGCACCGTGTCATGTTCGATCTCGATATGGAACTGCATCGAAAAGGCGCGCGTTCCCCATTTCATCGCCTGCACCGGGCAGGCAGGGGACGTGGCCAGCACCTGAGCGCCCTCGGGTAGCGCGGTCACTTCGGCCGAATGCCATTGCAAGGCTTGAAATACCTCGGGCAGCCCATCGAAGAACACGCCGCTTGCCCCAGCCTCGGTCAATTGCACGTCCAGCACTCCGATCTCGGGCGTCTTCGACGGGCCAACGGCGCCGCCAAGCGCATCGGCCAGCAGCTGATGGCCGAGGCAAAGGCCAAGATACGGCACGCCCTGCCCCTCGACCGCCTCGCGGATGAAAGCCTTTTCCGCTTTCAGCCAAGGGTGCTCGTCCTCCTGCCACGTGTCCATGGGCCCCCCAAGGACCCACAGCGCATCGTAGCCGTCCATGCTCTCGGGCAACGCCTCGCCCTCGTCCAACTCGATCGCATCCCAGGTGTGACCGTCTTCCTTGAGAAACTTGCGGAAAACGGCCGGATGCTCGACGCGTTCATGTTGCAGGACCAGAATATGCATTGGGACCCTCACCTTTGCTTTGCCGAACCTTAACGTGCCGCGCGACCATGACAAGCCATCGGGCGCAAACCGAACACCACGTGACGCAAACCTAGCGATAGGCCGAAGGCGGCTGCCCGAAGCGTGCACTGTATGCGCGCGAGAAATGCGCTGAACTTGCAAAGCCCGTGGCCAAAGCGATCTCGGTCAGGCTCAACGGTGAGTTGCGCAAGAGGCTCTGCGCCTTCTCCAGCCGCAATTCGCGGTAATAGCGCATCACCGACCTCCCCAGCTTGTCGTGAAACAGTCGGTTCAACTGCCGGGGCGACAGCCCGGCCACCTGCGCCAGCCGAGATAGCTCCAGCGGATCGGCCACGTTCGCCTCCATCGCCTCTACTGCGTCCAGAATTGCAGGCACCGTCGTCCCTACACGCTCCACCAACCCCGACCGCTGCGGCCCGGCCGAAGGGCGAACCTCTGTATGCATGAACCAGTCGCTAACCAACCGGGCGAAATGCGCGCCGTGATGCTGTGTGATCAGCGCGTGCATCAAATCCATCGGCGCGGTTCCCCCCGCACAGGTCACCCGGTCCCGGTCGATCACATAAAGGGAGCGTTCCAGTACCAGGCTGGGCGAGATTTCTGCCAGCGCACCGGCATGTTCCCAGTGGACCGTCATGCGACGCCCGTTCATCAGCCCCGCCCGCGCCAGAATGATCGGTCCGCCCGAAACCCCGCCCAGTGGCACACCCGCCCGCGCCAGCCGCGCCAGCCAGTTCAGCACCGCGCGGTCGTTATAAAGCGTGGGATCCCCACCCGCGACGACGAAGAGGTAATCGAACACGTCGGTCTCTCCCACTTCGACTTCGGGCAAAACCATGCCCGCCCCGGAGCTCGGCACCGGATCCAGGTCACTTCCTACGGTAATTACGTGGTAAAGCTCCCGCCGCGCCAGCAGGTTCGCCGCACGCATCGGTTCGGTCAGCGCGGCGAAGGACATCATCGCGAACCCCGGAATCGGCAGGACCCCGATTCGGCGGGAAGCATCCAAATTTGAACCAATATTGTCCACAATCGGAAACTATCCGTCTTTTTTGGAAAAGTCCATTCACCGCGAATACCGCAAAATGATTACAGCAACCGTGGGAAATCATCTTATGCGCTACAGTGGGTTCAAGGTCCTCTGGGAAGGCCTGACCGGCAACAAGGGTTGGACGCGCGTCTGGCGCGAGCCCGAGCCCAAGGCGGAATACGACATCGTCATCATCGGCGGCGGCGGGCATGGCCTGTCGACGGCCTATTACCTCGCCAAGGAGTTCGGTCTGACCAATGTCGCCGTTCTGGAAAAGGGCTGGCTGGGTTCGGGCAATATCGGGCGAAATACCACGATCATCCGCTCCAACTACCTGCTGCCAGGGAACGAGCCGTTCTACGAATTCTCGATGAAGCTTTGGGAAAACCTCGAGCTGGACACGAACTACAACTCGATGGTCTCGCAGCGGTCGATCCTGAACCTGATCCACACAGACGGCCAGCGCGACGCCTTCGTGCGGCGCGCGAACGCGATGTTCCTGGCCGGCGCCGATGCCGAACTGGTCGATGCCGCGCAGCTGAAAAAGGAACTGCCGTTCCTCGACTATGACAACGCCCGCTTCCCCATCAAGGGGGGCCTGTTCCAGCGCCGCGGCGGCACCGCCCGGCACGACGCCGTCGCCTGGGGCTATGCCCGCGGCGCCGACAGCCGCGGCGTCGACATCATCCAGAACTGCGAAGTCACCGGCTTTCAGATCGAGAATGGCCGCTGCCTCGGGGTCGAGACCTCGCGCGGCCCCATCCGCGCCAAGAAAGTGGCGATGTGCGTCGCCGGCTCCTCCGGCCGTGTCGCCGCGATGGCCGGCATGCGCCTGCCCATTGAATCACACGTATTGCAGGCGTTCGTGTCCGAGGGCCTGAAGCCGACGCTCCCCGGCGTGATCACCTTCGGCGCCGGCCATTTCTACGTCAGCCAGTCCGACAAGGGCGGGCTGGTCTTCGGCGGCGACATCGACGGCTACAACACCTACGCCCAGCGCGGCAATCTTCCGGTTGTCGAGGATGTCTGCGAGGGCGGCATGGCGATCATGCCGATGATCGGCCGCGCCCGCCTGCTGCGGTCGTGGGGCGGCGTCATGGACATGTCGATGGACGGCTCGCCCTTCATCGACAGGACCCATATCGACGGGCTCTATTTCAACGGCGGCTGGTGCTATGGCGGGTTCAAGGCCACGCCCGCCTCGGGCTTCTGCTATGCCCACCTGCTTGCCAGGGACGAGCCGCACCCCACCGCCACGCAAATGCGGCTGGATAGGTTCATGACCGGCAACCTGATCGACGAAAAAGGCATGGGCAACCAGCCCAACCTGCATTGAGGGGCATACAGACATGATCATCGACCATCCCCTTCTGGGCCCGCGCGACGCCGCCGAATTCGTCTATCTCGGCGACGCCGCCCTCATCGACCGGCCCGACTGGCAGGCCGACGACGCGATGGAACAGTTCCACAGCTACGGCTACCTGCGCGACAACCCCGCAGGCCAGCACGAGGAGCTATGGTACCACGAACAGGGTGACCGCTCGTGGCTGGTGGTCACGCGCAACACCCTCACGCACGAGATCACGGCGGTCGAACTGGCCCGCGACGTGGCACGCAAACGGGGACGCGGCAAATGACAGGGACGAACCGCATCGAAGGCGGCCTGATCGACCGCTCGAAAGAAATCAAGTTCCGCTTCAACGACAAGTGGTTCCGTGGCCACCCGGGCGACACGCTCGCCTCGGCGCTTCTGGCCAACGGCCAGCTTCTTGTGGGCCGCTCGTTCAAGTATCACCGCCCGCGCGGCGTGTTCACCGACGGCTCCGAGGAACCCAACGCGCTGGTCCACCTGCGCGACGGCGCTTATCAGGAGCCGAACACACGCGCCACGATGGTCGAGCTCTTCGACGGTCTCAACGCCACCTCGCAGAACCATCGCGGCTCGCTGGAATACGACCTGCTGGCGGTCAACGACTTCTTCTCGCCCTTCCTGTCGGCGGGTTTCTACTACAAGACCTTCATGTGGCCCAAGGCGTTCTGGGAAAAGCTCTACGAGCCGATCATTCGCTCCGCCGCCGGCCTTGGCCGCCTGTCGATGAAGGACGACCCCGACACCTACGACAAGGGCTTCCTGCATTGCGACTTGCTGGTCATCGGCGCGGGTCCCTCGGGCCTGATGGCCGCGCTGACCGCCGCGCGCTCCGGCGCCCGCGTGATCCTCGCCGACGAGGATTTCCGCCCCGGCGGCCGCCTCAACTCCGAGACGCTGGAATTGGGCGGGATGTCCGGCACCGACTGGGCGGCAGAGACCGCCGCCGAGTTGGCGTCGATGGACAACGTCCGCCTGATGCCCCGCACCACCGTCTACGGTGCTTACGATCACGGCGTCTACGGCGCGCTCGAACGCTGCACCGATCACCTTGCCGATGGCGCCGGCAAGCCGCGCCAGGTCCTGTGGCGCATCTATTCCAGGCGCGCCGTTCTGGCGGCAGGCGCCACCGAGCGCCCCATCGCCTTTGGCAACAACGATCGCCTCGGCATCATGCTGGCCGGCGCCGTGCGCAGCTATGCCAACCGCTATGCCGCCACCCCGGGCAAGCACGTCGCCGTCTTCACCAACAACGATGACGGCTGGCGCACCGCCGCCGACCTGATCGCCAAGGGCGTCGAGGTGCCCGTCGTCGTCGACAGCCGTGACAGGCCCGCCCCCATCGACCTGCCCGGCGTGCGCCACGTCGCGGGCGAGGCGGTGATGAACACCATCGGGCGCAAGGGCGTGAAATCGATCACCCTCACCAACGGCCAGGTCATTCCCGTCGGCGCGCTGGCCGTGTCCGGCGGCTGGAACCCCAACGTGCACCTCACCTGCCATCAACGCGGCCGCCCCACGTGGCGCGACGACCTCTGCGCTTTCGTGCCGGGCGGCGACCTGCCCGTCGGCATGGCCGTCGCCGGGGCGGCGAACGGCGCCATGACCCTCGCCGCCGCCTTGGCAGAGGGGCAGGCCCAGGCCACCGCACAGCTCGATGCGCTCGGGATCAAACCCAACGCCACCGACCTGCCGCAGGCCGAGGATGAACCGCGCGAGGCCGCCGCCTTCTGGCATGTCAAACAAAGCAGGCACCGCGCCTGGGTCGACCTGCAGAACGACGTCACCGTCAAGGACATCAAGCTCGCCAACACCGAGGGTTTCCGCTCGGTCGAGCTGCTCAAGCGCTACACCACGATGGGCATGGCCACCGACCAGGGCAAGACCTCGAACATCGCCGGCCTTGCGATCCTGGCCGAGGAACGTGGCAAGACCATCCCCGAGGTCGGCACCACCATCTTCCGCCCGCCCTACACGCCCGTGCCCATCGGCGCGCTGGCCGGGCGCGCGCGCGGCAAGGATTTCCGCCCCTACCGCCTGACCCCCAGCCACAAATGGGCCGAGGAGAACGGCGCCAGCTTCGTCACCGTGGGCAACTGGCTGCGCGCCGAATGGTACACGCGTCCGGGCGAGAAGGGCTGGCGCGATTCCGTCGACCGCGAGGCCCGGGCGGCCCGCACGAGTGTCGGCATCTGCGACGTCACCACGCTGGGCAAGATCGACATCCAGGGCAAGGATGCCGGCGCCTTCCTCGACAAGGTCTATGCCAACACCTTCTCGACCCTCAAGGTCGGCCGGATCCGCTATGGCCTGATGCTGCGCGAGGACGGGATCTGCTACGACGACGGCACCACCGCGCGGATGGACGAAAACCACTACGTGATGACCACCACCACCGCCAACGCGGTCACGGTCTTCCGCCGTCTGGAATTCGCGCGCCAGTGCTTCTGGCCCGACATGGACGTGCACCTGATCTCCACCACCGACGGCTGGGCGCAGTTCGCCGTCGCCGGGCCGAAATCCCGCGACCTTCTGCGCAAGGTGATCGACGCCGACCACGACATCTCGAACGAGGCGTTCCCCTTCATGGCCTGCGGTCACGTCACCGTCTGCGGCGGCACGCCCGCGCGGCTCTTCCGAATCTCTTTCTCGGGCGAGATGGCGTATGAAATCGCCGTGCCCGCGCGGTACGGCAACTCCATGATGGCGGTGCTCAACGAGGCCGGCAAGGAGTTCGATGCGGCACCGTATGGAACCGAGGCGCTGGGCGTCATGCGTATCGAGAAAGGCCACTGCACCGGCAACGAGCTGAACGGCCAGACCACCGCCCACAATATCGGGCTGGGCAAGATGGTCAGCCAGAAGAAGGAATGCATCGGCCAGGTCCTGGCGCAACGCCCCGAACTGACCCGCGAAGACGCCGTGCGGCTGGTCGGCTTCCGCCCCGTCGACCGCGACAGGAAACTGATCGCCGGCTCGCATTTCCTGAACAAGCATGCCCCCGCCGACATGGAGCATGACCAGGGCTGGATGACCTCTGTCGCCTATTCGCCCAACCTCGGCCACCATATCGGCCTGGGCTTCATCAAGAGCGGGCACGAACGTATGGGCGAAATCGTCCGCGCGGTCAGCCCCGTGCACGGCACCGAGATGGAGGTCGAAATCGTTTCGGCCCATTTCGTCGACCCGGAAGGAGAGCGTCTGCGTGGCTGATTTCATCCTCACTGCCGAACCGCCCCTCAAGGGCTTCGACCACAGCTTCGGCGAGACGCGGCTATACGCGCCCGCCGATCTGGCGATCGTGTCCATCGCGCTGCCGCTCGGCGGAGAAGATACCGCGCTCAGGGCGATCAAGACCGCCTTCGACGCCGATCTGCCCGCACCTGGTCAGTCCGTGATGGGCAAGGATGACACCCGCATTGTACGCCTCGGCACAGATCAGGCCTTCGCGATCTTCACACGCACCATGCCGGATGCCGAACCGCATGTGCAGACCCTGCTGAAAGGCGCAGCCTACACGACCGACCAGACTGACGTCTGGACCGGCCTCGTCCTCGACGGTCCGCTGGCTCGCACCGCGCTGGAGCGTATCTGTCCGATCGACCTGCACCCCGACGCCTTTGTCGAAGGTGCCGCCGCGCGCACGGTCATGGAACATCTTGGCGTACTGATCCTTCGTACTGGCCCAGACGCCTATCTTCTCCTCTCCGCATCCTCTTCGGCAGGGTCCTTTCTGCACGCGGTCGAAACCTCGCTCGTCAACGTAACTTAAAGGTCAGAAATCAAGCACGGAATTCAGGGATCCGTTCGCAACAGGGAAAGTCAATCAAGACATGTACCTCTCAAACCTCGATCCCGTCGGTACATCCGACCCGCGCCCGCTGCGCGACCAGCGCAGCCTTTCGGACAAGTTCGTTTTCGTCGTGCAGAATGCAGAAAACGCTTTCGTCGCGGAAACTTGCATCCATGTCCTGCGACGCGCCAATAGTATTCTGGGTCAAGAAATCTATAGCTGGAATTGCGTTGATGCCACGGTTTCGAGGCGGGCAACACTCAGCTGTGCACCGGATGAAGTGCTGGTGCTGGTAGGCGGCGTGGACATGCCCTGGAGACCCGCAAGGTCGGAAGTATCGAAGCTGCGCGCCGCGATCAGGAACGCCGCGCGGGTTTGTGTGGTTGGGGGTGCCGTTTTTGTGCCTTTGGCAACGGGCGTGCTGGGGGCCAAACGCTTGTCAGTCCACGCCGCATTCCATGCGGCCGTACGGGAAACCTGCGCCAGTCTGGAGTTGCACAGCGACACGACTTGCCATCACAAAGCGCTCAGCAGCGCCACCGGCCCGGCGGCGGCGATCCGCATGATGGTCGAACTGATCGGTGCACGAGAAGGGAATTTCACCGAAGCTGCACTGGCCCGCGATCTGGGCATTCAAAGCCCTGATACGCAGGACAGTAACTGCTCGGGCGAACGATGGCGCCTGCACCGGCGGGCCGAAGGGTGCGACATGATTTCTGATGCGCTCCAGATCATGGAGGACCACATCGAGGATACCCTGAGCGTCTCGCAAGTCGCTGACATTATCGGCATTTCAGCCCGCAAGCTCGAACGCGGCTTCGCCGAGAAGCTGGGGCGATCTCCGCTCAAGGTTTATCGCGACCTGCGTCTCGACCGAGCCCATGACCTCGTGACACAAACCGCATTGCCTTTGGGCGAAATCGCCATTGCATGCGGTTTCTCCAACGTCACCCTCATGAAACGTTGGTTCCAAAGAAGGTACGGCGAGCCCCCTTGCGATGTACGGCGACGGGCGTTCCACGGCATTCACTGATACGGAAAAACCCCCGGCAGATGGACCGGGGGCCCTCAACGACAAGTTTGGAGTCAATTAGCCGACGTTTCTGGCTTCGGCCCGGAACTCGGTCTCGTCTGTGGCAGAGAAACGTCCGCCCCGAACCTTGCGCAGCTTCCCTTGCCGCAGAAGCTGGCCGAAGGAGCGCAGGCCATCTTCGCGACTGAAATCGCCGCGGTTCACTTCCTTTAGCTTACCCATGAGCATTGGTCGGGTGAATTCCGAATGGCCCTCGACATCAGACATGTAGGCGGCCGCCGCCTCGAGCAGATCGGAAAGTCCGGTCGCGCCCATCTCTTCCGCGAACGCTGTGAAGCCACCCTCATTTGCCGCGGGCATCGACGCGGGCACTGAAACGACACGACGCGGACGCACGGGGGCACGTTCGGTATCGACACGTTGCTCGGCCACCAGTTTGAGCGGTGCGGGGCGTTGTTCGTTCGGGCGCGCCGACCGGGTTGTTGGCGCTGCTGTGTTGGGGCGGCGCGGGCGAACCACTTCGGCCAGGTCAGAGCGATAAGGCGTCTCGTCTACTCCGAGGTCAACGTCGACCCCGGCGCTTTTTTCGGCCTTGGTCGCGGCTACGGCAGCGCGCAGATGCTGAATTGCGGTTCGCCGCATGCTGGCATCCTTGTCGCCCATCTGGCTGTCGGCTTCCTCGAATATGCGCTTTTCGTCCTCAGGGGCGCGTTTTCCCATTCCAAGGAAGCGCGACAGTCCGCGGCGGGGCTTGTCTGCCGTCTCTTCGGTCCGGGTGTCGTCGGCAGGGAATTCCTCATCGACTGCTTCAGTCTCGTCCAGCGCGTCGAATGCTACACGGTTTTCGGCGGCGGGCAGCGCATCGTATTGCTCGTCTTCAGAATAAGTCGAGGCTTCTGCCCGAATTTCCGATGCGGAGGTTTCATCCGTCAAAATGTCGTCATCGACGGTGTCTGAAGCGGCATCTTTCGGGCCTTGCTCGTCCTGAAGATCATCCTCGTCTGCCTGGGCTTCTTCCGCGTGCGCCACGTTCGACAGATCGTCTTTCGCATCGCCGTCGCTCTGCGGGTTCTGTTCGGCCAGTTCCGCCTCGACCTCGGCCAGTTCGCGCTGCAGATCAGCTTCTTCTTCGGGGCTGAGGATTGCTTCGTCGCCAAGGTGGGTGGCTTCAACCGCCTCGACCTCTTCCACAATCATGCCTTGCGTGACCGCCGTCTCAAACTCGGACTTTTTCATCTTGAGTACGCGAGCGTTCAGCGGTCGCGAAGCCGTTTCCTCATCGCGCTCTGCGACACGGGCGTCATTGCCCAGAACGAACGGCGCCCCACCTCTGTCTGCCGATGCAGGAACATGTGTTTCGAGCGCGTCATCAAGGTCGGCGAAAAGAGATTCCGGAGCGTTGCCGTCTTCGATAACTTCAGCAGGGGAGTCTTCCAAATTCTCTGCAATGCCGGGCACTTCGGCGCGCCGGGGTCCCTCGGGCGCGGCATCCGCCAGCAGTTGCGAAAGAGTGTCGTCATCCACGATCACAGCGGCGTCGAGGTCCGTTTCCAGCATATCTTCGGCCTCATCCTCGTCGGTGAGGTCGTCATCAGCCACATCTTCGACAAACGTCTGCAACGTGTCGGCTTTTTCCGACGGTAGATCTTCATGGGCCGCTGCGTCGCTGCCGTCTTTGGCGACAGTATGCTCCGAGGCGTCATCGTACGCGGGCTCAGGCTCGAGCGCACCGTCACCAGCGTCTTTCACCGAGACTGCCACATCCGTCGGAGCAGCGTCGTCAGCCTCTTCGTAACTTTCGTCATAGGGCCCCTTCAGCAACTCATCCAGCTCGTCGGACGCGCTGCCCATCGTGCCGTAGGCGTGCTCGTCCTCGCTGTACTCGGACGCTCCGTAGTCCAATTGGCTTTGCGACACGACGGAGCGGATCCGGCGAAGCTTTTCCGCCACGCTGTCAGTATCGTCGTTGACGACCGGAGCTTCGACAAACTCGCCATCGAACTCCGCGTCCGGCTTTTTTTCTTCCTTATAAATATCGGGGGCATCCGCCTCAGCGGCGGCATTGGCGGCTTCATCGACAACCGAAGCGGCAAAATTCTCATCTTGCCCGGGCTCATCCGGCATCGAGGCACCAGCCTCGTCAACAGCGGCATCGGCTATGAACGCCTCGAGGTCGGCATCGTACGAGTAATCGTCTTCTTGTTCAGAGGCTTCCTCTGCTCCTGACTCCACAGGAGTTTGATTTCCAACCTCATTTTGCGGAACCTGCCGGGCGTGTTCCTGCGAGCCATCTTCGGAATGATCAGCCTGGGCTTCCTCAACATCGGGAAGCGCCTCGTCCGTTATTTCGATCCCGGCGAGAACCTCTTCCGTTTCGGAAGCAATTTCGGTTTCTTTCGCTTCGCTTTCATCCGCAAATTCAGACGTGGGGTCATCTTCTTCCGACGCGATCTCTTTTTCTGGGTCGGACTGCATCGCTTCTTGGGAAACCTCCTCGTCAGGCTCCTCGGAGGCAGACGAGAGGTCTTTCGCCATCTCCGGAGTCTCGGAGTCCGTTTCGGAGGCATCGTTCACCGGAGCTTCTGGCGCCTCGGGGCTTTTCTTGGCCGCGAATTCTTCCTCAGTCTGAGCGCTTTCCGCGTAAGGCGCGGTCTGGGCTGGTTCCTCCGTTGCAGGCGCAGCGACCGGAGCGGCATGGGTCAGAGCCTCGGCGGCGCCTTGGCTTTCATTTGCGCGCAGATGGATTTGTCCTTGCTCTTCCCGGGCTTCTACGCGGCGGGAAATCTCGCGCTCGGCAATGCGGGCGAGCATTTCTGCGTCCGGGGTCGGCGGCTCTGCTCCGAAGTATCTGTCGTCAGCGGCCAAGTCGCGGAAATATTCTGCAATCGCCTTCATGGTTTCGAACGAATCGTCAAAACCTTCCAACGTGCACGAGAACGTGCCGTAAGATACGGTCAGAATTTTGCTTGTACTTACCATTTTTCGCTCGCTCTACTTTGCCTGCAATCATAATTTTTACCATGATCGCAGCGACGAAAGCGGCCCGATTCTTAGAACTTTACCGTATCATTTCGAGGCCAGAATGTGTCTTGTTTCCAAAATAGTGGTTAATGTCGGAAATTCATCGTGATTGTTCACCAATTGAACCCTGTTACGCTGGTGGGAGGTGGCCAGCTTGGCGAAAACGATCTGAAGCGCGCCATCGCCGTCGGTAACCATGTCGTTGCAGCAGATGGTGGTGCTGACAGCGTCAAACGAGCGGGCCTGGTTCCCTCCGCCGTAATCGGCGATTTCGATTCGTTGAGCGATGAGACGCGCGCCACTTTGTCGCCAGACCGACTGTATCACATTTCTGAGCAGGACAGCACCGATTTCGAGAAATGCTTGCGCAACGTCGACGCGCCGCTGATCCTTGGTGTCGGGTTCACAGGTCGCCGCATCGACCACCACCTGGCCAACCTCAATGCGCTGGTACGCTATCCGCACCGCCGCTGCATTCTGCTGGACGGCACCGACATCGTGTTCCTCGCGCCACCTTCCATTGCCCTGGATCTTCCCCCGGGCACACCTGTGTCCCTCTTTCCGCTCGGCATAGTGGAGGGGATGTCAGAAGGGCTGGAATGGCCGATCTCGGGGCTGACATTCACCCCGGATGGTCGTGTCGGAACATCCAACCGAGCGACGGGCCCCGTTTCGCTTCACGTCACCGCACCGAAAATGCTGCTGATCCTGCCCGCCACAGCTTTCGAAGCGGCTGTCGATGTGCTCCTGCAGAATGCCGCCACCTGGTCGGCCACGGCATCCACTGCATGACATATCAGGGGGCCGGCATAGGGCGACGCTCCAGCCGCCTTTCGCGAACGAAGACGTAAAGCCCTGCCGAAACGATCAGCGCGATACCGAATAGCGTCGTGGCATCCAGCAGATCGCCGAATATGATATAGCCCAGAACACTGGCACCGACGATTTCGAGATACTGGATAGGCGCGAGCACGGATGCGGGTGCCAGCTTCAGCGCGAAGCTGATACAGACGTGACTGGCCGTCGCGATAAGCCCTACCGCAACGAGCAAAAGCATTTCGCGCTGTCCGGGCCAAGACGGGTCCAACGGCGCGACGCCGGAGCCATCGAATATCCACAGGACCGGCAGCACAAGAAGCAGCGCGACAAGCCCGGTATAGGCCTGCATGGAAATCGGATGCATCCGGGCCGCCATCCTTCGGGTCAGGATCATGTAGAAGGCAAAGCAGACGGCCGTGACCAACGGCAACATCACGATCGGCCCCACCTCGCTGAAGCTAGGCTGAATGACGAAAAGCGCGCCTACGAACCCGACAGCGCACGCCGCATAGCGCCGCGGCCCGATTGGCTCACCAAGCAGGATTCCACCCAAAAGTGTCAGAATGAAAGGCTCGACAAAGAACACCGCGATTGCATCCGCAATGGGCATGAACCGCAGCGCTTGAAAAAAGCATGCAGTCGCCAGCAGGATCAAGGCCCCGCGCACAAGATGCAAAGCGCTTTCGCCGAACCCGGGGCGATGCAACCACCCCATGGACAGGGCCAGCGGTAAGAGTATCGCCGCCTGTATGCCGAACCGCGCCGCAACGATCTGGCCCACGGCCAACGCATCGCCGATCAGCTTGGCCGACGCATCCATCGCGGGCGCGATCAATGAAAACCCCACCATTAGCAGGATTCCGAGCGTTGTTCTGGGAGCGTTTTCTGACATGAAGACCTATCGGATTGAGAGGCGTCACCGCCTCACGCGAAACAGGCGCTAGTGCGTGTCAGAAATGATGCGGCGTCAAGCCCTTAACCGCAGCAGACAGCTTTCTAGAGACGGGCCCGTTCAGCAATTCGGCACGTTGACGGCAAGACCGCCCAGCGAGGTTTCCTTGTAACGTTCGCTCATGTCCTCGCCAGTCTGGCGCATCGTTTCAATGCAAGCATCCAACGGCACAAGATGGACCCCGTCACCGCGGAGGGCCAGGCTCGCGGCACTTACAGCCTTGATCGCACCAAGCCCGTTACGCTCGATGCAAGGTACCTGCACCAGCCCCTTCACCGGGTCACATGTCATGCCAAGGTGGTGCTCCAACGCGATTTCGGCCGCATTCTCGATCTGAGCGGGTGTGCCGCCCAGCACCGCAGCCAGCCCAGCAGCGCCCATGGCGGACGCACTGCCGACTTCGGCTTGGCAACCTGCCTCGGCACCGCTGATCGACGCATTGAACTTCACCAGGCCGCCGATCGCCGCTGCGGTCAGAAGAAACGTTTCGATGTCGCGTTCATTGGCCCCAGGCACATGCTCCAGCCAGTACTTGATGACTGCCGGCACAACCCCTGCCGCGCCGTTGGTCGGCGCTGTCACGACCTGCCCTCCCGCGGCGTTTTCCTCGTTCACGGCCATGGCATAGATGCTGATCCAGTCGTTGATCTTGTGTGGCGCGTTCAGGTTCGTGCCGCGCTCCGCGAGAAGCGCCTCGTAGATGGCCTTGGACCGGCGACGCACCTTAAGACCTCCGGGCAGGATTCCGTCATTGGCGAGACCGCGTTCGATGCAGTCGTCCATAACCTGCCACAAGCGCGCCACGCCGCTTTGCAGATTTTTGGAGCCGCCGCGCGAGATCTCGTTGGCCCTTTTCATCTCGGCGATGGTTTTGCCGCTGGTTTCGGACATTTCCAGCATTTCGGCCGCGCTCTTGAAAGGATAGGGTACCGGCGGGCCATCGTCGGTATCACGACCTGCGGCGAGTTCATCAGCCGTCAGGACGAACCCGCCGCCGACCGAATAGTATGTCTCTTGCAGGATCACGTCGCCCTGTCTGTCGATCGCCATGAGGATCATTCCGTTGGCATGCCCGGGCAGGTTCGGGCCAAAATCAAACTGAAGGTCCTCTTTGGGATGGAAATGTAGGGATGGCAGGCCCGGCGGCGTCACCGTGCCCGTTTCGCGGATTTCCGCAAGGACCGCTTCGGCCTCTTCATTGTCATATGTTTCGGGGCGGAACCCGGCGAGGCCGAGGATCGTCGCGCGGTCAGTTGCATGTCCAACCCCGGTAAAGGCGAGCGATCCGTGCAAGCTTGCGCGCAGGCCATGAAACTTAAATGGTGAGGCGCGCATCAGGTCCAGAAATCTGGCGGCCGCCACCATAGGCCCCATCGTGTGCGAGGAGGACGGACCGATTCCGATCTTGAACATATCAAATACAGAGAGAAACATGGCTGCGAACCTAGAACATTCGGGGCCCTCGCCCAAGCGATCACTAGGATGCATCGCATATCCGAAGCCGCCCAAAACCGACGCCGGTCCGGCAATCCACGCCATTGCCGTGTTTAATTTCACGTTCAGTTAACCGACTCACGTCATAGTGGAACCACGAACGGTTTGACACGTTCGCTAAAACATCACGTTCACTCCGATTTTGGAGCACGGAAATGCAGACAACAGGGTTCATCCTACTTCTCGCCGCAGGCGTCATTGTCTTTTTCGGCGGCGAGTCGACCAGTACGAAAACTTTTCCTTCCGCGATTTCTTCGGATCCGGCGACGATCCGGACACAATAGGGGCGAACTGCCTTGGTCTTGAAATGACCCCTCGCCCCTGACGCGCAAACTCCCTATAACGCGGGCCACAATGCCTGCCTGATGGAGAGATGCGCATGACCGGAGAGCTGTCACCGATCGACAAAGCCAAATTCGTGGCCGCGAAACGCTCCGTCGACTATGTCGAGGACGGCATGCGCGTCGGGCTCGGAACCGGATCCACGGCGGCCTGGATGGTACGCTGTCTTGGAGAACTTGTTCGGGAAGACGGCCTCAAGATCCGCGGTGTCCCGACATCGACGCGAACGGCTGAACTTGCGCGCGAGGTCGGCATCGAGGTCATCAGCCTCGACGAGGCTCGTTGGATCGACGTGACCATCGACGGGGCGGATGAATTCGACGGCAACCTGAACCTCATCAAAGGTGGCGGCGGAGCGCTCCTTCAGGAGAAGATCGTGGCGACGGCGTCGGATCAGATGATCGTCATCGCCGATGTCGGCAAGGAGGTCGAAAAACTCGGCGCCTTCCCCTTGCCAGTCGAAGTCATTCCTTTCGGATGGCAGACAACCAAGTCACTGATCGAAGAAATGCTGATTTCGATGGATGTTCTAGGCCGGGACACGACCTTGCGCATGAACGGCGACAGCGCCTACGTTACGGATGAGGGCAACTACATTCTTGATCTTCACCTCGGTCGCATCGGGAACGCCCATCAATTGGCAATGGTTCTGAACCAGATGCCCGGTGTCGTCGAGAATGGCCTGTTCATCGACATTTGCGACGTCGTTATACTCGGCTACGGCGACGGGCGTGTTGAAACGCGCGACATCAACGAAGGCACGGTCGAGGAAGATCGGCTAGACTTTATAGAGACCGACAACCTTTTCACCGACTTGCAGGACTGAGGGCACAATGGCGATGGCATTCGACTTTGATCTTTTCGTCATCGGCGGCGGCTCCGGTGGCGTCCGGGCGGCGCGTGTGGCCAGCGCCAGCGGCGCCAAAGTCGCCTTGGCCGAAGAGGACCGCTATGGCGGCACCTGCGTGATCCGCGGTTGCGTCCCCAAGAAACTGATGGTTTTCGCATCGGAGTTTTCGACCTTCCCCGCCGAAGCCGCAGCCTATGGTTGGGACATGAAGCTGGGTGCCTTCGATTGGCCCGGATTCCGCAATCGCCTGCACGGCGAACTCGACAGGCTCGAAAGCGTGTATCGCAGCCTTCTGGAAAATTCCGGCGTCACGATGTTCGACGGTCGCGCCTGTCTCAAGGATGCCAACACGATCATCATGTCTACGGGCGAGGAGGTTACGGCGAAACATATCCTCGTTGCCACGGGCGGTCACCCTATACGCCCGGACCTGCCCAATGCCGAACTCGGGATAGTGTCCGACGACATCTTCCATATGGAGGAGCTGCCCAAGTCCATCCTGATCGTCGGCGGCGGCTATATCGCTTGTGAATTTGCCTGCGTTATGGCCGGGCTCGGGGTGAACGTTTCGCTGTATTATCGCGGCGCGCAGATCCTGCGCGGATTCGACGAAGAGGCGCGCGGCATTATCGCAGAAGGCATGAGCGAGAGAGGCATTGACCTACATTTCGGCACCAATATCGTGGAAATGGCGCCAGCAAGCGAGGATCGCCCAGCTGAGACTGAATTCACCGAATCGGAAGCCTCGATGGGGGCTCCGGCAGGAGAGCTTTCACATAAAGCCGACGTTCCGGACGATTATAAGGGCCCGATCCGGGTGAAGGCCACCAACGGCAAGGAAGCTGAATTCGACGCGGTCCTTTTTGCCATCGGCCGCGCTCCGAACACCATGGACATGGGGTTGGAGGAGGCGAGCGTCGAACTGGGTCGCCGCGGTCAAATCGTCGTGGACGAGTATAGTCAGACGTCTGTCCCTTCGATCTACGCCATCGGGGATGTGACCAACCGGGTCAATCTGACCCCCGTCGCGATCCGCGAAGGAATGGCATTCGTCGAGACCGTGTTCAAAGACAACCCGACGCCGGTCGATCACGAACTGATACCGTCGGCGGTGTTTACCCAACCCGAATTCGGCACGGTGGGCCTGACGGAGGAAGAAGCCCAGGAGCAAGAACCCGTGCACGTCTACTGCACATCGTTCCGCCCGATGCGCACGGCGTTTGCCGGACAGCCCTACCGGGTGTTGATGAAGTTGGTGGTTTCCAAGGAAACCGACAGGGTCATGGGCTGCCACATCGTCGCACCGAATGCGGGCGAAATGATCCAACTGGCTGGCATCGCAGTCAAGATGGGTGCGACGAAAGCCGATTTTGACCGCACCGTTGCCGTACACCCGACGATGTCCGAAGAGATCGTGACGATGCGGGACCCCATGCGGAGCGGTTGAATTTTTGACTGTTGTGCACAGTTATGACACAGGGATGGCGCTCTGCGCGTTTGGATGAAGGGAAGAGATTTCATGGCTGGACATTCTGGCGGCCCGTGGGGCGGCGGTGGAGGCAACCGGGGCGGTGGCGGTGACGACGATCGCGGCAACCGCGGCAACGGCAACCGGCGCCCGCCCGAAGGCGGCTCGCAGATCCCCGAAATCGACGAGCTGGTGCGCAAGGGTCAGGACCAGCTTCGCGTTCTGATGGGCGGTCGCGGCGGCCGGGGCCGCGGGAACGGCGTAGGCGGCGATGGCGGCGGCGGACCCGGATTTGGCCGCGGCACGATTGTGATCGGTGCCTTGATTGCCGTGGCGCTATGGGCAGCCGCGAGCTTCTATACCGTCAAGCCGGAAGAACAGTCCGTGGAACTCTTTCTTGGCGAATATTACTCGACCGGGGACCCTGGTTTGAATTTCGCACCGTGGCCACTGGTGTCGGCCGAGGTCGTGAACGTCACCTCTGAACGCACCGAGAATATCGGAAGCGGGCGCAGCAGTGCCGCAGGCGGCGACGGGCTTATGCTGACCACCGACGCCAATATCGTCGACATCGACTTTCAGGTCGTGTGGAACATCAACGATCCCGCCAAGCTATTATTCAACATTCGTGACCCTCAACTGACGGTTCAGGCCGTGTCCGAGGCCGTCATGCGTGAGATCATCGCGGCGACGAACCTGGCGCCGATCCTCAACCGGGACCGTGGCATCATCGCCGATACCGCGCGTGAGAACATCCAGTCCACGCTCGACGAATACGACAGCGGCATCAACATCGTCCGGGTCAACCTCGACACCGCCGATCCGCCGCGCGAGGTGATTGATGCCTTCCGCGAAGTGCAGGCCGCCGAACAAGAGCGTGATCGTCTGCAACGCCAGGCCGACGCCTACGCCAACCGCGTTCTGGCCGAGGCTCGTGGTGAAGCTGCGCAAGTGCTGGAACAGGCCGAGGGCTACCGCGCACGCGTTGTCAACGAAGCCATCGGTGAAGCTAGCCGTTTCATCGCCGTGGCACAGGAGTTTAACGAGGCACCGGAAGTTACACAGCGTCGCCTGTACCTCGAAACCGTGGAACGTACGCTCGGCAAAATGGAGAAGATCCTCCTTGATGAATCCACCGGGGCGTCCGGCGAGGGCGTACTGCCCTACCTGCCCCTCGACCAATTGCGCCGCTCTGGCCAGTCCGGAAACGGAGGATCGAACTGATGCGTAAATCCGCCCTTCTTCTTCCCGTATTGGCCGTTGCGGTCATGGGCCTTCTGTCGTCGCTATATATCGTGGACGAACGAGAGAAAGCGCTGGTGCTGCAATTCGGCCAGATCAAGAAAGTGGTCGAAGAGCCGGGTCTTGGTTTCAAGATCCCGATCATTCAGGATGTGGTACGATATGACCGCCGGATCCTGTCGCTCGATACCGATGCGATCGAGGTGACACCTTCGGATGACCGCCGCCTCGTGGTCGATGCCTTCACGCGCTACCGTATTGCCGATGTCGTCCAGTTCCGGCAGGCCGTGGGTATTGGCGGCACACGCGTTGCCGAAGATCGCCTCGCCTCGGTTCTGAATGCCCAGATCCGTGAGGTGCTGGGTGCCGATCAGGTGACATCCGACACGATCCTTTCGCCACAGCGGCGTGACCTCGCCGTACGCATACTGGAGCAGGCCCGTGCCAGTGCCGCCGGCCTGGGGTTGGAGATCGTCGACGTCCGCCTGAAACAGACCAACCTGCCCCAGCAGAACCTCGAGGCGACATTTGCACGGATGCGGGCAGAGCGTGAACGCGAGGCTGCCGACGAGATTGCCCGTGGTAACGAGGCCGCGCAACGTGTGCGTGCCGCGGCGGATCGTACCGTGGTCGAGACCGTCTCGAACGCGGAACGCGAAGCAGAGATCACACGAGGCGAGGCCGATGCCGAGCGAAATCGCATCTATGCCGAAGCATTCGGCAACAACCCGGATTTCTTCGCATTCTATCGCTCGCTTACCGCACTGGAAAGGTCGATGAACGAAGAGAACTCCACGATCGTCTTCTCGCCGCAAAGCGGGTTCCTCGGACAGATGTTCGAGGCCGTGCGTGCCGACGGTCTGGGAGAGGTCGCGCTGGAGGAGTTCGATATGGAACGCCTGCGCGAGATGGCGCCTGAAACGGAAATCTCGCCAGACTTGCCGGAGAGCGAGCGGCAACGCCTGGAAGAAGACGCCGCCGAACAGGAAGCGCGTCAAGAGGCCGAAGCGGCGGCCGAAGAGGAAGAGGCCGAGAACGAAAGTCCTGATGAAGAGGCGCCAACAGAAGATGCGCCTCAGGATATCACGACGGAAGACGATGATCCCGTTAGCGACGACGTTACAAATTGATTGCAACGATGTTCCTTGCCCTCGGGCTTGTTCTGATCGTCGAGGGGCTGGTGTACGCACTGGCCCCTTCGCTTGTCGAGCAGCTACTCGCCGCACTGCGCGCCCTGCCAGAGGAACAGCGCAGATTGATCGGCCTTGCGGCGCTGGCGTTCGGCGCCGTGCTGGTGTGGTGCGCGAAAATGCTGGGGGCGTGACGCGTCCCTATTGCACGTTGCCGCACAAAACGTTCACATGGACGTGACATCCTGTTGTGAATTTGGCGTTTGCGTACGGCGTCCCTAAATAAGCACCAGGACGGGCAGGCCGCTCGCGCAAGCGGCAGGCCTCTCTATTTCAGACACCGATCAAGGAGTGGTCTCGCGTGAAAGCACAAACTCTCTCACAACATCTGACGCCGGCAGCCGCGATCCGTGCGCTCTGGCTTACGGCCTTGGCGATGGCTCTGCTGATCGCTCAGGCGATCAGCGCAAATGCACGGCCCGAAAGCTTTGCCGATCTGGCACAGGAGGTCAGCCCGGCCGTCGTCAACATCACCACCTCGACCGTCGTCGCGCAAGGCACCGGGCCCTCGCCCATCGTGCCCGAAGGCTCTCCGTTCGAGGATTTCTTCCGGGACTTCCAGGATCGGAACAACAATGGTGACCGGCCCCGCCGCACATCCGCGCTCGGCTCGGGCTTCGTCATTTCCGAAGACGGTTACATCGTCACCAACAACCACGTTATCGAAACCGCCGACGAGATCATTATCGAGTTTTTCTCTGGCCGCGAGCTCGAGGCAGAGGTGATCGGCACCGACCCGAAGACCGACATTGCTCTGTTGAAGGTCGAGGCCGACGGGCCGCTCCCCTTCGTCAGCTTTGCCGACAGCGACACTGCGCGCGTCGGGGACTGGGTTATTGCGATGGGCAACCCGCTGGGCCAAGGCTTCTCGGTTTCGGCCGGGATCGTATCTGCCCGCAACCGCGAGCTTTCTGGCACCTATGACGATTACATCCAGACCGACGCAGCCATCAACCGTGGCAACTCGGGTGGCCCGCTGTTCAATCTCGACGGTCAGGTCGTCGGAGTGAACACCGCGATCCTGTCGCCCAATGGCGGCTCGATCGGCATCGGCTTCTCAATGGCGTCCAACGTGGTGACACGCGTTGTAGATCAGCTGCAGGAATTCGGCGAAACCCGCCGCGGCTGGCTCGGTGTTCGCATCCAGGACGTGACCGATGACGTGGCCGAGGCCATGGGCCTCGAGAAAGTCGCCGGCGCCCTGGTTACCGACGTTCCCGAAGGACCTGCCGAAGAAGCCGGCATGCAGGCGGGCGACGTGATCACGCAATTCGACGGCTACGAAGTCGAGGATACGCGGACGCTCGTACGCCGCGTCGGGAATACTGAGGTCGGCAAGACTGTCCGCGTTGTCGTCTTCCGCGAAGGCAAGACCCAGACGCTTCGCGTCACGCTTGGTCGCCGCGAGGCCGCCGAGGGTGTGGTTCCGGCAGCCCAGCCGGGCGAGAGCGAAGAGCCGTCCGAGACCGAGATCCTTGGTCTGACCTTGACGCAGCTCGACGATGATCTGCGCAGCCAACTCGAGCTGGACGACAATGCGAGCGGTCTGGTTGTGTCCGACATCGACAATCTGTCCGAAGCTTACGAGAAAGGCATGCGCGCCGGCGACGTGATTACCGAGGCAGGGCAGCAAAAACTGTCCAGCATTTCGGATCTCGAAGCCCGGATCGAAGATGCGCGGGAAGCGGGACGCAAGTCTATCCTGCTTCTCGTCCGCCGGGCTGGCGAGCCGCGCTTCGTCGCGCTGTCGCTGGAAGCGTCGGAAGACGAGCCCGAGTAAAGCGGGCTAAAAGATCGAAAGCCGAACGGGCGCTCGGATAGAGCGCCCGTTTTCGTACCAACTCTCCCCCGTTCAGCGAGGCATCGGGAAATCCTGCAAGCGTGTGTCCTTGCGCAGGTAAAGCGGGTGTTTGGCCGATCCGTCCTTGTTCAATCCCAAGCATTTCAAAGGCCGTCCCGTCGACGCGATGGCAGACACCGCCTCCCGCACCAAGGCGGCGTAGCGTTGGTGGAGCTTGCCATAAGCCAAGACCACCAATTCCGCCTGTTGCGCCATTTCGACCAGTTCGGGAATATTCTCGGCACTGCACGCTATCGCGGGATCGTGTGGGATATCCTTGGGCGACGTCGCGCGCCAATCCAAGACATTCCCCTTGAGATAGCGGGTGAAGCCCCAGTCACGCGCAAACATCAGTTCGCGGTGACATGTCGGGTCCGATGCTGCCGCGTCTGCCACCGACGGGTTCATCCCGACGAACAGAACGGTGCGAGGCGCTGCACCCTTTGGCGTCCAGTCTCGCGTCAGGGCTTGCCGGTATTGTCCGCATTTGGAAAATCGTGCTCCGCCCACCACCCCGTCAGGCAGCCGTAGCCGCACCTTGCCGCCCGGATCATGCGCTGTTTGCGTCATTGCGGAGCCAGGTTGAAGACTCGGCTGGGATAAAGCTCCCCGCCCTTAAAATGTCCAACCGCCACGGCCTGACCTTTCACTGCGGCCCAGCATTCTTCACCGTATTCGACATCTCCGCCGATGACCGGCGCCGGGTTTCCGTGCCGAAGGCGCGCGGCACTCATCTCGTTGCAACTGACGCACGGCAGATCGCTCAGCCCCTCTTCCAGCGGCCGCAAATACGCGTCCAGCGCAGGATCATGTGCCAACGCCTCGATCTGCTGCATCGACACAGCATCATCGGCACGAAACGGTCCGGACCAGACCCGGCGCAGCGACAGAACGTGGCCAAAACACCCCAGCACTTCGCCCAAGTCCCGAGCAACGGATCGCACGTACCCGCCCTTTCCACAGACCAGCTCAAGTTCGACAGTGTCCGCGTCCGGTCGATCGGTCAGCAGCAACTCCTCCACCCATAACGGCCGGGCGGAGACCTCGAAATCCTCGCCGTCGCGGGCGCGTTTGTAGGCGCGTTCGCCGTCGATCTTTACCGCCGAAAATTTCGGCGGCACCTGCTGGATATCGCCCACGAAGCCCGAGAGCGCATTCTTTATATCTTCGTCGCACGGCCGTTCAGCGCTTTCTGCGATGACCTCGCCTTCGGCATCATCGGTGTTGGTCGCCTGACCCAACCGCATCAGGAATCGATAGGATTTCAATGCATCGGTGATGAATGGTACGGTTTTCGTCGCCTCTCCCAAAGCGATCGCCAGCACGCCGGTCGCATCGGGGTCCAGTGTTCCGGCATGTCCGGCCTTTTTGGCCTGAAACGCCCAACGCACCTTGTTGACGACTGCGGTCGACGTCACTCCGGCCGGCTTGTCGACAATCAACCAGCCTGAGATATCGCGTCCTTTGCGTTTGCGCCCCATGGTCTTGTCGTCCCTCTCGTGCGTAAAGGCTGCCGCGTATCGCAGCGCCCCGCACAAGTCAATTCAGCACCGCTCTGTTACTGCGCGACCACGCCCACGATCGGCCCCATCGGAAAGCCGCCATCGTGCCGGCCCAACTGCGGCGCATAAAGCCGCGAGATATTTCCATCGAAATAGAGCGCCTGCGGCGTCTTCAGCACGTCGCGAAAGACGCGCGCAAAAGCGTGAAAATTAACCCTATCCTCTGAAATGACGAACCAGGCCGTGCGCCCGTCCGCCGAGGTGCCCACGCCGTTGCGCACATACAGGCTGTCGCTATTCTCCAGAAACCGTGGGTGAAGCTGACCATCGATCACCAGCATCGGCCCCGACTGGCTTGCGAAATTGCACGAAGGTTCGTCCTTCTCGAAGCGCCGCGTCTCGAATACGTCGACCCTATCGTCCTGCACGCAAAAGACGCCATTTGGCAGCAATCCGAAATTGCCCGGACCTTCTCGTGTCACCAGCGATTTCGTCTCCCTGCCGGCCTCGACATAATGGCCGACCGGGCTGCGATCCTGATGGTACATGCCGGCATTCATTGCGAACAGCAACGCGCCGCCTTCACCGCGCACCTGGCGCTCTACGCTGGAAAAACTTCCCAACGGCTTGCCGGTCATCGGGTCATTAAGAAACAGCCGCAGCTTCTCTCTGTTCACGTCAACCTTGCAAGTCGTGTAGCGCGCGCCATCATAGCTGATTTGCTGGCACTCCACCGCCGCAGCGGGCCCCGCCAACAGCACCAGTGCCACAAGGACCCCCCGCCACATGGGCTCAGTTCTCGACGTCGCGCCGAACGGCATCCTGCGCGAACAGGCGTCGTGTCTCGTCCAGCTGGTCAAAGGTTTCATCCAGCCGGAACCTCAGCTCCGGGGCGAATTTCAGGCCAACCTTCTTAGCGACGATCCGGCGCAACTCGCCCTTGTTGCGGCCCAGTAGCTCCAGCACGTCGCCCTTCCCCTCACCGCCGAGCGGCAGAACGTAAGCGGTCGCAACCTTCAGATCCGGCGAGGTGCGCACCTCACCCACAGTGACCGAAAGCCGGTTCAGTTCGGGGTCGTGAATGTCGCCGCGCGCCAGCACATCGGCCAGCGTGCGGCGGATCAGTTCCCCGACGCGCAACTGCCGCTGAGAGGGTCCGGGCCCATCATGAAACTTGTTCTTTGCCATGTCACAGCATCTAAGCCCTGTGCATGTCTTTGCCAAGCGATGATCACCGGGTTATGGAGTTCGGAAAGGAAAACGGAGAGTGACATGACCGACCTGCCGGGGATTGTGGTAACCGGCGCCTCCGGGCGCATGGGACGTATGCTGATCGAGATCGTGACAGCTTCGGAACGTGCGCAGCTGATCGGTGCTCTGGAACGACCCGGTCACGCCTGGATCGGCGCCGACGTCGGCGAGGCAATGGGAGGCGCGCCGATCGGTGTCGTTGTATCGGACGATCCGCTGGAACAAATCTCGCAAGCGCACGCCGTATTGGACTTTACTGCGCCCGCCGCGACCGTCGATTTCGCGTCATTGGCGGCCCAAGCCCGCTGCGTCCATGTGATCGGCACCACTGGACTTGCCGATGAGGACTTGGCGAAGATAAACGCCGCCGCGCGCCATGCCACCATCATCCGTGCGGGCAACATGAGCCTGGGCGTCAATCTTCTGGTCCAGTTGACCAAGAAGGTCGCTGCCGCCCTCGACGAGGATTACGACATCGAGGTGATCGAGACGCATCATAACAAGAAGGTCGATGCGCCCTCCGGGACGGCGCTGATGCTGGGACAAGCCGCTGCCGATGGACGCGGCGTGTCACTTCAACAATACTCGGACCGGGGCCGAGACGGCATCACCGGCGCCCGCACTGCCGGCCATATCGGGTTCTCGGCCATTCGCGGGGGCGATATCGTGGGCGAACATGACGTGATGTTCGCCACGGCGGGCGAGCGTATCATCCTGCGTCACATCGCCTCTGACCGCGCGGTATTCGCTCGCGGCGCGCTCAAGGCCGCCTTGTGGGGACAAGGGCGCAAACCCGGCGAATACGACATGCTCGACGTACTCGGCCTTAACGAAAACTGATCCATTCGCTCCGGCGGCCCGTAACAGGTATTGTTTGTAACGGGAGCCAGAAAATGCGCCTGACTGTTTTCGCGATTATCGCCGCCATTGCCGGTGGCCCTGCCATTGCAGAGGAATTCAACCAGATTGACGACAAGTCAGAATTTCTGTCGGTCGTGGCCGACCGGAACCTTACCAGGCTTGGCATCAATCTGACTGTAACGCCTTCCGGGCAGATCAAAGGCAAGGCCTTTGGGCGCCCGGTGACGGGTGCATGGCAGTGGAAATCGGGGTATTTCTGTCGCGACCTTTATTGGGGTCAGCGCAATCTTGGCCCGAACTGCCAAGCGGTCAGGGTTCAGGGCTCTACTGTCCGTTTCATTTCGGATCAGGGCACTGGCGAGTATGCCGACCTGAGGTTGCAATAGCAGCCAAGGCTGGGGCGTGCCTCAGAAGTCGATCGCTATGCCCTTCTTTTCCCAGTCTCCAAAGCGGACGGGCTCGGGACCTTTGCGGCCCCCCAGTTCCTTGGGCATTTCAAGCTGTTCGGCGGCCTTGCGCCGTTCCTCGGCTTCGGCCAAAGCGCGGATCGCTTCCGGTGGCAATTCCTTGTGGTCATCCGTCATCGTCGGGCTTCCTTCGTTTGAATGAGGCTGATATAGGCGCGTTCTGTCCAAAGGCCAAGGAAAGCCCATGCCCGCGCCCACTCCCCGCAGCACTGCCGTGGCCCTGCTCGACAAGGTATTGGGTGAAGGCCGTCTTCTTTCAGAACTCAATGCGCCGTTGTCGCGTCTTGCACCGGCAGATCGCGCACGCGCCTTGCGGTTGGCAGGTGACACGCTGCGTGGATTGGACAGGGCGGACCGCCTGCTGTCCCGACAACTTCGAAAGACGCCGCAGCTGCATGTGATGAACATCCTGCGCCTCGGCACCGTCGAACTTTGCATGGGTGGCGACGCCCACGGAGTGGTCGACGAATTGGTCTCTCTCGTCGGCGCCCATCCACGTTACAAACGGCTGCGGGGGCTCGTGAACGCCATCTTGCGCCAGATGGCAGGCGACGCCGGAAAGCCATGGAAAGACCTGCGCGTTCCCCGCATGCCCGGCTGGCTGCGTGAGCCACTCGTCTCGGCCTGGGGAAACGGCGCCGTCTCGGCGATGGAGAAAGCGCAGTTTGCCGGCGCTCCCGTCGATCTGACACTGAAGCCGGGCCAGGACCCGGGAGATTGGGCGCACCGCCTTGGCGCGGTCGCCTTGCCGACCGGTTCACTGCGCCTCAGGGAGTCCGGGCAGATCTCGGCCCTGCCCGGCTTTTCGGATGGCGCTTGGTGGGTCCAGGATGCAGCCGCTGCCATGCCGGCGCGCATTCTCGCGCCAAGGACGGGGGAGCGTGTTCTGGACCTCTGCGCCGCGCCGGGGGGCAAGACGTTGCAACTTGCTGCGGCGGGAGCTTCCGTCACGTCGCTCGATATCTCGGAAAAGCGCATGGAGCGCGTGACGGAAAACCTCGCCCGAACAAACCTGTCCGCAGATATCGTCGTCGCCGACGGCCTCGGCTACCAAGGCGGCCCTTTCGATGCTGTCTTGATTGACGCGCCCTGTTCGGCGACCGGCACGATCCGTCGCCATCCCGACCTGCCCTATGCAAAGGATGGGTCGGATTTCGGGGCGCTGATTGCTTTGCAGGCACAGATGCTCGACCATGCTCTCACCCTTCTGGCGCCGGGCGGTCGGATGGTTTTTTGCACGTGCTCGCTCCTGCCAGACGAGGGCGAGGTACAGGTCGAAGAGGCGCTAGCACGCCATGTCGGCCTGCGGACCGACATAACGGCGCTCGAGTTGCCCGGGGTCGACCCGGCCTGGCGCACCGAGGAAGGCGGGCTGCGCCTGCGGCCAGACTACTGGCCGGACCTCGGCGGAATGGACGGGTTCTATATCGCGGTCCTGCGCCGGGAATGATATGCTGTTCGCGTTCCGCCGTGACTTGAACGGCAGGGCGGAGTATACTGCGCCTACAACGCCAGGAAGAGCGTGCCGAGGCCGGGATTCGATGTCGACACCCAATCAAGATCTACCGCGCGTCACGCGGTTTCTGAACCGTCTCGCTGCGCGTCGGGCGACGTTCGGCGGCCGGGTGACCTCGTTCGTCTCACAGCCCGACCCCCGCACCATCGGCAGTTTCGCCCGCGGCCGGCAGCTATGCGCCGGAAACTTCCTGTTTTCGGGGCATCTCGTGCGCGACCCCGGCAAGACCCCATGGGATATTCCCCCGGCCGACGCCGCTTTCTCACGCGAAGTACATGGCTTCACCTGGCTTGATGATCTCGCTGCTGCCGGTGACACCACCGCACGCACCTGTGCGCAGGATTGGCTCTGGCGCTGGATCGAGCTTTATGGACGCGGACGCGGCCCCGGTTGGACACCAGATCTGGCAGGCCGGCGCATCATTCGCTGGATCAACCATGCGATCTTTATGCTGGCGGGCCGTACACAGGCCCAATCGGATCAATTCCTGCGTTCACTCTCACAGCAGACACTGTTTCTCGCGCGTCGTTGGCGGGCTACGGCACCCGGACTGCCCCGGTTCGAGGCACTGACCGGTCTGGTATACGCAGGCCTCTCGCTTGAAGGCATGTCCGCGCATGTCGGCCCCGCGTCGAGCGCCTTGGCCCGGGAATGCGCCCGTCAGATCGACGATCAGGGTGGTTTGGCGACCCGCAACCCCGAAGAGTTGCTCGAAGTATTTACTTTGCTGACCTGGGCCGCAGAAACCCTGACCGCGGCCGGACAAAGCCCCTTGTCGGCGCATTGGGCCGCGATCGAACGGATAAGTCCAACGCTGCGAACCCTGCGCCATTCCGATGGCGGACTGGCGCGGTTCCATGGCGGTGGGCGCGGCTTGGACGGGCGTCTCGATGCGGCACTCGCCGCCAGTCAGATCAAGGGTCGCCACGCCAGCGGCCTCTCCATGGGGTTCGCGCGGCTGAGCGCCGGGCGCAGCTCTCTGATCGTAGACGCGGCCGTGCCGCCCGAGGGCAAGGCCTCCAGCAATGCCCATGCTTCTACTCTGGCGTTCGAACTGACGGCGGGTCGCCGACCTTTGATCGTGAACTGCGGCGCCGGCGCCAGTTTCGGCGCCGCGTGGCGGCGTGCCGGACGGGCGACCCCTTCGCATTCCACCCTGATCTTGAACGGTCAATCCAGCAGCCGCCTTGGAAAGGGGCCACAGAAGCAGGATTTGCTGGTCGACGGCCCGTCTGACGTCCCAATTCGCGTCAACCACGCGCCGGACGGTCTAACGTTCGAAGGCGGGCATGACGGCTATGTCAATGGATATGGCCTGACCCACGTGCGAAAGCTGGAGATGACGTTTGACGGTCGCGGCATCGCGGGCGAAGACATGCTTCTGGCGCTGGACGCTGCCCACAAACGGCGCTTTGACCGTGCACTCGACGGTATGAAGCTGCGAGGCATACCCTTCGACATCCGGTTTCACCTGCATCCTGATGTAGACGTCTCGGTCGATTTGGGCGGAACGGCCGTCTCCATGGCCCTAAAAAGCGGCGAGATCTGGATTTTCCGCGGTGATGGGTCCGCCAGCCTCTCTGTCGAAACAAGCGTTTACCTTGAAACCGGACGGCTGAAGCCACGTGCGACCAAACAAATCGTTCTATCCGGTCGCGCGATGGAGTATGCGACGCGTACGAGATGGTCACTGGCCAAGCCGCAGGATTCTCCGATCGGCGTGCGCGATCTGGCAGAGGACGGGCAAACGCCGGTGGCTCTCAGTTGACCTGACCCGAAGACTGCCACAAGGAAGACTTGCTTAATGACCGATCTCGCCCCCGTGCGCCGCGCCCTTCTTTCCGTATCCGACAAGACCGGACTGGTCGATCTGGGGCGTGCCCTGGCTGAACGCGGCATCGAGCTTCTGTCGACCGGCGGAAGCGCCAAAGCGTTGCGCGACGCGGGTCTCGACGTGCGCGATGTTGCAGAAGTGACCGGTTTTCCCGAGATGATGGACGGCCGGGTGAAGACGCTGCACCCGATGGTGCATGGTGGCCTTCTGGCACTGCGCGACAATGACGAGCACCTTTCATCAATGACGGAACACGGGATCGCACCGATCGACCTGTTGGTCGTCAACCTCTACCCGTTCGAGGAAACCGTCGCCAAGGACGCGGATTACGCCACCTGCATCGAGAACATTGACATTGGCGGTCCCGCCATGATCCGCGCGGCGGCCAAGAACCACGCCTTCGTCAACGTCGTAGTGGATGTCCGGGATTACGAGGCGCTAATGGCCGAGCTCAATGCCAATGACGGCCAGACGACCTATGCCTTCCGCCAGAAACTGGCACTCAGTGCCTATGCCCGCACAGGCGCCTATGATGCCGCTGTCTCGGGCTGGATGGCCAAGGCACTGAACGAGCCCGCACCGCGCCGCCGCGCTGTGGCCGGAGAGCTTGCCCAGACCCTCCGCTATGGCGAAAACCCGCACCAGAGCGCTGCATTCTACACCGATGGCTCCGCCCGCCCCGGTGTGGCCACCGCTCGGCAGGTGCAAGGCAAGGAACTCAGCTACAACAATATCAACGACACCGATGCAGCGTTCGAGCTAGTCAGCGAATTTGCGGCATCGGACGGCCCGGCTTGTGCAATCATCAAGCATGCCAATCCCTGCGGCGTGGCCCGCGCCGGTACGTTGAAAGAGGCCTACATGCGCGCCTTCGACTGTGACCGTACCTCCGCCTTTGGCGGCATCATTGCCCTGAACCAGCCGCTTGACGGGCCCACAGCGGAAGAGATCGCTGGCATCTTCACCGAGGTCGTGATCGCCCCGGGGGCAGACGACGACGCGATGAGTGTGTTTGCCAATAAAAAGAACCTGCGCCTGCTCACCACCGATGGCATTGCCGACCCGGCAGAGGCCGCGCTGATGCTCAAGCAGGTTTCGGGCGGTTATCTGGTGCAGGACAAGGACAGCGGACAGATATCGGCAGGCGATCTGAAGGTCGTGACCAAACGCGTCCCGACCGATCAGGAGATGACCGATATGCTTTTCGCTTGGAAAGTGGCCAAACACGTGAAGTCCAACGCCATCGTCTACGTAAAGAACGGCGCGACCGTGGGCGTCGGCGCCGGCCAGATGAGCCGTGTGGACAGTTGCCGCATCGCCGCCCGCAAGGCCGAGGATATGGCCGCCGAACTGGGACTGTCCACACCGTTGACCCAGGGCAGCGTGGTTGCCTCC
Source organism: Roseovarius sp. B08 (assembly GCF_051417955.1). Classification (NCBI taxonomy): domain Bacteria; kingdom Pseudomonadati; phylum Pseudomonadota; class Alphaproteobacteria; order Rhodobacterales; family Roseobacteraceae; genus Roseovarius; species Roseovarius sp. B08. The sequence goes on from NZ_JBPRLW010000001.1 coordinate 4,140,204, forward strand.
GACGCGTTCTTCCCCTTTCCCGACGGCTTGCTGACCGCGGCCGAGGCGGGGGCCACCGCGGTCATACAGCCAGGCGGCTCAATGCGCGACGATGAGGTCATTGCCGCCGCTGACGAGGCCGGCCTGGCGATGGTCTTGACCGGTATGCGCCATTTCCGGCACTAAGGATCTAATTAAAATACGGTTGGCGGGTACAAGCTGACCCTGAAGGAGAGCAGCATGCGCACCTTAGTCTGGGTAGCCAGTTTCATCTTCGTGATCGATCAGATCACGAAATACTGGGTGGTTCAGGTGCTCGACCTCAAGACCGTCCGCTCGATAGAGGTCTTGCCGCCTTACCTCAATCTCGAGATGGCCTGGAACACGGGGATCAACTTTGGCGCGTTCGCGGGAGCCAGCCCCTGGATATGGATCACCGTGGCACTTGTGATTGTTGCCGCCGTGCTGTGGTGGGTCTGGTCTGACCCGCATGGCCGATGGCAACAGATATCGGCTGGTCTCCTGGTGGGAGGCGCCCTGGGCAATGTCATCGACCGCCTGATCTATGGCGCCGTTGCTGATTTCCTCAACATGTCATGTTGCGGTTTCACCAACCCGACCTCTTTTAACGTTGCAGATATCGCCGTTTTCATAGGCGCCTTCGGCATGGTAATCTTCAGCGCGGACAGCAAAAAGGCGGCGTGACGTTCCAAGCCGAATGCGATATGGCTGACGGAACGAAGCAGGAGTGAATAATGAAACTTCCGGCGATTTTGGTCTTGACCCTCGCGATGGCGGTCACCGCCTGCGGTGGACGCGACAGGGACATCACGCTTTCGCGGATCAAGAACACGGGCAATGGACCCGAGGAGTTCAACATCGTCCCCGGAAAACCCCTTCAGGCGCCCGACAGCTATTCGACCCTGCCCGCCCCCACGCCCGGCGGGAGCAATATCACCGATCCGACCCCCGAGGTGATGGCGTGGCCGCGCTTGGCGGCAATCCCGCCGCGCTTGCCAATACCGGGATCGGCCAAGCCGATGGCGGGCTTGTCAACTATGCCAACCGCTTTGGGGTGGTGCCGGGCATTCGTCAGACCCTTGCCCGCGAAGATGTCGAGATCCGCCGCCAGCGCGGCCGCGTCAACATCCTGAACATCGGCAGGAACGACGACTACAACCTTGCGTACAGACGCCAGTGGCTGGATTCGAACGCCGAGGCGACCCGACTGCGCCGGATCGGGGTTCCGACGCCCTCGTACCCGCCGGACGCTGGACGCCGCTGACGCCACTCGCGCGCTCACAACAAAGTCAGAACAGTTGAATCGCCTTTGGCGCAGCGTATCTTCAGTGCAACGTTATGCTGACTGCAGGGGAGAAATTTATGCGCAATTGGCTATCCGGCCTATGCCTACTGATTATTGGTGCGACCACAGCTGTGGCTGATGACATGGTTACCAGCTTCACGCTTAAGAACGGGATGGAAGTCGTCGTGATCGAGGATCACCGCGCTCCGGTGGTTGTGCACATGGTGTGGTACCGCGCCGGCTCCGCCGACGAGAAACCCGGCGTTTCGGGCGTGGCGCATTTCCTTGAACATCTACTGTTCAAAGGTACGGAAAACATGGCCCCGGGAGAGTTTTCTTCCACCGTGGCCCGCAACGGAGGCTCGGACAATGCGTTCACGAGCTATGACTATACAGCGTATTTCCAGCGCGTCGCCGCGGATCGCCTTGAACTGATGATGAAGATGGAGAGCGATCGCATGGTCAACCTCCAGCTCGACGAAGAGGATATCTTGACCGAACGCGATGTCATCATCGAAGAGCGCAACCAACGCATCGAGAACAATCCTTCTGCCCTTTTCCGCGAGCAGCAGGGCGCGGCACAGTATCTCAATCACCGGTACGGCGTCCCTATCATCGGCTGGCAGCACGAGATGGTCGATCTGTCACTTGCCGACGCGCTGGACTACTACGAGACCTACTACGCCCCCAACAACGCCATCCTGGTCGTTGCGGGTGACGTAACGCCAGACGAAGTTCGTACCTTGGCCGAAAAATACTATGAACCGATCCCGGCCAACCCGAACCTGCCGGAACGCAGTCGGCCGCAGGAGCCTCGTCAGTTGGCCGAACGCCGCGTTTATTACGAGGATCCCCGCGTCGCGCAACCGTACCTGCAACGTTCATACCTGGCGCCGGAGCGGGATTCCGGGGACCAGGAGACCGCCGCGGCGCTGACGATACTCGCTGACATTCTTGGAGATGGCACGACCTCGATCCTGAACGAAAAGTTGCAGTTTGATACACGCACCGCTGTATATACAGGCGCGTACTACGGCGGCACGTCACTCGACGACACCACCTTCAACCTTACAGTCGTCCCCGCTCCCGGCATAACGCTCGAACAGGCAGAAACCGCGATGGACGAAGTGATCGCAACCTTTCTTGACGAGGGCTTCGAGCCGAAACGCCTCGAGCGTATCAAGAATCAAATCCGTGCTTCGCAAATCTACGCGCGTGACGATGTCGGCTCGATCGCCAATCGCTACGGCAGGGGACTGACCCAGGGCCTCACAGTAGAAGATATCCAAGCTTGGCCCGATATCCTGGAAGGCGTCACTTCAGAGGACGTCATGAACGCCGCGCGGGAACTTTTTGCCCAGGATAACAACTCCGTCACCGGCTACATCACCGCCAAGGAGGTGACCCAATGAAACGCCTGACCGCTTTCATCCTGTCCGCCATCTTTTTGCTGGCCGCGCTCCCGGCCCGCGCCGAAGTCGAAATCGAGGAAATTACCACGCCAGGAGGTATCGACGCCTGGCTGATCGAGGATCATTCGATTCCATTCGTCGCCCTCGAGTTGCGCTTTCGCGGCGGTACGTCCCTGGATGCTCCGGGCAAGCGCGGCGCCGTCAACCTGATGACAGCCCTTCTCGAAGAAGGCGCCGGCGACCTGGACGCCCGGGCGTTTTCCCGTGAGACCGATAGGTTGGCCGCCACATTCTCCTACGACGCCGGTCCGGATTCGCTGGGCGTTTCAGCCCGCTTCCTGACCGAGAACCGGGAAGCTTCGATGGACCTTCTGAAAGATACGCTCGTCGATCCGCGTTTCGACGAAGAAGCGATCGAGCGTGTGCGCGCGCAGGTGATTTCCATTATCCAATCGGACGCAAAGGATCCGCAGGAAATTGCCGGCGCGAGCTTTTCCTCTCTGCTCTATGGTGATCACCCCTACGGTAGCGACGAAAATGGCACGGTGGAAACGGTTAGCGCCTTGACCCGCGAGGACATTCTTGCGGCACATGAGAACACCATCGCGCGGGATCGGCTCTACGTGAGCGCCGCCGGCGACATCACAGCCGAAGAGCTGTCTTCGTTGCTGGACGAGCTCTTGTCTGATCTGCCTGAAACCGGCGCTCCTCTCCCCGAGGATGCCACACTGAATCTGCCCGGGGGGTTAAGGTTGTCGATTACGACACGCCGCAATCCGTTGCTTTGTTCGCCCAACCCGGTCTGGAGCGCGAAGATCCGGACTTCTTCGCGGCCTTCGTCCTGAACCATATCCTTGGCGGTGGCGGTTTCGAAAGCCGTCTCATGACGGAAGTCCGTGAAAAACGCGGCCTGACCTACGGTGTCTATTCCTATCTCGCGGACCGGGACGACGCCCAGGTCTGGATGGGCAGCGTGGCCTCCGCCAATGACCGCGTCGCAGAGGCGGTCGAAGTCATTGCAGCCGAATGGAAGCGGATTAGCGAAAACGGTGTCACCCAGGAAGAACTGGACGATGCCAAAACATATCTTACCGGCGCCTACCCGCTGCGTTTTGACGGCAACGGGACGATCGCCAACATTGCCGTAGGCATGCAAATGGACGGACTGGGCACCGAGTACATCGCCAACCGCAACGATAAGGTGAATGCTGTCACCCTTGAGGACATCAATCGCGTTGCCCGTGAACGGCTTCTTCCCGACAAGCTGACGTTTGTCGTGACAGGACAACCCGAAGGTCTGACAGGCACAATCAACTGAACCTTCGTTTAACAGCATGGGCGGATGCAGCCATGCGCTGCGCGACCCTTATCGGCCGTGAAGGGGAGGACGTTCTCTCGCTAAGCCTCATGCAAAGGGCCGCCGCCAGTAGCGGCAGCCTTTCATGCAAACGAACGCGTCTCAGAACGCGAGGTTTGCCGTCAGGCTGACCGAGCGCCCCGGCTCCGTCAACGCGATCACGTTCCCCAGCCCGACCCCGTCGGACGAGCGGCTCGTGTAGGTCGCGTCAAAGATGTTGCGCACGTCCAGCCGCATCTGCAACCGGTCGAAGCTGCTTGGCGTATAGGTCGCGTAAAGGTTGGCGACCTCGTAGCCCGACAGCGGTACCGGCGTGTCGCGGTTCTTGAATGCAATCTCTGCCGTACCGCCAAGTGTCCACTCGTCGGTGACATCGACAGCGCCTTCCAGTGCGATCGCCTTGCCGACCGGGCGGCCGAGGTAATAGGCGGTCGAGCCGATTGTCGTGCTGTTCAGGTCCACATCCGCATCGGTGTAGTTGGCCCGGATGAACCCATTGGCCCAGGTGTAGCCGACCGATGCCTCCCAACCTTTCGAGGACAGGTCGGCGATAGCACCCCGGTCGCCGCCTGTAGGCAGCACGGCGTTGATGTCGTTCACGTAGGTCTCGAAATAGGCACCGCTCAGTTGCCATGGCCCCCGCTCGTAGCGCAGACCGATCCGGCCCGCATCCGACCGCGACGTGGTGAACCCGTTATAGGTCCACGCCCCGCCGAAATTGATCAGCGCCGCCTCGCCCAGCTCGTACCCGCCCCAGCTATGGGCGTAGCCCGCGTTCAGGGTCAGCGCATCGGTGATCTTGTAATCGACCGACCCATTGGCGCTGAACCCGTCATCCTTGAAGGTCTGGCCGTTGGCGGCCTCGAACTCCTGCCAGTCATAGCGTGCGCCATACGACACCGACACCCGCTCGCCGACATCCTGCCGCGCCTGCGCGAAAATTCCGATGTTCCAATGATCCTCGCGCCCGGAACTGCCGAACGGGCCCGGACCGCGACCGAAGCCCGAGGCGGACTCGTCGAAGAAATCGACACCGACCGCCAGGTCCCCTCCGGCGATGGCAAAGCGGTTCTTGAACGTCCCGCTGAAGCTTTCGTTCGTGCCGAAGACACCCGACGCGTCGATTTCCTGTTCGTTATAGCTGAGTTGGAAGAAGGGATCGAACCAGTCCGTGGCGCTGTCCTTGGTATAGGTCAGCGTATAGGACGTGCGCTTCGACAACGCCGGCACCAGAACGCTGGGCCGTCCGGTGACGCCTGCAAAGTCGGGCCGGATGAAGATGATGCCGCCCGGTCCCGCCTGTCCGGCCCGCAGGCCGGTGTCCTCGGTCTGGGACGCCGCGAATTCCAGGCGGTGCCCCGTGGGCGACGTATAGGCGAACTTGCCCAGGTAGCTGGTCAGATCCGCCCCCGAGCCGGGAACGGTCACACCGCTGCCGTCCTCGTAACTGCCACTGTCGGACCGCGTGCCGCTCAGCAGGTATTCAAACCCGCCGCTGCGCCCGAACAGCGTCAGCCCGGCGCGGATCCGGTCCTCGTTCGTACCAAACGTCAGCGTCGTCATGCCGCCGAAATTGTCGCCATCCTCCAAAAGGTCGGCGGCGTCCTTGGTCTCGTAGGCCAGCGAACCGGCCAGCGCGTTCGGTCCCGCATCCGCCGGCGCCAGCCCCTTGCTGACCTCGACCGACTTCAGCAGCGCAGGGTCGATCAGCACGTTCCCGGTATGGTGAAACGCCGACTTGTTCTGCCGCGCGCCGTCGATGGTGACCGACAGCAGGCTTTCCTCGATGCCGTTGACAAAGACCTTGTTGGCAATCGCCGCCCCGCCGCTGGTGGTGACCGAGGTTTCCCCGTCGAACACGTCGCGGAGGGATTGCGGATTGCGCTGCTCGATCTCTTCTTCCGAGATCTCGTCGTTGCCCAGAAGCGCCTGCGCTTCCGGCGAGCCGATGCGGATCGTCCCGAGGAAAGTGGCGCCTTCGGCGTCCTGCGCAAAGGCGGCAGGCACGGGCAGGAAAGCGGTCGTGATCAACAGAATGCCGAGGCGAGAGAGGTTCATGACTGTGTCCCATTTCAATCGTGTCGAAGCTGGGTACGTGCAGTCATGCTTCCCTGGCGGTGATCCGGCGACGTTTAAGCCCCTGCGCGCAAAGTGCAAGCACCATCCCGTGCAAAGCACAGGCCGGTCTGGCATTTTTGCATCAATGTCGCCGTGCCGAAGGCTCAGACCCCCACGAAGGTCCGCCCGCCGATCCTGTGCACGACGGCGTCGGTTGCGAAAACCTCGTGCATCAGCCTGCCGTCCACCAGGGTGGTCGCATCCCCCTGCGGGCCGATTCGCCCGCCTTTCATGGTCACGATATGATCTGCATAGGCACAGGCATAGTTGATGTCGTGCAGCACGATCACCACGGTGCGCCCGTGCTCTCGCGCCAGCCTTTGCAAAAGCGCCATCAGCGACCGTGACGCCGCGATATCAAGGTTGTTCAGCGGCTCGTCCAGCAGCATGTAATCCGTGTCCTGCGCAAAGATCATGGCCAGAAGCGCCCGCTGCCTCTGCCCGCCCGACACCGTGTCCAGCGTCCGCTGCGCCAGCGCGTCCAGGTCGAACAGGGCCAGCGCCTCGGCGATCTTTTCGCGGTCGTGCTTGCCCGGCCGCCCCAGGTGGTGCGGGTAGCGCCCGAACGCCACCAGCTCTTCGATAGTCAGCCGCGGCGCGATTTCGGAACTTTGCGGCAGAATCGCCAGCCGCCGCGCCAGCGTGTTCGACGCGCAGACTCCCACCTCCAGCTCGTCCACCATGATCCGCCCCGTGCGATGCCGCGCCAGCCGCGCAATCAACGACAGCAGCGTGCTTTTGCCCGCCCCGTTCGGCCCGATCAGCGCCGTGACCTTGCCCTTGGGAATCTCCAGGTCGATATCGTAAAGCACCGTGCTGCCGCCCAATTCGTGGCTCACGCCCGTCACGGAAATCATCGTCTCAATCCTCTCATCACCAGCACCAGGAACAGCACGCCGCCCGCAAGGTCGATCACCACGGTCAGTGGCGTCACCAGACCGAACACGCGCTCCAGCAGGGCCTGCCCCCGACCAGGGTCGTGCCCGAAATCAGCGCGGCCGAGACCAGCAGCACCGCGTGCCGCCCTGTAGGCGTCACCACGTGGGCGATACTGACCACCAGCAGGCCCAGGAACGCCGTCGGCCCGACCAGCGCTGTCGCCACCGACACCAGCACGCCGATCAGGAACAACACCTGCAACGTGCCGCGCCGCACGTCCTCGCCCAGGTTTATCGCCGCCTCGCGCCCCAGCGACAGCACGTCCAGCCGGTGCCGCATGACCCATGCGCCGACCAGCGCCGCGCCGATGGTCGCCGCCGCGATGGCCAGCAGGCCGGTCTCGATCTGGTGGAACCGGGCATAGGACGACACCTGCACCACGCTGAACTCGTTGGGGTCCAGCATCCGCACCAGCAGCGTGCGCAGCGACCGGAACAGCACGGTCAGCACCAGCCCGGTCAGGATCATCCGCATCAGGTCGGGCCGCTCCTGTAGCAGAAGCGTTCCGAACAGCAGCAGCGACGCGCCGGTCATCAGCACCAGCGACACGACGAACTGAACCCACGACGTGACGACAAGGTAATCGGTCATCCCGAACACGAAGACGCCGATCGCCACGATCAGCACGAACAGCTCGTCGAAGCCCATGATCGACGGCGTCAGGATGCGGTTCTGCGTGATCGTCTGAAACAGCACGGTCGAGGTCGACAGCGCCACCGCCACAAGGCACAGCGCCGCCAGTTTCGCACCGCGAAACTCCAGCACGAAGCCCCAGTTGCCCCGCGCGCCGACCGTCATGTAGGCCACCGCCGACGCCACGAACAGCACCGCAAGAACGATCAGCCGCCTACGGAGCATGGCGCGCCGGACGGTACAGCAGCCAGATGAAAACGGCCGCGCCCACGACCCCCAGCACCGTGGCCGAGGGCATTTCGAACGGATAGCGCAGCACGCGGGCCACGATATCCGCCACCAGCACCAGCACCGCGCCCATCATCGCGATCACCGGCAGCGTGCGGCGCAGGTTGTCGCCCATCATACGCGACACGATGTTGGGCACGATCAGCCCGACAAACGGAATGATCCCCACGCTCACAACGGTCAGCGCGCTGACCAGCGACACGGCCAGAAGCCCGAACAGCATCACCTGCCGGTAATTGAGGCCGAGGTTGATGCTGGCCACATGCCCCAGCCCCAGGATCGAGAACTGGTCGGCGGCCACGAAGCACAACACCGCAGCGACGGCGGCCAGCCACAACGTCTCGTAGCGGCCCTGCAACACGCCCGAGAACTCTCCGGTCACCCATACGCCGATCATCTGCAACAGGTCGTTCTGGTAGGCCACGAAGGTCACAGCCGCCCCGATCACCCCGCCATAGACCAGCCCGACAAGGGCCACCATGTAGGGCTGCGTCGGCGGCAGCCGCCGGGCGATGACCAGGAAACCGGCGGTCGAAGCGAACGCCGTCGCCGACGCCATCGCGATCTTGGCAAAGAGCGATGCCGCCGGCGCTAAAAGCGTGACCAGCAGGATGCCCAACGCGGCACCCTCGCCGCTGCCCACCGTCATCGGCTCGACGAAACGGTTGCGCACCAGCATCTGCAGGACCGTCCCCGCCACCGCCAGCGACGCCCCGGTGATCAGCACCGCGAACAGGCGCGGCGCCCGGCTCACCGCGATCAGTTGCAGCGCTGCGGGGTCCTGCAACAGCGCAGCCGGTCGAAGGTCGATCACGCCTATGAAGAGCGACACGACCGACAGCGCCAGCAGCGCCACCACCCCGAGGACAATCTTGCCCATCGCTCAGCTTCCGGAAAATGCGGCGAGCAACTGGTCCATGGTGGCATTGAGGGCCTGAACCCCGCCCGCCGCGATGTAGATCGGCGCGCTATCGAGGGTGATGACCTGGCCGTTGCGCCAGGCCTTCGTCTCGCGCACCAGCACATTGTCCAGCGTCGATGTCGCCGTCTCCACGTCGCCGATCGCGGCGCTGCGGTCGATCACCAGGATCACATCGGGATCGACCTGCCGGATGAATTCGAAACTGATCGCCTCGCCGTGGTCCGAGCCCTTCACCTCTTCTGCGGCCACCTCCAGCCCGAAGGCCGTGTGCAGCCAGCCGAACCGCCCGGACGGGCCATAGGCCGACACCTTCGGCCCGTTCGTCATCACGATCAGCGTCCGGCCCGCGCCTGCGGCGGCCTCGGTTACTTCGGCCTGCTTGCGGGTCAACTTGTCGGCCAATGCCGCCGCCTCATCCTGCCTGCCGAAAATAGCACCGTAGGCCTCCAGCCGCATCAGCCCCGTCGCCAGCGTCTCGACATGGATCGTCATGTCGATCGTCGGCGCGATCTTGGCAAGGTCCGGCACCTTGTCATGGCTGCGCCCCCCGCAATGATCAGGTCCGGCTGCAACGCGTAAAGCGCCTCCATGTCCGGCTCGAACAGGGTGCCTATCCGCGCCGCGCCCTCCGCCACATCCTCCAGGTAGTCCAGGTAGACGTTGGAAATCGTACCATCGACCTCGACACCCAGCGCCTCCAGCGTATCGAGCGCGGCCATGTCGTATACGGCGACGGTTTCCGGGGTCTGCGCAACGGTAACCGGGCCACGGTACGTCTCGACGGTGACGTCCTGCGCGGCCACGGGCCCTGCCGCAAGGCAAAGCGCAAAAGCGAATATTCGGAGCATGTCTTCCCTCTGTCTTGAAAAACCTGCATGGCTGGGAAGTCTGGCTTTGCAGGCGCTGTTGCGCTGTGCTTAACCGCGGGGAAAAGAAGAGTCTACGCCCAACATATCACGAAAAGGAAGCAGCCATGCCCACCCTCATCGGACGCATCGAAACCGAGCACGGCGCGAAATACCTTGCCCAGCTTTGCAAACATTTCGCCCACAAGATCGACGCCACCTGGGAGGGCAACCACGGCCGGGCCGATTTCGTCTTTGGCCCCGCGATCATGGAGGCCGACCCGCAGGGCCTGACGATCCGCTTCGAAGTGGACAAGGACGAAAACGTGCCCGCCGCCAAGGGCGTGATCGACAACCACCTCGTGACCTTCGCGCACCGCGAAAAGATCGAAGGCATGGAATGGGCCGCGGCCTGATCCTGGTGCTGCGCCGCGCCCCCCCAACGGCTGTCCGCTCAGCGGACTTTGCTGCCGTTCCAGACGGAGGCGATCGTCAGCCCCTGGGGTGGCGATCCGACGGTAATCATGAAGCACTTTATGCCTGCCAAATACATCCACGGAATGATCGGTGCGCCCAACTTCCGCCAAATCGCCAGCCCATGGGAGGGGCTGACGATGGCCGGGCCGCTTCGCGGCTGTTAACCGGCTGGGGGCGCGACGCCTTTGTCTCGCAAATAGCTCCATCAGACCTACGCGCTTCGATGACCGCGACCCTTACGGTCGCGATCATCAACACGCCTTTCACGGACCCCGCCCCCACGGGCAGAACGTCGTTCAAAACCGCAGCGTTGCCCGCAGGTTGAAGGACCGGCCCGGCTCCCGCAGCGGCGTCACCGTCGCGAATTCCTGACCATAGGTCGCCCGCTCGGTGTAGGTCTCGTCGAAGATGTTGTCGATTTCCGCCCGCACGGTCAGGTTCTCCATCCGGCGCGGCGTATACTCGGCAAAGGCATTGACCACCTCGAACCCGTCGATCTCGCCCCCCGGCGCGCCCGCCGCCGACTTGTCGAACACGATCTGCGCATCCGCGCCCAGCGTCAGGCCCAGCCGATCCCAGGTGTTCGCTACCTCGAAGACAAGATTGTCACCCAAAGGCGTGGTCAGGTACCGCCCGGTGTAGCTGTCGGCGGGGCCGCCGTTGATCCTGGTGTCGATATCGGCATAGGCGATGCGGGCGAACCCGCTCGACCACGTGTAGGCCGCGCCGATCTCATACCCCTCGGTGTCGAGATCCGAAACCTGCCCCGGCCCGCCATTGAAGAGACCCGTGGTCGGGTCCAGCAGGGTGCGCGCGTTGTCGATATCGGTCTTGAACAGCTTGGCGTTGAAGTCCCAGTTGCCCACCCGGTAATTCGCCCCCAGGTAATAATTCTCGGAAGTTACCGGCTCGATCGACGCGGGGTATGCCCAGGCCGGATCGAACAGGAAGCTTTCCGCCAGCGCGATACCGCCCCACACGCGCGAGGCCCCGGCGCTGACCGTGATCGCATCGGTGACATCGAAATCCCCGGCGATATTCGCCGAGAGCCCGTCATTGTCATAGGTCGTGCCGTCGACGCCCTCGAACTCCTGGAAATCATAGCGCGCGCCCGTGGACAGGCGGAACCGCTCCGTCAGGTCCAGCTCGGCCTGTACGAAAAGGCCGATATTCGTGGCCTTCTCCTCGGCAAAGAACACGGCCGTGCCTTCGCCGTTGATATCCGCCACGTCGCTGTAGAAATCGAGGCCCGCATTCACGGTGCCATTCCCCACCTGGAACTCGTTCTGGATCTTGCCGGTGAAACTCGTGGTCTCGCCCGAATAGGCGTCGGTCGCACCCGGCATCGGCCCGGTATAAAGATCGGTCGAGTTATAGGCGATCTGCACCGAAGGGTTCCACATCGCGGTGGTATTCCCGAACGCGTAGGACAGCACCAGGTTCTGCCGCTCGAGCCTGTAGGTCCGGGTGTCCAGCACGCCGCGCAAGCCTGCGAAATCCGCCCGCAAGGGACGCAGCGCATCGTCGCGCACGATCTCGTATCCCAGTTCAAGCCGCCCGCCATTTTCGGCATTGAACGCCACCTTGGCCAGGCCACTGGTCAGTCCTGTACCCGACCCGGTGATATCCATGCCGGAGCCGTCCTCGCGGATGCCCCCATCCGCATACTTGCCGAAGGCCAGGTATTCGAACCGCCCCGACACGCCAAAGAGCGCCAGGCTGTTGGTAAAGACATCGCCGTTGCTCTGGTATTCGGTGATGAACCGCCCGCCGAACGTGCGCCCTTCCTCCAGCAGGTCGCCCACGTCCTTCGTCTCGAACGCGATCGCACCGGCCATCGCCGCCGGCCCCGCATCCGCCGGCGCCACGCCGGGATCTACCCGCACCGCCTTCAGCAATTCGGGGTCGATATAGGTCGTGGCGCTGTGGTGAAAGATCCGGTTGTTCTGCCGCGCGCCATCGATGGTGACGTTCAGGTTGTTCTCCTCGACGCCGTTCACATAGATCTTCTGCGAGATCGGCAGCGAGCTTCCCACCGACACCGACGGCTCGGACTTGAAGACCTCCTGCAGATCCTTCGGCGTCGTGCGCGTCAGGTCCTCATTGTCGATCCCGATGGAAGTTGTGGCGTCAGACCCGATATAGATCGTGCCCAGAACGAACGGTTCGGGCGCTTGCGCGAACGCGCTCCCGGTGCCGATGATGAAAATAGCCGACGCATACGGCGTGACAGTGCGCATATCCATTCCCCAGTAGATTTGATCTTTTCCTGGGTAGCGGATGATTGGCTGCCTGATCCTACGCCTTTCACGTGGCGGCCCGAATTGCAAGACCTTCTGGTTTCGCGACAAAGCAGGCGCGAGCCTGTCAGGCGTCTCGCGTCTCGACACAATGGTGACGGTTGCGACGCGGTGAAACTGCTGAACGACCATGCCGGCCACGACTTACTGAGCGACCTCGACGAGTAGGACGAGTGCACGCGGGCCACCTTCTGACCAGATCGAGTTTGCCGACCTGATCGTTCTGACAAGGTCACCCATGCCGGGCCCGTGCGCACCGACGCCGTGTACAAGACCATACGCGGAATGAACGGTTATCAGAAATCCAAGTTTTCGACGCTCAATGCGTTCTGCTGAATGAACTCTCGACGCGGCTCTACCACGTCGCCCATCAGCTTCGTGAAAAGATCGTCCGCTTCGGCCACGTCATCGACTTTCACCTGCAAGAGCGTTCGCGCCTCCGGATCCAGCGTCGTTTCCCACAGTTGATCGGGGTTCATCTCGCCCAAGCCCTTGTAGCGTTGCAAGGCGAGGCCCTTTTCACCTTCCTTCAGGATCGCATCGAGCAGGTTGAGCGGGCCATAGATCGCCTGTGACCGCTCCTTGCGGTGCAGGGTCGCAGGCTCGTTGTAGATCTCGCGCAGCCCTTCGGTAAGTTGCCCCAAACGCTTTGCTTCGCCACCACGCAAAATCGGACCGTCAAGCGTGCGCACTTCTTCGACACCGCGCAGGATACGCGTCAGTCGAATACCGTGATCCTGGGTTTGCCGCCCCTGCCACCCCCGCTCGTACTCGAGCGCAATGAGGTCCAGACGCCTTGCCACACTGTCGGCAACCGATTGGACATCGGCGTCCACGCGGCCCGATTCGAACGCCTCGGCGATTGCCGCCTGTTCCAGGATATGCCGGGGATAATGCGTTGGAAACGCGTCTAGGATACGCGTTGCCTGCCGCGCCTCCTCGACCACGCGCACAAGATCCTGCCCGGTGATATCCTCGCCCGAACCAAGCCGAAGGACCGCATCCTCGGTTCCCTGCGCAATCAGGTAATCTTCGAGCGCCGGTGTATCCTTGAGATACACCTCGGATTTGCCTCGGCTCACCTTGAACAGCGGCGGCTGTGCGATGTAGAGGTACCCGCCCTCGATCAGCTCCGGCATCTGCCGGTAGAAAAATGTCAGCAGCAGCGTACGGATATGCGCGCCGTCCACGTCGGCATCGGTCATGATGACGATCTTGTGGTAGCGCAGCTTCGAGATGTTGAACTCATCGCGCCCGATTCCCGTGCCGAGCGCCATGACCAGGTTCCCGATCTCCTGGCTTGACAGCATCCGGTCGAACCGTGCGCGCTCCACGTTCAGGATCTTGCCGCGCAGGGGCAGAACCGCCTGGGTGGATCTGTCCCGCCCGGTCTGGGCCGAGCCGCCGGCGCTGTCACCCTCGACAAGAAACAGCTCGGTCTTCGACGGATCCTTTTCAGAGCAATCCTTCAACTTGCCGGCGAGATAGTTGACGTCGAGCGCTGTCTTGCGCCGGGTCAACTCCCGCGCCTTTCGCGCCGCCTCGCGCGCCATCGCCGCTTCCATGATCTTGCTGACGATCATCTTGGCCTCGTTCGGATTCTCCTCGAACCATTCCGACAGCTTTTCGTTGACCAGGCTTTCCACTGCCGGGCGCACCTCGGAACTCACCAGCTTGTCCTTGGTCTGACTGGAAAATTTCGGATCGGGCACCTTGACCGACAGCACGCAGGTCAACCCTTCGCGCGCATCGTCGCCGGTGAAGGTGATCTTTTCCTTCTTCGCGATCCCACTTTCGGCAGCGTATTTCTGCAAAACGCGCGTCAGCGCCCCGCGGAACCCGGCAAGGTGCGTGCCGCCGTCGCGCTGCGGGATGTTGTTGGTGAAAGGCAGAACCGTCTCGTGATAGCTGTCGTTCCACCACATCGCCACCTCGACGCCGATATCGTCCCGTTCGCCGGTGACGAAAATCGGATCGGTCATCAGGGGGGACTTGCTGCGGTCAAGATAACGCACGAACTCCTGCACGCCGCCATCGTAATGAAGTTCCGTCTGCAGCGGTTCGGCGGGGCGCTCGTCGCGCAGGATGATGCGCACGCCGGAGTTCAGGAAAGCCAGTTCGCGCAGGCGTTTTTCAAGTGTTTCAAAGCTGTATTCGAGGTTCGAGAACGTATCGAGGGAGGCCAGGAAACGCACCTCGGTGCCGCGTTTGCCATCCGCGTCGCCGACCACTTCGAGATGCTTGGCCGTCTCGCCCCGCTCGAAGCGGGCGATGTGCTCCTTGCCGCTGCGCCAGACACGCAGTTCCAGCCAGTCGGACAGCGCGTTCACCACCGACACGCCGACGCCGTGCAACCCGCCGGAAACCTTGTAGGAATTGCTGTCGAACTTCCCCCTGCGTGCAGCTGGGTCATGATGACCTCGGCGGCGGATACGCCTTCTTCCTCGTGCATTTCCACCGGGATACCGCGGCCGTTATCGCTGACCGAGATTGAACTATCTCCGTGAATACAAACGCTTACGTGGTCCGCATGGCCAGCCAGAGCCTCGTCGATGCCGTTGTCGACGACCTCGTAGACCATGTGGTGCAGACCAGAGCCGTCATCGGTGTCACCGATATACATGCCCGGGCGCTTGCGAACTGCCTCTAAGCCTTTGAGAACCTTGATGGAATCGGCGCCATATTCTTCGGGGGACGCAGCGGGCTCTGCCATGCAGATTATCCTTCGTTCATTTTCGTATTTTATACGATTTCCGGCGGGGAATGTCACGCAATAGGCACAAGATTTTGTGGTTCACGATCAGGAACTTAATATCGGTATCACGTCGGTATCCGGGTGGTATCGCGTCGGTGTGATTTTCCGGTTTCAGCGAGGGGTAACGATCGAGCTCATTTCATCCTCGGTCACCTCGAACAGCTGCGCCCGTTCGCCCAGTTCCGTGAACAGTTCCGGCCCCGTACCCGTCATCCAGGCCTGGGCGCCCAAGGCGCAGATCTCGTCGTAGAGCGCCGCGCGGCGGGCGGCGTCCAGATGGGCCGCGACCTCGTCCAGAAGCAGGATCGGCGGCGCACCGAAATCCTGAGCCAGCGCGCGCGCGTTCGCGAGGATCAGCGACACCAGCAGCGCCTTCTGTTCACCCGTCGAGCACTCCGCCGCCGGGACCCCCTTGGCGGCATATACGCCGTAGAGATCGGCCCGATGCGGGCCAACCAGCGTGCGCCCGGCGGCGATGTCACGAAAGCGGCTTTCGGACAGGGCATCGCGGAAATCGGACCGGGTGCAGGGCATCTCGCCTTCGGTCATGGTCAGTTCCAGTTCGGCCACAGGAAACGCGGTCTCGGCCTGCGCCTGCGCCGTTGCCAGTTGCTCCAGCGCCGTCACCCTGTTCGTGTGGATCGCCGTCCCCGCCTCGGCCATCTGCCGCTCCAGCGCCACGTACCAGTGCCCGTCCCGCACCTGGTCCTTCAGCAGGCGGTTGCGCTCTCGCATGGCCTTCTCATAGGCCAGCGTCGCCTCGGCATGGGAGGGCACGAAACTGAGCGTCATGCGGTCGAGAAAACGTCGACGTCCCTCGGCCCCCTCGATCCACAGCCTGTCCATCGACGGAATCAGCCACAGCACACGCGCGACACGGCCCAGCGCCACCTGCGACGCGGCCTTGCCGTCGATCCTGAGCTGCCGCGCGCCGCCCTCCTCGGACCAGGTCTCGATCTCGTGCACCTGGTGCATCGACCGCAGAACCCCTGTCAGCTTCCAGCCGATCGCATCCGGCCGCCGCGCCATGTCCTGTGCCGCCGCACGACGCAGGCCGCGCCCGGGTGAGAACAGCGAGACGGCTTCCAGGATGTTGGTCTTGCCCGCCCCGTTCGGCCCGTAGAGCGCCAGGGGCCGCGTATCCGCCTCAATCCGCACGCCCTTGTGCGACCGGAAATGCGACAGGCTGAGCGATGACAGGTATAGCGGCATTGAATTCAGTAATCCGGCCTGAAGAACACGAGATCAACAAAAAACCCCGCAACGAAGCGGGGTTTTCAGCATCAGGCCGCGGCTTGGCTTCGCCGGAGGACCTGATGGCCCCTGGTGGGGTCTTAATGCGGATGTCTCCAGAGCCGCGACAGCGTATATATGTGCGTTCAGATCTGTTTTGTCAATTCTGGCAACGCGAGACCATTCAAAATGGATCGTTGGATTCGGCGCAAATCATCATGCGGAATGGTTTCAGTCTGGTAAATTCGTTTTCCGCTGTGGTCCTTGCCGAGCACGAGTAGATCAATTCTGTGAAACCCGGCGGCATAGATCATGTCACCCTTTACCCAACGCTGCTTGCGACCCCAGCGCGGTGGAAGTTCGAAAGTAATATCAAGCTGGCAGTGATAGGGCATGGTCTGGTTGGGAGCTGTCGTACTGAGGGGGACGACAGTACAAAGGCCCGCACGGGGCTTCATCGGTTTGGACACCACGACGCAGAGTCGCGGTTTCACCATCTCAGGCGCTTTGAATGCCGCGTCGAAGCTAACCCTTACGACTGAACCTTGCTTGGGATGAAACTTAAGGCCCAAAAGGCCTGCCTCACACGCGCATCGGCATGACGACATAGACCGCCGAGGTGTCATTGCCTTCGCGCATCAACGTCGGATCGCCCGAGGAATTGAACATGAAAACGGCGTTCTCGCGGTCGACCTGGCTGGCGATCTCCAGCAGGTACTTGGCGTTGAAGCCGATTTCCAGCCGTTCGTCGCCATAGGCCACGGCCAGTTCTTCCTCGGCCGCACCACTGTCGGGGGCGTTGACCGACAGGATCAGACGGTCCTCGTCCAGCGCCAGTTTCACGGCGCGCGAGCGTTCGGAACTGACGGTGGCCACACGGTCGACAGCCTGGGCGAACTCGCTGGCGTCGACCTCCATCTTGCGGGTGTTGCCCTGGGGAATGACGCGCGTGTAATCGGGGAACGTGCCGTCGATCACCTTGGAAGTGAGCGTGATACTGGGCGTGGCAAAGCGCACCTTGGTCTCGCTGACCGACACGGCGATGGCCATGTCGTCGTCATCCAGCAGCTTGCGCAGCTCGCCCACGGTCTTGCGCGGGACGATCACGCCGGGCATGTCCTCGGCACCCTCGGGCAGGTCGGCGTCGATCCGGGCCAGGCGGTGGCCGTCGGTCGCCACGCAGCGCAGCACCTTGCCGCCCTCGGCGTCCGAGACGTGCATGTAGACGCCGTTGAGGTAATAGCGCGTCTCTTCCGTCGAGATCGCGAATTTCGACTTGTCGAACAGCCGGCGCAGCACCGGCGCCTTGGCAGAAAAATTGCAGGAATATTCCGACGACGCCATGATCGGAAAATCTTCCTTGGGCAGGGTCGCCAGTGAAAAGTTCGAGCGCCCCGCTTCGACCGTCAGGCGGCCCGAGGCACCATCGTCGGTCAACGTCACCAGCGCCCCGTCGGGCAGCTTGCGCACGATCTCGTGCAGGGTCACGGCAGAGACGGTCGTGGCGCCCGCGCGCTCGACCTGGGCCGGGGCCTTGTCGACGACCTCGATATCGAGGTCGGTGGCGCGGAAATGCACCGCGTCGCCCTCGGCCTCGATCAGCACGTTGGCAAGGATCGGAATCGTGTTGCGCCGTTCGACAACGGACTGCGCCTGCGAGACCGCCTTTAGCAGCGTTCCGCGTTCGATGCTGAGTTTCATGCCCTCGCTCCCTGCGTGCGTGCCTCTGACGGGCACCGGGACCGGCACGTTAGCAAGTTTCGCCTTATGCTCAAGCCTTTTATTGCCCTTCAGCCCTCGAGCGCGCGGCGCAGAATCTTGAGGTCTTCGGCAAGCTGTCCGTCCTGCGAGCTGAGTTCCTCGATCCGGCGCACGCCATGCATCACCGTGGTATGATCGCGACCGCCGAACCGCCGGCCGATTTCGGGCAGGGACCGCGACGTCAGTTGCTTGCACAGGAACATCGCGATCTGGCGCGGGCGGGCAAACGTGCGCACCCTTTTGGGCCCGATCATGTCGCTTAAACGGATGTTGTAGTGTTCGGACACTTGGCGCTGGATCTCTTCGATCGACACCTTGCGCTCGGACGCGCGCAGAATGTCAGCCAGGCAGTCCTGGGCCAGTTCCAACGTGATCTGGTGCCCAACGAGCGAGGCAAACGCGTAGAGCCGGGTCAGCGCGCCCTCGAGCACGCGCACATTGGTCGAAATGCGATGCGCGAGGAATTCCAGCACGCCATCAGCCATTTCAAGGCTGGGATACTGTTCGGCAAAGCGGTCGGCCTTGGATTGCAGGATGCCGAGGCGCAGTTCGTAATCGGTGGGATGCAGATCCACCACCAGACCACATTGCAGGCGCGACTTGATACGCTCTTCGAGGTTGGCGATCTCGCCCGGGGCGCGGTCGGCGGATATGACGATCTGCTTGTTCTGGTCCACCAGCGCGTTGAAGGTGTGAAAGAACTCCTCCTGCGTGCTGTCCTTGCCTGCGATGAATTGCACGTCGTCGACCATCAGCACATCGACGGAGCGGAAGAGTTCCTTGAAATCCATCATGCGACGGTCGCGCAGGGCCTGGACGAAGCGGTACATGAACTGTTCGGCCGACAGGTACAGCACGTTCAGATCGGGTTGCGCCGCCTGCAGGTCCCAGGCGATGGCGTGCATCAGGTGCGTCTTGCCCAGTCCGACGCCGCCGTAGAGGAACAGCGGGTTGAACGTGACCGGGCCGCCTTCGGCCACGCGCTTGGCCGCGGCATGGGCCAGCTCGTTGGGCTTGCCCACGACGAACCGGTCGAATGTGAACCGCTCGTCGAGCGGGGCGGAGGACAGCACGTCTTCCGACAGGCGCGCAGTCGGCCGCGCCGGGGCGGCGGCGGTGGGGGCCGGTGCAGTGCTTGCGGTGGCGGCGGGTTTTTGCGACGAATTCGCCGCGACCTGGAAATCGATCCGGCGGATCGAGGGGGCAAATCCGTTCACCTTGAACAGGATCAGCTCGCCAAAGTTGCGGGACACGTAGTTGCCCTGGAACGTCGTCGGAACCTTGAAGGTCACGACGTCATCGTCGATCGCGGTCAGTTCGAGCGGTTCGATCCAGTTGGTGAAGTTGTTCTTGCCTACGGTCTTCAGCAGGTCTTGCTTGATTTGGCCCCATTGATCTTTGGTCATTTTTATCCCGTTCCGCGGTCTTGTCGTTTCGCCCCGGCACGCCCTCGACTGGCGCACCCACAAGTATGCGTTCCCGGTTCGGTCAAGAATCGACAAGCCACACCCCTTCGCCCGATAGATGTACCGGGCGGGAAGCCTGCTGGCCGTTGTCAGGACGCCCCCATGCGCTGGCCCTGTGTCGTCCCCACAATCGTAAGGCAAGCCGCATGGATCGCGCCAATTCCGTTGGACAATATGCCCTCCGACACCAGTCGGATGCACCGGGACGATCAGAGCAGTAGATCGTCTGTTCCGGTTCGGGCGCCTGTCCCCCCAAGCGTGAATCGCTCGGATAAACTAGCAATTGAGTCCGCGCGGCGGCAACTGTTCTTAGCGCTTGACACATTCTTTACCGTTAAAAAATCGCGCGGACCCGAGTCGTTCATAGCCATAAAAAAAAGGTGCCGGACGATTCGGCACCTTTTCCTTCAATAGCTTAGGTTGGCGGATCAGCCCAGCGATTTGACCCGCGAAGACAGTCGCGACATTTTCCGGGAAGCGGTGTTTTTATGAAACACTCCCTTGGAAACGCCGCGCATCAGTTCGGGCTGCGCGGCACGGAGTGCATTTTGTGCGGCTTCCTTGTCACCGGACGCGATGGCTTCCTCGACTTTGCGCAGGAAGGTGCGAATCCGCGAGCGGCGCGCTTTGTTGACATCGAGGCGGCGGGCGTTCTGGCGCGCGCGCTTCTTGGACTGGAGAGTATTGGCCATGCTGTGAACCTTTTCGGGTCTGTCGTTACGTTTCAGATCTGCACGCGGACGAGCCCGTTCCGGCAGGCCAGGGGCCGGAATGATTCTGGCCAGAGCGGGCCGCACGCGCATGTATGGCGCAGGCGTATAGCGGCAAATGCCGCAAAAGCAAAGCGGGAATCGATGAAAACCGCTTTCGCCCGCGCTGTGCGCCCGGCATGATCCGACCGACGTAACCGGAGAGACCAATATGACCCTTGCCCACCGGAACTGGGTGCCAGCGAAATGCGAGACGCTGGTTCAGACCATCGCGACCCGGACAGGCTCGGAAACCAGCGCTGCGATTGCCACCCGGATCGAGGCGCTGGCCGCGCAGAACCGCGAAATACACGAGCGCGAATGCTTCAACCTGAACCCGGCGACGAATGTCATGAACCCGCGGGCCGAGGCGCTGCTGGCGTCGGGCATCGGTTCGCGCCCGTCGCTGGGCTATCCGGGCGACAAGTATGAGATGGGGTTGGAGGCCATCGAGGAGATCGAAGTCATCGCAGCCGAGCTGGTCGCCGAAGTCTTTCAGGCGAAGTTTGCCGAGATCCGCGTGCCGTCTGGGGCGTTGGCGAACCTATATGCGTTCATGTCCACCTGCAGGCCGGGAGATACGATCATCGCCCCACCGGCCACCATCGGCGGGCATGTCACCCACCATGCCGATGGATGTGCCGGCCTGTTCGGCCTGCGCACCGTACCGGCGCCGGTCAATGCGGATGGATACACGATTGATCTGGACGCGTTGCGCGACATTGCACAACAGCACAAACCCGCGCTGATCACCGTGGGCGGGTCGCTGAACCTGTTCGAACATCCGGTGGCCGATGTGCGTGCCATCGCCGACAGCGTGGGCGCGAAGGTCATGTTCGACGCCGCGCATCAATGCGGGATCATTGCCGGTCGAGCATGGAAGAATCCCCTTTCCGAAGGGGCGCATCTGATGACGATGAGCACCTACAAGAGCCTTGGTGGCCCGGCGGGCGGTGTGATCGTGACCAACGAGGCGGAGTTGGCCGAACGGCTGGACGCCATCGCATTCCCCGGCATGACCGCGAATTTCGACGCCTCCAAGTCAGCGGCGCTGGCGGTGTCGATGCTGGACTGGCGCGAACACGGGCAGGCCTACGCGCAGGCCATGATCGACCTGTCCAAGGCTCTGGCGGAGGCATTGGCGACACACGGCATTCCGGTGTTCGAGACGCCGCAGGGATACACCGGTTCGCATCAGTTCGCGGTCGAGGCGGCACGGTACGGCGGCGGTCAAGCGGCGTCCAAGACCTTGCGCAAGGCCGGGTTCCTGGCCTGCGGGATCGGCCTGCCCATCGCGGAGGTGCCGGGCGATATGAACGGTCTGCGCATCGGCACGCCGGAACTGGTGCGCTGGGGCGTCACGCCAGGGGACGCGCCGGCACTTGCGGCGTTGATACACAAAGGCCTGACCGGAGACGCGGAGGCCGTCGCATCGCGGACTCAAGCGTTACGCAAGCGGTTCGACACCTTGCATTTCGTGATCTGAAACGGGGCCGGGGGCAGGATGCCCCTCGGCTCTACTTGTCGCGAAACTGCGCTTCGCGTTTCTCGGCGAAGGCCGCCATGCCTTCCTTCTGGTCCTCGGTCGCGAAGAGGGAGTGGAAGACGCGGCGCTCGAACAAGAGCCCCTCGGCCAGCGGCACCTCGTAGGAACGGTTGACCGCTTCCTTGACCGCCATGACGGTGATCATGGACTTCTCGGCAATCTTGCCGGCGGCGGCCATGGCCTCTTCCATCAGTTTCTTTGCGGGAACGACGCGGCTGACGAGACCCGAGCGGTCGGCCTCTTCGGCGTCCATGAACCGGCCCGTCAGGTTCATGTCCATGGATTTCGATTTACCGATGAACCGGGTCAGGCGCTGGCTGCCGCCCATCCCGGCCATGACGCCGAGGTTGATCTCGGGCTGGCCGAACTTGGCGTTGTCGGCGGCGATGATGAAATCGCACATCATCGCAAGCTCGCACCCGCCGCCCAGCGCATACCCCGACACGGCGGCGATGATCGGTTTGCGGATGCGCACGATGGCGTCCGCCTCGGAGCCGAACAGGTTGCCCGAGAACACGTCGACAAAGGATTTCTCGGCCATCATCTTGATGTCCGCACCGGCGGCGAAAGCCTTTTCCGAGCCGGTGATCACGATGCAGCGCACCTTGTCGTTGCCCTCGGCATCCTGCAACGCATCGACAAGCTCGCCCAGCAACTGGTCGTTGAGGGCATTGAGGGCATCGGGGCGGTTGAGGGTAATCTTGGCGACGTGGTCTTCTACTTCGACGATGATCGTCTCATAGGCCATGAAATCTGCTTTCGCTTGTTTCTGTCAGAGTTGAGTCATTACCATTTGAGGCAGTCGGATCAAGGTTATCTTTGGCAAGTCGCGCAATAGAAGCTGGAACGGCCCGATTGCACCACACGGCGCACATTTCCCTGGCAACCGGTGCGGCGGCAGGGGGCGCCCTCGCGGTCGTAGACGTCAAAGCTGTGCTGAAAATATCCAAGCTCTCCATCGGCTTGGCGGAAATCGCGCAAGGAGGATCCGCCGGCGAGAATCGCGTCGTTCAGCACGGCACGGATGATCGGCACCAGGGCCGCGGCCCGCCTGGCCGCGATGCGACCGGCGCGGCGCAGGGGCGATATACCGGCCCGGAAAAGCGCCTCGCAGACGTAGATATTGCCCAACCCCGCGACGATTCGCTGATCCAGCAGGGCCGACTTGACCGGCGTGTTCTTTCCCGCCAGCGCGGCGACCAGGTAGGGTTCGTCGAACTGGTTGCCTAGGGGGTTCGGGGCCCAGCTTGGCCAGCAGGGGATGCGCCTCGGCGTTGGCAGTGGCCATCAGGTCCATCGCGCCGAAGCGGCGCGGATCGTTGAAGGTGATGCGGGCGCCATTGGCCATGTCGAGCACCACGTGGTCATGTTTCTCCGTCGCGGGATGGTCGTGCACGAACTGCCCCAGCGGATCGCCCGAGATCAGGATGCGGCCGGACATGCCGAGGTGGATCAGAAGCGTCTCGCCCGACGACAAATCGGCAAGGATGTATTTCGACCGCCGCCGCAGGCCCAGGACACGCTGTCCGGTGAGCCGGTCGGCCATGCCCGGAGGGAAAGGCCAGCGCAGGTCGGGGCGGTTGACCTGTGCCGACGCGATCACGGCGCCGGTCATCGCGGGCTCCAGCCCGCGGCGCACTGTCTCGACCTCTGGCAATTCCGGCATTCCGCCCCCTCTGCGACCAAACGGGCGCATTGTAACCCGCCCCCGGCGACCTATAAGAAGGACTTGAGGATCAAACGGCAAGGCCGCGGGGATAAATGACCGGGAAAACAACGCATTTCGGATATGAGGACATCCCCGAGGAGGAGAAGGCGGGCCGCGTGCGCGGCGTGTTCGGCTCGGTCGCGTCGAAATACGACGTGATGAACGACGCGATGTCCTTTGGCATCCACCGCATCTGGAAGGACGCGATGATGGACTGGCTGGCGCCGCGCGCGGGCCAGCGCCTGCTGGACGTGGCGGGCGGCACCGGCGACATCGCCTTTCGGTTCCTGAAACGCGCCGGCTCGGGCCACGCCACCGTTCTGGACCTGACCGAGCCGATGCTGGTGGAGGGCCGCAAGCGGGCCGAGGCGGAACAGATGGCCGCAAGTCTGGACTGGGTGGTGGGCGACGCGATGGCGCTGCCCTTTGCCGACAACAGTTTCGACGTCTACACGATCAGCTTCGGCATCCGGAACGTGACGCGCCCCCAGGAGGCCCTGAACGAGGCCTTTCGCGTGCTGAAACCCGGCGGGCGGTTGATGGTGCTGGAGTTCAGCCAGATCCCCAATTACCTGATGCAGAAGGTCTATGACCTCTATTCCTTCAACATCATTCCCCAGATGGGACAGGTGATTGCCGGGGATCGCGACAGCTATCAGTATCTTGTGGAATCGATCCGCAAGTTCCCGGACCAGGAAACGTTCCTGGGCATGGTGCGCCAGGCCGGGTTCGAGCAGGCCAAGTACCGCAACCTCAGCATGGGAATCGCCTGTCTGCATTCCGGCTGGAAGATCTGAGCCATGCGCGGGCCGCACAACCTCCTGCGCCTGATCCGCACGGGCGCCACGCTGGAACGCACCGGCGCCATGGGTCTGATCATGGATGCGATGGACGCGCCGCCGCTGGTGCGCGGGACCATGCGGTTCCTAGCCTGGCCGTTCCAATGGCTGGGCTACAAGGGCGACACCAGCATGCCGCCGGCCCTGCGTGCGCTGACGGCGCTGGGACCGGCCTATATCAAGTTCGGGCAGGTCTTTTCGACCCGGCCCGACATCGTGGGCGATGCGCTGGCGCAGGAACTGCGAGTGTTGCAGGACAAGCTGCCGCCCTTCGATGCGGAGGTCGCCAAGGCCAGTGTCGCCAGCTCGATGGGCCAGCCGGTCGACGCCGTTTTCTCGGAGTTCAGCGACCCGATTGCCGCCGCCTCGATCGCGCAGGTGCACAAGGCACGGCTGCGCGAGACGGGGCAGGACGTGGCGGTCAAGGTGCTGCGGCCCGGTATCGAGCGGGCTTTCCGCAAGGACATCGACGCCTTCTATTTCGCGGCGCGCATGATCGAGGTGCTGTCCCCGTCCGCCCGCCGCCTGAAACCGCGCGACGTGATCGCCCATTTCGAGGGCGTGGTCATCGGAGAGTTGGACCTTCGCCTCGAAGCCGCCTCGGCCAGCGAGTTCACCGCAAACACCGCAGAGGACAAGGGCTTCAGCCTTCCGGCCGTGAACTGGGACATGTCCGGTCGGCGCGTGATGGTGATGGAATGGGCCGACGGGGCACCGATGGGCGACAACGCCGCGATCGATGCCGCGGGCCATGACCGCGCGGAGCTTGCCGAGCGCGTGCTGCAGCTGTTCCTGAAGCACGCCCTGCGCGACGGGTTCTTCCACGCCGACATGCACCAGGGCAACCTGAAGGTTGCGCCGAACGGCGATATCGTCGCCTTTGATTTCGGGATCATGGGGCATATCGACGAATACACCCGCCGGGTCTATGCCGAGATCCTGTATGGCTTTATTCGGCGCGATTACCAACGCGTCGCCGAGGTGCATTTCGAAGCGGGCTATGTGCCCCCCGACCGCGACGTGGACGAGTTCGCCCGTGCCCTGAGGGCCGTGGGCGAACCGATTTTCGGCATGGACGCCTCGAAGATCTCGATGGGCGGGCTGTTGAGCTATCTCTTTGAGGTGACAGAGAGATTCGGGATGGAAACCCGCACCGAACTTATCCTTCTGCAGCGCACGATGGTGGTCGTCGAAGGTGTCGCCCGAAGCCTGAACCCGCAGACCAATATCTGGCAGGTCGCCAAGCCCGTGGTCGAGGATTACATCCGCAAGAACATCGGCCCCGGCGCCGCACTGCGCGATCTGCGCCGTACGCTGATGGTCCTGTCGCGGTACGGTCCGCGCCTGCCGAAGATCGTCGAAAGCGCGTTGATCCGCCAATCCTCGCCCGAACCGGAACCGACGCGCGGCCTGCGCTGGAAATCCGTGCTATGGCTTGTGCTGGGCATCACGCTGGGTGCCATGACGACCTTGCTGGCATCGGTATTTCTCTGAAGACGTGGTATTGATGTGACTCCTGCCGTCTATCGAAAGTCACGACGCGTCAGGCGGTGTCGGAATCGCGTGGCGTTGGCTAACGTCGACGGGACGTCAATGGAGGGAAACCCGCAGTGATCCGCAAATCGACACGCGTTTTGGTCACGTTCGGGATGCTCGGCCTTCCGGCCTTGGCAATTGCCGACGATCTTACGACGCTGACGACCAACAACTATGGTACGCCCGGCGGCCTGATCGACATGCCCACGGCGGAAACGGCGCCGGATGGCGAGCTGAGCACCAACATCACCTATTTCGACGGGTTCTTCCGCACGACGCTGAGTTTCCAGATCACCGACCGGCTGTCAGGTAGCTTTCGTTATGCCGGAACGGAAGATATCACCCCGGCCTTCTCGACCTATTACGACCGCAGTTTCGACCTTCGGTTCCGCCTGTTCGACGAGACCGATTTCACCCCCGCGGTTTCGGTCGGTTTGCAGGATTTCGTCGGGACCGGCCTTTTGTCCGGCGAATATATCGTCGCCACGAAGTCGATCGGCGACCGCCTGCGCGTGACCGGCGGTCTGGGCTTCGGGCGATTCGGCAGCTATGCCAGTGACGGCAGCTTCGGGACACGCACCCCGTTCAGCTTTGCCCAAGGCGGCACTGGCGGACAGTTCAATATCGACGACTGGTTCCAGGGCGATTACGCCTTTTTGGCGGGGCCAGCTATCAGGCGACCGACAAGCTTTTGCTGAGCGCCGAGTATTCTTCCGACAACTACGACACCGCGCAATCCGCCGGCATTCTGAAACGGTCGATCCCGTGGAACTTTGCCGTGACGTACCAGCTAAATCGGAACACATCGCTGCGGGCCTTCGCTCTGCATGGCGAAGAATTTGGCGCGGCGCTGACCTTCAACCTCAATCCGAAGAACCCGTCGGTCAAGGGCGGGGCCGAGTTGGCGCCGCTGCCCGTCGCGGTGCGCGGTCCGCGTAGCGCCGAAGACCTGGGCTGGACCACGCAACCGGGCCGGGAAGAGGCGATTACCGCGTCCCTGGATCGCAGTCTTCAGCAATCCGAGCTCGACCTTGAGGGGCTGACCCTGAACGGACGCTCGGCGCATGTGCGGATCCGCAACGCAAAGTATGACGCCACCTCCCAGGCATTGGGCCGGACCCTGCGGAGCATGAGCCGCGAACTGCCGCCCTCGGTCGAGATGCTGCATGTGACGCTGATCGAGAACGGCATCCCGGCGAGCACAATCTCGTTCAGCCGCACCGACCTGGAGCGCCTGGAGCACCGGCCGGCACGCGAGGCGCTTGCCGCCGCGCGCTTTACCGACACGCTGCGCTTTGGCGATTATCCCGATCCGTTCCCGGAGACCTATCCGCGGTTCGAATGGACGATCGGCCCCTACCTGCGCACCTCGCTGTTCGATCCCGGCAACCCGCTGCGCGGCGATGTCGGCATTCGCGCCAAGGCCAAGTATCACCTTGGATCCGGGTGGGTCGTTGCCGGCTCTCTCGGCCAGAAGGTGATCGGCAATCTCGACGAGGCCGTCCGACCCAACAACTCGCAGCTGCCGCATGTGCGCTCGGACGTGGCCCGCTACAACAGAACCGACGAACCCTTCCTCGAAAATCTCACCGTGGCAAAATACGGGCGCCTCTGGCCCGATTTCTACAGCCGTGTCACGGCAGGATATCTGGAACGCATGTATGCGGGCGTCTCCGGCGAGGTCCTGTGGAAGCCGGTGGACAGCCGTTTCGCGCTTGGCGCCGAGATCAACTACACGCATCCGCGCGACTTCGACCAACAGTTCGGCCTGCGTTCCCGGGTGACGCCGGGCGGCACGATTCCGGAGTTCAATGGTCACGTGTCGGCCTATTACGATTTCGGGAACGGCTTTCACGGCCAGATCGACGCGGGGCGTTATCTGGCCGGCGACTGGGGCGGCACGATCACGATCGACCGTGAATTCGCCAACGGCTGGAAGGTCGGCGCGTTCGCCACCTTCACCGACGTGTCCGCCAGCCAGTTCGGCGAGGGCTCCTTTGACAAGGGCATCCGGTTTACCGTGCCGTTTTCCTGGCTGGTGGGCGAGCCGACCAGGCAAAAGGCGAGCGGCGTCCTGCGCCCGCTCACCCGTGACGGCGGTCAGCGGCTGGAAGTCGACGGGCGCCTTTACGAAACCGTACGCGGATCACACCGGCCGGAAGTTGCCAAGAGCTGGGGGAAATACTGGAGATGAGGCCGAGCAAGACGCTTTTATTCGCGGTCGGGGTTCTGGCTGCGCTGTCTTTGACAGGCTGCACGAACACCAGGCAGGGCGTTTCGCTTCTGACCGTCGGCAAGACCCTGATCGATTCCCGCCGCAACCAGAACCAGCCCAGACAACAGATCGCCGACAGCGTGGTCCAGCGGGAGGTGCAGCGCGCGTTGCAGTCCGGCGACGGCCCGTTTGCGCTGATGCGGATCGAGGAAACCGGCAGCGTCGCCGTCCTCCGTGTGATCGAAACCAATGGCCCCTACAACACCTGGGCGGCTTGGGGAACGTCCGAAAGGCGCAGCGTGTCCACACGCGGCGGCGTGATCACCTCGACCCGCGGACTGGGCGCCGACCTTATGTCGTCCAGCGTAAATGGTTTGCTGGGAATGCTGTCGCGGCGTGAAGACGGGATCGAACGACAGGTACTGCGGCATCTGGACGGCGAAAACCAGGTCGAGGAAACCGAAGCCTATTGCGCCTTTACCCCGGATGGGCGCCAGACCTACGAAGGCGGCGCGCTCCGGCTTCAGGTGACGCGCGTCGACGTTTTTTGCAAGACCGACACCGGTACGTTCGACAATTACTATCTGGTGAGCGACGGCGGACGGATCGTCGAAGCGCGCACCTGGCTTGGCGAGGGCCTGGGGTACTTCACGCTGAGCCATCTGCGCTGAGCGCGGCACTTCGAACTCTTCGGCGCGGGCACTGGCGGCAGTCAGTTGCTTTCTCTGCAGCCGCCTTCCAGTTTCGCCTTGTTCCAAAGAAAAGCGGGCCCCGAAAGGCCCGCCAGTCTAATCGAATATTTGATCGGATCAGTTGCGCACGAGGCTCGTCGTGGTGGAAGAGCCATCTGCCAGCGCCACGATCAGGCCAGCAGCGACGACGCCGACGACAACGTAGGTGACGCCGCCGATGGACAGCAGCGAGCCTTGCGCTTGCGTCGAAACGAAAGGATCGTTGGTCGCGGGGGCGTTCTGGGCGACGGCCGGCGCAACCGAAGCTGCAACGACAGCGCTTGCTGCGATGAGTGTCGTAAGTTTCTTCATGACAGTCTCCAAGTCATAAGGTTGCACGATGCCGAAGCACCTTGTTCACGTGGCTTATCCCATAAAGTTGAACAAAATAAAACCCAATCTGAGCAGATGGCGAAGAATCCGGCGTTTATTATTTTGCTGTGGCCATTACGCCGAATCTTTCACCAGAAGCCTTCCAAGTCGCCTGAGGCAGGGCTGTTCGCGACGCTCGCGCGGCGTTCGAACGAAAGGCGCATTTCGACTTTATGCCTCAAGCCCGAGTTGAAACGCTTTATCGAGGCAACCGGAGCCCAAGCACGGCCGATGCCGCCACCTCCTGACCGCTTTCCATGACCAGCAGGGTTTGGCCTGCCTCCGTCCTTGCCTCGATGATTCTGCCGTGAACCTGGGCGGGCGTCGATGCCACGATCTCGTCGCCGGAATAGGACTCGACGCTGATGTCGTAGGTTCCGGACGGCAGCAGTGTTCCGTCAGGGTCACTGCCCAGCCAGGCAATCTCTTCGCGGTCGCCTGAAACGGCAAGGCGCTGAACTTCGTTGCCGCTGCTGTCCCGCACGATCAGTTCGTGCCGGTCGGCGAGACCGTCGCCGGAGATGGTCAGGGGCACCGGAGCGCCGTCGAACATGACGGGCGCGATCGCGCGACCTTCCATGCCGATCCAGCCGGACATTTGCGACACGCCCAACAGGCTCATCTGTGCGCCCAGGGCCGACAACAAATCGTTGGTCTTGACCTGCTGTTCGACCCCGGAGAACGTGGCCAGCTGTGTGGCGAATTCCGTCGACTCGATCGGGTTGAGCGGATCCTGGTTTTCCATCTGCACGGTCAGCATTCGGATGAATGTCTCGAAATCCGAGCTCAGGACGGATGAACCGCCCGCCGAAGACGCGGCGCCACGTGCGGCGGTTCCACCGGCGGTCGCGGAAAGAGTGGAGAAATCCATAAAGTTGTCCTTTTCGGGCTGATCAGAGACGAATGTCGACACGGTCAAGCGCGATCCGCGTCGACGGCGGGCTGGGTGTCGCGCCCATCGGCGCATCGCTTTCGGACACGGTCACGTCAGGACGATACGTCTCGCGGCCGTCATCGCCGCCCTGATCCGTCTGTGCGTCACCGCCCTGACCGAACGAGAATTCCGCCGCGCCATAGCCGATTTCGTGGAATTCCTGGGCAAGGCTATCGCTGTGTCTGCGCAACAGGTCGAGGGTTTCCGGCCTTTCGGCCAGCACGGTCACGATGACACCGGTTTCGCTGGTGTGCAGGCTGATACGGACACGCCCGAGCTCGGCCGGATTCAACATGATTTCGGCGCTCTTGTCGACGGCGCCGCGAAACCCGTTCGCCAGCTGCTCCGCCACGTGGCGTGGCAAATCCGGCGTCAGCGATGTCAGGGACGCAGCCGGGCGCACCGGTGCGCTGGTCTCGACCTGACTGGCAAAGCCACCGGCCGCAGTAAAGCGGCCGACTTCGGCCTCGATGCTCCGCACCCACTCCTCGCCGACACGGCTTGCGCCGGATATGTGGGCCAATGTCGCCATTCCGTGCGTTGCGGGCCCGGTGGCCGGGCCTGGCGCCTCGGACCGCGACAGCGAAGGAGAGGCAGGAACATGGATCATTGGCCGTTCGGCGGGTGCCCGAGACCTCGCTTCAGGATGCGGCACGTCAGGCCGCGACAGATCTTGTTGTCCGGAGGTTTGAACGATCGCGCGGGCTGTGTCCTCGCCTGCCTTCGTTGTTGTCATCTTGGGCTGGCGGGCCGGGGAAGGGTCCGAGATCACGCGCGCCGTAGAAGCCATGGCGGTCGGAGGGTTCTCAAGGGCAGGTTGGTTTGCGGAACCGTGCGGACCGGACGCAAGTATAGCAGGCGGGATATCCTGCGTCGAAACCGGGGCCGATCTGCGATCACCGGCGCGGGGCTGTCCTTGCGGCTGCGCGGCAGGGTTCGATCTGAAAACAAATCGCACCCCGGCAGGCAGGTCGCCGGTTTGATCGACGCGGGTTTC
Organism: Roseovarius sp. B08; assembly: GCF_051417955.1. Taxonomy (NCBI): domain Bacteria; kingdom Pseudomonadati; phylum Pseudomonadota; class Alphaproteobacteria; order Rhodobacterales; family Roseobacteraceae; genus Roseovarius; species Roseovarius sp. B08. The sequence continues at coordinate 4,171,622 of NZ_JBPRLW010000001.1, forward strand.
GCCTGTGACTGTTTGCGTGGGATTCATCACCTTGCTGTCCGACCTGGTGATGGTATCCAGCGCCTCCGGCGCGGTGCGGCCTGCGCGACCGGGGTCGCCTTGCGGCAGGGCGGCAGATGCAAGGAGTTCTTCGGCCAATGGCGGCACGCGCCCGGTTGCCGGGGGCGCCGCGGCGGATCTTTCTACCGATGCCACCGCCGGACGCGGCTGGGCTTGCGGTGCCTCCTCAGACCTGCCCGCACCCTGTGCGATCGCACGTTCGGCGGTTCCGTCCTGAACCGTTTGCGGAGGTCGGAGTGTCGCCGGCGTCTCGGACGCGGGCAGGGTCAGACGCTTGACGTCACCGCTGGCCGCTGCGTCTTTTACCCGTGTCGCCGCCACATCGACTGACACGTCAGGTTTCCGGCTCACGTCGTTTTCCGTTCTCTTCAACAACGAGGGGCCGTCGGGACGCTGATCCTCCTGCACGCCACCCCCTCGGAGTATCCGATCCTGTTCAGCGATTTCGGACTCGTGAGGTTCTGCCAGAACGACAAGACTTTCCGAAACATCAGTTGGATCGTCGTCCGCGACCTCGCCAGCGGTCTCAGGCGCCACCGTTGCGCCGCTTTCGGCCCCATCCCCGGGCATTTCCGCATCTTCCAACGGACGCTCGACCTCGGGCTCCACGGCCGCTGAATCGGTCGTCGAAGCCTGCCGCGACCGGGCCTCCGCGAAAACGGTCGCAAAGCTCGGCCGGGTCGGATTGCCATCGGCTTTGTCGCCTGTGGCCGCAGCTTCGGTTTTCACGGCCATGCGCCTGCCGGTTGGTGGCGTGGCAAATTCGCTTGTGAACATGTGCTGCATTCCAGAGCTCCGGGATTCTTCCTCGCTCATCGAACTTCGCAGACGGTGATTACCAGTTCTTTACCGCTTTGCTGTCAGATACCGGAAAGTTCGCAGCATTAGAGGGATTCTGGTGACCGATCATTTACCCATCAAACCGGTGGCAGGCTCGATGCCTGCGCCACGCATGTTGACGCAGACCTCTCCGGAGGCGGCGCGCAGGGCCGCCGAGACGCTCGAGGCGACCTTCCTTGCCGAGATGCTAAAGGCCGCCGGTTTCGGCAAGCAGGTGAACACCTTTTCCGGTGGCGAGGGAGAGGACCAGTTCGCGTCGTTCCATCGCCAGGCAATCGCGGACAAGATCGCGGCAGCCGGCGGTATCGGCCTTGCCGAGCATTTCCTGAGATCAATGATGGAGAAGACAAATGAGTGACTCCCCCGCGCAAGCGGTGGTCGATGAACTGGATGCCCTTCTGGACTCCGAACGCAAGGCCGTGCTGAACGGCAAGCTCGACGAGATGTCGCGCCTGACGGAGCGCAAGGAAGCACTGATCGATCAGCTGAGCCAGTTCGATGCGGCGGATGCCGCCATGATATCGGAAATCCAGGACAAGCTGTCGCGCAACCAGCTTTTGCTCGATGGCGCCCTGCAGGGCATCCGGCAGGCCTCTGCGCGGCTGTCCGCCGTCAGAAAGGTCCGTCGCTCGCTGGAGACTTACGGCGAAGATGGGCGCAAGAGAACGATCGACGCCCAGATCACGCGGCAACTGGAAAAACGGGCGTGAGCCTTCCAACGCGGTCGACGCGCATTTGTTTTAAATGCCGGTCATACGGGCCGTCGAATTTAGGATTCTCTTAGCACTTTCCCGGCATTTCTCGGCCTGCGTCCCAGGGCGGATGGCGCGATGCCGAGACCGTGCATCGCAAACGTCAGAACGACTTTTGAAACCACCGCCAAGGGCGGTGAACGTGTATCGGCGCAAAAGCGCCGCAGAAAAAGGACTATGCTATTGCGACCTTCCAGGCGCCGCCATGGTGCCCGTCGCCGCCCGTGACCTTTTTCCGTTTAATGATGACTGGCGCGGCATTGTCACCAGACGCACTCATCTCACCACCTATTCACTCACCCGAAACAATCGTTAGCAGACGGCGTCTTACTCGACCGTTAACAGATCAACTTGTCCGCTTAATCGACCGGGCCGCGCCCGGCCGGAACCCTAGGCATTCGAGTAAAATGCAGGGCACTCTGTTTTTGTCAAACGCGGACGGAAATGCTAGAAGCAACCTTGTCGCGCCAGTATGGCCGAAACCAATTCCAGAGACACGTGTGGTGCGTAGGGAGCACGTGGGGCAACGGAGGGTATCGGTCGATACGCGCAGGTACCCTCCGTCCGAATTTTAATGAGATTCTGGCCGAACGCGGCGCTGCCTACGGCGTCAGACCCGCCATCTCACAGACAATTTTCCATTCATCCTCGGCGACCGGCTGTACGGACAAACGCGAATTGCGCACCAGCACCATTTCCCCCAGACGCGGATCCTCCTTGATCATGTCCAGCGTGACGGGCGCCTTGGCGGCCTCGAGCGCCTTGATATCCACGCACTCCCAACGGTCGTCATCGGTCGTGCTGTCGGGATGGGCCTCGGCGATCACTTCGACGGTGCCGACCACCGCCTTTTCCGTCTGGCTGTGATAGAAAAAACCGCGGTCGCCCACCGCCATCTCGCGCATGAAATTGCGCGCCTGGTAGTTCCGCACGCCGTCCCATTCCTCGCCCGCTTCACCCTTGCCAACCTGCTGGTCCCAGCTCCATGTCGACGGCTCGGATTTGAACAGCCAATAGCGCATCGCTCAGATCACCTTGTTCCAGGGGATAAGCTCGACACTCTCAAACAGGTCGGCCGCCTTGTAGGGGTCGTTCGCCGCCCAGGCCTCGGCCTGTGCCATGTCCTCGACCTCCAGCACCACGAGCGAGCCGATCATCCCGCCATCAGCATCCAGCAGCGGACCCGCCTGGCTTACGACGCCACTGTCCTTCAGGTAGGCCACGTGCTTGTCGCGGTTATCCAGACGGGTTTGCAGGGCGCCGGGTTTGTCCCGGGCAATCAGGGCAATCAGCATTCATTCTTCCTTCAATGGCCGTTGCAGCAGCATATCCATCGCGTCGCGCACGTTCAATTCGCCACGCACCAGTCCTGTCACGACGCGTGTGATCGGCAGGTCCAGCCCGGCCTGGCGCGCCATCTCCTCCAGCGCCTGCGCGGTTGCCGCACCTTCGACCGTCACGCCCTTGTCGAAGTTCTCGCCCGCGCCGATACTCTCGCCAAAGCGATAGTTGCGCGATTGCGCCGACGTGCAGGTCAGCACCAGATCACCAAAGCCGGAGAGGCCGGCCAGCGTCTCTGCCCTGGCGCCATGCGTTTGTGCAACCTTCACAAGTTCGGCGAACCCGCGCGTCAGCAGCGCGGCGCGCGCGCTTTCGCCCAGCCCGGCCCCGATGGCCGCGCCACAGGCGATGGCGATCACGTTCTTCAGCGCGCCACCAAGTTCCGCGCCGGTCACATCCGTGGTGCGATAGAGCCTGATATTGGGCGTTGTCAGCCGTTTTTGCAGGTATCCGCCCATGGCGTCATCCGCGCAGGCCAGGGTCAGCGCGGTGGGCAGGCCCTTTGCGATGTCCTGCGCAAAGGACGGGCCGGTCAGCATCGCCGTAGCGGCCTTCGGCACGTGCTCGGCGATCACCTGCGTCGGCCTCAGCCCTGTGCCGCGCTCCATGCCCTTGCAACAGGCCACCACGGGCTTGCCAGCCAGTTGCGGCCCAGCGGTTTCAAGAAATGCACGCAGCTTTTGCGCCGGAACAGAGACCAGAACGATGTCCGCGTCCGAAACGTCGTCGAGATCCGCAGAAATGGTGATGGCCGTCGGCAAGGTGATTCCGGGCAACCGTCGCGCATTCTCTCGCGTGGCCTGCATCTCTTGGACGTGCTGCGCATCCCGTGCCCAAAGAACAACCGGGCCGTTGCGTGCCAGCGATGCTGCCAGAGCGGTGCCGAACGCACCGGCGCCGATCACCGCGATCATGCCTTGGCCCCTTTCTTTCCGCCACCCAGAAGGGCGGGACTGTGTTGATCCAGTGGCCAGCGCGGCCGCGCCGCCAGCGTCATGTCGTCAATGCGTCCGGAACGGAAGAGTTCCCCGCCCGCATAGGCGATCATCGCGGCATTGTCGGTGCATAGAGCAAGGGGAGGCGCGACGAACCGCACGCCGAATTCGCCTGAAACAGTCTCTAATCCGGCCCTGATCTCGGCATTAGCAGCCACCCCCCGGCAACCGCCAGGGCGGGGGGCGCCGGCAGTTCCAAAGCCGCTTCGGTCAGAGCACGGCGCGTCTTTTCTTGCAAGACGTTCGCCACCGCCCGCTGAAAACCGGCGCACAGATCGGCTCGGTCCTGCCGCGTCAGTCCGCCCTTTTCCGCAACCACCGTGTCGCGGGCCCGCAACAATGCGGTTTTCAGACCCGAGAACGACATGTCACATCCCGGTCGATCCAGCAGGGGCCTAGGAAATCGAAACCGCGCCGCGTCGCCATCGCGTGCCGCGCGCTCGATGGCCGGACCGCCGGGCTGGCCAAGGCCCAGAAGGCGGGCGGACTTGTCGAACGCTTCGCCCGGCGCATCGTCGATCGTACCGCCCAGGCGCGTGAAGTCGTCGCAGCCTTTGACCAGAAGAAACTGACAGTGCCCGCCGGACACCAGGAGCATGACATAGGGATAAGGCAACCCATCGGTCAGACGCGGAGTCAGCGCGTGCCCGGCAAGATGGTTGACCCCGACCAGCGGAATCCCCCGCGCCGCGGCGATCGCCTTGGCCGTCGTCACCCCGCACAGCACGCCACCGATCAAACCGGGGCCTGCCGTCGCGGCCACCAGCGTCACGTCTGCCAGAGACATTTTCGCCTGAAACAGAGCCTGTCTTACCGCGATATCCAACTTTTCGGCATGGGCGCGGGCGGCGATCTCGGGGACGATGCCGCCGAAGGCATCATGCAGCGCGTCCTGCCCCAGCACGACCGACGACAGGATCTCGGCGCCTCGTGCAGTGACGGACACAAGCGCGGCGGCCGTGTCATCACAGCTGCTTTCCAATCCAAGGATCACCAGGTTGTCGGTCATCTCACGCCCGTTGCGCCACGCCTTCGTGGCAGGTAACACCGCAAGGACGCACAAACAACTCCGGAGCGTGCATGTCGCCGCTGATCCTGATCACCAGACCCGCCGACGCGGCGAAGGCTTTCGCCGACACGGTGCGGGCGGAACTGGGACCCAGGGCCGACATCTGCATCGCCCCGCTGCTGGAGACCCAGCATTTGACGGACCTGCCCGACCTCACGCGCTATCCCACGCTGATCTTCACTTCGGCCAATGCCGTCGCCAGCTTTGCCCAGGCAACATCGGCGCGGGATTTCACCTGTTACGCCGTGGGCAGGGCAACCGCCGAAAAAGCGCTTGATTGCGGCCTGTCTCCGCGTGTCGGCCCCGGAACCGGGCGCGAGCTTGCAACCCGGATCCGTCACGACGCCCCCGCGACGCCTTGCCTTCACCTGCGCGGCGACCACATCGCTTTCGATATCGCCCGACACCTCAGTTCCGCTGGAATAGAGACTGCAGAGGCGACGGTCTACCGGCAGGTTGCGGTCCCCTTGCCGGACGATGCCCGCGCCCGGATCGCGCAGGCGGAAACCGTCATCGCACCTGTCTTTTCGCCGCGCAGTGCTCAGCTTTTGCTAGATGCGCTTCCAAATGGCACTAACTTGCATATCGCGGCAATCAGCGATGCCGCGGCCGGGGTCTTTGCCCCGGAAAATGCGGCCCGGATCGAGGTCGCGCAGTCACCCGACAGGCAGGCCATGCTCGCCTGTGTTGCAACACTATGGTCTCAGGCCAACCGGCTTGAGGGCAGTACCGGCCCACAGTAAGCTTGCCTCACCGGGCATTAGCGGCAAGATTCGAAAGAGGTTTTCAAGTGGCAAAGAAACCATCGTCCAAGGCGAAGAACACGTTCGACCGGGATGCGTCGCAAACGGACGAAACTTCCGAAGAAAAGAGCGAAGCCACCGAAAGCTCCGACGAGACGGCACAGGAGGAAGGCAAGACGGACACCGCCCCGACTGCCGCCGACGTCACGTCATCCGAAGACCCGGCCAAGGAAGAGCCGGCTGCCACAGATGACCCCAGCGCGCAGAAAGATCTCTCCGCTCAGGATGTCGCGCCGGATGCAGCCGCCGAAAAGACCGATCCCGAGGATGCGCCTCCACCGAGCGGTACGGAAGATCACACCACCGACACGACCACGACCACGGCCACGGCGCTTCCCGCGACCACCCGGCAGCCGGCAAAGGGCCCGGGCGCCGCAGCGCTGGTCCTGGGCGGCATCGTCGCGGGCGCCATCGGCTTTGCCGCGGCCTATTTCGGCCTCGCGCAGACAGAGCCTCTGCGCGACGAGGCGCTCGCCAGCGAAGTCAGCGACCTGGGCCGCCGGGTCGATGCCCAATCCGGCACGATCAAATCCCTTTCCGAGAAGGTCGGCGGCATCACCAACACCGATGACGCCGCGCTCGAGGCTCAGGTCGAGGCGCTCGGCACCCTGTCCGAACGCGTCGCCGAGGCCGAGGAAACGCTGGAGGCATTAGATGCGCGGTTGCGCGATGTCGAACAGGGCCCGGTCACAGAAAGTGCCGATTCCGCGGCCGTCGCGGCCTACGAGGCCGAACTCGACGCCGCCCGCCAGGAACTCGCTGCCCAGCGCGAAGAATTGCAGGCCCTGATCGACGAGGCGATGAACACCGAAACCGCCGCAGACGAAGCCGCGGTCGCGGCGATGCAACGCGCCGCAATCAGCCGTATCCTGGCGGCGCTCGACAACGGCTCGGGTTTCGCTGGGGCCGTGGCCGAGTTGCAGGATACCGACGTCGAGGTTCCCGACATTCTCGTCTCAACCGCCGAATCCGGTGTCGCCACGCTGTCCAGCCTTCAGGAAAGCTTTCCCGATGCGGCCCGGGCGGCGCTCGAAGCCTCCCGTGACGTGACCGGCGAAGGAACCGGCCTGTCTGGCTTTCTCCGCAATCAACTGGGGGTCCGTTCGCTCGAACCACGTGAGGGCAGCGACCCGGACGCGGTGCTGTCGCGCGCCGAGGCGGCGATCCGCGACGGCCGGCTGCAGGACGCCCTGGCGGAGATCGAGGCCCTGCCCGAAGAAGGCCGCGCCGAGCTGTCAGACTGGGCCGGACGGGCGACACAACGGCGCGAGGCGCTGGGCGCGGCCCAGTCGCTGAGCGAGACATTGAATTAAACGCCAGGGGAAGTCAGAGAATGTTGTGGTCCATAATCAAGATCGTCCTCTTCATCGGCCTCGTCGCCGCGGCCAGCTGGGGGGCGATCTATCTGCTGGAACTCGACGGCGGCGTGCGCATCGTGATGGCCGGACAGGAATTCAACCTGACCCCGCTCATGGCGGTGATCGCGCTTGTCCTGCTGGTGGTTGCCGTCTGGCTCATCCTGAAGATCGTCTCGCTGCTGGTTGCCGTCCTGCACTTCATCAACGGCGATGACACCGCGCTGTCGCGCTATTTCCAGCGCAACCGGCAGGAAAAGGGCTATCAGGCACTGTCCGAGGGCATGATGGCACTGGCGTCCGGCGAGGGCGAAGTGGCCATGGCCAAGGCTGGCAAGGCCGAACGTTATCTCAACAAGCCCGCGCTCACCAACCTGATCACCGCGCAGGCCGCCGAGATGTCGGGCAACCGCCGCAAGGCCGAGGAAACCTACAAGCGTTTGCTGACGAACGAGAAGACCCGCTTCGTCGGCGTGCGCGGCATCCTGCGCCAGAAGCTGGCCGATGGTGAAACCGAAACCGCGCTGAAGCTCGCCAAGACCGCCTTCACGCTCAAACCCAAACACGAGGAAGTGCAGGACACGCTGCTGAAACTGCAAGCCCAGACCGGCGACTGGAAGGGCGCGCGCGAAACGCTCAGCGCCAAGCTGAAATCCGGCAACCTGCCGCGTGACGTTCACCGCCGCCGCGATGCCGTGCTGGCCCTGTCCGAGGCGCGCGACATTCTGGACGAAGGCAAAAGCATCGAGGCCCGCGAGGCCGCCATCGCCGCGAACAAGCTCTCGCCCGACCTGGTGCCGGCCGCCGTTCTGACCGCCCGCGGCTATATCGAACAGGGCAACAAGCGCCATGCCACCCGGGTGATCAAAAAGGCATGGGATGCCCAGCCTCATCCCGACCTTGCCGCCGCCTTCGCCGAGATCGAACCCGAAGAGACGCCGCAGGCCCGGATCAAGCGCTTCTCCAAGCTGCTGAAAATCCATCCCGATCATCGCGAGACTCGCCTGATCGATGCCGAACTGCACCTCGCCGCAGAGGATTTCCCCACCGCCCGCCGTGCGCTGGGCGATCTTGCCGAGGTCGACCCCGATGCCCGCGCGCTGACCATAATGGCCGCCATCGAACGCGGCGAAGGCGCGTCGGACAGCGTGGTGAAGGGCTGGCTCGCCCGCGCCCTGTCGGCGCCGCGCGGGCCGCAATGGGTGTGTGAAAACTGCCATCACATCCACGCCCAGTGGGCTCCGTCCTGCGACAATTGCAACGCCTTCGACACGCTGAGCTGGCGGGCGCCGCCGGCCTCGTCCGTATCCTCCGCCACCGGGATCGAGATGCTGCCCCTGATCGTCGGATCCCATCCGGATAACGCGGCGGATACGCTGGATAGCGGGGTCGACACGCACAGGACCGGCACGAATGAGGCCGACGAGTCCGAGGTCGCGGATGCCGAGATCGTCGAGGATACCCGCCTCGAAGAGACCGAAAAATAGCCCTTTTCGGATACGGATTGGAGTGCTATAGCCGCGCTCCACGGGGCCGCTGTAGCTCAGCTGGTAGAGCACGTCATTCGTAATGATGGGGTCGGGGGTTCGAGTCCCTTCAGCGGCACCACTTTTTCACGAATAACCATTCAAAAACAGTCGCTTGTGCGATTTTACTTATTTTCTATCCACCTTTTAGTCCACCCTACGCAACGGCCGTTCACGCTTTAAGCTTTGCTGCGATTTTGCGTTACAAGAACTTTGATGGTGGGTGAAAATGCCCAATACAGTATTATCCAGGTCAGCGCTGTGGATGCATTCGTACCAATGGCGGTGGACGTTTCAATTTCAAAGAAAGTCGTCAGGGGCTCCCTCGACAGGATCCAGTCTCCCGGCCATGTCCAAAGCCACGAGATTCCTCCCCACACGTCAGAAATGGTGAGTTCATGTTGGCAGTCGAAACCGTTCCAACCGTTCGATGGCCAGCTCAACCGCGATCCCGTAGTTTCGGCATCCCTTAATCGGGCGCATTCTTTCCAGTGCACTTGCGCCCCTCCAATACTCGAGCGGACAACACAGTCGTGCTGTTACAAATGTGGCAACCCCCATGTGAGGTTGCCACAGACTTCAAAAGTGATTCGAATAATCTCACTTGCTATGCTGATAATTTTGGCAATTACAATTGTGACCGCAAAGTGCCACTATGCCCAATTTTTGGCGTATTTTGGCAATTCGGAAGACAAACCTATCGGATTGTAAGTCTACGGGAGTATCTGATTACTTTGTAGAGAGGTTTCTGTTAGGAACTCGCCAGCACCAAAGGTGGATCAGCTGGAAAGCTGCGCACATCAAACCAGGTGAACCGCGTTCCGTCTGGATTGCACTTGTTACCCCAAGCCAGTCCCTCTGCACCCTGCCGGATCAGCGCTGCCCGGAAGGCGTTAAGGTCGATCAGATACCATCGCTCTACAGCCGTCTGAGAGGCGTTTGAGTGGCCGTAGAACAGCCAGTCGCCCTTGCCGTTCACTATCTTGGAAAGCTCCGTCTCTGCGCCTGAGGGAACCCGGGAGCGGACGGTGAACTGATAGGGGTAACGGTCAGCATATCCCGGCCTGCGCACCCGTGCCGCAATCCGCATGTCGCGAGCGTCCAGCATCACCAGATCCGTAGCTTGGGTCATGTCGAGCATATCGGGAGCCGCCTGCAACAGGTGACTGCCCACGATGCTCTTGATCTGCGGTATGAACTGGTCAGACCACTGGCGGTTAATGTCATACTGAAATGTCATGTTTGAAATAGCCTTAATGGAAAGGCAGCCCAAGATTGCGGGCTGCCTCCGACGACAAGGAAAAGGGCGGCCTCAGTTTTCACCTCCCTTCTCAGCCACCGCTTCGCCTTCTTTTGCTCGCTTGGCCTCGATTTTGGCTTTGAGCGTTTCCAGTTCCTGCTCGAGGTTTCCGCCATCCTCTACAGCTGTAGTGAGTGCTTCCCGGAGCATTGCTGTTTCTTCGTTGTCAAAACCTTGAAGAAGCGAGGCAACTTCACGCTCCCATAAGCGCTGCCGCTCGGCTTCTTTACGCTCCTGTCGGCTCTTGGCGGATAGGACATCTGACAATCGATCAAGCTTCCCCACCGCCTTGCGCGTGGCATCTTCAAGCCGTTCGGCCAGGTAGAGTGCCGCGTCCCTTTCAGGCGAAGGTACTTCCAAATCGCCATGTCTCACGATCACTGCAAGTGCGCATGAAAGCTGCAGCGCTTCTTCGACTCCTTCGGGGTAGTTGCCACCGTTCGGGTGTAAAAGCCGTAGGGCAGAATGGATGGCTTCATCAGGCTCCGTTGGCAGGCTCGCCTCGTACTGCGCCTGTCTTTCGCGAAGCTTTTTGCATCCTCGACATGATCAAGAAAGAGACTCTCGGAGCACAACGCGATGCCTCCAACACTCTGGTTTTCCCAGTTGGTAACGGGTCGAGTTCCATTTTCCATTTTATCCTCCATTAGGTTGCGAAGTTGTAGACCGCACCGTTGACTGCGATCCGAGAAATGGTTGCGAGGTTCACAGAGCGCGGCGCTTGGGCCTCTGCATCCCAGACAGGCATCAGGTGCGGGTGGCGCTCTGCGCGGGCCTGTGCGGCTTTCTGAGCGGCCTCAGAGGCTGCAGCGCCCCTCACGTGAAACTTGAGCGTGGCGGGCTGTACGCGCATGACACGCTCTGTGCCGTCTTTCTTCGTAAAGGTGACGGAAGCGAACCGGCCCTTGGCGCTGTCGATAATCGCGCGCTTGTCCTCCTGCGCCTCACGTTCAGATGCGGCCTTGTGGGCGGTCCTTAGAGCTCGCAGCTTCTCCTGACCTTCATGGCCAAGGTAGCTACGGTTTTCGAGGCCGGTAATTTCTGCAGCCAGTTCGACTGCAGGGCGTGCGGCCAGCGCTTCAGCCTCTCGGCGTGACTGCTCCACGCGACGGGCAACAGAAACCTCTTGCTTGGCCGTGAACCACGCGGAGACAAGCGCGCGCGCCATCAGCGAATTGAAAGGCTCGCCATTTCCTTGGAAGCGACGAACGATGACCCAGGTGGCTTTCATGATTTCTGCGCGGTCGTAATGCATTTCGATTACCTTGTTGCGACTTTGCTTACTGTGTTATAAATATAGGTACAGGGTCATCATGATGTCAATACCCTGTATGCAAAATAACATACGAGGTTAGCAGTGACGCCAGCGCAATTGAGAATGGCCCGAAATGCTTTAAGGATCGGCACGCGAGAACTAGCAGAAATGGCGGGAGTTTCGTTCACGACAATCAGTCGCTTTGAGACTGAGAAGGGTGGACTTCAACATGCCAGCGCCGAGGCAATTCGAAAGACCCTGGAAAGCCAGGGCATCCAATTCCTCGATGACGGTCAAGTTGCTACTGGGCCAGGTGTCGCGCTTCGGGAAATCGAATAGTGTTACGTGTTGCTGTTGCTCTAAGCGTCTTCTTCGTTGTCGCCGCTTGTCGCGAGGACGAAGATGAACGCTACGACACCGGATATAGCGATGGCTACGCTGAGGGTTACAACACCACCTGTGAGATCCGAGCCACGCTCGTAGAAGGTGACTGGGATAGCTCAGCCTATTCGACGGGGTACAGCGCGGGTCGGATCGAGGGTGCGAATGCATGCTTGGCGGAGCGCGAGAATTAAGCCTTGATCGCAGCTACAGAGCCACGTCTTCAGATGTGAAGCCGGAAAATTTAGAGCACCGCAGTCCTGAGTAAGGGCTGGACGGAAGTGTTTGCTGCATTCTTTCCCACTCGTCGTCACAATATCGCCGAGTTCTCCTTCCAGTTGTTCCGAGAGGGCAGGACGCACGTGAAGCGTATCTGACCGCGCTGTACAAAGAGTATCTAGTTGTGGGAGGAAAAATGCACCTTCTTGTTGTAGATGACGAACCGGCAATCCTTCAACTCATCGAGTTGTTGGTTCAGTTCAGTGGAGAACACACGATATCCACTGCAGAATGTGCAGTTGATGCACTTGACTTGTTGGCACAGCCCGACGCCGAGCCCGTTGACTGCTTCCTGGTGGATATTCAGATGCCCGGAACAGATGGCATTGAGCTTTGCAAGATCCTGCGCAGTCGGCATGATCACAAAAACACGCCAGTCCTGATGCTGACGGCAATGTCGGACAAGTCTTACATCGACCGGGCTTTTTCGGCTGGGGCCACTGACTACATCACCAAACCATTCGAAATCGATGATGTGCGCGGGCGGATCAAACTGATGGAAGAGATTGTCGTCAGTCGAAAGAAGCAGAAACAACAGCCAGATTTGAGTAACACAGGTGCGAGCGAAATCGACGCGCCACTGGCCCTGCATGAACCGTTCCACGTGCGCAATGTTAACGGGATGATCGACTACCTGGCGCTTGAGAATTACATTTCCCTAATGGCACGCAAGAAGCTGTTCGGTTCGGCTGTGTTTGCGTTCAGCATTCGCGACATCGAAAATCTGTTCCAACAAACCTCGCGCTATGAATACGAATGTCTCGTGGCTGATGTTGCCGAGGCCATCACAATGTGTCTGAGTGAACATCCACATTTGATATCTCATGCCGGGAACGGCACTTTTGTATGCATTGTTGAGGACGGATGGCAACCGGATGCAGAAGCTTTGGCCGACAAGGTGAATATAGCTATTCACAACCTAGGGCTCTATTTCAATGACGGCAGGCCGATGTCTGTCAAAGTGTCTGCTGGCGATGTCATCCGATTGGTGTGGAAAAGTGGAGACAGCGCAATGAACGCCCTGTCAGCCGCGCATCAAAGCGCCGAAAACGAAAGCCGACGTTACGCAGAAGACCTCAAAAACTTCTGGGACGATAGGCACATTGTATCACGCTGACCGGGGCTATCCGCCCATTTGAAAAAAGAATCTTCCTGCCTGAGCCAGCAATCGGCTTGATAAGAAGTCTGCCCGCGAACCTGCATTAGAAGTTTCGACCGATCCTTTCGCTCTGCAATTAATTGCCGTTACTCCCCTACGAAAAAGCAGCTTTCTGCTGCCCAGGCAGTCAGTGTTCGCAAGGTGCTCGAAAGTCTCGTAAGCGTACATATTCATTAGAGCAGCAAGCCACTTGATTGGCCTGCTACTTGGAAAAGTACGAAAGGTTAGCACGATGAAACTCAAGACAGTCGCATTGACCACAGCATTGGCCTCGACCCTCGCCCTGCCAATGTATGCACAAGGCATAGGTGCAGACGCTGGCGTCGGCGGAGTTGGCATTGGCGCAAATGCCGATGCAGGTGTCGGTGGGGTTGGCGCAGAAACCGGTGTAGGCGCGGGCGCAAGCACCAACGGCGCAAATGTCGGTGTTGATTCCAACGCAAGCGCGTCTTCCAACCCTGCAACTGACGGCGCAGCCGCTGGTGTGGATGTCGGTGCTGAAGTCGCATCTTCAGACGGTCAGTCCATCGGTACCATTGCTGACACGCGCACGAGCGCCACGGGAACTGCCCAAGCCGTGATCAACGTAAATCCCGCTCTCGGCCTGGGAGTTGACCAGGTTGCGGTCGACGCAGCTGGACTGCAGGCCGGTTCAGAGGCTGGTGTTTCCATCGGCATTGCTGCTCAAGACTTCCGCGATACCATCCAGGCTCAATTGGAGGCGCGGGCCGGTGCAGAAGCTACAACCGGCGCGAACGACGGCTAACTGAGTGGAGATACAAGGTGCGCCAGGCCGCTTTGTCAGCGGCCTGGCACTAGACCGTTCCACATATCGACAAACCTTGCTCGAAGCTGAGTGCTAGTACGGAAATTACGTGGAGCGGTAACAGATTTGTTGAAAATGTCCGCTCAACATTTCCGTTACCAAATTCAACGCAAAGCGTTATCGATTTGAAGAGTAATGGGGGTAGAAGGTAAAAGCAATTAAACAAAATTGCGGCCTTGCCACGCCATCGAAGGAAACCAGCTATCAACCTAGAGTGGCTGGCGCACCGCTTAGAAATTCTATAGTGGGAAACTTATAGGTGAGGATTTTAATCCGCCTCACCTGTCTCCTTATAACTGCGACCGGGCGTGTCTCGGTCGCTCTTTTTAGCGCAAACTGGCTCCGTAGACTGGATCTGCATCCGCAGAGGTTGCCCCTAAGCGGCACGGCGGATTGATGCTAAACACTGGCAGCTCGAAGTCCGCTCCTTCTTATGTTTGACGTGATGGGGTACCTTCGCCCCATGGAAAACGACAAGGCTCAACGCGCCAAGTTCAAACGTGCTACCCAACAGCTAGAGACTGACAACGATGATGAACGGTTTGCGAAGCAATTGAAAAAGCAAGTGAAGCGTTCTTGTGAGATGAGCGAGAAAGAAATCTCAGTTCATAACCGTCGGGTCATAGCCCAGAATAGAAAGTCTACTCGCAAGTTGTTCGACAAGGGCTGACGAACATTGGCATAACTCCAAGCAAAACGGCATTGGCCTAGGCCTTGCCGTGAATGCCTTTGGTCACCAGGAACTGTTCCCAGGTACTCCTTAAAGGGCCAGCGGTCAGGGTAAGCAAATTTTGGCTGCATACAACTACTGCGAGAACCGATCCTTGCGAGAAAATGGAGAATCATGAATGCTGTAAGTACACGAGGGTACGAGGGCAGTAGCAACTCATCATGTTAGGAGTGCAACATGTCGACCGAATGGACGAACCTTCAAATCTTGGAGTGTGAATCTGGAAACGGATCTCTTCTTACCGTTATTAAACAGTCAAACGGAAGCGAGCAGCGCTACGTTCTGGGCAACGGAACTCCCGTCTCGCCCAACCCTGACGGAACGTTTCGTACTCCCGATGCCTCAGACGTTCTGAACGTTGTCGGATTTTGACTATATCTTGTTCAATCGGTCGGTGGCTTGAACTGGCTTCCCAAGGCCGACACTAACAATCCCGAATCCATTGCCGAATACCAAGATTGGCTGTGGTTAGAGCCGCCGTTGTCCGTCCCCAGACTTCGGCGGCTTTTTAACGGCGCTGTCCATACTGCGGGGTTGCTGTGCAAACTCGGCTTGGTGACGCTCTGCAACGGCGGCCCATCGACACGCCATTATCAGGGCGCGTGCCTCGAACGATACCCCGAGCCAGCGCCTCAGGGACGTCAAGCGCACGACCTAGCCTTTCGGCTGCCGTTTTGCACCGAGGACCTGGGAAACCCGAGCGGCGGCCGAATTGCTGGCCAGTATTCTTCTGCCATACCGCGCTGGCATTTCAGGTGAACTCCACCGCCCGGCCACCATGATCGAGGACAGGTCGCAGCCAATGCGGAAGGCATCATGTACTCCGCCAACCCTCATGCTGTGAGCAGAGACGTCTTTGCGTCCGGTGCAGCGCTTGATGATCCGGGAAATCGTGGCCGCGTCCATCGGGCCGACCTGAGCGTTTGCCTGGTGCTTGGTGACCAGAGGGTCATCGTTCTTGAGTTTCGCGAGTTCTATCCAATCGAGGACTGCCTGTGTGCCCGCCTCCGAAAGGTAGGCATATGCACCGTGCCCGAATTGATCGGTCTTGGATCTTGCGATGAACAGCAAACTGGATCCATCGTCTTGTCGCATCAAGTCGCGGACTTTGAGGGCGATGATTTCCGACGCACGACACCAACTATCCGTAGCAATCCAGAGAACCGCTTTGTCGCGGGTTTCGAGCCTGGAATTTCCCAGTTTATCGATGGCCTGGTAAACCTCTGCCTTGCACAGTGGTGGAGCCTGACGCACCCATGCGCCATACTTCCGCTTCACGCCCTTCAAGGCGAGTTCAACGAGCCTGTGGCGACACGGCGTCGGTTGGAACGCCGCTCGATGCATTTCCGAAATGGCCCAGAGCCTGGTTTCAATGGTGGTGCACCGAACCTTGCCGCCGAGGGAATCCACGTACTCGGCCACGGCTCTCGGATCGACGGGAGGCTCCGGGTCGAAGCCATGCTCGCGGCACCATACCTGGAAATTGTGAGTGATCTGGCGAAAGTTGCGCAGAGTGGTCGGTGCGAAGGCAGCCTCAGAGCGTTCTCGATACTCTCGTATCAGTTCATCGCGGTGGTTCTTGGATATGTCGGCCAGCTTCACAACTGTCGCCATTCGTTCCGCTTCCCGATCAAACTCACGTGCCATTCTCCAGCCCTCCACAAGCAATTGCCAATTGGATGAGGATACACGTGCACCAGGCTAACGGTTTATTAACCTTTCGATGCGACAGTCCTGCACAGGAGAGCCGCAGATGACCAAAGAACGACTGGAAGAAGCAGAGCGGATCCTGGCGTCATACGCGGCGAAATACGGCCTCAGTGACGAAGCCAGGGACTACTTCGCGAAATGGCAGGGGAATAAGGGTTCGGAGTGTTCTGAAACTGTCCTTTCGAACCGCAAGCCGAATTGAGAGTCTTTGCATTCGCCTTTTTCGGGAGGCTGACAATCTCATCAAGCTTTTCGATTACGTGTTCAACCCGGTATGGCTTCTCAATAACGTCGCAGTCTTGCAACCTATAGGGCAGGTCGTCCCAGGCTTCTTCCTTGAAATCGGCCGTGAATACAACACCGCAAGACTGCCGAACCAACCACTGGGCAACGTCAACACTTGAAGCGCTCCCATCCGAAATCAAATTGATGATCGCGCCTTTTGGAACATGGCCCTTGATTTCGCTGATGGCGTCCCGAATTGAATTGCAGACTACCACACTCTTACAGCCGTAGTCTTTCAACGCCGTTTCCAACCCGAGGGCAATAACGGGCTCGTCTTCAAGAATGAGTATACTAGCATGTTTCATGGCAGCATCTTTTGGTCGACGAGTACCATAAAAAATTGAGTCGCGCCAATTGCCTCCCGATCCTGCAGACTGTTCGAACCATTTTCCGCCTATCGCTGTTTTTCAACGGCAGGAGATGCCTTAGCTGACCTTCCAGGTTCTGCCTTCTTAAGTTCGTCCAGCACCGTCCCCTTATCAAGGTCCGTTCCACGTATGGCATCCCGTGCTTCCTCAGAGACTTGGGTGCGTGACACCGAACGGATGACCGTGGAGCGATTAACCCCGGTGAGTCAGCGGTTTCTGTATCAAAGCCCTAAGGGCTCATCCCAAGAGATTGCTGCCGCCCCAGCCAAAGTTGGGGAAGGGGAAGGACCGGAATATCGCTTTATCCGTTCCAATGGCGGCCTTAATTTGGTGTCAAACTCGTTGGATTATTCGCTCAGACACGACAATGTGGTCACGACTCTGCCGTGTCGCCTGAAACTACCGCGTCAACTTCAATCTCAACTAACCATTCCGGATTTACAAACCGGGTTACAGCCATAATCGTATCCACTGGCCGGGCTTCGAGGCAGTATCTCTTTCTCGCCTCAATGGCATTTTTCCAGTTCTCTATATCTGTCAGAATAACTCTTGTCCGCACGATATCGTGGATACCGGAGCCAGCCTGTTCGAGAGCGGCTTTGATGATTTCAAAGCATTGGGTCGTTTGCGCAAATACGTCTCCGACGCCTACGGTTTTACCTTCCGCATCGACTGGAGCAGTTCCACCTACCGAAATGTAGGGACCTACGCGAACTGCGCGACTGAACCCGACGATTTCCTCCATAGGGTTTCCATTCGATACAAGCTGCCGCATGTGAGTGACCTCCGCTATGGATCGGATTTCAACACATGATAAACCATCTGCTGCGATGCATAAAGCGGACATTCGTGCGCAGTGCAACATTCGGCAAATTGAGTTCGGAGCAGACCTGCGCCTTGCAAGCATAAAGGTCTTTTCTGCGATTTAAGCCTAGCCAAGCCGCCATTTGCAACTCGTGAAAGCAGTCACCCGCCTACT